>NZ_JAGQDG010000010.1 GCF_018069865.1 Ideonella paludis
GTTCATCACGGGTCTCAAAAGACTGGATGGCCAGGTTGGAAAGCAGCCTCTCCACATCCCTGTCGGACAGCTTGCTGCCCTCGATGCGGGTTGACGACCCGATGCTCTCTATGGTGGCCACCCTGCGTAAGGCAGACAGACGATCAGGCGCTAGGGTGCCCAAGGCACGCCAAGCGCCTTTGAACTCATCAATCCGAGCGATCAGGCTCAAGATCTCAGGGGTGATTCGAAGGGTGTCAGAGCGGAGCATAGAACCAATAATACGCCCAATAACACCCATTTCTCAGAATGTGGACCCTTCAGGGATCTGACGAAAGAATGGGTGTGAATGGATGCTTTATGGGTTCACGCTCGACCAACTGTGGTGCAGTCACACGCCCTGGCGCCTGTCGCCTACAGCAGGTTCAATGGCATGAAGATCGACACCATCGCAAATATGGCCAGCAAGGCGTTGAGAGTCAACGTTCGCTGCGCTTGCTTCACGGCCCATCTGTAGATCAAGCACAGCAACACCACTGCTGTCGGTTCACCTTAATCGTGTCACCAATGGCACCTTAATTTGGCAGCGATGATCCCTTAATCTGTCACCGGAGCCCTCAACGCGGCTTCGAGACGTTCAAGATTGCGCACTTTCCGCCTGCGTCCTGGCTGTGAGCTTGAAGGTGCCGGCGGCGGCGGCCTCCTCGAGCAGTTCCATGCTGATGGACTCTGTTTTGGTCCTGATAGCCAGCTCAGCCGCTTGCGCCAACAGCTTGGTCACCTTGCCTGTCAGGCCACCGCTGTAGGCCATCAACTTTTGGACAATGTCCTTCTCTGCGAATGGTGACGGCTTGGCCAGTGGCAGCAGGCGGCCGTAGCTCACCACGAAGGATCTGAAGGCGTCACTCTCTCGCCACCTTGGAAGCGCAAAGGGTTCAAAGCGGGAAGCGATCTGCGCATCTGTCTGCATCGCGTACAGCGCTTCGCTGGTTCCCAAGGCAATGATGGGCATCCTGAATTCATTGCTCAGGAACTTCAATTGATTCAGGGACTGGCGTTGCTCTCGAACTGAGCCTGCCAGCAGGTGATGCACCTCATCAACGATCATCACCTTGGGTGGCGATCGATGCATCAGCCGCAAGCACAGCATCTCGATGTCTAGGCCACGGCGCGCAAATGGCGCTTGATGGCCGAGCCCCTCGATGATCTGTGAGTACAGTCTCCCGTCGTCGGGTTTTGCTGGCATCTGGAGCCGCAGCACCCTGCGACTGACCACTTCGCCATCACCATCGTGAACGTCAGGGTGATCTCTGACAAACTTCTCCATCAACATGGTCTTACCCATATTGCTGTCCCCGTACAGAAGCATGCTGGGCATGCGGCCGCAAGGTGGGTGATCCAGGAGGTGCTCCATCCGCGCCAATGCTTCGTCACCCAGTGCGTATGACACCCATTTAGGCGTGTACAAGCGGTGAATGCGCTCGCTGCTGGACACATCAATGTAGGACCAAACGCCCGGATGCAGATGTTCAAGACCCGCCACGTCATTGCTCCCAAATTTCGCCTTCGAACGGTTGCACCGGCTTATCGTAATCAACGGGCGGGACTGGCGCGCCTGCACGCAAAGTTTCTGTAGCCGACGCCCCGTTCTTCTGTCGCTGCGCAGAGCGCCTCGCTACTTTGGTCTTGCCGCTGGCCTGCTCAATCAATGCTCGCTGCTCTAACACCGCTTCGAACATCGCTGCCTGCGTCACTTGGCAGTTGGCGGCCTCTCGCATGCGTGCCACTGCCGATCGTTGCTCCCACAATGAAATAGGCGGCAGCGCGATATCCGCATAGGCAATCGGGACGTAGCTTCCGTCGCGACTCTGAGCGTAGACCTTCGAGAGATTTCTGGGGTCGTATCGGACGACCATGGTTTCGCCCAGCTTGGCCAACACGGGCAGCACCGGATCCCAATAGCGAATGTTGAACAGATGCAAGCCGTCACGTCTGAGCTTGCGCATCTCGAACGGCAAAAAGCTGACGGTGAATTGTTCGATGTCGCCCGGCAGAGCGCCAAGCCCAGCACCCGCATTGCGCATGGCCTCGCTCCAGGCCGCCGCAGGTCGCCGACCAAGGCTGCGATGCACTCGATGGTGGTATTGGTCGCAGATCTCTATCGCCAACCAGCGCTCAAGCTCGCCCAAGGTCATCACCGCTTCGGCCTCTGAGGGGTATGCCCCTTTGTCCTGCGGGTTCGACCCTGTCGTGCCAGGTAGCAGATGCACTCTCCCCATCATCGTGCCGATCAAACGTTCGATATGACCGCCATACCGCGGCTGACGCACCGGCCTCAGGATCAATGTCATGCCGTGCTCGTCACAGCCACGCTGCAAAGCCGCACTTGTGAAGTCAGGGCCATTGTCCGCATGAATGGACTGGGGGATGCCCCATACTGGCCACGAGCAGGGCAAGCCTCTGGCTTTGAGCCAGAGGTCCTTGGGCATCACCGTGTGCGTCAAGCACAGTGCCACCGAGGTAGAGGAGGGAGCTTCCAGAGAGAGGTAAAAGCCCGTCACCATTCGGGTGCAGACGTCCACAGCCAAGGTCAACCAAGGTCGCCCGATGGGAAGTCTATGCTCGTCGTCCAACACCACGACATCGACTCTGGTGTGGTCAATCTGAACGACTTCCAGCGCCCGCTCCACCCGATAGCTGCCCGGCACGGTTTCGAACAAGGCTGCCACTTCCTTGGGCTGCAGCCTAGCCTTGGCCACTTCCATGGCATCGAGTGCTCGCAGTCTTGCCAGGATGGGCTTTCGTGATGGTGCAGCAAGTCTGCGGTGGGCACAGCGCAATCCAACTTGCCGGACGACCTCCTCTTTCTTCGCACGGGTCTTGGTCAGATAGACATCTCTGATGACCTCATCGATGACACTCTCGATCTGAGGACTCAATCGACTCGCACCCGTTGGCGCCCCCGCTCGGGCTGGCAGCAGTGCAGAAGTCGATGGGGTTTTGCGATAGGCCGCCAACCAGCGAAACACCGTGCGCTCAGACACGCCCATGAGGTCCGCAATACGTCCAGCCTCAGCTTTGACGTCTGCACTTGCTTGCAGCTGCTGAACCGCTTTCTCGCGGTCTCGGGCTTGCTGCCAATCTGCGTCGCTCGTTTGCTCCAGACCAGTGAGGTCCAAGCGCTTGCGCTCCAAGACGGGAAGCTGGCGCAACGCTGATGCTGGGGTTGTCGACACCGCACCGGTAGCCAGATCGCGAACCTGCACTTGCCCGGATGCGTTGACCTGGACGATGATCACGACACGGTCGTCTGCAACGGCCGTTGCGCCTGGCACCACCACTAGCTGCTTCATTGACGCCCCCTGTTACGCAACCTACGCACATGGTGACACGATTAAGGGATTATTTGCAAGTTACTGACAAATAAAGGGTTCACATTCGGGAGCGCACTTCACCCAAAGAATCACATGAAGTGAGCAATTGCTCAGCCTGTAATGGCCATAAACTGTGGCCGTGGCCGCTGCCAAATTAAGGTGCCATTGGTGACACGATTAAGGAAAACCGACACCACTACCAACTCGCGATCAGCATGGTGAGCCTAGGTATCTTGCTCGGCGGAGCCGATGCGGTACGACGTATCTCTGATTGGCTCACCAGATTTCGCCACACCGACCTGCTGCTGGAAGGCCTGTTGGCCAAGGTCATCGTGGACCCGGACGACGAGACAACTGAGTTCTTCCACGAGCAGCCCTACGACCCGCTGATCGATGCGTTCTACACCGCCGAGACCCCGCAAGACGCCAGCGCTTTTGTGAAGCAATATCTAGAGGGTTGGTACAAGTCGTTCGAGGGAGTGCCATGGCACGACGGGCACCTGGTGGTTACCGACGAGTATTCAGCCTACGAGGGCTATTGGGCCTTTGAGGCAGCTGCGATCTGCGTGCTGTATGGCATCGATGACAGCAGCTTTCGGGACCATTTGGTCTATCCCAAAGACTTGGCTGACTGGGCGCGTGAGCACAAAGTGCTGGATCGACTCCAGCCTGGCCAAGGTGCCCAAGCTTTGCGGATGCGGTGTCAGGGCGGGCAACCCTGTCCACAAGCCGGGCTCTGGTCTACACCGGCTAAGGCCAACAGTCAGGGACATTTGAGCACTTCAACAACGTTCATCCCCACCCAAGTTTGAGGATGATGTCGCCCAGGGGGAGATGGCGGCAGAATCAGCCCGCCCGCCAGGGCTAACTCAGCGACTGGACTGGTCCGGTATCGCGGGGGCAAGATCAGTTTGTGCAAACCTCTCGTAACGGGCCCCGAAATGAGTACCGCGCATATGTTTCGATGGATGAAGCGTTTTACAGATAGACGCAAGCTTGCGCATACTCCTGCGGATAGCCACGTCAATGATCTTGGCACCATTGATGTTCCCCAAGAGGTCATTCGGGCGACACTCTTGAATCACATGATGGCAGCCATGGCTGGCCTGCGGTCGAGATATTGGGCGGGCATCCCTATCGTGTTCTTGCTCTGCTGGAGCTACACCGATCAGGTGGTGCTGATCGCATGGGTAATCAGCAATATGGTGTGGTGGGGCTTTCGGGCCACCATGCAAAAGCGCTATTTGGCGCAATCTGAGCAAGAGCGAAGCAATAGCTTCGACATGTGGGCCGGCTTGAATCTCATCTGGAACTTTGGCTACGCCCTTCAGTGGGGCATCCTGACCCTGCTGATCTTTAACGATCTGCCCCTCACCCAGAAGACACTCTTGACCATGCTCATGGTAGCCAACGCGGCCATCGTGGTCGTCTTCACGCAGGGCGAGAAGATCATGATCCGAGTGCCTCTGTGGCTCTTCATGGGTGCCCTGGCGGTGGCATGGTATGTGAGTGACTTCGAGGCCAAAGCACTGGTCGCCGCGTGGATCCTGCTGCTGTGCCTAGAGTTTGAAGACGCCATGAACCGACAGTATCAGCAGTTGGTCGCCATGCTGTCACTGTCTTACCGCAACCAAGTGCTGGCCAGCCGAATCACCGAGCAAAACAGCGCACTGTCGGAGGCCCTGGACTCACGCCGCCGCCTAATTGCGGTGGCCAGCCATGATCTGCGCCAACCGGTCCACTCCTTAGGCATGTACGTGGAGAGCTGGCGCCCCACACAAGACTTAGCGGAACAGGAGCAGCGCGCCCGAACGGCACTCAGCGGCATCCGGCACATGCAAGAGATCTTGAACACATTGCTCGACCTCGGACGCATAGAAAGCGGTGCTCTGGATGCCCGACCACGGCAGTTCGATGTAGAGCGAATGTTGCGTGACGTGGCCGATAACTTTCAAGTGCTGGCCGACGCCAAAGGTTTGTCACTGCAAGTCAACGCCTCGGCACAGGACATGGTCTCCGAGCCTTCCTTGCTGAGAAGAGCCGTCTGGAACTTGGTGAGCAATGCCATCAAGTACACCGAAGAAGGGCAAGTTGCGCTGATTCTGCAAACCAAAGGGGACAGGCTGCAGATCACGGTCAAAGATACTGGCCCTGGCATCGCGCCTGAGGATCAAGCCCACATCTTCAAAGAGTTCCACCGATTGGAGGGCACAGACGCGATCGAAGGGGTGGGCCTGGGCCTTGCCGTGGTAGACCGTATCGTTCGCTACTTAGGCGGGAATATCCACCTTGTCTCATATGTGGGTCAAGGCTCAGAGTTCACGCTGGAGCTGCCCCTCGCTCCAGCAGGCCAGACGCTCACACCCCGCCCACCAGCACCCCGCGAGCGAGCGCGCGATCTGCCCTCGCTTGAGGGACTGCAAGTGATGCTGATCGAAAACGATGAGGCCGCACGGCACAGTACGGCCAGCCTATTGGCTGTATGGAACTGCCAGGTGCGTAGCGCTTGCGGTGGTGCCGAGGCCCTGCAGATGCTGCGGTCCTCAGCGCCTTGGCCGCAAGTGGTGCTGTCGGACTTTCAACTCGACAACCCAATGGATGGCCTCCAAGTGATTGCCGCCCTTCGCGAAGCGGCTGGCCACCGGACAATTCACGGTATCTTGCTGACCGGAGATGTGAATCCTGGCGTTGCTCAGCGTGCGCAGTCTCAACAAGTGAAGGTGTTGTACAAGCCGTTGCGCCCTTCCCGCCTCCATGCCGCATTGGCTGACTTGACGGGGCTCCCGGAGTCCCCAGACTCCGACTTTCTGAACTGAGCAGATTTCAGAGCATCCTGAAGACTTGCTGGAAGCTCTTGCTGACCTTCAAGACCTCGCTGCGGCCTCGCAAGTGGACCTCCATGAAGCCCAGAGTATTGCGTTTGACAGCAGCAACATGACGGATATTGACGACTACGCTGCGATGAACTCGCGCGAAAAATTTCTCGTCCAGCCGCCCTAGCAATTCGGTGATGCCGGTGCGCACCAATCCTTCACCGCGCTCCGTGACCACACGGGTGTACTTCTGGTCCGCCTGCAGATACACGATTTCTTCAGGCGCCACCAACATCAAATCCTGGCCTTTGGCTACGGTCAGCCAGCCGGCATGTGCCGCAGAAAATCCAGGCTCGCTGTCGACCGAGCCTCGCACCGATGAGGCCTGCTCTGTTTCAGGTACCACAAGCCTGGCGGGCGCGCGGACGGCGACTCCACGTGCATCAACTTTGTCGAGCGCTGCTTTCAGACGCCGCATCGTGACGGGCTTGAGCAAGTAATCCACCGCACTGCGATCAAAGGCTTCAATCGCAAAACCAGCATCACCGGTCACGAAGATCGCAGGCGCGTTGTAGTTGAGCTGGCTCAGCCAGTTCAAGTCGTCCACGCCGGGTAAGTGAATATCCAAAATCAGGAGGTCAGGCGCCAAGCTATCAATGGCTTGGCGGACGCCGTCCACCGAGCCCACCTGGGCCACCACGGACCAGTGTGGCTTGAGCTGCACAACCCACTGGGCCAAGGCCTCCAATTGCACAGGGTCGTCTTCGGCAACTAGGACACGGACTGAAGATGTCATTGCAGGGTCTGGGCGCGTTATAGGCGGTCTCTTCGACAGCCTACTTATTTGTGTCCCTACTGTAAAGCAGGTCCACCGCGCCCAAAGCACTGATCAGGCCCACAAACTGCCATCAGTCGTGATCGATTAAGGCCGATTTGTCAGCACGCCACCACAGAGCCCAAGGTAGCCCGCATTTTGCCCGGACGGCACAAGCCTCACACAACATGCATTGATCTCTTTTTGGATCACATCATCGAGCATCAAGACCTCGAGGTTGCCACCCGGCGCTTGCGAGTGTCAGAGCATGCTCACCATGCGTGCAGCGCGCGGCTCAGAACTGGCAGGGTGCCGCAGTTGCCCGTCGTGTGGGCGCAGCAACAGCAGACTCAACACATCAGGCACCTCGTCGATGCGCTGCTTGATCTCCTGAGCATGGTCGTCGAAATCGGGCAAACATGACCAGTACCAGTGCCACGCCTCGCCCAGTCCATCGTACTTTTGCAAGCGACTACACAAATGTCGCAGCAAAACTTGGGGCGAGGCGATGCTGCCCTGACAGTACCAATCCAAAAAATCACTCAAATCGCCGCCTGGCAGCACGGGCAGCAGGGGTGTTCCCATGCAACTCGCGCGCCAGCATAGGCTGAGATCGGACGAGATCACCAGGTCCGCTGCAGCCATCATTTCGTCTTGCTGTGCCCAATTGGCGGAGGGGAGAAACACCAAAGTCAACTGGCCCAGTTGAATCGCACCATGCCCAGCCACCGGCACACCAAACGCACAGGAAATAATCAATTGCGCCGCCCCTGGCTCCACCCACACCACTGTTGGGCGTTGCGTGGCTCTGAGCGTGCGCACCAGCGGACACGGGTCAAAGGCGATTTCGCCCGACAGAAGCACAAAAAAGCTGCTCTGCTGCGCCTCAGCACACACCTCCTGCGCCTCCAGCAAGTCCCGCCTCCTCCTAAAGAGGTCCCTGAGGCGATGTGCCCGGTGTACCGGAAAGGTCGGCTTCACCGCGCCCCCCTTCAAACTCTGGCTGTCAAAAACCAAGCACGATTCGTGTCTGCAGCCTGGAAATGCGCCCAATGAACGATGCCCCAGCAGCCTATCGCCATCAGGGGCCAGAAGTTGCACCAGCCGAGACTTCCCCCCCTCAGCCGCCAATATCTGTGAATATGCATTTGGCAGCAGTGCGCCCCACACCAGAACAGCGTGGTCCCCAAGAGGGACCAGTGACTGGGTATGAGGTTCAGATATTTCGAGCCCCGCCCAGACCGCATCGCTATCTTCCGGGCCACGAAAACCCGGCAGCCGTGCCGATAGCACAGCTAGGTCATCTACGTACAGCCGAACAGACTCCCCGGCACTGCTCAACTGTTGCGCCAACTGCACTCCAGCCCATAACGAGCCTGTGACCTTTTCGCTGGTAAAAACATCCCAACACTGTGCGCTCATGACGCCCCCCCAAAAGGCTAACGCCACCCTGGTGAGCGGTGCGATATGCGAACCTCATCCATGCATGGCTGCGCTACTATGCTGGCGTCAGATTTGAATCGCTGCAGCTTGCGACGAAGACGCTTGATGCGAGAACAAAGCGAAGAAATTCAACCCCTAAGCACGGGCCGTGTCCAACATGAACGCCTTGATGTACGTGATCCTTGGCATGATTTTGGGCGGAGTGGCAAGCGTCGCCTGGTACCGCCATTTCGGTACACGCGAGCCTATGCGGACGGACATCAAGCCAGCCGATCCTGTGCTGCCAGTTGACACGCACCTGGTGCTCAATGTCTTGAACCGCTTAGCGATTCAGATTACCGACGAGCATCTTCAAGACGGCTTGGAGGCTTTGGGACAATACCTCGCAGCCAACGCGCGCGATATGAAGGAGGGTGGCATTCCACCAGGCGAGTTAGGTCTCAGCTTGGAGAGCTACTGGCGCCTGACCGAGTGGCAGCATCGAAAGGCCGCCGCCGTTTGGCAGCAACTTGGCCCTTGGCCCGAAAACACACATCAACGAGCCGCGCTGCTCGGGAGACTGCTGTCAGCTCTACAAGCGATTGAGCGAGTTGGTGCGGATCGTGTTGAATTGATGGCGAACGGGCCGTGGTCTGCTGGCGAGAGGCGGGAAGCTCAATGCACTGTCTACATTAGCTCAAAGGAAATGCCTCATATCGCCCCGCCACAGGGTTGGAGGCTTGCCGAGAATTCAGCATTGCAGTTCAACGTCACCTGGAATCACGATATAGCGTCATAGCCGCAGTGCTCGTATTGAATGGATCCTCTGACTTACCTTAAACATTCATTTCGTTCCCTCTAAACACCGCTTCATTGCCTGAAATC
Source organism: Ideonella paludis (assembly GCF_018069865.1). Classification (GTDB taxonomy): domain Bacteria; phylum Pseudomonadota; class Gammaproteobacteria; order Burkholderiales; family Burkholderiaceae_C; genus Ideonella; species Ideonella paludis. Next base: position 9,288 of record NZ_JAGQDG010000010.1, read on the forward strand.
AGCTGCTCGTCCAGAATTCAACTGACACAGATCATCGACGAGTACTGTGATCCCACATCCTCTGATACGAGTCTGTTGCGAGATCAATGCCGACGACCGAGCTACCTCAGCAAGACCACCGTGCAATGCATGGAATTGCGTCGTGTTCCCGCCGGTACTTACCTTTCACCGTGCAGGCCGGGGGACTTTGCGACGCTGGATCAATGGTCTGCGGAACCGCACCTACCGCCACCTTCTTATGGCAAGCCATTAGGCTTCCCATTGACCCAGGGCGTCTAACCGTGCGCTGTTTCAGCGCAAAGATAGGGAACTCATGTCTATGAGCGCGGAGCGCGGTGGAGTTAAAGATCTACTCGGAGCGCCTAAGTTACTCGACACGGCCAAATGAACTACTCCATATTCGGACTCGCAGCTTGGTTGAGACGGCGTGTGATCGGACGTGCAGGCCTTTTGGCAACATTTCTCATTTTTCTGTGCCTGTGGGGAACGGCTACATCGGCTTCAGCCGTAGCCGTGCTGGGAACAGATATGACCCTGAACGGCAACGCCACTGTGGCGGGAAGCAGCTTACAACTGACTGCATCCGTGGGGAGTCAGGTGGCATCGGCTTGGAAAACTGCACCAGTTTCCACCTCCAAATCATTTGTTACCTCCTTTGCTTTTCAGCTGATTGGCTCGCCAACACAAGCTGACGGCATCTCATTTGCCATGCAAAGTGCCGGACTCAACGCCATCGGCGGTGTTGGCGGAGGTATCGGGGTAGATGGCATCAGCAACCATGTCAATCTCACCATCAGCAGTTGGACAAACAACCGCATTGGATTCGGAAACAACGCTGTGGGAACGAAGCCTGCCCCCAACGCGCTGGGGAGCTGCAGCAGCGTTGTCGGCAATTTCACATTGTCGTATCAAGCAGAGCACAACATTTTGTCGTTGTACGGAACGTACGCCGCTTGCGGAGCCAACTTCACCGTTGCAGACAGCCTCAACGTCAATCTGCAGAGCAAGTTCGGTAGCACCATGTATGTGGGCTTCACAGGAGCAACAGGTGGCGCAGTAGCCACTCAAACCATCACCAGTTGGTCATTGATCAGTACGGGCGACCTCGTGATGCACCATAAGTTTGACAACGCGACCGGTCTCGACACCAGTCCAAACACCGACAGCACAGGAAATGGCTTTGGCGGAACATTTGTGGGCAATGCCGCAATGGGGGCAGCTCCTCCAGCCTTCTGTGGTGGCCAATCGTGGGCCAAGTTTTCTGGCGGCTCACGCGTTCAAGTCACGCAACACGCGGCCCTGAGTCCGCGCCCGAACTTCTCAGTAGCGTTGTGGGCCAGAGCGGATGGAAGTCAGGGGACATGGCGCACACCGCTCATGATGCGGGATGAGTTTCCGACTCGAGGGTTCAATCTTTACGCAAGCACCAGCAATCAGTGGCAATTTTGGACTGGTCGAGGCGATTCAGCGCCCCCCTACTGGGACTCCATCAGTGCAGGCGCAGTGGCACTAGGGCAGTGGGTTCATATTGCAGCGACCTACCAAGCCACTTCAGGTCCTGACGCCAACGGGGTTTATACAGGGGTCGGAACGCTCTACATCAATGGGGTGGCATCTGGCACCAACAACAGCATGCGCTACCTCCCTTCATGGAGCAACAGCCTAACCATCGGAGCCAACGCTTTGAACGGTACAGCGTTCGATGGAGCGGTGGACGATGTGCGCCTATATGGCAGAGCACTGGCAGCTAACGAAGTACAAAACATTACGCAAGCATATTGTCGGCCGGGAGGCATGCCCAGTGCTGCGTGGTGGTCGCAAGCCTCATCTATTTCCCAGGCTGACAATTCAGACATTGCGACCTGGACCAACGACGCAAACCCTTCTAAGGGTCTGAGCGGTAGCGCCACCCGACCTAAGTTCCGCAACAACAATGCGCAGAACATCAATTTCAACCCAGTGGTGGAGTTCACCACCAACCAGTCGTTCACGGCTGCCAGCATGCTGACGACTCAAGCATGGAGCCAGGGGCACTATGCGTTGGTGGGGTACCCCACGGCCAACATGACGAATGTCATGTTGTTGGGCGAGTATGGCGTCCCTGTCAACGGTTGGGACGGGCGCTTTGGCATTCACTTCCCGCATGACGGAGATGTCATTTGGGATTCTGCCGACGCCAGCGTGAGTCGAGCTCGGTACACCGATTCGAATCTGATCAATCGCGTGTCGGTCTTCACCTTCTTTAAAGATGCCTCGACCGCCTCACCTTTCGGTGTCAAACAGGCGATTCGGAAAAATGGCGTGCAGATGGCGACAGCTAGCTCGCCGTCCCCCTTAACGGGTGCAAACGGAACGTTTAGCGTCGGCAACGCGGGAGCGGGTTGGCGCGGCATATTGGCCGAGGGCGTAATGATGTTGGGCAACACCATGAGTAACGCCCAGGCCCAGCAATTGGAAAGCTATCTGGCCGTGAAGTACGGGGTCACCCTTGGCGGCAACGGAGCCCCCGCCACCAGCTACCTGAACAGCGCAGGTAGCACCATCTGGTCGGCCGGCACCGGCTATCACAACAACATCGTAGCGCTGGGGCGAGACGACACCAGTAAGCTCAACCAGTTGATTTCGCGGTCGGTAAACAGTGGGGACCAGATCACCGTCATCTCCGGCACTGCCATGCCGTCCTCGGCCAGCTTGATCACGCCCACCACGGGGGCAATGGCCCTGGCCACAGACCTTTCCTACGTGGTCATGGGCGACAATGGTCAGAGCTCCACCACCACAGCCACCATCACCGTGGGCACCTTGGCCGGGCGCGCACGCAGCAGCCGCATTTGGCGCTTGCAAGCGACCGGCACCGTACCCTCGCAGCTCAGCATCTGCGTACCGGACAGCATGCTTCCCAGCGGTTTCACCTCAGGGGGCTCAGCACTCTGGCTGAGCACCGCTACGGCACAAGACTTCAGCACCGGCACCGCTGACACAACCATGACTGCAGCCACCTGTGTCGCCAGCGGAGCGGGTGTGAGCACCGGCGTGCCTGGGCGCATCGCCACCGTTTCAAATGCCGTGCTTAACGGCATGGGCGGTGTGGGCTACTTCACGGTCACGCGCAGGCTGCTGGACCACATCGAGATCTCCGCCAGCAGCAACAGCGGTGTGACCTGTGCGCCCACCACCTACACCATCAAGGCCTGCGGAGATGCGAGCTGCAGCAGCCTGTTCACGGGGGGGCTGACAGGCAGCCTGAGCCTGACCGGGGCAGGGGTGAGCACCCTGTTCCCCTCGGGGGCCAGCTTCAGCATTCCCGCAGGCAGCTCCAGCACCACGATCAGTGCCCAGGTCACCAGCGTGAGCACAGCCACGGTGGGCGTCACCAGCCTCTCCCTGACGCCCGGTCACAGCAGCCCGGTGTGGTGCGGCCTGGGCGCCGCCGCCAGCAGCACGGGGGCCTGCACCATGGCGGTGGGCAGCGCCGGGTTCTTGTTTGACGTGCCCGACCACTATGCGGGGGCCAGCCAAGCCCTGTCCATCAAGGCCGTGCGCACGAGCGACAACGCCCAGGTCTGCGTGCCCGCCTTTGCCAACGTCACCCGAGCCATCAAGGCCACCTGCGCCTATGTCAACCCCAGCAGCGGCAGCTCGCCGGTGCAACTGGGAGCAGTCAAACTCAATGCGGGCAATAGCAGCGCAGCCTGCGATGCCACGGGCCAGACCCTGAACCTGGCCTTTGATGCCAACGGTGCCACCAGCACTACCGCGCAGTATTGGGACGCTGGGCGTGTGCAACTCAGCCTGAGCTACACCGGCTCGGTGGGCACCAATGACGCGGGCCTGAGCCTCAGCGGTAGCGACCAGTTCATCGCAGCACCCATGGGCTTTATCGTCACCGACTACCCAAGCGTGGCCACGGCCGGCAGCCCCTTCAGCTTCAAGATCAAGGCCTTGGCCTGGGGGTCCAACATCAACGTCCTGCCCAACTTTGGGCAAGAGAGCCCACGCGAAGGCGTGGTGCTGGACTGGGTGCGCTCCGAGCCGCTGGGGGTGGGCGCTCAAAGCGGCAGCTTCAGCGGCACGCTGGGCCTGTTCAGCGGCGGGGTGGCCGATGTCAGTGCAGCCAGTTGGAGCGAAGTCGGACGCGTCTCACCCACAGCACGCCTGGCCAGCAACAGCTATTTGGGCAGCGGCTTGACAGCGGCAGGCAACCCAATCGGCGTCATGGGCTGGACGCACTGCGCGAGTGAGGCAGGTGGCAGCGCCAACCCCTGCGTGATTCCCAGCGGGGTGATGGCTGCCGTCTATTACGGAATCGGCGCCTACGGCTTCATGAAGACCGGGCAGAGTGGTTCGGTGCCCTGCAGCAACGCTTATTTCGGTGACCCTGCCTCAGGCTCGCCTAAGGCCTGCTACTACACGGCCTTGTCCGGCGCAGGCAGCGTCACCACGCATGTCCAAGTCAAGCCCGCGCGGCTGGAGCTGGCCGCCACTGCGGCCTGCGGCAGCTTCAGCTATGCAGGCCAGCCCTTTGGGGTGACGGCCAGGGCCAAGAACGCCTTGGGGGCCATCACTCAGAACTATGCGGGCACTGTCGCGCGCAGCGTGAACCTGACAGACGCCAGTGGCAACACGACGGGCAGCTTGACAGGCAGCATCCCCGCCAGTGCCTTCAGCCTTGGCGTGGCCAGCCTGCCCAGCAGCGCTGGCACAGCGCCCGTGTTCAGCTTCACCAACAAACTGACCGCCCCGCAAACCATCAGCGTGCGGGCCACCGACACGGACGGTGTCAGCTCCAATGGCTATGACGCCAGCCAATTCTTGCGCAGCGGGCGGCTGCAGATGAGCAATGCCTTTGGCAATGAGAAAAGCCCTTTGCAGGTCCCTCTACAGCTTCAGTACTGGAGCGGTAAGAGCTGGGTGCTCAACGGTGCCGATACCTGTACGGTGATTCCAACAGCCTCCGTGGTGCGAGCGCGCACGCTCAACCATAACAACACACCAGCGAGTTGGAGTACTGTGGTCAGCGGAATCAGCCTAAGCGGGGGCAGCGGTTTCATCACCCTGGCGGCTCCAAGCTTCAACGGCACGGGTACAGTAGATTTAGCGATCAACTTGGGGGCGGGCAGCAGCGACAACAGTTGCAACAGCGTCGTTGGCAGCGCTACGGGTGCCGCTTTGCCTTGGCTGCGCTCACGCCAAGGCAGTTGTGCCAGTAGCTTCGACCGCGATCCCAGTGCACGCGCGAGTTTCGGCATTTTTGCGCCGGAAACCCGAAAATTGATTCACATACGAGACATCTATTGAGACTGCAAGGTTGGGCGGGACAGCGGCGCAGACGAGCCGTCCGTTTGAGTCCATGCTTGCATTTTGCTGACCGGGCTGCCATGCACCAACTCCAAGATCTTCAGCGTCTAGCGCAGCATGATCCCGATTCAGCCCTCGCACTGACTGAATACCGGCTGCAAAGCTGCGATCGCCTGAAGTACCCGCAGGAATGTTGCGAGTTACTGCGCTTGTGCGCGCTGTGCCATACAGGCCTCGGCCACCATGCCGCCGCACTAGAGCCCGCCCATCAAGCCGTCCTTGCAGCTCAAGCCACCGCCTTGCCTCAGCTTCATTGCCGGGCACTGCAGACCATGGCCTGGGCCTGGTTTCAACTCAACGCCTTTGACTCCGCTCTGCACTGCGTGGAGCAAGCGATTCAATGCGTCGATGAGCAATTCCCAGATGGCGTGGTCAAGGAGCTGCGATATCTCACCGCCTGTATTTTCAGAAAGCTGATGCGCTTGGATGAAGCCCTTGCGCTGCTGAGCGAGCTGTATCCAGCCACCGACGGCGAGTTCAGATTCCGATGCTGCGGCGCATTGGCCAGCACCTATTTGCACAAGGGGGATGCCACCGCCGTTCATCGCTGGTTGCAAGAGGCCGCCTTCCACATTGAATCGCCCAAGAATGAAGCTTGGCTCGCTAGCCTCACCGCAAGAATGCACGTGCTGCAGCAAGATCTGCCGGGGGCGCAGGCCGTGCTTCGCCGCCATGCGCAAGCCCTGGCTGCCTTCCCGCTGCACCGTGCCTCCGTGCTGCATCAAATCGCCAAGCTACAGGTGTCAAAGGGGGATTGGGATGCGGCCCAAGACACTTTCTTGCAACTCGATGTACTGCAGGCCCTGGATGAAGAAGAGCGGCTCGACAGCCTGTTGCAGCGCGCACAGTGGGCAGACGCCACCGGCGCCCACACACAGGCGCAGGCCCTGCGCGAGCAGCATCAGCAGGGCTGTCACCAGCAAGAGCAACTGCAAGACCACTACCGCTTGAAAGCTGCACAACTGGCGCTGAACCATCTCGACACCCGCTTGATGCTGGCACGCTCGCGGGAGGAGATGGAGCGGCTCAAGGTCGCAGTCCAAGACCATGAAGCGCAACTGCGCGGCCGCTATCCACAACGTCCCCTGGTGGAGTCTCTGCTCAAAGAGCTGCTGCTCTTGCATGGCGGCTGCCCCAGGCTCGCTGACGGCAGCTACGACCTGTCGTCATTGGGCTTTCATCTGGTCTTTCAGCCTTTCATGGACCTCCAGACGCGCCAGGTGGCTGGCTTTGAGGTGCTGCTCAGGCTACAACATTCCCGCCTAGGCCCCATGATGCCCGCAGACTTCATCCCGCGCCTTGAACGATCCGGCGACATCTTGGATGTGGGCCGCTGGGTTTTGGGCCAAGCCTGCCAGGCCCTGGCCCAACTGCAAGCGCAGGGTTTGGCACCCTTGTGCATGGCCGTGAACGTCTCTGCCGTGCAATTGGGTGAAGAGAGCTTCTTCGCATTCATCTCGCAATGCTTGGCACGTTACCAAATAGTGGCCGAACGATTGGAGTTGGAGCTGACGGAATCCTTGGCCGTCCATAGCGGCGCGCCCTTGGCACAGCGCCTTGAACAACTCAAGTCTTTGGGCATCCGCCTCTCCATCGACGACTTCGGCACAGGCTACTGCAACTTTTCGCGGCTGATCGACATCGACCCGTACAAGCTCAAGATCGACCGCAGCCTGGTGATGAGGCTCAGCCAAGGGGATCGAGAGCAGCGGGTCGTTAATGCCCTGATCCACACCGGGCATGAGCAAGGCATGCGCATCACGGCTGAAGGCATTGAGTCTCTGGAGGAGGCTCACACCCTGCAAAGCATGGACTGCGACTTCGGGCAGGGCTATTTTTTCAGCCGTCCCATCCCTATTCAACAGGCCCTGGATTTTGCTCAGGCCCACGGTGAGAACCAGCACGCGCATGAGCACAGACCGACCTGAGCTGGCCGCACTTATGCGCTTGCGCGAAGAGCAGCCTGAGTTGGCGCTGAAGCAAGCGCAAGCCCTACTGGCCAATTGCGACGAATTCAGCCCCGGCACAGAGGTGGCTCTGCTGCACTTGGTGACCAGTTGGGTCTATGAAACGCAAGGCGACTGGCTACCCGCTCTGGAAGCCGCCACCCGGGCCACGCGCTTGGCGGCGCCCTTGGGCGGTGAATGGGCCGCGCAGGCTTGGATCCGGCTCGCCAGCGTGCAAAGCCAGCTTCAAGCCTATGCAGACGCTTTGGAGTGCATCGACAAGGCCGGCAGCAATTTGGCCCTGATGCGAGAGCCTACCCCCGAGACGCAGGAACGGCTGCGCTACATCACATTGTGTGTACTTGAAGGGGCCGGCCGTTGGGAAGAAGCGCAGGCGGTGGCGGCTAATCTGCCCGAAGATGCCGGCACCCGTCACCGCTTTGCCATGGCCTATGCCATGGCGAATGCCTGCCTCAGACGGGCCGACCCGCACGCTGCTGCACACTGGCTGGAACGCTGCAGGCCCAGTGCACTGACCCGCCAGCAACAAGCGTGTATGGCCTCGGCCGAGATGTCCTTGCACTGCTTGACTCAAGACTTGCCCGCCGCGCAGGCATTGCTGAGATGGGCGGACTGCCAGCTTCCAGCCTTTCCTGCGGTGTTGGCCCAAATGCGGGTGCTGATGGCAGAGGCCTACGTGAAACAAGGCCAGCTCCAAGAGGCACAAAGCTTGATCGATAGCGTTCACCTGCAAGCGGACACGCTGACCACCGACGAGCACGCCCTATTCTGGCGGGTACAGGCCCAGGTGAGCCTGGCCTTGGGCCGCTCGGCCCAAGCGTTAGAGGCCCGAAACCACGAAGCCGCGTGCATCGAGGCCAGGCAAAAGCTGCTGAATGACTATCAGGTCAAGTCGGCGCAACTGACACTGCACCACTTGGAGGCTCGCCTGCTGCTGGCCCACACGGCTCAAGAAGTGCAGCAATTGAAGCGCGCCGTGTATCACCATGAAGTGCTGTTGGCGCGCATGGCGCCCCCCGCACAACAGGCCCCTTCCCTGGTGGCCGAGTTGCTGGTGGACCGGCACCTGTCAGACCTGCGCGGCCCCACCGGATTGCTTGACTTACAGCGTCTCGGCTTCAGCCTCTTGTTTCAGCCCATCATCAGTGTGCGGCAGCACCGCTGGCTGGCCTGCGAGGTTCTTCTTCGGCTGCACCATCCCCAGTGGGGCCATCTCGCGCCGGCCGAGGTAGTTCCCCGTTTGGAGCGGGCCGGAGACATGGCCGAGGTTGGCCCATGGATATTGGATCAGGCCTGCCAAGCCCTTCAGCGCCTACAAGCCCAGGGCCAACCTGCGCTCTGCATGGCCCTAAACCTGACACGATCGCAATTGCAGAGCAACACCTGGCCCGCCCAAGCCATGCGCCTATTGGCCCGCTACGGGCTAGCGCCTGTGCAGGTGGAATGGGAAATCTCCGAGGCCATGGCTGTGGACGAAGACGCTGATGTTCGACGCGGCCTGAGCCGACTTCGCGAGTTGGGCTTTGGCCTAAGTGTGGATGACTACGGCACGGGTTACTGCAATGTGGCTCGGCTCATCGAGGTGGCACCGCAGCGGGTCAAAATCGACCGCAGCTTGATTCAAGCTGCCCAAGAAGCAGCAGGCGACGAGCGGGCCCTCAAGAGCCTTATCGAGAGCAGCCATGCGATGGACATGCAGGTGACTGCAGTCGGGGTGGAGACGCCTGCCCTGCTGCAGCGCCTGCAAAAACTGGGATGTGACGCAGTGCAAGGCTACGGGGTGGCTCCACCACTTTCCCCGAGTGGCTTGATGCACTGGCAGCCCGCACTTCATCCAATAGGCCAATGAACCTCGCACCAACAGTCGGGCACGCCATGGCCACCACTTTCGATCAGGCAGAATAAATTTCTAGCTGCTCCACATGCCGATGTTGAATTTTGGACTGGTATTCGACTCGTAAATGGCCAAGCAGTCGTCGGGCCTCTATCAATGATTCATTATGTAGCCTTGAGCAGATGACTGTAAGCGTGCAGCGAACCCACCTTGCGTCACCGGGGCCAGTCAGGCAGTGGCGTCAGCAGGCTTCCAGCGATTGGGCAGCAGCTCCTCAATGCGGCTGTTGAGCCGCGTAGGCAGGTCAGTGGGTCAGCACGTCCTTGAGGTAGGCGTAGGTGTCATGCCTGTTGAGGCGGGCACTGTGGATCAGGCTCGTGACGGCGGCCGCTCGTTGGCCTGCGCGCAGTGAGCCCGCGAACAACCAGTTCTTGCGCCCAAGGGCAACGGGACGGATCTGATTCTCGACCCTGTTGTTGTCGATGGGCAGATCGCCTCTGTCGATGAGGCGCACCAGCGCCTCCCAGCGCTTGAGGCCGTAGTCGATGGCCTTGGCCGTACCGTTGGGAACTTTGGAGCGCTGCTGCAGCGCATCGGCAATGACCGCGCGCGAAACGCAATCGCGAGGCACGCTGCGGCCACTGCGATCGTTCAACCCGGAAAAATTTGGACGCGCCCGAATAAGCGCCGGCATGAAAAGTCGGAGGGTGGGGGCACGCGAACCTTGCCCTTGCATCCACTGCCTTACCACACACGCTCTCCGCTTTTCACCCAGAAGCACATTCGCGGAAGTACCGACGGACCTTGCTAATCAGGTACCCATTTGGGGGAGGCCCCCCCGGTACTGAGGGATACATCTGTCGGGTTTTATTCTCGGAAGATCCGGGCAACATTTAGGTGTGAGCTGACCTGACACATAAGTGTCAGCAGCCAAACTCGAATTGTTCTTGGGGATGAGTCGCACAAGTCTTGCACGCAGAGTTAGAAACCTTCTGCATTCCGGGCTATGTCGGAGCCCCCCTGAAAGGTCTTTCATGAACGTCGGATCGACCGCTTTGGCTTCACAGCCGCCGGGCGCACAACCAGATGGTGAACCTGCTGCGGTACCCGAGGCGCTTCAGGCTCTAGCGGCCCTGTGCAATGCCGCCCTCCTGCTGCAAGTGGCCGCAGAACCCGAGCAAGTGGCCCACGGCATGGCCTGGGGCAGTGCCTACCAGCCCCAGGTGACAGACGTTCTGCGCGCCGCCAAGCACATTGGCCTGAAGGCTCGAGCTACCCGCCCAGCGCTGAATCGGCTCTCCCTGCAACCCCTACCCGCTCTGGTACACCTGAATGCCACGGCGGGCGAGTCCACTTCCTGCAGCCAATGGGCCGTTCTCGCCCGCTGCGACGGCCAGCGCGCCTTACTGCTAGTCAACGGCCAACCACGAATCGAGCCCTTGGAGCGCTTGGCCGAGGTGTGGAGCGGCGACCTCATCTTGCTCAGCAGCCAAGCCAGCTTGGCGGGCGAAGCCGCCGCCTTTGACTTCTCATGGTTTGTGCCCAGCCTGGTGCGCTACCGCAACCTTTTGGGTGAAGTCCTTCTGGTCTCCTTGGTGCTCCAGCTCTTCGCGCTCGTGTCACCCCTGTTCTTTCAAACCGTGATGGACAAAGTGCTGGTCCACCAAGCCACCAGCACCCTCAACGTGCTGGTCACTGGCCTGGTCTTTGTGGTCGTGTTTGAAAGCGTGCTCAGCATGCTGCGCACCTACGTCTTCAGCCACACCACCAACCGTATTGATGTGGAGCTGGGCTCCAAGCTCTACCGCCATTTGCTCTCCTTGCCCCTGGCCTACTTTGAACACCGCCGCGTGGGTGACTCGGTGGCCCGCGCCAAAGAGCTGGAGACCATTCGCAGCTTCTTGACCGGCACTGCCCTGCCCCTGGTGCTCGACGCTGTGTTCTCCATCGTCTTCATCGGCGTGATGTTTCTCTACAGCACCACCCTGACGCTCATTGTGTTGCTCAGCCTGCCCCTCTATGCGCTCATCAGCGCCGTGGTGGTGCCCGTGCTCAAACACCGCCTCGATGAAAAGTTTGCCCGTGGCGCAGAAAACCAATCCCTCTTGGTGGAATCCATCTCCGGCATCTCCACCGTCAAGGCCAATGCGCTGGAGCCGCAGTTGGGCCTGCGCTGGGACCAACAACTGGCCGCCTATGTGCGCGCCAGCTTCAAGGTCAGCACCTTGGCCGCCTACGCTCATGAAAGCATTGGCCTGGTGGGCAAACTGGTCAACGCTGCCACGCTGTGGTGGGGAGCACACCTGGTCATGCAAGGCGAGCTGACAGTGGGCATGTTTGTCGCCTTCAATATGTTTGCAGGCCGGGTGGCCCAGCCCATCATGCGCATTGCGCAGATGTGGACCGACTTCCAGCAAACCGGTTTGTCAGTGCGCCGCCTGGGCGACATCCTCAACTGCCCCACGGAAGCCAAAATCAGCCATGCCGCCCAACTCCCGCCGTTGCAGGGCCACATCACCCTGGACAGCGTGAGCTTTGGCTATCGGCCAGATGCCCCGCCCGTGCTGCGCCAAGTCAGCCTGGACATTCGCGCGGGCGAAGTGATCGGCATTGTGGGCCGTTCAGGCTCGGGCAAAAGCACCCTCACCAAGCTCATCCAGCGGCTCTACACCCCGCAGCAAGGCCGCCTGCTGATCGACGGCCAAGACATCTCCCTCATCAGTGTGGCCCAGCTACGCCGCCAACTGGGTGTGGTGCTGCAAGACAACCTGCTGTTCAACCGCAGCGTGCGCGAGAACATCGCCATCACTGACCCCGGAGCACCGCTTGAGGCCGTGATGGAAGCCGCCCATCTGGCCGGCGCGCATGAATTCATCAGCGCTCTGCCCGAAGGCTACGACACCATGGTGGGCGAGCAAGGCACGGGCCTCTCCGGCGGCCAACGCCAGCGCATTGCGGTGGCCCGCGCGCTCTTTGCCCAACCCCGCATCCTGATCTTCGACGAAGCCACCAGCGCCCTGGACTACGAGAGCGAGGCCATCCTCCAGCGCAATATGGGGGCCATCTGCCAGGGCCGCACCGTCATCATCATTGCCCACCGGCTCAGTGCCGTGCGCCAGGCTCACCGGATTGTGGTGATGGACCAGGGTGAGATTGCCGAATGCGGCAGCCACGCTGAACTGGTGGCCCACAACGGCCACTATGCGACCCTGTGGCGGCTGCAACAAGTCGGCCCCAACAGCTCAGCAGGCGGCCAGCCATGACGAACAAGCCCCACACCTTTGCAGGTGCCTCTGGCCCATCAGGCCCTCAAGCAGTGGCAAGCCGTTGGGCCGCCTGGCGAGACCTAGCGCGCAAGTACTGGGCCGTGGGCCACGCAGCTTGGCAATACGACAAGACCCACACGCGCCCAGCCCGCCAAGCTGACGAGCTGGCCTTCTTGCCTGCCGCCCTCAGCATCCAAGACACACCTGCCCACCCCGCACCGCGCCGGGCCCTGTGGGTCATCATGGCCTTGTTCTTCGTGGCACTGGTGTGGAGCCTGGTAGGCGAGCTGGACATTGTGGTGGTGGCCCCCGGCCGCATCGTGGTGGCCGACCGCAGCAACGTCATCCAGCCTCTGGAAGCCGGGGTGGTGCGCGCCATCCATGTTCGCGACGGCGATGTCGTCAAAGCCGGCCAAATCCTGTTGGAGCTGGACCCCACCGCCACCGGAGCGGATACCGAGCGCATCAACAGCCAACACCAGGCCGCCACCCAATCCGCGACGGTGGCTCGCACCTTGCTGCAGCACCTGCACGGCCCCCACCTCGCCCAATCCCCGAAGGCACCGCGCTGGCCCGGCCCCGCCACCGATATGGCCGGGGCAGCCCTCTTGCAGGCCCAATGGCAAGGCATCCAAGACCAAAAGGCCCAAAGCGCCGCCTTAGTCGCCCAGCGCCAAGCAGAGCTGCGCACGGCCCAGGAGGTCTTGGCCAAGCTAGACATCACCCTGCCCCTGGCAGCCCAGCGCGAGCGAGATGTCTCCGAACTAGCCGAACAAGGCTTCTTCTCGAGCCATGCCAGGCAAGACCGCAGCCGAGAGCGCATCGAGCTGGAGCGCGACCGCGCCACTGCCCAGGCTCGATTGGCTGAGGCCCAAGCCGCCCTGGCTCAAGCCCAACAAGCAAGCCTTACCTTTAACTCAGACACCCTACGCAAACTGACTGAACAGCAGCGCGACGCCGAGCTGCAAGCTCAGCAAACCCAGGCCGAGGCCCAAAAAGCCCAGCAGCGCCACAGCCAAACCAAGCTGACAGCCCCCATAGACGGCAAAGTGCAGCAACTGGCCGTGCACACCCAAGGCGGGGTGGTCACCCCCGCCCAAGTGCTGATGGTCATCGTACCCCAAGGGGCTGACGTGCAAGCCGAAGTGAGCGTTGCCAACCTCGACGTAGGCTTGGTGCAGCCCGGCCAGCCCGTGAGCATCAAACTCGAAGCCTACCCCTACACCAGCTTCGGCACCCTGCAAGCCCAGCTGCAACACTTGGCGACTGATGCGGTGGTAGACGAGAAGACCGGGGCACGCTTCCCCGCCACTTTGCGCATCACTACACCAGACAAGGCGGCAGCAGGCCACAACCCCACCACACCCATCAAGCTGGCACCAGGCTTGAGCCTCACGGCAGAGATCCACACGGGCAAACGGCGGGTCATTGATTTCCTTATCAGCCCGCTCAAGCAAGAGGTGGAAGCGGCGGGGAGGGAGCAATGAACAGACAATTGATGGCAAATGGGGGGTGCGGACGAATTCTTGGACTACCAAGAGGTAGTTCATGTTTTCAGACGAGGATCGGGTTCGAGCTGTGCAGCTGTACATCAAGCCGGGTAAGCGCGTCGGCTTGACCATTCGCCAACTTGGGAATCCGACGAAGAAGTCGCTCAGATCCTGGTATCGCGAGCACGAGCTGCGCCAAGATTTGCCAGCAGGCTACGTACGCCGTCCAAGGTACTCTCAGGCTGACAAGCACCGAGCTGTTGAACATTGCCTTGAACATGGCCGCTGCATCGCGGTGACGATCAAGGCGCTGGGCTATCCCTCAAGGTCATTGCTGTCTGCCTGGCTTGAAGAGCGTCATCCGCGCGAAGTTGGCTGCGTCCTTGGTCGATCCCAAGAGCTGGCACCTGAAGCCAAGCAGTCTGCAGTTATTGCCTTGTGCACGCGCCAAACCAGGGCACAGTCTGTTGCCGACGAGGTTGGCGTGTCTCGGGGATCACCGTACAAATGGAAGAATCAATTGCTTGGCCACGACGCATCCGCAAACACCGATGCCTCTGACCAAAGGCAGTCTCGACGAGAACTGCGTTCCAGTAGCGGGTGACATCAATTGCAACCCATTGAGGTGCAGCGATTGGATGGTTCAAGTCAGCCATTGGAGTGGTCTTCTTCGGAAGTCATCAATCCAAAGGATGCTTGCTGCCGACAGTGGCTGACAACCACTATGCCTTTACTACGGTCCGGGGATGACCAGCCACGACTTCGTCGACTTGGCCCAACGCAAAGGCATCGCGCTGAACTACATCGAGCCCGGCGAGCCCAACCAGAATGCATACATCGAGCGCTTCAACCGGACGTTCCGCACCGAAGTACTCGATGCCAACCTGTTCAACTCCATTGAGCAAGTGCAGGCCATCGCCGATAACTGGCTTACCCAGTACAACGAATACCGCCCGCATGACGCGCTGGGCGGCGTGCCGCCCAAGCAATACATGCCCAGATTGATCAACACAACCGCTGCAGACTCTAGGAATCAACCGTCTGCTTGACAGGGGAGCTTAAGGCTGCCTCGACCCTGCAAGAATTGGATCAAGCCTTTGCGATAATTTTCGACGTAGATTCCTGAGCTCCAGCACCCAAGGCATCTGCTCGCAGCGCCTCCGGTACTGCAAAGTATTCTAGGCCGATCCCTGGAATCGGCCTACCAGTCAAATAGCCCTGGACATAGGTCACACCGAATGCGACAGCAAGTTGCAATTGATCCCGAGTTTCGACCCCCTCGGTGACGCTGTCGATCCCCAGCCTGCGGCAAATTTGCAGCGCCGTTTCATACACGACACGTCCGGCATCGGTAGCGGCGGCGTCGAGCAGGCTTTTGTCGATCTTGACCATGTCTAGCGGTAACCGAGTCAATGCATCTAGCCCGGCAAAACCAGAACCGAAGTCATCCAATGCAATCTTGAAGCCCTTATCCCGGAGAAAGTGAAGATTTTCGATGGCGACCTCGCTATTTACGCTCCCTCTCTCGAGAATTTCGAAATCAATCGGCATTCCGGCAAGCAGATCGACGATCTTATCCAGATATCTTCGATCCGATATCGTGTCGGGGTGGAGATTTATCGAAATCCGGGGCTCAAAATTAACCTCTCGCCATTTGCCGATATCCTGCTTGACCGCCCGACAAACCCACAGATCAATTGTGCTAGCAAGACCCGCCATTTCCAATGTCTCGAGAAAAAATGGCCCTTTAACCACGCCATCGCTCATATGAATTCGCAATAGAGCCTCAAACTGTGAACTGGTCATCGAAACTGGGTCAACCTTTGGCTGATAATAAACCTCTAATCGTCTTCCCTCGAGCAGATCGATAATCTTCGTCACTTCCATGTGAGAATCGATAATCGTCATTTGGGCCTTGTGAAACTTTCTCGAATTAATCGATTCAAGATTCGAAGTCAGGCTCAGATTTCGCTCGAGCCGACGCAACTGGCCGCTGGAGGATTGCATATAGGAAAATTTCCGAACAAATGGCATATAGATCAGGGTTCCTGTCGCAATACTCACGAATTGAACCAAGACCGCGAACACATTTCCATCGGTTGCAAGATAAATATTCAGAAAAACAGGCGTCGTCCAAGTTGGCGCAGGCGCAGGAAACTCAATCAAACCGGATTGAATGGCAAGATACCCTGCCGCAAAATTGGCGATCGGCACCAGGAAAAATGGCACCAATAACAGTCTATTCATAATGACCGGAAGGCCAAAAATAAGGATTTCAGGAATATTAAATAATATGAACGGTGTCGCCAGGATGGCAACTCGTCTGCCATATCGGTCCTTGGATCCCAGCAGAACCGCCAACCAAAGGCACAGTGCGCTGCCGCATCCGCCAAAAATTACGAAAATATTGTAAAATCCTATGAAATCTAGCCGACCGGACACAGACTCGAACAACGCCGCCGATCCGAATATGACGCCAAAAAGATTATCTCCATGGAGTCCGACAGTCCAAATCAGATGGGCTGCGAGCATTCGGACGAACATGAATTTGAAGCCGCCCAGATCGCCCACCGCGTGAACCATCAGCCCCCCAAACTGGTCGAAGACAAAATTCGAAAGCCGAACAATTAACAGAACCAAAAACAGGGTGCAGATAAACGGAATAATCAGCCGCAACGCCTCGGATATTTGAGGTAAAAATACATATTCGAATTTTTCTCCTAAAATCTTTTTACTCAACCGGGCAATCCCATCAAAAAGCCTCAACGCCAGAATCGGTATGATCAAAACATCAAATAAATTTCCGAAATCATTACTAAAGAGGTTGGCACGATTAAAGTCAAAATTGCCCCCCATATGGGAAAGCGCAGAACAGACCAGCGCGAGAAGAATTCCGATATTCTTGTTTATTCCTTGAACCCCGCAGAGCTGATAGGCGATCGAAACTACCAGCATCAGGGGAAACATCCCCTGAATTGCGCCACCCAAATTGGGATTTTCTGGTCCTAAAATCGAGTTGCCGGTAAAACTTTCGAACAGCGTAACGCTTGCGGCACCCACAAGAAATGG
This sequence comes from Ideonella paludis, assembly GCF_018069865.1. Lineage (GTDB taxonomy): Bacteria > Pseudomonadota > Gammaproteobacteria > Burkholderiales > Burkholderiaceae_C > Ideonella > Ideonella paludis. Next base: position 26,272 of record NZ_JAGQDG010000010.1, read on the forward strand.
AACCATGGAAAGACATGCGAGTTTCAGGGAATGAACAATTCCAGAAATCTCGCCACCAATTCTCGCCGCCCACCCCAAAATCAGCTTAATGAAATGGCACTGCTCGCAGACCTTGGCAACTCTGCTTTTCAAAGCAGAAAGCACGGATTGTATGACAGCCATAAAATATATACCAATCGATATAGACACACCGTATGACTTTGGCTGGACCGGGACCGAGATCGCTTCAGACCTATATCTCAATCTGATTGGGAACCTGCCTTAGCAGGCTCATCCAGTGAGCCCGTTAGCTCGAATCTAGAATCTTCGTGATGACAGAGCGCCCTAATGTCCAGCCACCAAACCCACACCTACCCCGGGATGTCGCTCCTCGAATTCTTTGAGCCGCTTTGGCACCGATGCGTAGTGTGTAGAGGCGATTCGAATCTCGCGCTGGCCTGACGGGTTTAGTTGCCCACCCGGCGGCAGTGCTTATCAGTACGTTGTCAGACACAACGCCAGAAGGCTGTTTTCGTGCGTTGGTTGTCGGCATCAAACTTTGCTGACCGCCGGAACCATGATGGAGCACACCAAGCTGCACCTGAAGACATGGCTCCTGGCTATTCACTTCGTCATCCAGGCCAAAACTGGCATCTTGTCGCTGGCCGGCAAGCGTAGTCTGGGTGTGTGCTATCCCACCGCCTGGCTGCAGCATCACAAGATCAACAACGCCATGCCCCAACAAGAACCTGCCCCTCGTCTCGGCGGTGCGGTGCAACTGGATGGTGCTTGCTTCGATGGTGAGTGCAGCGGGGGCAAAGTCGGCCAAGGCTCGGAAAACAAGGTGCCCTTCGTTGCGGCAGCGCCGCTCAACGTCGAAGGATTGCCCATGCACTTGAAGCTCGATCCGGTCAGTGGCTTTAGCGCTGACGCCATAGCCAAGGGGGCCAAGGCGAACTTGCCGCCCATCGCCACAGTCCTCAGCGAAGGTCTGGCGTGCCTTGCGGCCGTCACCGCAGCTAGCTGCATCCATACGCCCAGGGTGGTGGGGGCGCTCAAGCCGCGCGACCTTTCCGAGTTCAAGTGGGTCACCTTGTTGGAGAATCTCGACGCCGAGCTGGCCGGTGCATTCAAAGCACTGAAGTTCGGCAAATACGCCAAGACCTACCTCGCCGCCTTCGCTCGTCGGTTCAATCATTGATTCAACCTGCACGATCACATTGCCACTCTCATTATTGATGTGGCGCGAATCCGGCTGATGCCAGAAAAATGCGTCAGGGGTAGCCATGCTCAAGCAAGTATTTAATCAGGTATGGCATAGGCTCAGTTGCACGAAGCGCCCTGGCTGACCTGATATCGTGAACAGATAATGGTCAAAAGCAGTGGCGAACAGATGCATTCGGACCGTGCGATCCACTTCTGCCAGAAAACCAAGGCCATGTTTGGCTGGGCACTGAGGCAAAGCTTGAGACTAGTAAAACGCCTACTGAAGCTAGCCCGACGCCAGTGCCAGACATCACCACAGTGTGCCGCAGGAAGGCGCGCTTGCAGATAGCCTTGACCTATCGTCCCAGCAGCAGCGAGCTGCAGGTGTTGGCGAACAGCTCTGACATCAAGTTCCTTGGCGAAGGCCAATAGATGCGGAAAAAGCATTGGGACGAGACCGGACGTCAATGGCGTAAAGGGCAACTGGGCATTAACGCGCTGACGCCGGAGATTCGGGCGGTGGCGATCACAGACAACAGCGTAGGCGATGCACCTGTGTTGCTGGAGTTGCTGGCCTACATTCCTTCTGCTGAGCCGCCTACCATCATTCCACCTCGGCGTAATGCTAAGCTTTAGAAGTCGAGGGCAGCTGGAGCAGATTTCAACAATTTGGCCTCTCGGACCGGCAAGCGCAATTGCTGCCCATGGTCGTTGCAGTGGACTGCCCACCACCACTGTAGCGATGTGGAGACCAATATGCGCCCCTTCAAGCGGCTGACTGACTGGGTGACGGTCTTGACCTTTGAGTGCTAAGTGGTGGAGTTGCATGTACATATCGCGTTGCTCAACCGTCTCATTCAGCTCGGCGGCCAAAAGCCGTTGACTGAAACGTAACTCCGCCCGGCGTCAAGGGCCAATCTTCTTTCTGCTGAGTTGTGCAGCAAATACTTGGCAAACTATCAAAAATTGAATATAGAATTTTGTTTTCCTTTTCTATTTGTGATCTCAAAATATTGGCAAAATTTCTAGTATCACATATGAAAGCATCAGAATGACCACGAATAATAGTGCTATTTCGCCAACGCTGGAAATACTCTACTGCCATATCATGCACTCGGTCTGAATCAGATCTGAATTCTTTTCCTACCATTCCAAAGATATTTGAATTGACTATCATTGGGTATAGAATTTCATTCTCAGCGCATACATGAATCAAAAATCTACTACTTAGTCTTGCTAGAACTATTCTAATCCCTAAATGCGACTCGACAAGTGCTTTAGTATAAAGATACTGACATAACTCATCTAGCAATCTATTAATTTCTCGATGATCCCTCCTAAACCGATCAGTGCTTGGGTATTTTCGCATGGGAAGCTATTTTAATATAGAGTGTCTACTAACAATAATCGGGAATATGAATTATAGAGATGTAGTGAATAGAAAAACTCCGTACTCCGCCGTTCAAACAGTATTTGATTGCACGCCCTCCAGTTGCAAGAGCCTGCAATTTATAGCGGCATACTAACCATATCCGTCCTATGTGCGCATTTCTCGCGCAAGTCAATCCGCTCCAATTCATCTCGCACCCACAATAACTCCCTGTCAGACGTCATTGGCCTGGAGAACAAATACCCTTGCCCATATTCACAACCAAGGTCTTTTAATATGCTAGCCTGCGCCTCAAACTCAATCCCCTCCGCGGTCACCGACAACCCCAGTGGCCTAAGTAAGGCCAACATATTCGTGACAAATCTTCGTGCTTCAACATCCTTATGAATGTTGTCAATAAAGATTTTGTCAATTTTTACTCCAGTAACTGGAAGATTTCGCAGATAGGAGAGAGATGAGTATCCCTTACCGAAATCATCAATAACCAACTTAACGCCAATCTTTCGGAGCTCCCTCAATGTCGCTCTCACTTCATTAGACTCAGATAATACAACGGTTTCAGTGAGTTCAAGTTCAATGCTTGAGGGATCGACCTTTTCACGCAATAGTATTTTCCACACTTGCGAAGGAAATTCTGACTTAAGTAACTGCAACGACGATATATTAATAGAGGTTTTTAGGGAGGGAACCCACTCACTGACATCCACATGTGAAACAACCGCCGCCTCAATGGCCCAAAGTCCAAAATCGTGAATCAAATCCATGGATTCAATGGCTTTGACGATGCTTTCCACCGATCTCGAACCCCATCGAGGATGTTTCCATCGCATTAAGGCCTCTCTTCCCACAAAACTGCGGTCACTGAGTAGTACCTTTGGCTGAAATAGCAGCTCAAACTCCCCCAGCGGCAGGGCTCGCCGCAGGGCACTCTCTAAATAAAATGACTCTCGCTCATTATTAATGATACCCTTTTTATAAAGGCGGAAGGTATTTCTGCCATCACGCTTTGCTTGGTACATAGCAGAGTCGGCCGCTTGCTCAAGATCTGTTCCTGTACTCCCATCTTGAGGAAATCTAGCAATGCCAATGGAAGCCGTCATTACAATGGGAATCCCATCATGGAAAATTGGCTTCTTTATTTCATCTAGCAGTCGCTGACATAAATTGCCCACGTGAATAGAATTTAGTTCCCCGCACTCACTCCATAAAACTATTGCAAACTCGTCCCCTCCAATTCTAAAAGCTTGCCCCATTCCCTCTAAGACGGTCGAAATTCTCAGTGCAGTCTCTTTTAGCGTCTTATCTCCGTATTGATGCCCCAAGGTATCATTAACTTGTTTAAATTTATCCAAATCCAAATATATCACTACCAAGTTCGAATTCGTTAAACTCAGTGCAGAGTTTGCAGAAGCCCTATTCAATTTGGCTTCGAGGTTTAAATTATAAGCGCGCCTATTCCCTAGGCCAGTGAGCTCATCCAATTCAGCAAGGCGCCGCTTCTCATCAGCATCCCGCACTACGCCACACGCTTTGGCGTGCTCAGGAATCCATGTGCCAGATAGACTCACCCAGCGCCATTCATTCCGGACATATCCAACCCTGAATTCAATAGCAATATTGCGCGCATCCATCCGTATGAAAGACTTGCATGAAATATTCACTTGCGCTTGATCGTCAGGGTGAACTAGACAGGAGACACAGTCAATTGCCTCATTAACAGAGACAGAATATTGCGAAATCGCCCCAGTGCCACTGCAAACCTCAATTGTAAATTTCTCAGAATTTTTATCATAGCACCAAATCTTATCTCCAATTGATAGTAGTGCCGTCTTCACTAAAGCCGTCTTAATTTCACTCTCTGTCATCTCAATTGAAGATGAAATACTTCCGTTGCAGCCATTTTCTACCGATGCTGCGTTGGTTAGCATTCTTTTCACTCTAGATTTAAGCCAGGCCCACATTGATTTAACCTCCTCAGACGTTGACTGATCAAGGGCTACTTTCTCATTGTCGGGAATCTGCATCCAACTCTCTACCGGACATATGTCTTGCTTCCCAATATAGCCCGACATATGTCTGATATTTGAATATATTCCGACATCTGTCGGGTTCGCTAAGCACGTGCTCGTACGAAAATAATAGTCAGGCGCACACTGTTGAAGTGCCTAGGCCACCTATTAGCATTGGCCACAGGGCGATGGGTCCTGCCTTAATACGCTTAATTGGGAGATGACATGACCCGAACTGCAGTACAGCTCGACGACGCGCGTCAACCTGGTGATGGCGAGCTCGATGATGCACTATCGCAGCTGTTTTTGTTGGCCTTGCACGACCCTCAACGAGCATTCAAGCTTGCAGACGCCACCGTATTAAGGGCGCGCTTAGATGGAGATGGCCTGCGATTGGCTCGAGCGTTATCCATTAAGAGCGGAATCTGCCTACATCAAGGTCTGGGTGAGATTGCAATTGATACAGCACACTTGGCTGTTCGCCTGACAGAGGCTGGTGGTGTGAACCGTGACCGCGTAGATGCACTCGGTGCATTCGCCGTTGCGTTGTCATTTGTTTGCGCCCACGAGCAGGCGTTACACATAATCGACCAAGCGCAATGCTTTGATCCAGCTGAAATCGATCGCGGATGGCTTAGCTTCAGATTGGGAATTATCTTACTTCACGCACGACAATTTAAAGAGGCTGCTGACGCGTTTGAGTTAGCTGGGATTTATCTACGTGGCGATCCCCGTTCACCATTTGCCTGGAGGTGGCAGGTTAGTTGCCAAATTGCCCTGGGTAACTTTAGCAAGGCAAGAGAATGCCTCAATTATGCAAAAGCCTGCTCTGATGCATTTGATCGGTCAAATTATCTACCTCACATTATTGCTGCTACAGCAGAACTCGGGGCTGCAGAAAATCACATTGAATCGACAATTGATTTAATGGAGGAATATAGATTGACCCTGGAGAGAGTTCCGTTGCAGATGGTGTGCGCCAAGATCGCTTGTGCAGGTGCATTGTTTCGGCATGGTGACAACCGCAAATCCCTTACCATGCTGAGAGACATTGACAAATACACATCCTTGCTAGGGAGCGCAAGACGGCTCGAAATATTGAACTTGATGCGTCAACTTTCAAATGCGGGGACTGTATATATTGATCAAGAAGTCATTGAGTATGATATAAAGAAGACTGAATCAGTCTTGATGGAGTTACAGCATTCCGCCAAGCTAAAAGCGATACAAATATCTATTGATTTACTGGAGGCGCGACTGATTTCTGCGGATTCCTTTGAAACAGCAAGTCAAATTAATATTGAGCTTGCGGGTCTAAAGGATGATTTGCATAAATTTGGCACTGCATATGTCCAATAAGTCCTTATCTGAAATCTATGACTCCAAAGCATTTTGGGGCTAAATGTGCTTCATTGCATAACTTTGCAGAAGGAAGACGCGCCCCGACCCCGGGCGAAGTTGCGCTACGGGCGCCTTCTCGGGGCAGTCAAGCTGAGTGCGGCGGTTGAGCAAGGCGACACTCACATACAACTGCATCACTTGGCCCTCAATGGTTTAGGCCATCACTCGCGGATCCAGCCGCTCGAAACAGCGCACTTTAGTCTCCACCTGGCTGCGGCCGTGGTAAGCAATCCACTGAGTCTTCAGTGGACTGCCCAAGCGCTAGCAGGCCCGAGCGGCCAAGTTGCGGCGAGCTACACCAGCCACCGTGGTCATGTAACGATTGGAATTGCTCCGAAATAGCATGAAGGTCAGGCAGAAAAACGTCGCACCTTCCGAGTCCCACCGGTTCCGCACCTGCCTGCCATTGGGCTGCGTAAACCATCGCATGATCACGCCAAGTCACACCGTCAGCGAATCCCTGGCATGGAGCGATGCTTTGTATTGCGCCCCGTTCGTCTCCATATACCGCTGCGCGAGATCACATATAACCCTCATCTGCCAACGTTATCAGGGCGTGTCGTGCCATGATGCCTAAGAAACCCAACAATGCCGTGACTCCTTCAGCTCAAGAATTGATACCTAACGGTCAGAGAAGACCAATACCTCAAAGTGTCAAAGATGACATAAAATGGCTCAAATTACCTAAAGAATTAAGTCATGAATTTGAAAGACAGAGTGAAATGGAGTCGCGTGTAAGCAGCTATGCTATGGCTTGCTTTGGACTTGGAATCTGGTGCTGCTACTCAATTTTGGACCAGTTAATATATGGGTATTGGGAGGCAATTATCGCCGGGAACAGCTCTTACTTGCACTCGTCATTGGTAATAGAAAGAACTGTGGTTGCAGCAATATTAATATTTGCTGTCATAAAATATAGAAATCCGTCAAATAAGTATATTTCATCCACCATTAAATTTCTAATTCTTCTTAGCATTTCCGCGGGAACTGCGGCAGCAGCCGCAATTCACGAAGCCATCAACGGATACAACCTGTCAGGCACACTAGTTATTTTGATAATGATCATATCTCTGCCCATAAACATTTCCCTGATGACTTGCATTTTTTTTTCATTTACAGTTGGTGCTCTTGGTATATTTCTACCGATATTTTTGGGTGTGCAACTGAGTAAAATAGAAATTTTTCATAGGACATGGCCACTGGTTGTCGCCACAGGAATGGGTGCATTAACACACTATCATCTCCAATTGTCGAAATTCAATCAATTTTTATTGCATCGTCAAATGGATTGGCTGGCGCACAGTGACGGGTTAACAAATTTGAATAATCGTCGAGCATTCAACGAGCACCTATCAAAGTGCTTAGCTTTGGCAAAGAGGGATAACTTGCAGATTGCGCTAGTTCTGCTTGATGTAGATTATTTCAAGCGCTTTAATGACTGCTATGGGCATGAAGCAGGCGACCAGGCATTGATCAGTATCGCGAAGGTGCTGCAGGATGTTAGTGTGCGTGAATTGGACATGGCCGCAAGAACTGGCGGTGAGGAAATGGCGTTAATTCTTCATGATATAAATTTTATTAGTTTGAAAGAGACAATATCTCAGATATCGAAATCCATATCGGATCTAAAAATTCCACATGAATATGGAGTAAATGGTCAAATTTCCGTTAGTGTCGGGGTAGCTACATCATTAAAAAATGACAACCCAAAAGATCTGTACATACGCGCAGACCGTCTCCTGTATGCCTCCAAAAATTCAGGTAGAGCCAGAGCCACTTACGAATTTGACAACCCTTGAGCGCGCACAAATTATGTAGAAGGGCTGGTTAATTTCAATCCCAAGGCCGATATCTTTATAATCAATTCGGTACGTCGAGCAACCTCAAATATAGCCAATATATCAGAAACATATGTTTTGCGGACTGTATTTTCAGACAAATTCATCTTTCTCGCAATTGATTTATTTGGCAGGCCCTGACAGATATAATAAAGAACTTCGCGCTGTCTACGAGTTAATTTGTACTTTTTATTGCCCCCATTATCATTCGAACTTAACAAATTCTGATGCTCCTGAATGACTGAACTTGGCAAATAAACAGCACCAGAAAATATACAATGAAATGCAGTTAATAGAGTGCGCTCATCACCGATGCCCTTGGTAATGTATCCCGCAGCCCCATCTTCGATACATCGAATTATCGTTTCCGGGGTATCATCCCCAGAAATAACGATGATTTTTGTCAAATAATCCATCTTTCGGATATGTGCAATCAGAGACGCCCCAGTGGCACCATCAGAGAGATTGATATCCACAATAGCTACGTCAAAAGACGTTGAATCCAGATGGGATATAGCTGTACCTAGGCTGTCCGCTTCGAAAATTTCAGCATTGGTTGATAACGAATTAATTGCGGTGCGCAGACCCAACCTGAATATAGCATGATCGTCCACAATTAAAATTCGCTTCATCAAATCTGGAAATGGGGCAATTGCATTTACCATGACAAATTTGACCTCCAAATAATTTCAATAGTCAAACCGAAGTCCATTTTAGGTTGAGTCTCATTTATCGGCCAAGCTTTTGGCAAACTAGTAGCAGAAGCACTTCATCAAGCGCCGACTCATGAATTTCTTCAGTACACTCGTCAATTAATTCATCTCGCAATATATCGCGATCGTCGGTTATTATTATCGCTGGTACCCAGCCCCATTCAGAGCGTGCCGCTTGGATAACCGCAGTACCACTCGTTTCATTTAACAATTTGGATCTTGCGATTATCAAACTTGGCACTCTTTCAATTGAGCCAATCAGATCATCGACTCGAGTAGAGTCGGAATATATAGTAACCAGGGCACCTTCAGACTGAAGCCGTCTTCCGAATGCATTCAGCTTCAAGGCGCCATCATCCACTATAATAATATACTTATTTCTTAGATTTGCCGCATTGACCTGAACATTGGAAACATTTTGCGAATCAGACCTATCCAATTTACTACCACCTACAATCGAGATAATAAATTCCGCACCGACGTTAGCTTCAGTATTGAAAGCAATTTCGTGCCCGTCTAAGCGGTCTATCAACTTGGAAACAATGGATAAATCACGGCCGAAGCCGAGATCTGAGCTGCGTCGTGCAATCTTTGGCTTCGCTTTCAATTCTACATTTTCGGGATTTATTTCATGATCACCCTCAATTTTCATTCCATTGTCAGAAATGAAAATTTTGCAAAAGTCGCCTTTGCTCTCGACGTTCACAAAAACATATGAAGGGAATTTTTCGTTGGATTTGTACTTGATTCCGTTGCGGATCAAAGTCTCAATAATTCTCTGCAAGAGGGCAGAGTCTGACACCACGTATACAGCGTTGGCAGGCAATTGAACTTCTATGTCGACCTGAGCTATTTTTGCTGCGCCTTTCCACAGAATTGCTGCCCGGTGCACAATATCGTTTAAATTGAATCGTGCTAATTTCGGAGTAATTTTGCCGGTCTCTATCTTTAAAATGTCTTGCAAGTTAATGAGCTGATCTTGTAACTGGGCAGTTGCCTCGCCGACCAAAGAAATGTATTGCATTGTCGAGGGGTCGCAATTTTTCTTGAGCAGTTCTCTAAATGGAACCACTAGGTTCATCAGCGCTTGGGCGGGTTGTCTAAGATCATGCACCGCAGTTGTAAAGAAATCCTCTTGCTGATTTTCCTTTTTTTTTGCTTGCTCTATGATTTTCTGCTGTAGCTCAATTATATTTTGGAAGCAGGAAAGATCAGTGGATTTTTTATGAAGGCTTTCTTCTTGCATCGCAATGAGTTCCGTTTTCTTCAATTTTGGCCTCATCATTTTCGTCATTGCCACAATAGATCGATGTTGATTTAAAATTTTTGCCTAGTTACGAAATTTCAAATCAATTGAAAATTAACAAAGCGTAAAAATTCGACTGGGGTCCACCTGCATAAATCGACCTTTCAGCAAAGGGATTCAATTAAGTCAAGAACTTACAGTGCGCGAATAGACTGAAAACGATCTACGCAGTGGATCACTAGCACCCTACCTATATACCCAGTAATATCCAATATATTATATTTCATTTCGTTTGGTACCTTGCAACAGCCGTTTTCCATGACCACGACATCCAGCCTTTTGGCTCAAGGCGCTCTGGCTTACCTGATAACGTGGGCCGATGAAGGTCATAAGCAGTAGCGCTCAGCGGTAGATGACAACGAACGGGCAACAACTCAACCCGTCGCACAGGCCAAAGGATCCGTGACGGCGTCCTTGGATAAGATCATGAAGAAGTTTGCGCGACCCAACGGCGGGCGGATGCGGACCCAGCGGGACTGTGCGATCCAGTTCTGCTTGATCGTCATTACACATCGGCGCAATGCCAAGCTTTAGAAGTCGAGGGCAGCTGGAGCAGCTTGCAACAAATTGGCCGCTAGGACCTTCAAGCACGATGGTCGACCACGGTAGTTGCAGTGCAGCGCCCACCACTGTAGCCGTGTAAAGACCAATATTCGCCGCTTCAAACGGCTGACTCAGCGTGTGACGGTCTCGACCTTTGAGTGCTAAGTGGTGAAGTTGCATGCACGTATCGCCTTGCTCAATCGCTTCATTCAGCTTGACCGCCACGAGTCAGCGCCTGTGGCGTAACTCCGCCCGGGGTCGGATGCAGTTTTCCTTCTGCAGCGTTATGCAATGAAGTGCAATCAATCATCACACCTCTGACACCCTGAAAATTTTACCTATCTCGAACAATATCCTCTCCCCATCTACTGGCTTTTTTAACACCAAGGAATTGGTATATTTGCCCTCAATAAACTCAGGGGAAGTGTCGCCTGTAATTATAATGCTGGGTATATTTTTCCAAGAATCTGGCAATATTGAAAATGCATCCCCAACATCATGAATGGCCCCGATTTGATAATCTGCAATAAATAAATCGGGACACTTATCCATGTATTCAATTACTTCAGCCAGTCGCTCAATATTGTTCGCCGATATGGTTCTGTAGCCGTTAGACTCCAATAGCACGATGAGACTTCGAAGAACCAAATCATCATCCTCAATTATAAGTATCACAAGATCGCCTGTGTCTGAACTAACTTCATCCATATTTTTAGGCATCGATCTCGATGCAAATTTCACTCCACTTCTTAAAATTATTGAAGCTGCAGTCCCAAAATTTCTATTTGATGTGAATGATATTGAATGATCAGGTAACAATTCAATCATTTTCTTAACAATAGCCAAACCGACACCAAAGCCATTAGCTTGAACATAAGAGGATCCTCTTATGAACGGCGAAAAAATAACTCCATTTCGGATATCATTTTCATCGATGCCAACTCCATTATCCGCAACTTCAATTTTACAAAATTCATCAAGATGAACCTGAAGTGATATTTTCACCCAAGACTGTTCACCGGTTTGAATTTTTTTATATTTAATGGAATTTTCAATTAAATTTCCAAGTATGCGCTTTAAAAATGACTCATCTGTATAACCGGTTATACTATCCGTTTCCGAGCGAATCTGCAGAATGACATTTTGTAGATTCGCCTCTGCAGAATACATTTCTATCACTTCATCAACCAACTGCTTCAAATTGTATGAACCCAGTGCGGGCAGCAGAGCCCCTCTCTCCAACTGTGCAATATTAAGCAAGGCACCCAACTGATTTTTTAATGAGTCCGCTGCGCGCCACACCAACGTCAAGCATTCGGCTCCTCGACTTAAATCCCCGTCACGCAATAATTTATTGATTGGAAGCCGCATTGATAGCATTACCTGAACGGGCTGCCGCAAATCATGAACAGCCCCCGACAAAAAGTCTAAACGGTCAATATCTTGCTTATGTGCATCTTCTTCAATCTTTAACTGCAGTGCGAGAACAGTCGCCAATCTTTCTTCAGACATGATTTTGGCCTCGTTCAATTCTCTATTGATGAATTTAAGCTGCTCGGCAGATTGCTCCTCAATTAAAATTTTTTCCCTTAACCCTTTTTGAGACAAAAAGGTCGATCTAGCTTGCACTTCTAACAAAAAACTCGTGAGTACGCACAAAAATGTAACCATCACGATGAGGCAATACATTGTGACTGCAGCCTCGGTGCCTATCAGTGGGTTTGGACGATGAAATTGAATAGCAATTATTAACGCAATCGAGCATGACAAGAAAATGATCGATGATATTAAGGTGGCCCGCCTGAGCAGCCCCAGCATGCTGAAAGCAAACGTTACCTGGAGCATCATGCCAAAGTACAAGCCAATCCATTGCTCATCAAATTGCAAAAATCTGAATCTAACGAGCTGCGCCACCGCGGATCCACAGACGGTGATCAATATCCATTTTTCAACCAACTTGGGAGAATTAAATACATTCTGCCTTTCCAATGCGAAAGTGCGAAATAGCAAAATCAAAACACCAGCGACCCAGGGAATTATGCAGAAGTATATATTATTGAAAGTCACCGCATCGCGCTGATGTGCGAAATACAGATCCCAAAAGCCAAAAAATATCCAAGCACACCCAGCCAAGAGAGAGGTCGCAGATCGTCGCGTTGCCCATTCCGCCGCATGGAAAGCCTGAAAGTCCGACTCCACTTCGTTCTCAAATGGAAGCGGCAAGCTCTTTGCAATCTCAAAATCACTTAGTCTTTTCATGATGGTATCAACGTGCCCCATGCAATTTACCCCAAAATATTACTCAGACTCATGCAATTCCATGAGTATTTGCGATTTAACGTTTGCGTCCCATCTCCAAGATGGTGAGAAAGATGACGTAAATGAAAATTTTTTCTCATTGGGGACAGGTCTATCTATACCCAACAGTTCATCACCATCGCCTCAACAAGCCACTTTGTTTATACAGCATAGTACCGACATTTTTTGGAAATATTCCATCTCTCAAGTCCCGATCTGAGATATTCCCACCAATCCATAGCCTTACATCGGAGGCGCCAGAAGACAACACCATTTCAGCAAACCTTTCCATGCCTTCGGAAGAGGCGCCTTTCAACAAGTTTTGATCAAGATGAATTAGTACATCGAGAATTCTTGGTATTGTCCAAATTTTCGCATATCTTTTCAGTAAATTTGAAATTAGATGTTGGCAGACATCGAGATGGTTCATCATGAACTCATAACTTGCAAACGGATTTATTACGCGTCTGTGTTTTTGATCTTGATGCAATTTTGCACATTTACCAACATGGATGAATCTGCGGCCATGCTTCTCTGTAATGGTCACAATCGAGACTAGATTAATCTGTTGCCCGGTTTGAGGGTCGCGAAGTGAAATCAATTCATCGGACAATTTCAAATAGAGCAATTTCCTAAATGGCCAATTAAACATCGATATGCCCTTTTAATTTCGCGTCGGTAGCGCCTATTGATTCAAATTGTCAAAGGCAAACCCCTTATGGGAGCAAAAAGGGGGCACTGAGTCTTTGGACCCAGTGCCCCCTCGGGGCGCTCGTCTGAGCCCCCTGCACCAACCGTTAAAACTGTTGATAGCTTGCCTGGTCGGCTTCCTTAACCAAGCCAGCGTAGCTACCGAAGTCACCCACCAAACCCATTAGCGCGGTGGCACTGACGTCGACGCCGACGTGCATGCTGGAGTCAGACAGACCGCTGCTGGCGGGGGCGTCGGCGGCTGTGTTGGTCACAAACAAAGCCGTGTCCATGACCAACAGGTCGCGCAAGTCCAGGGACTGGTCGTCTGCGTTGCCGACGCTCGCGCTGTTGAGGCTCAGTGCAGTCGTGCTTGAGTTGACCGGTGCAGCAAGGCTGTAGGCCTGCACCACTTGGCCCCCAAAGTCCGGCATCGTTGCCACCGCAAAGGTGGGGTCCACTGGTTGCGACTCTTCAAATGCCACCAAATTCAGAGAGGCACGGCGGACTGCGGTGGGGTCCGCAATGGCATCAATCTCGATGGTCAGTGCTGGAGACGCAGCAGAGGCCACACCGGCCTCGGTGACATAGCGCATGCTCACATCATGCACACCTTCAGCAATCGGTGCAGTCGGCTTCAGCGTCTTGGCAATGGCGTCATAGCTAGCGCTCACCACTTGGCCATCCAACAACAGCTCAATCTTGCCACCCGGGGGCACCTCACCCACCACAAACCTTGGCTGGGTATTGGCGGTGATGTTGTCCGTGGGGCTGATCCCGGTATCGTCGAAACTCAGCAGATCAGGCTGATTCACCGGTGCCAAAGGCACGCGGGCGTCGATCCGCACATTCAACGCCTCAGAGGCCGCTGAGACGTTGCCAGCCAAGTCGGTCACCTTGAGGCTCACACTGTGTGCACCGTCGGCGATGGCGTCCACCGGTTGAATCGTACGCTGGGCAGCGTCGTAGGTCGCGGCAACCTCCTTACCATCCACCCACAGGCTGACGCGGTCTGTGGCAGCCACGGTGCCTACAGCGAAGACCGGGCGGTTGTCGCCAGTGAGGTTGTCCACGGCGCTGGTGCCCAGGTCACTGGTGGCCAGCATGTCGGGCTTGATGGCGGTGGGGGCTGTGGTGTCGATGGTGATCAGGTCGCCGGCATAGGCGTAGAGGCCCCCCATCTGGGGCGTTCCGGCAGGAATGGTTACAAACTCCGTCTTGCCGGGCTCACGCCAGCGCAGATCAACGCTGGCTGCACCATGGTGCTCATGGTGCTCCATGATGAGGGTGTATTCCTTGCCGCCCTCCAAGGTGATGCCACCACTGGTCCGCAGTCCAAACTCCTCGAAACGCACATCTTCGATCAACAACTTGCCGTCCACATAAAGCCGCACACCGTTGTCCGCCCAGGATTGGAAGGTGTATTCGCCCGTGGTCGGCGGAACGAGCTTGCCTTTGTAGCTGGTGATGAAGCTGTCTGTCATGTAGGCAGGCCCACCAAATCCCCAGTCCTGGTTCACCGTCGACGTGACCTCCGACGCCTGGGCAACCCAGTTACCGTCATAGTAGGTGGCCACCACGCCCGGACGATCTCCGATGGCTGCCAAACCAGACTCAACGCCCGCTGCGTTGGTGACGGACCAGGCCACCCAATGCTGGCCAGGGGTCAGGGCTGCAACGGGAGTCAAGGTACCTGCCGCCTCGTCGTACACCGCATCGACTTTTTGGTTGTCGATATAAAGGTTCATGGTGTCACCGGCTTTGGGCGGCGCCCCCACGGTGAAGCTGGGACGGGTGTTGTTGGTGATGTTGTCGGTTTGGCTCAGTCCGCTGTCACTGGCGGCCACCATGTCGGCACCGTTGGTGGGTGTCTCTTTGATGGCATCAATATCGATGGTCAACGCTGGTGAGGGCGCCGACTTCACACCGGTTCCAGAGACATTGATGGTGCTGATTTGGTGCAAGCCCTCGGTGAGCGCAACCGTTGGGGTCAAGGTCTTGGCCACCGGGTCGTAAGTGGCGGCCACTTCCACGCCATCTACCAACAACAACATTGAGCCGCCGCGAATCTTTTCACCCACCACAAAACCCGGCTTCGTATTGGCGGTGATGTTGTCCACATTGCTGCTGCCCGAGTCAGCAAGGGTCAGCATGTCTGGCGTGTTCAACGAGGCAGGCGGAACGTCGGTTCTGATGGCGATAGTCAGGGCGGTCGAGGCAGCCGAAACATTGCCTGCCAAGTCGATCACCTTCAGGCTCACACTGTGTGCACCGTCCGCGATGGCGTCTACAGGCCGAATGGTGCGCTGGTCGGCGTCGTAGATGGCGGCAACTTCACTACCGTCGATCCACAACGTCGCACGGTCGGTGGGGGCCACATTACCGACGCTGAAGGCCGGGCGGTTGTCGCTCGTGGTGTCGTCCTTGTTGTTGAGGCCCGTGTCACTGCTGTCCAGCAAATCGGGAACGTTGGCGGTGGGAGCTGTAGTGTCGATGGTCACGCTCAACACGGCAGACTTGGCCGATTCAGCGCCGGCGGCGTTAGTGAAGGTGTAGGTGACCTGGTGATTGCCAGGGGCAATGGCGTTCACTGCTGTGATGATGCCGCTCGAAGCGTCATAGGTGGAGGCCACCTTGACACCGTTGACATAGAGATTGGGGACGTCCCCCGCCTTTTCCATGGCTCCAATCACAAAGCTGAGCTTTGTGGCATTGGTGTAGTTGTCGCTGTTGCTGAAGCCGCTGTCGTTGCTGGCAACCAAATCAGGCGCTGACAAATCCATCACCTTTGCAGCCACGTTGACGGCCACCGTGGCGGTGGATGTACCGCCCTTGCCGTCAGCCACGGTGTAGGTGAAGGTGTCGGTGCCGCTGTAGCCCGCGTTGGCCTTGTAGCTCACGGTACCGTCGGCGTTCAACACGGCGCTGCCATGCGCAGGTTGGTTGACGCCCGTCACCGTCAGCTTGTCGCCGTTGGCGTCAGTGTCATTGGCCAGCACATTGATTGTCACACTACCCGCGTGGGCCACGTTAGCAGTGTCATCGCCGGCCACAGGCGCCACATTGGGGGCGGCTGCTACCTGCACGGCCACCGTGGCGGTGGATGTACCGCCCTTGCCGTCAGCCACGGTGTAGGTGAAGGTGTCGGTGCCGCTGTAGCCCGCGTTGGCCTTGTAGGTCACGGTACCGTCGGCGTTCAGCACGGCGCTGCCATGCGCAGGCTGGTTGACGCCCGTCACCGTCAGCTTGTCGCCATTGGCGTCGGTGTCGTTGGCCAGCACATTGATGGTCACGCTACCCGCGTGGGCCACGTTAGCAGCGTCGTTCCCGGCCACAGGCGCAGAGTTGGGCGCGCCGGCGACAGTGAGATACACCGTTGCGGTGGACTCACCGCCCTTGCCGTCGGAGACCGTATAGGTGAAAGTGGCCGGGCCGCTGTAATCGGGCGGAGCGGTGTAGGTGATGGTGCCATCAGCGTTTTGCACCAAAGTGCCCACGGTGGGCTTGCCGAAGCCGACGATGGTCAGTTTGTCGCCATTCGCATCGCCATCATTGGCCAAGAGCACACTCGGGTCGGCAGTGACTGCATTGCCCGCCTGCACGGTGGCGTACTCGTCTTGCAAGGTGGGCGGCACATTGGCTGTGCTGACCACGTTCAAATAGATGGTGCCGGTAGTTTGGTTGCCGGCGGCATCCTGAACCACATAGGTCACGGTGTCTTGGCCCACAAAGCCAGGCGCAGACACATAGGAGATCGTGCCGTCAGCGCTCTGGGTAAAGGTGCCGTGGCTGGCTTGGCCAAACTTGACGATGCTCAACGCACCGCCTTCAGGGTCCAAGTCGTTGGTGAGCAGGATGCTGGCTGGCGCACTGACCAATTGGCCCGCATTCACTGTGACATATTCATTCACAACCACGGGAGCAAGATTCAAAACATCGGTAGCCATATGTCGCTTTCAAAAGGTTCGTTGGAGGGACAAAAGAGGCCTGCTGTAACTGCCTGTGCAGGCATCGGCCGCTTGGTCTGTATTGTTTTTGGCGCGTCCAGCGCAGAGCTTGGTTGCCGACGAAACGGCGTTTGGCGGCATCGAAAGCGCGATCCGGCGGAACGAAACAAATCCAAGCGTTGCGACGCCCGCATACGCCCCAGCTTTTGCGTGATATATGCCGCACTTGAATGCGACTGGGGGCTAGCGGGACGGATATCGATTCACTAGCGAGATGTGAACAACTACGCAAACCGCGTCATGTTGTGCATCAGAGGCATCCCGCCTGCGCCGCAAACACGACGCCACTGAAGCCTTTTGCTGTCAGTGGCCATTGCAATCAAACGAAGCAAGGCACCCTCACCCCTGCGGAGTGGGTCTATTTGGGCGCAGAAGCTGCAGCTTTGACGACTGGGGCGGATGCCTTTGCAACAGCCGCCTTCCCGATGGGGGGCTTGCCCGCTGGTGCAGCCTGTTTGACAGCAGGCGGCTTGGCTGCTTCAGCCGCCTTCATGGCCTTGACCTTGGCGGCCGCCTGTTCGCGCGTCAAGCCACCGATCTTGTGGCAGGTGCCACGGGCCACGAAAGTCCAGTCTTCAGGGCTGTAGTCTGTTTTGGACAGACCTGAGCAGGTGTGCGTGGCTGAGATATTGCCGCAAGCGTTTTGCCCTGCCTTAGACACGCCCCAACAGGGCTCCAAGCCTTGGGCCTGCGCGGAGCCCCCTGCAGCACTGAGCAAACCCAGCGCCGCCGCCGCAGCCACCGCAGCCTGAACACGAGAGCGTGCGTCGTTGTTCATACAAGCCTCTCTAATCCTCAGCGCATGGTCGCCATGGTTTGCTTGACCAAGTCATAGACGGGCAGCAAGAGCGCGACGATCATGAAGATAAAAAAGCCCCCGGCCACCACCACGATCAGCGGTTTGATGATCTCGCTGAGGCGACTGGTCAAGGCATCCAGCTTCTCGGCATAGTGATTGGCCAGGTAGGCAAACTGGTTGTCCAAAGTGCCCGAGCGCTCGCCAGCCGAGACAATGGTCACGGCGACATTCGGGAACATCTTGCAAGCGCGGAACGCATCGCTCAGGGTGTAGCCTTGGACGATTTGTGCAGTCACAGTCTTGAACCGCGACAAGTGCCACTCATTGGTCACCGATTCCTGGGTGATGTTCAAGGCAGTGACCAAGTCAATGCCCCGGCCATACAGCACCTTGAGGTTTTGAAAAATCACGCTGAGCGTGCTCATCAGCAGCAAGTCCTTGACCACAGGCACGCGGCCCAGGGCTTTCAGCCACCCCAGGCGATAGCCGGCGCGGCTGCGCCAGGTGAGCACATGAGCCACCAGCAGCGCCGCCGTGACGCTAAACACCAGGCCGTAGTACTGCGAAATCCACTCAGCCGCCGCCATGGTGGCCACTGTCAAGGGGGGCAGCTTCACATTCATCTGCTTGAACAGCGCCGCCATATTGGGCACCACATAGATGATCCAAAAAGCCGCCGCTCCAAACATGGCGCCAAAGGTGAAGATCGGATAGATCAAGGCCTGCTTGAAGTTGGACTTCAGCTTCAGCGACTTCTCCAAGTGATCCGCCGCCTCCATCAGCGACTCGTCGATCAAGCCCGTTTGGTCGCCCACCACCGCGAGGCAGCGCACCATTTCCGGAAATGAGTCGGGCTGCTTGGCCATGGCCGCGCTGATCTGCAGGCCGCCTTGAAGGTCGGCGCTCATGCGCCGCAGCACATGGCCCGCGCGTTCGTTCTTGGCCTCGGCGGCGTCGCTCACGAGGTTGGCCATGCACTCGTCCACCGGCACACCCGCCTTCAGCAACAACGCCAACTGACGCATGATGGGGGCGAGGTCTTTCTCGGACAGCGTGGCGCCCACCAAAGGGGTTTGCCGCAAGAACCCCGACAACCACTTTGGGACCACCCGCAAGCTCAACACAATGGCAGGCTTGAAGCGGGCCAGCAACTCTTGCGTGGCCTCGTCTACATTGAGCGCCAGGACCAGCCCACGCTTCAAGTGACGGCGTGCCACCAGCACTTCATACCAGTACAGCGTCGTGATCACCACCGGGCTCCCAGCACGCGCTCCACCTCATCCGCATCGACCTCTCCAGCCAAGACCTGATCTCGCGCACAGTCATGCATGGTGGCAAAACCCCCACGCACCATCTCGTCGCGGATGGCGTCGGCAGAGGCCTCGGCTTGTACCAAGTTGCGGATCTGCGGTGAGACCCGCAAGATTTCATACACGGGCAGCCGCCCTAAATAGCCCGTGCCACGGCACTGCTCGCAGCCCACGCGCCGCCCGCCCTGCCCTTGCTCCAGGCCCAGGCGTCGGCAATCGTCTGGTGGCAAAAGCTCAAAGCGACGGCAGTGCGGGCACAACCTGCGCACCAGGCGCTGGCTGATCACGCAGCGCAGGTTTTCGGCCAGAGACACTGGGTGCAAACCCATCGAGACCAACCGGTTGGGCACACCAGAGGTCGAGGTGACGTGCAGGGTCGAAAGGACCAAGTGACCCGTGGCGGCGGCATCCACCGCTGCCTTGGCAGTTTCCGGGTCGCGCATTTCGCCCAGCAAGATGACATCGGGGTCATGCCGCAAAAAGTGGCGTAGCGCCCTCTGGAAGTCATAGCCTGCCTTTTTGTTCACTTCGGTCTGCCCCGCCAGGGGTAGCAGGTACTCCACAGGGTCTTCCACCGTTAGCACATTGCGACCGATCAGGTCGGTCATTTTGATCATGGCGTGCAGCGTGCTGCTCTTGCCCGACCCCGTCGGCCCTGTCACCACAATTAACCCGTTAGGTTGATTGGCTACTTCGTTGAGCAAGTCAGCCGCCTGTTGGGTGTAGCCCAGGGCCACCACATCTGGCACTTCGCTGGACTCGCACAGCAGCCGCATGGCGATGCGCTCACCCAAGCCCGTGACGATGGTGGACACACGGATGGTGTAAGGCACGCCGTTGATCTCGACGCTGAAGCTGCCGTCCTGGGGCATGCGCTGTTCGGAGATGTCCATCTCGGAAAGCACCTTCAGGAAGCTGATGTAGCGCGAGAACCATGGCGCCAGCGCCATCACCGGGCGCATCACACCGTCCACCCGGAAGTAAATTTGCAAGGCGCCCTCAAATGGCGCAATGTGAATGTCCGTCGCGCGCTCAGCCACCGCAAAGCGCAATAACAACGTAGAGAACTGATCGAAGGTGCCTGTCTTGCCTTGCAGCTTGGTCAGGCGCTGAACTTCAGCAGCGAAGGCGGCTTCGGCATTGCTGAAACTGCGACGCAGGCTATTGCGCATCACCGCTGGCGCGCACAGGTGAATGCGTGTGCGGTAGGACAAGCGCTTGAACACCGCCTGCTCAATCGCCTCGAAGTCCAGGCTGCCTGCCACCACCTCGATGAAGCCCGCGCCCTTGCTCAGCGGCGTGAAGTTGAGTTGCAGTTGCAACTCGGCAGGCAGCAGCTCTTGCAGCTCCCGCTGAAACTGAAGCTCAGCAGGCTCCACATAGCGCAGTGCCAAGAACTCTGCAATCTTGCGGTACAGCCGCTCCTCGGTCACAAACCCGCCCTTAAGGAACAGCGGCTCCAGGTCAATGCCTGCGCGAAACTGCTGCCCCAGCAACTGGGCTTCCATGTCGTTGATCAGGCCATCATTCCGGCACAACTCAATGAAACGATGGTCAATCCGGCTCACGATATCGTCCTTACTTTCTGAACACCTGACGGCCCTTGAGCGTCAGCACCGGCAAGGCACTGGAGCCCGCAGGCACCTTGGAAAACAAGCCATCACTCACGCTGCCGGATTCCACGCTGAAAGACTCCACCAAGAAAAAGCTGTCTGTTCCGGTGAGGTTGTCGCGCAGGGTTTGGTTGATCCGCTCGCGCGGCATCGGCCGGTTGGCAATGTCCAACTGTCGGTCTGAATAGTCGCCATAGAACAAGCCCGCTTGGCGCGAGCCCTCCACCAACGCCTGCTCTGCCTCGGTGGCCTCACGCGCCAAGGCCAGTTGGGCGACTTCGGCTTCCACCTCACGCAGCGAGAGTGCCAATTGGGCGTGGCGTTGGCGGCTCTGCGTCTCGGCCCAGGCCGCACCGCCCACCAAGGCCGCGCAGGCCAAGGTTAGACCAAGGTGAAGGTACAAGAGAGGTTTGAGTTGCATATGCGTGCGTCGGCTGGTGGAGCCGCCCTCACTCCAAAAAAATGATCACGTCTGTGAAACGCCTTGAGCTGTATTGCCCATTGCATTGAACAGCGGCATCACCCCAACAGTCCGCACCCGCGCTGGGGGTGCCGGTATCCGCCGCATAGCGCAGGTCGCGCACGCTGCCAAAGCGGGTGGAGTGGCTGCCGTCCATCAGCAAGTCGATCTGCTGGGCCATGCTGTAGTGCAGGCCTTTGATCAGCATGGCCGGCTTCGCCACGGCATTGAAGGTTCCCACAGAAGTGCCGGGCACCGACTTCTCGTGGGTCAGTAGGCACATCTCCGATGTGTGACCAATGCCTTCGTCATCGGTGTAGAGCAAGATATCGGGGCGGCCAGCTCGTGCCTCCCTTTCGGGCAGCGACACGCCCTTGGCGAGAAAGGCATTGCTCAACTCGAAATTGCCAGGGGCATTGCACAGCGTGACGGTAGCCCCGTTCTTATTGAGATGTTGCTTGATATAGGTGGTAGGGTTGGTGACTGAATCTGCAGGCATGGCATTGGTGCGCTGCCGATACTCTTGAAAGCTGGCCTTCCAGTCCTGCACAAAGGTCCAGTAAGAGGCAGTGGCCTTGGCGCCAAAGAGCACGCTGCGGCCACTGTTGACCATGGACAGAATGAGTGTGATCACCACCAAGACCACAGACAACTCCAGCAAACTGAAGCCGCGGTGAGAATGTCGATGCAATGTGCGCATGGCTCAGTTCCTCAATTCACCACATTGGCTCGAAGCACTACCAGCAGCTCCCGAGACCGCTTGTTGCGCAACTCCTTGCGAAACAAGGCCCCAACACCTTCAGCCTGTGACAATCCCGGCGGGCCGCTGTTCTTGTTGTCTTCTGTGCTGTCCATCAAGCCGCCCATGACAATGATGGAGCCAGGCTGCATGGCCACCCAGTTACTGGCCGACTTCGTTCGGACCCGAGGTAACTGAACAGAGGCGCCAGAGGCCACGGTTTGCAGCCCCAGCGTTGCTTCATCGACCGTGGTTTGAGTTGGCGACACGTACAACTCAATCAAGCCTGTGTCCGCCACTCTGCCCCCGACCGTGAACGTCATGCCCGAGAACAGGGTCGAGGTCACCACTTCAGAGGTTGCACCACCTTGACCCAAGTTGGCCTTGACCGACTGAACATAGCGGATGGTGTCGCCGACCGTCAGGCTACTGACGGTTCCACTGCGGAGCCGCAATGTCGGGTTGGCCATGATCTTGACGTTGCCGAACTTGCGAATGGCGTTGACAGTGGCGGAAATACTGTTGTTGCCGAAGACCAGCCCAGAGCCGCCGGAGGTATTGCCCGCACTGGTCCCGGTGAACTGAAACACCGTTGGCGCTAGGCTGCCACCACCGATGGTGCTCAAGGGGGGCACGGTGACGGACGTCGCACCAATCACGGAGGCCACATTCTTGGACAGAGCGTTCCAGTCGATGCCAAACGCATGCTCGTCACCCAGCTCAACATCAATGATCTGAGCATCAATGTCCATCTGCATCGCACCACTCTTGGTGAGACGCTGAATCAAGTCAGAAATAGACTGCACACGCGATGGTTTGGCTCGCACAAACACCACACCCTTGACTCGATCTACACCGTGGAAGGGCTTTGCACGACCTTGCGCCTTGCCGGCCTCAGCGTCTTCGGTCAGCATGATCTCCACGAGCTTCATCAATTGCTCAAAGGGATCGGCCTTCAGACCAAAGTCGTCCGTAACCGACTTGACATGTCGAAGCGGAGAGTCTTTGTCAGCCCCCATCAAATCCCCACCGACCACCGATGCCAAACTGCTGCGCGAGGCATTCGGATCAATGTAGAACGACTGCGCCACTTCAGTGCTCACGATCACCGAGCGTCCCTGCCCTATCGAGGCCGCTGAGTCAAAGGTGCGCATGATGTCGGCCAGAGCATCCTTGGCCTCCACATTCGTCATATTGATGTTGACCTTTTGGTTCAAGGCCAAGGCGGTATCGCTGAGGATCAAGTTGATGCCCAACTCTTTGCCGAGCAACCACACGGTTTGGCGCAGAGTGGCGTCTTTGAGGCTGATGCTGACCGGGCGGCTGGGCAGCAGCTCGGCCACCTCGTCAGGCATCCATACTGTGCCGCGGCTCACCGGCTTGCCTTGTGTGGCCTCCATGCTGCTGCCCAAGTCCATGCGCAGCTTGTCCAGCCCCTTGGAATCTTCCATCACGGTAGGAGCGGCCAACATGCGCGGGGCGGACATGGCCTTCAAGCGCTGGGCATACGCCACAGAGTCCGTGGCCACATCCACCGTCGAGCAGCCGCCCAGTGTGGCCAAGCATCCCAGTAACAGCAGCAATCGCCAAGAGGAGGCTGTTCGAAGCGCCTGCGGCGAATGCAGGGTCGTGGAGTGAGGAGAGAAAAACATCTTCATTTCCTTGGGCATAGCGTCCACCAACATCAAGCCTCGCCCCCTGATATCCTCAAGAGATAGGTTTGCAATCCCTCAAGAGTCATGAAACGCAAGGTGTTGCGCACCCCATTCACCGGCTGCGCACAGACGGGCTCGGCACCCGCAGGTTTGGGCACCGTGCGAATTGAATACGCCAAATTTTTGCTTCTGAAAGTGCAGTCACCCATGGCGGTGGAGGCGGTATCCCCTGCCAAATAGGGTTGAGCAGCGCTGGCATTGGCATCTTGGTTTTGTTCACGCAGCACGGCGATCAAGGGTTCGTAGCGCCCACCGGCGTTGCTGCCGTTCCCCCAGCCGTTGCCAGTGCCCGTACCGCCGCTCGAGGTCGGCGGCATCGCAATTTCAGAGTGCACGCTGTAGGCCACGCTCAGGCTCATGCCCCGAAATTCCCCCACCTCGAAACCCAGCGTCGCCCAGGGCAGAGTTCCGCGCTGCACCGATGCGCAGTTTTCGTAGCCATCGTCATCGGTGTCAGCACAAGGCAAACGGTTATTGGCCGTCACATAGGCTTGCAACGCGGTTTCAGCCCGCAACAAGAGTTGGTCAGACAACGCAAACTCGTCCGGCCTCGCGGTGCGGGTGGCCAGCAGCGCCAAAGCGCCCATGACCATCAACACCACCGCCATTTCCAGCAAGGTGAATCCACGACCCTTACTCGGGGCTTTGTCAGGGTGGCTTACAGACATGGCAGGCATACTCCGGAGCGAGGTGTAACTTCAGCGCATTACTGCGCGGGCTTCGTGCCAGTCGGCACTTGAGGCATAGGCGGCAAGGCTGGTGCGTTGTTCAAGACCTGCTCATGCAGCTTCCGCATCTTTTCAGTGACGGCTTTGTACTCAGCCTCCGTCAATGTCTTGTCTCCACGCTCTACGCGCTCAGCCATGGCCTGCATGGACTGCAACTCTGCCGAGACTCCCAGCAACAGCTCGTTGTTCTTGCGGATCGCACTCAGATCAACACCGTTGAGCATGGGGCCGCCATTGGCCACCTCCAGCTCTTTCATCGCGGCCACAACGGCCTTGGGATCAGCATTCTTTTGCGTACTCACCTCTCGCAGTCGCTGCGCAGCCATGCGCACCCGCTCCAGGCGCTCGCGCTCCTTGGCCAGTTCGGCGGGCGTGGCATTGGCTTTGGGCATGGCGGCCTCCACCATCTGCACGGCAGAGGCGGGAAGCCCCATGGCAGAAACGACCTCGGTGGGGCTCTTGGCTTTGAGCCAAGCGGGCGCGGCCGCCTGAGAGGGTTCGGCGCCAGCCTTTTCGGCCTCACTCGAGGGACTGGGCGTGGTTTGGGCCACGCCTGTGCGCGCCGAAGGGTTGCTCTGCCCAAAGCTCGTCGCGTTGGCCTCCGATTTCGAACCCAGCACCCACCAGGCCCCCGCACCAGCCACTGCCAGCACGGCCACTGCCACCATGGGTTTAGAGATTGTTGTCATGATCTGATTCCTTTCTTTCACTGATCTAATTTCACGGTGATGCTGCGTCCCGAGGGACGCTTGATCACAGCCTTGTCGGGGTGCAGTGCCAGCAGCACATCACCCCCAGGGAGCTTGGCGCCCACCCCATACGACTCATCGCCCACCACCAATCGAAGGGCTTTGCCCGTGCGCATCACGCCGACGTTCAGGCTGGCGTAGTCCACCGCACCCAGGTCCTGAGGGGCGGCCGAAGCAGCGGCTGTAGGCTTGGGCGCCAAGCTTTGTTCGAGGAACTCCGCCAGTTCAGCGTCAGAGGTGTTGGCCTGAGCCGCTTTGACTTGGCTCAGCAACTGTTTTGCCCGCGCCAAGCGCTGGCGGTCAGCGGCGGTCCCACCTTCACTGGCATTTGCGCTTTCTCCCAGAGCCAGCAGCCTGGGTTGGGCCCACACCCAAACCGCAAGCCCCAGCACGGCCAAGGACAAGGCGGCCACCGCCACGCGCAGCCATTTGAGTTGGAGGTTCATCGCACACCGCCTGCCGCACTGCGGTCAATCAAGTAGGTCACCACCTCGCTGCTCTCGGCATCGCCCGCTCCTGCGGCGTTGGCCTGGCTTGGGCTGCGGCGCGAACGCACCGTGAAGCCCTGGTTCTCTAGCTGCCGCACAAACTGCGACAGCACGGCGGACTTGTTGTCGACTGCGGCAGCCAAGGCCGCATCCAACCGAATGCCTTTGACCGGCTCCGCCACGCCTGCCTTACGCGGCGTTTTGTCGTCGCGCTCCAGCCCCAAGCTCAGCACCACCATCTCGGGCGGCACGGCCAGCTTCACCCGACCGAGCCACTCGGCCAATGCGCCAGGTTGTCTATAGCCCGCCGCGAAGGCTTGAGTCAAAAACTCAGCTTGGGTATTGGCCTCAACTTGGGGCCGGGTTTGGGCGCGCAAGGTTTCCGCTTGGGCACTCAAACCGCTCAGGCGTTGGGCCAATTCCTGGCCAGCCTGGTGGTGGCGCCAGGCCTGCCACCCCAGCAGCCCAGCCAAGCCGATGGCCACGGCACAGGCCAAGGCGTTGGCCAACTGCACGCGAGGCCAGTGCTGACGGGCCAGCAAGGCGGCGTGGTCTGCGGCCGGGTTGCAGAGGTCCTTCACCCGAGCTGTGTCAGCCAAGCCCCCCAAGCGTTCAAACTGTCGCCTTAGGGTATTGCCATCCGCCGAATTGAACCAAGCCCTCAAGGCCAAGCCCTTAGGCCACCATTCCTCCACCTGCAGCGGCGCATCTGCTGAGGCCGAAGGGGATCGGAAGTCAAAGAGCTCCAACTCCGCATAAGCGTAGCGCTGTGATGAACCATCGCCGACAGCCGCCTGCTCCACCATATTGCGCAGGGCGGCATTGACATCGCTGTCCAACCCCATGGGGGAGGAGCGCAATTGCAAGGCTCCAGACTCCTCCCACACCAAGCACAGAAAGGCCGTGAAGCACATCAAGACCGCTGACTTGGGCGTACAGCGTTGCACCGCCAGGCCCGGCAACAGGTAGACCGGAATGGCTTCTTCGGCACGCGCCGCATAGGCCATCATCTCCGTCCAGCGGGACAGCGGAATGGCGCTGTAAAGCACTTGGTGATGTTCACCGAGCTTGCGAGTGGCATGCACCACCACCTGCACCCGCTCAGCGAAGGTGCCGTTGTCCTCGGCAGTCTTCTGCAGCACTTGGGCCGCATATTGAACATCGCCGTCGTAATGCGTCAGCTCAGGGATGCTGCCTTCATCCAACCACAGCACACAGCGTGGCCACAGGCCGCTACGAGGCTCAGCACTGCGCACTTGGCCCAGATGGAAGCGGTGCCACTCGTCGCGCAAGGCCACCGTGTGGTCGGCTTGGCGAGAGGGAGGAGGAGATCGTTTAAGCATGACTTGGAGGCGTTGGCCGACGGCAGTGCCTCCGTGTCAGAGGCCTGCTCAAGTCGGCATAGAGCCGGTGCAGAGGAGATAGAAGCGATCGACGATCACTGATTCATGCGGTAGTGGGCCGTCAGGGTCCCCACTTGGCCGTCGGCCGTGCTGCCGCTGAGCATGGTCTGGTTGTTGGCCCCCCAATCCACGACATTGGCCGTGACGCCCTCCAGCCGGAAGGTGCCAGCCGAGGCATTGATCACGCCGTCCAAGCCGTTGTCCAGATTGCGAGCCAAGTCGGGGGTTAGGCCTGTGATCACCATGACATTGCCCGCGCCAGACACGGTGCCCGGTGGGTTCCACTGGAAGCAGGCCTGCAACTCTTGGGGATTGCCGTTGGTGTCGAGGTAGGCGTACTTATCTTCTAGGCCTTTGCCCCGGCCCCGTGGCAGCTCGACACCCGCGCTTTGCAAGATCTCCAGCACATGCTTCTCGGTGCCCGAGGCGTCTTTGGCCTTGGCATTGCCCCGCGTAAGTTTGCTGCCGGTCGGTGCGGCCGGCCCGCACAGGGCGAGCGGTGCGGTGACGCCCGACAGGTCACCACCAGTGGGGCCGCTGTAGAGCGAGCCGTTGACCATCAGTTTGGGGGCGTCCATCTGGTCGCCCAGCGGGAATCCGTAGCGCTGCACAAAGGTGTTGTAGGACAAGGCCCACTGGTTCACAAAGGTCTGCTTGATGCGCAGGTACTCAGCGTTCTTTTGAGTGTCGCGACCGATCATCACGGCGGCCAAAATGACCCCGATGATGACCATGACGATGGCCATTTCCACCAAGGTAAAGCCCTGGGAGGATCGTCGTTGTTGAAGGGAGTGCGTCATGATTTCAAATTCGAAAAAAGATGAGTGGTGCGATGCTCAATAACGGGCACCGGTATTCAGGGCTTTCTTGTAACCATCCGAGGTTGACCATGTGGTGGTGTTCACCAGCCCGAGGGTGGCAAGTGCAGGGCGAGCCAAAAAGTCGTCAAAAAGTCCGGCTCTGGTGTGATAGATAGCCGCGTCCGCCATCAGCAAGCCTTGCGCGGCCATAGCGTCAGCCGTGGCAGCCGCAGCAAACGGCAGTGAAACGCCGCTGGGCGCGCAATAAGGGCAAGACACCACGCCTACCGCCGCCAGCGTGTTGCCGGTTTGACGAAAGATCTTAGAGCTGCCCTGCAGCGCCTGGGTTGTGGCCGCCACCGCGTCCAGGTTGAAACTGGCCAATTCCGCCGTCCAGACCTTCATGCGATCGTTGTAGGACTGAGTCAGGAACTCCATGCTCGCCAACACATTGGCATTCGCCCTCAGTGCATGGGCTCTGACCTGGGTGCAGTTGAGCGCAGCCCACAAGCTGCTGCCGGAGGTATGCAGTGCTCTGTCTTGATGCTGGAGATCGGCCTCGGGTAACAAGCTATAGGCGGTATGGGCGGCCTGATTCGTGGCGGTGACCAAGTTCGCCAGCGTTTCGCAGAAGTTCTGCTCTTTGACGCCAACGGCACCCGCGTTGCCGGTGAATGATTTCACAGGCATGGCCGTCATGGTCTTGAGAATGTCCAGACCGGTGGTCGCCAACACCTTGGCGTCAAAGCTGTTCACCTGCTGCAGCTCTTTGGCCACCACGCGGTAGCGCATTTGCGCCGCAACCGGCAACGGCAAGCCCAGGGTCTTGACAGGCAAATAGCCTTCCGTGATGCCGCAGTTTTCGGTGCCGCCAGTGGCCAAGTCTGCGTTGTCTGCCGGGCAAGGCAGGCGGCTGTGCATGGCCGCATAAGCCGTGATGGCCGCCTGCGCGCGGTGCACCGCTGAGTCTTGGATCACCATGCGCGACTGGGCGTCTTGGCGTTGCACCATGGCGATGATCAAGATCATCAGCAAACCAAAGCATGCCAATGCAATCGAGGCCTCGACCAGGGTCACCCCGCTCTGGGTGCGGTAACGATTGATGTGTCTCATGTTGATGTCCTCAATAGTGGCGCATGAAGTGCTCGCGGAGCTTGCTCTCGGCATCGCTTTGTTCAGCGTTCACGATCTGTGATTGAATGAGTGTGTTCGCCAGCATTGCCGTACTCGTCGCCAAATAGGCTGCGTCCACGCCTGGTTTCAATGGGTAGGTCAACATGCCGGGCGCAAGACTGGCCTGGGCCATGCCTGCAGCCGTCAAGGTGGCTGCGGCGGTGGGTGTGCCCGTGACCCAAGAGGTCCCCCCTTGCGACCCTGCCGTCGGAATGGCCGACGAAATGAGCAGGGACTTAGCGGCGTAGTAAGAGGCGTTAGTCGCATCAAAGGCCAAGCGCTCAGCGTCAGCAGTCACACTCAACACATCGATGGGCAACTGCATGAAGTTGATGAGATTCGCGTGGTCTGAAATGGCGTAATAGGCGGTCACCAGGCCATGCAACTCCGACAACAACTCGATGCAACCGTATTGGGCAGCCAGTTCACCGTGGCCTCGGGCCTGAGCGTTCTGGTAGCTGGTGTCCGTGAATTCGGCTGTCAAAAAGGCTGCTGTCAGGCCCGATGCCAAGGGTTTTGCACTGCGCTGTAAGTTCAATAAACGCTGGCAAAAATCCGCTCTCGCGAAACTCTTGCGACTGCTGCCCCCCAATATGCCCGAAGGGCCAGCATTGACGGACTCACCGCGCAGATTCGGCTGGTAGGTATTGACCTGCGTGTCGCTCAGCATGGCTTCGTCCACCACATAGCGCACCCCACCGGCATCCGGCAGGCCCAGTGCGTCCCAGGGGACCTTGCCCTGCCGGTAACCGGCAACCGACGAAGGCTCCGGGTCTTTAGGTGGGGGCAGCTTGCCCTTGGCATGCGCGTAGGCCACCAGCGCATGCTCGGCCATGCGGACAGGGTTGAGTTTGTCAGTGGCGCCGCGCTTGCTGGACATGTCCAACAGGTAAACACCACCGGCCATCAAAGCGCCTAAGATCATCAGGCCAATCGATAGCTCAACCAGGGAAAAGCCACGTGCAGACCTGCCGGCCCGTAGCCGTGTTCTGGCTTGTATGAGAAGTGAGGTCATGGGGTACTCCGTCTTCAAAGGGGGATTCAGCACAGATTTCTCGGGCTCAGATCAACCCCAAAGTGGCGGCCGTGTCTGGGAAACTCTTTTGCCGAAGCAATGGCCATGTCGGCATACCCGCAGTGATCCCTTCGAGCGTCAGGCTGGCTGCGTCGTTTGTCATTTGCACGCCCACGTCGGCAGCGGCCAAAGCCATAGCAGCGGTGCTCACCCCCAGTGCTGCAGTCTCGAAGGCCAAGGTGTTCCAGATCTCAGGGCAAGGCGCGTGGCCTGCGGTGGTCAAGATCAGGATGGACTTGATGATGTTGGCCCCTTCGTTATCCAGGTCTCCTTTGGCCTCCACCACGGACAGCGCCGCGTAAGCCGTGCCGCCGATGGCCAAGTGCGCCCGGTGCATGAGGAAGTCGGTGCCTGAACGAATCTTTTCACCTGGTGCCAACGTCACATAGGGCTCGATGTTTTTGATGGCGGCAACGCCTGCCAATCCCCCACGGCAGCCCAGACGCGACAACAGTTGGTCAAAGGGAACAACCTCCGTCACATCGCGATAGCTGCCGTCTCGGGGCCGGTTGGGAGACTCAATGACGGGGTCATTGCTGGCATTGAGGTCAGAGAAGGCCTCACCCGCCGCGCTGACCGCCAAGCCGTAAGCAATGTTGACGGCGGGCTGGTTGGAGCCAGGCTTTTTGAAGCTGTGCGCGAAGCGCATGTCAGCACCAGCGGTGGTGTCCATAGTCCAGGCCGTGATGTCCACTTGCCCGACCTTGCCGCACAGATCAAACCCATCAATTGGATCGTCCGCGAAGCTCGAGAACCTGACGCCCGCCCAGCCATATTTTTTGGCCACCAAGTCACGATTGTCATGCGAATTGCGGTAAGCAACATAGCGCACCGCCGCATTGAACGAGTGATTAGGCTCGTGGCTGCCCGGCGTGCCACTGGGGATGCCACCGCCACTGCCACCACCACCACCACCACCAGCGCTGCCACCTCCGGCATAGCCCGTCATCAGCGTGGCCACCGGCAACCAACCTTTGCCATTGGCAATCGTGCAGTTCCCTGCGGCGTCAACAGCCTCTCTGGCACCCATCTCGGCGGCAGGGCAAGGCAGCCGGCCATGCCAAGCTGCAAAGGCATCGACCGCACCCTTGGCCCACTTCAGAGTGGCAGCTTGGGTCGCCACGTCGCGGTTAGCTTCCTGCTGCGTGACGCGCCAGTGGTGAATGCCCAGAACGCCCAACACGCAGACACAAGAGACGGCCACAAAGGCCAGCGCGGCCTGACCGCGTGTCACAGTCTGCTTGAGCATCAAGCGCGAGCGACCCAAGGGGGCAGCGCTGTGCGAGTGGGAAGTGCGGGTGTCTGACATGGTGTGGCTCCTCTTGTTGGGGGGCCGCAGGCCCCTGTGGTCTGCGGCAAGCAAGAAGAAGGTTCGTCAGGTCCCAACGGCGTCAACGAAGCATTCCAGCCTGCTTGTGACGTACTGTTTCATTTGGGCGCTTAAGCTGCTCAAGCTTGCGACGAAACGCGCTGAGTGAGGAATCAAGCAGTCCGCTTGCGCCACGAGTGCTCATGGCCTCGCTGCAAGGTTCGGATTCGGCCGAGAGCGCCTCGGCGGCCTCAGTGGCCAAGGCTGTGCATTACTGCACAGTCAGCGCGGCAACTTGAAAGTCGAGACCGCCTGCAAGAGGCGGTCGGCCTGTGCTTTTTGCGCCCGGCTGCTAGACGCATCGGCCCGAGCATGGGGGGCCGATGCTGCCAAACGCTGAGAAGGCAGCCCAGCCTCCTTGCCCTTGGCCTGGGCATCTGCCGTCGCTTGGATGGCTTCGGCCACCTCGCGGATCACCGTCACGGTGGCGGCCATCCGAACCACCATATCGCGCAGGCCCGCGGCAATGGAGACGTTGTCGCCCTCTGCAACGGGAGGGCTAATGTCTAGACGGCCGTGCGCCACCTCGTTCATGAGTTGCCGAATATCGCTGGGCTCACTGCCTAGGTCACGCCAGACAGAGCGCACGATCAGTGACGATGCATTGGCCAACATCAGCAACACCACCAAACCCGTCATCAGGCTCACTAACAAGCTGGTGTTAAGGCCTTTGTCGGCCTCGTTCTGCCGCTCCACGGTCGCCGTATTGGCAGAAGTGATTTCGTCGGCCAAGAGCCCATACAAGGATTTTTGAGCGAGCTGCATTTGGGCCACCTTGGTATTGGCAGCCTCTCGGTTGAGCAAGGCTTGGGTGGCCGCTGTGGCCGCCTGCACATACTCTGTGAAGGCCACGTGCAGTCGAGCTGCATCCGTGGCCTTACCGTCAATGGCTTGGGCACGCTGCAATGAGACGGTCGCCCTGACAGTCAGATCCCTGGCCTCCTCCATGCGCTGTGGGTCGCCTTCTGCCGCTGCAGACTGCAGCGTCAAACGCAGTTGCTCGACATCGCGGTCCAGGCGTTGGACGGCTTCGAGATAGGGGTAGTCGACCTTGCGAAGTTGGTTCAGTGAGGCAGCTGTCTTATTGCTGACCCAGAAGCTGGCCAGCAAACCCACTGCAAAAAAGATCGCCGCGCTCACCGGGAGCATCCAGACCTTGTGCTTGAATTTCACGATCCCGGCTCCCTTGCCCAAGCCCTATTCCAGGGTCAACACCGCCTTCACGCTGGCGTCGAGTGCAGTACGTTCGATATAGCCCACGGCCTTGGTATCACTGGCGACAGCGCGCTTGACCGCTGACGCGTCACCCATTTGCCGAGGCGCCAAGCCCTTGCCCGAGAAGATGATGCGGGACCAGGTCGACTTGACCTGGGCGACATCTCGCCCCGTGGCACGGCGATAGAACTCGGCATAGGTGGCAGAGGTATCAGGCAAGTCGATGGGCGTCAGCAATTGACTGCGGCCGAGATAGATGTCTGCCAGCAACTCTCTGGTCACAGCCGGAGCCTGCGGGTGAACGATGACCACGATATCTGCACCAAGGGCTGGTGCTGACAGCAGCACCCACGCGCACAAGCTCCAGAGAGGACCGGTACGCGCCCTAGAACACATAGTCCGCCACCACGCTGAAGACGTCGACACGTTCGCCTTGAATGTCAGCGTCGGCGTTGGTCAAGCGGCCAATGGAGCGTGGGCCTAAGTGGATCCGCTCCCACTGCGCTTTGAGGGCCAAATTGCGTGCCACATCCCAGCGCAGCCCTAGCGCGGCCGTGGACTGCTCAGCGTTCAAGGTCCGCAGCGAGTCATTCAAGGCGTCAACGGCCAGGCGTGCCGGATCATCAATGGCGGCCACGCCGGTGGCATGAATATAGGGTTCGACAGGAATGTCTGGCGTGGTGCGCGAGTAGCTGGCGTAAGGCGTCCAGGCGCCCAAACGCAAGCCCCCTCCCACATACCAAGACTTGCTGCTGGCCAAATAGCCCCCCCCCTTCAATGACACCCACTCGCCGCTCACAAAAAACTGCCCGGGGTCGTAATTCAAGCCCAGGGCGGCGACATTCAGAGTACGGCCCACGAGTCGGTAGCGGTCGGTCAGCCTTCGTCCCTCGGCTGCTGCTTGCTGAAAGTCCGGCAGCGGAATGGACTCCGCCAACTTAATGAGTTGCTCTGCCCCCTCTTGAAAGGCCACACCATCAGGCGTCTGCGCGTCGTAGTCATAGCGCGCGAAGCTGCCGCGCAAAGTCAAAGCACCGCGCTCCAAGGTGTTGGCGATGCCCATGGTGGCTTTAGAGCTGGCTTTCGCAATCAATGAGCGAACAGAGGTTCTGCCAGCAAATAGTTGCAGGCTATTGCTAGCGTCTCCCCAGCGGCTTCGCCAGCTGACGTCGACACCATCATTGCTG
Source organism: Ideonella paludis (assembly GCF_018069865.1). GTDB lineage: Bacteria > Pseudomonadota > Gammaproteobacteria > Burkholderiales > Burkholderiaceae_C > Ideonella > Ideonella paludis. The sequence goes on from NZ_JAGQDG010000010.1 coordinate 60,475, forward strand.
GTCAATGGCAGAGTGCCGTATACCTCAGTGGGCACGCGAACCCAAGGCATGCCATACCCCACGTGCCGACTGTCCGCGATCATGTACACCGGCAGGGCCGTTCGCCCCAACCGCAGGCGCCACTCGTCATTGACTTTGTAAGAAAGGTTGAGCCATTCCACAGCCGGTTTGAATTGTTTGTCGTACTGCTGTTGGGCGACCACCTGGGCCACGACCTCAAAGCGATCATCGAGCCGCAAGTTCATCTGAGCGCCGACCCGGGAGTCCGTTGAGAACGCCCACTCACGCGTCTTCCCAGCTCCGTCGGGCTGTATGCGCGTGGCCACGAAGTCCGCTCGGTCGTCATCGGAGTGAACGGCACCCACAGTGGCAAAGCCCGACCAATGGAGGTCTAGTTTCTGCTGCGCGCTGGCAGCGCCACTCAGGGCACAGCACAGCACACCAGCCGACACAGCAAGCGATGAAGTGGTCAAAGCAAGTCCCTTGCGTTTAATGCGCCACGCCCCGCGCGCTGGCGGGGCCTGGCCGAGCGCTCAAAGCGCTGATGGTGAATTTAGCGTGCTCTGACCAGCAGCAAGGCCCAAGAAGGGCCGCAGACATGCACAAATTCGACGCTTCGACCAAGATCGCGTATGTCAGCGGCGCGGCCGTAGTGGCTCGTCAGGACGGGCCACGCCTAAACCTAAAGACGCCGCGGTACGTTGCCGACGGCGCGCCTTTTGTCGGGCATCAAGCTCCATCGCGTTGCGGGCGTCAAGGCCCGAGAGGTCCTGTATCTTCCACCACAACAGCGCCAAGCCAAAGGGCAATAAGAATTTCCAAAGGTCGCCGAACAACTCAGTGTTCCATCGCCCCGGTGCTCCGATGCCTGCAAAGTGCATCACGATAAGTCCGAGCCCAAGAATCACCATAAGCATGAAATCTCTCCCGTCACAAAATTCCACATAAGCTCACGCAATAGCTGTGAACCATTCGCCAATGGACGCCATGTTGGCGAAAAGCACTGTCTCTTGATGACCCTTGAGACGGAACCAACTTGCAATGGAACGAAGTGGCGTCTTCACGGAACCAATTTGCTCGCTCGGGCTGCGGCCTTGAGTTGCATTGGTCCGCCTGACCTGCCTTGCCCGTGAGGCGGGAATGTAAGAGTCTCGCGTCCACCTAACTCAAGTGGACACTTATGCAAGCGAATCAAGAGAAGGTCAGGCGGCGGCGGATGTACAGCGTGGCATTCAGGCTCAGCGTGCTCAGCGCACTGCCGTCTGCATACAGCGTGACGCTGCCACTGGCCGTGCTGGGCTTGACCTTCATCGTCAGCGTCACCATTTGGTTGGCAACCGCCGGGTTCGCGCTGCTGCTCAGCTCGGTCGTGGTGCTCACCGCCGCCCAACTGGGCGCCGCCAGCAGCAGCCACACCACGGCCAGCATGCTGCACAGCACTGCTTGGGTGGTACGGCGCAGGCTCTGCTTTGCGGTCTGGCTGCAGGTTTGAATCCGCGTCTTAATGATGTCGCCCTCGGCTTCGCTTCGATGGTGTTTTTGAATTTGCAGAAGAATCGTGGCCGCGACCATCTTCTTGAGCAGACCTCTCGCCTTGGACGTGGCGGCCTATGTGATCAGCGCCTTCGCGCGCATTCGATCTGGCCTCCAAGCACGATGACTTGACCAAGCGGCAGACCGAGCTCGAAGAGAAGACGGAAGCGCTGGCTATGAACTGAAACACCTTTAGCCACAACACCCGAGCCCAGCTCAAGAAGGTGTTTGACGCCAGGATCGAACTAGTCAGACCACCTGATCCGCCCAAGCGGCCTATCGGGTTCGTCACGCCTGAGGATAGGGGCAAGAAGACTTCGGGATCGCACACTCGTGGGGTTCAAATTAAAGACCTGCCCCCGATTTCCTGGAGACTTGACCTCAATGTCGCCCTCATGTGCCCGGCGAATCGATCTGAGCGAGAAGCCTTGGCGGAAGGAACTGTCTGACTAGAGTGATCACCGCGCGGGCATCGCCGAACAAGGCAGTATTGAGTTCCAAGTTGGAACCGTCGGCCACCACGAAGTGGTAGGAGAGCCGCGAGAACGAGACCCGCTGAACCCGATCCCAAGGAACGCTTGCTCTGCTCTTGAGTGCACCGCGATGCAAGAGAAAGCTTTGTGAGACGCCTTCTCTACTGACGCTGACTGAGCACAGTGAGTAGATGCGGACGAACAGCCAGCCAAAGGTAACTGCAATAACACCGCAAACCGCGGCAGCGACCAACAGATCGCTTCCGGGGGAGACGACTTGACGCGCGAACGCCCAAACGACAGTGCCAATCGGCACAGCGCACACCAAATACATGATGCCCCTGATCCAAGGACTCACGAACAGAGCCGGGGAAGTGGCTAAAGGGTTCCCGTTATCACTCATTTCGCCATGCACTCGCACATATCCGTCACGGGCGCATTGCCGATCACGCCGCCTCCAAGGTTACGAAGGAAGTTGCCGATGCTTGTATTGAGTCGAATACTTGCAGCGTTGTTGCTGGCATCTACCATCTCGCGCGAAGCGGCTGTGCTGGCATAAGGCCAAGGGGACGCACGACCGACCGCTCCGCCGATAGCACCACCGACCACACCCGTCGCGAAATTTGTGTTGGCACCCGTCCAACTCATGGACTCACCTTTGATCGCAGAGCCCGCCGCATATTGACCTACGTTTGAGACTCCGCCCCAGGCCGCAACACCAACGACGCCACCTGGTACGAACGGCGCAGCCGCTCCTGATATGAACCCTCCACCCGTCGCCACCAGGAAGTCTGTCAAGCTAAACGGCTTGCACCTATTGACAGCGAGTTGCCCGACCAGATTTCCGATTGCCCCAGCACCAGCGCCGATGAGCCCGGTCACGATTGGCAGCGGAAGACGTCCATCTGGATCGGTGTAGCTCAGCGGACTCCCCCCAACATAAGCATAGGTATTGATGCCCCCTTGGAGTCCAATCGGATCGGACTGCGCATACCGCCCCGCCCCCGCCCGGTAGTCCCGGTGGTGGTTGTAGTGCCAGCCCGTCTCCTTGTCAAACGTCTGCCCGGGGAATCTGAGGTTGAAGCTGAAGTCGCCCAGGGCGCTGGGGTTCTCGTTGGGCGGGCTGTTGCCAAACGCTTCGGCCTGGTCCCAGGGCCAACGGTGTTAGGTGATGCGGTTGGTACCGAGAATGCTTTGGAATTCCATGGTGATCGCGTCGTCCAAGGGGCTGATCTCCGTGGTACCCGAGCCAACTTGCCAGCTACCGGTACGGCGCATTAGCCGTGCTTTCCACTTGACCGAGTCGGCTAATCCAAAAATTCTCTGTGGGCCAGAATTATCGCTGAATTATCAAATTCCATGGCCTTAAATTACCAAGACATTCACTTAGATTATCACATTCAATTGATCAGTTAATAATCACAATAAATCAAACCCAAAGAAATATGCAACTGATGCACAACGTCGCGAGCTGCCTTTTCCGAATTCAAGAATACACCATCTAAGCCAATAACAGCGTCGACAAATTTAATTTGTGGCGAGGTGTCAGCGTAGTCCACGCGACTGCCACCAAGTTCGGAGAGCAACTCTGAACACGTAACATCAATCAGTTCGCCCCACGGAAATGCATCACCTTCTTTTGGCACGTTGCGCATGGAAACCCTCCCCGCCAATGAACCTATCGGATTAGTCGGCGAAGAGAATATCGGGACATTCAAATGTATGATCATATTATCTAGGGAGAAAGTGGCTGATTTGGAATATCTAATCCACTCTTCATGATTATTTCCTCTGACATATTGCAACCCATTGCAGCACCCATAGCAATCATTTCATCAATTTTATCCACTTTACCTCTCAGATCCCTTGCATGCCCCTTCCAAGTACCATTCATATTCGTAATTGCCGGATTTGGGACGTCATAGGCATTCCTGAACAGCGTTTTATCATAAAGCATGCTATCACGTTTTTTTCTGGCCTGCAGTATTTCCTGTCGTATATAAGCCTTAATTTGCTCACAAGGATCCCCCTCTGCACAATTAGCTTGATCCCAATACTTTTCCTGTTTTCCCGTAACCCATCGTGGCTTTATATTTTTACTAAACATCCGATCAATCAGTACTGCACCCGCGCCTAGAGCTACGCCAATTGCGACAGTGGTTCCACTGACAACCGAAGGTACAGCCGGCAACAAAAACACGAGTCGGCCGTCCGGATCAACGCCGCTTAATGGGTTATCAAGTGCATACGTATAGGTATTGATCCCCCCCGCCAGCCCGATGGGATCTGACTGCGCATACCGCCCCGCCCCCGGCCTGTAATCCCGGTGGTGGTTGTAGTGCCAGCCCGTCTCTTTGTCAAACGTCTGCCCGGGAAATCTGAGGTTGAAGCTGAAGGCGCCCAGGGCGTTGGGGTTCTCGTTGGGTGGGCTGTTCCCAAAGGCCTCTGCTTGGTCCCAGCGCCACCGGATGGCGTGGTTGCTCGATTGCACGATCACCCGTGGGGTGTCGAGGTGGTCTGCGTAGACGTAGTGCACTTGGGTGCTGACCTGGAGGGGGCTGCCCGTGCGGGTTTGGGTGAGCACGGCCACGGGGGTGTCGCCCAGGTAGACCACTTCGTAGGCTGGGTTGCCGTCTTTGTCGTACTCACCGATCAGATGGCCTGCTTCGTCATAGGCATAGAAGCGTGCGCCGCCATCGACTTTGGTGGTGGGGCCGTATTTGACGACGCGCTGCTCTAGCCCGTTGTAGCGGTAGTTGGCCACTTCGGCCCCCGTGGCCGTGCCCACGGTGACGCGGCTCAGGCGGCCCCGGTCGCTGTAGGTGTAGGCATAGGTGCCGTCGCTTTGCAGGTTGCCTGCGGTGTCGTACTGCAGGCTCTTGCTGCCCGTGGCATTGGTCTCGGTGGTGACGCGGTTGCTGGTGGGGGCAATGGTCTGCGCGTAGGTGTTGGCTGCGACTTTGAGGCTGTTGCGGTTACCGCTGGCGTCGTAGCCATAGCCATAGCTGGTGGCCTGTTGGTTGGCGGTCAGCCTATCGAGCCCGTCGTACCCAAAGGTTTGATCAAAGCCGCTGGGGTTGGCCCCGGTGCCGCTGTGGGTGAAGCTGTTGATGCGGCCCGCGTCGTCATAGCCCACGGTGCGGGTCAGGCCGGCGGCGCTGCCGCTGCCCGCCGGGTTGCCCAAGGGGTAGGTTTGCAGCCGGCCCGCCCCGTCAAAGCTGCGGGCGTAGGCCACGCCATCGCCCCAAGCCCAGCCCTTGACGGTGCCCAGGCCCGTGTAGGCCAGGGTGTTCAGCAGCGTTACGGTCTTGGTGGTGTCGGTGGCCGTGCCTGCGGCGTTGACGGGGTTGATGCTGATGCCGCTGAGTTGGCCGTTGGTGGCCCACAGGTAGTTCACCTGGGTCTTGCTGGGGTAGGTTTGGCTTTGCAGCTTGCCGGTGGCCCCGCCGCTGCTGCCCCAGGTTTGGCCCAGCACAAAGCTGCGGCTGGTGGGGCTGCCACCGGTGGGGGTGTAGGTGACGATTTGGGCTTTGTTCAGCACCCGCCCAAAGCCGTCGTGGCTGTAGGTGGTGTTGCCGCTCTCATCGGTGAGCTTGCACAGCTGGCCCACGCTGCCAGCGTTGGTGGTGCAGTTGTCGTACTGGAAGGTGGTGGCCGTGCCGCTGCTGTAGCTGATTTGGCTGGGCCGGCCCAGGGCGTCCCAGGTGTAGCTGAAGAGTTTGCCCCGGGCGTCGCGCCGGGTCTTGAGGCGGCCGTCGGCATAGAAGGTGCTGTTGGCGCTGCCCGTGCCGGTGTCGGGGCTGGTCTGGTTGAGTTGTTGGCCCAGGCCGTCAATGGTGTAGGTGGTGTTGAGCTTGCGGGGGTCTTGCACACCGATGAGCTGGTCGCGGCCGTCCCAGGTCTTCACCACCTCGGGCTGGCTGGCCGCCAAGGCCGGTGGGGGCAGTTGGGTCAGGCGCTCTCGGCCCAGGGTGTCCCAGCTTTGGGTTTGGCTGCGTGCAAAGGGCTGGCCACTGCCTTGTGGCAGGTTGACGGTGGTGAGCTGGCCGTTGGCGTTGTAGCCAAAGCTGCTGGTCAGGGCACCGCTGGGGGGCACGCTGCCAGGCTGCCCGGTGGCGCTGACGTTCAAGCTGGCGGTGCCCACGCTGGCGGAGTTGAGGGCATCGCCAGCGTATTCGGCCGTGATGGCGCGGGTTCCTGCCGTACTGAAGGTTTGTGTCCAGCTGGCGACGGCGCCACTGCCGAGGTTGATGGTTTGCAGGGCGATGCCGCCGTCTTTAAAGGTGACGCTGCCTGTGGCGGTGCTGGGGCTGACGGCCACCACCAAGGTGCTGCTTTGCCCCACGGCAATGCTGCTGGGGCTGAGGGTCAGCTTGGCGCTGCTCTGTGTGCCCCCAGCACTGAAGAGCTGGTTGAGCACGCTGGAGACGCTGGGCGCGTGGACGCCGTCGCCCAGGTAGCGGGCTTGCAGGGGGTAGCTGCCCGCCACACCAGCGGTGTCGCTGATGGTGGCGCTGCCGTTGACCAAGGTGCCGCTGGTCAGCACCGCGCCGTTGAGCAGCAGCTCGACCGTGCCACTGGCGGTGGGCGGTGCGACGCCAACGGTGATGCTGACAGGCTCTCCCACTGCCGCTGGGTTTTTAGAGCTGCTCAGCGTGGTGCTGGTGCCCTGCCAAACGGTTTGGCTCAGCAGGTTGGAGCTGCTGGTTTGGTGGCCCGTATCGCCGCTGTAGATGGCCTGCAGCTGGAAGGTGCCCACGCTGGCCGTGCTGGTGGTCAGGCTGGCCTCGCCACTGGCGTTCAGGCTCAGCGTGCTCAGCGCACTGCCGTCTGCATACAGCGTGACGCTGCCACTGGCCGTGCTGGGCTTGACCTTCATCGTCAGCGTCACCATTTGGTTGGCAACCGCCGGGTTCGCGCTGCTGCTCAGCTCGGTCGTGGTGCTCACCGCCGCCCAACTGGGCGACGCCAGCAGCAGCCACACCACGGCCAGCATGCTGAACAGCACTGCTTGGGTGCTTTGGCGAAGGCTCTGCTTTGCGGCAAGCACCGCCTGTGCCAACCCCTGGCGGTAAAACAAATCGGTACGACTGTTCGCGTTCATGACGGCCTCCTCAGCTTTGCTTTGTTGTGGTTGTTGGGCACGCTCAATCAGGGCACCAAGGTTTCAGACTGCATGCGGCTCAGTGCGTCATAGCTGCGCACAATGAGTTTCTGCCGCACGCCTTGGGCGTCGGTGTGCTTCTCTTGCAGGCGGTTGCCTGCGCCGTCCAGGCTGTACTCCACCAGGTTGCCCAGGTGGTCTTCAACCTTGGTCAGGCGGCGGCTATCGTCATAGTGGTGCTTGCGCCATGCGCCATCAGGCTGGATTTGTTTGTCCAGCAAACCTGTGGGGTGGTAGGTGTACTCGGTCAACAGGCTTTCGGTGCTGCCGTCCACAGGGCGGGTGCGTACCAGCCGCAAGGCACCTCGGGCGTTGTAAGCGCGCGCTTCAACGTTGCCATTGGGCAGCACACTGCGCAGCACTTGGCCCCAGCGGTTGTAGTGGGTGTGCGTGGTGGTTTGCTTCACCCCATTGACGGTGATGCTGACGGTGTTGAGGTCCCCCACGTGGTGGCCCATGAGTTCCCCCAGCTCACTTTGGGCGGTGCCGGAGAAGTCATCTGCCTCGAAGTAGGTGTAGTCGCTCACCTGCCCTACGGGGTCGGTGGCTTTGGTCACTTGGCCACGGGCGTTGTAGGTATAGCTCCAGCTTCGGCGGCCTGTTTCTGCGGCTGTAAAGCCGAGCTGTCCGGTAGCGTCGTTGGTGGCTTGCTCGTAGCGTTTGCACACCACGGCCAGCGGGGTGGTGCTACCCAGGGCTTCGCCCACGGGCAGCATGGCACCGGCGGGCACGCAATTGGCTACGGCACCGGCATTCAGGGGGTCAGGTTGGCCGTTGTAGACCGTGGTGGTAATGCGCTTGGGCTCTGCCACGCGCACGGGCTTGGCCCACATGGGGTGCCACTGGGTGTGGATGAGGCGCTGAGGCTCTTCTGGCTTGAGGTTGGCCGGAATGGTGTAGGTGGCCAGGTTGTCTGGGCAAGTAGCCGCTGTAACGCCCTCTAGGCGCAGGGTTTCCAGCGGGCGAACCGTGTCATAGGCCATGCAACTGCGACGGCCCGCAAAGTCTTTAGCGCTGATGATGTTGCCCCGAGCGTCGTAGCCGGTTTCGGAGTTGGCCGCCGTGCAGCCACTGCCCGCCGGCTGGCTGCGTGAGGTGATGCGGATGGTGCCGAGGATGCTTTGGGATTCCAAAACGATGGCCTCACCCAACGGGCTGGTGATCGCAGCCCCGGTGCCGGCCACCCACGCCCGGCTGCGCCGGAAAAGGCCAGTGCTCGGGTCCTTCACCGAGGTGGTTTGGAGCACGGGTTTGGTGGCCCAGGTCGCCTTGAAGTGATTTTGTTTGTTGCCGGTATAGGTTTCTGTGGCTAAGCCATCAGCGTCATAGACATAGGTGCTGAAGCGCACACCGTCTTCATGGATCTCACCCGTGACGGCCCACGGGAAGCGAGCGTCTTCATAGAGGAACTCACGCACTTTGCCGTCAGGCCAAATCACTTTTTTGAGATAAGCCTGCGCGGTGTACTCGAAGTTCACCTTCTTGCCCGCCTGACTGACCCAACTGAGCAAGATATCGCTTTCGCCGACCTTTTTATAACCAAAGGTGATGGGTGCGCCCATGGATGGGGTGATGGTTGCCAACAAGCCAGCAGCAGGAAGGTCTTTGGTCAAATCGATGGCTGGTGCGTAGGTGTAAATTTTACTTGGGCCAGTGGCATCCAATTTTTGGAATATATCTTGCTGCAAGAGCCAACTCACAGCTCCGTCTGCATGAAATACTGCTGGCAGGCTCCCTCCAGCGACAAAGCTGGCCGTTCCATTCGCCAGCAAGCGGGCGTCAGAGACACCATCAAACAGATACTCACGGTGCGCACCAGCTTGGTACTGAAACTGGGTTCGTCCCGCTTGAATATTTATTTTCTTTGCGCTCTCTTGCCAAGAAGGTGCCCACAGGCCACCCAGCACACGGCGAATAGCTGAGATGGTGTATTTAGGCTTTCCGTCGTCGGTGAGATAATTGTATTTACGGCCAGTGTCGTAGGCGATGGCAAGATCGGCAATACCTAAACTAAGTTCTATTTTTTTTGCACCCTTGCCAGGGAATATTGGGTTACCAAAGCCCGCTTCGCAGGTCTCGCAGGGTAGGGCCGCATCCCAAACTGGATAGCAAACCGCTCCCGTACTTTGAAATCTCTCTTCTTCGAATTCGGAACTCAACTTAAGAATGGTTTCAGGTGGGCAACTGAAAATATATCCTTGACTCAACGGAGAAATACAACCTTCGCCCTCAATGATGGTCCCGTTTAAAAATGCTTCCACGTACTTTCCCGATCCTGTTGTCCATCCAACTTTAGCTTGGATATCTTCCACAGGATACCAAGGCCCGAGCGTCCCATCGCTATTTTGATCACGTCGCTCAGCACTAAATATAGCAATCATTTCATAAGAACAAGCCGGACCAACCAACTCTGTTTTGATATAATCAACACATCGATGCAAGTGTGAATTTAAAGAGTTATTGCACCACTCTAGCCCCCATTCCTGGCCCATTGCATTAACATTATCTGGTGTTGAGCGAACGCACCCTGGCATCATTTTAATTTCGGTGAAAGCCGCCTTAATGGGGGTCTCCTCGTTTTCAGTGCAATAAGTGACGGTACGCAAAGCTAGCACTGGCGCGGGGGTGGTCTGGGTAGACCGTTGATTTCATTGACTTTCCTGTTCGCTTTGTAAACGGGTATGGTGGCCTCCCACTTTTGAGGTTCACGATGCAGGGTTGGCACACAACGTTTTTGGGGATGCGTGGGCTCCCCCGCGATATCAGCGACTTCGAGATGAAGGCATTTTTCACCTTCGATGGTGCCGAGCGCGACGCAATCAATGCACGCCGAGGTGATTCCCACAAGCTTGGTCTGGCGCTCCATATTGGTTTCCTGCGCATGAGTGGGCGTTTGCTCGGTGCCTTTCGGGTAATTCCAGTAGCCTTGTGGCGCCACCTTGGCAACGAGCTTGGCATTGCAGCACCAGAAGTCGCCTCGCTGAGAGCCATGTATGAACGCGGGCGCACGCTATTCGATCACCAACAAGTAGCCTGCACGGTCCTTGGATTCCAGTGGATGAGCGAGCACCAGCGCCGCTCACTGGTACGTGAACTGCGCGACGAAGTGGCGCGCTGCGCCGACCGCGATCAGCTACTCGTGCGGGCGCGTCAATGGCTGTACAAGAACAAGCTGGTGATCGTGCACGAGCGGGCAATTCGGACACTGATTGCGGCGGCACTTGCCCAGCTTGAAGTTGAAACAGGCACCGCCATCGCCGCCAGCGTTGATCCAGCAACACTTGATCGCTGGCGAGCCTCAGTTTCAGAGCTGCGCCCAGATGGACAAACCCAGCAGAGTTGGCTATGGGCTGCACCGGCGAAACACTCAACCCGCCAAATCAGCGAGGTACTGGAGCGCATCGACCTGCTTTACACGCTGGACGTTCATAAGCACCTGGCAGACATCCCCGATCTCATCTTGCGCCGCTACGCGCGCCGACTTGTCTCCAGGCCGCCCTCAGCCGGAGCCAAGATCAAAGAGCCAGCGCGCACCGTGGAGGTCGCATGCTTTCTTCGGTATTGCCTGTTCACCACCACAGACCAGTTGATCCTTATGGTGCAGCGCCGGATCGCCGATCTGTGGCGTCAGGCTGCCGCCGATGTCCCCGCTACCGTCAATTGGGCCGCAATGTACAAAACGCTGCTCGGCGAACTTGTTGCCTTGAGCGCGCAAGGTGCGGTGCCAGATGCTGAGTTGCGTGCCCGTCTTGAAGCCTTGATCACCGAAACCCAGAAACGCAAACCACCGAGCAGGGCCTCCCTGGTCCGCGAGGGATTGATTGATGGAATTCGCCCCGTGCGGTCGTTGCTCGTCGCCATTGCAAAGCTGCCCTGGCAGGCCACCGGCGAGCATCCTGCCATCGAGTACCTTGCCAAGCTGCAAGCTTTATATCTCAAAGGATCCAGAAAGCTGCCAGTTGAAGTGGTGGCACCAAGTCTGGGAATGATCTGGCAGGTTTCGATCTCCAGCCCAGACCGGGAACGGGCGTTTCAGGCGTTGGAGGTGGCCACCCTGTTTGCCCTGCGCCGCGCGGTGCGCAATGGCTCGGTCTGGATTGAGCACAGCCTGAGCTTTCGGGGTCGTGCGCGCTTGTTCTTCACGGACGAGCGTTGGCAGGCAGAGTCCAAGAAACACTATGCCCGTCTATCGTTACCCAGCAAGGCTGCCACTTTCTTGAAGCCTTTGCTGGCCAGAGTAACTGCCGGTGTCGATGCGGTGGCCGCTGCAGCCCGCAGTGGCGTACTGCGCGTGGATGATGAACTCCATTTGTCGCCATTGCCCGCAGAGGACGAAGACCCAGAAGTGACCAAGCTGCGCGCGGCTTTGGATCACCGCATCGGTGAGGTTCAATTGCCGGAAGTGATTCTGGCCGTTGACGCCCAGGTGCGCTTTAGCTGGATCATGCTCGGACGTGAGCCGCGCTCTACCGACGAGCTGCTGATGGTCTATGCCGGCATCATGGCCCACGGCACCAGTCTGACTGCGGTCGAATGCGCGCGCATGATTCCGCAATTGTCTGCCACCAGCATTCGCCAGGCCATGCGCTGGGCGCGGGACGAACGGCGTCTGAGCCAGGCCTGCCAGGCTGTGCTGGAATTCATGCAGCGACACCCGATTGCCGCCACCTGGGGGCGGTCCGATTTGGCATCTTCTGACATGATGAGCATGGAGACCACCAAACGGGTGTGGCAAGCCCGGCTTGATCCTCGGCGCAACACACCTTCCATTGGAATCTACTCCCATGTAAAAGACCGGTGGGGCATCTTCCATGCGCAGCCCTTTGTGCTCAATGAGCGCCAGGCGGGCGTGGCCATTGAAGGTGTCATCCGCCAAGAAAAGCTGGAGACCAGCCAGCTTGCTGTGGATACCCATGGCTACACCGACTTTGCCATGTCACATGCCCGTTTGCTTGGTTTTGATCTTTGCCCGCGGTTGAAGGAACTCAAACAGCGCCACCTCTTTGTGCCACGCGGCACCAAAGTGCCCGCAGAAATCGCTGCGGTGTGCGAAGCCAATGTCGACGTCGCTTTGATCGAAAAGCATTGGGATAGTCTGGTGCACCTGGCAGCCTCGGTCATGAGCGGACATGCCAGTGCGGTGGCAGCTCTTGCGCGGTTCGGTTCTGCCGCCCAGGGCGATCCAATCTATGAGGCTGGCGTGCAATTGGGGCGGTTGCTGCGTACGGCGTTTTTGGCTGACTACTTTGTCAAGGACGCTTTCAGGAACGAGTTGCGCCGGGTGCTCAATCGGGGCGAGGCTGTTAACGCCCTCAAGCGCGCCATTTATACCGGCCGGATCAGCCCGGCGCAGGCCAAACGTGTCGATGAAATGCAGGCTGTGGCCGATGCGTTGAGCCTGATGGCCAACATCGTGATGGCGTGGAATACCTCACAGATGCAGGCGGTCCTGGATCGCTGGTCGAACCGCCGCCAGGTCATTCCACCGGAACTGATCGGGAAGATTGCGCCCACCAGGCTGGAGAGCATCAACTTGCGGGGTGTGTTTCGCTTCCCGGTTGACCGCTATGCTGACCAAATCCTGCCTTCGCGGCCAAATGCATCGATAACTGGCACCAATGGATGAAACCGACCACGGTTTGACGCCACGAATCGCAGATTTGAAAGTGAACAGGAAAGTCAATGAAATCAACGATCTACCAACACCACCTCCGCGCCAGTGCTAGCTTTTCGTACCGTCACTTATTGCACTGAAAACGAGGAGACCCCCAGCAACAAGGAGATCGCCCGAGCTTTGGACATCGCCGAAACTACGGTCAAGATTCATGTGCAACACATCTTGCGCAAATTAGGGCTCAGCTCGCGCGTGCAGGCGGCGGTTTACCTCACGACTCGTTCGGCTTGAGGGCATCCACGCTACAAGGATGATCGAAACTGTGGGTTCACCTTAATCGTGTCACCAATGGCACCTTAATT
>NZ_JAGQDG010000011.1 GCF_018069865.1 Ideonella paludis
GTCGATCGAGAAAATGGGACATGTCAAACCTTTGAGGTCAGCAAGGCATGGGGGCGTTCTTGCGGCTGTAGCACCACCAGGTGATGGCCATGCAGCTGAGGTAGAACACGATGAAGGCATAGAGCGCCCCGTCGGGGCTGCCCGTTAGGGCGATGGAGGTGCCGTAGCTCTTGGGGATGAAAAAGCCACCATAGGCGCCGATGGCGGAGCTAAAGCCCAGCACCGCAGCCGCCTCTTTGTTGGCGTCCTTCACGGCTTGTTCGCGGGCGGCGGGGCTAGGCCCGGCGGCCCGCTGACGTTCGGTCAAGAAAATGACCGGGATCATGCGAAAGGTGCTGCCGTTGCCAATGCCGGCAAAGGCAAACAAGGCCATGAACGCCACCAAAAAGCCCATGAAGTCGCCACCCTGGCCGGCCTGTGGCAGGTAGTGCAGCACGGCCAGCACGCCCAGGGCCATGGCGACAAAGTTCCAGAAAGTGACGCGCGCACCGCCCAGCTTGTCGGAGAGCCAGCCACCCAGGGGCCGCGACAGCGCACCGACCAGCGGGCCCAGCCAGGCGTACTGCAGCGCATTGATGCCGGGGAACTGGCTTTTGATCAGCAGCGGGAACCCCGCCGAGTAACCAATGAAGCTGCCGAAGGTGCCCAGGTAGAGCCAGCACATCAGCCAGTTGTGCTTGCGCTTGAAGATTACCGCTTGATCAGCAAACGAGGCCTTGGCCTCGGCCAGGTCGTTCATGCCAAACCACGCTGCCAAAGCAGACAGCGCAATGAAAGGTACCCAGATGAAGCCTGCGTTTTGCAACCACAGCGGGCCTTTGGCGCTCTGCGCAGGCTCGCCGCCCAGCGCACCAAACACCCCGGCGGTGATGACCAGGGGCACCACGAATTGCACCAGCGATACGCCCAAGTTACCCAGGCCCGCGTTCATGCCCAAGGCATAGCCCTTTTGCGCCTTGGGGTAGAAGAAGCTGATGTTGGCCATGGAGCTGGCGAAGTTGCCGCCGCCCAGGCCACAAAGCAGGGCCAGTAGCACCATCACCTCATAAGGCGTATTGATATCCTGGACTGCAAATCCGATGCCCAAAGCAGGCAACAGAAGGCTGGCCGTAGACAACGCCGTCCAGCGTCTCCCACCGAAGATGGGCACGGCAAAGGAATAAAAGATGCGTAATGTGGCACCGCACAGCGCGGGCAAGGCCGCCAGCCAGAAGAGCTGGTTGGTGCTGTACTTGAAGCCCACATTGGGCAGGTTGACCACCACCACCGACCAAACCATCCAGACCGCGAAGGCCAGGGTCAAGGCCGGGATGGACAGCCAGAGGTTGCGGGTGGCCACGCTGTGGCCGCTGCGGTCCCAGAGGCTTTTGTCCTCCGGGTTCCAGTGAGCAATGACGGATGCCATGAGGGGCTCCTATGAAGAAAGAGAGAGGTGCGGTCGAACGCGCGAAGAGAAGAAGGAAAGAACAGCGCGTTAGCGCGCGAACGACCGCGAAAACGGGGCTTCCGGTGCAGCGGCGCCCATCACCTCGGTGCGGCGGACTTCCGTCCAATACATCCAGATGAGGGAGACCCAAACCACGCCATAGAGCAACATGAAGGCGCTGGAGCGGATGCCGGTGAGGTCCATCAGCACGCCGAACAAAATGGGCAGCACAAAGCCCCCCAGACCGCCGGCCAGACCAACGATGCCGCTGATGGCGCCGATGTTCTGCGGGTAGTCGTCGCTGATGTACTTGAAGACGCTGGCCTTGCCGAAGGCCCAGGCGATGCCCAAGATGAACATCAAGGCAGTGAAGGCATAAACATTCAGGCCGATGTGAAAGGTCTGCGGCCCGTTGACCGTGAGGATGGTGAAGTCGGTCTGCGGATAGCTCAGCAAGAACAGGCAGACCCAGCTCACCCACATCACCCACCAGGTCACGCTGTGCGCGCCAAACTTGTCAGACAGCACACCGCCAATGGCGCGCAGCACCCCACCGGGCAGCGAGAAGCAGGCCGCCAGCAAAGCGGCATAGCGGATGTCCAGGCCATACTCGCCCACGTAGTACTGCACCATCCACAGGGCCAGCGCCACATAGCCGCCAAACACAATGCTGTAGTACTGGCAGTACTTCAGCACCTTGGGGTCCTTCAGCGCCTTGAGCTGCTCACCAAAGCTGGCCTTAGAGGTAACCAAGTGCGATGGGTCACTGGCACTACCAAACCAAAAAATCAGCAACGTGCCCAGCATCACGGCCGCATAGACCTGCGGCACGGCCGTCCAGCCAAATGCCACCAGCAAGGCCGGGGCGACAAACTTGTTGACCGCCGAGCCCGAGTTGCCCGCGCCATAAACCCCCATGGCCATGCCCTGCCTGTTTTTAGGAAACCAGCGAGCCACATAAGGCGTGCCCACCGAGAAGCTTCCCCCGGCCAAGCCCACAAACAGGCCGATCACCAGGAACTGCCAATACTGGGTGGCGTAGCTCATCATCCAAATGGCGGGGATGGTGGCGGCCATCAGCACGGCCATCACGATGCGGCCGCCGTACTTGTCGGTCCAGATGCCCAAGGGCACGCGGATGAGCGAACCCGTCAACACCGGTGTGGCGGTGAGTAGGCCAAACTCGGTGGCGTTCAGGCCCAGCGTCTTCTTCAGCGGAATGCCGATGACGCCGAACATCATCCAGACCATGAAGCAGACGGTGAAGGCCAGGGTGCTGACGATCAGCACCGACCAGGCCTTGGGAGGAAGCGGAGTGGAAGTGGACATGGTGTGTCTCTTGAAGAACACCCCCACTGTCGCGAATCCACTGTCCGATCACCATACCGCTAAGCGTCAGGGTGGCTGATGCGTTAGAACGATGGTGTCTTGAGGGACATAGTTCTGAAGAACTACTCCGGGGTCTGCCGCCTCAAGCTGACGAAGGCTCAGCCGATCACACCGTTCTTCTTACTGAAAGGTGCCTCATGGACATCTCACGCTTCAAAGCCGATCACCAAGTGATTGCAAAAGGCATTGCTGACCTTCGTCTGCTGGTGCAGCAGGGCTTGGCCCAAAACGCTGACCGTATCGTGGAGCACCTGCATCAGCTCAGCGCCAAGATCAAGCTGCATCTCAACGCGGAAGACGCGGTGCTTTACCCCGCACTGATGCAACAGTCATCCTCGGCACCCGCAGAGACGGCCCGGAAATTTAAAGCGGAGATGGGCGACTTGGCCAAGGTCTATGGCGCCTTCACCCAGAAGTGGGCCTACGGCAAGTTGATTGCTGACAACCAAGAAGCCTTCAAGGCAGATGCCAACACCGTCTTTCAGGCTTTGCACGAAAGAGTTCGTCGCGAGAACCAGGAACTCTATCCCTTGGCGGAGCAGGTGTGATCGATCTGGCCACTGGCAGGCCCATTGCCCGAGGGAGCTAAGCCCCAACTGGCCCAGTCAGGGCCAAAGGATTCAATGGGGTGCTGAGTTCGCTCCGAGCCATTGCCGCACCTCAGCTGCCCCGCTGGGCAGTAGAGGTCGCAGCCCCAGCAGAGGCGCTCAGGATGTGGCGGGCAGAGGGGAAAGGGCTTGCGCCCAGACCCCATGAGGTTTGTCATGCTGCTTGGGCGTGCGCCGTGCAGGCGCAGGCACTGGCTGGTGCCTCGGCTGTCTGATTCAGCCCCTCGAACAAGACATTGTTTTCGAGGTGGATGTGCTGCATCAGGTCTTGTTTCAGGGTCACGAGGCCCGTCAGCAAGGCCCGCCAGGTGTTGCACGCGCCGCGTGGTTGCACCAAGCCATGGGCCAAAGCCACCATGCGGGCCAGAGCTTCGCCATGTTGATCATGCTCGAAGCGCATCATGGCCACAGGAGGCAGCCCCTGCGGCGGCACGCCCTTCTGCAAGAGTGGAAACAGAATCTGCTCTTCCTTTTGCATATGACTTTCCAACTCTTGGAGCATGGTCTCCAAGTGACTGGCCAAGCCATGGGGGCATTCGGGACGGTCACCATGGACGGTCTCTACCCTGCGAGAAAGGCGGATCAGTTCAGGCAGTTGCTGACGATGACGCGCGTGATAACGCTCCAGAAGGTGCGCAATCAATTCGGGCGCAGTGGCGTCGCGCCAGTCACGCTCCATCGCGCCGGGCTGGTCAAGTAATTGCGTGAGCGCCAAGGTCACGATTTGGGGATCCAGGGCTAGGGGAGCCAAAGCGTCGCGCAGCGTTTTCTTGCCACCGCAACAGAAATCAAGATCGTGTTGGTGAAACACGGCCGTGGCGCCAGGGATGCTGCGGGCCAGGTCGCCCAAGGAGCGGTCGAGGAACTGAGGGGTGGTCATGTGCAATCTCCAAAGTGGGAAAAGAGTGAACCTGCTTTACGCATGCACCGTGCCAGCCTGACCGGACAGGGTCTTCAAACACTTAGCGCTGATTTGGGTCAAAGTGACCCGAGTGATTGAGGTCAGAATGACCCTTATGGGTAAAAATGACCATGATTCAAACCAGCTTGTTGAATGACTTGGCGGTCGGCCTGCCTTCAGGTGTGCGCTTGCAGCGGATGGTGGCCAGCTTGCGTGCGGGCTTTGGCTGCGATGCTGTCGCCTTGTTGGCGCTGGAGCCCGGCGCCGTGGATTGCTTGCGGCCCTTGGCAGCTGTGGGCTTGACACGAGACGCCTTAGGGCGGCGTTTTCCGCTGGCAGAGCAGCCACGCTTGGCCGCATTGATGGCCAGCCGAGAGGTGGTGACCTTTGACGCTGACAGTCGGCTTCCAGACCCTTACGATGGCTTGATTGAAGGCCTCAAAGGGCAGGCTCTTGCAGTGCATGACTGCATGGGCATTCGCCTGCAGCAAGAAGGCCGCCCGTGGGGCGTGTTGACGCTTGACGGCCTGACCCGTGGCCGGCTAACCCGCCACGACCGCAGCCGGCTGGCTGAGCTGGTTCCCCTTTTAGAAGCTTCTATCCGCTTGACGCGTTTGGAGCGCGAAGTACAAGACCTGCGGCACAGCCACGCCCGAGTCATGCGCAGCAGAGAAGATCAAATCGTGTTGCCCGACCCCGGTCACGATGACATCGAGATCGTGGCTCATTCCGACGCCATGCGACGCCTTCTGGACGAAAGCAAGGTGGTGGCTCAGAGCGAGTTGACCGTACTGTTGCTGGGAGAAACGGGGGTGGGCAAGGAACTGCTGGCACGCCGTCTGCATCGGCTATCGCCGCGCCATGGTCAGCCTTTGGTCATGGTGAACTGCGCAGCGCTGCCCGAAAGCTTGGCGGAGAGTGAGCTTTTTGGTCATGCTAAAGGCGCATTCTCCGGTGCGACCACCGAGCGGACAGGTCGCATCGAAGCCGCGCAGGGGGGCACTTTGTTCTTGGATGAAGTGGGCGAGCTGCCCCTCAGTCTTCAAGCCAAGCTGCTGCGGACGCTACAAAACCGGGAGATTCAGCGCTTGGGTTCGGACAAGGTTCGCAAGGTGGATGTCCGGTTCGTGGCCGCAACCAACCGCAATTTGCAAGCAGCCGTCAAAGAAGGCTCCTTCCGGGCTGACCTGTATCACCGACTGACGGTCTATCCCTTGCTGATCCCGCCGCTCAGAAGCCGTCATGAAGACATCTTGCCGCTAGCGGGTCGCTTCTTGGAGGTCAATCGCCCGCGCTTAGGCCTTCGCGGCCTTAGGCTCAGCGATGAGGCTGAGTGCGCGCTGCTGGCCCATGATTGGCCGGGCAATGTGAGAGAGCTGGAGCATGTGCTGGGCCGCGCCGCCCTGCGCGCAGCCCAGGTGGCCCAGGATGGCCATGGCATCGCCGTCATTCATCCCGAGAGCCTTGGGCTTGCGCCCACCGACACGACCAGTCCTGGCATATCTCAGGTCACCGCATCGACACCTGGCGCTGGAATCCCGCGTTCTCCGAGACAAGCCAGCCGAGCAGCCCAGCGGCAGAGCATTGCGCTCGCCTTGAGCCAATCCGGCGGCAATTGGTCCCGGGCTGCCCGCTCCTTGCAGATGGATGCCAGCAATCTTCACAAGCTAGCGCGGCGCCTGGGAATGAAAGCCTGTGAGACACATGGCCAATAGTGAATTTTGGAGCGCGCTGGTGAGCGCCTATCCGGCCATCAAGACTTTGCACCTGTGGTGCGTATCACTCAGCATTGGCCTCTTCAGTGTGCGACTGATCGCCACCTGGACAGGAGCGACTTGGCCCATGCATCCGCGAATGCGTCACCTGAGTGTGGGCGTCGACGTGTTGTTGTTATGCGCAGGCGTGACCCTGTGGACTTTGCTGCAACTGAACCCTCTACGAGACACCTGGTTGGGTGTCAAACTGATGGTCCTGGTGGCTTATGTGGTGTTGGGATCATTGGCGCTCAAGCGCGCACCGACGCTGCGTGCCAAGATGGCGTGTGGCTTGGCCGCTTGGCTGTGCGTGGCGGCTATGGCGGCGGTGGCTCGCGCGCACAGCGCAAGCCTCTAACGCTAGATTGTCGAGGGAGCAGCCCGGGGACGGCAGGTCAACAAGTTACCGTGATTGACGGGAGGATGTTTGACAAGCTTTTCTGCATCGCTCACACATGCGCAAGATCGAGCAGGGCGAGCACATACCCACGTTGGCAATCACGTTCAAGATTGCCAGGGCCCTAGGAGTCAGTGCAGCGGAGTTGATGAAAAGAACCGCCGAAAGATTACCTGCTGAGTATTTGTCGGGCTCGGATTGATACCGGATGACGATCCAGTGGGCAATCGACAAGGTTTTAAATTTCCGCCAAGGATCGCCCAATCGACATGTGGCTCGTTGTGTCGAGCAGCACCGCTCGGTGGCAGCATGCCGCTGTCCAGAAGTTGCTGAGCCAGGTGGGATCGATGGGCGCAGATCAGCCGCCGCTCAACGGCCCAGTCAACATCCGCGATGACAAATCGCCGCACCTTCTCCATCACCACTCAAGCCGCTAGGTTTGCCTCGAGAACTGGCGGTGGCGAGAACGAGGGTGGATACCTCCCGATTATGAACCGACATCGAAAACTTTGAGGCGTTCGCAACCAACTTGACTCGGGCTGTGGCGGCGCTCTAGCCGCACTTATGAGCACATCACGGCGCGGGCTGGCTCACAGGCAAGTCGACCCATTGGATGGGTCCGCTTTTCAACAGTGGACTACTCCAGGCCGGCAGCATCCTTAGCATTGCGGGCCTCGGCATCAAGGCCCGTCGCGCAAGGAAATGCATTGGTCTGAACGTCCAGCCAAGGAGGGTTCTGGGCGTACATCTCGGCGATGAGTTGCTTGATGGCAGCGAGGTACCACGAGTCGTCGTTGAGCCGGTGGCTCAGGATGATGGGCGAGGTCACGTCCTCGTTGGCGATCAGCCGGTAAACGAGGTCTGCCCGCAGCCGCGCGGCAGCGGGCACGATGCAGACGCCCACCTCTGCGGCCACCAGGCCTAGGGCGGCATGCAGCTCGCTGACCTCGTGGACTTCCTCTGGGGTGATGCCTTTTTCGTGCAACACGCTGAGCACGTGGTCTGCGAAGCTGGGGCGCGGCTGCTTCGGAAACACGACCAGCTTGGGGGCCTTCAGGTCTTCCAGTCGCACTGTGCCTTGCTCTGCCGCAAGTGGCCAGTCGGGCGGGATCGCCAGCACCAACTTTTCCTCGCGCAGCACGGTGCGGGCCACGGAGTTGTCGTTCGTCCGAACACGACCAAACCCTAAGTCAATGCGACCGGACTTGAGTTCACTGATCTGCTGGATAGACCCCATGTCGACAAGGTGAACGTCGGTGTCGGGGTAGCGCTTGCGAAAGGTACGCACCAGCATAGGGAGCCCACCGTAGAGCGTTGAGGGCACATAGCCAATCGAGATGGATTGCCGATGGAAGCGCCCCGTCTGGCGGGCCGTGTTCTTCATCTGGTCCACGCGCTGAAGCACTTGCAGCGACTGCTCATAGAACACTCTACCGGCTTCTGTCAGGCGGATAGGCCGGCTGTTGCGCTGGATGAGCTGAACTTCCAGCTCTTCCTCTAGAAGCTGAATCTGGCGGCTCAAGGGCGGCTGGGCAATGTGCATCAACTCCGCCGCACGGGTGAAGTTTTTGGTTGTGGCGACCGCCACGAAATACCGCAGTTGGCGCAGATCCATTAGGGTAAACGATAGTTTTTGAGGTGAAAGCTGTCTAAGTCTTTGTATTGCAAAGAAAAACGAGCCCATGATACCCAATAGGTATCGAACCAGATGAATTTGGTGTTGGATTGCATACGGCAGCGGTCGTTCAATACAACACATGCAACATACTGCTTATCAACCACAGATCTCCTGCCCCGTGCGCATCGAGCGCGTTGAGACCATGCTGGTCGATCTGCCCACGATCCGCCCCCACAAACTGTCGATGGCGGTGATGAACGGCCAGACGCTGATGCTGGTTCGAATCAGGTGCTCGGACGGTACGGAAGGTATCGGTGAGGGCACAACCATCGGCGGGCTTGCCTACGGTGCCGAGTCCCCCGAAGGCATGAAACTGGCCATCGACACCTACTTTGCGCCCCAACTGGTGGGGGCCGATGCCAACCGTGTTCCGGCCTTGATGGACCGCCTGCACACTGCATTCCGGGACAACCGCTTTGCCAAGTGTGCCGTCGAGACGGCGCTGTACGACGCATTGGGCCACCGCACCGGCCTGCCCGTTTCCGAACTGCTGGGCGGCCGGCTGCGCGAGCGCCTTCCGGTGGCGTGGACCCTGGCCTCAGGCGACACCGGCAAAGACATCGAGGAAGCCCAGCGCATGCTGGCGCTTCGCCGCCACAACATCTTCAAGCTCAAGATCGGACGCCGCACGGTGCGCGAGGATGTGGCACATGTGGCCGCCATCAAAGCGGCGCTGGGCGACACCGCTTCGGTCCGTGTGGACGTGAACATGGCCTGGAGCGAGCTCGACGCCCACCACGGCTTGGCAGGCCTGGTTGATGCGGGCTGCGAACTGGTCGAGCAACCCGTGGCCAGTATCGATGCTCTGGCTCGCCTCACCGGCAAGTACCCCATCGCCGTGATGGCGGATGAATCTTTGGTCGGGCCCGAGAGCGCCTTCGCCATCGCCCGCGTGGCCGGCGCCAATGTCTTTGCCATCAAGACCGAACAGTCCGGCGGCCTCCAGGCAGCTCAGCATGTGGCCGCCATTGGCGATGCCGCTCGCATTGATCTCTACGGCGGCACCATGCTCGAAGGCGCGGTCGGCTCCATCGCCTCGGCTCACGTGTTTGCCACCTTCCGCGAGCTGCGCTGGGGCACCGAGCTGTTTGGCCCGCTGCTGCTGACCGAGGAGATCCTGACCCAGCCTCTGGACTACAGCGACTTTCAACTGACTGTGCCTGCCTCACCCGGTTTGGGCATTGCGCTGGATGAAGACCGCGTCCGCCATTTCCGACGCGACCGCCCGCGCACCAGCGTCGGCCCGGCTGCGCTCTCGCACGCCTGAACCGATCACCCCCTTTCACTACTGACTGACGAAACGGAGACTTCCCATGAGCGTTTACATTTCCCAAACCCCCGAAGTGCAAGACTTTCTGCGCCTAGCCAGCGGCCTGAACCAGCCCGGTGGCAACCCCCGCACCAAGCAGATCGTGCACCGCCTACTGTCCGACCTGTTCAAGGCCATTGACGACCTGGACATCACCTCGGACGAGTACTGGGCTGGCATTGCCTACCTGAATCAGCTGGGTGCGCGAAGCGAGGCCGGCCTGCTGTCGCCGGGCCTGGGCCTGGACCGCTACTTCGACATGCGCATGGACGCTGAAGACGCCGCACTGGGCGTGGAGATTGGCACGCCGCGCACCATCGAAGGCCCGCTGTACGTGGCCGGTGCTCCGGTGGCACAAGGCTTTGCGCGCCTGGATGACGGCAGCGACAAGGCAGGCCACACGCTGATCATGCATGGCACGGTCTACGCCGCCAACGGTAAGCCCTTGCCCAATGCAACCGTCGAGGTCTGGCATGCCAACACCAAGGGTTTTTATTCGCACTTCGACCCCACCGGCGAGCAACAGCCCTTCAACATGCGCCGCACCATCGTGACGGATGCCCAGGGCCGCTACAAGTTCCAAAGCATCGTCC
This sequence comes from Ideonella paludis, assembly GCF_018069865.1. GTDB lineage: Bacteria > Pseudomonadota > Gammaproteobacteria > Burkholderiales > Burkholderiaceae_C > Ideonella > Ideonella paludis. Next base: position 10,056 of record NZ_JAGQDG010000011.1, read on the forward strand.
CCAAGGGGTATGGCTGCCCACCTGATGGCCCCACGCAAGCCCTCTTGAATCAGTTGGGTCGCCACGGCAACCGCCCGGCACACATCCATTTCTTTGTGACCGCCGAAGGCCATCGCAAGCTGACCACGCAGATCAACATCGACGGCGACCCGCTGGTGTTTGATGACTTTGCCTACGCCACGCGTGAGGGCCTGGTGCCGACACTGGTGGAGCGCAGCGACGAAGCCAGCCTGCGCGCCCACGGCCAGAGCGCCCCCTTTGCCGAGATCGTGTTCGACATCACGCTCAGCAAGCTGGTCAATGGCGTGGACAACCAGATCGTAGATCGGCCCCGCCTGGCGGCCTGACCGCCCCCGCGTTGCGGCCTGGGCGGCCCTGCTTGGCCGCCCGCAGCGCCGCAACGGACGCTCGACCCCCGTCATCCCGCAGCTGCCTGACCGCGACCCTGGTCGTGGGGGATGACCTCACCCCAAAGAGACACACCATGACCCTGACCGCCACCCGCGACCGTCTCGGCGACGTTGAAAAGCTGCTGGACAGTGCGCTCCAAGACGACAAGGACGCCGGCATCTTCCGCTGCCGCCGAGACATCTTCACCGACCCTGATCTGTTTGAGCTGGAGATGAAGCACATCTTCGAAAGCAACTGGGTCTACCTAGCCCATGAAAGCCAGATTCCGGAGATCAACGACTACTTCACCACCACGATTGGTCGCCAGCCCATCGTCATCACGCGAGGCAAGGACGGCCAGCTTAATGCGGTGATCAATGCCTGTGCCCACCGTGGCGCCATGCTGTGCCGCAAGAAGCACGGCAACAAGGGCAGCTTCACCTGTCCCTTCCACGGCTGGACCTTCAACAACAGCGGCAAGCTGCTCAAGGTCAAGGACGAGAAGACCACCGAGTACCCCGTGCAGTTCAACAAGCAGGGCTCGCACGACCTGAAGAAGGTGGCGCGCTTCGAGAGCTACAAGGGCTTTTTGTTCGGCAGCCTGAATGCGGATGTGCCATCGCTGGACGAGTTCTTGGGCGAGACCAAGGTCATCATCGATCAGATCGTCGACCAGGCACCCGACGGCTTGGAAGTGCTGCGCGGCAACTCTTCCTACACGTATGACGGCAACTGGAAGCTGCAGATGGAGAACGGCAGCGACGGCTACCACGTCAGCTCGGTGCATTGGAACTACGCGGCCACCATGGGCCGACGCGCCGAGGGCGGCACCAAGGCTGTCGACGCCAACGGCTGGAGCAAGAGCGTCGGCGGGGTCTACGGCTTCGAGAACGGCCACATCCTGTTGTGGACCAAGACCATGAACCCGGAAGTGCGCCCGGTCTTCAACCGGCGCGACGAGCTCAAGGTGCGCCTTGGCGAGAGCAAAGCCGAGTTCATCGTCAGCCAGACGCGAAACCTGTGCCTCTATCCCAATGTCTACCTGATGGACCAGTTCTCTACGCAGATCCGCGTGACCCGCCCGATCAGCGTGGACAAGACCGAGATCACCATCTACTGCTTCGCGCCCAAGGGTGAGAGTGCAGAAGACCGTGCCGTGCGCATCCGCCAGTACGAAGACTTCTTCAACGTCTCCGGCATGGGCACCGCCGATGACCTGGAGGAGTTCCGTTCCTGCCAGACCGGCTACGCCGGCAAGGCGGCACCTTGGAATGACCTCAGCCGCGGTGCACCGCTGTGGGTGAACGGGCCTGATGAGAACGCCAACAAGATGGGCATGAAGCCCCTGATCAGTGGCGCCCGCAGCGAGGACGAAGGCTTGTTTGTCTGCCAGCACGACTACTGGGCTCACACCATGCGCAAGGCCCTTCAGCAAGAACGCGAAGGAGCGGCAGCATGAGCGAGACCCTTGCAACCATCAGTGCCTTTCTCTACCGCGAAGCGCGCCACCTGGACGACCGCGAGTTCGATGATTGGCTCGAACTCTATGCCCCGGATGTCGAGTACTGGATGCCAGCCTGGGACGACGATGACCAACTCACAGAAGACCCGCACAGCCAGATCTCATTGATCTACTACCCCAACCGCAATGGGCTGGAGGACCGCGTCTTTCGCATCAAGACCGAGCGCTCCAGCGCGTCCATGCCGGAGCCTCGCACCAGCCACATGCTGGCGAATGTAGAAGTGCTGGCCGAGCGGGGCGACGAGGTGGACGTCCGCTACAACTTCCACACCCTCAGCCATCGCTACAAAAAGACCGACCACTACTTCGGCACGGCTTTCGTCACCCTGCGCAAAGGCGGCGACGCAGGTTACAAGGTCGCCCGCAAAAAGATTGTCCTGAAGGACGACTACATCAACCAGGTGATTGACATCTACCACCTCTGAGGTGCGAGGAGACAAATCATGAGCCACTATCGCATCGCCTTGAACTTCGAGGATGGCGTCACCCGCTTTGTGCAGTGTGGGGCCAACGAGAAGGTGCTCGACGCCGCCTTCCGTCACCGAATCAACTTGCCCATGGATTGCTCCGACGGCGTCTGTGGCACCTGCAAGTGCCGCGCTGAAGCGGGCAGCTACGAGCTCGGCGACGACTACATCGACGACGCATTGACGGCCGATGAAGCTGCTGAGGGCCTGGTGCTGACCTGCCAGATGGTGCCGACCTCTGACTGCGTGATTGCCGTTCCCGTACCGTCCAGCGCCTGCAAGACCGGCACCACGCAGTTCGGTGCCACTGTCAGCGCGGTGACACCCTTTGGTGACGCGGCCTATGAACTGGTGCTGGACACCACCGTCGACGCACCGGTGTTCCTGCCGGGCCAGTACGTGAACATCGAGGTGCCGGGCAGGGGGCAACACCGCTCCTACTCGTTCAGCTCAGCGCCGGGCAGCCAGCGCCTCACCTTCATGATCAAGCAGGTGACGGGGGGGCTGATGAGCAGTTGGCTGACCGAGGCTCAAGTGGGGCAGGGGCTTCAAGTGACGGGCCCCTTGGGCAGCTTCTATCTGCGGGCAGTCACCCGGCCGCTGCTGTTCTTGGCCGGGGGCACCGGTTTGGCCCCGTTCTTGTCGATGCTGGAGGTGCTTGCGACCCATGGCGTTGAGCACCCCGTGCATTTGATCTACGGCGTCACGCGTGATCAGGACCTGGTGATGGTGGACCGCTTGGTCGACTTCGCGCGCCGCATTCCGGGCTTCACCTTCGCCACATGTGTGGCTGACCCAAACACGCAGCACCCTCAGCAGGGCTATGTGACCCAGCATATGCCCGCCGAGGCCCTGCACGACGGGAATGTCGACGTCTACCTGTGCGGGCCGCCGCCGATGGTGGAGGCCGTTCAAAAGCACTTCAAGTCGGCAGGCCTCGTGCCTGCGAGCTTTCATTACGAGAAATTCACCCCTAACGCCACGGTGAGCGCATGAACACATCTCAACGTTTTCAAGACAAGGTCGTGCTGGTCACTGGCGCAGCCCAGGGCATTGGCCGCGGAGTGGCGTTGCGCATCGCCGCCGAAGGCGGCCAGGTGCTGGCGGTGGACCGCTCCGACATCGTCACCGAGGTGGTGGCCGAGATTCGCGATGCTGGCGGCAAAGCCGTCGCCGCGCAGGCAGATCTTGAAACCTTTGCTGGCGCGCAGCATGCGGTGGCGCAGTGCATGGCCGCGTTTGGCCGTGTGGATGTGCTGATCAACAACGTGGGCGGCACCATCTGGGCCAAGCCCTACGAGCACTATGAGGAGCAGCAGATTGAGGCGGAGATTCGCCGCTCGCTCTTCCCAACGCTTTGGTGCTGCCGTGCGGTGCTGCCGCACATGGTCGAGCGCCAGCAAGGGGTCATCGTCAATGTGTCTTCAGTGGCGACGCGCGGCGTGCATCGCGTGCCGTACTCGGCGGCCAAAGGGGGCGTGAATGCTCTGACCGCCTCACTCGCGATGGAGCACACCCGCAATGGCATCCGCATCAACGCCACCGCGCCCGGTGGCACCGACGCACCGCCGCGCCGTGTGCCCCGCAACCAGGCCGCACCGGCCCAGCCCAGCGCCATCGAGACCGCTTGGTACCAAGGCGTGATTGATCAGACCAAGGACTCCAGCCTGATGCATCGCTATGGAACCATAGCCGAGCAGGTCGCGCCCATCCTATTCCTTGCCTCCGACGAGGCTTCCTACATCACGGGGTCAGTCCTGGCTGTCGCCGGTGGTGATCAGGGCTGAACAACCATAGAGCAAAGAGACAACGATGAGACACATTGACCTGCACAAAGTCGCCGATGAGGCGCGCTTCAATCGCTTCCACTGGAGCGTGCTGCTCTGGTGCTCGCTTATCATCATTTTCGATGGCTACGACCTGGCGGTCGCTGGCATCGCCCTGCCGTCCATCATGAAGGAAATGGGGGTCAGCCCCACCAATGCCGGCTTCATGGTCAGCTCGGCTCTGTTCGGCATGATGTTCGGCGCGATTTTTCTCGGCACCATTGCCGACAAAATCGGACGCCGCCGGGCCATCGCCATCTGCATAGTGCTGTTCAGCGTGTTCACCGCTGCAGCGGGCCTGACCAGCGACCCGGTGACCTTCAGCGTGATGCGATTTCTGGCGGGCCTGGGCATCGGAGGCGTCATGCCCAATGTGGTGGCGCAGATGACGGAGTACTCACCGCGCAAGATTCGCAGCACCATGGTCACGCTGATGTTCAGCGGCTATGCCGTGGGTGGCATGCTGGCCGCTGTGGTGGGTAAGGGTCTGATCGAGAGCCATGGCTGGCAGTCGGTGTTTCTGGCGGCGGCTTTGCCGGTCTTGCTGATCCCGGTGATTCTCAAGTCCATGCCGGAGTCCATGCCCTTCTTGATCAAGACGGGACAGACGGCTCGTCTGCAAGCCATCGCCGCCCAACTAGCCCCGAGCTTTCGCCCGCAGCCCGACGACTCGTTCGACCTGCCCCAGCAAGACCGAGACACCACGGCGCCCATTGGGAAATTGTTTCAAGAGGGCCGAGGCTTCAGCACCGTGATGTTCTGGGTCGCCTTTTTCATGTGCCTGTTCATGGTCTACGCGCTCAGCTCCTGGCTCGCCAAACTGATGGCCGGTGCCGGCTACACGCTGGGTTCCGCGCTGACCTTCGTGCTGGTACTGAACTTCGGCGGGATGGTCGGAGCCATCGGTGGGGGCTGGCTGGCCGACCGCTTTCACATCAAGTATGTGTTGGTGGGCATGTACTTGTTGGCAGCGCTATCCATCAGCCTGCTGGGCTTTCCGGTGCCTACAGCAGCGCTGTTTGTGCTGGTGGGTTTGGCGGGTGCCTCGACGATCGGCACCCAGATCGTGACCTACGCCTATGTGGGCCAGTACTACCCGATGGCGGTGCGCTCCACCGGCATTGGTTGGGCCTCTGGCGTCGGACGCAGCGGCGCCATTTTGGCGCCCATCGTGATCGGGGGGCTGGTGGCGATGGCGCTACCGCTGGAGCACAACTTCATGGCCATCGCCTTGCCTGCGCTGATTGCTGCCGTCGCTGTGTTCTGTGTACGCCATGGCCGTGCGGCGCCATCGCCCAGTGCTGTCGGTGCTCCAGACACCGTGGTGGCGGGCCTCCCAGCAGTCGCTTCTAAGTGACGCGGCCATGTCGACGTCACGACTTACTTATCCTTTTTGAGACGGCTACATGATCAACAAGATCGCTCCATCGGTCGAAGAGGCCCTGGCCGGCATTCAGGACGGTGCCACCGTTCTGATCGGCGGCTTCGGCACCGCCGGCATTCCCAATGAACTCATCGACGGCCTGATCGCCCAGGGCGCCAAAGACCTCACTGTGGTCAATAACAACGCGGGCAATGGTGAAGCCGGCCTCGCGGCGCTTCTGCGGGCGGGTCGCGTGCGCAAAATCATTTGCAGCTTTCCGCGCCAAGCAGACAGTCAGGTGTTCGATGGCCTGTACCGTGCAGGAAAGCTGGAGCTGGAGTTGGTGCCGCAGGGCAATCTGGCCGAGCGCATCCGCGCGGCGGGCGCCGGCATCGGTGCGTTCTTCTGCCCTACGGGCTATGGCACGCAGTTGGCGGGTGGCCGCGAGACGCGCGAGATCAATGGCAAGCACTATGTGCTGGAGTATCCGATCCATGGTGACGTGGCGCTCATCAAGGCCGAGGCGGGTGACCGCTGGGGCAATCTTGTTTACCGCAAGGCGGCGCGCAACTTTGGCCCCGTGATGGCCATGGCCGCGCAACGCACCATCGCCACGGTGCACGAGGTGGTGGAGCTGGGGGCTCTCAATCCCGAGCACATCGTGACGCCGGGCATCTTCGTCAACAAGATCGTTCAGATCGACCGCGTGGCCACCCAAGCGGGTGGCTTCAAGAAAGCCGCATGAACATGGACTACCCACGTCGCACCAAGGACCAGCTCGCCGCACGCGTCGCTCAAGACATCTTCGACGGCGCTGTCGTTAACCTGGGCATAGGCCAGCCCACGCTGGTGGCCAACCACCTGCCCGCAGGCATGGAGGTGGTGCTGCACAGCGAGAATGGCCTGTTGGGCATGGGGTCTGCCCCGGCCGAGGGGCAGGAGGACTACGACCTCATCAACGCGGGCAAACAACCCGTGACGCTGCGACCCGGCGGTGCCTTTTTCCACCATGCCGATAGCTTCGCCATGATGCGCGGTGGCCACCTGGACATCTGTGTGCTGGGCGCCTTTCAGGTGTCGGCCACGGGCGACCTCGCCAATTGGAGCACCGGTGCGCCGGATGCCATCCCGGCCGTTGGCGGTGCCATGGACCTGGCCATCGGCGCCAAGCAAACCTGGGTCATGATGGACCTGCTCACCAAACAGAACGAGAGCAAGCTGGTCGAGAAGTGCAGCTATCCCTTGACCGGCTTGGCCTGCGTGAAGCGCGTCTACACCGACCTGGCCACGTTTGCGTGTACCGAGCAGGGGCTGCAACTGATCGATGCCGTGGATGGCCTCAGCCGCGAAGCACTTGAGCGCATCGTGGGCTTACCCATCTCCCCCGCGCAATGAAACCCGACACCCTTCACCAAGAGATTGCCTGTGACTGAACCCGTATTTATTTGCGACGCCATTCGCACTCCCTTTGGCAAGTACGGCGGCGCGTTGTCGTCCGTGCGACCGGATGACCTGGGCGCCGTCGTGCTCAAGGCCTTGACCGAGCGCAATGTGGAGGTCGATTGGAGCGCGGTTGACGACGTGATCTTTGGCTGCGCCAACCAAGCGGGTGAGGACAACCGCAATGTGGCACGCATGTCCCTGCTGCTGGCCGGGCTGCCGCAACAGGTGCCTGGCAGCACGATCAACCGCCTATGCGGTTCTGGCCTCGACGCCATTGGCATCGCGGCACGGGCCATCAAGTCGGGCGAAGCGGGCCTGATGATCGCGGGCGGGGTCGAGAGCATGAGTCGCGCTCCCTTCGTGGTGCCCAAGGCAGACACCCCCTTTTCTCGGGGCAATTCCATTCAAGACACCACCATAGGCTGGCGTTTCATCAATCCCGCGATGAAAGCTCTGTACGGTGTCGACGCCATGCCCGAGACGGCCGAGAACGTGGCGGAGGATTTCAAGATTTCGCGCGAGGACCAAGACATGTTTGCGTGGCGCAGTCAGGCCAAGGCTGGTGCAGCCCAGAAGGCGGGCCTGTTCGCCGCAGAGATCATGCCGGTCGCCGTCCCTCAACGCAAAGGCGATCCACTCCTGGTCAGCGTGGACGAACATCCGCGGGAGACCAGCGTCGAGGCCTTGGCCAAGCTCAAGCCGGTGGTACGGCCAGGCGGCACCGTGACGGCGGGTAATGCCAGCGGCGTCAATGATGGCGCTTGCGCGGTGTTGCTGGCCAGCGAGGCGGCCGCCAAGCGGCACGGTCTTACCCCCAAGGCGCGTGTGGTCGGCATGGCCACTGCCGGTGTTGCGCCGCGCATCATGGGCATCGGCCCGGCGCCGGCCACCCAAAAGCTCTTGGCCCAGACTGGACTGAGTTTGGCGCAGATGGATGTGATCGAGCTCAATGAGGCCTTTGCCTCGCAAGGCCTGGCTGTGTTGCGCCAACTGGGCCTGACCGACGATGACGCCCGCGTGAACCCGTATGGCGGGGCCATCGCCTTGGGGCATCCTTTAGGGGCCAGCGGCGCACGGCTGGTGACCACGGCCGTTCAGCAGTTGCACCGCAGCGGTGGCCGCTTCGCGCTGTGTACCATGTGCATCGGCGTGGGGCAGGGCATTGCGCTCATCGTCGAGCGGGTGTGACACGGACCGATCCATCATGCCGCACATGAGTTTTTCACCCCCCGTCTCTCTGGAGACCGCGCGTGGCACCTTCCGCGTGACGGTGGACGGTGCGTCCGATGCACCCGCACTGATCCTTTCAAACTCCCTGGGCACCACGCTGGAGATGTGGGACCCACAGGTGGCCGCGTTCTCCGCGCACTACCGCGTAGTTCGCTACGATGCGCGCGGCCATGGTGGCAGCCCGGTCACGCCGGGCCCTTATACCGTCGCTGATCTCGGCCAAGACGTGCTGGCGGTGCTGGATGCCTTGGGCATCGCACGGGCTGCCTTCTGCGGCATCTCCCTGGGCGGCCACACCGGACTGTGGCTGGGCATTCATGCTGGCAGTCGGTTCAACGCCATCGCGGTTTGCAACAGCGCCGCCAAGATCGGGACCGCGCAAGCTTGGAGCGAGCGCGCGAGCATGGTGCGCGAAGGCGGCTTGTCCAGCATGCAGTCCCTGGCTGCATCGTCCCCAGGTCGATGGTTCAGCGTCGACTTCGTGCAGGCGCAGCCTGACCTTGTGCAGGAGGCGCAAGCGTGGATCGCCGGCATTGCGCCCCAGGGCTATGCCGCGTGCTGCGAGGCCCTGGCCAGCTCGGATCTGCGTGATCAGTTGGGCCGCATCGCCCTGCCGACGCTGCTGGTGGCTGGTCAACGGGACCCGGTGACGACCGTGGCCGATGCCCAAGAGATACAGGCCAGCATCCCGGGGGCGGCGCTGGCCATGGTGGCGGCGTCCCATCTGTCCAACTTGGAGGCGCCCGAGGCCTTCAACCAGGCCGTGCTGCGTTTTCTCTCAACCCTCAGGCACGTTGCCTGAACCCCAGGACATCCCATGCTCTATCTGGTTCACATGGTCGTCAACATCCCTGCCACGCTTGATCCGCAAGAGGCTGCACGCATCAAGGCAGAAGAGAAAGCCTACTCGCAGCAATTGCAAAGTGCTGGCAAGTGGCCTCATCTCTGGCGCGTGGTGGGTGAATACGCCAATTACAGCGTGTTCGACGTCGAGAGCAACGACGAATTGCACGACACCTTGAGCAAGCTGCCCCTGTTCCCGTTCATGAAGATCGCGGTCACGCCGCTGGCCAAGCATCCGTCATCGATCGTCTAAGCTGGATTAGCGGGTACTGAAAGCAGGTCGCTAGGCGACCAGGCTGAGCTTGTTACGATCCGGGCCTCACAGTTTCAGGTCAGCTCATCATGGCAAGCGGCGCACCTTGGGTATTGAGTCAGGTTCAAGTGGTCGCCGAAGCCGTGGCTACCGTGGCTTTTGCGCTGTCGGGTGTCATCGAGGCCGCCCGAAAGCGGCTGGATGCTGTGGGCATCTGCGTGGTGGGCGGATTGGCCGCGTTTGGTGGCGGCACCGTGCGCGATGTGGTGCTAGACCGGCGTCCTTTGTTCTGGGTTCAGCATGCAGGCTGGTTGTGGGCGCTGTTGGCCCTGTGCATCGCTGCCATGGCTTTCATGCGCGCCAGGCATCTAGAACCCACGGAGCGTGCGATGCAGTGGCCTGATGCGATTGGGCTGGGCCTGTTCACCGCCAGCGGCACGCAGATTGCGCTGGACAGCGGAATGCCCGCCATCGTGGCGGTACTTTTGGGCATGGTGACCGCAGTATTTGGAGGCGTGCTGCGGGACGTGGTTTGCAATGAGATACCGCGCGCATTTCATGACCATCGCCCGTATGCGATTTGCGCTTTTGCGGGAGGATGGGTATTGGTCGCAACCCAGGTCCTCTCCCTGCCGGGCTGGGTCTCATTGACCGCAGCCGCACTGGTCACAACGAGCTTGAGGGCCGCCGCCATCGTCTGCGATTGGCGTTTGCCAGAGTGGCAGGCATCACGACGGCTTTGAATGCTGGTGCGGACCAACTACTAAACGCTGCGTCAAAACCTCACTGAGTTCGGACAAGCAGCCCCATTGACCCTTCGAAGCGCTCCCTTCATCACTGAAACGAGGGACCACACCAAGGGACTCGAGCGTTCCTTCAAAAGGCTGGCGACAAGCTGTCTGGTCAATGGCTCGAGCGCGCAGCGCGCGACAAAAGCGATCGTTTGCAGAGTGCACTGCCTGAAGACTGTAGTTGCCAACGCTGACTACCTTGCCACACCCTTGAAGCGTCGCTGCGGCCGAATTTGCACGAATCTTACCGACGGCTCATGCAGGCTTGCCAGCCTGACTTGGCGCTCCAGACATGCTGAACTCCCAGTCTTTGGGTCAGTCCCAAAGCAGCCATGGCCGACACACCAAGGTGGACCATTCCGGGTGCTGCGGGTTGTGATGAACCTTGAAGACCTCGACCCCGGTTTCGGCAATACCGCTCGGGTAGATTTGCCCATCGCGGGGCGGCAGTTCCATGTTGCCCGAGGAGCAGTGAATGACCTGACTGGCGGGGCCCTCGGCAGTGCCGCCTTGAACTTCGGTGATCAGGCCAACATGGCCATATGAAGTCTTGCCATGGTGGGCGTACACCAGCAAGTCACCCGGTCTGCCCGGGAAGTCGGGGCTGGTGGAAACAACCCGAAAGCGTATGTCAGCATTGCGGGCGTCCTGGTGGATCCAGTCTGTATTGCGTTCGTTTCTTGCTTCGCCCAAGACCCACCAGATGAAGCCACTGCAATCACACACCGGCAGTGGGCCGAGCTTGTCGGGGTTGTAGCCGCGGGCTTGCGCCTTCTCACGGTACACCTTGATCGTGGGATCTGATGTGTTCTCAGCCAGGTCCACATAGTCCTTGCCGTGTGGATAAGGGCGCTCCGGCCGCTTCCCTCCCTTGCCGAGCATGTACAGCGTCGGCAAATCTAGGGCTGAGCGGGCGCGAAGGATCAGTGATTCTGCAGAAGACATTGGGAGAGCCTCGGGCGAGTGATCGTGATCAGATGCTCTCGCCGAGATTCGGCTATGTCTTCATCAGAATTGAGGGGGCGAAGTGCCGCCATCAACGTTGCCTTCATTCAAGCCGCTCACCCCCGCTTCCGCAACCACTGCCGGCACGTGCCCAGCCGCCAAGCCGATTTGCTTCCAAAGCCATTGAGCCGGGGGGGGCAGCCGATCCGGAGCGCTGGAGTTGACTTTGTAGATGTAGGCCGTGGTGGTGTTGAGCATGGCCGCGAGTTCTTTGGGGCCGATGACTTGATCGTCCGGGAGTTGAGCAAGACTGGCTCGGATGTCCATGTGCGTTCCGTTCTCTTGTTGAGGAAAGCAGAGGACGCCAGTATCTGGCTGAATGAGGCCTGGGACTGAGTCGTATTTTTTGGCGCGCCGCGCACTCACCGCGTTTGGGAACGATGATGTGGTCGACTCTGCTACCGCTCCCGATAGGGCCTTTGGGCAGCGCTTAGGCGGGCTTCAAAGTCTTGCAGGAAGGCCGGCAGGGACATGCCCAGGGTGGTGACCCACTGCCGCAGTTCGATCACACCCAAGCGCCTAGAGCTCTGAATCGCTCCGAGAATCGGGGAAGCCATTCGGTTTGAGTCAAGCTGCCATCATGGTGGCTTGACTAGCGAGTTACCGGTTGTAGTACGCCTCAGCTGTCAAGCGACATCGAGAGCTTCAACGGCAGGTTTCGCGAAGAGTGCCTCAATGAGCATTGGTACCAGAGCCTGAGCTAGGCCTCGCATCGATGCAGCTGATTGGCGCAGCGACTACAACGAGGTGCTGCCTCACAGCAATATTGATCCGATTCCACCATCTGAGTGTGCAGATCAGTTACGTAGACAGGCAGGCGACGCAGCTCGTCATGAACCGATGCCCGAATCCATTAACCTTCAACCTTAGGATCTCTGTCAAATCTCTGGTAGACCTAAAGTGGCCATGTCACTTGGGACCCGAAGGAGATCTAGGTGGCCCCATGGGCGACGTTTTCGGCGATAACTCGCATCTTGTATCCCCGGCGGACGCGACGCAGATTTTCTTGGGCTATCAACCTTTGGGCTTGTTGGGCATTGAGCACGGGCATGACCATTGAGTTTCCTCTCCGACTGAAGCGGCCTCCCCACTCCTTATGCAGCTCCAGCTCTCCCCACAAATTCGGGCTGATGCGAATGCCGTAATGGCGGGTCTCAGATTCCCAGGTCACATGGGTGATTTCCGGAGTCAACCAGGGCGGCAGATCATTGGCTTTCATGCGTCTAGACCATACACGATTGCTGGCTCACTGGGTGAGCCAGTGATATGACATACAAGACAATCTGCGAGTGGGAAAAGGTGATTGCGGATTGCGGCAGTACCAGAAAGCGCAAATCTGCATACCGCATCGGCGCCACGATGCGCGGCACGGTGCGCAGGTACTTCCGTATCGAGTTGCGGCAGCAGCCTAGTTCCTTGCTGATGCGCATTGTTCCCCATCCTGGCGCCTTTAGCGCCACCATCCTCTGCACCTCCTGTGGCGCCAACATCTCCTGTCTTCCTCCAACGGCTATGACGCCGGAAGGATCGGTCGCAACGGCCGTCATGCGGACCTCCTTCTAGTGAATGGGGGCTGATCTGGATGTCGCCTGACAGCTGGCGAGTGACGCAACGTTAGCGGTTCGTATGTGAGCGCGTCGCAGGTACTTGCACGCTCAGTTGACGCCCGAGATGTGCGAGAAGCAGCGACTTCATCCGCTCGCTGATTGCGGCTTTTTCGATCATCGCCGGCCAGAGAGCCCGAGCCTTATCGGTACACCGCTTGAGGCTTGACCAGGCGGGCTTCTCTGGAATGCCAAGCCGAGTGCAAAACTCGCGCACGATGGCTAGATCCAACCGCCCTTGATCCGTTGTTTGCTCCGGGAACAACCGGAGCGCCCGAGCGTAAGGTTGAACCCCGTAGGCGCTGTAAGCCACGATGTCGTAGGCCGGCGGCAGATCGGGCTCTGTCGGATGGGTGTATCGGACACCGATGTTCTTCAGGTGCATGTCCGGATTGCCGAGCAGGTCATTGACCAAGATCCGGCGAAGCAGCTCATGCACAGCGGCCTCTCCCAGGGAGGGAACGCGCATCATCACGGCGGCGACCGTCAGATAGTCTGAGGTGTACTTGTCTTCCGGCTGCACCCCGAGGATCTGGGCGAAGTCCTCGCAGTGGACGCGACCTGTCGGCGTCTGCGCGTCTCGGTCATAGCGGTACACCGCAAGAAAAGGTGTTTGCTCTCCAACCTCGCCGAGGTCGTATCCATGCTCGACGGCCAAGTTTCCCAGCGGCATGAGCTCTGCTTCGACTGTGCTGACGCCAGCCGCCTGTGCCATTCGCAGTGATAGCTCCTCGAGCTCTGGAAGGTGCGCTCGCTCACCGACAGGAAGCTTGGCAATCACATGCCTAACGGCGATGCGGTCGTCATCTTCGCTAAGCTTCGCCCGTGCGACAAACCGGTCGCCTGCACGCAGCACTGCCAGCTTGGCTTGCATGCCGGGCACGGAGGCAGCCTCCTCCAGCGGCTGTGCGACGACAGACATCTCGAGGGCATCCTTGCCCTGTGTCATCAATCGCGATAGGCGTCCTTTCTCAAGGTCGTTTGGATTGATGGGTATCGCATGAAGACCGCCAGGCAGATCTTTGCCGGTGGCCGCGAGAATTTCGAAATAGTCCTCACTGTCGCACTGCCTCCTCTGCGCGATGCGCTCGCGAAGTGGGCCTTCAGGCAGTAGGTTCTGGAAAAACGCTGGCAGCAACCAGGCACGCATGTTCTTGCGAGAGTAGGCGCCATTGAAGCTAGGTGCGCTTACGTCCTTCCACAGTGCCGCCTGTTGCTCAGGCTGCCCTGCACGCATCGAGAGGGAGACATACGGCTGCTGGGGGTCCGAGCCGAATTCGTCGTCCGCGACAAAGCGGTTGATGACCTGGTCATGCGAAAGCGGGTACTGGAACAGAACACCAACGCGACGCTGGTCAAGCAAGATCGCGAGAGCCTTGACTCTCAATGGCGTTCTCCGCCTTCTCGGGCGCCGGTGCGCTTGAGCATCTGGCGCGCGAGATCAACTACAGACTCGACCGCTGGGGCTTGCGAAGACGCCTGGAGGCCAGCGGCGCTGGACTTGGGAACGAGAACCAAGGCCAAACCAAGTCGGTCCGCGACCGCCAAAAGGGTGCTGAGACGATAGTCTTCGCTGCCGCGCATGACGTTGACCATCGTCTGGCGAGAAAGACCAGCGGACTCCCTCAGCGCCTGTTGGGTCTTGCCGCTCTCTTGAAGCGCCTTGCGCAGGGCTGCAGAGACGTCTTGGATGGTATTCATGTCTATTAAAATAGAACCTCTGTTGAAAATTCTATTTTGGCGTACATTGAAACACAAGCTAGGCGACATCCAATACGGCTCCCTGACGACGTCCTGAACTGACTCCTTTACGAGAAGGAGGTCCGCCTGACGGACGTCGTGGCCGATCCTTCCGCCGTCATGGACGTTAGAGGAAGACAGGCCATGGTGGCGCCACGGGGAACCATCGCTTGTGCCGCAGCAAGGCTGCTTGGCCATTTTGTTGGCCACTGCTTTGAGACCGGTACTGACACTGCGGTGTGCCTCCAGCTCCAGCCAGAACTCGCGCGCTGGTCTTGCTGCTGAGCTCGATGCAGTTGCTTGGTCAAGATCAAACGGAGCGTAGTCCGGAGCGTCGCCCATGGCGGCGTTGGGCCGCCAGTGCATTGGCAGCCTGTCGTACACCGGTGCGAGCGTGAACCGCCCCCTGCGAATGCCCTCAAGGTCAACCATGAGTCCAAGATTGCCGCAGTGCATGGCCGTGTTGCCGATGAACTGACCGAAGGCCATCAGCGCGGCCGCGCGATCGACCTCGAGTGTGCTCAGCCGGCGTTGGCGTGCCAAGGCGCTGGCCGGGACAAAGTCCAACTCGACGTGAACGAGCTCGCCCGCCAAAAAGGTCAAGAGACCGAACGCCCGGACGCTAACGCCCTCACCCGTCCGCTACAGCCGCTGCGGGGCCGGATTGCCGCGAATCAGTTGGGGAAGTCCGTATCGCGTGGCTCTTGCCTGTAGCTGCCTGAAGCTCTTGAGATGAGGCGATTCCTCTGTGTGCGAGTACGCCCAGAATCACCTCGTGATTACGGTCTAAGTGATACATGATCTATGCATAGATTCTGCATAGATAGCAAGCCGCAACGAACACATCTCCACAAAGATGCCGGTGTGCAGAAGACCTTCGATGGCAGTAGGCTGATCCCGTCAGGGTGACCTGCTCTGCCCTTCAGAATGGGGAGGATGTCAAAAGAAAGTGCCTCGGCATACAGTTGTCTAGCGGAGTCCCATGGGCCATCTCTGGCCCCGCTTTATCTCAGCCCCATGCGTTGCGATGCGGTTTTGGCCTTGAAGGCTAAAACTTGTCAAACATCGCGCTAGGTGATATTCCTCGCGCTGTGATCCATGGCCTCAGCCAACTTGCCCGCATACCTCCATGCTGCGTGAACTGCTCCAGCTCACAGGCCAAGATACGCTCGTGAATCAGAATCAGAACATCCTGGCTTCAGTCTCTCAGAGGGACCGACGCGTCATAGCGATTCGGTTTCTGCGAGGCAACGAGTCTATGGGATCCCTGCTCAAGCGCTGCGCCGGCACTTCGCCTGAATCCCATGAAGCCAAGGTCGAGTTGGCATGCGTGCTGTTGATGGCCAAGAAGGACGCGCCAGAGGACTTGTGTCTGGGCGACCCTCCGCTTTACGCACGCCTGCGCGAGCGCATCACCGCCATCCGCATGGGCGGCTGGCTTCGACACGCGTAGCCCCAGAAGCAACCCCGCACACGTTCCACCCCGAAGGCCGTTGGGCAAGCTGGCAGCACTCGCGCAGGGGCCGAGTGATGGCCAAGTGGATGGCTGAATCGTAGGTCATGCCTTTTTCCAAGACCGCACGGGCAAGATTCACAGATTTGGCGGCGCAACCTCGACAGTACTCAGCACGCCGCCTTCATTGAGCAGCGACAGCAAATCGTTGTGCCGCGGCGCCGAGCGCATATAGGTGTCGTGAAAGACCTTCGCGAGGAATTCGGGCCGGCCACGCTCATAGAAGGCCAGGAGGGCGAATGTGTATTCGCGCCGATTCACGCAAGTGAAGGTGAATGGCGCCAAGGAGTGCTTCAGCAGCGGGATGTTCATGCACAGGCGCGACGTGCGCTTGTTGCCATCCATGAATGGCTGCAGGTAGGAGATCATCGCCATCGTGAAGAGCGACTGCTCAAACGGGTCTTCGATGCGCGCCGCCTTTTCGCAAAACGCTGTCGTCTCCTCGTCCAGTTGCTGGGGAACACTGATGGGCCGATATGTGCTCTCAATGACGTGGACAGGAGCGAGCCGCAGGCGGCGCTCGTCTGCGGGGTTACCCAGTAGGCTACGGCTCAACCTTTGATGAACCTCGAGCAGCGTGGGTCGCGAGAGGTCGAGATCGGCTCGGTGATCGCAGATGTACTGGATAGCCGTCTTGTGGTTGGAAACGATGAGGAACTCCTGCTCCGACATCCCTTCCGGGCGTTCTCCGAGTTCGACAAGACGCTTGGTGTCGAGCCAGGTGATGCGCACGTCCTCGAGCCGACTCGACGCATACGACAGGTCAATGACGAGACTGTTCATGACGCAGCGGTAGGACGTGTCGTTCGTTGTTGCGTCAGCGCGGGCAATGCTCAAAAGAGCCTTTGCTTGCTCCGGACTCAGCCAGCGGGTCACATTCGGCTCGTAGGCCTGCAGAACGGCGGGGTTGTACGGAGAAAGCGCGCGCGTGGCTGGAGGCTGGCTAAGCTCCCAGCGGATGAACGGCTCCGAGTTGCAATCGAGACGATATCGACGATTGCGCGTGTTGCCCCGGGCCTCAACGAGCCCATCGCCCGTCATGTCATGAAGGGCTCGGAATGCCGTCGTGCGGTCGACCTGAAGCACCTCCGCGACGTCGGTCGCGGAGACCCACTCGGACTCGGTCTGTCGGGACAGCTCGTGGTATTGGTCGAGCAGGACTCTGACGATATCGTCCTGGCGCGAAGAGGTGGTCATTGCTATATGTTGCAGTCAATGTTGCGAGTGTGCATCATGCGGTGCAACTAACAATGCTGAACCGCTGCATGGCTCCGCTCAGGAGAGCCCTTTTCGCGAGCCTGATGTGGCCAGGGGATGCGCTGCCGAGGGATGGCACTTGTAGGTGACTTTGCGACGATGCATTCTTTTAGGCACTATCGCGAGTGCATCAAGATGACAACAATTAGTTAACAAGTTTGTTATCCAGCCATGAGATATTCGCGAAAGCCAATCGCCTCCGACCAGGTCCGGACTTGGGCGGCCACGACAAAATGGAGAGACCTCGACGACCTGTGGTGGCTGGGCACACAGGTGCGAGCGGTGCCGGACTCGGCCAGTGACGCGACCATCAATCAGTTCCTGCACCACCTCAGCGGCTACAAGACTCCGGATGGAATGAGCCCACGCCAGGCGCTGATTCGATTCCACGCTCACAACGTCGACGACTTGGTCAAACAGGGGGACTCAGAACTCAGGCGCTGGCTGCCTCCGCATCACTGAAATATTCTGTCGACCATGGACGGCATTCGCGGCTTCGCGCGGTACGTCGACGAGGCATTTCGGAAGGTGGAAGTTGCGCTGCAGGGGAGCGAGAGCGGGCCGGCCGCTCCGCAGGTGCCAGCAGCCAGAGCGCGGCGGCCAAAGCCATGAGCACTCGGGTGTCCGTCATTCAGCGGCTCTTGAGTTTGCCGGATGCGTTTTCGCTGAACCTTTGCGCCTCGTTGCTCGGCATCGAGAAGGGCGTCGCCAAGGTCTACCTGTCTCGGTGGGCCGCGGCCGGCTACGTCAAGTCGTCTGGCCCCAGGACCGGGTTTTACTTCAACGTGCTCAAGAACAGGAACTCGACGTCGGAGTTTCTGCCTCAGGCCGTCCTTCACGTGCACCCAACCGCCTTGGTCCGCGGCGCAACTGTGATTCACGCCTCAGGGTTGACGACCCAGGTCGCGCACCAAATTGACGTTGCCGTGCTGGCGCCGGCAAACCGGGCCCACACGGATGGCTTTGTGGCGTGGCCGAAGTCGAAACGCTGGTATGTCGCGATGAGGGACATGAAGCTCAAGGATGGGCTATTCGGCCTACCTGCGCTTCAACCTGAGGCTGCGCTCGCGGACATGTTCGCCACTTCCAACGATTGGCATCCAGACATTGACGACCTCGAGGTCGATGAGTTGGACTGGGCGAAGTTCAAGGTCGTCTGTGACCGCCTGGGCATCGAAGTCCCCGAGCAACTGAAAAGTCTCGTGGAGTGAGCGGTGAGGAGGCCAGCGGCAAGGCTTACCAGTCGACGTCAACAGTCCTACAGACCAGATTTGTGGGCCAACTGACAAGGCATGGACTTAACGAGCCGTTTCAGGGGCCCAGAGCTAGATGCCGCTTGAAAGCCATTGACCACATTCCGTCCAATTTGGCAAATTCGCTGGAATGTGGTCAATGAGAATTGGACCAATCGCTAATTTTTACGACGAGTGCCCGGTCACTCGTCGACTTTTTTAGTGTTTGGACGCTCGGAGGCCGCGTCATTGACCACATTCCGAACAAAACGACAAGTTGGGAAGGTCGCCTCTGGCGCCTCGAGCCCAGGTGGTGGCGCCATTGACCACATTCCGTCCAATTTGGCAAATTCGCTGGAATGTGGTCAATGTGACCACATTCCGAACAAAACGACAAGTTGGGAAGGTCGCCTCTGGCGCCTCGAGCCCAGGTGGTGGCGCCATTGACCACATTCCGTCCAATTTGGCAAATTCGCTGGAATGTGGTCAATGAGAATTAGCCCAATCGCTAATTTTTACGACGAGTGCCCGGTCACTCGTCGACTTTTTTAGTGTTTGGACGCCCAGAGGTCGCGTCATTGACCACATTCCGAACAAATTGACAAGTCGGGAGGGGCGCTTTTGGCGCCCCGAGCCAAGGAGATGGCGCCATTGACCACATTCCGCGCGAAATGACAAGTGCGAGCGAGTTGATGCACAGGTGGACATCAAGCGAATATCAAGCGGTGCGCAATTGAGCATCAAAACAGAGCCGGGCTTCCATTCGACGGAGGCTGGCGCTCAGCGGATTGGCCTCGGGGCTGGCTTTGGAGGCCTTCAAGTCGCGCCAAAGGGGCTTCGGGTCAGGTTTTCGGAGGGGGAAAACGGTGCCCTGATGGCCATCAGGTAACGCTTGGACTTGTCAAAGAATTGTCCTAGTAACGTGCACAATGATCAGAATTGAGAAGCCGGGAATGTCCTTGATCCGCACTGCAACCGACAACTTCATTACCCCAGTGATGATGATCAACCAATCGGTCAGACTAGTCAGGGAGAGCAATCGATGAATCTGCTGCAGAAACGAAAGGCCACGATCTGTCTAGCAATTCATGAGCGCATCCTGCATCGCAGGCTTGAAGATCTCGCCCAGCTTAAGCTGCCCCACCAAGCTCATCCGGCTGGCCTTGCGCAACACCAAGTCTGAGCGCGGTACCAGCCCAGGGAGTGGACAAGCGCCCTCATGCCAATTCGGGCGTCAGCTGGAACATCGCGATGCGGCCGGGCAAGCGATGGGTGCTAGATAAGAGCCAGGAAGTGAATCACTTGATCGACGAGCTGGAGAAGCTTAATGCCAGCATGCGGGCAAAGGTGGAGCACCCGTTCCGGGTGATCAGGCGCCAGTCCGGGCATGTGTTGGTGCGCTATCGTGGGCTGGCGACAAACACTGCGCAGCTGCACACACTATTCGCGCTTTCGAACCTTTGGAGGGCGCGCCCCCAACTTGGTGGAGTGCAGGCATGAGTGCGCCTGCTTTGCGCGAAATTAGCCGGATCGGCGGCCTGCAGACACCGAAACTCTCGGCGGCAAGGCCTGCAATGGCTCAAATGGCCTCAGCCGCCGCGCCAAACTGCTTCGCGCACAGCTGACTGTGCTTCGACAGATCGTTCATAAGAGTCTGAAATAAAGCTATCTTTGGCCGAAAGCCACGGTAAGAGGTAGGATTCCACCCCATGAAAGGTTCGGAATTTAACCTTGCGACGCCCCAGGAGATCGCCCGAGAGATCGGGGCTCGGTTGCGTGTTCAGCGCCTGCAGCAGTCATTGACGCAGGATGAACTGGCGGCGCGCGCAGCCGTGTCCGCGAGCGCACTAAAGACACTGGAGGCCACGGGCAAGAGCACCATCGAGACGCTCGTGCGCGTGGCTG
Source organism: Ideonella paludis (assembly GCF_018069865.1). Taxonomy (GTDB): domain Bacteria; phylum Pseudomonadota; class Gammaproteobacteria; order Burkholderiales; family Burkholderiaceae_C; genus Ideonella; species Ideonella paludis. Next base: position 30,440 of record NZ_JAGQDG010000011.1, read on the forward strand.
GCGCCTTGGGCCTGCAGGCAGACTTTGCTCAACTGTTCTCACCGAAGGTTGTATCCAGCATCGCGGACCTTGAACGCCTTGAACGCGCGCAACAACGTCTGCGTGCGCCGCGCGGGAAGTCCCCGTGAAGAAGTTGGACGTCATCTTTCGCGGTTGGGGGCAAAACCACGTCCTTGGGGTTCTGGCCGACGTCGACGGCCAGGTTCACTTTGCCTACTCGTCCGGTGCGATCGAGCGAGGCATCGAGCACTCTCCGCACCAGCTCAAGCTTGCGCCTGGCACGCAAACGGGCTTCCCGCGACACCTCCACGGTCTGCCGGGTTTCATCAGCGACGCCTTGCCCGATGGCTGGGGCATCTTGCTGATGGACCGCATGTTCAAGCAGGCAGGCCGGGATGCGGCCACCTTGTCGCCGCTTGATCGCCTGAGCTTTATCGGCGAACGCGCGATGGGCGCGCTCGCTTTCAGGCCGAGCGTTGACTTCAAGCAGACACACCAAGACCTCACACTGCTAGAGCTCGCTCAAGCCTCTCGGGAGTTCATGGAGGACCAAGACACGCCGGCACTCAAGATCCTCGCGATGGTAGGCGGCGCTCCTCACGGAACAAGCCCCAAGGCGCTCGTGCAGTACGACGCATTGTCAGGGCGCATCAGTTCGCGCGACGATGCGCCGGGTGAGCCGTGGCTTGTGAAATTCAATGCAGCCAACGAACACAAGGAGGTGTGCGCCATCGAGCAGGTGTACGCCGACATGGCGCGTGCCAGTGGCATCGACATGCCCGAGTCGCGGCAGTTTGACCTCAGCAAGAACCTGGCCGCCTTTGGCGTGAAGCGTTTTGACCGTGAGCGTGGACTGCGCGTGCCGGTCCAGTCCTTCGCAGGAGCCTGGCACGCGAACTTTCGTGAACCGAGCGTCGACTACGTCACCGTGCTGCGGCTGACACGGCTGTTTACGCGCGACGAGCGTGAGGTGCTGAAGGCGTATCAGCAGGCGGTCTTCAACGTCGTGTTCAACAACCAGGACGATCACGCCAAGAACATCGCTTTCCGGATGGACGAGCAGATGCGTTGGCGCTTGTCGCCCGCCTACGATCTAACGTTTGCGCGGGGCCCTCGCGGACAGCATCAGACTTCGGTTGCTGGAGCGGGTGTGCCAACGCGCGCTGACTTGCTGCGCCTAGCAGGCGACGGTGGTGTGAATCGAAAGGCGGCCGAAGCGATCATTGATCGCATCTGCGCGCAGGCTTCCACACTGACTCAAGCGCTCAAAGATGCAACTATCCGCGCAGCGACGGTGCAAGACATTGCGAGGACGGTCAACCTGAATGTCAAGCGATGCGCCGTACCGCCGGCAGCTCCAGATCCGTCAGCGATCATTCACTGAGCGCTGGTCAGCGCAGATCCGGTGACTGCGAAGCGCCAAACACCACGCATTGATGCTCCAACTGTCACTGGCTGAAGCAGCTGCATAGCAGCCCCCTCACGCGGACCCGCCGGTCGCGGGGCGACTGCTTCGCTCCACACTGGAGCCTGGCAGGCGACTGAACTTCGTTTGCCCAGGAGGCCTGACTAAAGCCACATGGCCTCCACGAATCCCGGTGCTATTCAAAGGTGAGCACCTCGTGCAACAGTTCTCGCAGCCGAGCTTCAGGAATTAATGAATAGCTTTTTGTATCGCTCTGCCAGAGCGAATTGCGCAGCTTGCCACGACAAGCCACTTTGCTCGGTACTGGAACGAAGAAAGTCTGCAAGGAAGGTGAGCCCCCTCGCGAGTAGGAAGCGCGATTGCAAGTAGGCGCGTTTTGACGCGTCAGGAACGGCAGCGACTACGGCCTCCATCGCAGCATAGGGCATGACGCTCTTCGGCTGAACGCTTGCCCAAGCTTTCAACCGATCATGGGATATCGTCTTACCTGGAATGACGGCAGTGCGCGAAAGATACTTCTCCAGTGCTAGGTTGTCGCGACACTTGACTGCTCGCCGCAGTTCATCAAACCAATGACCAAGAGGCTTTCTGCTGGAATCGAGCAATGCCAAGACCGCGGTGGCACTCGGTCCTTGGGTGTTTTTGGAGCCCTTAAAGGCGCGCTCCAGCGTGCCAAGGGTTCGCAGCGTTGAGTCCAACAGCAAGCATGTGCGCCGAGGAATTCCGGGAACAAGGACTTCCCATGCACCGATAACACCCTTGAGCAGGTGGCTCACCTTACCCTCTGCTTCGACCGCCCTCCCCTGCTGAGAAAGTGCCGTGACCTCGGCGATCAGCGCATCTACCTTGGCCATTTCGCGTACAAAAACGTGAATTGGATTGTCCTCTGAGAGCGGACCCAGGCCAGCTTCCAGCAGTTCCCACTCCCCAGCGTCGGCAGCAGGACGACCTGCGACTTCATCCAAAGCCTTGCCAATTTGCGCGACGAAGGCCATCGACTCCTTTCGCCGGATCTCCTTCGAGAGGTCATCCGTGAAGATGCATCCAATGCGATCAGGGTGCAAACCCAATCTGCCAGCGATTACGCGCTTGGAAGTGCTCGACAGTGAGTGCTTCCCTGTTGCTCCGTATTGAAGTTGCTTGATGAGTGCATCCCATCCGTGTCGCCTCATCAGCGTTCGAAGAGAGTGCCCAGTCGTCGCTCTGAGGACGGTATCTGGAGCAAACGCCAAACTGCTAGACAGCTCAACTGAGAAGCTGGCGCCAAAGGACTCCAATGGCCGAGCAAGCTGCAGAGGTGGAAAGCGACTGGTGAGAAACGTCATCGTCAAGTTCGCGGATACAGAGGATTTTCAGAGGACGGCAAGGTCGACTGGCTGACCGCCCCTGCTTAGACTGCCTTAGATTCCAGTTTGACTGGTCGATCAGTTTTCCAGAAAAGCGCACTCGCCAGCATGTAGGACACCAGATACTTTCTTGGCGTTTGACGGAAGTCCTCCGCCTAACCAGGAAGAGCGCCGTTGCCAACCCTTCCTGAAACCATTGATGGCAACATATTCAAGGAGCTAGATGTGTCCCGTACGCCCAACGATGACCGAAGCGATAGCATGAATCCCAATAACGATGCATATTGGGATAGCTTGGACAATCATTCGAATCAACTTAACCCAGAGCACGACGCCTACCACAGCTCTAGGGGCAACACTGGCGATGATGAAGAGGAAGACTGATGCCTCTAGTCTGCACACTTGTGACGATATGAATCGCTCAGATTTAGTCGCATTCGGGAGTCTCGATGACGACCAATTGGACAGTATGCAAGGATGGTGAAAAGGTGTTGAAGGGGGCAGGTCAACGCGATCAACTAATCGGTCAGGCGCATCACGGAGAGGAATAGATGAATCTGCTGCAGAAACGAAAGGCCGCAATCTGTCGAGCGATACTTGAGCGCAACCTGCATCGCAGGCTTGAAGATCTCGCCTGGGACCAGATGCCTCCTGTTGGCCGCGAATTCGGTAGCCCTGACTTTGACCGTCTCATGGATGAGGACTTCCGCAACCAGGCCGGGGTTTTCGATCCGGCGCTGAAGGGGCATCTTGCTGAAATCGACGTGATCTAGCGGTTGCCGGTACAACACCGCATTGCCGGGGCTGGCTCGATGTCGACGGACTTTCCACTGCGCTGGTCACCGGATGGAATCAAGCACTAAGGTGCAGAGCGCTCGACGGACTTTGCTTGTTGGCGTCATTGCTGTTCTAACCAAAGCAGGGGCCAAAGCAGGCACGTCGAATCTAAGGCTCGCAGTGCGGTGCGCAGAAGGATGGCTATGGTTGACCGCAATTGATTTGGTTGCCGACCGACTTGAGAGTGCTCGATTCTGGCCGTAGTGAATCGCAGCAACCGACACCTAGCAGCCAACCGTTACCCCTAGTCGGCTTTAGGCTGGTTACGGCCACTCAGGCTCGGCGGTCGAGCCTGCGACTCTTGCCTAATGCAGGCATATATGGGTTGGCAATACAGACGACTGGTGCATGCTCGTCATCAGTCACCCAGGACTACTACCCTTTTGGGAGCCTCCGGCTACCACCTCACCGAGACCCAATTCACTCTGCTATCGACACCAAATCAGTTTTACATCCAAATCGAGTCTCTCTGCATGCGACCTTCCGGCCACTCATCTTGAACGGTTGGAATCAACGAACGTGATGGCTGCGCGTCCCACTCGGAAGAACTCTTGCACATCTGCCCGAGCCAGTCTGCCCGACTCACCCATTTGGGGGGCTTGTCACTGACACACAGCGCCCGAAGATAAGCGCTGTTCCGACCCGAACAGGAGCGAGCCCACCATGCAACAGGTCAAGCAATACGTCGGTGACTGCATCATCTGTGCAGCAGCCCTGGAAGCGCCATCCGGCGAAGGGTTTGTGGCCGCTGCACTGGTGGTGGCGCAAGATCAGCCGTCAGTGGTTGAGATCTTCAGGGATGACAGGCTTGAGGACGGCCAAGTTTGGGGCGACCCTATTGAGGCTGTTCGGTTTGCTACCCGCGTGGGTACGGCGGCTGCCAGCCTCTATGCGGCGCGCGTCATTGAGCCGGTGCGGAACCGGTGGGTTCATCGGGTGTCTTGAAGCACGTGCGCTGAACTGCACCTTCGGCTTCTGAAAGCGATCTACTGGTCGCGAAGGGGCTTTGCTGCTCGTCCGGCCCTTGGTTCAGCGTGCAGAATTCAGGGACAGCTACCGACCCCAAAGGATCATCGGAGAATCATCCAGCGGTCGCTTGGCCATCTTCCGGATCGATGCGGTAGCACAAGTCCACTGAATCAGTGAGTTCGGAGGTTGTACCACCCAGGCGGCAGACATCCAGTTTCAGCGCTTCAGCGGACTAGTCCCTCTTGGGTTGCGCGCATGAGCTATGTCTGCTTTTTGTTCAATCCCGAGGCGAAAAATCTGGCGCATTTTCGTTGACGATACGCGCGAGCGCTGAAATCTCTGGGTCGTCACCATGGCTCGACGGCGGGATAACGACGCCGTGCAACTGCGCCCGCAAGTCGTCCCATCGGCGGCGCAGCACCGCCCAGTTGTGCTCGTCGTAGGTGCCCTTAAAGATCACTGGCAGGATTTCGATGCGCGGCACCTCGCCACGGCTTTCCGCCGCCTGGCGCTCCGCGTCGATCAGCAACCGTTCCCAGTGACTGTCCAGTCGATCCACGCGGCCAATTTGCTGCTCCACCACGCCAGGGTTCCATTCGGGGTGCAGCAGAACGACAGTCCTGCAAGCCCGGTGCAGGTTCAGTCCCTCGCGGCCGACGACCGATTGCGCGACCAGCACGCGCGGAAAGCTGTTGTTGCGGTTGAAACCCAACTGCAGCAACCGCCGCGTCGAGGGCGGCGTCTTGCCGTACATGAGGCGTGCGAAGCCGCCTTCACGCCGGCCGTACTCCTCGTTCAGCCGCTCGGCGACCCGATTCCATAGTCGCTCAGCCTCGCCGTCATCGAGCGCGCCGTCGCCGTTCTCGTCGCCCTCGCTGCGCTCGAGCGTAGCTTCGACGATGCGCCGGAACTCCGCCGCCCAGACTTCCGGCGATTCCTCCTTGGGATCGAGCATCTCAGCTAGTGCACGCGCTACGACCGGAACGTCGCCGGGGCACTGCCGAAATGCCTCGAATAGCCGCGACAGCGGCCCTTCCCACGGCTCGGACGCGAGCCCCCGCTCCAGCAGGCCGACGAGGCCCTCGCGCAGCTTGCGTCGCTGATCTTCCACTGCCTCGTACTGGACGGCCAGCCGTTGGCCAATACCATTCAGGCCGTCGTCTCTGAACAGCCCCAATTGCCGGCTGGCGGCCAACACAGCAGGTTCATCCTCTGCCGGAATCACCGCCTGCGCCCAGGGCCTCTCTTCCTTCAGCGCCAGCAGCATCTGCCGGGCGTTCAGCAGAGAGACCAGCGCGCGCATGGGCCGTGTGTAGCGGCCGAACACCAGCACCTTCTCGCCTGCGCAATGGACGGCCTCGATGGCACGCACGGCAGCCTGCAGTCCGGGATGCTCCATTAGCGCGTCCTGGCCATCACCGCCTGTGACGCTGTCGCGCATCACCCCCAACCACCAGTCCACACGTTGTGCACGCTTTTCGTCCGCGGCAGCAGGTGCCACACCTTCGGCGTTGCCGGCCACGTCGCGCTGCGTCGCGTCTATGGCCCCGTCCAGTTCGAGTTGCAGCTTGTCCTCCTCAGCGTCCAAGTGGCAGCGATCCAGCAGTTCATTGACGCCGTGGCCGCTGCCCAGCGTCAGGCGCAGCCGCTGCGCGCGCGGGTCAAGCCCGCCGGCCGCGGTAAGGGACAAGGCCTCGGCTGCGCAGACTGCGCGCCGCCACCGCAAGTTCAAGTCGTCGGGCCGGACCTCGATGGCCGACTCCCTCCGGTAAGCGTGCAGCGGCTCCCCGGTCAGCGCGTGGAAGCGTCGTACCTGCTCGCTCTCGCGCTTGTCACGCCGCAGCAGGTAAGGATCCAAAGAAGCCTTGAATCCGGCGGCGGCCTGCGCGAACGTCAGGCGACGTTCCTCACTCACGGGCAGTTCCTGCACGTTACGGCATGCGTCGACGTATTGGTCGATTGCCCGAGCAGTCTCTTGCGTCTCGGCACCAATACGCCTCAGGACATCTACCCACTGGCGGGCATCCAGTTCGACCGGGGTAGCTGTCAGAGCGAGGCGGCGCGCGTCGGGCGAGGCCACCGCGACCTTCTCGAGCAGCCGGGCCAGTCCGGACGCGTCGCCGCGGCTCTTGTGCGCCTCGTCGACCACGATCAGGTCGAACAGCCCGAGTCCGAGCCCGACCGCGCCCTCAAGGGCGTGGCGGAATTTGCCCTGCCGGCCATATTGCTTGGCCTCCAACACACCGGGCCAGAGCGTTTCTTCCAGGAGGCCGTCCAGGAACTCGGCGAGGTAGCCGCCCGTCTCGGCCGCGCGCAGAGCGATGTGCTCGGCCGCCGCACGGATAAGGGGGTCCTGCAGCAAAGGGTTGTCCAAGGAATTGGGCGGCAAGCGGTTGCGACGCACTTTGCGCCATCGCGCAAACAGTGCCGGCAACAGCGACCAGCGCCAGGGCTCCGCCTGGGCCCCGAGGCGCCAGTTGGTGAAGGCGTGGGAGAGCAGGACAACCGACTCGCACTCCCATGGTCGCGTCCGAGTGGCGGCCCATGCGTCCAAGTATTGCTGCAGGCTTCGCAGCAACGGGCTGCACCGCACGCCTCCGGCCGCGAGTTCGTCTCGCCACTGGAAACCGAGGCCAGGCGGTACCAGAACGACGGCACGGCCACCGGCCTGAACGACTGTACGAACCGTGGCTACAGCAATCCGTGTCTTGCCCATGCCGACCTCATCCGCGACGATCACGCCGTTGGATGGAAGCCGGCTCGCGACGGCCCGCAGGCTACGGCGCTGACCGCCATCGAGCTTCCAAGCAGAGCCCGCCACGTCGGGGGCGTGCGAGAGCTGGCGAAGCCCGTTGGCGACAGTCGGCCAGCCTCTGAACGTCATGACATCCCCCGAAACGATTCGAGCCCACCAAGCCCCCAGGCGGCGGCCACACGCGCGAGTGCGGCTTCGTAAAGCTCGGCAGATTCGAGGCCTCCTTGTCCGCACGCATAATCAGGGCGCGACGCATCGATCCGCAGCACTTCAAGCGGGTCCAGCCCTAAGCGTAGGAACTCCGTCAGCCCCTTGCTGCCCGCTGCCCGGAACAGAACTTCCTCGAGACGCACACACCAGAACGGCCAGTCCGACTCGCTCACCATGGTCTGCCGCTGCGCAATCTCCTCAAGCTGCCGCATCATGGTCCGAACCGGCGACGAGGCAGCTTGGCGCTGGGCATCGGGCTGCCGTGGCGGGGGCGCTCCCGTATCTGCGGCGCCTTGGAACGGTTCGCCCTCGTCGCCGTCGCCTTCATCGTCCACGCGTGCGGGGAAAGCCATCAAGTGGGCGGCCATGTCCGCGAGGTCGAGGGGAGGCGCTTCGCCCGCGGCCACCCGCCCGAGTTCATCGACCACAGGCACTGACGCTCGCCTATGCCCACCGTCCCAGCGCAGCGCGGCCTGCCGCGGCATAGTCCCGCGCCAGAGCCATCCCTCGCCCTCGCGAACGCAGGGCTCGCCGCCGGCATCGAGCACAATGGTGTCCGTAGGCGTCGGGGCGCTTCCGTTTGGAGGCACGAGCATGCCGGTGCCATCGGCGCATGGACACCATTGCAGGAAGGCCAAGGGACCGGCGACGAAGGCAGGTGGCCTCGGCGGCATCGGCTCTCCAGTGGCAGGTGGCGCCTCGCTATAAAGCTGGCCCTCACCATTGCGCTGCAAAGGAACCAGCGATTCGACGGCCAGCATGCCTGGCAACGCGGACCAGGGCAGACGCGGAAACTCGAGGAACACCCCCACTTCGAAGTTGCCGTTACGTCCTGCGGAGTTCAGGAAGCCCGCCTCTGTGAGGTTGCCCGAACCGAGGTACAGCCAGGCGCTGGTGCAGGCCTCGGTCCGGCTGTTCGCGCTGAAGATGAACTTGGCGTGCAAGCTGCGCGGCGATCCGGCCCCGAACATCTGGTGCCGTGCCGGCGTTCGCACGCACCAGCCGGCCTCCTCGATGGCGACCATCGACGTCGCGACCGACTGGCAGGCCTGTTCGTTGACGTAGATGTCAACGCTAGCCGACCGCGTCAGCAGACCAAGATCGGTGACCTTCCTTACGATCCCCTGCAGCACCGGGGGCACGCCGCCACCGGCGCCGCCCTCAAAGAAGCCCGATCCGAGCGCGAGAAGGTTGCGCCGCGTGGAGCCTGCGTGCTTGCGCAAGTAACCGACCAGGCCCTTCAGCAGGGACTGATGGCGATTATCGAAGATGCGCGGCTTCGCGGTCCCGGCCTGCCTGGCGCATAGCACAGCCCACGCCGCAAGCTGGCGCACGGCCAGTGAGGTATCGCTATTGCGGCCTGCTAGTTCGACGAGCGACCGGTCGTAGTGCTCGCCCAACCAAGCGAGTATGTCGCTCACCTTGGCTACGTCGGCGCAGCGCAGGGCCAGAGTCTCCTCGCCCAGCCCGAGTTCAGACTCATCGACGTCGAAGCACCAAGCGAGGTCCAAGCTGTCCTCCAGTGTCTGCTTCGTCCAATTACCTGTAGAGACGATGACCCGTAGACGCCAGCCTGTCGACTGACCCCGGAAGCCCAGAAGTGCTACCTTGGCGTGCATAAGCCGGAACGCTTTGTCCAGCGGCGTGCGCAGCGGCAGGTCTGCAACGCCCGGCACATCGAGCACAGAGATATGCTCGTGGAACGGATCGAGCATCAACCCAAGTACCAGTTGCCCTTGGCGAGCCCGCACACTTGCCGGCTTGCGCGTGAAGCGCTCGGCCGCCGCGTCGAGGAACCCCGCGTCTGCAGAGAAGCCGCAGGCCCAACCGAACAGGCCTTCGTAATCTTCGGGCGGCTCAAATAGGCGTAGCAGCGAAGGCGTACTCATGTCGAGCCGTCCTGTGCAGCAAAACGCATGTGCAGTTCGCCGAGCAATTCCAACTTCAGCAGGTAGAGGTTCTGTACCCTGAACGACATGCCTTCAGGCCAGCCGATCTCGCGGGCCACTTGCGCGCCGACTTCCTCCATCGCCTCGCCAGCCGTATCCTCGGAATCCAATTCGCCCGCAGCGGCGGGCGCTGTGCCTCTGCGGAAGGCGGCTCCTGGCCGTAGGACGTTGCCAAACAACGCCACGACGCGGCCATCGCGCTGCACGAGGCTTCGTAGGACGGCCACTGGCTCCGCAGCGGCACAGGCTCTGCAGAAGTCGTTGGCATCCACGTCCTCGTGGGCCATACGCAGGAAAGCATCGGCAGCGATGCGCAAGGCCTCAACCTGTTCGCCGACCACCGCCACTGCATCGGCGAGGGTCAAGCGCTCGGCCGACGCATGGGCAATCCGTGATTCGACGGTGTCGAGCAGTTTCAGTGCCGCATCGCGAGCAAGCCACAGGCGCGCGCCCGCTTCGAGGTCCTTCCAATGTCGGTCGTCCTGTATTTCTGGCGGACGATCCAGCCAGGTCAGCGGCACGACTGGTGGGACACGCCGCAATCGATCGACCCACGCTAGTGCGGCGCGCCGCCGCGACTTCGCTTCCAACGTCTCATTCGCTCCACCGGCGCGGAGGCGCCCTTCAAGGTGCCCGAGTGCATCGCCGGGCAATGCTAGGCAGGGCGAAAGCCCGCGAACAACAGTGCCCGTCGTCACATTGACAGGCGAGCCTTGTACCCATTGCGACAAGTGCTCGGCCATCGAACGGTTCGAGGGCCGGCATTCACCTAAGGCCGCGTCGAGGAAAGCGCGGCCTTCTGCGGTCGACTGCAGCGTGTTGAAGCGGCGGTTTGACGAAGTCGCAAACCCGAGAGGTACCAGCGCACTGCCGGCTGCCATGCGCATCGGCTGGGTCACATAGAAGCCGCGAGAGCGGAACCGTGAGTACAGAGGGCCTTGTTTCAGGTCGTGCTCACGGGGGAACTTGTTCCGCCCGCGTAGACGGGGATCCGACGCCCATCCTGTGTCGCGATACGCGAGCCAGCAGGCCAGGGCCTCTATGGCGTTGGCGCATTCCATCTTCGCGACGGCATGTCCCTCCACAGCTTGGAGCTCAGAAACCCGCACGCCTAACAGGGCCAGCATCAACTGCTTGCCGAACCAGACGCCACCCAGGCCAGGCACTGATAGCTCGTTGAACCGACGGACGGCGCCCGCAATGCCAAGCGACCGCAGCCGCCGAGACGAACCCACCGTGTCCGGACCCAAAATCCCGCAAAACAACTGCATTTCCCTCCCAATTCGCATCCGCCTGTCAGTGTGCGGAGCCGTCCTCCGGGCTTCGTTTCTGCCGTAATGAATTTCCGCCTGAGCTGACCTGCCCCCTTCAGACTGGTATCGCCTCCTCGGCCCTGCCTTTCCGTACGTTAGTATCGCTGGCGAGATTTATCGATCAATTTTTCGCGGGTAGCAAGCGCTCGACGAAGAGCGCTTTACCGACCCGAGTGTCGGCAAAATGGTAGCGACACGAGCTTCGGCTTCTGGCCGATACTGGACGTTCCAAACCAGCTTCTCGAATGTCGCCACCCGCTGCTTGGGGGTCAACAGCAGCCCACAGTCGGCTTTAAGCGAAATGCTGCGCCGTCCATTGGCGGCGGTAGCCTGTACCGGAATTGGTCGATGCGCAACGCAGCGTTACGACAAAAGAGACGACCGCCCCCTAGGAGTGAAGCCGCTTCAGTGGAAAAGTGTCGACTTTGCTGCTGCAGTCACCCTGATCGTCTGGGTCCTGCTGCCCGAAACAACTGACGCAATCAGCATCTGCATCGAACGATTTAGGTGCGTCTTCGGGGCAGTGGTGAACGAACTTGCCCAGAACCTCCATGCAAAAGGCTTGATATTCGCGAGTAAACATCAGGAATTCGTGCCAGCCGGCATCTACCCGCCTGGACGGCCGCAGAGGGAGCTTGGAAGTCGAGCTGCGCAGCAGGAATATCTTCACTTCCGCAAATAGCTGATCTGCGTCATCCGCAGAGAGGTCGCACTTTCTGGCAATCCGAGCAACAACGCCTGAGCTCTGCCAAGCCGTAACTCTCGCAACTTGATTGGCTGCCTGAGTAGTGGATTCATTCTGAGTATTCATCTTTATCCCTAGGGTAGTTTGTTCGTGATGCACAGAGCAGTGTATCGAATGCAAAGGAAGCCTCGTGTCTCTAGGTTGGGGGGCAGAGCACATGGACAGGCTAGCTAGCTGCAGGAGTTGGAGCACAACAAACCTCCCAACGGTAACGGCCCTACCCAAAGGGCCTCCGCCCCTGCGCTCTAGATCGCTTGGGGCGTCGAGAGGGCCAATGGGGAATGGCAAGAGCCTAACGGTAAGGGGCTGATTAAGGGCAAGCAGGCAGGTGCACCGCTAGTGCGCGGTGCACCTGTCGTAGGGCAGAAGGGCTTGAGGGCCCAGTGCGTCCTGCCCCGCTTCGCAAAACCTACCCCTCCATCAACCCCTGGTTTTGGCTGGAAGGGCCAGAGGGCTTTGCGTAGCCTTGTGCAGGTTCGGGTCTGGCCTGTGGGGCAGGCCTTGTTGCAACAAGCCGCCCTCCTCCGTGGCGGCCCCTGCCCTGGCCTTCCATGTGCTGTGCTTGCCTCAAACCGCCGGATGAGCTGCCGGACCTGCAGCAGTTGCTCGATTCGCTGAGCTTGGGCCACTGGCACAGCGTGGTGCTGGACTTGTGCTGCCGCTTTGAAGGCTGGTGGGCCAGCTATATGGCCGACCCGACTTTGACGCCAGACTACCGGCCGCTGTTCGAGGCCATGGACTTGATCCGCCGCTTCCCCACCCGCTGGGCGGGCGATGACAACGCCTTTGCCTTGGCTCTGTCGGGCTGCGAGTTCTTGACGCGCGGTGCTCGGCATTGCTTTGAGGGGAAAGTGGCCTGGGACTGCACCAGCGAGCCCTTTGTGGCCTTTGCCAAGCGTCACCCTCACTGCTACACCGGCTGGGACACACACCCAGCCTGCGGGCAGACCGCGCTAATTGGCTGGATGCTGCACAAGGTGCGGGCCAACACGGCCCCCTGACCGCGTATGGATGTCTGGGACGGCTTGCTGGTGGTCTCTGCCTTCATGGCGGGTGTGACGGTGGTGCGTGGCCTGCAACAGAAGCGCCAAGGCACGGTGGCCTTGCTGCCTGCCACCCCCATGGAGCAGGTGGCCAGACCCGCCAACCAGATTGCGGTGATGAGCATGGCCGAGCTGGTGGACACAACCCGAACCGAGCGCCTGCTGCGTAGCTTGGAGCAGCGCACACGGTTCTCAAGGGCGATGTTCAATCGAGATTGCGGTTGCGTGCTGGAGGCATTGGCGGACTATGTGCAGATGCTGCCCGCCTCAGAGTGCCATCACCATGCCCAGCCGGGCGGACTGTGGACGCACTTGCTGGAAGTCGCCGATGCGGCCTTGACCTTTCGGGGTGGGATTGAGATGCCCCAAGGTGCCACCACCGAAGAGAGAAAACGCTTAGAGCACCGCTGGACTTACGCAGTGTTCTGCGCCGCGCTCTTGCATGACATTGGCAAGCCCGTCACCGACTTGCGCGTCACCCTCTATGCGCATGACCCCCGCGCCGGGCGGCGCTGGGCGCCCCTGGCCGGGCCTATGCGCACCCACGGTGCCAGCCACTACAGCGTGGAGTTTGTGGAAGCGGCTGAGCGGGACTACCAAGCCCACCAGAAGCTGGCCGCCATGCTGCTGCACCAGTTTGTGCCGGCGCGTCTGGTGCGCTGGCTCAGTGAAGAAGGCGATGTGCTGAACCAGCTCTTGACCTACCTGAGTGCGGAGGCGGCCGACGGGCCACTGAGCGAGATCATCAAGCAGGCAGACAGCGATTCGGTGAGCCGCAACCTCATGCACGGCCCCCGCACCCGCTTTGCCAGTGCGCGCACCACCCCGCTGATCGAGCGGCTGATGCAGGCCTTGCGGCGCATGCTGCAAGACGGTGGCGTGTTGCCCCTGAACCGGCCCGGTGCGGCAGGCTGGGTGTTTGACGGCAGCGTGTGGTTTGTGTGTGCGCGCCTGGCCGACGAAGTGCGGGCCTATCTGCAACAGCATGAGAGCGGCCAAGGCCTGCCGGGCAAAGACAAGAACGACCGGCTGTTTGACACCTGGCAAGAGAGCGGCGCCTGCCTGCCCGCGCCCGATGGCGGCGCGGTGTGGCGCGTGTGGGTGCAGTGCGAATCCTGGCGCTCACCCGATGCTTTGACGGTGCTGCGCTTTCCGCTAGAGAAGCTCTACCCGAGCCCTGCGGATTACCCCGCGCCGCTGCGCGGCCGCATCAGCACAGAGCCGCTGGGCGAAGACGCCGTCAGCCCACCTGCAGAGCCCAAGGCCCCAGTGGCACCACCCTCCCCCTTGCCGCCCTGGCAAGAGACAGAGGACAGCCCTGCCCTGCCGCCCGCAGCCGAGCCCGCCCCTACACCCGAGGAGGAACCCATGCCCCAGATTGACCATGCCCTGCAGACCGCATCAGCCCAAGATGCCGATGACGGCCTGCTGCGCCCCCACGAGGCCGCATGCCTGGACCCTGACCCCCAACCCAGCACCCATAAGCCCGCCATGGCCACCACGCTGGGCAGCCCGCTGCGCCCGCACCAGCCCAGTGGCCCCAAGCCGGCCAAGGCGCCCACAGCGGCCGCAGAGGCCTTCATGGCCTGGGTGGCCGACGCAGTGGGCTCTGGCGCGCTGAAGTACAACGAGGACGGGGCATTGGTTCACTTTGCGGCCGAGGGCTGCTTGCTGTTGTCGCCCGAGATCTTCAAGCGCTTCATCGACGCCCGCCGCGATGATGAAAGCGGCCCCGTCCACTCCCTGCGGCAAAGCCATGGGGACAAGGCCTATGCCCGGCTGCAAAACGAGTTGGCCAAGTCGGGCTGGACTCGGCGCAATGGCGACGAGAACCTGCACTACTACGCCTTCACCAAGACGGATGGCTCGCTGTCTCGGGTGGTGAGCTGCTACCTGCTGCCTCAGCCTCAACTCTTCTGGAACCCCGTGCCCAGGGTGAATGAGCGCATCCGGGCGGTGACACGTGCCAAGAAGGCTAAGCCTGCACCGGCAGCGTGAGTGAGCCATGGCCGACAGCCTGAACAACGTCTATCGCTGGCCGCATGAGTTGGCCTCGGTGCTGGCCTGCGGCGTGGGGGCTGGCCTGCTGCTGATCCAAGCACCCATGTTCTTGCTGAGTCCCGCTCAGGGCCAAGTGGCGGCCTTGGCCCTGTGTGGCCTGGCCGCGCGGCGTTGGCACCAGGCGCAGCGCATCCTGCGCTATCGCCGGGCTGTGCGGCGCAGCAAGCCCTATGCACTGCTGCCGCACGAACTGCCCAGCTCGCCCCAAGCCGTGTTCTTGGGCAAGGGCTTTGAGTGGACAGCCGAACACACCCAACGCATGGTCTTGCTGGCCCAGCCGGAGAACGACCACCTGCGCCGCCCTTCGGCCCTGTACCAATGGGCTCGCAGACGCGAGCGCGAGGCCAACTGCCCCGCCTGGCTGCAGCGGTTGATTGGCTGGCCCCACTCCTTGAACCCGCTGCTGGCCATGCCCCCAGTGGGTGGCATGCCCGCCCTGCACGGCATGTCGATTGACGAGCAAGACGTGTGGACGCCCCTGGCCGAGCTGAACAACCACATGATGGTCTATGGCACCACCCGCGTGGGCAAGACGCGGCTAGCTCAAATCTTGATCGAGCAAGACATTCAACGCGGAGATGTGGTGATCGTCTTCGACCCCAAGGGCGATGTCGAGCTGCTGCTGGGCATGTACTCGGCAGCGCTGCGGGCTGGGCGGGAGGATGACTTCATGCTGTTCCACCTGGGCTTCCCCGAGGTCTCGGCCCGCTACAACCCGATTGGCAACTTTGAGCAAATCACCGAGGTGGCCACACGGGCCACAGGCCCCCTGCCCGACCAGGGTCAGTCTGCCGCCTTCAAGGCCTTTGCCTGGCGCTATGTGAACGTGATCGCCCGCGCCATGAGCGCGGTGGGCGAGCGGCCGGACTTCAGAAAAGTCTATGAGTACGGCGTGTCGGTGGACAAGCTGGGGGGCAAGTACCTGACCCAGTGGCTAGAGCGCCATGCGCCCGACTGGCACAGCCAGTTTGACCCCACTCCCACCAGAGAGCACAAGGAGCTGATCACCCGGGCCGAGAAAAACGGACGCGACATTGAGGTGCTGATGATGATGGCCTTCTTCAAGCAGCAGGCCTACCAAGACCCGATTGCCGACGCCCTGGCCTCCATCTTGGCCAACGACCGCACCTACTTTGAGAAGCTGGTCAACTCGCTCTACCCCTTGCTGGAAAAGCTCACCAGCGGAGGCCTGGCGGACCTGATCTCCCCGCAGTACGACAGCACCACCGACCCCCGCCCTATCCTGGACTGGCTCTCGGTCATCAACCGGGGTGGCATCGTCTACTGCGGCTTTGACGCCCTGACCATCCGCGACGCGGCCGAGGCCGTCAGCGCCTCCATGCTGGCCGACCTGACCAGCACGTTTGGGCGCATCTACAAACATGGCTCAGGCTACGGCATGCCCAACCCAGAGCCCTTGCGGCGCGTGCGCCTGCATGCGGACGAGCTGAACGAGTTGATTGGCCCGGAGTT
Source organism: Ideonella paludis (assembly GCF_018069865.1). GTDB lineage: Bacteria > Pseudomonadota > Gammaproteobacteria > Burkholderiales > Burkholderiaceae_C > Ideonella > Ideonella paludis. The sequence goes on from NZ_JAGQDG010000011.1 coordinate 46,567, forward strand.
TGTGCAGGCCGCCAACAAGGGCGGCGGTGCAGGTTTGTTCATCACCGGCTACAGCCAGACGGCGCAAGACATTGAGGTCAAGGTGGGCACGCCGGCGGCGGCAGAGCAGTTGGGCGGCAACCTCAACTCGCTCATCATGCTGCGGGTGGTGAATGCCGACACCGCCGCCAAGCTGACCGACCGGCTGGAAGAAGTGCGCGTGGCCACGCGCCTAGTGGCCAGCGGCGTGGCCGACACCAATGACCCGGACCGGGTGGAAGACTTCTCTTCACGCAATGAAGACCGGATCAGCATGGAGAAAGTGCCCATGCTGGACCCGGCCTGGCTGATGAAGCTGCCCAAAGGCCAAGCCTTTGCGCTGCTGGAGGGTGGGCGCTTGATGAAGATCCGAATCCCCCTGCCCTTGCCGCATGTGGACGCCCGCACCCCTGCCAATTGGCAAGCCATGCTGGAACACATGCGCATCCAACATGCCCAGCACACAGACCGCAACCCCGAGCAAGGCCTGACAGTGGAAGGCGCTGGCAGTGGCTACTGACCAAAGCAGCATCGGCCGCAGCGTCTTGCTGCGCCAGTTCCTCTGGCCTTTCATCACCGGCTTCTGGGTGGTCTTTGTAGGGGTGTGCATCTGGGGCGGTGGTGCCCTGGCCCAACTGGCCTGGGCCGAGCAGCGCGCACCTGACGACCCCTTGGCCTACCAAATCCAACAACTGCAACTTGAGCTGGATGCCCTGGCCACCCTTACCCCCGTCATCCTGCAGCCCAGCGAGTTGGCTCAGGCCATCGGCGACGCCGTCTACAACACCGCCGTCTGGGCCGCCACCGGCACCTTGCGCACGCTGATGAACATCCCCGGCCTGTGGCGCGAGAACGCGGCTAACGACTTCATCCGCCACCACCCAGACCCTGGGGGCACCTATGCGCAAAAGATGTTCCAAGACACTGGCCACTCATGGCAGCGCCTGGTGGTGGCCAACTACACCCTGGCCACACGCACTGCCATGTTCCTGGCCATGCTGCCCCTGCTGGCCCTCACAACAGCCATCGGCCTGACCGATGGCCTCATGGCCCGCGCCCGCCGCCGCGCCAACGCAGGGCGCGAGTCCGCCAGCCTCTACCACCGCGCCAAGCTGGGAAGCACGGGGCTGCTGATCACCAGCTACTTGGCTTGCTTGGCTGTGCCATCGCTGACGCAGCCTGTGTGGGTGCTGGTGCCCGTGGCTGTTGGCGTGGGTGGGCTGGTGAGGGTGCAGGGGGGGTACTTTAAGAAGTACCTTTAGGTTGACACCGGCACTTAAGGCAACTCCGTAAGCCCTGCCATCGGCAAATGCCGTGGGGGCAAGTAGAGGTCAGGATGGCATTCTCAAAGACAACTTTGCGATCTTGAACCTATCGCAGATTGTGATTTGCAGCCTTCCTTTCGAAGCTGCCTGTGCGGCAGTGAAGTTCACCTATCCAGAGGATCAACAAGCCAAGTGTTTCTGAGCTGCCTGTGCGGCAGTGAAGAGCGTCAGGCGCATAGGGGTCGATGGGCGCGATTTCTGAGCTGCCTGTGCGGCAGTGAAGTGGCTGGTGGATGACGGTGTGGCGCGCAGTGTTTTCTGAGCTGCCTGTGCGGCAGTGAAGGAGTGCCTCCGCCACTTCCGGCACTGGTTCAATTTCTGAGCTGCCTGTGCGGCAGTGAAGAGTGCTAGGTGCTGAAGCCTGACGATTAGCTTTTTCTGAGCTGCCTGTGCGGCAGTGAAGAGGCGCAAAGACTGCCGCTCCCATAAGTGCTATTTCTGAGCTGCCTGTGCGGCAGTGAAGCCCAATACAGGCGGAAACTTGCCCCACTGATACTTCTGAGCTGCCTGTGCGGCAGTGAAATCGTTCTTCATGGGCAGGCCAAAGGTGCTGGATTTCTGAGCTGCCTGTGCGGCAGTGAAGACGAGTAGGCCCCCACCAGGCGCGAACCTTGAGTTTCTGAGCTGCCTGTGCGGCAGTGAAGGTAGACGTTGCCGGGCAGCAGTGGCTGCAGCATTTCTGAGCTGCCTGTGCGGCAGTGAAGTTCGGCATGCCAGCGAACAGCACTACCTCATATTTCTGAGCTGCCTGTGCGGCAGTGAAGATCCATCCTTGAGTAATACAGCGAGCGGGTTTTTTCTGAGCTGCCTGTGCGGCAGTGAAGTGTGCTTTGATCTGCGGAGGGGGGAAGTCAAATTTCTGAGCTGCCTGTGCGGCAGTGAAGCATCGCACCCGAGGCCCCAGCACACACCCACTTTTCTGAGCTGCCTGTGCGGCAGTTGTCAAGCGACATCGAGAACTGACCCCCTGACGACATTCAGAATTGACCCCCTGGGTTGATGATTAGGTTGCCGCGGCAATTGTGGTGGTGTCTCGCACCAGACCGGACTTGCGTTTGGCCTTGAGTCGGTAGCTGTCGCCGCGGATCGTGACGACGTGGCTGTGGTGCAGCAGGCGGTCCAGGATGGCGGTGGCGACCACCGCATCGCCGAAGACGCCGCCCCACTCAGCGACAGATCGGTTGCTCGTCACCAGCGTGGCGCCGCGCTCATAGCGACGGCTCACGAGCTGGAAGAACAGGTGCGCCGCGTTGGCCTCGAAGGGCAGGTAGCCCAGCTCGTCGATGACCAGCAGCTTGGGCTTGGCCAGGTGCGTCAGCCTCTCCTCGAGACGCCCTTCAGTGTGGGCCCGCACAAGCTGCGTCACGATGCTGGTCGCTGAGGCGAACAGCGTTGAGTAGCCGCGCAGGATGGCTTCGCGCCCGAGCGCGACTGCCAGGTGCGTCTTGCCCACGCCCGGCGGCCCCAGCAGCAGAACGGTGTCGCCGTTAGCCACCCAGCGTGAGGTCGCCAGCTCGCGCACCAGCTTCGGGTCGATGGAGGGCTGGGCCTCGAACTCGAAGCCCTCCAGTGTGCGCACGCAGGGGAACTTGGCGATGGACATGCCCATCTGGATGCGGCGCTCGTCCTTGCGGGCCACCTCGGCAGCGCACAGCAGGTGCAGCACCTCGCGCAGCGTCATGTCCGCACGCGCGGCCTGCTCCAGCAGCGTGTCGAGCTGGTCGCGAATCGCGGTCAGCTTCAGCCGCGTAAGCATGGCGTCGAGCTCGTCCTCTGGCATGGCTTGCTCGGTCTTCTTGACGCGGGCCATCACCAGCCTCCCCCGACCAGCGCCTCGTACTCGACGAGGTCGCGTTGCAGCTCGGCCGGTGGTGCAGCGGGCGGTACCAGCCGGGTCGAGCCGACGAACTGGCTGCCCACAATGCCGGCCAGGTGTCCGCGCTCGATGACGCTGCTGCGACGCAAGGAGCTCTGGGCGTGACGGGCCACTTCCTGGCCAGCGTACAGCACCTGCACCTCGCGGTCGGCCACGACGACGCTGACCTGCTCGCCGATGAGCTTCCAGGGCACGGAGTAGCGGTTGGTGTCGAGTTCGATGCAGGCGTCGGTGTGCACGCGGCGCACGAGCTCGCGCACCTGCAAGAACGGAGCCTTGGACGGCAGCGGGCGCAGCGCCGGGCGCTCATCGCGCTCGAACCGCTCGATGGGCGGCTCACCGGTCGTGCCGTGCACGCGCACATCGGCCACCTCGCGCATCCAGCGGTCCAGGTGGGCCTGCAGCGCGTCCAGGCTGGGGAAGGTGTGCCCGGCGATGGCATTGCGCTTGACGTAGCCGACCCCACGCTCGTCCTTACCCTTGGTCTGGGCCCGGTACGGTGCGCAGGCCCGAGGCGTCACGCCCCAGTAGCGGCAGAACGAGCGGAAGCGATCGTTGAGCTTGACCTCGCGAGTCTGGCGGTTGTGCTGCTCGACGAGGGCGCGGGCGTTGTCGATGAGCACCTCGTGCGTCACACCACCGAAGTGCCGGAATGCGCCTTCCAGGCCGAGCAGCCAGGCCGACTGACGTTCATGCAGGCTCAGCAGCACGTAGGTGCGTCGGCTGTAGCCCAGCGTCGCGACGAACAAGAAGACGCGCGTGAGCTCCTCGCCAACCTGCACGTGCGTGCTGCCGAAGTCCACCTGCAGCTGCAGCCCTGGCGCTGTCTCAAAGCGCACATGGGCGACTGCCTGAGCCCGCAGTCCCACCCGCATCGGCGCCACGGCGCGCTGCACGGTGCGCAGGCTCACGGCGATACCGAACTCACGCTGCAACTCCTGGCGCACCACGTCGGCGTTGCCCTTGTGCTGGCGCAGGCGCTGCTCCAGCCACGTCAGATGCGGCGCCAATGCGCTGGCCCGACCTGACACGTCCATCGGCTTCCAGCCTCCGCTGCGCAGGTACTCCCGTACCGTGTTGCGGCTGCAGCCTAGTTCCTTGCTGATGCGCTTCGCTCCCCATCCTTGCGCCTTTAGCGCCAGCATCCTCTGCACCTCCTGTGGCGCCAACATCGTCTGTCTTCCTCCAACGTCCATGACGCCGGAAGGATCGGTCACAACGTCCGTCATGCGGACCTCCTTCTAGTGAAGGGGGTCAGTTCTGGATGTCGTCAGGGGGGCAGTATTGGATGTCGCCTGACAGCAGTGAAGCCAAAGCCGCCACTTCGACGGCGCCACTTGGTTTTCTGAGCTGCCTGTGCGGCAGTGAAGCTGGCTGTGGTGGGCGGCGCGCCGCTGAGCAATTTCTGAGCTGCCTGTGCGGCAGTGAAGGGCGGCGAATGGGTCATCCTCGTGCGACTCATTTTCTGAGCTGCCTGTGCGGCAGTGAAGCAGTCCAGCGCGTGAAGCCTTCAACATCCATGTTTCTGAGCTGCCTGTGCGGCAGTGAAGTATTGAGCGTGCGGCGGCTAAGAGATTTGGGCTTTCTGAGCTGCCTGTGCGGCAGTGAAGGCCCTGCATTGAATGATCTGCGTCGTGGGGCATTTCTGAGCTGCCTGTGCGGCAGTGAAGGGGCCGTTTGATGACCCCAACTATCGCAAGCTTTTCTGAGCTGCCTGTGCGGCAGTGAAGCTGGCGCATTCATCATTGACGAGGGCATCGCATTTCTGAGCTGCCTGTGCGGCAGTGAAGAGATGATCTCCATCAAGTTGCCTTGATAGTGTTTTCTGAGCTGCCTGTGCGGCAGTGAAGGCATCCTTTGCCTGATTCCCTGCCTTACGCTGTTTCTGAGCTGCCTGTGCGGCAGTGAAGACCAGTGAGCGCAAAGGATGGGCAAACAACCATTTCTGAGCTGCCTGTGCGGCAGTGAAGGTTTAGGCGGCTTGCTGCTGCGGCCACTGTGGTTTCTGAGCTGCCTGTGCGGCAGTGAAGGCCAAGGCCACCGGCCGCATTGACCTCATCGTTTTCTGAGCTGCCTGTGCGGCAGTGAAGGCGCCCGAGGTGGTCTCGGCACGCATGGTGAATTTCTGAGCTGCCTGTGCGGCAGTGAAGACTTATCTCCGTCGCTGTCGCTTCCTGGCCATTTTCTGAGCTGCCTGTGCGGCAGTGAAGCTGTCGATGCGGCGGACTTTAGCCGCCGATCTTTTCTGAGCTGCCTGTGCGGCAGTGAAGTGACAAGCTGTGAGCGCCGCAATCATCTTCCATTTCTGAGCTGCCTGTGCGGCAGTGAAGTTTCTGAGCGATGGGCGCCGCCAGGTTTTGGATTTCTGAGCTGCCTGTGCGGCAGTGAAGTGGCCGTTTTCCAGGGCGTTCCATGCGCGTATTTTCTGAGCTGCCTGTGCGGCAGTGAAGACTTTGGGGCGCCAAAAGTTATCTTTGGTCTGTTTCTGAGCTGCCTGTGCGGCAGTGAAGGATCCGGCCGCCTTCAATCCAGGCGCGCTCGATTTCTGAGCTGCCTGTGCGGCAGTGAAGATCAAGAGCTTGGCGGCCATCCGTGGCCAGGCTTTCTGAGCTGCCTGTGCGGCAGTGAAGTCGCTTCGCAAGCCCTGGCCTTGCCGTGACTTTTTCTGAGCTGCCTGTGCGGCAGTGAAGGCTTTGCCTTGCGGAGCATGGCGAGTTTTCATTTTCTGAGCTGCCTGTGCGGCAGTGAAGACAGCACGAATTGACTGATGAGCAGTGCGACATTTCTGAGCTGCCTGTGCGGCAGTGAAGGCGGTGCCCTTCTTCGCCATCGTCAACATCGGTTTCTGAGCTGCCTGTGCGGCAGTGAAGTTGGCGAAGGTGTCGAGGTCTTGCACCAGCCATTTCTGAGCTGCCTGTGCGGCAGTGAAGATAAACCCCCAGGTTTCGGGTGCCCACAGTGCTTTCTGAGCTGCCTGTGCGGCAGTGAAGTTCAGGCGCTCCCAGGCGTTGTTGATCTTGTTTTTCTGAGCTGCCTGTGCGGCAGTGAAGTGGAGCAGTTCCCCGACCTGTTGGCGGCTGCTTTTCTGAGCTGCCTGTGCGGCAGTGAAGTTTAGGCTTGTAGTCCCACCATGGGCCGTTGCTTTCTGAGCTGCCTGTGCGGCAGTGAAGGCCAGCCTCGCTAAAAGGCCCGATCACATCAGTTTCTGAGCTGCCTGTGCGGCAGTGAAGGAGCAACCGAAACGGCGTGGCCGTCCTCCAAATTTCTGAGCTGCCTGTGCGGCAGTGAAGGCCGAGGCAGGAGGTGTACCAGGGGCGGGAGTTTTCTGAGCTGCCTGTGCGGCAGTGAAGAGGGGAGTCGGCGCACAGTCCAAAAAATCAGCTTTCTGAGCTGCCTGTGCGGCAGTGAAGTTGCCGCTGACGTTCATCCAGATGCCGCAATATTTCTGAGCTGCCTGTGCGGCAGTGAAGTGCAATCACAGCGCGGCGACTCAGCACCATAGTTTCTGAGCTGCCTGTGCGGCAGTGAAGGCAAACGTGGATTGACGGATCAAGCACCACTTTTTCTGAGCTGCCTGTGCGGCAGTGAAGGACACGCCCGACAAAGGCTGAAGCAACGTATTTTTCTGAGCTGCCTGTGCGGCAGTGAAGGGCACTGACTGCACGCTGATCCATGGCGCGCGGTTTCTGAGCTGCCTGTGCGGCAGTGAAGGGGTGGATACACGACATGGCGGTTATTCCTTTTTTCTGAGCTGCCTGTGCGGCAGTGAAGGACATGGAGCGCGAAATCATGGCCGAGCGCGATTTCTGAGCTGCCTGTGCGGCAGTGAAGTCATCGAGAAAGCTGTTCGCAAGGGCCGTATCTTTCTGAGCTGCCTGTGCGGCAGTGAAGCCTTCGTGAAGCGCTTACGGCTTCCTAACTTTTTTCTGAGCTGCCTGTGCGGCAGTGAAGGTTAGCCGATCAGTTGTTGCCTGATAGCTTGTTTTCTGAGCTGCCTGTGCGGCAGTGAAGGCAACCTGCACGGGGGTGGTGTCTTTGCTCATTTTCTGAGCTGCCTGTGCGGCAGTGAAGCCCTGGCCCACCAGCCCCGAGCAAGCCCGCACTTTCTGAGCTGCCTGTGCGGCAGTGAAGACGACGAAATCATGTCTTTGAACGCCGATCTTTTTCTGAGCTGCCTGTGCGGCAGTGTGCGTATTCCAGCACTCAGTGCGCATCAAGTCCAATGGCAAGTGGTCAGCCATTCCAGTACGTGATGCACGAAGTCCAACGAAGTGATCAGCCTGTCCGACGACGTGATCCCCTACGCGGTCAACGTGCATAGCTTTCCATTGATGTGATCAGTCAGGCAGCTTCATCTTTGCCTTGGCTTGCACCTTACGCATCGACTCGCCCTTGAGCTGAAGGCGGTGAGCCTGGTGAACGACGCGATCCAGAATTGCATCCGCC
>NZ_JAGQDG010000012.1 GCF_018069865.1 Ideonella paludis
GTTCATCACGGGTCTCAAAAGACTGGATGGCCAGGTTGGAAAGCAGCCTCTCCACATCCCTGTCGGACAGCTTGCTGCCCTCGATGCGGGTTGACGACCCGATGCTCTCTATGGTGGCCACCCTGCGCAGGGCAGACAGTCGATCAGGCGCTAGGGTGCCCAAGGCACGCCAAGCGCCTTTGAACTCATCAATCCGAGCGATCAGGCTCAAGATCTCAGGGGTGATCTGAAGGGTGTCAGAGCGGAGCATAGAACCAATAATACGCCCAATAACACCCATTTCTCGGAAAGTGGACCCTTCAAGGCCCCGACGAAAGAATGGGTGTGAATGGATGCTTTATGGGTTCACACTCGACCAACTGTGGTGCAGTCGCACGCCCTGGCGCCTGTCGCCTACAGCAGGCTCAATGGCATGAAGATCGACGCCATCGCAAATATGGTCAGCAAGGCATTGAGAGTCAACGTTCGCTGTGCTTGCTTCACGGCCCATCTGTAGATCAAGCACAGCAACACCACAGCGGCAAAGTATGCGACAGGCATTGCAAAGAGCCAGGCGAAGCCCGCCTTACCTTCGAAACCCCCGTTCGTGACGGTCAGCTCAACCCAGACTGTGGCCAGAGCAGCAGCCATCGAGAAGGAGGCGAAGAATCCCAAGATGCAGAAAGCCAACTTTTGGCCCTTGGTGGCAGGGTCATGGCCCGGCGCACATATATCGTCGTCGTTCATATGAAAGGTGCGTGATTGCATCGCTTAGGACATCAGGAATCATAGGTGGCCTTGTGCTGAGCCTTCAGCATCCGTGCGGCGTGCACCCCAGAACCTACGAATCTGAGGGGTCGAACTACGCTGCCATCGCCTGCCGCTGCTCAGCGGTGACGCCGATCATGGTTAGATCGTGAACATTAAATAACGATAAGTGCAATTATCTATAGCTTATAAATTGGCGTCATAATTCACCTCAACCATGCATCCTCCCCCTCCCCGCCAATTTCTACCCGTGAAATCAAGCACTTACACCCTGCTGCGTCTCGGGCCCCACCACTTCGCGCACCTGCGCGCGGTGGCAGAGGGTCTGGACGTGGGAGCTGCGGCGGAGCGCTACCTGGGCATTGAGCATGGTCACCAGGCGGTGACAGCCCACCGGGTGGTGGTTGAGGGTCTGCGTGCGATTGCTCGCCGCCGCGGCGATAGAGACTGGCGCTTAATTGGCCTACTCATCCGCGCGCCTGAAGCTGGCGCAAAACCCACCCTTGAGGACTTCGTCGCAGCGCGTGAGCTGGATGGATGGTCAGAGGCCGAGGTCTTGGAGATGTATGCCGAGGCCCACCCGGAGGACCAGCGCGCCCAGCGGCGCACCCGACTGCGGCTGCGGCAGCTGGAACTACTCAAGCAACTGGAGCAGGCCTCCTCAGAAACCCCGCAGTTGACTGACCGGCTCGATGGCTGGCTGGCACCCGAGATGGCACAGCGCCTGGAGCGCACAGGCTTGCTGCTTCTGGGTGATCTTCATGATCAGATTCAGCAGGGCGGCCGTTGGTGGTCAGGCATCCCGGCCATAGGCCAAACCAAGGCCCAGCGGCTGCGGGATCATCTCTATGCGCTACTGCCTCACCTGGCAGAGCGAAAACGCCACTTCGCTGCTGCCGTCGCCAGCACCACGGCGGAGAGCAGGGCGGGTGTCAGTTCATCACTTACTCCCCTCTCCTCCCCTGCCCTGCCCTCCTCTTCTAGCCCAGTTGCCGACGTGCTGGAGCCTGTCGCCGAGACGGACGCCGGCGCCATTGAAGCCTGGGTACTGGCCCGCGCTGGCGCACCAGCCACCGCTAAAGCCTATCTGCGTGAAGGCCGTCGTTTGCTGATTTGGCTGCAGACGGAACAGCGCCGGGGTTTGCGGCAGATGCGCGCGGAAGATTGCCGCAGCTACATGACCTTCTTGGCGCATGTGCCGCCGCAGTGGTCGTCCAAGGCCAATGTGGCAGCTCTCAGCCCGGGTTGGGCACCGTTTAGGGGGCCGCTGTCGGTCAGTAGCCAGCAGCATGCGGTGGTGATCTGCACGGCCCTTTTTGATTGGCTGGTGACCGTGGGCTACCTCAGCCGCAACCCGTGGCAGATGGTCAACCGACGCTTGGGCGACGACCAAGCGGCCGATGCCCTGGACACCCGCGCCTTCACGCCTGAAGCATGGGCTGAGATCTTGCGCTGTGTGGCCGCTGAGCCGCCCTCCCCTGCCCGGCACCGCATGCTGTTTGTGCTGCAGTTTGTGGAAGGCACAGGCTTGCGTGCGGCCGAACTCTTGGGCGCCAAGCTGTCGCAACTCAAGCCGCACCGGGCGGGCTGGGTCATGCAGGTTTATGGCAAAGGCTCACGCAACCGTGTGATTGCCGTGCCCAGCCAGTGCATGAATGCGCTTCAAGACTACCTTGCCAGCCGCCACCTAGATTGGCCCGCCGCCACACCCGCTGAAACGCCCCTATTGGCCAGCGCCCTGGACCCGATGGCCCCCATCACCTACCCTGCCCTCTACCAAACGGTGAAGCGCTGGCTGGCCAAAGCCATCCGGCAAAGCGCCCTGCCCCCACATGAGCAAACCACGGCCTTGCGGGCTTCTCCTCATTGGCTGCGGCACACGTTTGGTACGCGGGCGGTGGAGAGGCAAGCACCCATCGAGGCGGTTCAGCGCCAACTCGGGCACGCCGACCCGCGCACGACGATGCGGTATGCCCGTACGCAGATTGACCGCCTGCAGAGTGAGATGGAAAAGGCGTTTGGGGGCGAATCATCCAACGGCAAGGCATAGATCGACAGCGAAATGAAGAGGTGTTGAACCGTTCAACACCCTCCCCACTCGCTGCGCACATGCCCGCAATAGACTGGACGATAAGCGCTGCGTGTTGCTGAAAACCTGACTGGCCTGCTCTTCCCCACATGGGACAAGCAAGCGAACCTTTAGTGAAAGCATGTGTTGAACGGTTCAACACCTCGCCTGATTCTTCTACCCTTTGCCGGGTAGCAATGAATCGGCACCTGGGTCGAAGAGCTTGCTGAGCCGGATGGCAGACATCTCAACGATCGTCTCCCTCGGATTCCTGACACTCGTTGAGCACCGACAGACGGGGGTGTTGAACCGTTCAACACCTTGCCAGACCTATCGTACCCACGCGATCGGTTGACGCCGCCTTAAGGCTGAGCAGCCCGCGAAGTGGCCAACGTATGGCCAGCAGGGATAACCGGCGACGGCGCCAGATTGATCAACCAAGGGTGTTGAACGGTTCAACACCCTTCCCGTTTGGCGCACTCAAGCTCGAAAGAAGAGGCCGATTACGAGCTGAGCGTTGCGCGCCGTGTGTTGCTCCAAACCGAACTGTCCAGCTTTTAGCCGCCGGAGGCTAGCAGGCGATTCTCAAATGCATGCGGGTGTTGAACCGTTCAACACTCTGGCCACTCACTCGCCCCAAGCCCGTGAGTTACGCGCCACCATTGGGCTCGGCGGCCTGCAAAGTGAAACACTAAAGGCACATTAGGCAAGCTGGTGGACGAAAGTCTTCAGATCGAACAAGTGGTGTTGAACGGTTCAACACCCCAAGCGTCTACTGCGTGCAAGCCAGAAGTGAAAAGGCTCGTCAGGGACTAGCCGATGAGCGGCGCGCACTAGAAATCTATGTCAAGCAGATTTGACCCGCGCCGGACAAGCCTGCAATCCTCTGATTCATGTTGGTGTTGAACGGTTCAACACCCCGTCTCTACGAAATCCAAAAGACGTAGCGGATGCAAGCTAGCGTCCAGAGTAATTCATGCGCGACCACAATGACAAAGGGGGTGTTGAACCGTTCAACACCCCCCGGAGACCAGGTAGCCGAATTGCAGGCAATCTAGCCGCGAGACAGAAACTCATCTAAGAGGCTGATGAACGCCTTCTCCTGCTCTGGATCTAGCGCTCCTGATGCCAGCGAAATCTCAATAGCACCCGAGGGGAAGGACTTGATCGTGGCCGCTCGCGATCCTTTACCAACCTTTCGAACGGCTGGCTTTTCCAGCTTTGCCGCGCTTGGGGTAGTCGCAACCAGCGCTTCAAGCACCTGCGCGGGCGACAACCGGACGCTGGATGACTTCAACTGCTTGGCCCGCTCGATGATCCCATCTGGATCCTTTTGAACGGCATCGCCCAATGGCTGTGCCCAGCGAAACTGGATATCAAGAGGACTGGGGAAGGCAGAGACAACCAGCTCGGGCAACCGAGCCAGCGCAACGCTCTTGGAAACCAGTGACAGATCGACTTGAACGGCCTCGGCAATGCGCCGTAGTGAGGGATACAGCCCCTCGTCCAAAGCACGTCGATACATGCACCCCTGCTCCCAGGCGCTCAGGTTCTTTCGGCTCCGATTCTCACGCTCCATTGCCTCGAACAACTGCTGGTCGGTCGCGTCCTCGATCATGGCTAAGACAGGCAATCCAAGCTCCAAGCACGCTCTGTGTCTCCGATGACCGAAGACCACTTCGTACTTGGCGCCATCACCCTTGACCCTCGAGGGCCTGACCCGAATCGGTTGGACATTGCCACCGGAGCCAGCAATCTCTTCCTTCAATGCTGCAAATTCAGCAGCTTCAAATGAAGCAGCGTGTCGATTTGCCCACCGCGAAGGCGCGATCTCAGCGGGATCGATTCTGCGAACCACGGAGGCGCCGTCGAACTCTCGAAGCCTGTCCTTCAGCTCCTCGGCTTCCTTCATGGCGGCAGACTGATTCGACATGAACTGCAGCATCGATCCAGGTGCCGTCTTCGGACGTTCAACAACTCCATCAGGACGGGTTTGCGCAGAGGATGGCGGTAAGTTGAGTCCCGCCAACATAGCCTTGGCTGCGAGTTTCTTGCTCATTGCTTAGTCCCCTTCCCTGGCCGCTTGCCCGAGGGTGTTGAACCGTTCAACACCCCACCTCCGGTCGCGCTCCCTTGCTTGGCCCAGACACCTCGCATTGAACCCTCGATATAGCTGACGAAGGAATCGTAGGCATCTCGCGCACGTTTGAACGTCTTTGCTGACCCGTCGTACTTAGCCACGTCATACACCGTGCCAAACTCGGCAGCCGTCACGCCAATCACAGCTGTCTTCGGTATCTCGACAGGCAACACCTTCTCCGCGTAGGTCTGACCAATCCACTGCCGCACAACGTTGCTGGAGGCATCCGCAGAATCCACGCGTGCCAACAACACATGAATGAAGTCGAACTCCTTGTCTAGGCCGCGCTTGCTCAAAAGCTCCGTCGTCAGGTCAGAAAAAAGGCTCCAGAATTGCGCTGCTGATGCGAAGTCCAAGGCATTAGGCGGGAGCGGCATGATGATCCCGTTAGACGCCATGAACGCATTGATGGTCGTGTACGAGAGGGAAGGGGGGGTATCGATGATGATGGCGTCGTACTCACCTCGAACGTCATCAATGCCTAAGTCGAGCACACGCCAGAACTCAAAGCCAGGCTCCTGCGTTTGTCTCGCGGGCAGCGCAAACTCTGCGCCAAAGAGGACTGGTGCGGCCGCAACTAAGTCGATACCGTCCCAGTAGGTTGGGCGTATGGCGTATCGAATAGAAGTTTCGCTGCCCATGGCCAAGGGCAAGATGGTGTCCTCTTCAGATACCTCCGTGTCGGGCAGTATTCCGAATAGGGTCGTCAGTGAACCCTGAGGATCTGTGTCGATGACCAAGACCCGGTGCCCTAACAAAGACAAGCCTTGCGCCAGCGTCACGGCAGTCGTGGTTTTGCTCACTCCACCCTTAAAGTTGCCAACGCTGATAGTGATGGCCTCGGCGCCCTCAGGTCGCAAATTGGCATGTCTGTACTCCCGAATCCACGCACGCGCCTCTGATAGATCAAACTCACGGCGTGTCCCTGTGTCATTCAATTTGCCGGCGGGGAGATCGCCCTTCGAAAGGCGATGAGACAAAGATCCCTTCTCTATGCCACAGAGTCCGGCCAGTTGGCTGAGGTTAAATCTAGGCGATGCTTTTCGTGCTGTTGGCGCCAGCATAGCAGAGCGTATTTGCTCCATCATGGTCACGGCCCGCTCTGCTTGCGCGGAGATGTCTGCTAACGATATTGACTTTGGCTGTTGAAGAGCGATTGAGTTCACTGTTTTTCCTTTGCCTTGACGTTCATCCGTCCAATTGGCTCGATTGTGTCAAAGGCGTCGATCTTTGTGAACGCCAAACGCTGATTTGCCGTGGATTTCTCTCCTGAAGCTCCTTGGATGGGTTTCATAAAGTCAAAAGACTTCAGAACTCTTTAATACCTTTGTGCCGAATTTATTCAATAAAATCAAACACTTACAGATTATCGCGGAGTGAAAACGGGATGATGTGGAGAACTTTCGGGAGCTTGGCGGAGTGAGCATGGGATCACGTGGAGCCTTCACGGGAGTAGGGCGGAGTGATTTCAGTATGGTCACCAGCGCATGCCTCGCCTGGCACTGTGACCTGAAAGCAGGCAAGCACAGCCAGAAGTGGCGCAGCTGAGACGATGAAGGCGGTGAATGACAAGGGTGCCGCCCGCAATCCATAGCAAAAATCGTTTGAAGGCTTCCGGCGAGAACCGTGCACTTCGACAGGTGAGGCTTTTCAGGAGTGTCAACATCGCACTCAGTTGGCAGCGCATCTCTTTACGTGAGACTTTTCGGGAGATCTTCCACGAGGAAACTTCATGTGAGTTCACTGTTTCACATGAAGTACAGTTGCCCAATGGCAAGCAACGAGAAACCATCCGCCGCGAACGTTGGGTCGCCAGAGGCGTCAGGCTATGCGCTTGGAGCGGCTACGTTTAAGAAGCCGGTTAACACCTTGGCCATCGTGCCTAAGTCGGCCCGTATCACCACCCTGGGTCGAAAGGCGTACAACGTATTGCTGCACAACGCTCAGATAGCTGGTTTGGAGCAAGACGTATTCAAGATCCCTTTGGAGCAGGTGGTGAAAGGCGTGGACTTTGGGTCCAACGACCATGCCTTGATCAAGAAGTACCTCAGAGCCATGGTCTCAACGACCGTAGAGTGGCAGTCGCCCACATCTGGTGAAGGGAACTCCTGGAACGTGTCTGGCTTGCTGGCGCACGCGAGGCTGTACAAAGAGCGAAACCAAGTCTGGCTTGAGTACTCATACGCGGTCAATCTGAAGCAAGAGTTGCTTGATCCGACGGTCTTTGCCCGCCTCAAGCTTGAAGTCGTGAGCCAGCTTCGGACTCATGCGGGCATTGCGCTCTACGAAATCTGCACCAGGTACAAGAACATACCCGTCAGAGACGGACAGCTGCCCAAGACTGCGCGCCAGGATTGGAGATGGTGGCGTCCCGTGCTGAGCGGGCAGCCAGAAACCGAAAAGACAGCAAAGCTGGAGTATCGAATCTTCAAGCGAGACACCTTGAAGCCTGCTGTCGCCGAGATCAACGCGATCACCGATCTGGAAATCGAGTTGGTGGAGCACAGGGAAGGGCGCTTTGTTCGAGACATTCAGTTTTCGATTCGCCAGAAGCCGCAGGTCCCGCTGCCCTTGAGGCAAGCGCCACAGCCTGTGGATCTGACCCTCAGCCAGAAGGGCGCAGATTTGGGCATCGACGATGAAAAAGTTGAAGAACTTGTCTCTAAGTTTGGACAAGACGCCGTTCGAGCTGGGTTGGTTCAACTTGAGGAACGGGCGAAGTCAGCATTCCCTGCACCCCTCAGAGACCCCTATCGCTACCTCTTGTCATTGATGCCGGCCGTGTCCGAGCGAGCGGCCGTTGCAGCAGTGCAGGAAGCTGAGCGTCGTGATCCGACCAGTCGTGAAAGCAGGGCGGCCCAAGAGCGTCAACAGACGGCTTGGCGAGATGAGTGGCTGAGACGCCGTCGTCGGCAGATTGCTGATGAAATCCGTGCGCTGAGCGAAGAAGAGCAACTGGAATTAACCGATCAACTCGATCAGGCGCTCGCGCAGCGGAATGCGCACCCCTCGATCCGTAAGCGGCTAGGCACCAGTGGATGGCAACACCCCCTAGTCGAGCCTGAAATGATCATGTTTTATGCCGAGCAGGCGCATGGTGGGATTGGCAGCCCCACACCGGAGGATCTGCTGCAGATTGCAGCGGAGACTGCGACAGGCCTTACCTAAATGGTCTGCAATCCGCATGGAGCAGTACCTTAAGGTTCCTCTTGACGATCTGACCTTCACATGAATCAACTGTCTGAGCTTTACCCGCTCAAACTGTTGTCAATGTAACTTGATCTGACACGATAACTATTGATATGTTATCGTGCCTATTCAATGTTATGTGGGGCAACCCTTGGTGAAGCTTGCCGCAACCGTTCTACACCACATCCACGACGTTCTGGGCATTAAAGCATCAGAGGCGAAACCATGGGCGCGAGCCAGCGAACTGCCGTACTTCCTGCGTGACGCTTTCGAGTTCAGCGAGCTTGAACTGCTGGGGCAGCCGGTGGTGATGGCCATCAGGCGCGATGAGGCCAAACCGTCTCTCAGCGAAGTCGACACCTGGCTCGGCAAGGCCAGGGCATTGGCCGGTCAACCGGTGGTTTACGTCACGGATGCTCTGGCCTCTTATGAGCGTCGGCGCCTGATCGCACACAAGGTTCCGTTCATCGTGCCGGGCAATCAACTCTATCTGCCTGATCTGGGGCTGGACCTACGAGAGTACTTTCGGCAGCGCGCACCTGCCGCAGAGGCAGCGCTGAGCCCATCCGCACAGGCCATGCTGATCGCCGCCTTGCTGCGCCAGCCTTGGCAAGCTGATTGGCAGCCTTCATTGGTCGCGGCCGAGTTGGGATACACGCCCATGACCCTGTCGCGAGCCGTCAAGGAGCTGACATCGGCCGGGCTTGCCGAAGCCTATATGGTCGGTCGCACGCGCTGGTTGAGACTGGGCCTGCCACCTGACCAGATCTGGGAGCTTGCAAAGCCCGTACTGCGGACGCCCGTTAAGCGGACTGTTTGGGTCGCTGCCCATGGTGATCTTGCAGACCTGCCCAGCCGCCTCGCGGGCCAAAGCGCGCTCGCGATCCAATCTATGCTGACCGAGCCGAAGTACCCAGTGTTTGCATTGACCTCCGCAGACTGGAAGGCTGCCACGGAAGCTGGCGTGTGCGAGCTCCCAGAGCCTGAGGCGGGTGCCCAAGAATGGCAGCTATGGAGCTATAGCCCGGCATTGGTGCACAACACCAACACCGTGGATCCACTCTCGCTGATGCTGAGCCTGCAGCAGAGCACCGACGACCGAATCCAGCTCGCACTGGATGAGCTGAAAGAGCGACTTCCATGGTGAGGGGCTTGGAAATCTTTCAGGAACGCTTTGCGGCATACGTCGACCAGTACGTGCTGATTGGCGGCACGGCTGCGGCCTTGACGATGGAGGATGCCGGGCTGGCGTTCCGCGCCACCAAAGACCTGGACATCGTCCTGCATGTTGAGGCGCTGACCACTGCATTTGGCGAGGCCTTCTGGAGGTTCGTCGAGGACGGAGGCTACGAAATTCGCCAGGCCAGCGACACTGGAAAGCCCACCTTCTATCGGTTTCAGAAGCCCGCTGACGCTCGCTACCCGGCAATGATTGAGCTGTTCGCGAGAGCCCCCACCGGATTCCAGCTGGCTGCAGGGAGTCAGTTGACACCCATCCCTCTCGACGAAGCCGTCTCCAGCTTGTCCGCCATCTTGCTAGACGAGGTCTATTACGCCTTCATCATGGCTGGGCGCCGCGAAGTCGATGGTCTGCCCTGGGTTGGCGAAGATCGCCTGATTCCTCTCAAAGCCATCGCCTGGTTGGACCTGACGGCGCGCAAAGAGCAGGGCGCTAAGGTGGACGCGAAGGATGTGCGCAAACACCTCAACGATGTTCTACGCCTCTCGCAACTGCTTGCGCCCACTACACGCATTGGGGTCGATAAAAAGATCGGCGATGACATGGCGCGGTTCCTTGTCGCCGTTTCAGCCGACGCTTCCATTGATCCGAGAGCGCTGCAGCTTGGAAACGTCTCCGTTGCTGAGTTGGTCGCCCGAATCGCTCAAGCCTATGACATTCAACTGCCCGCGCAGTTGGTTTGATGGCTGATCGTTTAGGCACATCGATGGCAGAGGCTCAAAGGATTCAGTTAACTGTTCTGTTGGCGTTCCTTTGATGTTCGAATGGTTTCCATAGAGCCTACAAGGTGAACTCACTGCGACCGTTACCTGCAGAGCGCGGCCAAGAGGCAGTCGAAGACTTGCGTACCCCAAAAAGCAAGGGCGCTTCGATAGGTGACAAAGGCAATGAAGTCCCCGTTGCCGCCGCCTCAGTGCTGGCCGGGTAAAGCGCGCATGGTGCGGGCACGGAGAAGTTCGCAATGGGGCAAGACAACGACGAATGGGGCAACTGTGCTTCACATTACCCAATTTCGACCGTTTGGCGGGCGCCTCCAATGGAGGGGAGCATCCGCAGATACTCTGGTTAATTTCAAAGACGGGTGGAAAGTCCGGATTGGGGGACAAGTACCATCCCAAAAGAGCTGATCGTTTTTACAGTGGCACATCCTATGAGCCACTGACCGAACAGACTGGCTCCATAAACACAGAGGAGAGCCGTGGTGCAAGACATCTCAGCCGGCGACTTGAAGTCCATTCTTCATTCCAAGCGCGCCAACATTTATTACCTTGAGCATTGCCGCGTCCTGGTCAATGGTGGGCGTGTGGAGTACGTGACCGAGCGCGGCAAAGAGTCGCTGTACTGGAACATTCCCATCGCCAACACCACCACCGTACTGTTGGGAACCGGCACCTCCGTCACCCAAGCAGCCGTCCGGGAGCTGGCCAAGGCAGGCGTGATGCTGGGTTTTTGCGGTGGCGGTGGTACTCCGCTATTCGCGGGCACCGAGCAATCTCTAGAGGTCGCTTGGCTGCCTGGGCAAAGCGAGTACCGCCCCACCGAGTATCTGCAGCAGTGGGTGCGATTTTGGTTCCATGACGATTTGAGGCTGGCGGCGGCCCGCAGCTTTCAGGTGGCCCGACTGGACCGGCTCAGCAGCCACTGGGCACGCAGCAAGTCGCTCAAAGACCAAGGCTTTGAGGCTCCACTTGAGGAGTTGAGCAACCTGATTGCGACCAGCAAAGCCGCTATTGGCGCTGCCCGCGATGTGACGGCCCTGCTGACCGAAGAAGGCCGACTCACCAAACAGCTTTACCGCTTAGCGAGCCAGGCCGCCAAGTATGGCGACTTCACCCGCGCCAAGCGCGGCGAAAGCCACGACGCCGCCAACCAGTTCTTGGACCACGGCAACTACTTGGCCTATGGACTGGGCGCCACGGCAGCCTGGGTCTTGGGAGTGCCCCACTCTCTGGCCGTGCTGCACGGCAAAACCCGTCGAGGCGGCTTGGTGTTTGATATCGCAGACCTGATCAAAGACGCCGTCATCCTGCCCCAGGCGTTTCTCTCGGCAGCCAAAGGGCACAGCGAGCAAGAGTTTCGGCAAGCCTGCACCGAAACCTTGACGCGCACCGAAGCGCTGGACTTCATGATCGACACCATCAAGCTCACGGCTGCCACCGTCAGCAAGATGGCGCCCGCCGAGAAGGAGTGAGCCATGAATGTCATGCTCATCTCCCAGTGCGACAAGCGAGCCCTGACCGAAACCCGCCGCATCCTCGACCAGTTTGCCGAGCGGCGTGGCGACCGCACTTGGCAAACCCCCATCACCCAAGACGGGTTGGACACCCTGCGCAAACTGCTGCGCAAAACCGCCCGCAAGAACACTGCAGTCGCATGCCATTGGATACGCGGCCTGGACCACAGCGAGCTGCTGTGGACGGTGGGTGATGCCTCGCGGTTCAATGAACAAGGAGCGGTGCCCACCAACACAACCACGCGGAATGTGTTGCGTGAGCAACATCAAAACGATTGGCACCACGGCGACCTGATCCGCTTGCTGGCGGACATGGCTGGTCTGATGCATGACCTGGGCAAGGCGATCCAAGCGTTTCAAGACCGGCTCAACAACAAGCTAAAGGGGCGCAACCTCATCCGTCACGAATGGGTGTCCCTGCGGCTGTTGGAGGCCTTTGTGGGCCAGGACACCGACGCTGAATGGCTAGCGCGACTGGCCAGCCCTTTGGCGGGCAACTCAGACCAATGGTTGAACACGCTCTACCACGACAAACCCAACCAGTCGAATCCTTCTCCATTTAAGCGTCTTGCCCACGCGCCTTTGGCCTCGGCTTTGGGCTGGCTGGTTGTGACGCATCACCGCTTGCCTGTACTTCCGTTCCAATCCACGTTTCAAGCCAGTTTGGTTGAGGCGGGCCTCGGGCAAGTCATCGCCGACTGGAACGAAGAAGAGTTCAAAAACGCTACTGCGGACACCCTGAAGCCGTACTGGACATTCCCACACGGGCTCCCGGTCAGCACCCCGGAGTGGCAACACCGGGCGGCGCGCATCGCTAAGCGCTTGGGCGCCTATGCGGGCACCGAAGCAGCGCTTGGCCTGATGAACAACCCTTATGTGCTGCACTTGGCGCGCCTGGCCCTAATGCTGGCTGACCACCACTATTCCAGTCTTGAGGTCGACGCCGACAACAAGGCCGTTCGAGGCCGTGTGACGATCGCCGAGCCCAGCAAATTGGCCGCCAACACACGGCGAGACAAGCACGGCAAGTCACACACCAACCAAAGCTTGGATGAACATCTGGTCGGTGTCGCTCAACATAGCGCTGAGGTCGCCAGATTCTTGCCCTTGTTTGAGCGCCATCTCCCCCGGCTTGCCAAGCATCGCAAGCTCAAACAGCGCTCAGAGAGTGAACGCTTTCGTTGGCAAGACAAAGCCTTTGAGTTGGCCAGCAGCCTGCGCACGCAAAGCCAAGAGCATGGTGCCTTCATCGTCAACATGGCCTCTACGGGTTGCGGCAAAACGCTGGCCAATGCCCGCATCATGTATGGCTTGGCAGACCCACTTCTTGGCATGCGCTGCGCCTTCGCCATGGGTTTACGAACGCTCACCCTACAAACCGGCCAGGCCTTCCGGCAACTCTTGAACCTGGACGACGACGAGCTGGCTATCCGCGTAGGTGGTGCCCCCAACCGTATGCTGTTTGAGCACTATGAGCAGGAAGCTGAGGCGACTGGCTCGGCTTCACGCCAAGGCTTGATCGAAGAAGATAGCCATGTGCTCTATGAAGGGCAGCAGGACAAGCACCCCCTGCTCAAGCGCGCCGTGGCTGACCCTGAAGTACGCAAACTGCTGCTCGCCCCCATCTTGGTGTGCACAGTGGACCACCTCACTCCGGCCACGGAGAGTCAGCGGGGTGGTCGCCAAATTGCCCCCATGCTGCGGTTGATGAGCGGCGACTTGGTGCTCGACGAGCCGGATGACTTCGACTTGAGCGATCTTCCCGCGCTGACACGCTTGGTGCATTGGGCTGGGCTGCTGGGTTCGCGGGTGCTACTGTCCTCAGCCACCTTGCCTCCGGCCTTGATTCAAGGTCTTTATGAGGCTTACGCTGCGGGACGAAGGCAATACCAAGCCAACCGTGGAGCGCGTCGGCAAGGTGGCGAAGCCACGCCACCAATTTGCTGTATGTGGACGGACGAGTTCGCCCAGCACCACGCCCACACCGCTGCGCCAGACGACTTTGCCAAGCATCATCAAGACTTCGTGCATGCCCGCGCACAAGCGCTGGACAAGCAGGCAGAGGCGCCTCGGCGCCGTGTCGCGTTGCGCCCCTTGGAGGGCTTGGCGAGAGACAAAGTCGAAGCCTGCAAAGCCTTTGCTGCTTCGGCCTTGCAGTCTGCATTCGATCTGCATAGCCACAACCACAGCCTAGATCCCCGCTCCGGCAAGCGCGTCAGCTTTGGCCTCGTTCGCATGGCCAATGTGGAGCCGCTGATTCAAGTGGCCCGTGCGATGTTTGCCAGTGAAGCCCCCAAGGGAGTACGGGTGCATTTGTGCGTGTATCACTCGCGTCATCCGCTGTTGATTCGGTCCTCGATTGAGAGGCAGTTGGATACCACCCTCAAGCGCCATAGTCCGGAGGCCGTTTTCGATTTACCGGGCATCCGTGAACGTCTTGAAGGCAGCGTCGAGGACGACCATTTGTTCATCGTGCTGGGTTCGCCGGTGACCGAGGTTGGGCGAGACCATGACTACGACTGGGCCGTGGTGGAGCCATCGTCCCTGCGCTCTCTGATTCAGCTCTTGGGCCGGGTGCGGCGACATCGCCCCGGAGAGCACGCCCACACCAATGTGCAGGTGTTCAGCCGCAATTTGCGCAGCTTCACCGACCCATCCCGTGCAGCCTTTTGCAAACCTGGCTTTGAAACCGACGATGGGGCCTTCCGTCTGGCCACCCACGACCTGCATGACCTGCTCGACATCGAAGCGCTGACAACGCTGGACGCGCGGCCGCGCATTGTTTGTGACGGCAATCAGCTGCTGAGCCCGCAAAGCCGGCTGGCCGACTTGGAGCACGCTCGCATGCGCGACCAGATGCTGCCGAAGGTGCCGCCCAAGTCCGGCAGAAAGGGCGGCTCGGGGCCTCTCGAAGCCAATGCCAGTACGTGGTGGCGGATTCAGCCCCAACAAGCTTTGCTCACTGGTTTGCTCCAGCAACAGCAGCCCTTTCGAGATGATTCGAATCAACGCGAAGTCTCGCTGGTGTTGTTGCCCAATGAAGACCGTGATGACTATGTGCTCCACCAAGTGGAGAAGCTCAAGGGCGGGAGGCCGGACGAAAAGCTCTACACCTCCGCAGAAGGGCTGCATCGACGCCTGCCTGATGCGGCACTGGACAACCCTAGTGTTTCAGTCTGGGGCGCACAGGACTACATGGCCGAGTTGACCGCGTTGGCTGAGTCCATGGATCGCCCTTTGGACTGGTGTGCGGAGCGGTTCGGGACGGTGAACGTCCCGGCAAGCGAAGCTGGGTGGATATCACACCCCTCGCTTGGACTTTGGAAGAGGAGGTGAACTACCCGAACTGAATCCAAACTAGCAAACAGGGGAACATCTATGGAAACTAAACAGACCGAACGCTCAATGCGGCTAAAGGCCGCCATCGAATCGCATCTCGCGGACCGAATAGCTAGGGGCATCGAGAGATATCCTGGCGACGACCGCGCATCAGTCGAACGCCGACAGCAAATCCGAGACGGACTCGACTTTCAAGGGCTCGTCCAATCTGCAAGAGAGTTTGAAGGGCAGATTCAGATTGCATCTCATATCGCCAAGGGCATTCATCCGGACATCAAGGTAAAGAAGGCCACCAACCTTCTCGTTAATCCGGCAAATATGGCCGCCCACGTCTATGTGGGTTCGCGCGTGCTGGACGCCGACACCCCTGGAGATGCAACAGGGAATGGAAGCTATGTCAAGAAGGCTTATGAGCTCAATCGTCTTCTTACCCTTGAGTTCGAAGGTCAGCGGATATATGCCTGGCTGAAGCAGGAAGATACCGACACGGTATATGTGTTTACTGCTGGTTTGGCTGACAAAGGCACGGTGCAAGCTTTGATCTCACTCGGTGAGCCAAGGTGCGCAGGCGTCTCATCTTCCCAACTCGCGAAGCAGATTTACTGGCTGTTGGATGAAGACGAAGTGTCCGCCCACGATGACGGCGCTTACCACTTGCTGGCTCCGCTTTATCCCACGTCGCTGATTCATCGTGTCTACCAGCAATTGCAAGACGACCGCTTCAGCGATGAAGCCAAAGCTGCACGCGCTGCTCGAAAGGAAGGTACGCACCACGCACGGCCTGTGCGGGAGTATTCCGACTTGGCTATTCAGAAGTTGGGAGGCACCAAGCCCCAGAACATCAGCCAACTGAACAGCGAGCGCCGAGGCGACAACTGTTTGTTGGCCTCTGTACCGCCGGTGTGGAAGTCCGCAGCGGTGCGCCCCCTGCTGGGTGTGAGCAGCTTGTTCAAGGTGTGGGGCCGTCGGCCCAGCGTGTCACAGCAGGCACGTGCGTTGCGCCGGTTTCTGGAGGGCAAGCCGCCAGCCAATTTGGAGACTCGAGAGCGTGTGCGTGCTTGGGTCGAAGCATTGGTGGATGAGCTGATCCAGTTTCAAGCCGAGCTGCTGACGCTGGAGCCCGGATGGAGCCAGTCTGAAGACTGCGACCTACCCATGGCGCAGCGCATCTGGCTAGACCCTGAAGGGCAACCCTCTAGCAACCCGCTTGAAGAAGCCGAGGAAGCCATTGCAGGCGACTTTGCCCGCTGGGTGAACACGCAACTTCGTAACCCACTACCTGTTGGTGACAACGAGTTTGTGGAGTGGCGAAAGCTCGCGCATGAACAACTCCAAGCCCTCGCCCGGGAGGCCGCATGAACACACCCATGATTGCGGACAAGCCCGAACATTGGGCGGTGCTGGTGCTGCCACGGCTTCGGGTTCAGAACGCGAACGCCATCTCCAGCCCAATGACCTGGGGCTTCCCGGCCATGACGGCCTTTCTGGGTCTGATGACGAGCCTGGAGCGGCGCTTAGGGGCCGACGCAGGTATTGCCTTTAAGGCCGTGGGCGTGGTCTGCCATGACTTTGAAGCCCAAGTCACCACCGAAGGCTTCACGCGGGCGTTTCATCTGACTCGCAACCCGGTTGGCGCGGATGGCAGCACAGCTGGCATTGTGGAAGAAGGCCGGGTGCATTTGGAGCTGACCTTGGTGTTCAGCGTGCGTCTATCGACTGCACTGCTTGGCGACGCAGAGCGGCAAGCGCTCGCTGACCGTGTCGCACATGAAGTGTCGGGCATGCGGTTGGCAGGCGGCAGTGTGATGCCGGCGCTGTCTGGCCATCGCAAGCGTCGGCCTAAGCCATTCTTGGCGCTGGAGGCGGAAGGGCAAGAGGAACAGCGGCTGCAGATGCGCAAACTAGCACGCATGTGTCTGCCTGGCTTTGCGCTCGTGTCTCGCGACGACCTGCTGGCAAGCCGCCTGAGTCAGATGCGAACCACGGCGCCCGAGGCCAATGCGCTAGATGCGTGGCTAGACCTCTCTCGCTGGAATCACCGCGCCGTGCAGTCTGATGACGGTGAGGTCACTTGGCAGACAGATCCCCGCCAGGGCTGGACCGTGCCCATTCCGGTGGGGTACACGGCGCTGTCTGAGCTGTACGCCCCCGGCACTGTGAACGGTGCGAGAGACACCAAGACGCCATTTCGGTTTGTGGAGACGATTTGGTCCATGGGCCAGTGGATCAGCCCCCACCGACTGAAGCGCTTGGACGACCTGCTTTGGTATGCGCGTACCGAAGGCGAGAAGCAAGCCACCTACCGTTGCTGTAACGACTACACCCCTGGCACCCCGGCCGACACGGCCACCGCCTGACATTCATTCAAATTCAAGGAGATTCAAACATGGCTACTGCCAATACCCTCAAGACCGCATCCGTTCTCGCCTTTGAGCGCAAGCTGGACCCGTCCGACGCCCTGTTGTTTTCGGGCTCGTGGAACGCGCGTCAAAGCGATGCCGGTTGGACGCCCATCACCGTGCGCGAAAAGTCTGTGCGCGGCACCATTTCTAACCGCCTCAAGACCAAGGACCAAGACCCAGCGAAGCTGGATGCCGCCATCGAGAACCCCAACCTTCAAACAGTTGATGTCGCCACGCTGCCTGCTGAGGCTGACACACTGAAGGCGAGCTTCTCTTTGCGTGTGCTCAGCGGTGCGGGCACACCGAATGCCTGCAATAACGCCGACTATCAAGCCAAGCTGCTCGCCACCGTACGTGGCTATGTCGAGAGCGTTGGCTTTGGCGAGCTCGCGTCTCGCTATGCCTACAACTTGGCCAATGGCCGCTTCCTGTGGCGCAACCGGGTCGGTGCGGAGCAGGTGGAAGTACAGGTGCAGCACATCGTCAACGGTGCCGCTGCCAAGACCTGGACGTTCGACGGCTTGTCGCTGTCATTGCGCGGCTTCGAAGCAGGCACGGCTGCTGCATCCCTCAAGGAGTTGGGCGATGTGATCGCCGCAGGCTTGAGCGGCAAGACACACGTCTTGCTTCAAGTCACCGCCTTTGCCCGTCTGGGTGCGGGGCAAGAGGTGTACCCCTCCCAAGAGCTGATCTTGGACAAGGCCAGCACGGGCAAGAGCAAAACGCTGTACGTGGTGAGCGGCGTGGCAGGCATTCACTCTCAGAAGCTGGGCAACGCCATCCGCACCATTGACACCTGGCACCCTGAGGCGGCCGAAGTCGGCCCCATCGCGGTGGAGCCCTACGGCTCTATCACGACGCTGGGCAAGGCCTGCCGCAAGCCGGGCGACAAGATCGACTTCTACAACCTGCTGGACAACTGGCTGCTGAAGGACAAAGTGCCCGCATTGGAGCAGCAGCACTTTGTGATGGCCACGCTGATCCGCGGCGGTGTGTTTGGCGATGCAGGCAAGGAATGAGGCCATGCTGACGCATTTCCTCGACATTCACCTGCGGCCTGACCCAGAGTTCCCGGCCAGCCAACTCCTGGCGGCACTCTATTCCAAGCTACACCGCGCCTTGGTTGAGTTGCGCTCAGATGGTTTGGCCGTGTGCTTTCCGGGCTACTCAGGCAAAGGGTTGGGGCAAACGCTGCGCATCCTGGGCACAGCAGACCGCCTACAGCAACTGATGGCCTTGCCGTGGCTAAACGGAATGAGGGATCACATTCAAGTGAGTGCCCCAGTGGCGGTGCCCGCTGACGCGAGCCACTGCCGGCTGAACCGAGTGCAAGCCAAGAGCAGCCCCGAGCGCCTGCGCCGACGACAAATGAAGCGACATGGCTTGACAGCGGAGCAGGCCCGAGAGCGCATTCCCGACAGTGCGGCAGAAATCTTGAAGTTGCCTTTCCTGCCCGTCACGAGTGCTAGCACCGGTCAGAGGTTCATGCTGTTCTTGAGACTAGGCCCACCTAGCCCTAGCCCTGTGAGCGGTAGCTTCAACGCCTATGGTCTGAGCAACACTGCCACAGTGCCCTGGTTCTGACCCTTTTTTGAGGGTGGCGCGCAAGGCCTTGTAAATCAAGGACTTGCGCGTTTTGCTTTTTATTGGGTTCAACGCGGGCTCAGACTGATTTCAGTATTAGGCACAATGGGTTAGCTGGGTTCAAGGCTACTTCACTGCCGCACAGGCAGCTCAGAAAATTCGCGAGCGCCGACCAGTCCGTGCCGGTGTCTTCACTGCCGCACAGGCAGCTCAGAAATCACGGACGGCGGCGCTATTGACGCCATGAACCTTCACTGCCGCACAGGCAGCTCAGAAAACACGCCAGCACCAGCCTCAAATGGGGTTCCTCTTCACTGCCGCACAGGCAGCTCAGAAATCGACACTGTGACAAGCGCCACGAAAGCCGATCTTCACTGCCGCACAGGCAGCTCAGAAATCGAATGCGACCCAGAAAGTCTCGCGCACATCCTTCACTGCCGCACAGGCAGCTCAGAAATCATGACCGACCCCGCCCAGCACAGCCCCGAACTTCACTGCCGCACAGGCAGCTCAGAAATGGCGGCAACAATCAAGGAGCTTCAGCAATGACTTCACTGCCGCACAGGCAGCTCAGAAACATCGCCTCGTGTTTGGAGTCGTAGTCGTAGGCTTCACTGCCGCACAGGCAGCTCAGAAATATTGGGACGTGCGACCCATGCTCGACCCCCACTTCACTGCCGCACAGGCAGCTCAGAAAAGCACGTGCACCATTGATTGAGGCCGGACTTGCTTCACTGCCGCACAGGCAGCTCAGAAATCTACAACACTGCGGCCTGGAAGCGTCAACGCCTTCACTGCCGCACAGGCAGCTCAGAAATCGCGCTGCTGCAGGCCGTCTTCAGGCAGCCACTTCACTGCCGCACAGGCAGCTCAGAAAATCGAGCGTGGTGACCTTGAGCTGATAGGTGCCTTCACTGCCGCACAGGCAGCTCAGAAATGCAGGTGAAAACACCT
This sequence comes from Ideonella paludis, assembly GCF_018069865.1. Classification (GTDB taxonomy): domain Bacteria; phylum Pseudomonadota; class Gammaproteobacteria; order Burkholderiales; family Burkholderiaceae_C; genus Ideonella; species Ideonella paludis. The sequence goes on from NZ_JAGQDG010000012.1 coordinate 19,897, forward strand.
CACCGGTTTCAGGGTCTTCACTGCCGCACAGGCAGCTCAGAAAATCGTGGGGGTGGCGCGCCGGCTCTCGATCACCTTCACTGCCGCACAGGCAGCTCAGAAAAGGTGGTGGACCCTGGCAGCTTGAACTGGCAACTTCACTGCCGCACAGGCAGCTCAGAAAGCGCACCAGGTCAGCACAGGGTTGCCGTTATGCTTCACTGCCGCACAGGCAGCTCAGAAAAGCGCGGTTTGCATCTTGGCGCCCGGGTGTTGCTTCACTGCCGCACAGGCAGCTCAGAAATTCACGGCTGCATCAGAGCCGCAGTCACGCGACTTCACTGCCGCACAGGCAGCTCAGAAAATTGATCGAGCATTTGCGATCCGGTCTTTTTGCTTCACTGCCGCACAGGCAGCTCAGAAATTCTCGGCTTGGCACTAAGCCTCTGCAATTCACTTCACTGCCGCACAGGCAGCTCAGAAATGGGGAAGAGGAAACATCATGAAGAAGATCGTCTTCACTGCCGCACAGGCAGCTCAGAAATGTCCGTCGCCTACAAGTACCTGTGCTTCCAACTTCACTGCCGCACAGGCAGCTCAGAAAGTAGCCAAAAGGAAAAGCGCTGGGATGTGGCCCTTCACTGCCGCACAGGCAGCTCAGAAAAGGAAGTTAACCAGGAAGTAAAACCTATTACCCTTCACTGCCGCACAGGCAGCTCAGAAAAAAGGTGCGCGATGATCAAGAAAAGATTTCTGCTTCACTGCCGCACAGGCAGCTCAGAAATAGCGGATGCGTCACTGGTACCGTGTTTTCGCCTTCACTGCCGCACAGGCAGCTCAGAAATCAAGGGCGCTGCGCGACGGGGGCAACAAGCCCTTCACTGCCGCACAGGCAGCTCAGAAAACTCTGGGCACCCGGAACCTGCTTTACGGAATCTTCACTGCCGCACAGGCAGCTCAGAAATGATCTCCTTCGCGCACTCGGCGCAAACCATCCTTCACTGCCGCACAGGCAGCTCAGAAAACGCAGGGGCGCTCGTCGTCCTCGGGGTCGCCCTTCACTGCCGCACAGGCAGCTCAGAAATTCTTCTTGCCGCTGCTTGTTGTCCTTGGCGTCTTCACTGCCGCACAGGCAGCTCAGAAAAAAAAGAAGGCGGCCAAAAGTCTGGCCGTGACCTTCACTGCCGCACAGGCAGCTCAGAAACGCTCAAGAAGAAAGACCAGACAGAGTGGATGCTTCACTGCCTGCGTATTCCATTTGACATGAACACCAAGTCCAGCGATGTGCTCGCTAGACGATACCTTTGTCAGAAGCATCGAATTCGAAGTGAAGAGTTCACCCACGAACACTTGTTGGGTGGAGTGATCTGTGGATAACTGTCATTGCCAATTTGGAAGCATCATTCCTCCTTGGGATCAGCTCAGAAAACCAACATCGTGCGCCCAGCTGGGTTGGTACGGACATCAGGTGACCGCGTTGTCACCGGCTCTGCGGCCCTAGTGGGCACCGCGGATGTGGAGGTGACCGGCCGTCCTGGTGCCTTGCGAGGCGGCATTGTTCAGGTGATTCAGGATGCCGCACGCGTCCATCGCATGTGGTGACTGGCAGCGCGCACGCAGGGCATTCAGGGTCGATTCGAGCGATCGCAGTTCGCGAATGCGCTTGGCCACATGCTCAATGTGCGCATCCAAGATGTTGTTGACCTCGCCGCAGTCTTCGGGCGGGGCGTCCCGAAGACGCAACAGCGCACGGATCTCGTCGAGCGCCATGTCGAGGTTGCGGCAGTGGCGGATGAAGGCCAGCCGCTCAGCATGTGCGGCCGTGTACACCCGGTAGTTGTTCTGACTGCGTTGGGCGGCAGGAATCAAGCCTTCTCGCTCGTAGAAGCGGATGGTCTCGACGGGCGTGCCGGTCGCTTCAGCCAAGTTTCCAATGCGCATGGGGTCCCCGTTTGCGAATGAACGGCTTGACCTTACACTGACTTCAGGGTTTTCAATGGCCATATCGAACAACGGGACATGATCGTGGATCGACTAGACGCTGTTGCAAAGTCAATACCTGCATCTGAGAATCAAGCACCTTGCTGTGGCTGCGGCACGCCTGCGCCTCAGGCACCATCCTCAACGGCGCAGAGCTCTGATTGGGTGCGCTTTCGGGTGCCGATGATGGATTGCGCATCTGCAGATTCCGAGATCCGCCGCGCAGTGGAAGGCATTGCCAGGGTCCGTGCGATGACCGTTCAACTCGGGCATCGCACCCTGGCGCTAGACAACCAGGCGGTGTTCCTGGTGCTGGCGGTTTGTGCCGATATGGGTGCCAGCCTGCAGGTGCTTATCAACGGACTGCGTTTGCTGAACGCGAGGGTGCAAGACCGATGACGCCCAGCTCTCAACGCGCAATCGCGTTCGACGCCGCAATCGGCGAAGCCAGGAATCAGCTTGCAAGCCGGAAACCGCTGGCAGCTATGTCTTTGCTGCAGCGTGCCCATGTGCTCGGACAGCGGGACTTCTGCTCTCACCTGAGCGTGCACCTGCTGATGCTGCGTGCCGCGTGGGCATTGCGAGACGGCCGCGAACTGCGTGGGCAACTGTTGCGCCTAGTGCTCACGCCTATCGGGCACATGAGCGGCCGCCTGCCAATCGGGAACATCGGAACATCAGACGTGAGTGCTTTCGAGCCGATGGCTTTGTCGCACGATCTAGCGACCCTGCTGGACGACCGCAAGCCTTGATTGACTTTTGGCATACGTCGAGTATCCCGTACAACCAATGCTGTCGACTGTCACTACCTGCTTGGTTCATACATTGTGCGTCTGTCTGATACCGCCCGCGAGCAGCGCCCTTGCTTGAGAAGTCGGTGTTCGCTGCCAAACTGCATGTCGATGCGTTGGAGTTCCCTCTGCCTGAATCGATCAGAGAAGAAAGCACCTCTTGGCAGTAGCTCTGGCTTTCTGCGAGGCGGGGTGGCGCACAGGGACTTTGGTTGAATCAAGAATCCCCTGTTGTCACCGCATACCGATGCAGCATTGCCAGCTTCAGCTTTTTGTAAGGTGGGCTCCAGCGCCTCGGCCGCCAAAATGACGCCGACTAGGCTGCGAAGAATCCCTCAGCCACTCAGCATTTTGACGGTCTGAAGCAAGATGGCAGCTATCCATCAATGGCGGTGTGAATGATGCAAGTCCGGCGCATGCGCATGATGATGCGTGACCGCACAGTGTCTATGGGGATGGCTGTGTGCACCAACGGGCATGTGCTCATGGACATGGTCATGGTGACCATCGTCGTGCATGTGCGCATGGTCATGTTCCAGGGCCTCATGAGTGTGCTCATGCGCATGTGACTCGGCGAGATGCACAAGCACACCCAGCAGCATCAAGGTACTGCCCAGCACCATCCACACGCTAAACCCGCGCTCGCCCAGCGCCACAGCCAGGGCCGCGCCAATGAACGGAGCGAACGCAAACACTGAGCCCGTACGGGCAGCACCAAATGCGCGCTGTGCCAAGAGGTAAAAGCGCAGGCTCAGGCCATAACCCGTGCCCCCAATCGCCAGCAACGCGGCGGCACTGCCCCAAGAGGGCGCTGGTTCACCCAGCCACCAGGCCAGCCCTCCCGTGGTGGTGGCGCCAAGCACCGCCTTGCCCAACACCACCTGGCCAGGGTCTCGGTCTGCCTGTCAGCGACTCGAAGTAAATGAGAAAAAATCGAAGTGGGTGAGAAAAGATCGAAGTGAAGAATTGGCCGAATAGAGCCATTTTCATAGGAGAAAGGCCGTCAGAATGCGGCCAAATCAGGGGCGGTCAAAATGACATGGGAGCAGGCAGGCGCCTCTGACGACGCGCGTCAGCTGATGATTTGGGGCTTCCCGCAGGGCGAAGATCTGTGGCGGGTCAGTTGGTTCGGCCCCATCGCTTTCCCCAATCGATACACCAAGCGAAGCGAGCCCTCGGTGCTGGTGCACCTCACCAAAGTGATCGACCCGCAGGCTTTGGTCGACCCCACTCGCCCCATCACGCCTGCCAGCACGTCAGCCAGATCCGTCAAACGGTGGCTCTCCATAGGGCAGGCCGTGCTGCTGCGCATCGGCGACCTTTGGCAAGGCCAGAAGTGGCACAGCCGCCCTGCCCAGCAAGGAGAGAAGTTTCCGGACCTGGAGATCTCAAAGGAAACGACAGTCATCATCAAGGCAGGCTCCAGCCTGGAGTCCGGCGGCTATCTCATTCCGATGGGAGAGCACCCTTGGCACATGGAGAACACCCACTCCTACTGCCTGCGGGTGGCGCTGGGTGGTGGGCGATTTCTGGTCCTGCCAGCCATGGAACTGATCCGGTTCTATTTCGGGTCCTCCAGTGTGCTGTTGAGCAAGCTCTTCAGTCCCCCGCTGCAGAAGGAACACCTGTTCTCGAATTTCCGCAGAACCCTGCTGGGCCGACACATGTTCCTGGACATCGCGGATGGCATTCCCAAGCAAAGTGCCGCAGACATCGCCAGGATGGCCGGGGACAACAAGGCATGGTTTGCCGCCATGAACATTGGCCGGTCGTGCCTAGAGGCCTCGACCAGAGGGGCGGATGCCTATCCGGTGGGCTTGTTCCCTTTCGAAGGCAAAACAGACCTCACCGTCAGCGGGCAGTGGCTGTCTCAGGACTGGGTTGCAGGCCAGACATTCCTGGTGTTCCGGATCCTGTCCTGCTCCCACGAGTTTCCGTTCAACAAACTCACGGTGAGATGCGGATCGAAACCTAAGCGTGCGAGCCGCAGTGTGCGGCCCGCAATGGGTGAGGCAAAGGCCGCGCCGTTCGCAGGGGCTGTGCGGCCACAAAAGCCCCGGCTGGTGAATGAGGATGGCTCTCCCCAACTGAGTCGAGGCAGCTACCAATTTGAGTCGGATCGAGCGTTTCCAGATCTGCTTCGAAAGCCTGTGGTACGGCAGGTTCGGCTGCAGGCGGCAGGGGGCGTTGCTGTTCACGGGAGCCCTGCCGTTTCGGAGCTTGCCACCGGGAACGAGACATCCTCAAAGCGCGTGAGGACAGTGACGCTGGCGGAAAAGGTGGGCGGCAAGACAAAGGCGCCACCGGAATTCCTACAACCGATCTTGGACGCATTTCTTCAGCTCGAAGGTGTCGAGGCCCACCTGCTTACGGACAGCGAAGATGATGGCTGGACGATTCCGATGACGACACTCATCGACGAGGACGGCGTGATTGAGTCCCGGCTCATGATCGAGGCGCCTGGAGCGATGCGGCCTCGCCGGCTCGCTGCCTTTTTGTTGGGCAGCCAGTCAGACCGCTTGACCACAGTGTTCATCGAGTCAGAGCCGCTCTTCCCCTTAGCCTACCCGGCAGAACTTTGCGATGCTGAAGAGGCACATGCAACCCTGGTGTGCGCCGCCAAAGACTTCTTGCGTCGGCTGGACCTCCCGCAGCAGGGGTTCTCCATCGCCATGGGCAGCGGTCCATCATCGTCTTCGGCCGAAGCCATGCGCAAGTGGGCCAGCGATTACTTTCAGCAAGGCACTGATCCGGATCATGATGATTCAGGCGTGGCTCGTGACACCATCCACGGTGAGTCTGGCCCGAATTAGCATCGGCTTCGTCGAAAACTCCGCCTGCGATCGACTCATGTCAAGATGAAGTTGGAGTATCCACGTAGTATTTGAGCGGACCAAGTTGCCTGTCAGAGTCTAATGGCGCAGATTTCAGTAAAGGGCAGCAATCATCGCTTGATGGATGAAGACCAACCCTGCTCCAGTTGCCTGCGCATCTGAGCACTTTCCGCTTCCAAGCTGTCTTTGGGCAACTGCTTCAAGCACTCCGCCAGCTCTTGCGCACTCATGGGCGGCGGCGGCGCTTGATGGCCTCTGGCCTGCGCTGCCTGCCCGTCCCAGGCAAAGGGGTTGCTGAAGCGCGATGCATCGGGTTTGCAGTCGTTTTTGTAAAGCGGTGGGCCATCGGTTTCATAAGGCTGGAAGGACACCGTTCTTTGAAACACCAGGGGCTTGCCGGTGGGCGTGGGCGGCAGGGGTGGCATTTGTTGAATCGCTTGCCGCGCCAACTGCTCGGCCTTGGCGGAGGTGCTCCACAAAGTGTCCAGTCGGGCCAGGCGGCCATCCGGTGCAATCTCCACCTCAAAACGCACCGCGCCTTGGTCTGGCCCTTCCACGGCCGTGCCCATCAGGCTGCGCACATGCTGGCCCCAATTGTGTCGATAGCGCTTGCTGTTCTTCAAGGTGTACTGCCCGGCCATGGCCCATTCTTCGGTGCTGGGCGTGGCCGGAGCGGCCAGCGTGGCTGGCGCCTTTTTCAGGGTGTCGGCCAGTGCGATGGGTGGGGGTTCGACAGGGCGCTCTATCGCTGCCGTGGGCGGCTTGGCTTGGCGCTTGAGCGGGGGCCGACTCATCGGCGGCGCAGGTGGCGGTATGGGCGTAGCCGCCGGCAGGATCATCACCACTTCGTGCTGAGCCACGGGAAGGGGCACACGCACCGCTAAGCGATCTACCCCGATACCCCACAAGCCCCACGCATGAACCGCCACCAGTAGCGCGGCCAGCAAGAGGCGAAGAGGACGGGGGCTCAGCATGTCAGAAGGTCAGCGTTTGACTCATCATTCTAACAATCATTAGAATGACTGGATGGAAAAGCGCGAACTCAAAGACCTGCTGTACGAACAAGTCGCCCGCATCGGCAAAGCTGTGGCCAGCCCGAAGCGGCTGGAACTGCTGGAGCTGCTGGCCCAGGGTGAGAAGTCTGTTGAAGTCTTGGCACAGGAGCTGTCTGTGGACATCAAGCTGGCCAGCGCACACCTCAAGTCATTGAGGGGAGCGCGCTTGGTGAGCGCTCGCAAGGAGGGCAAGTACGTGGTCTATCGGCTCTCTGGGGGGGACGTGGCGGGCCTGTGGGTCACCTTGAGAGGAGTGGCCGAGTCGCATCTTCTGGAGTTGCGCATGGCCTTGAATCAGATGGTGGCTGAGCCCGGCACCTTGACCCAGCTCGACCGTCAAACCTTGATGTCTCGTGCAAAGCGTGGCGAAGTGGTGGTGATCGATGTGCGCCCCACAGAAGAGTATGAGCTTGCTCACCTGCCCTTTGCGCGCTCTATGCCGGTGGACGAAATTGCCAGTCGGCTCGCTGAGCTCCCCAAGAACAAGGACATCGTCGCCTATTGCCGTGGACCCTTCTGCCTGTTCTCGCAAGAGGCCTATCAGTTGTTGAGTGCCAAGGGCTACCGCATCCACAAACTGTTGGATGGCGTGAGCGAGTGGCAGGCGGCGGGCATGCCGCTGGCTCAGTCGCACTGAACTGCCCACACCAGCAAATACACCCCAAGAGAGGCCTTTCATGTTCTTCAAGCAACTGGCGGCCCGTGAGGCCTCCTTGTCCTATTTCTTCGGCTGTGCGGGCTTGGGCAAGGCCGTCGCGGTCGATGTGCTGGCAGGTGATGAAGATTGGTTCATCGCTCAGGCGCAGCACGCAGGCGTGGCGATCACCCATGTGATTGACACGCATGTGCACGCAGACCACTACAGCGGTGGTCGAGCGCTGGCGCGTAGGGCATCGGCGCACTACTGCTTGCACGAATCGGCACGAGACATCGTTGCCTTTGACTTTGAGCCGCTCCGAGACGGCCAGAGATTAGATGTCGGCAATGTCAAGATCGAAGTGCTCCACACCCCAGGCCATACCTTGGACAGCATGTGCCTGCTTGTCAAAGACGCTCGTCGCGGAGACGCGCCTTGGTTTGTCGTGACGGGGGACACTTTGTTTGTGGGTGCTGTGGGCAGACCGGATCTGGCGGGGCGAGAACGTGACATGGCAGGCTTGCTATGGGATAGCCTGCACAACAAGCTACTGACATTACCCAACGAAGTTGAGGTTTATCCAGGGCACCAAGCGGGCAGTGCCTGTGGCGCAGGGCTGTCTGGAAAGCCGGCCTCCACCATTGGGTTCGAAAGGCGCTGGAACAGTGCCCTCAACATGGATAGAGGCAGCTTTGTTGAACAACTCGTAGCCAGCATAGGACCGCGGCCTTCGGATATGGACGCCATAGTGGCTGCGAACACCTCTGCCTAATGCACTCGCCAAAAACAACAGCCGTGCTGCTTCGAGGCATCTCGGCCAACCGTGCCCAGTTCGGACATTGGCTGCTGCAGGTGCTACTGGTAGGTCTCACGCTAGGTATGACCCGCACCGTGTTGCCCGCTGTGGCAGAGGCTGAGTTCGGGGTGCCGAAAAACTCGTTTCTGCTACTAAGCACCTTGGTGATGGCTTTTGGCGTGGTCAAGGCCATCATGAACTTTGTGGCGGGGCGGCTTTCTGAGCGAATTGGCAGACGGCGAGTTTTGCTGCTGGGGTGGTGGTTTGCCTTGCCCATTCCGCTGATCCTGGGCTTGGCGCCCAGTTGGGCGTGGGTGGTCGCAGCAATCGCTCTGCTTGGCGTTAACCAAGGCCTGACATGGTCCATGACGCAAACCGCCAAGCTGGACATCACTCAGCCCAGCGAGCGCGGTTTAACGCTGGGGCTTAATGAATTTGCAGGATATGTGGGTGTGGCCTTGGCAGGACTGTTGACGGCTTGGATGGCCACGCTCTGGGGTGCACGGGAAGGTCTGATGGTCTTTGGCATCGGGGTCACCTTGGCTGCTCTCTGGCTTTCAACCTTTTATGTGCAAGACACCTTATCTTGGGCACGAGTGACACCACCTGCACTGAGTACGCACGACAGCCCTGACCCCTCGCCAGAGCCTCCCAGCACCTGGGAGGTGTTCACTCTGATGAGTTGGCGGGATGCCCGTTTGCTGGCGCTATGCCAAGCTGGCTTGGTCGAAAAATTTGTTGATGCGCTGGTGTGGATCGTCTATCCCATTTATCTCCTGAAGCAAGGCTTGAGCCTGCCCGAGGCCAGCGCTGTGATTGGCGTCTATGGAATGGTCTGGGGGGTGTCGCAGTTGATCACCGGCCGGTGGTCAGACCGCTTGGGGCGTCATCGGCTGAATGTGGGAGGCATGTGGCTGTGTGGCATAGGCGTGGCCATGATGGTGGTGATGAACAGCTCGGGAGGATGGATGCTCTCGGCCGCGTTGACCGGTTTTGGCATGGCCATGCTCTACCCCAACTTGTCTGCAGCTGTGGCAGACATTGCACCGCCACTGTGGCGAGGCTCGGCCATCGGTATCTACCGCTTTTGGCGCGACCTCGGCTACGCTTTGGGTGCTCTGGGCCTGGGCTTGTCGGCTCACTTTGCTGGGCAGTTGGAGTCCGCTTTTTGGTTCGTAGCGCTGTCCATGGGGGTGTCGGGAGCGTGGCTGGCGTGGAGAGGAGAAGAGACGCACCCTAGTTTTGGATTGCCGAAGCGCAAGGTCAGCAAGCGAGTGGCGTAGATCGATAATGACAATTCACGTATTCGAAACAACGAATATTTAAAGGCACATCGACCATGAACAGACCCTTCTTCGCCTTCGGCCAGACCCTGCCCGACATCGCCATTCCTGTGCTCAATGAGCGCGCCGTGCGTGCGGCTGCCGGCCTCTTGTTCCTGGGTGGCATCGTCGCCTTCATGAATGCTTGGCTGATTGGGAATTTCGGCCCCACGCGGGTGTTCGTGCTGGCCTTCCTCATGGACTTCAGCATCCGCCTTTTCGTGAACCCGCGCTATGCCCCCAGCTTGGTGCTGGGGCAGTGGATGGTGCGGCGTCAACAGCCCGAGTGGACGGGCGCGCCACAGAAACGGTTTGCCTGGGCGATTGGGTTTGTGCTGGCGGGGGTGATGGCCTTTTTAGTCATTTTGAAGGGCCTGGTCGGTCCTCTCAACCTTCTCGTGTGCGCCCTGTGCTTAACGCTGATGTTCTTTGAAACAGCGTTTGGGATTTGCATCGGTTGCTGGGTGTACAACCGATTTAATGTCGAGCAGGCCAAGCTTTGCCCGGGCGGGACCTGCGCTTACGAGCCCTCTGAGCATGAGCGCCAAGGCTGGGGCCAACTGGCCGCCGTCGTGGTTGCTGTCGCTGCTGTTGGAGGGCTGGCGCCGCTGGTGGCGCCGGACCATATGCCTGCGGCGCCGACCGTCGAAGCAGCAAGTCCCGCTATCCAAAGCAAGCCACAAGATGCCGCAGAGGCTGAGCGCTGCAAAGTGCCTGAGTTTGCAAAAGCGATGGGCCATGAGGAAAAGTGGAAGCTCCACAATCACTGCGAATAGGGGATCACATGTCGCCCGCACGCTAGAAGCGCAAAGGGACGACGTCGGGGTCTTGCGCCCACTAGCCCGTTGTGCGGCTTGGGTTCAATACTTCACTGCCGGGGCAATGGTGATGGGGCCGCGTGGGCATTCCATTCGGCACGAACACCGAATCCAGCGATTTGCGCGCTAGACGCACAACTTTGTCAAAAGCATCACATTAGAAGTGCGGAGATCAACTGCGTACGCCCTACAGATATTGCATCGCTAGCTTTGCTCTTCTGGAAGATGGGCTTCGGCGCCTTGGCAGCCGCAATGAAGCAGCCCCGGTTGCGAAGTGCCCTGCAGCCATTCAGTATTCTGATGGGCTGAAGCAAGATGGCAGCTATCCATCAATGGCGGTGTGAATGATGCAAGTCCGGCGCATGCGCATGATGATGCGTGACCGCACAGTGTCTATGGGGATGGCTGTGTGCACCAACGGGCATGTGCTCATGGACATGGTCATGGTGACCATCGTCGTGCATGTGCGCATGGTCATGTTCCAGGGCCTCATGAGTGTGCTCATGCGCATGTGACTCGGCGAGATGCACAAGCACACCCAGCAGCATCAAGGTACTGCCCAGCACCATCCACACGCTAAACCCGCGCTCGCCCAGCGCCACAGCCAGGGCCGCGCCAATGAACGGAGCGAACGCAAACACTGAGCCCGTACGGGCAGCACCAAATGCGCGCTGTGCCAAGAGGTAAAAGCGCAGACTCAGCCCATAACCCGTGCCCCCAATCGCCAGCAACGCGCCGGCACTGCCCCAAGAGGGCGCTGGTTCACCCAGCCACCAGGCCAGCCCTCCCGTGGTGGTGGCGCCAAGCACCGCCTTGCCCAACACCACTTGGCCAGGGTCTCGGTCTGCCAAAGCCCGCGACAAGGTGTTGTCGATGCCCCAAGAGACCGTCGCACCCAATACGGCCAAAAGGCCAACCATTTGAGCAGTCCCGGCCTGACTTTGATCGATGACCAACATAAGGCCACCAGCCATCAAGAGGCCCATGGCGGCCCAGACGCGGCGATCCATGGTTTCTCGATAGAGCAGCCAAGCCAGCAGGGCGGTGAACAAGGCCTCCAAGGTCAGCAAGAGCGACGCGCTGGTGCCGCTGGTGTGCTGCAGCCCCCAAGCCAGTGCCACCGGGCCGACGCCCGCCCCGAACAGCGCCATCAGGGCCAGCCTTGGCAGATCGGTGCGGGTCAGTCGTGCTTCCAAATGCTCTGGCCGCCGTGTCCACAAACCTACGAGCGCTGCACCGGCGTAAAGCAATGACGCGGTGGACAAGGCCCCCAGACCGACACCCGCACTTTGTACCAGCGGCGTGCTGATACCAAATAGGGCGGCGGCAACCAGGGCTGTGGCAGCGCCACGTACCGCGGGCCAATTGTGCGAAAAGCTACTCATGAAGGATCGCGGGCAAGTGGAGGTCAGGGAGGCATTTCGGGCTCATGCAGCTGACTTTCAGATCAACCGATATCAGCAACAAGGCGAAGGCCCAAGGCGCGCTCACGCGATGCGGCAGCGCTCCCTTGTTCTAGCCGGTAACTGCTACCCCACGACCAGACCGAGCCGATCAGTTCAACAAACACCACCTCGCCCGCTTTGCCGGTAACCTCAAGGGCAGTGTTGCCCTCGTCCCAAGCGGCTGCGAGTTTGTTTGTGCCAGGCGTCAGGCGCAGTCGGACGAACGACTCGGGCACGATCGTGACTGCCGAGCCCTGGTTCGGTGTGAGCCGCACCACGTTCTTGGCATCCCCCCAGCGCTTGCGCACCACGTAGACGGTGAGCAGACCGGGCGAGGGTTCAAACCGCTTGGCATCTGCTTCAGCCTGCATCGTTGGGATGGGCGCGGTTGTGCAGGTCTCGTTGCGGCGCAGCGACTTGCCCACTGAATAGCAATAGGTGCCGTCAGTGTTCGCAGGGCGCAAGGGCTTGTTCATGCAGCCGGCCAAGGGCGTCAACCCCGCCACCAGCAAGCCGGTCAGCACACCCCTGCGATGGGTCAGAAGAGTTTGGCCCATGGCTATTCCCTTTACTTGAGGACGAAGCGTGCTGTGCCAGCGGGCTTGCCAGCGATGGTGACGACGGCGACGGCTTTGGTGCCTGGTCCGACCTTGAAATTGCCCATCGCCTCCAGCTTGTCCCCGGAGGGCTTCAGCTCAAGCTCTTGCTTGTCGGTGCCGTTCAGCAAGGTCAGCTTGGCGCTGGCCTTGCTCACGTCGGCGGCCTTGCCGTGATCCCGTAGGTGCAACTGGATGGTGGTGGGCTTGGCCACCAGCTCATAGTCCATATCCTTGACCTCAACCACCACACCGCCGTGCATGGGCTTGTGTTCGTGGGTGTGGTCACCAGCGGCAAATGCCGAGCCGGCCAGGGTCAGCGCCAGGGCGGCCAAGAGTGCTTGCTTGTTCATAAAAGTTCTTTCAAGAGAGTGCATTGAGGGAAAACAAGATGGCGGGCGAACCCGCCACCAGAGGGATCAAAGGGCCTCGGCGTCCTTGCTGTCCATCAGCGCAGCGGCAGGCTTGCGGCCGAAGAGCCAGAACATCGCGGGTGTGAGGAAGGTGTCGAGCAGCGTGGAGCTGATCAGGCCGGAGAAGATGACCACTGCGACGGGGTGGAGCACCTCCGTACCGGGCTGTTCAGCCTCAAACAGCAAAGGCGCCAGTGCGAAGGCCGTCACCAACGCCGTCATTAGGACAGGGCTGAGCCGCTCCATCGAGCCGCGCAGGATCATCTTGTGGTCAAAGTTCTCACCCTCGAAGCGCATCAGGTTGATGTAGTGGCTGACCTTCAGGATGCCGTTGCGCACGGAGATGCCTGCCAGGGTGATGAAGCCCACCAGAGCGGCCACGCTCAGCGGCTGACCCGACAGCCACAGGCCGATCACCGCACCCACCAGGGCCAGCGGGATGTTCACCATGATCAGCGCCGCCAGCACGCCCGACTTGTAGCGGCTGAACAGCACCACGAACATCAGCGTCAGCGAGACGATGCTCAGCAGACCGACTAGACGAGAGGCTTCCTCCTGTGCCTGGAACTGTCCGCCCAGGGTGATGAAGTAGCCCTCGGGCAGCTTGGTGTTGGCCACCACGGCGCGGATGTCGGCCACGATCTCCGACAAGGCCCGCCCTGATGCGTTGGCCGACAGCACGATGCGCCGCTTGCCATCGTCACGGCTGATCTGGTTGGGGCCGTCACCGTCTTCGATGGTGGCGATCTTGGACAGCGGGATGCGACCGTTGGGCGTTTCGATCAGGATCTGGCCCAGGCCCTCAACGGATCGTGCCGATTCCGGCAGACGAACCACCAACGCAAACCGCCGGCTGCCCTCAACGATCTGCGTGACCTTCTCGCCTTCGACCAGGTTCTGCAGCGTGGCCAGCACCTGGGGCGCCGGCACGCCGTACTGCGCGGCCGCGGCGTAGTCCACGCGCACCTTGATCTGGGGCGCCAGCACCTGCTTCTCAATCTGCAGGTCGGCGACGCCCGGGATGGCAGCCAGCTTGGCGCGCAACACGTCGGCCTGGCCACGCAAGGCGTCGAGATCCTCGCCAAAGATCTTGATGGCGATCTGCGAACGCACACCCGACAGCATGTGGTCGATGCGGTGCGAGATGGGCTGGCCGATCTCCAGCGCAGCCGGTATGTTGACCAGGCGTGCGCGAATGTCGGCCTTGATCTCGTCCATGGTCCGCGTCAGCTCGGCCGTCGGTTTGAGGCCCACGTCCAGCTCGCTGACATGCACACCCTCGGCATGTTCGTCCAGCTCAGCCCGGCCACTGCGCCGGCCGACGTGCGTGACTTCCGGAACCTGCTTGACCAGTATCTCGGCCTGACGGGCCAGGGCTGAGGTCTCAGCCAGCGTGACACCTGGGTTCAGTCGCAGGCCGATCAGCAGCGTGCCTTCACTGAAAGGCGGTAGGAAGGTTGTGGGGAAGAAGGGCACCGCCGCTGCCGCCACCAGTACGGCAGCGCCCGCAGCCACCAGGGCCGCCTTCGGTCGATCCAGTACGGTGCTCAGCCCGCTGCGGTAGCGCGCTTTCAGCCAGGCCAACAGCCGCGTGTCGCCGTGGTCCAGCCTTTTCATGCGAGGCAACAGGTAGTAGCTGAGCACCGGCGTCACCGTCACCGACACCAGCAGTGAGGCCAGCGTCGAGACGATGAAGGCAATGCCCAGTGGCACGAAAAGCCGACCCTCCAGCCCCGGCAGGGCGAACAGCGGCACGAACACCAGCACGATGATGACCGTGGCGTAAAGGATGCCCGAACGTACCTCCATCGACGCACGGGCAACAACCTCGATTGGGTTCAGCCGGTGCTCTGGGTGCTTGAGACGGTCTTCCTTCAGACGCCGCATGATGTTTTCCACATCGACCACGGCGTCATCCACTAAGCCTCCGATTGCGATCGCCAGCCCGCCCAGTGTCATCGTGTTGATCGACAAGCCGAAATATCGGAAGACCAGCGCGGTGACAAGGATCGACACTGGGATGGCCGTCAGTGCAATGATGGTCGGCCGCAGGGTGCCGAGGAAGAAGAACAGGATCACAGCCACAAACACCGAGGCGCCAATCAACTTGCCTTGCAGCGTCGTGATCGAGGCTTCGATGAAGCTGGCCTGTCGGAAAGTGACTTTGGGTGCTTGCATGCCGGGTGGCAATGAAGTCTTCAAGCCCTCCAGCGCCTCCTCGATGTTGCGCGTCAGCGCGATGGTGTCGGCCGACGGCTGCTTCTGGATGCCCAAGATCACGGCTGGCTGCCCCTCAAAGCCGGCGTCCCCCCGCTTGGTGGCAGCGGTAAAGGTCACGTCGGCGATCTGACGCATCAGGATGGGCTGGCCGTCTTTAGCCGTGAGCGCGAGGTTCTTAAGGTCATCCAGCCTGGAGGTACGGCCCAAATTGCGGATCAGATACTCACGTCCGTTCAGCTCCAGAAAGCCACCCGAGGTGTTGGAGGAATAGCCCTTCAGTGCCGCTTCCAGTTGCTCGTGCGTGATGCCCAACTCGGCCATGCGTACGGTGTTGGGTTGGACCTGGAACTGCCGGACTTCACCACCAATGGGAATGACTTGGGCCACGCCCTGCACCGACAGCAGGCGCGGGCGAAGTACCCAGTCAGCGTACTCACGCACCGCCATGGCCGAAATCTTGGTGGTGTCCACCGGGATGGCGATCTGCATGATCTCGCCCATGATCGAGCTGATCGGCCCCATGCGCGGCAATACGCCTTCGGCGATTCCCTCCTCCATGGCGGCTAGTCGCTCGCTGACGAGCTGTCTGGCCCGAAAGATGTCGGTGTTCCAATTGAAAGTGACGTAGATGAAAGACAGACCGGCTGACGACGTGGAGCGAATGGTCTCCACACCGGGCAAGCCGTTCATGGTCGTCTCTAGCGGGAAGGTGATGAGTTGTTCTACCTCTTCGGCAGCCATGCCGCCCGCCTCGGTAATGATGGTCACCGTGGGCTTGTTGAGGTCAGGGAACACGTCCACCGGCGTGCGCGTCAGGGTGAAAGCGCCGTAGGCCATCAGCACCACGCTGGCGATGATCACCAGCAGGCGGTTACCCAGGCTGTTGTCGAGTAGCCACTTGAACATGTCAGCGCACCTGGTTAATCAAAGTGGCGCCTTGCGTGGCCACTTGGTTGCCAGGCTTGAGGCCCGCGGTGATCGACACGCTGAGGCCATCCAGCGGCTCCGTGGAGACCGTACGGGGCTCGAATCGTTCCGGTGCGACCTTGACCCAGACGATGGTCTGGTTAGCGGGGTTCTTCATCAACGAAGAGACCGGAACTGCAAGACCCTTGACCTTTTCCTTGGTCTGCACAAAAACACGCACAGGCTGGCCGACTGCGAGGCTGGAAAGGTCAGCACCTTGCGCCCGGAAGCCCAGCGGCAAGGCTTGCTCTCGCAAGCTGCGTGCGGCGCCCATGAATTCCAGCGGAACGCGCTTGTCACCAATGGCCAGTGTGGCGCTGCCAATATTGGTCGCCAGCGCAGGGTCAAAGGCTAGAGCCTCAATGCGCAAGCGGCTCGAGTCGACGATCTCGAAGACCAATTCACGGGCGTCCACCACCTGTCCCGCCACTGCATGGGCCGAGGCGATGACGCCAGAGACTGGTGCCATCAGGGCCTCGCGGGTCGTCAAGCCACTGCCTATGGCGGATAGGCGTTCGGCCAGACTGGCCGCCTCGCTTTCTGCTGCCTCGATGTCTTTGCGTGGCACTGTGTCAGATAGCTCCTTCAAGCGGGCCAAGCGCTTATCAGCCAATGATTTGGCTGCGCGCAGCTCTGCCAGTTGAGAGGACTGATTGGAGCGCTCTATGGGTGCTGTGGCGGGCACAACCCAAGCCAGGACATCCCCTTTGCGTACGGACTGTCCCGGGTTGGGCAATCCACGCGGGCCGGGCTCAATGCGGCCTGCGTTCAGAGGTTGCACTTTCCCGCCAGCGTTCGGGTCCATCAGCACCTTTGCCGTCAGCTCTACGG
>NZ_JAGQDG010000013.1 GCF_018069865.1 Ideonella paludis
CCCCCGAGACCAACGGCCATGTGGCCGTCAAAGCCTGGGAGGCGCTGGAGAAGGCCACCGGCCGCGAGCACAAGCACCTGGCCTTGTACCGCGAGGACGAAAAGATCCGCTTTCGCGACATCCAGGCCCAGCCGCGCAAGATCATCAGCTCGCCGACCTGGAGCGGCATCGAGAGCGAGACCGTCAGCTACACCGCCGGCTACACCAATGTGCATGAGCTGATCCCTTGGCGCACCCTCACCGGCCGCCAACAGTTCTACCAAGATCATGCCTGGATGCTGGCCTTTGGCGAGGGATTGTCGAGCTACCGCCCGCCCGTGGACATGAAGGCCACCGCCGCCATGCACCAGCAACGGCCCAATGGCCACCCGGAGATCTTGCTGAACTTCATCACCCCGCACCAGAAATGGGGCATCCACAGCACCTATACCGACAACGTGATGATGCTGACCTTGAGTCGGGGCGGCCCCATCGTTTGGCTCAGCGAGGAAGACGCTTCCAAGGCCGGCATTGTCGACAACGACTGGGTGGAGCTGTTCAACGTCAACGGCGCGATTGCCGCCCGCGCGGTGGTCAGCCAGCGCGTCAACCCCGGCATGGTGATGATGTATCACGCCCAAGAAAAGATCATCAACACCCCGGGCTCCACCATCACGGGCACACGCGGCGGCATCCACAACTCGGTGACCCGCATCGTGCTCAAACCCACCCACATGGTAGGCGGCTATGCCCAGCAGAGCTGGGGCTTCAACTACTACGGAACCATTGGGACCAACCGCGACGAATTTGTGGTGGTGCGCAAGATGGACCGCATTGATTGGCTGGACACGCCCGTCGGTGAAGACAAGGTCGCGCTGGTTCAGGCCCAAGGAGAAAACTGATGAGAGTACGTGCCCAAATCGGTATGGTGTTGAACCTGGACAAGTGCATCGGCTGCCACACTTGTTCAGTCACCTGCAAGAACGTCTGGACCAGCCGCCCTGGCCTGGAATACGCCTGGTTCAACAATGTGGAAACCAAGCCCGGCATTGGCTACCCCAAAGCCTGGGAGAACCAAGACAAATGGCAAGGCGGTTGGGTGCGCAAGGCCAACGGCCAGATCGAACCGCGCCAAGGCGGCAAGTGGAAGCTCTTGATGAAGATCTTCGCCAATCCGCGCATGCCGGAGATCGACGACTATTACGAGCCCTTCACCTTCGACTATGCGCACCTGCAAAGCGCACCCGAGATGAAGGCCAGCCCCACGGCACGCCCGCGCAGCCTGATCACCGGCCAGCAGATGGACAAAATCGTCTGGGGCCCGAACTGGGAAGAGATCTTGGGCGGCGAATATGCCAAGCGCAGCGAAGACGCCAACCTGGCCAACTTCGATGCGGCGCAAAAGGCCATGATCGGTGAGTTTGAAAACACCTTCATGATGTACCTGCCGCGCCTGTGTGAGCACTGCCTCAACCCGGCCTGTGTGGCGTCGTGCCCCAGCGGCAGCATCTACAAGCGCGAAGAAGACGGCATCGTGCTGATCGACCAAGACAAATGCCGGGGTTGGCGCATGTGCGTCTCGGGCTGCCCCTACAAAAAGATTTACTACAACTGGAAGAGCGGCAAGGCCGAGAAGTGCATCTTCTGCTACCCCCGCATCGAGGCGGGCCAGCCCACAGTGTGCAGTGAAACCTGCGTGGGCCGCATCCGCTACCTGGGCGTGCTGCTCTACGACGCCGACCGCATCGAGCAGGCCGCGAGTGTGGAGAAAGACAAAGACCTCTACGAGGCTCAACTCGACCTGTTCTTGGACCCGAATGACCCGGCCGTGATCGCCCAAGCCCGCCTGGACGGCATCCCCGACGCCTGGCTAGAAGCGGCGCGCAAGAGCCCCGTCTACAAGATGGCCGTGGACTGGAAAGTGGCGCTGCCGCTGCACCCGGAGTACCGCACTCTGCCCATGGTGTGGTACGTGCCGCCGCTCTCACCCATCACCGCTGCCACCCAGGCGGGGCATGTGGGCAGCAAGGGCCAGATCCCGGACGTGGCGCAGATGCGCATCCCTGTGCAGTACCTGGCCAACCTGCTGACAGCCGGTGCGGTAGAGCCGGTGGAGCAGGCGCTGGAGCGTTTGCTGGCCATGCGCGCCTTCCAACGCAGCAAGCATGTGGATGGCGTACACAACAGCGCCGTGCTGGAACAAGTGGGCATGAGCCAGCACATGGTCGAGGACATGTACCAGACCATGGCGATTGCCAACTATGAAGACCGCTTTGTGATCCCCAGCACCCACCGCGAATATGCCGAGAACACTTTCAATGTGCGCGGCGGCTGCGGCTTCAGCTTTGGCAACGGCTGCTCTGAGGGCAGCAGCGACACCAGCCTGTTTGGCAGCGAGAAGCGGCGCACCATTCCCATCAAGGCGGAGATCTGAGCATGAAACTCTTTGCTTCTTCTCCCAAGCCCGTGGCGCGCAGCCTGCGAGTGTTGGCCCGCCTGCTGTCTTACCCCGACAGCCCCTTGCGCCAGCACCTGCCTGAGCTGCAGGCCGCCTTGCACCAAGAGCAGGCCTTGGGGGCCGCCCGCTTGGCCGAACTGGATGGGCTCATCGCCCACCTGCAACGCCAAGCCCCGCTGGAGGCCGAGGCCGACTATGTGCAGCTGTTTGACAGTGGACGGCGCACCGCGCTGTGCCTGTTTGAGCATGTGCACGGCGACTCGCGCGAGCGCGGCCCCGCCATGATCGACCTGGCCCAGACTTACGAAAAGGGCGGACTCTATCTGGCCGAAGGCGAGATGCCCGACGATCTGCGGGTGCTGCTGGAGTTCTGCTCCACCCAGCCGCCCAAAGAGGCCGCCAGCTTCTTGAGCGAAATCGCCCATTTGCTGAACGTGATCTTCAGCGCCCTGGTGCAACGCCAAAGCCGCTATGCCAGCGTGCTGGGCGCCTTGTTGGACTTGGCAGGCCACCCGGCCGAGGCCGTGCCCATTGCCGCCGAAGAGCCCTTGGATGAAAGCTGGCAAGAGCCCGTGGCCTTTGATGGCTGCGGCAGTGCCGGTCAACGCCCAGGCAGCAGCCAGACCCAACCCATTCACCTGGTGCGTCGCAACGCCCCCCGCACAGGAGCCACGCCATGAACTCGCATTCCGATCTCAGCCTGTATTTGCACGACTTCTTCTTCACGGTGTATCCGTACATCTGCTTGGCCGTGTTCTTCATGGGCAGCTTGGCCAGGTTTGACCGCGACCAATACACCTGGAAGAGCGACTCCTCGCAGCTGCTGCGCCACGGCCTGCTGCGTTGGGGCTCCAACCTGTTTCACCTGGGCATCTTGTTTCTGTTTGTCGGCCACTCCGTGGGCATGCTGACACCGCATGCCTTGTACGAGTCCTTCATGACCCCGGCGCAAAAACAGATGCTGGCCATCGTGGCCGGGGGTGTGGCCGGAGCCGTGTGTTTTGTGGGCTTGAGCATGCTGCTGTGGCGGCGTTTGTTTGACCCGCGCATCCGCCTGACCAGCCACCGCACCGACATCGCCATCTTGCTGATCTTGTGGGTGCAACTGACCCTGGGCCTGGTGACCTTGCCGTTCTCGCTGGCCCATGCGGATGGCAGCGTGATGCTGATCTTGGCCGACTGGGCACAGCGCATCGTCACCTTCCGGCCGCAAGCGGCCAACCTGATCGAGCTGGCCTGGCCTTACAAGGTTCACATGGTGCTGGGCATGACCATCTTCTTCCTCTTCCCCTTCAGCCGCCTGGTGCATGTGTGGAGTGGACTGGCCTCTGTCGCTTATCTGTGGCGGCCGCGGCAGTTGGTGCGTTCGCGCCGCCTGAACCTGCCGCCCAGCCACAACACGCCCCAGCGTCAACTCTGAAAGAGCATTCATGTTGGCCACCATCAATGACATTGCCCTGCAGGGGCCTGACGAAGCGATGAGCCCCGCCGAGCTGCGCCAGCGCGCCTGCACCGAACTGCTGCGCCAAGCCGCCCAGCGTGACGGCCTGCTGCCTGCTGACGACGCCGTGCCCCAGGACGGCGCCATCACGGAGGCAGCGCAGGCCGCCATCGAACAGTGGCTGGCCCGGCACTTGCCTGAGGTGCCGGTGGACGAAGCCGCCTGCCGCCGCCACTTTGCCGCCCAGCCCCAACGCTGGGCGCAGGGTGAACGCGCGCTGGTGCGCCACATCTTGTTTGCGGTGACCCCCGGCGTGCCGCTGGCACCACTGCGCCAGCGGGCCGAGGCCTGCTTGCTGAGCCTGCGCGTGGCCGATAGCCAAGGCCCGGCCTTTGCGCTGGCCGCTGCGGAGTGGTCCAACTGCCCCAGCGCGGCCCAAGGCGGTGAGCTGGGCTGGCTGGCCGCTGCCGACTGCGCCCCAGAGTTTGCGCGCGAGGTGCTGGGCCAGCCCGAGGTGGGTGTGCTGCCCCGCCTGGTCTGCACCCGCTTTGGCCTGCATGTGGTGGAAGTGCTGGCGCGTGAGCCGGGCGTGCAACCCACGTTTGAAGCGGTGCGCGAGGCCGTGGCCTTGCACTTGCAGCAGCACCACTTTGCGACCGCCCTGGGCCAGACCTTGCGGCAACTGGCGGCCCAGTCCACCGTGTGCGGTGTGGCCCTGGACGCCGATGACGCGCCGCTGATGCAGTGAGCGAAGGCATGGACGACGAATGGCTGGCCCGCCTGCGGCACTTTCATGACCAAGCCTTCCCGACGCACCAACAGACCTTTCAGACCTTGGTGGAGCAGGGCCAGCACCCGACCACCTTGTTCATTGGATGTTCCGATTCGCGCTTGGTGCCTTACCTGCTGACGGGCACCGGCCCGGGCGAGCTGTTCTTGGTGCGCAATGTGGGGGCGTTTGTGCCCCCTTGGGACGGCGCCTGTGGCGGGCCGCTGGCGGGCTACCACGGCACGGCCGCCGCCATTGAGTTTGCGGTGCTAAGCCTGGCCGTGCGCCGCATCATCGTCTGCGGGCATAGTCACTGCGGCGGCATTCGCGCGCTCTACACCGGTGTGCCACCTGAGGCCCGTAACCTGCATCAGTGGTTGGACCTGGGGCGCGCAGCCGCGCTGCCGGTCGCAGAGCCCGGCCCCGAAGCCCTGCGCCGCACCGAACAGCGTGCGGTGGTGTTGCAGCTGGAGCGGCTGATGGACTACCCCATGGTGCGAGCTGGTGTAGAAGCCGGGCGCATCAGCCTGCATGGCTGGCACTATGTGATCGAAGACGGCGAGGTGCATGTCTTCGATGTCACCCAGGGCTGCTTTGTGGCAGCGTCGCAGGCAGACCATGCGGGCACGGGCCCCTACCCGCCCTACCGGGATGACGCACTGAGCCTTGATCAAGGTCAAGACTCGAATCAGTCTGGTGCGTAGAGTGCTCGAATGAAGCTCCCCCGCACCCTCTCAGCCAAGTTGGGCACCATTGGCAGCGTGCTCCTCGTGATGGCACTGGTCTCGATTGGCCTGACCCTCTGGGTGACTTGGCAGCTGGAAGGTGGGGCAGCCGCTGTCAACGAAGCAGGCCGCATGCGTATGCAGACTTGGCGCTTGGCCCAGGCTGTGTCGGGCAGCGACGACTCCCGATTGCAGAGTTATCAAGCTCAATTCGACAGCAGCGTTCAGGTCCTCGCGGTGGGCGACCCTGCACGTCCCTTGTTTCTGCCACGCGATCAGGCCACCCAGGCTGCATTTGCTGACGTGCAGCAAGGCTGGCTGCACTTGAAACAAGCCTGGGGTGGTGAGCAACGCCCATCTGCCGCCGTTGCCGCTCAGCAAGCCGAGGCCTTGGTTGAACGGGTCGATGTCTTCGTCACCGCCATTGAGGTTCAACTGGCACATCTGACGGCCATCTTGAACGCCTTCCAGTTCATGATGGTGGCCCTGGCCTTGGCCAGTGCGGTGGCCTTGCTGTATGCCGCCTACCTCTTTGTGTTTAACCCATTGGCGCGTTTGCAGGCGGGGCTAGAGAAAGTGTCGAGAGGTGATCTCAGCGCCCGAGTCGAGGTCGGCAGTAGTGACGAGTTCGGGGCACTGTCTCAGGGCTTCAACCAAATGGCCGCCACGCTGCAGGATCTCTACCAAAGCCTGGAAGACAAGGTTCGAGAAAAGACCTTGCGCTTGGAACAACAGCGTGCCCGCCTGGTGGCCATGTACGAGGCCGCTGCTTTTGTGGCCAAGGCGGACTCGCTGGAGAACCTGACCCAGGGCTTTGCTCGGCAGTTGCGGCGCGTGGCTGAAGCCGATGCCTCTGCTGTGCGCTGGGCTGACGAGCAGACCCAGCGCTATGTGTTGTTGGCCTCTGAAGGGCTGCCCGCCAGCTTGACAGACGATGAGCACTGCCTGCCGGTCGGCGACTGCCACTGTGGGCAAAGCAAGCAGCAAGCACAAACGCGTGTCATTCCCATTCACTCGGACAGCACGCCGGGACTGCGAGGCCACTGCGAGCGTGCCGGATTTGCGTCGGTGCTGGTCATTCCACTGCAACTGCATGATCGCCGAGTTGGGGAGCTGAACCTGTTTTATCGCCAAGCTCAAACCCTGGCTCCCGATGACCAAGCGCTCCTGGAGACACTGGCCAGCCACCTGGCGGGGGCCATCGAGAGCTTGCGTGTCAGCGCCTTGGAGCGCGAAGCCGCTGTCGCCAGCGAGCGCGGCTTGTTGGCCAGCGAATTGCACGACAGCATTGCGCAGAGCCTGGCCTTTCTGAAGATCCAGACCGGCCTTCTGCGGCAAGCACTCAAGCGGCAAGATGAAACCCAGGCCATCGCCGTGTTGGCAGAGTTGGATGCCGGCGTTGCCGAGAGCATGGCGGATGTCAGAGAGTTGCTGGTTCACTTTCGGACCCGCACCAATACCGAAGACATCAGCACGGCGCTGCAAATCACCTTGCAGAAGTTCGAGCACCAAACTGGATTGAAAACGCACTTGTTGCTGGAGGGCGATGGTCTGCCCTTGCCTCCAGACGTGCAGGTCCAGGTACTGCATGTAGTGCTGGAAGCGCTGTCCAATGTTCGCAAGCATGCACGGGCCAGCACCGTGTGGGTAGAAGTTCAGCAGAGCCCACCTTGGCGCGTGGAAGTGCGCGACGACGGTCAAGGCTTTGACGCCGATGTCAGCCCCGGTGAAACCCATGTGGGGCTGCGCATTATGCGCGAGCGTGCTCAGCGCATTGGCGCTGCCGTGGAGCTCAGCTCCGTTCCGGGCTCGGGCACCTGTGTGGTGCTGACCCTTGCAGAATCCCATCGACAAGCAGCATGAGCTCTAACGATACGACTAGGCCAAATGAGCGTGTGGTGCGCTTGCTGATCGTGGACGACCACACCCTCTTTCGTCGCGGCTTGATGGCCCTGCTCGGCCATGACCCTCGCTTTGAGATCGTGGGCGAAGCGGCAGACGCCACCGAGGCACAACGCCATGCCTCCCAGCATCAGCCAGACTTGATCCTGCTGGACAATCACATGCCGGGGGTTCACGGCGTGGACGCACTGGCCGGCTTACGTGAAGTGGCGCCTCAGGCCAAAGTGCTGATGCTGACGGTCAGCGAAGATGCTCGCCATTTGGCTGCGGCGCTGCGAGGTGGTGCCAGTGGCTATCTGCTCAAGACAGTTGACAGCGATGTCCTGGCGGCCGTCATCCTGCGCACCATGGCGGGTGAATCCATCGTCAGCCCGGAGATGACAACCAAACTGGTTCAGGCCTTTCAGGCGGAGCACTTGGCCCAGGTTCCAACCCCACCCGCCGCAGATCCGCCGCCAGACCCACTGAGCAGCCTATCCCCTCGCGAGACCGAAATCTTGCGATACATCGCACAAGGCGCCAGCAACAAGGAGATCGCCCGAGCTTTGGACATCGCCGAAACCACGGTCAAGATCCATGTGCAACACATCTTGCGCAAACTAGGGCTCAGCTCGCGCGTGCAGGCGGCGGTTTACCTCACGACTCGTTCGGCTTGAGGGCATCCACGCTACAAGGATGATCGAAACTGTGGGTTCACCTTAATCGTGTCACCAATGGCACCTTAATT
>NZ_JAGQDG010000014.1 GCF_018069865.1 Ideonella paludis
TGAGCGGGTGCAGCACGACTCGACGTCCTTCGTGCAAGATTTCTAGCAGCGATGCAGTGAAGCGCAAGTCAACACGCTTGCCGGCCAGTTCGCACGGCACGGAGTAGTGGCAGCCATGGTGCTCGACATGGTGATCTTGGCCAACACGAACTTGATAGCGCCAGTCGCAGATTTCAAATGTTGACGTTGGGAGTGGCTGAAGAACCTTTCTCTCTGTCTCAAAGCGTTGTTCGCGGCTGCCGCTTAGCTTTTTGAATGGGTGGGCGTTGAGGTGCGCGGTGAGCCGTCGTAACTCGTCGTTGAGTTCCGACACGTTAAAGAAAGCTCGATCTCGCAGCCTGAACAGCACCCAGCGTTGTCCAATCTGGACACCCACCTCTGCCTTGCCTTTATCCCTTGGGCGCCTGGGTCGCGCCGGCAGGGCTGCTGTGCCGTAGTGTGCGAGACATGCACGAAAGACAGGGTTGAGTTCGATCTTCTCCCGCCCTCGACGCAGCACGGCTGCTTTCAAGTTGTCCGGCACGATCCAAAGGGGAACACCGCCAAGCGCATTGAAGGCTTGGATGTGGCATTCGGCCCAGTCCCGAGCGTTTTGGGTAAGGACAGCGTGGATGAAGGTGTAGTTTGAGTAGCCGAGGACCGCTACAAAAATCTGTGCAAACTGGCTAGGCCCCCCGTCACGGTCTCGTATCTCCACCGTGCGGCCAGCGAAGTCAACAAACAGCCGATCGCCAGGACGATGAACTTGGCGCATCACCACATGCCGATTCCGGGACCAGACACGGTAGCCGTCAGCAAAGGCGCTGTAGCCAATCCCATTTGGCACTGATTCCCGCCATTCACGCCATAGAACTTCCAGCGTTGCATCAGGCCTTTGAAGCTCTGCATGAATGTGGGCCCACTCTGGCTTAGGCTTGGTCTGGGCCAGAGATCGATTCTCATTTTGCAAGGCCTTGCGCCATGACGGGTCGTCCAACTCGGCCAACTCGGTCCAGGTCAAACCCGTTTGGAGAACATAGCGGCGCATAGTGGCCACTGTGGTGGGCGAGACCTCTAGTGAGCGGGCCAGAGCCCGATGAGAAAGGCTGGGATCGTGGAAGTGCAGGCGCGTGATTTCGCGCTGCAACGCCATGGGTAGTCGCATGCGTGTCTTTCGGATGCTTGAGGACGAATTCACCCAGCACGCCGACCCGTATTGACAGGTTGGTGTTGCCCGTAGACACTTCATGAAGCCACTGTTTCAATGGTCTCCGGTGTCAACCGGACGCTTGAGCCCGAGATTGCCTTCTCGGGCTTTTGCGTTTCTGGGTGGGTATTTTCAATAGCTTGGTGTGCTCAGCTCAAGATGGCACCTCCTTTTCATTGACGACTGCGCCTGGGAGCGCTCGGTGGATCCGGGCCATGGCCAGCCATTGCGCTACTTCGGTGGTCATGGCGTAGTGCCCCCTGCGGTTTGGCAGGGTGAATAGTGCGAGTTCGATCTGTCCTCGGTGGCGTGCCTGACGCATAGCGGCGGAGCTGCGATAGCCTAGCGCCCGTGCTAAATCGATCCCCCCCAGCACAGGGCCGTGCTTGGTCTGCAACTCAGCTGTAAGGGATTGCTGAATTTGAACCATTTGATCCTGCGATGAAGGACTGTCCATGGCCGCCCCGAAATGAGATCTATCAACGGTTTTGCATGAGGCTGGCCTCACATGTCACGCTCGGTGACGCCCAGTGTTGACGGTGAAGTCAGGGGCAACCACCCGAACAGATATTCGCAATTTCTGAACACTACCCCCCATGGCTGTACTTCTGACCTCTCGCGCTGGACGTCCCAAACGGGATGCGGTCGACGTCGTGCGTACCAGAATCTGGTTCCAGGTCGTCAAGTCGCGCAGCAATCTGCCGAGTGCTCACGCGATCGAGGCGCTGATAGATGGTCCTTGGGCCTCGAGGGGCGCAGACGGAATCAGTCGCCCTCGCAAGTGGTACGCCTATGAAGCCGGACGTCGTAGCCCGACCTCGGTGAAGGGCAAACGCGATGCAGTAGCCGACGCTGAGGCACGGTTTGCTGGGACAGCACGGTGGTATCACCATGCGATCTGGAGGGCACTCAAGGGAGAGCGTTTCAGTGTTCAAACGCTGGATGAAGCACTGCGAAGTTTGGATTCCGCAGTGATCGGGATTCTCTACAAAGTCGACGATCAGGCCGAAGGCGAGCATCTGCGTCAAAGGTTCCTAACGCAGGATGATGTGCACGCACTGGTCGGTCTAGGCAGCTTTGATGCCTTGGCAGCTGTCATATTGTTGGCAGTGCAGTCAGAAATGCATGGCTTGCCGCAACTGCGCGAGTGGGTCCTTGACGCTTATGGAGAGATCCAACCCATCGTGGCGGATCTCCCGGAGCTGAGACGGGACTTTGAGGCCCTTTTTGACCTCACAGATCCGCTGTGTCGGCATTGGTTGTATGTTGCGCCAAATCAGCGTCTGCTGATGCAGATGTTCTGGCGAGAGCGGCCTTGGTACAAGGCGCGTCTCCGAAATGAAGCCCGCCAGCAGGCAGATTGAAACCTTGGCCCAAATGAGCGGGTTAGTCCGTCCAGACCCCTATCAACCCGTAGGTTCTGCAGCTTCAAGGCTGCCGCTTTCAGCAGAGGACCTGGCGTCGCGCAAAGGCCAGTACTGCTCGGCAAACAAAGGGCTTACTCATCGATCTCGCTGTCTGACATCTGCTATTCTTTGCAAATGCGCCGCCTTTTCGCGATCCTTTTGATGGCTTTGCTGCCTGTCCAGTTCACCTGGGCGGCAGTGACGAGCTATTGCGGTCACGAGAGCGGCGCAGCCTCCCAACACTTCGGACATCACGAGCATCAGCACAACGCTGACGCTGTAGCAAAGAAGGTTGACGACGCCTCGGCCAGCAAGACCCTGGGAGGCAGTGACCTCGACTGCGCGCACTGCCACGGCAGTTGCGCGGGCATGGCTTGCCCGTCAGCCAACCTGACGTCTCCGACATTGGCCTCTCAGCCAGCCGCGCCCGCTCAATGCGTGGTTCGTTCAATGGTGCACAGCCCACCTGAACGCCCTCAGTGGGCACTCCTCGCCTGATCGGCGAGGAGGAAGCGTTTCTTCCCTGAAGCCTTTCGCGCCTGATTGGCCGCTGCTGGCAGCGGCTGTCCTATCGCGAATGACCCCTCGCCGATCTCCCGTGAGTTGTTTTCAACACTGGAGTATCGGATGCACCGAAGAACCGTTATTGCACAAGGACGATGGCAGAAGACTGCCGGCGTCATGTTCTCAATCGCGCTCAGCGCGGTCACTACGAGTTTGTTTGCGCAGGCTGCTGCAAAGCCTGAGCGCCTGACTCTCGGCCAAGCCTTTGATGCAGCTTGGTCGCAACAGCCCGAGGTCGCCTCGCTGGCCATGCGTCGCGACGCCGCGCAAGCGCATCAGCGTGCGGCAGAAGCTTGGACGCCAGAGCCCCCAGCGCTAGAGGTGACCGGCAAGACGGACCGTCTAGGCAGCAGCCTAGGTACCCGCGAATACGAGATTGGTTTGACCGTTCCCTTGTGGCTGCCAAGAGAGCGTGGGCGTAGCCAAGCGCTGGCCGAAGCAGAGAGTCGTGCTGTCGGGAGCCGAACAACGGCTGCCCAACTGCGGGTCGCCGCAACTGTGCGTGAGGCGTGGTGGAATTGGCAACGCGCGGCTGTTGAGCTGGCGACCGCGCAAGATCAGCTAGACAGTGCCCAGCGCATTGCGCTGGATGTTGGCAAACGCCTCAAGGCAGGCGATCTGGCCAGAGCAGACCAGCATCAGGCGGACGGTGCAGTGGCGGCTGCGCAGGCGACGGTGGCGGGTGCCGAGGCTGCATCTTCGGTGGCCCGGCAGGCGCTGGCGGCCCTGATGGCAACGCCTGCGACCCACGCCAAACTCACACTGGCAGAACCCTACTCCGAACCGACCCCTGATCCCTCACCGATTGACTTGAGCGCGCATGGTGACTTTCAATGGC
Organism: Ideonella paludis; assembly: GCF_018069865.1. Classification (GTDB taxonomy): domain Bacteria; phylum Pseudomonadota; class Gammaproteobacteria; order Burkholderiales; family Burkholderiaceae_C; genus Ideonella; species Ideonella paludis. The sequence continues at coordinate 3,995 of NZ_JAGQDG010000014.1, forward strand.
TCAGGGACCGCGCAGCCGTGGCCCAAGGGGTCGTGGCGCTTACGGCCACACAGTCGCGTGCAAGCCCGGAGCTGAAGATTGCAACTACGCGTGGCCGAGGGGCTGCCGGCGAAGCATGGCAGCAGACTGTCACGGTGGGTGTGCGAATTCCCTTTGGCGCAGGGCCTCGCTACGACGCACGTCTTGCAGCGGCAAGGGCTGAGTCCGTAGAGCTCGAAGCGCTCATGACCTTGGAGCGCGCGCGCCTCTCCGGTGAACGAGATACGGCTAAGGCGCGCGTTGAAGCCGCCCGATTGCAGCTGGTCGCTGCCGACAGGCGGGCCCAACTGGCGCGCGAGTCACGCGGCTTCTTTGACAAGTCATTTCGTTTGGGTGAGTCCGACCTGCCCACCCGGCTGCGCATAGAGGCCGAAGCGACAGAAGCCGACCGCCAAGCGGCCCGCGCGCGCATCGAACTTGCAGCAGCCATCTCTGCATGGCGCCAAGCACTGGGCCTGTTGCCCCAGTGAGACCCACGCCCCGGCGCGTCGGCCATATGCCATCTGAACAAAATTTGGATCACAGAACATGAAACTTATCTCTCCCTTAGCCGCGATCAGCCTTGCTGTTTTGCTCTTTGTCCCCCAATTTGGCTTCGCTGGTGATGGCCATGACCATGGCTCACCAGCACCCGCAGCCACCGGGTCGGCGCTGCCGAGGTTCGCTGCCGCATCAGAGCTGTTTGAGCTGGTGGGTGTGCTCAACGGCAAACAGATCACGCTGTATCTAGACCGGGCTGCAGACAACAGCCCCGTCACAGAGGCGCAGATCGAGCTCGATATTGGTGGACAGAAGTTCAAGGCCACCAAACAAGGGAGTGATGAGTTCGAGATTGTTCTGCCCGAAGCGCCAAAGCCCGGCGAGTTGTCGATCACCGCGACGGTGACCGCCGGCACGGAGACTGATTTGCTGGCCGCAGAGCTAGACGTCCACGAGGCTGAGCACACCGATGAGGCCGAGCACGCCCATTCTTGGAAGGAATATGCAATCTGGGTGATGGGGGGCATCGCAGCGCTGGTCGTGCTGATCATCGTGGGCCGTCGCGCAAGATCAGCGCGTCAATTCCGCGCTGGGGGTATGGCATGAAGCGCGCATTGACCCACTTCAAGATCCAGCGATTGGCCACAGCCAGCCTTGTATTGGCGTTGGCAGCCGTGACGGGCGCGCTCGCTGGCGAAGGCCACGACCATGGCGATGGGGGTGCCAAGCCCAGTGCCAACGGCCCGCAGCGCCTGCCAGATGGAAGTGTCTTTCTGCCCAAGCCTGCGCAGCGCCAACTCGGTGTTCGAACACTCACCACGACTGCCGCCGAACTGCCACGCTCCGTAGAGCTGACGGCAAAGGTGCTGATGGACCCGAACGCTGGCGGGAAAGTGCAACCTCTGAACGCAGGCCGCATTGAGCCCGGCCCGCGTGGATTGCCCAACCCGGGACAGTCCGTACGCAAAGG
>NZ_JAGQDG010000015.1 GCF_018069865.1 Ideonella paludis
CCCCCGAGACCAACGGCCATGTGGCCGTCAAAGCCTGGGAGGCGCTGGAGAAGGCCACCGGCCGCGAGCACAAGCACCTGGCCTTGTACCGCGAGGACGAAAAGATCCGCTTTCGCGACATCCAGGCTCAACCGCGCAAGATCATCAGCTCACCCACCTGGAGCGGCATCGAGAGCGAGACTGTCAGCTACAACGCCGGCTACACCAATGTGCATGAGCTGATCCCTTGGCGCACCCTCACTGGTCGTCAGCAGTTCTACCAAGATCATGCCTGGATGCTGGCCTTTGGCGAGGGCCTCTCCAGCTACCGGCCGCCGGTGGACATGAAGGCCACGGCCGCCATGCACCAGCAGCGGCCCAACGGGCACCCGGAGATCTTGCTGAACTTCATCACCCCGCACCAGAAGTGGGGCATCCACAGCACCTACACAGACAACGTGATGATGCTGACCCTGAGCCGGGGCGGCCCCATCGTTTGGCTCAGCGAGGAAGACGCCGCCAAGGCCGGCATTGTCGACAACGATTGGGTGGAGCTGTTCAACGTCAACGGCGCAATTGCGGCCCGCGCGGTGGTCAGCCAACGTGTCAACCCAGGCATGGTGATGATGTACCACGCCCAAGAAAAGATCATCAACACCCCGGGCTCCACCATCACGGGTACACGCGGTGGCATCCACAACTCGGTGACGCGCATCGTGCTCAAACCCACGCACATGGTGGGTGGCTATGCGCAGCAGAGCTGGGGCTTCAACTACTACGGAACCATTGGGACCAACCGCGACGAGTTTGTGGTGGTGCGCAAGATGGACCGGGTCGATTGGCTGGACACGCCAGTCGGCGAAGACAAGGTCGCACTGGTGCAGGCCCAAGGAGAGAACGCATGAAGATAAGAGCCCAAATCGGCATGGTGTTGAACCTGGACAAGTGCATCGGCTGCCACACTTGTTCGGTCACCTGCAAGAACGTCTGGACCAGCCGCCCTGGCCTGGAATACGCCTGGTTCAACAATGTGGAAACCAAGCCCGGCATTGGCTACCCCAAGGCCTGGGAGAACCAAGACAAATGGCAAGGCGGCTGGGTACGCAAGGCCAACGGCCAGATCGAACCGCGCCAAGGCGGCAAGTGGAAGCTCTTGATGAAGATCTTCGCCAACCCGCGCATGCCGGAGATTGACGACTATTACGAGCCCTTCACCTTCGACTATGCGCACCTGCAAAGCGCACCCGAGATGAAGGCCAGCCCCACGGCACGCCCGCGCAGCCTGATCACCGGCCAGCAGATGGACAAAATCGTCTGGGGCCCGAATTGGGAAGAGATCTTGGGCGGCGAATATGCCAAGCGCAGCGAAGACGCCAACCTGGCCAACTTCGACGCCGCGCAAAAGGCCATGATCGGTGAGTTTGAAAACACCTTCATGATGTACCTGCCGCGCCTGTGCGAGCACTGCCTCAACCCGGCCTGTGTGGCGTCGTGCCCCAGCGGCAGCATCTACAAGCGCGAAGAAGACGGCATCGTGCTGATCGACCAAGACAAATGCCGGGGTTGGCGCATGTGCGTCTCGGGCTGCCCGTACAAGAAGATCTATTACAACTGGAAGAGCGGCAAGGCCGAGAAGTGCATCTTCTGCTACCCGCGCATCGAGGCGGGCCAGCCCACGGTGTGCAGTGAAACCTGCGTGGGCCGCATCCGCTACCTGGGCGTGCTGCTGTACGACGCCGACCGCATCGAACAGGCCGCGAGTGTGGAGAAAGACAAAGACCTCTACCAGGCCCAGCTCGACCTCTTCTTGGACCCGAACGACCCGGCCGTGATCGCCCAAGCCCGTGCCGATGGCATCCCCGATGCCTGGCTGGAAGCGGCGCGCAAAAGCCCCGTCTACAAGATGGCGGTGGACTGGAAGGTTGCGCTGCCGCTGCACCCGGAGTACCGCACCCTGCCCATGGTGTGGTACGTGCCGCCGCTGTCACCCATCACCGCCGCCACCCAGGCGGGGCATGTGGGTAGCAAGGGCCAGATCCCGGACGTGGCGCAAATGCGCATCCCCGTGCAGTACCTGGCCAACCTGCTGACAGCCGGTGCAGTAGAGCCGGTGGAGCAGGCGCTGGAGCGCTTGCTGGCCATGCGCGCCTTCCAGCGCAGCAAGCATGTGGACGGCGTGCACAACGCCGAGGTGCTGAAGCAGGTGGGGATGAGCGAGCACATGGTGGAGGACATGTACCAAACCATGGCAATTGCCAACTATGAAGACCGCTTTGTGATCCCCAGCACCCACCGCGAATATGCCGAGAACACCTTCAATGTGCGCGGCGGCTGCGGCTTCAGCTTTGGCAACGGCTGCTCTGAGGGCAGCAGCGACACCAGCCTGTTTGGCAGCGAGAAGCGGCGCACCATTCCCATCAAGGCGGAGATCTGAGCATGAAGAAACTCTTTGCTTCTTCGCCCAAGCCGATGGCCCGCAGCCTGCGGGTGCTGGCCCGCTTGCTGTCTTACCCCGACGCTCCCCTGCGCCAGCACCTGCCAGAGCTGCAAGCCGCCCTGCACCAAGAGCAAGCGCTGGGGGCAACCCGCTTAGCCGAACTGGATGGGCTGATCGCCCACCTGCAGCGCCAAGCCCCATTGGAGGCCGAGGCCGACTATGTGCAGCTGTTTGACAGCGGACGACGCACCGCGCTGTGCCTGTTTGAGCATGTGCATGGCGACTCGCGCGAGCGCGGCCCGGCCATGATCGACCTGGCCCAGACCTACGAGAAAGGCGGGCTCTATTTGGCGGAGGGCGAGATGCCCGACGACCTGCGGGTGCTGCTGGAGTTTTGCTCCACCCAGCCGCCCAAAGAGGCCGCCAGCTTCTTGAGTGAAATCGCCCATTTGCTGAACGTGATCTTCAGCGCCTTGGCGCAGCGCCAGAGCCGCTATGCCAGCGTGCTGGGCGCCTTGCTGGACTTGGCAGGCCACCCGGCCGAGGCCGTGCCCATTGCCGCCGAAGAACCCTTGGATGAAAGCTGGCAAGAGCCCGTGGCCTTTGATGGCTGCAGCAGTGCCGGTCAACGCCCAGGCAGCAGCCAGACCCAACCCATTCACCTGGTGCGTCGCAACGCCCCCCGCACAGGAGCCACGCCATGAACTCGCATTCCGATCTCAGCCTGTACCTGCACGACTTCTTCTTCACGGTGTATCCGTACATCTGCTTGGCCGTGTTTTTCATGGGCAGCTTGGCGCGCTTTGACCGCGACCAATACACCTGGAAGAGCGACTCCTCGCAGCTGCTGCGCCACGGCATGCTGCGTTGGGGCTCCAACCTGTTTCACCTGGGCATCTTGTTTCTGTTCGTCGGCCACTCCGTGGGCATGCTGACACCGCATGCCTTGTACGAGTCCTTCATGACCCCGGCGCAAAAGCAGATGCTGGCCATCGTGGCCGGGGGTGTGGCTGGGGCCGTGTGTTTTGTGGGCTTGACCATGCTGCTGTGGCGGCGTTTGTTTGACCCGCGCATCCGCCTGACCAGCCACCGCACCGACATCGCCATCTTGCTGATCTTGTGGGTGCAACTGACCCTGGGTCTGGTGACCCTGCCCTTCTCGCTGGCCCATGCGGATGGCAGCGTGATGTTGATCTTGGCTGACTGGGCGCAGCGCATCGTCACCTTCCGGCCCCAAGCGGCCAACCTGATCGAGCTGGCTTGGCCTTACAAGGTGCACATGGTGCTGGGCATGACCATCTTCTTCCTCTTCCCCTTCAGCCGTCTGGTGCATGTCTGGAGCGGGCTGGCGTCGGTGGCCTATCTGTGGCGTCCGCATCAGTTGGTGCGCTCGCGCCGCCTCAATGTGCCCCCCGGCCACAACACCCCGCAGCGTCAACTCTGAAGGAGCCCCTCCTCATGCTCGCCACCATCAACGACATTGCACTGCAAGGGCCCGACGAGGCCTTAAGCCCCGCCGAGTTGCGCCAGCGCGCCTGCACCGAGCTGCTGCGCCAAGCCGCCCAGCGTGACGGCCTGCTGCCTGCTGACGACGCCGTGCCCGAGGGTGGAGCCATCACAGAGGCGGCGCAGGCCGCCATCGAGCAGTGGTTGGCCCTGCACTTGCCCGAGGTACCGGTGGACGAGGCCGCCTGCCGCCGCCACTTTGCCGCCCAGCCGCAACGCTGGGCGCAGGGTGAACGCGCGCTGGTGCGACACATCCTGTTTGCCGTGACACCCGGCGTGCCGCTGGCCCCGCTGCGCCAGCGGGCCGAGGCCTGCTTGTTGAACCTGCGCGTGGCCGACAGCCAAGGCCCGGCCTTTGCGCTAGCCGCTGCGGAGTGGTCCAACTGCCCCAGCGCGGCCCAAGGCGGTGAGCTGGGCTGGCTGGCCGCAGCCGACTGCGCTCCAGAGTTTGCGCGCGAGGTGTTGGGCCAGCCCGAGGTGGGCGTATTGCCCCGCCTGGTCTGCACCCGTTTTGGTTTGCATGTGGTGGAAGTGCTGGCCCGTGAGCCGGGCCTACAGCCCGACTTTGAAGCCGTGCGCGAGGCAGTGGCCTTGCACTTGCAGCAGCACCACTTTGCGACCGCCCTGGGCCAGACCTTGCGGCAACTGGCGGCCCAGGCCACCGTGTGCGGCGTGGCCCTGGAGGCCGATGACGCGCCGCTGATGCAGTGAGCCCGGCCATGGACGACGAATGGCTGGCCCGCCTGCGGCATTTTCATGACCAGGCCTTTCCGGACCACCAGCAGACCTTTCAGACGTTGGTGAGTGAAGGCCAGCACCCGACCACCTTGTTCATTGGTTGTTCCGATTCGCGCTTGGTGCCCTACCTGCTGACGGGCACCGGCCCGGGCGAGTTGTTCTTGGTGCGCAATGTCGGAGCCTTCGTACCGCCCTGGGATGGTGCCTGCGGCGGGCCGCTGGCGGGCTACCACGGCACCGCCGCCGCCATTGAGTTTGCCGTGCTGAGCCTGGCCGTGCGCCGCATCATCGTCTGCGGGCATAGTCACTGCGGCGGCATTCGCGCGCTCTACACCGGTGTGCCACCTGAGGCCCGTAACCTGCATCAGTGGTTGGACCTGGGGCGCGCAGCCG
>NZ_JAGQDG010000016.1 GCF_018069865.1 Ideonella paludis
ATGGCATCAACAACCCCGTGGGCTCCGCCGTGGTCCAGGCCGATGGCTCTTGGAGCCTCGACCTCACCTCCACCACGCTCAAGGACGGCTCCTACAACTTCTATGCCCGTGACCGCGATGGCGGTGACTGGTCTAACAAGGCCTCGGTGAATATCGATGCCCCCAACGGTTCGGTGGAGAACTGGGCCGATTGGGGGGTCGCCACAGGCTACCGGACATCCGGCGCTCAGCCGACCGGAACCCTGGTGACCAAAGACGGTGTGGTCAACGTCACGTCTCAGATCACGAACGACGCTTGGTATGGGGTGATGCCCAGCACGGCCGAGGTGGACGCGAATCTGCAAAAACTCTTCCCCGGCGGCAGTGCGGATGGACGTGAGGGCAACAGCCTCTACATGTGGAGTGGTGGGGTCTTGACGCTGACCTTCGACAAACCCATTGAAGACCCCAACCTCTTGTTCTTCGACCTGAGCGCCACCGCCACCATCACGGCCTGGGATGCACAGGGCGTGCAGTTCAACCCCACGCTGTCCTTGGTGGCCAATGCGGGCACCAATGGCCTGGGCGCCATCAACGGCAATACGGTCACTGCGCTCAATGACTCGCAAGGCGTGGTGGAAGCCAAGGGCTTGATCACCAAGATTGAAGTCCGGGTCACCAGCCAAACCGGCTATGCCGAAACGTATGTGCAACTGGGCCAAAAGGCGGCCCGTGACGGCACCTCCTACGGCAAGGACGACGGCTCCATCGTCCCCGGCAACCCCAGCATCATCGACAACAGCGGCAACGATGTGCTGAGCTTCGCCACCCAGGCCGAGCTGGATGCCGCCTTGTCCAAGGGCCACATAGAAGGCGGCGACGGCATCGACACCCTGCGCCTCACGGGTAAGGGCATGCGCCTGGACCTGACCAACTTCTCCAGCACCCCGGGCGTGGACCAAGAGGTCAACAACTACGAGAAGTTCGACCTCGGCAGCGGCGGCAAGAATGCGCTGATCATGAGCGTTAACGACGTGTTGGCGCAAGGTCAAACCAATGCCTTCACCGTCAACGGCCGCACGCAAGTGATGGTGCTGGGCGACAACACCAACAGCCTGACCTTGACGCAGTTGGTCGACCACGGTGGCGACACCGGCACCTGGGTCGCTGGCGGCACCGTGCTGGTGGACGGCACGAGCTACAACGTTTTCAACCACAGCAGCCTGCCGGCCCAAGTGCTGGTCAAACCCGGCGTGCAGGTTCTCTTGCCAGTTGACCCCGGCACGCCGGCTGAAACCACCACCTTCCCGCAGGTCACGGGCCAGGTGTTAAGCAACGACGACGACCCTGACGGCCCCGAGGACCAACTGCGTGTGGCTGGTGTGGACAACAACCCCGGCGTCACGCCCGGTGAAAACGTCGGCACCCGCATCGAAGGCACTTATGGCCATCTGACGCTGAACGCGGACGGCACCTACACCTATGTGGCCGACAAGTCCGCGGGCCTCACCACCCCGCAGCAGGATGTCTTCTACTACCTGCCCAAGGACGGCCAAGGAGCCTATGCCGAGAAGCCCGTCAAGCTGACCATCAATGTCGACCCAGCCCTGGCCAACGTCACTTCCGTCAGCTCGCCGGACACCGTGACCGAGGGCCAAGACTTGGTGTTCACTGTGGGCACCTCGGCCTCGTCCGCCGCCACCACCATGACGCTGCAAGTGCTCAGTGGCAGCGGCACGGCCGGGGTGGACACCAGCACGCCACTGCAAGTCAACTTCGGTGCAGGCTGGGTCGAAGTGGTGGGAGGTCAGGTCTCCGTGCCCGCCGGCACCACCAGCTATCAGGTCAAAGTCCCGACAGTCGACGACAAGCTCATTGAGAAGGTGGAGACCGTTCAGCTGAAGGTCACCTCCAGCACAGGCTCCAGCGCCCAAGGCACTGGCACCATTTTGGACAACGACCTGCAAGGCAACACCGCGCAAGGCACCGAAGACAACCCCGTCACGCTGACCTGGACCCACTTCAATCTGGACAACCTGCCAGGCGCCAGCAAGCTGCAAATCACGCAGTTGCCTGCCGACGGGAAACTCGAGTTCAATGACAACGGCACCTGGCGTGCCGTGGCGGTCAACCAGCAGTTCAGCAAAGAGGACATTCAGGCCAACAAGCTGCGCTTTGTGCCGGACGCGAATGAATCCGGTACCGACGCCTACGCTGCGCCCGGGGTGGGCAACAAACTGAATGACTACGCGGAAGTGCAGTTCACGGCCTTCGACCAGGGGACCGTGCCCTTCACAGGTGGCAAGCTCGCCATCGACATCTCACCGGATGCCGATTTGGGAACCTTGTCCGTCTCGGCCCGCCCGTCGAGCTACGGAGGATTGCCGGGCCTGGGCGGCGTCTGGGACCGCTACACCTTTACCGTTAGCGGCAGCAGCGGCGACATGGACGGCAGCGAGCGCACCCGCATTGCACTGTCGAACAAGCCCTCAGACTACAGCCTCAACAGCACTCAATCTCGGGTGGCCATCATTGACGGCAGCGGTGCGGCGAAGTTGGTAGAGCCCGATGCGGACGGTTTGTTCTGGGTCAGCCCCACCGACCAAGTCTTTATCTCTCAGTTCACCTTGCCATCGCACCCCTTGCCTTACAGCTCGATTGCCTTCACGCTGTGGCGCGAGGAAGTCAACGCCGCCGGGCAAGTGCTGGACGCCGAAAAGACCGGCACCTCTGGCACCTACTGGTGCCCACCATCCCCCTTGGTGCTGGACTTGAACGGCGACGGCGTGCAAACCGTTGGACAGGCCGATGGCGTGTACTTCGACCTTGACGCTGATGGGCGGACCACCCGCGTCGGTTGGACCGATGGCAAGGATGGCCTGCTGGCGCTCGACCGCAACGGCGACGGACAGATCACCTCGGGCGCAGAACTGTTCGGCGACAACACACCCAGCAGCGACGGAGGCAAGGCCGCGCATGGCTTCGCCGCCTTGAGTGAGCTGGACAGCGACCACAACGGCGTCTTCGATGCGCAGGATCAGCTGTGGCAAAACGTCCAGGTCTGGGTGGACAGCAACCATGACGGCGTCAGCCAGCAGGCTGAGCTCCAAAGCCTGGAGGCTGTCGGCGTGCAGTCCATCAACCTGTCGGCGCTCGAAGGCAGCAGCTACCAGAACGGCAACTTCTTTGGCCTGCATGGTGAGGGTACCAAGCTCAACGGAGAGTCCTTCGAGGTGGTCGATGTGTGGTTCCAAGACAGCAACGAGACACGGCATCCAGAGTCGCAGCCCTCACTGAGCGCGGAAGACCTGTTCACCACCACCGCCGCAGTGATGCTGGAGACTGCAACGACGCCAGAAGCCGCTCTTGCGCCCACAGAAGCCGCGGCCATGGCATGGCACGGTCTCTGCACAGACCATGGGCGGGTCGGCCAGGCGCCCTGGGCACAGGACAGTCAAGTGTTGCTCTGAGTTCCGACGCTGAAGGTCCCGGCCTCTCAAGCCCCCAAAAGCCGCCCGCCTCAAAACGGGCGGCTTTTTATTGATATCAAACCATCTTATCCATTTAGAAATATTCATTTCAAATCAGAAATGAATTCAATCGAGCCGCTTTTAAAGCAGCGCGAAAATCTCGCCCGCCGACTGCGGTGAAGAGATATTTTCCAACCCTCATTCAATGCCTTGGTGGGCCCGAGCCTTGAGCGGCTTAAAACCGAGTGCCAAGCCGCTCTTTCACCAGGCCAGCGGCCAAGCCCCCCAGGGAAAGCCCGTACCAAGAGCGGTGAGAGCGACTCTCCGCCCCGGCCAAACCCATGAAATGATCTTTTGTGCCTCGCAAATAAATACCATCTCACACACAACAAAGAGAGTATTTAAGATATTTCAGCAGACCGCCAAAATCGTCAATATTCCACTGTTTTTGAGCGCACCAGAATAATTAGCCTCCACCGCCGAAGAGGCAATAACTAGAATAAATCCGCAACCATTGCTTACACGTCTTTAGGCAAGCCCCCCATCCAGATCAAAGGAGTCCCCCGTGTCCACCCCCTCAAAAGTCAAAGCACGCATGCTCAACGATGCCAACGCGACTGCAGCCGGCGCGACAGCGGGCGTGGCGCGAGTTGACGAGAGCCTGCAAGCTGCGGCGAG
>NZ_JAGQDG010000017.1 GCF_018069865.1 Ideonella paludis
CATAGCTGCAGGTGGCCTTGACGGTGCGGGTCACGTTGGCAAAGGCCGGCACGCACACCTGGGCGTTGTCCGAGCTGCGCACCGCCTTGATGCTCAGCGTCTGGCTCGCGCCGGCGTAGTGGCTGGGTACGCTCATCAACAAGCCTGCGCTGCTCACGCTCATGCTGCAGGCGTTGCTGGCGTTGGCGGCCACACCCAAGCCGCAGAACACGGGCTTGGCATTGCCAGGGGTCAGCGAGAGGCTACTGGCGCCCACCGTGGCAGTGCTGACCGTCAACACCTGGGCGCTGACCGTGGTGCTGGATTGACCGGCCGCAATGGTGAAAGGCGCCCCACCGCTGGGCAGGCTGGTCACGCCGCTGCCCGTCAGCGTCAAAGTGCCCGTCAGGCCGCCGGTGTAGAGGCTGCTGCAGCTCGCATCGCCACAGGCTTTGACCGTGTAGGTGGTGGGCGCACAAGTCACGCCCGAGTTGGCGTCCGCAGTGATCTCGATATGGTCGAGCATCTTGCGCGAGACCGAGAAGAAACCCACACCGCCCATGCCGTTGAGCACCGTGCTGTCAAAGGTGGCATAGCGGCCTGGAACGCCCGTGGTCACGCCCACACCGGTGCCGGGGCAGGTGCCGGCCGTCATGGTGTAGAGCGAATTGCCAGCGCTGAAATCTGCGGCGGTGGCCCCGGTCAGCTTCAGGTCCGTCAAGTCGCCCGTTAAGAAGGCGGCTGGGATCAGCGCATCAGGGATGCACACTGTCAGCTGCGTGGGGACCGTGCCCGTCATCTGCAAGCGCCAGACCCGGGCGCTGCGCGAGCGGCCCGCGATAAAGCCCGCGGTGATGGCCACCGTGTCGCTCACCACGCCGTTGTTGTCGCCCCAGATCGTGTACGACCTGTCCGTCGCAAAGGCCGATCCGGTCTGCGCACTGATCACGCTGGCGGTGCTGGGCACGGTCGCGTTGGTGGTGACGGTGATCTGATCGCCGCTGTTCACGCTGCGGGAGATGCGTTGGTCCAGCTTGGTGACATCGTCGCGCGCCACGCCAGCCACATTGTGGTGATAGCCCGTGTTCGCAGCCCACACGGTGGCGCCAGCACTGTTCAGGTAGCTCGTCGCCGTGGCAGCGTTGCCCCCCAGGGTGACGCCGTACTTCACGCCCAGGTAACTCTCCAACTGGCCCAACTCCGTGGGTGTCAACTGTTTGCCGAGCAACAACATGCCTTCTGCCAACACTCCTGTCCAGGTGTTGTTGGCGGTCGGCCAGCCGACGCGAAACGGGCTGTTGACGCCCGTGGTGGAGGCCACATTGGTACTCGTCACCTTGGTCTGTCCGTCTTGGCGCACACCGTGGTTGCCCGCCAGCGGCAGGTTGGCCGACGAGCTGGCATTGTTGAGCATGGCGTACAGAGAAGGCGCGTTCACGAAGCGAGTCGGCGAATAGACGGATCGCGCCGATGCGTTCCCCGTGGGCACCCCCGGGTCAAAGTAGAGGTTGCCGTCGCTCCAAGAGACATGGGTATAAAACGACGAACCACTCCCCGACTCCGAGAACAAGGTCGTGGTCCGATTCCTCACCGTGGGGTAGCCCACAAAGAGCAAATGCTCTTGCGTGTGGTTTGCGGCTCCCAGCATGCTTGGGGCAGTGAAATACTGTGCTCCTGCCAGCGTATCGGTGGTGCTGGTGAACTCCACCACCGGATTGAAATTGATGTTCTGCGCGTTATTGTTGCGGTACTTGGGGCGGGTGGTGCTGCCGGTCAACGAGCGTGAGCTGTCGACCTCGTTGGACCAGGTCAACATGTCAGCGTTGTCACTGCCGACAAAGCCGTTCGCCCTGCTCCACCAAACCGCACCGGTCAGGAGGCCGCTGTCAGGCACCACAGGCACAGCGTCCGGATACAGCCCCTGCGTGTTGTCACCATTGGGAATCGCCACGAATGCGGTATCTAGCGGCCGCTTCCAGCGCAGGCGAGCGACCGCTCCCCCGCCGGCCTCATACATGTTCATCTCGATGGGATAGCGGGCGCCTGCCTTGAGATAGACCGGCGCAGAGTTGTCGTCAGTGGGGCCATGTAGAGTCCAGTTGCTGATGACTTGCTGTCCATTGACCCACAACCTCACCCCATCATCGCTTTGGGTTTGAAAGGTATACCACCCCGTCGTCGGCACCAGGACATGGCCAGTCCAACGCACACTAAAGTAGTCCGCATTCACACCCGTCCCAGGGCTTCCTGCTCCCCAATCAAAGTCAACAGGCCCATCTAGGCGAGACATGGCCACGGCTCCCGTCAAGTCGGCGGTGTTGTAGTAATTCCCCGTCAGTCCACTGAGGCGCCCCCCCACAACGATTTCGTTCAATCCGGGATAGGAACTTGCACCGAACGCCAAGCAGGTCCAGCGAACGCGCAGGTAGCGGCCAGCGGTGGCTTGGCTGAATGGCACGGTCGCCGCACTGCCAGCAGGCTTGGCGTAGTTGGACACCACCGTGGTAAATGTCGCAAAGTTGGCAACAGATGAAATGTCAATGTAGAGACATGAGATCGAATTGCTCCCCCCCGCGTTGGCCCAATGAAAGCGCACGCGGTCCATGAACAATGACTGGCCCATGTCGTAGATCAAATCTCCTGCAGTCGTGCCGAACACACCAAACCATTGGCCGTCAGCACCACCGCCAACCGTGGTGTAGCCTTCAACGGTACTGAAGCTCGTCACGCCGCTGGTATAGCTGCCGCTTACCTCGCTGCTGTCCGTGGTGCGATTCATCGTGTAAGGCGCACCGTAGTTCGTGCTCGCCGTGCCACTCACCGGCCGCCAAGCCAGCGCTGTCTGGGCGACGGCTTGTATACACAGCCCTTGAAGCAGCAGCGCTAAATACACCACCAGCCAGCGGCTCAGGTGAGCACACGCCACAGTCAGCAAGGCATTCCGTTGACCAAAGCTACCGCGCCATCCGCAATGCAAACATGTCATCAACAAAGTCTCCTGCCTGACGAGCAAGCCGCGCTAGATTGCAGCGCCTGGTCAGTTTGCTCCACTCGCAGTTTTGCACAAGGCTATCCCCGTGAGGCTCAGAAAACCCCCCTGACATGCACAGACTTCTGAGTCTCGGGCGTATAGATCCCAAACGTCCCCCGCGCTGACGGGTCGCGGTCAAAGCTGGTGGCGCAATTGCCTTGGCGCGAACGCAGCCAAGGCAGGCCCGCGCCCGTCGTGTTCGGGTGGTTGGCCAAGCAGCTCGCATCCTGCGTATTCGGCCCCACGCCCAGGTTGATGGCCAGGTCCACCGTGCCGGTCCCACTCGGGCTGGGCGCGGCCAGGGTGATGAAGCCGCTGCCCCCACTCAGGCTGATGCTGCTGATGGCACTGCTCCAGGTTGCGGTGCTGTTGTTGTGGTTCAAGGTCTGCGCCCGCACCACCGAGGCGGTGGGGATCACCGTGCAGCTGTCGTCACTGTTCTTGACCCAGCTCTTGCCGCTCCAGTACTGCAGTTGCAAGGGGATTTGCAGGCTGCTCTTGTCACCACCAAAGGCATTGCTCATCTGCAGTCGGCCGCTGCGCAGGGTTTGGCTGCCGTCATAGCCGCTGGAGCTGACGCCGTCGGTGTCGGTGGCGCGCAGGCCAATGGTCTGCGGCGCAGTGAGCTTGTTGCTGAAGCTGAACACCGGGGCCGTGGCCGCCGTGTTGGCCAGGGTGGCCACACCGGCGCTGAAGCTGCTGGCGGGCACGCTGCCGCTGAGGCTGCCATTGGCATTGCCACTGCTGTCGCTGAAGTTGACGCTGCGCGCTACCGCGCCCGCGTAGTTTTGGGTGACCGCATTCAGGGCGTTCTTCGCCGTCACCGTAGCCCCAAAGGGCTGGCCGGCATAGCTGAAGCTGCCGCAGGCAGCAGCGGCCGCCACCTCTAGGCGCGCCGGCCTGACTTGGATGTGGGTGGTCACGCTGCCCGCCCCCGACAGGGCGGTGTAGTAGC
>NZ_JAGQDG010000018.1 GCF_018069865.1 Ideonella paludis
CCCTGCTTGTGGATGGTGTCGACCACCTCGAAGATCTTGTCGACCATGATGGGTGAGAGGCCCATGGAAGGCTCGTCCAGCAGCAGCACCTTGGGGCGCGCCATCAGCGCGCGGCCCATGGCCAGCATCTGTTGCTCGCCACCCGACATGGTGCCGGCCAACTGCTCGGCCCGCTCTTTGAGCCGCGGGAAGGTGGCGAAGACCTTCTCGATGTCGGCCTCGATCTCTGCATCGTTGCGCGTGTAGGCGCCCATCTGCAGGTTCTCGGTGATGGTCATGCGGGTGAAGGTGCCTCGGCCTTCGGGCACCATCACCAGGCCTTGGCGCGCCAAGTCCCAGGCGCCTTGGCCCTTGATGGGCTGGCCCAGGTATTCGATGTCGCCCGCCGCGATGGGCTGGATGCCGGTCACCGCCTTGAGCGTGGTGGTCTTGCCCGCGCCGTTGGCGCCGATCAGGCTGACGAGTTCGCCCTGGCGGACTTCCAGGCTCACGCCCTTGACGGCCTGAATGCCGCCATAGGCCACTTTGAGGCCGTTGATCTTGAGGAGTGTTTGGTTTGACATGGTTCAGTGCCCGCCTGCGCCCAAGTAGGCTTCAATGACTTTCTCGTTCTTCTGCACTTCGGCCGGTGTGCCCTCGGCAATCTGCTTGCCGTAGTCCAGCACCGTGACGCGGTCGCACAGGCCCATCACCAGCTTCACATCGTGCTCGATGAGCAAGATGGTGCGGCCGTCTTTGCGGATGCGGTCGATCAGCTCTCTGAGCACCACCTTCTCGGTGGCGTTCATGCCGGCGGCAGGTTCGTCCAAGGCGATGAGCTTGGGGTCGGTGGCCAGGGCGCGGGCAATCTCCAGGCGGCGCTGGTCGCCGTAGGACAGGGTGCGGGCCTTGAACTCGGCGTACTTGCCAATGCCCACGTAGTCGAGCAGCTCTTGCGCACGCTGGGCAATGGCGGCTTCTTCTTGCTTGAAGGCGCTGGTGCGGAAGATGGCGCCCAAGAGGCCTGAGCCCGAGCGCACATGGCGGCCGACCATCACGTTCTCCAGCGCGGTCATCTCGGCAAAGAGGCGGATGTTCTGGAAGGTGCGGGCAATGCCGGCCTTGGCGACTTCGTGCACGGTGGACGGGGTGTAGGGGGCGCCGCCCAGCTCGAAGTGGCCGCCGTCCGGGGTGTAGAGCCCGGTGATGACGTTGAAGAAGGTGGTCTTGCCGGCGCCGTTGGGGCCGATCAGGCCATAGACCTGGCCTTGGTTGATGCTCATGGAGACATCGGTCAGGGCCTGCAGGCCGCCGAAGCGCTTGGACGCCCCTTGGACTTTAAAGACGGTGGTCATGGGGGTTCTCCTTTACTTCACCGCGGCGGGGGCTGCCTTGCCGTGCTCGGGCGAGGGCCACAGGCCGCGCGGGCGCAGCAGCATGATGACGATCATGGCCAGCGCGATGAGCAACTGGCGCAGGATGGCGGCGTCCAGCCGCCCGTCGGTGAGCTGTTGCAGGGGGCCGGCCACATAGCGCAGCACTTCGGGCAGAGCCGCCAGCAGCAGCGCACCCAGGATGACGCCGGGGATGTGGCCGATGCCGCCCAACACCACCATGGCGACGATCATCACCGACTCCATCAGGGTGAAGGACTCGGGCGAGACAAAGCCTTGGAAGGAGGCGAACATGGCGCCGGAGACGCCGCCGAAGGTGGCCCCCATGCCGAAGGCCATGAGCTTGAGGTTGCGGGTGTTCAGGCCCATGGCCTTGGCGGCGATCTCGTCTTCACGGATGGCCATCCAGGCGCGCCCGATGCGCGAGTCGGCCAGGTGGCGGCAGATGATGACCGAGCCTACAACCAGCACCAAGAACAGCCAGTAGTACAGCACCACGGGCGGGATGGTCTGGCCAAACAGCTCGAAGGGCTTGCCGAAGTCGACCGGGCCGAGGCTCATGGCGTCGATCTGGCTGATGCCGCGCGGGCCGTTGGTGATGTTGATGGGGTGCTCCATGTTGTTCATGAAGACGCGGATGATTTCGCCAAAGCCCAGGGTGACGATGGCCAGGTAGTCGCCGCGCAGCTTGAGCGTGGGGGCGCCCAGGATCATGCCCAGCACCCCCGCCAGCAGCGCGGCCAGCGGGATGACGGCCCAGATGGGCAGGTGCAGCCCGTTGGGGTAGGCCTCGCGGATCCACTCGAAGTTCTCGGCCAGGTGGGGGCTGGCCAAGAGCGCGTACATGTAGGCGCCCAAGGCATAGAAGGCCACATAGCCCAGGTCGAGTAGGCCGGCATAGCCGACCACGATGTTCAGGCCCAGGGCCAGCAGCACGTACAGCAGGGCCAGCGCCATGATGCGCACCCAGCCTTGCCCGTACGGCGCCACGAACAGCGGCAGGGCCATCAGGGCCACCGCCGCCAGCAGGAAGACGATGATCTTCTGGTTGTTGTTTGTCAT
>NZ_JAGQDG010000019.1 GCF_018069865.1 Ideonella paludis
CAAAGGAGTCCCCCGTGTCCACCCCCTCAAAAGTCAAAGCACGCATGCTCAACGATGCCAACGCGACTGCAGCCGGCGCGACAGCGGGCGTGGCGCGAGTTGACGAGAGCCTGCAAGCTGCGGCGAGCACCGCCAGCAGCACCGAGCTGCAGGCCAGCGCTGGCGAAGCCGTCAATGCCACCAGCAGCGGCAGCGGCATCCCCGAGCCCAACCAAGCCCCGGTGATCATCAACGAGTGGATCACCGTCAAGGCCGGCCAGCCCGTCTCGGCCCACCAGTCCGTGCTGCTGGCCAATGACTACGACCTCGATGGCGGCACGCTGAGCCTCGTCGAGCTGGGCAAGCCCGCTCACGGCACGCTGACCCAGGCCGCCGATGGCACGCTGACCTATGTCGCGCACGGCGACTACAGCGGCGACGACAGCTTCACCTACAAGGTCAGCGACGGCCAAGGCGGCTTCAGCACCGGCACCGTCTGCATCAAGGTCGAGTCCTGCGGCTGCACCAACAAGCCCCCCGTGGTGGTTGATGAGTGGGCCAGCGTGCGTGGCACCACGGCAGTCTCGGCCCACGAGAGCGTGCTGCTGGCCAATGACAGCGACCCCGAAGGCGGTGCGCTGACCATTCGCAACATCGGCAAGCCCGCCCACGGCACCTTGACCCGTGCGGCCGATGGCACGCTGACCTACAAGGCTGACGCCGGCTTCACCGGCATTGACAGCTTCACCTACGAGGTGGTGGACCCGCAAGGCAAGTTCACCGTCGGCACGGTGCATTTGTGCGTGCTGCCCCCCACACTGAACGTGACCATCACCGATGTGCGCGACGACGTCGGCGCCGTGCAAGGCACCGTGGTCGATGAGGGCCGCACCGATGACCGCCGCCCTGCCCTGCAAGGCACGACCGAGGCCAATGCCACGGTGGACATCTATGACGGCACCACCAAGCTCGGCCAAGTCAAGGCTGATGCCAACGGCAACTGGAGCTTCACCCCCACCACCGACTTGGGCGATGGCCGCCATGACTTCAAGGCCGTGGCCACCGCCATCGATGGCTTGACCGCTCAGAGCAATGAGTGGTCGGTGATCGTCGATTGCGGCACCACCCCGCCGCCGCCGCCTCCTCCTCCGGCACTGCCCGCCCCCGTGGTGGCCATTGGCGAAGACTTGAACAATGACGGCGTGATCAACAAGGCCGAGAAGACCGGCCCGGCCGATGCCATCGTCACCCTGCCCGTGGGCGCCAAGGCCGGCGACACGCTGATCGTCACCGACCAGAGTGGTGCCAAGCAAGAGAAGCTGCTGACCGCCGCCGACATCACCGCGGGCAAGGTCACGTTCGTCGACGGCTTTGTGATGCCCGCTGAGGGCCAGACCCTGACGCTCACCGCCCAGATCCGCAGCGCCGAAGGGGTGCTCTCCGAGAAGGGCACCGACAGTGCCGTGGTGGACACCACCGCGCCGGGCAACCCCACCGTCACCATCACCACCGACAGCGACAACAGCGGCACCATCACCCAAGGTGAGCTGACCGCCGCTGGTGGCGTGGATGTCAAGATCGACCTGCCCGACACCGCCAAGGTGGGTGACAAGCTCATCGTCGTGGACCAAGCCGGCAACAAGGTTGAAGTCACGCTGACGGCCACCCAGATCGCCGCCAAGTCGCTGACCTTGGACAACGCCTTCCCGGCCCCGGCGCATGGCGCGACGCTGACCGTCACGGCCACGCTGACCGACCCGGCTGGCAATGTCTCGGGCCCCGGCACGGACAGCGCCGTCATCGACTGCCCGCCGCCGCCTCCTCCTCCCCCGCCCGTGCTGCCCGCCCCGCTGGTGGTCATTGGCGAGGATGTGAACAATGACGGCTTGATCAGCCGTGCCGAGAACACCGGCGGGGCCGACGCCATCGTCACCCTGCCCGTGGGGGCCAAGGCCGGCGACACGCTGATCGTCACTGACCAGACTGGCGCCAAGCAAGAGAAGCTGCTGACCGCTGCGGACATCGCGGCCAAGACCGTCACCTTTGTGGATGGCTTTGTGATGCCCGCCGAGGGCCAGACGCTGACGCTCACCGCCCAGATCCGCAGCGCCGAAGGGGTGCTCTCCGAGAAGGGCACCGACAGTGCCGTGATCGACACCACGGCCCCGGGCAACCCCACCGTCACCATCACCACCGACAGCGACAACAGCGGCGTCATCAACCAAGGTGAGCTGACCGCTGCCGGCGGTGTGGATGTGCGGGTGGACTTGCCCACTTCGGCCCGCGCCGGTGATGTGCTGATCGTGGTCGATCAGGCTGGCAACAAAATTGAGGTGACCCTGACAGCCGCTCAGATCGCGGCGAAGTCGGTCTTCTTGGACAACTCCTTCCCCACCCCGGCGCACAACACCACCCTCACGGTCACCGC
>NZ_JAGQDG010000001.1 GCF_018069865.1 Ideonella paludis
GCTTTTTGTTTTCCTTTGCAATTTCTTCTGCCGCTTCCCAAGGGGTCATGGCCTGCCGAATGTCTTCGCTCGGAATCAAGCCTGTCTCCAGATGTGGCATACGAGTGCTGATCTCGACATGCAGCGCCAAATTCGCGAAGCGCGGGTCCACAAAGCTGACGCCCACACCACTGTCGCGTTCTGTACTGTCAGGCGGGTCAGCGAAAAAACCATGCGGAGTGCAAATGCCTGGCCCCTGAGGGCTTTGCCCAGGCTTACGTGGGCTGTAGCGCGGCCAGAGCTTGTTCATAACCTCTTGGGCCAGCGGTAACTGGTCAGCCGGCATGGGCGGGTTTTTCTCGGCTTCGGAGAAATGCTCTGGCCTAGGTACCTGATCGATGTCCTTCCAGAAAATGCGGGCGCGTCCGTCGTCCTTTCCGAGCTTGGACACCAAGAACTTCCCATTGGTTGCCCAAGCAATTGAATTGGGCGTGTAGTGGATGTCAACGGGCTTTTGCTGCTTAGTTGGATAGCCTGCCCAACGGTAAGCATTGCTGGCAGCCAACTGGGCGATCACGTCGAAGGCTGTTGTTGCATCACCTGACTTGCGCCACACATAGTCCTTTGGAACCTCCAGCTCTGCCAAAGGGACACTTTCACTGAAGCCGACAGGCCCAATGAAAACCTTGCCTCGGGCGTTCGTGAACTCTTTGAGGGCTGAAGCGGAGTAGTCCCAAAACTCTGGGTACTCTCTCGACGTAAAGTTGGATGCGGCTGAGACCACAGTGGATGCGCCAACATCAATGGGCTCTGGTAGGTTGACCCACCAGCGCCCCACACACTCCGGAGTCCAGCCCGCGAGCGAACTCACATCAACGCTTTCAACTTTGATGTCGCTGCCTTTGGCTCCGCAGCCTATAAGCGGCACCGCCAACAACAGGGCCAAGCAATTCATCCTCATGCGCGGGTTGATCATCACGCTGCCCCTTGTGACTTGCTGGAACCCTGCACAGTGGCCACTGCTGTTACCGGTGCCGTGCTGGGGTGGTGGTTGTCGGTCAGCAAGATCATGTTCATATTGGGGTGATTGTTCTCATCACGGGTCCAGGTGAGCGGCAGGGCACAGATACAGCCCTTTAAGTTCTTGGGGCCCTGCCCTTTAAAAGACCGCTGCCAAAACTTTTCACTGAAGGGCATACGATCTGCGAAGGCCGACAGCTCTCTGTTGACATCAAGGTTGCCAAGTCGGTGATGCACACCGCCAGCTCTGAATCCCGCCCTCCATGCAAGCTGCGGTCATTGATGTTGGCACTGCCCACGATGACCACGAGATCGTCCACGATCAAGAGCGAGCTAAAGAAGCATCGGTCCAGGCAAGGGCAAACGCTCGATCATCCATGCTCAAGGCTGCGCGTTAGAGAGCCGTCGCCCGCCACGCAGTTACAGCATCCACAACGGCTCACTCGCGAAACTTAGCAAAGGAGTCCACCACCGGCCGACGAGTATCAATAGCCTCGTCACGTGGGCGCAGCGACTTCGCGATAGCTACTGCCAGCTTGAAGGCCTCCTGCACGGGTGGCGGCTTCTTGCCCCTGAAGGGGGGCTCCTGCGACAAACTGCCATACCCCTCAGCAGTCACGACGATGCGTGGTTCAGCGACAGCGCCACGCTTGCCCGCCGTCTCGACGATGACCTCATACTCTTTGTAATCGTTGAACGCGCCAATGTAGATGACAGTCATGACTCGAGCTTCCTGGCCGTTGGCCAGCTTGATGTATTGAACGTCCCAGTGGCTGTCGATGCCCGTAGCCCCGGCCAAGCTGCATCCCAAGATGTCACGGCTGGATGTGCCTTGCTGTGGTCGGCAGCGCTTTTTGTTTTCCTTTGCAATTTCTTCTGCCGCTTCCCAAGGGGTCATGGCCTGCCGAATGTCTTCGCTCGGAATCAAGCCTGTCTCCAGATGTGGCATACGAGTGCTGATCTCGACATGCAGCGCCAAATTCGCGAAGCGCGGGTCCACAAAGCTGATGCCCACACCACTGTCGCGTTCTGTACTGTCAGGCGGGTCAGCGAAAAAACCATGCGGAGTGCAAATGCCAGGCCCCTGAGGGCTTTGCCCAGGCTTACGTGGGCTGTAGCGCGGCCAGAGCTTGTTAATAACCTCTTGAGCCAGCGGTAACTGGTCAGCCGGCATGGGAGGGTTTTTCTCGGCTTCGGAGAAATGCTCTGGCCTAGGTACCTGATCGATGTCCTTCCAGAAAATGCGGGCGCGCTCGTCGTCCTTTCCGAGCTTGGACACCAAGAACTTCCCATTGGTTGCCCAAGCAATTGAATTGGGCGTGTAGTGGATGTCAACGGGCTTTTGCTGCTTAGTTGGATAGCCTGCCCAACGGTAAGCATTGCTGGCAGCCAACTGGGCGATCACGTCGAAGGCTGTTGTTGCATCACCTGACTTGCGCCACACATAGTCTTTTGGAACCTCCAACTCTGCCAAAGGGACACTTTCGCTGAAGCCGACAGGCCCGATGAAAACCTTGCCTCGGGCGCTCGTGAACTCCTTGAGGGCTGATCCGGAGTAATCTCGAAACCTTGGGGAGTCCCCTCCTCTAAAGTAAGACGCGCCCAAGTCAATAGGCTCTGGAACATTGACCCACCATCGCCCCACGCACTCTGGCTTCCAACCGGCGAGAGAACTCACCTCAACGCTGTCAACCTTGATGTCGCTGCCTTTGGCTCCGCAACCTATGAGCGGCGCTGCCAACAACAGGGCCAAGCAATTCATCCTCATGCGCGGGTTGATCATCACGCTGCCCCTTCTGACTTGCTGGAACCCTGCACAGTGGCCACTGCTGTTGCCGGTGCCGTGCTGGGGTGGTGGTTGTCGGTCAGCAAGATCATGTTCATATTGGGGTGATTGTTCTCATCACGGGTCCAGGTGAGCGGCAGGGCACAGATATAGCCCTTTAAGTTCTTGGGGGCCTTTCCTCTAAAAGGCCGCTGCCAAAACTTTTCACTGAAGGGCATACGATCTGCGAAGGCCGACAGCTCTCTGTTGACATCAAAATGGACACGGCTCTTGGTTTTCTGGCCATGAGGCCACACCGGCCAGATGGAGGAAGGTCGGTTCGCATCAGCACAGGGGGTCCACTCGAAGCTGCGGTGGTACTGGGCCGCATTGGCGGCGGCCACGGCTTGAATGGCCTGCCAAGTGGCGGGGTCGGCAGGTTTGTCCAAGACACTGGACAATGAACTCGCCGGTTGAATCAAATCGGTATGCCCGCGCAAGCCAAAGTGCTTAGCCCACAGGCTTTTGCGCAAATCATGGGCAAAGGTCCGCACCACAATAGGGTTCTTGCCGTCGATGGGGGCCCGCTGGGTTGCCAAGTCGGTGATGCACACCGCCAGCTCTGAATCCCGCCCTCCATGCAAGCTGCGGTCATTGATGTTGGCACTGCCCACGATGACCACGAGATCGTCCACGATCAAGAGTTTGCTGTGCACATAGGCCTGCTCGGTGCTAGCCGCCCCTTCCACCGTTTGACAACTGCGCAGGTTGAGCAGGGTGAGGTAAGGCGCTATGTCCTTCAGGTCCACTTCCAGCGCACATACCGGGCTCGAAACGTCATCGACTTCGCGTATTGCGGCCCCCTCCGCCTTTGCTGCATCCCACTCCGCCTTGTTCAAAGGGTTCTTGACTTTTCGTCGAGCGTATAAGGCCAGACGCACACGATTAACCAAGCTGTGCTGGGCAAACACCAAGCTTTGCATGGTCCAGTGGATTTGGCCGACGATAGCCATATCTGCCAAGCTGCCTTCTGGGTGTACCGGTAGCACCAAGTAGGCGTGGAAAGGCTGATCCCATCGAATGGCGTCCTCAATCCTGTCTCCAATGGCGCGGGCAATATGGTTCTGGGGAAACTGCTTAGCGTGTGCTGCACCCGTGCGCGTCACTGCCGCTTGAATGCGGTTACCCGGAATGGATTGCAGATAGCGCATAGGAGCAGACTCCAACTCGCGGTCATTTCCCTTTACCGACGGCGTGCCAAACCCACTCTGAAAGAACTGATTCTCAATGTAGATGAAGCGCTCGGCGTTCAAGATGGCTGAGACCATGGCATCGTGAATCTCACGTTGCGGGCCCTGAGCTTTGGCAAGCCCAGGAGTGGCCTTGGCTTCATCGCGCTGCAACTCCAAGGGCGCACTGCGCAAAACATCAATCTTCATGCCCCCTTGCCCCCCATTGCCCTGGCCTGATGCCGGAATCTTGGGAAACAAGGTCGTCTTAATGGCTGCCTTAGCCACGACCTCTGGACCTAGTTGCGTCTGGAGGCTGTTCCAGCGTCGAATGAAGTTCATAGACAAGTCATACACCGAAGGACCTTCGATGCGAACTTGAATGTCTTGCCAAGGCATGCGCGGCTGGCGTGCCCAATAGGCCATTCCTCCGACAGGCATGGATTGCACACCTGCGGTCAGCAACTCCTTATTGGGGCTGCGCTGTGCCCAAGGCGTCTTGAGTAAACCCACATACGCCTCTCGCACCGCTTGCTTGGCCAGGGCCATCAAGGCCGTCACATTAGCCTCTGTCACTTGGCCCTTGCCCATCTCTACAACGACTTGGTCGGCGGCAGCCTGCTTCGCTTGATCGACCCTGCGATTGATTGGGTCCAAAACGGGAGATTTGACGGCGTCAACGGCCTCGCCAACGCCTTCTTGAAAACCGAGGAGCCATTCCGGAGCCGGTGAGTGCCACCAACTGTGAACGCCGTCTACCGCCCAGCGTACAGGCGAATACTTGCCTCCGACAACAAGGTTTTTGGCCTGATTTTGCAACTGCATCAGCTTGTTGAGGACAGGGGGCGTCAGCGTGCTAGCGGCCAACTCGCTCTCTT
Organism: Ideonella paludis; assembly: GCF_018069865.1. Classification (GTDB taxonomy): domain Bacteria; phylum Pseudomonadota; class Gammaproteobacteria; order Burkholderiales; family Burkholderiaceae_C; genus Ideonella; species Ideonella paludis. The sequence continues at coordinate 4,872 of NZ_JAGQDG010000001.1, forward strand.
CCAAAAAGCTCGCGGCACGGCCGGGCGCAAGGGGTTGCATTGGGGGAACACCGGTGTTGTAGACCTCCGGGCCACTGCGCCACCCGTGCGCTAAAGAGAAACTGGCGTCGTCACGTCGGCCGAAAGCCAGGTCGATACCGCCGACATACGCCTTTTCGTTGTCAATCACGACCAGCTTCTGGTGATGACTGAAGAACGTCTCCTCAAGGCCTTCATAGTCGTTTTGCAAACCAGCAGGACAACAAAAGGCCACTTGCTGAGCATGTCCCGCGTTGAGCGAGGACACTGCCAGCATCGTGCCAAAGTCTCCGGTATTCACGCCCAACTTTGGAGACAGCCAAGGCATCACATAGACCTTGGCACCATTCTTCACGGCAGCTTGAAGCGCATCAATCAATCGCTTGTCGCCTTTGAGCTTGACGGCCCAGTTGACCTGCCAACCGAGAATGAAGACGCTCGTCTTTGCCTTCGAGATGGCATCGAATACGTCCGAGAAATACTCTTCACCGGTGGTAAAGGCCTGCGCCTTGTTGCCATACCGCTCAGGTGCAAACGAGCTGTCCAGGCCGCGTTGCTGTCGCAAATCTCTGAATTGAGTGGCAACGCCTTTGGTTTGACGAATGTCGCCGTCAAAAGCAATGGCATTGAACTTGCCCGAAGTCTCTGGGTAATCAAAGCTCTCAAAGCTCATTAATTAGTACCCCCTCAACGATTTTTTAGCTCGTTCCACAAGGGATACCCACTGTGGCCGGTATCTGCTCCGACGACTCTGTCGGCTCTTGTTGCGCTGTGCGGTCCCGCTTCAGCCAGATAGTCCATCGCTGCCAGCGCCTCAATGGCCTTGTCGGCAGAAGTCCAGTGTGAGCGCTCGAATGCAATGTCGAGCTTTCTGGAATGGCCCAAGGTCTTGATCCAAAGGGAGCAGGGGGTCGCAGCATAGGCTTGTGCAAGCCTTTCTTCCTCCGGTCCGCTCAAGACCAAGTTTCCGTCCGCATCCGTTTGACCCGCGAAAAGCAGCTCCTCGACACTGGCGCCGTCGCTAGATCTATAGATTGACCAAGGAGAAAACGCTCTTGGAGCACCGTGACTGCCAGGCAGATCTTGAACTCTTAGCTTGAATTGCATTTCCACCGGCTCAAACGGTGTTTGGGGCAGTTCAGGAAAGCGGAAATCTGTGGATTGAGGCCCCCCAAACTTCCTCACACTCGCCTTCACCGTGATCGTCCCCGGGCACTGCACCGTGATGTTGCCGCCCTCCAGGGTGATGTTGGCGCCGCCGGCTGTGGTGAGGCTGATCTTCTTGGCTGCCGCCCAGTCGATGTGGCTGTTGGCGCTTTGGATGTTGATGCGGCCCTTGGCGGCCACTTGCATCGTGCTGGCTTGGGCTTGCAGGCTCAGGTCGCCTTGGGCGGCGATGAAGCTGATGCCGGTGCCCGCCGCTTCGGTGCCTGGTTTGATGGCGCCGCCCAGCATGCCGATGGCTTGGCCGCTGTGGATGCGCAGGGCGCCGCCGGTGGCCGCGCTGCTGTGCTGGCCGGCGGCGAGTGTGAGCGTCTCGGCGGCGGCGGCGTGGAGGTCTTGGCCTGCGGTTTGGATGAGCCCGGCGCGGGCGCTGATGGCCACCACGGGTGCGGTGGTGTGGGGCAGGGCTTGGGCCTTGTCGGTGGTGCCTTTGATGCTGGCGGCGTCGCCTTGGGCTTGCTCCCAGCTTTGGCCCACTAGGCCGCTCAGTGCGGTGTGCAGGGCGTTGAAGGGGGCGTGCTCTGGGCTCAGGCTGCTGCTGTTTGCGCCGCTGCTGCCTGCGTGCCCCGCCAGCTTGACGGCTTGGTGGGTGGTGGCGGCTTGGCTGAAGCTTTGGCCCAGGGTTTGGAGCTGCTTGGCCAGGGCCATGCCGGCCACGTTGTCGCCTGCGGGCTCTTGCTCGGGCAGGCCATAGGTGCTGATCAGCACGCCCTGGCCGCCGCGGATGGCGCCATAGGCGTCGGTGCGCAGCTCAAAGCCCAGGCCTCTGAAGCTGCCTCGGTGGTTGTCGGCCTGGTGCACTAGGTGGCCCAGGTTGAGCTGGGTGGCGTGTTGGCTGGTGGCGAGCTGGGTGCGCAACTGCTGGGGCGTGTCGTCAAACACCAGTTGGTTAAAGCCTTGGCCGCCGAACTCTTTGGTCTTGAAGCCGCTGAGTGCGGCCGGGTTGGCTTGGCCGCCCGCGCTGTGGCTGTGCGGGCTGGCGCCATGCCAGGCGGGGCTGTGGCCCGCGCCCATCAGGTTGCCTTGGGCACTGGGCTGGTGGTCTGAGCTGTGGGCAAAGACGCTGGTGTCGCTGTCTTGGTTCACCCCACCCGGCGTCGGCGCCTGGCCGCCCTCCCCTTGCCCGTTGTAGAGCGTGCCGGTGACGATGGGCCTATCAATGTCGTTATCCAAGAAGGTGACGATCACCTCTTGGCCGATGCGGGGGATGAACTGCGTGCCCATGCCCGGCCCGGCCGCGCTTTGGGCCACGCGCACCCAGGTGCTGCTGGCACTGGTGTTGGGCAGGCCGCTGCCGCTCTGAAGAGCGTGGCGCTGGAAAGGGAACTGGATGCGCACGCGCCCCAGTGCGTCCATGTGCAGCTCGTCGGCGCCGCTGGCTTGGGTGTTGCCGTCTGGCCCCACCACGGTGGCGGTCATGAGGCCGGGGCCGGTGGGGCGGGGGTTCAGGCGCACGCCGCTGCCGTCTTCTAGCTGCGGCCGCCACGGGATGGCCACGCGGCTGGCTTCAAAGTGGTTGGCATAGCCGCGCTGGCGGGCCTGTTGGCGCAGCTCTGCGGGCAGCCATTGCGGCAGTTGGTCTGGCCCTGGGGCCCACGGGTCGGCCTCTGGCGGGCGCCAGCCTTGGCCCAGGGCGTGGCGGATGCTGCGCACCAAGTCTTTGGGCAGGTTGTTGACGCCTGCGGCTTGCACCTGGGTGAGCAAGAAGACTTTGCGGTCGGGCGTGGTGGTGTTCAGTGCATCCAGCGCGTCCAGCATGCTGCCGGCCAAGGTGAAGCGCTGGCCGGGGCTGAAGCTGCGCACGGTGCTGCGGCCCAGCCAGCGTTTGGCGCGGGCTTCGTGGGCTTGTTGCTGCAGCTCGGTGGCGCGCTGGGCGGCGGCGCTGCTGCCAAAGGCATAGGCGCCTGCGGCGTCATAGGCCTGCAGGCGCGGGGCGTGTGGGCCGCCATAGCTGCTGGCGGTGGGGGTGGAGCCGGCCACGGCGCTTTTGGCGCGGTAGTCCCAGGCCAGGGCCACGGTCTCGGCCACGGGCAACTGCCGCACGCCGCCAAAGGCTTGGATGGTGTCGCGGGCTTCCACGCTCTCGGCGCGGTGGAAGGCCACGCCGCCAGCGGCCACGCTACAGAGGTCTTCAGGGCAGGCGTCGGCGCTGGTGCTGTCGGCAAAGATCACCAGCACGTGGCCAGCGGGGGCTGTGCCATCTGGCTCAAAGCGGTAGTTCAGGCCTTCCTCAGCCAGCAAGCGCTGCACAAAGGCGAGGTCGCTCTCGCGGTATTGGGTGCACAGGCTGCGCAGGCCGTCTGCGCCTTGGGGGCTCTGGGCCAAGTGCGGCCCCACGCAAGGGGCCCAGCGCCAAGCGGCAGCGGGGTAGTGGGCAAAGACGCTGTCAAGGATCTCGACCACCGTGCGCTCTTGCCACACCTGGCTGCGCTGGGTGTGGGCCAAGAGGCTGAGCCAAGGTCCCAAGCGCAGGCGGTAGCGGGCCAGGGTGCCGTCGGTGTCGCCGTAGTGCACGCCCAGCAGCAAGCCGGTGTGCAGGTGCTCGCCGCCGTCGGCCAGGTGGGTCAGCAGGCTCACAGGCCGGCCCAGGGCGCCATCCAGGTTGAGCGCGCAATCGGCCGCCACCGCGCCCACGTCCAGCCGCCAAGGGGTGTTGACAGCCGCCTGCAGCGCAAAGGTCTCCACCAGCAGCGGCGCCAGCTCAGCCGGGCCTTGCAGCCGGTACAGGCGGGTCTGGTCTTGCAGCAGACGTGCTAACGCACCAACGATGGAGACGAGGCTCACGCGACGATCCCTTGTAATTTATTGATGTGACTCTTGCCGCCCTATAGGCAGCCGAGCAGCAGATGCTAGCAGAGCCACATCAGCCACCCGCCCCCTCTGATGGGGTGCTTGGTGGGGGGCCGAATTACGTCACGAACAGGCGAACCAAGATACGGGCACGCATGGGGCTGGCGAGCTTTGAGCCTCCCACTTTGCGTCGTTAACTTGCAGCCCGCCCTTACCCGCCGCAGTCAATTCGTCCGCGAAGAACTGCGTGAAATCGCCCGCGGCGTCGGGGTCATCAGTGAGAGCGCCAAGCCCAAAGTACGCTTCAGCCCAGCTCTTGCAACATGCGTTCCACTCCTTGCTCCCAGGCTGGCAGGCGTAAGCCAAAAGCCTGTTGCAGCTTGGCGGTGCTGAGCCTGCTGTTCAGTGGGCGCGCTGCAGGCGTCGGGTAGGCGGAGGTGGGAATGGGGCGAATGGCCTCAGGCGCCACTTTGATGGGGCGGCCATTGGCGCGGGCCCATTCAATGACATGGCGGGCATAGGCATACCAGCTTGTTTCGCCACCTGCCACCAAGTGATAGAGGCCAAACAAGTCTGGGCGCTGCGCCAAGGCTTGCACCGCATGGGCGGTGACATCAGCCAGCAGCTCAGCCCCGGTGGGGGCGCCGATTTGGTCGTCGATCACGTTCAGTGCGTCGCGCTCTGCCGCCAGGCGCAGCATGGTCTTGGCAAAGTTGCCGCCGCGTGCGGCATAGACCCAACTGGTGCGGAAGATCAAATGGCGGCAGCCGCTGGCTTGCACCAACTGCTCGCCTTCCAGCTTGGTGGCGCCATAGATGCTGAGGGGGTTGGTGGCGGCTTGCTCGTCACGCGCGTGGGTGCCTGAGCCATCAAACACATAGTCGGTGCTGTAGTGCACCAAAGTGGCGCCCAGGGCTGCGGCCTCCCTGGCCAACACGCCGGGCGCGGTGGCATTGATGGCGCGAGCCAAGTCTGGCTCACTTTCCGCTTTATCCACTGCAGTGTGGGCCGCAGCATTGACGATCAACTGCGGTCGCACCGTACGCACGGTTTGAGCCAGGGCTTCAGGCTGGGCAAAGTTGCCGTGCAGCTCGGTGCTGTCGTGGTCCAGCGCCACCAACTCGCCCAACGGCGCCAAGGCGCGCTGGAGCTCCCAGCCAACTTGGCCGGCCTTGCCAAACAGCAAGAATATCGGTTTCAAAATACGCCCTCACTGCGTGTCAAGAACGGGAAAGGACTTCACCAAATCGTCAAGCATTTTCATTTGGGTAAGGAATGCCTCCAGCTTTTCCAGAGGCAACGCGCTCGGGCCATCGCACAAGGCATGATTGGGCTCTGGATGCGCTTCGAGAAATAGACCGGCTATTCCAGTCGCAAGACCGGCTCTCGCCAACTCAGTAACTTGAGATCGCCGTCCACCAGATGCCGCCCCAAATGGATCTCTGCACTGCAACGCATGAGTTGCATCAAATATTACCGGATGCGCTCCAGGGATCCGCTTCATTACACCCAAGCCCAACATATCCACAATCAAATTATCATATCCAAACATAGTTCCTCGATCGCAAAGCATAATGCGACTGTTACCGCTCTCCTCAAATTTGGCGACTACATTGGCCATCTGTGAAGGGCTCAGGAACTGCGGCTTCTTGATGTTGATGGGTTTTCCTGTTTTAGCTAACGACAGCACAAGGTCCGTCTGCCGAGCTAAAAATGCTGGAAGTTGAAGAAAATCCACAACCTCTGCAACAGCACTGGATTGAGTGACCTCATGTACGTCGGTAAGAACCGCGACATTGAATGTCTTGCGAACCTTCTCTAGCATTCGCAACCCTTCGTCCAACCCAGGACCTCGATACGATCTGATTGAAGACCTATTCGCCTTGTCAAAAGATCCCTTGAAAACGTACGGAATACCTAGCTTTTGGGTGACCCGAGCAAAGCTATCGCAGGTTCGAAGTGCCAAGTCCTCCGACTCCAGAACATTCAGGCCGCCAATTAGGGTGAATGGAGCATCATTGCGCATGCCTTCATATTCAACAATCATATCTTTTCCTCAAAATTTAACATACCACGGAGAAGAGTTTTCAAGCTTGGCTAACAAGGTAGAAAAAAATTCACAGTCCACATAGAAATCACGCAGTCTCGGTTCACGAACTTCCCCTGAACCTCCCGACTCATATTCAACCTGCGCAGTAGGGATAGCATAAACTTCCAACCCAAGCCAATAGGCAAGCGAAACAAACTCACTATTTATTTTATTCTCAAAAACAATCAACTTAGTGCCCGGCTTTGCAAATACAAGGTTTGCAAGGCCTGCACCATGACCCGCAACTATGGTGCTCGAATTGGCAAAGATATGAGCCTGATTTTCCACAGATACTCCATCAAGCTCCACACTACTTACACCACGCGAAATCAAAACTCGAGACAAATCTTCAAAGTTTGCAATTTTTCTTCGCGAAGAACTTAAATTTTGTCTATTAATAAATATTGCACGACGTGCTCTATTGCTATCGAGGGCGCTCGAACAAAATGTTCCCTCACGATAAAATTTAAGCACATCCCTATAATAATTATGACTGGAAAAAAAATTGGAAAAGACAGCGCATTCGATATGCACCGCATCCCTCATTCCATGCATAATCAATTTTTCCCTAGGGATTCCGACGCTGTCGAACATATCATAGTAGACGGACGGCAAACCGGAGCAAACCAGAAATTTCAAATCAGGAAATCGAGATATCAGCTCGAATCGCTTCAGATGCATCACCCTTGGAAACCAATTCAACAACCAATGATAGTGGTTATTGTGCCCACCGATAATGAATACAGGCCCAGCAATTTTTTTAATGTAACCCGGAACCGCAACACTGAGGGCATCTCCGCTGCGCGAATGTTCGACCTTAAATGTATTTAGGACGGCGGGATAACTTAGATTTTTAAGATGCACCCCCTCGGCAACGGAGAACACATTGAATATACTATGACAGATCACATCTCTGGCCACTACAACTTCATGCTTATTGTCTGTCAGATCGAAGTCTCTCTTTATCCAGTTAAAGCCTGGAACACTCTGAAGCTCGACCTTGTAATCGATTACTCCAGACTCCGAAAAATCAGCAAGCGAAACTTCCTTTCCGCTCAAAATTTTCTTAGTCATAACATAGTTCCAAATTAGGAGAAAATTTTGTCATAACCCCACCAGGAGTTCAGCATAATTCGGGTGAAATTCTCTGGCATGGGCAAATGAACCATTTTTGAATCCACCTTCCCCAAGTCAATGGAAAGGCAGTCGCGAAAATAGCCATACCAAAAATCCCGTCTAAATAGGGATTCATACAATGAAGAGTAACCACCCACATGAAGTTGCTCACCTGCATATCCAACTTCAAACGGCGGCCTATATAGAACCCTTCCGTCGACGCCGAAGAATTTACACTCATGACACACACTAGAGCTTATGGCATACACAGTGGACCGCGGATACAGATAAAATAACTTATAAGGACTAATATCGGTCTCCTCAAACCTTCTAAAAGATAGCCCACATCGAAAGTAGCTGACGTCATTTTTATTTAGGGGATGACGTTTTATTATTATTCTACGATGCCTACCGACTAATAGCGAAATTTCCTCTTGGAAATCTTCTACCGAGAGGAACTTTCCATTTGAAACCACCGACCGATCATCATCCGTCTGCAAAAACAACAACGCTACGTCTGTCGCATCCGATAGTTCAGGAACGGCATCTCTCTTCGAAAATCCTGCCTTGATATACCCCGCATAATCTTCTATCACACTTCGGTCAATCGCCCAGGACTGCAGATATACATTCCCGCCTCTTACGTTTGATTTAACCCCAAACAATAAGTTCGGCATGAAACGAACAGGGTGAATAACCACATCCACATATGGAATATTCAAGTAATTGAACACCATTTTAAATATTGGATTACCTTCGAACAAAATAACAAGACTATCTTTGAATGCATCACCCAAGTATTCAATAAAATCAGGGCTAACCTCACTCATCGAAAATGTCGAACCCCAACCTGCCAAGCTTTTCTCTAGGCCTAAAATGTCATAAGCCTTTTCGCCGTCAAATTGACCGTCTCCCCAATAGACCGGAAAAACAGGCAATCCCGAAACTGATGTCAACGGCGCACGCAAACACTCATACAGCCATCGTATATTGGCATTCTGGGTAGGCCTAAAGCCGCTTCTAGCCGGCCGCAAGAGATCTCCGCAGATTTGAATTCTCGTTATCACAACTTCACCCTACGCCAAAATTCAGAATACATCTTTTCAGAAAAATATTCATCAAGATAAAGATCGCAGCAGGCCTGCATTTCCTCCAGATATTTTCGATCGGAGCACAGAGCTTCTATTGCATGCAAGAAGGCACTCTCTGAAGCTACGGCAATGAATGGCAGACTCGTCTTCTTGTCAACCGGCATCCCCCGAAATGCTTCATACGCTCCTATAACTGGAATACCGTTGGCAAGTGACTCAATTGTTTTTATTTTTAGCCCCCCCCCGTAAAAGCAAGGATTGATTGTAAGATCTATATTTTCATAGAAAGATTCAGGGCTGTCTATTACTCCAAGAACCTTAACAAAAGGAAGCTCCCTCTCTTCTCTTAAATTATTACAGACGCTCCCCGCGACAATCAATTCGAATTTTCCAACCTGATACATATTGCCCAACATTGGTATCACGTATCTTATGCCATCTAAATTCATTGGACTGTCCGTACCAATGAATCCTATTCGCAATTTTTGCGAGCTTGGATTTCTCTTTTTTAATGCTGTCTTGGTAGGAATGTGAGGGACAACCAGTGACTTTTGCCCGAGATGCATCGACAAATATTCATACTCTTCGTACTGAATTGTTAGCACCAATTCAAACTCATCTAGCAATTGAAGCTCTTCTCTGGGGGCAACACTCAGCCAGTGCTTTTTGTCGAATTTCGAGAACGTCCATTCCCTCAAGTGCATCACATCGTGTGTGTCAATTATCTTCCGCGAAGGAAAATTCACTGCAAACCGCAGATAAGCCAGATAGATGTACTCAATGATCGCCCAGTCAAAGGTATTTGACTTCAAGAATTCTTGAATTGCGGAAAAATAGGCGCGACTATATTTCTTTCTTTCTATTCCGGTCAGCCTCGATAACAACCTCTCTTCAAAGTAGGCAGCCTCAGAGACCTCGTATTCCTTAAAAGAATGGAATACGACTTTAGAATATTTTTCTTCGATTAGAGCCCTATCTATTCTTCCAATCGAGCAGAACGCGAATACATGCAATTCAACGGAATCCGGCACTGACTTGACTAGAGCATCAACCCGAGCAGATTTCCCATTTTTATCTTTCCAAAAAGGGAAATCTGTAATGAGCAGTGCTTTGCAGCTTTCGATATTTATTTTCTTCGGGATCAGCTTCGTTTTAGCCGTTTCACTGACTGCCGACATCAACAGATCTGCTTGCCCATCGATCTTCTTTTTGTATTCACTCCATATTGTCCTGGTCTTCTTTGAGTATTCTCTTCTGAATTCGCTATCCGTTACGAATTTATCTAAACGATCTGTGAACTCAGCTTCGTCCGCAACTACATAAGTGCTTTTCTCATCGCAGACTCCCTTTAATCCCTCATAGTAAGAAATTATTGGAACACCGTATGAAAGCGCCTCTACGCTTTTTATCTTTTGACCCGTCCCAGATACTTGCGGATTAATTACCACTCCAACAGCTTGATAGAATTTCGCTTTATCTGCAATTGGCCCCATTAGTTGTATTAAATTTTTATTCGCGTTTGCTACTGCAATAACCTCCGAGTCAGCACATATTGTTCCCGCAACGACTATTTCCAACCCCTTCAACTTGCACGCAATCTCTGACACCCCTTGTGACTTGATGAAATTAACAAAGGAGCAGACGTTTATTTTGTTGTTTCCTGATAAATAGCCGATCTTTGACGATCTTGCCAATTTCACTGGCTCATTTTTCTCAATGTAGTTCACGACAATAGCATCAATGCCATAGGCCTCTTTTATATAGCAAGCATCTTCATCTGTAATTGCCAAAACCAAATCTGATCGCTTCAATGCCTTTTTCTCTCCTTCGGGAGCTACTGAAAAAAATGAGGGGGGCAACCCTAATTTTTTGAGTTCCGAGAATCGATTAGCAAAAATATCATGGGTATCAATAATAGTAGTCTGCCAATCTTTTGCCAAAACACATAATCGAGAGAGAAATGCATAATTGATGAGAACTACTTGTGGTTGCTCAATTTCATTAATCGCACGTACTTGCTCCAAAACATCGGCACTCACCCACTCATCGACCTCTAAGTTCTTGTCATCATGAGTCTTTCGCTCAGTAGTGCGATCGTATGCAACCTCATAATATCGATTCCATTCCTCAGCCATTTCCACTCGTTCGCGGTCAACGATGGACTCTCGGGCGATGTATACAAAAACAACTTCATATCCACGCTCTTGGAATAAGAGGCCAAGTTGCCTTACTCTTAACCGATTGCCAGCAAATGCATCTCTGGAAGGGGTTGGGGAGACAATCAGTACTTTTTTCATTTCATATCAACCGTGAATGCGCTCACACAAATTCCAAGCAAGCGCTTATCCGGCAAAACTTGGACAAGCTTTTTCAAATTAAATTTCAACCTAATAATGTTAGATTCAATCTGATATTCATCAAGCTTCAATACGCAGCGTCCTTTTTCAATAGATTTATCCAGATCCACAGCATGACCATTTACAAATAACTCAACATCATCGATAGACAAACCAATTGGGAAGGCAATATCAAAATCTATTGACTCCACATTCGCCATGCTCATCTCCAATATTGAAACATTAACTGGCCCGCTCCATCGAACCTGCGTTCCACGATGATTTTCACAAGAATGCCATCCTAGCGCTACAAAATCATGCGCCAAGTCTAATATTCTATTGGTTCGCCTAACATTTTCGTACGGCTTTAGATCGATTAAATGAGATGATTTTTTGAATTGATCACCGCCGCCGTTATTACCTCGCGGCGTATTATTTTCATAAGCATCTATGAGGCTTTGAAGACTCGGTTTTTTCTGTTCGCTCATCGCTCTACTCTCAGTGCAGGTTACTTCCTGCCGTTGATCTTGCTAGTTTTATAGCGCGCTATATGAATTTACTTCCAAGCTCAATTCATTGGCCGCATAGAAACCTCGAATATCTCTTAATGGCAAATTACGGCCGATCCTTGCCGAAATAACATCTGCATCCCCGGCGACCTGATAATTTTGCGCCAAATCTCTTAAAGTTGGAATTCCGGTAAGGATCCCCAAAAACCATGGCTGAATTTTTTTGTCAATGGTTAGCAACCTCGCAATCGCTTCACCTAGACCGACAATTGGTTCTTGTGTTATTTCTGCCTTGGCGTTGATTCGAAACAAGGGCCTTTCTCTATCGAAAAATTGCTTCTCGACAGCATCGTTATCTTTTTTATATAAATCGCGATACTCTTGAATCTCGGCCAATTTGAGTGTTGGCCTAATTCGGAAGGACCGCTCGGAAAACGCCATTTTTCCTATTACCTGATATAGTCTCTTTGGACAACCATCGTCAGCACAGAAGTAATTAATTATCCGCTTAAGCTCAAGCAACGCCCCCCCAATAGACGGATTCTGATCAAACTCATTGCTCGCACACACATTTGAAACGTATCGAATTTCATTGACTCTGCAGAAATCTGCAATGACATTTTTATTGTGCAACTCCTCTTTTTCGAAAATACGGAATATACAATTTTCTTGATCGTAAAAACTCACCCACTCAGAAAGAGCTTCTGAATATGTTACTTTGAAGGTCGTCGCGAACTCTCTGAGAGTACAATTTTCCAATTGCGCTTGGATACGCTGCTGATACGCAGAAACCATGTAGTCATACTGCTCTCGTATGTACATGCATATCGTTGTGAATTCCTTATTGAAGTCGGCTTGTACCAGTTTCACCGCTGCATTTTGAAACGCTTCGGAGCTGAGTATTATGGTGTGGTGATGCGGGCGAATCTCCAGGTTTAGCTCACGCAATAATTTTTCTCGCTTCAGTTTCGCCCCATCTGGATCAAGCCTATTTTTTGTCTTGGAATAGGACTCAGCCAGCTCGTGATGCGCTATGCCTCGCTTACCAGCGTTAGGGTACAGGTAACCTAACTCAGACAAGCTCTTTGCGTTATCGTTAAGATAGCGCTGTAATGAACTGGTTCCTGTTTTATGACGTCCAACATGAAGCAATATCTTCATATTCTTTCTTCACTTCGAAATCTCATCTAGGCGCAGCCTGAACCACAGAAACTCTCTCACATAGGGCCAAAACTCACTCGGCCCCACGTTCAAATTGACCGTGTGGGTCATGTCAGGCTGGGCCACCAATTGGCAGACGTTTCCCGAGGAAGAAATCCAGTTGCAGGTGGGCACAGCATTGCCTTCCCACGTGGCCTTGGTGGACCGATCTGTTGGGTTGGCGTGGAAGAGCAGCACGTCGGTGTCGTCTTCTTCTGTGGTCAAGAAGGTGAACGCGTTGTAGGTGGGCTGAACAAAGGTTGCCCCGGTGGAAACGGCTGCATCCGTTTTGGCAGACACGCCCGGGAAGTCATTGATCGCCCCTACCAGTGTTTCACTGTCGGTGGCCATCATCATGGACAACGTGCCACCCGAGGAGATCCCCAACACCGCCACACGGGTGGGGTCGATGCCGTAGGTCGCGGCATTGACGCGCAAGTAGCGCACCGCGTTGGCCACGTCTTCCATGGCGCGGGTGTGGGCGCCCTGAATGTCTGTAGGCGTCTTGGGGGTGGTCTTGTTCATGCGGTAGTTCACCGCGGCCGCCACATACCCAGCCCTGGAGTAGGACAGCAGCTTGTCGGCGTTCTCTTCTTTGGCACCTTTGACCAGGTTGCCCGAGTGCACCCACACCACCAAGGGCTGGCGCGTTGCCGCAGTGGCGGTGGGCGGCATGTAGACATCCAGCTCCAAAGTCAGCGTGTCTTGTGTCAGCTCTAGGTCTTTGCGCAGGGAGGTTGTGAAGTGAGTCTTCAGCGGGTTGGACCTGGTGCTGAAAGGAACATTCAGGACCTTGGTGATGGCCGTTGAGGAGTGCACCAAGTAGGCATACGGGCCACGCGTAGGGATCGTCTGCGCCCACGCATGCCCAAGCATGCCGCACGCCGTGACGGCAATGGCTAAGAGGCGAAGGAAGGTGGTTTGCATAGCTGTTTTACCTCGGGTGGCGGTCAAACTAAGGAGGTGGCTTTGGGCAGCACATGGGCCATGGCCGCACGCCACAGGGCGCGGCTCAGCACTCCTGGCTCTGCACCATGGCCGGTGACAGAGGAGTAAGTGGCGACGCTCAATTTGCCTGTTCGGTCGACGCCGCCACCCTCGCCAAGAGGTAGCTCAAAGAACTGCCATAGGTGGCGGAAGTTGCGGCTGAGCCAAAGGTTGTCTTCTTTGCACTGGGCGATGAAGAAGCGGGTTGGGGAGCCCGATTGAATGCTGGCTTGCATGGCATGCATCGGCGAGATCAACTCAGGGCGCTCGGTCAGCAGTGTCCGGACTTCTGCCTCAGTGAGGCCCACAGCCTCAGCGGCCGCCCCCACGGACTGGCCCTTTACCTTATCAAGCAGGAGCAGCGGGCAAACGCCGACGACGCCGCCGCCAGAAGTGCGCTGCGCGCCCACCAAGATGGCGCTGCCTGCGCCCGCGGAGGCGCCATAGAGAACGCAGTGGTCTAGCGCGATCTGGAGGTGCTGGCAAACGGCGTCAATGATTTTGTTGAGCTGTGGGGCCAGGGGGTCGCTGGGCGACCCAATACACAAGCCAGAGCGAGGGCCTTGCGTGGCGCTGGGGCCGTCGGTCGTGGGGTCAGAAATGCAAAGAATGGGTGCGTTGTAAACGCCCGTCCACTGGTGCCGGAAGAACATGGCCAGGGACTTCTCTTTGGGCACGCGGCGCATGCCATGGAACATGACCACCAAGTGGTCTGCCTTGACCGCACGGTTGAGGTGAATGGCGACTTTGGTGCCGTTACCCAAGCTCACGCGCACCTGGACGGTGTCGTCTTGAACGCTCCCGAGGTAGTCGCCCAGTTGGTCGAGGGCGACCTCGGCTTCTGGGTAGCCGTACAGCGAGTTATCCGGTGGGGTGATGGCTTTTTCGTCTTGTTTGGTGGCGGTGATCAGCATTCGGTCCTCCCTGTTCAAACTTCAGTCTTTGAGTACAAGATTGAACCGGCGGCCCACGACACGCTCTCCGGTTTGCTTGTTGTCGATTTCACGTTGAATGACGTGCACGGTGCCCAGAGGCAAGAACTTGACCTTCCCTTCAGGCGCGTCGACGAGCTCTTGACGCATGGTGTTGAAGATCTCGCGCACGATGTTGATCATGTCGCGCTCCGTAACTTCGGGGCAGGCTGCGCAAGCTTTGCGGGCGAGTTGTGCGATTTCCATAGGGTGTTCCGTTTGAAGTGGGGCTACAAAAAGGCAATTCAGGCACCAGACTTCAGTCTGTCAAGGGCCTGCTGGTGCAACAGCAAGTCGTCTCGGTTGTTGGCGAGTAGGTCTGCAAAGCAGGCGTCGCCAATCTCTGCCTTAAGCTTGTCGAGCCTCTGCGACAGTGGCGCTTCGACATCTCGGCTGGCGTTGGCATGGACGGTGTGCACCGCAAAGTCCGGGAATGCGTGCCGCAACAGCCTCTGCAGTTGAGCCATTGAGGCCGCGAACTCCTCAACCACTCCCACAAAGGGCAGCGCCGCGACTGCACGGCTGGCACGCTGAAGCTCCGTGCCGCTGTCGGCCGGAAACATGGGCGCGAACCGATCCACATGGAAGTCACGGCACTGTCTGTCGCGCCACAAAGAAAGCCTGACTTCGATGTAGCCCATCAGCGAGGTGTGCCGTGCCAACACGCTGCCAAAGCCATCTCCGCCTTGCCTGCGCTCAAAGGAGTAGGCCGACACAATGCGGTCAATGGGGTGGCGGATGAAGATCACCGGCAAGATCTCCACACCGTCGATCTGGGGCGGAGGCAACTCAAGCGTGTGAGAAGAAAAGGCACAGGCATCAGGGTGCGCCACGATCCACTCAGCCACTTCTTTGCGGTGCACGGCAGGGTTGCCCCTGTGCTGAAACTCGCGCGTGACCCACCGGCTGCCAAAGTTCTGCTGAAGAACTTGGTCCACCGAGGTGCCTGCATTCTTGAAAAGGTGGTAATGCAGGATGATTTTGCGGAGCGGGGCTGGGTGGCTCATGGGTTTAACTGCTGGCTGATACTGCGAGCGCGGCGGCTATGGCGTTGTCGACCACAGGGGCTGCGTAGTGGTCGCGAATCATAGTCTGGCCTGCCTCAGACATTGAGGCAGCCAACTGTCGGTCCGCGTGCAACGCAAGTATCTTCTGAGCGATGGCCTCTGGTGAATCCCCAACCAGCTCGCGCAATGGGCCGTCCACCATCACGCCCTCGGCTGCGCAGCTTGTCATGACGCAAGGAATGCCCGCCGCAAAGGCTTCTAGCACCTTGCCCTTGACGCCAGCGCCGTAGCGCAGCGGCGCCACACTCAGGAGACAGCGCTCGTAGATGTCGATCACGTCGGGCACATAGCCCACGGTGTGAACACGGTCGCAACTCAGCTGCTTGACGGCGTCGGGCATGTGGCTGCCCACCAAGGTCACGGAAATATCTGGAGCCTTGCGCCAGACCAGGGGCATGATCTCTTCGACCAGCCATTTGGCGGCGTCCACATTAGGGGTGTGTCGGTAACCCCCCACAAACACAACGCCTTTGCGTTGCTCCGCCGGCGTGCGCACGGGCCGCAACGTGTATGTCCAAGGTACGACATGCACGTTGGCTCTCGGTGCAACTCCTGCCAAAACTTCCTTTTCCACGCCGGAGTGAACGATGGTGGCGTCCACTGCCTGGATGGCGGAAAGCTCTTCCAGCCGAATGGCTGCGGCGCGCTGCGCCAATTGAGCATCGGAGGTGAGTTCGGCCTCGCGCTCCATGCGCAGGTAGTGGAGGTCTGCGACGTTGTAGAGCACGCGGGCATTGGGCTGATGGCGGCGGACCATCCCCGCATATTTGGTGCCGTTATTGAAGCGGTGCAGGTAGACCAGGTCGATGAGCTGCTGATTTTTGCGGAAGTACTCTTCCACACTCCAATAAAACGGGTAATAGACGCACTCGACGCCAATGGCTTGCAAGGCCTCGGTGTAAGGGCTGATCTTGGCCATGTTGTCGGCCGGGATGAAGGTCACCTTGTAGCCCAAGCGCATCAGAGATTTGATGTGCTGCACCGCTGCATTGCTACCAGCGTCTTGGTCTGGGGTCGGAACGCTCTCATCAATGAACAGCGCGCGCTTCTTGACGGGGCGCTCGCATTCCAACTCGGGCTGCTGGGCGTTGAAACGGTGGGTTGCCAAGACGTTCTTCCAACGGTCGAAGAACTTGCGGTGGTTCACCGCCTGATAGCGCTTCATGCCGCTACCTGTCACGCTGGTGCCGCTGGTTTGGCCTTCAAGGTGGACGACCACAGAGGTGGGTTGCACCACAACGCGGTGGCCGGCTTGCCGAACCCGGAAGCACAGGTCGGTGTCTTCGTAGTAAGCCGGGGCGAAGTGGAGATCAAAGCCGTCGAGCTGCCTGAACAAGGCCGTGGGGATCATCAGGGCCGCGCCCGAGACGTAGTCTGCGTCGCGCAAGTAGCTGAAGCGGGGCTCTTCTGGGTTGCCGTTGCGCCCCCAGTTCCAGCCATCACCCATGCGCCAAATGATGCCGCCCACCTCTTGCAAGCTGCCATCGCCAAACAGCAGCTTGGAGCCCGCGATGCCAACGTTGGGGACGTTGGCGAAGGTCTTGACCAGTTCATCTAACCAGCCGGGCTTGACCAAGGTGTCGTTGTTCAAGAAGAACAGGTACTCGCCACGCGCGTGTTCCGCACCACGGTTGCAGCCTTTGACGAAGCCCAAATTGGTGTCGTTGCGCAAAACACGCACGGAACCCCCAAACACCAGGGAAGCCAAGATGGTTTCGTCTTTGGAGCAATCGTCAACAACGATGACTTCGAAGCTGGTCTCCGGCAGGTTTTCAGCAATGGACTTGATGCAGTCGTAGGTCAACTGGAACTTGCCATACACCGGCACGATGACGGACACCAACGGCCGCTCAAACACCGGAAGTTGAACAGGCGGATACTTGGTGGAGATGGACTGACCCGCTGCGGCCACCCACTGCGAAGGTGCGGCTGCATCGAGCAGGCTCGCGAGTTCGCCCAAATTTGGGGCATTCGTCTCACTCGCCAACTCCTGATGGCGCACCAGCAGGGTTCGCAGTTGATCCACGGCGAACGAAAGCGCGAAGTTGATGTCGTCAATTGTTTTGGCAACCGCTGCTTCAGCTTGAAACAAGCCCGTGACGTAGCTGCGCGTGCTGCGATCCAGGCCACTACCAGCCTTCTCCCACACGCGGGGCGAGCCAGGAATGTCTACGCCATCGCGTGCGCGACGCACGTGAAGGGTGTGACGCGCGAACGGAAAAATGGTCGGGCTGAAGCTCATGGTGAAGCCATGCCGGCCATTGCCCATGCCCAGCGCTGCCAAGTCTGGCCGGGGCAAGTCTGCACGCACCGTGGCCAGTTGAACGTCGCCATCAAGCACTTCAACCAAGACGGATTCGTCTGGATGATCGGGGTCCCAGACCCACCCTGAGATCGTGAAGTCATCGAAAACGTCGATGTTCCCGATACCGTGGGCCGCAGCGACAGCGTGGGCAGAATTAGTCATCACCTAAGCTCAATTGAATTGGATTCGGGGGCGCGCGCAGGACTCAACCCGTGCGCAGTTCGATGCTGTACATGCCGACCCCCAGCAGACGCTGATCCGCTCCGAGGCCCAGCGCTGCAGGCGCGACGGCCTGTGGAAATGTGAAAGTAATGGTGTTGTCACGAGGCTCAAGCCAGGATGATCGAATCGGCAGAGCCACTTCAAATCGGTCTGTCGCTTCGAAGGCACCGCAGTACATCCCATTCAGGTGAACCCAAACCAGCTGGCGCTTGATTTGGCCGTCAGCCAGATAGGGAAACCCGACGAGGCTTAGGTGGATAGGTGATGAAGTGACCCGGGCATTGAATTGCAGCTTGGCCTCAAGGGCTTCTGTCCAAGTGAAGTCGGCCGTGCCTTCCTCACATGACCAGCCCCCCGCCGCAAAACCTTTGAGGTTTCCGTTTGCTCCGCCAAGAATGGGTTCATTGAATGGCAAGATGGACATGACAAGTCTTTACTCGCAGTTCTGAGTTAACGCAAAGCACGAGCTCCACCCGACCAGGAACTCAGCGCAGGCGACCTTGATGGATCGCTTCTGAACAATGTGCTCTGCCCCTGCAAGATCTGATCCCGCTCATACTCCGCGCGCTTTTGCTTGCGCTCGTTCATGAAGTCAAACCCGCGTGATTTGGACTCGTAGTGCACCATGCTGAGCAGGGGCACGTAGAGCACGGCCAGGCCCAGCTCGCGCACGCGGATGCACCAGTCCACATCGTTGAAGGTGACGCCGAAATCGGCTTCATTGAAGCCGCCGGTGGCTTCAAAGACCTCGCGGCGGCAGCCCAGGAAGGCGCCGGTGGCGCCGCTGACGGCGTGGGTGAGCTGGGTCTCGAACAAGGCCATGGCGTCGTCGGGCGGCTGCTCTGCGGCCACGTGGCCCACAAAGTTTTCATAGCCAAATTGGATGCCGGCGTGCTGCAGGGTCATGTCCTCAAACAGCAGGCGGGCGCCCACGGCGCCCACATGCGGGCGCTCTAGCTGGCCGCGCAAGATGTCGTCCCACTGGGGGGTGAGCATCAGGGTGTCGTTGTTGAGGATGAGCAGCAGCTCGCCCTTGGCGGCAGCGGCCATGCGGTTGTTGAGCTGGCTCCAGTTGAAGGGCGCGTCCACGCGCAGGCAGCGCAGGCGGCCGCTGGCCTGGGCTTGGGCCAGGTAGGCCAGGGTTTCGGGCTCGGTGCTGCCGTTGTCGGCCACCACAATGTCCAGCGCCTCGGGGTGCAGAGCTTGGGCATAGAGGCTGTCAACACACTGCTGCACCAGCTCCCAGTGGTCGCGCGTAGGGATCAGCACGCTGAGCAGCGCCTTGGGGCGCTGGGGCTGCCAGCGCACCAGGGGCTTGGGCAGTTGCGGGGCGATTGGGTCTGGCACGCGCTGCCAGCGCTGGCCTTGCCAGGCGGCGGGCAGCAGGGGCTGCAAACACTCAGGGGGCACGCGGGCGACCAAGCAAGAGTAGTCAGCAGGGGCACTGGCATCTTGGGGCAGCGCCACCAATGTGCTCGTCAACAACCACTGGGGCACGTGGCGCAGCGGGCCTTGGGCGTGCAGTGCCCAAGCCAAGCGCTCTCGCTCATCGTGGCACAAAGGGTGCAGCGTTGAGTCTTGCTCTGGCGTTTCATGTTCAGCTTGTCGAGGATGCGCCGCCAACAGTTGGGTCGCGGCGCACAAGGCCTGAGCCTGCACAGCCAGGCTGGAGCCCAACACGTTCAGCTCTAGCAAAGCATCAGCGTCGAAAGCGGCGCGCAGCACCGGGGCCCAATGACGCGGACCGCGTTGCGGAGCTTGGCCGGAGCGATGCTCCAGGCGGTCTTCATCCCAGTAGAGAACGATAGGGGCGGTGGCGGGCGCTTCGGGCAGGGCCGGGTCGGCCTCGGGCTGGGCGGCGGCCAGCAGCCAGGCCAGGGCGTGTGGGTCCAGCAGCTCACCGGCGCGCAGCAGCACGGTCCACTGCTTAGGGTCTTGGGCCAGGCGGGCCAGGGCTTGCTGGGCGTCGGCCCAGGTGGGCAGGTGGCGCACTTGGGGCTGCACGGCGGCCAGCACGCCCGCCACATCCGCCACATCGGCGCTGCCGCCCACCACCCAGGCTTGCCAAGGCACGCCACCCACTTGGTGGCGCAGGCTGTCGATGCTGATGCGCACGGCCGTGGCGTTGCGGGCTTGGGTGGCGTCCAGCACCAAGGTAAAGCGCTGGCTGGGGCGCTGGGCAGGCCGACTGCCGGGGCGGCTTTGCTCGGCCACAAGCCAAGGCGGTGGGGCCACGCGGTGGGTTTGGCGGTAGAGGTCGAAGTGCTCCAGCGGAAAGGCGCTGTAGCTCAGGGCCTGGGGCACCATGCCCGCCAGCACATCGAGCCGCTGTTTGATCTCGTCAAACTCTTTGGCCAGCAGTTGAGCCACGCTGAGTTGGTCAAAGAAGCTGTTGCGGAATGTGTAGGCGGGGCCCACCGTTACTCCGCTGGTTGCTTCATGCAAGGTGAAGCACACAGGCTCGCCGGGGGGGAAGAGGGTGGGGTTGTACTTGGCCCGGAAGCCAGCCATGCCGCTGCCGCCATAACGCTGGTGGATATCGGGCCGGTAGCTGTGGGCGCTGGCAGTGGCCACCAAGCGGCCGTTGTAGCGCACTTCCACCTGCAGCTGAGGGCGGCGGCCCGAGGCATCGACCAACCAGCCCTGGATGAACTCGCGGTTGACGAATTCGATCTTGCCTCTGAGGCGAACCTGCCCTGCGAGCAACAACGTGGAAAGGTCTTCCAGCGCCTGAGTGAACAGACTGCCATGCGCTTGGTAAACCACCGGCGCCAGCGCGGGGTGGCTAGCCAGCCGCAACAGCAACTCGGCAGGTGCGGGCGGCTCATCGGGGCTGGGGGTGGGCAGCGGGGCTGCGGCGTTTTGCTCTGAGCCTGCCGCGTCGGGAGGCAGCGGCGCGCAGCCCGCGCGCTCGGTAAGCCACAAACCCAGGCTGCGATGTTGTTGCTCGCTGAGCTTATCGTGCGGCAGGCTACGTTGCTGCACCAAGGCTTGCAACACGTTTTGATTGAACTCGTCGCTACGCAGCATTTCAGCAGCGATATCGTGCAGCGGACGCAGTGGCGGGTTACGCAGCAGTTGGGCCTCGGCCTCGCGGCCCAGGATGGCCAGGTAGAGCTGGCCGAGGTCGTGCGCGCTGGCCTCGCCCTCCAGCGTGGGCAGGGGCTGGCCCGGTGGGGGCAAAAGGGTGCTTTGGGGCAGGCGCATACGCAAGAGGCGGGGCAGTCGAGCGGCGGGCTGGGGCCGCGTCAGGCAGGGGCCGGGCTGGCTTGCGCAGGGGCGGGCACCAGAGGGAAGAAGCGCTCAAACACGCGAGCGTATTGCTGGGCCGACCCCTCGACGCTGCAGTGCTGCAGCATGTGGGCGCGGGCGCGCTGGCTCAGGTGTTGGCGGGCTTGGGGCTGGCGCATCAGGGCCTCGATGGCCTCGGCCAGCACATAGGGCGTGCCAGGCTCCAGCGGCACTTTGCGCACCACGCCTTCGGGGTACTCCGAGGCTGGGCCAAAGTTGTGCACGATGGCCGGCAGGCCCAGCACCAACGCACGCGCCAGGGTGCCCGAGCTTTCACCCACGGTGGGGTAGCGCAGGTTGACCAGCAGGTCCGAGGCGCGGATGCAGTGAAAGAAGTCGTCTTCTTTGAGAAAGCCGGTGACGGTGGTTTCGGCGACGAGGTCGTGCTCACGGATGTGGGCGTCGATGTCGAAGCTGGGGTTGCGCTCGCCGCCAATCAAGAAGCGGAACTCGAGGCCGCGCTTCTTGAGCATGCCCAGTGCGGCCAGGGTGGCCTGCACTTGCTTGGGCGGCGTAATGTAGCCCAGCGCCAGCACGGTGAAGATGTCTTGGTCCAGCCCCAGGCGGCTGCGAGCTTCTTCGCGGTCGAGGTCTTCGTAGTGGAGCGCTTGGGGCGCAAAGTGGTGGGGCACGACCACGGCGCGGGCTTTGACTTCAGCGGGCAGGCGGTCATAGACCCACTGGCTGTGCACGATGACGCCCGTGGCGCGGCGCAGCACGTGGCCGGTGAGGCTGAGGGTGAGCTTTTGACTCTCCGAGAAATAGCCCAGTTGGCGCAGGTCGGCCAGGGTGCCGCCGGGCTCGCCGTATTCGTCCACCATGGTGCGGCGGTAGCCGGCCAGGTCGCCCAGCACCAGGGTGGCGTCTTCGATGAGGTAGTGCAGGTTGAAGTCGTGGATCACCACCACGCCGGGGCGCTTCAAGAAGGCGTTGTAGGCAAAGACGTGGTCGCGGTTGTTGCCCAGTTGGTAGACGGTGGGCGCGTTGTGCAGCTCGGTGCTGCGGTTGTAGTCATCAGGCGTGATGGCGCGCCAGGCGCGGTTGGTGTGAGACCTGGCCTGCGGGGAAACGACCACCAATTCGCGGTCGGGCGCTGCAGCCACCAGGTCATCCAGCAGCTCGTAGCTGTAGTCGGCAATGCCGCTCTTGGCGGGCGGCAGCGGCGTGAAGATCACCACAGGCTGGCGCGCAGGCGCGTGCTCGCCCTGAGGCTGGGGCTGTTGTGCAGGCATGTCAGACCTCGGGTTCGCCAGCAGCGGCTGGTGCGGAGGAGGTGGAATGCTCTTGCGCGCGGCTGGCGGCCAGCATGGCGTTGACGTACTCGGCCACTTCGCGCTTGATTTGCCCGTGGGTATGGGCTTTGAGAGCGGCCAGCTCGACACGGGTGTCGTCGAGTTGCTGGCGCAGGTTTTGGATCTCTTGGGCTTGGCGCTCCATCTGGCCCAGGCGCTCGGTCAGGCGATGCAGGGCGGTGTGCACCCAGGTGCTGTCGCTGACGCTACCGGCGCTGCCGTTGGCGTCGGACTCGGCGGGGGCTGCCGCTGCGCCGCCCAGCTCAAGGAGGCGGGCTTCGAGGGCTTGCACCAAGCTGGTGTTGTCAGAGAGGCGGCTTTCCAGCGCCGCTAAGTGGCCTTGCTGGGTATCGACCACAGTGCGCAGGGCTTCGCTGAGCTTGCCCAGGCTGAGGTTGCCGATGAGTGTGCGCAGGCCCTGCACATCGCTGAGGATCTTGGCCACGCGCAGGCCATGGCTGGTGTGCAGGTAGCGCTGCGGGTCGTTGAGGCTCTTGGCCCAGAGGTGGTTGTCGGGGAGGTCCATCTCCAGCTTGGTGCCGCTGTAGCGGGCCACATCAGAGCTGGCAATTTCTTTGAGGACCTTGACCCGATGGCCGGGGTGCTGGCTCAACACATAGAGGTAATGGGCATACCCCCCCTGGTCTGGCCATTGGTGCTGCAACGCCAAGTAGGCGTTGATGACAAAGTCAGAGTCGGCGCCATAGATGAGCTCGCTGGCGGGAATGCTGACAGGGAAATCTGGGAACTTGATGGCGGCCATGACAGAGGGGGCAAGGGAGACACCAAGCGCGAGACGCTGGCACTTACATCTCTCTTAAGAAAAATTGTTAATGGAGATGTATTGAACGTGCCGAATCATAGAGGAGCTTCGCACGATATAGGTGCAAGCTATAGCGGAACACTCTGCAATTTGTCCACGCTTTAACCCCCTAATTTGGCGCATAAGCACCGGGCATCCCCAAAAGTAATGACCCCCAATGGGGGGAGTATTTGGGGGCGAGGGTTCAGCGCAGCCAGAACTGGCCCGCGCAGCCGTAATCCACCGCGCTGAAGGCGTAGCTCAGGCCGCCCAAGTCGCCTTCTACCGTGCGGCGGTTCTGGTGGGCCGAGCACGACAAGCCCACCGAGCGCAGGGGCTTGTAGCTGAGGGTCAGGCCCAGGGTGTCGGTGGTGTCGCGGCCCTGGCGGCTTTGCTGCACCAGGCCGCTGAAGGTGTTGTCCAGCGTGCGCTGGGCGCGCTGGGCCTGGGCGGTAAGCTGCACTTTGGGGCTGAGGCGCCAGGTGGCGCCCAGGCTGGCGGTGCTGCGCCGCACGGTGTCGGCATTGCTGAAGGCGGCGTCGGTGCTGCTGAGGTTGCTGCCGGCATTGCTGTCGCGCGCCCAGCGGGTGTTGAGTTGCAGCTTGGCGGTGGGCTGCCAGGCCCAGGCCACCGAGCCCAGCCAGTTGCGGCTGTCGCGCACCGTGGCCAGGGTGTGGGCTTCGCGCATCAGGCCTGCAGATGCAGTGAGGCTGCTGGCGCCGCTGGCTTGCCAAAAGACCACGCCTTCAATCTCTTGGCGGCGGAAGTCGTCATCGACCAAGCCCTCGCGGGTGAAGGCGCCGTCGATGTGGCGCACCACGCCACGGAAGAAGAGGTCGAGGCTGGGCTGGTAGCGCAGGCCGGCCTCGGCGGTGAGCCAGCGTTGGTCGCGCACCGAGAGCGGCACGTCGGTGTAGCGGGTGTCTTGCAGGCTGAGCGTGCCTTCGGCCGTCCACTTGGTGACCACGCCAACGCGGGCGGCCACAAAGGCGCGGCTGTCGCGACGCAGGCTGCGCTGGGTTTGCAGCAGGCCGAGTTGGTCGTAGCGATAGAGGCTTTGCTCGGTGGCGGCGCCGACCTCGCCAAACACGTGGTCAGCGGCTTCGAAGGCCAAGGTGGCGTCGAGCTTGAGGCTGGTGTGGTTGAGCTGGCTGAGGTGGCGGTATTGCACCGCATCTGCGCTGGCATTGGCTTTGAAGCTGCCGCGCCCCACGGGCGTGTCCAGGCTCAGGCGCAAGCCCGAGAGCGAAACCCAGGCTTCTTGTTCATTGCCTTCAGGGGCACGCAGCACATTGCTGTCGTGCAAGAGCTGCTGCGAGACGCCCACCGCCAAGCCGGTGTCTTGCTGGGCCCCTGCAGGCAGTGCGGCGCCCGCCAGCAGGGCCCACAGGGCTGCGGCAGCGAGCGGGTGGAGAGAGCAATGGCGCGTCACTCAGTAGGCTCCGCGGTCGAAGATCATGAGCTTGACGGTGCGCACAATGATGAGCAGGTCCAAGCCCAAAGACCAGTTGCGCAGGTATTCGAGGTCGAACTCCACGCGGCGGGCCATTTTGTCGAGGGTGTCGGTTTCGCCGCGCAGGCCGTTGACCTGCGCCCAGCCGGTGATGCCCGGCCGCACCTTGTGGCGCGCCATATAGGCTTTGACCACCTTGGAATAGTGCTCGTTGTGCGCCACGGCATGCGGGCGCGGGCCAACGATGCTCATGCGGCCTTGCAGCACGTTCACAAACTGCGGCAGCTCGTCCAGCGAGGTGCGGCGCAAGAAGGCGCCGAACTTGGTGACGCGGGGGTCGTCTTTGGTGGCTTGCTTGACCACCGGGCCGTTGTCCATGGTGCGCATGGAGCGGAACTTGTAGACCTTGATGATCTCGCCGTCCAAGCCGGTGCGGTGCTGCCTGAAGATGACAGGCCCCGGCGAGCTGAGTCGCACGCCCAGCGCGATCAGCAAGAGCACCGGGGCGATGAGGATGAGGATGAGGGTGGCCAGCACGATGTCGCTGGTGCGCTTGACCAGGCCATTGACGCCGGTGAAGGGCGTGACGGTGAGGCCCACCACCGGGATGCCGCCGATGTCTTGCAGGCGACCTTGGATGATGTTGACGCCAAAGACATCGGGCACAAAGTGCAGCGAGGCCGTGGTGTTTTGCAGCGAGGCCATGAGGTTCATGATGCGCGGCTGCGAGGTCAGAGGCAGCGCCACGAACACGTCTTTGACGCCATGCTTGTCGATGAAGTCGGGCATGGCTTCCAGGCGGCCGATCACATGGGCATCAGGCGGCAGGCGGGCGGGCTCACGATCGTCAAAAAAGCCCAGGCACTCGTGCGGGGGCACGGCACGCTGCGTGAGCATCTCGGCCACGCGCAGGCCCAGGTTGTTGGCCCCGGCGATCACGGCGCGGCGGCGCGCTTCGGGCTTGCTGGCTTGGTGGCGGAACCACAAGGTACCGGCCTGGGTACACAGCCACAGGCAGACCGGTGTGGAGATGGCCCAGGCCAGCAGCATGTCGTGGTTGAGCGCATCGAGCTTGCCCACGGCAAAGCCCAGCATCCACAACACAAAGAGCACGCCGTACCAGGAGATGAGGATGTCGATGGCAGTGGCCACCGGGTTGCGGCCAAAGCGGTTGAGCCCCGGAAAGGTGAGCACGGCCACGGTGGTGATCAGGCCCATGCTCAGGCCCTCCAGCGGCTGGCGGTAGAGGTGCAGACACACCAGCAAGCACAGTGCAGAGATGACGGGCTCCAGCACCGCAGCGATCACGGTGGGGATGGACGGGGGAGCGCTCAGGAACCGCTTTTTGGCACTGCGTTCTTCAAACATGGAGGGGCCGCGACAACATGCAATAAGTGTAAAGGGCGCTTTTGGGCTCAAAAGACAAAGCACGAAATCTCAACAAAGCCCAGCATCTGTTGTGAAAAATTGCCCAAGACCCCTAGAAACAATCCTCTCAAGGGGGGCGGCGCTTAGAATGGCGTAACAGGTTGTACCAAATCCAAGATCCCGGGCGCCCTGAGCGCCCGGTTTTTGTTTCTCAAGGCTTTGTTTCATGCATTTGCAACGTCCTTTTTGGGTGGCCACCCTGTTGTCGGTGGGCTTGCTGGCGGCTTGCGGCGAAAAGCCCAAGACGGCCACCCAAGCCGCCGTGAGGGTGAATGACGGTGAAATCACGGTGCACCAGATCAACCAGGCCTTGCAGCAGCAGCGGGGCTTGAAGCCCGAGCAACTCGACAGCGCCAGCCGCCAGGTGCTGGAACGCTTGATCGACCAAGAACTGGCCGTGCAAAGCGCCGTGGCCCAAAAATTGGATCGTGACCCCAAGGTGGTGGCGGCGATGGAGGCGGCCAAGCGCGAGATCATTGCGCGCGCCTATGCCGAGCAAGTGGCTGAAGCCGTGGCCAAGCCCAGCGCCCAAGAGGTGCAGCAGTATTACGACGACAAGCCCGCCTTGTTTGCCAAGCGCCGGGCTTACACCCTGCAGGAGTTCACCCTGAAGGCTGGCAGCATTGACCCCGCGCTGCTGGACACCAAGATGACCCAGGCCCGCAATGCCAACGAGGTGGCCGCCGCCTTGACCGCCATGGACGTGCGCTTTGAGGTGAGCCAGAGCACGCAGGGCGCGGAGTCGCTGCCGATGTCGGTGGTGGACAAAATCGGCACGCTGAATGTGGGCCAAAACTTGGTGCTGGCCCAAGGCGGCAAGCCGCTGAAGGTGCTGCACATTGCCGCTGCCCAGCCCGGCCCGGTGAGCCTGGAGCAGGCCACGCCGGCCATTGAGCAGTTCATCTTGAATGAGCGCAAGCGCCAGGCGGTGGAAGCCGCCATCAAGGCCGCCCGCAGCAGCGCCAAGATCGAGTACCAGGGCAAGTTTGCCGAGCCTGCGGCGGCCGCCGCCAGCGCGGCCCCTGCCCTCACCCCGGCGCCCACCCCGGCCGCTGCGCCGGCCAGCCAGAAGCTGGACGACGCCACTTTGAAGAAGGGCCTGGGCCTCCAGTGAGTGCCCCTGTGATGCTGACCATGAATAAGTTTTTCCTTGCCTCGCTGCTGTCGGCCCCGCTGCTGGTGTGTGCACCGCTGCACAGCGCACAGGCCATGACACCCACCACCGAGGCGGCACAGGCCGAGTACCGCTTGGGCGGCGGGGATGTGATCCGCATCTCCGTCTATCAAAGCCAAGACCTGAGCCTGGAGACGCGGCTGTCTGAAACCGGCGTGATCTCCTTCCCGCTGGTGGGCGCGCTGATGTTGGGCGGCAAGACCGTGGGCGAGGCCGAGCAGGTGATTGCCGCCGCGCTGAAGAAGGGCGAGTTCGTGAAGAACCCGCAGGTCAATGTGGTGCTGATGCAAGCCCGCGGCAGCCAGGTCAGTGTGCTGGGCCAGGTGAACCGGCCCGGCCGCTTTGCGCTGGAGAACGGCGGCACCAAGCTCTCTGATGTGCTGGCCCAGGCCGGCGGCGTGGTGGCCAACCAAGCCAGCGACGAGGTGGTGGTGGTGGGCACGCGCGACGGCCAGGCCTTTCGCAAGGTGATCGACCTGCCCGAGGTGTTGGACGGCCGGCGCCGCTATGACGACATCGTGCTGCAGGGCGGCGATGTCATTTATGTGGAGCGCGCGCCCGTGGTCTACATCTACGGCGAGGTGCAGCGGCCCGGCCAGTTGCGCCTGGACCGCGGCATGACGCTGCTGCAAGGCTTGGCCGCAGGCGGCGGCTTGACGCAGCGCGGCACCGACCGCGGCATTCGCATCCACCGCCGCAATGAGGCCGGCCAGGTGGAGGAGATCCAGCCCCGCATGACGGACACGCTGCGCGCGGGCGATGTGATCTTTGTTCGAGAGAGTTTGTTCTGAGGCGGCCGGTATGAATTTTTCGCAATTTGTGGCCATCTTGCAGGCCCGCTGGAAGCTCTCTGCCGCACTGCTGGGCCTGGTGCTGCTGGCCACAGCAGCCTTCAGCCTCTTGAGCCCCAAGCGCTACACGGCCACCGCCAGTGTGGTGGTGGATGTGAAGCCTGACCCCATCACCGGCTTGGTGCTGGGGCCGGTGCTCAACCCCTCCATCATGGCCACGCAGGTGGACATCATCCAGAGCAGCCGGGTGGCCACGCGCGTGGCGCGCAACCTCAAGCTGAACAACAACCCCTTGGTGCGCGAGCAGTGGCAAGAGGCCACGGGCGGCGCAGGCGACATCAACGACTGGCTGGCGCGCAATTTCCTGACGCAGCTTGAAGTGCGCCCCTCGCGCGAGAGCAATGTGATCAGCATTGGCTTCCAGGCGCCGGACCCGGCCTTTGCCGCGGCGCTGGCGAATGCCTTTGTGCAGGCCTACATCGACACCGCAGTGGAGCTGCGCGTGGACCCGGCCAAGCAGTACAGCGGCTTTTTTGACCAACGCGCCAAAGACGCCCGCGATGCGCTGGAGGCGGCCTCGGCCCGCCTGAGTGTGTTTCAGCGTGACAACGGCATCGTGGGCTCGGACGAGCGCCTCGATGTGGAGACGGCGCGCCTGAACGACCTCTCCAGCCAACTGGTGATGATGCAAGCCATCTCCTCCGAGAGCCGCAGCCGCGAGGCGCAAGCCGCAGCGGGCAAGGGCGACCGGCTCAGCGAAGCCATGGTCAACCCGGTGGTGACTAACCTTAAATTTGAGCTGAACCGCGCCGAGGCCCAACTGCAAGAGCTGAACACCCGCCTGGGCGACAAGCACCCGCAAGTGGAGCAGGCCAAGGCCAGCGTGGCCGAGCTGCGCAGCCGCCTGAACACCGAGCTGCAGCGCTCGACCAGCAGCGTGGGTGTGACGGCCTCCATCAATGCCTCGCGCGAGGCGCAAACGCGCAGCCAACTGGAGGCGCAGCGCGCCAAGGTGCTGAAGCTCAAAGAGCAGCGCGATGCGATGGCGGTGCTGCAGCGCGATGTGGAGAACGCCCAGCGCAGCTACGACACCATCGTCGGCCGCCTCAACCAAACTCAGCTGGAGAGCCAAACCCAGCAAAGCAATATCAATGTGCTGAGCCCGGCCACGGTGCCGCTCAAGCCCTCGTCGCCCAAGGTGCTGCTGAACATGGCGCTGGCCGCTTTTGTGGGCACGCTCTTGGCTGTGGGCTTGGCCCTGGTGCGCGAGCTGCTGGACCGCCGCGTGCGCTCGACCACCGACCTGATCGACACCTTGGGTGTGCCGGTGCTGGGCGTGGTGCCCAAGCCCATCTTGGCGCGGGGCAAGCCCTCGCTGATGGCGCAGCGCGTGATCTCGGGCCGCCTGGCTTCTCCCACCCGCTCTGCAAAGGCTTGAGCCATGACGGACAACAGCCAGACTCAATCCACCTTCGGCTCGCTGCCCAGCAGCGAAGACATCCGCTCGATTGGCGACATCATCCGCGACACGCGGGCCTTGAGCGCCGCGCAAGTGGCCGAGATCCTGCAACACCAACGCCTGCACGGCCTGAAGTTTGGCGAGGCCGCCATCAAGCTGGGCTATGCCTCGCCCGACGATGTGCTGCACGCCCTGGCCGAGCAGTTCAACTACGCGGTGGCCGATGGCGCGCAGACGGCGGCCCACCCCGAGCTGGTGGTCTTGAACCAACCCTTCAGCCAACAGGCCGAGGCCTTCCGCGCGACGCGGGCGCAGATCTTGATGCGCACCCAAGGCGAAGAAGGTGCGCCCACCACCAAGCGGGCGCTGGCCGTTTTGAGCCCCAATTCGGGCGATGGCAAAACCTTTTTTGCCGCCAACCTGGCCGTGGCTTTGGCGCAGTTGGGCGGCCGCACCTTGGTGGTGGACGCCGACCTGCGCGGGCCGCGCCTGCACGAGGTCTTTGGCGTGGACAACCACGCGGGGCTGTCGGGCCTGCTGTCGGGCCGCCCCGGCGAGAACGTGATCAAGCCGGTCAAGGGCATCAGCAATTTGTTTGTGCTGCCCGTGGGCATTCAGCCGCCCAACCCGCTGGAGCTGATTGAAGGCGCGGCTTTTGGCCTGCTGCTGCATGAGTTGTTGAGCAAGTTCGACCATGTGGTGGTGGACACCCCGGCCGCAGAGTTTGGCGCCGATGGCCTGGTGGCCGCGGCACGCTGCGGCGTGGCACTGATGGTGGCACGCAAAAACTCGGTGCGGGTGGACGATCTCAAGGCCTTGGTTCAAGCCCTCAGCGCCAGCACCGCCAAGGTGGTGGGCGTGGTGATGAACGAGTACTGAAGCCGCCTGCCCCGTGAGCACCCTGCCCTCGCTGCGCTGGAAGGACCACGCCCCTTGGCTGGTCTTGCTGGCGGGGCTGTGCGCGCTGTATGTGCCCACGCTGGTGAGCTTGTTCAGCGGCGTCTGGGCCGACGACACGCAAGGCCACGGGCCGGTGATCTTGGCGCTGGCCTGCTGGCTGATCTACAAGCGCTGGGCGCTGGTCGATGCCGTGGGCGGCGCCGGCCCCCAGCCGCTGCTGGCATGGCCGCTGTTCGTGGTGTTTGGGCTGCTGTATGCGCTGGGGCGCTCTCAAGGCATTTTGCTGTTTGAGGTGGGCTCGCTGATCCCCATGCTGCTGGGCTGTGTGCTGCTGCTGCGTGGCCCGCAGCAGGCGCGGGCGATTTGGTTCCCGCTGTTCTTCATGCTGTTCATGATCCCGCTGCCGGCGCTGCTGGTGGACGCGATGACGGCGCCGATGAAGATGGCCGTCTCCTATGTGGCCGAGCACATCTTGTATGCGGCAGGCTACCCGATTGCACGCACGGGTGTGATCTTGCAGGTGGGGCCCTACCAAATGCTGGTGGCCGACGCCTGCGCGGGCCTGCACACCTTGTTCACCTTGGAAGCGCTGGGCCTGTTCTACCTGAACTTGGTGCAGTCGGCCTCGGTGTTCCGCAACGTGACGCTGGCGGTGCTGATCGTGCCCATCAGCTTTGCGGCGAATGTGATTCGGGTCATGGTGTTGGTGTTGATCACCTACCACTTTGGTGACGAGGCCGGGCAAGGCTTTTTGCATGGCTTTGCGGGCATGGTCTTGTTCTTGAGCGCGCTGCTGCTGATCTTGACGGTGGACGGCGCGGTGCACTGGCTGGACAAGCGCCTGCGCCGCTGGCGCGGGGAGACGGCAGCATGAGCGCGCCAGACCGCGCTTTGCGCCACGCGCTGTTGGCCGCTCTGCTGATGCTGCTGTGCGCGCTGCTGGCCTGGAGCTTGACGCCGCGCCGCAAGCTGGTCGAGGTGCAAGGCCGCTTGCAGTTGGAGCAAATAATGCCCAAGGCTTTTGGCGAGTGGACCGAAGTGCCGGCCACGGCCAGCGTGGTCAACCCCCAGCAGGCCGAGCAGTTGAGCCGCATCTACAGCCAGACACTGAGCCGGGTCTATGTGAACCGCCAGGGCCAGCGCGTGATGCTGTCGTTGGCCTACGGTGAAGACCAGCGCGATGGCATGCAACTGCATTACCCCGAGGTCTGCTACCCGGCCCAGGGCTTTCGGCTGCTGTCCCAAGAGAAGGCCACGCTGCCCCTGGGCGGCGCGAGCCTGCCGATCAAGCGGCTCTCGACCCAACTCGGCAACAGCCGCCGCGAGTCGGTGACCTATTGGACGCTGGTGGGCGACCAGCCCTTCAGCGGTGGGATCGCCAAGAAATTGACCGAGATGCGTTACGGCCTGCGGGGCTTGATCCCCGATGGTTTGTTGTTCAGGGTGTCGTCGATCGAGCTGAACCCCGAAGAGGGCTATGCCGTTCACCAGCGTTTTGCCCAAAGCCTGTTTGCAACCCTGCCCGCTGCCGAGCGTGTGCGTTTGATGGGACAGGTGGCCGCAGTTCAGCCATGAGTTCAGACACAAAGCGTGAAGATGAGTCCCCTGCCTCCAGCACCTGGCAAGGCCGATGGCGGCAGTTGCTCCAAGCCCTGCGCGTGGTGCGCCACGCCAGCGATTTGGAGGCGGAGTTGTGGGAGCCCTTGGAGCAGATCAACCGGCCCACGGTGATGGCTTTTGTGAACGCCCATGCCATGAACAGTGTGGTGAGCCACCAGCGCTTTGGCGAGGCCTTGGCCGGCGCCGACCTGCTGCTGCGCGATGGCGCTGGCATGCACCTGCTGCTGCTGATGCTGGGCCGCCACCCCGGCGTGAACCTGAACGGCACCGACTTGATCCCCAAGCTGCTGGAGCGCTATGAAGGCCGCCGCGTGGCCTTGTATGGCACGGTCGAGCCCTATCTCTCCAAGGCCGCGCGCTATGTGCAGCGCGACCTGGCGCATGGCGCGCAGATGTTCACCTGCCATGGCTTTGGCACCGCGGCGGACTATGTGGAGCAGGCGCTGCGCGACCGGCCGAACCTCATCGTGCTGGGCATGGGCATGCCCAAGCAGGAAAGCATTGCGGCGGAGTTGCGCCGCCACCTGCAGCACCCCTGCCTGATCGTCTGCGGCGGCGCCATCATCGACTTCATGGGTGACCGCTTTGACCGCGCGCCGGTGTGGATGCGGCGCTGCGGGCTGGAGTGGCTGTTCAGGCTGGCGCGCGAGCCCAAACGCTTATTCCGCCGTTACGTGATCGGCAACCCGGCCTTTTTGCTGCGCAGCCTGAGGCTGATGGTGCGATGAGCGGACTCGTCAGAACCGGCGCCAAAGCGGTGAAGTGGGGCACGCTGACCACCGTGGCTCGCTTCGGCTTGCAGTTCCTCGCGCAGGTGATCCTGGCGCGGATGCTGGGCCCGGAGGTCTATGGCATTTTTGGCCTGGGCATGGTGGTGCTGACGCTGGCCACCTTTGCCTCCAACCTCGGCTTGGGGGCCAGCCTGCTCTACCGCGACGGCATCACCGAGCAAGACATCCGCTTTGCCTTCACCTGGCAAATGCTGGCCGGTGGCACGGCCACGCTGGTGCTGTGGTGGGCCGCGCCTTGGATTGCCGAGTTCTTCCGGGAGCCCCGCGCGGTGGATGTGGTGCGCTGGCTGGGCCTGACCTGCTTGTTGACCTCTGCCAGCGCGGTGGCCACCACCTTGGCGCAGCGCGCGCTGAAGTTCCGGCAAGTCGGCGTGATCCAGGTGGCCAGCTATGCGCTGGGCTATTTGGGGGTGGGTGTGCCGATGGCCTGGATGGGCCACACCACCTCGGCCCTGGTGGCGGCCTGGCTGGTGCAAACCAGCGTCAGCACCGTGGCCCTGCTGCGCTTGCAGCCGCACGCCTGGCGGCCGCTGCTGCGCTATGCAGGCCACCGGGCCTCGGCCGCCGAGGGCCGCAATCTGGTGCTGACCAACATCATGAACTGGCTGCTGAGCAATGTGGACAAGGTGCTGATCGGGCGCCTGATGCCCGCCCATGCGGTGGGGCTCTACAACATTGCGGCCAACCTGGCGCTGATGCCCAGCACCATGCTGCTGGGCACGCTGCAGCCCACGCTGACGGCGCTGTATGGCCAAGCCAAGCATGCGCCTGAGCGGGTGCAGGCGGCCTATCTGCAGTCGCTGTCTCTGGTGGGGGTGTTCGTGCTGCCGGTGTTCACGGCCTTGGCTTTCTTGGCCGAGCCGCTGATGTTGGTGGTGTACGGCGAGCGCTGGGCGGGCTCGGGCGCCATCTTGGCGGTGCTGTTCTTGACGGTGCCGGCCTACCTGGCGCAAGGCCTGGGCACGCCGCTGCTGTGGACGCTGGGCCGGGGGCTGCAGGAGCCACTGGCGCAACTGCCCGCCCTGGCCTTGGGCGCGGTGGGCGTGTACTGGGCCGCACCGATGGGGGTGACAGCCATTGCGTGGGCGGCGCTGGGCATCATGCTGCTGCGCATGGTGGGCATCACGGCGGCCACGCTGCGAGCCTTGGCGTTGCCAGCGCGGGCGGTGTTGCCGATCCTGCTGCGCAGCATCGGCCTGACGGCGCTGACCGTGCTGGCGGCCTGGGCCGCGCAGCGTTGGGTGGCCGCCCTGGGCGCCAATGAGTGGCAGCAGTTGCCGGTGCTGTTGGCCCTGCCGGCGGTGCTGTGGTGGACCTGCTGGTGCTGGTGGCCGCAGTGCTTTGGGCCTGACGCCCGCGAAGGCCTGCGCCGCCTGCTGCGCCGACCTGCGGCTACGGCACCCAGCGCGCTTTGAGGGCGCGGGTGCAGGGCTGCTCGACCCAGCGGTAGATGGCATCCGCGACCAGCGGCACGAGCACCAAAGACAGCAGCACGGCCCAGGCCGCCGACGGCCAGCCCAGCCGCACCAGGCCGGCCACCAACAGCGGCACCACAAAGGTGTGGCTCAGGTAGATGGCATAGGAGATGTCGCCACCGCGATTCAGCCAGGCGGCGCCCCGCATCTGCCGGAACCAAGGCTCCAGCCCCAAGGTGCCGGCCACGATGAGCAGCGCAGGCAGGCCCGAGCCCAGCACGGCAGCCC
Organism: Ideonella paludis; assembly: GCF_018069865.1. GTDB lineage: Bacteria > Pseudomonadota > Gammaproteobacteria > Burkholderiales > Burkholderiaceae_C > Ideonella > Ideonella paludis. Next base: position 39,501 of record NZ_JAGQDG010000001.1, read on the forward strand.
AGGCCGGCGCAGGCCAGCCCAGGGCCCACCAAGCCCAGCCCAGCGCGGCCAGGCCCAAGCCCATCACCGGGCCCAGCCGCTCCAGCGGCGCGCGCAGCGAAGCCAGCGCCAGCCCTAACGCAAACTCCAGGAACAGGGGTTGGGCCCAAAACGCCCAGGCGCTGTCTGGCCCGCCCCACTGGGCCAAGCCGACCAAGGCGGCATAGCACAGCAGCGTCCACGGCAAGGCAGGCAGGCGCCACAGCAGCGCCAGCGCATAGACCGCGTAGAAGAGCATTTCAAAGTTCAGCGTCCAGCCCACTTGCAGCAGTGGGAAGAAGGCACCGGCTGCGTCGCGGTGCGGCCAAAACGCGAAAGAGGCCAGCAGGTGCGTGGGGTCCAAGCTGTTGCGCAAGGCGAGGCTGGGCAGCAGCAGCAAGACCACCAACTTGGCCAGCGTGTAGAGCCAGTACATGGGCACGATGCGGATCAGGCGGCGCAGCAAAAAGGTCTTGGCCTCGGCCCCGTTGAGCTGGCCCCAAGGCCCCCGCACCGGGCTGGTGTGGCCCATCACAAAGCCGCTGATGACAAAAAAGATGTCGACCCCGAAACCACCGGCTTGCCAGTAGTCGGTGGTGCTCAAGCCTTGGGTGCGCTGCGCCATGTAGAGGCTGGCGTGCATAGCCACCACCAAAGCGGCAGCCACAAAACGCAAGCCCTGAAGACCGATGTAATGCGTCATGGCGCCGCCGAAAAATCGTCCAGCATCTGCACGTAGGGCGTCCACACGAGCGGCCCCCACGGCGGGTTGCGGCGGACATCAAGCCGGATCTGCTGGCCCCACAGCGCCGCCACCGAAGGCGCCATGCCGGGCGGCAGCGCACGCCCCCAAACCGGCACACTCAGGCCCAGTCGCTCGGCCACCTTGAGTGGCACGCCCATGAGGCGCGAGATGCACCACAGCCGCCGCGCGCTCAGGCGTGGCAAGGGGGCGATGTTCAAGCGGCTGGCGGCATCGGCGAAATACTGGTTCCAACGCGGAGCATCGGGCGCGGCCAGGTTGCAGGCCACGCAAGTGGTGGGCTCAGCGGTTTGCAGCCAAGCGGCGGCTTGCACCACGGCCTGCGCCACATCGCGCACATGGACCAGGTTGGACCAGCCATCGCCCTGCGCGCCCAAGTCGCCCAAGTGCCCGGCTTGGAGCCAGCGTGCGATGCGGGTGGTCCACAAGGGGCTGCCTGGCCCGACCACACAGCCCGGCCGCAGCAGCACGGCCCGCCCGCCCTGCTCGACCCATTGGCGCACGGCGGCTTCGGCCTGGATTTTGGCCGCGCCATACCAGCCCAAGCTGGCTTGCAGCGGCGTGTCTTCGGCCAGCCAGCCCTCTTGAGCACCATAAACCGCTTGCGAGCTGAGGTGCACCAAATGCCGCACGCCGGCGTGGCGCATGGCGCGGGCCAAAACCTGCGCGCCTTGGGCAATGACGGTGCCGCTGCCGGTGGTGGCATTGACCACCACGTCGATGCCGGCCAGCGCTTGCAACAGGCTGGGCTCATGCAGCACGTCCAGGGCGCGGCTGCTGAGCTGGGCCTGCGGTGCAAGCTGCGGCTGACGCGAGGCCACCACCACGGTATGGCCTGCGGCCAGCAAGGCTTGGCTGATCTCGCGGCCCACAAAGCCACTGCCGCCCAGCACCAAGAACGTCGTCATGCCCAGCCCTCCGCCCGGCCGCGCTGGCCGATGTGCTGGGCCAGGCGCAGCGCCAAGGCCACGATCAGCAAAGTGGGGTTGGCTTGGCTGCTGGAGGGGAATACCGCGCTGCTGGCAATGAAGAGGTTGTGCACCCCATGCACCTGAGTGTCTGCGTTGACCACGCTGTGCGCCGGGTCTGCGCCCATGCAAGCAGTGCCAATGTGGTGGCCGCCATACGCGCCATAACGCGTGAGGTCGCGCTCCAAAGTCTCGGGGTCGAAGTGGAACGTGCCCACACCGCCTTGTTGCAGGGCCTGGCCCATCACACGCAATGAACGCGCCACGCCGTCGATGTCGGCCGGGCTGTAGCGCCAGTCGATATGAAGCTGCCGCAGGCCCAGCGCATCGACGCCCTCGCCCAGGCTGACACGGCTGTCCAGGCGCGGGATCTGCTCGGCATGGACTTCGAGGCTGAAGCGGTTGCTGGTGTTGCGCAAGATCACCGAGGGGAACTTGCGCTCGGCCAAAGTGCGGTGGCGCAACCAGTGGGCTAAGAAGGCGGTGGTGTCCAGCGGGTCGGCCAGCACATTGCGCAGATGGCGCAGCAGGTGCGTGGCGCCGTGGGCCTCGCCATCATTCAAGCGCTTGCCGTACTCATAGCTGATGAAGCGCCGCGCCAAAAACAAGCCCGAGAGCACGCCGCTGCAGTGAGCCGGGTCGGTGATCTTGGGGAAGTGCAGGCGGGCCACCATATTAGGCAGGCTCATCTCGCACTGTACATTGGGCCGCACTTGCAGGCGGCGGCGGGTATAAGCGCCCAGGGGCGAGCGGGCATAGCCGTGATGCACCTGCGCGCGCGGCAGCGTCACCGTCAACTCACCCACGTTGCCCGCGATATGGCACATATAGCGGCGGCCCACCAGATCAGCGTGGTTGCCAATGCCGGCCGGCTGCACATCCTTGCTGGCCAGCAGCAAGCGCGGCACTTCCAGGCCGCCCGTGGCCAACACCACCACGCGCGCTTTGGCCGCGGCGCGGCGGCGTTGCAGGGATTGCACGGTCAAGGACTCGATGGCCCGTCCCGCGCGGTCCAACTGCAGGTGCGTGACATTGGCATGGGTCAGCACGCGCACCGTGGGCGCCAAGGCCAAGCGGCGCGCATAGCGCCGGCCCATGTCGGTGGGGCAGGAGAAGCGCTCCAGCGTGTCGGTGCTGAGCTGTGGCGATTCAAAGCCCGCGAACATCGGCGGCATGAAGGCATTGGCCGGGTGCGTGGCGTCGTAATGCGGCTCGCCGGCTTCCAGCAACTGGGTGGCCTCGGCATAGTGGGTGGCCAGCTCGGCATGCGGCAGCGGCCAGGCGGTGTCTGGCAGGTAGGGCCGGGGCTCAAAGTCAATGTCGTCAAAGGGCACGCAGCGGCCACCCCACAAGGTGGTGGAGCCGCCCCAGCGGCGTTGGCGGTAGGTGTCGGCGGGGCTGTGCAATGCGGGGTCGGCGACCGTGCCCTGGTACAAGGCTTGTGTGGCCGCCTCGGGCTGCAGGCCGCCTGACTCCAACAGCAAGACTTGCACGCCCTGCTCGCCCAGTGCCAGCGCCAGGCTGATGCCTGCCGCACCGCCGCCCACGATGCAGACATCGGCTTCCAAGGCCGCTGCGCCGCCGAGCTGATTAAAGTCTTCAATCATGCGGCATGCCCTCCACGGGCCGGGCGGCATGGCCAAAGCAGCGCCAATGCACGGCGGCCACGGCGTCTGCAAAGCGGCTCAGGGCGTAACGTTGTTCATAAAGGGCCAGGCCGCGCTGCTCCAGGCGCTGGCGCAGGGCGTCGTCGCCCAGCACCGCGTCAATGCCGGCCGCCAGCGCCGTGGTGTCGCCCGGTGGCACCAGCCAGGCATCTTGGCCATGCTGCAAGGCCTGCGGGATCTCGCCCACGGGCGTGGCAATCACGGCCACGCCTTGGCCCAAGGCCTCCAGAATCACCAAGGGCAGTCCTTCGTCGTAAGAAGGCAGCGCCAGGGCGTCGGCTTGGGCCAAGTGCTCGGCGGCTTGGGCTTGGTCGGCCCAGCCCACAAACTGCACCTGGGCTTGCAAGCCCAGGCTGTGCGACAGGGCTTGGTAATGGGCGATGTCGCCGCCGCCCACAAACACGGCCTCGACCCGCCCTTGCTGAGCCTGCTGGCTTTGAGCCAGGGCGCGCAGCAGGTCGCTCACGCCCTTGCGCTCGCTCAGATTGCCCAAGAAGACCAAGCGCCGGCGGGGGCTCAGGCCTTGGGGCTCGGCGCGGCGTGCGGTGGGCTGGCGCGGCACGCCATTGACGACGATCTCGACGCGCTCGGGTGGCACGGCCAGGGTCTGGGTGACGAAGCGCCGGCCTGCCTCACCCAAGACCACGCAGCGGGTGGCTAAGCCGAAGACCCCGCGCACCGCCGCCTGGATGGGCCGGGGCAGTCGGGCATAGAAGTGGTGGAGTTGGGCGGCATGCAGGTGCAGCACCACGGGCACGCCCAAGGCCCGCGACCACAACACCACCGCGCATTTGCGGAACAGGCTCAGGCGCTCGGCCATGTTGACATGCACGCCCACCAAGCGCCCAGCCCAGCGCTGCGCGGCGATGCGCCACAGCGCCCCCAGCAAGACGCCCGCCGAGGCCAGCGCGCTGCCGCCGCCGCGGGTGTCCAAGGGCACCCACCGCGCGCGCGCGGCCGCCGGCACCAAGGCCGGGGTTTGGCTTTGGTTCAGGTAATCAGCCACCTTGAACATGCCGCCGCCGATGGGGTTCCAGGGGCAGGCGATGAAGATGACTTTGTCGGGGGCGGGCACGCGGGCTTCAGACATGGCGCGGGGGAGGCTCGCTCGGGCGGCGCTCGTCGCCGGCGCGCTGCAGCACCGTGTTGGGGATGCGGCTGCGCGGGTCTCTGCGTCGGTGCATCAGGCCCCGCAGCAGGCCGCCCACATGCAGCCACAACGACACCGTGGCATAGCTGGCTTTGGCCAAGTTGCGCTTGCGCCAGCATTGCGCCAGCCAGGGTGCGGCCAGCAGGGCCGCCAGCACGGCCAGCGCAGCCGCTGCGTGGTGCTGCAAGGCCAGAAAGGCGGCCAAGCCCAGCCCCATCAAGGCCCACACCAGCACGGCGGTGTAGAGCTTGAGCTCGCGCAGGTCTTGCCGCAGCAAAGGCCAGTGCGGGCTGCGCCACGCGGCCCGGGTGATCTCGCCGACACCGTTGATATAGGCACTGCGCCAGCGGCGGCGCAAAAGGGTGTAGGCCGGCAGGTCGTGGCCCCAATGCTCGATGGCCGGCACGGCCAGGCGGTGCAGGCGCCACCCTTTGGCGCGCAAGCGCAGGGCGAGGTCCAGCTCTTCGTAGCTGTGCAAATTGCGGTCGCTGAAGTAGCCGACATGCTCAATCGCATCGCGCCGATACAGGCCGCCCATGTCCAAGCGGTCGACCGGGCCGGGCTGCCAATGGCCGCCACCGCGCTCCAGCCGCGCTTGGAACTCCAGGCTGCTTTGGTTGTGCTCGATGACCTGACCGGCCACCCCCGCGACCTCAGGGTGGGCGCGCAAAAAGGCCAGGGCCTGGGGCAAAAAATCGGGATGCAGCTTCATGTCTGCATCCAGGATGTAGAGGAACTGGCCGCGCGCCTGCTGCAGGCCCAATTGCGGGCCCACGCCGCAGGAGCGTTGATCGGCGTGGCTGAGCTGGGTGATGGTGATGGGATAGGTGGCAGCGACTTGGACGGTGCGGTCGGTCGAGAGTGAGTCGGCCAGCACGACCTCGCCGCCCACGCGCGCCACCGCCGCCAGCGCGGACTCAATGGCGCGGGCAATGTGGCGCTCTTCGTTCAGCGCCTTGATCAGCACGGACACCACACAGGGCTGCGAGCTCATGGGCGAGGTGCGCTCCGCTTGGGCCGCACGCGGGCGGGCACACCCACGGCGACATGGCCGCTGGGCACATCGCACAGCACCACGGCATTGGCACCGATGTCCACGTCGTCGCCAATGACGACGCGGCCCAGGATCTTTGCGCCAGCGCCCACATTGACACGATGGCCGAGTTGCGGCGCGGCTAATGGGTCGTCCAGCGTGCGGTTGCCCAGGGTCACGCCTTGGCGAATGATGCAGTCATCCCCCAGAGAGGCGAGGCCGTGGATGACGATGGCGCCTGAGTGCTCGATGATCAGGCGCCGGCCGATGCGGGCCTGGACGCCAATGGTGATGCCGCTGAGCATCTCCGCCAGCTTGGCCAACACGATGTGCAGCACCGCCAGCGGCCAGCGGATCAGCCGGGTCTGAAAGCGGTAGCGCAAGTGCCCGAGGCGGTAGACCTGCAGCGCCCAAAAGCCCAGCGACAACAAGCCTTCGCGGGCTACGCGGAGGTCTTCAAAGAATGCCCAAGCGGAGGGGCGGCTCATGGGGGCACCTTTCCGTCAATGCGCCAGCGATGCAGAGGATAGGCCAATCGGCGCGGCAGGACGATGAGCAACAGCGTCAGCAGCCAGCCGGGCGTGTAGCAGACAGCGCGCACCCGCCACAGCAGGCTCAGTGCCAAGCGGCGGTGGCCGCTCACCACGGCCGTGCGCGCCAAGAAGAGCCGGTAGTGCGTGACGTAACGCAAGCTTGAGGCGCGCAGCGGTGCAGGGCATTCACCCTGGCGCACGCGCTGCACCATGCGCTCGGCAAAGGGCGGCTCGCTGCGAGCGGCGGTTTGGCTGGAGAGGCCGGTGGGGTCGACCACCCGGCCAATCAAAGGCAAGGCGATGAATGCAAGGGGCGTGCGCTCGGCAACACGAAACCACATGTCCAGGTCTTCGCCATGGGACTCGCCCACCGCGAAGCCAGCAGGCATGCGCTGGAGCAAGGATCGCTTGACGGCCAAGGAGCTGGACATCATGGTCAGGCCACGCATCCAGCGTGCCGGCAGGTCTTCAATGAGCTCGATGTGCTCGAGGTGAAGCGCCGGGGCCGGGGCCTGCACCGCCTGCTGCCACCAGGCCAGCGCGGCCGGCGGCTCAACATCCACGGCCCCTGTGGCCAGCATCTCGCACTGCGGCGCATGCTGCGCCAACCAACGCAAGGTGCTGAGGAAGCTGGGATGCTGCAGATCATCAGCGTCCAGAAAGACACACCAGCGCCCGGTGGCGGCAGCCATGCCCGTATTGCGGGCTTGGGACACGCCGCCGTTCGGCTGGCCAATCAGGTGGATGCGCGGGTCTGCCATGGCGCGGACCAGCTCGGCGCTGCCGTCCGTGGAGCCGTCGTCCACCACCACGATGTTGAAGTCGGGCTCGCGCTGCGCCAGCACGCTGCGCAAGGTGGCCTGGATGTACTCGCGCTTGTTATAGAGCGCGATGACCACGGTGAACAAAGGCTCGGCGGGCTCAGGGCGCACGCTGGGCCTCCGCGCGGGTGCCACCCGGTGCCAGGGCCGAGCCCAAGACCACCAGCAGCACCATGTGATAGAAATTAGCCAGGCCGATGCCGGTCAGTGACAGCGGCACTTCGGTGACGGAAAAGGCCAGCAAGATCATCAGCAAAGCGAGGCTCAAACCCCGGCTGGGCTTGGCGACGCGCCAAGCCGCTGCGACGATGACCAAGAGATAGACCACCGCACCGACCAAGCCCACCCAGCCGGCGCGGGCCAGGCTGTCGACGAACTGGTTGTGCGCATGGGTGGCAGAGCTCATTTGCACAGCCGCGCGATGGGCCTCATCAAACAAGGGCATGCCGTAGCCAAAGAGCTGGCTTTGCTGCCATTCTTCAAGGGCCACAGCCCAGATGCGATCGCGGCCGGTCAGGCTCATCAACTGCGCCCCTTCTGACGAGGCCCAGTAGCTGTTCAGTCGCTCGCCCATCTCCCCCGAGGCCACCCAGGCCAAGCCACCGAGCGAGCCCAGCAGCAGCAGCCCATAGACGGCCACCACCCAGCCACGTGCACCGGGCTGCGACAGGCTGCGCCAAGTGGGCAGCCGGCCTTGGTAGGCCATGATCATGGGCAGGACCAGGGCCAAAGTCAGCCACACGGTTTTGGACTGGGCCAGCAGCACCACCAGCGCGCAGGTCCACAAGGCCAGGCGCTGCAGCCCAAGCCGCGCATAGGGGACGTAGAGCAAAACCACCCAGGTGGTGGCGGCCACGCCGGCCAAAGAAATGGGGTGCGGCGCGAGGCCTGCCAAGCGGGGAAGGCCGTCGATCAGGCCTTGCTCGTAGCCACGCTGCAAGGCCAGGTCAGGCCAGACCCCCCCCAGCAGCAAGCTAAGGCCACAGAACAGGGCTTGGGCATCGCGAAACCACCGCAAGGTTTGCTGCGTGGCCAGGCGGTCGAGGCACAGCAGGCCGATGCCGACGGGCAGTGCATACACCCAATAGCTTTGAAAGCTGGGGTGCCTGCCCCACCAAGCAGGCGAGGCCACTTGCGTGGCCCACAGCAGAGCGAAGGCCAGCATGAGCACCAACCGCAGCGAGAAAGCGGGCTCTTGAGAGCGCAGCCAGCGCACGATGGCATCCACCGCGCCCCACAAGGCGATGACGGACGCCAGGCGGATGCTCCACTCCCCGGCCCAAGAGGCGGTGACTGAGACGTCGGCAACAATGCCGCTGGCGTCGAAGCTGCGGCCCGTGGTGGCCATGGACACCGCGGCAGCCGCCACCTGGGTGGGAAAGAACCAAGGCATCAAGCCCTGGGTGCTCAAGCGCCCCGACAAGCGCAGGGCGAACCACAGGCCCAGGATCGCCAAGACCGCACCCAGCCAGCCCAGGGCCCCGCCCACCACCATGGCGCTGAGATCAGCCATAGGCCCGCTCCCGATGGGTGGCTGACGCGGCCCGCGCCAACAGCCCCTGCAAGGTGGCGGCGACGGCCTCTACCGCATGCGCGGCCACGCTGTGCTGGCCGCCTTGGGCCAGGCGGGCGCGCTCGGCAGGCTGCGTGCGCAGGCGCTGCACGGCGGCCACAAAGTCCGGGGCCGTCGCAGCGATCAGGCAGTTGACGTTGGCTCGCAGGTCGTAGTGTTCGCAGGCGGCGATCACGGGGGTCTCGGCCATCCAGGCATCACCGATCTGGCCCCAACCCATGCCGTCGCCGGGGGAGAGGATGCAAAAAGCGCGGGCGATCAAGGCTTCGGCCTCGGCGCGCGGCAGGGACTCTTGCCACTGGACCCGCGCACCGCCCGCCGCTTGGATGCGCTCAAGCGCAGCTTGCCCAATGGCGTCGAGCGCCGGGCCCACCACGCGGACTTGCAGGTCGGGGATCTCAGCCAAGGCCTGCGCCAGATAGACACCCAGGCGCTCGGCCCCTTTGGCGCGGAAGAGGGAGCCGATGTAGACCAGGGTGGAGAGGTCGCGCTCGCTCTGCGGCAGGGGGTGCGCTGCAGCCTGGCGCAGGTGCGGCCACGGCAGGTAGGCCACGGCATCGCCCGCTTGGAAGTGCACCTGCTCTTGCGGGTCAGAAATGCAAACGGTGTGCGCCTGGGCCAGGGTGCGCCGCCGCACACGCTGCGCCATCAGCCCGCGCAGGGGGGAGATGCCAAGGTAGTCGCGCCGGCGCAGCCAACGCTGGTCGGCATAGAAGTATTCGGTATGCAGCAACACCGGGGCGTGTACCTCGCGGCCCAAAGCCACGGCCAGCGCCAGATGCTCTCTCGGGCCCGCGAACAGCACGTCGGGTTGAAAGGCCTGTGCCAAGGCCAGAATCTCAGGGCTCAGGCGCAGCGGAAAGGCCTGCTCGACCCAGGTGATCGAGAGCCCCCCATGCTGCGCCCGGCTCAGCGGGGCGCGGCGGGCTTTGAGCTGGTCATGCCGGGGCGCAACGACCTGCACGGCCACAGCCCAGCGGTCTGCCAGGGCTTGCCAGACATGCGACATCTCGTTGAGTTGGGCGTCATATCCAGCGGAGATGACCATTACCTTCAGTGCCATGGCTGCGGTTGAACTTCCAGCGCATGCGGGACCGCGCTATGGTGTGGGGGTCAAAATAGATCGTTAATGTGTAGCGAATTGTACGCAGGGGCGCTTCACCATGGCCCATTCATTCAGGGATACCGCAGATATGACGCTCCGACGCACGCAGCCAGCCCACAGCGCTGTCTTGAAGTTCACGCTGGCGGGCGTTTTGACGGTCGCGTGGGCCGCCGTTTTGGGGGCCACATCGGCGGCCCAGGCCGCACCACCGGGGCCGGAGTGCGCCAATGTCTCGGCCCAGACCTGTGCCTTGGCGGCGCGCCTGGGGCGCGGGGTGAATTTGGGCGACATCTATGACCCGCCGCAAGAAGGCGACTGGGGCCAGAAGATGCAGCCGGAGTTCATTGACCTGGCGACCAAGCATTTCAAGACGGTGCGGCTGCCGGTGCGCTGGAGCAACCATGCCTCGCTGGACGCCGCAGCCACCTTGGACGAAGGCTTTGCGCGGCGCGTGGACGCCAGCATTGAGGCCTTGCTGGCCCGGGGCGTGGTGGTGATCGTGAATGTGCACCACTACAACCAACTGCACGGCAGTGCGCTGCACCGGGGTGAAAGCGAAGTGGCCCCTGAGGTGGTGGAGGCGCGCTTTCTCAACATCTGGCGGCAGTTGGCCGAGCGCTACAAGAACAAGCCGGACCGGCTGATCTTTGAGTTATTGAACGAGCCCCACGACAAGCTGGACGGTGAGCCCTGGAATGTACTGCTGCGCAAGGCCTTGGCGGTGGTGCGCAGCAGCAACCCCAACCGCACGGTGATGATTGGCCCGAGCTCCTGGGGCCACCCCAAGGATTTGCCACGGCTGCGGCTGCCCGCCGACAAACATCTGATCGTGAGTTTTCACACCTACGACCCCTTTGCCTTCACCCACCAGGGCGCAGAGTGGCTGCCCGCCAAGTTTCCGGCCGGCCAGCCCTGCTGCGACGCGACCCAACACGCCCAGGCCGTGGCGCCCATTGAGGCGGCTTATCAGTGGAGCGTGAAGGCGGGTGTGCCGGTGCACTTGGGCGAGTTCGGCACCCTGAACCGCGCGCCCATGGAGGCGCGTGCGGCCTGGGCCCGCATCATGCGGGACGCAGCCGAGCGACGCGGCATCGGCTGGACTTACTGGGGCTTGGTGGGCGGCTTTGGCCTGTGGGATGCGCCGCGCCGCCAGTGGCATGAGCCGCTGCGGGCCGCCTTGTTGGACTAGGCTTGCTCTCCGGATTGCGAGATGCTGCGCATTGGGCGAGGCTCCCCACACTGAATTTGTGACTAAAGTAACAGAGGCAGCGCCTGCGCAGAGCCCAAGGGCGTTTGTTGCCAGGGGGCGGTTCTAAACTGGCCTCATGCGATCTCTGCTGACCTCCACCGCCACCGCCTTGCTGCTTGCCCTGCCGGCCAGCACCTGGGCCGTGCAGGCTCGTGCGGACGTCAACCCAGCGCCCAGCGCGGCCGCTTCAGCGCCCGCAGCCCCCAAGGCCGCCGACAGCTTTGCCGTCTTGAGCGCCCCCAGCGCCCAGCAAGAAGCCGCCAGCGCCGCCCGCTTGGCCGAGCCGCCCCCGCTGCCGACACCCGAGCCCAAGACACTGGCCATGATGCTGGCCGGTTTGGCCGCGTTGGGCTTGGCGGCCAGCCGCCGCCGCGGCTGACAGGCCCTCTTTGCAGCGGCTGAGTGGCCGCTGCCGCCCCAACATTAGCTGCGGATCAGGTGGTCGAAGGCGCTGAGTGCCGCCTTGGCCCCCTCGCCTGACGCGATGATGATCTGCTTGTAAGGCACGGTCGTCACATCGCCCGCCGCAAAAATGCCCGGCACATTGGTGTGGCACTTGGCGTCGATGACGATCTCGCCAAAGCGGCTGAGCTCGACCACGCCTTTCAAGAACTCGGTATTGGGCACCAGGCCGATCTGCACAAACACACCGGCCAACTCAAGGTGGTGCTCTGCTTGGGTGGCACGGTCTTTGTAGCGCAGGCCGTTGACCTTTTGGCCGTCGCCGGTGATCTCGGTGGTCTGGGCGTTGGTGTGGATCTCCACGTTCGGCAGGCTCTTGAGCTTGTTGACCAACACGGCATCGGCCTTGAGTTGCTCCGCAAACTCAATGACGGTGACGTGCTGCACCACGCCGGCCAGGTCAATGGCCGCCTCAACGCCAGAGTTACCCCCGCCAATGACGGCCACCTTCTTGCCCTTGAAGAGCGGGCCGTCGCAATGCGGGCAATAGGCCACGCCCTTGGTCTTGTACTCCTGCTCGCCAGGCACATTGACATTGCGCCAACGCGCCCCGGTGGTCAGGATGACCGTCTTGCTCTTCAACTCGGCCCCATTGGCCAGCTTGACCGTGGCCAGGCCGCCCGCCTCAGCAGCGGGCAGCAGCGCGTCGACCTTCTGGCCACCCATCAGGTCCACCTCGTAGGCGCGCATATGGGCTTCCAGCGCGGCGGCGAACTTGGGCCCTTCAGTCTCTTTGACGGAGATGAAGTTCTCGATGCCCAGGGTGTCCAGGGTTTGGCCGCCAATGCGCTCGGCCACCACACCCGTGCGGATGCCTTTGCGCGCGGCGTACACCGCAGCCGCAGCGCCTGCCGGGCCACCGCCGACGATCAGCACGTCATAAGGGGCTTTGTCGGCCAGGCGTGCAGCGTCGCGCGCGGCAGCGCCGGTGTCTACCTTGGCCAAGATGTCGCTGAGTTCCATGCGGCCCGAGCCAAAGGTGGCGTCGTTCAGGAACACCGCGGGCACGGCCATGATCTGGCGCTCTTCGACCTCGGCTTGGAACAGGCCGCCATCGATGGCGACATGGCTGATGCGGGGGTTGAGGATGGCCATCAGGTTGAGCGCCTGCACCACGTCCGGGCAGTTGTGGCAGGTCAGGCTCATCCAGGTGGTGAAGTGCAGGTCGGCGTCCAGCGCTTTGATCTGCTCAATCACCTCGGGCTCGAACTTCGGCGGATGACCGCCGGCCCACAGCAGCGCCAGCAGCAGCGAGGTGAACTCGTGCCCCATCGGCAGGGCCGCAAAGTGCACGCCCATGTGGTGGCCCACGCGGGTGATCTGAAATGAGGGCTTGCGGGCAAAGTTGCCGTCGAAGCGGGCGCTGATCTTGGCCGGCGCAATCGCGGCGATCTCGGTGACCAGCTCGCGGATGTCGGCAGCGCCTTGAGAACCATCGAGGCTGGCAATCAGCTCAATGGGCTGGGTGATGCGCTCGAAATAAGAGGCCAGTTGGCCTTTGGTGTTGTCGTCCAGCATGGTGGCGGTCCTTGTGCGGTGTGTTCAGGCGAGGTCTGTCTGGCCTCGTTGAAAGCACCCTTGGGGCTGGCCGCTGGGCGCTTTCAACGAGGCCTGATCGGGTGATCGGGCCGGGAGAAAGAAGCGACCTTGTGGGCCGCTTCTTGGGCTAACAACACAGATCGTGAAATTAGATCTTGCCGACCAGGTCGATCGAAGGAGCCAAGGTCTTGGCGCCTTCCTTCCACTTGGCGGGGCACACTTGGCCGGGGTTGGCGGCGGTGTATTGAGCAGCCTTCAGCTTGCGCAGGGTCTCCGACACGTCGCGGGCGATTTCGTTGGAGTGCACTTCCATGGTCTTGATCACGCCATCGGGGTTGACCACGAAGGTGCCGCGCAGGGCCAGGCCTTCTTCAGGGATGTGCACGCCGAAGGCGTTGGTCAGCGCGTGGGTAGGGTCGCCCACCAGCGGGAACTTGGCCTTGCCCACGGCAGGGGAAGTCTCGTGCCACACCTTGTGCGAGAAGTGGGTGTCGGTGGTGACGATGTAGACCTCAGCGCCCGCAGCTTGGAAAGCGGCGTAGTTGTCCGCAGCGTCTTCGATCTCGGTGGGGCAGTTGAAGGTGAAGGCGGCCGGCATGAAGATCAGCACGGACCACTTGCCCTTGAGGCTGGCGTCGCTGACTTCGATGAACTTGCCATTGTGGAAGGCTTGGGCCTTGAAGGGCTGGACTTGGGTGTTGATCAGAGACATGTGAAAGCGTCCTTGGTTGTGGTCAGTGAATAAAGCGCTAGGCATGCATCCGTAGATGCAATGCTTGCTATGTTAGTGGGCTCGGTGCATATTCAGGATTGATTGATCGAATCGCGCGTATTGGATTTGCCTATGACGCTGCCCCACAAAAGAAAACTTAGATCAATGTCCTTTTTGGCCCGGCTTTACCGTCTCCATACTGGGGCTTGCCTTGCGCGCACCCTGTGCTGGGCGTCTGAGTGGCCGATAAGCAGGAAGGCCACGACATCAGACACCCTGAGTTTCGTTGCATTAAGATACATTTAGGTGTGAAGGGCTCTCAAGGCTGTCACACCGCAGTACAAGCCATGAAAACAGATCCATCTGCCCAGGGAATACCGCTGTTCGAATCGACCGTCGAGGTCATCAACTATGTGGGGCCAGAGCGCCGAAGCCGCGGCAATGGCCTGTGGCAGCTGTTGGCGGCGGTCTTGGACGAGGTGGATTACGGCTTGATGTTGGTCGCCGATGGGGGCCGCGTGCTGCATGCGAACCACTTCGCCCGCCAGATGTTGGAGGACGGGCACTGGCTGGAAATCCGTGCCGGCAAGCTCAGAGCCCCCAACCCCAAGTGCCAAACTCAGTTGCTGGACGCCATCTCGGGGGCCCAGCACAAGGACGCCCGCACCATGATCAACGTGGCCCTGGAGGGCAAGGCCGCCGTGGGCTTGAGCGTGGTGCCCTTGCCGATTGCGGTCGCCCCGGATGTCCACACCCAGCGGCCGGTGCTGATCACGCTGCAGCGCTCGCAATTGGTCGAGGCCCTGTCCGTGGGCGCCTTTGCTCGGGCGCACGGCCTGTCGCGCCGTGAGGAAGAGGTGCTGGGTTGCCTGTGCGCCGGCATGAAGCCCAGCGCGATTGCCCAAAAGCTGCAGATCAGCGAGGGCACCATTCGCACCCATGTGCACAACCTCAAGGTCAAGGCGCATTGCAACAGCATGGTGGAGCTGGTCAAGCGCGTGGCGGTGCTGCCACCGATCATGACCGCGCTGAAGGCCGGCCCTCTGGCGCCTCAGTAAGCGCTGCGGTCAAAGAACATCATCCGCGCCGTGCGGGCGATGATCAGCAAGTCCAGTCCCAGCGACCAGTTGCGCAGGTACTCCAGGTCAAACTCAACCCGGCGGGCCATTTTGTCCACGGTGTCGGTCTCGCCACGCAAGCCATTGACCTGTGCCCAGCCCGTGATGCCGGGCTTGACCTTGTGCCGCGCCATATAGGCGCGGACGATTTTGCGGTATTGCTCGTTGTGGGCCACCGCGTGCGGGCGCGGCCCGACGATGCTCATGCGGCCCTGCAGCACATTCACGAACTGGGGCAACTCATCGAGCGAGGTCTTGCGGATGAAGGCACCGAACTTGGTGATGCGCGGGTCGTCCCGGGTGGCTTGCTTGACCACCGCCCCGTTGTCCATGCTGAGCATGGAGCGGAACTTGTAGACCTCGATGACCTCGCCGTCCAGGCCGGTGCGGCGCTGCTTGAAAAGAATGGGGCCGGGTGAGCTGAACTTGACACCCAAAGCCACGGCCAGCAGGACCGGCGAAATCAACACCAAAATGAGCGAGGCCAGAACCAAATCGCTGGCCCGCTTGAGCAAACCATTGATGCCGCTGAAGGGCGTGAGGTGCAAGCCCACCACCGGCAGGCCCCCCATGTCTTCCAGACGCCCTTGAATGACCGTGACGCCGAACACGTCGGGCACGTAGTACAGCGAAGCCGTGGTGTTTTGCAGCATCTGCATCAGGTTCAAGATGCGGGGCTGAGAGGTCAGCGGCAAGGTCACAAACACATCTTTGATGCCGTGCCTGTCAATGTAGTCGGGCAGCTCTTTGAGGGGCCCACGCAACTCCACATCCTCGGGCACATTCAGGCGCTCGGGAGTGCGGTCGTCAAAGATGCAGAGCAGGTCGTAGCTGAGGTCGGGGCGTTCGCGCATCGCACGCGCCAGCCGCAAGGCAATCGGCCCCGCCCCCACGATCACCACCGGTCTGCGCGCCTGAGGTGAGGCGCTGTGCCAGACCACGATTTGGTGCCCCACCCACACGGCCGAGGCTTGCAGGATGGGCGTGGCCAGCACCCAATAGAGCAGCAAGCGCCGGTCCATCATGTCCAGCCCGCCGGTCACATAGCCCACCACGCCAAGGATCGCCACGCAGCGCGCCCAGTTCAGCGAGATGTCGATCAGCACGCCCACGCCGCGGCGGTTGAAGCGATTGACCCCCGGAAACAGCAGCACCAAGGTCAGCAGCATCATGGCCATGGCCACGCCGCTGACCGACACCGCGCAGATGCGGTGCAGAGCGGCCAAGCACAGCACGGCGATCAACGGCTCCATCACGGCGGCAATGGCGGAGGCGATGGTCGGTGGTGCGCTGAGGAACTGCTTGCGAACGTCTCTGTCTTCAAACATGGGCCGGCAAACATGCACGCCAGCGCCTCGAAAGGCCTGCGTCGTGCATGCACATGGATGTGCAGCCCATTTTGGGGGACACCCGAGGCATCTGGCCACGCCAGGGTGATTTCAAGTGCGCTGCAATGCACGCAGACGAAAAAAAACGACATCCGAGAGGATGTCGTTCTGGTGTGAACAGGCCCTAGTTGCCCGTGCGCCCGTAGGTGTCTTCAAAACGAACGATGTCGTCTTCGCCCAAATAGCTGCCGGACTGAACCTCGATGATCTCCAAATCCACCCGGCCCGGGTTGGCCAAGCGGTGCACCTCGCCCAAGGGGATGTAGGTGCTTTGGTTCTCGGTCAGGAGGATCTTGCGCTCGCCACAGGTGACTTCAGCGGTGCCCGTCACCACAATCCAGTGCTCGGCACGATGGTGGTGCATTTGCAGGCTGAGCGAGGCCCCCGGCTTGACCATGATGCGCTTGACTTGGAAGCGCGGGCCCATGTCGATGCTGTCGTACCAGCCCCAAGGGCGATGCACCTTGCGGTGCAGCGCGTGCTCAATACGGCCACGCTCGCCCAGCTTGGCAACGATCTTCTTGACTTCTTGGCTGCGGCTGCGGTCGGTCACCAGCACGGCGTCTGGGGTCTCAACCACGATCACGTCTTGCAAGCCCACCACGCCCACCAAGCGGCTGGTGGCGTGTACCAAGGTGTTGTCGGAGTCGACCATCATGACGTCGCCGTGAGCGGCATTGCCGCGGGCATCACGCTCAGACGCCATCCAGACCGCATCCCAAGCGCCCAAGTCATTCCAGGCGGCATTCAGCGGCACCATGCGGATGTCAAAAGCGCTGCCGGGGCAACGCTCCAACACGGCATAGTCCACAGACTCAGAAGGCACATGCTCGAACTCGGCACGCGAGGGGCGAATGAAGCGCTCGTTCTCCTTGCGCGCTTCCCATGAGGCCCGTGTGGCCTTGAGGATGTCCGGGCGGAAGGCTTCCAGGGCGGCCAGCCACACCGAGGCCTTGACGACAAACATGCCGCTGTTCCAGGTGTAGTGACCCTCGGCCAAATAGCGCGCGGCGGTGGCGGCATCGGGCTTTTCGACGAACTGCGCCACGCTGGCAACGCCGCCTTCCTTGGCGTTGGAGCGGATGTAGCCGTAACCGGTCTCGGGGCGATCAGGGGTGACGCCCAAGATCACAAAAGCGCCCGTGGCGGCGGTGCGCACGGCCAGTTGCAGGGCTTCGGTGAAGGCGTCTTCATCGCCAATGGTTTGGTCCGAGGGCGAGACCACCAAGACCGGGTCGGCATGGCCCGCCGACGCTTGCAGCGCGGCCAGCGTCATCGCCGGCGCCGTGTTGCGCGCCGAGGGCTCCAGCATGATCAGGGGGTCAACGTCGATCTCCAGCAATTGCTCACGCACCATGAAGCGGTGCTCCGCATTGCCCACGATGACCGGCTGCGAAACGGCAATGTCGTCCGCCTCCAAGCCCATCAGCCGCTCGACGGCCTGTTGGAACAGCGTGGCTTCACCCGACAAGGCCAAAAACTGCTTGGGGAAACCTGCACGCGACAGCGGCCACAGACGGGTGCCGCTCCCCCCGGCCATGATGACGGGGCAAATGGAGATAGGAGTCTTGGACATGGGGTGTCTTCTAAAGGTAGGACCACGCCATTGTGGCAATGATTGGATGCCAAAGGCGCTGTCGACCTAGGGAAGGCTACGCTTCAGCCCTCGGGGTGTTGAGCCACGGACGGGCTCAAGGCATTCATTCGGACTGCAAATCAGCGATCTCGTCGAAGTTGGTGATCAAAGAGGAGAGCGGTTCATCAATGACCTTGCGCAGTTCGGGCTCACGGTCAAAGGAGTCTTCAAGCCCCAAGAAGCGCGCGACGGCCTCACACACTTCGGCACGGAAATGGCCCGCCTCATCAAAGACGGCCTCGTAGTCGAGGGACAAACGCTGCTGCTCGTCCAAGCCCGTGTCGATCAAATCCGTGGCGCGGCGACGCTTTTTCATGGCGGCCATCAACTGCGCTTTGTCGATAGCGACCCGCCGCTTTTCGGGCAGCGCTTGGTCTTGGCCCACCCGGTGGTGATAACGCCCGGTACTGACCGCCACCAGGTTTGAGACCACCGAGAAGAAATGCTGGCGGCGCAGATGGATCACCTTGACCTTGCTGCGCTTGATGGTGCGCAGCAGCGGCGGGTTGGTGAAGGGCATCTGCCAGGCTTCGGGCAGCAAGGTGAGGTGCTCGTACTTGATGTCGAGCAGGGCAATGGCCTGGGGCTCTTTGGGCAGCAGGGACACCAAATAGGCCTGGAAGACCTCGGGGCTGCGCTCGGGGAAGATGAGATCCGGGTTCAGCGCCACTTGCTCGCGCAAGAACTTGAAGTAGCCCAGCGGATTGTTGGAGTTGAAGATCTCGCCACGGTCGCGGATCAAGGGGTGAGACGCCATCATGCGCCTGAAGACGGTCGTGCCGGAACGCACACCCCCCATGAAGAAAACAACGCGTGAGAGCTGTTCTTCAGTCAGACGGGCCAAACCACTGTTGTTCTTCTCGGTCATGTTCACAAAGTCTCCAAAACACTGGGCAAGCCGCAGCCACCCAACACGGGCTGCGGCCATGCATTGTCGGGCCAAGCAGGGCGCATCGTCACCCCAAGGCCTTGCGCACAGACACGGCACGCCACACATTGGCCCATCCCGCATCATTGCCGTATCGCACCGACACCTCATCGCCAACCGCCTGCTTGATCTGGTCGAGCTTTTGGGGGAGCTCCACCAAGAACTCAATCAGTTGCATCAGCGACAGCGGTGCGCCGTCGCCGGCGGCGCGATGGGTGTCGATCACGGGCACCTGGCAGCGCAAATAGCTTTCGCGCAGCGTTTCAAACTCATACGCATTGCCGGAGAGGTCAATCACGCAGGCCGGCATGGGCCTGAAGGTGCTGAGCCGGCCCATCAATGCGCCCAGGCTGACATGCTTGACCTCGCCGTCGCGGCCCGTGGCCTGGGGCTTGGGCGTGATGACCACGCCGGGCTGCAAGGCATCTTGCAGCAGGGCAAAGCGGTTGAGCAGCTCTTGGGCCAAGGGGTACTGGTCGTCACGCGCCAAGAAATGCACCACCGGGGCTTCGACGCCCAGGTGCAGGCGGTTGGGCTTCCAGCGCCAAGAAGGCACGAGCAAATGGCGCACCTGCGGGCTGAGCAAGCTCGGCAGCGGCGCGTCCGGGTGCGACTCAATCCAGGTGGTCTCTTGGCACTTCTCGGTGAGTGCCTGGATGGCCTGGGCGGAGGGCGGCGAACCCAACTGCCGCAACACGTCCATGCGCAAAAACAAGGGGGTGCGCAGGGCTTCGTCCTTGAGATTGGCCAATTCAGGGCAGAAGCGCATCACCCACAAAATGGGCCGGGCGCTGCGCGCCAGCAACTCAGGCAGAGACACCACCATGTGGCTGAGGCCCAAGGAGCGGCCAGGAGGCGGGCTGACATGCGGAGCAACCGCCAGCTTGCAATCCACGGCCAAGCCATTGAAGGCTTCGAACAAGGTGGTCTGATGCGGCGGCAGGAGTTGGTCGACGTACAGCACCACCTGGGCCTGCTGCATCAGCAGGTTGATGGTTTGGTAGATCTGCTCGCGATAGGCTGACTCGGGGTCAAAAAAAGCATGATCCACCGTGACCACCACCGTGGGCCTGCGGTGGATGCGGGCAATGGTGGCATCCAAGGCCGCTTGCACCTGGTGTTGCATGCGGGTATGGGTGGCATGGGTGGCCGCGGTCAAGGCCGTCAGCAGCTCAGGGCGCTGCGCGATCTCACAGCAGACTTCGGCCACCTCTTCCATGGTCTGACACTGATGCCAGGCATGCTCGACGGGAATCCCCTCTAGCGCATGGCCCATGGCAACAATAGGCACGCCCGCCGCAAAGGCTTCCACCGCCTTGATCTTCAAGCCGGTGCTGAACGCCAAGGGAATAACGACAAGATCGACATCCCGGTAGAAGGCGTCCACCGTGGCCACCGGGCCGGCCAAGTCGACACCATCGATGTTGGCCAACTCGCCCAGCCGGGCGCACATGGAGCCGACATAGCGGATCAGGACTTTGGCGCCACGCGCTTCAAAAATAGGCAGCGCCGCCTCGACAAAGGCGCGCGCATTTTGGACGTTGATGACGTTTCCCGACCCGAGCATGCCAATGACCAGAACGCCTTCGTCGTCGAAGCGGCGAATGCGCGAGACGGGCGCGCTGGGCTCGGCATGCGGCATGGTGATGCAGGGCACATTGGCCATGCTGCGGTAGATGACGGCCTCTTCGTCCTTGATGGCCCACACCAACTGCGCACGTTGCACGGCAATGCTTTCTTGCTCGCGCGTGGTGTAGAAGAACTCGGGCTTCAGGCCGTGTTGCTCCAGCAACTGCCGCCGCCCGGTGAACAGGTCGTGGGTGTCCAAGATGCGCAGCACATTGGGCGGCGCCAGCTCCAGCGCCTTGCTCATGAAGGCGTAGTTGACGATGAAGGCGTCGAAGTGCTGGCGCTTGAACAGCCACTTCAGGGTGGTTGCAATGCTCTCGTCCCACCACTCGTCGATGGTGTAGTCCTGCCCGGCCGGTGGGTTGTAGGTGTGGCGCGAGGTGGGCACGATATGAAAACTGTCCCAGGCGGCCGTCATCTCCCCCACCAGGTCGTGTGGCAAAAACTCGAACCACCATTCCTGCGGGTAATACACAAAGTGAACCCGAGCGCCACGCGCCTGCAACTCCTTGCAGATGGCGTAGATGCGTTTGCGGTTGCCTTGGTCGGGCGGGTGGGTGGGCGTGGGGGACAGCACCAAGATGTCCGCGCCATCCATGCGCACACCACCCGCTACCGGCGGCTGGGCCAATACCTCCCCCAGGATTTGATCGCCGTGCATGTGCGAACTCACTGGCCCGCAACCGCGCTCACGGCCTTGGCGCTCGCGTTGGCCAAAGGCGCTTGCGCCAGGGCCTGCAAACGCTGCATTTCAGCGGGAGTGGCCCGTTGTGCGGTCAGGCGCAGCACCGGCACGCCCAATTGGCGCGGCACTTTGCCCTCGGGCACCGGCGGGGTGTGCAAGGCGGCCACCGTGAAGCGCAAGGTGGTCAAGCCCACGGAGTCGCGCGCCGGCAACACCCCAGAGAGCATCAAGACCCGCTGGCCCACTTCAGTGATCAGGTCCACCTCGAGACCGTCGCTGGCGCAGCGCAACTGCGCGGCGCGCTCTCGGCCCCAGAGGGGAATGTGCAAGGTGAACACGGCCTCCTGGCTGCGATCCAACTGCAACTCAAACTGGAAATGAGGCGTGGGGCCGCTCCAACGGAAGGCCGTGCCTTTGCCGTCCTTTTCCACGACATGCAAACCGGCCGTAGGCGGCAGCGGTGCCGTGGCGTCGATGGTGACGCTCTGGCGCAGCTCATACTCGGCCTTGGCGGCGGGCAGCAGAATGTCACGGGCGCGCTGAACGGTGCGAATGACCTCCAGGTCGCGCGTCAGTTGCACCACGCGATCCCGCAATTCGTCGGTCTCGATGCGCTGAATGGCCAGCTCCGTGGCCAGCGCATCCAAGACGTTTTGGTCTCCGAGTTGCTCCCGAATCTCGCGGGTCAAGGACTGAATTCGTTGTGCTTTGCTGTCCATGTGGGGGTATCCCAAGGCTCAAACTGCGGAACCGGCCCTGACTAAGGCCGGCGGTGATGGAGGAGCACCAGGGGAAACCCCTGGTCACGACGCCTCATTTTGGTGCAGCGTGAAAGATGCCACACCTCAGATTGAATTTTTATAAATAGTAACAAGAAAGCAGACCACCCTGCAGCCCCTAGTGCGAAGTCAGGCGACCTTCACCCATAGACATGCCAAGCCCCCAAGATGGTGGCAGACTCCCCCCGGCCTGTAACACTCTCTTCTTTTTGCCCGCTTCGATGCCACCCCTTCCCGGCCGTTCAGACGCCCTGCCCTTGATCGATCGCTTAGTGGCACTGCTGGCGGCCCCGCAACCCAGCTCGCCCACCCTGGTCAAGGCGCGAGCCCTGCTCAGCAAGCTGCAGGCCGATACCGGCACCCCCGCGCTGTGGCTGGCGATGGCGCAAGCCTTGCACGGCGGCGTGATCAAAAACCGCCCCACGCCGTCCAGCGAAGCGGTGTTGTGCTTTTTGGAGACCCTGCAGCGCGGCTGGGCTGACACGCCCTGGAGCGAGCGCCTCAAGAGCAGCATGCTGGTCCATGCCTTGCAAGTCGAGGGCGTGGTCGGCCAAGCCGACTTGCTGACCCAGGTGCTGACCGATCACCCCGCCACGTTGGTGGCAGAAGACCGAGAGACCCTGCTGCGCGTCTGCCTACGCTGCATCCGGCGCGGCCAGCATTGGCACTTGGCGCCGGGCCTGCTCAACACCCTGGAAGACGTGTGGGCACCGGGCAAAACCTGGACGGGCGAATTGGCCGGGGCGCTGGCCACCTTGGCCCAACACAGCCCACACCTGAACGAGCTGGGCTTGACGGCACGCTGGCTGCAGCGCCTTTTGCCCCTGGCTGTGCGCAGCGCCCATGACCCGGACCGGGTGGTGCTGCACAGCGCTGTTCTGACGCTGGCCGTGCGCACAGTGGACCTGCCCGCCCTGCGCCGCTTGCTCGAAGCGATGTCCGCCCACCAGCCCGCGCCCGCTTTGGAGCCGGCCTTGACCTCGGCCTTGAGCTGCCTGGCCCAGTTTGAACCCGACCCCCAGGTGGCGGCTTGGCTGGCCCAGGCGAGCGACTGGTTTGAAGGCTCAGCCCCCGTGCTGCTGGAGCGCGCCCGCTGGGCCCAACGGCAAGGGGAAGCGCCCGAGGTGGCCATGCGTTTGGTGGAGGCCATTGCACCCAGCCACCAAGGCTATCGCCGCGCCATGCTGTGGATGGCCGACGCGCTGTTCTTTGCGGGCCATGCACAGGACGCTGAACGCTTTTATCAGCGCGCTGGTGTGGTGAGGCCGCTGACGGGCGCCGAACAAGCCCGGATGGCGCACCTGCAAATGCGCCAAAGCTCCTCCGTCCAAGAGGCGCTGGAAACCCCGAGCGACCAAGCCGACAGCGACGCCGGCTGGCAGGGCGTAGACACCGGTGTGCTGAGCGAGGCCTTGTCCTTGGTGGGCAGTTGGCTGGGCGCAGAGCCGGTGCGCAACAGCGGTGCACGGGTGGCGCTGGAGGGCCTGGCCGAGCGCTCCTTGGCGCATTGCCGCACCCAATGGCCGCAGCAAGACACGGTGCCCGTGGACATGGTCTTGCAACTGGCCCGGACGCTGCAGCAGATCAGCGACCAGCGCTACGGCCATTTGTCGGAGATTGAAGCCGCCTACCCCCACCACCGTGGCCCCGCTTATGGCGAGTTGGACCCGGCCCTCGGCGCCAGCCTGCGCCGCGCGGCCTTGCGCCATGTGGCCTTGATGGCCCAGATGGCCACCCAAACCGAGCGTGGCTTGACCCGCCAAGCGGGCTTGCGGGTGTGGCTGGAGCTGCTGCGTTGGGGCGTGCAGGCCTTGCTGACCCTGGAGCACCATGATGAGGCACTGGCCTGGGTGCGGGCCGCCCAATACAGCCTGGGCCCCACCATGGGCCGCAGCGTGCTGACGGCCTTGGAGGAGCGTTGCCTCTTGGCCCAAGGCTTGGTGGCCGAGGCCCAAGCCGTGCGCCTGGCCATGCCGCACGAAGCCAACGCGGAGGTGATGCCGCTGCGGGAGTGGGCCGAATGGGTGAGCGCGGCCTTGGGTGAAGCGCCGGGCCAAGCGCACAGCAGCGAATCGGCCTGGCAAGACCAAACTGTCAGCGGACGCTTTGAGACGGTGTCGCCCGAGGGCCATCTGACGGAACATGCGCACACCACCGCCCCGGTGAGCTTAGAGGCGGTACGCCTGCCCGGCCTGCAGGTTCGGCTGTCTTATGGATTGATCCACCCCCAAGCTGGTTTGCTGCGCCCGCATGCCTGGCACCGCACCATGGGTGAGTTCCCCTACACCCACCCCGACGTGCTGAGCAGCAGCGCGCGCGGCACCAGCCTGCGCCGCCCTGCGGCGACGCGCACCGTGGATTTCCCCGTGGTGGTGCTGGCCAATATGGACGCGCTGGAGCACCGCAACTATTACCACTGGATGATGCTGATCCTGCCGCGCATCTTGGTGGCACAAGATGCCGGTTGGCTGCAAGGGCGCCAACTGCTGCTGCCTGCCGAGTTGTCGAGCTGGATGCTCAGCAGCTTGACGGACCTGGGTTTCACCCCGGCGCAGTGGACCACGTACAGCAGAGATGAGGCCCTGAACCTCAGCGATGCGCTGGTCATCTCGCCCCTGGAGTTCACCAGCCCCACGCTGCTGGAGCTGCTGCGCAAGCGGCTGTGGCAAGCCGCGGGGCTGGACGTCACCCGGCCGCCCTATCCAGACAAGCGCGTTTTTGTCTCGCGCCGCAGCGAGAACCGCCGCCCGCTGATGAACGAGCCCGCTGTGGTGGCCCATGCCGAGTCCTTGGGCTTTGAAGTCGTGGCACCCGAAACCTTGCCGCTGCTGGACCAAGTTCGCCTCTTCGCCAGCGCCAGCGCAGTGGCCGGACCGCCGGGGGCAGCCTTCACCAACCTGGCCTGGGCACAGGCCGGCACCAAGGTGGTCGCGCTCTACAAACCCGATGTCCATTTGCCCACTTTTGTAGACATTTCGGTCATCCGCGGGCAAAAGCACCGCTGGCTCCTGGGCAAGCCCCTGCCGGGCTTTGAGCGCGCCAGCTTGGTCAACACGCCCTATGCCGTCCACATTGCCCAAGCCCATGACGCTTTGCGTTGGGCTTGTGGCCGCTGAGCCGCGATGCCTGACACCCTGGACTTGCCCGCCCGAGTGGCTGCGTTGGCCGCCCAGAGCGGCCACGCCTTTCCTGGCGGCGAGGATCTGCGCCCCAAGCTCCTACACCCCGCCGCTCTGCCCGCACCACGGCGCCGCCTGGCCAAGGGCTTGGTGGCCTGGTGGCGTGAGAGCGACAGCCCCGCCCCCGAACTGACCCATTTGGTGGCCGAGGCCATAGCCTGGGCCTGGCAAGGCCAGACGGACGCCGAGTGCTTGGAGAGCGGCCTGCTGCCCGTCTACCTGCGTGTGCTGCGCCAGACCCAGCAGCACACACGCTTGCTCAGCACCTTGGAGCGCTGGCCCCGCCGTCCCGAGCCTGAGGACGCTTGGCAGTCAGCCGCCGTGGCAGGCCTGGCCCACTGCGCACGGACCCACACGGCGCTGAGCAGCCTGCGCCGCATCGGGGCCCTGCTTGCCCAGTGGATGAATGCGCCTGATGCCGCGCAGTGGCTGTCGCGCCTGCCCGCCACCAGCCAGCAAGCCCTGGCGTCGGCAGCCTTGCGCACGGGGCTGCTGAGCAGCGTGGCGCTGTTCTGCAGCACCGAGCCTGCGCCAGAGATCGACGCCGACCTCACCGCCCGCCTGCTGCAGGCTTTGACACTCCACCTGGGCGGCGCCACCGTGCGGCCTTGGGCCCAACGTGCCGTGGCCCGGCACCCCACGCATCCGGGAGTGCGTCTGGCACTGCTGCAGGCCCTGGCCGCCAGTGGGGCCAGCCCCGCCGAGCTGGCTCCCTTGAGCCAAGGGGTGGACATGAGCCACGCCAGCGCCCCCGCATTTTTGAGTGGTGTGGCCACCTGGGCTTTTGAGTCGGGCCAAGCGGCGGTGGCGCGAGACTGCCTGCAAGCTCTGGCGCGCCTGGGGCCGCTGCCGCCCGCCAATGCAGCCCAATGGCAGCACTTGAGCGTGGCCCAGACAGGACAGACGCCCCACGCGGAGACACCCAGCCTGACGGCCCTGGCGCCGCTTGCTGCGGCCTTGTCACCGCTGGCCGATCTGCTCAAAACAGCGCCCCGACATGACAGCGCCCTCAGCGCGGCCGACCTGCAGCAACAAGGTCTCGCGGCCCTGGCGCACTTCGAGCGCCACCTCGAGACACCGCCTGGGCTGAGTGCGGCTCAGTGGGTCGATGCAGCAAGCACCTTGTGGGCCGTGGCCAATGCAGGTGCGCTGGAGCTGCGCCATTGGCAAGGCGTCTTTCCCTTTGACTTTGGCCCCGATCTGGGCTCCATCGACCCCTTGCGCGCCAGCGCCCAATGCGACGCAGTGCTGGCTCACTTGCTGAGCCTGTGCCGACTCGCCTTGCGAAGGCTAGATCACACCGAGGGCGCACAAGTCCAGGAGATCCTGCGCCTGGCCCGGTGGCAGTGCGAAGCGCAGTGGGCCGTGGGCCAAGCCAAGCAAGCGCTGCACGACATCACGCAGCTCCAAGCCCAACTTGCCCCGCTGGGCGATTGGGGGTTTGAAGCCTTGCGTGAGCGCTGCGCCCTGGAGGCCGGCGACACCGCCGCCGCACAGGCCTCCCGCCAGCACTTGCCCCTGGCCA
This sequence comes from Ideonella paludis, assembly GCF_018069865.1. GTDB lineage: Bacteria > Pseudomonadota > Gammaproteobacteria > Burkholderiales > Burkholderiaceae_C > Ideonella > Ideonella paludis. The sequence continues at coordinate 65,961 of NZ_JAGQDG010000001.1, forward strand.
CGCTGAGCCGCGTTTGGCCCGCCCATGAATGGACGGATTGGCTGGCGGCCCAAGGGGCGCGTGAGCAGCACTTGTGTGCAGACCCGGCGCTGCCTGGCACCTGGAGCATTGCCAGCCCGGACGGCCAGGTGCGAGCGGCGCACTTCGCCACCTTGCCCGCGCAACTCAGCAGCGTCCGGCTGCAAGGGTTGCAAGTTCGGCATGGCCACCTGTTGCTGACGGCGGCGGGCGGCCTGCTGCTGCCCCATGCGTGGCACCGGCAGATGGGCGCGTTTCCCTTCCCGCACCCCGACCTGCTCAGCCGAGGCCTGGGCGCCGCCACGCTGCGCGAACCCGCCAGCCCGCAGCGCGTGAGTGAGCCGCTCTTGGTGCTGGCCAATCTGGACGCCACCTTCCACCGCAACTACTACCACTGGATGGTGTTGACCCTGGCGCGCTTGCACTGGGCCGCCTCGCAAGGTCTGCTGCAAGGCCGCCGCGCGCTGTTGCCCGCCGAGCTGTCGGGCTGGATGCTCCAAAGCCTGCAAGACGCAGGCATTCCGCCGGAGGCGATGCGTCTTTACCGACAAGATGAGGCCCTGGTCTTGGACGATGCGCTGGTGCTCTCGCCGCAAGAATGGGCCAGCGCCACCCAAGTCGATGCCCTGCGCCACACCCTGTGGCGTGCCGCCGGGCTGAACCCGGCCGATCCGCCCCCGCCACAGCGCCTGCTCTACCTGACTCGGCGCGGCGAGCTGCGCCGGCCCTTTGCCCAAGAGCAGGCGGTGGCCGACCTCGCCACCCGGCTCGGCTTTGAGTGCGTGGCGCCAGAGACCCTGAGCTTGTTGGACCAGGTGCGGCTGTTTGCCCAAGCTCGCGGCATTGCGGGCCCACCGGGGGCGGCCTTCACCAACTTGATGTGGGCGCAAGCTGGCACCAAAGTGCTGACGCTGTTCAAAGAAGAAATCAATGGCCCGACCTTTCTGGACCTGTCCTTTATCCGCGGCCAGCAACACCGTTGGCTGCAAGGCCGCAGCCTGCCGGGCTTTGAACACACCTCGGTGGTGACTTCCCCCTACGACATCGACCTGCGGCTGGCCGAGCGCGAATTGCGCTGGGTGGCCGCGGCAGGAGACTCCAGCGCATGACGGTGCCTTTTCTGGACTTGCAAGCCCTCTACCGCGAAGACGCCGCCGCCTACGACGCGGCCTATCACCGCGTGATGAACAGCGGGCGCTGGATCTTGGGGCCCGAGCTGAGCCGCTTTGAAGCGGCGTTTGCCAGCTACTGCGGCCGGCGCCATGCGGTGGGCGTGGGCAATGGCCTGGAGGCGCTGCGCCTGGCCCTGGTGGTGGCAGGCATTGGGCCTGGTGATGAGGTGATCGTGCCGGCCCACACCTTCATCGCCACTTGGCTGGCGGTGCAGCAATGCGGTGCCACACCCGTGCCTGTGGAGCCCGAGGACGGCGGCTTCAACATTGGCCCCGCCGGCGTGCGCGCTGCCTTGAGCGCACGCACCCGCGCAGTCATCCCGGTTCATCTTTATGGCCATGCCGCCGACGGCCCCGGCTTGGAGGCCTTGTGCGCCGAGCACGGCCTGGTGCTGATCGAGGATGCCGCACAAGCCCAAGGCGCGCGCTGGGGCGAGCGGCGTGTGGGCAGCTTTGGACAGCTCAGCGCCTTCAGCTTCTACCCCGGCAAGAACCTGGGGGCCTTTGGCGACGCGGGCGCGGTGCTGACCGACGACGACGAACTGGCCCATGCCCTGCGCCAACAGCGCAATTACGGCAGCACCCAACGCTACGCCCACGAGAGCCTGGGCACCAACAGCCGGCTCGATGAGCTGCAAGCCGCCTGGCTGCAGGTACGCCTGGCCAAGCTGGACGCCCACAATGCGCGGCGCTCAGCGGTGGCCGCGCTGTACGCCCAGCACCTGGCCGGAGTACCGGGTTTGCGCCTGCCCGCCACGGCGCCGGGCAGCCAGCCGGTGTGGCATGTGTATGCGGTGCAGGCCACTGCCCGTGAGGAATTACAGCATTTCTTGAGTGAGTGCGGTGTGGAAACCCTGGTGCATTACCCTCGGCCCGTCTACGGCTTTGCGCCCTTTGCCGCCCACCGGCCCGCGGCGCACACCCGCAGCGATGAGCTCTGCGCGCAAGTACTGAGCCTGCCCATGGGCCCGCACCTGAGCGATGCACAGGTGATGCAGGTCTGCGCCGCGGTGCACAGCTTCTTTGAGGCCCATCCCGCATGAGCAGCCCACCGCAAGGCAAGGCCCTGAGTGCCAACGACTATGCCGCCCGACACGATGCCGAGTTGGACTTTGAGTCGGTCTGCTTGCAAGCGCGCCAAGAGCACAACCTGCGCTGGCTGCTGGCGCACCGCCCCGCCCGCGTCTTGGAGGTCGGCTGCGGCCCCGTCTTGCTCAGCACCGCCGCCCGCGCTGCAGGCTGTGAATTCACTCAGTGGGTGACCGTAGAGCCGGCCACGGCCTGGGCCGCACAAGCCACCTCAGCCGCCGACGAGTGGCCTGCCTTGGCGGTGGTGAATGACTACATCGAGCAGGCCGATGCCGCGCTGGCGCGCCTCTGCGGCGCAGCCCCTTGGGCGGACATGGTGGTGATCTCCGGTGTGATCCATGAGACCGCGGCCCCCGAGGCCTTGCTGCAAGCGGCCTTGGCCCCCCTCAAGTTGGGCGGCTTGGCCCTGATCAGCGTGCCCAATGCTCACTCCTTTCACCGGCTGCTGGCGGTGGAAATGGGCTTGGCCGAGGCACCGGAGGCCTTGTCCGAGCGCAACCTGCGGCTGGGGCAACCCCGGGTGTTTCGCCCGCAAGACCTGCGCGAGCTGGCCGAGACTCAAGGCTTGATCACGCTGGCCCTGGAGGGCTACTTGTTCAAGCCCTTCACTCACCCGCAGATGGCCGCCGTGACGAGCGGCTGGAACGCGCGGCAGATCCAAGGCTTGATTGAGCTAGGACGTCGCTTTCCAGAGCAAGCGGCCGAGATGGCCCTCCTGGCCCGCAAAGCACCGCACCGCTAACGCACACGGTGAGTCCGTCCGGGCGTCCTGGCGCCCTCCGCTTGCATCGACGGCCGCGGCGCCGGGCTCAGCGCCGGGCTTAGCGCCATTCCACTGGCTCTATACACAATGGCTTTTGGTACCAAAGTGGCACTCTTACAATCGTGACAAAACGCTGTTTTTGAGGGTTTTCCTGAGTTTAAATCTCAAAAGTGGTATCTAAAGTTAATACCACTATAGACCAAGTGGTACGGGTCAGCACCTCTCATTGCGGAGGGCGCCGAACCCCAGCCACCGGAGCGACTGCCCGGACAGATCGCGCCCCATAAACCAAGGAGACACCCTCATGTTGACGGTTTGCGCACCCTCCCCTGCCCCCAAGACACCCCGCCTTCTCTGCGCGGGTCAAGCGGGCCAACGGCCCTTGGCCACCGGCCTGATGGCCAGGGCCGCGCTCGGCACTCTGCTGATGTGCAGTGCGGCAGCTCAAGCACAGGTGGTGGACTGTTCAGCGCTCCCGATCTGGAATGCCAGTGCCATCTACACGGGAGGCAAGCAAGCACAAGACAGCGGCAAAGCTTACCAAGCCAATTGGTGGACGCAGAACCAACCGCCGGCCAGCAACAGCGGCGCCGGCGCCGTTTGGAAGCTGCTCGGCACCTGCAACAGCGGTGGCGGAGGCGGGGGCCCCGGTGGCAACAAGGCCCCAGTCGCCAACTTCACAGCGACCATCGACCACTTGAGCGTTGCGCTGGACGGCAGCAGCTCGAAAGATGCCGATGGCAGCATCAGCAGCTACCAATGGAATTTTGGTGACGGCGGCAGTGGCACGGGCGCCAAAGCCAGCCGCAGCTACGCAACCCCCGGCACCTACCCCGTGACGCTGACTGTCACCGACAACCAGGGCGCTAAGAACAGCAAATCCCAGAGCGTCACGGTGGCCAGCGTGGTCAAGGACCCCGTCACTGGCAAGTACGTGCTCAAGCAAGCCGATGTGCTGGCCACCGAAGCCCGTCTGACGGACACGCCCCTGTTCCGCAGCGTCAAAGCATCAGTCGCGACCCGCGACAACACCGTGGTGGCAGCCGTGAAACCAGGCCTGGCCAGCAACCCAGAGAACGTCAAACGCGTCGAGCGCCTGCTGCCCGCCAGCCAGTGGGAGTATCTTTTCCCGCTGCGCGACCCGTCCTATACCTACACCGGGCTGCTGCAAGCCATGGCCAAGTTCTCCGGTGTGTGCATGACCTACACCGACGGACGCGACTCCGACGCCATTTGCCGTAAGACTTTGGCCACGATGTTTGCCCATTTCACCCAAGAAACCGGCGCGCATGACCGCAACAACCCCATTCCTGAGTGGCGCCAGGCCCTTTACTTCGTGCGTGAATCCGGCTGCAGCGAAAGCACCTACGGCTGCCCTTACAACAACGAATGCTTGCCCAGCACCTGGCAAGGTCAGACCTGGCCCTGCGGCAAGGATGCTCAAGGCCGCTTCAAGCAGTACTTTGGGCGTGGCGCCAAGCAACTCTCCTACAACTACAACTATGGGCCGTTCTCGGACGCCATGTACGGCGACGTGAAGGTGCTGCTGAACAACCCCGAGCAAGTGGCGGACACCTGGCTGAATCTTGCCTCAGCGGTATTCTTCTATGTCTACCCGGCGTCTCCCAAACCCAGCATGCTGCATGTGGTCGATGGCACCTGGAAGCCCAATGCGGTGGACACGGCGGCCGGCATCAAACCGGGCTTTGGCGCCACCACCAACATCATCAATGGTGGCATCGAATGCAACACCGGCGGCGTCGAGAAGCCGCAGTCGGTCAACCGCATCGCCTACTACCGCCAGCATGCAGCCGCCTTGGGCGTGCCCATTGCGAGCACCGAAGAACTGGGCTGTGCGAACCAGCGGCCCTTCACCGTGGGCGGCGCCGGTGCGCTGGACATCTACTGGGATCAAGACTGGTCCTACCAACCCAATATGCCTGAAGGCAAATCCTTTGCCTGCAAGCTGGTGGGCTACCAAACAGCCTACTTCTCACTCAAGGCCGGTGACTACCAACGCTGCGTCGAGCACTACTTCGATGTCGTTGTGAAGCCCTAAGCGCGGCTCATCGCCGGACTCACGCCGGCGCATCCCTCATCCCCCGACCCCTGCCCCTGCGGCACCCCTTAGGGTGGCCTGCAGGTGCTGGTGCGCCTGCGCGCGGCCTTAGCGCGCACCTCTCGATCCTTCCCTGCTCCCGAAAGGACTGAACCCATGTGGCCTCCACGCCCTCTGCCCCTCGTCGCCGCGCTGATCGCCAGCGCCGCTGCCCCCGCCATGGCCTACGACTGCAAGAACGTCAGTGAATGGCTCTCTGCCACCGCCTACAACGGTGGCGCCATCGTCAAACAAAACGCGCAGGCTTACCAGGCCAAGTGGTGGACGCAGAACGACAGCCCCGCGCTGAAGTCGGGGCCTTGGGATGTCTGGAAGCCACTCGGGGCCTGTGACGGCACGTCCGTCAACAAGCCACCGGTGGCCAGCTTCACCGCCAGCAGCAGCGGCCTGACCGTCAGCGTCAACGGCAGTGGCTCCAGCGATCCGGATGGCAGCATCGCCAGCTACGCCTGGACCTTTGGGGACGGTGGCAACGCCACAGGCGTCAGTGCCCAGCGCACCTACGCCAAGGCCGGCAGCTACACCGTCACGCTCACCGTCACCGACAACCAAGGCGCTAAAACCAGCCAGGCGCAAACCGTCACGGTGGCCAGCGGCCCGGTCAACAAGCCCCCCACGGTCAGCCTCACCTCGCCCAGCCCGAACAGCAGCGCCAACATTGGCGATGTACTGACGCTGAGCGCCAACGCCGCCGACAGCGACGGCAGCGTGAGCAAGGTCAGCTTCTATGTCAACGGCGCGCTGGTGGCCGAGGACCAGACGGCCCCTTATGCGGTGAGCTGGACGGCCCGCGCCGGCGTGAATGACATCACCGCGCGCGCCACCGACGACAAAGGGGCCAGCACCGACAGCGCCGTGGCCCGCGTGACGGTGCAAGGCAGCGTGGCTGGCGATGAGAAGTGCCGTCCCGAAGGCCTCTACACCACCCCCGGCACCACACCCGCTTATTGCAAGGTGTACGACGACCAGGGCCGCGAGGTGATGGGCAGCGACAAGCCACGCCGCATCATTGGCTACTTCACCAGTTGGCGCACCGGCAAGAACGGCCAACCCGCCTACCTGGCCAGCAACATCCCGTGGAGCAAGCTCACCCACATCAACTACGCTTTTGCGCACGTGGATGGCAGCAACAAGCTCTCTGTGGGCAATGCCGCAGACGCCAGCAACCCCGCCACGGGCCTCACCTGGCCCGGCGTGGCCGGCGCTGAGATGGACCCGACCTTCAGCTACAAGGGCCACTTCAACCTGCTCAACAAGTTCAAGAAGCAATACCCCAAGGTCAAGACCTTCGTGTCGGTGGGCGGCTGGGCCGAGACCGGTGGCTACTTTGATGCCAACGGCAAGCGCATCGCCAGCGGTGGTTTCTACACCATGACGACGAACAGCGATGGCAGCACCAACACCGCCGGCATCAACACCTTTGCCGACTCGGCCGTGGCCTTCATCCGTCAGTACGGCTTCGATGGCGTGGACATCGACTATGAGTACGCAACGAGCATGAAGGATGCCGGCAACCCGGATGACTTCGCGATCAGCAACCCGCGCCGCGCGGCCTTGATGAAGAACTACGTGGTGCTGATGCAGACTTTGCGCGCCCGGCTCGACGCCGCCAGCCAACAGGACCAACGCCACTATTTGCTGACCGTGGCAGCCCCGGCCTCCAGCTACTTGCTGCGCGGCATGGAGAACTACCAGGTCACCAAGTTCCTGGACTACGTGAACATCATGAGCTATGACCTGCATGGCGCGTGGAACCAGTTCGTCGGCCCCAACGCAGCCCTGTATGACGACGGCAAGGACGCTGAGCTCGCCGCCTGGAACTACTACACCTCCAACCAGTACGCACGCATCGGCTATCTCAACACCGACTGGGCTTACCACTACTTCCGTGGCGCGATGCCCGCCGGCCGCATCAACATCGGCGTGCCCTACTACACCCGCGGCTGGAAGGATGTGACTGGTGGCACCAATGGCTTGTGGGGCTCGGCGGCTCAAGCCGACCAAACCAAGTGCCCTCCGGGAACCGGCGGAGGCACGGTGCAGAAGTGCGGTGCCGGCGCCATTGGCTTGGACAACCTCTGGCGTGACCTGGACGCCAACGGCCAAGAAGTGCCCGCGGGCTCCAACCCACTGTGGCACACCATGAATCTGGCCGCTGGCAAATCGGGCAGCTACCTTGCCGCCTATGGCCTGAACCCCGCTACCAACCCGCAAGATCAGTTGGTTGGCACCTACACCCGTTACTACGACAGCACCTTGGTGTCGCCCTGGCTGTGGAACGCACAGAAACGCGTCTTCCTCTCCACCGAGGATGAGCAATCTCTGGGCGTTAAGGCGCAGTACGTGGCGGATCGCGGTATTGGCGGCGTGATGTTCTGGGAGTTGGCCGGGGACTATGGCTACGACAGCACGCGAGGCGAGTACTTCATGGGTAGCACTCTCACCAAGCTGCTGTATGACAAGTTCAAGAGCGCCACGCCCTATGGCAACCGCCTGACCAACGCGGCCATGCCCACGGAAGCCCTGGATGTGCAGGTCAGCATCGGTGGCTTCGCCTTGGGCGACGCCAACTACCCGATCAACCCCACGCTGACACTGACCAACAAGAGCAGCCAAACCCTGCCCGGCGGCACTGACTTCAGCTTTGATGTGCCCACCGCCATCCCGGCCACGCTGACTGACCAAAGCGGCTTCGGCTTGAAGATCGTCACGAACGGCTCCAACCCGGCCGGTCACAACATCGGCGGGCTGAAGAACGACTTCCATCGCGCGGCCTTCAAGCTGCCGACCTGGCAGCCGCTGCCCCCCGGCGCCAGCGTGCAGATCAAGCTGAACTACTACTTGCCCATGCCCTCACCCAGCAACTGGATCGTGAGCTTCAACGGCAAGAGCTATGTGCTGGCCCAGGAGGGGCGCCGCGGCACCGTCCCGGTCGCACTGCGCAGTCCAATGCGTCAGAGCTTGCCAAGCACCGCAATGGGCCGCTGAGGCAGCCAGAACGCAACGCGGTCTGTGGGCTGCACTGCGTTCCCCCTTTCTTCAAGCGAAGGCTGCCCCAGCGGTGGCCTCAATCATCCACCTATCGATGAATGGAGTGAGCACCATGAAACATCCCAAGACCTCTCTGGCGCTGGCTGCCCTGGCCACGCTGATGGCCAGCGGCGCCGCCCTGGCCTACGACTGCAAGGGCGTCACCACCTGGCAAAGCAGCGCCGCCTATGGCGGTGGCACCGTCGTCCAGCAAAACCAACAGGCCTATCAAGCCAAGTGGTGGACCCAAAACGAAAGCCCGGCCTTGAAGTCCGGCCAATGGGACGTCTGGAAGCCCCTGGGCGCCTGTGACGGCAGTAGTGCAGACACCACGCCGCCCAGCGTGCCCAGCGGCCTGTCCACCAGCAACGTCACCGCCAGCAGCCTGACGCTCAGCTGGAGCGAATCGACCGATGCGGGCAGCGGTGTGGCCAACTATGAGGTCTATCGTGGCGGCAGCCTGATCGCGTCGCCCATCGGCACCAGCTACAACGACAGCGGCTTGAGCGCCGGGACTGCCTACAGCTACACCGTCAAAGCCAAGGACAAGGCCGGCAATGTCTCAGCGTCCAGCAGCGCGCTGCTGACCAGCACCGCCAGCGGCAATTGCGCGGCCGCACCAGCCACGCCCGGCGGCCTGAGCTCGCCCGCCAAGACCAGCAGCAGCGTGTCGCTGAGCTGGAACGCCGTGGCCGCCGCGCCGAACTGCACCGTGCAGTACCGCGTTCTGCAGGGCAGCAGCACCGCCACTCAGACGGCCAGCACAGCGGCCACGGTGAACGGTCTGGCCGCCGATACGTCCTACAGCTTCAGCATCGTCGCCTTCAACCAAGCCGGCAGCTCGGCACCATCGGCGCCCATCACCGTGCGCACCGACAAAGTGGTGGCTGGCGGCGGCAAGACCGTGCTGGGCTACTTTGCGCAGTGGGGCATCTACGACCGCAAGTACTTCGTGAAGAACATCGACACCAGCGGCTCGGCCCCCTTGCTGACCCACATCAACTATGCCTTTGGCAATGTGCGCAACAACAAGTGCGAGGTCGGCATCACCACCCCCGTCAACGAGCACACCGGCGTGGGCGGCGACGCCTTCGCCGACTATACGAAGAGCTTTGATGCCGCCACCAGCGTGGACGGTGTGGCCGACAAGTGGAACAGCCCCTTGCGCGGCAATTGGGGGCAGCTCAAAAAGCTGAAAGCCAAGTACCCCAAGCTCAAAGTCTTGATCTCCTTGGGCGGCTGGACCTACTCGCGGGGCTTCTCCGAGGCCGCACGCCCCGAGAACCGTGCCGCCTTTGTGAAGAGCTGCATTGACGCCTACATCAAGGGAGACCTGCCTCGCGTGGAGGACGCGGGCGGCCCCGGCGCCTTGGCCGGCGTGTTTGATGGCATCGACATCGACTGGGAGTATCCCGTGGCTTGCGGGCTGGCTTGCGGCAGGCCTGAGGACCGCGAGAACTTCACCGGCCTGTTGGCGGAATTCCGCAAGCAGCTCGATGCGGTCCGCCCTGGTCTGCTCTTGTCCATTGCAGCGCCCGCAGGCATCGACAAGATCCGGGTCATCGACCCCGACAAGTTTCACCCTTACCTGAACTTTATCAATGTGATGACCTACGACTTCCACGGCACCTGGGAGCCTGCGACCAACTTCCACTCGCCGCTGTACGGCTCCAGCAATGACCCGTCGACAGGCGATGTTCGGTCCTACAACACCGATGCGGCGCTGCAGGCCTATCTGAATCGCGGCGTGCCAGCAGCCAAGCTGAACATCGGCATCGGCTTCTATGGTCGGGGCTGGACGCAGGTGCCCAATGTCAGCAACGGCCTCTACCAACCGGGCGTCGCCGCCCCCGCCAAGTACGAGGCGGGCAACGAGGACTACAAAGTCTTGAAAGCGCTGGGCTGGCCTAGCTATGTGGACCCACAAAGCCGCGCACAGTGGATCTTCAATGGCAACACCTTCTGGAGCTTCGACACCCCGGTGCAGATCACCGAGAAGATGGGCTATGCCAAGTCCAAGGGCTTGGGCGGCGCCTTCTTCTGGGAGTTCAACGGCGATGACAGCCAAGCCACGCTGCTCAAAGCCATCAGCAACGGCTTGAAGTAAGCACCCCTTGCGGGAGGGGCATGCCCCCTCCCTGCTCAGGGACGCCCGGCACGGACCCAGGCAATGAAGTCGGCATGTTCGCGGATGTAGTCCGACTCATCAAACAGCTCGGACGCCAACACCAGCAAGCAGGCATTGGAGGAAAAGCCGTGCAGCTCCCGCCAAATGCCCGGCACCATCAGCAGGCCTTCGTTGGGGTGGCGCAAGGAGACGACACGCTGATGCTCGCCATCATCCAGGTGCACATCGAAAGAGCCGGAAATGGCGACATACAACTGACGCAACTGGCGGTGTGAGTGCCCCGCTCGGCTGGCGCGCGAAGGCACGTCATAAGTCCAGTAGGCGCGCTTGACGGGGAATTCGAAGTCCACGCCAGACTCGACAAAAGAGATGGAGCCGCGGTGGTCATAAATGGTCCGCAGCTCGACACTCTTGCAATCATTCACATGGGCCATATCAGGCTCCTGGGTCACATGGCAGAAGATAGTGGTCGTGGACCACGGTGCTGGCGCCGAAGCTCTCTTTGTAAAAGCACAAGCCCTCATTGAGCACCTGCCCGCCGGCTTCGTTGGAATGCCCAAAGTCAAACCATCGGCCTGCAGCCTGCGCCTGCACGATGGCTTGCTCAATCAACTGGTCTAGCGCTGCGCAGCGCCGGGCTGCCACACTGGCCGCCATGTACTGCACATGGGACACCGTGGCGGTTTCAAACAGCACCATGCCGGCAATCACGGCCTCGCCCTGCCAGGCCAGGCGCAGCTGGATGTGGCCTGCAAAGCGTTGGGCCAAAAGCAGCATCTCCTCCAGGCTGTGCACGGGTGCGCTCTGATGACGGGCGGCCAGCTCTGCCGTCAACATCGCCCAAAAGGCGCCCCAGGCTGCAGGCTGATCTGCGCCTTGCACCTGGGCCAGGGTGAGCCCGCCGCGTTGCCGCAAAGCGCCGGACAAGGGCTTGCGCCTCGCTTTGGGCCAGTGCGCGGGGCTCGGCCCGATGACGCTCAAGACCTCGCGCCGCACCAAACTCGCGTGGCAGCGGAACAAGGCATAGCGGTCGTCCTCGCAAGGCAGTTGGTGATAGATCGAAGGCACCGTTTTGTAGAGCAGGCTGCGCACGCCCTGGCCCGCCCAGTGGCGCTGCAAACTCTGCATCAGCGCCAGCAGGGTGGCCGCCCCCAAGGGCTGGGCGAGCACCAGGCCGCCATAGCTGAGGCCAGCATGGCTGAGACAGTGATCGCCCACTCTGTGCGCCGGCAGCAGGGCCAGCAGGCGCTCACCGCGCCAGACAAGCAGCGAGGCGTCGTCGAAACGCTGGGCGTGGTATTCCATGAAGCCACGGTCGAACAAGAACGTCCCGTTGACACTGCGGGCGACGAAGCTGTTCCAGCGCGCTCGCTGCGCGGGCGTATAGGGTTCAAAGCGAAAGTCGACGGCCCGGCCAGTCAACGCAACACACCTCGGGTCGAGGCCGCGGCAAAGGCAATGATCTCGCGCACCTGGGGCTGATCGCCCCAATGCTGCCGGAGATGCTCGAGCACCGATTGCGCAGTACGGCTGGTGTCCTTCCAGAGCTGCATCACCTGACGCAGGCGGTGCAGGTCGGCCTTGGCCACGCCGTGACGCTCCAGGCCAATCAGGTTGACGCCATGCAGATAGGCCGGGCAGGCCGTGCCAAAGGCCACCGAGTAAGGCAAGACATCTTGGGTGATAGCGGCATGGCCTGAGACAAAGGCATAGGCGCCGACCCTCACAAACTGCTGCAGGCCCACCATGCCGGAAATCACCGCATGGTCACCGATTTGGCAATGGCCCGAGATACCGCAATAAGCGGTGATGCGGCTGCCGGTGCCGACTTGCACATCGTGCGCCAAATGGCTGTAGGCCATCACCATATTGTCATCGCCGAGACGGGTGCAGCCGTCGCCCCGCACCGTGCCGCGATGGATGGAGACGTACTCAAAAATCTGATTGCGGTGACCAATTTCGACCCGCGTGGGCTCGTTTTGGTAAGCCGGGTCCTGCGGCCGACCGCCAATGGCCGTGTGTGCGCCAATGTGGTTGTCGGCGCCAATGCGCACATCGCCATAGACCGCCACGCCGTTCATCAGCACGGTGCGTGGGCCGATCTGCACCGGGCCATCGATGACACACCAAGGGCCAATCTCGGCCGTGGGGTCGATGGCGGCGTGGGCGGAGATGACGGCGGTGGGGTGGATCATGGCGACAGCAGCAAGATGGGCCTCATGATGCCCTGGGCCCCCAAGATTAGGCAATTGGCAGAAGCGCACTGGCGGCGAATTGGCGGGGGATTGACATTTGTGCCTTGGGGTGGAGCAGCCACTCGGGCCACAATCTGGGCATCACCGATTCATGCAGAGGACTCCATGAGCACAGCACCACGCAAGGGCATCATCTTGGCCGGCGGCAGCGGCACCCGCCTACACCCGGCCACTCTGGCCATCAGCAAGCAGCTGATCCCGGTGTATGACAAGCCGATGATTTACTACCCGCTGGCCGCCCTTTTGCTGGCGGGTGTGCGTGAGATTTTGGTCATCAGCACCCCACAAGACACGCCGCGCTTTGAGCAACTGCTGGGCGACGGCTCGCGCTGGGGCATTCAGCTGAGTTACGCCGTGCAGCCCAGCCCCGATGGTTTGGCCCAAGCCTTTTTGATTGGCGAGCGCTTTTTGAATGGCGCCCCCAGCGCCTTGGTCTTGGGAGACAACATTTTTTACGGCCACGATCTGGGCCGCCGGCTGGAGGCCGCTGCGGCGCGCAGCCACGGCGCGACCGTGTTTGCCTACCCCGTCACCGACCCGGAGCGCTATGGCGTGGTCGAGTTCAATGCCCAAGGGCAGGCTGTGAGCTTGGAAGAAAAGCCCGCCGCCCCCAGAAGCCGCTATGCGGTGACCGGCTTGTATTTTTATGATGAGCAGGTGGTGGACCATGCCAAGGCCTTGAAGCCCAGCCCGCGCGGCGAGCTGGAGATCACCGACCTGAACCGCCGCTACCTGGATGCTCAGCAGTTGGATGTGCAGATCTTTGGCCGAGGTGACGCCTGGTTGGATACCGGCACCCACGACAGCCTGCTGGAGGCCAGTGCCTTTGTGCAAACCCTGGAGAAGCGCCAAGGCCTGAAGGTCTGCTGCCCCGAAGAGATTTGCTGGCGCAAAGGCTGGATCAACGACGCGCAGCTTGAAGCCTTGGCCACGCCGCTGGCCAAGAGCGGCTACGGGCAGTACCTGCTGAAGATCCTCAAGGAACAAGTCTTCTGAGGCACCCATGAGCGACGAACAGCCTCGGGTGTTTGTGGCGGGCCATCGCGGCATGGTGGGCTCCGCCGTGGTGAGAGCCCTGCATGGCCGCGCCACGCTCTTGCTGCGCGGCCGGGACGAGTTGGACCTGAGACGCCAAGACCAAGTTGCCGCGTTCTTTCAAGCCGAGCGTCCTGAGCATGTGGTGCTGGCCGCTGCGAAGGTAGGCGGCATCCAGGCCAACAACACTTACCCGGCGGATTTCATTCATGACAATCTGGTGATCGCCAGCACGGTGATCCATGAAGCTTGGCGCGCGGGCGTCAGCCGCTTGGTGTTTTTGGGTTCCAGTTGCATCTACCCCAGGCAGGCCGAACAACCGCTGCGCGAAGAAGCGCTGCTGACCGGCCTGCTGGAGCCCACCAACGAGCCTTATGCGATTGCCAAGATTGCGGGCATCAAGCTGTGCGAAAGCTACAGGCGCCAGCATGGCGCCGATTTCCGCAGCCTGATGCCCACCAATTTGTACGGCCCAGGGGACAACTACCACCCGCAGCACAGCCATGTCATCCCGGGCCTGCTGCGGCGCTTCCATGAGGCCAAGCTGGCGGCGGCGGACGAGGTCGTCGTTTGGGGCTCAGGCCGCCCGTTACGGGAGTTCTTGCATGTGGACGACTTGGCCCAGGCCTGCGTGACGGCGCTGGAGACCGCTCGCGACACCTGGGAGGCCCAAGCGCCCGCGACATGCTCGCACCTCAACGTGGGCAGCGGTGAAGAGCTCAGCATTGCCGAGCTGGCTGCACTGGTGGCTCGCACCGTGGGCTTTGAGGGCCGCTTGCGCTTTGATGCGCAGCAGCCAGACGGCACGCCGCGCAAACTGCTGGACAGCCGCCGCTTACGCTCCTTGGGCTGGGGCCCCAAGGTGAGCTTGGCGCAAGGCTTGGCAGCCGCCTACCAAGACTTTTTGCAGGGCACGGCCAGGCTCATTCAAAGCGCCGGTTCACGGTAAAGCCAGCATCGCGCACCACCTGCTCGCGGCGCGCCTGTGCCAAGTCATGCGCCACCATCTCGGTCACCAAGGCCTCAAAGCTGACGGACGGCGCCCAGCCGAGTTCGGCGCGGGCCAGGCTGGCATCACCCAGCAAGGTATCGACCTCGGCGGGGCGCCAGTAGCGCGGGTCAATGCGCAGCAGCACCTGGCCCACTTGCGCCGTGATGCCCCATTCATCGGCGCGTGCTGTCCGCCCCGCCACGGTGCCAACTTCGTCGGGGCCGTGGCCTGAGAAGCTCAGCACCAATCCCAGCTCGGCCGCCGCCTGCTGCACAAACTCGCGCACGCTGTGCTGATGGCCGGTGGCAATCACATAGTCGCGCGGCTGCGCTTGCTGCAGCATCAGCCACTGTGCGTGCACGTAGTCGCGGGCATGGCCCCAGTCGCGGCGGGCCTCCAGATTGCCCAGGTAAAGGCATTCCTGCAAACCCAGTGCCACGCGCGCCAGACCCCGCGTGACTTTGCGGGTGACGAAGGTCTCGCCGCGTTGCGGGCTCTCGTGGTTGAACAAGATGCCGCTGACAGCAAAGAGCCCCCAGGCTTCCCGGTAGTTGACGGTGATCCAGTGGGCGTAGAGCTTGGCCACACCATAAGGGCTGCGCGGGTGAAACGGCGTCTGCTCGGTTTGCGGCGTCTGCTGCACCAGGCCAAACATCTCGGACGAGCTCGCTTGGTAAAAACGGGTCTTGGCCTGCAGCCCGCAAGAGCGAATGGCTTCCAGCAAACGCAGCGTGCCCAGGGCATCCACATTCGCCGTGTACTCAGGGGCCTCAAAGCTCACCGCCACATGGCTTTGCGCGCCGAGGTTATAGACCTCATCGGGCTGCACCTCGGCCACGATGCGCGTCAGGTTGGCCGCGTCGGTCAAATCGCCGTAATGCAAGATCAGGCGGCGCCCATCGACATGCGGGTCTTGGTAGAGATGGTCGATGCGGTCGGTGTTGAACAGGCTGCTGCGGCGCTTGATGCCATGCACGATATAGCCCTTGGACAGCAAAAGCTCTGCCAGGTAGGCCCCGTCTTGACCTGTGATGCCGGTGATCAGCGCTGTTTTGGTGCTCATGAATGAAAAACTCGCACGGACCGTGAAGTGCGTGCGAGTGTAAGGGGCAGGCCCGCAGGCCTGCACAAAAAAGCGAGATCAGTGACCGCTGGCGCCTGCAGCACCCAGGCCGGTTTCAGAGCGCACTTGCTGCGCTTCGAAATCCGCACGCTCCTTGGCGGCTTGCGGGCTCTTGTCCAGGATGGAGAACAGCCAGATACCGACGAAGCCGATGGTCATGGAGAACAGCGCAGGCGAGGTGTAGGGGAACCAGGCCGAGCCCTTGGGGTTGCCCAGCGTGGCTTCCCACACCGAGGGCGACACCACCGTCAGACCGACGGAAGAGATCAGGCCCAAGAAGCCGCCGATCACCGCACCCTTGGTGGTGCAATCCTTCCACAGCACGCTCATGAAGAGCACCGGGAAGTTGGCCGACGCCGCAATCGCGAAAGCCAGCGACACCATGAAGGCGATGTTCTGCTTCTCGAAGGCAATGCCCAGGGTCACGGCCAGCACGCCCAGTGCCAGGGTGGTGATGCGCGAGACACGCAGCTCCGCAGCGCTGTCCGCCTTGCCGCCCTTGAACACCGTGGCGTACAGGTCGTGCGACACGGCCGAGGCGCCCGAAAGGGTCAAGCCCGCCACCACGGCCAAGATGGTCGCGAAGGCCACGGCCGAGATGAAGCCGTAGAACACATCGCCGCCCACGGCCTTGGCCACCAGCACCGCCGCCATATTGGCCGTGCCTGCGCCGCCCTTGATCACGCCCTTGGCGGTATCTGCGAACTCAGGGTTGGTCAGGACCAGGGTGATGGCGCCGAAGCCGATGATGAAGATCAGCACGTAGAAGTAGCCGATCCAGGTCGTGGCCCAGAACACCGACTTGCGGGCTTCCTTGGCATCAGGCACCGTGAAGAAGCGCATCAGGATGTGCGGCAGACCGGCGGTACCGAACATCAAAGCCATGCCGAAGCTGATGGCAGAGATGGGGTCCTTGATGAAGCCGCCTGGGCCCATCAAGGCCAAGCCGACCTTCTCGGGGTTCACCGCCACGGCCTTGGCCATCGCCGCAGAGGCTGCAGCCGCCGCTTCCGGCGTTGCGGCGGCTGCCGCCGAGGCCGCGGCCGCTGCAATCGCTGCCTCCTTGCCGGTGGCTGCAATCGCGGCTTTGACGGCCACGCCCTTGGCGAACAGCGCTTCGGGCGAGAAGCCGAACTGCGCCATCACCATGAAGGCCATGAAGGTCACGCCTGCCAACAGCAGCACCGCCTTGATGATCTGCACCCAGGTGGTGGCGGTCATGCCACCGAACAGCACGTAAACCATCATCAGCGCGCCGACGATGACCACGGCCATCCAGTATTCCAAGCCGAACAGCAGCTTGATCAACTGACCCGCGCCGACCATCTGAGCGATCAGGTAGAAGGCCACCACGACCAGCGTGCCCGAGGCCGCAAAAGCGCGGATTGGGGTTTGCTTGAAGCGGTAACCGGCCACGTCCGCAAAGGTGAACTTGCCGAGGTTGCGCAGGCGCTCAGCCATCAAGAAGGTGATGACAGGCCAGCCGACCAAGAAGCCGATGGAGTAGATCAAGCCGTCGTAGCCCGAAGCCATCACCGCGGCAGAGATGCCCAGGAAGGACGCCGCAGACATATAGTCACCGGCAATGGCCAAGCCATTTTGGAAGCCCGTGATGCCGCCACCCGCGGTGTAGAAATCCGCCGCAGAGCGGGTCTTGGCCGCAGCCCACTTGGTGATCCAGAGCGTGCCGGCCACGAAGGCGCCGAACATGCCAATGGCCGTCCAGTTGGTGCTTTGCTTGGCCGCCTGGCCCACATCAGCGCCAGCCGCATAGGCACCGGCGGTCAGACCCGCCAGGCCCACGATGGCCAACAACGTTTTGAGAAGTTGGTTCATTTGGAGGCGTCCTCAAGAATCTCTTTGGTCAACTGGTCGTACTCACTGTTGGCACGACGCACATAGATGCCCGTGATCACAATGGTGAAGACGATCACGCCCATGCCGATCGGCACGCCGATGGTGGTCACGCCGGCGCCCAGAGGCTGCGCCAGGAACTCTTTGTTGAACGCGATGAGGGCGATGTAGCCGTAATAAACGACCATCATCAGTGCGGCCAGCCACCATCCAAACGCATTGCGCTTGGACTTCAGCAACTGGTACTTGGGATTGGCACGAATGCGTGCCACCACGGGATCAGTCATGAGTCTCTCTCCATGTCAAAGATCAAGGGTCGCTGGCTATCCAGGGACCATTCACACCCGAAAGAGGTGCGGACCTTGAGGGAAAGTGTCTGAGCGGCGGCTGACCCCCGCCTGACCAGTCATGCTGCATTGCAGCAGTGTTTTCACCTAGGGAAAACGATGCATTTGATGCACTGCACTATTTACCTGACGCGACACTGTCGCGTTAGCGTTCATCGCCCCCGCGTGTCACTCGGGCGCTCGCCATAACGCTGTAAATAAGCGCTGCTGAATTTGCTCGCACTCTGGAAACCCCAGCGCAAAGCGATATCGCGCACCAAGCTCGGTGCGGCCGACTGCAGCTCGGCCCGGGCACGCTCTAAGCGGATGTCACGCAACACGGCATAGGGTGTCTTGCCCATCACGGCAGAGAACTGGCGGGTCAGGCTGCTGACACTCAGATGTGCGGCCTCCGCAATGTCGGCCAACCCGATGGGTGCGTCCGCATGCGCATGCATATAGTCCAGCCCCCGCCGAACAGCGCCGCTGGCGCGCGGCTTGTGACCGGCCGCCGCAGGGCTCCATCGAGATTGCTCGTGCAGCACGGTCAAACCAATCATGTCAGCCCAGCGTCTGAACATCATGGCGGCCCCCGGCGTGCCCGCCCCGGCCTCCAGGTGCTGCGCCGCCTGCGTGGCCATGAACAAGATGCGTTGCGCCAATGCGGGCGACATCAAGGGCTCAAAGCGCAGTTGACGGCCATCCAAGCCAGGTTGCCACTCGGCCGCCAAGCGCGCCATGTCGCTCTTGAGCAAAAAGATCTCGACCATGTGAAAGCCCGCCGGCAGGAGGCTGTACTCCAGATGTGCCGGATCCACCAACACGCCCGCACCAGCCGGCACCTCCAGCAAACGCCCTTGCAATCGCAGGCTCACCTGCCCCGCCAAAGGCAAGCCAATGGAGTAGCACAGCGGCGCCACATCGGGACGGTGAAAGTCGATGAGCAGATCAAACGCCGACGACTGACTTTCGCCCAAGAAGCACTGCGGCAAGCGGGCTGAGGGGTGATCCGAGTGCGGCAGCCCTTGGCTGTCGCGGTGCACCACATAGGTCTGCGACAGTACTGCCCTGGCGCCGGCCCGGGCCTGCACCGTGCGGCGCGACAATGGCGCCGTCTGGTTGAGCCGGTCGAAGTAGGACTCCACGCCATCGACGCTGCTCCAGGCCCGCTGCACACCGCATGGTATTAAGGAGGGCCTGGCAAGCGCTGCAGCCGGCAGCAAGCGGGAACTCAAGGGCAGAGTAGGCATGTGAGCGCGACGACACCAAAACACTTGTGGCCTGCGCGGGAGGACCCGCGCGCCCTGGATGCCTGGATTCTGCGGCCGCCTCGTGCCGTCTACAAGCTGCGAACTGGGGAGAGCCTTACTTTCGGGTTCGCAGGGCCGGATTGGCAAAGCGCATCACGGTGCCCAGATCCACCCCACGTGGTGTGCCCGCTTGGTTGTAGAACAGCGTCCACTCCTCCATGAAAGAGCCGTCCTCAAACATGCACATGCCCGACTGATCGCCACCGGGCTTGAGGCTCCAGGAGCCCTGGAAGGACGGGGCAGCGCCGAGCTGCACGCAGTAGTCCTTGGCTGGCGTGGTTTTCAGCTTGCCATTCCACGCAGGCTTGCCGTAGTAGGCCAAAGCCGCGAGTGTGGGCTTGTCGGCATAGAGCGTGGCTAGGTCGATCAAGGCATGTCCATACGGGTCGGTGCCCGAGGCATCGGGGTAGTTGCAGACGCGCGCGGGCTTGGCGAACTCATGCCCACCGGCATCATAGAAACGGTAGGTCTCGACCTTTCCCCCTGTGCTCTTGCAGTAGCTGACCGCGTCTGCGGCCGACCCGGCCTGTACGCCGGCGGCGCCCAGCGCCAACAGGGCAGCGACAGCCCCCACACCCCAACGACGTCCTGCTCTTGTACTGTTCGACATGTGTGTCTCCGGAACATTGGAAAGGCCTCCAATCTAGATCGGCGGGCCAAGGCGCCATGCTCCGGAATGCGCAGCAATGGCCTGAAATCGCCAAGCTGCGGGGGTGGAGGGCCTATCATCCGCCACCTTCCGTTGTTGATCTCGCGTTTTCCCTATGTCTGCAGCCACCCTGAACCCCGCCCAAATGGAAGCCGTGCATTACCTGGGTGGCCCCTGCTTGGTGCTGGCCGGTGCCGGCTCGGGCAAGACGCGGGTGATCACGCACAAGATCGCCCGGCTTTTGCAAACCGGGCTGCACCCGAAGCGCATCGCCGCCATCACCTTCACCAACAAAGCCGCGCTGGAAATGCGCGAGCGCGCCAAGTCGCTGGTCGGCCCCAAGGCCGCCAAAGACTTGGCCATCAGCACCTTTCACTCCTTGGGCGTGCGCATGCTGCGCGAGGATGGCGAAAAGCTGGGGCTAAAGCCCAAATACTCGATCTTGGATGCCGATGATGTGCTGGGCGTGCTGCGCGATGCGGGCTCTTGCACCGACAACGCCTTGGCCCGCCAGTGGCAGTGGACCATCAGCCTCTGGAAGAATCAGGGCCTGAACAGCAGCACCGCGATGGCCGCCGCCCAGAACGCCGACGAGGAATTGGCCGCCCGGGTGATGGCGCTGTATGAAGAGCGCCTCGTGGCCTATCAAGCGGTGGACTTTGATGACCTGATCAGCCTGCCGCTCAAGCTGCTGCGCAACAACGAAGAAGCCCGCCGCAAGTGGCAAGACCTGTTTGCCCATGTGCTGGTGGATGAATACCAGGACACCAACGTCGTGCAGTACGAACTGCTGAAGGCGCTGGTGGACCACCCGGATGAAGACCGGCGCGGCCGCTTTACCGCCGTGGGTGATGACGACCAGAGTATTTATGGCTGGCGCGGCGCGACCATCGAGAACCTGAAGAAGCTGCCCGAGGACTTCCCGGCGCTCAAGGTCATCCCGCTGGAGCAAAACTATCGATCGACCAGCGCCATCCTGCGGGCCGCCAATGCGGTGATCGCAGGCAACCCCAAGCTGTTCGAGAAAAAGCTCTGGAGCGACCTGGGCGACGGCGAGCCGGTGCGCGTCTCGGAGTGCGACACGGACGAGCACGAGGCCGAACGTGCGGTGTCCTTCATCCAAGGCCTGCGCGGCAATGATGGCCGGATCAAGTTCAGTGACTTCGCCATCCTCTACCGCACCAACTTTCAGGCGCGGACCTTTGAGAACAAACTGCGCGCAGCCCAGATTCCCTACAAGGTCTCGGGCGGCCAGAGCTTTTTTGACCGGGCTGAGATCAAAGACCTCTGTGCCTGGCTGCGCCTGCTGGTGAACCAGGACGACGATCCGGCCTTTTTGCGTGCCGTCACCACGCCCAAGCGCGGCATCGGCCACCAGACCTTGGGCGCCCTGGGTGAGTTCTCAGCCAAGTGGAAGGTCAGCATGTTTGAGGCGCTGTTCTCGCAGAGCCTGGCCACCTCGCTGAGCAAGAAGGCCATCGACTCGCTGCATGAATTTGGCCGTTATGTGAACGACCTGGAATACAAGGCCCGCCACACCGTGGGCTCGGAAGATGCTCGCGCCGTGCTCACCACCTGGCTCACCGAGATCGACTACGAGAAGCACCTCTACGACAGCGAGGACAGCGAAAAGCTGGCCGCCTCGCGCTGGGGCAATGTGATGGACTTTGTGGATTGGGTGGCCAAGCGCTGCGGCGGCGAGATCAGCGCCGAAGGCGGGCTCACTCAAGAAACAGAGCGCAAGAGCCTGCTGGATGTGGCGCAAACCATCAGCGTGATCTTGAGCCTAGCCGAGCGCGGCGACGCCGAGCAAGACATGGTGACACTGACCACCTTGCATGCCTCCAAAGGGCTGGAGTGGCCGCATGTGGTGCTGGCCGGTGTGAACGAGGGCATCTTGCCCTTCAAGAGCGACACCGAGGAGATGACGCCCGAGCGCCTGGAGGAAGAGCGGCGGCTGATGTATGTGGGCATCACCCGCGCTCAGCGCACCTTGGTGGTCAGCACCCTGCGGCGCCGCAAAAAAGGCCGCGAGATGGTGCCCGGCATTCCCAGCCGCTTCATCAAGGAGATGAAGCTCGATGAAGCGGGCAGCAAAGAAGACCCCAAGGACCGGCTCAAGCGCATCCGCGCAGAGCTGGCGGCCAAAGCGGCCGGGGCCTTGCCGCCGGCCTAAGTCAGTGGGCCGCGATCACACCGCAGGCAATGCGTGCGCCTGAGTTGCCCGTGGGCTGGGTCTTGTAGTCATCCGGCCCGATGTGGACGATGAGGCTGCGGCCGTTGATGCTGGCGGGGCCGGCGGCAATCGTGGGGCCATGCAGCATGAACTTTTGGTCGGCCACACCTTTGCTGTCAGATTTCAGGGCCGGCATGTCACCCACATGGCGCGGGCCATCTTGCGGGCCATGGGGCTTGCCATCGGGGTTGAAGTGGCCACCAGCGCTGGTGCCATCGGTTGACGCACAGTCGCCCTTCTCATGGATATGGAAGCCATGCTCAGCATTGGGCTTCAAGCCGCTGACCTTGGCGTGGACCATCAAATGGCCATCCATCTCGTGGAACATGACCAAACCGGTGACCGCGCTGCCTTGCGTCGGGCCCAAGGAGGCGGCCGCCATGGCGCCCTTGCCCATGGCATGGGGGCCGTGTCCGCCCTCGCCGCCCTTAGAGGCGCAGCCCCCCAAGAAAGCGACCGAGGCCGCCGCCAGAACCAAGCCTGCTTTGCCGATGATGGACATGCTCACTCCTTGTGTAGAGATCAAAGACGCCGACTGTAGCCTCTGCGTGCGGGGCTGACCAGCTTGCAGCGCAACCCAGCTCGCTGGGAATAGTCCGCAGGACTGTCGCTCAGACACCTCAGTTGAGGCCCAAGCTTGAATACTCCTGCGTGGCCCAGCGCACAGAAACAATGTCCGCAAGGTGGCTTGGTGCCTCCGCTCACTATGCTGGTTGGCATTGCGGTGCCTCGTGCCGCTGTTATTCCTTTGGAGGGACTTCATCTTGACACGCAAAACTCTGACGTTGTGGGCCTTGGGTGCCACCGTGCTGGCCTGTGGCACAGCGAGCGCTGGCATGGTCACGGACAGCCATGGCAATGTCGGCTACGACACCGCCGCCGAGTGTGATGCGGCCGTGGCCGCGGGCACGGCCAAGTTCTACACCTCCTTCACCCACAAGCCGCCCCTCAAGCGCGCGGGCGAAGCCAGCGTGAAGTCCATGCCCCTCAAGGAGCTGGGCTTGCCCGCCGAAGCTGCTCAGGCCCTCAATTACAGCGGTAAAGACTACAGCCGTGGGGCTTGCGACATTGGCGCAGGTCGCTCCGGCGGGCGTGACGGCGTGGCCAAAGAGCTGCAAGGCAAGTACGTGCCCTACAGCCCGGAGATGATGGTCAATGTCTATTACGACAAGCAGGGCGTGCCGGTGCGCGCCTCGATGAAGCAGTGCGACAACTGGTTTGGCGCACGCCTGCCCCGCCCCATTCCCGCACCGGTACCTGTGGCCAAGCCGGCTCCCGCGCCAGCACCGGCACCGGCACCCGCCCCTGTGGTGACAGCGCCACCGGCGCCGCCGGCGCCGCCCGTGGCCCAAGCCCCCGTGGTCCCCAAGCCCGTCGCCCCAGCTCCGGTGAAGGCCGCCGTGACCGCCGCCAAGGGCGGTATTGGCTGGACCGAAGTGCTGGGCACGGCCGCCGTGATCGGCGTGGGCGCGGTGCTGCTGAACAGCGATGGTGACACCGGGACGACCGGCACCACGGGCACCACCGGCACGAACTGACGCAAGCGTCTGCGGCGAGAACGCCAGTGAGTTGTCGAGCACTGGCCACCGCCGTGGCCTGCGTGAGCCTGGGCTTGACGGGCTGCAGCCCCACCCTGCGTGCGGGCTGGCAAACCGTGGAGCAAGCGTGGAGCACCGCCGCGCCAGTGCGCGACAGCGCCCTGAACCCGGCCCTGCGCTACCTCTTGGTGCAGCAGCAAGGCCGCGAGGCCTTGTTGGTCTGGGTCGGCGATGAGCCCGGTGCCCTGGGCCGCACCAGCGTGTGGGTCGGCGCGGACGGCGTGGTGCTGCGCACCGCACAGGGCCGCTTGGTGGGCGTCTCCGAGCCCACCCGCAACTGGCGGGTGATCCGCCAGACAAGCACGGGTTCAAGCACCGTGACTGAGACCGTGGATGTTCAACCGGGTCATCGCATGGGCCTGCGCCAGACCGGGCAACGCTCGCTCCTCAGCGCACCGCCCACGGCTCACCGATGGGTGGGGTCGCTGGACGGCTTGCGCTGGCAAGAAGATTCCTGGATGGATGCTTTGCTGCCACCCAGCCACGTGGCACTCAATGCCCAAGATCAGGTGGTCTATGGCCAGCGCTGCTTGGCCGCGGACTGGTGCCTGAGCTGGCAAGTCTGGCCCGCAGAGCGCCAAGTTTCACCATGAGCCGCTCGCTACCAGTGGGGCTGACGGCCCTGGCCTGGGCCGCCATGCAGGCGGTGCAGGCCCAAGACGCGCCAACCTCACTGACCGTGACGCCGCCGCCGGGGCAGCGTCTGGGCGCTTGGCTGACCCAGCATCACCCCGAGGCTGCCGCAACGGTCTATGAGCCGGGCTTGATGTGGCAGTCCACCGCAGCGCGCCGTGCCCAGCGTCAAGCGCGCGAAGCCCTGCTGCGCGACATCAGCGCATGGGCCGCCGACGACGCGCTGCGCAAGGCGCAGACCGGCCCGCTGCTGGCCCTGCTGCGCGAGCTCCCCCTCACCGGCCGCCGCCCCCTGGCCAGCACCGACCCCTGGCGCATGCAAACCGCCTCGGGGCTGGAGCCTTTGACGGCTGAGGGCGATGTGCTGGTGCTACCGCAACGCCCTGAACGTCTGCGGGTCGTCACGGCCAAGGGCTTGGCGTGCGATGTGCAGGCCCAGCCCGAGCGCATCGCCGCCGATGTGCTGCGGGCCTGCGGGGTCAGCACGGACTGGGTGTGGCTGGTGCAAGCCGATGGCAGCACCCAGCGGCTTGGTGTGGCCGACTGGAATGCCCAGCGCCAGCAAGCCCCCGCCCCCGGCGCTTGGCTGTGGGTGCCCCCGGACACGCCAGATTGGCCCGAACACTTCAACACCCGCATCGCTCAGGTGCTGGCCGAGCAAGGTGTGGCCGAGGGCACGCCTGCCCCGCGCCCCTTGAGCGAGACGATCAGCCCGCCTCCGCGGGATCTGCCCCTGAGCACCAATGATTGGGGCATGACCGGGCTGCTGCAAACACCGTCGGCGCGCATGCCTGAGGCCGGCCGAGTGGCGCTCACCGTGAGCCGCACCTGGCCCTACACCCAGACCAGCGCCACGCTCAGCCCCTTTGACGGGTTGGAGCTGGCCGTGCGCTACACGCACATCAGCAACAAGCTCTATGGCCCCAGCATCGCGGGCGATCAAGGCTACAAGGACAAGTCCTCTGAGATCAAACTGCGGCTGTTGGACGAAGGCCGCTGGCAGCCCGCCTTGGCGCTGGGCTTGCGTGACCCCGGCGGCACTGGCCTGTTTGCGGGCGAGTACCTGGTGGCCTCCAAGCGTTGGGGCTCGCTGGACCTGAGCCTGGGGCTGGGCTGGGGCTATCTGGGCGCACGCGGCAACCTGGCCAACCCTTTAGCCGTGCTGGGCGATCGCTTCCAGCAACGCGCCCAAGCGGACGTGGGCCGTGGTGGCACCGCCCACCTCAAGGGCCTGTTCACCGGCCGCACGGCCCTCTTCGGTGGCGTGCAATGGCACACACCCTGGGATGGCTTGAGCTTGAAGGCTGAGCTGGACGGCAATGACTATCAACATGAGCCCCTCAACAACAACGTTGATGGTGCACGCAGCCCCGTGAACCTGGGGCTGGTCTGGCAGCGCGGCCCCTGGGCGCTGAGCCTGGGGCTGGAGCGCGGCCGGCAATGGATGCTGGGCCTGAGCCTGCACACCAACGTGGCCCAGATGTCGCGCAGCAAGAGCGCTGAGCCAGCGCCCTGGCCGGTCAGCCGCCCTGCCCTCCTGCCAGCCCCCTCCGCAGCGAGGTCCACAGCAGGCCCCAGCGCCGACACACTACAAGCCCTCGCGCTGCAGACCGGCTGGCCCGTGGCACGCGCATGGCAAGACGGCGCCACCTGGGTGGTCGAGCTGGACAACAGCCAGGGCAACAGCTTGGACGAGCGTCTCGATCGCGGCGTCGCCGTCTTGCATGAACGCGCACCGGATGAGGTCCAGCAGTTCCAGTTCATCCTGATGCAGCAAGGTGTGGCCGTCAGCAGCCGCTCGGTGGCGCGCCAAGCTTGGGCCGCACCGCGCTGGTCGTGGACGGGCCATGCGCCGGTGCTGGACAGCACCCCAGAGAGCGTACAGCGCCCAGCCCCCGACAGCGCGGAGGCGCACCGCCCAGCGCGCCAAGGCAATGGGGGCTTCAGCCTGGGTTATCAGCAGCATGTGGGCGGCCCCGATGGCTACCTCTATGCCTTGAGCGCCCGCGCGCAAGGCCAACTCCCACTGTGGGAGGGGGCCTGGGCCCAAGGCACGCTGCAGGCCCGCCTCTTGGACAACTACGAGCGCTACCGCTACACCGCGCCCAGTGCCTTGCCACGCGTTCGCACCTTGGTGCGGGAGTACTTGACCCAGGCCCGCGTGACCCTGCCTTATGCGCAACTGAGCCAGCTGAACCGCTGGGGTGAAGATGTCTTCAGCCTAGCCTATGTGGGCGCTTTGGAGCCCATGTTTGCGGGCGCTGGGGCGGAGGTCTTATGGCGACCCCAAGGCGGGCGCTGGGCCTTAGGGCTGGATGTGAACCGCGTGGCCCAGCGCGAGTTTGACCAGCGCTGGGATGTGCGCGACTACCGCGTCACCACGGGCCACGTCAGCGCCTACTGGGACACGGGCTGGCAGGGCCTGGAGGCCAAGGTCTCGGTGGGCCAATACCTGGCTGGGGACCGCGGGGCCACCATGGAGGTATCGCGGCGCTTTGCCAACGGGGCGCGCATCGGCGCCTGGGTCACCAAAACCAATGTGTCCTCGGCGGCGTTTGGAGAAGGCAGCTTTGACAAAGCGGTGTATGTCTCCATCCCCTTCGACGCCTTCTTGTCCGCCTGGTCCACGCAAACCCTGAGCGTGGCCTGGCAGCCGCTGATCCGCGATGGCGGCGCGCGGCTCAACAAGCTGCACACGCTCTGGAACTTGACCGGCAGCCGTGACCCACGGGCTTGGCGCCAGGCGGAGTAAGAACCCCTGCGCGAGCACGCTTCGGCGAGATCGGCAGACAATCCACGCCATGAAAATCGATCTCGTCTCCGATGTGGTCTGCCCCTGGTGCGTGGTGGGCCTGAAGTCTCTGGACATCGCGCTGCAGCGCTTGGGCCCCAGCTTTGAGCCCGTGACCTTGAGCTTTCAGCCCTTTGAGCTGAACCCGCAGATGCCGCCCGAAGGCGAAGACATCACCGAGCACTTGTCGCGCAAATACGGCCTGACACCGGAACAGGTCAAGGCCAACCAGCAGAACATTCGCGAGCGCGCGGCCGCCGTGGGCTTTGACTTCCGCATGGACAAGCGCAGCCGCACCTGGAACACCTTTGACGCGCACCGGCTGCTGCACTGGGCTCATGAGGTCAACCCCGCCCAGCAGCGCGCCTTGAAGGAAGCCTTGTTCAGCGCCTACTTCACCGACGGTCTGAACCCTGGCAGCCACGAGGTCTTGCTGGGTTTGTGTGGCGAAGTGGGCTTGGACACGCAGGAGGCTCAAGGCCTCTTGAGCAGTGATCGCTTTGCCGCCGAAGTGCGCGAGGCCGAGGCCTTTTGGCAGCAGGCCGGCATCCGCTCGGTGCCGGCCTTCATCATCAACGACAAGCACTTGATCTCCGGCGGTCAGCCACCGGAGGTGTTTGAGCAGGCCTTGCGTCAGATCGCTGCGGAAGGCTCAGCAGTGGCTTGACAGCGCGACCTCGCCGCGCGGGGTATTCAGCGTCACACTGAGTGCTGCGCCAGGCAAGGCTTCACGCCGCACCGCCGGCCGTAACCGCAACACCTGCGCCGCTTGGTCGGGTAGGCCGCGCACGGTCAGGAGCTTCAGGCTGACGCCGCTGTCAGGCATCGCAGCGGTCGGGTGCAGGCCACTCCACTGGATCAAGGTGGGCACCGCGCCCCCGGCCAAGGGCAGACCATCGTCGGGCACCACAATCTGCCACTCCAGCACACCCTGGGCGGTTTGACGGCTGGCTCGCAAAAGCGGACCAGGCTGCAGCCGGCTTTGGATCAGGCCATGACGATGCATCTCCACCATGGCAGAGCGCGCCACATAAGCCACCAACTCCGGGCCTTGCTCACGCAGCCGCGCTTGCAGCGCGGGCTGGTCCAGGCCAAACCAGCGCGCCCGGGCTGGGGCGGGTGCATCCGGGTCGATAGCGATGATCTCCAAGTAGCACTGGGGCGCGCCGGCGCTGCTGAGGTTGAGCAGGCGGTTGTGCGTGCCCATCAGCGCATGGACGCCGCCCGGCAGGCTGGCCACGCCCAGGGTGGCCTCACACCAAGCCGCCCCTTGGGCAAGGCTGTCGGCGGCAATGACCAGATGGTCGATCTCGGTGTGTGGCATGGGGCAGCGCTACAAAGTTAGGGAAGCCTCAAGCCTACCTTAGGGGCCTTGAAGCCAGGGCCAAGGGATGGGGCGGTGAGGGCCGCGGCCAGACACTGGCGGCGCAGCACCAGGCTGCGCCCATAAAACCCAGGAGAGTCTCATGTCTGTCATCACCCGCGCCCTGCGCACCCTCGGCCTCAGCACCGTGCTGGCCGTCTCTGCCCTCTCAGCCCAGGCCCAGTCCAGCACGGTCTGTGGCCCCGATGTGCTGGCCACCATTGCCAAGCAACTGGCGCCTAACCCCAAAATCAGTGAAGCTGAAAACCTGAAGCTGCAGGCGCAGTTGTACGAGCAATACAGCTTCTGCGGCACCGGGGACGCCAAGAACATTCCGCCCACCGACCCGTTTTATGCGGCCGCCAACCAGTGCGGTGCCAAGGCCACCTACACCGGCAGCCTCTACTACGAAGAAATGAGCTGCTGCGGCTATGACCCGCAGCGTCGTGCCTTTGCCTGCCCGGTCAAGATCAAGCAGAACTTTGGTTTCGGCTTGGCCGCCAACCCAGGCAGCCGCGAGTATGTGCTGCACTGCGTCGATGCCGGCGCAGGCTTTGTGCCGGTGGGCCAAGACAGCGTGCACCTGGCCGACTCCACCTTGGCGCCAAGCTGGCAGTTTGCGGTGATTGCAAATGCCGTGGACAACCTGCAAACCGTGCAGCCCACCACCGGCTTGGCTCGCAATGCCCGCTCCATCTTGTCGTGGAACTTCAAGCCCGTGAATGCCGCGGGCCAACTGGATTGCAACTACAAGCCGATCTGGGGCAATGTGCTGGAGTACAAGATCCGCCTGAACCAGTGATCAGCGCCTCCCAACGCGGTCAGTCATAGACCTCGGCATCGGGGTCTGTGGCTTCCAGCTCATAGGCCGCCGCCAGCATGGCCAAGCGGCCGATCACGCCATACATGTAAAAGCGATTGGGGGCACTGGCCCCTGGCCGCTCGCCCGGCTTGGGCAATTGGTGGCTGTTAGCAAAGGCCAGCGGCACAAAGCTGGCGCCCGGCGCGTTGAGGTTCTCGTCAATGCCGCGGTCGGCATGCACACGGTAGAAGCCGCCGACCACATAGCGGTCGATCATGTAGACCACCGGCTCGGCCACGGCTTCGTTCACGCGCTCATAGGTCGGCACCCCTTCTTGGATGATGACCTCGGTCACGGCCTGGCCGTCCTTCACCACACCCATCTTGTTGCGGGTGCGGCGGCTGACTTCATCCAGCTCTTTGGCATCGCGCACCGTCATGATGCCCATGCCATAGGTGCCGTTGTTGGCCTTGACGACCACAAAGGGCTTGTCGGCAATGCCGTACTCTTTGTGCTTGCGGCGGATCTTGGTGAGCAGGGCATCGACCTGGGTCTGCACGCATTCCAGGCCGGTGCCCTCCTCCCAGTTGACCTCGCCGCAGTGCGCGTACATGGGGTTGATCAACCAAGGGTCCATGCCCAAAAGCTTGGCGAATTTCTTGGCCACCTCTTCGTAGCTGCGGAAGTGGTTGGTCTTGCGGCGCGTGGCCCAGCCGGCATGCAGCGGGGGCAGCAGGTATTGCTCGTGCAGGTTTTCCAAGACCTTGGGCACACCCGCGGAGAGGTCGTTGTTGAGCAGAATCGTGCAGGGGTCGAAATGCTTGAGCCCCAAGCGGTGCTTGGTGCGCACCAAGGGCTCCAGCGTCAGGCTCGAGCCATCGGGCAGGTCCAGTGCGGTGGGCTCGGTGATGGATTCATCCAAAGTGCCCAGCCGCACATTCAAGCCCGCTTGCCCGAAGAGCTGCATCAGCCGCTGCACGTTCATCAGGTAGAACATATTGCGGGTGTGTCGCTCCGGGATGAGCAGCAGGTTCTTGGCCTCGGGGCAAATCTTCTCAATCGCCGCCATGGCCGCCTGCACGGCCAGCGGCAGCATCTCAGGGGTCAAGTTGTTGAAGCCGCCCGGGAACAGGTTGGTGTCCACTGGCGCCAAGCGATAGCCTGCATTGCGGATGTCCACCGAGCTGTAGAAGGGCGGCGTGTGCTCCATCCATTCCAGGCGAAACCAGCGCTCGATGGCGGGCATGGACTCCAGAATGCGCTGCTCCAGCTCGTTGATGGGGCCAGTGAGAGCGGTGACGAGGTGAGGAACCATGATGGTTGGCCAATGAAAGTGGGCTTAAGGAGGCGATTCTTGCAGATCGGTCCGTGAGGCCTTGGTTTCAAGTTGTCGTCACAAAAAAAACGGGGGAGGCCCTTGCAGGCACTCCCCCGAACTCGCTTTAGGACGTTAACCGGAGACGTTCAGCGGCCGTAAGCCGTCTCGCCGTGAGAGCTGATGTCCAGACCTTCGCGCTCTTCTTCTTCAGTGACACGCAGACCCAGGGTCATGTCTACCAGCTTGAAGGCGATGACCGAAACCACAGCCGACCAGACCACGGTGATCAGCACCGCCTTGGCCTGCACCCAGACTTGGCCGGCAATGGTGTAGGCGTCGGGTGTGATCATGGCAACCGTGGTCCAGTCAGCCACCGCGCTGGGGCCACCCAGGTTGGGGCTGTTAAAGATGCCCGTCAACAGCGCGCCGAGGATGCCGCAGACGCCGTGCACACCGAAGACATCCAAGGAATCGTC
This sequence comes from Ideonella paludis, assembly GCF_018069865.1. Classification (GTDB taxonomy): domain Bacteria; phylum Pseudomonadota; class Gammaproteobacteria; order Burkholderiales; family Burkholderiaceae_C; genus Ideonella; species Ideonella paludis. The sequence goes on from NZ_JAGQDG010000001.1 coordinate 97,040, forward strand.
GGCCTTCAAGATGCGCTTCAGACCCGACACACCCCACAGGCCGGCAAAGCCTGCCAGTGCGCCGATGATCAAGGCACCGCCCACGCCCACATTGCCGGCCGCCGGGGTGATGGCCACCAAGCCTGCGACAGCGCCGGAAGCCGCACCCAACATCGAAGCCTTGCCTTTGTGCAGGGCTTCACCGATGGACCAGGTCAGCACCGCAGCGGCGGTGGCGATGAAGGTGTTGACGAAGGCCAGGGCCGCAAAGCCGTTGGCTTCCAGGGCCGAGCCGGCATTGAAGCCAAACCAGCCCACCCACAGCAGCGAAGCGCCCACCATGGTCAGAGTCAGGCTGTGCGGTGCCATGGCTTCTTTGCCGTAGCCCACGCGCTTGCCCACCATGTAAGCACCCACCAAGCCCGCCACCGCGGCGTTGATGTGCACCACCGTGCCGCCGGCAAAGTCCAGCGCACCCATCTGCCAGATGTAGCCGGCCTTGGCGTTCATGGCCTCCACCACATCGGCGCCGGTGTAGGCGTCAGGGCCCATCCAGAACCAGACCATGTGGGCAATCGGCAAGTAGCTGAAGGTGAACCACAGGGCGGTGAAGAGCAACACGGCCGAGAACTTGATGCGCTCGGCAAACGCACCGACGATCAGCGCGCAGGTGATACCGGCGAAGGTCGCCTGGAAGGCGACAAACACGATCTCAGGAATGACCACACCCTTGCTGAAGGTGGCGGCGTTCGCAAAGGTGCCGGCCACGTTGTCCCAGGTGCCTTTGAGGAAGAGGCGATCAAAACCACCGATGAAGGCGTTGTTCTCGGTGAAGGCCAGGCTGTAGCCGTAAATGGCCCAGAGCACGACGATCATCGAGAAGGTGACCAGCACCTGCATCAGCACAGACAGCATGTTTTTGCTGCGCACCAGGCCGCCGTAGAACAGCGCAAGGCCAGGCACGGTCATCAAGATGACCAGCAAGGTGGCCACCATCATCCAAGCGGTGTCGCCCTTGTTCGGGGTGGGCGCTGCGGCTGCCGGTGCAGCGGCGGCTTCAGCCACAGCAGCAGAGGCTGCCGCAACAGGCGCCGAGGCTGCTTCGACCACAGCAGCCACCACGGGGGCGGCTGCGGATGCGGCGGAAGCGGCGGCGTCTTGCGCCGACGAGGTCATCGCAAATCCCAGGGCCGCTAGCCCCAGCGCGATGTGAGCAATCAGAGTTCTCATAGCAAAGTTCTCACGTCTAGATTCGAAGGGGGCTGCGGTCAGAGGGCGTCTTTGCCGGTCTCGCCGGTGCGGATGCGCAGCACTTGCTCCAGCGGAGCGACGAAGATCTTGCCGTCGCCGATCTTGCCGGTGCGGGCCGCGCCCTCGATGGCCTCAATGACTTGATCGACCACATCGTCATCCACAGCGGCCTCAACCTTCACCTTGGGCAGAAAGTCGACCACGTACTCGGCGCCGCGATACAACTCGGTGTGGCCCTTTTGGCGCCCAAAGCCTTTGACTTCGGTGACGGTGATGCCCTGCACACCAATGGCGCTGAGGGCTTCGCGAACTTCGTCCAGCTTGAAGGGCTTGACGATGGCGGTGACCATTTTCATGAGATGTCTCCTGTGTTGTCGAAATCAGAACGCGTACTTCACCGCCAAGACCGCACCGGTCTTGCCCAGCTTTTTGTCATTGGCGCCCACATAGGCGTCCGTGCTGGTGCTGACCAGCGTCAGGCTGGGCACCCAGCCTGAGAAGTCCTTGCTCAGAGACACCGAGTAATCGGTGTAGCTGAAGTCACCGCTGTTCTTGACCGTTTGGCGGCCAATGTGCGGCGCCAGCATGAGGCCACCACCCAGGTCAAAGCTGGCGCTCAGGTCCAGGTAGCCGCTTTGCTTGCTGTCGGCAAAGCCGAACAGATTGGTCAGGCTGTGCGAGTACTTGAGGGTGAACATCTCGTAGCTCAGCGCGCCGTAGATCTCGCCCGTGTTCGGGCTCACGGCCAGGTCGTGGCTCGGGTAGACATAGGCCAGAGCGCCCACATCCAAGGTCAGGCCCTTGGCGACTTCGCCCTTCCAGCCACCATAGAGGTCGACTTCGACGTTGGCACCGCCGCCGCTGTCCTTGACCCACTTGATCGTCGAGGCCCATGCGCCGGCGTACAGGCCGTTGGGGCCCGCCAGGTCCACACCGCCTTGCAGCGCAGGCTTGAGGCGCGACTGCGAAATGCCGCGATAGCGGTAGTCGGTGGTGGCGCTGACGTTGTAGCTCAGGGAGAAGTCATCGGCTGCCAGTGCGGGCACGGCAGAGGCACCGAGAGCGGCCACGAGACTGAGGGAGAGCAAGGAAGGCTTGAACATGGTGGACTCCTGGAAGTGATGGCAAAGAAACAGGGTTTGCCCGGAGAAAAGCAGCTTCCGTGCCAACCATGCCAACACCTCCGACCGTCGGCCACACCCTGAGGGCTGTCGGGTCGCACCGTCTTCGCGCAGCCCCGCGCCAGCGCCTCTTTGTGGTGCGAGAGTGCGGGATACCCCCAAGATCGCACCGCGGCGGTGCACCAAGAGCCACCCCCACTCCCCCGAATTCCCTCCTTTGGGGGGGATTGGTGGCCTCCCCGGCCAGCCCACAATCGACCGCGCAGTTGAGGAGTACGTGCGGGAAGGCACAACCTCCCAATGGACAGGGCGCCGGGCGATAGCCCAGGCCGGGAGGAGGCAGCGATGTCGCTGGCGGTGGTCAGGAGCAGGGCACTCGATGGGTTGTCTGCGCCTGAGGTGCAAGTGGAGGTGCACCTGGCCAATGGTCTACCCAGCTTTACGCTGGTGGGCTTGGCCGACACCGAAGTCAAAGAGGCCCGAGAGCGCGTTCGAGCAGCTCTGTCTGAAAGTGGTTTTGCCTTTCCGCACAATCGCCGGATCACCGTGAATCTGGCTCCGGCTGACTTGCCCAAAGAGTCCGGCCGCTTCGATCTGCCCATTGCGCTGGGCATCTTGGCCGCCCAAGAGTTGCTGGACAGCACACTGCTGGCCCACTGCGAGTTTGCGGGCGAGCTCTCTTTGGCCGGTGAGTTACGCCCCATCAGGGGGGCGCTCCCTCTGGCACTAGCCTCCCGTCAAGCGGCTGCAGGGCGCATCTTGGTGCTCCCCCAGGCCAGCGCCGTCGAGGCTGCCCGCGTGGAGGGTGTTGATGTGCGCGGTGCCTGTCATTTGACCGATGTCGTGGAGGCGCTGCTGCCCAGGCCCCCGCAAGACGCTGCCCGCAGCGAGCCCAGCGGCCTGCGCTTGCCCCGCCCAGCAGCCCTGCCGCGCAGTGCTCGCCGCACCTCGCTCGACTTGGCAGATGTGCGCGGCCAAGCCCAAGCCAAGCGCGCCCTGGAGATTGCAGCGGCCGGGGGCCACAGCCTCTTGCTCGTGGGCCCGCCGGGCTCGGGCAAATCCATGCTGGCGCAAAGGCTGGCAGGGCTGCTGCCCGACATGGCCGACGACGAAGCCCTGGCCAGCGCCGCCTTGGCCAGTGTGTCAGCCAGCGGCTTTGACCCGGCGCAGTTTGGGCAACGGCCTTTTCGCAGCCCCCACCACAGCGCCAGCGCGGTGGCCTTGGTGGGCGGGGGCTCGCCGCCAAGCCCTGGCGAAATCTCCCTGGCCCACGGCGGCGTGCTGTTCTTGGATGAACTGCCTGAATTCCCTCGTCAAGCCTTGGAGGCCTTGCGAGAGCCCTTGGAAACCGGCCATGTCACCATCTCGCGCGCCGCGCGCCAGGCGCACTTTCCGGCCCGCTTTCAGCTCGTTGCCGCGATGAACCCTTGCCCCTGCGGCTGGCTCGGTGCGGGCAGCCACGCGGCCAAGGCTTGCCGCTGCAGCCCGGATGTCGTAGCCCGCTACCAGGGCCGGCTCTCGGGCCCTTTGCTGGACCGTATTGACATGCAAGTCGAGGTGCCGGCCGTGCCGGCTCAAGCCCTGCTGAGTGCAGCCGGTGCCGAGGAAGCGAGTGCGGTGGTGATGGCGCGCGTGGCCCAGGCCAGAGGCCTGCAGCAAGCCCGCCAAGCGTGCACCAACAGCCTGCTAGCCCCGGGCGACTTGGAGCTGCACAGCCGTCTGCACCCCAGTGCGCGCGGCCTGCTGGAGGCAGCTGCTATGCGGCTGGGCTGGTCGGGCCGTAGCCTGCACCGCGTGATCCGCCTCGCCCGCACCATTGCAGATTTAGGGCACTGCGCCGAGGTGGAGACAGCGCATATCGCAGAGGCCATTCAATACCGGCGCGCACTGCCCGGGGGATGACTGGCGCCCCCAGCAGGGGCGCTTGTGGGGCATGTGGGGCCTGGCGGCGACAGGCGGTCAGCCCGGCCCGCTCAGCGCTCGGGCCTGCGCCCCCTTTGCCAAGTGCTGGCGCAGCTCTGCGTCTTGGCCGAGCTGCAACAAAGTTTGAACCCACTGCTCGACCTCCATGGGCAGCAGCAAGCCGTCATGGCCATGCTGCACAAAGCCCCGGTAGGGCGGCACGTCGGCATAGACCCCAAAGGCGCCCATGCGCGCGTAGTCGTAGAACTTCACTGCGCCACGGCCCTGGTTGAAGGCCGTGGGCTGCAGGGGCGCCAAGCCAATGTCCAGGCGATGGCTGGCGGTGTAGTGCTGATAGCGCTCCCAACTCATGGGATGCAAGACGGAGACGCGAGGCAGGTCGCGGAACTGCCGGTTGATGGCGAGGTCACCGAACAACTCCACATGCAAGGTGGTGCTGCGGGCCATCAGCGAGACCAAGACTTGGTGCAGCCAGGCCAGCTCTGCATGGTGCGAGGCTGTGCCGTGATAGCCCAAAAGCAAGGCCTCAGGCTGCGCCCGCGTGAGTGCGGGCGGCGGCGCCAGGGGCAGCAGCACGGGCGCATGCGATGCATATTTAGCGGCCAAAGCCGAGGTCGACACCCAAAGCTGAGCCTGCATTTGCGCGCACCAATGGCGGTGGCGCAGGGCGTGGCTGCTGATTTTGCGGGCATAGGCTTTGGGCAAGCCCGGCAGGACCGCCGGGTCCCACAGGTCATCGTCCATGAACCAGGCCAGACCCGCGAGTTGGGGCCGCGCCAGCCCGAGCGGCTTGAGCCAAGCAGAGGGCAAATAGCGCAGGATGACGACAAAGTCGCCCGCCTCCAGCAACCCGGCCTGGGGCGGCAAACGGGAATCACAGCGATGCACAGGCAGCCCGCGCTGCGCCAACCAGGGATAGAGCAGGTAGTCGCCACTGGGGCTGGCGCCCTCCTCCAGCACCACGATGCGCCGCGCCGACTGCAGGTCGCTGGCGGGCGGCTGAGCCTGTGGGGCCCGCCAACGCCGCAGGAGTTGTCGCACCGTCACACCGGACTCCCCATCGTGCGAGACAGAACGGACCGCCACTGGGGCAGACAGACTGTGCGCAGGTCGCAGCGGCTGACCGCGGTCTGCCGCGCCGCTTGGCGCAAGGCGGCGTCCTGCCCGCGCTGCGCCAAGGCACGGATCATGGCCTCGGCCAGCGCCTCCGTGTCGAAAAAGTCCACCAAATGGCCATTGATGCCGTCCTCAATGTATTCCTGCACTGGCGCCGTGCGGCTGCCAATGACATGACAGCCCAGGCTCATGGCCTCCAGGCAACTCCAGGACAGCACAAAGGGATAGGTCAGATACACATGTGCCGCCGAGACTTGCAGCAGCTTTTGGTAGTCCGCGTAGGGCAGTTGGCCCACAAAGTGGACCCGGCTCGCGTCCAGCTGCGCGGCCACCTCGCCCCAGTAAATCTGCTTCCACGTCTGACCTTGGGGTGCAGGAGCGCCGTAGCTCACGCCGTCCCCACCGACCAAGACCACCTGCGCGTCGGGGACTTGCTTCAGCACCGTGGGCAAGGCGCGCAGGAAGCGGTGGTAGCCCCGGTAGGGCTCCAGATTGCGGTTCACAAAGGTGATCAAGGGGGCGCCCGCCGCGAAGGCCAAGCCCAGGGCGGGCAGCTCAAAGCGTGCCTGCGGGTCAGGACGCAAGGCCTGGGTGTCGATGCCGTCAAACACCACCTCCACCTTGGGCTGAAATGGGTTGGGCAGGCGCGAGGCTTGCCAGGCCGTCGGCGCAACCCCCTGATCCATGGTCAAAAGCGCCTCGGTCAGGGCCATGTTCTTCATGCGCTGGCGCAGGCGGGACTCCACGCCTCCCACCGGGAACTCGGGGTCAAAACCCACGTCAGCGTCCGGCGTGCCGTAGAAAAACTCCATCAGGCAGACCAGGCGCGCGGCAGGGAATACATCCTTCACATACAGCGCCTCGCCCCAGGCCGGGTTGCAAACGACCAGATCGGGCACAAAGCCTTCTCTGGCCAAGGCCAACATGGCCACGGCGCAGGCCTCACCGCGCAAGACCTTGGCCTCGCTTTCGCGCAACAAGGCGTGCTGGCCTGCCACGGGCCGCCGCTGCACGGCGTAGGTCCGATGATCCACCCCTTTGAGCCCCGGGCGGGCATGCATGCCCAGCGCCACCACCCGGTGCCCAGCCGCCGCGAGAGTGGGCGCCAGGTGCCGAAACTGCCCCGGGAAGTTCTGGTGAATGAACAGGATGTTGAGCATGGGCGGATTGTCAGGCCGCGATTGCTCCGTGTTTACCCGCACAATCCAGGCCTTGGGGTGTCCATCCCCTGTTTAACGGGCGCGTGGGGCCATCGACTCCGCGACAATGCGCCCTGGTGGTCCAATGGGAGGCATTGCGTCACCGTAAGCAGGTCCAGCCTGTGGAGGGGTCACGAAACGATGTCGTCACCCTGGCCCACAAGCGAGAATCCCGCCTTCCTTGAAGGCGCAGGTGTCAAGCAACAATGAAAAGAACTCCGTTTCAGATCCAGAAAGCCGTGTGGCTTGCGCTCATTCTCAGAGAGCTCAAGACACGGTTTGGCGGGCGCCTGATCGGTTTGTTCTGGGTGCTGCTGGAGCCCTTGATCCACATTGGTGTGATGCTGGGCTTGCGGGTCGCGCTGCGTGACCGCTATGTGGGAGTGATGATCGAGCCCGCCGTCTACCTGGTGGTGGCCATGATCCCATTTTTTGCTTGCCGCAATATGTGGATGCAAGGCATGTCCGCGGTGGAGGCCAATGGCGGCCTGCTGGCGTATAGGCAGGTCAAACCGCTGGATGCCATGGCCTCTCGATGGGCCATGGAGGGTATTTTGTACGCCTTCGTTTTTGTGATGCTGTCTGTGGGTTTTGCGTGGTGGGGCTATCGCTACTTCCCGAACAAACCGCTGGAGTTCTTGGGCATTTGCGCCCTGTTTGCGATGTGGGGCATTGCGCTCTCCCTGATCTCGGCCGTGGTGGGGCATCGCCGGCCCGGCGTGAAGTTCTTCATCCGTGCCATCTCCACGCCCCTGTATTTGATGTCGGGCGTGCTGATTCCCCTGAGCAGCTTCCCGCACTTTTTGTATGAGTACCTGCTGTGGAACCCGTTTTTGCACCTGGTCGAGCTGAGCCGCGTTCACTATTTCTCCACGTACATTCCGCACCGAGGCATCAATCTGACTTACCCGCTGTGCCTCGGCTTGGGCTTGTTGTTCACGGGCGCGGTGCTCTACCACGTCAATCGGATTCGTCTGTTGTCCAAGACCACCTGAGGCCTAGACCATGATCGAACTCCGCAACCTGACCAAGTCCTATCCGACGCCCGCCGGGCGCCGCTATGTCTTCAAGAACCTGAATTTCAAGCTGCCCACAGGCTCGGGCATAGGCTTGATCGGCCGCAACGGAGCGGGTAAGTCCACCCTGCTGCGGCTGCTGGGCGGCATCGACGCGCCAGACAGTGGCCAAGTCATCACCGACCAAAGCATTTCGTGGCCTGTCGCGTTGGGTGGCGGCTTCCAAGGCTCCTTGACGGCGCGCGACAACGTCCGCTTCGTCTGCCGCATCATGGGGGCCACAGGCGCCGCCATGAAAGAAAAAGTAGAGTACGTCGAGCGCTTTGCCGAGATCGGCGATTGGTTTGACCTGCCGATGGGCTCCTACTCGCCCGGCATGCGCTCACGCGTCACCTTCGGGTGCAGCATGGCGTTTGACTTTGACTACTACCTGATCGACGAAGTGCTGGCTGTCGGAGACCCCATCTTTCGCCAGAAGGCTTCCCGCGTCTTCAAAGAGAAGTTGGAGCGTGCTGGCGTGATCTTGGTCAGCCACAACCACAAGGAGATCAAAGATCTGTGTAGCTCGGTCATCATGGTGCATAACGGGCAAGCCATGACTTTTGACGATGTTGATGAGGGCATTGCCGCCTTCAAGGAATTGATGGAGGAGTCCGAATCATGAAGGCTGCGTCTTTCACCCCCAAGCGTTTGCAGCTGGCCCTGATTGCCCTGCCCATGGCCTTGGCCACGATCTATTACACGCTGATCGCCTCAGACCGCTATGTCAGCGAGTCCATCGTGGCGGTAGGCTCGGCCTCTGTGGCCAGCGGCTCGTCGCCACTGGCCGTCGGCACGGGCACCAGCTTGGCCGCGTACGTGGACACGCTCTACCTGATCGACTACATCCAGTCGCAGGCAGTGCTGCGCGAGCTTGATACCAAGCTGAAGCTGCGCGAGCACTACTCGGCGCCCCGCGCCGACTTGTTGTTCCGCCTCTGGCCCAGCGCCAGCCAAGAGTGGTTTCAGCGCTACTGGAAGTCTCGGGTCGAGCTGGAGTTCAACGACCTCAACGGCTTGTTGAAAATTCGCACCCAAGGCTTTGACCCCGCCACGGCCGAGGCCATCAATCTGGCTTTGCTCGAGACCTGCGAACGCTTCGTCAATGAGTTTTCTCGTCGCATTGGCCGTGAGCAAATGAAGTTCTCTGAGGCCGAATTGGCCAGCGCCTCGGCGCGCCTGCAGGCCGCTAAAGACAAGGTCGTGCAGTTCCAAAGCACGCACAAGGTTCTGGACCCACAGGCGCAGCAGACAGCTGCCAACGCCTTGACGGCCGAACTGCAAGCCACCATCGCGCGTCTTGAGGCGGACCTGAAGAACAAACAGGCCTTCATGCAGAACGACGCGCCGGCGGTACAGGCTGTGCGCGACCAAATTGCTGCCAACCGTGCCCAGTTGGAGGCGGAAAAGGCCCGCACCACCTCGGCGCAAGCGGGCGACAAGATTGGCGCCTTGAGCGTGGAGTTCCAGAACCTCCAGCTTCAAGCGGCCTTCGCCGAAGACGCTTATCGCTCGGCCAATACAGGCCTGGAAGCGGCCCGCATTGAGGCCAGCAAGAAGCTCAAGAGCCTGATCGTGGTGGGTGCTCCCGCCAAAGCGGAGACGGCGGAGTACCCCGCCAAGCTCTACAACCTCTTCACCATTTTGGTGCTCTGCATCATTGTCTACACCGTCGTGCGACTGATGGTTGCCGCGATCCGTGAACACCAGGACTGAAGCCATGACTGCCATGAAGAATCGCCTCATCATTGCCCTGGCTTTGGGCACCAGCCTTTGCGCCGCCCTGCAAGCCCAGACGCCGGTCACCCCGACGACCACGGGCACCGCCACCACAACACAGCAAGCCCCTGCCGCCACGGCGCCCACCCCGGCGCCGACCAGCAGCACGGTCATGGCCCCCGGCCCACTGCCCGCCCAGCCCAACGCCGGGGCAGGACTGCCGGTGATGTTTGGCTCGCAAATGTTCAGCGGGCGCTTTGGCTCGGTGACCTTCACTGGTTTCAACCCCGACTACACCTTGGCGACGGGTGACCGCGTGTTGGTGCGCCTGTGGGGCGCAGTGACCCATGAGTCCACCCAGCTCGTCGACCCGCAGGGCAATATCTTCATTCCCAATGTGGGCCCGGTGAAGGTGGCAGGGGTGCGGAACGGCGAGTTGAACCAGTCGGTCGAGACCACCATCAAGCGCGTGTTCCGCGCCAATGTGGGGGTCTATGCCACTCTGGAAGCGGCGCAGCCCGTCAAGGTCTATGTCACGGGCTTTGTGCGCGCCCCCGGCCTCTACGGCGGCCTGTCCTCTGACTCGGTGCTCTACTACCTGGACAAGGCTGGCGGCATCGACACCGAGCGCGGCAGCTACCTGAGCGTGGATGTGATGCGCAACGGCAAGCTGCGCTCGCGCCTGAACCTTTATAACTTCTTGCTCAAGGGCCAGATCGAGCAGATGCAGTTGCATGACGGCGACACCGTGGTGGTGGCCGCACGCAAGCACACGGTGACGGTGCAAGGGGAAGCCCAGAACGCCTACCGTTTTGAGCTGGCCGAGGCCCGCATCAAAGCAGCCGACTTGCTGGCCATGGCCTCGCCCACCCCCAATGCGACGCACATCAACATCGTGCGCTCCATTGGCCCAGAAAAGCGCAGCGAATATCACCCGCTGGCCAAGGCCAATGAAGTGATGGTGGAAGCAGGGGACGAAGTCACGCTGACCGCCGACAAATTCCCATCGACCATTCAGGTCCGGATCGACGGCGCCCACCAAGGCGAGCGCACCTTCATCTTGCCCTACGGTGCACGCCTGAAGGATGTGATTGAGCGCATCAACCCCGCACCGCAAGCCAATATGGACGCGCTGCAGTTGTACCGTCGCTCAGTGGCCCAACGTCAAAAGGAAAACCTGGACTCCACCCTGCGTGGTCTGGAGGCCGCCGCACTGACGGGCCGCTCTGCCACCAACGAGGAAGCCACGTTGCGCAAGAGCGAGTCCGAGATGATCATGCAGTTCATCGAACGCGCCAAGACCATCCAGCCCAAGGGCCAGGTGGTGTTGAGCTCCAAGGAGGCTGCTGCGGAGACGCTGATGGAAGACGGCGACGTGGTCCGTCTGCCGGAGCGCAGCAATGTCGTGTCCGTGTCCGGCGAAGTGCTCTTCCCCAACACCATGGTCTACACGCCCAATGCGGCTGCTGCGGACTATGTCGAGTTGGTGGGCGGTTTCACCCAACGCGCCGACCGCAACAAGCTCTTGATCTTGAAGACCAATGGCACGATCGACACCAATGGCGGCATCCCTGGCCCCGGCGACGAGATCATGGTGTTCCCGAAGGTGGAAACCAAGTGGGTTGAAGTGGCCCGTGGCATCACTTCCGTGCTGTACCAGTTGGCGGTGTCGGCGGGCGTCTTGAACGGCTCGATCTCCGCCAAGTAAGCGCTGGTCAGCGTACGCCTAGAGTAGTAGCAGGCGGTCATGGGCGTCGTCATTGAGGTTCCACGCAAGCGCTCGCACGCACAGGTCATGCTGCAAAGCATCCGTGTGCTGCGTGCCGCCGGCAGGCTCTTGGGGCGAGGCCAGACGCTGATTGACTTTGAAGTCAAAGTCACTCGAAGTTTGGGCTTGTTTGACCGCAAGCACTACTTGGCTCAAATCAATACGGCAGACCTGAAAGGTCTGTCGGCCTTGCGGCACTACGTGCTGTATGGCGATGCTGCGGGGCTCACCCCCAGCCCGATGTTTGACCTCAAACATTACGACGCCCACTGCGGTGAGCGTCACGGCCTGAATCGCCTGCTGCATTACGGCCTGGTGTTGAGGCATCAGGGCATTTATCCGACAGCGTGGTTCGACGGCGAGTACTACCTGCAAGCCAACCCCGATGTGATGCAGTCAGGGCGCGACCCCCTGGAGCACTTCCAGAACTGGGGCTGGCGGGAAGGCCGCAGCCCGCTGCCAGGGCTGGACCTGCGGCGCCTGTTGAACAGCCAGCCGCAGCTTCGCGTGGCCAAGGACAACCCCCTGGCCTTGCTGGCCAGTGGCGCACTGGCTCACCTGCTGCATGACCAAGCGCTGCAGAGCGCCAACAGCAAGCCAGGACAGGCTGTAGCGGCCCACGCCCACCCGCACGATGAGGCCGACCAAGATTTACTCGACCCGACGTACTGGGTCGACTTGCAGCCCCGAACTTGGCCCAGCACACCGCTGGTCGACGTGATCATTCCGGTTCACGGCGGAGCGATAGAAACCTTGCGCTGCCTGTGGTCCGTGTTGACAGCGCCGGTGCAGACGCCGCACCGCGTGGTGGTGATCAATGACGCTGGCCCCGACCAAATCCTCAACGCCAAGCTGCGCAATTTGGCGGCGCGCGATTTGTTCACGCTGGAGCAAAACAAGACCAACTTGGGTTTTGTGAAGACCGTCAACCTTGGGCTTCGGCTGCAGCGCGACCGAGATGTCGTCATCCTCAACAGCGACACCGAGGTCTATGGCAATTGGTTGGACCGGCTGGTGCAGATCGCCCAGCGCCGGCCCGAGTTGGCCACCATCACGCCGCTGTCCAACAATGCGACGATTTGCAGCTACCCGGAACCCCAGGCCGACAACCGCAGCCCACTCGAAGTCACCCATGCGGAGATCGACGCACTGGCTGCGGAGGTGAATGCCGACCAAGTGGCCTACACCCCCACCGGGGTTGGCTTTTGCATGTTCATCCGCCGTGATGCTTTGAACGAAGTGGGGCTGCTGGACGAGCGTCGATTTGGGCGCGGGTACGGTGAGGAAAACGATCTATGCCAGCGCATGCTGCGACACGGCTGGCGACATGGCATTGCATGCGGTGTGTATGTGCGCCATGTGGGATCGGTGAGCTTCAAGGGAGAGGCGTCCGTGCGTACCGCAGCTGCACTCAAGACGCTGAGTAGGCTCTACCCAAACTACGAAGCGGACATTCATCGGCACATCGCTTCCGACCCGGCCTGGATCTATCGCGCTCAGATCGACTTGGCTCGACTCAAGCGCTGCGCCGAACGCAGCAACGTGCTATTGGTATGCCACAACCGTGGTGGAGGTACAGAAAGGCACATCGTCGAGCAAACCAAAGCACTACAAGATCAAGGCAAAGGCGTTTTTGAGCTACGCCCTTCCCACCAACCAGGTTGTGTCGCACTGGTCAACCCCGCTCTGTATCGTTTGCATAGCTTGGCCGCCTTGCCGCCTCTACCTTCGCAGTTTTTTGAGGAAGTGCTGGAGGCTCTCTCTATCGACGAAATCCATGTTCACCATCTGATTGATTTCCCGAGCGGAATGGGAGACCTGTTGATTGCCTGCAGCCGCAAACTCAATGTGCGCTTACGCATGGCAATCCATGATTACTATGCGATATGTCCTCGCGTAAATCTTGTGAACTCAGAGGGGCAGTACTGCGCACAGCCGCCAGAACATGTTTGCAATGCATGCCTCGAAAAAGACGATCTTCTGCGCACCACTGGCACTATCCAGACTTGGCGCTCTGGTGCACTTCGGCTCCTAGAGGCCGCCGATCGAGTGATTGTGCCCTCCAATGATGTTAAGCAAAGGCTGCAACACATGGCACCTCACATTGAGATGCACGTCGAGCCACACGAGGTGATTCAATCTGCAGAAGGAATGGTCTTCCCGACCCCGAGGCCCGACGAGCCCTTGCGTGTGCTCGCCATCGGTGCGATCAGCAGAATCAAGGGATACGACGTACTGCGCCGCCTAGCACTCTCCATTCAAAATCGCAAGCTGCCGATGGAACTAGCGCTCCTAGGATACTCAATGGACGATGCTTGCCTCAATGACGCTGGGGTCGAACTGCTGGGCCGATACTTTGATCAGGAACTACCAGATCGCATCAGCGACCACGCTCCTCATCTGATCTTTATCCCCTCAATTTGGCCTGAAACCTACTGCTACGTACTGTCTGCAGCACTTCAAAGCAACCGACGCGTTGCGGTTTTTGACTTGGGAGCGCAAGCAGCGCGAACTCAAGATCACAGTTGTCAGCACCTTGTGCTTCCTCTGTGGCTCGCCTCCGCTCCTGAAGAATTGGCAGCTCGACTGATGACTGCACATCCAGATGCAGCGCAACACACACACTTTGACCTGTACAAGGCAGCATAGCCAATGAAAAGAATTAGCGAACTTCTGGGCAAGAAAGCAGTTCACAGCGGGCCACCTGTCATTACCTACAAGATCACTGTAGAACAAGTCCTTGCAACTTCAGTCATTGGATGGGCTGCCTCTTCCGAATTAGCTCCAGCTGAAGCATTCCACCTTCTCGTTGATGACGTCGTTCAAGAAGTCACCGCGACTCACATTCATCGGCTTGATGTCTGCCGAGCCATCGGCGCATCAGACCAACTCAGCTTTGGCTTCAGGATAGCCTTGCCCCTGTCGCTCTGGGATGACTCGGGCGAACTCCAAGCTCGGGAAGTAATGCTATGCGCCGGCAACGAAAGAAAACATTTAGAGCTGGCTCACACATTAAGTGATTGGCCATCCGAACTAGAAGCGAATTCCAGTCACACAGAGTTTTCGAATATTTCGCTCGCATTATTAAATCAATTGGCAGCGAAAGATAGACAAAGCCAGCTAAAGGAAGAGGACCTTTCGTACTTTAAATTATTAGCCCGAAAACTTGGCTGGAGAGATTGGCCTAAACTCCAACAGCCCGCCCCGGAGGGATTGCTAGAGCAATCAGGATCCTTGGTTTGGACAGGATGGATCGCAGATGATTCAAATTTGGCCCAAGCATTCCAACTGTTCGTCAATGGGCATGAGGTTCAGATCGAACCCATCAGAGTAAACCGATCAGATGTTGCAGAAGCCAAATCTCTTAATCGCACAGATCTAGGCTTTGAAATCTCTATTCCCGCCAGCATTTGGGGCCACGCATCAGAGAAATCATCTGTCTCGTTGGAGCTTTGGGCGGGCTCGTGCAGACTCACCCAGGAAAATATTGTATGGGATCTATCGAAACTTACCAGCATCCTGAAGGATTGTTACCTTAAATCAGGTGGCACACAGTTTCCAAGGGAAGTACTTACCCTCTCAGGAGAAGGTCAATACTATTTTTTACTGTGCCTAGAGCATTTCCTTGCATGCAGGCAAGAAGTAAAGCTGGAGAGATCTGTCCGAAGCTGGTTCCGTCACCATGCTGAAATATACGGGGTCAAGGTAGAAGAAGAGCTTAAGGACGAAGCGCCATTACTCAATCCACCTCGCCATGCAATCTCAACTATTGAACTCTGGAGATTGCTGCGTGCCTTCAATGCAGCAGTCCAAGAGGATGGCTCGAATGCCAAAGAGGCCTTCCAGGAAATTTGGCAGCGCTCTGATATCGACGCGGAAGTTAGGCATCAGTTGACATGCGCCTTAATTCCATATTTTTGTGGCATAGATCGATACTTTGAAATACGGCCGTTTCTTGACATTTCAAGATTGAAGGTCATGGCTGCCGATACCAATGCTTGGAGTTTGTCACTTCAAATTCCCGAGGCCACTTGGACTGCAGATTATGCGTTAGCAACTCAGCTGACTTCCAAGATCGCGTATGAGGCAAAGGGATGGATCAACACGGAATGCATCGCCACAGCATGCCGTCGACTACTGCACGCATGGCCGTCTACGCCACAGCATCAGTATGAAGCAGAAACAACCGCGTCGGCAATTCTAAATGTTCTAGAAGCCCAGTCTTTTGATTACTGGCGTCGCAGCCATGACAAGCATCTGGTTGATGCCGCCACCTCTCTCATTATGCTGAGCAGAAGGATCACCTCGTCATTTGCATACAAAGCGTTGACGACAATCATACTTCATTACGAATTCAATCCCCACTTTTGGAAGACCCTGGCAGAGCGCTGGGACGGTTTTTCATTTTGGCCGGCCGAGTTGAAGATTGCTCATCGGAATTTCATTCGCTTTCGTTACGCTCTTACTGAATCAACGCCGCAGCTCAGCACCGTTATAGAGGCGGTTCTACCCGCTGCTTTGAAAGGATCGTTGGATGCGAGCATTGCGCTGAGGGATGCCGCCCTGTGCGCCGCTCTGAACACCAAGCCAAATAGCGAGACTGAGCTACAAAAGGGTGTTTCGGCCGCCTGTACGACATCTCCGAATGAAATTATTCGATTCTTGTCGCACTTCCATGCGTCTTCTGTCGACAACATTGAAACAGCGGCTGCAACCGAGATAGTTGAACGCTGCTCAGGCGTCCCCCGAACCTATTTTACTTCGAGAAAAAATTCACTGATCGAAGGGCTGTGGAAACAGTCACCAATTCAGGCAAATATTACCCCCAAAGAGCTTCCGCTATTGTGCGGCATTGAGGCTCATGGCATTGGAGTCCTGATCGCTGCTCTATTTGCAGAACGGCAGCATAGATTCAACGAAACCAACAGCGATCAAGTCACACTTGCGGAAGTTAGCAGGCATTGGCTCAAACTTTTCCACGACACCGCAAATCAATCAGTACCGCCATCTGCATTGTTACAGGCATGTCAATTACTTATTGACTGGCAAGCCAACCCAAATGCACCCAAAGATGTGGCCCGCATAGCCTTTGAATTTAGAAGGCTTCTTTGCGAAAGGTATGGTGATGATATTTCTGAGGTATGCTCAGGCCCGACCAAGCTTGCGCATCCAACCGTAAGATCACGGGATCCAGTTAAAAGTACACTTGTAGCCATCTACACATGCAACAAGTATCTATCATCCAGAATCGCTGCCATACAGAACACGTGGGCCAAGAAGCTGGATGAGCTTGAAATTCCTTGGATAATTGTTGTTGGCAACGGCGATGACTCTTTTGATGGAAGAGTGCTTTCACTTAACGTTCTCGACAACTATGAGTCCTTACCGCAAAAGTCAATTGCGCTAATTAAGTGGGTCTACAACAACACAAACTTCAGCCATCTATTCAAGATCGATGATGATTGCCACGTGGCAGTCGAGCGACTGTTCCATCAGTCCCCTCAATGGGGCCACCATTACCTTGGGCGCAAGTTAACTCGCGGACTTGGTACGACTGACCGAAGTTGGCATCGTGCACGCTCCGAGTCTACGCTCGCCAAAAACTCTCTGGACAAGTCACCCGAGCCATCAGTTTATGCTGACGGTGGTTCTGGGTATTTCCTTTCTAGATTTGCCATGTTTTCGGTTCTGCAAGCACTGTCTTCGACCGAAGGCGCTAGACTCACGCGAAGCGCCTATATGGAAGATAAACTGATTGGCGATTTGTTATCGCTCAAGGGCATAAACTTGTCTGAAGAAGGTTATGACACGCTGGTAAGGAGACGGTTTGGCGATGATCCTGTCCGCGTCTGCGCCTTCAGCAACAGCTTCTACCCCTCACAGGTGTCTCCCACAATGGTCTGCCATCTCGATGATGCAGAGAAGATACCTGAGATTTCCGATCTTCAGTCAAGCTCAATCTTGAGGCCAGAAAAAATATGGCCAAGCTACGCCGAGCCCAAAGTCTACGCAGCGGACGGCACCAATCAACTTGAATTATTGAGCGATCATGACAAGGTTACCAAGGCCATAGACGCAGAGGTGATTGTCGTCTCTGTTGCCCGGAATGAAATGACACTGATGCCTCACTTTCTGGCACATTACAGATCGATTGGCGTGCAGTGTTTTATTATTGTCGACAATCTATCCGATGATGGTACTCGCGCATATTTGCTCCAGCAGCCTGATGTTTTGCTTTACAGCGCCGATACCGAGTATAAGAAATCCCATTATGGCGTAGCATGGCAGCAAGCGGTGCTGTCTTCGCATGCTTTGGGGAAATGGGTAATATTGGCAGACATAGATGAATTTCTCGTCTTCCCATCGACGGAAGAGCAAGATGTCAGTGCATGGCTTGGCGAGATCTCAAAGACTGGCCATACCGCGGTAAATGTTTTTATGATTGACATGTACCCTGGTGGTTCCCTAGATGATTGCGACTTTCGAATGGGCCCGCCTTTCGAATTGGCACCACTTTTTGAAGGTGAACCGCTGATTCGTTGGAAATTGGGCTCTGGCTGCTTCTCTAACAGCGCAACATGGCTAAGTGGGCTGCGTCATCGATTGATAGAAGATTCCGCACCAAATCTCTATACTTCACAGAAAGTCGCCATTCTAAAGTATTTCCCGTGGATGCGTCTTTCGGAAGGATTGCACTATGTCTCCAATATAGAGGCATGTGCGTCGCCGTGCTATTTTGCGCACTTCAAATATCATGCAGGATTTAAGCAAAAGGTCTTGAACGAGGTGCAACGGCGGCAGCATTTCAACGATGCAGAGGAGTATCAGAAGTATCTTGGCATGCTCACAGAGGGCAACAGCCCTCTATCAACAGAGACTTCAAAGAAATTCAGCTCTTATCTAGATTACAAGAATGCCACGGGCAACTAATCTATGAACCTCACCCACAGAAACACCGCGAAGCATTGGATCTGGACGGATCGGACCCTTCACGCCTCAGAAATTGCGTTCTTAAATCCGGATCTGGCGAAGTTGAGTTTCGCTTTGAATCCACTTGATATTGACCATATCACTGATCAAGATAGTGGCTGGGGGTCCGCCTGGCATTCTAAAAATCTATCTCAAAAGGCACTTAAACTTCTCCCGGATGTGCCATATGTTCTTCAACAGATCCCGTGCGATACCCATCAGGATTTCGTTTACGCTTGCATTTCAAGCTTGACACGTGCTGGTTACACGCAGTCCTTCCTTTACCTGCATGATCCCTTTCTGCGACTTAGGCATTACATCAGTATTTGCGCCAATTTTAAGGAAAGGGATCGGGAAATATGTTCAGCTGCCATAAAATGTGAGCTTCAAGATCGGTTACTCATTCGAGGGGCCATTGATCTCTTGGAGTCGAAGTCTACGCACTTTCACGACCTCCCATTGACAAACCTCTCGGATATCGATCAGGCGCCATGGAGGCTAGACAATGACTCCTCTACAGAGTTCACTTCATTATTGCGTCAACATCTTTCTCGCGTATTCGAATTCAACCCTAATTATGACGGGGAACTACTGGGGGATCTTTCTCGAGCTGAATCGTACTGGTTGCCGGACGTCCGCAAGACAGTAAAACCACTTCGCCCCATTTTCAGGATTACCGATGAGAAAGATATGGTGAAGGAGTTTAGATCGTCACCTCTGCCACACAATGTATGGCCGAACCAGTCCTTCAATTGGGCAGGATCTGTTTATCTCAAAGAACAAAAAGCCTCAGATCAATTGTACTTAGAGATGAATAAGACTCTGCACCCACTGATATGGGGGCAGTCATCTCCAGTCATTGCGAAGATCTATCCAGATGATGCAGCGGCCAAGTTTTGCAGATTCAGAGAAGTAAAATTGATAGCAAATCAGTCGCCCAGAATTGAAGTTCTTGCGGCCTCAGGCGATGAGCGCTCAAGTATTGGCGCCATAGAGTTTAGCGCCCCTTCACCAGCATACATCGACGGAATACTGGTTAACAGTCATTCCTTAGGATATACACCGATCCCTAAAGTTGCATGCACATCAATTAAAGAGTTCTTATTTGAACTTATGCATGGCGAACCATTTACTCCATCACTGATCGACGACTCCACTCATGTACATCAATTCTTTGATCGTCGATTAGTGCCTATTAATTTTGCCGATCATCGGATCATCGTCGTTCGAGACCCAATCCAGCGCTTTCTCTCGGGCTACTCGAATCGAGTGTTGCATCACAAAGAGTTGACTGAAGAGTACATTCTGCGACAGCCAAACGGCGCGGCATTCCTTGCAAAAAACTTGCCGACCACCCCGGATATAGATGTGTTTGTCGAGAATTTTGAGTCTTACCGGGCTGTCGCCACCATCGATCATCATTTTAGACCCATTTCAGAATACATCCCAACTTTGGAATGCTACACAAATGTATACCCCTTCGAGCGCCTCAATGATTTTTTCTCGGATTTAATGCAAATAACAAAAAAATCAGCCGCCATTAGACACGCTCAAAGAGGAGGGTCAAAAATTGATAAGTCGCGCCTCTCGCCTGATTCATTGATAAAGTTGAAGCGAATTTTCGCAGCCGATTACGATTTATTAGGACAGCACTACAGGGCACCAGAGTAAATTATTTCGGCCTAGCGAATGATCCATTTACATTCCTACCGAAAGGGAATATCAACTTTTCGGAGTACTCTTTAAGCGTCAGATAGTCCACCGCCTCTCTCAGTCTAACATTTAAATTTGGCTTCAATAGCTTATGGGCATCATTGATCATTTCAAGACAGCGCTCCTCGTCGCCTGCCAAGCGATCAATGGCAGCCTCAATAGAATCTAGACTGGGCTCAACGGGGACAAAATGCTTCTCAGGCACAAGCCCCGCATCCAAAGCGGTTTCCCACTGACTCCTTACCATGAGTACCACGGAATTAGAGAGAAGGCTCCAGTATTTATTGGTACCGATATCATTACCATCCACCACCAACAAGAACTTTGATTTCCTCTGTTCACTTATTGGAATTCTGGTCGCGGTGCACCCTGCAAAAAGTGAGCTCAGTAATTTATTTTTTATTACAGCCTCTGCCTCACGAGGTGTGGTTATTAGTTTGACATCAGCCCATTGTTTTCCTTTCAGGGCATTTACAATTTTCATTCGATCGCAGGAATTAATACGTAGCACATCCTCTTCGCTTATCTCAGCCGCTTCCCTGAACATGGATTCCGCCCACCACATCTCTGAATTCCAATCGCTGTAAGTTCCGCTGAACCTACCCCTCCAAGTCAAAACGTTTTTCTTCTCTTTAAATGGAATCAAATCAGGACCTTCAGGTATATTTCCGCTACCCGGCCCCATATAGTCGTATCCGAGCGGCATTAAGCAGACCTGATCCCGCTGAGCCACTCGCCTGCAGTACTGTATGATCGGCAGCCCATTCATCCCCGGTAGTGTCTTTTTATAATTCCACCCCTGCGCATCACACCAGTTGCTTATATAGATTCCACTCATATTCATTGCGATTAACAGATTAGCAAATTCTGAATTTCTCCGCCCTATGGCCGGGCGATATTTTGGATTCACTGGGGAAAATCGTTTACTCTCAACATTTAAAGCAAGCGTCCGGTCAAAATTATTAACACTCAAAAACTCCACTCTCCCGGCATCAAAAATACTGATGTCTTTTAGCGAATCCATCTCCACCAACGCAGCGTCATCGATGATGAATTGCCTAATATTCTGAAAATCAGCAGGTAGCCGATGCTTAAGTTGAGCCTCAATCCATGTGTCGATTTGATGTGCATTCATACCGGTCCACCTCCTTTCAGACACCAAATGTAGACATTATTCTTCTACATTGTCAATACTTCAGGGGCATTAACACCCCTGGGCTAGAGCAATCTTGAACGACAACACCTATGCCACCAATAACAAGCCCCGCCCCGTTTTTTATTGTCGGATGCGTACGCTCAGGCACCACGATGCTCCGAGATGCGCTTAGGCTTCATGATAATTTGGGTTGCCCTGAAGAGACTCATTTTTTCCGGTGGGGAGACCCCTTCGGTACTGACGCCTTGAATCGGACGCTCAGTAACAATCAGGTTCTCAAGAAGCATCGCGAGTTGGACGGAGTTACGGAAGATGAGTTCAGGGAACTGCTCGCCAAAAGCAACAGTCGGGCGGATCTGTATCATCGATACATGCGTCTCTATCTGGCGAAGAACAAGCCCAGCGCGACCAGATGGTTCGACAAGACTCCACAAAACGTTTACGGCGCAATGCTGATCGCCACCACCATGCCCAGGGTGAAGTTCGTTCATATCGTGCGAGACCCTAGAAATGTTGCCGCCAGTCTGCGAATCGGCAAGGTGGTGAAGGTTGAGAGTATCGTGGGGTCTGCGAACTATTGGCACGAATCCGTGCAGATCATCAAGGGCCTGAAGCGCGCCTTTCCCGAACGCGTTCATGAATTGCGCTATGAGGACTTTGTGGCTAACCCCTTGGTTCACATCGAGTCCATTCTGAGTTTCCTGGGTGAGCCGTTTAACGCCGCCACTTTTGCGGATCTCAACATCAGAAACTCCGATCACGCGGAGGAGTCACTGCTCACCCCAGAAGAGCTGCAGCGACTTGAATCCATCTGCCAGCTTGGCATGAAGCGCTACAAGTACAAGATTGAAGGGCCAACCAGCAGCAGTCAATCGACTACATCTCAACTTTCAGAGTAGGGATGCCCGGATCAGCCCTTGCGAGCTACCATGACTGGTCATTTTTTCCAAAGAGATCAGTTCATGTACCAAATCAAACCGGAAGCCCCTGATGAAGCCGTAAGCGCCCTCGGCACCAAGCGTGATTGGGTACAGGAGCCCGCCACCGTCTTGACCATGGACGAAGACTGGGGCCTCGCGGGCAGCGAAGACATGCGCGTGTTGCGCGTCAAGACGGGCCACTTCACCGTCACCTCATCCCTGAATACGCGCCAGAAGGCTGATCGCCTCTTGGTGATCTTGAGCGGCGCGCGCGGCGCTGGCAAAGACACCGATGTCAAGCGCATGCAGTTCCTGCGTCGCGACTGGGATGCGCTCTACAAGATGCCGATTCTGGCCGTTTCTGACCCAGCGACCGAAACCTACTGGGGCGGCGAAGTGCCGCGCGCTGGCCTGTATTTGGGCAGCGCATCCCACGACTTGGTGCCCGAGTTGAACGCCATGATCGACAAGGTCTGCAAGGAACTTGGCATCAGCACTGATCGCGTGATCATCATGGGTGCATCGGCCGGCGGCACTGCGGCCATGTTGATTGCCACTCAACGCAAGGTGGCTCGGGCTGTCGCCATTTGCGCCCCCTTCTTCACCGAGAAGTTCCGCAAGATCATCGCAGCCGCCATGGAAGCCATGGGCGGCACCACGGATGACTGGGTCCGCATGGCCAATGAAACACCGTGGCGCACACACCCGATGTCGGCCATCAAGCGCGCCGCCGAGCAGGGCAATGATGTCCGCATCGTTTGCGCACAAAACCTGCAAGACCCGCCCATGTACAACAAGCACTTCTCCAAGATGTGCAAGTTCATGTCCATCAACCCGTCAGCTGGCGGCGTGTCCACGGACGGCACCATGATGGGCCTGCTGTATGACGACTGGGAAGGTGGTCACGGCTTCGAGTCCAAGAACTTCTCTGGCCCGATCTGGCGCCGTTCGTTGGAGTATTTCGACTCCGGCAAATAAGCACCGTGGCGGCACCTCTCATGCCGCCGCCCCACGTGCAAGCTCGCCCCGCCCTCGCGCGGGGCGCTTTACTCCAGGGCTCGATCGCTCCCGTACTGCGACGTACCGACTCATGACTCCCGTTCACCAAAAAGTCGCTGACTTGATTCTGGAATACACCCGCGGCAAGACCCTCGAGGACGTTCAGAAAGCCCAAGGATTCCAAGACTTGGAGCTGGACTCTGTCGCCGTGGTCAGCCTGCTGGACGAGATTGAAGACGAGCTGAACATCGAGTTCGTCGAACTGCCCAAGCTCGCCATCACGCTGCCGGAGTTTTTGGCCTTGGTTGATCACCTCGTCGCCACCCAGCATGCGCAATGAGGTGGTCATCACGGGCGTAGGCCTGCGCACCCCGATGGGGAATACGCTGCAGGACGTTCGCGCTGTCTTTGCATCAGGCACCCCCGTCGTGGCCAGCCATGCGGCACCCGATGGCCATTTGCGCGCTGTGGCCCGCCTGACAGAGGACTACGCCAGTGCCTTTTCTCGGCTGGACCGCAGCCTGATTGACCCTGTCGCGCAACTCTCCATCCTTGCGGCTGAGGCAGCCGTTGCCGACGCCGGGCTCGACCTGAGCACAGCGGACCGCGAGCGCATTGGCGTCTTTGTGGGGACGGGCCAGAACACGGCCCACACCTTCATGGAGGGCAGTATCTCCTTGCAGGAGAAAAACACCCTCAAGACCTTCACCATCGCCCGGGGCTTGGCCAACGGAGTGGCGAATCATGTCTCTATCCGGCTTGGACTCCAAGGCGAGGCCCAAGCCATTGCTCTGGCCTGCGCCTCCTCCAACACAGCCATCGGCAATGCGGTTCGGCTGATTCGATCTGGCGAGTTGGATGGCGCATTGGCGGGCGGTAGCGACGCCACATACTCCGAGTTCATTTACCGAGGCTGGGAGGCCATGCGCATGTTGGCCCCCGTCCACCCCGATGGGGCCGAGCGCTCATGCCGCCCTTTTGCCAAGGATCGCAACGGCATCGTCTTGGGCGAAGGTGCGGTGATCTTCATGCTGGAGTCAGAGCGGCAGGCCAAAGCCAGAGGTGCCCGCATTCTGGCCCGCATTGCGGGCTATGGGGCCACCTCTGACGGCACGCACTTGCTGCAACCCGACGCACAGGGTCAAGCGCGCGCCATGACGAATGGCTTGCGTGATGCAGGCCTGCAAGCACAGGATATTCAGTACCTGAACGCCCACGGCGCGGCCTCCACACTGGGCGACGCCACAGAGGTTCAGGCCATTCGATTGGCTTTTGGCTCGCACGCCCATGGCCTGCCCATCAGCTCAACCAAGGCACTGCATGGCCACATGCTTGGCGCCACAGGGGCGGCTGAATTGCTGGCCTTGATCGTGGCCCTCAATGACGGCTTGATCGCACCGACGGCCAATCTCTACGAGCCTGATCCGGCGTTAGACCTCGACTTCGTTCCACTTCACGCACGTCATGGCCCGCCACTGCAGGCCGCCATGTCCAGTAATTTTGCCTTTGGTGGCTCCAACGCCTGCCTTGTGCTGACTCGCTGACCCACCACCCTTTCCCCTAGCAGGAGCCCTCTCGTGTTCGTCTCCGATAAACTGATTTTCATTGAGCTGCAGAAGACCGGCTCAACGCACGTACGGCATCTGCTCACAGAGTTGCTTGGCGGCTCGCTCGAAGGCAAACACAATGCGCCGACGCCAGAAATCTTGGCCAAGGGCTTACCCATTCTGGGCTCGGTGCGTAACCCTTGGAGCTGGTACGTCTCGCTGTGGACCTATGGCTGCCAGAAGAAGGGCGTGCTCTATCAGCGACTGATCGACCCTGCCCGCTGGCAAACCAAGGGCAAGCAAGCTGCAGCGTCTGATGACGAGGACGAGGACGACAGCCCCAGCGCCAAGCCTCAGGCCGGATTGAAAAAAGGCAAGGGCATGGGTATGAGAAAGCCACTGCCCGCACTGGCCTCTGCGGAGCGTGCCGCAAACTTTTGGTACGCAGACCCCGGCAATGTCGACGCCTTTCGCGAGTGGATGGCCGTGGTGATGTCCCCTGCGGCTCGACGTATCGTGGAGTCTGGCTACCGCCGCAACCCCCTGAGCAAGAGCTGCGGGCTGATGAGCTACCGCTACTTCAAACTGTTTGTGCGCGATACCGACCAACTGGGCCCGGAATACAAGTCGCTCGCCATGGCCAAGCGGCTGGACGCAGAGCGCTGCTGGGTCAATCACTTCATCCAAAGTGAGCACCTGGAAGACGACTTCCTCAAAGCACTGGCCGCCTCCGGCGTGGTCTTGACCGAGGAGCAGATCGCCAATGTGCGCTCGGCTCGCAAACGCAATGTGTCGGAGCGCCCCTTGCCCACCAACGCCTATTACGACGAAGCGACGATCCGCTTAGTTCAAGAGCGCGAACGCTTCATCATCGAAAAGTTTGGCTACCAAGCCCCCACCCTCCCAAGTGCAGAGCAAGGCCCCGCCTGATTCAATGGATCTAGGGGATGGCGGCCGCCGATCCCCCCATTAGCATCCGAAGCTTCTGCACCGCTCAGCCCTTCGCCACGAGCCCAACCACTCTGTACCGCCATGAGCCATCAGGACAGCCCTCCGCGACTCGCCAAAGCCCACTTGCTGACTGCTGAGTTGCGCGCCTTGCAACACCGAATGAATGAGACCGTCGATCAGCTTTGCGAACTGGTCGGGGGAGCGTCAGCGTCGTTGCTGCTGAGAGCCGATACCAACCCTCTGAACGGCCAAGGAAAGCTGTGTCTGACGCCGGGCTTCTTGATGAGCCCCTCTGCCCAAACTTATCGACGCAACCCCCCCGCTGGAGAAATGCTGTCCGCTGAGACTCACTTTTATTGTGATCAGCACCAAGGCCTTGTGCAGCTCGTTCAGCAGCCCTTGGCAAGGCAAGCTGATTCCCGTTACAGCTTGATCATTAATTTTGCAGAGTTTCATGGCGACTGGCTGTCACTTGTCGTTGACGCCCGCTCTTTCCTGGCAGGCTTTGATGCGGGCAAGTGCGAACTCGGAATGCTGATCGAGGTCAGCAGCACAGCACAAGTGACATTGAGCAGCAAGGTCAGCATCAACGTCGGCGGTGAGTGGACAGAGACTCATCTGGATGTCCGAACCAATCAGGTTTGCATCAGCAAAGCATCTTTGGGGCGTATCAGTGCATCGGACATCCAGGCATTTGACATTCATTTTGTGTTCAACCCGACGCCGCGAGGAAGTATCGAGATTCGCCGCATGACATTCACGCTTGACGTTGAAGCCGAGCCTGTAGCAGCCCCTCGGCTGGAAGGCGTCTTTGAGGATGGTCTGTGACAGACACCTGAGACACAAGGTCTCACTTGCGCTGAGCCGTAGCCGAGTAACCCACTTCTAAGTCGCAGTCCATGAACAAATCCGACACCGCCGCTAGTAGCGTGGCGCCACACATGACACCTGCCGAGGCCCGCATCGATTGGAGCCTGGGTCGTGTGATTGGTTTCTCGGTTCCCGCCGATGTAGATGCAGCCTTCGATGTCGTGCAATTGCTGCTCGACGGTCAATGTGTCAACACCGCTGTCGCTAACTTGTCTGTCTTCGAGCTGGCTCGGGACCTTTCTGGGCTGCGCCTACCCTCGAGAGAAAACTCAGCCTTCGAGCTCAGAATTCCTCAAGAATGCCTGTTGCCATCGCACCTCAGTGCGATGTCCTTGCGCCTAGAGCTGCGTAGCTCCCGGGGCGCCACTTTCTTTGAACATGCGCTACAGGGCCCCCACGAGTTGATGCGCTTGACGCAAGGCACGCCCGCGGACCTGCTCTTCGAAGTGCAGTTCAAGCATCTCAATGCCGGCTATGTGCATGGCGTGGTCAAGGACAAGCTCGGCACGGGTGTTCGCCCGAACTTGCAAGTCAAGCTCAACGAGCATGCCGCCGATCCACTGCCGATCTACGAGCAGTCTGCCGATGGTCGCGTCCATCTGTTTTCTGTGCCGCTGCGCGCGGACAGGCTCAAGGATGGCCTGAATCACTTGCACATCATCAGTGCCTCGGGGCAGCCCATGGCCAGCTACCCGGTGCACATCGGTAATCAAGTGCTCGGCGAAGCCGACCGCCGAATCGCCAGCCTGGAAGCCGAAGTGGCCTTTCTCAAGCACATGGTGCTGAACCAGAACAATGAAGCCTTGCCAGCACGTCTGGCCTTCATGAAGAGCGAAATCATTGCCATCTGTTCAGACATGTTGAGCCTGCAGAGAACGAATCTTGAGCGCGAATCTTCCGCCGCCAAGACCGCGTCGCTGCCCGCCAGCAGCCTGCGCGCCACGAGTCGCTAAGCCCAAAGCCTGCAGCAGTTTCACGTGCCAGACATCGCCCCCCCTATTCGAGAAGGCGTCGCTCGGCGGCGTCTGTATGTCTTCTCGCCGCTGCCGCCTCAGCGCAACGGGCTTGCCGACTACATCGTGGAGTACCTGCCCCTGTTGGCGCGCGACTTTCAAGTCTGCGTGGTCTCAGAAAGTGGGCATGCGGCCGAGACGCGCCGAGCCATGGAGCAAATGCCTCACGTTGAAGTCGTGAGCGAAGCGCATTTCTTGGCACGGCAACCCGACCGCCAGGCTCAGGTGCTCTACAACGTGGGCAACAACGGGGACTGCGCCTATATGCTGGACCATGTCCACCAGTTCCCGGGCGCCGTCATCATCCATGACGTCTCCCTGTTTTATCTGCACCAAGTGGCCGCTCAGCAATCGCGCAGCAATGCCATCATGGGCGCTTGGTTAGCCGCGGATGACTATGCCGTCCCCACTGACTTTCTCCATGGTGATGGCAGCCTGGCCAAAACTCCTGGGCTGGTCTATCAAGAGTGCCTGATGGTGAAGCGCCTATGCCAGTCAGCCCAAGGGGTGATGGTGCACACCGCCTATGCTGAGCGGCGCTTGCGTGGCGGTGCCACCGGTGTCGCGCTCGGGCACAGCCAAGGCCGGCCCTTGCTGCGTATGCCGCATTTTGTGCTGCCCCCTCCACCACCGACGGACGCTGCGCAAGTGGCTGAGGTCTTGGCGCGATACGCCATCCAGCCCGAAGACTTCCTCATCTTGGTCCCAGGTTTTCTGAGCGGCAACAAGATGCTCTATGAGATCTTGATGGCCTTTCGAGAAGCCTCGGCGCAAGGTCACCCGGACATGAAGCTGCTCTTTGCTGGCGAAGAGCGCGAGCAAGAGTACCGCCTCTCAGAGCGGATCAATGCGCTCTGGCCCACGGGCATCCGCCCTCAGGTCACGGGCTATCTCAGCGCCCAAGACCTGGACATCTTGCTGGGCCGCGCCGATCTCTCCTTGGTGCTGCGCTTTCCGACCTATGGCGAGTCATCCGGCATCTTGCCCCGCGCCGCCATGGGCGGTGGCGACGTCATCACCGTCAACATCGGCGCCTATCCGGAGTTCGAGTCGGCCGCAGTTCAAACCATTCCTGTGGGAGCGGGTGCAGTCGCCGCACTGACCGATGGCCTGTTGCGCAGCCATGCCCAGCGTGGGCGAGGTGAAGCACGTCAGTCACGCCAAAACAAGGAAGCCACCCAAGCCAAGGCCTTGAGCCCACAGGCGCTGTATCCGCGCCTACGCCAATGGCTCGATGATGTGTGGGCCATGCAATGAGTCACGCCGAAGCTTGGATCGACCTGCTGGCCACCGCCGCCAGCCCCTTGCTGCCACCAGGACCGGTGGTGGTCATGCACAAGGCCCATCGCATCTTCCCTCTGATCGAGTCCTGCCGACAAGTCGCCTGGGTACAAGCTCAGTTGGGCCCGTTCCAGGACTTCGTGGCACATGGCGAGGCCAATCCGAGCTTGCGCCTGCGCTTGGATGCCCAGCGCCAAGCCGCCGAGTCTGTCGAGTTACTCGGTCAAGCCGCCTTGCGCATGGTGTGCATCCCACATCAGCCGCGCGACGCTGCCGACTTGTTGCGTGTGGTCGAGGCCTGCGCTGACCGCCCAGGGGCTTGGCTGGTCTATGGGGAGCCGAGCGCCGGCGGCTGGAGTACCTTTGACGCTTGGTTGCGCCAACATGCTCTGCATGAAGCCGCCGACTCCAGCCGGCTTAAAGTCTTGATGAGTGACGCCCTTTTGGCAGTCTGGCCCACAGGGTCAAGACAGTTTGGTCCGGCCTTGGCCGAGCACCTCTGCCGGCGCGTGCCCGCATCGGTGCACCTCAAGCTCGACCTGGAAACCGCCTCCGGCCTGCCGCGCTTGCGGCTGCGCGTGGACCCGCTACAGGTCATTGCCTGTGCCGGGGAGACACTGGTGCACCATGTCGTGACCGAACGTCGTGCCCTGATCAATGCGCGGGGCCTGGGCAGCCTGATGGTGCCTTGGGATGGTTGCGCCTCCGCCCGCTTGCTGCTGCGCAATGTCCGCGCACGGGTCGATGACTGTGAGATCTGCATCGCGGACCACGAACTGAGCCCGTCTGACCTTCAGTACACCGAGAAGGGTGCCATCTTGTCCCTGCGCCTGCCCATGCTGGCCGCAGGCCGAGACGCCCTGCTCCACCTCTCGCTGCCGCGTGCCGCCGTGCCGGGCGACGGTTTCTGTGACATCGGCGCAGCCGAATTCATTGCGGATCTGGCATGAGCGCTCGTGTTCTCTTTGTCACCTTCAATCGCCTCAGCCCGGCAGACCAAGGCAATGCGCGCCGCGCCATGCAAATGGCACGCCTCTACAAAGCCTTGGGCCTCGAAGTCGACCTGCTCTATCACTGCGACGAAGGCTTCGACCCTGCGCTCTCGCACACGCTCTCGCAAATCTTCGGCACAGTTCGCGTCGTTCCGCCCAAGGTGTCCAAGCGCGTGTACAAGCCCGAGCATCTCTGCCACATCGCCGACTGGTACGACCCACAGCTCGACACAGCCTGCCGCGAGATGCATGCGCTCAGAGCCTACCAAGTGGTGCACGTCAACTACATCTGGTACACCCCCCTGTTCAAGCAGTTTGGACCGGAGGTCGCCAAAGTCTTGGACACCCATGACATCTTCGGGGACCGCGCTCAAAAGTACCGGCAAGCCGGTCTAGAGCCCCACTGGTTCAGCACCACCATCGGCCAAGAAGACAGTGCGATTCAACGTGCCGACGTGGCGCTGGCCATCCAAAAGGAAGAGGCCGCAGAGTTGGCCACCCGCGGGCATCGCAATATCTTGTCCTTGCCCTACATCGAGCCCTGCGTGCGGCCCTTCCAGGCCACCACCACGCAACGCCCCTTAACCTTTGGTTATCTGGGCAGCGGCAATGACTGGAACGTCCGCAGCATGCAGGCCTTCACGGCCAAGCTGCGCCAAGTCGGCAGCCAATTCGCACACCCCATGGTGGTGGCTGGAGGCATTTGCAAGCACATCCCCGACATGCCGGGGCTCATCAAGCTGGGCTTTGTCAAAGAGCTGCATACCTTCTATGACGCCATCGACATTGCCATCAATCCGATGGTGGGCGGCACGGGGCTGAAGATCAAGACCGTCGAGCCGCTGAGCTACGGCAAGCCGGTGCTGACCACCCCCTCCGGCGCACAAGGCCTGAGCCACCTCTGGCAGCTGCCCATCGTTGCTGATCCGCAGGCCATGGTGGACTACTTGCTGCAGAACTTCCAGGCCCCGAATCCGGCCTTGGTACAGACCTTGATCTCCCAAGCCCAGGCTTCTCAACAAGCCTTTGAAGGCGAATACCTGGGCCAAGTGGAGCGTTTCAAGCGCTGGCTCAACAGCCGCCTGCACTGAAGAAGAAGCGGCCGCCCCCAACACACGTTGATTGAGCGGCGGCGCTGCGCGCTGCCCATTGCCCACTGGCCGCCATGGGCCAGCAGCAGCGCGAATGGGTTTTTCAGGCCACCCACTTGCCCCGCTTGGGGCCTGGGCCTTTTTTACCTTCGGCCTTGGGGCCACCGCCCTTTTTGGCGCCGTTGGGTTTGCGCTTGATGAGCGGGCCGGCTGCGGCGTCCTCTTCAGGCGTGAGCGCTGGCTTGATGTCGAGCACTTTCAAGTGCGCCTGATCGCCGCGGTCGCGCAGACGTCGCTCGTCGTAGCTCGCGTTCGTGCTCATGTCCAGGCGCTCGTAGCCAAAGCGCTCGAAGTCGCTTTGATAGCGTTCATAGATAAGCCGCTCGGCCTCTGGGTCTTGGCGCAACAAGTCCCACAGGGCGTTGGGGTTCTCTGTACTGCGATTACGTGCCTGAACCTCGCTGCTTTCCTCCGAATGGGCCGCCTTCTTACCGGCCTTCACGGTGTGGCTCAGGATGTAGGCCACATCAGCGTCAATCGCTTCGACCGAACCGACAAAGTCCAGCGCGCGTTGCGAGGGCAGGTCTGTCCAGAAGGTTTGAGGGCGCAAGATGCGGTCCATGCCGTCGCCCGCGAAATACTCAGAGCGCAAAAACTCACCGAACTCGGTCAGCGAACTGACGGCCGCCAGGGTCTTGAGGGTTTTGCGGTCCTGCTGCCGATGCAGGTAGTTGAAGATACTGAAGGCCCGGGTGTAGGGGTTACGCACAAAGGCAAAGGTGAAGTACTTGCCGAAGCGCTGCTCACCCATGACGGCTTCAATTTCTTGCGCCGTGGAGTGCTTCGCCAGGCCGTAGCGGCGCTTGAAAAAGGGCTGCACCGCTTCACCCAGGGGTGTGCCGCCCACTTCCAGATCGCGATAGGTGCTGAACTTGGTGAAGAGGCGCGAGATGGACGTCCCTGCCGCCTTGGGCACGTGCACGAACACAAAGCTGCCCGTGTGATTGATGATCATGCCGTCTTCTCCGAATCAAAACGATAGCCAAATCGGCTCAAGGTCTTGGCATAAAGACGAGACACCAGGTCCACGTCCTCGCCCTTGTAAAAAGCGGCGTAATCCAAGGTCTTAGGGCCGGGTTTGTCGGGGTCAGGGTAGAGCGCCAAGGGTTCGTGGACGCCAAGCCGCTGCAAAACCTCGTCAAAGCCGGCTTGCTGGGCCTCAAAGCGGATCACCACATCCACTTGATCCGCATAGTTGAGCTGGGCCCGAGACTCGCGCTTCTCTTTGATCAGCGCCTCATGGGTCTGCCTCAGCCAAGCGGAAAAACTGAGGCCTGCAGCCTTACCGTCGCTTGCCTCATCGGGTGTTTCGCCGGGGCGGCTTCCCCCTTGCTTGAGGTAGCGCGCGACCAGCAGGTCAAAGGGATTACGGACCCCCGTGAACTTCAGCAGCGCCTTGAACTCGCTCTCGGAGAGCAGCTCTGCGGCGAGCACCATTTTGGGCGTCGTGTTTTGCCGGCGTGCCAACACTTTGCCCCGACGCACCACGTCTTCGGGCGGCAACAGCTCGCCATGCAAATGCTCCATGAGCGTCCGCGTGATGGCTTGCGAGCCCGTCAGGGGATTCACGAAAAACAAATACTGCAGACGCTCGCAGACAACCGCCATCGCAACCTCATGAAAAAACCAGACCGCCTGCGCCGCGCACAGGCTGAGACGAATCAAGCCGCCGCAGCGCCTGAGCTTTGAATCTTGCCCGCCGCCGACGCATTGGCCTTGCCACCTTGCGGCTTGCCGCCTGCCTTGGGGCCGGCCTGCACCACTTGAGGCGGCACGGTGTAGCCAAAGATCTTGAAGTCGCGCAGGTAATGCTTGCGGATCATCAGCCAAGCCTCAGGACTGAGCTCGTCCGCCACGAGCTCCGGGCTCTTGTTCTGCAGGCCCAAAGGTGCGGTGAACTTCAAGCGCTTTTGAACGCGTGCCCAGTCGTCGCCAATTTTTTCAACCTTGCCAATCATGTCGACCATGACCACGCCTTCGGCGTCACAGAGGCTCTGCCATTGCGGCTTGGCACCGGCGTCTTGCCAGGTGCGGGGATTGCGCACGAAAGCGTCAAAGCTCTGGGCGCTGACCGCGGCTTGAACCGCCTTGAACTTATAAGGATGGCGTGCAGGGAACTCGCCCTTAGCGGCCAGCGCAGCCTGCTCCTCGGTTGTCAGCGGGTTGCGCTCGGCCAAGCCCTTGGCGTAGGCATACAAAGAGCGCAGGCGATCCACCGGCTGGCGCACAAACCCGAAAGTGAAGAAATTCTTCCACCGGGCCTCTCCCAACAAGTCCTTGGCTTCTTGCGCCGTGGAGTGCTTGCGCAGCTTGAGCACGTCGGCAAAAAAGGTCTTTTGCTTTTCCCCGTCTTCGGTGGAGCCAATCACCAGATCATTGACGCCCAACTGAGTGGCCAGCGCCGTCTCAATGCTGGTGCCCGCGCATTTATGGACATGCACAAAGACAAATCGGAGGTTGGGAGAGATGATCATGGTCGAACGCTCGGGAAAAAGTGGGATGGGCTGGCGCTAGAAGTTATCAGTCTGACCCAGCCAGCAAGCCAGGTCGATCCCACACAATGCGCATCGCCTGAGTTTTTTCGAGGATCATGCGCTCGGTGTCAGCATCGACATAGGTATCGATGTCGGGCTCGCGCCGGGTGATGGGCTTGGAGAGCATTTCGTCAACCTGGCGGCCCGGCACCTCTTTGGGCTTCAAAACCTCGGCCACAAAGGCCAAGCCCGCAAAGTCGCAGATGGCGCGCAAGGCCAGCTCGGGCGTGCTCGTCATCCAGTCGTAGGGGGCGACAAATACCTGCTGAGGCCAGCGCTGGCGCGCATCCAGAATGCTCTCGGTGATCTGCTCAAAGTGGCCGATCAGTTGCTCGGCGGTGCGGTCCAACCAGCCCCACTCATCCACACCCTTGCCCAAGGCCTTCTCGGCGGCCAAGCGCTTGCGGTAACTGGCCACGATGCTGACCGGGTCACGGGTACACACCACGACGCGGGCCAGCGGAAACAGCTCCAGCATGCGGCCTAACTTGCGCACATGGGCCGGTGTCTTCTCAAGGGGCTGGCGACCGGGGTAAACATAGTGGGCGGCGAAGTAGAAGAATGCCCGGATCACATCAGCCTCAGACAGCTCGCCCTTCTCGCCACCAAGGCTGGCCACAAAACTGCGAAAGCGGCTGCATTGCGCCTCACCTTGCAGATAGGCCTGGGTCATTTGCGGCGCGGGGTCTTGCAAGGCCGAGCGTGGCTTCAAAAAGATGAAGGTCTCGTAGACGTCCTTGACGGCAAACAGTTCGGGATGCCGACTCAGAGAGACTTGCAGAATCGAAGTTCCTGAGCGCTCGAGCCCACAAATGAAAACCGGACGTGCAGTCGTCGACCAGCGGCGAATATCGTGCAACGTCGTCATGGGGTCTCCTGAAAAAGCGAGTGAGTGCAAGCCCTGCGCCCTAAAGCTCCGCGGCGCCAGCAGGCTGGCGTGGGCAGCGCGACGCGCTCGCCTCGGGGAGGTCTAGCGGTGTCGGGCCATCGCATGCGCATGCCAAGGGCTTCAGCAAGTCAGCCCAAGGCCACCCAAGGCGACCAGGACCTCACGCTCAACGGGCAGCCCATCATGCTGGGGCAAGCGCGCCAGCCGTCGCGCGGCGGGCAGTGTCTTCTTCTTCAGCATGGAGCGGGGCGGTCAAGCGGGCGAGCGAAAGGGCCAGTATAAGTGGCGTCCGCGTTCGAGTGGCACCCGCAAGCCCCCTAAGACAGAGGCTGGGCCAAAGCCCGCAGTGCCAACAGCCTCAGCGCAGCAAAGCCCGCAGTTTGACGAATGCAAGCGCGGCCATGATGGCGTCGTTCAGCGCGTCATGGGCCCGCCGGGTCGGCAAGTCCAGGTCGTGCATCAAGGTGGCCAAGCGCAGGTCGATGCTGGCACCGTGCTGCCAAGGGGGCAATTGGCGCTGCTTCCAGTCGTAATAGAGCGAGGAAATCTCCACCTTGGGCTGGGGCAGGCGCACGCCCAGCATCGGAAAGATGGCACGGTTGATCAGTGCCACGTCAAACTCCAGGTAGTAGCCCACCAACGGCCGCGCGCCAATGAAGGCCAGTAACTGGCGCATGGCCTCGTCGGGCTCCAGACCATCTTGAACATCACGTTGACGCAGGCCGTGCACCTTGGTGGCCTCGGCCGAAATGGCCTTCGACGGTCGCACCAACAACTCCAAGCGATCACTGGTCATCACCCGGTTGCCCACGATGCGCACCGCCCCAATAGCGATGATTTCATCCCGGCTGGGGTTGAGGCCGGTGGTTTCACAGTCGACCGAAACCCACTCGTCGGGCGGTGGCTCGTCATAGAGGAAGCGCATGCGTTGGTCGCCCAAGTGGTAGAGCATCCACTCGCGCTGCAGGCGCTGCCAGGGGCGCTGCCACCAGGCAGGCGCTTGAGGCAGGGCCGTCGTCACCGTGCTCATGGCTGACCTCGGCTCACAGCATGTCCAGACGGAAGCGCTGGGACAAGAGGTTCTTGAAGCGCTTGACCACAGCCAATGCGTCCTTCAGCAAGTCGCGGTCCAAGCTGCTGAGTTGGTCCAGCGCGATGCCGCGATAGGCCTCTCCGCGCTCCAGAGCTTGCAGACCTGCATCGAGGCGCAGGCGCATGAAAAGATGCAGGCTGTCCACCATGGAGGTGGCCAAGTCGGGCGGCAGGCGGTGCTCTGCGGCCAAGGCATCGATGCGCGCCTCGGTGCCGGTGGCCGTCACGCGATGGGCCAAGGCCAAGCTGCGCACACCATGCACCAAGGGGAAGAGCCCGGCCTTCTTGATGTCAAACAGTGCATCATCCTCGCCCAGCAGGCGCAGCCGGTTCCACCAGCCGTGGGCGTGGTCAAAGGAATGAATGGCGGCCGCGAAGCGCGCCATCAGCACATCGTTGTCCAAGACCAAGCGGAACACTTCGCCGCGCACGCGCTCAAGCAGGCCTGCGTCACCGCAAACGGCATGGGCATCAAAGAAGATGGCCAAGGCCATCAGACCTTCGGCATCAGGCGTCATCAGCCAACGCCGCACCAGTTGCGCAAACTCGGACTCTTGCATGCGCCAGGTCGGGTTGTTGACCATGATGCGGCCTGGGCACTCCGGGTAGCCAAAGTCGGCCAGCGTGGCAGAGAAGCGCTCGCAAATCTCAGCCAGGTCTGCCGGCGCTTGGTAGCCGTCACGCAGCACCAGCGCATTGTCTTGGTCGGTCTTGAGCAACTGCTCGCCGCGGCCTTCACTGCCCATCACGAACAAGCAAGAGTTGGCCACCAGCTCCGGCGGCGCAATCAAGTGCCAGGCCCGATCAAACAACTGCGCATTCAGCTCTTGCACCAAGCGGGCGATCAAGCGCACCGGTGTGCCACCGCGGTGCAGCAGGGCGATCAAGCGCGTCAGCTGCCCCGCCGCAGGCTTGAGCTCCGCCAGGTCTTTGGCCTCCAAAATCTGGCGGGTGATGAGATAGGAGTGGTTGGACAGAAAGCTCAGCAAATCCAGCTGGTCGAGCGTGCCCAAAATGCGCTCACCGCCACTGGGCAGCAACTCAGAGACGACCACTCGCCGCACTTGGTGGCGGATCATCATGGCTTGGGCATCAAAGAGATAGGCCTCAGGCCGCACGGTGACCAGCCTGAAGGTCGCCAACTCCCGAACCGGCAACTCATGCAGAGGACGCCCATGCAGAATGGCGCGCTGCAAACCGGTGGTCGTGAAAATACCCAGGCGCTCGGGCTCACTGCGGCGGTCGCGCACCAGCACACGATCCGTGCGCTCATCATTGAAGACCCGAGCCACCGCCACGATGTCGAGATCAGCATCGACTTCGGTGATGGGCCGAACGGCCGCCTCATGCACCCGGGCCATGGCCAGGGATTGCATCTCGTGCTGGCTGGAGCGTTTGGACAGGGCACTCAGCTTGTTGGAGAGATCCGCAAACAACAAGGCGCCAAAGGTGGCATTGCGGGAGATCAGCTCCGTCACCGCATCGCGGGTGAGCTGATAGGCCAGGACCTCTTCTTTGGCCACAAATCGGCTGCTGACCTTGCCGGCCACCAGAGAGCGCCCATCAAAGGTGTCGTCTTTGCCAAAGCTGGCCACGACCTCATCACCATCCAACTGATGCACCACACCCTTGATCACCACAAACAGATGCGTCGGCAGTACACCGGGCTCCAGAATGGTCTCACCCTCTTGGAAGTAAGCGATGTCCACACTGTCGCGCACGAGTTGGCGCTCGTCATTGGAGAGGCCATCAAAGGGCGAGGCCGAGAAATTGAAGGCGTTGGGCACTGAGATGATCTAGGTAGTCGGAGCCGCTGGGGCCACAGGCCATTGTGAGGCGCAAACCCTGACGCCAGCCTGTTACCCCATTGCGCCAGATCAAGCGCTAGCATCGGGCACTCGCGCTGCAAAAGGCCACCCCATGCCCCCAGAACTCCTTCCCACACGTCGAGCGTGTTTGACCCACAGCTTGACGGCCCTGGGCGCCTGTTTCATCCCCTGGGCGCGGGCTGCCGATGTGCCACGCTTCTCGCTGGGCGTGGCCAGCGGATTCCCTAGGCCCGATGGCATGGTGCTGTGGACTCAACTGTCGGGCCATGACCTGCCAGAGCGCGTTGAGGTGCGCTGGGAGATCGCCGCCGATGAGCAATTCAAGACCGTGCTGGCCAAAGGCCTTGAAGTGGCCGAAGCCGCCTGGGGCTGGAGCGTGCATGCCGAACTTAGCGGATTGCCACCCGACCGTTGGTTTTGGTATCGCTTCCATGCCTTGGGCGGGCAGAGCATGGTGGGCCGCACCCGCACGGCGCCCGCGCCGGACGCTGGCACCACGTTGAAGTTCGCCACTGCAAGCTGCCAGCGCTACGACATGGGGCATTACGCCGCCTGGCGGCAGGTCGTCCTGGACGAACCTGACTTGGTGATGTTTCTGGGCGACTACATCTACGAGTACGGCTCGCGCCCCGATGCCCTGCGACGCCACTACGGAGGCTTGGTCAGCACCTTGGCACAGTACCGCCAGCGCTACCAGCAGTACAAGAGTGACCCCTTGCTGCAAGCCGCCCATGCAGCCTGCCCGTGGTTGTTCATCTGGGACGACCATGAGGTGGATAACGACTATGCCGGCCTGCAGGGTCAAAGCCTGCAGCCGCACTTTGGGCTGCAGCGCGCGGCGGCTTATCAGGCCTGCTGGGAGGCGTTGCCATTGCCCAAAGCCATGCGCCCCAGCGGCAGCGATGCGCGCATCTACGGCGCCTTGAATTGGGGACGCTTGGCCCGCATCCTCTTGCTGGACGACCGTCAGTACCGAGATCCCCAAGCCTGCCCCAAGCCTAGTCGCGGTGGCTCCAACACCGTCACGCGCCAAAGCTGCCCTGAGTTGGCCGCGCCAGAGCGCAGCCTGCTGGGCCGCGAGCAAGAGCGCTGGCTGGCTCAGGCCTGGGACACCCAGCGCCCCTGGAACTTGCTGGCACAGCAAACCTTGATGGCCCCGTTCGCCTGGAGCGACCCGGCTGGTGCCGACGGCGGCCTGGTCTGGACCGACGGCTGGGACGGCTACGCCCCCGCCCGCCAACGCCTGCTGGACACGGTGGCCGAGCGCAAGCTAGCAGGTGCCGTCGTGCTGGGCGGCGATGTTCACACCCACTATGTGACGGAGTTGCACCGCCACGCACACGACCCGCGCAGTCCGGTCGTGGCGACCGAGTTCTGCGGCACCTCCATCAGCAGCTTGTCTCTGCCACAGGCTCGTATTGAGGCCGCGGCCAAGCTCAACCCCCATGTGCATTACGCCCGAGGCGATGCGCGCGGCTATATCGGCTTCACCTTGAGTGAAAAGCGCTTGGAGGCTCGCTTGATGGCGGTCGACGACGCCTTGCAAGTGGATAGCGCCGTGCGTATCGCTGCCCGCTACGTGGTCGAGGCTGGACGCCCCGCAGTCGTGAAGGATTGAGCGCAACCCTTGCTCAAGGCGGGCGCAAGGTGGGTCGAAGTTGAGGAGACCAACACTTGCCGAGGACCCGCCTCTATGCCCGCCATCGCTCCCTACATCGAACGCGCCACCGCCATGCCCGCCATGCCCGAAGTGGCGCACAAGCTGCTGCAGTCCTTCGACCGAGACGACCTCTCACTGCCCGAATTAGCCGCCCTGGTGGGCCAAGACCAAGCGCTGTCGGCCAAGGTCTTGCGATTGGCCAACTCCGCCCGCTACAGCCCAGCTCGCAGCGTCTCTTCGTTGCCAGATGCCGCTGCGGCTTTAGGCCTGCGTACGCTGCGAGACCTGACCTTGTCCGCCTGCATGGCCGGCGCCTTCCCGAACATCCCCGGCTTTGATCGCAAGGCTTTTTGGCGCGGCACCATGGCCACTGCCGCCTATGCGCAACCTCTTGCTCGTTGGCTGGACGCTGACGAAGACACGGCCTATCTAGGGGGGCTGATGCTGCGCACCGGGCAATTGTTGATGATCTTGGTGGAGCCCCAGCGCATGGCCGAAGTCGCCTCCCACTGCACGGAGTTGGACAGCCGCATTGGCCAAGAGCAAGCCCGCATGGGCGTGAGCCATCCCTTGATCAGCGCCGAATTGGCCCGGCACTGGCGCTTTCCCACGGCCTTGATACAGGCCTTTAATGCGGCGGCAGACCCGTTGGAGGTCAAGCCTTTCTGCCGGTTGGGGGCGGCATTGCGCCTGGCCAGCGTGATTGCGGACGCCCGCGACGCCGGGGTATCCGCCACAGAAGGCCTCCTGCAAAGCCAAGCGGCCTTGGTGAACCTGCTGCAACTGGATCTGGCCTGGCTGGAAGCGCACTTGCCCGATCATCGCCTGGCGGTGGCCGACGCCGACGCCCTGATGCAGTAACAAGCCGCAGCAATGATGGACGGCCTGGGCTGCGATACTCGCAGCTCGCATGCAGTCCATCCTCTTCACCACACTGCCGTTTTTTGCGCTGGTGCTCTGCGGCTATTTGGCCGCCCACCGCCGCATCGTGCCGGAGTCGGCCATCGGCGGGCTGAACGCCTTTGTGCTGTTCTTTGCCTTGCCGTGTCTGCTGTTCCGCTTTGGCATGAGCACGCCTGTGCTGGAGTTGCTGAACCCCAGCGTGCTCGCGGTCTACTTGACCGCCGCCGCTTTGGTCGTGTTCTTCACCATTGCCATGACACTGTCGCGGCGGGTGGGCATGAAGGACGCCGCGTTTGGCGCCTTGGTGGCCGCCTTCCCCAACACCGGCTTCATGGGTGTGCCCTTGCTGGTCGCCCTGCTCGGGCCGCAGGCTGCAGGCCCGGTGATCTGCACCATCTTGGCCGACATGATGATCACCAGCTCGGCCTGCCTGGCGCTGGCGCAGACTGGGCAACGCAGTGGACAAAGCCCGCTCAAGGCGCTGCTGCAATCCCTCAAGGCAGCAGTCTCCAACCCTTTACCTTGGTCCATTGCCGCTGGCGCCACTTTAGGGGTCTTGCAATTGGAGGTGCCCAGCCCCGTGCTGTCGGTCGTCAACATGTTGGCTAACGCAGCGAGCCCCGTCGCCCTGTTCACCATCGGCGCCGTGCTTTGGCGCTCCGGTCAAGCCCAAGCTGCGGGAGCGGCGCCCGCCCAAGATCATCGCGAGCGCGCCATGGCCATGGCCAAACGCGCCGCCCGCGGAGAGTCGGTGCTGGTGGACCCAGATGCCAGCACCATGCCCTCAGTTTGGCCGCTCTCTGATGTGGGTGGCGCAGCCCCCACCTCACCAGATTCACTCAGCCGCTTGCTGGGCGCGCCAAGGCGCCGAAAGCCCCAAGCACAAGCGTGGCGCGATGGGTGGACCCGCTTCAATGCCGGCAGCGTCATGACGATTGTGGCCATCAAACTGCTGCTGCATCCCTTGCTCATCCTGATCTTGGGTGTGGCCGCACGCGGCTTGGGTGCGCCACTGAGCAACGCTCAACTTACGGTACTGACCTTGGCCGCTGCGCTTCCCAGCGCCAGCAACGTTTCATTGCTGGTGGAGCGCCATGGCGCAGACGCCGGCCGTATTGCGCGGATCATTTTGGGCTCGACCGTGTTGGCCGTTGGGAGCTTCACGCTGATGGCATGGGGGTTTGGTGTCAACCCGAGATAAGGCACCTCGCCCTTAAATGCTGAGGGGATCCACATCCATCGCCCATCGCGCCAGCCCTTTGTGCTGGCCTCGCAGCGCCGGCAGTTGCGGCATCCATGCGGCCAGCAGCCGCTGCAGGCCGGGCCGTGTGCTGGCCTCGATGAGCATTTGACGCCGCTCTAGCCCGGCCACCTTGGCGACATGGGGCGGAACGGGGGCATAGAACGTGACCTGACCGTCAGCAGCCTGTTCTGTCAGCAAGGCTTGCGCCATGTCGCGCGCCTGGCGCAGAAATCCCTCGGCCACCGCAGCGTCTCGAGCCTCGCAGCGCAGCAACGCGAGGTGCGAGAACGGTGGCAGCGCTGCCATCTCGCGCTCTTGGAGTTGCGAGGCGGCAAAGCGCGCAAAGTCGTGCTGGCGCAGGGCAGTGAACAGAGGGTGAGTGGGGCTCCAGGTCTGAATCCACATCTCGCTGCTGGCCGCAGCGGCGGCGTCTCGGCCGGCGCGGCCTGCGGCCTGCATCAGTGTGGCGAAAAGGCGCTCTGGGGCTCGAAAGTCGGCGGTGAACAGCGCACTGTCAGGGTTCACGGCCGCCACCAAGGTCACACGGCGAAAATCGTGCCCCTTGGTGACCATCTGCGTGCCAATCAAGACATCCACGCTGCCGTCATGCACGGCCGCCAATTGCTGCTCGAGTGCTCCTTTGAGGCGGGTGGTGTCAGCATCAATGCGGGCCACCCGCACCGCCCCGCCGCCTGGCCGCTCTAGGCCTTGCAGCAACTCGGCGACCTGCTCTTCGAGGCGCTCGGTACCTCGACCGACCGGCTGAATATCAAGGTTACCGCAGTCCGGGCAGGCCTTGGGCACACGCTCGGTGAAGCTGCAATGGTGGCAGCGCAGGGTGCGGTCGAGCTTGTGGAACACGCGCCAGGCGCTGCAGTGCGGGCAGCCACTCTTCCAGCCGCAGGCGGTGCAGCTCAGCACCGGCGCAAAGCCCCGTCGGTTCAGGAACAAGAGACTTTGCTCACCACGCTCAACCCGCGCCCGCACGGCGGTCAGCAGCGGCTCGCTCAGCGGTGCGGCGGGCTGACCTGGCGCCGGTTGGGGCTGCAGGTTCATGTCCACAATTCGGACTTTAGGCAACTCGCCCTGCCCTACCCGTTGCGCCATGGTCAGCAGCTTGTAGCGGCCGGTCTGTGCATGCTGCCAACTCTCCAAGGAGGGTGTCGCCGAGCCGAGCACCACGGGGACTTTTTCAAGCCAAGCCCGGTACACCGCCAGATCGCGCGCGGAATAGCGCGCTCCATCTTGCTGTTTGTAGCTGGGGTCGTGCTCTTCATCGACGACGATCAAGCCGAGGCGCGGGAGGGGACAGAAGACCGCGAGACGGGTGCCCAGCACCAGGTCCGCATGTCCGAGGTGTGCGGTGAGCCAATTCGCCAAGCGCTGCGCGGGAGTCAGACCGCTGTGCAGTGAGACCAGGCGGCGCCCCGGAAATCGCTCAGCGAAGCGTGCCTCTAACTGTGGTGTTAAGTTGATCTCAGGCACCAGCACCAGGGCTTGGCGCCCCAGATCCAGCGCGTGTTGGGCGGCCCGCAGGTAGACCTCGGTCTTGCCGCTGCCCGTCACACCATGCAGCAGGTGGCAAGGCGGCTGGGCTTGTTCAAAGGCATCGGCCAGAGTCGCCAAGACCTGCGCTTGCTCGGGCTGCAGCGTTGGCAGCGGCGGGGGCGGCGCTGGCTCAGCGGGCCCGGGTCGACTGCTCTGCACTTTGGCGGACTTGCGACGCGGGGGGAGCGAGCCTTCGGGCTCTGGCATGGCCCAGCCAGACCGCTTGGCCAGCAGGCGCAGGCGCTTGTCCAAACCAGCGTTGTCAAGCTTTCGCAGCTCTGGGGGCAGCACCGAGAGCGCGACTTCGCCCACAGCCCGCTGGTAATAGCGGGCCGTGAAGTCCACCAGATCGCACCAGACAGGTGGCAGCGGGGGCAGGGCCTGCATCACTTCGGCGACAGGCTTGAGACTCGCCAAGGGTCGAGCCTCAGCGGCTTCTTGATCTGGCGCCCCCGCCCACACGATCCCGGGTATATTGCGCTGTCCTAAGGGCACTCTGACCAGGGTGCCGGCAGGCAAGTGGTGAGGGCAAGCGTAGTCAAGCGCACGGGCTAAACCGGCATATTGCGGGGTCTCTACGGCCACACGTAGCCGCTGCATCATTTCGGTGCTCAAAGCCGGTCGCCTTGTTGGGGCTTCGTTGATTTCACCTGAGCGTTCTGCGCTAAGTTCATGATTGTGAAGCCCTTTCCCAGTTACCCACGTTTTCTGTGGATAACTTTGTGGGAAACCAGACTTGACCCGCGCTAAATCCTTGATCCACTGGCCTTCGCCTTAAGTTGCCCGGTTTTGCGGCAATCCCAAAATGTCTTTTACTATCAATGACTTAGTACGTGAAGTCTAGATTTTTTGGCAGCCTAAGGCACAGTGTGGCAAGTTAGTCGCTTCGTTCCCGGAAAAGTGGGGATAAGTCAAGACCTGAGCGCTCACTCACTGTGCAGCACTGGTGGCTTGGCATCCTGTCAGATCGACCAAGCCCCGCCTGCCAGACGGCCTCAAGCCCTCAGCTTTCGAGAGTGGGTGTGCACCGCTTCCACCAAGGCCGAGACATGCTCTGGCGGGGTGAATTGGCTGATGCCATGCCCCAGGTTGAAGACGTGGCCATCC
Organism: Ideonella paludis; assembly: GCF_018069865.1. Lineage (GTDB taxonomy): Bacteria > Pseudomonadota > Gammaproteobacteria > Burkholderiales > Burkholderiaceae_C > Ideonella > Ideonella paludis. Next base: position 140,538 of record NZ_JAGQDG010000001.1, read on the forward strand.
CAGCTGCCATCGGCCTTCTGTGGACGACCAAAGCTGTCCAACACCTTGATGGCCTCACGCTGAATGGCCTCCGGCGGGGCAAACAGCACGTTGGGGTCTAAGTTGCCTTGGAAGGCCACTTGGTGCCCCACAGCCGCTCGCGCCTGAGCCAGATTGACGGTCCAATCGAGGCCCACTACATCGGCGCCAATGCCCGCAATTTGCTGCAGCCAAGGCCCGCCACCTTTGGTGAACACAATCACGGGGATGCGTTGGCCGTCTTTCTCGCGCTGCAAACCTGCCACGACTTGTTGGGTGTAGGCCAGAGAGAACTCTTGGAAGGCCCCATCCGCCAGCACGCCGCCCCAACTGTCAAACACCATCACGGCTTGGGCGCCGGCATCGATTTGGGCATTCAGATAGGCCGCCACCGACTGCGCATTGATGGCCAGCATTTTGTGCATCAGATCGGGCCGGCTGTAGAGCATGGACTTGACCAGGCGATAGTCATCCGAGCCCCCCCCTTCGACCATGTAGCAGGCCAGCGTCCACGGGCTGCCCGAGAAGCCAATCAGGGGAACCCTGCCATTCAGCGCCTTGCGGATCGAGGTGACCGCGTCAAAGACATAGCGCAGCTTGTTCATGTCGGGCACGCGCAGCGCGGCCACAGCGGCTTCATCCCGCACCACGTGTGCAAACTTCGGCCCCTCACCCAACTGAAAGCTCAGGCCCAGCCCCATGGCATCCGGCACGGTCAAGATGTCGGAGAACAAGATGGCAGCATCCAACGGATAGCGCTCTAAGGGCTGCAAGGTCACTTCCGTGGCGTAGTCGACATTGGTGGCCAGGCCCATGAAGCTGCCGGCCTTGGCCCGCGTGGCCCGATACTCCGGCAGATAGCGGCCGGCTTGGCGCATCAGCCACAGCGGCGTATGGTCAGTCGGCTGGCGCAGGCAGGCGCGCAGAAAGGTGTCATTGGTGAGCGGTGCGAACATCTGGCGATTATCTCCGCTGGCTTGATCTTGCCCACTTGATGGCGGACAAGGCGCAAAGCGCTGATCAGCGCCCCTTGATTTTTGACTCACGAGCCTCATTTATGGGGCGTCCTATCAATTGCTCAGACAAGGAGCCTCACATGACACTGTCTTCTCTCAAGCGTAGCGCCTTAGCCCTGACTGTGGCCGCGAGCGCTCTGAGCCTCAGCGGTTGTGGTTACAACGATTTTCAGCGGCTGGACGAGCAGGTGAAGAGCCAGTGGTCCGAAGTCTTGAACCAGTACCAGCGGCGTGCAGACTTGATTCCCAACATCGTGGCGACCGTCAAAGGTGAAGCCAACTTTGAGCAAGAAACGCTGACCAAGGTCATCGAGGCGCGCTCGAAAGCCACATCGATTCAAGCCACACCGGAGCTCGTGAACAACCCTGAAGCCTTTCAGAAGTTTCAAGCTGCGCAGGGTGAGCTCACGGGTGCTTTGAGCCGCCTGATGATGGTGTCAGAGAACTACCCCAACCTGAAGGCCAATCAAGGCTTTCAAGACTTGCGTGTGCAGTTGGAGGGGACAGAGAACCGCATCACCGTGGCCCGCGGCAAGTACATCAAGTCGGTTCAGGACTACAACGTTCTGGCCCGCAGCTTCCCAAGCAATCTGACGGCCATGGTGTTCAGCTACGAGGTCAAGCCCACCTTTACGGTGGAAAACGAGAAGGCAATTTCGGCGCCGCCGGCGGTGAGCTTCGACAAGCCCGCCAAGTGACCCGGTCATGACGAGCTTGGCTTGGCGCAGTGCATGGAAAGGGGGCCGGCTTTGGCCCCTCTTGGCGCTGGCGTTGGCGCTCTTCGCCGTGCTGCAGGGCCGCGCGCGGGCGCAAGACCTGCAGCCCATTCCTGCGCTGAGCGCGCGGGTCATGGACCAGACAGGCACTTTGAGCGACGCGCAGCGGCAAGCCTTGGAGGCCAAGCTGGCACGCTTCGAGACTGAGTCGGGGCCACAGTTGGTCATTCTGATGGTGGCCTCCAGCCAGCCGGAAGATTTGGCCGCCTTTGCTTATCGGGTCGCGGACCACTGGAAGATTGGCCGCAAAGGTGTGGGCGACGGTGTGCTGATCGTGGTGGCCAAAGACGACCGCCGCATGCGCATTGAAGTGGCCAAGGATCTCGAGGGGGCCGTGCCGGACCTCGCTGCCCGACAGATCATTGACCAAGCGTTGCGGCCCGCGTTCAAGGCTGGCGATTACGCGGGCGGCCTGAACCAAGGGGTCGATCAATTGATGGCCCGGATTCGGGGTGAGCACCTGCCCGCCCCGGCAGCCCGGGGCGGCAAAGCCAAGCAGGCCAAGTGGGGCTGGCAAGAGGTGGCGATGCTGCTCTTCATCGGCGTCCCCGTGGCCGGCAGTGTGCTCAGCAGCATCTTAGGGCGCAAGCTTGGCGTGTTGGCCACCGGTGTCGGCACGGGCGCGTTGGCCGGGCTCATCACCACCAGTCTCTTTCTTGGCGTTGTCGCCGGCGTTTTGGCGCTGATCTTCGTGGGCGTATTGGGCGTGGGAGGTGGGCGGCGAGGCGGCGGCCCCGTGATCTGGGGCGGTGGTGGCGGCGGCGGAGGTTGGGGCGGGGGCGGCGGCTTTTCTTCCGGTGGCGGCGGAGAGTTTGGAGGCGGTGGCGCCTCGGGAGATTGGTGAGATGGGCGCAACTGCTTTGAGCCGCTGGTGGCAGCACTTTTGGCTCGACACCGACGACGTGCCCAAGCTGCTGGGTGCGGGTACCTTGGCGCGCGTTGAAGCACAGGTGGCCGCCAGCGAAAAGCTGCACAGCGGCGAGATCAGGGTGTGCGTGGAAGCCAGCTTACCGATGGAGTTGCTGCGGCGCGGCCTGCGTTCGCGCGAGCGTGCGATCGAGCTCTTCAGCAGCCTGCGTGTGTGGGACACGGAAGCCAATAACGGCGTTTTGATCTACGTGCTCTTGGCCGACCATGCCATCGAAGTGCTAGCGGATCGAGGGCTCAGTGCGCGCGTGCCCCAAGCTCAGTGGGCGGCCTTGGTGGCGACGATGCGCGATGAGTTTCGCCAAGGGGCTTTTGAGGCCGGCCTCACCCAGGCCGTCACCACCGTGGGCACCTTGCTGCAGGAGCACTTTCCGGTGGTGGATGAGGCCGCCGCCAACCCGAACGAGTTGCCCAACGCACCGTGGGTGCTTTAGGGTCTGTTGACCTATAAATCCTGCCCGCGCAGGAGTGTCCAAGGGCGCTGGAGTAGGCGCGATCCGCAGCCCGGGCTTGTGGTGTCCGGGCAAGGTGAGCAACGCCCGCCAGCACCCATGGACGCCCCGCCCTCAGGGTGAGTCCTACAGGCCACGCCTTTCGTTGTTGCGCCGCTTGCCCGCACAGCGGTGCGGGCGGCGCAGCGCGCCTAGACTGGCATGGCCCGTAGGGCTCACGCGGGTTGGATTTGTAGGTCAACAGGCCCTAAAAAACACAAACCCGCAGGCCTTGCGGCATGCGGGTTCAGAGGCGCCATGACGGTGCCGGGTGCGCCCAGATCTGACGATCCGGGCGAGTCTTGATCAGCGTTGCTTGCGCAACTTCTGGATAGCAGCCAGCTGAGCAGCCATCGCAGCGAATTCGCCTTGCGCAGCGGCCAGGTCGATGTCGCTCTTGGCGTTCTTCATGGCCTCTTCCGCCAGCTTCTTGGCTTCGTTGGCCTTGGCTTCATCCAAGTCCTTGCCGCGAATGGCGGTGTCGGCCAACACGGTCACGTTGTTGGGTTGCACTTCAAGAATGCCACCCGCAACAAACACAAACTCTTCTTCGCCATTGTCGGCACGCTGAATGCGCACCGCGCCCGCCTTGATGCGGGTGATCAGCGGTGTGTGCTTGGGCAGAATGCCCAACTCACCGTTCTCACCCGGCAGCGCGACGAACTTGGCTTCACCGCTGAAGATGCTTTCTTCTGCGCTGACCACGTCGACATGAATGGTTGCCATGATCGTTCTTTCTATGAGGGAAAAGGTGCAGGAAGCAAGCAGTCGGGTTTGAGGCTAGGCGGCCCCCACAGCCGTACTCCCTGTACGGCGAGGAGGCCAACGACGCATCAGACCCGAATGCGCCGTCTTACTGCATCTTTTTCGCTTTTTCGAAGGCTTCGTCGATGGTGCCCACCATGTAGAAGGCCTGCTCAGGCAGGTGATCGCACTCGCCAGCCACAATCATCTTGAAGCCGCGGATGGTTTCCTTCAGGGGCACGTACTTGCCAGGCGAGCCCGTGAACACTTCGGCCACGTGGAAAGGCTGCGACAGGAAACGCTGGATCTTACGAGCGCGGGCGACAGCCAGCTTGTCTTCAGGAGACAACTCGTCCATACCCAGAATCGCGATGATGTCGCGCAGTTCTTTGTAGCGCTGCAGCGTCGACTGCACGGCACGGGTGGTTTCGTAGTGCTCTTGGCCGACCACATTCGGGTCCACTTGACGCGAGGTCGAGTCCAGCGGGTCCACGGCGGGGTAGATACCCAGCGCAGCGATGTCACGCGACAACACGACGGTGGCGTCCAAGTGAGCGAAGGTCGTTGCAGGCGACGGGTCGGTCAAGTCATCCGCAGGGACGTAAACGGCCTGGATGGAGGTGATCGAGCCGACCTTGGTCGAGGTGATCCGCTCTTGCAGACGGCCCATTTCTTCCGCCAGCGTCGGCTGATAGCCCACGGCAGAAGGCATACGACCCAGCAGCGCGGACACTTCGGTACCGGCCAGGGTGTAGCGGTAGATGTTGTCCACGAAGAACAGCACGTCACGGCCTTCGTCACGGAAGGACTCAGCGATGGTCAGACCGGTCAAGGCGACACGCAGACGGTTGCCGGGCGGCTCATTCATCTGACCGTAAACCATGGACACCTTGGACTCGCCCAGGTTCTCCAGGTTCACCACGCCAGAGTCGGCCATCTCGTGATAGAAGTCGTTACCCTCACGAGTACGCTCGCCCACACCCGCAAACACCGACAAGCCCGAGTGAGCCTTGGCGATGTTGTTGATGAGTTCCATCATGTTCACGGTCTTGCCCACGCCGGCGCCACCGAACAGACCAACCTTACCGCCCTTAGCGAACGGGCAGATCAAGTCAATCACCTTGATGCCGGTCTCGAGCAGCTCTTGCGAGGGGCTCAGTTCGTCATAGGTGGGGGCCTTGCGGTGGATGGAGGCGGTCAGCTCTTGCGAGACAGGGCCACGCTCGTCGATGGGCGTGCCCAGCACGTCCATGATGCGACCCAGGGTCGCCTTGCCCACGGGCACGGTGATGGGGTTGCCGGTGTTGGTCACCATCACGCCACGACGCAGGCCGTCCGAAGAGCCCAGCGCAATGGTACGGACGATGCCGTCACCCAGCTGCTGCTGCACTTCGAGGGTCAGCGCGGAGCCTTCCATCTTCAAAGCGTCATAGACGCGGGGCATCTGGTCGCGCGGGAATTCCACGTCCACGACGGCGCCGATGCACTGAACGATCTTGCCTTGGGCTTGAGTCATTTTCAGGTCCTTCAATCTAAATTCGATGTCTGTAGCGGGCTGCTGAGGGCTGCGGGGCCCTGATCAACCACTGATCGCGGCGGCGCCGCTGACGATCTCGGAGAGTTCCTTCGTGATCGCTGCCTGGCGGGTCTTGTTGTAGATGAGCTTGAGCTCACCAATCAGCGTGCCGGCGTTGTCGGTCGCAGCCTTCATGGCCACCATCCGAGCGGATTGCTCAGAGGCCATGTTCTCAGCCACCGCCTGGTAGATCAGCGCCTCGACATAACGAGTCAGCAACTCGTCAATGACCGTGGCCGCATCCGGCTCGTAGATGTAATCCCAGCCGTAGGCCTTCTTTTCGGCTTCCGACTGCTTCAGCGCGTCTGCCGACAGCGGCAACAACTGCTCCACCACCGGCTCTTGCTTCATGGTGTTGATGAACTTGGTGTAGCACAGGTACACCGAATCCACCTTGCCTGCCACGAAGGCGTCGAGCATGACCTTGAGGGGGCCGATCAGCGCTTCGAGTTGGGGCGCATCACCCAAGCCTGTGGCTTGCGAGATCACCTTGGCGCCAATGCGGTTCAAGAAGCCGTAGCCCTTGGACCCGATCGCCACAGCCTCGACCTTGCCGCCGGCTGTTTGCACGTCCTTCATCTTGTTCGTGACAGCACGCAAGATGTTGGTGTTCAAACCACCGCACAAGCCCTTGTCCGTCGTGACCACCACAAAGCCGGTGACGCCCGACTTGCCGTCGGTGCGCATGTAGGCGCTGTGGTATTCCGGATTGGCTTGCGACAGATTGGCCGTGATGTTGCGGATCTTGTCGCTGTAGGGGCGGGCGTTGCGCATGCGCTCTTGCGCCTTACGCATCTTGGACGCGGCCACCATTTCCATGGCTTTGGTGATCTTCTTGGTGTTCTCCACCGATTTGATCTTGCCGCGGATTTCCTTTCCGACTGCCATTTGACTGTTCTCCTGTTGGGGGTGGGGCGATGTGTTTGCTTAGGAAAAAGCGCTCAGCCTCGTCCCACCGGTCAATGGCATTAGGCGAAAGATTTCTTGAAAGCGGCGATGGCGCCGTTCAGTTCTTCTTCAGCAGCCTTGTCCATGGCCTTGTCCGCTTCCAGCTTGGCCAGCAGAGCAGCGTGGCTGGACTTCAGGAACTGGTGCAGGCCAGATTCGAACGCCAAGACCTTCTTGGTATCGATGCTGTCCATATAGCCCTTGTTCACGGCATACAGCGTGGCAGCCATCAGGCTGATGGACAGGGGCGAGTACTGAGCTTGCTTGAGCAACTCGGTCACGCGAGCACCACGGTCCAACTGCTTGCGAGTGGCTTCGTCCAGGTCAGACGCGAACTGGGCGAAAGCCGCCAATTCACGGTACTGGGCCAAGTCGGTACGGATACCACCGGACAGCGACTTGATCAGCTTGGTCTGGGCTGCACCACCGACGCGGGACACCGAGATACCGGCGTTGATCGCAGGGCGGATACCGGCGTTGAACAGGCTGGTTTCCAAGAAGATCTGACCGTCGGTGATCGAGATCACGTTGGTCGGCACGAAAGCGGACACGTCACCGGCTTGTGTCTCAATGACGGGCAGCGCGGTCAGCGAGCCAGTCTTGCCCTTGACTTCGCCCTTGGTGAAAGCTTCGACGTAGTCGGCGTTGACGCGAGCGGCACGCTCCAGCAGACGGCTGTGGAGATAGAACACGTCGCCAGGGAAGGCTTCACGGCCCGGAGGACGGCGCAGCAGCAGCGAGACTTGGCGGTAGGCCACAGCTTGCTTGGACAGATCGTCATAAACGATCAGGGCGTCTTGGCCGCGGTCGCGGAAGTATTCGCCCATCGTGCAGCCCGAGTAGGCCGACACGTACTGCATCGCAGCAGATTCAGAGGCCGACGCTGCCACGACGATGGTGTACTCCATCGCGCCAGCTTGTTCCAGAGCGCGCACCACGTTCTTGATCGACGAGGCCTTTTGGCCAATCGCGACGTAAACGCAGGTCATGTTCTGACCCTTCTGGTTGATGATGGCGTCGATCGCGACAGCCGTCTTACCGGTTTGGCGGTCACCAATGATCAGCTCGCGCTGGCCACGGCCGACGGGCACCATGGAGTCAATCGACTTCAGGCCGGTTTGCACAGGCTGGTCCACCGACTTACGGGCGATCACGCCAGGAGCGACCTTTTCGATCACGTCGGTCATCTTGGCGTTGATCGGGCCCTTGCCGTCGATGGGCTGACCCAGCGCGTTGACCACGCGGCCAATCAGTTCGGGGCCGACCGGCACTTCCAGAATGCGGCCCGTGCACTTCACGGTGTCGCCTTCAGAGATGTGCTCGTATTCACCCAAGATCACGGCGCCGACAGAGTCGCGCTCGAGGTTCAGGGCCAAGCCGAAGGAGGGTTGACCGTCCTTACCAGCCGGGAATTCCAGCATTTCGCCCTGCATCGCGTCGGACAGGCCGTGCACGCGGACGATGCCGTCGGTCACCGAGACCACGGTGCCTTGGTTGCGGATGTCCGTCGAGGCGCCGAGGCCTTCAATACGGCTCTTGATGAGTTCCGAAATTTCTGCAGGATTGAGTTGCATTGCTTTCTCCGAAAGCGTGACGACCTTTTCAGACGGTCGTCAAATGGATGTGCCGCGTGGGTTGGATGAAGTTCAGATCGCGCAAACCCACCACTCAGGTGGTGAGGGCCACTTTCATTTGCTCCAAGCGGGCCTTGATCGAGGTGTCCAGCACTTCGTCACCCACCACCACACGAATGCCGCCGATGAGAGACTCATCAATGACAACCGTGGCATTGAGCTTGCGACCGAAGCGCTTCTCCAGGGTCGCGACCGTTTCAGCGAGTGTGCTTGCATCCAAGGCAAAGGCGCTGTAAATGGTGGCGTCGGAGATACCGGAGCTGGCGTTGACCAGCGCGCGGAATTGGGCGGCGATTTCAGGCAGCGCGACCAGACGACCGTTGTCGATGACGGCCTTCAGCAGATTGCTGATCTTGGGCGACATCGTGGCATTGACCACGCTGGCAACCAAATCGAACACTTGCTGGGCAGACACCTTAGGGCTGTCGGCGAACTGGCGCAGTTGCGGATTGCCCGACACTTGGCCCACAGCTTCAAGCTGCGAAGCAAGCGCTTGGGCATTGTCGCCACCGACGGCCCGAAACAGGGCCTCGGCATAAGGGCGGGCGATGGTTGCAAGCTCAGCCATGATCAGAGTTCCGTCTTCAGACGGTTCAACAAATCAGCGTGAACGCCAGCATTGACTTCGCGCTTCAAGATTTGCTCTGCGCCCTTGACGGCCAGCACAGCAACTTGTTCGCGCAGGGTCTCGCGGACCTTGACGGCTTCTTGCTCGGCTTCTGCCTTGGCAGCAGCCACAATCTTTGCGCCTTCTTCAGATGCGCGGGCTTTCGCCTCTTCCACCAGGCTTTGGGCCAGACGCTCTGCGTCAGCCAAACGCTTGGCGGCATCATCCTTAGCGGACGACAACGCAGCGACGACCTTCTTATCGGCATCCGCCAACGCAGCCTTGGCTTTGTCAGCAGCCGAAAGGCCTTCGGCGATCTTTTTCGCACGCTCATCGAGTGCGGTGGCGATCGGCGGCCACACATAGGTCATCGTGAACCAGACGAGGATCGCAAAGACGATCATCTGGACGATGAGGGTTCCGGTGATGCTCACTTGATGGCCTCAAACGGTGAGGGAATCTTCAGCAAGGTGTGCGCCGCAAAGCGCACACCAGCCTCTCTCGACAATGTCGAATTACTTCGCGCCTGCAGCGATAGCTTGGGCGATCTGGCCCAAGAACGGGTTAGCCGTAGCGAACCACAGAGCGATACCGGTACCGATAATGAAGGCCGCGTCGATCAGACCAGCCAACAGGAACATCTTGGTCTGCAACTCGCCCATCAGCTCAGGCTGACGTGCGGCAGATTCCAAGTACTTGCTGCCCATGATGCCGATACCGATACAAGCGCCCACAGCGCCCAGACCAATGATCAGGCCAGCGGCCAGAGCAACAAAGCTGATAACTTCCATGATGACTCCTAGTCGAGAGGTTAAGTAAGGAAAAAAGAAAACGAGATATCCAGATCAGTGCGATGCACTGTCAGTGAGCGTCATGCGCCTGGCCGATGTACACCAGCGTCAGCATCATGAACACAAAGGCCTGCAAGGTGATGATCAGGATGTGGAAGATCGCCCAAGCCGAGCCGGCAATGATTTGGCCAATGGCCAGACCAATGCCCGTCCCCAGGCCCACCGAGGCGAACGCGCCGCCCATCAGGGCGATCAGCAAGAAGATCAATTCGCCGGCATACATGTTGCCGAACAGTCGCATGCCGTGAGAGACGGTCTTGGCGACAAACTCAATCATCTGCATCAAGAAATTCGGGATCCACAGCGCAGGGTGGGAGCCGAAGGGTGCAGAGAACAGCTCGTGAATCCAGCCGCCCAAGCCCTTGATCTTGACGTTATAGGCCAAGCACACCAGCAACACACCCGCAGACAAGCCCATGGTGATGGACAAGTCGGCCGTCGGCACGACGCGCTGGTAGTGGACGCCCATCAACTCGCCCAACACAGGCAGCAGATCAACCGGCAGCAAGTCCATGGCGTTCATCAGGAAGATCCAGACAAACACCACCAAGGCCAGAGGAGCCACCAACTTGCGGCTTTCGGCGTTGTGAACAATGCCCTTGGCTTGGCTGTCCACCATCTCAACCAAGATCTCCACCGCCGCCTGGAAGCGACCCGGGACGCCAGAGGTGGCCTTGCGAGCCGCCTTCCAAAGCAGGAAGCAGCCCAACAGACCCAACAATGTGGAATAGAACAGCGAGTCGTAGTTCAGCACCGTCAGATCGAACGGGCCAGACGGCTTGTGGTTCTGCAAGTGCGTCAGGTGGTGGACGATGTACTCGCCCGCGGTCGGTGCTCGGCCTTCAGCTGCCATGATGTTTTCGCCTCGTCCAGTCTCTAAATCTTCGCTCGGCCTCGCCACAAGAGCGCGACCCAATAAACCTTGATGCACACGACCAGAGCCACCAGCAGCGCTGGCCAGCTCAAACCGGGTACAAGCTTCGGGGCCAAGGCAAGCATGGCCACCGAAACGCCGATTTTCGCAAACTCCCACAACATGAAGCTGACGGCGGAAACGCCGGGCGCCAGGCTGCTGAGCCGACTGGTCATGCCGCGCGCCATCAAAGCGCCCGGCACCACCACAGTGGCAGCGCCATACAGCACCGACCACACAAACCCCTGTTCACGAGTGATGAGCGCCACCAGAGCAGCCATCACCCCACCCACCACAGCTTGCGCTGCGATGACCCGCCATGGTGAAACGGACGGGTTCTTGGCCGATAAAGCCTGTGCCTCTTGACGGGTCAGGGGCTTGATCGGCGCCTTTGCGCCCTCATCTTCCAAGTCAGCCCAAGGGTCCGGGCGCGGTCCAGATGATTCATCACGCCGCTGAGACATTGAGCAAATCCTTGGGCTAAGAGCAGCAAAGCCTCGGAATTATAGGGGCAAACCCCGCGCTGCCGCCCCCGCTTGATCCCGAACCAGGCAGGGCTACTGTTGACAGAACAGCGCTGCCGTGGGTCTGTCGCTGCTGGCGCAGCCTTTCAGCGTCGGCGGGCTAACGCGCAAAGTTAACGGGTAAGCCGGGCACCTCTACACGCAGTTGGAGCACCCGCCCCGCCCATGGCTGCGCGGCCAGCTCTGTCGCGGGGCGACCTTCTTGCGCTGTCGTGACATAGAGCGTGCGCAAGTCATGGCCACCAAAGGCCGGCATGGTGGCGCACCGCACAGGCAAGCGGACTTCACGCCGCACGTCCCCCGCTGGCGAGAGGCGCAGCAGACGCTGACCCTCAAACATTGCGGTCCAGTAACAACCCTCCACATCGACAGCAGCGCCGTCGGGCCGCCCGCCATAAGTGCTCAGATCCTGCCCCACTTGCTTAACGGGGAAGGCTGCAAACTCTCGCTCTTGGCTCAGTTGCCCTGTGCGCACATCCATCGCAAAAGTTCGCACGCGATGGCTCTTGGTGTCGCTCCAATACAGCGTCGCGCCATCCGGGCTCCAGGCCAGGCCATTGCTGACGGTCACGCCCCCCGCCACTTCGGTCAGGCGGCCCTCATCCCAGCAGTAGAGGTGCGCCAAAGCGGGATCACGAGGCTCATAGATCGTCCCGACCCAGAACCGCCCTTGCGGGTCTGCCTTGCCATCATTGAAACGCTCATGGGCGGGGTTGTAAGGCGCTGGCGCCAAGGGCGTGCGCTGACCCGTCTGCGGGTTGAAACGCCATAGGCCGTCCCGCATACCCAGCAGCAAATCACCGCCCAAGATGGGGGCACAACACGCGGGCTCGCAATCGAAGACCCAAGACGTGTGCCGTCCCGACGGGGGGTGAAAGCGGTTCAATCGCTTGCCCGGAATGTCGCACCAATACAACGCCGCCTCATCGGGATGCCAAAACGGGGACTCACCCAACAGCGAGGCCGGTGCGTCGATGGGTGACGCCTCGAACAGAACCTCAGTCATCCAGCTCGCCCTTCTAAATCTAAGACCAGTGGCATCTATTGTGTCGCTTGCCCGCTTTTGATGGGTTTCCAGCGGGGTACAGACCTTCAAGGCGTCGTTTTAGCGGCCTCTAGAGCCGACGCAGACTGTCAATTAATTGGCGCATGTCGACAGCGGGGCCGCTTAAGCCATGGATCGAGCGGGCGATAGAGGGCCCGAAACCTTTACCGGCGAAAGCGTCCTATGCAGTTCTTGTCTCTCCCTCTTCTTCCCCACATTCGCCGAGTCGGCCTCATGGGCGCGCTGTCGCTCGCCAGCCTTTTGGCAGTGGCCGCGCCCAACAGCAGCATCCGCTTCCAGGTCAGCGAGCCCTTGGAGCCCGAGCTGCGCGCCACGGCCCCGGCGCGCCTGCTGGCCCCCATCTCCAGCGCCAGCACGGATCGCTTGGTGATCCGCTACCGCAATGCCAACACCCGCGCTCAGGCTTACTCGGCCGCCCAGATCAGCAGCGCCAGCCACGCCAGCCTGTTTCGCGCAGGGCTGCAAGCCGTGGCCGTGCATCACAACGGCAACGGCGCTCAAGTGCTGAAGCTGGACCGCAAGCGCTCGGTAGCCTCCCTGCAGGCCACCGCTGCCCAGTTGATGGCGGATGACCCCAATATTCTGTACGCCGAGCCGGACTACATCGCCCAGCCTCAAGCCGTGCCCAGCGACCCCTACTTCGGCCTGCAGTGGCATTACCACGAGGTTTCCGGCGGCCTGCGCCTGCCAGCGGCGTGGGACCTGTCAATCGGCACGGGCATCAACGTGGCGGTGATCGACACCGGTGTACGCCCCCACGCTGACTTGGTGGCCAATCTGCTGCCGGGGGCGGACATGATCTCAACCGCCGCCGTTTCGTTGGACGGAGATGGCCGCGACATGGACGCCAGCGACGTGGGCGATGGCTGCAACGGCCGCAACAGCAGCTGGCACGGCACCCATGTGGCCGGCACCATCGCCGCTGTGGCCAACAACGGCATTGGCGGCGTGGGCGTGGCCCCGGGCGCCAAGATCGTGCCGATCCGCGCCCTGGGCTGTGGCGGCGGCTACAACTCTGACATCGCTGATGGCATCGCTTGGGCCGCCGGCGCCTCGGTGCCAGGCGTCAGCAACAACCCCAACCCTGCGCGCGTGATCAACCTGTCGCTGGGCGGGATGAGCCCGTGCTCGGCCACCCTGCAAACTGCGATCGACACGGCTCGCAGCCGCGGAGCCGTGGTGATCGTCGCTGCCGGTAACTCCAATGCATCGGCCAACAACTTCTCTCCCGCCAATTGCCGCGGCGTGATCACCGTTGCAGCCACCACCCGCAAGGGCGGCAAGGCGTCTTACTCCAACACCGGCTCGGTGGTCGACGTGGCCGCACCGGGTGGCAGCATGAGCACAGGGGCCGCAGACGGCGTGCTGTCAACACTGAACACCGGCGCCACCACCCCGGGCAACGACTCCTACCAGTACTATCAAGGCACATCGATGGCCACGCCTCATGTGGCCGGTGCTGCGGCCTTGCTGCTGGCGCGTCGACCCAGCCTGATGCCTTATGAAACCGAGACCTTGCTGCGCAGCATGGTGCGCGCCTTCCCTGCAGCCTGCGCCTCCTGCGGCACGGGGATCGTGGATGCAGCCCTGCTCACCCAGAGGGCCTTCTTGAGCGCCAACACCAATGTGGTGAACGTGACCGAGGCTGAACCCAACAACACCCACGCCACCGCACAATCCATCACGGCGCCGGCCGTGCGCATCTTGGGCAATGTCGGGCCGCTCAAGGACGCCGATGTCTTCAAGGTCACGCTCCCCGTGGGCGCAGCCTTCTCGGCGCGCATCCTGCCGCTTCAAGATGCCAACCTCGACATCGAGATTCGCAATCTGACCGGCACTGTGTTGGCCACGGGCGGCAACCTCCCGGCTGGCCGCGTTGACAGCATGAGCTACACCAACAAGGGCAAGACCCCGCTGGACCTGTATGTGCGTGTCACCTGGAAGTCCGGCGGCACCGGCAACGTCAACGGTGTCTACTCCTTGGAGATGGCGCGCTAAGCTGCCCCCCTTCGCAGCCCCTGTTGACTCCCCACACGGCGCTCTCGGGCGCCGTTGTCGCGTCACATGCCCTTGAAGAGATGGGCGTAGCTGCGGCTGACTTCCAGCTTTTCCGTGTGGCCCTTGACGGCCACGATCTGGCGCCCACGATAGTCCCGCGTGACGCCGGCAATGGCAGGCACGGCCACCAAGGTTGAGCGATGGATCTGCCAAAAGCGCTCAGGGTCCACCTCATCCACCAACTCTTTGATGGGCTTGCGGATCAAGGCCTCGACGGTCGCCGTCTGCACCCGGGTGTACTTTTCATCGCTGATGAAAAACAGCACCTCTTCGATGGGGATCATCTGAATGGCCGCGCCCACATTGGCCTGAATCCACTTGAGATAAGTGCGCGGTTGGCCGCCTGTGTTGGCCGCCAAGCGGTGCAAGAGCTGCTGCAAAGGTGCCGGAGCATCTTCCGTTGAAGACTCCGGGTGCGCTCGCGCCTTCAGCCGCGCCTGCAAACGCTCCACCATCCGCTTGAGCCGCTCCACCTCGGCAGGCTTCAGGATGTAGTCGGTGGCCCCTTGCTCAAAAGCCTCGACGGCGTATTGGTCGTAGGCCGTGATGAACACGATCTCGGGCAGAACTTCATCGTCGCCCGTTTCCATCTGGGCAATCTCGCGCGCGGCCTGCACGCCTGTCATGCCGGGCATGCGGATGTCGAGGAACACCACATCGGGCCGATGTTCTTGCACCAGCTCCACCGCCTCTAGGCCGTTCTTGGCCTCGGCCACGATGGTCAGGTCTGGCCAAACCTCGGCCAGCCGGGCTCGGAGTTGGTCGCGCATCAAGCGTTCGTCATCGGCCAAGACCGCACGGGGGGCCGACACGTTGGGAGCAGTAGATGTCATGGTTGTCATGATAGTGGGGCCTGTGTAGTCGCCGGTCCGTCAGGCCCGTGTTGCCAAAACCTGTGGCGCTGCTGGGCGCAGTGCGCGCCACAGCGCCCACACGAGCAGCCACAGAGGCGACAACACCAGTGCCACAGCCAAGGCCGCTGCTGCAAAAAGCAAACCCAGCATCAGCACGACCAAGAGCAAGGGCACTGCCAAGCCCAACAGCAGGATCAAGGGCACCATCAGCACCACCAATACCAGCGCCAACGCCAGCCCTGCCACCCACCATCCAAATCCTTCGGCGCTGGGCGCCGGCCAACGGTAGACCTCGTCATCCATGACGATGGACACATCCGGCCAAGCGCCTGCAGCCAGCTCCAGCGCAAAGCCGCCAAGCACCACCGCAGCCAGCACGCCCACCAGCAAGGCGCACAGCAGAAAACGAACAATGAATCTCATGATCTTCTCCTGTCAGTCGGCGACACGCTCAAGCCTCTGCGGCCAGTGTCTTGTAGGGCACGGTGAGGGTGACTTTGGTGCCGCAGGGCTGATTGGCGACCACGGTCACACTGGCTTGGTTGCCATAAAGCAGTTGCAAGCGCTCGCGGATATTGGCCAGGCCCACGCCTGTACCCGCAGTGGCAGCGTTGCCAAAGCCCACGCCCGTGTCAGCCACTGTGACGCTCAGCTTGCCGTGGATGATTTCGGCCGCGATGCGCAAGCTGCCGCCTTCTGCCTTGGGCTCCAAGCCGTGGCGGATGGCGTTTTCCACCAAGGTCTGAATCATCATCGCCGGGAACTCGGCAGACAACAAACCTTCTGGCACCTCGATGCTGGCCTCCAGCCGCTCTTCCATGCGGACCTTCAAGATCTCCACATAGGGCCGCACCACGGCCAGCTCACGGCCCAGGTCGCGCGAGCCGCCTTCATGGGTGTCACGCATCGTGGGCATGCTGGCGCGCAGCAGGGCGATCAGGTTCTTCTGCATCTGGCTGGCCCGCGGTGGGTCCGTCTCGATGAGAAAGTCGATCGAGGCCAAGGTGTTGAACAAGAAGTGGGGCTCGACCTGCGCTTGCATGGCAGCGACCCGGGCCTCCAAGACTTGGCGGCGCAGCGACTCGGCCTCCGCAGTCTCCGTGGCTTGGGCGGCCTTCACCTCGGCCTGCATGCGGCCTTTGTAGGTGATCTTCAGGATGATGGACGCGACGATCCACAGAAAGGCCAGTTGGGGCAGGGCGTCGCCCAGACGCACTTCGCGGGTCGAGACCTGCCTGCCGCGCTCCACCGCGCGGGCCAAGTCCTCTTCCACTTCGCGCTCAGCTTCCAAGGCTTCAACCACATCCTGGCGCGCCTGATCAATCGCCTCACGCACGGCCTCGGCGTCAGCGCCCGGCGGCAAGGTGATCTTCACGCCCTTGTCGCCCGCCGTGATCTCCACCACCGGCTGATGATTGACCACCACCCCGAACTGGCCCTCTGAGGCTTTGGTTTGTGGGGCCGAGGCGGCTGAGGCGGCTGCGCCTGACGCTGCTGCGGCTTTCTCTCGCGACAGGATTCGGACACCGTTTTCGTCAATGGTGATGTCGACCCGCTCACCACCAATCTTCAAACCAGGCCCTTTCTTGGCAGGTGCTGACGGCACCTCCGCAGGGGCGACCGGCGAGGCCTCTGAGGCCGGCAGCTCGGGTGGTTTGGGCGCCTCGGGGGCCTTGGGCGTCGGCTTCGGCTTGGGCGGCGTGGCCTGCGTGACGGGGTGTTCAATCGTTTCCGTGAAGCGCCAGCTGAACGGCGGCACCTCTTGAAGGATGGCCGCCAAGATCAAGAGCAGCACCGACAACACCGCGAACCGCCGCCACGTGATGCTCACCAGCCAATTGGCGTAAGCGTGGAAGCCTTGCACCGTGGCTCGGGCAAAGCGCTGCCAGCGGTTGCTGCTGTGCAGAGGGGGTTGGGAAGTCGTGTTCATGGGCGTTCACCAAGCTACTGGGTCGAGGTCACTCGTCGCGGAGTCACCATGGAGCCACTGTACGGGCCCGCCGAGCCCACGTCAGCCCGCAAGCGACACGCTGCACGGAAGAGCGGACAGGCTGCACCTGCGACAGACAAGGCGCAGCGCGGCCAAGCCTGCAGGCCGCCCAGCTCAGCGACGCTCGACGACCAAGGGCACCAATTGCAAGGCTGCACGCACTTGAGCAGCAGCCTCTTGCGCCGCCTCCCGGCTGGGGTAAGGCCCGGCCTGCAGGCGGTGCAAGCGGCCATCGGCAAAGACGGTCAGCAAGGGTGCCAGCCAATCCAGCCCCGCGGAGACCTTTTGCTGAAAGCTGTAAGCGCCGTTAGCGCGGCCGAAGGCGCCCAATTGCAACCAGAAGCCCACCGCCGCCGTGGTGTAGGCACGGTCGGTGGTGGGTGACTTGCCAGGCAGTTCGGTGGCTTGTGGCGCCATCGCAGGCGGCACAGGCGTCGCGACGGCCTTGGCCACCGCAACAGGCGGCGCGCTGGGCGCAGGCACGGCCGGCGCAGCCGCCTGCACCGAGCCGCTCCCTTCAGCCATGGCGCGAATGTCGTCGTGGGTCAGACGCCGCACCTCCACCGGAGACACTCCACCCAGCACTCCCAGCTTGCCCGCGGCGGCATAAGAAAGGTCGATCACCCGCCCCGCCACAAACGGCCCGCGGTCGTTGATGCGCACCACCACCTCACGCCCACTGGCCACATGGCGCACCAGCGCATAGCTGGGGATGGGCATGGTTTTGTGGGCGGCCGTCATGGCGTGCATGTTGTAGACCTCGCCACTGGCTGTGCGGCGACCGTGGAACTTGCGCCCGTACCAGGAGGCCAAGCCGGTTTCCACCAGGGGCTCATCCTTGGTCAGCGGCACATAGGCCTCACCCAGCACCTCATACGGCTTGTTGGGCCCGCCCTGTCGAATGGGCTCGACCTTGGGCGCTGCATCGGCAATGGTGGCGGGGTCTGGACCGGGCAGTTCAGGCGGACCATCGGCGCCCGGTGGCAGGGCCACCCGGGCTGGCTTGCTCGCCACGGGTGGCTTGTCCGCTTTGGCCGGAGCCGTGGGTGTGGAACTACACCCCGCCAGGGCCAACAGGCTTGCGACCAGGATCCCAGCCCAAAGCCCAGGACGTGCCTCACGCCGCCAAAAAGAATCGCCAACCACCATGATGAGTGAGCCCCTAATGGGCCAAGAATGGAACCGTCCTGTCACCATAGCCGCTCCTTTCTGGCACTCGCCGTCGTCTTGCCGCGCGGGGGCGGAGCTTGCGGTGCGATGCGGCAAAACATCGCAACACTGTGGGGTGCTCCCCTCAGTGCCGGCCCGGAGGACTCGTAGCCACCTCGGAGCCATGCTCGACGAAGGTGATGTGGCGCGCCCGGCTGGGATCGAACCAGCGGCCCCTGGCTTCGGAGGCCAGTACTCTATCCACTGAGCTACGGGCGCCTGTCATGGGAGTTGAAGCGTGCATTCTAGCAGCGCCAAAGCGGCGTAGGCCGCGGCACTCAAAGTACGGGCTGAGCACCGCTATAATCGACCGGCTTTCTTGCCGCGCCCCCGCGCGACATCAAGCCCCTGAGTTGTGCTCAGGCCTCTTACTCAGCGCTGTAGGCGCTGAATCTCTTACAGCCAGCGACCGAGGATTCCATGAGCGACGCTCACGACAACGCCCAGCACGATCTGCCGCACGAAGGGCCCATCAAGACCCCCAAGCAACTGGTGTGGTCGGTCGTGGCCTCATTTGTGGTGCCCATCATCGGCATCATTCTTTTGGTGAACTTCGTCGCCAGCGGCAACAAGAGCGCCCCCGGCACCAAAGCTTTGAGCGAAGAAGCCGTGGCTCAACGCATTCAGCCCATCGGCGCCGTGACCTTGAAGGTGGGCGGTGACAACGCCGTGCTCAAGACTGGCGAGCAAGTGTTCCAAGCCCAATGCTCGGCCTGCCACACCTCCGGCGCTGCTGGCGCACCTAAGGTGGGCGATGCCGCCGCTTGGGGCCCGCGCGTGAAAACGGGCTACGACGCGCTGCTGACCTCTGCGCTCAAGGGCAAGGGCGCGATGGGCGCCCAAGGCGGCGGCGACTTCTCGGATGTCGAGATCGGCCGTGCCGTGGTCTACATGGCCAACCAAGGTGGCGCCAAGTTCGACGAGCCCAAGGCACCGGCCGCCGCCTCTGCCGCCAGCGCCGCGCAGTAAGCAGCGTTCTTCCAGCAGCCGCGCAGCGGCCCCACAAGAAACCACCTTCGGGTGGTTTTTTTGTGCCTCAGCGGCGGGCGGCTTGCGGGCTCAGGATGTAGCCGAAGTGCTGCGGCATGTGGCCAAAGGGCATCTCATGCAACACCCAGCGGCCAGCCTCGATTTCCTCAGCGGCCAGGCCCGTGTCTTGGCTGTGCACCAGGCCCAATCCCAGCGTGGTCAGCGCGAACAGCCGCCCCTCCTCGTCCAGCCAGGCCTGCTGCACCGCAGCGGGCTGTCCTGTGTGGCTCTCGCAAGCCAAGGCGCCATCGTCGTGCCGGTGCAGGCGCCACACCCAGGGCGCCGCTTCGAGCTCCACATACACACGCTGCGGCCCGTTTTGAAAAAACCAGCAGCCTGCGGCATCGGCCTCGTAATTGCGGCCAATGAACTCGCGCAGCTTGTCGTGGACGATCTTGCTGCCCTTGACGGCCGGAAAAGGCCCGGCCGCCTGCGTGCGGTCGTCCCGCATATACCAATCACCGCGCGCATCCAGCGCCAGCCAACCCACGCAGTCCGGCACATGCGGCCATTTGGCCAAGGCGGCTTTGACAATGTCGTCCATGAGCGCAGCTTAGTGGGGTTGAGCCAGCCAGTCCAATACGGCGCCGGGCATGGTCACGACCTGGCTGGGCCAGCGCCCTGACGGAAAGCCCACATGGCCACCGGCCTCGGGCTGCCACAAGCGCACAAACTCCCCCACCTCGCCCACGCGGGGCAAGCACTCGGCCGGCACAAAAGGGTCGTTGCGAGCATTCAGCACCAGCGCCGGAATGCGCAAGCGCGCCAAATGCGGTTTGGCGGACGCCCGATCCCAATAGTCCTCGGTGTCTTTGAAGCCGTGCAGCGGTGCGGTGAAGAGGTTGTCGAACTCGTACAGGTCACGCGCCGCCAGCAATCTGTCGCGGTCAAACAAGCCGGGGTGTTGTTGCAATTTGGCGAGTGCCTTGGGCTTCATGGAGCGCAGGAACATGCGCGTGTAGACCTGTCGGCTGAAGCCTCGTGAGATGGCATGGCCGCAAGCGGCCAAGTCGATGGGTGAACAGATGGCGGCGACCGCACTGGCGGTCTGTGCAGCCGCCTCACCGGCTTCTTGGGCCCAGCGCAGCAAGGCATTGCCGCCCAGCGAGACCCCAGCCACCCGCAGCGGGTGCACCGAGCGCGCCCGCAAGCACGACAAGATCCAGCCAATCTCTTCAAAGTCGCCGGAGTGATACGCCCGAGGCGCCAGATTCAACTCGCCCGAACAACCTCTGAAATGAGGAACCGCAAAATTCCAACCGCGCTGCTGTGCACAGACCGCAAAGGCCTGCGCATAGGCGCTCTGCGAGGAGCCTTCCAAACCGTGGAACAACACCACCCACGGCGCAGCACGCTCACCAAAGCGAAAGTCCACATCGATGAAGTCGCCATCCGGCGTGGCCCAGCGCTCGCGCTGAAAGGCCAGAGGCTCCACCACACCGCGCCGCGCCCACAGCGCAGCCCAGATGGTTTGCGCATGGCCGCCCGGCAGCCACCAAGGGGCTTGGTAGTGCTGCAAGGGCACGTTCAGTGCAGCACCGACGGTGCCTCAACCACCTCGGGCGGGGCATGCGGTGTGCCGGGGCTGGCGTGGTGCACAGCCAAGCGCCAGCCTTGGGTGGTCTTGAAGTAGACATTGGTGGCCATCACCCAGCCGACCTTGGGCCCTTCTGCCGTCAGCAGATCGACCCGCTCCATCACGCTGTGCACCGAGCTGCTGAGGGACTGCACTCGCCGCACGTTCTCGGCGTGCACCTGGATCGCGCCATTGGCAAACACCGCCTCGAATGCCGCGCGGATGGCTACATGGCCCACCATGCGCGGGCCACCGGGGTGGATGCAGACGATGTCGTCCTCTTCCGTCCACAGCGCCATCAACTTGTCGATATCGGCCTCGCGCAACGCTTCATAGAACTGCGCCTCGACATCGTCGGGCGAGGCCATCAGGGCAGCGGTTTGGGCTTTGTGGCGTGGCATGGTGGTCGTGGTGGAGTGGGGTCAGCGGAAGACCACCGTGCGGTGGCCATTGAGCAAGACACGGCGCTCCACATGCCAGCGCACGGCACGGGCCAGCACCACGCATTCCACGTCGCGGCCCACGGCGGTCAGGTCGTCCGCCGAGAGCGAATGCTCCACCCGCGCCACATCCTGCTCGATGATGGGGCCCTCGTCCAAGTCCGGCGTCACGTAGTGGGCGGTGGCACCGATCAGCTTCACCCCACGCGCATGGGCTTGGTAGTAAGGCTTGGCGCCCTTGAAGCTGGGCAAGAAGCTGTGGTGGATGTTGATGGCGCGCCCGGCCAAATGCTGGCAGAACTCGGGCGAGAGGATTTGCATATAGCGGGCCAACACCACGAGGTCCACGTCGTGCTCGTCGATCAAGCGCTCAACCTGTTGCTCCTGGGCGCGCTTGGTGGCGGCGTCCGAGCCCGTCGGCAGCGGCAGGTGGTGAAAGGCAATGCCATAGCTGGCAGCCAGGTCCGCAAAAGTGGTGTGGTTGGAGACGATGGCCGGAATGTCCACCGGCAGCTGGCCGCTCTTCCAGCGGAACAGCAGATCATTCAGGCAATGGCCGTGCTGACTCACCATCAACAAGACCTTGGGTCGGTCACTCACGGCATGGAACTTCACCGCCATGCTGAATTGCGTGCGCACATGGCCGAACAACTGCGCCAAGGTGCGGGCATCAGCCAGATGGGCCGGCGCCTCAAAGTGCACGCGCATGAAGAACAAGCCCGTGGAGCCCTCGCCTTGCACGTCGCCAAACTGCTGTGAGTCGATGATGTTGCAACCTGCTTGATAGAGCAGGCCAGAGACGCTGTGAACAATGCCCTTGGTATCGGGGCAGGACAGGGTGAGGATGAATTCGAGCGCGCGCGCGGGGGATTGAGGCATGGTGGCCGCATTGTACGAAGGCCGCCTTGCGTGACCATTGCGCGACAAGGCCTGGCCTCGGTGCACACCGGGCAGACCGGTGTAGCAGCTCCCTCATGAAGCAGCGGCACAATCGCGCCATGCCTTACCACAGCGCCTCCCTTTTCAGCCGCGATGCCCTGGCCGCCATCGACATGGGTTCCAACAGCTTTCGGCTGGAGATCGGTACCGTGCGCGATGGCCGCTACAAGCGCCTGCAGTACATCAAAGAAACCGTGCGCCTGGGCGCCGGCCTGGACGCCCAAGGCCACTTGACCGAAGCCGCCATGCAGCGCGGCTTGGCCTGCCTGCAGCAGTTTGCTCAAGCCCTGCAAGGCATGCCGGCCGCCCGCGTGCGCGCCGTGGCCACCCAAACCCTGCGCGAGGCGCGCAACCGCAACGCCTTTTTGGCCCGCGCCCAAGAGGCGCTGGGCTACTCCATTGAAGTGATTTCTGGGCGCGAAGAGGCTCGGCTCATTTATGCGGGTGTGGCCTTCTTGCAGCCGTCCAACCGGCGCCGCTTGGTGGTGGACATTGGCGGGCGCTCGACCGAGATGATCTTAGGCGCCGGGCGCACGCCCAGCACCGCCGAGTCCTTCGGCATTGGCAGCGTCAGTCTGTCCATGCGCTATTTTGCGGAGGGGCGCTTCACCCCTGAAGCCTTTCGCGCCGCCCAGATTGCAGCGGGGGCCGAGCTTGAAGAAGCCCTCGCCCCTTTCAACCCCCGCCGCTGGGATGAAGCCCTGGGCTCCTCCGGCACGGCGGGTGCCGTCTCCGAAGTGCTGGAAGCCTGCGGCGTGACGGATGGCTGCATCACCCCAGAGAGCCTGCGCTGGCTGATCGAGCGCTGCCTGGAGGCCGGCCATGTCGATGCGCTGGACCTGCCAGGCCTCAAGCCCGACCGGCGCGCCGTGATTGGCGGGGGCCTGTGCATCCTCTACACCCTGGCCACCCACTTCGGCATTGCCGCCATGCAGCCCGCCAAGGGCGCCCTGCGCCAGGGGGTGATCATCGACCTGCATGAGCGCCTGCGTGCGCTGCGCCAACCCGAGGCCGAAGACTTGCGCGACACCGCCGTGGCGGGCCTGTTGGAGCGCTTTGGCGCGGATGCGGCGCAAGCCCAACGCGTGCGCAAGGTGGCACTCGCGCTGTTCGATCAAGCCTGCCCCAAGGCCGACCCCGAGCGCCGGCACGAGCTGCGCTGGGCCGCGGATCTGCATGAGATCGGCATGACCGTCTCGCACCACGACCACCACCGCCACAGCGCCTACATCGTCGCCCATGCCGACATTGCCGGCTTCTCGCAAAGCCAGCAGCAGCAACTCAGCCAGCTCATCCTGGGCCAGCGCGGCGGCTTGCGCAAACTAGGCGCCGTCGTGGAAGACCCCTTGCGCGCCTTGCAGGTGATGTGTTTGCGGTTGGCCGTGATCAAGTGCCACGCGCGCGGCGAGGTCACCGAGAAAGCCCTGCGGCTGCAGGCTCGCAGCGGCGTCGCCGACCTGAGCTACAGCACAGCATGGGCTGACAGCCACCCCCGCACGGTCCACCTTCTGCATGAGGAAGCCGCCGCGTGGGCCCGTGAGCGAGTGCTGCAACTGACCTTGCCTTGAGGCCGCCACCTCACGGCAAAGTCAACGGCCCTACTTGATCCATCCACAGCGGGCCTTGGGCATCGCCGCCGCCATCGCCAAAGCTGTGGCTGCGCGGCTGGCTGAACAGCGCGCGGTAGCCGCCATCCCAATCCCAGGTATTGATCCAGACGCGAGCACCCTTCAGCGACGCGCGCTGCCCCAGCGCCGAAGCTGGCAACGTCAAGTGGATCGTGTGCGTGGCCGCATCCACGCGCAGCGCGGCAGCCGGTGCGATGGCTCGGCCCTCGGAGGTGGCGCTGGCGCCCTCGTGCGAGAACAAGGCATTCGACCACCCGCCCACCCGCAGGCGCCGGTGCCAGCGCATGCCCTCGGGCAGCGTGCCGCGCTGCAGCGGCATGACGGTGGCGCCGCCCGGCTCATCAGGCAGCTCGATGAAGGCCGTCAGCATCACATGGTCAAAGCCCAGCGCGGGGCTCCATGAGCGGGTGATTTCGTTCATCTGAATGCTCAGGCGCAAGGCGCCGCTCGCCACCTCGGCACGCACCTGGCGGATGTCGGCTTGGGCATGCGGCCCCCAGCTCGGGTCGGTGGGGTAGACATAGCGGCCCGTAGGCCCTCGGTCGTCGCCCTTCGGGTCCTCCACATCCAAAGCGGTTTGCCAGGGCAGCTTCACGTTGAACATCAGGGGAGGCGACAGCTGCTGGCGCCCTGGGTGCCAGAGCACCGCCCGGTGCGCAATGGCCGGGTCAATCATGGCCGAGGTGTCCACCCGCGCTTGCCAGCGGCCATCGGGCTGCGGGCTCACGCTTTGAGCCTGCGAGAGATCGCCATCCACCACCCACAGCCAGCCCGACTCTGGGCTGGCACCTTGGCCCTGCACCTCAAAGGCGCCGCTGACCGTGCGCACGGCCTCTTGCCCGTCGATGCGCGGACCCGCGCTGGGCGCCACGGCCGCAGCTCCTGCCGCGCCCCCCGGCACCAAGCGCCACACCAAGCCGCTATGGGGCGGCAGGGTCAAGTGCGCTTGGCCTTGGGCATTCACCGTGAAGGAGGCGGGCATGCCGTCCAAGCCGTACAGCGCCTCCAGCCGCTGGCCCGCCGGCAGGCCGAGCGCCAGGCTATCGACCAAGACCGGATACGGCGCGGTGTTGAAGGCCACCACTGCGACATCCGCCCCGTGCACCATCTTGTAGACCAAAGCCCCCGGCCCATTCGCTTGCTGCGTCAGCACCGTGGGCACACCGCGCCGCAACACGCTGTGCGCCTTGCGCAAGGCGGTGAGCCCCGCAATGCGCTGGTAGAGCGGGTGTGCGGTGTCGAACTGGTCTTTGCCGTCGGGCCGGGCCGCCGCAAACATGGGCGTGCGCGGCTGAGCAAAACCTTGCTCGGTGCCGTAATAGAGCACCGGGATGCCCGGCAGCGTCATCAGTGCCAGCAGGTGTTGCTCCAGCCCGCGCACTGAGGTGCCGGCCAAGGCGCGATCGACATCATGGTTGTCCACAAAGCTGGGCATCCAGTGCAGGCGAGGATGCATCTTGACCATGCGGGTGATGCGGTCCCCCAGCACGGCCGTGGGCGCACCACGCCCAAAAACCTCGGAGCCGCTGCCATAGAGCGGGAAGTTCAGCATGCCCGGCAGCAGCGCCTCGCCCTTGGGGCCGCTCATGTAGCGCTCGATGCGCTGGGCCTCGCTGTCTTGATAGGGCTTATCGATGGCAAAGCCTTCGCCAAACAAAAAGAAGTCGCGCCGGCCGGTTTGGCGCGCCACCTGCATCAAGCCCGGTGCCTTGGGGTCTTTGGCGTACAGCAAATCGGCAAAGTAGTCAGGCGGCACGTAGAACGCCGTGTCCACCCGATAGGCATCCACCCCCACCTCCTTGATCCAATGCGCATAGCTTTGGCGCAGGACACGGCGCACCACCGGGTTCTCGGTGTTCAAGTCGTCCAAGCCCGCCATCTGATAGTTCAGCAACTGATGCGGGTCTTGGTAGTTGGTGACATCCGTGGTCCAGTGATAGATGCCCGCCGCACGGTGCTCGGCACGGCGCACATCATTCATGTCGAAAGGCTTCTGCGTCGGCGCGGAGGTGGGGCGCGAGCCCGGGTGCGGCACCCAATGCTGCGCCTCTTGCCCCGCTGGGGCTCCTGGCTTGATGTAGAAGTAATTGCCGGTGTGGTTGACCACGATGTCTTGCACCAAGTACATGCCACGGCGGTGCAGCGCATCACTCAGCAAGCGATAGTCCTGCAGCGTGCCCACATGCGGGTCCACTTTGGTGAAGTCTTGCGCCCAGTAGCCGTGATAGCTGCTGTAGTGCCCATCCCACCACTGGTTGAGCACCGGCGGCGTGATCCACAAAGCCGTCGCACCCAGGCCCTGCACATAGCCAAGGCGCTGGCGCAAGCCCTGCAAGTCGCCGCCCTGGTAGTAGGCCAAGCGGCCCGGCTTGTACACCCCCGCGCCTTGGTCGTTATTGCCGGGGTTGCCATCGGCAAATCGGTCGGTCAGCGCAAAGTAAATGATCTGGTCGCGCCAATCAGGCGAGGGCACATGCAGGCGCAGGTTCTGTGCGGGCTGAGCCGACAGCACCGCAGGCCCTGCCAACAGCAGCGTCAAGCACGCGCGCCAGCGACGCAGCACGGGCCACACCACCCGATCCGCACGCTCCCCTCGCCCCGGATACGGCCTGTCGCCGTGAGCCCGTCCGCCCTGCCCAAACTTGGATGCCATGCCGTCTCCTGTTCTTGAAGGCTGCCATCTTAGTGAACAGTCGCCTCCAGCCGTAAGCCAACCCCTCCTTGGAGATGTACTTTGACTACATTCACCTTCATCCTGAAGACCAAAATTGCGGCATTGGCGCCACACCAACCCTAGTGCTTTCCCTAGTTAACGGGGAGAAGATTCGTGTAACCCCTAGGAAACAAGCACGGAGGCGTCGTGAATTAGGGTTTGCGTCCGCTTCATGTAAATCTAGTTTTGGTACACACTGACCATCGATCCCAGGTCCCCGTGTCGGCTCATGGCCCTTGGCCGCCACGTTTTATCTCGTTGTTTTCAGCCCCAGGAGGTTTGAATGACCCGCTCTCGCCAAACGCGCAGCCCGCTTGAAGCCGGCCGCCACTCACCGGCCCTGACCCCCATCGCCGCCGCCTGCTCGGTGCTGATCCTGATCAGCGGCCAGGCCTATGCCCAAGCCGCCGCCTCGACCGAAACCCAGACCGTGACGGTCAAGGGCATTCGCAAGGGCATTGAGGACGCGATCAACGTCAAGAAGAACTCTGACCAGATCGTCGAAGCCATTTCTGCAGAAGACATCGGCAAGCTGCCTGATGCATCTGTCGCTGAATCGATTTCCCGCCTCCCTGGCGTGACCGCGCAACGCAGCGCCGTGACCGGCAAATCGCAACAAGTCAGCGTTCGCGGGATGTCCCCTGATTTCAACGGCGGCTTGCTCAACGGCCGTGAACAAGCCTCTACAGCAGGCAGCCGTGGTGTGGAATTCGACCAATACCCGTCCGAGCTGTTGGGCGGCGTGGTGATCTACAAGACCCCAGACGCCAGCTTGGCGGGCCTGGGCTTGTCATCCACCATCGACCTTCAAACCGTCCGCCCTCTGGCCTTCGGTCAGCGCAATGTGGTGGTGAACTACCGCAAAGAGCATGCCACCAAGGCGGTGAATGAGCCCGGCTTCACCACAGGTGATGGTGACCGCTTCGCCCTGTCGTACATCGACCAGTTTGCTGATCGCACCATCGGCGTGGCCCTGGGTCTGACGCAAGCCAAGACCCGTGGCGGCGCACGCGCCAACTTCAACAGCTGGGGCGGCTGGGCAGCTGACGTGGATTACAACGGCGGCAAAGTGAAGACCCCTGGCGGTTTCACCACCGACATTGAGACGACCGACTCCGAGCGTACCGGTGTGATGGGCGTGTTCCAGTACAAGCCCAACAAAGAGTTTGAGTCGATCTTGGACCTGTTCTACTCCAAGGGCGATTTCTCCGTGAAGAAGCGGGGCCTGGAAGGCCCATTGGGCGGATTGTCTGCTGGTGCAAACGACGTTGGCGGCAAGCTGATCAACGCCACTGTGTCTAACGGCATCGCTACTTCCGGCACGTTTGAAAACTGGAAGGGTGTGATCCGTAACCACAATGAAGACTACACCGACACCCTGAAGTCGATTGGCTGGGCCAACACCTTGAAGACAGGTGGCTGGACCTTGAAGAGCGACCTGTCCTATTCCCAAGTCGTGAAGGACTCCGTTCGCTTTGAAACCACGGCTGGTTTGGCAGGCAACACCTACAACGCCGCCGACACCATTTCCTTCAGCGGCTTCAATGGCACCAACTTCACGGACGTGAAGTACACCAGCGGCTTGAACTACGCCGACCCTGCCCTGATCAAGCTGACTGACGTTCAAGGTTGGGCAGGTGGCTCTGCCGCCCAAGCCGGCTACTACGCCAACCCCAAGACCACCGACGACATCACCGCATTGCGCCTGTCGGGCAAGCGTGACCTGAGCTGGGGTCCTCTGACAGCCGTCGATGTGGGCGTCAACCTTCAAAAGCGCACCAAGGAGCGCGTCACGAATGAGGGCGCATTGCTTGTGAATGGCACTGTTGACGCCAATGGCAACTACATCAACCGCTTGGCCGCGGTTGACATGCCCGGTGCAAGCGTGGGTGTTGGCGGCCTGACGGGCATTCCGACCTTGAACTTCAACCCGGTGGGGACCTTGGGTTCGGTCTACCGCCTGAATCCTTGGACTGACTCGGACATCGTTGGCAAGAGCTGGGGTGTTGAGGAGAAGGTCAACACCTTGATGATCAAGGGCGACCTAGACTCCACTGTGGCTGGTTTGCCGATTCGCGGCAATGTCGGCCTGCAGATGATCAGCACCAAGCAGACCGGTTTGGGTTATTTGGTGGACAAGAACACCTGCAATACTGGCAATCACACCTGCGGCTACACCGCCATCTCTGGCGGTGCAAGCTACAACGACTTCCTGCCTAGCCTCAACCTGACCGCCGACCTGGGCGGGGATAAAGTGTTGCGCCTTGGGTTGGGTCGAGTGCTGGCACGCGCGAACATGGAAGACATGAAGGCCGGCCTGGACTTCGGCGTGAAGAACGATGCACCAGCGCTGGATGGAAGCGGCGGTACAGTGGCGCTGCTGAACGGCTCGGCAGGGAACCCACAACTCAAGCCTTTCCGCGCCAACGCCATCGACCTGTCCTTTGAGAAGTACTTTGGCAAGAAGGGCTACGTCAGCGTTGCAGGCTTCCATAAGGAACTGTCCAGCTACATCTTGAGGGTTGCCAAGCCGTTCGACTACGCGCCCTTCGTTACACCGAACACGGTCGTCCCCCCTTCCGGCACAGTGGGCTGGCTGACTCAGCCGATCAACGGCAGCGGCGGCTCCATCAGCGGTGTGGAATTGGCCGTCAACGTGCCGTTCTCTCTGCTGACCCCAGCGCTCAATGGCTTCGGTGTTCAGGTGAACTACTCCAACACGTCCAGCTCGCTCAAGTTGGCTTCGGCCGGCTTCTCGACCCAGAACGTGAGCTCGCCCACCATCCCGCTGCCTGGCCTGTCCAAGGAAGTGACCAATCTGCGCCTGTACTACGAGAACCATGGTTGGCAGATCGCCGTTGCCGGGCGTAATCGCTCTGCATACTTGGGCTCCATCTCGGACTACCAAGACCAGCAGAAGTACACCTTCATCAAGGGCGAGACCGTGGTGGACCTGCAGGCCAACTACGAGTTCGAATCGGGTCCGCTGAAAGGCTTGTCGATCTTGGCTCAGGCTAACAACTTGACCAACGAAGAGTTCGCTCAGTACGACGTCACCTCGGGTGCCACGACAGAGCGTAAGGTCTTCGGCAAGTCCTATCTGTTCGGCGTGAACTACAAGTTCTGATCGACATCAGGAACACAGGTGTTGATGCCCTAGCGCATAGACACCTCGTATATCCTCGCGGGGAGCCTGATGGCTCCCCGTTTTCATTGCTTTTGCAAAGGTGTTCGCGATGCAGCCCGCTTTGATCAAGACCATCGTAATCGTCGGTGGAGGAACCTCCGGTTGGATGACCGCCACGGCGCTGGCCACCATCCTGAAGGGGCGCTATCAAATCAAGCTGGTGGAGTCGGATGACATCGGCATCATCGGGGTCGGCGAAGCCACCATCCCGATGATTCAGTTGTTCAACAAGATCATTGGCATTGACGAGAACGACTTCGTGCGCGCCACTCAAGGCACATTCAAACTCGGCATCGAGTTTGTGAATTGGGGCCAGCTGGGTGACCGCTATATGCATGGCTTTGGCAAGATAGGCCAAGACCTTTGGACCACGCGCTTTGACCAGTACTGGCGCAAGATGCGCGCCCTGGGTCGTGCCCAGCCCTTGGAGCAATACTCGATCACGCGCATGGCGGCCAAGGCCAACAAGTTCATGCCCGCGACGGATGAGGTTGCTAACTCGCCCCTCAACCACATTGCCCACGCTTACCACTTTGATGCCAACCTCTATGCCCGCTACTTGCGCGGCATCGCTGAGCAGCGCGGCGTGCAGCGCATTGAAGGCAAGATTGTTCATGTCAGCCAACGTGAGCCTGATGGCCATGTGGATGCCGTGCAGTTGGAGAGTGGCGCGCGGGTAGAGGGTGACTTCTTCATCGATTGCTCAGGCTTCCGCGGCTTGCTGATCGAAGAAACACTGAAGACCGGCTATGAGCCCTGGACGCACTGGCTGCCGTGTGACCGCGCCCTGGCGGTGCCATGCTCGTCTGCGCCGCGCTTACTGCCCTACACCCGTGCAACGGCGCACAAGGCCGGCTGGCAGTGGCGCATCCCCCTGCAACACCGCATCGGCAATGGTCATGTGTATTGCAGTCAGTTCATCAGCGATGACGAAGCGGCGGCCACCTTGCTCAGCAACCTGGACGGCAAGCCGCTGGCTGACCCGCGCCCTATCCGCTTCACCACCGGTATGCGCAAGCAAGGCTGGAACAAGAATGTGGTGGCCATCGGCTTATCAAGCGGCTTCTTGGAGCCGCTGGAGTCCACCAGCATCCACTTGATCCAGTCAGCCATTCAGCGCTTGATTAACTTCTTCCCAGATCAAGGCTTCAATCCGGTCGACATCAAGGAATACAACCGCCAGAGTCGTTTCGAGATCGAGCGCATCCGCGACTTCGTCATCCTGCACTACAAGGTGAATCAGCGCAGTGATGCCGAGTTTTGGAAAGCCTGTGCAGCCATGTCCGTGCCCGACACCTTGGCACACAAGATCGAGCTGTACCGCGCCCGCGGTCGGGTCCTGCGCATCGACGATGAGCTCTTCACCGAAGACGGTTGGCTGCAGGTACTCGAAGGGCAAAACCAGCCGGTGGAAGCCTACAACCCCTTGGCGGATCTACAACCGACCGACGACACCGCCGCTTACCTCGAAAGTGTGCGCACCGTCATTGCCAAGTGCGTGAACGTGATGCCAGACCATGAGGCGTATATCGCCAAACACTGCGCCGCAGCTAAGGTCAACATGGCTTGAGCGCTTGCGCAACGCAAAGAGAGAGCAAGGAACTCACTAATGCTGACATCGTATCGCCTAGCTTGGAGCATGGTGGTGGCACTCGGGCTCTGTAGCCCTGCGCTGGCACAGACAGAAGCCTCCACAACGCCGCCCCCCAGCCTCAAGTCCCTGTTTCAGGAGCCCGTTTTTTCCGGCGCCACCTTGTCACCCAAGGGAGACAAAGTGGCTTTCAAGGTCCGCATCAAAGACCAACGAGCCCGGCTCGTTGTCCTGGATCTCAGCACCCAGCAATCCACGGTCGTCGCCAGCTTCAACGATGCCTCGGTGGGGCACGTGAATTGGGTGAACAACAACCGCCTGGTGTTTGACTTGGCGGTTTGGCTGCTGCCCGCCAACGAGCGGGACTTCAATGCCGGTCTCTTTGCCGTCAATGCAGACGGCAGCAATTTCAAAGAGTTGGTGGAGTCAGTCTCTTACTTTGCCAAGCGCCCTGATGCGCGTGAAATGCTGCCGCAAGGCACCCGCTTCCTGCGCAGCTCAGCCAAGGCTGACAGTGACGACGTCTGGGTGACTTTGGTCGAAGCATGGGATAAGAAGGTGGGCGCCGATTACCGACGAATCAAGCGCCTTAACACGGTGACCGGGCGATGGGTCGATGTGGACTCACCCCCGCATGCCTCACATTGGGTGTTTGACGATCAAGACGAGTTACGCGCGGTCAGCACCGACCGCCGGCAACGCTTAACCATGGAATACCGCGATGTTGGCGGCCCCTGGAGGGTGCTCAGCGATCAAGCTTCCTTGGAAGGGGACATCGTACCGCTCGCGATCGATAGCCAAGATCAACTCTATGTCAGTAGTCGCCAGAAGGGCGGGTTTGCGGGGGTCTACCGTTGGGACTTCAAAACTCAGCGGCCCGCACCGACGCCTGTCGCCCATGTGGAGGGTTTCGACATCTTCCCGACCTTTTTGAAGCGACAACAGCAACTCGTGGGCCTGCGCTTTACGGCAGACGCATCAGTCACGCTCTGGCTGCAAAAAGACGCCCAAGCGCTCCAGGACGCGCTGGACAAAGCGCTGCCTGCAGCCGTCAATGAATTGAGCTTTGCACGCCAAGGCGACAGCCCCCATGTCCTGGTCCGCAGCTTCTCCGACCGCAACCCCGGGGTCAGCTACGTCTTCAACCGCGACACCAAGAAGTTCACCAAACTTGGCGAAGCCAGGCCTGACCTCAAGGGCAGGCTGATGGGTGAGATGGACTTGGTCCGGATCAAAGCCCGGGATGGCCGTGAGGTCCCGACCTACCTGACCCTGCCGCCCGGCGCCAGCAAGAAGGGTCTGCCACTGGTGGTAATGGTGCATGGCGGCCCATGGTCGCGTGGCGGCGACTGGCGCTGGAACGAAGAGGTTCAACTGCTGGCCACTCGCGGCTATGCCGTTCTGCAGCCAGAGTTCAGAGGCAGTACAGGCTTTGGGTCCGACCACTTCAAGGCAGGCTGGAAGCAGTGGGGATTGGCGATGCAGGACGATGTCACCGACGCCACCCGTTGGGCCATTGCGCAAGGCATTGCCGACCCGCAACGCATCTGCATCATCGGCGCGAGCTACGGCGGCTATGCCACCATGATGGGCCTGATCAAGGAGCCTGAACTCTACCGTTGTGGCGTCAACTGGGTGGGTGTGTCAGACCCACAACTGCTTTACTCGGTCAGTTGGAGTGACATGACCGATGCCATCAAAGAGTACGGATTGCCGCAATTGCTGGGCGACCCCGTCAAAGATGCCGACCTTCTCAAAGCCGCCTCTCCACTGCACCAGGCCTCTCGCCTGAAAGCACCATTGTTGATGGTCTATGGCGCCAAAGATGAACGTGTCCCCTTGATCCACGGCGAAAAGATGCGCGACGCCCTCAAACCCCACAACTCGAATGTCGAGTGGGTGGTGTTTCCGGATGCTGGGCACGGCTGGGCCGACGAGGAAACTCAGATCAACTTTTGGAGCCGAGTTGAGAAGTTCTTGGCGAGGCACCTGGCTGCCCCTCAGAAGTAATTCAACTACACAAATCACAACGCCCGCCCGTCGCTCATGCGTGGAATCCATGAGGCACCACATTGCAATCGATGTCAGAATGTAGTCAAACTACTTTCATGACTCATGGATTCACATCGCCGCCAGCTCTCTGCCAGCGCCCTCGCCTGGGGTTTGGGGCTTGGCGCGCTGCCCGGCTTGGCGAGGGCGGGGCAGCGCCGTGAGCCACTGATTGTTTGGTTCACAGTCGAAGGCGCCAAGGGCATGCGGCGGGTAGCCGAGGCCTTTACCCGCGACACCGGTGTGCCGGTGGTGGTGGAAACGCCAGACCCGCAAGACGGCCCGTCCAAGTTCCAACAGGCCTCGTCGGCCGGTAAGGGGCCGGACATCTACATCTATGCGCACGACCGAGTGGGCGAGTGGGTGGCGGGCGGCCTGCTGCATGAGGTCCACCCCTCGCGCCGCCTGCGCCAAGACATCGCCGCGCTGGGCTGGCAGGGCTTCACCTGGCGTGGCCGCCAATGGGGTTATCCCATCGCGCTGGAGGCCATCACGCTGATCTACAACAAGGCCTTGGTGAGCCGCCCACCGGCCAGCTTTGACGAGATCATTGCGCTGGACGATCAACTGGCCCGGCAGGGCAAGCGCGCCATTCTTTGGGACTACACCAACAACTACTTCACCTGGCCGCTGCTGGCCGCCAATGGCGGCTACCCCTTCAAGGCGCGCGCAGACGGCAGTTATGACGTGCGCGATGTGGGCATAGACCACCCGGGCGCGGTGCAAGGCGCCGAGTTGCTGGCCCGGCTGATCCGCGAAGGCCGCATGCCGGCCGGGGCCACTTATCCCGACATGGAAGCCGCGATGGCCCAAGGCCGGGTGGCGATGATGCTCAACGGCCCCTGGTCGTGGGTGAACCTGCAGCGTGCGGGCATTGACTTTGGCGTGGCCCGGCTGCCGCGCGTGGGCCAAAAGCCGGCGGTGCCCTTTGTGGGCGTGAAGGGCATGATGATCAACCGCGCCACCCGCCAACGCGAGCTGGCCGTGGCCTTCATCGAAGACTATCTGCTCACTGTTGAAGGCCTGCGCCACCTGAACGACGCGGAGCCCTTGGGTGCCCCCGCAAGCCAAGCCCTCTATGCCCAACTGGCGCAAGACCCCAAGATCGCCGGCATCATGGACTCGGCCTTGCAAGGCGTGCCCACGCCGGCCGTGCCCGAGATGGGCCGCTTCTGGTCGTCCATGAAGACCTCGTTGCTGAATTTGACCGAAGGCCGCCAGAACGCGGCCGACGCAATGCGCTCGGCCGCCCGCCGAGTGAGGGACGCCGGATGAACACGCTGATGAAGCAGGCCTGGTGGCGCGCCGCGCTGGGTGCGCTCTCGGCCCTGGTGCTGCTATGGGGCGTGATGCAGGTCTATGCCTCGGGCCAGACCTTGCTGGCCGTGGTCTTGCTGGCCTGCTCAGCCCTGGCGCTGTGGACCTACACCTCGCCCCGCACCGGCGCGCTGCGCTATGTGCTGCCCGGCATTGCGACGGCGCTGCTGTTTGTGATCTTCCCCATGGTCTACACCCTGAGCCTGGGCTTCACCAACTACAGCATGCGCAATCTGCTGGACTTTGAACGCGCCCGCGAGGTCTTGCTGGAAGAGCGCCTGGTGCTGCAGGGCACCGAGCGCAGCTTCAGCCTGCACCCGGTGGGCGCTCAAGTGCAGATCCGCCTGGCCGCCACCGGCACAGAGCCCGCGCTGGAAAGCCCGCCCCTCACGCTGAGCGCAGCCAGCCCGCAGCGCGTGGCGATGCGCCCCACAGCCAGCAGCGCGCCCACCCCAGCGCTGCCGCTGAGCGAGGTGGTGGGGCACCTCGACGCGCTGCGCCCCCTCACGCTGACCACCCCCTCGAACCAAACGTTAAGCCTGATCAAGCTGCGCGAGTTTGCCCAAACCCAATCGCTCTACCAGGCCGAGCCCGACGGGGCCTTGAAAGACGCCCTCACCGGCACCCGCTACGCGCCTAACCCCGACACAGGCTTCTTCACCAGCGCAGAGGGCGAGCGCCTGCAGCCCGGCTACCGCGTGAATGTGGGCTGGGCCCACTATGCGCGCTTGGTGCAAGACGAGCGCTTTCGGGAGCCCTTCTTCAGCGTGTTTGTGTGGACGGTGGTGTTCTCGGGCCTGACCGTGGTGTTTGCCACCGCGCTGGGCTTGTTTTTGGCGGTGCTGCTGAACTGGGAGCCGCTGGAGGCCAAAGGCCTCTACCGCGTGGTGCTGTTCTTGCCTTATGCGGTGCCGGGCTTCATCTCTATCTTGATCTTCAAGGGCCTGTTCAACCAAAACCTGGGCGAGATCAACCTCATCCTCAACGCCTTGTTTGGCATCAAGCCCGCCTGGTTCTCCGACCCGCTGCTGGCCAAGACCATGCTGCTCATCGTCAATGTGTGGCTGGGCTTCCCCTACATGATGGTGCTGTGCACCGGGCTCATCAAGGCCATTCCGTCTGACTTGTATGAGGCTTCTGCCGTGGCCGGTGCCGGGCCGTGGATGAACTTCCACCGCATCACCCTGCCCTTGATCTTGAAGCCACTGACGCCGCTGCTCATCAGCGCCTTTGCCTTCAACTTCAACAACTTTGTGCTGATCAGCCTGCTCACCAATGGCCGGCCCGACCAGCTCGACGCCACCACCCCGGCCGGCACCACCGACATCCTGGTCAGCTACACCTGGCGCATCGCCTTCCAAGACTCGGGCCAACAGTTCGGCCTGGCCTCGGCCATCTCCACCGTCATCTTCTTGCTGGTGGCAGCCGTGACCCTGGTTCAGATGAAGTTCACCAAGATCAACGACGCGCCCGCGCGCTGAAGAGAACGCACACGCCATGGCCATCGTTCAAGCCCCTTCGCAGCGCTGGCGCAAGCTGGCCGCCCACCTGTTCTTGCTCAGCCTGTGCGCGGTGGTGGTGTTTCCGTTTTTGGTGGTGGTGTCGGTGTCGCTGCGGCCCGGCAACTTTGCCAGTGGCTCGCTGATCCCCGACAGCATCAGCCTGGAGCACTGGCGTTATGTGTTGGGCTTCTCGTTCATGGGGCCTGACGGCCGCATGGTGGAGCCTGATCTGCCGGTGCTGCGCTGGCTGTGGAACTCGGTGAAGGTGGCGCTGTTCTCGGGTGCGGTGACGCTGCTGCTCTCCACCACCGCCGCCTATGCGCTGGCGCGCATGACCTTCACCGGCCGGCGCCAGTTGCTCACGGGCTTGATGCTGATGCAGATGTTCCCGGCCGTGCTGGCCTTGGTGGCCATCTATGCCATTTTTGACCGGCTGGGCCAGGCCTTTCCGGCCCTTGGTTTGAACACCCATGCCTCTTTGGTGCTGGCCTACTCGGGCGGCATTGCCATGCATGTCTGGACGATCAAAGGCTACTTCGACACCATCCCGGCCGAGATGGAAGAGGCCGCGCGGGTGGACGGCGCCACCGTTTGGCAAACCTTTTGGCGCGTGCTGCTGCCCATGGCCCTGCCCATCTTGGCGGTCGTCTTTTTGCTGGCCTTCATCGGCGCCATCATCGAGTACCCCGTGGCCTCGGTGCTGCTGAGCCAGCAAGACCAACTCACCTTGGCTGTAGGCGCCAAGCTCTTTGTGCAAGAGCACAACTTCCGCTGGGGCGACTTTGCTGCGGCCGCCCTGCTCTCGGGCCTGCCCATCACGGTGATGTTCTTGCTGGCCCAGCGCTGGATGATCTCTGGCCTGGCGGCCGGCGGCGTCAAAGGCTGAAGTCAAAGGCTGAGCCATGCAACGCCGCACCTTCAACACCCTGCTGGCCGCCTCGGCCGCCAGCCCTTACTTGCTTCACCCCATGACTGCTTCTGCCGCCCCCACTGCCGACATGCCCCACTTGCCCTGGACCCGCCAGGCCAATATCTACGAAGTCAACATCCGGCAATACACACCCGAAGGCACGCTGGGGGCCTTCCAGGCGCACCTGCCCCGCTTGCAGAAGATGGGCGTGGACATTCTCTGGCTGATGCCCATTCAGCCCATCGGCCGCCAAGAGCGCAAAGGCAGCTTGGGCAGCTATTACTCGATTGCCGACTACACCGCCGTCAACCCAGAGTTCGGTGGCCTCGCCGATGTGAAAGCCCTGGTGCAAGACGCCCATGCTCGCGGCATGAAGGTGATCTTGGATTGGGTGGCCAACCACACCGCCTGGGACCACCCGTGGACGAGCCAGCACAAAGATTGGTACAAGCTCAATGCACAGGGCGAGATCTTTCCCGTCACCTTCAATGAAGGCACACCGCAAGTCGAGTACTGGAGCGATGTGGTGGCCCTTAACTACGACAGCGCCGCGCTGCGCGAGGCCATGATTGGCGAGATGGCCTTCTGGGTGCGCGAGTGCGACCTGGACGGTTTTCGCTGCGACGTGGCGGGCCTGGTGCCCACCGCGTTTTGGAACGAGGCCCGGCGCCGCTTGGACGCCATCAAGCCGATGTTCATGCTGGCCGAATGGAGCGAGCCCGAACTGCACGAGCAGGCCTTTGACATGAGCTATGGCTGGGACTTGCAAGACGTGTTCAAAGCCATCGGCAGCGGCAAAGCAGGCGCCGACGCGCTGCGCGCCTGGGTGCGCCAGCCCACGGCCAAACCCTTTCCGGCCCATGCCTACCGCATGCGCTTTACCAGCAACCACGACATCAATTCCTGGCACGGCACCGACGCCGAGCTGTATGGCCCGGCTTATGGCGCTTTTGCGGTGCTCAGCTTCACCTTGCCCGGCATGCCCTTGATCTACGGCGGCCAAGAAGGCCAGCTCGACCGCCGCCTGGCCTTCTTTGAGAAAGACACCATCACCTGGGCCGGCTTCCCCCGTCAGGCCTTTTACAGCGAGCTGATCGCCCTCAAAAAGGCGCATCCGGCCCTGGCCAATGGCCAGTACGGCGCGCCCGTTTCGCTGCTGGATGCCGGCAACCCGCAGGTATTTGCCTTCAAACGCCAGCAAAACGCCGATTGGGTGCAGGTGGTGGTCAATGTCTCGGCCACCCCGCAGCGCTACCACCTGCAGGGCCAAGAGGCAGAGATCGGCCCCTGGCAGTGGGCCATCACCGCCGCCCCCGCAGCAGCCTGAGCCCGGCGGGCCGGCGGAGCCTGAAAGTCGTCTGCCCAAGGGCGGCGGGAAACAGGCTTGCGACGGGGGATAATCGAGAGGTCTCTCTAATCTGAAGATCATGTCTGAGTCCACTTCGCCTGTAGCCGCCGCGGCCCCCGTGGCCCTCTCTCCCACTCTGCGTGAGCAGCAACGCCATGCGTTCTCTCGCGAGGAACTGCTGGCCTGCGGCCGGGGCGAGTTGTTCGGCCCGGGCAATGCCCGCCTGCCCCTGCCCAATATGTTGATGATGGACCGCATCGTCCGCATCGACGACACCGGCGGCGACCATGGCAAGGGCTATATCGAGGCCGAGCTGGACATCCACCCCGACCTCTGGTTCTTTGGATGCCATTTTGAAGGCGACCCCGTCATGCCGGGCTGCCTGGGGCTGGATGCCTTGTGGCAGTTGGTTGGCTTTTGGCTGGGCTGGCGCGGCAACCCTGGCCGCGGCCGGGCGCTGGGTGCGGGCGAGGTCAAGTTCTTTGGCCAGGTGCTGCCCACCGTCAAGACCGTGACCTACAAGCTGCACCTCAAGCGTGTGGTCGAGCGCAAGCTCGTCATGGGCATTGCCGACGGCCACATGTATGCCGACGGCCGCGAGATCTACACCGCCACCGACCTCAAGGTGGGCTTGTTCACTTCGACGGATAACTTCTGATGCGTCGCGTTGTCGTCACCGGCTACGGCATTGTTTCCAGCATTGGCAACAACGCCGACGAAGTCACCACCAGCCTGCGCGAAGGGCGCTCGGGCATTCAGTTCAACCCCGCCTATGCCGAGAAAGGCATGCGCAGCCAGGTCAGCGGCCGCCCTAACCTCAAACTTGAGGAGGTGATCGACCGCCGCCAGTACCGCTTCATGGGCGATGCCGCCGGCTACGCCTACTTGGCCATGCAGCAAGCCATTGCGCACAGTGGCCTGACACCCGAGCAAGTCTCCAACCCGCGCACCGGCTTGGTGGCGGGCTCAGGCGGCGCCTCCAGCGCCAACCAAGTGTGGGCCGCAGACACCCTGCGCGACAAAGGCATCAAGCGCGTGGGCCCCTTCATGGTCACCAAGACCATGGGCTCCACCGTCTCGGCCTGCTTGGCCACGCCCTTTGCCATCAAGGGCGTCAACTACAGCATCACCTCGGCTTGCGCCACCAGCGCGCATTGCATCGGCCATGCCGCACAGCTCATTGCCTGGGGCATGCAAGACGTGATGTTCGCCGGCGGCGGCGAGGAAGAAAGCTGGGAGCTTTCGCTGCTGTTTGACGGCATGGGCGCCATGTCCAGCAAGTACAACGACAGCCCGGCCACCGCCTCCCGCGCCTTTGATGCCACCCGCGACGGCTTTGTCATCGCCGGCGGCGGCGGCATGCTGGCCCTGGAAAGCCTGGAGCACGCCCAAGCCCGCGGCGCCACCATCCTGGCCGAGCTGGTGGGCTTTGGTGCCACCTCGGATGGCTACGACATGGTGGCCCCCAGCGGCGAAGGTGCCGCCCGCTGCATGCAGCAGGCCCTCTCCACCGTGAAGACCCCCGTGGACTACATCAACGCCCACGGCACCTCCACGCCCGTGGGCGACCTGGCCGAGCTGGGTGCGGCCAAAACCGTGTTTGGCGACAAAGTGCCGCGCATCAGCTCCACCAAGTCCTTGACCGGCCACTCCCTGGGTGCCGCCGGCGTGCAAGAGGCCATCTACAGCCTGCTGATGATGCACAACAACTTCGCTGCCGCCTCGGCCCACATCGAGCAGTTGGACCCAGCGGCCGAAGGCCTGCCCATCCTGCGCGAGCGCTATGACGGCCCGCTGGACACGGTGATGTCCAACAGCTTTGGCTTTGGCGGCACCAACGCGACGCTGGTGTTCAGCAAATTCAAGGGGTGATGGAGGCGCAAGGCCTCTCGTTGAGCCTGGAGAAGCCGCCTGAGGGCGGCTACTTTTTTTTGGGCGTGCGAGCCAACCTAGCTTGTAGCGATGTCCAGCAGCAGGCTCTCATCCAACAGGCGTTGAACGGTGTCTGCCTGCAAGCGGTCCCGCCGCCGCTTGGCAGGGGGCCGGTCTGCGAGCTCTGATAACCAGCGTTTAAACGCCACAAAAATGCTGGGCTTCACGGTGCTCATCAGGGCCATGCGGCCCGTGACGGAAACCACCGGCACCTCATAGCGCGGAGCTTGCAAGAATTGCTCGGCCTGCTTGGCCTGAACAGGCCACAGATCGTCTTCATCACTTGAGAAGCGCACCGGGTGGGGGTCGTCTGCTTGTGCCATCCGCCGCAAAAAGTCGACCGCAAAGCCTCGGTTGTTGATCGCTGATTCCAACTGCCCCTCCATGCGCCTGAAGCTGGGGTCAACGCGCTGAAGCACCCCCAATACGGAAGTATCGAGTTGGCCCATCGTGCTGAAGAACTGCACTCGCTTGCGCACATCCCAGAGCAAGTCCACGTCTTGGGTGGCCAGTGCCGCCGCCTGAAATCGCACGGATGCTGCGGCCTCATAGGCGTACATGGCGTGTGTGCCCACCACGGTGAAATAAGGCGCCAAGCCTGAGCGCTCCAGTTCGTTCATCAGGTCTACCACCAGGGTCGGAACCCGCCCAACCTTCAGGGCCTTATTCATGCGCTCGGCCTCGCGCAGCGCTTGTGCCAATGCAGTGAGTCTCTCTTGGGCCTGCTGCTTACCCTGAGTGAACGCGGCCCACTGGGCCTCCGTAGTTGGGTCACGCCGCCCCAGACGTTGCTGACGGTTGTCTGAGCGCGTGCGCACCAAGTACTCGTAGTCACCCTCGCGCTTGAAGTACATGCCGCCTGAAAAGCGGCTCGCGTCCCTCTGCGCAACACGCCATTCCTGAAAGATGGCCGTGGCGTCAATGGCCTGGCGAGCGGCGTTGTCGGACAGGGGGAGGTAAAGCATCACCGTACGAAAATTGTTTTTGCACTTTATACGGTGAATCTTTTTAAATCAATGACTTATTTGTCAATTCACAGGCAAGCGGACATACCCCGTCCGCTCCACCAGCGTTTGCCCCTGCTCAGAGCGAATCCAATCAATGAAGCGCTGGGCCTCGCCTTGCGGGGGGCCCAGCGTGGCCGCGTAGAACTCTGTGGCGTAGGGGTAGCTGCCATCGCCGATGCTGGCGGGTGTGGGTGCGATGCCATCCACCGCCAGCAGACGAATGCCACCGGGCTGCAGCATGCGGGTGACAAACACGCGGAAGGAATAGCCGATGGCGCCGGGGTAGTTGGTGTAGTCGCGGGTTTGCTGCACCACCCCGCCCATGCCTTGCACCACATGGTGAGTCAATGCGGGCATCAGGGGCGTCTCACCCATGATCTTTTGCAACATGGACTGGCTGCCACTTCCCTCTGGCCTCTGAAAGGCGATGATCGGCCCCGCGCGCCCGCCCACTTCAGACCAGTCCCTGATCTTGCCTGTATAGATGTCGCGGATCTGGGCGCTGCTCAACTGCCGCACCGGGTTGTCGGCCGCCACATAAAACACAAAGGCTTCACGCCCGATGGGGGTGAGGTGCAAGTCCAGCCCGGCAGCCTGGGCACTGGCGCGCTGCGCTTTGCTGGGGCCGGCCACAAAAGCGATGTCGGCTTCACGCTTGAACAAGCGCTCATACGCCACCGATGTCTTGTTGACCTGAACCCGCTCATCCAACACCTCAGGCGCCGCCCCCGGCCACACCGCCGCAGTGAAGGCGGCATACAGCGGATACAGCGCCGTGGCACCGTCCATGCGCGGCAAATGCTCGGCACCCAACTGCAGAGCGGCTGGGCTGTCCAGCCGAGCCAAGCGTGGGTTGTTGGGACGGGGCTGGTAGGTGTGCATTTCCGGCTCAGCCGCGCTGATGCGCAGGTAGGCCGCCTCTTGCCGCGCTTGCCATTCGCTCCAGCCCGCCAAGCCCATCGCAGCCAGGGCCACCGCCGCCGCCGCGCCCGCCGTCCAGGCGCGCCAGCGCTGCATGAAGAACGCCACCGTGAACAGGCCGGCGGCCGCCCCGACCAAGGGATAGACCCAGGCGCCTGGCATGACAGCCCCACCAGAAAAGGCGAAACCGAGCAAACACACGAACCAGAGCATGAACAGCCCCGCCAGCCACATCGCGCCGGCCAGCACGCGCACCCAAAGCGGTTGTTGACTCAAGCCCCACATGCTGTCGCTCCTAAACGCTTCTCAACACGGTCAAACAACTGGCCCACCCAAACCGCGCTTATGCTGCATTCATCACGCGCTTGAGAAGATACAGCGCCACTGCAGAGACGACCGTAGACAAGCCCGCCACGATCATGGCCGGAAGCAGTGGAATCCGCAGACCGATCTTGAACCCCAGCGAGTAGCACAGCATCAGAGCAGCCAGCACAGACAAGGCAGAAAGGCCGAGGAAACTGCTCACGCCGGTGCCCTTGACAAAACTGAGCAAGGTAAACAGCGCCACGCCCAGCAGCGCGAAGGCAATGCTGACCGCTTTGGCAGCCTCGCCGGTGGTGACCTCCACATCCACCACCAGCTTGGTAATCATCCTCACAATGGTGGTGATCACGATAAAGCCCATGAGCAAGACCAAACTGGCCTGCAGGGGCAAAACGAGCGCAGCGAAAAACAATGCGCCCACAATGACAAGGTATTGCATCGGTGTCCTCCCGGTCTATTTGCTTTGAGCGGCAAGCATAACGCGGAGTCAAGGCGCGCAAGCTGTACCGAGGCCAAGCCATCCCTATGGTGTCAGCGCCCTGCACTTGCACTGCCCGTAGCGGCTATCGAGTGGCCAATGGCAAGCTCTGCTGCTTGCCTCGGCATCAGCAGATCATGAGTTTCGAGCGTTGGCGATGGTCAAACCCTCGTGCGCGATCTCTATCGATTCGATCGCCACTTCGCTGCCCTCGGATTTCAGATCGGTGCCGGTCACCTTGGTCGGCCAAGCATTGGTCAAGGTCCAGACCATGGTGGGCTTGCCCTCTTCGTCAAGCAGGCTGATGGTCACCGGCACCCGCTTGATGGGGTTCATCTTGATCTGATTAAACCAGTCCCAGAACTTGTTGTCTGACGTGATGAAGACGCCCCGCTTCATCGTGACGTTGCCGACCCTTTTCAAGCCCGGCATCTTGATCGCCGAGAACACCGGGCTGTCGCCGTGGCGGTACTCGATGGACTGCACATCGACATCCAGGCCGGAGACTTCAGCGAAGGACATCACTGCCGAATCCCACTTCACTTGGAAGTGGAATTTGGGCAGTGGCCAGACGTTGGGGGGTTGTTCAGCGCCGTCATCGACCATAGCATCTCTCCGTGATTGAAGCTGGGAGAGTTGGAGGGCTGACCGCGCTAGCGCTGTTACATCGACTTGTCGCACCGCTTGGTTGCGCTACTTGGGCTTGCGACGATAAAGGAAGCCAAACCTCGCAATGTCCGCGTGCGCCACGGCCAAGGCGGATGTCTCTGCTACACCATTCGCAACTGCGGCCTTCCGAACATCATCCGGGCTCGTGAGCCCATGCTTAATTCCGGATTTCGCTAGCAAGTCGATGATGTGTTCGTCGTTGTCGTTGTCATTAAGCCATCCGACTGCGACTCGTACTCCG
The DNA here is from genome assembly GCF_018069865.1 of Ideonella paludis. Taxonomy (GTDB): domain Bacteria; phylum Pseudomonadota; class Gammaproteobacteria; order Burkholderiales; family Burkholderiaceae_C; genus Ideonella; species Ideonella paludis. The sequence goes on from NZ_JAGQDG010000001.1 coordinate 184,541, forward strand.
TCCTCTGGACTGCCGATGGTCTCTACAGCGAAGCCCATCAACTGCGAGGCCCCGTCGACGCTATTCGGAAACGAACGCTCTTGCCAGCCGGCGTCAGTCTCGACCGCGACGGAGAGCTGAGAACTGAGAACTAGGATTGCGATGATCTTCAGCATGCGGAATGCGGCACCGTACGAGCCATCAAGCTTAAATAGACCGACATGAAAGCCAGCAAAATTCCCAAAAGCATGATCGGGCGCCAACGTCGGCTACCAATCACTTTCAGGCCACGCCGAGTTTATGAAGCCGCAATCTCGAATACCAATTGCGATGCAAAGGATACATGCATGGCACGTTTCATATTTTCATTGACCTGTTCGATGCTGGCCACTATTCCAGGCCAGAGCGGTCTTGAGCGAGTTGCTGGCTTCGATGAGAGCAAAGTCATCATAGCCAGATCACATGAGACGTGAAAGTTACCCTCAAGCATCCATCCGACATCTCTCCTCAATCTCCAAGCCCCTTTGAGCCGCTCGTCGTCAATGTGCCCCCCTGCGCCTCACCCCCCTCGCCCCCTTCACCCACGCCAAGCTCCGCCACCTTCGCCACATCAGCAAGCCCCGCAGCCACTCATCCGCCGCGTAAGCCAGCCACACACCGACCAGGCCCCAGCCTAAGCCCAGGCCCAGCAGCCAGGAGCCGCCGGCCAGCACGATGAGCATGACGCCGGAGCCGACCATCACGGGGTAGCGGGCGTCGCCGGTGGCGCGCAGGGCGTTGATGACGACGAGGTTGAAGGTGCGGCCGGGCTCGACGAGGACGTGGCACCACATCAGGGTCAGGCCGAGCTGGATCAGCGCGGTATCTTGGGTGAACCAGTGCAGCCACCACGTGCCGGTGGCGGCCATGGCGGCGGCGAGCAGGGTGCTGAAGACGAGGCCCAGGCCCAAGGCGCGGCGCAGCAGGTGGTCGGCCTGGCGCAGGCGGCCGGCACCCACCAAGTGGCCCACCACCACTTCGGCGGCCAGGCCCGCGGCCATGCCGCCCAGCATGGCCAGGGTGCCGAGTTGGAACACAAAGCCGTGCACAGCCATGGCGCCGGTGCCGAGTTGGCCCACCACGGCCATGCTGGCCAAAAAGGCCAGGCGGTAGGCGATGTTCTCTGCCGCTGCCGGGGCGCCGATGCGCAGTACGTCGCGCAGCGGCTCGCGGGGCAAGCGCCACAGGTCTGAGGCGCGCAGGTGCAGGCCCACGCCGCGCCAGAGCCCCCAAAGCGCCAGCAGCGCAGCGATGCGGCTGACGGCAAAGGCGGCGGCAAAGCCCACCAGGCCAAATTGCTCGGCCGGCATCCACCACAGGGACAAGCCAAGTTGCAGGGCCAGCATCAACAGCACCACGCCCAGGGTGCGGCGGGCCGCCAAGTGGGCACGCAGCACGGCCACGCCGCAGGCCACCCAGGCGTCCAGCAGCAGGGCGGGGGCCAGGGCTTGCAGCAGGGGTGTGGTGTGCTGGGCCACCTCGGGCGGGCTGTTCAGCCACAGCGGCCAGTGGGCCGCGCCCACCCAGGCCAGCACGGCGGCGGCGCCGCCCAGCACGGTGGCTGCGCCCATGGAGGCGCGGGCCACCTCGGCCGCTTGGTCGGCCCGCGCTGCGCCCAGGCGCTGGGCCACCACCACGCCCACGCCCGCACCCACGATGCGGAAGAGCAGGAAGAGCAAGGCCACCACCTGCATGCCCAGAGAAAACGCACCCGCTGCGGCCGGCCCGAGGCGCGCGGCCCAGACCGTGCCCAGCAGGCCCACGCCCAGGCCCAAGAGCAGCTCAGTGAATAGCGGCCACGCGATGGGCCAAAGGCGCGGTGGTGCAGAGGCTGGCGGGGGCAGCGGCTGCTGAGGCCTCGTCAAGATCTGTCCACCCGGCAGCCCGAGGCTTCTTGCACCCATTGCGCCAGTTGGCTGCGCAGGGCTTGGCGGCGGGGCTCGTCGGCCAACGCGGGCACATCCGGGCTCAGCAGCTCGGCATGTTGGCCGCTGGCCTCGCGCAGCCAATCCAAACGGGCCAAGGTGGTGGCCGTGCAACTGCGTCCACTCAAGTCGTCCTGTACGTCGTGCCAATGCGCATGCCAGCTCTGGCGCACATAGAAGGCACGGGCCGCAGCGTCGTCGCGCGTGGCGGCGGCGCGCTGGGCTGCCAGTTGCTGCCAGGCGGCCATCACCGCGGCCTGGCCGCCCTTGGCCACCAGGGCCATGGCGGCATGGGCGTAGGCCTGGGCCACGGCCGCATTGAAGAGGCGGGCGGCCTCCACCGCAGCGGCCAAGCCCCGGCGTTGTTCCAAATCCAGCCAAGCGCCGGAGAGCCAGCGGGTCTCGATGCGCTCGGCCACGTGGTGCAGCGGCAGCGCGTTGCCCGCATGCACCCCATCGCCCGCACTGTTGAAGCCCAAACGGGGGTCAAAGCGGTAGCAATAGCCCAGGTCGAAGCGCCAGACTTGCTGGCCATCGTCCAGCAGGTTGCCGGGGCTGGGGTCCCAGTCAAAAAAGCCGTTCACGGCCAGGGCGCAGCCGCTGGTTAAGACCTGCGTCAGAACCCGAGGGTCGGTGGCGGTGGGGGCTTGGGCGCGGGCGATCCAGGGCGACACCAAGAGCCCGTGGCGCAGCGAGCCCCACACCGGCAGGTGCACGCCCGTCAGGCGCGCGCCCTGGGCCTGCAGCGCCCGCAGCTCGCCGTGGCGCAGCAGCTCATTCACAAAGGCCGTCTCTCCGTCGGCATTGCGCACGCGCGATTGCGGCCGCGCCTGCTTGATGGCCCAGCGCCGGCCTTGCTCGTCTTGCCAACAGCGCACCACGGCCGTCAGGCCGCCATCACACACCTGTTTGACGCCGGGGCTGTCGTCTTGCAGGGCGGCCAGTTGGGCCACCGGCGCGGGCAAGGCGCGGGCGTCGCCCAAGAGCAGGTTTTCACCGGCTTGGGCGCGGGCCTGCCAGGCGCGGGCCTCGGCCAGACGCTGGGCGTCTAAGCCGGGGGAGACAAAAGACTCGGGCGCGTTCACTGGACCCGCTTATACGTGCTGTAGCCGGTGATGGGGGCCACATCGGGTTGCAGCACGCGCACGCCGCCGGGCGGCAGGCTCACCTCCAGCAAGGCGGCCAGCGGGTTGGGCGTGGCGCTGCCGGGGGCCAGCAGGTCGCGCAAGGGGGCGTTGCTCATGACCTTGGAGTTGGGCAGCAGCAGCACCTCGGTGACGGGCTCGCTGCTGGGGTTGGCGATGACGAAGACCGACTCGCCGATGCGGTCGGTGTGGCGCTCAAAGGCCAGCAGGCGGGTGGATTCAATCAGCCGGAAGTCCCCCACGCGCAGCGCGCGCTGGGCCTTGCGCAGGGCGATGAGCTGGCGCGTCCATTGCAGGTCGGGCTGGTCCTCGCGCACCAGGTCCCAGCGCATAGGGGCGCGCATGCCGGGGTCGTCGCCCCCGGTCATGCCCACTTCTGAGCCGTAATACAGGTTGGGCGCGCCGGGCAGGGTGAACTGCAGCAGTTGCGTCAAACGGCGCAGCGTGGGGTCGGGCACGGTGGTGGCCAGGCGCGGGGTGTCGTGGTTGTCCAGCATCAACCAGCTTTTGAGCAGGTTGTCCACGCCGGCATCGGCGATCAGGCGGTTCAACATGCGCGCGGCGGTGGCCACCGGCAGCTTGCCCTGGACCATGCGCAAGATGATTTCGCGGGTGCTGAAGTTCATCACCCCGTCCACGCTGGGGAACCACTCTTGCGGATAGGTCCACAGCTCGCCCACCACCAGCGAACCGGGCTTCTCGTCGTGGGCGTGCTGGGTCAGATCTTCCAGCACATTGAAGCCGATGTCGTGCGCCACATCCAGGCGCCAGCCGTCAATGCCGTCGCGCAGATAGCTGCGCACCACAGAGTCTGGCCCGGCATACAAATGCTCGCGGGTAGGCGGGTGCTCCATCACCAGCTCGGGCAGGTTTTGTGCGTTGTACCAGCAGCGCACGCCGCTGGGATAGGCGGGGTTGAAGTCAAACCAGGCACGATACGGGCTGGCCGCATCGGCAGCCGCTTGCTGAAAGATCGGCGCGTTGCGGCCCATGTGGTTGAACACGCCGTCGAGCACCAGCTTCATGCCTCGGCCGTGCAGGTCGGCCGCCAGGGCTTTGACGTCCTCGCGCGTGCCGTACTCGGGTGAGACCTGTTGGTAGTCCAGCGCGTCGTACTTGTGGTTGGTGTAGGCGCTACAGATGGGGTTGAGGTAGAGCACGTCCACGCCCAAGCCTTGCACATGGTCGAGATGGGCCTGGGTGCTGGCCAGGTCGCCGCCCCAGAAGTCGATCTCGTGGCTCCAGACTTTCACGTCTTCCAGGTACTGGCCCTGGGTGGGCACTTCGGCCCAATCGCGCAGGCGCTTGGGCGCGGGGTAGAGGTGGCGCTTGGCCTCCAAATGGGCGCTTGGCGCAAAGCGGTCCACCAGCACCTGGTAGACGATGGCGCCGTTGCGCCAGTCGGCCTCGCGGGCTTCATAGCGGCCGGCGGCGGCCTGGTCGTGGCGATTGGCGCGGGGGTCTTGCGTGGTCATGTTGGATGAGGTGGAGGCGCGCTCAAGGCGTGCGCTTGTAGGGCGTGTAGCCGCTCACGGGCTCAAACACCGGGCGCAGCACGCGCACGCTGCCAGCGGGCACGGTCAAGCGCAGCAAGCCGGCGTCGAGGTGGGGGCGCTCTGCGGGCGGCGGGCCCAGCAGGTCTTGAAAGCCGGTGGCATTCATCAGGGCCGAATTGGCCACCATCACCGTCTCGGTCAGGTCTTGCGCGCTGGGGTTGGCCAGCACCAGCACGGTGTCCATGGCGCGGTCGGTGTGGCGCTCAAAGGCCAGCAGTTGGTCGGCCTCGATGGGCCGCCAGTCGCCCACGCGCAGGGCACGGTGGGCCTTGCGCAGGGCAATGAGTTGCCGCGTGAAGCTGAGCGCGGGGTGGCCGGCCTCGACCACGTCCCAGCGCATGGGAGCGCGCTGCTCGGGGTCGCCATCGCCCAGGGTGTCGATCTCACTGCCCTGCCACAGGTTGGGTGAGCCCGGCAGGGTGAACTGCAGCACCTGGGCCAAGCGGCGCTGGCGCTCGTCGGGCAGGCGGCTGGCAATGCGCGGCAGGTCGTGGTTGTCCAGCAGGGTCCAGCTCTTGAGCAGGGGCTCGATGCCGCTGTCCGCCACCATGCGACTGATCATGCGCTGTGCGGTGGCGGGCTTGAGCTTGCGCTCCACCACATCCAACAAAACACGGCGCAAGGTGAAGTTCATCACCGCATCGGCAGCGGGCGGCTGCCTGCCTTGCGCGGTGAGCCAACCCGCCGGGTAGTTGACGATCTCGCCCACCAAGAGCGAGCCGGGCTTCTCGGTGTGCGCGGCCTGGGTCATTTGGCCGAGCATCGTGGTGCCAAACTCAAAAGCGGTATCCAGGCGCCAGCCGTCCACGCCATCGCGCAGGTAGCTTCTAATGACCGAGTCGCGCGCGGCGAACACATGCTTGCGCACGGCGCGGTTCTCCAGGTTCAGCTCGGGCAGATTGATGGCGCCCCACCACACGCGGGCCTGGGCGGTCTTCTCAAACTGCGGGCCGATGTAAAACCAATCCCGATAGGGGCTGCGTGCATCTGCCAGCGCACTTTGGAACTTGGGCGAATTGCGGCCCATGTGGTTGAACACGCCGTCGAGCACCAGCTTCATGCCCCGGCCATGCAGGTCAGCGGCCAAGGCCTTCACATCGTCCCGCGTGCCGTACTCGGGCGAGACGGCCTGGTAGTCCAGCGCGTCGTACTTGTGGTTGGTGTAGGCCAGATGGATGGGATTGAGGTAGAGCACGTCCACGCCCAAGCCCTGCACATAGCCCAGCTTGCCGCGCAGGCTGGCGATGTCGCCGCCCCAAAAGTCGATCTCATGGCTCCAGACCTTGGCCTGGGGCAAAAACTCGCCCTTGGTGGGCAGCTCATGCCAGGCGCGCAGGCGCTTGGGCGCAGGGTAGAGGTGGCGCTTGGCCTCCAGGTTGGCAGCGGGCGCAAAGCGGTCCACCCACACTTGGTAGACCACCGCGCCGTTGCGCCAGTCTTGCTCGCGCTGCTCATAGACCGAAGGCGCGGCAATGGCCGCCACGCCCACCCATGCAGCGGCTACACCTGCCCACACTTTGAGGCTCATCCCTTGACTCCACCGGCCGTCAGGCCCGAGACAATCCAGCGCTGGGCCAGCAAGAACACGGCGGTAATCGGCAAGCCCGAGAGCACGGCCGCCGCCGCAAAGTCGCCCCACAAATACTTCTGCTCATAGAGGTAGTACTTGGAGCCCACGGCCAGGGTCAGGTTGGGCTCTTCGCGCAGCAAGACGCTGGCCACGGGATACTCGATGATGGTGCCGATGAAGGCCAGCACAAAAACCACCATCAAGATGGGCACGGCCATGGGCAGCAGTACCAAGCGGAAGGCCTGCCAGTGCGTGGCGCCATCGACCTTGGCGTTTTCTTCGATCTCGACAGGGATGGTGTCGAAGTAGCCCTTGATGGTCCAGACATGGGTGGCCACGCCGCCCAGATAGGCCACGATCAGGCCGGTGTGCGTCTCCACACCCAGCCAGGGCACATGCTGGCCCAGGCCGTCGAAGATGGCGTAGATGGCAATCAGCGCCACCGCCACCGGGAACATCTGCAGCAGCAGCATGCTGTTGAGCAGGCCCGCCTTAAAGCGGAACTTGAGCCGCGCAAAGGCATAGGCGGCGGTGGTGGAGATGGTGACGATCAGCAGCGACGAGATCGTCGCGATCTTGATGCTGTTCCACAGCCACAGCAGCACCGGAAACGGCGGCTGCACCACCACGCCATCGGCGCGCGTCCAGGGGATGCCCAGCGCCAGCGCCCAGTGCTCCAAGGTGATGTCGCGCGGGATGATGTCGCCCGTCGCGAAATTGCCCGGCCGCAGCGAGATGGACAGCACCGCCAGCAGCGGCATCAGGGTCAGCGCAATCAGGGCCCACAGCGCCACATGCGTGGCCCAGACGCGGATGCGTTGTTTCTTGCCAGTGACGATGGCCATTACTTTGCCGCCTTGGTCAGTCGCAGGTTGATCAGTGCCATGGCCGCCACGATGATGAAGATCATGGTGGAGATGGCGGCCGCCAGGCCAAAGTTGGCGCCAGCGTCGGTGAAGGCAATGCGGTAGGTGTAGCTGACGAGGATGTCGTTGGTGCCCGCCGGCAGCTTGGTGTTGAGGTAGTCCGGGCGGCCGTCGGTGAGCAGCGCGATCAACACAAAGTTGTTGAAGTTGAAGGCAAAGGCCGACACCAACAAAGGCGTGAGCGGCTTGATGACCAAGGGCAGCGTGATCTTGAAGAAGTTGGTCAGCGGGCCCACACCGGCCAGCGCGCTGGCTTCGTAGAGATCAGCCGGGATGGCTTTGAGCAGGCCGGTGCACAAAATCATGATGTAGGGATAGCCCAGCCAGGTGTTGACGATGAGCAGCATCACCTTGGCCAAGAAGGGGTCGGAGAACCAAGCCGGGCGGATGCCAAACAGGGCATCGAGCACGGCATTGATCTCGCCGAAGTTTTGGTTGAACAAACCTTTGAAGACCAAGATGGAAATGAAGCCTGGCACCGCATAGGGCAAGAACAGCAAGGTGCGGTAGAGCGTGCGGTGGGCCAGGGCTTCCCAGTTCAAGGCCACGGCCAAGGTCATGCCCAAGGCGGTGGCAAACAGCACGGTGAGTGCAGAGAACACCACGGTCCAGATGAAGATCTGCACAAAGGGGCCGCGGAAGTCCGGGTCGCCCAACATGCGGCTGTAGTTGGCCCAGCCCACATCGACCTTGAAGGCCGGTGAGAGCCGCTCGCCACTGGCGGCATGCTCAAAAAAGCCTTCGTCGCGGTTGACGGCAAACTGCACGCCATCAGCTTGGCGGGTCAGGCTGCCATCGGCCCCCGCCACCCACAGCGGACGCAGCGGCGCAAACTCGCCCACGCCGGCGTAACGACAGACATCCGCCGCGCCCGGCGCTTGCAGGCTCAGGGCCATCAGCCCCTCGCGCTGGGCGATCAGCTCGCGCAGCGGCAGGGGCGCGCTGGGCAGGGCGTCGCCTTCGGCACGCGGCTCCAGCGTCACGCTTTGTGCCGCGCCCAGGTTCAAGAGCGGGGTCTGCCAACGCGCCATCCCATCCGGCCCCGTCAACACCAAGCGGTGCTGCACGCCTTGCACATGCAGGGTGAAGCGCTGCAGTTGCGCTTCGTCCACCTGGGTTTGGGCCAGCAGATAGGCGCGGGCGCGCTCTTCGCTGAGCAAGTGGGTGGCCGAGTAATTGGTGAAGCCGATGCGCACCGTCAAGACCAGCGGCAGGGCCACAAACAGCAGCATGCCGGCCACGCCGGGGAAGAGGTAGCGCGCGGCCAAGGTCTTGGGCGAGAGGTAGATGTAGCCCGTGACCATGCCGCCCACACCGGCGGCCACGGCCCACAGGGGCTCACCCGCCAGGTGGATGCGAAAGACCAGCCAGGCCCAAGCCAGGGCGCCCAGCGCGGCCAAGGCCCAGCCCAAGAGGCGCGAGGCTGAGAAGGACGAGGAGGAGGAAGAAGAGACTGCGGTGCGCATGGTGGTCAACGTTTCTCCATGCGGGCGGCCGCGCCCTTGAGCGCGTCAGCCGGGCTTTGGCGGCCTTGGGTGATGGCCTCCAGCGCGGCGTCCATGGCCGGCCAGAAGCGGCCGGTTTCAGGGATGTTGGGAATGGGCTGGCCCAGGCGCGCATTGGCCATGGTGGCGGCAATGGCGGGGTCGCTGGCCAGCTCGGCGTAATAGGCTTTGTTGGCCGGGGTGCCCAGGGGCACATCGGCCGAGACGATCTTCAGGTTCTCGACCTTGAGCAGGTGGTTCTCCAGGAACTCGCGGGCAATGTCTTTGACCGGGCTGGGCGCGGCAATCATGCAGCCCAGCACGCCGACAAAGGGTTTGGAGGGCTTGTCCGCCGTGAGGCCCGGAATGGGCGCCACGGCAAAGTTGATGCCCGCCTTGCGGGCGTTGTCCCAGGCCCAGGGGCCGGAGATCATCATCGCCACTTGGCCTTTGGCAAAGCCGGCTTCCATCTCGGCATAGCGCGCGCCCCGCGCCATCACCCCGTCGTCAAGCAAACGGCGCAACAAGGTGGCGGCCTTCAGCGCCCCTTCGTTGGCCACACCCACTTGGCTTGGGTCCAGCTCACCTTTGGCGTTACGTCCAAAAATCTCGCCGCCCGCCCCAGCAAACAGCGGCCAGCTGAAGAAGCTCTTGTTGTAGTCCCAGAGGATGGCTTTTTTGCCTTGGGCGCTCAGCTGCTTGTCCAGCGCGATGACCTCGTCAAAGCTCTTGGGCGGCTTGGGCACCAGGGCGGTGTTGTAGATCAGGCCCACGGCCTCAATGGACAAGGGGTAGCCCCACACTTGCCCCTTGAAGGTGAAGGCCTGCCACGCGCCCTCGTCAATGCCGTCGCGCACCGCCCTGGAGGGGCGCAGCGGCACGATCAGGCCACTGCGGGCCCACTCGCCGGTGCGGTCATGCGGCCAGCACATGATGTCCGGGCCTTTGCCGGCACCGGCGGCCGCCTGGAATTTGTCGGGCGCGCCTTCGGGGTGTTGCACCACCACCTTCACGCCGCTGAGGGCCGTGAAGGCATCGCCCACTTTTTGCAGGCCGTTATAGCCCTTGTCGCCGTTGATCCAGACCAGCAACTCGGGCGGCGCCGCCTGGGCAGCCCCCTGCAGCGCACACAGCGCCAGCGCCATAGAGAGGCGGCGCATCATGCGGCCCGCGCTTGGCGCATGGCCCCGGCGCTGGGCGCCAGGCGCGGATAGGCTTGGCCCTCAGCGTTGAAGACATAGCACCACTCGGGCGGCACTTCAAAGGCCAGGGCTTGGCCAGCGGCCAACGGTGTGCGGCCATCGAGCAGCACGCTGAAGGGCTCGGGGGTTTCGGTGCCCACGGCGCAGGTGGGCACATCCACATAGGCTTGGGTGCTGCTGCCCAAGGCCTCGACAAAAGTCACCGGGGCGGTCAAGGTTTGCGCCCCATGCGCGTTCGCGCCCGCCAAGGCCAGATGCTCGGGGCGAATGCCCAGGGTCACCTTGTCGCCGGGCTTGGCACCACTGGCGTTCACCGTCGCCTGCAGCACCACGCCGTTGCCCAATCTGACCTGCGCACCGGCCGCATCTGCCGCCACGATCTCGCCGGCCAGGAAGTTCATCTTGGGCGAGCCGATGAAGCCCGCCACAAACAGATTGCAGGGGTGCTCGTAGAGCTCGATGGGCGCCCCCACCTGCTCCACCTTGCCGGCACTCAGCACCACGATGCGGTCGGCCAGGGTCATGGCCTCGACCTGGTCGTGGGTCACGTAGATCATGGTGGTCTTGAGCTCTTCGTGCAGCTTGGCAAACTCATAGCGCATGCGCACACGCAGCGCAGCGTCCAAGTTGGAGAGCGGCTCGTCAAACAAGAAAACCTGGGGCTTGCGCACGATGGCGCGGCCAATGGCCACCCGCTGCCGCTGGCCGCCCGAGAGGTCTTTGGGCTTGCGGTCCAGCAGATGGTCGATGTGCAGCACCTTGGCGGCGCGGTGCACGGCGTCGTGGATCTCTTGATGGCTCATGCCCGCCAACTTCAGGCCAAAGGCCATGTTGTCGAACAGGTTCATGTGCGGGTAGAGCGCATAGGACTGAAAGACCATGGCGATGCCGCGCTCGGCCGGGGGCACGTCATTGACGCGGCGCCCGCCAATAGAGAGGTCACCGCTGGTGATGTCTTCCAGGCCGGCGATGGTGCGCAGCAAAGTGGACTTGCCGCAACCCGAAGGGCCGACAAAGACCATGAACTCGCCATCGCGAATGTGCAGATCCACCCCTTTGAGAATGGTCACATCGCCATACGCCTTGCGCACACCAGAAAGCAAAACCTCAGCCACAGAACTTCCTTTCAAGCCCCGAGAGCCCAGACGGGCGACGGCAGCAAATGTAGACAACGTACAGCGATAGATGGCATTTCACAACGAAACAGCCTAGCAAATCAAGAGGTCATTACCCGTTGAATCAATAACTTATCAGACACTCCGGGAATACCCGATGTAGTCAAACTACATTTGGACTACACAAAGCGGAGCGAGACACCGATACTTCCGTCTGTCAAAACAGGAGATCCCCCCTGCCATGTCTACCGTGACCTCGTCTGCCCCCGTCGCCACCCCCGCCAACCCGCTGGTGCCCGCCTTTGAAGCCGCGCTGCGCCGCGTGCTGGCCCAGCAAGGCGCCGAAGGCAGCGCCACTGCCCCGGCGGCGTTCTCGGCCGCCGCCCTGGCTTGCCGCGAGGTGCTGCTGCAGCGCTGGGCCGACACCCAGGCCCAAGACGCCCAAGCCGCCGCGCCCGGTGCGGTGAGCACCTCACGCCGCGTGCATTACCTCTCGATGGAGTTCTTGATGGGCCGCGCCCTGGGCAATGCCCTGGCCGCCTTGGGCCTGGCACCCAGCGTCGAAGCTGCGCTGAACAACGAGTCTCTGAGCCTGGGCGACGCGCTGGAGCGCGAGCCCGACGCTGCCCTGGGCAATGGCGGCCTGGGCCGTTTGGCCGCTTGCTTCTTGGACAGCTTTGCCGAGCTGGGCTTGCCGGCCTTTGGCTATGGCCTGCGCTACCGCTTCGGCATGTTTGCCCAGCGCATTCAAGACGGCCGCCAAGCCGAAGTGCCAGACGACTGGCTGCGCCTGGCCGACCCCTGGGATGTGCCCCGCCCCGAGCTGCGCTACCACGTGGGCTTTGGCGGCCGCGTGGTGACCGAAGGCGGTGCCCGCCGCTGGGTGCCCGCCGAGCGCGTGGTGGCCGAGGCCCATGACTTCATCGTCCCGGCCCACCACAGCCAGCGCGTGGCCACCTTGCGCCTGTGGCAAGCCAGCAGCGCCGAGCCCATCGACCTGCAAGCCTTCTGCCGGGGCGACCATGCCGCCGCCGGGCGCCACCAGTTGGCCGCCGACACCCTGAACTGGGTGCTCTACCCCGACGACAGCACCGAAGCCGGCCGCCTGCTGCGCCTGAAGCAAGAGGCGTTTTTGGTCAGCGCCTCGGTGCAAGACATGGTGGCCCGCCACCTGCGCCAGCATGGCAGCTTGGACAAGCTGGGCCGCTTTGAGGCCATCCACCTCAACGACACCCACCCGGCCCTGGCCCCGGCCGAGCTGATGCGCGTGCTGCTGGACCACCATGGCCTGAACTGGGACGAGGCCTGGCAGATCACCCGCGAGGCGGTGTCCTACACCAACCACACCTTGATGCCCGAGGCGCTGGAGACCTGGCCCGTGCGCATGGTGGAGGCCTTGCTGCCGCGCCATCTGGAGCTGATCTATGAGATCAACCACCGCTATCTGCAAGAAGCCCGCGCGGCCGGTGCCGACGAAGGCATGGTTCAACGCATCTCGCTGATCGACGAGCAGGGCGAGCGCCGCGTCCGCATGGCCTCGCTGGCCGTGGTGGCCTCGCACCGGGTCAATGGCGTGTCGGCCTTGCACTCTGAGCTGATGGTGCAAACCTTGTTTGCCGACTATGCGCGCCTGCACCCCGAACGCTTCCACAACGTGACCAATGGCGTCACGCCACGCCGCTGGCTGGCCCAGGCCAACCCCGACCTGAGCACGGTGCTGGACAAGCACTTGGGCACGGGCTGGCGCCAAGACCTGGCGCAGCTGCAAAAGCTGGCGCCGCTGGCCAGGAAAGCCAAGGTGGTGGCCGAGGTGCAAGCCGCCAAGCGCGCCAACAAGCTGCGCCTGGCCGAGCGCATCCGCCGCGACTTAGGCCTGGTGGTCAACCCCGACAGCTTGTTCGATGTGCAGGTCAAGCGCATCCATGAATACAAGCGCCAACTGCTCAACCTGCTGCATGTGGTGGCGCGCTACCAAGCCATCATTGCCAACCCAGACGCTGCTTGGGTGCCGCGCACCGTGGTGCTGGCCGGCAAGGCCGCCTCGGCCTATCACGCAGCCAAGGGCATCATTGCCTTGGCGCATGACATTGCCCGCGTGGTCAACAGCGACCCGCGCGTGGGCGACAAGCTCAAGCTGGCCTATCTGCCCAACTACGGCGTCAGCCTGGCCGAAATCATCATGCCGGCGGCCGATTTGTCTGAACAAATCTCCACCGCTGGCACCGAGGCCTCGGGCACCGGCAATATGAAGTTCAGCCTCAACGGCGCGCTGACCATTGGCACCTGGGACGGCGCCAATATCGAGATGGCCCAAGCCGTGGGCGAAGAGCATTTCTTCATCTTTGGCCTGCGCACCGAAGCCGTGGACCAACTCAAAGCCCTGGGCTACGACCCGCGCCTCTACATCGAGCAAGACCGCCGCCTGCAGCGCGTGCTGGCCGCCATTGGCGACGGCACCTTCTCGCAGGGCGATGCTGAGCGTTATCGTTGGCTGGTGGACAGCCTGACCCAGCGCGACACCTATCTGCTGATGGCCGACTTTGCCGACTATCTCGCCGCCCAAGAGCGCGTGGATGCGCTGTATGCGGACCCCGCCGAGTGGGGCCGCAAGGCCGTGCTCAACATCGCGGGCATGGGCGGCTTTTCGTCTGACCGCACGGTGGCCGAGTACGTCGAGCGCGTCTGGTCTGCCCAAAGCCTGCCCCCTGCCCCACGCTGATCCTTCGCTGACCCCTGCTGCCTCATGCCCGCCCTCACCGCCGACGCGCTCAACGCCCTGATCCAAGCCCGCCACCCCGACCCCTTCGCGGTGCTGGGCCTGCATGCGGACGAGCAAGGCGCGCTGTGGGTGCGCACCGTGCAGCCTGGGGCCTTGGGCGTGGAGGTGCTGAATGCAGCGGGCGACAAAGTGCTGGGCACACTGCAGGCCGTGCACCCTGAGGGCGTGTTCGAGGCCAAGCTGCCCAAGACCCGCGCCAAGCTGAGCTCAGCGGGCCACAAGCCCGCCTATCTGCTGCGCATCACCTGGCCCAGCGCCAGCGGCCCGCTCACCCAAACACTGCCCGACCCTTATGCCTTTGGCCTGCTGTTGGATGAGGCCGACCTGATCGCATGGCGCGAAGGCCGCTTGTTGCGACCCTGGCAGATGCTGGGAGCTCACCCCATGAGCCTGGCGCCCTTGCACAGCGAGCAAGCCGTGGACGGCGTGCGCTTTGCGGTGTGGGCACCGCATGCCCAGCGGGTCAGCGTGGTGGGCGACTTCAACGGCTGGGACGGCCGCCGCCACCCCATGCGCCGCCGCGTGGAGGCGGGTGTGTGGGAGGTCTTTGTGCCCGATGCGCAGGTGGGCCAAGCCTATAAGTTTGAGATCGTCAGCGCCCAAGGCCACTTGCTGCCCTTGAAGGCCGACCCTTTTGCCCGCGCGGCCGACCTGCGCCCCGCCAATGCCAGCCGCATCGCCCCCGCCCTCACGCCGCCGGCGCCCCGCTGGCCCCAAGCCGCCATGCGGCAGCGGGCCGACGCGCCGATCAGCATCTACGAGGTGCATGTCGGCTCTTGGCGCCGCACCGATGCACAAGGCTTTTTCGACTGGGACCGCCTGGCCGCCGAGCTGCCCGGCTATGCCGCCAGCCTGGGCTTCACGCATGTGGAGCTGATGCCCATTGCCGAGCACCCTTATGACCCGTCTTGGGGTTATCAATGCCTGGGCTTGTTCGCGCCCACTGCACGCTTTGGTGATGCGGCGGGCTTTGCGCGCTTTGTGCAGGCCTGCCATGCCGCCGAGCTGGGCGTGATCCTTGATTGGGTGCCCGCCCACTTCCCCACCGACGCGCACGGCCTGGCGCAGTTTGATGGCGCGCCGCTGTTTGAATACGCCGACCCGCGCGAGGGCTTTCACCGCGACTGGAACACCGCCATCTACGACTTTGGCCGCAACGAAGTCCGCAACTTCTTGTGCGGCAATGCGCTGTACTGGCTGGAGGTGTTTGGCGTGGACGGGCTGCGGGTGGATGCGGTGGCGTCCATGCTCTACCGCGACTACTCGCGCAACGCGGGCGAGTGGGTGCCCAACATCTACGGCGGGCGCGAGAACCTGGAGGTGATCTCGCTGCTGCGCCACATCAACGGCACGCTGCGCGCCCTGGTGCCCGACGCCATCGTGGTGGCCGAAGAGTCCACCGCCTTCCCCGGTGTCACCGCCCCGCCCGAGCATGGCTTGGGCTTTCACTTCAAGTGGAATATGGGCTGGATGAACGACACCCTGGCCTACATCCACGAAGACCCGGTGTACCGCCGCTGGCATCACGACAAGATGCGCTTTGGCCTGACCTACGCCTTCTCTGAAAAATACGCCCTGCCCATCTCGCACGACGAGGTGGTGCATGGCAAAGGCTCGCTGCTGGGCAAGATGCCTGGCGACACTTGGCAGCGCTTTGCCAATGTGCGCGCCTACCTCGGCTTTATGTGGGGCCACCCCGGCAAGAAGCTGCTGTTCATGGGCCAGGAGTTTGCGCAAGACACAGAGTGGCGCAGCGACGAAGCCCTGCCTTGGCCGCTGCTACAACAGCGCACGCACAAAGGCGTGCAGCACCTGGTGCGGGACTTGAACCACCTGCTGCGCCACACACCGGCCCTGCACCAGCGCGACGACAGCCCGCAAGGCTTTGAGTGGCTGGTGGTGGATGACGATGCGCAAAGCGTTTATGTCTGGCTGCGCCGAGATGCCCAAGGGCAGCCGCTGATGGTGGTGTGCAACTTCACGCCCGTGCCGCGCGTGGGCTACCGCATCGGCGTGCCCGGGCCCGACGAGGGCGGCGCCAGCGCCTGGGTGGAGGTGCTGAACACCGACGCCAGCCTTTATGGCGGCAGTGACACCGGCAATGCCTCTGCGCCGCAGGTGGTGCAGGCCTTGCCCTCGCATGGCCGCTCGGCCTCGCTGGTGCTGACCCTGCCGCCCCTGGCCACCTTGTTCCTGCACCCTGCGGCCTGAGCACAACCGATGTCCGTCGCTTCAGTCTTCGACCCCTCCGCTGTGCTGGCCGTGCAAACGCTGCAGGAAGGCCACCCCGAGCCGCTGGGCAGCACGCCCATGAACGGCGGGGTGAACTTTGCGGTGTGGTCGGACCATGCCCAGCGCATCGAGCTGTGCGTCTTCAGCGCGGATGGCCGCAGCGAGCTGGCCCGCTGGCCGCTGCACGGCCCCTTTGCCGGCGTGTTCCATGGCTTTTTGCCCGGTGCGGGGCCGGGCCTGGTTTATGGCTTGCGGGCGCAGGGCCCTTGGGCACCGGAGCAAGGCCACCGCTTCAACCCGGCCAAGCTCTTGCTGGACCCTTGGGGCCGCGAGATCATCGCCCCCACCGAGGGCTTTGCCTGGCGCGACGAGCACCTGGGCCATGCCGCCCACAACCCCCACCAGCGCGATGAGCGCGACAACGCCGCGCTGGCCCACAAAAGCCGCGTGGCCCCGGCCGCGGCCGACGCCCCCGGCCACCATAACCGGCCGCGTGTGGCCGCCGCGCAGCGCGTGATGGCCGAGGTGCATGTCAAAGGCTTCAGCGCCCAGCACCCCGAGATCCCCGCCGCCTTGCGCGGCACCTATGCCGGCATGGCCCACCCGGCCGCCATCGCCCACTGGCAGCGCTTGGGCGTGACCACGCTGTCACTGCTGCCGGTGCAGCAGTGCTTGTCGGAGCCCCATTTACAAGCCCTGGGCCTACCCAATTACTGGGGCTACAACACCCTGGGCTTTTTCAGCGTGGACCCACGCTGGTCCACCACGCCGAATGATCCACGCGCGGCGGCCAGCGAGTTCCGCGCCATGGTGGCCAGCCTGCATGCCGCAGGCCTGGAGGTGGTGCTGGACGTGGTCTACAACCACACGCCGGAAGGCGGCGAGCAAGGCGCCACGCTGTGCTGGCGCGGGCTGGACAACCGCCACTGGTATGCCCATGAGCCAGACGCCCCGGCGCGGCTGCGCAACCTGACGGGCTGCGGCAATGCCCTGAATGTGGCCCACCCCCTGGTGAGCCGCTGGGTGCTCGATTCTCTGCGTTACTGGGTGCGGGAGATGGGCGTCGACGGCTTCCGCTTTGATTTGGCCCCGGTGCTGGGCCGCGACCGCAGCGGCCGCTTCAACCCCGAGGCCGCCTTCTTCACGGCCCTGCGCCAAGACCCCCTGCTGAGCCAGGCGCTGATGGTGGCCGAGCCCTGGGACGCGTCGGGCGACGGCTATCAGCTCGGGCAGTTTCCGCCGCCCTTCATGGAGTGGAACGACAAGTTCCGAGACACCCAGCGCGGCTGGTGGCTCAACAGCGGCGTGAACCGGGGCCAGATGGCGCAGCGCTTTTGCGCCAGCAGCACGGTGTTTGGGCCCAGCCAGCGGCGCCCTTCAGCCAGCATCAACTTCATTGCCGTGCACGACGGCTTCACCACCCATGATGTGGTGAGCTATGCAGGCAAGCACAACGAAGCCAACGGCGAAGGCAACCGCGACGGCCGCGACGGCGAGCTCTGCCAGCCCTTTGGCCCCGAAGGCCCGAGCAGCGACCCCGAGGTGCTGTGGCGGCGCGAGCGCACCCGCCGCGCCCTGCTGGCCAGCCTGCTGCTGGCCCATGGCACGCCCATGCTGTGCGCGGGCGACGAGCTGGCCAACAGCCAAGGCGGCAACAACAATGCCTACAACCAAGACAACCCCACCACCTGGCTGGACTGGGCGCAGGCCGACACAGGCTTGATGGACTTTGTGGCTGAAGTGCTGGCGCTGCGCCGGCGCCTGCCCGCGCTGCACACCGACCTCTGGCCTCGCCCCTGGCACGCGGCCGAGGCCGCGCCGCAAGCCGCCAGCCGCGTGCACTGGCGCCACCCCGCCGGCCATGAGCTGAACCTGCACGAGTGGCACCACTCGGCCCATAGCCCCGGTGCCGCTTTTGCGGGCATCTACACCGCCCCCGGCGCGAGCCAGCCCACCTTGTTGCTGGCCTTTAACCCCGATGACACGCCCTGCACCCTGCACCTGCCCGACGACGCGCTGTGGCGCGTGGCCCTGTGCAGCAGCGGCGAGCCCCACCCCAGCCCGGTGCGCGGTACTTTGCAGCTGCCAGCGCGCAGCCTGCGGGTGGCTGAGCACTGCCCCATCTGACACCCACTCCCTCTTTGCGAGACCCTGCCATGGCATCCTCCGCACCCGCCGCCTCCAAAGCCACCACAGCGCTGCCTGCGCTTCACACCTCCACCCCCCGCCTGCCCATGAACCTTGCTACACGGCGCTCCGGTGTGCTGCTGCACATCACCTCCCTGCCCGGGCCGCATGGCACGGGTGATTTCGGGCCCAGCGCCCTGCACTTTGTCGACTGGCTGGCCAGCGCCAAGCAGACCATTTGGCAGTTGCTGCCCACCACGCCCATTGGCCCTGGCGACAGCCCTTACCAAAGCGTCTCGGCCTTTGCAGGCAGCCCCTTGATGGTGGCTTTTGAGCCCTTGATGGCTCGGGGCTGGATGTCTGCGCCGGTCTTGCCCGAGGGCGGCTTTGACGCCCATCGCACCGACTTTGGCAAGGTCGTGCCCTGGCGCATGGCCCACCTGCGCCAAGCGCACGCCGGCTTTGTGGCGGCGGCCAGCGCGGCCGACCAAGCCAGCTACACCGAGTGGTGCCAAGAGCAGGCCTCTTGGCTGGACGACTACGCCCTCTTCATGGCCCTGGAGACGGCGGCCCAAGGCCAGCCCTGGTGGACCTGGGCAAAGCCGCTGGCCACCCGCGACGCCAAAGCCCTGGCCAAGGCGCGCAAAGAGCATGCGGCCGAGATCCAGTTCTGGCAGTTTGTGCAATGGTGTTTTGACTGGCAGTGGGCCGAGGTCAAGGCCTATGCCAACAGCAAGGGCATTGCCATCATGGGCGACCTGCCCATCTTCATTGCCCACCACAGCGCCGACTGCTGGGCCCGCCCCGACCTGTATGAGCTGGATGCGCAGTTCCAGCCCCTAGACGTGGCCGGCTGCCCGCCCGATGATATGGGCCCCCTGGGCCAGCGCTGGGGCAACCCGCTCTACAACTGGGAGAAGATGGCCGAGGAAGACTATGCGTGGTGGTCTGCCCGCATGGCCCGCGCCCTGGGGCAGGCCGATGTCTTCCGCATTGACCATTTCCGCGGCTTTGCCGGCTATTACGCTATTCCCGCCAGCTCGCCCGACGCCACCGTGGGCACCTGGCGCACTGGCCCCGGCAAGGCCTTGTTTGAGGCCATCGAGCGCGCCTTGGGCCCGCTGCCCATCTTGGCCGAAGACCTGGGCTTCATCACCGAGGATGTGATTGCGCTGCGCGACGCCTGCGGCTTTCCGGGGATGAAGATTCTGCAGTTCGGCTTTGGGGGTGACGGCACGCATGAGTTCCTGCCGCACAACTACACCCCAGCCAGCGTGGTCTACACCGGCACCCACGACAACGACACCGCGCGGGGCTGGTGGGACAACGCGACCGATGCCGAGCGCGACTTTGCCGGCACCTACCTGGCCTGCGGCCCGCATGATGTGCACTGGGCCATGATGCGCGCCGCTTGCAACTCGGTGTCGGCCATGGCCATCTTCCCGCTGCAAGACGTGCTGGGCCTGCCCAGCACGCACCGCATGAATGTGCCCGGCACCATGGGTTCGCCCAACTGGGCTTGGCGCTTTACCTGGCACATGGTCGGCCCTGAACCTGGCCGCGTCTTGGGCCTGATGGCCAAGACCAGCGGGCGGCTGGGCTGAGCCCCGCCCCACCCCGCACCGCCGCCGGTGACACGTAGTCGAGTTACATCACGATTACGGCCACCAAGCCGCCACCTTGGCCCCCAAGACAGTGCTCTCCCTTATAGAGCGCTGAGCCGGGGCTTTGGTACCATTGCGCGCGTACCTAAACTACATCGCGTCGCTGGGCCTCTTGCTGCTGGGCGCCGCTGGATCTCATGAACATGCTCGGCGCTCTGGAGCCTCTCTTTCCGCGACTGGTCGGCGATGTCGGCGGCACCAATGCGCGCTGGGCTTGGCAGGCTGCGCCTGGCGCGGCGCTGACCCATGTGGCCACCTACCCCTGTGCCGACTACGCCTCTATGGCGGCGGTGATCCAGCACTACTTGGCCGAACACCAACACCCCACGCCGGCCGCCGTCTCCTTTGGCATTGCCACCGCCGTCACCGGCGATGAAGTGCGCATGACCAATCACCATTGGGCGTTCTCGACCACCGCCTTGCAGGCCGAGTTGGGCGTGAAGCGCTTGGTGGTGCTGAACGACTTTGCCGCCCTGGCCGCCAGCCTGGATGTGCTGGGCCCGCAAGACCGCCGCGCCGTGGGTGGTGGCCAGCCCGTGCTGGGCCAGCCGATTGGCGTGCTGGGCCCCGGCACCGGCCTGGGAGTGGCCGGCTTGGTCTGTGGCCGCGATGGCCACTATGTGCCCGTGGCCGGTGAAGGCGGCCACGTGACCTTGGCTGCGACGGATGACCGCGAAGCTGCGGTGCTGGCCGTGCTGCGCCAGCGCTTTGGCCATGCCTCGGCCGAGCGCGCCGTCTGCGGCCAAGGCCTGGTCAATCTCTACGAAGCCCTGTGCCAATTGGACGGCGCACCTACGCTGCGCCTGAGCCCAGCAGATGTGACCGAGGCCGCCCAACTGCGCTCCAACCCGACGTGTGTCGAGGCCGTGCACCTGTTCTGCAGCTTCCTAGGCAATGTGGCCGGCAACCTGGCCCTGACCCTGGGCGCACGCGGCGGCATCTATGTGGGCGGCGGCATCGTGCCCCGCCTGGGCGACGCCTTCGAAGCCAGCGCCTTCCGCGAGCGCTTCGAGCAAAAAGGCCGTTTCACCGACTACCTGCGCCAAATCCCCACCTGGGTCATCACCGCCAACAACCCAGCGCTGATTGGGGCGGGGCATTCCTTGGATGATTGAGGAGGCCTCTAAAGCCCAAGGACGCTGCAGGGGTCACTCAGCGGCTTGATCCTGCCTACTTTCTTGAGGTTTGGGCCACTGGTTGTACCCGACCTGCGGATGGTTGGCCCGCAAGGCCAAAATGAACTCAATCTCTTTGCGATTCAGCTCTTGCAGCGTGGCAACTTCAGACTCCCAAAGAATTTGCTTACGAACCTGGAAGTCTCGACGCTGTTCGCGGGTGAAGTCTTTGGCAATGAGTGCGTCACTGGCGCTCCCGAAGTAATTGATGCTGTCCGTAGCATCTTTCCCGACGTAGATTTTTCCGTTCGGATAGGTGATTTTGTAAATCACCTTCATGCAGGGCGCTGCGGACACTTTCTCAAGCCTTCACCCTATAAATCGCGCACAGCTTGTTCCCATCCGGGTCGCGCACATAGGACAGGTGCAAGTCCCCCATGCTGCCGGAGCGCAAGCCGGGGGGCTGCTCGATGGACTGGCCGCCGTGGGCCACGGCCACGTCGTGAAAGGTTTTGACCTGCTCGGGCGAGTGGCACTTGAAGCCGATGGTGCCGCCGTTGGCATAGGTGGCAGGCTCGCCGTTGATGGGCTCGCTGATGCCAAAGGTGCTGCCGTCGTGGCGATAGAACAGCCGGGTGTGGCCGGAGGGGGCCACGTTGCGGATGGGCTCACCGGCCCCCAAGACACCAAGGACGGCGTCGTAAAAGCGCTTGGAGCGCTCGATGTCGTTGGAGCCGAGCATGACGTGGTTGAGCATGGTGTCCTTTCAATGAAGCGTCGTTTGTATGCGGCGGCGCGAGCCCTGGCAAGTGGTAGAACTGCGGGCAGTTCACAGCAGCGACAATCCCCCCATGAGCGCCTATGACAGCCCCCGTCTGATTGCCGACATTGGCGGCACCTTTGCCCGCTTTGCGCTGGAGACCGCGCCGGGCCACCTGGAGCAGGTGGCTTCCTTGCGTTGTGCCGAGCATGCGGATTTTTTGAGCACGGTGCAGGCCTATCTGGCCACACTGGAGGAGCCGACGGCCATCCGCCATGCGGGCATTGCGATTGCCAACCCGGTGGACGGGGACTTGGTGCGCATGACCAACTACCACTGGCAGTTCTCGATTGAGCAGACGCGTGAGCAACTGGGTTTTGAGACCCTGGTGGTGGTGAATGACTTCACCGCGCTGGCCATGGCCGTGCCGCGCCTCTCGGCCGATGAGCGCCGCGCCATTGGCCATGGGGTGCCGCGTGAGCCCAGTGTGGTGGGCGTGCTGGGGGCGGGCACGGGCTTGGGACTGTCGGGCTTGATCCCGGCCTCGGGCGGCTGGGTGGCGCTGGGCACCGAGGGCGGCCACGGCAGCTTCTCGCCGCGCGATGAGCGCGAGATCGCCATCCTGCGCCATGCCTGGAAGCAGTACGGCCATGTCTCGTTTGAACGCCTGTGCTCGGGCCCCGGCCTGGAGCTGATTTACCGCGCGCTGGCCGAGCAAGGCGGCCAAGCTCTGCCGCCGCTGACAGCACCCGACATCACCCAGCGTGCGCTGAGCGGGGTGGACCCTTTGTGCCGCGACACGGTGGACACCTTCTGCGGCATCTTGGGCACAGCGGCTTCCAACCTGGCCGTCACGCTGGGGGCGTTTGGCGGCGTCTACATCGGCGGTGGCATCGTGCCGCGCCTGGGCGATTATTTCGAGCGCTCGCCCTTCCGCGCCCGCTTTGAAGAGCGCGGCCGCTTCAGCGACTATGTGCGGGCCATCCCCACCTATGTGATCACCGCCAACAACGCCACCTTCATGGGCGTGTCGGCCATTTTGGATGCGCAACTGCGCACGCTGGAAACGCGGGTGGGCGGTGCCATCTTGGAGCAGATTCGTCGCTCCTTAGACAAGCTCTCCCCGGCCGAGAAGCGCGTGGCCTCGCATGTGCTGGCCCACCCGCGCGCAGCCCTGAATGCACCCATTGCCGACATTGCCCGCGCGGCCGATGTGAGCCAGCCCACGGTGATCCGCTTTTGCCGCTCGCTGGGCTGCGAAGGCCTGTCGGACTTCAAGCTGCGCCTGGCCTCGGGCCTGACGGGCACCATCCCCATCACCCACACCCAGGTCACCGGCCAAGACAGCACGGTGGAGCTGGGCGAGAAAGTCTTGTCCAACACGGCAGCCGCCATCTTGCGGGTGCGCGAGCAGCTCAACCGCGAGGCGATTGAACGCGCCATCACCTTGCTGGACGGCGCCCACCGGATCGAGCTGCATGCGCAAGGCCACTTTGCGATGGTGGCGCAGGACGCTCAATTCAAGTTCTTGCGCTTAGGCCTGCCCACCAGCACCTGCACCGACCCGCGCGTGCAAAGCCTGAGCGCGGCCGTGCTGGAGCCCGGCGATGTGGTGATTGCGATCTCGGGCAGCGGCACGCTGCAAGACCTGCTGGACATGGTGGAAGTGGCGCACCAACGCGGCGCCAAGGTGATTGCGATCACCTCCAGCCACTCGCCGCTGGCCAAGCGCTCAGACGTGGTGCTGCCGGTGGACCATGAGGAAGATGTCTCCACGCATCTGCCCATGGTCAGCCGCGTGCTGCAACTGCTGGCCATCGACATCTTGGCCGTGGGCGTGGCCTTGCGCCGCAGCGGTGAGAACCCGACCTATGACGGCGCGGGCAGCTTGCCAGCCAAGTCGGTCCAGCCGGGCGTGTCGGCCTCTTTGCCGCTGGCGCGGCTGACCACGCACAGCCGCTGAAGCCTGGGCGGCAGAGGCAAAAGGCTCAGCGCTTTTCGTAGCTGAGCGTGCCCAGCTCGTCGGCGTAGATCACGCGGGTCTGAGGCGTGAAGCTCTCGATGCGAAACTTCACCAACATGTGCTCCACCTTGACGGTCAGCGTCTTGTTGTCGGGTGACAGCGCCCAGGTGCCACGCGCTCGCTGATCGCCCACCACGCCTTCAAAACCATTGGGCGCCGCGAAGACTTGAAACACCTGCTTGGTGCCGAAGGCTTCTTCGATGTTCAAGGTCTTGCCCTTGGGGTCTTTGAGGCCCACCAGTTGCCAAGTGCCCACCAGCTCGGTGGCGGTTTGAGCCCAGCCCGTGCTGGCCACGGCGCACAGCGCCAGCGTTGTCAGGAGTTTTCTCATCGACGTCTTCTCTCGTTTGAATGTGGCACAGAGTAGCCTTGCACTCGCAAGGCGCTGAGGCCAGTGTTTCAGAGACGTCGGCCGCTCGGCTCAAGAAAGCCTCAAGGCGGACTCAAGCTGCGCTGAGCAAATCGGCGAAAAGAGCGGGCGTAAAGCCCACGCTGACTTGGCCCTGGGGCCACTCCACCACCGGGCGCTTGATGACGCTGGGCTGCTCTTGCATCAACGCCATGGCCGAGTCGGCATCCACTACCCGGGCTTGCACCTCGGGCGGCAGCTTACGCCAGGTGGTGCCCTGGCGGTTCAGCAGCTTCTCCCAGCCCACCGCAGCCACCCAGGCGGGCAGGCGCTCAGCGGGCACGCCGGCCTTCTTGAAGTCATGAAAGCTGTGGGCATGCCCCTGCTCGGTCAAAAAGGCGCGGGCCTTTTTGACGGTGTCGCAGTTGGGGATGCCGTAGAGCGTGGTCATCAATGACCGTGGGCGATCTTCTCGCCCGCCTTCAGGCGATAAACCGTGCCGCAATAAGGGCACTTACCCTCGCCGTTATGCGAGAGGTCCACAAAGACGCGCGGGTGGGTGCTCCACAGGGCCATTTTGGGGTTGGGGCAGGCGATCACGCCGGGGCCTTGCAGCTCGGCGGCGGTGACTTCAACAACAGCTTGTTCGCTCATGGCAGCTTCTCTTGAGTGGGGTTGATCTCAGGCGACCAAGGTCAGCCAGTGGGCGTATTTGTCGTTACGGCCATTGACGATGTCAAAGAAGGCCGCTTGGATTTTCTCGGTGATGGGGCCGCGTGAGCCGCTGCCGATCTCGATGCGGTCCAGCTCGCGGATGGGCGTGACTTCAGCGGCGGTGCCGGTGAAGAAGGCCTCATCGGCGATATAGACCTCGTCGCGGGTGATGCGCTTTTCCACCAGCTTCAGGCCCAAGTCTTGGCAGATGTGGAAGATGGTGTTGCGGGTGATGCCGTTGAGCGCACCGGCCGACAGATCAGGCGTGTAGACCACGCCGTTCTTGATGACAAACAGGTTCTCGCCCGCACCTTCAGAGACAAAACCGGCCGAGTCCAGCAGCATGGCTTCGTCATAGCCATCGTCGGTAGCCTCCATGTTCGCCAGGATGGAGTTGGTGTAGTTGGACACCGCCTTGGCTTGGGTCATGGTGATGTTCACATGGTGGCGGGTGTAGCTGCTGATCTTGACGCGGATGCCGCGCTTCAGACCTTCCTCACCCAGGTACGCACCCCAGGCCCAGGCCGCGACCATGCAGTGGATCTTGTTGCCCTTGGGGCTGACGCCCAGCTTTTCAGAGCCGATCCAGGTCAGAGGGCGCAAGTAGCAGGTCTCCAGGCCGTTTTCACGCACCACGGCTTTTTGGGCTTCTTCGAGCTGCTCCACCGTGAAGGGGATCTTCATGCGCAGGATCTTGGCCGAGTTGATCAGCCGCTCGGTGTGCTCGCGCAGGCGGAAGATGGCCGTGCCCTTGGGCGTCTTGTAGGCCCGCACGCCTTCAAAGGCGCCGCAGCCATAGTGCAGCGTGTGGCTCAGCACGTGGATCTTGGCGTCGCGCCAGTCCACCATCTGCCCGTCCATCCAGATCTTGCCGTCGCGGTCGTCCATGCCCATGGTGCGTCTGCCCCTTGAAGAAGTTTGAAAAAGAATAAATCGGTTCGGTTGGCCCGAAACCGCCGATTTTAGGCGCCGGGCTGAGCCGGAGCTTGCGCCGCGTCGGCCCCCGCCGCAGCCTCCGCCTCAGGCGCTGCCGCCCGGATCAGCTGCCACTGGGTCAAGCGGCCATGGACCAGCGTCACTTCCACCCGGTCACCGTTGGCGTCCGTCCAGGCAAAGGCCTCATTGGGCGGGTCACTCAGCTTCTGCCCCAGGCTGCGCGTGTGCGGCAGGATCTCCAGCAAGGTCATGCCGGTGTTCAGCCGCGCATGCAGCATCACCGCATTGGCCACATGGCCCACCGGTGCGGCGCCCGCCGCCTGCATCACCCGCAGCGCGCGGTAGAACTGCAGCAGCAGCCAAAACACCACCACCGTCAGCGCCAACACCACACCATAGCCGCCCCATTGCCACCAGCCCACAAACACCGCCAACACGGCCAGGGCCCAACCTACTCGCTTGTCCATCGCTTGTTCTTTCCTGCTGTCGTGCTGTGTTCTGTGCGTGCTGTGCTGCGTACTCTGCTGCGCGTTTTGCTGAGATTAGGCCGTGCGTGCATCGGCCCGCAGCCTCAATCTGGCCGAGAGGCTTCGGCAGGCGCCTGCCCCGAGGCCGCGTCCCAAGCATAGGCCCGCTCCACCTTGGTGATGCGGGTTTCGTAATGGCTGTACCAACGCGCCCGGCCATCATTGCGCGCGTCGGTATGCTCGGCGTGTTTGCGCCAGGCCGCAATGTCTTCCAAGCTGCGCCAATAGGAGACCGTGATCCCCAGCCCATCCGCCCCCCGCGCGCTCTGCACGCCTAAGTAGCCCGGCTGCTGGGCCGCCAGCGCCACCATGCGCTCTGCGGTGTCGCCATAGCCGTCATCGACGGCGGTACGCTGGCTGGTGAAGATGACGGCGTAGTAGGGTGGGGCGGGGGTTTGCATGGCGCAATTGTCGCTGCAGCGGCCCTCACCGCCGCGTCTTTGGGGCCCCACCCGCCGCCGCGCGCCCCTGCTGCCCCTCCAGCCACATCAGCGTTTCGGTGTGGGTCAAGAAGCGGCGCAGGTAGTCGGGGGAGAGGTCGCGCAGCAGACCCAGGGTGTGCAGCACCAGCCTGTGGGCGTTCAGTGGCCCGGCGTTTTGTGGGGCTTGGGTGGAGGCTTGGTCGACCACCTCTTCGGCACACAGCACGGCCCAGCTTTCGCGAAAGCGCTGGGCGCTTTTCAGTTCGGGCCTGGCTTGGGTCGCGCTAGGCCCGCCCGGCAGACCCCCAGCAGCGGCTTGGGCCACGGCTTGGTTGAGTTGGGCCAGGGCACTGGGCGGGCGCTTGGGCTTGGCGCCGGGTTGTGCAGTTGGCGGGCGTTGCGCCAGGCGCGCTTGGCAATCGGCTAGGCCTTGCGCCAGCTTGGCTTGCAGCAAGGCCTGCTGGCCCAGTGGAGCCGCCTGCAGGCGCTCGGCCAGTGAGGCGACATACTGCCAGCGCAGCGGCTCCCAGCGCGGGGCACCGGCTTGGCGCAAGGCCTGCAGTGCCGCCTGCACGTCCGGTAATGCCTGAGGGGACGATGGCGCAGCGGTGCTCATGGCGCAGAGGCTGCGGAAGCGGTTGGCGTGGTTGAGGCCGAGGCAGCCGCCGCAGGCTTGCGCGCCACCCGTGGCACTGGCGCCATCTCCACCCGGCGGTTGAGGGCGCGGCCTTGCGGGTCGGCGTTGGAGGCCACTGGCTGCTCGGCGCCAAAGGCAGCGCTGAACACTTGCGAAGGCGGCATGCCTTCCTCAATCAACGCGCGGGTCACCGTCAAGGCCCGCTGGGCCGACAGCTCCCAGTTGTCGGCAAACTTTTTGCTGCCCTGCTGCACGGCTTTGTCGTCGGTAAAGCCGCTGACCATCAGCATCTCGTCGCGCTCGGCCAAGTACACCTTGAGCGGCGGCACCAGGCTTTGCAGCACCTGGCGGCCTTCCGGCCGCAGCTCGTCCGAGCCCAGGGCAAACAGCACGGCGCCGCTGATGCCGATGCGGCCATCGTTCAGGGTGACGCGGCCGCTTTGCAGAGGACCGGCCAAGGCCTTTTCCAGGGCCATGCGGCGGGCCTCTTCTTGCTCGCGCTTGTGCACCTCGGCTTGCAGGCTGGCCACCAGGTCCATCTGCACCACCATCACGCCCACCAGCACCAGCACAAACACGCCGAGCAGGCCCGACATCAGGTCGCCAAACACGGCCCAAATGGGCGCGTTGGTGGCGTCGCCGCTGTCGTCGTCGGCGTCGTCCAGCCCCACCCCGCCCATCACCCTTCAACCCCCAGAGGCA
Source organism: Ideonella paludis (assembly GCF_018069865.1). Classification (GTDB taxonomy): domain Bacteria; phylum Pseudomonadota; class Gammaproteobacteria; order Burkholderiales; family Burkholderiaceae_C; genus Ideonella; species Ideonella paludis. The sequence goes on from NZ_JAGQDG010000001.1 coordinate 212,469, forward strand.
GCGGCGCTTGAGTGCCCCGGGCCGGGCGCAGTTGGCGCAGGTCTTCGACGATGCTTTGCTGGGCGCTGAGGCTGAGGTCGATGACCTCGCGCGCCTGGGCCACGTAGTAGGCCAGTTGCTCGTCGCTGCGCGACATGGATTGCGCCAAGGCGCTCTCCACCCGCTGCAGGCTGGCCATGAGTTGCTCATTGCTGCTGCCGAACAGCATCACGCCTTGGTGGAAGGCATCGCCCAGCGCCGCCAACTCCGCAGCACTGGCGCCCACTTGTGCGGCCAGCGCTTCACTGCGTTCGGCCTGAGCCCCCAGGGTTTGGGTGAACTGCTGGCTGGTTTGCTGCAGGGTGGCAGAGGCCGCGCTCACCAGGGTTTCAATGGCGTCACGCTGCTGGGCGGTGGTGTGCTGCACGCTGCTGAGCAGCTCGCTGATCTGGGCCACCAGGCTGTGGCGCTCTTGCAAGGTGTGGTTGTCGCGCTCGGCCAACTGGCTCATCTCCTGGCGCAGTTGGGCAATCACTTCGGCGGCCGCCTTGGGCGCTTCAGAGGCGGTGTGCATCAGGCGCGTCATCGGGGCTTCCAGCGCGGCGCCCAGCGTGGCGAGCTGGGTGGACACATGGCTGGCCAGCTCAGCCTGCAAGGTGCCCAGGCGTTGCACTGCGGCTTGGCCGCGCTGGTCTTCTTGCTCGCGCAGGGCGGAGAGCTCGCTGCGCCATAGCGTGGCCAGCTCGTCCATCTGCTGCCGCTGGCCTTGCTCCCACTGGGCCTCCGAGGCGGTGCGCGCCTGCACCAAACCTTCAGACTGCTGAAGGAGCTGGGTGACCTGCGCCAGCAGCTGCTGCGACTGCGCTTGCGCCTGCTCGCTGAGCTGCTGCGCCGTCTGCGCGACGGCCTGGCTGGCCTGCTGCTGCTGGGCCAGAGTGTGCGCGCTGAGTTGCTGCCACTCAGCTTTCAGCGCCTGGGTCAGGGCCTGCAGGCTGTTCGTCCAGGCCTGCTGCTGCTGCGCTTGGGCTTGGACCTGCTCGGTTTGGACCTGGGCCCCTGCGGCCTGCAATTGGGCCAATAGCGCCGTGGCGCGCTCATCAAAGTGCGCAGCCCAGCGGGCTTGAGCGCCCTCCAGCCCCGCCAGCAAGCTGCTGCTGCCGCGTTCTTGCTGAGACTGAGCTTGAGCCCAGGCCTGCTGCAGCGCTTCCAAGCGGGCGTGCTGCTCTGCCTGGGCCTCGGTGGTCGAGCTGTGCAGATGGGCCATCAGCGCTTGGGCGCGCTCCTCAAAGCTGCCGGCAAAACGGGCCAACGCCGCCTCCCAAGCCTGCTGCATCTGGGCACTGCTGTGCTGATGTTGGGTCAGCGTTTGGGCCAGGGTCTGGTGGGTCTGGGCGGTGCTGTGGCTGAACTGCTGGGCCAAGCCGTCCAACTGGGCTTGCACCACAGCGCTGACCCGCTCGTGCAAGCGCTGCGACTCGGCGGCCATCTGAGCCAAGGTCTCTTGCAGCATGGGCTGCAAGGTCTGGGTGGCGGCTTGGGCCGTGGCCTGCAGGCTCTCGTGGGCCGCTTTGGCGGCGGTGTCGATGCTGTGGCTCAAGCTGTGCTGTACGCTCTGGGCCAAGCTGCTGTAGGCGGTGGTGGCCTCTTGGTGGAACTGGGCTTGGCGAGCCAGCAGTTGCTCGTCCATCTGTTGGCTGCGCGCGGCCAGTTGGCTCATCAGCGCCTCCACCTGCTGCGCCACTTGGGGCAAGGCCTGCAGGTGCAGGGCCAGCTCCGGCAGGGCTTGCATCTGGCGCGCCATGTCCGGCAGAGCTTGGGCTTGCTGCTGCAGGGCCAAGAAGGTGGCCTCGCGCTGCTGGGCCAGTGAGAAGGGTCGCAGCGTGGTGGCGGCCGCATCGTCCAAGGCGCGCAGGGCGTGCGCGCGGTCGCGCCGTGCCAAGGTGGTCATCACACCCAACAGCGCCGAGCCCGCCACGCCCGCCACCGAGCAGCCAAACGCCAGGCCCAAGCCCTTGATGGGCTCGGCCAGCGCGGCGCGCATGGCGGCCAAATCGGCCGAGCCTTCCAGCGCAAACACCGTGCCCTTGAAGGTGAAGACCAGGCCCAAAAAGGTGCCGAGCATGCCCAGCATCACCAAGAGGCCAATCAGGTAAGGCGTGAGCGCCAAGCCCGGGAGCTGGCCGCGCTCTTGGGTGACGCGCTGGCGCACCGCCGCTTGCAACGCGGGGGGCACCCGCCCCAGCCACTCCTCCAGGCGGGCGAGGGAGGGCGGCATGTCTTGCAGCGCCTGGCTCAAGCCCTGAGTGGCTTGGGCAAAGCGTCGGACCTCCATGGCACCCAGCACATACACACCGGCAATCACCAGCGTCATCACCAGTCCCAGCGGGCTGGAGCCGGCCAGCGCCGCCGCCACACCCAAAATGGCCAGCAGACCCACGGCGAACAGCAGGGCAAGAAGGGGTCGATTCATCGAAGAAGAAGCATGCATATCAGGTCAGGTCGGGTGTCGCCACTCACTCTTGGGCAAGGGCTTCGAGCAAACCGAGGATGGGCTGCAGACGCAGGTCCAACTCGGCGAGCAGGGTCTGCTCAAACTCGTTGACAAATTGAGCCAGCCAAGCGGCCTGCGGGTGCACGGGCACCAGGGCTTGGGCAGGGCCATCGGCAGCGGCGGGCTGATGTTGAGTGCGCAGTTGCTGATAACGTGTTTTTAAGAAGCTGGGCACACCAGCGAGCAGCCGCTGCTCGCGCGCAGCCAGCATCTGGCCCAGCAGGGTGTCCATGGCCACCAACTGCGCCAAGCGCGGCGAGGATTGTGCAAGAAGGCCTTGGCGCACATGCTCGCGCAAGGCCTGCACGCTCATCTCCATGCGGCGTTGCTCGTCTTGGTAGCGCTGGTGGTAGAGCGGGTACTCAGTGTCCAGCGTCTTTTCGCGGCGGGTGATGCTGGCGCGCAGGGTGTGGCGCGTGCGCTCCAACGCCTGCTGCAAGTCTGCGGCCGCAACCTTGCCCTGCTGGGCCTTGGGCAGCGTCGGCGTCTGGGCCACACTTTGCTGCGCCGCATGCAAGGTGATGGCGTCCGCCACATTCAGCCACTGCGCCATGCGCTGCGCCACGCCGGGGTCGGCAGGGGCAGGGGCCGGCACTCCAGGGGCCAAGCTCGCCAAATGGCGCACCAGTAGAGAGTCATTGAAGCGCAAAAGTCATCCTTCGCTCTGCGGCTGCAGAGCCCTTAGCCTAGAAACGGCAGTTGGACACGGTCGAAAGTGCCGTGATGCGGTGCGCCAGCAAGGCGCGACGACGCAGCGGGCCTGTGCCCGCAAGGAGGAGCAACGCCGCTGGCGCGTCGCAGCGCGGGGCTGGCGACCGTGTAGCGCCCTCACCCAAGCGGTGAGCATGGTCGTGAACACATTTTGCAGTAGTGAGAAGGACTTGCATGCGGAGCAAAGCGGTCAACTGCCGTTTCTAGGCTTAGGGGTCATGTTCTTCACAGCGGGTTGAGGCGCTGGGTCAGCGCGGCGGCGCTGAGGGGCTGGCCCGTGCGCAAGAGGGCTGCATTTTGCCCGGCCCACAAGGGCGTGAAGTCACAGCGCCCTTGGGCCTCGGCCGCCGCCCGCAAGGGGGCCAGGGCTGCCGTGGCCAAAGGGAAGGCCGGGGCCAGCGGGCTCATGGGCTCCTCTGCCATGAAGGCATTGACGATGCCCCGCGCAGGCCGGCCGGTAAAGCGGTTGGTCAGTGCAGTCTGCTGGGCAGCCGGGCTTTGCAAGGCCTCTCGGTGCAGGGCCGAGGTGGTGGCTTCCGGGCACAACAGATAGGCCGTGCCAACCTGCGCGGCCACCGCGCCCAGGGATAGCACAGCCGCCACCCCAGCAGCGTCGGCAATGCCCCCGGCGGCCACCACCGGCACGCTGACCGCCGCCCGCACCTGGGGCAGCAGCGCCAGGGTGTCGCCTTGCAGGCTCAAGTCCTCGCTCAAGAAGTGGCCTCGGTGGCCTCCGGCTTCCAGGCCTTGGGCAATCACGACATCGGCGCCCTGGGCTTGCAGCCAGCGTGCTTCGTCCACCGTGGTGGCCGAAGACATCACCACCGCGCCGGTGGCCTTGACGCGGGCCAGCAAATCCGCAGGCGGCAAGCCGAAATGAAAGCTGACCACAGGCGGGCGCAAGGCCTCGACCAAGGCGGCAGACTCCGCACTGAAAGGCTGGCGCGCAGCACTGAGCGGCAGCGCGGGCGCCGCCACCCCCCAGGCCGCATAGTGCGGTGCCAGGTGCGCCAGCCAAGCCGCTTCCCGCGCAGGCTCATGCACCGGGGGCGTGTGGCAGAAGAAGTTGACCGCCCACGGGCGGCCGCGCGCGCCATCGGCCAGGGCATGCATTTGTACAGCCAAGGCCTCGGGCGCCAACATCGCGGCTGGCAGCGAGCCCAAGCCGCCACCGTCCATCACCGCGAGGGCCAAGCGTGCGTCTTGCACGCCGGCCATCGGCGCTTGGATGATGGGCGTGGGCAGGGCCACGCGGCCGAGCTGGATCACAGCAGCCCCCGCAAGACATCAATCGCTTGCTCGATGCGGTCGACTGGATGAATGGTGAGCCCCTCAATAGGCTTTTTGGGCGCATTGGCGCGCGGCACCACGGCCACCGAGAAGCCCAGCTTGGCGGCTTCTTTGAGGCGCTCTTGGCCGCGTGGCGCGGGCCGCACCTCGCCCGCCAAGCCGACCTCGCCAAAGGCGATGAAGCCGCGCGGCAGGGGCTTGCCGCGCAAGCTGCTTTGGATGGCCAGCATCACGGCCAGGTCAGCCGCCGGCTCGGTGATGCGCACGCCGCCCACAGCGTTGACAAACACGTCTTGATCGGCGCAAGAGACACCCGCATGGCGGTGCAACACCGCCAGCAGCATGGCCAGGCGGTCGCGGTCCAGGCCCACGCTCAGGCGGCGCGGGCTGGGGCCGCCGCTGTCCACCAAGGCCTGGATCTCCACCAACAAGGGCCGCGTGCCTTCAAGCGTCACCAAGACGCAAGAGCCGGGCACTGGCTCGTCATGCGTGGACAAAAAGATGGCGCTGGGGTTGGAGACGCCTTTGAGCCCGCGCTCGGTCATCGCAAACACGCCGATCTCATTGACGGCGCCAAAGCGGTTCTTGATGGCTCGTACTAAGCGGAAGCTGCTGTGGGTGTCGCCCTCGAAATAGAGCACGGTGTCGACGATGTGCTCCAGCACGCGTGGGCCGGCCAGCGCGCCTTCTTTGGTGACATGGCCGACCAGCACCATGGCGCAGTTGCGCGCCTTGGCCACGCGGGTGAGCTGGGCCGCGCACTCGCGCACCTGGGCCACCGAGCCCGGCGCGCTGGAGAGCTGGTCGGAGTAGAGCGTTTGGATGGAGTCGATGACGCAAAAGCTGGGGCGCTCCGCCTCAATGGTGGCGAGGATTTTTTCCAGGTGGATCTCGGCCACCACGCGCACCTGCTGGCCGGATAAATCCATGCGCCGCGCCCGCATCGCTACTTGCGCGGCCGACTCTTCGCCCGTGACATAGAGCACAGGAATGCGGGCACTCAAGGCCTCTACGGCCTGCAGCAGCAAGGTGGATTTGCCAATGCCGGGGTCGCCACCGATCAGCACCACACCGCCCTCCACAATGCCGCCGCCCAAGACGCGGTCCAGCTCATCCAGCCCCGTGGGCGTGCGCTCCACATCCGAGGCCTCAATGGCCGCCAAGGTGGTGACAGGCTGCGAGCTGGCCAGCGCGGTGAAACGGTTTTTGGACGGCCCCGCTGCAGGCTCAGCCACCCCTTCTTCCAGCGTGTTCCAGGCCTTGCAGTGCGGGCATTGGCCGAGCCACTTGGGGCTGGTGCCGCCGCACTCGTTGCAGGTGTAGAGGGTCTTGACGCGGGACATTGGAAAGGTAAGCAGGTGTGAAGCTGGCGAGAAGCCGGGCAAAGTCCGCGCCATTCTCGCAGCAGTGGGCAGCGTTCTCTGTCAGAGTACAGGCTCAGCACTTTGCCGGTTTGGCGGCCGCCCCTTTGGCGCACCTGACACGCCGTACATTGGCTCACCTGCCCTGTTGTCTCATGCCACACACTCGACTCGTCACGCCACGACGCACGCCCTCTTCCACCACACGGTGGTCTCGCTTGGCTTGGCTGATGCTGTGCGTGAGCTTTTTGGGCCTGCAAGCCTGTGGCGGCGGCGGCGGCGGCAGCCCGGACCCCAATGCCGGAGGCCCAAGCCCTGCACCGGCCCCCTCGCCGGCACCAGCGCCTGCGCCGGCGCCCTCCCCCGCACCAACACCCGCACCCGCCCCTGCACCCACACCGGCCCCCACACCGCCGCCCACGGCCGTGGTGTGGGTCGGGCCGGCCAGCAGTGCACCGGCTGGCGCCACCGTGCGGGCCAGCCTGCAGGCCGTGCCTTGGGCCACCTTGCCCGCTGGCGCCTTGATCGTGGTCGGGCCTGGTGCACAGGCAGGCCCCATCACCATCACCAGCCAAGGCACAGCGGCACAGCCCATTGAAGTGCGCGCGGCCGACACCAGCAACCCACCGGTGGTGAACAGCTCCTTTGATTTCCAAGGCGCGGCCCATGTCAAGCTCAAAGGCTTTGTGGTCAGCGGCTCGCCGTGGGGCGCGGTCGTGATCCGGCGCGGCAGCCACCACATCACCATTGAGGGCAACACGCTCAAGCAGTCCTATATGGGCGTGAACATCAGCGATGGCGCGGGCGAAGGCCTGCAGATCGTCGACAACTTGATTGAGGACAACGAAACCCACGGCGTAGCCATTGCGGTAGAGAACACCGCGCAGGCCGCCACCTCACGCGTGGCGGGCAACACCATCCGCCGCAACGGCCACCACGGCATCGAGATCCAAACCTCGCATTACGTGATTGAGCGCAATGTGGTGAGCGAAAGCGGTCGCGGCATTGGTGGGGCCTCGGGCATCCACCTCTTCAGCCGCAATGCGGCCGAGAACACCGGTGACAACAACGTCATCCGCTACAACTTCAGCTTCAACAATGTGGACCAGTTGCTGCACTGGGACGGCAATGGCATCCAAGCCGACCAATGGTGCGATGGCAATGTGATTGCCTACAACGTGGCCTGGGGCAATGATGGCGCGGGCCTGATCTTGTTTGACGCCGTCAACAACGAAGCGCACAACAACACCTTGATCGGCAATGCCCGAGACCAAGGCCGCGCGGCCAGCGCAGCGGGCGACCTGATTCTCAGCAGCTCCGCCGCCGGCAGCTTGCGCAATGCCAACAACCGGGTCTACAACAACCTGATCGTGCCGACGCGCAGTGGCGCCGCAGGCCTGACGATTGATGCGGCCACCGCAGCCAATCCCAACAGCATCGGGCCGAATCTGTGGGTGCCCCACCCAGAGGCCACCGCCGTGGTGCGCAAGGGCAGCAGCACAGCCCGCAGCGCCAGTGAGGTGGATGCCTTGCTGGGCAGCAGCGGCAACGGCGTGGAGGCCTTGTCCTTCAGTGACCTCAATGCCCCGCTGAGCCACGGCCTGAAGCTCACCCGCAAGCCCAGCCGCAATGGCCTCACACCCACCGGCAATGACCTGCAGGGGACGGCCCCGCAGGCGGGCTACAGCTTCTTCGGCGCCTACTACACGGCGCCTTGAGCCGCGCCCACTACACTCGCAACACTCTTGTTGTTGATGTGAGTGTCCGATGAGCTTTGAGGCATGGTGGCCCTTCTTTGTGGCCACAGTTTTGATCAGTCTCTCCCCTGGTCCCGGCGCCATTGCGGCCATGGGTGCGGGGCTCAACCACGGCTTTGCCAAAGGCCAGCGCATTGCGCTGGGCCTGATGTTGGGAGTGTGGACGCAACTCTTGGTGGTGGGAGTGGGCCTGGGTGCGCTCTTGGCCACGTCCAGCCTGGCCTTCAATGCCGTCAAGTGGCTGGGGGTGGCTTACTTGGTGTGGCTGGGCATTCAGCAGTGGCGCGCCCCCGCAAAGCCCTTGGTCGAGGCGGCACCGGGCGCCACGCCCAGCGGTGGCTTGATCTTGCGCGGTTGGTCCGTCAATGCCATCAACCCCAAGGGCACGGTGTTCTTGCTGGCCGTGATGCCGCAGTTCCTGGACACCCAAGCCCCCCTGTTGGCGCAGTACCTCACGATTGGCGCCACCTTCGGCGCGGTGGAGTTTGCGGTGATGACGGGCTATGTGGCGCTGGCCTCCAAGCTGCTGGGCCTGTTGCGCTCGCCCCGGCAGATGCAATGGATGAACCGCATTTTCGGCAGCCTCTTTGTGCTGGCCGGTGTGGCCCTGGCGCGCTTTCATCGGCACACCTGAAAGCAAACGTAAGGCCCACCCGGGGCGTGAATTACGACTACCCGGTGGGGTTTGTGCGCGGGCATAGTCCAGCGCACTCGACGACTCATGTTTTGGGAGGCTGGGCGACGAGCTGATCACTCTGCTTTTATTGGGAGTTCGTCGTGTGCCCTGCCTCATCCCTGGCGGCCCCTCGGGCCGCTGCCGCCCCATGGGCGCGCCGCCGCTGGCCCTTGGCGGGGCTGCTGGCCTTGTTGACCACCGCACTGGCGGCCTGCGGCGGCGGCGACCCCCCCGACACCTCAGCCGCGCTGCTGCAAAGTGAGCGAACCCAAGCCCAAGCGGCCGACCTCGCGCCCCTGGCCACCCCGCTGGTGTGGGTGGGGCCAGCGAGCGGTGCTCCAGCCGGCGCCAAGGTCTACAGCAGTCTTCAGGGCGTGCCTTGGGCCAGCTTGGCCGCAGGGACGTTGGTGCAGGTGGCTGCGGGCACCTATGCCGGCCCGGTGACCATCACCAGCCAAGGCACGGCCAGCGCGCCCATTGAGATTCAAGCCGCCAACGCCGCCACACCGCCCCTGGTGACGAGCGCCTTTGACTTTCAAGGCGCTGCGCACGTTCGGCTCAAGGGCTTTGTGGTTGAGGGCTCGCCCTGGGGCGCCGTGGTGCTGCGCAGAGGCAGCCACCACATCACGGTGCAAGGCAACAGCCTGCGCCGCTCTTACATGGGCGTGGACGTCAGCGATGGCGCCGGCGAGGCCCTCAACATTGAGGGCAATGTGATCGAAGACAACCAGACGCATGGCCTCTCGGTGGCACAGATCACCACGCCCACAGCCGTGCCCTCACGCATCAGCGCCAATACCATTCGGCGTAACGGCCATCATGGGGTGGAGCTGCGCAGCTCACGCTGGGTGGTCGAGCACAACATCGTCAGCGACCATGGCAGCGGCATTGGCGGCGCCACCGGCATCCACCTCTTCAGCGCCAGCCCCACCGAGGACAGCGGCGATGACAACCTCATCCGCTACAACTTCAGCTTTGCCAACCGCGACCGCATCCTGCACTGGGACGGCAACGGCATTCAGGCCGACCAGTGGTGCGACCGCAATGTGATCGCCTACAACGTGGTGTGGGCCAATGATGGCGCGGGCATTGCGCTGTTCGATGCCAGCAGCAATGAGGTCTATGGCAACACCGCCCATGACAACGCCCAAGACACCGCTCGCCCGGCCAGCGCCAGCGGTGAGATCACCCTGAGCAAGGCGGCCAGCACCGCGACCAACCGCACCACGCTTAACAAGGTCTACAACAACACCTTGTCGGTCAAGCGCAGCGGCGCGACGGCCCTCACGGTGGACAACGCGGCTGCGGCGGGCAACAACACGCTGGGCCCCAACCTCTATGCACCGCACCCTTTTGGCACGGCCGTGCTGCGCAAGGGCACGCAATATGCCAAGACCACCAAGGAGGTCAACAGCGTCACGGGCCTCAGCGGCAATGCGGTCGAGGCCTTGAGCTGGCGAGACGCCAGCAACCCGCTGGGCCACGGCTTGGCCCTGAGCCGAGCCCCGTCCAAAGCAGGGCTCAAGCCCACCCCACCCGACATGCTGGGCGTGTGGCCCGCCGCTGGCCTGCGCTACTTCGGGGCCTACTACACGCCCCGCTGAAGCGCGCGCTCAGCCCTCCATGCCTCCGCTGGGCACGAGTTGATCGTCAGCTGCGCTGGCCACCAGGGCGGGGCGCCCCACGATCAGCGGGTCTGCCGGGCCGATGGTGGCCAGGTCGCGCTGGGTATAGGGCAGGCGGTGCAGCACAAAGCGCATCGCGTTCAGGCGAGCGCGTTTTTTGCAGTTGGACTTGATCACCATCCACGGCGCGTCGGGCGTGTCGGTGTGCAAGAACATGGCCTCTTTGGCGCGGGTGTAGTCGTCCCACTTGTCCAGCGAGGCCATGTCGATGGGGCTGAGCTTCCACTGCTTGAGCGGGTGGGTCTTGCGCTCTTTGAAACGGCGACGCTGCTCTTCGCGGCTGACCGAGAACCAGAACTTGAAGAGGTGGATGCCCGAGCGCACCAGTTGCCGCTCAAACTCGGGCGCCTGGCGCAAGAACTCGTCGTACTCGGCATCGGTGCAAAAGCCCATCACGCGCTCCACACCGGCGCGGTTGTACCAACTGCGATCGAACATCACGATCTCGCCCTTGGACGGCAGGTGCTGGATGTAGCGCTGGAAGTACCACTGGCCCTTCTCGGCATCGCTGGGCTTTTCCAGCGCCACCACGCGCGCACCGCGAGGGTTCAAATGCTCCATGAAGCGCTTGATGGTGCCGCCCTTGCCCGCCGCATCGCGGCCCTCAAACAAGATCACCACGCGCTGGCCCGTCTCTTTGACCCAAGCCTGCAGCTTCAGCAGCTCCACCTGCAGGCGGTACTTTTGCTTCTCATAGCTGCGGCGCGAGAGCAAGTGTTTGTAGGGGTAAGCGCCATCGCGCCAGCCAGGGGCCAGCTCAGTATCAGGGTCGCTGCCCTGCGCCTTGGCTTGGGGGTCGGCCACGGTTTGCAGCGCGCGGCGCAAGGCGCGCTGCTCATCGGGCGAAGCCCCCTCCAGCAAGGCCTGGACTCGGCTCATCAACACACTGGCATCCTCACCCTTGGGCCGCGCTTGAACCGCATCCTTCAAGGCCTCGGCGCGCACGATGGAAGCGGCGGTGGCAGCTTTGGCCACGGCATGTCCTTCCTGACGCTTGGCGCGCGGGCGCCGCGCCGGTGACGGCGATGCCGCTGCGGAGGCCGCGCCACGCGGCTGCCGGCTGGCGGAAGAATCTGCGGCGGCCTGACGGGCGGCGGAGGCGGTGGTTTTTCGAGTGGCCATGGTGGTTGGTTCTCCGGTTCAAGCAACCATTGATGATGAAACGATGCCCGCGGACCGTCTTGAGCAAGATCAAGAAACCTCAGGCCACGCAGTGCCTATGGGACACTCCCCCGCCATGAGCGCTGCTTCACCCCAAGACTGGGCCCAAGTCCCGGCCCTCGCCTTGCGCGCCCTGCGCGGCGTGCTGACCGACATCGACGACACCTTGACGCGCGACGGCGCCATCGAACCCGCCGCGCTGAGCGCGCTGCAGCAGCTCGCCGCAGCAGGCCTGCCCGTGATCGCCATCACCGGCCGCCCGGCCGGCTGGAGCGAAACCTTTGCTCAAACCTGGCCGGTGCGCAGCATCGTCGCCGAAAACGGCGCCGTGCTGCTGACGTGCACCCAAGGCACGCTGCAGCACCACTTCACCCAAGACGCGGCCACGCGCGCCGCGAATGCCCTGCTCCTGCAAGCCTGCGCCGCTGACGTGCTGCGCCAGGTGCCCGGCAGCCACCTAGCCACCGACAGCGCCGGGCGCCTGACCGACATTGCCGTGGACCACAGCGAGCACCACCACCTGAGCGCCGAGCAGATCGCCCAGGTGGTGGCCGTGATGCGCGCCCACGGCCTGACCGCCACCGTCAGCTCCATCCACATCAATGGCTGGATCGGCACCCACAACAAATGGACCGCCGCACAGTGGGCTGTGCCGCTGCTCTGTGGTGTGGCATTTGCCCCTGAAGAATGGCTGTACGTGGGCGACTCCAGCAACGACCAAATCATGTTCCAGCACATGCCCCTGAGCGTGGGCGTGGCCAACATCGAGCGCTTCATGCCGCAGCTACAGCACAAGCCCACTTATGTGACGCAGGCTGAGCGTGGGCAAGGGTTTGCGGAGGTGGCGGCGGCGGTGCTGGCGGCGAAGGGCAGTGAAGGGGCCTGAGCGCTCAACGAGCGTGATGCACTGAAGCATTCACGGGCCAGGCCAGCACCATGACCGACTCATCGGACTCATCACGATGCTGCGCTGCGAGTGCCTCGGAGGCCGGCTCGAAGCCCAGCTTCTGCAGCAACCCGAGTGAGCGAAAGTTGCGTGTCTTCAGGACGGCCAGGAAAGTGCAGACGCCATAACTGTCGCGCAGCTCCTGCATCATGGCGCGCACCGCGTTGCTCCCGATGCCTTGACGCCAATACCGGCTGGAAAGCTCATAAGCCACGTAGGCCGTTCGGTCAGCGTTGACGGTGGCCTGCACGTAGCCGGCCAGGGCACCTGACTCAAGGCGAATGACCCAGTTCAACCAGTGTTCGCTGCCATCCGGCGACGTGCGCCTCTCCAGGCGCTCAAACCGCGTGGTCAACCACTCCACATTGACGGGGGGCTGGTTCTCGAACTCATAGATGGCGGGATCGCTGAGCACCGAGAACATTTCTGGCGCGTGCACGGCGAGCTGCGGTTCAAGCGTGAGGGAGGGGGTGGCGATGGTTTTCATGCGGGTTGGCATTGTCGGTCAGGGTTCTGCGCGACGGGCAATCACTGAGTACCCAGCAGTCGGAGGCAGCGGCATTGCCCGCGGTGTTAGCCCACTGCTTCGAGAACTGCTTCATCCGCACCGCCAATTGCCAGACGCTCTAAGGACCGAGCAAATGCACCAAGTTGTTCATAGTTGGTGAGCAACTCAACCGTCAAAGACGATTGCCCTTCAGCCCTGTCGTGTTCTTGAACCGGAGTGTTGAGCTTGACGCGGCAACCGACTTGGCCGGTGGAACCAACAGGGTAGAACGTAATGCCAACATGCTCTTGTTCGATGCCACCCCCGGACTTACTCCAGAATCCACCGTGCATTCCAAGCGGTGCATCGTCAGGCAATGGAAATGCAACGGCAAGTTTCTTCGCCAACTCGAGGAGTTCCGTTTCCAGGAACCAAGCAGACCCTGAACCGGCAAAGCCGCTGGAGTGGATTCCGGCAAACAACTCGCCCGTACCATCGGTATCGCGCTCGAACTGGAGACGGAGAGCGTCTGGCATGTTGTAGGACTAGTGTTGGACGTAGAGAGCGGCAGCGCACAGCGAAGGGACCCAAAGTGCCTGACCAGTTAGCTTCCCGCGCGATTCCTTGGGATCTATGCCCATTGATCAAACCCCAGACGTTCATGGGCATCCGACACTCTCTTCGCTGCATCAGACGACCGGCAAGCTGCTGCAACCATAAATGCCGCGACGTATGCTGCGTACTGACAAGACTTGAGGATGTGCTTGACCTCGGAATCCGTTGTTTGGCCTGCCAGATTGCCTTGTTGAAAACGACGCAAGACTTGGGCGCTGCCACCATGGGTAAATGAATTCATGGCGGTCCACTCACGTGCGTGCACGGTTGACAAAGCGCCTGAGACAAATGGGGGCATCTGTTCTAGTCGTTCAATCATCTTTTTGATCTTTGGGGGATCGTTGCCCTCAATGAAGCTCTTGGCTTCTGCGTCGCTGGCAACGTGCCAGAAGTACAAGCCTCTAATCAAGGCTTCATATTGAAGGCGCACTAAAGCTGCAGCACTTCCACCCAAGTTGCGCTCCAGCAGAACCGTTACTGCATTGAAGTGTTCGATGGTCAATTGAAACAACGCCGTGGCAATGCATTCGCGTGTCTCATTGGGAAGGGGCAACCCATCGAGTTGAGAATTTATTGTGGCAGCGAATAGCTGTGCATCAACAAGTCTCTCGGTGACTTTCATGCTACTAAATAACGTTCTAATGAAGTGGATGATCCACTGCAGGGGATCGCTTGGGCGGAGAGATCACAGCCGTGCTGCTCCATGAGCCCCATTTGGCAAAGACCAAGCTGCTCAAGCTTTTGTCTACAAGCCTCTTCGCTGCCGCAGATTCCTATAGTCTCGCCATTATGAAAGGGCACTGGTCCTTTCCCAACAGCCCGTTCGAGGAGTACCAAAAGACCGACGTTTGAATGCTTCGACCAGTGTAGTAACGGCACACTAGGCTGGCATTGTTGGCAGCCCCAAGATCACCATGCTCCGGAACGGCGTAATGATCGCCCGGAAGGACTCTCACCTCCCAGATCAAGACCCTGCGGCCAGACAGCAACAGGGCCAAGCTTGCTAGCAAGACCACCACAACTGCGATCAGAATGACTCGGAGCGCTCGAACTCTCATGGGCCTAACTTTCGTGTCAAAAACGCCAGTCGCCCGAAAGCCCTCTCGACCGCAACAGGCTACTGAGCCTCTGCTTAGGTCAGCGTCAGCGTTGGCGCAACATGCATTTCACTGAACTGCCTTGTGCAGTTACGGGAGGGTACCTTTGCTCCGAGCCCAATGACTATAGCGCTGTGTCGGCGCCTCGTAACGCCTATTGATGGGTGCATGCTTTGTGGAGGACTCATTGAAGCCCAGGCAGAACCCCGTGCACCAGCAGCGCGGCCAAGCTTCCCACCGCCGCCCCCACCCAAAGGTCTCTGGGCACATGCCTCTGCAGCACCAAACGCGACCACGCCACCCCACCGGCCAGCAGTGCACCGAAACCGAGGGCCACAGCGTTGGGCCACATCAAACCCGCTGCAAAGCACGCAAAGCCCACATGCAACGACAGCTTGCACCAGCGCTGTAGGGCCAGGGCCACTAGCACCAGTCCGCCACTGGCGGCAAGGCCCACGCCCAAGGCGAGCGCGCCGTTCAGCCAAGCCAAGGCCGACGAGCCCAGCAAGACCGCCGCGACAAAACGATTGAGCTGCAGACGCTCTGGCCGCTGTGAGGCGTCCACATGCGCCCAGGCGCCGCGCCTCACCTGCCACAGGCTGTAGAGCACCACCAGCGCCGTGATGCCTACCGCCACCCCCAAAGCGGCCTGCGCTGCAGCCCCCATTTGGCGTGACAACACCATCAGCGCCAGAGGCATCACCACGCCGGGGTGGCCGATGAGGGACAGTGCGCGGGCTAACGCGATTCGGCTCATGTCAGCAGGTAGCGCACATCGGGGCAATGCTCTTCGTTGGCAGCCCCATCGCTGAAGGCCACGGCCTGAAAACCGTGCCGCTCGTAGAAGGCTCTGGCCCCCACATTAGCTTGGAAGCAGTACAGGTGGACAGGCCGTGGCAACTGCTTCAGCGCATGCTGCAACAAATGAGAGCCCGCGCCCCGGCGCAGCAGGTGGGGCTGCACGTAGAGCTGGTCGATCCACGCTTCGCCGTTCTGCAAGCTGCTGGCCACAAAGCCCAGAACCTGCTCGCCGTCGCTCAACACGCTCACGCCACCGGCGGGCAGCAAGACCTCGCGCACCCAGTGGCGCACGTCGTCATCCTCGTGGGCCAGTTGCGCATAAGGCATGCAGGCCTTTCGCGTGGCGAGGAAGAGCGTCGCAATATCTGTGGCGTCTTCAGCGCGCGCTGGGCGAATGGTGCAGCTCATTCACCCAAGCCCAAAAAGACGGCCATGCGCTGCAACTCATCCTCCAAGGCCAGCTTGAAGGCTTTGTCTTTAGGCGCCGCCGCCACAAAACCCACATCAGGCTGCAGCACGCCGCCTTTGGCACTAACGTTGGCCCAGCCGATGACCTGGTCGCGCCACAGCAGCGGCAGGGCGTAATGCCCGCGCACGCGCTTGGCGGCGGGGGTGTAGGCCTCAAAACGGTAGGCCCAGCCCCAGAGCAGTTCAAAGCGGCGGCGGTCCCAGACCACGGGGTCAAAAGGGGCCAGGAGCCTGACCTGCTCATCTGCGCTATATTTTCTGGCGGCGGGGTTTTCGCCTTCTGGCCAGAACCAGGTGATGCCGTCCACCACCGCGCTGGGCAGGCGCGCGCGGGCGCGTTGCAAGGCGGCTTTGCGGTGGTCGCGCCATTGCGGCACGCCGCCCGAGAGGTGGCTGACCAACTGGCCCAGGCTGGCGGCGGGCAGCGGGGCGTATTTGGCGACGATGACATCGACCAGGGCGTCCATGATGGCGTCGCGGCTCATGGGGCTGGGCTGGTGCTCGCGCGCGGCATAGAGGCGCTGGCCGCCCTCGCGGCGCGCCACACGCAGCAGGCCGCGGTAGTGCATGCCTTCCAGCAACTGGGTGCTGGCCTTGCTGTTGCCGCCAAACCAGTTGGTGACGCTGCCGTGGTCAAAGTGCGCGTCCACCTCGGCGGGCCGGACGACGCCGCGCTCGCGCACAAAGGCCAGCACCTCTTGAGCTTGCTGGACCTGTCTGGGGAGCCAGACGGTGCGCGGCGTGCGCGGGTGCATCAGGTGGTGCAGCTCGCGCGCCACAAAGCCGTAGTTGACGAAAAAGTCTTCTTCAATCGGCAGCTTGGGGTAGCGGGCTTCCAAGTCGCCCGCGCGGTAGCCCACCACACGGTGGCGCAGGGTCAGGTCTTGGGCCCGGGCAGGGGCGCGCAGCGGGTCGGCCTGCACAAAGCCTAAGCGGGCCAAGGCCTTGGGCAAAGTGGTGGGCGTGAAAAGACTGCGCGCCACAGCATAGCGGCGCAAGGTATCCAAGGTGAGCACAGATGAAGCCATGGATGGATGATGCCGCAAGCTTTGCGTGGGCAGACGCAGCGACAATCAGGGCTTGCCCTCAACCTTTGCTCTACCCGCCCATGACAACGCTAGGAACCCCGCTCTCGCCCTCTGCCACCCGTGTGATGTTGCTGGGCTCAGGCGAGCTGGGCAAAGAAGTGCTGATTGCGCTGCAGCGCCTGGGCGTGGAGACCATTGCGGTGGACCGCTATGAGCACGCACCCGGCCAGCAGGTGGCCCACCATGCCCGCACCATCACCATGAGCGACCCGGCGCAACTGCGGGCGCTGATCGAGGCCGAAAAGCCCGCGCTGGTGGTGCCGGAGATCGAGGCCATCGCCACGCCGGTGCTCGAAGCCCTGGAAGCCGAAGGCCTGGTGCGCTGCATCCCCACCGCCCGAGCCGCCCGCCTGACCATGGACCGCGAAGGCATTCGCCGCCTGGCCGCCGAAACCTTGAAGCTGCCGACCAGCCCCTATCAGTTTTGCGACTCGCTGGCCGAGCTGCAAGCCGCCATCGACGCCGGCATTGGCTACCCCTGCATCGTCAAGCCGGTGATGAGCAGTTCGGGCAAGGGCCAAAGCAAGATTGACGGCCCCGCCGATGTGCAGAAGGCTTGGGACTATGCGATGGCCGGTGGCCGGGTCAGCCACGGCCGGGTGATCGTCGAAGGCTTTATCGACTTTGACTACGAGATCACCCAGCTCACGGTGCGCGCCTTGGGCGCTGAGGGCCAAGTCGAGACGCATTTCTGCGAACCCATCGGCCATGTGCAGGTCAGCGGCGACTATGTCGAGAGCTGGCAGCCCCACCCCATGAGCCCCACTGCGCTGGCCCGCTCGCGCGAGATCGCCCGCACCATCACTGAGAACCTGGGCGGCCAAGGCCTGTTTGGGGTGGAGTTGTTTGTGAAGGGCGACGAGGTGTGGTTCAGCGAGGTCTCGCCCCGCCCCCACGACACCGGCATGGTGACCCTGACCACCCAGTGGCAAAACGAGTTTGAGCTGCATGCCCGCGCCATCTTGGGCTTGCCCGTCGACACTTCACTGAAGAGCCCTGGCGCCAGCGCCGTGATCTACGGCGGCGTCGAGGCCACCGGCATTGTGTTCGACGGTGTGGCCGACGCCCTGCGGGTGCCCAACAGCGACATCCGCCTGTTCGGCAAGCCGGAGAGCTTTGTCAAACGCCGCATGGGTGTGGCCCTGGTGCATGACGCCGATGTGGAGGTGGCCCGCACCCAAGCCAAGCGCGCCGCCGCCTTGGTCAAACCCCGCAAAGCCTGAAGGAGCAAAGAGATGAATGTGCTGAAGACCGCGATTGAGAGCGTGCTGATTTTTGAGCCCAAGCTGTTTGGCGACGCCCGGGGCTTTTTCATGGAGAGCTTCAACCAGAAGATCTTTGATGACGCCGTGGGTGGCCACACGGCCTTTGTGCAAGACAACCACTCGCGCTCGGCCAAGGGCGTGCTGCGCGGCCTGCACTTTCAGCGCGCACCGCACGCCCAGGGCAAGCTGGTGCGCTGCGCCGCCGGTGCGGTGTTTGATGTGTCGGTGGACATTCGCCGCGACAGCCCCACCTTTGGCCAGTGGGTCGGTGTGGAGTTGAACGCCGAGAACCAGCGCCAGCTGTGGATCCCTGCGGGCTTGGCGCACGGTTTTTTGGTGCTGAGCGAGTCGGCCGACTTTCTCTACAAGACCACCGACTACTACGCCCCGCAAGCCGAAGGCGCGGTGCGCTGGGACGACCCCGACTTGGCCATTGCCTGGCCTAACGTGGGCATGGCGCCGCTGCTCTCCGGCAAGGACGCAGCCGCGCCCTTGCTGAGAGACGCCGTGCTGGGTTAAACGAAGCCCAACTGGCGGCTCGACGCCGACCAGTTGTTGAGCCCCGGCAGGATGGTGGACAACTCGGCATCCCCCACGCCAAACCAGCGGCCCAGCGTGGCGGCGTATTGATCAACACTGGTGGTGGGCAGGATGACGCCCGAGGGCAGCAGGTCGGGGCTGTCGTAGCCGCCCTTGCCGTCGGCCGCACCCAAGATGGGCATGCGGCCATAGAGCGCACCGCCGCGCACGGCGCCCCCCATGACCAAGTGATGACCGCCCCAGCCGTGGTCGGTGCCATCGCCATTGCTGGTGAAGGTGCGGCCAAAGTCGCTGGCGGTGAAGGTGGTGACGGATTGGTCCACACCCATGCTGCTCAAGGTGCGGTCAAAGTAGGCCAGGGCATGCGCCAGCTTGGCCATGTTGCGGGCCTGCGCGATGGGCTGGTTGTCATGCGAGTCAAAGCCACCCATGCTGACGAAGAAGACCTGGCGCGTCATGCCCAAGGTGTCGCGCGCAGCGATGGTGCGCGCCACCGCTTGCAACTGGTAGGCCAAGGGGTTGAGCACCGACTTGCCCGTGTCGGGCTCCACATACTGCAGCAGCGGGTCGGTGGTGGCGGTTTGGCCGGTGGTGCCCCAAGGGCCGTTGACGGGCAGGCCACTGGACAGCACGGCCTCGGCATCTTGCCCACGGGCCATCACGGCCGCGTGCTCGCGCTCCAACAACTGCGGGTTGGCAGCGCTGCGCGTGATGGCTTGGAGTTTTTGCTGCACCACGGTGGAGCCAAACACCTTGCCGCTGGTGCCGCCCAAGCGGACCGGGCCGGCTGGGCCCATTTGGTAGCCGCGCACGGTGGCCCCGTTGAGCCACACCGCATTGCCAGCGACCGACACACCACTGAACATGGCGCGTTGGTTGCCGGACATCAGCAGGTCCGCAAACTGGCCGCCCCAGCCCTTGGTGCTGCCCTCGACGCCGAAGGCTTGCCACATGGTCTGTTGGTCGTTGTGCGAGAACAGCTTGGCCGGGCGTGCGCCCACACCGCTGAGGTAGTTGGCCTTGGTCAGTGGCCCAATCATGGGGCCGACATTGGCCATCACAGCCATGCGTTTGGCATTGAAGAGGTCACGCACGCCGCCCATCACCGGGTGGAAGGCCAAGCCCTCGCCGCCCACGGCGGTCACACCCAAAGCACCGCCCAAGCGCTCATGCAGCACCGTGCTGCTGGCTTTGGCGGGCGTGCCCGGCGCGGCCAGCGCGATCTCGGCCACACCGCCGCGCACGCTGTCATAGCGCTGCCAGGTGGCTGCGTCGGTGCTCAGCACCATGTTCATGGCGTCATTGCCGCCGGTCATGAAGACACACACCAGCGCTTTGTAGCCCGTGGCACCCGCAGCGGCGGCATTGCCCATGGCCGCCAAGCCCAGGCCCAAACCCGTGGCAGCCGGGGCCACCAGGCCCAGCGCTGAAGCGCGGCGCAGGACCTCGCGGCGCGAAAGAAGATCAGAGCGTTGCGTCATGATGGGGTTCACTTCTGGACGATGAATTCAGGGCTGACCAAGGTCAGGGCCAAAGCGGTCAGCGCACGGTTGCGCTTGGCGCTTTCAATGGCGGCGGTGTTGTTGTTCTTGGGCGCGGGGATGGTCACCGAGTTGATGGCGGCCAAGGTCTCGTTGCTCAAGGTGGCCGAGGCGCCCCCAGGCAGCAAGCGCGAGTGAACATGGGCCAGCAGGGCTTCGGGCCGGTCGGCCAGCGCGATCGCCGCTGAGATGTCGGCCTGCAGGTCGGGCCGTGTGGCCTTGCCGTCTGCCCCCTTGAGGCCCACGCCACGCTCCAGCGCCAAGAGCATGTAGTTCACATAGCCGGCGGTGCTGCC
This sequence comes from Ideonella paludis, assembly GCF_018069865.1. Lineage (GTDB taxonomy): Bacteria > Pseudomonadota > Gammaproteobacteria > Burkholderiales > Burkholderiaceae_C > Ideonella > Ideonella paludis. The sequence goes on from NZ_JAGQDG010000001.1 coordinate 232,784, forward strand.
CTCCGAGGTGATCTGCATCTCTGGCAGCGTCAGGCCCAAGGCGGCGGCTTCACCCCCTGGCGGCACATAGCCTGGGCGATAGAAGTTGAACACGCTGGGCGAGCGCCAGGGCGTCTGCGACAACTGGGTGGTGACGTCGTCGGTGTTGCCCATGAGGACGACGCCGCTGTCGGACTTGGCGCCGAAGGCGCGCAGATAGGCGGTGAGGCGCAGCACGGGCTCGCGCAGCTTGCCGTAACGCTCATCTTGGGCCACCGTGGCGCTGCGGGCTTCTTCATCCAGCAGCACGGCCCTGAAGACGGCCTTCATGTCGCCACGCACGCCCAGGCCATTGTTGTCGAACACGCCCGCCACGCGGCTCACATAGGCCGGGCTGGGGTGGCTGGTGACCAAACGCTGGATGAGCTGGCGCCCGATGAAAGGCCCAACATTAGGGTGGTTGAACAAGGTGTCCATGGCCACCTTGAGGCTGGCCGCTGGGTCGGCTACGCCCTGCGCCGCCACACCGGTGCCCAAGAAGGACTTGGCACCTTGCTCATGGAAGCGCGAGTAGCCTTGCATGGGCATCGCATAGCGGTTGGCATCCAGATAGCCTGGGGAGCCCCAGAAACGTTGGTTCTGCTGGTCCGGACCGCCCCAGCTGAAGCCGGTGAAGACCTGGGACAGCCCCACGATGTCATCGGCGCTGTAGCTCTCAACAGGCTTGCCCGCCCCGTCCAGCACCACGCTGCCATCGGGCCGCAGTTGGTACAGGCCAATGGAGAACAGTTGCATCACTTCGCGGGCGAAGTTTTGGTCGGGCTGGCGGCCGGTCAAGGGGTCGCCTTTGCGGTTCTTGATGTGCGAGAGGTAGAGGCCCATCGCCGGGTGCATGGACACGTCTTGCAGCAGCGTGCGGAAGTTGCCAAAGGCATTGCGGGCCAGCATGTCCTGGTAATCCGCCAAAGCCTCGGCGCGCTCTTCACCGAGCTCGGCCTGTGACACCACAAAAATCTGCGAGAGCGCAAACGCAGCCCGCTGACGCAGCTGATCGTCGGCGTTCAGCGCGCGCTCGTAAAACGACGAGATCAACTCATTGGAGGAGGCCACGGCCTTGGCATCCAGCAGCTTGGCCTTGGCGGTGGCCGCGCGCCAACGCGGCAAGTGCGTGGTCGTGGCTGGCAAGGCCAGTTGAGCGTCCACCCAGGCCGGTGCGCCCACCGTCTGGATCTGCGCGATCACGGGCTCGGTGGGGCCGAAAGTGGCTTGTGTGGCCAAGCGAAATGCGTCGGCACGGGTGGGCAGCGTCGGGCTGGGCGCAGGTGCTACCGGCGCGGGTGCGGGTGCGGGCTGGGGCGCTGGCGCCGGGTTGGTGGGGGTGGGAGCCGGCGCGGGCGCAGGCTTGCTGCCTTGTGGCGTTTCGTTGGAGCCGGCGGCGGGCTCAGCGCCGCCACCGCCCCCACATGCAGCCAGGGATAGCAAGACCGCTGCACTGAAGGCCTGCGCCAGACGGCGCGGAATGACTGCACGCGCCAGCAGCGCGGGGGACCGATTGCCCATGATGACCACCTTGTTCCGAAGACACCGTCCACACGGCGTCGATCAGACAGGGGTATCGGCCCTCGGCCCAGGCTGCTGTAGCAGGCCGTAACGCTTGCTTACTTGAAGGGGAAAAACACCGGAATTGCCACTAAAGCCACGGCCAAAAAGGCGATCGCGACCGGCAAACCTGTGCGCACAAAGTCGCCCATGGTGTAGCGGCCAGGGGCCATGATCATCAGATTGGTCTGGTAGCCATAAGGCGTGATGAAGCTGCAACTGGCGCCATACAAGACCGCCATCACAAAAGGCATGGGAGACAGGCCCAATTGCTCAGCCACACCCACCGCCACCGGAAAGGCCAGCGCTGCTGCGGCGTTATTGCTCATCAGCTCAGTCAAGATCCAGGTGACGACCAAGAGCACCGCCAAGGCCCAATAAGGCCCTGCATCTTGGGCCCCGGCCAGCAAGCCCGAGGCCATCATCGTGGCTGCGCCGGTGTTGACCATCACCTCGGAGATGACCAGCGAGGAGGCGATGATCATGATCAGCTCCCAAGGCACATTGCGCCGCAAGTCATCGACCCGCGCAAAGCCCAAGAGCAGGAACACGGCGAGCAGCGCCAGCATGCCCTTCAGAAAATCGAAGACGCCAAATGCCGACAGGCCGATGACCGCCACAAAGCCGATCAGCGAGAACCAGCTCTTGCGCGGGTCCACGAACTTCTGCACTTCGCGCTGAGAGACGATGACGAAGTTGCGGCTGAGGTTGTTGCGCTTCTCAAAGTCTTGCCCCACCACCAGCACCAAGGCGTCACCCACCTCCAGGCGCATGTTGCCGATGGAGCCGCCCAGGCGTTCACTGCCACGTCGCACGGCGATGACGGCGGCATCAAAGTGGGCGCGGAAGTCGACTTCACGAATGGTGCGTCGCGCCAGCATGGAGCCGGCCGCCACCACCACTTCCACCAAATTGGCCAGCGGCAAATGGTCGTCATGCGCATGGGTGCGCAAGCCCGGGAAGCGGGCCAGCAGATCCACCCGCGTCACATCGCCCGTGAAGACCAGGACGTCACCGGCATTCACAAAGCGATCAGGCTCCACCGGGGCAATCACATACTCGCCCCGCAGAATTTCGGTCAGGAAGAGATGCCCCAGATTGCGCAGCCCCGCTTCTTCAATGGTCTTGCCGATCAAGGGGCAGTCGGGCAGTACCTCGGCCTCTAGGAAATAGTCGCTGGCAGACTCTTCGGCGGGCGGTTGTGCCTTGAGCAGCTTGGGATAGACCAAGACCATCACCAAGCCGCAAGCCACCACGATCAGAATGCCCACAGGAAACAAGTCCAAGAGCTTGAGTTCCGGCATGCTGCGCCCGACCAACAAGCTGTTGACCAGCAAATTGGTGCTGGTGCCCACCAGCGTCAAGATGCCGCCCAGAGATGCGGCAAAGCACATGGGCATCAGCAAGCGCGACGCGCTGTGCTCGCGGTTGGACTTGAGCGGCCCCAGCAGCGAAGCCACCACAGCCGTGTTGTTCAGGAAGGCCGAGTACAGCGCGGTGGCGCCATAGAGCTTGACCAAGGCCCAGCGATAAGGGCCGCGCACCAAGCGGTCGGCAATCAGCTCCAGCATGCGGCTCTTGTCCAGCACGATGGACAGCAGCAACAAGACCACCACCGTGATCAGCCCGTTGTTGGTGAACTGCTTGAGGGTGTCTTTGATGCTGATGTAGTCCAGCATCACATACAAAAAGGCCACACAGGCAAACACAATGCCCGGCGATTTTTTGTCGCGCACCAACTCCACCACCAGCCAAGCGAGGCTGGCGAAGACAAGGCCTTGATCAAACGTCATGGGGGGGCTCACGGTAGAGGGCGCCGACAGCAAGGCGCCTGCCTCTCAACAAAACGCCAGGACGTCCCAGCCTGTCTGAGCCCCCCCGCAGGGGCGCTCAGAAGGCGGACGTCAAGGCGACGAGGCCTGAGGGCTTCAGTCGATCAAGCCCAGCGCCTTCAAGCGCAGGATCACTTGGTCGGCCGCTTGCTCGGGCGATTGCGTCGTGGTGTTGACGCGCAGCTCGGGGTTCTCAGGCGGCTCGTAGGGGCTGGAGATGCCGGTGAAGTTGGCGATCTCGCCGCGTCGGGCCTTCTTGTAGAGACCCTTCACATCACGCTCTTCGGCCACCGCCAGCGGGGTGTCCACATGCACCTCGATGAACTCGCCTTCGCCCATCAGGCCACGCGCCATCGCCCGCTCAGAGCGGAAGGGCGAGATGAAGGCCGTCAGCACGATCAAGCCCGAATCCACCATCAGGCGAGCCACTTCGGAGATGCGGCGGATGTTCTCCACGCGGTCTGCCTCGGTGAAGCCCAGGTCCTTGTTCAGGCCGTGGCGGATGTTGTCACCGTCCAGCAAATAGGTGTGGCGGCCCATGGCGTGCAGCTTCTTCTCCACCAAGTTGGCGATGGTGGATTTGCCCGCCCCCGAGAGGCCGGTGAACCACAACACGCCAGGGCGCTGACCCTTGGCCTTGGCGCGAGCCGCCTTGTCCACATCCACATGCTGCATGTGGATGTTGTGCGAGCGGCGCAGCGCAAAGTGCATCATGCCCGCGCCCACGGTGTTGTTGGTCAGGCGGTTGATGAGGATGAAGCCGCCGGTGTCGCGGTTGGCGGTGTAGGGGTCAAACGCAATCGGGCGGTCCAGCGCCAGGTTGACCACACCAATTTCATTCAGCGCCAACTGCTTGGCTGCCAAGTGCTCCATGGTGTTGACGTTGACCTTGTACTTGGGCTCGGTCACCGTGGCGGGCACCGTCTGAGTACCGATCTTCAGCAGGTAGGGGCGGCCCGGCAGCATGGGCTCGTCGTGCATCCACACCAGCGTGGCTTCAAACTGGTCGGCCACTTCAGCGGGCGACTCGGCCGAGGAGATGACGTCGCCGCGCGAGATGTCGATTTCATCCGCCAGCGTGATGGTCACGCTTTGGCCGGCCACAGCCAGCGGCAAGTCGCCATTGAGCGTGACGATGCGCGACACGGTGCTTTCGCGGCCCGAGGGCTGCGCGCGGATGCGGTCGCCCGGCTTGATTTGGCCGGAGGTGATGACGCCGCAGAAGCCACGGAAGTCGAGGTTGGGGCGGTTGACCCACTGCACCGGCAGGCGGAAGGCTTCCTTCTGCAGGCGGGTCTCGTCGATCTCGCAGGTCTCCAAGAAGCCCATCAGCGTGGGACCGTGGTACCAGGGCGTCTTCTCGCTGGGCGAGGTCATGTTGTCGCCCTTCAAGCCCGACAGCGGGATAGAGGTGATGTCGCCCAGGCCGATCTGCTTGGCAAACTCGCGGTACTCCTCATTGATCTGGTTAAAGACCTTTTCCGAGTAGTCGACCAAGTCCATCTTGTTGATCGCCAGCACCACTTTGCGAATGCCGATCAGGCTGACCAGATAGCTGTGGCGACGCGTTTGCGTCAGCACGCCCTTGCGCGCATCGATCAGGATCACCGCCACATCGGCCGTGGAGGCGCCGGTGATCATGTTGCGGGTGTACTGCTCGTGGCCCGGGGTGTCGGCCACGATGAACTTGCGGCGGTCGGTGCTGAAGAAGCGGTAGGCCACGTCGATGGTGATGCCCTGCTCGCGCTCTGCGGCCAAGCCGTCGACGAGCAAGGCAAAGTCGATGTCGCCACCTTGCGTGCCCCATTTCTTGGAGTCGTTCTCAATCGCGGCCAGTTGGTCTTCGAAGAGCATCTTCGACTCATACAACAGCCGGCCAATGACGGTGGACTTGCCGTCGTCGACCGACCCGCAAGTGATGAAACGCAGCAAGCTCTTCTTCTCGTGCTGCTTGAGGTACTGCTCAATGTCGGTGGAGATCAGGTCCGAAACGTGGGCCATGGTGATTCCTTGATACGTGTGTCCGTTGACGTGCGCGTGCTTGTGAAATTGCTCCGCGCGTCGAAGTGCCTGTCTGGCCTCGGGAAGCGAGGGTTTCCCTCAGCAACCCGAGCGCCCCCTCGGGGGGCAGCGACCGGCAGGGAGCGTGGGGGCACTATCCCGGGGGGTTAGAAATACCCCTCCTGTTTCTTCTTCTCCATCGACGCCGCCGCATCGTGGTCAATCATGCGGCCCTGACGCTCCGAGGTCTTGGTCAGCAGCATTTCTTGAATGATGGCAGGCAGGGTGTCGGCCTCGGACTCCACCGCGCCTGACAGCGGGTAGCACCCCAAGGTGCGGAAGCGCACGTTTTTCATCATCGGGACTTCGCCTTCGCGCAAGGGGAAGCGCTCGTCGTCCACCATGATCAAAGTGCCGTCGCGGTCCACCACCGGGCGCTTGGCCGCGAAGTACAGCGGCACGATGGGCACGTTTTCCAGGTAGATGTATTGCCAGATGTCCAGCTCAGTCCAGTTGGAGATCGGGAAGACGCGGATCGACTCACCCTTTTGCTTGCGGCCGTTGTAGAGGCGCCAGAGTTCAGGGCGCTGGTTCTTCGGGTCCCAACGGTGCTGGGCCGAGCGGAAGGAGAAGATGCGCTCTTTGGCGCGGCTCTTTTCTTCGTCGCGACGCGCGCCACCAAAGGCCGCATCAAAGTTGTACTTGTCCAGCGCCTGCTTCAAGCCCTGGGTCTTCCACATGTCGGTGTGGATTTGCGAGCCATGCGTGAAGGGGTTGATGCCCAACTCTTTGGCTTCAGGGTTGTGGTGCACCAGCAGGTCCATGCCCAACTCCTTGGCCATGCGGTCCCGCATTTCGTACATCGCCCGGAACTTCCAGGTGGTGTCCACGTGCAGCAGTGGGAAAGGAGGCGGCGAAGGGAAGAAGGCCTTCTTGGCCAGGTGCAGCATCACGGCCGAATCTTTGCCGATGGAATACAGCATCACCGGGTTTTCGGCCTCGGCGACAACCTCGCGCATGATGTGGATGCTCTCGGCCTCCAGTCGCTGCAAATGGGTCAAGCTCATGGGATGGTCCCTTTCTTCGGGCGGATGAACAGGCTGGGGGGTAGAAAAAAAAGAACGCGCCACGCGCTGCGGCATGGCGGGGGCTGACGCCCTGGCCGGCGGCGCAGCGGGCAGCAAGGCCACCGGGGCCTTGAGGCTGGGCTCGGGCTGCGGCTCAGCCAGCGCGCGGGATTGCGGCTGCACCGGGCAAGGCTCGACACGCAGATGGGCCTGGGCCGACATCCAAGCGGTCAGTTCGGGCGCTCGGCTGAGGTCAGGCCCAGCCAAAAACACGTGCCAGTTGCCGGCGCGCAGCGCAGGCAGGCGCGCCAGAAAATCTTGATAGGCGGTGGCGCGGGCCATCTGCGCCACCGGCAGCCAGCGCAGCGTGCCGCGCGGGCAGACCGCCACCAACAAGCCCGCAGGGGCGGGGCGCTGCGGGTGGGCCAAGGCCCCCATCCACAGCAGACGCTCGGCGGTCTTAGGGCGAGAGGCCAGCCCTTGAGCGGGCATCCAGACCTCTTGCCACCAGCGCTGGGCGTCTGGGTCTTGCTGCGCAGTCTCACGCAAGGGCTGCACGCTCAAGCCCCAGCGCGCCAGCAAGCGCGAGACGGATCGCGCCTCCAGCGCCACTTGCCAGCGGCGCAGGCTGAAGGCTTGAATGGCGGCGGCATCCCACAAACCGGCCGGCAGGCCAACGGCTTCGGGCGGGCCTTGCAAAACGGCCTCGCGCAGTGCGGCCTCAGCCTCAGGCGCCAACACTCGGCCCTCGCCCTTGGGCCGGCCCCGGGCCGCCACCTCAATGGCAGACCAGCCGCCGCCCTCAAAAGCCTTGTAGGCCTTGATGATGGTGGGGACGGACAAACCCGTCTCAGCCTGGATGCGGGTCAGGCTCAGCCCATCCACGCGCAACTGCACCGCCCGCTTGCGGCGGGCATTGAGTGCGTTGACATCGAGTGCGGAGGCGTCTGCGTGATCCAAGGGAAACCCGGACAGTAAATGTTTTAGGGGTCGAATTCTTGCACGCGATAGGCACAATGCCCCATCCCTTGTTTGAAAGCCCACACGATGAGCCACCCTGTCGCCCACGATTTGCCTGGCCTGCTGCAGCGCCTGACGCCCCTGATCCGGGACGCGGGTCAAGTCATCATGGACATCTATGCCACCGACTTCGACGTGACCCAAAAGGGCGATGACTCCCCCGTCACCGTGGCCGACCAAAAGGCCGAAGCCGTCATCTTGGCAGGCCTGGACAAGCTGGCGCCCGGCATTCCGGTGGTGGCCGAAGAAGCCGTCGCAGCAGGGCACATTCCGGAAGTGAGCGACTGCTTCTTTTTGGTAGACCCACTGGACGGCACCAAGGAATTCATCAGCCGCAACGGCGAGTTCACCGTCAATATCGCGCTGATCCAGCAAGGCCGCCCGGTGCTTGGGCTGGTCTATGCACCCGCCATTGGCCGCCTGTTCGGGGGTGCCGAGGGCCACGGCGCATGGCTGGAAGACGCCCAAGGCCGCCGCAGCATCGCCTGCCGCAGCGTGCCTGCCGAGGGCCTGACCGTGGTGGCCAGCCGCTCGCACGGCGATGAAACCGCGCTCGACGCCTTCCTGAACGGCCGCACCGTGGCCTCGCGCACCAACGCTGGCTCGTCGCTCAAGCTCTGCTTGGTGGCCGCCGGCGAAGCCGACCTCTATCCGCGCCTGGGCCGCACCATGGAATGGGACATTGCCGCGGGTGATGCCGTGCTGCGCGCCGCCGGCGGCAAGGTCTGCACGCTGGACGGCGCCTTGCTGGGCTATGGCAAGCCCGGCTGGGACAACCCCCACTTCGCGGCCTCAGGGCTCTGATACCGTCTGCGGGTGCCGACACCCGCCTGTGTGAGCCCTTGATGTCTGAGTTGGATGCCGCAGACCCGCTGCACGGCCTGAGCGCCGTGCTGGCGCACGGGCGTTTGCTGGCCAGCAACGAGACCCTGGCGGACTTGCTGGCGCCGGTGCGGGTCATTCCCGCCCGCCCGCGCTTTGTGGGCGACGCCCAAGCCGTGCTGGCCTGGGGCCGCAAGCCCAGCGCCGAACGCGCCGAAGCCTGGGCCCAAGAACAAGGCCTGCCGATTTTGCGGCTGGAAGACGGTTTTTTGCGCTCGATGGCGCTGGGGCCGGACAGCCCGGCGCTCTCCCTGGTAGTGGATGACCAAGGCATCTACTACGACGCCAGCCAGCCTTCGCGCTTGGAGACCTTGATCCGCCAGCCGCTTTCGGCGGAAGAGGCCGCTCGGGGCCAAGCCCTGGTCAACGCCTGGCGCGAGGCCCGCGCCTCCAAGTACAACCATGCCCGCGAGCACCCGGAATGGGCCCGCGACGGCGATGTGCTGGTGGTGGACCAAACCTTTGGCGACGCGTCGATCGCCTACGGCCAGGCCAGGGCCGCCAGCTTCACCCAGATGCTGCAGGCAGCCCTGGACGAACACCCCCAGGCGCGGATCCTGCTGAAGGTGCACCCCGATGTGTTGGCCGGGCGCAAGCGTGGGCACTTCAGCCAAATCAGTCAAACCCTGAGCCCAGCCGCCCGTCAGCGCCTGCAATGGCTGGCCACCGATGCCCACCCACCCGGCTTGCTGGAGCATGTGGCGGCGGTCTACACCGTCACCTCTCAAATGGGCTTTGAGGCCCTGCTCTGGGGCAAGCCGGTGCGCTGCTTTGGCATGCCGTTTTACGCCGGCTGGGGCCTGACGCAGGATGAACTTCCCGCCCCAGCGCGCCGCGAGGCCCGCTCCCTGGCGGCCCTGACCCATGCCGCTCTGGCGCGCTACCCGCGCTACATCAGCCCGGAAACGGGCCAGGCCTGCACGGTGGAAGACCTGCTGAGCTGGGTCGGCCTGCAGCGCCGCTGCCGCGAGCGTTTTGCGCCCAGCGTGGTGGCGGTGGGCTTTTCGGCCTGGAAACGGCCCATCGTGGAGGACTTTTTCGCCGGCAGCGAGGTGCGTTTCCAAGGGCCACGCAAGCCCATTGCGCCCGGCAGCACCTTGGTGCTGTGGGGCCAGCGTGAACTGCCCCCCGCCGCGCAAGGCTTGACCCCGCCCGTGCAGGTGGTGCGGCTGGAAGACGGTTTTTTGCGCTCGGTGGGCCTGGGCGCCGACCTGGTGCGCCCGCTGTCGTGGGTGATGGACCGCAGCGGGCTTTATTACAACGCCAGCCAGCCCTCCGACCTGGAACACCTGCTGCTGAACACCGACTTCAGCCCCGCCCTGAAGGCCCGCGCCGCGCAACTGCGAGCGCGCATCTTGGCGCTGGGGGTGACCAAGTACAACGTCGGCCAAACCGCCTGGAGCCGCCCCGACACCCCCCGGCCGGTGGTGCTGGTGGTCGGCCAGGTGGAAGATGACGCCGCCCTGCGCTGGGGCGCGCCCGGCATCAACACCAACCTGGGCTTGCTCAAGGCGGTGCGTGCCGAACGCCCCGACGCCTACCTGATCTACAAGCCTCATCCGGACGTCGTGGCACAGCTCAGGGAGCCGGGCGCCAAAGAGGCCCGTGCCGTCCATTTCTGCGATGAAATCATCACGGACACGCCCATGGACAAGCTGCTGCGCCTGGTAGATCAGGTGCACGTACTCACATCGCTGGCTGGTTTTGAGGCCCTGTTGCGCGGCACACCCGTGGTGGTATGGGGCTGCCCCTTCTATGCGGGCTGGGGCCTGACGGACGACCGCCAGCCTTTGATGCGCCCCCGCCGCCCCCTAGATTTAGACAGCCTGACGGCGGCCACCCTGGTGCTCTATCCCAGCTACGTCAGCCGACACAGCGGCCACTTCTGCACACCCGAGCGCGCGGTGGATGAATTGCAGCACTGGCGAGACACCGAAGGCCCGACCTCCACCACCTTGCCGCGGCAGGCCTGGCGCATGGCCTTGCGCTGGGGCAAACGGCTGCGAGATAGTGCCAACCCGTCCAACTGAACCCCTCAGAGACATCCAAATTGGGGGTCTGCTTTTGGCGGCATTGCCGCTAGACTGATGCAAAGCACAGGGGGATCGTTGGCCCGGGCACAGTTTGTCTAAGGCGGCATGAGCCGCTACGGAGCCACTGCGCCCGGCAATGGCCTTCCTGTGATCACCTCAGATCACCGCCATGCCTCCCCGGTCTCTCCACCTCCTCTTGAGCCACCAGCGCACCTTGCTGCTGCAAGGCCCGATGGGGCCGTTCTTTGAACGGCTGGCCGGGGTGCTGCGCGCGCAGGGGCAGGCCGTCTGGAAGGTGAACTTCAACGGCGGCGACGATCAAGACTTCAACGGCCCCGGTGTCATTCGCTTCCAGGCACCGCTGGCCGCTTGGCCTCATCGCATTCGCGAGCTGCTGGCGGAGTTGAATATTGACGCCTTGGTGCTGTTCGGGCAATCCCGGCATTTGCATGCCCAGGCGATTGAAGCCGCCGAAGAGGCCGGCATCAGCGTCTATGTGTTCGAAGAAGGCTATATTCGGCCGGACTACGTCACGCTGGAGCGTGGCGGCGTCAATGCCCAGTCCTCTTTGCCGACCGAGGCTGAGTTTTATCGCCAGCTCGACCTAGAGCCCACTCCCGCGCCCCTGCCCACCGGCCAGAGCTTTGCCACGATGGCCCGATGTGCCGCCCGCTACGGCTGGGCCATGCACAAAGCCCGGGCCCAGTACCCGCACTACAGCCACCACCGCAGCCTCTCACCCGTGCCGGAAGGTTTGCTGTGGCTGCGAGGCGACTGGCGCAAATGGAAGTACCGCTTTCTGGAGCGAGGCACGTGGGCAGCACTGACCGCCCCCGAGCGACACAAGCGCTTTTTCTTGGTGCCGCTTCAAGTGCAGAACGACAGCCAGATCGTGCACCACTCGCGCTACGAGTCCATGCTGCCCTTCATCGATGATGTGATGGAGTCCTTTGCCGCCCGTGCGGACCACGGTGACTGGCTGGTCTTCAAGCATCACCCGATGGACCGGCCCTACAACGACTTCACCCGGCAGATTGCGGTGGCGGCGGCCAAGTTCGGCCTCAGCGATCGGGTGCGCTACGTGCACGACCTGCACCTGCCCACCTTGCTCAAGGCCGCCAAAGGCGTGGTCACCGTCAATAGCACCACGGGCTTGCAGTCTTTGTTCCACGGCACGCCGGTGGCCACCTTGGGGGACGCCTTCTACAATGTGCCCGGCATGGTGCAGGTGGGCAATCTCGACCACTTCTGGACCCACGCCGGCGAGGTCGATGCCGACCTCTTCCAGCGCTATCGGGCCTTCGTGATCCGCGAGACCCAGCTCAATGCCAGCTTTTATGCCGACGCGCCCGGCTTGTCGTCCAGCACGGTGATCAAGCGGCGCGAGGCCGTCGTGGCATCCACCCCCAGCGAAGCGGCCCAGGCCTCGGCCTGATCGCCGCCGATCCGGCCCACATTGAAGTAAGCCGCCTGTGGGTGGGCGAGGTAAAAGCCGCTGACGCTGGCCGCCGGTGTCATGGCCAGGCTCTCGGTCAGGCCCATGCCGATCTCGTCGCAGGCCAGCACACTGAACATCTCGGCCTTGACCCCATGGTCCGGGCAAGCCGGGTAGCCCGGTGCGGGGCGAATGCCCTGGTACTGCTCGGCAATGAGTTGCTCGTTCGTGAGCTGCTCATCGGGCGCATAGGCCCACAGCTCGGTGCGCACACGCTGATGCAGGCGCTCAGCAAAGGCCTCGGCCAGGCGGTCGGCCAGAGCCTTGAGCATGATGGCGGAGTAGTCGTCATGCGCAGCTTCAAAGGCTGCGGCTCGGGCCTCGGCGCCCAGGCCGGCAGTCACCGCAAACAGGCCGATGTAGTCGGGCTGCGTGCCCTTGGGCGCAATGAAGTCGGCGAGTGAGCGATTGGGGCGCTTGACGCCGTCCACCACCGGCCGCTCGGTCTGCATGCGCAGCGGCGCCCAGCGCAGCAGCACCTGCTGGCGGGTCTCATCGGCATAGACCTCAATCACATCGTCGTCCACCGTGTTGGCCGGGTAGAAGCCCATCACGCCATGCGCCTGCAGCCAGCGGCCATCGATGATCTTCTTGAGCAGGGCCTGGCCGTCGGCCAGCACCTTGCGGGCCGCGTCGCCCACCACCTCGTCTTGCAGGATGGCCGGGTAGGGCCCGGCCAAGTCCCAGGTCTGGAAGAAAGGGCCCCAGTCAATGCAGGCGGCCAGCTCGGCGAGGTCGTACTGCTTGAACACGCGGCGACCCAAAAAGCGCGGCTTAGACGGCGCCACGGTCCAATCCATCTGCGCCTTGTTGGCCCGGGCCTGGGCCAGGCTGACCAAGGGTGTGGCCTTGCGGTTGGCGTGCTGCTGACGCACCCGCTCATAATCTGCGTTGATTTCAGCCACGTAGTCGCTTGAGCGCTCGGGCGAGAGCAGGTCGGAGCACACGCCCACGGCGCGGGATGCATCGGGCACATAGACCACCGGCGCGCTGTAGTGCGGCGAAATCTTGACGGCCGTGTGCACGCGGCTGGTGGTGGCGCCCCCGATCAGCAAGGGCATGGCTCGCTCGCGGAAGTAGGGGTCGCGCTCCATCTCGGCGGCCACATGCTGCATTTCTTCGAGGCTGGGGGTGATGAGGCCGGAGAGGCCAATGATGTCGGCGCCCTCTTCTTTGGCCTTGGCCAAGATGGCCTGGGCCGGCACCATCACGCCCATGTTCACCACATCGAAGTTATTGCACTGCAAGACCACCGAGACGATGTTCTTGCCGATGTCGTGCACATCGCCCTTGACGGTGGCAATCACGATCTTGCCCTTGGCTTGTGCCGAGCCGCCGGCGTCAATCAGCGCGGCCTTCTCGGCCTCGATGTAGGGCAGCAAGTGGGCCACGGCCTGCTTCATCACCCGCGCGCTCTTGACCACCTGCGGCAAGAACATCTTGCCCGCCCCAAAGAGGTCGCCCACCACATTCATGCCGGCCATCAGCGGGCCTTCGATCACATGCAAGGGGCGCCCCCCCTCGGCTTTGATCTGCTGCCAGACCTCCTCGGTGTCGACCTCAATGAACTCGGTGATGCCGTGCACCAGCGCGTGAGAGAGCCTCTCTTTGACGGGCGCTGCGCGCCAGGCGAGACGGGCGGTGTCGTCCTTGGCCACGCCCTTCACATGCTCGGCCACTTCCAGCAGGCGCTCCGTGGCATCGGGCCTGCGGTTCAGCACCACGTCTTCGACCCGCTCGCGCAGGTCGGCGTCCAGCTCGTCATACACGCCCACCATGCCGGCGTTGACGATGCCCATGTCCATGCCCGCCTTGATGGCGTGGTAGAGGAAGACGGTGTGGATGGCCTCACGCACCGGCTCGTTGCCACGGAAGCTGAAGCTGACGTTAGACACGCCGCCCGAGACCTTGGCGCCAGGCAGGTGCTGCTTGATCCAGCGCGTGGCCTCGATGAAATCTACAGCGTAGTTGTTGTGCTCTTCGATGCCCGTGGCAATGGCAAAGATATTGGGGTCAAAAATGATGTCTTCGGCGGGGAAGCCCACCTTGTCCACCAGCACCCGGTAGGCGCGCTCGCAGATTTCGGTCTTGCGTGCAAAGGTGTCGGCTTGGCCTTGCTCGTCAAAGGCCATCACCACGGCGGCGGCGCCATAGCGGCGCACCAGCGTGGCTTGGCGGATGAACTCGGCCTCGCCCTCTTTGAGCGAAATGCTGTTGACGATGCCCTTGCCTTGGATGCACTTCAGGCCCGCCTCGATCACGCTCCACTTGGACGAGTCGATCATCACGGGCACACGAGCAATGTCAGGCTCCGAGGCGATCAGGTTCAAAAAGCGCACCATGGCCGCCTGGCTGTCCAGCATGGCCTCGTCCATATTGACGTCGATGACCTGGGCACCGTTCTCGACTTGCTGGCGGGCCACCGAGAGCGCGTCTTCAAAGCGCCCTTCCAGAATCATGCGGGCAAAGACTTTGGAGCCCGTGACATTGGTGCGCTCACCGATGTTCAGGAACAAAGAGTTGTCGTCGAGAACGACAGGCTCCAAGCCAGACAGGCGCATGGGAGAGGGAGCTGCAAAGGAGTTGGGCATGGCAATTCAGGCGGGATGGCTCAAAATGCCCCAGGAAGCCGCGGCTGCACAAGACGCACCTCACCCGGGGGTGAGCGTGGTTATCGTCCGCATGACCGGATGGCCCAAGCCTGACAGTGACGCATTCCGCACTGCTGCAACGCTCCTTGGAACCCCCCATTTTACCTAGGCCGCAAGGGCCGCTGAAGCGGTTATCGTTCGACCATGGATTCCACCGCCTCCGAGCACGGCGCATTGGCGCCCCGCTCCATCCTCGAAGAGCCCACCTTGGCGGCCAAGGCCGAGGCCTTGCTGCGCACACCCACTGCACTCTCAGAGCTGACAGCCGCCGAGGCCCGCTGCGTGGTCAGCTATATGCGCTTGGTGTCTTACGACGACGGTGCGCTCTTGTTCCGCGAGGGCGACCAAGAGCAAACCGGCTACATGCTGCTGATCTTGCACGGCGATGTGACCGTGGAGAGCACCGTGGTCAGCCGCACCGAGCCCATCGTGATGTCGGTGCTGGGCCCTGGCAATTTGATTGGTGAGATGGGCCTGCTGGATGGCGCGCCGCGTGCGGCCTCTTGTGTCGCGAGCTCGCCCGTCACAGGGGCTGCGCTGTCACGCCGCTCCTTGCGTCGCCTGATGGATGACGCCCCGGAAGTGGCCACCAAGCTGCTGATCGCCGTCTCCCAGCGCTTGGCCGAGCGTCTGCGCGAGAGCGGCCGCCAGCAGCGCATTTACTGCCAACTGGTGCGCGCCATGCAAGACGAGATCGACGCCCTGGAGCGCAAGCTGCTGCAGGTCATCCACGGCTCGGCGGCGCGGGCGCAGGCCCAGACAGTCGCGGCGCAACAGCCGCGCCAAGCCCCGGACGAAGACTCGGCCATGACCCGGCCCATGGTCGGCGGCGATTTCGGCCCTTACTGACGCGCCCGCCTGCGAGTGCGTCTGCCCGGCAGGCTTAAGCGGCCAAGCTGCTGAACAGCGGGTCGTGGCGGCTGCGCGGCCGGTAGGTCTTGACGCTGGCCGCGATGGCGGCGATGTGATCCGGCGTGGTGCCGCAGCAGCCGCCCACAATGTTCAAGAAACCCGACTTGGCAAACTCGCCCATCAGCCGGCCCGTCACCTCCGGCGTCTCGTCAAAGCCGGTGTCACTCATGGGGTTGGGCAGGCCCGCATTGGGGTAGCAGCTGATGAAGGTGTCGCCCGCGACGCGGCTCAGCTCCTCGATGTAGGGCCGCATCACGGTGGCGCCCAGGGCGCAGTTCAGGCCCACAGCCAGCGGCCGGGCGTGGCGCACCGAGTGCCAGAACGCGGCCACGGTTTGGCCCGAAAGAATGCGCCCAGACGCGTCGGTCACGGTGCCGGAGATGATGACGGGCAGACGCTCGCCCGTTTCTTCCATCAGCTCGTCCAGCGCAAAGATCGCGGCCTTGGCATTGAGGGTGTCAAAAATGGTTTCGACCAAGAACACATCCACGCCGCCGTCCAGCAGGGCTTGGGCTTGCTCTTTGTAGGCGTCCTTGAGCTGGTCAAAGCTGACATTGCGCGCGCCCGGGTCGTTGACCTCGGGGCTGATGCTGGCGGTGCGCGGCGTGGGGCCTAAGGCGCCCGCCACATAGCGCGGGTGATCCGGCGTGCTGTAAGCATCCGCCGCCGCGCGGGCAATGCGGGCAGCGGCCAGGTTCATGTCGCGCACCAGGGGCGCCAGGTCGTAGTCGTCCTGGGCGATGGAGGTGGCGCCAAAGGTGTTGGTCTCGATCAGGTCGGCCCCAGCCGCCAGATACTGCTCGTGGATCTCGCGGATCACATCGGGCCGGGTCAGCACCAACAAATCGTTGTTGCCCTTGAGGTCCTTGGGGTGGCTTTGCAAGGCCGCGTTGCGGAAGTCCGCCTCGCCCAGCTTGTAGCGCTGGATCATGGTGCCCATGGCGCCATCAATGATGGCAATGCGGGACGCCAGAAGTGCGGGCAAGGCCGCTGCGCGGGTGTAGGGCGAGGTGGAGGTGTTCATCACGAGATTGTAGAAAACTCGTCAAGCCCCCACGGGCGCGGCGTGCTCAGCCCTGGCCGCGCGCCAAACGCCCCACCACAAACAGCAGCGCCAGCGCGCCCAGCACCGAGGCGATCCAGCCCGCCGCTTGGCCCGGCGCATACCAGCCCATGGCCTGCCCGGCCGTGCTGGCCAAGAAGGACCCCGCCACGCCCAGCACACAGGTCAGGATCCAACCGATTTTCTGATCGCCCGGCATCAAGAGCCGAGCCACAGCACCCACGATCAAGCCCACAAACAAGGTGGCCAATGCGCTTCCCATACGACGTCCTCTGGTAATGATGGTGTGAACAATGCGCGCACCGTACCCCAGAGGGTGCCGCAAGACGAGCGGCAAACGAGTCCTAGCGTGAGGCCTTGTCGCTGGGCGTGGGTTGCACCCCACAGCCCGCGCCAAGCCCTTCACACCTGCTCAGCCCTCGTCCACCCGCACCGGCACCCGCTGCGCCAGCGCGCACATCAGCTCATAGCCGATGGTGCCGCCCGCACGGGCCACCTCGTCGATGGACAGCGCCGAGCCCTGGGGGCCTTGGCCCCACAGTGTCACCTCGCTGCCCAGGCGGGCGGCGGGCAGGTGGGTGATGTCCACGGTGAGCATGTCCATGGACACGCGGCCCACGGTGCGAGTGCGCACACCGTCCACCAGCACCGGGGTGCCGGTGGGGCAGTGGCGCGGGTAGCCATCGGCATAGCCGCAGGCCACCACGCCGATGCGCAGAGGCGCCTCGGCCACAAAGCTGGAGCCATAGCCCACGCTCTCGCCGGGCTGCACCTCTTGCACCGCGATCAGGCGCGAGCGCAGGGTCATGGCCGGCTTCAAGTCCCAGTGCGCGGCGTCGTGCTCGGGGAAGTCCGGCACGCCGCCGTAGCTCATGATGCCGGCGCGCACCCAGTCGGCCCGCACGCCTGCGTCGGCACAGTGGCGCAGCGTGGCGGCACTGTTGGCCAGGCTGCGCTCACCCGGCAGGTCGTGCGTAGCCTCATGGAAGGCTGCCACTTGGTGGGCAATGCCGTTTTGGCCAAAGCGGTCAGCGTCGGCGTCAGAGAAGTGTGTCATCAGCGAGATCTCATCCACCTGCGGCAACGCATTCAGCCGGGCCCAGGCGGCCCGGAAGGCCTGAGGCCGAAAGCCCAGGCGGTTCATGCCGGTGTTCATCTTCAAGAACACACGATGCGGCACATGGGTTTTGTGGGCGGCCAGCCAGTCGATTTGCTCGGTGCAGTGCACGGCATGCCACAGGCCTAGGCGCGAACACAGCTCCAGGTCGCGCGGCTCAAACACCCCTTCGAGCAGCAGAATGGGGCCGCGCCAGTCCAGGTCGCGCAGGCGCTGGGCCTCGGCCAAGTCCAAGAGGGCAAAGCCGTCCGCGCCCCGCAAGCCTTCAAACGCACGCTCGATGCCATGCCCGTAGGCATTGGCCTTGACCACGGCCCAGACTTTGGCGTCGGGCGCCAGCGCGCGGGCACGGCCGAGGTTATGGGCCAGAGCGTCGGGATGGATCAGGGCTTCGATAGGACGGGGCATGGCAGCACGGGCGCAAAACAGGGCAAGCGAGTCAGTGTGCCAGAGGCCCTGCCGAACAATTCACTAAGCCTAGGTCAAGGCGGGTTGCGCCGATGCTGCTATAAAGGCGGGCCGCGATGGATCGTGGCGCCCCGTGGCCGCCCAACGCGGCCCCCAGCAGGCCCTGTTCACAGAGATTCATGGAAGTATTCAACGTCCTGCTCCCCATCTTCACCGAGTACGGCTACTTGGCGGTGTTCACCATGCTGCTGGTCTGTGGCTTTGGTGTCCCGGTGCCTGAAGACGTGACCCTGGTGACGGGCGGGGTGATTGCCGGCTTGGGCTATGCCGACGTCCACACCATGTTTGCCGTGGGCATGGCCGGGGTGATGATCGGCGATGGCTTGGTATTTTTGGTCGGCCGCTATCAGGGCGAGCGCGTGATGCGCTGGGGCTGGGTCCGGCGTCTGATCACCCCCGAGCGCTTCGAGGCCGCCCAGGGCGCTTTTGAAAAGTACGGCCGCTGGGTGATGTTTGTGGCCCGCTTTCTGCCGGGCTTGCGCACCCCGGTGTTCTTCACCGCCGGCATGACACGCCGGGTCAGCTTTGGTACCTGGTTCTTGATGGACGGCGTGGCCGCCCTGATCAGCGTGCCGATCTGGGTCTACCTGGGCTATTTTGGGGCCCGCAATTTCGATTGGATGTTCGCCATCCTGCACCGCTTCCAGTACGGCATTTTTGCGCTGCTGGGCATTGGTGCGGTGGTGCTGGGTGTGATGTGGTGGCGCAAGCGCCGCGCCGCCCGCGGCCAAGCCTGAACGGGCCCTGGCCCGTCTGACCCATCGTGAATCGCCCTGCGCGCCTGCCTCTGCCCGCCGTCGGCGCATTGTTGATCAATGCCATGGTCTGGGGCCTGGCGTGGTGGCCCATGCGCCAACTGGAGGCTGCTGGCCTGCACCCCTTGATGGCCACCGCCGCCATCTTCACCCTGGCGGTGGGCGTGCTGACGGTTTGGCGCCCCGCCGCCTGGCAAGAGGTGCTGACCCACCCCAGCTTGTGGATCATTGTGCTGGCCGCCGGCACCACCAATGCTAGCTTCAACTGGGGCGTAACCCAGGGCGATGTGGTGCGCGTGGTGCTGCTGTTTTATCTGATGCCGCTGTGGGCTGTGCTGCTGGCGCGCCTGCTGCTCAAAGAGCGCATCACACCCATGGCCATGGCTCGTGTGGCGCTGGCCTTGGGCGGCGCGCTGATGGTGCTGTGGCCGCGCCAAGGCGGCCTCTCGCTGACCCTGCACCCGACCGACTTGCTGGGCCTGCTGGGCGGCCTGAGCTTTGCGCTGAACAACATCATGCTGCGGCGCGAATCCGCCCGCAGCGAGGCAGCACGAGGCTTGGCCATGTTTGCGGGCGGTGCCATTGTCTCGGGCGTGCTGGCTCTGAGCTTGGGCTATGCAGGCTTGCCGCCGCCGGCCGCGCCGTGGATCGCTTGGGTGCTGGGCTTGGTGGTGGTGATGTTGGCCGGCAACCTGGCGCTGCAGTACGGTGCTTCGCGCCTGCCCGCCCAAGCCACCTCCATCATCATGCTGACCGAGATCCTCTGGGCCACCGGCTCCGCCCTGGCCCTGGGCGCTGGTCAGATGGACGCGCAACTGGCGCTGGGGGGTGCGCTGATCATCGCCAGTGCGGCGCTGGCAGCGTTGCGCCCTTGAGCGTGCGAGCCCCCATCCCCCCTGAAGGGCGCCCCTGGGTGCAAGCCCTGAGCCCATCCCGGGTTTAGGGGCCGCAGCTCAGCGGCGCGCACGGTGCGGGACTAGCATCACAGCCCCACACGCCAGAGAGGCCCCAACAGGCCCATCGCTCACCATGCCTACGATCTACGACTTCGACGCTCAATCCATCACCGGCCAGCCGGTGAAGCTGGCCGACTACCAGGGCCAGGTGCTGCTCATCGTCAACACCGCCAGCCAATGCGGCTTCACGCCACAGTTCAAGGGCCTACAAGCCTTGCACGAGCAATACGGCGGCAAAGGCCTGACCGTGTTGGGCTTCCCGAGCAATGAGTTTGGTGGCCAGGACCCCGGCGCCAATGAAGAGATCGCCTCGTTTTGCGAGATGAACTATGGCGTCAGCTTCCCCATGATGGCCAAGATCGAGGTCAACGGCAAAGCCGCCCACCCGCTCTACCAATGGCTCAAGGCCGAGAAGCCGGGCCTGCTGGGCATTGAGGCCATCAAGTGGAACTTCACCAAGTTCTTGGTGGGCAAAGACGGGCGCGTGCTGAAGCGCTATGCGCCGCAGGACGCGCCTGAGAAGATGGCCGCCGACATTGAGGCGGCGCTCAAGGGCTGACCGCTGGCCCTGCATGCACAGGGCCCGGGGATTCACCCACGCTCAGAGCGGACTCCTTCGCCCCAGGCGCTCACGTTGCGCCTGAACCAGCTCTTGCGGGCCCTTCACCATGCCACCTGCCGAGCGCTGCGTGGCCGCAGGGGGATCGCCACGGTCCAGCTGCGGATGCACCCGTTTAAAGGTCACATAAGGGCCTGGGCTGCCGTCGGGATAAACGGAGCTATCGTCCTCCAAGACCCAACGCACATCGCCCACCTTGTTGACGGATTGCCAGGTTCTGTAGCGCTTATAGGCCCCGCTCGATACACGAATGTCTTGCACGACCTTGCCGTCTTGCAAGCTCCAACGGTTCAAGGGTGACCCTATGAACTCGCCCGTGGCGCGATCCAGGTTCCCTCGCTCACCGCTGCCGTCTGCGCGCAAGCGTGTGAAGAACCCATAGCCCGGATCATCCACCGTAAAGCCCGCTTCCCAGTTGCGCGCGGCAACGTCTACGCTGCCAAACTTGGACGACGGCTTCGCCGACGTCATCAAGGCTTTTTGCACCCACTGCTTCTTGCCATTCACGACATCGGCCATCAGCCACACTTGGCCGCCTTGCGCATCCGTCTGCAGACGCGTGTACGCCCGCTGCCCACTGGGCAGATCCAAGACCCACCAGCCCTGTGCATCCACACGGTAGCTGAAGGTCTGGCTTGCATCAGCAAACTGCAGGCCTCGGCCCTTCGTCAGCGTGGCAATGTCCGCAGGGGACATGTAGGCCGCGTTGCCGTCTGAAATGGCGCCAGACTTCATGCCGGCAATGCGGGCACCGACCTTCAAATCCGCCTGGCCTTGGCGGAGGCTCATCAGCACATGGTTGTAGCCATAAGTGTCGGCATCGTCCACCGTGCTCGACCAAACCACCAGCCCTTTGTCGCAGCCGGTCTCCACCACCTCTTGAGCATCCGCCGTGATGAGCGACTTGCCCATGTCCGCTGAGCCTTCTGACTGCTTGAAGCGAATGCGGGTGGATGTGTATGAGGTCTGCACGAACTGACTGCAACTGTCGTAGTAAGTGCTGTAGTTCGGAATGACTTTGGCTTGGTCGTAGGTGATGGTTCGCCCTTTGTCGTCGGCCACATAGCGGCCAAGGTGCCGCCCCACGGTCGACAGCACAAGGGCTCGACCAGGAGCCACATCCCAAGTCACCAGATTGGCCCCTATGCGTCCCCACTCGGCGGGATAGTAGGCCATGTCTTGCCCAGCGGCAGCCCAGGCCTGCGGAGCCATCACGGTCAGGCTACACACCGCACCGACCATACCGACCAAAACGCCCGCCCTCATCTTTGCTTTCATCGCAATCCTCCACGTGTTTGATGGACGAAGCGGATGCTAGAGAGGACGCCACTCCACTTCTTCCACACTTGTGGGGAAGCGCCGCCACCCATGCCGCTCCGCACGCGCTTGACGCTATGCTGCGCCCATGACTTGGGACCACCCTCACCCCTTCACCCTCGCCGTCACACCCGGCCCGGCCGACATCGACGGCCTGGGCCACACCAACAACGCGGTCTACGTGCAATGGTGCGAACGCATCGGCTGGGCGCACTCCGAAGCGCTGGGCCTGAGCCTGGCCGACTACCACCGCCTAGACCGCGCCATGGCCATCCAGCGTGGCGAGTACGACTACCTGCTGCCCACCTTTGCAGGCGACACCCTGACCCTGGCCACTTGGCTCCTACCCGGCGACGGCAAGCTGCGCATGGAGCGCCACTTTCAACTGCTACGTCAAAACCCCGGCGACAGCAGCCCCACCACTGTGCTGCGCGGCCGCTGGCAATTGGTGTGCATCGCCATCAGCAGCGGCGCGCCCAAGCGCATGCCGCCGGAGTTTGTGCAGGCATATTTGCCGGCGTGTGTCACGTTGGGGTGTTGATCACGACCTCAATGGCGTGACCATCAGGGTCGATCAAGACGGCGGCGAACCCGGGCAGCAGTTAAGGGTGGATGAACCTAAGGATGCGCTGGCTTTGGTTACGCTATGCCACCCTTCCCCTCAAAGCAGGAGACTGCCGCAGTGACGCAAGCTCACTCGTTAACGTGGCGCCCCGCCAAGGCCTCTGATGGCCCGCTGGCCTACCGCATTGAAGAAGATGCCATGCGGCCCTACGCCGAGGCCACCTGGGGTTGCTGGTTACCCGCCGCCGACCCGGACGGCTTCATCGCGCAGTTCGATCCTCAGCATCACTTCATCGTTGAGCTCAACGGTGCCCCCATTGGTGTCATTGCCGTGAAAGAGCAGGACGATGCCGTGCTGCTCGAAAAGCTCTACCTGGGCCATGAACATCGCAACGTCGGTGTTGGCGCGGCATTGCTGGCTGACGTGGTGGCTACCGCACAAGCCATTGGAAAACCCGTTCGGCTTCGGGCCTTGGCTGTCAATGTGCGCGCCCAAGCCTTTTACCTGCGCCATGGCTTTGAGGTCACGCATCAAGATGCGCAGCGAGTCCACTTTGTCAAGTGGCCCCGAGATCCCGCTTCAGCTCACCCGCTCGCGCCCTCCTATCTCAATAGGAGTTCCGAGATGGACGGCCAAGACTTCGACGATCCGCCGGAAGACAGTGTGAGAGATGCCCAAACCATTGCGAGGCGCGCCTTGGTGCTGATGTGTGTGGTCGCCATCGCACTCGGTGACGACAAGCAGAAGTTAGTGGCATGGCTGAGGAGTTCGGGCCTATGGGTCGAGCTCTCGCCCAACGAGTTGGACTTCATCACAGCCGATGAGCCCAATGAGCGCCAAGTCATCAATGCTTCTTGGAGAAGTGAAGCCCTGCTGCTTCTGCTGTGGTCACTGGACTTGGTGCCCAAAATTCCTGCCGCAACGGAAGTTTGCGATCCTGCTGCATTCAAGGCGCTCCTTCCGCCCTGGGTTCAGGAATCTGCAACGCAGTTCATTGAAGGTGCGCGCCGACGATCAGACGAGTCACTGTGGGAAATGTCAAACGAGCTACTCGACCTGCACTGGACTGCACGCGACGCACGCATCAATGATCGAGATTGCCCGAACGTGAACATCGGCATCATTCAGGAGCGGCACCACGGAATCAATTGGATCATCGGATACGGTGGGGCGCCGTGGGACGAAGTAGCGACGGACACCTGATATTGTTCGCCCGTGCCCCAAGGGACGCGTCTCATGGGCAACCGCACGCCTTGCGCATGGCACCAGAGATTGTGCAGGCCTATTTGCCGGCGTGTGTCACGCAGGGGCGTTGATCACGACCTCAATGGCGTGACCATCGGGGTCGATCAAGAAGGCGGCGAAGTAATGCGCGCCATAGTGCGGCCGCAAGCCCGGTGCGCCGTTGTCACGGCCGCCCACTCGCAAAGCAGCCGCATGCGCCTGTTCAACCGCCACACGTTTGGGCGCGCTGAAGGCCACATGAAAACCTGGGCCCGGTGCTGAGGCTTCGTCGCGCAGTTTCAGGCACAGCTTGTCCTTGCCATCCTCCCAGCCATAGCCGACGGCCGTTTCGTCTTCAAACACACGGCGAAAGCCCAAGGGGGAGAGCAAAGCGTCGTAGAACGCTGCCGCGTGTGCGAGGTCGCGAACGCCGAGCGAGAGGTGGTGGAGCATAGGCGCATTGTGAACCTACACTTTGACGACAATGGCACCATCACCCATTCGCGGCCTCTGCCCATGCGCCATTCCCGCCCGTTCACTGACGCTGTCTGGTTCCTGACCTTGCTTGGTCTGCTCGTCTCCTTGGGAGCAACAGTGCTGATCGGCGCAACCTTACCCCTCAGGTCGTTGGATTGGCTCGATGCTGACTCGCAGCAGTCCTCGGTTGTTCTGGTGGCTGGAGTGACCTCGTTTTGGGCAGGAGACACCCTTATCCGAGCGGTTTCCTTTGGGCTGGGTGCCTGCTGCGCTTTCCTGATTGCCCACACACCCACTTGGCGACTTCTGACGAGTCTTGTCCTTGTCGGGCTCCTTGCCACGACGTTCGCTCAGTTCCCGTTACCCGCCACACCATGGCAATTGGCTCTTTGGGCGAGTGCGGCGCCGGGTGCATCTATGCTGGTTGGTATGGGCTTCCTCCGCTGGGCGAGGACCAACAGGCCTTCAGACCAGTGACTCCTCAGCCATCGCCAAGATCGAACAGTCAACCTTTGGGCCACCACCACAGGGCTCCATAACCTCGCCGCACCTTGCCTGCCTGCTCCAGTTGCGCCAACACCGCACTCACCGTTTGCCTGCTCAACCCGGCTTGTTCGGCAATTTGGGCTTGGGTGATGGCCAAGCGCAGTGCGCCATCTGGGGTCTTCGCCGCATCCCCTTGCGCATGTGCAGCCGCTTGCAGCACCGTGCCCACACGCTCCAGCGCACTGCGGTGGCGGGCAGCTTGCAGCAATTGCAGGTTGCCATCAAAGCGCCGCGCGAACTCGGCCATCAACCAGCGCGCAAAGGCGGGCACCTCGTCCATCAGCAAGGCATAGGCTTCAGGGCCGAAGACCCACAGCGTGCTGGCCCGCAGGGCTTGGGCTTCGTAGCTGGACGGGCGCGCGGTGGCAAAGGCCGCCAGGCCGAACAGCTCGCCCGGGGGCAATTGCGCCAGCACCGAGCTTTGGCCATCCACCCCCTGAAAGCGGGCGGCCAACACGCCGCTGTGAACGCCATAGAGCGCCGTCACGCGCGCGCCTTGCGCGAAGACCAATCGCCCTTTGGCCAAACGCTTGAGCGGCACCAGGCGCTGCAGGTGCTGGCGCTGCGCAGCCGTCCATGCCACGGGGCAGCCAATAGCCGCCAACCAATCTGCGGGATGGGCGGTGCTCAGGTCTGCCATGGTGCGTGGCGCTCCTTTCTAGGCTGAATGTCAAGCATTGGACATTTGAGCATGGCCGCAGTGTTTAAGCTCCTAGGCCATGGACACGCATGACATCCCCGCGCTGCTGCGCGAGTTCGGCCAACACCACTGCCCTGAAGAACCGCTGTACCAGCGCTTGTGTGCGCTGCTGGCTGACTCCCCCCAGGCCTGTGCTTGGCTGGCCACCGCACCGCCCACCCAGCGCAAAGCCAACCTCTTGCTGGCCGCCGTGCATGATCAAGTGTTGGCGGCGCCCTCAGCCTTGGGCGCTTGGTTTGCCAGCGCGGGCGGCAACAAGCCGGCTGATGCCCCGGGCTTGGCCGAAGCGCTGCAAGACTTTCTGCAGATCCACGCCACTGCGCTGGCGCATCAGGTGCAGACGCGCAGCACCCAGACCAACGAAGTGGGGCGCTGTGCGGTGCTGTGGCTGGTGCTGCAGGACATGGCCTTGGCCCGTCTGCGGGCCGATCACGCCACCCCTGTGCGCATGGCCCTGTTCGACTTTGGTTGCAGCGCAGGCCTGAACCTGGGCCTGCCGTGGATGAACTTCCGCCTGCATCAGCACGGGCGCTCATCAGGGCACGTCAACGCAGGCCTCCCGCAGGCGCCTCATCTGGACTGCGAGCTCATCGGCCCCTGGCCGCAGGCCGCCACGGCCCCCACCGCGTTCACGCTCAGCCATCGCGCCGGGGTGGACCCCGCCTTGATCGATGTGCAAGAGCCTGAAGCGGTGCGCTGGCTGCAAGCCAGCTTGTGGCCCAGCGACACGGCCCGCCGCCAACGCTTGGATGCGGCGGTCGCTCTGGCCCGCACCCAGCCTGCCGAGTTGCAGCAGGCCAGCGCCGGTGCCGCCTGTATCGACACGCTCAGCCGTTGGCTGGCCGGTCTGCCGGCAGACACCTGGCCCATCATCCTCAACACCTGGGTGCTGTACTACGCCTGCGCCGCTGACTTAGTCGAGCACCGCGCTGCCCTGCAAGGGCTGCTGCAGCGCTACCGCGCCACCTGGGTCAGCGCTGAGGACGTGGTCACTACCACCACGCTGTTTGGCCCGCCGCCTGCGCTTGCACCGGTCGAAGGCGTCGGGCGCCAGCAGGCCCACCCCCAGACCTTTTGGGTCACGGCCGAAGCGGGTGCAGCAGGCTTGCAAGCGCGCCATGTGGCGCGCAGCCATCCGCATGGGCGGTGGGTGCGGTGGGATGGGCCACCTTAAGAGGCCGGCCCCGCCAAAGCGCCCTCACGCAATCGCCTTCGGATGCGCGAAAGCCCCACGTCCGTCAGCCCCAAATAGCTGGCCAAACGGTGTTGGGGCACCTGCTCCAGCCACGAGGGCGCGTCTTGCAAGACCTGCAGATAGCGCTCGGTGGCGCTGAGCATCAGCCATTGGTGTTCGCGCTGGGTCAGGCGTTGGCGTTCGGCCATCAGGGCTTGCAGCAGCCAGTCGGCCACGCGGGCCTCCAAGGACTTGGCCTGATCGAGTTGCTGAGGGCTCAGCACCAGCAGGCGGCTGGGCACTTGGGCTTCGATGCGCCAAGCCTGTGCCGGCAAGCCCAGCGGCGGGGCGAGCCAATGGGCCGCCGGGTGAAAGTGATGCACCCGCTCGCGGCCGTCGGGGCCTGCGAACACGGTGGCCAGCAGGCCCTCTTCCACCCAGCAGGCCGCCACCGCTGCAGGCGCGGCTAGCCAGGCTTGACCCGCCGCTAAGCTGAGGCGCGGCAAGGCTTGCCAATAGGCGCGCAGCCGCTCTTCGGCCAAGAGCTGGGCCAGCCAATCCGGCGTGCACACGGCGCAGGCAGGGGTCGAGGTCGAGGTGTCAGGAGGGGTGGCGTGCGTCATCACAGACATGAACCGCGGTTAATGCAGCCAGCGGCATCAGGGCAGAGAGTCGAGGCTTGGCATCAACGATAAGGCATTCGACCATGGATTGTGACGACCGCATGCGCTGGAACTGGACGCACTTGTTGGCCCTGGGCTTGTGGACACCGGTGGGTGCAGCACTCCTGGCTCACGGGGCCCCCGCCACGGCCACGGCGGTCTGGCTGGGGCTGTGCTTGCTGGGTTTTGGCCTGGCCGAGCGGCGCTGGCCTTATCGGCGCGATTGGCAGCCCTCCACCCGGGCCATGAGCATGGACGCCGCGCTGCTGCTGGCCGCTGCCGTGGTGGACGGCATGCTCAAGCATGGCGGGCTGTGGCTGGCCCAGGTGCTGGCCAGCTTGGGCCACAGCCCCGGCTGGGCAGCGTCTTGGCCGCTGGGGCTGGCCGTGCCGGCGGCCGTGCTGGCTGGCGAGCTGGGGCCTTATGCGCTGCACCGCTGGGCGCACCGCAATGCCTGGGGCTGGCGCTGGCACCGCCTCCACCACGCTCCCACGCAGGTCAACACCAGCAACAGCGTGCGCGTGCACCCGCTGAACCTGGCATGGAATGTGGCCTCACGGGGGCTGCCGTGGTGGGCCCTGGGCTTCAGCGCGGAGGCCTTGGCCTGGGCCACGATGTTCATGCTGCTGCAAGGCGTGGCGGTGCATGCCAATGTGGCCGGCCGCATCGGCCCCCTGGCCTGGTTGATTGGCAGCGCCGAGGCGCACCGCCTGCACCACAGCACCCAGCCGGACGAGGCGCTGAACTATGGCACCAGTGTGCCGCTGTGGGACCAGCTGCTGGGCACCTGGCGGGCCCCCACCACCGCAGGGCCGCAGGAGGTGGGGCTGCACCGATAATGGGCGCACTCCTTTTCCTCCTCATCTGCGAGACAGCCCATGTTTGCCCACATCGAGCCCTATGGCGGCGACCCGATCCTGACCCTGAACGAGAACTTCCAGAAGGACCCGCGCGAGGGCAAGATCAATTTGTCGATTGGCATCTATTTTGACGATGCGGGCCGCATTCCGGTGATGGGTGTGGTGCAAGAGGCCGAGCGGCGCATTGCAGCCAATGTGGGCCCCAAGCCTTACCTGCCAATGGAAGGCCTGGCCGCGTTCCGCAGCGGCGTGCAGAACCTGCTGTTTGGGGCCGAGCATGCCGCCCTGAAGGCAGGCCGCGTGACCACGATTCAAACCGTGGGCTCGTCTGGCGGCTTGAAGGTGGGGGCAGATTTCATTGCCCGCTGGTTCCCCGGCAGCGCCGTCTGGGTAAGTGACCCGACCTGGGACAACCACCGCGCGGTGTTTGAAGGCTCGGGCCTGACGGTCAACACCTATCCCTATTACGACCCGGCCACGGGTGGCCTGCGCTTTGACGCGCTGCTGCAGACTTTGCAAGGTCTGCCCGCCAAGAGTGTGGTGCTCTTGCATGCCTGCTGCCACAACCCGACCGGCGTGGACCTGACCGCCGCCCAGTGGGACGCGCTGATCCCGGTGCTGCGCGAGCGCGGCCTGATCGCCTTCTTGGACATCGCCTACCAAGGCTTTGGCGACGGCATGGTGGAAGACGCCTATGCCATCCGCGCCCTGGCCGATGCGGGCTTGTCCTTCTTCGTGGCCAACTCCTTCTCGAAGAGCTTGTCGGTGTACGGCGAGCGCTGCGGCGCGCTGTCGGTGGTGTGCCCCGACAAGGCGCAGGCGGAGTTGGTGCTGGGCCAGCTCAAGTTCACCGTTCGTCGCAACTATTCCAACCCGCCGCTGCATGGCGGCCAACTGGTGGCCACCATCTTGAACGACCCAGCTTTGTTCACGCAGTGGGGCGAGGAGTTGGATGCGATGCGCGTGCGCATCCGCCAAATGCGCGAGCAACTGCATGCCATCGTCAGCGCCAAGGTGCCGGGCCGTGATTTCAGCTACTTCCTGACCCAGCGCGGCATGTTCAGCTACACCGGCCTCTCCCCGGCTCAGGTGGACCGTCTGCGCGAGGAGTTCGGCGTCTACTTGGTGCGCTCGGGCCGCATCTGCGTGGCCGGCTTGAACAGCCGCAATGTGGAGCGCACGGCGCAGGCGATGGCTGAGGTGTTGAAGTAAAACCTCGCGAGGTGTCGGCGCTTGCGGCGACTCGTGCAAGCGTTGAGTCGTACCGCAAAGTTCGGGAGGCGTGCATACGCTGAGGCGTGCGGCAGGGCTTGGGGGCGTGATTCCGCTCATGTCACCCGGCCTTCGGCCTCCTTCTTTACTTCGCTACACCACACCCCCAAGCCCTGCCGCATGTCGGTATGTCGCTGTGTGTTTTCCCGAGTAATGCGGCGACTTTCGTGAGCTTGCTGAGTTTGTCACCATGCCTGCCCGCCGACCGCTCTGGCGCGGGGTGAGGTCCGTAGTGATTTGATAGGCACCGAGCCGCGCCTCTTCTGCCTTCAGCGTCATCCCGCATCAACCTTTCCGGCTGCAGTGACGTTGGGCTTCCCCAGAGCGAAGTAAAGGGGGAGGAGGAAGCCGTAGGCTGACGACGGAGGACATGAGCGGCGGGGAAGCCCAGCGGCGCTGCGGCTGCACCAACGGTCTTAGGGCACCGATTGCAAGTCGAGTTCTCCTCGTCGACGGTTTAGACCGCCCCCTCCACAACGCGCCGCACCTCGCCGCTAGCATCACCCGCTTTCACTGAGGAAGACGCCCATGATGCTGGCGGCCAATATCGTCGTGGGCCTGATTGCAGCCCTGCACATCTACATCCTGGTGCTGGAGATGTTTCTCTGGACCACCCCGCGTGCGCGGCGCGCCTTTGGCACGACGCCTGAGTTTGCGGAAGCCACCAAGGTGCTGGCAGCCAACCAAGGCCTCTATAACGGCTTCTTGGCAGCAGGCCTGATCTGGGGCTTGGTGCTGGGCGACGCGGGCTTTGGCGTGAAGGTCTTCTTCTTGGCCTGTGTGGCAGTGGCCGGTTTGTATGGCGGCGCCACGGCCAGCAAGCGCATCGTCTTCATCCAGACCTTGCCGGCCGTCATCGGCCTGCTGCTCTTGATGGGCCGCTAACGCCACCGCGTTCAGCCCACCATCGGCCCCTCAATGCCCGCCAGCAGACCGCGCAACCAGCGCTGGGCGGGCAGCGCGTCTTTGCGCAAGTGCCACATCATCTCCACATGCACGCGCCCCAGCGGCAGCGGCAAGGGTTTGACCACCAAGGCATCCGCAGCACCTGTGGCTTCCACAAAAGATTGCGGCAGCACCGTCAGCAAGTCGGAGCCGGCCACCACGCGCCCAGCGGTGTAGAACTGGTTGACCGTCAACACAATGCGGCGCTGCTGGCCCACGGCCGCCAAGGCTTGGTCCACAAAGCCATGGGCCCGGCCTGAGAAGCTCACCAGCAAGTGGTGGGCAGCGCAATAGGCCTCCAGCGTCAACGGTTGGTCAGCCAGCGGGTGGCCGCGGCGCATCACGCAGACATAGTGGGTGTCGTAGAGGCGCTGGTGGCGCAGGGCCGCGTCGTCGCCCTGGGCCAGCAGAGCGGCCATGGCGTCGGGGAAGTAGCCCACCGCCACATCCACCTCGCCGCGCTCTAGCATGGCCCGTGGGTCACGCGTGGCCAAGGGCACCACGCGCAAGTTGGCCAGGGCCTGTTGTGCCTCAATGGCCTGCACCAGGGCCGGCATCAGCAAAGCGGCGGTCGCGTCGGCCATGGCCAGGCGGAAGGCGACGCGGTCGCGCGCCGGGTCAAAGGCGCTGGGCGCAAAAGCCTGTTGCAGCGTGCCCAGCGCCGCGCGCACCTGCGGCCACAAGGTTTGCGCCAGGGGTGTGGGCCGCATGCCGTGGGCGGTGCGCTCAAACAGCGGCTCCCCCACCGACTCGTTCAGGCGCTTGAGCGCATGGCTGACGGCCGGCTGCGTCATGGCCAGCACCACAGCGCTGCGCGTCAGGCTGCCTTCGGCCATCACGGCGTCAAACACGCGCAAAAGGTTCAGGTCCAGGGTGCGGAAGTTAAGGCTGCTCAAGATATTCGGTTTATTGATATCACTTCTGCCAATTATTCAATAGACACTCATTAGTGCAAACCCTTATGCTTCAGCCCATCTCTTCTTTGATCTGCTGATTGCCATGACCGCCGCCACTTTCACGTTTGCCCCCGCCCCCCGCCCAGCCCGTGCCATGCGCGCGGTGTCGCTGCGCCAGGCTCTGCAAGCGCAAGTGGACCAAGCGTGGCAAGACCTGAGCCGCGCCCTGGTGCGTGCCGCCGAGTTGCGTGCCGCCCCGCATCTGCGCCATCTGGCCCAGCAGTACGAACCCGATCTTCCCGCCTTGGCTGCCGAATTGCGCCGCTTGGGCACCCCGCACACCCGCGCCTGATCGGCCCTGGTGTCTTTCACGCCCTGAACCGCAGGAGTCATTCATGTCTGCCATCACCTCCCAAACCTTTAGCCTCAGCCCCCGCATCACCGCCCCGCGTGGCGCCCGTGTCGCCGCCGAGGTCTTTCTGTCGGGCGCCCGCTTGCTGGCCCGCCTGAGCAGCGCCCCCAAGATCCGCGCCGCCCGCTTGGCCCGCTCGCGTGACGCCGAAGCGGTGCGTGGCCTGGCGCGCAGCGTCGAGCGTTCGGACCCCGGCTTTGCCGCCGACCTCTACGCCGCCGCGGCCCGCCACGACGGCCTGAACGACTGAGTGAGCCTCATCCGTGGCGCAAGGCCACGGTCTTGGTGCGCGAGAAGCCATACAGGGCTTCAAAGCCCTTTTCGCGCCCGTGGCCTGAGGCTTTGACGCCGCCGAAGGGCAGCTCCACGCCGCCGCCCGCGCCATAGTTGTTGATGAACACTTGGCCGCAGTGCAACTTGTGGGTCAAACGCATGGCGCGGCTGATGTCGCGGGTCCACACCCCTGCCACCAGGCCATAGGGTGTGCCATTGGCGATGCGTACTGCCTCGGCTTCGTCCTCAAAGGGCAGCAAGAGCTGCACCGGGCCAAAGATCTCTTCTTGCGCCAGCACATGCTCGGGCGGCAAGCCCGCCAGCAGCGTGGGCGGCACATAAAAGCCCCCCGCTGGCAAATCAGCGGGCAAAGAGCATTGGGCCAGCACCTGGGCGGGCCCCGCCACGTCAATGCAGCGCAGCACGGCAGCTTGTTGCTCGGCCGACACCAAGGGGCCAACATCCGGCCGGCTCAGCGCCGGGCCCACCCGCAGGGCGCGATAGCCCTCGGCCATGCGCCGGGCCACCTCATCAAACACGGCCGCCTGCACCAAGATGCGTGACGAGGCGGAGCAGGTTTGCCCGGCGTTTTGCAAACCGGCCTGCAGCAGCACCGGTAGCGCCGCGTCCAGGTCGGCATCGGCAAACACGATCTGCGGGCTCTTGCCGCCCAGCTCCAAGGTGACGGGGATGGTGTGCTCGGCCGCCGCCCGCTGCACCGCACGGCCCACCGCCACTGAGCCCGTGAAGGACAGATGCGCCACCCCCGGGTGGGCGGTGAGCGCCGCTCCGGCCTCTTCGCCCAAACCGGTGACCACATTCAAGGCGCCGGGTGGCAAACCGGCCGCCTGCGCCAAGTGCGCAAAGGCCAGGGCCGTCAGGCACGCTTGCTCGGCGGGCTTGAGCACGCAGGCATTGCCCATGGCCAGGGCCGCGCCCACCGAGCGGCCGATGATTTGCATGGGGTAGTTCCAGGGCACGATGTGGCCTGTCACCCCATGCGGCTCGCGCAGCGTGAAGGCCGTGAGGTCGCGCGCCACGGGCAGAGTCTCGCCGCTGACCTTGTCGGCCGCACCGCCATAAAACTCCAGGTAGCGCGCCAAGGCCAGCGCATCGGCCAGGCCTTGCTGCAGCGGCTTGCCCACATCCTGCGCCTCTAAGTGCGCCAAGGTGGGGGCGTGTTCGGCCACCGCGCGGCCAATGGCTTGCAGCAGGCGCCCCCGCTCAGCCGCACTCCAGCGGCCCCAGGCCTCGGGCCGCTCGTCCACCAGCGCCGCCTGCGCGGCCTGCACGGCCGCATCGATTTCGGCCGCACCGCCACGCGCGACCTGGGTCAGCGCCTGGCCACTGGACGGGTCGAGCAGGGTCAGCGTGTGGGTGGCCTCGCGCCATTGCCCACCAATCAAGAGGCTCGCACGGGCGTCCAAGGCCGCAGGCTGCAAGTTCGGGGGATAGAGGGTAGACATGGCGCAGTCCCGCAAAGCGTCGAGGTTTTACGGGCATCATAAGCAGCTCTGCCCTTCACGCCCTCCACGCCAACCCTCCCCTCATGGGTGCCCTTGCCCTGCTGCTTCGCCGACTGGCCTCGCTGAGCCTGACCTTGCTGGTGGCCTCGGCCTTGGTGTTTGCGGCCCTGGAATGGCTGCCGGGCAATGCGGCCGAGGTGATGCTGGGGGAATCCGCCACGCCCGAGGCGGTGACGGCACTCACGCAAAAGCTGGGGCTGGATCAACCCGCAGCGACACGCTATGTGCAGTGGGTCAGCGGCTTGCTGCAAGGCCAGCCGGGCATCAGCTTGTCCTATGACGAGCCAACGTTTGCCCTGCTGGCCGAGCGCATGCAGGTCACCGGCCCCTTGGCGCTGATGGCCATGGTGCTGACCGTCATCGTGGCGCTCAGCCTCGGGGTCTATGCTGCCGCACGGCACGGCCGCCTGGGCGATGTGGCCGTGATGAGCGCCGGGCAAGTGGGCCTGGCTTTGCCCAACTTCTGGCTGGCGATTTTGCTGATCTTGCTGTTTGCGGTGAAGCTGCAGTGGGTGGGCGCGGGTGGGTTTCCCGGCTGGTCGGAGGACGACGGTGGCGGGCTCATGGCCGGGCTGAAGGCGCTGCTCTTGCCCGCCTTGGCACTGGCCTGTGTGCAGGCGGCCATCTTGGCGCGGGTCACGCGCTCGGCCGTGCTGGAAGTGATGCGCGAAGACTTTGTGCGCACCGCGCGGGCCAAGGGCTTGAGCCGCCGCGCAGTGATGTGGCGGCATGTGCTGCGCAATGCCATGGTGCCGGTGCTGACCGTGATGGGCCTGCAAATGGCCAACCTGCTGACCGGCACCATCGTGGTGGAAAACGTGTTCGTCTTGCCCGGCGTCGGGCGCCTGGTGTTCCAGGCCATCAGCAACCGCGACCTGGTCTTGGTGCGCGATGTGGTGATGGCCTTGGTGGCCTTGGTGGTGCTGATCAACTTTGTGGTGGAGCTGCTCTATCTGTGGCTGGACCCGCGCCTGAAGCGAGGCCGCTCATGAGCCCGCAAGGCCAGGCCCACATCGCGCCCTCAGCCACGCCGCCCCTGCCCGCCACGCTGGGGCAGCGCGCCTTGCGCCACCGCAGCTTCATGCTGGGCGCAGTGCTGGTGGCGCTGGTGGCGGGCGTGGCGCTGCTGTCCTTGGTCTGGCAGCCTTACCCACCGGCTGAGTTGGACATTCCTAACAAGCTGCAAGGCCCCAGCAGCCTGCACTGGCTGGGCACCGACAGCTTGGGGCGCGACATCGCCTCGCAGCTGATGGTGGGCGCGCAAAGTGCGTTGATGGTGGGCTTGCTGGCGGTGGGCTGGGGCCTGGTGCTGGGCCTGGCCTTGGGGCTGCTCGCCGCCGCACGGCGCGGCTGGGTGGACGAAGTGCTGATGCGTGCGGTGGACTTTGGCTTTGCCTTTCCGGCCCTGCTGACCGCGATTCTCTTGGCCGCCGCCCAAGGCCCGGGCCTGGCCACCAGCATCATCGCGATCGGGCTGTTCAACATCCCTGTCTTCATGCGGGTCACACGCGCGGCGGCCCTGAATGTCTGGGCGCGAGACTACATCCTCGCTGCGCGGCTGTCGGGCCTCGGCACCTGGGCCATCACCCGCAGCCATGTGTTGCCCAATATCGCCGCACCGCTGATTGTGCAGGCCACCATCCAATGCGCCCTGGCCATCTTGGCCGAGGCCGCACTGGCCTTTCTGGGCCTGGGCACTCAGGCGCCGCAGCCCAGTTGGGGCCGCATGCTGGCCGACGCACAACTGCAGTTGTTCAATGCGCCGCTGCTGGCGCTGTGGCCCGGCTTGGCGATTGCCACCACGGTGCTCGGGCTCAACTTGCTGGGTGACGGCCTGCGTGACCTGCTGGACCCGAAACTGCGCCATCGCTAGGAGCTGCTCATGCCCACCTTTATTGTTGGTTTCGCACGCTCAGGCACCACCTTGTGCCAACGCTTGGTGGCCGAGCGCTTCGGTTTGCCCACCGTGCCGGAGACGCATTACTTTGAGTGCCTGCCCGAGCACCTGCCCGAGGGCGAGCGACTGACGCGCCGCCAGGCCGAGGGCTTGCTGAGCTCGCTATCGCCTTATCTGCCGCTCAAGCAGGCCGAGCGAGAGGCCTTGCTGCCTGCGCGCGGCACGCCCGTGCGCGCGCTGTTCATGCGCTTGATGGAAGCCCTGCTGCCCGCCACAGCCGCCTCGGCCCAGGCCTTGCAAGACGGCCAGTGGCTGGAGAAAACACCCGGCCATGTCTGGCATATGGAGCGCATCCTCAAGCTCTTTCCCAAAGCACGCTTTGTGGCCATGGTGCGCTCGCCCTTCACGGCCTTGGCCTCACGGCGTGAGCTGGCCGAGCCTGGCAAAGGCTGGGGCGAAACCTGGCGGCCGATTGAAGACTATGCGCGCGATTGGGCTTGGACGCAGCAGCACATTTGGCAGTTTGCGCGAGCACACCCAGAAGCCCTGCTGATGGTGCGCTTGGAAGACTTGAGCCTGCAGCCCGAAGAGGAGCTGGCCCGCATCGGCGCCTTCTTGCACCGCGCGCCCCGGCGCAGCCGCCGCCTGGGCCGAAGCCGTTTGCTCATGCCCTTTGAAACCTGGAAGCGCGGGGCCATGGGCGAGGTGGACCCGGCCGTCGCGCAGCGCCAAGGCCGCTCGGGCCTGAGCCCGTTTGAGCGTTGGCGGCTGAGCCAGATTTTGGCCCCGCAACTGGCCGCGCTGGGCTACACCGAGCACGCGCCTGAGCCGCCGCTCGATGCGCTGCACCGCCAGTTGCTGGCCAGCGTCGATTGGTTTCGGCCCTCGCTGCCCGCGATACCGGAGGGCTGGGTGCCTCTGCCGCCCACCCGGCCCACGCCATGAGCCCCACCACCGCCCCGACCACCGCCCACAGCGGCTTGCAGGTGCACCAGTTGCAAGTCCGCCTGCCCGGCGGCGCGCAGGTGCTGCGTGAGGTGTCCTTCAGCCTGGAGAAGGGCCAGACCCTGGGGCTGGTGGGCGAGTCGGGCTGCGGCAAGTCCATGACGGCCCTGGCCTTGATGGGCTTGCTGCCAGAAGGCGCCCAACAAAGCGGCGAGCTATGGTGGGGCGGCCAGGCCCTGCACCGCATGGACGAAGCCGAATGGTGCGCCTGGCGCGGGGCTCGGGTGGCCATGGTGTTCCAAGAGCCGATGACCGCCTTGAACCCCCTGCACACCATTGGCCAGCAGATTGCCGAGGGCTTGAGGCTGCACCAGCGGCTGGGCCGCGCCGAAGCCGAAGCCCAAGCCCTGCAATGGCTGGAGCGCGTGCACATGCCGCAGCCGGCCCAGCGCCTGCGGGCCTATCCGCACCAACTCTCGGGCGGCCAGCGCCAGCGGGTGGTGCTGGCCATGGCGCTGGCCTGCGGGCCGGAGCTGCTGGTGGCTGATGAGCCCACCACCGCCTTGGACGCCCATGTGCAGCGCGAGGTGCTGGACCTGATGCGTGACCTGGTGGCCGAGCACGGCATGAGCTTGCTGCTGATCAGCCATGACCTGGCGGTGATGGCCCAGCGCGTGCAGCAGGTGGCGGTGATGTATGCCGGTGAGGTGGTGGAGATGGGCCCCACCGACGCGGTGTTTGCCCGGCCCCGCCACCCCTACACCCAAGCCTTGATGGCAGCCCGCCCGCGCTTGGGGCTGCCCCGGGGCACGCGGCTGCCGGTGCTGGCCGGGCGCGTGCCCGCCAGCACCGCTCACATCCAAGGCTGCGCCTTTGCCCCACGCTGCGGGCGGGCGCAAGCCGGCTGTCATCAGCAAGCCCCCCGCATGGACGAGGCCTCCTCGCACCGCGTGCGCTGCTGGCACCCCTTGGAGGCTGCATGAGCACGCCCTTGCTGCAGGTCGAGTCCCTCAGCCAACGTTATGCCTTGCCGCGCACGGCGGGCTGGCGGCTGGCCACGGTTCAAGCCTTGGCATCCGTCAGCTTCACACTGCCTGCGGGGCGGAACTTGGGCGTGGTGGGGGAGTCGGGCTCGGGCAAGTCCACCCTGGCGCGCTTGGTCTGCGCTTTAGAGGCGCCCCACTGCGGCAGCGTGCGCTTTGAGGGGCAGGACTTGCACCGCCTCTCGCCCACCGCCTTGCGGGCCGCGCGGCGCGGCTTTCAAATGGTGTTTCAAGACCCGTTTGGCTCGCTGGACCCGCGCATGCGCATTGGCCACAGCGTGGCCGAACCCTTGCGCGGCCTGCGCCTAGGGTCCAGCGCCGAGCAGCACGCCCGCGTCGCTGAGATGCTCGAAGCCGTGGGGCTGAATGCCACTGATTCCGAACGTTATCCGCATGAGTTCTCAGGCGGCCAGCGCCAGCGCATTGCCTTGGCCCGGGCCTTGATCACTCGCCCGCAGCTCATCGTCGCCGATGAGCCCGTCAGCGCCCTGGATGTCTCGGTGCAGGCCCAGGTGTTGAACCTGATGCAAGACCTGCAGGAGCGCTATGGCGTGACCTACCTCTTCATCAGCCACGACTTGGCGGTGGTGGACTTGATCTGCGATGAGGTGCTGGTGCTGCAACACGGCCAGGTGGTGGAGCATGGCCCCACCGACGAAGTGCTGCGCCACCCTCAACACCCCTACACCCAAAGCCTGCTGGCAGCGGCGCTCTGAAAAAGAACAGGGGCCCTGCGGCCCCTGTGTGTTGGGAAGAAAACAGCGCAGAACGCGTTAACCGCCGCCGCCCTTTTTCAGGCCGCCCGTGCCCGTCGAGGCGGCCTTGGCCCGGGCTGCGGCTTGCGCTTGCGCGCCGCTGTCCGCGTTGATCTGGCGCAGGTACTCCACCAACTGAGCCATCTCGCCGGCAGGCGGCTGGATGGTGTTCTTGGTGTGGGCGCGCACGGCATCTTCCAGCGTGGCGGCCGAGCCGTCATGCAGATAAGGCGCGCTGGCCCACACACCCGCCAGCGAGGGCACATCAATGCCGGTCAGCGCGGCGCCCAGGCGGTTGCCGCTGCTGGCCTTCAAGGTGCCGACATCGCGCAGCGGTGTCGCAGAACCCGGGAAGCCAGGGGTGGCATGGCAGCTAGCGCACTGCGCATTGATATAGGTCTGGCGACCCAGTTGCGCTGTCGCGGTGAGGTTGCCATCGGCCTGGCGCCATGGGCTGTCGACCGGCGTGGTCAAGGACTTCACATAGGCCGCCAAGGCATCCAGGTCGGTGCTCAGGCCGGTCTTGCGATCGCCCAAAGGCGTGCTGCGCGTGCCGCCATAGAAGTCGTTGTAGCTCATCAGGCCAGAGCCTTGGGCGAAGTTGCGGATCTGACCTTCAAAGTCTTGGATCTCGTCAAAGTTGCCGCTCCAGTGCTGGAAGCCTTGGGCCCCGGCCTTGCCGCGCAGGTCCACGGTGTTGCGCAGGCCTTCACCAAAGCCGGTGAAGTCCCACACCCGGCCGTCGTCCGCCCCATCGGCGTGGCAGACCGCGCAGCTCAAGTAGCCATCACGGGCCAGACGGGTGTCCTTGGCGTCGTAGAACAACTGCTTGCCCAGCAGGACGTTGGCGGGCAAGGCCTCGGTCACCACGGTTGAGGCGGTGGTGATGGGCTTGCTCTCCAGCAGGCCATTGCGCACCAGCGGGCTCAGGTCGACCACGCTGACGCTGCGGTCCATGAAGTTCTGGACATAGAGCGTGCGGCCATCGGCCGACAGCGTCAGACCTTGCGGGGCACGGCCCACATTGATGCGGAACAGCTCACGGCGACCCACCGGGTCCACCACGGCCACTTCGCGGGTGGTCTCCAGCGCCACAAAGAGGTAGGCCCCCGTGGGATGGAACGCCGCCGCCGAGGCCAAGCCCGCGTTGTCGTGGTCCACACGGGCGGCGTAGTCCTCTTGGTTGGCCGTCAGGTCAATGCGCGAGCTGAT
This sequence comes from Ideonella paludis, assembly GCF_018069865.1. Taxonomy (GTDB): domain Bacteria; phylum Pseudomonadota; class Gammaproteobacteria; order Burkholderiales; family Burkholderiaceae_C; genus Ideonella; species Ideonella paludis. Next base: position 271,934 of record NZ_JAGQDG010000001.1, read on the forward strand.
GGCGCGCACCGAGTTCTGGAAGTCCAGTTGCTGAGCGCTGCGCAGCATGCCGCGGCCGATGTTGTCTTGCTTGGAAGGAACCCAAGCCGACTTACCATCGGGCGCAATCACGGCCGCGGCCAAGTAGTTGGGCACACCGCTGCCCGTGACCGAGGTGTCGAGCTTGTCGCTGTGCTGCAGCACGATGCGGCGTTGGGTGGTGAAGGCCGCCGTGCTGACTTCAATCACCTCACCACCGGTCTTCACGCCGTTGAGGTCACCGCGCACCTTGCCGGTGGCTTCACCCGGCTGCAGGGCCGTGGTGAAGCGCGAGACAAACAAACGCGAGCCATCGGCCGAGATCGACAGATGGCGCGGATTGCCACCCACCGTCACGGTGCCCACCGCGGCGCCCGTCAGGTCGTACTTCACCACCTGACCGGTCGCCTCAAGGCTGACGTAGGCGAAATCGCCCAGCGGTGAGAACACGATGCCATAAGGCCGCGAGCCGCGCGGTGTGGGCAGCGAGCCGGAGATGCCACCGCTGTTTTGGTCGATCAGCGCCAAATTGCCGCTGGTCTGGTTGACGATCACCACCGGCCCATTGGGCACCAGGCCCAGGCTCGTGGGGCCGGTGCCACCGGTCGAGACTTCTCCCAAGCGGTTCATGCTGGGCAGCTCAAACACGCTGACCGTGTTGTTGTCGGGCGAGAGCACCCACAAGCGCGGCGCCACATCGGTGCGCGGCTCGATCAAGATGTTGGTGCTGGCCAGCGGCGCCTTGGCCGTGACGGGCGTGGTCACCGCTTGACGGAAGGTCACCGTCTTGCGGCTGCCATCCACGGTGCTGCGGATGATCAGATTGACCACATACAAGCCCGGCGTGGTGAAGGTGTGGTCGGCATTGGGTGAAGTGGCCGCAGCAGGGTCTGCGCTGCCGTCCCCAAACTGCCAGAGGTACTCCACACTGCCGGCCCCCTTGACCACGGGCCGATAGTTGGCCGTCTGGCCGGCCAAGATGGGCGGCGCCTCGATCGGGTCCACCTCCGCCAGGGGCTCCTTGATGGTCCAGGTGAAGCTGGCCTCGCCGGCCATGCGTGCCGGGTCAGTGGCCACCACGATGACGCTGTAGACGCCACTGACGGTGGGGGTGCCTGAGATCACGCCATCGGCGGCGATGCTCATGCCGGGCGGCAGGCCACTGGCGGTGTACACCAAGGGTTGAGCTTCGGGGTCGCGGGCCGTGATGGTCAGCGTGTCTGGCACGCCGCGCAGGCCTTCGCGGTTGGTCATGGCCGGCACCACCGGCGCCGCATTGGCCAGGGTGGAGAGCAGGTTGTTGGCAGGCACCGGCACAAAGGTGCTGGAGCCCGGCGTCTTCCACAACAGGCGCACCACGGCGGCCTTGTCTTGGTCAAAGTATTCCAAGGTCAGCGGCACCAACTGGCCAGCGGCCAGTGCCACCGGGCCGACGGTGTCGCCCACCACAGCGCCAGGGCTGGTCCAGCGGTTGATCACCGGGTCGACAATGCCGCCGCCCCACATCCGCACGCCGTCATCGGCTTCGGTGCGGAACTCGTAGTCACCGCTGGTGCTGATGACGATGCTGCCTTGCCAGCGCACCGAGAAGCCATCGGGCTGCACATTCGGGCCGGGTGAGCCCAAACCCCAGTCAAAGTTCGGCGTCTCCACGCGGCTCAACACCGGCACACCAGACAGGGTTGTGTTGTTGAAGTAAGTCGCACGCAGGCCGGTGGCGATGCTGAGGTCGCCAAACAGCACTTCAGCAGGCACCACCTCAAAACCGGTGGCGCCCGGCTTCTTCCACAGCAGGCGGACCGTGCCCGAGGCATTGCCGTTGAAGTACTTCAAAGAGATGGGCACGCGCTGGCCGGCCAGCAATTGCACCGAACCGCTGGTGTTGGTGGTGGTGGCATGGCTGACCCAGTTGTCGATCAGCGAAGCGTTGTTCAAGGTGAGACGCACACCATCATCGGAGATGGTTTGGAACTGGTAAGTGCCGCTGGTGGGGGCCTGCAACTGGCCTGACCACTCCACGGAGAAGTCGTTGACCGCCACGCCGGGGGCCGGAGCCGCACTCCAGGCGAAGTCCACGTTCTCGGTGCGCAGATACACCGCGGTGCCACCCAACGCTTGGCCATTGAAATAGCGGCCGATCAGGCCCGAGCCTTGGCTGCTAGCACCCGTCACCACCCACTCAAAGGTGGTGGAGGTGACGCCATTGCTGTTGGCTGCTCTGACGGTCACGGTGTAGGTGCCGCCGGCCGTGGGAGCGCCCGACACCACGCCCGTGGTCTTGTCGATGGTCACACCGGGCGGCAGGCCTGTCGCGCTGTAGTTGAAGCCGGGCTGTGAGGCCGTGGCATTGACGTTGAAGCTGACGGGCGAATAGGCGTCCGTGCTGCGCGAGGGCACCGGCTGGATCAGCGGCACACCGTCAGCGCTGATGGTGACGATTTTGGCCACCGAAGGCACACCGTTGGCGTCCATCGCAAACAGCATCCATGGGCCTGGCAGCAACCAGCCGGGGTTGCTGGGGATCTGCACACTGTAGATGTTGTTGCCGATGCTGGCCGAGACCAGCGGAACACGGCGTTGGTCGTTGTTGACCGTGTGCGTGGTGGCGCCCAGGCGCACCATCGCAAAGTCGGTGACTGCGCCACTCATGGCCACGTTCACCACCGAGCCGTACTTCACCGTGCTCGGCGCAGTCTGGATGACTGGGCGCTGTGCGGCGCTGCCGTCAGCATTGAACAGGTAAGGCGGGGAGAGCAGTTGTAAGTCGGCATGGTTGGCCGCGCAACCACCGCACAAGCCACCACCCGCCGACAGCACACGGCCGTCCGGCAGCAGCATGGCGATGCTGTGATAGTTCCGAGGCACCGACATGGCGCTGGGCAAGGTGGTGAAGGTCTCGGTGGTGGGGTCCCAAATCTCGGCCGACATCACCGAATCGTTGTCGGTGAAAGAGGCCTCAAAAGTCTGGCCGCCAATCACGACCACCCGGCCATCGGGCAGCACCACGCTGTTGTGATAGACGCGCTGGAAGGCCATATTGGCCACTTTGCGCACCGACACGCCCTTGTCGAACTCGATCACAAAGGCATTGTTGCGAGCCGGCGTCCCCAGCTTGTGGACACCACCCGTCTTCAGCGCACGACCGATGTCGTACATCACCAAGTTGCCCGCCACACTGGGGCCGTCTGCGCCGCCTTGCACGGACGGGTCAGTCCGATCTCCGATGTAGGTGGTCGCCCCCGTGCCTGCGGTGTCCAGCCAGTGCATGCGCACACCAGGGCCAGGATGCAAGACCTTGCCATTGCCCGCAGGCACCAGCCAGTAATGGGAGTCGCCGCCCCACGGGCCGTCGCTGGTGAGGGTGGAGTCGATACGCATGCCGCTCAGCGTGCGCCAGCCCGAGCCCGACGACCAGACCTCTCCGTGCTTGCCACCCGTGCCGCCGCTCCAGGAGCCCCCAAAGGTCAGCACCGAGCCGTCTTGCAGCAAGGTGTTGGCCTGGTAGCCGCGGGGGATGTTCATCTCGCCGCCACGCGACCAACTGTTCGCATTCAGGTCATAAATGCTGGTGGCCGCAGAGTCGCTGCCGCCGTTGACCAGCAAACGACCATCGGCCAGCAGCGTGGTGCCGGTGCAGAACATGGCATGGCCCGTCTCTTGCACCAGCCGATCACTGGCGGTGTTGGACACCGGGTCATAGACCGTGGTGTAGGTGCTGCCACCGCCACCAAACGACATGGGGTTATTGGCCGACCACAGCAACACTTTGCCATTGGGCAGCACCGAGCCCGACGAGGGCACCAGGCTCAGCTTCGTCGGCGCAGACCAGCGCGCAGTCGCAGCGGTTTGGGCGTTCAGGGGTGAGCGGGCTGCGGTGGGCGCGCGGCGCTCATCCGGATCGACGCTGGCCGCAGGTTCTTCCACCTCACTGCCCCCGCCGCCGCCACAGGCAGTCAAGGCCAACAAGACACCGTAAACAGCCGCCCACAGGGGCGCGCGAGACCAGCGATTCATTTTTGTATTCATGGCGTACAACTCCAGCCCACTCAGACCCCGACATCGTGGCCCAAGGCGTCATATCGACCACCCGAGCCCACGGCTTGATCACGGCAAGCCCAGGGTCTGCGTGACAGACCAGAGAATTTAACGCTTTGTTGCGATTAGCCCCAGCCCCTCCTCAGAACTTCGCCCGCGATTAGCCCCATCGGACGTGGCAAAGTTGGCAGCAAATGCAAATCTCACCCGCGAGAGCAATGTTCTCCATCCAGGCCTACCCCTTCCGCCGCCCTGACCTGCCCTCTGCCCATCGCTCGGGAAACCCTGTGCGCCGAACACCGGCAACGCGCTAAATTTCGGGCACCATGCGCCCGTCCTCATTCCAAGGAAACCACGTCATGCGCCCCTCCATCTCCAATGACCCCCTGCACTCATGGGCACTGGCCTGCGCCTTGGGGGCCAGCGCGGTCGCCTTGGCCCCTTTGGCTGCCCAGGCGCAAAGCAGCAAGACCTCGGCCGTGGTCGGCATGGTCTTGGAGCCGCCAGGCCTGGACCCGACCGTCGCGCCGGCGGCAGCCATCGGCGAGATCGTCCACCTCAACGTGCTGGAAGGTCTCACCAAGATCAACGTGGACGGCCAGATCAGCCCCTTGCTGGCCGAGCGCTGGAGCATGGAGCCCGATGGCAAGTCCTACACATTCACCCTGCGCAAAGGCGTGAAGTTCCATGACGGCGAGGCTTTTGACTCGGCGGATGTGAAATTCACCGTCGAGCGGGCGAAGGCCGACGGTTCGACCAACAAGGCCAAAAAGGCGCTGTTCGACAACATCGCGTCCGTCAGCACGCCCGACCCCCACACCGTCATCTTCACCCTCAACAACCCAGACGGCAATTTCCTCTTCCGCCTGGGCGAGAACCCTGCCGTGATGCTGGACGCCAAGTCAGCCGCCGGCACAGCCCAGCGCCCCATCGGCACCGGACCCTTCAAGTTTGAGGACTGGAAGAAGGGCAATGCGGTGGTGCTGAGCCGCTTTGACGGCTATCGCCAGGCCAGCGCCATCAAGCTCAAGAAAGTGACCTTCCGCTTCATCAGCGACCCAGCCGCCCAGGTGGCGGCCTTGCTGGCCGGTGATGTGGATGGCTTTCCACGTGGCTTGGCCAACCAGAGCCTGAAGCAATTTCAAAGCGATGCGCGCTTTACCGTCACGATGGGGGCGACGGCCGGCAAAGGCATCATGGCCATCAACAACAAGCGCAAGCCTTTTGACGATGTGCGCGTGCGCCGGGCCCTGGCCCACGCCATTGACCGCAAGGCCTTCATCGACGGCGTGCTGGATGGCAAAGCCGTGCCCATCGGCAGCCACTTTGCGCCCACCGATGCGGGCTATGTGGACCTGACCGCCACCACGCCTTATGACCCCGACAAAGCCCGCGCTTTGCTGAAGGAGGCGGGGGTCAAAACCCCGCTGGAGGTGACCCTGACCCTGCCACCGCCGCAGTACGCCCGCCAAGGCGGCGAAGTGTTGGCCGCGCAACTCGCCAAGGTCGGCATCCAAGCCAAGCTGGAAAACGTCGAGTGGGCGCAATGGCTGTCAGGCGCCTACAAGGGCAGCTTTGACCTGACGGTGATCAACCATGTGGAGCCGCTGGACTACATGATCTACACCGACCCCAAGTACTACTACGGCTATGACAGCAAGGCCTTCCGCGATCTGGCCACCAAACATGCGGCCAGCACCAATGCCAAAGAACGCAGCAGCCTGTTCGCGCAGATGCAAAAGCAATTGGCCACCGATGCGGTGAATGTCTACATCTTCAACCCTCAGCAAGCGGCCGTGGCCAAAAAGGGCTTGAAGGGCCTGTGGCACAACTCGCCGATCTTCGCCAACGACATGGCGGCGGTCTCTTGGCAGTGAGCGACTTGCACGCCTTAGAGGCCAGCGCCTTAGGTCCGCTGTATGCGCGGGGTGAATGCTCGCCCGTGGAGGTGACCCAAGCGGTGCTGGCCCAGATGCAGGCCTGTGAGCCAGTGCTTCGGGCCACCTGGGCCACGGATGAGCAGGCCGCACTGGCCATGGCCCGGGCCTCGGAGCAGCGCTGGCAACGCGGCCAGGCCTTGGGGCCGCTGGACGGCGTGCCCGTCACCCTCAAAGAAAACATTGCCACCCAAGGCGTCGCCACACCGCTGGGCTGTGCAGCCACCGTGCTGACGCCAGCCGCGGCCGACGCCCCTCCCGCCGCACGCCTGCGCGAAGCCGGCGCCGTGTTCATCACCAAGACCACCATGCCCGACTGGGGCATGTTGTCGTCGGGCCTGTCCAGCTTTCATGCCTTGGCCCGCAACCCCTGGGACACGCGCTTGAACCCCGGCGGCAGCAGCGCCGGGGCGGCTGCAGCAGCGGCCGCAGGCTACGGGCCGCTGCACCTGGGCACGGACATCGGTGGCTCCATCCGCCTGCCCGCGAGTTGGTGCGGCATCGTGGGCTTCAAGCCCAGCCTGGGCCGCATTCCGATCCAGCCGCCCTATGCCGGGCGCGTGGCCGGCCCCATGACCCGCAGCGTGGCCGATGCTGCGTTGGCCATGACGGCCCTCTCGCGCCCCGATTGGCGTGACGCGATGAGCCTGCCGCCCCAAGACATTCCGTGGCTGCAGCTCGACGGCTTGAGCCCACGGGCCTTGCGCATTGGCCTGTGGCTGGACCCGGGCTGGGGCACGCCGCTGTCGGACAGCGTGCGCGCTGTGGTGCTCGACGCTGCGGCCCGCCTGGAGGCTGCCGGTGCCACCCTGGTGCCGATGGCGCCCTTCATGACGCGCGCCATGATCGACGGCCTGGACAATTTTTGGCGCATGCGCTCATGGCTGGACTTCGCCGCGCTGCCGCCCGAGCGCCAGGCCCAGGTGCTGCCCTACATCAGCCAGTGGATACGCCGCGGCGAGCGGCTCAGCGCGGCCGAGGTCTTCACGGGCTACAGCCAGATGGGCGTACTGCGCGACAGCGCCGTGGCCGCCTGCCAAGGGCTGGACTTTGTGCTCTCACCCGTCAGCCCCGATGTGGCCTTTGCCGCTGAATGGGCCAGCCCGCTGAACGACCCCGAGCGGCCTTTTGAGCACATCGCCTACACCTTACCGTGGAATATGAGCGAGCAACCGGCCATCAGCGTCAACGCAGGCTACACCTCAGCAGGCCTGCCGGTGGGCGTCCAGTTCATCGGCCATCGGCATGACGACCTGGGGGTGCTGCGCATGGCCGCCCTCTGGGAGCAGCTCAGGCCCGCGCAACGCCCCTGGCCGCTGAAACCGGTTTGTCACGAGACGGCTTAACAGACGCGATACAGTAGGCCGATGACCAAGCCACCGCCTGCCCCGCCTCTGCTCAGAGACTCGCGCAAGCTTTTGCTCGGCACCGCCGACGAGCAGGCGGCCCGGCATGTGGAAGAAGCGCTGCGGCGCATGATGGCTTTTGACGCTGACCCGCTCACAGAGCTGGGCAGCGCCCACGATGCCGACCCGCAGTGGCTGCTGCCCTTGGTGATGCGAGCCGGCCACCTGCTGAGTTTGCGCGACCACGGCCACGACCATGAGATTGGCCTGCTGCTGGAGCAAGCCCAGGCCTTGAGCCAAGACGCGGTAGACCGCGAGCGCATTCACCTGGCTGCGGTGGCGGCCCTGGCCGAAGGGCGCTGGCACCACGCCTGCCGGCTGTGGGACGAATTGCTGCTGGACCAACCCCGGGATGCGCTGGCCTTGCTCTGGGCCCACGAGTGGGACTTGGTGCGGGGCGACACGGTGCAGTTGCGCCAACGCCCCGCTCAGGCCTTGCCCGAGTGGGACGAAGCCGACCCGCTCTACCCCTATGCGCTAGGCCTCTATGCCTTCGGCCTGCAAGAGAACAACCTCTTTCCGCTGGCCGAGGACATGGGCCACCGCGCCACCACTGCCCCCGGCCGCCCTGTACCCTGGGCCGTGCATGCCGTGGCCCATGTGATGGAGATGCAAGGGCGCTGTGAAGATGGTGCGGCCTGGCTGCGCCACCACCAGCCGGGTTGGGCGGAGGGCAGCTTGCTGGCCGGGCATTTGTGGTGGCATATGGGCTTGTTCCGGCTGGAGGCCATGGACATGGCCGGCGCGCAGCGTCTGGTCGATGCGCACTTCAGCCGCCCGGCACTCAACAGTGCTCTGCGGCGCATGGACGCGGCCTCCCTGCTGTGGCGCATGCAATTGCTGGGCATGGACGTGCAGGCCTGCTTTGCGCAATTGGTGGACGCGTGGCCCCTGGGCAAGGACGAAGCCGGCTGGCATGCCTTTCACGATGTGCATGGCGTGCTGGCCTTGCTGGGGGCCGGTGAGCCCGGCCGCGCCGAGCAATGGCTGGGCCGCTGCGCGGCCCGCGCCTTTGAGCCCGAAGACGTGCGACGCAGCAACCACCTGCCGGCCCGCGAGGTCGGCCTGCCGCTGATGCGCGGCCTGCTGGCTTTTGCACGCGGCGAGTTCGCCCAAGCCCTGGCCGCCTTGCATGCACTGCGACCCCAGGCCTGGCGCTTAGGCGGCAGCCAAGCCCAGCGCGACCTGATCGACCAAACCCTGCTGGCCGCCGCCGCCCGCCTGGGCGGCCACCCTGTAGGCCGCGCCTTGCTCAACGAGCGGCGCTTGGCCCGCGCCCTGACGCCCCTGACGCGACACTGGGCCCAGCACCTACAGATAGACCTTTGATGACCGCCACGCCCCTGCGCTGCGGCTGGTGTGCCGCCAGCCCGCACTACACCGCCTATCACGACCATGAATGGGGCTTTCCCGTCACCGACGACAGACGCTTGTTCGAAAAAATCTGCCTGGAGGGCTTTCAGTCGGGCTTGTCGTGGCTGACCATTCTCAACAAGCGTGAGGGCTTCCGAGCCGCTTTTGCACAGTTTGAGCCGGCCGCGATGGCCCGCTTTGACGAACAGGATGTGCAGCGCCTGCTGGCCGATGCCAGCATCGTGCGCCACCGCGGCAAGATCGAAGCCGCCCTCAACAATGCCCGCCGCGCGCAAGAATTGCTGCAAGAGTTTCCCTCGCTGGCCGCCTATTTCTGGCGCTTTGAGCCCGCGCCTGGCAGCCGCCCTGAGAAGCTGACGCCCGACGTGCTGCGCACCCTGACCACCTCGCCCGAGGCCATCGCCTTGGCCAAAGACTTAAAGAAGCGCGGCTGGAAGTTTGTGGGCCCCACCACCGCTTATGCCTTCATGCAGGCCATGGGTTTGGTCAATGACCATGTCGAGGGCTGCATCGCCCGCGGCCCGGCATTGGCCGCGCGCGCCGCACTCCAGGTGCCGCGATGACGCCCGGCGACACAGCGACTCAAGTCGCTCCCGCCCCCGTCAGCTTTGGCGAGGCCTTGCGCTTCTGGCTGAAGCTGGGCTTCATCAGTTTTGGTGGGCCGGCCGGTCAGATCGCCATCATGCACAGCGAGCTGGTGGAGCGCCGCCGCTGGATCAGCGAGAAGCGCTTTTTGCATGCGCTCAATTACTGCATGCTGCTGCCGGGGCCCGAGGCCCAGCAGCTCGCCACCTACCTGGGCTGGCTGATGCACCGCACCTGGGGCGGGGTGGTGGCCGGCGCCTTGTTTGTGCTGCCCTCGCTGCTGATCTTGATCGCCTTGAGCTGGCTCTATATGGCCTGGGGGCATGTGGCGCTGGTGGCGGGCCTCTTTTACGGCATCAAGCCCGCCGTGGCCGCCATCGTGGTGCAAGCGGCCCACCGCATCGGCAGCCGGGCCTTGAAGAACCGCGCCTTGTGGGGGATTGCGGCCGCGTCCTTCGTCGCCATTTTTGCGGGCAATGTGCCCTTCCCGGCCATTGTGCTGGCGGCCGCCGTGGTGGGCGCTGTGGGGGGGCGGCTGCGGCCTGATGAGTTCAGCCTAGGCGGTGGCCATGGCAGCGCCAAGGCCAGCTATGGCCCTGCTTTGATCGACGACGACACGCCTACGCCCGCCCATGCCCGCTTCTCGCCGGGGCGCCTGAGTGGGGTGGTGGCCGCCGGAGCGCTGCTGTGGCTGCTGCCCTTTGGGCTGCTGTGGAGCCTCTACGGCAGCCAAGGCACCTTGACGCAGATGGCCTGGTTCTTCACCAAGGCCGCGCTGCTGACTTTTGGCGGCGCCTATGCCGTGCTGCCTTATGTGTATCAAGGGGCGGTCGGGCATTTTGGCTGGCTCAATGGCCGCCAGATGATGGACGGCTTGGCGCTGGGCGAAACCACGCCCGGGCCGCTGATCATGGTGGTGGCTTTTGTGGGCTTTGTGGGCGGCTGGCAAAGCAGCGAGCTGGCCGCGCTGTGGGGGGCAGATCAGCGCCTGCTGGCCGGCTGTGTAGCCGCGTGCTTGGTGACCTGGTTCACGTTTCTGCCGTCTTTCATCTTCATCCTGGCCGGCGGGCCGCTGGTGGAGTCCACCCACGGCAAGCTCCACTTCACCGCCCCCTTGAGCGCCATCACCGCCGCCGTGGTGGGCGTGGTGCTGAACCTGGCCTTGTTCTTTGCCTATCACGCCCTGTGGCCCCAGGGCTGGGCAGGGGGGCTGGATGGGGCGGCCGCAGTCATTGCGGGCGTGGCCGTGCTGGCGCTGTTCAAGCTCAAGCGCAGTGTGATGGAGACGCTGGCGCTGTGCGCGGCCTTGGGACTGGCCTGGACCCTGGCCACCTGAGGCCCCTGCGGCGGCGCCAACACCCCCTTCAGAGTCAGGTCTTTTGGCCGAAAAACCCGTCAGCGGTCTGCGTGGCAGGCCGCCCTTCAGACGGGAGTGAACGATGAGCGCAGCCCACGAGCTGGCCAGCCGCTGTGCGGTGCTATTGATTGAAGACCAGGCGCTGGTGCGCGACCTGGCCGCCCAGACCTTGCGCATGCGCCTGGGCTGCACGGTGGAAGCCGCGGGCACGCTGGCCGAGGCCCGGAAGCTGATCGACGCCCGTGGTGCGGACGCGCCCTTTTTTGTGGCGGTGGCCGACCTGCATTTGCCCGACGCCGACGCGGGCAAGATTCTCTCCACCCTGACCGCTGCTGACATTCCCGCCATCGGCGTGACGGCCAGCTTCGACAAAGACCTGCGCGAGTCCATGCTGCTGCGCGGCGCGGTGGACTATGTCATCAAGGACAACACCCAAGTCTTTCGCTATGTGGCCGACCAGATCCGACGCCTCTGGTGCAACCGCGGCCAAGCCGCGCTGGTGGTGGACGACTCCGCAGCGGCCCGCCAACTGGTGAAGAACTGGTTGGAGCGCCAGCAGCTCACCGTGTACTTGGCGGCCGACGGGCAAGAGGCGCTGGAGGTGTTCAAAGAGCACCCGGACATCTGCTTGGTGGTCACCGACTGCCACATGCCGCGCATGGACGGCTTTGGCCTGGTGGGCCAGTTGCGCCGCAAGCATGACCGCGAACACCTGGCCATCGTTGGCGTCTCGTCGAGCGACGACAACTCGCTCTCAGCCCGCTTCTTGAAGCTCGGCGCCAATGATTACCTGGGCAAGCCCTTCACCTATGAAGAGCTGTGCGCCCGCGTCAATCAGAACATCGCCATGCTCGACAGCGTGGCCACGCTGCGCGAGCAAGCCACGCGCGACGCCCTGACCGGCCTGTTCAACCGCCGCCATTTCTATGACCAAGCGCCGCTGCATGCCCGCAGTGCGGCGGTGAATGGCCAAGTCCATGCCACGCTGATGCTGGACATCGACTTCTTCAAAAAGGTCAACGACACCTACGGCCACCCGGCGGGCGACGCGGTGATCCGCCACATGGCACAACTGCTGGCCCGCCACTTCAATGACGGCTTGGTGGCGCGCCTGGGCGGCGAAGAGTTCTCGGTGATGCTCACCACCACACCCGCTGAGGCCAAAGCGCGGGCAGAGGCCTTCAGGCAAGCCCTGGAAGAGTCGCCCACCGCCCATGATGGCCGGGTGCTGAGCTGCACCTGCAGCGTGGGCCTGTGCCTGACGCCCGGCCTGCCCGCGCATGAGCTGCTGCAACGCGCCGACCTGCTGCTCTATGAAGCCAAGAGCAGCGGCCGCAACCGGGTGTGCGCCAGCGACGCGCCCTGAGCGGCACCCGCGCAGGCTTGGGCGCAGATGCAGCGCCCAAGCGGAGCAGAAAACAGGGCTGAAAAGCAAAAAAGCCAGGTCGTGAAACCTGGCTTTTTGCTGTGCGTTTGGAGCGGGATAAGAGGCTCGAACTCTCGACCTATACCTTGGCAAGGTATCGCTCTACCAACTGAGCTAATCCCGCATTTCTTTGGTGGCCTGGGGCGGAATCGAACCACCGACACGCGGATTTTCAATCCGCTGCTCTACCAACTGAGCTACCAGGCCACGAAAGACAGCTATTCTAGCACGACTTTTTGCGCTGTCTTGTTTTGTGAGGCCGCGTGTGCAAATTCAGGCGTCGCTCAGTGCGAACCGCCGCGTTTGTTGCGCGAGAGATCGACGCCCAATTGCTTGAGCTTGCGATAGAGGTGGGTGCGCTCCAGCCCGGTTTTCTCGGCCACGCGGGTCATGGAGCCGTTCTCGCGGGCGAGGTGGAACTCGAAGTAAGCCTTCTCGAAGGCATCGCGGGCTTCGCGCAGCGGGCGGTCCAGGTCAAAGCTCTGTTCACTCTGAGGGCCCAAATCGACGGGCATGCTGGGCAGGCCCATGCCGCCGGTCATGGCGGACTCCACCGTCAGGTCGGCCTCTAGGCGCTGGCCCGGCAGCACATTGACACTGATGGGGCTGATGCTGCCCAAAGCACCAGGCGCGCGGGCGGGTGCCTTGGCCAAGCCCTGCTCCACCGCACGCAGCAGCTTTTGCAAGGTGATGGGCTTTTCGAGGAAGGCGGTGGCACCGTACTTGGTGGCTTCAACCGCCGTGTCGATGGTGCCGTGGCCGCTCATCATGATGACGGGCATGTTCAGCTGACCGGTAGCGCCCCACTCTTTGAGCAAGGTGATGCCATCGACATCGGGCATCCAGATGTCCAGCAGAACCAAATCGGGGCGGCTGCGCTCACGCGCGGCTCTGGCCTGCGTGGCGTTTTCTGCGATCTCGATCGCGTGGCCTTCGTCGGTGAGGATTTCCGACAAGAGGGCCCGGATGCCCATTTCGTCGTCGACTACAAGAATGGTTGCCATGAAGTCCCTTGCCTGCGGGGTTTAGCTGGTGCCAGACCCCGGAAGGTGTCCCTGCTCTGCTGTAAAACTTGAAAATGATAACGAAACCTGCGCACCACCGGCCAATGCCTCGCTCCCGTCAGTGGGGGCCAAGTTTCCGATGCGAACGCGCGCGCCGTGTTCGTCAGCAATCTTCTTGACCACCGCCAGCCCCAGGCCGGTGCCCTTGCTCTTGGTGGTCACGTAAGGCTCAAAGGCGCGCTTGAGCACCTTCTCGCTGAATCCCGGCCCATTGTCCGTCACTTTAAGGCGAACCATTCGCGGGCGGCCATCCTCGAAGCGCGCCAGCTCGGTGCTGATCTGCACACGGGCGTCGCTGCGGCCCGACACGGCGTCCAAACCGTTCTGCACCAGGTTGTGGATGACCTGGCGCAATTGCGTCGGATCGCCTTGGATGTGCGGCAGCGCCGGCTCGCAGCGCGCCTGCAACTGCCCCAGGTCTTGCTCGTTGCCGTAGAGGGCCAGCACCTCGGCCACCAAGGCGTTCAGGTCAATGGCGGCCAACCGTGCTGCGGGCAGGCGCGCATAGTCGCGGAACTCGTTGACCAACTGCTTCATGGCCTGCACTTGGTTGACGATGGTCGCCACCGAGCGGTTGAGCATGGCGGCGTCAGTGGCCTCCAACTTGGCTTCCAGCTTGTGCTGCAAGCGCTCGGCCGAGAGCTGGATGGGCGTGAGCGGGTTCTTGATCTCATGAGCCAAGCGGCGCGCCACCTCGCTCCAGGCGGCCGAGCGCTGGGCGGACACCACTTCGGTGATGTCATCAAACACCATCAGCCGCGCGCCGCGCGGCAGGTCGGCGCCACGCACCAGCAAGGTCAGCACATCGTCGTCGGCCCCCACGCGCAGCTCAAACGCGTCTTGCCAGTGGTCGCGCTCACCGTCTTCTGGGCTTGTCTCATGCGCATCAAAGCGCTGCCAAACGGCTTGAGCAAAGGCCTCCAGCGCGGGCACCTCGCCCAAGCCGCGGCCCACATAGGCCGACAAGGGTGCCCGCAGGATGCGGGTGGAGCCGGGGTTGACGGTGTCGATGTGCTTGTCGCGGTCAAACACAATCACGCCCGCCGTGAGGTTGTCCAAAATGGTTTGGAGCCGGGTGCGAGCGCTCTCCAACTGCCGCAGCGAGGCTTCGGCCTGCTCGCGCGCGCTGCCCAATTGGCCCGTCATATCGGCAAAGCTGCGGGTCAGGCCGCCCAGCTCGTCGCGCGAGGCAAACACCGGCTTCACGCTCAGGTCGCCCGCCGCCACCTGGCGCATGCCCTCGGCCAGCAGCAGCAGCGGCTTGGCCAATTGGTTGCCCAGCACCACCGCCAGCAACACCGCGCCGAACACCGACAACACGAGGGAGAGCGTCAGCGTGCCGATGTACATGCGACGCAGACCATCACGCGCCAAGATGCGCTGCTGATAATCGCGGTAGGCAGCTTGGACGATCAAGGCATCGCGGGCCAAGGCCTCGGGCAAAACCCGCACCGCCATCAAGAAGCGCTCACCTTCGGGCACCAAGCTCAGGCTGTTGCTGGGCACGGGCACCAAAACGCGGACTCTGGAGACGACTTTGGGGCTGCCGCCCACTTCGTCCTCCAGGCCTTCCACCACGGTGGCGACCCGGCTGCCCCGGGCCTGGCGCAAGAGCAAGGCCGAAGGCCGCTCAAGCTCTGCATCGGCCTGGGTGCTGACCGTCACCAACATCTGCCCCGAGGCGCCCACGATGGCCATTTCCTGGGCGCCCAATTCCTCGCGCAGGCGCTCCAGCGCGGCCAATTCAGGCTCGCCATTGCGGCGCTCGCTCAGGCGCAAGGCTGCACTTCGCACCTTCTCGCCCATGTCGTCGGCCATCGCGTTCAAGGTGCCCTTGCCCAAGGCCAGGCCGGCATCCAGCGCGCGGGCCACCCGCACATCGAACCAGGCCTCCACACTGCGCGACACAAACTGGTAGCTCACCGTGTAGATCAGCGCGCCGGGCAGCACGCCCACCAGCGCAAAAATGCCGGCCAACTTGATGAGCAGGCGGCTGCCGAACTTGCCCTGGCGCAGGCGCACCACCAAGCGGACAGCCGCCACGAGGATGACCACCAAGAGCAGCGTGGCCACCACGGCATTGACCACGAACAGCCAACCAATATGGCGTTCATAGCGCTCAGGCCCTTGGGCCAAGAGTGACAGCAAAGCTGCCAGCACCAAGCCCAGCCCGGACGCCGCCAGCAGGGCAATGCCCCAACCCCAGCGCTTGGACGAGACCCTCATGTCAGTAGTCGATCTTCAGCTTGCGCTCAATCGCCAGCCGCCAATCAGCCTGCGCCGCCAGGTCGAGTTGCATGGGGCGCGGCAACTGGTTGGCGTCCAGCCGGTAGCTGAACTCCACCTCGTAGCGCTCACCCAGGTCCAACTGCTCGGGGTCGGCAATCTTCCAGTCGGTGGCCCGAGTCACGGTGGCCAGGGCCTCGCTCAGGCTGGGGAAGTTTTGGCTCAGCGCACCAAAGCTGACGCGCCAAGACGAGGTCAAGGGTTGGTACGACAGCCGCCACGTGCGCGAAGCCCGGGTGATGCGCTCATTGCGCCAATACCAGCGCACCCGGTTGACCTGGGCCTCGGCCACGAAATAGACCGGCACCCCGCGCTGCAGCGCTTCCTCCACCGCTTTGGACAGCGCCGGCTTGGCCACAAAGCTCAAGACCAGCGCGCCTTCTTGGCGCTCTAAGGTCAAGGTCGGCAGCTCCATGCTCTGCGCCTGCACCGCCGCACTGGGCAGCAGCAAGAACAGCGCCATGCACCACGCACCCATGGCCGCGGCCAGACCACGCGCAAGGCGGGTCGCCACAGCCAGCAGGGCAGCGAATGGGTTCACGTCAATGGCAGCAAAAGGGCAGACCGGTGGGGGTCAAACGGCGCTTCAGGATGTCGGTTTGTGCAACACCGCATAGAAGAAACCGTCGGCTGCGGCGACAGCCGTCGCAGCCGCGCCATTGTCCGGCAGCGGCAGGCAATGGCCAGGAGAGTCCGGGTCTAGCCGGGCTTGATCCTGGGGGATGCGTTGCAAAAATGCGTCGATCTGGTGCTGCCCTTCCGCCTTGAAGAGCGAGCAGGTGGCATAGACCAAGCGCCCGCCGGGCTTGAGCAGGGGCCACAGCGCGTCCAGCAACTCGGCCTGGGTGCGGGCCAGCGCCGTCACATCCTCGGGGCGGCGCAGCCAGGCAATGTCCGGGTGGCGCCGCACAATGCCCGAGGCCGTGCAGGGCGCATCCAGCAAGATCGCATCAAAGGGCTGGCCGTCCCACCACGTCGCGACCTGGCGCGCGTCAGCGGCCTTGAGCTCGGCGGTGGCGCCCACGCGGTCCAAGGTCTGCTTCACCCGAGCCAGGCGGCTGGCATCGGCATCCAAGGCCAGCAGGTTCAGGCTGGGCGCTCGCTCCAACAGGTGCGCGGTTTTGCCACCGGGCGCTGCGCACGCATCCAGCACACGAGCGCCAGCGGGCAAGCCTGCCCCCAAGACGAGCCCGGCCGCGCGCTGGGCCGAGAGGTCTTGCACCGAGACATCGCCCTGCGCAAAGCCGGGCAGGCGCTCCACCGGCCAGCCGCGATCCAGCACCACCGCATCATCAAAACCAGGCACGGCATGCGCGGCAATGCCGGCCTCAGCCAAGCGCGCCACGACGCTCTGCGGCGTGCCCCGGCCGCGATGCACCCGCAAGGCCATGGGCGGGTGCAGGTGCGCTTGCAGCAGCAGGGTTTGCCACTGCTCGGGCCAATCGCGGCGCACGCGCTCGATCCACCACAGCGGGTGGTTCCAGGCCGCCACCGGGTCTTGCTGGACCTTGGCCACCCAGACGTCGCGCTCACGCAAAAAACGGCGCAGCACGGCGTTCACAAAGCTGGCGGCCGCAGGCATGCGCTTGCGGGCCGCCGTGACGGCCTGATCCACCAAGGTGTGCTCGGGGTAGGGCGGGTTCTCATCGGGCCATAACAGGGCCAGCGCGGTGATCAGCAGCGCCTCGACATTGGGTGGCGGCTGGCGCGGTGCCAAGCCCGCCCGCACAGCCTGGGCCGCGCCCAGGCGGCGCAAGACGGCAAAGCTCAAGGCCTGAGTGCCACCACGCGCTGCAGGCGGGGCTTTGGCCAGCACATCGGTCAGCGAGCGACCCGAGCGCACGGCCTGCACGGCCTCGCTGGTCAGCTCCAAAAGCCGCGACAAAGGCGGCCCGGCATGAGGGGAAGGGGAAGTGTTTGACGCATTCACCCACTGAGTCTAGCCCCGCGCCCGCAAGGTCTTTGGCTTCTGCCCCACAATCAGCCCTCGATCACGCTCGTCAGGAGCCCGGCATGGCCGACCCCACTCAAGCCCCTTCCCGCCCTTCGGGCCTCATCTTGGATGAGGCCGATCTGGCCCAAATGCCCGCCTCCGAGCGGATCCGCTACCGCCTGGTGGGCGCAGATAAGCGCTATCACGCCAATGACAACATCTCGGCCTTTGTGCGCGAAGGCGAGCTCGCCGAGATCAAGGCCGAGGTCCAGGCCAAGATGGCCGAGGTGCTCAAGGCCCTGGTGATCGACACCGAGAGCGACCACAACACCCAAGAGACGGCCAAGCGCGTGGCCAAAATGTTTGTCGAAGAAGTGTTCCGGGGGCGCTATCAGCCCATGCCCGATGTCACCGAGTTCCCGAACATCTCGCGCTTGAACGAGCTGATGATCGTCGGCCCCATCACCGTGCGCAGCGCCTGCTCGCACCACATGTGCCCCATCATCGGCAAGCTCTGGATCGGCGTGCTGCCCAACGAGCACTCCAACCTGATTGGCCTGTCTAAGTACGCTCGCATTGCCGACTGGATCATGAGCCGCCCGCAGATCCAGGAAGAAGCCGTGATCATGCTGGCCGACACTTTGTTGGAACGCGTCAAACCTGACGGTTTAGCCATCGTCATGGAAGCCGATCATTTCTGCATGGCCTGGCGCGGGGTGAAAGACAATGACTCCGCCATGACCAATAGCGTGATGCGCGGCGCCTTCCTGAAAGACGCCAACCTGCGTCGCGAATTCCTGTCGCTGCTGCCCAAGAAGTCCTGAAGGAGCCCTTCATCATGCTGGTGCGTTTGATGTATTGCAGCCGAGCCACCTCGGCGATTGACACCGAAGAATTGGTCGGCATCCTGCGCCAGTCGCGCACCCAAAACCCCGAGCGCGGCATCACCGGCGTGCTGTGCTTGTCGCGCGGCATCTTCATCCAGGTGCTCGAAGGCGGCCGCGCTTCGGTCAACGCGCTCTACAACAAGATCGCCGCCGACCCGCGCCATGCCGAGGTCACCTTGCTGGCCTACGAAGAAATCGCCGAGCGCCGCTTTGCTGGGTGGTCCATGGGCCAGGTGCAAACCAACCGGCTCAACCCGGCCATGCTGCTCAAATACTCCGAGACCGCCACGCTGGACCCTTACGCCGTCTCGGGTGAGGCAACAGCAGCCCTGTTCGAAGAAATGATGGCGTCTGCGGCCATCATGGGGCAGAGCTAAGGCGACCCCTTCGCCTCGGTCGATCCCGACTGAATCAATCGCTCCATCCGCTGCTCTTTGAGTTTCTGGGCCTCCTCGGCCAGTTGGGCGCGGTCTTTCTGCAGCGCTTCAGCCGGGTTGAGGGCGGGCCGCTGAGGCGCGGGCGCCGGCACCGTTGGCATCACCGTCAGAGGGGGCAGCTCGGCCGCGGTGGCGCCGCTGGCAGGCGCGCGGTCGCTGTAGATGACGCGGCCTTGGGCGTCGGTGTGTCGGAACACCGGCGTGGGCTCGCTGCCTGTCCAGTGCCGCCATTGCGCAGCCATCCAGACCTGGGCTTGGGCGAGCTCGGCGGGCGCCCACCACCCAGCGGCTGCCAATACCAGCATCAGCGCGACGAGGGCCTTCCAGAGCGAGCTGCTGCGCATGGCGTCACAGCGAGGCCGTGGGCCTGAAGCCAAAGGGGCGCTGCAGCAGCCGCGTCGGGAACTCCTGCACCGCCGCGTTATAGGCGGCCGCCGCATCGTTAAAGCCCTGGCGGGCATAGCTCATGCGCGGCACCAGCTCCACCAATTGGCGGATCAAGGGGCGCACGGCTTCGGCACCCTCAAAGTCGCGGCGGTGCTCCAGCAGGGCTTGCAGGCGGGCCAAGGGCGAGGCCAGCTCGCTCTCGGCCAACTGCCAGGCTTGCAGGGCTGCGGCCAGATGCGGCTTGGCGCGCACCGCCCGCGCGGCCTGTTGCTGGCGCTCTTGAGCGGCAGCCAGCGCGGACAGCGTGGTGACCTCATCGGCCAAGGGCTCGCGCACCAGCTCCAGCAAAGAGTCGAGCGCTGCCGCGCGGCGCGCCAATTGCTCGTCGATCTGGCCCCAGGCCGCGCCGATGGCGCTGCGGAGCCGCGTCAGGCGGTTGTAGGCGCCCACCACCCAGAACAGCAGCACGGCCAGCAGCACGGCCCGCAGCAGCCACGCCCAAGACGAAAACTGGCTAGCCGCGTCCAGGCCGGCGCCGCTCATGCGCTGGCCCCCCCATGCTGCAGCCAATGGGTGTGGCCGGCCGCACGCAACTGGCAGGCCGGGCATTCGCCACAGCCATAGCCCCAAGGGTGGCGCGTGCCGCGCTCGCCCAGGTAGCAGGTGTGGGTGTGCTCGGCAATCAGCGCGTTCAAGGCCTCGCCACCCAGCTCATGCGCCAAGGCCCAGGTCTGGCCCTTGGTCAGGAACATCAGCGGCGTCTCCAGCGTCATGGGCGTGTCGAGCCCTAAGCTCAGCGCCACTTGCAAGGCCTTGAGTGTGTTGTCGCGGCAGTCGGGGTAGCCGGAGTAGTCCGTCTCGCACATGCCGCCCACCAGCACGCTGGCGCCGCGCCGGTAAGCCAAGGTGGCGGCAAAGCTCAGGAACAGCAGGTTGCGGCCCGGCACAAAGGTGTTGGGCAGGCCGTTGGCTTCCAGTTCAATGGCGCGGTTTTCCGTCAAGGCGCAGGCGGAGATCTGGCCCAGCAGGCTCAGGTCCAGCACATGGTCTTCGCCCAGCTTGGCCGCCCACTGCGGGAACTGGCGCGCCAACTCTTGGCGCACGGTCAGCCGGCAGTCCAGCTCAATGCGATGCCGCTGGCCATAGTCAAAGCCCAGGGTCTCGACCCGCGCAAAGCGCTGCAAGGCCCAGGCCAGGCAGACGGTGGAGTCTTGCCCGCCCGAGAACAGCACCAGGGCTGTGCGGTTTTGCGCGGCCATGACAGCTGCGCTCATTGCCGCACCTCGCCTTGGCCCAGAACCACCCACTTCATCGAGGTCAGCCCCTCCAGGCCCACCGGGCCACGGGCGTGGAATTTGTCGGTGGAGATGCCGATCTCGGCGCCCAGGCCATATTCAAAACCATCGGCAAAGCGGGTCGAGGCATTGACCATCACGCTGGCCGAATCGACCTCGCGCAAAAAACGCATGGCGCTGGGGTGGTGGGTGGTCAAAATCGCGTCGGTGTGGTGCGAGCTATAACGGTTGATGTGAGTGATGGCTTCATCCAGGCTCGCCACCACCTTGATGCTGATGATGGGGGCGAGGTATTCCTCGCTCCAGTCGCTCTCTTGGGCCTCGGTCAGCTGCGCGCCCGGCACGCCCGCCAGCAGCGCACGCGCCACCGGGCAGCAGCGCATCTCCACGCCCTTGGCCGCAAACACGGCGCCGATGCGCGGCAAAAAGGCCGCAGCGCTTTGCGCATGCACCAGCAGCGACTCGGTGGCATTGCACGGGCTGTACTTCTGGGTCTTGGCGTTCTCGGTCACCACCACCGCTTGCTCCAGGTCCACCTGCGCGTCGATATAGGTGTGGCAGTTGCCGTCCAAGTGCTTGATGACCGGCACGCGGGCTTCGTTGGCGATGCGCTCGATCAGGCCCTTGCCGCCGCGCGGGATGATCACGTCCACAAACTCAGGCATGGCGATCAACTGGCCCACGGCTGCGCGGTCGGTGGTCTGCACCAGTTGCACGGCGGCCTCGGGCAGACCCGCCTCGCGCAGCGCTTCCTGCACCAACTGCCACAGGGCGACATTGCTGTGAAAGGCCTCGGAGCCGCCGCGCAAAATGCAGGCGTTTCCACTCTTGATGGCCAGGGAGGCCGCCTCAATCGTCACGTTAGGGCGGCTCTCGTAAATCATGCCGAAGACGCCCAGCGGCACCCGCATCTGGCCCACGCTGATGCCGGTGGGGCGGCGCTTCACCCCCGTGATCTCGCCCACCGGGTCGGGCATGGCAGCCAGTTGCTCGCAGCCCTCGGCGACTGTGGCGATCACGGCAGGGCTCAGCTTGAGGCGGTCCACCAGAGGCTCGGCCAAGCCAGCGGCACGCGCCGCGTTCAGGTCTTGGGCATTGGCGGCGCTCAAGGGGCTGCCGGCCTCGCGAAGCAGGCGCGCCAAGTTCAGCAAGGCTTGGTTCTTGGCGCGGGTGGGCGCGGCGGCCATGGTGCGTGATGCCTCCCGGGCAGACGCCCCCAAATGGGACATGTGGGCAGAGACATCCATCGCAGTCATGTTCGTCGCGCAAAAAAGTCAATTGGGGGGCCATTGTCCCAAATCGCGCACATCCTCGCGCTGAAGGGGCGCGCTACACCCCACCGCGCATGACATGCTGCGCGTCGTCCCTTCGGCCTGTGCAGGCGTTAAGCCTGCTCTTTCACTCCAGAGAGCCTCATGAGACTTCATGCCCGCCACACTGCCCTTGCCCTGCTGACCGCCCTCGCCCTGGCTGGTTTGAGCGCCTGCGACCAAGAGCGCGTGGCCAAGCTCGAAGAAGGCGTGGCCAGCGAGTCCGATGTGCGCCAGCAGTTTGGCGAGCCCACCCGCACCGTCGAGCGGGCCGATGGCTCCAAGGTGCTGGAGTACCCGCGCCAGCCCGAGGGCACCACCAATTACG
Organism: Ideonella paludis; assembly: GCF_018069865.1. Classification (GTDB taxonomy): domain Bacteria; phylum Pseudomonadota; class Gammaproteobacteria; order Burkholderiales; family Burkholderiaceae_C; genus Ideonella; species Ideonella paludis. The sequence goes on from NZ_JAGQDG010000001.1 coordinate 293,999, forward strand.
TCATCGAGATCGGCCCCGACGGCAAGATGAGCTCGCTGCGCCAACTGCTGCAGCCGGCCAACTTTGCCAAGGTGCAGCCAGGCATGAGCGACTTGGAAGTGCGCCAACTCTTGGGCCAGCCTGCCAAGACCCACCGGTTTGATCTCAAGCCCGACGAAACCATTTGGGATTGGCGCTTTCAAGACGGCCAAGAGCGCAAGGTCTTCAGCGTGACCTTTGGCAAAGACAAAACCGTGATCGCCACGGCCACGCAAGACGACCCGCGTGAGCGGGATGCGGGGCGCTGAGTCAGCCTATCAAGGGGTCAACACCCATAACCACAGCGGGACCGCCGCCACCAAGCTCAGCGTCGAGAGCACGATGGCTGCGGTGGTTTCGGCCTCTTGGGCGCGGTAGCGCTGGGCAAAGAGCAAGGCGTTGGAGCCCACGGGCAGCGCGGCCATCATCACGCACACATTCAGCGGCAGGCCGCTGAGGCCAAACACATAGCGGCCGGCCAGCCAGACGAGCAAGGGCTGGGCCAGCATCTTCAGCAGGGTCAGGCTCACCGCGTGGTGCAGGGGGCGGGGCAGGCCCAGATAGGCCAGGCTCATGCCGATCAGGGTCAGGCACAGCGGCACCACGGCCGCGCCCAAGAGCTTGAGCACCTCGTCCATGGCATCGGGGATGGGCCAGCCTGTGACGTTCCAGGCCAGGCCCAACAGCACGGGCAGCACCACCGGATGAACAATCGTGTTGCGCAGCGTGCCGCGCAGCAGCCGCCACAGGCTGGCGCGGCCTTGGGTGGCCGAGCCTTCGCGGGCGCGTGCGAGGGCCAAGTCGGCCTCGACCAACAAGGTGAGCATGGACAGCAAGACCAAGGCGTGCAGGCTGACCAGGGTCAGGTGCAGCCCTAAGCCCGCCTCGCCAAACAGGGCGGCCGCCAAGGGAATGCCAATCTGCACCGAGTTGCCAAAGCTCACCGTGATGGCCCGCGTGGCCGGGGCGGCCACGGGCAAGCCTTCAGCCTCACGGCGCCAGCGCTGCCAAGCCCAGACCGCCAGCATGATGGCCACGACCGGGATGAAATAAGCCGCCAGCATGTGCCAAGGCAAGGCCCCCAAATCAATGCGCGCGGTGGTGCGGAACAGCAGCGCCGGGGCGAAGATGAAGAAGGCCGCATTGGCCAGCACGCGGGCCGGGTCGGCCTGCTCATCGCCCAGCCAACGCAGCCGCCCCACGGCCCAGCCCAGGCCCACCACGGCCACCATGGCCAGCAGCTTGTAGAACAGCGCCAGCGTCATGCGCCAACGCCCCTCAAGCCGCTGTGAATGGTCACGCCTTGGCGGCCTTTTTGGCCGCCGCTTTCTTGGCCGGCACCTTGGCGGCGCGCGGCTCAAACTCGAAGCTGACCTTGCCTTCCTTCTTGTCAAAGGCCAGGAAAGCCTTGAACTTGCGGCGGGTCTTGTTGGAGACAAAGTTCTCCAGCAAATCGGTCTTGCCCGTCTCTAGCAGCTTGGCGAGTTGGGTGTGGTCCACCGGCTGGGTCAGGATGACCTTGCCGGTCTTGAAATCGCAACTGGGGCCAGGGCCCACGCTCTTCTCGCAAACGTAGTTGCTGCCATGCTCAAACACACTGCTGCCGCATTTGGGGCAAGCGCCCAGGGTGGTCTGAGCCGAGAAGTCCACCGCCTCGCCTTCTTCGGCCTGCTTGGCGTCTTCGCCAAAGTCGAACTCCAGCTTCCACTGGCTTTCCACCTCGTCATGGGCCAGCTTCAGCTCAGCCGTGAAGGGCCAACCGGCCTTGGAGCGGAAGCCTTCCAGCGGGCCGATCTTTTTATCGACCAAGAACTGCTCGACCTCGTGCAGCTCAAAGCTGCGGCCGGCCGGGATCTTGGTGATGGAGAAGCCACAGCCTTCTTCGGCGCCAGCACTTCCGGTACACGTGAAGCGGCGATAGTTCTCTTTGACCACGCCGCCGCAGTTGGGGCAAGGGGCCTTGAGGGTGGCGTAGTCACCAGGGATGGTGTCACGGTCGTACTCTTTGGCCTTTTTGACGATGCGCTCGGCCAGGCCCGCAATCGCCTTCATGAACTGGTCGCGCGAGAGGCGGCCGTGTTCCATCTCAGCCAACTGGTGTTCCCAGTTGCCGGTCAGCTCGGGTTTGGTCAGGTCTTCAATGTCCAGGCCGCGCAGCAGGGTCATGAGTTGGAAGGCTTTGGCCGTGGGCACCAGCTCGCGGCCCTCACGCAGCATGTACTTTTCCAGGATCAAGCCTTCAATGGTGGCAGCGCGGGTGGCAGGGGTGCCCAAGCCCTTTTCTTGCATCGCCGCCTTGAAGTCCTCATCGTCGATCAGCTTGCCCGCCCCTTCCATGGCCGACAGCAGCGTGGCTTCGGTGTAGCGCGCGGGGGGCTTGGTGGCCAAAGCGTTCAGGCTCACGCCTTCGTTGCTCACGCTCTCCCCGGGCTGCACGGCCACCAAGTTGGCGTCTTCGTCCTGCGCTTCCTTGCCATACACGGCCAGCCAACCGGGGTTGACCAGCACCTTGCCGTTGGTTTGGAAGTGGTGCTGCGCGCCAGCCGCCGCCACCTTGGTGATGCGGGTGGTGACCATGAATTCGGCCGAGGGGTAGAACACCGCCAAAAAGCGCTTGACCACCAGGTCGTAGAGCTTGGCTTCCAGCTCATTCAGCGCTTTAGGTGCTTGCAGCGTGGGGATGATGGCAAAGTGGTCTGAGACCTTGGCGTTGTCGAACACCCGTTTGCTGGGCTTCACATAGCCGGCCTTCAGCGCCTTGCTGGCATGCTGCGACAGCTCTTTGAGCGGCCCGGGCATGTCCTCATGCGCCAGCATCTCGAAGGTCTGCTTGACGGTGCCCAGATAGTCTTCAGGCAGGGCGCGCGAGTCCGTCCGGGGGTAGGTCAGCACCTTGTGCTTTTCATACAAGGCCTGGGCCAGGCTCAGCGTGGTCTTAGCCGAGAAGCCAAAGCGCGAGTTGGCCTCACGCTGCAGTGTGGTCAGGTCATAGAGCAGCGGGCTCGCCTGCGTGCTGGGCTTGGCTTCTTCGGTGACGACACCGGGCTGGCCTTTAACGGCAGCGGCAATGCCTTGGGCCTCGGCCTCACTCCACAAACGGTCGGCACGGCGGTCCGCGTCGTCGTTTTTCTTGAAGTTGGGGTCAAACCACTTGCCTTCGTACTCCCCTGCGGCAGCACCAAAGTCGGCCTTGATTTCCCAGTAGTTGCGGGCGATGTGCTTGCGGATTTTTTCTTCGCGCTCCACCACGATGGACAGCGTGGGGGTTTGCACCCGGCCCACCGTCGTCAGGAAAAAGCCGCCATCGCGGGAGTTGAAGGCCGTCATGGCGCGCGTGCCATTGATGCCCACCAGCCAGTCGGCCTCAGAGCGGCTGCGCGCCGCATCGGCCAGGCCGCGCATTTGCTCATCGCTGCGCAGCTTCTCGAACCCATCGCGAATGGCCTGCGGCGTCATGCTCTGCAGCCAGAGGCGGCGCACCGGCTTGTTCAGCGGGGTTTTGAGGTTGTCGGCGTACTGCACGATCAAGCGGAAGATCAGCTCCCCTTCTCGGCCCGCGTCGCAGGCGTTGATGAGTTCGGTCACATCCTTGCGCTTGACCAGCTTGACCACCGCCGCCAAGCGGGTCTTGGCTTTGTCGATGGGAGCCAGGTCAAAGTGCGGCGGCACCACGGGCAGGTGGGCAAAGCTCCACTTGCCGCGCTTGACGTCATATTCCTCGGGCGCCTTGATCTCCACCAAATGGCCCACCGCCGAAGTGACGACATAGCGGTCGTTCTCAAAGTAGTCGGCGGCCTTCTCGAACTTCCCTGCAGTCGGCGTCAACGCCCGCACGATGTCCTGCGCCACGCTGGGCTTCTCGGCAATGATCAGTGACTTGCTCATTCGTTTCTCAGGTTGACCTTCGGGGCACAGACAAAACGCCATGCCTACAATCGCAGCTCGCGCGCGCTTACGCGCACGCGCTCGCAGGTGTGCACGCACACACGCGCGCGCCCATGCTTTCAATGTACCTAATGAAATCGCCCACGCAAGCCAAGACGCCCAAGGCCCCCGCCGCCGACTCCACACCGCGCGAGCGGGCCAAGGGCGGCCGACGCATCCAGGTGCGCCGCAGCGGCGTGCATGGCCGGGGCGTGTTTGCCACCACCACCCTGGAGCCCGGTGAGCGGCTGATTGAATACACCGGCCAGCGCATCTCCTGGCAAGAGGCGCTGGACCGCCATCCCCACGACCCGCTGCAGCCTGACCACACCTTCTACTTCCAGATTGAAGGCGGGCAGGTGATTGACGCCCTCTACGGCGGCAATGCCTCGCGCTGGATCAACCATGCCTGCGAGCCCAACTGCAAAGCCGAGGAGACCGAGGACGGCCGCGTGTTCATCCACGCACTGCGGCCGATTGGCCCCGGCGAAGAGCTGTTCTACGACTACGGCCTGACCATTGACGAGCGCTACACCCCGGCCCTCAAAAAGCGTTATGAATGCCGCTGCGGCTCGCCGGAATGCCGTCGCACCATGCTGGCGCCCAAGCGGGCCCCCAGAAAAGCCAAGGGCGGATGATGCGCGCCACCTCCCCCACCCTGGCCAAATGGGGCACACCGGCCCTGTGGGAGACGCTCTCCCCGCTCTTGCCTGGGCTGAGCATTGAGGTGGTCGAGAGCATTGCCTCCACCAATGCCGAGTTGGTGGAGCGCCTGCGAGTGGTGGCCAGCAGCGGCCGCGACCGCCATGTGCGCGCCGATGACCTGAACCCCTGCCTGCTCGTGGCCGAGCAACAAACCCAGGGCCGGGGCCGCTTGGGCCGCACCTGGCAGTCTGCCCTGGGAGCCTCCCTCACCTTCTCTTTGAGCCTGCCGCTGCAGCGCGCCGATTGGTCCGGCCTGTCGCTGGTGGTGGGCTTGAGCGTGGCCGAAGCCTTGGACCCGGACGGCCAACATCTGGGCCTGAAGTGGCCCAATGACCTCTGGATCAAAGACGGCAGCCAGCGCAAGCTGGGCGGCATCTTGATCGAGGCCATCGGCGTCGGCGCCAGCCGTGTGGCCGTCATCGGTGTGGGCTTGAACATCCAATCCCTGGGGCAGAACATGGCCTCGCTCAGCGAGTTCCACCCCGGCGCCTCTGCGCCCTGGGCCTTGGGCCGGCTCATGCCCGTGCTGGTGCAGCGCCTGCTGCGCTTTGAGCAGCACGGCTTTGCAGAGGCCGCCGAGGCCTTTGCGCAGCGCGACATTCTGCGCGGCCGCCCCCTCACCACCACCGACCCCGCCTGCCCACAGGGCCTGGCGGAGGGGGTGGATGTGGACGGTGCGCTGGTCGTGCGGGGCCAGGCCGGGCCGCATCGCATCGTCAGTGGCGAGGTCAGTGTGCGCCCAGCGCCCCTGGCTCACTGAAAGGCCCTGAAGCATGCTGCGTGGCCTGGTCATTGCCTTGCTGATTGCCAACCTGGGGTTTTGGGCCTGGAAGCAACCCACCATTGCCCAAGCCTTGGGCCTGCCCCAACCTCAGGACCGCGAGCCTGAGCGCCTCTTGCGCCAGATCCGCCCAGACGCCATCCGTTTGCAGCCCCTGCCAGCAGCCGCCTCGGCCGCTCCGGTGACGGCAGCCTCGGCGCCCGCCAGCGTGGCGGCCAGCGCCGCCGCAGAAGCCGCCTCGTTCGATGGCCAGGCCTGCTTGGAGGCCGGCCCGCTGAGCCCGGCGCAGATTCCCACGGCCACCAAGGCCCTGGTGCAGGCCGGCGTGGCGCCAGGCGGCTGGGCCGAGATCCGGCGTGACATCCCGGGCCGCTGGGCGATTGCCATGGGCCGCTTTGAAAACCGCGAGCAACTCCAGCGCAAGCTCGCGGAGTTGCAGCGCTTGCAGCTCAAGACCACCGAGGCCACGGGCGACTTGGCGCCGGGGCTGATCTTGGGTGAGTTCAGCACCTCGCAAGCCGCCCAAGAGCGGCTCAGTCAGCTCAAAGAGCGCGGCGTGCGCACCGCGCGCGTGGTGGGCCTGACGGAAGGCCGCGTCGAGGTGCGGCTGCGGGCCGATCAACTCAGCCCAGCCGCCTTGAGCAAGCTACGCGCCTTGACGGCAGCGGATGCGCCGCTGCGCTGGCGCGCCTGCGAAGAGTAAGGCCAGCAGCGCCAGCATCAAGGCGGGCGCCTCCAGCGCCCCACCGCCCGCGCTGGCTGGCGTGGCACTGCCCACCTCGGGCTGCGCACCGGCACTGGGCTCGCGGTCTGGGCCCAGCGCCAAGGCCTGCACCAGCTCCGGCGTGTCCAGCTCCACCCACGACCATTGCGGGGCTTGATACACCAAGCCTTGCGCTTTGGCACGGGCATAGCGCAGGGCCTGCTCGGTGTCCAACATACCCGGGCCACAGGTTTGGCGGCTGCACAGGCAGCGGCCTGGGTTGGCGGCGCTACAGGTCTTCATGAGCCGAGAGCCGACATGCGGCCGGGCGCTGAGCTGCAAGCCGTCCACCAGTTCTTGGGCGGAGAGCTCCGGGTGAACGGACAGCATCAAGGCCAATGTGCCGCTGACCATGGGGGCGGCAAAGCTGGTGCCCACCAAGCGGCCATAGCTGCCCGCTGCCGGCCCTTGAGCGCCCTCGTTGTGCAGGGTTAAGAGGCCACCATCCGCCAGCAGCCGGCCCCAGGTGCCTCGGGTGTCATCGCCCCCCACCGTCGCCAAGCCCACCGCCGCACCGAAGTTGGCATAGCTGGCCTTGAATCCATCCCGGTTGAGCGCGGTCACACCCATCACCTTGTCGCAGTTGGCGGGCCGGGCGGGGTCGCCATGTTGGTTGCCCGCTGCCGCCACCACCACCACGCCGCGCTGCCACAGCTCATTCACCGTCGCTTGGTACTCGGCGTGGCAGGCGGCAGGGCCGCCAAAGCTGATGTTCACCACGCGGGCGGGGTGGGGGTTGAGCGGCACCCAGGCCGCGCAGCCGGAGCCGGGGTCTTGTGCTTGCTGCCAGCGCTGGCAGACCGACAGGCCGGCGGCCCAACGCATGCCGTCGATGATGTCGCGCACCGAGGCCCCGCACTTGCCGGCCACGCGGACCGGCAAGACCTTGCCTTGCCAGGTGAGTGCCGCCACGCCTTGACCGTTTTGGGTGGCCGCAGCCACCACGCCCACCACGCCGGTGCCGTGCCAGGTGCTGGCGCTGAGAGCGCAACTGCCGTAGCGCGCCGGGTCTTGGGCCTGATCGTCGGCACTGACCCAATCGCCGGGGTCGCTGGGGTCGGCGTCTCGGCCATCGCCGTCATTGGCATAGCCTCGGCCCAGGCGGGTATCCCAGTCCGAGACGAAGTCGTAGCCAGGCAGCAGGCGCTGCGCGGCCAGATCGGGGTGCACCGTGAGGCCGGTGTCCAGCACCGCCACCACGTCTTGGCTGCGGCCGGTGGACAGCGCCCAGGCACTTTGCACACCGGGCACGCCGCGACGGCGGTCGGCCAGCGGCACGCTGTTGCTGCCCGCGACGGTTTGCAGCCACCATTGGCCGCTGGCACCCGCAAACCACGGGTCGTTGGGCACCACCGCCTGTTGCAAGGGCTCGCGCACGTCCTCTTCGACCCACGCCACCTCCGGACGGGCGGCCAGCGCGGCCTTCCACTGTGCGGCTTGGGCCGGTGTCAGCGGCGCGGGGGGCACCAAGAGCTGTGAGGCGGCGCCCACAGGCTCCAGGCGCCAGTCGGCCAGGCCGCGCAAACCGGCCCCTTGCACGACGGCCTGCCAGCGCAGGCTGTGGCGCTGGCGCTGGGCCCGGTCGGCCTCCAGTGCGCTGGCGCGTTGGGGCGCCCTTTGCAAGGTGGGGGCCTCATGCAAGCGGACGATCAAGCCATGCACCACGGGCGCGGCAGGGCGCTCCGCAGCCACCACACTGGCAGCCAGGGCAGCCGTCACAAGGCCGCGCACGGCGGCGGACAACAAAGTCATGCGTTCGGGTCCAGCAAATGCCGGCACCCGCAACGCTGCGGGCGCCGTGAAGAGAAGTCTTCACGGCTTATCGACCAACGGCTCCCAAACCAAAGGGCAGTGAGAGGCGCTTGTGCGCCTGTGCTTCAGGTGCGGCGACGGCCCAGCAAGACAGCGCACAGCGCCAGCACCCAGAGGGCCGCAGGGCTGCTGGAGCCGCCGCCAGACTCCAGCACCGGCTGGGGGGCGGGCGCGCTGCCGATGGTCAGGGTTTGGCTGCTGACATGGCTACTGCCCAGGTCGTCCGTCACCGTGAGTTGCACCGTCACCGTGCCCGCCGCCACGGGGCTCAGTGTGGCCGTGACGGCGTTGGTCGCACCACTGAAACTGGCCAGGGTGCCGCCCGCGGTGATGGCCCATTGATAGGCCGTGAGCGTGCGCCCGGCCGCGGCCGTGCTGGACTGGCCATTGAGCAACACATTGACACCAATTTGTGGGCTGGCCGGTGAGAAGCTGAAGGAAGACGTCGGTGCAGCTCCTGACATGGAGGCCACTGCAGCGGCCGCGTTCAACAAGCCCGCACCACAGGTGCTGGTGGTGCAGTAGCACTCCGAATCTTGAGGGATCAGGCCAGGCGCTTGGCAGGCCGACACCCCAGCGCCCGCCCCACTGCTGGGGAAGGCCCGCGCGGTCGAGCGCAATGCGGCAATGACCTGCGCGGGGGTGACCTCGGGGTTGATGGCCTGCATCAGCGACACCGTGGCCGACACCAAGGGCGCGGCAAAGCTGGTGCCAATGGTGGCATCGGCACCCGAGGTGGTGTAGCTCGGTCCCACCGGCGTGGTGGTGCCGGTGTCTGAGGTGGAGAGCAGCGCGTAAAGGCAAGGGCCGGTGTCCTGGCCGCAGTTGCCCGCCGGCGCCGCCAAGGTCACTTCAGGGCCGAGGTTGGAGTAACCGACCTTGGTGCCTGCATGGCGAACACCCGCCACACTGACCACACCCGCGCAGTTGGCTGGGGCGCCCACGGCCAAGCCTTCGTTGCCCGCCGCCACCACCACCGTGGCCTTGACGGCCGCGAGCTGCGCCACCGCCTCGGTGTAGGCCGGAGTGCAGGCGCCGGAGCTGCCCAGGCTGAGGTTGATGACCTTGGCGGGATAGCTGTTGCTCGGGATGCCGGGCACGGCCAAACCCGCCGCCCACTTCATGCCTGCGATGATCTCGGAGTCAAAGCCCCCGCATTTGCCCAGCACGCGCACCGGTAAGACCTTGGCGTCCCAGGCCGCGCCGGCCATGCCCGTGCCGTTGTTGGTGGACGCAGCGATCAAGCCGGCCACCTGGGTGCCGTGCCAAGAGCTGGAGGACACCTCGCAGCCCTCAAAGCGGCTGGTGGCGGCCTCGGCGCTGGTGACCCAATCACCTGGGTCCTCTGGGTTGTCATCAGCCAGCGTGCCGTCATTGGCATAGGCCAAGGCATCGGCAGTGCTGTAGCCCGTGGCTGGGGCGCTGAAGCCCACAAAGTCATAGCCCGGCAGCAGCTTGCCCGCCAAATCAGGGTGCTCTTTGCGGATGCCGGTGTCCAGCACCGCCACCACCAGATTGCCGCCGCCCTTGGTGCGGTCCCAGGCCGCCTGGGCATTGATGGCCGATACAAAGGTGGTGTCTGGCGCACGCAAATACCACTGGCCCACGACCGGCGTGGTGGTGGTTTGATCAGCACGGAACAAGGGGTCGTTGGGCACGGCACGCACAAAGCGGCGGCGGTCTTCCACCACCCACTCCACATCCGGGTGCTGGGCCAAGGCCTGCACCAAGGCGGCGCTGCTCAGGCCGGGCGCCATCAGCACCTGCGAGCGCTCGCTCAAGGCGCGGCCGTCTTGCAGGCTGAGGCCCAAGCGTTGGCCAATGGCCAGCGCTTGCTGGGGGCCGGCCTTGGCAGCATAAGCGGTGGCCCTCAAGGCCGCCGCACCCGCGCGGTACTTGACGATCACGCGGCCTGGGGCTTCAAGCGCCTTCTGGGGCGGCGTCAACAGACCGCGCTCTGCCGCTTGCAGTGGGCTGGCCAGCAGCCCCAGGCTGAGGACGGACACCGCCCCCACCACCGCCAGAAATCGGCGTTGCGCCCGCTTAGCGTGCGTTGTCAGAGCTGCGTGCATCCCGGTCTCGCTCGAAAAAATCAAAGAACGAAGTCTAGGCGGAGGTCTATAACCCTGCGGCCAGGCTTCGTGACACATTGCAAGATTCTGCCCAGTGCAAACTGGCTTCATCCAAGAAAAAGGGCGCCCCGTTCGCACCGGGCGCCCCTTTTGGTCTGTCACCCCCTGGGTCGAGGGTGGTCAGCAATCACTTGGCGATGACGCGGGCCATCTCCAGGCACTTGTTCGAGTAACCCCACTCGTTGTCGTACCAGGACACGACCTTCACAAAGGTCTTGTCCAGGGCGATGCCGGCTTCGGCGTCGAACACCGAGGTGCAGCTCTCGCCACGGAAGTCGGTGGCCACCACCTTATCTTCGGTGTAGCCCAGCACACCCTTCATGGCGCCTTCGGAGGCGGCCTTCATGGCCTTGCAGATGTCGTCATAGCTGGCTTCGCTGTTCAGCTCCACCGTCAGATCCACCACCGACACGTCGGAGGTGGGCACGCGGAAGGCCATGCCGGTCAGCTTCTTGTTCAGCTCAGGAATCACCACGCCCACGGCCTTGGCGGCACCGGTGCTGCTGGGGATGATGTTTTCCAGGATGCCGCGGCCGCCGCGCCAGTCCTTGTTGCTCGGGCCGTCCACGGTCTTTTGCGTGGCGGTGGCTGCGTGCACCGTGGTCATCAGGCCGCGCTTGATGCCGAAGGTGTCGTTCAACACCTTGGCCACGGGGGCCAAGCAGTTGGTGGTGCAAGACGCATTCGAGATGATGGCTTGGCCGGCGTAGGTGGCGTGGTTCACGCCATAGACGAACATCGGGGTGTCGTCCTTGGACGGGGCCGACAGGATCACCTTCTTGGCACCGGCCTTCAGGTGGGCTTCGGCGGTTTCCTTGGTCAAGAACAGGCCGGTGGACTCGATCACGATGTCCGCGCCCACATCACCCCAAGCCAGCTCGGCCGGGTTCTTCACCGCGGTCAGGCGGATCTTCTTGCCGTTGACGATCAGGTTGCTGCCGTCGACCGAGACTTCACCCTTGAAACGACCATGCACGCTGTCGTACTTGAGCATGTAGGCCAAGTAGTCGGGCTCCAGCAGGTCGTTGATGCCGACGACTTCGATGTCGTTGGCAAAGTTCTGCACCGCAGCGCGGAACACCATGCGGCCGATGCGGCCAAAACCGTTGATACCAATCTTGATGGTCATGTCATATCTCCTTACTTGAACTGATAACAGGGAACTTGAAAAGTGGTGGAGTCGCCGAAGACTTTCCACTCGGCATCTTTAGGAAGCTGCAACAACAGATCAGCAAACCAATCGAGCAATGGCTTGCGGCGGGCATCGCTGTCACCGACCTGTCTCACCGTGTTGGGTCGGTACGGCATGAAGTACGTCAAACGCACATCAAAAGGACAAGCCATGTCAACACTGCTGCTAGGCAGTGTCGCCAATCGACTCTTGCTGCTCAATGCCAGCAACTCCTTGAAGGAAATACCCGGTTTGAAGCCATAGGCATCGCCCTCAAACTTGTACTTGTAGACAACCCGACCATGAAAGGGCTCCCCGTCGTAGCACGGCATACGCATCCCAGCAAACCACTCTTGAGTGGCCTCTTGAAGTAGCCCTAGCTCGGGAGGCGCCGTCACGGTGAAGCTCGGAGCCTCGTCCGCACTGGTGAATCGGTAGGTCACCAGCACTGCCCCCTGAACTTCCTCGCGCCGTGCGGCTGACGAGTACTTGGGGATCTTCAACCCCGTACGATGTTTGAGACAGGACCGAAGCACTTCCTGCTTCTTTGCTCGTTCAAGGTCATTGTTGAGGACAAAGGTCTCTCTACTGTCTTTCTTGAACTCGTACTCCCGCACCAGAACAAAGGGAAGGTCCGACGCTTGTGCACAAGGGACACGCAACTGCTTGACGTGCAGCAGCACGGACGCTTCAAAGCTGCGGTCATCGGAGGCTTTGATAACTTTGACATGCGGCGCCTTGTCTGGTGCCACAAAAGTCAGCTGCACCTTCACCTTGCCTTCAACGCCCTCTTTGTACAGCCCGAATGGATACTCCGGCAACTCCGGAGCACCAGCCTCTGCCACGGCAATGCAGGCTGCAGCCGGATGGGATTGGTCAAGATGCTCTTGACCATGCGCTGCACCGACCAGGCCAGCCCACAGCAGCACCATCCAAGTCGAAGCGCGCATCTGCACTGGCCCTCAGCGTAATCGAAAACGGACTGGGCGCCTTACTTGCCCAGCACCTTGCGCACCGTCAGCGCCAGGTTGTCGACGGTGAAGCCGAACAGCTTGAACAGCACACCCGCGGGGGCGGATTCGCCGTAGCGGTCCAGGCCGATCACGGCGGCGCAGCCGTACTTCCACCAGCCGTCCGTCACACCGGCTTCGATGGCGATGCGCGGCAGGCCCTTGGGCAGCACTTCGAGCTTGTAGCCCAGGTCTTGCCGGTCAAAGACCGTGGTGCTGGGCATGGAGACCACGCGCACGGCGATCTTGGCCTTGGCCAATTCGGCCTGTGCTTGCAGGGCCAGTTGCACTTCGGAGCCGGTGGCGATGATGACGGCTTGCGCCTTCTTCTTCAGGCCCACATTCACAGGCTCAGACAGCACATAGCCGCCCTTGGTGATGACGTCAGCGTCTTCCTTGGGGGCGTAGGGCAGGTTTTGGCGCGACAGCAGCAAGGCGGTGGGGCGATGCTTGTTGGCCAGCGCCATGGTCCAGGCGACGGCCGTCTCGGTGGTGTCAGCGGGGCGCCAGACATCGAGGTTGGGGATCAGGCGCAGGCTGGCGGCGTGCTCCACCGACTGGTGGGTGGGGCCGTCTTCGCCCAGGCCGATAGAGTCGTGGGTGAAGACATGGATGACGCGGCGCTTCATCAGCGCGGCCATGCGGATAGCGTTGCGGCTGTAGTCCGAGAAGGTCAGGAAGGTGCCGCCGTAGGGGATGAAGCCGCCGTGCAGGGCCACACCGTTCATGATGGCGGCCATGCCGAACTCGCGCACACCGTAGTTGATGTGGCGACCCCCCACGCCAGCGTCGTTCTTGACCACATCACCCGCCAAGTCAAAGCGCAGATTGGGCGTGGACTTGGTGTTGGTCAGGTTGGAGCCGGTCAGGTCGGCCGAGCCGCCCAGCAGCTCGGGCAGCGCAGCGGTGAAGACTTCCAGCGCGATCTGGCTGGCCTTGCGGCTGGCCACGGTCTCGGCCTTGTCGTGGGCGCTGCCCACGGCTTCGACGGCCACTTCGGCAAAGTTGGCGGGCAGCTCACCGGCCATGCGGCGGGTGAACTCGGCAGCCAGCTCAGGGAAGGCAGCGGTGTAAGCGGCAAAGCGGGCGTCCCACTCGGCCTGGTCAGCAGCACCCTGGGCGGTGCAATCCCAGGCGGCGCGGATGTCCTCAGGAATCACAAAGGGCTCTGCCGACCAGCCCAGGGCTTCGCGGGTGAGCTTGATCTCTTCGGCGCCCAGGGGCTCGCCGTGGGCCTTGGCCGTGCCAGCGCGGTTGGGCGAGCCCTTGCCGATGCTGGTCTTGCAGACGATCAGCGTGGGCTTTTCGGTGCTGAGCTTGGCTTGGGCAATCGCCGCGTCCACCGCGTCGGCGTTGTGGCCATCCACCGGGCCGATCACATTCCAGCCATAGGCTTCAAAGCGCTGGGGCGTGTTGTCGATGAACCAAGGGGCGACTTGGCCGTCGATGGAGATGCCGTTGTCGTCGTACAGGGCCACCAGCTTGTTCAGCTTCCAGGCGCCAGCCAGGGCGCAGGCTTCGTGGCTGATGCCTTCCATCAGGCAGCCGTCGCCCATGAAGACATAGGTGTGGTGGTCGACGATGGTGTGGCCATCGCGGTTGAACTCGGCGGCCATCAGCTTCTCGGCCAAGGCCATGCCCACGGCATTGGTGATGCCCTGGCCCAGCGGGCCGGTGGTGGTTTCCACGCCGGGGGTCACGTCCACTTCAGGGTGGCCGGGGGTCAGGCTGTGCAGTTGGCGGAAGTTCTTCAGCTCGTCCAGCGAGAGCGCGTAGCCGGTCAGGTTCAACAGCGCATAGATCAGCATGGAGCCATGGCCGTTGGAGAGCACAAAGCGGTCGCGGTCGGCCCACAGCGGCTGCTGGGGGTTGTGTCGCAGGTGGCGCGTCCACAGCGCCTGGGCCATTTCGGCCATGCCCATGGGCGCGCCGGGGTGGCCGGAGTTGGCTTGCTGCACCCCGTCCATGGCCAGGGCGCGAATGGCATGGGCCATCAAGGGAGGTTGGTTCTGGGCGGAAGTGGACATGCGGCGTCTCTCAGGCGGGCTGGCGGGGCGTGGGCCCCGAGAAGGAAGGGAGGGAAGGAGGAGAAAGGTGAGATTTTAGGCGAGGAGCGTCAGGGATGACCCGCACCGATATGATCCGCCCCCTATGCATGGCCTGCACCTCACCGCTGACCTGCGCGGCTGCCCTCTGGCGCAGCCCGCCATGACCGACCCCGCCGCGCTGCGCTCGCTGTGCTTGGCCGCCGTGGCGGAGGCCGGTTTGCAGGCCGTGGGCGAGTTGTTTCATCGCTTTCAAGCCGCCCCAGGACAGCCTGAGGACAGCGCCGGTGTGACGGGCGTGGTGCTGCTGGCCGAATCCCACTTGGCCCTTCACACCTGGCCTGAGCTGGCCGCGGTGACCTTGGATGTCTATGTCTGCAACCTGGGGCAAGACAACAGCGCCAAGGCCGAGGCCCTGATGGCGCGCCTGCAACAGGCCTTTGGCGCGACTGAGACGGAATGCCACCGCCTGCAACGCGGCGGGCGCCTTTTGCAAACGATTTGACGCGCGTCAAGCTCGAACGGCTCTCCGGCGGGCAGTCTCCTCCTCTCGTTGGAGACAAAGACATGCGCCCGCTGACCCTGACCATCATTCAAGAAGAACACGCCGCCCTGGCCGCCATGCTGCGCTCGTTGAGCATGCTCTTGCAGCAATCTCGCCGCAACGGCACGCCGCCAGACTTTGAGGTGCTGCGCGCCATGCTCTTCTACATTGATGAGTTCCCCGAGCGGCTGCATCACACCAAAGAAACCACCCTGCTTTTCCCCAAGCTGCGCAGCAAGGTGCCGGGCTTGAGCGAGACGCTCAAGCGCTTAGACCAAGAGCACACGAACGGCGAGCGCGCGATCCGCCACCTGGAACACCTGATGATTGCCTATGAGGTGATGGGCGAGTCGCGCCGCGAGGCGTTTGAGAACGCGGTCGGCCGCTATGTGGAGTTTTATCTCTCACACATGGGCCTGGAAGAGCAGACCATCTTGCCCGCCGCCAAGGCCCACCTCAGCCCTGAAGACTGGGCCGAGCTGGACCAAGCCTTCGCCGAGAATCGCGACCCACTGGCCGGGCATGGCTCTCTCGAAACCTACCAACCGGTGGTTCAAAAAATCCTGCAAAAAGCCCCGGCGCCGATTGGCTTGGGCTGATCACGCGGCGGCGTAAGCGCCTTGGCTGAGCCGGAACGAGGCGACGGCCCGCTGCAACTCCAAGGCCTGGCCGCGCAGGCTTTCTGCAGCCGCCGCGCTCTGCTCGACCAAGGCGGCGTTTTGCTGGGTAGCTTGGTCCATTTGAGACACCGCTTGACCCACCTGGCTGACGCCTGAGCTTTGCTCCACGCTGGCCGTGCTGATCTCGCCCATGATGTCCGAGACGCGCTTGATCGCACTGACGATCTCTTCCATGGTGGCACCGGCGCGGTCCACCTGAGCGCGGCCCTGCTCCACCCGCTCCACGCTGGTGGTGATCAAACCTTTGATCTCGCGCGCTGCCGCTGCCGAGCGCTGGGCCAGGCTGCGCACCTCGGCCGCCACCACGGCAAAGCCTCGGCCTTGCTCACCGGCGCGGGCCGCTTCCACCGCCGCGTTCAGGGCCAGGATGTTGGTTTGGAAAGCGATGCCGTCAATCGTGCCGATGATGTCGGCAATCTGCTTGGCGCTGGCGCTGATCTGGTGCATGGTGGCCACCACTTCACCCACGGCTTCACCGCCTCGCGCCGCCACATCGCTGGCCCCTTGTGCCAATTGATTGGCCTGGCGGGCGTTATCCGCGTTCTGGCTCACGGTCGAACCCAACTCGTCCATGGAAGCTGCCGTTTGCTGCAAGGCGCTGGCCTGCTGCTCGGTGCGGCTGGAGAGGTCGTGGTTGCCTTGCGCGATCTGGGCGCTGGCTGTGGCCACTTGCTCGGCATTGCCGCGCACCACGGCCACGACCTGCGACAAGCTGTGGGTCATGCGGCTCAAAGCACGCAGCAACTGAGCCATCTCATCCTCACCTTGAGCCGCCAACTTTTGACTCAGGTCGCCGCTGGCCACAGCCTCCGCCACCGCAACGGCTTGTCGCAAGGACGTGGTGGTCTGCCGCCAGACGGCCATCATCAACCCAAAGCTACCCAGTAACACCAAGGCAATCCAAATCATCGACAGCCAGAGTGTCTTTTTGACCGTGCTGACATTCAGCGTCAGGTCGGCAAAAAGCGTCTCTTGCGTCAAGTCACCCAGCTTGAACTGGGCATCGATCACTTGCGTCATCTTTGCCCAGTAATCGGCGCTCGGGTGGTTCAGCGTTTCAGCTGCCACCAACTGCTGCTCCACCAAGCTCAAGCCCTGCTCAACGGCCGCCTGAGCCTGCGCCTTGGCCTCACCCAGCGCACTGGCGACTTTGGGGTCTTGCGCGGCCATCTGCAGGGCCCGTTGCACCTCCTGCGCCTGCACGCGCGCCAGGGCGATCTGCGCCTGCAGGCGCGCCTTGTCTTGTGCGCTGGCCTCACCCCGGACCAGCAAACCCATGCCAGCACCGCGCATCTGGCCCAAGGTCTCGCTCAGCGCAGGCAAGGAGCGCAGCAGCACATCTTGCAAAAAGTAGCCCGTAGGTTGAGGGTGAAGCACCAACTCCGCATCCACGGCCACGTCATACAAAAGGTTCAGCTGCTGCGTGATCAGCTCGGTGTGCAGCTTGAAGCTCTGGCCCGCCGCAATGCGCTTGGCCGCCACATCAGCCCCCAAGGCTTTGAAGCGCTGCTGCAGGGCCTCCAAATTCTTCACATCTTCAGGATGCCCCACCAAGGCGAGCTTTTCGCTCGCAACAGCCCAACCCGCTTCCACAGCCTCTTGGACCTTGGCCCGCTGCCCAGCTGCGTCTGCATTGCCGCCCAAGGCGCCATTGGACAAGCCCCGGTGCTGCTGCGTCAGCCGGATGAGCTTCAGCAACTCCGTCGCCGGCTGCAGCCCCAACTCCTCACGCGAGGCCTGCCGCAAGTCGGACAGTGTGTTTTGAACATGCAGCACCGTGGGCACGGCCAGCATGGCCACAGCCAACACGGCCAGCAACAAGAACTTGCCGCTCAAGGTGAGCCGGCTGAGCCATCGGTTCATTGCAATCCCTTCCGTACCTGGGCGATAAGCCCATGTTTTCAGCAGGGATGTTGCAACGTGTGCGCGACATCCGATCAAGGTAAATGGATGCCCATTCGCACCCATTTACCCGCCCCGGTTTGTCTTATGGGCACACCACCGTCTTGGGCGCCACGCAGCCTTCTGGGTCGATCAACTCATAAGTGTGGCTGCCTGAGGCTTGGCGCGTGAGGCTGGCGCGAGCCAGATCGCCGTTGATGGGCGCGTCTTGGCTAGCGCCGTCGATGGCGACGACCACCGACTGGCCATCATGGCTGCTGTCTGTCAGACGGACATTGACCGTGATCTTGCCTTTGGCACTGCAAGACGCCTTGACGCTGCGAATGCTGCTGCAGGTGGGTGGCGTGGGGGTGGCGCCGCAGACTTGTGTGAAGGCGGCTTGCAGATCAGGGTTGGTGTAGAGGGTGCCTTGGTTGCCGCCAGTGCCCGAGGTGGTGCAGCCACCGTGGGTGTGAATGGCCACCACATTGCCACCGCTCAGCACCACGGAGCCACTGTTGCCGCCTTCGGTGTCTGACTTGTACTGCAGCGACTGGGCCGTGGTGTTGACGTTCACGATGGGGCCGTTGGAGACCTGCTGGGTCTGGTTGGCCGAGCCGCTGTCCACGCCATAGCCGGTGATCACCACATCGGCGCCCACGGCCGGCACGGCGGTGGCGAAGTTCAGGCTAGAGCCTTGGGCCTGCAGCGCCGTCAGGCCGGTGGTGGCATTCGGGCTGGTGGTGAACACGCCCCAATCCTTGCCCACGCCGCTGTTCTTGAACTGACGGTTGGTGGTGGGCACATATTGGTCTTTAGGTGCAGGGTGCACGATGGCGCCATTGCTGGCCGATGGCGGCACATTGAACTCCACCACGTTCACTGAACCTGGGCTGGCCAGGCAGTGGCCGGCGGTCACAAAGCAGCCATTGCTCATCAGGTTGACGGTGCAGCCCACATTCACCAAGCGAGCGCGATCCGGCGCATTGGAGGGCACGCGGTCGTCCGTTGCGCCGCATTGGCTTTCCGTCTGCACCGGCACTTGGCCGACCATCACATGCGAGACAGCAAAGCGATTGCCTTTGGTGCCCTTGCCAGCCAGCAGCTCCACACGCACAGCCTCGCCATTGAAGTAGGCCGAGGTGTTGCGCCACTGGTGCAAGGTGCGCGCATTCAACTCTTGCACAGCGCCGTCCTGCAAGGAGGTGATGCGCAGCTTGGATCCCGGCATCAAGCGCACATCCTTGAACTGCAAACGCACCCAAGGCGCACCGGCTGCCTCGACGGTGTGGCTGGCCACCACCTCACCACGGCCTTGCGCCACCTGCTCGGGGCTGGCAAAGCTGTAAGCCCGCAACTCATGCGGCAGCGCCGCCGGTGCCGCCCAAGCTGCACCCACCAGACACAGGGCCGCAGCGGCTGTGGCCATCAAACGAGGAAGAGATCGCATATGCACTCCAAAGGGTTTGTGAAGGTAGAAGCTGCCATTGCACGTCAAGTGCACACAGCGGCCTATCCCGTAAACCCTGAAGTTGGCGTTGAAGTCCCTAGCTTGAGGGTGGCTTCAGCACCGATGCTGAGTGCGCATGCTCATGGGCCACAAGCCATTCGGGCCAGGCTTCGGTGCTCCACCAGCTTTGCACCACCGCCACCCTCAGGGGTGTAGCGACACGGGCCATCAACTGCGCATAGACGTCTTGAATCTCTGGCTCCTGAACGCCCTGCGAGACATCCAATCGCAGGCACAACATGGCTAACTCGAAGCGGCGACCATCCGCGAGCGCGATGTCATAGCCGATGAGCGAAGCCTGCTGCACCGCCGAGTCCGCTGCCAAGGCCCGGCGCAAGGCCTCCGTGCGCCACACGGGCAGTTGACAAGCCTGTACACCTTGTGGGCCGGCGCCCAGTGCCTTGGCCCGCGCAGCATCTCGTCGAGCCAGCGCGCGCGCCCACAAGGCCTCCTGACGACGCCGCTCTTCTGGGCTGGAGCCCAAAGGATTTTCGAAAGCAAGACGCCGCCTCATCGGGGCGGCCAACACAGGGGCGCTGCGTATGGCTGCCTCCGCCCAGGCCAGGCCTTGCGGATGCTGGGCCTGCAACAGGGCCACGGCCCACCAGAACAGCGCCAAGGGCTCTAAACTTGCTTGATCCGGCAGCAAGGGCTCGCCTTCCCAGGCGGGCTCCTCCAGCGTCACCAAGCATTCGAGGCGCTCAGCCTCTCCTCCCGCCTCAGCGGGCGGTGCTGAGGGCCCCTGCAGCGCAGACAACCGGGCCTCACAAGCGGCATGCCAGGCAGCTTGCGCGGCCCAAGCTCGCTGCCACTGCCCCCGCCATTCCCGTTCGGCTTGAGCCAACACATCCGGCCACGCGGCGCCCCACCAAACCGGGCCCGCAGCCTGATCCTGGGCCACGCCTTCGAGGCTCAACTGCGGCGGCACAGCACCCAAGATCGCGCTGATCCTTGCGTGGCTCGGCGGGTGCGTGTGGGTCAGGGGGTCGGCTGCAACATGGGCCTGGGCGTCCAAACTCAAGGCCTGTTGGACCCCGGCGGCCGACAGCGGCGCAGCCAGGCGCAAGCCCTCGTCACGCAAGGCACTCTCGGGGCAAGGCCCCACACCAAATCGTCTGCGACGCGCAGGCAGTTGCGATGCACTCATGCGCAGCAATGCCTGGGCCAAGGCTTCTGGGGCGCAGACCCGAGCCGCCAAAGCATCGGCCTCGTACTCATTGGCCACCGACTCCTGCACCGTCAGGCGCTGAAACATCGGCGCGAACCACCGTGCATAGGCACCCGCCGCGCGATACCACACCGACTCATCGGCCTGATCAGCAGACAGCAAGGCCGTCCACCCTGCCCGCGCCCGGTACAGCCAATGACCGCCCCACCCAAAGTGCCGGGAAAAGTGCGCCAACTCGTGGGCCAACACGGCCTTCATCTCAGCCGCAGACAAGCCCTGCAGCAGCGGCACCCCCAGCACCAAAGTCTGGTGGTAGACCCAAGGCCGCCAACGGTCTTGATGATCCACAGCCGCCGCTGTGGCCTCTGTCACCAGCACCACCCGCTGGGGCAGCCTCACCTGCATGGCGGCCGCCAACTCGTCCAACATGGCCCACAGACCCGGCGCTTGGCTGCGCGAGACCTCTTCACCCTCTGGCTCCTCGCCCCCTTGCATGAGCCACCATGTGCCCACCAGCACCAGCGCGCCGCCCCACACAAACAGCGGGTGCGGATACATCCCCGCCACCAGCGCGACACCCAAAGCCATGGGCAGCAAGGCAATGATCTGCACGCTGCTGGCCCCCCACAAGGCCAGCACCGTCAAGCGCCAGCGCTGGCGCTGCGTGAGGGGTGCAGGCACTTACCAGCTTCCCACGTTGGGCATACTGACCCAAGGCTCGGCCGGTGCCAGCGCCGGCCCGGCTTGCAGCAGCTCGATAGAGATCTGGTCGGGCGAGCGCACAAAGGCCATGCGGCCGTCACGCGGCGGGCGCACCACTTGCACGCCGTGGTCCATCAAGCGCTGGCACGTCGCGTAGATGTCATCCACCGCGAAGGCAATGTGGCCGAAGTTGCGGCCGCCGGTATAGACCTCGGGGTCCCAGTTGTAGGTCAGCTCCACCTGCGCTTCGGGCTGGCCGGGGGCGGCCAAGTAGACCAAGGTAAAGCGGCCGGCCTCGTGCTCGGTGCGGCGCAGCACCTCCAGGCCCAGGGCATCGCGATAGAAACGCAAAGAGGCGTCAAGGTCGGTCACGCGGACCATGGTGTGCAGGTATTTCATGGGGCTCAACGGGTTGGCAAAGTCGGTATTCTCAGGCGACTGACGGGTGGTGAATCATCAGGGCTAAGTTCTGCAGCGCTCTCATCAGGCCTGGCGCGCGGCCCGCAAGGCCGTCGCCAAACGCAGCCCGCACCACGCCATGGGCAGGAAGGCCAAGCCTAAGTCCAACACCGTGAACCACAGCGGCCCGCCCAGCATCCACACATTGGCCACGCCGCCGCTCAAAAAAAACGCGCCTACCGCCCAGGCGGGCCAGGCCTTCATGGCCGCGCCACCCCAACCGGCCACTGTAGCCGCCACGGCCGCACCCACCAGCGTGCCCAAGGCATGAGCCAGAAAGGGGAACACAAAGTGCTGCGGGCCAAACAGCGGCAACGCGGCCGCCAAGCCCTCCATGGTCTGGGTCTGAGTCCCCGGTGGCGGCGGCACAAGTTGGCCGCCCAAGAGGATGAGGCTCATGTTGACGGCACTGCCGGCCATCAGGCCAATGACCAGGGCCAGCAGGTGGCGGACGAGTGGGGGCATGAGGGCTCCGGGCTGTGTCATCAAGAGGCGCTGCCCGCGCCGGAACGGGCGTAGGCCGGCATGCCGGGGTGGTCCATGAAGTTACCGTATCGGCGAGGTGCGGGATAGTACTCGGACGCAAACTGCACCCGCCCTGCGACCTCATCGCCGGCCACATCGGCGATCACCGCCAGTATCACATCCATACCCGCCGCGACACCAGCAGACGTCCACACCGCACCATCGCGCACCCAGCGCTCTTCCACCACCGCTACATCGCCCAGTTCTCGCAGGCGTTGCAGAGAGCCACAATGCGTGGTGGCGCGCTTGCCTTCCAAGCAACCCGCAGCGTGCAGCACAAAGACTCCGGTACGGACAGAGATCAGTGGGTGGCCGAAGAGTATGCCGTCGCCAAAATCACGCGGTGGCGGGCGCCCTTGGGCGCAGTCGGCTCGGCCATCAGATCCTCAGCTTTGTCGTTGGCTGTGGATCATCACATAAGTCAGGTACTGCTGGGCGGGGGCGGCGGGGGCGTGGGGGTTGGCGGGGATGACGGGGGCTTCGTCTGGCCCAGCTTGCCGGCCATGCCTTCCAGAAAATCCGCGCCCGCATAGCCTGCGGCCACCAGCCCCATCAAGGCCTTGGCGTCCAAGCCGCCCGCTGGGTTAGTGGCCGTGCCTGTGGTGGTGGCCATGGTGGCCAGCACGCCGGCGACCGCACCGATCAACAAGCCGACCAAGAGTTGCTGGAGGTCCAAAGGGGTTGCAGGGTTGTCGCGTTTGGCTTTGGTCACGCCCACCACCACACGCGTCATTTGCCCACAAGCGCCCAATAAGGCCCCCAAGGCCAAGAGGGGAAGCCATTGCTCTGCGGTCATGCCGGTCTCCTTGTTGCAGCAGCCGACATGCTGGCTGATGACGCGGCGGGCGTCATCCCATGCTCAGATGAGGCGTCCGCCTCAATGCGGCGCCGACGCCGAGAACACATTGATCACCACCACGCCGGCCGCAATCAAGCCCATGCCGAGTAGGGCCGGGCCATCCAGCTTTTGACCGAAGGCCAACCAGCCCACGATGGAGATGAGCACGATGCCTGCGCCCGACCAGATGGCATAGGCTACGCCGGTGGGAATAGTGTGCAGGGCTTGGGCCAAGCAGTAGAAGGAGGCGGCATAGCCCACCACGGTGATGAGGCTGGGCACAGGGCGGGTGAAGCCCACCGAGGCTTTGAGAAAGCTGGTGGCAATGACTTCGGTGACGATGGCAACGGCCAGATAGATGTATGCAGCATTCATGCCGCAGATGCTAAGGCGTCGGCTTGGCCCCGGCGCCTGCGGCCAACCCCAAGGTGAAGGCTTCTTCAAACACCGAGTAGCCGGCCAGCTCGCTGTGGGCGAAGCGGATGCGGCCGCGTTGCTGGCGCAGCGCCGCCAGGGCCGGGTGGCTGCGGGTGCCGGGGGTGGGGATGCGCATGGCGTGGCCGTGGCGGCACAGCTCCATGGCGCTGACTTTGCCCGCGATGTCGGCATGCATCAGGCTCAGGTCGGCCAATACGCGCTGCGCCCAGTGCTCGGCCGGCTGGCTCAGCAAGGCAGCGCGCTCGCTCTCAGGCAGGGCGTGATAGGCGCTGATCACGCCGGGGCCGGTGTGCTGGCCGCGGTCGGGGCGCAGGCTTTGGTGTTGGGTGTCCACATAGCCCAGGGCGTGGGTGCTGCCGGCGGGCGCATAGGCCACGTTGTCCCAGGCGGGCAGCAGGCCTGGGCGGTCGATCAGCGGCTCGCGCAGGTGCAGGTGGCTGACCAACCACGGCGCATAACGTGCAGATTGCAGGGCTGCCGGCAACGCAGCGGGTGGGGTGGCCAGCACGCGGGCGGCCACAAACAGCGGCAGGGCCAAGACCACCTGGGGGGCCTGCCAATGCTCGACCTGGCGGCGGGCTTCGCTCCAGGCCCACACGTCGACCGCGTGCTTGCCTTCTTCGACCCGCAACACGGTGCGGCCGGTGTGCACCTGGGCCTGCAGCGGGCGGGCCAGGCGCTCCACCAGCCAGGCATTGCCTTGCGGCCAGGTGAACACGCCCTCGCTGCGCGGGGCCTCGCCGTCGCCGCCATCGCCCTGATCGCCCGGCGCATGAAAGCCATGCCGGCTGGCAAAGTATTGCAAGCCGGCCCAGGCCGAGACCGTGGCCAAACCCGCGCCATAGTCGTCGCGGCAGGCGTAGTCCAAGTAGGCCAGCAGGTCCGCGTCGTCCAGGCCTTGCGCCTGCAGCCAGTGGGCAAAGGTCTGGGCATCCAGCGCGGCATGCTCTGCCCCAAAGGGCGCACGGTGGGTGGGCAGGGCAAAGCCCAGGCGGCTGGCGGCTTGCACCGCGCGGGCAAAGCGCTGGTATTGCGCTTGGGTGGCGGACCGCTCGTGGGCGCGCGGCAGCAGGCCTTCTTGCCACGCACCGTCCTTCCACAGCCGCTCTTGCGGCGCATGGGCCAGGTGGCGCTCGTCGGGCAGGCTGGTGCCGCGCAGCGCATCAAAGCGCATCAGGCCAATCTCGTGCAGCCACTCGCTGACCTCGCGCGCCGCCGGGCCTGGCACCGGCAGATAGTGCGCGCCCAAAGGACAAGGCTGGCCTTTCATCAGATGACCCCGGCTGTTGCCGCCCACGCTGTCTTCCAGCTCCAGCAGGCTTGCATCGGCCACACCCGCTGCCTTCAAGGCGCGCAGTGCGGACAAGCCGGCGATACCGCCGCCCAGCACCAGCGCACCCACGCGCTGTGGTGGGGCGGCCGTGGCCAGCGAAGGCAAGGGAGCCCGCAGGCGGTGGCCACGCTCAGGGGTGTGGCCCACCCAGCGGGCCGGGGTGGGGGTGGCCTCGTTGCGGCAGGCGCTGAGCGGCCACGCTGCGCTGGCCACACCGGCACCCAGCAGGGTGCGGCGGCGCAAGCCCTGTCTCACCGCACCTGCCCCCACTCTGCCTCGAAGGTGTGCACCAGGCCTTGGGTGGAGAGCCGGTTGGGCTCGGCGGGCACGCGGGCCATGTCGGCGGGGAACTCGAACAAGGTGGGAAAGGTGCCCAGGGTCAAAAAGCGCAAGCCCTCGGGCAACGCCTGCGGCATGCGCCAAGGCCGGCGGCTGGCCAAGATAAAGCCCCACTCGCCAAAACTGGGCACATGGGCGTGATACGGCGTGGTGGTCAGGCCCACGGCCTCGAGTGTGGTGGCCACGGTCCAATAGCTTTTGCGCGCCATCAACGGTGAGGTGGTCTGCACCACCGCATAGCCGCTGGCGGCCAGGTGCTGGTCCAGCAGCGCATAAAAGCTGGTGGTGTAGAGCTTGCCCAAGGCAAAGTTGGTGGGGTCGGGAAAATCGACCACGATGACATCAAAGGTCTCGCTGTTGCCTTCAAGCC
Source organism: Ideonella paludis (assembly GCF_018069865.1). Taxonomy (GTDB): domain Bacteria; phylum Pseudomonadota; class Gammaproteobacteria; order Burkholderiales; family Burkholderiaceae_C; genus Ideonella; species Ideonella paludis. Next base: position 319,147 of record NZ_JAGQDG010000001.1, read on the forward strand.
ATGCAAACGCATCTTGGTTGATGATGCGCAGCTTGGGCGAGCGCAGGGCTTGGCCGTTGAGCGCGGTCAGCAAGGGCTCGCTGGCAAAGAGCTGGGTCATGTGCGGGTCCAGCTCCACCAGGGTGACTTGCTCGACCGAGGGGTAACGCAAGACTTCGCGCACCGCCATGCCATCACCGCCCCCCAGCACCAGTACACGCCTGGGCGCGCCATGCGCCGCCATGGCCGGGTGGACCAGGGCCTCGTGATAGCGGTACTCGTCGCGGGAATGGAACTGCAGATTGCCGTTCAAGAACAGGCGCACGCCCGAGTGCCCTTGGGTCAGCACAATTTTTTGGTAGGGGCTGGTGGCGCGCATCACGATGCGCTCGCCATAAAAGCGGTCTTCGGCCCAGGTGGTCAGCGCATCGGCGCCCCACCACGCAGCCGCCAAAGCGCCCACCACCGCAGCGCAGGCTGCTGCGTGTGCGCCCCAGCGGCGCAGCTCGCCCCGGAACATCCACAGCGCCCACACCGCCACGGCGGCGTTCAGCAAGCCAAAAAACAGGCCCGTGCGCACCAGCCCCAGGTGCGGCACCAACAGCAGCGGAAAGGCCACCGCCACGGCCAGCGCGCCCAGGTAGTCAAAGGTCAGCACCTGAGACACCAAATCTTTGAGCGCATAGGCGCGTGAGAACTGGCGCTTCAAGATCCGCATCACCAGCGGAATCTCCAAGCCCACCAGCACGCCCACCAACCACACCAGGCCATAGAGCAGCACCCGAAATGGCAGGCCCGAGCCCACCATATGCCCGGCCACGGACAAGCTGGAATGCGCTAAGAACAAGGCGGCGGGCATCAGGCCACCGATCAAGCCCACCAAGAGCTCGATGCGCAGAAAGTGCGCCACCAATTGCCGCTCAAAAAAGCGTGACAGCCAAGAGCCCACGCCCATGGCAAACAGGTAGGTGCCAATGATGGTGCTGAACTGCAGCACCGAGTCGCCCAGCAAATAGCTGGCCAGCGCACCGGCGGCCAGCTCATAGACCAAGCCGCACGCGGCAATCAGGAAGACTGAGGCCAGCAGCAGGACTTCAGCGGGGGAAGCGCGGCTGGGCGTTGGCTCCTCGGTCTGGGTCACGCTCAAACCTGAACCTCATCGCTAGCGCGAGGCCCTCGATCTCTGGGCCTCTGCGCCCCCGTGGCGGCGTTCACAACAAGCCCACCTCAACCGTGGATCGCCGCTGCGACGATCTGCCCGATGGCGATGAACATGCCGGCCACCACCACGCCCAGCGCGATGTTTTTGTGCTCGACGATCTCTTCCCAGAGCTTGTAGGGGGTGAGCTTGTCGATGATGATGAAGCTGGCCCACAGCATCACCACGCCGATGACGGCGTACAGCACCGAGCCCAGCACAGCGGCTGGCTTCAACCAATCCATGGACATGTTGTTCTCCTTTTGATCTGGTGCAGTGGGCTATTTGTGCCCGCCACCCCCGCTTGAAAACCCGCCGAACGAGCCGCCGCTGCTGCGGAAGCCGCCGGAGCTTTGGTTGCGCTTGCACTGCTGATACTCGGCACTGGCTTCGCCGTAGGCTTTGCGGGTGCTGTCGCAATCGTCGCTGCTGCACATGGTGAGCATCAGCACAATGACGCCAATCACCACCATCACCATGATGGCCCCTGCGCTGAGGCCGGTGTCGGCCGATGCCGAGCCCAAAGAAGCGCCCAGGCCGGACAGCGGTGAGGCATCTCGCCGCAGGGCTTGGCGGGCTTTGGCGTCGAGCCGGAAGGCCGTGGCCACCTGGTCCAGCGTCAGCGTCTTGCCATAAGACCACACCACCTCGCTGGCGTCTTGGCCCTTGGTTTGCTCGCGCGACAGCAGCTCACCCTTGGGGCCGACATAGTCGGTGACCCAAGCCATTTCTTCGCGCTGCACGCGCCAGTAAAACTCGCCTTGCACCCAGGTGACCTTGGCCTGGTAGCGCTCGCGCTGGCGGAACTGCACGCTGGACCAACTGGCCTTCTCGCCACGCACCGTGGGCGCGCCTGTGAGGGGGCGCACGATGCTCCAACCTTCGTTGGTATCGACCAAAAAGGCAAAGCCCAACTGCCGGTTATAGAGCAGGTACTCGCGCCAGAAGACTTGCTCGTCGTCTTCGTCACTGGGCAGGGGCACATTGCAGCGCTCTTGGTAGCCCACCACCTGCCAGGACTGCGTGCCTTCGGCCCCGATGTTGAAGCTGCCGACCTTGCCCAGGGGAATTTGGGGCTCCAGGCCGCCGCCTGAGCCCGAGTTGTTCTGCGCGTAGTGCGCAAGGTCGGCCCCCAGGCCCTGCGAGATGTCCACCACGGCCTTGCACTGGCCACACGTCAGGCTTTGCGTGGTGGCCAGGGTGGGCGCGAGCGCCGCCCCGCAACTGGGGCACTCCAAGGCCTTGCCCTTCAGGGCCGCGGCAGACTCGCCTTCTTTGAGGCCCCGCATCTCCAGGCCTTTGAGCGTGATGGCGCGGCCGGTGGACCACTGCGGCTGGGCGGGCGCGAGGTATTGCAGCGAGCCGACCTCACCGCGCTCATTACGCAGCTCGGCCACGGTGAAGGGCTTGTCCAGCAGCGGGGGCTGGGGCAGCTCGCCCTGGGCGGCCGTGATGCGGGCCTGCACCACGGAGGCCACGCTCCAGATCTGCTGATCCACCACACGGCGCTCACCCGCGACGATCTCATCCGCCTTAGGCGCATCGCTGGCCGAGGGCAGATCAAAGGCCAGCACATAAGCGCCGTTATCTTCACTCAGCCACGCGGACTTGAGCCGCGCCACCTCGCCGGCAGCGGCATCAAACAGCAGATGCCATTCGTTCCAAACACTGTCGGTGGTGCGGAACTGCAGCCGCCCCACCACCGTGAAGCCCACGCCTTGGTGGCGGCCGGTGGCACCCAGTTGGAGGGGCGAGTGGTCGTCGAAGACCTCAGCGCTTTCGCCGATGCGGCGCAGGGCGTCGCCCTCGCGCAGCAGGGTGCTGCGGCAAAAGCTGCACACCGCGCTGGCCGACGCGGCCGAGGCAAACTCCACCGGCGCGCCGCAATGCGGGCAGGTGGATTGCCAGGTGCGTTGGGCGCGCGGGGCGGGCGCGTCAGGCGTGGGTGCTGCCAAGAGGGAGAACCAAGCCTCAGAGCTTGGCCAGCAGGTCGGCCTTCTTGGCGGCGAATTCCTCGTCGGTCAAGATGCCCTTGGCCTTCAAGTCGCCCAGCTTTTCCAGCGTGGCCATCACTTGGTCGGCCGTCATGGCAGGGGCTGCAGGCGCGGGCACAGCCGCTGCCGCCGAGGCCGCATTGGCCTGCGCCATGGCCGAGCCCATTTGCTGGGCCAGGACCTGGCCCATGGCCATGCCCGCACCCAAGCCCATGGCATCGCCCGCGAGACCGCCGCCGCTGCCTTGGCCCACCCCTTGGGCCATGGCCGGAATGGCCTGAGCGGTTTGGTACTGCATGAACTTGCCCATGTCGTTGCCGACCATGCCCATGCCAATTTTTTGGTCGAGGATCTTTTGCAGCTCTTCGGGCAGCGAGACGTTTTGCACGGTCACGCTTTCCAGCTTCAAGCCAATGGCCTCAAACGAGCCTGCCGTGGCAGCCTTGAGCGCCTGAGCGAACTCGATCTGGTTGGCGGCCAAATCCAAGAAGGGCACGCCGCTGCTGGCCACCGCATCGCTGATGTGCTGCAGCATCATGCCGCGCAACTGGCCGTCCAGGTCTTCCGTGGTGTAGCGGTCGCGGGTGCCGGAAATTTCAGTGTGGAAGAGCTTGGGGTCGGTGATGCGGTAGGCAAAGTTGCCAAAGGCGCGCAGGCGCACCGCGCCGAAGTCTTTGTCGCGGATGGTGACGGGCTGGCTGGTGCCCCAGCGCTGGTCGATCTGCTGGCGGGTACTGAAGAAGTAAACATCGCTCTTGAACGGGCTGGCAAACAGCTTGTCCCAGTTCTTGAGGTAGGTCAGCACCGGCAAGGTTTGGGTGGTGAGCTTGTACATGCCCGGCCCAAACACATCGGCCACCTTGCCTTCGTTGACGAAGACGGCCATTTGGCTCTCGCGCACCGTCAGCGAGCCGCCGTACTGGATTTCGTTATCCGCCATGGGGTAGCGCCAGGCCAAGACCCCGTCGCCGGACTCGGTCCACTCCAGAATGTCAATGAACTGTTTCTTGATGAAATCCATCAGGCCCATGGCTGCTCCTTCGCGCAATCGTCTGGCCACCTTTGGCCAGCGCGGGGATGATACGTGGTGACGCAGGGTTTTTCAGAGATGAACAATCAGCAATCAAGGGGGAATGCACAACGCGTAGACTTCTGCGCAAGCGCCGCCGCCCTGGGCTGATGCGCGCGCCCCACATCAGGAGAATCATGCTGCACGCTCTCAAACACTCTGCGCTGGCCGTGGCCTTGGGCGCAGCCCTCATCAGCCCGCTGGCACACGCCGCCGAGGCCACGTTTGACTTTGGCAACAGCCACACCTTTTTGGGCTTTGGCACCCAGGTCTGGCTGAACAATAAAAACCCCGGCGTCACGAGCCAAATGCTCAAAGACCTGAACGCACGCTTTGTGCGGGTGTCGCTCAACCCCAAGGTTCCGCTCAAAGAGCTGCGCGAAGGCATGACCGTGGAAGAAGGCTTGGCGCTGATCAAAAAGCATGACAGCGCCGAGCAACGCGAACGCTTCACCGAGTTTCGCGACCAAATGCGCGCCCTCGGTATCACCCCGCACCTGATTTTTTGGCGCGTGCCTGAACCTTGGGTGAAGACCCAGGCCAAAAAGGTGGGCTCCAAGTCCAAGGCCAATTACGTTTTGCCCGAGTTGATCGACGACTATGCCCGCAGCATCGTGGCGCAACTGCTTTATCTCAAGGGCCTGGGGATTGAACCCGACGGCATTGAGCTGGTGAACGAACCGCATGGCGCCTGGGGCACCAAGTTTGTGCCGGCCCAATACGCGAAACTGGCGCTGAGCACGCGCAAGGCCCTGGACGAGCATGGCCTGAAGAACATCAAGATTGATGGCCCTGGCACAGGCTTGCGCCAGTTCGACCACTTCATCGGCGGCATGAAAGAGACCAACGCCGAGAAGGCCCTGGGCTATGTCTCGGCCCATGTGTACGACACCCCGGAAGTGCTGGCCGACCGGCGCGACAGCGGCACGGCCAGCTTCATGGGCCAGGGCAGATTCGGGCCCATCATGATCACCGAGTTTGGTGTGAAGCAGCACTCCGACGAAGACGACTTCTTTGCAGACGATGAGTTGCAGGTCACCACGCCCGAGTTTGCGGTGCATGCCGCTTCCAGCGCGGTGCTGCTGCTGGGCAAAGGCGCCAGTGGCTTGATCTATTGGCAGATCCAAGACTTTGCCTGGCAGAAGAAGGGTAAGAGCCACGGCATGATGTCCGCCACCGGCGAGCGCCGCCCCGTGGCCCATGCCCTGCAAGCCCTGTTCTCCAAAGTACCGCCGGGCGCCACCGTGGCACAGCGTCCCATCAACTTGCCTAGCGGTGTCTACGGCGCGGCCTTGCAACAAGGCAAGCACAGCTATGTGATGCTGGTGAACAGCACCGACCAAGTGCAAGAAATCAGCGCCAAGCTGCAGGGCGGCAGCAAGGCCTGCATGAGCGTGAGCCAGGTCGAGGCCTGGAGCCCGGCGGGTAAAGGCGATGCCGCCATCCGCCAAGCCAAGGCCGACAACTGCACCCTCAAGGCCACACTGGGCAAACAGGCGGTCGGTACGGTGATCTTGCAATGACCGCGGCCCGACGTCCCCCGCGCGCCATCGTCTTGGCCGCAGGCCGCGGCGAGCGCATGCGCCCGCTGACCGATACCACGCCCAAGCCCCTGCTGGTGGTGCAAGGCCGCCCAATGATCGAGTGGCATCTGCTGGCCCTGGCCCGTGCGGGCGTGCAAGAGGTGGTCATCAACACCGCCTGGCTGGAGGAACAGTTCCCCGCTACCTTGGGTGACGGCAGCCGCTTTGGCCTGCGCCTGCATTACAGCCACGAAGGCCGCGACCATGGCGGCGCGCTGGAAACCGCAGGCGGCATTGCCAAGGCCCTGCCCTGGCTGGCGCCCCAGGGGGATGAGGTGTTTTGGGTGGTGTCGGGCGATGTACTGTTGCCCGGTTTTGCCTTTGCTGCGCAAGACGCTGAGACGTTCGCCGCCAGCGACCGTGTGGGCGAACTGTGGCTGACCCCGAATGCGCCGCACCACCCAAACGGCGACTTTGCGATCACCGCTGAAGGCTTGGCCACCAGCCAAGGCGGGCCCAAGCTCACCTGGGCCAGTGTGGGCCTGTTCAAGCCCCAGCCCTTTGCCCACATCCTCCCCGGCACACGCCTGGCTTTGCGACCCATCTTGGAGAACGCCATCGCCGAAGGTCGATTGGGTGCCCGCCGCTGGCAGGGACGCTGGACGGATGTTGGCCGCCCCGAGACCTTGGCCGCTGTGAATGCCGAACCATCCTTGTATGCCGCCTATGTCTGACGCAACTTCCATGCTGCCAAGCGCGAACGTCCCACCTGTCCGCATGGCCGTGATCGGCGCAGGCCCCGTGGGCCTCGCCTTGGCCCTGCTGGCCGCGCGCCGCTGGCCCCAAGCCCAAGTCACGGTGTTTGATGCTCGCCCCGCCGACAAAGACGTGTCGGGCGACCCACGCACCCTGGCACTCTCGCTGGGCTCCATCCAGATGTTGCAGCAGTTGCAGGTGTGGCCCGCAGAGCACGCCCAAGCCATCATCGAGGTGCATGTGTCACAAGCGCCGCCCACCATGGACTTGGGTGGGGTGCAGCCCGAGGTGCTGATCCGCGCTGCCGACGAAGGTGTGCCACAACTGGGCGCGGTGCTGCGTTATGGCCAGGTGGTGGCCCCGCTGCAAGCCGCATGGGTAGCCACTTGCGCCGCTCACCCCGAGCGTTACAGCCTGCGCTTTGGCACGCCGGTGAAGGGCCTGAAAGAGGTGGCTGCGGGCGTGGAGGTGGATGCAGATGTGGCCGAAACCTTTGACTTGGCCGTGGTGGCCGAGGGCGGCGTGTTCGCCGAGCAAGCCCGCAAGGCCGTGACCCACGACTACCAGCAAACGGCTTGGGTCGGCACCGTCACCCTGCAGCCCCCAGAGCAGGGCGTGGGCGCCAGCCCCGGCAGCGCTTTTGAACGCTTCACCCGGCAAGGCCCGGTCGCGCTGCTGCCGCTGCCCCCCGGACCACAGACCATGCCCGGTCAGCGCCAAGCCTCACTCGTGTGGTGCGTTCCAACGGGCGACGACCCGGTGGCCGAATTGAACGACCGCCAGCGTTTGGCGGTGCTGCAAAGCTTGATCCCGCCACAAGCGGGCACCCTGACCGCCATCACACCACTGAAGTCCTTTGCGCTGGGCCTGAACGCCGAGCGCAGCTTGGTCAGCGGCCGCACCGTGCGCATCGGCAATGCCGCCCAAACCCTGCACCCCGTGGCGGGCCAAGGCCTGAACCTGGGCCTGCGCGATACCTATGCCCTGGTGCAAGCCTTGCGCCAAAGCAGCAACTTGGACAAGGCCTTGCGCCGCGTCGAATGGAGCCGCAACCCCGACCGCTGGAGCATGATCGCCGCCACCGACTTCCTGGCCCGCAGCTTCACTTGGCGCCTGCCGGGCTTGGCCGCTGCCCGCGGCCTGGGGCTGGCCGCGCTGCAGGCCTTGCCGCCGGTCAAGTCGGCGCTGGCAAGGCAGATGATGTTTGGGCGGCGCTGAGCCAGCGCCAACTGTCGCGGCACATGGCTGCCACGTCACGCTGCGCCTGCCATCCCAAGCGCTGTGCCGCTTGGCTGCAGTCGGCCCAACTCGCGGCCACATCGCCGGCACGCCTCGGGATGACTCGATAAGGGATCGGTCGACCACAGGCTTGAGCATAAGCAGCAATCATCTGCAGCACGCTCACCGCCTCGCCACGCCCCAAGTTCAAGGTGAACGAGTCGGGCTGCTCCATGAGATGCTCGAGCGCAGACACATGTCCGTCGGCAATGTCTTGCACGTGCAAGTAATCGCGCAATCCCGTACCGTCGGGCGTGGGGTAATCCCGGCCGTATACCCACAGGTGCGGCCGAAGGCCCAATGCCACCTCACCCAAGCAAGGCATCAGGTTGTCCGCAGGGCCACGCGGGCGCTCACCGATCAAGCCGCTCTCATGAGCCCCTGCCGGATTGAAGTAACGCAAAGTCGCAACCCGCCACGCCGGAAAGGCCGCCAGCAGATCCGCAAGCAGGCGCTCGCCCATCCACTTGCTGCGCGCATAGGGATGGCTGATCTCCAGCGCAGCATCTTCTCGCAGCGGCGGCGGCTGAGATGCACCATAAAGGGCAGCGGTGGAACTGAAGACCAAGCGCTGGACGTTGTGGGCTTGCATGACTTGGGTCAGCGTAAGCAGCCCCCCCACATTGACAGCCATATAGTCCAAAGGCCGCAGCAAAGACTCAGGCACAGATTTGAGCGCTGCAAAGTGCATCACAGCATCAATGCGATGGCGCGCAAAGAGTGCGGACATCGCAGCAGCATCACCCACATCGGCACACTCAAACATCAACGGCCCCGACAACAAGCGCGTCAGACCCTCCAGTACCGCCGGGTGGCTATTGGCAAAATTGTCCACACCCACCACGTCCCAGCCCGCTTGCGACAGCGCCACCCAGGCATGGGAACCGATGTAGCCGGTCGCACCGGTCAAGAGGATCTTTGCCGGCTTGCTCACGTTGGCGACACAGTCAAGTCATCCAGCGCCCAAGTACCGGCATCGGCCCATTCAGCGGGCCGGTTGAACTGGGTCGACCAGCGTATCTGCAGGGCAGCCGAACAGACCACGCTCAGACAACCCTCACCGCCAGACCAAGCCCGGGCCACGAGTTCGTCTTCTGGCTGTGCAGGGCGCACCCGCAAGGCTTGGAGCAGCCCCGGACTCACACCCAGACCGCCACGCTTGAGCCAAGCCTCCTTCAGCGTCCACAAAAGATAAAAGCCATGTGGTTTTGGCACAGCCGCCGCCGCTGTCAATGCCGGAAGCTCGGGACAAACGAGCGCCGCCAAGGCGCTACGGTCTCGTCCTGCCACCGGCACCTCGATGTCGACGCCCACGTCTTGAGCGCAAACGGCCACCAACACTTGATGTCTCGAATGACTGACCGACAAATAGGGCGGCTGGCGCAAACGGCTCCGCAACTGCGGGGCCGCCTCGCTGGGCACAGTGATGTCCCAGTCAGTGATGCAGCGGCCAGGGTCAATCTCTGTCAGCAGCTCGCGCAACAGCCAGCGGCCAGTCAAGAACTGCGCCGCCCGTTGGGCGGGCAGGGTAGCGGCCCGCAAGGCCTCCTCGGGGCTGGGCCGATAGCTGACCGGTAGCTGCTGTGTGGCAGCGGCCGCTAACCAGCAATCGCCAGCTCCAGACACGCGACAAGCTTATCGAGTGCCACCGCCAAGGGCCTTGCCGTCCGCACCGGTGGGGCCTCCGTGAGCATGGCTGTAATTGCTGATGACATAAGCACTGGCCAAGTTGGCCACACGAGTCAGCATGATGTTGTCGTGCACGCCCATGACCCAGCCAGCAGCCATAGCGTCGGCGCGCTGGAAGAACTCTGGGTTAGCGACTTGTCGGCCCTGGTTGTCGGTAATCTTCAAACGCATCAATACGCCCGAGCTCCCAGCCAAGGGGCCCAGCAATACGCGCTGGGCACCATGCTTAAATTCCAGCTCTTCGACGATGGGCTCGATCACCAAGGTGCGACCGTTTTCTGGGCGCTTGTTCCATGCCTCTAAGCTGGCACGAAGGTCCTTGTCGAGATTCTCTTGAATCTTGGCCAAACCGGGTTCGCTCAGCGGCTTGGTGGCGCGCAAGCGCTTGACTTCAATGCGTCCGAAGGCGCTGAAGACCTCAGCAGGTGGTGGGTTGGTCAGCGCAGTGGCTTTCACATGGGTCGCACAGCCGGTGGTCAACCCTGCCGATCCCAATGCCAATGTTGCAGCCATGGCCAGCCACAGCCGCCGCGAATTGGTGTTTTTGAACATAGCAGTCTCCTCCTGTTTCAAATGAGTGTTCAATTGTCTACTTTGGCGTAAGTGCCCTTGAGGGCGACACCGATGACAACCGCACCGGCATGGCATTCGAAGCTGGTGGAGTTGACGACTTCGCGCTTCTTGTAATAGCTCACGATGTCAACGACAGCATTGGCGCCGCTGGCCTTGGCTTTTTCCTGGAAAGCCATCAGGGCAGAAAGCGCCGCCCATTTGCAGCCCTCAACGTCTTCCTTGTTTACACCGTTAGTCTTCCGGTTCGACACGTCTTCAGAAAAGCGCTGCTGCACTTTAGGCGTGGCTTGACCCTTCATGAAAAATTTCACCGAGCCATCCAGCTTGCCATTTGCCTCCGGCATGGCCAGCACATCGGCAAGCGCGATCATATAAGGCGTGTCACGGGCCGCCGCTGGGGCGAGCGCTGCGACACCCAAAGTGAAGGCGATCAAGGCCTTTCTCATAGTCATCTCCATCATTGAAAGTTCGGAAGCCAAATCAGGCCCAACGCCTGAAAATCAAAGAAGTATTGATGCCGCCAAAGGCAAAGTTGTTACTCATTACCAGCTCAGTTTGCAGGCTTCGCCCTGCGCCGGTAATGTAGTCCAGCGCGCCACAGCGAGGATCAACTTCATTCAAATTCACAGTGGGTGCAAACCAGCCCTCGTGCATCATTTGAATGCTCATCCAGGCCTCGAGCGCACCGCAGGCACCCAAGGTGTGGCCCATATAGCTCTTCAGTGAGCTGATAGGTATGCGCTCGCCAAACACAGCATGGGTGGCATTGGTTTCAGCCACATCGCCGTGGTCGGTGGCCGTGCCATGCGCATTGACATAACCGATGTCTTGAGGCGTGAGCCCTGCCTCATTCAAGGCCAAGCGCATGGCTTGGGCCATGGTCTCGGCATTGGGTTGCGTCACGTGGCGACCATCGCTGTTGGTGCCATAAGCCAGCACTTCGGCATAGATACGAGCGCCTCGGGCGCGGGCATGCTCAAGTTCCTCGAGCACCAAGGTACATGCCCCTTCTCCCAGTACCAGGCCATCGCGCGCAATGTCAAAAGGCCGCGGCGTGGCCTCAGGCCGTTCGTTGTTGACACTGGTGGCAAACAAGGTGTCGAAAACCGCGGCCTCGGTAGCATCCAACTCCTCCGCACCGCCCGCCAGCATGGCCACTTGGCGGCCCGCTTGGATGGTCTCGAATGCGTAGCCAATCCCTTGGCTGCCCGAAGTGCAGGCACTCGAAGTGGTGATGATGCGGCCCGTCATGCCCAAGAAGACACCCATATTGACTGCCGCCGTGTGCGACATCATCTTGATATAGGTACCCGCATTGATGCCTTCGGTGGTTTTCTCGGTGACCATGCGGCCGAAGTCCCCCATGGACTTGGGTGTGCCTGCCGATGATCCATAAGAGATGCCCATTCGGCCGCTGGTCACCAGGGGGTCGCCCAGCAAGCCCGCATCGGCCAACGCCAGCTCCGAAGCCCGCGTGGCCATGATGGCTACCTTGCCCATGGTACGAATGGCCTTGCGGTTGTAATGGGCCGGCAGCTCGAAAGGAGCCGCGAGTACGCCCAAGCGCGTGTTCAAGCCTTCATATTGCTCCCACTCGGAGATCACCTGCACCACATTGCGGCCGGCACGAAGCCCAGCCAATACAGCAGGCCAGTCGTGGCCCAAGGGGCTGATGGCACCAAACCCCGTCACGACCACGCGCTTCATCCGAACATCCCCCCGTTGACGGAGATCACCTGGCGCGTGATGTAGCCGGCATCGGGCGACATCAGGAAGGCCACGAGCCCCGCCACTTCGGCAGGCTGACCCATGCGGCGCATGGGGATCATCTTCATTGCCTCTTCGAGCACCTCAGGGGGCAACATCTCGGTGTCGATCAGGCCCGGGGCCACGCAGTTGACTGTGATATTGCGTTTGGCCAGCTCAATCGCCAAGGCCTTGGTGGCGCCGATGATGCCGGCCTTGGCCGCGCTGTAATTGGTTTGCCCCCGATTGCCCACCAAGCCGGAGACTGAAGAGAGCGTGACGATGCGGCCAGGCTTGCGCCGCTGAACCATGGGCATGACCACAGGATGCAGCACGTTGTAGAAACTATCCAAGTTGGTGTGAACGACCTCGTCCCACTCGTCGCCGCTCATGGCGGGGAAGGCATTGTCTCGGGCAATGCCCGCGTTGCAGACGACGCCATAGTAGGCGCCATGCGCTTCAAGGTCGGCCGACAAGGCTTGCGCCGCAGCGGCACGGTCGCCAACATCGAAGCACAACAATCGGGCTTGGCGACCCATAGCCTGAATGTCGTCATGCACAGACTGCGCGGCAGCGGACGGCCCGCGGCCATGCACCACAACGTTGTAGCCCTCTCGGGCCAGTCTCAAGGCCACCTCTCGGCCAATGCCCCTGCTGGAGCCCGTCACCAATACCCAGGCGTCAGACATCAACGCGCTCCTCCCAAGACTTCGCCGGCATCTTCCGGCTCAAACACGGACACTTTGGCCTGGCACAACAGATGACCAGACGCTGAAATTTGACACTCGAACTGACCGAGCCCATTGTCGGCCATCAACTCACACCGGACCTGAACTTGGAGCGTAGTGCCATGGGCAAACAACGGGGTGTGAGCCTCATAGCGACGGGTGCCCAGCAAGAAACCCAAGCGCGGCTTACGCCCGGCGCGTTGGGCACGCACTCCCGCCCAGGCCGCAACGGCCTGCGCCATGTACTCCAGTCCCACCCAAGCCGGCATACCCTCGGGCTGCGCAAAGGGGCTGTCAGGGCGGACATCGACCTCGACCAGGGCGGTCTCATCGTCCGCCTGAAGCAGGCGATGAATCAATAGCATCCCGCCGCGGTGCGGTAGGCAAGACTGCAAGGGCGGCAAAGGGCTTAGGCTCATGGTCAATCTCTGGCCAGCAACAGAACCGCATTACTCCCACCGAAAGCGAAGGAGTGGCTCATCACCCAGTCCAAGGGTCTGCCCAGGCTATCTCCAGCCTGAGCCACCGTCAGGGCGGGCAAGGCGGGGTCGATCTGGCCATCCCACCAATGCGGCGGCAAGTGGCCCCGCGGATTGTCCGTCAAGGCCAAAATGCATAGGCCGGCCTCTACGGCACCGGCCGCAGCCAGTGCATGCCCCGTCAGGGGCTTGGTCCCACTGACAGGCACGCTCGTTCCCAAAACCTGCTGTACCGCCAGGCTTTCCATGGCGTCGTTTTGAGCTGTCGCGGTGGCATGCAGGTTGACATAGTCCACGACCTGGGGCCCTACCCCTGCCCGCGCCAAGGCTTGTTGCATGGCCTCGATAGCGCCCCGCCCTTGGGGGTGAGGCGCCGACATGTGGTGTGCATCCGAGGTTTCGCCCCAACCCGCCAAACGAATAGGGCCTGGCTCTCGACTCATCAAAAACAAACCGGCGCCCTCACCAATGTTGATGCCATGGCGGTTCACTGACAGCGGTTGACAGATTTGATCCGACACGGAATCCAGGGCGGAGAAGCCAGCCACCGTCAACTCGCACAGAGCATCTGCCCCGCCCGTCACAACCGCGTCCACCAGCCCCATCCGCAAGAGACGCGCCGCACTGGCCATGGCCTTGGGCGCCGACGAGCATGCGGTCGACAAGGCATGCACGGGGCCTGTCAGGCCCCAAGCTTGGGCGACAAACGCCGCGCCGTTGGCCATCTCTTGGACGGCATAGTCAAAGTCTGCGGGCCAGGGCTGACCTTGGGCTCGGGCCCTGGCCGCCTTCTCGCCCTCAGCCACACCCGAAGTGCTGCTACCCAGAATGACCGCCACCCGGTGCGCCCCGTAGCGTTCGCGCGCGGCCAAGACGGCCGGCTCCAAGGAGGCCATCGCGAGGCGCAGGAGCTGATTGGTACGGCTTCGCCAGCGCGCCGGAGCCTCTGGCGCCCAGGCGGGTAAAGCGTCGCAGACCACCCCCAGCGGCAGTTCCCTGCCCGGTGACCAAGCGGCACTGCGGCTTAGCCGCCAAGGCGACTCAGCGAACAGCCGCTGACGAATGTCGGTCAGGCTGCTGCCCAAGGCACAACTCAAACCGAGTGCATGGAGGTAGACAGGCACAGACATGGTTCAGCGGCAAGCGGATCCAAAGGGTAAGGCGGCGGTTTGCGTGGGCTCCGCACTGTGCGTCAACGTGTGGATCGTCAGACGATAGCCTTGCTTCGGATTGTCCAAGCTCCAGACACGGTTCGCCTCATAGTGCACGCGCAGTCTCAGCTCGCCTGCCTGTCGCAATTCACGCACATTCGTGTCAGCACTCATCGTCCATCCTGGTGGCAACGCCTGTTGCACCGCCTGCAGGGGCCAACCCGCCATCTGCAACTCGCTCAAAACGCGCTCACCGGAGAGAGGCTCGGGCGCCCACGCGGCGCGCTGTTGGTTAAGGGTGAGGCCATCCCAACTCAAGCGAGCGACGGTTTGACCCAGCGCAACCAGCGCCAGGCGAACTGCCTCGGCATCCACTTCGAGCAACACCTCGGCACTCTGTTCCGCACGCCCTTGCGTCGCCACGACGATACGCTGCTGTGCGCTGAGCACGCAACCCAGGCTGGCAGGCGACAAGCGCAGCAGGGGGAGGTCATGGCTGGTGTCTGGTGCCGGCGAGTTGGTACAGCCGTGCATCAGCAGCGCAGCCAGCATAGCCAGTGGCAGCTTCTTGCCTTGGCTCACTGCGCCGCCTTGCTAAAACGCATCAGAGAATGGCTGTAGCCAATGCCGTCGCGTACATCCTGCAATTGCAGGCCTGCAGCCTGCGCAAGGCGAATGTAGACCGAGCCCTCGTAGATCTTGCTGTTGCCACTGGCCATGGCCGTGAAATAGGGCGAGGTATTGATCAGGCAATAGGCCGCGATGTCATACCGCTGACGGTCCCAAAAGGTGTCCAGGATCAGCAACTGGCCGCCGGGCTTCAAGGCCCGCGCCGCGCGCTGCAAGATGCTGGCCATCGCGCCTTCGCTGAAGCAGCTCAGGAACTGACTCATCCACACCAAGTCCATGCCGCCAGGCAACTCAGCCTGCGTGTCCAATAGGTTGCGAGGGTGCAGTGTGGCGCGCTCACGCAGGCCGGCCTCCTTGAGCGTCATCTCGGCCAGCGCCAATTGCTGGGGCAAATCCACCATGTGCAGGTGGACTTTGGCGTCATGCTGCAACGCCACGCGTGCGAATTTTCCCGTGTTGGCCCCGATGTCCATCAACTGCAGTGGTTCCGTCTTGAACACATCCGGCAAGATGGACGGGAAGGATGTGTCGGAATGCAGGTGATCAAAGGCAAACCAACTTGTCTTGGCCGGCTCCGGGAGACGCGACAAACCTTCGTACAAGGTCGGCCATTCCCCCAGCACGCTCAGGCCTCGCGGTGCCTCCTCGTCCAGCGATGCCTCCAGCTTCATCAGCCCCTCATAGCAAATGTCATGAATGAAATCCAGGTGCACCTGAGTCATGGTGTCAGTCAGAACGCAGTAACCCGTCTTATCCAGCACATAGCGGTCAGCCTCTAGCGCCACCACCCCGGCAGAGAGACAAGACTCCAGCACCACCCGCAATGCGTAGTCAGTGCCCAGGCCTTGCGTCACCATGTCTGCCACGCTCAATCCCTCCCCGGCACTGTCGGCAATGGCTTGGAGCCAGCCTCGCTTCCACGCCAGCCGCACACAGTGAAAGACGACCGGCCCAAAGGCAATGCGCTGGGCCTCAAAGCGAGCCGCGAAGGCCTTTTGACCGGGAGGTGAGAAACGATGCGTGGTCATAGGTTAGTCCGAGCAATGGAAGAGTGAGCCGGTGGTGACACCAAGCTGAGCCGCATTAGGGGCGCCAGCAAGAGCACCCAGGCCAAGCCCGAGAGCACGGTCACCCCGAAGGCCCGCAGCGCAGGCAGGGCCGATAGCCCTAACAAGCCAAACGACAATGCCGTGCTGAGGGCCCCGACGATCACGGCCAACCAGGCGCCACCGTCGTCAGGGTGTTCCAACAAGAACACGCCGTAGTCGATACCCACGCCCAGCAGGAGCAAGAGGGCCAGCACATGGAACAGTTGCAAGGGTTGCCCTAAGAACGCCAAGCCACTGAGTGTCAAGCCTGTGGCCAGCACCGTGGGCAACCAGGCACGCCAGGCCGAGCGCCCGAAGCGCCATAGCAAGGCAGCGCCCACCACCACATGGCCCAGCACCAGCAAATAGCCCATGGTCATGCGATAGCGGGCCAACAAGGCTGAAGTATCTGCGGTCCTATCTACCCAGCGTACCCCCGGCAGGCCATCTGCGGCCGCCGACAGCAGCGGCAGATCGGCCGGTCCAAACGCGCCACGCAGCATCACCACTGATGCCATCTCGCCGCCTACCTCGCCCAGCCACATGCTGCGTGCCGGGCGAGAGGCCTCGCTGGCCCACCAAACATCCAGGGTAAGCGGGCCTGATGCCATGACAGACCGCTGCAACGGCTCACCCAAGCGGCGCCCTAACTCTGCCACGACCGCGGCTTCCAAAGCACCTGTGAGAGCTCCATCCGCCTGCTGTTGCGCTACCGACGGTAGCCAATCCGACACCGCGCGCCAGCCTTGCAAACGTCCTTGACGGACCAGGCCCGCTAGGCGCCGGGTCAATGCCTCCTCACGTTGCAACACCTGCTCAGCCGATGCCCCCGTGACCAAAAACCACTGCAGAGGGCTGGGCAGCCCGAGCAAGGAGGAGAGTTGTCTTTGCTCTTGCAGACGCTCCGGTGCCCCGCTTTGAAGCTGCCGCAAATCATCCTGGGCGCGCAAAGTCAGCGCGCCCGCGCCCAACACGGCCAACATCAGCACTGCAGCGCCCCAGCCGACCTTGGTGGCCCGCCACCGCGGCCAGTGCGGCAAGGAAGCCGCTACGCGAGTAGCCAGTGCCGTGGCGCGGGGTGCCGCCCCTCGGTCCAGGCCCGGAAACCAAGCCCACGCCGTGATGAAGGTGGCGACCAAACCAGTGGCCGAGAACACGGCCATCTGGCGCAAGCCCGGAAACGGGGCCAAGCCCAAAACCAGATAGCCCAGCACACTGGTGGCCAGTGCCAGCAGCAAGCCAGGCAGCAGGCTGTGCATCAGTCGAGGAGAGGGCACTCGCGGCTGGGCTTGCCGGGCTGAAAAGTAATGAATCCCATAGTCCTCGGCAACGCCGATCAGGCTGGAACCAAAGATCAGGGTGACCAAATGAATCTCACCGAAGCACAGGATCGTCATCGAGGTGGCCACCGCCACCCCAATCAGCAAAGATGCGGCCGTCAAGGCCAGGGGCTTGAGCGAGCGAAAGGCCAACCACATCAAGCCCATCACCGCAGCCAGCGAGCCCCAGCCAATGGTGTTGACTTCGCCATGCGCTTGGGCCGCTGCCGCTTCGGCATGCAGGGGCACTCCGCCGCGCAAGACCTTTAGATCCGGCGTCTGCGCCTGCGCCGCGATGGCGGCCCGCTCTAGGGCTTGGGCCAGCCGGCGCTCACCGTCCAATTGGGTGGCGGCGCGGTCCGACTCGTACACCATCACCAACCAGTCGAGGTCTTCACGATGAAGGTGTGCCTCGCCGTCACGCTGACGTGCTTGTACATCGCCAGCACGAGCACTCCACCAGGCTGCCCACAAACCCAACGGATCCGCAGCCCAGTCGGTCAGGCGCCCGCTGCCACCAGGCTGCATCAGGCCTGCCATAGCTCGATCTGCCCCTTGGGCGGGTGTAAGGTGCTGCAACTCCAGCCGTTGTGCAGTAGTCAGCAAACGATCACGCCATGGCGCATAGAAAGCCACCTGCCGACTCAAGGCTTGAACGTCCGCCAAAGGCTGCTCGCGCAAACCTGCATCAGCCGGCAGCGCCTGGCGCCAGGCCGCTGCAGCGGCCCGGGTGTGCGCCCAGTCTGCGCTGCCCAGAACCACAACCACCTGACGCGAGGCCTGTGCACTCCAGTGTTGGCTAGCACGCGACAAGGCACTGTCTTGGGGATCCTGCGGAAGCAAGGCCATCACGTCAGTGGTGATATGGGGCTGTGCCCAAAACCGCCACTGGTGCACCGCCACGGCTAAGACCACCAGCAGCCAAGCCCAAGCCGCCCAACGCCAACGCTGGAGCGCCTGCGACGAGAGGTTCACCCCATCAAGCAAGCCAAGCCTCTTCGTCTTTGCTCAGCGCAGGGCTGCTCAGATGGCCACTCATGCGGATGCGGCTCATATCGCCCAAGCCGTCTTGCCACTGCACTTGCCGGACCTGCTTGTCGCCCTCGATCTCCACACGCGTGGCCCACTGTGCCAGGGATGCGTCTTTGGGCAGCAGAGTCATCTGCCATGCCTCGGCCGTCTTGAGGTGCGGCGATACACTGAAACGCTGTGCCAGCACCGCCAAATCGGCACTCAAAACCGCAAACATCAGTTCGGTGATGCCGCGTACCGCTGGTTCACGCGCCGCATCCAACTGCTGCTGAACGGTGCCATCGGCACCACGGCTCACCAATCGATCGCGGGTGAGGATTAAGCTACTAGCCAGTGGCTCCAGGGTACGCCAGATCACACCGCGGCCCCTTTGCACAAGAAAGTCTCCCCGCGAGAGCAAAGGCTGCTTAAAGCCCTTGACCGTCTTACGTTGCTCGAACTGGCCACGCAGCAAGGCAGTGTTGGACAAGCGCGAGCGAATCTCGGCCAGGGCATCGCGCTCTTGGGCCCACAGTGGCATGGTCAGGGCAGTGCCCACACCGAGGATGACGCGGCGCTTCATGCCAAGACTCCAAGCTTCTCCCAGAGAATCTCTGGGCAAAGAAAACGCATCTCTCGGCTGGCAATGTCCACGGCCACTTGGATGGTGTAGGCCGTGGTCAGACGCTGACCGGTCTGGGCATCTGTGATCAAGAAGTCCACCTTCAAGCGGTTCTCCCATTCCACGATGCGCGCCCGCACTTTGAGGCGCTGCCCCAATACGGCAGAGCGCACGTATTTGAGCCGCATATCCACCACAGGCCAAGCAAAACCTGAGTCTCGCATTTCGGCATAGTTGTAACCCAGGCGAGACATCAAAGCACTGCGCGCAAGTTCCATGAACTTCACATAGTGGCCGTGCCACACCACTTCCATGGGGTCGATGTCGAAAAACGCAGGCGTCACCTCGATGTCGTGCGTTAGTCGAGCGGACAACTCCGAGCTGACCGGCAAAGGCCATCGAGTCTGGCTCATGCGTTAGGCTCCTCATACAGACCTGACCATGCCCCTTGCTGCTGAGCCTGCACCAAACTCAGCAGTTCGGCGTCCAAAGCCCTGTCCTCATCCACCAGAGCGACGCGCTTGCATAGCCCAGCCTGAAAACCTTGCAGCGCCGGGGTGAGTTGCAAGCTGGGCTCCATGTCTTGCCTCAGGCTCAAGCCTTGCCGGGCGGCGATCAGCATGCCAGCCAAGACCTGCTCGGTCAGAGTCAAGACCCTCAAGGCATCCCGCGCGGCAATGGTCCCCATGCTGACCTTGTCTTGGTTGTGACATTCGGTCGAGCGCGAAAACACAGAGGCAGGCATGGTCAGCTTCAAGGCCTCTGCGGTCCAGGCTGACACACTGATCTGCAAGGCCTTGAGGCCATGATTGATGGCTGCTCGCGCCCCCCGAGCGCCTGATAGGTTAGGGGGCAGTCCATGGTTGTATCGGGTGTCCACCAGCAAGGCGAGCTGCCTGTCCATCAAGTCCGCCACGTTGGCGACCGCGTTCTTAAGGCTGTCCATGGCGAACGCAATGTGCCCCCCATAAAAATGCCCACCGTGCAGCACTTGCTCGCTGTCGCCATCGATGATGGGGTTGTCATTGGCGCTGTTCAATTCGTTCTCAATAAGTTGCTGCAGGAACGGCAAGGCGTCCTGGAGCACACCCAACACATGTGGCGCACAGCGCAGTGAATAGCGATCTTGCAAGCGCTGTTCATTACGAGCGGGACGCGAGCTGGCCAAGTCATCACGAATGCGCTGCGCCACTTGCTGTTGACCCGCATGAGGTTTGACGGCAAAGAGGCGCTCGTCGAAGTGATGGGCATTGCCCGCACTCGCCACCACATTGCACGCGGTTAATCGTGTTGCAAGCCGCACCACAGACTCAGCGCGCTGCCAAGCCAAACAGGCCAATGCGGTCATCACCGCAGTGCCGTTCATGATGGCCAAGCCTTCCTTGGGGCGCAGGCGAAGAGGCACCAAGCCACACTCGCGCAAGGCCTCGTCTGCCGCCCAGCGCTCACCCTTCCACCACACGTCTCGCTCTCCGCACAAGGCAGCGGCCACATAGGACAAAGGAGTCAAGTCACCACTAGCGCCAACCGACCCTTCGGCGGGAATCAGCGGCAGGAGGTCATGGCACAAGAACTGTTCAAGCTGCGCCAGCAATGCCCAACTCACCCCCGACACCCCTTGACACAGCGAAGCCAAGCGAGTGGCCAAGACAGCGCGCGTCTCTTCGGGGCTGAGGAACTGCCCCAACCCACATCCGTGATAGGTGTAGAGATGATGGGGGAGTTGGGGCACCAAGTCGGCCGGAATGCTGACGGTGCATGAGTCCCCGTAGCCAGTGGTGACGCCGTAGATCACCCCATCCTCACGCAGCAAACGGTCCAGGAAGTCCGCCCCTCGCTGAATACGAGCCCTGAACTCGGGCGACTCGGACAAACGCGCCTGGGCTTGCCGACGCGACAGGGCTAGTACATCGGCAATATCAAGGCGCTGGCCATCAAACACGACCAGGGTGGTGGGGGAGGTTGCGGCGTTCATGGATGGGAAGGTGGGGGGGCGTGCTGGGGCGCACGCTGCGCCCAGAACGCGAAGAAATTGAACCACTCGAGAGGCGCCCTCACCAGCAAGGCTTCAATGCGACTCATGTAGTGCTGCGCCAGATCTGTTGCCGCTTGCACGCGCTGGCCGCGCGGCAAGCGAACCACCGTGGCCAAGGGCTCAAAAATGAGGGTGTGTTCACGGCCTTCTCGAATACAGGCCAGTAGGTACAAGGGGCACTTCAGCAAGGAAGCCAACACGTAAGGCCCGATCGGGAGTGCTGCACTGCGCCCTAAAAACTGCACGTCCACACAGCTCTGAGGTCCCATCTGAACCGGGACGCGATCTCCGGCGATCGCAACGAACTCGCCTTGGGCCACTTTCTCTGCCAACAGCACCGCCGTGGCCGGTGTGATCTCTGTCACCTGCATCAACTGCACGCCGCTGTGGGGGTTGAGCCGATTCAACATGCGGTTAAAGCGCTCTGCGTGGCGGGTATGCACCAGCACATGAATGCGCAAATCCTGGCACCGCCCGGCCAAGGCCTGACAAAGCTCTAGGCAGCCCATGTGGGCGGTGATGAAGACCCCCCCCTCACCACTGCGCACACGCTCCAGCATGGGCTCCAAACCTTCATAGCGGATACGGTCAAAGCGATAGCTGCCGCTGGTCGCCAGCGTTTTGTCGAGCAAGGTGTCGGCGAACGACAGGAAGTGGCGCAGGCTGTCACGCCAGGTGGGTGGCCGAGCGGGTACGCCGTGCTGGCGGTGCATCTGGCGCAGATAGTCAAGGGACGCCTGTCGGGCCGCACGGCGTGTGGCCCAGTAGTAAAAAACGACCGGATACAGACACACCAGAAACGGCCCACGGCCCAATAACTTGTATACCCCGTAGAGAAACCACATGCCTGCCACAAAGGTGTTCTCCCCCAACTGCGCCCAATGGGTGGCAACAGCGGGTGAGCGGCTTGCCGCATCGAGGCTCACGCCGCCACCTTGCGCCACAGGATTTTGGGCAGGCGCAGCAGCATGCCAAAGAACAATTGGGCATGCATGCGAGAGATCAAGACGTTGTCCAACCAGACCTTGAAGTGCGAGACGCCATCCTGCGGGTAGGTAACCCTCGTTGGCAAGCTGACGATGGACACCCCTCGCCAATGCAGGCGCACCAGTACCTCGCAATCAAAGTCCATGCGCTTGCCCAGACGTTCTCGATCGATGACCGCCAGCACGGGCTCCAGAGGGTAGACCCTGAAGCCGCACATCGAGTCGCGGATGTCGAGCGACAAGGTGTTGATCCACACCCAAACATGGGTGGCGTAACGCGCGATCAGGCGACCTTTGGGCACGCTCTCGTCATAGAGGGGACACCCTGTGATGACCGCATCAGGCTGTGTCTGAGACAGTGTCAGGAACTTAGGGATGTCATGCACATCGTGCTGGCCGTCGGCGTCGATTTGCAAGGCGTGGCTGTAGCCCTGGCGAGCCGCCTCTCGCAGGCCAGCCATCATCGCTCCCCCCTTGCCCTGATTGACAGCCAAAACCACCAAGGTCACCGCCTCAGGCTGCGCTGCCGCCAAACTCTTGAGCACAGCTGCACAGCCGGGTTCGCTGCCGTCATCCACCAAGATGCAAGAAAGGCCGTGCTCTCGCACGCCCGACACCATCGCTGCAATGGTGGAGGGATGGTTGTAGACCGGGATCACGGCCACTGTCTTAGGCATGGAAAATCACCCTTGCGCTGGCATGCTTTTGCTCGCCAGACAGATATTGAAAACTCAGCACCGACTTGGCGGCATCCCAATGCAAGTGCAGATGCACGCGGCAGCCCGGGAAGATGGGAACCTGGAACTTAAGCACATCGACCCGCGTGAAGACACCCGCAGGCGCAAAGCACTCGCGCCCAAGCGCAATCGCCCAATCGAGCTGAGCCACGCCAGGCAGTAAGGGGCTTCCCGGGAAATGGCCATCAAAGACAGCCAACTCCGGGACGATATCCAGCACAGCCTGTGCTTCTGTGGCGCCGCGATGCAGCCACTGGACGGAGGGTCGCTCTGGCCGAAACAACTGTGTGAGCAGTGCCTCGGTTACTTTGCCCTGGGCATTGGTAGGCAGGGTCGCGACAAAGCGCCAACGCCTCGGCAACGCCACCCTCTCGACAACTTGCAGCAAGGCCTGCTTGAGCTGGTCAGTCAAGGCCTTCTTGCCGTGAGTTTGCAAGGCCAACTCACCGGCCCCGCTGAGCACCACAACAGCAGCCAAGCGCACACGATCGGCCTCGGTCAAGGGAAGCACCTTGACCTCTCGGACGCTGTCCTGCGCCATCAACATGCGCTCTACAGCGGTGAGGGAAATGCGCTTTTCTTCGACTTTGACGATTCGATCTGCCCGGCCCAGCAATTCAAAGCAGCCGTCTTCATGAAGCCTCACCAAGTCGCTGGTCAGCCACGGTGCAGCGTCGGGGAGATTGGGGGAAGCCACCTCCAACAGCCCATCGACTTGCCGCAACTGGACCGCCGCAAATGGGCGCCAGATGTCGCCATGCTCGGCACGTTGTCTCCACGCAATGCCACCGGTTTCTGAACTACCGTAGACCTCGATCGGCGACAGGCCGGTCAGGCGATGCACCTCTTGAGATGCGTCAGGCAGCAGGGGGCCGCCGGATGAAAAAACAGCGCGTGTGTGGCCTCGCACCTGCCCCCATGGCAGAGCGTCTGGAAATCGCTTGAGGTGGGCCGGGCTGGCCACCAGCACGTTCGGCCCTTGCGACATGGCTGCCAAGATGGCCTCGGGATACTCCAGCCGACCGGCAACCAAGGCGCGTCCGCTGCTCAATGGCCAGAGCACCTGAAACAGCAGGCCGTAAATGTGCTGATGAGACACCGTCGCCAAGACCTTCAGTGCAGGGTCGCTCATCAGGCCACCAAAGGCGGCTTCCAGCGTTCGAACTTCGGCGTCGAGCTGTTTCAATTGCTTAGCGATGTCCAAGGGTTCGCCACTGGAGCCCGAGGTCTGCACCACCAAGCGATGGCGTTGCAGGTCCAAGTCGACAAAGCGCCAGGGTCGGTGCTCAGCCTTCGGGATCGGCCAACACCCCTGGGGCAAGTCCGCAGCATGAATGTCCACCGCTTCAGCCAAGCGCCGCACGGTCTGCGGCTGCGCGTCTCCGGGCAGCACCACGGTTTTGTCGGCCTGCCAGGCCCCCATCAGAGCAGCAGCAAAAGTGTAGGTATCTTCGGCCAGCAACGCCACGCGCTGCCCGGCTTGGGCTTGGAACATCCAGGCCCAGGCAGCCACATCGTGCTCAAACTCAGCACGGGTACGGGCCTGCCCAGCCACCCAGGCTACCACCGCATCGGCGCCTTGCCGACGCGTCATGACGGTGGTCAATCCTTGTTGTTCAACCATGTTCAACACTCGCCTTGACGCGCTGTCTCACGCACCACTCGATCCCGAATAACAGACCCATGAGAACGTATGCAACCACGCCGTTGTAGATCGCCCAAGTTTGCTCGTTGCAGGCCAGGGCTGTGTAGGCGGCCACGCTGCCGTTAAGCACAAAGAAGCCGCACCAAACCTGGGTCACCTGGCGCGTGTAAGCCACCGCACGAGGCGGCAGCTCAGGCTCAGACAGGCGAGCCAGTTGCTCGATCACCGGCGGCCCACGCCATAGGCTCCAGCCAAACACCAGCAGTAAGACGGCATTGACCCACACTGGATAGAGCTTCAGGGGCAACCAACCGCCCCCCCAGGCCGTTCCGGCCGCCAATGCAAGCGCTCCCACTGCCGCCAACCACCATAGCGCCTGCTGGCTGGCCCAGGCACGCAGCACCGCCAACAGCACCAGCCCCAAGGCTAGCCAGCGCGGATCCAGCACGGCGTGCCCGAAAAAAACCACGGCCGGATAGGCCACGGTGATCAAGGCCACCAGGACTGACAGCAGGGTAGCGGGTTTCACGGTCGTCGGGCTTCAACCGGCCTTGTGCATCAGGCCATGCAGCGCGTCGACAACATCTTGCACCGTGCGCACGGATTTAAAGGCTTCGGGCTGCAGGCGTCGCCCCACCAGCGGCTTGAGTTGCACGATGAGGTCCACGGCATCGATGCTGTCGATGTCCAGGTCCTCATACAAGCGCGCATCGGGTGTGACACGAGACGCTTCGATTTCAAAGGTCTCTTGAAGGGTGTTGACGATGGTCTGGAAGATCTCGTCCTTGGTCATGACTGCACCTTTTGGATGGGAGGGCTGTTTCAGGCTTTGCGGTTTGCGGCCACAAAGGCTGCCAGCGAGCGCACGCTGCGGAAGTGGCGACGGGTTTCTTCGCTGTCGGCTGACATGCTGACGCCGTAGCGCTTTTGAAGAGCCAAGCCCAACTCCAGTGCGTCGATGGAGTCGAGCCCCAAGCCCTCGACGAACAGTGGCGCTTCTACATCAATGTCTTCAGGCGTGATGTCTTCGAGTTGCAGGGACTGGATGATGATGTCTTTGATCTCTTGCTCAAGCGCTGACATGGCGGGTCTCCATCGAAAAATAGTCGGTCAAGTGGTCGGTCAAGTGGCGCGCCGCCAAGGCTTCTGAGGCGGCCTGGTGTTGAAACGGTGCCACCGCGATGTCTGACTCCACGCGGAAGACAAAGTGAGGCTTGCGCGTCGGGACTTGGTACCAGGGCTCACCCTTACCCAGGGTGGCTGGCTGCACCGTGATTCGAACCGGCGTGATGTCTCGCCCGCAGCGCACCGCCACATTGGCGGCGCCGCGCTGCAGCAGCAATCCACCGGTACGCGGGGTTCGGGTGCCCTCAGGAAAGATGATCAGGTTGCTGCCAGCATCGAGACTGGCCTGGCAGCCTTCCAACAAGCCCGCACCGGAATCATTGAACACAAAGCCTGCGGCCGTGACGGGCCCCCAGGTGGCCGGATGGCGCGCCAAAGCGGCTTTGACGATGCAGTCGGCGTTGTCAACCAGAGCCATCAAGAACACCACATCAATCAGCGAGGGGTGATTGGCCAAGATCAGCAGGCCTTGGCGCTGCAATCGCTCGCGGCCGTGCACCTCGTAGCTCAGCACGCCCAAACCGCGCATCATGCCAACAAAGCCGCGAAATGCAGCCTGAATGACGCGCCGCGCCGCCACGGCACGCCTTGCCGGCTGACGCATCAGCAAACGCATCGCAGGGAACACCAGCACACCCAAGAGCACGCCACCCAGCCCAAAGGTGAAGAAGCACAGGCCGGTGGCCAGCATGCGCCAGAGGCGCGAGAAGGACTCAGCCATGAGCGCACAGCGTCCATTCAATGCCGTCGCGCCACGCGCGCTCGACATGCCCCGGCAGGATGGCGGGGCGCAGCAGTGCCAGGCCCAACGGGAGTGAGGGGGCCAAGTTTGCTTGCGCGTCTGTGGCAACCCCGCTGCGCCGGGTCAAGGTCCAGCCATGGGCGCCCGGCTGAGGGGAGGCAGCAATTCGCCAAGCCCAGGCATAAAGGGCCTCGGGCTCGTCCTGGAAGTGCGCATAGTCCGGTGGCAGCGGCGCGTCGTAGTGCACCAGCAATACCTCAGGGGCACCATCGGCAAGCAAAGCGGCGGCCTCCACAATGCCCGCTGCTGCGCTGGCAGACCCGCCGGCCAACGCCAGCATATTGGCGCGGTCCTCTCGCACCATGGACACCATGGCGCCGATGGCATTCTGCACCGAGAGCCCAAACGCTGTCGGAGACACGGGCTCAGCTTTCGCCAAGCCGGACAGCAGCTCCAGAGAGCGGCTGGCATCACCATAGCGAGACGCGAAGATGGTGGGAAAGCCTACCGCATCGGTGGCCGCATAGGAGACCTCTGCGGCCATACGGCCCAGTGCGTTCAAGCGCCGCCGCATCATGGCGGGCATGGATTTGACCTCAGCCTGTGCCGTGCCCCGAGGAATCGTGGGCGAGCTCGCCCACGCCTGCCAGTCCTGCGCAGATGACAAGCCCGGCGCAAAAGCCGCCCAGGCATTGATGACGAAATGGACTTCCACGGGAATGCAGCAAGGTCTGATTTTGTTTTTTAGACTCGCGCCAATGTTTGGCGACCCACGGCGCGGGCAGGGCTGCCCGGGGCTCACGGGCGCTCCAAACCCGCGTCTCAAGGGCGTTTCAGCCGCCGAGAAGGGTAGAGATTGTAGTGCCGCACGGGCTCGCACTGACTGGGGTCATCCCCCCAGAAGCCGACGTCAGGCTGTGTCGGTCTTGAGAAACAAATCCCGATCCGGCGCAAAGTTGGCATAGAGCGGCAGCATCGCGCCGCCCAGGGCCCGGGCGTCGGAGCCGATCGCGCCGGGTTGGACCAAGGGTGGCACGACGCCTTCCCAGTTGGTGCGGGCCGAGGCCGCTTGGACCTCGGCCAAGAGGGCGGCGAGCATCTCGCGGCTGAAGCTGCCGTCGATGATGGTGCCCTCTAGGTCCAACAGGCAGGCCGCGCTGTTGATGGCGTGGGCAATGGCGGCCGCCGCTTGGCGCAGCCACATCTCGGTGTGCTCTCGCCACGGGCTTTGAAGCGCGCGTTCGTCTTGAACGGCTTCGGGGTCCAGGCCGGCCTGGGTGTAGAGCGACTCCAAGGTCAGCAAAGAGGCCACGGCCAAGAGCTGGGCCGGGCTCTTGCGGGTGCCGGGGGCCGTCATGCCCAAGGGCAGGGAGCCCACGGCGCCGGCATTGCCGTGCAAGCCGGCATGCAAATGGCTGTCGATGACCAGGCCGCCACCGATGAAGGTGTCGACAAAGAGATACAGGTAGCTGCGCACGCTGCGGCCGCGCCCGGCCACCAGCTCGGCCACGCAGGCGGCGGCCGTGTCCTTCATGAAGGTGGCGGGCAGGCCGGTGCGGCGCTCGACCTCGGCGGCCAAGTCCACCAAGGCCCAGGCCTGGGCCACCTCGGCAGGCAGGCCCAGCAATTGGCGCCAGCCCCCCAATGAGAGCGGCGCCGCCACACCAATGCCTTGCAGTCGCTCGCGCCCTTGCAGCCCCAGGCTGCGGGTGAACAGCCGCGTGCTGTGGGCAATGGCGTCAAGCACGGCCTTCGGCTCGGGGTAGAGATAGCTTTGGGTCTGGCGCTCGCGCACCTGGCCGGTGAAGTCCACCAGCAGCACATCGAGGCTGCGGCGGCCCACTTTGACGCCGATGGAGAACGCCCCTTCGGGGTTGAGCATCAGCGGCACCGAGGGCTGGCCCACCTTGCCCCGCACGGGTGCGCCTTTGATCAGCAGGCCTTCGTCGATCAGGCGCTTGGTGATGAGCGACACCGTCTGCGCGGTGAGATGGGTCAGGCGCGCAATCTCAGCCCCCGGCACTGGGCCATGCAGACGCACCGCCTGCAGGACCACGCGCTCGTTGTATTGCGCCAAGCCGCCTTGGCTGGAGCCCCGCGGACGCAGGTGCCGCACATCCGATGCGGCCAGGGGGTCTGCGTGAGGGTCATCAGCATCAAGGGACAAGGGCTTCTCCGATCACACCCTTCTTGAGGATGAAATTGCCATAGGGCTGCAGCTCGCCGGTCAGCACGATGGCAAAGGCGCGGCGCGTGCGCTCGTAAAACGCAAAGCGTTCCGTGGCTGCGCATTGTGCCGCGCGGGCATGGCCTTCGTGCTCCAACATGGCGATGACGGCGCGTTGCTGCGCGCTTTGCTGGCCCTGGGGCCAAGCACAGACCTGCATATAGGCCACAGGCTGCTCGACCGCCTCATCCAAGGGCATCAGCGCCAACACGGCGCGGGCCAGTTGCTCGACCGTGGCACCGGGGACTTGCAAGACCGTGCAGCCGGCGTCGCGCGCCAACGCAGCGGCGGTGAAGTTGGCATCGGCCAGCACGATCTCATCGCCATGGCCCATCTCAGCCAGCACTTTGAGAAGATCCGGCGTGAGCAGGGGTGAGATGCCTTTGAGCATGGCGAGGGGCTTTGATGCTCAGGCCAAGCACTCGGCCGGGAGCTTTGCAGGATCAAGCGCACCCGTCATCACCGCCACGGTGTCGCTCATGGAGATCTTCTTGGGGTTAAGCACCGCCGCGCGTTTGCCCAAGCGGGCCACATGGATGCGATCAGCGATCTCAAACACATGCGGCATGTTGTGGCTGATGAGGATCACAGGCAAGCCTTTGTCCCGCACGCGGCGGATCAACTCCAGCACCATATTGCCCTCTTTCACGCCCAGGGCCGCCGTGGGCTCATCCAGGATGACCACGTGGCGCGCAAAGGCCGCCGCGCGGGCCACGGCCACACACTGGCGCTGGCCGCCCGAGAGCGTTTCCACCGCCTGCGTCATGGAACGAATGCCGACCTTCAAATCGGCCATGCGCTCGATGGCGGTTTCCAGCATCTTCTTCTTGTCGAGCTGGCGCAGCACCGTGCCGGCAAAGCCGGGGCGGCGCAGCTCACGGCCCAGAAAGAGGTTCTCGGCAATCGTCATCGCCGGTGCCACGGCCAGGTCTTGGTAGCAGCACTCAATGCCTTCTCGGCGCGCATCCATGGGGTTGCGGAATTGCACGCGCTTGCCGTCGAGCAGGATCTCGCCTCCATCGGGCACGGTGGCGCCCGACAGCGCTTTGATCAGCGACGACTTGCCCGCGCCGTTGTCACCAATCACCGCCAGGATTTCGCCCGCGCGCAGCTCGAAGTCCACACCATCCAGCGCCGTCACTTGGCCGTAGCGCTTCACCAAGCCTTTGGCTTGCATCACAAGTTTGCTCATCGTGCCCCCTTGCGCGAGAGTTGATCCACGGCCACCGCCAAGATCACCAAGATGCCGGTGATCAAGACTTGGTAGACGGACGACACGCCCATCAGGGTCAGGCCGTTGCGCAACACGCCCACCACGATGGCGCCGGCCAAGGTGCCCAAGATCACGCCACGCCCCCCGAACAAGCTGGTGCCGCCCAGCACCACGGCGGTGATGGCGTCCAGGTTTTCGGTCTGGCCACCGTTGGGGTCGCCGACACCCGTGCGGGCCACGGTCAGCAAGGAGGCAATGCCATAGAACAAGCCCGCCAACACATACACACTCAGCAGCACGCGGTCGGTGGGGATGCCCACCAAGCGGGTCGCTTCGGGGTTGTTGCCCACGGCATAGACATGGCGGCCTGAGGCGGTGTCGCGCAGCCAGTACCAAGCCGCCAGGTAGAGCGCCACCATCAGCACCACGCCATAGGCGATCTGGCTCTCGCCCACGCTGAAGGTATTGCCCAACCACAACATGCTCTCAGGCACATTGGTCACGGTCTGGGCTGAGGAGTAGAGCTGGGTGATCGCAAAGGCAATGTTGAAGGTGCCCAGCGTGACGATGAAGGGCGGCAGCTTGATGCGGGTGACCAAGAGGCCGTTGACGAGGCCAAACAAGGTGGTCACGGCAATGCCGCAGAGGATGGCCAGCGAGGGCGGCAGGCCAAAGTCTGCGGCGAACTTGGTCATGATGATGCTGCCCAGCGCCATCACCATGCCGCAAGACAGATCGATGCCCGCGGTGAGGATGATCAAGGTCTGGCCGATGGCGATCACCCCCACCACCATGACCTGCTGCAGGATCAGCGCAAAGTTGGCCGCAGTAAAGAAGTTGTCGGTGGTCACACCGAAGACCACACAAGCCACCGCCAGGGCGATGAAGGGCCCGAGCTGGCTCAAGGGGGGCAGCTTTTCTTTGAGGGACATGGAGGAATCCTTAGACGGGCTCGGGTGACGAGAGCGCCACAGCGAACCAGCAAGCCAGGTGGTGCCACGAGGCCACCACCGGCTTGCGCACCAGGGGTGAGACCCCCAGCGAATTCAGGCCAGAGGCCTTACTTCGTGCCCCAGCACAGGTCGGTGCCGGTCTTCACGTCTTTGCTGTCCACGCCGGGCACCGCCTTGCCGGCGATCAGCGTCACGCCAGTGTCGACATAGCCGCTGGCCTTCTTGCCGCCCTTGGCGTATTCAACGCCGGCCGCCACGCCCATGGCCGCCATCTTCAGGGGGTACTGCTGCGAGGTCGCGGCGATCACGCCCTTGCCCACATCCGCCACGCCGGCGCAGCCACCGTCCACCGAGACGATGATCACGCCCTTCTCTTTGCCGGCCTTCTTCAGCGCGTTGTAGGCGCCTGCAGCGGCCGGCTCATTGATGGTGTAGACGACGTTGATGTTGGGGTCCTTTTGCAGGCAGTTCTCCATCGCAGTCTGGCCCTTGGCCTGGTTGCCATCGGTGTCGGCAGCGCAGACGGTTTCGGGCGTGGACGACAGCTCATTGGACTTGGCGTCATTGGCCTTCAAGCCGAAGCCGGTCATGAAACCGTTGTGGCGCTGGGCGCCCACCGGGTGGCCAGGGAACAGGTCCAGCATTGCAATCTTGGCCGGCTTGTTGCCCAGGGCTGCTTTGGCATATTGGCCAATCAGCACACCGGCCTTGTAGTTGTCGGTGGCGAACAGCGCATCAGCGCCCTCAAACGGGCTGTCCAGCGCGATCACTTGCACGCCCTTAGCCTGGGCCTTCTTCACGGCCGGAATGATGGCGTCGCCGCTGGAGGTGATCAGGATGGTCTTGGCCCCCGCCGTGACCATGTTCTCAATGGCCGTGATCTGAGCGGCCGTGTCGCCATCCTTTTTGCCCGACGCCGTCATCAGCTTGGCGCCCAACTTCTTGGCCTCGGCTTGCGCGCCTTCCTTCATCTTCACGAAAAAGGGGTTGGTCTCGGTCTTGGTGATCAGGCCGATGACGGGCTCGCCCGCTGCAAAAGCGGGTGCAGCCAGAGCGGCCGCAGCGGCCAAAGCAAAAGCGGACAGGGTGCGGTTCATGGGTTTGTCTCCTGAAAGGTCGGGCCGCTGTGGCGCGGCGCCAGCGAGGGGCTGAGAAGGTGACGCCGTCAGACCTGGTGGTGTTCACACCCCCGTCGTCAGCGCTGGCTGGATTGTGAAACCGGATGGTTAAATAAATCAAGTGGATTGATTAATGGTAAACCCCAGTGGGCCCGCAGACGGCTCTTGGGCAGGATGCGAGCCTTGTGCAGCGGCATGCGCACGGCCGCTTGAGCCGCGCTTTGCGTGCTGCTCACCTCCTCTAGATGTCTCTCCTTTGAAAGTGAAGCAGCATGTTTGTCGTTTGTGGCGAGGCCTTGTTTGATGTGTTTGCGGTGCAGGACACACCCACCGGCATGATGCTGGACGCCCGCATCGGTGGCTCGCCCTTCAATGTGGCCGTGGGTCTGTCGCGGCTGGCGCAACCGGTGGCGTTTTTCGGCGGCATCTCCAAAGGCTTTTTAGGCGACCGCCTAGGGGCCGCCTTGAAGGCCGAGGGCATTGCGCCGGACTGCGTGCAGTGGCTGGACGCGCCCACCACGCTGAGCCTGATTGGCGTGGACGCCAGCGGTGTGCCGTCCTACAGTTTTTATGGCGCCGGCTGTGCCGACCGGCAGCTGCCGATGAACGCGCTGGACACCCTGCCCGCCGCCACCCAGGCCATCCACTTTGGCTCTTACGCCATGGTGGTGGAGCCCGTGGCCAGCGTGCAGCGTGCCTTGGTCGAGCGCGAGCACCAGCGCCGCGTCATCGCTTATGACCCCAACGTGCGCTTGAACGTCGAGCCCTCGCTGGACCGCTGGCGCGACACCCTGGACTGGATGGCCGCCCGCACCCACTTGCTGAAGGTGAGCGACGAGGACCTGGGCCTGCTCTACCCCGGCGTCGCCTTTGCGGAACTGGCCCAGCGCTGGCGTGCTGCCGGCGTACGCGCGGTGGTGGTGACACGCGGTGGCGAGGGCGCGTTGGCCTGGACAGCAGCCGGTGAGTTTGAGGTGGCGCCGGTGCGCACCACCGTCGTCGACACGGTGGGCGCGGGCGACACGTTTCAAGCCGCCATGCTGACCCGCTTGGCCGAGCTGGGCGCTCTGAGCCCCGAGGGCTTGAGCACGCTGTCACTGCCCGCCTGGCAAGGCGTGCTGGCCTTTGCCGCACAAGCCGCCGCCATCACCTGCGGGCGGCGGGGGGCGGATTTGCCGCGTCGGGCGGAGTTGCCTTGAGGGGTGGTGCGGGCGACATGCGATTCGACTTCTGAGGCCTGCGCGTGCATCGGGGATTGGGGGTGCGATTCCGCTCATGTCCCCCGGCCCTCGGCCTCCTCCTTTACTTCGCTCCATCACACCCCCAATCCCCGCTGCTCGAAATCGGCAATGACTGTCCTGGCGTTGATCACGGCCCACGTCTAGTGCGCTTGCGTCAACAAGCACAACCTCGGCTAACGCAGTGACGCAGGTATTCCCCAAAGCGAAGTAAAGAAGGAGGCCGAAGGCCGGGTGACATGAGCGGCGGGGAATGCCTGCGGCGCTGCGTCAGCGAAAACTTGGGCAAGGGTGTGAGAGAAAGCACCCGTGCCACCAAGAGAGGATCAGACCTTCACCGACACAGTCCTCAACCCGCGCCCAACACCCTCACCAACTCAGCCAAATCCGATCCCTCAAACCAAGGCTGGGCTGAGGCGCCCTCGGGTTTGGGGGGGGGGCCCGGGCGGCAGACCCAAGCAGCGGCAAGCCCAGCACCGCATGCACCTTCGATGTCCAAGGCCCAGTCGTCGCCCACATGCAGGACTTGGTGCGGGGTGAGCTGAAGATGCTCACACGCGGCATGGAAGAAGGCAGGCTCGGGCTTGCCCTGGCCAAAGGCCTTGGCGCTGAGGCCGCCGATGAAGAATTGTGCCAAACCGATACGCTCAAGGTCGGCGTTACCGTTGGTCAGGGCAAACAAAGGCCAGCGAGCGCTCAGGGCTTGCAGGGCCGCCAAGGTGTCGGGGTACAAGACCACGCGCTGGCGCTCGTCGAAAAACACCTCAAAGGCCGGCGCCGCCAGGGCCTCGTCGTCACCCGCCTCGCGCAGCGCCCAGGCAATGCTGGTCTGGCGTTGCCACGAGAGGTCGTGGGCCTGGTCCGGGTGGGCGTCAGCCACCGCATTGCGAATGCGGCGCAAGGCAGCCACATCAAAGCGCGCCGCGGTGCGGGGGGCGTGTTGCTTCAACCAGCCGTGCAGCGCTGCTTCCGCCCGCGCGATGGTGGGCCAGACCGGCCAGAGCGTGTCGTCCAGGTCCAGCGTCAGCGCTTGAAAGGAGTGCCCGCTCACCGCATCCAGCCTTTGCGGCGGAAGTAGATCAGCGGCGCGGCCACCGAGCAGACCATCAGCCCCAGCGCGAAGGGATAGCCCCAGGTTTGGCTGAGTTCGGGCATGTGCTGGAAGTTCATGCCGTAGACGCTGGCGATCAGCGTGGGCGGCAGCAGGGCCACGCTGGCCACCGAGAAGATCTTGATGATCTTGTTCTGGTTGATGTTGATGAAACCGACTGTCGCGTCCATCAAGAAGTTGATCTTGTCGAACAGAAACGCGGTGTGGCTGTCCAGCGAGTCGATGTCGCGCATGATCTGCCGGGCTTCTTCAAACTGCTCGGCATTGAGCATGCGGCTGCGCATCATGAAGCTGACCGCGCGACGCGTGTCCATCACATTGCGGCGAATGCGGCCGTTCAAGTCCTCCTCGCGGGCAATGGCGGCCAGGGCCTCACCGGCGGCGCGGTCGTCCACATCTTGCTTCAAGACGCGGGCGCTGACTTTCTCCAGCGCGTCATAGATGCCTTCCAGCGCGTCGGCGGAATACTCAGCATCGGCGTCATAGAGCTTGAGCAGCACATCCTTGGCGTCTTCAATCAAGGCCGGAATGCGGCGGGCCCGCAGGCGCAGCAGGCGGAACACGGGCAAGTCTTCGGCGTGGACCGAGAACAGCACGTTGTGAAAGAGGATGAAGGCCACCCGCACATTGCGCGGGGTGATGTCGTCGTCAATCAAGAAGTCGGAGCGGATGTGCAGCTCGCCGTTGTCTTCTTCGTAGAAGCGAGCCGACTCTTCCAGGTCATCGTCGACGATGTTGTTGGGGATGTGCAGGCCAAAGCGGGCAGCAATCCAGCCAATTTCTTCCGCCGTGGGGGCTTCCAGGTCGACCCAGACGGGTTGCACGTCGGCCAGGTCAGCGGCCGAGTCGATCTCTTCTTGCAGCAAGCGGCCACTGAGGCGGCCTTTGTCCAGCGTGAATACGTTCAGCATGGTTCAGTTCCAGCGTCGGCATGGCGCACAGCACGAGGGCTGCGGCGCAATTCGGGGCTTTCAACAGGTGCCAAGAGCACCTGGGCGGGGGAGTGGGAACCGTCTCACCCCGCATCCTGGCACTGGGCGCTAGGCCTCAGCACACCGGGCTGGAGGGGACGGTCACCGCGGGTGAGGGGCGTCCAAGGGGGGCACCTTCGTAGTGGCGATGGCTGAATTATGGTCCATGGGGGACCCGCCGATGGCCGCGACGGTGACGACAGGCAGAGATAAACGCACCCGCGTCCCTTGACCTGGCTCGCTGTCGATCTCCATCCAGCCGCCTTGCAGGTCGATGATTTCCTTGCACAAGCTCATGCCCAGGCCTGTGCCGGGGTTGTGGCGCGACGGATCTGCGCGCCAAAAGCGCTCGCAGACACGGCTGACTTCCTCAGGCGTCATGCCGATGCCGCGGTCGCGGATCTCCAGCGTCAACCACTGGTCGTCAGCCGCCGCAATGCTGAGTGCGACGGGTTGGCCAGGCTCAGAGTACTGGCGCGCGTTGTCCAAGACCTCGGAGACGGCCTGCACCGCCTTGATTTCGTCAATGAGCAAGAGGGCGTCGGGACACTCTGCGGGCAGGCTCAAGGGATGGCTGACGCCGGCTTCGAGCTGAGACTGGGCGATTTGCTCCAGCAAACGCTTCAAGGGCGTGGGTTTGCGCTCCATGTCTCGACCCTGGCGAGCTTCGATGCGCGCCAAGTCGAGCAGTTCGGTGACGATGCGCATCATCAACTGGCTCTGCCGCAGCACGATGCTCATGGCTTCTGTGCGTCGCTCCTCAGACATCGGCCGATGCAGCAAGAGCTCGGCATAGCCCAAGATGCTGGACATGGGGGTTCTGAGCTCGTGCGCGGCGCTGGACAAGAAGTCGCTCTTCATGCGCTCGGTCTCGGTCTCACGCGTGACGTCGCGGATGAACACCACATGTCCGCCGTCGTCACTGCGGCGCAGCGAGACTTGAACCACGGCGTAGCACGGACGCTCTCGGCGAAGTTCCATCACGGCGTCGTTCTGCCCTGCGCCTTCGGCAATCAACAGCTCGGTGATGGGGTTGCGCTGGGTTTCAGCGGGTGACAAGAGGCCGACCAGCCTGTCCTCGAACTGCGTCAGGCTGAGCCCCAAGGCTTCTCCTGGCATGAAACACATCAGCCCATTGAGCACCTTGTTTTGATAACGCAGGCGCTCATCCGCATCGAAGTAAGCAACGCCCGCGTCGCACAGCTCCAGCATGGCTTCGATTTGGGCCAAGCGCGCCTTGGATTTGGCGGCCATGCGCATGGCATCGTCTGCCGACAGGGCCATGGTGCGTCCCAGCAGCAGCAACTCCCCCGCGGCGTCGTGCGCAGCAAAGTCTTTGAGCTTCAGGCCTTTGCCTTGCATGTCTGCCATGCTGGTCACCACCGGTGCCACGACCAGCAGCATGCTGCCGTCGTCCATCCACTCGGGGCTGCCTCTGAGCTGCAGGCGCTTTTCATCTTTGCTCACCAGCGTGCACAGGCCATGCCCGTGCTGCAGCCAGTCTTTCATCGTGGCATGACGCTGTGGTCGCTTGATGTCGAACAGACCGTCCAAGCGTTGGTTGAGGCGATCACCCAGTCCTAAGGCCCAGAGGCTGGACCCCATAGAGCGAATGTGCAGGTCTTCATCCACCCACACATGAAAGGGGAAGGCTCGGTTGAGCTGATCTCCCCGCAAAGATAAGGTGCTGTCCATGGTGGTCCTTGATCATTGCGTGAGCACACGCACCCGGAAGACTGCTTTGGCATCGCCCGCCTCAGGCTGAGGCTCCAGAGAGATGGTCTGATGCGCGCGTTTGGCCAAGCCTCGGATCAAGCCCGCCACCATGGGTGCCAGACCTTCGCGATGGGAGTTGTAGATCACATCGAAGCTGCCGTCTTCGTTGTCTTGCACCGAGAACACCGGGAGGTGCATCTGGGGGAAGACGATCTCGACGCGACCGTGCAGGTCGTTGAGGTTGCCCAAGATGTCTCTCAGGTTGTCGCCGGCTGCGTCCAGCAGTTGGCCGTAGCCTTCCTCGGCGGTGTAGAGAATCCAGTACTCGCCGAAGGCCTCCAGCACCTGCTCTGCAGTCAAGCCCGTTTCGACAGTGACGGCCGATACCAGCTTGTAGGTCAGTGCATCGTCATAGGGCTGCATGCTGACAAAACCATCGGCGTGCGTGTCCGCCATGGCACACACTCTTTGCCAGCCCGCCTCACCTTTGATGGAGGTGACCAGTTGCTCAATGGCTCGGTTAACCAGTCCGTACATGATGCGCTCCTTGTAGCTGCCGCTGCGAAACGATGCGACCCAATGCCAGAGGTCAGCTTGAGGCCTCAGGCGTCATCAGCTGCTCAATCGTGTCGATCAATTGCAGTGGGCTGAAGGGCTTGATGAGGTACTCATCGGCACCAACATGCTCACCGGCCTCGCGGTCACGCTGTTGGCCACGCGCCGTCAGCAGCACCACCTTGATGTGCTGGGTGGCTGGATCGGACTTGATGCGTTGGCAGACCTGCAGGCCGTCAAACTCGCCGGGCATCATCACGTCCAACAACATCAGGTCGGGCTGAATGGCCGCAGCCATGCGCAGGCCAAATGAGCCATCCGCGGCTTCGTGGATTTCGTAGTTCTCGAACTCCAGGGTCATGCGGATGAGTTTTCGGATGTCGGCTTGGTCTTCGACAATCAGGATGCGCTTCATGGTGGAACTCCCTTGAGGTAGAGACGCTTAGGCGGGCTTGTTGGCTTGTGCTTTGCGGTCGCGGGCGCGGGCCATCAAAGCGGCAAGGTCTTTGGCATATTGCTGAGCTTGAGCAATATCGAGTTGGCTGGAGTCGAACTGGTGCGGGGCGCCGGTGGGCAGGTCGATGACAAAGGTGTGTAGGCCACCTTCGTCTTCTTCGCGCAGCTGGCCGCCGTGCAAGGAGATGATGTGTTCGGCCAATTGCAGGCCGATGGCTTCGCCCACGGGGCGCTTGGGCGTCTCAGTGCCCGCTGCCTGGGCGGGCGCCCCGCCGGTCAAGGCCACACCTTTGACTTCCTCTTGCGAGAAAACGCCGACGTCGCGCAGCATGATGATGGCGCGGGCGCCCATTTGCCGATGCTCGATCTCGAGGGCGCCGCCGGCAGGTACGCCACGCACCGCCATCTCCAGGCACTCCGTGAACACGCGCTTGAGCCATTGCTCACTGCCATACAAGACGGCAAGGTCCTTGAGTTCGCCCTCGACTTGCAGGCGGGCCGTGACGCTGCGCTGCTGTGCCAGTGGCTCGACTTCCGCCCAGCATTGTTGAAGCAAGGGCCACAGCTCAATGCGGTCGGCAGACATCAGAGCGTCTGAGCGCCAGACAGCGGCCAGATCCACCAGCTTCTCGACCAGCTTGATCAAGCTGTCCACGTGCTCTCCAGCCACCTTCATGTCGTTGGCCACGCCGGTCCTGAGAGCACCCGCCAAAGCTTGCTGCGCTTGGCGCAGCGGGTCTCGCAAATCGGTGCGGATGACTTGCATCAGGTTGTCGAAGGCCACACCACCACTGTCGGCACCTTCCGCCTGCACCACCACAAAGGCATCGTCTTTGGCAAGGCCCGGCAGCACGCGGCAGTTCAGCTCGGCAGGCGCAGCACCCGGGCGCGGGGCCGCACCAATGGCCTTGACCACTTTGGGCGTGCGGCTGGTGATGACCTCGACCAAGGCGCGCTTCAAGTCGGGGTCAAACAGCTTGCGGCCCAAGGCCAAGCCCGTGCGCTGCCCGCCTTGGGAGTTGATGTGACGGATCGTGCCGTCCTGGCCTACCCACAGCAAGCCGTGTTGCGAGTGTTCCAGCAGTTCATCGAGTGTGGCGTGCATGTGGCGCACCTCCTTACAGATCAGCGTGCAGAGCAGTTTTCACTTTTATCATTTTTAACACGAGGACATTTGTCACGAAAGCCGAATAAGCAGAAGAAATCGCCTGCTTCAGGCGAATTGAGCCGGCTCAGCGGCGCGATCCGCCGCCTTTTGCGCCAGCAAGTGGCGCGCGCGTTGCTCCAATTGGGAGAACGGCACCGGCTTGGTGAAGGACTCAATGCCGGCGGGCAAGCCCCCGCGGTCGGCAATGTCGGCCGGGCTCAGCGCCGTGACGACCAAGATGTCCATGCTTTGCGCCAAGGGCTTCATGGCTTGCAGTGCCCGCAGCATCCGAAAACCGTCCATGCCCGGCATCATCAGGTCGGTGATCAACATATCCGGCGGGTGCTCGCCCAGGCGCACCAAGCCCTCAAAGCCATTGCGGGCCAGGTCTAGGTCGATGGGCAAGTCCCAGGATTCAACGGTCAAGGCATAGAGCCGCAGCAGGTCGGCATCGTCCTCGACGACCAGCAGGCGCACGCGCGCTGGCTCGGCTGGCGCCACCGCAGGGTCGGGGGCTGCGTGCATGTCTTGCACTTGGCGCTGCTTTAAGCGCTCGACCGCGTCGCGCGCAATGCGTCGATGTCCGCCCGCCGTCTTCCAGGCCGGCAAAGCCCCCGCCTCGACCCATAACTGCACCGTGCGCAGGGCCACGCCCAGCAATTCAGCCGCTTGGCGGGTGGTGAGCACGTCGTCGTCGTGGCGAGTCATTGTTCAAATTTATCATTTATTTTTGAAAATTCAAGCCCCACCCCTGCGCGCCGAAAGCCATACACCTCTTCACCGCAGCGCCATGGCCCCACGGGTCAGCCGGCTTGACTGATGCCCTCTCCTGCCCACGCCCTCTGTGATGCCCTGCCTGCGCTGCTGGACCAGGCTCAAGAAGGCATGGCCTGCTTTGACGCTGAACAGCAGCTGTTGTGGTGCAACCCTGCATTCGCCATGGTTTTCGGCAGCACAGCAGAGGCCTTGCGGGGCGAAACCCTGAGCGCACTCGATGCACTTCTGGCCCCGCTGCTGGCCGGGCGGACGGCCACGATCGGACCTTTGCTGCAATGCCACGCATCGCTGGGCAGGCCAGGCGCCGCCACCGTGCGTTTGGCCCATGGACGTGAGTGGACGCTGCGCGGCCAGCCCGGGCCCCATGGCGGCTTCAACCTCTACCTCGCCAGCCTCAGCGCCCCGCAGAGGCAGCGCCACAGCGAGTTCCTGGCGACGGCCGCACACGAGTTGCGCAACCCCGTGGCCAGCCTCTTTGGATTCGCCCAGTTGCTGCGCAGCCGCAAGCTCAAGCCCGAAGGATTGGCGGAGGTCACGGAGATCCTCTGCCGCCAAGCCGACTCGCTCTCGCACTTGGTCGAGGAGTTGCTGGATTTGGCCAGGGTGGACGCCAAACAAGGTCAAGACTTCAAACCCCAGGCCGTGTCCTTGACCGCCTTGCTTCAAGAGGCGCGTGATTCGCTGCCCGCCGAGCTGACCCCGCAGCGCGTGCAAGTGCGCATCGCAGCCAGCGCCGACCTGCTGTGGGTGGACCGCGCCAAAGCCCTGCGGGTATTGATCAACATCCTCTCCAACGCCTTGAAGTACTCACCACAACACACACCCGTGCAGGTTCATGCTCGTCGAGAGAAGAGCCGTCCGCCATGGGCAGACATTGAGGTGACGGACCACGGCATTGGCATGAGCGCCGAACAGCAAGCTCGGATCTTCGAGCGCTTCTATCGCGCCGACCCTTCTGGGCCCATTCCGGGCACAGGTTTGGGCATGAGCTTGGTGCAAGAACTGGTGGTCTTGATGGGCGGCAGCGTGCGGGTGACAAGCGCACTTGGGCAAGGTTGCCGGGTCAGCCTGAAGCTGCCACTGGCCACGACCCACATCGTGGGCCAGAAGCTCGGCGAAAAACAAGGCGCCTGAAGGGCTGGGCAAAGATTTTTTGCCCGCTCAGTGCAGAACTTGGCAAAGCTGCTTCAACCCGGAATCTACACCGATTTTTTGCACCTGAACATGCTTGGCAAAGCGATTTAAAGGGCGCATAGTTGGTCAGACGGATCGGCGCTTTTGCCCTCACCGGCAGGCCTGATTCGCAGCTCGTTCCATACGTTTGCGTGCCCGTAAGGAGGCCTCGATGAATCTGAAGATCAGCGGACATCACCTGGAAGTGACCCCAGCCCTCAGAGAGTATGTGTTGACCAAGCTGGACCGCATCACGCGGCACTTTGACCAGGTGGTTGATGTCAATGTCCTCTTGACCGTTGAAAAGCTCAAGGAAAAGGAGCGTCGCCAGAAGGCCGAAGTCAATTTGCATATCAAGGGCAAGGACATTTTTGTAGAGCAATCCCACGAGGACCTGTACGCCGCCATTGACCAATTGATGGACAAACTGGACCGCCAAGTGGTTCGCCACAAGGACAAGGTTCAAGATCACCACCACGCCAGCGTCAAGCGCCAAAGCGTGAGCATGATGTGAGCGATAACTCACAATAGGCAGCTGATGCACTCAGCTTGCCCGCCAAAGGCGATCTTCGGATCGCCTTTTTCATGAGTGGCTGTTGTTGCGACGCAGCAATCCCCAGCAATGCAACAGAATGTGCTCGAATTCAAGTTCCGCCGCCGAGGACCGATTTCTATAATCCGCACCCTTGACCTGACGCCTCAAGGTCGTCCTGCCGCAGTATCCCAGTGACCCGTCGTCGAAAGAACCCGCCATGAACCGCCTCGCCGCCATCCTGCCTGCCGACAATGTGTTGGTCAGCGTGGAAGCCTCCAGCAAGAAGCGCGCGTTCGAGCACGCCGGTATGCTGTTTGAAAACCAGCACGCCATTGCCCGCGCGACGGTCACTGACAACCTGTTTGCCCGAGAGCGTCTGGGGTCTACCGGGTTGGGCCACGGCGTGGCCGTGCCCCACGGCCGCGTCAAAGGCTTGAAGAACCCGCTGGCTGCCGTGCTGCGCGTGCAGCAGCCGATCCCCTTCGATGCCCCTGATGACGAAGCGGTCAGCCTGTTGATCTTCTTGCTGGTGCCCGAGGCCGCGACCCAGCGCCATCTTGAAATCCTCTCGGAGATTGCCGAGTTGCTCTCAGACCGCGAATTGCGCGACAAGCTCAAAACCGCCCCAGATGCCGCCACGGTTCACCGCCTGATTGAAGGCTGGGAGCCCTTGAAGTCGGTCGCCTAAGCCCGACCACCCAGGCCCACCCCCGTGAAGGCCATTTCCATCAGCGCTGAAGCGCTGTTTGAAGAACACCAGTCCACCCTGCGCTGGGAGTGGATCGCTGGCCATGCCCACCCCGAGCGGCGCTTTGACGAAAGCGCCATGCGCGAAGCGCGCTCGGCAGCCGACTTGGTGGGTTATCTCAACTACATCCACCCTTATCGGGTGCAGTTGGTGGGCCACCGCGAGGTGGTCTATCTGCGAGACTGCCCGCCCGAAACCCAAGAGAGCCGCATCCAGCGTATCGTCACCTTGGAGCCGCCGGTCATCATCGTGGCCGACGGTGAGAAGGCCCCGGACAAACTGGTGGCCATGTGCGACCGGGCCGAGATCCCGCTGTTCACCACCGAGCATTCAGCCGGCCATGTGATCGACTTGGTCCGGTCTTATCTGAGCCAACTGCTGGCCGACCGCACCACCCGCCACGGTGTCTTCATGGACATTCTGGGCATGGGTGTGCTGCTGACCGGCGAATCGGGCCTGGGCAAAAGCGAGTTGGGGTTGGAGCTGATTTCACGCGGCCACGGCTTGGTGGCGGACGATGCGGTGGACTTGTTCCGCGTCTCACAAACCACCCTCGAAGGCCGCTGCCCCGACCTGCTGATGAACCTGCTGGAGGTGCGCGGCATCGGCCTGCTGGACATCAAGGCCATCTTTGGCGAGACCGCGGTGCGCCGCAAGATGCGGCTCAAGCTCATCGTGCATCTGGTGCGCAAAGAGACCATGGAGCGCGAGTTTGAGCGCTTGCCTTATGAGCCGCTCTATGACGAGATCTTGGGCATCCCCATTCGCAAAGTGGTGATTGCGGTGGATGCGGGCCGAAACTTGGCCGTTTTGGTCGAAGCCGCGGTGCGCAACACTATTTTGCAATTGCGCGGCATCGACACCTATCAGGAGTTCATTCGCCGCCACCAGGCCGCGATGGCGTCTGGCCAAGATTTTTAGTCGGACGGTGTTCGCAGTGGGCCTTGGTGCAATGGCCGTAGAGTGAGAGCGCGTGGTCTTGCAGGGCAAAGCCCCGGCTCTGCGCCACCTCCCGCTGCCGGGATTCGATCTCGGGGTCAAAGAATTCTTCCACCCGCCCGCAGGTCAAACACACCAAATGGTCGTGGTGCTCGCCCTCGTTGAGCTCGAACACCGACTTCCCCGACTCGAAGTGGCTGCGCGACAGGATCCCCGCCTGCTCAAACTGCATCAAAACCCGGTACACCGTGGCCAAGCCAATGTCGGCTTGCTCGGCCAGCAAGGCCTTGAACACGTCTTCCGCCGTCATGTGCCGCTGCGAAGTTCTCTGGAACACTTCCAGAATGCGAATGCGCGGCAAAGTGGCCTTCAAGCCGCTGCTCTTGAGTTCGTCAACATGGGTCATGAGGAGTCCTGAACACCGGCCGCACCGCCCAGGCGCCGCCGCTAGAATCGCCGCATGATAGCCAGCCTGCTTGCAGCTTGCCTATCTGTCTGCGCTTTGTGGCCTCTTGGGCCACGGGTTTTTTGCTGATCACCGAGGCTCCTCCTCCATGCTGTGTTCATCTCGATCCGCCGCTTTGTGGCTTCGATCCGCCGCCGCCATTGCGGGCCTGCTGGCCATGACGGGCTGCGCCCAGTTCTCCAACACCATGAGCGACGGTGTCACCAGCCTGATCACGCCTTATCGCGTTGAAATCGTGCAGGGCAACGTGGTCACGCGGGAGCAAGCGGACTTGATCAAGCCCGGCATGAGCCGCACCCAGGTCCGCGACGTGCTGGGCTCGCCCATGCTGGCCGACCCCTTCCATGCCCAACGCTGGGACTACGTCTTCACGATGCGCCGCCAAGGCACCGCACCGCAGCAGCGCACCGTGGTGGTGGAGTTCGACGGCGATCGCGTCAAGACCCTGACCGCGCCTGAGCTGCCCACCGAGCGCGAATTTGTGGCCTCCATCAGCCGCCCCTCGCGCTCCGACAAAGAGCCCAAGCTGGCCTTGACGGACGAAGAAAAAGCCGCGCTGCCTGCCCCCGCACCTCGGGTCGCCAGCAATGCCGATCAGCCCAAGGGCGCGGCCCGCACCTACCCGCCGCTGGAGCCCTTGTGATGAGTGCTGCAGCGCCTTTGCGCATCGCCATTGCGGGCGCCTCCGGCCGCATGGGCCGCATGCTGATTGAAGCCGTGGTGGCGGCCCCAGACTGCGCTCTGGCTGGGGCCCTGGACATTCCCAGCAGCCCCGCGCTGGGCGCCGACGCCACCGCGTGGCTGGGCCGGGAAAGCCAGGTCCGCATCCAGTCAGACCTGACTGCAGGTCTGGCACAGAGCCAAGTGCTGATCGACTTCACCCGCCCCGAAGGCACGCTGGCCCATTTGGCCCATTGCCGCCAGCACGGCATCGGCATGGTCATTGGCACCACCGGCTTCAGCGCCGCGCAGAAGGCCGAGATCGGCGCAGCCGCCAAAGACATCCCCATCATGATGGCGGCCAATATGAGCGTGGGCGTCAACGTGGTGTTGGGCCTGCTGGACCAAGCGGCCCGTGCGCTCAACGAAGGCTACGACATCGAGATCATCGAGGCCCACCACCGCTTCAAGGTCGACGCCCCCAGCGGCACCGCCTTGGCCATGGGCGAAGTGGTGGCCGCCGCCCTGGGCCGCGACCTGAGCAGCTGCGCCGTCTATGGCCGCGAAGGCGTGACCGGCGAGCGCGACCCGTCCACCATTGGCTTTGCCACCGTGCGCGGTGGCGATGTGGTGGGCGACCACACCGTGCTGTTTGCCGGCATCGGTGAGCGCATTGAAATCACCCACAAGGCGTCGAGTCGCGTCACCTTTGCCCAAGGCAGCTTGCGTGCCGCGCGCTTCTTGGCAGGCCGCGCCCCCGGCCTGTACGACATGCAAGACGTGCTGGGCCTGCGC
Organism: Ideonella paludis; assembly: GCF_018069865.1. Lineage (GTDB taxonomy): Bacteria > Pseudomonadota > Gammaproteobacteria > Burkholderiales > Burkholderiaceae_C > Ideonella > Ideonella paludis. Next base: position 364,048 of record NZ_JAGQDG010000001.1, read on the forward strand.
GCATGAACGGCCTGACCGCGTTCTGGGGCGCCAGTGACGCCATTGGGCGCGCCGTGGCCATCACCCTGCTGCTGATGTCTATCGGCGCTTGGGTGGTCATCCTCTGGAAGGCCTGGGGCCTACGCCGCGCGCGCCAAGACGCGCAGCGTGCCGTGGCCGCGTTCTGGCAAGCCCCCAGTCTGGCCGAAGGCCAAGCCCGCTTGGCGGCCCTGGACCGTGAAGGCGTGCTCAGCCCCCTGGTGCTGGCCGCCTTGGAAACGCCTGCGGCGGGCACCTTGCAAGCCAGCGCCAAAGCCGAGGCCCAACTGACCCGCCGCCTGCGCGATGCCCTGCACCGCAGCTTGGGCCATTTGCAATTGGGCCAGGTGTTCTTGGCCTCGGTCGGAGCCACCTCGCCTTTCATTGGCCTGTTCGGCACGGTCTGGGGCATCTACCACGCGCTGATGGGCTTGGCCGAAGGCGGTGGCATGACGATGGAGCGCGTCTCAGGCCCCGTGGGTGAGGCCTTGATCATGACGGCCGCAGGGTTGGCCGTGGCCATTCCGGCCGTGTTGGCCTACAACCTGTTCGGCAAGTGGATCAACGAGTGCGAGGCTGAGCTCGAAGGCTTCGCCCATGATCTGCGCGAACTGGCGCTGGACGGGCGCTGAGCATCATGGCCTTTGGCAGATTGGAGCGCCCCCGGCCCAGCACCCCGATGAGCGACATCAATATGACGCCGCTGATCGACGTGATGCTGGTGCTGCTGGTGATCTTCATGGTCACCGCACCGCTGATGAGCAGCAGCCTGCGCCTGGACCTGCCCAAAGCCGACGGCGCCAAGCCCCTTGAGGCCGCCGCCGTGCTGGCCGTGGGGCTGGACCGCGAAGGCCGCCTCTTCATTGGCGAGCAGCGCAGCAGCCTGGACGAGCTGCGCCAAAAAGCCAAAGAGGCCGCCGAAAAGAACCCCGCCACCGAGGTCCATCTGCGGGCCGACAGCACCGCCCCTTACGGCAAGGTGGCGGAGCTGATCGGCCTGTTGCAGCAAGCCGGGCTCACGCGCATCGGCTTTGTGGCTGAGGCCAAAGCGCCCTGAGTCTCAAGGCAGGATGGTCACCGTCACCGACGGGAAGAACTTCAAGAAATTGGTCTTGCCACCTTGTGCCTTGGTGGCCATCCACGTGCTGTTCCCGGCATGGTCATACAGCGTGAGTGAGCTGATCGCGTAGTCACCCAGGCGTTGGCTCACGGGGTCCATCAGGCCACTCATCAGCACCGAGCTGCGCCCCTGCCCCGTCACGCTGCTTTGATAGCGTAATTCCAGCGTGTCATTCGTCGCGCAGGCAGAGCCGACACGACACAACTGCAGCGTGGCTTGCTGCAAGCCCGAGAGCGCCGTGTTGCCTTGGTCGCTGACGTCCAATCGGACCCGCACCAAGGGCGGCAACGTGGTGCCCGGAATGCGGTCCGCCAAGGACAGCACCGGCGTCAAGATTTCCCCGCGATCCAACACGGGTGGCCGAAGGTCCACATGCGGGTTCACCACCGAGAACTGGGCGTCCCAGCCCGCCGCAGCGATCTCAGCAGGCCCATAGACCCGCGTGTTGCCGGCCATGTCGTGCACGGTCAGCTCCGCCAAGCTCCAACGCCCGGCCTGCGCCCAAGGCATCACGCTCTGCCCGTTTTGGCCACTGCCCATGCCAAGCGACAGCGCGACATCTCTCGCCACCAGCCCTTGAGCAGCCACATCAGCCTGAACACGCACTTGGCTGACCCCCGAGGGCGACTTGAAGCTCAGCCACACGCCTTGCAGGCCCGAGACATCGTCCTGGGCACTGAGCTTGATACGGACCTGCTGCAAGGGCTGGTCCAAATCTAAGCGGCCCGTGACACTGAGTTGGGTCACGGCCGGTGGCGTGGCATCCACCACTGACGACGGCGTCACCCTGGCCACTTGGAGGCCAGCGGCCCAAGCCGCCCCCACACTGCCCCACAGCGCCCCCAGCAGGGCAGCACGCACCGTATCGGCAACATTCATCGCTCACTCCTCTTGATTGGTGTATGTCATGGCCCGTGTCGATGCACGGGCAGGCCATTATCGTCAGCGTTACTTTAGGCTGCCTTGCACAAAGGGGCGTGCCTGCAGAAGCACGATGCGCCCTTCAGCGTCAGTGGCCCATTCGATGTCTTGAGGCCCGTGGCCCAAGAGGCTGCGCACCTGTTCGCCCGTGCGGGCCAACTGGCGCACCAGGTCGTCGCTCAAGACGGCACGGCCTGGCTCGACAGCCTGCTCGCGCACGCCGCCTTGCGCGTCCAGCAACAGCGCCACTGGGTCGTCCGACCGGCTCAAGACTTGGATCGCATTGCTGCGTTTGACGTAGAGCACCTGCTCCGCTTGGCGCTTTCCCTCCACCACCCGAATGCCCAGGCCGCGCTTGGCGGACACATAGCTGACCCCCGACTGCGCCGGGTCGAACGGATTGACGGTGAGCATCACACCGGATGCGCGGGCATCAATGGCCCGCTGCACCAGCACCCCCATCACCACCTTGTCGTGCGGCACGCCGTGCCACCGCCGCGCCTCCCAAGCCTCCGCATTGAACACCGAGGCCCAAACCGTCTTGACCGCCAGCGGCAGCGCATCAGCCTGCTTCACATTCGGCACCGTGGTGTAGAGCCCTGCCCCACTGAAACCAGGCAGGTCTTCGGAGTTGGACGAGCTGCGCACAAACACGCCATCGCCCGCCAACTGGCGCTGCCATGTGGCCTGCCAGCGGGCCGCCAGCCCGTCCGGCAAGGGCAGCGCCACCAGCGCCTCACGCAGCTGCGCCAAGGCGCGTGCGCGCACCTGGCGGCTCTGGGCAAAGCCCGGCTCAGCCTGTGCCGCCCGCAAGGCCTGCTGGGCCTCGGGCTGGGCCATGAAGGCCGCAAAGTCGGCAAATGGGATGCAAAAGCCGTCCGGCACCGGCGCCACGCCCCTCAAGGCCCCGCGCTTGTAGGCATGAGTCAACTCGCCCAGGTTGGCGGCCTTGCTGCCACAGCGCTGACGGTCTACCGCGCGCATCTCGCCCAGAGGCAGCAGCGCCGTGCGCTTCAGGTCCGGCTGAGGCCAGACTTTGGGTGCGCCAGGGCGCCGCACGGCGGTGCGTGCCTCGGCCGTGCTGGGCCGCAGCGTGACCCCGGTGCGCTGCACGCTGAGTTGCACCCATTGGCCATCCAGCGCCAGCCAGTCGGCCACCTCGCGCACATAGGCATTGGGAATGCCCCAGCCCTTGGCCAACAGGTTCACATGCGACAAGGTCGTTGACGGCCGCGTGGTGAGAACGCCCGCCACCGGCGGCAGGCTCAGCGGCACCTCTTGCAGCAGGGCGATGTCATCGGGCTCCAAGTCGTCCAAGGGCTGGCCTGGTGCCAGCACCCTCAGCCGCCCCACGGCCTGCCCCAGGTTGAGCGGCAGAAAGCCTTGCTGGGAGATCACCTCGGCCTGGGTCAGCAGCGCCAGCTTCAGGCCCTGACCGACCGCCTCTTGCGCGGCCGAATTGGGCTTGAAGACCAGGGGCGCAAAGAACTGCTCGCCCAAGCGTTTGTTGGCCAGCGCGAGTAACTCGGGGGTGAGCTGATCGCCCTCCCAAAACTCATAGGCCCAGGCCTTGGCTTGCGCCCGCCAGGCTAGCGTGCCAAACAGGTAGCGGCGCTGGGGCGAGCGGTAGTTGTCATTCAAGCTCGCCCGCGCAAATTCGCTGACGTGGTCCCGCGCCTTGAGGAACTGCTCATGGAACTGAAAGCGCCGCGAGTGGATGAAGTAGACCTTGTCGGCCTGGCCCCTGTCGATGGCAAAAATGAGGTGCGGCAAGGCCAGCGGTGTGCCGGCGTCATAGACGCGCGCCATCTGGTCAAACTCGGCGCGGCTGCCCAGGCGAAACACCCAGCCAGGCAGCGCATCGGCCCGTGGGGCCCGCACGGGCCGGCCCGGCAGCGCCATCAAGCTGTCGGCCAGTCGCGGCTCGGCCGCCGCCCCCGCAGGGCTCTGCGGCCGATAGCCCGACGGCTTTTGCCCGAGTTGCGCCCCAGCCAGGCTGCTCCACAGCCCCAGCAAGCCCAGCGCCCAGCGCATCCCCCTCCCAGCACGCATGCCATCCTCCCTTTGTTGTCCGTGAGCCGGGATGATGCCAGCGCCTCCGCGATAATCGGCCCATGAACGACAAGTACGCCCCCAACGAGGTCGAAGCCGCGGCCCAAGCCCACTGGAACGCTGCCGACGCCTACCGCGTCACTGAAGACGCACGCGACAGCCATGGTCAGCTCAGGCCCAAGTTCTACGCCTGCTCCATGCTGCCCTACCCCAGCGGCAAGCTGCACATGGGCCATGTGCGCAACTACACCATCAACGACATGCTCACCCGCCAGCTGCGGATGAAGGGCATGAACGTGCTGATGCCCATGGGCTGGGACGCCTTCGGCCTGCCGGCGGAAAACGCCGCGATGAAGGGCAAGACGCCACCGGCGGCCTGGACCTATTCCAACATCGCCTACATGAAGGGCCAGATGCAGGCCATGGGCTTGGCCATCGACTGGTCGCGCGAGATCGCCACCTGCCAACCCAGCTACTACCGCTGGAACCAATGGCTGTTCCTGAAGATGCTGGAAAAGGGTATCGCCGTGCGCCGCACCCAGGTCGTCAACTGGGACCCGGTGGACCAAACCGTGCTGGCCAATGAGCAGGTCATTGATGGCAAGGGCTGGCGCTCGGGCGCGGTGGTCGAGAAGCGCGAGATCCCCGGCTACTACCTGAACATCGTGGGCTATGCCGAAGAACTGCTCTCGGCCGTGGCCAACCCGGAAGACCCGAACTACCTCAGCGGCTGGCCCGAGCGCGTGCGCCTGATGCAGGAGAACTGGATCGGCAAGTCCGAGGGCGTGCGCTTTGCCTTCCCGCACCAGATCAAGGGCGCTGACGGCCAACTGATCCAGGACGGCAAGCTCTACGTCTTCACCACCCGCGCCGACACCATCATGGGCGTCACCTTCTGCGCGGTGGCCCCCGAGCACCCGCTGGCCGCGCTGGCCGCTGCCAGCCAGCCCGAGGTGGCGGCCTTCATCGCCGAATGCGCCCAGGGTGGCACCACCGAGGCTGAGCTGGCCACGCAAGAGAAAAAGGGCGTGAAGACCGGCCTGAGCGTGACCCACCCGCTGACCGGCGCGGCCGTGGACGTGTGGGTGGGCAACTATGTGCTGATGAGCTATGGCGACGGCGCGGTGATGGGCGTGCCTGCCCACGACGAGCGCGACTTTGCCTTTGCCAAGAAGTACGGCATTGCGATCCAGCAAGTGGTCAGCGCCGAGGGTGAAGCCTTCTCCACCGACGCCTGGGCCGACTGGTACGGCGACAAGCAGCGCGCCGTCTGCGTCAACTCTGGCGTGCTTGATGGCCTGGCCCACAAGGCCGCCGTCACCAAGGTCGCCGAATTGCTGGCTGCCAAGGGCCTGGGTGAGAAGAAAACCACCTGGCGCCTGCGCGACTGGGGCATCAGCCGCCAGCGCTACTGGGGCACGCCGATTCCCATCATCCACTGCGAGTCCTGCGGCGCCGTGCCGGTGCCCGAGAAAGACTTGCCCGTGGTGCTGCCGGAGGACTTGATCCCGGACGGCAGCGGCAACCCGCTGAACAAGTGCGAGGCCTTCTTGAACGTGGCCTGCCCCTGCTGCGGCAAGCCGGCCCGCCGCGAGACGGACACGATGGATACGTTCATCGACTCGTCTTGGTATTTCATGCGTTACTGCGACCCCACCAACACCGAAGCCATGGTGGGCGCCGGTACCGAGTACTGGATGGGCAGCGCCGATGCCGCCGGGCACCGCGGCATGGACCAGTACATCGGCGGCATTGAGCATGCGATCTTGCATTTGCTCTATGCGCGCTTCTGGACCAAGGTCATGCGCGACCTGGGCTTGGTCAGCATCAGCGAGCCCTTCACCAAGCTACTGACGCAGGGCATGGTGCTCAACCACATCTACTCGCGCAAGACGGCGCAGGGCGGCATCGAGTACTTCTGGCCGCACGAAGTGGAGCATGTGCACGACGAGGGCGGCAAGATCATCGGCGCCAAGCTCAAGACCGACGGCTCGGCCGTGGACTACCAGGGCATCGGCACCATGTCCAAGTCCAAGAACAACGGCGTGGACCCGCAGGACCTGATCAACACCTACGGCGCCGACACGGCCCGCTTGTTTGTGATGTTCGCGAGCCCGCCTGAGCAAACACTGGAGTGGAACGACTCGGGCGTCGAAGGTGCGCACCGCTTCTTGAAGCGCGTCTGGAACTTTGCCGCCCAGCGCCGCGAGGCCTTGCAAGCCGCCACCGCCGGCGACTTGAGCCAAGCGCCGCTGAGCAAGGAGGCCAAGGCCCTGCGCCGCGAGGTGCACCTGGTGCTCAAGCAGGTCAGCCATGACTATGAACGCATGCAGTACAACACCGTGGTGTCAGGCTGTATGAAGCTGCTCAATGCGCTGGAGGAGTTCAAGGCCAGCGCGGATGCGGGCGACCAAGCCGTGGTCTGCGAAGGCTTCTCCATCCTGCTGCGCGCGCTCTACCCCGCCTGCCCGCATATCGGCCATGCCTTGTGGTCTGAGCTGGGCTTTGCCGCCCGCCAGGGCGACTTGCTGGATACCGCCTGGCCCGCCGTCGATGAAACCGCCTTGGTGCAAGACGAGTTGGAGCTGGTGCTGCAGATCAACGGCAAGCTGCGCGGTGCGCTCACCGTGCCCGCCAGCGCCGACAAGGCCGCCATTGAAGCCGCAGCCCAGGCCCTGCTGGCCAGCTCGGCCGACTTGCAAAAGTTCACCGAAGGCAAGGCCCCGAAGAAGATCGTGGTGGTGCCGGGCCGCCTGGTCAACGTGGTGGTCTGAGCGTGAACGCCTTGCACACCCGACGCTCACTGCTGTGTGCCGCTGCCGTGGCGGCGCTCGGCCTGTCGGGCTGTGGCTTTGCGCTCAAGGCCCCACCTCCACTGGGCGTGCGCAGCGTGGCCTTGCAAGGCTTTGCACCGCAGTCCGAGATGGCCGCCGCCGTGCGCCGCGCCTTGCCGCGCGAGGTGCGCGTGGTCACCAGCCCCGCCCAGGCCGAGTTGCTCATCAGTGCGCGGGACGACCGCTTTGAGCGCAGCGTGGTCTCGTCCACTGCGGCCGGCCAAGTGCGCGAGTTTCGCTTGCGCGTCAGCCTACGCTTCAGCCTCAGCACGGGCCAAGGCAAGCTGCTGCTGCCCGACACCGTGCTGGAACAGACGCGCGACATGAGCACGATTGAAACCGCCGCACTGGCCAAAGAGGTGGAGCAAGACGCCCTGCTGCTGGAGATGCGCGACGACCTGGCACGCCAGCTCTTGCGCATGGCCGCGACCGTCGCGCCTGCCCGCTGAACGCCACCCATGCAACTGCGCCCTGAACAGCTCGCCGCCCATCTGGCCAAAGGTGAGCTCAAGGCCGTCTACACCTTGTGGGGCGATGAGCCCCTGCTGGCGCAAGAGGCTGCCGATCAGCTCCGTGCGGCCGCCCGTGCGGCAGGCTACAGCGACCGACAGGTGTTCACCGTCAGCGGCGCCCACTTTGACTGGAGCGGCGTGCTCGGTGCCTCGCAGTCCATGGGCTTGTTCTGCGACAAGCAGTTGATGGAGATCCGCATCCCCAGCGGCAAGCCGGGCAAAGAGGGCTCGGCCGCGCTGCAGCAGTATGCGGAGATGGCCTCGTCCGACAGCCTGCTGACCCTGGTGCACCTGCCCAAGCTGGATAGGCAGCAGCAGCAAAGCGCCTGGTTCAGCGCGCTGGACCGCGCCGGCATCACGCTGCGCATCGACCCCATCGAGCGGGCGCAACTGCCGCGCTGGATTGCCCAGCGCCTGCAGGCTCAAGGCCAGAGCCTGGCCCATGATGAGTCCGGCCAACAGGCCCTGGCTTTCTTTGCGGATCGGGTCGAAGGCAATTTGTTGGCCGCCCACCAAGAGCTGCAAAAGCTGGCCCTGCTCTATCCGGCCGGGCCGCTGAGCTTTGAACAGATTCAGGCCGCCGTGTTGGATGTAGCCCGCTATGACGTCTTCCAGCTCGGCGCTGCCGTGCTGGCCGGCCAGACCGAGCGCGCGCTGCGCATGCTCGACGGCCTCAAAGCCGAGGGCGAGGCCGCCGTGCTGGTGCACTGGACGCTGGCCGAGGACATCCGCGCCCTCAAGCGCGCCCGCGACGCCATGGACGGCGGCAAACCCCTGCCCATGGCGCTGCGCGAGGCCCGGGTTTGGGGCGATAAGGAACGCGCATTTGAGCGTGTGCTGCCGCAGACCAGCGGCGCTCAGCTGGCCCGCTTGGTGGCCGCCGCCAGCGTCTGCGACGGCTTGGTCAAGGGCCTGCGCCACCCGGACTGGCCCGAAGACGCCTGGGACGGCTTGCGCCGTTTGCTGCTGCTGACGCTGGATGCCTTGGCACCGCGTGAACCCGGTCGGGGCAAGTTGGCGCTGAGCGCGCTCTAAGCCAAACCGGGGCGAGCCACGGGTCAGTCCTAGCGGACCTCACGCACTGAGGCGCCGCGTCTCGTGCTCCTCAATAGCCCCGGGCCACATCCACCACATGCTGCAGCGGCTCGCCCGCTCGGAGAGCCCGCACATTGGCGGCCACCACAGCCGCTGCACTGCGCGGGTCGGTTTGGGCAGCGGCGTGCGGCAGCACCGTGATGTCGGGACGCCGCCAAAACGGGTGGTCAGCCGGCAAGGGCTCGGTGGCGAAGACATCGAGCACAGCATGAGAGAGATGGCCTGAGTCCAGCGCCGCCAAAAGATCAGCCTCCACCAGATGGGCCCCGCGCGCCAGATTGACCACCGCTGCGCCGCGCGGCAGAGCATCAAAACACTTGGCATTGAGCAGCCCCCGGGTGATCGGCGTCAGCGGCAGCAGGTTGATCAGCACATCGGCCTCGGCCAGAGCGCACCGGAGCGCCAGCGGCCCTTCATGAAGCGTCACCCCGTGCGCGCCGGAGGCTGTGTCCCTGCGCGTGCCCATTCGCCAGGCGGCCACCCGATACCCCATGCCCTTCAGTCGCATGCCCAGGGTGCGGCCCATCTCGCCCCAGCCCAGCACCAAGACCCGCACCTCATCAGCCCGCCGTTGCGTCAGCGGCTGCCAACAGGCTTGCGCTTGCTGGCGGGCATAGCGGAAAAAGCCGCGATGCAGGGCCAGCACCGCCCACTGGCCGGTCTCGGCCATGGCCACATTCATGTGCGGGTCTACCATGCGGCATACCGGCACCCCTATGGGCAATGATTCATCGGCCACCAAGCGATCAACCCCTGCCCACAAGGACTGGATCAGGCGCAGGCTTGGCAGCTCTCGCAAGGCGCCTGGCGTTGGATTCGCCACCACAGCCACGTCGATCTCTGCATTTTGTTCAGGCGCCAAGGTGGTCAAAACTTGCTCTTCAGGCATTTCGGCCTGAAGATGCTTTTGCCAGTCCTGCAGCGACGCAGCATCCATGCTGCCCAAAAGGTAAATCTTCATGGAGCTTCCGGCTTGACGGGCAAAATTCACAGTTTCGTTGATGTTTAGACAACGCTAGCGAGCGACGTTGGCGTCAAACTTTGCCCAAAGCAGGGCTCAGTCGAGAGAATGCTAACTCGACGAAGACAGAGTCATGGGGACTGTTGGAGCAGTCCTGCCTCATAACGCGCCACAGAGCGCACACAGTGGAGAGACCGTTGGCAAAAGGCGGCAAGCGGCCCATCAAGTGGTCTTTGCGCGCGACAGTGATCAGCATCATCGTCGCAGGCATTGTCGTGCCCGCCTTGTTCTTGGTCGCCCTGGAGCCCAAGCTCAGCAGTGGCACCGACCCAGCTTTGGGCGCGCCCTATCGGCACGACATCCTGAACCAAGCCGCGGCCTCCCTGGAAACACTGCCCAGCCAAGACGCGCTGGAGCCGTGGCTGCAAAAGCTGCTGGCCCACCCCGATGTCTGCGCCATTGAGCTGGACCGCGGCCTGAGCCGCCCGCCCGGCCCCGCTCGGTATGCCTCGCATTGCGCCAGCGGACTGAAGCTCTATTGGGCGGAGATCGCGGTCAATATGCCCGCCACCTCGCCGGCGACGCTACGTGTCGGCTTTGAGCCCGGCCTGCCAACGGCCCTGCTGCAAGAGCGGCGCTGGGCCATGTGGCGCCTGGTCGGGCTGCAACTGGCCCTGGGCACCCTGGCCATGCTGGCGGTGATGAGCCTGCTGCTGCTGCACCCGCTGCGCCGCCTCAAGCACCAAGCCATGGCCCTGGCTGCGCCCGGCCGTAATGCCGAGGAAGCCACGACCCTGCGCTGGAAGCGCGCTGACGAGATTGGTGAGCTTGGCCAGCAACTCAACCATGCCAGCGGCCGTATCGCTGATTTGGTGGGCGAGCTGGAAAACAGCAATATCGAGCTGCGCCGTCTGGCCATGTATGACCAGCTCACGGGCCTGCCCAATCGCCGGCTGTTCAAAGAGCTGTACGACCATGCCCAAGCAGTGGCTCGGCGCAGCCGCGGCACCATGGCCTTGATGTTCATCGACCTGGACCGCTTCAAGCAAATCAACGATGCCCACGGCCACGCGGCGGGCGATGTCCTCTTGCTGTGCATCAGCCAGCGCCTGCGCGACACCGCGCGCGAGTCCGACATCATCGGGCGTCTCAGTGGCGACGAGTTCGTGGCCCTGCTGCCGCAAGCCCAAAACTTTGAGGCCATCGCCCACACCGCCCTGCGACTGATCCACGCCATCGAAGAGCCCGTGGTGATTGACGCTGTGGGCACCAAGGTGCGTATTTCGGCCACCATTGGCGTGGCCCGCTTCCCGCGCGATGGCGAAGACTTCGACGACCTGCTGCGCCATGCCGACCAAGCCATGTACCGCGCCAAGTCCATGGGCCGTGGCCGCTACGCGCTCTACCGCGACGGCGATGTGCAGGCGATGCCCGCGCCCATCAACGACGAGACGGACACGGAGATTCAGCACGCGCTGACGCGCCAAGAGCTGATGATGTTCTACCACCCTGTGGTGGACACACGCACGGGTCAATCCGCCGGCACCGAAGCACTGATGCGCTGGCGTCACCCGCATCGCGGCCTGCTCACACCCTCGCAGTTCATTCGGCGCGCCGAGAAGGCCGGCGTGCTGCATCAACTGGCCGCGCGCGCCATTGATCTGGCTTGCGCCCAAGTAGCGGCGTGGAAAGGCCAAGGCCGCTTCCCGGGCAGCATTGCGATCAATGTGTCGGATGCGCAGTTCCGCCATGAAGACTGGCTGGAGACGCTGAGCATTGCGCTCAAGAAGTACCGAGTCGAGCCGGGCGAGTTGGAAGTGGAGCTGACGGAAGCCACCCTGATGTCCGACCCCGAACACACCGACGAGCGAGTGCGCGCTCTGCGCGAGATGGGTGTGGGGCTGGTCATCGACGACTTTGGCTCGGGCATGTTCTCGCTGACTCGCCTGATGGCCCTGCAGCCCAACCGAGTCAAGCTGGACCCGACCTTTGTGCAAAGCATGGAAGACAACGAGTTGTCGCGCAAGATGGTGGCCAGCATGGTGCGCATGGGCCGAGGCTTGGGCTGGGAGGTGATCGCCGAAGGTGTGGAGACCACCAGCCAGCGCGACATGCTGGGTCGCCTGGGCTGCCCGCTGCAGCAGGGCTATCTGTTTGGCGAGCCTCAAGCCGCCCTGAAAGAGCCCCCCTGGCCGCTACCCACCTGGAGCATTGGTGGCGGCTTGCCAGCGGCACCCAAAGTGGCCGCCAATGCAGCCATGCTGGCACCCGGCTATATCGAACCCGGCAACTCGCCCAGCCAAGCGCGCAAACGCCCCAAAGCGCACTGAAGCGTGGCCGAGCGCACGGCCTGTCGATCCCCAGGCCACACATGGCGCTCTGAGCGCAGCGTCACCGCTCCGCCCAGCGCTGGGCGATGCGCCCATGCAAAGCACACGGTGCCCACCGGTTTATCGGCCGTGCCACCGCCCGGCCCGGCAATGCCCGTGACCGCCAGCGACCAATGCGCCGCGCTGCGCAAGAGCGCGCCTTCGGCCATGGCGCGCGCCACCGGGTCACTGACGGCACCGTGGGCTTCCAGCAAGGCCTGCGGCACCCCCAGCAGGTCCACCTTGGCAGCATTGCTGTAGGTCACAAAGCCGCGATCAAACCAATCGCTGGAGCCGGCCAGCTCGGTACACGCAGCGGCGATGAGCCCGCCGGTGCAGCTTTCAGCACAGCACAACTGCTGCCCCCGCAGGCGCAGGGCTTGAGCCAGCTCAGGCAGCAAAGTCGCCAGATTGTTCTGGACTTCGGCGGTCAGCAGGTGCATGGCGGCTCCGAGGCAAAGTCAGCTGGCAGAGCGCCACAGCGCCATCACCATCAAGGTGCACAGGGCGGCCACCAGGTCATCAAAGAGAATGCCGAAGCCTTGGGCCCAGCCCGGCGTCTGACCGGGCTTGGATTTGAAGAGGCCGTCCGCCCAGCGCACCGGCCCCGGCTTGGCTGCATCAAACAAGCGGAACAAGGCAAAGGCGACCAACTGGGTCCACCAGCCGGCCGGGGTCACGATCCACAACACCAGCCAAAAAGCCAGCACCTCATCCCAGACGATGGCGCCGGGGTCGGCCGTGGCCATGGCTTGCGCGGTCCGCGTACAGGCCCACCAGCCCAGCAGCAGGCCGCCAGCCAACACGCCGGCCCATTGCAGATCGGAAAGCCAATGGTCCAGTACCAGGAAGGAGGCCCAGGCCCACAGCGTGCCCACCGTACCAGGGGCCACAGGGGCCAAGCCACTGCCAAAACCGAAGGAGATCCAGTGCAGCGGATGCGACAGCATCAGCCGGGCGCTGGCGCGACGCGGGGCCGTCTGGCCATGCTCATCCCGCACAATCTCAGCGTCACTGAAGGGCGCGCTCATGACTTGAAGTGGTCAAACGCGGACAGACCCGCCAGGTCAACGGGCGTCCCACGCTGCGTCACCACCAGCCCTCGCTCAGGCGCCACGACGCGCCCCACGCAATGAACGGGTGTGAACGCGCTTGCCGCGGACAGCAGCACCTCCTCATGTCGCTCTGCAGGCGCCGTGAAGAGCAATTCATAGTCATCACCGCCCGTCAGCAAGCAGGTGCGCTGCCAATCGTCTGACTGTGCGGCCAAGATGGCGGAGCGGGGAAAGGCGGCCAAGTCCAGCTCAGCCCCCACGCCGGAGGCGCGCAGCACATGACCCAGATCACCCAGCAGGCCGTCCGAGATATCAATCGCCGAGCTGGCGATACCGCGCAGCGCAAGGCCCAATTCGACACGCGGCGTGGGGCACTCCATCGCTCGCCGCACGTGGTCAAACGCGTCGCCCGTCAGGCTGAGGCTGCCGCGGAACACCTCCAGCGCCAGCCGTGCATCACCTAAATGGCCGCTGACCCAGATCTCGTCGCCCACTCGGGCGCCGCTGCGCAACAGCGCGTGGCCCGGTGGCACTTCGCCCATCACCGTGATGCCAATGCACAGCACCGGCCCGCCCGTGGTGTCGCCGCCCACCAACTCGATGCCGTGGGCATCGGCCAGCGCCAGCAGCCCTTGTGCAAAGGGCGCCAGAAAGCGCTCCTCGGCCCGGGGCATGGACAAGCTGAGCGTGAAGGCCAGCGGGCTGGCGCCCGAGGCCGCCAAGTCGCTCAAGTTGACGGCCAAGGCCTTGTGGCCCAGCCGCTCGGGCGCGACAGTGGACAGGAAGTGGCGGCCTTCGACCAAGAGGTCGGTGGACACCGCCAACTGCTGCCCCGGTGTCGGGCGCAGCAGGGCACAGTCATCGCCCACGCCCAGCGCCGCCCGTTTCACGGGGCGCTTGAAGTAGCGGGCAATCAAATCGAATTCACCAAGGGCCATGGGGCCGATTGTCGCGCCTTGCCGCAGCGGCAGCGCACATGAGTGCTTACTCGCGACCCTGCACCTTGTTGGCCAACTCGACGGCCGACTTCACACCCATCTTGTCAAACACGCGGGCGCGGTGCACCTCCACCGTGCGCACGCTGATCTGCAGGTCATCGGCAATCAGCTTGTTGGGCTTGCCCGCGATCACCAAGTGCATGACCTCGCGCTCACGGTCGGTCAGGTCGGCCAAAGCCTGCTGCACTGCGGTCTTGCTGCGCACCAAGCGCAGTGCCGCCTCACTGCGCGCCAGGGCTTGCTCGACCTTGTCCACCAGCGCGTTGTCCGAGAAGGGCTTTTCGACAAAGTCAAAGGCCCCGCGCTTGACGGTTTGCACCGCCGTGGGCACGTCGCCATGGCCGGTCAGAAAGATCACGGGCAAGCGCTCGATCAAGCCGCGCTCGATGAGTCGGTCAAACAGCGCCAAGCCATTCATGCCCGGCATGCGCACATCGAGCAGCAGGCATGATGGCGCGGACGGCCAGCCCAAATCTTGGGCTCCCCCGGGGAGGCGCTGGTCCAACAATTGTTCAAAGGCTTCGGCGCTGGCAAAACCCTCAGAGAGCAAGCGGCGCGAGCGCAAAAGCCAGCCGAGGGCATCACGCACCACGTCCTCGTCATCCACCAGATAGACCATGGGCAGGCCGAATGTGCTTGTCATGAGCGAGGCTCCTCGGGAGGCTGTGAATCGGTGGCAGTCGCCAGGGCTGGCGACGGGCGTTGAGGCTCAGGGACGGGCAGGGTGAATCGAAATTCGCAGCCGCCGCCGTCTGCCGCCGCCGCCGTGTCGAAGTCCAAGGCACCGCCATGCTGCTCAATCACGGTACGGCACAGCGACAAGCCCAAGCCCATGCCCTCTTCACGGGTGGTGAAAAAGGGCGTGAACAGTTTGGCAGCGACCTCTGGCGCAATACCCGGCCCGCGGTCGATGACCGCAAAGCGCACCCATCGTTCATGAGTTTGGGTCACGCGCAGCAGCAGCACGCGCTCGGTCACATCGACCTTGCCGTCCATGGCCTGCAAGCCATTGCGGGTCAGGTTGAGCAGCACTTGCTCGACCATGGTGCGGTCGGCCAGCACCCGAGGAGCGGGCTTGGGGCATTGGACCTCCAGCCGCGTGCCTGTTTTGCGAGCCTGCAGGCGCACCAGGGGCATGACGGACTCGATGAGCAAGTCCGCGGTAATGGGCTCTTTGGCCTGCTCGCGCCGCCGCACCAAACCATGCACGCTCTTGATGACCCGGCCAGCGCGCTCAGCCTGCTCGGCAATACGCTCCAGCGCTTGCTTGATCATGCTGGGCGGCATGTCTGGGTCGTCCAGCAGGTTGAGAGACCCCGTGGCGTAGCTGGCGATGGCGGCCAGCGGCTGGTTCAACTCATGGCTCAGCAGCGTGGCCATCTCGCCCACACTGGCCAAGCGGGCGGCGGCCGCCAAGCGCTCTTGCTGCTGGCGCGAGCGCTCTTCCATGCGGCGCTGCTCACTCACATCCAAGGCCGCACTCATCCAGCCCGCATGGTGGCCGACGCGGTCCAGCAACGGGGCCTCATAAATCATCACCGGAAAGCGCTCACCGCTTTTGCGAATGAACAGCGTCTCAAAGCCTTGTCGCTGGGTCGCCAGATCGGTCACTTCGGGGTTCAGTCGATCAGCTTGGCGGCGCTGGTATTCCTCGACATGTTCGGGCGGCCAATAAGGGGGCGGTGTCTGGCCGATGATCTCTTCGGCACTGAAGCCCACCATGTCACAAAAAGCCGGATTGACATAGGTAACGCGGCCTTGACGGTCGCGGGCACGCAAACCGGTGACCAGCGAGTCCTCCATCGCGCGACGAAAAGCCAAGGCATCGGCCAAGGCCAACTCGGCCCGGGCCCGGCGACGCACATCGCGCGCCAGTAACACCACCAAGGCGAACAGCACCAAGGACAAGCCCAGCACCAGGGCCGTGGTGAGGTTGGGGATCAAACCGGGCCGGCCATAAACAGCATCCGCCCGCAACAGCAAAGGCGGCCCAGCAACATCCACCAAGCGCGTGGCCTGGTAGATGCCTGTGCCGCGCTGGGCGCCAGAACGGGCCAGGCGAGTGCCATCGGCTTCCACCAAGGAGACTTCGTGCTCGGTCACACCGAAGCTCTGCACCGCGCTGTCCAAGAGCGAGGGCAGGCTCAACGTGGCGACCACAAACCCCTTGAGCTCGCCTTGAACCTGGGTGGGAATGCACAAGTCCAGCACCTCCAGCCCATGGCCGGCCTGCTGGGGCACAAAGTAGGAGCGCGACAGCACCGGTGAGGAGGTGCGCAGCGCCAAGGCGCAGGCGGCTTGCATCTCCACCTCTTGATCGCTGCGGCGCATTTGCGCAAACACAGCGCCCTCCAGCGGGCTGTCCAAGGCATCTAAGGTCTTGAGGGCAGCGTCGCGCCATTCCAAGCGCAGCATCTCGCGCCGCTGCTTGAGCATGGCCTCAGCGTCGTAATGCCATTGCGCCAGGGGTGGGTCGTTCCAAGTCAGCGATTGCGCAGCTTGCACCGCACGCTGGGTCGCGCGCCGCATTTCAGAGGCGACGGCCGAGGCCACCGACTCGGCTCGGTCTTGCGCGCGGTTGGACTCATGCTCCAAGGTCAGGCGCACCAGCCAAGTCTGGGCCACGGCGAGCAAGGCGACCAAGGCCACCCACAGCAGCCAGCGCGGGCGGCGTCTGAGGCGGCGGATGTCCAGTAGAGAGGAGAGGTCGGTCATGGGCACCCCATTGTGCCGACCGCCTGCCTACCTGCCGCCGTGGAAACTACGCAGCCTGAGAGCCCCGATGTGCCCAGCCCGTGGTGCGCTTCTCCACCCAGGAGAAGAGCTCATACATGACCATGGCCATCGCGCCGATGGTGACCAGGCCCGCAAAAGCCAGCGGCATGCGCTGCTGGCTGCCGGCGCTTTGCATCAGGTAGCCGATACCGGAATCGCCAGCGGTCATTTCCGCGAGCACAGTGCCCACGAACGCCAGGGTGATGGCAATCTTGAGCGAGCCATAGAAGTAAGGCATGGACCGCGGCAAGCCCACCTTGACCAGCACATCCCAGCGCTTGGCGCCCAAGACCCGCAACACGTCTTCCAACTCGGGCTCCAAGGTGGCCAAGCCCGTGGCGATGTTGACGGTGATCGGGAAGAAGGAAATCAGAAAGGCCGTGATGATGCCTGGGCCCAAACCAATGCCAAACCACACCACCAAAATGGGCACCACGGCGGCCTTGGGCACCGCATTGAAGGCCACCATCAAGGGGTACAGGGCTTTGTAAGCCAGGCGGGAGCTGCCGATCAAAAAACCCAGCAACACGCCCACCACAATGCTGATGGCAAAGCCCAGCATCGTGACCCAGAAGGTCTTCCAAGCGGCCTCCAGCAGCGGCTCTCTGAACTCCCCAAACTGCAGCGCAATCTGCCACGGGCTGGGGAAGATGTAGTCGGGCACGCTCAGCAGCGTGACGATGAGCTGCCAAAGCAACAAGGTGACAGCCAAGACCACCAGGGGCGCATAGCGCTCAAGCTGAGAAGAAAGCGACTTGCTCATTGCGGCACCACCACACCGGTTTTACGCATGGCGCCGATATGGCCACGCAGTTCATGGACGATTTCAGTGAACTCGGGGGTGTAGGTGATCTCCAAGTCACGCGGCCGCGGCAAGTTGATGTCTCTTTGCACCACAAAGCGCCCAGGGCTCTTGCTCATGCAATAGACCTTGTCGGCCAGGAACACGCTCTCGCGCAGATCATGGGTCACCAAGATCACGTTGAACTGCTGGGCGGCGTGCAGGTCGCGCAAAGCGCACCACAGCTCTTCCCGGGTGAAGGCATCCAGGGCACCGAAGGGCTCATCGAGCAGCAGCATCTTGGGCTCATGGATCAGGGCCCGGCAAATGCTGGCACGCTGCTGCATGCCGCCTGAGAGCTGCCAGGGGAACTTGTCCTCATAGCCCCCTAAGCCCACGCTCTGCAACAAGGTGCGAGCGCGCGCCTCAAATTCGGCCCGCTTGGCCTTGAACTGGCTGCGATAGGGCTCCACGATCTCCAAGGGCAGCAGCACGTTTTGCATGGTGGTGCGCCAGGGCAGCAAGCTGGGCGCTTGAAAGGCCATGCCGCTGATCTTGAGCGGGCCGGTCACCGGCTGTCCATCAATGGTGATGCTGCCTTTGCTGGGCATTTTCAGGCCCGTCGTCAGCTTCATGAAGGTGGACTTGCCACACCCTGATGGGCCGACGATGGCGATGAACTCACCGCGGCCCACCTGCAAGGAAATGTCCTCGACAGCAAACTGACCTTGAGCCAATAACTCATCGTTATAGGCCAACCAAACGTTCTGAAAATCAACAAAGGCAGACATCAAAGGCCTCACTTGCGCGGCGCGGGCAAGATATTGCGATCAGCCGCGCTGGGCAGCAGGGCATCGGTCCAAATGGCGCCGACATTGACCCGTGTCTTGGTGGCAAAGGCATCTGACACTTGCGACGCCATCAGCGACAGCCGACCCGGATTGACCGCGCCAAAGCCCTCGGCACGCGCGTCGGGGCTGGCCACGACGGCATCAATCGCCATGCGCAAACGGCGCTTCTCAAGATCCACATTGATGATGCCGTCGCGTGCCTTGACATAGGCGATGGCTTCATCCGGGTTGACCATGACCTCCTTGGCCCCTTTGGTGAAGGCTGACAAGAAGGCCTTCACCGCTTGCGGGTTCTCCTTGATCAACTTGGGGCTGGCGATGATGGCGTTGCCATAGAGCTTCACGCCATGGCTCGCAAACGGCATGACCACGATGTCTTCGGTCTTGACACCCCGTGCCTCCAAGTTCAGCAAGGAGGTGAAGGAGAAGCCAGTGATCGCATCGACATCGCCCCGCACCAGCATGGTCTCGCGCAGCGGCGGGTCCATGGTCGTCCACTGGACCGCCCCCAGACTGTTCGCCTTGGCGAAGATGGGGAAGGCCTTGCGGCCCGCATCAAAGCTGGGGGCGCCCAGCTTCTTGCCGGCCAGGTCGGCAGGCTTGCTGATCTTGCTGCTCTTGAGCGCCAAGACCGCTGCGGGCGTGTTGTTGTAGACCATCATCACCGCCACGGGCTTGTTGGGCGCGTCAGGGTTGTTGGCATGGAACTCCATCAAGGCGGCGACGTCCGCAAAGCCCATGTCATAGGCCCCCGACGCCACGCGTGTGACAGTGCCGCTGGACCCAGTGCCCGCGTCGATGGTCACGTCCAGCCCAGCAGCTTTGTAGTAGCCCTTGGCACTGGAGGCCAAGAACAAGGCCGCGGGGCCCTCAAAGCGCCAATCCAACTGGAACTTCAGCGGCGTGCTGGCCTGGGCCACAGCGCCTGTGCTGCACACCAGGGTGGCAGCGAGCGTCACGCCCATCCAGCGCCGACGAGATAAGGAAGTGACAAGCGACATGGCAAAACTCCGATCAAAGTGCTGAGACAGGGACTGAGCCGAGAGAACTCAGGGGGGAAAACCTTGCTGCTGCCAGCGCGCCAACAACTGGCGCTCTGACTCCGTCATTTGGGTGGCATTGTTGATGGGCATGGCCCGCTGCAGCACCGCCTGCTGAACGATGGCTGCAGCATGGCGCTGCACCAACTCCGGCGTATGCAAAGCAACACCCTTGTTCTGAACCTGAGCGTTGTGACACAGCACGCAGCGCTGCTCGATCACCGCTCTGACCTCACTGAACTGAACCGGCGCCGGCGCCGCCACGGCGGGGCTGGGCTTGGGGGCCAAGATCACGGCCAAGCCCAGCAACAGCACACACCCAGCCACCGCATAGCCCCAAGGCGCAGCGCGGCCCTCCACATGGGCCTTGTGGCGCGCCACAAAGCTGTAGCGGATCAAGGCACCCGCCAGCATCAAGGCCACCAACACCAGCCAGTTGTGCGGCGCACCTGTGAGCCAGCCATAGTGGTTGGAGATCATCGCGATCAGCACCGGCAGCGTGAAATAGGTGTTGTGCACGCTGCGCTGCTTGCCGCGCTGGCCGTGAATGGGGTCAGGCGCTTGCCCGGCACGCAACTGCGCCACCACGGTGCGCTGGCCCGGGATGATCCAGAAGAACACATTGGCACTCATGGCCGTGGCCATCATGGCGCCCACCAGCAAAAAGGCGGCGCGGCCCGCAAACAACTGGCACGCCGCCCAAGACGCCAGCACCACCACCACGGTAATGATGGCCCCCACCAAGCGCTCACCATCCGGACGCTGGCCAAACACTCGGCAAACGAGGTCGTAAATCAGCCAGAACACGACCAGAAACGCCAGCGCAGCGGCAATGGCAGCGCCCGCTGACCAGTCATAGACCGATTTATCGATCAAGTAGGTGCCGGCATTGAAGAGGTAGAGCACGGTGAACAGGGCAAAGCCGGTCAGCCAGGTGCTGTAGCTTTCCCAGTAGAACCAGTGCAAGTTCTTGGGCAAGCTCGGCGGCGAGACCAAATACTTCTGGGGGTTGTAGAAGCCGCCACCGTGCACAGCCCACAACTCACCGTCAACCTTTTTGGCCACGAGATCGGGCGCCGTGGGCTTGGTGAGGCTGCTGTCGAGGAAAACGAAGTAGAAGGACGAGCCGATCCAGGCAATGGCCGTGATGACGTGCGCCCAGCGCAGCAGGAGATTGGCCCAGTCGAGCAAATATGCGTCCATGGCAACCCATTAGCAGGAACCGCGCCAGCCGAGGTGTACTCACGGAGCTGACCCGCCTGCTCTCACCACAGCGGGCTCTGTGAGAAGCGAAGGGTCGCAAACTGAGACGAGTGGCTCAGGCACCGCGGCGACGTGGCTCGAAGTGTATACACCAAAGTAGCGTCACCACCCCGGATTTTCCCGGGCATGGTGCATGCCCCCCAACCCATGTTGGTGCAGCACCTCTCAAGAGGGCACCAGACCGCCTGGAGATTTCTTGCGCCCCCAGCGCGACTTTGGCCGGCGAAGGCGACGCTCGTCGGGGCTCATGAGCCGCGATAAGTGGACCAGGACCACGGGCTCACCAGCAAAGGCACGTGATAGTGGCCCTGCACATCAGCGATGCCGAAATCGAGATGCACCGTGCCCACGAAGGGCGGCTCTGGCAACACCACGCCACGCGCTCGGAAGTAGTCCGCCGCCTCAAAGCTCAGCCGCCAGGTACCGGCGACCAGCGCTGCCCCTTCCAGCAGGGGCCCATCAGCCCGGCCATCGGCATTCAGCGTGACGCGCTTGACCAACTCAGCTTGGCCGTCTTGGACGCGCTGCAGCGTGACTTGCATGCCGGCGGCAGGACAGCCATGTGCGGTGTCCAGAACGTGGGTAGAGAGTCGGCCCATGGCGGCTCCTTTCAGACAAAAGGGGTAGACAAAATTTTGCACGATGACTGCATCAAAGTGTATACACTTTAGGAAGACCATCCAAGCCATCTTCTGTGGTGACCACCAAGCCTAGACCCCGCAGCGCAGCGGCAGCGAGCAGCAAAAGCCCGCGCCGCAGCAAGGCCTCGCGCGAGGCCATTGAGCCCGTCGGCGGTGCCAGCACCGGCGCCACCGAGCGCATCGTGGCCTCTATCACCGCCGCCATCGTGGAGCGGCGCCTGATGCCAGGCACCAAGCTGGCCGAGCAAAAAATCGCCGACATCTTCGCCGTCTCGCGCACCATCGTGCGTCAAGCGCTGAACCAGCTCTCGCGCGACCATCTGGTCACCCTCTCCCCTGCCCGCGGCGCCTTTGTGGCCACGCCCAGTGTGGAGGAGGCGCGGCAGGTGTTTCAGGTGCGCGGCATGCTGGAGACGGCCATGGTCAAAGCCCTGGCCAGCAGCATCACCGATGCCCAAATCAGCCAACTGCGGCAACACCTGCAGCTGGAGCGCGAGGCCATCGCCCGCACCGATGTGCCCGGCCGCACCCGCTTGCTGGCGGACTTCCATGTGGTCTTGGCGCGCATGTTGGGCAACACCGTCTTGGCCGAGCTGTTGAACGACCTGCTGAACCGCTCCTCGCTGATTGCGCTGATGTACCAATCCAGCCACTCGGCCGAACATTCCCAGGACGAACACAGCCGCATCGTCGATGCCCTGGCCGCCCGCGATGGCAAGACTGCCACCAAGCTCTTGACCCAGCATCTCAGCAGCGTCGAGCGCAACCTCCACTTAGACCCACGCAGCCCTGACCTCGCCCTGGCACTTCTGCCCCCCACACCATGAGCACTTCTGCCCACTATCCCCGAGACCTGCGCGGCTATGGCCGCAACCCGCCCCACGCCCAATGGCCCGGCCAAGCGCGCGTGGCGGTGCAGTTCGTGCTGAACTATGAAGAGGGCGGCGAGAACTCGGTGCTGCATGGGGATGCGGGGTCAGAGCAGTTCCTCTCGGAAATGTTCAACCCACCGGCCTTTGCCGACCGGCATTTGTCGATGGAGGGCATTTACGAATACGGCTCGCGTGTGGGCGTGTGGCGCCTGCTGCGCGAGTTTGAACGCCGCGGTTTGCCGCTCACGGTCTTTGGCGTCGCTATGGCCTTGGAGCGTCACCCCGAGTTGTGTGCAGCGTTTGTAGAGATGGGCCACGAGATCGCCTGCCATGGTTGGCGCTGGATCCACTACCAAAACATGCCGCCCGAGCAAGAGCGCGAGCACCTAGAGCGCGGCATGGCCCTCATCGAGAAGCTGACCGGCCCGCTGCTGCCGCCCGAGCAGCGCATCCACGGCGCCGGCTGGTACACCGGCCGCGACAGCCCCAACACCCGCCGCCTGGTGGCCGACCACGGTGGCTTTGCCTATGACAGCGACTACTACGGGGATGATCTGCCCTTCTGGCTGACCGTGCGCAAGAGCGATGGCAACACCTGTCCGCACCTGGTCGTGCCCTACACGCTGGATTGCAACGACATGCGCTTTGCCCTGCCGCAGGGCTTCAGCCATGGCGATGAGTTTTTCGAGTACCTGCGGGATGCCTTTGATGTGCACTGGGCCGAGGGCGACGAGCGCCCCAGCATGATGAGCATTGGCATGCACTGCCGCCTCTTGGGCCGCCCCGGCCGCATGCGCGCCTTGCAAAGGTTTCTGGACCATATCCAACGCCATGACCGCGTCTGGATCACGCGCCGCATCGACATTGCGCGCCATTGGCGACAGACCCACCCCTACGACGCCAGCACTGCTTTTTTGTGGGAATGACATGAGCCCGAACGCCCCAGCCAAGACCTTGAACCTGAACACCTTGAATGAGGCCAGCGCCGACGCCTTCGCCCAACATCTCAACGGCATTTATGAGCATTCGCCGTGGGTGGCAGAGCGCGCCGCCGCGCTGCGACCCTTTGCCAGCCTGCATGCGCTGAAACATGCCTTGGTGAGCGTGGTGCGCCAAGCCAGCCGCGAGGAGCAACTGGCCTTGATCCGAGCCCACCCCGAGTTGGCGGGCAAGGCCATGGTCGCGAAGTCGTTGACGGCCGAGTCCACCCATGAGCAAAGCACCGCCGGCCTGACGCACTGCA
Source organism: Ideonella paludis (assembly GCF_018069865.1). Taxonomy (GTDB): domain Bacteria; phylum Pseudomonadota; class Gammaproteobacteria; order Burkholderiales; family Burkholderiaceae_C; genus Ideonella; species Ideonella paludis. The sequence goes on from NZ_JAGQDG010000001.1 coordinate 387,449, forward strand.
GCCCTGAGGAATTTGCGCATTTGCAGCGGCTCAATGCCGACTACAACGCCCGCTTTGGCTGGCCCTTCATCTTGGCCGTGCGGGGCCCGCGCGGCTTAGGCTTGAGCCGCCAAGAGATCATCAGCACCTTCGAGCGCCGGCTGCAGGGCTCGGCCGCCTTTGAGTTTGCCGAGGTGCTGCGCAACATCCACCGCATCGCTGAGATTCGCCTCAACGACAAGTTCGGCCACACCCCGCTGCAAGGCCAGCAGGTCTGGGACTGGGCCGAAGCCCTGGCCCAGCACAGCGAGGTGGAAGGCGCACTGACCGTCACCTATTTGACCGAGCCGCATCGCGCCTGCGCCAAGCAGCTGGCCGATTGGATGCGCGAGGACTGCGGCTTTGACCGGGTGGAGATTGACGCTGTCGGCAATGTGGTAGGCGTCTACGAGGGCCTGACCGCCGATGCGCCGCGCTTGCTGACGGGCAGCCACTACGACACCGTGCGCAACGGTGGCAAGTACGACGGGCGGCTGGGCATTCTGGTGCCCATGGCCGTGGTGAAGGCCCTCAAGGCCAGCGGCACCCGCCTGCCCTTTGCCTTAGAGGTGGTGGGCTTTTCGGAAGAAGAAGGCCAGCGCTACAAAGCCACCTTCTTGGGATCGTCCGCCCTGACCGGCAGCTTCGATGCCGGCTGGCTGGATCAGCAAGACGCCCAGGGCACACCCATGCGCGAGGCCATGCGCCGCGCAGGCTTGTGTGTGGAGGACATTCCCACGCTGCGGCGCGACGGGTCACGCTATCTCGGCTTTGTCGAGGTGCATATCGAACAAGGCCCGGTGCTCAATGGGCTGGACCTGCCGCTGGGCGTGGTGAGCTCCATCAACGGCAGCGTGCGCTTCATGGGTGAGGCCATCGGCCAGGCCTGCCATGCCGGCACCACCCCAATGGGCCAACGCCAAGATGCTGCCGCGGCGGTGGCCGAGCTGATCTTGGCCCTGGAGAAGCGCGCCGCCCAAGTGCCCGATGTGGTGGGCACCGTGGGCTTGCTGGAGGTGCCGCAAGGGTCTATCAATGTGGTGCCGGGGCGCTGCCGCTTCAGCCTGGACATCCGCGCCACCACCAATGCGGCACGCGATGCCTGTGTGGCGGACATCCGCGAGCACATCGCTCGCATCAGCGAGGCCCGCGGCGTGCAGATCGTGCTGGAAGAAACCATGCGTGCCAGCGCTGCGCCCAGCCACCCACAGTGGCAAGCGCAGTGGGAGGCTGCTGTCTCCGCGCTGGGGCTGCCGGTGCACCGCATGCCCAGCGGTGCGGGGCACGACGCCATGATGCTGCACACCGTGATGCCCCAAGCCATGCTGTTTGTGCGCGGACTCAATGCGGGCATCAGCCACAACCCGCTGGAATCCATCACCGCCGACGATGCCGACTTGGCCGTCCAAGCCTTTCACCACCTGCTGACCGCCGTGGCCAGCCCCAACGCCTGAACCACATGACTGCACTCACCGACTACACCGCCCTGGACGCCTGGGTGGACGCCCACTTTGAGGAGCAAGTCCGCTTTCTGCAAGCCCTGGTGCAAGTGCCCACCGACACGCCGCCCGGCAACAACGCACCCCATGCCGAGCGCCTGCGCGAACTCTTGGCCGAAATGGGGCTGGCGGCCGAGGCCTTTCCCGTTCCCGCCGAGGAGGTGCAGGCCTACGGCATGCAAAGCATCACCAACCTGATCGTGCGGCGGCGCTTTGCCGACGGCGGCCCCACGATTGCGCTGAACGCCCACGGCGATGTCGTGCCGCCCGGTGAGGGCTGGACACACGGCCCCTACAGCGGCGAGGTGGTGGACGGCAAGCTCTATGGCCGCGCGGCGGCCGTCAGCAAATGCGACATGAGCACCTTCACCTTTGCACTGCGGGCGCTGGAGTCTTTGGGCGCGCCGCGCCGAGGCGGGGTGGAGTTGCATTTCACCTACGACGAAGAGTTCGGTGGCGAGTTGGGCCCCGGCTGGCTCTTGAAGCACGGCCACACCCGGCCCGACCTGATGATTGCCGCCGGCTTCAGCTACCAAGTGGTGGTGGCTCACAACGGCTGCTTGCAGTTGGAGGTGACCGTGCAGGGCGATATGTCCCATGCCGCCATCCCCGACAGTGGCACCGATGCGCTGCAAGGCGCCGTGCACATCATGAATGCGCTGTACCGGCTCAACAGCGATTACCTCCAGGTGCGCTCCAGCGTCGAGGGCATCACCCACCCTTATCTGAACATTGGCCTGATCCAAGGCGGCACCAACACCAATGTGATCCCCGGCAAAGTGGTGCTCAAGCTGGACCGCCGCATGATCCCCGAAGAAGACCCGAGCGTGGTGGAGGCCAGCCTGCGCGAGTGCATTGCTCAGGCCGCAGCCCGCTTCAGCCCGCCGCGTGGCGGCAAGCAATTGCGCGTGGAAGTGCGGCGCTTGCTGCTGGCCCGCGCCATGCAGCCGCTGCCCGGCAACGCGCCGCTGGTGGCCGCCATCCAAACCCACGGCCAGGCTGTGTTTGGAGAAGCCATCCCTGCGGTGGGGACGCCGCTTTACACCGATGTCCGTCTGTATGGCGAGCGCCAGATTCCCGGCGTGATCTACGGCGCCGGGCCGCGCACCGTGCGCGAAAGCAATGCCAAGCGGGCGGATGAACACATCGTGCTGGAAGACCTGCGGCGCGCCACCAAGGTTCTCGCACGCTCACTGCGGGATTTACTGACGTAAACCCGCACGGCCTGCCTACAATCGCCAGCCCCAGCCTGAGACCTCGGTTGGCAAGGAGAAGCTTTGAATACTGCCGACGAAAAGCGCGACGAACTCCGCCGCGCCGCGCTTGAATATCACGAGTTCCCGACGCCCGGAAAGCTGGAGATTGCTGCAACCAAGCAGCTGATCAACCAGCGCGATCTGGCTCTGGCCTATTCCCCAGGCGTGGCCTTTGCGTGTGAGGCGATTGTTGACGACCCCGCCAACGCCTTCCGCTACACCTCGCGCGGCAACCTGGTGGCGGTGGTCACCAACGGCACGGCCGTGCTGGGCTTGGGCAATATCGGCCCGCTGGCGTCCAAGCCGGTGATGGAAGGCAAGGCCGTTCTGTTCAAGAAGTTTGCGGGCATTGACGTCTTTGACTTGGAGATCAAAGAGGACAACCTCGACAAGCTGGTGGACATCGTCGCGGCGCTGGAGCCCACCTTTGGCGGCATCAACCTTGAAGACATCAAGGCGCCCGACTGTTTCTATGTCGAGCGCAAGCTGCGCGAGCGACTCAAGATTCCCGTCTTCCACGACGACCAGCACGGCACCGCCATCGTGGTGGGCGCCGCCTTGCTGAATGGCCTCAAAGTCGTGGGCAAGGACATCAAGAACGTCAAGCTGGTGTCCTCCGGCGCTGGCGCGGCGGCCCTGGCTTGCTTGAACCTCTTGGTCAAGCTGGGCCTGCCCCGCGAGAACATTTGGGTCACCGACTTGGCCGGCGTGGTCTACAAGGGCCGCACCGAGCTGATGGACCCGGACAAGGCCGAATTCGCCCAAGAGACCGAGCAGCGCACGCTGCGCGAGGCGATTGCCGGCGCGGACATCTTCTTGGGCCTGTCGGCCGGTGGCGTGTTGAAGGCCGATATGGCCGCCAGCATGGCCGCCAAACCCTTGATCTTTGCGCTGGCCAACCCGACGCCGGAGATCATGCCCGAGGAGGTCAAGGCCGTGCGCAGCGATGCCATCATGGCGACCGGGCGGACCGATTACCCGAACCAGGTCAACAACGTCCTGTGCTTCCCTTACATCTTCCGAGGTGCGCTGGACTGCGGCGCCACCACCATCACCGACGAGATGGAAATTGCCTCGGTGCACGCCATTGCCGACTTGGCACAAGCCGAGCAAAACGAGGTGGTGGCTGCTGCCTATGCCGGGGAGAAGCTGGCCTTTGGCCCTGAGTACCTCATCCCCAAGCCCTTTGACCCGCGCTTGATGATGAAGATCGCGCCAGCGGTGGCCCAAGCGGCGGCCGACAGTGGCGTGGCACAGCGCCCGGTCACCGACATGGAGGCCTATCGCGAGCGGCTGCAAAGCTTTGTCTATGCGTCGGGCACGGTCATGAAGCCGATTTACGCGGCCGCCAAGCGTGCCGCCAAAAAGCGCGTGGCTTATGCCGAGGGTGAAGACGAGCGCGTGCTGCGGGCCTGCCAAATCGTGGTCGATGAGGGCTTGGCGCGCCCCACCCTGATCGGGCGCCCCGCCATCATTGCCCAGCGCATTGAAAAGTTCGGCCTGCGTCTGCAAGAAGGCCTGGACTACGAGGTCGTCAACGTTGAGCAAGACGACCGCTACCGCGACTTCTGGCAGACCTACCACCGCATGGCAGAACGCCGTGGCGTGACGGAGCAGTTGGCCAAGATTGAGATGCGCCGCCGCCTGACCCTGATCGGGTCCATGCTGCTGCACAAGGGCGATGTGGACGGCCTGATTTGCGGCACCTGGGGCAGCACCGCGACTCACTTGGAGTACATCGACCAGGTCATCGGCAAGACCGCTGGCGGCAGCCCGCGCACCGAGCAAGACGTGCGGGTCTATGCCTGCATGAACGGGCTGATGCTGCCGGGGCGCCAGGTCTTCTTGGTGGACACCCACGTCAATTACGACCCCACGGCCGAAGAGTTGTGCGAGATCACCGTGATGGCCGCTGAAGAGATGATGCGGTTTGGCATCAAGCCCAAGGTGGCGCTGCTGTCGCACTCCAATTTCGGCTCGTCCAACCAACCCAGTGCGGTCAAGATGCGCCAGACCTTCCAGCTCTTGCGCGAGCAAGCGCCTTGGCTGGAGGTGGACGGCGAGATGCATGGCGATGTGGCCCTGGACCCGGAGGCCCGCACCCGGCTGATGCCCAACACCTTGCTGCAGGGCGAAGCCAACTTGCTGGTGCTGCCCAATATTGACGCGGCCAATATCAGCTACAACCTGCTCAAGACCGCCTCGGGTGGCGGCATTGCCATCGGCCCCGTGCTCTTGGGCGCCGCCAAGCCCGTGCACATCCTGACGCCCTCAGCCACCGTGCGCCGGGTGGTCAACATGACGGCGCTGACCGTGGCCGACGCCAACGCAGCACGCTGATCTCGGCGCTTCAGGCGCCGCTTGAAGCCCCCAAGGCGAGACCGCTGGTCTCGCCTTTTTCATGGCCGCCCCAAAATCGTGCGTGCCAACAACAGCGGCACCACCCCGAGCCTCAGGCAGGAAATTTTGCGGTGCGACAAATTTCGCAAAACCCTGCAAATTCTCACGAATTGCGAGAGTGCTCACTCACAACTTAACCTTGGCTTTGCTCAGTTTTGCGGCAGCTCTCTTGTGGTTTTCACGCCAATCAGATAGCATCACGGTTTAAGTCTTCAGGGTAAACCCGTGACACACATCGGTCCTCTGCTGGTGTCTGAATCCTCGTCAAAGTCTGGGCCCAAGCCCTCACCGCGCACGCGAGGTTTTGGCCTGCTTGCAGCTGTGTCGATGAGCGTCGCACTCATGACCGCCACCCTCGGGTTGGGCGTGCATGGGTCGGCTCAGGCCCGAGACTCAGCAGAGTCCACCCCGGTGGTCATGGCTGAGATCTCACGGTCTGCACTCCCCGTCGAAGCACAGCGTACTGAACGGCTGATTCTGGCCGGTGGCCCCTTCCCTTACAGCAAGGATGGCACCGTGTTTGGCAACCGTGAGAGGCTGTTGCCCAGGCAGGCTCGGGGCTACTACCGCGAATACACCGTCCCAACACCTGGCTCGCGTGACCGGGGTGCTCGGCGGATTGTCTGCGGTGGTCAGCAAGCTCAGGCTCCTGACGCATGTTTTTATACCGCTGATCACTATGCGAGCTTCAAGCGCATCGTGAAGTGACCAGCCGATCGGTTCTCGGTTTTTTATTTTGAACACAAGGAGGAACGCGACATGCTTTTGCAATCTGTGCGTCCCAACATCGTGCAGGCGATACGCGCATTCCGGGTCGATGACCTGATGCGCGCGGCCCAGGAGTCGGGCCAGCACTTCTTGTTTGCCAATCTCACCGAAGCCCAGTCCAAGCAGGACGTGTTGGAGGGCATTGCCACCTCCTTCTTGTTCCCGCAGCACTTCGGCAAGAACTTGGATGCGCTCTACGACTGCATGACCGACCTGGTCCACAAGTCCGGCAGCCAGCCCGGCTTTGTGGTGGTGCTGGAGCAGATTCCAGACAACTCCAAGTTCGACCGTGAGTCGCGCGAACAATTGCTGGATGTCTTCCGAGATGCAGCGGACTTCTGGGCGGATCGCAAGATACCGTTCCGATGTTTCTATTCTTTTCAGTAGCCCGCTCCCAAGAAACAGGGTCATGGGAGCGGGCTACTGAGACGGCCCCCGAAGTCAAGCCAGCCAGCAAGGCCAGCAGCAAAGCCGGTGGAAACCCCAGCTTTGGCATGAACATGCCGATGATGAGCAGTGCTTTTGACACCTCGATGTGGTTGAACGCCGCCTAAGCGCCGCGCAAGACACCACAAGGACAACGGCCCGCGTTTGCACGCGGGCCGTTTTCATTTCATGCAGGCCCCTGCAGCAAGGCGGGAGCAACGCTGAGCGTCAGCCTGAGGGCAAGGCCTGCGCCAAGGCCACATACTCAGCCACAGGCACCTCTTCAGCACGGCGCTGGAGGTCAAACTCACCGCTAAAGCCTTGCTCCTCGAGCCAGCGGCCCAAGGTGTTGCGCAAGATCTTGCGGCGCTGCGAGAAAGCGCACTGCACCATGTCCTCGAAGCGCGCTTGGTCCAGCGCCACCGCGTTGGGCAGTGGGACCATGCGCACCACAGCGGAGTCCACGCGCGGTGGCGGGTCGAACGACTCCGGCGGCACCTCCAAGATCGATTCAATGTCGTAGCGCCACTGCAGCATCACCGACAAGCGCCCATAGGCCTTGCTGCCCGGCTCGGCCGCCATGCGGTCGACCACCTCTTTTTGCAGCATGAAGTGCTGGTCCGCCACACGATCCACACAGCCCAGCAGGTGAAACAAGATGGGCGTGGAGATGTTGTAGGGCAGGTTGCCCGCGATGCGCAGCTTGGCGCCAAACTCATCGGCCAACGCGTGGAAGTCCACCGTCAGCACATCCGCCTCGATGACGCGCAAGCCCTCTTGGCGACGCAGCTTGGCGGCCAGGTCGCGGTCCAACTCAATCACCGTCAGTGGCTTGCAGCAGGCCAGCAAAGGCAGGGTCAAGGCGCCCAGACCCGGGCCAATCTCAATAACAGGCTCACCCGACTGCGGGTTGATGGCCCGCACAATGCTGTCGATGATGAAGCCGTCGGTCAGAAAGTGCTGACCGAAGCGCTTGCGCGCTTGATGGCCGCTCACTGGGGCGCTTCCCGCATCTCAACGTAGGCCCGCGAGCGCAACTCGTTGATCCACTCGGTGTAGGTGCTCTCGTAGCGCTGCTCGCGCAGCACGTTGCGGGCCTGCTCGCGCACTTGCTTGGGGTCCATGGGTACGTCGCGGCGGTCGGTCACTTGAATCAAGTGGAAGCCGAAGCGGGATTCAATCGGCGGCGAAATGCCGCCCAATTGCAGACGGCCCATGGCCTCTTCAAACTCGGGCACGAACTGGCCTGGGTTGGCCCAACCCAAGTCGCCACCGCTGGTGGCGCTGCCATCTTCGGAGTTCTTGCGTGCCAACTCTTCAAAGCTGGCCTTGCCTGTGACCACCGCCTCGCGGAATTCGGCCAGACGGCGTTTGGCCGCTTCTGGGCTGAGCCGCACTGAGGGGCGCAGCAGGATGTGACGGGCGCGGGTCTGGGTGACGGTGACCTCGCTGCCATCGCTGCGCGACAGCACTTTGATCAGATGAAAACCCGCACCGCTGCGGATCAGCTTTGGTGTGACGCCGCCCACAGGCACGGACTGCACGGCTTCAACGAACAGGTCCGGCAATTTGTCTTGGGGCTTGGCGCCGATCTCACCGCCGCGCTCGCGGTTGCCATCCTCGGAGTATTGCCGGGCCAATTTGTCGAAGGCCTCACCGGCCAAGAGACGACGCTGGACTTCCTCAGCACGCGCACGGCGCTGGTTCTCGACTTCGCGGCTGGCCCCCTCGGGCACGGTCACCAGAATCTGTGCCAAATTGAGTGTCGCGACCCGGCCGCGCTGGGCGGCTTGTTCCTCGATAAAGCGTTCGACATCGGCGTCGCTGATGCGCAGCCGACCCTGCACCTCACGCTCGCGGGTGCGCTCCGCCAGGATTTGGTCGCGCAAGTTATTGCGAAAGCGTGTCATGTCCAGGCCCTCGGCCTTGAGCCGCTCGCGCAAGACATCCACACTCATTTTGTTGGCGGCCGCCACATTGGCCACGGCACGGTCCAACTCGGCCTCATCGACCTTCATGCCGCTGTCGCGGGCATAGGTGATGATCACCCGCTCATTGATCAGCGCCTCCACCACCTCTTTGCGCAACTGCGCATCGGCAGGCAGCTTGGCATTGCTGCGTCGGGCTTGCTCGCGCAGCTCAGCGATGCGCTGGTCGACCTCATTGCGGGTCACCAGTTCGTTGTTCACCACGGCCACGATGAAGTCCGCCGAGCGGGGTGTGGTTTGCGCCAGCGCCACAGCCACAGGCACAGCCAGCAGAGTCGCCAGACCGAAACGACGAAGTCGAGAAGCGAGAGTTGTCATGGGTTTACCGTTGTCGTGGGCTGGGCGTCATCTTCGCGCAGCAGCCTATAGCCGGGGATATTGTCCTTCAGGACCTTCAAGGGGCTGGGGCCGAGCCGGGAGAGGCCAATCAACTCCAACTGGAACATCCAACGCGTGGTGGCCTCACTGCGCGCCGTTGAGGTGCGCTCGACCACGATTCTGCCTATCCAGCAGCCCGCATCCCATTCCAGGCCCAGTAAAGAATCGGTGAGACGCCTGTCACGCACGCTGTAGTTGGTGCGGCCGACGCCGTACAGCGTGGTCTGGCAGCCCCGCCCGCTGGCGGCACCACGGTAGAGCGGCCACTGCCCGGCGAGGTCGATCTGCTCGTTCAAGTCACGCGCAAAGCGGTAGGTGGCAGCCAAGGTATGGAAGGGCTTGGGTTGCCAGCGCACCGAGGTGATGCTGCGCGCAAAACGGTCGGTGTCGGTATTGAACTGCAGGGTGCCGTCAATGCGCCAATCGGGCGCAGGGCTGCCGCTGCCGTAGAGCAGCAGATCGGAAAAACGATTGGCCGTAGTGAGCCCGTCTGGTGTGAGCTTTTGCTCGCGGAACAGGTAGCGCTGAGCCGCGCCCAAACGCAGGCGCTCAGCACCGGTTCGCGGATCAATCAGGCGCGAGGTCGCGCCGACCGTGAGCTGCTGGGCATCGCTGATGCGGTCAACCCCGGTGAAGGCGTTGTCGGCGTAAATGGACAGCTCATTGAAGTCCCGCGCCGCCGTGTCAAACAGCGGGAGATCAGTTTGCGCGCGGAACGGCGTGTAGACGTAATGCAGGCGCGGCTCCAGGGTCTGAAGCAGCGGCACATCCAGCCACTGCGCCGGACGCTCCAAGCGCAGGCCGCTGTCCAGGCTGACAGTGGGGATCAAGCGGCGGCGCTCAAAGGCCGGGCTGGCGGCCACCGCATCGACCTGATAGCTGGCCGCATTGAGCCGCAGGGTCGGACTGATCCATCCCCAGCCCTCATCCCAATGGCGGTTGATCTCGGCCTGCACATGCAAGCGCTGCCCGTTCGGGCGCGTGTCATCGGCGGAACGGTCGGCCAGCACAAAGCGGTTGTACTCGGCCGCGAGCTGCATGCGCGCGCCGCCCGGGGCGTCGCCCTCCACACGCAACCCCACTTGCGGCAGGCGTTGATAAGGTGGCACCACCGCGTCGGTGGTGCTCTGCAGCACTTGCCAAGTCTGCGCTCGGGCATAAGTGCCCCAGCGCAGAGCGTCATCACCGGTGGTCCATTGCCGCTGGATCTTCAGGTCTTGCGGCAGCAAGCGCTGCATTTGGCTGGGCAGCACCCGGCTGAAGTCTTTCCAGTACTCGTCATCCGTGGCGCGCTGCACGGCCAAGTCATAACGCAGCCCGGTGTTGAGCTCGCCGCTGTGGCTGAAGTCGACCGAGCCCCGAGAGCGCGCGGCGGCCCGGTCGTCCGGTACCCAATGCCCCGCGAAGCGGCCGCGGTCTTGCTCACCCAAATAGCGGAACTCCGCTTGCAAAGACGCGCCTCGCCGCGCCAAGAAACCCGGCGTGAGGGTGAGGTCGTAGTTCGGGGCGAGATTGAAGTAGTAGGGCACCGCCAGGTCGATACCCGAGCGGTTGTCCACATTCACACTCGGCGGCAGCCAGCCGGACTTGCGGGCATCGGTGGACGGAAAGCTCAGCACCGGCGCATAGAGAATGGGGACGCCCAAAAACCGCAAGGTAGCGCCTTCGGCCCGGCCTTCATTGTTCTCAAAGTCCAGCGAGAGCTTGTCCGCCGAGAGGACCCAATCGGGCTCCAAGTCTTCCTCGCGCCGGCAACTGGTGTAGCTGGCGGCTTGGGCGGTGAGCCGGCGGTCGGAGAAGAACTCGATGTCTTTGGCTTGGCCACCGGCGCCGGTGCGGGCAAAGTCAAAGACTGAATCCTTGAGCACGCCCTCGCGGGTTTTCAGGTTGACCTGGGCTTCGCTGCCGCTGAAGCGGTCGGCCCCACGGCGCACCGTCACGCGGCCCTTGGCCACCGCCAGTTGTGAGGCATGCTGAACACTCAAGGCATCGGTGGTCAACACCAAGTCGCCTTGCGACAGCGTCACCTCACCCGTGGCCACGGTCTCCAGGTCCATGGTGGTGCGCAGGCGCAAGGCCGTCAGCACGATGTCCTTGGCGCTGGCCGGCCGCTCGGCCTGCATGACTGTCACCTCGTCTGCAGCGGCAGAAGCAGCCGCTGCAGGCGCTGCGGCCGCCTGCGCAGCACCAAGCGCATCGATGCGCAGCGGCAAAGCTTGCTGAGGGCTCGTTTGCGCCCAGGCAGCCGCGGGCAGCAAGGCCAGGATCAAGGCCACAGGCGTCAGGCTTGCGCGCATGCGCGCGGGCGGCACAGCCGGCGCACCCGAGCCCAGGCGGCGCGAACGAACGCGGTGCTCGCAGAGGCTCAGGCGTGACGGAGAGAAGGACAACAAAACAAAACCGTTCGGTGAGGGCCGTCCACCGCGGCAGCGGTCTGCAAAGCGGCCAGCGCTCAGCGGCCAGCCCAGAGGGCGCGGAAGGGGGCTCGGTAGAATCGAGGCATTATCCACGAGGGTCGTTGCACCCAGCGCATGTCCATGTCTGCCCACTCTACGGCCAACTCGTCCTCCATTGCCTGGGCCGCCCCCGAACGCGAACGCGCTTTTCACGCCTGGTTGACGCCGCTGCTGGCCACTCATCAGCTGGATGCAACCAGCCTCGCACCCGCTTCGGCAGACGCCAGTTTTCGCCGCTACTTCCGCATCCGGGGCGCCGCGGGAACCTTGATCATCATGGACGCGCCACCGCCCCTCGAGGACGTGCGCCCCTTTTTGCACGTGGCCGGGCTCATTCACCAAGCAGGTTTGAACGCGCCGGACGTGCTGGCGGCCGATGAAGCACAGGGCTTTTTGCTCCTCAGCGACCTGGGCCAAGGGCTCTATCTGAACGCCTTGAAAGAGGCCAACCAGGCGCAGGCGGATCGCCTGATGCGCGACGCCATCCGCGCCTTGGTGCATTGGCAAAGTACGGTAAAGGCCGACAGCCTGCCGCTGTATGACGCACCCTTGCTACAGCGCGAGCTGGACTTGTTCCCCGACTGGTGTGTGGCCAAGGAGTTTGGCCTCACCTGGGGCGACAAAGAAAAGCAGATGTGGGCGGGCGTCTGCACGCACCTGCTCGACAGCGCGCTGGCACAGCCCACGGTGGCCGTGCACCGGGATTGGATGCCGCGCAACCTGATGGTGTCTGACCCCAACCCCGGCATTCTGGACTTTCAAGATGCGGTGCGCGGCCCGATCAGCTACGACGTAGCCTCGATGCTGCGGGACGCCTTTTTGTCCTGGGACGAAGAGCATGAGCTGGACTGGGCCGTGCGCTACTGGGAGCAGGCCCGCAAGGCCGGCCTGCCGGTGGACGAAGACTTTGGTGAGTTCTGGCGCCAACTGGAGTGGATGGGCCTGCAACGCCACCTGAAGATCTTGGGCATCTTCTGCCGCCTGAAACACCGCGACGGCAAGCCCAAGTACAGCGAGGACCTGCCGCGCTTTTTCAACTACGCCACGAAGGTGGCGATGCGCTATGCACCGCTCAAGCCACTGGTGCGCTTGTTGGAGCCGCTGCAGGGCCAAGCCGTGACGGTGGGCTACACGTTTTAGGGTCTGTTGCCCTTTAAGAGGTCTCACAGCCGGCAGCGGCCAGCCACGGGTCGCGGTCTTGCCCACCAAAGGACGCCACCAGAAAGTCCATCATCGCGCGCGTGCGGGCCGGCACATGCTGGCGGGTAGGCATGCAGATCCACAGGTCAGAGCTGAACAGCCGCCACTGCGGCAGCACCCGCTCAAGGGCGTGCTCGAGCAAGGCGTCTTCCACCACGTAAGAGGGCAGGCCCGCAATGCCCAAGCCCGCGAGCGCCGCCGCATAGTTGGTGTCCACATGGGTGGTGGAGAGCACGCCACGTCCGGGCGAGATGAAGAAGGACTCGGTGCCCGCGGTTTCACTGCTGCAGGTACCGCAATAAAAAGTGAGCCCGCGCAGCACGTCGGAGGTGGGTGGGATCAGCACGTCATGCAAGGCGAATTCGCGAGGGTGAGTGGGACGCCCGCGCGCATTCAGATACTCGGGCGAGGCCACGGTCACCACCTCCGTGCGGGCCAACCGCTTGGCCACAAAGTGGCCATCCAAGGGCTTGCGTGACAGCACCAAGGTGAGGTCATAGCTTTCATCCACCGACTCGACCGGGCCGTGGGCTGCAATCTCCACGGTGACGTGCGGGTGCTGGGCATGAAAGCGCGGCAGCAGCTTGGCCAACTGGTGGGTGGCCACTGAGGGCGGGCACAGCAGGCGCACATGGCCGCGCACTTCAGTCACGGCCGCACTAGCCAGGGCTTCCGCCTCCTCCAAATCCACCAAGATTTGGCGCACCCGCTCCAGGTATTGCTCGCCCACATCGGTGAGCGCAATGCGCCGCGTGGTGCGGTTCATCAAGCGTGCGCCCAAGTGCTCTTCCAACTCGGCCACCACCCGTGTGACCACCGCAGGGGCCAAATTCAGGGCACGCGAGGCGGCGCTGAAACTGCCTTCATCAATGACCCGCGCAAACACGCGCATGGCGCGAAGGGTGTCCATTGATTATTCCTTTTTCACAAACAGACATCTGCGATTTTTGATATTTATTCCGATTGAGTCAATAGGTACAGTTCACCCCATCGATGAGCCGCCATGAAGAACACGACTCACCGAGGCTGGACAAGACGGAGCCACAGAACAAGTGAGGGCTCACCGCCATGCCCGGTATTTGAACTTCAACCATTGAATCAAGGAAATCATCATGAACCGTACCGTGACCCTCTTTGCTGCTGCTGCCATCACCGTGCTGAGCAACGCCGCCATGGCCCAAGACGCCATTCCAGCCACCTGGGCCAATGAAGTCGCCAAGCCGGTGACCTCGACCACCACCCGCGAAGCCGTGCGTGCCGAGATGGAAGCCGCCCGCCAATCTGGCCAGCTCAACCCCTTTGACAGCGATGTGCATGCCCGGGTGAACGCCACCATCCAAGCGCCCACCATGCTGGCGCGTACGCAGCAAGGGGCGGAGCGCGTTGCCGCCCTGGGCCGCCAAGCCAGCAGCTCGGGCCTGAGCCGCGAGCAAGTGCGCGCTGAGTTCATGGCCGCTCGCAAGGCCGGCGAGATCAACACCTTCGACAACCTGGCGGACCTGAATACGACTGGCAAGAGCATCCGTGTGGCACCTGCCGCATTGGCACAGTCCGGCCGCTAAGGCCTGAGCCACCGCCCCAATGCGGTGGCCCCACAAAAGCCAAAGGGCGGGTTGAACCCGCCCTTTTCTTTTTTCAAATGCCGCTCAGGCTCAGGGATGGGCGGCCACCACCTGCGCCACGGCCGCCGTCAAACGCCGCGCATAAGGCAGGTGCAAGAACTCATTCGGGCCATGCGCATTGCTCTTGGGGCCAAGCACGCCGCAAACCATCATTTGCGCGCTGGGGAAGCCTTGCTGCAGCAGGTTCATCAGCGGGATGGTGCCGCCCTGCCCGATGTAGCCCAGCGGTGCGCCAAAGTAGTCTCGCGAGGCCCGGTCCATGGCCTGCTCCAACCACGGCGCCAGGCTGGGCGCATTCCAGCCGGTGGCGCCCCAGTTGTTCATGCGGCCATCCGGGTGGAAGGTGACTTTGGCGTTATAGGGCGCGTTGTCTTCTAACAGCGCCTTGAGCTGCACCGCCGCCTCGTGGCCTTCCACCAGCGGCGGCAGGCGCAAGCTCAGCTTGAAGGCGGTGTAGGGGCGCAGCACATTGCCTGCATTGGCCAGGGCCGGCATGCCATCCACACCCGTGATGGACAGCGTGGGCCGCCAGGTCCGGTTGAGCAAGGCTTGCACCGAATCCTTGGTGGTGGGCAGCGCAAACGCGCCATCGGCACCGCAGGCCCAGGGGTAGCGCTTCCAAACCTCGTCGCCCAAGATGTCGGCCGTGGCTTGAGCCTGGGCCACACGCTCCGCAGGGATTTCGCAATGGAACACCGCAGGCAGCAACTGGCCCGTCTTGGCGTCTTCCAGGCGGTCCAAGACCTGGCGCATGATGCGAAAGCTAGAGGGCACCAAGCCGCTGGCGTCTCCGGAGTGAATGCCTTCGGTCAGGATCTCGACCTTGAGCGTGCCGGTGATGTTGCCGCGCAAGCTGGTGGTGAGCCAGAGTTGGTCGTAGTTGCCCGCACCGCTGTCGAGGCAGACCACCAAGCTGACATCCCCCAAGCGCGGGCGCAAGGCATCGAGGTAGATCGGTAGGTCAAATGAGCCCGACTCTTCGCAGCTTTCGATCAAGCCCACGATGCGTGGATGCGGCAGGTTTTGGGCTTTCAGCGCCTCGATGGCGCTGACGGCGGCATAGACGGCATAGCCATCATCCGCGCCCCCCCGGCCATAGAGCTTGTCGCCCTCCAGCTTGGGTGTCCAAGGCCCCAGGTCAGAGCGCCAGCCGCTGAACTCCGGCTGTTTGTCCAAATGGCCGTACATCAGCACCGTCTGGGTGCTGCCCGCCTTGGTGGCAGGCACTTCAAAAAAGATCACCGGCGTGCGGCCGGGTTGGCGCACCACTTCCAGCGTGAGGCCAGGCACCTTGCGGCTCTCGACCCAGGCTGCGGCGTCGCGCACCACTTTGTCGATCAAACCATGCGCTTCCCACTCGGGGTCGAACATGGGGCTCTTGGCCGGGACGGCGATGTACTCCGTCAAGCAAGGCACGATGCGCTCGGCCCAGGCTTCATCAACAAATGAGGCCAGTTGCTGGGCGTCCAGCGCAGGAAGTTTTTCTGGGGCGTTCATGGTGGTGATCTCCACACAGTCGGGCGATGCCGAATTGTGCGCCTACCCAGCGCCGCCTATGCTTTGCGCTGTTGGACGCCAGACCACCTCCCCCTAAGTTGCCTTTGCCGCCTTGATGCCCTTGAGTTCCTCCCGCCGCCATTGGCTGCGCTTTGGCCTGGCGGCTGCAGCCTGCCCTCGCGCAGGCCTGGCCGCCCCTGAAGGCGCGACGCAAGCCCCGCGCAATGCCGTGGTGGTGGGCCAGACGCTCTCGCTCGATGCTGGCCGAAATGCCTCTGCCGTAGCCGTGCGCCAAGGCATAGAAACCGCACTGCAAGTGGTGCGGCTGAACGGCGGCATCCGCGGCCGGCCCTTGTGGCTGCGCACCTTGGATGACCAAGGCGACCCAGAGAAGGCCACCCAGAACGCGCAGCGCTTGGCGGCCGACGGCGCCTTGCTGCTCTTTGCGCCTTTAGGAGACCGCTGCGCCAGCGCCGTGCTCGCTGAGGCCCGCCGCAGCCAGACCCCCTTGATGGCGCCGCTCTCAGGGCTGGCGCGCTTCTATGAGGCTGCACCTTCTGGCGTGTATCCGGTGCGCGCCAGCGCTGCAGCGGAATGTGAGGCGCTGTGGCGCCAGGCCAAAGCCCTGGGCATGAAGCGGCTGGCCACCTTGCATCTGGACGACGAATGGGGCCAGAGCCTGCGCGACGATGCCCGCACCACGGCGCTCAGCCTCAGCTTGGCTCAACCTATGTCGCTGAGCGTAACGCCAGGCAGCCCTGCTCAAGCGCTGTCGCCCCTCCTTGAGCGTGCCCGCACTGCGGATGTGGTGCTCTTGCTGACCGGTGGGCCTGCTGCGGCTGAGTTTGTGCGGCAGGCGCGGCGCCAGGGCCTGCGCGCTGTGATCATGGGCCTGAGCAGCACAGCCACGGAGCTGCTTCAGCCACTCGGTGCCGAGGCCTACGGCCTGCAGTTCAGCCAAGTGGTGCCCAGCCCGTGGAGCACCAGCTTGCTGTGGGTGCAACAGTACCAGGCTGCCTTCAAAGCGACTTTTCGTGGCCAACATTTGTCGCACCTCAGCCTAGAAGCCTATGTCAGCACGCTGGCCTTGGCCGAAGCGCTGCGCGTGGCCGGGCCACAACCCACACGAGATGGCTTGCGCGCTGCCCTGAGCAACCACAGCGTGGAGCTCGACGGCTTCAGCAGCCACTACCTGGACGCAGAGCCCAGGGGCAGCCGCTACGTAGATATCGCCCTGGTCGGACATGAGGGGCGATGGCGGCAATGACGCCGCCTGGTGCTCAGGGCTTGGCGTTTTGCAGCAGATCGCGCCAAGTCAGCGACCTGGTGGGCGGTTGGCATTGAAACGGCAGCGCTTGCTCGTTGGTAGGCTGGTCGCAGGCCGCGAAGAACTCCTTGGCCATGGGGTTGCGGAACTCCTTGAGTCGGGCCGCCACATAGCGGGCCTCGTCATGGCTGCCTTGCGCTTCCAGGGCTTTGGCCCAGGCCAGCATCAGCCGCGCATCCAGCAAAGCGTGGGTGGTGGTGCTGAAGGCTTCCGGCGTCAAGATGGCCGGGTCCATGGTGGTGGCCAAGGCATAGTCCGCTTGGTAGCGGTAAAACACGCTGTTCTGTCCGCGGGCAATGCGCTTCTCTAAGGACGGCGCGTTGGCGCTGGGCAGATAAATCTCCACCACACGCCAGTAGTCCAAGGCGGCGAACACCGCGCCGCAGGCCAGCAAAGCGCCCCAGAGCTGCAGCGGTTTGTGAGCCACCCATGGAAGCGCCTCTGCGCTGGGCGCCGCCTCTGAGGGGGGCGTCTGCGGGGGAGACACCAAGGCAAAGCCCCAGGCCCAAGCCGCAGGAAGCAGGAAGTAGGCGTACCACAGCGGATACTCCAGCAAGCTGTGCAAGCCGATGAGCAAGAGCATCACCACGGCGGCGCGGCCCTGGCTGGCGGACTCGCCCGTGACCCGCCAAGCCCTCTGCGCTGCCAAGCCCAAGCTCCACACCAATAAGCCCAACACCAGCCCGCCCAGAACGACACCCAGCTCCACCAACAACTGCAAAGGCAGGTTGTGAGAGTGATCAAAGAACGCCGTCGGGCGGCCCGGAAACGGCGTCAGCGTCCAGGCAAAGTTGTACTGGCCCATGCCCACGCCCGTCCAAGGCTGCTGCAGGACCATGGCCCAGGTGTTGGACCAAATGCCAAAGCGCGAGGCAGACAGATCGGCCTCTGCCAAGCGAGCCTCGCCGCCAAAGGTGTGCTGCGTGGATTGCGCCCAGAGGCTGAGCAAGAACCAAAACACGACATACAGAACAGGCGCCGCCCACAGCGCCCAGCGCACCGGCCGCTGCAAGCGCTTATCCACCACCGCCCATAAGGCCAGCAACACAATGCCCAACACCCCAGTGCGAGACGCCGTGAGCACCACGCCCAAGACCATCAAGGCGGCCATGGCCACAAACGCACGACCCGGCAGGGTCCAGCCCAAGAGGCGGCGCTGCTCCGCCAAAGGCACCAGCGCAATCAAGGCCCACATCAGCCAAGAACTGAGGTGATTGGGCTGGCGCAGATTGCCCACCGCGCGGCCGACGATGCCGCTCGGCGCAATCCACTGGCTGATGCCGCCTTCCAGCCATGTCGGCGCAAACACTTGCACCACCGCAATCAAGGCGCTGAGCACCCCGCCGCACACCACTGCTGAGGCGAAGGCATGAAAGGCTGCTTGCCCTTGGTCTTGCGCCCGCCGCGCACAGCCGGCAGCCCACAGCACCGCCGCCGTGCCACCCAACAAGGCCAAACCCGACAAGGCCAAAGAACTGGGCCAGGCGCCGGCCCACCAGCTCCACAGCGCCGCGCCGACCAAGAGCGCCAGGGCCGACATCATCGGTGCCGCCTGCCGCCATTGCGCCCCCGACGCCTGCATCTGCCCCCGAAAAGTCAGCAACACCACCCCCCAGCCGAGAAAACTCAGCAGGTGATTGAACATGGTGACGGTGGGGGTGCGGCTGAAGGCCAGGAGGATGGGGGCGGTGGCGGCGAGGAGGCAGCTGGCCAGCAAGACATCTCTGGCTTGCGAGGACATGGGGGGGTGAGAGGACATGCACAGCCTTTACGAAGAGCGCTCTGGATTCTGGCCTAAACACTCCTGGGCTTGCTTCCACCCTTCGGTCAACCCGCTCCGATGCGCTAGTTCCTGCAGCCTGTAACGGTGGGAGTGGGCATACTGCGCATCAGGCGCGGCGACGCCTGCTTCGGCCCACGGTGCCCTTTTTCAGTCCACCACCAACCGCATCATGCACATCGACCTCTTGCGCTGGACGCGCTATGCGACCTATGTTTACTTGGTGTCGGTGCCCGGTTTGGTAGATAGCTTGAATTTGCTTGGGATGCATGACACGGCCCGAGCGCTTCAGGCCGCATTGTGCTGCTTGGCCATTCTGGCTTGGAGTCAAAAATTTGATCCAAGCGCCATTCAACTGAGCCGCACTCAGTATGGCTTGCTGGGCATCGCCATCGTTTTGACGTTGGCCTCCATATGGCAATCTCAATGGCCGGTTTTTGCGGCGACTGAAGCTTGCCTTTGGGTGGGCCTGATCGCAGTGGCTTGGGTGTTTGCCACCTCACCCACTGATGCTTTGTCCAAAGAGGTTCCAGTCGTTGTGGTACTTGCTGTTCTCTTGATGGGCTTGCTGGAACTCAGGGACATTGCGTTTGCATGGCTTTCGTCTTCCCCCTTGGATGCTGCCGCAGTCGGATATGGGCATCCGAACAGACGGCACTTCAATCACGTTCAAACCATGGCATTGATCATGGCTGCCATGGCGATTTGGTATCCCACCCACCGCTGGATGCGTTGGCCTGCGGGGTTTGGTGTCGCTGTGGGCTTAGCGTTGGTTTGGTTGAGTGGAGCAAGGAGTACTTTGCTAGCACTTGTCTTGGTTGGATTTGGGTTTTTAGCCTTATGCAGCCCAGCGAGACGCGTATGGTCAGCACGCCTGCTTTGCTTGGGAAGTGCTGCTCTTATGGCCTACCAGATCTTTTATGTTGTGATTCCGCATAGTTTGGGGATTGAGTGGAGCCCGGGTATTGCACTCAATGAGCGCGAACACGGCGGCTCTATCGAAGCTCGCTTAGTTCACTGGAAACTGGCCTTTGAAATGGCTCTTCAGAAGCCTCTGACAGGGTGGGGCGGCCTGCATTACGCCACTCAGCACAATGTGGACGCAGCACACCCCCATAACATTGTGTTGCAGTGGGCCGCCGAATGGGGTTGGATCTCGACTCTGCTCGCCTTGGGCGCGCTGGTCTGGTGGACCCGCCATCTTTGGCTGGCGATGTGGCAGCGTCTGGGTGGCGCCATCTGGCCCTACATGCCTATGATCACGGCAGCTTGGATGGCGACTTTGGCCGGATGGATCGACGCCATGTTCTCCGGGACATTAACGATGCCGGTCTCTCAGGTGTGGTGGTGTTTTTGCCTTGGCATTGCATGGCACTCGGTTATTGAAAGATCCGTCTTGCCAGTGCGGCCATGCAGCTTGCAGAGAAGCTCGTTTAAAAATTTACTGGGTCACGCAACAGTATTGGCATTGCTGACAACAACATTTATCAGTCACAAAACAACTTACCAAGAAAAACCAGAGGCAACCCTAGATCAAAGTTTTATCAAACCTCGTTTATGGGTGTCGGGGTCAATCAAATGAGTGCCTTTGGCTAATCTTTACGAGCCAGACCTACACTCAGAGGGCCTTACCTCTGAAGGCAATGTACCTTCAGCACATCGCCACACAATATTCCCTGAACCGCTCACCAACTCGGGCCTCAAAATCAAAGTTTGATCAAGGCCAACTTTTTCATTATATACAACTTCAATAACCCCACCAGCCTCAACAGAGACGCTCTTAACTACACCACCCGCAATCACATTTTTGATACCCAAATCATCAATAGAACTGGGCCAATTATTTTGAGATGCTCTATATTCAGAAACTGCTGTCTTTACACCAGCAGCCAGACTTAAACCTTCAACAACCCTGGCGCGCCTCGTGTAGTCCTGATAGGCTGGCAAAGCCACAGCCGCTAAAATACCCACAATGGCTACAACTATCATGAGCTCTATCAATGTGAATCCAGAATTGGAGTATTTCATATCAAGATCTTGCCGAAAATTTAGCAGCCAACCTCAAAGCACACATCAAGACAAACAAGCCCACAAGGGACTGAAGGGGGCAAAGCCCCCTTCCAAAAACCAACAAGATTCAATCAGCTACCGCTGTTGCGGCACTCAGTAGGAACAATCTTTACGTCAAGTTTGTCATTCTGGCAAGACCAGGAAATGCCAGCGCCAGACGTCGGTGTAGCCACCAACTTGAGTGTGTTAGCTCCAGCGGCCGCCACCTTATCATTAAAGGTAATGGTGATCACACCCTTAGTATCGCTGTCCTTAGTAACGGTCACCTTGGATACAGAGTTACCCTTGATAGCATCGTCAGCTGCCAAACCAGCATCTGAGTTAGTCGATGGCATCTTGTTATTAGCCGAGTAATACTCAGCAATGGCGGTTTTCGCACCACCAGCCAAAGACAAGCCTTCCGTGACACGCGCACGCTTGGTGTAGTCTTGGTAAGCAGGCAACGCGACAGCGGCCAAGATGCCGACGATGGCCACCACGATCATCAGTTCGATCAGGGTGAAACCTTGTTGAATACGCTTCATGAGATGCTCCGTTCGGTCAATAGAAGTGAGAGGAAAGAGGGGCAGGTTGTACTGCACCTGCTGAACCTTCTATTAGCGAGGACCGTGCCAGCTTTTTTTGAGCCTGTTTGGCGTGATTTTTGAGCGCTAGCGACAAAAAAGGTCAGGTTTCACCCGCCATTTTGGTCACCTCAGACCCCGATGTGACCAAATTTGTCAGTAGGGTGTCTAATCGAGGCAGGCCAGCGGCCCAGCGGTCAGCCCGCCAGGGCGATGCTTTGCCCAGCCACCAGCATGTGGAGGCTCACGCCCGGCAGCAGGCGCGCCAAGTCGTGTTGGATGGCGTCCATTTCGCCGGGCTTCACGTGGGTCAGCATCAGGCTCAAGTCGCCCGAGACTTGTGTCAGCTCTGCGGCGAGTGAGGAGGGGCAATGGTGGCCGGCCTCTTGCGCCAGCAGATGTTCGCTCTCGGGGAAGGCGATTTCAATCACCAAGTGGCTGACTTGTCGGCCTTGCAGGGCTTGCCACAGTGCTGGGTTGGGGCCGGTGTCGCCGGTGTAGACCCAGTCACCGCGGGTGCCGCGCACGGCATAGCCGACGGCCGGGACGCTGTGAGCGGCGGGCAGCACTTCAATGGCGCGCTGCTCGTGCCCCAATGTCAGAACGTCGCCAACGTGCAGGGGCACTAGTTCCAGCACCGGTTTGTCTTTGCTGGGGATGCGGGTGAAGTCGGGCCAAAGATGGTCATTAAAGAGATGCGACTTCAGCACGGCCAAGGTGGCGGGCAGAGCATGGACTTGAATGGGCGGACGGCCGGCGCGGCGGCGCATCACGCTGTCGGCCAGCAAGGGGATGCCCAGCACATGATCCAGGTGCGAGTGGCTGACCAGGATGTGGTCGATGCGCGCCAGTTCCGCCAAGTCCAGGTCGCCCACGCCGGTGCCAGCGTCGATCAGGATGTCGTCGTCCAGCAAGAAGGAGGTGGTGCGGCAGCCTTTGGCAATGGAGCCGGAACAGCCCAGCACGCGGATGGTCACGAGGTGGGCCCTCCTGCAGCGGGCAGCTCGGTGCGGCTGCTCGCCTGCTCTGCCGCACGGTCGAGATCAGCCGCCAGGCGCTGAGCCAGCGCAGCAAACAAGTCGGCAGTTTGGAGGGAGGGACGGGTGCCTTCGGCCTGCTGCTGCGGTGTGGCGGGAGAGTTCAAAGCGAGTAATTCGTTGAGGCGGCCGAGATAGGCGCGCGCAGGTCCGTCATGGTGAAGGCGCGCAGCAGCCAGCGCAAGCTGCCAATTGCGCAGTTGATCCTGAGTTGCGGCATCTGCAAAACACTCGGCAGGAACCGGCGTGAAGATGTTCACAAATTGTTGCCGACCTTTCACTTGGGTCTGGTCCACCTCGACCCAAAAAATGTCCGGCAAGTCCAAACGGGCGGCGTGGCAGGTGGTGTCGCTGACCAGCAAGCCCACACCGGCCTGGCGGGTTTGGCTCTCCAAGCGCGCCGCTAGGTTCACCGCATCGCCCACGGCGGTGTAAGCCCGCCGCGCACTGGAGCCCAGGTCGCCGACACAGACCACGCCAGTGGCCACACCAATGCCATAGCCCACCTCGGGCAGGCCGCGCGCGCGCAGGGTTTCATTCAGGGGAATGGTGCCTTGGGCCAAGGCCATCGCGGCGCGCACCGCCCGGGCCGCATGGTCGGCCTGAGGTTGGGGGGCGCCCCAAAATGCCATCACGGCGTCGCCGATGAATTTATCCAGGGTGCCGCCATGCTCATGGACGATGGCGGTGGCGGTGGACAGGTATTGGTTGAGCAAGTCGCGTAAGGCCAGGGGAGGCAGGTTCTCTGCCAGGCCGGTGAAGCCGCGCAGATCGCAAAAGAGGATGGTGAGCTCGCGGTTTTCGGCTTCCAGGTTCTGCGCTTGAGGGTCGCGTGCCAAGGCTTTGGCGCGGTCGGGCGGGAGATAGCTGCTGAAGAGGCGCACCAACGAGCGGCGCCCTTCCCACTCGCGCACGTAGCTGACGCTGACGGCGCCGAAGAACAGAATGGCCGACAGCACCAGTGCCGTGGCAACAGGCAAGACCAAACCCGCTCTGGAGTAGGCCAGCAGATTACTGACCACCAAGGCCGCAGCCAGTGCGGCGGCACCCACCATGGCCCAGCGGCCGGCCAACTGGGTGGCAATGAGGGCCGCAAGCACCAAGGACACCACGATCAATGCCACCTCGTAACCCGGCGCCCAGTCAGGGCGCTGGGGCAGGTGGCCGTCGAGCATGCCGGCCAACAAATTGGCATGGACTTCAACCCCCGGCATGGCGGCATTGACGGGGGTGGAGCGCAGGTCGGCCAAACCGGGGGCTGAGCTGCCCACCAGAACCAACTTGCCGGCCAACTCGGCGGCCGGGACATGCCCCGCCAGCAAGGCGGCAGCCGGCACATAGCGAAAGGCACCGCCCAACTTGCCGCCTTTGCCCCGATAGGGCACACGCAGGGCACCGTGTTCATCCAATGCCAGCACGGTGGCGCCGCTGCCGTCGGTGGGCGTCAAGCGCAATGCCACCAAATCAACCGTGTTCTTCTGCCCTGCCGCGGGCACCCACACGGGCTCGACCGCAGGCGAGCCCGCGGCCAGACGCGCCAGCGCCAGCGCCAGCGAGGGCTGTAGTTGCTGGTCAACCCGGCCCACTGCGGGCACGGAACGCACCACACCGTCATCATCAGGCCAGGCATTGAAGAATCCGGCTGCGGGGGCTGCGGCTTGGAGGCTCGCCACATTGGCGCCAAAGCCACTCCAACGCGGCAAGCGAATCTGTGGTGCTTCAGCAGGGATGGTGAACAAGGCCTGAGGCAGCGTGCCCTCGCGCACGCCCCCGCGGTCGTTGCTGAGGTAGTAGCCCAGGACAACCGGACGGCCTTTCAGGGCTTTGGCAAAGACGGCGTCGTTATCGGTGGTTTGCCGCCAGCGAGGCAGCTGCTCGGCCAAGGCTGGGTCCGATTGCGCCAAGGCTTTGAGCAGCGGCCAGGCCCCCAGGTCGGGCTCGGCAAAGACGAAGTCAAAGCCGATGGCGGCCACCCGCTGGCGCTGGACCAATTCATCGACGAGGCGTGCAAAGTGGGTGCGAGGCCAGGGCCAGCGGCCCAATTCAGCCAAGCTGGTCTCGTCGACATCGACGATGACGATGTCAGGATGCGCGCCTTGCTGCAGATAGGCGTTCTGACGCAGGTCGTCAAAGGCCAGCTCTAAGCGCTGCAAGGCTGCGATGGGCGCGACGGCTGCATGCCAGCCACCCAGAGCCACGAGAAGCAAGCTGGCCAGCCACAAACCGCCACGTGACACCAACCAGCGCAGTCGTCTCACATCAAGGGCCGAGTGTGCGTGGGGGTCTTCTCAAAACGCCACCAGTCCGGTGAACGTGGAGGGTCAGCCCTGAATGAACTGCATTTGGGTTCCGGCCAGCTCGATCACATCGCCGTTCTTGAGCGGCATGACGTCATCACTGAGGCGTACCCCATTGATGCTGGGACGGGATTCGCCTTCGACGTGGGCCAAGACATAGCCTGTCGGACGCTTGGCGATAGACGCGACCTGCGTGCCGGGCTTACCCACGGTGGTGACCACCTTGGTCAGCAAGACCTCGCGGCCCGCCGCGCCGCCGTTCAACACCTTGATGGACGCCGGCAGTTGGCTGACGGTGGGTGGGGGCACAACGGCTTGCGCACCGCCAAATGCGCCGGGGCGCAACACCATCGTCTTCTCGTAGTCGGCTGCTTCTTCGGTTTGATAACGGATACGGTACTTACCGATCTCTACGGTGTCGTTGTGCGCCAACAACTGTTTTTTGATGGCTTTGCCGTTGATATAGGTGCCGTTCGTGCTGTTGAGGTCTTCGATGTAGACCTCATTGCCCACAGCCAGCAGCACAGCGTGCTCACCGCTGACGGCCAAGTTATCAATCACGATGTCGTTGTAGGGGCGGCGTCCCAGGGTGGTGCGATCCTTGGTGATCTGCACCTCTTTGATGACGACGTTGTCGAGTGAAACGACCAGCTTGCCCATGGAAATCCTCTTGTTGTCGAGTGGCCGAACTGCTGACAAAACCACCCCGATCAGAGGTAGCTGTGCGGGGTCAGCTCAGCGACGGAACGGCCACCAGGCCCGCCCTGCTGTAGCGGCGCCTCCCTTGGCTCGAACCAGAATCACGGCGATATTATCCCGTCCACCGGCGTCATTGGCGGCCTGTACCAGCGCCCTGCCCATGGCTTCCAGTTCAGATTCCGCACACATGACGGCCTCTATGCGGGCATCTGGCAACATATCGGAGAGACCGTCGGAGCACAGTAACAGCAGATCGCCCGCTTGTATATCGTGCTCGCGGACCTCCAGCAAGACCTCGGGCTCCACCCCCACCGCCCGAGTCACCAAGTTGCGGTGCACGGACTTGGCGGCATCTTCCGGCGTGATCAAGCCCGCATCCAGTTGCTCTTGCAGCAGGGAGTGGTCGCGGCTGAGTTGCTCCAGCCGATCGCCCCGCAAACGGTAAGCGCGAGAGTCACCAATGTGGCCAATCCACAGGCGGTCGTTCATCACCATGGCCGCAACCAAGGTGGTGCCCATGCCGGCCCACTCGGGCTTGCTGTTGGCGGCTTCAAAGACCTTGCGGTTGGCTTCTTGGGCGCTGCGCATCAAGGCCTGAGCCGTGTCGGCCGCCAGACGGGGCGCTCCAGGGTCGGCCAGCCATTGCGTCATGTGCTCGCGCATAGTGGTGGCGGCCATGTCGCTGGCGACTTCACCGGCTTGATAGCCGCCCATGCCATCGGCCAAGACCGCCAGCGCCAGCGCCTCGTCAACCTGGACCACGTCCTCGTTGTTGCTCCGCGCGCGGCCCGTGTCGATCACGCTGAAGTAGTCGAGGTGCAGGGTCACGATGTGTCCGGGGATGTTGGCGTCAAAGAATTACACATTGTGCCTTGTCGCGGCAGGCTCGTCCGGCCGGGCCAGCCCGCAGGCCAGTGCCATCTTGCACAACTCCCGCGCCAGATCGTCGCCATCTGGCGGACGGTCAGCCGCTTGTTTGGCCAGCAGGCTGGCCACCAAGAGGCCTACACCCCTGGGTAAATCAGGGCGAAACTCGGCCAGCGCAGGCGCGGGACGCTGGGCAATTTCTGCCAATAAACCCCCGAGGCTCGCGGACTCGAAGGGTAGACGGCCGGTCAGCGCTTGGAAGAGCAGCACACCCACCGCATAGAGGTCGGCCCGGCCGTCGACAGCAGCGCCGGCCAGTTGCTCAGGCGCCATATAGGCCGGAGACCCCAGCAACACGCCACTGCGACTGGCCGCGGCGTCGGTCAGCCGGGCACAGCCGAAGTCGGTGACCTTGACCAAGCCACTGC
This sequence comes from Ideonella paludis, assembly GCF_018069865.1. Classification (GTDB taxonomy): domain Bacteria; phylum Pseudomonadota; class Gammaproteobacteria; order Burkholderiales; family Burkholderiaceae_C; genus Ideonella; species Ideonella paludis. The sequence goes on from NZ_JAGQDG010000001.1 coordinate 414,025, forward strand.
GCCGCTGCAGCAAGATATTGCCGGGCTTGATGTCGCGATGCAGCACGCCTCTGCGATGTGCATAGGCCAGCGCCGCGGCCACACGCGCCGCCACGAGCAAGGCGGCGGATGCGTCCAGCTTGCGCGGGCCGGCCAAGACCTGTCCCAAATCTTCGCCCGAAATCCACTCCATGGCGATCCAGCCTCTGCGGGCGTCGCCTTGGCCATCGATGCCTGCGGCATAGCTGCGGACGATGTCAGGGTGCTGAAGGTGGCCTGCCGCCGCGGTTTCCTTCATGAAGCGATCGCAAGCGACCTCGCTACGCCCCAATTGGATGGTTTTGATGGCGACGGGCAAGCCGGTGCCCAAATCGGTGGCCAAGTGCAGCTCACCTTGGCCGCCTTGGGCCACGCAACGCAGCAGACTGAAGCTGCCCAAGCGGGCGGCCTTCGCCGGCCTATCGGCAGGCAGGGGCCCACCCGAGGTGAGCAGGCCGTCGTCGGCATCCTCGGCCAACGCTGTGGCTTCGCGGCCTAGCCCTAAGCGTCCCCAAAATCCTTTGGCGTTACCCATGACACACCCACCCCCCGGTCGGTTGATCTTTGGGTCACATTACCACAGGGCCAGTCGCGCCTGGCCCTGTGTCAGGGGCGGGTTTACGCTGCGCTGGCTGGCTTCCGAGCTGCCAAGAGCTTGCCCACGACCAAGACCAGCAGGGCGCCTGCGGCACCTGCGGCATAGCGCACCGAGGCCACCACTTCAGGGGCTGCGCCGGGCTTGTCAGGCGCCACAGTGGGCACGTAGGACAGCACAGCCGGGTCGGCCACCGCCATGGTGCCGGCGATCCAGCCCAAGAGCATGCCCCCAATGGTGATGATGAGTGGGAAGCGGTCCATCAGCTTGATGACGAGCTGACTGCCCCACACGATGATGGGGATGCTGACCAAGAGGCCAAAAACCACCAAAGGCATTTGATGGCCTTCGCCCGCGCCCTGAGCCGCACCGGCAATGGCGATGACGTTGTCCACACTCATCACCAAGTCTGCAATCACCACGGTTTTGACCGCAGCCCAGAGCTTGTCACTGGCTTCGATATTGCCGTGCTCATCGCCATCTTCGGGCATCAGCAGCTTCACACCGATCCACACCAGCAAGGCCGCGCCCACCAGTTTCAAGAACGGAATGGCCAGCAAGGTCAGTGCGAAGAAGATCAGGATGACCCGCAGCACGATGGCACCCACGGTGCCCCAGATGATGCCCTTGTTGCGCAAACTGGGGTCGAGCCTGCGGCACGCCAAGGCGATCACCACCGCGTTGTCGCCACCCAAGAGGATGTCGATCATGATGATCTGGCCGACGGCGATCCAAAAGTCGGCGTGCATGAACTGATCCATGGAGGAGATCCTGTCAAACTGAATTCGTAGAAGGGCGCAGTGTAGGCAGCACACGCCACCTTTGTCGTGCGTGAAACTACAGACAGCGCCCGGCGAGGCGCTCGCGCGCCGGCCCAATGCAAACAGGCCGCAAACGCGGCCTGTGGTGGGGGCGGGCTCTATTGTGCCAGCCACTCAGCAGGGGCCCATGAGCCCCTGCGCTGACGTCAGAGCATGGCCTTGAGCAGGCGGCCCATTTCAGACGGATTGCGTGTGACCTTGAAGCCGCACTCTTCCATGATGGCGAGCTTGGCGTCAGCCGTGTCAGCGCCGCCGGAGATCAAGGCACCGGCATGGCCCATGCGCTTGCCCGCAGGCGCAGTCACGCCAGCGATGAAGCCGACGATCGGCTTCTTCATATTGGCCTTGCACCACATCGCAGCTTCAGCCTCGTCCGGGCCACCGATTTCGCCGATCATGATGACGGCATCGGTATCGGGGTCGTCGTTGAAGGCGCGCATCACGTCGATGTGCTTCAGGCCGTTGATGGGGTCGCCACCAATGCCGACCGCCGAAGACTGGCCCAGACCGATTTCGGTCAATTGCGCCACAGCTTCATAGGTCAAGGTGCCCGAGCGCGAGACCACGCCGATGCGGCCCTTGCGGTGGATGTGACCAGGCATGATGCCGATCTTGATTTCTTCCGGGGTGATCAGGCCGGGGCAGTTGGGGCCCAACAGCAAGGTCTTCTTGCCGCCTGCCGCTTCCTTGGCCTTCATCTTGTTGCGCACTTCGAGCATGTCGCGCACAGGAATGCCTTCGGTGATGCAGATGGCCAAGTCCAGGTCGGCTTCCACGGCTTCCCAGATGGCTGCAGCAGCGCCTGCGGGCGGCACATAGATCACGGACACGGTGGCACCGGTCTGGGCCGAGGCCTCTTTAACCGAAGCGTAAATGGGAATGCCTTCGAAGTCTTCGCCAGCCTTCTTGGGGTTCACGCCGGCCACGAAGCAGTTCTTGCCATTGGCATAGGCCACGCAGCCCCGGGTGTGGAACTGACCGGTCTTGCCCGTGATGCCCTGGGTGATGACGCGTGTGTCTTTGTTGATAAAGATCGACATGTGTAGATTCCTTCGCTCTGGGCTTACTTGACGGCGGCCACGATGGCGGTAGCAGCTTCTGCCATGGTGTCAGCGGCAATGATGGGCAGACCGGAGTCGGCCAACATCTTCTTGCCCAGATCTTCGTTGGTGCCCTTCATGCGGACGACCAGCGGCACTTGCAGATTGACGGCCTTGCAGGCGGTGATCACGCCTTCGGCGATGGTGTCGCACTTCATGATGCCGCCGAAGATGTTGACCAAGATGCCCTTGACGGCCTTATTCTTCAGCATGATCTTGAAGGCTTCGGTGACCTTCTCGGCCGTCGCGCCGCCGCCGACGTCCAGGAAGTTGGCCGGCTCGCCGCCGAACAGCTTGATGGTGTCCATGGTGGCCATGGCCAAGCCAGCGCCGTTCACCAAGCAGCCGATGTTGCCGTCCAGGCTGATGTAGGCCAGGTCGAACTTAGATGCTTCGACTTCAGCCGGGTCTTCCTCGTCCAAGTCGCGGTAGGCGACGATCTCGGGGTGACGGAACAGTGCGTTGGCGTCAAAGTTGAACTTGGCATCCAGGGCGATCAAGTTGCCCTTGGAGTCGCAGTTCAGCGGGTTGATTTCCACCAGCGATGCATCGGTCTGCATATAGCAGCGATACAGGTTCTGGAACAGGCTGACGGCTTGGGCGTGCGAACCTTCGGGCAGGCCAATGGCCGCAGCGATCTTCTTGGCCTGCTCAGCCGTGAAGCCCACCAGCGGATCGATCACTTCGGTGATGATCTTCTCGGGCGTGGAATGGGCCACTTCTTCAATGTCCATGCCACCTTCGCTGGAAGCAATGAAGGCCACCTTCTGGGTTTGGCGGTCGGTGACCAGCGAGACGTAGTATTCCTTCTTGATGTCCGCGCCTTCTTCAATATAGAGGCGACGGACCTTTTGGCCTTCAGGACCAGTCTGGTGCGTGATCAGCTGCATGCCCAGAATCTGGTTGGCCAGCGTCTTCAGGTCGTCCATGCTCTTGGCGAGCTTGACGCCGCCGCCCTTGCCGCGACCGCCCGCGTGGATCTGGGCCTTGACCACCCAGACGTTGCCGCCCAGTTTTTGGGCCGCTTCCACGGCTTCCTGCACAGTGAAAGCCGGGTAGCCGCGAGGCACTGGCACGTCGAATTGGCGCAGGATTTCTTTGCCTTGGTATTCGTGGATCTTCATGGGTGGTCTTTTCGTGAGTTCAGGACGAAAGAGGTCTAGCGGCCTAAGCCGCGTCGCGAGACGCTGCCGGGGTCACCGGCGCGTGATTTTCCGATACTTTGTTGGCATCAGGCTGACGAAACCAGCGAGGATAGTGCAATCGCACCACCTCGCCGTCCCGTCTCAGTGCATGACAGCGATCAAGCTGGAAAGGGGCCTGATCGCCTTCTCCCTTTGTGTCCAGCACAAGGCCGGCAAACGCTTGGATGACAGCGGTCGGCAGTACATCGGCCAATTCTGTCAAATGTGTACACCCCGCCACGCCGCCCAGGCGCTCTCGCACCGCGCGCTTGAAGCCCTTCAGCAGATTCAGGCCTTCGAGCTGTGCATAGGCGTCGCCGTGGTTGTCACATTGCCCCCGATAGGGCACAGCCAAGGACTCCGCTCCGGCGTGATGGATGTTGAATTGGGTGTCGATCACCAGCCTCAAGACCAGGTCGTGGATGGCATGCCCGGCGGGCAAGACCCCCTGGCTGCCCCGAATCTCACGGGTCTTGGTGTCGCGCAAACGGGCGTCAACCTCCCACAGGCCGTCGGCACGGGAGTACATCTCCACCTGCACGGCACGGGTGTGCTGAAGCACGCGTTGGGGGTCGGAAGCTGGCAAGGGCATGGGATGAGGCCGTCTAGCGCGCATCACCTCGGCTGGCAGGGGGCCACTTGAGCCCCCCAAAGCTCAAAGGCCGGGGAGAGTTACAGCGCTGAAACAGGTCGGCACTGTATCACGCGTGCTGCAATGCAGCATTTGTGCGCCAAGTTGGCGCAATAAGGCCCCGCCACTCACTCCTCGTCGGGGTCGCGGCCACCGACGACACGGCGCACGGACTCGGCGCTGAAGCCCCGCGCGGCCAGAAACCGCATCTGGCGAGCGCGCTCGTGGGCCTCGGTGGCCACCACCCCAAAGCGCTTCAGCCACACCTCGTGGGCCCGCTGGACCTCTGTGGATCGAAGCTGCTGAGCAGTGTCCGCATCCAGCGTCAAACCGTGTTGAGCCAGCTCATGCCGAATTCGGCGCTCACCATGGCGGGCGGCGCGCGCATTCACCCGGGTCTCGACAAAACGCGTGTCGCTTTGATACTGACGCGAAGCGAGCCAGTCCAGCACCGCATCCACTTCGGCGTGCAGCGCCTCGGCACTGGGGGCTTCTTGCGGCTGCGCCGCTGCGGCTTCGTGATCCCAAGGGTCCACGGCAGGCGCTTCGGCGGCGGCGGCCGCCCGCTTGCGCGCATGGGCCAGCAAGCGGGTCTGCAGCTCAGAGCGGCTGTACTCGCGGCGTGCCAGCAGCGCCAAGGCCTGAGCCTTCAGGCTGAGCAAAGGGCAGTGGCCAGCCATGCCTCAGCCTTTAGGAGCGCGCGACCTCAGGCGACTCAGGGCTCAGGCGGCGCCTGCAGACTCCGCCAGCAAAGGCACGCCAACGGCCGCGCGCACCTTGTTTTCGATCTCGCGGGCGATGTCGGGGTTCTCGCGCAGGAACTCGCGAGAGTTGTCCTTGCCCTGGCCGATCTTCTCGCCGTTGTAGGCATACCAGGCGCCGGACTTGTCGACGATTTTGTTGGCCACGCCCAGGTCGATGATCTCGCCCTCGCGGCTCACGCCCTCACCGTAGAGGATGTCGAATTCGGCTTCCTTAAAGGGCGGCGCCACCTTGTTCTTGACAACCTTGACGCGGGTTTCGCTGCCCACGATCTCTTCACCCTTCTTGATGGAGCCAATGCGGCGGATGTCCAGGCGCACCGAGGCATAGAACTTCAAGGCATTGCCGCCGGTGGTGGTTTCAGGGCTGCCAAACATCACGCCGATCTTCATGCGGATCTGGTTGATGAAGATGACCATGCAGTTGGACTTCTTGATGGTGGCCGTCAGCTTGCGCAGGGCCTGGCTCATCAGGCGGGCTTGCAGGCCGGGCAGGGAATCGCCCATCTCGCCTTCCAATTCGGCCTTGGGGGTGAGTGCAGCCACCGAGTCCACGACGATCAGGTCCACAGCGCCAGAGCGCACCAGCGAATCCACGATCTCCAGGGCTTGCTCGCCGGTATCGGGCTGGCTGATCAGCAACTCTTGCAAATTGACGCCCAACTTTTGAGCGTATTGGATGTCCAGCGCGTGCTCGGCATCAATGAACGCGGCCACACCGCCGACCTTTTGCATTTCGGCCACGACTTGCAAGGTCAGCGTGGTCTTGCCAGAGGATTCCGGGCCATAGATTTCCACCACGCGGCCCCGAGGCAAGCCGCCCACACCCAGCGCCACATCCAGCCCCAAGGAGCCGGTGGAGACGACTTGGATGTCCTCGACCACCTCGCCTTCCCCCAGGCGCATGATGGAGCCCTTGCCGAATTGCTTCTCGATCTGGGCAAGTGCGGCTTGCAGGGCTTTGGCTTTTTCGGGGTTGGCAGTCTTGGCGTCCATGAGGTTCTCCGGGAATGTTTCGAACAATTATGTCAGAAGCTGGATGTTTGTACAGTATCGCGTTCACGTGAACGGACAGCGCGGGTCGGACTGCCTAAAATCGGGGCATCGGCAACAAAGTCATTGCTCACAACGCAGCGGTTAGCGGCGCAATGTGGCCATGCAAAGAGTGCCCCCACTGAGGAGACAAGCTGTATGCGCATTCTTATCGCCGAAGATGATCAGGTGTTGGCCGACGGTCTGCTGCGCTCGCTGCGCGGTTCGGGCTATGCGGTCGACCAAGTCAGCAGCGGCAGCGAAGCTGACGCCGCCTTGGCCTCTCACGAGTTTGATCTGCTCATTTTGGACCTGGGCCTGCCGCGCCTGCATGGGCTGGAAGTCCTGCGCAAGCTGCGCGCACGTGGCACGTCCATGCCGGTGTTGATCCTCACCGCCGCCGACTCCATTGACCAGCGCGTCAAGGCGCTGGATTTGGGCGCGGACGATTTCATGGCCAAGCCCTTCTCGCTGCAAGAGTTGGAAGCCCGCGTGCGGGCGCTGACGCGGCGCGGCCTGGGCACCGCGTCCAGCATCATCAAGCATGGCCCGCTGACCTTTGATGCCACGGGCCGCGTGGCCTACATCAACGAGCAGATGATCGAGTTGTCAGCGCGCGAGATCAGCTTGCTCGAAGTGTTGCTGCAGCGCGCCGGGCGCTTGGTCAGCAAAGACCAGTTGGTGGCTCGCCTGTGCGAGTGGGGCGAAGAGGTCAGCAACAACGCCATCGAGGTCTATATCCACCGCCTGCGCAAGAAAATCGAGCAAGGCCCGATCCGCATTGCGACGGTGCGAGGCCTGGGCTATTGCCTCGAAAAGATCGCCTCGTGACCCAGGCCGTCCACTGAGCCCAACCGGCACGTCGTGATCAAAGCTTTAGGCCGGGAGCAACGTTCGCTGTTTGGCGAGATCCTGGACTGGATGCTCGTGCCGCTGCTGCTGCTGTGGCCCATGAGTGCAGCCCTGACCTGGCTGGTCGCACAGAACATCGCGGCCCGGCCCTACGACCGAGACCTGGCGCAACTCACCCGCATGGTGTCGCGCCAGATGGTGGCTGACCCTCAGGGCAAGCCAGGCAAGGCGAAGTTGTCAGAGCCCGCGGCCGCGCTGCTGCGCAGCGATGATGTGGACAAGATCTTCTTCCAAGTGCTGGGGGCGCGTGGCGAGCTGATTGCCGGCGACCGGGAGCTACCGTCTCCCCCAGAAGGCAGTAACGCGGTGGTCGGCGAGGTCCAGTTTCGCGACGAAGTGGTTCAGAACGAGGCCGTGCGCATCGCCAGCCTGCGGCTCACGCCCGGCATGTCGGCCGAGCCTGGCATCACGCTGGTGCAGGTGGCCGAGACCATGGACAAACGCGAGCGCCTGACCACGGAGATCATCAAAGGCGTGCTGTTGCCGCAGTATGTGATCTTGCCGCTGGCAGTCTTGCTGGTGTGGTTTGCGCTGGCGCGCGGCATTGCACCGCTGTCTCACCTTCAGCAGCGCATCTTGAAGCGTGAAAGCCACGACCTCAGCCCCATTGATGTGCAAGATGCGCCCGAAGAAGTCGCACCGCTGGTGCGCTCCATCAATGAACTGCTGGCCCGACTCGATCAGTCCATGAGCGCTCAAAAGCACTTTTTGGCGGATGCTGCGCACCAGCTCAAAACACCGTTAGCGGGCTTGCGCACTCAAGCTGAATTGGCGCAGCGCGAACTCGATGAGCGCGGCGATGTGGTGTCGGTGCGCAAGTCTTTGCAGCAGATCTCGCGCTCCAGCCAACGCGCGGCCCACATGGTCAACCAGCTCCTCTCGATGGCCCGGGCCGAGGATGAAGAACAAGCCCGCCGCCAGCAGGCCTTCAACATCGCGCGCCTGGCCACCGATACCGTACAGGACTTTGTGCCCAAGGCCATGGACAAGCGTATCGACCTGGGCTACGAAGGCCCCGAAAGCAGCGAGCAGGTGCCGCGCTTGGTGGGGCAGCCCTTGTTGGTCCGCGAGATGATCCGCAATCTGGTGGACAACGCGCTGCAGTACACGCCCGAGGGGGGCTGCGTGACGGTGCGCATCATGGCGGACCCCTTCGGCCAAGTGCTGGTGCTCCAAGTCGAAGACAACGGCCCAGGCATTCCTGAGGCCGAGCGCGAGTTGGTGTTCCAGCCCTTCTATCGTGCATTGGGCACCAATGTCGATGGCAGCGGCCTGGGCCTGGCCATCGTGAAAGAGATCGTAGAGAAACACGACGCCACCTTGACCGTCGAGGACGCCCGCCCCGCCGTGGGAGAGCATGCTGATCGACCTGGCACGCGCTTCACGGTGCGATTCCCCCTGCCCACTCAGGCTGAAGGCGGCACAGAGACTTGAAAGTAGGGGGGAGCACTCCCCTAGGGCCGGGAGGCCCGTAGGGATGGGTGATTGAAGGCGCGCTTTCTACAGTGCGACTCAGCGTTCGGTAGGGATCGAGCGCCGGAATGAAAACCACTCAAGGAGCCCCTCATGAACCGCACTCTGCTGACCGCCGCCGCCCTGTTGACCCTGGCTGGCACCACCTTCGCCAACGACACCACCGGTGGCGTCTCGCCCCACCAAGCACGCACCGCGCCCAAGGCCCTGCCCAAGGTGGTGATGGCCCAAGAATTCAACACCCAGGCCGCCAACCTGATCAACTTTGATGCCGCTGCGGCGCCCAACCTGTTCATCAACACCACCTCGCTGCTGTCCGTGGGCACAGTGCAGTTCAATGGCTCCAGCACCCAGGCCTTGGATGGCGGGGCCGTTCTGGACCAAAGCTCCAACTTCGCCGTCACCGGTCAGTCGGCACCGAACTTCCTGGCCTTCAACTGCGAAACCACCATGGCCGACGGCGGCGTTCCGCGCTTGCCCGAAGTGGTGCGCTTTGCCAGCGAAGTCAGCCAGGTCTCGCTGAAGATTGGCTCGGGCCTGGATGTGGGCGCCAAAGTGACGATGTTCGGCATCGGCAGCCAAGGCGTCGAAAAGAAGGTCGCCACCTTGGCTGCTGCGCTCAAAACCGTGAAGTTCAGCAAGCCGCTGACCCATGTGCTGATGAGCGCAGGCGCTTGCAAGTTCGTGGTGGACGACATCAGCTTCGTCAACTGAAGACCCACGGCATGAAAAGGGGCCGAAGGCCCCTGCCTCAGCTCTGCATCAGCCGGCGGCTCTTGGCAATGGACATCAACATGCCCAAAGCCAAGCCCAGCGTCACCATGGCCGTTCCGCCGTAGCTGATGAAGGGCAAAGGAATGCCCACCACCGGCAAGATGCCGCTGACCATGCCCATGTTCACCATGGCATAGGTGAAGAAGCTCAGTGTGATGGCCCCGGCCAAAAGGCGAGAGAACACGGTGGGGGCCTCAGCCGCAATCATCAGTCCGCGCAAGAGCACGAAGGTGAAAGCGGCAATCAAGCCCAGCACGCCGACCAAGCCGAACTCCTCAGCAAAGGCGGCAAAGATGAAGTCGGTGGTGCGCTCAGGGATGAACTCCAGGTGCGTCTGCGTGCCGTTCATGAAGCCCTTGCCCGTCCAGCCGCCAGAGCCAATGGCAATCATGCCCTGGATGATGTGAAAGCCTTTGCCCAGCGGGTCTTTGGTCGGGTCCAGCAGGGTGCAGACGCGTGTCTTTTGGTACTCACGCAGCAGCGGCCATTTCACATCGGCCTGGCAGATTTGGTCCTCAGACAGCACCAAGGCCACCGCGCCAATCAGCGCCACCAACACCACAGGCAAGATCAGCCGCCAAGACAGGCCGGCGAAGAAAATCACATAGAGCCCGGCGGAGAGGATGAGGATGGACGTGCCGAGGTCAGGCTGCTTGGCCACCAAGGCCACGGGTACCAAGAGCAACAGCCCCGCGACCGCGAAATCCAGCGGCCGCAACTGCCCCTCGCGCTTTTGAAACCACCAAGCCAGCATCAGCGGCATAGCCAGCTTCATGATCTCGCTGGGCTGGATCACCACCCCCACATGCAGCCAACGCGTGGCGCCCTTCTTGGTGATGCCGAAAATCATGGTCGCCACCAGCAGCGTGACCCCCACCACATAGAGCGGCACCGCCAGCGCCATCAAGCGCTGGGGTGGCACTTGGGCCACCACAAACAAGATCGCCAGCGCGATCATCATGTTGCGGCCATGGTCGACAAAACGCGTGCCGTGGTCGTAGCCCGCCGAGTACATGGTGACCAAGCCAAAGGCGGCCAAGATCAGCAAGCCCAAGGTCAGCGGCACATCAAAGCTCGAAAACACGGGCCGCACCCGCTGCCACAAGGAGGGCCGCTCGAACACCACACTCATGGTCGCACTCCTGAGGCGCGCAAAGCGGGCCCGACATCCAGCGTCATCGCCCTGGGCCGGGCTGCTGAGGGGGCTGGCGCCGATGCCGCTGGGCGCGAAGCCATGCTGCCCGCAGAGGCCGCCGCAGAGGCAGCCGCCGCAGACGCCGCCGCCCCTGTGGGCGCTTCCGGCGTGGCTGCCGGGCCCGAGCTTGACGGCAGCGGCACCGACGCGGCAGGCCTGGGCGTGCCCACGGGCGCGACGGACTGGCCCTTTTGGGTCAGGGCAATATCCTCTTCGCTGGGGTAGTGGCCCAGCAGCACATAGTCAAACACGCGCCGCGCAATGGGTGCCGCCGCCGCCGCACCCCAGCCCGCGTTCTCCACGATGACAGCCAAGGCAATGCGAGGCTTGTCCAAGGGCGCGAAGGCCACATACAGAGAGTGATCGCGCAGGTGCTCGGCCATGCGAGCCGCGCTGTATTTCTCGTTCTGGCGAATGCCCACGGCCTGAGCCGTACCCGTCTTGCCGCCACTGGCGTAGGGCGCGCCCACAAAAATGCGGGTTGACGTGCCCTGCTGGGTCACGCCGTGCATGGCCTGCATGATCACATTCACCTGTTCGGGCTTCAGCGCCAGCGGCTCCAGCGCCTTGGACGACACGGCGCGCCGCTGATGAGTGACCACATCTTCAATCTCTTTGACCAGGCGTGGCTCAAAGCGCTGACCACCCGCGGCCAAGATGGCCATGGCATTGGCCAACTGCAGCATGGTGAAGTTGTTATAGCCCTGGCCAATGCCCAAGGAAATGGTTTCCCCGGCATACCACTTGCGCTGCTCGGGGCGCTTATAAGTGCGTCGCTTCCACTCTTGTGAAGGCAAGACCCCTGTGACTTCACCTTCCAAATCGATGTTGGTGCGGCGCCCGAAACCAAAGGGGCTGAGCTGGTCGTGGATCATGTCCACGCCCATCTCATTGGCCAAGGTGTAGTAGTAGACGTTAGAGGACTCGACGATGGAGCGCCGCATGTCCATCGCGCCACCGCGCTCGTTCTCGGGGCTGCCGTAGCGATGCCCGCCAAACATGAAGAAGCCCGGGTCATTGATGATGGTGGAGGGCGAGCGCTTGCCCGCGTTCAAGGCCGCCATCGCCATGAAGGGCTTGTAGGTGGAGCCCGGCGGATACGTGCCCCGCAGGGCGCGGTTCAGCAGGGGTTTGTCGATGGACTCATTGAGCTCGCGCCAGTTATCAACGTCGATGCCGTCCACGAACTTATTGGGGTCAAAAGTGGGCTTGGAGACAAAGGCCAGGATCTCCCCGTTGCGCGGATCAATCGCGACCAAAGCGCCACGCCGCGCCCCGAACATCTCCTCGACCAAGGCCTGCAGCTTGATGTCCACCGACAGCACCAAGGTGTTGCCTGGCGTGGCCGGCAGGTTGTCCAGCCGCCGTACCGCGCGGCCGCCGGCCGAGGTTTCCATCTGCTCAAAGCCCGTGGTGCCGTGCAGGTCCAACTCGTAGCTTTGCTCCAAGCCCAGCTTGCCGATGTACTCGGTGCCACGGTAGTTGGCCTGGGCTTCATCTTCCCAGTCTTCCATGGCCTTTTTCTCGGCCTGGTTGATGCGGCCGATATAGCCAATCAAGTGGCTGCCGGTCTCACCCAAGGGATAGTTGCGGAACAAGCGGGCTTTGATCTCGACGCCTGGAAACTGAAAGCGCCGGGCAATGAAGCGCGCCACTTCTTCATCCTTGAGCCGGTTGCGGATGGGCAGGGACTCAAAGCTCTTGCTCTCATCCAACTGGCGCTTGAAGCGCCGGCGGTCGCGCGGTTGAATGTCAATGAACTCAGCCAGCTTGTTGATCGTGGCCTCCAGGTCTGCCACCCGCGACGGCGTGATCTCCAGCGTGTAAGCGGTGTAGTTGGTGGCCAGCACCACGCCATTGCGGTCGACGATGCGGCCACGATTGGGCACGATGGGCACGACTGCGATGCGGTTGGCTTCGGCCCGATTGGCCAAGTCCTCGTACCGCACCACCTGCAGATGCACCATGCGAGCGACCAGCAAACCAAAGCCGAGCAAGATGAACAGCACGGCCGCAATGATGCGCAGCCTGAAGCGGTCCAGTTCAGCCTCAAGATTCTTCAGCTCAGTCATGGTCGGCCCACCCCTGCCCCGACCGCATCCGCACAGGCGTGCTCATAGCGGTCGGTTCTTGTCCGGATCGGGCGGGCGGCGCTGGGGCGCCAGCAGCAGCCAGGTCACGACCGGCCAAAGCAGGCCCTCCAGCGCTGGAGCGATCAGCACCCCCCAACCGGGGAAGCCATCACCCGCCAACAGGCGCACGGCTAGGGCCACCAAGGCCGAAGCATAGAAGAGCGGCAACACGTGCAGCACTTGCTCGAACAAGCTGAACCACAAGACCCGCCGGTGGATGGTGATGGCCAAAAAGCTCAGCAAGGTGTAGGAGAGCGCATGCTGGCCCAACAAGGAGCCGGCATGGACATCCATCAGCAAGCCAAACACAAAGGCCGCGCCCACGCCCACGCGGCGCGGTTGATGCACGTTCCAAAACACCAGCACCAGCGCCATCACATCGGGCAGGATGGGCGCATGGCCCAGCGGCACCATGTTCAGGCCCATGGCCACGAACAGGCTGAGCCACAAGAACACCGGATTGACGGGCAACAAGAGCTGGTCTGAGCTGCGACGCATGATCATTTGCGGCCTCCGACCCGGCCGTGCCGGCTGCTGCTGCGCTCAGGCTCGGCGGGCTCTTGCGGCCGAGGCGGTTGATGCAGAGCCAGGGGCTCCAGCACCAGCACGTGGCGCACACCGTCGGGCGGCGCCGTGGGCGTGAGGCTGATGCGCGCAAACGAGGTGTCGCCGCGCGCGTCGACCTTGGCCACGCGAGCCACTTGCAGGCCTTGCGGATAAACACCATCCACACCGCTGGTGATCAGCACATCGCCCACCTGAACATCGTCGTTACTGGCCATGAAGCGCAGCTCCATGGCGCGGCCGTCGCCAGTGCCAAAGGCTGCGCTGCGGTGCTCGGTGCGCGGGTTGAGCACCGGGATGGCTGCGTCTTTGTCCACCAGCAAGGTCACCTCGGCCGACAGCGGATAGACCCGAGTCACTTGGCCGAGAACGCCCTGCTCATTGATGACCGGCGAGCCCGCCACCAAACCATGTTGAGAGCCACGGTCCAGAAAGATCTTGCGGGAGTAGGCATCGGGGGCTTCGTACAGCACCTCGGCCGGTTGCGACTTGACGGTGACCTGCGGGCGCAGCTCCAGCAAGGCGCGCAGACGGGTGTTCTCTTCCACCAAACGGTCGGCACGGGAAGAGCGCTCGGCCTGCTGCGCCAGCTTGGCCCGCATGGCGTTTTCTTGGGCGCGGGCGGCTTCCAGGCCTTGCAGATAGTCGCCCGCCTGACGGTAAGCCGCCACGGGCAAGCTGAGGGCCTGTTGCGCAGGCAGCAGCACCGTGGCCATGGCCGAGCGCAAAGGCTGGGTCAAGGTGAACCGAGAATCGGCGGCCATCAAGAACAGCGCCAAGGCAGAGAAAAAGACGACCTTGGTCAGGGCCGAGGGGCCCTGCCTGAAAAACGGCGGCGGTGAGCGTTCAAGCGTGCCGAGAGACATGGCGGCTGGCCAAAGGCCAACAAAGGGGTGAGAGAACGCGCAGCGGTGGGCCGCTTACTCCGAGGTGAAGATCGAGCCCAGGCGCTCCATGCGCTCCAGCGCCATGCCACAACCCCGCACCACGCAGGTCAGCGGGTCTTCAGCCACCAGCACTGGCAGGCCGGTTTCTTCGGCCAGCAAGCGGTCCAGGTCGCGCAGCAGCGCGCCACCGCCCGTCAGCATCATGCCGCGCTCGGCGATGTCGGCGCCCAACTCAGGCGGGGTTTGCTCCAGCGCGTTCTTGACGGCCGAGACGATTTGGTTGAGCGGGTCGGTCAGGGCTTCGAGGATTTCGTTGGACGAGATGGTGAAGCTGCGCGGCACGCCCTCAGAGAGGTTGCGGCCCTTGACTTCCATCTCGCGCACTTCAGAGCCCGGGAAGGCTGAGCCGATGTGCTTCTTGATGGATTCGGCGGTGGGCTCACCAATCAACATGCCGTAGTTGCGGCGGATGTAGTTGATGATGGCTTCGTCGAACTTGTCGCCGCCGACGCGGACCGAGCCCTTGTAGACCATGCCGCCCAAGCTGATCACGCCCACTTCGGTGGTGCCGCCACCGATGTCGACCACCATGGAGCCCGAGGCCTCAGAGACCGGCAGGCCGGCACCAATGGCCGCAGCCATCGGCTCTTCAATCAGGTAGACCTCGGAGGCCCCAGCGCCCAAGGCGGACTCGCGAATGGCGCGGCGCTCCACCTGGGTGGAGCCGCAAGGCACGCAAATGATGATCCGCGGGCTGGGCTTCAAGACGGACCGGGGATGGACCATCTTGATGAACTGCTTGAGCATCTGCTCGGTGACGGTGAAGTCGGCAATCACGCCGTCCTTCATGGGGCGGATGGCTTCGATATTGCCGGGCACCTTGCCCAGCATGGCCTTGGCTTCATGGCCCACAGCCTGGATGGTCTTCTTGCCGCTGGGGCCGCCTTCGTGGCGAATGGAGACCACCGAAGGCTCGTCCAGCACAATGCCTTTGCCGCGCACGTAAATCAGCGTGTTGGCGGTGCCCAGGTCAATGGCCAGGTCGGTAGAAAAGTAACGGCGCAGGGATGCGAACATGGGGATTTCAATGACAGTGGCGCCCTGAGCAAAGAGCCAGCGCCGGTGCAAGACCTAGGCAAAGTGGGCTCAAAACCTCAAGGCGCATGAATGGAAGACGGTGAATAGCGACGGTTTTTGCAGCAGGGCCCGCCATGCCCCCACACCAGGCTTTTTTCAGGCTTCCAAAGGGCTTTGCAGCCCCTTGCGGCGGCGCTGCCAGGCAGGGTGTGGATAACCGGAGATAATACCCTAACGCCCCACAATGCCCGTGGGGCTCAGGCCCTTTTTTCGCGGCGCCAAGCGGGTCTTTACCCTCACTTGGCGGCACTTTGTCAACGCACTGTGCCCAAGGCCGGACACTGCACCCACCAAGGCAACACCCTCATGGCACTCACCCCTACGGATGTGAGCCGGATCGCCCATCTGGCGCGGCTGGACATCTCCCCCCAAGAAGCGGACGCCATGCTCACGCAACTCAACGGCTTTTTCAGCATCGTCGAGCAAATGAGCGCAGTTGACACCCAAGGCGTCGAGCCCCTTTACACGCCGCTGTCGGCGGTCCAGGAAGTCCACCTTCGCCTGCGCGACGATGCGGTGACCGAGACCAACCAGCGCGCCCTCAACCAAGCCAGCGCCCCAGCCGTGGAAGACGGCCTGTTCCTCGTGCCCAAGGTGATCGAATAATGCCCGCACAAGACTTGCACCACCTGGGCGTGGCGGGCCTGGCCCAAGCCATGGCCGCCAAGACCGTCTCCAGCGTCGAAGTGACCCAGCATTTGCTGGGCCGTGCCCAAGCCCATGCCCACTTGGGCAGCTTTTTGCACCTGGACCCCGAGGCCGCCCTGAGCACCGCCCGTGCCGCCGACGCCGCCCGCGCCGCGGGCCAAGCTGGCCCCTTGACCGGCGTGCCGCTGGCCCACAAGGACATCTTCGTCACGGCCGACATGCCCACCACCGCCGGCTCCAAGATGCTGGCCCACTACCGCAGCCCCTTTGACGCCACCGTGGTGGCGCGGCTGAAGGCGGCAGGCACCGTCAGCTTGGGCAAGCTCAATTGCGACGAATACGCCATGGGCTCGGCCAACGAGAACTCGGCCTATGGGCCCGTGCACAACCCCTGGGACACCCAGCGCGTGCCCGGCGGCTCCTCGGGCGGCTCGGCCGCTGCGGTGGCTGCCCGTCTGCTGCCCGCCGCGACTGGCACCGACACCGGCGGCTCCATCCGCCAGCCCGCCAGCTTCAGCGGCATCACCGGCATCAAGCCCACTTACGGCGTGTGCAGCCGCTACGGGATGATCGCCTTTGCCTCCAGCCTGGACCAAGCCGGCCCCATGGCCCGCAGCGCTGAAGACTGCGCGCTTTTGCTGTCGGCGATGAGCGGTTTTGACGAGCGCGACGCCACCAGCGCCGAGCGCCCGGCCCAAAACTTCCATGCGCAGATGCTGAGCGCCCGCGAGGGTGCGACGGCCAGCCAGCCGCTCAAGGGCTTGCGCGTTGGCCTGCCCCAAGAGTTTTTCCCTGCGGCCTTGGCGGCCGACGTCAATGGCGCCGTGCGCCATGCCTTGGCGGAGTTGGAGAAGCTGGGGGCCACGCTGGTGGAGGTGAGCCTGCCCCGCACGGAGCTGTCGATCCCGGTCTACTACATCATCGCGCCGGCCGAGGCCAGCTCCAACCTGAGCCGTTTTGACGGTGTCAAGTTTGGCCACCGCGCAGGCCAGTTTGACGACCTGCTGGACATGTACAAAAAGACCCGCGCCGAGGGCTTTGGCGCCGAGGTCAAACGCCGCATCATGATTGGCACCTATGTGCTCTCGCACGGCTATTACGACGCCTACTACCTGCAGGCCCAAAAGCTGCGCCGCATGATTGCCGAGGACTTCCAGCGTTGCTTCACCCAGTGCGATGTGATCGCGGGCCCCGTGGCCCCGACGGTGGCCTGGAAGATCGGCGAGCAAGGCGGTGACCCGCTGCAAGCCTATTTGGCCGACATCTTCACCTTGCCCGCGTCGCTGGCCGGCCTGCCGGGCATGAGCGTGCCGGCGGGCTTTGGGGCGGGCGGCCTGCCCGTGGGCCTGCAGCTCATCGGCAACTACTTCGCGGAAGGCCAACTGCTGCACACGGCCCATGCGCTGCAGCAAGCCACCGACTGGCACACCCAAGCCCCCGCAGGAATCTGACCATGTCCAACACTTCTCAACTCGTGCGTGGGTACGAGGTCGTGATCGGCCTGGAAAACCACGTCCAGCTCTCCACCGTCTCCAAGATTTTCTCGGGCTCCTCCACCGCCTTTGGCGCTGAGCCCAACACCCAGGCCAGCCCCGTGGACTTGGCCTTGCCGGGCACGCTGCCGGTGCTCAACCGCGCGGCCGTCGAGCGCGCCATCCGCTTTGGTTTGGCCGTCGGCGCAAAGGTCGCGCCGCTGTCCATCTTTGCGCGCAAGAACTACTTCTACCCGGACCTGCCCAAGGGCTACCAGATCAGCCAGTTCGAGATCCCGGTGGTGCAGGGCGGGCAGGTCGAGTTCTTTGTGGGCGATGTCAAAAAGACCGTCCAGCTGACCCGCGCCCACCTGGAAGAAGACGCGGGCAAGAGCCTGCATGAAGACTTCCACGGCCAATCAGGGATCGACCTGAACCGCGCCGGCACCCCACTGCTGGAGATCGTCTCCGAGCCCGACATGCGCTCGGCCGCCGAAGCCGCCGAATATGCCAAGACCCTGCATGCGCTGGTGATGTGGCTGGGCATTTGCGACGGCAATATGCAAGAAGGCTCTTTCCGCTGCGACGTTAATGTGTCAGTGCGCAAGCCCGGCGCCCCCTACGGCACGCGCCGCGAAATCAAAAACCTCAACAGCTTCCGCTATCTGGTGGACGCGGTGAACTACGAGGTCAACTGGCAGATCGACGAGATCGAGGACGGCCGCAGCATCCAGCAAGCCACGGTGCTCTACAACCCCGACCGGGGTGAGACCCGCGCCATGCGCAGCAAGGAAGACTCGGCCGACTACCGCTACTTCCCCGACCCGGACCTGCCGCCGCTGGTGATTGCGCCGCAGTGGGTCGAGCGCGTGCGCGGCGAGATGCCCGAGTTGCCCCGCGCCATGGCCGAGCGCTTTGTCGCCCAAGACGGCCTGCCCGCCTATGACGCGACGATGATGACGCAGAGCTTGGCCCTGGCCCGCTACTATGAAACCGCCCGCGACGCCTGCAAAGCGCCCAAGCTGGTGGCCAACTGGTTGATGGGCGAGATCAGCAAGCGCTTGAACAGCGAGGGCAAAGACATTGCCGAAGCACCGGTGGCGGCCACCACGCTGGCGGCGCTGATTGCGCGCATCCTAGACGGCACCATCTCCAACAACTCGGCCCGCCAAGTCTTCGAGGCCTTGTGGACGGGGGAAGGCAGCGACGTGGACGCCCTCATTGATGCCAAGGACCTGCGCCAGTCCAACGACACCGGCGCCTTGGAGGCCCTCATTGACGAGGTGCTGGCCGCCAATGCCAAGTCGGTGGAAGAGTTCCGCGCGGGTAAAGAGAAGGCCTTCAATGCCTTGGTCGGCCAGGTGATGAAGGCCTCCAAGGGCAAGGCCAACCCGGCGCAGGCGGGTGAGCTGCTGAAACGCAAGCTGGGCGCTTGAGCCCAGACCCCAGGCCACTCTCCAGCCTCACGGCGGGGTGGCCTCTCAGAGTTTGTGCACAAACTCCGGCAGCAGCAATTCGCAGTTCAGCAGCGGGCCGTCGCCCTCTTGCCACGTCGCGCGCCGCCCCGTCACAGCCAAGGTCACGGTCTTCTTGGCGTCCCGGTAGCGGACAGCCGGCTCGCGCAGGCGCTTGACGGCCCACCAGGTCTGGCCGGCCTGCACCCGTCCGGCGCGCGGCGTCAGGTCGGCTTGCAGGATCAAGCCGCCTTCACATTGGTAGCGGGCTGAGCCGGCCTGCGCCCCGGCACTCCACAGGCCCAGCCCCAGCAAGACAGCCAGGCCAGCGGCCCCAAAACAACTCATGGTTTCGCTCCAGATGCAGCCGCCGGCCCGGCACCCCACAGGGTTTTGAGCTGGGCCAACTCTTGATCGAACTGCATGTTCATGCGGTCGCGCTCGGCCTCTCGGTCGCGCAGGACCGCCGATTGCGCCTCTAGCGCGGCACCATTGGTCTCCAAGCGCTGCCGCAGACCCGCTGCGTTGGCGGGGTTCTTCTCCTGCTTGAGCTGCTGCGCCAAGGCGTCGCGTTCGCGCTCCAGCGCCTGCAGGCGGGCTCGGGACTCACTCATCTGGCGCACCACCGGCTCCATGGCTCGGGTGCGACCCTGGGCGTGAGCGGATTCGTCGGGATAGCGGCGCAGCAACTGCCGAGCCTTGCGCGTATTCTCTTCTTGCTGGGCTTGGCTTTGCAACGCAGCTTGGCGCTGCTCCTCCAGCCTCGCCAACTCCTCAGGGCTGGCCAAAGGCCGCGTGATAGCCCGGACTGAGCCATCCCGATTCAGCAGCTTCTGCTCCTGGCTCTGGCACTCTGGAATGGGGCGATCCGAGCTCAACCGCCGGCCGCTCTTGTCAATGCAGCTGAAAATCTTGGGCGCCGGTGCTTGGGCCCAGGCCGCACCCACCCACACAGCGCTCAGCAAGAGCACCGTGACCGAGGTGAGTCGAGCCCCGCGCATCTCAGATGCCGTAGCGTTGGCGGTAAGCGGCCACCCGCTCGGTGTTGGCGCGCAGCGTTGCATCGCCCGTGGTCGCCAAGAAAGCCATCAAGTCGGCCAGCGTGGCAATCGAGACCACGCGCAAGCCCAGCTCCTGCTCCACATACTGCACGCCAGAGCGGGGGTTGGCCGGGTCATCCTTGGCGCGCTCCTGGCGGTCCATGGTGATGGCCACACCCACCGGGGTGGCACCGGCGGCGCGGATCATGTCAGCCGCCTCGCGCTTGGAGGCGCCATCCGTGATCACGTCGTCAATGATCAACACCCGCCCCTTGACGGGCGCCCCCACCAAGGTACCGCCCTCGCCGTGATCCTTGGCTTCTTTGCGGTTGTAGGCATAGGGCACGCTCTTGCCCTCTTTGGCCAAGCCAATGGCCACCGCCGCAGCCAAGGTAATGCCTTTGTAGGCGGGGCCAAAGAGCATGTCGAACTCCAAGCCCGAGGCGATGAGCCGACGTGCATAGAATTCGCCCAGCCTCATGAGCTTGGCACCGTCGTCAAACAAGCCGGTGTTGAAGAAATAGGGGGACAGCCGACCCGCCTTGGTCGTGAACTCGCCGAAGCGCAGAACCCCCGCCTCGACGGAGAACTTCACGAATTCCTGTGCCAGGGCGTCGGTGTGCGGGGTGGTTGTCATTGCGAAGGATTCGTCAAGTGGGTTTCAAGCTCGTCACGCTCAATCTCAACGGCATCCGCTCCGCGGCCACCAAAGGCTTTGTGGAGTGGGCCGAACAATCTGTTGCTGATTGTATTGGCGTCCAGGAAGTCAAAGCACAGGCGGCCGACATCGAGGGCCGGTTTGAGCAGGTGGCCCAGATGCCAGGCTACTTTCATTTCGCCCAGAAAAAAGGCTACTCGGGCGTGGGACTCTATACCCGCCATCAACCGAGCGACGTGATTCGCGGCCTGGGCGTGCCCGAGTTTGATGACGAAGGCCGCTGGGTCGAACTGCGCTTTGACAAACCCGGGCGCAAGCTGTCGATCATCAGTTGCTACTTCCCCAGCGGCTCCTCAGGCGAGGAGCGCCAGCAAGCCAAGTTTCGCTTCTTGGCGGCCATGGCCCCACACCTGCAAGCCCTGCGGGCGGAGCGCGAATTCATCTTGGTGGGTGACCTCAACATCGCCCACCGCGAGGCCGACCTGAAGAACTGGAAGGGCAACCTCAAGAACAGCGGCTTTCTGCCCGAGGAGCGGGCTTGGATGACCCAACTGCTGGACCCGGCCCAGGGTGGGTTGGTGGATGTGTACCGCCGCCTGCACCCGGACACGACCAACGAGTGCTACACATGGTGGAGCAACCGTGGCCAGGCCTATGCCAAGAACGTGGGCTGGCGACTGGACTATCACATCGCGACTTCAGCGGTAGCTTCAACGGCAAGAGGTGCTTCGATTTTCAAAGCCTCTAAGTTCAGTGACCACGCGCCCTTGAGCATCGACTACGACATGAACATCTGACGTGCCTCATGCAACGTCCCGCATGCGAATTCAATGTTGAATCACTATGGTTTTGACATTTATTTAATATTTGATTAACATTAATCGTGGTCCAGTCGCGGAGGATGCTGGTGAGCAATCAGAAGTCTGGGGGGCGCCGTGGCCGGCCTCCGCGTTCAGACGGGGTCAAGGGCGTGCAGAAGGGGTCGAGGCTTCAGATCAGTCTGACCATCACCCCAGACATGCTGGTGAAGGTTGATGGCCTTGCTGCCGCGATGGGGCAGACAAGGGCTGCCGTCATCAATCTGGCCATCTATCGCCTGCTGTCGCAAGAGAGTGGTGCTGGCGCGCAGTCGTAGCGCCAGCTCGCGCCTCACATCGGAATCGAACATGCCAAAGCGTCAATACAAGGTTGTTTCTCTGTTCTCCGGCGCTATGGGTCTGGATATCGGACTGGAGAGCACGGGGAGATTCAAGACACTCGCGGCCGTTGAGCTCCGCGCCCCCTTTTGCGAAACCATTCGAGCGAATCGGGATGCAGGCCGAACCAGCTCTCGAAAAATGAAGGTCTACGAGGGCGATATCCGCGAACTGTCTGCGGAACAGCTCATGGACGACCTCGGCATCAAGCCCGGCGAGTTGGATCTGTTGGTGGGTGGCCCCCCCTGCCAGTCGTTCAGCACCACAGGACGCCGAGGCACCGTTCAGGATCCGCGCGGCACCTTGCTCTGGGATTTCCTGCGGTTCGTTGAAGTGCTACAGCCCAAGTTCTTCTTGATGGAGAACGTGCGCGGATTGGTTTCGGCGGCTATACGCCACAGGCCTATTGCCGAGCGTCCTGACAAGGGTGGCGCACCCTTGGAGGCTGACGAACTACCTGGGTCAGTCCTGCGCAAGTTTGTTGCTGACTTGAGAGCATCAACTGCGGCGGACTACCGCATGGATGTCTTCGAGGTGAACGCTGTTAACTATGGCGCCCCGCAACTTCGTGAGCGGGTTCTCTTCATCGGCAACCGCTTTGGCAAGGTCGTCGAGTTCCCTGCACCGACTCATGGTCAGTCGGACGGACTGAAGCCAATGTCCACGCTCCGCGATGTCATCGGCGGGCTCCACGAACTGTCGCCAACCGTGTTGGACTTCAGTCCTCGCAAGAAGTCCTTTCTGGCTCAGATTCCGCCGGGGGGGAACTGGCGCGCGCTGCCGGAGAACCTGCAAAAGGAATCCATGGGGAAGGCGTGGTTTGCGAAAGGCGGACGTTCTGGTTGGTGGCGTCGCCTGAGTTTTGACCTGCCGTCCCCCACCATTCTGACCATGCCGAATCATGCGAGCACGGCGCTTTGCCATCCCGAGCAGCTGCGTGCCTTGACTTTGCGTGAATGCGCGCTCATCCAAGAGTTCCCGCCCGCTTGGACCTTCTGTGGGACTGCACAGGAGCAGTACGCCCAAGTGGGCAACGCCGTACCGACTCGCTTGGGCCTTGTTGCCGGGCAAGTGCTTGCGCATGAACTCGACCGCGTCACGGCTCCGGCTAAGATTCAGAAGGCAGGTTCATTGCACGATGACAATGTGCGCATCGTCTATCTGCAGTCCCACGTTAGAACGCGCAAATGGTTCAAAAAGGGACAAGCCGTGCTGTGGGCGGACGGTGATGGGAATGCTGATGCTCACCACACGGGACCCGTAACCAGTAGGCGGGTCAGATCGGTGTAGGCATTAGCAAGCCGGAGAGCTTGCAAGATTTGGCGTTAACCTGCCGGCTTCGTACACATCGAAGCCAAAAATGCCTGTGCGCCCTCGCCGATTTGCCCGACAGAACCTCGCGGATGCTCTTTCCCCTGGTGTGCACAGTGCCATCGTTCGAGAGACGGATAGCCTACTGGAGCGGAGGCTGGCCAAAGCAAACGAGGTCACCGATATCAGGCAGACCAACTTCAATCCGTTCCTACTGCTCATCACCTCGCCCGTCTACAACATCTTCAGCCCGTACGAGGTTGCCGAGCGCCTTCAACTGGGAAGCTCATTCCATGGTGATGACACTTCTTTCGGGCGCTTTGCAGAAGAGAAGATCCTCCCGCTATTTGGCGCAGCTCTACCGGCCCAGAAAGACCGGCTGAACAGGGCTTTAGCAGCGGTCTGGGAGCCGATTGACCGTTCAATGGAGATAGAGGGTCATACGTACATGATGAGCATCAAGGCTGGCCCCTGGACGATGAATCAGTCCCATGCGAACGGCATGATTGAGAAGTTTCCAACCGTTCATGCGAGCACGGGTGCTCGCTGCATGATTGGAATTACCTACGGGCGCTATGCCGACCTGAACAACAAGCCGGCCTTGGTCGAAGCGAGCCTTGGCCATCCTGACTGGTTTGACTACCTGGTCGGCAAGGATTTCTGGGAGTTTGTAAGTGGCGTCAGGGACGTCCATGTGCACATCTTCAAGGCCATCCGTGAAGCACAAGCCCAGTTCGCTGAGCGGCACCGCGACGAAACCTTCCACGAGCGGTTGATTCGCAATCGGTTGGACATCGCCGCATCGTTGCGGCGGAAGTTCGACCTGGACAAAGAAGACGACTTCTGGGAGACCCTTTTCAACAACGCATTCGAGGGCGGAGACGAGTTACCCCAAGCAGGTGCCGCTGCTGACCTCGACACCCCGGAGCAGTAGACGCCCCGCCACGATGCCCGTCAGCATCAAGCCCGCAATGAATGTGGGTTTTTTGGGACTCCTTGTACCACGTCGCCACTCCCAGCCTAGCCACCACCGCCCACGCCGCCGCCATCTACAAAACGCAGAAGTTCAGTGACCACGCCCCCTTGTCGGTGGACTACGACTTCAGCCTGTGAAGCAGCACGTAGTGCAGATACATTGCTCTGCGCTTCAGGGCTTTCCTAGGGGTTGCGATACATCCGCACACACCACCGACATCCTGTGACTTTAAGGTCGTCGTTTCCATGACGACTTCACGTTCTGAGGGCTGCTGAGGGCGTATGGGCGCTGCTACATTGCCCTGGAGCGCCCCGACGAGAGGGCGTGTTTTTTTGCCACCCACTCGTTGAGGTTCTTCATGCAGTTCCTGTCTCGTTTTTGCGCCTTGGCCCTGACCGCGCTGTCCGTCGGCACGACTCAAGCGGCCGAACCCTATGCCGCCATTGGCGCCCCCGGCGTGATGCTGGGCATTGCCCAGCCCGTCTCTGACACCGTCACCGTGCGCCTGGACTTGGCCACCATCGGCACCCGCGACAAATCGGGCGTGGAGCAGGGCATCAATTACAAGGGCCAGTACAAATCGAACCGCACCGGTTTGTTCGCAGACTGGTTTGTGGCCGGAGGCTTCCGCCTGACGGGTGGCGTGACGGTCAACGACACCAAGTTCGACCTCACTGCGTTTGGCGATGGCACCCCGATCAAGATCGGTAACACCAGCTACGCCACCACCACCGCAGACCGTTTTGTGGCCAACATCAAATTCCCCTCCACCACGCCCTACATCGGCATTGGCTGGGGCCACAAGATGGGCAACAGCGGTTGGGGCTTTGTGGCCGACCTCGGCGCCTCCATCGGCAAGGCCACGGTGGCCACGCGCGTCGAAGGCCCCCTGCTGAGCCAAGTCAGCCAGGCCGACCTTGACCGCGAAACGCAAGAGTTGCGCGACGGCGTCGGCAAGGTCCGAGCGCTGCCGCAGTTGTCGGTCGGGGTAAGCTACCAGTTCTGACCCTCACCCAGCCTCTGCATTTGGGCAGAGGCTTCTCATGGCAAATGCTGCGCTACCTCACCCTCCCCGTCACCGCCTTTCAACAAAACTGCTCGCTGATCTGGTGCGACCAGACCATGGAGGGCGCCCTCATTGACCCGGGCGGTGAGGGCGAGGGCCTGAAGGCTGAAGCCCAGCGCTTGGGCGTCAAGCTCACCGCGCTGTGGCTGACCCACGCGCACATCGACCATGCCGGCGCCACCGGCACCTTGGCGCGCGAGTTGGGCCTGCCCATCATCGGCCCGCACCCGGGCGATCAGTTCTGGATCGATGGCCTGCCGCAGCAAAGCAAGATGTTCGGCTTTCCCGAGGCCGAGACCTTCACGCCCACGCGCTGGCTGGCCGACGGCGACAGCGTGAGCTTGGGCCACGCCACCGTGGCCGTGCGGCATTGCCCTGGGCACACCCCCGGGCATGTAGTCTTCCATGCCGCCGAGATCTCGCGCTGCTTTGTGGGCGATGTGCTGTTCGCGGGCTCGATTGGCCGCACCGACTTTCCCGGTGGCGACCACGACACGCTGATCAACAGCATCACCCAGCGGCTGTGGCCCATGGGCGACGACACCATCTTCATCCCTGGCCACGGCCCAGAAAGCAGCTTTGGGCGCGAACGGCGCAGCAACCCCTATGTGGGCAACACCTGAGGCTAGGGTCTGCTGACATACAAATCCTGCCCGCGCAGGAGTGTCCAAGGGCGCTGGAGTAGGCGCGATCCGCAGCCCGGGCTGGTGCCCGGGCAAGGTGAGCAACGCCCGCCAGCACCCTTGGACGTCCTGCCCTCAGGGTGAGTCCTACAGGCCACGCCATTCGTTGTTGCGCCGCTTGCCCGCACAGAGGTGCGGGCGGCGCAGCGCGCCTAGACTGGCATGGCCTGTAGGGCTCACGCGGGTAGGATTTGTATGTCAACAGACCCTAGCAGCCCCACCTGCGTCATTTGACAGCTTGTGCGGGGCGAGCCCCCTTGGCGACACTGGTGTGCCGCCGCTTTGGCTGACGTCCTTGACGCGCAGCCTCTGCGGGCGGTTCACACCACAAGACGCTGGGAGAGCCCGCCATGCCTTTAGATGAACCTGCAGCCCTTGCAGAAGGATCGTCACGCCTGCCGACGCTGGAGTTTGCGCTGACAGGCAGCACCGCTGACTACTTGATTCACGCCTCGCCCGACCTGCTCAGCAAAGCACGTGCTTTTGAGCACTGGGAGTCGACCCGCTTGGCGCATGGCTTGCTGCCCTTTGCCCGCAGCTTGCAGACGCCGCCCGCGGCCCACACCACGCTGCGCGAGCAGGACGGCCGTGATGTGCGGGGCCTCAATTTCTCGTCACAAGACTATCTGGCGCTGTCCTCCCACCCGGCTGTGGTGGCTGCTGCCCAAGAGGCCATGGCGCGGTTTGGCGTGCACAGCGCGGGCTCCAGCGTGCTGGCGGGCAATGTGGGCGACGGTGTCGCGCTTGAGCAAGCCCTGGCCGACTTTCTGGGCCTGCCGCACGTGCTGCTGTTTCCCACCGGCTGGGCCGCAGGCTTTGGGGTCATCAAGGGCTTGGTGCGGCCTGACGACCATGTGGTGATGGATGTGCTGGCCCACAACTGCCTGCAGACAGGTGCTCGCGCCGCGACACGCCATGTGCACCTGCACCGCCACTTGGACGTCGACCACGCGAGGCGGCTGTTGACCCGCATTCGCCGCAACGACCCCCACAACGGCATCATGCTGATCACGGAAGGCTGTTTTTCTATGGATGCCGACAGCCCCGACCTCGCGGCCCTGCAGGCCCTGGCCCAGGAGTTCCAGGCCCTGTTGGTGGTGGATGTGGCGCATGACTTGGGTGCCATGGGCCCGAACGGCCAAGGCCAAATCGGTCTGCAGGGCCTGCACGGTCAGATCGATGTGGTGATTGGCGCCTTCTCCAAATCCTTTGCGTCCAACGGTGGATTTGTGGCCGGGCGCAGCCGGGCACTCAAAGAATATCTGCGTTACTTTGCAGCCACAGCCACCTTCAGCAATGCGCTCTCACCGCTGCAGATTGCGGTCATCCACCAAAGCCTGAAGATCGTGCGCAGCGTCGAGGGGGAATGGCGGCGCGAGCAACTGATGCAGGCCGTCCAAGCCCTGCGCCAGGCCCTCACCCAAGAGGGTTTGACGGTGTGGGGCCAGGCCTCGCCCATCGTGCCGGTGCTGCTGGGTGACGAGCGACGAGCCCGATTGGCGGTGCGCGAGATGGGCCAACGCCACTTGCTGGCCAATTTGGTGGAGTTTCCGGCGGTGCCGCGGCACCGCGCCCGGCTGCGCATGCAGGTGATGAGCAGCCACACCGCTGAGGACGCCCAGCAGGCAGCGGCCACGGTGGCGGCCGCCTTGGCCGCGTCAGCGCAGCTTATGCCGCAGGCGGCCCAAACACCTTAGGCGGCTTGGGTGCGCGCGCATAGAGCGGGTCGACCTTGGGCAGCACGCGCTGGATGTCTTCAATGCGGCTGTCGCCCGACGGGTGGGTGGACATGAACTCCGGCGGCGCCCCCTCGCTGGCCTTCATCATCTTCTGCCACAGCGTGACGCCTGAGGCCGGGTTGTAGCCCGCACGCGCGGCCAACTCCAGGCCCACCAGGTCGGCCTCGCTTTCATCTTCACGGCTGAAGCGCAGGGTCAGCAGTTGAGCCCCCATGTCGGCCAGGGTGCGGCCAGTGCCCTTGAGGCCAAAGAGGGCCGCACCAATCTCCAAGCCGATGCCGGTGGCCGCCGTCTTGCCCATGCGTTCACGGGCATGCTCACGCAGGGCGTGGGCCATCTCGTGGCCCATGATCATCGCCACCTCGTCATCCGTGAGTTGCAGGCGCTGCAAGATGCCGTAATAGAACGCGATCTTGCCGCCCGGCATGCAAAACGCATTGAGCTGGCTGGAGCCAATCAGATTGACTTCCCACTTCCATTGGGTGGCGCGGTCGTTCCACGGCGGCGCGAAGGGAATGATGCGATCGGCAATCGCGCGCAAGCGTTGCACCTGGGGGTGGTCTGCCGGTGCCAAAGCGCGCTTGGATGAGGCCTCACGCTGCAGTTGCAGATATTGCTGTTGCGCCGCGCGCTCCACTTGCTCGGCCGGGACCAGCTTGGCCATGCGTGAGGTGCGCCCCACCTCGCCGCGCACACCTTCTTCGTCTTGCGCCAGCACTGCACCGGGCAGCAAGCTGCCCGCAGCCAACCAGCCAGCCACGCGGCGGCGCGCATGCAAGGGGCAGCCACAGTGCCGCGCCCGGACCATGGCCGGCAGACCCACCTCGGCCGTGGTGCAAAACAGTGGGTCCTGCGGGGCAGGTGATGCTGATGCAGACAAAGGCATGTCAGGCTCCAAATTCAAAACTCATTCAAGCCGCCAAGGCTGAAGCATTGTGCAAGGCCAATAGCCGGGCGTCAGTCGTCGGTGGCGCCCAGCGTGTCAGGGTCCACTTCCAAAGCCCTCACACTGTCGCGCATGACCCACAACATCAGCAACGCAGGCAGCGCGGCCAGCGTCGACACCACAAAGAAAGAGGGCCAGCCGATGGACTCGGCCAAGACGCCGGCCAGTGGCCCCACCCAGACCCGGCCGACCGACGCAAAAGCACTGAGCAGCGCAAACTGCGTGGCGGTGAACCGTTGGCTGGTCAAGCTCATCAAGAAAGCCAGAAAGGCCGCCGTTCCCATGCCGCCCGAGAGGTTCTCGAAGGCAATCACCATCAGCAAACCGCCATCGACCGGCGTCGGGTGGGCCAGCTTGACAAAGCCCCAGTCAAAGGCGGGCAGCAGCAAACCGGGCAAGGCATTCTGGCCATTCACCGCCAGCCACCAAAAGCCCAAATTGCTGGCGGCCTGCAACACGCCAAACAGCATCAAGGCCCGCCACAGGCCTAAACGCAACATCAAGGCCCCGCCCAGCAAGGCGCCCAAGATGGTCAGCCACAGGCCGATCACTTTGTTGACCACACCGACCTCGGCCGACGCATAGGCCATGCCCTTGAGCAGAAACGGCGTCAGCAGCGAGCCCGCAAACGCATCGCCCAGCTTGTAGAGCACGATGAACGCCAAAAACGCCACCGCGCCCGGCTGACTGAAGTAATGGCCCAGGCCGGACACCAGGGTCTCGAAGCGAGCGCGCCGCGCCGCCCAGGCGGCCAGCGGCAGGGTGAAGCCCAAGCCCAATAGCAGGGCCACCAGGTCCATCCAGCGCTGCTGAAGCGTGGTGCTCATGGTGCTGCCATGCCAGAGCGGCGCCATCAGTTCACGAACGGCCGGCCCGATGGCCCAGTTGGTGGCCGCATAGCCAGCCACGGCAGCCAACAGCACAGCGACAAAGCCCCGCAGGTCATGGCCCGCCACCGACTGCGGCACCTGAGGTTTGGGCACCTTGGGCAGCAAGGTCGCGCTGATGACGGCTGCCGCCACCATCAAGGCAGCCATCAAGCGATAAACCTCAGGCCAGGTCCAGCCGCCGCCTTGGGCCGGGTCGGTCCAGATCATGGCCACGCCGCCGGAGAGGATCATCGCCATGCGATAGCCCATCACATTCAGCGACGAACCCAAGCCCCGCTCCCGAGCCGGCAGCACCTCCGTGCGATAGGCGTCATAGGCCACGTCTTGCGACGCGGACAAAAAGGCAATCGCCACCGCAATCAAGGCAAACCACTGCAGATTGCCCTTGGGCGAGGTCGCGGCCAGCAGCATCAAGGCCCCGGCCAGCAGGAGCTGGGTCAGCACCAGCCAGCCGCGCCGCCGGCCCAACCAGGGCAGGTCGAAGCGGTCCATCAGCGGCGCCCACAGGAACTTGAAGGTGTAGGGCAGGCCGACCAGGCTGAGGAAACCAATGGTGGCCACATCCAGGCCTTCCAGGCTCAGCCAGGCCTGCAGGGCTTGGCCCGTCAGAGCCAACGGCAAGCCTGAGGCAAAGCCCAGCAGCGTGATCAGCACAAAGCGATGCAGCGAGGCCCAGCCAAAGCGCGCGCCGTCCGGCGAAGATGAAGAAGACATGAGGGGATTCTAGGGACGCCTGGCCGCTGGGCTTGCGGGCATCAGAACGTGAACAAATACCAGAGCCTGTGCAGAATGCCAAACGCGCAGCCGTATTCCCTGCTGCGGCTTCCGTGACGAGCGCACTGGAAAGTCAGACAATGCGTGACAAATCGTCGCCAGGGCGGAAGCCCTCGGACTGAATTCAAGGAGGCAGAGCGCGTTGATGGTCGATCTTCCCGGCTGGGCATGGCAAGTAGCCCTCTTCGCAGGTGGAGGTCTGGCCCTTGGCGTGGTGCTGGGCGCCGTGTTGCGGCGCAAGCCCAGCGCGCCTGCGGCGCCGGCGCGGCCCCGTAGCGCCCCCGCCGACCGCAGCACGCCAGCACCGGCTCCCGCGACGGTGGACATCCCCCTGGATGATGTGGCCAGCCCGGCTCCGGCCATCACCGGCACGCCGCAGCAACGACTGTTGGAGCGCTTGCGCGAGCAGAATTTGCAACTGGCTGCGCAAGCCAAGTCAGCGGCCGACCATCATGCGCGGCAGATGAGCGAGCGCCAACAGGAGCAGCAGGCTGAAAGCCTGCGCCGAGATCGCCAAGTCGAGGAGCTGCGTCAGAACCACTCGGCGGAGTTCTCGCACCTGCTCGAAGTCATGTTTGAGCAGGTTGATCGGATCCAAGTGGCCCACAGCAACCAAGCCCAAGCCCTGAGCCAAGAGCTAGAGCGCATGCGTCAATTGGCCCAAGCCGTCGATCAGGGCGGCTTGGCGGATGACGATACAGGCCCGGACGGCCGCTCAGGCCAAGAACGCTTGGTGATGGCTGCGCGGGACGTGCGTCAAGCCGAGTTTGCGGCCGCGCGGGCCATGGAATCTTTGCGCCAGCCGCGCTGACGGCCCGCACTGCGCCAGCCTAGGCGGCGGCCAGACGCTCAGCCCCGCAGCGTCACCCAGCGGCGCAATACCTGCAGCCAGGGTGCGACACCCATCACCTGCGCTTGCGCCTGAGCACCGCCTCGGGGCCGCAAGGACTCACGGCGCTCCAACAGCCGCAACGGCGGCTTGGCAGCTTCGCCGGGCAGAGGCTCCAGGGTATGCGGTGAGGAAGTGAAGCGCGCCATGATCTCAGGGCTTACCAGAATGTCTTGGGTCTGACGGACTGTATGAGGGCGCAGCCTTGCACTCAAGCTGAAATTTCGCAGACCAGTTTTGCAAATTTGCATAGAGCAGGCACACTGCCGCCATGAGCGCCTTGAACTGGAGTGACCTGCGTATTGCCCTGGCCATTGGCCACACGGGCTCCTTGGCCCAGGCGGCGCGCGAATTGAACGTCAACCACAGCACGGTGCTGCGTCGGCTGGACGCGCTGGAAGACCGCCTGGGTGCGCGCTTGTTCGAGCGCCTGCGCACAGGCTATGAACCCACCGAGGCTGGCCACCTGCTGCTGGAGCAAGCCCGCCGCATGGCCGACCAAGCCGACGAGATTGAGCGCCGCGTCATGGGCCGCGACCGCGAGTTGACTGGCCTGCTGCGGGTCACCACCGCGTTTGTGGTGATGGAGCATCTGCTGCCCAAGCCTCTGGCCAGCTTTGCCCGCACCTACCCCGGCATTGAGGTTGAGGTGATGGAAAACGCGTTCCTGGTGGATTTGGCCCGCCGCCGCGCTGAAGTGGCCCAAGGCCTGCTGCAGCGGGAGGCTGATGTGGCGCTGCGCTTGTCTGCCCATGTGGCCGAGCATTTGGTGGGACGCCGCTTGGGGCCGGCCCCCTGCCAGGTGTTTGCCCTGAGGGGAGCGCCAGACTTGCCCCAAAGCATCACGCCTTTGAGCCAACTGGTGCGTGAGGCGCCTTGGGTGGCCTTTGAGCGCGACGCCCATGCGCGCGTGTACGACCGCTGGATGCGCCAGCATTTGCAGGCCGCCCAGGTGCGGGTGCGGGTGGACATCTTCAATGCCGTGGCCGCGATGCTGCACACCGGCATTGGCGTGGGCCTGCTGCCCAGCTTCATGCAGGCTCGCCACCCAGAGCTGATCCCCGTCTCCGAGCCCATCCCCGAGTTGGAGACGCCGGTCTGGATGCTGACCCACCCCGACCTGCGTGACACCGCCCGCGTGCGTGCTTTTTTACAGCATGTCGGTGACGGGATTGCGTCCATATTGCACGCCGCTCGGACATAGTCAGCCCTCTCCAGATCAAGCCGCTGGCTTCTGCCACACTGCGCCCAAGGAATTCTTGCGAGGCCCCATGGACCTGATGATCAACGGCCAGCGCCGAGCGCTGGACCCCAAGCGTGTGCCCGACGATATGCCCCTGCTGTGGGTGCTGCGCGATGAGCTGGGCCTGACCGGCACCAAGTTTGGCTGCGGTGTCGCCGCCTGCGGGGCCTGCACCGTGCAGGTCGACGGCCAGCCTATGCGCGCCTGCGTCACCCCCGTCAGCAGCGCCCAAGGCAAGGCCGTGCGCACCATTGAAGCGCTGGGCACGGACGACAAACCGCATGCCCTGCAGCAGGCCTGGATCGAGCACCAAGTACCGCAATGCGGCTACTGCCAGAGCGGCATGCTGATGGCCGCCGAAGCCTTGCTGCGCGCCAAGCCCAACCCCACGGACGCCGACATCGACGCGGCCATCACCAACCTCTGCCGCTGCGGCACCTACCCGCGCGTGCGCGCCGCCATCCACTCGGCCGCCAAGGCGCTGCGCGGGGGCAAAGCATGAAGCTCACCCGCCGTACCTTGCTGTGGAGCGGCCTGGGCGCCGCTGGCGCCTTGGTGGTGGGCTGGAGCGGCATGCCGCCCCGCAGCCGCCTGGGCAAGCCCGACACTCTGCCACCCGCCGAGGGCGAGGTCGGCCTGAACGGCTGGCTGAAGATCGACGCCCAAGGCCATGCCTTGCTGGCCATGCCCTATGCCGAGATGGGCCAGGGCGTGCACAGCACCTTGGCCTTGCTGGTGGCCGAAGAGCTGAACCTGCGGCCCGACCAGGTCCGGCTGATCCCGGCCACGCATGATGCGCTGTATGGCAATGTGGCCGTGTTGGCCGCCAGCCTGCCCTTCCATCCCCGAGACACCGAGCCCGGCCACGAAACCACCTCGGCCCGCCTGGGCCAATGGATGATCCGCAAGATTGGCCGTGAGCTGGGCCTGGTGATGACCGGCGGCTCAGCCACCATGGCCGACACCTGGGAGGTGCTGCGCCTGGCCGCGGCCACCGCTCGCGCCCAACTGCTGGGCGCCGCCTCTTTGCGCTGGAAGCTGCCGGTGTCTGAGTTCAATGTGGTGCAAGGGGTGATCACCCACCCAGCCGGGGGCCACCACGCGCATTACGGCGAGTTCGCCGCCGCGGCGGCCACCACGCCACCGGGCGAAGTGCGCTTCAAAAAGCGCGAGCAATGGGCGCTGCTGGGCAAGCCGCAAAAGCGCCTCGACATCCCCGCCCGCACCAATGGCCAGGCCCGCTATGGCATAGACACCCGGCTGCCCGGCATGGTGTTTGCCGTGGTGCGCCACGCGCCCATGTTGGGTGGCAGCGTGGCCCGCATGAACAGCAATGAGGTGCTCAAACGACCGGGGGTGGAGCGCGTGCTGCGCCTAGCCTCGGTGGCCGGCTCGACCGAAGCGGTGGCCGTGGTCGGCATCAGCACCTGGCATGCCAAGCAAGCCAGCTTGGCGCTGGACATTGACTGGGCGGCGCCGCTGAACGCGCGGCTGGACAGCCAAGCCATTCAACAGGCCCTTGAAGCGCAAGCCCAAGCGGCCGCCGACGGCGACGCGGGCTTCAGCTTCCACAAAGTGGGCGATGCCCCAGCCCAACTCGCCAGCGCGGCCAAGCGCCTGAATGCGGTTTACAAAGCGCCCTATCTGGCCCATGCCACGCTGGAGCCCATGAACTGCACGGCCCAAGTCACGCCTCAAGGCGTGCAGGTCTGGGCGCCCACCCAGGTGCCTGGCTTGGCGCGCGCTGTCGCCGCCCGCGTGGCTGACGTGCCCGAAGACAAGGTCACGGTACACATGACGCAGATCGGCGGGGGTTTTGGCCGCCGCCTTGAAGTGGACAGCGTGGCCCAGGCCGTGCGCGTGGCGCTGGAGACCGGCGGCCGCCCAGTGCAACTGGTGTGGCCACGCGAAGAAGACTTCACCCATGACTTCTACCGCCCGGCGGGCGTGGCCGTGCTGCAAGGCAGCCTGGACGCGCAGGGCCAGTTGCAAGCCCTGCGCATCGGCAGCGCGGGCGATGCCATCACCCCCCGCCACCTGGAGCGCAACGCGCCCTGGCTGGCTGGCCCGGTGGACACGCCCGACAAAACCACCGCCGAAGGCTTGTTTGACTTGCCCTATGCCATCCCGCACCAGCTCATGCGCCATGTCGCCACACGCAGCGGCGTGCCCGTGGGCTACTGGCGCTCGGTTGGCCATTCGCATAACGCATTCTTCAGTGAAAGCTTTATCGATGAGCTGGCGCGCCTGGCCGGTCAAGACCCCGTGGCCTTCCGACTCGGGCTCTTGAAAGACCGCCCGCGTCACGCCGCCGTGCTGCAGCTTGCCGCCAGCAAAGCGGGCTGGGGCCAAGCCCTGCCCAAGGGGCAGGCGCGGGGGGTGGCGCTGCATGAGAGCTTTGACTCCACGGTGGCCATGGTGATGGAGGTCTCGCTGCAGAACAAAGCGCTGAAGATCCACCGCGTGGTCTGCGCCGTGGACTGCGGCACGGCCGTCAACCCGGCCGTCATTGCCCAGCAGGTGGAGGGCAGTGTGGTGTTCGGCTTGAGCGCAGCGCTCTATGGGCGCATTGACATCGTCAACAACGAAGTGCGCCAGAAGAACTTCCCAGACTTCCCCCTGCTGAGCCTGCGCGAGTGCCCCCCCATCGAAACCCACATCGTGCCCAGCACCTTGCCGCCCACCGGCATGGGCGAGCCTGCAGTGCCGCCGGTGGCCCCGGCGCTGGCCAACGCGCTGTTTGCGCTGACCGGCCAGCGGCTGCGCGAGCTACCGCTGCAACTGCCGGGGTAAAGCCGGAGGCCCCAGCCCCGCTGAGAGCGGCAGAATCGCCGCTTTCTTTGCGGAGGCCCTGATGAGCCGACACGACCCCACCGCCCACCCGGCGGTGTCCACCACACCCGATGACACGCTGGCGATCCCAGCCCGTCGGCGTTTGTTAGCCGGCATAGGCGGCGCCAGCCTGGGGCTGTTGAGCGCCTGCGCCACCCCGATGGGGCCTGATCGCCTGCAGCGCCCCCCGAGCCAGCTCAGCGCCATGGGCCTGCGCACACCCAAGCTGAACACGGTTCGCTTTGGCGTGATTGGCCTGGGCCAACGCGGCGCTTTTTTGACCCGCACCTTGATGGAAATCGAGGGCGCCGAGGTCACGGCCATTTGCGACATCGACCCGCCCACCATCACCCGTGCGCTGGGCTATGCCGCCAAAGCCAAACGCGCCGCACCGGCCGTCCACACCGGCTCGCCCGAAGCCTGGAAGGCCTTGCTGGACCGCCAAGACGTGGATGCCGTGCTCATCGTCACGCCTTGGGAGCTGCACACGCCCATGGCCCTGGCCGCGATGCGGGCCGGCAAGCATGCGTTTGTCGAAATCCCCGCGGCCGTCAGCCTTGAAGAATGCTGGGCCCTGGTGAACACCGCCGAGGCCACTCAGCGCCACTGCATGATGCTCGAAAACGTCTGCTACGGCCGAGATGAGCTGATGCTGCTGAACATGGTGCGCCAAGGCCTGTTTGGCGAGCTGCTGCACGCCGAAGGCGCCTACATCCACGACCTGCGCTGGCAGATCAAAGAGATCGAGCGCAGCACCGGCTCTTGGCGCACGCTGTGGCACACCCAGCGTGACGGCAACATCTACCCCACCCATGGCCTGGGGCCGATTGCGCAGTACTTTGGCATCAACCGAGGCGACCGCTTCGACTACCTGAACGCCCAAAGCTCACCGGCCCGCGCGTTTGCCGCCTATTCCCAGCGCGAGTTCCCGGCAGACCATCCCCGCAACAAGCTCAAGTACATCAACGGTGATGTGCACACCAGCCTGATCAAGTGCGCCTCGGGCCGCACCATCATGCTGCAGCACGACACCGCCACACCGCGGCCCTACTCCCGGCTCAACACGGTGGTCGGCACCAATGGCAGCTTTGCAGGCTTCCCGAACCGCATTGCGCTGGAGCGCTTCGAGGGCAAAACCTTGATGCACAAGAATGGCAAGTACGAGGCCTTCCATGAGTGGGACACGAACATGGAGCCTTGGCAGAAGCGCTATGACCATCCCTTGTGGACGCGCCTGGAGGCCGAGGCGAAGCGTAACGGCGGCCACGGCGGCATGGACTATGTGATGCTGTGGCGCTTGGTGTGGTGCCTGCGCGAAGGCCTGGCCTTGGACCAAGACGTCTACGACGCCGCCGCTTGGTCGGCCGTGTTCCCGCTGTCTTGCGACTCGGTGGCACAGCGCGGCAATGCCCAGACCTTCCCCGACTTCACCCGCGGGCAGTGGCAACACACGCCCCCGCTGGCCATCGTCAGCTGATCACCACTCTGTCTTCGCGCGGTGGCGGGCCGCCACCGCCGCGATGGGCCAACAAGCGCACCAAGGTATGGCGCAGGCGCTGCGCATCAATGGGCTTGGTCAAGAAGTCGTTCATGCCAGCCGCCAGCGCCTGATTGCGCTCGGACACCAGCGCTGCAGCCGTCAAGGCAATGATGGGCAACTGCTCTTTCGAGAAGCGGCGACGCAGCAGCAAAGTGGCCTCATGGCCACCCATGCTGGGCATTTGCACATCCATCAACACAGCGTCAAAAGGCATGCCCTCATCAACAGCATGCTGCACCGCTTCGATCGCAGCCCGCCCGTCTACCGCCTGGGCCACCTGAACGCCCCATTCTTCGAGCATGGCCACTGAGATCATCATGTTGACGGGGTTGTCCTCCACCATCAACACGCGCGCGCCGTTGATCGGGTCCACCCCAAAGCCGCTGGTGCCGATGTCCAAGTCATCGGCCGAGCCTTGAGGCAGCGGCAGCTCGACCCAGAAGCAACTGCCTTGATCTGGCACGCTGCTGACGCCCACTTCGCCGCCCATCGCCCGCGCCAACTGACGGCAGATGGACAGCCCCAAGCCCGTGCCGCCGACCCGGCGGGTGGTGGAGTTGTCCGCCTGGGTGAAAGGGTTGAAGAGGCGCTCTTGGATGTCCGGCGAAATACCCGGACCGGTGTCAATCACTTCAAAGCGCAGGCGCTCGGCCGTCAGCGACACAGCGCGCAGCCGGATCTGGCCGTGCGAGGTGAACTTCAGCGCGTTGTTCAAGAAGTTGCTGAGGATCTGGCGCAGCCGCACCGGGTCGCCCTGGACCACGCCCGGCAGGTCCACCCCACATTCGCCGGTAAACACCAAGCCCTTGGTGTCTGCCAAAGCGCCGTAGGCTTGCTCAAGATTGCTCAGTAATTCATGCAGATCGAACACCCGGTGCTCAATGTGCATCTTGCCGGCTTCAATCTTGGAGAGGTCCAAGATGTCCGTCAGGATGCCCGACAGCGTCTCGGCGCTTTCGCTGATCTGCTCGATGTACTGCCGCCGCCGGGGTTCGTCCAGCTCGGGTGAGCGGGCCAAGCGCGCCAAGCCTAACAAAGCATTGAGGGGGGTACGGATCTCGTGGCTGGTGTTGGCCAAGAAGGCGCTCTTGGCGCGGTTGGCGCCCTCGGCATCGTCACGCGCCTTGGCCAGAGCCTGCTGGACGTGGCGCTGCTCGGTCACATCTTCCGCCAGCCACAGCGTGCCGCCTGCACCCGGCTGAAGCGGGTTGAGCGCCTTGCCGAACAAGTGGCAGAGAAAGCGGCTGCCATCACGGCGCTGAAACACACGCTCGACATCCACGCGCTCGCCGGCCCGCAGAGGCGGCGCCACCACCTGGCTCAAGGCCTCATAGTCTTCGATGGAGGGCGCCAACACGCTGGCATGCTCGCCCAACAACTCACCACCAGCCCAGCCCATCATCTCCTCAAAGCGTGGGTTAGCCAGAACGATGCGCTGATGGCGGGTCACAAAAATGCCGATCAACGCGGTTTGCAGCACCGCTTCGTGCAGCAGGCGTGCCTCTTCTGCCGCGCTGACATCGCGCGAGTAGATGACCAAATAGTCCCGGCCCTCCATCTTGAACCGGGCGGCGGACATCAGCATGGCCATGAAGCGTCCGTCCTTGGTGCGGAAGACCGCCGCCATGCCCTGCACACTCTGCTGGGTCTTCACGCGCTCGACCAAGGCCTCCCGGTCTTCGGGGCGGGCCCATAACTGCAGGTCCAGCGCCGTGCGGCCCAAAACCTCGTCTTCGGCATAGCCCGTCAGGCGGCAGAAGGTGGGGTTCACCATGGTGAAGCGGCCCGTCTGCAGGTCGGTCAAGGTGATGACATCGGGGGCAATCTCCACGAGCTGCGACAGCAAGGCGCTGGAGCGCTGCACCGCCATCTCCGCCTGTTGGCGCTGGGTGTCGTCGGTGTAGATGGAGAGCGCGGCCGGGCCCGTCGGCGTCTGAACTCTGGCGCTGGCCACCCGCACATGGAGCTCGCGGTCCGGCGCGGGCTTGAGGCGGTATTGCACCGTGGGCAAGCCCTGGCCCACCGGCAATTGCTCGAGGGTCGACTGCCGGGCGTGAACGCGCGCGGCCTCTTCAGGGGGATAGGCGTGCAGCAAAGGCCGGCGCTGCATCTCCGCCAAATCGGCATACCCGAACAGCGCCAGCGCAGCCGGGTTCGCCTCCAGCACCTTGCCGCTTTGGTGCAACACCACCGCACTGGGAATCCAGCGGAACAGGTCTTGATAACGCAGCTCTGTGGCATCCAGGGCTTGGCGGGCTTCGACCTCTGCCGAAGCATCTCGCAGCACGCCCCAAAAGCCCAGCACCTTGCCCGTGCCGTCGTCCCGCGGCTCGATGCCCAGCATCATGGTGCGAGGCTTGGTTTGACCGGGCAGGGTCAGCTGCAGGGGCAGCTCGCGCACCGGCTCGCGCGCTGCCAGCTTGGCTTGCAAGCTTGCGGCATCGTCCGCCGACATCTGCAGACCTGGCCACAGCCACAGCACGCAGGGCGCGTGCACGGGAGCGTCATGGAACTGGCCTCGACGGTCCCGCAAGGCGAGGCGGCGGACTTGGCCCTCGCGGTCCAACTCCAGATAAGCATCGGCGGCGATGCTGAGCAAACTGGTGAACCGCTTCTCGCGCTCTTGCGCCTGGCTGCGCTGCGTGTCCCACAGCCGATCCATCATCACGATGATCAGCGCCACCGCCATGGCCGCCACAGCCAACACAATGACCAGGCGCCACCACCACGCAGTGTCCGCAGGCACGCTCAGCACCAGCGCAGCGGCCGCTGTGGCCACCAAGGCCACGGCCACCTTGAGGTGCCAAGGTTCACTCAAGAGAGAGGGGGACTCGGAGGACGACACAAGCAGACCAAGACGAACGACCCCTCTGTTTTTGGGGGCATGGCGTTAGTGTCGTTCAGTGCGCCTGAAAAGACACTGTCGGGAAAGCACGCAGCCGCGCTGCCGTGTGTAAATGCACACCACACCCCTCAAGGTAGGGGGGAGGTAGCACCAAGCCGCCAAGCTCAGGCCCGCACGGGCTTGGCTTGCTGCAAGGCTTGGCGAGTGGCCTGCGCAACCGCCCGGGCCTGGCTGGCAAAGTCCTCGCCAGAGCCGGCATAGAGCACCGCACGCGAGGAGTTGACGATGATGGGGCCGTCTTCACGCCAAGCGGCCGCCACCGTGGCGGCCGCGTCACCGCCCTGCGCGCCCACGCCAGGGATCAGCAGGGGCAAGGTGGGTGCCAGCTCACGCACACGCGCCAGCTCTTGCGGGAAAGTGGCCCCCACCACCAGGCCCAAGCGCTGATCGCGGTTCCAGGTGCTGGCGGCCAACTTGGCCACATGCTCATAGAGCTTGTCGCCATTGGCCAGGGTCTGGGCTTGCAAGTCAGAGCCTCCTGCATTGGAGGTTCGGCACAGCAGGATCAAGCCCTTACCGTCGTACTTCAGGTAGGGCTCGATGGAGTCAAAGCCCATGAAGGGGGACAAGGTGACCGCATCCGCCTGGTAGCGCACAAAGGCCTCGCGGGCGTATTGCTCGGCCGTGGAGCCGATGTCACCGCGCTTGGCATCCAAGATGACCGGCACATCGGGCGCAGTGCGCCG
This sequence comes from Ideonella paludis, assembly GCF_018069865.1. Classification (GTDB taxonomy): domain Bacteria; phylum Pseudomonadota; class Gammaproteobacteria; order Burkholderiales; family Burkholderiaceae_C; genus Ideonella; species Ideonella paludis. The sequence goes on from NZ_JAGQDG010000001.1 coordinate 454,189, forward strand.
GATGTAGGCCATCAGCTCCTCCAGTTGGTCTTCGGCGCGGTGCCCTGCAAAGTAGGCGATCTGGGGCTTGAAGGCACAGACCACGTCTTTGGTGGCGTCGACGATGCGTGCGCAAAACTCAAAAATCTTGCCTGCATCCCCCTTCCAAGCGCCGGGAAAGCGGCTGGGTTCGGGGTCCAGACCGACGCACAGCAAGGAGTCGTGGCGGTCGGTGGCTTGGGCCAGCATGCGGGCAAAGTTCATGGGCAGGTCTTTCTGGTTGGAGTGAACAGCTCAGCCACCGATGCGCTGTGCCAGCCGCACGGCATCGCCGATGTAAGCCCCCGGCGTCAGCGCCAGCAAACGGGCCTTTTCTTCTTCGGGCAGGGCCAGTTGCGGGTCGTTGATAAAGCCCTGCATCAGCTCACGCGTCATGGGTTTGCCGCGGGTATAGGCTTTGAGCTGCTCGTAAGGCTGGGGCAGGCCATGGCGGCGCATCACGGTCTGGATGGCTTCGGCCAACACTTCCCAGGCGCCGTCCAGGTCAGCCGCCAAGGCGGCTTCGTTCAGCTCCAGTTTGTCCAGGCCGCGCAGCAGCGAGTCATAGCCCAGCAGGGAGTAACCCAGCGCCACGCCCATATTGCGCAGCACGGTGGAGTCGGTCAGGTCGCGCTGCCAGCGGCTGATGGGCAGCTTTTGGCTCAGGTGGGTCAGCAAGGCGCTGGCCATGCCAAAGTTGCCCTCGGCGTTTTCAAAGTCAATCGGGTTGACCTTGTGCGGCATGGCCGAGGAGCCGACTTCGCCGTCTTTGAGCTTTTGCTTGAAGAAACCCAGCGAGATGTAACCCCAGACATCGCGGGCCCAATCGATCAAGATGGTGTTGGTGCGGGTCACCGCATCAAACAGCTCGGCCATGTAGTCATGCGGCTCGATCTGGATGGTGTAGGGGTTGAAGGTCAGGCCCAACCGCTCTTCGACCACCTTGCGCGAGAAGCTCTCCCAGTCGGTCTCGGGGTAGGCAATGCGGTGCGCGTTGTAGTTGCCCACCGCGCCGTTCATCTTGGCCAGCAGCTTGACGCCGGCAATGCGCTCACGCGCCGGCTTGAGCCGCGCCACCACATTGGCAATCTCCTTGCCCACGGTGGTGGGGCTGGCGGTCTGGCCATGGGTGCGCGAGAGCATGGGCACGGCGGCCAGCGCCACGGCCATGCTGGTGAGCTTGGCAATGATGCGGTCGAGTTGCGGCAGCAGCACGTCGTCGCGCGCACCCTTGAGCATCAGCGCATGGCTGGTGTTGTTGATGTCTTCGCTGGTGCAGGCGAAGTGCACAAACTCTTGGGCTGCGACCAATTCAGGCTGGCTCGCCAAGCGCGACTTCAGCCAGTACTCCACCGCCTTCACATCATGGTTGGTGGTCTTCTCAATGTCTTTGATGCCCTGGGCGTCCGCCTCATTGAAACGCGCCACCACACCCCGCAGCAGGCCGCGCGAGGCCTCAGAGAACGGCGCAAAACCGGGCAAGCCGGCATCGGACAAAGCAATGAACCATTCGACCTCGACCTGCACGCGACGGTGCATCAGGCCGAACTCGGAGAGCAAGGGGCGCAGGGCAGAGACCTTGGCGGCGTATCGCCCATCCAAGGGAGAGAGAGCCATCAGCGGAGAGAGTGTCATTGCGGTGCTAGCAGCAAGAGAAGAGAGGGGCACACAGCTTTCGCAGCGCAGCCAAGCGCTGCGAAAGCCAGGCAGGGAGGCGTCTTGGGCACTCGCAGTGACGCTGCGCCGGACCGACCCAAGAAGGGCGCCGCATTTTACGACCCCGCCAGAGCCTCCCCCGCCTGCACACCCACAGGCGCTTCGATAGAATCGCCGCCAGAATCAAAAAAACACTTCTGGTCTTCATCCCCTCTTTGGACACTCGTTGCGGTGACCCCGCGGCGTGCATCGCATGAAACTGATCGCTTCACTCACCAGCCCCTACGTTCGCAAGGTTCGCGTTGTGCTGGCCGAGAAAAAGCTCGACTACCAGTTGGTGCTCGAGGATGTCTGGGCCACGGATGCTGTCCTGACCTCCAACCCGCTGGGCAAGGTGCCTTGCTTGGTGATGGAGGGCGGCGAAGCCATTTTTGATTCGCGCGTGATCGTGGAGTACGTGGACACCCTCTCGCCGGTGGGCAAGCTGCTGCCTGCCAGCGGGCGTGAGCGAGTGGAAGTGCGCACCTGGGAAGCCCTGGCTGATGGCCTGCTGGACGCCGCCATCTTGGCCCGCCTGGAGCAAACCTGGCCCGGCCGCAGCGAGGCCGAGCGCTCACAGGCTTGGGTGGATCGCCAAATGAGCCGGGTGCACAGCGCCTTGAAGGCCATGAGCCACGGCCTGGGCGACAAAGCGTTTTGCGTGGGCATTTACATGTCCCTGGCCGACATCTCGGTGGGCGTGGCCCTGGGCTACTTGGACTTCCGCTTCCCGCACATTGACTGGCGCAGCGACTATCCCAATCTGCACAAGCTCTACGACAAGCTCTCGGCCAGGCCCAGCTTTGCCGACACCGCCCCGCCGGTCTGAACCAAAGGCGGCTCGCCGCCATCGTCGCGCAGCGGCTGGAAGCTGTTGGCTCGGGCCAGCGGCCAGTAGCGCCGATAGACTTCGTGCGACCACGGCGTCTCGCCGCGAATGGCGGCCAGCAGCTCACCGGGCTGCAGAAAATCAAACTGGTCTTGCAGCAGCCGCACTTCGTCATTGCCGATGCGGCGCACGATGTGCCGCGCGCTCAGCTCACCGGGGTGCTTCAGCCCCGCGGCCTGCACCAGCTCTTTGAGCGCATGCAAGGTGTTGTCATGGAAGCGGTAGACCCGCTCGGTCTTGTCGCTCACCACCAGGGCGCGCTGGCGCACCGGGTCTTGGGTGGCCACGCCGGTGGGGCAAGCGCCGGTGTGGCAATGCTGGGCTTGGATACAGCCCAGCGCAAACATAAAGCCACGCGCCGAGTTGCACCAATCGGCCCCCAAAGCGATGGCGCGGGCGATGTCAAAGGCGCTGACGATCTTGCCCGAGGCGCCCAAACGGATGCGGTCTCGCAGGCCCAAGCCCACCAGCGTGTTGTGCACCAGCAGCAGGCCTTCTTGCAGCGGCGCGCCCATGTGGTCGGCAAACTCCACCGGAGCCGCCCCGGTGCCACCTTCGGCCCCATCGACCACGATGAAGTCTGGCGTTTGGCCCGTCTCCAGCATGGCCTTGCAAATGCCGAACCACTCCCAGGGATGGCCGACACAGAACTTGAAACCCACGGGCTTGCCGTTGGACAGCCGCCGCAGCCGCGCCATGAAGTCGATCAACTCCAGGGGCGTCGAGAACGCCGTGTGCGCTGCGGGTGAGACACAGTCTTGCCCCACCGCCACACCCCGGGCCTCGGCAATTTCCTGGGTGACCTTGGGGCCGGGCAGCACGCCACCGTGGCCCGGCTTGGCGCCTTGAGAGAGCTTGACCTCGATGAGCTTGACCTGGGGCTCATTGGCATTGCGCACAAAGGCTTCTTCGCTGAAGCGGCCCTGGGCGTCGCGGCAGCCGAAGTAGCCTGAGCCAATCTCCCATACCAGGTCGCCGCCGGGCGCGCGGTGGTGCTGGCTGATCGAGCCCTCGCCCGTGTCGTGCATGAAGCCGCCTTTTTTGGCGCCGGCATTGAGCGCTCGGATGGCATTGGCCGACAGCGCCCCAAAGCTCATGGCCGAGATGTTGAACACGCTCGCGCTATAGGGCTGGGCACAGGCACCACCAATGGTGATGCGAAAGTCGTGCGAATCGAGCGTGGTGGGCGCCAACGAGTGGTTGATCCACTCATAACCCTCGCGGTGCACATCCACTTGGGTGCCGAACGGCCGCTTGTCGGGCTCGCCTTTGGCACGCTGGTAGACCATGGAGCGCTGCTCGCGCGAGAAGGGTGCGGCCTCATGGTCGCTCTCGATGAAGTATTGGCGAATCTCTGGCCGGATGAATTCCAGCAAATAGCGCATGTGGCCAATGACGGGGTAGTTGCGCAGCACGGCGCGCTTGCTTTGAGCCATGTCGCGCACGCCCAGCGCAAAGCCTGCGGCGCCCAGCGCCACCGCCCACGCCCCCACGCCCCACACCGCCCATGCCACGGCACCCGCCATGGCCAGGGTGCAGAAAGACAGCATGGTCAGGTAGCGGATGGGCAGGTGCCTATCCAATGCAATCAGCCAAGCAGGCATGGCGTCATCCCCTACAAACGTAGATCGAGCGTCGATGCTAGGACGAGGCCGCCGCCCCGAAGCGTTGAAGTTGCAGGGGGTTTGCCCCGCAAATGGGGCTTCACACCCAGCTCACAGAAGCCCACTACCATAGGGGCCTTCGCCCTTTTGTACCCGCTGGATGCCTGCCCACTCCTCCTCTGAAACGCCAAGCTGGCGCCGCAAGCTCAACACCCTGCTGCTGGCCGTGGGCGTGCTGGGCCTGCTGGCCGTGCTGGCGGTGGCGGTGGTGGCCGCCATCTACACCCCCCAACTGCCCGCGCTGGACAAGGTCACCGACTACAACCCGCAACTGCCGCTCAAGGTGCAGACGCGAGACGGTGTGGAGATCGCCCTCTTTGGCGCCGAGAAGCGGGTTTTTGTGCCGATTGCGCAGATTCCGGCCCGTATGCAGGACGCGGTGCTGGCGGTGGAGGACAGCCGCTTTCGCGAGCACCGCGGCATTGACTTTCGCGGCGTGGCACGCGCCTTGTTCTCCAACCTCACCGGCGGCATGCGCCAGGGTGCGTCCACCATCACCCAGCAAGTCGCCAAGAACTTTTTCTTGAGCAATCGACGCACGTTTGACCGCAAGATCAAGGAGGCTCTGCTGGCCCTGAAGATGGAAGAGGCGCTGACCAAGGACCAGATCCTGGAGCTCTATATGAACCAGATCTACCTGGGCCACCGCGCCTATGGTTTTGGTGCTGCCGCTCAGGTCTACTTTGGCAAGACGCTGGACCAGCTCAGCATTGCCGAATGCGCCATGCTGGCCGGGCTGCCGCAAAACCCGGCCTTCCACAACCCACGCACCAACTTTGCCAAGGCCCAGAACCGCCAGCGCGTGGTGCTGATGCGCATGCGGGATACCGGCGTGATCACTGAAGAAGAACACGCGGCCGCGCGTGCCGAGGTGCTGAAGCTGCGCTCGGCGCTGGACGTGCCCGTGCATGCGGAGTATGTCGCCGAGATGGCCCGCCAAGTGGTAGTCGAGCGCTTTGGCGAGGAGGCCTACCAGCGCGGGCTGACCGTCACCACCACCTTGGTGGCCGAAGAGCAGCGCGCCGCCTTCGCCGCCCTGCGCAAAAACCTGATGGACTATGACCGCAAGCAAGCCTGGCGTGGCCCCGAAGACAGCGAAGACCTGCCTGAGGACGAAGACGCTGCCGAGTTAGCCGCGGGCCAATTGCTCAAAGAGCACCGCGACGACGAAGACCTGCGTGTGGCCATCGTCATGCAAGCCAGCCCCAAAGAAGTGCAAGCCCGCCTGGCCACCGGCGAGCTGCTGCGCCTGAGCGGCGAGGCCTTGCGCTGGGCCCAGCCGGCCCTGGCCCCCAACGCGCCCAAGGCCATTGCGCTCAAGCGTGGTGCCATCATCCGCTTGGCCAAGGGGCCGAAGTCCACCCCAGAGAAGCCGCAATGGCTGGTCAGCCAATGGCCTGATGTGCAAGGCGCTTTTGTCGCCCTGGAGCCGCAAACCGGCCGCATCCGCGCCTTGGTGGGCGGCTTTGACTTCCAGCGCCAGCCCTTCAACCATGTGACCCAGGCTTGGCGCCAGCCCGGCTCCAGCTTCAAGCCCCTGCTGTACTCGGCAGCCCTGGAGCAAGGCCTGATGCCCGAAACCCTGGTCAACGACATGCCGCTGGAGAACGTCGGCAACTGGGACCCGCAAAACTCCGACGGCTCCACCGACGGCCCGGTGACCCTGCGCACCGCGCTGACCAAATCTAAGAACCTGGTCAGCGCCCGCGTGGCCCAGCACATGGGCGTGGAGCCGGTGCGGCAATGGGCCGAGCGCTTTGGCCTGGACGCCAAAAAGCAGCCCGACAACCTCACCGTGGCCTTGGGCGCAGGCAGCGTCACGCCGCTGCAAATGGCCCAGGCCTATGGCGTGCTGGCCAATGGCGGCTGGCGCGTCACGCCCCGCGTGATTGAACGCATCACCGACGCCAAGGGGCAGGTGTTGTGGGAAGCGCCGGCCATTGCGCCATTGGCGGACGCACCCACGGCCGCCGCCTCCTCCGCCCTCCCTGCAGACGGCAGCGCGGACCCCGCCGCCGCCGCAGCCAGCAGCCCCGCCGATCTGTACCAAGTGCCCATGCCCGCGCCGCCGGCCGCCGCCCCCGCCGCCTCTGGCGCTGAGCAGCCCGCGGTGCGCGTGATCCCGGCCCGCAACGCTTTTCTCACCAGCAGCCTGCTGCAAGACGTGACGCGCGTCGGCACCGCCGCCAAAGCCCAGGCCCAGCTCAAACGGCCCGACTTGTTTGGCAAGACCGGCACCACCAATGACGCGGTCGACGCCTGGTTTGTGGGCTTCCAGCCCAGCATTGCCGCCGCCGTGTGGATCGGCCACGACGAGCCGCGCAGCCTGGGCCAGCGCGAGAGCGGCGGTGGCCTGGCCTTGCCTGTGTGGATCGCCTATATGGAGAAGGCCTTGAAGACCGTGCCCGTGCAAGACTTGAGCCCGCCGGCCGGTGTGATGCGCGCCGACCACGACTGGCGCTATGTCGAGTGGGCCGACGGCGGCTTTGTCCGCAGCGTGGGCCTGCCACCGCCCGAGCCCGCAGCGTCGGGCGCCTCTGCGCCGGCGCCAGAAGACCCACCCGCCAGGCCAGCCTCCGCGCCTTGAGCGCCCCCTCTGAAAGCGAGCCCATCAATGCGCTACATGGTTGTGTTTGACGACACCCCCGACATGGCCGCCGTGCGCCAACGCTTGGAGCCGGAACATCTGGCTTTTTTAGAACGTTACCGCAGCGAGATCCCGATGGCCGGCGGCCTGCGCCAAGAACCCGGCGGCGCCTACACCGGCGGCCTCTGGATCTTCGAGGTCGCCAGCCGCGAACGCGCCGAAGAACTGATCGCCCTCGACCCCTACCAACAAGCCCACGCCCGCCGCTATCGCCTGGAGTTTTGGGGCAAGGCGTTGCCGCAGTTTGATGTGGTGATGTAGGGCGGGGAGCTGCGATTGACGGCTGTGCTCAGTGCTTGCCACTGTTGATGCTTGCAATGGAGCTTGGGGGCGTGATTCCGCTCATGTCCCCCGGACGCTGACGCGTCCTCCTCCTTAACTTCGCTACACCACACCCCCAAGCCCCACTGCCGTTTGCCGCGCTGCTGGTCTACTTTGCGAAGCCCCATAACTCTGATACACACTGTCGCCAAGCAATAGATCAACGATAGACCCCCTTGCAGCAAAGCATGACCATCTCAAGCGCAGCGGCATCTCCAGAGCATTGGCTTAATCACACGGCGTCTCCAGAATCCGTACTCGGCCCCTCACGTGGTTGGGTTCCTCCGTTGTGTGAGTACCGCATTTCCGCGTTCCACGCACGCTGCGCCAGCCTTTGGATTTTTGGGGCAGTTACAGGCCTGCCGGACCATGTGCCCGCTAGCGGGGAAAGAGGTGGAGCACGGAAACTCGACCTCGCCTTGTGTATATCGCTGGAGCGTCTCAACAGCATGATCGGCATGCCCATGCTCGACCCGGTACTCGATGACTCAATGCATAGCTTTGAGCTGGCCTTGCCGGTTTCTGTGACTATCGCTAGAACTAGTGAGCCGCTCCATCCGGGCAGTCCTCTTCATGTTCTGTCGTTGCGCGGCGAGTCTGAGCACTTCAGCTTTGATGCTCACGCATCGTGGATAGGTGCCTATGGCGGGAAGCATGCGGCCAAGCGATTTTCAGAAGCGTTTTACATACGTAGTTGATTTTTATACTGTCAAGAGTTGGATGCCTTCGCGGAAAGCTGCACCTTGCAGACAAGCAAGTCATAGTGTTCGAAGATTCAGCTTTGGGGTCAGATTGCCCCCACGGAACGGCGACCCACACCTCATGCAGAAGTCAACAGCTTGGCACGCTTGTATTCACAGCGTGCCACTTCACCAACCGCCCCGGCGCGAGGTAGGCCCCAGGGCGATTTGAGAGGCGCTGAGGAGCGCAGGGGTGGGCTGGGGCGCGCGGAGCGCGCATCAATCTCTGACTCGCAGCAGATGATTGAGCGTAACGAACGCAGTGAGTGGAGCGAGTTCTGCAGCGCCCAGCCCAGCGCGAGCACCGCAAGGGAGTCGGCTTTGGCCGACCGCCTCTCCATGAGCCCTGGGGCCTGCCCCGCGCCAGGGCCAGCGAGCACCAACCCAATGGCGTGACAGGAAAATGTGCTCACCCAAAGGCCTGTGCCGACGGAATGCCCCCAACCCAGCAGCGATTCAAGGGCTTACCGCTTCAACGCCACCCCATAAGGATGGAGCGTGGCCAGCATCACCCCTGCCTTGACCGCTGGGTCGCCCTCCATGAAGCGGCGCGCGGCAGCTTCGTCGTCGGCCTCGAAGATCACCAAGCCAAAGGTCTTGTCGAGCGGCTCGTTGGTGCGGCCGGCCAGCAGCACCTGGCCGGCTTCGGTGGCGGCTTTCAGATATTGGAAGTGCGCCCCCACCAAGCCGCGCTCGCGGTCGGTCCAGCCGCTGTCTTGATGCAGGGTCGGGGCGAGGCGGAGGACATAAAGAAAGGTGGGGCGGCTCATGGCTTTGGCTGGAGTGGACGTGGACGTGGGAGCAGGAGGCGTTGCAGTTTGCGCTTGCGCGAAGCCGGCCAAGCACAGCGCTGCGGCGCTCACGCCCAGCAAGCTCAGGCGACGCAGGTGCAACACGAGTGAGTTCATGACGAAGACTCCTTTATAGACAAACGCTCGGCGTCTTCCAGCGCCAGCAGCAAGCTGGTGCGGTGGTCCCGAGCCACTTGCAGCCAAGGCAAGCCGGTGAGTGCGCCCTCCAAGGCCCACAGCAAATTCAAGCTGGCTTTGGGCTGGCTGCGGCGCACCTGTGCAAAGGCATGCACCGCGCCCAAGGCACGCAGACGCGGCAGGTCTGCAATGCCTGCAGCCCGCAACATCTCCGCAGAGGCAGGGCCAAGGTTGGGCAGGCTGGCGAAGGATGAGGTGTCATTCATGTCGCCGCCCGGTACGGCCCCGGCCGCTGCGCCCAGCGCGGGAGCTGCGCCTCAGGCAGCAATTCGCTGATCGCGCGGGTGGCTTGGTCGATGGCGCTGTGGGCATAGGCAAAGGCGCCGGCGTCGCTGTTGGCAATGGCCACGCGGCCCCAGCCCTGGCGCGCCAGCTCGCAGGGCAAGGGGCCTTGGGGCCAATAGGCGTCGGCGCCGTGCATGTACTCGTAGGCATAGCCGTGGGCCCAGCGGTTGAAGGTCACGGCCTCGACATCTTGGTCTTGGAAGCCATAAGGCCCCAGGGCGCTGCGCAGCAGGTGCATGGCGGGGGCCAGCAGGTCCTCGGTGCGCCAGGCCTGAAGTTGCTGGCGGCCGAGGTGGGCTTGCTGGCGCGGTGGCAGCCCTTGCGCCTCGGTGGGCAGCACCACTTTGGCCAGGTGCAGCAAGATGGGGTGGTCCGGCCCGGGTGAGGCGCGGGCAGCGCCCATATTGACCGGAAAGTCCAGGCTGGCCTCGGGCCAGAAGCCACCCACCGAGCGCAAGCCGCTCCAGCCCGCACGAGCAAACGGACGCCAGTTCGACAACAACACGTTGGCATAGATCAGCGGCGTCTTGACCTGGTCGGCCAGCGCTTGGCGCTGCGCGGGCGGGATCTCCTCGCTCATCCTGGCAACGGCCCGGTGCCAGCAAGCCAGCACCACCCGCCGCGCCCGAACTTGGCGCCGCTGGCCTTGTCCATCCAATACCTCCAAGCGCACGCTGGGCGCGGAGGCCACCGGGCCGTCGTGCTGCACCTGCACCACCGTGTGCTGCAAGCGCAGGCGCACGGCAGAGGCCGGCGCCTGCAGCGCGGCCATGTTCAGCGGCGTATCCACCAAGCTCTCCAGGCCCTGGCCCGGCAGAGCGGCGGGGTTCAGGCTGCGCAGCAGCGCCCGCACCACCCCGTGGTTGCCATCAGGGAAGTGGTAGATGTAGCGATCGGCACCTTGCAGCAGTTGCTGGGCGCTGGGCGAGAGGCGCGGCTCGGGCTGCTCGCCCAGTGGCAGCCCGGCAAACCCTGGCATGCCCGCCGCCCAGGCATCCAGGGCGTTGACTTGGTCAATGCCCACGCCAAAGTAGGCCTCGGTGTCTTGCTGAAAGTACTGCGCCACCTGGGGATGCAGGCGCCAGACACGCAGCAGGAACTGGCGATAGCTGATGCGCGCCAGGGCGTCCCGGCGTTGGCGAGGGCTGCGCGCTTGGGGCAGGACGTCCTCCACACTGTTGAGCAGGCGCAGCAAGTCGGCCTGGGCGCTGGGCGCCATGGGCAAGGCGGCAGCCCACAGGCGTTGGGCTTGGGCGCGGCGCGGCGGCAGCACCGTGGGCTGGGCCGCCTGGGGCCAAACGCCCGGCTCAAACACCAGGGCATGGCCCTTCAAGCCATGGCGCTCATGCCAGCCGTGGTCAAAGAACTCGCTGTCAAAGCGCTTCAAATCAATGCCCACACCTTGCAACACGGCGTTCACGGCCGGCGAGAAAAGCCCGGGGCTGTCCAAAGACTGTGAGCCGCCATAGCCCACCAAGCGCTCACCGCTGCGGCTGAGAAACTCATTGCGGTGGGCATGGCCGCCGAGGTGCTCGGCGGCATCCAAGAGCAAGATGCGGGGCTCGCGCCCTTGGCGGCGTTCAAGCTGCTGGAACCACCAGGCGCCGGCCAAGCCCGACAAGCCCGCCCCCACCACCACCAGGTCTTCCATGCCGTCTTCGGCCAGCGCGGGCGCCGCGCGGTGGGCTTCAGGCGCATCGCGCCAGCGGTGGGCTTGATGGCGGGCGGCGTCTGTCTGGCCCTCTTCGCGCACGAGGGGCTCTTGGCGCTCCTGCGCCAGGAGCGCGGGGGCGGCAGCGCCCAGGGCCACGCCCTCCAGAAAGTCTCGACGGGTGATGTGGGGCCAGCGCATACCCGATTGTGGGTATGTTCCGGCGCAAGGCGCATCCGAGGAAGTCCGGCTATCGTGCGCGCATGAGTGATGCGCTCTTGGCTTTGCAGCCCAGCCCCGCAGCGGGCTTTGATCAACCTCTAGACATGCTGGACGGCTGCCATGAGCGCCTGCGCCGCAGCTTGGCGCTTTTGGAGCGCCTCAGCGCGCATCTGACGGCCCACGGCGCAGATCAAGCCGCCCAAGAGGCCGCCCGCGATGTGCTGCGCTACTTTGACCTGGCCGCGCCCCATCACCACCAGGACGAGGAGTTGCACCTGGTGCCACTGCTGCAGCGCGACCCCAGCACCCGCGCCTGGGCTGAACAATTGTTGAGCGACCATGCGCAGCTGGCCCCCTTGTGGTTGAACGCACGCATCGCCCTGGTGAAGGTCAGCGAGGGCGTGTGGCCAGCCGAGACCGAGGCTGCCGCCCTTCAAGCCCAGTGGGCGCAGTGGGCCCAGGCGCTCAGGGCTCATGCCGCGTGGGAGGATGCGGTGGTCTACCCCTGGGTGCGCACACAGCTGTCCACCGACCATGCCCACGCCATGGGCCAAGAGATGGCGCAGCGGCGCGGCGTGCGCTGAATAGCCCGCCCTTGCACCGCTCCCGCTGAGCTTGGCTACCATAGCGTCCTGTGTCCACTGAAAGCCCGCTCATGCTGCGTCGCTCCCTTGCCCTGACCCTCTTTGTGGGTTTGCCCCTGATGGCCTGCTCTGACGCGGCCAACACCGCTCCTGTTGCCGCCACCGGCAAGCCGGTGGACATCGAGGCCTACCAAAAAGCCGCCAAAGCCCACGGCTTCAGCACCGGGCCGGTGATGGCGTCGCAAACCCTGTATGTGTTTTTCGACCCGGCCTGCCCCCACTGCGCTCAGCTCTGGGCGAATGCCAAGCCGCTGGCGAAAAAGCTGCGCATTGTCTGGATCCCCGTCGGCTGGCTGCGGCCCAAGTCCATCGAGGTGGGCGCGGCCATCTTGTCGGCCCCCTCGCCCGCTGACGCCATGGAAGAGCACGAGAGCAAGATGCTGGCCCGCACCGGCACCATGACCTTGCCCGAGACCGTGCCCGAAGAGGCCAAGGCCAAGCTCAAGGCCAACACCGACCTCTTCTTGAGCCTGCGCTCGGAGAGCGTGCCGCTGATCATTTATCGCAACGGCAAGACCGGCGCCCATGGGCGCACCGAGGGCGCGATCAGCGCCGATGAAATCGCTAACCTGGTGGGACTATGAAACGATTTGGTGGTGTGGGTCGGGGTGCTGCGCGTGGCGCCGCACGGGGCGGGCTCAACGGTGCCCTGCGCGGCTCCCTGGGCAACAAAGGCCTGGTGCAAGGCCTGCTGATGGGCGTGGTGATGGGCCTGATCCGTGGCGCCATCCGCGCCTTCATGCGGCGGCGCTGATCACCCCACCGCCCAGGCAGACCTCGCCGTCATAGAGCACGGCGGATTGCCCGGGCGTCACGGCCCATTGCGCCTGCGCAAAGTCCAGCCTGAAGTTCGGCCCGAGTGCCGCGCTCAAGGCGCCGGGTGAGTCCGCCTGGCGATAGCGGCTCTTGGTGCCATAGGTGGCCGCCGTGGGCGGCACGCCCGCCACCCAGCTCGCGTTGTCTGCCTCCAGCCATTGGTATTGCAGCGCCGGGTGGTCATGGCCTTGCACCACCACCAGCGCGTTGCGCTCCAGGTCTTTGCGCGCCACAAACCAAGGCTGGTGCTCACCCCCGCCGCGCGGCGCTTTCTTCTCCTTGACGCCGCCAATGCCCAAGCCCTGGCGCTGGCCCAGGGTGTAGAAGCTCAGGCCCACATGCTGGCCGAGTTTGCGGCCCCGCTCATCCACGATGGGGCCGGGCTGGTGCTTCAGATAGCGGTTCAGAAACTCTCTGAAGGGCCGCTCGCCGATGAAGCAAATGCCGGTGGAGTCCTTCTTCTTGGCATTGGGCAAGCCGATCTCTTCGGCCAAGCGCCGCACTTCTGTTTTGGGCAACTCGCCCACCGGAAAGAGCGTGCGTGCCAGTTGCGCCTGGTTCAAGCGGTGCAAGAAGTAGCTCTGGTCTTTCAGCGGGTCCAGGCCTTTGAGCAGCTGAAAGGCGCCGTCGTGCTGCCGCACCCGCGCATAGTGGCCAGTGGCAATCTTGTCGGCCCCGCGCGCAAAGGCATGATCCAAAAAGGCCTTGAACTTGATCTCGGCGTTGCACAGCACATCCGGGTTGGGGGTACGCCCCGCCTCGTATTCGCGCAAGAATTCCGCAAATACCCGGTCTTTGTAGTCGGCCGCGAAGTTCACATGCTCGATCTCGATGCCGATGACGTCTGCAACGGCCGCTGCGTCCACAAAATCGATGTTGGACGAGCAAAATTCGCTGTCGTCGTCATCCTCCCAGTTCTTCATGAAGATGCCGACCACCTCGTGCCCTTGCTGCTTGAGCAGCCAGGCCGAGACAGCCGAGTCGACACCGCCGGAGAGTCCGACCACGACGCGTTGGAGTGGGTTTTTTGAGTTCATGCCGCCCCCATTTTAGGAAGCCTGCACAGCGCCCCTCTGCTAGAGTGGCTTGGCTATGCCCAGGGCAAGGTGCAGAGGAGTATTGATGCAAGTCGCCCAACTCAACGTTTCGCCGCAAGAGCGGCCCACCGCCGCCGCCCTGCGGGGCCTGATGGCCGAGTCCCCCGACCTGGTGCTGCTCTTTGGCGACGCCGCCCTGCTGCATGACGCCGCTTGGCTCTCAACCCTGCGCGAGACCTGGCCCACCGCATCCCTGGCCGGGTGTTCTACGGCAGGTCAGATCCAAGGAGAGACGGTCCATGCCCACGGCGGTGTCTTGACGGCAGTGCGCTTTGAACAGGCCCAAGTCCAGGTCGCACGCGTGCCTCTGAACGGGCTGGAGGGCTCCCGCGACGCCGGCAAGGCCCTGGCGCGCACCCTCACCGCGCAGGCGGATACCGCCCCTCGCGGCGTCATCGTGCTCGCACAGGGCGTCAACATCAATGGCAGCTGTCTGATCGAAGGCCTGCAGTCAGGCTTGCCCGCTCAGGTGGTGGTGGCCGGTGGCTTGGCGGGCGACGACGGCGCTTTTGCCCGGACCTGGGTCTTGAGTGAAGAAGGCCCCAGCGCAGAGCATGTGGTGGGCATCGGCCTCTACGGCGAATCGCTGTGCTTCGGCCAGGCCGCTTACGGCGGCTGGAAGCCCTTTGGCATGGCGCGCCGAGCCACGCGCGTCGACGGCTCGCGCCTGTATGAGCTGGATGGCGAGCCGGCCTTGGAGCTCTATCGCCGCTATTTGGGCGACCACGCCCAAGACCTGCCCGCCTCGGGCTTGCTGTTTCCCTTTGAAGTGCTGGATGAGCAATTGCAGCCCACCGGCCTGGTGCGCACCATTTTGGGCATCGACGCAGAGAGCGGCTCGCTGACCCTGGCCGGTGACCTGCCCCACCACAGCATGCTGCGCCTGATGTATGCCAGCACCGACGCCCTGGTCGACGGCGCCCAAACCGCCGCCGAGCATGTGCACCAGGCCTTGCCCGCGCCGGCCGAGTTGGCCTTGCTGGTGAGCTGCGTGGGCCGCAAGCTGGTGATGGGCGAGCGGGTCGAGGAGGAGCTTGAAGCCGTGCACGGTAGCCTGGGCCATCAAGCGGCCTTGGCGGGCTTTTATTCCTATGGCGAGATCGCCCCCTTGGGGCATGATGCGTCCAGCATTTGCAGCCTGAACAACCAGACCATGACGATTCTGGGCCTGTGTGAACGCCCCGTGGCCTGATGTCTGACCCCCACAAAACTTCCAAGCTGTTGGCGCGGCAACTGCGCGCCACTTTGGGTGCGCCCAGCCGTGAGGCCTTGGCCGCACAGTTCGGCCCCGAGGCCAGCCTGGACGAATTGCGCCATCTCGCCGCCCGGCTGCCCGCGTTGCTGGAACGAGTCGATACCGCCTACCTGGACATGGAACGCGACTTGGCCCTGGTGCAGCGCAGCCTGGAGCTCAGCTCGGCGGAGCTGAACGCCGCGCGTGATGTGGCCGAGCAGGCCAATGCCGCCAAATCACGCTTTCTGGCCAATGTCAGCCACGAGCTGCGCACGCCGGTCAATGGCTTGGCCGGCATGACCCAGCTCATGCTGATGGGGTCCTCCTTGAGTGACGCCGACCGCGCTCGCCTGGAAGTGATGGACCGCTCCACCCGGGCGCTGCAAGCCATCATCAGCGACCTGCTGGATTGGGCGCAGGCCGACGCACGCCGCGTGCGCTTGGAGCGTGAACCCTTCTCCGTGCGGGAGTTGATGCGCGATGTGATGGTGCTGCTGCAAGGCGATGCCGACCGCAAAGGCCTGCAATTGCGCTGCCATCTGGCGCCCGACCTGCCGCCTTGGCTGCTGGGCGATGCCGGGCGGCTGCGCCAGATCTTGCTTAATTTGATCGGCAATGCAGTCAAGTTCACCGACCGCGGCCACGTCGTGGTGACTTTGTCCGGCAGCGTGCTGGGCGAGGGCGCCGACGCGCCCTATCTGCTGCACGGCAGCGTGCGTGACACCGGCCCAGGCATTCCCGATGCTGACCGCGACCGCATCTTCCAACCTTTCCAGCAGGCCGACGGCTCCATCACCCGGCGCCATGGCGGCACCGGGCTGGGACTGGCCATCAGCGCCAACTTGGTCCACCTCATGGAGGGCACCATGTGCCTGGACTCTCGCCTGGGCGAGGGCAGCGAGTTCAGCTTCACGGTGCGGCTGGGGCAGGTGGCCGCAGAAGCCGCGCCACAAGCTCAAGCCAGCAGCATGCTGCCTGCAGCGAATGACGCGCCGCGCGGCGGCTTGCGCGTTTTGGTGGTGGAAGACAACCCGGTCAATCAGGTGGTCGCCCGCGCCCAGTTGGAGCATCTGGGCTGCGAGGTGTCGGTGGTGGAGGATGGTGAATCTGCCCTGGCGCTGCCCGTGCCGCTGGATTACGACCTGGTGCTGATGGACCTGAACATGCCCGGCCTCAGCGGCCTGAGCGTGGCCGAAGGCCTGCGCCGCCGCGAAGCGGCCTTGGCCCAGCCCCACCGGGTCTTCATCTGCGCGCTGACGGCCTGCGCCTCTGATGAAGACCGGCAAATGGCCCTGGCCGCCGGCATGGACGAGCACATTGCCAAACCGGTGCGCCTCGAGACCTTGGACGCGTTGCTGCAGCGCCTGCGTCACCCCCCCTCTGCATGACGCCGCATGGAGGCGCATTCCGGATTGCAAAAAGCAAAACCGGCATTGCCTACTTTTGCAGCAGCTCCACGCTAGGGTGAGTACTCAAAAGCGCCAAGGGGAAGCGCTTTCCGGCGTGGTGGTCTTCAATGCTCAGCAGCACCAAAGGGCTGCGGTGGCGGTCCACGCTGGCGCGCACTTCGGCCAAGCTCATCCACAGCGTGCGCACCACGGGGTGGTCCAGTGCTTGCCCCGCAATGCGGTCGCCCACATCACCGCAAAACGCGAAGCGCAAATAGGTGATGTCTTCGTTGGATTGCGCCCGGTGCAAGCGTGCCAAATACACCCCCACCAGCGCCTCTGGCACGAAGGGGCAGGCGGTTTCTTCCAGGGTTTCGCGGCAGGCCCCGGCCAGCAGCGACTCGCCGGGGTCAAGGTGGCCCGCCGGGTTGTTCAGCTTCAGGCCGTCGGAGGTCATCTCCTCGACCAATAAATAGTGCCCCGCGCGGTGAACAACGGCCGCCACGGTGACGCTTGGTTTCCAGCGTTCTTCTCCCATAGCGCGGGATGTTACGCCTGTTGAAACACGCTGAATGCAGCCCCCGCGCAACGCGACCGGGCACGTTGCCTGCTTTACCAGGCTTTGCAGTTAAGCTTTGTCGAGCATCGGCGCAAGCTGATACAGGCCACCCGGCCCGATGTACCAAGAGGAGACAGTTCATGCTGATAGGTGTTCCGCTGGAGACAGCGGCGGGCGAGACGCGCGTTGCCGTCACCCCAGAGACCGCGAAGAAGTATGTGGCTCAGGGCCACACGGTTCAGGTGCAATCCGGTGCGGGTGTCGCGGCCAGCATCACCGATGCGGCTTTTGAAGCCGTCGGCGCCACCATCGTTGATCGCAACGCCGCACTCGGCGCCGAGCTGGTGCTCAAGGTCCAGCGGCCGTCCGCCGACGAGCTGGCGCTGATGAAGCCGGGCGCGGTGCTGGTGGGCATGCTCAATCCCTTTGATAAAGACGGTTTGAGCCAGATGGCGAACGCCGGCTTGACCAGCTTTGCCCTGGAAGCCGCCCCCCGCACCACCCGCGCGCAAAGCATGGACGTGCTGTCCAGCCAGGCCAATATTGCCGGTTACAAGGCCGTCATCATGGCGGCCGACCGCTATCAAAAATTCTTCCCCATGCTGATGACGGCAGCGGGCACGGTCAAAGCCGCGCGCGTGGTCATCCTGGGCGTGGGCGTGGCCGGCTTGCAGGCCATCGCCACGGCCAAGCGCCTGGGTGCGGTGATTGAGGCCTCGGACGTTCGCCCCTCCGTCAAGGAGCAGGTCGAGTCTTTGGGCGCCAAGTTCATCGACGTGCCCTACGAGACCGCCGAAGAAAAAGAAGCCGCCGAAGGCGTGGGCGGCTATGCCCGCCCCATGCCGCAGAGCTGGCTGGACCGCCAAAAGGTGGAAGTCGCCAAGCGCGTGGCCGCCGCCGATGTGGTCATCAGTACCGCACTGATCCCCGGCCGCGCCGCGCCGGTGCTGGTCACCGAGGACATGGTCAAAGCCATGAAGCCGGGCTCGGTCATCATCGACATTGCTGCGGGCAAAGGCCCGAATGGCCACGACGGCAACTGCCCGCTGACCGAAGCCGGCAAGACCGTGACCAAGCATGGCGTGCACATCGTGGGCGAGACCAACTTGCCCGCCTTGGTGGCCGCTGACGCCTCGGCCCTTTACGCCCGCAATGTGCTGGACTTCCTCAAGCTGGTATTGACCAAGGACGCCCGCTTTGAGATGCCCACCGACGACGACATCGTGACCGCTTGCCTGATGACGCAAGCCGGCCAAGTCAAGCGCACCTGATTCACCGCAGACCGCGCCCAAGACCGAGGAGACCGATATGGATGCTGTATCCCCCACCCTGATCAACCTGATCATTTTTGTGCTGGCCATCTACGTGGGCTACCACGTGGTCTGGACCGTGACCCCCGCCCTGCACACCCCGCTGATGGCCGTGACCAACGCCATCTCCGCCATCGTCATCATCGGCGCCATGCTGGCCGCCGCGCTGACCGAAACCACCTTTGCGCGCACCTTTGGCGTGCTGGCGGTGGCCCTGGCCGCTGTCAATGTGTTCGGGGGGTTTCTGGTGACCCGCCGCATGCTGGAGATGTTCAAGAAGAAAGACAAAAAGCCCGCCGCTGACAAAGCCAACGGGACAGGAGCCGCATGATGTCCATGAACCTTGTTGTCCTGCTGTACCTCATCGCGAGCGTCTGCTTCATCCAGGCCTTGAAAGGCCTGTCCCATCCCACCACCTCCATCCGCGGCAATGTGTTTGGCATGGTCGGCATGACCATTGCCGTGCTCACCACCACCGCCTTGATCATCAAGCTCTCGGGCAGCGCCAGCGGCCTGGTCTGGGTGCTGCTGGGCTTGGTCGTGGGCGGTGGCGCTGGCGCCGTGATGGCCCAGCGCGTGGAGATGACCAAGATGCCCGAACTCGTGGCCTTCATGCACAGCATGATTGGCTTGGCGGCGGTCTTCATCGCCGTGGCAGCCGTGGCTGAGCCTTGGGCCTTCCAGATCTCGCCCAAGGGCGGGGAGATCCCCGGTGGCAACCGCATTGAACTGGCGCTGGGTGCCTTCATTGGCGCGGTGACCTTCTCGGGCTCGGTGATCGCCTTTGGCAAGCTCAGCGGCAAGTACAAGTTCCGCCTGTTCCAGGGCGCGCCGGTGGTCTTTGCCGGCCAGCACAAGCTCAATGCTGCACTGGGCCTGGCCTCGCTGTTCTTCATCTTCGGCTTTTGGCACTCGCAAAGCCCGATGGACTTCGCGCTGATCTGCGCCCTCGGTTTTGTGATGGGCGTGCTCATCATCATCCCGATTGGCGGTGCCGACATGCCGGTGGTGGTGTCCATGCTCAACAGCTATTCGGGCTGGGCGGCGGCGGGCATTGGCTTCTCGCTGAACAACAGCATGCTGATCATTGCCGGCTCGCTGGTGGGCAGCTCGGGCGCCATCCTGAGCTACATCATGTGCAAGGCCATGAATCGCAGCTTCTTCAACGTCATCTTGGGCGGCTTTGGCGGTGATGCCACGGCGGCCACGGGTGGCGCTCAGCAGCAGCGCAGCGTTAAAAGCGGCAGCGCCGACGATGCCGCCTTCATCCTGGGCAATGCCGAAACCGTGGTCATCGTCCCCGGCTACGGCCTGGCCGTGGCCCGTGCCCAGCATGCGGTCAAGGAGCTGGCCGAGAAGCTCACGCACAAGGGCATCACCGTCAAGTACGCCATCCACCCGGTGGCGGGCCGCATGCCCGGCCACATGAATGTGCTGCTGGCCGAAGCCGAAGTGCCTTATGACCAAGTCTTCGAGATGGAAGACATCAACGGCGAGTTCGGGCAGGCGGATGTGGCCATCATCTTGGGCGCCAATGACGTGGTCAACCCGGCTGCGCTGACCAAGGGCAGCCCCATCTACGGCATGCCCATCTTGGAGGCCTACAAGGCCAAGACCATCATCGTCAACAAGCGCTCCATGGCAGCGGGCTACGCCGGCCTGGACAACGAGCTGTTCTACATGGACAAGACCATGATGGTGTTTGGCGACGCCAAGAAGGTGGTCGAGGACATGGTCAAGGCCGTCGAGTAAACGCGGCAGAAGAGGGGCGCGCCGATGGCATCATCGGCGCATGACCTCTTCACTGTTCACGATGCGCCCTGTGGCGGCCCTGGCCTTGCTGGCCAGCGCCACCGGCGCCCAGGCCCAGCTCGCTTGGGCCCACGGCGACTGGCAACTGGTGTGTGACAACACCCGCACCTGCCGCGCCGCCGGTTACACCACCGAGTCCGCCACGCTTCGATCCACGGTGCTGATTGAGCGCACCGCAGGCCCTGGCACGCCGCTGAGCCTGAGTTGGAAGGTGGAGGTGGGGGAGTCCGCCGCCGAGGAAATCCGCCCGCCCGTGCAGCTCAAGGCCGGTGCGCTGAGCCTCAAGGCCAGCCAGCCCACGCTGGGTGCGGAAGACTCGGCCAAGCTGGTGGCCGCCATGCTCAATGCGCCACACCTGGGCTTCGAGAAAGCGGGCAGCCGCTGGCGCCTGCCCCTGAGCGGCCTCAAGGCCGTGATGCTGAAAATGGACGAAGCCCAGGGCCGGCTGGACACGCCGGGCGCCACGGTGCGTAAGGGCAG
This sequence comes from Ideonella paludis, assembly GCF_018069865.1. Classification (GTDB taxonomy): domain Bacteria; phylum Pseudomonadota; class Gammaproteobacteria; order Burkholderiales; family Burkholderiaceae_C; genus Ideonella; species Ideonella paludis. The sequence continues at coordinate 474,650 of NZ_JAGQDG010000001.1, forward strand.
CCGCGCCGAAGCCGAAGTGCCGCCCGCCTTGCCCGCGCCGCGGCCGCGTGTGCTGGCCGCACTGAGCGCCCAAGCCGCGGACGCGAGCACGCTCCCACTGATGTGGGCCGCCGTGCGTGAGCGGGGCTGCTGGGAGAGCCTGCCCGACAGCGAAAGCCCCAGCCGAGCCGCCGAGCGCCTGGACAGCCGCACCTGGCTCTTGGTGCGCGAATGCTCGCGCGGCGCCTACCAAGGCGGGTCCATGGCCTGGTTGGTGTCCACGACACCGCCCTATCGGCCCAAGCCGGTCAGCTTTCCGACCAGCCAGAAGGGCGAAACCCTGAATGAGCTGGTGAACTTGGAGATAGGTCATGGCCTGATCAGCAGCGCGGCCAAAGGCCGGGGCGTGGGGGACTGCTGGTCCAGCGCCGAATGGGGCTGGACGGGTGAGCGCTTTGAGCTGCTGAGCGAAAGCAGCACCGGGCTGTGCCGCGGGTTTGCGGGTGGCGCGTGGGAGCTGCCCACTTATGTGACGGAGCGACGCTGATGTTGGCCATTGTCTCGGCCATGCCGCCGGAGTTGGCCGCCCTCAAGGCCTTGATGCCGACCGACCAGATCACCACCGTGGCCGGGCGCCGCTTTCACCAAGGCCAGCTCGCCGGGCAAGACGTGGTGCTGGCGCTCACCGGCATTGGCAAGGTGGCGGCAGCGGCCACAGCGGCTGTGCTGTGCCAGCACTTTCAGGCCAGCGCCTTGCTGTTCACCGGCGTGGCGGGCGGCCTGGGGGCCGGCGTGAAGGTGGGTGATGTGGTGGTGGCCGACGCCCTGCTGCAGCATGACCTGGATGTCTCCCCGCTGTTCCCGCGCTGGGTGGTGCCAGGCGCGGGCAAAGACCGCTTCGCCCCGGACCCGCACTGGAGCGAACGCCTGCGGCAGGCCGCAGCCGCTGTGCTGGCCCAGCCCGAGCCTGAGCTGGCGCAAGGCTTGGCCGCCTTTGGCTTGCACGCGCCACAGTGCCATCAGGGCTTGATCATCAGTGGCGACCGCTTTGTCTCCACCACGGCAGAGAGCCAAGCCTTGCGCGCCGTGTTGCCCGACGCACTGGCGGTGGAGATGGAGGGGGCGGCAGTGGCCCAGGTCTGTGCCGACTTCGACCGTCCCTTCGCCGTACTGCGCACCGTATCCGACCGGGCGGATGACCACGCCCACGTGGACTTTGAGCGCTTTTTGGCCGATGTGGCGGCCGAGATGGCCCGCGATATCGTGCTGAAAGCCTTGCGCACCCCGGCTTGACCCTTAGGGGCATTCCCCCAAAACCCGCTATCGAATCCCCTGATGCTGACGGCCCGCCGCAGCAGGGAGAATCGCGCTTCCGTTCTCGGAGAGGATCCATGGAAAAGATTTGGCTGAAGCAATATCCCGATGGCGTGCCGGCAGAGGTGCAGACAGATGTCTACCCCTCTTTGGTGGCCTTGTTGGAAGAGAGCTTCCGCAAGCATCAGGGCCTGCCGGCTTACCGGTTCATGGGCAAGGCCTTCAACTTTGAGCTGATCGACGACCTGTCGCGCGCCTTTGCGGCCTATCTGCAAAGCCTGGGCTTGGTCAAGGGTGATCGGGTGGCGGTGATGCTGCCCAATGTGCCGCAGTACCCAGTGGCGGTGGCAGGCATCCTGCGGGCCGGCTTGGTGGTGGTGAACGTCAACCCGCTCTACACCCCCCGCGAGCTGGAGCATCAGCTCAAGGACTCGGGTGCCAAGGCCATCGTGATCCTGGAGAACTTTGCCACCACGCTGCAGCAAGTGGCCGACGCCGTGCCCACCAAGCATGTGGTGCTGGCCGCCATGGGCGACCTGATGGGCTTCCTCAAGGGCGCGATCATCAACCACGTGGTGCGCAAGGTCAAAAAGATGGTGCCGGCCTACACGCTGGCCGCACCGGTGCGCTTCAACGACGCCATCTCGCTCGGCCGCCGCAAGCCCTTCACCGCGCCGGTGGTCGGCGCCGACGACATCGCCGTGCTGCAGTACACCGGTGGCACCACCGGCGTCAGCAAGGGCGCAGTGCTGCTGCACCGCAACCTGGTGGCCAATGTCCTGCAGTCTGAAGCCTGGTATCAGCCAGCGCTGAAAAAAATCCCCAAGGGCGAGCAGATCACCACCATCTGCGCCCTGCCGATCTATCACATCTTCGGCTTTAACACGAACATGATGCTGGGCCTGCGCATGGGCGGCTGCAACATCCTGATCGCCAACCCGCGCGACCTGCCGGCCTTGTTCAAAGAGCTGAGCCGCGAGCGCTTCCACAGCCTGCCGGCGGTGAACACCTTGTTCAACGCCATGGCCAACCACCCCGACTTTGACAAAGTGGACTGGAGCCACCTGAAGATCTCCGTGGGCGGTGGCATGGCCGTGCAGCAAGCCACCGCGCGTCTGTGGCTGGAGAAGACCGGCTGCCCCATCTGCGAAGGCTATGGCCTCTCAGAGACCTCGCCCGTGGCCTCGTGCAACCGGGTGGACACCGACGCCTACAGCGGCACCATCGGCATCCCCGTCTCCAACACCGAGATGAAGCTGCTGGACGATGACGGCAACGCAGTGCCCATGGGCCAAGCCGGCGAGATCGCCATCAAAGGCCCGCAGGTGATGGCCGGCTATTGGCAGCGCCCGGACGAAACCGCCAAGGTCATGACGGCCGACGGCTTCTTCCGCACCGGCGACATTGGCGTGATGGACGAGCGCGGCTTCTTCAAGATCGTCGACCGCAAGAAAGACATGATCCTGGTCTCCGGCTTCAATGTGTACCCCAATGAAGTCGAAGACGTGCTCACCCAATTGCCCGGTGTGCTGGAGTGCGCCGCCGTGGGCGTGCCCGACGACAAAGCCGGCGAGGCCGTGAAGGTGGTCATCGTCAAGAAAGACCCGGCGCTGACCGAGCAAGACGTGCGCGCCTGGTGCGAAGCCAACCTGACCGGCTACAAGCGGCCCAAGGTGGTGGAGTTCCGTGCGGACTTGCCCAAGACGCCGGTCGGCAAGGTGCTGCGCCGGGAGCTGCGCGACAAGCCCAGCGCTCGGTAATCCGGCAACGTGCCCCCCGCGGGCACACTGGCGCGGTGAGAGCCGCGCCACCCAGGGGGCTCAGCCCCCCAATGGCGATGCTGCTGCGCTGGCTGTATTGAGGGCGCTTGATGATTGAAGTTGGATTGTCCGCGCGCTATGTGCGCACCGCCGCAGGCCAAGCCGAGATTGGCGGGCGAACCCTGGGCCTGTCTCGGGCCGCGCGCAATTTGCTGTTGGTCATCAATGCCAGCAAGACAGCCCAGGAATGGCTGCAAGCGCTGCAGGGGGTGAGCAGTGAAGACTTGGCCTATCTGCTGGAATTGGGCCTGCTGGCCCCTGACGCGACGCCGTCCGCCCCGGTTGTCAGCCCTGAACAAATGGCTTGGCAGGCCCTGAGCAAACGCATCGATGCCGCCACTTACGACCAGCTCTACACCGCCTTGACGGCCCAAGCCAAGGCGCAACTGGGCGTGATGAAGGGCTACCGCCTTGTGCTGGAGCTGGAGAAGGCCGACGGCGTGGAGGGCCTGCGCAAACTGGCGCTGCAGTTTGCCTCGGAGGTCAAGGCCAGCCGAGGCATGGGGGCTGTGCAAGAGCTCTACCGTCTGCTGGCCTGAGGCACACTCTCGCCCATGCCGCCTCGTTTGTACCTGGATGCGCCGCTGCAGGACGGCGCTGAACTCACCCTGCCCGCTGACGCCTCGCGCCATATTCAGGTGCTGCGCCTGCAGCCCGGCAATGCAGTGACACTCTTCAATGGCCAGGGCGGTGAATGGACCGCCAGCGTGACCCGCATGGGCCGGCAAGACGTCGATGTCCGCATCGAGGCCCACCAGGCCTGCAGCCGCGAGCTGCCGGTGGCCGTGAGCTTGGCCCTGGGCATGCCCGCCAATGAGCGCATGGATGCATTGATCGAAAAGGCCACCGAATTGGGCGCCGTCGCCGTGCAGCCGCTGCACAGCGCCCGCTCGGTCTTGCGCCTGCAAGGCGAGCGGGCGGAACGCCGCCGCAGCCATTGGCAAGGGGTGGCCCAGGCCGCCGCCGAGCAAAGCGGCAGGACCACCGTGCCCCAGATCACTCCGGTGCAAAACCTTGCCGACTGGCTGGGCAGCCTCAGCCCCGAGGCCGCTGACGGCGAGCGCTGGCTGCTGAGCTTTGCGCCCGACGCACGCCCCCTCTCCGCCTGGGCTGGGCGCCTGCCTCAGCACATCACCTTGCTCAGCGGCCCGGAGGGCGGGCTGGACCCCAAAGAAGAGGCGCTGGCTCGCAGCCGCGGCTTTGTGCCGCTGAGCCTGGGCCCGCGCGTGCTGCGTGCCGACACTGCCCCGCTGGCTACCCTGGCCGGTATCTCCGTACTCTGCACAGTGAATCTGTGACCTCGGCCCTCTGGGTTGAGGCGGCTTGTGGGTGCAGTCTCAACGCGGGCCTGAATTTCTGTCGCCCACGCTCCTCACCTGTGACGTGATTGCGACGCCCGCTCTCAGCAATGCACGATCAGACCCTCATCATCCCCCGCGCCAAGCCCTGCTCAGGCATGCTGCGAGCCTTCGCTGTCACACGTTACTTTTGAGGGAGAGCTGCCATGGGATTGCTGGATTCTGTTGTCGGGATGTTGGGCCAAGGTGGTCAAGGTGGCGGTCAAGCTGCATTGATCAATGTCGTCACCACCTTGCTGAGCCAAGGCGGGCAAGGCGGCGGCTTGGCCGGCCTGGTGCAACAGTTCCAGCAAGGCGGCTTGGGCGACGTGGTCTCGTCCTGGGTGTCTACAGGTCAGAATCTGCCGATCTCCGCTGAACAGTTGCAATCGGTGCTGGGCGGCCACAGCGCCCTGGCCGGTGTGGCCGAGCAAACTGGGCTCAGCCAAGGCGACCTGATGGGCCAGCTCTCGCAACTGCTGCCGCAAGTCATCGACCAAATGACCCCCAATGGTCAGCTGCCTCCGGCAGGCGCTCAGCCTGACTTGGGCAGCCTGCTGGGCTCCTTGCTGAAGTGACGCTCACCGGGGGTTTCTCGGTCGTTGCAGCAGATGTTCCTTCTGCCGCCCACGCTCCGAGTACGGGGAGACCCCAGGGCCGGTTTGCCGAATCGTGATAGTCGGCGTCGGCGCACTTTCCCAGAATCGACTCCCATGATGCTGATGAGGCCGCGCACGCTCTGCGTTTGGCTCATCTTGGCATCGCGAGGAGAGCTCTATGCATTCTGCGACGGTGCGTCCACCCCTGCTGCTGGGCCTTTGTCTGGCCTGCGGCCTAACCCTGGCGGCGCCAGCCAAAACCCCGCCCCCTGAGCTGCCGGCCGAGACCTTGGGCGTCGGCACCCTGGCTGGCACCTCTGCGGCCCGCGTCTATGTGGCCGACGTGGCCATCAGCCATATCTCCGACGGCCGCATCCGCGTCTTTGACGCCGAGAAGGGCCGCTTTCTGGGCCTGATCTCCACCGGCTACGCGGGCAACTTTGCCGTCAGCCCTGCGGCCAATGAGCTGTATGTGGCCACCAGCTATCTGGCGCGCGGCTCACGGGGTGAGCGCAGCGATGTGCTGGAGGTGCACGACACCCAGACCTTGGGCTTCAAGTACGAAGTCCTGCTGCCCACCAAGCGGGCCCAAGCCCTGAACTACCGAGGCCTGGTCAGCGTCACGGGTAACGGCCAATTTGTGCTGGTGATGAACGCCACACCGGCCACCTCGGTGACAGTGGTCAATCTACAAACCCGCCAAGTCGCCAGCGAGGTGCAAACCCCTGGTTGCTGGGGCAGCATGCCGGCCGCACAAGGCGCGCGCTTCTCCATGCTGTGCGGGGATGGCAAGGTCGCCACGATCACGCTCAATGAGCAAGGACAAGTGGCCGATCGTCAACTCAGCGACAAGCTGTTTGACGCCGACCAAGACGCCTGGTTCCACCATGCCGAGCGGGTGGGTGACCGCTACTGGTTCGTGTCCTTCCAGGGCCAAGTCACAGAGCTGAACCTGGGCGGCCCCGTGGCTCAGCGGACGGGCCAGATCTCCTTGGTCAGTGCCAAGGACAAAAAGAACGGCTGGCGTCCTGGCGGCTACCAAAACTTTGCCGTCGACCCCAGCGGCAGCCGCTTGGTGGCGGCCATGCACAGCAAGGGCGCCGAGGGCTCGCACAAGCGGCCGGCAGAGCAGCTGTGGGTGGTCGACCTGGCCAGCGGCAAGCGTTTGGCCACGCACCCTGGCAAAGGCACGGCCTCGCTGACCTTTTCACGCAATGGCGAGCGCCTGCAGGCGCTGGACGGCATGACCGGCGCGCTGAACGTCTGGCGCGTGGGCGCGGGCGGCAGCCTCAAGCCCTTGACCAGCGTGGCCAAGGCCGGTGAAGCCGCCCTGCACCTTGAGAGTAACGACTGATGGCCACCCCCACTCTGGACGCGGTCGACCCCCTGCTGGTGTGGATCCCCGCCGCGTGGCTGGCTGCCTTGTTCGCCCATGCGGGGCTCAGCAAGCTGCTGGACAGTCCCATGTTCCTACAGCACCTGGGCGCCTATCGAGTGCCAGATCGCGCCCTGGGCCTGCTGCAGCATGGCCTGCCCTTGGCCGAATTGGCGGTGGCGGCCTTATTGCTCTCGCCGTGGCGCTCACTTGGATCATTAGGCGCCGCAGGGCTGCTGGCCACCTATGCCGCGGCGATGGCCACGCATTTGCGCGCGGGGCGTCGGCTCGATTGCGGCTGCGGCGGCGAGCCCTTGCCCCTGAGCTGGGCCCTGGTGGGCCGCAACCTCGGCTTGATGGCGCTGGCGGTGGCTGCCAGCCTCACGCCGGCTGATCGCACCATGACCTTGGCCGACCACGCAGTCACCGCGGCAGCCGTGCTGCTGGGCAGCCTGCTGTGGGCCGCTTTTCACCAAGTGCTGCGCCAGCAGCGCCCGACCCGCTTTGTGGAGAAACACTGATGGACGCTTTGACAATCTCCGTGATCCTGCTGTGGGCCGCCGTGCTGGCCCTGGGGCTGATGCTGTGGGCGCTGTCGCGCCAGGTCGGCGTGCTGTTTGAACGCGTGGCGCCCATGGGCGCCTTGGTCACCGATGCCGGGCCGGCCGTGGGTGCGCCCTCACCCGTGCTGGCCTTGACGGGCTTGCAGTCGGAGCATGTGCCCATCGGCGGCCCACAGGCCCAGCCCACGCTGCTGTTCTTCTTGGCGCCGACCTGCCCGGTGTGCAAAAAGCTGATCCCCATCCTCAAAGCCTTGGCCCGTGATGAAGACAAAGGCCTGCGGGTGGTGTTGGCCAGCGACGGCGATGCCGACCACCTGCAGTTCATCCGCGAGCAGGGGCTGACGCATCTGCCCTATGTGCTGTCCACCGAGCTGGGCATGAGCTACCGGGTCTCGCGCCTTCCTTATGCGGTGCTGATGGACCGCCAAGGCACCGTCACGGCCAAGGGCTTGGTGAACTCCCGCGAGCAGCTTGACAGCCTGCTCAATGCCCAGGACATGGGCACCCCCACCATCCAGCAGTACCTGGGCGACCCTGCCCAGCACGCCCACTGAGGAGCCGCTCATGAACTGGTTACTCTCTTTGATCGACCGCGTCACCGAGCGCCGGGTGCGCCAAACAGCGCATGTGCATGGCCGTCGCAGCTTTGTCACCCGTCTGGGCACAGCCCTGGTGGGTGGGGCCGTTCTGCCCATGCTGCCCTTTGACCGCAGCGGCCAGTTTGGCAGTGCCATGGCGGCGGGCTCCAGCGGCGGCGCCAAGGCCAAAGCCCCGGACAAAAGCCAAGACCCGACCCAGTGCGAGTACTGGCGCTACTGTGCCTTTGATGGCTTTCTGTGCACCTGCTGCGGTGGCTCGCTGACCCAATGCCCGCCGGGCACTGAGGCCTCCAAAGTCAGCTGGGTGGGCACCTGCCTGAACCCTCAGGACGGCCGCCACTACCTGGTCTCTTACAACGACTGCTGCGGCAAGGGCTCGTGCGGCGAGTGCCTGTGCAATAACAACGAACGTGAGCGACCGGGCTACCGCCTGGGCGTGCACAACGACATCAACTGGTGCATGGCCAACACCAGCTCCATGTTTCATTGCACCACCTCCATCATCGTGGGGGCCGCATGAAGCTGGTGGTTGCGCTGCTGCTGTTGACCAGCGGTCTGGCCCAGGCCGCCCCCGAAGGCAGCGCGCTCTATGCGCAGCACTGCGCCACCTGCCATCAGGCGGACGGCAGCGGCACGGTGGGTCTGGCGCCGTCGCTCAAAGGCGAGCATTGGGCGCGGCTGGGGGCCGATCGAAGCTATATGGCGGGGGTGCTTCAGCACGGTCTCTCCGGCCCCATCATGGTCAACGGCCAGCGCTTCATCGGCAGCATGCCGGCCTTTGCGGGCCAGTTGGACGACGCGCAACTGGCTGCTGTGGCCACCCATGTGATGAGCTTGCAAGGCCGCCCTGGCGAGGCCTACACGGCCGCAGAGCTCAAGGCCGCGCGTGACGCCGGTGGCAGCCCGCCGCAGTCGCGCGAGCGCCGCACTCAATTGCTGAAGTAAGGGTGACACCCATGCGCCGCGCTTTGACTCTGTTGGCCTGCGCCCTGATGAGCGGATGGGCAGGGGCCGGTGGTGGCGGCGTGCATGGCGACACCCCAACGGTGACGGGCCGCCAGATCGTGCTGCGCCCCGATGCACCCGCCGTCGCACCGCTGCAAGGCGGCGCCCGAAGCATCTATGTGCTGCACTGTGCCGGCTGCCACGGCATGGATGCCAGTGGCTCCGCGCTGGGCCGAGTGCCCGACATGCGGCGCGTGGGGGACTTCTTGCAACTGCCCGGCGGGCGCGAGTTCATCGTCAAGGTGCCGGGCGTGATGGGCTCCGGCCTGGACGATGCCCAGGTCGCTGCCGTCACCAACTGGGTGCTGGCGACCTTGGCCGCACCCTCCCAGCCGCCCGGCCACCGCGCCTACACGGCGGACGAGATCCAACAAGCCCGCGCCAGCCCACTGCTGGACGTGGCGGCCGAGCGCCAGCGCTTGGTGAGCGAGGCTCGCCGACGCGGTGTGGCCTTGGCCACGGCGCCTTGAGCCCGGGCAAATCTGCATGGTGGAGACGCACGGCGCATTCCACACTGAACGATGCCCCGATGATGGATACAGAGCATGGCCAAGATCGTTGAACACCAGTCCCGCGATGTGGACGACCAAGCCCAGGCCCTGGATGGCTGGCAGCAGCGCTATGAGCAACTCAGTGCTGGGCGCTTTGAGGGCCGCGCGTGGCAACTGGTGATGGATGAGGGCACGCTGCTGCGTGAGCACACCAACCGCCACCTGCGAGAGCAAATCACCCCTCCGCCAGACCACTTGGTGCTGGCCATTCCACTGGCCGTGATGCCGGGCTCGAGCTTTGGCGGGCGGCCGCTGGAGCGTGAGTCGCTGATGGTCTTTGGGCCGGATGAAGAGTACGACCTGGTCTCGGCGGGTGAGCTGGACCTGATCGGCCTGTCCGTGCACCGGGACACGCTGGCGGGGCTGGCCCCCTCCAAAGTGGAATGGCTGGAGCGGGCCCAGCGCGAACGCAATCTGGGCCTCTCCCCGGAAACGGCCAGTGCCATTCGGCAGATGCTGCTGGCGGTCACGAGCCAGACCGAGGAAGAGGGCGCCTTGAGCCGCCTGGAGCACCGGGGGCAAACTGAAGAGTTGCTGACCGCCACCCTGACCCAGACCGTGATCCTGGCCATGCACAGCGAGGAGTTTCACCAGGCGCAGACCATTCCTCGCCGCGCCGACACGCGCCTCAAAGTGGTCAAGCGCGCCATTGACTTCATGCGCCAGCACTTGCAAGAAGAGATCGGCGTGCCCGAAATCTGTGCCGCCGCCTTTGCCAGCCGACGCAGCCTGCAGTACTGCTTTGAAGAGTTCTTGCAAACCACGCCCCAAGCCTATCTGCGGGCTTTGCGCCTGAATGAGGCGCGCCGGGCGCTCAAGCTGCACCAAGACAAGCCCATCACCGCCATTGCCTCCGACTTGGGCTTCTCCAGCGCCAGCCATTTCACCCGGCATTACAAGCTGATGTTTGAAGAGCTGCCCTCCGACACCGTGAAGGCCGTCCACCCGCACGCTGGCCCCATCTTGTTTTGAAGCACCCACGCCTTTGTGCGCCGGGCCACCCACTTTTGTTGACCCCAGCCTCGTCATGAACGACCTTGACCCCCGTCTTCCCTCTGCTGGCCAATCCTGGGTTCGGGGTGTGGCTCTGCAGCCGCTGAGCACCGCCACCATTTTTGACGTGTTGGCCCGCAGTGCCCAGCGCTATCCCCACCGAGATGCCGCCATCTTCAGCCAAGTCGGTTGGCGCTGCACCTGGGTCGAGCTGCTGCAGGAGGTCGAGGCCTGCGCTGCAGGCCTGCAAGCGCTGGGCGTGCGGCAGGGCGACCGGGTCGGGATCTGGGCGCCCAACCGACCAGAGTGGCTGCTGACCCAGTTCGCCACCGCGCGCTTGGGCGCGATCTTGGTCAACATCAACCCGGCTTACCGCCTGGCCGAGCTGGAGTACGCGCTGAACAAGGCCGGGGTCAGCGTGCTGGTCAGCGCCGCGGCCTTCAAGAGCAGCAATTACTTAGGCATGCTGCAAAACCTGGGCGTGGGGCACCCGGAAGCACCGCAGCGCCTGCCCCAGTTGCGGCAGGTCATCCGCATGGGCCATGAAGCCACGGCCGGCATGCTCAATTGGGAGCAAGTGATGGCCCAGGGCCAGCGCGCCCTGGCGGCCGGCCAAGCCTTGCCACCGCTGGAGGCTTTGAACTGCCACCAGGCCATCAACATCCAGTTCACCAGCGGCACCACAGGCGCCCCCAAAGGCGCCACGCTGACCCACCACAACATCGTCAACAACGCCATGGCCGTGGCCGACTGCATGCGCTTCAGCGAGCTGGACCGCCTGTGCATTCCCGTGCCGCTGTACCACTGCTTTGGCATGGTGCTGGCGGTGCTGGCCTGCACCGTGCGCGGCGCCGCCATGGTCTTCCCTGGCGAGGGCTTTGAGCCGCGCGACACCCTGGCGGCCGTGCAAGCCGAGCGCTGCACCGCCTTGCATGGCGTGCCCACCATGTTCATCGCCGAGTTGGACCACCCCGACTTCAGCCAGTTTGATCTGCGCAGCCTGCGCACCGGCATCATGGCGGGCGCGCCCTGCCCCATCGAGGTGATGCGCCGCGTGCAGGCTGAGATGCACATGACCGAGGTGACGATTGCCTATGGCATGACCGAGACCAGCCCGGTGTCCTTCCAGAGCGCCACCGACGACCCGCTGGACAAGCGCGTGACCACCGTGGGCCGGGTGCTGCCCCACCTGGAAGTGAAGATTGTTGACGACCAGGGCCGCATCGTGCCCGTGGGCCAAAAGGGCGAGCTGTGCACCAAGGGCTACTCCGTGATGCAGGGCTATTGGGACGACCCGGAACGCACGGCCGATACGGTGCGCGATGGCTGGATGCACACCGGTGACCTCGCCACGCTGGACGAGCAAGGCTATTGCAATATCGTTGGTCGGGTCAAGGACATGGTGATCCGGGGCGGTGAGAACATCTATCCACGCGAGGTCGAAGAGTTCTTGTTCCGCCACCCCAAAGTGGCTGCGGTGCAGGTCTTTGGCGTGCCCGACGAGCGCTACGGCGAAGAGCTGTGCACCTGGATCATCACCAAACCTGGCGTGGCCTGCACCGAGGACGAGATCCGCGCCTTTTGCCGCGAGAACATCGCCCATTACAAAGTACCGCGCTACATCCGCTTTGTCGATGAGCTGCCCATTACCGTGACGGGCAAGCCGCAGAAGTTTGTGATGCGCGAGTTGATGATGCGCGAGCTGGGCTTGAGCCTGATGGTGACGGCCTGAGCCTCAGCCCCGCGCAAAGCGCCGCACCGCCCAAGCCCGGGCGGCGAAGCTGCCGCTGAGCAGGCCGAAGACGGCGCTGGCCAGCAGCACAAACCACGTGGCGTGCGCAAAGCTGGCGCCCAGGCCATGGGCCATGCCCAGCGCAAACTTGGCCAAGAAGATGCTCAGCAGCAGCGCCATGGGCAACCAGCTACCGGGCACTTGCACCGCGCGGCCTTGGCGCACCAAGCCCTGAGGCGCGACCCAGCGCATCAGCCCCACCAGCGCGGCACTCAGCCCCACGGCCCAGGCCAGGAGAGGGGCCCACTGCATACCAAAGGCGCTGGTCACGCCCCAGGCGGAATAGACCAACAGGCCTGCGGCCACGCTGACCAGGACGGTGGGCTTGACCACGCGCGTGCGCGTCTGGCGCAGGCCGATGGCGATCAGGCCCAACAAGATGGCAAAGACCCAAACGGGGATGTGTGACCACATGGCGCTGTCCTTCAACTCAAGCGACCTCCGTCGCGATGCAGCGCACTGTGCCGGCCTCGGCAGGCACAAGCCAGCGCCTTGCGACCAAGCGTCTGTGCCCGGCGCCAGCAGTCAGCCTGTGGCGCGAGTGTCGGGCTGGCTCACTTGCAGGGCGCGGGCTCGGCCACGGCTTTGCACTTCTCAAAGCCCTCGGCGCTGATCCGGTTGCCCGCGCCACGGTTGGCAGAAAAACAGGCCACGCTCTCGTTGTACTCGCGCCAAGCACGCTCACAGGCCGTGCCACCCGTGGGGCCTTGAGGCTGGCGCGCGTCGGGCGGGATCATCGCGTCTGGCCCGGTGCCGCCCAGCAGGGGGGGCTGATCAGCAATGGCCTTGAGCCGGGCCAGCCGCGCCTGGGCCTCCTGACGCTGAGCCTCCGTCACCGGCTGGACTTTGACCTCTACCGTCTTGGCCGTGGCCACGCTGGGCTTGGGCGGCTTGTCACTGAAATGCACTTTGCCTTGGGCATCCGTCCATTTATAGAGCTCTCCAGCCTGCACGCCGCACAGGGCCAGAGCCAAACCGCACAGCAGCATCGCCTTGGTCATGGACATGTTCTTCACCCTTTCTTTGCGCCACCCCAGTAGGGCGCAGACAGCCCAAGATTGTGCGCTGAGCAGGCCCTCAGTGGGTGTGATTTGCTGACGCAATCCTGCGCTCAGCCGCCGCCCAAACAGCGGATCAAGGCTGAGGCAGGCTGCCCCGATTGGAACAGGATCCAGCCCAGCAGCGCGGTCTCTAACACCAGCACGCCCGCCAGCACCGGGCCCCAGCGCAGCCAGCCCGAAGGCTCGACGCTGTTCACCAAGGGCGTGGGTGGGCTGGGCACCCCGGCGGTGACAGGGATGTGGCCCGAGGGCAAGGCCGTCAAGGTGCTGGGCGGTGGCTTGCGCTCGCGGGCGAGGGCCTCTCCACCGGCCCTCAGTCGGGCCAGCTCTTCGCGGCACTCATCGCACTCGGCCAGATGGGCCTGGGCATGCTTGGCCAACTTGGGCGGGAGGTCGCCCTTGGCGATCTTGGGCAGTGCCGCAAAGCACTTGGCATGCACTTTGTCAAAGTCCATGGGAGGCTCCCAGCAAAGAGGCATAGCGCGGGTGCGCGCCGATGGTGTTGTGGTCGGTGCCGGGCAATTCCTCCCAGCGGGCGAGCCCGGGCTTGAAGGCCTGCATCAGCCCCTGCGCCCGCGCTTTGGGCACCACCACGTCCTGCTCGGCCACCAGCAACAGGGTCGGCACCCGCACCTGCGGCGCATGAGCGGCGGAATCAAACTTGTCTTTGATGAGCCAGCGCGCCGGCAGCCATGGGTAGTGGCCTTGCGCCACCATCGCCATGCTGTCGTAGGGCGTCACCAAGACCAATCTCTCCAGCCTGGGCTCAGCAGCCAAGGCCGCCGCCACTTGCACGGCCACGCCCGAGCCCAGGCTGCGGCCCACCAGGGTAAGTGAGCGGTGGGAGCCCAAGACCTGCTGTGCCAGTGCCAGCGCATCGGCCACCAGGTCGGACTCCGTCGGCTGCCCTTGGCTAGGGCCAAATCCCCGGTAATGCAAGGCATAGATCGCGCGGTCGGGGAAGGCAAGGGCCAAGCTCGGCAAGGTCTGGGCGACATCTTCCGCATTCCCGCCGAAATACACCACCGCCTGGTGCTGTTCTGGCTGGCGCACCGCCGCATGCACCGTGGCCGTGGCGCCCTGAACCCGCACGGTAGGGACCACCACGCCTTGAGGCTGCGGGTGGTAGAGCAAGGCGCGCTGAAACGCCCACACCGCTGCGGCCAGCAGCAGGTAGATCAAGAGCCCGAAGGCGAGCCACTTCATCAACATGCGTATGAGGGCATGAAGCGCAGGGGCTGCGGCGTGAGCAGGCGCCAGTCTCGGCCCGTGATGCTGACCTGGCTGCCGTTCGCAAACTCCAGCGCCAGGGTGCCTTCCGCCACGCCCGCCCAGGGCAGCGCCCAGCCGGTGAGGCGCTGGCCGCCGGCGTGCAGCACGGCACTGCGCAAGCGGCCCAAGCCGTCGCCCAGCACGGCCATGCCTTGGGCATGGGCTTGGTCGACCACCAAGGTCAAGCCCAGCAAGCTGCCGGCCAGCGGCGCCTGGCCGGGCTCCTGCGCCTGCGCGGTGGCGGCCGAAAACACCAGCTGCAAGGCGGCGCCCTGAGGCTCGATGCGCGCCACTTCGCTGTCGGCCAGGTGGATCACGAAGGACGGGCTCATGGTGCTGATCCGGCTGCGGCGGCTGAGGCGGCTGAGGCGGATTGAAAGGGCGCAGAGGGCCAAGCGGCGGCGACCAAGTCCTCTAAAGGCAGGGCGCGGCCCGCCGCCTGGGCCACAGCCTTCCACTCAGGCGGCGCTGGGGCGCGGCGCTGGGGCTCAGGCGCACCGCCCCAACCCAGCTTGAGCGCCACCACCACCGGCCCTCGGCGCACCACAAAGGGCTGCAGCGCGGCCACGGCCGCCACCAAGGCTTGCTGCTGCGCTGCGGGCAAGGGCTGCTGCCCATCCCACCACACCCGAGCCTCAGGCCCGGGCCGCACCACCAGCACCACGAAGCCGGCATTCGGGGCCCACCCGGCCTGCGCGGTGACGCGGGCCACCGCCGCCTCCACCGCTTTGAGGTAGCTGGCCATCGCATCCATGTTCTGCACGCGCTCTTGCATCTGCGCATCGGGCTGCAGCAAGACCAGGCCAAAGCGCTGCACTGCAGGCGCTGTGGCGGTTTGGGCCAGCAGGCTGCGTGGCGCGCCCCAGCAGCAGCAACAAAGGATGAAGAGGGTCAGACAACGCATGGGGCAAGCAGGGCGGCAGAGACCGCTATTGTTGCCCCAAAGCTGGGCGGGCCGCAGGCGCTCAGTGCGCCGTGAGGTTCATCATGCCGATGCGAAACCCGGTGGTGCCGTTGACCCCGGTGAGCCGAATGGCTTTGACGTTACGCACCAGGGGAGATTGGGCGTTGTTGCCATTGAAGATCACATAGATGCCCATGGGCGAATTGATCCAGGAGGACCACTGCGACGCGGTGCTCCAGGCGCCGCTGGCATCTTGCACATCCAGGCGCACCGCGCCGATGAAGTTGCTGCCGTTGTAGCTGTTGGAGCCACTCAGGCTGACGCTCATGCTGCCCAGATCCAGCAGGCCGCCGTTGGCATTGCGCAGCTCGACGCTGGGCTGGCGCACTTCAAAGCCGTTGGGCGAGGGCGCCGACCACGGAAAAGCCGGCTTGAAGCGCAGCGCGAACAGACCATCTGAGGTGGTCTGGGTGCAGGTCTTGAGGGCCGTGCAATTGAGCGGGCCGGCGTCGGTAAAGGTCTCTTGCACCGCCGAGGCGGCCAAGGGTGCAGCCAGCAAGGCAGCCGTCAATACGATGGACTTCATGAACTTCCCTCCTAAAGCCCTATTGGCGCATACCCCCAGGGGAGATTCACCTTAAACCGGTAACGGGGGTGTCACATGATCCCCATCATGTTTCTGCCAGGGGTCCAAGTGGGTCATCAAATTGAGCACGCGGTGGCGCTGCATCACACGGTGGCGGGCCTCCACAGCAATGTCATGGCCAGCCTCAATGGTCAGCTCGGCATCCACCTCCAGGTGGGCATCGACCACGATCATGTCGCCCATCTTGCGGGTGTGCAGGTCATGCACGCCGCGCACGCCGGGGGTCTCCAGCAAAGTGGCACGGATCGCGGCGACCTCTTCGTCATCGGCCGCACGGTCCATCAGGTCGTGCAGCGCGTCCCAGCCGAACTCCCAGCCCATCTTGCCGACCATGAAGCCGACGATCAAGGCCGCCACCGGGTCGAGGATGGGGTAGCCCGCCAGGTTGCCGATCAAACCCAAACCTACCACCAAGGACGAGGCCGCGTCTGAGCGAGCATGCCAAGCATTGGCCACCAACATGCTGGAGCGCACCCGCTTGGCCACAGCCAGCATGTAGCGGAACAGCAATTCCTTGGCCACCAGCGTGCCCCCGGCCACCCACAGTGCCGCGATATGCACGGTCTGGGCCGCCTCGGGGTGCTGCAGCTTCTGCGCGGCCGACCAGACCATGCCCACACCCACCGCCAGCAGCAGGCCGCCCAGCACCAGCGAGGCCGCTGTCTCGTAGCGGTGGTGGCCATAAGGATGGTCCTCGTCGGCGTCCTTCTTGGCATGGTGGCTGGCGAACAGCACCACAAAGTCCGCCACCAAGTCGGACAGCGAGTGGATACCGTCAGCCACCAAGGCTTGCGACTTGGTCATCACGCCGGCGGTGATCTGCACGGCCGTCAGCACCAGGTTCACCCAGACGCTGATCCAGGTGCTGCGCGAGGCCGCTGCTGCGCGCTCGGCCGGGCTGTGCTCGTCGTCTTCGGGTTCGTCAAAAGGCGGGGTGATGTTCATGGCAGGGTCTCATGGCGGCAAACGCTATTAGACCCGCTGCCGATGAAGCCCTGCTGAAAGGCCTCAGCCCAGCGCTTCAGCCACCGTGGCCACCCGCACCCGGGTCGACAGAGCATGCAGCGCAATGGCATGCAGCATCTCGCTGACGGTGGTGCTGGCGTCACCCAAGACCGTGACCTGGGCATAGCCTTCCGCCTGCTTGCTGATGGCCGTGTGGGTGACGCAGTTCTGGGTCATCATGCCGCAGACGATCAACTCGTCCACGCCCAGCTTGTCCAGCGTGGCCTTGAGCGTGGTGCGCTCAAAGCTGTCGGCAAAGTGCTTCACCACCACCGGCGCCTCGGGGGCTGCGGCCAGCACGCGAGGGTGAATCTGTACCCCCGGTGTGTCGGCATTGAAGAAGGGCGACAAACCCGCTGCCGGGTCGGCCACATGCTGCACATGCACCACGGGCACGCCCTTGGCACGGGCAGCGGCAATCGCCGCTTCAACCTGGTCCAGGGTGGCCTCGGTGTTGGCCAGCGCAAAAGCGCCGCCGGGGAAATAGTCGTTCTGCAGGTCGATCACGATCAAAGCGGGGTGGCTCATCCAAAGCTCCAATTCAAAAGGGGTTGCGATGGACGAATTCTTGGCTTCAGGTGCTGGATCAACCAGTGGCCTGAACAACCAACCTCGATAACATCGGGCCAAACTCTCATCGTTGCCATGGCCCCCAACAGCGCCCGCCCCTGCCGCATCGCCGTAGTCGCTTTCGACCGCATCAGCCCCTTTCACCTCTCCGTGCCCTGCGTGGTGTTTGGTGAGGCCTTGCCCGAGCCCGGTCACTTCCAAGTGCAGGTCTGCAGCGCCGACCCCCAGCCCTTGCGCAGCACCGCCGGCTTCGAGATTTCGGGCTTGGCCAGCTTGCGCGCCCTGCAGCAGGCCGACGCCATCATCGTGCCGAGTTGGCGCGATGTGAATGAGCCGCCACCCGCCGCCTTGCTGCGGGCGCTGCGCGCCGCTCATGCCCGCGGCGCCCACATCGTGGGCCTGTGCCTGGGCGCCTATGTGCTGGCCGCGGCCGGCCTGCTGGATGGCCTGCGCGCCACCACCCACTGGAGCGCCGCCGCTGACTTTGCCAAGCGCTTCCCCGCCGTCGACCTCGACCCCGACGTGCTCTACGTGCAGCAAGGCCGCTTGCTCACCTCGGCCGGCACCGCCGCCGGCATCGACTGCTGCTTGCACCTGCTGCGCGAGCGCTTAGGCGCTGAGGTGGCCAACCGCGTGGCCCGCCGCCTGGTGGTGCCGCCGCACCGCCAAGGCGGCCAGGCCCAGTTCATTGAACAGCCGCTGCCGCAAACCGCCAGCGGCCACCGCCTCACCGCGCTGATCGACCATGTGCGTGCGCACTTGGACGCGCCCCACAGCCTCGACAGTCTGGCTCAACACGCCGCCATGAGCCGCCGCAGCCTGACCCGCCACTTCAAAGCCCTGACCGGCACCAGCGTGCTCGACTGGCTGCTGGCCGAACGCTTGAGCCTGGCCCAGCGCCTGCTGGAACAAACCCAGCAACCCATCGAACACATCGCCACCTTGGCCGGCTTTGGCACCGCGCTGTCCTTGCGGCAGCATTTCAGGCAGCGGTTTGGGGTGACGCCGAGTGCGTGGAGGTCAGAGTTTCAAGGGCAGATGGACGGCGTTCCCCAACCCTCTGGACGGTCGCGCGCCACCCGTTCAAGATAGTCCACCAGCGTCGCCCCCTCCGCCAGCGGCTTCACCATCACTCGCAGATCATTCAGCCGCCCGCCGGTGTCCACTGCCTCGCGGCGCCTGACCTCCACATAGCCCATGCGCAGCCAAAAGGCTTCGGCGCGGGCGTTGCCCACCACGGCGCCCAAGCGCATCCAGCAGGCACCACTGCTTTGAGCCCAGGCTTCCAAGGCGCTGTAGAGCGCAGCGGCGACGCCGCGGCCGTGGCATGGCGTTGCCAACCAAAACAAGCTCAGGTGCCACACTTGGGGCGCCAAAAAGTCCGACAGGCCAATGGCTACGCCGATCAGCTCATCTTTGTCGGTATAGAGGCCTAGGCACCAACGGCCCCCGAACGGCATGTCGGGGGGCGGCAACTCGTCAAACTCTTCAGCGGCTTCATCGGGGTTGGCGTTTCGACCATTGACGGTCTGAAAGTACTCAGGGCTGGCGTCGAACAGCGCTTGCAGCGTGGGGATCTCGTCACGCCGCAGTGGGCGGGCCAAGAAGCCTGGGGTGTGGAAGGTGGTCATGATGAAGCCGTCTCAAACGCCTTTGGATATGCCCGCTGATACCAGCCTTCAATCTCGTGGTGCTCCAGCGCCATAAAGGCTTTGTAGCCCGGCACGGCCATCAGCGCCAGCGAGGCCAGCGCACCCATCAGGCCGAAGCTGATGTAGACCGTGGCCACGCTCCATTGCAGCAGGGCGATGCCGGCCAAGGCCGGGCCCAAGGTGGCAGCCAACTTGGTGGTCATCATGGCGCCGGCGGTCATGCGGGCGCGGAAGGCCACGGGCCGTGCCAGCATGCGGTGGGTCATGCCCACCAGCACCATGGCGGCATTGCACAGGCCAGCCACCGCAAAGGCTGGCAGCAGGAGCAGCGGCTCGCTGGCCCAGCCTGCCAGGGCCAAAGCGAGGCCTTGCACCAGGGCCGCGGTGATGCGGGTGGCATAGCGGCCTTGCCAAGCCACCCAGTGCTTGGCCAGCCACAGCGAGCCCAGCAACATGCCCAAAGACAATGAGGCCTCGCACAAGCCCAACCACAGGGCCGACAGGCCCAGCGACTGCACTTTGAGCGGCACCAAGAGCGTAAAGGTCGGAAAGAGGAAGACCCATGAGACGGCGTTGACCAAGGTCCAGCCACGCTCCACCGGCACCGCCCAGTTGGCCCGCACACCGGCGCGCATGTCGGCCCACCATTGCGCGCGCGTGGCGGGCTGTTGGTGCTGCACGCCGCTGGCAGGCAACTGCCGAGCCAAAGCCGCTGCGCTCACCAGCAAGCCGCAATACATCCACAAGGTCAGGGCCGTGCTGGTGGCGGCCAAGACCATGCCGCCTAAAGCCGGGCCGACCATGCGACCCAAGGCCTGAGCGGTTTGCTGGCGCGACAGCGCTTCGGCCATGCGCGTGGGCGGCACCAACTCGGCCACAAAGCTGGCCGAGGCCGGCGCAATCACCGCCATGGCCATCACGGGCACCACCTCAAAGCCCAGCAGCGCCCACAACTGGTAGTGGCCCAGGCTGGCCAAGCTGGCCGTGCCTGCGGCCGCCAGGGCAAAGGCTGCCAAGCCCCAGGCAATGAGCCGCCGCTTTTCATAACGGTCACCCAAGGGCGAGAGCAAAGGAATGGCCAGCAAGGACACCGCCGAGACCACCACGCCATAAGTGGCGAGGTCTGCCGCGCCGCCTTCATGCACGATCCACCACGGAATGACCACCGGCCCCACCATCAGGGCCAGCACCATCAGCGCGTCGCTCCAGAGCAGGCGGGCGAAGGCGGGGCTGAGGTGGGTGTTGAGAGGCACAGGATTGAAACTTGATGGGCGCCTCAGGATAGCTGGATTTGGCCCATGGGCACCTTGCCTCAACGGTCGCGAGCCGCTACAGTGATGCATCGCAATTGCAACGCAACGCCATGAAATCCGCCACCCTGCCCTCCTTGCGCGTCGATGCCGCCTTGCGTGAAGCGGCCGAAGGCGTGCTGCAAGAAGGTGAGTCGCTCAGCAGCCTGATCGAAACCGCCGTGCGAGAGACCATCTACCGTCGGCAGGCTCAGGCCGCCTTCATTGCAAGGGGGCTGCAAGCGCGTGAAGAGGCTCGCGGCAGCGGCCTTTACTTTGAAGCGGCCGAGGTGCACCAAGCGCTGCAAGAGCGCTTGGACGCACGGCGCAAAAAGGTGCTGGGATGAAGGGCCCCATTGCGGTGCGCTACAGCGCCGCAGCGCGCGACGACCTGTTCAGGCTCTACGACTTCTTGCTGGACCGCGCCCAAACGGCTGAAGACTTCGACGCCGCCCAATCCACCATCGACGCCTTGCGCCGAGAGGTGGAGCAGCACTTGAGTCATCACCCCTTTATCTGCCGCAAAGTCGGAGATAACCCGTTTTTAAGGGAACTGATTATCCCGTTTCGGCGCGGAGGCTATGTCGCTCTATTTGAGATTGAAGACGCTCACACGGTGAGCATCTTGGCGCTGCGGCATCAGCGTGAAGAGGACTATCACTGAGCGACGCTCATGGAGCCGCGTCATCCCCACCCTGATGAATGGCCCCCCGCACTACGCATAAGCGATGTCACAAAGATTGAAGCGGTCTATGCAGACACAACAGCGTGCAAAAACGAAACCATGGGTCCGACTAGCCCTTGTGGCCTTGCTTTTTGGCTGCCTTACCGTCGCATATCTTGCAACGAGACCCAGCGGGACGGCATCGACCACGCTGCCGCAAAGCAGCCCATCCATTGAACCTTCTCTTGATGTGAGACCGTCCCCTGTTCCGACTGCAAGCGCAACGGACCTGGCGCTGACAACAGGCCCCACCCCGAGTACACCAACGGCACCTCCTACGCAGGGCGGCCGCAAAGACCTGCTCAATGAGAACCTGGCAGAGTTGTTCCGGCAGGCGCTAGAGGCCAAGAACCCAGATGATCGAGCGTTAGCTTTCTGGGTAGGCTCGCATTGCTCGGGATTCGCATTCGGCGAGGCGAATGCTCCAGTGTCTGAGGAGGACTTGATGACCTCCTATGGTTTACAAGCTGATCAGGCCAAGAAGATATTGGAGCGCCGGACGGCAGCGAGAAGTCAGATGAAAAGGCTTTGCAGCACGGGTGACGCAAGCGGCTTCTTTGATGCGCTGAAGAATCTCAGCAAACCAGGGGCACCGTCGACCGGGATCATCATGACGCGGATTGAGGGACTGAACAATGCGGATGGGCTGTATAGGCAACAGCATATCCAAGCGCTTACACAGATGTTGGCCTCACCGAGCCAATACCCAGCCCAATTCGACCGATGGCTCGACTCTCCGGGCTTCTCAAAAGTAGCAAAGAACATCGGGGTGCCGACTGGTGCCGTGTCCTTCATTGGCGACGCACTCATGGCCCGCTTTGGCCTAGAGCAAATGTTGAACTACCGGAGAACGCGGCGGTGCATCGGATTCTTCAGATGCTTCACCGCCAACGAACTGCCAGAAGCTCAGCAGACCACCGTGGAAGCTGCTGCTGATCAGCTAGAGATGCTGATCCGCACCCAACGCTGGGATGTCCTCGTGGCACAAGGGGACTGAACACCATTGAATCGCAACAGGCTTTGAAGACAGTCCCCTGCAAGACCCTTTGGATGCGTGTCGCTAAGGCGTGTCGGGATAAAGGGGCCGTTTACGCAGCGCTACTGCGCTGCTCCACCCCAGCATGAAGACACGGACGCTGAGCGCCCTTCACTGCGCCCCGTCTTCTCCACCCTTGCGATTGCCCCCCGCCACCATGTCAAAGCGGAACATGCGGCATTCGATGGCGCCGTTCCACAAGGGCACGCGGCGGCTTTCTTTGAGGCGCATCAGGCTGGGCAGCTTGGGCTCTGGCGTCAGCACCCACGCGGTCCAGCCGGTGTATTGCTTTTTCCAGTGGGCCGCAAGGCGGGCGTAGAAGTCGCTGGCGTCGGCTGCGCCTTCGAAGGCTTCGCCGCCGTCTTGACGCGGTGCGGGTTGGCGCTCGCGGGCATAGCGGTCGCCATAACGATCCTCTTCACGCGGCGCATAGGCTTGTGAGCCTTGGCCCTTGGGCGCAATGCGCTCGCCGTAGGGTGGGTTCATCAGCAGGGTGCCGCGCTCGGCAGGGCAGGGGCGCTGCAAGGCGTCGGCCGTTTTGAACTCGATGGCCCCGGCTACCCCAGCGCGCTCGGCGTTGCGGGTGGCAAAGTCGGTCATGCGGAAGCTGACATCACCGGCCCAGATGGGCACGGCGGGGGCGTGGATGGCGTCTTGCGCTTGCTCGCGCAGGCGTCGCCAGGCGGGCAGGTGCTCGCGGAAGGGCAGCAGGCGCTCAAACGCGAAAGCGCGGTTCAGGCCGGGGGCAATGCCGCAGGCCACTTGGGCGGCTTCGATGGCAATGGTGCCGGCACCGCAGCAGGGGTCGAGCAGGCCGCCGTCTTGTTCGCGGCCGTGCCAGCCCGCCGCAGCCAGCATGGCGGCAGCCAGGGTTTCTTTGAGTGGGGCCTCGCCTTTGACTTCGCGCCAGCCTCGCTTGAACAAGGCCTCGCCTGAGAGGTCCACGCTCAAGGTGGCGTGCTCGGGGCCGAGGTGCAGCACCAGCGATAAATCGGGCCGGTAGGTGTCCACGCTGGGGCGCTCGCCGCACAGCTCGCGCAGGTGGTCGCAGACCGCGTCTTTGATGCGCAGCGACGCAAAGTTCAGGCTGCGCAGCGGCGAGCGATAGGCCGAGGTGTCCACACGCAGGGTTTGGCGCGGGGTGATCCAGGCCTCCCAGCGCACACCACGCGCGATGTCGTAGAGGTGGTGCTCGTCTTCATAGCGGCCCGAAGCCACTTGCCACAGCACGCGCTGGGCCAGGCGGCTGCCGAGGTTCAGGCGCATGGCGGTCTCAACGGCCGCGCTGGCGGGTGGGTCGATGTAGACCCCGCCCCGGCTGGCTTCGATCACCATGCCTTGGGGCAAGAGGCGCGCGCACTCTTCCGCCAAGAAAGGCTCGACACCGGCCGCACAGGGCAGGAACAGCGAGCCCCCGGGCGGCGGCTCGACCCGCTCTGGGCGGTAGGAGCCGGGCGCGTTAGCCTCGCGGGGAATGCGGCGGGGGCCACCGGGCGGGCGGGTAGGAGGTGCGGTCATGTCGAGGTAGCGTGGCTCAAAGAGCCTTGCGCAGGTTGGCGGGCGCAATCTTCAGCGCCTCGCGGTATTTGGCCACGGTGCGGCGGGCGACCTGGATGCCTTGCTCTTCGAGCATGTCGGCGATCTGGCTGTCGGAGAGCGGCTTGGTGGGCGACTCGGAGGCCACGAACTGCTTGATCAGCGCCCGCACCGCCGTGCTGGACGCATTGCCACCGGCCTCGGTGTTGAGCGAAGAGCCGAAGAAGTACTTCAGCTCAAACGTGCCTTGAGGCGTGGCCATGTATTTGGCCGTGGTCACGCGCGAGACGGTGGACTCATGCAGGCCCAGCTCATCGGCAATCTCGCGCAGCACCAGGGGCTTCATGGCGATTTCGCCATGGGTGAAGAAGTTCTTCTGCCGCTCGACAATGGCTTGGCTGACGCGCTGAATGGTCTCAAAACGCTGCTGGATATTGCGGATGAACCAGCGTGCTTCTTGCAAGCGCGTGGCCAAGCCGCTGTTGTTGCCGCCGCGCTGGCCGCGGATGGCCTGGGCATAGAGGTCGCTGATGCGAAGCTTGGGCATCACGTCGGGGTTGAGCATCACGCGCCACTGGCGGCCGGCCTTGACCACGATCACGTCCGGGATGACCACCAAGCTTTCGGCCGGCACAAAGGGGCGGCCGGGCTTGGGCTCGCAATGCACGATGAGCTGCTGCGCGGCCTTCACGGTGGCCTCGTCCACGCCGGTGGCGGCGGCCAGCTTTTTCAAGTCGCGGCGGGCCAGCAGCTCCAAGTGTTCGGCCGCAATCTTCAGCGCACAGGCACGCGGCCCGCTGGGCGGGTGTTGCAACAGTTGCAGCTTCAAGCACTCGGCCAGGTTAGCCGCGCCCACGCCGCAGGGCTCCATGCTTTGCAGCCACTTCAGGCCGCAGCGCAATTGGCTCAGGAGGTTGTCGCGGCCCTCTTCGTCGGTAATCTCCAAGTAGTTGGCGACGCGCTCGGCAATGTCTTCTAACGATCCATCTAAGTAGCCGTCTTCATCGAGCGACTCAATCAGCACCTCCACCGCGGCGGCGTCTTCAGCATCCAGGCGCATGCCGCGCAGCTGCAGGCGCAGATGGTCTTGCAGCGTGGGGCCTGAATGGTCGCGCTCGGTGGGCTCGAAGTCGTCATCACCCGAGCCGCTGCCAGCGTTGCTGGGCAGCTCGCGAATGCCATCAAAGTCGTCGCGCTCGGTGCCGTTTTCCCAGTCGTCGCGGCTGGTGGTGCCAAAGTCGGCGCTGTCAATGCCGCCATCGTCGCTGCCGCTGGCGGTGGGCTCGCTGCCCACGGCCTCGCCCGCGCTTTCATCGCGCCGCTCTTCGCTGCTGGGGGCGCTGGGCGCGGCAGGCGTGTAGTCTTGCACCGGGCCTTCGTCGTCCGGCTCCAAAAACGGGTTTTGCTCCAGCATCTGCTCCACCTCTTGGTGCAGCTCCAGCGTGCTGAGCTGCAACAGCCGAATCGACTGCTGCAACTGCGGCGTCAGCGCCAGATGCTGAGACAGGCGGACCTGTAAGGTGGGCTTCATGAGCGATGCGACCTACAAACAGCGAGGTCAGATGCCACAGCGTTGAAGCGGGGGGCAGACAACAGCGCCGCAGCGCCGGGCCGCCCCCAAGCAAGGCGCTGGCCCCCTCGGGGGGCCGGGACAACAAGGTTGGACCGGGGGGCGCTCATGTCACATGCGGAAGTGTTCACCGAGGTACACGCGGCGCACGTCCGGGTTCTCGATGATGACGTCCGGCGTGCCCTCGGCCAGCACCGCGCCTTCGCTGATGATGTAGGCGCGGTCGCAGATGCCCAGGGTCTCGCGCACGTTGTGGTCGGTGATCAGCACGCCAATGCCGCGCGCTTTGAGAAAGCCGATGATGCGTTGGATCTCGATCACCGCAATCGGGTCGACGCCGGCAAAAGGCTCGTCCAGCAAGATGAAGCGCGGCTGGGTGGCGAGCGCCCGGGCAATCTCCACGCGGCGGCGCTCACCACCAGAGAGCGCAGGCGCGGGGGAGTCGCGCAGGCCCGTCAGGCTCAGGTCGTGGAGCAGGCCATCCAACTGGGCTTGAATCTCAGCCGCGGGCAGCGGCCGGCCATTGGGGCCAATCTGCAACTCCAGCACCGCGCGGATGTTTTCATCCACCGTCAGCTTGCGAAAGATCGAGGCCTCTTGCGGCAGGTAAGACAGCCCCAAGCGCGAGCGCTGGTGGATGGGCATGCGGTGCACCGGCGTGCCGTCAATATGGATGGTGCCGGCATCACAGCGCACCAAGCCCACCACCATGTAGAAGGTGGTGGTCTTGCCTGCGCCGTTGGGGCCCAGCAAGCCAACCACCTCACCCGCACCCACTTCCAGATGCACCTTTTGCACCACCGTGCGGGCGCCATAGCTCTTCCTCAGCCCCTCGGCCCGCAAGAGGCTGGGGGCTGCTGCCGGCGCGGTGCTCATCGTGAGGCCCCAGAGGCTGCAGAGGCCGCAGGCTCGGCGGGAGACTCCCGCGGCACAAACACCAACCGGGCTCGGCCCGGTGCGCCTGTGGCCGTGGTGCCGCCTTCAAAGGTGATGGTGTCGGCCCGCTGGTCATAGACGATGGCCGAGGCACTGGCCTCGTCCGACGCCGCCCCAGCGCGCAGCAGACGCAGCTTGGCATTGCCGATCAGGCGCACGCGCTCGGTGGCGCCGTCGTATTCAATGCGGTCGGCCTGGCCTTCGATGAACTCTTCAACCTTGTCGCGCTTTTGGCGGAACACCGCCAAACGGCCCGAGCCTGCTTGGGCGGTGGCCAGGTAGCGCCCGGCGGCGTCTTCTTTGATTTCCATGCGGTCTGCACGGATCAAGAGCGTGCCTTGGCTGACCGAGACATTGCCCTGCAAGGTGGTGGTCTTCTTGGCCAAGTCCACCGACACGGCCTTCTGGTTGTCGCTCTCCACCACCAAGGGCTTGGTGCGGTCGGCCTTTTCAGCCCAGGCTGAGCCCGCAGCAGCGGTCCAGACAGCCAAGGCCAGCAACAAGCGAGAGGATGGGCGGGTCATGAAAATGGGTAAGGCACGAAAGTTGCATAGGATTCTAATGGCCTGAGCTTCCCATGCCCAAGTTCTTCAACGATTCCCTCCGGCCCCTGCGCTGACCTCTATGCCCTGGCTCGCCACCCTCGACCTGCGCTACACCCTGGACGCCCAAGGCCGCACCATCAGCCAAGAGCAACACAGCGGCCCGATGCGGGTGTTGCAACGCCTCTACCCAGAAGGCCCGGCCCTGGCCCAGCATGTGCTGCTGCACCCGCCCGGCGGCCTGGTGGCAGGCGACAGCCTGACCCTGAGCGTGCACCTGGCCGCCCAGAGCCAAGCGCTGATCACGACGCCAGGGGCGGCGCGTTTTTATCGCAGCGAGGGCGAGCCCGCCCTGCAAGCCGTGCACCTGCACCTGGCCGAGGGCGCGCAGCTGGAGTGGCTGCCCATGGAGACCCTGGCCTACCCTGGCTGCAAGGGCCGCAACGCGCTGACCATGCACCTGGCCCCCGGTGCGCGCCTGCTGGGCTGGGACGTGCTGGCCCTGGGCCTGCCGGCCGCCGAGCAGCCCTTTCTCCACGGCGACATCCACCAGCATCTGCAGTGGCCCGGCGTGTGGCTGGAGCATGGCCAGATCAACGCCCAGGACCAGGCCCTGATGCACGGCCCCACCGGCTTGGCCGGCCACAGCACCCTGGGCACCTTGTGGCTGGCCAGCGGCAGCCCCTGGACCGAGGCCGAGCGCGAAGCCCTGTTGGACGCTGCCCGCAGCGTGTTGGGCCAAGCGCCGCACAGCAGCCTTCTGTGTGGCGCCACCTCGCCCGACCCGCGCCTCATCGTGCTGCGCGCCGTGGCTCACCAAGTCGAGCCCCTGATGAACGCCCTGCGCGCCGTGCGCCTGGCCTGGCGGCCCATGGCGCTGGGGCGGGCGGCGGTGGAGCCGCGGGTGTGGCGGATGTGAAAAGCCGGTGCCCCCTCAGGGCTCCTTCACGCCTTGAGCCTCTGCCCAGGTGAACTCAGGACGGTTTTCACAGGCCGGTGACCCCGGGTTCGCACGGCATTGCGCAGCCACTAAGCCGCTGTTGGGGGCATACATCAAGGGGTCAAACTGACCTGTTGAGGACTGCAAAAACGTCCGCGGCCCACCCGCGTCAGCGGGGACCATCAGTCCAACACCCACCATCACCAGCGTCTTGCCCTTGCGCGCATTGATCGTCACCGGCATGCCAAACTGGCTGGCATCGGCATAGAGCACGGCATAGCTCGCCCCCGCAGGCCGCCGGGCGACCCAGCCCACCTCCTGAAACTCGCCGCCTTCGCGAAACACCACCGGCCGCGCCGCCACACCCTCGGCCAGCACTTGTTTAGCGGCATCCAACCAGACCAAGCGCGGCGCAATCACCCGTTTCTCACCAAAGGGCGATTGAGGTGAATAGATGCCTGTGCGGCACTCAGAGTCACGCCGATGCCCGTCCCCCGCATTGGCCGGCATCAAGACGAGCTGCTTCTGCTTGAACTCGGTCAGATCGAGCGCTGCAAAGCGGCTGCGGCCCGTTGGAAAGTCATAGCTGGGCGCTTCAGGCCCGACTGTCAGGGGCTCGGACGGCTTGGGCTTGGTGAAGCTCATGCCTGCATAAGACGTACAGCAAGGCTTCGACTTGGCCAAGCTTTCCTCTAAGGCCACATCATTGATCGTCCCGGCACGACAACCCGGACGATTGCTGTCATTCATCGGGCCGCCAAGGCTGGCACACCCTCCCATCAACACGACAGACACGCCCAACGCAACAAACGAAAACCTCATCACCAACCTCCTCTGTTTTGGAGTGGTGATTTTGCCCGCCTACACCCCGCCTTAAGGGATCTCGCCCTTCAAATTGCCAAGCGCCCCCGCACCCCTTCGGCCTCCATGTCCCGGCCCCGGCCGCGCTGCACCACCTCGCCACGCTCCATCACCAGGTAGTGGTCGGCCAGCTCGGCGGCGAAGTCGTAGAACTGCTCCACCAGCACCACGGCCATGCGCTCGCCGCGCCAGCCCACATCGGCCAAGCGGCGCAGCACGCGGCCGATGTCCTTGATGATGCTGGGCTGGATGCCTTCGGTGGGCTCATCCAAGATCAACACCCGGGGCCCGGCGGCCAAGGCGCGGGCAATGGCGAGCTGCTGCTGCTGGCCGCCAGAGAGATCGCCGCCGCGGCGGTGCAACATCTGCTTCAACACCGGGAACAGCTCAAACAGCTCATGCGGAATCGGCTCGCGGCCTGACTTGGGGGCCAGGCCCATGCGCAGGTTCTCTTCGACCGTGAGGCGGCCAAAGATCTCGCGGCCTTGGGGCACATAGCCCACACCGGCGCGGGCGCGCTCATAGGGTGGCGCATGGGTGATGTCGCGTTGGCCTAAGCGCACACTGCCGCTCTTGACGGGCACCACGCCCATCAGGCTTTTGAGCAGCGTGGTTTTGCCCACGCCATTGCGGCCCAAAATGACGGTGATGGCGCCGGCCGGGGCCTCCAGGCTCACACCACGCAGGATGTGCGAGCCGCCGTAATACTGGTGAAGTTGTTCGACCTTGAGCATGCTGCGTCATCTCCCCAAATAGACTTCGACGACCTTGTCGTTGGCCTGCACTTGGTCCAACCGCCCCTCGGCCAGCACGCTGCCCTCGTGCAGCACCGTGACCTTTTTGAAGCCCTGGGTCAGCGTGGCGACAAAGCTCATGTCGTGCTCCACCACCACCAAGGAGTGCTTGCCTTCCAGGGTCAAGAACAGCTCGGCCGTGCGTTCGGTTTCTTCATCGGTCATGCCAGCCACCGGCTCATCCAGCAGCAGCAGCTTGGGCTCTTGCATCAGCAGCATGCCGATCTCCAGCCACTGCTTTTGGCCGTGGCTCAAGAGTCCGGCTTGCAGGTCCGCCAAGCGGCGCAGGTGGGTGAGCTGCAGCACCTCGGCCATGCGGTCGAGATCCGCACTGTTGAGCTTGGCGCGCAAGCTGGCCCGCGCACGACGGTCGGCTTTGAGGGCCAGCTCCAGGTTCTCAAACACACTGAGTGGCTCAAAGACCGTGGGCTTCTGAAACTTGCGGCCAATGCCGATCTGCGCGATCTCGTTCTCGCGCAAGCGCAGCAAATCGATGTTGGCGCCGAAGCTGGCACTGCCTTGTTGGGGCCGAGTCTTGCCGGTGATCACATCCATCATCGTGGTCTTGCCCGCGCCATTGGGGCCGATGATGCAACGCAGCTCGCCCACGTCCACCGTCAGGCTCAGTTGGTTCAGCGCCTTGAAGCCGTCGAAGCTGACGGTGATGTCTTCCAGGTAGAGCGCCACACCATGCGCAAAGTCAGGCTGCCCGCTGGCCAGCACGCGGCCAAAGGCGGCCTCGCGGTCACCCGAGCGCGTGGCTTTGGGCGGCATGGCCGCCGAATGGGCCTCGCGCTGGCGGGCACCGGCTTCCAAGAGTTCGGGGGTCATGCGCGGCTCTCCGGGCTGGCGTCGGTCCTTGCGGGCTCAGCGCTGGCCGCAGATCGGCCTCGCCACTTGTGCTGCAGGCTCTGCCACAAGCCCATCAATCCCTGTGGCAAGAACAAGGTCACGGCAATGAACAAGGCCCCCAAGAAATACAGCCAGAATTCAGGCACCACTTGGGTGAACCAGCTCTTGGCGCCATTGACGAAGAAGGCGCCCACAATGGGGCCGATCAAGGTGCCGCGCCCCCCCACTGCCGCCCAAATGGCCATCTCGATGCTGGCGGCCGGGCTCATCTCACTGGGGTTGATGATGCCGACCTGCGGCACATACAGCGCGCCGGCAATGCCGCACATCACCGCACTCAAGGTCCAAATGGCCAGCTTGTAGGCGATGGGGTCGTAGCCGGTGAACATGACCCGCGTCTCGGCATCACGAATGGCCTGCAGCACCCGGCCAAACTTGCTGCGCGTGAGCCAGCGGGCCAGCAAGAAGAAGCCCACCAGCGTGAGCCCCGTCAGCACAAACAGCACGGTGCGGGTGCCCGGGTGCGACAGCGAGAAGCCCAGGATGCGCTTGAAGTCGGTGAAGCCGTTGTTGCCGCCAAAACCGGTTTCATTGCGGAAGAACAGCAGCATGGCCGCAAAGGTCATGGCCTGGGTGATGATGCTGAAGTACACGCCCTTGATGCGCGAGCGAAAGGCGAAATAGCCAAACACCCAGGCCAGCGCGCCGGGCACGGCCACCGCCAGCAGCAGCTGCAATGCAAAGCTGTCAGACCAGGCCCAATGCCAGGGCATTTCTTTCCAATCGAGAAAGACCATGAAGTCGGGCAAGTCGCTCTTGTAATTGCCCTCGCGGCCAATCTCGCGCATCAGGCCCATGCCCATGGCATAGCCACCCAACGCAAAGAACAGGCCATGGCCCAGCGACAAGATGCCGGTGAAGCCCCAAATCAAGTCCATGGCCAGCGCGCAGATGGCGTAGCACATGATCTTGGCCGTCAGGCCCAGCGCATAGTCGCTGAGGTGAAACACGCTGCCCTCGGGCACCACCAGGTGCAGCAGCGGCGCCAGCACCGAGGTGCACAGCACAGCCGCCACCACCGCGCCCCAAGCCGGGCGGGAGAGAAAAGGTTGGGTTGGCATCATCTCAATGGCCCTCGGCGCTGCGGCCCGTCATGGCAAACAAGCCTTGCGGACGTTTTTGAATGAAGATCACGATGAACACCAGCACCATGATCTTGGCCAGCACCGCACCGGCCAAACCTTCCAGCACCTTGTTGATCACGCCCAAGCCCAGCGCCGCCACCACCGTGCCTGCGAGTTGGCCCACGCCGCCCAGCACCACGACCATGAAGCTGTCGACGATGTAGGTCTGGCCCAGATCAGGCCCGACATTGCCTACTTGGCTCAGGGCGCAGCCCGCCAAGCCGGCCAGGCCCGCCCCCAGCGCAAAGGCATAGGTGTCGATGCGCGCGGTGGGAATGCCCACGCAGGCCGCCATGCGGCGGTTCTGGGTGACGCCGCGCACAAACAGGCCCAAGCGTGTCTTGGCCATCAGCAGCGCCACACCCGCCAGCACCCCCACCGCAAACACGATGATGGCGATGCGGTTGTAGGGCAGCGTCAGGTTGCTGGCCACGGCGACACCGCCGCTGAGCCAAGCGGGGTTTTCCACGGGCACGTTTTGGGCCCCAAACAGCGAGCGCACGGCCTGCATCAGCACCAGGCTGATGCCCCAGGTGGCTAACAGCGTTTCTAAGGGGCGACCATAGAGCCAGCGGATCACCGTGCGCTCCAGCACCGCGCCCACCAGGGCGGCCGTCAAAAAGGAGGCCGGCACGGCCAGCCAGAGGTAGTGGTCAAAGGCCGCCGGTGCGAATTGGCGGGTCAGGTTTTGCACCACATAGGTGGCGTAGGCGCCAATCATCATCAGCTCGCCATGGGCCATATTGATCACACCCATCAGCCCGTAGGTGATGGCCAGGCCCAGCGCCACCAGCAGCAAGATGGAGCCTAGCGAGAGGCCGGTGAACAAGACGCCCAAACGCTCGCCCCAGGCCAGGCGATCTTCAATGTCTGAAATGGCCCGGCGCAGCGCCGAGCGCAGCTCGGGCAGGCTCTCTGCGCTCGGGTCCAAGCGCTCTTGCAGCAGGCTGCGCACCTGGGCTCGGTCGCTCAGGGCCAAGGTGGCGATGGCCGCCTTGCGCAGCTCGGGGGCAGGGTCGCTGAGCTGCAGGGCCGCACGCAGCTCGGCCAACTCCGCCTTCTGCGCAGGGTTGGTTTCTTGGGCCCAGGCTTTATCGATCAGGGGCGCTTGCGCGGGGGTCAAAGCTTCCCCTTGCAAAGAGGTCAAGGCAGCGCGCCGCTGAGCCAGGTCTGGCGCCAGCAGTTGCAGCGCAGCCTGCACGGCTTGCAGAGCCGAGCGCAGGCGGTTGTTGTTGATCACGTCTTGGGCATCAGCGGGGAGGCTGGCAGGCGCACCGCTGCTGGCCTCCACCGCTTGCCCGTCGGGCTTGACGATCAGCACCTGCGTGGGTGTGAGCTTGACCGCATCGTCCAGCAAGGCCTGCACCAAGCGGGGCAGGCCCGCATCGGCTTGGGCCGAGGCCTCGGCCAGCGCGGCCAGGCGGCTGTCGGTGTCGCCTGCCGCGATGGCGCGGGCTTGGTCGGGGGTCAGGGCCTGCGCGGGGGCCCAGGCCGCCAACAGCAAGGCGGCGGCCCACACAAGTCGTTTGAACATGAATGATCCAGTGAAGCGTCGTGGGGCCGTTCCGGGCTGAGCCTGTCGAAGCCCTGCCCTTCGACAAGCTCAGGGCGAACGGAGGCGGGACAGACTCAGGGCCAGTGGTGACGACTTACTTCTTTTCCGGAACGTTCTTCTTGCCCTTGTTCTCGGCGATGTAGTCGCTCCAAGGGTCCGCCACCACGGGGCCTGGGGTCTTCCAGACCACGTTGAACTGGCCATCGGCCTTCACCTCGCCGATGAACACGGGCTTGTGCAGGTGGTGGTTTTCTTTGTCCATGGTGGAGGTGAAGCCGCCGGGGGCGGTGAAGGTCTGGCCGGCCATCGCGGCGATGACCTTGTCGGTGTCGGTGCTCTTGGCCTTGGTCACGGCCTGCGCCCACATATTGATGCCGATGTAGGTGGCCTCCATCGGGTCATTGGTCAGCGGCTTGTCCTTGTGGCCCGCAATGCCCTTGGCTTTGGCATAGGCACTCCACTTCTTGACGAACTCGGTGTTGGCCGGGTTCTTCACGCTCATGAAGTAGTTCCAGGCTGCGAGGTGGCCGACCAGGGGCTTGGTGTCCACGCCGCGCAGCTCTTCTTCACCCACGCTGAAGGCCACCACGGGCACATCGGTGGCCTTCAGGCCTTGGTTGCCCAGCTCCTTGTAGAAGGGCACGTTGGAGTCGCCGTTGATGGTGGAGATCACCGCCGTCTTCTTGCCTTCAGAGGCAAACTTCTTGACCTTGGCGATGATGGATTGATAGTCGGAGTGGCCGAAGGGCGTGTACTCCTCGATGATGTCGGCCTCCACCACGCCCTTGCTCTTCAAAAAGGCGCGCAAGATTTTGTTGGTGGTGCGGGGGTAGACATAGTCGGTGCCCAGCAGCACAAAGCGCTTGGCCGAGCCGCCGTCTTTGCTCATCAGGTATTCCACCGCGGGAATGGCCTGCTGGTTGGGCGCCGCACCGGTGTAGAACACGTTCTTGCTCAGCTCTTCACCTTCGTACTGCACAGGGTAGAACAGCAGCGAGTTCTTTTCTTCAAACACCGGCAGCACGCTCTTGCGCGACACCGAGGTCCAGCAGCCAAACACCACAGCCACCTTGTCTTGGTCGATCAGCTGCTTGGCCTTCTCGGCAAACAACGGCCAGTTGGACGCCGGGTCCACCACCACGGGTTCGAGCTTTTTGCCCAGCACACCGCCCTTGGCATTGATCTCATCAATCGCCATCAACACGGTGTCCTTCAACACCGTCTCCGAGATGGCCATGGTGCCGGACAGCGAGTGCAGCACGCCAACCTTGATGGTGTCGGCCGCCTGGGCCAGCGAGGTGAACCCCAGGGTGCAAGCGGCAGCGGCCAGGGTGGTGAGGGAACGACGGGACAGCTTGATCATGATGAGGAGGGCTCCAAGAGTGAGGACAAGAGGTCTGCTGAGGTCTGACATCAACAGGCTCAAGCCTAGGGGGAACCCTGAAGGGAGGCCATACGCACAGTGGCGTAGGGCGGTCGCGCGCACCGCTCGTCACCCACTCAGGCCCATCTCACTTGTATTGACAACAGATACACGCTCCAGCCAGCATTTGTATTTCTGTTGTGATGACACCAGAAAGCTGCCATGCGTGTCGCTGCCATCAATCTCCGTGCACTGCCCGAGCAACGTGACCTCATCGAACACGCGGCGCAATTGCTGGGCATTGCGGCGAGCCGGTGCTGGATGAATGGCTCAAGCGTCGCGCGATGGTCAAGCAGGTCAGCGGCGCCAGCCGCACCTTTGTGGCGGCCGATCCAGCGCAGGGTGTGTTGGGCTACTACGCCCTGGCAGTGGGTGTCGTGTCCCACCAGCAAGCCACCGGCGGGGTGCGCAGAAACATGCCGGCCCCGGCGCCCGTCCTGGTTCTGGCCAGACTGGCGGTTGATCGCCGCGCTCAAGGCATCAAGCTGGGGGGCTCACTGCTGCAGGATGCTGTCCACCGCGCCCTCACCGTGGCACAGCACACAGGTGTTCGTGCCCTGCTTGTCCATGCACTGCACCCGCACGCCAAGCGGTTCTACGAGCACTACGGATTCCAGGCCTTGCTCCGGCGAGCATCCCCTCACGCCACCACCCCGCCCCTCACCTTTCCCAGCGCCATCGCCGCTGCGGCGGTGCGGGTCTCCACCCCCAGCTTCTCGAACACATGCTCCAGGTGCTTGTGCACGGTGCGGGGGCTGGTGCCGAGGATCTCGCCGATGTCGCGGTTGGTTTTGCCTTGGATGACCCAGTAGAGGACTTCGCTCTCGCGCGCGGTGAGCGTGGGGTGGGCTTGCATCAGCGATTGCAGCAGTGCGGTCTCTGAGGCCTCGCGCAACACAAGCAGCCATTGGCCTTCGCTGCCCGCCTCGTCGTCCATGGCGTGCAGCGCAAAGTTCAGACGCTTGGGGCCGCGTGTCACGGTGAAGGTCAGGCCTTCGGCACCGCCCCTGCGGCGCAAGGCTTCACGGGCGATCCAAGCCATCAGCTCAGGCGGCATCGCGACCTCTGGCGCATCGGGGAAGTACTCGCGCATCAGCTCGCGGGCCAGGCTGGTTTGCCACAGGCGTTGGCCACGGCGCTCGCTGACCACCAAGGTGGCGTGGCCGAAGGCATCGAGCGCATGTTGGGCCTGGCGCTGGGCGCGCGCGGTGTGCAGATGGGCGGCGATGCGGGCCAGCACCTCGCGCGGGCGCAAGGGCTTGGTCACATAGTCCACGCCCCCGGCGGCAAAGGCGGCCAGCACATGTTCGGTGTCGGTCAGGCCGGTCATGAACACCACGGGGATCGCGGCGGTGCTGGGCTCGGCCTTGAGGCGGCGGGCCACTTCAAAGCCGTCCATGCCGGGCATCACCGCGTCCAGCAAGATCAGGTCCGGCTGGGCTTGCGCGGCACGCTGCAGCGCGGCCTCGCCATGGGTGGCCACCAGCACGGTGTAGCCGGACTCGTCCAGCGCATCGTGCAGCACGGCCAGGTTGTCGGGGATGTCGTCGACGATGAGCACGACATCATCGCGAGGGTCATCAAAGTTCGGGGCGCTCATGGAGGGCTTTCGTCGGGGAGTCGGTCAGGGCGGCCTGGATGCAGGGCGGCGTTCACCGCCTTACTCAGGGCGTCCAAGGCATAGCGGTCGGCCAGGCTGCGCCAGGGCTGCCACAGTGCGCTGCTGGCGGGGTGCTGGGTGGCCAGGTCGGCCAAGGCGCGCTGCACGCCGCGCACATGGCCGCGGGAGAGCGCGTGTTGCAGGGGGCGCAGGTCGGCGTCTGCGGGCAGGGTGGCGGCAGGCGCAGGCCCTTCGACAAGCTCAGAGCCAACGGCAGCGGTGCCGGTGCTTGTCGCCTCGGGCGCGTCCTGCCACACCAGCGCCAAACGGCGCTCCAGCCAGGCCAGCAGCTCGCTCAGTCGCACCGGCTTGACCAAGAAGTCGGCGCTGTCAAAGGGCACGGCATGGTCGAGTCCCTTATCAAAGGCATTAGCTGAAATGATGGCCAGCGGTGCTTCGCTCAAGCCCTGCTCGCGCAGTCGGCGGATGGTCTCCCAGCCGTCGATGCCGGGCATGGCCAGGTCCATGAAGACGGCGTCGGGGCTGAACTGAGCGAGCGCTGCCAGGGCGGCCTCGCCGCTGGCGGCTTGCTCGATCTGAAAGCCCAGCGGCGCCAAGCAATCGCGCAGCAGTTGGCGGTCGGCAGCTTCGTTGTCCACCACCAAGATGCAGGGCGCACGGCCCTCGGGCGTGGTGGCGCGGCGGGCCTGCCGCGCAAACGCCGCTGTGGCCGCAGACGCCAAGGCGGGCGGAGCCGCCAGCTCAGCGCGCACCTCGGGCAAGAAGAGCTTGAGGCTGAACACACTGCCCACGCCAGGCTGGCTGCGGGCGCTCATCTCGCCCCCCATCAGGTCGGTGAGCATTTTGCTGATGGTCAGGCCCAGGCCTGTGCCGCCCGCCGCCACCGCACCCGCCGCAGAGCCGCGCACAAAGGGCTCGAAGACGCGGGCCAGCTCGGCCTCGCCCATGCCGGGGCCGGAGTCTTCAATCTCGATGCGGGCCATCTCGCGCGCATAGCGCACGCGGAACACCACGCGGCCCGCGTCGGTGAACTTCACCGCGTTGCCCAAGAGGTTGAGCAAGATCTGGCGCAGGCGGCGCTCGTCGCCACGCACCACGTCCGGCAAGCCAGGGGCATCACACTCAAAGCGAATGCCTTTGGCCTGCGCCTGCAACTGCATCATGCTGGCCAGCTCGGCCACGCCGTCGGCAAAGCGAAAGGGGGCGACCTGCAACTGCAGCTTGCCGGCTTCGATGCGGGCAATGTCCAGCGTGCCTTCGATCAGGCTGAGCAAATGGTCGCCGCCGCGGCGGATGACGCTGACGGCCTGGCGGCGGTGGGCCGGCAAGGCGGGGTCGTCTTCCAGCAATTGGGCATAGCCCAAGATGCTGTTGAGTGGTGTGCGCAGCTCGTGGCTGATGGTGGTGATGTAGCGGGTCTTAGCCTGGTTGGCCTGGTCGGCCTGCTCGCGCGCACGCTGCAGTTGCAAGTCCGTTTGGCGGTGGGCGTCGATCTCGCGCATCAGGGCTTCGGTCTGGCGCTCAGACTCAGCCTCGGCCGTACGGCGGCTGTGCTGGGCCAACACCCACCACCACGCCGCCACGCCCAAGCCTAAGCTCAGCAAGGCCGCCAAGATCAGCATCGCATGGCGCAGAGCTGGGCCCAGCGCCGTGGCAGCGTCGCCCAGCACGCGCAGCTCTAGTTGGTACAGCAGGGCCAACACGGCCGCCGTGGCGGGTAACAGCCACATCAGGCTGAGCAGATAGCGGCCCAGCACACTGGTGGGCGCCGGCAAACCGCGCTGCGGCCAAGCCGCCTGCACCAGGCGCCAGCCCCAGTGGCTGAGGCGGGCTTCAGGCGGCTTGCAGCGGTCGTGGCAGCGGGCGTCCAAGGTGCAGCACAGCGAGCAGATGTGGCCACCATAGGCCGGGCAGGTGGCCATGTCTTCGGCCTCATAGTGGCGCTCGCACACCACGCAGCGCCAACGCTGTCCAGCAGCCACGGCCTCGGGCTGGCGCGCCAGGGCCGGGTGCCGGCGCCACAGCCAGCCCAGCAGCGGCGTGGCCAGCAGCGCAATGGCCCCGGCCAGCGCCCCCGAGAAGGCCTGCGGATAGGCACCGAACACGCCCAGGTGCGCCAACACCGAGAGCGCAGACGCCAGGCCAAACGCCCCCACCCCCACCGGGTTGATGTCGGGCAGATAGGCACGGCGAAACTCCAGGCCCTTGGGCGACAGGCCCAGCGGCTTGTTGACCACCAAGTCGGCCACCACCGTCATGAACCAAGCGATGGCGACGTTGGCATACAAGCCCAGCACCTGCGACATCACGCTGAAGACTTCCAGCTCCATCAGCAGCAACGCAATGCCGGTGTTGAACACCACCCACACCACACGGCCCGGGTGGCTATGGGTCAGGCGCGCAAAAAAGTTGGACCAGGCCAGCGAGCCGGCATAGGCATTGACCACATTGATCTTGAGCTGGGAGATCACCACAAACAAGGCGGTGACCGCCACCGCCCATTGCGGCTTGCTGAAGACCTGCTCCCAAGCGGCCAGGTACATTTGG
Organism: Ideonella paludis; assembly: GCF_018069865.1. Lineage (GTDB taxonomy): Bacteria > Pseudomonadota > Gammaproteobacteria > Burkholderiales > Burkholderiaceae_C > Ideonella > Ideonella paludis. The sequence continues at coordinate 513,097 of NZ_JAGQDG010000001.1, forward strand.
TTCGGGTCCACCGCGCGCTCGGCCGGGATGCTGTGGCCCAGCACCAGAGTGGCCAACAAGGCCCCGCCCAGCATCTTCAACACGCCGGGCACCACCCAGCCGGGGCCACCCAGGGCCACCGCCCACCACCAGCGCCCCGCACGGCCGGGCTCAGGGGCAGGCATGAAGCGCAAGGTGTCGGCCTGCTCGCCCATCTGGGTGATGAGCGCCATGCCCACCGTCCAGGCCGCGCCAAAGGCCAGGGCGTCAAAGCCCCACGCCCCATTGGCCGCGGGCGTCTGCACCAGGCGCTGCACCAAGTCGGGGTCTTGCCACAGCACCACGGCATAGGGCGTGAGCAACAAGAGCAGCCACAGCGGCTGGGTCCAAACTTGAAGGCGCGACATGGCGCTGATGCCGTGCAGCACCAGGGGCAACACCACCAGCGCGCAGAGCAAATAGCCCCAGGCGGGTGGGATGTCCAGCGCCAGCTCCAGCGCATAGGCCATCACCGCCGCTTCCAGTGCAAAGAAGATGAAGGTGAAGCTGGCGTAGATCAGCGAGGTGAGCGTGGAGCCCAAGTAACCAAAGCCCGCGCCGCGCGTCAGCAAGTCCATGTCCAGGCCGTGGCGCGCCGCCATCACGCTGATGGGCCAGCCCGCCAAGGCCACCACCAAGCCGGTGGCCAAGATGGCCGCAAAGGCATTCACAAAGCCGTGCTGCAAAAGCAAGGTGGCCCCGATCAGCTCCAGCACCAAAAAGGACGAGGCGCCGCCAAAGGCGGTGTGGGCCACGCGGCTGGCACTCCAGCGCCTGAAGGAGCGCGGGGTGAAGCGCAGCGCGTAGTCCTCCAGCGACTCCTCGGTGACCCAGCGGTTGTAGTCACGGCGCAGCGTCACCACCCGCTGGTGCGGGGTGTGGGGGGCGGGGGCGGACTCGGGCTTCACGCACAGCGCTGTATGCAGGATGCGCGCCACCCTGGCACTCATCCTGCTAAGTAGGGTGCATGGACCTCACCCCGCGCGAAAAAGACAAGCTCTTGATCTTCACCGCCGCCTTGCTGGCCGAGCGGCGCTTGGCCCGTGGCTTGAAGCTCAACCACCCGGAAGCGGTGGCGCTGATCTCGGCCTTCATCATGGAAGGCGCACGGGATGGCCGCAGCGTGGCCGAGATGATGAGCCTGGGCAAAACCGTGCTGCGCCGAGACCAGGTGATGGACGGCATCCCGGAGCTGATCCCGGAGATCCAAATCGAGGCCACCTTCCCCGATGGCACCAAATTGGTGACCGTGCACCAACCCATTGCATAACGCCCTCGCGTTGCGCATCACTCTTCAAGGAAGCCCCATGTTGATTCGTTGCTTGACCCTGCTGGCACTGCTGTCCCCTTTGCTGGGCTTGGCCCATGAAGGGCATGGGCAGGGGCACAGCAGCCACTGGCACGCCACCGATGTGGCCCTGTTTGTGGGCGTGATCTTGGCGGTGGTGGTGTGGCTGCGCGCCCGAAAGTAAGTAAGAAAGGAAGGAAGGCCCCATGAGCATCATTCCTGGAGAGCTGTTGGTGGATGCGGGTGAGCACGAACTCAACCCCGGGCGGCCACGCCTGACCTTGGTGGTGCGCAATGCGGGCGATAGGCCCATTCAAGTGGGCTCGCACTACCACTTTGCCGAAACCAACCCGGCTCTGCAGTTCGACCGCGAGGCCGCCTATGGCATGCGGCTGGACATTGCCAGCGGCACCGCTGTGCGCTTTGAGCCGGGGCAGCAGCGCACCGTCACCTTGGTGCCCTACGGGGGCGAGCGCCAGGTCTGGGGCTTCAGGGCCGATGTGCAAGGAGCGTTGAAGTGAGCATCGACCGCCGCGCCTATGCCGAGATGCTGGGCCCCACGGTGGGTGACCGCGTGCGCTTGGCCGACACCAACTTGATCGTCGAGGTCGAGGCGGACTACACCTTGCGCGCCGGCGGCTATGGCGAAGAGGTCAAGTTTGGCGGGGGCAAAACCGTGCGAGACGGCATGGGCCAAGGCCAACGGCCGAATGGCCTCGGCCCGCAAGATGCGGTGGACTGCGTGATCACCAATGCGCTGATCATCGACCACTGGGGCATCGTCAAGGCCGACATCGGCTTGCGCGGCCAGCGCATTGCCGCCATTGGCAAAGCCGGCAACCCCGATGTGCAGCCGGGTGTGGACATCGTGATCGGGCCGGGCACAGAGATCATTGCCGCCGAAGGCTTGATTGTCACTGCCGGCGCCATCGACACTCATATTCACTTTATCTGCCCACAGCAAGTGGACGAAGCCCTGGCCAGCGGCGTGACCACCATGCTGGGCGGCGGCACGGGCCCGGCCACTGGCACCTTTGCCACCACCTGCACGCCCGGGCCGGCCAATATCGCCCGCATGCTGCAAGCGGCCGAAGGCCTGCCCATGAACCTGGGCTTTTTCGGCAAGGGCAATGCCAGCCGCCCCGAAGCGCTGCGCCAGCAGGTCGAGGCCGGGGCCATTGGCTTGAAGCTGCACGAGGACTGGGGCACCACCCCTGCAGCGATTGACTGCTGCCTGGGCGTGGCCGAAGAGACGGATGTGCAGGTCGCCATCCACAGCGACACGCTGAACGAATCCGGCTTTGTGGAAGACACCATTGCGGCCTTCAAAGACCGCACCATCCACACCTTTCACACCGAGGGCGCGGGCGGCGGCCATGCGCCAGACATCTTGCGCGTGGTGGGGCAGGCCAATGTGCTGCCCTCGTCCACCAACCCCACGCGGCCTTTCACCATCAACACGCTGGACGAACACCTTGACATGCTGATGGTGTGCCACCACCTGGACGCCAGCATTGCCGAAGACCTGGCTTTTGCGGAGAGCCGCATCCGACGCGAGACCATTGCCGCCGAGGACATCCTGCATGACCTGGGCGCCATCAGCATGTTCTCCTCCGACAGCCAGGCCATGGGCCGGGTCGGCGAGATGGTGCTGCGCTGCTGGCAGACGGCCCACAAGATGAAAGCCCAGCGCGGCGCGCTGCCCGGCGACACCGCGCGCCATGACAACGCCCGCGTCAAGCGCTACTGGGCCAAGCTCGCCATCAACCCGGCCATCACCCACGGCATCAGCCACGAGGTGGGCAGCATTGCGGTGGGCAAGTGGGCTGACTTGGTGTTTTGGAAGCCCGCGTTCTTTGGCGTGAAGCCGGCCTTGGTGATGAAAGGCGGCTTCATCGCCCTGGCCGCCATGGGCGACCCGAATGCCTCCATCCCCACCCCGCAGCCCGTGCACTACCGGCCCATGTTTGGCGCCTTGGGCGGCGCCTTGGCCCAGGGCTCACTGACCTTCTTGAGCCAGCATGCGGTGCACGAGGGCTTGGCCCAGCGTCTGGGCCTGCACAAGCCCATCAGCGCCGCGAAAGGCTGCCGCCGCGTGCGCAAGACCGACATGGTGCACAACAGCTATCTGCCCGAGATGTCCGTGGATGCTCAAACCTATGCCGTGCATGCCGACGGCCAACTGCTGAGCTGCGAGCCCGCCACCGAGCTGCCCATGGCGCAGCGCTATTTCTTGTTTTGAGTCAGCGAGGTTGGATGTGCTGCCGCAACCAATGGGCCAAAGCCTCTTCGCTCATGTCGCCTGCAGCGACGGCGAATATGGTCAGCGTCGCTTCAGCCTGAGACACCACCAGTCGATGCCCATTGATCGCCAAACAAAGGCCTATGGCCAAAAACGCAGCTCTCTTGTTGCCATCCACAAAGGCATGGTTCTTCGCCAGAGCAACGCCATAGCAAGCAGTCAAATCGGCCAAGTCGGGCTCTGCGTCATGCGCCAACTGCTTCGGACGAGCCAAGGCTGATGACAGCAATCCTTGGTCTCGCAAACCTGGCGCACCGCCATGCTCTGCCAAGCTTTCATCATGCAGCAGACACAGCACACGCTCGTCGACAAAACGCCAAGCCATGCTTACTTGGCGAGTTGGTGGAAGGTGTCGCGAAACTCACGCATGAACTCGCGCCCGGCTTTCACTTGCTCATCCAACTCGGGATCGTAGGGTGTCAAGGTCACACCGTTAGCTGCATCCGTCATGTAAAGCAAATCCCCCTTCTCCAACTTCAAGCGCGCCAAGACCTCCTTGGGCAAGATCACGCCCATGGAATTGCCAATTTGGGTCACTTTGAGTGCGGTCATGGGAGGCACCAGTTGAGTTATAACAGTAGTAATACTAAACGGAGACACCGTCCATGACAAGCCCAGACGCTACGCACCCGCAGCAGCCCGTTTTCACCATCCGCCTCGACGACCTGAGTGATTCGCGCATTGCGGCGTTTCTGAACGAGCATCTGGCGGATATGCGGGCCACCTCGCCGCCGGAGAGCGTGCATGCGCTGGACCTGGATCGGCTGCGGCAGCCGGACATCCGCTTTTTCAGCTTGTGGCTGGGTGAGGGCAGCTCGGGCGAGCAACTGGTGGGCACGGGGGCGATCAAGCGCTTGAGCGCCGAGCATGGCGAGCTGAAGTCCATGCGCACGCGGGCCAGCGTGCGGCGCCAGGGCTTGGGCCGCCGCTTGTTGCAGCACTTGCTGACTGAGGCGCGCAGCATGGGCCTGAAGCGCTTGAGCCTGGAGACCGGCACTGAGCCCTATTTCGCCCCCGCGCAAGCCTTGTATGAGGCGCATGGCTTTGTGGACTGCCCGCCCTTTGCCGACTACCGGCTGGACCCGCACAGCCGCTACATGACCTTGGCCCTGTGATGCTGCGCCTCTCCAAACGCATTCCCCAAGGCCAGGGCTTGGCCGCTGCGCTGCTGCGCCGCGCCCCCTCGCTGGCCCTGGACTGGGCCACGCGCCAGAAGAGCCGCTTTGATGCTCGGCTCAGTAACGACGAGCATGTGGGCGTGTTCCTGCCGCGCGGCCATGTGCTGCGGGGCGGCGATGTGCTGGTGGCCGAGGACGGGCGCCTGGTGCGCGTGGTGGCGGCCGATGAAGCCGTCACGGTGGTCAGTGCACCAGCCATGCTGAACCCCGCCGAGGCTGCCCATGCCCTGATGCGCGGCGCCTATCACTTGGGCAACCGGCATGTGATGCTCTCGTTGCAAAGCGGCCGCCTGGTGATGGAGCCCGACCCAGTGCTGGGCGAGATGCTGAAGGGCTTGGGGCTGGAGGTGCGCGAAGCCCGCGAGCCCTTTGAGCCCGAAGGCGGCGCTTATGGCGACCACCGCAGCGGACACGAGCATGGGCATGGACACGGCCATCACCACCACGGCGGCGACCACACCCACCACCACGCCTCAGGGGCCATGCCAACGCCGCCCCCCACACCCATGACCGACCCCACGCGCATGATGCGCCTGATGTGGCTGGCCAGCCCGACCTTGCCGGTGGGCGGCTACAGCTATTCTGAGGGACTGGAGCCCGCACTGGCGGCCAGCCACCACACCGGCGTGCGTGACGAAGCCAGCGTGCAAGCCTGGCTGCTGAACCAGTTGCAGCTGAGCTGGGCGCGCTCAGAAGCCCCCCTGATGCTGGCCGCGCTGGCCGCCTGGCGCAGCGGTGACTGGGGGCAGCTCAAAACCCTGAACGACTGGTGCTTGCACACCCGCGAGTCCGCCGAGCTGCGCCGCCAAAGCGAGCAGATGGGCCGCTCGCTGGCGGCCTGGCTGGCCCAGGCCCAGGCCGATGGCATCTGGCCAAACTGGCCCGTCGCCTTGGAGCACACCCCCACCCAAGCGCTGGCCCCGGCCCCCACCTGGCCGGTGATGTTTGCAGCCGCCTGTGCCTGCGCCCAGGCCAGCCCGCAAGACGCCGTGATGGCCTTTGGATTTGGCTGGGCCGAGGCGCAGGCGCAGGCCGCGATCAAAGCCACGCCGCTGGGCCAAACCGCAGGCCAGCGCGTGTTGGCTGCACTGGTGGCTGCCTTGCCTGAAGCGGCCCAAGCGGCGCTGCAAGTGAAGGACGCGCAGCGCCAATGTTTTTCACCGCTGCTGGCCATCCTCTCGGCCCAGCACGAAACCCAATACACCCGCATCTTCCGCTCTTGAGCGCCCCACACCATGACGACTGCTCTGCATCAGATCCCGAATCGCACCAAGACCTTGCCCCCACTGCGCGTGGGCGTGGGTGGCCCGGTGGGCTCCGGCAAAACCACCTTGGTCGAGGTGCTGTGCAAAGCCATGCGCGAGCGCTGGGACTTGGTGGTGGTGACCAATGACATCTACACCAAGGAAGACCAGCGCCTGCTGACGGTGGCTGGGGCCCTGGTGCCCGAGCGCATCATGGGCGTGGAGACCGGCGGCTGCCCGCACACGGCCATCCGTGAAGACGCCTCGATCAACCTGGAGGCGGTGGACCGCATGCTGGAGAAGTTCCCCGATGCGGACATCGTCTTCATCGAGTCCGGCGGTGACAACCTGGCCGCGACCTTCAGCCCGGAGTTGTCGGACTTAACGATCTATGTGATTGACGTGGCCGGGGGCGAGAAGATCCCGCGCAAGGGCGGCCCGGGCATCACCAAGAGCGACCTGTTGGTGATCAACAAAACGGACTTGGCCCCGCATGTGGGCGCGAACCTGGAGGTGATGGCCGCCGACACCCGCCGCCAGCGCCCAGAGCGGCCTTGGGTGATGACCAACCTGCGCGCCCAAGAGGGCTTGGCGCAGGTGATCGCGTTCATCGAGCAGCGGGGGCTGCTCAAGGCTTGATGAGCAAGGCGCTGATCAGCGCGGGCCCTTGCGCACCTGGGCGATGAGGTAGTCGGCCACGCCCAAGGCGCGCTCATGGCTGTTGCCAGCCAGCACGCTGGAGGTGTAGAAGCGGCCATGCACGCCGATGGCGGGCACGCCGTCAATGCGGTAGCCCTCGCTGAGCTGCTTGGCTTGCTTGGCCTTAGCCACCACCCCGAAGGACTTCATCGTGGCCACCACTTTGGCGCCATCTTGGCCCGCGGCGGTGAAGAAGGCGGCAATCTCCTCTTCTTTGCGCATGGGCTTGCGGTCGATCTGCATGGCATTGAAGAAGCGGCGGTGCATGGCCTCTAAGATGCCCAGCGCCTCCATCGCGTAGAAGACGCGCTGGTGGAACTCATGCTGGGGCGTGAAGCCGGCCGGCACGCGGCGGAAGGCCACATCGGCCGGCAGCTTTTTATGCCAAGGCTCAATGAAGGGCTCCAGCGCAAAGCAGTGCGGGCAGCCGTACCAGAAGAACTCGACCACTTCGATCTTGCCCGAAGCCGCCACCGGCACGGGCTGGGCCAGCTTGACGTAGTTGGTGCCCTCCACCGGGGTGCCTTGGGCCTGGGCCACAGGGCTGGACAGCAGGGCCACCGAGGCTAGGCTGGTGGAGGTCAAACAAAACTCACGGCGTTTCATCGGGGCATCCTCTCAAGGTGATTGTTCTCAGGTAGAGCGCGGGGCCACGCAAAAGTTCAACGCCAAGCCTGCGATCAGGGTTTGACGGGCTTTTCAATGCGCACCAACGCAGCTTCGGCGCCCACGGCCTTGAGCTTTTCTTGCACGGTCGCGGCGTCTTCGCGACTGTCCAACGGCCCAACCCGAACTCGGTGGACAACGCGGCCGTTTTGTTCACGCTCGGTCACCTTGGCGGTCACCCCCGCCATGGCCAGCTTGGCACGCTGCTGTTCGGCGTCGTCGGCGCTGGAGAAAGCCCCGGCCTGCACAAAGTAGATGAAGCCACCTTCGGCCTTGGGCGCCGAGGCCACAACCGCCGGCTTCTCGCCCGGCAGGCCTTGGCCGGCCAACAAGGCGGCAGGATCGCGCTCGGGCTTGGCCGGGGCCGATGCCGCCGCAGGGCGGGAGGCGGCCTTGGCCGGGCTGGCAGCGGCTGCCGGGGCGTCAGCCGTTTGGGCTGGCGGCGGGGCCTTGACGGTGGTCAGTGGCGCTGCAGGCGCAGAGGCGCCAGACGCTGCCGAGGCCGGGTCACGCAGGCCCGCAGGGCGCTGCACGGGCTTGCCGCCCAGGCCAGCATTCGGGTCCCAGTTCTTCAGGCGCTCGGCTTCCTCTTGCTGCTGCTCGGCCGTGCGATGCGGCACTTTGTCGACAAAGGGCACGGGCACTTTGGCAATGTAGAGCGCCACCGCCAGGGCGATGGCCAAGCCCGCCAGCAGGCCCACGATGGCCCCCAGAAAGAAGCCGCCGCCTTGAGCACGCGGCCCCCAGGCGGGCGCAGTCGCGACAGCAGTGCGGCGTGAGAACGTAGGCGTCTGGGAGATGTGCATGGTGCCGACTCGTGTTGCAAGCAAAGCTCAGGACGCGGTGGCCGCGTCAGCGGGGGTGTCGCGGTGCATGGCCTCGGGCGCGCTCACGCCCAGCAGCGCCAGCGCATTGCGCAGCACGGTGGCGGTGGCGGCCAGCAGGGCCAGGCGGGCGCGGGCCAGGGCGGCGTCATCCACCAAGAAGCGCTCGGCCGCGTAATAGCTGTGGAAAGCCCCGGCCAGGTCGCGCAGGTAAAAGGCCACGTCGTGCGGGGCCAGCGAGGCGGCGGCGCTGCTGAGCATGTCCGGGTACTCGGCCAGCTTCATCATCAGCGCGGCTTCCGCTGGCGCGGTCAGCAGGCTCAGGTCGGCGCCGGCCAAGGCCGCAGCGTCCAGGCCTTGCTTAGCGCCTTGGCTCAGCACCGAGCAGATGCGCGCGTGGGCGTACTGCACGTAGAACACCGGGTTCTCGTCGTTCTGCTTGAGCGCCAGGTCCACATCAAAGGTGAACTCGGTGTCGGCCTTGCGGCTGATCAGGAAGAAGCGCACGGCGTCGCGGCTGGTCCAGTCGATCAGGTCGCGCAAGGTCACATAGCTGCCCGCACGCTTGCTGATCTTGACCTCGGCGCCGTCGCGCACCACCCGCACCATGGTGTTGAGCACATAGTCGGGGAAGCCTTTGGGAATGCCCAGGCCTACGCCCTGCAGGCCGGCGCGCACGCGGGCAATGGTGCCGTGATGGTCGGTGCCCTGGAAGTTGATGCATTGGCCAAAGCCGCGCTCGAACTTGGCCACGTGGTAGGCCACGTCCGGCACAAAGTAGGTGTAGCTGCCGTCGGACTTGCGCATCACGCGGTCTTTGTCGTCCCCGTCATCGGTGGTGCGCAGCCACAGCGCGCCGCCCTCTTCAAAGGTCTTGCCGGCGTCCACCAAGCGCTGCACGGTCTGCTCGACCCGGCCGCTGCTGTAGAGGCTGGACTCCAGGAAGTAATGGTCAAAGCTGACGCCAAAGGCCTGCAAGTCCAGGTCTTGCTCGTGGCGCAGATAGGCCACGGCAAATTGGCGGATGTTGTCTAGGTCGTCCGGGTCGCCCGAGGCGGTGAACTCGCGGTCGTCGGCCTTGACGGTTTTCTTGGCCAGGTAGTCGGCCGCAATGTCGGCGATGTAGTCGCCGTTGTAGGCGCTTTCGGGCCAGCCGGCATCGCCGGGCTTCAGGCCCTTGATGCGGGCATGGGTGGAGCTGGCCAAGGTGGCAATCTGCACCCCGGCGTCGTTGTAATAGAACTCGCGGTGGACTTCATAGCCCTGAGTCTCAAAGAGATGGGCCATGCTGTCGCCCAAGGCGCCTTGGCGGGCGTGGCCCACATGCAAGGGGCCGGTGGGGTTGGCGGAGACAAACTCCAGCAAGAGCTTTTGGCCCTTGGCCGGCTGGTGGCCAAAGCGGTCTTGGGCCTGCAACACCTCGGCCACCACCGCCTGCTTGGCGGCCGGGGCCAGGCGCAGGTTGATGAAGCCGGGGCCAGCGATCTCCAGCGCTGAGACCCAGCGCGCGAACTCGGGCGTGGCCTGCAGCGCGGCGATCAGGCGCTCGGCCACCGCGCGCGGGTTGGACTTGAGGGGCTTGGCCAGTTGCATGGCGGCCGTGATGGCCAGGTCGCCATGAGCCGCTTGTTTGGGGCTCTCGAACTGGGGCTGAAGGGGGGTGTCGGGTGCCAGCTCGGCGACCACGCGGGCCAGCGCGTGCTGGAGCTCTGCCTTGGCTTGAATCATGGGGGCGATTCTACGGGGGCTGCACGCGCTCGCCGGGCGCCGGCACGCGAGGGTGTCTTCGCCGGGCGACTCTGGGGGCTAAATGCCTGCAAAACACCGCATTGATTCACGCAACACGGCGCTTTTGCTGCTGGCACAGTCACAGCAACCCTGCGGCTTGCTGTCTGCCGCGCCCCTTTGCCGCCCGCAACGCCCGCTTTGACCTTGAGCTCCAGCCACGCCCATCGCGCCTCGCGCAGCCAGACCCGCACGCGGGCTGACCCGCTGCCGCCGCCCCCGCTGATGGGGCCGCAGCCCATTCCTTCTTATATTGGCAAGTATCAGGTGCTGCGCAAGCTGGGCGAGGGCGCCACCAGCGATGTGTTCTTGGCCTATGACGAGTTCCATGGCCGGGAAGTGGCCCTGAAGCGCGCCCGCCCCACGGCTGGGCGGCCCGCCAATGAGGCTCACTTTGCCTCACGCTTTTTTGCCGCCGAGGCAGCCCTGGTCGGCCGCCTGCACCACCCGAATGTGGTGCAGATCATGGACGCCTTTGACGACCCGGTGGCGCCTTACTTGGTGATGGAGTTCGTGCCGGGCGTCACCCTGCGCAGCTTTTGCCAACCCAGCCGCTTGCTGCCGCTGGAGCAGGTGGTGGAAATCGGCTTCAAATGCGCCATGGCCTTGGGCTATGTCTGGCGCCAGGGCCTGATCCACCGCGATGTGAAGCCCGCCAATATCTTGGCCGCCATCGATGAACAAGGCGAGATCACCGACGTCAAGCTCAGCGACTTTGGCAGTGTGCTGAACTTTCACTCCGACGCCACCCAAGTCCACCGCGTGGGCTCCTTGGCCTATATGTCGCCCGAGCAATTGGACGGCGCCACGCTGGACTGCCGCGCCGACATCTACTCATTGGGCGCGGTGCTCTACCACCTGATCTGTGGCCGCCCACCCTTTGAGGCCGAAACTCAAGGCGCGCTGCTCAACCTGATCTGCCATGCCCAGCCCCTGCCCTTGACGGGCCTGCGAGAAGGCGTGACCGAAGCCCTGGACCGCCTGGTGCGCGGCGCCCTGGCCAAAGACCGTGGCAACCGCCCCAGCAGTTGGGACGAATTTGCGCAGGCGCTCTCCGCGCTGATCACCAACAACGAAGTGCCGCGCGGGCGCCTGCAGCAAGTGCTGGACTCCGAGCGCTTCAACCTGCTGCGCTCGCTAGAGTTCTTCGAGGGCTTTGGCGATGTGGAGCTGTGGGAGGTGGTGCACCGGGCCCGGTGGCTGCGCTTTCCGTATGGCCACCGCATCTACAAGCGCGGCCAAGAGGGCAATCAGTTCTACATCATTGGCCAAGGCGAGGTCGAGGTCTACCGCGAGGGCGAAAAGGTTGCCACCCTGGGGGCCGGCACCTCGGTGGGCGAGATGGCCTACCTGGCGCCCAGCCCGGACTTGAAGCGCCACAGCACCGATGTGGTGGTTAGCAAGGCCGCCACGGTGGTGAGCTTCACGCCCGATATGCTGGCCCAGTTGCAAGCCGAAACCCGGCACCGTTTCGACACCGCCTTCATCCGCGTGCTGGTGCGGCGGCTACATGCTGCGCACGAAGCGCTGGCCCACCCGCGCCGCATTCTGTAGCACCAGCCCTTGGCTCATGCATCGTGCCGCGGCTCATGCGGCCAGCCCCCAGGCCTGCGACAAATTTGCACCCCATGTGCACCGTTTGCTGCGCGTCCGCGTTGTGCGCTTGTCTTGTCGCACTGAACCTGCTGCAATGCGCAGCGGAGGCGCCCCAAGGCACTTCTGCGGCATTAGGTCTGACTACTAAAGCCACCCACGGACTGTCACTCTGAGGAGAACCCACCCATGAAGAACGTTATCAGCGCTACCGTCATCGCCCTGTTCGCACTGGCCGCACAAGCCCAGACCGCCCCAGCCGCATCGCCTGCTGTCCCCGCTGCCAAGCCCATGCCTGCCACCGTCACGGCCACCAAGCCTGCCGCTGCGCCGGCTGCTGCAGCCCCTGCCACCCCGGCCCCTGCACCCGCTGCGGCTCCCGCGTCGGACGCCAAAGAGCCGACCAAGCAGCAAAACAAGATGAAGACTTGCAATGCCGACGCCAAGGCCAAAGACCTGAAAGGCGACGAGCGCAAGAAGTTCATGAGCGAGTGCCTCTCCGCCAGCAAGCAAGAGAAGCAGCAGGACAAGATGAAGACCTGCAACGCTGACGCCAAGGCCAAAGACCTGAAGGGCGACGAGCGCAAGAAGTTCATGAGCTCTTGCTTGAAGGGCTGAGCTCGGACATAGGCAGTCCAGTGGACTGCCTATGCCTAGCGAAGGGTCGAGCCATTGGCGAGACGCGGCCTGCAAGGCGAGCCCGGACGCAGACAGTCCAGTCGACTGTCTGCGCCTAGCGAAGGGTCGAGCCATTGGCGAGACCTGGGACTACCCCTCAAAGCCCGGCACCTGCCGGGCTTTTTGCTGGGCGCTCAGACCCGCTGCGAGCGGCTCCAATACCCCGGGTCCCCATAACTGTGCTTTAAAAAGTCCATCCACAGCCGCACCCGCAGCGGCAGGTGGCGGGCACTGGGGACGACGGCGTAGATGCCGTTGGGTGGGGCGGCAAAATCGTCCAGCACGCTGACCAAGCGGCCGGCGGCCAAGTCGGCCTGTACTTCCCAGGTGCTGCGCCAGGCAATGCCAAGGCCGCGCAAGCACCACTCGTGCAGCACCTGGCCGTCGCTGCAGTCCAGGCGGCCGCCGGGCCGTAGGTGGCTGACCACGCCGTCCACGCTGAAGGCCCAGCCGCGGGTTTGGCTGGCTTCGCTGCTCAGCGTCAGGCATTGGTGGCGGCCCAGGTCTTGGGGGCTGCTCGGCGTGCCCGCGCGGCGCAGGTACTCGGGCGTGGCCACGCAGAGGCGCCGGTTGTCGGCCAAGCGTACGCCCACCAGGCTGGAGTCGGGCAGGTCGCCCACGCGCACGGCACAGTCAAAACCTTCGTTGACGATGTCCACCACCCGGTCTGAGAGGTTGAGCGACAAGCTCACTTCGGGGTGCTGGGCCAGAAAACCGGGCACCAGCGGCGCCACATGGCGGCGCCCAAAACCGGCCGGCGCCGTAACACGTAAGTGACCACTCGCTTTGACGCCACCCGCTGACACGCTGGCCTCAGCGTTGTTGAAATCCACCAGAAGGCGCTGGCAGTCCTCTAAAAAAGCGCTGCCTTCGTGGGTCAGGCTGATGCGGCGAGTGGTGCGCTGCAGCAGCTTGACGCCCAGGCGCTCTTCCAGGGCGTCCATACGCCGCCCGATCACCGCCGGGGCCACGCCCTCGGCCTGGGCAGCGGCGGTCAGGCTGCCTTTTTGGGCCACGGCGACAAAGGTCTCGATCTGCTTGAGGCGGTCCATCTTTGCGTAGAAGTCATGAATCCATGACTTTTGGTGCGGGTAATGTGTAGCCAAGTATCGAATAAATTGGCGACATGGAAAAGAGCCCCGCCCTCAGCCGCCCTGCGCCTCATGCTGCACCCCGCGCGGTGCTGTTCGACGCCTATGGCACCTTGTTCGACGTCTACAGCGTTGCGCTGGTGGCCGAGCAGCTCTTTGCGGGCCAGGGCGAGCGCTTGGCCCAGCTGTGGCGCGACAAGCAGATCGAATACACCCGCTTGGTCTCCATGAGTGGCCCCAAGCATTACCAGCCGTTTTGGACACTGACCCGCAGTGCCCTGCAGTGGACGGCCGCCCGCCTGAACCTGGCCTGGAGCACAGACGCCGAAGAGCGGCTGATGAACCAGTACCGGCATCTCTCGGCCTTCCCCGAGAACCGCGAGGTGCTGGAAGCGCTGAAGCGCCAGGGCGTGCCGGCGGGCATCCTGTCTAATGGCGACCCCGACATGTTGGCCATCGCTGTGCGCAGCGCGGGCCTGAGCGATTTGATTGCCCCCGTGCTGAGCGTGCACACCACCCGCCGCTTCAAGACCGACCCAGCCGCCTACCAGGTGGGGGTCGATGCACTGGGCCTGCCGCCCAAGGAGATCTTGTTCGTCTCCAGCAATGGCTGGGATGCCATCGGCGCGACCTGGTTTGGCTACACCACGCTGTGGGTCAACCGGGCCGGCGCGCCGCTGGAAGCCCTGGGCACCGCACCCACCGTGCAGGGCACCAGCCTGCGCGATGTGATGAGTTTCTTTCCCGCTTAATCCTCCCGTTTTTCTTACCTTCCTCTAGGACTTGCAATGAGCAACCGCACCACCGTCCATGGCCTGCAAGTGGCCACGAACCTCTACAACTTCGTCAATGAGCAGGTGCTGCCCGGCACCGGCGTAGAGCAAGCCGCTTTCTGGGCCGGCTTTGACAAGCTGGTGGCTGACCTGGCCCCCAAGAACGCCGCCCTGCTGGCCGAGCGCGACCGCATCCAAGCCGAGATGGACGCCTGGCACCAAGCCAACCCAGGCCCGATCAAGAAGGCCAAGGCCTATCGCAAGCACCTGGAAAAGATTGGCTACCTGGTGGCCGACCCAGGCGACGTGAAGGCCACCACCAAGAACGTGGACGCTGAATTGGCCACGCAAGCCGGCCCGCAGTTGGTGGTGCCCATCACCAACGCCCGCTATGCGCTGAACGCCGCCAACGCCCGCTGGGGCAGCTTGTATGACGCGCTCTACGGCACCGACGCGCTGAGCGAAGACGACGGCGCCACCAAAGCCGGCCCGAATGGCGAGGCCTACAACCCCGTGCGCGGCGCCAAGGTCATCAACTACTGCCGCCACGTGCTGGACCGCACCGCCCCGCTGCAAAAGGGCTCGCATGTGGACTCCACCGGCTATGCCGTGGTGCAAGGCGCGCTGCAAGTCACGCTGGCCAATGGCCAAACCGTGGGCCTGAAGAAAGCCGCTCAATTGATTGGTTACCAGGGCGACGCTGCGGCGCCGACCGCCGTGCTGCTGGAGCACAACGGCCTGCACCTGGAGATCCGCGTGAACCGCAACACCACCATCGGCGCCTCGGACGCCGCCGGTGTCAGCGACCTGGTGATCGAATCGGCCCTGTCCACCATCTTGGACTTGGAAGACTCGGTGGCCGTGGTGGATGCCGACGACAAGGTGCAAGCCTATGGCAACTGGCTGGGCATCTTGAAGGGTGACCTGACCGAGACCGTCAGCAAGGGCGGCAAGACCTTCACCCGCGGCCTGAACCCCGACCGCGAATACACGACGCCCAAGGGCGGCACCATCGTGCTGCACGGCCGCTCGCTGCTGTTTGTGCGCAATGTGGGCCACCTGATGAGCAACCCCGCCATCCTCTGGGGTGAGGCCGGCCAAGAGATCCCTGAGGGCATCATGGATGCCGTCATCACCACCACCATCGCCCTGCACGACCTGCAAGGCCGGGGCCAACTGCCCAGCGGTGAGTCGGTGCGCAACAGCCGCACCGGCAGCGTCTACATCGTCAAGCCCAAGATGCACGGCCCCACCGAAGTGGCGTTTGCGGACGAGCTGTTCACCCGCGTGGAGAAGCTGCTGGGCCTGAAGGCCAACACCGTCAAGCTGGGCATCATGGACGAAGAGCGCCGCACCTCCGTCAACCTCAAGGCCTGCATTGGCGCCGCCAAGGCCCGCGTGGCCTTCATCAACACCGGCTTCCTGGACCGCACCGGCGACGAGATGCACACCGCCATGCGCGCCGGCCCCATGATGCGCAAGGGCGACATGAAGACCAGCGCCTGGATCCAGGCCTATGAGCGCAACAACGTGCTGGTGGGCCTGCAATGCGGCCTGCGTGGCAAGGCGCAAATTGGCAAGGGCATGTGGGCCATGCCTGACCTGATGGCCGCGATGCTGCAGCAAAAGATTGGCCACCCCAAGGCCGGTGCCAACACCGCCTGGACCCCCAGCCCCACCGCCGCCACGCTGCACGCGCTGCACTACCACCAGGTGGACGTGTTCGGCGTGCAAAAGGCGCTGGAAAAGGCCGACAAAGCCAGCGACCGTGCGGCCGTGCGCGAAGAGATCCTTGAAGGCCTGCTCAGCATCCCCGTGGTCAAGCAGGCCAAATGGAGCGCCGAGGAAGTGCAGCAAGAGCTGGACAACAACGCCCAGGGCATCTTGGGCTATGTGGTGCGCTGGGTCGACCAAGGCATTGGCTGCTCCAAGGTGCCCGACATCCACAACGTCGGCCTGATGGAAGACCGCGCCACGCTGCGCATCTCCAGCCAGCACATGGCCAACTGGCTGCGCCACGGCGTGGCCACCAAGGCCCAGGTCAAGAGCACCTTCAAGCGCATGGCCAAGGTGGTGGACAAGCAGAACGCGGGTGACGCGGCCTACAAGCCCCTGGCGGCCAACCCAGAAGGCCCGGCCTACCAAGCCGCGCTGGACCTGGTGCTCAAGGGCGAAGCCCAGCCCAGCGGCTACACCGAGCCCCTGCTGCACGCATGGCGCTTGAAGGCCAAGGCGGCTTGATCCTTCTAGGCCTTTGCCCCCTGCACAACGGCGCCTCAGGGCGCCGTTTTTCATGTGGCTTATCCTTGCGCCATGGCTTTGAACTACCTCCACTTCGACAGCAGCGACGACGGCGAAGGCCACGGCACCTGGGACGCCATGGCCAGCGTCAAGCCGCCGCAACTGGGGGCGGTGCTGGCCGAGGTGCAGACCGTGCTGGCCTGGTGCCAAGCCCATGCACCGGGGCCTTGCGGGCCGCTGGATGACGGTGGAGCGTGGGACGCCGAGCAGCAGCAAACCCAAGAGGGCGACTGGGTGACCGTGACGCTGACCCTCACGGGCCCCGAAGACTGGGGGCGTGAGATGCTGATGCAGTTCGGCCAGGCCGACTCATAACCACAGGCGATAAGGCCAAAAGCCCTCGCCCGTCAGAATGCCCTGGCGCAGAGCCTCGGGGCTGAGGCCCGTCATGCGGCGGGTCACGCGGCAGAAATGGGCCTGGTCGGTGTAACCCGCCTCCAGCGCCAGTTGGGTCCAGTTCACATCCCCCCGCAACTGGGCCGCCACCGCGTCGAAAAACACTTGCTCTGAGCGGCCCATGACCTGCAAGTCGCGCAGTGGCATACCGGCCCAGTGCTTGATGCGCCGCTCCAACTGGCGCAGGCTGCGGCCACTGGCCGAGGTGGCTGCACGCTGGGCCAGGTGAGCCACCCAGTCACTCATTCTTTGTGTAGCAGGTGCCGCAGCCGGCCTGCGCTCCGCCCACAAAGGCTCCAGAAAATCTTCCAGCGCCTGCAAGCGTGCCGCATCGTTCGGGGCCGCCAAGACCTGCTCATGCACCGCCTGCCAAGGGGCGGGCAAGGCCTGGTGGGCGTCCACGAATTGATCGGTCAACTCAGCAGGTGCCAAGCCCGTCAGCGCCTGCAGGGCCTCGGGCATCAGCATCACCGTCAGGCTGTGCACGGGGCCAGGGTTCCAACTGGTGCCGGGGCCGGTGCGCGGCCCGCCCAACACCCAGCGTGAGGGCAAGGCCTGCCGCGGCGCCTCAGGCGTGGTGGGCAGGTGTTGAGGGTCGTCGGGCCACAAGCTCACCGCCTCGCCCTCCAGCCACCAGGTCAAGCTGCACAAGGGCGTGGCTGGAAAGTGATTCAGCCGTTGCTCGTCCGCCAGCGCATGCCCCAGCGTGCTGCGCAACATATAGGCCCACACGCAAGACGCCAGTGCCGTGCTGGGCCGCCACAAGCTGCCCGCAGGCAGCAAGCCCGGCGGCGTAGGAATGGTGGTGTCACAGGGCGTGGCCATGGGGCGCATTATTCCTGCCCCTTGTCGGAATCGTTCAATACCTTGCCCCCCAGCGCTGGCATGCTGCGAGCATGGACACCCCTTCTCAGCCCGCCGCCCTGCCCCCTCACCACGCCGCCACCCCGCTGGCTGGGCCAGCCCGCCGATGGGGCGGCCTGAACCTCCTGCTGGCCATGCGCCGCGACTACCTGGGGTTGATGGACGGCCTGCACCGCGCGCATGGCGACATCAGCCTGATGAAGATCTTCAACGAGCAGGCCTACGACCTGATGTCGCCTGATCTGGTGCGCGAGGCTCTGATCACCCAGTCTGAGCACCTGGTGCGCTGGCAGCGCGGTGTGGCGGTCTTTGCCGATGCGCTGGGCCAAAACGTGCTGACCACCGAAGGCGCGCTGTGGCAACGGCAGCGCCGCATGCTGATGCCCGCCTTTACCCCCAAGCGCGTGGCCGGCTATGCCGCGCTGATGGTGCAGGCCGGCCACCAAGGCCTGAACGCGCTGGCCACATCGCCCAGCCGCGAGCACACCATGGACACGGTGTGGAACCGCATGACCATTGAGGTGATCTTGCGCACCTTGTTTGGCGAGGCCCGCCCCGGCGAGGCCGACGCCGCCATGCACGCGACCCAGGTGCTCTCGGCCACCGCCTTCAAAGAAATGTTCTGGCCCGTGACCCTGCCCGACTGGCTGCCACTGCCCGGCAAGGCCGCCAAGCGCGCCGCGCTGCGCACGCTGCGCCAGCTCATTAACGGCCGCATTGAGGAGCGGCTGGCTCAAGCTCAGCCGACGAGCACCGACCTGCTGGGCCAACTGCTGGCCCTGCGCGATGAGGACGGCCAAGCCCTGTCGCGCCAAGAGGTGTTTGACCAGTGCGTGGTGACTTTTCAGGCGGGGCATGAAACCTCGTCCACCGCCCTGCTGTGGTGGAGCGCGCTGATGGCCCGCCACCCCGAGGCCCAAGCCCGCGCCCGCCAAGAAGTGCGCAGCCTGCTAGGCCCCCGAGACCCCTGCGCCGAGGACATGGCCCAACTGCCCTGGCTGAGCGCCACGCTGAAAGAAGCCATGCGGCTCTACCCGCCCGTGGCCGCCTTGATGAGCCGCCGCACCACCGCCCCCATCACCCTGGGCGGCTGGGCCATCCCCCAAGGCGCCATGCTGCGCATCACCCCGTGGGTGCTGCACCGCGACGCCCGCACCTTCCCCGAGCCCCAGGCCTTCCGCCCCGAGCGCTTTATGGCTCCCGCAGAAGCCCCGCCCAAAGGCGCCTACATCCCCTTAGGCCTGGGCCCCCGCGTCTGCCTGGGCCAGCACTTCGCAACGCTGGAGATGACCCTGCTGGCCGCGATGATGCTGCAGCGCTTTGAGCTGCGCTGGCCCGAGGGGGCCGCCGAGCCCGTGCCCCAGATGCATGTGACGCTGAGGCCCAAGGGAGGCCTGAGGCTGGTGGTGGCCAGCGCCTGAGGCAGGAAAGCCCTTGCGCCTGTGGCCAGGCGTGCGGCGTAAACTCGTTTTGAGCAACCGTCGTCACCCTGCCCATTCTTCATCTGTATGCATCAGTTCGACCCCCAAGAAGCCCTGAGCCACGCCCAAAAGGCCGCGCAATGGGCCGGTGTGCGTTACTCGCGCGAAGTCACCCAATCACGCGCCATTCGCAATGACAGCCCCGACAGCAATCACACGAGCTGCGATGAGGGCGCAATGTGCGAAGTCTTGGTGGACGGCCACTTTGGCTATGCCGCGACCGCCGACTTGCGCCCCGAAGGCCTGAAGCGCGCCTTTGACCAAGCCATTGCGACGACGCGCGCCATGGCCCCCTACAAGGTGCATGCCTTCACCGAGGCCCAGCGCGCCGCCGTGCAGGGCCGCTACACCAGCCCGGCGCAGAGCCGTCTCTCTCAAGTGCCCTTGGCTCAGGTCACGCAGTGCCTGCAGCAGGCCTCGCGCGCCATGGCGCTGAGCGAGCAGGTCGTCAGCCGCAGCGCCCATGCCACGCTGGTGCAGACCCAGATCGACTATTACGCCAGCAATGGCACGCAGACGACGCAGCAGTTCGACATGGTGGACATCCTCTTGGCGGCCACCGCTGCCGAGGGCGTGCAGTCCCAAACCCGAAGCTGGAACCAAACCGGCCAGTTCGGGGGTGAGGTCTTCGATGCGGCGGTGTTTGCGCAGCAAGGCCAGCGGGTGGCCGAAGAGGCGCTGGCCTTGCTGGCGGCGCCCAACTGCCCGACGGGCACGATGGACTTGATCCTGATGCCCGACCAAATGATGTTGCAGATCCACGAGTCCATCGGGCACCCGCTGGAGCTGGATCGCATCTTGGGCGACGAGCGCAACTATGCTGGCTGGAGCTTTGTGCAGCCCAGCGACTTTGGGCAACTGCGCTATGGCTCTGAGCTGATGAATGTGACCTTCGACCCCACCACCGAGCACGCCTTGGCCAGCTATGCCTTTGACGACGGCGGCCACCCCGCCCAGCGCGAGTTCCTGATCGAAGGTGGCATCCTGCGCCGTGGCTTGGGCTCGGTCGAGTCTCAAGTCCGCTCGGGCCTACCCGGTGTGGCCAACTTCCGCTCGGCGGCCTGGAACCGCGCCCCCATCGACCGCATGGCCAACATCAACCTCGAGCCCGGCAGCTCAGACCTGCAGGCCATGATCGCCTCGGTCGAGCACGGTGTCTTGATGGCCACCAACCGCTCTTGGTCCATCGACGACTACCGCAACAAGTTCCAGTTTGGCTGTGAGTACGGCCGCATCATCCGCAAGGGCCAGCTCGGCGAAGTGGTGCGCAACCCCAACTACCGAGGCATCACGGTCGATTTCTGGCGGCGCTTGGCCGCCGTGGGCCAGCACAGCGAAGTCTTCGGCACCCTGTTTTGCGGCAAGGGTGAACCCAGCCAAGTCATCCGTGTCGGCCATGCGTCGCCGCCCTGCTTGTTCAGGGGTGTGGAAGTTTTCGGAGGCCAAGCGTGATGATGATGATGAAAAGCACGACACCCGATTTTCTCGACACCGTGCGTGGCCACTTCGATGCCCTGTGCGACCAGGTGCTGGGCCAGCTTCAAGGCGACGAGGCCGCCACGCTGAACCTCAGCGCCGAAGCGTCTTTGTTTGTGCGCCTCAACAACAACCAGGTGCGCCAGGCCACCCAGGTCGAGCAGATGACCTTGGCCCTGGAGCTCCAAGGGCATGGGCGCAGCACCCAGGCCTCACGCACCCTGTCTGGCGATGGGCCCACCGATGCGCAAAACATGGCCCAGCTCTTGGCACAGTGCCGCCAAGAGCTGCAGGTGCTGCCCCCTGACCCCCACCAAGTCCCCATTGAGAACCACGGCAGCAGCGACGAGACCTTCAGGGCCCACTTGCTGGCGCCGTCTGAGGTGGTGCCGGCCATCTTGGCCCCGGCCCAAGGCTGCGACATGGCGGGCTTGTATGCCAGTGGCTCCATCGTGCGCGCCAACCGCAACTCCAAAGGCCAGCGGCACTGGTTTGCCACGCAAAACTTCTTCTTGGACTACTCGCTCTACAACGGCGCACGCGCCGTCAAAGGCAGCTATGCCGACAGCCAGTGGAGCGCCGAGCAATGGGCGGCCAACCTGGCGCACAGCAAAAGCCTGCTGGCCTTGATGGACAAGCCCTTGCAAACCGTGGCCCCTGGCCAGTACCGCACCTACTTGGCACCACGCGCCCTCAGCGACCTGGTGGGGATGATGGGCTGGGATGCCCTCAGTGCCTTGGCCTGGAAGCAGGGCCTCAGCCCGTTCAAGAAATTGGTGGAGGGCGAAGTGCAGCTCTCGCCCCTGCTGAACGTGACCGAGAACTTCAACCTCGGCCTGACCCCGCGCTTCAACGGCCAAGGCGAAGTGTCAGCCCCTCAACTGCCGCTGATTGCCAACGGCCAACTGGCCTCGCTGCTCGTCAACGCCCGCACCGCCAAAGAGTTTGGCCTCCAGCCTAACGGCGCCAATGAGGGGGAGTCCCCCCGCGCCTTGGATGTCGCCCCTGGCACCCTGGCCGAAGCCGACGTTTTGAGTGCGCTGGGCACGGGCCTGTACGTGTCCAACCTGCATTACCTGAACTGGAGCGACCCCGTCTCCGCCCGCGTCACCGGCATGACGCGCTATGCCTGTTTCTGGGTCGACAACGGCGCCATCGTCGGCCCCATCAAAGACATGCGCTGGGACGAAAGCCTCTTCGACGCCCTCGGCCCCAAGCTCATCGCGCTGACCAGCCACACTGCCATCGACCCGGCCGTAGACACCTATGAGGAAAGGGCCTTGGGGGGCTCACGCACGCCGGGGGCGTTGATTGAGGGGTTTACGTTTACGTTGTGAGGGGTGTATGCAGCGGGTGCAGTCAGCTGGGGTTTTGGGGTGAATGCACGCTCAGCGCTACAAAGCGGTCATTGCCGTAGGCGAAGTTATCAACGACCAGATCAACCGGCGCCGTAGCCTAAGGCGGCGGGCACCAGCACTGGCCAATAACATGGCGAACCCTGCCCAATGTTGGCATCCGCGTTGAATCGACAGTTAAGGCATATTTTGGTTGGTCTTGTTTATGCGAAGCTTGGATAGGTTGTTTAGGGCTTCAGATATGGAAACTTGCTTTTTTGCACGCTGATCGAGGAAGTACTTTATTTTTGAGAAACACGAATCGACGTCTTTTAAATCTCTATCGGCGAACGTTATGGTCGTTATTCCATACTTTTCGAAGTAATCATTTCTCTTGTCCACTTCCTTTTCCCAGTCTTTTGCTAGTTGGGCATTGACTGCAACCTGCGTCTTATCTTTAATCCCCGCCACGCTAATATGCGTGGACGCTGGGCTCAATTCGAAACCTGTAAGTGTTGAGGTGTGTACATTCAGCACCGAAAAATCCAACCGATGCTCGTGCATTTTTTCCTTACCAGCATACCTAAGTTCAGGTATCAAAAGCGGGACGTCACTTGGTTGCGTGGATGCTTTAATGTAGTCGATGTACTTATCATAAATCGCTTGTTCGTACAAAGAGTTTGAGACTCTCTTCAGTATGCTGCGATAAAATACCGCGAATTCGCTGATGTTTGCAAAGCTGACCGGTTCTGGCGATGTCGGGTCAATTAATCCGGTTGCAAGAACGTGCCCAATTGTCCAATAATGGTAGCTTTCCCTGCGCATTTGGCTTTTGTCATTTGTCCATTCCTCATTGCGGCGAGTTGGTGAGATGACCAGGCCCCAGCATAAATTACCCGCTCCAAACCAAATTGACCATAGCTCCTCGTTTGGCTTGCTTCGTATTCTCGCTTGAAAATTCCTGTAGAAATTGCGGGTAAGAAATTTGAATGTGTATTCCCTCAGAAGATCATCCTGCAGGGCTTCAAAAAGTATTTCTTCGCTGAATATCTTGCCTTCATAGCGCCTCTTGGCTCCGGTTTGTATCTTCGCTAGCTTACCGTGCAACCCCTCAATCCATTTGGAGATGAAGTCTTCAGGGCTGAGGAATTGAGTCCTGACACTATCGACGAAGGTGTTGTTGTTTTTCCCAAGGTGAGCGTGCATGACATGTACGCTGCATGGCTTCTTGGCAACAGAAGAGAATCTTGCAATCGCAGGCGCTTGATTTTGCCTGATCCACTCATCAAGGGTATTTAGCTGACTTTCAAGTTCGATTTGATTCATTGTTACCTTGTGTGAGATCCTAAAGTTCAAGGTCAGTGGCGCGGCATGGCTTTATCACGTAGCGCCCCCTGCACAGCAGTGTTTGGCCCCCGAGCGGCAACGGAGGATTGGCTGTCAGCGAGCAGCTTCTTTTGCTCCTGTTGGGTCAGTAAGAGGTCTCTCAGCAGTTTTGTTTGCTCCGCCATTGCATTCTCAGTGCCTATTCTTTGCTCGCTAGATGAGGTGTCCGAAGCTTTCGCGAGTTCGTAACTTCCCCAGGAAAACCAAAGCGAGACTAAGCCCACGATAACCGACGCGACCAGCGAACCCGCTGCAATATTTAGGCTAATCCGCTGACTCTTATCATCGCGCTGTTGTTTGGCCTTGAAGTCGAGCAATGCACTTGCGATAGCTTCGTTCATTATTCCAATCGCCGAGGCCATCGCATCCGCAGTTTCTTTTAGAGAATCGGCCTTTTGGTTCAACTCCGTCATGGCCTTCGCTGCTCGATTGATAGGCAGATCGACTGGCTGAGGGATTTCGATTTTTGGAAGCTCTAATTTAGGCAATGGAGCAAACGCACCGGTTGCACTTGCCCCCGGAAGATTCTTTAATAGGTCGGCTGTAGCGCCCACCTTCAAATATTCTTCTCTTTCTTTCAATAACTGACTTGCGGCAGTGAGCGATTCAAATTGCTCTCGGTCCTTGATGAACTGATTGATCTTTGCTAAGCCCGATACCTCCTTAAGTCGTTCGCTAAGGGCAGTGTTCATCATAAAGAGGCGCTTTGTATCGTTTGACAAAATGCCTTGAAATTGGTCCATCGTCTTCTTCGTCGATTCACCAATTTGACGAATCTGCGATCGAATTTTTTCAGCCAACGAAGCTACTGGGTCTGCCTCAGAAGAAGCCTCCCAATTCTCGGCTTCAAGAAAGCGCTTAGCAAAGTCGCGAATATCTTGCTCGGTAACTTGGGCTACCTCATCTGCTGTCAGTGGGCAAGGCTGTACCCCATCAGTTTCTGGGGGATGCGTTGCCACAGCAAGAAATACAGCCATTATTAGGTCTTGGTCGCTTACTTCGCTTTTCGGATCAAGGTCTGGCGATATCTTGATGAGTGCCTTCATCGTGAGGTGTCCTACCTTCACGACGCCTAGCTTTTCAGTCTGTAGGTCGAAGGGCTGCTTAAGCGGCTGAATGACCAATCCCTTCTTCGGCTGTTTGGTGCTGTCGGAACTCATGTCTGTCATCGGTATGCGTTTAGAAGGCCCAACGAATAGCGTTTATCAGCCGCGCCACCCAGCTCAGGGACTGCGCAGCCACTGTTTGCAGCAGATAAACCCTTGTGAACTGAACCATGTGGTGTCGGTGGCAGGGAGCGCCTCGGTGGGTAATGGGGGTTTGAACCTTTGGCCCCGCTGATGCTGCTCATTATCACCAGCGTCGAGGTCTGCACACTCCAAATTGGCCACCAGCGGTGGGTTTGATGTACTCAGTTTCGAGGTGGGCTGCAGCATAACTTCAGGCCATTCATCCGGTTGCACCGGCTTGGGCTCGGCTTCAGACCCTGCCGTCTGCGCCGGATCACGTGAATGCCGCAAGAGCCATCGCCGAATGAACGCTTGAATTTGTATTGCATTCGCAATACATTAGCCTCATGAAGACCGCCGTCATCCCCCAAATTCGGGTAGAGCCCGAACTGCGCGCAGACCTGGAGTCCGTCCTTCGTGAGGGCGAAACGCTGACCGCCTTCGTCGAGTCCACGATGCGTAACGCCATCGCCTTCAGGCGCGTGCAAGACGAGTTTCATGCCCGGGCGCAAGCAGCGTCTGACGAGTACCACCGCACAGGTGTCTCTGTGCCGGTGGAAGCCGTGCTTGAAAAGCTGCAAGCCAAGCTGGACGCCAAGCGCAAGCAGCTCAAGCGATGAGCTTTGTCGTCGAGTTTTCGCCCATGGCCGAGGTCGACTTGGAACGGCTTTTCGACTTCTTGCTAGACAGGGCTGAGAGTGACGATGACCTCTACCGAGCGCAGGCGGTGATCGATGCTGTCAGGTCCACCGCAGTGCACCAGTTGGGCTCCACGCCGTTCAGTTTCCGCAAGTCAGGACAGAGCCCCGTGCAGAGGGAATTGATCATTCCGGTCGGCGCCACGGGCTATGTGGCACTTTATGAAATCGTGAGCCCCTCCAAGGTGGTGGTGCTGGCGCTGCGCCATCAGCGTGAAGAGGACTATCACTGACCTTCGCTCCCCACCCACCTCCCCCACCACTCAATACACGCCCGCAGCTTAGGCAGCCGCTGCCGCTCAGGCCGCATCACGGCGTAGACGGGCACGTGCTGGGGGTCGATTTGCTCAGTTAGGAGTTGCACCAGCGCGCCGCTGGCCAGGTGGGGGCGGGCCACGGGCTCGGCCAGGCGGGCCAGGCCTACGCCGTGCAGCACCAGGGCCAGGGTGGCGGCGCTGTTGTCGCTGCGGGTGCGGCCTTGCACCAGCCACTCACCGCCGCCTGCGGCGGGGGCAATGGGCCAGCGGTTGAGGCTGGGGCTGACGCTGCTGGCGATGAGGTGGTGTTGGTGCAGGTCGGCCACGGCTTTGGGCGCGCCGTAACGCGCCAGATAAGCGGGGCTGGCGCACAGCAGGCGGCCATAGCCGCCCAGGGGGCGAGCCACCAGGCCGTCTTGCAGCACCTCGCCGGTGCGGATGGCCAGGTCGATCCCGTCGCGGGCCATGTCGGCCAGGCGGTCGTCGGCGCTGAGGTCGATCTTCAGGTCGGGGTAGCGCTCGTACAGGCCGGGCAGGCTGGGGGCCACCACGGCCTCGGCCAGGGCGGGGCTGACGGCCACGCGCACCCAGCCGCTGGGCCCCGCCAAGCGGCCCCTTAAATCGGCCTGTAGAACCTCGGCATGACCCAGCATGGCGCGGGCGTGCTCGGCCACGGTGTCGCCCTCGTCCGTCAGCGAGAGGCCGTGGGTGCTGCGGTGCATCAGGCGCACGCCGCATTGGGCTTCTAGCCGCACCAGGGCGCGGCTGACTTGGCTGACCGGCCATTGGCGCTCGCGCGCGGCCGCCGAGAGCGAGCCCAGGGCCTGCACGCGCAAGAACAGGGCCAAGTCGTCGAGTTGCAGGTTCATGGCCGCATTGTGCGGCGGGCGGGCTTGGCTTTGCAAATAGTGCAAAAGCAATTGGCCTTTTGAGTGGTTTCGCGGGTTCTGCTTGCTGCTTAGAGTTCAGCCATCGCCCCAGCCACCCACCTCAAGGAGACCCGCACCATGCACACCCCCCCACCCGCCCTGGACGTTGCCACCCGCCACCTGCTGCGCACCCAGGCGCTGGCCGAGGCGCACCGTCTGCGCCAGCAAGCCTTGCAAGACGCGGGGGATGCGCTGTGGCAGGCCGCCACCGGCGCCGCCCACGCGGCCCAACGCGCCGCCACCCGGCTGCAGGCCCGCCTGCGGGCCCATGCCAAGCTGCGCCAGCGGCTGACCTTGGGTTGAAGCGTTA
The DNA here is from genome assembly GCF_018069865.1 of Ideonella paludis. Classification (GTDB taxonomy): domain Bacteria; phylum Pseudomonadota; class Gammaproteobacteria; order Burkholderiales; family Burkholderiaceae_C; genus Ideonella; species Ideonella paludis. The sequence continues at coordinate 539,897 of NZ_JAGQDG010000001.1, forward strand.
GGAAAGGCCCCACACCATGCCCACCCTGCACTTGCAGCTCTGCCCACCCCAAGAGCCCGCGCGCCTTCGCGCCTTGGCCCAGGCACTGACCCAGCTCAGCACCACGGTGCTGGGCAAGCGCGCGTCCGTCACGGCGCTGCACATTCAGCAAACCGAGGCCTGGCTGTGGGCACTGGGGGGCGAAGCGCCCAATGCGCCCATGGCGCTGGTGGAGATCCGCATCAGCCAAGGCAGCAATACCGATGAGGAGAAGGCCGCCTTTGTGGCCCAGGCTTTTGCCGCGCTGCAAGCCCACCTGGGCGGCAGCAGCCCCTTAGCCGAAGCCAGCTATGTGACGGTGCTGGAGGTGCCTGCTCAACATTGGGGTTACGGGGGGCTGACCCAGGCGCAGCGCAAAGCGATGAGCGCGGGCTGACTCTGCTGACACCACGGTGTCAGCAGGGGGTGGGCACCATGTGAAGACGTTTTCTTCTTCACGTTCAATTCACTGGAGCCCCTTCTCATGACCCACCCCACCCACGCCATTGCTTGGTTCGAGATCCCTGTGCAAGACCTGGCCCGCGCCCAGGCGTTCTATGAGGCCGTGACGGGCCACGCCCTGCGGCGCGAGGCCATGGGCCCGTCGCAAGGCGCGGTGTTTGCCTATGACTACCCGCAGGGTGTGGGCGGTGCGCTGATGTGTGGGCCCACGGCACCGGCGCCCGCCACCGGCGGCACGCTGGTGTATCTGGACGCCAGCCCCTCGCTGGACGCCGCCTTGGCCCGCGCCGTGGCGGCCGGGGGCCAGGTGGCGCTGCCGCGCCAGGCCTTGCCACCGGGCATGGGCTTCTTTGCGCACATCACCGACCTGGACGGCAACCGCGTGGGCTTGCACGCCCTAGACTAAGCCGTCCATCGCCACACCGCTATTGCCAGATGCGCCGCGCTGACCGCCTGTTTCAACTCGTCCAGATCATCCGCGGGCGGCGGCTGACCACGGCGGCGTTTTTGGCGCAGCGGCTGGAGGTGTCAGAGCGCACCATTTACCGCGATGTGGCCGACCTGCAAGCCCAGGGTGTGCCGCTGGAAGGCGAGGCGGGTGTGGGCTATCGGCTGGGTGCGGGGTTTGACTTGCCACCCCTCTTGTTCAGCGCTGAAGAGGCGATGGCCTTGGTGGCCTCGGTGCGGCTGGCCCAGCCTTGGTTGGACCCGGCCCTGGCCCGCGCGGCCGAGCTGGCCTTGGGGCGGGTGATGTCGGTGCTGCCCAGCAGCACGCGCGCCGCTGCCCAGGCCTTGCCCTTGTTTGCGCCACCCGTGGCCTCGGCCAGCCTGAGCCCGGCGCAGCAGCAGGGCTTGCAGCAGTGGCGCGAGGCCACGCAAGCGCGCTTGCGGGTGAGCCTGCACTACCGCGATGCCGAGGCCCAATCCAGCCAGCGCTGCGTGCGGCCCTTGGGCTGCTTTTATTGGGGCGGGCGCTGGACGCTGGCGGCCTGGTGCGAGCTGCGCCAAGACTTTCGCAGCTTTCGCCTCGACAGGCTGGTGGCGGTGGAGGTGCAGGCCTTGCCGCAAGGCCGCTTTGCCGATGAGCCCGGCCGCACCCTGGCGGACTACCTGCGCAGCCGCGCACCGGCAGAGGTGGTGGCGCAGTGGCAGCAAAGTAGTTGATCCTTCTTAGGCTCAATATCTTCGTTACATCTCTTGCCAAAGACATACAGGATCGGCGGCATACCCCTCGGGACATTTGGGGCCAACAAGCCTAGAGTCGGCCCTTCCATCAACAAGGCCTGACCAGGCCCTCGGGAGATCTCATGAAGAAGCTGTCCGCTGCACCCGTGTTTCTCGTGTCCATGCTGGGCTTGAGCTCAGCGCAAGCTGCCACAAGCTGCTTGGATGTTCAGTTGAGTGCGCCCCAAGCCGTGTTGCGCGGTAACGTGGATGTGAGCATTGACGTGGCCGTCAGCAACCGCTGCGGCCACGCGGTGAAGGTGCTGCGCTGGCAGTTGCCCAGCGACGAGGTCGAGGGCCGCTTGTTCCAGATCGAGCGTGATGGTCAGCCCGTGACCTACCTGGGCCCAGTCTTCAAACGCGCCAAGCCCACGGCGGCAGACCATGTGACGTTGGCGGCAGGCTCCACCACGCGATACACCGTCGAGCTGACCGGGACTTATGACCTGAGCCAAAACGGCGAGTACAGCATCAGCTACATCGGGCGCGGCCAGCGCGGCGTCAACACCGAGTCGCTGAACTCCGCCGCCCTGACGCTGTGGCTGCAAGAGCGCACCGAGACCGCCAGCGCCAGCTTTGCGCCAGCCGCCATTGGCACGCAAGCCACGCTGAGCTTCACCGGCAAGTGCACCACCACGCAAAAGAGCACGCTGACTTCGGCCGTGACGGCCGCCACCAACTACTCGGTGGCGTCCACCAATTACCTCAATGGGCCAGCCTCAGGCACGCCGCGCTACACCACCTGGTTTGGGGCCTTCAGCAGCGGCAACTGGAACATCGCCAAAGCCCACTTCACGGCGGCGCGTGATGCCTTTCAAACCAAGCCCATCACCTTGGATTGCTCGTGCAAGCAGAGCGGCACCTATGCCTATGTCTACCCTACCCAGCCCTACAAGATCTATGTGTGCGGCGCGTTCTGGAACGCCCCGATGACGGGCACAGACTCCAAGGGCGGCACGTTGGTGCACGAGATGATGCACTTCAATGTGGTGGCGGCCACCGACGACTGGGCTTATGGCCAAAGTGCGGCCAAGTCCCTGGCCATCTCCAGCCCCACCAAGGCCTTGGACAACTCGGACAGCCACGAGTACTTTGCGGAGAACACACCCTTCCAGAACTGAGTCCCGCAGGCCCGCCAAGGGCCTGTTGACGCCCTTCACGACAAAGGCCCCCGGCGCCACAAGCACCGGGGGCCTTTTGCATCAGGCGCAGATCAATAAGCCCAGAGCACTGGCTTGCCCAGGCGCACCCAGCCTTCGTAGTGGTGGCCAAAGGCCTTGTCGACTTGGTTGCGCTTGACCTTGAAGGTGGGCGTGATCAGCTCGTTGGCCACGGTCCAGGGCTCGGTCATCAAGACCACGCAGTCGAGTTGCTCGTGCGGGTCTAACTGGGCGTTCAGCTTCTTGAGGAAGCCGGCCATGGAGGCTTCCAGCTCGGCGCGCCCTTCTGCCTGCGAGGCCTTGCGCGCGGCCTCGGGGTTGAGCATGGCCAAGGCCAGGGGCTGGCCCATATTGGCGCCGACCACGCAGCAGGCCTCAACAGCCTCGTGGGTGACCAGCTTGTCTTCAATGGGCGCCGGGGCGATGTACTTGCCCTTGCTGGACTTGAACAAGTCTTTGATGCGGCCGGTGATGCTGAGGTTGCCCTCGGCGTCGAACTGGCCTTGGTCGCCCGTCTTGAGCCAGCCGTCGTCGGTGAAGGTCTCGCGGGTTTGCTCGGGTGATTTGTAGTAGCCCAGCATCACGCCGGGGTGGCGCATTTGGATCTCGCCGGTGGCCATATCGATGCGGGTCTCCACGCCGACATGGTTGGGGCCGACGGTGCCGGGGCGCGGCTGGCCGGGGATGGTGCATTGGCTCAGGCCGCAGTTCTCGGTCATGCCGTAGACCTCCATCACCTCCAGGCCCAGCTTGGCATACCAGCGCAGCAGGTCTGGCGGCATGGGGGCGGCGCCACCGGCCGCGAACTCGCATTGGTCCAGGCCCAGCGCTTTTTGAATCTTGCGGCGCACCAGCCAACCCACCAAGGGCAGGCCCAAGAGCTTGTCGAGCTTGGCCGGCGGCATCTTGGCATGCACACCCTGCTGGAACTTGACCCACAAGCGCGGCACCGAGAAGAAGGTGGTGGGGCGAGCGCGCTGCAGGTCGGCCGCAAAGGTCTCTAAGCTTTCGGCAAACCACACGCGCATGCCGGTGGCCAACTGGCCATGCTCCACCAACACGCGCTCGGCCACGTGGGACAGTGGCAGGTAGCTGAGCATGCGGGTGTCTTGGCGCATGGGCACGCGCTTGAGGCCCGAGGCCACCGACCAGGCAAAGGTGCCGAAGCTGTGCATCACGCCCTTGGGCGTGCCGGTGGTGCCCGAGGTGTACATCAGGGTGCACAGCTCGTCTGCCGGCCGCACAGGGTTGCCGCCCAGTGGGCCGGTGCTGGCCGAGATGTCTTCCCAGCGCAGGCCCGGGGCGTCTTCCGGGCTCAGCGGCATGCGCACGCAAGGCAGGCCTTGCGGAATACCCGCACGCATGTCGGCAAAGCCGTCGAGCTTGCCCACAAAGAGGGCGCGAGATTCAGAGTGGGCGAGGATCTGGGCAATGGTGTCAGCCGCCAAGGTGGGATAGAGCGGCACCGAGACATACCCCGCCATCCAGATGGCCCAGTCGGCCATCAGCCACCAAGCGGTGTTCTTGGACAAGATGGCCACTTTGGCGCCAGGCTCAAAGCCCTGAGCCTTCAGCCAAGCCGCCATGCGGCGGGTTTCCTCCAGGGCTTCACGCCAAGTGAAGTCGCGCACCACGCCGCCCCCCACAGGCTGGCTGAACGCGATGCGCTGGGGCGAATGCTGCTCCCAGTGATACAGGCGCTCCAGGGCCAAGTGGCTGGCCGGGACCTGGGTATCGGTAGCGGGATTGAAGCTGCTCATGTTTGGCATAGGGGTTAGGGGTCCAACGAATCTACGGCGCAGAGCCTACCCACTGACTGCAGGCGCAGGCATCGGCGTCTACCCTTGGAGACTGTCAGTTCTGAGAAAGTTTCAACGTAAAAAGGCGTCGTAGCCGGTTTTACAAATCAGCGCCCCCACCACCACGATGAACACGCCGCGCACAAAGCCCGCCCCATGCTTGAGCGCCAAGCGTGTGCCCAGCAGGCTGCCGGCCACATTGGCCACGGCCAGCACCGCCGCCATGTGCCACCAGATGTGGCCCTTCCAGGCAAACAAGCCAATGGCCGCTGCGTTGGTGGACATGTTCAAGAGCTTGGCGCTGGCCGAGGCATGCAAGAAGTCGTAGCCCAACAGGCGCACAAACAAGAAGACAAAAAAGCTGCCGGTGCCTGGGCCAAAGAAGCCGTCGTAAAAACCAATGGTGAGGCCCACGCCGGTGGCCAGCCAAGCCTCTTGGCGGCCTTCAAAGCGCGGAGCGTGTTCGCGGCCCAGGTCCTTTTTCGCTAAGGTGTAGATGAGGATGGCCAGCAGGATCAGGGGCAAGGCTTTGCGCAAGCCCTCGGCGCTGATGAGGGTGAGCACCCAAGCGCCGGCAAAGCTGCCCACCAGGGCCGCCGCCACGGCCGGCGCCAGTGCCCCCCAGCGCAGGCTGACGCGGCGGGCATATTGGCTGGCCGCCCAGGCCGTGCCCCAGATGGCCGCGCCCTTGTTGGTGCCCGAGAGCGTGGCGGGGGCAGCGGCTGGAAAGGTGGCAAACAAGGCGGGCAAGAGCACCAGCCCACCGCCACCGACGATGGCATCGACAAAGCCGGCCAAGGCGGAGGCCGCCGTGACGATGATCCATTCCAACATTGCTGCATCCAAGCTGTGCAAAAGCTGTCGAGGGTAGCACCCCAAAAACAAAGGGCACCAGCGGTGACTGGTGCCCTTGCTTTGCGATGCGTCGTGCTGGCATCTACCCGGGTGAGGGCGGCCAACTGGCTCGATGAGTTCTGGTTATCGGCCCGACAGTTTGTCTCCTCGGACCCCCATCAACGCGGCACCCCGTGGGGGTGCATCGCTGAGAGTGAGCGCACTGTAAAGGGGCGCGAGCGCGCCTCGTATCCGTGCTAACCCCGGGCTAGGGGTGTTTGCAACATCCACTCGGCGGCCTTCTCGGCCAGCATCAAGACTGGTGAATTGGTGTTTCCACTGGTGATCAGCGGCATCACGCTGGCGTCGGCAATGCGCAGACCCGCCACACTCTTAAAGCGGAGTTGGGCGTCCACCACCGCCGTCGGGTCGTCATCGCGCCCCATCTTGCAGGTGCCCACCGGATGAAAGATGGTGGTGCCGATGTCGCCGGCCAAGCGAGCCAAATCGTCGTCGCTTTGGTACTGAACGCCAGGCTTGATCTCCTGCGGCTGGTAGCGGGCCAGCGCGCTTTGGCTGACGATGCGGCGGGTCAGGCGCAGCGAATCGGCCGCCACTTGCCGGTCTTCCGCCGTGGAGAGGTAGTTGGGGCGAATGGCGGGGGCGGCTTTGGGGTCGGCCGAGGCGATGTCCACCCGGCCGCGCGAGCTGGGGTTGAGGTTGCACACGCTGGCCGTGAAGGCATTGAAGCGGTGCAGCGGCTCGCCAAAAGCATCTAGCGACAAAGGCTGAACGTGGTACTGAACATTGGGGTGCGGCTGCTGAGGCGACGAGCGCGTGAACGCCCCCAACTGCGAAGGCGCCATGCTCAGGGGGCCGCTGCGCTTGAGCGCGTATTCCAAGCCCATCATCGCCTTGCCCCACAGCGAGTGCGCCATGGTGTTCAAGGTTTTGACGCCGCTGACTTGGTAGACCGAGCGGATCTGCAGATGATCCTGCAAGTTGGCGCCCACTGACGGCAAGTCTTGCTGCACGTTGATGCCCAGGGCTTGCAGGGTTTGAGCCGGGCCCAGCCCCGAGCGCTGCAGGATGGCCGGCGTGCCAATGGCGCCGGCGGTGAGCACCATTTCGGTGGTGCAGCGGGCCTGCACGGGCTCTCCGCCTTGCTCGGGGATGATCTCCACGCCCACGGCGCGTAAGCCACCATCAGCCTGGGGCTCCAGCAGCAAGCGCTGCACCGTGGCGCCCAGCCACACCTGCAAATTGGGGCGCGCAAAAGCGGGGCGCAAAAAGGCCTTGGCGCTGTTCCACCGAAACCCGCTGCGCTGGTTGACCTCGAAGTAGCCCACGCCCTCGTTGCTGCCGCGGTTGAAGTCTTCCGTCGCGGGCACACCGGCTTGCTGTGCCGCCTGAGCAAAGGCGTCCAAAATCTCCCAAGACAGGCGCTGCTTTTCCACCCGCCACTCGCCCCCAGCGCGCTGGCCCTTGGGGTCAAAGCCCGGCGCCGCATGGAAGGCGTTCTCACCCTTCCAATGGTCCTCGTGGCGCTTGAAATAAGGCAGGCACTGGTCCCAGCGCCAATGCTCGGCCCCCGTCAGCGTGGCCCATTGCTCATAGTCGCGCGCCTGGCCGCGCATATAGATCATGCCGTTGATGCTGGAGCAGCCGCCCAGCACCCGCCCCCGTGGATAGCGCAGCGAGCGGCCATTGAGCCCCGCATCGGGCTCCGTCTTGTAGAGCCAGTCGGTGCGCGGGTTGCCAATGCAATAGAGATAGCCCACCGGAATATTGATCCACAGATAGTCGTCCCGACCACCGGCCTCGATGAGCAACACGCGGCGAGACGGGTCCGCCGAAAGCCGGTTGGCCAACAGGCAACCGGCCGTGCCGCCGCCGATGACGATGTGGTCGTAGGTGTTGGAACTCATGGATACAAGAAAGACTGCGGGGGAGATGGGGGAGTGTGCCGCATGCAGCCAAGCTTCTGCGCCGAGACCGCTTGACCTTAGATGCGGGCGAACCCTGATGAAGGCCCCATCGACCCAAGCCCCCGTCAATCTAGGGGGGTCACTGAACAGCTCAATCCATGGAATGGCCACCCACTGAAAATTCAGAGGCCGACATTCAAAGGGCTGCGCCAAGCACTGTCAGGTGTTGAGTACACAAGAGCGGCCCCACACATTCATATTTGATTGCATCAACGGAGTGAGGAGAGACCATGAGCCGAGGCCTATTCGTCCAGCGCGTTCGCCAACCCTGGGAGTTGGACACCCAAGCCACCGAGACATCCCTGTTCAGTCCCATCCGCTGGGACTTGTTCGCGAGCACCTTGGCGGACCCGAGCGCTATTGGGATGCAGCAGGTCATCGTAGGGACAACCGGCAATGACTACCTCACGGGTACCGGTGCGGCAGATGTGATCGACGGTCTTCAGGGCGCCGACACGATGGCTGGCGGGACTGGCGACGATGTCTACATCGTCGATAACGCCGCAGATGTGGTTGTTGAGGCCACCGAAGAAGGCTTCGACACCGTGCTAGCCAGCGTCAGCACGGCATTAAGCGCCCATGTTGAGGACTTGATCTTGACTGGGGAGGCTATCCAGGGCACCGGCAATGACCTCAATAACGTGATCCGTGGCAACGACAGGAACAACGTCTTGTATGGCTTGGGCGGATGGGACGGTCTGTATGGCGGAGGTGGCGATGACACTTTGCATGGCGGCGAAGACGTCGATACCCTTTATGGAGATGACGGTAACGACATGCTGTACGGTGAGGCCGAACAAGACGTCATGCATGGTGGTAGCGGTGATGATCGCTTAGAGGGCGGGAGCGGCAATGACTTAATCAGCGGTGACAGCGGTACCGATACCCTGATGGGCGGCGACGGAGACGATTACTTGGAGGGTGAGGCTGGCATCGATCAGATGCTGGGGGACGCCGGTAACGACAGCTTTGGTTTCCAAGCTTCAAGCGTCATGGGCACATCGGGGTTGATCGACGGAGGAGCCGATACAGATAGCCTCTTCGTTGATTTACGCGTGTCGACAAGTCCCCTCATTTGGCACCTCAACCCTGATCAAGTCTACAGACTGATGGGAACCGACATTACCCATGTCGAAAGCCTGCATCTTTTGCTGGCCAACGGCGATGATGTCGTAACAAACCTGATGAGCATTGGCAATGACACACTCGCTGGCGAAGGTGGTCACGACTACCTGGCCAGTGGTGCCGGAAATGACTTCCTCTTGGGTGGCGACGGTAGCGACACCCTACTTGGTGGGGAAGGTAGTGATGAACTGAATGGCGACCTAGGCGCAGACTACGTTCACGGGGGTGCCGGAGACGACCTCATGACGCACTTATTGGTAGACGCCAACCAGAATGACGCAGACACACTTATCGGCGGTGACGGGCTAGACACTTTGGCGGCCCAATGGAGTGCCAGTATCAACAACATCACTCTGGTCAACAGTGCATGTCAGACATTACACGTAGGGAGCATGACCCTTTCTGGATTTGAGCGGTTTTCTGTGCAAACAGGTTCCGGTAACGACAAGCTTTCCAATGCAGGGTTCAGCGCAAATGACTGGTTTGTGAGTGGTGGAGGCAACGACACCCTTATCGGCGGAGGAGGCGACGACCTTTTGGCTGGTGAGGCAGATAACGACAGTTTGATCGGCGGCGACGGCGTCGATTACTTGGATGGAGGAACTGGGTCAGACACGCTATTGGGTGGAGCGGGTGACGATCAATTGATTGACAGTGTCCAGTTTGTCCCCGACTCAAGCCCCGATGTATTAAATGGTGGCGCAGGCGTTGATTCCCTGTCTGCAGACTGGAGTTGTGCTGACACAAGCATTGTCTGGCGCAACGATCCGAATGTAGTCAAGATCGTATACGGCAATAGCATCACAGGCATTGAGAGTCTCTACCTGACTCTGGGCGAGCACAACGACTCCATCACCAATCTGGTGGCCGGAGGCAGCAACTTCATCGACGGCCGGGGTGGTAACGATCGTATTGAACTCGGCGCTGGCGCAGACACGCTGGCCGGAGGTACGGGTAACGACACCCTGATTGGTGGCCGCGGAGCCGACGAGTTGTCGGGGCAGGAAGGCAGAGACACCTTTGTCTTCAACGGCCTTGATGCTGCTGACTTGATTTGGGACTTCAACGCAGCAGATGATGTGCTGCGTTTCGACATGGCTGGGCTTCCAGTGGGTGACCGCGACAGGCTCGTGGAGGGCGCATGCGTCATCAACAGTCCGGGCGGCTTCTCCAACAAAGCCGAGTTGGTGATTTGCACGCAGAACATTGAGGGTGAAATCACGGCAGAAAGCGCTGCTCTCGCCATTGGCAGTGCAACAAGCAACTACGCCTTGGGCCAAACTTGCCTGTTCACGGTCAGCAACGGCAGTGATTCTGCGGTGTACTACTTCAAATCCACCGACCGCAATGCCCACGTCAGCGCCACTGAGCTGAAGCTGCTGACCACGCTGTTAAGCGCACCCACCACAACCATTGACGATTACATCTTTGGCCCCTGAATCCAGGGGGCGTCCGATGGGCGCCCCCTCAGGTTAGCCTGCCAACTTGCTGTCGTCCGGCGTCCCCCGCGCATCCTCAAACAAGCGATACCAGTCCACCCGACGGGTCAGCCACATCACGGCGGCGACGGCGGTGAAGAGGCCCACCGAGCCGATGACGAGTGCCGTTTGTTCGCGTTGCAGCAGCACATACATCAGGCCGTAGAGCAAGGCCATGGCGGCGCCGAAGAGCACGCCCGCTTTGCGCTGGCCCAGCATGTGGGCGGTGTAGCTGCCCAGCAAGGTGACGCAGGCGGTGCTGGCGGCGGCGTAGGCCACCCAAAAGGCAAAGTGCTCGGACAGGCTGAGCAAGAGCAGGAAGAACAGCGTCAGCGCCAAGCCCACCAAGGCGTATTGAACCGGGTGGACGCGGCGCACGCGGCCCTTGCCCAGCACCTCGACCAGGCCCACGGCCACAAAAGTCAGTGCAATGAAGAGCAGGCCGTACTTGGTGGCGCGGTCGCTGAGCATATAAGGGTTGACCGGGTCGATGAAGGCCACAGCCAGGGTGTCTACGCAGCCCTTGGCGCCGCTGGCTTCGGCCGCCGCTGCGACGGCGTAACGCTGATCATCATCAAACCCTCTTGGTGTGTTGGACAGGTCGCATATCGCTGCATCGTCCAGCACCTGCTTGGGCGCGGCCGAAGCCAAGGAGGACACCTTCCACTGCGCCTCAAAGCCGGCGTCGCTGATGCTGCGGTCGGTGGGCAAGAAGCGGCCGCCAAAGGAGGGGTGCGGCCAGTCAGAGCTGAGCTTCCAGGTGGTGGCGTTGGCAGCGGGCACCACGGCCAAGCGCGCCGTGCCCACCAGTTCCAGCTCGATGCGCGCCGTGACGGCAGCCTTGTCGTCGGCCAAGGGCCAGGGCGCAGGCAGGGTCACGTGAAAGCCTTGCTTGTACTCGGCATGTTGGGTGCCGGGCTGCACCGCAAACTCTGTGCCTTGCACCACGGCTTTGGCCTGGCGCACGCCGCGCACGTCGCCCAGCGCCAGCAGCAGCACCGCAGGCTGGCACTTCAGCCGCCCATCGGCGCGCTCGGCCACCGGCCGCATGGCCTGGGCGTTGGCCCAATCGGCGTCCAAAGCAAAACGGCCCACATAACCATTGACCTTGAACAAGCCCCGATAGCGCGGCTCGCTGTTCAGGGCGCTGGTGATGCGCAGGTTGTCGGGCGTGGCCTGCAGCAGGAACTCGCGCTTCTCCACCACTTTCTTTTTGTCTTTGCCCTCGCCCACGGTGCTGTCCCACTCTTCGGCGCATTGGCGCTGCAGCAGCGGGCCGAGCACGGTTTGCGCGCCGGCTTGGGACTGCTGCACGCTGCGTTCGGCCTCTTGTTGGCGCTCGGCGCGCTCGTCCACCAAAAAGCCGATGCGGGCTAACACCATAGTGAGCCCCAGCGCGAAGGCGCCCACAGCGACAACTTTGCCCAACAGGGGGAATTTCATGAGATGGCCTCCAGCCTCGGTTCAGAAGGCTCAGAGCATCTCGCTGCTGCGTGAAGGCAGAAGGGGCTGTGTGAAGCGGGCGTGAAGTCGCCTCAGGGCAGGCGAATGCTCAGGCGCAGGCCGGGCTCGGCATTCTGGACGGACCAACTGCCGCCATGCAGCGCCACCACCTGGCCGACGATGGCCAAGCCTAAGCCACTGCCCTTGCGGCCATCGACCGGGTTGACGGTGGCAAAAAAGCGCTGGCCCAACTGCGGCAGTGCGTAGTCGGGCACGCCGGGGCCGTGGTCGCGCACGCTCCAGCACACCTCGCGGCCCTCGCGCTGCACCGCCAGGTCAAGCTGGCGCGGCTGGCCTTGGGCACCGTGCTGGCAGGCATTGACCAGGGCATTGGACAAGGCCAAAGCGAGGCTTTCAGCATCGCCCCGCACCGGGGCGTGGTCTCGCGCCAGCCAGTGCACCGTCAGGCCGCTTTGGCTGAGCAGCGCGGCATGCTCGGCCAGCAGTTGCTCGGTCAGGGCCACCAGGTCGATGGGGTCGCGGTGGGCGGGGCTGCGCTGGGTCTCCAGCTTGGACAGCGCCAACAGCTTGTCCACCAGCTCGCGCAGGCGCTCCACTTGCCCCTCAATCTGTGCGGTAAAGCGCTGTCGATCTGCCGCCGGCAGCTCGTCTTGCAGCAGCTCGGCCGCGCCTTGAATGGCGGTGAGCGGGCTCTTCAGCTCATGCGTCAGGGCGCGCACATCGTGCTCCAGACGATCCCGGCCTTCCAGGCGCTGGCGCATGCGGTCCATGGCTTGGGCCAGCTCGCCCAGCTCGCCGGGCAGCTCGGGCGGCCGGGGCGCGGCGGCCAGGTCGCCCTGTGGCTCGCCCACCGCCAAGGCATAGCGGCGCAGGCGGCGCACCGAGGCCACGGTCCACAGCGTCACGCCCAATCCCACCAGCAGCGACAGGCCCATCAGCCACACGCCGGCCCAGAAGATTTTGCGCTCGGCACGGTCGATGAAGGGCGCGACGGTGGCCAGGGGCTTGCCCACCGTCACCACGCCCAGCAGGCGTCCGTCTTGCTGCACCGGGGCGGCGACAAACATCACCGAGGTCCGGTCGTCGGTTTGCACCTCGCGGGTGGCGCGGGCACCGTATTCGCCGCGCAGGGTGCGGGCCACATCGCGCCAGCGGGAGTAGTCTTCGCCCACCGCCGGTTTGGGGCCGGAGTCAAACACCACCCGGCCCGAGGCGTCCGTCACATAGACCCGAAAGTCCAGGGTGCGTTTGTTCAGGCCCCAAATCTTGGCGTCGATGGGCCGGCTGGCGTAGTTCTGCACCTGCTGGGCAAAGGCCGAGCCTTCCAGCGTGCCACCGGGCGGCAAGGCGGCTAAGTCTGGCGTGGCCGTCTCGGCCAGCAGGTTGGCGGTGTCGATGAGGATGTCTTCCATCACCTCGCGCACGCTGGGTTTGACCTCGGCCAAGAACACGCGCAGCACAAAGAAGGCCGCAAGGCCGGTGATCAACAAGAAGCCCCCCAAGAGGCGCAGGCCGATGCGCATGGCTTGGCCTCTCAGTCGCTGCGGGCTGGCGGCAGCTCCAGCGCATAGCCCAAGCCCCGGTGGGTGGCGATGGGTTCCAGATCGGGCCGACACTCGCGCAGCTTGGCGCGCAGGGTCTTGATGTGGGTGTCCACGGTGCGGTCGGTGGCTTCGCTCTGCAGGCCCCAGACTTGGTCCAGCAGCCATTCGCGCGAGCGGATGCGCCCCGGCGCACTCAAGAGCGCGGCCAGCAGGCGGTACTCCATGCGTGTGAGGCCCAGGGTGTGGCTGGCATAGCGGATGCGCTGGCCGTCGGCATCGAGCTCGAACAAGGATGCCGGGCTGGCGGCGGGCGCGGGCGAGAGGGCCGAGCGGCGCAGCAACGCGCGCAATCGGGCCACCAGCTCACGCGGGCTGAAGGGCTTGGTGAGGTAGTCGTCGGCGCCGGTTTCCAGCGCAATCACACGGTCCATCTCTTCGGCACGCGCCGTCAGCATCAGCACCGGCAGGGCGCGCAGGCGGACGTCGTCAGCCGCACGCCATTGGCGGCAGAGGTCCATGCCATTGCCGTCGGGCAAGCCCACATCCAACACCGCCACATCGGGGCGCTGGCGCAGGGCGTGTTGGTGGGCATCGCGCAACAGCAGGTGATGCTGCACCTCAAAGCCTTCACGCTGCAGCGCAAACACCACGGTGTCGGCAATCGCCGGGTCGTCTTCGAGCAGCAGGACCTGGGGCATGTGGAGCGATCAACAACGGGCTTAACGCGCCAGATGAGAGCCAAGCACCGGGAAGAGCTTGAGCAAGCCGTCTTGCAAGAGCTCCACGGCCATGGCGGCCAAGATCAAGCCCATCAGCCGGGTCATCACATTGATGCCGGTTTGGCCCAGCACCTTGGCAATGCGGCCCGAGGCCGAAAAGGCCAGATACGTGGCCACCCCAATCACCACGCCATAGCCCACCAGGGCGGCATGCTCCCAAAAGCTGCGCGTCTTCTCGGCATAAATGACCATGGTGGAGATCGTGGCCGGTCCGGTCAGCAGCGGAATGGTGAGGGGCACCACCGCAATGGAGGAGCCCGAGTCCGCCTTGGCCTGGCCGTCGTCCACATCTTTGGCGCGGCTCTCGGCGGGCTGGGCGTTCAGCATGTTCAGCGCGGAGATCAAAAGCAACAGCCCCCCGCCCACCTGGAAGCTGGCGATGGAGATGCCAAAGAACTCAATGATCTTCAGCCCCGCCACGCTGCTGATGGCGATGACCAAAAAGGCGGCCAAAGAGCTGATGCGGATGGTGCGCTGGCGCTCCTCCCGGCTGAGGTGCTGCGTGAAGTGAATGAAAAAAGGCACCACGCCAATCGGGTTGACGATGGCCAGCAAGGCGATCAGGGGCTTGAGGAAGTCCATGGGCGCGCATTCTGTCTGCTGCGCTGCCGATTGGCGAGCCAGGTGGCGTTAAGTTCGACACGTCAGCAGCTCGGCCGCATAGCGCAGGCCCGCCGCGGCCCGCGGCCCATACCAGCTCAGCAGCTCGCCATCCACCAGCCGCACCCGGGCGTTCGGGCACAGCGTTTGGGCCGCGGCCAGGTGTTGCTCGGTGAACTGATAGGGCTCGCTGGAGAGCCAAACCTCTTCAATGGCCGCGAGCCAAGGCTCGTCACCCTGCAGCACGGGGTAGCGCCCCGCACCGTGCGGGCCGCCCTCGACCGCGGGCCAGGTTTGGGCGCCCACCCGGGCCAGCAAGCGGCTGATGTAGGTGTCGCGGGCCACGGTCATCCAGGGCTCGCGCCAGATCAGGTACAGCACTTTGGGCGGCGGCTCGGGCGCGGCAGCGCTCACCTCGGCCAAAGCCTGCTGCAGTTCTCGCTCCAGGGTTTGCACACGCGGGAGCACCGGCGGCAAGTGCCCAAAGTGCTCGGCCATTTGCGCCAGCAAGCCCAGGTTGTCCTCAGGGCCGCAAGGGTGGGTCACGATGATGTGGGGGACGAACTCGCGCAGCGCCGCCACGGTCTCCAAGCGGTTCTCGTCCACATTGACCAGCACATGCGTGGGCGCCAGCCGCCGCAGCTTGGCCACATTCACATCTTTGGTCCCACCCACTTTGGGAACGGCACCCGCCTCTGCCGCAGGGTGAATGCAAAAGCCGGTGCGCGCCACCACCCAGGGGCCTAGCCCTAAGGCAAAGAGCAATTCGGTGAGGCTGGGGACCAAGCTGGCGATGCGTGTCTGCATAGACCGGATGCTATCCCCACATAAAAACGACACTTTGTTGCTTTGCGCTTTACTTCCAAAGAGAAATTGGTTTCATAATGGGTCGGGGTCGGAAACGTCCCCAAGTTGCTGTGTATGGACGCGGCGCCTTCGCTTGATGGTTCACGCTGGGTTGAAGCTCCACATGGTCTTTTTGTTCTAAAGGAGCTTCCCCGATGGGAAACAAACTCTATGTCGGCAACCTCGCTTACAGCGTGCGCGACGACTCTCTGCATCAAGCTTTCTCTGAATTCGGCACCGTCACGTCCGCCAAGGTCATGATGGACCGCGACACCGGCCGCTCTAAGGGCTTCGGTTTCGTCGAAATGGGTTCGGATGCTGAAGCACAAACCGCGATCAACGGCATGAACGGCCAGGCCCTCGAAGGCCGCGCTATTGTCGTGAACGAAGCCCGTCCTCGCGAAGAGCGTCCGGGTGGCTTCGGTGGCGGCCGCAGTGGTGGCGGTGGCGGCGGCTACGGTGGTGGCGCTGGCGGCGGTGGCCGTAGCCCCTACGGTGGCGGCGGTGCTGGCGGCGGCGGCCGTAGCCCCTACGGCGGCGGTGGCCGCAGTGGTGGTGGCGGCGGCGGTGGCGGCTACGGCGGTGGCCGCGGCGGTTACTGATCAGCCCCTCTGGAGCCTCTAAGGCTCCAGACCCCGATCAAAAGCGCAGATGGGCAACCACTGCGCTTTTTGCATTTCTGGGGGCTCAGTCCTCGCCGCGCCGCTTCTTTCGGCCACGCCCGGCAAACAGGGCGTCAAACACCGGGTTGGGCAGCAGGCGCATCAGCTTGGCCACCACCCCCATCTGCCAGGGAATGACCCGGTAGCTGCTGCCCGCCGTGATGGCCTCAAAGGCCTTCTGGGCGAAGTCTTCGGGCTGCATCAAAAATGGCATGGGATAGGTGTTGGCCGCCGTCAGCGGGGTAGCGATATAGCCCGGCACCAAGGTCACCACCTGCACCCCGAACGGGCGGCATTCGCCGCGCAGGCTTTCGCAATAGGCCACCACAGCGGATTTGCTGGCGCAATAAGCGCCATGCCCCGGCAAGCCGCGGATGGAGGCCACGCTGGCCACCCCCACCAAGCGGCCGCTGCGGCGCTCGCGCATGGGTGCGACAAAGGGATGAAAGGTCGCCGCCAGCCCTAAGTTGTTGGTGGCGAAGGTGTCGCGCATCACGTCCAGATCTTCGCGAATGGCGGTGTCCATGCCCACGCTGATGCCGGCGTTCGCAATGACGGCATCGGGCAGGCCGCACTCCGCCAAGCAGCGCTGACCGGCCGCGACAATGCTGTCCACATCCTGCACATCGGCTGCGGTGACCCAGCATTGATCTTGGGTGAAACCTTGAGCAAGTGCCCACTCACGAAGCACTTCGACCCGCCGTGCCACCAGAGCCAGACGCCAGCCTTGCCGCGCAAACTGCAGCGCCAGCGCTTGGCCGATGCCACTGGAGGCCCCGGTGATGAACACCAAAGGGTGCGACGAAACCGCAGCAGGGGCGTTGCTCATCAGGGCTTTAGGAAGGCTGGGGCCACATTGGGCTGCAGGCGGGCTTGCACTCGGCCCTGCAGCAGGAGTTGGCCCTGGGTTTGGTCAAAGTCCAGGGCATCGGCCTGGAACTCA
The DNA here is from genome assembly GCF_018069865.1 of Ideonella paludis. Classification (GTDB taxonomy): domain Bacteria; phylum Pseudomonadota; class Gammaproteobacteria; order Burkholderiales; family Burkholderiaceae_C; genus Ideonella; species Ideonella paludis. The sequence goes on from NZ_JAGQDG010000001.1 coordinate 556,823, forward strand.
CTCTGGCCTTGGCGCACGCGCACCGGCTTGTCAGCCACCATGCGGCGCTCTTTGAGATAGGCGATCAAGCGATCGCCTTCGATCTGCACCACGTCGCCCTCGGCGCCGGTACTGACCACCTTGGCGCCGCCCTCCAAGCGGACTTGCGTGCCATCGCCCAAGGCTACGGCGCGTCGCGCGGTGGCATGGGTGACGCGGCCATCCTCGCCCGTGGCAATGAGCTGCACGATGTCGATCTCGATCTCGTCGGTGTCCGGATAGTGGCGCAGTTGTTCGCCCATCAAGCGGGCGATGGGACGGCCTTGGGCATCGAAGCGCTCAATGCTGAAGGTGGCCATGGTGTAGTCAGGCTCATGCCGGACGGCTTTTTCGGCCGCGGGGCCGACAGGCTTGGGCGCGTTCTTCACCAACCACCAGGTGCCCAGCGCCAGCAAGGCCATCATCAACAAGGGCAGGTAAGTGGCCAGCAGGCCCTTGAGACGCGTCGGCCAATGCACCACCCGGCGTCGCTGACCAGGCCCCGCCACCACGGGGGCCAGCGGTTCGCTGAGCGAGGCCGGGACCTCGGGCAGGTCAGGCAGATGCAAAGGATGGTTCATGTAGCGGGCCGCAGCTCAGCGACCATCTAAGGTCTGCAGGTGGCCGCGCAGCAGGAGCTCATAGCGGCCCGCCGCCACCAGCAGCAGGTCGCAAAACTCGCGGGCTGCGCCTTCACCGCCGCGCAAGGCACTGACATGGTCAGCCACCGCCTTGACCTCTGGGTGGGCATTGGCCGGGGCAGCGGCAAAACCCGCCCGGCACAGCAGCGGCAAGTCCGGCCAGTCGTCGCCAATGGCGGCCACATCGGCCCAGTCAATGCCTTGGGCGTCGAGCAAGGGCTGGGCGGCCGCCAGCTTGTCGCTGACGCCAAACAGCGCATGGGTCAGGCCCAGGTCGGCCACGCGCCGCCGCACGGCCGGGGAGTCTCGGCCAGTGATCACCACCGGCAAGATGCCGCCTTGGGCCAAGAGCTTGAGGCCGTGGCCGTCCAGCGCATGAAAGGCTTTGAATCCCTCGCCGCCCTCGCCAATGAAGAGCCGCCCATCGGTGAGCACGCCGTCCACATCAAAAATGGCCAGCTTGACACCCAAGCCTTGGCCTTGGGCCTTGAGCAACAACTCGGGTTCAAACCGCAGGGCGGGGGTGGTGATCTCGCGCATGGGGTTCTCTTAAATCACCTTGGCCTGCATCAGGTCGTTGGTGTTGATGGCGCCGCACAGGCGCTCGGCCTCGTCCACCACCAGCAAGCTGGTGATGCGGTGCTGCTCCATCAAGGTGGCCGCTTCAGCGGCCAGCGCATCGGCGCGCACCGTCTTGGGCCGGGCAAACATCACCTCGCTGGCCTTCAAGGCGCGCAGGTCGGCGCCAGTTTCGATCAGGCGGCGCAAATCGCCATCGGTGAAGATGCCCAGGATGCGGTCGCCGCCGTTCACAGGCTCCACCACCGCTGTCGCGCCCAAGCCCTTTTGCGACATCTCATGCACCACCTCTAAGAAGGACGCATCAGCCAAGACACGCGGCACTTGCTCGCCCGAGCGCATCAGGTCGCGCACATGCATCAGCAGCTTGCGGCCCAGCGCGCCACCAGGGTGCGAGCGGGCAAAGTCTTCTTCGCGGAAGCCACGCGCATCCAGCAAGGCCACTGCCAATGCATCACCCAATGCCATTTGCGCCGTGGTGCTGGCCGTGGGGGCCAGGTTCAAGGGGCAGGCTTCTTGCTGCACGGTGCACAGCAAGACATGGTCCGCATGGGTGGCCAAGGTCGACTGCGGCCGCCCAGTGAGCGCCACCAAGACCACGCCCAAGCGGCGCAGCCCCGAGAGGATGGCGTTGATCTCATCGCTCTCGCCCGAGTTGGAGATGGCCAGCACCACATCGCCGGGCGCCACCATGCCCAAATCGCCATGGCTGGCCTCGCCGGGGTGCACGAAGAAGGCCGGGGTGCCGGTAGAGGCCAAGGTCGCGGCAATCTTGCGGCCCACATGGCCGCTCTTGCCCATGCCCATCACCACCACGCGGCCGCGAATGGCCAAGATGGCCTGCACCGCTTGCACAAAGTCTTGGCCCAGCAAATCGCGCACACCCAGCAAGGCTTGAGCCTCGATGTCAATGGTGCGGCGCGCCAGTTCCAAGGCGCGGTCAGCTTCTTGAGCAGTGAGTGGTTTCACAGGCGGGTGTCTGGTTGAGAATAGGGGGATTCTAGAAGGCGACAGAGAAAGGGTTTCCGGATTGGCCACGACGCTTGAATTGGTGCTGCTCTACCTCATCGCCGCCGTGGCCGGCGTGGTCGCTTGCCGATTGATGCGTCTGCCGCCCATGCTGGGCTATCTGGTGGTGGGCGTGTTGATCGGCCCCAATGCCCTGGCCTTGGCCAAGGACTCTGCTGGGGTGAAGTACCTGGCCGAGTTTGGCGTGGTCTTTCTGATGTTCGTCATCGGGCTGGAGTTCAATCTGCCCAAGCTGCGCAGCATGCGCACCCTGGTGTTTGGCTTGGGGCTCAGCCAAGTGGTGCTGACCATACTGGGCGCCCTGGTGGGCAACACGGCGTTGATCTGGCTGTTCAGCGTCACCACCCGGCCCTGGGAGCTGGGTTGGCAAGGCGCGGTGGTGCTGGGCAGCGCAATGGCCATGTCGTCGACCGCCATCGTCGTCAAGATGATGGCCGAGCGCCTAGAGCTCGAGAGCGAGCACGGCAAACGCGTCATCGGCGTGCTGCTGTTCCAGGACTTGGCGGTGGTGCCGCTGCTGGTGTTGATCCCGGCCTTGAACTCCTCGCCTGAAGACATGGTCAGCTCCATGGCCCTGGCTTTGCTCAAAGCCACGCTGCTGTTGACGGTGCTCTTGGTGGGCGGGCAGCGGGTGATGCGGCGCTGGCTGACGCTGGTGGCGCGGCGCAAGAGCGAAGAGCTGTTTGTGCTGAACGTGCTGCTGGTGACGCTGGGTTTGGCCTACCTCACCGAACATGCGGGCTTGTCCCTCGCACTGGGCGCCTTTGTCGCCGGCATGTTGATCGCCGAAACCGAGTTCAAGCACCAGGTGGAAACCGACATCCGGCCCTTCCATGACGTGCTGCTGGGCCTGTTCTTCATCACCATTGGCATGAAGCTGGACTGGCGCCCTGTGCTGGATGAGTGGCTGTTGGTGCTGCTGCTGACCACCCTGCCCGTGTTGGCCAAAGCCGTGCTGGTGACGGGCTTGGCCTGGGCGTTTCGAGCGCCCACCGGTGTGGCCATTCGAACGGGTCTGTATTTGGCGCAAGCCGGTGAGTTCGGCTTTGTGCTGCTGACCCTGGGCGCCGAGCACCAGCTCATTGCGCCGCAGTGGATGAGCCCGGTGCTGGCTTCCATGGTGCTGTCCATGCTGGCCACGCCCTTCATCATCATGTACGCCGACCGCATCGTGGTGCGGCTGGCCGCCAGCGACTGGATGATGCAATCGGTGGCGCTGACCACCATCGCCAAAAAAGCCATGCGCACCGAGGCGCACGTCATCATTTGCGGCTACGGCCGCAGTGGCCAAAACCTGGCGCGCTTGCTGGAAAAAGAAGCCATCCCCTATATGGCGCTGGACCTGGACCCTGACCGCGTGCGCCAGGCTGCGGCGGCTGGGCAAAGCGTGGTGTTTGGCGACGCCGCGCGCCTGCAAAGCTTGATGGCGGCGGGCTTGGCCCGCGCCAGCGCCGTGGTCATCAGCTACCACGACACCCCCTCGGCGCTGAAGATCTTGCAGCAGGTGCGGGAGCACGCCCCTCAGGTGCCGGTGGTGGTGCGCACCATCGACGACAGCGACCTGGAAGCCCTGCGTGCTGCCGGTGCCACCGAGGTGGTGCCCGAAGCGGTGGAAGGCTCGCTGATGCTGGCCAGCCATGCGCTGGCGCTGGTGGGTGTGCCCATGCGGCGGGTGATCCGGCTGACGCGGGACGCCCGGGATGCCCGCTACAGCCTGCTGCGTGGCTACTTTCATGGCGCTGATGACGACACCGCCGAAGAACTGGAGCAAGCCCGGCTGCACAGCGTGCCGCTGCCGCTGGCCGCGGCCTGCGTGGGCCAGACCTTGGCCCATCAAGCCTTACACGCGCTGGGCGTGAATGTGGTGTCGGTGCGGCGCACCGATGGCCGGGTCATCAACCCTCAGGATGAGTTGATGCTGGCCGGTGGCGACACCTTGGTGTTGGCCGGCAAGCCGGAACAGCTGGCCTTGGCCGAGAAGAAGCTCTTGACCGGTTGAGCCCGGACCTTCGGAGCCAGCGCGCTGGCTCAGGCCATAGGCAAGCCGCGCTCCAGGCTCGCTTGCATGCGGGCCACCATCACGGCGCCCAAGCTGCGCAGCACCTCCAGCGCCATCGCGGTTTGGCGCAGGGCCATTTCATCCAAGCGGTGGCGGGGCAAAGCCCACACGGTGCAGGGCGACATGGCTTCAACCTGCGCCATGCGTGGCGCGTCACCAAACATGGCGGATTCACCCACGATGGAGCCGGGACGCAAGATGGCCACCGGCCGGCGGCCCGACTGCGGCGGTGCCGGCACATAAAGCTGCAGCGTGCCTTGCTCCAGCAGGTAGAGCGTGCGCTCGGTGTCACGGTACTTCACCAGGACCTCGCCCGAGCGCAGGCTGACTTCGTTGAAGTAGTCGCCCAACAACTGCCATTGGCGCGCATCCAAACGCGGCCTGAAGCTGTCTTCCGCATTGAGCGATTGCACCGCTTGAATCACTTGGTCGAATGCCATCTTGGCTCCCTCACAAACCTCAAGCCCACACCACCGCACGCAAAGATGCGCATGTTCAGGGCGAACACTGAGCGCGATTATGAGCAGCGGTACCCAGACGCCGCAAGCCAACAATAGGGGAGCCGGCATCCCACGCTGGAGGCGGCTCACAGCTAGACGCGAGAGTTTTCTATTTGCCGATACAAAAGCGCGTGAAGATTTCTCCCAGGAGATCATCGGCACTGAAGCGGCCGGTGATCTCCTGCAAGGCTTGGTGGGCCAAGCGAAGCTCTTCCGCGAACAAGTCCAGCGCTGCATCGGCCTGCGCCGCATGCTCAGCCGCCAAGCCCAAGTGCTCGCGGGCGCGACCCAGCGCATTGACATGGCGGCTGCGGGCAATGAACACGCCCTCAGGTGCGGCTTGCCAGCCGGCCCGCTCCAGCAAGAGCTGGCGCAAAGCCTCCAGGCCTTGGCCGGTGCGGGCCGAGAGCATCAGCGCCGCGCCACCCTGGCTGTGAGCCTGGGCGACTGCAGCCGCCTCCTGGGGCGCATCAGCCTTGTTGTAGACCTGGATCAGGCGACTGCGGTCCACCTGAGAGAGACGCTGCGCAATGCGAGCTTCCGCCGCTTGGTAATCGGGGTCATTCAGACGGGTCAAATCGTGCAGAAACAACACCGCATCCGCGCTGGCAATCGACTCCCAACTGCGCGCCACGCCAATGCGCTCCACGTCGTCGCTGGCGTCGGCGTCGTCGCGCAAGCCTGCGGTGTCGGTCACATGCACGGGCACGCCTTGGATTTGGATGGTCTCGCTGACCCGGTCGCGCGTGGTGCCCGCAATAGGCGTGACGATGGCCAGCTCGGCCCCGGCCAGCGCATTGAGCAGCGAGCTTTTGCCCACGTTGGGCTGGCCCGCCAGCACCACGCGCAGGCCCTCGCGCAGCAGGGCACCTTGGCGCGCGCGGGACTGCACCGCCTCGAGTTGGGCCAGCACGCGCTGCAGCTTGCCGCGAGCATCGGCCTTCTCGAGGAAGTCGATTTCTTCCTCGGGGAAGTCCAGCGTCGCCTCCACCAACATGCGCAGGTTGACGATGCGCTCCGCCAAGGCGTCGATCTCTTTGGAGAACGCCCCGCCCAAAGAGCGGCTGGCCGAGCGCGCCGCAGCCTCGGTGCTGGCGTCGATCAAATCGGCCACGGCCTCGGCCTGCGCCAGGTCGAGCTTGTCATTCAGATAGGCCCGCAGCGTGAACTCACCGGGCTCTGCCAAGCGCAGGCCCATGGCCGCACCGGCTTCTAAGCAGCGGGCCAAGAGCAGTTGCAAGACCACCGGCCCACCATGCGCTTGCAGCTCCAGCACAGCCTCGCCGGTGTAGCTGTGGGGCGCCGGAAAGTGCAGGGCCAAGCCGTGGTCAATGGCCTCGCCCTCAGCGGTCTTGAACGCCCCGTAACGCGCTTGGCGGGGCGCCAAGGGGGCACCAATCAGCGCGGCTATCAGCGGCTGCAGGTCGCGGCCGGAGGCGCGCACAATGCCCACGGCCCCGCGTCCGGGGGCCGTGGCGATGGCAACGATGGGGTCTTGATGGCGGCTGAGTGACACAGCCGCGATTGTCCGCTATCGCGCTGTGCTCAGAGGGCCGCCACCGGTTGCGCGGCCATCGCCGCAGCGGCCACCTTGGCCATGTGGGTGTAGAGCGCGTTGAGCAGCGGGTTGGTTTCCTTGGCGGCGCGGTCTTGGTAGTAGGCCAGCGACTTCTCGCGGTTGCCCGACCATTGGAAGGAGATCCACAGCGCCGCTTTCGCGTCCTCGGCCTTGCCGCCCAAGGCCAGGGATTCGGCAAACGGCGTCCAGGTCGAGGTACGCCGGGGGTCGAGCACCAATGCGGCTTGGAGCACGTTTTGCGCCTCGCCCGCTTGGCCGGCCTTCACCAGGGCAAAGCCCAGGTTGCCGGCGATCTCCACATCCCGCGGGTTCTCTTTTTGCGCTTGGCGCAGTTGGGCCACCGCTCCCGCAAAGTCTTCCTTCTTCAAGGCCTCCAAGGCGGCGGTGTTGAGCTGACGGGCGACAGCCTTGTTGCCCAGGTCTGGCTTGGGCAAGGCGTCAATGCGGCTGGCAATCTTGCGCACGCCTTCCACGTCATTGGCCTTGGCAGCGGCCAGGCTTTGGGCGACGCAGGCATTCAGGGTGTCGCATTCCGCCGCGGCCGCAGGTGCGGGAGCAGGCGCCGTGGCCGTTGGTGCGGCGGGCGCCTCGGCGGGTGCAGCAGCGGAGGGCGCTTGGGCGGGCGCTTCGGCGATCACTTCTTCTTTGGGCTCGGGCGCTTGCGCAGGGGCCTTGGCCACTTTGGTGTGCGAGCCCAGCGTCTCCATCGCAAGCGCAATGGCTTGGTCTGCATTGCGCAGCGCGGCCTGGAAGCCCGAAGCGTCGATAGAGCGGCCATTGAGCTTGAGCAGGCCGTCTGCGTACTCAAAGCTGGCGCGCAGGCCATCGCCTTGTTCCACGGCCGCACCCAGGCCCACGGCCATCTTGCGCTGCTCGTCCGTCAAGGCCTGGCCGCCTACATCTAAGCGGCCGCTGGACTTGAGCTGTGCTTCCAGCGAAGGCTTGCCGCCCTTGGCCGCTTGCACCTCCACCAGCAGCTCGCCGTCGATCTTGCCGTCCTTGGCCTTGCCCTTGAGCGTGGGAATGCCCATGCTGAAGCCCTTGGTCAGCACCGTGTTCAGGGCGTCGCCCAGGCGCTTGCTTTCGTCGGCGGTCAGCGCGTCCAGGCCGCAGCTCGCATCAAACAGGGTGCTGATGGTTTCAATGCTCTTGGTGTCCAGGCCCTTGATGGCCATCTCCAAAGCCATGTCGGAGAGCACCTGGCCCTTGGCTTCGATCTTCTTGATCGAGGGCGTGAAGGTGAAGTCCAGCCTATCCCCTTTTTCCGTGGCTTTGGAACTCAGCTCAAAGCCCTCCATGGTGCCGGCGCTGGTGCTGACATGGGCCATCGCAAAGCGGGCGCTGCCGGTGCCCAAGAAGCGGTTGTCCAGGTCTACGTCCAGCACGATGTCTTTGACTTCAACGGCCTCGCCGCTGCTGCGCACGACGGCGCGCTCCATCTTCCAGCCAAAGCCCAGCGCCTTGTCTTTGACGCGCAGAAAGCCGGTCGACGGCGTGATCTGCACCGACTCGCGTGACTTGCGCATCGCCACCTCGGGCAGCTTCATGTCGGTGTAGATCGCGCCCGTCATGCCCACCGAGCCGGCCCCGCTCAAGGCATTGGCGGCGCCAAACAGCTCCTTGAAGGCATCGGCCGTGTCACCTTGTGGCGTGGCCTGCCAGTCAAATCGCGCCGCACCGGTCGGCAAAGGGAGATGCGCCAGGGTGTAGGCCACCTTGACGACCAGTTTTTCGTCCTCACCCACGTCGGCAGCACAGCCCGGTGTGAAGCTGACCTCGGCCTCGCCCTTGGAGCTGAGCAGCCCGCGCTCGTGCTTGAGCTGGGTGATCTTCCAGGCCGTGCCCGGCTTCTGTGGCGCCGTGTGCAGTGCTTTCAAGGCATCTTCGGCCTTCATGCCGGCCCACACACCACTGCCGACCCAAGCCGCCCCAGCGACCACCGCCACGCCGCCCAAGGCGGCCAAAGATTTCGACATTGCCATGCGAGCACTCCTTCTATCGCCAAACGAATCAGATGCATCTGCTTACGTCCGGCCGGCGGGAAAGATAAGGGGTGTCGGTGCGAAATATGAAAAAAATGACACTGCGGCCGGATTTTGAGCAGGCGGCATGCGGCAAATGGCGCGGAGGGAGGGTGGCGGTGCGTGGCTTCATCACCTGACGGCCGCGCACCCTCCTGGCGGGCCAACAACCTCAGTGGGAGGGGTTGAGCCGACCAATTCCCCGCATAGAAACGGCGGGCCTTGTGCGGGCCCTGAGCACTTTGTCGGCCGCCTGGCCGGCCAATTGAGCGCCTAGACCCTAGCAAAAACCCCCGGTGCCTGGGGGCAGCCGGGGGTTTGCGGTGGGGGGCCGAGGGACGATCAGCTCACGCCCATCTGCCGGTTGATCATCCACTGCTGGGCAATGGACAGCAGGTTATTCACCAGCCAGTACAGCACCAAGCCGGCCGGGAAGAAGAAGAACATGAAGCTGAACATCAAGGGCATCAGCCACATCATCTTGGCCTGCAGCGGGTCTGCCGGAGCGGGCTGCAGCCAAACCTGCAGCAAGCTGGAGAGCGTCATCAAGATGGGCAGGATGAAGTACGGATCTTTGGCCGACAGGTCGGTGATCCAGCCCACCCAAGGCGCGCCACGCATCTCCACGGTGGACAGCAGCACCCAGTAGAGCGCGATGAAGAAAGGCATCTGCACAAAGATAGGCAGGCAGCCGCCAATCGGGTTGACCTTTTCTTCGCGGTAGATGCGCATCATTTCTTGCTGCATCTCCTGGGGCTTGTCCTTCAGGCGCTCACGCAGCTCCATGATGCGCGGGTTGACCGCCTTCATCTTGGCCATGGACTTGTAGGCATTGGCATTCAGCCAGTAGAAGGCTGCCTTCAGCAAGACCACCAGGGCCACAATCGACCAGCCCCAGTTGCCCAGCACGCTGTGCAGCCAGTGCAACACGGCAAACATCGGCTTGGCCAAGATGGTGAACCAGCCGTAGTCCTTCACCAATTCCAGCCCAGGGGCCAGGGCGGCGAGCTTCTTTTCTTCTTGTGGGCCGACATAGAGCGTGGACTCATGGGCCTTGGTCGCCCCCGGCGCAATGGCGCCCAGGTCTTGCAACATGGCCACTTCATACAAATTGGGCACGCTGGGGTGCTTGCGGCTGGCGAACTCGCGCGGCGAGCCTGGGGCCACCAACCATGCCGAGGTGAAGTAGTGCTGCACCATCGCCACCCAGCCATCGTTGGAGCTGGTGTTGTGGCCGGGCTTGTCATTCGGAGCACGCTTCTCGATGTCCTTGAACTCCACCTTCTCGAACTTCTTCTCGTCGGTATAGACCGCCGGGCCCGTGAAGGTGAAATAGAACGCCGACTCACCCGCCGGGGCATTGCCGTCGCGCTGCAACTGCAAATACAAACGCGGCTGCACGGGCGCTGCACCCACGTTCACCACCTCGTGCTTGACGCCCACGGTGTACTGGCCGCGCTTGAAGGTGTAGGTCTTGACCAGCTTCACGCCGCCGACTTCGGGCGACTCAAAACGCACCACCACCTCGTTGGCGCCGTCCTTGAGCGTGCGCTCGCCGGGCTGGGCCGTCATCACGGTGAAGTGGTTCGGCAGCGCAGCGCCACCGGCCACGGCCGAGATCAGACCGGTCTGTGCCAAGTAGGTGCGCTCAGCGCTGGTGTCCATCAGCACGGTGTTGCGCTTGGGGTCAACGCTGTCGGGGTAGCCCAGCAGCTCGGCGCGACGCATGTCGCCGCCCTTACCGTCCAGGGTGACCTTCAGCACATCGGTGCTGACGACGATCTGCTCCGCTGGCTGGCCAGCAGGAGCCGTAGGCTGAGCGGCGGCCGTGGCACCCCCTGCGGCGGCCACGCCTGCAGCAGAGCCGGCGGCTGCTGCGCCGCTGGCCGCCTTGGCCACCGGAGCACCAAAAAGGGTGGGCTGGCCGGTGTGGCGGTTCCACCCGTCCCACAACATGATGAGTGACATCGTGAACACCACCCACAAAAGGGTGCGGCGCATATCGGTCATGGCTTGGGCCTGGAAAAAGAAGTCTGAAGATCGTTGCTGGGCTCAGGCTCAGCCACCACAGGGCGGCTGGCATGGGCCAGCAGGTGAGAGAACAAACGCGGGCGCTGGGTGGGCACATCGTCGCGCCCGCCATTGCACCAGGGGTGACAGCGCAGCAAACGCGCGGCCGTCAGGTAGCTGCCCGCCAAGGCGCCGTGCTGCTCCAACGCCTGCAGGGCATAGCGAGAGCAGGTGGGCTCGAAGCGGCAAGCGCTGCCCAGCCAGGGGCTGAGGAAAAAGCGATAGCCACGCACCGGCAGCGCGACCAGCCGACGCGGCAGGTCACGCCATGCCAATGTGCTGGGCTCAGGACGCGGCGACATCGGTCGGTGCACCCGCCGAGGCTGCTTTCGCTTTGCCACGACCACCCCAAGGCTTGCGCCCCGAGCTGGGCGGCAGCGGCGAATGCGCAGCGCGGTGGAACAAGGTGGTCAATTCCTCACGCGCAAGCGCGCGCAGCGCGGCCGAAGCAGCGCTGGGAAACTGTTGCCGATCAAACGGCGCCCGCAAGCGAACCACCCACAAACCTGCAGGTAGTTCAGAGGCATGCAAAGCCATGGCGGCTCTCACCTGACGCTTGATCAGCGTGCGAGTGACCGCACGCTTGGCGTGCCGCTTGGGCACCACCAAACCCAACCATTGACCTGCATCATCCACAGCAGGGGTGCTGACGGGCAGCTCGCCTGTGGATAACTCGGGGGACAACTGCGGGAAAACCGGTGAATCAGCCGCCTTCGCCGCCACTGGGCCAGCCCGCGAGGGCACGCCAGCCAAATAGTGAACAGCGAAGTGAGTGCTCTTTGACCGCTGATGTGCGGACAGCACCCGTTCGAAATCGGCCGGACGCACGATGCGGCCGATCATGACGCGAAGGTCAGACCTGCGACAGCTTCTTGCGGCCCTTGGCGCGGCGCGCGGCGATCACAGCACGGCCACCACGGGTCTTCATGCGGACGAGGAAGCCGTGCGTACGGGCGCGGCGGACCTTGGAAGGCTGATAGGTGCGCTTCATGGTTCTAGTACCTTGAAAGAAAATAGGGAACAGGTGTGGCCAACAACAGGCCCACCCCACCCGAGCACAGCGACGAAGACCCTAGTCCTTGCACCCGCACTGCCAAAAGCCAAAGCCTAAAAGCTAAAGCCTTGGCCAGCACACCTGCAAAGCCGAACCCCTGCCAGGGCTCAAGCGTCAAAGCTAAGCCCTCCCGCGCTCCGGGAAACCCACTATTAAAGCAAATTCTGGCCGGCCGGTCAAACAGCTGTGAACTGGGGGCTACTTTGGCAACCATTGTTAAACCGACTTGACCTGCGGCCAAAAACTGTGGATAACCTCGTCCTGGGAGGCGCAAACCGCGCATAGAATCCGCCCGCTCTAAAAGAACTTGTCCACAATGAGCCTAGACCTCTGGCAGGGTGCTTGCGACCGACTCGCAGCCGAACTGCCTGAACAGCAATTTCTCACCTGGATCCGCCCACTGCCCCCGGCCGACATCTCTGATGCCGGCGCCGAGGGCTTGGTGGCCTGCGTGCGCGTGCCCAATCGATTCAAGCTCGACTGGATACGCTCGCAGTACAGCCCCCGCATTGAGGCGGTGCTGGGTGAACTCGCCGGCAAGCCGGTGCGCCTCGAGCTGGCCCTCGCCCCGCGCGAGGCCCCGGCCAACGCGGGCGTGCGCCCGCTGCCCAGCCGCCCCCACAGCGCCGCCCGCGTGCTGGCCAATGCCATGGCCGTGGCCAGCCAACAAGCCGTGCCGGTGCCCAGCCAAGCCAGTCAGGGTGGCAGCGAGCCCCCGACCGAGGACGCTGCCGAGCCCGCCCGCAGTGGCACCTTGCCGCAAGCCCCGGTGACCAACCGCCACCGCCTCAACCCGGTGCTGACCTTCGACACCCTGGTGGCGGGCCGTGCCAACCAAATGGCCCGCACTGCGGCCTTGCATGTGGCCGGTGCGCCCGGCGCCATGTACAACCCGCTGTTCATTTACGGCGGTGTGGGCCTGGGCAAGACCCACTTGGTGCATGCCGTGGGCAACCAACTGCTCAAAGACAACCCCAATGCCCGCGTGCTTTACCTGCATGCCGAGCAATTCATCTCCGACGTCGTCAAGAACTACCAGCGCAAAACCTTTGACGAGCTCAAGGCCAAGTACCACCAGCTCGACCTGCTGCTGATCGACGATGTGCAGTTCTTTGCCGGCAAAGAGCGCACCCAAGAAGAGTTCTTCAACGCCTTTGAAGCCCTGCTGGCCAAGAAGGCGCACATCATCATGACCAGCGACACCTACCCCAAGGGGCTGGTGGACATTGATGAGCGCCTGACCAGCCGCTTTGATAGCGGCCTGACCGTGGCCATTGAGCCGCCCGAGCTGGAAATGCGGGTGGCGATCTTGCTCTCCAAGGCCAAGGCCGAGGGCACACCCCTGCCCGAAGACGTGGCGTTTTTTGTGGCCAAGAACGTGCGCGCCAATGTGCGCGAGCTCGAAGGCGCACTGCGCAAAGTGCTGGCCTACGCCAAGTTCAGCCACAAAGAGATCACCATCCACCTGGCCCGCGAGGCCCTCAAAGACCTGCTGTCCATCCAGAACCGGCAGATCTCGGTGGAGAACATCCAAAAGACGGTGGCCGACTTCTACAAGATCAAAGTCGCCGACATGTACAGCAAAAAGCGCCCCGCCAGCATCGCCCGGCCGCGCCAAATTGCCATGTATCTGGCCAAGGAGCTGACCCAAAAAAGCCTGCCCGAAATTGGCGAGCTCTTTGGCGGCCGCGACCACACCACCGTGCTGCACGCCGTGCGCAAGATCGGTGGCGAGCGCCAGAAAAACACCGAGCTGAACCAGCAGTTGCATGTGCTGGAACAAACTTTGAAAGGCTAGTGCTGGCCTGGCCCGACCGGCCCAGCACGCGCTGGCGTCAGGTCGGCGTAAATCCTTGAAAAAACAAGCGAAAATGTCTTTTCGCAACAACCAGCGATTGAGGACGACATGATTGTTCTGAAAGCCCCGCAACAAGACCTGCTCGGTGCCCTGCAAGCGGTGGCCGGCATTGTGGAGCGGCGCCATACCCTGCCCATCCTCGCCAATGTGCTGATGCGCAAGACTGGCGAGAACATCGAGCTCACGACCTCTGACCTGGAGATCCAGGTGCGCACCAATGCCACCTTGGGCGGCGACAGCGGCACCTTCAGCACCACGGTGGGCGCGCGCAAGCTCATCGACATCCTCAAGACCCTGCCGGCCGACCAAATCGTCAGCCTCAGCGCCAATGCCTCCAAGCTCACGCTGCAAGGCGGCAAGAGCCGCTTCACGCTGCAAACCCTGCCGCCTGAGGACTACCCCCTGGTGAATGAGGCGGTGGATTTTGGCCCCGCCTTCAGCGTGCCGCAAAAAACGCTGAAGAGCCTGATCGACCAGGTCCACATCGCGATGGCGGTGCACGACATTCGCTACTACCTCAACGGCATCTTGTTTGTGGCTGAGGGCAAGACCCTGACCCTGGTGGCCACTGACGGCAGCCGCCTGGCCCTGGCGCAAGCCGAACTCGAAGCCGACATCCCCAAGCAAGAGGTGATCTTGCCGCGCAAGACGGTGCTGGAGTTGATGCGCTTGCTCAAAGACGGCAAGAGCGGTGCGGACGACCAGATCGAAATGCGCTTTGCCGGCAACCAGGCCAAGTTCATCTTCAGTGGCATGGAGTTTGTGACCAAGCTGGTCGAGGGCAAGTACCCCGACTACAACCGCGTCATCCCCAAGAACCACCAGAACATCATCACCCTGGGCCGCCAAACCCTGCTGTCCAGCCTGCAGCGCGCCGCCATCTTGACGAGCGAAAAGTTCAAGGGCGTGCGCGTCAACGTGGACCCCGGCGTCTTGCGCATTGCCTCCAGCAACGCCGAGCAAGAAGAGGCCAAAGAAGAGATCGAGATCGACTACGACGGCCCGGCCATCGAGATCGGCTTCAACGTCACCTACCTGATGGACGCCCTTGCCAACATCAGCCAAGAGATGGTGCGGCTGGAGCTGCATGACGGCGCCTCGGCCGCGCTGATCACCGTGCCCGAGCAATCCGGCTTCAAGTATGTGGTGATGCCGATGCGCATTTGATGCCCATCCCCTTGATCTGAACGTAGCGGGCCCTTTGAGCCCGCTTCGCTGTTTCAAAAGGGCCGCTTTTTGCATCCGCCAAAGCGCCCAAACGCAGAGATAGACCCCATGAGTGACTCCCAGAACCCCTCGCAAAACCCTGCTGGCCAGCCCGGCGATGACGGCGTGACCCGCCGCGAGGTGCCCTCTGCAGAAGGCCAGGCCGCCTCCACCGGCAACGAAGCCAGCGCCGCCTACGGCGAAGGCAGCATCCAGATCCTGGAAGGCCTGGAGGCCGTGCGCAAGCGCCCCGGCATGTACATCGGCGACACGTCAGATGGCACCGGCCTGCACCACCTCGTCTTCGAAGTGGTGGACAACTCCATCGACGAGGCCCTGGCCGGCCACTGCGACGACATCGTCGTCACCATCCACACCGACAACTCCATCAGCGTCACCGACAACGGCCGCGGCATCCCCACCGGCGTGAAGATGGACGACAAGCACGAGCCCAAGCGCAGTGCGGCTGAAATTGCCCTGACCGAGCTGCACGCCGGCGGCAAGTTCAACCAGAACAGCTACAAGGTCTCGGGCGGCCTGCACGGCGTGGGCGTGTCCTGCGTGAACGGCCTCTCAAAGTGGCTGCGCCTGGTGGTGCGGCGCGACGGCAAAGTCCACCAAATCGACTTCAAGCAAGGCGTGCCGCAAGACCGCGTGCTGGAAGAGCGCGACGGCGTGATGACCAGCCCCATGCGCATCACCGGGGACACCGAGAAGCGCGGCACCGAAGTGCACTTCTTGCCCGACACCGAGATCTTCAAAGAGAACAACGAGTTCCACTACGACATCCTGGCCAAGCGCCTGCGTGAACTCTCCTTCCTGAACAACGGCGTCAAGATCCGCCTGATCGACGAGCGCAACCAGAAGGAAGACAACTTCGCCTATGCCGGTGGCGTCAAAGGCTTTGTCGAGTTTGTGAACAAGGGCAAGAAGACACTGCACCCCAACATCTTCCATGCCGTGGGCGACAAGGTCTCCGAGCAAGGCACCAATGTGGGCGTGGAAGTCGCCATGCAGTGGAACGACTCCTTCAGCGAGAACGTCCTCTGTTTCACCAACAACATCCCCCAGCGTGACGGCGGCACCCACCTGACCGGCCTGCGCGCCGCGATGACCCGCGTCATCAACAAGTACATCGAAGACAACGAGCTGGCCAAAAAGGCCAAGGTCGACGTCAGCGGCGACGACATGCGCGAAGGCCTGGCCTGCGTGGTCAGTGTCAAGGTGCCTGAGCCCAAGTTCAGCAGCCAGACCAAAGACAAGCTGGTCAGCTCTGAAGTGCGCGCGCCGGTGGAAGACATCGTCAGCCGCCTGCTGACCGACTGGCTGCTGGAGAACCCCAACGACGCCAAGATCATCTGCAGCAAGATTGTGGATGCCGCCCGCGCCCGCGAAGCCGCCCGCAAGGCTCGTGAAATGACCCGCCGCAAAGGCGTGCTCGACGGCATGGGCCTTCCCGGCAAGCTGGCCGACTGCCAAGAAAAAGACCCCGCGCTGTGCGAAATCTACATCGTGGAGGGTGACTCCGCCGGTGGCTCTGCCAAGCAAGGCCGCGACCGTAAGTTCCAAGCCATCTTGCCCCTGCGCGGCAAGATCTTGAACGTCGAGAAAGCCCGCTACGAAAAGCTCTTGACCAGCAACGAAATTCTCACGCTGATCACCGCCTTGGGCACCGGCATTGGCAAGGGCATGGGGGGCGACGACTTCAACCCCGACAAACTGCGTTACCACCGCATCATCATCATGACCGACGCGGACGTGGACGGCGCCCACATCCGCACCCTGCTGCTGACCTTCTTCTACCGCCAGATGCCCGACTTGGTCGAGCGTGGCCATATCTACATTGCCCAGCCGCCGCTCTACAAGGTCAAGCAAGGCAAGCACGAGCAATACCTGAAAGACGGCAATGAGCTGGACGCCTACCTGATGCGCGTGGCCCTGGACGGCGCCGCCATTGAGCCGGGCGAAGGCCGCCCCGTGCTGCAAGGCGAGCAGCTCAACGAGCTGGCCCGCGCCTACGTCACCGCCACCAGCGTCATCAACCGCCTCTCCAACTGGATGGACGTGGAAGCCCTGCGCGCCATCTCCGACGGCCTGACCCTGAACCTCGACAACGCCGAGGCCGCCGCCAGCAGCGCCAGCGCGCTGAAGGCCGCCCTGCTGCAGATTGGCAGCACCGCCGACGTGGACGCCGTGTTTGACGAGCGCACCGACAAGCACCTGCTGCGCATCAGCCGCCGCCACCACGGCAACATCAAGAGCAGCGTCATCACCCCCGACTTTGTGCACGGCGGCGACTATGAAGCGCTGGCCACCGCAGGCCGCACCTTCAAGGGCCTGCTGAGCAACGACGCCGTGGTCAAACGCGGCGAAGGCGACAAGCAAAAAGAAAGCGCCTGCGGCAACGACTTCCGCGCCGCCATGGCCTGGCTCATGACCCAAGCCGAAAACGCCGTGGGCCGCCAGCGCTACAAAGGCCTGGGCGAAATGAACCCCAGCCAGCTCTGGGAAACCACCATGGACCCCACCGTGCGCCGCCTGCTGCGCGTGCAGATCGAAGACGCCATCGAAGCCGACAAAGTCTTCACCATGCTCATGGGCGACGAGGTGGAGCCGCGTCGGGACTTTATTGAGACGAATGCGTTGAGGGCGGCGAATATCGACGCTTGACGAATTCCCTGGCTGCAGCTTGAATCCAGGGCATGGCCTTACCCCAATTCGTTCCGGACCGCCGACCCGAGCTGGCACTGCTGTGCCAGCGCCACGGCGCGCGCCGACTCGAATTGTTTGGCTCGGCCACGCGTGCTGATTTCTCGCCTGAGCGCAGCGACCTGGATTTCATCGTCACCTTCGATGAGTTGCCCATAGAGCGCGCCGCTGACGCCTTCTTCACCCTGAAAGACGGGTTGGAAACCATGTTCCAGCGCCCCGTTGATTTGCTGACCGAACACGCACTGCGCAACCCGTATTTGCGCCAGCGGGTCGATGCGGAGCGGGTGACGGTCTATGGTGCCTGAGCTGCCCGGCAGGACCGTGCCCTAGCTCACCCACTCATCCCCAATCGTTTCGGCCTGCTCTAGCACCAGCTCCACCGCAGCGTCCGCTGCATCGGGCGGGTACTTATACTTGCGCAAGATGCGCTTGACCATCAAGCGCAGCTTGGCCCGCACGCTCTCGCGCTGAGACCAATCCACGCTGATGTTTTGGCGCAGGCTGGTCGTCAGTTCGTGGGCGATCTTCTTCAGGGTCTCGTCGCTCAGCTCCCGCACGGCGGATTCATTGGTGGCCAGCGCGTCGTAGAACTTCACCTCGTCGTCGCTCAGGCCCAGGGTCTCGCCGCGTGCTGCCGCCTCGCGGAACTTCTTGGCCATCTCCACCAACTCTTCCATCACCTGCGCGGTCTCGATGGAGCGGTTCTGGTAGCGCTTGATCACGTTGCTCAGCAGCTCTGAGAACTTGCGCTCCTGCACCACATTGCTGGCAAAGCGCGTCTTGATCTCGCCTTCCAAAAGGCGCTCCAGCAGTTCCACCGCCAGGTTGCGTTCGGGCAGGTTCTTCACCTGCGCCAAGAACTCATCGTCCAGCAGGCCGATGTTGGGCTTGTCCAGGCCCACGGCGTCGAAGATGTCCACCACGCTGTCTGACACTACGGCCGAGCTGATGATCTGGCGAATGGCCAGCTCACGTTGCTCGTTGGTCTTCTTCTGCTGGGTGATGTCCTTTTTGGTCAGGATCACCTTCACCGCCTGCATGAAGGCCACTTCCTCGCGCACCGCCTTGGCCTCATCCAAGGTGCAGCACAGGCTGAAGGCGCGGCTCAAGGCCAGTGCGGTGTCGGCAAAGCGCTTTTTGCCGTCGCGCTGGCCCTCCGTCTTGAGGCCCAGCACATGGTTAGCGGCCCCGGCCAGCACCTTGTGGCCACCCGTGAGAAAGCCGCTGTAGTCAAAGCCATGCAGCATGGCTCGCAGCACGTCTAACTTCTCGGCCAGCAGGGCATAGGCTTCGTGGGCGTCTACCGTCGGGCGGCCCCGGCCTTTGCTGGCGGTGTATTCCTTCATCGCCTCCTTCAGCTCATTGCCAATGCCGATGTAGTCCACCACCAGGCCGCCCTGCTTGTCTTTGAACACGCGGTTCACCCGCGCAATGGCCTGCATCAAGTTGTGGCCCTTCATGGGCTTGTCCACATACAGCGTGTGTACGCAAGGCGCGTCAAAGCCGGTCAGCCACATGTCCCGCACGATCACCAAGCGCAGCGGGTCGGCGGGGTTCTTGAAGCGCTTCTCCAACCGCTTTTTGACTTGGCTGCTGTAGATGTGCGGGCGCAGCAGTGCTTTGTCACTGGCCGAGCCCGTCATGATGATCTTGACGGCGCCTTTCTCGGGGTCCGGGTCATGCCAGTCGGGCCGCAGCTTGATGATCTCGTCATACAGGTGCACGCAGATGTCGCGGCTCATGGCCACCATCATGGCCTTGCCGGTTTGGGCTTGGTTGCGGGCTTCAAAGTGCTGCACCAAGTCAGCGGCCACGCTGGCCACACGCGGCGTGGCACCCACCACTTTCTCTAGCGCGGCCCAGCGGCTTTTCAGCTTGGCCTGCGTGCTTTCTTCTTCGTCCTCGGCCAGCTCATCCACCTCATCGTCGATGTGCGGCAGCTCGTCTTCCTTCAGGCTCAGTTTGGCCAAGCGGCTTTCGTAATAGATGGCCACCGTCGCGCCATCTTCCTTGGCCTGCTGCATGTCATAGACATGGATGTAGTCGCCAAACACTGCGCGGGTGTCCCGGTCTTCGCCCGACACCGGCGTGCCGGTGAACGCCACAAAGGTGGCGTTGGGCAGCGCGTCGCGCAGGTGCTGTGCATAGCCCGCTTGGTACTTGTGCACCTCGGCGGCCACGGCTTGCTCCACCGCATACCCCGCTGGGGCAAAGTTGGCGGGCTGGGCCTTGCTCGGCTCGCCGTCCGTGGTCAGCACCGTGGGCTGCACCTCCGCACGGGCTGGCTTGCGCTTGAGCGTCTTGAGCTTGGCTTCAAAGCCATATTGCGTGCGGTGCGCCTCATCGGCGATCACCACAATATTGCTGCGGTCAGAGAGCACCGGAAAGGCGTCTTCATCCTCACCCGGCATGAACTTTTGGATGGTGGCAAACATAATGCCGCCCGAGGGCCGGTTGGCCAGCCGGGCGCGCAGGTCTTGGCGCGTGGCCACTTGCACGGGCTGCTCGCGCAGCAGGTCTTGGGCCAGGCTGAACACGCCAAACAATTGACCGTCCAGGTCATTGCGGTCGGTGATCACCACGATGGTGGGGTTCTCCATCGCAGGCTCTTGCATCACCCGCGCCGCAAAGCAGGTCATGGTGATGCTCTTGCCGCTGCCTTGGGTGTGCCAGACCACACCGCCCTTTCCGCGAACATGGGGCGCGCCCCCTGGGCGCGAGGCCTGCACCACCTGCTCAATGGCAGCGCGCACCGCATGAAACTGGTGGTAGCCCGCAATCTTCTTGACCAGGCCGCCGTCGTCCTCAAACAGCACAAAAAAGCGCAGATAGTCCAGCAGCACGGCGGGGGCCAGCGCCCCACGCACCAGCGTTTCCAGCTCGTTGAACTCGCCCAGCGGGTCCAGCGTGGCGCCGTCAATCGTGCGCCAGCCCATGAAGCGCTCGGCATCTGCCGAGAGCGAGCCCATCAGCGCCTCGGAGCCATCCGACACCACCAGCACCTGGTTGTACTGAAAGACATCCGGGATCTGCGCCTTGTAGGTCTGAAGCTGGTCATAGGCCTTCCAGACATTGGCGTTTTCATCGGCCGGGTTCTTCAGCTCCAGCAGCACCACCGGCAAGCCGTTCAAGAACAAGACGATGTCCGGCCGCCGCGTGTGGTGCGGCCCTTTCAGCGTGAACTGGTTGACCGCCAGCCACTCATTGGCCCCAGCATCTGCCCAATCCACCAGGCGCACAAAGTCACCACGGGTTTCGCCATCCTTTTGATACTGCACCGGCACGCCGCCCACCAGCAGACGATGAAAGTGCCGGTTGGCCGACAGCAGCACCGGCTCGCCCAAGTCTTGCACTTGCTTAAAGGCGTCTTCACGCGCTGGCAGCGGGATGTGCGGGTTCAGCCGGGTGATCGCATCGCGCAGGCGGTGTGGCAGCAGCACTTGGCGGAAGTGCTCACGCTCTGCGGCGGGGCCATCGGGCGCAATGTCATAGCCGCTCAGGTGGGTGTAGCCCTCCTCCACCAGCCAGCCCAGCGCTTCTTGTTCGAGTTGGTCTTCGGTCATGGCAAGACCTCCCACTGCCCACCTTTGTTGGGGCCGACCCGCCGCAGCTTGTTGTCTGCTTTGAGCTTGGCCAGTCGCAGTTCAATGGCCCGCTGGCTGAGACCGAACTGCTCGGCCAGTTGCCGGGCTGTCATGACGGGAGACTGCTTCAGCAAAGCCAAGATGCGTTGAGAGGTTTCTACCGAAGTTTCTACCGAAGTTTCTACCGAAGTTTCGGTGTTCAGGCTGCGTCCCTGCCCCCACCGCATGTCCAGCACCGTGTGCTCATAGGGCTCCAAGCTGTCTTGCAATGCCAGCGCATGCCCGGCCTCAGCCCAGCCGCTGCGAATCTTAGGCACACCTGAACCAGCCCGCTCTCCCAAATTGATCAGCAGGAACATCTGGTGCAAAGTGCGGTTTCGGCAATCGCTGGCACCGCCATGCAAGGCCTGAGCCACTGGCACGCGCATCAGCCCCGGATTGCGGAAGCTGAACCCTGCGGGTGACTTGATCACCAGCACCGAAGCCCTGTCTGAATAGTCGGCATGGATGAGGCAGTTCACCAGTGCCTCCCGCACAGCCTGGTGAATAGGGGTGTCATCCAGACGCACACCGTCTTTCAGCACGAACGGCACCTTCAAATCTGCCGTCAGCTTGCGAATCACTCGTCGGAAAAAGTCATACACATTGCCAGACCAAGTGCCATCCGGCACCACCCTGTCCAACCAACGGGTCGGAGAGTCAGGCTCCGCGCTGCGCTCTTGGTAATCGACAAAGTACAGCGGAAACGCCTCGGGGATGGCCGGCCAGCGGCCAAACATCAACAAGCCCGCCGCCGTCAGCCCCGCCTCTCCAGCAGCACGGTCTTCCCGCCAAGCACCCAGCATCTGCAAAAAGGCTTGGTCGTCCAACGCAATCCATGGGTGTCCAGGCCGGTTCACCGCAAATGCATTGCGATAAGCCTGCAAGCTCTCCGGCTCAAGGTCTTGCAGGCCAAAGCGGTTGAGAATGCGCGTGTCTCGGCTGTCCTCCAGTTGTTCAGCCAGCATACGCTTGACGGTTTCGTCATCACACTGCCGGTCGCCATCGTTCAGCCGCTTGTAGGTGTGACCGAAAGGTTGGCCATTGAGATAAACCGGGCGCTGCTTGCGCGTGGCCTGTGGGATGCGAATACACAGCATCAGCTTGCCATCGATCTGCAGCTCTTGAACGTCCGCATCGGTCAGCAGGTTGATGCTGACCTTGCCCGGGTTGTTCAAGTTGTTGAACAGGTCGGCTCGCACCTTTGCGGGGTTGCGCAATCCAGCCAGGCTGAAGGTTCCCTCCTTCTCCCGCACGCCCAGCAGCACCACACCGCCATGGGCGTTGGCCATGGCGGAGTAGGTGGGCCAGAAATCCTTGGGTAACTCGCCGTGCCCACTCTGCCCATGGGCCAGCTTGCACTCCAACACCTGGGTCTCACGCAGGCGCTGCAAGTCGTCCAGAGAGTGCAACTCCGTCCACATCAGCTCAACTCCCTCACCCGCGGCCGGAACACCTTCTGCCTCGGAAAGGCGGCCTGGGCCAACCAGGGCGTGAACGCCCCGGCCTCATGGGCCCAGGCCTTGCGCAGGGAGATGCGTTCGAGTTTGCCGAGGGGAGCCTTCATAGGGTTGACGCTTTGGATTGATAGGTTGGGGGAAAGCAGGTTAACGAAATCCAGTCGATATGACCCCTTGGTCCCTAGGACGAACTCTCATGAGTGTTCGAGCGCAGGGGATGAATCCAACAACCAGGACTTTCCGCATCGAAGAAAAAAACCTCGCTCACTCCTGCGGCTTTCAAGGCATCTTCCATCTCTTGGGCTCCCGATTGGTTCCCACCATAAACTGATACAGCTGCTCGTCTCAGTCGAGAGTTCGACCCGCACAACTGGGTCCAGATATGCTTGTCTTGCTCCGCTGCAGCCCAACCATAGATGACCAATGAGTCACCAGATCTCGGGAGTACCTCACTGTAGACACGGGTCAGATAGTTTGATCCTGCTATCGAATTCCTTTTTTGTACCGAGGTTCCCTCGCTAACAAAAAGTGGCACGTACCAACCCTTTTCCCAGTAACCGAGAATGTTCTCAAGCAAGTCCCGACTAAAGTCTCCGACGGTGATTTTTCGCTCCGTGTGGTCTGCGGCTCTTCGGGCGGTAATAAGGCTACCGTGGGGATAAAAGATCAACGTCGAACCCTCTGAACGGTATGGTTTTCGCAGAACTTCCCAGTCCTCACAGAACTGACCGCCACCAAGAAAGCAATCCTTGAACCAGTTACCCAACGGATGCTGACTGGCCATCATGGCCCAGTAAACCAGCAGGTCGTAGTTCAGACAAAAGACCGTTTTGAAGCCCTTCATGAACTGGGACATGGGCTCGAAGTACTGCTTCGCGTCCTCATAGCTGATATGCACCTGTCGCACTGTCGCTATCAGGGCACGCCTCACCTGCCTGTAGGCCTCTTCAACTTTGCCTGGCTCTACGCCAAGCGCCTTGTTGACAAGCGTGGCCTCCCAAAGACGCCTGAGTACCAACTCGAAGTCGCTTGTTTCAAAGGACTTAAAGATCTCTGCAACTTCAGAGGTCAGATGACCATGCTGCTCTGCTGCCAAGCGGAGTGATGCGTAGCCAAAGCCAGAATGAACAGCCATGCTCGCACCATTCCCCAATAGGAGTGCCCCACCAAGAAACGGGGCTTTGATATCGGCCCACTTTTGGATCTCAGGCAACTTTGGCCTCCGTCAATTCAAGCAGGCGAACCCGCCCAGAGATCAACTTTGGGAGCAAGGTATCGCGCAACTCTGACAGTGCGGAAGCTTGTATAGCACTCGCAATAATGCTGTCCAGTATTGGACTGAAAAGTTGATCGGCGGAACCCAGCACTTCGGAGGATGGGACGAAAGCCTTCGCAGCGGACAGGTGTGAACGCTGGATGTGCCCCATGGTCGTTGCCTTGCTGGCAGCGACTTGCCTGAAGTGCTCTAAATGATGCTTGGTCCAAAGGTAGTAGAACCACTTGGGAAATCGCTGCGAGGTGACCTTGAACAGATGTTGGTTCAACGCGCCTTCACCACCGCACCAGATGTCAACTTCTAGACTGCCAGACCAAGAGAACAACACATCGCCGTTCCGAACAATGTATTCGGGCTTGATATTGCGTGCTGCCTTATCGGCACCGACCGTATCGCCCTTGCGGAGTTGAGCAATCTTGATCACTGGCAAGTCATCAACGCCGGTCGGAGGAAACTTCTGCAGAGCCAAACCGTTGAGATAGCTGGCAATATCGTCCAGCGACTGCACAGCCCACCCCTTCGGCAGCAGCCCCAACGCCGACTCTTCCAACGCATCCGGAAACAGCGCGGCCGTGGCCTCGTCCATGCCTTCGGGGGCGCGGCCTGCCATCTTGGCACGCACGGGGTCGAAATCGACGAACCACGACTTGAACAGCGATTGGGCGATGACTTCGAGGGTGGTGTTGGTTTGACGCAGTAACCTCATCCTGGATTCAATGGTCTCCAAAAGATCGACCACTGCTCGCCTCGCATGCGATAGCTCTGGCACCGGGTAAGACAAAAAGTCCTCTCGGCTCAAAGCAACAACTGCACTTCCCATTGCTCGGCCCGCACAGTACGCCCGATATTCCGGCGTTTGCAGCAGCCAGTAGATGTACCTTTCAACCTCCTGGTTGCCTCGTTTGAAGCAAAGCTTGACGGTGTCTTGGGTGAGGCGCCCTAGGGGAACCGATGTAGGCACTCTGGCAACAGAGCCGATCATCTTTCCATCTTTGGTCGCCCCTTTTAGCGACGCAAACAAATCGCCTGGAACCAACATCAACTTTTCGGGGCAATCTCCGCCATACGTCTTGAAGTCTTCCTCGCGAAAACCTCCGCCAGGCGTAATCGAGCCTAGGCCCAACAACGCTGGCCCTGGCTTTCCCACCAGATTCCCCTTGTAGGTTGTGCCCCGAACCAAGCTGACGTAGTCCCCCAAGTTCTCACCAACCTCAGAACTCATACCCCAGCCCCCCCAGCTTCTGGCGGATCAGCGCATCCAGCTCCGCGCCCTTGGCCATTTGCTCGCCCAGCTTCTCGGTGAGCTTTTGCATCTTCTCGGCAAAGGCTTCGTCGTCGTCTTCCACTTCTTCGGCGCCCACATAGCGGCCCGGGGTCAGCACATGGCCGTGCTGGGCAATCTCGGCCAGGGGCACGCTGCGGCAAAAGCCAGGCACGTCGGTATAAGTGGTGAGGCTGGCCCCGGCTGGCACCTCGCCGCGCCAGGCGGCCACCGTCTCGGCAATGCGGGCAATGGCCGCATCATCCAGCTCGGCTTGCACACGGCTGATCATCTGGCCCTGCTTGCGGGCGTCGATGAACAGCACCTCACCTTGGCGTTGTTTCTGCTTGGCCAAGAACCACAGGCAGGCGGGGATTTGGGTGTTGAAGAACAACTGGCCGGGCAGGGCCACCATGACCTCCACCACGTCAGCATCGACCATGGCGGCGCGGATCACGCCTTCGTTGTTTTGGCTGCTGCTCATGCTGCCATTGGCCAGCACAATGCCCGCACGACCGGTGGGCTTGAGGTGGTAGAGCATGTGCTGCAACCACGCATAGTTGGCGTTGCCTTGGGGCGGGTCGCCATAGTGCCAGCGGGGGTCGCCCTCCAGGCTGCCGTGCCACCAGTCGCTGATGTTGAAGGGCGGGTTGGCCAAGATGAAATCGGCCCGCAGGTCGGGGTGCTGGTTGCGGGTAAAGGTGTCGCCGGGCTCGCGGCCTAGGTTGAAGTCGATGCCGCGAATGGCCAGGTTCATCGCCGCCAAGCGCCAGGTGGTGGGGTTGGCCTCTTGGCCGTAGATGGACACATCGCCCAGGCGGCCACCATGAGCCTCGATGAACTTCTCAGACTGCACAAACATGCCGCCCGAGCCGCAGCAGGGGTCATAGACCTTGCCGTGGTGGGGGCTAAGCACAGCCACCAGGGTTTTGACGATGCTGGCGGGTGTGTAGAACTGGCCGCCCCGCTTGCCCTCGGCGCTGGCGAACATGCCCAAAAAGTATTCGTAGACCTGGCCCAGCACGTCGCGCGCCTCTTCAGCCTTGCTGCCAAAGCCGATGGTGGAGATCAGGTCCACCAGCTCGCCCAGCTTGCCATCGGGCAGTTGGGCGCGGGCATAGCGCTTGTCCAAAATGCCTTTGAGCTTGGGGTTCTCGGCTTCGATCAGAGCCAGCGCGTCGTCAATGTGTTTGCCGATGGTGGGCTGCTTGGCGGCCGCGCGAATGGCCTCCCAGCGCGCGGGCTCGGGCACCCAAAAGGCGTTGACCTCTTTGTAGTAATCGCGGTCTTCCAGCTCGGCGGCAATGTCCTCGGCGCTGGCCTCGCCGTAGTAGTACTCATCCTCCGGGCTAGTCAGCCGGGTGTGCAGCTCGGCATGGCGGGCGGCAAAGGTGTCGGAGATGTACTTCACAAAAATGAGCCCAAGCACCAGGTGCTTGTACTCGGCCGCGTCCATATTGGCGCGCAGCTTGTCGGCCGTGGCCCAGAGGGTTTTCTTGATGTCGTCGAGCATGGGGTTTGTATTTTTCTATGAGCGCCAGCAGGCAGGTAAAGTCACAGCGCAGGTGTGGCGCCATCTTACGTGGTGGCAGCGCTTGCCTGCCCACCCGCACCACCCTCGCCCACCCCACGCCCCACCGCTGTGCACCCGCCCCCAAGCTGGGGCGCGCACGCACCGCGCCGCGCACCTTTCTTGGCCTGCATCTTGCTGGCTGGGCTGATGGCCCTGGCTGCTGGCTTGCGCATCTGCAACGCTGGCCCCTGCCAGGCCGGTTTTTCTCGCCCCTGATGCCCCAAGGAAGTTGCTGTGTCCATCCATGTCGCGCTCAAGCATGTCACCCGTTACCGTTATGACCGGCGGGTGAGCCTTTCGCCACAGGTGGTGCGGCTGCGCCCGGCGCCGCATTGCCGCACGCACATCGTGTCTTACTCGCTGCGGGTGGAGCCTGAGCTGCATTTCATCAACTGGCAGCAGGACCCGTTCTCCAACCACCTGGCGCGGCTGGTGTTCCCGGACAAGACCACAGAGTTCACCGTGACGGTGGACCTGGTGGCCGAGATGTCGGTCTACAACCCGTTTGACTTCTTTTTGGAGCCGCACGCGCAGAAGGCGCCGTTTGACTACGAGGCGGCGCAGCGCCAAGAGCTGGCGCCTTATTTGGTGGCCGACAAGGCCGGCCCCAAGCTGGCGGCCTACCTGGCCGGCATCTCGCGCGAGCCGCAGCCCACGGTGGATTTTCTGGTGGCGTTGAACCAAAAAATACAGCGTGATGTGAGCTACCTGATCCGCCTGGAGCCTGGCGTGCAAACGCCGGAAGAGACGCTGACCAAGGCCTCGGGCTCGTGCCGAGACTCAGGCTGGCTGCTGGTGCAGGTGCTGCGGCACCTGGGGCTGGCGGCGCGCTTTGTGTCGGGCTATTTGATCCAGCTCGCCCCTGACCAAAAGGCCCTGGATGGCCCCAGCGGCACCGAGGTGGATTTCACCGACCTGCACGCTTGGTGCGAGGTCTACCTGCCCGGTGCCGGCTGGATTGGCCTGGACCCCACCTCAGGCCTGCTGGCCGGGGAGGGCCACATTCCGCTGGCCTGCACGCCGCAGCCGTCGAGTGCGGCGCCCATCAGCGGCGCGGTGGACGAGTGCGAGGTGAGCTTTGAGCACGAGATGGGCGTGACGCGCATTTTTGAATCCCCGCGCGTGACCCTGCCCTACACCGATGCGCAATGGGCCGAGGTGCTGCGCCTGGGCGAGCAGGTGGACGCCGAGCTGCAAGCGGGTGACGTACGCCTGACCATGGGCGGCGAGCCCACTTTTGTGGCGGTGGACAACCGCGACGCGGCCGAATGGAACACCGACGCGCTGGGCCCCACCAAGCGCCTGATGGCGCAAGACCTGGTGCAGCGCTTGCGCGATGAATATGGCCAAGGCGGCTTCTTGCACTATGGCCAGGGCAAGTGGTACCCAGGGGAGCAGTTGCCGCGCTGGGCGCTGTCCATCTGCTGGCGGGCCGACGGCCAGCCCTGCTGGCACAACCCCGCCCTGCTGGCCGACGAACGCGAGGCCCATGCCTACACGCCCGAAGATGCTCAGCGCTTTGTGCGCACGCTCACCCGCCACTTGGGAGTCACGGACGAGTTCGTCCAAACCGGCTACGAGGACGCGTGGTACTACCTGTGGCGCGAGCGCAAGCTGCCCACCAATGTGGACCCTTTTGATGCGCGGCTGGACGACGAGCAAGAGCGCGCGCGCCTGCGCCGCGTGTTTGGCCAGGGGCTGGACAAACCCGTGGGCTATGTGCTGCCGCTGGGGCCGCAAGAAGACAGCGCCACACCGGGCTGGGTGACGGGGCCGTGGTTCTTCCGCGATGAGCGCATGTACTTGCTGCCCGGGGATTCGCCCATGGGCTTGCGGCTGCCGCTGGATTCTTTGCCCTGGGTGCGGCCCGAGGACTACCCTTATCTGATTGACCAAGACCCGTTTGCGCCGCGCGCCCCGCTGCCCAGCACCACGCCTGTCGTTGACCAAAGCCGTAGCCAGCCGCGCCACGGGGCCGACACCGCCCACGGCGAGCTGGCCCAGGGCGGCACGGTGGGGCTGCATGCGGCCTCGCTCAGCGCCCCCGGGGCTGCGCGGGCCAACAGTGCCCCTGCGGCCGCGCACAGCAGCGTGCCCCTGGCACAGCGGCCCGAGCGCTTTCAGAGCGCGCATTGGTTGACCCGCACCGCCTTGTGCGTGGAGGTGCGCGACCCGCGCCGCGCCAACGGCCCCGCCGCCGAGGCCCAAGGCCAGGCCAGCCAGGTCTTGTATGTGTTCATGCCGCCGCTGGCCCGGCTGGAGGACTACTTGGCCTTGCTCAGTGCAGTGGAAGCCACCGCCAGCGAGCTGGGCGTGAAGGTGGTGCTGGAAGGCTACCCGCCGCCGCGCGACCCACGGCTCAAGCTGCTGCAAGTCACCCCTGACCCCGGCGTGATCGAGGTCAACATCCACCCCGCCCACAGCTGGGGCGAGCTGGTGGCGCACACCGAGTTCCTCTACAACGCGGCATGGCAGTCGCGCCTCTCGGCCGAGAAGTTCATGGTGGACGGTCGCCACACCGGCACCGGCGGTGGCAACCACCTGGTGCTGGGCGGTGCCACCCCGGCCGACTCGCCCTTTTTGCGGCGGCCGGATGTGCTGGCCTCGCTGCTGGCCTATTGGCACAACCACCCGGCGCTGAGCTATTTGTTCTCGGGCCTGTTCATCGGCCCGACCAGCCAGGCCCCGCGCGTGGACGAGGCGCGTAACGACCAAGTTCGGGAGCTGGAGATTGCGCTGGGCGAGATCTGGCGCCTGCATGACACCCGTCAAGGCGAGATGGCCCCTTGGCTGGTGGACCGCACGCTGCGCAATGTGCTGGTCGATGTCACCGGCAACACCCATCGCAGCGAGTTTTGCATCGACAAGCTCTATTCGCCCGACTCGGCCACAGGCCGCTTGGGCCTGCTAGAGCTGCGCGCCTTTGAGATGCCGCCCCATGCCCGCATGAGCGTGGTGCAGCAGTTGCTGCTGCGGGCGCTGGTGGCCCGCTTCTGGCACGAGCCCTACCGCGCACCGCTGGTGCGTTGGGGCACCAGCCTGCATGACCGCTTCATGCTGCCCACCTTCATCGAGATGGACCTGGACGATGTGCTGGCCGAGATGCAGGCCTTTGGCCACGGCTTCGACAAAGCCTGGTTTGCGCCGCACCTGGAGTTCCGCTTTCCGAAGATCGGCGAGCGGGCTTTGCGCGGCGTGCACCTGAGCCTGCGCCATGCGCTGGAGCCCTGGCATGTGATGGGCGAGGAGGGCAGCGCGGGCGGCACCGTGCGCTTTGTGGATTCATCGCTGGAGCGGCTGGAGGTCAAGCTCAGCGGGCTGATCGACCCGCGCCACCGCCTCACCGTCAACGGCGTGACGGTGCCCCTGCACACCACGGGCCGCGAGGGTGAATATGTGGCCGGTGTGCGCTATCGCGCCTGGCTGCCGCCCTCGGCCTTGCACCCCACGCTGGGGGTGGATGCACCGCTGACCTTTGACCTGGTGGACACCTGGAGCGGCCGCTCCTTGGGCGGTTGCCAGTACCACGTGGCCCACCCGGGCGGGCGCAACTACCAGACCTTCCCGGTCAATGCCTACGAGGCCGAGAGCCGCCGCCTGGCGCGCTTCTTTGGCATGGGCCACACACCGGGCACGCTGGTGGCGGCCGAGCCGCAACGCAGCCTGGAATTCCCGCTGACGCTGGATTTGCGGCGCGCTGGGCGGTGATGTGAGGCAGGGCTGGCTCTCAGTGCACGCAGGTGATGCCATGATGTGCGCATGAGCGCCCCGCAGTCCCAGGCCCCACTCGCCACCCCCGCCCACACCGCCACCGAGGAGGCCATGCGCCTGGCCTTGCAAGCCGCCTTGCCTGCCCGCCCCGGCCACTTTGACGAGCTGCGCGGCAGCAGCCAAGCGCCCGCCGCCGCACCGGGCTTAGCCCCGCTGTGGCAGGCCTTTTTGGAGGCCACGGGCACCAGCGGCTGGCTGGACTGCGCCCACAAGCACGAGCGCGTGCGCCACCGCGTGCGTGAAGACGGCGCCACCTACAACGTCTACGACGACGGCGGCCAGCCCCAGCGCGCCTGGCCGCTGGAGCTGCTTCCCATGCTCATCGGGCCGCAAGAATGGCAGCGCATCGAGCGCGGTGTGCAGCAACGCGCCAAGCTGCTGAATGCCTGCTTGGCCGATGTCTATGGCCCCGGTGCGCTGCTGGCCCAAGGCCTGCTGCCGCCGCAATTGGTGCTGCGCCATCCGCAATATCTGCAAGCAGTACATGGCCTGAAGCCGGCGGGCGAGGTGTGGCTGCACCTGCTGGCTTTTGACCTGATCAAACAGCCCGACGGCCACTGGTGTGTGGTGGCCCAGCGCACCCAAGCGCCCTCGGGTCTGGGCTACCTGCTGGAGAACCGGCTGGTGATTGCGCCGCAGTTCCCCGAGGCCTTCAAGGCCATGGCCGTGCAGCGGCTGGCGGGCAGCTTTCGCAGCCTCTTGCAGGGGCTGATGCGGCTCTCGCCGCAGGGCGAGCGGGCGCGGGTGGCGCTGCTGACGCCTGGGCCCTTGAATGAAACCTATTTCGAGCACAGCTTTTTGGCACGCTACCTGGGCATCACCCTGGTGGAGGGGCCGGACCTGACCGTGCGCGACGACCAGCTCTTCCTCAAAACCCTGCATGGCCTGGAGCGCATTGACGTGCTGCTGCGCCGCGTGGACGACGATTTTTTAGACCCGCTGGAGCTGCGCGCGGAGTCCACCTTGGGAGTGCCGGGGCTGCTGCAGGCGCTGCGCAGCGGCGGCGTGGTGCTGGCCAATGTGCCCGGTGTGGGCTGGCTGGAAAGCCCCGGCCTGCAAGCGTTTTGGCCCGGCGTGGCCAAGGCCTTGTTGAACGAGCCGCTGCACCTGCCCAGCAGCGAGAGCTGGTGGTGCGGCGAGGCGGCGGTGTGGCAACGCATGCAGCCCCGGCTGGGCGAGCTGGTGGTGGCGCCCACCTTCCCGGGCGGTGGAGGCCTGCTGGGCGCTGGGCCGGTGACCTTGGACCAGCTCAGCCCAGAACAAACCCAAACCTTGCTCGGCCAGATGCAGCAAGACCCGGCGGCCTACACCGTGCTGGCGCCGGTCCAAGCCTCACAAACACCGGTATGGACGGCCGGGCAGTTGCAGCCGCGCGGCGCGGTGCTGCGCGTCTATGCGCTGAGCGACGGCCAAGGCGGCTGGCAGGTGCTGCCCGGCGGCCTGACCCGCATAGGCCGCCCGGGCGACCAAGGCACTGGCGGCTGGCTGAGCATGCAGCAAGGCAGCGCCAGCGCCGACACCTGGGTGCTGACCGACGGCCAAGTGGACACCACCAGCCTGCTGCCCCAAGCCCTGACCGACGCCGACCTGCTAGGCGCACGCCGCCCGGTGGCCAGCCGCTCGGCCGAGAACCTGTTTTGGCTGGGCCGCTACAGCGAGCGCGCCGAGAACGCGCTGCGCCTGATCCGCTGCGCGCTGGACACCCTGGGCGCGCAGCAGCGGGGCCGCTTGGCCCCGGCCGTGCTGACCATGGTGGACACCCTGTGCCGCCAGCTCAGCCTGTTGCCCTGGGACACCCCCGCCGCTGCCCAAGACCCCCAGGCTGTGAGCCAAGCGCTGTTGCAAGGCGCGCGCGGTGGGCCGGGCCTCTACAGCCTGGCCTATAACCTGCAAGCCATGCAGCATTGCGCCCAAGCCTTGCGAGACCGGCTCTCGACCGAGCAGGTGCAACTGATGCACGAGCTGCAGCACCGCCTGGCCCAAGCCCTGCCGCCCGCCCACAGCCCCACGGCGGCCAGCGAGCAGCCCACGCCGTCGCACGGCGCCGACACCCTGGCCGCCTTGGCCCGCACCGCCACCGACCTGGCCGCTGTGACTGGCATGCAGACCGACCGCATGACGCGGGACGACGCTTGGCGCCTGCTCAGCGTGGGCCGCCAGATCGAGCGCCTGGACTTTCATTGCCAGGTGCTGGCTCAAGCCTTTGAGACCGGCGCCGTGCACGACGAGGACGGCTTTGCCTTGGTGCTGGCCTTGTTCGACAGCACCATCACTTATCGGGCCCAGTTTCAGTCGCGGCGCGAGGTGCTGGCCCTGCTGCACCTGCTGGTGCGCGACACCGACAACCCGCGCTCCTTGGCCTGGGTGGCCCGCACCATGCGCGAGCGCTTTGTCAAACTGGCGCGCCACCTGCCCGCGTGGGCCGCCGAGGTGGCCGGCCACCTGCCCCAGCCCGACACCTGGCCCATGGCCACCTGGTTTGCACCGGGCGCAGCAGCCGACGACACCGCCGCCCTGCTGGCCCAGCTGAATGAAGCCAGCGCCCAGGCGCGGCAGCTGTGCGTGGAGGTCGAGCGTGGCTTGTTTGCCCATGTGCACGGCAGCCAGCAGGTGGTGTGGCAATGAGCAGCAACACCGCGCCACGCGTTTTGCACGTGCGCCATGTCACCACCTACCGCCACAGCCAGGTGGTGGACCTGGCCCAGCATGTCGCTTATCTGCTGCCGCGCACCCGCACGCAGCAAACCCTGCTGAGCCAGCGCCTGCGCATCAGCCCCACGCCCGACCACTGGGCCGAGGACGGCCCGCCGCCACCCCAAGCCTTGAGCCTGGACCGCCTGGGCAACCAGCGCTTGGTGTTTGCCCACAGCCGCCCACACAACGTGCTGGAAGTGCGCTCGGACTTCAGCGTGGCGCTGGCCCCCGCGCCGCCGCCCGACCTGGCCGCTGGCCCCCCTTGGCCGCAAGTAGCCGATGAACTGCGTTACCACGCTGGCCCCCAAGCGCCGGATCTGGTGCTGTGCAGCGTGCCGTCTCGCTACACGCCGCTCACCCCTGAGCTGCGCGCCTTTGCGCACGCCCAGTGCGCGCCCCAACACAGCGCGGCCCTGGCCGCCTGGGCGCTGTGCTGCCACATCCACGATGAGTTTGCCTACCGCCCGCACAGCACCGATGTGAACACCCGCGCCCCCGATGTGCTGCGCCTTCGCGCCGGGGTCTGCCAAGACTTTGCCCACCTGATGATTGCCGCCTGCCGCGCCCTGGGCCTGCCCGCGCGCTATGTCAGCGGCTACCTGCTGACCCAGCCGCCCCCCGGCCGGCCACGCCTGATTGGCGCAGATGCCAGCCATGCCTGGGTCGAAGTCTGGTGCCCCCCACACGGCTGGCTCGCCTTCGACCCCACCAACCGCTGCCTGCCCGCCGACGACCACGTGCAACTCGCGCTGGGCCGCGACTTCGCCGACGTGGCCCCGCTGCGCGGCGTCATCCGCGGCAGCGCAGGCGCGCAGATGACGGTGAGCGTGACGGTGTCGCCGCAGGAGATTGAGGGGTGAGGCTGGGCAGCGCGGTGAACGAGTTGGCCGCCGGTGCGGCAAAGCCACGGCTTGTGGCGCGGCAGGAGACGCCCTTGGAAGTGCAGTTCCGGCTATCGCTGGACGGCCTCGAGAGCCTTTTTCCGATGGTCCTGGGACTGTTGCTCGGCATGTTTCCTCTTTTGCTGATACGCCCGCAAGACACGGGTGTCCTGCTGGGGATCATGGTCATCTGGGGCTTGGGCCTGTTGCTGCTGACCCCGTTGTGGATCGCGTACAAGCGGGGGGCGCCGTTACCCGGCAGGGTCGTGCCCGTGTTGCTGGACCTGCGACGCAAAGGGCTGATGGGCAGCGAGTTGCTGCTGGCGTTGCCCAGCTCGCTTCAAACCATGGATGGCCAGTGGGTCGAAGTGCCGGCCCACTGGGTCGGGCAGACCATCCCGCGCGGTCCGTCCTTTATGCCGGCCGAGGTCTGCGAGGCCAACGCCACGTTGATGCGCTTGGGCCGCTTGGCCATTGCCGAGGAGCCACGCTGGCAGTGGATGCACGCAGCCCAGCACTACGGTCAGTGTGCCCTGGCCTATTTGCTGACCCTTTTGGCGATGCTGGCCTTGAATTGGCAAGAGTTCAACGTCAGTTACCGGCTGCTGGTGGCCCCCACAAGCACTTGGCCCACCACCACGATGTCGGACTTGGCCTTTCGACCCCCAAAGGCGGGCGAGGTCTTGCGCATCCAGGACACCCTGACCTGCGACACGGAAGCCCGCTTGGCCACCGTGCTGAAGGAGCCCGCCGCACCCGGCAGCGCCTGCCTGCGCCTGCAGTCTGCATTGCAAACCAGCCCTTGGTGGCTGCTGCTCGACCAGCCTCTGCCTTCTTTGGAAACAGCAGTGGCCACGCCCGACGCCAGCCCGTCGAGCCACTCAGCGACGGTCAGCTTTTTTGCCCTGATCCAAGACGTGGACCAATCTCTATGGGGACACCCCATGCTCAGCCTCGACACCCGCGTGTTTCCATGGTTCACCACAGCGCGTCGGATACGCAGCTTGGTGGCGGGGTTCATGGCAGTCGCAGTTCTGGTCTATGGGGTCATGGCGTGGGTGAGGTACCGTCAAAGCCGTTGAGCACTCACGAGGTTCTACACTGACCGGCTCGATATGTTTTTTGCTCCCTCATGTTTCTGTACTGCTGCGCTCCGAGCCACCTGCCCTGCCTGACGCCGCAACACCACCTGGGGCAGCTCGATGGCTAAGGCCAATCCCCGCCGCCAGCTCAAGGCCCAAGCGCAACAGGTGCTGAGCCAGCGCCTCGAGACAGCCAATGAACGGCGCTTTCGGCTCGTCAACCAAGCGGGCTGGGGTGTGGCGGTCGTGGCGGGCGGAGGCTGGCTGCTGATGTGGTGGGCTTACTTGGCCGAGCGTGGCTTTTGGATGCTGCTGTGGCTGCTGCCGGGCTTAAGCTTGCTGGCCTGGGCCAGTTGGCTGGTGTGGAACCCGGTGGTGGATGCCAACGCGGTGGATGTGCACCACATGAAGCTACGCCTGCAGCGAAAGGCTGTGCCCGATGTGCCCGTCGCGCTGGCCCTGCCCGATACGCTCTACACCAGCAGTGGCGCCTTGGTGAGCCTGCCCGCGCATTGGGTGGGCCGCAGGGTGCAGGCCTCGCCCATGGACATGGACGCCGAGGTCTGCCCCAGCGAGCGCATGGTGCTGCGGCTGGGCCGTGGCTTGGCCATTGACCAGGAATGGCGCTGGCGCTTGATCGGCCGCTGGCGTGCCCAGCGCGCGCTGGCACTGACCCACGGCTTGGTGGCGCTGTATTTGGTGATGCCGCTGAGCGGCTGGCTGGCCCATTGGCACCATGCGCTGGCCTCGGTACAGCCCGTCACGGCGATCGCCACACCCACGCTGGAGCAAGTGCTGCGCCAACCGCCTGCGGTGGGTGAGATGGTGCGGATCAAGGCACAGGTGCGCTGTGCGGAACAGCATGACAGCGTCCCTGACAACGCGGTGATCTGGCGCACGCTGGACTGCAAGCAACGCCTCTGGGGTGACTCAGCCCAAGCGGTCACGTTGCACCTGAGCGAGCCCGTCGAGCCCAAGCTAGAGGCACGCAGCAACGAGCGCCTAGGCCCACGCTGGCCTGGCATCGAGCTACCCCCACAAGCGCCGCACGAGGTTGGGTTCTTTGGGCAAGTCACTCGGGTCGAGCGCGCCGCAGGCACCACCGTGGCCCTGCACATCGACACCCGGGCCTTGCCCTCCAACGCAGGCGGCAGCCGCATTGCGGTGTTCTCTACCTTGTTGGCAGTGGTGCTGGCGGTGGTGCACGGGCTCTTGGCGGCCTGCCGCATTTTTGGGCGCTAGGTCATGGGTTGATCAGGCCCCACTGCGCCCAGAAACCATGGCTGCCAACAAGCCTGCCGCCAAGACGACAGAGACCACGACGTCCACCGCCACCACACGCCCGATCTCGGTGTTGTAGCTGCCGACCCACAGCGCAATGAGCACAAAGCTGGAGGTGCTGACCAAGCCCAGGGCCAAGGCCAGCACTCGCCACGCGGGCATGATCAAAGCACCGAGCATCAAAGCGGCCAGCAAGCCGAAAAGAACCGCGCGATGCTGCAACAAAATGGCGATGT
Organism: Ideonella paludis; assembly: GCF_018069865.1. GTDB lineage: Bacteria > Pseudomonadota > Gammaproteobacteria > Burkholderiales > Burkholderiaceae_C > Ideonella > Ideonella paludis. The sequence goes on from NZ_JAGQDG010000001.1 coordinate 593,287, forward strand.
TGGGGTCGGCCACCGTGGCACCGTACAAGCGCTGAAGGCTGGTGACCCCCAAGACGCCCGCGACGGGCAAGAGATGAATCAAGCCCGCGATGAGCAAGGCGGCCAGCGAGAGGTAGGTCATCAGGCGTCCCTTACGTTGGTGTTGCGTGCGCATCCGGCCCACAGACCTGCACGACACCCACATCATGACCACTCCGGGGCTCGCCCGCTTTCAAGAAGTGCCTGTGTTGCCCCGCATTGCGGTGGGCGCTGCCAGAGCCCTGTACGTAGAGCCTGGGCTGAACCTCTCGCCCCATGTGAACGCAACGGTGACGGTAGCCCTGGCACTGCAAGGCTCCTTTGGCTTGCGGCTGTGGGGGCGCGAGAAAAAGTGGTCTGAGTGGCAGACGCTGCAGGCGGCCTGCATTCCCGCACAAACGCTACACCACCTGCGTGCTGCTGGCCCCATGGTCTTTCTGTATCTGGACCCGCTAGCGGATGTATTGCCCAACCCCAGCCCAAGTGCCTTGAGCCAGGGCCGCGCCAGGCTGCTGGCACTGCCTCAGCCCTTGGACCTTGACAACGCCTTTGCAGCCATGGGCTTGCAAGCCCAGGGGCCACAGGACCGGCGCATCGCCAGTGTGGCTCGGGCGCTTGATCGCCAGCCTGACCAATTCAATCACCTTCGCGAAGCGGCGGCGATGGCTGGGCTTTCCGGGTCTCGCTTCAGAGCGCGGTTTGCCAAAGAGGTGGGTCTGCCCTTCCGGCGCTACCGGCTCTGGCGACGCATGGCCGTGGTCATGCGCGAGCTGGCAGCAGGCCACAATCTGACGACCGCCGCCATGGCGGCCGGCTTTGCCAGCGCCTCGCACCTGAGCAGCAGCTTCAAACAAATGTTTGGCTTGGCCCCCAGCGCCCTCGCGGCCTTGGGGGTGGAGATCGACTTGTCAGCGGACCCGGCCGGCTTCGTGGGCTAGGCGCGCAGGCGACAGTGATCCAGGCTCGCGCGAGACTGATTGCTGGCCCGCAGCGAGAACTATAGTGCTGTCACCCTGCGTGAGATGCGCAACCGCTCAGCCTTCCCCCTCATCATGCCCCACACCCTCCGCCCCGCCACGCCGCAAGACATTCCATCCATCGTCGCACTGATCCGCGAGCTGGCCGAGTTTGAGCACCTCAGCCACATGGTGCAAACCACGCCCGAGAAACTGCACCCGCATTTATTTGGCGAGCGGCCCGTGGCCGAAGCCGTGGTGGCCGAGGTGGCGGGCGAGGTGGTGGGCTTTGCGCTGTTCTTCACCAACTTCTCGACGTTCTTGGCGCAACCGGGGCTGTACTTGGAAGACCTCTACGTAAAGCCCGCCCACCGCCAGCACGGCCTGGGCCGCGCGCTGCTGACGCATTTGGCACAGTTGGCCGTAGCACGCGGCTATGGCCGCTTTGAATGGAGCGTGCTGGACTGGAACGCCAATGCCATCCGCTTCTACGAAGGGATGGGCGCGACGGTGATGCCGGATTGGCGGGTGTGCAGGGTGACGGGGGAAGACTTGTTAAGAATGTCTGCAAGCCATTGATTCCAAGGAATCAAACGCACTTTATTCACTACTCGCGAATAGCGAATGACGCGCCACGCCAGGGACAGGACGCACGCCACAATCAGCCCACATCTCGCCTTCCAGCCCCAAGACATGATGGCCTCGCCTCGGCTGAGCCTGGCCGGAGGGCAGTACCCACCAGCGCGCTGTGGCATGCTGACCTGACGACTCAGCCGCAAACTCAGCCCCCCTTATCGTCGCAGGGGAATACTGCTGTTGAACCTCACCGAGCCCCGCAAGGTCGATCCGTTCGCCGAACACCGGAGGTCATAGTCAACTGCAAATCTAGCGGGTTCTCGGCCTACGACGGGAATAATTTCAAGGACTCGAAACGTGCCTTGTAGAAATCCGCTGTTGCAGTTGGCCCCTCTGTCGTTAACGTCAACACTAGGTACGCTCTGGGTCTCTTCGTCCACCTCATCGGTGCTGTAGAGGCGTGTTTCTAGAGGCCGCCCTGAGTTCAACCAAAACGCGATACTGCTGTCCATGCCCACGGTGCTTGTGGTGGTGTCATCGTTAGCGATACTGACATATTCGGCCCCAACCCCAACCAAGTTGTCGGAGACATAGGCCGAGGTCACATTGGGTCTAGGAACGATCAATTGCGCTTGCCCCTGTCCGACCAAGCCACCCTCCTGGCTTTCCAAATAATGAACTAAACCTGATTTCAAGGCGGCGTCACCGTAAGCCGTCAGGGTCACTCGCTTGATCGACTCTCGGCCATCAATGGCCGTGGCTTTGACCTCTGCAACCACCGGTGCTTTGCCCCCAGGCACTGTTTCGGTCAACCGAATCTTGGTGACCAAGGAATTCGGGCTCTCAAAAGTGACCTTAGGGCCAGAAATCTGAGTCCACTGAACCGTGCGAATCAACTCGGCAACGCCTGGCGTCAAGCTGACGCGAAAGCCGGCACCGCCTTCCAGCAAGCTGGGGTTAGGTGGGGTATTTGGCCAGGTTGACAAACCAATATCACCCGACGTGTAGACATCCCAATTGCCATTGGAAAAATATGAAACCTGACCTGTCCGCAAAGGTATTTCAACGGGCTGGCCGAGATCAAACAAACCGCTGGAGCTCAATGCCAACTCGAACTTTCCGCCATATTCAATATTGACGAGCGGTCGGATGATGGTCCGGGCACCTTTCGTGGTGATTTCCGCTGGGATATCAATATAGGTCTTGGGCATATACCATGCCTCAGCATCGATCACTTGCCTTAATCTAAATCGGAGTGATTGCCCAGGGGCAAGCTCCTGCCTGAACTGCACCACCAAGGACTTTTTGTTCTCCCAAGCGACTGACTCTCCATCGGCAAGGATGTCGAACTGACCCCCAACTTCCTGAAGCTCTCCCAAGTTCGTCAGAGTAGAGTATCCATCGGTCCAAAGGCGTCCAGCGCCATAACTCAGCCAGTCGGCGCTTGATGAATACTCATAGACCCCGTCACCAGCACTATCCATCTTCACACTAAAGGATCGCTCCGCACCTTTATTGCCTGGCGTAAGAATGATCTTGCCTCTGTCTCCTATCACTTCAGCACCACCCTCATTGGGAAATTGAAGTAGATATGCAGATAAGCCATTACCAAAGCGAAAATCGAAACGTCCCCTAAGTGCCTCACTCTGAACCTGAAGTGATCCGGACATGGTGGTCCGTGCCAAATCATGTTGAATCAATCGGGTGAGATTAGGTAGTTTGATGTACTCGTTAATCGATGTCACCTGCCCGGTTTTGGGGTCAGTCACATTGATGGGTATGCGCAAGTCGTCTAGCGCACTCGGTGAGATATCCGTCCGGACTTGGAAGTCCTCAACGATATTGCTGAACCTGAGTGAGCCCGCCAGCCGCGCCGAGACAAGGCCCGTGCTGGTATCAGGAAAGAGCAATGGCTGGGGGAAGCTGATCTCCCCTGCCGCAGAGCCTCGACGGCCATCCTGAAGCTGGGTGATGCGAACCTCAACGCGGCCGACCACGTAAGAGGTCAACTCCGGTATCCAGCATTGCTCAAACACGACCGAGAGCTTGTCGCCTTCACTCAATTTGCCGTCTTTGTTGTCATCGTCCCAACGCATGACAGAGGTCGATGGGCTCGAGCGGCTGTTGGCGCAGGCCTTTGTGCTGCCATCTGGCAGCTTCCGGGCAGACTCCTTGATCATGGCTACCGCCCAGTCCCCCAAGCTGACGGTGAGCGTCGCACTGGAAAGTGAAAGGGCCGTCACCGCAGGTACTGTTTCGGTGGTCAAAGCCAAAGGCTTTTGCCTTAACTCCGCCAATGAAACTGGCGGCGCCTCTTCAGTGTTTCCTCCACCGCCCCCGCAGCCCCAAAGCGACATACACAGCATCAGTGGCACGGCCACATTACGGAATACTTTCACCACAATCCTCCTCTTGTAGTCGCCATTCATTTGGGTCGACTTTCCTTGAATCAGTCGTAGTTTAAGGGGGCATGACTTCCCGCCTTAGATCTTTAGCCTTGACGCCATACCTCGGCACTGGCAACACGGCGTTCTTGGCCATTGCGCCCACAAGTCTGGTCGCACAAGGCAGGCTGAGATACTTGCACCCTGGCGCCGCCATTTGCCGCGCCCACCATTGCCGCCATGCACAGCCTCACCCCCACCCACCTCCTCCACTCGGCCTCGGCCGGCTTTGAAGCCGCGCTGCAGGTCGGCATGCTGCCTGAAGGGCACCGCTCGCGGCGCTTGCATGGGCACAGCTTTTTTGCCACCGTGCGGGCGGCCTTGCCTGCGGGCTGGGCGCCGTTTGCGGGCGGCGAGGTGGCCGAGTTGCAGCGCCGCATCGAGGCCTGCACCGCGCCGCTGGACTACGCCCTGCTCAACGACACCCTGCCGCAGCCCACCGATGAAAACCTGGCGCGCTGGATCCGGGCGCGGCTGCAAGACGAGTTTGACGTGCCCGGCATCCACCAAGTGGGTGTGCAAAGCACCCCGCATTGCGGCGTAGATTTGGATGCCGCAGGCCACGCCCATGTCTGGCGGCGCTATCGCTTTCAAGCCGCGCACCGCCTGCCCCATGTGCCGGCCGGTCACAAGTGCGGGCGCATGCATGGCCACGGCTTTGAGGTCATCTTGCATGCCAACCAAGATGTGGGCGGGCGCGACATCGGCATTGATTACGACCACTTGGACGAGCTGTGGGCACCGCTGCACTTTGCGCTGAACTACCACTGCCTCAACGAGATCCCCGGCCTAGAGAACCCCACCAGCGAAGTCATCTCGGCCTGGCTGTGGCGGCAGCTCAAGCCGGTGCTGCCCGAGCTGAGCTGGGTCACGGTCTACGAGACGGGCTCTTGTGGTGCCAACTTTGACGGCACGCACTACCGCATCTGGAAAGAGCTGACCTTGGACAGCGCCATTCGCCTGCGCCATGCGCCTGAAGGCAGCCCGCTGTCGGCCATCCATGGCCACACCTACACCTTGCGCCTGCACCTCTCGGCGCCGCTGGATGCGGTGATGGGCTGGACCGTGGACTTTGGCGATGTGAAGACCCAGTTCGACCCGATCTTCAAGGCCATTGACCACCGCCCGCTCTACGAGATTGCCGACTTGCCCGATGGCGACGCCATGAGCCTGGCCCACTGGGTGCTGGCCAAGGGCCGCGCTGTGCTGCACGAGCTGGACCGGGTGGACCTGTATGAAACACGCGGCTGCGGGGCCATCGTCAGTGCCCAAGATGAGACCGAGCTGGTGCCGGTGTAACCCTAGAAGCAACGGAATCAATGAGGATATGAGATGACCTACTCGGTCAAAGAAATGTTCTACACGCTGCAAGGCGAAGGCGCCCAAGCCGGGCGAGCGGCCGTGTTCTGCCGCTTTGCCGGCTGCAACCTCTGGAGCGGCCGCGAAGAAGACCGCGCCCAGGCCACCTGCAGCTTTTGCGACACCGACTTTGTGGGCACCAACGGCCAAGGCGGCGGCAAGTTCAACACGGCGGAGGCCCTGGCCGACGCCGTGGCCGCGCTGTGGCCGGGCGCCACCGGGGGCCAGCGCTATGTGGTGTGCACCGGCGGCGAACCCTTGCTGCAACTGGACGACGCCGCGATTGAGGCCCTGCACGCGCGGGGCTTTGAGGTGGCCGTAGAGACCAACGGCACGCAGCCTGCTCCGCCTGGGCTGGACTGGATCTGCGTCAGCCCCAAGGCCGACGCCGAGCTGGTGCTGACCAGCGGCCACGAGCTCAAGCTGGTTTACCCCCAACCGCTGGCCCCCCCCGAGCGCTTTGCCCACCTCAACTTCCAACACTTTTTCCTGCAGCCCATGGACTCGGTGCTTAAGCGCCAGCACACGCAGGACACCGTGGCCTACTGCATGGCCCACCCGCAATGGCGGTTGGGGGTGCAGATGCATAAGGTGGTGGGCATCGAATGACAAACCCAAGGGAGAACCCATGAAGAAGACACTGAGCCTTGCCCTCACCAGCTTGATGCTGGCCCTCAACTGCCATGCCGCGCCAGCCAGCCAAGCCTCCGTCGAGGAACTGCTGGTCGTCACCAAGTCCGAGAGCATGATCGATTCGGTCTACGCCAATCTCGACCAAATGATCGCCCAGTCCATGCGGCAGGCGACGCAAGGCGAGAAACTGACCGCCGAGCAACAGCGCGTGATGGAGGCCTTGCCGGCTAAGTTGGTAGCCTTGTTCCGGCAAGAGTATTCGTGGGCCACGATGAAGCCCCAGATGATCAAGATCTACATGGAGTCCTTGGAGCAGGAAGACGTGGATGACCTGCTCGTGTTCTACAAGAGCCGGGGTGGCCAAGCCTTGATCAACAAGATGCCCGTGGTGATGCAGAAGTCGATGCAGTTGTCGCAATCCATGCTGCAAGCCATCCTGCCCAAAATGAGGGCGACCATGATGCAGGCCATCGAAGAGGCCAAGGCCGCGAAGTAACCGCACGCGGGTCTATCAGCGGGATTTCGATAGGCCCCAAGGCCTTGCGGCGCATCTGGGGGCAGCTATCCTTCACGCCTTGCTCACAAGGCTCACAAGGATCGCCGCCATGCCCACCCCGCTGACACGCTTTTGCACCCCCACCCTCTTGGCCGTCGCCGCGCTGGCCGCCCTGGCCAGCCCGCTGGCGCAGGCCCAAGCCACCCAGAGCGCCGCCGCAGCGCCCGCCGATGAACGCTATGTCTGGGACTTGACGCCGCTGTTTGCCACACCGGCAGCGTGGGAGGCCGAGCGGCAAGCGGTGGTGGCCGAGTTGCCCAAAATGCAGGCGCTCAAGGGTACGGTGGCAACGGGTGATGCGGCGGCTTTGCTCACGGCCTTGCAGGCGCAATCAGCCTTGCGGCTGCGCTTGAGCCGCCTGGGCGTCTATGCCTCAACCCAGCAGAGCACCGACAATCGTAACGCTCAATATCAGGAGCGTGGCAATTTGATCCGCGCCGTCTTTGGCCAGGCCGCCGCCGCCGGCGCGTGGCTGGCGCCGGAGATTCAGGCCCTGGGCGCCGCCAAGGTTGAGGCCATGCTGGCGACCGAGCCTCGGCTGGCCCCGCATGCGGTCAACCTGCGCAACACCTTGCGCCAAGCCCGCCACACCCTGAGCGCCGAGACAGAAGCCGCACTGGGCGCGATGAGCCCCGTCTCCCGCGCCGCCGTGCAGGCCCGCACTTTGTTGATGACCTCAGACATCCGCTGGCCCAGCGTCACCATTGACGGCAAGCCCCAAGAGGTCAACCCCACCAGCTACGGCCCGCTGCGCGAGCACCCCGACCGTGCCGTGCGCGAGCAGGTCTTCAAAGCCTTTTATGGCCAGTTGGGCCAGTTTGAAGGCAGCTTGGGCCAACTGCTGAGCAGCCGCATGCAGGCCGGCACCATCGAGGCCAAGCTGCGCCAGCACAAGAACGCCATCAGCGCCAATCTCTCGACCCACCAGATCCCTGAGGCCGTGGTGCGCACCTTGGTGGCCCAGGCCAATGCCGGCTTGCCGGTGCTGCACCGCTACTTCAAGCTGCGCCAGCGCATGCTGGGCCTGCCCGACCTGCATTACCACGACATCTACCCGGACCTGGTGAAGCTGGACAAACGCTTCAGCCCGGAAGAGTCCGCCCGCCTCACCACCGAAGCCACGCAAGTGCTAGGCCCCGACTATCAACGCCACTTGAAGGCGGGTTTGAGCGCGCGCAGCATGCATGTATTCCCAGCACCAGGCAAATCCTCTGGCGCCTACAAGACCGGCGTCTATCGCATGACGCCCTACGTCTTTTTGAACCACCACAACACCTTCAACAGCGCCAGCACCTTGGCCCACGAATGGGGCCACGGCGTGCACAGCATGTTGGCGGATGAAGCCCAGCCCCCAGAGACCGCGGGCTACTCGTTGTTCACCGCCGAGGTGGCCTCCATCACCAATGAGGTGCTGCTCTCCGAGATGGTCAAGGCCCAGGCCAAGACGCGTGAAGAGAAGCTGTTCTACCTGGGCCATGCGCTCGAAGAGATGCGCGGCACCTTCTTTCGGCAGACCATGTTTGCCGAGTTTGAACTCGCCGCCCACGACGCGCTGGAGCGCGGCGAAGCCCTGGGCGGCAAGAAGCTGACGGCCCTCTACTGCAGCCTGCTGCGCAAGTACCACGGTGCCGACCAAGGCGTGATGCAGATCGACCCCGCCTACTGCACCGAGTGGGCCTACATCCCGCACTTCTTCAACCCCTTCTACGTCTACCAGTACGCCACCTCCATGACGGCCTCGTCCTACTTTGGGCAAGAACTGCTCAAGGGCCAGCCCGGCCTGCGTGACAAGTACCTGGGCGTGCTGCGCGCGGGCGGCGCCAAACCGCCTTATGAGCTGTTGCGCGACGCCGGCGTAGACCTGGCCAGCCCCGCACCCTATCAAGCCCTGCTGGCGCGCATGAGCGCCACCATGGATGAGATGGAGCGGCTACTGGCGACGCGCTGAGCCCGCGCACTGGGCCACCCGCACAGCCCAGGCGCTCACTGAACCACACAGTCCAGAGGTCAGAGGAGGACACATGATTCAGCACAGGACTCAGAGCGAGCTGTTGCGCGCGCGCTGGTGGGCGAGAGCCACGCTGTCCGTGGTTCGTTGGGCCATGGCAGGCTGCATGCTCAGCTTACCGGTGGTGGCCCTGGCAGCCCAGCCAATCCCTGCAGAGGCGTTTTTCAGGCCACCCGCCATCAACAAGGCGGACCTATCGCCCGATGGCCGTTATTTGGCCTTTACCCACCAAGCCGGAGGGCGCGTCGGCCTGTTCACCATCGATCTGAACCAGAGCGTCGATGATGTCAAAAAGGTCGCCCACTTTGCGGACGCTGACATCCGGAATTTTCAGTGGGTCACCAGCAGCCGCCTGATCTACGACGTCTACGACCTTCAATCTGGCAGCGGAGCGGACCGACGTGATGCACCGGGGCTGTTTTCGGCACAGTTTGATGGACGCGACGATCGCAAGCTGGTGGAGCGCCGCTGGCGCCCTTCGATCACGGACGGCCGCCCACTGCTTAGCCTGACCTGGAACCACATGCTGTTGCACGTGCCGCTGCCGGGCTCGTCCACAGGCGGCGAGGCCGGCGCACCCGAGGTCATCGTCGGTGAGATGACGTTTGAGGGCAATGACTTGGTGGACCTGCAACCCCTCTGGGTCAACACCCACACGCGTCGAACGCGGGCGCTGAAGGTGGCGGGGCTTTCGGAGCGGGTGATCCGCTGGTGGTTTGCACCCAACAACGTGGCCAAGATGGCGCTGAGCCGCAAAGGGGGGCGCGACACGCTGCACTGGTTCCACGAACCCCGAGACGGCCACGAAGGCCGCTGGGTCAAACTGAGCGAAGCACCTACTCATGCCTTGCCCTTCAAGCCCATTTGGGTGGGCACCGGTGACACGCTGTTTGTGGCTCACACCTCGGCCGAGTCCGGTGAGCAGGTGGTGTCGCCTTACGACTTTGCAGCGGGCCGCCCCGCTGCGCCGCTGGTGACGGTGCCAGGCTTTGACTTCGAGGGCCAGTTGATCATCAGTGAAGACGGCCAAAGAAGCCTGGGGGTGAGGGTCAACGCGGACGGTGAAACCACCGTGTGGCAAGACCCAGCCTACAAGACTCTGCAAGCGGAGGTTGACCGCGCGTTGCCTGGCCGTATCAACCGCATCCAATGCCGACGTTGCACAGCGCCCGATGCGGTGGTGTTGGTGAAGTCATGGTCTGACACCCACCCCGGCCAATGGCTGCTGCGTACCTCCGACACCAACTCGGGTCAAAAGCGGTGGCAGACCCTGGTGGCCAATCAGCAGCCCGGTATCGACCCCGCGCGCATGGCGACGGTGGAGTTCGAACGCATCAAGGCGCGGGATGGCCGTCAAATCCCCGTCTGGCTGACCCGACCTGCGAACACCACACCCCAGCAAGCCTTGCCCGCTGTGGTGCTGGTGCATGGCGGCCCCTGGGTCCGTCAAGGTGCACTGAAGTGGCAAGCCATGGCTCAGTTTTTGGCCTCCAGGGGCTACCTTGTCATCGAGCCGGAGTTTCGCGGCAGCGCAGGTTACGGCCAGGAGCACCTCGAGGCGGGCAACCGGCAATGGGGCCAAGCCATGCAGGACGATGTGAGTGATGCGCTGCTGTGGGCGCGTCAACAAGGCATCGCCAATGACAAAGCCTGCATTGCCGGTGGGAGCTACGGTGGCTACAGCAGCTTGATGGGGCTGATCAAAACGCCGGAGCTTTTCCGGTGCGCCTCAGCATGGTTTGCGGTGACGGACCTGATGCTGTTTGTCAAAGGCAGTTGGTGGGTGACCGATGATGTCTCCGATATCGGGCGTCAACATCTGCTGCCTGAACGTGTGGGGGACCCAGAGAAGGACCAAGCCATGCTCGTGGCCCAGTCGCCGGTGACACACGCCGATCGGCTCAAAGCGCCCTTGCAGTTGGTGTGGGGTGCCGAAGACCTCCGGGTGCCCCTCACGCATGGTCATCGGCTGCGCAGTGAAATGCGCAAGGCTGGGCTTGAACCGGAGTGGGTGGTTTACGACGGCGAAGGCCATGGCTTGCGCAAGCTGGAGAACCGAGTGGACTGGGCGCAGCGGCTCGAAGCCTTTTTGGCCAAGCACTTGAAGTAAAGCTCGGCGGCGGCCGCCAAACCTCACTCAGGTCCGTTGAAACACGAGCAAGAGGTTGTTGGCCGGCATGGCCTGGCGGGCTTGCAGGTGCAGGCCCACGGCCCGGGCTTCAGCGCACACCGCCGCCAGTGTGCGCAAGCCCCACTGCGGGTTGCGCGCGCGCAGCTCGGCATCAAAGGCCACATTGCCCGGCGCGGTGGGCTCACCCTCCACCACATAAGGCCCATAGATCAGCAGCAGGCCCTGTTCACGCAGATGGGCCGCAGCGCCCTGCATCAGGCCCGCGCAGGTGGCCCAGGGTGAGATGTGCAGCATATTGGCGCAGTAGAGCGCGTCGAAGGTCTGCGGTTCAAAAGGCCAGGGCTGCTGCAACACATCCAAGCGCATGGGCGGGCGCACTTGGGGCCATGGGGCGCAGCGTGCGGCGATGGCCGGCAGGGACTCGGGGGAATAGTCGGTGGGCTGCCACTGCCAGCCCGGCTGGGCCGCCGCAAAGTGAGCCGCGTGCTGGCCGGTGCCGCTGGCCACTTCCAGCACCTGGGCTTGGGCCGACAGCAGGGCCTGCAGCCGCTCCAAGATGGGCTGTTTGTTGCGGTCCGCGGCGGGGCTGAAGGGCAGGTCGGCAGGTTGGTTCATGGCGATGATGTAAAGACCCGGATGATTGTGAAGCGGCATCACAGGCCCATGCGCAGGCGGCGGTCCTGCTCCTCCAGCCGCGTGTCTTCAATTTCACGCAGCACGGCTTGCAGGTCCACGCTGTGGGCATCGGGCACAAAGCGGCCGGTCAGGGGCGTGTCTTGGCTGAGCATGCCTTTGGTGTAGAGATGCCAGATCTCTGGCCCATAAGCCGTGGGCAGCAGGGCGGGGCAGAAGCGGCCAAAAAAGCTGCGCAGATTGTCGACATCGCGCAGCAGCATGCGAGCGGCGTGGTTGTTGCCAGCAGCGTCCACCGCCTGCGGCAGGTCGATGATGACGGGGCCATCGGCAGCAAGCAGGATGTTGAACTCGCTCAAGTCGCCGTGCACCACGCCCGCGCACAGCATGCGCACCACCTCGGCCAGCAGTGTGGCGTGGTGTTGGCGGGCCTGGTCGGCGCTGAAGACCACATCGTTCAGGCGCGGGGCGGCGTCGCCCGCCTCGTCAGCCACCAGCTCCATCAGCAGCACGCCTTCATAAAAGTTCAGCGGCTTGGGCACCCGCACCCCAGCCGCGGCCAGGCGGTAGAGCGCATCGACCTCGGCGCTTTGCCAGGCCTCTTCTTGGGCTTGGCGGCCAAAGCGCGTGCCCTTGGCCATGGCGCGGGCCTGGCGGCTGTTCTTGACCTTGCGGTTCTCGGTGTAGTCCACCGCTTGCCGGAAGCTGCGGTGGGTGGCTTCTTTGTAGATCTTGGCGCAGAAGGTGTCCTCGCCTTGGCGCACCACAAAGACCTGGGCTTCTTTGCCGCTCATCAGCTGGCGGACCACGCTGTCGATGAGGCCTTCTTCGATCAGCGCTTGCAGTCGCTTGGGTGCTTTCATCGGCGGCATGGTACGCCGCCTGCGCCTTCACAAGATCTTGGCGACCTCGAAATGCATGCCATCGCGCCGGGTGAAGTGGCCACCCCAGTAGAGGCCAAACTCATGGGCCACCGGCACCAGGGCATAGACGCAGCCCTTCTGGCCCCCGGTCGCGGGCTGGGCACCCAAGGGGTTCCACGCCACATTGATGTCAAAGGCGGTGGCAAAGGCATGGTTGGAGAGGATCTGCCGGTCCGCCCCGCCGCGAATGAAGCGCGCGTTCCAAGCCCCGCCATAGCTGAGGACATGGTGGAGCAAGCCACGGTCTTCCCAAGCCTGCCACAGCGCCTGCACCTGGCCCGCCACCTTGCGGTGCAGGCGCACCTTGCCGCTGCTGGGCCCGCCGGTGATGCCCATGAGCTGGGGAATCACCACGGTGGTGAGCTGGCTCGCCTCCCAATCGTTGGTGATGCGAATGGCCTCGGGGTTGCTGGCGGTGGGGGCGGGCACAAACGCCAGCGGGCCGAAGACGGCCTGACGCTCGCTGTTGCTGGCCAAGGGCGAGAAGTCTGGCAAGGCGGGGAAGACAGGCTCATGTTGGCTGTAGTCGGTCAGCTCAAAGCCCAGCAGGGCCGCTTTGCCGTAGGTCTGGTTGCCCACCAGGCCGTCGGCGTCCAGCTTGTGGCGCTTTTGAAAGCCCAGCGTCGCGTCCCGAGTAGCCGCATCGAAGTGGCCGGTGTCGTTCACCAACCAGCCTTGGCCGCGCAAAAACACTTGCCACTGCACCACCAATGGGCCGGTGGAGCCTAGCTTGAGTAAAGGCAACATGGTGACCCCCTGCGTGCTTGGTTGGGCTTGACTCTAGCCACTGGCCGCGCCGGCCGCATCCCCCATATGGTGGGCGCTACCCCCCAGCATCAACCCCGCGCAAGTAGATGCACCAATACACCCCGGCCACCAACACGCTACCACCCACCAGGTTACCGGCGATGACCGGCACGAGATTGCCCAGCATGTCGCCCAAGCTCAAGGGTGCACCCAGCAGCCAGGCCAAGGGGAAGAAGTACAGATTGGCAATCGAGTGTTCAAAGCCCGCCGCCACAAAGGCCGTGACGGGGAAAACGATGGCCACCACCTTGTCGACCACGCTGTGCCCGGCCATGGCCATCCAAACCGCCATGCACACCAGCACATTGCACAACACGCCCCGAAAGAAGGCCACGTCCCAGGGCAGATCGGCCTTGGCCTGGGCGATGCGCTGCACCGTCTCGCCCACCGCGCCTTGGTTCAGCCCCCCATGGCCCGACAGCCACACCAGCAGGGCCAAGCCCGCTGCACCCACCGCATTGGCCAAGCCCACCACCGCCCAGTTGCGCAGCAGCTCACCCGTGCTGATGCGCCGCCCCGCCCAAGCCATGGCCAGCAAGTTGTTGCCGGTGAAGAGCTCGGCCCCCGCCACGCTGACCAAGATCAGCCCCAGCGAAAACGCCAAACCTGCCAAAAGGCGGGAGGCCGCAAATCCCTGCATCGCATCGCTGGCCACCAGGCTGAACATCAGGGCGCCCAGGCCAATGAAAGCGCCGGCGAGGACACCCAGCAGCGCCTGGGTCAACAAGGGCAGACGCGCCTTGGTCACGCCCACATCGCTCACGCGCGCGGCAATGTCTTTGGGGGCGTAGGCGTCAAAGCCAAAGGGGTTGGTCATGGTTGGAGGGCGCTGGGCGTGAAAGCACTCACTGTAAGCCCAACACGGCTCAGTGGGCCCTGGCCACCCGGCCCCAGACCAGCAAGGCCAGCACCCCCGTCAGCCCCAAGCACTTGAGCGCCGCGCACAAGGCCATGGCCACTGCCAACAGCAGCTTCACGGCGGCCAAGCCCTCGGTGGGCCAGCACAGCCAGGCCAGGGTCACCGCATCTTCAGCCAAGTCCGCCGCCACCGCCACAGGCAAAGCCCAGCCCAGCTTTTGCAGCAGGGGCGAAGGCCGCTGCCCCACCTGGCGCAGACGTGCGACGCGCGCAAAGGCGGCCACGGCCCAGGCCGCCAGCACCGTTGCGTAGGCGGCGATGAACAGCAGGTCCAGCGCCAAAGCCTTTTGCACCGCGCTGGGGCTGATGCCTGCGGGCAAGGCGGCGCCCATCCACGCTTGCAACTGCCACGCCGCCAAAGCGGCCACTTGGCCCAAGCCGGCCCAGAGCACGGGCGCTCCAGGTGCCAGCACCGCGGCCATGGCCCAGGGAATGAGCATCATGAGCAGGCCTGCCACGGGCAGAGGCCAGGACCAAGCCGAGCGCTGGCCCCAGACACTGGCCTGCGGCCACTGTGCACCCAAGGCCGCAACGCTGGGGTGAGCCTGGGCTTGGATGCGTGGGTCGGGGGCGCCTTCCAGCACCACGCGAGCCGGGTCGCGCACGGCCAGGCCACTCAGTGCCCACCAAGGCGTGCTGCGGGTGCGGCTGTGCACCAGGCCAGAGGCGGTGTCGGGCACGGCCCCCGGCAAGGCCGCAGCCGCTTGCAGCACCTGGGCCTCACTCAGCATCAAGCCTTCAGGGCCCCTCAAACGCAGGCCGCATTGCACGGCTTCGCTGGTGACCCAAGCCAAGGGCCAGCGGGCCAGCCCGGCCTCGTCGCGCCGATGACCGCCACCCACATCGCTGTGATCCCCCCGGAACCAAAGCTGCACCAGGCTGCCCTCGCGGCCACTGCGGCTGAGGTGGGGCCCATTCGGCGCCGCATAGGGGCGCGGCAAGAATTGGGCGCGTTGCTCGTCCAGCGCCAAGGCCTGGCGGACATGGATAAAGGCCTTGTCCGCCACGGTGGGTGCGGCGGTGAACTGGGCCGAGAAAGGCCCAAAGCCCACACTGGCCACGGTATCCCACACACCCACAAACTGGATGTCCACCGAGCGGCTGTCGGCGCTGGTGAACAAGCGGCGAGCTTGCTCGGAGATGGCTTGGCGCTGAGCATCCATCGCGCCCCGGTCCGCAAAGTAGAGGTGCACCAGGGTGGGCACCATGGAGCCCATGTGGGAATCGAGCAGGCCAAACTGGTTGATCAAGCCGGCCACGCTGCGCGCGGTGAAGGCCCCGCGTGAAAAGCCAAAGATGAAGAGCTGGTCGCCCGGCTGCCAGTGCTGCATCAAGAAGCTGTAGCACTCGGCAATGTTTTCATAGACGCCGCGGCCGAAGGCCAAGCCCGCCACGCGCTCAGCAAAGTGCTTGGCACCATCCCACCAGGTCGCACCGGGCAGCTCGCCAGGGTTGCCAACGCCTGGGTCGTAGAACACCAAGCGCGCGGGGTCCGGGTGGGCATGCAGCAGCTCCGCCAGGCGCACCACGTGGGTGTCTTCACGGCCGCCCGTCAGGTTGTTGTTGGTGCCATCGCACAGCACAATGAGTTGGCGCGGGTGGGAGGCAGACATGAGGCACACCTTGCAAAAGTCTGCGCGCTTTGTACTGCATCAGGGCTGCAGCCGCATCCCTTGTTGTGGGGGCCGCGCCCCCTTCAGATGCGGAGCAGCTCGTTTTCCCACCATTGATGCAACCAAGTGCCCAATGCCGAAGGGTCACTCAAACGCTCGGCCTGCAGGTGCTGCTCGGCCACTGCCGCAATGCTGTGGCCGGGCTGCGTCAGGTCCCACAAAAAACCGGCCTCCTCCAGGCTCACCGTGCTGAAGTGCGGCTGCAGCCCGCGCCGCCACACCAGCACGCTGGCGGGGGCCTCACGGGTCACGACCTCAGGCACATCCTCGTCCGCCTCAATGGCCTTCCAGAGGGCCAAGGCATTGGTCTGCTGGCTCAAGAACTGCACCGTGGGGTGCAGCACCGGCCATTGGTTCAAGCAAGCCTCTGCACCGTGTTGCTGCACGCGCGGCAAGTCCCACGCAGCGTGGTCGGCGGCATCGAAGACGGAGCGCAAAGCCCATTCCAACTCGGCCAGCTCGCGCAACACGGGGTGGTCCGGATGGCGCTGCTGCAGATGGTGGGCAAAGCGATGCCCGTAACGCCCTAAATGAGCCCCGCTGGGTGGGTGCTGCTCGACGTAGGCCAGGGTCAGCTCGTCAAAGTAGTCGCTGCCCACATACAGCCGGGTCTTGGCAAAGCTGTCGGCCAGCACCTCTTGCAAGCGGGCGCGGTAGGCATGGTGATAGATCTCCAGGCCGCGCCGCGCCGGCAGCGGCCCGGGGGCATCGACGGCTGCGGGGGCTTGCTCCGGCACGCCTTGCAAGACGATGCCGGCGACCAGGTGTTGGGTGCCGTCCAAAGGCAGCTCAGACTCAGGTGCCGCGGGCCAGCGCAGAGGCGGCACATGGGGTGCCGTCACCACGGTGGTGCTGGCCGGCCTGACGGCCGCGGCAGCAGGGCGTGGTGCGGCGCCGTGGCGCTCAGCCACCTCACGCGCTTGCCCCAGCTCGGCCAGCAGCTCAGGCAAGGGCGGGATGTCGTCATCGCGTTCGATCATGGTGGCGGTGGGGCCAAAGATCTCGCAGGCTTGGGCATAGAGCGCCCAGACTTCGGGGCAGACCGGGTGGTCGTGGGTGTCGATGATGAAGTCGCCATTCATCGAGTGGCCGGCCAGGTGGATCTGGCGCACGCGGTCCACCGGCATGGCGCGCAGATAAGTCAGCGGGTCAAAGCCGTGGTTGACGCTGCTGACGTAGATGTTGTTGACATCGACCAGCAGCTCGCAATCCGCCTCTTGGGCCACATGGGCCAGGAAGTCCCACTCGGTGACGCCCGAAGCGCTGTAGCGCAAATAGCTCGACACGTTCTCGACCACCAAGCGGCGCTCCAGCACGTCTTGCGCTTGGCGGATGTGCGAGACCAACAAGCGAGCGCACTCTTCGGTGTAAGGCAGGGGATAGAGGTCGTGCAAGGGCTGGCCGCTGGGGCCTGTCCAGCACAGATGGTCTGACACCCAAAGCGGCTCGATGCGGTCGGCCAGGGCCTTGACGCGCTTGAGATAACGCGAACTCAAGCCTTTGGCAGAACCGATGGACATGGCCACGCCATGCAGGGCGATGGGATAGTCGCGGCGAAAGCGCTCCAGCATCACCAGCGGCTTGCCGCCATCGACCAAAAAATTGTCAGTGATGACCTCCAGCCAGTCGACCGCTTGGCGACCCGCCTGGAAGTCCGCATAGTGCGGGGTCCGTAAGCCCAGGCCAAAGCCGGGTGAGCGGCGCGCTGACGCGGCCAGGGTAGCGAGAGATTCAAACATGGCAGGCAGCGCGCAGTGGACGGGGCGTCACGCAAGGCCCGGGCCGTGTGGCGCGGGCCTTCGCTGATTACAGGTCGCCAATGGTGCCGTTCTTGTCCAGGCAGGCCTTGGCGGTCATGCCCTTGAAGCCGTGGCCCTTGCAGGCGTTCTGGCCCTTGCAGCTGTGCTCAGCGGTCTTGCAGTCGCTGTTGCCTTTGCAGTCGTGCACGTTGTAGCAGTGCACTTTGTCGTTAGCCGCCACAGCCTTGCCGGCCGAGCCCTTGGGGGCGTCAGCGGCGCCAGCAGCCGTGGCCAACGCCAGGGCGCTGGCGGCCAGCAGGAAAGAGGATGCGGACTTGATGGACGTTGCGTTCATGGTGAGGATCTCCAAGGTTGTCAGTGGTTGATCTGCAGCCAAAGTGTGCTGCGGACCACTGTCTGTCGGGCTTGCAGCCCGGTCCTTACACCACCCGCTCAAAATTTTTTAAGGGGCGTTGAGCGGAGGCCCGCCAGGCTCAGGTTCGAGCCGCCATCATCTGCTGAGGCAGCCATGTGACGATGGCAGGGAAGGCATAGAGCAAGCCCGCCACCAGCACCAGCAAGAAGAGCATGGGGCCGGTGGTGCGCACCACCCAGCTCATGGGTCGGCCCGTGAGCGCCTGCAACATGAAAAGGTTGAAACCGGCCGGCGGCGTGATCTGGGCCATCTCGACCACCAAGATCAGAAACACGCCGAACCACACTGGGTCGATGCCAGCTGCGCGGACCACTGGCATGACCAAGCCCATGGTGAGCAGCACGGCAGAGACCCCATCGAGCACGCTGCCCAAGGCCAAGTAAAACAGCATCAACACCAACAGCAGCACAAAGCTGTGCAGGTGCAGGCCACTGACCCACTGCACCAGCAATTGCGGCACGCCGACCTCGGCCAGCGCCATGGCCAAGAAGGCGGCACCGGCCACCAGCAGTGCCAGCATGCAGTAAAGCCGTGTGGCGCTCATCAGCGCGTCGCGGAAGTTCACCCAGGTCAGGGAGCCCAAGGCGGCAGAGACGATGAGTGCGCCCACCACGCCCATCGCAGCGGCCTCCGCCGGCCGGGCCCAGCCGGTGTAGAGCGAGCCCAATACGATGGCAATGAGCAAGAGCACGGGAAAGAGGTCCAACAAGGAAGCCAGCTTGTCAGCCAAGCTGGAGCGGGCGTCAAACCGTGGCATCAGGTCGGCATTCAGGACCGACCAGATCACCAAATAGGCCATGGTCAGGCCCGCCACCAGCAGGCCGGGCAGCAAGCCAGCGGCGAAAAGCTGGTCGACGGGGACATCGGCCGCCAGGGCATAGACCACCATGATCAGCGACGGCGGAATCAACAAGCCCAAGGTGCCGGCACCGGCCAAGGAGTTGGCGGCGGCCGCGTCGGGGTAGCCGCGCTTGGCCAACTCGGGCAAGGTGCGCTTGCCAATCGAGGTGCTGGTGGCCGCGCTGGAGCTGGACAGGGCGGCAAACAAGGTGGCGCCCACCACATTGACGTGCAGCAGCCGGCCGGGCAACAGGTCCAGCCAGGGCGCGACGCCACGCAAAGTGTCGCGCGGCAGGCTGGTGCGCACCAGAATCTCGCCCATCCAGATGAACAAGGGCAGGGCCGTCAAGGTCCAGGAGGATGCCGAGCCCCAGATGGCCAAGGTCATGACCTCACCCGCCGGCCGGTCGGTGAAGAGCTGCAGGCCCAGCCAAGCCACGCCGGACAGCGCCAAGCCGATCCAGACGCCACCGACCAGCAAAGTCAGCAGGACAAGAATCAACATGGCACTGGCCAGAATCTCATTCATGGCGTGCTTTCAGGCTTCATCCAAATCGAAGTGGGACACCACTTCAACGGGGCGCGCGTCAATGGCACGGCACCATTCATCGAACAGGGCGACGCAAAACACCCCTACACCCAAGGCCATGGCTGATTGGGGCAGCCAAAGCGCGGTGCGGTCGGGCTGCAGCGAAACGCGTCCGCTGACCCAGGAGGTCCAGGCCATCTCAATGGCATACCCGGCCAACACAGCACTCAGGCCCAGGGCCACCGTCAGGCACAGCACCTCGAGGATGCGGCGCTGCAGCGGACCCACCGAGTGCAGCAGCACGGTGACGCGCACATGGTCGCCGCGCTTCAAGGTGTGCGCCAAGGCCAGGAAGCCCGCTGCTGCCACGAAATAGCCCGCCATGGCGTCAAACCCACCAAAGGGCAGAGGCCTAAACCGGTTCAGCAAGCCGGCCAACACCATGGCAAGCGTACCCACCATGCACAGTGCAGCCAACCAAGCCGACGCCTCATAGAGGAAATCAAGCAAACGTCGCATGTAGCGCTCAGTTTACGAGGCTTGAGCCCCGTCAACTTCAGCTTTTATGCATTGCCTGACGACTTCACGAGAGAAAGGGTGGCTTCGCCGCCTCTCAGGTGTGATCTTTGCCCAGCTTGACGCCCACCAGCTCATGGGCCCAGACCCGCCTCAGCCCAGCACGGCTTTGGCGGCCGTCATGTAGAGCGGCAGACCCAACAGGATGTTGAAGGGGAAGGTCATGCCCAGCGACATGCCGAAATAAAGGGCCGGGTTGGCCTCAGGGATGGCATGGCGCACGACGGCAGGAACGGCAATATAAGAGGCGCTGGCAGCCAAGGCCATCAGCAAGACGCCATCGCCCACGGGCAAGCCCATCAGCCATGCCAGGCCCAAAGCCAAGCTGGCATGAACCAAAGGCGCCAGCAGGGC
Organism: Ideonella paludis; assembly: GCF_018069865.1. Lineage (GTDB taxonomy): Bacteria > Pseudomonadota > Gammaproteobacteria > Burkholderiales > Burkholderiaceae_C > Ideonella > Ideonella paludis. Next base: position 613,396 of record NZ_JAGQDG010000001.1, read on the forward strand.
ATAGGCCATGGCCCCCGGATGCTGGCCTTTGAGTGAGCCCATGTGGCGGGCCGCCTGCAAGCCCATGTCCAGCAGGAAGAAGGCCAACATGCCCTTGAACAAATCGCCGGAGAAGGGCTGCATCGCCTGTTGACCCGCCTCACCGCTCAGCACGCCCACCACCATGGCACCGATCAGCAAGAGTTGGGCGCCATCCGTCAAGGACTCTCTCAGCAAGCTGCCCACCCCGGTCTGTGGCCCCTCACCCCCTGAGGCACGCCGAGCCTTGTTGGCCAGCAACACCGCCATCACGATGGCCGGCGACTCCATCAAGGCCATGGCAGCGGCCATGTGCCCGCCGTAAGGCAAGCCTTGCGCATCCAGCATTTGAACGGCGGTGATGAAGGTCACCGCACTGACCGAGCCATAGGTCGCGGCCACGGCGGCGGCGTCAAAGTTGTTCAAGAACCGGCGCAGCAGCACATAGCCCATGGCCGGCACCAGCACGGCCAACAACAGGGCCGCGCCCAAGGTCATGGCGACATCGACGGTCAAGCCCGATTTGGCCAGGGCAAAGCCGCCCTTCAGGCCCAGCGCCATCAGCAAATAGAGCGACAAAAAGCGGGCGATGGGCGCCGGGATCTCTAAGTTAGACCGCAGCAAGCCCGCCACGATGCCAAAGACAAAGAACAGGATGGCGGGGTCGAGCAAAGCGTTCATGCGCGAAAAGGGGCTGCCTTTGGAGGGCAGCCCCGAGAAAAAGACACAAGAGTTGCAGCCCGCAGGCTGCGTGGGTTCAGTTCAAGGCTCAGGCCAGCCATCCGAACAGGCTGGCGGTGCCGCCACCCGAGCCCAAGGCCAGCAGCAGGGTAGCGTCGCGCCGATCGCCGCGGCGCCACTCGATGACGGCGGCGGTCAACACAGCCGCCGCCACCGCAAGCCCTGCCCACCAGAGGTCGAAGCCCATGCTCAGTCGTCTCCACCCATGCCGAACAAGGCCAGCAGGCTGGTGAAGAGGTTGAAGATGGACACATACAGGCCGATGGTCGCCAAGACATAGTTGGTTTCACCACCGTTGACGATGCGGCTGGTCTCAAACAGGATCAAGCCCACCGACAACAAGGCCACCATGCCCGAGACCGCCAGGCCCAAAGCCGGGATGTTCATGAAGGCGGCGGCGAGACCTAAGAGCAAGGCCACAATCATGCCCACGAACAAGAAGCCGCCCATCGCGCTGAAGTCGCGGCGCGTGGTCAGCACATAGGCCGACAAGGCCAAGGTGGTGATGCCTGTCACGCCCAAGGCCATCACAACCGTTTGTGCGCCACCGGGCAGCGCCAAGGTGTGGCTGAGCACCGGGCCCAGGGTGTAGCCCATGAAGCCCGTCAAGCCGAAGGTGGCCACCAGGCCCCAGCCGCTGTCTTTGAGCTTGTGCACCGCGAACAGCAGGCCGAACATGCCGCCCAAGGACAGCAGCAAGCCCGGCGCAGGCCAGCCCTGCGCCACACTCAGCCCCGCGACACCGGCGCTGAACAGCAGGGTCATGGACAGCAGGGCATAGGTATTGCGCAGCACCCGCTTGACTGATGCCGCATGATCCGGGCGATCCGCCAGGACCAAACCACCCGCATGGGTGGCGGTGGAAGACGAGGACAGGTCACTCATGGCACACCTCCTTGAAAAGAGCCATTCAATGCTGAACATCATCGGTTGCTCGAGGCTCTCGAAAAAGAAGACCCCCACTGACTTTTACTTCGTAAAATACTGAACATGAGCCAAGACCTGAATTACCGACACCTCTATTACTTCTGGGTCGTTGCCCGGGAGGGCGGCATGGCCCGGGCAGCCGAGCGCTTGGACATGGCCGTACAAACCATCAGCGCGCAAGTGCGTGAGCTGGAAAAAAGCCTGGGCCATACGCTGCTCAAGCCCGCGGGCCGGGGCCTGGCCTTGACGGAGGCTGGCGAAGTGGCGCTGCGGCAGGCCGAGCAGATCTTTCAGCTGGGCGAGGCCTTGCCGGCCTTGGTGCGCAATGCCGCTGGGCGGCCGGTGGTCAAGTTGGCCGTCGGCGTCTCCGACAACCTGCCCAAGCTGGTGATCCACGATCTGATGCAGCCGGTGATGACCGAGCCCACACTGCGCCTGACCCTGTTGGTGGATGAGTTTGAACGCCTGCTGGCCGACTTGGCCCTGCACAAGCTGGACGTGGTGCTGGCCGACCGTGCCGCGCCGCCCAACCCGAATCTGCGGCTCTACAGCCATGCCTTGGGCAAGTCGGAAGTGGCCTGGTATGCCCCCAAGGCCTGGGCCCCGAAGCTGCGAAAAGGCTTTCCGCACAGCTTGGACGAGGTGCCCGTGCTGCTGCCCACCGCCCACGCGGCTGTGCGCGCCCCGCTGGACCACTGGATAGAGCGACACGGCCTGCACCCGGAGGTGGTCGGCGAGTTTGAAGACAACGCCCTGCTCAAGGCCTTTGGGGCCAGCGGCATGGGCGCCTTTCCGGCAGCCTTGAGTGTGGAAGACGACCTGTTGGCCCGCTACCCCGTGCAACGCCTGGGCATTTGCGAGGGCGTGACGGAGCACTTCTGGGCCATCGGCACCGAGAAAAAGGTCATGCACCCGCTGGTGTTGAAACTGCTGCCGCGCTAGCAAGGCGCCCTGACCGGTTCACCCTGCAACGCCGGTGCAGTTGCTTACGTTTTGGGGGTTTTGGAGACACGACCAACCCTGCGCTGAAGCATGATGCGAGCCCCGAAGTTTGGGTCAGCAGTATGCAGTTCAAGTCAGTGAGTTCTTGGGTCGCAGGGGCGCTTGTCTCTGCCGTGTTGACCGCCTGTGGTGGCGGTGGTGGTGAGGAGGCCGCAACAGCGCCTACAGCACCCGAAGCGCCGGCGCTGAGCATCTCGCGCCTCCAGTTGGCCCAGACGCATGTCATCCCCGCTGAAGGCCGCCATTGGAGCCTGGAAGGCGCCGAATATCGATTGACGCTGGTGGGGCAGCGTGCCGCCTTGCTGATGGTAGACCTGGGCAGCACCGCACCAAGTGCACCGTGGGTCGAGGGCTGGGTGGGCGACACCTTGTTGGGCACGCTGCCGCTGAACCCTCCCAGCCAGTTGCCCAAGTCTGCCGGCCAAGCGGCCACCTACGACACCCAGCTGCACAGCGCGACGCTGCCCGCCACATGGGCCCAGCCTGGCCTGCGTCTGCGGTTTGGGTCCGGCCAGCACAGCCCCAGCGCTTGGACTGCCGTCACGGTCGGCATGGACAGCCGGCTCGCCTTGCACACCTTGCCTTTCTATCTCTTCGGGGCCACCGAAGCCAATACCTTTGCCCTGAGCAGCACGGGCGCGCCGAGCCCCGCCGTGAGTGACGAGATCTTTTCCGTCTGGCCCATCGCCAGCCTGCAGGCCAGCAACCATCCCGCGAGCCAAGTGGCTTGGCCTACCTTGGTGGTAGGCCCGCGCAATGGGCAAGCCGCCAAGGTGCTGCGCAACAGCAGCGAGCAGCGCGACGGCTTCGACATCATGAACACCGTACTGGGCTTGATCGGCGGGCTGCGCAGTGCCAATGGGGACAGTGGCACCAACACGCTCTATTACGCCCCATTGCTGATGCTGGACAGTGCCGGCCGTTATGCCAACCCTTATGGCGGCTTAGGCACCGTGGGTGGGGGCACCGGCACGGGCGACCACAGCTACAGCGGCATCTTCATCCATGAGGCGGGGCACTCGCTTGGCCTGGGCCATGCGAATGATGACTACAACGCCAAGCGCTTTCCGTATCCGAATGGCAGCTTGAACGGCAGCGCCTGGGGCTATGACGCGGTGCGCCAGCAGTTGGTGGCGCCATGGCTGGATGCCAGCAACCCCAATTTCGCGAGCTGCTTGTCCAGCAGCACACGCCAGAAGGACGCTCAAGGTCGCTGCTTCAAGCAAGACAATATGCAAAGCGGGGCGGGAGACCAGCCGGCGGGCTTTCGCTACCAGATGCACGCCGACGCCAATGTCGGTCGCATCCAAACCTTTTTCCTCCAGGGCAAAACCAGCGTGGCGGCCGATGGCACCCATCAGTACAGCCAGGGGGCTGTGCACGTGGATGCGGCCAGCCCGACCGGCTACAGCCGCTGGGACAGCGTGGATGCGCGGCGCATTCCGGTCAGCGCCGAGACCACCGATGACGGGCTCTGGGGCTTGGATAAGGGGCTGCCTGTTGCCAAGCAGGTGCCCGTTCATGCGCTGGCCATCACCTACAGCAGGGCCGGGACGCCTGGCGCCTCTCACATCTACCCACCGCTGTCGTTCACGGGTCAGCTGAGGCGCCTGATTGACCCCACGTCGGACGCCGAGCGCGCCAGCGTGGTGATCAACACCGGCACGCACTACTGGTACTGCATGGGCAGCGGCTGCGACTTCACGCTGCGGCTGACCTATGCCGACCAAAGTGTGAGGCATGTGCTGTTGCAAGGGGGATTTCGGGCCTGGTTCAAGCCCACGATCGAGCCCGATGCCAGCACCTTGGAGGCCAGCAGTGGCAACAGCTTCAAGACCTGGGTCGTGAATGTGCCCGGCGACAAGGCGCTGCAGCGCGTCGAGCTGTTGGAGACCCCCATGGCCTGGCAGGGCTGGCCCGCGCAGCCCACGGTGCTGCTGAGCCGCAGCTTTTGAGCTGCCCCTCAGTAGGGCGCAAGGGAGTGCCGAGAAAAGGATCCGGTGACGGGTTCCGGAGCCGCCCAATCGTTGCGGCCGGTTTGATCTGCGAAGCGTGAGCTCAACGCAGAGGGTGGGGGCGATTCACACCGGGGTGTGGGGCTGCGCGCGGCTCGGCAAAGCGAGCGGGTGATGCGCTGCACGGGAGTCAAAGGGCTGTTTGCGCTGCAAACAGGCTCTGAGCCACGCACATCCCACGCAGGCCCGCACCCAGCGGTGGCTTGCGCGGTGTGCAGGGGCACAACCGGTGTGAATCTGTGGAGGTTGAGAAGACCTGCTTGGTGGTCTGCGGCGCCACAGCGCTCAAGCAGCCATCTTCAGCAAGGTCAGCAAAAGGGCTCAGAGGGCGGCCCTTTGCCGCTGCATTCGGCAGTGCTGCCGTGATGCGATAGGGTGAACTGTAAAGACTCTTTACTCCCCTGTCAAGCCCGTCGCACAATCACGCTGTTGTTTTTCAAGCTGCATCATGTCTGCCCTGCCCCAGCTGCGCCGCCAAAACGCCTTGGCCTTGTTCCATGCCTTTGCCGAACAGGCCCTGGCCCAAGGTCAAGCGCCCAAGGGGCTAGAGCAAGCCTTCGCGGCCTCGGTGCAGATCTCGCCCAGCCTGTGGAGCCAGATCAAATCCAGCCGCCCGATCGGCGACAAGCTGGCCCGCCAGATCGAGGTGCATGCCCGGCAGACACCGGGCTGGCTGGACGAGCCCCATGAGCCCGCCGCGCCCAGCCCCGCCGAAAAGGCCTTTCTGGCCCTCGCGCTCCAGGCTTGGCGGGCCACCAACAGTGCGGGGCGCAAGGCCTTGCACCAACAGATGACGGCGGCGGTGTCCGCAGCCCCTGTGCCGGGCTCGGTCTCAACTTGAGACTCGGCGCATAGTTTTTTGTAACTGAAGCGCTAAACAGCGCTGGAATCCGGCCGATGTTCGATGCATGAGTCTCGGTACGCTTCCCCCTGTGGCCTCCGTGGGCCTGGCTGTCAGCCAGGCGCGCTTGAGTGCCAGCGCCCATGCGGCGACGGCCAGGGTGGCGGAGGACTCTCGTCGGCCCAGTGACGCGCACAGTGCGGTGGCTGCCCAAGCTGCAATGCAGCAGATGGCAGACAGCACCTTGCGCGAGGCCGAGCGGCGCATGGCCGAACAGGCCCAGGCGATCAGCAACCAGCGTCAGTCGCTCGCTCGCTATGAAGAGCAAATGCGGCAGGCGCGGGCCGGGGACACCGTCTCTGGCACCTTGCTGTCGCTGTCGGCCTGAGGAGCCCCTGCGCCCGCCACGAGAGTTCTGCACGCCACCTGGACGTCGGCTGGCAGGCGGCCGCGCCGCTCACCCTTGGGTGAGCCGGGCGCGGCTTTCTCACGTCTGAAGAAGGCTTACTTCTTGGCGCGCAGTTTGGCCAGCTCAGCCTGGGTTTCTTGCCACAACTCCATGCCCACATTGGCGGCAATGCTGGCGTTCACGCGGGTCAGCTTGTCGCGCATGCGGGCAGCCTCGGTGGGGCTCAGCTCATTGATCTGCATGCCCTTGGCCTTCAAGTCGCCCAAGGCCTTGGCGGCTTCAGCGCGGGTGTCTTGGCGCTCAAAGGCGCGGCTGGCGTTGGCCGCGTCTTGCAAGATCTTTTGCTCGTCTTTCGAGAGCCCATCCCACCACTTCTTGCTGACGGTGACGATCCACGGGCTGTAGACGTGGTTGGTCACGCTGAGGTACTTTTGCACCTCATAGAACTTGCTGGAGAGGATGGTGTTGTAGGGGTTCTCCTGGCCGTCCACGGTCTTGGTTTCCAGGGCGCTGAACAGCTCCGAGAACGGCAGCGGCACGGCATTGGCGCCCAGGCTCTTGAAGCTTTCCAGGAAGACATTGTTCTGCATCACGCGCAGCTTCACGCCCTCCAGGTCTTCGAGCTTGGTGACCGGGCGCTTGGAATTCGTCAGGTTGCGGAAGCCGTTTTCCCAGTAGGTCAGGCCCACCAAGCCTTTCTCCGGCAGCTTGGCCATCACCTTTTGGCCGACCGGGCCGTCCAGCAAGGCATCGGCCTCTTTCACGTTGTTGAAAAGGAAGGGCGTGTCCCACAGCGCCATCTCTTTGGTGATGCCCACCAAGGTGGCGGTGGAGCCCACCATCATCTCTTGCGCACCACCAATCAAGGCCTGCTGCATTTGGGTGTCCGGCCCCAAAGCCGCAGCGCCAATGGCGCGCACCTTCATCTTGCCGCCCGAGGCTTTTTCCACCTGTTCGGCAAAGAACTTGACCGCCCGGCCTTGGTTGCTTTGCTCGTTCAGGCCGTAGCCAAAGCGGATCAAGCGCGGCTTGATGTCCTGGGCGCTGGCCAGCAGCGGGGCCGCGAAGGCGGCGGTGGCCGCCACGGCGACCAAGGAGCGACGGAGGATGTTCATGGCGGAGTCCTTGTGGAGTGAGGGGTCAGGGAAGAAACCAAGCATGCTTCAGCGCAACCAAGCCACGGGCGCGGTCACGATCTGCGGGAAGACCACAAACGTGGCCAAGATAACGACGTAAGTCAGCAAAAATGGATTCACGCCGCGGATGACTTGAGCCAGCGGCAGACGGCCCACGCCGGCCACCACATTCAGCACCGTGCCCACTGGCGGGGTGATCAGGCCGATGGCGCCGTTGAGCACAAACATCAGGCCAAAGTAGACCGGATCGATCCCCGCCTTGACGGCAATGGGCAGCATCACCGGCGCAAAGATCAAGATGGTGGGAGTCAGGTCCAGCGCAGTGCCGATCAGCACCAGCACCAGCATCATCACGGCCATCAGCAGCTTGGGGTGCTCGATCAGGGGGCCGAGCCAGCCCGTCAGCACACCGGGCAGGTCAGCCAAGGTGATCATGTAGCTGGCCACTTGGGCGCCGGCGCACAAGAACATCACCACCGCTGTGGTCTTGGCGGCCCGCACCAGCACCGGGCCCAGCGCAGTGAGCGTCATCTCGCGGTGGATCAACACCGCCACCATCAGCGCATAAAAGGCCGCCACCACAGCGGCTTCGGTGGGCGTGAACACGCCGCTCTTCATGCCGCCGATGATGATGACGGGCATCAGCAAGGCCCACACCGCATGCGCGGTCGCGCGCAGCCGCTGGGCCATGGGCTGGGGCTGGCCTTCGGGCAAGTCGATGCGGCGCAGCACCCACTTCCAGGCGATGATCAAGCCTACGCCCATGATCAGACCGGGCACGATGCCCGACACAAACAACGCCGAGATTGAGGTGTTGGTCGTCACGCCGTAGATCACAAAAGGCATGGACGGCGGAATGATGGGCGCGATGATGCCGCCCGAGGCGATCAGCCCGGCCGAGGTGCGCAGGGGGTAGCCCTGGTCGCGCATCATGGGCAGCAAGATGGTGGCCAAAGCGGCCGTGTCGGCCAGGGCCGAGCCACTCATGCTGGCCATCAGCACCGCCGCGCCAATCGCCACATAGCCCAAGCCGCCACGGATATGCCCAACCCAGGCTTGAGCCATGTCGATGATGCGGCGGCTGATGCCGCCGGAATTCATCAGCTCACCGGCCAAGATGAAGAAAGGCACGGCCAGCAGTGGGAAGCTGTCGACGCCCGCCACCAGGTTTTGCGCCAGCAGTTGCGTGTCCCAAAACCCCAGCACATAGGCCATGCCGGCTCCGGTGAGCACCAAGGCCAAGGCCATGTTCATGCCCATGCCCATCAGCAGCAGCATGCCGGCACAAAAGACGATGAAGGCTTGGCCTTCCAAGCTCAGGCCCAAGGCGGTGAGCGCGTCCATCACTCCACCTCCGCGGCGTGGCCCAGGTCCAGCGGCCGGCGCGCCAGCAGCTCCCAGGTGGCGCAGCCGCCGATCACCACGGCACACAGCAAGGCAGGCAGCGGCAACAGGGCCGTGGGATAGCCCAGCACCACCGAGTGGCTGTCCAGACCCACCACCACCTGCTGCCAAGCGCCCCAGCCCAAGAGCACGCAGGCCAGCACCACCATCAGGCGGATCACGACCGTCATCACGCGCAGGCCACCCGCGCCCAAGCGCGCCACCAGGCTGGTGAAGGCCATGTGCTCGCCCGCCGGGTAAGCGGCGGCTGCGCCAATGAACACCATCCACACAAAGAGCAGGCGAGACAGCTCCTCACTGGCCGCAATGCCGCTGCCAAAGCCGTAGCGCAGCACCACGTTCACAAACACGGCCAGGGCCATCACGCCCAAGCAGGCCGCCATCGCGCCATAGGCCAGGCGATAGGGCCAGGCGGGGCGGCCCGGCGTGGACAGATCAGACATCGGAGGTCTCCTTCAACCACCAGGCATGCACCAGGTCGGTCAGGGCCATGAGAGGCCAGGTGGCGTCCAAAGTCAGCACACCGGGCTCGCCCTCGGGGCGCTCGAGGGTGTCGAACTGGCTGTGGACCAAGCTGCTCGAGAAAAAGTGTTGGGCGCGCGCCGCCACGCGGCGCTGCGCCTCGTCGCGGCTCAGGTCGAGAAACACAAAGCGCAAGCCAGGGCTGGCCGCGCGCAGGCGCTGGCGATAGGCCCGCTTCAGGGCGCTGCAGGTCAGGACTTGGCCCTGCGGCTGGGCTGCGAGCAAAGCACCCAAGGTGTCGAGCCATCCGGCGCGGTCGGCATCGGTCAGGGCCATGCCTTGCTGCATCTTCAGGCGGTTGCTGTGGGGGTGATGGTCGTCGCCCTCAATCAGGGTGGCGCCTGCGGCCACGGCCACTGCCGCCCCCAGGCTGGACTTGCCGCAACCGGCCACACCCATGATCACAAGGTTGCTTTGCACCTGCTTCAACACCGCTGAAAATCTGAATTTTGGATAGCGCTATCCAGCGCATCCAAACAAATCGGCGTGATCGGCAAGAGTAAATTCTTTGAGAATGAGCGCTTGCCGTCCGACGCCGGATAGCGCTATCCTAGCCCACCTGACTTTCCGCCAGACTCCGAGAAAACCCGCATGCCCCGCGCCAAGCCGTCTGCCACTGCTCCCACCTCGGTGCCCACCCCCGCCCTGGCCAGCCGGCGCCGCGCCACGGGGCGCGTCACGCTCAGCGATGTGGCGCAGGCGGCCGGCGTCAGCCCCATCACGGTGTCGCGCGCGCTGCGCGGCGAGCGGGCGGTGGACCCAGGCTTGGTCGAGCGGGTGCAAGCCGCCGTTGCCAAGCTCGGCTATGTGCCGGACCCCGCCGCCCGCGCACTGGCCTCGCAGCGCAGCAGCCATGTGGCGGTGCTGATCCCCATGCTCTCCAATGCCCTGTTTGTCGACGTGCTGGAGGCAGTGCAGCGCACGCTGCGGCCGGCGGGCTTCCAAACCTTGATCGGGGTGACCCACTATGACGAGGGCGAAGAAGAGCAACTGCTGCGCGAGCAACTGATGCACCGCCCGGCCGGGCTGATCGTCACCGGCCTGGACCACAGCCCCGGCACGCGCCAACTCATGGCTCAAAGCCGCGTGCCCTGTGTGCACCTGATGGACCTGCCCACCGCCCCTTTGGCCGCCCCCTTGCACTGCGTGGGCTTCTCACAGCGCGAGGCCGGTGCGGCCCTGACCCGCCACCTGCTGGCCCAAGGCCGCCGCCGCATCGCCTTTGCCGGCGCGCAGCTGGACCCGCGCACCCTACAGCGCTTGGAGGGCTGGCGGGCCGAGCTGCAACAGGCGGGCCTGCACAGCCCGACGCTGGAGTGGCTCAACCCCGCGCCCTCGTCCCTGGCCTTGGGTGGCCAGATGTTGGAGCAGATCATGGGCCAGATGCCGCCCGTCGATGCCATCTTCTTTTGCAACGACGACTTGGCCCAAGGCGCGCTGCTGGCCGCCCTGCGCTTGGGGCTGGCCGTGCCCGAGCGCGTGGCCATTGCCGGCTTCAACGACCTGACCGGCTCTGACCAAATGAGCCCGCCCCTGACCACCGTGCGCACACCCCGCAGCCAGATTGGCGAGGCCGCCGCGCGCATGCTGCTGCAGCTGATGCGCGGTGAAACGCCCGCGTCCGCCCGCGTGGACTTGGGCTTCGAGGTGGTGCACCGAGCCAGCAGCTAGGCGCTCGGGCGGCGGGGCCGCTGCCAGCCCCCCATCCGCGCCGGCCAAAGCGGCGAACACCGGGCTCAAGTGCCCGCTTGTTATCGAGACTGCCCCTGGCCCCTGCGTCGTAAGCTGCGATGAGACGCACTTTTGCGCCTCCGATCGCCATGCGCCTCAACCAGCCCGTCACCCAACAGCCTGTCGATTTCCCCGCGTCAGCGACCCTGATGTCGGTGACCGATGCGCACAGCCACATCACCTATGCCAACGAGGCCTTTGTGGAGGTCAGTGGCTACACGGTGGACGAATTGCTGGGGCAGCCGCACAACCTGGTGCGCCACCCCGACATGCCGCCCGAGGCCTTTGCCGACATGTGGCGCACCCTCAAAAGCGGCTCGCCTTGGACAGGCCTGGTCAAGAACCGCTGCAAGAACGGCGACCATTACTGGGTGCGGGCCAATGTGGCGCCCATCATCCAAGACAGCAGCATCGTCGGCTACATCTCGGTGCGCACCAAGCCCACCGCGGATGAAGTGCGGGCCGCCGAAGACCTCTACCGGCGCTTTCGTGAAGGCCGCGCGCAAGGGTTGATGCTCTTCAAAGGGCTGCTGGTGCGCACCGGCGCCAGCGGCGTGGCCTCGGTGTTCCAGCGCATGTCCTTGCGGGCACGCCTGCGCACCGCCATGGGCCTGGGCGTGGCGCTGATCACCTTGTTCAGCGAGTTGTTTGTCAGCACCCCGATGGAGATGGTTTGGCTGGCCCTGAGCGGCCTGGTGGTGGCGGGCGTCTTGACCTGGTTCTTGGAGTGGCAGGTAGCGCGCCCGCTGGACAAGATCTTGGCGCACGCCCAGCGCATTGCCAGCGGCCAGGCTGAAGCCGCCCCGGCCATGGACCGGGTAGACGAGATCGGCATGCTCATGCGGGCCGTCAACCAAGGCGGGCTGAACCTCAAGTCCTTGGTGGCCGATGTGGCGCGCCGCGCCGCCGTGGTCGAACAGCAAAGCCGCGAGATCGCCGATGGCAACCACCACTTGGCTGAGCGCACCGCCAGCCAGAGCGGTGCACTGGAGAAGTCCGCCACGTCGATGCTGGAGTTCAAGTTCACCGTTGAGATGAACTCTGAGAGCGCCCAAGCCGGCGATCAGCAAGCCCAAGCCGCCAGCAGCGTGGCCCACCAAGGCCGGCAAGTGGTCCATCAGATGATAGCCACCATGGACCGCGTCAGCGAGGCCAGCACCAAGATCTCAGAGATCACTGCGCTGATCGACGGCATCGCGTTTCAGACCAATATCCTGGCCCTCAATGCCGCCGTTGAAGCCGCACGCGCAGGAGAATCCGGACGCGGCTTTGCGGTGGTCGCGGCGGAAGTGCGCAGCCTGGCAGGGCGCTGTGCCGCTGCCGCCAAAGACATCAAGCACGTCATCGCCAGCAATGGCGACCATGTGGAGCAAGGCCGCGACGTGGCCCGCCAAGCCGGTGCAGCCATGAACGACATCGCCCACAGCATTGGCGAGTTGGCCGACATCATCAAACGCATTGCTCAAGGCAGCCAAGAGCAAAGCGAAGGCGTGCGAAATGTGAACGACGCCATCCACTTGCTGGAGCAAACCACCCAGCAAAACGCGACATTGGTGGAGCAAGGCGTCAGCGCCACTGACGAGCTAAAGCGGCAAGCCAACTACCTGGTGGAAGCCATCAACATCTTTGGGCGGCGCTAAGGCCGCCCAAGGGCCGGGCCTCAGGGGCCGAAGTGCGCAGACGCGGACAAGGTCTGCAAGCAGGCCCGTGCCACCTCCTGCCCCTTCTTCACAAAGTGCTCAGCAAAGAACTGCTGGTGCTCGGGGATCTCGTGAAAGCGCAGTGGCGTGAGCACAGCCGAGAACACCGGCACCCCGGTATCGAGCTGCACCCGCATCAAGCCGTCGATGACTGCGCTGGCGACAAAGTCGTGGCGATAGATGCCACCATCAACCACCAAGCCGCAGGCGATGACGGCATCACACAGGCCGGCCTTGGCCAAGCGCTGGGCATAGAGCGGGATCTCAAAAGCACCGGGCACATCGTGCACCGCTAGCTCGGGCGGAGAAGTGCTCTGGCGGAACTCCGCCAAAGCCGCATCAATGGCTTGCTGAACGATGTCGCGGTGCCAGGAGGCGGCGACGATGGCCACACGCCAAGGGCGCACTGCGGGTGCTGCAGCGGCCGACGATGTGGAGCGGGGAGACGACAGGGTCTGATTCATGGAACACCTCACGGTGAAATAGGCCAAGAATCAGGGCGAACGCAGGCGCGGCGCCTGAGCCTCTCGACTCAAGCGCCATGCCTGCGCGTTTCTCTTTCATCCGGACTGTGACCGTCGGCTCTGGCATCGCACCAGATCTGCTGACCCCACCGCAACAAGGGCTGCCATGGGCGCTCGCGGGCTCCTGCACTTGCGCACAGATACCGCCGGTGGGGACTTTCACCCCGCCCTGAGAACGCGTGCCAACGCAAGGGCTTGTTAACACCACGTCAAGGGGTGCGAACAGGCCCAGGGTTGGCCTCACAATTCTAGGGCGATCACCACCCCCGGCTATCCCGCCGGCGACACCCCATGAGCACCCCCGCTACTGCCGCCCACTTTGGCTTGGTGATCTTTGCCAAGAGCCCAAGCACCGTCTCCGCCTTCTATCAACAGACGCTGGGCCTCGCCCTGATCGAAGCAGAATCGAGCCATCACCTCTTGGCCGGCGCCGGGCTGGAACTGGTGATCCATGCCATCCCCCCGGCTTATGCCGCCGAGATCGAGATCGCTCAGCCGCCGCAATTGCGGGAAGACACGCCCATCAAGCCTGCCTTCTGGGTGGCTGATTTGGCCGCAGTGCGTGTGGCCGCAGAGGCCACTGGCGGTGGACTGAACCCCGACAGCAAGACCTGGCAGATCCGCGGTGCTGCGGTGCTGGACGGCTGGGACCCGGAGGGCAATGTGGTGCAGTTCAAGCAGCGGCTCTGAGCCACAGACGGGCCGGGTTGCCGACAGGCACTCAGGCCTGGGCTAGCAAGCGCTGGGCCAGTTGGCGCAAGTCGGCGGCTTGCGCCTGCACAGGGCAGGCGGGTGCCGTCTCACCCACCCCGGGCCCGCCTTCTTCAGGCCGGGCGATGAAGCCGCATTGCAGGCCCGCCGCGGCCGCCGCGGCCAAGTCGCTGGAGTGGCAGGCGACCATCATCACTTGCGCGGGGGCCAGTCCCAAGGCGCGGCAGGCGGTGGTGTAGACGATGGGCTGAGGCTTGTAGTCACGGGCCAGCTCCGCGCCCAAGACGGCGTCCCAATGCCAGGCGTTATGCCGCGCCAGCGCCACCATCAAGGCGATGTGCCCGTTGGAGCAGGGCGCTAAGAGAAAGCGCTGGCGCAGCAGCGCCAGCGCTTCGCCCACCTCGGGCCAGGCCTGCAGGCGGTGCCAGGCGCGCACCAGATGTTGTCGGGCCGCTTCGTCCACCGCAGTGCCCACCCCCGCATCGTTCAACACCACGTCCAGATTGCGTCGATGCAGCACGTCCAAATCACAGAACGCACGCTGGCCGCTGCGGACCTCTTGCATGGCAGGTTGGTACTGGGCTCGCCAGGCGGTGGCCAGGCTTGCCGCATCCAGCGGCAGGCCCAAGCCCTCGACCAAGGTGGCCTGCAGCTCCCGGCGGATGCTGCCGTGCCAATCGACCAAGGTGCCGAATACATCAAAGATGAGGGCGTGAGCTTGTGTCATTCGTAAGTGCTTGTGTCGATAGCGTGGGGGGTTGCCGACAGCCGCCGAAAAACGGCCGCTCCAGCTGCACAGCATGTCACGAAATCAGCGGTCTTGCTCAATGCCTGGCCGAATGCCAGGCCTAGCATGCCTCCCAAAGATAACGTTGGGAATTGAGCAGTACCCATGACTGATAAAAAACTGGCACTGGCCACGCTGGCCTTGCTGATGCCCTTGGCTGGCGGTGCGGCACAGACCCCGCTGGCCTCACCCGAGCAGATCCACGCTTGCCTCAACCGCCAAGATGAGTTGCGCGAGCAGCGGGCTGACGTGATGCGCCGCATCGACGCCCACGAACAACGCCAGGACGAGGTGCGCAAGCAGATGGCCGAGCAAGACCAGGCGCGGCAAGGGCTGGAGGCCGGCAATGCCCAAGCGCTGCGGGACTACAACGCACGGGTGCAGCAGTTGAGCACCGAGGTTCAGTCGCTGAACCAGCGTGGCGCGCAGTTGCGGCAAGAGCAAGCGAGCTACAACCAGGTTGCTACCGCCACCAACCAGCGCTGTGGCACGCTGCGCTACAAGATGCAGGACTACTACCGCGTGATGAACGAGCGGGCGGCGCAGGGCAAGGCGGAGTAGGGCAACGCCCCACTCCGCCGCCGGCTGCGCCTCATCCCCTCACAAACACCACTGCGGTGCGCGCAGGCACATTGATGGTGCCGCTGGCCGCGTCAAAGCTGGCCTGGGCGGCGCGCTTGTCCGCCGCATTCGGGCCTTGGTGCACCGGGTGGAGCTGCAGCGCTTTGCCCGCCAGCGCCGGCACGCTCAAGGCCTTGGCTTGCTTGTCCACATTGATCACGTAGACCAGTTCGCCAAAGTTAGCGCCCGTATAGCCCGCACCATCGACTTGGCCGATCAAGACCGCCGGGTCTTGGCCCGAGCCGGTGTTGTGGAAGCGCAAGCGGGCCTTGATGTCGTCTGCCGTGCGCAGGCGCAGCAAGGTAGAACTGGCGCGGATGCGCAGCAGGTCGCGGAAGGCGTCGCGCATCCAGGTGATGTCACCCGGCTGCGGCGCGATGCCGCTATTGGCCAGGAAGGGCCGCATCACGGTCCAGTTGTTGCCGTTGTCGCGCTCGGGCGGCAGGCCCACGCCAAAGTTGTTGCCTTGATAGCTCCAGTCGATGCGATTGAACCAGTCGCCCGAGTCGTAGGAGTTGCGGTCCATCGACTTGCTGCGCAGCGTGTCCACCCCGGCATGGAAGTAGGGCACGCCCTGGGCGAAGGTGTTGATGGCCGCACCCAGCAGTTGCACGCGGGCTCGGTCTTCACGGCTGGTGCCCAGGGGCAGCTTGTAGACGTTGTTGTCGAAGAAGGTCTGGTTGTCGTGGTTCTCGAAGTAGTTGATGACCTCTGAGGGCTGCAGCACATAGCCGCCGGGCAAGCCGCCCACATTCAGGTCTTGCAGGCTCAGGGTCTGGTCCCAGTGCGTGGTCATGCTGTAGCTGCGGATAGAGCCCGCGAGGCCCGCCTTGATCACATCACCCAGCCACATCAGGTCGCTCTTGGGCCGGTTGCCGGTCAGCGCGTTCGGGTCGGTCCACAAGCCGTTGACATAGCCTTGGTTGCTGATGAGGAAGTCGCCGTTGTCAAAGCTGCTGCCGCCGCGCACGGCATCGCGCAGCATGGGGTTGAAGGTGCCGATGCCGGTGCCGTTCATGCTCAGCATCTCAGCCTGCACAAAGCGGGTGCCGTTGACCACTTCCCCAAAGTTCCAGCCTTCACCCAAGAGGTTGATGTGGCGGCCGGTGGCGGCATTGACCGCGGCCTGCAGCTTCTCCATCACGGCGCGGGGCTGGTGGCCCATCAGGTCGAAGCGGAAGGAGCTGATCTTGTAGTCGCGCGCCCAGGTGATGACCGAGTCGATCATCAGCTTGCCCATCATCAGGTTCTCGGTGGCGGTGTTTTCGCAGCAGGTGCTGCGCTCGATGTCACCCGCAGCGTTGTAGCGGTGGTAGTAGCCGGGCACGATGCGGTCCAGCACCGAGCGTTCGTTTTGGCCCGAGGCCGCGGTGTGGTTGTAGACCACATCCATGCCCACGCGCAGCCCGGCTTTGTGCAAGGCCTGCACCATGGTGCGGAACTCCACCACGCGGCGGGCCGGGTCACTCACAGCGCTGGCATAGCTGCCTTCCGGCACGGTGTAGTGCCAAGGGTCGTAACCCCAGTTGAAGCAGTCGCTGCCGGCCGTGGCCATCACCGCCGCTTGCTGGGCCGTGCTGTCGGGCGCAGCCGCCGGCACACTTGGGCTGGTGCAGCCGCGCTCGGGCACGCTGGTGATGTCATAGCTGGGCAGCAGGTGCACGTCCGTCAGGCCGGCTTGGGCCAGCGCCTTGAGGTGCTGCATACCGGCCGAGTTGGCGCGCGCAAAGGCCAGGTAGGTGCCGCGTTGCTTCTCGGGCACGGTGGTGTCACTGGCCGAGAAGTCACGCACATGCAGCTCGTAAATGCTCATGTCGGGTGCCGCCGCCACCGTGGGCGGAATGACGGTGGCATCCCAGCCACTGGGCTTGAGTGCCGCAGCGGCCAAGTTGCCGATATAGGCCCGCTTGGAGTCCGCCGTCAGTGAGATGGCGTAAGGGTCGGTCACCATATTGCGCACCACGCCCACGCCGCGCACAAACACACGCACGGCGAAGCGGTAAGTCTGGCCGCTCAAGTCCCCGGCAGCTTCATGCGTCCAGACGCCGGTGCTCGCATCCCATTGCATGTCGACGGCCGCCGTCGCCGAGCCGCCGCCCGGCTCATACAGATACAGCGCCACGCTGCGCGCGGTGGGCGCCCAGAGCTTGAAGCGAGTGCGGCCATCGGCCACGCTCACGCCCAGGTCGGTGACCTGCTCGGCCGAGGCATACAGCGCATCGAGTGCACCCGCGGCCTGAGCCGTGGTGGCGTTTTGCACCAAGCCTTGCGCGTTCTCTTGCACCAGCACCACCTGCGCCTTGTGCAGCAGCTTGAGCTGGGGCAGGTCCGCCTCGCGCACGCTGAACAGCCCACCTGAGGCCACCCACTTGAAGCGCTCGGCAGCGGCAGGCGGCACGCTGCCGGTGTAGGCGTCCAGGGTCAGTGCGCCATCAGCCCCGCTGACCACCTGGTCTTTGCTGACCACGATCTGGCCGTTGCGAGACCAGTAGAGTTTGACGGTTTGGCCCGCAGCCACGCGGGGCCATTTGATGAGCTGCGCGTTCAGCCAGAAGGCGCGGGCGTCGGTGCTGCTGACCGAGCGCAGGTCGGGTGCAGCCGTGTAGACCGTGGCGTCGCGCTCCACCAGCCAGATCTCGCCGACCTGGTTCTTGATGCTCAGCGCGGCGTAGTCCACGCGGATGTTGTTGTCGCGGCCGTCCTTGTCGTTTTCATTAGGCGGCATGCCGTGGATGATGAACTCCAAGGCCTTGCGGTTGGCATCCGCCTGCGGGTTGAGCACGGGGATGTCGAACACCACCTCGCTGGGTGCGGCGGTGTAGCCCGGCATGGCCGAGAAGGCCACGGGCGCGTTCCAGCGGTCAATCGTCACGCCGGCAGGCATGCGGCTGGTGTCTAAGCCGCTGCCATTCCAGAGGTGCAGGCCCCAGTTGGCATAGTCGCCCCCAAAGCGCTGGTAATGCACCCGCACGGTGTGGATGTCCGGCGTGGGCGCCTGCAAGGGGTTGCTGGCGTAGGTGGTCGGGTCGTCCTGAAGGCGCCAGATTTCGTTGGCACCCGGCTTCAAGGCATAGGCCTGATCCGCCCCGTTGTGGTCCTTCCAATCCCCTTTGTGAAAGAGGTAGCCCACCGTGCCGCTGTCCGCATTGAGCGGAATGTCGTAATAGGCGCCAAAGCTGTCGCTGCCGCTGGCATTCCAGCCTTGGTTCCAGCCCGGGTCTTTGGCAGCACCCCAGGTGTGCATTTGCCAGCCCTCATAGTCGCCCGCCGTGCGGCGGTAGTGCACCCGCAAGGTGGTGCTGACGGCCGCAGCAGGCTTGGCACGCGGCACCGCGTTCAACACGGTTTGGTGCGACTCTGACGCCGCCAGCGCCAGCGTGGCATCGGTGTTGGCCGCCTGCACCGGCGGCTCGGTGGCGGCGGGCTCGCTGCCACCGCCGCAAGCCCAGAGGTTCAGGCACATCAGGGCCATCAGCGCCCAACGCCACCACCCGCGCGCGCCACGGCGCGCCGCCACATCCGATGCGTGCATCGCTCACTCCTTTTGCTTGGAATGGGCGCGATGCTATTGAAGTAAAACTACATGCAATATCCAGGGCATCCCTTAGATATCGATTGCAACTCTTCTTGGGGCGTAGTGATCTCGCGTAATTTATCTACATCATCCGCCAGCGAGGCCCCCTCATGGTGGCCTCGCTTGAAGTTTGCGCGCGCTCACTCCACCTTGAAGCTGGTGTCCGAGACGTCAAAGAAGATGTTGTTGCTGCACTTCACCTTCAGACGCGCCGCGGCTGCTGCCTGGGCAGGCAGCTTGACAGTGGTGCTGCCGTTGTTGGGCGCCGATTTTTTGAGCCGCTTGCTGAAGGTCTGGCCACCATCGGCCGAGAACCACACGTCCACCGCCGCGCAAGACACCGGCGCCGCCGCCGTGTTGGCCACATCCCAGGTCACCCGCAGGCTGCTGCCCGGGCGGTAGCTGCCCCCCGTGTTGGGGCTGGTGAGCTTGAAGGGGCCGGCCGCCGCGCTGACCTTGAAGCTCAGGTCGGCACTGGCGACGCCGCCTGCAGACGGCGCGGCTTGGTCGTCCCGCACGGTCAGGCGGAAGTTCAAATCGCGGCTCACACGGGGCAGGATCTCGCCCAAGGTCTGGGTGTTGCCCAGCAGGTCGCTGAGTTGCGGAAAGCTGCGCGTGGCACTGGCCGTGGGCGGGAAGCTGCGGAACAGCGGCGCGCTGGCGTCAGGCTGGTTGGGGCTGCCCGCAGCGCCGAGGTCGCGCTGCTCCCACTGGTAGCTCAGCGTGTCGCCGTCAGGGTCACTGGCTTGGCCCGTCAGCTCGAAGGGCGTCTGGGCCGGAATGGTGAAGCCGCCTGCGGGCACGCTGACGCTGGGCGCGCGGTTGCCGGTGGGTGTGACCACCGCACAAGCGGCCCCACCGCCCGTGCGCGTGTAACGCACAATTTCATCAAAACTGGCGCTGTGGAATTGCGGGTCGCTGTGCGGCTGCAAGTCATCGGCATCGCAGATGCCGGCATAGGCCATGATGGTCGAGCCGCTGCCCGGCTCATAGGCCACGCTGGGCTCGCGGTTGCCCGCGCAGGCACCGCTTTGGCTGTTGAAGGTGTGGTTGGCGCCAAACTGGTGGCCCATCTCGTGCGCGACATAGTCAATGTAGAAGGCATCGTTGACCGGAGCGCCCAGGCCCGTCACGCCGCCCGCCTTGAAGCGCTTGTCGCACACCACGCCCAAGTAGGCCACGCCGCCGCCACCGGTGCTGACCACATGGCCGATGTCAAAGCTGCCATTGCCTAACACCGACTTGAGTGTCCAAATGTTCTGGCTCAGCATCTTGCCGCCATCGTCATTGGTGTAGGGGTCGGTCGCGGGGTCGGTGTAAATCACCTCATCGGTGCCTTCCACCAGTTGCAATTGAATCCCCACCTCTCGCTCGTACACCCCGGTGACGCGGTTGGTCAGGGTCACCAGCTCCGCCAACACATTGACCTTGTTGCTCGGCGAGGCCGCGGGGTCATGGAAGCGCGCGTACTCCCCCGTGGTGGCAATGGCCACGCGGTAAGTCAGCAGCTTGTCGCCAATGGCCGGCGCAGCCGCCCGCAGGGCCGCCGGCGCAGCGCCGGGCACCTTCAGCACCCGGTCGGCCGTGCGGCTGCGGGGGCTTTGGTCTTGGCCGTAGCTGACTTGGTGCAAGCGGGTGTTGTCGCCCAGGGCGGGGTCGATGAACACCCGGCCCTGCGGCGTGAAGATCTGCGCCCGCAGACCGCGCGGGCTCAGGTCCAGGCGCGCACTGATCTCCGGGCGCCCCGGCACCGTGCCGGCAAAGGTGCGGATCTGCGGATAACGGGCGGCCAAAGCCGGTGCCATCACAGCCGTTTCGTGCAAATGCAGCGTCAAGCTGCTGCCATCGGGCAGGGGCAGAGCCAAGGTGGGCCGCTGGGCCAGGCGTGACGAGGCGGCAGGCAACTGGCGCACCAAGGCCCCCAGTGCGGCCACATCCACCTCCACCCAGCGCGCTTGCCGCGCCTGCACCTGGCGGGCGTCTTCCAAGCGTGCGGGTGCAGCGTCTTGCCACAGGGGCGCTGCTGCCAGGGCCGAGCCGCCCCACAGCGAAGCACAGGCCGCCAGGGCCAAGACATGACGAGTGAAGGGGCGAGTGGGCATGAAGGTGTCTCCGGGATGTAGCTTGAATCAGCCGCGCAGTGTGCCCAGGCCGATGCAGCCCTTGAAGCCCCTAGCTCATCAACTCCCCCTAAGTCAGGAGATGGCGGTGAGCCGCTGCGCCATGCGTTGCTGCGCAGCCTCGACCTCGCCGCAATGCGCTTGAGCCCACTCCGCGCAGAAATAGGTGCCGCGATACCGCTCGCCGCTGTCGCACAGCAATGACAACACCGAGCCGCTCTCGCCGCGCTGGCGCATCTCGTCGGCCAAGGCCAGCATGGCCACCAGGTTGGTGCCGGTCGACGGCCCCACGGGGCGACCCAGCAAGTCGGAGAGCGCCAGCATCGCGCCCACCGAGTCGGCATTGGCCACCACGCTCATGCGATCCACCAAGCTGGGGATGAAGCTGGGCTCCACACGGGGGCGGCCAATGCCCTCGATGCGCGAGCCCGGCGCGGTGAGGCTGGCGTCGCCGCTGGCGTGATAGGCCGCAAACACAGAGCCCTCCGGGTCGGCCACGCAGAGCTGCGTGGGGTGGCGCTTGTAGCGCAGAAAGCGGCCGATGGTGGCGCTGGTGCCGCCCGTGCCTGCGCCCACCACGATCCAGCGTGGCACGGGGTGGCGCTCGCAGCCCATCTGCTCGAACATGCTTTGCGCGATATTGTTGTTACCCCGCCAGTCAGTGGCCCGCTCGGCATAGGTGAACTGGTCCATATAGTGCCCACCGCGCTCGCGCGCCAGGGTTTGGGCCGCCGCATAGACCTCGCTGGCATGGTCTACAAAGTGGCAGTCGCCGCCTTGAAAGCGGATCAGGGCGACCTTCTCGAGCGAGGTGCTGCGCGGCATCACCGCCACAAAGGGCAGGCCCAGCAAACGGGCGAAATAAGCTTCGCTGACGGCCGTGGAGCCGCTGGAGGACTCCACCACCGTCATGCCCTCGCGCAGCCAGCCATTGCACAGCGCATACAAAAACAGCGAGCGCGCCAGCCGGTGCTTCAAGCTGCCGGTGGGGTGGGTGGACTCGTCCTTGAGGTAGAAGTCAATGCCCTGAGCCGCCCAGGTGGGTAAGGGCAGGGCGATGAGGTGGGTGTCTGCGCTGCGGCAGTAGTCCGCCTCGATGAGGGAGATGGCGTGGTGGGTCCAGGATGAGGACATGATGAAGGCATGGCCGACGGTGATCGGCCCTCAATAAAGGATGGGCCGATTGTGGCGTCAGCGGCAGCCCGCCATGTGCCTCAAGCTGCGACCAGCTTCACGGCATAGGCCTCGCTGCCCTGTGCCCAAGCCATCAGCCGGTCGATGTTGGGGTGCTTGCCCGGGAACTGCTGCGCGTCGGCCGTGTGCTCGGCGTACCACTCCAGCCCCAACGTGGCGGCGGCGGGGGTGATCTGGCCGCCATAGAGGGCCGCCAGCGCGGCATACAGCGCCAGCGAGCCGGCTTGGCCGGGCTTGTTTTCCAGGGTGGCCAGCACCTGGCCCTGGGCATCCAAAAGCTGCAGCGCGGCGAGGTGGCTCGCTTTTGGGAGTTGTTGGAGTCGATCCGCAAATTTCATGGGGCGCGATGGTATCAACCCCGCCCTCGAGTTCGAGTACGCTTGCGCACCGTGACCGACCTGCCCCTGCTCTACACCTACCGCCGCTGCCCCTATGCCATGCGCGCCCGCATGGCCTTGCTCTGGGCGCAGCGGCCGTTTGCGGGCTTTGAAATTGAGCTGCGCGACAAACCCGCCGCGCTGCTGGC
Organism: Ideonella paludis; assembly: GCF_018069865.1. GTDB lineage: Bacteria > Pseudomonadota > Gammaproteobacteria > Burkholderiales > Burkholderiaceae_C > Ideonella > Ideonella paludis. The sequence goes on from NZ_JAGQDG010000001.1 coordinate 635,899, forward strand.
CATCTCACCCAAAGCCACGGTGCCGGTGCTGCAATTGGCAGACGGAGGCGTGCTGGAACAAAGCTGGGACATCATGGCCTGGGCCCTGCAAGACAGCCCCGTGCAAAGCGCCTGGCAGCGCGCCCAAGCGCCGGACATGCTGGCCCTGCTTGAGCGCAATGATGGCGAGTTCAAGCGCGGGCTCGACGCCTACAAATACCCCGAGCGCCAGGCCCAGCCCGCACCACGCGAGCACGCGCGGGACGCGGCCGTGGCGGTTTGCCTGCTGCCGCTGGAAGCCCGCTTGCAACATCAGCCCTACTTGGCCGGTGACACCCCCTGCGCCACCGACCTGGCGCTGTGGCCCTTTGTGCGGCAGTTCGCGGCGGTGGACCCGGCTTGGTTTGCGGCACAAGCCCTGCCCGCGCTGCAAGCCTGGCTACAGCGCGGCGTAAGCAGCCCGCTGTTTGCGGCTTGCATGACCAAACTACCCAGCAATCAGCGGGTGGCTTTCCCACCCCTGCTCAGCCCCGCCTTTGCCGCCCCATGACGCACCCGCCCCGCCTGACCCGGCGCCACGCCCTGTTGACCCTGACCCTGACCCTGGCCAGCGCCGCCCCCACCTGGCTGAACGCCGCTGCAGCGGCCACCGGCGGCCCGCAGGCTGCCGATCTGGCCCAGGCCCTGGCAGCCCTGGAGCAGCGCGCAGGCGGCCGCTTGGGTGTGGCCATGCTGGACACCGGCACCGGCGCGCTGAGTGGCCACCGCGTGGACGAACGCTTTGGCCTGTGCTCCACCTTCAAGCTGCTGCTGGCTGCGGTGGTGCTGCGCCTGATCGACCAAGGCCGATTGCGGGCCGAGCAGTGGGTGCCCATCACCCCAGCCGACCTGCAAAGCTACGCCCCCGTGGCCAAGCAACACCAGGCCCACGGCGGCATGACGGTGCTGGCCTTGGCCGAGGCCACCCAAACCACCAGCGACAACACTGCCGCCAACCTGCTGCTGGGCCTGATGGGCGGCCCGGCGGGGTTCACTCAGCACCTGCGTGGCCTGGGCGACCCCATCACCCGGCTAGACCGGCTGGAGCCCGCGATGAACCTGGTGCCATCGAGCGAGCAGCGCGACACCACCACGCCCGCCGCCATGGCTCGCATTACCGCCTTGCTGCTCACCGGCACCGCCCTCAGCCCCGCCTCGCGCCAGCGCTTGGCCGACTGGATGGTGGCGACCCAAACGGGCCTCAAGCGCTTGCGCGCCCACGCGCCCGCTGGCTGGCGTGCGGGCGACAAAACCGGCACGGCCATGGCGCCGGGCATGGTCGATAAGTACAACGACGTGGCCATCTTCTGGCCCCCCGCCCACACCGGCCGCGCACCCCTCATCGTCACCGCCTATTACGACACCGCCCAGGCCCATGAGCAGGGTATTCGTGAGCAAGACGAAGCGGTCCTGTCGGAGGTAGGCCGGCTCTTGATCCAACGCGCCGGAACGCTCTGACGCAGAACTTCAGCCTCCCGCTGCGAGCGGCTATTGGAGAAAGCCCATATGGCGCCACCCGAGGACTGTGGCCACAGTGGGGCTCTCTTTTGGAGGAGTTGTCCACATGTGTTCTTTTCGATCCGCTCAAGTTTTTGCCGTCCTGGCCACGCTGGCGCTCATGGGTGGATCGGCCTCGGCCCAGACCGTGCCTGGCAAATCCATGATCTACGACGAGGAGTGTCGTCTCGGCACCGAGTCTGGCGACAGCCAGCCCTATCACGCACTGGTGTACTACCCCAACGAGTACGCCATGCGAGTGCCGGGCCTGGTGATCGGGGCTGAGAAATCCGGCACCGACCCAGTCCGCAGGGGTGCGCAAGCCGTGAGCCTGAAGCCGGCCCCCGATGGCATCGCCGTGAACGACCGCACCACACGTTGGCTGAAGGATGTGATGCAAGGCGGCAGCAAGGCCGTGTTCATCTCCCATGTGGCCGCCTTCGACGGCCACGACGGCACGCTGGTGTTTGACGCCTATCGCAGCCCTGCCCAGGCCAACGAGAGCCGGCTCGACCCGTCGCTGAGAACAGTGCCTTGGCTGGACTGCAAGCGCCAGCCCGTGGCGCGCGCCAACGCCTATGCCGACAGCTGGCGCGGCATCAAGGCCGCCCGCGCGCAGATCACCACCGATTTGGCGCGGGGGCAATACACCCATGTGTTCATGATCGCGATGGGCTGGAACACCGTCCAGATCGAGGCGATGCAAAACTTCGCGTCGATCATCCGGACCTTGCAGGCCACCGCGCCGGATAAAGCCAACTTCAGGCCCTATGTGATCGGCTTCACCTGGCCCAGCCAATGGGACAACACCTTTTTGGGATCCGTCCTGGTGCGGCCCAGCAGCCTGTTGAACAAGGCCAATGACGCCGATGAGTTTGCGGCAGGCTGGCTGGGCGCCAGCCTGCGCTATGCCGTGCTGCCTGCCCTGGCCGAGCACGCAAAGCAGGGGCAGCGCCCCAAGCTGGTAGCCATTGGCCACAGTTTTGGGGCCCGCGCCATGTCGCATGCGGTGTGCCGGGGCACCGTGCTCCCGCCTGAAGAGGGCGGCCCCACGGGCCCACCACTGGCCCAGGGCGCAGTGGATGCCCTCATCAACCTGCAAGGGGCGTACTCCTTGAACCGCCTGCGCGCCAGCGGTGCGGGCCCTTCCGAGCTGGCCTACGCGCCAGGCTGCCCTGCAGCGACTCGCTTGGTCTTCACCGCCTCGCGGCATGACTCCGCCGCTGAAGCCGCCGCCAAGCTCCCCGGCCCGCTGTGGGCAGGCTCCATGAAGTCTTGGGAAAAGCTACAGCGCGAGGGCATGCGCTTGGACGACGGCAGCCGCATGACGCTATGCACGGCCCAAGCGGATGGCCAGTTGGTGAAGGGCTGCGACCTGTCCTCCCAAACCCGCATGCTGTATGTGAACGCCAGCGAGCTGATCAAATACCAATCCTTTGGCACCGGTGGCGGTGCCCACAGTGACATCTATCGGCCAGAAACGGCGCAGCTTCTGTGGCAAGTTCTGCCCCTCAACCATCAGCCGTGACGAGGATGCACATACCCGTGGCACGCCTGCGTTAAGGGCTCAATGACATGAGCCCAATACCCTACAACCTGGCCCGTTTTGACTTTGTCTCCATCCGGCTGGCGGTGGCTTGCGCTCGCACAGGCAACCTCACCCAAGCTGCCCGCGAATGCCACTTGGTACTACCCGCTGCCAGCCGACGCCTCAGGGACTTGGAGCGCAGCTTGGGGGGGCCGCTTTTCGAGCGTCATTCGCGAGGGCTCACCCCCACCGACTTGGGCCGGGCCTTTATGAAGCGGGGGCTCGCTATCTTGCAAGAGCTCGACAACCTGATGGCCGAGCTGCATGACGCCCGCCAGGGCGTAGCGCGTCATTTGCATGTTTGCTCGGGCACGGCCGCCATCATCCAATTCCTGCCACCGCTGTTGGCCGACTACGCCGCGCTGCGACCCGAGATTCAGGTCGAATTGGAAGAGCAAGTCTCCGAGCAAGTCGTGGCCTCGGTGCGCGAAGGGCGGGCCGATGTGGGCGTCTTCGTCGGTGGGCCCGAGGTCCATGGCCTGGAGGTGTGCAAGTTCCGCGAGGACGAATTGGTGCTGCTGTTGCCGCCGGGACACCGGCTCGCGGGCAAAGGTGCTTTGGAGTTCGTGCAAGCCCTGGATGAACCCTGGGTCACCCTGCATGCCGGCGCGGCCGTGCTGCAAGCCCAGCAACAAGCTGCCATGGCGGCAGGGCGGATGCTGAAGCTGCGCATGCAAGTGCGCAGCTTTGATGCGGTGGGGCATATGGTGGCTGCTGGGCTGGGCATTGCCCTGGTGCCCAAGGGCGTAGCACTGCCCCTGGTGCGCGCCAAAGCCTTGCAATGGCGGGCCCTCAGTGATGCCTGGGCGCAGCGGCAGGTGCAGCTGTGCGTGCGCTCGGATGCCGACGCCGCCGTGAAGGAGTTACGGGATTTCCTGCAGTCGTCTTCGCAAAATGCGAAGTCTCGCCCAACGAGATTGAAATAGACGGCACACGCAGCGGCCTCGGACACTGGCCGCATGTCACAAGCCGCCACCACTTCTCCACCGCCTGAGGCCAGCACCCCCTCTTCCATGGCCGCCTTGGCAGGCCTCAAGGTGCTGGAGTTGGGCCAACTGATCGCCGGCCCTTTTGCCGCTAAGACTTTGGCCGACTTTGGAGCCGAGGTCATCAAGGTCGAAGCCCCAGGCGCTGGCGACCCGCTGCGCAAGTGGCGCATGCTCAAAGACGGCACCTCGATCTGGTGGCAAGTGCAGTCGCGCAACAAGCGCTCGGTGGCACTCGACCTTCGCCACCCTGACGGGCAAGCGCTGGTTCGCCAACTGGCGTTGGAAGCCGATGTGCTGATCGAGAACTTCCGGCCCGGCGCGCTGGAAGGCTGGGGGCTGGACCCCACAGACTTGCTGGCTGCCAACCCCCGCTTGATCGTCTTGCGCATCAGTGGCTATGGCCAGACCGGCCCCTATCGCAACAAGCCGGGCTTCGGGGTGATTGCAGAGGCCATGGGTGGGCTCAGGCACCTGACCGCGGAGCCCGGCCGCGTGCCCGTGCGGGTCGGTGTGAGCCTGGGGGACACCCTGGCCGCTTTGCATGGCGTGATCGGCATTTTGCTGGCCCTGCAGCACCGCCATGCCAGCGGCCAGGGGCAGATCATTGACATTGCCTTGTATGAGGCGGTCTTCAACTGCATGGAAAGCCTGCTGCCCGAGTACAGCGCCTTCGGTGCGGTGCGGCAGGCTGCGGGCAGCGCCCTGCCAGGCATTGCACCCACCAATGCCTACCTGTGCAAAGACGGTGGCTACGCGCTGGTGGCGGGCAATGGCGACAGCATATTCCGGCGCCTGATGCAGCTCATCGGGCGCGAGGACCTTGCTCAAGACCCCGCATTGGCCGACAACGCAGGGCGCGTCAGCCGAGTCCAGGAGCTAGACGCCGCCATTGGTGCCTGGACAGCCCAACACAGTGTGGCGGACGTCTTGGCTCAGCTCGACAAGGCTTCCGTGCCCGCTGGTCGCATCTACACCGTGGCCGACATTGCGGCCGACCCGCATTACCAAGCACGGGGCATGCTGGACACCTTGACGCTGACTGACGGCAGCGCCGTGCAGGTGCCTGGCATCGTGCCCAAGCTGTCGCGCACACCGGGCCAACATCGCCAACTGGCCCCCAGCTTGGGCCAGGACACTGACCTCATCCTGCACGAGATGGGCCTGAGCCCGGCGCAGATTCAAGACCTTCGCACCCGTGGTGTGATCCAGTGAGACCCCAACCATGACCCGCCTTTACTTCAATGAAGTGGTGACCCGCGATGGGTTTCAAAACGAGGCCCACTTCGTCCCTACCGCAGACAAAGTGGCCCTGATCGACGGCCTAAGCCAGTGTGGCTTTGCCAAGATCGAGGTGACCTCGTTCACCTCGGCCAAGGCCATTCCCATGCTCAAGGATGCCGAGGCCGTGATGGGCCAGATTCAGCGCGCCCCCGGTGTGGAGTACACGGTGCTGGTGCCCAATGTGCGCGGCGCTGAGCGTGCACGAGAGTGCCGTGCTGACGAATGGAACTTGGTCATGTCCACGTCCGAAACGCACAACCTGGCCAATCTGCGCATGGGGCGCGAGCAAAGCTTTGCAGGCCTGCGGGATGTGGTGGCTCAAGCCCGCGGGCATGCGGCGGTGAATGTATCGCTCTCGACTTGCTTTGGCTGCCCCATGGAGGGCGAGGTTCCCGCCGCAGAGGTGCTGCGCTGGGCCGACCGCTTTGCCACGCTGGGCGTGCGCGGACTAACGATATGCGACACCACCGGCATGGCCCACCCTCGCCAAGCAGCGGCCATGGCACAGGCCCTGAGAAGCCGCTTTGCGGACTTGCAAATCACCTTTCACTTTCACAACACCCGAGGCATGGGGCTGGCCAATGTGCTGGCCTCGGTGGATGAAGGCATTGTGCGATTCGACGGCTCCTTGGGTGGCTTGGGCGGTTGTCCTTACGCCCCTGGTGCCAGCGGCAACATTTGCAGCGAAGACGCCATCCACATGCTCCAAGCCATGGGCCTGGATACAGGCATTGATCTGCCTCGGCTGTTGACCTTGGCTCGGCAATTGCCAGATCTGGTGGGGCATGAAGTGCCCAGCCAAGTGGCCAAGGCCGGACGCACACAAGACCTCCACCCCACCCCCGCCTACGTTGAAGAACTCAGATCGGAGCGCTCATGATTGACCACCTTGACCACCTGGTTCTCACCACCTCCCGACCCCAGGCCTGCATTGACTTCTACACACGTGTTTTGGGCATGCAGCTGGAGTCATTCATCGGCGGCACACCGCCGGTGGAACGTCAGGCCCTGAAGTTTGGCCACCAAAAGATCAACATCCATGTCCAGGGTTCGGAGTTCGAACCCAAGGCCCACCTGCCGGTGCCCGGCGCATTGGACCTGTGCTTCATCGCGTCCATGCCTCTGCAGGCCGTGATCGAGCGCTTACAGCAGGCCGAGTGGCCGATTGTGGAAGGCCCGGTGTTACGCACCGGTGCCACACAGAAGATCCGGTCCGTCTATGTGCGCGACCCGGACTTCAACTTGATTGAGATTTCCGAACTTGTTTGACACCATGCGCCGGCTCAAGCCCGCGCGCCTGCAGGAGAACCCCATGAATCGTCGTCATCTGGTCACCACCCTTGGCCTCATCGCTACTGCCTTCAGCACCCAGGCGCTGGCACAGGCTCGCTATCCGGACAAGCCCATCACCTTGGTGGTACCCAGCGCACCGGGCGGCACTACGGACTTCACCGCCAGGCTGATCAGTGACGCGCTGAGCAAGGCCCTGGGGCAGCCCGTCATTGTGGACAACAAGGCCGGCGGTGCCGGCAATATTGGCAACCAAGCCGTGGCCCGCGCCAAGGCCGATGGCTACACCCTGCTCGTGGCCTACAGCGGCTATCAAGTGGGCAATCCGCACCTCTTTGCCAAAGCAGGTTGGGACCCGATCAAAGACTTTGCGCCGGTGGCCATGCTCAGCCGGGCTCCTCAGGTGGTGACGACCCGCGCCAACCTGCCTGCCAATACCCTGGCCGAGTTGGTGGCCTATGCCAAAGCCAACCCCGGCAAGCTCAACTATGCGTCTTCGGGCAATGGCTCTATTCAACACATCGCGGGCGAGTTGTTCAAACAATTGACGGGCACCTTCATCACGCACATTCCCTACCGTGGCGCCGGCCCCGCCGTGCAGGATCTGATGGGCGGCCAGATGGACCTGTTCATCACCACCCCAGCGTCGGTGGTCAGCCAGATCAAGGGGGGCAAGCTGAAGGCCTTGGCCGTCACCAGCGACCATCGCCTCAGTGCGCTGCCACAGGTGCCCACCGCCGTTGAAGCAGGGCTCAAGGGTTTCAATCTCGACTCCTGGTTTGCGCTCTATGCACCCGCCGGCACACCGCCCGAAGTCATTCAAACTTTGAACACCGAGATCGGAAAGATCCTGGCTCAGCCCGACATTCGCCGCCGCGCTGAGGATGCGGGCGTCACGGTCGACACCATGACACCGGCTCAACTGGGCGAGTTCACGCAAAAGGAACTGGCCTATTGGGGCAAGGTCATCAAGACAGCCAAGATCACTACCGAGTAAGCCCGCGCCGATGAACATCGTTTTTCTCGACGGCGACACCCTGCCCGCGCACACCCGGCTGCGCCCACCAGCGTTTGCCCACCAATGGGTTCAGCACGGGAAGACACTGCCCGAAGAGGTGACCAAACGCGTTGTCGATGCAGACGTGCTGGTGGTCAACAAGGTTCGACTGGATGCCCAATCACTGAGTGCAGCACCACACCTGCGCCTGATTGCCGTAGCAGCCACCGGCACCAACCACATTGACCTTGAGGCCTGCCGCCGCAGAGGCATTGTGGTGAGCAATATCCGCAACTACGCCGCCCACACGGTGCCCGAGCACACGCTGGCCCTGCTGTTTGCGTTGCGCCGCAGCGTGTGCGCCTATCGCGACGCCGTGCGCGCCGGGCGCTGGCAAGCCGCCGGGCAGTTCTGCTTTTTCGATCACCCCATCCGCGACTTGGCGGGCTCTACGCTGGGGGTGATTGGAGATGGTGTGCTGGGCCAGGCCGTGGCGCGCCTGGGTGAGGCGCTGGGCATGCGGGTGCTGATGTCCGGCCACAAAGGTCGCCAGGGCCAGGGCACGCTCTACACCCCATTCGAAGAGGTGCTGGCGCGGTCTGATGTGCTGACCCTGCACTGCCCTCTGACCCCGCAAACCCGCCACATGATTGGCGCACCCGAGTTTGCACAGATGGCCCGCTCACCCCTGCTGATCAACACGGCGCGAGGCGGTTTGGTGGATGAATCAGCCGTCGGACCAGCTTTGGACGCCGGGCAGATCGCCGGGGCTGCCTTCGATGTGACTGAGCAAGAGCCGCCACCCGCCGACCACCCCTTCATGGCCTTGCTAGATCGACCTAACTTCATCCTCACCCCTCATGTGGCATGGGCCAGCCAGGAGGCCACCCAAGCGCTGGCCGATCAGTTGATCGACAACATCGAGGCCTTTCAACGCGGTGCGCCGGTGAATGTGGTGTGAACCAGGCTGTGGCTGGGGCTTGAGCGGTAGAGTTCGGGACACCAAGTGCGATTAACCCCCCCACACGCTGGTCTGCCCAACACCATGACTCTTCCCGCACACCACTCGCCTCCCACCCTGCTGCGCCAGCTCTATGACGTGGCCGTGCAGCGGGCCTTGCCCGCTCACAACACAGCCGCCTGGCTGCCTGTGCCCCCCGCACCGGGCGTGGGCCGCACCCTGGTGCTGGGCGCCGGCAAAGCGGCGGGCGCGATGGCGCAGGCGGTGGAGGCGCTGTGGCCGGAGCACTGCCGCCGCCACGGCGTGCCAGGGGCGCTGCTCTCGGGCCTGGTGGTCACCCGCTATGGCCACACGCCGCCGCGCCCCTCCGGCGTCGCTCAAGCGATAGAGGTGGTGGAAGCCGCCCACCCCTTGCCGGATGCGGCCGGGCTGGCTGCCGCGCAGCGCATCTTGGGTTTAACGACGGGTTTGAGCGAGCACGATGTGGTGCTGTGCCTGATCTCCGGCGGCGGCTCCGCGCTGCTGACCCTACCCTGTGAGGGCCTCAGTCTGGAAGACAAGCAGCGCATCAACCGGCAGCTGCTGGCCAGCGGCGCCGACATCACCCAGATGAACACCGTGCGCAAGCACCTCTCGGCCATCAAGGGCGGGCGCTTGGCCGCCGCCTGCCACCCCGCGCGGGTGGTGACCCTGGCCATCAGCGACGTTCCCGGAGACGAGCCCAGCGTCATCGCCAGCGGCCCCACCGTGGCCGATGCCAGCACCTGCGCCGACGCACTGCGCATCTTGCAGCAGCACAAGATCGACATCCCTGAGGCCGTGCGCGCCGCCCTACAAAGCGGCCAGTTGGAAACACCCAAGCCCGGCGATGCGCGCCTGCAGCATGCCGGGCAGACCAGCCCCGTGCACCTGATCGCCACACCACAGCAAAGCCTGGAGGCCGCAGCCGAGGCGGCGCGGGCCATGGGCCTGCGGGCCTATATCTTGTCGGACGAGATCGAAGGCGAGTCGCGCGAGGTGGGCAAGGTCCACGCCGCCCTGGCCCGCAGTGCCGCGGCGGGGCGCAATGCCTTCGAGCCGCCCTGCGTCATCTTGAGCGGCGGTGAGACCACCGTCACCTTGCGCCAGCGCGAGCCGGGCCAAGCCAAAGGCCGCGGCGGCCGCGCCGGAGAGTTCTGCCTCGGCCTAGCCCAAGCCCTGCAAGGCCACCCGCGCATCTGGGCCTTGGCGGCAGACACCGACGGCATTGACGGCGTGGAGGACAACGCCGGCGCACTCGTCCACCCCGACACGCTGGCGCGCGCCCAAGCCCAAGGCCTGCGCCTCACCGACCACCTCGCCCGCAACGACGCCTATGGCTACTTCGCAGCTTTGGGGGACTTGGTGGTGACGGGGCCGACGCACACCAACGTGAATGACTTCAGAGCCCTGCTGGTGCTGTGACGGAGCCCCCTTGTCTAAGCCCCTTGCAAAGCGCAATGTGCTGTTCGTCTGCAGCCGCAACCAATGGCGCAGCCCCACGGCAGAGCAGATCTTCCGCAGGCACCCAGATCTCAACGCACGCTCGGGCGGCACCAGCCCCAAAGCCAAGCATGCGGTGAACGAGAACGACATGGCCTGGGCGGATGTGGTGATGGTCATGGAGCCCAAGCACAAGCAAAGGCTGATGGCTGACTTCTCTGAAGCGCTGCGCGACAAGCCTCTTCATGTGCTCGACATCCCCGATGAGTACCAGTACATGGACCCGGAACTCGTGGAGATGCTGGAGCAGTCCGTGCCCGCCCTTCTCGGGCTAGAGTGAAGGATCCCAGCACCCGCTGGAGCCCGCAACCTTTTCTCAGAAGCGACGACTCACCATGACGTTTCAAATCACCCCTCACCTGGCTTGGCTGCTCCTGTTGGTGGCCGGGCTGCTGGAAGTCGTTTGGTCGGTCAGCATGAAGGCCTCTGAGGGCTTCTCCAAGCCGATCATGACCGCCGTCACCCTGGTGGCCGCTTGGCTCAGCTTTTGGCTGCTGGGTTTGGCCATGCGCCAGTTGCCCCTGGGCACCGCCTATGCCGTGTGGGTGGGCATTGGCACCGTGGGTGCGGCTGTGCTGGGCATGGTTTTCTTTGGCGAGCAGTTCACCCTCGCACGCGTCGCCTGCATCGGGCTGATCGTGGTGGGGGTGTTGGGCTTGAAGTTGCTGGGGGCGGAGACCTCAAGCTCATGACAACCCCTTCAGGGAACCCACCCCAGGTGACGACTTCCACCACACTGCACGGCGCCTGCCACTGCGGGCGTTTGCAGCTGCGGTTTGACACCACGTTAGAGCCTGGCGGCATCCGCCCCAGGGCTTGCGATTGCTCGTTCTGCACCAAGCATGGTGCGGCCTACATCTCTGACCCGCAAGGCCGCTTGCGCCTTGAGGTGGCTGAGGCCGCAGCGCTGCACCACTACACCCAAGGCTCTGGGCTGGCCAATTTCGTGCTGTGCCAGCACTGTGGTGTGTTGATGGGCGTGGTGTTCGAACACGGCGAGCAGGTCTTGGGGGCCGTCAATGCCCGCTGCTTGGCAGAACATGCTGCTTTGGGGCCTGCACAGACAGCCTCGCCCCAAACCCTGAGCGCAGCAGAGAAACAGCAGCGCTGGGCCGCGCTGTGGACGCCCACGGTCCAGGGCTGAACCGGCCACCGCTCGCGCCCACCCACCACCACTCGCGCCACCACACCCCCGCTCGTCGCACGGCGGCTGCGCCCGCAGGCGCATCGGTTCACAGTCTCCTCACTCACCTATGTACGGAGACTGACATGACCCCATCCAAACCCCTGATTCGACACCTCCTGGCCAGCCTGGCCCTCGCCGCGCTGGGCACAGGCGCCGCCCTGGCCCAAGGCAGCCTGCCCGAAGGCTGCGGCCTGCAGTTGGAGATCAAGCGAGTGACCGCTGGCTCCGGCCCGGTGATGGTGGCGGTGTATGAAAGCGAAGCCCAGTTCATGAAGGAGATGGCGCTGGCCGTGGCCGTGCAGGCCAAGGGCGAGCGCGTGAGCCTGCCGCTGTGCACCCTGAGCAGCGAAGAAGTGGCGGTGATGATCTACCAAGACCTGGACCGCAACGGCAAGCTGGGCACCAACTTCATGGGCATTCCCAATGAGCCCTATGGCGCCTCGGGCGAGCCCAGCTTTGGCCCTCCGAGCTGGGCCAAGGCCAAGGTGCGGGCCGACGGCCGCAGCATCAGCGTCACCCTCAACTGAGCGGAGGCCGCAACCATGACGCACGCACACCTCCAACGCCGTGATTGGCTGCGCCTGCTGGGCGCCACGGCGGCCACGGGCCTGGCCTCTCCTTGGGCCCGCTCTGCCCAAGACACCGCTGCAGCACGCTTTGCCCAGCAGATTGAGCAGCACCCCACCCTGACGCCGCTGCGAGGCATGTCCGAACACGGCCCCGACACCCTGCGCTGCGACGCACTGAGCATCGAGGGCCGCTGGCCCGAGGCCTTGCGCGGGCGCTTTCACCGCAATGGCCCGGCGCTGTTCGAACGCAATGGGCAGCGCTATCACCATTGGTTTGACGGCGACGGCATGGTGCAGCAGTTCAGCCTGAACGGCCGCCAGATCAGCCACCAGGGGCGCTTTGTCAACACCCGCAAGCTGCAGGCCGAGCGCGCGGCGGGCCGCTTTGTGACGGCTGCCTTTGGCACGCCCATCAAGCTGGAAGTGCCGGTCACCGGGCCCGACAGCGTGAACGCGGCCAACACCAGCGTCATCGAGCACGGCGGCAAGCTGCTGGCCCTGTGGGAGGGCGGATCGGCCTACGAGATGAACGTGGCCGACCTCAGCACCCGCGGCCCTCTGGCCTGGCAGCCCGACTGGGCTGGCGTGCCCTTCTCGGCCCACCCCAAGCTCGACGCGCAAGGTACCCTGTGGAACATCGGCACCTGGGCCGACAAGATCGCCACCTATCAGATCGCCCCCAACGGCCAATTGCAGCGCGGCCAAGTGGCCACCCTGCCGTGGGCCATGGGCATGGTGCATGACATGGCCATCACGCCACGCTTCTTTGTGGTGCCGCTGCCGCCGCTGCGCATGGACATTGCCGCGGTCAGCCAAGGCGTGCCGCTGGAGCAGGCCTTCAGCTGGCGCGGCCAAGAGCCGCTGCGCATTTGGGTTGCCCCCAAAGACGACATCCAGCAGGCCCGCGTGTTTGAGCTGCCCGCTGAATTCATCTTCCATGTCGGCAATGCCTATGAAGTGGGCGAAGAGATTGTGCTGAGCTATGTGGCCAATGCGAATGCCGACGTGCTGACACGCAACATCCCCGCGATGATGCGCGGCGAAGCCCGGCCCACCGCCGCCGTCGGTGCCGCCTCTGTGGTGGTGCGCCTGAACCTGCGCACGGGCCGTGCCAGCCGCGTGGCGGGTAACGATTCATCTGAGTTTCCCCGCATCCACCCGCGCCTGAATGGCCAGCGCCACCGCTGGCAGCTCACCGCCAGCAGCTGGCGCCCCCGCAGCGGCGTAGACCACAGCTTCTTCCACGGCCTGGCCCTGACCGACCAAGACAGCGGCCGCACCGAGCGCTATGACTTTGGCGAACACGCCATCGTCGAAGAACACCTGTGGATCGCCAAACCCGGCAGCACCGACGAGCGCGACGCCTGGCTGCTGGGCACGCACTTCGACAGCCGCGCCAAAGTCACCAAGCTGAGCGTGTTTGACGCCCGCAGCCTGGCCGACGGGCCGCTGGCGGTGGCCTCACTGCCGTATTGGCTGCCGCTGGGGTTTCATGGGAGTTTTCAGGCGGGGTGACGAGCGCGGCGCAGCTGGGCTGGGCTTGGGGCGTCAGCGGGGAGTGAGCGTGGCTTGAAGGCAGCTCAGCTTCGTCTCACTGCTTGAATGATCCGACTGGTGCAAAGACCCTGCATTGACAATCAGAAGTGTCATGTCAGAAAGTTCATGCCTCATCCTCATAGATCCAGGCATTCTTCGAGTGCTTGCTTGCTTCGCCCCGGAAAGATGCACTTCCTCGCAGAGGCGAAGGCTTTGTGCTCATCCTCTGCTTTGGGAAATCAGGGTCTTTGGCGAGTCCTCGCCAATAGACCGGATTGAGTCTCTCTGCGAGGTTCGCTGATGCGAACCAAGTCTCTCCATTCCAGTAGCACCGAGTTGTATCTCTGCCGTCTTTGGGATCAGAGCAAGTTTCGTATGTGCCGACTCGCACAGGGTCGGCCTTGAGCGTGAGGAACCAGGGCGTGTACATGGCTGCTACTCCGGCGCTCGAAGCCTTCGGCCTTGCAGCTGCGCAACGACTGCGTCCGCCTGGGCGGTGGATAGGCGCTCCCAGCGATCTTTCAAACCGACTCGAAGATAAGGATCTCGCCCGTCTTGTGTGACCCACGTAACTTGAACGAGAAACAATGAGCCGATTGGTGCTGCCGCACGCTGGCTTGTTGAGCACCAAACCCGGTGGTCCCTTGCGAACTGACCGGGATATGGTCGTACACGTACCGGCTCCGAGGATGGTTCACCCGGGTTTCGAAATGTCTCGATCACGATCGATAGCATGGCGATATGGGGGCTGATTGGGGCCTAACAACGAGTGGATATCATCTCCCGTGCAACCCAGGCTGGAGCTTGCACAGTCGCGATCACGGCAGACAAACGCAAACTGGACGGAACCATGTGGTGCACAAGCAGCTCACGCCTCGGTTGGTACTAGGAGATTGTCTCCTTGGCTATCCGTTGATGCTGTCCGTTATGACCAGCGTCGAGGTCTGTTGATCCCAAGCTGGGCTCGGGTGGAGGACTTGGCATCCTCAGACTCTGGGAAGTCCTTGAAGTGTTGCTGGGTCTGCTATGGGAACAACGAATCTGCCCCCTGCAGCAACTGCAAAAAAGACCCGTTATCGACGATTCGTGAAGTCCTGTCCGATGGAGTGGTTGGTAGTCGACCTCCCCTGAGTACAACGCAGGGGTAGGCAGAAGCTCCGTAACCCTTACCTGAGCGGACTTGTACTCATGAGCGTTCAGCGGTACTTCGTCTCTTTGGCTTTTGACGCTTTGAATCGGGCCAGTGCAGGTCTGGGCGAACTGGCGAGTTCGCATTTTCAAAGCTTAGAAAGACCGGATCCATAGGAGCAAGCCATAGGTATCTGCCTAGCTCTTCGGGTGTGATGATCCTTGTTCGCAGAGACTTAACAGGTTCAGTGTTGCTGCGCGCGCGCAGTGTCTTCAACAGCTTGAAGTCCATAGTCAGGAAGCAAAACATTTCGTTCACTTCGGCAGTTCGGATGTGCCACGCATCTTGCGAATTGCTCGGTCCAAGCTGAGATACCAACGAACGGAAGAGTGGGTCGGTTGAGCTCGCGAGTCGTTGGTCACGCGCACTTTCTACACTTGGTAGGCCTAGCCAAGATGGGCCTATCCGCATGTCCGGGATGCTGTCAACCAACGGCATCTCGACGTCCTTGAACAGATCCAGATCGAAGTAGCCGTATCCATTGAACCGGCCACTAGGCTGATAGAAGCGCTCAGTCCACAGCTCGCCCGAGCTCATGAGGGTTAGTTTCCCGATCCTGGCCAGATATGCGATGCCTGGCAGGTACCTTACGTTGCGGTATTCGCGTGATTCGTCCTCAGTTCCACGAACAGGAATTCTCGCGGCATATCCAGTGTCGACATCATGTGGACCCCACTTGGCCATGCCTGTCGGAACCCAAGCTGTCTCGTGGGTGATGGAGTGAAAGAGAATCGTGTTGTCCACAAGCACTCGCAATGGCGGCCTTTTGAATAGGCGTGCTTGTGCTGCCAAGGTTGACACGCTAACAAGCGCTTGAGCGAGGCGAGGTGCATACCTTATGAAAGCACTACGCAATCGCGCTGAGATGTGGTCGGGATTGCGCATTGACGTGGGACGCAGGTGTTGCTCTGCCAGTTAGGGCAGATGGCTTCGTAGAAGTAGGCTGCATATCTCTACCGCAACCGTAAGCTGCGGGCCAGGGGCCAGCGGAACACAACCAAATTCGGCATTAGGGGTTGTGTCGTGACGTTGCCAACGTCTCATCCGAGTGGGGCATGCTTGAATCTAGTACGCTGCTTGTTTGACCGAACTTGGGCAACCTTCCAGCCCACCTGATTGGCTCAACACCGCCTGTGTTTCAGCGCCGGCAGTTGCGTCCGCACCTCCGCAATGCGCTCATGGCTGATCTCCGCCATGACCACGCCCGCGCCTTCGGCCTGCTGGGCCAGGATCTGGCCCCAGGGGTCGATGACCATGCTTTGGCCCCAGGTGCGGCGGCCGTTCTCGTGTTGGCCGCCTTGGCCGATGGCCAGCACATAGCATTGGTTTTCCACGGCGCGGGCGCGCAGCAGCAGCTCCCAATGGGCTTGGCCCGTCGTGTAGGTGAAGGCGGCGGGCACCACCAGCACGTCGCAGGGCGGGCTCATCAGGCTGCGGAAGTGCTCGGGGAAGCGCAGGTCGTAGCAAATCGACAGGCCCAGGCGGAAGCCCTCGGCCTCAAAGGCCACGGCTTGGGTGCCCGCCTCCAACACCCGGCCTTCGTCATAGCTCTCGCGCCCGTTGTCAAAGGCGAAGAGGTGGATCTTGTCGTAGCGGGCTACGGGCTGGCCCTGTGGGTTCCACACCAGGGTGGTGTTGCGCACTTTGTTGGGGGCCTCCGCCCGCAGCGGCAAGGTGCCGCCGATCAGCCACACGCCGTGCTCGCGCGCGGCTTGGGCTAAGGCGTCTTGCAGCGGGCCTTGGACTTCAGCTTCAGCATGGGTCAGCTTGTCCTCATCGCGCCGCCCCATGAGGCAAAAGTATTCAGGCAGCGCCACCAGTTGGGCCCCGGCTGCAGCGGCCTGGGCGATGAGTTGAACGGCGTCGGCGAGGTTGCGGTCCACATCGGGGGTGGAGACCATTTGCAGGGCAGCGATTTTCATGGCTGCCAGCATACCAAGTCAGCGTGCGCCGGAAGCCGCCCCCTGCGGCGCCGACGCCGGGCCGTCCAGCCAAGCCGGCAGGCCTTCGCCGGGCTTGCGCTCGACGGCGTCTACGGTGGGGTCGCTCCAGGTGCCGCCGATGGCGAACTCGCGGGTGCCGGCTTCGCGCAGCGGCTTGCGGAAGAGGTATTGCGCCACAAAGGTGCCCAGGCCGATGACGGGGTTGACGGTGGCATAGGCCAAGGAAGCGCCACCCGCGTTGATGTCGGGCACCACGAACATGCGGGCTTTCAGCGTCTCTTGCTTGAGATGGCTGGTGCCCTCCACCAAGACCTGGGCTTGCACGCCTTGGATGCGCAGGTTGCCCGTGCGGGCAATGCCATTAGCGACCTTGACTTCGGCGTTCACGGTGTCAAAGCTGAAGCCTTGGTCGAAGACGTCGCGGAAGTCCAGCGTTAAGCGCCGGGGCAGGGACTGCAGGCTCAAGATGCCCAGCAGGCGCGCGGCGCCGGGCTCGGCCTGCAAGAACTGGCCGGCGCCTACTTCGAGCTGGAACTGGCCGCTCAGGTGCTCCCAAGGCATGTCGAGTGGCGAGCCAGGCCAGCGCAGGCTGCCTTGGACTTGGCCTTTGCCGCCCCGCACCACTTTGCCGGCCCCCAGGCGCTCCAGCAGGGCGCCGGCATCCAGCAGCTCGGCCTTGAGGTCCAGCGCCATATGAGCTTGGGGGCCGCCGGTCCACACGCCGCTGCCCATCAAGGTGGCTTCGGGCTGGGTCAACGCCAGGCGCTGCAGGCGCCATTCCCCGCCGCTGCTGCGCTCGCGGGCTTCAATCTCCAAGCGGCCCAGCTTCTTGCCGCGCATCTCAAACTGCTCCACGCGCAGGTCCAGGGCCGGCACATGGGCAGGCAGGGCGTCGGCCCCGGCGGTGGGTGCGGCTTGGGGGTCGGCCGCAGGGAGGTTGAGGTGGGCGAGTTTGGCGGCCACTTTGGTGACTTCACCACTGCGGGCCAAATGCCATTCAAGCTGGCCGCGTGACTGATCGCTGCGCACCTGGCCCCGCCACACTTGGCCGTCGGCCCGCAACTGGCGCTGCAGTTGCATGTCCACACCCGTCCAGTGCCGCTGGGCGGCCAGCAGGTCCTGGATGCGCAACTGCACGCTGCTGGGCAGGTAGGCGGTGGCTTCGTCTTCGGCAGGCTGGCCGGTGGCCGGGTTGGCAGGCTCGGTGGCCGCCAGCAGGGGCACCAAAGCCTGCTGCCAGGCTTCAAGATGGGCTTGGGGCACTTGGACATCGGCGCTCACGCCGCTGTCGGGCAGCTTGAGCGGGGCCGATGCCGCAGCGCCCACGGCCCAGGCGCCGCGCAAGACTTTGGCCGGGCCGTTGGCCCATTCCCGCTGCACCTGGCCACGCAGCTTTTCACTCAAATCAACCGTTAATACTTCTCGCGCTGGTGTGCTGCCGCTGACGGGCACGGTGCGGCTGTTGACCTTGAGCGGCCAGCTCTGGGCGGCTGTCTTTCGCAGCGGCTCGGGCAAACCCAGCGCCAGCCCGGTCAGCGGGCTGTTCAGCTCAAAGCTAGTGGCCTCGGGGCCCAGCTCCAGCACCAGGCTGTAAGGTGCATCGCCGCGCATCACGGCGGCCAGCTTGGCGGGCAGGCTGAGCTGCGGGGTTTGGGCCAAGCCTTCAGCGCTGAACCTGCCCTGCACATTGAAGCGCAACGGGCCTTGCGGCGTGGTGCCGCCCTCCACCGTGGCGGGGCCACCCGCCACCTGCACCGTGGCCTGGCTGACGGTGAGCTGCTGCTCAGTGAAGGCAACATGGCCTTTGGCCTGCGAAAGGAGCGGCAGGTCGGGCCTGAGGCTGAGCTCATGCCCCGTGAGGGCCAAGCCGCCCTTGACGGTGGTGTTCTCGGGCACATCCAGCGGCACGCGCAGCGCGAGCTGCAGGGTGGCGTCCCCGGTGGCAGTGGTGTCGTTCAGGGCTTTTTGCGTCCAGCCATTGACAGGGGATTCGCGCACAAAGCGCAGCGCTTCGTTCAAGGGGCCGCTGATCTGGCCGCCAATCTCCAGCACCGGGGTGTGGACCAGGTCGGCAATGCGGCCATCCACCCCGCCCAGGCTCAGGCCCCAGAGCCGGCCCCGTGCGCCCTTGATGGCCATGGAGGTGCGGTCGAACACCAGCTCGCCGCTGACTTGGCTCAAGGCGGGCCAGGCCGACTGCGCTTGGCCGGGCTCGGGCGGCACATAGACAAAATCCACGCCTCTGACTTGGCCAGCAATGCGGAAATCGCCTTCGCCCGAGCGGGGATAGGGGAACTCCCAGAGGTCGCCCTTGACCTTGAAGTCCACCCCATGCACCGTGCCCGAGCGCACGGCTTGCGCCACATACTCGCGGGTGTGCTGCGGAATGCCCAGCGGCAAGTAGCGCGCCACACGGGTGGCCTGGCCTTGGTGGATGCGGCCTTGCAGCTCGATCACCCCCGGCAGGCGCTGGCCGGTGCCAAAACCCACCCCAGGGCCGGTGTGCCAGCGGGCGTGCAGCTCGCCTTGGGCGTCGGCGTTGGCGAATTGGGCGTCTTGCACGCGCAGCTCTACCGCTGCGGGTGCAGGCGGCTGCCCCGCCACAGGGGCGGCTGGTTTGATGGCCCAGACCAAGCGGGTGGAGAAGCGCTGCAGCGGCACCACCGGCTCTTCAAACACACCGGGGAAGATCAACTGCCCATTGCGCATGGTCAGCTTGGCTTCGCCGCCCGACTCATTGGCGTCCAGCTCCACATCGGCCAAGCGCCAGCCGGGGCGGCCCACGCTGCCGCCGCCAGGTGCCGGCTGAGCGGCAATGGACAAGCCCGCCCCCTTGGCCTGCAGGCGGTAATGGGCCGGCGCTTCTGCCGCGCCTTGCCAGCTCAGGCGCAGGCCCTCGATGCGGCCCTCGGGCTGGGTTTCTTCCAGGCCTTGGCGCACGTCTGCGGGCAGGGGCAGGCGTGCGGCCAAGCGGGCCAGCAGGGCCACATCCAGCCGGTCAGCTTCCAGGCGGCCGCCGGTCACGGGCTGGTCGGACAGCCAATCATCCGCCTCGGGTTGGGCTTGGTCTAAGAAGAGCGCCACTCGTCCATCGGGCCAATGCTCGCCCTCGGCGGTGGTGAAGCGCAGGCGCTCGGCGGCGGCCTCCACGCCCCTGTCGGCGCGAGCGGCGGTCAGACGGCCCATCACCTCGCTCAGGCCCAAGGGGGCCAGGGCGGGGGAGAGGCGCATCTCGACCTCGTCCAAGGCCACGTCCAGGGCCAGTTGGCGCCAGCGGCCCCGGCTCATGTCCAGCCACAGGCGCAGCGCACCATTGCCCTCGCGCAGGTCGAAGGGCAGGTTGACATAACGGCGCAGGCTGGCCACATCGGCCAAGGGCAGGTCGGCATAGGCCGTGCCGGACCAGCGGCGCCAATCCCCCGCGCGGCTGAACAGCGGCTGGGTGAAGCGGCCGCGCAGGCTGAAGCGCTGGCCCCACTCGGCCGGCGGCGTGCCATCAAGGCGAATTTCATGCTCGCGCAGGCCGTTGCGCACCACCAAGTCGGCCTGGGTCAGCTCCAGCGGGGGCGCCATGCGCTTTTCATCGACCCAGCGCACCGTGGCATCGCGGATCACAAACTCGCGCTGCTGAAAAAACCAGTCGGCCGCGGTGTGCTCGGGCACGGCGGCTTGGGACGCCGTGTCCATCTGCAGGCCGCCCACGTGAAGACGGCCCAAGGCGTCACGGCGGACCTCCAACTGCGCCCCCGACAGGTGCAGCTGCGCAAAGATCAGCTTGAAGGCCAACAGGCTCTTGGGCGAGAGCGCAGCGTCCACCCGCGGCAGGCGCAGGGTTTCACGGCCTTGGGCATCGCTGAGCACCACGTCGGTCAGCCGCAAAGCTGGCACCCAGCTGCTGGACGCCGCCTCCAGGTGGCCAATGCGAACTTGGACGCCCAAAGCCTGGCTGGCACGGGCCTCGATCTCAGGCCGCCATTGGTCGGCCTGCGGCAGAATCCCCCAGTGCAATGTCAGCCACCCGAGCAGCAGCACACCCCAGGCGCCCAGCACAAGCACAATCAAGGTGCGCAAGGCGGTACGCACAAAGCGCAAAGTGGCAAGACGGCGGATCAGCGGCACAGGCGGCAGGGAACAAGACTATGAGTTTGGCAATACGGCTCACCAGCCCTTGTGGGGGGGCAGGCCACCAGTGCGTCGCCCGTGCGGGGCAGTGCGCCCCGGCCAAGCCCGGTCAATCTAGCACAGCCTCTCGTGCTTTCTTGTGTGCGTTTGAGTAAGCCATGTCCAGCCTGCCGCATCCAGCACACGCCCTGGCCGAGCACAGCCGCTTTGTGCAGCGCGTTCGCCGCCGCTATGGCCCCGAGCTGAGCCTGTTGCCCCCGGACGTGCCCGACGCGGCCGCCATCACCGCCCTGGTGCAGCGCCTGCAAGCCGATGGCCGCGCCCTGCCCGCCGCGCTGCGGGTGGCGCGCCAATTGGTGATGGAGCGCCTGGTGGTGCTGGATGTGGAGCAGCAGGCCCCGCTGACCGACATCACCCACACCATGACGTTTTTGGCCGAGGCCACGCTGGAGTTGGCCCTGGCCCAAGCCCGGGCCGAGGCCGACGAGCGCCATGGCGCGCCGCAGACTGACGACGGCCAGCCCATTGATTTTTGGATCGTGGGCATGGGCAAGCTGGGTGCCCGGGAGCTGAATGTCTCGTCCGACATCGACCTGATCTATGTGTATGAAGAGCAGGGCCAGACCCACGGCCCCCAGCCCGTCAGCGCCCATGAGTACTTCAGCCTGGTGGCCAAAAAGCTGTATGCGCTGATAGGCGATGTCACCGAAGACGGCTTTGTCTTCCGGGTCGATTTGGCGCTGCGCCCCAATGGCAACTCCGGCCCGCCGGTGGTCAGCCTGGCCATGCTCGAAGAATACTTTTTGGTGCAGGGCCGTGAGTGGGAGCGCTTTGCCTGGCTCAAGAGCCGGGTGGTGGCACCGCGCGCGGGCGTCACCAGCGGCCGGGCACTGCAGCTGCGCTCGCTGGTCACCCCGTTTGTCTACCGCAAATACCTCGATTACGGGGTGTTTGAGGGCCTGCGCCAGCTGCACCAGAAGATCCGCGACGAAGCCCAGCGCCGTGCCGCTGGCCGGCCTGAGCGGGCCAATGATGTGAAGCTCTCGCGCGGCGGCATCCGCGAGATCGAGTTCATCGTGCAGTTGCTGCAGGTGGCGCGCGGCGGCCAGTTCCCCGAGATCCGCACCCGCTCCACCCAAAAAGCCCTGGCCAAGCTGGCCGCCGGGGGCCTGATGCGGGCCGACACCGCGCTGCGCCTGAGCGAGGCCTATGCCTTCTTGCGCCAGGTGGAGCACCGCATTCAGTACCTGGACGACCAGCAAACCCACCTGCTGCCCACGGCCGACGCCGACTTGGCCTGGATGGCGGCCAGCCTCGCCATGGTGTGCAATGCCGAGACCTGCCAGCTGATGGACAAGCTCTGCGAGGTGCGCGAGCTGGTGGCCACCGAGTTTGACGCCCTGCTGCACGACGGCCGCGCCCCGGCCGCCACGCCCGCCGGCGGCTGCAAGAGCTGCGGTGCCCCGCCCTTGGCCCTGGACAACGAAGCCCTGCTGGACAGGCTGCCCGAGGCGCTGGCCGAGCGCGTGCGCCCCTTTGCCCAGCACCCGCGTGTCCAACACCTGCGGGACGAGGCCCGGCTGCGCCTGGGCAAGCTGGTGCTGCGGGCGGCCCAATGCGCCGAAGAGGGCCACTGCACCGTCACCGCAACCCAGCGTTTCATCGACTGGCTGGAGCCCCTGCTGCGCCGCGAAAGCTATATCGCCCTGCTGGTGGAGCGCCCCGAAGTGCTGCGCCGCCTGCTGCGCCTGCTGGGCCTGGCCCGCTGGCCCATGCGCTACCTGATGCTGCACCCCGGCGTGATCGATGAGCTGGCCGACGAGCGCCAAATGGCCGACCGCTTTGACCGCGCCGCCTTTGTGGCCGACCTGCAAGACCGCCACGCCGCCTGGGTGCGCTCGGGCGAGGCCGATGAAGGCGCGCTGCTGGACACCCTGCGCCGCGCCCACCATGCCGAGGTCTTCCGCACCCTGGTGCGGGATGTGGAGCAACGCATCACCGTCGAGCAAGTGGCCGACGACCTCTCGGCCTTGGCCGACGCGGTGCTGCAAACCGGCTTGCAATGGGCCTGGGGCCACCTCAAGCAGCGCCACCGCGAGGAGCCTCAGTTCGCCGTCATTGCCTACGGCAAGCTGGGCGGGCTGGAGCTGGGCTATGGCTCAGACCTTGACGTCGTGTTCTTGTACGACGACGCCGACGAGCCCGACCCCGACCGCGCCCAAGAGGTCTATGCGGCTTTTGTGCGCAAGCTGGTCAACTGGCTGACCCTGCGCACCTCGGCCGGCGAGCTGTTCGACATCGACACCGCCCTGCGCCCCAACGGCAACTCTGGCCTGCTGGTGACCTCCATCACCTCGTTTGAGAACTACCAGCGCGGACGCGGCAGCAACACCGCCTGGACCTGGGAGCACCAAGCCATCACCCGGGCCCGCTGCTGCGCCGGGCCTGCCGCCCTGGCCGAGCGCTTTGAGGCCACCCGCCGCGCCGTGATGGCCGCCCCGCGCGACGCCGACGCGCTGCGCCAAGAGATCAGCGCCATGCGCGACAAAGTGCGCCAAGCCCACCCCACCCGCGAAGGCCGCTTTGATGTGAAGCACAGCGACGGCGGCATGATGGACGCCGAATTTGCCGTGCAATATCTGGTGCTGACCCACAGCGCTAGCCACCCCACGCTGCAAGACAACGCCGGCAACATCGCCCTGCTGCAGCGCGCTGATGCCGCCGGCCTGCTGCCCGAAGGCACGGGCCACGCCGCCGCCAACGCCTACCGCGAAATGCGCCGCGCCCAACACCGCGCCCGCCTGGACGAGCAAGCCACCGTGTTTGACCCCGACTTCATGGCCACCGAGCGCGAGGCCATTCGGGCGGTGTGGCGGGCGGTGTTTGGGTGAGTGGCGCAGGGGGCAACCCAGTACGCCGCTGAGAGAACTTCAGCTGGATTCAATCCACCGGGTACAGCCGTACTGCACCGGGCAGACTCTTGCCGTCCACACCGATCAAGTTACTTTCTTTGCCCATATTAGAAACCTGTGATAGATAAAAATCAGAGGCTGCGGCGGGCGAGGCCAAGGGCACCACCAATCGATGTTTCAAAATTTCCTGGCCCTTTTTTCGACTGACATCATACGGTATCGTCTTGATTAAGGTTTTCAAGCCATTCAGCTCTAATTTGTAGAGACGGAAATGAGAAATACTTGGAGATCCATCTTTCCAGGTAACGGTCAGTTGACTATCCCTGACGACAATATTGACCTCATAGGGAGGAGAGAATGGATGTTTGAGATACTCTTCAATGCTAATGCCTGACGGATCCCCAGTGTGTTGAGTTTTCTGTTGCGAGGCAGATTTAACATCTTCCGCCGGGGCCTGCTGAACATCGCCGCCCTGTGCGCCCGCATTAAAACCAACTTCCGACGCCATCAATTGATGGCCGCACGCGCAGAAAGCCAATAAGAGGAGCCATGAAATTAGTTTCATTCTTGTCTCCAGAAACTATGGGCCGGCGAGTGATATTGCAAATTAAATGTCGCATCCATCATAATAGATCGGATGGAAGATTTCCAATCCTTTCGGCGGGGTAGGGTGCTTTGGTTAGTGTCTGTTCTGACGCTTTGCGCTGCTTCTTTTTTCACCTCCACCCAGGCCCCCAGCACCTGGGACTGGCAACCCGCCCTGGCCCTGCAACAGCCCTGGCGCAGTGTCACCGGCGCGTTGGTGCATTGGAGCCCGCAACATTTGGGGCTGAACCTGATGGGCGCGGCGCTGGTGGGCCTGTTGGGCTGGCGCAGCGGGGTGACGCTGCGCGACAGCCTAGCCTGGCTGCTGAGCTGGCCGCTGACGCACTGGGGCCTGATGTTGCAGCCCGAGCTGCTGCACTATGGCGGGCTCTCCGGCGTGCTGCATGGCGGCGCGGCGATTGCCGCTTGGCGGCTCAGCCGGCAGGCCGATGCACGCCAGCGCTGGGTGGGGCGGCTGCTGGGCGCCGGTTTGGTGCTCAAATGCCTGAGTGAAACGCCCTGGCAGGGTGCCTTGCAGCGCGTCGAAGGCTTTGACTTTGCGCTGGCCCCGTTGGCCCACAGCAGCGGTGTGCTGAGTGCTGGTCTGATGCTCTTGCTGCTGAATCTGCCTGCGGCCGTCGCTTCTCTTTCTTCTTCATCCTCTTCTTCTGACCCGTCTGCCCCCGCTCATGACCGACCGACGCGCCCATCTTGATCTCTTTGCCATGGTCTGCTTGGTGGGCTGCGCCGCACTCTGGGGCTTGAACCAAACCGCCACCAAGGTGGCGCTGGCCGAGATCCCGCCACTGCTGCAAGCGGGCGTGCGCTCACTGTGCGCGGCGGTGCTGCTGGCCGGCTGGATCATCTACAAGAAGCTGGATCTGGCCCCCGGCGAAGGCCACTGGGCCTACACCTGGCGCGGCGGGCTGTTGACCGGCAGTTTGTTTGCGGCTGAGTTCGCCTGCATCTTCATTGGCCTGCAGTACACCACCGCGTCACGCATGGTGGTGTTTGTCTATTTCTCGCCCTTGGTGGTGGCTGCGGCCATGCCCTTGGTGGCGCCCCAAGAAAAGCTGCATGCCCGCCAGGTGCTGGGCCTATTGGGTGCCTTCGCGGGCTTGGTATGGGCCTTTTCTGAAGGCTTCCACACCCCCACGGTGGGCGACAAGCAATGGCTGGGCGACGCCCTGGGTGCCTTGGCCGCCGTGCTGTGGGCCGGCACCACGCTGAGCATCCGCGGCAGCCGCCTGGCCACCGCCCTGCCCGAGCAGACCCTGATGTATCAGTTAGTCGTCTCCGGCGTGGCACTGGCCGGGGCCGGCTGGCTCAGCGGCGAGCTGTGGCCCGCACAGATCAGCGCCCTGGCCTGGGGCTCCCTCGCCTTTCAAATTGTGGTCGTCACCTTTGCCAGCTACCTGCTGTGGTTCTGGCTGGTGCGCCACTATGCCGCCGCCACCATCTCCGCCTTCACCCTGCTGACCCCGGTCTTCGGCCTGCTGTTTGGCGTCTGGCTGCTGAACGACCCCCTGACCGACCGCCTGCTGCTGGCCCTGGTGGCGGTGGCGGGCGGGATTGGTTTGGTGAGTTGGCCCAGAAGAGCTTCCTAGCACCGCCATGGAGAGATTTTTCCGCGCACTCGGCTCTGCCGCTACGTCGTTTTTCCATTTGATGCTGCCCATCAGTTGGATGCGTCTGACGGTAGACGACCCAAGACGCTTGGAGATCGCCAGCAGCCGGGGCGATTTGGTGGTGGACAGTCACCGCCGGGTGATCTCTCGGCGCGGCGAGGTGATCGCCAAGTTCGAGGAGATCAAGTTCATTGTGCTGTGCAAAATCCGGCGTGGAGAGTACGGCATCTTCTGGTCCGTTCGGCTGCACAGGGGGCCGTTGGTGAACATCGACCTCGGCGCCTGCGAAGACGACTTGGACGCTAGCTTGATCGCAGCGCGCATCTCCAAGGCGCTGGACGTGCCGGTGAAGTACTGGTGAGACCGCCAGTGAACGACGGAGCAGCGTTGAGATGGTCGGCATCCCCTCTTCAGCATTCTTCATAGCGCTGGAACGCCGCCGCACCCAAGCGCTGGTGGCGGGTGACTTGGCGGTGGTGGAGAGCTTGCACGCGCCCAGCTACGAGTTGATCACTCCGGCTGGTGCGGTGTTCAGCCGCGAGCGCTATCTGGCGGCGATTGCAGAAGGGCCGTTCTATACCGCCTGGGAGATGGGCGAAGACATGCGCGTGCAGGCCACGGCAGAGATGGCCTTGCTGCGCTATCAGGCGCGCCTACACTTTCCGTCGGGCAAGGTGGTGCACTGCTGGCACACCGACAGCTATGCGCTGCAGGGCGGCCAATGGCAGGCCGTGTGGTCACAGGCCACGGCCATTTCGGCGCCCAGGTCATGATTTCATTTCCACATCATTCGTGTCTAGGAAGACCGTGCTGCGGCACGGCGGGGCGAAGCAACAACGACATTTAGAGATGGAATGAGGAGTTGATGGACATGGCCACTGTGCGTTTGGGGCATCGCCCCGTGTTGTTGATCGTGGATGTGCAGGTCGGCGTGATGGCCGAGGCTTGGCAGGCCGAGCGGGTCATCGCCCAGGTGAAGACAGCCGTGGCGCGCGCCCGCGCCGCCCAGGTGCCCGTGCTGTGGGTGCAGCACGGCGACGCCGAGATGCCGCAAGGCTCAGTGCCCTGGCAATGGGTGGAAGGCTTGGGGCCCGCAGCAGGCGAGGTCTTGATCCACAAGGCTTTCAACTCGGCATTTGAGCAGACGGATCTGGAGCAGGCCTTGGCGCAATGTGGGGCCACGCACCTGTTCTTGGCTGGTGCGTCCAGCAACTGGTGCATCCGCGCCACCGCCTATGCTGCGCTGGAGCGAGGCTACGACCTGACCCTGGTGCAAGACGCCCACACCACGCAGAGCATGCCCTTGGGCGAGGGCCAAGAGATCGCCGCTGAGAGCATCGTGCGCGAATTGAACATCGTCATGCAGTGGCTAAGCTACCCGGGGCGGCGCAACCGCGTGATGAAGGCGGAGGCCTTGGACTTTGACGCAGCGCTGAACCAGTGATCTGCTCAGATGCGTCAGACAGCGCGTTAGGCCCGCTTAAAGGCCGCTGATCACCCAGGCCGCCCACAGGATCACCAGCAACACAAAGCTGGCCAGAAAGGCCGCCAAGCGGTGCATCACGCGGTTGTAGGTGCAATGGATGAGGGTGTGGACGACGCGCAGGCTCACATAGGCCCAAGCCCCGGCCACCAGCCAGTCAGGCATGCGTTGCTGGGCCATCGCCATGGCGCAGAGGGCGTAAAACAGGACGGGCGTTTCAAACAAGTTTTGGAAGTTGTCAGCCGCCTGGGTGTCTTGCAAGCGCTCACTCATTTGTGCCCGCGTGGCAGCCGCCTGGGGGTGGACGCGCTTGCTGCGCATTTCCCTTACCCTGCAGAACAACATGCGGCTGCCTACGGCGAAAGCCAAGCCGACAAGGACGAGGCAGCTCAGCATCAGGTGTTGGGCGTTGGTCATGGGGAGGTCGACGTCAAGGCGTGCCGAACGGTGGCGCCGGAGCATAGCCGCAGTCCCCTCCGAGTGCCATTCGGTGCGGCCCTGAGGGCTTCACCTTGGCGACAGCCCAAGTGTGAGCCCTGTGGGACACTGACCGCTCTTTGTGTCGCGTCAGGAGTGTTGCCATGATCACGCTGTGTGGATTTGCGGTGTCCAACTACTACAACAAGATCAAGCTGGTCTTGCTGGAAAAGGGCATTCCCTTCACCGAAGAAGTGGTGATGACCAACAGCAAAGATGAGGCGGTGCTGGCGGCTTCGCCGCTGGGCAAAATTCCTTTCATTCGGACCCCTGAAGGCACGCTGTGCGAGAGCAGCGTGATTGCTGAGTACCTGGAGGAGCTGCAGCCGCAGCCCAGCTTGCTGCCCGGCTCCGCGCTGCAGCGCGGCAAGGTGCGCGAGCTGTGCACCTTTGTGGACCTGCACCTGGAGCTGGTGGTGCGCGAGCTGTATGCCCAGGCCTTTTTTGGCGGCACGGTCAGCGAAGGCACGCAGGCCCGCGTCAAGCGCCAGTTGGAGAAGAACATTCCGGCCTTCCAGCGCCTGGCGAAGTTCGGCCCTTATGTGGCGGGCGACACCTTCACCCTGGCCGATTGCGCGGCTTATGTGAGCCTGCCGCTGGTGGCCATGGCCACCAAGACGGTCTTGGGCAGCGACATGCTGGCGGACGCCGGCGTGGACTGGAAGGGCTACGTCAAGCTCCTGGGCGAGCGGCCCAGCGTGCAGCGTGTAGCGGCCGACCGCAAGGCCGCGCAAGATGCGCAGATCGCAGCCATCAAGGCGAAGGCGGCAGCGGGCGGCTGAGCCAGCGCTGCATCAAGGCCTCCAGCGGGCCGGTGGGGTGGCGTGCCAGCCACCACCGTGCGCCCGCCAACTGCAGCCCATAGACCAGCCCGGCAGCACCCAGGGTCTGGGCCAGCGTGAGCTGGCCAACCCAGCCTAAACCGTAGCCGGTGAAGAGCAGGGCGCAGATCAGGGACTGGCTCAAGTACAGCGTCAGACTCATGCGGCCAGCCTGAGCCAGGGGTCGCAAAAAGGCCGGGGCTTGGGGCTGCTGCTCGGCGCGGGCCATCAGCCAGATGTAGGCGCCGCTGAGCGCCGGGCCCAAGGCCACCAAGGCCCAAACCCCGATGAGTTGGGTGAGGCCATCCGTCGCCACCATGCCGCGCGCATAGAGCCAGGCGCCCAGGACACCGAGACTGCCCAAGAGCAGGCCTCGCCGCAAGGGCCACGCGCCAAGGCTGGCGCGCAACCCACCCGACAGGGCCACGGCACTGCCCAGCAGCATCCACATCAAGGTGCTGGGGAACTGCAGCAGCAGCAAGTTAGGCAGCGCATCGACCCAGTCCACCACCCTCTGTTGATGCATGCGCCAACCCCCTTCACTCAGGGCCAGTTGGGCCGTGTGGGCTTGGGCCAGTGCTTGCTCAAACTCCTTTGCGCTCGGCGCTGCAGCCAGCTCGCCCATGGCGCTGACGGCGACCGCGATGGCGCCATAGACCACGGCCAGCATCAGCCACAGGCCAATGGCCACCTTGATGCGCCGCGTCACCGGCCAATCACGCCATCGCAGCAGCACGGCGCCCAGCACCCCATAGGTCAGCAGCACATCACCTGGAAACAGCAGCGTGCCATGCAACAGCCCCAGCGCCAGCAAGGCCCACTGGCGCCGCCGAGCCTTGGATACCGCCACAGGTGTTGCATTCACCCCCAACTGCAGCACCAAGCTGTAACCAAACAAGAAAGAGAACAAGGGGTAGAACTTGCCCTCAAAGAACAGGCTGATGAGCCAGCGGCAGGCCACATCCCAGTCCCCCACAAAGCTGGGCTCGGGCAGACCCCGCCATTGGTAGGCGGATGAGAACCACTGGATGTTGACGACCAAGATGCCACCCAGGGCCAAGCCTCGCAAGGCATCCAGCCCCCACTGGCGCGAGGGGGTGGTGGGTGAGGCAGAAGGGGAGGAGTCCTTCATGACAAGCTCAAGGCTATGCACATCGTGCACATGCTCGCATGACTGGGAAAGGAAATATTTGTACGGACACTAGACAAAATGAACCGTTTGGTTCTACATTTGAACTTATCAGTTCACTTGCAGACGACGGGATCAAATTTTCTCGATGAGCAGCGTGCAACTTGTCACATTTTGGAGAAGCTGGTGATGGAACTTCAGGGTAGAAACGCGGTCAATCCCTTGTGGGTTGGGTTTCAGCGTTCCGGCGCTGGCCCCAGTTTCGGTAGTGCGACTGCCGAAACTGTCTTCCTTGAACTGCGTGGCGAGCCAGGTGATCTGGCACTCCGGGAGCGACTCTCCTCCTCCCTCCCTCCTCTTTGCGCCCCGGGGGCCACGCAGTTCCTTTCTATTCCGCGCCAAGCTTGCGCAGCCTTCATGACCGGAGGCTGCCATGCTTGACGCTCGCCGCCGTGTCGCCATCGTGGGCTCGGGCATCTCGGGCCTGGGTGTGGCCTGGGCCCTGCGTCAGCGAGCCCCCAACACCGAGGTCGTGCTGTTTGAAGCAGGCACTCACTTTGGCGGTCACGCCCACACGGTAGACGTGACCCTGCCTGGCCCCCAAGGGCCGGTGACGCATGGGGTCGATGTCGGCTTCTTGGTGTTCAACGAGCGCACCTACCCCCGCCTGATCCAACTCTTCGCCGACCTGGGCGTGCCGACGGCTGCGTCGGACATGTCCTTCTCGGTGCAGGCGCCGGCCGGTGGCCTGGAGTGGAGTGGCTCAAACTTGAACAGCGTGTTTGCGCAACGCAGCAATTTGTTCAAGCCGCGTTTTTGGCACATGCTGCGCGACATCCTGCGCTTCAACAAGCTCACCACGGCCCTGGCCGAGGCGGGCCAGGATGAAGCCATGGCCGAGCCCATCGAGGCCTTTTTGCAGCGCCACCGCTTTGGCCAAGCCTTTCAGCAGGGCTATCTGCTGCCCATGATTGCCTGCATCTGGTCCTGCCCAACGGAGCAAATGCTGCGCTTCCCGGTGGGGACCTTGATCCGCTTCTGCCACAACCACGGCCTGCTGCAGGTGCAGAACCGGCCGCAGTGGTTCACCGTGGCCGGGGGCTCGCGGGAGTATGTGCGCCGCATCATTGCGGCCGTGCCCGATGCCCGCTTGAACTGCCCCGTGCATGCCGTGCGCCGCTTGCCGCCAGGCCAAGGCCAAGCCGGCGTGGCGGTGAGCAGTGCACGCGGCACCGAGGTGTTTGACGACGTGGTGCTGGCCTGCCATGCGCCCCAAGCCCTGGCCTTGTTGACCGACGCCACCGCCCGCGAGCGCGAGGTGCTCGGAGCCTTGCGGACCCAGCCCAACCGCGCCGTGCTGCACACCGACACCCGACTGCTGCCACAGCGCCAGCTCGCCTGGGCCGCCTGGAACTACGAGCGCGGCCAGACGCCGGACCAAGAAGGCCGCCAAGTCTGCCTGCACTACCTGATCAACAAGCTACAGCCCCTGCCCTGGCAGCAGCCCGTGGTGGTCAGCTTGAACCCGGTGCGCGAGCCCGCCCGCGAGACCGTGCTGGCCGAGTTCGACGTGGCCCATCCCGTGTTCGACCTGGCTGCCATTGCCGCCCAGGCCCAAGTGCCCCGCCTGCAAGGCCAGTCCCATGTCTGGTTCAGCGGCGCTTGGACGCGCTACGGCTTCCATGAAGACGGTTTGCGTGCAGCCCAGTTGGTGGCCGAGGGCTTGCTCAAGCAATGGTCTGAGCAAGCCGCCCCCAGGGCCAGCGCATGAGCACGATGAGCGCCAAGCCGGTGAAAGCCCTGTTGGGCTGGGGCGAGGTGTTGCACACCCGCCTGCGGCCGGTGCGGCATGCCTTTCGTTACCCCACCTTCTTTCTGATGCTGCCCATGCGCGCCTGGCGTGCGCAGGGTTCAGCGCTCACCGCACTGGCGCGCAACCGGGCCGCCTGGGTCAGCTTTCATGATGCCGACCATGGCGACGGCGGCCCCGACAGCCTGGCGTGGTTGGAGCAATTGTTGGCGCGCGAAGGGGTTCACGATGCTGACGGCGAAGTCTGGCTGCAGTGCTTTCCGCGCGTGCTGGGCTATGCCTTCAAGCCGGTGAGCTTTTGGT
Organism: Ideonella paludis; assembly: GCF_018069865.1. Lineage (GTDB taxonomy): Bacteria > Pseudomonadota > Gammaproteobacteria > Burkholderiales > Burkholderiaceae_C > Ideonella > Ideonella paludis. The sequence goes on from NZ_JAGQDG010000001.1 coordinate 667,734, forward strand.
ACTGCCACGCTGCCGGCGGTGATCTGCGTGCCATCGTCGCCGAGGTGCATAACACCTTTGGTGAGCGTCACAGCTATCTGCTGCATGGCGACAACCTGGGCTTTGGCCGAGAGATGACGGCCCGCAAGGTCTTTCATGTCTCGCCGTTTTGCCAGGTCGAGGGCGGCTATCGCTTTGCCTTCATGCGCACGGATGTGCGCCCAAGCCACCGGCCCGAGGCCCGCTGCGTGGTTCGCATCACCCACGACGACGCCCAAGGCCCGCTGGTGGTCACCAGCATGAGTGGCCAGCTTCAGCCCCTGACGGCGGCCGCCCTGCGCCAAGCCGTCTGGGCCATGCCCATGCTCAGCCTGGGCATCACCGCCCGCATCCATTGGCAAGCCTTGCGCCTGTGGCTCAAGCGCGTGCCCTTCTTCACCAAGCCCGCACCGCCCACGGTTGCCGTCACGCACATGCAGCCTGCGGGCCTCTCCCCCACACACCCTTCAGTGACATCGCCATGAACACTGCCACCCACTCCAGCGCCCTTTCCGGTGGCGCCGTGCCCACCCGCATTCCGCCCGCTGCCAAGCAGGTCTTGCGCCTGCTGCAGCGCCTCTCCATCGGCACGCTGGACCTGCAAGGCCCGGACGGCGAGCAATGGCACTTTGGCAGCGGCGCCGAAGACCAGCCCCGCGCCGCCCTGCGCCTGGCCGACTGGAGCGTGTGCAGCGCCGTGATGAAGTCCGGCGATGTGGGCTTTGGCGAGGCCTATATCGAAGGCCAATGGAGCACGCCCGACCTGGCCGCCCTGCTGCGCCTGTTCTTGGCCAACCGCGAGGCCCTGGAAGAGGCGCTCTACGGCAGTTGGTGGGGCTCGCTCTTGCATCGGGTGCGCCACCTGCTGCGCCGCAACTCCAAGGCCGGCAGCCGCCGCAACATCCACGCCCATTACGACCTGGGCAACCCGTTTTATCGCCTGTGGCTGGACGAGACCATGAACTACTCGTCAGCCTGGTTCCAGGGCGACCACACCCGGCCACTGGCCGACGCCCAACGCGCCAAGATGCAACGCGCCTTGGACGAATGCCGCCTGCAGCCTGGCCAGCAGGTGCTGGAGATCGGCTGCGGCTGGGGTGCCGTGGCCGAGCTGGCCACCCAAAGCGCGGGTGTCAAGTTGACGGGCGTGACGCTGTCCACCGAACAACTGGCCTTTGCCCAAGCCCGCTTGGCCGCCACCGGCCACGGCGAGCGCGCCGATTTGCGCCTGCAAGACTACCGCGACATCACTGAAAAAGACTTCGACGCGGTGGTCTCCATCGAGATGTTTGAAGCCGTGGGTCGCGAGTACTGGCCGCAGTTCTTCGAGACCGTGCGCAGCAAGCTCAAGGTCGGCGGCAAGGCCTGCATCCAGACCATCACCATCCGCGACGACCTGTTCGAGCGCTATGTGCGCGGCACCGACTTCATCCAGCAATACATCTTCCCCGGCGGCCTGCTGCCTTGCCCCAAGGCCTTCCGTGAAGCGGCCCAAAAGGCCGGCCTGAAGGTGGTCAACGAGCTGTCCTTCGGCCCCGACTATGCCGAGACCCTGCGCCGCTGGCGGCATGACTTTTTGGCCCAAGAAGCACCGCTGCTGCAAATGGGCTACGACGCCCGCTTCCAGCGCCTGTGGGAGTTCTATCTGGCCTATTGCGAAGCCGCCTTTGATGCCGGCTCCACCAGCGTGATGCAGTTCACCTTGAGCCGCGAGGCCGCCTGATGTCCTCCGCCCTGCGCCATCGCCGATGGGTCAGCGCCGGCCTGATGCTGGGCCTGATGTTGAGTGTGATGCTGGGGGGCCTGCTGCTGTCGCCCCTCAGCGCGCGGGCACAGGACAAGGCACCTGCGGCCCCCGCCGAGGTGCGCCAGCTCTGGCCCACACCGCACCTGCAAGGGCAGGCGCGGCTGCGCTTTATTGGCCTGCACATTTATGACATCCGGCTGTGGTTGCAAGAGCCCTTGCGCGGCGGCGCCTGGGCCCAGCAGCCGCTGGCCTTGGAGATCGCCTACGCCCGCAACCTGGACGGCTTGAAGATCGCCGAGCGCTCGCTGACGGAGATGCAGCGTGGCGGCCCCATCGACGAGGCCACGTCGGCACGCTGGCTGGCCGAGATGAAGCGCCTCTTCCCCAATGTCAAAGGGGGCGACCGCATCACTGGTGTTTTTCAACCGGGCCAAGCGGCTGCGTTTTTGCACAACGGGCGGCCGTTGGGTGAGGTGCGCGATGCCCGTTTCGCCCAGGCTTTTTTCGGCATCTGGCTGGCTCCGCACAGCTCCGAGCCCCAGATGCGCGAGCAACTGCTGGGTGCGCCATGAGCAACCCCAGTGCGGCCGCGCTGAAAGGCGGCCTCCAAACCGCTGACGCGGCACGCCCATTGCACGGCGTGCAGGGCTTGGCCTACGGCGCACTGGGCCTGCCCTTGGCCTTTGTGGCCCTGCCTCTGACCGTCCACCTGCCCGAGCACTATGCGCGCGAGTTGGGTGTGCCCTTGGCCACCGTGGGCGCGCTGCTGCTGGCCGTGCGCGCCACCGACGCCATCTCCGACCCCTGGCTGGGCCGTTGGGCTGACCAGCTGCTGCGCCAAGCGCAGCCGCTGCGCTTGAGCCTGGTGTTGCTGCTGGCTGCGGCCCTGCTGGCCTTCAGTCTGTGGGGCTTGTTCAGCCCGCCCGCAGCGCTGCTGGCCGCCAGCGCCCAGGGCGATGCGACCGGCCTGCTGGCCTGGGCCGCGGGCTTGCTCTTGGTGGCTTATCTGGCCTATAGCTTTTTGACCGTGCTGCACCAGGCCTGGGGCACGGGCCTCGGGGCCTCTGAGCCGGCGCAGGCGCGGGTGGTGGCGTGGCGCGAAGGTGCCGCACTGGTGGGTGTCGTGGTGGCCAGCGTCTTGCCCAGCGTGTGGGGCGTGAGCGCTTTGGGGCCGGTGGTGGCGGTGCTGCTGCTGTTGGCCCTGGCTGGCCTGTGGTGGGCGCCGCGCCCGCAAACCGTGCCCCTGCTGAAGCAAGCACGCGCGCTGTGGGCGCCCTGGCGTGATGGGCGCTTTCGGCGCCTGCTGGGCATCTATCTGGTCAATGGCGTGGCCAGCGCGATTCCTGCCACCTTGCTGCTGTTCTATTTGCGGGACAGGCTGCAAGCGCCCGAGGCTCAAGCCATGAGCCTGGCGCTGTACTTCTGTGCGGCGGCGCTGTCCTTGCCCGTGTGGGTCAAGCTGGTCAGCCGCATGGGCTTGGCCCAGGGCTGGCTGCTGGGCATGGGCTTGGCCATCGTCGCCTTCATCGGCGCCTCGGTCTTGGGCCCCGGCGATGTGGCCTGGTTTGGGGCGATCTGCGTGGCCAGCGGCCTGGCCCTGGGAGCCGACATCACCGCCGCCCCCGCGCTGCTGGCCCGCCTGAAGGGCGACGCCACCACCGAGGCCGAAGACGCCGGCTTGCGCTTTGGCTGGTGGAACCTGGTCACCAAGCTCAACCTTGCGCTGGCCGCCGGCCTGGCCTTGCCGCTGCTGCAGTGGTGGGGCTATCAACCCGGTGTGGTCAGCGCCCAGGGCGCCACCGCGCTGGCCTTGATGTATGGGCTGTTGCCCTGCCTGCTCAAGGCCTGCGCTGCGGGCCTGCTCTACCTGCTTTGGATCCGCAAGGAATGACGATCATGACGACACCATCGCTCTCCTCCTCCACCCGCCGCCGCCGCCTCAGCCTGGGGCTGCTGAGCCTGCCGCTGCTGCTGGCCGGCTGCGCCTCACCCACACCGGCAGACTACGCCAGCCAAACCCCCACCCTGGACCTGCGGCGCTACTTCGATGGCCCGCTCACGGCCCACGGCATCTTCACCGACCGCTCGGGCCAAGTCGTCAAGCGCTTCACCGTGGCGCTCAAAGGCACCTGGAATGGCCCGCAAGGCGTGCTGGAAGAAGACTTCGTCTACAGCGATGGCCAAACCCAACGCCGCGTTTGGCGCCTGACCGACCTGGGCGGGGGCCGCTGGGAAGGCCGCGCCGACGATGTGGTGGGCGTGGCCCAAGGCCAAGCCGCCGGCAATGCGCTGAACTGGCGCTACACCCTGGCCCTGCCGGTGGACGGCAAGGTCTGGGAGGTTCAATTTGATGACTGGATGTTCCTCGTGGACCAGAAAGTCATGCTCAACCGAGCCCGCATGAGCAAGTTCGGCATCACGCTGGGGGAAGTCACCCTCAGCTTCACCAAGCCCTGATCAGCACCCGCTGCCCATCACCGATCTTCACCTGGCGCGCATCATGCCCATGAACCCCAAAATGTCCGATTGGCGAGGCCGCGTGGTCTGGCTGGTGGGCGCCTCCACCGGCATTGGCCGGGCGGTGGCCAGCAGCCTGCATGCGCAAGGGGCCACGGTGATCGTTTCGGCCCGCCAAGCGGCCGCGCTGCAAGCCTTTGAAGCCGCCCACCCGGGCAGCCACGGCTTGGTGTTGGATGTGACCGACCGCGCCGCGACCCAAGCCGCGGCTGAGCGCGTGGTGCACGACCATGGCGGGCTGGACCTGGTGCTGTTTTGCGCCGGCACCTACACCCCCATGTCGGCGCGGCAGTTGAACCTGGACGTGGCCCTGCGCCACGAAGCCGTGAACGTGGGCGGGGCTTGGCATGTCTTGGGCGCCGTGCTCCCCACGCTGCTAGCCCAGGCCGCCCAAGGCCGCGGCGGCCACCTCAGCCTGGTGGCCAGCGTGGCGGGCTACCGCGCCTTGCCCAATGCCTTGGCCTACGGTCCGACCAAAGCCGCCTTGATCCACATGGCCGAATCTCTACACCTGGAGTTGAGCCCCTTGGGTTTGGGCATTTCTGTCATCAACCCCGGCTTTGTGGACACGCCGCTGACCGCGCAAAACGGCTTTCGCATGCCGGCCCTGATCACCCCCGAAGAAGCCGCCAGCGAGATGCTCAAAGGCTGGGCTCGGGGCGACTTTGAGGTGCACTTTCCGCGCCGCTTCACCCTGCTGCTCAAGGCCCTGCGCATGGTCCCCCAAGCCCTCTATGAAAGCCTGGTCCGCCGCGCGACCGGGCACTGAAGCCATCGCACCTATGCCCACTTCCTCAAGCCCCCGCACGGTGCTGAGCACCCGGCCGCACGCCGACCCTCGGGTCGAGCGCGTGCTGCAGTTCTATGAAAACCTGCAGCCCAGCGACCTGGCCACGCTGGACCGCATCTACGAGGAACAAGCCCGCTTCAAAGACCCGTTCAACGAGGTGCAAGGCATCCCCGCCATCCGCCACATCTTTGGTCATATGTTCGAGGTGCTGCAAGCACCGCGCTTCGTGATGCTGGACGTGATGGCCGAGGGCGATCAATGCATGCTCACCTGGGACTTCCACTTCGGCCGCGACGGCAAGCTGTGGTTGATCCACGGTGCCAGCCACCTGCGCTTTGGCACTGATGGCCGCATCAGCCTACACCGCGACTACTGGGACGCTGCCGAAGAGCTCTATGAAAAGCTGCCGGTGGTAGGCCCGCTGATGCGCTGGCTCAAGCGGCAAGCAGGCGCGCATTGAGCCCTCCGGACTGCGAGACTTTTGTGAATCCGTTCGTCCTGAGCTTGGCGAAGGACAGGGCTTCGACAAGCTCTGCCCGAACGGTGTCACGCGTGACGGAAGTTCAATCGAATAAGCTCGGCCCGCTGGCCAGCGGCCGTGCTTCAAACACCTCCACAGGCGCCAAGCCCACCAGGCTGCTGGCCACTGGCACTGTGGCTTGCAGCCAAGGCGCCCAGGTCTCGGGCTCCAGCACCACCACCGAGCGCTTGTCTTGCTGGTCCGCAGGCAGCTTGGGGTCGGGCTTGTGCATGCGGCTCATCAAGGGGTGGGCATCGGCATTGAGGGTGAGCAGGGTGTAGCTGTCGATCAGCTCGCCGCTCTGCGGGTCCGTCCAACGCGACCACAAGCCCGCCAAGCCCCAAGGCTGCCCATCGGCCCGCGCAAAGCGCCACCAGACATTGCGCCCCGTCTCCCAGCAGGGTTCGTCAAAGCTCCAGGCCGGGATGATGCATCGCTGCCCGCGCGCCCAAGGCTGTTTGTAGCTGGCCTTCTGAGCCAGCTCCTCAAACCGGGCGTTATTGGTGGAGTAAGCCAGCTTGGCCGTTTTGGCAAACCAAGGGATCAGGCCCCATTGCCCGACCACCAGCTCGGCATCTTGGCCGTCGGCGGTCTGCCGCACAAACGGCCCCAGCGAGCGCGGATAGACCTCTCCACCCGCCCAAGGCTGACCGCCGGACTTCAGGTGCCAGGTGCGTTCAATCTCGGCAGCGGCGGGGGAGACATAGCGGTTGCACATGGACAGATTCCAAAGTTCATGCATTATCCAAGTCCTTCGCCACCTCGACTACAAGGACTCCACCATGCTGCTGCTTGGTTCTCTTCGCCGCTGTTTGGCAGGCCTGGTGCTGGGCCTGGCTGCAGGGCTTGCGGCCTGTGGTGGCGGCCAAAGCGCCACCAGTGGCTCGACGGGTGATGCCGCCACGGCGGACGTCAGTGTCTTGATGATGGGCAACAGCCACACCAGCCTGGGCGCGCTGCCAGAGCAGCTCTCTGCGCTGCTGCAGGCCGGCTTACCGGGCAAGAAGGTGGCCATCGTCGTGGCGCCGGGATGGATGTTCCTGGATGAACGCGCCGTCGATGCGCCCAGCTTGACGCTGTTGCAAAGCCAACGCTGGACTGCCGTGGTGCTACAGGCGCAAAAGTACAGCAGCTCAGGCTTGGTGGACTACCCCACCGATGGTGCCGAGCGCCTGGTGCAAGCCAGCCGAGCCCAGTCCGCATTGCCCGTGATGTTTCCGGAGTGGCCCCGTTTAGGCGTGGACGAAGCACAGCGCATTTACGCCCTCCATGTGGGCATTGCCCAAAGGCAGCCCGCGTGCGTGCCGCCCATCGGCCAGGCCTGGGACCTGGCATTGCAGCGCCACCCGCAACTGCGCTTGCATGACGCTGATGGCAACCACGCCAACACGGCCGGAGCCTATTTGAGCGCCTTGATGCTGTATGCAGGCATCACGGGTGGATCACCGCGAGCGCTGCCCAACTTGAACTTCGGCGTCTCCGCCGAGGATCAGGCGCTGTTGCGTTCTGCAGCGGCCGACACGCTGAGCCAGATCTCGGCGCGCCAACATTGCCCGAATGACGCGCGCTTGATCCCATAAGCCCTTCACTGCCCCGCCACCTGCCGCCGATACTCGCGCGGTGAGCGGCCAGTGACGCGGGCAAAGACGCGGCTGAACAGCGAAGGGTCTTGATAGCCCAGGGTGTAGGCAATGGACGCGACCTGCAGGTGGGTAAAAGCCAGTTGGCGGCGAGCCTCACGCACGATGCGCGCGTCGATCAAGTGGGAGGCTGGCGCACCCGTGGCGGCGCGCACCACGCGGCTGAGGTGGGTGGGGCTGACGGCCAGGGCGTGGGCATAGTCGTTGACCCGCCAGTGTTCTTTGAAGTGGGCTTCCAGCAGCGCCTCAAAGCGCTGCAGCAGGTTCGATTCGCTCGGGTTTGTACTGTGGCCAGCTGTTGCGGCCACGGCCCGTGAAGCTTGGCCCAAGAGCGTGGCGCACTGGCCCCGCAGCACCAGGGCACGCGCCGCGTGGGTGCTGCTGAACTCCGCCGCCAGTTGTTCAAAAGTGAGCCGCAAGGGCGTGTCGGCCACGCCGGCCCACGGGGTAGCCAGGGCGCGGCGCACCTCGGGCTCGCCCTTGAGCAGCTCGTCCACCGTGGTGTCGGCCAAGGTCACCACCCAGCCGTCCGAGCCGGGCTCAAAGGTGAAGGCGTGCACCACGCCCACCGGCACGTTGACCACCGTGCCTGGGGCCAGCGCCTGCTCCGCATCGTCCAGCCGGGCCATGCCACCGCCTTGGCTGAGCAAGAGCACTTGGTGCAAGCGGGCGTGGCGGTGCGGCGCCAGCTCCCAGGCGTGCAGCACCGAGCGCTCGGCAATGGTCTCGCAGTGCATCACGTCGGGGGCGGCATCCACCTCGCCATACAGGCCGTAGTGGCGCACCGCATCGGTCAGGCGGCTCATGTTCGAATCGTACCGGTTTGAGCCGGATTCAGCCATTCCGGCCAGGCCCACCGCTCCTTACGATGCGCAGCTCAGAGGGGCGCCACGTCGAGCGTCCCCAGACCGAACACTCCACCGGAGCGAGACACCATGAAGACCAGCGTTTGCATCATTGGCGGCGGCCCCTCAGGCTTGATGCTCTCTCAGCTGCTGCACCTCAAGGGCATTGACACCATCGTGCTGGAGCGCCAGAGCCGCGAGTATGTGCTCAGCCGCATCCGCGCTGGCGTGTTGGAGCATGGCTTTGCCAAGCTGATGCGCGAGGCCCAATGCGGCGAGCGCATGGACCGCGAGGGCGAAATCCACGACGGATTTTTCATCGCCCATGACGGCCGCATGGACCGGTTGGACCTGCACCAACACAGCGGCGGCAGCTCGGTGGTGGTCTATGGCCAAACCGAGTTGACGCGGGATCTGTACGAAGCGCGCGACCGCATGAAGGGCGTGGTCATCCACAACGCCGAAGACGTACAGCCGCACGACCTGACAAGCGCACAACCCTATGTGACCTACCGCCAAGGTGACGACATCATCCGCATCGATTGCGACTACGTGATTGGCGCCGACGGCTTTCATGGCGTCAGCCGCAAGTCCATTCCCAAGGGGGTGCTGCGAGAGTATGAGAAGGTCTATCCCTTCGGCTGGCTGGGCGTGCTCTCGCGCACCAAGCCGGTGTCACCCGAGCTGATCTATGCCAAGCACGAGCGCGGCTTTGCGCTGTGCTCGCTGCGCTCTCAGGTCTTGAGCCGCTACTACCTGCAAGTGCCCTTGAGCGACAAGGTCGAGGACTGGTCCGACGAGGCCTTCTGGGCGGAGCTCAAACGCCGCCTGCCCACGGAGGTGGCCGAGCGCTTGATCACCGGCCCGTCGATTGAAAAGTCCATTGCCCCGCTGCGCTCCTTCGTCGCTGAACCCATGCGTTACGGCAATCTGTTCCTGGCCGGCGACGCCGCCCACATCGTGCCACCCACGGGTGCGCGCGGCCTGAACAGCGCGGCCTCGGACATCTATTACCTCTATCACGCCCTGGTGGCGCACTACCAGCAAGGGGACGACAGCGGCCTGGACCGCTACTCCGACAAAGCCCTGGCCCGCGTCTGGAAGGCCCAGCGCTTCTCGTGGTGGATGACCACCATGCTGCACACCTTCCCCGACAACGGCGGCTACGACCAAAAGCTGCAAGCCACCGAACTGGCCTATCTGTTCTCGTCCGAGCGGGCGTTGGGCACGCTGGCGGAGAACTATGTGGGGTTGCCGTTTTAGCCTGCCAAGAAGCGCTGCGCCAGCCTGACCCAAAAAGCGCGGCCCACGGCAATGTTGTCGTCGTTGAAGTCGTAGCCGGGGTGGTGGACCATGCAGCCGCCGCCACCCAAACGCTGGTCTCGGGCGTCGCCGTTGCCAATCAGCACATAGCTGCCGGGTACCTGCTCCAACATGAAGGCAAAGTCTTCGCTGCCGGTCAGCGGGGGGCCTTGGAGGGTGACCTTGTCAGGCCCCAACAACTCCAACGCCACTTCACGCGCAAAGGCGGTTTGCGCGGCGTCGTTGACCAAGACCGCGTATCCACTGCGCCAGGCCACTTCGGCGTGCACACCAAAGCTGTGGGCTTGTGATGCGGCCAGGGCTTTGATGCGGCGCTCCAGCAAGGCGCGCACATCGCGGTCCAGGGCGCGCACGCTCAGCTCCAGGGTGGCCGTGGCGGGGATGACGTTGTTGGCTTTGCCTGCGTTCAGTGCGCCCACCGTCACCACCGCGGCTTGCAGCGGGTCCACATTTCGGGAGACCACGGTTTGCAGCGCCATCACCAAACTGGCTGCAGCCACCAGCGGGTCCGCGGTGTGCTGGGGCAGGGCGCCATGGCCGCCGATGCCAGTCAAGGTGATGGTGGCGTAGTCAGACGAAGCCATCGCAGCGCCTTCGCGCAGCACCATATGGCCCTGGGGAACGCCGGGCATGTTGTGCATGGCAAAAATGGCGTCGCAGGGATAACGATCAAACAAGCCGTCGGCCATCATGCGCAGCGCGCCGCCGCCGCCTTCTTCGGCCGGCTGGAAGATCAGGTGCAGCGTGCCGTCAAAGTCGGCATCGGTGGCCAAGGCCTGGGCGGCCGCCAACAGCATGGCGGTGTGGCCGTCATGGCCGCAGGCGTGCATCAAGCCAGGGTGCTGGCTGGCCCACGCCACACCGCTGGCCTCTTGGATGGGCAGGGCGTCCATGTCCGCGCGCAGGCCCAGACGCCGCGGCCCTTGCCCGCGCACCAAGGTGCCCACCACGCCCGTGCCACCCACACCGCACTCCACGGTGTAGCCCCAGCTGCTGAGCTTGTCGGCCACCAGCGCGGCCGTGCGGTGTTCTTCAAAGGCCAGTTCGGGGTGCTGGTGGATGTCGCGCCGAAGTTGGATGAAGGCCCCCACCCGGGCCGAGAGGGCATCACGCAGATAGTTCACCGCAGGGCCTCGCGTTCACTGGGCTTGAAGGTTGATCTGCTTGGCGATGGCGCGATAACGCACGGTCTCGGCCTCAAAAAACTTGGTGGACTCGGCCAGGCTCATGGCCGCCGAGGGCAGTTGTGTTTGGGCTGCCAACTGGCTGCGCACCGTGGGGTCTTGCAGGGTTTTGCCGATGGCGGCATGCAGGCGTTGCACCACATCTTCTGGGGTGTTCTTGGGCACCATGAAGCCGGTCCAGATCTTGTAGGCAAAGTTCTTCAGCGCTTGGCCTTCGCTGGCAGTGGGCACTTGCTTGAGCAGCTCGGAGCGCTGGGCGCCGAGTTGGCCAATCACCTTGAGCCGCCCCTGCTCGGCCAGCGCGCCCATGGACGCGCTGTAGACCAGCACGGCAAAGTCCACCTGGCCGCCCGCCAGGTCTTGCAACAAGGGGGCATTGCCTTTGTAGGGCACGTGGGCCAGTTTGACGCCGGTGCTGGCCTGGGCCTGCTCCAGGATCAGGTGGTAGAGCGAGCCAATGCCCACGCTGCCGTAGGTCAGCGGCTTGTCGGCCGACTTGCGCGCCAGCGCGATCAACTCATCCACACTGTTGGCGGGCAGGTCTTTGCGGGTCACAAACACCATCACCGCGTCGGCCACCGGGTGCACCAGGCGGAAGTCTTCGGTCTTGAGCTTGACGGCCGCATTGGCCAGCGGCGCCAGGATCACTTCATTGGGCGAGCCTTGGAACACATAGTAGCCATCAGCAGGTGCGGCCAGCACCTTTTGGGCCGCCAGCGCTCCGCTGACCCCGCCCAGGTTTTCCACCAGCACTTGCTGGCCCAACTCTTTGCCCAGGGCGTTGTTGAAGATGCGGGCAATGGCGTCCGACGGCCCGCCCGCAGGGTAGGGCACCATCAGGTTGACGGGCTTGGCCGGATAGGTCTGGGCCTGGGTGGGGGTGCTGAAGAGCGCACCCACCAGGGCGGCCATCGCGAGGGAGACAGTGAGCTTGGACATGGGCACTCCTTAAGGCGCTGGCGCGCTCGGGCTTGGGGGTTAGCAGCGCCAATGTAGAAGCGGCTCAGGTTCGCGTCCAATGCATATTGATCTCGTTTACTATGAGTTTGACATCATGCATTTTGGAAGGACTGTGCGATGACCTTGGTGCAGTTGCGTCACCTGATCTCCCTGGCCGAGACCGGGTCCTTCAGCAAGTCGGCCGAGTTGCTGTTCCTCACCCAGCCGGCGCTGAGCCGCAGCATCCGCAGCCTGGAGGCGGAGCTGGGGCAGGCCCTGTTCGACCGCCTGGGGCGGGTCAGCGAGCTGACCCCGTTTGGCCACGAGACCCTGGCCCGCGCCCGCGAGCTGGTGCAAGCGGCCGATGAGTTGCGCCGCGCTGGTCAACGGGCCGCAGGCGGCTTGTCCGGGCGGCTGCGGGTGGGCATGGGCTCAGGGCCGGGCGCACTGCTGATGAACCCGCTGCTGCAGGCCGTGGCCCAGCATGGGCCGGGCTTGCAGCTGGAGGTGGCGCGCGCCGGCACCGAGCTGTTGGTGCAAGCCCTGCGCGCGCGGCAACTGGATGCCCTGGTGGTGGACGCCCGCTCGCTGCGCCCCGCGCCTGATCTGCACTTGCAGCATCTGCACGAGCTGCGCGGAGCCTTCATGGTGCGGCGCGGCCACCCCTTGGCCAAGCGACGCCGCACGCTGAGCTTTGAAGAGGTCTGCGCTTTTGGGCTCGCCTCCACCCCGCTGTCGGATGAGGTGTGCCGCGTGCTGGTGGAGCGCTATGGCCCGCAAGCCCACCCCAGCCACAGCGTCACGCTGCGCTGCGACGAGCTGCCCAGCTTGGTGGAGCTGGCCCGCCACAGCGACACCGTCCTGCTGGCCATCCGTGCGGCAGCGCCCGATTTGGTCGAGCTGCGCCTGACACCGGAGCTGGCCGCGAACGCCCGTCTGGGCTTGGTGACCTTGGCCCGCCGCACCGAAGCACCGGGCTTAAGCCTGGTGCGCGAGCTGATGAGCGGATTGCTCCGGGATAATCTGAGCCCCAGCCCCACCCGGAGAACTCCTTGAAAACCTATGACGTCGAGGTGCAACGCCTCAAGGCCATGCGGCATGACCACGGCATGATTGAAGTCGCCGTCGACGCGCTGGTACAGCCGCGCCCGTTGCGCGACGAAGGCACCCCCACCAGCGTGGTGCGCATCCCCGTGGAACATGCGCGCTCTTTGCTGCTCTTGCTCAAGCAGCAGATCACGGAGCTGGACAAGCTCAACCCGCGCAGCCGCCGCTCAGGGCGGTGCTGAGATGGGCACGGTCACGCGAGCTTGGGTCCGAGTGGGTGTGCTCGTAGGCTTGGCGTTCGGGGGCCACGTGGCGGCGTTCGCGGCAGAGCAGTCCTGCAAGGCGGAGATCGGCCACAAGGCCGCGCAGAAATTGGTGCAGCGCTGCATCTTTGTCTCCCCGGCTACCAACCCGCCCTGCCATGCCAACAACCCTTGCGCCTTGATCCAGGAAGAGATAGCGCGCGGTTGTGCCTATCTGGCCCAAGAGAAGGATGCGCCGGCTTACTGCCGCGCCAAGCCAGCCAACCCCGCTCAGCATCCCTAGTCGCCCAAGTTCGGGTCTGAAGCCCTGGCTTTCGTATGGCTTTTGCGCTAGGGCTTGCGCATCTATCTGGTGATAGATAGACTGCGAAGCCTATGTCCTCACCCGCTGTTGATCGCCGCGCCGAAGTGCTGGCCCATTCCCGGGCCTTGCTGCGCACGCGTGGCTTCAATGCCTTCAGCCACCGAGACTTGGCAGCCTTGGTCGGTGTCAAGTCTTCCTCCGTTCATTACCACTTCCCCACCAAAGAGGATATTGGCTTGGCTTTGGTGGCGGAGTACCGCGCGGAAGTGATGGGCTTGCTGTCCTCTCTGGAGGGCCTGCCTGTCGCCCAGCGCCTGGACCGGTTCACGCGCTTGTTTTCAGAAGCCGCCGCCCACGGCGACCAATGGTGCGTGGCTGGCATGTTGGCCAGCGACTTCGAGACCTTGGGCGACGGCCTGCAGAGCGAGGTACGGCGCTTTTTCAACGAAGTTGAAGCTTGGCTGGCGGCGCAAGCCCGCCTGCTTCAACCGCAGCTCAAGCCTGCTGCCGCGCTGCGCTTGGGCAAGACGGCCATGGCCATGCTGGAGGGCGCTTTGCTGCTGGCCCGCAGCCAGGGCGAGCCCCAGCGCGTGGCCCATGCGGCCGAGTCTTTGAAGCTCTTGTTGGGCGTCGAGTGAGGCACGGAAGGTGCTCCACCATACCTCCCCTTTTTTTGCGCCCAACATCTATCTATCGATAGATACCTATTCTGAGATTTATCTTTTTCCTCACCTGACTAAAGGAGTCATTCCATGTTGAAACGAATCACCGCTGCACTCGCCTTGACGGCTGTCGCCACCTTGGCACAGGCCCAAGACGGCCATGTCTTCAAGCTGGATCAAGTGGCCTGGCAACCCGCGGGCCTGAAAGGTGCCGAGATGGCAGTGCTGTGGGGCGATGAAGCCAAGGGCAACGCGGTGTGGGCTTTCCGTCTGCAGCCCGGCGTCGCCATCCCGCCGCACCTCCACACCAAAGACTATTGGGGCTTCGCCATCCAAGGCCAGTGGGCCCATATCGACGGACACGGCCACACGGTGGTGACCGGACAAGATGCTTTTGTGCGCATCCGCGCCAATGAGCTGCATGCCGACCGCTGCGTCGGCCCGCAGGCCTGCATCAACATCATCCAGTTCGACGGCAGCCGGGACATCGTGTTTCCAGAGGCTCCGAAGAAAGCGCCTTGACGGCGCCGGCCGCCATTGAAAAGTCCCCGTCGTCTGACCCACTGGAGAAAGCCATGTCGATTGAACAAAACTTTAAGCATCAACACGTCGTGATCACTGGCGGCTCCAGTGGCATTGGGCTGTGCCTGGCCCAGGACTTGGCCCAGCGGGGTGCCCGCTTGACCCTGGTGGGCCGAGACGCCGACAAGCTGTCGCAGGCCGCAGCGCAAGTCCAAGGGCCGGTGCAGGTGGCCAGTGTCGACGTCAGCGACGAGCAGGCCGTGGCGGACTTCTTCGGCCAGTTAGGCCCGCTGGATCACCTGGTCACCGCCGCTGCCGGGACGGTGCGCGGCAACGTCGTGGACTTGCCAGTCTCTCAGGCTCGGGCTTTGTTCGAGAGCAAGTACTGGGGCCAATACCACTGCGCCAAGTACGCCGCCGCGCAGTTAGCGGCGCGGGGGTCCGTGGTGCTGTTCTCAGGCTGGATCAGTCGCAAGCCCATGGCTGGAGTGTCCACCTTGGCCGCCGTCGATGCCGCCATTGAGGCCCTGGGGCGCACCTTGGCTTTGGAACTAGCACCGCGCCGCGTCAACGTGGTGACGCCTGGGATGATTAACACCCCGCTCTGGAATGCACGCCTGGGGGCGGCAGCGCAGCAGGCCCACTTCGACAAGGTGGGGCAGTCACTGCCTGTCGGACGTGCTGGCGCGCCTCAAGACGTGGCCCATGCCGTGCGGTTTCTGTTGGAGAACGGCTTTACGACCGGCGCGGTCATTGACGTCGATGGCGGACAGCGGTGAGGCAGGCAAACTCAGGACCAGGCCAGACGCCGTCTCACGCGCCATGCCTGCCCGAACGGTCAGACGCTGTCAGGACGTCGGCGAGTTGCTCCACAAAGCGTCGGACCCGGGCGGGCAGCAGGCGTGTGGTGGTCAAAGCGTGAACCGGCACCGGACTGGGCTGCCAGCCCTTCAAGACGGGCTGCAACTGCCCCGTGCCGACATAGACGGCGGCCAAATGCTCATCCAACAAGCCCACCCCGCAGCCCGCCAAGGCCAGTTGGCATGCCAGATGTGGCCCACCGGCCACCAAACGGCCTTGCACGGTGATCCGCTCTCTGGGGGCCAGCGAATCATCGCTGCGCCGCACGGACCACACCGACCCCGGCTCACCGGGGCGCAGCCGGATGCACTCAACCGCAGCCAAGTCCTGCGGCGACCGCAAGGGCCGACTCAGCCTCCGCAAGAAGTCGGGGCTGGCATACAAGCCTTGGGCCAAACTGCCCAGAGGCCGCGCAATGAGGTCAGAGTCCCGCACGGGCCCCATGCGGATGGCCAGGTCCAGGTTGTTGGACAGCAAGTCTTCCACTCGCGAGCTGAGCAGCATCTCGACCTTGACCATCGGGTAGTGCTGTGTGAAGCGAGCCAGCAGTGGCGCCAGATAGAGGTTGGCAAAGTCGGGCGTGCAAGCGACCCGCACCACCCCGGAGACCACATGAACCGCCTCAGAGATCTGCTCATGGGCTAGGCGCGCTTCTTCGACCAAATGGGCACAACGCTGAAAGTAAGCCAACCCTTCATCAGTCGTAGCCACGCGGCGCGTGGTGCGCGTCAACAGCTTGACGCCCAGATAGGCCTCTAGCGCGGCAATGCGACGTGACAGGGTAGAGGCAGGCAGCGCCAAACGCTCGGCAGCCTTGGTAAAGCTTTGGGCCTGCACCACTTCCACAAACAAACCAATGTCGCTCAACAGTTGACGTGTCATGGCGAGATTATCCCGCCTATGGAATAACACGTTCCATTCGATCTATTTATCTCAATGGTGAAGCTCTCTAGCATTCCAGCACTCGATGTCAACCTCTTGGAGAAACCATGTCATCTACACCTCGTCGCCAGTTTTTGAGCGCTAGCGCAGCCACTGTCGCCACCGCTACAGCACTGAGCACGGGTGCAGCCTTAGCTGCACCAACCACCCACAAACCCCTTCGCAAGGAACACCCAATGACCCCCTTCCAACACACGCAATTCAATGTCGACAACACCGCCTTGGTGCTGGTCGACCACCAAGTCGGCACCATCGGCTGGGCCGGTGAACTCGCCAACGATGACGAACGCAAGCAGCTCAAAATGTGGGTGCGTGTGATGGCGCGCTTTGCCAAGAGTGCAGGCATGCCAGTCGTGCTGACCACCAGCCTGGAAGGTGAGGCCCAAGGCCCTTTGTTGCCAGAGTTCAAAGAGATCCTGCCGGCAGAGTACGCGGCCCGCATTCAACGCACGGGAGTGATCAATGCCTGGGACGACCCACAGTTCGTGAAGGCCGTGCGCGCCACAGGCAAGAAGAACCTGCTGATGGGTGGCCTGACCACCGACGTCTGCTTGGTGCCCCCCGCACTGTCGGCCAAGCAAGAGGGCTTCAACGTGGTGGCCTTGCTGGACATCTCGGCGGCGTGCACCAAGATGGCGGCTCAAAACTCACGCGACCTGCTGCACAAAGCAGGCATTGAAGTGATGGCCGTGACCCCCATGATCACCAGCATGTTGGGCAACTACAAGAACCCCGCCTCGGCCGGCTTCTTTGAGGCCTTTGCCAAGGAAGGTGTCTACCAAGCCTTCGGCCAAGGCAACCTGCGCTGAGCCGGCGCCTGCGGGGCGCGCTTGCGCGCCCCTCACCAGGCGCTAGGCCATGGAGTGCAAGCCCACCTTATTGCCCTCCGTGTCAATGAAGTGGGCAAAGTAGCCGAAGTTGTTGCCAATCTCGGTCTTGGGCACCACCACGGTGCCGCCGGCCGCCACCGCCCGCGCCAGCATGGGGGCCAGATCGTCGCCACCGTTGAGGTACACCAGCGTGCCTGTTTGCGCGGGCTGGCCGCCCTCGCCCTGCACGATGGCGCCGCCCACCGACTCGTGGTCTGTGCCCAGCATGCCCATGGTCATCGGGCCCATGACAAAGGGCTCAATCTTGAAGCCCAGCACCGCCTCATAAAAGCGTTGGGCGCGCGGAAAGTCCGTGACCGGGATCTCAAACCAATTCAGCACATGGGCCATGGGGGTCTCCTCTTGAATGGAGGCATCGACAGCACGGCTGCCAATGCCTCGAACCGATGGTGCCCACACCATACGCTCCCACCGGTTTTGCTTCAAGCGCGCCTTCCCTGAGCCAGGCGCAGCGGCTGCGTCTGGCGCTCAGGGCACGACGCTCGCCTTGAGAAATCGCCGCCGGGCCAACACCTCATACTCCAGCCCTTCCTCATCGCGGTCTGCACGCCGCACCTTCAGCTGATTGAACAAGCCAGAGCTGCGGTCGTAGCGACCGAACCAGGTGTTGAGTTGAGCAAGGTGGCAGTGGCCTTGCCAGTGGAAGGGGAAGTCCGCGGCTGTCTCCATGCTGTAGTGCACCGGCCCAAAGCCGGCATAGCGGGCCGCCTCGTCTTCACTGGCCCCCGCTGGCGCGGGGCAGGCTTGGGCCAGGGCTGGCGCAGGCCGCCCACTGGCATAGCGCGCCAAGGCTGCCTCCAAAGTGCTTTGCAAGGCCGGGCGCAGCTCCACCTTGCGCGCTTGCCCTTCGGGCCCAAAGGTCTGGCGGCGCGGCACCGAGAACTGATAGCGGTAGTCCACCGTGATGGCAGCAACGCCCGCGGGCAGCTCGGTGGGGCGCAGCAGCGCGACATGGTCCTGCCCGAAGCTGCCCTCCACATAGGCCACGTAGAAGCGGCCCTGCAGCTTGACCAAGTCATACCATTGGTGAGCACCGCGGTCATTGGTGGAGAACAGCTCTGGGTCCAGGACGATACCGCCCTTGGCGCTCTGCGTGTCGCCCTTCGAAGGCCTCACGAAGCCCCGGCCTACCCGCTTGAGTGCGCTGTACTCGGTGAACAGGCCGGTGCCCCCCACATAAGTTCGCTGCAACAGGTCGCGGCGGCCGTCCTCGTCCATGTCCATCAGCAAATAGGTGCTGCATCCCATCTCGCCGGGCTGTGGCTCCACCGACCGGCGCAGCGCTTGCCACTCATCGTCCGTCACGGCGGCAGGCTTGCGCGCGGGCCAGACGCACTGCTGGTCATCCGACTCACCCTTGCGTTTCGTATCGATTTGCACCACGCCTGGCGCCTCAAAGGCACGCAAGGCGTTCTCCAGCGCAAACTCTTTGTCTGTGGCCGCGTGGTCCTGAATGGCCTTGAGCAACACGGCTGCATCCGCCGCAGCGCGGTCGGCAGCGTGCAGCGGTGCCGCCAGTCCCGCCAAGGCCAGCGCGGTGACGGAAAGAGCACGCCTGCTGCGGCCGGTGAAAGAGCGAGTCATGGTGAGAGGGGGCTATCTAATTACCCCGGCATTTTGCGTTGAGGCACACTGCACCCTTTGTTTGAATACGACACAGTGGCGCCCGCCGCTGTGCTGCTGAATGGACCTGTTAGCCCTTCAAAACACCTTGCGCCAGTTCGCCGCCGAACGCGACTGGCAGCCTTTTCACACACCCAAGAACTTGGCCATGGCCTTGGTGGTGGAAGCGGCGGAATTGGTAGAACTGTTTCAGTGGCTGACGCCGGAGCAAAGCGCTCTGCTCAGCGACGATGCGGTGATGCACGACAAAGTCAGCGACGAGGTGGCTGATGTCCTGCTGTATTTGCTGCAACTGGCCGACCACACCCAGGTCGACCTGAAGCGTGCTGTGGGCCGCAAGCTGCAAAAGAACGCCCGCATGTACCCGCCGCTGCGTCCCGGCCAAGTGGCTGGCCCTGGGCGCGAAGCGCCACCCGAAACCCATGTGCTGGTGGACTATGAGAACGTCCAACCCACCGAGGCCCAACTGCGGGCGCTGATCCCGGCCGCCACGCATGTGTGGCTGTTCCACGGCCAGCACCAAAAGGCCGAGCGCCTGAACTTTGCCGGCTTTGGCGACCACCTGACCCTGGTGCCCATCACCCACACCGGCAAGAACGCGCTGGATTTTCATCTCTCGTTCTACATGGGCTACATCGCTTCGCGCCACCCGGAGGCGCACTTTGTGGTGCTCTCCAACGACAAGGGCTATGGACCGATGCTGGCCCATGCCAGCGCGCTGGGCTTTGACGCGCAGGCCGTGGGCATGCCGCGTGGCAAGGCGGCGGCCAAGGTGGCCGCCAAGACGCCGCGCGGCCGTGGTGCCAGCAGCAGCGGCCGCACACGTGCGCAGCCTGCCGGCGCAGCCGCAGACGCAGCGGTGCGCAGCACAGCCCCGGCCCCGCGCACATCAGCCAGCCCGGCCGCAGCGCCCGCTAAGGCCACCCGCCGAACACGCGGCCAAACCAACGACACAGACCTCAGCCCAGCGGTGGCCACCAATGAGGTCTCAGCATCGCCTGCGGCCCCAGCCGCGCCCGAAAAGCGCTCGCGCCGCAAGGCGGCCAGCCCAGCCGCATCCACCACAGCGGCCACATCAGCACCCGCCGTGGCCGCGCCTGTCACCGCGCAGCGGGAGGTCGAAGCCCCGGCCAAGCCTGCGCGCAGCAGGGGCCGCGCCAGCCCAAGCAAGGCCGACGCTGCGGCCACCCCAACAACCGCTGCCAGCGCCACCAAAGCACCGGCGCGCACCCCTAAACCCGCCGCCAAGGCAGTTGCTCAGCCGGCCACCAAGCGCCGGGGCGAGCCCTCCCCCAAAGCCGCGGCAAAGGCGGCCAGTGCTGATGAGCCCAGCGCCGCCGCCCAGCGCAAGCTGCTGGCCACGCTGCGCCGCATGGGCGACAGCCTGCCCACCAAGCTGGCACCGCTGCAGCGCTATGTGGCCTCCACACTGGGTGAGCAGTCCACCCCCGCGCAAGTGGACGCGCTGCTGCTGGCTTTGGCCCGCGCCGGGCACCTCAGCGTCAGCGCCAATGGCAAAGTGGAGTACGCGCTGTCATGACCCGCACGCAAGCGAATGCGGTCATGCTGACCGTGGCCGTGATCTGGGGCCTGGCCTTTGTGCCGCAGGCCTGGGGCATGGCCGATATGGGGCCGATGGCTTTTACCGGCCTTCGCTTTGCACTGGGCGCGCTGGTGGTGGCCCCGCTGGCTTGGCGGGAACACCGCCAAACCGCCCAAGCCGAAGCGGCGGCGCCCGGCCCGGCCCTGCCCGGCGGCCTCTGGCTGTGGATGTCGGCTTTGGGTGTGCTGATCTTTGCCGGTGCCGGCATGCAGCAAATGGGCTTGCTCAGCACCAGCGTCACCAATGCCGGCTTTCTGACCGGCCTGTACGTGCCCCTGGTGCCTATCTTGGGCTGGTGGTTCTTCAAACGAGCGCCGCACCCGGTGGTATGGCCTGCGGCACTGGGCTGCTTGCTGGGCACCTGGCTCTTGGCTGGGGCCAAGCAGGTGGAGATCGCCGCCGGGGATTGGTGGGTCATCGCCAGTTGCATCCCCTGGGCGCTGCACATCACCTTGGTGGGCTGGGTGGCCGAGCGCTGGAACGCGCCTTATCGCTTGGCCTGCGTGCAGTTCGCCATGTGCTCGGCCTTGGGCTTGGCCACCGCTTGGTGGCTGGAGCCATTGAGCTGGTCGGCCATTCAAGCCGCAGCCGGAGCCATTGCCTACACCGGCCTCATCTCGGTGGGCGTGGGCTACACCGCGCAAGTGGTGGCGCAGCGCTACACCCACCCAGCCGATGCGGCCATCATCCTATCCAGCGAAACCGTGTTTGCGGCGCTCTTCGGTGCCCTGCTGATGGGGGATCGCTTGAGCCTGTTGGGCTGGGCCGGATGTTCCCTCATCCTGGTGTGTATCGTGGCCGCCCAGTGGGTGCCGCTGGTGTGGCGGCGCGGGGCGACCGCCTAGTCTGAGCCGGCGCCTGGGGCTCCATCAGCCCCGACGCTCAGGCTCGCGCAAGTGCAAAAACTTGGTGTAGAGATCGCGTGGCGGTGCCACCTCTATGCTCTTGAGCATCTGCCCCACATTGCCCCGGTGGTAGAAGCCATGCACCACGATGTGGGTCAGCATCTCTTCGCGGCTCATGGTGCCGCCGTCACCGTCGGTGAATCGAAAGTGAATGCGCTCGGCCAGTTGCGCCTCGCTCAACTGCGCCACATAGGCCTCGTACCAACCATCGGTTTCAGCCACCTCAAACTGCAAGGCGCCCAGCTCCGGCGTGGCCTCGGTGTTGGTGGCGCTGTAGCCATGCGGCTCGCCCAGCAAGTGCGCCCGGAAGATCCGGTCCACCACATAGATGTGGTTGAGCATGCGAGTCGCCATGTGCACCACCTGCGGGTGCGCTTGGGCATCGACCTCCGCCAGTGCGCTGAACAGTTCGTTATTGGCCCAGGACTTTTGGGCGAAGAGGGAAGAGAGTGAGGTGAGGGACATGGCGCAGGCATCCGTCTGGGTGAGGCTTTGAGCGATGCTACTGCAGCGCCCGCCCCAACCCTTGCGCCAAATGGTCATAGACCAAGCGCACCAAAGGGTTGCCGCGGATCTCGCGGTGCACGGCCAGCCAGCAGGGCAGAGGTGGGATCTTGAGTTGGGGCAGCAGCGGCTGGACCTCGGGCCACTGCCGCCATTGCTGCGCGCTGGTGAAGCCAATGCCTGCGCCGGCGGCAATGAGCTGGCCGTAGGCGATCTGGTCGTCGGTGCGCAGGGCAAAGTGCTGGGGCGTGAGGGCGATGCCCCTCTGGGCAAAGCCGCGCAAGATGGTGTCGTCGCGGTCATAGCCCAGCAGGCGGTGGCTCAGCAGGTCTTGCGGGGTTTGCGGCACACCCGCTTGCTGCAGGTAGCGGCGGTGGGCACAAGGGTGCACCTGCATCTCACCCACCTTACGCGCCACCAAAGACGCCTGCTGCGGACGCAGCATGCGCACGGCGATGTCGGCCTCGCGGCGCAGCAGGTTGGCCAGGCCGTTGGAGACGACCAACTCCACCTGGATGCCGGGCTCGGCCTGCTGCAGCTCGGCCAGCAAAGGCGGCAGCACGCAACTGGCCATCACCTGGCTGGCCGCAATGCGCACCGTGCCCTGGGTGCTGTGCTGCCGGCGGGCCAGGGCTTGGCCCAGCGCCAGCGCACCGGCTTGCATCTGGCGAGCGGCATCGGCCAGGGCCAGGGCCGCGGTGGTGGGCGCAAGCCCCCGGCCGGTGCGCTCGAACAGGGCCACACCGAGTTGAGACTCCAGCTCGCTGATGTGGCGCGACAGCGTGGGCTGGTGCGCCCCCAGGCTGCGCGCCGCCCCCATCAGGCTGCCGGCTTCCAGCGCCGCCAAAAAGCTGCGCACCAGGGTCCAATCAAAGTGAGGCTGGCTCATACGATTTTGCATACCTGGGTTGAATGGATCGTGGATTGTCGTATGCCATGAAGCCGCCCACACTGAGGTCTCTCTTGACCCTTGTGATGGCACCTCCATGACCCACACCGTTTTGATCCTGGGCGTTCGCGGCCGCTTGGGCCAAGCCCTGGCACTGGCCTTTGCCCACAGCGGCTGGCGCGTGCTGGGCCACACCCGTGGGCCGCTGCCCGCCGCCCTGCAAGCTGCAGGCGTGCAGCCCGTGACCACGCCGCTGGCCCAGCCGGCTGACTTGGCCCGTGCGGCCCAGGGGGCGCAGGTGGTGGTGCATGCCGTCAACCCGCCTTACACGCGCTGGGCCACCGAGGCCCTGCCCGGGCTGCAACAAGGCATGGCCGTGGCCGAGCACCTGCACGCGCTGCTGATGTTCCCCGGCAATGTCTATGCCTTTGGGGCGCAGATGCCCCCGCTGCTGCGGCCCGACACCCCCGTGCAGCCCAGCACCCGCAAAGGCGCCATTCGCGCCCAGATGGAAGGCCTGCTGGCCCGCCACGCCACGCTGCGCAGTGTGCTGATCTGTGCGGGAGATTTTTACGGCGCCCCCAAAGGCACCTGGCTGGATTTGGTCATCGCCAAGCAGTGGCGGCAGGGCAAGCTGGTCTACCCCGGCCCCTTGGACCGCCCGCATGCCTGGGCCTATTTGCCGGACCTGGCGCTGGCCTTTGTGGCCGCTGCGCGGCAAGCGCTGGCCGTGCCCCACGTGGGGCTACAGCGCTGGCACTTTGCGGGCCACACCCTCACCGGCCAAGAATGCCTGGGGGCCTTGCAGCGGGCTGCTGCGGGCTTGGGCGTCACCCCTGCCCAGGGCTGGAAGGTGGGCGGCATGCCGTGGCCCCTGCTGCGCTGGGGCGGGCTGCTGGTGCCGATGTGGCGCGAGGTGGCCGAGATGGCCTACCTGTGGGACGTGCCCCACGCGCTGGACGGGCAGGCCATGCACGAAGCCCTGGCCCTGCCCCCGGCCACACCGGTGGATGAAGCCTTGGCGGCGGCGCTTCAGCAGATTCCCTAAGGCATTGTTGGGGCCAATTCCTGGCGGCGACAATGGAGCCGCCATGAACACCACCGAAGTCTTCCTGATCGCGATGCTCATCATTCTCACCGTGCCCTATGCGGTGTGGCGGCTGGGGCGCACCGAGCACTTTGCGCCCCTGGTGGTGGTGCAAATCTTGACGGGCATAGCGCTGGGGCCGGGCGTGCTAGGGGCGGTGTTCCCGGAGTACTACCAGTTCGTCTTCGCGCCGCCGGTCATCCAATCGCTCAACGGCATTGCGTGGTGGGCAGTGAGCTTGTTTGTGTTCATCGCCGGCATTGAGTTGGACCTGCGTGCGGCCTGGAAGGACAGGCGCGAGAGCGGCATCACCGCGGGCCTGGCTCTGGGCGTGCCCGTGCTGCTGGGCAGTGCGGCCGCCACGCTGATGCTGGGGCAAAGCGTGTGGATGGGCCCCAAAGCGACGGATTGGCAATTTGTGGCGGGCGTGGGCATGTCTTGCGCCGTCACCGCGCTGCCGATCTTGATCTTGTTCATGGAGAAGCTGGCCATCCTGCGCCAGCCTTTAGGCCAACGTATCTTGCGCTATGCCAGCTTGGACGACATCGCCATCTGGGGCGTGCTGGCCGTCATCCTGATGGACTGGCATCGGGTGGGCAAGCAAGCGCTGTTTCTGGCCCTGTTCGCTGCGGCCGCCTGGGGCCTGCGGCGCGCCATGCTCAAGCTGCCCGCCAAAGACCGCTGGTATGTCGCCTTGATCTGGCTGGTGGTGTGCGCCTTCGGCGCCGACTGGTGCGGCCTGCATTACATGGTGGGTGCCTTCTTGGCCGGTGTGGTGATGGACGCCGAGTGGTTTGACCAAGATCAGATGGACCTGCTGCGCCACCACGTGCTGCTGGTGATGATGCCGGTGTTCTTTCTCTCCACCGGCCTGCGCACGAGTTGGGGGGTGGGCGGCTCGGCCGTGTTCTTGATGGCCGGCGTGCTATTGCTGGCCTCTGTGGCGGGCAAGCTGGCCGGCGTTCACCTGGCCGGCCGCATCTTGGGCTGGAAGCCCGGCGAGGCTTCCTTGATTGGCTGGCTGCTGCAAACCAAGGCGCTGATCATGATCATCTTTGCCAACGTGCTGCTGGACAAACAAATCATCACCGCCGACACCTTCACCGCCCTGCTGCTGATGGCGGTGGGCAGCACCATGCTGACCATTCCGGTGGTGACGCCCAAGCTCGCACGCTGGCGCGCCTGACCGGGCGTCACTGAACTTCAGGCAATGCCCTTACTCCAGCGCTGTTAAATAGGTATTTGCAATACTTGTTTAAACAACATCGCCATTTGGAGCGATGCGCTTTGGAGAACACACCCTTGCTCGACGACACCACCCGCGCCTTGGTCAAGGCCACCGTGCCCACCCTGGCTACCCACGGTGAGGCCTTGACCCGCCACTTCTATCAACGCCTGTTCAGCCACCACCCCATGCTCAAGGAGGTCTTCAACCAAGGCCACCAGCACACTGGCAGCCAGCAGCAAGCCTTGGCCGCCGCCGTGCTGGCCTATGCCCAACACATCGACGACCCCAGCGCGCTGCACCCCGCTCTGCTGCACATTGCGCACAAGCATGTGTCTTTGGGCATCCGCCCCGAGCACTACCCACTGGTGGGCCAGCAACTGCTGGCCGCCATGAGCGACGTGATGGGCGACGCCGCCACCCCCGAGCTGCTGGCCGCCTGGGGTGCGGCCTATGCGCAGCTGGCTGAGGTTTTGATCGACCTGGAGCGCACGCTCTATGCCCAAGCAGCCCAACAAGCCGGCGGTTGGAGTGGCGCACGCAGCATGCGCGTGCGGCGCAAAACGCCGCACGGCGAGGCCATCTGCAGCTTTGAGCTGGTGCCCGCCGACGGCGGCCCACTGCCCCACTACCGCCCAGGCCAGTATGTGAGCGTCAGCCAATGGGTACCCAGCTGGGGCCTGCAGCAGTGGCGCCAGTACAGCCTGGTCGGCGCCGCTGGCGGAGACTGCCTGGAGATTGGCGTGAAGCGCGAGCGGCCCCAAGGCGGCTGCCCCATGGGCCAGGTCTCAACCGCGCTGCACGAGCGCGTACAAGAAGGCGATGTGCTGGCCGTCAGCGCCCCGGCGGGCGACTTTGTGCTGCACGAAGACCGCAGCACCCCGCTGCTGCTGCTGAGCGGCGGCGTGGGCATCACCCCCATGATGTCCATGCTGGCCCATCTGGCCGCCACCCGCAGCCCGCGCGAGCTGCACTTCTGGCACGCCTGCCAAAGCCCCCGGCATCAAGCCTTTGCGGCCGAGGTTCAAGCCCATCTGGCCCACCTTCCGAACGCGCACTGGCGCGTGGCCTTTGAAGCCGATGCGCCGGCCGAGCCTTGGGCGCAGGCTGGGCGGCTGAATGTGGGCGATCTTCCGCCCGGGTTGCTGGCCCGCGCAGACGTTTACCTCTGCGGGCCGCTGGGCTTTATGGCGGCGCAGCGGGAGGCTTTGCTGGCGGCGGGGTTGCCGAGCGAGCAGTTGCATCAGGAAAGTTTTGGCGTGGGTTGACAGCGCTGATGCGCCTTCTGGCTGGGGCGGTTCACTACTGGCTTAACGCTTGAGTGAACGGACGCGCTTGGTCTACTGGATCAAGTAGACCCGTGTGCCGCTCGGTACAACACCCAGCACTCCAAGCGTACCTAGCCACCAGGGCCAGTCTGGGGGTAGCAGGCCCAGCACATTGAGGACAGCAAAGACGCCAATATGAGAGAGCCACAACAGACAAGCCACCGACCAAGCTCTGCCGTGGACCTCAAGCGTTGGCACTGAGGTTCAGATGCGGTTCAGACCTGACAAGAGCAGAACAAGCAATGCCGTCGCGCCAAGACCAAGCCCAACACCAAAGATGGCGGAGACCACCGCAACGCCACTCAAGGTTGCACAACTCCATGACCCTGCGCCGCAGTTGACATCTGGGCTCAACCCCGCAAAGACGATCAAACCGGCCACAACCGTGAGTGACGCGCAGCTCAGCAGCGACCGGCGCGATGGGGGAAGCGGTGCAATTTCTCGCATGGCGTTTAACGAAGAGCCCGGCCTCAAAGGCTAGCCGCCATTTCTTCGCCAGCTATCAATGTATTGGTCAAGGAGTTCGAGCTGGCGAGTTGGGAACTCATGTTGCACCCAATCCTTCTTGTAACCGGCGGCGCCAAATTTGTGGAAGACACGCCCTGCCGCAGAGGAGACGGCCTCGCCGAACACGAGAGGATGAACTTCAGTTTGAAACAGCAGCTGCCCCTCTGCGTCTGGTCGATTGCTCCAGAGTTCTTGGAACTCCAGCACTCGGAGCTTGACTTGATTGCTGCCAGACCATTCGAGCACCCACCTGTACTCACCTGGTTCTTCGTCGAAACCGACAGAGATGCTATGCGCCCCAGCGAGGATGGCGGTAGCTGCTAAGACCAAGTTGCCTAGAGCATCTGACAAATACGAAGCGCTGATTTCGCAGGTTGCTTCACCCGACGTCACAGTACATTCGGCCCAGCCGGAGCCAACGAGACGATAGTCAATGGTGAGAGGCATAACGGATAACGTTTCAATTCATCAGACCAATAAAACGAAGGAGGGGCGGGTCGGCTGCAGTGGCAAACTAAGCCGCAGAGGGCCACTGATGATGAAAGCAGCCAGCGCAGTTTTGTTCATCATCGTAAATCTCCAATCGATGGCGAATACCTGCCGCAGCAAGTGCAGAGGACACAACCGCTGCGTCGCGCAAAAACTCCGCAGTTGTTGACGCGTCACCGTCGATAGCTGGCGGACAAACATCACCGACAAGGTGGCGGAACACAATGCTGCCCGAGCCGCTCACGCGAATCGAAAAATCGGTAGAGACAACCCGGAAGCCGCTAGCTTGAATAGCGCTCAACAGCTCAGCCTTGGATGGCCAAGGGTCGTAAGTGCCGGTCAGCGTTGCGTCGGTGTCGGTCTGCGATTCAACGTCTGACATAACTGGCTGGCACGAAGCGGGCGAAGCCCGCTGTAAGCCCATCCGTGTTTATGGATGGTGGGAACACTCATCGCACCAGTGGCGTATTCAGTGTTCTTTTACCTTCCTGCTCTTTTCTTCTGATCAGTTCCATGTTGTTCATCCCTGCGAACATGGAATCTCCGTTTTCGAAGGCCTGACGGCTTTCTCGCTCATCGTCGAATTGTGGGTCTATTTCATAGAGGTAGTCGCGCAACCCTTCGAATGCCCCAAGAACGCGATCTAGTTTTTCGTGTACGTGCTTCAGGCGTTCGTTCAGATACCAGCCATGAGCAAACCAGAGGACAATCGCGGCAATGATGATCGCTTTTTCTATGCTGGTCTCAAACATCAATTTCCTCCGTGAATGACCCAACTTCGCCACTCAGCGAGAGCCGAAGGCAATCCGATGCAGCGGCCTGTTAAACGGTCAGTAGCACAGCTGCAACTGGGCTTGCTATTTGAATCCACGCTCATGAGCCATCCTCATCCACGTATCGTCAACTGAACCGTTGAATCCGACAACAGCGTCAACCCCGCAATGCGGGCAAATTCCAGTTTGGTCTTGTGAATCGCCATCACACCATTCGATAACTGTCTGTGGAGAAAACTCAGACAAGCAGTAATAGCAAGCCGCTACTTCGCTCGCGAGTAGCTGCTCTCGGTGCATTGACGAATCGCAAGTTCTTTTCATGCCGTTTAACCGTGTTTTGGGGAGACAGGACTGCCGCATAACAACAATGCCTGTCCATGCAATTCCGGGCGCACCTTGTTCAACAAAGCACACGCCAGCAATGACTTGCATTTTGATTCCGGATTTTTCAAGCAGCGTATCCGGCCGCCAAATGCGGCACCCTCCCTAGGCCTGATTCTGGCTGCTCCAACAGGCCGTTGGCAAGGTGCGCTCACCCACGGCCAAATAGCCGAGCTCAGCCGTGGCGTGCCGTATGCTCAAACCCTTCGCTCCCCCAGAGCCCCACCATGCAACTCACTCGCTTTACCGACTTTGGCCTTCGTGTGCTGATGTACCTCTGTGCGCCAGCGCGCGAGCAGGCCGTCACGGTGGCGGAGATTGCGGAGCGGTTTGAGGTCTCGCGTCACCACCTCAACAAGGTGGTGCAGTTTTTGGCCCAGCAGGGCTGGGTGGTGACCAGCCGGGGCAAGGGCGGCGGCTTGGCGCTGGCGCAGCCGCCCAGCCACTATCGGCTGGGCCAGCTCATCCGCACCTTGGAAGGCGATGTGCCGCTGATCGACTGTGCCGAGCCGCCTTGCGCGCTGCACCGCCGCTGCGGGCTCAAGCCGCTGTTGGATGAGGCGCTGGACGCGTTTTACACCGCGCTGGATGCGCACACCCTGGCGGACACGCACACGCCCAAGACGCAGCAGGTGATCGTCAAGCTGCAGCGCCAAGCCGTCAGCCGCCCGTAGGCGGGTTGGCCCGCAACCCGCTGGGCGTCTGCCCCCACCACCGCCGCACCGTGCGGCTGAAGTTGGAGGTGTCGGCATAGCCCAGGCGGGCGGCGATCTCGTCCACTGTCCATTGCGTGTGTTGCAGCATCCACAAGGCTTGGGCTTGGCGGGCTTGGTCGAGTAAGGTTTGGAACGAGGTGGCTTCGGCGGCGAGCCGCCGCATCAGGGTGCGGGGGGAGATGCCCAGCAGACCGGCCATGTCCACCAGGCTGGGGTAGCGGCCATGCTCGACCCGGGCCAGGTGGGCGGCCACTTGTTGGCTCATGCTGGGCGGGGTGTGTTGGGCCAGGGCTTGTTCGCAGGCTTGGGTGGCGGCGGCGTGTGCGGCGGCGTCGGCGCCCAGCACGGGCAGCGCCAGCGTGGTGCTGGGGGCCTCCACCGCCAAGGCGGGCTGCTCAAAGCGCCACCGCACCGGCGCAAAGCGCTCGTACTGCGCCGCCCAGGGCGGGCGTGGGCCGGGCAGGTCTACCACCAAGCCCACCGGCAGGTGGCCAACGGCGGCCTCCACGATGCGCAGCATGGCGGCGGCCATGGTGTCTGCCATCACGCCGCGCGCCGCGCCCCAGGGCAGCAGCTCGGTGGCTTGCAAGCGCAGGCCCTGTGGGCCGGCTTGGGCCTGCCACATGAGGGTGTCGTTGCGCAGGGCGGCATAGCGGCCCAGCACCATGAGCGCATGGCCCAAGGTGGGGGCGGTGACCGCCGCATAGCCCATGGGGCCGTGGGCCGAGATGGGGGCTTGGCCGCCCAAGTCCAGCCCCAGCCAGGGCCGGCCCGTGGCGGCCACGGCCGCTTCCACCAGGCGCGACACCGTGGCCAGTGTCAAACCCGCCTCGCGCTGCAGCAAGCTGGGCCAGTCTAGGCCGGCGGCGGCCAGCACTTGGTCGCCGTCCACGTCGGCATGCTGCAGCAGCATGCGCAGCAGCCGGGCATAGATGGCGGGCACGGGGGCGGTGGTGGGTTCGGGGGCGGGCGTGTGCATGAGGGCGCTTTAGTCTTGTCACTTTATGACGATGCGGTGGCAGGTGCATCGGTGGTTGCCCCTCGCCGCCGCGGCCACACTGCGTGTCATCCTCAACGCTGTCATCCACCCACATGTCCACTCTTGTTGAGTTGCCCAGCGCGCCTCCGCCGGCCTACCGGGACCGCAAGCGCCCCGCTTGGCTGTTGTCGGTGCTGATGCCCACCACGGCATTGCTGGGCCCGCTGGGCTGGTTCACCACGGGCGAGGCGGCGTGGCTGTGGCTGCCGCTGGCCTTGAACTACCTGGGCATTGCGCTGATGGACGCGCTGCTGGGCGAAGACCTCTCCAACCCGCCCGAGCAGGCGGTGCCGCGCCTGGAGGCTGAGCGCTATTACCAATGGGTGACCTGGGCCACGCTGCCGGTGCTGTGGGCCACCATGCTGTGTTGCGCGTGGTTTGTGGCGCGGCATGAGCTGCCCTGGCATGGCTGGCTGGCCATGGTGTTGACGGGCGGCGCCGTGGGCGGCTATGCCATCAACCTGGCGCATGAGCTGGGCCACAAGCGCAGCAGCTTTGAGCGCTGGCTGGCCAAGCTGGCCCTGGCGCCTTATGGCTACGGCCACTTCACCATCGAGCACAACCGGGGCCACCACCGCGACGTGGCCACACCGGCAGACCCGGCCTCGTCACGCATGGGCGAGAGCATTTGGCGCTTTGCGCTGCGCGAGCTGCCCGGCACCGCCCGCCGCGCCTGGGCGCTGGAGCGCCAGCGGCTGGAGGTGGACGGCTTGGCACTGTGGTCGTGGCACAACCAGATCTTGCAGCCCGCTGCGGTGACGCTGCTGCTGTGGGCTGGCCTGGCGCTGTGGCTGGGCGTGGGCGTGTGGCCCTACTTGCTGGCCAGCTCGGTGTGGGCCTGGTTTCAGCTGACCAGCGCCAATTATGTGGAGCACTACGGCCTGCTGCGCCAGACAGACGCGCGGGGCAAGCCCGAGACCTGCAAGCCGCACCACTCTTGGAACAGCAACCATGTGTTCAGCAACTGGGCGCTGTTCCACCTGCAGCGGCATTCAGACCACCACGCCCACCCGCTGCGGCGCTATCAGTCGCTGCGCGACTTTCCTGATTTGCCGCGCCTGCCCAGCGGCTACTTCGGCATGTTCTTGCTGGCCTATGTGCCGCCGCTGTGGTTTGCGGTGATGGACCCGCGCCTGCTGGCGGCGGTGGGGCGGGATGCCGGCCGGATCAACTTCTGCCCGCGCCAGCGTGAGGCGCTGATCGCACGCTACGGTTTGCGTTGAGCCCAGTGCTCAGCGGTAAAACGCTTCGACCGTGCCCTTGAGTTTGACGGTGATGGGCCGGCCCTTGCGGTCCACCGTCTTGCCCACAGGCACGCGGATCCAGCCCTCAGACAAGCAGTACTCCTCCACGTCAAAGCGCTCTTTGCCGTTGAAGCGGATGCCGATGTCGTGCTCAAAAATGGCCGCGACATGATGCGGGCTCTTCGGGTCCACTGAGAGGCGGTCGGGCAGGGCGGGCTTGTCGGTGGCGGAGGTGCTGGAAGCGGCGTTGGCGTCGGTCATGGTGTCGGTGATGAAGAGTCAGAAAGAGGCTCAGTCGGCCAGGCCGGCAAAGACGTTTTGCACGTCTTCGTTGGCGTCCAGCGCGGCCAAAAAGGTTTCCACCTCGTCGAGCTGCTCGGCCGTGAGGCTGCTCGCGGCAACGGGGTTCTTGGGCTTGTAGCCCAGTTTGGCAGACAGCACGGTGAAGCCTTGCGCGGGCAGGGCGCGGCTCACCAGGTCGAGGTCGGTCGGGTCGGTCAGGAACAGCGTGGCGCCGTCTTCGCCGGGCTCCAGGTCTTGCGCACCAGCTTCAATAGCGGCCATCTCGGCGTCGGCGCCCGTGGCGCTGGGCTCGGCTTCGATCAGGCCCAGGTGGTCAAAGTCCCAGGCCACCGAGCCCGAGGTGCCCAGTTGCCCCTTGCGGAACAGCACCCGCATGTCAGACGCCGCGCGGTTGACGTTGTCGGTCAGGCACTCCACCATCACCGGCACGCGGTGCGGCGCAAAGCCTTCGTAGAGCGCGTATTCAAAGTGCACGGTCTCGCCGGTCAGGCCCGCGCCCTTTTTGATGGCGCGATCCAGCGTGTCCTTGGGCATGGAGACCTTGCGGGCCTGCTCCACCACCAGGCGCAAGCGCGCATTCGCCGCCGGGTCCGCCCCATGGCGCGCGGCCATCATGATGTCTTTGGCCAGCTTGCCGAACAGCCGCCCTTTGGCATTGGCCGCCAGGTCTTTATGCTTTGCTTTCCATTGCGCGCCCATCGCTCGCTCCTATCTATCGTGTGTGCTGGTGCAGAGAGTGCCAGTCAGGCCGGGGTCCAAGGCCCCTGGCATGTGGCGGGCGGTGGTGGCGTCAAAGAGCGAGGATTTTAGGGGAGACCCTGTGGTCTGAGGCGCTCCGGGCGTCCACGGCTCAAGCTCGCCGCAAAATGGGCCGAAAACCGAACACCCACCCCACCACTTCGGGGCCCCGCCATGTGCCGTCTTGCCGCCTACCTCGGTGAGCCGCTCTTCCTGGAAGAGCTGATCGCCAAACCCCGCCACTCGCTGATGCGGCAGTCGCTGCGCGCCGAGGAGGCCAAGATCGTCACCAACGGCGACGGCTTTGGCATAGGCTGGTATGGCGAGCGTGAGCAGCCCGGCGTCTACCGCGAGGTGATGCCCGCCTGGAGCGACGACAACCTGCTGGCGCTCTCGCAAACCCTCTCGTCACGCCTGTTCTTTGCCCATGTGCGCGCCGCCACCGCAGGCGGCATTGCCCGGCAAAACTGCCACCCCTTCCGCTGGGGCCGCTACCTCTTCATGCACAACGGCCAGATTGGCGGCTACCCGCTGCTGCGCCGCAGCCTGGAAGCCCAACTGCCCGACGAGTTGTATGGCGAGCGGCGCGGTGGCACCGATTCTGAGCTGCTGTTCTTGCTGATGCTGGCGCGCATGCAAGCGGGCACCCCGGCGCAGGACGCGGTGCTGCAGGTCCTGGATGAGACCCTGGCCTTGATGCGCGAGCGCAGCATCACCGCCCCGCTGCGCTTTGCCGCCGTGCTGGCCGACGGCGAGCGCCTGCACGCCTTTCGCATCGCCAGCGACGCCCAACCCCCCACGCTTTATCTGCGCCGCTGCGAGACCGGCACCATCATCGCCAGCGAGCCGCTGTGCGAGGACGAGCCCGGCTGGCAAATGCTGCCCGATGGCGCGGTGGTGACGGTGGAGGCCGGTGCGGCGGGGGTGCAGATGCGGCGGCATGAGGTGGGTGTGACGGTGTGAGCGCGGGGCGCTGCCTGCGTTGCCCTCAGCCCAGCGCCCGCCACATATGCACCTTGGCCCGGTAGTCGCTGCCCGTCCAGATGGCCATCGGCTCGATGCCAAAGATTTGGAAGCCACAAGCCTCATACAAAGCCATGGCCGGCGCATTGCCCTCGGTCACCGTCAACGTCACCAGCTTCACCCCGGGCCTCGCCTGAGCGGCGTCCAGCGCGGCTGCCATCAGCGCCCGCCCCGCGCCGCTACCCCGAGCCGGCTCGCTGACAAACATGCCGATCACATGCGCCTTGTGCCGTGTCTTGGGCTTGGCGGCAAATTCAATCGTCACCGTGCCCACCAGCGCGTCCCCCACAAACGCCCCAAAGCCGATGCTCAGCCCCGACGGGTCAGCGATGCGCCGCAACCACCAGGCCTCGGGCTCTTGCGCACGCTCTTCCGGTGTCGAGGTGAAGGCGTCGGGCGCCGAGGCATAGGCGTGCAGCATCAGGCTGCGGTAGGGGTGGAGGTCGGCGGGCTGCAGGGGGCGGACGAGCAGGCGAGCGGCGGCGGTGTGGGGGGCTTGAGTCACGGCAATCCTGCCAGGGGACAGGCTCAGGGGGTTTGGATGGATTCTGCTGCAGGACCACCGGGGCTCGCCGCGCTTTGGCTTGTCTGCCCGGAACCCCGTACAAACCCCCAAATTACTTTAGAACTAAACCTTTTACATTGCAGCTATTGCGCTGCCTGAGCCCGCGTTGTGTGGGTGGGGTGGCGCCTGGACGGAGGCTGCATGAAGATCGTCTGCATTGGCGGGGGCCCGGCGGGGCTGTACTTTGGGCTGTTGATGAAAAAGCTCAACCCGGCCCACGACATCACCGTAGTGGAGCGCAACAAGCCCTATGACACCTTTGGGTGGGGCGTGGTGTTCTCGGACGCCACCATGGACAACATGCGGGTGTGGGACCCAAGCTCGGCGGCCGAGATCCAGCAGGCGTTTAACCACTGGGACGACATCGAGACCCACATCAAGGGCGAGGTCATCCGCTCGGGCGGCCATGGCTTTGTGGGCATTGGGCGCAAAAAGCTGCTGAACATCTTGCAGGCCCGCTGCGAGGCGCTGGGCGTGAAGCTGGTGTTCGAGGCCGATGTGCAGTCGGACGAGGACTTCCCCGACGCCGACCTGATCATTGCCAGCGACGGCATCAATTCGCGCATTCGTGGCCGCTATGAGGCGGTGTTCAAGCCCGACATCGTCACCCGGCCCAACCGCTACATCTGGCTGGGCACCAAGCGCCTGTACGACGCCTTCACCTTCTTGTTCGAGAAGACCGAGCACGGC
This sequence comes from Ideonella paludis, assembly GCF_018069865.1. Classification (GTDB taxonomy): domain Bacteria; phylum Pseudomonadota; class Gammaproteobacteria; order Burkholderiales; family Burkholderiaceae_C; genus Ideonella; species Ideonella paludis. Next base: position 702,380 of record NZ_JAGQDG010000001.1, read on the forward strand.
TGGTTCCAGGCCCATATCTACAAGTTTGACGAGACCACCTCGACCTTCATCGTCGAGTGCCCCGAGCAGGTGTGGCAGGCCCATGGGCTGGACCAAGCCGACCAGGCCCAGAGCATTGCCTTTTGCGAAAAGCTCTTTGCGCAAAACCTGCAAGGCCATGCGCTGATGACCAATGCGCGCCACCTGCGCGGCTCGGCTTGGCTGAACTTTCAGCGGGTCAAGTGCGCGCAGTGGTCGCACTTCAACGGCCGCTCGCACGTGGTGCTGATGGGCGATGCGGTGCACACCGCCCACTTCGCGATTGGCTCGGGCACCAAGCTGGCGATTGAAGACGCGATTGAGCTGACCCGGCAGTTCAAGGAGTTGGGGGACGCGCCCGCGCAAATCCCCGAAGTGCTGGCCCGCTACCAAGCCCTGCGCGCGGTGGACGTGCTGCGCCTGCAAAACGCCGCCTGGAATGCGATGGAGTGGTTCGAGGCTTGCGGCGAACGCTATTGCGACCAGTTGCCGCCGCCGCAGTTGGTTTATTCCATGCTGACCCGCAGCCAGCGCATCAGCCACGAGAACCTGCGCTTGCGCGACAAGGCCTGGCTGGAAGGCTATGAGCGCTGGTTTGCGGCGCAAGCGGGGCTGGATGTCCCGCAAGCCGTGCCCCCCATGTTTACGCCGTATACCTTGCGAGGCACCACGTTGAAAAACCGCGTGATGGTCTCACCCATGGCCCAGTACTCGGCCGTGGACGGCGTCGTGGGCGACTACCACCTGGTGCACCTGGGCGCGCGCGCCCTGGGCGGCGCCGGGCTGGTAATGGTGGAGATGACGGCCCCGAATGCAGAAGGCCGCATCACGCCCGGCTGCCCTGGGCTTTGGAACGACGCACAGCAAGCTGCCTTCACCCGCATCGTGCGCTGGGTGCACCAGCACAGCAGCGCCAAGATCGCGCTGCAACTGGGCCACGCCGGCCCCAAGGGCTCGACCTGCGCGCCCTGGCAGGGCGGCGGCATGGACCAGGCCCTGCCGGCGGGCGGGCCAGACGCCAACTGGCCGCTGCTGGCGGCGTCCGCCCTGCCTTACCTACCCGACGGTCAAGTCCCCCGCGCGATGACGCGCACCGACATGGACGCGGTGCGCGACGCACTGGTGGCCAGCACCCGCCGCGCGGCCGAGTGCGGCTTTGACTGGCTGGAGCTGCACTGCGCCCACGGCTATCTGCTGTCCAGCTTTATCTCGCCGCTGACCAACCGCCGCGAGGACGACTACGGCGGCTCACTAGAGAGACGCCTGCGCTACCCACTGGAGGTGCTGCGTGCGGTGCGTGCGGCCTGGCCGGCGCACCTGCCGCTGTCGGTGCGCATTTCAGCGCACGATTGGGTGGAAGGCGGCATCACGCCCGATGATGCGGTGGCCATGGCCCGCGCCTTCAAGGCGGCCGGCGCCGACATGATCGACGTGTCTTCCGGCCAGGTCAGCCCCGCGCAAAAGCCGGTCTATGGCCGCATGTACCAAACGCCGTTTGCCGACCGCGTGCGCCAAGAGGCGGGCATTGCCACCATCGCGGTGGGCGCCATCAGCGAGGCCGACCATGTCAACAGCATCATCGCCGCCGGCCGGGCCGACCTCTGCGCCGTGGCCCGCCCGCACCTGGCCAACCCGGCCTGGACGTTGACCGAAGCCGCCAAGATTGGCTACACACCGGTGGAGTGGCCACGCGCTTATGTGTCGGGCAAGTCGCAGATGGAAAGCCTGTTCGCCCGCGAGAAGGCGCAAGCGGCTGCCGTGCCGGGCTTGAGTGCAGCCGAGCAGGCCAACCGCGCGGCGGGGCTGTGAGATGGGCGCCCACCGACATGCCCTGATCACCGGCGCCAGCCGGGGCATTGGCGCCGCCATTGCGCAAGCCTTGGCTGCACAAGGCTACAGCTTGACCTTAGTCGGTCGAAACGAGGCCGGCTTGCAGGCCTTGCAGGCGCAATTGCCCAACCCGCAAGCCCACGGCTGGGCTGTGGCCGATGTGGCAGATGAAGCGGCGGTGGCCGCCGCGTTTGCGAAAGCCCGCAGCGAGCGCGGCGAGGTGGCGGTGTTGGTGAACAACGCAGGCCAAGCCGAGAGCGCACCGCTGGGCAAAACCAGCATGGCGCTGTGGCAGCAGATGCTGGCTGTCAACCTGACGGGCACGTTCTTGTGCACGCGCGAGGCCCTGCCCGCGATGCAGGCCGCCGGCTGGGGCCGCATCATCAATGTGGCCAGCACCGCGGCCCAGCGCGGCTATGCCTATGTGGCGGCCTATGCAGCGGCCAAGCACGGCGTGCTGGGGCTGACGCGCTCGGTGGCGCTGGAAGTAGCGCGCAAGGGCATCACCGTGAATGCGGTGTGCCCCGGCTACACCGAGACCGACCTGCTGCGCGAAAGCATTGCCAATGTGGTGGCCAAGACCGGCCGCAGCTCGGCGCAAGCCCGCGCCGAGTTTGCCAAGAGCAACCCGCAGCAGCGCCTGGTGCAGCCCGAAGACGTGGCCACCATGGTGGCCTGGCTAGCCAGCGACGCGGCCGTGGCCATCACCGGCCAGGCCTTGTCCGTCAGCGGTGGCGAGGTGATGGCATGAGCACCGCCAAAAAGCCCGCCGCCCCACCGGGCACCGGCCTGGAAGCCCGCGTGGTAGCCAGCGACCATGCAGCGCTGAAGCTGTGGCTGCGCCTGCTGTCCTGCACGCGCGAGATTGAAGGCGAGATCCGCAGCCGCTTGCGCGAGCAGCACGGCGTGTCGCTGGCCCGCTTTGACTACCTGGCCCAATTGCACCGCCGCCCCGAGGGCCTGCGCATGCGCGAGCTCTCTAAAGCGCTGATGGTGACGGGCGGCAATGTGACCGGCCTGACCGACGAGCTGGAGCGCGAAGGCCTGGTCACTCGCCTGGCCGATGCGGCCGACCGCCGCGTGTGGGTGGTGCGCCTGACGCCCGAAGGCCAGCGCAGCTTTGAGGCCATGGCGGCCGAGCACGAGGGCTGGATCGTCGAGCTGTTTGCGGGCTTATCAGCCCAGGAGCTGCGGCAGATGTACGGCCTGCTGGGCACGCTGCGCCAGCACCTTCAAGATAACGACTCTATTGAGTAGGCGAGAAACCATGTCAGACACCTCTTCACCCCACGCCCCTCACCTCGCTCAGCTGCAAGAGGGCAACCGCCGCCCCATGGCCGCTTATCAAGCCCAACACTTTGCGGTGAGCTGCCAAGACGGCGTGGCCACCGTGGTGCTGAACCGCCCGGAGCGCAAGAACCCGCTGACCTTTGCCTCCTATGCCGAGCTGCGGGATTACTTCCGCGCGCTCAGCCTTGCGCCGGATGTGCATGCGGTGGTGGTCACCGGCGCGGGGGGCAACTTTTGCTCGGGCGGTGATGTGCACGAGATCATTGGCCCGCTGCTGCAGCTGCCCACCCATGAGCTGCTGATGTTCACCCGCATGACGGGCGATTTGGTCAAGGCCATGCGGGCCTGCCCGCAGCCCATTGTGGCGGCGGTGGACGGTGTGTGCGCCGGGGCTGGCGCCATCATCGCCATGAGCGCCGACCTGCGCTTGGGCACCGCCCGCAGCAAGACGGCCTTCTTGTTCAACCGCGTGGGCCTGGCCGGTTGCGACATGGGCGCCTGCGCCATCTTGCCGCGTCTCATCGGCCAGGGCCGGGCGTCAGAGCTGCTCTACACCGGCCGTGCGCTCAAGGGTGAGGAAGGCGAGCGTTGGGGCTTCTTCAACCGCTTGGTGGAGCCAGAAGGCCTGCTGGCCGAGGCTCAAGCCTTGGCCCAGAGTGTGGTGGCCGGGCCGACCTTTGCGAACGGCATCACCAAGACCATGCTGCATCAAGAGTGGGCGATGACGATTGAGCAGGCCATTGAGGCCGAGGCGCAAGCCCAGGCCCTGTGCATGCTGACCCAAGACTTCCGCCGTGCGTATGAGGCTTTTGTGGCCAAGCAAGCGCCCATCTTCCAAGGAAACTGAGCCATGAGCCACCCTGGGTTGCAGCATCTGGACTGGCCTTTTTTTGAGGCCCGGCATGGCGAATTGGCTAACGCTCTCGATCAGTGGGCCGCAGAAACCTTGCCCTCGCTGCCGCATGAAGACATGGCCCTGGGTGCGCGGGCGGCCGATGCGGCCTGCCGCGCCCGCGTCAAAGCGCTGGGCCAAGCCGGCTGGCTGCGCCATGCCGTGGGCGGCACGGCCTGGGGTGGGGCGGCAGAGACCATAGACACCCGCAGCATCTGCCTGCTGCGCGAGACCCTGGCCCGCCACGACGGCCTGGCCGACTTTGCGTTTGCCATGCAGGGCTTGGGCTCGGGCGCCATCAGCCTAGCCGGGGATGACGCGCAAAAAGCCCGCTGGCTGCCAGCGGTGGCGCGGGGCGAAGCCCTGGCGGCCTTTGCACTGTCTGAGCCCGACGCCGGCTCGGATGTGGCCGCCATGCAGTGCGCGGCCCGGGTCGAGGGCGACACGGTGGTGATCAATGGCGAGAAGACCTGGATCTCCAACGGCGGCATTGCCGATTTTTATGTGGTGTTTGCGCGCACGGGTGAGGCCCCCGGCGAGTCAACGAAGAGCGAGCCCCAGCGGGGCTCGCGGGGCATCTCCGCCTTTGTGGTGGAGGCGGGCACCCCCGGCTTTGAGGTGGCTGAGCGCATCGCCGTGATCGCGCCGCACCCGCTGGCGCGGCTGTGCTTCAGCGACTGCCGCATCCCTCTGAGCCACCGCATTGGCGGCGCGGGTGAGGGCTTCAAAGTGGCCATGCGCACGCTGGATGTGTTCCGCACCTCGGTGGCCGCCGCCGCCCTGGGATTTGGCCGCCGCGCGCTGCAAGAAGGGCTGCACCGCGCCAAGACCCGGCCCATGTTTGGCGGCGTGCTGGCCGACTATCAGCTGACCCAAGCCAAGCTGGCCGACATGGCCACCACGCTGGACGGCGCGGCCCTGCTGACCTACCGCGCGGCTTGGCTGCGCGACTGCGGCAAGACCGTCACCAAAGAAGCGGCCATGGCCAAGATGGCGGCCACCGAAGGGGCGCAGCAGGTGATTGACGCGGCGGTTCAGCTTTGGGGTGGGCGTGGCGTGGTCAGCGACGAGCCCGTCGAGCGGCTCTACCGCGAGATCCGTGCCCTGCGCATTTACGAAGGGGCGACTGAAGTGCAAAAGCTCATCATCGCCCGCGAACTGTTGAAGGAGTGACCTGTGCCCACTGCCCACCTCGACACCTTCACCCGAGACCACCTGCCACCGCCCGCGCAGCAGCCGGAGTTTGTGTTCAGCCTGCCCGAGCTGCAGTTCCCTCAGCAGCTCAACTGTGCGGTAGAACTGCTGGACAAAGCGGTTGAGCAGGGCCGCGGTGCGGCCCCCTGCATCCATGCGCCCACGCCCGAAGGCACGCTGACCTGGAGCTATGCCGAGCTGCAGGCTCAAGCCAACCGCATCGCGCAAGTCTTGGTGCACGAGATGGGCTTGGTGCCCGGCAACCGCGTGCTGCTGCGCGCGCCCAACAACCCCATGCTGGCGGCCTGCTGGTTTGGCGTGGTCAAAGCCGGCGGCGTGGCCGTGGGCACCATGCCGCTGCTGCGCGCCAAAGAGCTGGGCGTGATGATCGAACGCGCCCAGATCAGCCATGCCTTGGTGGACGCCGCCTTGCTCGAAGAGTTCAGCCTGGTGCTGGCCCAAGACAACGCCCGCACGCTGACCCAGTGGCGCAGCTTTGAGGGGCGCGGCCTGGGCGGCACACCGCAGTCACTGGAGGCCGACATGGCGCGCCACAGCGACCGCTTCACGGCCGTGAACACCGCCGCGGATGACACCTGCTTGCTGGCCTTCACCTCGGGCACCACCGGCGTGCCCAAGGCCACCATGCACTTTCATCGGGACGTGATGGCCATCTGCGCCTGCTGGCCGCCGCATGTGCTGCGCGCTGAGGCCAGCGATGTCTTCATCGGCAGCCCGCCGCTGGCCTTCACCTTTGGTTTGGGCGGCATGCTGCTCTTTCCCATGAGCGTGGGTGCCAGCACGGTGTTGCTGGAGAAGGCCGCACCGCCCAACTTGCTGGAGGCCATCGCGCGCTTCAAAGCCACCGTGCTGTTCACCGCACCCACCAGCTACCGGGTGATGGCACCGCAGGCGGCGGCGCTCAAGCTCTCGGCCCCCCAAGGCGGCAGCTTGCGCAAGTGTGTGTCGGCCGGCGAAGCCCTGCCCGCCAGCACCCGCGCGCTGTGGAAGGACGCTACGGGCATTGAGATGATCGACGGCATTGGCTCCACCGAATTGCTGCACATCTTCATCTCGGCCGATGAAGCCAGTGCCAGGCCCGGTGCCACCGGCAAAGCCATCCCGGGCTACCAAGCTTGTGTGGTGGACGAGCACATGCAGCCGGTGCCCGTGGGCCAGGTGGGCAAGCTGGCCGTGAAGGGGCCCACGGGCTGCCGCTATCTGGACGACGAGCGCCAAGCCAACTATGTGCGCGAGGGCTGGAACCTGACCGGCGATGCCTATGTGATGGACGCCGATGGCTACTTTCACTATCAAGCCCGCACCGACGACATGATCATCTCGGCTGGCTACAACATCGCCGCACCCGAGGTCGAAGAGGCCTTGATGCAGCACCCGGCCGTGGCCGAATGTGGTGTGATCGGCGTGGCCGACGAGGAGCGCGGCCAGATCGTGAAGGCCTTTGTGGTGCTGCGCGCAGGCCACGCCCCTGACGAGGCCATGGTGCGCACCTTGCAAGACTTTGTGAAAGCCACAGTCGCCCCCTACAAATACCCCCGCGCCCTCCAGTTTTTGACCGAGCTGCCCCGCACCCAAACCGGCAAACTGCAACGCTTCCGTCTGAAGGACATCTCATGACAGTTCACACCACGCTCTTGCCCGAAGGCTGGCCCCGGCCCAAGGGTTATGCCAATGGCATTGCGGCCCAGGGCCGCTGGGTGTTTGTGGCGGGCATGGTGGGCTGGGACGCCCAAGGCGTCTTCCACAGCGACGACTTTGCCGCCCAGACCCGCCAAGCGCTGCAAAACGTGCTGGCCGTGCTGCGCGAGGCCGGCGCCGGCCCCGAACACATGGCCCGCATGACCTGGTATGTGACCAATAAGGCCGAGTACCTGGGTGCGCTGCGCGAGGTGGGCCAAGCCTATCGCGAGGTCATGGGCGCCCACTACCCGGCGATGGCGGCCGTCGAAGTTTCAGGCCTGATGGAAGACCGGGCTAAAGTTGAAATTGAGGTGACGGCCGTCGTACCCTGATCAAGCGGCGCGCTGGCGCAGGGCCTGCACGGCCAGGCGGCCCAGCGCATCCGAGGCCAAGGGGCTGTCGCCGGTCACCAGCAAGCCGTCTTGGTGGCAACGGCCTGTGATGTCGGTGTTCAGGATCTTCACCCCCAAGGCCTTGAGCCGCTCGCCCATGTACCAAGGCATAGGCCCAGGCACATAGCCGATGGCGGGGGTCTGCTTGTCCATGCCATCTGGGAAGGCGCAGATCTCATAGCCCTCGAATGCAAAGGCTTGGCCTTCCGCACCCACCTGGGCCGCCAGCAAGCTGGCCGGGCCATGGCACAAGGCGATGACCAACTTGTCGTGCTGCACAGCCCAGCGCAGAACTTGGCCTAACTCGGGGCTTTGGGGCAGGCCCAGCATGGCGCCATGTCCCCCCGGCAAGAAGACCGCCAGATAGGGTGAGTTCGGACCCAAGGCGGTTTGCACCACGTCGGACAGCTTGAGCGGGTTGTCCAGCTTGGCCAGATACTTCTGATGGGTGCCGGTCACCAACTCGTCTTCGCTGGGCATGGCCCACATCTCCAACTTCACCGATTGGCCGCTGATGGTGGCCACATCCACCTGAAAGCCGGCTTGGTCTAAGTGATAGAGCGGCAGCAGTGTCTCCACCGGGTGGTTGCCTGTCGAGAACTTGCGGCCATTGGCCATGGTCATATAGCGCTCATCAGTCCCCACCATCAGCACCTTCCAGCGGCCGCCGGGGTTGGCGTTGTCGTAGACGACAGGCTGGGCGCCCGTGCGGGACGCAGTGAATTGGCTCAAGGAATAGGGCGAAGGAAAGAAGGCGTTGTACTCGGCCCGGTCTGGGCTGGGTTCTTGCTCTGGGGTCCGCGAGGGTGTGCTCATCACGACGTCCTGGTTGAATGGTTGAAGCCCCTGATTGGACGCAGCCGGCCTGCGGCTGTGAATGCCTGAACGACCAGCAGACATGCCTGATCCTCCACAGACGCGGCGGGCGCCAGGGGTGCCTCCTGCACGGCGATACAGTGATGGGGTATGAGCGCCATCGACCTTTCTCAGTTTTTGCAGCACCTGCCCCGGCCGGGCGAACGTCGCTATGAGCCACTGGGCTTGACCTTGTTGCACAGCGTGGCCGCAGCGCCGCCCAGCAGCGTGTGGCATGAGCCGGCCTTGGTCTATGTGCTGCAAGGCCAAAAGTGCGGACAGTTGGGCAGTCAGTACTTTGAAGTCAACGCGGGTGAGTGGCTGTTGATCCACCTGCCGCAGGTGATGAGCTGCGACACCAGCCAGTTGCAAGGCGATCCTTTTTTGGCCATGGCCTTGAGCATCGACATGGACTTGGTGGCCGAGTTGATTCTCAGCACCAGCTCGCTCAAAGATCCTCCGGCAGAGCCCGCCACCGAGAGCACTGTCGCCGCCCAAAGCGCAGCCGAGCAGTCTGCCCTGGCTCGCCTCTTGGACTGCTTGGCGTCGGAACTCGACCAGCAGGTCTTGGGCGCCTCTTTGCGGCGCGAGCTGCACTATCGCGCGCTGTGCAGCCCGGCGGGCGCCCTGCTCAGGCAGATGGCCAAGGCAGGCTCGAAGGCCTGGGCGCTGTGGCGGGTGGTGCAGCACATGCGTGCCAACCTCCAGCAAACGCGAGACATGAGCCGCTTGGCCAAGTCAGCGGCCATGAGTGAGTCCGCCTTTTACTCAGCCTTCAAGCGGCAGTTGGGGGCCTCTCCCCTGCAGTACCTGAAGCAAATGCGCTTGCAGCGGGCCCGGCAGTTGATGGCACTCCAAGGCTTTGGCGTGGCCCAAGCCGCTTTTGCGGTGGGTTATGCCAGCGCCAGCCAGTTCAGCCGCGAGTATCGACAGTGGTTTGGCCATCCGCCCAGTGAAGCCGCGCAGTGGCTGTAGCGACAATCAGACCATGCCTCTCCAAACTGATCTCTTGATCCACCACCGCGATGCCATCCCCGCTATGGCAGAGGGCTTTATGCAGCAGTGGCCCCAGTGGTATGGCCCGGGTGGCCCAGGTGACGCCACAGCCGACCTGCAGGCCTTTGCCCGCTCAGAGGGCCTGCCCTTGGGCGTGGTGGTGTTGAGCGCCGGCCAGGTGTGTGGCGTGGCGGCACTCAAAGCCCAGTCGATAGATGCATTTGCGCACTGGGGCCCTTGGGCGGCGGCGGGCTTTGTGCCGCCCTCGCTGCGTGGCCAAGGCCTGGGCGCGGCCCTGCTGCGCGGCCTGGTGCAAGAGGCAGCCCGACAAGGGCATGACACGCTGTACTGCGGCACGGCCACCGCCCAGCGTCTGTTGGAGCGTGAAGGCTGGGCTTGGTGCGCTGAGGCGGATCAAAACGGGCAGCGGGTGCAGGTTTACAAGGTCTTCACCCAACAATCTTGAGCCAAGTTCTGGCCAAGGCTTGTCATCCCCGCAGCCGCCCCCACAGTTAAGGAGGGCCGCGCCGATGATGGTGTGGGCACTTGGAGGGCTAGAAGCCATGTGGAAGCGACTGTTGGCGTTGTGGGCGGTGGTGCGGGGCGATGCCACGCGCTTGTTCCATGCCTTGCGTCACCCCGAAGCCCCTGGCTGGCTCAAGGTGGGCACGGCTTTGTTGCTGCTGTATTTACTCTCGCCGGTAGACCTGATCCCGGATGTCATCCCCGTCTTGGGCGTGGTGGATGACTTGATCATCATCCCAGCGGTGATCCGCTGGATGCTCAGAAGGCTGCCCGCTCACATCCGCGCCCATGCGCAGCAGAGAACCACGGGCCAAGCAGATGTGGTGGACATGCGCTAAGGCGTTGAAGCCCCACACGGACCAAGGCGATACTGTGACCATGCCACACACGCTTCGCCTTCGCGCTTTGAGCCTCACTTTGGCTTGCGCTGCTGTGCTGTGGGCCAGCGGCAGCGCTGGGGTGAGAGCGCAAAGCACACCTGCAGACGACCCCAAGCTGGGCTCGTGGAAGCGCACCTCAGCTTGCGTGGCCGTGATGAAGCGTGAGATCGTGGGCTTGGCCGAGCAACACAAGGCGGGCAAGCGCCAGGTTGAGCCGGACATGGTGCGCTTGGCGGAATGGAGCTTTGCGCTGATCGGCACGGCCTATAAACAAGGCTTGCGCAAGCCCCAGGCCGACAAGCTCTTAGAAGAAGCCGAAGCCGCACTCAAGGCCCAAAGCCCGGACGAGCAACAAGCCTTGCTGCAGGCCTGCCAAAGTGAAGGTCAGAAAACTTATAAGGACGCCAACTTTGTGGAGCGGGCCTTGGTGAGCAACCGCGCCAAGGCGCGCGTCGAGGCGATGCTCAAGCCAAAGTGAGCTGGCGTTGGCTGCGAAAGCAGCGCGCTTGGCCGGTCACCGGGTCAGTAAAACGCAACTCGCGCGCCAAGAGCTGGAGCGGCTGGTCATAGTCTTCCACTTGGCCCGCAGGCACTTCGGGCAGCAGGGTGGGATAGATGCGGTCACCGCGCAGCGGCAAGCCCAGGCCCAACATGTGCACGCGCAGCTGATGGGTGCGGCCGGTCTCTGGGTGTAAACGGTAGAGGCCCCACTCGCCATCGCTGCGCAGCAGCTCAATCTGGGTGCGGGCATTGGGCTCGCCGGGCACTTCTTGCATCTGCATGAATTGCGCAGAGGTCTCGATGCGACTCTCTCGCAGCAGCGGCCAATTCAAATTTGGGTTCAGCGGCGCCACCGCCTCATAGACCTTGTGCACAGCACGGTCCCTGAACAGGCTTTGATAGGCATGACGCTCCTCAGGCCGCACGCCAAACACCACCACGCCTGCGGTTTCTCTGTCCAGCCGGTGCAAGGGCACCAGGGTGGTGAGGCCCAGTTCACGCTGCAGTCTAGCCAGCAGGGTTTCGCGGGCGTAGCGGCCTTTGGGCGCGGTGGCCAAGAAATGCGGCTTGTCGGCCACCACCAGGTGCTCGTCTTGATACAGCAGGGGTGAGGCAAACGGCAGGTCCGGCTCGTCGGGCAGCTCGCGCCAATACCAAAGCCGCTGTCGCGCTGCATAGGGTGCGTCCACCGCCAAGGGCTGGCCTTGGGCATCCAGCACCTCGCCACGCAGCAGGCGAGCGCGCCACTCGGCCTCATTCAACACCGGCAGGCGCTGCACCAAAAAACTCAGCATGCTGGGCTGGGCGCCGTCGGGGGTGACCACGCAACTGGCGGACACCCCCTCTTTGGGCGCCGGCCGCCAAGCGGGCTTGGGTCTGGCCATGGGCGAGCCTTACTTGCCGCTCTTCATGCCCACCAGCCAGCGTCGCACTTCGAAGGTCAACAAGCCGCTGTGGACGGCCGGGTCTGCCACCGCAAAGGCCTTCACCTCGTCTTCCGTCAAGCCCGACTCCGAGATCATCATGCCGCCAAAGCCGCTGTCCATGAACGGGCCACCCAGGCTCAACTTACCCTGTTGCTGCCACTGGCGGTAATGGGCAATGTGTTTGTCCAAGCCCGGCTGCTGAAACAGCGGCGTCTGCGGCTGCCAAGCCGGGCCCGGCTTGTGGAACACCACAAAGCGTTGGTCCGCGGGCGGCCGTGCATCGCCCTGCGCCCAAGCCGCCCCCACGGTGCACAGCCACAGCAGCGCCCACACGCTCATCCACCCCCGCCAGCTCTTCATACCCACTCCTTTTTGGCCGCAAACAGCTGAGCCACGGCCAGACCAACCGCAGCGAAGTGACGGTGTACCCCGCCCCAAAACCGCTGTCAAAGCACAGAGTTGTGGACAAGTTTTGAACATCCAGGGGCTTATCCACAGGCCGAGTGGCCAAAGCCGAAGTTGTTGTCGCATCAGCGGGGCGCATTCAAGGGCTCCACGCACAGGGTTAAAAATCTCCTAAGCGCTTGAAAAAATTGATGTTTTTGCACTTATCCACAGACTCGCTCGCCCTCTACCAGTACTACCAATTCAAGAATTTAAAGAATTCAGTTGAATAACAGGGTCCCTCTTTTTTTCGACGGCGGCGCGTTGTTGCCACAGGCTCCAAACTTCGGGCTCAGCCCCACAGCGCCCTGCCGGACAATCCAAGGCATGACAGCGCACGATCCGTCTTCACCCTCCACGCCCAGCCCTTCAGCCACAAGCCATGTGGGCGATCAGACCGAGGCCTTGGCCGACTTGGCCCGTCGCGAGCGGTTTTTTGAGGCGGTGAGTCAAAGCCTGGAGAGCGGCCGCTTCAAGCGGCTCTTGTTGTCCAAACCGCGCAGTGGAGGACCGGCGGTGGCCGAGCAGCTGCAACGGGTGGACGTAAAGCGGGTGCAGATCAAAGGCCAAGCTTGCTTGTCTTTGCTGTACCAACACAAAACCCGCGACATCACCAAAAACCCGCCGCTGGCGGAAGCCTTGGTGCAACTGCAAACCCTGGTGGGCGACAGCTTCAGCCATGCCCACCTCTTCACGCGGGATGAAACCCTTCAGTTGTTGATCTCCAAGCGCGGCAAAGTGGCTCTGCAACGTTCACGCGTAGAGCCCCACGACGACGAAGCCGACAAAACTGCTTTAGATGAGGGTGCTTTGCAGGACGATGCTGCTTCTTCAGACGCTGGTGATGAAGACGACGACCGCATTGGCCACGCCCGCCAAAAGCAGCATTTGGTCAAGCAGAGCGAGCCGTTTTTGCAAGCCTTGGGCGTGACAGATAAATCGGGCCAACTCGTGCCAGCCATGGCGCGCAAATGGCGGCAGATCAACAAGTTTGTCGAAGTCCTGGACCATGCGGTGGACGAAGCCGGCCTGCTGGCCACCCCAGGGCGCGAGCTGCACATGGTGGACTTTGGCGCAGGCAAGGGCTATCTGACTTTTGCGGCCCATCAGCACCTGCAACGCCAGCACCACTTGCGTCTGAGAACCTCCGGCGTAGAACTGCGCGAAGGCTTGGTGGCCCAGACCAACCAGATTGCCCGCGGTCTGAAGCTGGCAGGTTTGGAGTTTGTGTGCGGCGATGTGCGCAGCGTGGTGCCCGAGCGCATCGACGTGATGATTGCCTTGCACGCCTGCGATGTGGCGACCGACTATGCGCTGCACACCGGCATCCGCGCACAGGCGGCGGTGATCATCAGCTCACCGTGCTGCCATAAAGAGCTGCGGCCACAAATGGTGGCGCCCGCCACCCTGAAGGCGCTGCTGAGCCACGGCATCCACCAAAGCCAACAGGCCGAAATGCTGACCGACACCCTGCGTGCCTTGCTGCTGGAAAGCCAAGGCTACAAAACCAAGGTCTTCGAGTTCATCTCACCCGAAGCCACCAGCAAAAACAAGATGATCTTGGCCCTGCGCCGCACGGTGGGCACAAGTACCACCCAAGCCGCTGCCGAAGCCAAGCGACGTGAGCAGGCTTGGCAAGAGGCTGAGAGCCTGATGAGGGAGTTTGGGATCAGGAAGCAGTGCTTGCGGGGACTGCTGGAAGCGGCTGTTTCTGGACAGCATTGAACATCAAGCTTGTTTCCCTGCATCACCATGGCACCATGAAGCACGCCGGGCCAGCAAGCCTTCAGCAACTCAGCCCTCTGCTTGAGGAGATCAGGGCCATTGGCGGCCTGAGGGAGCCAAAGCTTGGCATCTTTTACCGTGGGGCTTCGGCCTTCTTGCACTTTCACGAAGACCCCAGCGGCTTGTTTGCTGATGTGAAACTAGATGGAAAGGCGTTCAGCCGTTTCTCTGTCGACGACTTGGAAGCGCAAGCAAAACTGCTGGAGCTTGTTGCACGCACCCTGAAGGATTCTGGGGTTTGTCGGCGGCGTTCAGGCCAAGGTTAACGAAGATCTCATGCCCACCTACGTCGCGTTCCTTCGCGCCATCAACGTCACCGGCCGCTTCCTGAAAATGAGCGCCTTGGCTGAGGCCTTTCATCAGCTAGAACATGCCGATGCGCGAACCTTTATCAATTCGGGTAACGTCATATTCAGTGCATCAAGTGATTCTGCACAGACCTTGCAGAATTCGCTGGAGCAGCAGCTTGAGCCGCTGATCGGCTTTCGGTCGGAGGTGTTTTTGCGCAGCGGGGATGAGGTCAAGGCGATCTCTGCTGTGGCGAATGATCTGAAGGCTCGTGTGAGCAATGAGGGCGACATCAATGTCTGCTTTCTTTAAGCCCCCTTGAGTGCTGCGCAACGGGCTGAATTTGACCAATTGAAGACCGATATCGACGACTTTGTGCTGGGCGAGCGAGAGGTCTATTGGCTGTGCCAAACCAAGCAATCACAGAGCAAGTTCTCGAATGCGGTGCTGGAGCGCAAACTCAAGGCCAGAAGCACACTGCGGCGGGCGAGCATGCTCTCTGGTTTGGTGAACGAACTCTGAGACGAGAGGCTTCAATGACACACTATCTGATCTCCTTCCCCGCCTCGGCCATGAGTCATATTCCGGCAAGCGAGATGCCTGCGGTTTCGGACACTGCCCATGCGGTAATCCGCGAAGCGAAGGCGGCGGGGGTGTATGTGTTTGGCGGTGGCATTGACGAGTCCATTTCACCGGTGATGGTCACGGGCGAGGGACAGGTTTCTGTGGGGACGTACCCAGAGACCGCCAAGTTCAACGGCGGCTTTTGTGTGGTCAAAGTCAGCACCCGGGAAGAGGCCGAAGCTTGGGCTGCGAAGATTGCTGCGGGATGCCGCTGTGCTCAAGAACTCAGGCCGTTCATGTTTGACCCTGAGTGCTGAATTGACGTTGTTCTTTATTGAAAGCAATCCTTCTGGCAGCGTTATTCATGAAGCTCGTGTTCACCAAAGGCAGCGGCAAGTTTGACACCTTGGATGTAGTCCGGCCGGGTGGCAGGATCGAGCGAATGGATTGTCCTAAGCAGGGGATCATTCCGCATGACATGGTCCATTACGCTGTGGAGCACACCTTGAAGCAGCGAGGGTTTCTGGGCCGAGTCAAAGAGGGCGAAGCAGCAGGGTTCCACATGGAGGCCGAGGCGCAGAGTGATGCCGTCGAACGCCTGGTGGAGGTTTTTCAAGGAGACGCCTGGTCCGGTGGAACCACAGCCGCTGCCGAGATGATGGCCTTGTATGCCGTGACTTGCTCTGCAAGAGCTTGCCCGGCGCTACCCATTGAAGCCAAAGAAATTGAGGCCGTTCGCACAGCCATTGAAGCGCTGACCATGCAATGGCAGGCCGTGAAAGTGGGGCACTCCCTCACGTTGGAGCTTTAGCGTTACCCGGAGTCCCAACGAGTTCCACCGCCTGGCGTTTCGACAACACGGCACCATGGCCAAACCCGCAGCACCGGTGCGTTTGAAAATGCCCGGCGATGTTGAGGGAGTTCGTTCAGACGCAGCGCCCCCCATCCACCGGAAACTCCACGCCGGTGATGAAGGACGACTCGTCGCTGGCCAAGAACACAGCCGCTTGGGCCACGTCATTGGGGGTGGAGAGGCGCCCCAGTGGGATGTTGGCCTGGAACTTTTGGCGGTTCTCTGGGGTGTCGGGCAGGCCCATGAAGGATTCGAGCAGGGCGGTGACGCCCATCACCGGGCAGATGCAGTTGACGCGAATGCCGTCAGGGCCCAACTCAGCCGCCATGGACTTGGACAAGATGTTGACCGCACCTTTGGAGCCGTTGTACCAAGTCAGACCCGGCCGGGGCCGGATGCCTGCGGTGGAGCCGATGTTGATGATGACGCCGCCCTTGGCCTCGCGCATCAGCGGCACCACGGCATGGGTCATGTGGAAGATGGACTTGACGTTGATGGCATAGACCTTGTCGAAGGTGGCTTCGTCCACCTCCAGCAGGGGTTGGTTGCGGTGGGTCCAGCCGGCGTTGTTGACGACGATGTCCAGGCGTTTGAATTGGGCCAGGGTGGCGGCTACTGTCGCGTCGATGTCGGCCCGTTGGGTCACGTCACAGCGCACGGCCAAGGCCCGCGGGCCCAGTTCAAGCGCCAGGGCCCGGGCGCCGGCTTCGTTGATGTCGGCCAGCACCACGGCCGCACCTTGGGCAATGTATTGGCGGGCGATTTCGGCGCCAAAGCCGCTGGCGGCTCCGGTGACGATGGCAACTTTGGCGGACAAGCGCATGGCAACTCCTGGAGGTGGGCGAGGATGAAAGCCCATGATCGCAGCAGGCTTCTGGCTTGCCAACATGGCTTGTACTTAAGATGCAGCTCATGACCTTAAGGCACCATGGCCGATATGACTCACACCCAGCTGTTCTTGTGGCTTCAGCCCTGGCGTCAGAGGGGCAGTTCTGTCTCTCAGCGCTACCTTGGGGTTCAACCTTGGCTGTTTGCCAGTGTGCTGATGTGGAGCGGGGCGATGGCCCAAGCGCAAGAACAAGCGCCGGCAGCCCACGCAACTGATCAGAGTGCCGAGCCCGGGGAGGCACCCCGCCCTGAAGACAAGCCTGCCAGCTTTGACTACCAGGTGGGCGTGGCCATGATTTGGGGGTCCTCTTACTCGGGCAGTTCCAAGCAGACGGTCAAGTTGCGGCCGGTGTGGGGCGTGCAGTATGGGCGATTCAGGCTGGCCACCTCTCGCGCCTCTTTAGTGGAGCGCAGTGGCGGCCAGGGTGCTTTGCCTGGGGCCAGTGTGGAATTGGGCAGCATTGACCGCTGGCGTTTTGATGCAGCGTTGCGCGTCGATGCTGGCCGCAAGTCCAAGGACGCCCCGGAGCTGCAAGGCCTTCCAGACATTGATCCCACCTTGAGGCTGCGGCTGCTGGCCGAGTACCGGCTCACTGAGGATGCGCGAGTGGGATTGAACCTGTCGACTGATGTGGCCAACAAGCGGGGTGGCACTTTGCTGAGCTTGGACTATGGCCGAGGAGGCAGCTTGGCCCCTCAGTGGCGCTGGAGCGCCGGCGTGGGCCTGCAAGCAGCAGACGCTACTTATATGAACAGTTATCACGGCATTCCGCCTGGCACCACCAGCGCCTGGCCGGTCTACCAACCGTCATCGGGCTTGCACAGTGCGCGGGCGGGTGTCGGCGTGACTTGGCGCTTTGCGCCGCATTGGCGCGCTGGCGCTGCAGCTGGTGTGAGCACCTTGCTGGGGCCGGCTGCGGACAGCCCCTTGACCCAGCAACGGGTGGGGGGCAATGTGACGGTGGGGTTGGTCTATATCGGCAAGCCTTGAGCTACCTGAGGGGCTTCTCATCATTGTCAGTACCCTGACGCTTTGTAATGGCAAGCCTGAGGGCTCGCTTGTGTTCCTCTCGCTAAGATCTCTTCTTTCCTGACCCTTAAAGGCATTTATGCTGGCGTTGATCTTGGGCCTTGTGCTGTTTCTTGGCATTCATTCGGTGCGTGTCTTTGCCGAAGACTGGCGCACTGCCAGACGTGCCGCGATGGGTGAGAACGCCTGGAAGGGCATGTACTCGGTGGTCTCGGCGGTGGGGCTGGGCTTGATCATCTGGGGCTATGGTCTGGCCCGACAGGCCCCCGTGGTGCTGTGGGATACACCCACTTGGACGCGCCACTTCGCAGCCTTGTTGACCCTGTTGTCTTTTGTGTTGCTGGTGGCGGCCTATGTGCCGCGTAATGCACTTAAAGCCAGGCTGCAACACCCCATGATTTTGGGCGTGAAGGTGTGGGCTTTGTCGCACCTGTTGGCCAACAACACCTTGGCCGATCTGCTGCTGTTCGGAGGATTCTTGGTGTGGGCCATCCTCTGCTTCCGTTCGGCACGGCGGCGTGAGCCGCTGGCCACGGCGCAGGCACCATCCGCCGCAGCAACGTCGTTGACGGTGGCCATTGGCGTGGGCGCGTGGGCTGTGTTTGCCATGTGGGGCCATGCGGCCTTGATCGGCATCCGGCCCTTTGTCGCGGTAACGCCTACTTCTTGATCTCGAAGCGATCCACGACCCGCCAGCCCGTGGGCAGGGGGTCGCTGAAGCTGGGGCGCGCGGGTACTTTGTCCAGCCCAATGAGAAACACTTCCAGCCCGGCTTCGGTGAGCTTAAAGCGCAGAAAGCCTTTGTAGTCCTCAATGGCCAGCGAGCCAAAGGCGTTGTTGGGCAACTGAGCAAAGGCGCCGCACATCAGCGCCAGATAAGCCCCAAACAACAGGCCGCCACCCAGCACGCCCATCAGCCCGACGCTGACCCACGTGGCCAGGGCGGCGGCGGTGGCCAGCCAGGGCCCAGGCAGCCATTGGCCCATGGTGTCTTTGACACCCAGGGCTTCCAGCCCGGCTTGCTGCAAGCCCACGCAGCTCAGCCAATAGAGCGCAAAGATCAAGAAGCCATGCGCCATGCCATGCAGCAAACCGCTGATAAGGCGCCAAGCTTGGGGGCCGGGCCCTTCCCAGGCGATGCGCACGCAGCCTGCCAGCAAGCCCATATTGATGAAGGCTGCAAAGGGGCTGAAGACCATGGCTTTAAGCCACAGCACGGCAGCGTCTCCAAAAGGCAGGGTGGCCATTGGCGCAAAGCCGTCTTGGGCGAAGCTCGCCTGGAACACGCCTGAGTTGACATAGGCGTTGAGCCCATAGATCACACCCAGGCACAGCGCAAAGCCGACATTGGAGTTCCAAATCTCGTCCAGGGTCTTGCTCATTCCTAACTTTAAAGGTGAGCGGCTGAAGCCGATGCGAAACATTGCCCAGAGGTTGGCCCAGGCCAGCCGGCGGCTGCTTGCGGGGTGGGGCCACACGGCTTGGGGTTCGAACTTTGGCAGGGTGGGGTCGATGATGTCCACCCGCCCGGCTCGGACGCGCTGCTGCAAGTCAGGGCTGACAGCATGGGGTTCGGGCTCGCGGTTCAGCACCTTGGGAGCCTGCACATCTTGGCAATGGGTGGGATGGGCAAAGGCGCCACCCACGCCGCAGGTCACCAAGTGGCTGTCATGCTGGGTCAGCGGGTCGCAGGCCAAGGTCTCGCGGGCATAGTGATGCAGGTCGCCCGCCAAGCGCAGGCGAATGCGTGCGCCTGCGGCCTCGATGGCGGCTTCCAAGCGCTGGTAGCGCTTGGGGTAGCCTGCAGAGGCACCATCGCCCAAGGGGCGGGTCCAAAAGGGCTCCGGGTAGAGCAGCATCACGTCGTCGCCGGCACAAATGCCGCCGCCATCGCGGCCGGCTTGAAGCAGAGCCGTGAAGGCTTCGAGCTGCTGACGGTCGATGTCACCCACCAAGGCGAAGTCCAGACCCAGCAGCCAAAAGCCTTGGGGCAGGCGGGCCGCAAACCAGGTTTGACGCTGCGGTGTGCGTGCGCCATTCACAGCGCCTTTGTCGTAGTTCACAAAGTAACGACAAAATGTGGAGGCGGAGTCAAACCAGTCGTGGTTCTGCGGAATTCCTGCGATGAATTTGTGGGGACCTTGGGCTGTTGCGGCGGCCTCCGGGTCATGGCGGACAAAGCGGCTCTGTGGGTCTCGGGCCAGTGCAAAGGGCTCGATGAAGCGGTATTGGTACTCCTCAGGGCTGGCGGTGGGGTAAGCCAGGTCACCCCCCAAGACCAGCAACTCTCCCTCCGGCAAAGTGAGCCGATCTTCATGGCCCGCACCGGTGCTGACTTCCAGCTCTCGCTTGAGCAGCGCCTGAGCCACGGTGAAGCTGGCGTTACCCCCGTCGCCGGTGTCGGACAGGAAGTCGAACCAAAAGGGCTCTTCACGGCTGGCGCTGCGCTGGGAAAAGTCCAAGGGCTGCAGCACCGGCGAAAAGGTTTCGCGTCGATCCAGATTGCGCTGAAAGCTGGCGGATTGCAGCAATTCGCGCCCCGCCTGCCACAGCACCGGCGGCGAATACCAGGCGACAGGGCGTCGGTGGCGGGGTGTCTCTTGGGTGCCGAAGGTGGTGCTCATGGCGGCATGCTACCGCCGAGACTGGCTTCAAATGCGAATCGAAGAGACGGCCTGAGCCAATTGGTTGGCTTGAGACTTCAGGCTTTCTGCAGCGGCTGCGCTTTGCTCAACCAAGGCGGCATTTTGTTGGGTGACGGCATCCAGTTGATGCACGGCGTCATTGACCAAAACCAGGCCGTCGCGTTGTTCGCCCGTGGCCGCGGTGATCTCGCTGATGATGTGTGAAACGCGCTGGACGGAGCCCACGATGTCGGTCATGGTGGTGCCGGCATCTTGAACCAAGCGCGTCCCACTCTCGACCTTGTCCACACTGGCGCTGATGAGGGATTTGATTTCGCGTGCAGCCTCTGCCGAGCGCTGAGCCAAGGAGCGCACCTCACCAGCCACCACCGCAAAGCCGCGACCTTGCTCCCCTGCGCGGGCGGCTTCTACCGCGGCATTCAAGGCCAGGATGTTGGTTTGGAATGCAATGCCATCGATCACGCCGATGATGTCGCCAATCTTGCGAGAGCTCTGTTGAATGTCTTGCATGGTGCTCACCACGGCGGCCACCACTTCGCCGCCGCGTTCGGCCACCTGTGCGGCACTGGCGGCCAGGTCATTGGCCGTGCGCGCGGACTCGGCGGTTTGCTTGACGGTGCTGGTCAATTCCACCACTGACGAAGAGGTCTGCTGCAGATGGCCGGCAGCTTGTTCTGTGCGATGACTCAAGTCTGCGTTACCACCCGCAATCTCGGCGGAAGCCGATTGAATGCTGCCAATGGTCTGGTGCACTGCGGCCATAGAGCCATGCAGTTGCAGCAGCGCTTGCTTGAGCGCGGTGGCCGCACGCGTGCTGGTGTCGATGTCACGAACATCCAGGCTGATGTGGGCATCGGTTTGAACCTTGCTCACCAGCAAACTCAACTCGTCGCCTTGGTTGGCATCTCGGCGAAGCAGCACGGCCATGTAAATCTCGAAGGCGGTTTGGGCAACGACGTAGCCGGCATGGGCCAAGACCCGGGCGAAGTCGGGCTCGGTAAGGCAGTACGTTCCGTAGCCCGCTGCTTGCAGGCGGTCAAAGGCAATGTGGTGCACTGCCACCAGCCCGGCACCCAGGAGCAAAGGCCGCCAATCGCGGTAGGACAGCAGAAACGCCAGCACCACGAACACGCCAAAGTGGAACTCCACAATGCCTCGGGCCAATTGAATGTGCAAAGCCACACTGCCCATCAGGGTCGCGGCCAGTGTCAGGCGGGAGGCCAAGCTACCGGGAAAGAGCCGGGCGATGCCTAAACCGACCACCAGCAGCGGCAATCCCACCATCAAGGCGAGATTCACTTGGTTGAAGTGCCAGCCGGTTGCCACGGCGATCACCGTAGAGACCAAGAGGGCGAGACTCATCAGTCGGTCTGCCCGAGCTGAAATTCGGGTCGGGGTGTTGGTCGCGTCCATCGCCTTTAGTCCTTTCGGGGCCGAATGTCCGCTGCCTGCGAGGCAGCGGCGAAGTTCACGCAGTCTGCGCGAACGTGGTGCCGGAAAAGAGGAGAAAAGAGGCCGGACGCCGGGGTAATCGTCTAAACCCTTAGGGGTTCACTGCAGACGCTTGACCTTGGCCGTGGTATTCAGGCCTTCAATTTGCAAGTAAAACGCCCCCAAAACCCCGCGACGAATGGTGACTTTGGGGTTCTTAGCCGGCCAATACACGCGGCTGCCGTCGGTGACCTGCCAAACCTGGCCGTTGGCTAAGGTGAACTTGGTTTTAGCGTCCCAACCCTCAAAGTCGCCAGGCAGCATGCTGGTGATGGTGTCGACGGCGCCTTCTTGTGCGACCTTTTGTTCCATGCCAAAGCGCTCAGCAGGCGTTTGAACAGGGAGAGGGACAGCCGGCATCGCAGCGGCCACCGGGGCGGCGGGCTGTGCAACGGCCATGTCGGCCAGTTTGTCGTAACACGCCAAGCGTGCGGAGGCCTCGCTGACTTGGCGGCAGCGTTGCCAGTCTGCCGCCACTGGAGTGGCCCACGCAGCAGTGATGAAGCCGGCCGACAAGGACAGGGCTGTGGCAAAGGTGGCGAGAGCGTACATAGGCTTGAGGTCGGTCGCTGAGCGAGAAGATTGGGATGATGCCGCATCTGCGTCGGCTCGGGGAATTCCCAGGCTTCGAGATAGGGGCCGGTCAAAAACAGAGGGCCCACTTGGCCGCACAATCCTAGCTTGTTCTCAGACGTGGCCATTACCCATTGCGCCACCGTCACCGCCTGATCAAGGAGACCCTCATGCTGACCCGCACTGCTTCGTTCTCGCTTTCTGCTGTGGCCTTGGGGGTCGCGCTTTGGGCCGGGGTTTATGCCCCAGAGGCCCATGCTGCTGCCCCGGCGGGCTATAGCGCGCCTTCCAGCACCATCACGTGGCTGGCGGCTGCGGGAGATGCTGACATCGAGAAGGCTTTTGCGCAGGGCAAGGCTGAGAAGAAGCCAGTGTTGGTGTACTGGGGCGCCAAGTGGTGCCCGCCGTGCAACCAGCTCAAGGCCACCTTGTTCAACCGCCAGGACTTTGCCGAGCGGGCCAAGCACTTTGTGGCGGTGAATATCGATGGTGACTTGCCAGGGGCCCAGAAGCTGGGCTCACGTTTCAAGGTGCGGGGTTATCCCACCATGATTCTGTTCAGCCCTGACGGTGCGGAGATCACCCGCCTGCCCGGCGAGGTGGATGCCCCCATGGTGATGAATGTGCTGCAGATGGGCTTGGCCGGTGGGCGGCCCGTCAAGACGGTGTTGGCTGAGGCGCGGGCGGGCAAGCCCGTGACGGCTAATGAGTGGCGCATGTTGGCGTATTACTCTTGGGACACCGATGAAGCGCAACTGGTGCCCGCGCCGGAGCGGCCGGGCTTGTTGGCGCAGCTTGCGGCGGCCTGCCCGCCGGCCGAAGCCGACACGGCGATGCGCTTGCTGTTGAAGTCGCTGGCGGAGAGTGACGAGGGCAAGGGTGTCAAGCCCGACGCAGCGCTGCGCGACAAGGTCCGCAAGATGCTCGCCGACCCCGTGGCCACGCGCGCTCAGATGGATGTGGTGGTGAATGCTTCTGCCGATGTGGTGCGGGGTCTTGCCCCGCAAGCCGGTGCGGAACGCAAGCAACTGGTCGAGGCTTTCGATGCCGCCTTGCAGCGTCTGCAGGGTGACAAGAGCTTGTCACGCTCCGACCGCATGTCCGCCTTGATCGGTCGGGTGGAGCTGGCTCGCATCGACATGCCCAAAGACACGGTGCAGCCCAAGCTGGCCGACGCCTTGACCCAGCAGGTCAAAGCCGAGGTCAGCAAGGCCGATACGGAGATCACTGATGGCTATGAGCGCCAGGCAGTCATCACCTCGGCCGCGCACCTCTTGGGGCAAGCAGGCTTGTGGAAGGAGTCGGATGCCCTGCTCAAGGCCAATTTGAGCAAGAGTCATTCTCCTTACTACCTGATGAGCCAGTTGGGCAGCAATGCCAAAAAGCAGGGTCGCACGGCGGACGCGCTGGATTGGTACAGCCAAGCCTTTGCCAAGAGCGAAGGCCCGGCCACGCGTTTGCAATGGGGTTCCAGCTATCTGAGTGCCTTGGTCGACATGTCACCCCAAGATGCCAAGCGCATTGAGCAGACGGCCAGCCAGCTCATCACCGAGGCGGCCAACCAGCAGGGCGCGTTTTATGAGCGCAGTGCTCGTTCATTGCAGCGTGTGGGCCAGAAGCTGGCCGCTTGGAATGGCAAGGGCGAGCACAAAGACGTGATCCAGCGCCTGCGCCAGCAGATCACCCCTGTCTGCGCCAAGCTGCCCACGGAGGGTGGGCAAAAATCGGTGTGTGAAGGCGTGATCAAGGCGTGAGGCTCCACAGCAGCAACACAAGGGGTGAATGAACCATGAAAGCCATTTGGCAGGGCGTGACCATCGCCGAGAGTGAGGACACCGTGGTGGTGGAGGGCAACCACTATTTCCCGGAGTCCTCGCTGCGCAAGGAATACACCACTTTCAGCAACCACCGCACGGGCTGTGCCTGGAAGGGGCAAGCGCATTACATGAGCTTGTTTGTGAACGGCGAGATGGGCGCTGACTTGGTGTGGTTCTATCCGGAACCCACTGAAGCCGCGTCGGAGATCAAAGGCCGAGTGGCCTTTGGGCGCGGCGTGCAGGTTGTCGACTGACCGGCCTCAGGGCCGAACATCCAAGAACTGAGTCAGGTAGGGTGCGCCCGCTTCCGGGGCGTAGACCTGCACTTTTTTGATGGTCTCAGACCCCGAGCAGCCGCGCTGCTGGACCCGGCACAAAAAGCTGTAGTGCAGGCCCCCCAGGTCACGCGTCGCCACCGCAAAAGGCTCGGCGTGGAGGCCAGGCAGGCCGGTCATGGCGTAGTTCAGCGCAGATTTGGCAGCAGGAGGGACGGCGAACTCGAATGCGCTCCAGTCCGCGACCCTGTGTTTGACGGGGGACAGCATGGCCTCTAGCTCCTTGATGAGCGACCCACAGCGGGCCTCTTCTTTGACACGTTAAGAGACGCGTGCAAGAGACATCAGGCATTGAAAGAGGCATGTAACGATTTGCTTGAGGGGACTCAGGCTGCCGAGAACCAGAACAATGCATCCCCTGGTATCTGCCCAGAAGGGTCATTGGGCAAGGTGATGGTGGCACCCGCAGGCAGTGCGAGGTAGGTCCAGACCATTCCCTCTGGCGTTGGGTTCGGAAGTGCAGCGGGGTCGATCAGGCTACCGATGGCGACGTTGCTTGGGCCAATCTCTGCCGTGCTGGGGGTTGGTTGGGGCCAGGGGTTGATCGAGCCTACGTTCTGGCGTGCGGCCTTGGTGATAAAGACGCCATTGCTGGAGCGCACAAAGAGGTAGGCCCCGTTGGCCGCCGCCGGTGGCACGGACCAGCGTGCACCCTCCGTGACCACGCTCACCGTGGTGGGCATGCCCTTTGGCGAATTGGGCGGCGTGCGCGGCCGCAGCGGGCCACCGACTTTGCCTTTGGCGCTGGGCTTGGAGTCTTGGGGCATGTTCAGTTACTCACGGTTAAAAGAAGGGTAGGGTGGGCCGCGGCTTGGGGGCAATCGTTGGCACTTTGTCGAGATCTGCCTTCAGGGCCGAAACCCTTTGCATGACGGGGCTGTCAGCGCCCATCGCTTGCTCCAGCAGCGGCAGCGCCGCATTGACCAGTGCCATGGCGTCGTCCTTGCGCTGCAGGGCCGCGAGGGTGGGCACGCAGTTGAGGCTGTTGAGATGGGTCAGAACACGGTGGGGTGTAGGCGTGTTCAGCCACGAGGGCTGGCAGATCGGCCCCATCGCGCTCAGTGCCTCTTGATAGCGGCCCTGAGCCTGCAGGATCAGACCTTCGTACAGGCCGGTCTTGAGGGACTCGCGGCTGGCGGAAAGCCCAGGATGCTGTTGCAGCAGTTGGCGTGCGCGTTGGACCCAAGGTTTGGCCTCCTGCGGCCGAGCGGCCCAGAGATGGGCTTCTGCCAGGGCGTTGAACAAGGGCAGTTCAAGGCTGGCGTCTACAGAGCTTTCGGCCGCATCTTTGGCGGCTTGGGCCAGAGCGAGCAGGTCTTCATGGTGGGCGGGCGCACCTTGCATGCCGGCCAGCTTGGCCAATGAGGCCAAGATGTCGCGGAAAAAGGCGGGCGTGACCTTGCTGCGGTCCAGGTTGAGTAGCAGCGGTCTGGCTTGGGCAGCCAGGTCGATATGGCCCATTTTTTGGTAGGCAGCCAGCAGCTCTGCGCGCAGCATGCTGCACGTTGCACTGGAGGCGCCCATGGCCTCGCCGCAGGCACTGACGGTGGGCGCCAGCCAAGCGACCGTGTGCGCATAGCGGCCTTCATTCATCTCGATGTTGACGCGGTAGATGGCCACCGGGTTGAAGCGTGCCCAAGGAAAGTCCTGCGTATGGACCTGCGCCAATTGCTCGGCGGCGGCAAGGTGGCGACGGGCCGATTCAGGCTGTTGACGCAGTGTCTCAATCTGGGCGATGTCCAGATGGGTTTGCATCAGGGCTTCAGCGTCGACGTCCTCCGGGTCTTTGGCGGCCAGTTCGAGGTAGACGTTCAGAGCCTGCTGGGCCAAGGTCAATTGCTGGGTGTGCTGGGCCAGATAGCCAGCGGCGGCACTCATCTGTCTGAACAGACGGCGGCTGGGTTCAGCACGCGGACTTTCATCTAGCGCTTGCCTAAGGAAGTGCCGGGCTTCCTGGTACTTGCCCAGATCCACATGGCCGATGCACAGGTCGAGCAGGGCCATGACACGCTCTGTCGCTTGCTCATGAGGTGAGAGGTAGTTCAGGCGTTGGAGATGGCTGTCTGCGGCCCCTTCATAGTCTCCAAGGCGGCGCTGGCCCATCGCGATCCCACTCAACAGCTCAATGGCCAAGTGTCGATCTTGCTCTGTCTTGAGTGCGCGGAGTTTGGCGCCACTGGCGCGCAAGATGTCGCTGGCCGACAAGGTTTGGTCGGTCGAGGCATCGTGGTCGGCGCTGGAGAACAGGTCCGTCATGAAGCGGTAGGCGGACTGCGCGCGGGTTGCTTCTTCCCGGGCCTGCAGGCCCAGCGCGGTGGCCACCAAAGACACGCTCGTCAAGGCCAGCACGCTCAAGCTGCCCAGTGCTGTGGCCCAGGGGTGGCGTCGCACCAGCTTGCTGAACAAGTATCCGGCGCTGGGGGGGCGGATACTCAGCGGCTCGCCCGCCAGCCAGCGTGTGATGTCTGCGTTAAAGGCTTCTGCGGAGGCATAACGATGCTCGGCCTGTGGCGCCAAGGCTTTGAGACACAAAGTGTCGAGGTCGCCACGCAGGGCGCGCCGCAGAGCGGCGGGGTCCGCACTGCGTTGGCGAACTGCAGCGGCAGGGGGGACGCATTTGCTTGGAGGGCGCACGTCGTCCCAAGGCAGGTTGATGGCGGCGCCAGCTCTGCCCAGCAGGTGATGGTGAAACGGATGCTGGCCCACCAGCAATTCGTAGAACACGATGCCCAGGGCGTAGATGTCGCTGGTGGTGCCCAGGGCTTCTCCACGCCACTGCTCTGGGCTGGCATAGCCTGGCGTGAGGTGCCGCCCCATGGCTTGGGTCAGCTCCGTCTGGGGGGTGTCGAGCTGCAAGGGCTTGGCAATGCCAAAGTCCAGCAGCTTCACGTCGCCCGCCTCGTTGACCAAGATATTGCTGGGCTTGAGATCGCGGTGCAAGACCAGTTTGCCGTGGGCGTATTGCACGGCCCGCAGCACTTGTTGGAACAGGGCCAAGCGTTGGCGCAGCGTGAGCTGTTGGGCGTCTGCATGCTCGAGCAAGGTTTGGCCTTGCACGTACTCCATCACCAAGTAGGGCAATCCGCTGTCGCTCAGGCCGACGTCATAGAGCCGGGCAATGTTGCGGTGCTCCAGGCTGGCCAGGATGTTGCGCTCGCGCAGCAAGCGCGCGGCCAGCACGTCTTGGCCCGGGCCGGCATGCGGCAGCTTGAGCGCGACTTGGCGCTGGACTTGCTCGTCGGCGCGCTCGGCCAGCCAGACGGTGCTCATGCCGCCCTCACCCAGGGGCTCAAGCAAGCGCCAGGGCCCGATCATTTGCCCGGCCTGCGGTCGCCCGGTGGTGCTGGCAGCATCGGCCAAGGCCGTGGGCAGCCGGCCAAGAAAGTCTTGTGTTTCAACGGCCGCCCGCTCACTCATCAAATGCTGCAGCACTTGGTGCGCCGAGGCGTCCAGACGCAGCTTGTCCAGCCAAGGCTGCAGGTCTTCGGGGGGGAGTTCTTGGGCTTGCTCAGCCAATTCCAGCAACTCACGCCACTGGCTGGGTTTGAGCCCTGAGGTATCAAGGGGCTTCATGGTCTTGTGGCAGGACACGCAAAGTGCCGGACAGAAGGGACATTCAGTCTTTGCGCAAGGCCATGCTTAAAAAGGTTCGTGCCTTGTTCCAGTCGCGCACCACCGTCTTGGTGGTCACGCCCAGCGCGTCGGCAATCTCTTGGTTGGACAGCCCCACGAAGTAGCGCATTTCCACCACCTGGACCAAGCGCGGGTCTATCTCCCCCAAGGCTTCCAGCGCTTCGTGCACCCCCAGGATTTCGTCCTCGCCTTGCGGCAGGGCGTTCATGGCTTCGGTGTTGAGGGTCACACGGGCAGCCAAGCCGCCGCCGCGCCGCTGCGCCGAGTGTTGCCTGACCGTATCCACGACCACCGAGCGCATGACCTGTGCGGCATAGGCCAGGAAGTGGCCGCGGTCTTGGGCCTCCAGGCGCTCCTTGCTGTGCAGACGCAAGAAGGCTTCGTGCACCAGCATGCCGGTGTCCATCAGCAGGCGATCGTCTTGCCAGCGCAAGCGGGCATGTGCAATGCGCTGCAATTCTGGATAAAGCAGGTCGAACAAATGCCCCATCGCCAAGGGTTCACCTTGGCGAGCGGCGTTCAGCAGCACGGTCACGTCTCCCATGCTGTCAACTCCTCTGGTTGAGATCATTGTTGTGGTTTAGGTGCATCAGAGTGAGCCTTAATTCACTACCATCCTGTGTGACAACCGTTCATACCGCTGGGGCTGCATTTGGTCGCAGCGTCCTGTTGCGCTGGGTAGGGCTCTGCCACCATCAGCGCTTCGAATCATTGGAGGTGTGCATGAGACTTCGTCGCTCAGCGCCGATAGGCGCTTCAGGGGTGGCCGCTGCGGCGGTAGCGTTGGCGGCCATCGTGCCCGGTTTGGCGCAAGCGGTGTCCCCGCCTAAGCCAGGTGTGCCGGCGGTGGTGCCACTGCGAGACTTTTTCGCCAACCCAGCCCAGGCCTTTTTTCGCATCAGTGATGATGGTCGCTGGCTGTCATGGATGCAGCCGGCCGTGGGAGAAGGGGGCAGCACGCCCCGCATGAACATTTTTGTGCAAGCGCTGGAGGGCAGCAAGCCCACCGCCTCCCCCAAACAGATGACTCGCGAAAGCGCGCGCGACATTAACAACTACTTTTGGAAGGGCGGCAGCACCCTGCTCTACCAAAAGGACTTTGGCGGCGATGAGAACTTCCACGTCGTGGCGGTGGATGTGGCCACGGGCAAGGTGGTCGACCTGACACCTCATGAGGGTGCCCGCGCCGAGATCGTCGACAACCTGGAAGACGACCCGGACCATGTGCTGGTACAGCACAACAAGCGTGACAAGCAAGCCATGGATCTCTACCGCGTGCATGTCCGCACCGGCGCCGAGACCTTGGTGGCCAGCAATCCGGGCAATGTCTTGGGCTGGGTGACGGACCACCAAGGCAAGGTCCGCATGGCGGTAGCGTCTGATGGCGTGAACAACAAGATCCTCTACCGCGCGACTGAGGCCGAGCCCTTCAAGACGGTCATCGAAACCGATTTCCGCACCGAGGTGCAGCCGCTGTTTTTCGACTTTGATAACAAGCAGGTGTTCCTGCTCTCCAACCGGGGCCGTGACCTCAAGGCCCTGGTGAAATGGGACCCGGCCCAACCCGAGGCC
Source organism: Ideonella paludis (assembly GCF_018069865.1). GTDB lineage: Bacteria > Pseudomonadota > Gammaproteobacteria > Burkholderiales > Burkholderiaceae_C > Ideonella > Ideonella paludis. Next base: position 731,798 of record NZ_JAGQDG010000001.1, read on the forward strand.
GAGCAGGTGGTGTGGCAACACCCCAAGGTGGATCTGGCGGGGGCGACCTATTCCAAGCTGCGCAAGGTGCTGGCCACGGTGGAGTACGCCGATGATCTGCCGGGGCGGCATGTGTTTGATGCCAAGACAGCGTCTCTGATGGACACGCTGAAGCAGCGTCTGCCGGGCTATCAGATCGAGGTGCAGGCGGCCACGCGCCAAGAAGACAAGTTCATCATCGCGGCCTATAACGACCGGACTTCGGGCACGCGCTATCTGTTTGATGCCAAGGTCGGCGGCTTGAACAAGCTGGCGGTGCTCAACCCCAAGCTGCCCGAGCCCGCGATGGCCCCCATGAAGCCGATCCGCTACAAGGCGCGTGATGGGCTGGAGATCCCGGGCTACCTGACCCTGCCGGTGGGCCGCCCCGCCAAGAACTTGGCCTGCATCGTCAACCCGCACGGCGGCCCCTGGGCGCGCGATATGTGGGGCTTCAACCCCGAGGTGCAGTTCTTGGCCAACCGCGGCTATTGCGTGTTGCAGATGAACTTCCGGGGCTCGACCGGCTATGGCCGAAAGTTCTGGGAAGCCAGCTTCGGCCAATGGGGCCTGAAGATGCAGGACGATGTCACCGACGGCGCGCAATGGCTGATCAAACAAGGCATTGCCGACCCCAAACGCTTAGGCATTTATGGCGGCAGCTACGGCGGCTATGCCACTTTGGCAGGCATCACCTTCACGCCGGATCTGTATGCGGCGGCCGTGGACTATGTGGGCGTGGCCAATCTCTTCACCTTCATGAAGACGATTCCGCCCTACTGGGAGCCCTTCCGCCAGCAGATGTACGCCATGGTGGGCAACCCGGACGACCCCAAGGACAACGCGCGCCTCGCGGCCACCTCGCCGGTGCTGCATGCCGACAAGATCAAGACGCCGCTGCTGGTGGCGCAAGGGGCCAAGGACCCGCGCGTCAACAAGGCCGAGAGCGACCAAATGGTCGAGGCCTTGAAGAAGCGCGGGGTGACGGTGCAGTACATCGTCAAGGACAACGAAGGCCACGGCTTCCGCAACGAGGAAAACCGCTTCGAGTTCTACGAGGCCATGGAGGCTTTCTTTGGCAAGCACCTGAAGCCCTGAAGAAGCTTCGGCAGCCCGATGCTGAATGACAAAGAGGCCCCACGGGGCCTCTTTTCGTTGGAGCAGGGGCTTCCAGCCGGCGCTTACTTGATCAGGCCTTCTGCCTTCATGGCGGCTTGCACGGCCGGGCGGGCGGCAATGCGCTCGCGCAATGCGTTCAAGCGGGCATAGGGGCTCAGGTCCACGCCCACCAAGCGGGCCCAGTTGCTGACGGTGAAGAGGTAGCCGTCGGCGACGGTGAAGGTCTCGCCCAGCAACCAGGTCTTGCCTTTCAACTGGCCGTCCAGCCACGCAAAGTTGCCAGCCAGCTTGTCGCGGGCAATGGCCTTGGCTTCTTCCGGCATGGCCGGGTTGAACAGCGGCGAAAAGCCCTTGTGCAACTCGCTGGTGATGAAGTTGAGCATCTCCATCAGGCGGTAGCGGGCCAGGGTGCCGGCGGCCGGGGCCAGGCCCGTTTGCGGCGCTTGGTCGGCGATGTATTGCACGATGGCGGGGCCTTCGGTCAGGCGCTCGCCATTGTCCAGCTCCAGCAGCGGCACTTGGCCACGGGCGTTGATGGTCAGGTAGTCGGTGCCGTCGGCGAGCTTCTTGGTCTTGGTGGAGGCCAAGATCAGCTCAAAGGGCAAACCGGCCTCGAGCAGGGCAATGTGAGGAGAGAGCGAGCAAGCGCCCGTGCTGTAGTAGAGCTTCATAAGAGGATTCGTGAAGTGAGTGGGAACAGCACATGATGCTGCCACTGTCGGTCCCGAGCACGGCGCAGGGTTTTCGTTGACGGCGTGCAAACGCGCTGAACGCAGCGCCGGTCTGGGCCAGCTCAGCCTGCGCAGGCCGCCGTTCATCCCACGGCGTGGGCTATTCACGCGCAAGAGGCCGCAGATGAGCCAGCGGGCAGTCAGAATCGCGGCCATGACTAAGCCCTCCTCACTTCCTCATCTTCTGCGTGGACTGGCGCTGGTGGCGACATTGGGCGCTGCCGCGGCTCAAGCCGCCCAGCCGCCCAGCCTGAGCCTCAAGCCGTGCCGTTTGCGAGGCGTGGAGCACGAGGCCCGCTGTGGCGTGCTCAAGCGCCCACTGGACCCGGCCCAGCCCCAAGGTACGCAGATCGACATCCACGTCGCGGTGTTGCCCGCCGTGGCGCGGGTCAAGAAGCCGGACCCGGTGCTGTTTTTTGCGGGCGGCCCGGGGCAGAGCGCGATTGACCTGGCCCAGCCCATCAGCCACATGCTGTCTCGCTTTGGCAACCGGCGCGATGTGGTTTTGATCGACCAGCGTGGCACGGGCCGCAGTGCCCCGCTGAAGTGCGCCGAGGAGTCGCCCGGCGAGCCTTTGGCCAAGAGCCTGCACATGGACCGCCAAAAGGAGCTGTGGCAGGCCTGTGTGAAGACCTTGAACGCCTTGCCGCATGGCGATTTGCGCCACTACACCACGAGCATTGCGATGGCAGATGCTGACGCCGTGCGGGCTGCTTTGGGCTATGAGCAGGTCAACGTGGTGGGCGGCTCTTACGGCACGCGGGCCGTGTTGGAGTATTTGCGTCAGTTCCCGCAGCAGGTGCGCCGCGCCGTGCTGGATGGCGTCGCGCCACCTGACATGGTCTTGCCGGTCACCTTTGCGGCCGATGCTCAAGCCGCGATGGACAAGATGCTGGACGATTGCGAGGCCGACACGCGTTGTGCGTCGCTCTACCCCCGCTTGCGGGCCGATTGGAAGGGCTTGCTCGCTGAGCTGCCGAAAGAGGCGCGGGTGATCCATCCCATCACCGGGCGCGAAGAGCTGATGACGCTGACGCGCGACCAGATCGCGCAATGGGCCCGGGTGCCGCACTACACGCCGGTCTTGGCCTCGGGCTTGCCCTATGCCATCACCGAAGCCAAGGCGGGTCGCTTCACGCCTTTGGTCGGTTTGGTGTCGGCCATGACAGGGCCGCGCGGCATGGGCTTGGCGATGGGCATGCATTTCGCCGTGGTCTGCGCCGAGGACATGCCACGCTTGGGCTCGGTGACGGAAGTTTCGACCGACTTTGGGGACGGCACGCTGCGCCAATACAAAGAGGCTTGTGCAGGCCTGACGGTAGGCACGCCGCCTGCCGCGTTCTATACCTTGCCGCCCGTGAAGGTGCCGACCTTGCTGCTGTCGGGCGGGGCGGACCCGGCCACTCCCCCACGCCATGGTGAGCGCGTCAGCAAAGCCCTAGGCCCCTTGGCCCGCCACGTGGTGATTCCGCAGGCCGGCCACGGCACTTTGAGCCTGGGTTGTGTGCGCGATGCAGTGTTCCGCTTTGTGGACACCGAGTCCGCCAGCACCGCGCTCGAAGAGGTGACCGCCAGCGCCAAAGGCGCCAACTGCGCCCAGAAGATGCCGCGCCCGCCCGCCTTTGCACCCATTCAGCCTCGTGTTCCCCCCGTGACCGCCGGCAGCACCCCAGGAGCCCAGCGATGATTGAAGTCAGCAGCTTGAGCAAGCGCTTTGTGCAAGGCAGCGGCAAAAAGGCCCAGACCGTGCAGGCCGTCAGCGGCGTGAGTTGGCGTGCGGCCAATGGCCAGATCACGGGCCTGCTCGGCCCCAACGGCGCGGGCAAGACCACCTCCCTGCGCATGGTGGCCGGGCTCATCGCTCCCGATGAAGGCGAGGTCCGTGTGGATGGCATTCATGTGGCCACCGAGACGCAGCGCGCCCTGGCCCGCTTGGGGGCGCTGTCCGACGCGCGTGGGCTCTATCCCCGCCTCACCGCCCGCGAGAACATCGTCTACTTTGGCCGCCTGCATGGTTTGAGTGCAGCCGCCGCTGCGGCTCGGGCCGAGCATCTCGCTCAGTTGTTGGAGATGAAGCCCCTGCTGGACCGGCGCACCGAGGGCTTCAGCCAGGGTGAGCGCATGAAGACGGCGCTGGCGCGTGCGCTGGTGCATGACCCCGCCAACATCATCTTGGATGAGCCGACCAACGGCTTGGATGTGCTGGCCACCCGCGCCTTGCGCGAGGCCTTGCGGCGCTTGCGCGATGAGGAAGGCAAGTGCATCGTGTTCTCTTCGCACATCATGCAAGAGGTGGAGCGTCTTTGCGACCAGGTGGTGGTGATCTCGCACGGGCGCACCGTGGCTGAAGGCACCGTGCCTGACCTGCTGCAGCGCGCAGGAGAGCACGATTTTGAAGAAGCATTCATCGGCCTGGCCTTCAGCGCAGAGGAGCGGCGGGCGGCCGGTTTGCAATTGGCGCGCGAGGCCGTGCCGGGCCACGCCGCGCAAGGGGGGGTTCTGTGATGTCGCGCTTTTGGATTGTCTTGGTCAAAGAGCTGGTGGACGCGCTGCGCGACCGCCGCACCTTGTTCACCGTGCTGCTCAGTTCAGTGGCCATGGGCCCACTGGTGCTGGTCTTGTTGTCCACCATGATTGGCAATATCGAGAAGCGGGCCGATGCCCGGGAAATGGTGGTGATGGGGCTGGAGCATGCCCCTACGCTGCGCAACTACCTCGAGCGCCAAACCTTCACGCTGACCGAAGCGCCGGCCGACTTTGAGAAGCAGCTCAAAGACAGCAAGCTGGGCGACCCGGTGCTGGTGGTGGGCGAGACGTTTGAGGCCGAGCTGGCGGCCGGTGAGGTGCCGGTGGTGGAGCTGGTCACCGCCAGCGCGAATCAGCGCGCCCAAGCCAGCGTCGGCCGCTTAACGCGCGTCTTGCAAGGCTTCAACCAAGAGCAGAGCATGCTGCGCATCTCGATGCGTGGCGTGGCTCCGGCCAGCTTGCAATCCATGGCTGTGCAAGAGCGGGATCTCTCCAACGCGTCGGCTCGGGCGGCTCAGCTCACGGGCATGCTGCCCTTCTTCACCCTGATGGCCGTGCTCTATGGTTGCCTGGCGGCGGCGCTAGACACCACGGCGGGCGAGCGCGAGCGTGGCTCCTTGGAACCCTTGCTGATGAACCCCACCGAGCGCTTTACCTTGGTGGCCGGCAAGTGGGGCGCGGTGGCGGCCATTGGTTGGCTCATTGGTGCGTTAGGCTGCCTGAGCTTTTTGCCAGGCCAGTGGTTGCTGCGCAGTGAGAGCCTGGCAGCCATGTTCCGCTATGGTTGGGTCGAGCTGAGTGGCTTCTTGGCGGTGCTGACGCCGCTGGTCGGGGCGCTGGCGGCCATGCTGATGGCCTTGGCCATTCGCTGCAAGAGCTACAAGGAGGCCCAGGCCAATGCGGCGGTGATGCTGACCTTGGTGTCCTTGCTGCCCATGCTCGCCATGTTCAACCAAGAAGGTGAGCAGGCTTGGCACTTGACCGTGCCGGTGCTGGCCCAGTTCACCTTGATGGGCCGGGTGTTGCGCGGCGAGACCATGGGCATGACCGACTTTCTCATCCCTGCGGCCATGAGTGTGGCGATTGCACTGCTGGCGCTGGCCTATGTGGCCAAGCAACTGACGCGGGCCGCGGTCAAGTGAGCGACCTGGGCCTGACTCACGCCGCATTGAGCAGGCGCCAGACCTCGTCCTGCCACGGCAGGGCGCAGACCAAGCGGTTGTAGTAGAGCGCGGACTCATTGACCGAGAGCACATCGCCGCTCTCGCTCACCAACCGCAGGTTGGTCACCACGCACATCGGGTTGGCCATGGCCAATACACCGGACCCTATCTGAACCCAGTCCCAGGCCAACCCCGCGCCTGGGGTGTTGCCCTGTTCGGCCCACAAGGTCTGCCCACTTGTGGGATGTTCACCATCTGCGGCAAAAGTAACGCACGACCCTAGGTGAACAAATCTTAAACGGCGTTTAGTATTCGCCTGACAAAATATGGTCGGCCAAGAATAGAGCGACCAGGGAGGTGGCATGGTCAATGCGGTACTAGCGGGCATGGAGGTGCTTGCGGATATCGGCATGGCCTGAAGTCTGGAGAAGACGTCGTGTGCTTGCTAGCTGTAAATCCTGTCAGGGATAAAGCCGGAGCTGAGCCTCTGTGTGGGGTGTTGGGCGTGGGGGCTTGGCCATGCTGAGCCCAAGTTTTCAGGCCATCATGGCCGTGAAGAGCCAGGTGGAGTTCAAAGACGAGATCATTCGGTTCGCTGGTGATCTGGGGTTTAAGTACGTGTCTGCCATGACCGTGATTGACCACTCTTTGACCCACTCTGAGTTTTTTAACGTCGATAACATGCCGCTGGCTTGGCAAGAAGCCAGCGCAGGCCTGAGCGAGTCCTTCCGACGTGACCCCGTGATGCAGCACTGCAAGCGCGGCACGGTGCCCATCATTTGGGATCAAACCACCTATGTCCAGCAGGGCCTTGGCTCTCACTGGGAGGAGCAGGCCGCCTATGGCTACCGCACCGGCATTGCCTTGGCCTTGCACATGCCTGAGGGCCGCCACTTTGTGATGGGGGTGGACCGTGACCGCCGCCTGCCCAAAAGCCCCATCAGCCTGACACGCATGGTGGCGTCTTTGCAGTTGTTTGCGGTGCACGCGCAGGAAGCGGCGTCTCGGCTCTTTGTGCCGGTAGAGACCCAGGCCCAAAGGCCTTCTTTGACCCGGCGCGAGCTGGAATGCCTGAGCTGGACCATGGAAGGCAAAACAGCCTGGGAGACCGGGGCCATCCTGTCCATCAGCGAGCGCACGGCCGTGCTTCATTTGCAAAACGCCATGCAAAAGCTGGGTGCCGTCAGTAAGCATCAAGCCGTACTCAAGGCCATGCGCCTGGGCTTGATCCGGTAAAACCAGACACCTGTCAGAGTTGACAGTGTGAGTGCTTCGCGATTGACGCTCCAATAGAGACACGCAGGATTTGCTGCGCTCTTGAAGATCCGAGGCCCCTATGTATCAAGTCACTCACATTCATGCACAACCCTCCTACACGGCCACTCCTGTCGTGTCGACTGGCGCGGAACTGGTCGAGCTGGACATGGCGGCCCTGCAATGCGTGGCCGGTGGCCTCGCGGCGTCTGCAGGAGAAAGCACCGAGCTGCCTTACCGCGGCTGGAGCAGCGGCGGCAACGACTCGCTGCCCTATCGCGGCTGGTAATGGGTTGGTAGCGGCGCGGGCTGCTTGCAGCCGGAGCGCGCCGCCATGAGTTTTTTTCGTCCCGAATCCCTCCACAGCCGGCGTCAGGCCTGGTTGGGCTCCATCCATGTGATGCAGCCTCTGGGCTTGGCTTGGCTGACCTTTGGGGTGCTGGCGACGCTTGTCGCCGTCAGCACCTTTCTTTTTCTAGGTGAGTTGCCGCGCACCACGCGTTTGACCGGGCTGGTGGTGCCGCAAAAGGGGTGGGTTCGGGTCGTGCCGCCGGTGGCCGGGCGCTTGCTGGCGGTGGAGGTCGAAGAGGGGCAGCGTGTGGCCGAAGGGGCCGCGCTGTTCACGCTGGAGGTCGTCTCTCCTCAATGGGGCGAGGCGACGTCGTTGGGGCTGCGGCAGAGCTTTGAGGCTCGGCGCCGCAGCTTGGACGAAGCGGGCAAGCAGTCGCAGATGCTGCTGCTCGAACAGTCCAAAGGGTTGGCGCAGCGCTTGGCCGCTGCCCGCCGTGAAGCTGCCGTGTTGGCCACTCAGTCAGCCCTGCAGCAGCAGCGGCAGGCATTGGCAGAGCGAGCGGTGGCGCGGCTCGAGACACTGGTTGCGGAGCAGTTTGTTTCAGCAGCTCAGGTTCAAGAAAAAACAGGGGAGCTACTGAGCAGTAGGGCGGAGGGCGCGGCGATCGCCCGCCAGCGCGAGGCGCTGGATGCGGAGATCGCTGCGCTGGAAGCCCAAGCCCGCCAGTTGCCGCTGCTCGCCGCCCAACGTCTGGGTGAGTTGGAGCGCGAACATGGCGAGTTGGCCGAGTTGGCGACCCGCGAAAGCGGCAGCCAAGCGCCGCGTCGTGTGGCGGTGCAAGCGCCTGTTGCAGGCACCCTCTCAGCCGTTCATGCCAGCCGGGGCCAAGCCGTGTCGCCGGATGCTGCGGTGCTGACCTTGACGCCCGAGGGCGAGCCCTTGGTGGCCTATCTCTATGCGCCCTCCAGTGCTTTGGGCTTTGTGCGGGTGGGCCAAGCCGTGAAGCTGCGGGTCCAGGCCTTTCCCCATCAAAAATTTGGCTGGCTGCCCGGGCAAGTGTCCGCGGTGGCTCAAGCTTCAGCCCAGGCCGAGGAGCTGGCCCAGGTGGCCGGGTTGGGGCGCGGCGCGGCGGTCGAGCCGCTCTATCGCATCACGGTGGCCCTGCGCCAGACGAATCTGACCGCTGCAGGTGCTGCGCGCCCGCTGCGCGCCGGCATGCAGTTGGAGGCCGACGTGGTGCTGGAGCAGCGGCGCCTGGTTGAGTGGCTGTTTGAGCCACTCTTGGCCTGGGCTCGGCGATGAGGACGGCAGGATGAGCTTGTCTGCTGCCGACCCGTCCCGGCTGAACCTCGGCTGGCGCCGCTCCACCGTGCCGATGGTGTTGCAAACCGAGGCGGCCGAATGTGGCCTGGCCTGCTTGGCCATGGTGGCCAGCGCACATGGCTTGCGGGTGGACCTGCCCGCTTTGCGGGCACGCTTTCGCATCTCCATGAAGGGTTGCACGGCGGCCGACCTGGCGCAGATGGGCCAGAGCCTGGGCTTGGCACCCCGGGCCTTGCGGGCGGAGTTGGTGCATCTGCCGCAGCTCAAATTGCCCTGTATCTTGCATTGGGACCTGAACCATTTTGTGGTGTTGGTCAGTGTCAAGGGCGATGAGCTGACGGTGCACGACCCCGCGCGTGGCATTCGTCGCTTGAGCGCGGCGGAGCTCTCGCCGCATTTCACCGGCGTGGTGTTGGAGTTCACTCCCACGCCCAGCTTTCGCAGCGGTGATGAGCGCCAGCCTGTGCGCCTGAGGGCGCTGCTGGGCCCGGTGACGGGTTTGCGCCGTGCCTTGGCCCAGGTGCTCTTGCTGGCCTTGGCGCTGGAGCTGTTCGTGATGCTGTCGCCCTTCTTCATGCAGTGGGTGGTGGATGGGGTGTTGGTGAGCGGTGAGCGCCAGCTGTTGCCCACCTTGGCGGTGGGTTTTGGGCTCTTGGTGCTGATCCAAGGCCTGACGGCGGCGGGGCGCTCTTGGGCCGTGTTGCACTTGTCGGCGACCTTGCAGTTGCAGTGGATGGGCCAAGTATTCGCTCATTTACTGCGTTTGCCCATGGCCTGGTTTGAGCGCCGCCACACCGGTGATGTCTGGTCGCGTTTTGGTGCGGTTCAGCAGATTCAAGACAAGCTGACCGGCGCTTTTGCCGAAGGCCTGATTGACGGTGTGATGGTGCTGCTGACCCTGGTGCTGATGCTGGTCTACAGCCCGCTGCTGGCCAGCTTGGCGGTGGGGGCGGTGCTGCTGTATGCCTTGCTGCGCGCGCTGCTGTGGCGCCCGCTGCGCGAGGCGGCTGAGGAGGCCTTGATCCATGAGGCCAAGCGCTCCAGTCACTTTTTAGAGTCCTTACGCGGCATGGGCGCCATCAAGCTGTTCAATGCCGAGGCTTTGCGCCAGTCGGGCTTTATGAACTTGGTGGTGGATGCGATGAATGCCGGGCTCACCGTGCGCAAGCTGGAGCTGGCTTTGGCGGTGGTGCACCGGGTGGTGTTCGGGCTGGAGCGCGTCGGCGTGGTCTGGCTGGGTGCGGTGTTGGTGATGGACCAACACCTGTCGCTGGGCATGTTGTTCGCCTTCATGGCCTACCAAGATGTGTTCGCTCAGCGCACCTCGGCTTTGATCGACAAGGTCCATGAGCTGCGCCTGGTGCGGCTGCAGGCCGAGCGTTTGTCCGACATTGTGTTGACGGCACCGGAGGCGGACGAGCCGGGGGCTTGGGCGGCCAAGCCACCTGACGGGGTGGTGGCGGGTTCGCTGACGCTGCGCGATGTGCACTTTCGCTACTCAGACCTGGAGCCCGAGGTGCTGCGCGGTGTGAGCTTTGAGGTGCAGCCCGGCGAGTCGGTGGCCATTGCCGGGCCGTCTGGCGGCGGCAAGACCACCTTGCTCAAGCTCTTGCTGGGCATCCATGCGCCCAGCCAGGGCGAATTGGTGGTGGACGGCCAGCCGCTGGCTCAGCTGGGTGCCAAGGCCTGGCGGCAGCGGGTCGGGGCGGTGCTGCAAGAGGAGCCCTTGTTCGCGGGCTCGGTGGCCGACAACATCAGCTTCTTTGCGCCGGACGCCGACCCCGCCTGGGTCGAGGAGTGCGCCAAGCTCGCCTCGGTGCACGACGAGATCATGGCCATGCCCATGGGCTATGCCACCTTGGTGGGCGATATGGGGACGGTCTTATCGGCCGGGCAAAAGCAGCGCGTGTTGCTGGCGCGGGCGCTGTACCGGCGGCCCAGCGTGCTGCTGCTGGACGAAGCCACCAGTGCGCTGGACGTGGAGCGGGAGCGGGCGGTGAACGCGGCGGTGGCCGCGCTCAAGCTGACCCGCATCATCGTGGCCCACCGCCCCGAGACCATTGCCAGCGCTGACCGCGTGATCGTGCTGGTGGGCGGGGTGGTGCGCGAAGACAGGCCTATTCGGCCTGTCAATACCAACAGTGAAAGTTAGCGTTTACTCTTGCTTCATCGGGCAGGTGTTGAAGCCCAGCATGGGGTAGAGCGGGCAGAAGCGGGTCAGGCCGGTCAAGAGCGGCACCACGCCGACCCAACCCCAGACACCGATGGTGCCCATCAGGGTCAGCGCAATCAGGATGACGCCCACGGCGATACGGGCAATGCGGTCGATGCCGCCAACATTCAGCTTCATGGAGTACTCCTCGGTGTGAAGCCTGCCAACGCAGCAGGCGATGGATGTACTTTGCGCTGAGATCGGCCGACCGTCTGTGACTGCGGTCACACAGGGCCTTGGGCCAGGTCTCTTAAGGCTTTGGCATCCACCACGGTGATGCGCTCGCGCCCCAGTTGCAGCCAACCGGCTTGCTCAAAGCGCTTGAGCAAGCGCGTCACCATTTCGCGCACCGTGCCCAGCTCGTCGGCCAAGGCCTGGTGGGTGGTGGTGATGGGGCTGCCTCGGCCCAAGAGGCAGGTGGCCAGGCGCTGGTCCAGGCGCTGAAAAGCCACGGCCTCGGCCAAGGCCATCAGGTCGGCGAGGCGGTCGCCAAACACGCCGAACACAAAGGCGCGGAAGGCGGGCTCGGCGACCCAGCGCTCAAAACCGACCTTGTCGATCAACAGCAACTCGGTGGGGGAGGCCGTGAGGCCATGCACCGAAAACGACTGATGCCCAAAGAGGCAGGAGGTGGAGGCGACGCAGACCTCACCGGGCGTGACGCGGTACAGCTCCAGCGAGCGCCCTTGGGGCGAGCCGCGCGCCACCTTGATGTCACCCGAGAGCACCAGCGGAAAGCCCTGGCAGGGCGAGCCCTCATCAAACAGCACCGTGCCTGCGGGGGCTTGGATGGGCAGCACGTGCTGCGCCAAGACCTCCTCCAGCACGGGGGCGGACAGTTGCGACAGCGCCGGGTAGAGCGGCAGCAAGCGGGCCAGCAGGTCGGGGGTGGTGCTCATGGGCGAGGAGGGCGGGTGGGCTGGGTCGCGTGTTCCAAGTGGGTGAGCCAGAGCATAGCGGCTTCACGGCTCTCGCCACACATGGCCACGCTGGGTTGCAAAGAGGCGCACACGGCTGGGCGCTCGGGCTGCCCAAAAATCTGGCACTGGTCTTGATCGTTGAGCTGCACGCAGCGCACCCCAGCCGGCTTGCCGTGGGGCATGCCGGGAATGGGGCTGCTGATGGACGGCGCCGTGCAGCAGGCGGCGCAGTGAGGGCGGCAGTTCATGGGTGCCTTGAATTGTTTCACGTGGAACGCTCGCCGCCGCGCATATTGCCACCCCAGGGAGAAGGCAGGCTTCGTAAAATCAGGGGTTCGCCGGGCCAGTGCGCCTGCGACCGAGTCGACCGAACCCACCGGTCGGGCACTTTGCCCGCCCCGTTTCCCTGTCCAGCTTGGTGCCTTGGGGGCTGTCTGCCCTTTCGCGCACTAGGCATTGTCTGGAGCACGCCCGTGCTGTACCCCAAAGAGTTTGATGTGATTGTTGTCGGCGGTGGCCATGCCGGCACCGAGGCCGCCTTGGCGGCGGCGCGCATGGGCTGTGCCACGCTGCTGCTGAGCCACAACATCGAGACCCTGGGGCAGATGAGCTGCAACCCGTCCATCGGCGGTATTGGCAAAGGGCATTTGGTCAAAGAGGTGGACGCCTTGGGCGGCGCGATGGCCTTGGCCACCGATGAAGCCGGCATCCAGTTCCGCATCTTGAATGGCAGCAAGGGCCCGGCGGTGCGGGCGACCCGCGCCCAGGCGGATCGGGTGATGTACAAGGCTGCCATCCGCCGCATGCTCGAAAACCAGCCCAACTTGTGGCTCTTCCAGCAGGCGGTGGACGACCTGATGGTGGAGGGCGACCGGGTGGTGGGCGCGGTCACCCAGGTGGGGATTCAGTTCAAAGCCCGGGCCGTCGTGTTGACGGCGGGGACGTTCTTGGATGGCCGCATCCATGTGGGCCTGCAAAACCACGCCGGTGGCCGCGCCGGGGACCCGCCCGCGGTGACGCTGTCGGCCCGGCTCAAAGAGCTGAAGCTGCCGCAGGGGCGGCTGAAGACCGGTACGCCGCCGCGCATTGACGGGCGCTCCATGGACTACAGCCAGCTCATCGAGCAGCCCGGCGACCTGGACCCTGTGCCGGTGTTCAGCTTCATGGGCGATGCGGCCATGCACCCGCGCCAGTTGCCGTGCTGGATCACCCACACCAACGAGCGCACGCACGAGATCATCCGCAGCGGCTTTGACCGCAGCCCCATGTTCACCGGCATCATCGAAGGCGTGGGGCCGCGCTACTGCCCCAGCATCGAAGACAAGATCAACCGCTTTGCCGACAAGGACTCGCACCAGATTTTTCTGGAGCCCGAGGGTCTGACGACCCACGAGTTCTACCCCAATGGCATCTCCACTTCGCTGCCTTTTGACATCCAACTGGCGGCCGTGCGCAGCATGCCGGGCCTGGCCAACGCCCACATCCTGCGGCCCGGCTATGCCATTGAGTACGACTACTTTGACCCGCGTGAGCTGAAAGCCAGCTTCGAGACCCGGGCCATCCAAGGCCTGTTCTTTGCGGGTCAGATCAATGGCACCACCGGCTACGAAGAAGCGGCGGCCCAAGGCTTGTTCGCCGGCGTCAACGCAGCACTGCAAACCCAGGGCAAGCCGGCCTTGAGCCTGCGGCGCGACCAGGCCTACCTGGGCGTGCTGGTGGACGACCTGATCACCAAGGGCGTGACCGAGCCCTACCGCATGTTCACCAGCCGGGCAGAGTTCCGCCTGCAACTGCGCGAGGACAATGCCGACGCCCGCTTGACCGAGCTGGGCCGCGAGCTGGGCTTGGTGGACGACGCGCGCTGGGAGGCCTTCAACCGCAAGCGCGACGCTGTTTCACGTGAAACAGAGCGCCTGAAATCGACCTGGGTGCACCCGGCCATCTTGCCGGCACAGCAGGCGGAACGCACGCTGGGCAAAGCCATTGAGCATGAATACACCCTGGCTGATTTGCTGCGCCGCCCCGGCATCAGCTTCGACACTGTGGCCGAGATTGCCGCCATCGCCCGGCCCGAGGCCGGTGTTTCACGTGAAACACTGGTGGCGCAACTGGGCCTGGATTTGGCCCAGGCCGTGATCGAGCAGGTCGAGATTGCCACCAAATACGCCGGCTACATCGACAAACAGGTGGAGGAGGTGGGCCGTGCCCTGGCCTTTGAGCACCTGAAGCTGCCGCCGGACCTGGACTATGCCCAGGTCACCGCCCTGAGCCACGAGGTGCGCCAAAAGCTCAGCCGCCAGCGCCCCGAGACCCTGGGGCAGGCGGCGCGCATCTCGGGCGTCACGCCCGCAGCAGTCTCTTTGCTGCTGGTGCACTTGAAGAAGAAGCGCTTCCCGGGCTTTGCCGATGCAGCGGCCAACTCGCCCAACTCGCCTTATGCGGCCAACCCCAACCCGGCGGCCGCCTGACCCCCAAGAGCGTGGCTAGCAGCGTGGGCGGCAGCGGCATCATCGGCCGCAACGCGCAACAGCCGAGGCTCGCCGGGGCGCAATGGCGTCCCATACTGCCATGCCACCCCGTCGTTGGGCGCTGCTTTCGTTCCCCCTCATGCGCATGTCTTGCGATACTCCCTGAACACTTGCTGCCCATGCTGTGAAGGCCAGGCGCCCACCTCATGACTGAAACTTCCTCTCTGCCACCCCACCCTCAGCGCGCCGGGCTGGCCCAAGGCCTGAACGACTTGGGGCTCAGCCTGCCCGAGGCCACGCAAGCTCAGTTGCTGGCCTACCTCGACCTGCTGGGCCGCTGGAACAAGGTCTACAACCTGACGGCGGTGCGCCGCCCGGAAGAGATGCTGGTGCAGCATCTGCTGGACTGCCTGACCGTGGTGCCGCCGATGAGCCGCGCTCTGGCTGCGCTAGCGGCTCCGCGCATTCTGGATGTCGGCAGTGGTGGGGGCTTGCCGGGCGTGGTGCTGGCCATCCTGAACCCCTCTTGGCAGGTGGCTTGCGTCGACACCGTGGGCAAAAAGGCCAGCTTCATCCGCCAAGTGGCCGCAGAGTTGGGCTTGAAGAATCTTCAGGCCCTTCATGCCCGGGTGGAGACCTTGGACGGCCCCGGCTACGACATGATCACCTCGCGGGCCTTTGCCTCACTGGAGGACTTTGTCTCTCTGACCGCCAGCCTGCTGGCCCCCGGTGGGTTCTGGTGCGCGATGAAGGCCAAGCTGACTTCAGAAGAAAAAGCCGCTGTGGCGGCAGACGTGTTCCACGTGGAACCGCTGCAGGTGCCACAGTTGGACGCCGAGCGCTGCTTGGTCTGGATGCGGCCGCGCTGAGATCGCCCACAGCGTATCCCCAGCCTGTCCCCACGCCATACAGCATTTGCCCACAGCTTTATCCACAGGATCTCTATGTTCCCCACAGGCTTTTTTGGCCCCTTCATGGGCATTGCGGACTACGGCACGTTTTGCAGCGCGGTCTTGCTCTTCTTGGCCCTGCCGGGGCCGGGGACCTTTGCCTTGCTCACCTCCACCGCCAAGGGCGGCTTCAAGGCCGGGGCGGGGGCAACCTTCGGCATCATCGTGGGTGACCAGGTTTTGCTGTGGCTGGCGGTGGCCGGCGTGGCGGCCTTGCTGGCGGCCTATCCGGCGGTGTTTGAGGCCGTGCGCTGGGCGGGGGCCGCCTACCTGGCCTGGATCGGCCTGAAGCTGATGTTCGCGCGGGGCGAAGGTGGGGCCAGCCCCATCCACATCGAGCCCCGCCATTACTTTCGCCAGGCCTTGCTGATCACGGTGCTCAACCCCAAGGCCATCGTGTTCTACATGGCCTTCTTCCCTTTGTTCATTGACCCGGCGCACCACCTGGGCCTGCCCACCTTTGCGGTGATGGCGCTCACCATCGCCGCCATCACCGCCGCTTATTGCTTGCTGCTCTGCGCCTTTGCTCAGGCCGTGGCCGAGAAGGTGAGGGCGCATCGCACCGTGGCGCGCTGGCTGGAGCGCCTGGCGGGCCTGTTCTTGGTGGGTTTTGGCGTGCGCTTGCTGCGCGATTGACGTTGACCCCAGCCCGCAGCACCCTGCCAAGCGGCGACAATCTCCCCCTTGCTCGCCACTCGGTGCGCATGCCCTGAACGGACCTCTCAGCCATGGCCTCCCGGATCTTTTGCATTGCCAACCAAAAGGGTGGTGTCGGTAAGACGACCTCCTGTGTGAACCTGGCCGCCGGTCTGGCGCAGGTGGGCCAGCGCGTCTTGCTGGTCGACCTGGACCCGCAGGGCAATGCCACCATGGGCTCGGGCGTGGACAAGCGCACGCTGGAGTCCACGGTCTACGACGTGCTGCTCGAAACCGCGACCGTGGCCGAGGCCCGCGTGCGGGCCGAGAAGGGCGGCTACGACGTGCTGGGCGCCAACCGCGAGTTGGCTGGTGCCGAGGTCGAACTGGTGGGGCTGGAGCACCGCAACGAGCGGCTGCGCCGCGCCCTGAAAGTGGCCGAGAACGAGTACGACTTCGTGCTCATCGACTGCCCGCCGTCGCTCAGCATGCTCACGCTCAACGGCCTGTGCAGCGCGCATGGCGTGATCGTGCCCATGCAGTGCGAGTACTTCGCCCTCGAAGGCCTGACCGACCTGGTCAACACCATCAAGCAGGTGCACGCCAACCTCAACCGCGACCTGCAGCTCATCGGCCTGCTGCGCGTGATGTTCGACCCGCGCATCACCCTGCAAACCCAGGTCAGCGACCAGCTCAAGGCCCACTTCGGCGACAAGGTGTTCAACACCGTCATCCCGCGCAATGTGCGCTTGGCCGAGGCGCCCAGCTATGGCCTGCCCGGCGTGGTCTTTGACCCGGCCTCCAAAGGCGCGCAAGCTTTTGTGGAGTTCGCCAAGGAAATGGTCCGCCGCGAAGGCCAGCGCGCAGCCTGAGGCGGCGCGGAGCCAAAGCTCTGACATTGGGGGGGGGGGGAAAGCCCTTTGGCCCGCGCGAATGCGCTTTGCACGGGTGAGAATAGGGCGCTCAAGAAGACGTCGGGCCGCCTCAAACATTCTTGCGCCTTCAAAGGGCGTCGAGCCAGCACAAGCAAGGCTCTGCGGGGCGGCTACTTTTGGGAGCCCACTTCATGTCCGAGACAAGGTCCTCACGCCTAGAGATTCGCCGTGCCCACCTGGGCCTGTTGTTTGCCGCCACGCTGGCGCTTTCTGCCTGTGGCGGTGGGGGCAGCAATGCCGGCGAGCAAGTCTTGGGCACCTCACCCAGCCCCAGCCCGGTTGCGCCGGTGCCCAGCCCACCGCCGGCCGCGGCTGTGGCGCAAAGCTGCGCCCCCACCAACCCCTATCGCGCCGACGCGACCAGCGCCACCACCGTGGGCACGCTGGCGGGTGAAAAGGCCTGGGCCAAGTCCTATATGGAGCAGGCCTATCTGTGGTGGGAAGAGATCCCCTCCGTGAATGCCAATGCGGCCGCCTACAGCGACACCTCCAAAGTCGCCGAGTCGCTGGACGCCTATTTCAGGGCGCTGAAGTCGCCTCTGATCACCGCGTCGGGCAAGCCCAAAGACGAGTTCACCTTCACCTATCCCACCAAGGCCTGGAACGACCGCTCCCAAAGCGGCGCCGTCTCGGGCTATGGCATTGAATGGCAGTTCACCTCGCCCTTCCCGCCGCGCGGCATCCGCGTGGCCTATGTGGAGCCCAACTCCCCGGCCTCTGCGGCAGGCGTGCGCCGGGGTGACACCTTGGTGTCGGTCGATGGTGTCAGCGCCGATGTCAACACACAGGCCGGTATCGATGTCTTGAATGCAGCCCTGTCGCCCAGCGCCAACGGCAGCCCTCACGCCTTTGTGTTGGCGCCTGTGACGGGCGGCACTCGCAACGTCAACCTGACCAGCGCCACGGTCGTCACCACCCCGGTGCTCAACACCCAGGTGCTGACCACCGGCGGTGGCCGCCGCGTGGGCTACATCCTCTTCAACGCCCACATCGCCAGTGCCGAGGGCCAGCTCATCACGGCCGTCAACACCCTGCGTGACTCGGCGGTGCAAGACCTGGTGCTGGACCTGCGCTACAACGGCGGCGGCTATCTCTACCTCGCCAGTCAGTTGGCCTATATGGTGGCCGGTTCCAGCCGCACCTCGGGCCAGGTGTTTGAGCAACTGCAGTACAACAGCAAGCGCAGCGCCGAGACCAACAGCGACAGGGCCCGCACGCCCTTCTTTGACACCTCGTGCTACCTGGACAGCAACTTCCAATGCCCGCGTCAGGAGCCCTTGCCCACCCTCAATCTCAGCCGCGTGTTTGTGCTCACCAGCCCCGGCACCTGCTCGGCCAGCGAGTCCATCATCAACGGCCTGCGTGGTGTGAATGTGGAGGTGGTGCTGATCGGCGACACCACCTGCGGCAAGCCCTACGGCTTCACCGCCAAGGACAACTGCGGCATCTCCTACTTCCCCATTGAGTTCAAGGGCACCAACGCCAAGGGCTTTGGCGACTATGCCGACGGCTTCAAAGCCACCTGCCCGGCGGCGGACGACCTCAGCCGCGCCTTGGGCGACCCCGCCGAAGGCCAATTGGCGGCCGCGCTCTACCGGGTGGACAACGGTGTGTGCAACCCGGTGGCCGCGCGCTCCTCGCCTCTTGCGGCGGGCAGCACCGCGCCCAAGAGCCGCATTCTGCGCGGCCCTGAGCGCGAGAACCGCTTCCTGCTGCCGCGCTGAAGCCCTCAGCGTGTGGCATGAAAAAGGGGTCCTGCGGGACCCCTTTTGTTGGGCGCTCGGCGCCCCTTTCATCAGACAGACTGTCTAGCGGCGGCGCACCCCGCTCAGAGCCCCAGCCCTTCGTCCAGCCCCAGGTGCACATTCATGCACTGCACGGCCGCACCGCTGGCGCCCTTGCCCAGGTTGTCCTCGCGGGCCATCAGCAGCACTTGGGTGGCGCTGGCAAACACAAACACATCGACCCGGTTGGTGTTGTTGCAGGCCTGCACATCAAAGAAGCCACCTTCCAGCGTGGCCGCATCCGACAGCGGCATGACCCGCACAAAACGCTCGCCCGCATAGTGGCGCTCATAGGCCGCCTGGATCTTCTCGGGCGTGGTGCCGGCGGCAAATTGAGACAGATGTAAGGGCACACTGACAGCCAAGCCCTTGTAGAACGGACCCACCACCGGCATGAACACCGGCGGCTGCGCCAAGCCGGTTTGCACCATCATCTCGGGCAGGTGTTTGTGGCCCAGGGTCAGGCCATAGGGGCGGGGCGCTTGCAGCAGCGGGTCGCCACCGGCTTCGTACTGCTCGATCATCTTCTTGCCGCCACCCGAATAACCCGTCAGCGAGGTGGCCGAGACGGGGGTGTCGGGCGCGATCAGCCCGGCGTCCACCAGCGGGCGCAGCAGCACGATGAAGGCCGTGGCATGGCAGCCGGGGTTGGCAATGCGCTTGGCCGCGCGGATGGCGTCGCGCTGCCCGGCGCACAGCTCAGGCAGGCCATAGGTCCAGCCAGGCACCGTGCGGTGGGCGGTGCTGGCGTCGATCAAGCAGGTGCGGGGGTTGGTGATCATGGCCGCCGCTTCGCGCGAGGCCGCGTCGGGCAGGCACAGAAAGGCCACATCGGCGGCGTTCAGCAGGCGGGCGCGCTCGGCCGGGTCTTTGCGCAGCTCGGGCGCAATGCGCAGCACCTCCACATCGCCGCGTTCGGCCAGGACCTCATGGATGCGCAGGCCGGTCGTGCCCTCTTGACCATCCACATACACCTTCGTCATATCGCTTCTTCCTTCGTCAACAATCCGAACCATTGCACAGCATACGGCATGCCGCCTTCAAACCCATGACGAACACCACCCCTCGCGTTTTGCTGTTGCCCGGATGGCAGAACTCCGGCCCCAGCCATTGGCAAAGCCGCTGGGAGGCGCTGTATGGCGACCAGCGCGTGCTGCAAGATGATTGGATGTGGCCCAAACGCGGCGACTGGATGATGCAGCTCGACGAAGCCCTGCTGGCCCAGCCCGGCCCCGTGGTGCTGGTGGCCCACAGCCTGGGCTGTCAGTTGGTGGCGGCTTGGGCGGCGCACTCGCGCCACACGGGCCGCGTGCAGGCGGCCCTCTTGGTGGCCCCGCCCGACATCGAGCGCGACGACGCTCCGCCCCAGATCGCCACCTGGCGCCCCATCGCTCGCCAGCCTCTGCCCTTTGCGGCCGTGGCCCTGATCAGCAGTGACGACCCCTTTTGCGCGCCAGAGCGTGCCCACGCCATGGCCCAGGCCTGGGGGGCGGCGGCGCTGGAGCTGGGCCCCTTGGGCCACATCAATGGCGACTCCGGCCTGGGCGATTGGCCCGAAGGCCGGGCGGTGTTGAACTCCCTGCTGAACACGCCCGACGAGGATGCCGACTGATTGACCGACAATCCACAAATGGCAAGCAAAAAACCCAAGGGACTCGGCCTGGGCCTCGAAGCCCTGCTCGGCCCCAAAGTCACCGACCTCGACGTTGAGCCCACCGCCGGGCCGCAGAGCCCGTCCACGCTCAAGGTCTCGCAGCTGCAGGCCGGCAAGTACCAGCCGCGCACGCGCATGGACGAGGGCTCGCTCTATGAGCTGGCCGAGAGCATCCGCACCCAGGGCATCATGCAGCCCATCCTGGTGCGGCCGCTCAGCGGCAAGGAGGCCGGCGGCGCGGCCCAGTACGAAATCATTGCCGGTGAGCGGCGCTTCAGGGCCTCGCAACTGGCGGGCCTGACCGAGGTGCCGGTGCTGGTCAAGGCGGTGCCCGACGAAGCCGCCGCCGTGATGGCGCTGATTGAAAACATCCAGCGCGAAGACCTGAACCCGCTGGAAGAGGCCCAGGGCCTGAAGCGCCTGATCGACGAGTTTGGCCTGACCCACGAGGCCGCCGCCCAGGCCGTGGGCCGCTCGCGCAGCGCGGCCTCCAACCTGATGCGCTTGCTGCAACTGGCCGAGCCGGTGCAAAAAATGCTGATGGCCGGCGACATCGACATGGGCCATGCCCGTGCGCTGCTGGCCCTGCCTGCCGCACAGCAGATCTTGAGCGCCAACGAGATCGTCGGCAAAAAGCTCTCGGTGCGCGATGCTGAAAAGCTGGTCACCAAGGCCCTGAACCCCGGCCGCCAAACCCCGCTGCTGCGGGTGGCCAAAGACAAGCCCCGCGACATCGTCCGGCTGGAAGAGCAATTGGCCGACGCGCTGACGGCAGACGTGGAAATCCGCGTGCAGCGCAAAACCAAGCGCGGCGAGCAAGGCGAGATCGCCATCCGCTTCAGCTCTTTGGATGAGTTGAACGGCCTGCTCGACAAGCTGGGTGTGACCGAGCGCTGAGCGGCCCTATCGGCTCCTGCGGCCTCTGCGGCCGATAAGGTCAGAACTCGCTCAGGGTTTGGTCATGACTTCGCGGCGCCCAGCCGCAACACTGCATTCCAAGGTGGCCGAGGTCTTCGGATCGGGTCACCCACCCCCAGGAAGCAGTAGATGAAGTTCATGACTTTGCCCCATCGTCTCCGATCATCAGCGCCAGAGAGTGCGCCGCCGAGCGTCGCTCCGCTCAGCCCTGGCCAGCGGCTGGCGCAGTTGACCGAGGCCTTTCGGCCGCAGGTTCGCCGCGCAGAGCCCGACGCCATGTTCAAGCAGATGACGCGCTCCGCGCTTTCACCCACGGTGCTGGAGGCGTGGAGCCAACTGATGTTGCGCGTGTCCGAGCTGCATGACCAGGTCGATGCGGCCCAGGAGGAACTGGAAGCACTGCGCCTGGATGAACATGACACGCTGCAGAGCATGGACGTGTTGGTGCGCGCCCAGTGGGCCACCCTGCAGACGCGGTTCACGCATGTCACGCTGGCGCCTGAGCCTTTGGGCAGCCTGCGCGTGGTGCCGTCGATGGCGGCTGCGGCCTGGTGCCAAATGCTGGAGTTTGTGGCGGGCTCGGCCATGCCGGGTCAGCGGCGGCGCTTGTGTGTGCAACGCCGCGACACCCCTCAAGGCTCGGTGTTTGATTTGTTCTTGAACGAGCCCAATGTGGCGGGTGCGCGCCTTCCGGAGGACCCCGGTCGTCCGCCAGGCCTGGACCAGCTCTTGATCCGCGCGACGGCCGCGGCCAGTGGGGGTGACGCCCGCATCAGCGACAGCCCGCAGGGGGCCCGCATTCTCTATGCCGTGATGAAGCCCGGCGAGCGGGTCCTCCAGGAACGACGGGGGCAAGTGGCATGAGCGATACCGAGCGACCTTTTGCAAAGGTGGGCAAATCATGACCGAAGAGCCGGTGACCATGTTGCAGCCCATGCTGTGTCCCCGCACGTTGCGGGTCATGGCAGCCCTGCTGCCCGAGGTGGACGACCTGCAAAGCGAGGCCGATTGGGCAGCGCAAGTCGGCCAGCAACTGCAGGCCTGCGCCGAGGTCTGGGTGCCCGCTGTGTTGCCCAGCCAGTGGCGGCCCTTTCAGCAAGGCCGGTGGCGGCGCTTGTTGGCGCAATGCACGCCCGCCCAGCGCACACGGCTGTGCCTCAAGTTCTCGTTGCCCTCGGCCGGCCCCGCGCTGGTCGACCCGGATGCGGCGACGGAGTGGGCGCATCTGCGCGCGCAAGGTGTGGGCCTGGTGTGGCACGACCTGGCCTGGCCGCAGGGCTGGCCCGAAGGCATTTGGAAAACCTTGAGGCCCGATGCGGTGATCTTGGGTGAGCGGGCTCAAGCCTTGTTGCGCCGAGAGCTGGACGAGGCCCAAGCCACCAAGGCGCTGGAGCGCCAGGTGCACGACATTCAGGCCCAAGGCTTGGCAGTCTGGGCGGGGCCCCTGGCAGACGCGCAAGCGCTCTACCGTGCGCAGCAATTGGGCTGCAGCGGCGTTTGGGGCGAGCTGATCATGCTGCCCATGTCGGTGCCCAGCTTCATGCGCTTGCGCCCCAAGGCCCAGGGCCTTGAGCCGTAATCCTTAATCCCAGAGGCTGTGGCTGATCAGCCCCTTGGGCTCGGGCCAGGGCTGCTTTGCGACACAGGCGGCCAGGCTGCGGTGCAGCCAGGGTACCGGCGCGTCTTGCGCCTGTGTGACCCCTCGCCGCAGCGCAGCCTCTGCGCCCGCCACATCGCCTTGTAGCGCCATGAACCGCGCCCGTACCACCACGGCCGGCAGGTACTCGTCGGCATAGTCCTCGACATCGGCCATCAGCCGCTCCAAGACGGCGGCAGGCCGCGCCTCGGGGTGGCTCATCAGCAGCCAGGCCAAGTCCATGACCGTGTCGATGGACATCATATTGCCCGGCTCTTCCTCGCGCCACAGACGCTCCAGGCCGTCGATGCAGGCCAGCGGCTCGCCCCGCGCCAGCGCGAGAGCGGCATCCAAGCGGCCGCCGGCCATGCGGTCGCGCACATCCATGGCGCGGCGAATCTCCGAAGCCGCGTCCACCAGGCCTTGGCTCAAAAGATGGGCCGCCACGCGGGACTGAAGCTCATGGAAGTTGGTGCGGAAGGCGTCGCATGAGCTCAGCCGCGCCAGCAGCCCGCGTTGAGCCTGCAGGCTGGTTTCATGGTGGCCGCGCCGCCAGGCGATCTCCTCCCACCAAAAGCCCAGGAAATCATCGGCCTGCGGTATCGGCAACTCCGTCGCCCCACGCGCACTGAAGCGCTGATCCAAGCGGTCGATTTCCGCGTTGGCTGCATTCAGGGCCCCCGCGTAGATCAGGGCTTCAATGTGGTTGAACGCAGCCAGGCAAGCCAAGTAGGCGCTGCCAGTGGTCTCAAACACCGCCCAGGCTTGGCGCGCTTGGGCGATAGCGAAATTGAAGCTCTTGCGTTCCGTGTGGATGCTGCTGAGCGCCAGCAACACGCTGCCTTCCAAGATCTCACTGTGGGTGCGGGCCAGCAACTTCTGGGCACGCTCCAGCGTGGTCATGGCTTGGGTCAGCATGCCGCGGCTTTGCAGCACACCGGCCAAATGACAGCGGGCCCGGACCTGCAACACCAAGTCCCGGCTGCTGGCGGCCAAGACCACCGCCGACTCCAATTCTTGGGTGGCGAAGGGCAGCTCATGCTGAAAGTGCGCCACCGAGCCGCTCAGCAAGGCCCAGCGTGCCGGCCACACGGTGCCCTGCAGGCGCATGGCCATTTCACGCCCTTCGTCCAAGCTGCGACGCGCCCCGGCCAAATCGCCCATCACCTGGGCGACGCTGGCCTGCATGAACCGCGCCCGCACCTGCAAGGTCGCGTCCTGACTCCGCTCGGCCAAGCTCCGCCCCAAGACGGCGTGTTGCAGTGCTTCTCGGTAGCTGCCCAAGCGCCGCAGCACATCGGCCAGCTCCACATGCACCAGCACCGCGTCGGGGGCCAGCTTGGCCGCCTGTTCGAGCAATGAATGGGCGGTCCGATAGTGGTCGGCCTGCATGGCGTTGGCGGCTCGCGCCAACAGCTCCAAAACCTCGGTGGACAGAGGCTGGGTGGCATCGATGGCTGCGGGGTACTTGCTGAGCCACTGCATCGCGCGGCGCGCCAACTCAGCCACATCCGGCCCCTCCACCAAGCCCTGCAGGGTGGTCAACCCGGCACGGTGAACCGTCATGCTCAGCGCCAACATGCCGCTGCTGACGCGGTGCAGCCGCGAGCTCACCACATCGCCCAAACCCAGCATCTCTCTGAGGTGCTGACAGCGCTCGGTCAGCGCCCACTGGGGCTGGTCGGCCGACGCGACTTGCTGCGCATCCGCCACCTGCATTTGGCCTTGCGCGCTCACCAGGTGGCCGATCAGCGCAGGCAAGCCATGCACGGCCCAGGCCAGGCTGGCATCGCCGGTGTCATTGCTCAGAGGCAGCAGGCCCAGCAAGGCGGGGCCAGCGGCAGGGCTGGGGCTTGCCGCCGGGGCCGGGGCGGCTTGATGGCTGATGGCCGCCACAAAGCGGTAGCCCACGCCATGCACGGTGCGCACCACCGTGGGCTCGCGGCCGTCGTCACCCAGGGCGCGGCGCAGCTTCATCACGGCGCGTGCCAACACCGACTCCGACACATGAACGGTGCCCCACACCTGGGTCAGCAGCTCTTCTTTGGGCACCACGCGCTCCGCATGGTCCATGAGGTAGAGCAAGAGCTCGAAGGATTGGCGTTGCAGCACCACGCGCTGGTCTGCGCGCCACAGCTCGCGGGCTTGGCGGCGGACAACAAAGGGGCCAAAGTGCAGAGCGGGCATCAGTCTCTCACCGCCTCGGTCAATAGGCTGCGCGCTTCAGGCCAAGGCTGCCCTTGCTGCAGCGCCTGCACGGCAGCGCGCACCAAGCGCAGGGACGACTCTGCATGCATTTGCACGATCCGTTGCAGTTCGCTCAAGGCCTCGTGGCGCAGGCCTTGGTGATCCAGATAGCGCGCCCGCACCACGATGGCAGGCAGGTACTCATCACACTCGTCGTCGATGTGGGCCATCAGCGACTCCAGCTCTTGCGGCAGCCCTTGGGCCAAAGCCAACCAAGCCAAGTCAATGGCTGCATCCATGCGCATGGCGGCGTGGCTGGGGCCGCTGTTCCAGGCCTCGCGAAGCACCTGCACGCCCAGGTCGACCTGCCCAGACGCCAAGGCCTGCATGGCCTGCAGACGGGCCTGCAGCAAAGGGTCACCATTCAGGCGGAGCTGGGCTTGCACCTCGGCGGCCTGCGCATGTGAATCCAGGCTGAGGCATTGAGACAGCACACGCATCTGAAGCGACAGCACCACCCCGCTCAAATACTCAGATTGCAAGGCGGCAGCCAAGGCCTTGATGGATCGCTTGAGGCTCTCGGCATGCTCACCTCGTAGCCACTGAATTTGCGCCAGACGCAGCGGCATCAGCAGGTCGACATCGGGCAAGGGCAGCGCGCCCTTGGCTCGCCATGCTTGCGCATCGTCCATCAACTCAAGCGCGTCTTGCTCGGCCTGCCGCAATTGCCCCAATTCGGTCAAAACTTCAACGCGCGTGGCTCGGCAGTACCAGACGGTGTAGGCGTGGCCCACCCGCTCATAGACGGCACGAACCTGCTCCAGTTGCGCCAAGGTCAAGGTGAAGTAGCGACGGCGCTTGTTCAGCGCGGCAAAGTAAAGTTGAACGCTGGCACGGGTGGGCTCGGCATTGATGCGGGTCAGCAACTGCTGTGCACGCTGCAGCAGCTCAGCAGCGCGGGTGACCAGGCCTCGCTGGCCCAACACATCGGCCAAAAGCACCCGCGAGCGAACCTGCAGCAGCACATTGTCACTGCCAGCGAGCAGGCTGACGGCTGACTCCAACTCCGACTGCGCCAGATCAAGCTGACCCATGCTGTGGGCCAGTGAGCCGCTGAAGATGGCCCATTCCGCTCTGTCTTGGCGGCCGGGAACCACCTTGACCAGCGGTGCCGCCAGATCCAGATAGTGCCGAGCGCGCAGCAACTCTCCTCGGGCATGGGCCAGTTTGGCTTGGCTCACCCGCACCTTCAGGGCCAGTGCGGCCGGACGTTGGTCCTCCGGCATGGCCGTGACCAAGGACCAGCTTTGCTCCGCCGCCGCCTCGGCTTGGGCCAACTCGCCCGTGAGACGCAGCACATTGGCCAACTCCAAACCGACCAGTGCTGAGTCAGGGCTCAAGCTCTGGGCCTCACGCAGCAGCGCCAATGCGGTGGCCAAGTGGCCGTGATGCACCTCATGGCTGCTGCGCGCTAGCAACTCCAGCGTGGCCGCTTCGAGCGTCTGCGCACGTTCGGGCGTGGCGGCCCACAGGCTGCTCAGCCAGCGTGCAGCTTGCTCCGCCAAGCCCGGCACGCTGTCGCTGTTGAAGCGCTGCTGCGGCCCCTCAAGCTGGTCGGGGTTGGCATGCACCTGAAGCTGCAATGCGCCAGCTTGGCCGCTCAAGCGGGCCTGCAAAACCCACTGCGCGCCCAGGGCCACCCGCACATTCGCGGCGCGCTCGGGCCAGGTGGCGTGCGGCAGGTCCGCCTGCTGTAACTGCGAGGCGTCCACCAAGCGTACTTGGCCATGGGCGCCCAGCAGATGGCCCAACAGTGCGGGCAAGCCCTCCTGGGCCCAGGCCAGCTCGGGGGCGTCAGGCATCTGCAGGGGCAGCACCGCCAAGCAGATTTGGGGCAGGGTGCTGGGCGCCGCAGTGACGGCGCTGGCCGCACAAGGCTGCGGCGCCACCAGCCAGCGATAGCCCACGCCATGCACGGTGCGCAGCAGCGTGGGCGGTTGCTGCTCGTCACCGATGGCACGGCGCAGCTTCATCACGGCCCGCGCGATCACCGACTCGGTGACCTCGGCCTCGCCCCAGACCTTGCGCAACAGCTCTTCTTTGGGAATGTCGCGCTCAGGATGAGCGACCAAATACAGCAGTACATCGAGCGCTAAGCGCTGGACTTCCACCGGCTCCCCATCGCGCCACAGCTCACGGGTGTGGGGCTGCAGCACGCAGCGGCCAAACCGCAGCGCATGGGCCGGCACTGCAGCAGGGTTTTCTGCGGGGTTCAACGACGACGTCATAAGGGTGATTTATTCTTTTCTGCCCTGAAATCTAAGCGGCTTCAGTGGCGACGGGGCATTTTCTCCGAGATCAAGGCCGGAAACTGGCCACTTATACGCGCATTGGGCTTGGGCTGTTGGAGAGATGCTGTCTTCACAGAGCCGCTGGTGAGTGAGCAAACGCAGTACCGCCGGAAAGCTCTGATGGCGCCCGGGTCCAGTACAGCCGGGACGTCATCAGAACTTCCCTGACGCCCCGCAGCCGCCTTGTGATTTGTTGCGTGGCGCCGTCCTGATCCATCACCCCCAGGAGGCCACCATGGATGTCATCAGCAGTTTTGCCGCCCGCTTCGAGCGCAGCCGCGAAGAGGAAATGTCTCTGGAAGACTACCTCGCCGAGTGCAAGCGCAGCCCGCTGACCTACGCCACCGCCGCCGAGCGCATGCTCAAAGCCATCGGTGAGCCGCAGATGGTAGACACCCGGAACGATCCGCGCCTCTCGCGCATCTTTGCCAACAAGATCATCAAGATCTACCCCGCCTTTGCCGAGTTCTACGGCATGGAAGAGGCCATAGAGCAGGTGGTCAGCTACTTCCGCCATGCGGCCCAAGGCCTGGAGGAAAAGAAGCAAATCCTCTACCTGCTGGGCCCGGTGGGTGGCGGCAAGAGCAGCATTGCCGAACGCCTGAAGGCGCTGATGCAAGAGGTGCCGTTCTATGCCATCAAGGGCTCGCCCGTGAACGAAAGCCCGCTGGGCTTGTTTGATGTGGCCGAAGACGGCCCGCTGCTGGAGCAGGAATACGGCATCCCGCGCCGCTACCTTAACCGCATCATGAGCCCCTGGGCGGTCAAGCGCCTCGAAGAGTACGGCGGTGACATCCGGCAGTTCCGCGTCGTCAAGCGCTATCCCAGCATCTTGAAGCAGATGGGCATTGCCAAGACCGAGCCCGGCGATGAAAACAACCAGGACATCTCCAGCTTGGTGGGCAAGGTCGACATCCGCAAGTTAGAGACCTATGCGCAGGACGACCCCGACGCCTACAGCTACAGCGGGGGCCTGTGCCTGGCCAACCAAGGCTTGCTGGAGTTTGTGGAGATGTTCAAAGCGCCCATCAAGGTGCTCCACCCTCTGCTGACGGCCACGCAAGAAGGCAACTTCAAGGGCACCGAAGGCTTTGGGGCGATTCCCTTTGACGGCGTGGTGCTGGCCCACAGCAATGAAAGCGAGTGGAAGGCCTTCCGCAACAACAAGAACAACGAAGCGTTCCTGGACCGCATCTACATCGTCAAAGTGCCTTACTGCCTGCGGGTGAGCGAAGAGATCAAGATCTACGAGAAGCTGCTCAAGGGCTCGTCTCTGGCCGGCGCCACCTGCGCACCGGGCACGCTGAAGATGATGAGCCAGTTCGCCATCCTGACCCGTTTGAAGGAGCCGGAGAACTCCAGCCTCTATTCCAAGATGCAGATCTACGACGGCGAGAACCTCAAAGACACCGACCCGCGCGCCAAGAACTACCAGGAGTATCGCGACTACGCCGGGGTGGACGAAGGCATGAGCGGCATCTCCACCCGCTTTGCCTACAAGATCCTTTCCAAGGTCTTCAACTTCGACAGCACCGAAGTGGCGGCCAATCCGGTGCACCTGATGTATGTGTTAGAGCAGCAGATCGAGCGCGAGCAGTTCCCCGCTGAGACCGAGCAGAAGTACACCGCCTTCATCAAAGAACAGTTGGCCCCGCGCTATGCTGAGTTCATCGGCAAAGAGATCCAGACCGCGTATCTGGAGAGCTATAGCGAGTACGGCCAAAACATTTTTGACCGCTATGTCACCTATGCCGACTACTGGATTCAAGACCAGGAGTACCGCGACACCGACACCGGCGAGGTCTTTGACCGCTCCTCTTTGAACGCCGAGCTGGAGAAGATCGAGAAGCCGGCGGGCATTGCCAACCCCAAGGACTTCCGCAACGAGATCGTCAACTTTGTGCTGCGGGCCCGGGCCAATAACGCGGGCAACAACCCGGTGTGGACCAGCTATGAAAAGCTGCGCTCGGTGATCGAGAAGAAGATGTTCTCCAACACCGAAGAGCTGCTGCCGGTGATCAGCTTCAATGCCAAGGCCAGCGCCGACGAGGCCAAGAAGCACGAAGACTTTGTCGACCGCATGGTGGCCAAGGGCTACACCAGCAAGCAAGTGCGCTTGCTGTGCGAGTGGTACTTGCGCGTCAGGAAGAGCTCCTGAAGACCTCTCCCGCCGCGCCTCGGGCGCGGCGCCCAAAGCGTGTGTGCCAGGTGGCCCGGCCCAGCCGGTGCCACGGCATGCACCCGAACAGGTTGAAGGACAGCACACCATGGCACTTCAGCAAATCATCGACCGCAGGTTGGCCGGCAAGAACAAGTCCATCGGCAACCGCGAGCGCTTTTTGAAGCGCTACAAAGACAAGATCCGCGACGCGGTGAAGCGCGCGGTGGACGGCCGCGGCATTCGCGACCTGGAGCGCGGCGAAGAGGTTCATATTCCCAAGAAGGACCTCTCCGAGCCCGTCTTCCACCACGGCCAAGGCGGCCAGCGCGATGTGGTGCACACCGGCAACAAAGAATATGTGACGGGCGACCACATCGAGCGCCCGCAAGGCGGCGGTGGCAAGGGCTCGGGCAAGGGCCAGGCCAGCGACTCGGGCGAGGGCGAAGACGACTTTGCCTTTGCGCTCAGCAAAGAAGAATTCATGCAGGTCTTTTTTGAAGACCTGGCCTTGCCCCGCCTGCTGCGCACCCAACTGGCCGAGGTGCCCGAATACAAAACCCACCGCGCGGGCTACAGCAGCGACGGCACGCCCAACAACCTGCACATCGTGCGCTCCATGCGCGGCGCCTATGGCCGCCGGCTGGCGCTGGGCGGAGAAGCCCGCCGCGAGCTGCGGGAGCTGGAAGAAAAGGTCTCTAACCTCAAGCGTTACCACGCCGACGACCCGGTGGCCCAGCGCGAGGTGCAAGAAGCCCAGGCCCGCATCGCCGAGCTGCGCGCCCGGCTCGACCGCATTCCTTTTCTCGACCCGATTGACCTGAAGTTCCGCAGCCGCGTGCGCGTGGCCGTGCCCAGCTCCAAGGCGGTGATGTTCTGCCTGATGGATGTCTCGGGCTCGATGGATGAGCAGCGCAAAGAACTCTCCAAGCGCTTCTTCATCTTGCTCTACCTGTTCTTGACCCGCCACTACGAGAAGATCGAGCTGGTCTTCATTCGTCACCACACCCAGGCCCAAGAGGTCAGCGAGGAAGACTTTTTCCATGCCCGCGAGACGGGCGGCACGGTGGTCTCCAGTGCGCTGGAGTTGATGGACCAGATCGTGCGCGAGCGCTACAACCCGACGGAGTGGAACATCTACGGCGCCCAAGCCAGCGATGGCGACAACTGGCACCACGACTCCACCCGCTGCAAAGAGCTGCTGATCAACCGCCTGTTGCCGGCCTGCCGCTACTACGCCTATGTGCAGGTGGCCGAAGAAGAGCAAAACCTCTGGGAAGAGTACGCCAGCCTCGTGGGCGCCCAGCCCAACTTTGCGATGCGCAAGGCCACCGAGGCCTCGGACATCTACCCGGTCTTTCGCGACCTGTTCAAGAAGGAAGGGGCCACCGCATGAGCACCACCCACACCCCCGCCGATGCGCTGCTTGGCGAGGCGCTGCATGGCCCGCTGGTGCCGCCCAGCAGCGAGCCCTTCTCGCAAGACCGCCGCCACACCACGGCCGGGCCGCTGCCGCCCACGGGCGACCGCCGCAAGCCGCGCACGAGCCTGCAAGAACCGCTGCCCTACCTGCCGCGCCCCGACAAGCCCCTGCCTGACCCCAGCGACTGGACCTTTGAGCTCATCGAGCAATACCACGAGGTCATCCAAAAGACAGCCCAGCGCTTTGGCCTGGACACCTACCCGAACCAGTTGGAGATCATCACCGCCGAGCAGATGATGGACGCCTACGCCAGCGTGGGCATGCCGGTGAACTACCGCCACTGGAGCTATGGCAAAGAGTTCATCGCCACCGAGAAGAATTACAAGCGCGGCCACATGGGCCTGGCCTATGAGATCGTCATCAACTCCAACCCCTGCATCAGCTACCTGATGGAAGAAAACACCATGGCCATGCAGGCCCTGGTGATCGCCCATGCGGCCTATGGCCACAACAGCTTCTTCAAAGGCAACTACCTCTTCCGCATGTGGACGGATGCCGCGTCCATCATCGACTACCTGGTCTATGCCCGCAACTACGTGGCCGAGTGCGAGCAGCGCCATGGTGTTGAGACCGTGGAGCTGTTCCTCGACTCCTGCCATGCCCTGCAGAACCACGGTGTGGACCGCTACCGCCGCCCCGCCAAGCGCAGCCTGGCCGAGGAACTGGCCCAGCGCAAAGAGCGCGAGGCCTATGCCCAGCAGCAGATCAACGACCTCTGGCGCACCCTGCCCAAGGCCAAAGAAGACCACGAGGCCACGGCCGCCGCCAAGCGCTTCCCCGCAGAGCCCGAGGAGAACCTGCTTTACTTCATCGAGAAGCACGCCCCGCTCTTGGAGCCCTGGCAGCGCGAGATCATCCGCATCGTGCGCAAGACCGCGCAATACTTTTACCCGCAGCGCCAAACCCAGGTCATGAACGAAGGCTGGGCCACCTTCTGGCACCACAAGCTGCTCAACGAGATGTACGACAACGGCTTCCTCACCGACGGCGTGATGATCGAGTGGCTGACCTCGCACTCCAATGTGGTCTATCAGCCCAAAGTGGGCGACCGCGGCTACAGCGGCTTCAACCCCTATGCGCTGGGCTTTGCCATGTACACCGACATCAAGCGCATCTGCGAAGAGCCCACCGAGGAAGACCGCCGCTGGTTCCCCGACATCGCCGGCAAGCCCTGGCTGCCGGTGCTGGAAGACGCGATGCGCAACTTCAAAGACGAGAGCTTCATCGGCCAGTACCTCAGCCCCAAGCTGATGCGTGACTTCCGCCTCTTTGCCATCCGCGACGACGACCAAAAACCCGACATCACCGTCACCGCCATCCACGACGACGAAGGCTACCGCCGCCTGCGCGAAACCCTGTCACGCCAATACGACCTGGGCACCCGCGAGCCCAACATTCAGGTCTGGAACGTCAACCTGCGCGGCGACCGCAGCCTGACCCTGCGCCACACCCAACACAACAACCGCCCCCTCGACCCAAGCGCCAGCGAAGTCCTCAAACACGTGGCCCGCCTCTGGGGCTTTGGCGTGCAGTTGGAAAGCGTGAACGGCGGCGGTGAGGTGACCGCGCAATGGGCGGTGCCGGCGCCGCAGGGGTGAGTGACGCGCAGTTAGGCGAGTGGCCGGCTGGCTGAAAGGGCGCCCACGCCACCCAGTGCGGTGATCGGGCGCTAACGCGCATAGACTAGCTTCCATCGATACAGGTGGGAGTCAGGACATGAGCCAAGTGAAGCGCTTTGAGGATTGCTGTTGGCACGACAACGCCATCCACGGCTTTCGTATGGTTCAGGGTGCAGATGGTTGCACCGGTGATCTTGTCTTGGACATCGATCACATCGTCGAATGGCTGAGCCCACCAGAGAACGCTGCGGCGTACCATTTCAGAATTACGCCGGCACTTCTGACATTTCACGAGGTGTCTGACTTGGTGGTGTCGATCGACTATCGCACGCATTCCTTGGCCTTCTAGCCGATGGCAATCCATGACATTCAGCGCGAAGAAGTCACCTATCCCAATGGCTATAAGTCGTTCGCCTGGAAGATAGAGCTCAACATTCCAATTGGTGGGCACATGACTTTTCAAGCGTCTGGCTTTACCCAAACGGAGAAGTCGGAGCCCCTTGTCTCCAGAGTGCAGTGCTTGTCACCCAGCCTGCGCGGGTCCGTCCTCGTGTGAGCTGGCCCGGCGGACAACATCAGTTCTGAACAAGACTTGCGCGATCAATGAATACCTTCGAATTTTGGTTAGACATCCACTGTGATGGGTCCCCGGCGTGCACGTTCTTCGGTTCGCTGGAAATGCCGGTTCGGCCCCATGCGGGTGAGCGCATTTCCTTCCATCAGGAGAAAGGCTCGGACCTGCAGTTCCTGCGCGTTCGCTTCGAAGCGGTGTGTTCCCGCGAGACAAGTGTCTCTGTCGAGGTGGACGAGGTGTCCCACTACGCTTGTCGAATGGACGGCAGCTTGGTGTTCAACTCGGTCATTCGAGCCCACCCGTTGAACGTTCCTACTTTGGAGGATGTCCGGGTCGTCCGGGACATTTTGACCAAGCAATGTGGTTTGGCGGTCGATCCTTATGGCATCAACGTCTTAGATGCAGAGGGCTAATCTCGAGGGACTTTGTCAACAGCTCCATTGCTGTTGACGAAGAGATTCACCAACGCAGCGCCATCAACACCTCCTCATGCAGCACCCCATCCACCAGCATGGCCGCAGGCTCGCGGCCAAAGGCCACGAAGCCTAAGCTTTGATAGAGCTGAAGCGCGGCGGTGTTCTGGGCGTTGACGCAGAGGTTGAGTTGCAGCAGGCCGGGCACCTCGCGGGCGGCGGTGATGGCCGCTTGCATCAGCGCGCGGCCAAGGCCACGGCGGCGTGCCTCGGGGGTCACCACCATGCCCCAGAGGATGCCCTTGTGCCGCAGCTTGAGCATGCGCTCGCGGCCCAGGCCGACCACGCCCAGCAGCGCCCCTGCTGCATCAAACGCACCGAACACGGCGTTGTCGGGTGACGGGGCCAAGCGCTGTGCCACCGCGTCTAGAGTTTCGTTGCATTCTTCTTCGAAGCTAGAGCCAAAGGCCGAGGGCTCGCGTTGCAGGCCGGCCAGGCGCAGAGCTTGGAAGGCGGCGGCGTCGGCCGGGGTCAGGCGGCGAATGCGCACGGTGTCATCCATCAAAGCGCACCTCCTCAGCGCGCACGCAGCGCGTGCGCGGGCCAAAGCTGCTGATTTGTGAAAGCAGGCGGTTGTGGTGGGTGGTGATTTGCGCGGCGGTCAGCTCGGCGCTGTCCATCGTTGAGTGGCCGTCGGCCACCAAGGTGACGGGGAAGCCCAGGGCCATGGCGCGGCGGGTGGTGGTGTCCACGCAGAACTCGCTTTGCAGGCCGCAGACCACGACGCGGGCGATGCCGCGCTGGTGCAGCAGGGCTTCCAGCGCGGTGTGCAAAAAGGAATCCGGCGTGGTCTTGCGCAGGCGCAGGTCGCCCTCGGCTACGGCCAGGCCCTCGGCCAGTTGCCAGCCGGGGCTGCCGTGTTGCAGCGGGCCGGTAGCGGCTTCGTGCTGAATGAAGACCACGGGTGCGCCTGCGGCGCGGGCCTTCTCACTCAAGGTGTTGATGCGCTGGATCAGGCCGGCGGCGTCATGCGCGGCGTATTCGCCCTCGCACAGGCCTTGTTGAACGTCGATCACCAGCAGGGCGGTGGTGGCGGGCATGGTGGGCTGCTCCCTTAAGCGGTGGTGAGGGCGTAAAGGCAGGTGTCGCGCAGCGTGCCGTCGGGCGCTTTGCGTTCATGGCGCAAGGTGGCTTCCAGCACCATGCCGGCGCGCTCGGCCACGGCGCGGCTGGCGTGGTTCTGGGCATCGGGCAGGGCGGTGATGCGCACCATGCCCAGGTCCTTCATCGCCCAGCGGCACAGGGCGCTCACGGCCTCTGTCACCAAGCCCTGGCCTTGGAAGGCGGGGCGGCACCAGTAGCCGGCCTCGCACTTGGGCGTGTCCCAATCCAGGTGATGAAAACCGGCACCGCCGATGTAGTGGCCGCCGTCCTTCACAAACATCAGCATGGGCAGCTCTTTGCGGGCCAGGGTGTTGATGTGGCCTTCGCGGCAAAAGGTTTCGGAGGCTTCGAGCGAGGGCTCGAACAAGGCCCAGGGCAGAGAGGCCGGCCAAGCCCGCAGCGCGGCCAGGCTGTCGCGCACACCCTCAAACACGGCGGGGCCATCGCCCGGGCGTGGGCTGCGGATCAGCAAGCGGGGGGTTTCGATCTGGTCGGCAAAGGTGCGCAGCAGGGGTGACGAGGGCATGGTCAGCAGCCGTGGCAGGGGAGCACCAATGGTAGTGGGCTTTGCCGCGCAGAAAGACCGCAGTTCTTGACTTGTCTGCATGAACGCAAGGCCCGAGGGCTCAGACAATAGAGGCATGGGCACTTCTGGTTTGCGTTCTCCTGTGGCGGTGGGCCTGCTCGCGGGCGGCTTGGTGTTGGCCGCTGCGGCCGCATGGTGGTGGCAGAGCCAGCAGGCGCAGCAGCGCGCCCAGCAAGCCGAGCAGGACAGGCAGGCCAGCGTGCAGCGCGGCCAGGCCTTGTTCAGTGGCGCGGCCAGCTTGCAGGGCCGGGTGGTCGGCCATCAGGTGGACCTGCCCGCCGCTGCCGTGGCCTGCATCAATTGCCATGGTGATGCGGCGTCTGAGCGGCCCCTTTTGGCGTCGGCTGAGGCAGCCGCCTCCGGCGTGGCACCGCGCTTTGCGCCGCCTCTGACGGCGCAGCATCTGGCCCAGGCCCGCCCACGGCGCGGCGGCCCGCCTTCGCAGTACGAGGCGGCCAGCCTGTGCCGCCTTTTGCGTGAGGGCTTGGACCCGGCCACGGTGCTGATCCCCCTGACCATGCCGCGCTACCGCATCACCGACGCGCAGTGTGCGGACCTGTGGCAGTTCTTCTTGAGCCGCTGAAGCGGGATGACATGACAAGGCCTGTGCCGACGATGCCCACCAAGACCTCATCATCACCCGTGATGCCCCGCCGCTCGGCCCTGTGCTGGGCTGTGGCCGCACCTTGGTGGCTGGCTGCCGCCACCCCCACGCTGGCCCAGCAAAGCGGCGCCCCGGCGGCCAAGCCGCCCGCCACCAAGGTCCACAAATACCCGTTTGGCCCGATGAAGCCGCCGCGCCCCTTGCCCGCGCTGGCGCTGACCACGCACACCGGCAGCAAGACGGATTTGGTCGCACTCACGCGCGGCAAGCTCACGGCCATACAGCTGATGTTCACTGGCTGCAGCGCAGTCTGCCCCATCCAGGGCGCGATCTTTGCGGCCGCCCAGCGCAAGCTGGCCAAGAGCATGCCCCAGGTGCAGTGGCTGTCGCTCAGCATCGACCCGCTGGGCGATGACCCCAAAGCCCTGGCCGCTTGGTTAAAGCGCCATGGCGCCCAGCCGGGCTGGACGGCCGCCGTGCCCGGCCTTAAAGACGCGGAAAGCCTGTTCGACATGATCGGCCGCCGCAGCAAAGACTTTGCGGGCGACATCGACCGCCACACCGCCCAAGTCTTCATCGCCGACCGCCAAGCGCGCTTGGTCTACAGCACCGCCGACATGCCTTCACCGGAGGTGTTGGAAGAGGTGCTCAAAGAGATCGACCCGCTCAAGCTGTGAATGCCCATGCCAGAATTCTTTCCTCAATAAATGTTCATGGGGAGAGTGAGATGGGACGATTGATTTCAAAAGCCTGTGGCACGTTCAGCGCTCTGGTGCTGGCCTTGCTGGGTACATCAGTGCTGGCGCACGAGCTGCCGCAAAGTGGGAAGCCTCAAGACCTGCGTGTGGGTGCATCACCCAGCAGCCTACGGCCCAAGGCCACCATTGCATCCAATGGCAGTGATGTCACGGCACCGGTGCTCCTTCGCGTACGCCTGCCCCTAGAGGCTTCTGCGCAGGGGCCCTTACCCAATATTCCCGTTCGTTTCTCGGTTCAAGATGAGGGTTCGGGACTGGCATGGATCCGCTTTGACTTTACGGCGCCCAACGGCAGCAACATTCCGACCGAGCAAGACCTGCATGGGCGACGCAGTTGGCAAGGCTTGACGGCTGCAGCCTTGAGCCCCATGGCGGCGCCAGGGACCTATACCTTGCGTTTGGTATGGATCATGGACTTGGCCGGTAACTCGTCGGTGATTGAAGGTGCAGCGCTTGACGCTTTGGGTGTGAAACCAGTGACGGTGACCAGCGCCCCCAGTTTTGACGACACGGCACCCTTGTTTGTCAGCGGCCGTCTGCTGCAAAGCAAAGTGTCCAAGAGCGCAACGGTTCCCGGCACCAGTAGGCCGCAGTTTTTGCGCGCAGAGGTATTCGCGACAGACAGCGGAACAGGCCTCACGGCAGGTATCGCTTCTTCGACCCTGTTCTTTTGCAAGCTCGATCAGAGCGAGTGCGTTTACCTGAATGGGTCGGTGGGCCAGCGTGGCCTGAGCGAGGGCAGTCTCCTGCTTTCGGACAACGGCAATTCACTGGCTCGCGCGTCCACCGGCGACTATCACCTGCAACTGGTCTACGTTCGCGACCATGCGGGGAACATCACCGGCCTGGTCAGCACCCGCTTCTTTGGCAGCTACGATTTCAGTACCAGTTTTCCAGGGTCTGTCCTGACCATCACGCCTTGATGCTGAGGCGCGTGGCTTGGGCGAGCTAGCGAGCGACTGGCTCAAGCCGCAAAGATCTTGCCCGGGTTCATGATGCCCAGCGGGTCCAGCGCCTGTTTGATGGCGCGCATCAGGGCCACGCTGCCGGCGCCGGTTTCTTCCACCAAGAAGCCCTGTTTGTGCAGGCCGATGCCGTGCTCGCCGGTGCAGGTGCCTTGTGCGGCCAGGGCGCGTTGCACCACGGCGTCGTTCAGGCGCTCGGCGGTGTCCCGCTCTTCGGGCAGGGCGGGGTCGATCAGGTAGGCGATGTGGAAGTTGCCGTCGCCCACATGGCCCACCACAAAGTGCGGCAGGCCGGCGGCCTCGGCGTCGGCCAGC
The DNA here is from genome assembly GCF_018069865.1 of Ideonella paludis. Lineage (GTDB taxonomy): Bacteria > Pseudomonadota > Gammaproteobacteria > Burkholderiales > Burkholderiaceae_C > Ideonella > Ideonella paludis. Next base: position 769,514 of record NZ_JAGQDG010000001.1, read on the forward strand.
GCGGCGGTCACGCCTTCGGCCAGGTGCGAGATGGGCACGCAGGTGTCGGTGGTCACGGCGCGGCAGCCGGGCTTCATCTGCAAGCCCGAAAGGTAAGCATGGTGGCGCGCGGTCCACAGCCGGGTGCGCTCCTCGGGGGTGGTGGCCCATTCAAAGTCGGCCCCGCCCCACTCGGCGGCAATCTCTTGCACGGTGGCGGCTTGCTCTTTGACGCTGGCGTCTGAGCCGTGGAACTCCATCAGCAGCATGGGCGCTTCGCGCAGGCCTAAGCGGTCGTGCGCGTTGACGGCGCGCACGGCATGGGCGTCGAGAAACTCGCAGCGCGCAATCGGCACACCCATCTGAATGACCTGGATGGTGGTGTTCACCGCTGAGGCGACATCGGGGAAGAAGCACACCGCTGCCGCCACGCTCTCGGGCAGCGGGTGCAGCTTGAGGGTGATTTCGGTGATCACGCCCAGCGTGCCTTCGCTGCCCAGCATCAGGCGGGTCAGGTCGTAGCCGGCGCTGCTTTTCTTGGCGCGGGTGCCGGTGCGGATGACCTCGCCCGAGGCCGTCACCACCTCCAGCGCCAGCACGTTCTCGCGCATGGTGCCGTAACGCACGGCATTGGTGCCCGAGGCGCGAGTCGCGCACATGCCGCCAAGGGACGCATCGGCGCCGGGGTCGATGGGGAAGAAGAGGCCGGAGTCCTTGATCTCGCGGTTGAGCTGCAGGCGCGTCACGCCCGGCTGCACCGTCACCGTCAGGTCTTCGGGGTGCAGTTGCAGCACGCGGTTCATGCGCGAGACATCCAGGCTGATGCCGCCTTGCACGGCCAGCAAATGCCCCTCAAGAGAGGAGCCCGCGCCGTAGGGGATCACCGGCACGCGGTGCGCGGCGGCCTGGGCCACGACAAAGGCCACCTCGTCGGTGGACTCGGCAAACACCACCGCATCGGGCGGCGGCACATCAAAGGGCGACTCATCGCGGCCATGCTGCTCACGCACCGCCAAGGCGGTGGTGAAGCGGGGGCCGAAGCGCTGGCTGAGCGCTTCGATGAGGGCCGCCGGCACACCGGCGCTGTGAAAGCTCAAAGGCGCATTCATGCTCACTTACCACCCCAAGCCCAAGGACGACCACAAGAACTGCCCGTTGGCGTTCGTCAGCGTCAGGTCGTAGCGGCCGCTGGTTTGGGCTTGGAGTTGAAGCACATCGCCTGCGGCGTCGCGCAGTTGGCTGCTGCCGCTGCGCATCACGCCGTCGGGCCCGGCCATGAAGACGGCGGTGGAGGAGGCCGCGTAAAGCTGATTGCCCATGCCAATGGCACCGCTGAGCTCCAGGTTCAGCTGCGCATCGGTTTGCGAGCCGTAGAGGTCGTATTGCAACTGTTGCACCTCGCCCGTGGGCAAGGTGAGCCGGGCGTTTTGGTAGCTCATGCGGAAGCGCTCTTGCAGGCCTTCGGTGACCAGCCAGAGGCGCACGCTGCCGCTGAGGGTGCCTTCGCCTTGGACCGCAAAGTCGGTGAAGGTGGCGGTGGCGTCCAGGTTCAGGGCGCTGCCGGTGGGGCTGACCGTCACTGCGTTGAGGCTGAGGTCGAAGCGGCCATTCAAGGGGGGCTCGCCGGGGCCGGTGGCGCAGGCGCTGAAGTTGGTCAGCACGCTGTCGCCGCTGCTGAGCACGCCGTTGCCGTCCATGTCGTCGGTGGTCACGGTCATGCGGCCGCCCCCGGGGCAGGGCAGGCTGCTGATGGTGGCGGTGCTGGCTTGGGCCCGCTGCGTGGGCAGCTTGGGGCCGGCGGAATAGAGGGCCTGGCGGGCCAGCAGCAAGGGGCTGGGCAGGCCGCGCGCGCCGCTCTGGCGGGCCGACAAGGCCTTGGCGCGGGAGGCTGCGGCCGGGCCCGTCACGCCGCCGGTGGCGTCGCCGCGCAGGGCTTTGGCTAAGCTGGTGCCCACTTGCAGCGCGTTGCTGCTGTTGAGGTCGGCGCCCGCCGTGGCCGCGCCTGCGCGCGCGCCGCTGGGCAGGGTGACGCTGCCCGCAGGCCCTGGCTCATCCCCCCCACCGCCCCCGCAGGCGGCCAAGCCCAGGAGCAAGCTGGCATACAAGGGGGTCAGGAAGAGGGTGCGGCGCATGGGGGCTCCGAGGGGGCAACTTTGAATTTTGAAGATAGCACGAGGGCTCTGCCAGAGTGTGTCTGGATGCCTGAGCGGTCGCGGGCGCGTCGGCGACGGTGATTGTCTACGCCCAAGCCCTGACAGACTCCAGGGTTGCTGGGAAGTTCCCTGGGCCGTGCCCAGAGGCGCTGCCTCTACACTGCGGCGATGGCAAATCGACTGACTCAAATTGCAACCCGTACCGGCGACGATGGCACCACCGGCCTAGGTGATGGACAACGCGTGCCCAAGGACCACCTGCGGGTGGAGGCCATGGGCGATGTGGACGAGCTGAACTCTCAGCTGGGCGTTCTGCTGGCCGAGCCGCTGCCCGACGACATCCGCGAGCTGCTGGTGGTGATCCAGCATGAGCTGTTCAACTTAGGGGGCGAGCTGTCCATCCCCGGCTTTGAGCTGCTCAAGGAAGAAGCCGTGCTGCGCCTGGACGAGGCGCTGGAGCACTACAACGCCACGCTGCCCCGGCTCAAAGAATTCATCTTGCCCGCAGGCACGCGCAGCGCGGCCCTGGCCCACGTGGCCCGCACCATGGCGCGCCGCGCCGAGCGGGCCGTGGTGCGCCTGGCTGCCGCCGAGACCGTGCGCTCAGCCCCGCGCCAATACCTGAACCGGCTCTCTGACCTGCTGTTTGTGCTGGCCCGGGTGATGAACCGCGCCAACCTGGATGGCCTGGGCGGTGACGATGTCTACTGGCGCAGCGAGCGCTTGGCGCGAGACTGACCCCCATGCGCTCGCTGTTTGCGCTGGACGAGGACATCACCTTTCTGAACCACGGCTCTTTTGGGGCCAGCCCTCGGGAGGTGCTGCAGGCCCAGCAGCGCTGGCAGTGGGAGATGGAGCGCAACCCAGTGGACTTTCTCGGCCGGCGCTCGGCCGGCCTGCTGGCCCAGGCGCGCGAGGCCTTGGGCGCCGAGATCGGCGCGGCGGGCGCAGACCTGGTCTTCGTGCCCAACTCCACCACCGGGGTCAATGTGGTGGCCCGCTCCTTCCCGCTGCATGCGGGCGATGAGGTGCTCTCCACCAACCTGGAATACGGCGCTTGTGACGCCACCTGGCTGCAAGTCTGCGCCCGGCAAGGCGCGCACTACCGCCGGGTGGAAGTGGCGCTGCCGCTGCGGCCTGAACAACTGGTGGACAGCCTGGTCGCGGCCATGGGCCCGCGCACCCGGCTGCTCTACCTAAGCCACATCACCTCCACCACCGCCCTGACCTTGCCGGTGGCCGAGGTCTGTGCCGCCGCCCGGGCGCGCGGCATCCCGGTCTTGGTGGACGGTGCGCATGCGCCGGGGCAGATCCCGCTAGACCTCGCGGCCTTGGGGGCTGATTTCTATGTCGGCAATTGCCACAAATGGCAGTGCGCGCCCAAGGGCTCGGCCTTTTTGCACGCCCGGCCTGAGCACCACCCTCTGCTGGACGCCACCGTCACCAGCTGGGGCTATGCCGAGGACAGCGGCGGCCACGCTGGTTTTGACGCCTACCTGGGCCGCAGCCTGTTTGAGCGCCGCATGCAGTGGCAAGGCACGCGCGACATCAGCGCCTGGCTGACCGTGCCCGAGGCCCTGGCCTTTCAGGCGCGGCACGACTGGGCCCAGGTGCGCCAACGCAGCCACGCCCTGGCGGCCCAGGCGCAACAGGCCTTGTGCCAGCGCTTTGGCTTGGCGCCGATTTCTGGCGATGAGGCCTGGGCGCAAATGGTGGCCATTCCGGTGCCGCCGCAAGACCCGGAGGCCCTGCGCCAGCGCCTATGGGTGGAGAGCCGCATCGAGGTGCCCATCACCCAGCACGCGGGCCAGACCTTTGTGCGGGTGTCTGCCCAGGCCTACACCACCGAGGCCGACATCGAGCGGCTGCTGGCAGCGCCCGCTTTACGCTCGCGTTAATAGCCCTTGGCCGCGCTGTCACGGCCTTGGGTGTAAGGTTTGCGGCTGCCCGCCGACACACCTCTTCAGACTCGCCACTTTCACGCCCATGCATCCCACCTTACCCCTGCTGGTTCACACCGAGTTCCCGGCCTTGCGCCGCGGTGTCATCGACACCCTGCAAGTCAACCTGGGCTACCGCTGTAACCAGAGCTGCCTGCACTGCCATGTCAATGCGGGGCCGAACCGTACCGAAGAAATGTCGGCCGACACGGTGGACTTGGTCGTCCAAGCCTTGGCCGCCAACCCCAGCTTGCGCACGCTGGATTTGACCGGCGGTGCGCCCGAGCTGAACCCGCACTTTCGGCGCTTGGTGGTGGCGGCGCGCGCGCGGGGCGTCAAGGTCATCGACCGCTGCAACCTGACCATCCTGGAAGAGCCCGGTCAAGACGGCTTGGCCGAGTTTTTGGCCGCGCATCAGGTTGAGGTCGTGGCCTCGCTGCCTTGCTACTTAGAAGACAACGTCAACAAGCAACGCGGCCAGGGCGTGTTTGACGCCAGCATCCGCGGCCTGCAGCGCCTGAATGCGCTGGGCTATGGCCAGCCGGGCAGTGGCCTGGTGCTGAACTTGGTGTTCAACCCGCAAGGCCCCAGCCTGCCGCCGCCGCAAGCCGCGCTGCAGGCCGACTACCAGCGCCACCTGGGCGAACACTTTGGCGTGGTCTTCAACCAGCTCTTCACCCTGGCCAATATGCCCATCCAGCGCTTTGGCTCGACCCTGGTCTCCAAAGGCCAGTTCAACAGCTATATGCAGCTGCTCAAGAGCGCCCATAGCGAGGCCAATGTGCCCGGCGTGATGTGCCGCAGCCAGCTCAGCGTGGATTGGCAGGGCTATCTCTACGACTGCGACTTCAACCAGCAGCTGGGCTTGCCGCTGGCCCATGAAGGCGCGGCCCGCCAACACCTCAGCGCGCTGGTGTGCAGCGAGCTGGAAGACGGCCCCATCCGCGTGGCCGACCATTGTTTTGGCTGCACGGCGGGGCAAGGCTCTAGCTGCGGTGGCGCGTTGAACTAAGACCCGATGATTACGCTGCACCGCCGCGCCGCGCTGGCGCTGCTGGCTACGGCCAGCCTTTGCGCCACCCCCGCCGCTTGGGCCCAAGACAAAGTCCTGCGCTTTGGCGTGGGCCTGTATCAGCCCGACAAAGAGAAGAACGACGCCACCTACCGCCCGCTGGCCCAGCACCTGGCCCAGCAACTGGGCCGCGAGGTCAAGCTCTACACCGTGGACAGCTGGGAAGGCCTGGCCAAGTCTTTGGCGGCTGGCGAGACCGACATCGCGCTGATGGGCCCCTGGGGCTATGTGCTGGCCAATCATGTGGCCGGCGCCCAGGCCGTGGCCACCATTCTGTATGACCAAAAGCCCGAGTACCACGCCATCATGGTCACGCACCCCGGCTCGGGCATCCGCAGCGTGGCCGACCTCAAAGGCAAAACCTTTGCGTTTGGCGACAAGGGCTCGACCTCGGGCTATCTCATCCCGTATCACCACTTCCAAAAGCAGGGCCTGGAGCCCGAGCGCTTTTTGGGCAAGGTGATCCACACCAAGCACCAAGCCATTGAGCTGCAAGTCACGCGCCGCGAGTTGGATGCCGGCGCCGACTACAACCGCAACCGCGACGCCATGATTGCCGAAGGCCTGATCAAGGCCGCCGACAGCGTGGTCTTCTGGACCTCTGACCCGCTGCCCAATGATGCGGTGGCCGTGCGCGCCGAGCTGGCCCGCGATGCTGCCTTTGTGGCCCAACTGCGTGCGGCCCTGGCCAGCGTGGGCCCGGCGCTCAAAACCAAGCCGGACCTGCTGCCCCCGCGCTACAACGGCTTTGTGGCCAAAGATAACGCTTTTTATAAGCCTATCCGCGATGCGGGCTTGGCCACCGGAAAGCTCAATACCAAGTGAGGCCTTTGCGAGCGGCATTCCAGGCTTGGGGCTGGCCCGTGGCCGCGCTGGCCCTGGTCGTCATCAGCGCCTGGACACTGGCCCAAGAGGGTGAGCTGGGCTGGGGCCGCAAGCCCTGGCAAAACCTGCAAGCCACGGTGTCCGAGCTGGCCCAGCCGAGCTGGCTCAAGCTCTGGTTTGGCGACCCAGCCCGCGAGCTGCGCAACGAAGAAGGTGAGCTACTGCGCGTCATCAACGAGCCGCAGGCGGAAGCCCGCTACTTGGCGGGCGTGGGCCGCGCGCTGTGGACGACGCTGCGCATGGCCACATTGGGCACGGTGGCGGCCATGCTCTTGGCCTTGCCGCTGGCGCTGCTGGCGGCCCGCAACCTGGGTGCGCCGGCCCCGTTGCGCTGGGGTGCCAAGGCGGTGTTGGACACCCTGCGTGCCGTCCACACCTTGGTGTTCGGCCTGTTCTTGGTGGGCATTGTGGGCTTGGGGGCCACGGCCGGCATCTTGGCCATCGCCCTGCACTCGGCTGGTTCGCTGGGCAAGCTCTGGGCGGAAGCCATTGAAGCGCTGGACATGGCGCCCATCGACGCCGTGCGGGCCACCGGCGCGCGCCCGGCGCAGGTGTTCTTTCTGGGCGTGTGGCCGGCGGTGCTGCCGCAAGGCTTGTCGCAAACGCTCTATGTCTGGGAGTTCAATCTGCGCGACTCCACCATCTTGGGCCTGGTGGGCGCGGGCGGCTTGGGCCTCTTGGTGTCCGAGTCCATCTCGCTGTTCCAGTGGGGCCGCTTAGCCACCTTGCTGATGGCCATCGTGCTCTTGGTCACGCTGGTCGACGCCACCAGCCGCCGCCTGCGGCAGAGGCTGCTGTGATCCGCGCCGAACACCTTTGCTTGCACGCCGCCGGCCGCCCCTTGCTGCAGGGCTTGGACTGGCAGGTGCAGCCCGGCCAGCGCGTGGCCGTGCTGGGCCATAACGGTGCGGGTAAATCCACGCTGCTGCGCAGCCTGGCCGGCTTCATGCCCGTGGCGCAGGGGCAGCTCAGCGTGATGGGCACAGCGCTGCACGATAGGCCCTCATCTGGTACGTTACGCGCTTTGCGCGCCCAGGTGGCCCAGGTCCACCAAGGCGTGCATTTGGTGGGCCGCCTGAGCGCTTTGGACAATGTGCTGATCGGGGGCGCAGCCCGCTTTGGCTCGCCCTTGAGCTGGCTGCGCCGCTGGCCGCGCCCAGAGCGCGATGCGGCCGAAGCGGCGCTGGCGCGGGTGGGCTTGGCCGATGCCGCCGGCCGCCGCGCCGACACGCTTTCGGGCGGCGAGCGCCAAAAGGTCGCGATGGCCCGCGCCCTGCACCAGCGCGCCCGCGTCTTGCTGGCCGACGAGCCCACTGCCGCGCTGGATGCCCGCGCCGAGGATGAGTTGCTAACCCTGCTGGACGGCCTGGTGCGCGAGCAAGGCCTGACCCTCATCAGCGTGGTGCATGATTTGCGCCTGCTGCCCCGGCTGGCCGACCGCGTGCTGGTGCTGCGCCAAGGCCGCGCGGTGCTCGACGCTCCCCTGGCCGAGGTGAGCCCCCAAACCCTGAGTGAGGCCCTCTCTCATGCCTGAGCCCACCGCCCGCCCCGGCCGCAGCTGCCCGCTGCGCTACCACTACGGGCCCCGCGCCATCGCCGCAGCGCCGCTGCAGCCGGCGCGCACGCTTTATGTGGCCGGTGGCCTCTACGGCAACACGGCGGCCTTGGCAGAGCTTTTGCGCATGGTGGCGGCTGAGCCCGGCGCCACGCTGATCTTCAATGGCGACTTCAACTGGTTCAATGTGCGCGACGCCGACTTTGTGCACATCAACCATGCGGTGCTGCAGCACCAAGCCTTGCAAGGCAATGTCGAGGCCGAGTTCCACACGCCGGGCGACGAGGCCGACTGCGGCTGCGCCTACCCCGAGGCGGTGGATGAGGCCGTGGTGCAGCGCTCCAACGCCATCCACCGCCAACTCAAAGCCACCGCACGCTGCCATCCTGAGCTTATGCAACGCTTGGCTGCCCTGCCCATGGTGGCCCGCTTCCAAGTGGCCACGGCCCGTGTCGGCGTGGTGCACGGCGACGCCCAGTCCCTGGCCGGCTGGGGCTTTGATGCGGCAGCCCTGCACGCCGCCGACGCCGCCCAGCGCTATGCCCCCTGGTTTGAGCAGGCCGAGGTTGAGCTCTTTGCCAGCAGCCACACCTGCGCGCCGGGATTGGCGGTCTACGGCCCTGACCGCGCCATCCTCAACAACGGCGCCACCGGCATGCCCAACCGCGCCGGCGACCTGCGCGGCTTGGTCAGCCGCATCGCGCTCACCCCCTCGCCCCACCCGGTGTGGGCAGAAGAGCGCCAAGCCGCCGGCGCCTATCTCGCCCTGCTGCCCGTGGCCTATGACACGGCCGCCTGGGCGGCAGACTTCAGCGCGCAGTGGCCGCAAGGCTCGGCGGCGGAGTTGTCTTACGGCAAGCGGATGCGCGAGGGTTTGTAATCGGCTTGCCTTGGTATATATCAAGGTATATGCTACGGCCTTCGACAGCACAAAGCCGGAGGCCACATGACGCAAACCGCCAAGCTCTTCAGCAACGGCCGCAGCCAAGCCGTGCGCCTGCCTGCGGCATTTCGCTTTGAAGGGTCTGAAGTCTTTATCCGCCAAGACCCGGCCTCGGGCGATGTGATCTTGTCCTCCCGGCCGTCGGACTGGCAAGGCTTTGCCGATGCCTTGAAAGGCGCGGCTGCCGAGGACGACTTCTTGTCGCCAGCGGAGCGTGCGCAAGCGCCTACTTCGCGTGATCCATTTGATGGCGAAGGGGCATGATCCGCTTCATGCTGGACACCAACACCGTCAGCGACCTGCTCAAAGGCCATGCCGGGGTGTTGCATGCCGTTAGCCAAAAGCCCATGGCCGAGCTCTGCGTATCGGCCATCACCGAGGCTGAGCTGCGCTACGGTCTGGCCAAACGGCCCCAAGCCACACGCCTGCACGAGTCCGTTCGGCAACTGCTGTTGCGCGTGCAGACCCTGAGCTGGGATGCCGCCGTGGCGCAGCGCTACGGCATGCTGCGCGCAGACTTGGAAGCACAAGGCAAGACCTTGTCCGCCTTAGACATGCAGATCGCGGCCCATGCGTTGGCCCTGGGGCTGACTTTGGTCAGCCGCGACAAAGCCTTTGCCCAAGTGCCAGCCCTGCACCTTGAAGACTGGACCCGATGACATGACGACGCTTTTGCCCATCACCGGCCATTGCCATTGCGGCCAAATCAGCTTCACCGCCCTGGTGGACCCGAGCCGCGTCATCGCCTGCCATTGCGAAGACTGCCAGCGCTTCTCCGGCGCGCCGTATCGCGCCGTGCTGCCCACCCCAGCCGATCAGGTGCAGATCAGCGGCACACCGCGCCACTATGTGAAGGTGGCCGACAGCGGCAACCGCCGCGCCCAGGCCTTTTGCGGAGAGTGCGGCACCCAGCTCTACGCTTGCGAGCCCGAAAACCCCACCGTGCTCAACCTCCGTTTGGGTTGTGTGGACCAGCGGGCGGCGCTGCCACCCCAGGTGCAGATCTGGGGCCATTCGGCCATGCCGTGGTTGGCGGGTTTGGGCGAGGTGGCTATGCATGAGAAGGGGTCGGGCAGTACGCTGATCGCTGCATCATGATCAGTCGCTCAAGATTCAATGGCCAGTCGCCCGCAGGGTCGGCGGCGGAGGTGTCCTGCGGCAAGAGGAAGCGCGAGAGGGTCTGAGTAAACGATGCCCTGGTTCATGTTTAACCGTCGTGAGCACCGCCCTGCCGCTTACGAGGAGCGCAAATGCCTGTTGGTCAGCTATCGCCTCCCAGGGTTGCCGTACTGTTATGTACTCTGCTCGGAGCAAGCGCTTGACGGGCAGACATTAGTAGACCGAGGCCTTTGGCGGTTTTTTATGGAAGAAGCTCAGCGTTTAGCCTATGAAGATGTCGGTGATCCGAATGCCTTCATGCTGATTCACAGCGCGCCCTCTGCCGGGGCGCGTTCCAACTTCCACCTTCATGTGTTTGTCTTAAGGCACCGTTGGCAAAAGGCCTGGCTCTACTTTGTGTTGGCGGCCAAGAACTTGGCTCAGACTATCCTTATGGCAGTTGGTCTGAATCGACGCGGGTGAATGATCGGTGCGTTTCTTGAGGGACGCCAGTTCAGCCATGACATGAACCCCTTGCACACCACCGCCCGGGTGGACTCGGGCGGTGTCATCGCCTGCTATTGCGAGGACCGCCTGTGCTTTCCGGCAGGCCCTTTTCTCTCCGTGCTGCCCACGGCAGTGGGCCTGGTGCAGATGAGCGGCCAGGGCTCGGGCAGCGCGCTGATGCGCTAGCGCCAGTTCACCCCCCGCGCTCCGCCGCGACCCGCGCCAGCAGCGGTGCCAGCCGCGCCCGGGTGGCCTCGGGCATGGCGGCTGGGGGGGTGACCAAGGCGCTGCTCAGCGCCGTGTGGGCGGGGCTGGCAGGCCAGCGTTGGGCCAGGCGCTTGACCACCTGGGTCACCAGGGTTTGGGCGCGCTGGGCGTTTTGCTGCAGGTTGGCAATGGCCATCTCGGCGGTCACGCAGGCCTGGTTGGCGCGCCAGCAGTCCCAGTCGGTGACCAGCGCCAGGGTCGCATAGGCGATCTCGGCCTCGCGGGCCAAGCGGGCCTCGGGCATGTTCGTCATGCCGATGATGCTGGCGCCCATGCTGCGGTACCAGTGCGACTCGGCCCGGGTGGAAAACGCCGGGCCTTCGATGCAGACATAGGTGCCGCCCTCGTGCAGTCGCACGGCGCTGTCGTTCAGGTCGGCCCAGGCCTGGGCCACGGTCTGGCGCAGCACCGGGCACAGCGGGTCGGCCAGTGAGACATGGGCCACGGCGCCGTCGCCAAAAAAGCTGCCCGGGCGCAGGCGGGTCATGTCGATGAACTGGTCTGGCAGCACCAGGTCCAGCGGGGCCATTTCTTCGCGCAGCGAGCCCACCGCCGAGACGGACAGCACATACTGAACCCCCAATTGCTTCAGCGCGTGGAGGTTGGCCCGGAAGGGCACTTGGCTGGGGATCAGGTGGTGGCTGCGGCCATGGCGGGCCAAAAAGACCACGGGCACGCCGCCCAAGAGGCCTTGCATCAGCGCGTCAGAGCAGGGGCCATAAGGGGTGTCCAGATGCAGCTCTTGCAGCTCGGTCAGGCCTTCCATGCGGTAGAGGCCGCTGCCGCCAATGATGCCAATGCGGGGGGATTCCATGCTTTTCTCCGTCAGACTGTAAGGAATGGTACCGCTGGCACGCCTAATGGAGGCGCCGTGAGTTGTTGGCGTGAAGGTTGTAGGCAAAGCATCATGAAATCGAACTCGAAGTGGTGGGCCCTGTTGGGCCTGGTGGTGGCGGTGGGCGCCTTCCATGCCCTGGGCGGTAGCCAGTTTTTGAGCCTGGCCGCCATCAAGGACAGCCAAGCAGCGCTGCAAAGCGCCACCGCCGCACAGCCGCTGCTGGCCGCAGCGGTGTACTTCGTGGTGTATGTCGTGGCCACGGCCTTGTCGCTGCCGGGGGCGACGGTGATTACCCTGGTGGGTGGGGCTTTGTTTGGGCTGGGCTGGGGGCTGTTGATCGTCTCGTTTGCGTCCAGCATCGGGGCCACCCTGGCCTTTTTGGCCTCGCGCTGGCTTTTGCGCGACACCGTGCAGGCCCGCTTTGGTGACAAGCTGGCGGCTTTGAATGAGGGCGTCCAGAAAGATGGCGCTTTCTACCTGTTTGGCCTGCGCTTGGTGCCCCTGTTCCCGTTTTTCATGATCAACCTGGCCATGGGGCTCACACCGATCCGCCCCTGGACGTTTTACTGGGTCAGCCAAGTCGGCATGTTGGCGGGCACGGCCGTGTATGTGAACGCGGGCACCCAACTGGCGCAGATCGACAGTCTCTCGGGCCTGGCCTCGCCCAGCCTGATTGCGGCCTTTGCCTTGCTGGGCGTGTTCCCGCTGTTGGCGCGTAAGCTGATGGAGGCGCTGCAGGCCCGCAAGGTCTACCACGGCTTCACCAAGCCCAAGGCCTTTGACCGCAACCTCGTGGTCATTGGCGGCGGGGCGGCCGGCTTGGTCACGTCCTACATTGCGGCGGCGGTGAAAGCCAAGGTCACCTTGGTGGAAAAGCACAAGCTGGGTGGCGACTGCCTGAACACCGGCTGCGTGCCCTCCAAGGCCTTGATCCGCTCGGCCAAGTTTGTGGCCCAGGTCAAGAAGTCTGCCGACTGGGGGATTGCGCGGGCAGAAGCCGAGTTCGACTTTGCCGAGGTCATGGGCCGCGTGCACCGCGTGATCAGCCAGATCGAGCCGCATGACTCGGCCGAGCGCTATCGCGGCCTGGGCGTGGATGTGGTGCAGGGCGTGGCCCGCATCGTCAGCCCCTGGGAGGTGGAGATCACCCATGAAGATGGCACGGTGCAGCGCCTGACCACGCGGGCCATTGTGGTGGCCGCTGGCGCCCGGCCTTTTGTGCCGCCCATCCCCGGGCTGGAGCAGGTGGAGGTGCTGACCTCCGACTCGCTGTGGCGCTTGAAGACCCTGCCGCGCCGCTTGCTGGTGCTGGGCGGTGGGCCGATCGGCAGTGAGCTGGCCCAAGCCTTCAGGCGCCTGGGCGCCCAGGTGACCCAGGTCGAGATGGCGCCGCGCCTGCTGGCCCGCGAAGACGACGATGTGTCTGAGTTGGTGATGCAGCGCTTTGCTGCAGAAGGTGTGGACGTGCGTGTGGGCCATGTCGCCCAGCGCGTGGTGGTCGAAGGCGGTGAAAAGTTCTTGGTGGCCGAGCATGAGGGCCAAGAGGTGCGCATCGCCTTTGATCAGATCTTGGTGGCCGTGGGCCGGCAGGCCAACTTGCAGGGCTATGGCTTGCAAGAGTTGGGCGTGACCACCGGCCGCACGGTGGAGGTCAACGGCTACTTGCAAACCAACTTCCCCAACATTTATGCGGCGGGCGACGTGGCCGGCCCCTACCAGTTCACCCACACCGCTGCCCACCAAGCCTGGTATGCCGCCGTGAATGCGCTGTTTGACCCGATCAAGAAGTTCAAGGCCGACTACCGCGTGATCCCCTGGGCCACCTTTGTGGACCCGGAAGTGGCGCGGGTGGGCCTCAATGAGCAAGAAGCCAAAGCCCAAGGCGTGGCTTATGAGGTGACGCGTTACGGCATTGACGACCTGGACCGCGCCATTGCCGATGGCGCTGCCCACGGCTTTGTGAAGGTGCTGACGGTGCCGGGCCAAGACAAGATCTTGGGCGTCACCATCGTGGGCGAGCACGCCGCAGAGCTGCTGGCCGAGTACGTGCTCGCCATGAAGCACGGCCTGGGGCTCAACAAGATTTTGGGCACCATCCACACCTATCCGACGATGGCCGAGGCCAACAAATATGCAGCGGGTGAATGGAAGCGGGCGCATGCGCCGCAAGCGCTGTTGCAGTGGGTGCAGCGCTTTCACACCTGGCGCCGGGGAGGTGTGTGATGACGACGCTCAGCATCATCATCCCCGTCTTGAACGAGGGCAGTCACATCGCCCGCAAGCTCAGCCTCCTGCAACCCTTGCGGCGCCGGGGGGTCGAGGTGGTGGTGGTTGATGGCGGCAGCCGTGACGACACGCTCGAGCAGGCCCACGAGTGGGTGGATCAGTTGATCTCCGCCCCGCGCGGCCGCGCCAGCCAGATGAATGCCGGGGCGCGTGTGTCACGAGGGCGCATTCTGCTGTTTCTGCATGCTGACACGGTGTTGCCGATGTTCGCCCAGGAATGCGTGTTTGATGCCTTGGCCCCATGTGCTGAGGCCTGGGGCCGCTTTGATGTCCACATCGACAGCCCTCTGCGCATGCTGGAGGTGGTCAGCTGGGCCATGAACACCCGGTCTCGCCTGACCGGCATCGCCACCGGTGATCAGGCCTTTTTCATGCATCGCAGTTTGTTCGAGCGTGTGGGCGGTTTTCCGGATCAGCCGCTGATGGAAGACATTGCCATGAGCCGCACCCTCAAGCGCCACAGTGCGCCGATTTGTCTGAGGGCGCGCGTGCACACCTCAGCCCGCCGCTGGGAGAAGCACGGCGTGTGGCGCACCATCTTGCTGATGTGGTGCTTGCGCGCCGCCTATTTCTTTGGCGCGGACTCCCGCACCTTGGCCCGTCAGTATGGCTATACGCCGCGCGAGAATAACGCATGAATGAGGATTCAAAAGCTGTGTGTTTGGCGGTGTTGGCCAAAGCCCCGGTGCCCGGCCTGGCCAAGACCCGCCTGATACCGGCCTTGGGCGCGGTGGGCGCCGCACGCTTGCAGCGCCGCTTTACCCAACGCACCCTGCGCACCGCCCTGCGCAGCGGCTTGGGGCCGGTGGCGCTGTGGTGTGCGCCGCAGGTGCAGCACCGCTTCTTTCAGGCGCTGCGGCGCAGCGGCGTGCCCCTGGCCTTGCACGCGCAGCCTGAAGGCGACTTAGGCCTGCGCATGTTGACGGCGCTGCAGGCGGGTTGCATGCACGGCCCCACGTTACTGATGGGCACAGATTGCCCCGCGCTGAGCGCTGCTCATTTGAAGACCGCGGCCCAGGCCCTGCAAGAGGGCGCCGACGTGGTGTGCCAGCCTGCCGAGGACGGCGGCTATGTGCTGATCGGCATGCGCCAGCCCCAGCCGCTGCTGTTCACCGACATGCCTTGGAGTACCGCAGAGGTCATGCCCCAAACCCGCGCGCGTGCCCAAGCGGCGGGCTTGCGCCTGCATGAGCTGCCGCCGCTGTGGGACGTCGACAACCCCGAAGACCTGCCGCGCTGGCACACCCTTTTTGAGAGCGAGACATGATGCAGAGACGTTTATTCGTGACCGGAGGATTGGCGGCGTTCGGGGCATCGGTGTTGTCCGTGCCGCCAAGCGCGGTGGCCCAAAGTGGGTCGGCTGCGCTGCCCAACCAGCTCACCCCGTTTTCAAAGGCGGCCCCAGGCAGCGCGCTGCCTGCGGGCTGGAAGCACCAGGTGCTGCCCAAGGTCAAGCAGGCCAACCGCTTTGCGCTGGTGGCCGACGAGGGGGTGACCGTGCTGCAGGTCAGCTCCAACGCCAGCGCCTCATCGTGGCTGGCCCCCTTGAACGTGCCGCCGAGCCAAGCGGCGGTTTTGCGCTGGCGCTGGAAGGTGTCCCAGTCTTTGCCGGTGTCGGACCTGCGCAGCAAAGCGGGCGATGACTATGCGGCGCGCCTGTACGTCACCTTTGATCTGCCATTAGAGCGCCTCTCGGGGCTGGATCAATTGCGCATTGAATCGGCTCGGCTGATCTCGGGCACCGACATCCCCGCAGCGTCGATCTGCTATGTCTGGGGCCATGCTCAGCCGGTGGGCGCGCACGGCCCCAACCCCTACACCGACCGTGTCCACATGAAGGTGCTGGACAGTGGCGCTGAACATGCCGGCCAGTGGCGAGAGCAGCGCGTCAACCTGGCACAGGACTGGGCCCAAGCCTTTGGCGGCCCGATGCCGCCCATCAACGGCATTGCGCTGAGTGCGGACACCGACAACAGCGGCAGCAGCGTGCAAGCCTGGTTCGGCGATGTGCGTTTTGAAACCTGAGCACCATTGATGAAGCGACTCGTCTTGCTCGGTGGTGGCCACGCCCATGTGGGCGTGCTGGCGGCCTTGGCCCAAGCGCCCCTGCCAGGCTGGCAGGTGGAGATGGTCACGCCCTTTGAGCGGCAGATCTACTCCGGTATGTTGCCCGGCTGGCTGGCCGGGCAATACAGCCTGGACGAGTGCGCCATTGCGCTCAAGCCCTTGCTTTGGCGAGCGGGGGTGACCTTGCGCCAGACCGCCGGTGTGGGGCTGGACTTGGAGGCCCAGCGCGTGCGCACGGCCGACGGCCAAAGCGTGCCCTATGACCTGCTCTCCATCGACACCGGACCCATGCCCGCGCTGGCCAATCTGCCCGGCGCGCGTGAGCATGCCCAGCCCGTGCGGCCCATCGAAGACTTTGTCGCGGCCTGGCCGGCCCTGGCCCAGCGCATCGCGCGCGCACCGGCCTTCAGGCTGCTGATCCTGGGTGCGGGCGCTGCCGGGGTGGAGCTGGCCTTTGCGCTGCAAGCCCGTGCCCAGAGAGAGGTCTGGCCACAGCTTCACATCGCCCTGTGCGGCAGCAGTGCCTTGCCCTTGCCGGGCATGCCCAGCACGGCCCGGCGCCGCACCACGCGCTGGCTGGACCAGCGCGGCATCGCTTGGCTGGGTGAGCGCCGCGCCAGCCATGTAGAGGAGGGCCAACTGTGTTTTGAAGCCCACCCGCCGGAGCCCTTCGACGCTTGCTGGGTCGTCACCGGTGCCGCCGCGCCCACTTGGCCGGCGGCGAGCGGCCTGGCCGTGGACGAGCGCGGCTTCATCGCCGTCGGCCCCACGTTGCAAAGCCTCAGCCACCCGCAGGTCTTGGCGGCGGGCGACGTGGCCGCGCTCACCGCCAGCCCGCGCCCCAAGTCCGGCGTGTTTGCCGTGCGCGCCGGGCCCGTGCTGGCGCGCAATCTACGCGCCTTGGCACTGGGTGAAGAACCCAGCGCTTGGCAGCCCCAGCGCCGTGCGCTCTACCTGCTCAACACCGCCCAAGACCACGCCCTCGCCACCTGGGGCCCCTTGGTGGCCGATGGGGCGTGGGCTTGGGCATGGAAGGACAGCATTGATCGGGGGTTTATGGCCAGGTTTGGGGGCGATCGGCCTTAGGCCAGGGCCCCCTCAGCCCTCAGCCTTCAGCCCCTGCGCGCCTTCACTGCCGCGCTCAGCACGTCCAGCACTTTCACCGAGTCATCCCAGTTGATGCAGGCATCGGTGATGCTTTGGCCGTAGGTCAGGGCGCTGGCATCATCTTTGCCCGGGGTGAATTTCTGGGCGCCGGCGATGAGGTGGCTTTCGACCATCACGCCGAAGATGTGGCGGCTGCCATTGCTGATTTGCTCAGCAATGTCGGTGGCCACGTCGATCTGCCGCTGGTGCTGCTTGCTGGAGTTGGCGTGGCTGCAGTCCACCATCAAGGTCGGTGGCAGCTTGGCGGCTTCCAGCTCTTTGCAGGCGGCCGCCACTGAGACGCGGTCGTAGTTGGGCGCTTTGCCGCCGCGCAGGATGACGTGGCAGTCTTTGTTGCCCTTGGTCTCGACGATGGCGACCTGGCCGTTCTTGTGAATCGACAAGAAGTGGTGCGGCTTGCTGGCGGCTTGGATGGCGTCGCAGGCAATCTTCAGATTGCCGTCGGTACCGTTCTTGAAGCCGACGGGGGCGGACAGGCCGGAGGACAGCTCACGGTGCACCTGGCTTTCGGTAGTGCGCGCGCCAATCGCGCCCCAAGAGATCAGGTCGCCGATGTACTGGGGGCTGATCACGTCCAAGAACTCTGAGCCGGCGGGCACGCCCATGCGGTTGATCTCCAGCAGCAGTTGGCGGGCAATGCGCAGGCCTTCGTCGATGCGGTAGCTCTCGTCCAGGTAGGGGTCGTTGATCAGGCCCTTCCAGCCGACAGTGGTGCGCGGCTTTTCGAAGTAAACGCGCATCACGATCTCCAGCGTGTCGGCGTACTTGTCGCGCTCGGCCTTCAGGCGGCGGGCGTACTCCAGTGCCGCGGCTGGGTCGTGGATGGAGCAGGGGCCGATCACCACCAGCAGCCGGTCGTCCTTGCCGGTGACCAGCTTGCGGATGGTCTGGCGGGTGGACTTGATGAGCTTTTCAATCGGGGTGCCTGCCACCGGGAAGAAGCGGATCAGGTGCTCGGGCGGCGGCAGCGGTGTCACGTCCTCGATGCGCTGGTCATCGGTTTCGCTGGTGCGCTCGCTGAAGCACAGGCCAGTGCGCAGGTCGCTGGCGGGGGTCACAGACTTGGCATTCATCAAAAGCTCCTTGGGGAGGGTGCAGGCTGGAAGGCGGGCAAAAAAAAACCGCCGGGAGGGCCGGCGGTTCTTTGAGGGTTTGTTCGCTTGTATCAGGTGCGCGCGTTTGCCTCTTGAGCCGCCTTGAAGGGCAAGAACCAAAAGTAGGCAAAAAAGAAAGCGGGTGCACGCATGATGGGCGGACTTTAGCATGGGCTGGCTGGCGGGAGGCTGACAGTCGTGGGGTCGCGGTAGCGCGGTATAGCCGTTATGCTGCGTCGCTCAAATCATGAGATGGTGGAGCAATGAAGCGACGGACTCTTTTGCAAGCCGCAGGCCTGAGTGCAGCGGTGTTGGGATGTGGTGGTGGTGGAGATGCGCCAACACCGCCAACACCGCCACCACCGCCCGCGCCCCCGCCTCCATCTGGAGGTCGGAACATCCTGATGATCTCCATCGATGATCTCAACGATTGGGTCGGGTTCCTGAAGGGGCATCCACAAGTCAAGACACCAAACATCGACGCTTTGGCGGCACGGTCCACCGTGTTTGAGCGCGCCTACTGCACTGCGCCCACCTGTACCGGCTCACGGGCCGGCGCGCTGACGGGGCTGTCGGTGCAATCCACGGGTGTCTGGGACCTGAACCATACCTTCAGGGCGCTGAACCCTGGTAAGCCGATGGTGGATGACATGCTGCGTAGCGCGGGGTTTACTACCCAAATCATCGGCAAGGTAGATCATGTGTTCAAACTGGGCGATCAACCTCTGCCCGACACCATCCCTTATGCCAATAAGAGCTGTGCCAATGTGCCCACACTTGGCGTTGGCGCATTTGACTGGGGCCCGACGGAGGGGCCGGATAGTGATCATCCGGACTACCGCTTCGCCCAAGCCGGTATTGATTTCTTGGCTCAGGCGTCCACCACTCAACCCTTTTACTTGGCTGTAGGCTTGGTTCGTACGCATGTGGGTTGGTACGTGCCCAAGCGCTTCTTCGACATGTATCCCAAAGACAGTTTGGTGCTGCCGAGCCCGCCGATCGACGATTTGGATGACCTTGGCCCTGCTGGCAAAGCCATGGCCTTGAAGTTCAATTTTCACGATTGCATCACCCGGCAAAACCTCTGGGCAGATGCGGTGCAGGCCTACCTTGCCAGCATCTCCTGGGTCGACGAACAGGTGGGGCGGTTGATCGCAGCCCTAGAAGCGAGCCCTCATGCAAAGACCACCAACGTAGTACTTTGGAGTGACCACGGCTTTCATCTAGGTGAAAAGTTTCATTGGCACAAGCAAGCGCTGTGGGAGCGCAGCACGCGAGTGCCGTTTCTCTTCAAACCTGCGACTCAAAGTGCGGGTACCACGGTCAGCGCTTGCGTCAGTTTGAGGGATATGGTTCCTACACTGCTGGACTATGCGGGTGTCGCACCGGCTTACACCATGGACGGTCGCAGCCTCAGAGGTTTAGTGGAGCAACCAAAGCGCGAGTGGAATGTGCCGGTGCTGACCACTCACCAACAACATGACCATGCGGTGCGTACCGAGTCTTGGCGCTACATCCGCTATGCGAATGGCGAGCGCGAGTTGTATGACGTGCGCCAGGACCCAGAGGAATATCGTAATTTGGCTGGCGAGGCCGCCAATGCTGCCGTGATGGCTGAGCTGGATCAGCTGATGCCCCCTCGGCCGAATTGAGTTGAACTTAAGTGTGATCTGCGAGAGAACCTAACTGCTGTTTACGTTCATGCGCTGACCTTTTTCTGCCGAAACCCCTGACATGCGTGGCTGCTGGTTGCCACGCCTTGGTAACTGGGGGCAGGCATGGTCGGTACAAACGCCGTTGGGCAGCAGTGTGCAAAACGTAACCATCTCAGGCGGACGCACTTCTTTGGATTGACCTTGCTCGCGGCTTGGGCGCTCGTGGCTTGCGGTGGTGGCGGGGGCGGTGGCGAGGTGCCCACGGGCGTGACTCCTCCCACAGAGCCGCCTGCGGCTATCCCAGGTGACGACGGGCAAAGCACGGGTCCAGCGTTGAATCTCAACGCTGAAAGCTTCCGTTTCAAGCCGTCGGCAGCCCATGCTGAGCTCGCAGCATTGGAAGCAGTCGTTGATCAGGGATCCCTCTTCGCGGCATGGAACCCGAACGATCCGAATACAGCGCTGAAGCCTGGCATGAAAGTCATGTTTTTTGGAACTGCCGAGGGCTGCACCGCCAATACTCAAGGACCCTTGCAAGCCATACCAAACACTCGCTTGGCAGAGTTAGCCGAACTCACCGGCCTGGCCGTCAATGCAGTCTCTGATCGCTTGACGTGGACCCCCTCGGGGGATGTGGATGGGTGTGAGAGCAGCACTCGCAGTCGAGCGGGCGGATCGTCTGTGTTCGTCAATGCTGACAATCAGAAGGGTGCTGTTGCGCTGGTGACGACGTCTGGGCCTCAGGCAGATGGACGTGCCCCTTTCTTGGGGCCATTCAATGCGCAGGGGCAGAACGGGCAAGGAGCGAATGCCTACATCTCAGGTAGCTTTGTGAACTTCCGCCAACCCTGGTGGAAGGCAGATCCACTTCAGCCGTGGCTCACCAGTGGCACGGCCAGAATTCAAAGCGTGCAGAGTGTCGGCGGGGTAAGAGTGCCGAGCGCCTCAAGTGTCGTCGTTCAAGCCAAACAACAAATGATGGCAACCTTTCTGAATACTTCTTGTGCCCGGGAGCTGTCGGCCCAGGGCAAGCCGTGCCAAATACAGTACCTCTTCAATACCAGCATTCAGCGATCTGGTGTGTCCGACTGGTCGCTCGTTGACTGGTTCAATAAGCCCGGCATTTGGTTTGATCCCGCGCAGGGCAATATTCCTGTTGTCGATGGGCCCGTGCCTAGCGCAGGTCGCGCCGCCATCGAGCCAACGATGGGCGTGGCGCTATACAGCTCCCAAGGTAGCAGTACGCAGTACAGAGCTTTCGCCGGCCGCACGTTTGATGTAACCATTACGTTTGAACAGCTGAAACACGTATTGCGCTACACGACGGCTAAAGCCACATCTTCTGCTCTGGAAACTCTCTCCGATGCGCAACTGCGAAGTGAATGGGGCACAGGTTGGGACCAGCCGTCCGCATGGGTGTTGCTGTCCGCTGACATTGGGCAAGAGGTTTACAACCCTGCTGCGGGGCTGAGAGTCGAGATCGCCGGAGGATTCAGCTCAATGTTTGTAGGCCCCCAGTAAACTGACTGAATGTCACTGAACATTGTTGCTTTCGAGCCGCTTCTGCGAGTCATGGGCCTCAAGCCCACCTTGGCTCGTTTTGCACCCAAGAGCCGGTTTCGCACCCTCAAGACGATACTGCTGAGGGACAGTCCGTTGACGTCCTCGTTGAAGGCGGACTTCGACGACAGCTGTTTCTTGACTCTACCTGTAGAGGCCGATATTGAGACATGGTGCAGTCAGGTTACGCTGCAACTCCATGCCGGCAAGCTGCGCTATAGCGGCGTACATCTGGCCTTCTTGAGTAACCGCTGTGCTCTGAGTGTCGTGCTTGGTGATGATCAATTGAAAGTCATCATCGGCTCAGATTGCATCATCCGTGGCGGCTGGCAACTATTCGGGCGAGCCACCGTGTTTGTGGGTGATTGCACCACCATGGGGCAGGTTCGATTGATCGGGGCACGTGCAGATGTTGTGATTGGTGATGACTGCCAGTTTTCGGATGAGGTCATTCTGCAGTCAAGCGACCAGCATCCGATCTTTGACCTTGAGTCTGGATTGGTGGTCAACGCAGACCGTCGCTCCATCTGGATTGATCGTCATGTCTGGATTGGCCGCAGAGCAATGGTTTTGCCAGATGCATGCATCGGTGCAGGCAGCATCGTGGCTGCTGGCGCGGTCGTGACTCAAGAGATACCCAAAGAATGCCTTGCCGCGGGCGTACCTGCCCGCGTGGTCAAGCAAAAAGTGGGATGGGCGAGAGAGTTTGGGCAAAAGCCGCCGCAAATCTGCGGCGATACCATCGACGTTGCTGACAACGACTAGCGGCGCGAAATGCCACCATCGAACAAGATCGGTGCGCGCCCATCAGGGCGCATCTTTGCCAAGGCGTAATGGCGGCATGAAAAACCATCACCTGTCGGCATTAGATGCTCGTGATAGTCAGCACCAATCCTGCTCATGTAATTTGCCTTGACACTCTTCGGGGCGAAGTGAAGCACGTAGCTGCGTCGCGTATGCAAAGTGCTGATACGTGTGCCGCCGTGCGGCAAGTCTGCATGCCAAAGCAACACATCACCCTTCTTTGGCAAGAAGGTCTCAAGGGTCAGGCCGGCCGCCTCGGAGCGCTCCCGTAGGCTCTTGAGGTAACGCTGATGCTCTTCAACTCCATCTTGAGACTGAATCCAGTGCTTTCGTGTGCCGCCGAAGAGATCGTGTGGCAGTCGGTGTCCGCCTGGGTAGTAACAAAGCTCTCCTGTACCAGGCTGCACATCTTCCAAAGCAATCCAGATGGCAGCCAATGCCAAAGGCTTTCGAGAGACAACGTATGCGGTATCTTGGTGCACCGCTTGCTGTGAACCATACTCAAAGTACAGCGACTGGATGGCCAGTGCCGGTTCCCCGAATATCAAATTCAGCAGCCGTGACGCTCGGGGTGTGAAGACCGCCTCACGGGCCGCTGCTGAGACGGCGTACAGATCAATGATACGGTGACCTAGGTGAAACTCCTCGATATGTGCTGGGTTGATATAGGCCCCTTTATCCCGGACGACATAGTCGCCTGGGTTCGATCTCACACGATGTGCGTCAGCTACGATCTGATCAGCCAAAGCCTCGGAAATGGCCCCAGGAATGACCAAATAGCCCTGCGAGATGAACTGTCGCAAGTCGGCCGCAGCTAGCGCATCGAGACCCAGCCGATCGGCCTGATCTAGGGCATTGTTTTGGTCGATCCACAACTCCCCGAGAGGCGAATCAGCCGCTCTAGGCACTTTGGGCGATGCGTCAGCATCGGAGTTGGCGGGCGCTGGTGTCGCCGCTTCCCTTTTCTTAAAAAATCCGAACATTAATTCTCCTCCTGATCTTCGGGTCTGTAACCTGGCCTCTCTGGGCTTCTTCTCAATGGGCTTAGGCAGTCCCCCCCACCGTCAGCCGCTCAATGCGCAGCGTGGGCTGGCCCACGCCCACGGGCACGCTTTGGCCGTCTTTGCCGCAGGTGCCGACGCCGCTGTCGAGTTGAAGGTCGTTGCCGATCATGCTGACACGGCCCATGGCTTCGGGGCCGTTGCCGATCAGGGTGGCGCCCTTGACGGGGTAGAGGATCTTGCCGTTCTCAACCCAGAAGGCTTCGGAGGCTGAGAACACGAACTTGCCGCTGGTGATGTCGACCTGGCCGCCGCCAAAGTTGGTGGCGTAGAGGCCGCGCTTGATGCTGGCGACGAT
The DNA here is from genome assembly GCF_018069865.1 of Ideonella paludis. Classification (GTDB taxonomy): domain Bacteria; phylum Pseudomonadota; class Gammaproteobacteria; order Burkholderiales; family Burkholderiaceae_C; genus Ideonella; species Ideonella paludis. The sequence continues at coordinate 792,743 of NZ_JAGQDG010000001.1, forward strand.
TTCCTCGGGGCTCTTGTCGCCGGGCAGCATATAGGTGTTGGTCATGCGCGGCATGGGCACGTGGGCATAGCTTTCGCGGCGGCCGTTGCCGGTGGGCTTCACGCCCATCAGGCGGGCGTTCATGCTGTCTTGCATATAGCCGCGCAGGATGCCGTCTTCGATCAGCACATTGCGCTGGGTCGGGTTGCCTTCGTCGTCCACATTGAGCGAGCCACGACGGTCGGCCATGGTGCCGTCGTCCAGCACCGTCACGCCCTTGGCGGCCACGCGCTGGCCGATGCGGCCGGAGAAGGTGGACGAGCCCTTGCGGTTGAAGTCGCCTTCCAGGCCGTGGCCCACGGCTTCGTGCAGCATCACGCCGGGCCAGCCGGGGCCTAGCACCACGGTCATCTCACCGGCGGGCACCGGGCGGCTCTCCAGGTTGGTCAGAGCGGCGTTCACCGCCTGATCCACGTATTGCTCAAGTTGCGCTTGCTGGAAGTAGCCCAGGCCAAAGCGGCCACCGCCGCCGCCCGAGCCCACTTCGCGGCGGCCGTTTTGCTCGGCAATCACCGTCAGGGACAAGCGCACCAGCGGGCGCACGTCGGCGGCCCGGGTGCCGTCAGCGCGGGCCACCATCACCACGTCGTACTCGGCTGCCACACCGGCCATGACCTGCACGATGCGCGGGTCGCGGGCGCGGGCCATTTGTTCGATCTTCTCCAGCAGCGCGACCTTCTGGGTGCTGTCCAGCGAGGCGATCGGGTCCATGGGCGCATACAGCGTGCGGCTGCGCGCTAACTTGGTCGGCGTGCCCACCTTGACGCGGCGGCTCTGGCCAGCGGCGGCAATGCTGCGCACGGTGCGGGCGGCGTCCAGCAGCGCGGCGTCAGACAGATCGTCGGAATAGGCAAAGGCGGTTTTCTCGCCGGCCACCGCCCGCACACCAACGCCTTGGTCGATGGAGAAGCTGCCACTTTTGACGATGCCCTCTTCCAGGCTCCAGCCTTCATGGCGGGTGTACTGGAAGTAAAGGTCAGCGTCATCGACCTTGTGCTCGCCAATGGTGGCCAAGGCCCGCGCCAGGCTGGCCTCGTTCAGACCGTAAGGGTCAAGCAGCAATTGCTGGGCCTGGGCCAAGCGCTCAAGAGTGGGGTCGCGAGAGATCATCGGCGGATTGTAGGAGCCCGCCCCTCTTCGTGGGGAACAGGGATTTACGTGTCTTTGCATAGCCGGGGTCGGCTGCCCGGGTGCGGCTGTCGTTGAATCAAGGCCTCGCAGCACAACGCGCTGCGAACAAACCCAAACCCACCGCAGGAGTTGATATGAAGATTCGCACCACCTTGACTGCCCTTGGCCTGGCTTTGGCCGCTGCTGGCACCTTTGCTCAAACCACGAACCCGCCCGCAGTGCCCCCGATGACAGGCGCTGCCTCCAAGCCTCTGGACATGAATGCCCGCGAAAAGATGCAGGAAAAGCGCATCGAAAAGGGCATGGCCAACGGCGAGATCAGCAAGCACGAAGCCAAGCGCCTGAAGATGGAGCAGCGCGGCATTGACCGTGCCCAGAAGCGCGCCGAAGCGGATGGCCAGGTGACCGACAAAGAGCGCGCCCGCATCGACCGCATGCAAGACCGCGCCAGCAAGGACATCAAGCGCCAGCGCCATGATGAGCAAAAAGCCAAGCCCCCCGTGGATGGCGGCGCGCCCAAGCAATAAACAAGGCTGAACGCGCGTCCTGTCAGGCCTGAGGGCTCAGGTCATTCGTCAGCCGCGTCCTCGTCGTCCGCCGCTTGCCGCAAGGCCAGCGCGCGGGCGTACAGCGCATTGCGCGGGGCGCCGCACAAATCGGCCACCAGGCTGACGGCCTGTTTCAGAGGCAGCAGCGGCACCAAGGTCTGCAAGGCCCGCTCCGCCGCTTCTGGGATCGCAGCCTCGTCTTCAGCCCCCACCACCTGAGCGTGCAGCACGATCGCAAACTCACCCCGGCCGCGCTGGGTGTCCGCAGCCAGCCAGGCCGGCAGCTCGGCGGCCGGCAGGGTGCAGATCTGCTCGAATTGCTTGGTGAGCTCCCGGCAGACCGTCACCAGCCGCTGGGGGCAGGTGCTGGCCAGGCCGCCAAACAAGGTGTCGATGCGGTGCGGCGCTTCAAACAGCACGGTGCTGCGCACCTCAGCCGCCGCCGACGCCAGCGCTTGGGCTCGCTCCTGGCCCTTGGCCGGCAAGAAACCCGCAAACACATGGCCCAGGGGCGCACCCGCGTCGCCCGCCACGCTCAGGGCCGTGACCACGCTGCTGGCGCCGGGCAGTGGCATCACGCGCAAGCCGGCAGCCCGCACTTGGGCCACCAAGATGGCGCCAGGGTCCGACACACCGGGCGTGCCCGCATCGCTGACATAGGCCACACGCTCCCCGGCCTGCAGGCGCGCCAGCACCTTGGCCGAGGCCTCATGCTCGTTGTGGTCGTGCAGGGCGATCAGGGGTTTGTGCAGCCCCAAATGACGCAGCAGGCCGGCGCTGACCCGCGTATCCTCGCAAGCCACGGCATCGCACAGCGCCAACACATGAATGGCGCGCAGGCTGAAGTCCGCCAAATTGCCGATGGGCGTGGCCACCATATAAAGCGTGCTGGGCGGGTGTTGCTGCCCGCCCGCCACACTGGCAGCCACAGACACAAGCGACGAGGACGAGGAGGGGGTGATGGTCACGGCAAGCAAGCAGAAGCCAGCGCAACAGCCGGCGCCGAATGTCGGGGTGAGGGGCGAAACAGGAGCCCAGGCCGAGGCCCAAGCGCTGGAGGTCTTGCGCCGCCACGGGCTGACGCTGGTCGAGCGCAATTATCGGGTGGCCCGCGGGCCCTCGCGCCGAGCCGGTGAAATCGACCTCATCATGCGCGATCGCGACGGCACCTTGGTGTTCATCGAGGTGCGCGCGCGGCGCAATGCCCGCCATGGCGGAGCCGCCGCCAGCGTCACGCACAGCAAACAGGCCAAGCTCATTTTTGCGGCCCAGTGTTACCTCAGCCGTCTGCCGCATCTGCCGCCGTGTCGTTTTGATGTGGTGGCGGTCGACGCGGGTGAGGTGCAGTGGCTCAAAGCGGCCTTTGAGGCCTATTGATCCCGCCGGTGCGGTCTTCATCGGCCGGCCGGAACTTTTCTGAGCGGCTGCGCCACTTATCATCATGAACATGCTTGAACAGCGCATCCAACAACATTTCTTCGAATCGGCGGACCTGATGTATCAGGTGGCCGAGCACCTCTCGCGGCCGATTGCTGAAGCCGCACAGATCATCACCACCTGCCTGACCAGCGGCGGCAAATTGCTGGTCCATGCTCACGGCGGCCCGGAATTGGCGCAGGCCTTCAGTGCCCGCCTGCTGCAGGGCTTTGAGCGCGACCGACCGGCGCTGGCCGCTGTGCCACTGGCGACGCTCAACGCGGAAGCCTTGGCGCAGTTGGCGGCCTTGGGTCATCCCGGCGATTTGCTGGTAGCCCTGTGCCCGCAAGACGAAGACGCGCTGACGGCCGAGCTGATGGCTCAAGCCCATGCCAAAGACATGGGCGTGGTCATGCTCAGCGGTGGCATGGGGGGCCATTGGCCCTCATTGCTGCGCGATACCGACGTCTGGATCGCGGTGCCGCACGAGCGCCGTGCGCGGGTTCAAGAGCTGCATTTGCTGGCGCTGCATGCCTTGTGCGACGCCATTGACATTCAACTGCTGGGCGCCCACGAAGGCGCTTGAGCATTCTCCACTTGAGGGACTCTCCCATGCATTTCCGACGCACTTTGATGGCCGCAGCCTTGGCCAGTGCCACCTTGTTGAGCGCCTGTGCGCCCCTGCTTTTGGGCGGGGCGGCGGTCAGTGGCGCCTTGATGGTCACCGACCGTCGCACCTCGGGTGCCCAAGTCGAAGACCAGGGCATTGAGCTCAAAGGCGAGAGCCGCTTGAGGGCTGCGTTGGGTGACCGCGCCCACCTGAACGTCACCAGCTACAACCGCACGGCCTTGATCACCGGTGAGGTGGCCAATGAGGCTGATCGGCAGTTGGTGGAGAGCACGATCCAAGGCGTGGAGAACGTCAAGGCGGTGGTCAATGAGACGGCGGTGGCGGGCCTGAGCTCACTGACCTCGCGCACCAATGACACCATCATCGCCAGCAAGGTCAAGGCCAGCTTTGTCGAAGCCAAAGACCTGCAAGCCAACAGCATCAAGGTGGTTGGCGAGCGCGGCATCATTTATCTGATGGGTCGCGTCACGGAGCGCGAGGCCGCCCGGGCCGCTGAAGTGGCGCGCGGCGTGTCCGGTGTGCAAAAGGTGGTGCGGGTGTTCGAGATCCTCAGCGAGGAGGAACTCAAGGCCCTGCAGCCCGAGCCCAAGGCCAAGCCGGCACAACAGCCCGCACAGTGAGCGTCTCTCGGTCGGCGCCTCCTGCTGGCCCCCGCGTCGCGGCGGGCCAGCGCAGGGCTTAGCGCAGGCGCTTGATCAGGCTGGAGGTGTCCCAGCGCCGGCCGCCCATGGCCTGCACATCGGCGTAGAACTGATCCACCATGGCGGTGGCGGGCAAGGTGGCGCCGTTGCGGCGCGCTTCTTCCAGCACCAGGCCCAGGTCTTTACGCATCCAGTCGACGGCAAAGCCAAACTCGAACTGGTCGTCCACCATGGTCTTGCCACGGTTGTCCATCTGCCAGCTCTGGGCCGCGCCCTTGCCGATGACGTCCAGCACGGCCTTCATGTCCAGGCCGGCTTTTTGCCCAAAAGCAATGCCTTCGGCCAAGCCTTGCACCAGTGAGGCGATGCAGATTTGATTCACCATCTTGGCCAACTGGCCCGCACCCGAGGGGCCTAACAGCGTGACGGCGCGCGAGTAAGCCATGGCGACGGGGCGCATGGCTTCAAAGGCCGAGGCCTCGCCGCCGCACATCACCGTCAGCACGCCATTGACGGCGCCGGCTTGGCCGCCGGAGACGGGCGCATCCACAAACCACAGGCCGCGTGCGCGGGCGGCTTGGGCCAGCTCGCGCGCGACTTCCGCGGACGCCGTGGTGTGGTCGACAAACACGCTGCCCGGCGCCATGCCCGCAAACGCACCGTCTTCCCCCAAGACCACCGAGCGCAGGTCGTCGTCATTGCCCACGCAGGCAAACACGATGGCCGCGCCTTGGGCTGCCTCGCGCGGGGTGGGGGCTGCTTGGCCGCCGTGCTCAGCCACCCAAGCCTGGGCTTTGCTGGCGGTGCGGTTGTAGACGGTGACGGCATGGCCCGCCTTGCGCAAATGGCCGGCCATGGGGCCACCCATCACGCCCAGACCCAAAAACGCCAAGGCCTGGGGGGCGACAGGAGCTTCAGACATGAGGATGACTTAAACGATGGTGAGGTGTTCGGTGCCGGCGGCCAAATCGGTCACGCGGGCGCGCTTGCTGTTGAGCTTGATGTTCAGGCGCAGGTCGTTGACGGAGTCGGCATTGCGCAGCACGTCCTCATACGCCACGGCATGGGCTTCGTAGAGGTCGAACAGCGACTGGTCAAAAGTCTGCATGCCCTGCTCGCGCGAGCGCTTCATCAGGTCTTTGATCTCAGAGACTTCGCCCTTGAAGACCAGGTCCGACATCAAGGGCGTGTTGAGCATGATCTCCACCGCCGCAATGCGGCCCTTGCCTTCTTGGCGTGGCAGAAGGCGTTGCGAGATCATGCCTTTCAGGTTGAGTGACAAGTCCATCAACATCTGCGCGCGGCGGTCATCGGGGAAGAAGTTGATGATGCGATCCAGCGCTTGGTTGGCACTGTTGGCGTGCAAGGTAGCCATGCACAGGTGGCCGGTCTCGGCGAAGTTGATGGCCAGCTCCATGGTCTCGCGATCGCGGATTTCGCCCATCAAAATCACATCAGGCGCTTGGCGCAGCGAGTTCTTCAGCGCCACTTGCCAGTCGTCGGTGTCCACGCCGATTTCGCGTTGGGTCACCACGCAGTTCTTGTGGGGGTGCACAAACTCCACCGGGTCTTCCACGGTGATGATGTGGTCAAAAGCATTTTCATTGCGCCAGTCCACCATGGCCGCCAGCGAGGTGCTTTTGCCCGAGCCCGTGGCGCCCACCACGATCACCAAGCCACGCTTGGTCATGGCTACATCTTTGAGGATCTTGGGCAGGCCCAAGTCGTCAATGGTGGGCAATTGCGAGGGAATCGTCCGCAGCACCAGGCCGACATGGCCTTGCTGCATGAAAGCGCTGACGCGGAAGCGGCCAATGCCTTGGGGCGAGATGGCGAAGTTGCATTCCTTGGTGCGCTCGAAGTCTGCGGCTTGGCGGTCGTTCATCAAGGCGCGTGCCAAGGCCACGGTGTGGGCGCCCGAGAGCGGCTGTGGCGAGACCTTGGTGACCTTGCCGTCGACCTTGATGGCCGGCGGAAAGTCAGCGGTCAAGAACAAGTCTGAGCCACTGCGGGTGACCAATAAGCGCAGCAAATCGCTGACGAATTTCGAGGCCTGATCGCGTTCCATGAAAACTCCCTTGAGGCTCAGTGCGTGTCTGCACGAACCAATTGCACCGACAAGCGGGCGCTGATCTGCCGCAGGCGCAGCGACAAGCGTTTGCCCAGCCAGAGCGCCAATTCGGCCCCTAAACGGGGCTCCTCAGCCAGCAATCGGCTCAGGCTGTGGCTGGACAGCACGGCCACCGTCACCGGCGTCAAGGCCACACACGTGCCCAGGCGCGTGCCGCCATCCAGCATGGAGAACTCGCCCAGCACATCGCCGCCACGCATTTCACCCAAGCGGACCTTGTGGCCTGAGGGCTGCAGCCGGTCTTCGGCCACGCTGCCATCGAGCACCAGCAAGATGAAATCGCCTTGCTCGTCTTGAGCAAACAAGCGCTTGCCGGCCTCGACCCGGGCGTAATCAAAGTAGTTGCCCATGGCATGCAGCCACTCGACGCCCAGGCTGAGCATGGCCGGGTCTTGCACCAGCAGGCGCACCAGCAACTGCGTGCCCGTGGCTTGTGCCACCGGCGAGGCTTGCAGGTCTGGCGCGCGGTGGCTCCAGCGCACAAACAGCCGGGTGTCAGTGGCTTGGTGGTCGACGAACTGGGTGGCGTAATAGCCCGAGTCCGCAGAGGTGCTGAGCTGGAACACGGGCTTTTGAGGCTTGCTGCTCCACAGACGCGAAATGAATTGCCACATGCTCAAGGTGAGGTTTAGCCAGGGAACATTTCTGGCGATTTGGCCCGCGTGCGAGCCTCGGCTGCGGCGATGATATTGCGGCGTACCAGATCGGCCAAGGCCTGATCCAGGGTTTGCATGCCCATGCTCTGGCCGGTTTGGATGGCCGAGTACATCTGCGCAACCTTGTTCTCGCGGATCAGGTTGCGGATGGCCGGCGTGCCCAGCATGATCTCGTGGGCGGCCACACGGCCGTTACCGTCCTTGGTCTTGCACAGCGATTGCGAGATCACCGCGACCAGCGACTCCGACAACATCGCGCGCACCATGTCTTTTTCAGCCGCGGGGAACACGTCGACGATACGGTCAATGGTTTTGGCGGCCGAGGAGGTGTGCAGCGTGCCGAACACTAAGTGGCCGGTTTCGGCAGCCGTCAGTGCCAGGCGGATGGTTTCCAGGTCGCGCAACTCACCCACCAAGATGGCGTCCGGGTCTTCACGCAGCGCGGCGCGCAGGGCGTTGGAGAAGCTCAGTGTGTGAGGGCCGACTTCGCGCTGGTTGACCAAGCACTTCTTGGACTCGTGCACAAATTCGATCGGGTCTTCCAGCGTCAGGATGTGGCCGTAGTGGCTCTCGTTGAGGTGGTCCACCATGGCCGCCAGCGTGGTGGACTTGCCGGAGCCCGTCGGCCCGGTCACCAGCACCAAGCCACGCGGCTTGAGTGCCAAGTCGGCAAAGACGGCCGGGCAGTTCAGCTGAGTCAGGGTTTGGATCTTGGACGGAATGGTCCGGAACACGGCGCCCGAGCCGCGGTTCTGGTGATAGGCATTCACCCGGAAGCGGGCCAAGCCTTGCACTTCAAAGCTGAAGTCGCACTCCAGCGTGTCTTCATAGTGCTTGCGCTGGCTGTCATTCATGATGTCGTAGACCATCGCGTGCACCTCTTTGTGCGACAGCGGGTCGACATTGATGCGGCGCACATCCCCGTGCACGCGAATCATGGGTGGCAAACCGGCAGACAGGTGAAGGTCAGACGCCTTGTTCTTGACAGAAAAGGCCAGCAGTTGGGTGATGTCCATGGATGCGAATGCCCGCAAAAAGTGGCTCAGGGAATCGGCAGGTCAGGGGCCAAGCCAGCCCCTGGTTTATCCTCCCACCATCATGTTCAGTATCGCCGAGAACCTTCAAGACTTGAGCCTCCGTGTGCAGCGTGCCTGTGAGCAAGCGCAACGGTCTGCCAAGGATGTCACTGTGTTGGCGGTGAGCAAGACTTGCCCGGCTGATGCGGTGCGCCAAGCCTATGCGGCAGGCCAGCGGGCCTTTGGCGAGAACTATGTGCAAGAGGCGGTCGAGAAGATGGCCGCGCTGGTCGACTTGCGGCCACACCTCAGTTGGCACCTGATCGGCCCACTGCAGTCCAACAAGACAAGGGTCGTGGCCGAGCACTTCGACTGGGTCCACTCGGTCGACCGGCTCAAGATTGCTCAGCGCCTGAGCGAGCAGCGCCCGGACCATTTGCCGCCTTTGCAAGTCTGCTTGCAGGTCAATATCAGCGGCGAATCGAGCAAAAGTGGGCTCTCTGCGGCAGAACTGCCGGCCGTAGCGCAGGCTGTGGCGGCCTTACCCCGGCTGCACCTGCGCGGCTTGATGGCCGTGCCTGCGCCGGCCGAGGGCTTGGCCGCCCAGCGCGAGCCGCACCGGGCCTTGGCCGCTTTGTGGGCGCAACTGCGGGCTCAAGGGCTGGCACTCGATACTCTGTCCATGGGCATGAGCCATGACCTGGAAGCCGCAGTGCTGGAAGGCGCCACGCTGGTTCGGGTGGGCACCGCCATATTTGGCAGCCGCCCCCTCAAGACACCATCTCCGACACAAACACCCCTTGCATGAACTCCTGCGTGGGCTCGGTCAGCCACGCCACACCCTTGAACAGCTCAGGCCAGGCGATGGGCAGAAAGTCTTGGTCATTGAGCTCACCCGCCAAGAAGGCCGCTTGTAGGGCCGGTGACAAGGTGGTGGAACTGGCGGACTGGGGTGCGGGGTGTTGCACGACGGTCTCCTCGGGTGGGGGAGGCCGCATCATGGCGGCCCACCTCAGCCTTGCCCATCGCCCCAGCGGGGGGCCACTTGGGGGAGCGGGAAACTACCGCACCCTTTGGGGGGCATCAGGAGGAGGGGGAGGCGCGGCTCAGGCCCCCAGGCTCAGCGTCGTGGTGTTTTTGACCTCTTCCATCACTGCATAAGTGCGGGTCTCCCGCACACCGGGCAGTGACCAGATCACATCCCCCACAAAGGAGCGGTAAGCGCTCATGTCAGAGACACGGGTCTTGAGCAGGTAGTCAAAGCCTCCCGCCACCAGGTGGCACTCCAGGATCTCCGGCCGCACCTGCACGGCGGCGCGGAAGCTGTCCATCACGTCATGCACGGTGCGGTCGAGCAGCACCTCGACAAACACCATCAGCCCCGCGCCCAGCTTATTGGGGTTGAGCTTGGCCTCATAGCCCAGGATGTAGTTCTCCCGGGTCAGGCGCTTGACGCGCTCCAGCACAGCCGTGGGCGAGAGATGCACCTCCTCAGCCAGTTTGAGGTTGCTGATGCGCCCGTCTTTTTGGAGGACGCGCAAGATGCGCAGGTCGATTTTGTCGAGACCGCGCTCTGCATCTGAAAGGTCTAAAGGCACTTTCATACCGGGGAAAACTCCGTCAAGACCATAAAACTCCGAATCTTTTTCAGTAATTGTGGCTTTAAGCTGCAATTCTTACCAGTCAGGTTTTCTACTGCCATGAACACCCTCACCGCAACCGCTCCGGCCTCCTTTTCTGTGCCAGCGCCTCACCAGCGCCTGCCTTTTGCCTATCTGCCGGAGGCCCAGGCCTTGGCCGCGGCGCGTGCGCGGCTCGGCGCGGTGACGGAGTGGAGTGCTGTGATCGAGCACGCCCGCCCCTGGATCCGGGCGGTGCGTGAGAAGCCGGCACCCTTTTGGGCCATGGAGTCCTTGCTCAAGGAGTACCCCATCTCCAGCGCCGAAGGCCTGGCCTTGATGCGCCTGGCCGAGGCCCTGCTGCGGGTGCCGGATGTCGAAACCGCGGTGGCCTTGACGGCGGATCAGTTGGGCCGGGCTGACTTTGACCAGACCGACGGTGGGGTCTGGGCCGGCTTGTCCGCCAGCGCCATCGCCATGTCCAAGAAGTTCCTGCCCGGCGCCGAAGAAGAGGCGGGGTTGCTGAAGCGCCTGGGCGCTCGCACCGTGGTGGCTGCCACCGTGCGCGCCATCCAACTGCTGGGCCGTCAGTTTGTGCTGGGCCGCACCATTGGCGAGGCCATGAGCGAGGCCGCCAGCCAGCGCAAAGCCCTGTCCAATCTGCGCTTCTCCTATGACATGCTGGGCGAAGGCGCCCGCACCGAGGACGACGCCCGCCGCTATCTGGCCTCGTATGCCAATGCCATCAAGACGATTGCCGTGGCGCAAGGCACCCACACCCGCGGCCCAGAGGGTGCCGATGGCATCTCCATCAAGCTCTCGGCCTTGTTCTCGCGCTATGAAGACGCCCAGCGCGAGCGCGTCTTTGCCGAGCTGCTGCCCCGCGTCTGGAGCCTGATCGAGCAGGCCGCCACGGCCAACCTCAACCTCACCATTGACGCCGAAGAGGTCGACCGGCTGGAGCTGTCGCTGGACGTGTTCGAAGCCTTGGCCGCCCGCATCAGCCGCAGCTACCCGCACTGGCGTGGCTTTGGCCTGGCCGTGCAGGCCTACCAGACTCGTGCGCTGGCCGTGGTCGACGAAGTCGCCCGCATTGCCCGCGAGCACGGCTTGCGCTTCATGGTTCGCTTGGTCAAGGGCGCCTACTGGGACGGCGAGATCAAGCGCGCCCAAGAGCTGGGCTTGGCCGGCTATCCGGTCTACACCCACAAGCCGCACACCGATGTCTCTTACCTGGCCTGCGCCCAAGCGCTGCTCGGCCATCGCAAGGTCATCTACCCGCAGTTCGCCACCCACAACGCCGGCACCATCTCGGCCATCACCCGCATGGCCGCACAGGCCGGCGCCGAGCCGGACAAAGACTACGAGATGCAGCGCCTGCATGGCATGGGTGACGGCATCTACCGCGAAGTGCTGGCCGACGGCCACATGGCTTGCCGCGTCTATGCCCCGGTGGGCGAGCATCGCGACTTGCTGGCCTACTTGGTGCGCCGCCTGCTGGAGAACGGCGCCAATTCTTCCTTTGTGCACCAATTGGCCGACGAGCAAGTGCCCACCGACGAGTTGCTCTCTTCCCCGCTGGACGCCTGCGTGGCGGGCGAGCACATCGAGGCCTTCCCGCTGCCGCATGCACTGTATGGCGAGGGCCGCCGCAACTCCACCGGGGCTGACTTGACCTGCCTGGTGCAGCGCCGCCCGCTGGACGAGGCCATTGCCAAAACCCATGTGCCCCCGGTGCCTGAGGCCAGCACGGCTCAGATCGAGCTGGCCATGGGCACGCTGCACACCGGCTTTGAGGCCTGGAGCGCCCGTCCCTTGGCCGAGCGCGCCGCCATCATCCGCAAGGCCGGTGACCTGCTGGATGCCCGCTTGGCCGAGTTCTGCGGCCTGCTGGTCAAAGAGGCGCACAAGACCCTGGGCGACTGCGTGGCCGAAGTGCGCGAGGCGGTGGACTTCTGCCGCTACTACGCCGACCAAGCCGAACAGCGCCTGGCCGAGCAAACCTTGCCCGGCCCCACCGGCGAGAGCAACACCTTGCGCCTGCATGGCCGCGGCGTGTTCGTCTGCATCAGCCCCTGGAACTTCCCGCTGGCCATCTTTGCCGGCCAAGTGGTGGCCGCTTTGGTGACGGGCAACACCGTGGCCGCCAAGCCCGCCGAGCAAACCCCGGCCGTGGCCCAGCGCATGGTCGAGCTGCTGCGCGAAGCCGGCGTGCCCGAAGACGCCTTGATCTTGCTGCATGGCCCTGGTGAAACCGTGGGCGCAGGCTTGGTGGCCGACGCCCGCACCGCTGGTGTCTGCTTCACCGGCTCCACCCAAGTGGCGCGTTTGATCAACCGCGCCCTGGCCCAAAAAGACGGCCCCATCGTGCCGCTGATTGCTGAAACCGGCGGCCTGAATGCCATGCTGGTGGACAGCACGGCCCTGCCCGAGCAAGTGGTCGACGCCGTGGTGCAAAGCGCCTTCCGCTCGGCCGGCCAGCGCTGCTCTGCGCTGCGCCTGCTGTGCGTGCACGAGGGCATTGCCGACGGTGTGATCGAGATGATCAAGGGCGCCATGGCCGAGCTGAGCGTGGGCGACCCGGCGCTTTTGGCCACCGATGTCGGCCCGGTCATCGACGACGAGGCCTTCACCGGTATCAGCCGCCATGTCGAGCGCCTGCGCCGCGAGGCCAAGCTGCTGGGCGAAACCGCGCTGTCCGCAGGCAGCGCCGCCGTGCCGCGCTTGGTGGCCCCCATCGCCTTTGAGCTGCCCCGCATCAGCGACCTGCGCCAAGAGATTTTTGGCCCGGTGTTGCACGTGGTGCGTTGGAGCGGCGACGTGGACGCCGTGGTGCGCGAGATCAACGCCCTGGGCTATGGCCTGACCTTCGGCATCCAAACCCGCATCGACAGCCGCGCCGCCCGCCTGGCCCACCAGGCCCGCATCGGCAATGTCTATGTGAACCGCAACATGATCGGCGCCGTCGTCGGCGTCCAACCCTTCGGCGGCGAAGGCCTCTCCGGCACCGGCCCCAAGGCCGGTGGCCCGCACTACCTCTACCGCTTCTGCGCCGAACAAACCGTGACCATCAATACGGCAGCGGCGGGGGGCAATGCCACGCTGTTGGCGGGGGGGCATTGAGGGGGGTGCTCAGGTCATTGCGCTTGGGCGTCGCTGGCTATTCGGTGAGTTGCTTGATCGGCCTTATAGCTGGCTTGGCGGTTCTCAGGCTGACCGGTGGAGGACTGCCTGGCCCTGTCGCGGGGCAGTCCCCAGGGCTCATGGAGAGGCGGTCGGCTAAAGCCGACTCCCTTCGGTGCTCGGGCAAGGCCGTGCGCCGTCAAACTCCCTCCGCTCGCCTGCGGCTCGCTATGGTCAAACCCTTCCGGCGAGGTTGTTTTTGAAGCGCGCGGTTACGCGCGCCACGCCCTTGCCCTGCGCGCCTCAGCGCCTCTTATATCGCCCTGGTGACCACCCCGCACCAGGGCGGGTGGAGGGGTGGCACGGCGTGTCCTGTGACGGTGAGGTGCTCACCGGTTTTGCGTCTCTGGCAAGCCAGTCGGGCAATGACCCGCGACATTTAATGACTCACAACGCTAGAAGTGAGTGGCTGATGGCGAATCGCTGCAATTGGCCTGCTAGACGGACGGGTCTGTTTCATTGTTGAACGCATGATTTTGAATGGCTTCTTGCCAGAGCCTAGCCAATTCACCCGGACGACTTGGCTGAGTTTCGTAAACGATGGCACCAGGAGGAATCTGAACCCATGAAGGCGCACTCCGTGTCCAGAGGTGCGCAACGGGTTCGAACTCTCGCGCGTTGTGCAGTGTGCCGGGGAACAGCCCAGCCATGGTTGGCCGATCGGTCGGTAACGCCCAGAGCCTGGTGTCGCACTCGGCACAAGCCATGGCACGCCTCTGCTTGTGCTCCGAAATTTGAAATGTGATGAGCTTTGCTTGACCTCGTGTAAGCCGGAGTGCCGAAAGATCGACCCACATGACGAGGCGCATTGCGCCCCCTGTTCGACGTTGGCAATCAGTGCAGTGACACGCATAGAACGTGATGGGCAGTGCCATAAGTTCAAACTGCACCTGCCCACAAAGGCAAGCACCCGGCCATGGCGGCGGTGTAGTAGGAAGTCTCACATGCAACTCAAGCTTGATTTCATCAGGTCATCCAGCGCAGCGGACTGCAAGTCCACTTAATCCAAAGGTTAAAGAGCACAAGGCAAAACAAGACCCACTCCCTTTGTGCCGCCCTCCCAAACCGTGAATTCGGCGCCGACGGGAAAGTATTGCTTAGCTTCTGGAACCAGCAACTGGACTGTCGCTTGAAAGGAATCACCCGGCGCAGATCCATTTGAATGATGGGTTGGGCATCTGCGCGCCTCACTGGCACGGGAGTTGCTGCGGCGGACGCGCAGTGTCTTCGTCAATCGTCTCGATCGGCCCGACCGTCACTTCGAGCTTGGACACACCTTTGTACTTCGGGTTGCGACGATGCTGGTTGACAGAGTTGAAGGCATCGATCGCACCCTTCTTGAATTCTTCAACAAGTTGCTCTTCGGTCCACCACTGATCGGGAAAGCGACGAATTGACCCAATGCCAGGCTCCTCAAAATGACCATGACTGGCGCTGTGGCCCCGGACCACATATTTGCATTCATAGCACGTCGTCATTGAGCACTCGTCGAGTAGAACAAGTAGGTCAGGCTGATGCCCAACCGTGATCTGGGGCGACAGAATTGCTGCATAACAACAATACCTGTCTCTGCAACGCCAAGCGGCTGTCGATTGAAAAGACATTCCGTGGCGACAACTTGCGCCCTGTCTGCAGCAATTTCATTCAGCGCATTCGGCCACCAAAGACGGCATCCTCCCTTGTGGCCATTTTGATTGAGAGTTCTGGCCCCAAGCAAGCCTCGCTTGTACGACCCAACCTCACCGAGCACGGGCTCTTTGGCAGCCAAGACACCAACCCCAACAGCGCCTCCAACCGCAGGCCAGTGACGATGGACTTGCGCTGGTGCAGGCCGTGGCCCGGGGCGATTTTGAGGTGCCGAGGCGCGCAGGGGAAGGGCGTGGCGCGTGGTTTCACGCGGTTCAAGAACATACTCGCCGTCACTGTTTGACCAAAGCGACCGGGCAAAGCCCGGGAGCGGAGGGAGTTTGACGGCGCACGCCCTGGACCGAGCACCGAGGGAAGTCGGCGCAAGCCGACCACCGGGACATGAGCCCCGGGCCACGGCCTGCGCCAGCGCACGCACCAGGCCCACGCACCAGGCCCACGCACGCAAGGCCTCACGCCAAACCGCAACCCAAACCACCGCAAAGGCAGCCCACCCAAAGCAGGCCGAGCGACATCGCCCCAGTAGCGCTAACCCGCCAGATGACCCGCCGCACCACCCACCGAAGGCCCGGCGGCCGCAGCCACCACCACCGGCGGCGGCACCGCCTGCAGCAGCGCCACCACGCCCGCCGGGTTGCGGGCCAGTTCCAGCGGCAGCAGGGTGAACCAGCGGCCGCTGGGGTCCCACTCGCGCAGGCGGCGGGCGGGGGCACCGATCTTGAAGGCGGCCACGCGGCGGCCAGACTCCATGGCGGCGCTCAGCACATAGCTGTAGGTCTCGGGCCAGATGGAGGGCAGCCAGATCAGGTCGGGGTTCTGGTCTTCAATGCGCTGGTTCAGTGTGGCTTCTTCATAGCGGCCCAACACCGTCACGCCGGCTTGGCGCAGCGCTTCGTCGTTGATGGAGTGGCCCAAGAGCGTGAAGCGCAGGCCCGCGCTGCGGGCCTCGGGGCTGGCGGCGGCTTGGCGCAGCACCTCATAGCCCTTGGGCTCGTTCAGGCCGCCGATGACCAAGACATGCTGCACGGCCGGTGGCGTGGACGTGTCGGTGGGCGCGGCCGGTGGCGTCTCATGCGGCTTGAGCATCATCTTCAGCGTGGGGTAATGCCGCGCCAGGCGCTGGGCCACGTCAATGTCCGGCACACGCACCTGCTTGGCTTGCTGCATCAGCGCCAGGCTGGCCGCACGCCAGTCGCCAATCGCGCCCACGGTTTTGTCCAGGCCGTCGCGGTGCAGGCAGCGTGCGCAGCCCGTGGCGTCGGGCTCGCCGCAATACAGGCCACTGGCGTCGCTCAGGGTGATGCGCGGGCAGATCAGGTGGTAGTCGTGCACCATCATCACCAGCGGCACCTTGAGCTTCTGGCACCACGCACCCACGCTGTCGCGCAGCGTGCTGGGCAGGTCCACCAGATGATGCAGTTGCACCTCGGCCAGCTCAAACGCAGCGAGCAAGCGCTCCAGCTCGCCGTCCAGTTGAGGGGAGAGCGCTTCCAGATTGGGCAGCGGGTTTTGGCCGGGCAGGGTCAGCGCCAGGCGGCCTGGGCGGCGAGACGGGCGCAGCCACAGCGTGCCCAAGCCGTGGCGGATGCGCAGGCGTTGCGCTTCTTCGCGCTCGTGCCGGGCGGTGCCACCGCCTCGGTTGTGGCTGATCATCAGCACGATCTTGTGGCCCACCACCTCGCGCAGGCGCGCCACATCCAAGCGCGCACGGGCCTCGCGCATCGGGTCTTTGGCGATCCAGTCGTCCACCTGGCGGCTGTAGTCAGGGTAGCGCTCGGCCAGCACGGCCATGGCGGCACGCACTCGCACCGCCGTCTCGGACGAGAAGGACACCGCGCCTTGGTGCACCACATAGACATCGGTGGCGATCAGATGCGTCCAGCCGGCTGCTTGAGCGCGCTGGCACCAGTCGTTCTCTTCGCCATAGCCGCGGCCAAAGCGGCCGGTGTCAAACAGGCCGATGGCGTCCATGCAACTGCGGCGCATCCACATGCAAAAACCCACGCCGGTGGGGACGGTCACCACTTGGCCGCGGTTGGCCAAGGCCGCTAGGCGGTCCAGCTCGGCGGCGTCCTCGGGCGCCTCTTGGCCCTGGGGCATGCGCGGGTAGCTGCAGATGGTGGCGTTGTTCGACAGCGGGGTGATGGACGCCGCTTCGGGGTGGGCTGCGCCGTGGGCCACCAGGCGGTCCAGCCAGCCAGGGAAGACTTGGGTGTCGGCGTTCAGCAGCACCACGTCCGACTCCCACTGCAGCGACATGCCCAGGTTGACGGTGGCCACAAAGCCTTGGTTCTTTGGGTTGCGCACCAGGCGGATCAGCTTCAGCGCGGCCAGCTCTCGCAGCATGGCGCTGAGCGCAGGGTCGGGGCTGCAATCGTCGATGACCAGCAGCTCAAACGGCGTGTCCACGGGGGAGGCCAACACACTCCAGAGACAGCGCAGCGTTTCTTGCACGCCGGCATACACCGGCACGATGACGTTGACGGCGCCACGGCCTGAGGCCGGCGGCTTGAGGGTGCGCCAGCGCTCCAGGTCCAGGTAGTTGCGCCCGCCGAGGGTCAGCGGGGGCATCCAGGGCAGGCGCAGGCCTTCGACCCCGGCAGAAACCGGCAGGCGGCGCAGCAGGTCATCCACGCGTGGGTCGGGGTGTTGGGCCTGCTGGGCGTGGGCCAGGCGCTGCAGCAGGGGCGGGCAGGCCAGGTGGCCTTCGGCCATGTCAGGGTGGGGCGTGCGCCCTTCGCGCCAGCCCCAGTTCATGTAATGCAGCCAGGGCTCGATCTTGGTGCTGGCCACATCGGGGTTGCGCAGCAGGTAATGCTGCGGCTGGAACCAAGCGCAGGGGTTCAGGCCCCGAAAGCGGCCGACCAGCCCGTAATGCAGCAGCCGGTTCACACCAGGGTGCAGGCGGCCCGGCAACTGGCCGGTGTAATAGCGCGCATCAAACAGCGCATTCGGCGCTAGAGACAGGGCATCGCCATGGCGGACATAGTGGCGCACGGCGCTTTGGCCCTGCCGCTCGTCAGGCGGGACTTGCTCGTCGTACAAGGCGCGGTCGAACAAGCCCAGCGCTTGGGTCAGCGAGACCTCCAGGTTCTCGGCGGCGCGCCTCAGGGCGGGCTTGCCCTTCAGCGCCAGCAGCATGTTCAGCGCGCGCTCGGCTCGCTCGGGCCGGCTCAGCCACTTGCCCATGCGGCCGCGTGGGCCCATGGCCATGGGGCGGCGCAGCGCGGCGCTGGGCAGCTTGGCCACCACACCGCGCTGGCGCAACCAGGGCTCAAAGCCACTGGCTTGGGCCTGGGCGTAGAGGGCGTCTCGCTGGCTGTCGTCCAAGGTCTCCAGGGCGTCGGCCCGCACCAGGTGCTCCATCGCCAGCAAGGTCTGGTGCTGGCGCTGGGTGGCGTCGTTCAGGGCCAGCGCATCGGCCAGGGCATTGGCCAGCTGGCTGCGCTCTAGTCGCCACGGTGCGCCACAGGCCACGCCGTCGACCAGCACCAGAATGTCGAGCTGTTCGGTGCCCGGCTGCTCGGGCCACAGTGTGCCCGGGACTTCAATCTCAAAGCCCAGCATCTCGTCGCTGAAGCCCAGCGCCTGGGCCACGTCTTGACGCGACACTCTGCGCACAGGCGCGGCCAGGGTCTGCTCGCCCACCCGCAGGCGGATGCTGGCGCGCTGTTGGGGCTTGTCGGCGGCCCAGCCCACCAGGCTCAAGCCGCGCCAGGATTCCACCTGGCCGGCGACATGGCCTTGCTGAGCTTGCTGAGTCACCTCCGCTTCAGCCAGGGCCGCTTGCAGCGGGCGGGCCACCGCCAAGTGAGCCTGTGCACTGGCGATTTGGTTGGTGCGCCGGATGGAGCCAGGCTGGGCTTCGACCTGAGCCAGCCATTCCGTCACGCTCTGAATGCTGGGTCGCAAGCTGGGGTGGGGCAAGGCGGCTTTGTTCACCAGCACCTGCAGTTGGCCACCCCGCGCCAATGCGGGCCAGACCTCTTCCGGCAGGTCCATCTCGAAGCCGGGGCGCTCTACCTTGACGCCCAGTGCCTGGCAAACGTCCTCCCGCGGCACCCGTCGCACTCGCACCATCAAGGTGGTGGCGCCGCAGCGCAGCTCCAACTGCTCGCGCCCAAAGTCCGCCGGGTCCAGCGCCCAGCCCACCAAGGTCAGGCCCTGAATGCGCTCCAAGGCCATTCGGGCGGCCGACGGTGCCGCATGGGTGGGAGTGGGTGGCAAGGGCGCAACGTTGTCCGGCATTCGGGTTCACAGTGCTCAGAAAAGAGACTGATTCTCAGTCATAAGCGCGGCCTCGGGGGGTGGACAAGAATTTGATGCGGCGCACAATACCGGCTTCGCATTGTCGAAGCAGTCCCTTGAAACCCTCCGATAAAGCCGCCCCAACCGGGGGCGCGTTGGCCACCCTGACCTTGGCTGCCCTGGGTGTCGTCTATGGCGACATCGGTACCAGCCCCCTGTATGCCCTCAAAGAGGTCTTCCATGCAGGCCATGTGCCGGCCACGGCCGACAATGTGTTGGGGGTGCTCAGCCTGATCTTCTGGACGATGACCATCATCGTCTCCTTGAAGTACGTGCTGCTCATTTTGCGGGCCGACAACAACGGCGAAGGCGGCCTGATCGCCATGCTGGCGCTGGCCACCACGGCCGTCAAAGAGCGGCCTGCCTTGCGCCGCACGCTGATGGTGGTGGGCTTGTTCGGCACCGCCATTTTTTATGGCGACGGGGTCATCACCCCGGCCATCTCCGTCCTCTCGGCGGTCGAGGGTTTGGAAGTCGCCGAGCCTGGACTGCATGCGTTTGTGCTGCCCATCACCTTGCTGGTGCTGACGGGCTTGTTTGCCGTGCAACGCTTTGGCACGGGCGGCATTGGCAAGTTCTTTGGGCCCATCACCTTGGTGTGGTTTTTCGTGCTGATTGCTTTGGGCATTCCGCATGTGTTGGCCAACCCGGCGGTGCTGGTGGCGCTGAACCCGGCCTATGCCGCGGGCTTTTTCGCACAGCAACCTTTGGTGGCTTTCATCGCGCTGGGCGCGGTGGTGTTGTGCGTCACCGGCGGCGAGGCGCTCTATGCCGACATGGGCCACTTTGGCAAGCGGCCCATTCGCATTGCGTGGTACGGCCTGGTCATGCCGGCCTTGGTGATCAACTATTTTGGCCAGGGGGCCATGTTGCTCAAAAACCCCCAGGCCGTAGAAAACCCCTTCTACCTGATGGCACCCGATTGGGCCCAACTGCCCTTGGTCTTTTTGGCCACGGCGGCCACGGTGATCGCCTCGCAGGCCTTGATCTCGGCCGCCTTCTCGGTCACCAAGCAAGCCATTCAGCTGGGCATCCTGCCCCGCATGACGGTGCGCCACACCTCGGTCAAAGACACCGGCCAGATCTACGTGCCCTTCGTCAACTGGGGCCTGTATGTTTTCATCGTGCTGGCCGTGGCCTTGTTCAAGAGCTCGTCCAACCTGGCCTCGGCCTACGGCATTGCGGTCACCCTGGACATGACCATCACCACCGTGATGACCTTCTTCGTCATCCGCTACGGCTGGCGCTATCCCTTGAGCCTCTGCCTGGCCGTCACGGGTTTCTTCCTGGTCATTGATGTCACCTTCTTCCTCTCGAACATGCTCAAGCTGTTCAAGGGCGGCTGGTTCCCGCTGGTGCTGGGCATTGGCATGTTCTTGCTGATGCTGACCTGGAAGCAAGGCCGCCGCTTGATGCGCAATCGCGTGCGCGATGAGGCCATTGAACTCAACGGTTTCTTGGAGGCCATCTTCATCAGCCCGCCGGTGCGGGTGTCGGGCACGGCGGTGTTCCTGGTGGCGGAAGAAGGCCTCACGCCCAACGCGCTGATGCACAACCTCAAGCACAACAAGGTGCTGCACGAGTACAACCTGTTTGTCACCGTCAAGCACCACGAGGTGCCCTGGATCGGCTTCAACGAGCGCGTCAGCATGGCCTCGCTGGGCCACGATTGCTGGCAAGTCACCTTGAACTTCGGCTTCAAGAACGACCCGGACGTGCCCGAGGCGCTGCAATTGCTCAAGGGCCGCGGTGTGCCGCTGGACGATATGGACACCAGCTACTTCCTGAGCCGCGACACGGTGATCCCCACCTTCGGCGACGGCATGGCCTTGTGGCGCGAAAAGCTCTTTGCCAGCATGCACCGCAATGCGGCCGACATGGCCGACTTCCTGAACCTGCCGTCCAACCGCATCGTGGAGTTGGGAGCCAAGGTGGAGATCTGATGCAGCGCTTTTGGCGTGATGTGTCGGTGTCGGCCGCCGTGGCCGGCTTTGTGGCGGTGCTGGTGGGCTTCACCAGCTCCGCCGCCATCGTCTTTGCGGCCGCCCAGGCGCTCGGGGCCAATGCCGCGCAAACGGCGTCTTGGATGTGGGCCTTGGGCTTAGGCATGGGCTTCACCAGCTTGGGGCTCAGCCTCTGGTACCGCCAGCCGGTGCTTACCGCTTGGTCTACCCCAGGTGCGGCAGTGCTGGCCGTGAGCCAAGGCGTCAGCTTGCCTGAGGCCACCGGCGCCTTCATCGTCTGCGCGCTGCTCATCATGGCGGTAGGCTATAGCGGCGTTTTTGAGCGGCTGATGTCGCGCATCCCCGTCGCCTTGGCCAATGCGCTGCTGGCCGGTGTGCTGGCACGTTTTGCGCTGGATGCGGTGGGCGCCGTCAGCACCGCGCCGGTGCTGGTGCTCAGCATGACGGCCGCCTATTTGCTGGGGCGGCGCCTGTGGCCACGCTGGGCCGTGCCTGGCGTGTTGGCGGTGGGCATGGTGGTGGCGGCAGCGCTGGGGCAACTCCACCTCGGCAGCGTGAGCTGGGTGTGGGCCACGCCGGTGTGGGTCAGCCCGCAATGGAGCCTGGGTGCCATGGTCAGCGTGGCCTTGCCCTTGTTTGTGGTGACCATGGCCTCGCAAAACCTGCCCGGCGTCGCGGCCCAGCGCGCCTCGGGCTACAGCACCCCGGTCTCACCGGTGGTGGGCACCACCGGCTTGGCCAGTTTGCTGCTGGCCCCCTTTGGCGGCTATGCGCTCAACCTGGCCGCCATCACCGCCGCCATCTGCATGGGCCGAGAAGCCCACCCGGACCCCGCGCGCCGCTACACCGCCTCAGCCGCGGCCGGCGTGCTCTACATCGTCTTGGGCTTGGCCGGTGGCACCATCGTCAGCCTCTTGGCCGCCTTTCCCAAAGCCCTGGTGCTGGCCGTGGCCGGCTTGGCGCTGCTGGGCACCATTGCGGCGGGCTTGGCCTCGGCCATGAAGGACGACAGCCACCGCGACGCCGCCTTGTTGGCCTTCCTCGTCACCCTGTCTGGCATCACCGTGGCGGGCGTGGGCTCAGCCTTTTGGGGCGTGGTGGTGGGCGTGGTGGCGCAAGCGGTCTTGCACGCACGCAAGGCCTGAGGGGAAGACATGATCAAAGTACTCGGTCGCGCATCGTCCATCAACGTTCGCAAGGTCTTGTGGACCTGTGTCGAGTTGGGTCTGGACATCGTCCACGAGCCTTGGGGCGATCCTGGCTTGCCGCTGCAGTCACCGGCCTTCCTGGCCCACAACCCGCAAGGCTTGGTGCCGGTCTTGGTCGATGGTGACACGGTGCTGACCGAGTCCAACACCATCTGCCGCTATCTCGCGACCCGCCAAGATCGCCATGACCTGCTGCCCGCCTCCCCACTGCAGCGGGCGCAGGTGGAGCAATGGATGGATTGGCAGGCCACCGAGTTGAACAATGCTTGGCGCTATGCCTTCATGGCCCTGGTGCGCCGCAGCCCGCTACACACCGACGAGGCTGCCATCGCCGCCAGCGTGCAGGAATGGAACCGCCAGATGAGCCTGTTGGATGCGGCCCTGGCCCACGGCGGGCCTTATGTGACGGGCGCGCATTTCACGGTGGCCGATGTGGTGTTGGGCCTCTCCGCCCAGCGTTGGCACATGGCACCCATCGCTCATGCCGAGCTGCCACATGTCTTGGACTATCTGCGTCGCTTGAACGAGCGCCAAGGCTTTCAACAACACGGCAACAACGGCATGCCATGAGCCAAACACCGAGCACTCCACCGCCTGCTGCCATCGCTGCGGCGTGGGCGGTGGCCTGGGCCGATGCCGGCCTGCCTGGCTTGGGGCATGAGCTGCGCGACGCGCTCTGGGCCGCCTATGCCCAGCCGCAGCGCCGCTATCACACCCAGCAGCACCTCAGCGAGTGCTTGGCCCTGTGGGAGGCTTTGCGGCCCTATGCCGAGTACCCCGGTGAAGTGGGCCTGGCGCTGTGGTTCCATGACGCGGTGTACGAGGTCAAAGCCAACGACAACGAACTGCGCAGTGCCGACTGGGCGCGCCAAGCCTTGTTGGCTGCTGGCGCAGAGGCCGCCATGGCCCAGCGCGTGCACGCCTTGGTGATGGCGACCTGCCATGCCGCGCCCACCGCCACGGCGGATGAGGCACTGCTGGTGGACATCGACCTCGCCATCCTTGGCGCAGACGCTGCCCGCTTTGCCGAGTATGAGCGACAGGTGCGTGATGAGTACGCTTGGGTGCCTGGCTTTCTGTATCGCCGCAAACGGCGTGAGGTGATGCGGGGCTTTGCGCAGCGCCAGCCCCTGTATTTGACCTCGGCAGTGCGAGACCGCCTGGAGGCACAGGCCCGGCGCAACCTCGCTGCTTACTCAGCCTGAGACGGCGTTACGGTGCTCGCCGGGGGCGGCGACAAAGCCCGCCAGGTGTCCTTGAAGACGGCTTGCTCCACCGCATGTCGCTCCGTGCCTGGGCAGGCCACGCGAACCACCAGCACCAGGTGCCCGGGCTCTGAGAAGTCCCAGGCCACCTTGGTTCTGCCGGAGGGCAGAGCGATGAAGTTCTCCTCCGACACTTTGCGGAAATGCGCCATCGCCTCATCACGCCAAGCGGCGGTGCAGCGATCAGCCGCTTGCAGCGCAGCAGCTTCGATCGGCGCCAAGTGGCCCACCCGTGCTTCAGGCACCGGGATGCGTATGTGGTGCAGCACAAAGGCCCCCGTGGGCGTCACATTCTTCACTGGTGTGGTGAGCAAGAGGCCGTTGGGAAACTCGGCGACTTTGCCGGTTTGCTGGCCCAACTCATCCAACTCGGCCAAGGAGGTGGCGAACATATCGATGTCGATCACCCGCCCGCGCAGCTCGCCAAACTCAATCGCGTCGCCCACCTTGTAGGGGCTCACCACCGTGACATAGAGGTAGCCGTGCACACACATCACCAGCTCCTTGCTGACGATCAGCATGGCGCCGGCCACGGCGGCCAATGACAAGGCAAATCCAGCAATGGTCGAGGCCCACACCGCCGCAATCACCAGCAACACCACACACCAGATGATGTTGCGCGCCCATACCAAGTGCAGGCGGCGCTTCTGGGCCGACATCTCGCCCCGCGCCAAATAGCGCGCCCACAGGTGTGAGGCCAATAGCGCCAAGCTGATCAGCAGCAGGCTGACGATCACCTTCTCCCACTGACCGGGGATGGCGGTGAAGACCTGTTCAAGGGTGAGGCCGCGGGGGAAGTCTGGCATGAGGGGCGTCAAGACAAGCCCGGGGCCTGGCCCTGAAAGCAAGACCGAGCCCCAGGCAGAACCACTGGGTAAGCAGACGCCATCATGCCTTGATCATGAGCTGGTCGCCCGGCGCGTCTTCCAGAGCGAGAACAGCACGCCCCCCGCCAGCAAGCCGCCGGTCACGCCCAGGCTGATGGAGGCCGGCACCTTGCCGTCGAACAACCAGTCGCCCAAGAAGATCTTGGCCCCGATGAAGATCAGCACCATGGCCAGGGCGTACTTGAGGTAGTGGAAGCGATGCACCACTGCCGCCAGCGCAAAGTACAGCGCCCGCAGGCCCAGGATGGCGAAGATATTGCTGGTGTAGACGATGAACGGGTCCGGCGTGATGGCGAAGATGGCCGGCACGGAGTCGATGGCAAACACCAGGTCGGCGATCTCCACCAAGATCAAGCACAGCAGCAAGGGCGTGGCATACAACTCCATCTTGCCGGTTTGGGGGTGGGGCAGGCGCACGGTGAAGGCCTGGCCGTGCAGGTCATCGGTGACGCGCATGGTCTTGCGCATCAGGCGCAGCACGGGGTTGTTGGCGATGTCTGGCTTGTGGTCCACCATCACCAGCATCTTCACGCCGGTCAGCAGCAGGATCACGCCAAACACATACATGATCCAGACGAACTCCATCACCAGCGCCGCGCCCAGGCCGATCATGATGGCGCGCAAGACGATCACACCCAAAATGCCCCAGAACAAGACCCGGTGCTGGTACTCACGCGGCACCGCAAAGTAGGTGAAGATCATCGAGATGATGAAGACGTTGTCCATGGCCAGCGTCTTCTCCACGAGATACCCCGTCATGTAGAGCTTGACCGCCGTCCAGGCGCGCTCGTCCGAGCTGGCGGCGGCGGCCATCTGCGGGTCCATCGCGCCGGCGTTGGGGTAATGGCTGTAGATGGCATACACCGCGCCCGCCCAGGCCAGCCCCAAGCCGATGTAGAGCGCAGACATCTTCAGGCTTTCCGACACCCCAATCTCTTGGGAGCCCCGGTGCATGACCCCCAGGTCAAAGGCCAGGATCGCCAGCACAGCCAGCAAAAAGGCCAGCCAGATCCACACCGGCATGCCCAACCAGACGATACCCATCACATCCATGTCACGCCTCCATCAGGATGACCGTTAAGAGCCAAGCTTGTGTTGAGTGATGGCCCTGCCACCGAGGGCCACGCCACAGCTGCCAATGTGAGGGACAAGGGCGGTTCATTCAATTCGTAAAAAACGATATAACACTCACATTTATTCTGATTTTTCATGATGAGTTGCAGCCCCAGACTGACGACTCGCATCAAGCCTAGGAGGCCCATTCATGAAAGTCATCTTGAGACCCAGTGACCGCTCCAGCAGCCCCTGGTTGCGGCGTCAGTGGCAGCGTGTGCGTCAAGCCGTCAAGGCCCTGCTGCATCGGCTTCGCGCGGTGCTACGGCCGCAACGCATGGCGCCGGTTCACGTCCCCGTGCGCATCAGCGTGGACCCGCGCAAAATCTCGCGGTATGTGCCACCCCACCACCGCTGAAGTTCCTCCACCCGAACCACTCATCATCCAGAAAGACCACCGCCATGCGCTCCTACCCCCGCAACAGCCCGGAAGCCGCCGCCCGCATCGTGGCCCTTGTTCTGATCGCCGACGGCCATGTCTGCCGCTCCGAGTTTGAGGCCCTGGATCAACTCGACGCAGCCCGCGCCTTAGGCCTGCCCACAGGCGGCTTGCCGCAAGCGGTGCAGGCCTTGTGCGAAGACCTGCTGATGGGCAGCTACAGCGGCGGCTCACTCATCACGCAGTTGGATGAGGCGGCCTTGGCGGCGCTGATGGCCGAGGTGGACGACCCGGCCTTGCAGGCCAACGTGCTCGCGCTGGCCACCGCCGCAGCGCGTGCCGACCAGCACTTGGCCGAGGGCGAAGCCGTGGTCCTGGAGGCCGCACGGCGGTACTGGCGCTTGAGCGACGCTGCACCGGGCCTGCCTGTGCAGGAGCCGGTGCGCTTGGCCGCATGAGGCCCGCCGGGCCGGCCATCAAGGTCGGCGCCGGCGCTTCTCTCAAGGCTTCACAGTGGCGGTGTGGGTGGCTTTGTTGTTGGCCGCGATTGGGTCTGGCGTGCTGCTGCTGAGCGTGGCGGTGCTGTTGAGCTTGCCCTTGACCGTGTGTTGCACTTGAACCTGCACGCTGGCGCTGCCGCCGGCGGCCAAGCTGCCCAGCGTGCAGCTCAGCGGTTTGGTGTTGGTGCACTGGCCTTGGCTGGGCACGGCACTGAGCAAGTTGGTCTTGGTGGGCAGGGCCAGTTTCAACTTCAGCTTGGCTGCAGTGGCCTGGCCGGCGTTGGCCACAGTGATGTTGTAGGTCAGCGTTTGGCCCACGCGCACCGGCTCGGGGGTGGCGCTCAGGGCCACGCTGGCGTTGGCGGTGGCCGGGTCGCCGATCTTGGCGGTTTGGCCGCCGGCCAGCAGCACGCCGCCGTCGGGCGTGAAGGCCATGCCTGAGGAGTTGCTGCCGGGGGCGGTCACGGTCCAGCCGGTGCTGCCGTCGGCACGCACCTGGGTCAGCGCCATCTGGAACAAGGTGCTGGCGGCCAGGTAGGCGTTGTCATCGGCATCCAGCAGCATCTGCGCATGCAGCAGCAGCGAGTTGCTGGGCCCGTCCGCGTCTAGGTTTTGCCACAGCATTTGGCCTTGAGCATTGAACTTAGCAAAGGCCGCACCGGCTGTGCCGCTGTTGGGAAAGCCGCTGAACACGGCTTGGCCCGTGCGGTCGGCTTCCACGCGGAAGGCGGCCATGGGGTGGCTGGCGGTCCAGAGCGTGGCCCCGGTGGCGTCCAGCTTGCGCAACTGGCTGCCAGCGCTGCCATCGGGTTGGCCGTTGATCAGGTAGGACTCACCATTGGCAGTGGCCGCCACATCGCCCGCTGTGAGGCTGACGTGCCCGGCGCTGGCCCAGACCAATTGCCCCGCAGAGCTGAGCTTGAGATAGCCGTTGCGGCTGCCGGTGACGCTGCGCCCGCTGACCAGCAAGCTGCCGTCTTGGCCCCACTTCATGTGCAGCGGTGCGCCGATGCCGGCGGTGTCGAAGTAGTCCCATCGCACCAGGCCGTTGGCGTCAAAGGATTTGACGCGGCTCACCAAGCCCAGCGGCCCCATGCCCAGGCCCAGCACATAGCTGTTCCCGGCCGCATCCACCAGCACGCGGCGGGTGGAGGAGCCGTCAAAGCTGTTGTCAAACACCTGGCGCCACAGCAGTTGGCCGTCCGGGCTGAACTTCATCAGCACGCTGGCGGCATTGACGGGCGAGGAGTAGCCGGAGCGAATGGTGCCACTGACCCAGACATGGCCCAGGGCATCGGTGGCCACACTGGTGGCCGCTTCATGGCGGGTGTTGTCGGTGTTGTCAAAGCGCCGCTCCCAGAGCAACTGGCCGCTGGCACTGCGCTTGCTCACCACGATGTCACCTGCTGGCGCATATTCCCAGGCGGCGGTATAGGCCTCGCCTTGCGGTGTCGCTGCCACGCCGACGCCGCCAGGGTCGGACACCCATTGCACGCCCACGGCTGCAGGGGTGGAGAAAGCACTGCCGCACAGTGCGGCCAGGGCTAAGAGGCGGGAGGGCAGAGGCGCGAAGCGCATGGTGTGGGGCGGTCAGTGCAGGGATGGCCCCAGTGTCTGCGCCCGTGCGCTTGCGCGCCACACCTAGGATTGCGCTGGCTCAAGCTTGGCGTCAATCCAGCGCCAAACCCAAGCGCTTGATGACCGGCGCCCAGCGCTCACGCTCGGCGTCGATCACCCGCTTGAAGTCGGCTGGGCTGCCGCCCACGGGGCTCAAGCCCTGGGCGTTCATGGTGGCGCGAACGGCCGGGTCTTGCAGCGCTAGGTTGACATCCGCATTGACCTTTTGCACCACGGCCTCGGGTGTGCCCGCAGGCATCAACAGGCCGTTCCAGGCCAGCGACTCCACCTTCGGGAAGCCCATGGCCGCCATCGTGGGCAGCTCACGCAGGCTCTCCGGGTGCTGGCTGCTGCTGACAGCCAAGAGCCGCACCTTGCCATTGCGCACATGGGCCAGCATGGCCGGGGCCACCATGAAGGTGGCTTGCGTCTCGCCCTGGGCGACGGCCATGGCCGAGGGCGGCGAGCCGTTGAATGGCACATGCGTGGCGGTGAGCCCGGCCTCGGCCAAGAACAGCTCCATGGTCAGGTGCGCCGAGCTGCCCACGCCCAAGGACGAATAGCTCCAGCCCTGCGGCTGCGCCTTGGCCCAGGCGATGAAGGCTTTGACATCTTGCGCCGGGACTTTGTCGGTGCTGACGGCCAGCACATTGGGCTGCGAGGTGGTCATCACCACCGGCACCAAGTCCTTCACCGGGTCATAAGGCACTTTTTTGTAGAGGAAGGGCGCATAAGCCACCGGCCCGTTGAAGCCCACCGCCAAGGTGTGGCCGTCGGTGGCCTTGGCCGCCACATCCACACCCAGCATGCCGCCGGCACCGGCCTTGTTCTCCACCACCACCGGCTGGCCCCAGCGGTCTTTGAGCTTGTCGGCCAAGAGCCGGGCAATGATGTCCAGCGAGCTGCCCGCCGGCGCGGGCACGACCACCCGCACGGTCTTGGTGGGCCACGCCACGCCTTGAGCAGCGGCGGGCCAAGGGCTGAGGGCAGCGCAGACGGCGGTGCCAAGAAGCAGACGGCGATGCATGAAAACCTCGTCAATCAGGGATGGAGTTGGAGTTTGAAGTATCCGCCACCGGCCAAGGGCTGGGTGGGTGGAGTGGAGGTGCCCGTTCCAGCCAAGCAAAACTTCAGCAGATAGTTCAACACCCATTTGGCCTGAGAAGCATCGCGCCAAGTGCCTTCGGTCAACACGGGGGTCAAGAGGGGAGTCTCGATGTCCTTGGGCCTGAGCAGCAAAGAGAACACATCACCGCCGTCCTCCTTGATCAAGGAGGCATCGGTCAGCGCCAGGTGAACCCTCTGCTTGCTGGGGCGCAGCATCGAGTCGCGGGTGATCACCTCCAACTCGCAGTTTTGGTGCAACTGGTAGGCTCGTTGAGGCTCCAAGTGTGGCCTCGCGCCAATGGTGTTCAAGGCCGCCAGGGCCTCGGTCTGGCTCATCTGCAGATGCAGATTCAAGCTCTGTTCTTCCTCGGAGTAGCCTTCCGAGCAGGCGAACAGCGTCGGGATCAACAAACCGATCAAAAGCAAGGGTCTGGTCATGGTGGGGCTCGTGGCTGCCCAGGGTCTGAGCCGGGGTCAGCGGGGGGGCGGGGCACTGCGGACAGGCGCAGGTGCCAGACGAGGAGACGAGGCCGTGACGCGGCGTGTGGCCGCGCAGCCGCGGGGGATCAGCGCTGGGGCTGCGGTGGCCGCGACAAGCGGCCGCGTGGGACCCCGTCGGGCTCGGCCAAAGGCCCCTCGCAAGGTCGGTCCGCCGTCATCAGCGCCCAGGCCTTCGGGATGACATGGGGTATGAACTCGGCCAGCTCACAGGAAGCGTCTTGGGCCGAAGTGTCGAGGGTCGGTGCTGGAGATGCGCTCACCTGCGCGGCGTCCGCCAGGATGGCGGCCGACATCATCCCGCTCGCAGCGGCCGCACCCACGGTGGGGGCGGCCTGCACGGGCGCTTGCGCGAAGGCGGGCACACCCCACCAGCAGCACACAACACAGAACAGGACGAAGCACAGACGCATGGCGGCGGGATTGTAGTGAAGCTCTGCCGCTTGGCGCATGTCAGGCGGTGTCGTTGGCTGCGCCCACAAAAAAGCCGCCGCAGGCGGGTGGCCCACGGCGGCTGTCAACACGGTGCCCCAGCACCGCGCTCTTGCTCAACTGTGCAGACTGATCTGGAGGATCAGGGGTAGAGGCCGCGCTCTTCGCGGGCGATCAGGATGCGCTCGCAAGCCACGGCAAAGGTGGCGGTACGCAGGGTGATCTTGTGCTCGTCGGCCACAGCCCAGATGCGCTTGAGTGCGTCGACCATGATCTTGTCCAGGCGCACATTGATCTCGTCTTCGGTCCAGAAGAAGCTGGAGAAGTCCTGCACCCACTCGAAGTAGGAGACGGTCACGCCACCGGCGTTGCAGATCACATCCGGCACCACCAAGATGCCACGGTCGGACAGCACGTCGTCACCCGAGCCCAGGGTCGGGCCGTTGGCGCCTTCGAGCACCAGCTTGGCGGTGATGCGACGGGCACGCTCGGCCGTGATCTGGCCTTCCAGCGCAGCGGGGATCAGGATGTCGCACTTGACGTCCCAGAACTCCTCGGCGTTCATCTTCTCGCCGCCCTTGAAGCCGCCCACGCCACCGGTGGCGCGCACATGGGGCATCAGTTCAGCCAGGTCAAAGCCCTTGTCGTTGAAGATGGTGCCGGAGTGGTCTTGGATGGCGACGATCTTGGCGCCGGCCTGCACAAACAACTCACCCGCAGCCGAGCCCACATTGCCAAAGCCCTGCACGGCCACACGGGCGCCTTGCAGATCCAGGCCAATGCGGCGGGCGGCTTCACGGCCGGTGACGAACACGCCGCGGCCAGTGGCCTTGACGCGGCCCAAAGAGCCACCCAGGTGGATGGGCTTGCCGGTGACCACGCCCGTGGCGGTGGCGCCCACGTTCATGGAGTAGGTGTCCATCATCCAGGCCATGATCTGGCCGTTGGTGTTCACGTCAGGGGCTGGGATGTCCTGCTGCGGGCCGATGATGAAGCCGATCTCGCTGGTGTAGCGGCGGGTCAGCTTCTCCAGCTCTTTGTTGGACAGCTTCTTGGGGTCGACACGAATGCCGCCCTTGGCGCCACCGTAAGGCAGGTTGACGGCGGCGTTCTTGACGCTCATCCAGGCCGACAGGGCCATCACTTCTTCCAGCGTGACATCGGGGTGGTAGCGCACGCCACCCTTGCCGGGGCCGCGCGACATATTGTGTTGCACGCGATAACCCTCGTAGTGGGCCACGGTGCCGTCATCCAGCTCAATGGGAATGTCCACGATCAGCGCACGCTTGGGGCGCTTGAGCGTCTCGACCCAACGGGCCAAGTGGCCCAGGTAAGGGGTCACACGATCCACCTGCATCAGGTAGGTGCCCCAAGGGCTGTCCGGGGTGGGGGTGACGAATGACAGATTGCTGATCATGGGAAGGGATCTCCTGGCTGTAGAAGGGCGTTGGCGCAGGCCTTGTGAGCCAGCGTCAGTGCATGGGTGCGCACTCTAGACGGGCTGGGGCCGAATTTGTCACCGTCCATCATGCAAGATATGCATAAGGTCCGTAAGGGGCTTTATGTCGCATGGGTGTTCACCCTGATTGGCGCGCACCGTCATGCCCTGCGTTGGGCCTCATTACACTGCCGTCATGAGCACTTTTGACACTCCTTCTGTGGCCCCCTTGCGGGTGGCGTTCATCGGCGGCGGCAATATGGCGCGTGCCATCTTGGGGGGCCTGCTGCAAGCGGGCTGGCCGGCGGATTCACTGCAGGTGGTGGAGCCCTTTGCGGACACGGCCGAGGCCCTGCGGCGCGACTTCAACATCCGCGTTCATGCAGCCGTTGGCGCGTCGTTGGCGGAGGCCCAGATCGTGGTCTGGGCCGTCAAGCCCCAACTGTTTCAAGAGGCCGCAGCGCCCTGCCGGGCGCATATCAGCGGTGCCTTGCAGCTCTCGGTGATGGCCGGCTTGCGCAGCGAGGCCATTGCCCGCGCCAGCGGCAGCTCCCGCGTGGTGCGCTGCATGCCCAACACCCCGGCCTTGATTGGCCAGGGCATGACGGGCTTGTTCGCCAGCGCCGCCGTCACGGCTGCCGAGCGTGACGCCGCGCAAGCCCTGCTGGCCACCACCGGCAAGACCTTGTGGGTGGAGCGCGAAGAGCTGCTTGATGCCGTGACCGCCTTGTCCGGCTCAGGCCCGGCCTATGTGTTTTACCTGCTGGAAGCCATGACGGAAGCCGGCGTGGCCCAAGGCTTGAGCGCCGAGCAAGCCTATGCCCTGGCGCAGCAAACCGTGGTGGGCGCTGGCGCTTTGGCCCAGCAAAGCAGTGAGCCCGCCGCCGTGCTGCGCCAGCGTGTGACCTCCAAGGGCGGCACCACCCATGCCGCCATCACCGCCTTGGACGACGCGGGGGTCAAAGCCAGTTTTGTGGCCGCTTTGGGGGCGGCCGGCCGCCGGGCCAAAGAGCTGGGCGACGAATTCGGCCAAGCCTGAGGCCTTGCCACGATCCCCCTGTCAAGGTTGACAGTGCCGCCGTGCGCGCCCCCTTGCTGCAATGCAGGGGTGCGCGATGTTGCGCACGTTTGAACTGGGAGATTGAATGACAACAGCGAACCCATGCGCACCGCGCGAATTGAGCCTCAGCGAGCTGAGCCATGTGGCGGGCGGCGCCGCCGAATCCCTGGAGGGTTTTGTCCTGTCCGAAGGCTTTGTGCTGTCTGAGTCGGTGACCCCCGTCGTCGGCACCGAAGGCTTCGTTCTGTCGGAGTAAGGCGCCCCTTAGGCGCGACTGCGCCCTGGCCCACTGCACGGTGGGCCAGTTGCCCCTGCTGGGCCGCTCACAGCCGCTCTCCTTTCCACTGTTTTGAGGAAGACGTTGCCGCGACGGGTTTCTAAAGTTCTGACGACAAACAACGTTCAATAAGCCGCTGAGTTGGGCGCAAGCAGCCGAACTCGGCAGGTGTCGTCGGAGAACCCACGCATGCGCTCAAGCCCCATTTCTCTCCTCTTTGCCCGAGATCTGGGCCGCCATGCCAGGCGTCCCGTCGGTCAGCGCTTGGCGGTCATCGCCCTTGCCGCAGCCCTGGCCGCTTGCGGTGGCGGTGGCGGAGGCTCGGACCCCGCCTCTGGTGGTGGCACAGGCGGCGGCACAGGCGGGGGAACGGGCGGCGGGACGGGCGGGGGCACCGGTGGCGGTGGCACCTTGGTGCTGCCCACCGTGGCCATCAGCACCCTCAGCTCCAACACCCTGACGCAGCCCGGTACCGTGCTGGCCGGCAGCCGCACCGATGACCTGACGCCCCTGATCTCCGGCAGCTTGAGTGCGGCCTTGGCAGAGGGCCAAAAGCTCAAGGTCTATGACGGCGACACGGCCCTCTCCACCAGCCCCACCGTGCAGGGCCAGACCTGGACCCTGACGCCCAGCCTTGATCTGGCAGAGGGCGTCCACCGCTTCAGCGCCGAAGTTGTCGGGGCCGATGGCAAAGCCGGCACGCGGAGTGCTGTTTATGAGGTGACGGTGGCGGTGGCCCGTTGGCAAAGCATCAGCCCTGCGCAAGGCCTGCGCGCCACACCGCTGGCCCTGCGGCTGAGCGGCAGCGCATGGCCCGCCCAAGGCTGGAGCGTGGAGCCGCTGGACGATGCCCGCGCCACCTGCGCCGCGCCCACCGGTGTGAGTGACACCGGCCTGGATGTCAGCTGCACCTTCTTCCAACTGGGTGAGCGCAAAGTGGCGCTCAAGCTCAACGGCCAGACCGTGGCACAACCCAGCGTGACGGTGAACAGCAATGTCAGCGCTGTGAGCTGGTCCTCGCCCAGCAGCGGAGGCTTTGGCACGGGCACGGTGCTGCTCGGTGAGCAGGTGCAGTTCAAGCTCAGCGGCACCCAACTGCTGGCCGACACCGATTGGCTGCTGAGTGTGGACGGCTGCAGCAGCGCGCCCACGGAGGTGGGCACAGGCAGCGCCACCGAGCGCGTCTTTGCCTGCACGCTCAGCGCCAGTGCAGGCGCGGGCCAAAAGGCGGGCACGC
This sequence comes from Ideonella paludis, assembly GCF_018069865.1. Classification (GTDB taxonomy): domain Bacteria; phylum Pseudomonadota; class Gammaproteobacteria; order Burkholderiales; family Burkholderiaceae_C; genus Ideonella; species Ideonella paludis. The sequence continues at coordinate 826,691 of NZ_JAGQDG010000001.1, forward strand.
TGCGCTTTGGCGGGGCCAGTGGCCCGGTCTTGGCAGCGTGGCAATTGCCGGTGGCTGTGCCCCCGGTGGTGGCCCCAGCGCCCAAGTTGCCGCACAGCGGTGTGACGGCCAGTCAGTGCTACACCAGCGGCGGTGGCACCGTCTTGTCAGCCTGCAGCAGTGCCAGTGCTGTGGCCCTGAATGGCCAGCAGGACGGCCATCGCACCAGCGTCAACGCCATGAGCTTCAGCCGCGTCGGCAGCTACACCTTGGAAGAGTGCGTCAAGGACGATGTGACCGGCCTGGTGTGGGAGGGCAAGGCCACCAGCGGCTTGCGTGCCGGCAGCACCTTGGTCAACCACATTGGCTTTGACCGACCCGACCTGGGCGTGGTCTCGACCAGCTACTACGTGGCGGCCGCCAACACCCAGCGCCTGTGCGGTTATGCAGACTGGCGGCTGCCCACATTGCATGAGCTGCAGTCCATTGCCGACTACAGCAAGGCCTCGCCCGGCCCGGTGCTGGCCTCTGCGTGGCTGGTGAACACCAATACCAGCAGCGGCGTCTACTGGTCGGCCACTCCGGAGGCCGGCAGCACCACGGGCCAATGGGTGCTGGACTTCCGCGATGGATTGGGCTTCACCACCCCACGCCAAAACGCCAACGGAGACGGCTATCTGCTGCCCGTGCGACTGGTGCGCGGCGCACCGTGAAGCAGCCTTTGGAGACCCTCATGATGATCAAGCAAACCCTCTCCGCCCTGAGCCTGGCCCTGCTCACGCTCGGCACCCAAGCCGCCTGCCCCACCTGGTCCAGCGCCAGCCGCTTTGAGCTGCATGACAGCGAAGTGATCGATCTGCGCACTGGCTTGGTGTGGCAGCGGTGCAGTGCCGGTCAAAGCTGGAATGGCAGCACCTGCGCCGGCACGGCCAGTACCTACAGTCAGGCCGAAGCGCTGAGCTTGGCCAAGCAGGCCAACCCCAGCGACAGCCCCGCTGGTTGGCGCTTGCCGAACGTGAAAGAGCTGGCCAGCTTGGCCGACTTGGGCTGCACGGCCCCGGCCATCGACACGGCGGTGTTTCCGGGCACGCCAGCCGCCGCCGCTTGGTCTGCCACGCCCAATGCCACCCGCTCCAACATCGCTTGGAAGGTGGACTTCAGCCAAGGCAGCGTGAGCAATCTCTCGGGCATCGGCAACCCCTTCCACGTGCGCCTGGTGCGCTCGGCGCGCTAAGCGGGCCTTGTTCCGTCAGCGCAGCGCCAAGGCCAGCGCAATGCCTGCAAACACCGCCAAGCCCACCCAGTGGTTGAGGCGGAAGGCCTTGAAGCAGCCCTCGCGGCTGCGGTCTTTGATCAAGGTGTAGTGCCACAAGGCTTGTGCTGCGCCCAGCGCGGTGCCCAGCAAGGCCACGTGGCCCAGGCCCAGCAGTTGGCTGAGCCAGGCCCAACTGCCCAGGTAGACCCCGTAAAAGGCCATCACGCCCACCACATCAAAGCGGCCCAGCGTGATGGCCGAGGTTTGGATGCCGACGCGCAGGTCGTCGTCGCGGTCGACCATGGCGTACTCGGTGTCATAAGCCAGCACCCAAAACAGGTTGCCCAGCAGCAGCCACCAAGCGTGCGGCGGAACGGCGGCATTCACCGCGTCCAGGCTCCACTCTTGCCCGCCCTGCACGGCGGAAAAGGCCATCGGAATGCCAAAGCTGAAGGCCACGCCCAGCACGGCCTGGGGCATGGACACCACCCGCTTGGCCCAGGGGTAGGCGATGGCGATCAGCAAGGCGGGCACCGACAAGATGATGGTGGGCGGGTTGGTGGTGAGCACCAGCCCAAAGGCCAGCAAGGCCAAGCCAGCGCCCAAGAGCAAAGCCTCTTTCACCGAGACTTGGCCGCTGGTGACGGGCCGCTGTGCCGTGCGTTTGACATGCTTGTCAAAGTCGCGGTCGGCCACGTCGTTGATGCAGCACCCGGCCGAGCGCATCAGCACCGTGCCCGCCGTGAACACGGCCAGCAAATGCCAGCCTGGAAAGCCATCGGCGGCCATCCACAGCGCCGCCAAGGTGGGCCACAGCAGCAAGAGCCAGCCGGCGGGGCGGTCCCAGCGGATCAGGTTGAGATAAAGGGCAAATCGGGTGGGCGAGGGAGCAGTCATGGTGGAGCCCGGTGTGGTGCGCGCCGCATTATCAGCGGCTGAAGCACCCCCCTCTGGCGGATTGCATTGTGAGCCGTGCGCCGCTACCCTGGGCTGGCTGTCATCCGGTCGTTTATGGATCTTCAAGACATCCCGCACCTTCCTGCCTTGCACCCCGGGGTACCGGCTCAACCGCCTGAAGGCCTTGATGAGCGCATCCGCGTCTTGCATCAACGCATCTGCGCTGCGGCTCCAGGTGTAGCCCGCGTGGCTTGTGCGCTGTATGAGCCCGACACGGGCTTGCTCAAGACCTTGGCCCACAGCACCTGTGAGGGCAAACCCCTGACGGGCTACCAATTTGCCTTGGCCCAAAGCCCCAGCCTGCTGAACCTGGCGCGCGAGCGGCGCACCCGGGTCATCGACGATATTCCCGGCATGTTGCCCGGCCAGTCTGAGCACAGCCGCTGGCTGCGAGAGCAGGGCTATCAAAGCTCCTACACCGTGCCCTTGGAGCACCAAGGCGAGTTTGACGGCTTTGTGTTTTTTGACTCGCGCGAGCCCGCCTACTTTAGCCCGTCGGTGACGGCCCAACTCGACATCTATGGTCACCTCGTGGCGCTGATGATCAGCCACGAGCTGCTGTCCATCCGCGCCTTGGTGGGCTCAGTCAAGCTGGCCCGGGAGTTTGCCCATCTGCGCGATGTTGAAACAGGCGTGCACCTGGACCGCATGGCCCACTATGTCCGCCTGATCGCCCAGGGCGTGGCTGCGCGGCACCGGCTCAGCGACGAGTTCATCGAGTTGCTGTTCTTGTTCGCGCCCCTTCACGACCTGGGCAAAGTCGGCGTGGCCGACGAAGTCTTGCTCAAGCCGGGGGCGCTCAGCCCTGATGAGCGCCGCGCCATGCAGGCCCATGTGGACAAAGGCTGCGCCATGGTGGCGCGCCTCGTGCGCGTCTTCAGGCTGGAGGCCATGTCCGGGGTCAGCATCTTGCGCAACCTGGTGGCCGGCCACCACGAGCTGATGGATGGCTCTGGCTACCCTTTGGGCCTGCGCGGTGAGGCCATTCCCATCGAGGCCCGCATCGTGGCCGTGGCCGATATCTTTGATGCCCTCACCAGCCAGCGCCCCTACAAAGAGGCCTGGCCTTTGCAGCGCGCCTACGACACCCTTGAACAGATGGCCCAACAGGGCCGGCTCGATGCCGATTGCGTGCGTGCACTGCAAGACGGCGCCGTCAATGTGATGGGCATCATGGCGCGCTTTGCCGAGTGAGCGGCCCGCAGGCTCACGCCCCTTCGACCACCTTTTTGAGCTTGGCCAAGCCGCGCTCAAAGTCGGGGCCGATCATTGCGTCCATGCTCACAAACACGCTCATCACCTTTGAGACAAACGGCATGGGGCCGGTCATGCGCCACACCATCTCGGTCTCGGCGCCCTTGGGGCTCAGCGTGTATTCAGCCATGTTCTGGCTGGCAAAGGGCTCGATGAAATCCAGCTTGATCAGCACCTTGGTCGGCGGCTCGGCGCGCTTGATCTCCATGCGGCCCTCGCCCACCTCGCTATTGCCCTTCCAGACATAGACCGAGCCTTCGCCACTGGCCGGGCCCGAGAAGCTGCGCGTCATGGCCGGGTCCAGGTGCTCCCAGGGCGACCATTTGCCGAATTGCTGAAAGTCCGCCAGCAGCGGGTAGATTGCATCGGGCGCGGCCTTGATGCTGATGCGCCGCTCCACCGCAAACGTGTCGGCCTTGGTCAGGGCCAGGCCTACGACCACCACCACGGCCAGCGCCAGCAGGCCGCCGATGCGTTTGATCCAAGTCCACATGTCAGTGCTCCTCAGCTAGGGGACAGCCCGCTCAAGGGCCAGCCCCATTCTGAGCGCAAGCGGGGGCGGCTGCGCCCCTGCGGACAAGGGGGATACCCTCGGTCTGCTCCGCAGGCCTCACGCCGCCAAGCGCGGCCCCTCGCGGTGCGGTGAGCACTGCCGCAGCGAGCCCACCAGCGGCGGCAAGCAGGCCACTTGCTGCACCAGGTCGCGGATGCTGGCCACGCCTGTCTTGGAGCGCACGCTGGCCACTTGGGTGCGCACGGTGGCGATCTTCACGCCATGCTGCTCGGCGATCTCCTGCGGCGTCTGGCCTTGGCACAGGGCCAGCAAGACCTGCTCTTCACAGCGCGAGAGCTGGTAGGCCCGCGCAAAGGCCTGAGCCGCCAGTGCGCTGACCATCTGCCGCCGCGCCAACACCACCAGCACCGCCCCCGTCTGGCCCTGGCCCGCCCGCAGCGGCACCACCGACAAGCGCACCCCACCGCGCGCCGCGCCCACCACCACCATGCGGCGCAGGCCCCGGCTGGCGGCGTCCTGCAAGGCCTCGCGCAGCGGCGTGGCGTCGCGTGGGTCCCGGGCAAACAGGTGCTGCTGGTGCATCAGCAGCGGGTGGTTCTCATCCAGCTCGGACTCCGCCGCATGGTTCATGTGCAGCAGCTCCAACTGCGGATTGAGCAACAGCAAGCCGTAGTCCACCTCGTCCAACACGCCCGCCAAGATGTCCAAGTGCCGGTCACTTTGCCGACGGCGCTCCACCATGTGCATCAACATACATCACCCCTCTTGTTGAGAATCACTGCGCCAACTCACTGGTTGACGGTGAAGTGATCATCAAGAAAGAGGAGGGCTGTGTGACCTACCTGCACAGGTAGGATTGGGCGCTCGCCGCCTGCGCCAGCAGCTTGGCCACGGCGGTGCGCTCGTGCACGTCCAGGCGCTGGAACACCTGCTTGACGTGATAGCTGGCGGTGTTCAGCGACACGCCCATGTGCTCGGCAATGGCTTGGTTGCTGTGGCCCTGGGCCATCATCACCGCGACCTCGCGCTGCTGGGGCGAGAGGCCCAGCGCTGCGGCGCCCTCGGCCAGGCGCAGCGGCTCGACCGACAAGCGCGACACCCGCAGCGCCGTGGCTGCCGCGCCCTGCGGGCCGCTGAGCGCCTGGCGGCGAAACACAAACTGCCCCCAGGCTGAATCAACCCGGTGCACCGCCTGCGGGCTGGCCAGCAGCGCGGCCAACAAGCTGGCCACAAAGCGCGGCAGGCGCTCGGCGTCCTCGTGCGCGCGGGCGGGCGACAGCACATCGCCCTGCGCCAGCCGCACCAGGCGCGGCCAGTGCTCGTCGGCCAGCAGCTCCCGCCCCTGCTCGTCCAGCACCGCCAGGCCTTCTTCCACCACATGCTCCTGAGCCGCCTGCGCTGGCGTGGGCGTCGGCACGGCCAAGGCCTCGCCCAAGTAGTGCAGCACCTCGGTCAGCGTGGCTTCGTCCTCGTCCGAAAACGGCGGCTGCTGGGGCCCCCGGTACAAACTGAGCTGCCCCAGCGCCACACCCTGGTGCCGCACCACCGCATACAAAAAATGCTCCACCCCCAGCGGCGCCAACACCTCTTGGTAATAGGCGCTGGCCCGCTCGGCGGCCGTCACACTGCGCCGGCTGGTGGGCTTCTCAGCCGCCAAGCGCTGCTGATACTGCGCCCGAAACTGCGTGTCGTTGTGCCTGTCGTGATACCGCGCCATGGCCTCATGCGGCAGCATGCGTTCGGGGTAGAAATTGGTGATGCTGCCCCGCTCATCACAATAAAAAAACGCCCCGTGGTCCGCAGGCACCCAAGCGCGCAACACCGGCAATAAAGACGGCAGCAGCAGCGGGCCGGGCAGGCCCAGGCTGCAGAGTTGGCGCAGGGTGGTGCGGGTGGCGGGGGTCACGGTTTCGTGCGCATGAGGCCGTCGACGCACTGGGATGTCAGCCATTTTAAATCATCGAGATTCGTGGAGCTCGACGCTAACTCAATCACAGCCTTGGTGAATCTCAAACCCACCATAAATCCGACCTGTGTATCTTCCGTCCAATGCAGATTGGCATATTCACGCAAAAGCCCAATCCGATATGAGGCTTTGACAAACTTCTCTCCAACGGCCGGACCCTTTCCGGCGGATATCGCCAGAAAATACAGTAGCCCCGCCAGGGCGCCGGCCCCCGCAGCATGACCGCTTGGGAAGGTGTTGTGCGGCGGAATTTTCAAACCATGTTTGATCGGATATTTTTTCGCATCCAATTCGCAAGGGCGCAAAAACCCTTTGTTTTTGCTCTTGGCGCTGAAGACCACTTCAGCCAATGGTATTTGTATCGCATTCCAAATATTAAAGGCATTCGATGTAAACGCAACGCGTTCTGAATCGGTGAACCACTTCCAGTGATGTATGAAGTACCGCAGAATAAAAAAATCTCCCAACTGGTCTTGATTGAATATTTCGTTGTCGAACTCATTCGACGAGTTAATTAACCTTGGTTGAGCTGCTATGTCTTCCTTCCAAACCACCAAAGGATTTGTGCTCGTCTCTATATTTATCTCTAATGAATTCGAGCTGCCGATTGAATTGACCTTTATGGATTTGGAAATCCGCATCGCCATTCGAAAACCTAGATAATTTTTGTCATCTCTGAGCCCCAAGGTCTCAAGTGAGGCTTCTTGCCAAGCTCTCTTCATTAATTCAGTTGATGATTTTGCTAAATTTGCGATGTTATATAACATTGGCGCGATTTTTTCTTCCCAATACTGCCTCTCAATGGGTGTGCCGTCTGCCTCTGCTTGAAAGGTGTCATAACCTGTGGAACTTGAACTGTCTTGCACAAACTCCGCATATTTCGACAGTGACAGAGGTGGAATGAATATGGACATTTCAGTTGCTCCTACATTTATCTACTTTGAAAACATTTGACTTAGTCAAATGGCATGCCAGATTTATAGAGCGCAGTGGCTATGCGCTGTGTAAGTGTATTTTGTTCGCTGGTTCTGTGCTTGACGAATGCTTGCACGCAAGCACTAGGGCGAAGGGTCATGTATTTATTTGCAAAATACTTAGCCGAATCCAAGTCGCCCGATTCCCAGTGACAGGCAATCAAAAGCGCCATGGCCGGCAGGTGCGATCCATTCAGTCGGACGGCTTCTTTTGCTTGATGAAGAGCATCTTCGATTTGATTGGCACGGAAGTGCGCAAATGCCAAACTTGTTTGTCGCAGTGGAAGTTGAGGGTCGAGGGGAGATACCTCAATTGCGATGTGAGCGCAGTTGATAGAAAATGTTGGCTGAGCACTACTTGGATCGACCTCACTGCAGGAGGCGTAGTACCAAACATCACCATCGTTAGGAAATATTTGTGTCAGTTGAGAGGCTGTGAATGGATCGGAATCTGTAGGGATTCTGAAAAGTTCGGTGATATGTCTTTTCAGACCCAGCGAGCCTGCATGCTCGTTATCTACGTCAATCGCTGAAGATAAGTAATTAAGAGATGTAGTAGGGACCCTGTCCAGGGGCAAAAATCCATGGATTCCTGATAAGAAAAACAAGTTGCCCAGAGAAAATAAAACTTCGGCACAGCGTGGATGTCTTTGAGCTAGATGCTCAAGAATCTGGCTTGCCTTCTCGCTTGCGCTTTTAGTGGTTTGATGGATTAAGCCGACTGCCGCCAACAGCAGCGCATACCCCGGCAGCGAATGCAACGCACTGTCATGCGCAATGCGGACCTCGCGGGCCAGCAGGGTGGTGGCGAGGTCGCGGGCCATGTCGGCGGCCAGGCCTTCTTGGCTGGCGACCCAGGCTTGAGGCGGGGCGGCCATATCTTGCTGCCAGATGGCTTGCTGGCGGCGCACGTCGGTGCAGCGCAGGCTGATCACAGGGGTGCTGTCGCTGTGGCCCCAGGCCACTTGCACCACATAGTCGGCCAGACGCTGCTCGCCCTGGGCGTCGAGCTGCTGCAGGCCTTGGGCCGTCAGGCGCCGGGTGCTGAGCGCCGAGATCACGCGCCACGAGGTGACGCGGCTGGCGGCTGCGGTCAGCTCGGTCACGACCAGTTGGCAGACGGTGTTCCAGTCGGGGTTGGCATAGTTTTGTGCCGCCACAAACGCAACCCTCGGCAGCAAAGACTCGGGCGCCCAGCGCAGCAGGTTGCGCGGCGCATCACCCACCGGCTGCAGTTGATACACCCGCACTGGGTCGTCTTGCCCTGGCAGCAGGCGCTCACCTTTGTCGCAGACGCTGGCATGCAGCCCATCCGTCAGTTCGTCCCTCACCTCCGCTGTACACAGCGTCTCACCCGGCTGAGCCAAGGCGGCCAAGCGGTGGGTCAGCTGCACCCCCGCGCCATAGAGGTCGATGCCGTCGGCCAGCACTTCGGCGTGGTGCAGGCCCATGCGCAGCACGATGTGCTGGTCCCCGGGGCGGCCTTGGTTGGCGGCGTCCGCGCGGCGGTGGCATTCAAAGGCAGCAGCGGCAGCGCCCGTCACGGACTCAAACTCCAACATCAGGCCGTCACCACGGCGTTGCACCAGCGTGCCTTGGTGGGCGGGCAGGACGTCTTGCACCAAGGTTTGCACCAGGCTGCGCCAGCGCTGCGTGGTCTCCCACTCATGGCGCTGCATCAGCCGCACCGACTCCACCATGTCCGCCACCAGCAGCACGCGGCGCTGGGCATTCAGCCCAAAGCCGAGGTCGGCAAAGTCGGTGGGCAAGGTGGAGTCGGGCGCAGTCATGGTGCGGGCCTCAGGCCGTGCCTGTCATCCTCAATGCAGGGGAGGGGCCGAGCTTGAAGAGCTGCTGTGGCTCATCAAAGTGTTTAAGGTAGTACGGCCCCAGGTCTTCCAGCAGCGCGCGCCAGGCGGGGCTGGCTTGGGCTTGGGTGGGCGCAGACAGCAGGGTCTCGCCAGGGCCTGCCACGGCCGCAATGCGGGCGGCCAAGTTGACGCCGTGGCCAAACAGGGCGCTGCCATCACTCAGCACCTGGCCATGGTGGGCGCCGATGCGCAGGGCCAAGGTGGCTGAGGTGGGGTGGCCCGGCTCGGCGGGGCACAGGGCTTGGCTGGCTTGGGCCCAGCTCAGGGCGGCGTGTGGGTCTGCAAACAGCAGCAAGAGCCCATCGCCTTGGCGCTCAACCACGCGCCCTTGCGGCGGCTGCACCAAGGCCGCCGCGCGGCTCAACAACTGCCGCTGCGCGGCAATGCCTGCGGCCAGCAATGACAGGGCTTGCCCCGTCTGTACCTGCGCCGCCACCAGGGCAAACACGATGGTGCCCTCCACAGGCACCAGTGCCCCCTTGTTGCCCAAGCCGTCCACTGCCCACTCCTCGATCACTTTGTCTGTTTGACAACAGGATAGAGAAACTTCGTGACAAGTTCTAGTCTTTTAGAGGGGGTTGAGGGGTGGGGAAACCCGGGCACTAGTTCATCTGCATCCGAGCCAGAGAGCGGCCCACGACGGAAATGTAAGGGCCTGTCTAGCCTATCGCAGTCGCGTGCCCGAGACGCTATAGGCCGCTGTTTGCCCATTGTGGACTTGCCAGCCGTCACCAAAGTCAACAGCAAAGGTTCCTACGGCACCGATGCTGTTGAGGTTCCAGCCCGCACCGGTATCAGCCGTCTTCTTACCAGTCTTCACGACGATCCAGTATTGATTGCCAGCTGTCACATTCACCTTCCGCTTGACCTTCACCATGGACGTTACGCAGCAGGTGCCCAAGTTCGGCAAGTCGGTGATGGCGGCTTGGTACAGCACAGCGCCGGGCGCACCTGCAGCATCGGAGTTCAAGCTGACGGTCGCGCCATTGGTACCAAACTGATAACCCACCGCGACCGTAATTGCTTTTACGGCGTAGCTCTTTGAGGGATTAAAAGCCATGGCCGCGTGCTCCCGGCCAAGCATAGAGTCAACCCCAGATACTCCGAATGCGCCGCCGTCATATGCCCAGGCCGCATTTGGATTGAATGTGTTGACGAACTCCTCCAGGCCTTGTTGATGGGTGACTTCGCGAGGCCTCTGTTGGGGTTCGGTTGCAGCAGCATTGGTTGCCAACGCCGACCCGCAAATGCCGACGGCGACAAGAATTGCGCCGAATGTCCTCGACTTCTTCGTCATATCTCTCTCCTCAGTGATGAACTTGGTACGGAAACAGGGACTCACCCTTCCATCCGCTGCTGAAACACCAGCCCCGCGTGCTCGCGCAGCGCGTGGAATTTGATCTTGGGCCAGTTGGCTTCAATGGCGCGCAGCTCGCCGGCGTACTCCAGCAGCAGGGTGGGGGCATCGACAGCGTCCAGGGCCATGCGGTGGCTGTTGGCGTCGATAAAACGCTTCAGCTCCTTCTCGCCGCCGTCGGCTTCGTCGCAGGTGACCCAGCGGGCCACGTTGAAGCGGGCCGGCATCACGCGGGCCTTCACGCCGTATTCATGCTCCAGGCGGTGGGCCACCACTTCAAACTGCAATTGGCCCACGGCGCCCAGCAGCAGCAATGAGGCCGCCATGGGGCGGAAGACCTGGATCGCGCCTTCTTCACCCAGTTGGGTCAGGCCGGCGCGCAGTTGCTTGGTTTTGAGCGGGTCGGCCACTTCCACGCTGCGGAAGAGCTCGGGTGCGAAGAAGGGCAGGCCGGTGAACTGCAGGGCCTCGCCCTCGGTCAGGGTGTCGCCCAGTTGCAGCACGCCGTGGTTGGGAATACCTATGATGTCGCCTGCATAGGCCTCGTCCAGCAGCTCGCGCTTCTGGCTCATGAAGGTCACCACCGAGTTGGGCCGCAGGCTCTTGCCCGAGCGCACCACCTTCAAGTTCATGCCGCGCTCAAACTTGCCCGAGGCCACCCGCAAGAAGGCGATGCGGTCGCGGTGCGCCGGGTCCATATTGGCCTGGATCTTGAACACCACGCCGCTGAACTTGGCCTCGTCGGGCTCGACCACGCGCTGAATGGCCTGGCGCGGCCCCGGCGAGGGCGCCAAGCCCACCAGCGCATCCAGCACCTCTTGCACGCCAAAGTTGTTGACGGCCGAGCCAAAGAACATGGGCGTTTGCTTGCCGGCCAAAAAGTCTTCCAGCACAAACTCGGGTGCGGCCTCGCGCACCAGCTCGATCTCGCCTTGGGCCTGCTCAAACTGCATGCCAAAGCGCTGGGCGTACTCGGGGTGGTCCAGGCCGTCCAGCACTTCTTCGTCACCGGCCACGCGGTCCTCGCCAGGGCTGAAGACGCGCATCTGCTGCTTGCGCAGGTCCATCACGCCGTGAAAGTGCTTGCCCATGCCCACCGGCCAGGTGAAGGGCACCACCGTCATGCCCAGCTCGCGCTCGATCTCGTCCATCAGCGCCAGGGGCTCTTGCACCTCGCGGTCCATCTTGTTCACAAATGTCAGGATGGGCGTGTTGCGGGCGCGGCAGACCTGCAGCAAGCGGCGGGTTTGCGGCTCGACGCCGTTGGCCGCGTCGATCACCATCAGCGCCGCGTCCACGGCGGTGAGCACGCGGTAGGTGTCTTCCGAGAAGTCTTGGTGGCCGGGGGTGTCCAGCAGGTTGATGGTGCAGTCGCGGTACTCCATCTGCATCACGCTGGAGGCCACCGAGATGCCCCGCTGCTTTTCAATCTCCATCCAGTCAGAGGTGGCATGGCGGCTGGCCTTGCGGGCCTTCACCGAGCCCGCGATCTGGATCGCGCCCGAGAACAGCAGCAGCTTTTCCGTCAGCGTGGTCTTGCCCGCGTCAGGGTGGGAAATGATGGCAAAGGTGCGACGGCGGCGCACCTGATCGGCGAGTTCGGCGGACATGGGCAGTGCGTGGCCGCAAGAGCGGCGTCGAAAAGAGGGAGCACCCGAGACGACAGCCGTCCACGGCCGCCATCACGGGTGCTGAGCCCACATTATCGGTGCCTCAGTGCGCCGCGGGCCTCACCGGGCCTTCTTGGGCTTCACGATGGAGTGAAGGACCAGTGGAGAACAGGGCTCAAAGGGGGCGCAGGAAAAGTCTTGGTTGAAGACATAGCCTTGCATGGCCGCGGTCACCGTGGCGTCGCCGGAGTCGCCGCGGACCAGGGTCGAACCAGGGTAGAGGGCCTTCACCTGGTCGGCCGTCATGGAGTCCACCGCACCTGCTGTGGTGGGCCATTGAATGGCGCGGCCACCTTGGTTGATGTCAATGCTCGACACCTTGTTCTTGGCGTCGAAATTCAGCGTGACTGTCGGCGTGTCCAAGAGCGTCCCGGAGCCATCTTGGGGTTGAAAGGAGCATCGGCTCACTTTGCCTCGGCAGTCACGATTGACGCTAACGGCTTGCTTGCGGGTCATGCCCAAGAACACATAGTTGTCAGTCAGACCCTTGCCTTCGATGATCTGCCACTGCTGGATGGGCGTGGACTGGGCTTGGGCTACACCGGCCAGCATCAAGGTGGCCAGGGTGAGGGTGCTGCGAATGCTCATGAAAGTCTCCTCGGTGTTGTGCACAGAGTGGAGGGCGTCAGCCGCCCTTGCTGGGCTTCACGATGGTGTGCGTCACTGTCACGGGGCAGGGCTCAAAAGGGGCGCAGCTGGCCGCTTTGGTGAACTGATAGCCCTGGCGTGCTGCGTTGACCTGGACGCCCTGGCCCAAGTCCGTCAAGACAGAGCGCGGGTAGAGCGCCTGCACTTGGTCGCCAGTCATGTCGTCTGTGGCACCGGCGGTGGTGGGCCACTTGATCGCGCTGTCGCTGCTCGTGACTTCAATCCGAATGACCTTGGACTTGTCGTTGAAGGTCAGCACGATGATGGGCGTGTCGCCGCGGTTCAGCGCCCTGAACGAGCATTGAAAGCGGTTGAGTTTGCAATTCCCGGAGGCGTCCAGGCTGATCGCTTGCTTGCGGCTCATGCCCAGAAACACATAGTTGTCGGTCAGGCCTTTGCCTTCAATGATCTGCCATTGCTCGACCGGTGTGGATTGCGCTTGGGCGGCCCCGGCAAGCAAGAGGGTGGTGATGGCGAATGCGTGGCGAATGCGCATGGGTTGAACTCCTGGGTGGTGGATGAAGCCGATGCCCGCAGGCGCAAGGCACTGCAGGCATCAGCGGGCGATGGAGGCTTCAGGGCTTGCTGGCTTTGCCCACTTCTGAGACGGTGGAGAAGGTGCAACCCGTGTCACCGCACAGCGTGTAGGTCTGGTACAGGTAGTTGCCGTTCTTGGTGCGCACGTAGCCGTCAGCGGGGCTCTTGGTGGGGTCGGTGGTGGACGACAGCGTTGAGCCCTTGTAGATGGCGTGGACTTGCGCCAGCGTCATGCCGTCCATGGCGCCCTTGCGGCTGGCCCACTTGTGCGGGGCGGTGTCTTGATAAAAGCGCAGGTAGAACACCTTGCCAGCCTCATCCAAGTGAACGGTGACCAAGCCGGTGGTGGGGGAGCTGAGGACTTCGCAGTAGGCGGGCGTCAAGCAATGCATCTGGGGTGCATTGGCCATCAGCTTGTTGCGGCTCATGCCCAAGGTGATGTACTTGGCATTGGTGTCCGCGTCCACCAGGCCCACGCCTTCCACAATTTCAAGGTTCTCGTAATTGATGGTGGGTGCAGCTTGCACACTGGCCGCGGCCAGCAGCAGGGTGGCCAAGGCGGTCAGGGGGGTGCGAATGTTCATGGCTTCTCCTCGGGGGTTTAGGGCGACACATGCGCTCGGGGACGATCGCCCCTCGCGAGATATCGAAAGAAAAGGTTAATCGCAAAAACGAGATGAAAGTATCAAATTTTCATCACGCCAGCGGTACCTCAGCCTCAGCACGTCCTGCGGGCGTGCCATCCGTAGGTACCGGCCCAGGCCAGAAAAGTTGCCGTAATTGAGAGTTAAATCTCAATTTGTTCATCAATCGGCACCGCGCAGCCCGGGCGAGGGCGATGCAAGTTGGCAATGCATGCCATAGCGAACAACAAATGGACTGAATCTGGCGATTGGCAAACACTAACGCCACTCGTTCCCATTCAACCCAGGAGATGACGATGACCCAAGCCAGCCAATGCCCCTTTCACACCAGCGGAGCCCGCAGCACCCAAGGCGCGCAGTCCAATGCCGACTGGTGGCCAGAGCAACTGAACCTCAGCATCCTGCACCAGCACTCGGCCGCCTCTAACCCGCTGGGCGCCGACTTTGACTATGCCCAGGCCTTCAAGGGCCTGGACTATGCGGCGCTGAAGCAAGACCTGGCCACCTTGATGACGACCTCACAAGACTGGTGGCCGGCCGACTGGGGCCACTACGGCGGCCTGTTCATCCGCATGGCCTGGCACTCGGCCGGCACCTACCGCACGGCCGACGGCCGCGGCGGCGCGGGCACCGGCAACCAGCGCTTTGCACCGCTCAACAGCTGGCCCGACAACGGCAACCTCGACAAGGCCCGGCGTCTGCTGTGGCCCATCAAGCAGAAATACGGCAACGCCATCTCCTGGGCTGACCTGATGATCCTGGCCGGCAATGTGGCCATGGAGACCATGGGCTTCAAGACCTTTGGCTTTGGCGGCGGCCGCGCCGACATCTGGGCCCCCGAAGAAGACATCTACTGGGGCGCAGAGAAGCAATGGCTGGCCACCAGCGACAAGCCGGGCAGCCGCTACAGCGGTGAGCGTGAACTGGCCACCCCACTGGCCGCTGTGCAAATGGGCCTGATTTATGTGAACCCTGAAGGCCCAGACGGTCAACCCGACCCCGTGGCCTCTGGCCGCGATGTGCGCGAGACCTTTGCCCGCATGGCCATGGACGACGCCGAGACCGTGGCGCTGATTGCCGGCGGCCACACCTTTGGCAAGGCCCATGGCGCGGGTGACCCTAAGCTCGTTGGCCCTGAGCCCGAGGCTGCGCCCCTGGAAGCCCAAGGCTTTGGCTGGATCAATGCCCTGGGCAAAGGCCACAGCGAGCACACCACCACCAGCGGCATTGAAGGCGCCTGGAAGCCCCATCCCACCACCTGGGACATGGGCTACCTGACCACGCTGTTCAAGTACGAGTGGGAGCTGGTCAAGAGCCCCTCGGGCGCACACCAGTGGCTGGCCAAAGACGTGGCCGACGAAGACATGATCCCCGACGCTCATGTGCCGGGCGTCAAGCACCGCCCGATGATGACCACGGCCGACTTATCCCTGCGTTACGACCCAGCCTACGAGAAGATTGCCCGCGACTATCTCGCCCACCCCGCCAAGTTCGCCGACGCCTATGCCCGCGCCTGGTTCAAGCTCACCCACCGCGACATGGGCCCCAAGGCCCTGTACCTGGGCCCCGAAGTGCCGGCCGAAGACCTGATCTGGCAAGACCCGCTGCCGCGTGTGAGCCATGCGCTCATCGACGCGCACGAAGCGTCCATGCTCAAGACCCGCGTCTTGGCCAGCGGCTTGTCCATCAGCGCCTTGGTGAGCGTGGCCTGGGCCTCGGCGTCCACCTTCCGCGGCAGCGACAAGCGCGGCGGTGCGAACGGCGCACGCATCCGCCTGGCGCCGCAAAAGGACTGGGCGGTGAACCAGCCCGAGCAACTGGCCAAGGTCTTGCAGGTGCTGACGCAGATCCAGAGCGACTTCAACGCCACCAGCGCCGGTGGCAAGAGGGTCTCGCTGGCCGACCTGATCGTGCTGGCGGGTAACGCCGCCGTGGAAGCCGCTGCGGCCGCCGCCGGCCAGCCGGTGCACGTGCCCTTCACGCCGGGCCGCACCGATGCCACACAAGCGCAAACCGACGCCGAGTCCTTTGCGGTGCTGGAGCCTCAAGCCGATGGCTTCCGCAACTATGTCAAGGCCGAGTACAGCGTCTCGCCCGAGGCCCTGCTGGTGGACAAAGCGCAGTTGTTGACACTGAGCGCCCCCGAGATGACGGTGCTCGTCGGTGGCCTGCGCGTGCTGGGCGCCAATGTGGGTGGCGCGCCCGAGGGCGTCTTCACCCAGCGCCCGGGCCAGCTCACGCAAGACTTCTTTGTGAACCTGCTCGACATGAGCACCGTCTGGAAGCCCAGCAAGCCGGGCCACTTTGAAGGCCGCGACCGCCAAACCGGCGCGCTGAAGTGGACCGCCACCCGGGTGGACTTGGCCTTTGGCTCCAACTCGCAACTGCGGGCTCTGGCCGAGGTCTATGCCCAGCGCGACAGCCAAGCCAAGCTGGTGAACGACTTTGTGGCCGCCTGGACCAAGGTGATGAACCTGGACCGGTTTGACCTGCGCTGATCCCGCAGCGACGTGACGAGGACAGGGCCGGTGCGCGCAGGCGCACCGGCCCTTTTTCATGGTGTCAAGGCGTGGCCTTGAGCAAGTGGTCCGCGTACTGCTCCCGCAGCTTGATCTTCTGCATCTTGCCCGTCGCCCCCAACGGGATGGCGTCGACAAACACCACGTCGTCGGGTGTCCACCACTTGGCGATCTTGCCCTCGTAAAAGGCCAGCAAGTCCTCGCGGCTGACCTCTTGCCCGGGCTTCTTCACCACCACCAGCAGCGGGCGCTCGTCCCACTTGGGGTGCTTGGCAGCGATGCAGGCGGCCATGGCCACGGCGGGGTGGGCCATGGCGATGTTTTCCAGGTCGATGGAGCCGATCCACTCGCCGCCGGACTTGATCACGTCCTTGCTGCGGTCGGTGATCTGCATAAAGCCTTCGGCGTCGATGGTGGCCACGTCCCCGGTGGGGAACCAGCCATCGCGCAGCGGGTTGCCGCCTTCGCCCTTGAAGTACTGGCTGATGATCCAAGGGCCCCGCACCAGCAGCTCGCCGCTGGCTTTGCCATCGCGCGGCAGCTCTTGCCCGTCTTCGCCTACCACCTTCATGTCCACGCCATAGACGGCGCGGCCCTGCTTGGCCTGCACCGCCAGCTTGCCCTCAAAGGGCAGGGCATCGTGCACCGGCTTGAGCGCGCAGACGGTGCCCAGCGGGCTCATCTCCGTCATGCCCCAGGCGTGCAGCACATGCACCTTGTACTTCTCTTCAAAGGTTTTCATCATGGCCGGTGGGCAGGCCGAGCCGCCAATCACCGTGCGGTTCATGCTGGAGAAGCGCAGGCCCTGCGCCTCCATAAAGCCCAGCAGGCCTTGCCACACCGTGGGCACGCCGGCCGACATGCTGACCTTCTCGCTCTCCATCAGCCCGTGCAGCGAGGCACCGTCAAGGTGCGGCCCGGGGAACACCAGCTTGGCGCCCACCATGCAGGCGATGTACGGAATGCCCCAGGCGTTGACGTGGAACATCGGCACCACGGGCAAGATGACATCGCGCGCGCCGCAGTTCAGCGCATCAGGCGCGGCACCGGCCAGGGTGTGCAGCAGAGTGGAGCGGTGGCTGTAGAGCGCGCCCTTGGGGTTGCCGGTGGTGCCCGAGGTGTAGCACAGCGTGGCCGCAGTGTTCTCGTCAAAGCTGGGCCAGGCATAGTCGGGCGAGGCCTGGGCCAGCAGGTCTTCATAGCACAGCAGACCAGGGATCTTGCTCGTGGCCGGGAAGTGCTCGCGCCCACACAGCGCCACAAAATGCTTGATGGTCTTGACACGCCCGGCCACGGCCTCGACCAAGGGCAGGAAGGTCAGGTCAAAGCACAGCACCTGGTCTTCGGCATGGTCGGCAATCCACACGACTTGGTCGGGGTGCAGGCGGGGGTTGAGCGTGTGCAGCACCGCGCCCGAGCCCGAGACGCCGTAATACAGCTCCATGTGGCGGTAGCCATTCCAGGCCAGCGTGGCCACCCGCTCGCCATGCTGCACGCCCAAGGCCCCCAGAGCATTGGCCACTCGGCGCGAGCGCTCGGCCATGTCCCGGAAGTGGTAGCGGTGAACATCGCCCTCCACCCGGCGCGAGACGATTTCCTGCTCGCCATGGTGGCGCTCGGCATGGGTCAGCAAACTGGAGATCAGCAATTGCTGCTGCATCATCAAACCGTTCATCGGGGCTCCTTGGGCTCAAAAAAGTGGCGGACGGCGCTGTGCGTCGCACTGGCTTCAGGTTGCCATATCTGGGGCCGCACGGGCCTAGCAAAAACCAGTGCCAGAACCTGTCCGCACATGGACGAGTGGAGGATGGCTGAGTGATTTGGGATGGCGGGCAAGGCGCAATACCGCAGCCATGCCCTGCGGCATGGTGAGGATTTGCAACGCCGCCCGACGCCCAAAGCACCAGCCAGCCGACCACGGCCACTTGCGGACAGGTTCTAGCCCAGGGGCAGGAACTTGGGCGCCGTGGCGGCAAACCACGCGCCGCTCTCTGTGCGCTCATACACCCCGCGCGCTTGCAGGTGCGGGTGCTGGGCGGCTTCATCCAAGCTCAGCACGGGCGCGGCGCAGGCGTCGGTGCCGGCCAGCAGTTCTTCCCAATGCGCGCGGGGCTGGCTGGCAAACAGGGCGGTCAGGCGGGCTTTCAGCGCGGGCCATTGGGCGGTGTCGTATTGGGTCTGGGGTGACACATCGCTGAGCCCTAAGCGGGTCAGCAACTCGGCATAGAACTGCGGCTCCAGCGCCCCGACGGTGAAGAAGCCGCCATCGGCGCAGGCATAGGTGTCGTAAAAGGGCGAGTCATGAAAGGGGCTGGGGCCTGGGCCACCCAGTTGGCCGCTGGCGGCAATCCACTGGCCGATATTGCCCAGCATGGCCACGATGTCCACGATGGCGGCATCGACCACCCGGCCTTGGCCGCTGCGTTGGGCGTCCAGCAGCGCGCAGACCATGCCAAAGGCCAGGCCCAGCGCGCCGGTGGCGTCGCCCACCAAGGTGGGCGGCACCTGCGGCGTCTGCCCGGCGGGCAGGCCCAGGGCCATCATGCCGCTCAGCGCCACATAGTTGATGTCGTGGCCGGCGGTGTGGGCCAGCGGGCCGCTCTGGCCCCAGCCCGTCATGCGGCCATAGACCAGCTTGGGGTTCACGGCGGCGCAGTCGGCGGGGCCTAGCCCCAGGCGCTCCATCACGCCGGGCCGCAGGCCTTCAATCAGGCCATCGGCCTGGGCCACCAGGGCCAGGGCTTGGGCGCGGTGGTCGGGGTTTTTCAAGTCCAGCCGCACGGTGGTTTTGCCTGCGTCCAGCAGGTCATTGCCCATGCCCAGTTGCGCCGCCACCGCGCCGGTGCTGGGCCGCGCAATGCGGGTGATGCGCGCGCCCATGCCTTGCAGCATGCGGGCGGCCAGGGGGCCGGGGCCGAGGCCTTCGAACTCGATGAGGTGCAGGTGCTGGAGGGGCAGGGCTTGAGGCATGAGATGGGCGCAGTGGGTGAGGGCGTGGTGAAGCGTCGCCAAGGCTGACCCATGCTAGCGCAGCGAAGCCGGGCCCTACACTGCCAGCCATGAAGTCGCCTGTCTGTCGCCTTGGGCTCAGCGCAGCGGCCGTGCTGGCGCTGGCTGCTTGCACCACGCCTGCCCCGCTGCCCTCGCCCGTGCCGCCGCCGCTGCCTCGCCCTGGTGTGGAGGGGCCTGCGCCCACCCCGGCGCCGCGGCCAGCACCTGTGCCCCAGCCCAGCCCGCCGCCCCAGCCCCCTGCGCCACCCGTCAAGCCGCCAGAGCCCCCGCCGGCCCCGGCCGTCACAGCCGCCGAAGTGCGCACTGTGGCGCTGCGCCTCTTGCCGCCCACCCTGGCCGACCGCAAAGGCTGGGCCGAGGACATTGCGGTGAGCTTTGCCGCCTTGGCCATTCCCGCGCAGGCGCACAAGGTGTGCGCGCTGGCGGCGGTGATCGAGCAAGAGTCCACCTGGCAGGCCGACCCGCCCGTGGCCAACCTCAGCCGGATCGCGCAGCAAGAGCTGGAGAAAAAGCGCGAGCGCCTGGGTGTGCCCAAGCTGGTGTTTGACCTGGCCTTGGACAAAACCTCGCGCACCGGCCAGACCTACCGCCAGCGCTTGCAGCGCCTCAAAACCGAGCAAGAGCTGTCGCTGCTGTTTGAAGACATGGCCAGCGAGATCCCGTTTGGTGGCCGCCTCTTTGAGGGCCAGAACCCTGTGCGCACCGGCGGCTCCACCCAAGTCAGCATCAGCTTTGCGGCCGAGCAGATGCGCCAGCGCGCCTACCCCTGGCAGCCTGCGGGCACGGCCCGCGAGGAGGTGTTCAAGCGTCGTGGCGGCGTGTACTTTGGGGCGGCCATGCTGCTGGACTATCCGGTGTCCTACAACCGCATGCTCTACCGCTTTGCCGACTACAACGCCGGCCGCTACAGCAGCCGCAACGCCGCTGTGCAAAGCCTGCTGGCCCAGCTGACCGGCCGCAGCCTGGTGCCTGATGGCGACCTGCTGCGCTACAGCGGCGAGGTGGCCCAGCCGCCCCAGAGCCAGCCCAGCGAGGCCTGGCGCGCCTTAGAGGCCTTGCAGTTCCTGGGCCTGGGTGCGCGGCAGGTGGCGCAAGACCTGATGCAAGAAAAGCGCTTTGAGTTTGAGCAGACGCCCACTTATCTCCGGCTGTATGAACTGGCCCAGCGCAAAGGGCTTTCGCCAGAGCGCGAGCGCCTGCCCGACATTCAGCTCAACAGCCCCAAGATCAGCCGCAAGCTGACCACGGCCTGGTTTGCCGAGCGCTGCGAAGCCCGCTATCGCGCCTGCTTGGCGCGGGAGACGGGCCGGGCGCCCTGAGCGCCTCACGCTGCTCGCTCGTACAGCGTCACCACGCAAGCACCCCCCAGCCCCAGGTTGTGCTGCAGCGCCAAGCGCGCACCGTCCACCTGCCGCGCGCCGGCCTGGCCGCGCAATTGCTGGACCAGCTCGGTGCATTGCGCCAGCCCCGTGGCGCCCAGCGGGTGGCCTTTAGAGAGCAGGCCGCCCGACGGGTTGGTGACATAACGGCCACCATAAGTGTTGTCGCCGTCGTCCACAAACTTCTCGGCCCCGCCCACCGGGCACAGGCCCAGGGCCTCGTAAGTCAGCAGTTCGTTTTGGGCAAAGCAGTCGTGCAACTCCACCACCTGCACATCTTCGGGGCCTACGCCTGCCGCCTCATAGACCTGCTGGGCGGCGCTGCGGGCCATGCTGAAGCCCACCACCTCGCGCATGTCGCGGCTCTCAAAGGTGGCGGGGGTGTCGGTGGCCATCGCTTGGGCGCGGATGCGCACATCGCGGCGCAGGCCATGCTTGTGTGCAAAAGCCTCGGAACACACCAAGGCTGCAGCCGCGCCGCAGGTGGGCGGGCAGGCCATCAGCCGGGTCATCACCCCGGGCCAGAGCATGGGCGCGGCCATCACCTCTTCGGTCGTCACCACCTTTTGGAACAAGGCCAGCGGGTTGTTGGCGGCGTGGCGGCTGGCCTTGGCGCGGATCTTGGCAAAGGTGGTCAGCGGCGTGCCCCACTGCTGCATATGGGCCAGGCCCGCACCACCAAAATAGCGCAGGGCCAGCGGGATCTCGGCATGGCCCACCAGGGTGTCGGTCTCGCGGTCAAACCACTCAAAGGGGCTGGGCCGGTCGGTGAACTGCGCGCCCAGGGCGCCGGGCGTCATGTGCTCAAAGCCCAGCGCCAGGGCACAGTCCACCGCACCGCTCTGCACCGCTTGGCGCGCCAGGTAGAGCGCGGTCGAGCCGGTGGAGCAGTTGTTGTTGACGTTGATGATGGGCAGGCCCGTCAGGCCCACTTCATAGAGCGCGCGCTGCCCAGCGGTGGAGTCGCCATAGACATAGCCCACATAGGCCTGTTGGATCAACTCATAACCTAAGCCTGCATCGGCCAGGCAGGCCTGGACGGCGGCAGCGGCCATCTCCGGGTAGGGGCGGTGGGCGCCGGGCTTGGCAAAAGGGATCATGCCCACCCCGGCCACCAGCACCGGGCGCGCTGCTGCCGCAGCAGCCTGTGTTGAAGCAATGGTCATCGCGTGTCTCCTGTGCCTTCAGCCTACCACCACCGATGGGGGTGGGCTGTCGTTCAGGAGACGGTGCTGGGCTCAAGGCTGCTTGGGAATGACTTCCATCGTGCCGTTGTAGAAGGTGAAGCAGTCCTCGAACACATGGCGGTCTTCAAAGCGCAGGCCGTCTTTGGGGGCATCCACCAGGCAAACGCCACCGCCGCATTGAACCGTGCTGCCTGGGTAAGCGGCTTGGACATTGAAGAACCGGTCGTAGAAATGCACGCCCTTGCTGGTGGGCCAGGTGAAGGGGATGGGCTCATTCTGGCAAGTTTGGGTACTCTGCGCCGCGAAGCGGATCCGGTTCACTTTGTTCTTCGCATTGAAGAACACGGTGATGTCCTGCGCGCTCGGTTCAATCCGGAATGTGCACTCCGTAGCGGGCTTCTTGCAGGACTTGGACCGCTGGATCAATTGCTTGCGTGGTTGACCCAAATACACCGCGTTGTCCGTCAGACCGTGGCCTTCGATGATCACCCATTGCTCGGGTGGGGTGGCTTGTGCAGAGGCGCCCCCCAAAGCGAGTGCCGCAAAACCGAGAACGGAAAAAAGCTTGTTCATATCGACTCCGTCAAAAAGTGAGTGGTGAGTGGGCGCTGTGGTGTGCTACTGCGCCGCTCATGCAGCAGCAGTCACACGCACCGTCGCCCTTCAGCGCGTTGAGCCCCAAGGCGCTCATGGTTGTTTGGGGATGACCTCGAACGTTCCGTCGTAGAACAGGTCACATTCGTCATTGGTATGCCGCATCTCAAAGCGCAAACCGTGTGTTTGCGCCTCTGTCGTGCAATAGCCAAAGCTGCACTGCCATGTGCTGCCCGGATACAAGTCGGCCACCCCAGGTACCCCCCACGTGAAGTCAGCCCCTTTGGAGGTGGGCCAGGTGAAGGGCAAAGGCACAGACTGGCAGTTTTGCACCGCCACCGCAGCGGCGCGGAACCGGATGCGCTCAACCTTGCTCTTGGCATTGAAAAACACGGTGATGTCCTGCGCGCTCGGTTCAATCCGGAAGGTGCACTCCGTAGCGGGCTTCTTGCAGGACTTGGACCGCTGGATCAATTGCTTGCGTGGTTGACCCAAATACACCGCGTTATCCGTCAAGCCATGGCCTTCGATGATCTCCCATTGCTCCGGTGGGGTCGCTTGCGCAGCCAAGGTCACCGTGGTGAGAGCCAGCGCACTCAAGGCGTGAAATGTCTTCCTCATATCAACTCCAAAGATAAGTTGGTTTCTTCGCTGAAAGGTGGCTTGTCTCAGCAGGCCATCCATAGCGTGAGTACCCTTTGGGGCATATGTGGTTGCAGGCGGTTTGGGCCTTGCGGCACAAAGAGTCGAACGGCTCAATGAACTTTCTGCGACAGCACTGTCGCGCTGAGCAAATGGAGCCCAGTCATTGGCTCATCTTGAACGTTCTGAATGCTGCTATTGAAAAGATACCAACCGTTGACAAAACGGGAAGTCCTGTCAGAGGAATTAGATCTGCCTCTTGGCGCGGCGCGCTGCAAGATTTGCAAGATATTTGTCGGCTTCACCAGACTCGATGATCTCGAACGCTTTGGCCTTGGCTTCATTGACTGACATGAACCTTTGCTTCCCGGGCTGCCAGTCGACTCTCAGCAGGTAGGCGCCATCTTTCGGCACAACCTCAAGATGGATTTTCTTCTGGCGAATGTGGTGCACGTTGCCCGGCCCCATGCTCTAGCGCGGTGAGCTTACGAAGCGCTTCAGTCGGTCTGCGTACCGTCGCTTGGATTCCATGAAGCCGCTTGCGACCCGAATTGATGTCAGGTGATCGCAGCAAATCTCTCCGACCTCCATCGGGCGCCGCTTTGGGTGCTGAACCATGAATACGTAGCGAATGGGAGTTCCGCAGCACTCGCAGGTTCCGGTGAGTTCATCGAGGTCATCCCAACCGACGGCTCCCATCCGAACTTTGGCGGGATGAAGCCGTGGAGCGCTGCGTGGCATCCTGAACAGATGGTCTCGCAGATATCAAATGGATACTCCCAAGGATTGTGCCCCGGAAGGTACTACCTATGGTGAACCTGTAGGATCGCGCCATCGCACTTGCTGCGACCGCAAATAAGGCACGCGCCTCCGTCCAGCCGGACGACCTCGGCGCGAAAGGCGGCCCATTCAGCGGTGCGGTAGGGATGCACGGGTTAGCAAATAAAACGTTTGGAATGAGTGGTTACAGGACGGCGCAGCCGACTGGACATCCTCTCGATGGATTAGCTTAGAGGGCACTGGCAGGGGACGGGCCTAGGTAAATCTCAGGCCGAAGTAGTGGCTTCGTGACTGCATGAAGGCAAAGGAGCCGAGATCCCAGCGCTCGGCCGTGATACTCAACGTCCGCCCTTGGCTCAGCATAGACACCCGCCCAGCACAAGATCGCGTCACCAGCCAACTCATAGGCTTTGACTTTCTTTTCATCTATTCCGCGATAGCGCTCGTTGGAGAGGGTGATTGGCGGTGGTGCGGAGCAGAACCACTCAAGCGTTCGCAGGTCCTTCTCGTAGTCGGGAGCCGCGCGTGGCATGTACTTGAGCTCGACAACACCAATGATCCGTTGACTGTTACAGATCACGATGTCTGGTATGCGAGTCGTGCCATCGGATGCTGTGAAGGTTGGCTCGATGAAAAGCCGACGATCAAGGTCGCCAAACACCTCAAGAAGCCTGTGGCAAAAATGGACTTGAAGACCACGTTCCGAGTTAATCAGCTTCTGCGGATAGCTCTCGGAAAGGGTTCTAGTCCAAGCGTCTGCGATGTTCTCTCGAAGCAACTTCCGTTCGGACATTGGTGACCTCTAAAGCCCAGGGTAACCGGAGCCGAAGGCGGGGGGCACCAACACTGGCCACGAAAATGCCGAAGGCATGGCCAGTGTTGGCGTCCGCGTTGAACCGACAGTTAGCCTGGTGACAATTGATAGGGCCTTGCTCATGCTGTTGCCCAACTCATGTAGTCGTTGAAATGCGCGCCAATGTCGTGGAACGAGTAGTTTCGCTCGCCCAAGGTGTAATAGGCGTCTTGAACAAGCGTGTAGTAGAGATCAGAGAGCGGCGTGTGACTCGGAATGAACATAGGGAAGTACCCATCAAGACGCGGTCCGCGGCCACTTTCTTCCGGGAATGGTGGCTCCAAGTGAAGTGTTCCACCAACTCCGCCCATCGCTTCTGCGTCCCTTGGATTGCAGCGCAGGATGATGCAGTCCATCTGGGCTTTTTCTGGCGTTGACGCATTAAAGAATGCAGCCTCGAGAGTCTCCAGTCTTTGCTCCGTGCGATAGCCCAACAGCGTTTGTCGAGGTGCTCCCCACCCATCCGGCGTATCGAAGTCCTTGATCTGCTGCGTGAGAGCAGCGACTTTCTGCGAGTTCGCAACGCTCTTTCGTATGTCTTTGGTTGTTAGGTTGGTCTTGAGTTCATAGATGTGAACAACTGAATTCAACATCAGTAGTGCTGAACCATCTATGTTCTCGGAGAGAAGTGGATACCGCGAGTCGAAAACGATGGCATCAAGTTGTGGAGAAATATCCCCGCTTGGCGTAACAAAGTGGCCAGAAGTTGCGCGAAGAGTATTGGGTAAATAGCGCTGCAAGAATTCTATGAACGGTTGTTCACCGTTCTTGCCGATTGTTTGGGAGTTGCTAGACGATGCCAGCGCACGCTCCACGCACAACAAAATTGACGCCTCTTCTTGCGACATTACTTGATTTGGCGTGCCGTGGTAATGCTTGTATGTCTTCATGCAGCGGTGGAGGTGCTGTAGGAGGCTAACTTTTTTGTGTGGCGACAGATGCCTTTCGCCCGAAAAAACCCTGTCACCAGCAACAGGCTGGGTGACCAGCCACTAAGTACGTGTCGATGCTGATGAATTGCGCGTTGAACGGGGTAAACACAAAGCATTAACAAATCGGCATTCTGGCGCAGTGCTTGGCAGCACTATAGCCCCAGGCAGTCACTGTAGGCACGCTTTGAAAGGTGAACTGAATAGCCAGTAACCCTCAGTTTGAGCCAAGCGCAAGCCAGCAGTCCGAGAAGCCGGTGACGCTGCTGGCCCTGGAGTGTTCCTTGGGGCCTGCCGGCGTGGCGCCACTACTCCGCGCTACAGTCCGCAAGACACCCCACTTGAGCCAGCCCCATCCATGCCCCCACCTCGCCTGCTTCAACACCCTTGGATGGACGCCGATGTGTCCAGCTTTCGCGACCAAGTGCGGCGCTATATCGAGGCCGAGATGGCCCCGCACCTGGATGGTTGGCGCCGCGCGGGCGACATCCCGCCGGCGGTCTGGCAAGGCTTGGGCGCTTTGGGCTTTTTGCTGCCCGAGATGCCCGAGGCCTATGGCGGCAGCGGCGTGAGCCTGGCCTGGCAGTTGGTGGTGCAAGACGAGCTGGCCCGCGCCGAGGTGCCGGCCATCTCGGCCGTGCACAGCATCGCGGCGCATTACATCTTGGCCTATGGCAGCGAGGCGCAAAAGCAGCGTTGGCTGCCCAAGCTCTGCAGCGGTGAATGGCTGGCTGCCATCGCCATGACCGAGCCCGGCTGCGGCTCTGACCTCAAGGCCTTGCGCACCCGTGCGCGGCGCGACGGTGAGGACTATGTGATCGACGGCGCCAAGACCTTCATCACCGGCGGGGCCAACTGCAGCTTGCTGGTGCTGGCCTGCCGCACCGGCGGCGAGGGGGCCAAGGGTGTGTCTTTGGTGGTGTTGGAAACGAAGGGCTTGCCAGGCTTCAAGGTGGGCCGCCGCTTAGAAAAGCTGGGCCAGCATGCGGCGGACACGGCCGAGCTGTTTTTTGATGGCGTGCGTGTGCCCGCCCATCATTTGCTGGGCGACGTAGAGGGCCAAGGCTTTGGACAACTGATGAGCCAACTGCCTTACGAGCGCATGTTGATTGCGGTGCCTGCGGTGGCCGCCATCGAGCAGGCGCTGGCGCTGAGCGTGGCCTACACCCGCGAGCGCCAGGCTTTTGGCCAGACGGTGTTCGACTTTCAGAACACCCGCTTCAAGCTGGCCGAGGTGGCCACCACGGCCCATATTGGCCGCAGCTTTGTGAATGACTGCATCCAGCGCCTGGTGGACGGCACGCTGGACCACGAGGCCGCCTACATGGCCAAGTGCTGGACGACGGACCAGCAATGCCACGTCATGGACGAATGCCTGCAGCTCTTTGGCGGCTATGGCTATATGACCGAGTACCCGATTGCCCGCATGTGGGCAGACGCCCGGGTGCAGCGCATTTATGGCGGCACCAATGAGATCATGAAAGACCTGATCGCACGAGGCCTGTGATGACCTATCTGCCCAAACACTTTGAAGTGGCCGACTTGGCCGCCTGCCAAGCCCTGGCCCAAGCCCACCCGCTGGCCACCTGGGTGATGCCGCATGACGGTGAGCTGCTGGTCAACCACATCCCTTGGTTGCTCGACATGGAGCGCGGCGAGCACGGCACCCTGGTGGGCCATGTGGCGCGGGCCAACCCGGTCTGGCAGGTGGTGGGCGAGGCCATTGGCGTGGCGGTGTTTCAAGGCAGCGAGGCCTACATCAGCCCCAACTGGTACCCCAGCAAGCAAGCCCACGGCAAGGCCGTGCCGACCTGGAACTACGAGGTCGTGCATGCCCATGGCGTGGCCCGCATGTTTGAAGACCGCGAGCGCCTGCGCGCCTTGGTGGCGGCCTTAACGGCTCGCCATGAGGCGCACCAAGCGCAGCCCTGGCAGCTCAGCGATGCACCGGCCGACTACATCGAGCTGATGCTCGACGCGATTGTGGGCATCGAAATCCCGGTCACCCGCTGGGTGGGCAAGCGCAAAGCCAGCCAAAACCGCCCGCGCGCCGACCGCGAGGGCGTGGCCCAAGGCCTGCGCGCGCGCGCCTGGCCGCTGGATACGGCCATGGCCGCCTTGGTGGAACCCGAGCCCCGCCGTGACTGACGCGGTGCGTGCAAGCCCCAGCCTGTCGGCGCGTTTCTTCCGCTGGCATCGCTGGCTCGGTTATGTGGTGGCCCTGCAGGTGCTGGCCTGGGTCTTGGGCGGCGCCTTGTTTGCGTGGTTGCCGTTTCAGGCCTGGGTCAAGAGTGCAGAGGCCGTCCGCAAGCCCAGCCTGAGCCTGCCCGCCGATTGGGCGCAGGCTTTGGCGCGCAGCCCGCTGGCGGGCCAGCCGGTGCAAGGCCTCTCGGCCGTGGCCACCGCCAGCGGCCCGGCCTTCAAGCTGCGCACGGCGCAGGGTGAGCAGTGGCTGTTGGCCAGCGGTGGCCCGCTGCCTGCACCCACCGCAGACGACATCGGCCGCTTTGCGACCAGCCTCTACAAAGGCCACGGCAGGCTGCAGGCCGTGGAGAGGCTGGCGCAGGTGCCCACACAATGGCTGATGGTGCGTGAGCTGGGCGCAAAGCGCGATGTGTGGGTGGCGCGCTTTGATGATGGGCTGCAGACCCGGCTTTACTTCAGCGGCGCCCAAGGCGAGTTCATCACCGCGCGCAGCGACGCCTGGGTGCTCTACGACTTCTTCTGGCGCCTGCATGTGATGGACTACAGCGAAGGTGAGGACTTCAACCACCCGCTGATCAAGGGCGCCTCGCTGCTGGCCTTGGGCCTGGTGCTGACCGGCCTGGTGATGCTGGGCTTGGCCCTGCGGCGGGCGTGGCGCCGCCGGGCGCATTGATCAGTCTTCCAGCAGCGAGCGCAGCATCCAGGCGGTTTGCTCATGCACCGCCAGGCGTTGCGTCAGCAGGTCGGCGGTGGGCTCGTCGCTGGCCTCGTCCACCAGGGCATAGAGGCCGCGCGCCGTGCGGGCCACGGCTTCATGGCCCTCCATCAGCGTGCGCACCATGGCCAGGGCCTTGGGGGCGGCGGCCGGTGCGTCGGGCACCGAGCTGAGCGCGGCGAACTCGGCATAGCTGCCCGGCGCGCGGTGGCCCAGCGAGCGGATGCGCTCGGCAATCGGGTCCACCGCATTCCACAGCTCGGTGTACTGCGCCATGAACATGGTGTGCAGGGTGTTGAACATCGGCCCCGTCACGTTCCAGTGGAAGTTGTGCGTGGTCAGGTAGAGCGTGTAGGTGTCCGCCAGCAGGTGCGACAAACCCTGCGCAATGGCGGCGCGGTCTTTCTCACTGATGCCAATTTGCGGGGCGATGCCCGTGGCTTGGGCGGGGTGCTTGGATTTGGACTTGGCCATGGTGTGCTCCTTGAGTTGAAAGAATGACGGACAGTTTGAACGGCCGGGGTCAGGGCGCTGCCACACCCACGACCAGTGGCCCCAGCCACATCAAGCTGCCTGCACCGGTGATGGCCAGCCCCACAGCGCGGCGCAGGCGCAGGGCGACTGGGGGGCGGGTGTAGAGGCGTTGGGGCATGAGTCTCTCCGGTGTCTGAACGATGGAGGGATTTTGTCTTTTGGCTATTGAATTTGCCAATTCAATAGCTCTATGGCATCCATAGCCTTTGACGGAGGTGCCGTGCTCATCAAGCTTGAGGGTGCGTGAAAACACGCCAAAACCTATGGTTTCGGCCTCGAAGCCCCCTGGCGATTCCCGCTGCTGGTGGGGCCCTCGCTACTGCCCCACGGAGTGCCCGATGCCCCCTCTCGAAGCCCTAGAGTTATTGGCCGATATCGACCAGCCCCATGCGTTGACCGCTGACGCGCCAGCCCTGCGCTGGCAGCAGACCTTGGCGGCGCTGGCCCAGGCCGGCGGGCCCACCCCCGAGCAATACCCGATGCTGGAGAACCTGATGCAGCAAGTGCACGAGGCCCACCTCGCGGGTGACTTGAGCGCGGAGACCCTGCACGCCCTGCGTCATTCCGTGGGCGCGGCCATGGGCCTGGGCACGCTGCAAGGCCGCAGTTGGCTCAAGCCCTATGGCTATGCCGGGGACTTTCAGCTCATCGACGACATCTACCAGCAGGCGTGCAGCCCCAACCCCCACTTGCGTGCCTGGGACGATTTTTTCCACACCCAAGCTGCGGCCAAGGCGGTGCGCAACCGCAAGGCTTACTTCAAGGCCTTGGTCCAGTCCGCCGCCCAGGCGAAAGGGGGCCGCCCCTTGAAGGTGCTGAATGTGGCCAGCGGCCCATGCCGCGATGTGGCCGAGCTGCTGGCTGAATGCCCCGAGCTCGACGTGCACATCACCTGCGTGGACCTCGATGAGCAGGCCATCGCCCATGCCCGGCGGCTGTGCGACGCTTGGCCCGACCAAGTGCGCTTTGTCCGTGGCAATGCCTTGCGCCTCGTGTTGCCTGAGCGCTTTGACTTGGTGTGGAGCGCCGGCCTTTTGGACTACTTCTCAGACCCGCTCTTTGTGCGCCTGATGCGCAAGTTCATCAGCCTGGCCCAGCCCGATGGTGAAGTCGTGGTGGGCAACTTCAGCGCCGACAACCCTAGCATGGCCTACCAAGCCTGGGGCGACTGGCTGCTGATTCACCGCAGCCCAGAGCAGCTCCGCGCCCTGGCCGCGCAAGCCGGTGTCACCAACAGCCACGTCGAGGCCGAGCCCGAGGGCGTTAACCTGTTCTTGAGGATGCGGGCCAGCGCCACCTCAGCGTGAGGCCTGATGGCGCCGCCAACTCAAGACCCGGCCAGCCACTCCGCAGGCGAGGCATTGCGCTGCTCGCAGTGCTCGCTCGTCGCGATGCCGATGTCGTAGCCATGGCAGAGCCGCACATTCAGCACATCCTTTTGTTGACCTTCCGGGAAGGCTTGCAAGGCGGCTTGCGCAATGGCTTGCAGGCGGGCCGGCGTGCCGACATCGGGTGTGCGGGAGGCCGCCTTCACCGACAGGTAGCGCCACTGGCGCCGCTCCGTCTGGCTGCTTTGCGTGAAGCCCTCGCCAATGCCCACCTGGGCGTGCGTCACGCCGGGCTGTGCCATCACGGCTTCTTGCACGGGCTGAATCGCTGCCAGGTCTGCACCTTGCAGGCTCGCCCACCGCTGAATGCCCCAGGGCGCGAGGCCTGAGGCCACACAGAGCAAGGCGCACATCGAGAGCGAAAGCTTCGTCAGGGGCTGGCTGCGCGGTGCTTCTCGTTGAACTGCAGGCACCACCACGGTGGACAGCCATACATCGTGCACCAACTGCCGGCTGGGACGGTTAAAGACCGCCAGATAGAGCTGGCTCAGGGCGAGGCCCAGCATCAAGGCGGTCAAGGGATAGATGAGCCAGGAGCTCAGCAGACTGGGCGGAAAGGCGGCGCCATTCAAGAACCAAGGCAGCCCGACGGGCACAAAGCGCAAGCCCGCCTGCCAGGGCGTGAGCAACTGGCCCGAGCTGCTCAGCACACGGATGCCCATGATGCGCTTGCCCAGGCTTTGGCCCTGGCCCCAATGGCTGTCGAAGAAAGCAAAGTACTGGCAGGCCACCAGGAAGCCAAAGACGCGCCCCCACGGCCCCATGGCGGTCAGCGCATTGGCGATGAGCAGCCCGAGCACCCAGCCCACCAGGCCCAGCGCTAAAAAATCCAACACCCAGGCGGCCAAGCGCCGCCAAAAGCCCGCAAAACCGGGTGCCTCCGGTGCAGGTTGTTCTGCGTTTGTCATCGTCCTCACTCCTCGTCGTTGATTCTTATATCTACCGCCTGATGCAAACTCAGATAGATTTTTCCATGCGCCTGCTGGCTCCAGCCCACGGCGGCCAAGCGGTCCATCACCGGGCCTTTGACCTCGGCCAGGTCGAGGCGGGCGCCGCGGTCGTGCAGGGCGGTGTCCAGGGCGGCCAGGGCGGTCAGGCCGCTGAAGTCGATGGTGTTGACCGGGCTCATTTGCAGCACCACGCGGCGGGTGTGCTCATCGACATGGGCCATCACCAGCTCAGTCAGGCCGCGCGCGTTGGTGAACAGCAGGCTCTCGTCAATGCGCAGCGCCACCACGCCGGGGGTTTCGTCGACCTCGTGGCGCTCAATATTGCGGTAGTGCTCGGTGCCGGGCACGCGGCCGATGCGGGCGACATGCGGGTCGGTGGTGCGCTGCAAGAGCAGGGCCACCGAGAGCGCCACGCCCACCGACAAGGCCAGCTCCATGCTGGCGAGCAAGGTCAAACCCGCTGCCCCCACCATCACCCAAAACTCCTCGCGCGAGAAGCGCCAGGCTTGGCGAAACGGGGCCAGGTCCAGCATGGACGAGGCGGCGATGACGATGGTGGCGGCCAGCACCGCGCGCGGCAAACTGGCCAGGGGCTCCGCCAGCAAGGTGGCGGCCAGTGCCATCAACAAGGCCACCATCACGCCCACCCAGCGGCTGCGTGCGCCCGCGTCAAAGGCCACGGCGCTGCGCGAAAGGCCGCCCGCCACGGGCATGCCGCCGCTGCAGGCCGCCACCAAATTGGCGGCGCCCAGGCCCGCCAGCTCACGCCGGGGGATGATGGTTTCTTTGCGGCGGGCGGCCAAGCTGCCCGCCACGGCCAGGTTCTCCACGGCGGCCATCAGGGCCAGCAAAGCCGCACTGGGCAGCATCACGCGCCACAGTGGGGCCGGCACTTCGGGCCAGCCCAGGCTGAGGTGCAAAGCGGGCAGTGTGCCCACCACCGCCACACCCGGGCTGGACAAGCCCATCTGAATCAGCAACGCGACCACCATCACGGCCAAGGGAGCCGCTTTCACGATCAAGCCGGCCTGGGCCGTGGTGCAGCCCAGGTGCTGTCGCAGCCACGCCGTTGCATGCTCACGCAGCAGGAAGAGCAGGCCCAGTGCGCCCAGGCCAAAGGCCATGCTGACGGCGTGCCAGGGCCGAGCGGCGCCCCACCACTGTGTGGCCACCGTCATCAGGCTGACGCCGCCACTGCTGGCGCCGGCCAGCACGGGCAGTTGGGTCACCACAATGGTCAAGGCCGCCCCAGTCATGAAGCCATGCAGCACGGGCACCGAGAGCAGTGCCACCAGGGTGTCCAGGCGCAGCACCGCGCCCAGCAGCAAGAGTGCCCCCATCTCGGCGGCCAAGACCAAGGCGGCAGCACTGACCGAGGTGCCCTCGGGGGCCACGCTCATCACATGGCCCAGGGCCTGCGCGCACATCAGCGACAGCACACCGCCGGGCCCCATCACCGTGACAGGGCTGGAGCCCAAGGCTGCATAAGCCAAGGCGGGGAGCACGCTGGCCGCCAGCCCCACCGAGGGCGGCAGCCCCGCCAGCATGGCGTAGGCCAAGCTCTGCGGGATCAACAGCAGGGTGATGATGGCGGCGGCGAGCAGGTCGTCGCGCCAAGTGGGGTGGGCGGAAGCGGCGGAGGGCACCCGGCAATTGTGCGGCGAGTGAAGCGCCTCCTCCGGGCCCTCGCGAAAATCAGCGGCTCTTCTTCAACACCGCATGCAGCAAGATCGCCCCAAAGGTGGCGGTGCCGATGCCACCCAGCGCGAAGTCGCCGAACTTCAGGGTGAAGTCGCCGGTGCCCAAGATGAGGGTGACGGCCGCGACGATGAGGTTGCGGTTGTCGGAAAAATCCACCTTGTTCTCGACCCAGATCTTGGCCCCGGCCACGGCGATCAGGCCAAAGACCACGATGGAGATGCCGCCCATCACGGCCAGCGGAATGGTCTGGATCAGCGCGCCGAACTTGGGCGAGAAGCCCAGCAGGATGGCGATCAAGCCCGCCACCACAAACATGGCGGTGGAGTAGATCTTGGTGGCGGCCATCACGCCGATGTTCTCGGCATAGGTGGTCACGCCCGTGCCGCCGGCACTGCCCGAGACCATGGTGGCCAGGCCATCGCCCACAAAGGCGCGGCCCATGTACTTGTCCAGGTCTTGGCCGGTCATGGCGGAGACGGCCTTCACGTGGCCCAGGTTTTCGGCCACCAGAATGATGGCCACGGGCGCGATCAAGAGCATGGCCTTGGCATCGAACACCGGGGCGGCAAACTGAGGCAGGCCAAACCAGTCGGCGCTGGCCAGCGTCGTCAAGTCAATCGGTTTGCCCAGCCCCAGGCCGTTGGTCAGCAGCGCATAGATCAGGCTGGCGGCGATCAGGCCCACCAAAATCAGCAAGCGCTGTGTCATGCCGCTGGTGCGCACGGCCACCAGGCCCACACACAAAAAGGTGATGGCCTGCATCCACTTGTCAAAGTCGGTCGGGGCCATGTTCTTGATGGGCACTTGGGCCAGGTTCAGGCCGATCACGGCCACCACCGCGCCGGTCACCACCGGCGGCATCAGCGACTCAATCCAACGGGTTCCGATGGCTTGCACCAGCAGGCCGATCGCGGCCACCGCCGCGCCGCAGGCGATGATGCCGCCCAGCGCTACGCCCAAGTTGGGGTTAGGCCCTTGGCCGGCATAGCCGCTGGCCGCAATCACCACGCCGATGAAGGCAAAGCTGGAGCCCAGATAGCTGGGCACCCGGCCTCCCACCACCACAAAGAAGAGCAGGGTGCCAATGCCCGACATCAGGATGGCGATGTTGGGGTTGAAGCCCATCAAGAGGGGGGCCAACACCGTCGCGCCAAACATGGCGATGACATGCTGCACGCCCATGGCAGCAGTTTGCGGCCAGGGCAGGCGCTCGTCAGGGGCCACCACGCGGCCAGGCTCGGCCGTCACTTCGCGCCACGATGTCAACAGTCCCATCCTCAACTCCTTGTTATGCGGCAGCGCCTTCGCGCCAGCCCTTGGGCACCGCGCCGATCAGGCGGCGGGTGTAGTCTTGCTTGGGGTGGTGCAGGATCTCTTCGGCGCTGGCTTGTTCCACCACCTCGCCATCCTTCATCACCAGCACTTCGTCAGAGATGAAGCGCACCACGGCCAAGTCGTGGCTGATGAAGATATAGGCCAAGCCGAGTTCGTCTTGCAGGTCTTTGAGCAGGTTCAGCACCTGGGCTTGCACCGACACATCGAGCGCGCTCACAGCTTCGTCCAGCACCAGCACCTCGGGGTTGAGTGTCAGGCAGCGGGCAATCGCCACGCGCTGGCGCTGGCCGCCGGAGAACTCGTGCGGGTACTTCTGCATCACGGAGGGGTCCAGCCCCACCTTGACCAGCAGGGCTTTGGCACGCTCTTCGCGCTCGGCGTCGTTGGCGCCAATGCCGTGGATCTGCATAGGCTCCAGCAGCGTTTGGCCAATGGTGAAGCGCGGGTTGAGCGAGGCATAGGGGTTTTGGAAGACCACCTGGATGCGCCGCCGCATGGGCAGCCAGCCTTGCTTGCTCAAGGTCATCAAGTCGGTGGCGCCCTCAGCACCATGGAAGACGGCCTGCCCGCCGGTGGGGCCGCCGTTGGGCTCATGCAGGCGCAGCAGCGCCAAGCCCATGGTGGTTTTGCCCGAGCCGGACTCGCCCACCACACCCAGGGTGTGGCCCTTGCGCAGCTTGAAGCTCACGCCACGGCCTTCACGGCCCACGGCCTTGAACTCCTTGCGGCCAAACACGCCACTCTTGAGCCAGAAGCTCTTGGTCAGCGCGGTGGCTTCAATCACCACCGGGGCGTTCGGATCTTTGGCTTTGGCCACCGCCTCTACCCGCTGCTCGCCGCGCTCGGCGGCGGCTTGGGCGGCGATGTGGTCGTCGATCACCATCAGCCGCGCCGGGTTCTCGGTGAGGCTGGGGCGGCAGGCCAACAAGGCCTTGGTGTAGGGGTCTTGCGGGGCTTGGAAGATTTGGCTGACCGGGCCTTGCTCGCGGATCAGGCCGTGGCGCATCACCACCACGCGGTCAGAGATCTCGCCCACCACGCCCAAGTCATGGCTGATGAACAGCATGCTCATGTGGTGGGTGTCTTTGAGCTTGGCCATCAACTCCATGATCTGGCGTTGAATGGTCACGTCCAGCGCCGTCGTGGGTTCGTCGGCGATCAAGAGCTTGGGCGAGCAAGACAGCGCCATCGCAATCATCACCCGCTGTTGCTGGCCGCCCGACATCTCGTGCGGATAGGCATTCAGACGGCGCTTGGGCTCGGGCATGCCCACCTCGGCCAGCAGCTCTTCAGCGCGGGCCCAGGCCTGGCGGGGGCTCATGCCCATGTGCTTGATCAGCGGCTCGCACAACTGCTGGCCCACGGTAAAGACCGGGTTGAGCGAGGTCATCGGGTCTTGGAAGACGCAGGCGATCTCTTTGCCGCGAATGCTCTGCAGCTCTGGCAGCGAGGCGGCCAGCAGGTCCCGGCCCTGGAAGCTGATGGCGCCATGCCGCTCGGCATTGCTGGGCAGCAGGTTCAGGATGGACATGGCCGTCACGCTCTTGCCCGAGCCCGACTCGCCCACCAGGGCGACCGTGGTGTTCTCGGGCACGTCAAAGCTG
Organism: Ideonella paludis; assembly: GCF_018069865.1. Lineage (GTDB taxonomy): Bacteria > Pseudomonadota > Gammaproteobacteria > Burkholderiales > Burkholderiaceae_C > Ideonella > Ideonella paludis. The sequence continues at coordinate 862,644 of NZ_JAGQDG010000001.1, forward strand.
ACGCCTACTTGTTGGCCATTGACCTCGCGGCCCACGGCCAGCGAGCGTTGCATCACGCCACCCACGGCGCCCATGCGGAAGGTGACCTTCAGGTCTTTGATACTCAGCAACATGGGACTCACTCCAATCCGCGCAGCTTGGGGTCCAGCGCATCGCGCAGGGCGTCGGTGAACAGCGAGAACGCCGTCACGAACACGGCCATGAAGGCGGTGGCCGCAGCCAACTGCCACCAGTGGCCCAGGATCAATTCACTTTGGGCCTCCGCCAGCATGGTGCCCCAGGAGACCTGGTCCACCGCCACGCCCAGGCCCAGGTAGCTCAGGATGACTTCGGCCTTGATGGCGCTGACCACATGCAGGGACAACTGAACCAAGATCACGTGGCTGATGTTGGGCAGGATGTGGCGGAACATGCGCGAGCTGTTGCTGGCGCCAATCGCCTCGGCCGAGCGCACATAGTCGCGGCTGCGGTGCTTCATGAACTCGGCGCGCACCAGGCGGTAAATGCCGGTCCAGGTGGTCAGGCCCAGGATGATCACAATCGTCCAGATGCCCTTGGGGATGATGGCATCGGCGCGGTTCAGCACCGCGGCAAAGGTGAAGATCAGCAAGATGCCGGGAATGGCGGTGAAGACGTTGTAGACCCACTCCAAGAAGTCGCCCACCTTGCCGCCAAAAAAGCCGCTCAAAGCGCCCAGCAGGGTGCCGATCACGGTGGCCATCAGCGCGGCCAGCACACCGGCCATGATGGAGACTTCGGCGCCCTTGATGGCCTTGTCCAGCACATCGCGGCCCAGGCGGTCGGCGCCAAAGGGCAGGGTCTCGGCCTTGACGGTGTCCACCGTCTTGAACTGCTTGGCCCGCTCTTCCCACTCTTTGTAGCGCGGGGCCAGCGGGTCGATGTCGGAGAGGTCCACATTCGGGCCTGTAGGCGCGGCGATGGCAGCCACTTGCTCTTTGGCCGCCGGGCCCATGAAGGTGGGTGGCGCATTGGGCACGCCCACTTCTTGCTGCCAATGCTTGGCCACCAAGCCACTCATGGCCGCAATGACCAGCAGCAAGAACGCGGCAACGATGACCAGCGAGGTGAGGCCGACCTTGTCGGTCTTGAAGCGCTTCCAGGCGGCGCCCCACACCCCTTGCGAGGCACCAGCGCCGACGATGCCGCCCGCGCCCGTTTGTGTGTTGACTGTTGTTGTTGCGCTCATTTCAGCACCACCCGTGGGTCGACCAGCTTGTAGAGAACGTCGGTGAGCAGGTTCACCACCATGGTGATGACCGCCAGATACACCGTGACGGCTTGAATGACGGGGTAGTCACTGCGGTTCACGGCGCCCAACACCTCGCGGCCCAGGCCGGGGATGGAGAAGAAGACCTCAATCAGGAAAGAGCCCACAAAAATACCCGGCAGCGAAGTGCCGATATTGGTGAGGATGGGGATCATCGCGTTGCGCAGCACGTGCTTGAGCAGCACGGTTTGCTCGGTCATGCCCTTGGCGCGGGCGGTGCGCACATAGTCGTGCCCGATCTCATCCAAGAAGAAGGTGCGGTAGAGCCGGGTCTGCGGGGCCAGGCCCACCATCACGGCCAACAAAATCGGCAGTGGGCTGTAGACGGCCAGGTTGGTCCAGAAGCTGTCACTCCAGCCTTGCACCGGGAACCATCCCAACTGGAAGGCAAACACATACTGGCCCACGATCACGTAGACCAAGAAAGAGATGGACAGCGCCACCGTGGAGATGATCATGATGCTGCGGTCGGTCAGCGAGCCGCGCACATAGGCCACACCCAAGGCCAGCGGAATGGCCAGCAGCGCATCCAGCACCAAGATGGGCACCATCACCGTCAGCGTGGCGGGCAGGCGCTTGGCAAAGATGTCGCTCACTGCTTCATTGGTGGCCCAGCTGCGGCCCCAATCGAAGGTGACGATCTGCTTGATGAAGATCCAAAGCTGCTCAATCACCGGCTTGTTCAAGCCGAGTTGATCGCGTATGGCGTCCACCTGTTCTTTGGAGGCGTTCAAGCCCCCTAAGATTTCGGCAGGGTCGCCGCCAAAGTACTTGAAGAGGAAAAACACCAGCAGGATGACGCCCAACAAAGTGGGAATCATTTGCCACAGGCGTCGTATCAGGTAGGCCGCCATGCCAGAGGCTCCGGTTCTCGGAAGTTCAACAAACAGCAAGCCCTGGCAGCTTGTGGCTCACAGGGCTTGAGAAACAGGCGCGAGTCTAGTGCAATTGCTGTGCCAATCTCCCCGGCGTTTGCCCTGAATCCCTAAGAAGACGATGGGCAGAACAGGGTCTGCCCGCGTCTTAAGGGCCGGCCAAAGGGGCGACCCCTGACATCAGGGGGGCTCAGACGGGAGTGGCCTTGGCGTGGCTGGGGTTTCGCGGGGTGGGCGCGGCGCCGGCTGGCAAGTAGACTGCGCGCTTTCGCATCCACTTTTGGCATGGTGCGCGCCCACGACATGCGCGCACGCCTGCGCCCACGGGCTGCTCACAAAGCAGCTTGTCGGCATCTCTTGCACTTGAAAGCACTACCGTGAAGCGTCTTCTGTCTGCGGCCACCGTTGTGGTTGGCCTCTGTGGTTTGAGTGGTTGGGCCTGGGCAGGGCCCGAGGCGGCACCTGCGAAGGGCAGCCCCGACGAGAAGGTCTTGCGTTATTCCTTCCGCATCGCCGAAACCGGCTTCGACCCGGTGCAGATCTCCGACCTGTATTCCCGCACGGTGGCCGCCAGCATTTTTGATGCGCCGCTGCAATGGGAGTTCTTGGCCCGCCCCTTCCGCTATCGGCTCAACACCTTGTCGGAGATGCCCACGGTCAGCGCCGACTACAAGACCTTCACCTTCAAGGTCAAACCTGGCATTTACTTTGCGCCCGCCCCAGAGTTCAAGGGCGTGAAGCGCGAGCTGGTGGCTGCGGACTATGTCTATAGCTGGAAGCGCCACTACGACCCGATGTGGAAGAGCACCAACCTCTACATCCTGGAGAACTTCAAGATCCTGGGCCTCTCCGAGCTGCGCAAAGAGCTGATGGCCGCCAAAAAGCCTTTCGACTACGACCGTGAGGTCGAGGGTCTGAAGGTCATCGACAAATACACCTTCCAGGTCAAAACAGCCGAGCCCATGCCGCGCTTGGTCGAGCAGTTCACCGATGGCTCCACCTGGGGTGCTGTGGCCCGCGAGGTCATTGAGGCGCATGGCCTCAAAGCCATGGAGCACCCGGTGGGCACCGGGCCCTTCATGCTGGGCCAGTGGCGGCGCTCATCCCGCATCGAGCTGGTCAAAAACCCCCATTACCGCGAAGAGTTCTACAGTGAAGAAGCCCCGGCGGGCGACGCGCAAGCCGAGGCGGCAGTGGCCAAACTCAAGGGCAAACGCCTGCCGCTGATCGACCGCGTGGAGATTGCCATCATTGAAGAAAACCAGCCGCGCTGGCTGGCCTTTTTGAATGGCGAGCATGACATCCTGGAGGAGGTGCCGGCCGAGTTCGCCACCATGGTGTTGCCCAACAACCAACTGGCGCCTAACCTGCAGAAAAAGGGCATCCAGATGGTGCGCTACCCGCGCGCCGATGTCGCCGTCACCTACTTCAATATGGAAGACCCGGTGGTGGGCGGCTACGAGCCCGACAAAGTGGCGCTGCGCCGCGCGATCTCGCTGGGCGTGGACTTGGACACCGAGATCCGCTTGGTGCGCAAGGGCCAGGCGGTGGCCTCACAGGGCCCCATCGCACCGGGCACCTGGGGCTTCCAGAAGGATTTCAAGTCGGAGATGAGTGACTATGACCCAGCACGCGCCAAAGCCTTGCTGGAGATGGCCGGCTATGTCGACAAGAACGGTGACGGATGGCGTGATCTTCCGGATGGATCTGCGCTGGAGTTGAACATTGCGACTCAGCCCGATCAGCTCTCGCGCCAATTGGCCGAGCTGTGGAAGAAGAACATGAACCGGCTGGGCATCAAGACCCGCTTCACCCCCGCCAAATGGCCGGAGAACCTGAAGGCCGCCAATGCGGGCAAGCTGCAGATGTGGGGCGTGGGCTGGAGCGCGGGCGTGCCCGATGGCGATACCTTCTTGGCGTTGGGCGATGGCAAGAGTAAGGGTCAGGCCAATAAGTCGCGCTTTGACCTGCCCGAGTTCAACCGCCTCTATGCGCTGCAAAAGACCTTGCCCAACGGTCCCGAGCGCATGGCCGCCATGACCCAGGCCCAACGCCTGATGGTGGCCTATGCGCCCTACAAGCTGCACGTCCATCGCATCTTTTCGGACCTCTCTCAGCCCTGGGTCATTGGCTACCACCGTAACGTCTTCTTGCGCGAGAGCTGGAAGTGGATAGACATTGACCTGGAAAAGCGCCGCCAAGCGCTGGGGAAGTGAGATGGACCGCCGTACGTTTTCGGGCTTAGCCCTGGGCTCGGCTGTCACCGGCCCGCTGTGGGCGCAGCCTGCTGCCGCAGCCAAGAAGAAGGTCTTGCGCTATGCCTTCAGGGCCCCGGAGTCCACCCTAGACCCGGTCAAGGCCTCGGACATTTATTCGCGCACCATCACCGCCCATATTTTTGAATCGCTCTACACCTACGACCACCTCGCGCGGCCGGTGAAGTTCAAGCCCTTGCTGGCCGCGGGCATGCCGGAGCATGACGAGGGCTATCGGGTCTGGCGCGTCAAGCTGCGCTCGGGCATCTACTTCCCCAGCGATGCGGCCTTCAAAGGGCAGCGCCGCGAGGTGGTGGCCGAGGACTTGGTCTATGCGATGAAGCGCTTTGCGGACCCCAAGAACGTCAGCCCGGTCTGGGGTTTCATCGACAGCTTCAAGTTCCTGGGCTTGGCCGAGCTGCGCCAAAAGGCCATGGACCAGAAGACCGCCTTTGACTACGACACGCCCATCCCGGGCGTGCGGGCGCTGGACAAGACCACCATTGAATACCGCATGGCGCAGCCGCGTCCGCGCTTCATTGAGTTTTTGGCCGCCAGTGACTTGTTCGGTGCGGTGGCCCGTGAGGTGGTCGAGCACTACGGCGCGGACATCGATAAACACCCCGTCGGCACCGGCCCTTTCAAGCTGACCGAATGGCGGCGTGCGTCCCTGATCGTGCTGGAGCGCAACCCCGAGTACCGCGAGCACTTCTACGACGCCGAGCCCGCGCCCGATGACGCGGAAGGCCAGGCCATGCTGGCCAAGTTCAAAGGCCGGCGCCTGCCCATGATCGACCGCGTCGAGCTGTCCATCATTCAAGAGAGTCAGCCGCGCTGGCTGTCCTTCTTGAACGAAGAACACAACCTCATTCAAGAGGTGCCACCGGAGTTCATCAGCCAGGCTATGCCCAATGGCCAGATTGCACCGCACCTCCAGAAGCGGGGCGTGAGGGGCCAGCGCGTCTTGATGCCCGACAACGCCTACACCATGTTCAACCTGGAGGATGAGGTGGTGGGCGGCTACACGCCGGAGCGCGTGGCGCTGCGCCGCGCCATTGCGCTGGGCATGGATGTGGAGCGCGAGATTCGCCTGACCCAACATGGCCAGGCGGTGATCGCCCAGGCCTCGGTCGCACCGCAGACCACCTCTTACGACCCTCAGTTCCGCTCGGCCATGAGCGAGTACAACCCCACCAAGGCCAAGGCCCTGCTGGAGATGTACGGCTATGTGGACCGCAATGGGGACGGCTGGCGTGAGCAGCCTAACGGCCAACCCTTGGTCTTGAACTGGAGCATGGAGGACGACCAGCGTGGCCGTCAGCGTTCAGAGATTTGGCTCAAGGACATGAAGGCCATTGGCTTGAAGGTGGAGTTCAAAACCGGCAAATGGCCCGAGTTGCTGAAGGCCGCCCGAGCCGGTAACTTTCAAGTCTGGCAGGTGGGTGGGCAATCGGCCTCTCCCGACAGCCAGGGCTCTTTGCAGCGCTATGACGGCAGCCAGGTGGGTGGGCAGAACCTGGCCCGCTTCAAGCGGCCGGAGATGGATGCGATCTACACCAAGCTCTCTGAAATGCCCGATGGACCAGAGCGCGACAAGCTGTTTGTGGAAGCCTTTCGCATCGGCACGGTGTGGATGCCCTACAAGATCCGCTATCACTCGGTGCGGGCCGACCTCTTCCACAAAGGCGTCACGGGCTATCGCCGCCCCGTGTTCTGGCAAGAGTTTTGGCACTACGTGGACGTCGAGTCCTGACCCTTTGGTTCACCCGCAGACGCGCTATGGATAGACGTACATTTTCTGGGCTGGCCCTGGGCTCAGCCCTTGTCGGCCCTGGCTTGTCAGAGGCCTTGGCGCAAGCCAAGCCGGGCCCCAAAGTCTTGCGCTATGCCTTTCCGGTGGCCGAGACGGGCTTTGACCCGGTGCAGGTCTCAGACACCTACTCACGCACGGTCACCGACCACATTTTTGAAGGCCTCTACCAGTACGACTACTTGGCGCGTCCCTACAAGGTCAAGCCTTGTTTGGCTGACGGCATGCCTGAAGTCTCCGAGGACTTTCGCACCTGGACCATTCGGCTCAAGCGCGGCGTCTTTTTTGCCCAAGACGCCGCCTTTAAAGGCCAGCGGCGCGAGGTGGTGGCGCAGGACTTCGTCTACGCCTTCAAGCGCTATTACGACCCCAAGACCAAGAGCCCGAACTTCCCGACTTTGCGGGAAGCGGGGATTCTGGGCTTGGAGGCCCTGCGCGAAGCGGCACTCAAGAGCCAGCGGTTTGACTATGACGCTCCGGTGGAAGGCCTGCAGGCCTTGGACAGCCACACCTTGCGCATCAAGCTGGCAGCCCCGCGGCCGCGCTTCCTCTATTACCTGGCGGCCGGTGATATCTACGGTGCGGTCGCGCGCGAGGTGGTCGAGCATTACGGCGACAACATCATGGCCCATCCGGTGGGCACCGGTCCGTTCAAGCTGGTGATCTGGCGGCGGGGCTCCTTGATCGTCTTGGAGCGTAACCCTGATTATCGGGAGGCCTACTTTGACGCTGAGCCCAACGCCGATGATGAGGAAGGCCAAGCTTGGCTGAAGCAGCTCAAGGGCCGGCGTCTGCCCATCATCGACCGCGTAGAGGTTTCGATCATCGAGGAATCCCAACCACGCTGGTTGGCCTTCTTGAATCGACAGTTTGATTTGGTGGCCGTGCCCTTGGAGTTTTCTTCGGTGGCCGTGCCGCAGGGCCGGCTGGCGCCCAATTTGGCCAAACAGGGCGTTCGTCTGGGGCGCCAACTGCTGCCTGATCGGGTGCTGTATTACTTCAATATGGAAGACCCGGTGGTGGGCGGCTATACCCCTGAAAGGGTGGCGCTGCGCCGCGCCATTGGCCTGGCCACTGACCTGGCTGCAGAGATCCGCTTGGTGCGGCGCGACCAAGCCATCCCGGCGCAGACCATGGTGGCCCCCTACACCTGGGGCTATGACCCCAAGCTCAAAACCGAGAACAGCGACTACGACTTGGCCCGCGCCAAGGCCTTGCTCGACCTCTATGGTTGGACCGACCGCGACGGCGACGGCTGGCGCGAGCAGCCCGATGGCTCGCCCCTGGTGCTGGAGTACGCGAGCCAGCCCGATGCGATTTCACGCTCCATGGACGAGGTCTGGAAAAAGAACATGGATGCGCTGGGCATCCGTGTCGATATCAAGCTGGGCAAATGGCCCGAGCAGCTCAAAGCGGCCCGGGCGGGCAAGCTGCAGATTTGGCTGCTGGCTTACACGGCCACCAACCCCGATGTGCAGGATGCCTTGGACATTCTGTTTGGCCCGTCCTCGGGGGCGCAGAACTTGGCGCGTTTCAAGCTGGACGCCTATGACGAGGTCTGCCGCCGCATGCAGGCCTTGCCCGATGGCCCTGAGCGCTTGGCCCTGCTGCGGCAGGCCCAAAAGCTGGTGCTGGCCTACGCGCCGCACAAGTACACGGTGCACCGCATCGCCAACGACCTGACCCATCGGCACTTGGTGGGATATCGCCGCCCCGCCTTTGGGCGGCAGTTCTGGCACTACGTCGACATCGAGCCCAAGGCCGCTGACAGGACCTAGTCACTCAGCCGCGTGACCCCCGGCAGCTTGCAGGCATAGACGGCGTTGCGCAGCGCGGCAATGGCTTCGTAGCGCGTGAAACTGCGGCGCCAGGCCAGCACCACGCGGCGGGTGGGCACCGGGTCTTCAAAGGGGATGTAGACCACATGCGTCTGGGCTTCAGCGGGCACGGAGAGCTGGGGCACCACGGTCAGGCCCATGCCGGCGGCGACCATGTGTTTGATGGTCTCCAGCGAGGAGCCCTCAAAGCTCTTTTTGATGCCCTCGGCGTCGCTGGAGAAGCGCGCAAACTCGGGGCAGACCTCCAGCACTTGGTCGCGGAAGCAATGGCCCGTGCCCAGCAGGAGCATGGTCTCTTGCTTGAGCCGCTCGGCGCTGATGCGCTTCATCTTGGCCAAGGGGTGGGTCTTGGGCACGGCCACCATGAAGGGCTCGTCATAGAGCGGCGCCACGGCCAAGCCGGCATCCGGAAAGGGCTCGGCCATGATGGCGCAGTCCAACTCGCCCAAGCGCAGCATGTCCAGCAGACGCACGGTGAACTGCTCTTGCAGCATCAAGGGCATTTGCGGCGTGCGCGCAATGGTGTTGCGCACCAAGTCGGGCAGCAGATAGGGGCCGATGGTGTAGATCAGCCCTAAGCGCAGCGGACCGGAGAGCGGGTCTTTGCCGCGCTTGGCGATCTCGCGGATACCCTGGGCCATTTCGATGACCTGTTGGGCTTGGCGCACGATGTCCTCACCCAAGGGGGTAGCGCTGACTTCATTGCCGCCACGCTCGAAGATCTTCACGTCCAGCTCTTCTTCGAGCTTTTTGATGGCCACCGACAAGGTGGGCTGGGAGACAAAGCAGGCTTCGGCAGCTCGGCCAAAGTGGCGCTCGCGGGCCACGGCGACGATGTAACGTAACTCAGTCAGGGTCATGACATGGGATTGTGCAGGGATTTGCGCTGAACTCGAATCGCTGTGGAGCTGATCCTCTAGGGGCTGTTCACACGAGATCAATGAGGCCGTGTGGGGCGCCAAAGCGCTACGGGCCCCGAGCCGCAAGCTCGGGGCCTGTCTCGATCAGGCTCAGTTCACGTTCACGGCGCTCCAAGCCGCTTTGACCCCTTGGGTCTGAGCGGAGCTGGCGCCGAACAAGTCGCTCGATGCGCTGATCATCGCGGCACGCGCCTGTGCAAAGTTGGTGTTGCTGGTCATGTAGACCGTCAAGGCCCGGTAGTAGATGGCCGTGGCGTCCAAGTGGCCGATACCGGTCACGGTGGCGCTGCCGGTCGCGACGCGGGTGTCCGAGGCTTGGCAGGTCGGCGAGGCGGGGCCGCCAGCGGGGCGGCTGCCCTCAGCCAAGATGTAGAACATGTGGTTGGCCACGCCCGACGAGTAGTGCACATCGATGTTGCCGACGCCGCTGTAATAGCAATCGGCCGAGCTGCCGTCGACACTGGGCTGAATCATGTTGCGGAAGGGGCTGCCGTTGAGCGGCTCCTCACCGATCAGGTAGTCCGCCGGGTCGCTGGCATTGTTGGCAAAGCGCTCGACCATGGCGCCCATGATGTCCGAGGTGGCTTCGTTCAGCCCGCCCGACTCTCCTGAATAGATCAGGCCGGCCGTGTTGCTGGTCACACCGTGGGTCATTTCATGCCCCGCCACATCCAAAGACACCAAGGCGCCGTTGCCTGCACCGGCTTGGTTGGTGTAGGTCATGCAGAAGCAGCCGTCATCCCAGAAGGCGTTGTAGAGCGCGCCGCCCCAGTTGCTGGCGTGGACGCGCGATTTGCCGCCGCGCCCGTCGTCGGCAATGCCACTGCGGCCAAAACGGGTCTTGTAGAAGTCCCAGGTGGTGGCGAAGCCGTAGGCCGCATCCACACCGTCGCTCTGCGACTTATTGCCTTGCACCCCTGTGCCCCAGGCGTTGTCGGCATCCTTCATGACTTGGCTCTTGGGGTTGCCGAAGTAGGCGTCTTTGCCCTTGAGGTCATGGGTTTCGTGGTTGCCGCGGGTGGTATCCCGCAGGGCAAAACCGCCGGTGCTCAGGCTGTCTGTATTCAGCGTGACCGTGCCCACGTACAGGCTCTTGCCGGTGCCCACGGCGGCGGCGGTGTGCAGGTCATCCCAGCGGTCCAGCACGCGGCCGCTGTGGGCGTCGACCACGATGTGGCTGCGGCTGGGCGCGCCATTGGCCAAGGTGCCACTCACGCTCACGTCATAAGCCAGGCGTGGCTTGAGGCCGCGCGCATAGACGGCCAATTGAGCCTGCGGTGGCAACTGCACCTCGCCCCCGAAGGCGGCGCGCGCCGCCACCACGGCTTGCTCGCTGTCCAAGGTGGCAGCGGTGCCCAGCTGGGGGGCAGCGCGCAGCGTTTGCGAGAGCTTGCGCAAGGTGCCCGAAGCACGGCTGTGCACCACCACATCGCCCCCAATCACCGGCAGATCTTGGTAGCGGCGGGCAAAGCGCACATGCTCGCTGCCATCGGCATCCACGATCAAGTCACGGGGGCTGTAGTCGTGCCCAGCGCCGGCGAGGCTGCGGGCATTCTCGGCCTGCAAATGGTTCAGCGCGCGTTGCACCGCGGGGTGGTCCGCTTGCGGCGGGGCGGCCAAAGCAGCGGTAACGCTCAATGCCAGGGTGGCCAGCGCCAGGGGCTTGACGGTGAAATGGGGGGTCATGGGGCAGTCCTTATTGGGCTGTGCCAGAAAGTGGCGACAGCGGGTTTATGGCGTTCTGAGCGCATGCGGCACCCAGTGACCCCAGTATCGATAAGGCGACGCTCCTGCACACTCCCCCGCCCGTGGGAAGGGAATGCTCTTCCCTAGCTGATGCAACAAGATGTGCAGGAATGCCGGGGAGGTATCGCTTCAGGCCTGCAGGTAATCCAGGTGGCCGCCGTGCCAGCGCCGCACCTGCGCCATGGCGGCGTGGGGGTGGCGCTCCCACATCAGCTTGGCAGCGGCCTGGGCGCGCTGCACCAGGGCCTGGTCTTCGTGCAAGTCGGCAAAGCGCAGCAGGGCGTCCCCCGACTGGCGCTCGCCGAGAAACTCGCCGGGGCCGCGGATCTCCAGGTCGCGCCGGGCGATCTCAAAGCCGTCGGTGGTCTCGATCATGGCCTTGAGCCGCGCCTTGCCCGACACCGACAGCGGCGGCGTGTGCAGCAGCACGCACACGCTGGCGGCCGCCCCCCGCCCGACGCGGCCGCGCAGCTGGTGCAACTGCGCCAAGCCAAAGCGCTCGGCGTGCTCGATCACCATCAGGCTGGCGTTGGGCACATCCACGCCCACTTCGATCACCGTGGTGGCCACGAGCAGCCCCATGCGGCCTTCTTTGAACTCGGCCATCACCGCGGCCTTCTCGGCCGCGGGCATGCGCCCATGCAGCAGGCCCACGGTGACTTGGGGCAGGGCGGCGGCCAAGGCCTCGTGGGTGGCTTGGGCGTTTTGCAGGTCCAGGGTTTCGGACTCTTCAATCAGCGGGCAGACCCAGTAGGCCTGGCGGCCGCGCTCGATCTCTTCGGCCACCCGCGCCACCACATCGTCGCGCCGCGCATCGGTGAACACCTTGGTCAAGATGGGCGTGCGGCCAGGGGGCAGCTCATCAATGGTGCTGACGTCCAAGTCGGCGAAGTGGGTCATGGCCAGGGTGCGCGGAATGGGTGTGGCCGTCATCATCAGCAAGTGGGGTTCCAGCACGCCGGCATCATCTGGGGCGGGGGCGGACAGGTGCTGGCGCAAGGCCAAGCGCTGGGCCACGCCAAAGCGGTGCTGCTCATCCACGATGGCCAGGCCTAAGCGCGCGAACTTGACGTCTGCTTGAATGACCGCATGCGTGCCCACCACCAGCAGCGCCTGGCCGCTGGCAATCGCATCTAAGTGGGCTTGGCGCACCTTGCCTTTGCGGCTGCCGCTGAGCCAGGCCACGCTGATGCCCAGGGGCTCCAGCCATTGCACCAGCTTGGCAAAGTGCTGCTCGGCCAAGATTTCGGTGGGGGCCATCAGCGCGCACTGCCAGCCCGCGCCCATGGCCACGGTGGCGGCCAGCGCAGCGACCACGGTTTTGCCCGCCCCCACATCGCCTTGCAGCAGGCGGTGCATGGGCTGGGCGCGGCCCAGGTCGGCGCTGATCTCGGCCACCACCCGCTGCTGCGCGGCGGTCAGGCCAAAGGGCAGCACGGTCAAGAGGCGCTGGCTCAAGCTGTGAGCCTGCTCGGCCTGCGGCTTGTCGAGCAGTTGCGGCGCGCGGCGTGCGGCGCGCTCCAGCCGGGCCTGCCACTGTGAGAGCTGCTGGGCCAGCAGCTCCTCAAACTTGAGCCGCTGCCAGGCGGGGTGGGTGCGCTCTTCCAGTGCTGCCAGCGCCGTGCGCGGCGGCGGGTGGTGCAGCACCTGCAGCGCGTCGCGCAGCAGCGGCAAGCCCGGAGGCACCAGCTCGGGCGGGATGACCTCGTGCAAATTCGCCCGCTGTAAGCCCGCCGCCACGGCCTTGCGCAAATAGCTTTGCGGCAACTGGGCCGAAGCTGGGTAGACCGGCGTCAGCGTCTCGGCCAGCGGCGCGCCGGGCACCACGGCTTTGAAGGTGGGGTGCACCATCTCGCGGCCGAAGAACCCGTGCCGCACTTCGCCACGCACGCGCACCACCTGCCCCACCGCCAAGCTCTTTTGGTGCGAAGGGTAGAAATTCACAAAGCGCAGCACCAGCTCGTCGCCGGCCTCATCCAGCAACCTCACCACCAGTTGGCGGCGCGGCCGCAGCTCGACTTTGCACTCGCGCACCGTGCCTTCGACCTGGGCCGTGTCGCCGGCGTGCACGTCTGCCAGCGGGGTCAGGCGGGTTTCATCTTCATAGCGCAGCGGCAGGTGCAGGGCCAGGGCCACGGGGTGCGTCAGCCCCAGCTTCTGCAAGGCCTTGGCCGGGGCCGACAGCGTGCGCGCTGGCGCTGCTGCGGGGGGGGCGGCTGGGGCAGAGGCCGGTGGCGTGGACGCGCGGGGCATGGCGGCGATTATGCTGGATGAAAACCCAGCTCAATTCATCTTAACCACTGAATCATTTGCTGGCTGACTTGAGCCGAGTGGAGCAAGTCCAAGTGCCCGGTGTTCCAGACGGTCAGGCAGCGCTCAGGCTCAAAGGCCAGGCGTTGCGCGCTGCGGCGGTGCCAGCCCAAGGCGCTGTCCAGCGGCACCAGGCCGTCGCCCAGCAGCCGCTCGGCCAGGCGTGCCGGCTTGCCTGCGCGGGGAGCGCCGCTCAGGCAGGCGGCCACCGCATGGCAGCGCAGGCCCGTGGGCAAGGGCAGGTGCGCAGGCGGGCGCAGCACGGTGCCGTGGCGCAGGTCCATGATGCCCGCACTGCGCCACTGGCCCACTTGAGCCAGCGGGGCGGTGTAGGGTGTTTGCGCCAGGAGCAGGTCCAGGCCGTGGCCGGCCTTCTCCAGGGGCGCGCCGTGGTGCGGGCTGCCCAGGCAGATCAGGTCGCTGCAGGCCTTCACCCAGCGCTGCTGCGCTGGTGGCCCCGCGTGCAAGGCGCTGCGCAGCACCAGCCCGCCCATGCTGTGACCCAGCAGCACCAGGCGCTCGACGGCGTGTGGCCATGCCGCCAGCAAAGCCTCCAACTGCTGGGCCAGATCGGCGCCGTTGTGGGCAATGGGCAGTCCGGTGTTGTAGCGCAGGTAGACGGGCGTGAAGCCCAGGGCTTGCGCCAGCGCAGCACCGTGGTCGTGGCCTGTGTGCCGCCATTGGCCGTCATGCATGCACAGGCCGTGCACCAATACCAACACCTTGGAGGTGCACCCTTTATCCCTCAAGGTGCGCTGTAGAAGGGCGGGCTCTGAGGGCAAGGTCTGGCCGTCCATGCGCCACTGCATCGGGGTGGCCAGTGGGTTTTGGCTGGCCTGCAGATGGTCACCGAGCACGCCATTCAGGGCGGCGATCAAGGCATCGCGCTGCGGGCTATTTGGGGCTTGGGCCTCACCCTCGGGCAGCAGGTGCAGCAGCGCCTCGACACCGCCGCCGACAAAGCGAGCTACGCTGCGCACTGAGCGGTAGATCAGCCGTGTCAGGCCTTGGGTTTGGCCCGGTGTCGCGGGGTGTTCCGGCCAAGGGCTGATGCGCGCATGCATGCCCTCGACCACGTCGGTCACGCGGGTGGTGGCCTGGGTGAGCAGGCGGGCTGCGCCGCGCAGGTCGGCCGCCCGCAGGGGCCAGCGGCGCCGTGTCAATTACAAGAGCAGCGCAAGGGCCACTCCCGCAAAAGACAGGCAGATGGCCACCATATAGCGCTGAAAAGTCTGGTGGTAGTAGACCCCCGCTGTCGCGGCGTCATAACGGTTGTTGAGCAGGCGATAGAGCACATGCAGCATCAACAGGATGGCGCTGACAAAGGTGACCACGATGATCCAGTCGGCCATGGATTGGATTTGGTGCTCTTGTTGGTCATCAATGGCCCATTGGCCCAGGAAGTTGAGCAAAAAGCCCAGCACGATGCCCAGCGAGGTCACCATCGGTTGCCGAAAATCTTTGATGTCGTGGTGGGGGGTCTCGTCCGCCAAGGGTCTCTCCGTCAGGTCGCAGGCACATGCAAGGTGACGCAGTGTATGCCGCCGCCACCCCCCGCGATGGCATCGATGTTCAGCGGCACGAGCACTCGGCCCGGAAAGAGGCTGGCCAGCAGGTCTTGGGCATAGCGATCCGCCACACGGTCACCAAACTCCGGCAAGAGCACCGCGCCGTTGAGGGTGATGAAGTTGACATAGCCCGGCGCAAAGTCTGGATTGCCGGTGGTGAACTTGTTTCGGCGGGGCTTCAGCGGCGGTGGCAGGGTGTGGATTTGCAGCGTGCGTCCGTCGGCGTCGGTGGCGGCTTGCAAGATGTCCAGGTGGGTACGGGTGAGGGCATAGTCATAGGACTGGGGGTCGTTGTCCAGGTTGGCAATCACCACGCCAGGGCGCACAAAGCGGGCATAGAAGTCGACATGGGCATCGGTGATGTCTTTGCCGCGGATGCCCGGCAGCCAAATGATTTTTCTCAGGCCGAGTTGCCACATCAGTTCCGCCTCGATGTCGTCGCGGCTCCAACCTGGGTTGCGGTTGGGGTTGACCCAACTGCTCTCACAGAGGATGGCGGTGCCTGCGCCATCGACCTCGATGCCGCCGCCTTCTCCCACCAAGGCGCTGCGCATCCAGTGGCTCTGGATGGCGGCACTCAAGGTGCTGGCCACCTGAGCGTCTTGCCGATGGGTTTGCTTGCGGCCCCAGCCATTGAAGTTCAGGTCCACCGTGCCCAGGCTCTGTGCTTGCGCCTGCCGCACCATCAAGCCACCCGTGTCACGCACCCAAATGTCGTCCAGCGGGCTGATGACATAGCGCGTGTTGGTCAGCCCGCACTTCTCTTGGGCCAGCGCCAGTTGAGAGGCGCGACACAAGACCGTGACGGGCTGAAAGGCCGACATGGCGCGGGCCAGTCGCCCCACTGCGTTCTGCACATCGGCCGTCCATGCGCCCCAGATGGCGGGCTTGGCACCAAAGGCCACCGTGACACTGGCTTGAGGCCCATGCTCGTCGGGCATGAACCAGGCGCTGCTCGGGGCTGCCTGGGCCGCCAACGCGGGCCAAGCACCCAGGGCCAAGCCGGCCTGCAGCAGGCCTCGTCTCGATACTGTCATGGGAGTTCCTTAACGGGATTCTTGTTGGGTGGCGCAGTGGATGCCACCGCCGCCTGCGGCAATGCCATCAATGTTGATGGCCACGATCTTTCGACCTGGGAAGTGCGCTGCGAGGGTGCGCTGTGCCTGGGCATCGGCGCGGGGGTCGCCGAACTCGGGGGTGATCACCGCGCCGTTGCACACATAGAAGTTGATGTAGCCGGCGGTGAAGTCATTGCTGTCAAAAGCGGGGCGCACTTTGGTCGGCGCCTCGATGGTGCTGACCTGAAGGCTTTGGCCCGAGGCATCTTTGGCCCGCCGCAAGATGGCCGCATGCTCGCGCGTGACGGCATGGTCGTAAGACTGCGGGTCAGGGTCGAGATGGGCCAAGACAGCGCCGGGGCGACTGAAGCGGGCATAGAAGTCGGTGTGGCCGTCGGTGATGTCCTCACCCGCAATGCCAGGCAACCAAATGATGTGGCGAATGCCGAGCAAACGTTGCAACTCGTCGGCCACGTCTTGCCGGCTCAGGCCGGGGTTGCGGTTGGCGTTGAGCACGCAGCTCTCGGTGATGATGGCCGTGCCGTGGCCGTCCACCTCAATGCCGCCGCCCTCCAACACCAACTCGGTGTCTAGGCGGGGCACCCCAGCGCTTTGGCACACACGCTCCGCCACCAAGGCGTCTTGCGCGTTGGCTTGCTTGTCGCCCCAGCCATTGAAATTGAAGTCCACCCCGGCCCGCTGGCCTTGGGGCCCTTGCACGAACACGGGGCCGGTGTCGCGGATCCAAAGGTCATCCAGCCCAGCCTCCAAGAGACTGACCTGAGGCCTGAGACGCGGCGCGACGCTCGCCCGCTCTTCGGGCCTGACCAGCAGCGTGACGGGCTCAAACTGGGCGATGGTGTTGGCCAGCGTGATGAGGTTGTCTTGCACCACCGGCAGCAGGCGCTTGCCCCAGACCTGACGGCTGGCCCCATAAGCCATCCAGGTGCGGCGGTGGGGCTCGGCCTCGTCGGGCATACGCCAAGGCCCCTCAGCAGGCTTGGCGCTGCTGGATGAACCGAGCCATCCAGCGCCAAATGCCAGCAGGGCTTGGCCAAGGGTGCGTCTGGTCATGGGCTGGGGACGTGGTGGGATGAACATGTCGGCATCGTGCCATGCGGACTTCCTGAACGGAAATGGCATATTCAGGCCTGTTCAATCTAAAAAATTCATACCTTGTTCACTTCCGCGATTCCTTCCCTGCGCTGGCTGCAAGGCTTTGAGGCGGTGGCCCGCCTGGGCAACGTCACCCGGGCTGCCGAAGCCTTGTTCATCTCTCAATCGGCCGTCAGCCACCAGATCGCGCAGCTCGAAGCCCATCTGGGGCAGCCCTTGTTCCGCCGTGTGGGACGGGGCATGGAGCTGACGATGGCGGGCGAGTTCTTGCTCGACACCGTGGGCAAGGCGCTGGACCACATTCGCTCAGGCCTCGGCCGATTGGACACCTATCTGGATGCTCAACTGCTGACCATCGTCTGCCCGGCGGACATTGCGCAGGGCTGGCTGCAGGCGCGCCTGCACAGCCTGCAAGCGCAGCTTCCGAACCTCTGCCCGGTGGTCTCGGTGGATGAAACGGCACGCTATGTGGACCAGGTGGATGTCGATGTGGTCATCAGCCGCAGCCCGCTACAGCAAGCGGGTTTGACGGAGCGAGTCTTGTTTGACGATGCCTTGGTGGCGGTGTGCACGCCGGCCCTTGCCGCCGCGCTGGCGCAGAGCCCCCAGCCCGGAGGCTTCATCTGCCTGGAGGGCGATGCGATGTCGGCCACCGTCGGGCCGCACCTACGGCAGCACTTTGCGGGTTGGTCGCGACGCGGCATGTTTGATGACGCCCGGCTCTTGCTGGATGCGGCGCTTCGCGGCCTTGGCGTGGCCGTGCTGTCCCGTGCGGTGGCGAGCGAGGCCTTGGCGCAGGGGCGTTTGCAATGCTGGCCAGGCTTTGCGCCTTTGCCCAATGGCTCGCTGTGGCTTGCGCAGGCCCAAGAGCCGCGCTCAGCCTTGATCGAGCAGGTGGTGGCCCATCTGCTCAGCGAAACTCCTTGACGCCCGTCACCATCGCGCGGACCAAGCCCACGCGTTCGCGTTGGCCCATCACCAGCGCGGCGGCGGCGTGCAATCCCGCGGCGGCCAAGAGGCTGTTGGCCAGGGCTTGATGCAGGTCTTGCAGCCACTCTTCGCCCCAGAAGGCGTCGGTGCCCTGCAGAAAGCCGGTGACCCCCAAGCCCAGCACCAGGGCCATCAGCGCCAACATCATCAGCGCGCCCAAGGGGTTGTGGCCCAGATGGCGCGGCGGCTCGCCCGCCCGCAAGGCCTGCCAATGGGCTCGCAGCCGAGCCGGGGTGGGAAAGAAGTCCGCAAAGCGGGCGTGGCGGCTGCCGATGAAGCCCCAGACGATGCGGGCCAGCACCAGGGCACTGGCCAGATAGCCCGTCCAGGTGTGCGCGGTCTCGCCCGCCTCCAGCACGAACTGGTTCAACAGCACGCAGCTGACCAAGCTCCAGTGAAAGACGCGCACAAAGCGGTCCCACACTTTGACGGGCGTGGGGCCGCTGTCGGGCGGGCTCGCCTCGGGGTCCGCAGGCAGGGTCGGGGTGGCGTTCATCGCTGGCCGCTGGGTTTACTTCTGTTCCAGGATGGCGGCGGTGATGGGGTCGAAGTAGATCTCGACCTTCTTGCCGGCCTTGTCAAAGCCATAGATCTCGTAGCACTTGCCCTTGCTGACCTTGAAGGTCTTGATGTCGTAGCCCTGCTGTTGCAGCTTGGCTTTGAAGTCGGCTTCCTTCATCCACTGGGCTTCAGGGGCGGTGCAGGTGGGGCCGGCGAAGGTGGCGGTGGCGGCGAGGCACAGGGCGGCAGCAGTGAACAGTGATTTCATGATCTCTTCCTGGTTTGGGGTGACGGGACGGGACATCCATCTCGCTGCTCCGCATTGGGCCTGGGAGAGATTAAGCACGCATTAAATCAATGTGCGCTTTGCACATATTAACAAGGCGTGGAGAGTGTCCGCCTTAAAAGTGAGTAAACACTTTTGTTTTAGCGCCCTCAACCGCGACCATCTCGACGGGCAAGCCGCTGAGCACCGCGGTGCCCGAGAGCGGGTCACGCTGGTTCTCGTCCAGCAAGGCGTTGAGGTTGACGCCAGGCCGCTGGGCCGCCAGCTGCAGCTGCGTGCCCGGCAGGTCATGGCCCCAGCCATGCGGCAGGCTGACCACGCCGGGCATCATCTCGCTGCTCAGGCTGACCTGGGCGTCGATGTGCTGTGCGCCCTGCGACGTGCGGGTGCTGAGGCGCACCAGCGCCCCCTCGGCCAGCCCCAAGCGCGCCGCATCGGCCGGGTGGACCAGCGCCGTGCAGCGCATCGGCCCCTTGGCCAGCGTGGGCAGGTTGTGCATCCAGCTGTTGTTGCTGCGTGCATCGCGCCGGCCGATGATGACCAGCTCGGGCGTGGGCTGCTGCAGGTCGGCCAGGGCGCGGGGCAGGTCGGCCAGCAGGGCGGCTGGCGCCATCTCGATCAGGCCGCTGGGGGTCATCAGCATCTCGGGCAGGCGCGGCTGCAAGGGCCCTAAGTCGATGCCACCGCTGGGGCCGCTGGCTTGGACCTTAGCCAGCGTCAGGCCGTCGGGCTGTTGGCCAAACTGATCACCATAGGGGCCGGTGCGCAAGGCCACGTCCAGCAGGCGATCCGGCCCCCGCAAGCCCGCCGTGGCGGCCAGCACCGCCGGAGCCAGCGCGCCAAAACGGCGCTGCATGTCCTGGGCAAAGAGCTGGTCATCGAGCTGGGCTGCGGTGGCCGGCGTGGTGGCCTCGCCGGACGCGATGGCGGCCAGCCGCAGCAGGGTCTCCCAGTCCATCGCTTGCTCGGCGGCGGGTCCAAATACCGGCGCGCTGTAGCGGGCATGGTTGCGCCAGGAGAGCTGGGGGTAGGGCACGTCGTAGTGCAGGTCTTCCAGCGGCGAGGGCGCAGGCAGGATCACGTCGGCATGGCGCGTGGTCTCGTTCAGGTAGATGTCCATGCTGACCATGAAGTCCAACTGGCTCAGCGCCGCCGACAGGCGTGGCCCGTTGGGCGCAGAGAGCACCGGGTTGGTGGCCACGGTGATCAGGGCCTTGATCTGGCCCGCGCCGGGTGTCTCCATCTCTTCGGCCAGGCAGCCGATGGGCAGCTCGCCCATCACCTCGGGCGCCGCGCTGACCCGGCTGCTGAAGCGGCCCAGCGCCACGCCCCGGCCCTTGAGGGATTGGCCGGGCTGTGTGGCCGCAAGGTGGCTGGTGTTGAGCGCAAACGCGGCAGCCTTGGGGAACATCGCGCCACCGGGTTCGTCCAGGTGGCCGGTCAGCAGGTTGAGCAGGTCCACCAGCCAGGTGTTGAGCGCGCCATAGTGCTGGGTGCAGGTGCCAATGCGGGCATAGACGCTGGCGTGCGGGGTCTGCGCCAGTTGGCGCGCCAGCCCGCGCACGGTGTCGGCCGCGATGCCGCAGCGCGGGGCCACTACCTCGGGCGTGAAGGGCTGCACCGCTTCGCGCACCTGCTCCAAGCCTTGGGCCCACTCGGCCAAGCGGCCGAGTTGGACCAGCCCTTCTGCAAACAGCGTGTGCACCATGCCGAGCAGCAAAAACACGTCGGCACCGGGGCGGATGAAGAGGTGGGTGTCGGCCAGGGCGGCGGTTTCGGTGCGGCGTGGGTCGATCACCACCATCTGCCCGCCCCGCGCTTGCAAGGCCCGAGCCTTGGCCTTGAAGTTGGGCACCGTCCACATGCTGCCGTTGCTGACCACGGGGTTGGCCCCCAAGATCAGCAGAAAGTCGCAGCGCTCAATGTCGGGCACCGGCACACTCATCCACTGGCCAAACAGCAGGCCGCTGCTGAGGTGGCGCGGCATTTGGTCCAGCGTGGCGGCGGTGAAGATGTTGCGGCTGCCCAAGGCTTTGATCAGGCGCCCGAGGTAGAGCATCAGGCCGATCTTGTGCGAGGACGGATTACCCGCCACCAGGCCCACCGCGTCCCGCCCGTGGGCGGCCTGCACCGCGGGCAGGCGCTGGGCTATCTCGGCCCAGGCCTCTTCCCAGGTGGCTTCGACATGCCGACCGTTGCGCTTGATCATCGGTGTGCGCAGCCGGTCTGGGTCTTCATGCAGGTCTTTCAGCGCCACGCCCTTGGGGCAGATATAGCCCGCGCTGAAAACATCGTCGTCATGCCCGCGAATGCTGATGACCTTGCGGCCTTGCACCTGAACGGTCAGCCCGCAGCAGGCCTCGCACAGCGGGCAGATGCGGTGGTGCAGCGTGATGGGGGTGTCGGCGGTGGTGCTGTCCATGGCGGGCTTTCAGGCGTGGCGGCGATGAAGCCCAGTATTGAGGCAGTGCCGCTGGACTGTCCAGCACCGAGGTGACACCGCCTAAACCCAGGGCTGCGGCAATGCCTCATTCGCGATCGCCCGCTGCACGGCCGGCCGCGCCAACATGCGTTGCAAGTAAGGCCCCAGATGCGGCAGATCGCGTGCTGGCTGGCCAAAGTGCCGCGTCCAGCGGCAGAGCATGAAGGCCATGGCGTCGGCGGCGCTGTAGGCGTCGCCCAGGAGCCAAGGGCGGCCGTCGCTGAACTGCGCATCCAGCTGCTGCAGCAAGACGCCCACCCGGGCTTCGGCCTGGGCCTTGACCTCGGCGGCACCCGCCATATTGCCCGCGCTCACCCAGCGCTCGGGGTAGAAGTACACCATCAAGGTCGCCTGCAGAGTGTTCGTCAGCCAGACCAGCCACTTGTAGAACTCACTGCGCGCCGCGCTGCTCATGGGCGGGGCCAGGTGCGCGTCGGCATGGGTGTCCGCCAAGTGCAGCAGGATGGCGGCGGTCTCATAGAGCACCACCTCGCCGTCCTCCAAGACCGGGATCAGGCCATTCGGGTTGAGCTTGAGGTACTCGGTGGACTTGTGGGCGTTTTGCTCCCTGTCCACCAGCACGCGCTGGTAAGGCACGCCCAGCTCTTCCAAGACGATATGTGGCGCGAAACTGGCGGTGCTGGGGTAGTAGTGCAGACGAAGCATGGTGGTGTGGCGGCGTTGGCGCTGTGGGGCCGCCATGATCGCACCCTTGCTGAAGCGTGTCTGGCCGGCAAAGCAGGCCGTGCACTGTGCGCATTTGCGCGTCTCCTGTGACGCCCACGCCACAGCCCGTGCAAGACTTTGCGCAGCGCGGCTGACCCGCAGCGACAAGCGCACAGGCCCCACCCACAATCGCGCCCCAGACCCCACACCGCCTCCGGTGTTTCCTGCCACCTGCTCTGCCGATCACCATGACTGCCATGCGCCTCGCTGCTCGAATCCTCACCCTCCTGGTCGTGGTGCTGGGCACCAGCTTTGCATTGGCCTGGGCCTGGGATCACTCGGACCAGCAGCATCGCCTCGAAGCCCCGGTGCGCTAAAGTCCACCGAAGCCCTTTGAGGGCCAGGTGCGGCGTGTTGCCGCTCCGCTTCTCCTCCCCCAACCAGGAGCACCCATGAAGCGCGTGACCGGCATTGGCGGCATCTTCTTCAAAGCCCAAGACCCCAAGGCCTTGGGTGCTTGGTACAAAAAGCACCTGGGTATCGACGTGGAGGACTGGGGCGGCTTTGGTTTTCGCTGGAACTCCCCCGACAACCCTGAGGGCGTGGGCAGCACCATCTGGAGCCCATTTGCCGCAGACAGCGGCTACTTTGCGCCCAGCACGGCGCCCTTCATGATCAATTACCGGGTGCATGACCTGCACGCGCTCTTGGCCGCCCTGCGTGCCGAAGGCGTGACGGTGATGGACAAGGTGGAAGAGTCTGAGTTCGGCAAATTCGGCTGGGCCATCGATCCTGAAGGCAATAAGCTGGAACTCTGGCAGCCGCCTGCGGGGCAATAAACACAGGACTGACGCAAAACGGGCCGGGCGTTGTTGCTTCGGCTTGCCGTACCGGGCGTACTGTCTGCGCCTTCGCGCCTAGCCCTGCCCGCTTTGCGTCAGTCCTGCGGCAGCCGGGGTGCACCGGCGCGGTTCCGGTGCATTTCCTCATCCCTGCCAGGGGCAGCCGCCGAACAGGCTGCCGCGCACAGACGCAGGCTGGCAAAATCGTGCCCATCTCGATACAGGCCGGTCCAGCCTTTCGAGCCCCTGCCGCGCTGGCTTGCTCCTGAGCCTGGCGCTGAGCCTGCAGGGCTGCGGCCGGCACCGCCGCCATGCCACGCACCTTGCCTGCTGGCCACGTATTCACCGTGGCCGACTTCGACTTCACGCTCCCTCAAGAGCTGATCGCCCAACACCCCGCGCCCCAGCGCAGCGCCTCGCGCCTGCTGGACGGCCGTGGCCACCTGCCTGCCGACTTGGTGTTTCACCAGTTGCCCAGCCTGCTGGCGCCGGGCGACTTGATGATCTTCAACGACACCCGCGTCATCAAAGCCCGCTTGTTTGGCGAGAAGCCCACGGGCGGCAGCGTCGAGGCCCTGGTCGAGCGGGTGCTGCCAGCGACCGAGCCCGGTGGCGAGCCGCGTGAGGTCTGGGCTCATCTGCGGGCCAGCAAGTCGCCCCGGCCGGGCAGCAGCGTGCGCTTCTTTGCCCACAAGGACGAGCCCTCGGGCCCCGGTTTTGAGGCTGAAGTGCTGGGCCGCTGCGGGCCGGATGGCGGCCTCTTCCACCTGCGCTTCGAGGGCAACCCCTTCACCTTGCTGGAGGCGCACGGCCATGTGCCGCTGCCGCCCTATATCGAGCATGCGGACGACGCCGACGACGAGCGCCGCTACCAAACTGTGTTTGCCCGCGCCCCCGGTGCGGTGGCAGCACCCACCGCCGCGCTGCACTTTGATGAAGCGCTCTTGGCGGCTTTGGATGCGCGCGGCGTGCAGCGCGCCGCCGTCACCCTGCATGTCGGGGCTGGCACCTTCCAGCCGGTGCGGGTGGACAAGCTGAGCGAGCACCGCATGCACAGCGAATGGTTCGAGGTGCCTGAGGCCACCGTGCAGGCCATCCAGGCCGCTCGTGCTCGGGGCGGGCGCGTGGTCTCGGTGGGCACCACCGCGCTGCGTGCGCTGGAGAGCGCGGCTGCGCAGACCGACCCGCAAGGCCAGGCCCGCCACATTGCGCGCGCCTGCAGCGGCGAGACCGAGATCTTCATCACCCCCGGCTTCAACTTCCGCGTGGTGGACACCCTCATCACCAACTTCCACCTGCCCAAAAGCACCTTGATGATGCTGGTCAGCGCCCTGGCCGGCTACGAGCACGTGATGGCGCTCTACCGCCACGCCATCGAGGCCCGCTACCGCTTCTTCAGCTATGGCGACGCGATGATCTTGAATCGCAGCCCGCATGACTGACCGCCTGCAAGCCCTGGCCGCTGAAGCGCTGGCGGCCGCCCAAGCCGGGCGCCCCATCCCGCTGCTGAGCACCCGCCCAGGAGGGCTGAGCATGGCCGAGGCCTACACGGTGGCCCGGCACTTGCACCAGGGCCACTTGGCCTTGGGCCAGCGGCCGGTGGGCCGCAAGCTGGGGCTGACCTACCCGGCAGCATGGCCTGCCGGCATCACCGCGCCCCTGTGGGCGCCGCTTTATGCCCATACGGTGCAGCTTTTATCAAGCCACGAGGCGACCGTGGCCATGGGCACTTGGGTGGCGCCCAAGCTGGAGCCCGAGGTGGTGTTCCGCCTGCGCCATGCGCCGCGCAGCGCGGCCTTGGCCGATGTCGTGGACAGTGTGGACGCCGTCGCCCACGGCCTGGAGATCGTCACCTCGCCCTTCCCTGATTGGACCCACAGCCCCGCCGACAGCGTGGCCACCGGCGCCTGCCATGCTGCCTTGCTGGTGGCGCCCTGGCAGCCTTTGCCCAGCCTTGGGGCCGACCCGGTGGCGGCGCTGGCCCAGTTCAGCGTGAACGTGGTGTGCGATGGGCAACAGCGTGCGACCGGCACGCCCGAGCGCGTGATGGGCAGCCCACTGCGCGCGCTGATGGCCCTGGTGGACCTGCTGGCCCAGCAGCCCGACGCACCGCCCCTGCAAGCCGGGGAGATGATCACCACCGGCACCCTGTGCGTGGCCGAGCCCTTTGCGGTGGGGCAGCAGTGGCAGACCCAGTTTGAGGGCTTGGCTTTGCATGGTTTGACGCTGCGCTGCACCGCGTAGTGCGCAGGGCGGGGCGCCGGGCAGGGCACTCGCCTACACTGGGGCCACCATGGCCGCCAAATCTATTTCCACCTTGCTCGAAGACGTCCGCTTGCTCAGCGAAGAAGGCCATGCCCTGGTGCAGGCCGTCCGCGCCTTGGTGAAGCAGACCTTCGGCACTGTCGACGAAGAGGTCAAGTACGGCGGCATTCTCTTTGCCGTCGACGGCGTGTCATTCGCCGGCGTATTTGCCTACCGCCAGCATGTCTCGCTGGAGTTCGGCCAGGGTGCCGCCATCACCGACCCCTATGGTTTGTTGGAGGGCGCGGGCAAAGGCCGGCGCCATCTCAAGCTGCGTGGGCTTAGTGATCTGGCGGACAAGCAGGTGGCCGACTACCTGCCGCTGGCGCTGCAGGCAGCCAAGGGTTAGCCTGGGTCTGAGGGCGCGCCTCAAACAGGGGCGAGATGGCATCATCCCGTCCGTTGTTTTGGACTTCCGATCAAGCCCGTGAACCTCCGCCCCACTCCCCTCACCGCCGCTTTGGCAGGCATCGTGGCCGCTGTCGCCTGGCCCTATTTGTGGAGCCGCTTTGGTGGCGCGTCGTCCAGCGGCACCACCGAGCTGGTGGTCGGCACCTTGCTGGTGATTGCCTTGCCGGCCCACGCCTTTGTGGTGGGCATGGGGCCCTCCGGGTCGGCTGAGGGCCGCGGGGTGGACGCGGCCCTGCTCAAGCGCATTGGGGCTTGGTTGGCGGCCGCCTGCGCCGTGACCTTGCTGCGCCCTGTTCTGGGCCTGTGAAGAAAATTTTTCGCTGAACTGAATCCAATCGGGTGTCCGCCCGCATCCAAGTCATCATCACCCCACTGACTGAGGAGCAAACCATGGGTCCGGACACCTTGAAGCATTTGTTTGGCCTGATGATCCCCATCATCGCGCTGTGCATCCCTATCGTCGCCATCGTCGCGGGCATCCGCATGAAGATGGCGCGCGAGCAACTGATGCACGAGACCGTGCGCCAGATGGCCGAGCGCGGCCAGCCCATCCCGCCGGAGCTGCTGAACGCGCAGCTGCGCGAAGCCAAGCCCGGCGGCTGGACCCCGGCGGCCAACCTGCGCGGCGGGGCCATCAACACGGCGGTAGGGCTGGGTTTGATCTTGATGTTCTCGGTGATGCAGCCCGGCAGCTGGCTCTGGTCCATCGGCTGCATTCCCCTGTTCATCGGCATTGCGCTGCTCTTGCTGTGGCGCATGGAGCGCGACAAGGCTTGATCGCGCTCTGAGCCCGGTGACCACCCGCGACGCCGCCGCCCAGGACCTGGCCTGGGTGCAGCAGGTTCAGCGCCACGGCGACCGCACCGCCTTTGCGCAGCTCATCCGCCGCCACCAAGGGCCGCTGCGCGCGCTGCTGCGGCGACTGTGTGGCGGGCAGGCCGCGCTGGCCGATGAGCTGGCCCAAGAGGCCTGCCTGCGCGCTTGGCAAGCGCTGCCGGGTTTTCGGGGCGAGGCGCAGGTGCGCACTTGGCTCTACCGCCTGGCGTATAACGAGTTCTTGCAGCACCGCCGGCGCGCCGAGAGTCAACTGCAGGCCGCCAGTGAGCCCTGGGCGGAGGCCGATGAAGCCACGGACTCTGGCGCTGCGCCCTTGGCCCAAAATGTGGCACTGAGCGTCGCCTTGAGCCTGGATGTTCAGCAGGCCTTGAACCAACTCAGCCCGGCTGAGCGCGAGGCGGTGGTGTGTTGCTGCATGGCCGAGTTCTCGCACAGCGAAGCAGCCGAAGTGCTGGGCTGGCCCTTGGGCACCGTCAAGACCCATGTGCTGCGCGGCCGTGCCAAACTGCAAAGCGCCTTGGCTGCTTGGGCCCCACACCGTCAGGAGAAGCGACATGACTGAGCGTTCGACCTCCACCGCGCCTCAGCCCGACGAGTGGCTGGATGGGCTGCTGCGTCAAGCGGCCCGGGCGGACGAGCCTGCCGATGACGGCTTCAGTGATGCCGTGCTGCGCGCCTTGCCAGCGGCGGCTCTGGCGCCTGTTTCACCGGCCGCCCCGGCGGCACAGCCCCACTGGGGCGCGGCCTTCTGGCGCCCAGTGCTCAACAGCCTGGGGCTGGCGCTGCTGTTGCTGTGCGCTGCGGCGCTGTGGCCGCAGTGGCAGACCCTGTGGGCCTGGGGGTCGCTGCTGGCCCAACAGCCCACCGCCTTGGCCGACCCGCGCCTCACCACCCAGTGGCTGGAGCCCTTGCTGGCGCTGGCTGCGCCGGCGGGGCTGTGGCTGTGGTGGTCGCTGTCTTTAGGGTCTGTTGACATATAGATCCTACCCGCGTGAGTCCTACAGGCCATGCCAGTCTAGGCGCGCTGCGCCGCCCGCACCGCTGTGCGGGCAAGCGGCGCAACAACGAAAGGCGTGGCCTGTAGGACTCACCCTGAGGGCAGGGCGTCCAAGGGTGCTGGCGGGCGTTGCTCACCTTGCCCGGGCACCAGCCCGGGCTGCGGATCGCGCCTACTCCAGCGCCCTTGGACACTCCTGCGCGGGTAGGATTTATATGTCAACAGACCCTAGTGCAAGAGCGCTGGGCTACGAGCTGAGCGGGCCTGCCAGCGGCTTAGCGCGCCCGCAGCACCATCTGCGTGCAGCGGAACATCACCAGCGTCTTGCCGGTTTCGCGGTGGGTCACGGTGGCGTCCCACACCTGCGTGCTGCCGCCCAGGTGCACGGCGCGGGCCACGCACTCCACGGTGCCGTCACGGGCGGTGCCCAGGTGGTTGGACTTCAGCTCAATCGTGGTGAAGCCGGTCGCACCCTCGGGCAGGTTGGCCGCGCAGCCATAGCCGGCACAGGTGTCGGCCAGGGTCACCAGTGAGCCGGCATGCAAAAAGCCATTTGGCGCCATGAGCTGGGGCCGCACCGCTAGCTCGCCGCGCACCTCGGGGCCTTCGACCTGGGTGATGACGATGCCCAGGTAGCCCGGCAGCACCTGGCGGCCGATCTCGTTAAAGCGCTGCAGGTCCATGCGGTGCTCCGATCAAGCTGTCCAAACATTCGTCCCACAGCACTTGGGCGTGCGGGCGGAAGTAACCCATATGGCCGATGTGGCCCATGCTCAGGTGCGGGTCCAAGTCGCGGCCGCGCCAGGGCGCTTGGCTGTAGCCGGCCATGAAGGCTTCGCGCGAGCGCGGTAGCGCCCAGAGGTCGTCCAGCGCGTTGTAGGCCAAGATCGGTGCGCGCACTCGGGCAAAGCGCTGGGCCATCTCCGGCCGGGCCGGGTCGTCAAAAAAGTAATGCGGGAAGTGGCACCAATGCCGCCAGTCGCGATAAACCCCCAAGGGCAGGTCTTCCCCCATGCCCAGCAGGCTCCAGGGCAGGTAGCCCTTCCAGCGGGTCATCAGCGGGCCCAGCACATTCCACATCACCCACACCCGCAGGCGCTCCAAGCGCGGCATCCAGCCGTGCCAGCCCGCGCCCACGCCAAAGAAGCAGGCGGCCTGCACCCGCTGGGGCTCAGGCAACAGGCCCAGCGCATGGCCGCCAAAGGAATGGCCTACCCAATACAGCGGCGCGTCTTGCGGCACCTGGGCCACCAGCGCGGCCAAGTCTTTCTCGGCCCAGTCCAGATAGTCCATCTCAAAGCCACGCAGCGTGGCGGGCTTGGAGCCGCCAATGCCGCGGTAGTCCAGCGTCCAGACCTCGAAGCCGCGCGCGGCAGCGTGCTCTGCAAAGCGGCGGTAAAAGCGCTGCGGCACGGCGGTGGCGGGGGCCACCACCAAGTGGCCGAGCAGGGGCCTGGTGGCGGGGTAGCGCGTGGCGGCCAGGGCATAGCCGTCGGTGGCTTGGAGGGTAAAGGCTCGCGCCTCAGCAGTGCTGGTCATGGGGTGGGTGGCATCAGGGTGTCGAGCAGGTCCAGCAAGGCGGCGGCACTGTCGGCCATGGGGCCCACGTGGCCGGCCACGCGCGCTTGCAGCAGCGCGCCTTCATAGGTGGAGACCACCAGCGCCGCCAAGCGCCGGGCTTGGGGCTCGGGCAAGCCGCCGCGCGCCAAGAGCAGGGCAATGCGCTCGCGGATGGCGCTAAAGCCTTGGGCCAAGGCTTGGCGCAAGGCGGTGTCTTCGGCGGTGGATTCCAGCGCCACGGTGGCCAGCGGGCAGCCGCGCTCAAACTGGCCGCGCTCCAGTTGCTTGAGCCCGGCGGCAAACCAGCCGCGCAGCGTGGGCTGCGGGTCGGCCTTTTGCGCCAAGAGATCATCCAGCGCGCGGGTGATGTGGCCCACCGTGGCCTCAATGGCGGCGACCGCCAACTCGGTCTTGCCACCCGGAAAGTGGTGATAGAGCACGCCCTTGGGCGCTTGGGCCTGGGTCAGCAGCTCATTCAAGCCCACGCCATGCAAGCCGCGCTGCTGCAGCGCCTGGGACATGGCGCGCACCAGGCGGTCTCGGGTACCCAGGTCGGTGGTGGTCATGGCGCGGCAGTCTATAGACCAGTCGGTCTAGTGTCAAACACAGGTGACTTTGGCACTGACCGAAGTGGTGCGATCATGCTGGGCATGCAAAACAAGCCTGTCCTTTTGGGGCGTGCCTTATGCCTGCTGGC
The DNA here is from genome assembly GCF_018069865.1 of Ideonella paludis. GTDB lineage: Bacteria > Pseudomonadota > Gammaproteobacteria > Burkholderiales > Burkholderiaceae_C > Ideonella > Ideonella paludis. The sequence continues at coordinate 892,001 of NZ_JAGQDG010000001.1, forward strand.
AGTATGGGGCGCCCAGTCCGCGATGGCCGCCCCGGCCGCCTACGTCCCCTCCGGTCAATGTGCGGGCTACCCACGCGTCGCCATCACCGCGCCCAAGGGCTGGTGCGTGGGCTTGGTGGCTGACGCGCGCGACGGCCTGCGCATGCCGCGCCGCTTGTTGGAGGTGGCGCCGGGCCGCTTCTGGATCACCGACATGGGCAACTGGGAGCCGCGCCGCGGCCGCTTGCTGGAGCTGCAAACCGCCGGCCAGCCCGGCAGCCCTGGGCGGGTGAGCGTGTTGGCGGAGGGGCTGGACCGCCCGCACGGCTTGGCCAAAGGCCCAGACGGCCGCATCTATATCGGCGAGGCGGGCAGCGTGTGGCGCACGCCGGTGGCCAAGCCGGTGCAGCGTGACAACCTGCTGATGGGCCTGCCCGACCAGGGCGCGCACCCGCTCAAGGAGATTGTCTTTGGCCCCGAGGGCCAGCTCTACGTCAACATGGGCTCGGCCACCGATGCCTGCCGGGATGACAAAGGCCAGCAGCCCGACACCTGCCCCGAGCTGGGCGGTGACAAGCCCCGTGCTGCGGTCTATGAAGCCCGCCTCACCCCCAGCGGTGGCTTGCAGTCCTTCAAGCCTTTTGCGCTGGGTTTGCGCAATTCTTTGGGCTTGCTGGCGCTGCCCACTGGGGCGGTCTGGCAGGCTGAAAACTCGGTGGACTACAACGACCCCAAGGCCCCGGCTGAAGAGCTGAACTTATTGCAGGCCGGCTCCCACCATGGCTGGCCCTATTGCGTGACGGACGCCAAGGGCCGCAGCGTGGTGGCCAAAGGCTATGAAGGCCGCGCCCGCTGCGAGGCCGCGCTCTACAAAGCCCCGGCCATGGCCTGGCCCGCGCATGTGGCCCCCTTGCAGTTGCTGGCTCCACCCGCCACGCCCGCCAGCCCCTGGGCCGGCAAGCTGCTGGCCGTGTGGCACGGCTACCGCGCCGAGGGCCACCGCATCGTCGCGTGGCGCTTGGACGCCAAAGGCCATCCGCAAGGGGCTCGCGAAGACCTTCTGGGTGCCCCCGAGGGCCGGCCGTTGCCCGACCCGGCCCCCCAAGGGGGCGCGAGAAAACTTGGGGCGGACCGGCGTGTTCTCAACAGTGGCTGGGACGAGCAGCCCGGCCTGCGCCCGCGCGGCACGCCCGCCGGAGCCACGGTAGACAGCCAAGGCCGCCTCTGGGTGGTGGAAGACCGCAACCGCACTGTCTTGGTGGTGGCGCCTGAAAACTGAGAGACTGAGCCGATGAACACCTTTCACAACCAACGCGTCTTGCCCGCGCCCCCTGCGGCCGTGTTCGCGGCCATCGCCACGCCTGAGCGTTTGGCGCGCTGGTGGGGCCCGGCGGGCTTCAGCAATCGCTTTGAGCGTTGCGACTTCCGGCCCGGCGGGCGCTGGGTGTTTGAGATGGTCGGGCCGGATGGCACGGTCTATCCCAACGAGTCGGTGTTCCAGCACATTGAGCCTCACCGCCAAGTCGTGGTGCGGCACACCTGCGCCCCGTTGTTCACGCTGACCATCACGCTGGAGCCCGTCGCCGAGGGCACGCGCGTGCAGTGGCAGCAGGTGTTTGATGACCCCGCCTTTGCTCAGGCGGCGGCGCACATTCTGCAGCCCGCCAACGAGCAGAACTTGGATCGACTGCACGCTGAACTTGAAAGGAGTGCGACATGCCCAGGTTAGAGCTGTTGGACGACGAGATCGGCCGCAAGCTGCAAGAGGCGCAGCAGAGCGGCGAGCTGGCCGGCGCCAAAGGCTATGGCCAGCCCCTGCAACACAGCGAGGGCTGGGAGCAAACCCCCGATGAATGGCGCATGCCCTTCAAGATCTTGAAGGACGCGGGCGTGGTGCCGCACGAGGTGGAGATGATGCAAGAGCGCGCCCTGTTGCGGACCGCGCTCGACAACTTGCCTGCAGGCGCTGACCGCGACAAAGCCCAGAAGCGCTTGGCCGAGTTGGAGCAGGCGATAGCCTTGCGGCTTGAAGCGCTGCAGAGGAGATGACATGGCGGCCGACCGACTCGATCACTTCTTCATCGAACCCTCCGACTTTGATGCCACTGTCGCCTTCTACCGCGATGGCCTAGGCTGGCTTGTGCGCTTTGAGTGGGGTGGTCAGGGCGCACCCCGGGGCGTGGCACTGAGCGGTGGCGAGGTTGGCGTCGTATTGGCCGAGCGGCACCCTGCGGAGGATCACTCCAAGAGCCATGGCATCAACGGCCATCGGCCCACGCTGCACTTCAAGGTGGCCGACTTAGACGCGCGCTATGCGGCGTTGCAAGCGCAGGGCCTGCCGCTGTTCGCGCCTGAAGCCACGCATTGGGGGACGCGTTGGTTTGTGGTGAAGGACCCGGACGGCAACTTGCTGGCGTTTGAATCGGCCTGATTCCATTGCTCCATCGCGCCACACACCGTGGCGGGCATGCTGTACCGCTTGTGCCACTCTGGCGAAATGGTGTGGGGGCTTGACGCGCATCAAAGCTCGGCCCGCGTGGCGTTTTATGGTGAGGCCATCACATCGATGCCTAGGAGCTTCACCATGAAAAAGACGCTGTCACTCACCGCCCTGGTTCTCAGCCTGGCCGCCTCAGCCTCGCAGGCTGCCCCTGCCAGCCCCAGCGAGGCGATCAAGATCGCCACCAACGCGGGCTGCATGACCTGCCACCACATTGAGCCCGGCGCCAAAGGCCCGGACGGCCTGGCCCCCATCGGCCCGGCGTGGCGCGATGTCTCGGCCAAGTACCAGGGCCAAAAAGACGCGCAGAAGACCTTGACCCACACCGTGCTGACGGGCTCCAACCCCTATGACAGCCATTGGAAGGGCAAGGTCAGCGGCTTGGCCATGCCGCCCAACAAGGTGGCCATCAGCGAAGCGGACGCCAGCAAGGTGGTGGCGTGGATCATGTCGCTGGAAGCCAAGAAGAAGTAAACGCCAGGGCGCGCGGGTGGCGCCCTAACGCGCTGCTGGGGCCTTGACAGGCCCCTTTTTTGTGCCCACAATACAAACCAACTAGTAGGTTTATTGAATTCGAATCTGCAGTCGACACAGGTGCCTCCCCATTGGCAACGGGACATCCCCCCTGAGACGCTGCCGATTCGGCGTCCTGAAACAAACCTATTGATAGGTATTATTGCGAAGCAGTGTGAACCATGAGTCAAGACAAAACCATCCTCATCGCTGGCATGGCACCAGGGCTGGGCACCGCGCTGCAAGCCCGCTTCGAACAAGGCGGCTATTGCGTCGTCGGTGTGTCGCGGCAAGCACCGTCGCCATGGGCGGTCGACTTGACGGATGCGCTGGCGACACACGCCCTGTTCCAGCAGCTTGATGAGCGTTGCCCGCCGCTGGCAGGGGTGATCCACAACGCCATGCAGTTTCATCGCCAGGCGATGTTGGACACCACGCCCCAAACGCTGCAGTCGGTGTGGCAATCGATGGTGCTGACGGCCTTCAACACCGCGCAAGCGGCGATCCCTCGGCTGCAACGTGCGGGGGGCGGCAGCTTGATCTTCAGCGGTGCCTCGGGCAGCTTGCGGGCCGGTCCTCGATTTGCCGCATTCAGCTCGGCCAAGTTCGCGCTCAGAGGCTTGGCGCAAGCGTTGGCCCGAGAGCACAACCCGGACGGCATCCATGTGGCGCATGTGGTGATCGACGGCCTCATTCGCAGCAAAAAGACCGAGCAGCGCTTCGCGCCCGGCCGAAGCGAGCCCTTGATCGAGCCCGATGCGCTGGCCGAGCAGTACTTCCAGCTGTTCCACCAGGCGCCAAGCGTCTGGAGCGACGAAGTGAATTTCCGCCCTGTGTTGACCTCCCACTGAAGGAGCGTGGTATGTCTCTCCCTATCGTCATCATTGGTGCAGGCCTGAGTGGCCTGTATGCCAGCACCTTGCTCAACCGTGCCGGCCACAGATCCGTCTTGGTCGAAGCTCGCCCACGCGCAGGGGGGCGCATCTTGAGCCACGTCGAAGCCGAGCATGCCCAGCGCCTGGACCTTGGCCCAACTTGGTTTTGGCCGGGCATGAACCCGCGCATGCAAGCGCTGGTGGATGCGTTGGGGCTGGCCCACTACCCGCAGCACACCCAGGGTGCCATGACCCTGGAGGCGCCCGACGGCAAGGTTCTACATCGCCCGGTGACCTGGGAGCAATCTCCGCCCTCACACCGCCTGGTGGGTGGCATGCAATCGCTGACCGATGCATTGCAAGCCCGGCTGGGTGATCAGACGCACCTGATGCTCAACACCACACTGCTGTCCATGAAGCTCAGGCCCAACGGCGTGGAACTCGCGTTGCAGGACGGTGGCGGTCGTTGGACGCAATTGGCCACCCAGGTCATCGTGACCATTCCACCGCGCTTGATGGCCCAAGACATCGCGTTGACGCCGGCGTGGCCCAGCGAGACGCTTGCCGACATGACCGCGACGCCGACATGGATGGCGGGCCAGGCCAAGTTCGTCGCCGCCTACGCGCGACCCTTTTGGCGAGAGCAGGGTCAATCGGGCTCTGCCGTCAGCCACCGTGGCCCGCTTTCCGAGGTGCACGACGCCAGTGATGCGACCGGTGCCCACGCAGCCTTGTTTGGCTTTGTTGGCGCCACGCCCGACTATCGCCGTGGCATCGGCGTTGACGAACTGCGGCGGCTGAGCGTGCTCCAGCTGACCCGCCTCTTCGGTGAGGCCGCAGCCACGCCGCTGTGGACCCAGGTCCAAGACTGGGCCTGGGAGCCGCACACCGCAGCCCAGCAAGACCAGCGGCCTTTGGCCTATCACCCGGCTTACCGAGACCCAGAGGTGCCTGAGGCTTGGCGGAAAAGCGTCTGGTTGGCCGGTACCGAGCGTTCCGCCCTGTTTGGCGGCTACCTGGAAGGGGCCTTGGAGGCTGCCGAAGCGGCCGTCGAAGGTGTGCTGCAGAACCTCTCCAGCACGTTCTCGCCACGCCCTCAGCAGCCGCTGGCATAGGAGAGATCATGAGGATTAACGCAGATTTTGAGCAGCGCGCTGCGGTGCATGCCGCACAGGCCGCCTGGCTGCCTTCACCGATGGCTGGGGTGTCCCGACGCATGCTGCATCGCGAGGGCGAGGAAAAGGCTCGCGCCACCACCATCGTTCGCTATGAGGCCGGCAGCCACTTCAAGGGGCATTCGCACCCTGGGGGCGAAGAGTTTCTGGTGCTCGAAGGCACGTTTCAGGATGAGTACGGTGACTACCCTGCGGGCACCTATGTGCGCAACCCGCCGGGCAGCTTTCACACGCCCAGGTCCGATGAGGGCTGCACCCTCTTCGTCAAGCTCTGGCAATTCGATCCACACGACAGAACGCCGACTCAGGTCAACACGGAAAAGCTGGCGCGTGTGCCCGATGCGCGTCGGCCCGGTGTTGCGGTCTCGCCCTTGTTCAGGGATCGGCGAGAAGATGTGCGCATGGAAGTCTGGGCGGCTCACACCCTGATCCACCTGGATCTTCCCTTGGGCGGGGAGTTCCTCGTCCTCGAAGGAGGCTTCTCGGAGGGCTCGGAGATCTTCACGCCCCAGTCGTGGCTGAGGCTGCCCCGCGCCAGTGCGCTGACGGTTCGCACGGGCTCGCGCGGCACCAAGCTGTGGGTCAAGCTGGGCCAAGTGCTCGATGGGCCCGTCAACATCGAGGCTGGGCTGTGACATCGTGCCGCGCGGCGCACAGGGACTGTCCGTTGGTTTTGAAAAAAGACTTCGAATGACTTGACAAGCACAAAAGCTGCGCTCAAAATACCTACCAAGTGATAGGTCGAATGCCTGGGCTCTAACGGCAACATTTCAATGCTGTGACCAGGCTTGTTTCGGCCTTTGTTTTTGACTTCATCACCTACCTATTAGTAGGTTGCAAATGATTCAACGGCGCCACCGGTGATGCACGGTGGGCAACGCCTCTCAACGCATCGACTCGAAAGGACATTGAAATGACTCCCACTGGCAACAAGCAAAAACGCGTTCTCTTGGTCATGTCGTCGGTTGACGAGATGGGCCTGAGCGGCAAGCAGACTGGCACGTGGTTCCACGAACTGGCGGCCCCCTATTACATCTTGACGGAAGCTGGCTATGAAGTCGTCTTCGCCTCACCCGAGGGCGGTGAAGCCCCGATCGACTTGCTCAGCCTGAAGGTGCCCTTCACCACCGAGTACACCGACCGCTTCTTGAAGGACCCGGTGGCGCTGTTTGCCGCCAAGCACACCCGCAAGCTGCGCAACATCGACGTCGAGACCTACGACGCCGTGTTCTTCCCTGGTGGCTACGGCCTGCTGTGGGACTTGGCCTCGGACTCCTTTGCCATCAAGCTGATTCGCGACTTCCATGCCGCCAACCGCCCGATCGCCATGGTCTGCCACGCACCGGCCATCCTGCGCGATGTGAAGAAGGCCAATGGTGAGTACCTGGTCAAGGGTGTCAGCCTAACGGGCTTCAAGAACGACGAGGACACCGAGATCGAACTGCTGCACCACCTGCTGTTCTCGCTGGAAGACGAGCTCAAGGGCCGTGGTGCCAAGTACGTCAGCAAGGCGAACTGGGAAGCCAACGTCATCGTCGATGGCCCCTTGATGACCGGCCAGAGCCCCGCGTCTGCCGCCCCCTTGGCTCAAGCCTTGGCTGAGCGCCTGAAGGCCTGATCGGCCGGCCCCGCCACCGGCGGCCCCAACCGGGCTGCGGGCGGCGGGGACTCCCCAACACCTTGACCCTGCTTGGAGACCTGCATGTCCCGCCCCACCCCGCTTGAGCGCACCCGCAACTTTGGCATCTCGGCGCACATTGACGCTGGCAAGACCACGCTCACCGAGCGCATCTTGTTTTACACCGGCGTGAACCACAAGCTGGGCGAGGTGCACGACGGCGCCGCCACCATGGACTGGATGCCCCAGGAGCAGGAGCGCGGGATCACCATCACCTCCGCAGCCACCACCACCACTTGGCGCGGCATGGACCTGTCGCAGCCCATTCACCAGTTCAACATCATCGACACGCCCGGCCACGTGGACTTCACCATCGAGGTGGAGCGCTCCATGCGTGTGCTGGACGGCGCGGTCATGGTCTATGACGCGGTGGGTGGTGTGCAGCCGCAGTCTGAAACCGTGTGGCGCCAGGCTGAAAAATACAAAGTCCCTCGCATCGCCTTCGTCAACAAGATGGATCGCGTGGGCGCCGACTTCTTTCGGGTGCGCCAGATGATGGTCGAGCGCCTGAAGGCCAACCCCGTGCCGCTGGTACTGCCGCTAGGCGCCGAAGACAACTTTCAGGGCGTGATCGACCTGGTGCGCATGAAGGCCCTCTATTGGGACGATGCCGACCAAGGCAGCCGCGTGCGCGAAGAGGAGGTTCCTGCGGCGGCCCTCGAGGCCGCCCTGCTGTGGCGCGAACACCTGGTGGAGGCAGCGGCTGAGGCGAGCGATGCGCTGATGCACCGCTTCTTGGACAGTGGCGCCCTGAGCGAGGACGAGATCCGCCAGGGTCTGCGAGCCCGCACCCTGGCGGGTGAGGTGCAGCCGCTCCTGGCCGGATCGGCCTTCAAAAACAAAGGCGTGCAGCGCCTGCTCGATGCGGTCATCGAGTTTCTGCCCTCGCCGCTGGACATTGGCGCGGTGCAGGGCTTGGACGAGCAGGCGCAGCCGAGTGCTCGACGCCCTGACGACGCCGAGCCCCTGGCGGCCTTGGCCTTCAAGCTCATGAGCGACCCCTATGTGGGCCAGCTCAGCTTTGTGCGCGTCTATGCCGGCGTGCTGCGCCAGGGCGACACGGTCTTGAACCCGCGCACCGGCCGGCGCGAGCGTGTGGGCCGCTTGGTGCGCATGCATGCCAACCAACGCGAAGACATCACTGCGCTGTATGCCGGTGACATCGCAGCCGTGGTGGGCCTCAAAGAAGTGGCCACCGGGGACACGCTCAGCGACCCCAGCCGCCCCATTCTTCTGGAGCAAATCCAGGTGCCCGACCCCGTCATCTCTCAGGCCGTGGAGCCCAAGAGCCGTGCAGACCAAGAGAAGCTGGGCATGGCGCTGGCCCGCTTGGCGGCGGAAGACCCGTCGCTGCGGGTGCGCACTGATGCGGAGTCAGGCCAAACCTTGATCGCAGGCATGGGCGAGCTGCACCTTGAGATTGTGATGGACCGGCTGAGCCGTGAGTTCGGCGTGGAGGCTCGCGTTGGCGCCCCCCAGGTGGCCTATCGAGAAACCATCCGCCACACTGCCAAGGATGTGGAGGGCCGCTTTGTGCGGCAGTCGGGCGGCAAAGGCCAATACGGCCATGTCGTGCTGACCGTGGAGCCCCTGCCGCCGGGCAGCGGCGTGACCTTTGTCGACGCGAGCAAGGGCGGTGTGGTGCCCCGCGAATTCATCCCGGCCGTTGAAAAGGGCGTGCGCGAAGCCTTGCCTCAAGGCGTGTTGGCGGGTTACCCCGTCGTGGACGTGAAGGTCACCCTGACCTTTGGCTCCTCTCACGAGGTGGACTCCAGCGAGCAAGCCTTCAAGATGGCGGCAGCCCTGGGCCTCAAAGAAGCCCTGCGGCGAGCAGACCCGGTGCTGCTGGAGCCGCGCATGGCGGTGGAGGTGGAGACCCCCGAAGACTACGCGGGCGCGGTGATGGGCGACCTGGCGCGTCGGCGTGGCCAGGTGCAGGGCTTGGACGAGCAAGCCGCGGGCCTGGGCAAGCTGATTCGCGCGGAGGTGCCGCTGTCGGAAATGTTTGGCTATGCCACCACGCTGCGTTCGCTCACGCAGGGCCGTGCCAGCTATGCCATGAGCTTCGACCACTACGCGGCTGTGCCCTCGGGGGTGGCCCAGGCGGTGCACACCGCTGCGCTGCACTGAGGCCGAGCCCGGAGGTCCGCACCATGACATCGCGCATCACTCGACACATTCCGCTGTCCTTCTTCAGCATGGCCGTGGGCACCTTGGCCTTCTCGCAGGCTTGGCAAGCCGCGTCAACGGTCTGGCCCATGCCGCCGTGGATCCCTCAGGCGGCCACCCTCATCGGTCTGGCGCTGTGGGCCGTCCTGGGGCTGGCCTACCTGCGCAAGTGGTGGCATCAGCCTCTGGCCGCCCAAGAGGAGCTGCACCACCCCACCCAGTCCGCGATGGCGGCCTTGGTGCCCGTCTCCACGCTGCTGGCGGCGATGTCGCTCCAGCCTTGGTGGTTCGAGCTGGCGCACGCCCTGTGGCTGCTGGGCCTGGGTGCACAACTGTGGCTGGGTGTCTGGCTGGGGGGCCGTTTGTGGCAAGGCGGGAGAGCTGCCAGCCCCACCACGGCCGCGCTTTACCTACCGGCCGTCGCCCAGAACTTTGTCGCTGCCACGGCCTCGGCCAGCTTTGGCCACGCCGCACTCGCGGCACTGTTCTTCGGTGCGGGGGTGTTCTCGTGGCTGGCGCTGGAGTCGGTGATCCTGCATCGCACCATGCACCAGCCTGCGCTGGACAAAGCCTTGCGCCCCTTGCAGGGCATCCAAGCCGCGCCGGCTGCCGTGGGCGGGGTGAGCTACCTGGCCTTGACGGCGGGCCCGCCAGACCTGCTGGCTCAGATGCTCTTCGGATATGCCCTCTATCAAGCCGGGCTGGCGCTGCGTCAGCTGCCATGGACCGCCCAGTCCGGGCTGACGCCGGCCTACTGGGCCTTCAGCTTCGGCGTGATGGCCCTGGCCACGATGAGCATGAGCTTTCTCGCGCGGGCTCCCCAAGAGCCCGTCTGGCAAGCCCTGGCCCCGCTGCTGTTTGCGGCGGCCAACCTCAGTTGGATGGCCCTGGTGGCCCTCACGGTGACCCTGCTGCGGCAGGGGCGCCTGTGGCCCACCACCGGCCCCCTCAGCACCGAGCAGTGGGTTGGCTCTCGGTGACTACCTGGCCTCAACCATTTCACACTTAGGAGAAACACATGTCCCTCACTACCTTCATCCGTGCCGTCGCCGTGGCCACACTCGCAGTGGCCGCCTGGTTCAACCCTACAGGGGCCAGCGCCGCGCCGTCGGCCTCGCCCATGATCGTCACCCCATACGAGTCGCTGAGCTTCTCGGCCAAGCAGCCCGGCAATCCGCAGATCGCACCCGTGAAGGGCCAGCCCGAACGCGAGGCCTCGTCCATCGTCATGAAGATGGGCCGAGGCGCCTTCCCCATGCACACGCACACGGCCAACTACCAATTGGTCGTCATCAAGGGCGTGATGAAGCACTGGGACGCCAAAGGCAGCCAAAAGGCCGCCCCCAAGATGGGCCCCGGCAGCTTCTGGTACCAGCCGGCGGGCCTTGCCCACGGCGACGCCTGCGAGTCCGATGAGTGCGTGTGGTTCATCACCTTTGATGGCCCGCGTGACTTTGAGGCGGCGGCCTCTGCTCAATGATCGAGGCGCACTGACCCGGAGGGCTTGACGGCGCGGGTACTGCTCCGCAGAATCTCTCTAACAACTGATAGGTTTGGCTCGCCCTCTCGCCACATGAAGCAATTTTCCGACCTCACCCCCTCCGCCGAGCGCATCGTTGATGCCGCCGAAGGCCTCATTCAAACCTTGGGCTACAACGGCTTTTCATACGAGGACGTGGCCAAGATCGTGGGCATTCGCAAGCCCAGCATCCACCACCACTTCCCGTCCAAGATGGAGTTGGGGGCGGTGGTGGCGCAACGCTACACCCACCGATTCCGCGAGGCGCTGCTGCATGTAGAAGGCACGGTGAGCAAAGCGCCGGCGCGCTTGCGCGCCTATGCCGATCTCTTCGAAGCGACTTATGAGAAAAGCCGCCGCCTCTGCATTTGCGGCATGCTGGGCGCTGAGGCCGACTCCTTGCCCCAAGAAATCACTGCTCAAGTCAAACGCTTTTTCAGCGTGAACTTGGAATGGCTGACCACGGTGTTTGCCGAGGGCATGGCAGAAGGCAGCCTGAAAAGCGGCCACAGTGCAGCCGAATTGGCGGAGGCGTTCATGTGCACGCTCGAAGGTGCCTTGGTGGTCGGGCGCGGCTGGCCCCAAGCCCATGGCCCGCGTCGGTCGGCGGAAGTGCTGCTGGCGGCACTGGCCCCTTGAGCGGCTAGCCTGCCAGCTCGCACAAGGGGCATCAGCTGCGCGGGCGGGTGGTGGCGTTCGGCCGCGTCAGCAAATACAGCAGCGGCCCAAACGAGCCCGCCACCAAGGTCAGGCCAATCCAGGGCCAGACATTGCGGCCCAGGGCGCGGGCGTCGTGCCACATCCAGATCATCACCAGGGTCAGCGCGATCACCAGGTCGGCAAACACCTGGGCTGGGCCCCAGCTCTTGAAGTGGGGCTCGAAGATGCCCCAAAAGCCGTGGTGCCAGAGCGCCACCGCGGTGAGGGCGCCGAACAGAGCCAAGGTGATGAGCAGCAGAGCGCGTTGCATGGTGGGTGGGTGTCTTGGAGTCAGTCAGACGGCCAGTGTCGGCCCGCCAGGTCATCCCCGCAATTACCTCGCAGGTCATTGCGCTGCGGCGGTGCTGTGGTCGAATGCGGCAGCATGACGCCCCCCGATCAACTGCCTGACACCCTGCGCCACCTGCGCCAAGCCCGCCGCCTGAGCCAATTGGCGCTGTCCTTGACGCTGGGCGTCTCGCAGCGCCACATCAGCTTCGTCGAGCAAGGCCGGGCCCAGCCCAGCCGGGCGCTGTTGATGGCCTGGCTGCAGGCGCTGGACGCCCCCTTGGCCCAGCGCAATGCCGCCTTGCTGCAAGCCGGTTTTGCCCCGGCTTATGGCGACGCGGCCCGGGGCGACCCGGGTCTGGCCCAAGCCGAGTGGGCCTTGCGCCATTTGCTGCAGGCCCACGACCCGCTGCCGGCCTTGGTGGTCAGTGCGCAGTGGGATGTGCTGCAGGTCAACCAGGGCGCGCAGTGGCTAATCCACACCCTGCTGCCCTGGACGGCCGAGCTGCCCCCCACCACGCCCATGAACATGCTGGACCTGCTGGCCCACCCGCAAGGCCTGTTCACCTGCATCAGCAACTTGCCCGAGGTGGCGCCGCACCTGATGGCCCAGTGGCGGGCCGAGCTGGCGCTGCAGCCCACGCTGGCGCCCCGCATTGCGGCGGTCGAAGCCGCGCTGCACGCCCGCATCGGCCCGGGCCACAAGCCTGCCGCTGCGCCGCGCAGCCCGGTGCTGACCACGCGCTTTGCCAGCCCTAGGGGTGAGCTGGCCTTTTTCAGCATGTTCACCACCTTTGGCACGCCGCAAGACATTCACCTGGCCTCGCTGCGGGTGGAGCACCTGTTTGCTGCCAACGAGGCCACTCGCCTGACCCTGGAGCAGCAGGTGCCCCGGCCCTGAACGGCGGCCAGCCGCAGGCCGTCAATGGCGGCTGGGCCGCAGGCGCTGACCGGGGCTGCGCCGCAGGTTCTGAGCGGCGGCTATGCCGCCTCGGCGACAATCGCCCCCATGCTGAAGTTCGACCTGCTCAAGACCGATGGCCACGCTCGCCGTGGCCGCCTCACGCTCAACCATGGTGTGGTGGAGACGCCCATCTTCATGCCGGTGGGCACCTATGGCACCGTCAAGGGCGTGCTGCCGCAGTCGCTCTATGACATGGGGGCGCAGATCATTCTGGGCAACACCTTCCATCTGTGGATGCGGCCCGGCCTGGACATCATGCAAAGCTTTGGCGGCCTGCACGGCTTTGAGCGCTGGGACAAGCCCATCTTGACGGACAGCGGCGGCTTTCAGGTCTGGTCCTTAGGCGAGATGCGCAAGATCAGCGAAGAGGGCGTCAAGTTTGCCTCGCCCGTCAACGGCGACAAGCTCTTCCTAACGCCAGAAGTGAGCATGCAAATTCAAACGGTGTTGAACTCCGACATCGTGATGCAGTTTGATGAATGCACGCCCTACGAAACCAAGGGCCACCTCACCACCGAAAAAGAAGCCCGCAGCTCCATGGAGCTGAGCCGCCGCTGGGCACAGCGCTGCATCACCGAGTTTGAGCGCCTTCAAAACCCGAACGCCTTGTTCGGCATCGTCCAAGGCGGCATGTTTGAGAACCTGCGCGAAGAGTCCCTGCAAGCCTTGGTCGAAATGGACCTGCCCGGCTACGCCATCGGCGGCGTCAGCGTGGGCGAGCCCAAGGACGAAATGCTGCGCATCATGGCGCACACCCCGCACCGCTTGCCTGCCCACAAACCCCGTTATCTGATGGGCGTGGGCACCCCCGAAGACTTGGTCGAAGGCGTGCGCTGCGGTGTCGACATGTTCGACTGCGTCATGCCCACCCGCAACGCGCGCAACGGCCACCTATTCACCCGCTTTGGCGACTTGAAGATCCGCAACGCCCGCCACAAGAGCGACCACCGCCCGATTGACGAGACCTGCACCTGCTACACCTGCAAGGGCTCCGGCAACCACGGTGGCTTCAGCCGCGCCTACCTGCACCACCTCGACCGCTGCGGCGAAATGCTCGGCCCCATGCTGGCCACCATCCACAACCTGCACTACTACCTCAACCTGATGCGCGAGGTGCGCGAGTCGCTGGACGCTGGCCGATTCGCTGAGTTCCGCGTGCAGTTTGCGGCGGATAGGGCGCGCGGGGTGTAGCGCTGAGCATGAGACCCTTATTCGCCCTCAGGCGCCAAGGGTCTGGCAATGAGCTGGCGCCGTATCTCCAACATGGCGGCGTCGAGCGCCCACTGCAAGTCTCCTGACGACGGATCAAGGGCAAATTTCTTGCCTCGACGCGCCAGGAATTGCTTGCCACCGATCTCCAGCTCTAACTGCACATCAACCCAGCCTGCTTGCATCGATGCATTGACCGCAGAGCGGACCAGGTAGTCGACAGCGGCCATGCCCGGCAAGCCGCTGGGCTCACGTTCCCCTAGTGCTTCAGTGGCGGTGATCCGAACATTGAACTCTTTGAGTTGCACGCCAACGGTTTGGAGTTGTTGCCTCCTCGCCGCAGGGATCGCCGTGTCAACGCTGAGCTTGCTCATGTGCATTGCCACGGCCTGCTCCGGGCTGATGGTAAAGCGCTGATCACCGAGCCGAAGTCGCTGCGGGTCTATCCGTAGTTCTTGGCGATCCCCCACGGGTCTCACATCCACGACGCGAACGATTAAAGGCTGTGCTGCGGCTGTGTCCATCAGTTCGTAGGTTCGATGGCCGTCGTCACGTAAGGTGTTTGTGGTCGCGCATCCTTGCAACGCGATGGAGAGCAGCACTACGGCTATAGGGCGGGAGCGGAAATTCATGTTGACTCAATGAGATTGGCCGGTGAAGCCGATCATAAGCATGCGCCACACAGCAGCGGATTCCATCGGGATGTGCCGGTAGGTGTGAGCGCTCAAGCAACATCCGAGCAAGCTGGCGGAGTCATTTATACACTCAAGTTAAGGTTTTGTTATAAAGCTTATGTTGAGGCAACGTATCATTTCAATGGATACCTCTGATTAGATAAGCAGCTTCGGTTCTTTGAACGTGCACAACACTCTCCTCACTTACACCGACAGGCCTACCGCTCCCCTACTGGCCAAAGACTTTCGGGGCGAGCTGGTGCCGCAAGACCCGAACGACGAACCCGCCAGTGAACTGCTCAAGCGCTTGGCTGCTACAAGTTTTTCCCCGGCCTCAAAGCGTGGTCGCAAGAAGTCGTTGGGCACAGCAGCATGAGCACATCGAGTCCTCCTGCCCCGAGCGATGCGGTGAAGCCTTCGACGGGTTTGTCACCTGAACAGCGCGTGTTCTTCCGAGACCGTTTGCGCGAAGCACGCTATGCGGCACTGGCCGATGCGGAAGGGTTTCAACAGATGTGCTTTGCCATTGAGGCACTGGGGAAGCACTTGAAACCGGAGGGAAATGGCCTGGGACCTCGTCGAGAGGCGCTGCATACGCTGGCCAGCCAATCAAAGCTCCTGCCGGATACGGATGAAGGCGATCGCGCCATCAAGTCCTTCGACGCCCTGTTTGTAGCGCTCAAAGACGCACGCAACGACGCCATGCATACCGGCGCTTACGCGCGGCATGTCGCTGCCGATGCGGTGGCACTTTGTCTCATTCTGGAGGACGCACTCATGGTGCAAGGAAAGTCAGAAAAACAAGTCAAGCGCCTGACTGTCGGTGACTTCATGGTGTCCACCCCGGTGGTGGTGCACCACTGGCAAACGGTGGAGCACGCACGGCAGTTGATGCTCCTCAACTCGTTCTCGTACTTGCCCATTTGGCACGAAAAAAAGTGGTGGCTGATCTCAGACATTGCGATGGCGAAATACCTGCGGCCTGAATGGCCGGCAAAGGATCGCCTGAAGAAGACGCTCGGCGATGCTCGACAAGGTGAGGATCGTCTGTTGTTTGTTAGCACCAAGCCTGTCTGGCAAAGCACGCCCGTAGATGAACTGCTGGTCGGCCGCCGTCAGCCAGGACTTTGGTTGGTGAGAAAGAAGGGATATCCAGTTGATCATCTCGTCGGCGTGCTTTCTCCCTCCGAGTTGATGTAAGCCTGACCATCGCCCTGCAACAACGATTCACACAACAATGACAAACCAAGCATTTCCCTACGCCGAAGTATTTGCAGCGGTAGAACAGCAAGTGATAGGGACCGGCTCGAAGCAGTTGGGTGCACCGGCCGTGCACGAGTACCTGAGCGAATTCAAGACCTTCGCAGACCGCCGCTTTAGCGACGACGAGGTTTTCTGGAAGCTGGTTTTGGTGGCCTTCTATTCGGGCTTCCGCGCTGCCACGGTGGCCAGCAAGTTGGAGGTAATCAGGCGGCACTTTCCCGACTGGCAATCGGTCGCTCAGTATGGCGAGGCCGACATTCAGCGCATCTTGAACGACGGCGAGATGATCGCCCACAAAGGCAAGGTGCAAGGCTGCGTGGACAACGCCCGCACCCTAGGGATTCTGGTGAACCAGTACGGATCTTTCCAAGCGTTCCTTGACAGCCAGTTGCCCGATGACTCGCTAGAAAATTTGTTGCTGCTCAAAGAGCTGCTTCAGGTCAAGTTTGCCTACCTGGGTGGCATCACGGTCTATCACTTCATGACCGACATTGGCCTGAACGTGTTGAAGCCTGACCGTGTGATCTGCCGGCATTTCCACCGTTTGGGCTTGCTGGAGAGCGAAGACCAGATCTTCAAGGCCATCTTGGAGGGCCGGCGCTTTGCGAGGGCGACGGGCTTGCCGATTCGATACATCGACATTGTGTTTGTCGTCTTTGGGCAAGTGAAGTCGCCGAATGCGGGGATCTCTGAGGGCATCTGTTTGAGGGAGCCTCGATGCGCGAAGTGCTCAATCCGCTCCAATTGCGCTCACGGGGATACATCCGCAAAGGCTTAAGTCTCGATGGGAGGGCGCCAAGAAAGGCGACGGTCACGCCCCCGCTAAAGCGCGCCTACCCACCTCTATGGGCGATTGCCGCTCACCGGCCCCGCAACCCCCGCCCAATCTCCCGAATCCGCGCCTCGCCCTGCTCCAGCGCCTCAGCCGAGGTGTGCACCGAGTAATTGCCCAGCACCAGCTCATGCGGGTGCAGCACGGCAGAGCCAAAGAGGAAGCCGCCACCCTCAGTGCTGCTGAAGTGCAAGGGCTCGGGCCCCTCATGGGCCAGCACGGCCAGCTCGCTGCGCAGGGTCTCGCCGGCCACTTGCACGCTGCCGCGCTTGGCGGCCAGCCACAGCACGCTGTGGCCTTGGGGCACGGTGTAGTGCCAGCTTTGGCCGGGGGCCAGCTCCACCCAGAACAAGTTGGCATCGTGCGGTGCGGGCACGGCGCTGCGTTGCCCCTCGTGGCTGCCCAGCAGCAGCTTGGCCGGGCCTAGCGTGGGCACCTGCTCAGGCGCGATGAAGGCGGCCACCGGCTCGGCCAGCTCGTGCGAGGCGGGCAGGGCCAGCCAGAGTTGATAGCCTTCAATGGCGGCGGTGCTGGTGACCTGGCTCTTGTGCCAGATGCCGCGGCCGGCTTGCATCCATTCCTGGCCGCCAGCGGCCACATGGTCGACCCGTCCCTCAGACGTTTCGTGTTCGATGTCAAAGGTCAGCGGCACGCTCAGCGTGGCAATGCCCGAGTGCGGGTGAAAGCCAAAGCGCGGCCCGCCGCCCGCAGGCGCGGCAATGTCGTCCAAGAAGACGAAAGGCTTGGTGAGTTGGCCCACGTCGCCCGGGCTCATCAGCCGGGTGATGGGGCCGTGGCGGTGGCCGTTGTGGCGCAGCACGATGCGTGTGGTGTTGGTCATGCCCCAATGGTAGGCCGACGGTCGGGCCTGTGCTTCAGCGGCTTTGCATGCTGCGTGCGGGCGGCATGAAGATCGGCTCTGAGCCGTTCCGCCTGCCGTCCACACGGTTGGCGCGCCCCCCTCGGTCCTTGCGCGGGCTCAGTTCACCCAGTACAAGTGGCGCAGGGTCTTGGTGCCCACGGCTTCAGAGCTGGCGGCGCGCTCGGCCATCTCGGCCAAGCGTGAGGCCGGCTTCGAGGGGCTGAGGGCTTGGCAGGCCTCGCTCACATCAGGCAGCGGGCCACTGCTGCCAAGCCGTATGCCTTTGGTCGGGGGCTTGAGGTAGAGCTGCTTGATGTTCAAGCCTTGGCCCTCGGCGCACAGCGGCGCCATTTGGCCCAGCAGGCCACGCGCGTTGCGGCTGGCTGGCAGCAGGTGCTGGCCCTGCCAAGTGGCGCGGGCCTCGGCCATCACCTCCCGCCACGTCTGGAAGTCCTCGGCGTCCAGCACCAGCGGGAACACGCTGTGGCGCTGCTGCGGGTTGGCGATCCACTCCTGCTCGTCATCGGTCTCGGCCAACACGGCATGGCGCATGCGGTCTGAGGTTTCCAGCCCTTGCCCAATCAGCTGGTGGGCCTGAGCCAGCAAGGCCGGGCGCGCCAGCGTCAACTGCCAGGTCTGGGTGTTCAGGTCGAACGCGCGCACATGGGTCAGCAGGCCTTCAATGAACTGGTGATAAGACAGTGCCCACAGCACATCGGCCTGGTCCACGGCGATCTGCGCGGCGGGCGCATAGCGGCGCTGGATGTGCGCCTCGTCATTGCGGGGCAGGCCCCAAGACGCCTGGCTCAGGCCGCGTTTGGGAATGGCGAAGAAGTACTTCTCCCAGACTTCCATCTGCCCGTCACCATTCAGGTCGATCTGCCACTGCCCCGGCGCAATGCGCAGGCTGCGGCGCTCACCCAGGTTGAGGCGTGCCAGGACCTGCCGGGTCTGCGCCATCTCGCGGCGCACCTCGTCGATCTTGCGCTCGACTTCGGCCACCACCTGTGACGGCGGCAAGTGATCGATGCGCTTGAAGTTCTGTGTGCCCCAAGTGATCAGGCGTCGGGTCTGGTCGGTGTCGCGGCAAATGGCCCAGGCGATGCGCTCGTCGTCGCTCTTCAGGCGGCGCGCGTCGCGGGGCATCTGCTTGCAAGTCTGGGCAAAGCCGGCCGTGGTGCTCATGTCCAGGGTTAAGGGTGCTGCCTCAGCGGCTGCGCCATATCCCAGGCCCACGGCCAATGCCGCTGCAGCGGCCAGGTTGGAGAGATGCGAGGTGAGATTGGAAGTGGTCAAGGTCAAAGGCCTGCCTTGCGCAAGCCAGGTGTGGAACACGGGCCGATGCTAGGCGCGGGGTCACACACCGGGCGGTGCGTGGCCGCACAGTGGCGGCCTGTGCGCTGGCTGGTATCGTGTGCCGATGCTGGCCACCCACTTCAGGACTCCATGAGCCACCCTCGCCCCTGGTGGCGCCGCGCCCTGCTGGGCCTCGTCCGCTGGCCGCTGGCCCTCCTCATCGTGTTCGAGGAATGGGGCTGGGTGCCGCTGCAGCGGGTCTTGGCGGCCATCGGCCAGTGGCCCGGCTTTCGTTGGGTCGAGGCCGCCGTGCGCCGCCTGCCGCCCTACGCCGCGTTGGCCCTCTTCCTGCTGCCCTCGCTGCTGCTCTTGCCCGTCAAGCTGGCGGCCCTCTGGCTCATCGGCCAAGGCAAAGCGGTGTGGGGTGCGTTGCTCATCATCACGGCCAAGATTGTGGGCACCGCCATCGTCGCCCGGCTCTTCACGCTGACGCAGCCAGCGCTCTTGCAATTGGCCTGGTTTGCCCACCTGTATGCCCGCTGGACGGTCTGGAAAGACGGCCTGCTGGCCTGGGTGCGCAGCAGCGCCGCGTGGCGCGCTGGGCGGGTGCTGAAGGCGCAGCTGAGGCGGATGATGCGCAGGGTGTCGGGGCGGGGCTGAAACCGATGTCAGGCCGAAGGCGAGTTGAGGATGCCACATCCCATGAGCGGCCCTCAACCTTTTGTGGGGGGGAGAAAGCCCCCCTTCTGCGATACCGCGACCGAACGCTAAACTGACCAGCATAAGAGGATGACTGAGGAGTGAGAGCATGAACATCGTTCGTTGGGTAAAGGCCGCTGCATTGGGCCTTGTGACGGCAGGCTTTGTGGCCTGCGGCGGAGGTGGTGGCGGAGGCAGTGAGCCAACATCCAATCCCCCACCCGCGCCTGCGCCGGCTGTTGCCATCAAGGCGGTTCAACCTCAGTCGCCGGTCGCAGGCCAGAGTGTGAGCATGGCCGCTCAAGGGGAGGGGTCGGGGCTCAGCTACAGCTGGTCCTTTGGCGATGGGGCGACGGCCGACGGCGCTAATGTCAGTCACACCTTCTCTCAGCCCGGAAGCTACACCGCGACAGTGACCGTGAAGGACAGCACGGGGCGTTCAGCCACCGCGACTGCCAACATCACAGTGTCGGCTCCCGCATTAACTGCTGTGGTGACGGCCGCCTCAAAAGAAGCTGCGGCAGGGCAGTCCTTGAGCTTTACCGCGCAGCAGTTGCCGCAGGCCGGCGTGACCTATCGGTGGTCATTCGGCGACGCAGGCAAGGCCGAAGGCCTGTCAGTCAACCACCGCTTCTTGGTTCCTGGAACCTATACCGTGATGCTCACGACCTCCAACGCGGAAGGTCAATCGGCCACGGCCAGCGTCACGGTGTTGGTGACAGGAACAGGCCCCGCCATTGGCGTTGGTCAAGACGCAGCGGTGGCTGGACTGGCCTACGACCTTCGCGTGACAGGCTTATCGGAGCCTAGCGGGGTGGATGTGGCTTGGGATTTTGGCGACGGGACCGGCCAGTTAGGTGCTGTTGCAACGCACACTTATGTCGCAACAGGTACGTACACAGCCCGAGCGCAACTCTATGGCTCCAATGGCAGCATTTACGACCTCACCCGCACCATCACGGTGGTCTCGCAAGGCCTGCCCGGTGAGTTGACGCTTCAGATTCAAGGTGACAGCGTCACCAAGGTTGGCAGCCAGGCCACTTGGCGCTTGAACGCCTCAGCGCCGCTTCAAGCCGTAGAGTGGAGTTTTGGTGATGGCACGCAGGGCTACGGAGAGATTGCGTCGCACGCTTACGCGGCGGCAGGCGACTACACGGTCACCGCAAAGGCGACCGACACAGCGGGACGCAAAACCTCCACAAGCACACAGATCTCCATTCGGGTGGAGCTACCCACGGCCACGATCACTGGCTTCTCTCCTGCGGCACCGCGTGCGGGCGTGGCCGTGCAATTCAACGGCACCGGCACGGGTGACTTGGCGGGTGCACAAGCCTACGAGTGGCACTTTGGCGATGGCGCGACCGCCACAGGCAGCAACCCCAGTCACACCTATCAGAGCGCTGGCAGCTACAGCGTGGTGCTGGTGGCCAGGGACCGCTCAGGCCTGGCCTCTGCGCCAGCCACTGCCACCATCACCGTCCTGCCCGCGTTGCCCAATGCGCCCTCAGCTTTGGTCATCAAGCCCAGCCAGTTGGTTTTGGGTGTCAGTGCACAAGTGGGCTTTGTCGGTGAGGCCGTTGGAACAGGGGCCTTGACCTATCAATGGCAGTTTGGCGATGGCAACGTGGCGACAGGGCCTCAGGCCAGCCATCGCTATAGCCGCGCTGGAACGTTCAATGTGGTGATGACTGTGACCGACCCGGAGGGCCAACAGTCATCAGCCAGCGCTACGTTGGTGGTGAGCCCCTATCAGACGTTGAACCTCTTGGCAGGTAACTTGGGCGGCCGTGGTTTCCGGGATGGCGTCGGAGATGACGCTCGATTCATCAATACTGTGGATATTGCGCAATTGAGCGACGGCTCGTTTGTGGTCGCTGACACCACCACGCTTCGGATCATGACGCCTTCTGGTCAAGTCCGAACGTTGATGGGGCAGCCTTACTCAAGCAATCGTGCTGACGGAAATCTGCTTTCCGGTAGCTTTGGATATATTTCGGCGGTGGTCGTCGGGAGAGATGACTCCATCTATGTATTGGATGGGTGTGCAATCCGAAAGCTCACTAACTTCAATGAGTTACGAACCATTGCGGGCAGCCTAGATCAGTGTGGAGATCGTGATGGTGTGGCTACCGATGCAAGATTTTACGCAAAGGATATTGCGATAGATCGGTCAGGGAATATATATATAGCTGACGAGCATGCTGAGAAAATCAAGAAATTGTCTGTCGATGGTACGGTAACAACAATTGCCGGGATTGGCCAAAATCCGGTCTGGTCTGCTCGCCCTGTTGAGGGCGTGGCTAAAGAAATTTACATTGGTAGAGTCTACGCAGTGGCGGTTGACTTGGACGATCGGCTTCTTTATAAGACTCAACGGCAGTTTGTGATGAGGTTGGGGGAAGATGGGCTAGTTTCTATGGTCCATGAGCCGACTACAGGCGATTTGAATTACAGTCTTGATTTGTCTGGAAGATTGGCTGTTGGTCCGGACGGAGCCATTTATTTCTCTGACCTGTCATCTGTGAAAAAGGTGGTTTCTCGCACGAGTGCGACCACAATTGTCGGCCCCACATCGCCCACGGAACCTGTGTTTGATGAGCCCCTTGGTTTAACAGTGGTGGCGACAGGAGACATCTTGCTTGCTGATGGACCGGCTGTTCGCAAGATATCCGGAAATGCCCTGGTTAGCCTTGCCGGTTCTCCAGCCACTCCCTCCAGTGGTGCTCTATTAGGTTTTGGTCTTCCGCGTGCTGGATATCTTTCGGGTCGCATCATTGGCGCCGACGCAGTGGGGAATGTGTATTCCGTCGCTCGCTGCATCATCAATGGTGCACCCACAGAGCTTTCATCGTATCGGAGGCGCACTCCATCTGGTGCATTTGAAATGCTCTATGTCGGCACTGGTGGTGGTTGGCGGGCTCATGTTGAAGAAGACTGTGCACAGTCCCTCGTAGAGTTTGGTCCTCCAGGACTTGTTCGTGCAACTCCTTCACCCTCGGGGGATATCTACTTCGTGAATGATTGGTTTAGCTCCGAAATCCACAAGATAGATAAATTTGGGCAGCTGACCTTCATTGCCGGAAATAGAGAGCTTTTTTCTCCTACCGCTAAGGACGGAGTGGGGCGAGATGCAATCATCACTTTCGTTCAGTCAACGACCTTCAATGCTGATGGCCACTTGGTGATTGCAGGAGATGGATTGATTCGAAAGGTCACCCCAGATGGAAAGGTTGAAACCATCGTCGGTGTGGGTGACTTTGCTTATCGCATTGTTGGTGTAGCAGCGGCCCCAGGCGGCAACTACTTCTTCACCTCCGGGAATAGACATGATGTTCTGAAGGTGGATGCCCTGAAAAGGGTAACGGTGCTTGCGGGTGACAAAGATCAATCGGGTCTGACGGACGCGGTCGGCGCTTTGGCCAAGTTCTCTGAGCCGACAGACCTTGCGCTGGACTCCAAAGGTAATTTGTACGTGTCGGATTTCGTAAACCAAGCCGTCCGCCGTGTTGACCCCGCAGGCCGAGTGGTGACAGTGATCGGCGGAAAGCTCTACTCAGGCAACCAATTGGGTGCATTGCCTGCACTGATTTCTAGGCCCGAAGAGCTTTTCGTCACACCTGATGATCAGCTATTGTTGCAGTCAGAGGGTGCTGTTTTCATCACAGGTGGGCTGTGAAGATTCATCTGTAGTGGCCGTGGCGTCAGGGTCACCGTGGGGTCAGCCAACTTGCTGCCCCCGCTACCTCGCAGACGCTTGCTTCAGCACGATGTACAGCCTGAGTGACCTGTTTGAGGCCCCAACGGAAAAAGCCCTGGGCTCACGCCACAGGGCTTTGATCTGTTCAGCGCGCTGAGTCGCTTCAGTCCGCCTGCCCCGTCCCCGGCCCGGTCAACAAGCTCACGCTGCCATCCGAGCTGCTGCCCAGCAGGCCGGTCTGGGTGTAGATGCCCAGCTTGGCGCGGGTGTCAGAGATGTCGAGGTTGCGCATGGTCAGCTGGCCAATGCGGTCGGCTGGGGTGAAGGCGGCGTCTTCGACCTTTTCCATCGAGAGGCGCTCGGGCGCGTAGGTCAGGTTGGGGCTGACCGTGTTCATGATGGAGTAGTCGTTGCCACGGCGCAGCTCCAGCGTCACCTCGCCGGTGATGGCGCGGGCCACCCAGCGTTGGGCGGTTTCGCGCAGCATCAGGCACTGGCTGTCGAACCAGCGGCCTTGGTAGAGCAGGCGGCCCAGCTTACGGCCGTTCATGCGGTACTGCTCGATGGTGTCTTCGTTGTGGATGCCGGTCACCAGGCGCTCGTAGGCGATGTGCAGCAGGGCCATGCCCGGGGCTTCGTAGATGCCGCGGCTCTTGGCCTCGATGATGCGGTTTTCGATCTGGTCGCACATGCCCAGGCCGTGGCGGCCGCCGATCTTGTTGGCCTCTTCGAACAGGGCCACGGCCGAGCCAAAGCGCTGGCCGTTCAGGGTGACGGGCACACCTTCTTCAAAGCCCACGCTGACCTTCTCGGCCGCCACCTTGACGTCGTCTTTCCAGAAGGCGACGCCCATGATGGGGTTGACGATGTGCATGCCGGCGTTCAAGAACTCCAAGTCCTTGGCTTCGTGGGTAGCGCCCAGCATGTTGGAGTCGGTCGAGTAGGCCTTCTCCACGCTCATCTTGTAGTCAAAGCCGTTGGCGATGAGGTATTCGCTCATCTCCTTGCGGCCACCCAGCTCGTCGATGAAGGTCTGGTCCAGCCAGGGCTTGTAGATCTTCAGCGCCGGGTTGGCCAAGAGGCCATAGCGGTAGAAGCGCTCGATGTCATTGCCCTTATAGGTGCTGCCATCGCCCCAGATGTTGACGCCGTCTTCGCGCATGGCCACCACCAGCGCGGTGCCGGTCACGGCGCGGCCCAGCGGGGTGGTGTTGAAGTAAGTGGCGCCGCCGGTGCTGATGTGGAAGGCCGCGCACTGAATGGCGGCAATGCCTTCGGCCACCAGTTGCGCACGGCAGTCGATCAGGCGGGCGATGTCCGCCCCATAGGCCTTGGCCTTGCGGGGGATCTCTTCATAGTCGCTCTCGTCGGGCTGGCCCAGGTTGGCGGTGTAGGCGCAGGGCACGGCGCCCTTGGCGCGCATCCAGTGCACAGCAGCCGAGGTGTCCAGGCCACCAGAAAAAGCGATGCCGACGCGCTCGCCAGCGGGGAGTTTTTGCAGAATCGTCGCGGCCACGGGGGTGTCCTGTCAGGGGGAAGTGGGTGGGCAGTCCCGCGCGGCCGGGGCGTTGCGGGGAATCTGCGATTTTAGGGGGTTGCGCGATGGCGCTGGCTTCCTTGTGGGGGCGCTCGACGTCTCGACTCCCAGACATGGGCGATGATCAAGAGCATGGGCGCAGCCAGCCACAGCCAAAAACCGGGTCCGAAACTCCTGATGGTGCTATAGCCCAAGCCGTCGCCCGAGTCCCAAGTGGCATATCGCTTCACTATCAGGTTGCTGGCCATCAGCAAGGCGGTGGAGCAACTCCAAAACATGCCGGCACCTCTGCGAGCGGCGATGGTGTAGTAAGCGGCGATCCAGAGCATGAAGTTGGCCAGCCACGACAGATTGGTTAAGGAGAGTACTGAGATCCAACCGAACAGCAGGCATACGAAGCCGTACTGGCCATCTACGGCTTCCATGGCGAGCGAGCCGCAATAGCTAGCGACGCTGGCAATGATGAGGACGATGGTCGGGGCAGCCATCTTGCTGGGCAGCTCAGCGTGCATGCAAGGCACTCACTTGCGCTTGCAAGCCCTCTAGCGTCACCTCCCCCACCGCCATCGGCGCGCCCACATTCAAGCCCACCGGGCTCCAGAAGCCTCGGCGCAGGGGTTTGACCATGGCGGTGCCACCTTCAATGCGGCTGAAGAAGGAGCCCCAGAGGTTGGTCAGGGCCATGGGGATGACGGGGGTGGGGCGGCGCTCCAGGATCTTCATGATGCCGCCCTTGAAGGGTTGCAGCTCGCCATTCAGGGTGATGCCGCCTTCGGGGAAGATGCCCAGCAGGTCGCCCTCGGCCAGCACTTGGTCGGCGGCGCGCAGTGCGGCTTCGTAGGCTTCGGGGTCTTCGCTGCGCGGGGCGATGGGAATGGCCTTGGCCAGTTTGAACAACCAGCCCAGCACGGGCACCTTGAAGATGCGGTGATCCATCAAGAAGCGGATGGGGCGGGGGCTGGCGGCCATCAGCAGCACGGCGTCGACAAAGCTCACGTGGTTGCATACCAAAACGGCGGCGCCTTGGGTGGGGATGTGTTCGCTGCCGTTCACCCGAAAGCGATAGATGCAGTTGGACAGCACCCAGGCCACAAAACGCAGCAGGTACTCGGGCACCAGCAAGAAGATATAGGCCGCGACGATGGCATTGAGCAGGGCCAAGATGCCCACGATCTGCGGGATGCTGAAGCCATGGCTCAAGAGTTGGCCCACGCCCAGGCTGGCCGCAATCATGAACAGCGCGTTCAAGATGTTGTTGGCCGCAATGATGCGGGCGCGGTGGCTCTCCGGCGAGCGGATCTGAATCAGCGCATACATGGGCACGCTGTAGAGGCCTGCGGCGGCCGAGAGCAGGAACAGGTCCACCAAGATGCGCCAGTGGGCGGGTTGGGCCAAGAAGCTGCTCACGCTGTAGGCGCTGGCGGGCAGGGCCAAGCCGGTCGAGGCCAGGTAGAGGTCAAAGGCAAAGAGGCTCATGCCGATGGCGCCCAGCGGCACCAGGCCGATCTCCACATGCCGGTGGCTGAACTTCTCGCACAGCAAGGCGCCCAAGGCCACGCCCACCGAAAACACCACCATCAAGACCGTGACCACGCTTTGCTGGGCATGCAGCACGTCTTTGGCAAACGCGGGAATCTGGGTCAGGAAGACCGCGCCATAAAACCACATCCAGGAGATGCCCAGCAGCGAGCGGTAGACGACGATGTTGCTATGGGCCAGGCGCAGGTTGCGCCAGGTTTCGCTGAAGGGGTTCCAGTTGACGCGCAGGCCCGGCGCGGTGGGCGGGCTGGCCGGCACATAGTGGGCGGCGATGCGGCCCAGCACGGCCACCACCACGCAGGCCACGGCCACCGCCTTGCTGGCCGTGAACCAGGCGCCATCGGGCAGGTCGCTCAACACGCCACCCGCGATATTGCCCAGCAAGATGGCCACAAAAGTGCCCATCTCGATCATGCCGTTACCGCCGGTCAGCTCACGCTCGTTGAGGTGCTGCGGCAGATAGGCATATTTGACCGGGCCAAACAAGGTGCTGTGCAGGCCCAGCAGGCCAATACAGCCCAGCAACACGCCCACGCTGCCCTGGAACAGGCCCCAGGTGGCCAGCGCCATGATCACCAGCTCCAGGTCTTTGACAAAGCGGGTCAGGGTGCGCTTGTCGTACTTGTCGGCCAACTGCCCGGCGGTGGCCGAGAAGAGCAGAAACGGGGCGATGAACACCGCCCCAATCACCAAGCCCGCCATGGCCGGCGGCATCCAACTGACCGAGACCTTGTAGGTCACCAGCATGGTGAAGGCGAACTTGAAGATGTTGTCGTTGGCAGCGCCCAAAAACTGCACCCAGAAGAAGGGGGCAAAGCGGCGCTGGGTCATCAGCGCGAACTGGTTGGGATGCTCGTGGCCGGTGGTGTGGCTCATGCAGGTAACGACTGGCGTCGGTGTGGCTGTACGTGAGGACGAAATGTACAGGCGCACTTTGACGCGCTTGGGGCGGGGCTTGCCCGGGTATCGCGGCGCAGTACTCAGGGCGGCGCGGCAACGCACCTCTCACCAGGCAGATCAAACAGGCCTCCCGCTCGCGAGAGGCCAGGACAACTCTCGTTTATTAGCGATTTTCGAGAGGGTTTCAATATAGGGAGAGATATTAGAAATAATTCGTTTTGCCAAGGCGTCCGAAAATGACAACTATGACCAGACATATTCAGCGCATTCCAGAATAATTATGTTTTCTGAAAACCTTGCTTGACGGGGATGTCAGGGGTTTAGTGGTGCGGGGTGTGTGATGCAGTGGCAGCAATGGGCACGGGTGGTCAAGGTGCTGGGCGTAGGGGCCCTGGCGGCGACGGTGTGGTGGGCGGTGGCGCAAAGCCAGGTGCGCCCGCCGGAGGGGGGCTTTTTGGAGCTGGGGGCGCAGGTCACCGGGCCGGTGGGCACGCCCACGCTGTACAGCACGGATGATGTGAGCGGCGGGGATGTGGTGCGCTGGACGAGCTACGGCCAGTCGCGCCTGACCGCACCCTTTGACACCGAGGGTGAGCTGGCGCTGCCGCCGGGCCAAACCTGGGTCAGCGGCTCCTTCAAAGCGCCGCCCAACACCAGCTTGAAGTGGAAGGTCAACGGCGCCTGGGTCAGCAATGAGCCCGCCAGCGGCACGGCCGTCAGCGCGGTGGCCTGGACGGTCAAGCCGCTCTATACCTTTGAGGCGACGCCGCTGCCCGAGATCATCGACTTTCAGGGGACGGGCGATGGTTTGCGGGTGATCCCTTATGCCGACCGCCTCTATGTGCTGAACCACGTCTACTCCACCAGCTACACCGACGACCACCCCTTTGGCTGCCGTGATGCCACCACCGGCTTCGCCTGCAAGGGCTTTGAGGGCGGCAACCAAGGCCTGCAGTTGGTGGCGGGCACACCCATCCAAGGGCGCTCTAATCTGAATGTCAGCATCGCCCCCTTGGAGGCGGTGAACTACGCCACCGGCGAGTTATTTGTGCCGGTCCGAAATATCGGCGACAACACCATTCACATCGCGTGCGTCAATCTCACCACCACGCCGCATAAAGCCTGTCAGTCATTTCCGCTGGGCAGCGCCAGTTCGGCCCCTTATGGCTTGGAAACCGTGGGTGATGAGTATTACGCCTACAGCCCAGAGACCAGTACCCTGTATTGCCTGAACATCGTCACCAAAGCCCGCTGTGCCGGCATGACGACGGGCACCTCGGCTGGTGGCAACAACTACAGTTTTGACGCCAAAGCCATCGGCACCAAGCTGTTCTGGAACGATGGCAGCCGCACCTATTGCTACGACACCGATGCGGGGGTGCGCGGCACCTGCCAGGGCTGGGCCACCTCCGGCAAGTCGGCGGCGGCCACCCGCACCCACACCCACGCGGGCCGCGATGGCCTGCCCAACGGGGTGTGCACGCGCTCGGGCCAATGCTTTGCGCTCGATGGCTCCTCGTTCAGCCCGTCGGCCAACTACATGGCTTTCATTAACGCCTATGCCAACGACACCTACAACTGCTGCGGCAACCGCTGGGGCGCGTTCCAAGAGGGCAAGTGGTGGGCGGCCAATGGCAGCCAAAAGGCCTTGGCCTGTTTTGACTTCAAACAAGATGCGATGTGCACCAGTTTCAAGCCGCACACGGTGCATGACTGGTATCCCTACACCACGCGCCTAGACCCCACCCGCGCCAACTGCCTGATGGTGCTGGGGGACGGCGGTGTGGGCGACTTTGTGGATGTCACGACCGGCGGTGCCTGCAAAGGCAGCCTCAGCGGCAAGGTGCCCGACATCGACGTGGTGCCCGCCAAGTCCTATGCCTGCGACATCAGCCGCTCGCGGGTCAGCGCCTGGGGGCAGGTGCGCCTGAGCCCGGTGATGCCTTGGGGCGGTGCCAATGGCCTCTCGGCCGTGACGGTGACGCTCAAGGACGCCACCGGCAAGCTGCTGCCCGCGGCCCTCAAGCCGGTGCGCACCTTCACCACCGGGCAGTACACCCTGAGCATTGCCGACATTCCCTACCGCGACTATCCCGCGCTGAAGATTGGCGTGGATTTCCAAACCCCCGGCGCCATGCCTGCCGTGGCGGGCTTGGGCATTGATGTCAGCTGGGACGGAGACCCGATTCAAGTCTGCGTCGGCACCAAGATGCCGGCCTCGCCCGATTGCCTGATGGGCGCCAGCCTGACCGTCAAGACCCGGCTGCTGCAAAGCGCTGCGGGCACGTACGACGAAACGCTCACCGTCTCCAAGACGCTGTCACCCGGCGGCCTGAGCAGCGGCTACTCGGCCGTGGCCACACCCACCTCGGCGCGGGCGGTGCTCAGCGACCTAGGCCCTCGCGACCCCAAGACCTATGTGGTGCAAGGCCGCTGGGCGCTGCAGCAGTTCAGCGGTGACTTGTGGGCCTTTGGCTTGGCGCCTACCGGCCAGATCGATCGCAGCAGCTACCTCTCGGCCCAATCGGCCACGGCGGCGGCGGCTGCGCGGCCCATGTTCACCGCCCCCGCGGCCAGCGGCGTGCAAGCCGTGCAGCCGCTGGCTTGGGCCTCGCTCTCGCCGGCCCAGCAGCAAGCCCTGAACCTGGACTTGGGTGGTGTGGCTGACGACAAAGGCCCGGCCCGCGTGGACTATCTGCGCGGTCTGGACGGCGGCTTCCGCCCGCGCGGCGGCAAGACCTTGGGGCCGGTCATCAACTCCAGCCCCGCCATGCTGTTGCCGGCAGCCACCGTCAGCCTCAACGAGCGCAACTACCCCGGCTATGCGGCCTACCGGGCGCAAAGCACGCGGCCCTATCCCATCGCCTTGTTTGGCGGCAACGACGGCGCCTTGCACGCCTACGAGGTGCGCAGCGGCAGCCTGCGCGAGGCCTGGTCTTTTGTGCCTAACGTGATGTTGAGCCGAGCAGCCAACTATGCCGACCCGAGCATTGCGGGCGTGCGCGCCAACCCCTACTTTGTGGACAACATTCCCATGGTGGGCCATGTCAACACCACCGGTGAGAGCAGCAAAGACGGCTGGCGTGCGGTGGCTGTGGTGACCTATGGGCGCGGTGCGCGGGCCATCACCGCGATAGACGTCACCAAAGAGGACTTGAGCAAGGGTGACGGCGTGCTCTTTGAGTACAGCAACACCAGCGACCCCGCGCTGAAGGACTTGGGCTACATCATCAGCCAGCCCG
Source organism: Ideonella paludis (assembly GCF_018069865.1). GTDB lineage: Bacteria > Pseudomonadota > Gammaproteobacteria > Burkholderiales > Burkholderiaceae_C > Ideonella > Ideonella paludis. The sequence goes on from NZ_JAGQDG010000001.1 coordinate 922,110, forward strand.
TCAGCAGCAACGCCATGGTCTCGCAGCACCTGGTGCAGCTCGCTGAAGGCGCGGGCCGCCGCGCGGCCGTGCTGTTGGGCAACGGCATCAACAGCAACGACGGTGTGGGTGGCGCTGCCGCCAGCGGCCCCGGCAAAGCGGTGCTCTATGCCTTCTACCTGGACCAAGGCGGCGCCAGGCGCTGGCAACGCTGGGCCGTGGATGAGCTGTGGGCGGGCGCCAAGAGCGAACCCGGCTTGGGCGAAAACAACGGCCTGAGCTCGCCGACGCCCGTGGACGTGGACGACGACGGCCGGATCGATCTGGTCTATGCCGGCGACTTACAGGGCAATATGTGGCGCTTTGATGTGCGCAACCCCGCTGCCGCCAGCGTGACGCGCTTGTTCAAGACCGAGGCCCAGCAGCCCATCACCCAAGCACCGTTTGTCAGCATGAACCCCAACGCCACCGGCTGCGGCGGCAGTGAGCCCGGCGCCAGTGCCGCAGCCAAGCGCTGCTGGCAGGTGGTGTTCGCCACCGGCGCGGCCATCTCTCCGCTGATCGGCTCGGCCAATGTGGCGACGCAATCTCTCTACGGCGTGCTGGACAAAGGCAGCGGCGCAGCCGTGGCGCGCACTCAGCTGACCAACATCGCCTTTGAAGCCAACAAGATCATCAACGGCGTGGAGTACCGCGCGCTCAAGCCCACCACCGTCAACTACAAGGCCGGGGCCTTGGGCTGGGTGGTGGACCTGCAGGCCTATGAGCATGGCGTGGGCGCGCCGCGCCAGCAGCCCACGGGCTTGGTGATGTTTTCGTCCATCCGGCCGACCACACCCGACAAGGCCATCAATGTGTGCATTGGGCCGCGCTCCTGGCTCAATGAGGTGGATCCGCTCAACGGCTACAGCGCCATCGTGCCCTTTGACACCAATGGCGACGGCAATATCGATGGCCAAGACCGGCTCAACCCCGACAGCAGCACCCCTTTGACCCCGTCCGGCATGGCCGTCAGCGGCGCGCAGTTTGGCCCGCCCGCGGTGCTGCTGGCCGCGTCCAACCAGGCTCAGCAAATGTCGCTGCTGTTGCCCAGCTTGGGCCAGGACACAGGCCAGGCCAATTCATGGTCGGGCGGGCCGGGCAGCGGCGGCAGCAGCCCTGCACCGGGCAGCAACAGCGCGGCCCTGACGCACGCCAACCCGGCCAAACTGGGGCGCATGAGCTGGCGCGAGAAGTACTGACGACCGGCAGCGAGCGGGGGGCTCGCAGGAACCTTTAGCGTACCTTGAGGCCAGCATGGCCTCTCTTGAGGACGCGTGACTAAGCTGGGGATCGACGCGGGGCTGCTGGGCTGCTCTGCGCATCCAAGATCACCTTCTCAGTCGTTGTTCCATGAGTACCTCCTTTGCCTTGACGCTGCGCCTCACGGCAGCCGCTGCTGCTGTCTCGACCCTTCTTGCCGCCTGTGGCGGCGGCGATGATGCCCCGCCGGCGGCCGTGACCACCGGTACCTGTATTGACGGCACCACCGCCAATGCTGTCGGCGCTGATGACCCCTTCGCTGCCCATGCGTGGCATTTGCTCAATACCGGCGCCACACAGGCCGTGTCGGCCCAGAGCAATGCCGGTGTGGCGGGGATTGACGCGAATGTCAGTGACATCCACAAAGCCGGCAAAGGCTGCACCGGCAAGGGCGTGAAGATCGCCGTTGTGGACACCGCGATGGAGCTGGGCCACGAAGACTTGCAGCCCAATGTGCTGCCGGGTCAATCGTTCAGTTTCGCCACGCTGAGCAGCGACACCTCGCCCGCCGCAGATCAGGTGGATCTCGATCACGGCACCGGTGTGGCCGGGGTTGCGGCCGCGCGCGGTTGGAATGGTCTGGGCTCGCGAGGCACCGCACCCTTTGCGTCACTCTTGGCGTTTCCGACCGTGGACGTGAAGCTGCATGAAAGCCTGTCGTCCGATGCGGTGGCTTATCTCTCCTTTGGGGCCAGCGAGCTGGCGGGTCAAGGGCCCGCCGTGACGCTGTTCGCCAATCGATCGAGCGGGGTCGACGTCTTCAACTACAGCGCCGGCATGGACATCGGCGTGCCCGCGCCGGTTGAGTCGCCCGGCGCACAAGAGAGCGCGATGGCCTTTGGCGTCAAGACGCGCCGCGAGGGCAAGGGCGCGATCTATCTGCAGGCCGCCGGCAATGAGTATCAGGGCTCCGAGAAATTCTTCATGCCGGATGGCAGCACCGCAGAGATCTTCTGTCAGACCGCGCTGTCTGCGGCTCAGCTGCCGGGGTCTTTTGCAAACCTCGATGCGGTGAGCTGTGGCTCGCCCAACCAAGACTACCGCGGCCACGAAAGCAAGTACATGATTGCCGCGATGCACAACACGGGTCGCGCCGCGTCGTACTCCAGTGCCGGCTCGTCAGTCTGGGTGGCGGGCTTCGGCGGGGAGTTTGGCGGTGACCAAGCCGCCATCATCACAACCGACAACAGCGGCTGCGCAAGTGGCGCCAACAACGTGGCCAATGCGGCCAAGTGGAAGGCCAGCTTCCCGGACTGGACCAAGATCATTGCCGACCTCTTTGGCGCCAGCACCCAAGACCCGAATTGCCATTACACCGGCCGCATGAACGGGACCTCGGCGGCAACGCCCTCCGTCAGCGGCATTGTGGCGTTGATGCTGGAAGCCAATCCCAAGCTGACTTGGCGCGATGTGGGCTACATCTTGGCCCGCAGCGCCCGCCAGGTGGACCCGACCATCGCGGACAGCAGCCGCCAGCCGCGCTATCTGCCCCAGGGCAACGCCGTGGGCTGGCCGCTGGACCTGCCTTGGCAAACCAATGCGGCGGGCTATCGCTTCCAGAACCGCTACGGCTTCGGCATGGCGGATGCCCGCGCCGCGGTGAACATGTCTATCGGCTTCACGGCCCCCAAGGGCCGACGTGAGGCGACTTTGGTGGCGCCGCTTTCGGGGCCCTCCACCACCAGCACGATCGACGGCTTCACGGTCTACAGCGGCCTGGCCCGCTTTGCGGACACTACGGCGGTGCAAGGCAAGCTGCAGCTCGATGTGACGCTGACGAATGTGTCCGGGGCGCCGCTCAATGTGGGGGGCCTGCAGTTTGAAGTGATCAACCGCCGCAGCGGGACGCGGTCCATCGTGATGCCGGCCTTCACGGCGTGGTACATCGGCGGTCAGCGTGACGATGCGCTGCTGATGAACGGTGCCAGCCAGAGCCTGCGCTTCTTCAGCAATGCCTTTTTCGGCGAGAGCCTGTCCGGCGACTTCGAGGTGCGGGTGGTGGATGTTCGAGGCCAATCCAAGGGCTTGAACTTCACGGCCAACCTGAGCTCACACAGCCTCTGATCATGGTCATGCAACGCACGCCCACCAAGGCGGCAGGCCATGCGCATTGGTGGTGGGGGGCCGCAGCAGCGGTGGCCGTTGGCCTGGCGCTGTATGCCTGGGCTCCTGATCTGGCCCAGGCTGAAGCAGAGCCTCCGCCCGCGGGGTCTGCGGCTGCGGGGGGTGCAGGGGGCCCTCAGTTCGCGGCGGCCTCGGCGGCTTTGCAGCCGCCTGGCGCACAGCCTGCACCCCACGATGCGGGCGCGGCGCCGCACGCGGCGGGGCCCATGGTGGCGAGCGCGGCCTCTTCGGTGACTCGTCGGGTCAAGGCACGGCCACTGGCGCTGCCAGAAGGCGCCCCCACGCCATGGGTGCTCTTGGGTCAAGACAGGGTCGAGCTGCTGGCTCAGCGGCCGGTGGAGGTGGCGGCAGGCCGGACTCAGCCGCTGCTCACTTTGCGCGACCCCGTCACCGGCCAGGTGCACTACCGCCTCTCGGTGCTGCGGGTCGAGCTGACACCGGGCGCCGATGCGGCGTCCTTGGCCCAGGCTTTGCCAGGCGCGCGCCTGGAGTTCAGCAACCCGGGCTATGCCTTGATCGAGGTTGTGCCCGAGCACATGCCCGCAGCCTTCAAGCAATTGCAAGCCGACGCACGGGTGCTCAGCGTCGGCCTGAAGGCCTACACACCGCCAGCGCGCCCCAAGTGATGCCTCTGCACTGCCGTCGGCACGTTTGATGCCCTCTCCCCTCTACTGAACAGGTATTCACCATGAAGCGCTTTTCTGCCTTTCGTCACGCCCTGATGGCGCTCCCCATGCTGCTGGCCTTGGGGGCTTGCACCACTTATGAGTACGTGCCGCCCAGCAGCGATGCAGGGCGCGCCTGCGCCGCTCAGTGTGAGCAGCCACGCCAAAGCTGTATCGCCTCTGCCCAAGACCGAGCCGAAGCCGGCGCCAAGGAATGCCGGCAAACCCGCGCCTTCACGCTGGCTCTGTGCTTGGCTGGCGCCAATGACAAAGCCCAGAAGGAGAAGTGCCATGAGCGCGCGCCGGCATGCGTCGCCATCCCCATGACTGAAAGCTGCGAGGCCAGCTTCAGGCGCTGCTACACCTCTTGCGGCGGCCAGGTCATTGAAGTCGATTGAGGCTCGTTCGCCGGACGCTCAAGACTAGCTTAGGCGATCCTCAATGTTTCCTATGTTTCTGTCGAAAGAGAGAAGCGGTCTCAGTGCTGACGTGGCTTTCCAAGGGGCAATCTCCTAGACTTTCTGTCAACAACTAGGACATCGTCGTTGACCGTGAACATTGCCACACCCAGCCCTTGGGCTCCGATGAAAGTGCTGACCATTGAGGACGATATTGATATCGCCAGTGGTATTGGCCGAGCTCTGCATCACGAGGGCTTTCAAGTGACTCAAGTCCGGAGCTTGAAGGCGGCGCGCCAGGCCTTGCAGGACTCTGTTTTTGATCTGTTTTTGTTGGACCTAGGGCTGCCCGATGGTGATGGCATGTCGTGGCTGAGGGAGATGCGAACAGCGGGCTATCAAGCGCCGGTGTTGATCCTGTCTGCGCGGGACGGCCTGTACGACCGCGTGCTGGGCCTGCAATGCGGCGCCGACGATTACCTCATCAAACCTTTTGAGATGTTGGAGCTGTCGGCCCGCGTCAACGCCATGGCGCGGCGGGTGCGGGGCTTTCAGGTCGGGCAGCTCACCCGCGCGGGCGTGAGCCTGGACGACAAGGCCATGCGCGTCCAAGTGGATGGCCAGAACATTGCATTGTCCAAGACCCAATATGAGCTGCTGCGCGCCCTGCTGCTCAAGCAGGGCAGCGTGGTGCCGCGCAGCACACTGGAGCGGGTGGTGTTGCCCAGCGCAGACAGCACCTCTTTGGACATGCATGTCTCCAATTTACGCAAGAAGATTGGTGCGCACCGACTGCGCACAGTCAGAGGGGTAGGGTATGTCATTGATGCCGACAGACGCGCCTGAGCAGGTGCAGCCATGAGACCCAGCGCCTGGCGTTGGCCCGTGCTGGGCATATCCTGGCGTGCCGCCTTGGCCGGCTTGGTGATGGCCCAGGTCTTGTGGATGGTTGTGGGCACCTTGATGTACCTGTTCGACGATTGGAGCGACAAGGACCTTCACACTGATGGGCGGCACACCTTGGTTTTTGAGGTTTTGCGTCAAACCGAACGCAACCCTGTGCAGCAGGCCCTGCTGCTGACTGCATTGAACAAGCACTTTTTTGCCCGTGACCAACATGCCAACGATGAGCCCGACTTGGTCACCTCCTTGGTCATTTGGCGCGACGGGCAGCTCGTCTACAGCCCGCCGCATTTGCCGCACCCGGCGGCGCCGACACCCATGGGCGAAATGGTGGACTTGGGCCACGGAGCGGCAGGTCAGCTCTGCAAAGCGGAAGCCTCCAGCCCTTACATCGTCTGCTTCACCACCCAAGGCCCGCACTTTTTCATTCGGGCCATTGGCGGCACCCTGAAGGACTACATGCAAGTGCTGCTTTACATGGCAATCCTGAGTGGGCCCTTCATGCTGCCCATTTACTGGTGGGCCATGGGGCCTGTCCGGCGCCTGAGCCGGCAAATCGCGGCACGCCAACCGGAGCAGCTAGACCCCATCGACGTGCAGAAGCATCCCAAGGAGCTGCGGGCGATGGTGGCTGCCTTGAACCATTGGATGGCTGAGCTGCAATCCAGCCGCATGCGGGAGCGGCTCTTCTTGGCGAATGCCGCCCATGAGCTCAGAACGCCCCTGACCGCGATCCAGGTCAATGCCGAGCAGTTGCAGCGGCAGACGGGGCCTGAAGTGGACGGTGCCTTGGCGCCCTTGCTGAGCGGCTGCCGTCGCATGACGCGCGTGGTGGAGCAGTTGATGCGCTTGGTGCGCCATGAGAGCGAGGTGATGGTTGAGGCCGAGCCTCAGTTGCTGGATTTGGCGCGGGTGTTGGAGTCCCGCTTGGCGGAACTCAGCAGTGTGGCAGACCGCAAGTCGGTGACCCTGGAGCTGCAAGCCGCCCTTGGCCTGCGGGTCTGGGCACCGCCGGAGTCCTTGGAGTCCCTGATCGACAACATTGTGGGCAATGCCATCAAGTATGTGGACAGCGGCGGCGAGGTCTTGGTGCGTCTGACCCAGCGCGATCACACCGCGCTGCTCGATGTGGAAGACAACGGCCCGGGCATTGCCGAGGCCGACCGCGAGCGCGCCTTTCAGCGCTTCACGCGGCTGGACAACCCGCGATCCGAATCGGGCGCGGGCCTGGGCCTGTCCATTGTGCAGTCGGTGACACAGGCTTTGGGCGGGCAGGTGGCGCTGCGCCGCTCAGAGCGACTGGGCGGCCTGCAGGTGCACATTGAGTTACCGCTGAAGTCGATCTAACGGATGACTTGAGGCGACCCTGACAAGCCACTGCGCTGTGTCCAGCTGAACATGGAGTCGACTGTCACCGTGTCGATGCGGTTGGAGAAGCGTTTGGCATTGGGGTGGTCGTCAAACGCCACATTGGCGGTGGTCACACGGGCGCCTAAGCGGGTGAAGGTGCCCAGGTGCAGCGTGGTGGGCTCATAGCCTTTGAATTGCAACCAAGCCTGGGCGCGGCTGCGGGTGCTCGCGCTGGGCTCCAGGGCACCGGCCAGCGTCTCCAACGCCCATTGGTTGGACTGTTGATAGCGCTGGCTCCAAGGGTAGGCCACCATGCTGTAGGCGGGGCTGTGCCATTGCGGCAGGCGTGCGTTGTCTTGCAGCAGCGGCAGCAGCTTGGCTTGGGCCTCGGGGCTCAGCACCACATAGGCGGCTTCATAGCGGTGGGGCCGGTCCAAGAAAAACTCACCCAAGCCTTGGCGAAAAAGCTGGGCGCGGTCGGTGCCACATTGGTTGAGCTTGTGCAGCACGCGCCATGGCGGCGCGGGGCTGCCTGCGGTGGCGGCCGGGCGATAGGCAAAGCCCAGGTGCGACCACTGCAAGCCATGCTTGCTCAGGTCTTGCCCGGCGCGGGCCAGCAGCAGCACCTGTGCGCCGGTGGCGTCCAATTGCTTGGCGGTGGTCTCGGCCAGTTTCAGGCCTTGCTCCAGCTCGCGCAGGCTCAGGGGCTTCTCTTCGCAGGTGCGGCCGGCCAGCGCGGCGGTGCTGGCGGCCCACAACAGCACGGCAACAGCCGCGATACGCGGGGCGGGGCTCATCGGGTGATGGGCTCGTTGTAGAGCAGCGAGGCCCCAATCTCGTTGGGGATGAAGCACAAGGCCTCACCGGCCGCAGAGAGCACCCAGCCCGCACCGATGGCGACCACGGTGACGCTCGTGCCCACGGCGGCCACCGACTCGCCGGCAAAGCGCACGCTCATGCGCACGCCGTCCGACGCGCGCTGCAGCACCCAGACCGAGCCGGCGGCGGTGGCTTCCACCGCGACCACCGTGAAGGCCACTCCGGCCGACAGCACGGCGACCGGCGCCGCCACCGAGACGGCAATCGGCAGGGCCGAGAGCAGGCTGATGTCGGATGCATGCGAGTTGCAGCAGCGGTGGGCCGAGGCGATAGGTGACACCGTCAGCAGGCTCAGGCTGAGGGCGGCGCATAGGCTGATACGGGTGAAGCTTGTGGTCATGTCGGGCTCCTTATTCGGCGTTGCGGGCAGCGTGTTGGCGGGCTTCGTGACGGCCTTCTTGGCGGGCGGTCCAGCGGGCTTCCAGCAGGTCGGCGTCATAGGCGTCGCGCAGGGTCTTGGCCAGGGTGAAGACGCAGGAGATGAGGAACAACCAAGACACCAGCAGGTAAGACTTCCACACCGGCTGTATGTTCATACGCCACAGGCCCCAGGCCGTCAGCACCATGGCCAGCACAAAGCCGGCCCAGGCCACGTTGGACCACATGGGCGAGTCTTGACGTTGCTCTTGGTTGTCGCGGATGGTTTTGGCCAGCACAAAGGCGCTGCACAAACAAAACACATAACCCATCACCATGAAGGCGCGGTCCAGGTCCTCGCCGGGCAACCAGGCCAGGCCGGTGGCGCACAGCGAGGCGGCGATACCGAAAGAGATCCAGACTTGCGCTCGCCACGCACGGGTGTCGCGGCGGATCATGGTCAGGGGTTGGTGTGAGTCCATACAGGGCTTTCAGGGTTGAACAGGGTTTCATCATCGAACGCTGCGTGGCCGCAGCGCAGGCGCTTGCGTGCGTGTGCAGGTCCGTCGGCCCTCAGGTATCTGCGGGCGATACTTTGAGCGGCTTGACGAAGTGGCGTCGGGTGTCAAACACCGCGTCACTCAAGCCCTGGCCTTGCCAGCGCAGCGTGCGCTTGAGCATCAGATCGAACAGCAGCGGGTTGTGCGCCCGCACGGTCTCCAGCACCGGCACCTGCTCGGCGGCCAGCAGGCCCGCTCGCACCAGGCCTGAGGGGCGGTAGAGCGGGGCCACGCCGGGCAGCGGGTAGTCGGAGCCATGCAGCAGGCGCGGCTGCCAGTCTTGCCGCGCCAGCAGCGTGCGCCAGACTTCGGCGCTGCGGTTGGCCTGGAACACGGCCGAGATGTCGCCCAGCAGCAAGTCCTTCCAAGCGGGCTCGTCCATCAAGCGCTCAAACAAAGAGAAAGCGCTGCAGGGGCTGGGGCGGCGCTGGTCCAGGTCGAGGGCCTCGCCCAGCGAGGCGCAGTGGGCCATGATCACCCGCACACCGGCTTGCAGTGCCGCGCGCGCTTTGAGCGGGTTGCCCAGCTCGTCGCGGCCCGCACCCGGCACAGCCTTTTCTTCGCCGCAGTGCACGATCAAGGGCAGGCCGCTGCGGGCCAGTCGGGCGTAGAAGGGCGCGAGGCGCGGGGCGGCCAGGTCGATGTTCATCGCGCTGGGCAGCCACTTCAGGGCCACGGCACCGCTGGCGATGGCACGGTCCAGCCGCTCCAGCGCATCGGCACGGTGGGGGTGGATGGACGCGACCCAGGCAAAGCGCTCTGGGTGGCGCTGGGCGATCTCGGCCGCATAAGCGTTGGGCACATGAAAAGTGGTCCAGTCCGGGCGGGGGCGGCCGAAGTCGTCCAAGGCTTCGTCAAAGGCATACAGCATCCAGCGCGCACCTGGCGGAAAGTCGGCCGTCAACTGCAGCAGGCGCTGCACATAGGCGCGGTCGATGGAGGGGGCATCGGGGGCCACGCAGGCCGCATTCAGGATCACGCTGCGGCGGGCCACGGCCGCCGGGTGCCACCACTGGCTCATGCGCGCATCGACCCAGCAGCCCGAGCCGGCATCACCGGTGCCCAGCAGGTGGGCGTGGCTGTCCCACAGCGCGTGCGGGTCCAGCCCCGCAAAGGTCTGCGCCACGAGCGGGTGCTCGACGAGAGGGCCAGGGAGTGGGCCTTTGCAGGGGTTGCGCCAGCCGGCTTGCGCGGCGGGCGTGGTGAGGCTGCTGAACAGGCCGGCCACGGCGGCGGCACCACAGCACAGGGCATGACGGCGGGAGATCAAGGCAGGCATGGCGGGCTTTTTGAGGTTGCAAGGCCGCGCATGCTCGCTGCGGATGGGGCCCCGAGTCGCGCTGGCGCTGCCAAGTGCCCACCCGGGGGGCTGGCGGTATTACTGGTCAATACCGTGTGCGACCTGGCCAAGGGGCATGGTCAGCTTTGCCCAGGGCGCGGACAATCTGCATCTGATGTTTGCCCCTTGCCCTCTTCGCCGCTTGCTGCGCCCCCCGCCTGGGTGGGCGCGCGTGCGTGCGTGGATGCTGGCGCTGCTGTGCTTGGCCTGGCTGGCGCCGGCCTGGGCTGACGCGCCTCAGCCAGGCCGCTATGTGGCTCCGGCTCAACAGGTGTATGCCAATGCGGCGGAGGCCTTGGCCGGTTTTCATCGTGGTGAGTTTGTGGCCATGACGGACTCACCGGTCTCTTATGGCTACAGCGAGGCTCCGGTGTGGATGGTGGTGGAGCCCAGCAAGGCGTGGCCGGCCAGCGGGCCGATGTTCCTCAACATCAATCCCTTGCCCATTTCGCGGGTCATCTTGTGGCTGGCGCGGCCCAATGGCGAGATCTTTGAGCTGGGCCGCAATGGCATGGCAGTGCCCGGTGAGCAGCGCGCAACCCGCACCCGCTTGGCCACGGTGATGGTGCCTGAGGTGCGTGATGTTTCGGGGCTCTTGGTCCTCAAGGTTGAGACCATTTCCGTTCGCGTCGTGGGTCTGACCTTGCGGGATGCCCATGCGCAGCAGCAGTGGACGCTGGTGGAGGGCATTGCCATTGGCGGAGCACTTTGCTTGATGATTTGTCTGTTCGGGGTGGCCATCCTCATCTACACCCTTTTGCAGCAGCGCACCTTGGCTGAATGGGCCCTGGCTTTGGTGATCGTCTCAAGCTTGCTCTTGGCCGTGAACGGCATCATGCGGGCACCGCTGGAGTCCCTTTACCGCGGCATGTTCAATGAGGCGCTGACCATCCTCGCCGCGGCCACCATCATCAATTACAGCCTCACCGCACTGCCCCATTTCGGCGTGCCCAACGCATTGCCGCGCGGGGTGTTTTGGGTCCGCCTGTCGGTGTGGATGGTCGTCCCGGCCGGGCTGGTGGGCTATTTCTGGGGCACCAGTGCGTTGGCAAGCGTGTTTGCCTGGCACACCTTGCAGATTCCGGTCATGGTGGCGTTGGGGGTCTGGCGGGTCTGGGTGGGCGACCGCAGTGCTCGGCGTTATGCGCTGCATGGCGCCTTGATCCTGGGCTCGGTGCTGTGGCTTTACCTCGGGCTGACAGGATGGGTCGCCTTTCACATCAGTCATTGGGTTTTATGGCAAGTGGCCTTGGCCTTGACCTTTGTGTCGTGGCTGGTTGACTTGCTCATGAGCGCTTGGCGTGAGCGCAAGGCCAATGCCTTGGAGCGCGAGCGCTTGCATCAGCTGCTGACCGAAGAGAAGCAGCAGTTGGCGGTGCGCGTCGAAGAGCGCACGGCCGAGCTGCGTGAAGCCCTGGCCGAGGTGCAGCGCGTGGAGTCGCATCAGCGCGAGCTTTTGTCGCTGGCCTCGCACGAGTTCCGCACCCCAGCGGCCATGATCAAGGGGGCGTTGGATGTGCTGGCCTGCCTGCCCGAAGATTACTCAGAGGCGGCCCGCACACGCTTGGAGACCGTGCGCTCGGCCTCCAACCGGCTGGTGTTCTTGGCCAACAAGCTGATCGAGCACGATCGCTGGCGGGAGATGTCCGTCAAGCCCAACAAGGTGATGCTGGACCTGCGGGCCTGGATGTTGGATGTGATGAGCGACTTCCCGCCCGAAACACCGGTGACGGTACGGTCCGGCGAGGCGGCATTGATGGTGAACGGCGATGCCGTGCTCTTGCGCATTGCTTTGCAGAACTTGGTGGACAACGCACTCTCACACACCAAGCCCAGCGATGGGCGGGTCGTTGTGGCTTTGCATGCGGCCCAAGGCTGGGCGCATGTCACCGTGGACGATGACGGGCCCGGTGTGCCCGATGAGGTGAAGGCCAAAGTCTTTGACCGCTTCTTCAGCGGCCGGCGCACCCAGCGGCATGGCCTGGGTTTGTCCATCGTGCGCGCTGTGGCGCGCTTGCATGGTGGCGATGCCACGGTGGCCGATGCGCCGGGGCGCGGTGCGCGCTTTGTGATCAGCTTGCCGTTGGTGTCCTAGCGCACCCCAACCCGCCGCTTCCCTGAGGGGTGTGGCCCAGAAAGGGCGCATCCGCCCTTTTTGACCGACAACGCGGCCCCTGGCCGCAGTGATCACAGACTCTAATCTTCCACCACGCGCACATCGCGCAGGCAATAACCGGTGCCCCGCAGCAAATAGAGCGGCAGCGGGATCTCCACCGCCTGCTCGACGCTGCGGCGCAGCCGGCTGACGATGACTTCCACGCGGTGTTTGGCCTCGGCCGGATTGGCGATCAGCAATTGCACCGCCAGTTCCTCAACACTCACCGCTTGCCCATCGCGCTGGCTCAAGGCATAGACCACGGTGCGCTCATTGCCGGTCAGGCGGCGGCTCTTGCCATTGGGGGCTGTGATCAGGCCCGTTCCCAACTCAAAGGACCACACCATCGGGCTGGGGGCGGCCTCGCTGGCCTCCGCCACTGCGGGGGCGGGCCGCGCCGGTGCCACGTCAGCCACGGCCCTGGCTGCTGATACGGCGCTCAGGCTGTTGACCTGGGCCAGACGCAGCCGGTCTTCAAGACGGTCGATCGTCAGGCACAGCTCATCCAGCTCGACGGGCTTGACCATATAGGCGTCAGCGCCCGTCATCAGCCCATGAACACGGTCGTCACGCAGGCCACGCGCCGTCAGAAAAATGATACCCAGCAGGGGATTGTGGCTGCGCAGGTGCTTGCAGATGGACAGGCCATCCTCGCCTTCCAGGCCGATGTCCAAGACCACCACAGAGGCTGGCTTGACAGCGAAATGCCGATAGAACTCCGCGGCTGAGGCGCAGGCCGTGACTTGGTATCCGCGGTGCTGCAGCAAAAAGCTCAGGTCTTGGCGCAGGCTGTCTTCGTCCTCGACGAGGAAGACGTGGCAATCGGCATGGCGGGTATTGATGGGCGTGCTCACAGCAGGACTCTCTCGCAAGTTGGCGCCGATCATACGGCGCACCGGCATCGCAGTCGCCTCTACCTCTCGCCAAAGATAGCGAGTTAGCGACGAAGTGCGCACTCAAAAAGCACAAGTTGGCACTCAAGGACTTTGCAGCCCAGCCGATGCATCAGGGTGGAGCCCTGTCTGGGCCGCGCCGCGAGAGTTTGTGAAACTAATATTTCAAAGGCGCCATTTAATTATCAATACTGGAATAAATTAATCTCGCGCATGGCCACTATAAATTCACAGACTTACCCCGCTGAGGATGATTAATAATTCCATGAAATCAGATAATTTGAGCCTCTGAAAAGGCCTGACCATGAGCGCTCCTGAACCCCTGCCCGACCAAGCCCGCCAACAAGCGCGGGGGGTTTTGCGTTGGCTGGCCGCTGCCGGCCTGGTGGGCATGTTGGCCTGGGCCGTGGCCCAAAGCCAAGCGACCAGTGTGATCGGCAGCTATCTGGAGCTGCAAGGCCAGGTGGTCGGCCCGGCCACCTCGCCCACGCTGAACAGCACCTTGGATGTGAGCGGCGGCGACACTGTGCGCTGGACGCATTTCATGAGCTCACGCTTGGAAAGCCCCTTTGAAGCCGAGGGCTTGCAAACGCTCCCTGAGGGCAACACCTGGGTGCGCGGCAGCCTCAAAAAGCCCGCCACGGCCAAGGCGCAGTGGCAGGTCAATGGGCAATGGACCGAGACCGAGCCGGCCGAAGGAACGGCCGTCACGGCGGTGAAATGGAATCAGAGGCCCATGTATGAGGCCACCTATACCTCGACGGCATCGGCGGTGGATTTCAGTGGGACGGGTGATGGTTATCGCATCATCCCCTTCAAAGATAAATTGTTTGTTGTTAATCACCTGAACTGGGATTATCTCAATTGCCGCATGGCCACCACTGGCTTGCCCTGCCCGGGTTTTGAGAGGGGTGGATTCAATTTTGAAGAAGTGGCCGGAACGCCCCTGAAAGCGCAGGGCAGAGAGCAGTATTGGGAGCGCGCCAGAATCAATTTGGAAGCCATGAATTACCGTACCGGCGAGTTATTCGTCTTCGTGACGAAGGGAAGCTGGGATGGAGATACCTATGTGGCTTGCACTCAACTGGATACGCTCACGTCCTGCGGCATGACCAAGATCAGCAGCACCCCGATGATGGGCAGCTTTGAGCCCGTGGGCGACCACTACTACATGCGCGACAAGTTCGGCACTTTGTACTGCTACAACTACGTGAGCAAGGAGCCTTGTGGCTCGGTCAGTTATGGCCCAGTGGCCGCGAACAAGCAGCCCTCCGCCGTGTTCGAAGGACGTCTGTATTTCTCAGACCAAGTCCGGATGTATTGCCACGATGACGCGGCCAAGGGCTCTTGCAGTGGATGGCCTCTCGAAGGAATCAAACTGGAGGGATACAACCTCTACGGTTTGCTCAACACCGACGGCAGCCTGAAGGGCGTGTGCACTTTCAATATCTACACCGATAGCCTGGGGTGCCTGACCAAAAATGGCGAGTCACTGACGCCCAGCAGCGCATTTGCCAGCTTCATCCGGCAATACTCACCGGCGCGCTATCCGAACTGGGCGGTTGGCAGTACCTATATGGGTACCAAGATTTACACCGCCAACGATGTCTATATTGGTTGTTTTGACTTTGCGACCCATGCCTCCTGCGGGTCCTCCGGGCCTGCCTCAGCGGGCATGGCCACCTATGGGGTGCGTGAGGATGCGACCCGCCCCGGGTGTTTGTTGACGCTGGGCGACGCCGCGGTCGCCTTGATCGTGGATGCCAAGACCTGGAAGGCCTGTAGCGGTGGCATGACCGGCACCCTGCCCGACTTGGCCGTGGACCCGCAAGACTATTTCCAGTGCGACAGCGCGCGCTCGCGGGTCGATGGCTGGCGGGATGTGCGCATCAGCCGCAGCATTGCCTGGGGCGGCGCCAATGGCCTGAGCGCGGTCACGGTGACGCTCAAGGATGGTGCGGGCAAAGAGCTGCCTGCAGCGCTGAACCCGGTGCGCAAGATGGCCAAGGACAGCTACAGCCTGAGCATTGCCGACATTCCCTATGCCAGCTACCCCAAGCTGACCATCGGCCTGAAGCTGGAGTCTTCCGGGGCCTTGCCCAACAAAGTCGAGTTCGGCGCGGATGTGACCTGGGACGGTGACCCGCAGCAAGTGTGCGTCAGCACCAAACAGCCGGCGCAACCCAACTGCCAACTCAACAGCAGCTTGGTGGTCAACACCCGCGTGCTGGGTGAAGCCGTGGGCACACCGGCCGAGACCCTGAGCGTGGGCACCGTGCTCTCGCCCGGTGGCCTCTCCAGCGGCTACTCGGCCGTGGCCACGCCGACCTCACCGCGGGCGGTGCTCAGCGACCTGGGCGCGCGCGACCCCAAGACCTATGTGGTGCAAGGCCGCTGGGCGCTGAAGGACTTCAGCGGCGACTTGTGGGCCTTTGGCCTGAGTGCCAATGGCCAGATCGACAGCAGCAGCCACCTCTCGGCCCAAGACGCGACGGTAGCGGCCGCGCTGCGGCCCATGTTCACGGCGGTGGCGGCCAGCAGTGCCCAAGCCGCCAGCAAACTGGAATGGGCTTCGCTGAGCGCGGGCCAACAAAGCGCGCTGAACCTGGACTTGCGCGGCGTGGCCGACACCAAAGGCTCGGCGCGGCTGGACTATCTGCGCGGCAGCGATGGCAGCTTCCGCCCCCGGGGCGGCAAGAGCTTGGGCCCGGTGCTCAGCTCCAGCCCGGCCATGGTGTTGCCGGCCGCCACCCTGAGCCTGAGCGAGCGCAACTATCCCGGCTACACCGCCTACCGCGCTGCGGTGACGCGGCCCCACCCGATTGCGCTGTTCGGTGGCAATGACGGCGCCGTGCATGCCTACGAAGTGCGCCCCGGCGCCCTCAAGGAAGCCTGGTCCTTTGTGCCCGACGTGATGCTGCGCCGTGCAGCCAACTATGCCGACCCTGGTTTGGCGGGCATCCGCGCCAACCCCTATTTCGTCGACAACATCCCCATGGTCGGCCACGTCAACACCACGGGCGAGAACAGCAAAGACGGCTGGCGCGCGGTGGCCGTGGTGACCTACGGCCGAGGGGCGCGCGCCATCACCGCACTCGACGTCACCCAAGCCGACTTGAGCAAAGGCGATGGCGTGCTCTTTGAGTACAGCAACACCAGCGACCCGGAGCTCAAGGACTTGGGCTACATCATCAGCCAGCCCGTCAGCAACAACGCCTTGGTCTCCCAGCACATCGTGCAGTTGGGCAAAGACACCGAGCGCCGTGCCGCCGTGCTGGTGGGCAACGGCATCCACAGCAACGACGGCCAAGGTGGGGCGGCCGCCAGCGGCAGCGGCAAGGCGGTGCTCTACGCCTTCTACCTGGACAAGGGCGAGCGGCGTTGGCGGCGCTGGGCCGTGGATGAGCTGTGGGCCGGTGCCGACAGCGAGCCCGCGCTCAAGACCAACAACGGCCTGAGCATGCCCACGCCCGTGGACGTGGACGACGACGGGCGCATCGACCTGGTCTATGCCGGCGACATACAGGGCAATATGTGGCGCTTTGACATTCGCGACCCCGCCGCCGCCCGTGTGACGCGGCTGTTCAAGACCGAGGAGCAGCAGCCCATCACCCAAGCGCCCTTTGTGGTGGCCAACACCCAGGCCACCGGCTGCGGCAGCGAAGAGGCCAGCGCCAGTGCCAGCGCCAAGCGCTGCTGGCAAGTGGTGTTCTCCACCGGCGCGGCCATTGCGCCGCTGATCGGCACGCCCAACATCAGCACCCAGTCGATCTACGGCGTGCTCGACAAAGGCCGGGGCCGCACGGTGGCGCGGGCCAGCCTGACGGCCATCCCGTTTGAGAGCAACCAGGTTCTCAACAGCGTGGAGTACCGGGCCTTGAAGCCCACCACCGTCAACTACAAAGACAGCGCCCTGGGCTGGGTGGTGGACCTGCAAGCCTATGAGCACGGCGTGGGCGCGCCCCGCCAGCAGCCCACGGGTTTGGTGATGTTCTCGTCCATCCGGCCGACCACGCCGGACAAGGCCATCAACGTCTGTATCGGCCCGCGCTCCTGGCTCAATGAGGTCGACCCCATCCATGGCTACAGCGCCTTGGTGCCGTTTGACACCAACGGCGACGGCAGCATTGATGGCCAGGACCGCCTCAACCCCAACAGCAATACGCCGCTGAGCCCAGCGGGCATGGCGGTCAGCGGGGCACAGTTCGGGCCTCCGGCGATCCTGCTGGCGGCGTCCACCCAAGCGCAGCAGATGTCGCTGCTGTTGCCCAGCCTGGGGCAAGACACAGGGCAGGTCGATTCCTGGTCGGGCGGCACCCCGGCCGGCGGCTCCGCCACCCCAGGCGGCAACAGCACCGCGCTGACCCATGCCAACCGGGCCAAGCTCGGGCGCATGAGTTGGCGTGAGATGTATTGATCAGGCCCGACCTGGGCGGCGCAGGCCGCCCAGCCCTGCACCGGCCTGCGAGAGAGTCTTGAGAGCTTTGGCCTCAGCCAGCCGGGCTTTGGGGCCTGTTGGGTGCGAGAAATGTCTGCACAGACAAGTCGCCAGCATGAGGCCCGCTCCGAAGGCAGACGTAACTCTCCTAAAAAATAGAAATAGCAAGAATAAGAAATTTATATTTCGCTAGAGGATATTTAAATATATTCGGCAATTCCTCTAAAAACCCTTGACGGTATAGTATCTGCCCATAGAATCAAGTTGTTACCGATGTAACCTGATCGAGATTTACCGTTGGGGCGGGCCGTGGTGACCACGGCACCGATATAAGAGATGGCTGCTCAGAAAAAAGAGGCTGTTCACCGCCTGTCTGGGACCGTGCCAGAAGTTTGAGGAGAGGGCGGCGGTGAACACCAATGACATCGGGCTGATCGACGCCGATTCGCCGTGGAAGTATTGCGACTCCGAGCTGGAAAAGGCCAAGCTGGAGCGCAGGATTGCGCGCTTTCTGATCCCGCTGCTGCGCAGAAACTTCTTCAGCTCCGTCCTGGAGGTGGGCGCCAACAATGGCCACGGCACCTTGATGCTGCGGCATCTGGGCTTGGATGCGCATGCGGTCGACCCCTTCTTCCGGCGGGATGTCTCGGACTTGCATCCCTTCATGCGCCGGGCTTCAGGGCTTTACCTGCCCTTCGAGGCGCGCCGGTTTGAGCTGAGCTTTTCTTTGGACGTGATCGAGCATGTGGGCACCGTCGGGCCGGAGCTGACGCTTTGTGAAAACCATTGGCGCCTGCGGCGTCAGTTTGTGGATGAGCTCTGTCGCGTTTCTTGCGAGATGGTGGTGATCACCACCGCCAACAAGCGCTTTCCCTTTGATGAGCATGGCACGCGCCTGCTGGGCGGCTTTCGGCCCCACAGCCCTCGCGAGCAAGCGACCCTGTCATTGGACGAGTTGGTCCGACTCTTTCGTCGCAATGGCTTTGAGCTGGAGCAGCACCTCGACCCCACGGGCTTCTTCGAGATGAACCGTCTACGCAGCAGCCTGGGCGAGCCGGCGGCCAAGCTGGCGGAATGGTGGCTCAAGGCCTGCAGTAATCGGGTCTTGGGCGGCTCGGTCCTCAACCCGCATTTGTTTTTGAGCTTTCGGCGCCACTGAGTGTGGGCAGCGAGGGCAGGCGCAGGTGAAAGCGTGCGCCATGCGGCTGGGCATCGCTGACGCTGACCTGGCCCTGGTGAGAGCGCGCGATCGCGGCCACGATGGACAAGCCCAAACCATGACCGGGCTTGCGCTGCGCGTTGGTGTAGCGCTGGAACAGATGCGGTCGAAGCGAGTCCGGAATGCCTGGGCCTTGGTCGGCGATGATCAGCTCGATCTCCTGCGGATGCTGAAGCACTTCCAATGACACCGAGCCTTCTTGGGCATCGGTGTGGCGGATGGCGTTGTCGATCAGGTTTTGCAGCGCAATCCGCAGCAGGACCGGGTCGCCAGACACCTGCACACCTTGGACGTGCTCCAGTCCTCGGGTGTGGATGAACAGCACTGTGTCATGCAAAACCTCGTGCACCCATTCGGTCACCGAGACGGCATGGAACTCTGGATGGATGGTCAGCTCATCAATGCGTTCGGCGCTGATCAATTTGTTGGCAAGGAACTGCAAGCGGTCGGCCGCGATTCCCATATTGCGCAAGCGCTCGGCCAAGTTCGACTGCTGTGAGCCGGGGCGCAAACGCAAGTCATCCAGCAGACGACGAATCCGCCGCGCGGGCGGCTGAAACTCTTGCGCCGCGACCAGCAGCAAGTCCCGCTGCGCGCGCTCCTCGCGCCGCAAATCTTCATGCAAAGTCTGCAGCGCCGAGGTGCCTGCCAGCACCTTCTCTTGCAGGGACGAGCGCTCCGCCATCAGTTGAGCCTGAAGATGCTGGCGCCTCAAGCGTGCACGACCGTGGGTTTGGGCCAAGCCGCGCACCAAGTCCACCAAGATCACGCAATAGCAGATGAACAGCGCGTACTGCCAGGCCGTCATGTTGAAGGCCCCAAAGCTCCAGTAACCCCACTTCCCACCGTACTGGTAGATGAACGCCGCACCGAGCAGCCAACCCCAAATGCCCTGAGAGCGCGCCTTGGGATGTCCTCTTAACGTTTGCAATAAGAGTCCCAATCCCATGCAGGCCATGGTGGGTAGCAGCACCAGGGCCAGCCCCAAGAACAGCGACCACCCCAATGCATCCATCACCAGGGCGACTGGAATCACCAACCAAGACATGGCCAAGGTGGTGGCGTGCAGGCGCGGGTAGTCTTCGGCCAAAGACAGATAGCGCCCCATGAACAACACCACGGACACCAACATCAGCGCCCCCGAGGTCGTCAGCAGCCAGCTATAGGCTTGCAGCGAGAAGTCCAACAGCAAGATGGACAGCATGCCGTTGAAGCACAACACAAACAGCAGGCCTGCCCCAGTCTGCGCCAGCCACACCGCCACTCTGCCGTTGCGAGAGCGCAGGAAGGCCAGGCCGGCGGTGGCCAGGCAGGCGCACATCAGGCCGAACAGAATTCCGAAGCCCAGCCCCTGCAGGCGCAGGCTCTCCAACTGGTACTCCGCCGAGGTGACCTGAGCATAAACGGCCATGGAGGCTGAGGACTTCACCTTGAGCAACACCAATGTCGGCCCGGGGCGCTCGGGCTTGATGACAAAGCTGTGCTCCAGCGTGGCGCCGCTGCGTGACTGGCGCGGCACCCCGATGCCTGAGCGGCCCACAAAGATGGGATGTCCTGTGGCGTCCAAGGTGTAGGCTTCGATGCTGTCGAGAATCGCGGGGCCGACCGAGACCACCGAGGCCGTCCCCGGCGGCGAGGACGAGAACTGCACGGCCAGCCACATGGGCTGGCGCTGATAGCCGCGCCCAAAGCCGGTGTCCTTGCGCTCGAACGCACCGGCCAGATAACTCTTGAGCGCTTGGTCGGGCGAGAAGAGCTCGGCAGACTTGGCGCTGGCATAGACGGTGAAGTCGTGCTGGGGCATCCACACGCCGCAGCCCGAGAGCAGCACGCACCAGCAGCACAGCCAGCCCCACAGTGTGCGTCGCAGAGCCTGACTCAGGCCGTGATCGATCAGGCTCATGGCGGCAGCTCCATGAGAATGTGCAAGCCGCCTGCCTCGGGCATCTCCGCTCGGGTGTGGCCACCCAGCTTGGCGCCGACGGCACTGACCATGCTCCAGCCCAAGTCTTCGGTCAGTCGCAAGGGCTCGATGGGAATCAGGGCGTTATGCAGCGCATTCGCCTCGGCAGGGCTCAGCCGAGGGCCATCGTCGGAGACGCATAAGCGCAGGCCCAACACACCGCGGCTCAAGGACAGGATCACTGCATTGGGCTGACGGCTGCTGCGGGCCAGCGCATGGTTGATGACAATGGTGAAGGCCCCACGCAGCAAGCGCGTGTCGGCGTGGATGACGCAAGGGGCGTCGTCGTCCGGCAGGCCCAGGCCGAGCGTCATGTCTTCGCTGTAGTCGCCGGCCATCTCCAGCAGCCATTCACGCAGATCCACCGCTTGCATCTGTGGCGACTGCACCCACTGGCGCCACTGGTCCAGCAGGATCACTCGGTTGGTCAACTCCACCAATTGCTCGGAGGCTGCGCGCAGCTCCGCCAGCGGTGCCAGGGTGTCGGGCGAGGGCGGGCTGCTTTCGTATCGCAAGGAATCCAGTGAGGCCTTGATCATCGCGGCGGGGGTGCGGAACTCATGCGAGGCCATCGACAGCAAGCGGCGATGTGCCTGCTCTGCTTCCATCAGGTCCGCGTTCGCTTGTTCCAACTCGCTGGCACGCCGCAGCACTTTGTGGCGCAGCGCATCGCGCTCAAGTTGCAGGTCGCGCTTCAGCGTGGCTTGCTCATAGAGCTGGGCCTGACGTTCGCGCGCAATCTCCGAGACGATGTTGA
The DNA here is from genome assembly GCF_018069865.1 of Ideonella paludis. Classification (GTDB taxonomy): domain Bacteria; phylum Pseudomonadota; class Gammaproteobacteria; order Burkholderiales; family Burkholderiaceae_C; genus Ideonella; species Ideonella paludis. Next base: position 943,391 of record NZ_JAGQDG010000001.1, read on the forward strand.
GCAGCAGGCCGGCAATGCTGACACCGGCCACCACTTGCCAGCCATACATGCTCAGTGCATCGAGAGGCACCAAACCCACCTCGCCCGCATATTGATAGCCGACCGTCAGCGAATGAAAAATGAACAGACCGCCATAGCGGCGGGCATAGCGTTGGCCAGCTTGCACCCCGTGCCACACCACCCAGGGTGCGATCAGGAACAGCGGAATGGTCCACAGGGCGGCGCCCAGGATGATGGAGCCCCCCATGCTCAAGGAGACCAAGCCGGCTGCCGCAGCCAGGGCTCCCCAGCGCACCAGCCACACCGCAGCGCGGCTGCTTTGTTGCTCGTCGGGCAAAAAGGCCCGCAGCACACTGGCAATGCTGATGCCAGCCAACCAGGTGGCGGTCAGCAAGATGGCGTGCACCACACCAGGGTGATGCCAATCGAGGCTGGCGGCCAACACACCGTTCCAGGCCAAGGCATAGAGGGTGAAGCCGGCAATCAAGGTGGCCCAGACGTAGAGCTGATCGTCCTTCAGCACGGTCGCTGCCCAGAGCGCCCCCAGGTAGACCGCGGCACAGAAGGTGACCATGGTCCACAGCAACAGGTTCTCGCGGAAGACGCGAGTGGTGTGATCGCCTTGGGACTCGATGTGAATCGTGACCGCATGGTTGCTGGTGGCATGCACTTGGATCAGCCACAGACCATGCGGTGGGCCGCCGTCCGCGAGCCGGAATGCCGCCTGACGATCACGCATATGGCGCGCTGCCGGTGGTACATAAAGACCACCTTCGCCTACCTTGTCTATACGTGTATCGCCAGGCTGAACGCGGTAGAGAGTGACCTGGTCCAGCAGCGGCATGCCGACGGTCAAACGGGGGTCCTTGCCCCAGCGATGGTCGGGCGGAATCTGCAGCACCCACCAGCAATCATCACCGGTCTGTGGGCGCCCTGAGCCATTGACGCGGGTGATATCAAACTCACCTCGACGAAATGATGCTAACGCCTCGGTGGGGGTGTGATAGACCTCGCCGGGCTCGGAATACCACAGCTCGAATCCTTGCACTGGCGCCTGGCGTGGCAGCAGCAGCAAAGCCGCCACGCACAAGAGGAACAGGACCGGCGAAATCCGCAGCCAATTCTTGCTCCAGCGTGGAATTTTCAGCGGCGAAAGTACAGCACTCAAAGGGGTTCCAAAGCGATAATTCGAGGGTCCGAACAACCAGTGGTGAGCCCCTCGTGAACCAACCATCAACAGCGGCCCATGTGTACATTGTCGAAGACGAAGAAGTGCTTCGCAATGAGTTGTGCTTTGTGCTGTCGCGAAGCGGCTTCAGCGTCGAAGGGGTGGCCACTGCCACAGAGCTTTATCGGCGTCTTGCGGTCAAAAATGCAGCGGTCATCGTGTTGGACATCGGACTCGATGGTGAAGATGGCCTGTCGATCTGCAAATACCTCAGGGGTCATGATCCCAGCTTGGGCATCGTCTTCTTGACGGCGCGTGGTTTGCGTGACGATCGCATCACAGGCTTGGTCGCCGGGGCGGATGCCTATTTGGTCAAGCCCGTCGAGATCCAAGAGATCGTGCTGGTCATTGAGCGATTGATGGCGCGCCGCGATTACATGGGCCGGCCGAGCGCAGAGGCCGGCAACGTCGACAACGTGGTGGCCCTCAGCGCCCCTGCTGAAGTGCCAGCGGCCGGTGGTGTTGCGGCTCAGGTGCCCGCCGCCGCCGATGCGTCGTGCTGGAATCTCGATGTGGCCTTTGGTCAATTGCGTGCGCCCAATGGGCACATCTGCTCTTTGTCGGACGTCGAGCGAAAGCTGGTTTTCTGCCTGATGTCCGAAAAGGGTCAGCCGGTGTCTTCAGAGCAATTGGCACATAAACTCAATATTCCAATTGAGTCTTATCAGCGGCATCGCGTCGAGGTGATTATCAGCCGCTTGAGAAAGAGCGTGGAACAAGCGGTGGGGCTCAAACTGCCGCTGTTTTCAGTGCGCGGCGTTGGCTACTTCGTGCGTGACATTGTCACGACCTGAGGCCCCTTGGCATGCTGGGAAGAGCAGCCCGTGCGGGCCGCTTTGCCCGGTGTCTCCTCGCTCCGAACAATATCGCCATTTAATCTCAAATTAATTGCGAATCTGAATATAAAGACATCATGTCTTGCAAGTGAGAAGTGATCTCAAACTTGTTCTGTGAGGTTTTTCATATTCCCCCTGGGAAGGGTGATTTCGTGATTTAGTGGGGCTGTTACCCGCCGGGGTGTTCTATATATTCGCGCTTCTCTCACGGAGCTCGAACGCATGAACCCCTCCACTGTCAGTGCTTCTGCGGCCATGGCCGAAGACAAGCCCAGCCGTCCTTGGCGTCGCGTCGCCTTGTGCGGTTTGGCCTTGGCCGCCATAGGCGTGGCGCTAGGGTCTTGGGTGGCGGCCTTGGTGCCGGCGAGCGCAGCGCTCGAGGCGCCGACGACGCCCGTGGCGGCGCCGTCACCGGACTTCACCAATCCCTTGGAGAGTGTCCGCCTCGTGCGGCAGGACGGTGCGCCTTTGCTGCACACAGCGCTGCGGGGCAAAACCGTGCTGTTGAACTTTGCATTCACGGCCTGCTCCACCACCTGCCCTGGGACGACTCAGCAATTGCGCCAGTTGCAACAGGCGGTGGCGGCCCACAGCCCGCACATCGAGCTGGTGACCGTCAGCGTCGACCCCTTGTCGGACACCCCGGAGACCTTGAAGCGCTATGCCCAAGCCCAAGGCGTGGATTTCAAGCAGTGGCATTGGCTGACCGGCGAGCCTGCCCAAGTGCAGCGGTTGATCCAGCACTTTGGCGCGCTGCAAGGAGACAGCCGCAAGCCCGAGGACCATCTGACCTCGCTGTTCCTGATTGACGGCTTTGGCCGCGTGATCGGCCGTCTCTCCGGCGCGCCGGTGAACCTGGAGCGCACCCAACGTGAGCTGCTGGAGGTGGACCGCAGCATCAGTGCCCGCGCCCGTCTGGCCCAAGCCTGAGCTCGCGCAGCACCAAAGCGCGACGCACGACCCTATTGATTGAGACAGACCATGAACAAACCCCAAACCCTTTCTTTGTCGGCGCTGGCCCTGGCCCTTTCGCTGACGGCCTGTGGTGGTGGCGGCAGCAGCGACGATGAATCTGCGGTCGGCCAGCGCGCCAAGGCTGCTGGCGTGGGCGTCGCCAATGAGACTTGGTATCAGGTGACACCCCCACCGGACCCTCTGCTGAACGGCGTCACACCCACCGCCACGGCGCACAGCGAAGGCATGTGGCTGCCCACCATGGATTGGCCCATCAATGCCATCCACATGGTCTTGTTGCCCAACGGCAAGCTCTTGAGCTACGGCACGCGGCCCAATGAAAACGACGGCGGTCTGGGCAACCAAGACGGCGGCGCCAATGTGCTGTGGGACCCGTCTGAGGGCGACGGCAAGGTCTTCAACGTCACCCGCTTCTCCACCAGCACCACCACGCAAATCAACAGCTTTTGCAGCTCGGCCACCATCTTGTCCGACGGCAAGGTCTTGACGGCAGGTGGCTCGGGCGGCTTCATCGGCGGGCGCACCTCCAGCACCTTCATGTCGGGCTTGTACTCGCCAGAGACCAACCGCACCGAGCGCCAAACCAGCTTTGACACGGCCGATGCGCGGTGGTACTCGACCATGATCACCTTGGCAGACGGTCGCCCCATCTTGCTGGGCGGCATGGTGCCCTACTCCGAGGGCTCATGGGCGTCGCAAACATCTAACAATCTGGCTGCACTGACGCCCGAGATCTTCACCGCAGGCAAGGGGTGGTCTTTCTTGACGGGGGCCTACAGCACCGAGGCCTTTGGCATGTACCGCACCCGCAATGAGTTTCCCCATGCCTGGGTCGCGCCCAACGGTGAGGTGTTCGGCATCTCCTCGGACGTGATGTGGGCGCTGAACCCTGCCGGGAATGGCTCCATCCGCACGGTGGGCACCTTCAAGGGCGGCGCTGTGGTGGGCAATGGTGGCGCTGGCGGCACGCGCAGCCTGCCCAATGTGGGCTCGTCCACCACCAGCGCCGTCATGTTTGCGCCAGGCAAGGCCCTGCAGATGGGCGGCAATGGCTATTGGGTGGCTGATGGCAGCCATCTGTGGGCCAGCAGCGCCGCCACAGTGATCGACTTCAACAACCCGAGCTTGCCGGTGCTGACCGAGACCGGGGAGATGAAGCGCTCCCGCCGCTTCTTCAACGCCACCGTGCTGCCCGATGGCAAGGTCTTCGCCAATGGCGGCAGCTCCTACGGCAACAACGACGGCGCCTATGCGCGCTTGAACGGTGAGATCTGGGACCCGGCCACGGGCCAATGGACGCTGATGGCGGCCCAAACCAAGGCGCGCGTCTATCACAACAGCTCCGCCTTGCTGCCCAACGGCACGGTCATCAGCGGCGGCGGCGGCAACCCCGGCCCGGTCTTCAACAAAAACGCCGAGATCTTCTTGCCGCCTTATCTGTTCAAACAAAGCGGCAGCACATCGGTGTGGGCGACTCGTCCCAGCATCACGGGCACCACGGCGTTCAAAGTGGCGCATGGCGGCAGCTTCAGCCTGGAGATGGCCACCACCGCCAAGATCAAGTCGCTCAGCATGTTGGGCCTGACGGTTACGACCCACGGCTTCAATGCCGGCCAGCGCCGCATTCCGCTGAGCTTCACGCAAACCGGCGGGCGCCTCGACGCCGTGGCCCCCAATGCCAATCTCACGCCACCCGGCTACTACATGGTGTCGGCGGTGGATGAGATGGGCGTGCCGTCCAAGGCCTTCATCATGGCTGTGGGGGCCAATGTATCGCCGCCCCCCGCGCGCATGGAGCCGCTGGCCAAGGTCGATGTGGTGGGTCAGATCCCCACCCCCGCCACCAGCGTCGGTGTGGCCACGCCCTTCAGCGCCACCTTGACCGTGGCCGATGCTCAAGTGAGCTGGGACTTCGGCGATGGCACTCCCGCCACCGCCTTTGGGCCGAATCAGACGGTGCAGCACACCTTCAGCCAGCCCGGCGTCTACACCGTGGTGGTGTCGATGAAGAATCGGGTCGGACTGATCTCGACCTACTCCTTCATGCAGATGGTCAAAGGCCCCATCGTGGACTATGTGGGCCGCGCCTCGTCGGCCATGGTGCTGGAGCGCCGCAGCACGGGCGGCGATCGTCTCTGGGTGGTGAGCCCGGACCACAACAAGGTCTCGGCTTTCACCACCACCACCGGTGCCAAGGTGGACATCACCGTGGGCGAAGAGCCGCGTGCTGTGGCGGTGAGCTTCAACGGCACCATTGGCGTGGTCAACAAGCGCTCGGCCACGGTCTCGCTGATCGACCCTCGGACCTTGCGAATCCTGCGCACCGTGACCCTGCCGCGCGGCAGCCAGCCGCATGGTCTGATCTTCAGCCCCGATGGCGCCACCGGCTATGTGGCCTTGGAAGGCTTGGGTCAAGTCGCCCGCTTCACCACCGCCAATGCGGCTGTGGGCCAGCCCATTCAAGTGGGCGGCACGCCGCGCCATCTGGCCATCAAGGGCGATGGCCTCTACCTCGCGGTGTCCAAGTTCGTGACGCCTCTGCAGGTGGGTGAGGACACAGCCACCGTCGACGTGAGCCAAGGCGGCGCCGAAGTGGTGGCTGTGGATCTGATGAACAACAGCATCCTCAAGACCATTGTGCTGAAGCACAGCACGGCGCTGGACACGGCAGTCTCCAGCCGTGGCGTGCCCAACTACTTGGGGCCTATGGTCTTGTCGCCGGACGAGAGCGTGGCGTGGATCCCGTCCAAGCAAGACAACATCGCGCGTGGCCGCCTGCGCGATGGCAATGACCTGGACTTCCAGAACACGGTGCGGGCGGTGACTTCGCGCGTGGACCTGGCGACTTTGGAAGAGATTCCGCAGGGCCGCATTGACCACGACAACGCCAGTGTCGCGTCTGCGGCTGCCTTCAATGCCACCGGTCTGCTGGGCTTTGTGACGCTGGAGACCAGCCGTGAGTTGGCGGTGTTGAATGCCAAGACCGGTGAGCAACTGTTCCGCGTGGATGTGGGCGTGGCGCCGCAGGCGGTGGTGCCGTCGCGGGATGGCCGCACCGTCTACGTGTTCAACTTCATGGGCCGCAGCGTCACGGTGGTGGATCTGTCGCCGCTGCTCGACTTTGGCCAGCGCCGGGCCACCGTCAAGGCCACCTGGGCGGCCGTGCCGGCCACCTCATTGACGAGCGACATCGAAGTCGGCAAACGCCTGTTCTACGACGCCAAAGACAGCCGTCTGGCGCGCGACAGCTATATGAGCTGCGCGGCTTGCCACAACGACGGTGGCAGCGATGGCCGCACCTGGGACTTGAGCCACGCGGGCGAAGGCCTGCGCAACACGCCCACGCTGCGCGGCCGCATGGGCGCGGGCTTTGGCAAGCTGCACTGGACGGGCAACTTTGATGAAGTCCAAGACTTTGAAGGCCAGATCCGCACCCTGGCGGGCGGCACCGGCTTGATGACCGACACGGCCTTCAATGCGGGCACCACCAGCCAACCCTTGGGCGACAAAAAGGCCGGCAAGAGCGCGGACCTCGACCGGCTCGCCGCCTATGTCAACTCGCTGACCAAGGTGGACGCCAGCCCGGCGCGCGTCTCGGCCACCGTGATGTCTCCAGCGGCCCAGGCCGGTCAGACGCTGTTCACCAGCAAGAACTGCATCGCCTGTCACACGCCAGCCACGCAGTACACCAACAGCGTGGGCGGCAGCCTGCAGGATGTGGGCACCTTGAAGGCCAGCAGCGGCAAGCGCCTGGGCGCCGCCTTGACCGGTTTGGATGTGCCGACCCTCAAGGGCGCCTGGAACACCGGCCCTTGGTTGCACGATGGCTCGGCCCCGACCCTGGAGGCGGCCATCAGCGCGCACACCAAGCTCAATCTCAATCTCACGGCGGCGGAGCTGGCCAGCTTGGCGGCCTTTGTGAAGGAAATCGAATAGGGCGGCGTGCCCGCGCCTCCGCACACGCCAATGGGGTGTACGGGGGCGCGTATTAGCGCTGGCAGCCAGTGAATTTGCGCGCAAATCGGCCTGAGGCCGCAGCCCCTGTGTCTTTAGAATCCGCTCACTTTTGATGACCCAAGGCCTCAGGACATGAGGCCGAACAAGGCAGCTATGGCCGACTCGTCAGCGCAAGCGTGGAACCCCGCGACCTGGTCGGGAACCTTCAAACTGGTGGGCTCCGATCTGGACCGTCTCGCCATGCATTTGGGCAAGCCGCACTCGCGGGTGCACAAGTGCTACTTCGCTTTGCTCCCAGGGTTTCAAGCGCTGTTTTGGCACCGCATCGCGCGGCGTCTGCTCTTGGGCGGCTGGAACTTTCCGGCCCGCCTGATCGCGCTGATGGCCATGTACCTGACGCGGGCTGAGCTGCCACCGACCTCCTCCATCGGCCCCTCCGCTTTGATCGCTCATGCCACGGGTGTGTATGTGTTCGGCCAGGTGGGGGCGCGCATGACCATTCAGGGCGATGGGGGCTTTGGCGGCGGCTTTGGGGTGGACGATATCGGTGCCGGGCCGGGCTATGCGGTGGCCGGCGACGATGTGGTGATTGCCTTTGGTGCGCGGGTGCTGGGGCCGGTGCGCATCGGCAACGGGGTGCATGTCGGCCCGGGCGCCTTGGTGACCTTTGATGTGCCCGATGGCTCCCTGGTGCTGTGGGACCGTCCACGTGTCATCAAGGGCGGCGCGAAGACCGCTCCGCCAACTCAGTGAGAATGCAGGGACATTGGCTTTTGCTGCACCCATGTCCACCACCCACGCGCTGATTGATGTTCTCAAGGCCGAGTTAAAGACTTCTGGCATCACCTATGCCGTGCTGGCCAAAGAGCTGGGCATGGCGGAGTCCAGCATCAAGCGCATGTTTGCGCAGGCCGACATGCCGCTGTCGCGGGTGGATGAAGTCTGCCGTGTCTTGCGCATGGACTTTGCAGACCTCGCGCGCAAGGTCGCCGACGCCCAACCCTTGCGCCGCGAGCTGACCCTGGAGCAAGAAAAGGCCGTGATCAGCGACCGCAAGCTGTTGCTGATGGCCATTTGCTGCTTGAGCCAATGGACACTGGATCAAGTCATCACCAACTATCGGATGACCGAGGCCGAGGCCATCAAATACCTGGTGCGCTTGGACCATCTGGGCATCATCGAGCTGCGGCCGATGAACCGCTATCGCCTCAAAGTGGCCAAGGGCTTTCGGTGGCGCCCTCATGGCCCGGTGATGCAGTTCTTCCGCGAAGAAGTGGTGGGCGACTACTACAGCGGCGGCTTTGATGGCGAAGGCGAGATGCTGACCTTGGTCCACGGCCAGATCGGGCGCAGTTTGGCGCAGTTGTTCAATGAGCGCTTGCAGCGCGTGGCGCAAGACTTTGCGCAGCAGCACCTGGCTGATCAAAAACTGCCGGCGGACCAAAAGCGGCCCTACACCCTGGTGATCGGAATGCGCTCTTGGCTGTTTGCGGCGTTTCGGGATCTCAAGCGCTAAGGCTCAGTCCAGCAGCGTCAAATCGCGCACGCAATAACCGGTGCCGCGCACCGACATCAAGGGCAGGTGCATGCCGGTGGATTGCTCGACATTGCGGCGCAGGCGGCTGACGATGACCTCGATGCGGTGGCGGTGGCCATCATCGACCTCGAAGTCCAGCACCTTGGCCAAGGCTTCTGCCGACATGGGCTCGCCCCCGGCCTGACCCAGGCCGTACAGCAGCGCGCGCTCATTGCTGGAGACGCGCCGTGTCTTGCCATTCGGGGCCTGCAGCAGGCCTGAGGCAATGCGCAGCGTCCACAGCGTGGGGGCGGGCACCGGGATGCCCGCGGCTTGCGCCAAGCCCACATCAGGGCTCAGCCCCACCGCCAGACGCGTCAACTCGCCGGCCCGTGCCAGCCATCGCTCTTGAATCCGCGCCAGGATGGCCAGCAACTCCCGGGTTTCCACGGGTTTGGTCAAGTAGGCATCGGCACCACACGTCAGGCCTTTGAACCGGTCATCGGGGTCGGTCATGCCCGTCACAAAAACAATACCGAGGTGGGGATTGTGAGCTCTGAGATACTGGCAAATACTGAAGCCGCTTTCGCCTTCGAGGCCGATGTCGAGGATGACGGCGTCACCTGTTTGAACGGCCATTTGGCGGTAGAGCTCTGCGGCGCTGGCGACGGGTGTGACGGTGTATTGGTTTTGTTCCAGCACAAAGCGAAGTGCTTCTCGCAAGATTTCGTCGTCTTCGACCAAGAAGACGTTCATGGTGCGAGGCTCAGCGGTCAAGGCGCGCATGATGGTGATGAGGTGGGCAGTCGAGTGAATTTAAGCAGCATGACGCGACAGCGCAAGGTGTGGTGGGCCATTGTGATGGCCATCGCACTGGCTGCCGCGTGGCTGGCGGCGTCGGTGACCAGCGAGGCCGACCAAGCATGGACCCTGAAAGCTGCGCCGCCCCATCTGGTGGTGGAAACGCCCCAACAGGCCGCCGCACTGTACCAAGCCGGCGGCTTCCAGGCGATCACGGGCGACAGCGTCAATCGCTACCAAGCGGGTGACTTGTGGCTGGCCGTGGAGTTGCCAGCGTCTGTCGCGCAGAGCCCGGGCAGTGTCTTGAGTGTGCGGCCAGCGACCTTGAAGAGGGTGGAGCTGTACCGACTGACCCAGTCTGGCCATGCGCTTTTGCTGGGGGCGGCAGGCCTGGATGTGCCCCGCACGCAGTGGCCCATGGTGGCGCGCGGCCCGACCTTTGTGCTGGACAAGCAGGCGCAGGACTCGGCCACGGTGTTGGTCAAGGTCAGTGCCCGGCAGTTTGCGCTGGCGATGGTCGAGGTGGAAACGGCGGCGCAACATCATCTAGCGGTTGAGCACGAGGTCTTTTTGTTGGGGGGCGTGCTGAGTTTGGCGGTCGTGACGCTGGTGGCGTCGCTGCTGGCCTGGCGTGTGGCGGCCGATAGCGAATTCTTGCTCTGGGCGGGTCAGGCCTTTTCGAGCATGTGCTACATCGCCTACTCTCACGGCCTGATTGTGGCGTACCTTCCAGCCATGCCCTATAAGGTGCATGCCTATGTGTTCTGGGCCACGGTGTCGGTGATGATTTGGACCATCTCCGCCTTCGGGGCGCGGGCCCTGGATTTCAAGGCCTTGCATCCGCAGCTTCCGCGCGTCATTCACGCCCTGGCCCTCTCGGCCGCGCCGCTGGCCTTTCTGTCGGTCTGGCAGGGCTGGGACACGGCGATGGTTCGCCTCACTCAGGCGGGCCTGATCGTTTTGTTCACCGTCGGCGTGCTGTGGCAGATCTGGCGGGGCCAGCAGATGGCGCGCCGCTACGGCGTGGTGGCCTTGTTGCTGGCGCTTTCGGGCATCCCGTTTGTGTTGCTGCAAGTGGGCATGGTGCCCGTGACTCACCTGACCTGGAATGCTTGGCAATACGCGCTGGCGGCCTGTGACCTGATCTTGCTGCGTGAGCTGATTGGCCGATTCCTTCAACAGCGCCGTGAGGCCCTGAACGAGCAAATTCATCTGCAAAGCCTGTTGCGTGACGAAAAAGCTCAGCTGGAGCAGCGCGTGGTGGAGCGCACGGCTGCCTTGGTGCAGGCCAATGAGGAGTTGGAGCGCGCCGAGCTGCAGCAGCGCGAGTTGCTGAGCATGGCCTCGCATGAGTTCCGTTCGCCGGCGGCAGCCATCCAAACCACGCTGGAGGCCCTGGAGTACCTGCGCGAGCCCATTCCCAGTGTGATGCAGGACCGGCTGGACCACCTGCAAGCCGCCGCCCGGCGACTGACTTTCTTGGCCAACCGACTGATTGAGCACGATCGCTGGCGCGAGCGCTCTTTGCAAGTCCATGTCGAGCGGCTGGACCTGCGGGCTTGGTTGATTGATGTGTTGGGCGACTACCCCGATGGCTTGCCCCTGAGCTTGGATTTGCCCAGCGAGCCGGTGTGGGCGCGGGTGGACCCGGTGTTGATGCGCATCGCCTGCCAGAACTTGATCGACAACGCGCTCAACCAAGCCCCCAAAGGCCAGGCGCAGGTGCGGGTGCAGCTGCGCGCGGACTCGGCGCGTTACTGGGTGCGGGTGTCGGACAACGGGCCGGGCGTGCCCGACGAGTTCAAGCTCAGAGTCTTCGACCGTTTCTTCAGCCAGAAAGCCTCGTTGCGCAATGGCTTAGGCCTGTCCATCGTGCGCACCGTGGCGCAACTGCATGGCGGCGATGTCCAGGTGACTGACGCGCAGCCCCATGGCGCTTGCTTCACCATCACCTTGCCCCTCAAGGAGGGGGAAGATCAATCCACCAACACCATGTCCTTGACGCAGTAACCCGTGCCGCGCTTGGCAAACAAGGGCAGGCTCAGGCCCACGGTTTGCTCGATATTGCGGCGCAGGCGGCTGATGATGACCTCGATGCGGTGCTTGTCGTATTCCTCCTGAGGAATCTGCAACTGTGCCGACAACACCTCGGCGCTGATCACCTCGCCTTGCTGTTGGGCCAGGCAATACAGCAGGGTGCGTTCATTGTTGGAGAGCTTGCGCGTCAGCCCATTGGGTGCGCGCAGTTGGCCCAGGCCTACATGCAAGGTCCAGGCATGGTCGGCGCTTGGCTCGGCGGCAGTGCTGACCGAGCCCAAGGCGCTGGGCAGGCGACTCACGCCCCCCAGCTCAGGCAGGCCGCCGAGCGCTGAATCAGCGGGGGCGGCGACGGCGGTGTTCGCCGGTGCGGACACGGGCGCAGGACCTGGGGCATGGCTTTGGCTGACGGCGCGGCGGTCGAGCAGCCGATCCAGCATCAGAATCAACTCTTGCATCTCCACCGGCTTGACCAGGTAGGCATCAGCCCCGGCCGCCAAGCCACGCAAACGGTCATCGCGCAGGCTGCGGGCCGTCAGGAACACAATGCCCAGGTGCGGGTCATGCCGGCGCAAATAGGTGCAGATGGACAGGCCGTCTTCACCCACCAGGCCAATGTCGAGGATCACGGCCCCTGCAGAACGCACGGCCAGATGACGATACAACTCTTGCGCGGTCGCATAAGCCGCGACACGAAAACCGTGATGCCGTAAGACAAAACTCAGTTCATTGCGGAGGATGTCCTCGTCTTCGACAATGACGACTTCAGCGCTTGCGCGGTTTGCTGGCACCATAAGCAGAGGGGGTAACTTTTTGCAACACAGGCCGAAGTATCCAGCATCCGGGGCTGTGGGCGGCCCGGTGGAAGGCCTTATTGTGCACAGCTGGGCCCGAATTGGGCGCAATTTGGCACTCTTAGCGCTGATCTTCGGCTTGTCCATGATTTTCGGCATGCACCATGCCGACACCCTGCCGCAGCCCTGGACGCTGCGCGCGAGCGCCAAAGCCCTGGTCATCCAAGATGAGATGCACGCGCTGCAGCACTACCGCCAGGGGAACTTTGAGGCCCTCTCCGGGCCGGGGGTAGCGCGGGGCATGAGCTCCCACGATCTCTGGCTGGCGCTGGAATTGCCCGCAGGCATGCGGCTGGCCCCGCGGGCTTATGTGACGGTGGCGCCGGCCCTGCTGGACCGTGTGGACCTCTATCAAGTGGTGCCGGGTGAGTCGCGGCCTCGGCTGCTGGCGTCCTCGGGCTACAAGGTTCAGCCGTCCTTGCGGCCCCTGCCTTTGCGCCACGCGGAGTTCGATGTCGAGGTCCATGATCGACGAGCGTCCGTCTGGCTGATTCGGGTGCAGTCGCGCCTCTACACCGCGGCCTTGGTGTCGGTGCAGAGCATGGGCGAGCACCAGCAGGGGGAATTGATCGAGGGCTTCATGGTCGGGGTGGTGCTTTTGTTGGGCTTGGTGTCGCTGACCCTGTCTCTGGTGGTGCGCTACTGGTCCCCCGATGGCTACGCCTTGAATCTGTCTTGGATGGTGTTGGGCTTCATCAGCTTGATGGGCATGTGGCACGGCTATCTGAGGCTCTGGCTGGATTGGCCGTCCGAGGTTGCGGTCACCGTCTTGGACACGCTGGTCGCCTCAGGCACCTTGTGGGCCTTTTATCGTTGGGCTGCGTCGACGATGCGCATGAAGCGCTACAGCCCTTGGTTGCCTTGGGCCATGAAGCTGGTGGTCTTGATGAGCCTGCCCGCCTGCGCGATGGCGGTGATGCGGGGCTGGTCCCCCTTGCTGGGGGCGGCTGCGGCCGCTGGGGTCATGATGGTGGTGGTGTTTGCGGGCATTGCGTCGCAGTTAGGGCGGCATCGCATTGAGTCACCGATGTACCTCTTGTTTGGTTTGATCGCAGCGTCCTTGGTGGTGATCAAGACCTTGGCCGAGCGGGGCGTGTTGCCCTACACCTCGGGCACCGCGTATGGATGGTTGATTGCCCTGTCGGTGGCCTGCTTCGCCTTGCTCTTGGACTTGCTGACCCGCGCCATGGACGAGCGGCAGCTGGTGCGCGCGGACCGCGACCGCCTGCATGCCATGCTCTTGCATGAGAAGTCGCAGCTGGAGCTGCGGGTCAGCGACCGCGCCCAAGCGCTCAGCACTGCCAATGAGGCCTTGCGCCTGACCGAGGCCAGCCAGCGCGAATTGCTGTCCATGGCCTCGCATGAGTTCAGGACGCCAGCGGCCATGATCAAAGGCACCTTGGACGCGATGGAGTGTGTGGCTGAGCCCTTGCCCCACGCGGTGGCCCAAAAGGTCGAGGCCTTGCGGACGGCTTCTAGCCGACTGATTTTTCTGGCCAACAAGCTGATCGCCCACGACCGCTGGCGCGAACTGTCCGTCAAGCCTCAGCTGCGCTCGCTGTGGGTGCGCGAGTGGTTGCTGGAGGTGTTGGGCGACTATGACGACGATGTGCCGGTGCGCCTGAAGTTGCCGCCCGAAGAGGTGGAGGTGCGGGCCGACGCCACGCTGTTGAAGATTGCCTTGCAGACGCTCATCGACAACGCGCTGGTGCACAGTGCCGACGGGCACAGCCTGGTGCGGGTCAAGCTGGTGGTCATGCCGCAGCAGATTGAGATCCAGGTGATCGACGCGGGGCCGGGCATTGCCGACGATGACAAGCCGCAGGTCTTCGAGCGCTTTTTCAGTGTCGGGCCGGACCAATCGCGTGGCCTGGGGCTGTCCATCGTGGCGGCGGTGGCGCGCATGCATGGCGGCCACGTGACCGTCAGCGACGCGCAGCCGCATGGGGCCTGCTTTCATTTGGTGCTGCCCCACCAAGGCTTGCGCACCCCGACCGAGGACGAGCATGCCGATTGAGCGCAGCACGCGTGCCGCCTGGCTGCGCACAGCGCTTGTGCTGCTGCTGCCGTGGGTGTTGCTGCTGGCCGTGGCATGGAGCGACACCGTCAACGACCCCGAGACGCCGCGCTGGTCGCTCTACGCCTTGCCCAAGGGGGCCGATGTGTTTGATGCCCAGGTCGCATTGGCCCTGTATCGCGCCGGGCGTGTCGAGCCACAAATCACCCATGGTGTGGGGCGCGGCTTCAGCGACGAGGATCTGTGGCTGATGGCCGAGCTGCCTCGTCCGCCCTACCCAGGGGCCTTGCGCTTTTTGTCCGTGGAGCCGCCCTTGCTGCAGTGGGTGGATTTGTATCGGGTGGATCGCGCCGGGCGGCCCGTCAAGGTGGGCTCTACCGGCTTGGCCGTGCCGGTGGCGCAGCGGGTAGGGACAGCGGGCAAATCGCACTTTGTGCTCATTGACGAGCCGAACTGGACTTCCACCGTGATGTTGCGCATCCGGGTGGAGCCCGGCGTGGTGGCCGTCGCGTCGGTGCGCCTGGAGTCTGCCAACGAGCGCGATGCCGTGCTGCGTCGTGACGGATTGCTGGTGGGCGTGTTGACCACCGCCGCCGTGTTGATGCTGATTGCCGTGCTGGCCATGGCCGCCACAACGCGCGAGCGGGCGCTGTCGAGCTGGGTGATGCTGGCGGTCTTTGGGGTGTTCTACCTCTTGGTGTGGAATGGCATGCTGGCTCAATGGATGCCCCCCATGACGGTGCGTGCACAGCTTTGGCTCAATGCCATGGCGGCGGCGGCCATGGTCACCACCACGGGCTTCTTCGCGCGCGACTTTTTTGCTTTGGGCCAAGTGCACCGCCTGGCCTCAGGCATCTTGACCACCCTGGCCTGGGCGCCGCTGCCCGCTGCGATCTTGGTCTGGCTCTTGGGCCTGCAGCCGGGGTTTGGTGTCAACGTGATCTTGATCCTGATGGCGCTGTGCAATGCACCGCTGCTGCTGATCCAGCTCTACAGAGGCCAGCCCAACGCCAAGCGCTATGGCTTGATCGGGCTGGCGCTGATCTACAGCATCAGCTACTACTTCGCAGCCGTGACGGGCCTGGTGCCTGTCAGTGGTGCAAGCCTGTATGTTTGGCAGTGGGTCCTGCTGGCGGGCTACCTGGCCTTGCTGGGCGACCTGACTTGGCGCACCGTGCGAGACCGGCAGGCCAGTGAGCGCGAGCGCGAGCAACTGCATGGCTTGTTGGTGGAGGAGGCCGAGCAGTTGGAGCAGCGGGTCCAAGAGCGCACTGTGGCGCTGCGTGCCGCCAACGCCGAATTGATGGAGGCCGAGGCCCACCAGCGAGAGTTGCTGTCCCTGGCTTCTTATGAGTTCCGCACGCCGGCCGCCAAGATTCGCAGCACGCTGGATGCCTTGCACGACTTGCACGAGCCTGTGCCGCAGGATGTGCAAGAGCGTCTGGACAATCTGCGCACCGCCTCCGATCGGCTGATTTTCTTGGCCAACAAGCTCATCACCCATGACCGCTGGCGAGAGCTCAGCGTCAAGCCCCAAACCAAGCCGCTGTGGGTACGCGCCTGGATGCTGGAGCTGATGCGGGACTATGAAGCCGGCCCACCCGTCAGCGTGACCTTGCCGCATGCTGATGCCGAGATCGTGGCGGACCCGGTGCTGTTGCGCATTGCCCTGCAAAACCTGATCGACAACGCTCTGGCCCATGGCAGCAAGGGCGCCGGGGCCGTGCAGGTCGGCCTGAAACTGCTGTCCAACACCGTGGAGTTCTCTGTGGCGGACGATGGCCCCGGCGTGCCGGACGACCACAAGAGCAAGGTCTTTGAGCGCTTTGTCAGCGGCCGATCTTCCGGCCAAGGACATGGCTTGGGCTTGTCCATCGTGGCCTCTGTGGTGCGCCTGCATGGCGGTCAGGTCGGGGTCGATGACGCGCAGCCGCATGGCGCGCGCTTCTGGATGGCCCTGCCGCGAGCCCGGGACACCCAACGCTGAGCGGGTCCAGCGGCATCGTTTCGCCGCGGTGCGCTTGTAACACTCTCAAGACTCTCACGAAAGTGAGATTCTCGCGCCATAAATCCCATTTGTATCTTTGATTTGTGTACTCTTTACAGGCGAGTGGAGAGTTTAATGGTTGAAACTCTCTTTGGCTTTATTGAGTCAAAAAAAATCAATAAAAACAACAACATATAAGATTTTGGAGAGGATTGTTCAGAGCTGAGATTTGGCTTCGAAAAATGTTTATCAAGTCACGAAAACTAATTTGATTGATGGGGGGACTAGGTTTCTTTCTGTGAGGGTGATCTCTAGAATCAAGTTGTAACTTTTGCAAGTGAGCCGGCGGCTAAACGCGGGTTCAAGATCAACTCTCGACAGGAAGCACCATGCCCATCACCCCCATCGAATCCTGGATCCGCCCTCAAGATGAGAGCTTCACCATTGCCCAAGGTCAGACCCAGCGCATCCTGCCGGCCGACCTGACTGGCGACGATGTGGGCTTGAACGGCTCCATCATCAGCCTCAAGCAAGTGAACCAGCCGACGCACGGCAGCATCGTGACCAATGCCGACGGCAGCTACACCTACACGCCCAAAGACGGCTATGTGGGCGCAGACAGCTTCACCTACATCGTCACCGACCAACACGGCAACCTCTGCACCGAGACGGTCTTTGTGACTTGCGGTGCAGCCATCCCCAACCAAGCGCCGACCGTGGTCGATGAGTTTGTGGACGTCACGGCCGGTGTGGCCGTGAGCGCCCACCAGAGCATCCTGCTGGCCAACGACAAGGACACCGATGGCGGCACGCTGTCGGTGGGTGCCTTGGGCAAGCCTGCACATGGCACCTTGACCCGCGCCGCCGATGGCACGCTGACCTATGTGGCTGACGCCGGCTATGTGGGCCAGGACAGCTTCACTTATGAAGTCAGTGATGGCCAAGGTGGCGTCACCGTGGGCACCGTGCACCTCAACGTCAAGGCGGGTGGCGGCAACCAAGCCCCCGTGGTGGAAGGCGAGTTCGCCAGCCTGCGCTCCGGCACCGCCGTCAGCGCGCCTGAAAGCCTGCTGCTGAGCAATGACCGCGACCCTGAAGGCGGCGCTCTGACCTTGAAGGCCGACGGCTACAGCCAGCCTGCCAACGGCACCCTGACCCGTGCCGCCGATGGCACGCTGACCTACACGCCCAAAGCCGGCTTTGTGGGCACGGACAGCTTCACCTACACCGTGGTGGATGCGCATGGCAATGCCACCAAGGGCACCGTGACCCTGAGCGTCACCGCCGGCATGACCGCACCGGCCATCACCTCGGTGATTGACGATGTGGGCAGCAACCAAGGCAATGTGGCCAACGGTGGCAGCACCGACGACACCCGCCCCACCCTGAAGGGCACGGCCGAAGCCGGCGCCAAGGTGGAGGTCTATGACGGTGCCACCAAGATTGGTGAAACTACCGCCGACGCCAACGGCAACTGGACCCTGACCCCGGCCAACCCGCTGAGCAACGGCGGCCACGATCTGGCTGTGCGGGCCACGGCTGCTGATGGCGCCGCTGCCAACAGCAACCCCTACACCGTCAATGTCGGCCCCGACGCTCCGCTGGGCGCGCCCGTGGTGCAACTGGCCGATGACGCCAACAACGACGGCTTCATCAATGCCGCCGAGGCGAATGCCCGGGTTGATGTGGTCATCACCCTGCCGCAAGGCGCCAAGGTGGGCGACGTGCTCAAGGTCGCCGACCAAGACGGCAACCTGACGGGCCGCCCCCTGACGGCCGCCGACATTGCCGCTGGCAAGGTGACCTTGGCCGACGCTTTCGCGATGCCGGCCAATGGCCAAACGCTGACGGTCTCCGCCACCCTCACGCCCCCGGGCGGCGTTCCTTCGCCCGCAGGCTCGGACAGCGCCGTGGTCGACACCACCGCGGCTGGCCGCCCCACCGTGACCCTGACCACCGACACCAACAACGATGGCCGCATCAGCAAGGCTGAGTTGGATGCAGCCGGTGGCGTGGACGCCAAGATCGACATCCCGGCTGACGCCAAGGCCGGCGACAAGCTGGTGGTGACCGACCAAGACGGCCGCAAGGTCGAAATCACGCTGAGCCCGGCTGACATTGCCGCCAAGAGCGTGACCCTGGACAACGCCTTCCCGGTGCCGGCCGATGGCCGCCCCGTGACCTTGACGGCCACGGTGGTCGACCCCGCTGGCAATGCGTCCCCCGCCGGCAGCGACAGCGCCACGATCAACCTGGCAGCGCCGACGGTGACCGTGAACATCGTGGACGACAAGAACAATGACGGCACTCTGACCCGCAATGAGCTGGCCGGTGCCACCCGCGTGGACATCCGCATCGACCTGCCCAGCTCCATCCGTGTGGGTGACTTGGTGGAAGTGCAAGACAACGCCGGCAATGGCGTGAGCAAGCGTGTGGTGCAGGCCGACCTGGACAAGGGCAGCATCACCTTCCAAGACGCCTTCCCGCTGCCTGCTGCCGGTGCCAACCTGATCGTCACGGCCAAGGTCACCGACATCTCCAACAACGTCTCGCCCATTGCGGAAGACCGCGTGGTCTTCGATGGCAACTTCTCGCCCATCGGTACCGACGACGTCGCCAATGTGCGCGCCTTCGCCACACCGATGGTCAGCATCTTGGCCATGAACCAAGACAGCGGTGAAGTGGCTCCTGCCGGCGAAACCTGGGTGACCGCTGACGGTGACGCAGGCCGCGCTGTGTACGGCGAGCTCAGCTCTTTGCTGACCGCTGGCATGAAGGTGCAGATCTCCAGCTCCGACAAGCCCGGCGTGTGGATCGACGCTGTGGTCAGCTCCGACGGCCTGCACTGGACGGCAGTGGACAACGTCACCCACACCAGCGACTGGGTCTACACCGCACGCCTGGTGAATGCCGCAGGCACCGTGCTGTCGACCAGCGCCACACAGTCGGTGGACCTGGACAGCCAGGCTGCCGGCGCGCCGACCATCCAGAGTTTCGGCACCGACAACGGCAACACCAGCATTGCCGTGGGCAGCACCACCACCGATCAAACCTTGGTGGTCAATGGCCGCAGTGCGGATGGCGCCGCCAGCGCTGGCAACACCATTGAAGTGTTTGCCAACGGCACGGGCAACTTCCTCGGTGCGACCACCGTCAAGGCGGATGGCACCTGGAGCCTGGACCTGACCGGCACCCGTTTGGCTGACGGCGGCAGCAAGTACAACTTCTATGCGCGTGAGTCGGATGGCGCGGGCAATGTGAGCGCTTGGTCAAACAAGGCCGCGTTGACGATCAACTCGGCCAACGGCTCCGTCGAGAACTGGGCCGATTTCGGCGATGCATCCACCGCCGTTGGCCACAACGCTGTGGTCAAGGGCACCTTGCAAACGAGCGACGGTGTTGTGAACGTGACCGCCACCTTGGGCTATGGCTCGGCACAGGCCAACCAAGCCGTGGGCACGGGCCTGCAAGGCCTGTTCTCTGGCGGTGTGGCCAATGGCACCGAAGACACCCTGCTGCAAGTGCACCCCAGCTACCCGGCCACGATTGACTTCGACAAGGTGGTGAGCAACCCCAACCTCTTGTTGACCAGCATCTATGGCAGCTTGACCATCACGGCGACCCGCGCCGATGGCACCACCTTCAACCCCACGCTGTCCTTTGTGGACAACACGCCCGGCAACTACCCGGCCTTGACAGGCATCAGCGGCAACACGGTCTCTGGTGTTAACAACGCGCAAGGCGTGATCGAGCTGGCAGGTGACATCAAGAGCATCTCCATCTCCACCGGCAATGGCGGCGCCTATTCCTACATCCAGGTGGCGCAAAAGGCCGTGTCTGGCGGCACCGCGCTGCCCGCTGACGATGGCTCTATCGTGCCCGGCGCCGCACCGGCGAACAACACCAACGGCGACGACACCGTGTCCTACAGCACCCAAGCGGCGCTGGATGCGGCATTGGCCAAGGGCTTTGACGGTGGCACAGGCACCGACACCCTGCGCTTGAACGGCGACGGTTTGCGCCTGGACCTGACCAACCACACCACCACCCCCGGCGTGGCCCAGGACGTCAACAACTTCGAGAAGTTTGACCTGGTGGCAGGCAGCGGCCGCAATGCCTTGGTGATGAGCGTCAACGACGTGCTGGCCGCCGGCCGCACGGACGCCTTCCAAGTCAATGGCCGCACCCAAGTGATGGTCAACGGTGACGGCTCAGACTCCCTGAACCTGACCCACCTGCTGGACAACGGTGGTGACACCGGCAACTGGGTGTCGGCGGGGACCACCGTGGTCAACGGCATCACCTACAACGTCTTCAACCACACCACGCATGCCGCGCAGGTGTTGGCTCAGCAAGGCCTGAAGGTGCAAGTCCCGGCCGACCCTGGCGTGGCCGCTCAAACCACCACTTTCCCGACTTCCACGGGCAATGTGCTGGCTAACGACACCGACCCGGACGGCAACAAGGCCGACCTGCGTGTGGCCGGTGCCGACAACAACCCCGATGTGGCCCCTGGTGAGAACATTGGCAGCCCCATCGAAGGCAAGTACGGCCACCTGACCGTCAACCCCGATGGCAGCTACACCTATGTGGCCGACAAGTCGGCCGGCGTGACCACACCGGACACCGACGTCTTCTACTACCTGCCCAAGGACGGCGGCGGCGCCAATGGCACCACGCCCATCAAGCTGACCTTCAATGTCGAACCCGCGCTGGCCAACATCAGCAGCGTGACTGGCCCCGCCCAAGGCGTGGTCGAAGGCGGTGTCCTGGAGTTCAACGTCGTCACCAGCGCCTCTCCGGTGCCGACCCCCATCACGCTGCAAGTGGTCAGTGGCACGGGCACGGCCGATGTCGATACCACCGGCCCGCTGCAAGTGGACCTCGGCAAGGGGTGGGTCAATGTGGTGGGTGGCACCATCACCGTGGCCCCGGGCACCACCGGCTTCAAGGTGCGCGTGCCGACTGTGGACGATGCCACCATCGAGCCCAACGAGACCGTGAGCCTCAAGGTGACCTCGGCCACGGGCAGCACCGCCAGCGCTGAAGTCACACTGCTGGACAACGACTTGCTGGGCAACACCGCCAAGGGCACCGAAGACACCGCACTGACCCTGAAGTGGGGTGACTTCAACCTCAACAATCTGCCTAACGCTCAGCCCAAGCTGGTGATCTCGGGCCTGCCAAGCGACGGCAAGCTGGAGTTCAACGACAACGGCACTTGGAAGGCGGTCACCGTCAACCAAGAAGTCAGCAAGGCTGACATTGACGCGGGCAAGCTGCGCTTCACGCCGGATGCGAACGAGTCCGGCGCTGACGCCTACAACGCGGCTGGCGTGGGCAACAAGCTCAACGACTACGCGCAAGTGCAGTTCACGGCCTACGACACCAATGGCAACACCTACTCGGGTGGCAAGACCTCCATCGACATCGCGCCAGTGGCTGATTTGGGAACCCTGAGCATCAACGCCACACCGTCGGGCAGCACCGCTCACACCTATACCTTCACCATCACGGGTGCCTCGTCAGACACCGATGGCAGCGAGCGCACACGCATCGCCGTCAAGTGGGTGGACAAGGCCATGAAGGTCGTGGACGGTGACACCGGCGTGGCCACCGAAGCGGTCAAGGATGCCAATGGCTTGGTCTGGATCGAAACCAACGACCAGATCCGACTGGACAGCGTCTATGCCGGCTATAGCTGCGCTTACAGCTCCACCATTGAGTACGCCGTGGTCCGCCAGGAAGTCAATGCCGCAGGCCAGGTGATCGACTCCGCCAGCACAGCCTACAAGACGGTCTCGCACTCTTATGTCTCGCCGCTGGTCCTGGACTTGAACGGTGACGGCGTGCAAACCGTGGGCATTGAGCATGGCGTGGCCTTTGACCTGAATGCCGATGGCAAGAAGGAGCAGACCGGCTGGACCGATGGTCAAGATGGTCTGTTGGTGTGGGACCGCAATGGCAACGGCCATGTCGACAATGGCTCCGAGCTGTTCGGCGATGCGACTCAGCTGAGCAATGGCCAAACCGCCCAAGAAGGTTTTGCCGCACTGGCTGATTTGGACAGCAACGGCGACGGCGTCATCAGCGCTGCTGATGCCCAGTTTGCCAACCTGCAAGTCTGGGTCGACAGCAACCAGGACGGCCAAACCCAAGCCGGTGAGTTGGTGGGCCTGGGTGCTGTGGGCGTGGTGTCGATGAACCTGAATGCCCAGCAGACGGAAGTGCTGCAAAACGGCAACCTGATCGGCCTGGTGTCCAGCTACACCAAGGCTGACGGCAGCAGCCATGAGTTGGCAGACGTCTGGTTCCAGACCCGTGACACCAGCGAAGGTACTGAGGCCGGCTTGGACGCCAAGGATGTGCTGCAAGCCGACACCGGCTTGTCCGCAGCCTTCGGTGAAACCCAGCTCGTCGCAGAGGCCGCACCGGTGGCCGCCGACGTCTCGCTGGACCTGGCCGCAGCCCGTCTGCATGTCAGCATCCATCAAGACCTGCTGATCGAGCAAGCACAGTATTGATGGCGCTCAGTCCCTGGGCCTAGGCCCAGGGCTGGTTGTGCGTTTCAAGTGACGGCGCCCTGCGAAGGGCGCCGTTGTTCTTTCCGGCCGTCAGCGTGCGGCTTGAATGTCGCTCAGCCGATCCTTGCCCGCCCCCACGCGCTCAAGCACTGGATAGCGCAGGCCGTTGCGATAGTCCAAGCTCACGCTGCGGAAACGCTCGCCTTGGCGCAGCAACAACTGCAGCGGCGCCTTGCCGCCCTTGTTGGCCGTGATGGCCGCACTCAGGCGCTCGGCGCTGTAGGCCTCCATATTGACCGCCACCAGCACCATGCCCGGTGCCAGCTTGGCGGCAAAGGCGGGGCTGCCCCAGACCACTTGCTCTAGCTTGCCGTCTGTGGCCACATTCACGCCCAAGGAGTGCTGGAAATCCGCAGCCCGCTCCTTGCCGCCTCGGCTGCTTTCGGCATGGCGCGCAAACTCGCTCTCTTGCTCGGCAAAGCTGAGCTTCCAGCCCGAGCGGGCCAGGCCATCCAGCGGCGCGCCGGGGTTGTGGGTGTCCAGGCGCTCGCGCAAGAACTTGGCCCAGTCATGGGGCTGCACCTCATTGAGCGTGCGCACCACATCCTCAAAGGCATAGGTCGCGGGCTTGATGCTGCCATCGGCGTGCCGCGTGGTGGCAATGCCGAAGAAGGCTTTGGCAAAGTCATCCAGCGACTTGGTGTCGCCACTCTTCTCGCGGATCAAGGTGTCGGCATCCAGCCAGATCAGCGTGGCTTCGTCGTAATAGTCGCCACCGCTGCGCTGCCAATCGCGCCAGGCCTTGTCGCGGCGAGAGGCCATCGTGCCTTCGTTGGTGGTGTCTTGCAGATTGCGCCAGGTGCGGCCCACCCGCGCATTGAGATAGGCGGCCACATGGGCCAGGCGGTCGCGTGCCTGCGCGGGCGTGGTCAGCCCCGAGCGTGCGGCCAGCACATGGCCCCAGTACTGGGTCATGCCTTCATAGACCCACAGCAGCGAGTTGCGCATGGGCACGTTGTACTGCGGGGTCCAGAGGTCTTGCGGGCGGCGGAACTTGCCATTCCAGGAGTGCACGTACTCATGCGGCAGCAGCTCGCGGGCGCGGATGGATTTGTCCCACTCCTTGAAGTAGTCGGGCCTCACACCGTTCTCGCTGGACTCATGGTGTTCCAAGCCAATGCCCCCAAAGTCTTTGGAGAGCGAGAGCAAGAAGTCGTAGTGGCGCCAATGGCGGGCGCCAAAGAGCTTGTCGGACTGCAGCACCAAGGCGCGGTGGGCTTCGATCTGGGCGGGCGTCGCTTCGAGTTGCGAGGCTTCATCGGCCAGCAGGTTCAGCGCGACGGGCTTGTCCGTCTTGGGTGGGTCCAGCTCAATGCGCTTGGCATGTTTGCCGGCGAACAAGGGCGAGTCCACCAAGGTCTCCAGCGAGACGGGTGCGAAGTCCACCCAACCGTCTTTGCCGGCTTGTGGCACTTGGCCCTTGGCATCACGCAGCGCACTGGCTTGCTGCCAGCCTTCGGGCAGCTTCAGGCGGGCTTGCACCTTGATGCCGCTGGCGAAGTGGCCGGCTGGGTAGAGCAGCAACTGGTTCCATTGCACGCCCAGGATGGTGCGGCTCATATTGACGCGGCCTTGCTCGGGGCCGAGCGGCGCGAGGTATTCAAACTGCAGCTCCAGCGCTTTGACACCCGCCGGCACCTCGACATGGAAGGCATAGGGGTCGGTGACATCGCGCACCCAAGCCACGCGCTGGGAGCCTGCTTGAATGATCAAACCGGTCAGCCCACCAATGTCGTTATAGGGGCCGTGGGTGCCGGGCAACCAGCGGGGGTAGAGCAGGGTCAGCTTGCCGGGCTTGCTCACGGGCAGGGTCTGCCTCACCCGCTGAATGCGCTGGTCCAGCTCGGTGCTGTCGACGTGCAGCTGAATGACGCCGGGCCAGGCTTCGTCGCGCGGCGCGGGCAGGGTGGCCACGCCGGCTGTTTCCGCAGTCGGGCCTGTGGCTTGGGCGCTGGCGTGGGTGGCCCACGCACTGAGCAGGGCTAAACACAAGGGGCGCAGCAGGCGTGTGGCGCTGGCACCGGCGTGTCCCGTGGTGGCCTGGTGGGCCAAGGGTGGGGTCATGAGGGGCTCCCGAATTGGTTTTGGAGAACCCAACACGATAACGCCGCGCGCTCTAGTCGGTGCTCGGCAGATTCCCCAGCACGGCCTGGGTGTGCTCCCCCAGGCTGGGAGCCAGGCTGCGCAGGCTGCCGGGGGTGGCGGAGAGCTTGGGGACGATGCCCGGCACCTCCAAAGCCAAGCCTTGGGCCGTGACGATGCGCTCGATCATGCCGCGGGCCCTGAAGTGCGGGTCTTGGGCGATGTCGCGCACGGTGTAGATGCGGCCCACCGGCACACTGGCGGCTTGCAATTGGGCCACCACCTCATCCACCGGGTGCTCCAGGGTCCAGCGCGTGATGGCGGCATCCAGCTCGTCGGCCCTCGCCGCACGCAGGCTGTTATTGGCCAGGCCCGGGTCTTGGCCCAGGTCCTCACGGCCGATGGCGGCCATCAGCCGCTTGAAGATGGAGTCGCCATTGCCGCCGATCACCACCTGGCCATCGGCGCAGCGGTAGGCGTTGCTTGGCGCAATGCCCGGCAGGGCCGAGCCCGCCGGCTCACGCACCGCCCCAAAGGCGCTGTACTCGGGCAGCAGGCTTTCCATGCAATTGAAGACGGCTTCGTACAGCGCCACATCCACCACCTGGCCGCGGCCCTTGGGCGCCTCGGGGCTGATGCTGTGTTGGCGGGCCTGCAGGGCCAGCAGCACGCCGATCACGCCATGCAGCGCGGCCAGGGTGTCGCCCAGGCTCACGCCTGCGCGCACGGGTGGGCGGCCGGGCTCGCCCATCAGGTGGCGCAGGCCGCCCATGGCCTCGGCCACCACGGCAAAGCCGGGCAGGTCGCGGTAAGGGCCATCTTGGCCATAGCCCGAGAGGCGCAGCATGATGAGGCCCGGGTTGCGGGCGGAGAGGGCCTCATAGCCCAAGCCCCACTTCTCCATGGTGCCGGGCTTGAAGTTCTCGATCAGCACATCCGCCTCCAGGGCCAAGCGCCGCACCTGAGCCTGGCCCTCGGGCGTGCGCAAGTCCAGCACCACGCTTTGCTTGTTGCGGCTCTGCACCTGCCACCAGACGCTGGTGCCCTCGTGCAGCAGGCGCCATTGGCGCAGCGGATCGCCAGTGCCGGGCGGCTCGATCTTGATGACCTCCGCGCCAAAGTCGGCCAGGGTCTTGCCCGCAAAAGGGCCGGCAATCAGTTGGCCCAGCTCCAAGACTTTGAGGCCTTGCAAAGCGGCCGGGGAGGGAGCAGTCGACATATGAGCAAGCATTTTGGGGGCTGGGTGACACAGTCTGAGGGCAGAGGGTGACATCATCCACGCGCCTGACGGATTGGGGGTGGTGGCGGGTGTGGGGCTGCCTAGGATCGCGCCTTCTTTAGTTTGCGAGGAGTCCCTCATGAAAGCATACGGCGCCGAGTTTTTTGGCACTTTTTGGTTGGTGCTGGGCGGCTGCGGCAGTGCCGTACTGGCCGCTGCCTTCCCCGGTGTGGGCATTGGCCTGCATGGCGTGTCGCTGGCCTTTGGCTTGACGGTGTTGACCATGGCCTATGCCATTGGCCACATCTCGGGCTGCCACTTGAACCCCGCGGTCTCCATCGGCCTGTGGGTTGGCGGGCGCTTTGACGGCGCCAAGCTGCTGCCCTACATCGTGGCCCAGGTCTTGGGTGCGGTGGCGGCTGCGGGTGTGCTCTATCTGATTGCCAGCGGCAAAGCCGGCTTTAGCCTGAGCGGTGGCTTTGCGTCCAACGGCTTTGGCGAGCATTCGCCCGGCGGCTATTCCATGACGGCAGCCCTGGTGACCGAAGTGGTGCTGACGGCGTTCTTCTTGTTCGTGATCATGGGCTCCACCGACAAGCGTGCACCGTCCGGCTTTGCGCCCATCGCCATCGGCCTGTGCCTGACGCTGATTCACTTGATCAGCATCCCCGTGACCAACACCTCGGTGAACCCCGCCCGCTCGACGGGCGTGGCGCTGTTCGTGGGCGACTGGGCTCTGTCCCAGCTCTGGCTGTTCTGGGTGGCGCCCATCATCGGTGCGGCCCTCGGCGCGCTGGCCTACAAGGCCGTGGCCGAAGAGGCCTGATCGTTGTGATCAGCGGGGGAGGGCGGCTTGCGCGCTCCCCGCTTGAAATCAGGCGGGCTGTTCCTCAATCCGGTAGCTCGCCTCATCAAACTGCGCCAGGGCTTCCAGCAGCACCGGCATCTCGGTGGCCAAGGTGTTGTGCAGGGTGTAGGGTGGGTTGATGACGAACATGCCGCTGCCCATCAGGCCAAAACCATGGCCATCGGCCTTGTTGGCCGTCAGCGAGACATGCAGCCAGCCCTTGGGCGCCAAAGCCATCAGGCGCTTGGGCAGTTGCACCGCTTCGACCCGGCTGACCTGCGGGTACCAGACGATGTAGACGCCCTCGGCAAAGCGGGTCACCGCGTCGCGCATCGCAGCCACCACTTTGCCGTAGTCGCCCACCGTCTCATAAGACGGGTCCATCAGCACCACCGCGCGGCGCGGTGAGGGCGGCAGCTCGGCCTTCAGCCCGGCAAAGCCGTCGCCGCCAATGATGTTGGTGCGACGCTCATGGCCAAAGTGGGTGGCCAAGGTGCGCACATCCGACGGGTGCAACTCATAGAGCCGCATGGTGTCCGTTTTGCGCAGCAGCATGCTGGCGATGGACGGTGAGCCCGGGTAGAGCGCCAGCGGCGGCGTCATGCCCTTTTCCAGCTCGGGCACGACCCCGTTTTCATCGGGCTGCAGGTTGAAGGACTGCACCAGTTGCACATAGTCGGCCAAGGCCGGGGGCAGGTCTGGGCGGCTCCAAAGGCGGCCAATGCCTTCGCGGTATTCGGCTTTCTTCTGGGCGTCTTTGCCTTTGAGCAGGTAGCTGCCGGCGCCGGCATGGGTGTCGATATAGCGCAGCGGTTTGTCTTTGGACACCATGTAGCGCAGCACCTGGGTCAGCACCAGATGCTTGAGCACGTCGGCATGGTTGCCGGCGTGGAAGGCGTGTCGATAGGCCAGCATGGCGGTCTTTCTCTCTTTGTCGCAGGCCTGCACTGTAGCCGTGTTGACAGCACACGATGCCTGATGCGGCTACGCTTGCGCCCATGAACACTCTTTTCAGTCCCTTCCAGCTGGGCGATATCGCGCTGGACAACCGCTTGGTGATGGCCCCCTTGACCCGCAACCGGGCGGTGGGCGGCCTCCCCAACCCCATGATGGCCACCTATTACCGCCAGCGGGCCAACCCGGCCACCGGCGCTGGCCTGATCATCACCGAGGCCAGCCCCGTCTGCCCCATGGGCCACGGCTATCTGGACACGCCGGGCATCTACAGCCCCGAACAGGTGCAAGCTTGGCGCCAAGTCACCGATGCGGTGCATGCCGAGGGCGGCAAGATCGTGATCCAGCTCTGGCATGTGGGCCGCATCTCGCACACCTCTTTGCTGCCCGGCGGCGCGGCACCTGAGTCCGCCACCGCGACACCTGCGCGCGGCAAAACCTATATCCAAGGCGGCTTTGCGCCGGTGTCAGCGCCGCGCGCACTGCGCACCGAAGAAATCCCAGCCCTGGTGCAGCACTACCGCCACGCAGCCCGCTGTGCCATGGATGCGGGCTTTGATGGGGTCGAGATCCATGCCGCCAATGGTTACTTGATCGAGCAGTTCCTGCGCGACAGCATCAACGACCGCAGCGATGCCTATGGTGGCAGCAAGGCCAATCGGGTGCGATTCGCCTTGGAAGTGGCCCAGGCCATCGTGGCCGAGATCGGCGGCGGGCGCACCGGCATTCGGCTGTCGCCCATCACCCCCGCCAACGATGCGGCCCAGGACAGCAATGCCCAAGGCTTGTACGGCCTTTTGGCCCAGCACTTGGCGCCGCTCAAGCTGGCCTATGTCCATGTGGTGGAAGGGGCCACCGGCGGCCCGCGCGACCTGAGCGACCAAGGCATTAGCCCTTTTGACTACCAGGCTTTGCGCGCCCAAGCCCAGGCGCCCTGGATGGTCAACAACGGCTATGACGGCGCGATGGCCGAGGCGGCGATTGCGTCTGGCGCGGCCGATGTGGTGGCTTTTGGCAAGGCCTTCATCGCCAACCCCGACCTCGGCGCACGGCTCAAAGCCGGGGCAGCCTTGAACGAGCTTCAGCTCAAGACCCTGTATGGCGGCGGGCCTGAGGGCTACATTGATTATTCGGTTCTAGGGGGGTGATTGGCGTGAAGCTTGCCTCAGAAGTGAGCTGAAGCCTGCACTGAGGGAAACCTCTATCGACTTCAGTGTCGGCTTTGTCGAGCATGGCCGTCTTTCGTGAATTTCGTCGCGTTCGTTTGTCGCGCACTCGATGCAAAACACTGGGAACCGTGCGGAGTCAGAAGCGCCGCACACTTGATGGGATGCACCTCATCCCTTTCATCTTTAGAGGAGTTCGTAGGAATGAAACAGGTTCGTTTGACGCTGGTTGCCAGCGCCGTCTCTGCTGCCCTGTCGCTGTTCGCAGCGTCGGCTCACGCCAACCAGGCGGTGGCGGCCAAGTCTGCTGAAGCTGCCCCTAATCTGTGGTTTGTGGAGTTCGCCGGAGCGCCGGTGGCCGATGGCCGTATGGCCTCTGCGGTCAAGGCCGACGAAGCCGAGTTCCTGCGTGAAGCCTCCAGCAAGAACATCAAGTTCAAGAAGCGCAACACCTTCTCCAATTTGTTCAATGGCGTCTCCATTGAAGCCACTCCCGCAGAGCGCGCCAAGATCGCCAAGATGGCCTCGGTGAAGGCCATGTACCCGGTGATGGTGATCAATGCGCCCAAGGTCGAAAAGGTCGACGGCGGCACGGTGCCGGACATGGGCTCGGCGCTGGGCATGACGGGCGCTGACATCGCGCAAAACAGCCTGGGCCTTTCCGGCGCCGGCATCAAGGTGGGTGTGATCGATACCGGTATCGACCTGGATCACCCGGCCTTCGGCGGCGGCGGCGTGAGCGGCGGCACCTCCTTTGCGGGCCACCCCCGCATCAAGTTCGGCTACGACTTTGTCGGTGATGCTTTCAATGCGGACCCCACCAGCCCGGCCTACAACCCCGTAGCAACCCCCGACGCCAACCCGGATGACTGCGGCGGCCATGGCACCCACGTCGCCGGCATCATTGGTGGCAACAGCGCCACCGACAATTTCAAGGGCGTGGCACCGAATGTGACTCTGGGCGCCTACCGCGTGTTTGGCTGCGCCGGCTCCACCACCTCGGACATCATCTTGGCCGCCATGGAGCGCGCCAAGGCCGATGGCATGCAGGTCATCAACCAAAGCTTGGGCGCCTCCTTCCAGTGGCCTCAGTACCCGACCGCTCAGGCCGCAGACCGTTTGGTGCGTGACGGCATCGTGATGGTGGCCTCCATCGGCAACAGCGGCACTTCCGGTCTCTACGCCGCGGGTGCACCTGGCGTGGGCAAGGATGTGATCGGTGTGGCGTCTTACGACAATGTGGCGATCAAGGCCAAGTCGATGTACGCGGGCAGCGACAACAAGGCTTATGGCTTCCTCGATGCAACGGGTGCAGCTGCGACCCCGGCCACCGGGACCTTCCCTCTGGCGCGCACCGGCACGACCGCCAGCTTGGCTGATGGCTGCTCGGCCCTGGCCCCTGGTAGCTTGACGGGCAAAGTGGCATTGATTCGCCGCGGTACCTGTGCCTTCTACACCAAGGCTGCCAATGCCCAGGCTGCTGGCGCCGTGGGTGTCATTCTGTACAACAACGCCCCCGGCTTCGTCGGCGCTTCTGTCGTCGGTACACCGGCGCTGACCATTCCGGTCGTGGGTACTTCAGATCAGTTTGGTGCTGAGCTGGACGCACGCATTGCTGCGGGCTCCGAGACCATCACATGGTCTGACACGGTGGCCAGTTTCAGCAACTCCTCTGGCAATCTGATTTCGTCCTTCAGCTCCTGGGGCCTCGCTGCAGACCTGAGCCTGAAGCCCGATCTCGGTGCCCCTGGCGGCCTGATCAACTCCTCCTACCCGCTGGAACTTGGCGGTTTTGCGACCCTGTCGGGCACCTCCATGTCCTCGCCGCACACGGCGGGTGCTGTGGCCCTGCTGCTGGAAGCCAAGCCCACCTTGAAGTCCACGCAAGTGCGTGACCGCCTCCAAAACACGGCCGAGCCTAAGGCTTGGAGCGGCAACCCCAGCTTGGGCTTCCTGGATGCCACCCATCGCCAAGGTGCCGGCATGGTGGACATCGTTCAAGCCATCCAAACCAAGGCGCAAGTCTTGCCGGGCAAGCTGTCCTTGGGTGAGAGCCAAGCCGGCCCGCAAGTCCGTACGCTGACGGTCAAGAACTTCTCCAAGACTGCTGTTACCTATGACCTGACCCATGAAGGCGCTGTGGCCACCGGCTCCAACACCTTCGCTGTCAGCATCTTCAACACGCCCGCCTCTGTGGCCTTCAGCGCCAGCACCATCACGGTGCCTGCTGGCGGTTCTGTGCCGGTGACGGTGACGGTGACCGCACCGACCGACTTGGCCGATAAGGGCGTGTACGGCGGTTATGTGGTGGTCAAGGCGCGCGGTGAAGGCGGCGAAACCCTGCGTGTGCCTTACAGCGGCTTCAAGGGTGACTACCAGTCCATCCAAGTTCTGACCCCGACGGCCAATGGCTTCCCCTGGTTGGCTCAATTGGTGGGCACCAGCTACCAGAACCGTCCTAGCGGTGGCACCTACACGATGGTCGGCTCCGATGTGCCCTACATGCTGATGCACTTCGACCACCATGCCCGTGCCTTGCGCGTGACCGTCAAGGAGACTGCAACCGGTAAGAACTGGTTCACCGCGATCTCTGATGACTACCTGCCGCGCAACTCCACCTCGACAGGCTTCTATGCCTTCGCCTGGGACGGCACCACCAGCAAGAAGAACGGCACTGTGCTGACCGTGCCCAATGGCACCTACACCCTGGATGTGTCGGTCCTGAAGGCGCTGGGCGACTCCACCAATGAAGCTCATTGGGAGAAGTGGGCCTCGCCGACGGTCACCATCCAGCGCACTCCCCCCACCAAGTAAGGTGGGCTGTGCTGCCGGCACCCGGGCGCAAGCTGGGGTGCCGGTGTGACATCTTCTCAAGCGAAGCGAGCATTCACCCCCCGCGCAACTCTCTGAGTTGGCGGGGGTTTTTTCATCGGGCGCGGCTGCGAAAGGCGTCCAGCAGGCTCAGGTGGCGCTCGCCGGGCTCTAGCCGGAAGGACTCCCCGGCGCTCAGCGTGCCCGGCACCAACACAGCCAGGTAGGCGCCGCAGTAGCCCGACTCGGTCATCAACTTTGCCGCTTTGTTGAAGCCCATGGCGCCGTTGAATTTGAAGCAGGGCTGGCGCGGCTCCGACACCACCAGCACGCCGCCGTCGGCAAAGCAGAGCCGATCACCGATCCAGAGCTCCCGCTCCGTCAGGCCTTGCAGCGTCAGGTTCTCGCCCACCAGGCCCGGCGGCACGTCTTGGTCCCAGGCACCCGCACGAGCCTGAGCCCGCACAGTGCGCCAGAACGCCAGGTGTTCACTGGGGTAAGCGTAGATCGCTTTGGAGAGGCCGCCGTGGACCGACAAGTCGGCCTGCTCATCGCCTGCCAGCCCCATCGGCCCATAGGCGACGGGCCCGCCCTGCGGCTGCTTGCCAATGGCTGTGAGCACCTCACGGCCGTTGATTTGAACCGCCAAGGCACGGCCCACATTGACGCTGAGAATCTTCATGCACTGCATTGTGCATGGCGCAGTCGTCAGGCCCGTGGCGGCAGGCTTGAGCGGTGGCTCAGGCGGGAATGCGCAGGAGCTGGCCGGGATAGATCTTGTCCGGGTGGCTCAGCATGGGGCGGTTCGCCTCAAAGATCTTGGGGTACTCATTGGCATTGCCGTAGTGCTCTTTGGCAATCTTCGAGAGGTTGTCGCCTTTCACCACGGTATACCAGCGCGACGCGTCCGCAGGCTGGGCCACGGTCATCAAGTCATTCACGCCAGTCACCCCGGTCACATTGCCGCAGCACAGCACAATCTTCTCGCGGGTGGCCTGGTCGGCGGCTTGCCCGCTGACGGTGGCTTGGCTGGTGGCGCCATCAAACTCAATGGACAAGCCGTCGGCACTGAGACCTTGGGCGGCCACATAAGTGGCGATAGCGTCAGCAGCGCGGGCATTGAGTTGGGCTACCTTTTGCTGCAAATCGCCGTCGTTTGGTGCAGATACTGCTGCTTGCGCGACCTTCTCGGCTTCATCGTGCCCAAACAGTTTCTCGCCGGCTGCCTTGAAAAAGCTCACAAATCCCATGATGGACCCCCTGTTTCAATGGTGAAAAGCGCACCATACAAGCCCGCCTAAACCGCTGGGGGCATACAGCGGTCGAGGCGGGCATTGTCGAAATTCTTTGAGTTTGGAACTGCGCATGTAGGCCAATCAATCACTTAGAGGAGTTCGTGTCACTCGATCTTGAATGACTGACTCATTGAGTTTGGAATTTTTAGGGTTTTCGTTCACTGAGTTTGGAACTTTCCCTGGTGACACCCTCTGGGCACGTCAGCGAAGTCGGCCTATACGTGGCTGGCCTGCGATGCACACCTGATCTGCGGCCGTTGCTTCGATGAGGGTAGGGCGCCAGAGTCGAGGGCTCTGGTGCCTTTTGCATTCACAAAATCAGGGAATGCGCAGTAACTGACCCGGGTAGATCTTGTCCGGATGGCTCAGCATGGGGCGGTTCGCCTCAAAGATCTTGGGGTAGTCATTGGCATTGCCGTAGTGCTCTTTTGCAATCTTGGACAGGTTGTCACCCTTGACCACCGTGTACCAGCGCGACTCGTCGGCTGGTTGGACAACCGTCATCAAGTCATTCACGCCAGTCACGCCCGTCACGTTGCCGCAGCAAAGCACGATCTTCTCGCGGGTCGCTTGGTCGGCTGCTTGTCCGCTGACCGTAGCCTGGCTGGTGGCCCCATCAAATTCAATGCTCAAGCCCTCAGCGCTCTGTCCTTGCGCCGCCACGTAAGTGGCGATGGCATCAGCAGCCCGCGCATTGAGCTGCGCAACTTTCTGCTGTAAGTCGCCGTCGCTGGGCGCTGACACTGCCGCTTGAGCGACCTTTTCAGTCTCATCGTGGCCGAATAGCTTTTCGCCGGCTGCCTTGAAAAAACTTACTAGTCCCATGGTGTGATCCCTCTGTTCAATGATGAAGGTCGCACCATACGGAGGCATACCTCAGCGAGGTATGGTGGGCTTATGAGTGACCGGACTTTGTTGGCAAACTTTATCGGACCTGTGGCGCCTGCGTGTCGAGGTACTCGCCCATATGCATCACAGGGCAGACGGTGAGAACCTAGGCGCTAATGCGTTGACAAGTTGCGCAACGCTGTGATGATCAGGGTCGTCGGATGATGGGTGAATCACCACGCCATGTAACTGCGCACGCAAGTTGTCCCAACGTTCGCCGAGGATACGCCAATTCTCCTGGTCATAGGTGCCCTGAAAAATCACTGGATGAATCTGAATCCGTGGTGGATCACCTTGGGGAGTACCTCCCGGAGGCGCGTTTGCAGCCAGCCAATCTTCGAATAGCTGCTGCCATAGGCTGCCAAGTCGATCAACGCGGCCGATTTGTTGCTCGACAACACCAGGGTTCCACTCAGGATGGAGAAGGACCACGGTGCGACAGGCCAAGTGGAGATTGAGACCTTCCCGGCCTACAACAGATTGAACCACCAGTACTTTGGGATTGCTCGGGACTCGATTGAAGCCAAGTTGCGTCATGCGCCGGGTATAGGGCGGGGTATTGCCGTTCATCAGCCGAGCGAAGGCCCCCTGCTGGCGTCCAAACTCTTCCTTCAGACGTTCTGTGAATTTGGTCAACGAGTCAACGGTGTCCTCGTTATCAGGTTCCTCGGTGTCATCTTGGTCCAGCTCGGCCGGGTCACTGACAGCCTGAACGATTGCGGCAAATGCTTCCGCCAACTGTTCAGGACTGGCACCGCCCCAATCGCTGCCCAGGTACTCCTGCAATGCACGAGCGATGACTGGCAATGGTTGCCCGGCTGGGTCGGCTGTTGGCTCAACCATTTGGTGACGACTCAATTCATCAACCAGTCGGTGAGCCAAGTCTCGGTTTGATTTGTCGTCGAACTCGGACTGCAGTCGCTCTAACAACGTCGCCCTAAAGGCCGTGCGCGCACTTTCGAGTTTCAGGTAGCCCTCCTTCAACTGCTTAGCTACCTCCTCGACAGTCCAAGTTTCGCCCAACTGGCGGAGCGCGGCATTGATAGATCCATCCTTGTCCAGACTCTCTTGCGGCCAAGATTCGCCTCTGCGCAAGGCCCTGATCATGGCTCTTGCGTTGAGCAGCTTCACCAGGGCCTCCATGGGCTTCGTGAACCTACCAAACACCAAAACCTTCTCTGCTCGGCGAGTGACGACATCCTCAATTGCTGCCACTGCAGCCAGGATGGCAGGATGATCGTAGAGCGTAGTCAGTTCGCCCCCAATCTCGCCTTGGCTGCCCTGAACCTGCACGCCCTGCAGCACATGCTTCCACCAGGCTGCTCGCAAAGCCTTCTTGCCGCTACGATCGGAAGAAAAGTCTTGAAGCTCGGAATCAGTGTCTGGGGATGTAGGCGCTTCGACGGCATCGTCGTCAGAAGTCTTCCAAGACTGATCAATCGTGGTCACCAACCCATGCCCGTTGCCAATGGTTAGCCTCACCCGTTTGGCCGATGAGTCATCCTTGCCGCGTGTGACGAATGAGAGGGCTTCCGCGGCACACACGGCCTGTTGCCATTCAGGGGAAAGAGTCGCCAATGCGATCTCAATAGGCTGCTGTAGGCGATAGCTGTATGCGTCTTGCCCCGGCAGACATGCGAACGACTTGATCCATTCGTCTTCACGCTTGTCTCTGCGCAACAAATAGGGGCTCAGCAGGTTCTTGAATTGAATGGACGCCGCCTTGAACCGAGTTAAGGTTTCCTCATCCGTAGGTGCACTCCGAATCAGCTTTACCGCCTCTGCATACTCATCAACGGTGACCATCATCTGTGCCAGCCGATCCGACGTATCTTCGGCGACATCAAGCCCAATCCGCGCAAGCGTGCTCTCCCACTGGCCTGAGTCCAGCTCTATGGGGGTCGCAGTCAGTGCCACACGGCGACTGCTGCTGCTCACTTGCAAGACGTTCTTGAGTAAGCGCTCCAAATTGCTGACTTCACCTCGGCTTTTGTGAGCCTCATCGATGATGATCAAGTCAAACTGACCCAAGCCCAATCCGACGACGCATTCCAACTCCTCTCTGTATACGGTGTCCTTGGCGTAGCTTTCTGGTGTCAGCAGCTCGGAGTTCTCGCCCCAGCTATTTAAATCTTTGTTGAACACCAGTTGGCTCAACGTGTCTCTGCAGCCGTTGTAAGCGATCCACTGGGAAGCGCGCTGAATGCGGGTGTCATCTACTCGACCACTTGAAAAAAAGCCGCGTGGCAGACGCGCCCTTGCACCGAGCTGGGTTGACGCGTAACCCAGCGTCCCGGGCAGCAATGCCCAGCGCCAGTTCTTCTTTGTGTTGCTCCTGATCGTCCAGTTGCAAAACGCGTGGGACAGCAGGATAACGGAGTGCTGACCCCAGGGTTGAATCGTGCTGCTTTCTTCTTTCCAAGCATCAAGGTAGCCGTGCAGGCTGCGTAGGAGTGGGGGGACATCTGGTACGCCCGCCTTTTTCCGCAGCTCGTCGCGCCACTGATAGCCGAGAGTCGGAGGCACCACGACAGCGACGCGCCCACCGGCTTCCATGACTGACTTGGCCACGGCACAAGCAATCCGGGTCTTGCCCAACCCCACCTCATCGGCAATCAAGACACCGTTGTTGGGTAGACGTTCGGAAATCGCCCGCAAGCTTTCGCGCTGCCCGCTGTTGAGTTCAATGCTTGTGTCGTCCAGGCTGGCGAGGGCATGCAACTTCTGTGCGACCGCTAACCAACCCTTGAATCTCCCGTTAGTCATCGTGCACCTCCGATCGAAGCGAGCCCATGTACCCCCCAAGCCTGCTCAATGCGCGTCAGCATGGCTTCATAGGCTTGCCCTGCAGGGCTCGAGGCATCTTCTGCATAGCTGGGCCTAAAGCAGCTTTGACGCAGCGGGCTGAGCGGATTGAGACGGGGGCCTAGCCCCGCTGTGAAGAACACGACGGTCGAGCTGTCCTTTGCGCGGACGAGCGTTTGTTCGAGCCTGCTGCACCACCCTGGCCAGTCTTCGGCGGGAACGCACGTCTGCTTGGTGGCGATGTTCTCGAGCAGTTCCATCATTTGCCGAATGGGGTAGGTGAGTGATGCCCCTGCCTCAACTAATGACGAACTTGGATGTGCAGATGGCGCTGCGGACTCATCGCCCCCGTCGCCGGGGTCCTCTTCGTTTTCTACCTGAGGAAAGGCAGCCAACTGCCACCAGACGTCATGAATGTCGAGCGCAGGCATGGGAGTCGAGGCTACCCTGCCGTACCCGTCGACGACAGGGATCGAGCGCTCGGTGAAGCCGCTTAGACCTGGCCATCTGCAAGTCACGAGCCTGGGTTGGGGCCCCGGCCAAATCAGGGGCTCCTTTGACAGTGTGACCATGCTTCCATCCGGTAGCCGAACCTCCATCGTCGTCTCGGCACTCCATTGCGCAGCAGGCACTTTGATGAAGCCGTCCTGGTCGCCTGACTCCCAGTCCAGCCATGCAATGGGTGGCGCCTCGAACCAACTGTCTGGATGCTCGAAGTCTTCTCCAGCTTGAACGCTGCAATCAGTGCCGACTTCTCGTTCGAACTGAACGGGTAGCAACTCAGTCAACACGCCGACTCGCGCATCCGGCGACTCTCCGCTTTTGACTTGCTCACCCGCCCCGAAAACCACACCCGCCTCCAAGTTCCCTCCCAACGGGCTCATGGCCTGCATCAGCCCGGGGTGGGTGAGGTTGCCGGAACCCAGGTAAGCCCATGAGTGACGAAGCCTGCCGGAGGCATTGCCTCTCGCACCGAAGACAAACTTGGCATGCAAGGACCGGTTGCTGAGTTCGCCGAATAGATGCACTGGGGATGCAGCCGGTCGCAAAGTGAAAGTGCGCGGAGGTTTCCAATTCGCGATAGCCTGGCAAGCCATCGGATTTACAAAGACATCCACCTCAGCGTTCTTGGTCAGAAGGCCGTTGCGCTGAAGCTGCTCGACGATGCACTTTGGAACCTCGGGCTCAGCTCCAGACTTCCTGGCGGACTCGAAGAAGCCAGAGCCCATGGCCAAGTAGTTCCGCGCCGGAGCCTCTGGACCAAGCGCCTTCGCCTTGTCGATGATTTGCTCGAGAAGCGGGGCTCTTCGGCTGTCGAAAATTCTTGGCGTCCACAGTTGTTGCGTTGCCTCTCGGCACACCTGAATCTGGGCTTCAAGCCGAGAATGAATGCTCCCACCTGTTTCCTCGGCAAGACTGAGCAGTCTCAGGTCGAACCAAGAACGGACTTCTCGCAGAAGATCCCAGGCTGCCACCAGGTCTGCGCAAGCTTGCTGGGTCTCTTCGGAAGGGGTGACAAGCTGTGCGCTGTCGACCTCAACACACCATGCCAAGTCGAGGCTGTCCTCCACGGTTTGTCGGGTCCAGTTTCCCGTAGAGACAACCAGCCGAATGAGCCACTGGCTCCGCTCCTCCTGGTGCCGGAAAGACAAGATCGCAACCTTGGCGTGGAGCAGGGCAAATGGCTTGTTGGATTGACTCTTGAAGGCAGCGTGGAGGACGCCAGGCGCATCGACAGCAGTGATCAGTGGGCAAGATGGGTCCGTCATCAGCCCCAAATGGAAGCGTCCCAGCTGACCTCTCGCTGCTCCCGTCAACGTCGAGAATCGTTCGGCAGCGTTGTCCATGAAGGCCGCGTCGGCCGAATAGCCGCAAAGCCAGCCGAACTCACCTGCATATCCCTGAGGTGCGTCAAAGTACTGTGTCAATGAGGCAAAGGGCCTGACTTTGAGCTTAGCCACCATGCTGTCGCTCCTTTGCTTGCAGGGCAAGCCAGTCAGACAAATTGCCGTTCAAGTCGAGGGTCAGTCGATAGAGGTTTCGGACTCGGAATGAAAAGCCATCGGGAACAGGAATGGCGTACTTCGAAACGTCCTCATCACCTTCTGGGAGTTCTGAGCTTTGATGGGAGCCCCCATGGAAGGCGGGACCAGCGGGTCGAATCTCAGTTCCAACCAACCTCAATACACGCCCGTCACGGGCAACAAGTTGTTGCAGCACATGCGCATCGTTTTGATTAACGCACTCAAAGCAAAAGGTCAGGGCGTCGGGGTGAGCCAGTCCTTGCTCTTGGCTCATGATGGCGCTTGCACGGAGCTCTGAGATCAGATCGCCTGCCTGCTGAGCAGCGTCCGTTAGGCGGCACATCTGTCCACCCGGCCCGATCAGCTTCTCGACGCTATCGAGAACGGCAATGGCCTTGTCTCGGGTACTGAAAAATGCCTTGCCGGCCTTTAGGTCTCGCCAGTGATCATCATCTATCTCTGGTGGCTTCGAACTATCGTCCTTTGCCCCTGCCGCTTCCCCTGCCGGTCGCTGCCAATCCTTGGCCAGACGCGACACCCAATTCAGCGCATTCCTGCGACGCGTTCGTATCGACATCTCCTCGTTCGTGCCAAGCTCTAGGCGACTACGTAGTACGGCCAAGGAGGCCGCATTCATTGGGGTGAGCGGCGACAAGGCCTCCACTATCGGAGGTGTGCTGACTTGGTCTGTCTGTCCCTGTACCCAGGCCACTAAATGCTCTGCCACCTTGCGTTTGAATGGGGCGTAGTCGCGGAGCGCAAGATCTACAAACTCTCGACCGGCTTCTGAAACTCGAAAGCCATTGAATCGAGACGCACCGGCCTCCACCAGACCCAGGGCTGGTAAGGCCTGGACACTTGCCATTCGCATGGGTTGGCTGACATAGAAACCAGGTTGGCGCACTTGGGCGAAGGGCAGCTTGTTGCCGCCATCGCCCTCCCTGGATCTCAGAATGGTGCTTCCCCGAAGCCTGTCATCTGCAGACCAGCTAGAAGACCGGTAGGCCAGTAAGCAAGCGAGAGCCTCAATGGCATTGGCCACCTCCGTGCTCCCAACTTGCTTGCCCCTTGCGCGAACCGATTCCGCAACCACCAAGCTCAGGGTTGGGAGTAGCAGTCGCTTCGCGTACCAAACGCCTCCGAGGCCCGGCACAGCCAAGTCGTTCAGGTGTCTGATGGCAGCCGCCAGTCCCAATGTTCTGGTTCGTCTGAAGCTGGGCAGAACCTCAGGGCCCAAGATGCCCCACTGATACTCGCGTCCGCTTTGGAGATGGTGTACCAAATCTGCCTCCCGAACTAGGTCCTTAACTGCTGCTGACTGAAAAGCATAACGCTTATTGTGATGGTGTAACGAATTGAATTTGAAGCTCAATGTTCACGGAACGAGGAAGGATTCGGCAACTTTTCGATAGTCTTGTGGGGGCTCTGCTGAAAGCCTTTCTCTGACGCAATGTCCGTCTACATCACCCAGCCAGCTCATCCTATGAGTTGATGAAGCCCATGGGTGTTAACTGCCCTAGATTCGCCTCAGGCTGGCTAACAGTTATCCGGCCAATGGGAGATCTCGTATGAACACTCGAAGGTTGCTTTGTGAATGCTGTTTACTGCTGCTGGGATTGATCTCGGGTGTTGTTTACGGGCAGACCGTCAAAGATGCCGGGGGAAAGATGGACCTGCCGATACCGGACAAGACCATTAAAGTGGAAGGGGTGGCTGGCAAGCAGGGCGTGCTTGGCGACCGGATGTTTCGAGTTGACGTTCCGCGCGGCGGGCTCGCTGAGCGGCTGGCCTCCATCAAGATCGAGAGTGCACGCGAAATTGCTGCGCGGGATAGTCTCGTCGAGGCGCTGCGGAGGGCACGGATAGAGTGCCAAGCGTGCATGCAAATCGTGAACCCTGATGGCATGCCCATTGGCACTCTGCCAACCGTGTCAGGCTCTCGCGAATGCAGGCCTAGTGCCACTTGCCCCCAAGACAAGCCTTACCTCGATACGCGAAATGGCCGCTGCGTTAAGCAAGCGTCTCCGTCGGAATAAGGGGTAAGGCCATGAAACTGGGGAAAACTTCGATTGTGTGGCTGATAGCGACGATAGCCTGCCTGACGGTGTCGCTCGCAGTACCCGCCATGGCGAGCGGTGACAGCGGCGAAGATGCCAAAGACACCTCACTGATACGAGCAGTGAACGCCTGCGGTCAAAACGATCTTGACTGTGTTCTCAACATCAAAGACAAGAACTCGGCTGTTCTGGCCATGGAGTTGAACCAACTCAGGGTGGCCTATGAGCGTGCGCGGTTAGCCGACATGGAGGCAAAGAACGGACATGCCAACGCAACGCTTTGGGCACAACATGTCATGAGCTGGCTGATCCTCGGCCTAGTCTTCACGATCGTTGGCGTAGGGCTGCTGATGAGCTATCAGCATATGCGGCATTGGTTCGCTCACCGCATTGAGGGCGCGAACAGCTTTGAAGTGGGAAAGGACGGTCTCAAGATGAACACGCCGGTGATCGGGTTGTTCATCTTTCTCATCTCCACCTACTTCTTCTCCGTGTACGTCGACAAGGTGTACACCATCTACACCCTGTCAGGCCCTGTGTCTTCAGCGCGACCAAGCGAAGAAGGCCCCAAGCCACCACCGAATCACAATCCATAACGCGTTCAGATTGGTCTTCTCGGCCCGCCGAACAGAGGTGGCAAGCTACACCCCAACCACTGTGAGTCAACTCCCTATGACTGCGCCAGCTCCTGCAGAGCATCTGATCGAGATGTGTAAAGAGTTCCGCACAGAAGTCAGCCCCGCCACTCGACGATGGGAGTACTTTCGAGCTGAGAGTGGCAAGGCTGTTTTGCTCCCGGCGAACTTCGCGAAAGTGCTCTTTCGAGGGCAGACCTGTCGATACACACCCTCGCTCTCGCCGCTCGGTCGAGGTCTCGAACCGGGAGTTCGACGGATTCGTGATTTGCCGCTTCGGAGTCAGGCCAAGCTGGTCGAGCGCGTGGCCCGTCGGCTTTGGTTCAGTAGGGAAATGAAATCGCATCCAGGCTATCAGTGGCTTGCGAGCCAGCATCTGGACAGCTTTGAAGGAGCGCTGGCGCAGCACTATGGAGTGCCGACAGGCTATATGGATTTGTCTGAGTCCTTCGAAGTGGCATGCTTCTTTGCGACCTGCGAGCTCGACACAACGGGGACATGGCGGGCTAAAGAGGCTGGGACGGGCGTGCTGTACATGCTGCCCACCGACCACATTCGAATTCGACCTGATGGTCTTCAACCGATAGGGTTGCAGGTATTGCCGCGCCCTTGTGAGCAATTCGGATGGCTGGTTGTTTGCGGAATTGGTGATGACTTTGAGGACATTCCTGGTCTGCAGATGATGGAGTTCTCACACCTTCCGGAAGTTGGCCGCTTCTTCTTGGATAAATTCTCCGGCGGAGAGGCGCTATTCCCACCCGATGCAGCTGCTTGCGTATTCCAGCACTCAGTGCGCATCAAGTCCAATGGCAAGTGGTCAGCCATTCCAGTACGTGATGCACGAAGTCCAACGAAGTGATCAGCCTGTCCGACGACGTGATCCCCTACGCGGCCAACGTGCACAGCTTTCCATTGATGTGATCAGTCAGGCAGCTTCATCTTTGCCTTGGCTTGCACCTTACGCATCGACTCGCCCTTGAGCTGAAGGCGGTGAGCCTGGTGAACGACGCGATCCAGAATTGCATCCGCCACCGTCGGGTCAGGAAACATTGCATGCCACTGATCGGACGGGTATTGACTTGTAATCAAGAGAGCGCCGGTGCGCATACGCCTGTCCACGATGTCCAAGAGCACCTGCGCAGCGTTGGCAGTCATTTGCCCTAGCCCCAAGTCATCGATCACCAGCAACGTGGGCTTGGCCAGGGCCAGCTTCAGTTTGGGCAGGGAACCATCTAAGCTGGCCGTAGCAATCTCTGCAA
>NZ_JAGQDG010000020.1 GCF_018069865.1 Ideonella paludis
AGACCCTGGGCCCGGTCGAGGCCTGGGCCGCTATCCAAGGCGATGAAGCCAAGCGCCGCGACTACCAGCAGGTGCGCGGCCTGGGCGGTTTTGTGCGCTCAAGCTGGGACGAGGTCAACGAGATCGTCGCCGCTGCCAACGTCTACACCGCCAAGACCTGGGGGCCAGACCGCATCATCGGCTTCTCGCCCATCCCGGCCATGAGCATGGTCAGCTATGCCGCCGGCAGCCGCTACCTCAGCCTGATCGGCGGCGTGTGCATGAGCTTTTATGACTGGTACTGCGACCTGCCGCCCGCCAGTCCCCAAATCTGGGGCGAGCAAACCGACGTGCCTGAGAGCGCCGACTGGTACAACAGCAGCTACATCATCGCCTGGGGCTCCAATGTGCCCCAGACACGCACGCCCGATGCCCACTTCTTCACCGAGGTGCGCTACAAGGGCGCCAAGACGGTGGCCATCACGCCCGATTACTCCGAGGTGGCCAAGCTGGCTGACCTGTGGATGCACCCCAAGCAGGGCACCGATGCCGCCGTGGCCATGGCCATGGGCCATGTGATCCTCAAGGAGTTTTACCTGGATCGGCGCAGTGCCTACTTTGACGACTACGCACGGCGCTTCACCGACCTGCCCATGCTGGTGATGCTGCGCGAGCAGACCCTGCCCGACGGCCGCGTGGTGCAAGTGCCCGACCGCTTTGTGCGGGCCAGCGACTTCAACGGCCGGCTGGGCCAAGCCAACAACCCAGACTGGAAGACCGTGGCCTTTGACACCGGCGGCCGGGCCGTGTTGCCGCAAGGCTCCATCGGCTTTCGGTGGGGGCCGGAAGGGCGCACTGACGCGGGCCGCTGGAACCTGGAAGACAAAGAAGCCCGCCACGGCCAGACGGTGAAGCTCAAGCTCTCGGTCATCGAAGACGGTGCGCAGGCCCATGAGGTGGTGGACGTTGGCTTCCCCTACTTCGGGGGCGTGGAGAACCCGCACTTCCAGGCCAATGCCCAAGGCGGTGACGTGCGCCAAGCGCGGGTGCCTGCGGTGCGCCTGCGCCTGGGCAAGGCTGGTGAAGAGCGCCACGCCTTGGTCGCCACCGTGTTTGACCTGCAGCTCGCGCAATATGGCCTGGACCGTGGCCTGGGCAGCGGAGCCGCCAGCTATGACGACAACGCGCCTTACACCCCGGCCTGGCAAGAGAGCATCACCGGCGTGCCCCGCGAGCAGATCATCAGCGTGGCGCGCCAGTTCGCCGACAACGCTGAGAAAACCGAGGGACGCTCGATGATCATCATCGGCGCGGCCATGAACCACTGGTATCACAGTGACATGAACTACCGCGGCGTCATCAACATGCTGATGATGTGCGGCTGCATCGGCAAAAGCGGTGGCGGCTGGGCCCACTATGTGGGCCAAGAGAAGCTGCGGCCTCAAACCGGCTGGACAGCCCTGGCCTTTGCGCTGGATTGGGCGCGTCCGCCGCGCCAGCAAAACTCCACGAGCTTCTTCTATGCCCACACCGACCAGTGGCGCTATGAGAAGTTGGGCATGGACGAAGTGCTCTCGCCGCTGGCCGACAAGGCCGCTTACCAGGGCAGCGCCATCGACTTCAATGTGCGGGCTGAACGCATGGGCTGGCTGCCCTCAGCCCCCCAGCTCGACCGCAACCCTTTGCGTGTGGCCAAAGAAGCGGCGGCCGCGGGCCAAGAACCCAAAGCGTATGTCGCCGCCCAGTTGCAAAGTGGCCAGCTCGACATGGCCTGCCACGACCCCGACGCACCGCAAAACTGGCCGCGCAATATGTTTGTCTGGCGCAGCAATATCTTGGGCTCCAGCGGCAAGGGTCATGAATACTTCTTGAAGCACCTGCTGGGC
Organism: Ideonella paludis; assembly: GCF_018069865.1. Lineage (GTDB taxonomy): Bacteria > Pseudomonadota > Gammaproteobacteria > Burkholderiales > Burkholderiaceae_C > Ideonella > Ideonella paludis. The sequence continues at coordinate 1,866 of NZ_JAGQDG010000020.1, forward strand.
ACCAGCAATGGCGTGCAGGGCAAAGACCTCGGCAAAGATGAGGCCAAGCCCTCGGAAGTGAAATGGCACGACAAGGCCCCAGAAGGCAAGCTCGACCTGCTGGTGACGTTGGACTTCCGCATGAGCACCACCTGTCTGTATTCAGACATCGTGCTGCCCACTGC
>NZ_JAGQDG010000021.1 GCF_018069865.1 Ideonella paludis
TAGGGCTCAGCTCGCGCGTGCAGGCGGCGGTTTACCTCACGACTCGTTCGGCTTGAGGGCATCCACGCTACAAGGATGATCGAAACTGTGGGTTCACCTTAATCGTGTCACCAATGGCACCTTAATTTGGCAGCGATGATCCCTTAATTTGTCACCGGAGCCCTCAACGCGGCTTCGAGACGTTCAAGGTTGGGCGCTTTCCGCCTGCGTCCTGGCTGTGAGCTTGAAGGTGCCGGCGGCGGCGGCCTCCTCCAGCAGATCCATGCTGATGGACTCTGTTTTGGTCCTGATGGCCAGTTCGTCCGCTTGCGCCAAGAGCTTGGTCACCCTGCCAGTCAGGCCGCCGCTGTAGGCCATCAACTTTTGGACAATATCTTTCTCAGCGAATGGTGATGGCTTGGCCAGTGGCAGCAGGCGGCCGTAGCTCACCACGAAGGATCTGAAGGCCTCACTCGTCAATTGGTGCCGCTCACCCAATGGTCGAGGTGGGGCGGCAGGACGTTCACCATGATTGAGGTCAACCGACATCCATCCGATCACTTGAGTTCGTACCAAACACCACGGCCGCTGCCATGCTGATTCAAGTGACCGTGCTCGACCAGATTGCGGAAGTGTTGCTTCAGCGTGTTTCGGCTGACACCCGTCAATTTGATCGTATCGCCGATCGTGACTCGCCCGTGCTCGCGGGCAAGTTCGACGATCTGCAGTGACAGCTCGGGCAAGGCAGCCAGCACGATCTTCTCGCGCTCTACTTTCTTTTCCAGCCGCCGTACCTGCTCGGCCAGTGAACGCAGGAAGAACACCAGCCACGGTTGCCAGTTGGGCGCATTTGTCCGGATGGACCCTTGTGTCTGCCTCAGGGCAAGGTAGTACGCCTCTTTGTTCAGCTCGATCACGCTCTCCAGCGAGCTGTACGGGACATAAGCGTAGCCTGCCTGAATGAGCAACAAAGTGGTCAAGACACGACTGAGGCGGCCATTGCCATCCTGGAAGGGGTGGATCTCCAAGAACACCACGACGAAGATGGCAATGATCAAAAGCGGGTGCAACTGTGCCTTGTCGCGCTCCTCATTCACCCAGCTCACCAATTCAGCCATCAGATGTGGCGTGTCGAACGGGCTTGCCGTCTCGAACACGATCCCGATCTGCACACCGTTTTCATCGAAAGCGGCCACGCTGTTCGAGTTGGTCTTGTACTGTCCACGGTGCCGCGAGTCCTTCTCACTGTGGCGCAGCAGGATCTGGTGCAGTTGCTTGACGTGGTTCTCGTTGAACGGAATGTCCCGCCAGGAGCTGAACACCAAGTCCATCAGTTCGGCGTAGCCAGCCACCTCCTGTTCATCACGGGTCTCAAAAGACTGGATGGCCAGGTTGGAAAGCAGCCTCTCCACATCCCTGTCGGACAGCTTGCTGCCCTCGATGCGGGTTGACGACCCGATGCTCTCTATGGTGGCCACCCTGCG
>NZ_JAGQDG010000022.1 GCF_018069865.1 Ideonella paludis
AGACCCTGGGCCCGGTCGAGGCCTGGGCCGCTATCCAAGGCGATGAAGCCAAGCGCCGCGACTACCAGCAGGTGCGCGGCCTGGGCGGTTTTGTGCGCTCAAGCTGGGACGAGGTCAACGAGATCGTGGCCGCTGCCAACGTCTACACCGCCAAGACCTGGGGGCCAGACCGCATCATCGGCTTCTCGCCCATCCCGGCCATGAGCATGGTCAGCTATGCCGCCGGCAGCCGCTACCTGAGCCTGATTGGCGGGGTGTGCATGAGCTTTTATGACTGGTACTGCGACCTGCCGCCCGCCAGTCCCCAAATCTGGGGTGAGCAGACCGACGTGCCTGAAAGCGCCGACTGGTACAACAGCAGCTACATCATCGCCTGGGGCTCCAATGTGCCCCAGACGCGCACGCCGGACGCGCACTTCTTCACCGAGGTGCGCTACAAGGGCTGCAAGACTGTGGCCATCACGCCGGACTACTCCGAGGTGGCCAAGCTGGCTGACCTGTGGATGCACCCCAAGCAGGGCACTGACGCCGCCGTGGCCATGGCCATGGGCCATGTGATCCTCAAGGAGTTTTATCTGGACCGGCGCAGCGCCTACTTTGACGACTATGCGCGGCGCTTTACCGACCTGCCCATGCTGGTGATGCTGCGCGAACACACCTTGCCCGACGGCCGCGTGGTGCAAGTGCCCGACCGTTTTGTGCGGGCCAGTGACTTCAACGGCAGGCTGGGCCAAGCCAACAACCCCGACTGGAAGACGGTGGCCTTTGACACCGGCGGCCGGGCCGTGTTGCCGCAAGGCTCCATCGGTTTTCGTTGGGGGCCGGAAGGGCGCACTGACGCGAGCCGCTGGAACCTGGAAGATAAAGAAGCCCGCCACGGCCAGACGGTGAAGCTCAAGCTCTCGGTCATCGAAGACGGTGCACAGGCCCATGAGGTGGTGGATGTTGGCTTCCCCTACTTCGGTGGGGTGGAGAACCCGCACTTCCAGGCCAATGCACAAGGCGGTGACGTGCGCCAAGCGCGGGTGCCTGCGGTGCGCCTGCGCTTGGGCAAGGCTGGTGAAGAGCGCCATGCGCTGGTCGCCACCGTGTTTGACCTGCAGCTCGCGCAATATGGCCTGGACCGTGGCCTGGGCAGCGGAGCCGCCAGCTACGACGACAACGCGCCCTACACGCCAGCTTGGCAAGAGAGCATCACCGGCGTGCCACGCGAGCAGATCATCAGCGTGGCCCGCCAGTTTGCCGACAACGCCGAGAAGACAGAGGGACGCTCGATGGTCATCATCGGCGCGGCCATGAACCACTGGTATCACAGTGACATGAACTACCGCGGCGTCATCAACATGCTGATGATGTGCGGCTGCATCGGCAAAAGCGGTGGCGGCTGGGCCCACTATGTGGGCCA
>NZ_JAGQDG010000002.1 GCF_018069865.1 Ideonella paludis
GGGGCCGCAGCGGCGGCCGGCGCCGCAGCCGGCGCGGGCGCTGGTGCCGCTGGGGCGAGCGCCGCCGGCGCCGGGGCCGCCGTGGCCAGCGGGGCGCGCTTTGCCCGCTTTGGCGTAGCCGGTGCCGCCCTCTTCGCAGGCTGGCAGGGCACACGCCTCTACAGCGCCCTGGACGATTGGTACAACGCCGCCAACCGCGACAGCATGGGCAAGGGCGTGGTGCTCACTGAAGACGCCCGCCGCCGCCTGGGGCAAACCACCCCCACCATGCGCGAGCGCGCAGCCCGTGGCGCCTACCTGGGCTCTATCGGCCTGCCGCAAGACATCACCAGCCTGGGCGCTGGCGGCGGCCTCTCGCTGGGCACCGGCAAGCTGGACGTGGCCGTGCGGGTGACGGATGACCGCGTCACCGCCACCACCCAAGTCACCCAGCCCATGAGCCTGGTCAAGATCAACCCCGGCAACACCAACCCAGGGAGCTACAAGTAATGGCGTGGCTGGATCAACTGCGGCCCGCCTCCTTTCGGGGCGTGCCCTTCCAGGTAGACACCATCGAGCACCTGGCCGGAGACAACGTGGTGCTGCGCGAGTACCCCTTCCAAGACTTGCCCACCGTCTTCCGTATGGGCGAGGCGGCAGAGGAGATCAAGCTCAGCGCCTACGTGATCGGCGAGGACTACATCGAGCAGCGCGACGCCCTGCGCCAAGTGCTCAGCGGCCAAGGCGAGCTGGTGCACCCCACAGCCGGGCGCATGCTCGTCTACGTGGCGGGCCGCTTCACCACACGCGAGGCGCCCACGGCCGAGGGCGGCGTGTGCCGCTTTGACCTCACCTTCATCCGCGCCGAGGCCCGCCGCTACCCCACCCAAGGCCCCAACACCCGCACCCAAGCCACCACCGCCGCGCAAGCGGGCAAGCAGGCCGCGCAAGAGGCCTTTGCTGCGAGCTGGAGCCTGGCCGGCGCCCCCGGCTGGGTGGCCGCCAACGCGGTGGAGCGCCTGCGCGCCACGCTGGAGCCCACCTACAGCCGCCTGGCCGCAGTGAGCGCCCAGCTCGGCGCCTTCAACAGCAGCCAGATCGCATCCATGCAAGCCCTGCGCGGCGGGCTAGAGAGCCTGGTGGCCACACCCCGCCAACTGGCCGCCAACATCGCCACGCTGTTTGAGCTGCCCAGCGAGATGACAACAGCCACAGCAAGGGCCTTTCAAAGCGCCTTTGCGTGGGCTTTTGACCTGGGCACCGCCGTGCCCGTGCGCGCCTTTGAGGTGAGCACCATCAGCGCTGGCTTGGCCATGTATGGCGCTGGCCAGGGCGCCCCGCTGCAAGTGGCCACCAGCGCCAAGCGGCAGCAAGCCGCCCTGCAAGCCGCGAGTGATGGCTTGCTGCAAACCCTGGCCACGGCCGCGTGGATTGAAGCCGCCGCCCAGGCCGAGCTGGCCAACTACGACGAGGCCCTGGCCCTGCGCGCCACCATCCACACCCAATGCCTGCGCCTGGCGCAAACCGCCAGCACCGAGGCCCCCACCAGCGCCCAGCCCACCACGCACCTGCCCGAGGCGATTGCAGCCATGCACACCGCCGCCCTGGCAGACCTGCAAGCCCGCAGCCGCGACCTGGTGCGCCTGAGCACCTACACCCCCGGCGTGTGGGAGCCCGCGCTCGTCATCAGCCACCGCCTCTTCGGCACCGCCCAGTGGGCCGACGAAATCCTGGCCATGAACCCGCACATCGAACACCCGCTACTTGCGCCCCCCGGGCGCGAGTTGCGGATCATCCGGCACGAGTGAGCCGCAACCCTGAAGAGAAAGCCAACATGAGCACCGACCAAGCCATCGAAAAAGAGATTCAAGCCAAGGGCCTGACCGCACCTCGCATCACGCCTGCGGACATTGAGGCGAACATTGCCAGCGAGCACTACTTCACAGCGGACGACGGCGTGACGGGAGACTCCTTTAAGCAAAAGGCTGAGGTGAAGTGCCCAGCGCCGCTTGCTCTGCTGACCTTTTGCGTCTTGGTCCTGCGCAACGGCTTCACCGTGACAGGCGAGAGCGCTTGCGCCAGCCCCGAGAACTTCGACGCCGAAATGGGCCGCAAGATCGCCCGCCAGAACGCGATCAATAAGGTGTGGCCTCTGATGGGCTATGAACTGCGCAGCAAGCTCGCGGCGGGCGACAAACCCGATCATGCGGCCAGCTTGAGAGCCGCACTGGCGGCCCTTGTCGGCGCTTCGACCAAAGCGCAGCTTCAGGGCCTACGCTTTGGCTTGTCGGTCGTGGGCGCGCCCTCCGCTGACCGCGCGATGATGGAGGCCGCCCTCCAAGCCCTTGAAGCCACCGCCACCGAGTAAGCCCCATGGCCGGCCCCGAGCGCTACACCCGCGACGCCGCCCAGATCACGCTCAGCGTGAACGGGCAGGCCTATGTGGGCTGGCTGCAAAGCGAAGTCTCGCGGGACCTTGAAAGCATCAGCGCCACCTTCAGCGTGCCCATCAGCCTGCCCGCGGGCTTTGTGCCGCCGATCAAGCGGCAAGACCTGGTGCGGGTAGAGATCGGCAGCACGCTGGTGTGCACGGGCTATGTGCTGGCCGCCCAGGCCTTCTACAACGCGCGGGACTGTGGCGTGGTCGTCATGGGGCGCGACCGCACGGGCGACCTCATTCGTGCCAGCGCCATCCACGCGGGTGGCCAGTGGCGCAATGTGGGCCTAGACCGCATCTGCCGCGACATCCTGGCCCCCTTCGGCCTGGAGCTGATGGTGGAGGCCGACATCGGCGCCCCGGTGGTGGACTTCAAGCTCGCCCACGGCGAGACGGCCCTAGACGCCCTGGCCCGCGCTGCCAAGCTGCGCGGCGTCATCCTGAGCCGTGACGCAGCCGGGCGCGTGGTGCTGGCCAAGGCGGGCACCAAGCGCTTTAAGGGCACCATCCGGCGCGGCTGGAACGTGATCGAGATGCGCGACATCGGCACGGACGAGCAGCGCCACAGCGAGTACATCGTCTACGGCCAAAGCCACACCGTGGCCAGCTTTGAGCAGGCGCGGGGCCTCAAGGCCCGGGCCTTCGACACTGAGATGCAGCGCTATAGCCCGCTCATCATCAACGCCCAGGGCAACACCACCCAGGCCGAGCTGCAGGCCCTGGCAGACCACACCGCCCGCGTGCGGCGCGGCCACAGCATGGGCTTGGCCTACACCCTAGAAGGCTGGACGTTTGAGGGCGAGGCCTGGCCGTTGAACGAGCGCGTGGCCATCTATGACGACGTGGCAGGCCTGGCCGGTGACGAGTGGCTCATCACCAGCGTGCGCCAAACCTGCAGCCTGCAAAACGGCGATGTCACCGAGCTGGTGGTGCGCCCCGTGGAGGCCTACGACAGCGTGCCCCTGAAGAGCAAGCCCGTGCGCCGCAACTGGGGTAACAAGGGCAACACCACGAACCACGACACAGGCCCCAGCGACGGGGCACGCTCATGAGCTGGTTTGAGAACATCATCCGCCGCGCCCGCCTGCGCACCCTGACCGAGGGACAGGTGCAAAAGGCCCGCGCCGAAGCCCTGGACGACGACGCCAAAGACGACGCCGAGCGCTTCCAAGACTATGGCTTTGCCGCAAACCCCGTGGAAGGCCAAGGCCTGGTCATCAATGCCGGCGGCCACACAATCGTGCTGCGCATGGACCGCCTGGCCGAGCGCCCCCAGCTGGCCGAGTACGAGGTGAGCGTGTGGCACAAAGAAGGCCACCGCGTGACGCTGAAGGCGGGCAAGCTGGTGCAGGTGGATTGCGACGAGCTGGTGATCAATGCCGCCAACCGCGTGGCGATCAACACCGCCCAGCTCGACGTGGCCGCCACCGGCGGGGCGGCCTTCACGACGCCCGAGCTACAGGCCAGCGCCAAGCTGACCGCGCCCACCATTGAGGCCGGGGTAAGCCTGAAAGTGCAGGGCAAGGAGATGCACCAGCACAAGCACGGCGGTGTTGATATTGGCAATGATCAATCAGGGCCGCCGGTTTGACGGGCGCTTACCTACGATTCAGCACCAGGTCATCTATCCCGAGTTCATTGGCCAACAATAAAACCTCTTCCCTCGGGGCTAACTGAAGTTCGTCCACCAGCGAAAGCAGCAGTTTCAGGCGCGAGCGAATCTCCAGCCAGTAAACTGAAGAGAGGAAGGGCCGGGCGGCTACGGCCGCGAGTGTAAGTGTCCCCACCTGTTGAGAGATCCTGGCAGCGTATAACTTGGCTCGCTCATCGCGGCTGCCAACGGCGTAGGAGCGCCACCACAAGAGGCACCCGTCTGGGGCCGCTCCGTCAAGCGCTTGAAGGATGGAAAACCGCCGCTCTTTCTCCGGCGCGTCCCAGGGCAAGACCGGGCGGTCAAGCAAGTCTTCAGTCCTACGTAGGGTCATTTCGAAGGTGTCCAGCGCCTTGGCTTTGTCCCTTTCATCCTGGTGCGCCTTTTCTGTCTTGGCGCTTTCCTCCGCCCGCTGTCGCGCCTCGGATTCCGCAAGCAACAAGGCCTGTCGGGTCAGTCGCAAGGTTTCGTTTTGCGTCTTTACTGTCCATGCAAGGGCGCCAAGAGTCACAGCGCCGATGACGGGGTTCAGAACTCCTCCAAGAAAGTCGCCAAACTGGCCACACCTCTCCTGGTCACATATTCCGTACCAATAGGCGTAAGCCATAGCCGCTAGTGCCGCCGCGACGGCCACAGCAATGCCAAAGGCCAGCCATTTGCCACTTGGCAAGTTTTCATCTTTCATAGTCGCTTCTCGCGCTGTTTAGTTTGATGGTGGGGGCGGTGTGAACCGCTTCACAGGGCTCATTCTGCCCCCCGTCGCGATGATGGGCGCATGTTCGACATTGCCACCCGCCTACAGCCCGCGTCCCTTGGCACGCCCGCGCTGACGGTGCCGTTTGACTGGCGCCTGGCACAGCCCGCACCGGCCCGGGGCTACCCGTTCACTACCGTGCTGGCCACGCCGCCCACCCCTGGTGTGGAGGTGCTGGCCACGTATGCCATGGAGCTGGAAGACACGCTGGCCACGGCAGTCGTCATCAGCCTGTTTACCGACCGCCGCGCTGGCCGCGACGATGCCCTGGCCCCCGGCAACACCGAGCGCCGGGGCTGGGTGGGCGAGGAGTTCGTTAGCACCACGGGCGAGGCCTGGGGCTCGGCCCTGTGGCTGCTCTACAGCGGCAAGGTGATTGCGGGCAAGCTGGAGCAAGCCCAGTTTGCCGCCCGCGAGGCCCTGGCCTGGCTGGTGCGCGACGGCATCGCCAGCCGGGTGGATGTGACCGCCGAGTGGGCGGGCGAGCGGGGCGACCGTCTGGCCATTCGCGCCGCCGTTTACCAAGCCAACAACCCGTCCCCCGTCTATGACGTGCTGTGGGGCACCTCAATCACTCGCTGGGCAGAGCTATGACCGCACCGCAGATCAATGTGCCCATCCCCACCGTGGCCGACGCCACGGCCAACGCCGCCCGCCTGTTGCAGCAGAGCCTGGCCAGCGCCGCGCAGGCCGCAGACCCGGCCGCACTGACCCCGCGCGACCTGGAGCTGGCCCGCTCCAACGTGGCCGCGCTGGCCTTTGTGCTGGGCGCCGGGCTGCACGGGGCCTATCGCTACTTAAGGGACTTTGTCGCCCGTCAAGCCATCCCCACCCGCAGCAGCGGGGAGTTTCTCGACGCCTGGCTGGCGACCTACGGCCTCACCCGCAAGCCCGCAAGCGCCGCCACCGGCCTAGTGCTGGGCTCGGGTGTCACCGGCACAGTGCTGCCCGCCAACACCCTGCTGCAAGGCGCCACGGGGCAAAAGTACAAGGTCAGCGCAGACGCTACGGTGGTGGCCGGTGCGGTGCAAGCCACGGTGGTGGCCCTGGTGCCCGGTACAGAGGCGCTGGCGGCAGAGGGCGCGGTGCTTAACCTGGTTAGCCCCGTGCCCGGCATCAATACCGGCTTCACGGTGGCCGCCGGAGGCATTGCAGGCGGCTCCAACGCCGAGAGCGACGACCAGGCCATCTACCGCCTGCGCCAGCGCCTGAGCGCCCAGCCCATGGGCGGCAGCCCCGCAGACTATGCCCGCTGGGCGCTGGAGGTGCCCGGCATCACCCGCGCCTGGGGCGTGCGCAACCCCGGCGGCCCCACCACGGCGGGCGTCATCATCATGGCCGACGCCAACGCCAGCCCCGGCCTGCCCACCAGCGGCCAGCGCGACGCCGTCTATGCGTATATCCGCGACCCACTGCGCGGCCCGCCTGACGAGCTGTTTGTCATCATCCCCGCGCCCGTGGTGGTCAACGTCAGCCTTACGATCAGCCCCGACACCCCCGCGCTGCGCGCCGATGTGACGGCCGCGCTTCAAGACCTCTTCTTCCGCGAGGCCGTGCCCGGCAGCTCGATCCCCCACAGCCACCTGGTGGAGGCCATCGCCACCGTGCTGGGCGAGTACAACCACCAGGTCATCAGCCCCACCATCACCAGCGGGGCTTTCTTCACCACGGCGGCCTATAACGAGCTGCTGGTGCTGGGCAGCGTGACGTTCGTATGAGCACCACGCCCACCGTCGAGCGCTTTACCCAGGCCCTAGCCGCGCTGCTGCCCACCGGCTGGGCCTGGCCAAGGGCTGAGTCATCCACCCTCATGCGCGTGCTGCGCGGCCTGGCCAGCGCTTTTGCCGAGCACCACGCCTGGGCGCAACTGGCGTTTGAGCAGTGGCTGCCCCACAAGACCACCAGCCGCCTGGAGGAGTGGGAATACGCCTGCGGCCTGCCCGACAAGTGCTACGGCGCCACCCAGCCCTATGAAGACCGGCGTGACCGCCTTTTAGCCCGCCTGCGCGGCCCCACCGGGGCCTATGCCGACAGCAGCCCCGCCGCCCCCGGCGCCCTGGCCGCTCTGCTGGCCGACATGGGCTACACCGCCACAGTTACCTACACCCAGCCCTTCCGCTTCGGCCGCGAGCGCTTCGGCGCCCGCTTTGGGGCCAGCGGCGTCTTGCACGTGGGCGTCTCAGGCGTCACCGGCACCGCCCCGCTCGACGCCGCCGTCATCGCCTGCGCGCTGGAGGACTACATCCCCGCCCGCTTTCGGATCACCATCACCCTGTAAAGAGCCATGGACTACACCCAAGCCAGCGCCTACGTCACCCACCCCGGCACGGGCCAGCGCATGGCCCAGGACACTCTCCCGGTGCCTACCGCCAGCACGGCCAAAGACTTCAACATGGTGGTCTGGAGCCTGATGGAGGTGGTCAAAGCGGCAGGCATCGAGGGCGCACAGTTCGACCCCAACGTGCCCTCCACCTACCAAAAGCTGCTGCAGGCCGTCCGTAAGATGGGCGTGCCCCCCGGCACCGTGGCCCCTATGGCGCGCTTGTCAGTGCCCGAGGGCTGGCTGGTGGCCAACGGCCAAAGCGTGCTTAAAGCCTCTTTCCCGGACCTTTACAGCGCCATTGGCGACGTCTTTAAGCTGGCTGGAGACCCCGCCACCGAGTTCCGCGTTCCTGATCTGCGTGGGGAGTTCATCCGAGGCTTGGACTCCGGGCGCGGTATAGACACCGGGCGGGCTCTTGGTTCAGCCCAGGCGGAGCAGGTCGGCCCCCACACCCACCAGCTTCAGGTTCAGGGGAGCGACCGCGACAACGGCGACCCCGGCCCCTTGGTGGTGACCGGCCCCGATGTCGTCGGGGAAAACAACGGCACCAACGCCCTGCACACCAACTCCAAGGCCCTGGCCAGCACCAACACCGAAACCCGGCCCCGAAACGTGGCGCTGCTCTACATGATCAAGACCTGAGCCGAAAATGCTGGTTCAGATCAAACGTTCCCCTGGATCAAATTAAACGGCGCGCTACTTCAAAACTCCCCGACCCTGGGAACTTGGGCCATTTACCCCACCCAGTGTCCTGAAAAGTGGGGCAATTGCCCCACGTCCTCACACCAACGACGCGCGCAGAGCGGCCAAGGTCTGCTCTGGACACTCGTGCATCAGCCCGTGACCGCAGGGCAGCAGCGTGACCGCGGCGTTGAGCGCCTGAGCCAGCGCCTTGACCGCCTTTGGAGGGGTCATTTGGTCGGCCTGCCCGGCGATCACATGGCTTTTGCAGCGCACGGCCGCTGCAGCTTGCAAGCCGCCGTCGTAGCGATTGCACAGATCGAAGTCGTGCACAAACACCTCACTACCCGGCTTGGAGGCCATCACGCTGGACATGAGTCGGCGGTTGCCTCCATGCAGCCAGAAGCCTGGCCCCGGGTAGGAAGGCTTGGAAGCCTGCGTTGAGATCGACAGCGCATTGACCAGGTCCATGCCTGCCTCCGGGGTGTCTCGGGCCAGGGTCAGCAGGGCGTCCGAAACCTTCATGGGGAAAGCCGAGCCCATCAGCACCAAATGGCTGGCCCGCTCAGGCGCCCGGCCTGCTGCAGCCAGTGCGATCAGTGATCCCATGCTGTGGCCGACCCAAGCGGCCTGTCGCACGCCTGCGGCATCCAGCAGTGCCAGGCACCAGTCGGCAATGGCTTCGACGCTGGGCAGCAGCGGCCCGCCCGAGCGACCATGCCCCGGCTGATCGACGGCCAGCACGGCCCAGCCATGGTGGGCGTACCAGCGCGCTAACAGGTTCCAGACACTGTGGTCATGCAAGGCGCCGTGAATGAAGACCACGCAGGGCAGGGCCGGGTCAAAGGGTTTGCCGCCGGTGTAGGCATAGGCCTCATGGCCTTGAACAGTCAGCTTCATGGGCGATCTCCGGTAGCAGGGGCAGCGCGCTCGGCCGCCTTGAGCGCGCGCTTCAGGTCGTCCAGCAGGTCGGCCGGGTCTTCTAAACCAATCGACAAACGAATGGTGCCGGGCGCGATGCCGGCTTGCGCCAGCGCCGCGTTGTCCATGCGGAAGTGAGTGGTCGAGGCGGGGTGGATCACCAAGGAGCGGCAATCGCCCACATTGGCCAGGTGCGAAAAAATCTTCAGGCTCTCGACAAAGGCCACGCCTTGCTCGCGTGTGCCTTTGAGGTCAAAACTGAACACCGAACTGGCGCCCTTGGGCAGCAGCTTAGCCGCCAGCGCTTGGCTCGGGTGGCCGTCCACCTCGGGGTGGTGGACTCGCTCAACCATGGCATGCTGGCTGAGGAAGCGCAGCACGGCGCGGGTGTTCTCCACATGGCGCTGCATGCGCAGCGGCAGAGTCTCTATGCCTTGCAAGATGAGCCAGGCCGTGTGCGGGCTCATGCAGGCGCCAAAGTCCCGCAGGCCTTCGCGGCGGGCGCGCAGCAAGAAGGCACCCACGGTACTTTCCTCCTTGAACACCATGTCATGAAAGCCCGCATAAGGCTCGCACAGGCTGGCAAACAGGCCGTGCTTGGCGTGGGCTGCGTCCCAATCGAAGCGGCCCGAATCCACCAGCACGCCGCCGATGACGGTGCCGTGGCCGCTCAAGAACTTGGTGGCCGAATGGAAGAGCAGGTCTGCGCCGTGCTCAAAGGGCTTGAGCAAGCAAGGCGGGGTGAAGGTGGCGTCCACCAGCAGGGGCAAGCCCGCCGCATGAGCGATGGCACTGATGGACGGGATGTCCAGCACATCGCCACCCGGGTTGCCAACGGTTTCACCAAACAGCATCACGGTGTTGGGGCGAATGGCGTTGCGCCAAGCGGCCAGGTCGCCAGGGCGCACAAAGGTGGTCTCAATCCCTAAGCGCCGCAAGGTGTAGTGCAGCAAGTTGTGCGAGCCCCCATAAAGCGCCGAGCTGGCCACGATGTGGCTGCCCGCGCCCGCCAAGGTAGTGACGGCCAAGGCCAGTGCCGCTTGGCCGCTGGCGGTGGCGATGGCCCCCACACCCCCTTCCAAGGCCGCCATGCGTTCCTCAAAAACGGCGGTGGTGGGGTTGGAGATACGGCTGTAGACATGCCCAGCTCGCTCCAGGTTGAACAACGAGGCGGCATGCTCGCTGGACTCAAACACAAAAGAGGTGCTGAGGTGAATGGGCGTGGCGCGCGCGCCCGTCGCAGGGTCTGGCGCGGCACCAGCATGCAGGGCGAGGGTGTCGAACCCAGGGTCTTGATATCCGGGCATAGGGTCTTCCTGTGTAGGGGAGCGGTCGGGATTGTGTGCTATGTTGCCCACCAGTAAGATTCCCACGAACCATCCGCTGCGAAGGAGACCCCATGAAAGTCAGCGACATCCTGCGTGTCAAAGGCAATACCCTCTACACCCTCAGCCCTGATGAGCCTTTGGCCACAGCGGTCACGGTGATGGCCGAGAAGGACATCGGCTCACTGGTGGTGATGGACAAAGGCAGTCTGGCCGGGATGCTGACCTTTCGCGAGGTCTTGACCGCCATCGTTCGCAGTGGCGGCCAAGTGGGGACGGCCTCGGTTCGTTCGGTCATGGACCCCGCACCGCTGACCTGCAGCCCCGAAACTGAGATTGACGAGGTCCGGCGCATGATGCTGGGCCGGCACGCGCGCTACATGCCCGTCATGGACGAGCGGACGCTGATGGGGGTGATTTCGTTCTACGACGTGGCCAAGACCGTGGTGGATGCGCAGGACTTCGAAAACCGCATGCTCAAGGCCTACATCCGCGACTGGCCTGCCGAAGACAGTCAAGCCGCTGCCGCGGAAGCCAAGGGCGGTTGAGCTGTACGCTCCTGCAGCCACAGCAGGGCGGCTTGGGGCTCAATGGGGCGGCAGAAGCGATAGCCCTGCAACATGTCGCAGCCATTGGCGCGTAGGAAGTCCGCCTGCTCGTCGGTCTCCACGCCTTCGGCAATCGTCGTCAAGTTCAGGGCATGGGCCATCTGAATGATGGCTTGAACGATGGCGCGGTCATCCGGGTCGCTGTGGATATCGCGCACAAAGGACTGGTCGATCTTCAGCGTGTCGATGCGGAAGCGCTTGAGGTAGTTGAGCGACGAGTAGCCAGTCCCGAAATCGTCAATGGACAGGCGCAAACCAAGGGCATGGAGCCTGTCCATCATCACGATGGCGGCGGTCGGGTTCCCAGTCGCCACGCTCTCGGTCAACTCCAACTCCAGGTTGCACGCCGGCAAGCCGGTTTCGTTCAAGATGGCTTGCACGCGCTCGGGCAGCGTGGGGTCCCGAAACTGCACTGCGGACAAGTTAACCGCCATCACCAAGGGCGGCAAGCCCTGATTCATCCACGACTTCATTTGCTGGGCGGCGGTGCGCATCACCCATTCACCGATGGCCACAATCTGACCGTTATGTTCGGCCAGCGGAATGAACTCGCCGGGCGAGACCATGCCCAGTTCGGGGTGGCGCCAGCGCACCAGAGCCTCTAGGCCCACCACACGGCCCGTCGCGGTGTCGAGCTGCGGTTGGTAGTGCAGCAGCAACTCGTCTCGCTCTATGGCCCGGCGCAGGTGCGCTTCCAGTTGCAGGTGCCGCACAGAGCGCGGCTGCATGCCCTCCGTGAAGAAGCAGGTGGACGCGCGCCCCTCCTGCTTGGCCCGATACATCGCGGTTTCGGCATTGCGGGTGATCAGCTCGACACTGTCCCCGTCGTCCGGGAAGATGGCAATGCCCACCGAGGCGGTGAGGCTCAGCTCATGGCTGTCGATCATGCACGGCTGCGCCAGGCGCTCCTGCAACTTCAGCGCCACTTGGTGGGCTGCCTGGGCATGCGCACCGGGTAAGCAGACAGCGAACTCATCGCCACCCAGCCGGGCCACCACATCAGCCTCGCGGAGGTCTTCACGCAGGCGGTGAGCCATCTCCACCAACACGGCGTCGCCCGTCCGGTGGCCAAAGTTGTCGTTGATGTCGCGGAACTGGTTCAAGTCCATGAACAAGACGCTCACCGGTTCCGCGTCTCGGCCGCGCTTTTGCATGGCGAGCTGCAGCCTTTGCTCAAACAGGCGGCGGTTGGGCAAGTCGGTCAACGGGTCATAGTGCGCTTGTCGGTGCAGTTTGAGCTCGGCCTCGCGCGAGCGCGTGATGTCGTTGATGATGCCGATCAGGTGCGTGGGCTGGCCGTCTGCACTCAGGCGGCGTGTCAACGACACCCAGGCCGTGAAGACCTCGCCATTGCGGCGCAGGCTGCGAAGCTCGCCTTGCCAATGGCCTTTGCGCTCCAGGGCACTTCGGATGCGGCGGTGCACCTGCGGACGTTCTAGGGCCTGGGTGAGCAGGCCCGGATACTGCCCTTGAGCATCCTCTGGGCTGTAGCCTGTGATGTCGCTGAAGGCTTGATTGATCGAGAGGATTTCACCCTTGGCATCCGTGATCATGATGCCCTCGCGGGCTTGCTCGAACACTGTGGCAGCCAGCATCAGCTTGTCTTCGGTTTGGCGCCGCAATGTCACATCACGGCCTTCGATCAGCACACAGGGGCTGGTGGATGTTGAGCCACAGTTGACTGCTCGGAGGTGGATCTCGACGTACCTGGGGTCTTGCTGAGGAGGGGCCAGCTTGAGCTCAATGCGCTTAGCCTGGCCGCCACGAGCGACATCGATGGCGGCCTTTAAGGCGTCCGCTTGCTCACCTGACGCGAGGCCCGGCAATGTCCAGATGGCTTGCATTTGGGCTTGAAGCAGGTCTTCGGATTGCAGCCACAAAAGGCCGGTGCGGTTCATGTGCAAGACGATGCCATCGCCATCGACCCAGCCAAACATCTGGCTGCTTTGGTCCAGCATGGTGGGGGCGGCCTGCGCCATGGGCAAACTCGCAAACGGCTCAGGGGCGAGATCGCTGAGATGCTGCGCCGCAGGGTCACGGCGGCCGCGGCTGAGCCAAGCGCCCACGCCGCCCGCGGCGGCCATGAGCAAGAGGATGGTTGTCCAAGGCAGCCCCTGCTGGGCAGCCATCGGTGTGGCAGCCAGGGCATGGGGGCAAGCCAACCAGCCCGCCAGCCATGCGCTGGTGGCTGCCGGGCGGCCCCGCCTTGAGCAGTGAAACAAATCGTGCATCTTGGGCATCGTGTTGGATCTCTGGTGCAACCTCCAAACACCACACCAGGATGCCCAGACTGTGACATATTGACACTTCGGTGCATTCGGCGAAATGAACCCTGAAAGGACGGGTAACTCGCGGCCATCAGCGTGGACCGATAGAATCAAACGCTTGTTTCAATTCCTTGGACGGTGACGTCCACACCCATCCCCATCATGTCTGGCAGCACTTTTGGCGAGTTGTTTCGCGTCACCAACTTTGGGGAGAGTCACGGGCCTGCCATTGGTTGCGTGATTGACGGCTGCCCACCCAATTTAGAGTTGTCCGAGGCGGACATTCAGCCGGAGCTGGATCGGCGCCGGCCAGGCACGTCCCGGCATGTCACCCAACGCAACGAGCCTGATTCAGTCGAGATCCTGTCCGGGGTCTACGAAGGCAAGACCACCGGTGCGCCCATTTGCCTGCTGATCCGCAACACCGACCAGCGCAGCAAAGACTATGGCAACATCGTCCAGACCTTTCGGCCTGGGCATGCCGACTACACCTACTGGCACAAATACGGCATCCGCGACCCTCGCGGCGGTGGCCGCAGCTCAGCCCGTCTGACCGCGCCCATGGTGGCCGCCGGCGCGGTGGCTCGCAAATGGCTGGGCGAGCGCCATGGCATCTCCATCCGGGGCTGCATGACCGCATTGGGGTCTGTGGAGATCCCCATCGAGGACTGGAGCGAGGTCCATAACAACCCGTTTTTCGCGGCAACCGCCAACGGCATTGACGCACTCGAAGCGGCCATGGATGCGCTGCGCAAGTCGGGTGACTCAGTGGGCGCGCGTTTGTATGTCGAAGCCTCCGGCTTGCCGGTGGGCTGGGGCGCCCCCTTGTTTGACAAGCTCGATGCAGACATCGCCTACGCCATGATGGGCATCAATGCCGTCAAGGGCGTCGAGATCGGTGCGGGGTTCAAAGCCGTGCAGCAGCGGGGCAGCGAGCATGGCGACGAGCTGACCCTGGAAGGCTTCATGTCCAACCAGTCAGGTGGCGTGTTGGGCGGCATCTCGACCGGACAAGACCTGCGCGTCAATGTGGCGATCAAGCCCACCAGTTCGATCCGGGTGCCGCGGCGGTCTATCGACTTGCAAGGCCAAGCCGCGACCGTCGAAACCTTTGGCCGTCACGACCCTTGTGTTGGCATTCGGGCCACGCCCATTGTCGAGGCCATGCTGGCCCTGGTCTTGATCGACCATGCCATGCTGCATCGGGCGCAATGCGCGGACGTCGAAGTCTTCACGCCCGCCATTCCCGCAGGCTTGGGCTGATCGGCAAGGCGGCTAAGCGCCCTGCGGGCCTCAGGCTTTCTTGGCGGGGGTGCGTTGGGACGCGGTGTGCAAGATCCAATTGGCAATATCGCTCAGCGGTAGCACGTGATCCACACCGCCGAGGCGAATGGCCTCTTTGGGCATGCCAAAGACCACGCAGCTGGCCTCGTCTTGGGCCGCTGTGACGGCGCCTGCATCATGCATTTCTTTGAGGCCACGGGCGCCGTCGTCACCCATTCCCGTCATGATCACGCCAATGGCGTTGCGACCGGCTTGGGCTGCGACTGAGCGAAACAGCACGTCCACAGAGGGGCGGTGGTGGTTGATCAACGGGCCATCGACGACCTCTGCCACGTACTGCGCACCACTGCGACGCAGCCGCATGTGCTTGCCGCCCGGCGCAATCAGCGCTCGCCCAGGAATGACACGGTCGCCGTCCTTGGCCTCCACCACATCAATCTCGCACAAGGAGTTCAGGCGAGAGGCATAGGACGCGGTGAACTTCTCGGGCATGTGCTGCACGATCATGATGCCCGGCGTATTGCGGGGCAGGGCGCGCAGCACCACCTCGGTCGACTGCACACCACCGGTCGACACGCCCATCACCACCACGCGGTCGGTGGTTTCAGCCATCGCCCCCACGGCGGTAGGGGGGGCAATGAAAGGCCTGGGCGCAGGCTTGCCGCCGGCCGGCGCCGGGGCAGAGCGCGGCAAGGCCTTGAGGTTGGCTTTGGCCGCTGCCTTGACGGCATCCACCAAGCCATTCGAGCGCTCACCCAAAAACTCACGCAAACCCATGCGAGGCTTGGTGACGAAGCTCACGGCGCCCGCGGCCAGAGCTTGCATGGTGGTTTCGCACCCCGCCTCGGTCAGCGTAGAGCACATGACGACGGGGGTGGGCCGCTCTGACATCAGCTTGCGCAGAAAGGTGATGCCGTCCATGCGCGGCATCTCAACGTCCAAGACGATCACGTCAGGACAGGCGCTGTCGAGTTTGGGCCAAGCGAACACCGGGTCTTGGGCGGTGGCCACGACATCAATCCCTCCCGCGGTCAGCAAGTCGGACAGGTGCTTGCGCACGACGGCCGAGTCGTCAATGATCATCACCTTGATGGCCATGTTTTTTTACTCCTTTGATTTAGGCGTGGCGTGAACCCCGCTTGACCTGGACTTCCCCCGACTCCAGCTTGAGCGTCACCGTGCGCGGCACATGGTCCCCCACATCCACACCGTCGAGCTGAAAGCCATACTTGTCGATCAAGGTCCAGCCCATTTCAATATTGCGCTCACCCACATTCAGCTTGACCCCCGTTTGGTCGGGCATGGTGTCGGCCCCGCCGTAGAGGTGGGCGATGTATTCCGAGGGTTGGGTGCGGGCACGCTTCAAGCTTTGGACGAGCAGCTCAATGGCTTCGTCGCCATAGCGTCCGTCCATTTGCCCGGGCTGCGGCTCGCGCCGCTGCGGCAGCAGAAAGTGGCACATCCCGCCCCAATGGCGCTCGGGGTGCCACAGCGTGACGGCCACGCAGGAGCCCAGCAACGTGCGCAGGCTGGCCACGCGGCTGCCAAAGTGCCATTGGCCCGGCATCAGGAACAGGCTTTGCCCCGGCGTCGCCGGCACCCAGCCGTGTATGCCGCTCTCAGCTTCTTTCGTAGACCGCTGTGCGGACGGTTTTGAGACCGTGGTCGAGATGGCTGAGCGATTCGGCGTGACCAGTGAAGAGATAGCCATGGGGTTTCAGAAGCTGGATGACTCTTCGCACAATGGCTTCCTTGCCCGGAGGATCAAAGTAGATCAACACATTGCGAAGGAAGATGACATCAAATCGACCGAGGTCCGGGAGCTTCTCGGTCAGGTTGGCACTGCTGAAGTGAACGTTTTCTTTGAGCGCCTTGCTGATGAGCAACTGACCGCTGTGCTCACCCTGGCCACGCAGACAGTAGCGCTTCAAGTACTCCTTGGGCACAAAGCGCGCGCGCTCCATGCTGTAGAGGCCTCTTTGAGCCGAGCTGACCATGGCGGTAGACAGGTCCGTCCCGACCACCTCCCAGCCTGTCGGCCCCAGCTTTTCCGACAGCAACATGGCGATGCTGTAGGCCTCTTCGCCGGAGGAGCTGGCAGCGCTCCACACGCGGAAGGGCTCTGGCTTGTCGTACTGCGCCAGTTCCTGCGCGAGGAACTCAAAGTGCTGCGGCTCGCGAAAGAAATAGGTTTCGTTGGTGGTCAGCTTGTCCACCACCCGAACAATCTCCTGAGGGTCCTGCTCATCAAGCAACTGGGAGACATAGGCATCCAGGCTGCGCACCCCCTTGTCCTGGGCCAGCTTCTGAAGCCGGCCCTCCACGAGCGGACGCTTGGCCGGCGTGAGGCGAATGCCAGAGATGTTGTGGAAGAGGTCGGCGACGGCGTCAAACGAGGCCTGTGACAGGCTCATGCTGGGCTCCTTTTTGCCTTAGGCATGAGCAGTGTCTTTGGCGATGAGCAGCGCAAGCTCCTCATCATCCAAAGACCGCGGCAGGTCCAGCACCAGCACCATGGTGCCGTGCGCCCGGGTAATGCCCGCGATGTAATGCGGCGAGATGCGCGTGCCCAGGGTTGGTGGGTCTTCCATGTCGGCAGTGGACGCCTCCAGCACCTCATGGACCGCATCGACCAGCAGGCCCAGAACTTGGCGCGAGCCATCATGTTCACCGCTGGGCGTCACCTCAACCACCACGATGCAGGTGCGGCGGCCGGGTATGGTCGGCGGCAGGTTGTAGCGGGCGGCCAAGTCGATGACGGGCACCACCGCGCCGCGCAGGTTCATCACGCCTCGCACAAAGCTGGGCATCATGGGCAGGGCCGTGGTGGGGCCGAGTTCCAGAATCTCTCGCACTGAGTCAATGGGCACGGCAAACACAGCGTCGGCCAAAACAAAGCGCAAGTACTGCCGCATCTCTGCAGGCGCATCGACTTCACGTTCTAGGGTGGCATGCATGGTCGTTCGGTCTCAGTTAAAACGGAGCAAAGTGGGCCTCGTCAACGGTCTCAGCCTGCGCCTCCTGACGGGCACGCTGATTGGCCGTGGCAGGGCCTGACGCACGGCGCTTCGGGCTGGACTTTTTGGCGGAAGCCGCTTGTGGACGCGCTGCCGTGGCAGAGAGTTCACCGTCCTCTTCGTCGGCCAGGCGGAAGAAGGCCATCAGCTCTTGCAGTTGCGTGGCTTGGGCCGCCAGCTCCTCAGCCGTGGCGGACAGCTCTTCCGAGGCCGAGGCGTTTTGCTGAGTGGCCGTGTTGAGATGGTTCATGGCCGAGGTGATTTGCGCCACGCCACCGGATTGCTCCGAAGAGGCTGCGGCAATCTCCTGCACCAGCTCAGAGGTCTTGTTGATCGAGGGCAACATGCCGCCGAGCAGGGTGCCGGCCTTTTCGGCCAAGGTGACCGAGGAGCTGGCCAGTTGGCCAATCTCTTGAGCGGCAACCTGGCTGCGTTCTGCGAGTTTGCGCACCTCGGCCGCCACCACCGCGAAGCCCTTGCCGTGTTCCCCTGCACGGGCGGCCTCAATGGCTGCATTCAAGGCCAGCAAATTGGTTTGGTAGGCGATGTCGTCGATGATGCTGATCTTCGTGGCGATGGACTTCATCGCATCCACGGTGCTGCTCACGGCGCGTCCACCTTCAGCCGCCTCTCGGGCCGCCTGGCCCGCCATGCGGTCCGTGGTGCTGGCGTTCTCGGCGTTCTGGTTCACCGAGGAGGCCATTTGCTGAAGCGATGCGGTGGTTTGCTCCACGCTGGCAGCCTGCTCGGAAGCCGATTGGGAGAGCGACTGTGACGTCGAAGACACCTGACCCGATGCTGCGCTCAGTTGATTGGCTGCAGCACGCACTTCCACGATCGTGCGACTGACGGTCTCCACCAAGTCGTTGAACACGCGGCCCAAGGTCGCGAAGAAGGGCTCCTTGCCTTCCGTCTCCAAACGCTTGGAGAAGTCGCCTTGAGAAGCGCCCTCGGCAATGCCTGAAAGCTCATGCTCTGCCGCCAGTTCGGCCGTGCGGTCTTTCCATTCCACGACCGTGCCCAGGCGCTGGCCTTTGGGGTCAATGATCGGCGTGGCAATCAATTGGAAGGTGAGACTTGCGACTTTGATCTCGACCTTGTGCACCCCTGTCAGATTGCCCAATAGATTGCGCTGATGGCTGGGGTTGCGGTGGAAGTTGTCAAAGCTGGACCCCAGAATGCGCTTGACCTCAAAGCCCGGCAAGGCCTTGCGCAGCGTGGCCTCATTGCGGCTGAGCATGTCCTTGACGGACTGGTTCATGTAGATGATGGTCGAGTCCGTGTCGGCAATCATCACGTTGGTCGTGCAGGTGTCGAGCGCCTGACGCACACGGCCAGACTCTGCAGCCAGACGTTTGATGTCTGAGAACTCAAAGCCCAAGCGGATCTGGACGCGTTTGAGGGCCAACATCATGTCAGCCAGCTCATCTCGGCCTTCTGCGGTCACCACGCCGTCGAAGCGCGCTTGTGCGAAGTTTTCGAAATGGCGCTTGGCCTGGCCCAAGGTCTTGGTCAGGCGGCGAGCCATGGCTGCGCCTGCGCCCAGTGTGGCGAGCCCACAGGCCGCAGCAGCTGCGGCCGCAATGACGGACTGCCCAGCGGCTGCGGCGGCGCTCAGCGCTGCCGTCGCCACCAGGCCGCCACCCAGCAGGCCAAACTTGAGGGCCAAGCCTTGGTGAGTGACCGCCGCGGGGATGGCCAACAGCTTGGCCACGGCTCCGTTATCGACGGCCGAACCCTCACGAATGATCAAAGTGCCGGCTTGCCCGTCGCGAATGCGCTTGTACAAGGCTTCGGCGGCTTCCACCTGGGCTCGCGTGGGTACGGTTCGCACCGACATATAGCCCACCACCTGGTCGCCCTCGGTCACGGGCGTTGCGTTGGCCACCACCCAGTAGTGGTCACCATCCTTGCGGCGGTTTTTGACCATGCCGGTCCAAGGCCGCCCCGCCTTGAGCGTGGTCCACATGTCGGCAAACGCACTCTCTGGCATGTCGGGATGACGGACCAAATTGTGCGGTTGGCCAATCAGCTCCGACTCCACAAAGCCAGAGGCTTCGATGAAGTCGGGGTTGACGTAGGTGATCCGTCCCTTGAGGTCGGTACGCGACACGATGGCAGAGCCCTCGCGCAGCATGTACTCCCGCTGGGTGATGGGCAGATTCGTGCGCATGATCTTCGATACCTCAGTCGTTCATCGAGAAATTCAGAAGGGCGCGAAGGCCTCTTCGTTGACGGATTCATCACCAGCCGCAGCCTGGGCTCGCTGGGGGCGAGACTTGGCGGCCGACCGTGTGGGGGCCGCTTTGGCCGCCGATCGCTGGCCAGGACGCCGCGCGGCGCCATCCTCGGCCACCTGGAAGAAGGCCATCAGTTCTTGCAACTGGTTGGCCTGGGCTGACAGCTCTTCTGCGGTGGCGGAGAGCTGCTCTGCAGCCGAAGCGTTCTGCTGGGTGGCGGTGTTCAGATGGTCCATGGCCGAGGTGATCTGCGACACACCGCTGGCCTGTTCGCTCGACGCCGCAGAGATCTCTTGCACCAAGTCCGATGTCTTGTTGATCGACGGCACCATATTGCTCAGCAGATTGCCAGCCTTCTCCGCCAGATTGACCGAGGTGCTGGCCAGCTCGCCAATCTCCTGAGCCGCCACTTGGCTGCGCTCGGCCAGCTTGCGCACTTCGGCCGCCACCACGGCAAAGCCCTTGCCGTGCTCGCCTGCGCGGGCCGCTTCAATGGCGGCGTTCAGGGCCAGCAGGTTGGTTTGGTAGGCAATGTCATCAATGATGGAGATCTTGGTGGCGATGGACTTCATGGCCTCGGCGGTGCGGGCCACAGCGTCGCCGCCTTCTTCGGCTTCCTTGGCTGCCTTGGAGGCCATGCTGTCGGTGACCGAGGCGTTCTCGGAGTTCTGCTTGACTGAAGACGCCATCTCTTGCAGCGAGGCCGTGGTTTCTTCCAGGCTGGCGGCCTGCTCAGAGGCCGACTGCGACAACGACTGGGAGGTCGACGAGACTTGCGAAGAGGCCGAGGTCAGCTGGTCTGCAGCCGAGCGCACTTCCACAATGGTCTTGCTGACGGTTTCAACCAGCTCATTGAACAGTCGACCCAAGGTGGCAAAGAAGGGGTCCTTGCCTTCGGTGGACAGGCGGGAGGCGAAGTCACCGTCCGCAGCACCCTTGACCATGCTGGAGAGTTCAGCCTCCGCCGCGACTTCCCCGGTGCGGTCCTTCCATTCCACGACCGTGCCGATGCGCAGACCATGCTCATCGAAGATCGGGTTGGCGATCAGCGAGAAGTGCAGATTGGCTACCTTGATCTGAACCTTGTGAGTGTTCTTGAGGTTGCTCAGCAGGCTGCGCTGATGCGCCGGGTTGCGGTGGAAGTTGTCAAAGCTTTGGCCAATGATCTTGCGCACCTCGAAGCCGGGCAGGGCCTTGCGTAGCTCCATCTCGTTTTGGCTGAGCATGTCGGTGACCGACTGGTTCATGTAGATGATGTTCGAGTCCGCGTCGGCGATCATCACGTTCGTGGAGCAGGAGTCCAAGGCCTGCTTGACGCGTGCGTTCTCGGCAGCGGCTGCGGCCGTGCTCTCCGTGCGCTGACGAAGCTGCGATTGCATATGCTTCATGCTGGCCATCAGCGGCGAGAACTCGTCGCTGCGTTCGTCCTTGATCTCAGTGCTCAGGTCGCCGTCCCGCACCAGCTCCGCCACACGCTGCGCGACCGCCACACGGCGGCGCAGGCCAATCGCTGTCATCCAGGCGACCACCAGTGTCACCGTGGCGCAGAAGGCCACCATGGCCGTGATGAGCATGCTCATTTGGGCGGCCTGCTTGTCGATCTCGGCCAGGTCACTGTCCAAGGCTTCGGACAAGCTCTTTTTCTTGTCAGCCAAGGCCACCAGCACCTTGTTGCGTGCGGGAATGGTCTTGTCGATCAGCGCATCCACGGCGGCATCCTTCTGACCCGCGGTGATCAAGCTGACGTTTTGACCGGCAATGGTCCAGAAGGACGCCATCGAGGCTTTCAGGGTCGCGAACTTTTCGCGCTCAGAAGCTTCGGTGGAGCGCTTGCCAATGCGCTCCAACACCTCATCAATATGCTTTTTCTTGCTGCCAATATCCTCCAGCGTGGCCTGCAATTCTTTGTCATTGCGAGCCAGCATGGCGTGGCGAACTTGGAGTGAGGAGCGTGTGACATTGAGTTCAATGTCCGCAATGTCTTGCAAGAACGGGACGCGCTCACTCTTGGTTTCAGCGCTGAGCTGCTTCACCTGGTCCAAGCGGTTCCAAGAGAAGGCCGCCAATCCGCCCATCAGCACAGCGATGGTGATGCCAACGGCTTGAAGCTTGCGACCCATGCCAAAGTTAAATTGAGTTGCCATGTTGACTCCAGAGACTGACGGGAAAGATCAGGCGGCGACTTTGTCGTCGGACCCAATGCGCTGTGAATAGAGACCTAGACCAGGGGCTAGGCGCGTGTCTTGACGAGTGGCTGCTTGCACCACCCCTTGCATGTCCAACACCAGTGCCACAGCGCCGGATCCCAGAATCGTGCTTCCCGCCAAAGCCTTGATGTGACGGAAGATCCCGGCGAGCGGCTTGATGACGGTCTGGTGTTCGCCCAAGAGCCGGTCGACCACCAGGCCGATGCGGACCGTACCGTCGCGCACCACAATCAGGCTGCGCCGGCGGGCCAGGCCAGGCTCCACGCCATAGAAGCGCGCCAAGTCCAGGTAGGGCAAGACTTCGCCACGCAGGTCGAATGTCCCGCACACGCGATCAGGGTCTGCCAAGCATTCCTGCGGCACGTCGATGCACTCGGACACCACCGACAAGGGCAAGACATAGTGGACATCGCCCACCATCGTCAGGAAGCCATCAATCATGGCCAGGGTCAGCGGCAGACGAATCTGCATCGTTGCGCCCCGTCCCGGCTGGCTGGCCACGCGGATGTGGCCCCGCAGCGATTCGATGTTGCGCTTGACTACATCCATGCCGACGCCACGTCCGGAGACGTTGGTGACGGCCTCTGCCGTTGAGAAGCCAGGCAGGAAAATCAGCTGATAGATGGCTTCGTCGTCCAGCACGGCGTCATGCGGGATCAGATTGCGTTCGATGGCCTTCTTCAAGATCCGGTCACGGTCGAGCCCTTTGCCATCGTCGCTGACTTCGATCACGATGGAGCCGGACTCATGGTAGGCATTGAAGGCCAAGCGTCCCTGGGCTGACTTGCCCACCGCAATGCGCTGCTCTGTCGGTTCAATGCCGTGGTCCAGGCTGTTGCGCACCAGGTGCATCAGTGGGTCGGCAATCGTCTCGACCATGGACTTGTCCAGCTCGGTATCACCGCCGGTGATCACCAATTCGATGTCCTTGCCCAGCTGCTTGCTGAGGTCTCTGACGACGCGGTGGAAGCGGGCGAAAGTGTCTCCGATGGGCACCATGCGCAAGCCCAGGGCACCATCACGGGCCTCTTCGACGATATCGCTGATGCGTTGGGCCGCCTCCATGAAGGACGGAGACTGCTCGGTGTGCGCCACCAGTTGCGCACCCGAGCTGGCAATGACCAACTCACCAATCAGGTCGATCAGCCGGTCGAGCTTGTCGGCCCTGACGCGAATGAAGCGTGACTCTTCGCTCTTGCGCTCTTTGGGCGCAGCTTTGGCAGAGGGCGCGGCAGCGGCGATGTGCGCCGCAGGTGCTGCTTCGCTCACAGGCTCGGGGGCGGCCGCCGCAGCGATGGGGGTGGGCGCAGGTGCGGGCGTCAGCTCGGGCTCAGGCAACAGGTCAGCTTCGGCCGGCGCAACCAAACCCATGCGGTCCCACAAGCTAGACAAAGCCTCGCGGGCTTCGCTGTCTTCCGCGCGGCGCTCTAGCAGGGCTTGGCGGCTCGCGGCGTCAGCATTGGGCGCCAAGACGGCCACATCGCAGTCGTCATGGCAGAAGTCAAAAACCTGTTCAATCGCTTGCTGAGAGGCGCTGCTCTCGAAGGCCACCTCAACACCAACGTAGCAGTTCTCTGGATCCATGCCCTCCAAGGGGGGGATCAGCGCTTGGACCAAGTGCATGTGCTTGACCGCACCCAAAGAGTCCAGATAGCGAATGAAGGCCAGTGGGTCGAGGCCGTTGCGCAGCGCGTCCAGCCCGAATCGCAGGGAGATGTGCCAATAGCCCGGTCCTTGAGCTGCCGTGGTCACCTCCGCGGCCTCGGAGGGGGCGGCACTCGGAGCGCTTGGGGCCGCAGGCGCGGAAGTGGCCGTCATGGCGGCTCGCAGCTCAGCCCCCAAAGAGTGACTCACCGCGGCCACTTCAGGGTCGCTCTCGCCACTGCGGACTTCCTCCAGCAGTGCCTCCATCTGGTCGCGGCTGCGGAGCAGCAGGGCGGTCAAATGTTCATTGACGGCCAGTTGGCCAGAGCGCAGACACTCCAGCAGCGTCTCCGCCTCATGCGTGAAGTGAACAACAGCGTCAAAGCCAAACAGCCCGGCGGTGCCCTTGATCGTGTGTGCAGCCCGAAACGCTGCGTTGAGATTCTCTGCGTCGGTGGGGTCTTCCTCCATGATCAGCAGAGCCTGCTCGAACTGCCGCAGCATGTCCGAGGCCTCGTCCAGGAAGCCTGCCCGGGCAACGGCCAATATCTCTTCGTCGTCATGCATCATGAGGCACGCTCCTGGCTTGCGCCGTCCAGCAGGCTCGTCATGCCGTAGCTCTGCAAGGCTTGGCGAACCGCGTCTGAGGCGGCGGAGATCACACATTGACCGCCGCGCTGGGCGGCGGACTTTTGAGCCGCAATCAGCAGTTGCACGCCACTGCTGTCGCAGGCCTCAATGGCGGACAAATCCAACGTGCAGTCGGACTCACTTGTGGGCCAAGCCGCCAGCAATTGCTCGCGCTGTTGCGCGGCGTAGCCGATGCTCAGTTCACCCTGCAGCGTGACGGTGCTCATGGCGCTGTGCTCGCGAGGTCAGACGCAGAGGCGGTTCACCGCATCGACGAGCTGTGAGGGCTGGAAGGGCTTGGTGATCCACGCGCGCGCACCAGCCGCCTTGCCCTCGGCCTTCTTGGCCTCTTGGGACTCGGTGGTCAGCATGATGACGGGCGTGAACTTGTACGCCGTGGTGGTCTTGAGATGGCGCAAGAAGGTCAGACCATCCATTTGCGGCATGTTCACGTCGCAGACGATCAGGTTCAGCTTTTGGCCATTGAGTTTGCCCACAGCATCTTTGCCATCGCAAGCCTCAACCACGGTGTAGCCGGCCTTCTGCAAAGCCAGCTTCACCACTGTTCTAAAGCTACCGGAATCGTCCACCACCATGATGGTCTTGCTCATTGCATCTCTCCTGAGAAAAAGTAATTCATCCTGAAATCGGTCGGGTAGGGTGGGCGCCTGACGCCCTCATGTGGGCGCTTCATGGTGGTCCTGCCGGTGGGTGTTGCCAGGGCGTGCGGGCTCTCATGTCAGAAGAACTCCACCGAAGAGGCCTTGTTGACTTGGGCGGTCTCGTGATGGGAGGAGCGCAGGTCTTCCATGGTGTAGCTGGCCTCCAAGCGGTCCAGCCAACGAGGGATGGAGCTGGCCGCTTCGTCCTCACCGCCTTCCAACCAGTCTTGCAAGCGCGTCATGTCGTCGGTGACGGAGACCAGCATCTGGCTCATGCGGTCCTGGGACTGCAGGCTGACGAGGATGCGCTCCATCTCGGATTGCACCTGGGTACCGGCTTCGCGCAAGGTGCGCTGGGCGCGGGAGACATCAGAAATACTGGCCAGCAGGCCGCCCACCAAATGGCGAGCGTTCTGTTCGGCCTGCAGCACCAACTCGTCGTCGGACGTGTTGAGGTGGGAGCCTTGCTGGCGGATCAAGCGCACGCGCTCTTGCATGTCTGCCAGGTGCTTGCCCAGGGCAGCTCCGGCCTGTCGAGACTGATTTGCTAGGTTGCGCACCTCTTGGGCAACCACTGCAAAGCCCGAGGCCGACGCACCTGCGCCCGAGGCTCGAGCCGCCTCGACCGAGGCGTTCAAGGCCAAGAGCCGGGTGGCCCGGCTGATGATTTGAATCTCTTTGCTCAGCCTCAGCATCTCGTCCAGGCTGGTGGCCAGCTCGGTGACGCCGGCCATCATGGTGTTCTTGACCAAGGCGATTTGGCGCGTGCTTTGCAACAGACGCTCTACGTCCGGGCCGTGGCGCTGCAGCAAGGTATCCAGCGATTGCGAGTCCATGGACAGGTCACTGCCGCTGACGCTCAAGGCCTGATCCAGCTCGGCAGACACCGAGCCAAAGCTCTCCAGCAAGGCCGTCATGCTTTGCTCGGCATGCAGGCGAGCGGTGTCCACATTGCGGCGCCAGATGGGCACGATTTGGCGGGCCAGGTTGTTGGCGGGGGTGGCCGCGGCGCTCACCGGGGCCTTGGGGTCGTCCGCTTGCGCTGCGGCCTCGGCTGCTTGGCGCTGGTTCAGCACGCGCCAGGCCAAGCCGACACCAGCCCCACCCATGACCAGGGATGCGGCAAGGGTATAGCCGTTGCCCAAGGAGTGAACAGCACTCCCCACGGCCACAGCCATGACCCCCAGGGCACCGAACGCCAGAACGCGCATGCTGTGAATGCGCAGCGTTGACTCGGCGTCAGAAGGCTTGGGAGCAGGTGAAAATTGAACCATTAGCGGGTGCTCCGACTCGGATTTCCTTGGTGACTCAGTGCCCACACGCGTGGCGCATGCCAGGGCCGATGGAGGGGCCCTGTGGTGTATTCGGACGTTCAGGGCCAGTGTGTAGCGTTGCCGTCCACCGTGTTCGTCCGATCAAGCGGCCAATCAAGGCACTCTTTGTGCATTGACTCACGGCCAGCGCCCTCGTGCAGGGTGTCAGCGGCTTAGAACGGGGCGAAGGCATCTTCGTCCACCGATTCGTCGGCCGCGGTGGGCAGAGACCTTGCGGTGCGCGATTTGGCAGCGGCCCGCACCGGCGCTGCCTTGGGCGTCGAGCGGCTGCCGGGGCGGTGTGCGGCGCCATCCTCGGCCACCTGGAAGAAGGCCATCAGTTCCTGCAACTGGCTGGCTTGGGCTGACAGCTCTTCGGCGGTGGCCGAGAGCTGCTCTGCAGCGGAAGCGTTCTGCTGGGTGGCGGTGTTCAGATGGTCCATGGCCGAGGTGATCTGCGACACACCGCTGGCCTGTTCGCTCGACGCCGCAGAGATCTCTTGCACCAAGTCCGATGTCTTGTTGATCGACGGCACCATATTGCTCAGCAGATTGCCAGCCTTCTCCGCCAGATTGACCGAGGTGCTGGCCAGCTCGCCAATCTCCTGAGCCGCCACTTGGCTGCGCTCGGCCAGCTTGCGCACTTCGGCCGCCACCACGGCAAAGCCCTTGCCGTGCTCGCCTGCGCGGGCCGCTTCAATGGCGGCGTTCAGGGCTAGCAGGTTGGTTTGGTAGGCAATGTCATCAATGATGGAGATCTTGGTGGCGATGGACTTCATGGCCTCGGCGGTGCGGGCCACAGCGTCGCCGCCTTCTTCGGCTTCCTTGGCGGCCTTGGAGGCCATGCTGTCGGTGACCGAGGCGTTCTCGGAGTTCTGCTTGACTGAAGACGCCATCTCTTGCAGCGAGGCCGTGGTTTCTTCCAGGCTGGCGGCCTGCTCAGAGGCCGACTGCGACAGCGACTGGGAGGTCGACGAGACTTGCGAAGAGGCCGAGGTCAGCTGGTCTGCAGCCGAGCGCACTTCCACAATCGTCTTGCTGACCGTGTCCATCAAGTCATTGAAGGAGCGACCCAAGGTGGCAAAGAAAGGCTCTTTACCTTCCACACTCAGCCGGGTGGCGAAGTCGCCCTCGGTGGCCCCCTTGACCATGCCGGAAATCTCTGCCTCAGCAGCCACTTCTGCGGTGCGGTCTTTCCACTCCACGACCGTGCCGATGCGCAGGCCTTGATCATCGAAAATCGGGTTAGCGATCAGCGCGAAGTGCAGATTGGCCACCTTGATCTGCACCTTGTGGGTGTTCTTGAGGTTGCTCAGCAGGCTGCGCTGATGCGCCGGGTTGCGGTGGAAATTGTCAAAGCTCTGGCCAATGACCTTGCGCACCTCGAAGCCGGGCAGGGCCTTGCGCAGTTCCATCTCGTTTTGGCCGAGCATGTCGGTGACCGACTGGTTCATGTAGATGATGTTCGAGTCCGCGTCGGCGATCATCACGTTCGTGGTGCAAGAGTCCAAGGCCTGCTTGACGCGTGAGTTCTCGGCGGCTGCAGCACTCTCACGTTCGTTGCGCTCCTTGAGCATCTGTTGCATCTGTCCGAAGCGCTTGAGCAATTGACCCGCCTCGTCGCTGCCCTTATCGCTGATCACGTGCCCCAAGTCTCCCGACGCCACGGCATCGGCGGCTGCGATGGCCATGTTCAAGGGGCGAGTCACAGAGCGGATGATGGCCAAGGCCGTCGCCAAGAAGCCCAGAGCCAGCACGGTCAGGCCGACGACAATCATGAGCCGTTGGCGCTCTAAGTCGGAGATTCGGTCATGCAACTGAGTCTCAACCGCCTCAATGGCGACCTCCGTCAGCTTGAGCATGCTGTCGTTGCTGGCTGCAGCGGCGCGATAGAAATCACCCGAGGACATCCGGGGGCCAGACTCACTGAATTGCTGAGCGACCAGCGCAAAGAATTGGTCCGATTGCGCCACGGCCGTCTTCTGGGCCGCCGCCAGTGCGTCCTGCATGCCCGAGTCGGCCGCAGCGGCCTTTTGCAGTTGGCTGATGGATCGATCGCGCTCTTGCTGCACGGCTCTGAGCTGCGCCAGCATTTCAGCCTTCTCGGAGCCCGTCGGCGCTTGGCCCGAAGCAAGCACTTGGCTGCCTCTGACGCGGATTTGCGCAGCCCCTTCGCTGGCACGCGGCAGTAGGCTGGTGAACGCCGTGATCGCGTAGTAGGTCTCAGGCTTGGGGTCCAGAATCAGGCCAGACTCATCCGCTACACGTTCCATCACCAACAACAGCTTGCCCAGCACTTCGGCGTGAGCCTCCAGGCTCTCCTGCGCGGAATGTCCTTTTGAGTCTGCGGCGGCGATCAGCTTGCCCCAGGCGGTTCGGGTGTCCGCAATGGCGGTGAGTGTCTTGGCGTAATCCCGCTCTTTGGCTTGGCCTTCCAGGCTGGCCAGGGCTTCGTTGGCCTTTTGGGCCAAGGCCTTGCGTTCAGTGTCTGCATCCGCTTGGCCGGCCAACGCCAAGGAGGTATGGCCGCGGTGAGCCTGCAAATGACGCTGCAGCACAAAAGCGGTTCTCAAGGGGTCCAAGCCCAGGTCTTCGGCCTCGGCAGAGGCCTGCTGACCGTGCTGCTCCTTCAGGATATGCGCCGTGGGAATGGCACAGGCAATCGCACCCAGTGCGCCCAGCACACCGAATTTTTGCCAAAGCTTGATGCTTCTGAGAATGTTCATGGGATGGACCATTCGAAAGAGGTTGGGAGTAATCCGCTCCGGGTATTTCGGATGCAAGCCGAGAGTCTGTAGCGAGCGCTTCGGGCTCAGTCTTCGGATCAGGCCGGAATTCAAGGTGTTCTTCGCGCATCGCTCAGGGGAGTACCCCCCTAGGATCTGCCTGAATCCGTTCCTGTGGTGGAGCGGTGTGTCCTATTACCGAGAGCGACCTGATGTTCAGGATATGGGCCCAAAGATTCCGCGAATTCCTGCGTGGCAACGCGAGAGTGGCTGCCCTGCGGCAAACCCTTGGCCGTGTTCGATACCACGGCGTTTGGACGCCTGGCGTGCGCTTGATGCAGGGGCTGAGATTCAGAGCCAAGTCGCTCTTGATCGTGCTGACCCTGGTCATGCCCTTGGCCGTCATGCTCTATCACGACTGGGTCGCACACTTGCACCAAGCCCACGACATCGCCCGAGCGCAAAACGGGCTGAGCTTGGTCGTGTCCTTGCATCAAGCCCAAGACGCGGCGCAGGACTTGGAGCGCGTTGCCTTCAAGCGCGCGGTGATGGACGATCAGTCCGAGTCATTCACTCAACTCTTGGCCGCGGAACAACGCATCTTTGAGACGCTGCAATCGCAGATCCAGGCCCAAGGCACCATTGAGCAGGGCTTGGGCGGGCAGATCACCCTGTTGGGCGAGCAGCGGGTTGCCGCCCTGAAGCTCTTGGCGGCAAGTGCCAAGCCGGGCGGCTACAACCCCTTAGCGCATCGCGCCATGGACATCTACATGAAGCGGCTCGAAGCCCTGCGCATGCGCATGCTGCGGCAAGCAGATTTCGACTCGCTGGGCGACCCCGAGCTGACCGCCTTGTTGCATGCCGGCCTGGAGACCTTGCCGTCCTTGATCAGACACCTGCATCTGAGTATCGGGGCCTCGACACAAGTCTTTCAGAGCAAGCCCAAGACCCTGAGCAATGTTCACCGCTTGCTGCAACTCTCTGCCATGCTGGACCTCGAGACTGGCCAGCTTGAAAGGGATGCAGAGATGGCGGTTGCAGCGGGCTTGGTCGGGCGTGACCAGGTGCAGACCCTGTACGACAGTCTCGGTGCCGTCCGATCCATGATCAATGCCATCGTCAAGGCCGGCATCCAACAAGACACTGCAGCGGACCTGCAGGTGGCGGCGGGCGTTGATGCGGCGGCCTTCCGCGTGAAGACAGAAGCCGCCATGAAGTTGGCGGAGGGCCTTCTGCACGGCGTCGGTGGCCAGAGCCAAGCGCGCATCGCGCTGCTGAGTGCCCAGCTAGAGCAGGAGATGAAGATCGGCCTTGGCACTGTCCTGTTGGGTTTGACGCTGGCCATGTATCTGATGGTCTGCATGAACAAGGTCGTGGGCGGCGGCCTGAAAGAGCTGTGCAGCCGTGTCGCGGCGGTGGCTGAAGGCGATCTGAGCGAGCGCCCCGAAGCGCGTGGCACCGACGAGGTGGGCGAGGCGATGACCTCGCTGGCCGCATCCGTGAGGCGCATGAATACCTTGTTCGAGGCCGTCACTCAAGGCGTGGCTGCTGTCTCCCATGCCTCGCGTGAGGTGGCCAACGGGAATGCAGGGCTCACCGGACGCACCGCCGAAATCCGTCAAGCCATTGGTGATGTCGGCGAACGTGCCAGGGTGTTCATGGACGCCATGAACCGCTGTGATGTGGAGGTGGAGCGCATCGCTGAGCACATGCGAGATGTGCGCTCGGACGCTCGACGCAGCAGGATTGCCATGGGCGAGCTGCAAGAGTGCATGACGGGCCTGCGCCAGAACAGCCGTGACATTGCCCGCGTCATCACCTTGGTGGAAGTGGTGGCACATCAGACCCGCTTGTTGTCCTTGAATGCTTCGGTCGAGGCCGCCCGTGCGGGCGCCGCCGGCAAGGGCTTTGCGGTGGTGGCCGCCGAAGTGCGCGATCTGGCGCGGCGCAGCGAAGATGCGGCCCGCAAAATTCACGACATCGTGAATGCCTCGATCAATGAAATTGAGCAAGGGGCCCTGCTGAGCGATCGGGTTGATGCCTCTGTGCGCGGCACCGACGAGCGCATCAGCGAGGTCAGCTCCATCGTCAGCGACATCGTCAGCCTGACTCGTACAGGTCGTGATCAGTCGCAAGAGGTGGTGGGGATCACCCGAGATGTTGAAGGATCCGCAGATGGCAATGCGCGCATGGTCGAGCAACTCGCGCATGCCTCCGCAGACTTGCGCAACCACGGCGACAACCTCAAGCGCTCCATCCAACACTTCGTCTTCACCTAAGCCTTGCGGTTCCCGTCATGCCATTGATTAAAGCCGTCCTGAGATATGCCTTTGAGGGGATGCGGAATCGTCCGCTCTCTCACAAGGTTGGCGCCTTGGTGGTGGCCATGGTGCTGCCGCTGCTGTTGCTGTTGGTCCTTGAGTGGCAACAACATCAGCGCCTGATTGAGTTTTCTCGCAAGGAGTTGCAGGGGCTGGCCGTGGTGGAGCGGGTGGCTGATGTCGCCACTCATGTCGAGCGCCTGCGTGGGGCGGTGGCGGCCGCAGCCGCGCGTGATCCCAACGCTGCGGCACCGGTGGCCGTGGACGTGCACGCCAAGGCGCTGACCCAGAGCGCGCAGGCGCTGCGGGCCGCCGTGGCGAATGGTGAGCTGGCTGATCTCAGCAAAGAGGTGGACTTGGCCTTGCAGCCGGTCGCCCGCCTGACGCAGGATCCGCAGTCCATGGCGAGGCAGCAGTTTGAGGCCTCTCACAGCAGAGCTGCAGCAAGCCTCAAAGACTTCAATTTGAGGGTGGCGGAGCGGGCGGGTTTGCTGTTTGACCCAGATGCGCAGTCTTACTTTTTGATGGACATGCTGGTGGAGAGACTGCTTGTGCTGCTGGAGTCCTCGGGTCGCTCCACAGCGGCCACGCTGGGCGTGCTGAGCACCACCGAAGCCAGCCCCGCCGACCGTGAACGGGCTCTCGCCTTGCTTCAACACACCCGCGAGCATCTGCTCCATGTGCGTGGTCGCTTAGAGGCGCTCAGGCGCAGCGGCGGCGAGCTGCCCGGACAGTGGCCCGACAGCTATCGTCAGGTGGATGAGTCGGCGCAACTCGCCCGCGCTGCGGTCTCGGGCGAGACCCATGCGGCAGACCCCAAAGAGGTCGCGGCGGCTGGCGGTCGTGCGCTTCACGCCGTAGAGCTTTTGCATGCAGAGTTGCTGCGTGAGTTGCGCGGCCTGCTGGAGGCCCGTGTCCAGCAAGAAGGCTTTATGCAACTGGTCTCCACGCTGCTGGTCGTCCTGGCGGTACTGCTCTCAAGCACCATTGCCTGGGTGTTCTTCCGCAGCTTCGTGGGCTCCACCAAGGCCTTGGTCAAGGACCTGGAGCTGGCCTCCCGGGGCAACCTCTCTATCCCGGTTGAGATTCGGGGGCGCGATGAGGTGGCGCACATGGGTCAACTGGTGGAGTTGCTCTGCCGCAATATGTCTGCCCTGGTGGCCGACATCCGCACCAGCGCGACGCGGCTGGGCGAAGCCGGCCAGACTGTGGCATCGGAGGGGGTTGCATTGGCGCGCCGTACCGACGCCCAGGCCCACAGCCTGCGTCAATCGGTCGAGGTCATGGAGCACTTGGTGGGCCAAGTGACCACCACAGCGGACGGGATTCAACAGATCACAGAGCTGACGGAGTCGTTGCATGAGCAGGCGACGGCCGGCAATATGGCCATGATGACGGCAGTCCAGTCCATCGATTGCCTGCAGGCCAGTGCCAAGCGAGTCGCCGAGATCAACGGCGTGATTGACGACATTGCCTTTGAGACCAATCTTGTCGCCCTGAATGCCTCGGTGGAAGCCGCCAAAAGCGGGGAGAGTGGCCGAGGCTTTGCGGTGGTGGCTGCCGAGATCCGCCAGCTCGCGCAACGCTGCGTGGCGGCAGCCGCCGAGGTGCGGGATCTGATTGACACCACCAACAGCCAGGTGGACGTCACCTCCACCCACGTTCAAACGGTGGGGGGCTCCCTCATCGGATTGCAGACCGGGCTGGAGCAGGCCTTGGGGCGGCTGCGACTCATCACCAACGCCAGCGCCGAGCAGAGCGCGGGTTTGGAAGAGGTTTCGGCAGAGATTTTGTCCCTGCAAGGCCTGACGCAGGAAGGTGCTGCTGCGGTCGCGCGGTGCGAGGTTGCCGCTGCGTCCTTGTTGGGTCAGGCGAGCAGCCTCAGCAAGTCTGTCAAGGCCGTCAGGCTGCGCCAGGGCGGCGCCGATGAAGCCAAGGCCATGGTGCTTCATGCCCGGGATTTGGTGGCTGCTGTGGGCTGGGAGAACGCTGCCGATGAGTTCAATGAAGAGCATGGCCCGTGGCATGACCGCGGCATGTACATCTTTGCCTGGGACGATGAAGGCGTGTGCCTGGCCTATGGCGTGAAGCCGCAATGGGTGGGTCGCAACATCTACGAGTTCCCCAATGGCTCCATCGACATGGTGGAAGACTTCTTGCAAAAGGCCTTTGCCATCTTGAGCACGCCAGAGCGTGAAGGCTGGGTCGATTACCGTCAATTGGATGCCAACACCATGGTGCCGGTGGCCAAGTCAGCCTATATCGTGGGTCTGGCTGGCGGCGGCTTCATGGGCTGCTCGGTGGTGCGCAATGCCGCGGAAGAGTCCGTGGATGCGCCTTGTGCGGACCTGACGGAGCCTCTGACGCCGGCTCAAGCCGAGGCGCTGTGTGCCAGCTGCGATCAGGCCGATGTGTGTGCGGGTCAAACCCCTGCATCAAGCGCTGCCGAGCGCCACACCGCAGAGACGGTTTGAAAGATCTGCGCCTGAGCGGGGAGTCTTGGGCCGCAGTTTGGGGCGTTTTAGCCCCACTCCTGCACAGAAAAGCGCCCGTAACGGTGTCGTAATTCATACAAATTGATACACTTGCGCCTTGCAGGTGCCGCCGTGGCGCCCGGGGTGTGATGTGGGCAACAGCGTCAATCGATATGTTCTGGCTTGGGTCAGCTTGGCCATTCTGGCTGTGGCTGCCGCCAGCGCTTGGTGGGCGCTGACACAGCCTACTCCGCCTGATTCGCCCCTCTGGGGCAACCCCCATGCGGCGCAGACAGCGCCCGCTGCGGCCTCAACGCCAGGCCTGTGGCATCCGCCGCCCGTTGGGCAAGCATTGAAGAGCGCTTCGGCCCCTTCGACCCAGCCTTCCAGCACTACCGCTCAGGCCGCCGATGCACAAGGTTTGGCTCGGGACGACGTGTTAAGCCATGGCTTTGTGTCGGCGTCGCTCGCGGCGCTCTCGGCCCACGGGTTGCGCTTGAATCAACCCCAGGTGTCGTTGCACACGGTCCAAACCGTCGATTTGCCAGCCGCACAGGCATTGGGCCGCTGGGCCCGAACCCAAGGTTTTGCTGTGCACGCGCCGATCAAGGTGCTGGAGCATGGCGGAGAGGTCAACTGGCTCCTGCCGATTGAGCGGCGCGCTGTGTTGGATGTGGCGCAAATCCTGGCCGATGGGCAGCACATCCGCGCCCGCGCTCAACAAACGCCAGGCGCGCGATACCACACCTGGCAGGTTCCCGTCGGTGGCCGATCGACCCTGGCCGGTGCCGCCCAATCCTGAGCCCCGCAATTTGCAGAGAACGAGAAAACCATGATCAAGTCGCTCACCTCACGTCTCATGGGCTGGCCTCAAGCATTGGGCTTTGCGGTGGTGGCCGTTGCCGCGGTGGTCTGGCCGTTGGCCAGCCAGTCGGACACCCGTCCCACCGAGGGAACGGTGAACCTCGAAACCGCCCATGTCCACCCATTGGATGTGGCCAGCGACATGAAGCGCCTTTTGGTGGCCAACACGGCAGCCCACACCGTCGAGGTCTACGACAGCAGCGACCCCCGCAACCCGCGCCATCTGGCTGCCATTCCGGTGGGCTTGGAGCCGGTGTCAGTACGCCTGCGTGGCACCGGGGAAGCCTGGGTGGTGAATCAACTGTCAGACAGCATCAGCATCATCGATGTGTATGGCTTGTCGGTGGTGCGCACCCTGAAGACCAGCAACGAGCCTGCTGACGTGGTGTTTGCCGGCAGCCGGGCCTTTGTGTCGTGTGCGGATGCCAATGTGGTGGAGGTGTTTGACCTGAACAACCTGGCTGCTGCGCCACAGCGCGTGGCGATTGCCGGTGAAGAGCCGCGCGCGATGGCGGTGAGCTCAGATGGCACCAAGGTCTACGCGGCCATCTTTGAGTCGGGCAATGGCACGACGGTGTTGAATGGCCGCAGTGGCGACAGCATCAATGTGGTGTCGCGCACCGAAGGCCCTTACCAAGGCCAGAACCCGCCCCCCAATGCGGGCAATGCCTTCAACCCGCCGCTGTCCAGCCCGTCGAACGCCGTGCCGGTGAGCCTGATTGTGCGCAAGTCCGCCAGTGGCACCTGGCTGGACGACAACCAGCGCGATTGGTCCAGCTTCGTCAGCGGCGGTTTGGCCAGTGCCAGCGGCCGGGTGGCCGGCTGGAACTTGGCGGACAACGATGTGGCCGTGATCGACACCAGCTCGCTGGCAGTGAGCTACCAGCAGCGGCTGATGAACATCAATATGGCCATGGCCATCCACCCGCCCAGTGGCATGGTGACGGTGGTGGGCACCGACGCGCTGAACGAGGTGCGCTATGAGCCCAATCTGCGCGGCCGCTTCATCAAGGTGATGGTCACTGGTTTTTACCCGGGCGGCACGCCGGTGTTCGCGGACTTGAACCCGCACCTCGACTACCGCAGCGCCAGCGTCGCCCCGGCGCTCAAGGCGCAGTCCATTGGCGACCCGCGCGGCATGGCCTGGCGCCAAGACGGCAGCCAGGCCTTCATCACCGGCATGGGCTCCAACAATGTGGTGGTCATGGACAGCAGCGGCAACCGCGTGGGCCACATTCCGGTGGGGCAGGGGCCCACGGGCATTGCCTTGAATGACGCTGCGGGCGTGGGCTATGTGGTCAACAAGTTCAGTGGTTCTGTGTCGGTGCTGGATCTGAACGCCCGCCAGGTCCTCAAGACCATGGCCTATCACGACCCCACCCCGGCCGTCATCAAGGCCGGGCGTCCGTTCTTGTACGACACGATGTTGGGCTCGGGCACCGGCCACACCTCTTGTGCCTCCTGCCATGTGGACGGTAAGACCGACCGCTTGGCCTGGGACCTGGGCGACCCGCGCGGCAGCTTCACGGCGGTGCGCGATGCCGACAACTTCACCGGCGCGTTCAGCGGCAAGATGGTCAATGTCACGCCCATGAAGGGCCCGATGCTGACCCAAACCCTGCAAGACATTGGCCGCCACGGCAACTTGCATTGGCGCGGCGACAAGACGGACCTGGCCTCGTTCTCCGGCACCTTCGTCAATCTGCAAGGCCTAGACACCGCCCCGAGTGCGGCCGGCATGGCCAAGTTCAAAGCTTTTTTGGACACGCTCCATTTGCCGCCCAACCCCTATCGCGCGCTGAACAACACGCGGCCCAGCACCGTGACGCTGCCGGCCGCAGACAGCCGCACGGTGACAAGCGCGTCGATGAACGCACTGCGCGGCACGAACAGCCGCAACAACAACTGCCTGCAGTGCCACCTGCGCAGTGGCTCGCGCAATGATGCGGCCAACCTGGAGTTGGGCCAGTCCTTTGTCGCGCCCTCTCTGGCGGGCTTTTACAAGCGCTTGGGCTATTGGCCCAAGAATGCCGGCGGCTCATGGGTCGGCACAGGCTTCTTCCATGATGGCTCTGACTCTGTGGACCGCGCCGCCCGCACCAACACGGCTGAGTCCCAGAACGACATGCTGGCTGAGTTGATGAGCCTGGAAGGCCCTGAAGGCCCGCTGGTCGGTGGCGAGAAGAGGCAGGACATGCACGCGGGCGTCGGGCGGCAAGTGACGCTCATGGGCAGCCTGCCCATGGCCGACAGCGCCTTGCTCGACCAGATGGTCAGCATCGCCAAGGGTAATGCGCATGTGGCCTTGGTCGCCAAAGCCATGGTCGGCAGTGCATCGCGCGGTGTGGTGATGCGCAGCGATGGCAGCTTCCAAGCCGACCGTTTGGGCGAGGTGATCTCGCTGCAAGGCCTGAAGGACTACGCCGCAGGGGGGCTTCCCATCACCTTCACTCTGGTGGCCAAGGGCACTGAGTACCGCTTGGGGCTGGACCGCGACCAAGACGGCATTCTGGACACCGAAGAAGTGGACCGCGGCCTGAACCCCGCCGATCCGACCACCCCCGTGGCGCGCACCTCTTGTGGCGCGGAGGGCGGGCAATGCGTGGTCGGCGGCAAGGCGGTGGTGCGCTTTGGTTCTGGCACGCAGTGGGCTTACGCGGTGCAAGAGGGCACGGTGTCTTGCACTGTGCTGGCGTTTGGCGAGCCTGGCGGCGCGGCTGGCACCCGGGTGTGTGAGGTGGTGCGCCCTCAAGTGGCCGCCAACAGCACCAAGGCCGCTCAGAACCGTCTGGCCTTGGCCAAGCCTTCCGTGGTGGTGCGTGCTCAAAGCATGGTGAGTGGCTGGCGGGATGGGCTGCCTCAGGCTTCAACGACGAAAGCCCTTTGGCACTGAACCTGGCAAATGCCCCCTCTGAAAGCCCCGCGAGGACGGGGCTTTTTTCGTCCCTCAGGCGGATGCGAAGGGGCTGTGGGTGGGTGTCAGCCATGGTTTTCCTCCCCACTAGGGTTTCCCCGAGCGGTGTTTGACTTGCGTCAACGCAAGGCCTGGAATTACATTAACCGACCGGTCGGTAAATTAATTCCGGACCCCTGCGACTTTCCACGAAAGGGAGAGACCTATGTACACGCAAGCCATGGACACCATGGGTAAAGAGGCCAGCGACGGCAACAAGCCCGTGCGTTCGGCCGAAGAGATGCAACGTCAAGAGCGCTTTGATGAGCGCATTGACGCCGGCGACTTCATCGAAGCCAAAGACTGGATGCCGGAGCACTATCGCAAGACCTTGCTGCGCCAGATCAGCCAGCACGCGCACAGCGAGATCGTGGGCATGCTGCCCGAGGGCAACTGGGTCACGCGGGCGCCTACGCTCAAGCGCAAGGCCATTTTGCTGGCCAAGATCCAAGACGAAGGCGGCCACGGCCTCTACCTCTACGCCGCCGCCGAAACCTTGGGCCAGAGCCGCGACCAGATGCTGGACGCCCTGCACACCGGCAAGGCCAAGTACAGCTCCATCTTCAACTACCCCACGCTGAACTGGGCCGACATCGGCACCATTGGCTGGCTGGTGGATGGCGCGGCCATCATGAACCAGGTGCCCATCTGCCGCTGCTCTTACGCGCCATACGCCCGGGCCATGATCCGCATCTGCCGCGAAGAGAGCTTCCACCAACGCCAAGGCTATGACAGCCTCTTGGTGATGATGGAGAAGGGCACCGAGGCCCAAAAAGCCATGGTGCAAGACGCGGTGAACCGCTGGTGGTGGCCCTGCTTGATGATGTTCGGCCCGCCCGATGCCGAGAGCACCCACACCGCGCAAAGCATGCGCTGGGGCATCAAGCGCATCTCCAATGACGACCTGCGCCAGAAGTTCATCGACGCCACCGTGCAGCAAGCCCAAGTCTTGGGTGTGACCTTGCCGGACCCGGACCTGAAATGGAACGAGGCCCGCGGCCACTGGGACTTTGGCGCCATCGACTGGGCGGAGTTCTGGCGCGTGGTGGGCGGCGAGGGCCCTTGCAACCGCGAGCGTTTGAACAAGCGTGTGCGCGCCTGGGAAGAGGGCGCCTGGGTGCGTGAGGCGGCCTTGGCCCACGCCCGCAAACAAGAACCCACCGCCCAAGCGGCCTGAGGCTGGGCCCAAGAGAAAAGGACAACACCATGAGCAATAGCACTCAAAACGAATGGCCCCTGTGGGAAATCTTTGTGCGCAGCAAGGCCGGCCTGGACCACAAGCACTGCGGCAGCCTGCACGCCCCTGACGCCAAGATGGCCCTGCAAATGGCCCGCGACGTCTACACCCGCCGCCAAGAGGGCACCAGTGTGTGGGCCGTGCGCTCGGACCAGATCGTGGCCAGCGACCCCAGCGACAAGGACATGTACTTCGACCCGATGGAAGACAAGGTCTACCGTCACCCCACCTTCTATCAACTGCCCAAGGCAGTGGATCACATGTGAGGTCGGCGCCCATGTCTACGCCTTCTGTTCGCCCCAGCACCGCGCCCCAAGTGCGCTATGTGCTGCGCATTGCTGACACCTGTTTGATCCTGGCTCAGCGGCTCTCTGAGTGGTGCGGTCACGCCCCCATCTTGGAAGAAGACATCGCGCTGACCAATATGTCGCTGGACTTGGTGGGCCAGGCGCGCGCCTTGTTCACCCATGCGGGCCAGTTGGGTGCGGCCGAGACCCAGGGCGTGGCCCTGGACGAAGACCAGCTCGCCTTTTTGCGTGAAGAGCGCGACTACCTCAACCCCACCCTGGTGGAGTTGCCCAATGCCTTCTACCGCGCGGGCGCCCAGCCGGGCGACTTTGCCTTCACGGTGCTGCGCAATGCCGTGGTGTCGACCTGGTTGCTGGCATTGTGGTCGCGCCTGGCCGACTCCAGCGACAGCGAGTTGGTGGCCATCGCCGGCAAGGCCGTCAAAGAAGCCCGCTATCACCAGCAACATGCCGCCGACTGGGTGGTGCGCTTGGGTGATGGCACGGCAGACTCGGCCGCCCGCATGCAGGCCGCACTCAATGAAATGTGGCGTTATTTGCCCGAGCTGTTCCAAGACGATGAGGTGGATGCCTTTGCCGTGCAGGCTCAGTTGGGCCCCGCTTGGTCGAGCTTGAAAGAAGAGGTCATGGGCCAGATGGGCTCGCTGCTGGCCGAGGCCAAGCTCACGCCGCCGCCGGACTCCAGCTTCCGCACCACGGGCCGCAATGGCATTCACAGCGAACACCTGGGCTTTATCTTGAGCGAGATGCAATACCTGCAGCGCGCCTACCCCGGGGGCGTGTGGTGAGCACTGCGCAGGCGGCACCGTCAGAGGGCCGCATCGCCCAAGCCTGGGCGGTGTTGGCCGAGGTGCCCGACCCGGAGGTGCCGGCCATCTCCGTCTGCGATTTGGGCATTGTGCGCGAGGTGCAGATCGCGGCTGACGGCGCCTTGGAAGTGGTGCTCACGCCCACCTACAGCGGCTGCCCGGCCACCGAAGTGATTGAGCAATCGGTGCTGGCGGCGGTGGACGCCGCTGGGCTGGGGCCGGCCCGCGCCGTGACCCGCAGACACCCCGCCTGGACGACCGACTGGATCAGCGAAGACGGGCGCCGCAAGCTCTTGGCCTACGGCATCGCGCCGCCCGGTGCTTGCGCAGCACCGCCGGCCAACAGCAGCGCGGTCGTGCGCTGGCTGGGGCGCGGTGGCGAGCCTGTGGTGGCCTGCCCGCGCTGCGCCAGCCCGCGCACCGAGCGGCTCTCGGCCTTTGGCTCCACCGCCTGCAAGGCGCTCTACCGATGCTTGGCCTGCCGCGAGCCCTTTGAACATTTCAAACCCATCTAACAAACCTCGGAAGGTCTGCTTGTGAGCGTTCTCTTTCATCCTCTGCGGGTGCTCTCCATCGAGCCCGACACCCAAGAAGCCGTGGTCGTCAGCTTTGAAGTCC
This sequence comes from Ideonella paludis, assembly GCF_018069865.1. Classification (GTDB taxonomy): domain Bacteria; phylum Pseudomonadota; class Gammaproteobacteria; order Burkholderiales; family Burkholderiaceae_C; genus Ideonella; species Ideonella paludis. Next base: position 40,254 of record NZ_JAGQDG010000002.1, read on the forward strand.
CCAGCGAGCTGCGTGAGACTTTCGGCTTCACCCAAGGCCAGTACCTGACTTTGCGCGCCACCATCGACGGCCAGGATTTGCGCCGCTCCTACTCGATCTGCGCGGGGGTGGACGATGCTCAACTGCGCGTGGGCGTGCGCAAGGTGCGCGGCGGTGTGTTCTCCAATTGGATCAACACCCAGCTCAAGGTGGGCGACACCGTGCAGGTCATGGCCCCGCAAGGCCGCTTCTATGTGCCGCTGAAGCCCGACGAGCGCCGCCGCCATGTGGGCATTGCCGGCGGCAGTGGCATCACGCCCATCTTGTCCATCATGAAGACCGTGCTGGCGCGTGAGCCTCGCTCGGAGTTCACGCTGATCTACGGCAACCGCGCACTGGCCTCGACCATGTTCAAGGAAGAGCTGGAGGACTTGAAGAACAAGTACCTGACCCGCCTGACCTTGCACCATGTTTTTTCGGATGAGCACACCGATGCGGCCATCAACCACGGCGTGATGAACCGTGACAAGCTGGGTGAGTTCTTGAGCAGCTTGGTGCCCGCCGCCAGCATCTCGCACGCCTACATCTGCGGCCCCTTCCAGATGAACGATGAGGCCGAAGCAGCACTGCGCGCGGCGGGCGTGCCCGAAGAGCGCATCCACATCGAGCGCTTTGGCGTGGCGCCCAGTGGCGAGCAGGCTGCGGGCGCTGTGGTCCATGCACCGCAGCCCGGGGATGCCGAACATGCCAAGGTGGTCATCATCCGTGACGGCCTGAAGCGCGAGATCGAGTTCCGCAAAGAGCAGCCCAGCATTCTGGATTGCGCCTCAGCCGCAGGGCTGGAGATGCCGTTCTCCTGCACCTCGGGCGTGTGCGGCACCTGCCGGGCCAAGGTGGTGGAGGGCAAGGTGCGCATGGAGCGCAACTTTGCGCTGGACAAGGCCGAGGTCGAAGCTGGCTTTGTGCTGACTTGCCAAGCCCATCCGCTGACCGAGCGCTTGATCTTGTCGTTCGACGAGCGCTGACGCCGCGCCAGTGTTTGCCCGAGTCCTCGGGCAAACCCGCATGATCCTGCCACCCGATTTCCGGGGTGGCGCAATATACTGCACCAAACACTTGTGTATGGTGGTCGTTTGAAGCGGCCCCAACACCCAGGAGACAGACATGAGCTTGAGCCGCAATGCGTGGATTGTTGATGGCATCCGCAGCCCTTTCGGCCGCTACGGCGGAGCCCTCTCGGGCGTGCGTGCCGACGACCTGGCCGCTCACCCCATCCGTGCCCTGATGGCACGCCAGCCCTCGGTGGATTGGGCCGCGGTGGACGATGTGATCTACGGCTGCGCCAACCAAGCCGGTGAAGACAATCGCAACGTCGCCCGCATGGCGGCCTTGTTGGCGGGCTTGCCGGTGGAGGTGCCGGGGGTCACGCTGAACCGCTTGTGTGCGTCGGGCCTGGATGCCATCGCCTTTGCTGCCCGCACCATTGCGGCCGGCGAGGCTGACCTGCTGATTGCCGGCGGTGTGGAGAGCATGAGCCGTGCCCCTTTTGTGATGGGCAAGGCCGACAGCGCTTTTTCGCGCAGCGCCAAAATTGAAGACACCACCATCGGCTGGCGTTTTGTGAACCCCAAGATGAAGGCGGCACACGGCATCGACTCCATGCCTGAAACGGCAGAGAACGTGGCCCAAGACTTCGGGGTGGCTCGGGCCGACCAAGACGCTTTTGCCATCCGCTCTCAGCAGCGCTGGGCGGCAGCCCAGGCCGCTGGCTTCTTTGACGGCGAGATTGAGCCCGTCACGATCCCAAAAGCCAAGGGCGACCCGGTGGTGGTGCGCCACGACGAACACCCGCGCCCCGAGACGACCCTGGAGCAACTGGCCAAGCTCAAGGGCGTGGTCAAGCCGGATGGATCCGTGACGGCGGGCAACGCCAGCGGCGTGAACGACGGCTCGGTGGCCTTGCTCTTGGCGTCCGATGCGGCCGTGGCCAAGTACGGGCTAAAGCCCCGGGGCCGCGTGGTGGGCTCGGCCGTGGCCGGCGTGCCGCCGCGCATCATGGGCATTGGCCCTGCACCCGCCACGCAAAAGCTCTTGGCGCGCTTGGGCTGGAGCCTGGAGTCGGTGGATGTGATCGAGCTGAACGAGGCCTTTGCCGCCCAAGGACTGGCCGTGACGCGCCAGTTGGGCTTGGCCGACGACGATGCCCGCGTCAACCCCAATGGCGGCGCCATTGCCCTGGGTCATCCGCTGGGGGCCTCCGGCGCCCGCCTGGCCTTGACGGCCCTGCGCCACTTGGAGCGCACCCGCGGCAAGCGCGCCTTGGCCACCATGTGTATTGGCGTGGGGCAGGGCATTGCCTTGGCCGTCGAGCGCGCTTGATCTTGCGCGTCTGAACCCTTCAATTTGGCATTCCACACCATGACCGTTCTTCAGAGTTTCATTGGCGGCCGCTGGGTCGGCTCGCAAGCCGCCCAAACCCTGCGCAGCGCCATCAACGGCCAAGCCGTGGCCCAGACCCATGCGGAAGCGCTGGACTTTGGCGAGGCCTTGCACTTCGCCCGAACAACCGGCTTGCCCGCCTTGCTGGCCCTGAACTTTCAGCAGCGAGCGCAAATCCTCAAGGCCCTGGCCAAGTACATCATGGAGCGCAAAGAGCAGCTCTATGCCATCTCGGCCCACACCGGTGCCACACGGGCGGACAGTTGGGTGGACATCGAAGGTGGCGCGGGCACCCTGTTTGCCTACGCCAGCATGGGTTCGGCCGAGCTGCCCAGCAGCAATGTGCTGCACGAAGGCCCCGCCGTTCCGCTGGGAAAAAAAGGCGGCTTTGCTGGCACCCATATCCTGGTGCCGCGCCGGGGCGTGGTGGTGCACATCAACGCCTTCAACTTCCCCATTTGGGGCTTGTTGGAAAAGTTCGCGCCCAGCTTCTTGGCCGGCATGCCCACCATTGGCAAGCCGGCCACCGCCACCAGCTATTTGACTGAAGCCGTGGTGCGCATGATGAACGAGAGCGGTTTGCTGCCCCCGGGCGCACTGCAGCTCATCATTGGCGGCACCGGCGACCTGCTGGACCGCCTCACGGGCTCGGACGTGGTGACCTTCACCGGCTCGGCCGACACGGCGGCCAAACTGCGCGTGCACCCGAACGTGATCCGCCACTCCATCCCTTTCAACGCCGAGGCCGACTCGCTCAACTGCGCCATCCTCGGGCCTGATGTGAGCCCGGACGACGAAGAGTTTGATCTCTTCGTCAAAGAAGTCGCCCGCGAAATGACGGTCAAGGCCGGGCAGAAGTGCACCGCCATTCGGCGCAGCATCGTCCCGGCCCAACACCTGGACGCGGTGATTGAGCGCCTGAGCAAACGACTGGCCGGCGTGGTGGTGGGCGACCCGGCCATTGAGGGCGTGCGCATGGGCGCCTTGGCCTCGCACGCGCAACAGGCCGATGTGGCTGAGCGCGTGGCGCTGCTGCGCCAAAGTGCCGAGTGCGTGTTTGGCGGCGAGCCCATCAGCCCACGCGGCGAGGGCACCGAGGCGGGCGCCTTCTTTGGCCCCACCGTGCTGCTGGCCCGCAAGCCACTGGAGACCACAGCGGTGCACGACGTGGAAGCCTTTGGCCCGGTCACCACCTTGATGCCCTACAGTGATATTGAGGAGGCCCTGGCCTTGGCGGCTCGCGGCCAAGGCAGCTTGGTCGGCAGCCTGGTGACCCGCAACCCCCAAGTGGCGGCGCGGGTGGTGCCTGAGGTGGCCGCTTTGCATGGCCGCATCTTGGTGCTGGACCGCGAAGCGGCGGTGGAGAGCACCGGCCACGGCAGCCCCTTGCCCATGCTCAAGCATGGCGGCCCGGGGCGCGCGGGCGGTGGCGAAGAGCTGGGCGGCATCCGCGCCGTCAAGCATTTGCTGCAACGCACGGCGGTGCAGGGCTCGCCCACCATGCTGGCGGCCGTGACGGGTGAGTTTGTGCGGGGTGCCGCGCGCATCGAGACCGAGGTTCACCCCTTCCGCCGCTGCTTTGAAGACCTGCAGATTGGCGAGAGCTTGACCACCCACCGACGCACGGTGAGTGAAGCCGACATCGTCAACTTCGGAGGCATCTCCGGCGACTATTTCTACATGCACTTTGACGAGATCGCCGCCAAAGACACGCAGTTTGGCCAGCGCATTGCGCACGGCTACTTTGTGTTGTCGGCCGCTGCAGGCTTGTTTGTCAGCCCGGCGCCTGGCCCCGTGTTGGCCAACTATGGCTTGGACACGCTGCGCTTCGTCAAGCCTGTGGCCATTGGCGACACCATTCAAGCCCGCTTGACCGCCAAGCGCAAGATCGACCGCATGAAGGTCGATGACAAGGGCCGCGGCCAGGGCGTGGTGGCTTGGGACGTCGAAGTGCTGAACCAGGATGGCGAGCTGGTGGCCAGCTACGACATCCTGACCCTGGTGTCTAAACGCAGCGTGTAAGCGCGCTAGAACCTCCGCTTGAGCAAGGCCTGACCATGGACTTTTCCATTGCAAGCATCCTGGCACTGGACGGTGTCACCAACGGCGCGGTGTACGCCCTGTTGGCCTTGGCCACCGTGCTGGTGTTCACCGTCACCCGGGTGATCTTCATCCCCCAAGGCGAGTTCGTCACGTTTGGCGCCTTGACCTTGGCGGTGCTGCAAACCGGCAAGACGCCCGATACCGTCTGGTTCTTGCTGGCCCTGGCCGTGCTGGTGGCGGTGATGGATGCGGTGGCGGGGGTGCGTGGCGGGCGCGCGCCGGGCGAGGTGGTGAAGGGCGTGGTCAAGACCTTGGTCTTGCCGGTCGCGCTGGCGGTGCTGGTGCCCTGGGCCGCGCCGCAGCAGTTGCCCTTGAGCATCCAGGCCTTGATGACCTTGGCCATCGTCACACCCATGGGCGGCTTGATCTACCGGGTGGCGTATGAGTCGCTGGCGGATGCGTCGGTGCTGGTGCTGCTGATTGTGTCGGTCGGCGTGCACATCGCACTCACCGGTTTGGGCCTGTACTTCTTCGGCGCTGAGGGCTCACGCAATCCCTCCTTCTGGGACGAGCGCTTCAATGTGGGCGCCTTGGCGATCTCGGGGCAAGCCTTGATCATGTTCGCCGCCTCCGGTGCCTTGATCCTGGCGCTCTATCTGTTCTTTGAGCGCAGCCTCTGGGGCAAGGCCTTGCGCGCCACGGCGGTGAACCGCTTGGGGGCGCGACTGATGGGTATCTCGGCCACCGGTGCTGGGCGCTTGGCCTTCACCCTGGCGGCCTTCTTGGGCGTGTTGTCTGGCCTCTTGATTGGGCCGACGACCACCATCTTTTATGAGTCAGGCTTTCTGATCGGCCTCAAGGGCTTTGTGGCCGCTGTGGTCGCTGGCTTGGCCAGCTATCCCTTGGCCTTGGTGGGCGCCTTGGGTGTGGGCCTGCTGGAGAGCTTCGCGTCGTTCTGGGCCAGTTCGTTCAAAGAGGTGATTGTGTTTGCATCCATCTTGCCCGTGCTGCTCTGGCGCTCGCTGCGTGACCCTCATGGGGAGGAACACTGATGCGCCGTCAATGGATCTTGCCGCTGTTTTGTGCGGCCATGTTGCTGCTGCCGGCCTTGCCGGTGCCTGATTTCTGGATCACCCAGCTCAACTACATTGGGCTGTCGGCCATCGTCTCGCTGGGCCTGGTGGTCTTGACGGGCGTGGCCGGGCTGACCTCTTTCGGTCAAGCTGCGTTTGTGGGCGTGGGGGCCTATACCTCGGCCTACTTGTCCGTCACGCTGGGCATCTCGCCGTGGCTCACGCTGTTTGTGGGCTTGGGTCTGTCGGTGGCGGTGGCCGTGGTCTTGGGGGCGCTGACGCTGCGTATGTCTGGCCACTATCTGCCCTTGGCCACGATTGCTTGGGGCTTGGCGCTGAACTACAGCATGGCCAATATGGAGTTCTTGGGCAAGTACGACGGCATTTTGGGCGTGCCGCCCTTGATGATCGGCGACATGAGCCTGGGCAGCGGACGCGCCATTTATGTGCTGATTTGGGTGGTCGCACTGGCCTCGGCCATTGCGGTGATCAATCTGCTGGACTCCCGCCCCGGCCGCGCGATTCGCTCGCTCAAGAACGGCACGACCATGGCCGAGGCCATGGGCATCTCGACCTTCCGCTACAAGATGATCGCCTTTGTGCTGGCGGCCATGCTGGCGGCCTTGTCGGGCTGGCTGTTTGCGCACTTCCAACGCACGGTCAACCCCTCACCCTTCAGCTTGAACAAGGGCATTGAGGTCTTGTTCATGGCGGTCCTAGGCGGCATTGGCCACGTTTGGGGTGCCTTCTTGGGCTCGGGCGTGGTCAAGCTGCTGGAAGATCAGTTGCAAGTCTTGCTGCCCAAGCTGCTGGGCGGCAGTGGCAACTTCGAAACCATTGTTTTTGGCGTTATCTTGGTGTTGGTGCTGAAGTACGCCCCCGACGGCCTGTGGACCTTTGTGCAGCGTTGGTTCCCTAAACCACCGCGTGTGCGCGATTGGGAAGGCGCCGAAGCGCTGCCCTCGCGCAGCAAGCCTGCGGTGGGCGAGCCACTGCTAGAGGCCCGTGCGGTGCGCAAGGAGTTTGGCGGCTTGGTGGCGGTCAACGATGTGAGCTTCACCATCCGCGCCGGCGACATCATGGGCTTGATCGGGCCGAATGGCGCGGGCAAGTCCACCACCTTCAACTTGGTGTCGGGGGTGCTCTCGCTGACCAAGGGCGAGGTGATCTTCCGGGGCCAGAACGTGGGTGGCATGAGCAGCCGCGAGATTGCCCGCAAGGGCATGAGCCGCACCTTCCAGCACGTGAAGATGATCCCCGAGATGACGGTGCTGGAGAACGTGGCCCTGGGCGGCTATCTGCGCTCCAGCAGCGGCACCGCGCGCGCCATGCTGCGCTTAGATAGGGCTGAGGAGAAGCGCTTGTTCGCGGAGGCCGAGCGCCAACTCACCCGCATTGGCATGGCCGACAAGATGCATGAGCTGGCAGGCAACCTGGCCTTGGGGCCGCAGCGCCTGATGGAGATTGCCCGCGCCCTGGCCACGGACCCCGCCTTGCTGCTCTTGGACGAGCCCGCGGCCGGCCTTCGCCTCAAAGAGAAGCAAGCCTTGGCCGAGGTGCTGAGGCAATTGAAGCGCGAAGGGCTGTCCATCTTGCTGGTGGAACACGACATGGACTTTGTGATGGGCTTGGTGGATCACATCACGGTGATGGAATTTGGCACCAAGCTGATCTCTGGCACGCCCGCTGAAGTGCAGGCCAGCCCCGTGGTTCGCGCGGCCTACTTGGGCACGGAGCATTGATGATGAGCGCAACTTCTTCCACCCCTGCGGCCCCTCTCTTGCGCATCGAAGGCCTGCATGCGGGCTATGGCAAGGCCGAGGTGCTGTCCGGCCTCAACATCAATTTGCCCAAGGGCTCGGTCGTCACGGTGATCGGCCCCAACGGCGCGGGCAAGTCCACCACCTTGAACGCCATCATGGGCGTGCTGCCCTCGCGTGGCGTGATCTCCTTTGACGGCCAAGACCTGGCGCAGGTCAGTCTGGAAGACCGGGTGATGGCCGGCCTGGCCCTGGTGCCTGAAAAGCGCGAGCTCTTCACCACCATGGCCGTCGAAGACAACCTGGTCTTGGGCGGCTTCAAGCCCATGCGTCAGCGCGTGCCGCAATGGCGCAGCACCTTGGAGGAGGTCTACACCCTGTTCCCCCGGCTCAAAGAGCGCCGTGCACAACTGGCCGGCACCCTGTCCGGCGGCGAGCGGCAGATGCTGGCCGTGGGCCGCGCGCTGATGAGCCGCCCCAAGGTGCTGATGCTGGACGAGCCCAGCCTGGGCCTGGCGCCGCTGGTGGTGCGGGAGATCTTCCGCACCGTGACCCAACTCCGCGCCACCGGCGTGAGCATTTTGCTGATCGAGCAGAACGCGCGCGCTGCCCTGGAGGTGGCCGACTACGGCTATGTGCTGGAGACCGGCGCCATTGCCCTGGAAGGGCCGGCCAGTGACCTGGCCACGGATCACCGAGTGATTGAGACCTATCTGGGCGCCAAGCGCGCTTGATCCAGAAGCCTCAAGCGCACGCCAAAAGATCCGACATCCTTGAAGACCGCCGCACTTCGCCTTACTGGGGCGGCGCTCTTCATCAGTGCAACTCCAACAAACCTCATCCACCCATTGGTGGTCGCGTTTTGCGGCACGCCATCTTCACGACTACAACGCGCCCGCCATCCGTCTTTGGCTGGGCATTGTGGGCTGTGGGGCTGCTGTCGGCCTGTGGAGCGTGCTGCATTTGGCTCAAAGTGCCACGCTGCCCTGGGCCGCCATTGCGCTGGCGACCGCGATGGCGGTGCTGGCCTCTTGGGTGCCAGTTCGCATTCCGCGTAGCAAGACCTCGTTCACCGTCTCTGACTTCTTCCTGTTTTACCTGCTGCTCAGTCATGGGCCCGCTGCCGCTGCGCTGGCCGCCGGCGTGGAAGGGGCCTTCGCCGCTGTCCGAACCTCCCAAAGACTCAGCAGCCGACTGAGCACACCGGCGGCCGCCTTGGTGGGCTTTGCGGCGGCGGGCTTGGTGCTGGAGCACACCCGCCTGCTGCTGGCCCCTTGGCTGCGGCCCGAAGTGGCTGCCATGGTGGGCTTGTGCATCGCGGCTTTCTTGCCCTTTGTCTGCACCACCTTGCCTTTGACCTCCCTGTTGGCGCTCAAGCGAGGACGCTCTGTATCGCTGCGACAGTGGTGGCACCAGTGCAGTTGGTTCGGCGCGATCTATTTGGGCTCGGCCATGGCAGCCGCCATTGCCCACATGAACACGCTGCAATTCGGGCCGACGGCGCTGGTCACGACGGTCTTGGTGGTGTTCGCCATCATCCTGCTGCTGCGGGTTTCGCTGGAGCGTCAAGAGGCCGAGCACCAGGCTCAGGAGGTGCGACTGCGGGACGCGCAGCGTGAAGCAGAACTCGGCCAGTTGCGCTTCACGGCTTCCTTCACGCATGCCGGCGTGGGCATGGCCATCGTGAACCCAGAAGGGCACGTGGTACAGGTCAACAAGGCGCTGTGTCGGCTGCTCAAGTCCACCGAGGCGAGCCTGCTGGGGCATCCCTTCAGTGCCTTTTTGCACGATGGGGATGTTGACCTTTTCAGCCGCACCTTACGCGATGCCACTCAGCGCGAAGAGCAAGCGTTCTCCATTGAGTTGCGCTGCATCACACCGACCGGTGATGAGCCTTGGGTGACGTTGCATTGCAGTCAGTTTGACGACCCTGGCCATCTGGGCACCTTCCGCATTTATCAGCTGCATGACATCACCTCGCAGCGCGAAGCCGAAAGCCGCTTGCAGCACATTGCCTATCACGACAGCTTGACGGACCTCGCCAATCGCAATTGCTTTGGTGCGGCCCTGACCGTGGCGGTCGAACGCAGCCGCAGCGACGCAAACATCCGCTTTGCCGTGATGTTTCTCGATCTTGACCGTTTCAAGATCGTCAACGACAGCTTGGGGCATTTGGCGGGCAATGAGCTGCTGCGAGAGGTGGCGCATCGCCTGCGGCGCTGTGTGCGGCCTAGCGATTTGGTGGCTCGTCTGGGCGGCGATGAGTTCGCGATTTTGCTCAACGCGGTCAGCAGCATCGAGATGGGCACGCGATTGGCCGAGCGCGTGTTGGAGGCGCTCACCCGCCCCGTGTCCATCAATGGCACGGAATTGATTCCGGGCGCCAGCATCGGCATCACCTTCAGTGACCTGGGCTACCGCACGGTCGACGAAGTCTTGCGCGACGCAGACCTGGCCATGTATGAAGCCAAAGGCGCAGGGCGCGGACGGGTGGTGGTGTTTGACCAATCCATGCACGAGCGCATCGCGGACAAGCTGGCCCTTGAAGCCGATCTGCGCAAAGCCATTGGGGCTGGGCAGTTGAGCGTGGTGTTCCAGCCTATTTTTGACCTGGACCCTTATCGCTTGAGCGGCTTTGAAGCCTTGGCGCGCTGGGAGCACCCCGAGCGCGGCCCCATCAGCCCCTCGGTGTTCATTGCCCTGGCTGAGGAGTCGGGGCGTATCGAGGCGCTGACGCGTTGGGTCATTGACCACGCGGTGGCTCAGTTGGCCCAGTGGCTGCACGAGATGCCCAGCATGAGCCATTTGGACATGCATGTGAACATTTCCAGCCATGACTTGACGCGCCCTGGTCTGGTGGAACACGTGCAGCAGGTCCTGACCCGCCACGGATTGCCGGCACACCACCTGACCTTGGAGATCACCGAAACCATGCTGATGAATGACCTGGAGGTCTCGCTGGGATACCTGCAGGGCCTTCGAGACGCCGGGATTCGTTTCTCGATTGACGATTTCGGAACAGGCTATTCCTCACTGGCCTATCTCAGCACCTTGCCGCTGGACAGTCTGAAGATCGACCGCTCGTTTGTGATGGGTATGGAAGCCCTGCCGCAAAACGTCGAGATCGTGCGGGCGGTGATGAACTTAGGCAAGTCGCTGGGCAAGACCGTCATTGCCGAGGGCATTGAGCAGCCTCAGCAGTTGCAGATCTTGCGCAGCCTGGGGGTGCCGCGAGGGCAGGGTTACTTGCTGAGCAAGCCCCTGAAGGCGGAACAGGTTCCGGCGCTGTTGGCCGTCCCGGCCCGCTCAGCGGCCTGAGCCGGCTGGGTAGATGGCCAAGTAGTGATTGGCGACGACCGGCTGGCGGTGGCGATCGAGTTGACGCATGCGGCGTTCCAGATCGCTCATATCGGCCGATGCGGCCAAAAAGCGCTCGTCAGACGAGGTGGTGTGGTGGGCTTGGCGAGAAAAGGCGACACGCGTGGCGCCCATGAGTGCAGTGATGATGTTCATGATGTGTGATCCAGCAGGCAGCGGGTGACCCTGCGCTGCAAACAACAGCGACGAAACGGGTGGCTTCGCGCTGGTTTAGGTATAAACCCTGATCACCAGTGTAAACCCTAGTGCCCCCAGCGTGCCATGCTGAAAACGCATGAACCCAGGCCAAATGTGGCTTTTGACCGGGCCGTTATGGGGTGGGCTGCAGCCGTTCAGGCGCCAAGTAGTGCTGGCGGAAGGCCTCAAACGGCCACTGCTCGGTGCTCTCGATGCGGGCCTGTTCGGCCAAGGAGTCGGCGGCAAGGCTTGCCCAATGCTGGGCTGCATCGACAGGCCAAGCCAGCGACTCCAAACGTGTTTGAACCTGGGCAGAGCGCTCGGCCACAAAGGGCATGAACTCGCCGCCATGCTGCGCGGTGATGGCTTCCAGCACCCGGGCCGAGGGCAGGGTGTGGGGAGCGCTCAAAGACGCTTGTGCCGCAGCCACCGCTGCTTGATGGGGCGCATCGGCCAGCCCTTGCGCATCATCCAGCGCTCGTGCGATGGGCATGCAGGCCTCGAGCAGCTCAGCCGCCCAGGCCGTCAGCACAACCGGCTGGCCCTCACGTTCCAGCATCAGGCCGGGCTCGCGGCCGCGTGCGGCGGTCAGGTGCTGGTTGCGGCCCAAGGCGGCGATCTCGGCCGGATGGTCAGGGGGGCTGTCAGCCAACAGGCAGTGCATCAAGAACACATCCAGAAAGCGCATGGTCGAGGTGGCGATGCCGACATCCTCAAAGGGGTCCAAGTCCATGCAACGCACTTCCACATACTCCACGCCCCGCTCACGCAGCGCGTGCAAGGGGCGCTCCCCCGAGCGGATGGGGCGCTTGGGACGGATGGTGCCGTAGAACTCGTTTTCGATCTGCAGCAAGGTGGTCGAGAGCTGCCGGTACACGCCTTGCGGCCCCTGCAGCCCAATGGCCTCGTAGGCTGGGTAGGGCTGGGTCATGGCCGCTTGCAGCGATGCGCCATAGCCTTCCAGGCCGTTGTAGCTCACGGCCAGCGTCGACTGCGCATCACTCTGGTAGCCCAAGCGCCCCATGCGCAAGGACGTGCCATAAGGCATGTGCAGGGTGTTGGCGCCTAAGGCTTGCAGCTCATGGGCTTGGCCCTTGACGAAGCAGCTACAGACGGCCGGTGAGGCACCAAACAGCCACAACAGCAAAAATGAGTGACGCCGGAAGTTACGGATCAGCGCAAAGTACTCGTCGCTGCTGGTGCCCGGCAGGGACCAGTTGTAATGGATGCCCGAGATGGTCTGCATGCGGCGGCCATAGCGATAGCCCAAGCCGCGCCGATACACGGTCTTGGCCATCCCAATATTGGAGCGGCCGTACTGCCCCAGCGGAATGTCAGTGTCCAGCTCAGGCAGGCGACAGGGCATGCTCGACACCCACAGGCGTTCCTCACCCTCGCCCGCCAAAGCCCGGGCGACGACCTGGTGCAGCGCCGTCAGCTCAGCGCTGCAGGCCTCGGCGCTGGGGTGAACACCGGTGACCATCTCGATCTGCGACTCGCAGAAATCAGTGGTGATGTGCGGGTGTGTCAGCGCCGAGCCTAGCGCCAAAGGGTGGGGCGTCATCGCCAACTGGCCGTCCGGCAGGCTGCGCAGACTCTCCTTCTCGACGCCGCGCTGCAGGCTTTGCAAACGGTGGGCGGGCAGGGCGTTCAAGCGCTTGAGCAAGTCAGTCAACGGCACATCTCCTTGGTGAAGCCTGCATTGGACGCGATTTCCGTGACATTTGCAGGGCGCGGGTCTTGGGCGGCGACAATCGGCACCTTTGTGCCTCCACCTGACTGACACGCTCATGGCCATTCAATGGTTTCCCGGCCACATGCACGCCACGCGCAAAGCGCTGGAAGAACGCATCAAGACCATCCACGTGGTCATCGAGATGCTGGACGCCCGCTTGCCCGGCTCCAGCAGCAACCCCTTGTTGGCGCAGTTGGCCCAAGGCAAGCCTGCGCTAAAGATTTTGAACAAGCAAGACCTGGCGGACCCCGCCATGACGGAGGTGTGGCTGGCGCACTTCAACGCCCAGTCGGGGACACGCGCTATCGGCCTGGACGCCAGCATGAAAGCGCCAGCCCGTCGCCTGGTGGATGAGTGCCGCTTGCTCGCGCCCAACCGGGGTGGCATGGCCAAGCCCTTGCGGGTGCTGATCTGCGGCATCCCCAATGTGGGCAAGTCCACCTTGATCAATACCTTGATGGGCAAGAAGGCTGCCAAGACCGGGGACGAGCCCGGTATCACCAAGAATGAACAGCCGCTGCAGTTGGCGTCGGATGTGATCCTCTACGACACACCGGGCATGCTCTGGCCGCGCATCAATGTCGAAGAAAGCGGCCTGCATCTGGCCGCCAGTGGCGCTGTGGGGCGCAATGCCTTTGATGAAGAAGAGGTGGCCTTGGGGCTGTTGGCCACCCTGCGGCGGCATTACCCCCAGGCCGTGGCGCAACGCTACGGCCTGAGTGGTCTGGAGGCCTTGCCAGACGATGAGGTGCTGTCAGCGGTCGGCCGCAAACGGGGCGCCGTGATGGCGGGCGGGCGCATCAACCTGCAAAAAGCAGCGGAGATTGTGCTCAACGACTTCAGAGCCACAGAATTGGGACGAATCACACTGGAGACACCCGAGGAGTTAGCGGCGTGGGCGGCTCGAGCCACCGTGGCGGACGCCAAGCGCGAAGCCCGCAAAGCGGCCATCAAAGCCGGCAAAGCGGGCCGTGCACCCGTGATCTTGCCGCCCGACGGTGACGATGCACCCTGACAGTGCAAATCCGGGTCTGCCCGGGGTTTGTTGTTCCGTAGAATCGACTCGCGAGCGCATCCCGCTCGTGTGTTGTTATCTCAGCTTTTCCCATCAGGAGTCCTGCTGCATGCCTTCTACCCGCCGGGCACCTGCCGAAGCCGCCACCCCCACGCCAGAGGGCGTGCGTGTCCTCAAAAAGTACCCCAACCGGAGGCTTTACGACACGGCGGCCAGCAGCTACATCACCCTGGCGGACGTCAAGCAGATGGTGCTTGAAGGCTTGGCCTTTGAGGTGCGTGATGCCAAGACCGGCGAAGACCTGACGCGCAGCATCTTGCTGCAAATCATCTTGGAAGAGGAGACCGGCGGCATGCCCATGTTCTCCTCGCAGATGCTGGCTCAGATCATTCGTTACTACGGTCATGCCATGCAGGGCATGATGGGCTCCTACCTGGAGAAGAACCTGCAGACCTTTGTGGACATGCAGGCCCGCCTGGCCGAGCAGACGCGCGGCATGGTGGATCCCAAGGCCTTCACGCCTGAAATGTGGACTCAGTTCATGAGCGGCCAAGCCCCCGTGATGCAGGCCTTGATGGGCAATTACTTGGAGCAATCCAAGAATTTGTTCGTGCAGATGCAAGACCAGGTGCAAAAGCAAGCCGGTGGCGTGTTCCCGGGCTTTCCGGGCTTTCCAGGCGTGCCGCCCAAGAGCTGAGTCTGGGCGGGCTGCCCTTGGGCGCCCTTAGGCGCGCGTTGTCGGGCGAGGTTTGCGACAATCGCGCCCCATGACCACATCTCACACGACGGCCAGCGCTGACGCTAGCCGCACACCGACCATCGGTTTTGTCTCATTGGGCTGCGCGAAGGATAGCCGATAGAAACCGTCCGAGAGGGCGCAAAAAAGCCCGCCGAGGCGGGCTTCGCAGGGTCGGATTGGGAGGTCAGAAGGTGGTCGGCTGAGCAACGCCGCGCGTCAGGGCCATCAGGCCAGTCTGCAGGTCAGTCGCGCCGATGCTCACCCAGCGTTGGTCCAGGCCATCTGTCGCTCGCAGTCTAGCCACCAGCTCGCCGAGCTTCACGCCCTCGGCTTTGATTTCGTTCATCAGCGCGGCTTCGGTTTCGTTGAGCTGGCGATAGCCCGTGATTTTGGGTTGGACGAAGGTTTCCATAGCTTTCTCTTGGTTATGGGCTGGTTGCCCGGTTAAGCGGCTATATGCCGCGAAGGTTTTGCAGGCGCCTGGACAGCTCTTGCATGTTGCGCTCGGTGGGTGCCTTGCTCAGCGTGACCACCACTTCGCTGGGGTTGGTGGTGGACCTGGCGAGGCTGACGAACTCAGTGCCCTGCAGGCGCTTCTTTCGGTGTTCGCACGGCGTGACGCCGCCACCTTGCAGCAGCGGGTCATCTCCGCAGTCGTTCAGGCAGTCGCATCGGGTCACCGGCCCACCTCGATGGGGTTGCTCACCACGCGCAGGAATCCCTTGCCCTGCAAGAGGCTGCGGTAGCTGTTGACAGCGACGGCCTCGGCCTCGCGTGCGACCTGGTCACCGGCCGCAATGAGCTGGCCATCCTCGGCCACGATGGCGAGCCGGGCAGGGCGGCCGTCCACAGTGACGACAAGCCCCTCGTGCGCGACCGCGCTGATGACGACACCGTCGATGCCGCCAATGGGTTGTGTGCCGATCATGCTGGCTCCTTGGTTTGATTTGTGGTGACGACACGGATCTTGATCCGCCTAGCGTCTTTGCCCGTTGGCCGAGGCTGGTCTCTAATGGCCAGCCAAGCGCCATACGCTGAAGCTGGTGAGAGGCCGTAGCCTGCATGGCCATCAACGGTGGCGCACACCCAAGACCGGTGACGGCCGACAGACCTGCGTGGCCTGATGTGTGGCTTGCGCGCCTTCACCATGTTTTCCGCCACGCGCTTACTCAAGTACACGCTCTCGCACACCGAGCACACAGCCATGTCTTGCCCATCCGCCACGGCCTGCTGTGGCTCGGCGCACCCGACGCAAGCCACCGCGCTCGGTGCCAAGAGATCTTTGCCTGCGGGGGTCGCCAGTAGGCGCACTGTCGCAACGCACTGCAGCCACAGCCAATGCAGCCGGGCCGTCATCTTGCTGCTGTGGGTGGTGCGGCAGGTGCTGCAGCATGTCCAGCCAAGGCGCAGTCTGTGCTTGCGGCCGATCATGCTGATTCCTCGCAGTACGGCCTAATCGCATCGCGGCTAAAGTCGGGCTGAACCCCCAGACTGGCCCTCGCCCAGATTCCTTGAATCTGAGTCTCTGCCCAGAGCGCCGCGTCCTCGGCCAGAGCCAGCGATGTCTCGTCCACTAGTGCATCGCACACTTGAACGCCGAGCTTGGCCAGACTCAGTTCCTCCTTCGTCAATGAGACGTGGCCCGTGACCCCGAAGCGCTGCAGGATTGCTGTAGCCAGCGTGAGCTGCTCTTCCATCTCGACCTCGCCGCATCCCAGCCGGATCGATACGTAATGCCACAGCAGCAGACCTTCAGCCCACTGCATCATTACGCCTGGGTCACTTCCACCCTGGGCTAGTAGCTCGATGTTGGCGGTGTTTACCAAGCCCAGTCGCGTGCGCTGATCGCGCGCCAACCGTGGTCCCGTGTGCCGTGGGACCTCGGTTTTGGCCCGCGCCACCAGCCCCCTCAGCAGCCGAGGCACGGCGACGGTTCCTGTGCTGCTACGTGCGCGGGCCATCTCTCATGCCTCCGCAGTAGCACCGGCATCGACGCCCTGGGCGTCGGTGCCTTCAATCAGCCCTTGCTCGGCGGAGCCGAGCACTGGATCTGTATTCCCTTGGGCGGCGGCTTGCCCGTCGCCGTCGGCCCCTACCGGCGCCAGCGCAGCGGGGCCGTCGGTTTTTTGCACCGCGAAGTCGGCCAGGGTCTTGCCATTTGCCAGCGCCACTTGCAACCACTTCGGCTTCAGGCCCCGGCCACTCCATGCTTGGCCGGAGTCGGGGCAGCGGTAGGCCACAGCTCGGGGATTTGCTTTAGCCGCCCCCTTATCCAGCGCGCGCGCAGCGGGGGGAAGGGGTTCGGAGGGTTTGGGCGTCTCGATGGGCACGCCGTAGCGCTTTGCGGCGCTCAGCAGTTCGGTGGGCTGCTCATTGGTCCAAGGGTTAGCTCGCACGTGCTTGACCAGGGCGCAATCCATCAGCAGCTTGGTGAGGTCTTGAACGGGCATGCTGCCGACCGATTTCTGCAAGTCGGTGTAGTCGTCATGGCCCCAAAGCTTTGTCAGCGTGCCTTTGTCCCAATGGCCGACTCCGCACAGTGCCGCGTGGCAAACCATAGCCAGGTCGATGTGATCGCGCGGCTGGGTGTGCATCACGGCCCGCGTGCGCAGCAGTAGCTCATATTGGGCCTCGGTCAATCGCTCGGCCTTTTCCTCCTTCTTCTGGCGCTCCGCCGCGTCGCGCGCCTGCCGGGCCTTCCAGTCGTCATGCTCGCGCTGCTGCTTGGGGGTGGCTTGGCGCACACCCAACCCGATCAGCTCGGCTTCCTTCACAGCTTTAAACAGCTTCCCGGTGCGGGGGTCTTGAATTGTCACCACGGTGGGCGCGCTGGTGGCCTGCTTGGCGGCTTCCTGTTTGGCCTTAGCCAGCTCAGCCTTCACATCGGCCAGCGCCACGTATGCGCCGGTGACCACGCCTCGGGCGCTGACTGCGGCGCGAGCCTTGTTGCCCTCGATCACCACCTCCCCCTTTGCGGCCAGCTTTTGGGCCTCTGCCTTCAGGTGGGCGGTCTTCTTGGCTTGGTAGCAGTCGGGGTCGGTGCACAGCCAAGCGTCTCCCTTCACTACACCACCCCAGCGACGCGCTGAGTCCTGCACCATGTCTTGATACTCTGGTGCGTTCTCGGTGCGCTTGGGGCATGTCGTGCAGGCGCCTGCACTGGGCAACAAGTCCGGGTCAGCAAACGGGAAGATGCAATCCTTAGCCGTCAGGTTGAGCGTGAACTCCTCGCGCAGTAGCCATTGGATGTCGCGATAGCTCTTCTTGCCGCCGTCGCCCATGTCCATGTTCTTTGCTTTGATGCGCGCCAGGGCCTTGCCCTGCAGCTTCTCTGTCGGGATGCGGGCCACCAGAAGGGCGGTCTCGCTGCCGATCTCTCCGGCTAAGCAGGCGTCGCGCACTTCTTTGCAGGCCTGCAGCAACTTCAAGCGGCCGTAGATGTAGCTGCGGCTCTTGCCGGTCTCGGCGACCAGGTCATCGGCACTCAGGCCGTGCTCGGCCATCAGCGCCTGGAAGCCCTCGGCCTCTTCAATCGGGTGGACGTCGTCCCGCTGCAGGTTCTCAGAGAGCTGCATGCGCTTGACCTGCTCATCCGTCAGGCTCTGCACCATGGCTGGCATGGTCTCCAGGCCTGCCAGCACGGCCGCGCGGTACCGGCGGTGGCCAAAGACCAGCTCATATCCCGCCACTGCGTTTTCGTCGTCAATGCCATGGAACAGCTCGGGGATGCGGGGGCGCACCAGCACCGGCTGAAGCACGCCGAGCTGCTTGATGTCGGTGGCCAGTTCTTGAAGTCGTGTTTCGTTAAAGACGCGGCGGGGGTTGAAAGGCGACTCGTGGATGTGGTCGACGCGGATTTGTGGGGTTTGGCTCATGGTGATTCGCTCAGCGGGTGGTCCAGTAGCCCGCATGGCGGACTGCGAGGGTGGAGAGAGTGCAGGCCAGCATGGAAGGCAGTAGCTCAAGCGGGCCGCTGTTGTCGAGCGTGATATCGGGCTCGATGTAGTCGCGCTCACTGATGTGGTATCTCGCATCAGGTCTATCGCGCTCGACGCGGATGATGTGACCGCCCAGTCGGCGGACAAAGCGGGCCTCGTTCTCAAAGCGAACATCAGTCAGAACGATGCGGTCATGGATGGGCGCGGCCTCTTCGCCGTCCAGGCCTAGGACCCGCGCCGCGTGGCGTACCCAAAAATCAGGGTGCAGGCGTCGGCCCCACTCTTTGCCCAAGGTTTCCATCATCGCCAGCGCGCTCACGTCGAGCGTCGGGATGGGCTGCCTTTTGAGGTCGCGCTCAAACAGGTGGGCATAGTCGATGTTCGCACTGGTGAGCAGTGCCGTCAGCATGTCGTGCAGGGGCTCGGCAAAGGCGTGGCGCTGGAATCCGAGGTTGTTGCACAGGTGGTCGGCCACGGTGCCTTTGCCGCTGCCGGATTTGCCTGACAGGCCAATCAATACGCAAGGCTTAGTCATGCCGCAATCCTCCGCATCGGCACCCAAGTGGGGTTGCCCCACACATCGCTCAGGTTGGTGGATACAGCCGTCTGCACTGCTGCAGCGCCGCTGAACTTGCGGTCAATCGACGCGGCAATCCAAGGCCCGTCCATGACGATGGATGGCGGTGGCGTGCCGATCAGTGCGCGCAGGTCAAACACGGCAATCGCGTGCGGCAGCACCAGGGCGCGCAGCAGCGGGGCCAGTTGGCCATTGCGGGCCACGCGGTGCAGCGTGGTCACGGTGCCATCGGCCATGGTGATGGGCTGGCTGTCGGCCAGCACAGCGTGCGGGCCGTGCTGGTGGATGATGGTGTCTCGGTTCGTCGTGGTCATCAATCGTCCTCCTGGTCAAGGTCTCCTGCAGCGGCGCTGCGGGCGTCAAAGTAGCGCTTGGGGCGTGGTGCGGGTGGCCGCGCGGGCCGGGGCTGGGTGATGGGCGGTGGCCCAGCCGGAAAGCCCCAGCAGGGCGCGGCCTTGGGGCTCAGCCTGGGGTGCTTGCCCTGGGCGATCAGCAGCGCGTGCAGGTTGACGATGCGGGCTGCCAGTGGCATCTGCAGGACCATCTCCAGCGTCATGCCCTTACAGTGCTTGAGCTGGCCGGACCCGATCAGATGCGTCAGCGCTGCTGTCTGCTGGGCTGTGGTGATAGCTGCGTATCGAGCCATCACGCCACCTGCTGCAAAGCTTGAAACACAAGGTGCCGCGCCTCCCGGCCGCAGGGGCCGGTGTCTGCTCGGGCCTGGGCCACAGGCATGGGCCTGCTGCCCACCTCGGGGCAGTGGCAGTGCGTCGCGTTCACTGCACCGTTGTTGCACTGCAGGCCATTGGCCCGGCCGTGGAAGCAAAACGCACAGGCGCGCTCGCTGACTCCGTTCAAGGAGTAGGGCGGGAAGTAGCTGCTCATCGTCAAAACCTCCGCTCAAGGGCTATGTGCAGGCCGTGGGCGGTGCCCACGCAGGGCGCTTTGGGCAGATAGGCCACGCGCAGGGCGTAGCCGTCATCACCCAGGGGCAAGCGCACGGATGGCGAGACGACAGGCAACACTTTGGCGGCGGGGTATCCCGTCACCCCGCCCACCGTCAGCGCGAAGCGGCCATCGCTGGTCTGCCAGGTCATGCCCGCATAAGCACTGGCCCGGCCATAGCTGTTGCGGTAGGCGCCCACAGTGGCCCCGCTCTCGGCCCGGAAATAGATGCCGGGGTTCACCGGCTGCAGGTGCTCGGCGGCGGCATCCCCGCCCACGTGGGCAGTGAAGAGATGCAGGCCGAGCGTCATGGCGGTGGACATGCTCATGACGCGAACCCCCAGGGCCAGATCGCTGAACCGGCCAAAACCAGCACGATGGCCAGCGCATAGACCAGCAGCGACAGCCGGGGGTTCTTGCGCTCGATCTCCCACATGTCGCTGTTGGCAGCGTTCGAGTCGTGCCACGTGTGGGGTGTAGGGCCGGTGGTGGGCCAGCGGGGGATGCGGGGGGCGCTCATGCCGCGTTCCCGACGTGCTCGATGGAAGTGCGGGGAAGCGCGGCGGGGCTGAACGTCACCTCAGCCATGTCATTTGCAAGCGCTCGATAGCTGCTACCGGCCCAAGGCTGCGATGCGAGGTCGGTTTCAGCTTGTTCGGCCGCTCTGAGCAGGCGCTCGCCCAACTCGCGCGCTTCAGCGGGGGTCAGCGTGGACGAGGTCCGGAAGTGGCCGTCGGTGGTTCCGATCGCCAAGCGAACCTCGCCATGCATTGCGTACGGCGCTGTTGGATTTGGCGTGTACGTGTAGACCTCAACGCTCTGGCTCGGCGTCAATTGAGGCCTGGTCTCGTGACTAAAGCTCCGACACATGATTGCGCTCCTGTCGCGTTCCCCGCGATGTGCAGGCGTCTGGACGCGACGGGCGCATTTAAGCAATGCTTTTCTTTGGTGTCAAGCAATGCTTTATATGTGGTTCAAAAAAAAGAGCCGCTGTGGCGGCCCGTCAACTTAGTCTCAGCGGGAAATCAGCCTCGCGGCGAGCCCTGTAATGTCCTCTCCGCCAGCCTTTGTGCAGCGCTCATTCCAGGCTTTGACGAAGCGGTTGGAATCACGCTCCTCAAGTAGTAGCTGGGGTGTCTTCCCTGGGATCAACACGGCAGCCGACTCAATCGATGCATTGAATGCATTTTTGGCTCTGATCGTGTAGCAGCTGCTCCCGTCGTCTTTGACAACCAACGACTTCAGCTCAAATGAAGACGGGTCTTTCATGCTTGCCTTCAGCAGTTGAGCGGCACGAATGGCGGCGTTTTGGTTCGCACCAATAACTGCGTTGCGGGCGGTCTCTGCCGGGTCTGGTGGTGCCTTCTCGCGTTGGGCGTTGGAGATCGCTCCTGCGGTTGCGGCCACGATGATGAGTGCCACCACCCAGGTAAGCAGACTAGTCTTCTTGGGCACGGGTGACCCGCATGACGGGCATGCCTTTGCTGTGCTGCTAACGCTATGAGTGCATTCTTTGCATGTGATGAGAGCCATTGACTCCTCCTGTGAAGTATTGCGCGATTACTGCTCTGGGGCAGCAAACAGGAGTCTACTCACTTAAATCGAAAGCAAACGTGACGAAGATTTCTGCCATGAGTGAAGCTGGCTATTGGGTTCATGAACGCACGTGCACAGCCACAGCGGAGGGCGATGGCAAAACGCTGGTGGTTCAGTTCCATGGCACCGTTCATCACAAGTCATTGAGCAAGTTAATGGCAGAGGTGGGCTGGCTGATGAAGCCGCCGCCTGTCTACCTGGGTGTGCTGCTTGACTTCTCTGGTGCGTTGCTTGTGATGGAGGACTTGGCACTAGCGCAGGCCCTTAGCCGCCCGGCCTATCTCGGCCCTTGGTGCCCTTTGGCTGTAGTCGCAGGTCACCAGATCCAGCGGTTTCGGCTTTTCGCTTCGCACTGCGCTTCACCGTTGGTGGCTCGGACGGCGCGCGTTTTCTTGGCTGATGGTCCGGCGTGCCGCGACTGGTTGTTGGAGCGCCAGTGGGTACACGCACGTATGTCGGAGTTGGCAGCGGGGTGACGCTCGGCCAAGCACCGTACTCCAGCAAGTAATCAATCCCAACGCCAATTTGGCGCAATCGATCAAGTGGAACCGCCTGCAGGTTGAGTGCGATGCGCTCCGCTTCTGCGTTGGGGGCCTCCGACTGCATGGGCTGGGCCCGGCCTTCTTCAAAGCGTTCAATCCTGTCGCGGACAACACCCTGAATCTCCAAGCGCTGCTCGGTTGACAGTGCCTGAAACCTCGTCCGCGATATTCCGGGGAAAGGCCAGTCCGAGGCCTCTTCTTTGGCCGTCAACGGCGGCGCACCGCTAAAGCTCGGCCCTTCGCCGAAGTAGGCAGCGGCCTTCGCCAGATTGGTCTTTGTGATCCGCCCCGTCTTTTTCCAGCCTGACACGGCCTGGGGGGACGTTGCGCAGTGCTCAGCAAGCCCGGCGGCAGTCTTGCCCCTCGATTTGCCCTCTTCAAGGACGCGCACCAGCCAATTTTTGACCGTCTCGGTGTCGCTGGGGTCTTGGTTGTAAAGCATTGCTAATTCTTTGGCATGAGTAATCAATCATCCAATGCTTGTTTTTGACTAAAGCAATGCTTTATCATTCCGCCATGAGCTTGATTGACTACCTCAATGGTGAGCGTGGGCGAGGCAGGGCTGTCGCCAAGGCTGCTGGCCTTAGCACGTCTTTTCTCTCTCAACTGGCGAGGGGCAAGCGCCCCATACCGGCTGAGCACTGTGCGCCCATTGAGCGAGCCACCGGCTTTGCGGTCATGAGATGGCACATGAGGCCGCATGACTGGCATCGCGTGTGGCCCGAGCTGCTGCATAGCCCTGGTGCCCCCGAACCGGGGACGCAAGGGGATGACGGCTGCGGTAGTCGACCAACTGACTGAGGGGGCTAAAGGGCATGACTTCATGCCCTTCATTTGGCCCGCCGGGCAACTGGTAACTCAACAGGTAACAGGGTGGGGACCCATGAATTTATTCAATGACAAGCAATCGCCACTCCCCCTAATGGGGGGGGTGGTCCAGGCTCAACGCCTATTTGTGCCGCCCGTGGTCATCGACCGCCTGGGTGGCTTTCGTCATGCCTGCCGCTTGGCGTGGAAGCTTCGGTCAAACCGGCGGCTCACAAAGCGCCAGTTGGCCGAGGTCTGCGGGCTCTATTACAGCCACGTCACCGATTACTTCAGCGTCCACGAGGCCCGGCGCGAGCTGCCCGCCCGCCACGTTGCAGCGGTAGAGCGAGTACTTGGCAATGCAGTCATCAGCCAGTGGCTTGCTCACCAAGCCCAAGTCACCTTGCTTGAAGAGATGCAAGCCCAACGGAGGGCCGCGTAATGCCCCGCCCCGCAGGCGAGATCCGCCAAGCCCTGGCCAGCGCCGCAGAGCGCTTGGCCCAAGA
This sequence comes from Ideonella paludis, assembly GCF_018069865.1. Lineage (GTDB taxonomy): Bacteria > Pseudomonadota > Gammaproteobacteria > Burkholderiales > Burkholderiaceae_C > Ideonella > Ideonella paludis. Next base: position 63,503 of record NZ_JAGQDG010000002.1, read on the forward strand.
GGTCGACGGCGTCACATGGCGCGACCTGGCCGCAGCAGCACAGGTGGGCTCCCTGGCTGCCCGCCGCACTGTCGAGAACATGGCCCGCGCCGGTGACCTGGAGGTCATCGGCAGCACCAAGCGCGCCCACTCCCGCCGCTGGATGAAGCTCTACGCCCCGGCCCCCAAGCGCCAATCCAACTTCGCCACCAGCAGCACCGCTGCCCTGGATGGTGTGGTGCGTGGGTGGAGGGGCTGACGCGGTGGCGTATCAACCGATTGACTTCGTAGGTCTCAACCAGACCTTGTTGAGTCGAGCGCTGGAGTTTGTCTCTAGTTGGCTCCCTGGTGGCAAGAAGGTCGCCAATGAATATGCCTGCGCTGACCTGAACGGTGGTGAGGGTGGTAGCTTGTCCGTTTGCATCAGTGGGAAGAACGCTGGCAAATGGGGGGACTTCGCCACTGGCGATAAGGGCAATGACCTGATCTCGCTGTATGCGGCTAAGCACAATCTGACCCAGGTGCAAGCTGCTCGCGAGATCATGGAAAGCATGGGCTGGCGTGAGACGCCAGCACCAGTGCAGACGCCCGCACAGGCCCGATCAGCAGCGCCGCGCGCGCAGCAGGATGAAGGGGGTGGAGGGTCGCCAAAGGTCAAGCCCTCCAGCCAAAGCCGCCCCAAGAGTGAGTGGCGCCCGGTGGTGCCGGTGCCTGCCTTCGCGCCGCCTGCCGACTTCAAGCACTGGCACCGCAAGCCCGAAGACCTGGAGGCGCACTGGGAATACAAGCTCGATGGTGAGCTGTACGGCTATGTCGTGCGGTACCGCACCAGCGACGGTGGCAAGGATGTGATGCCGCTGACCTGGTGCGAAGACCTGACAGACCCACGCGGCACCCAGAAGTGGGTAAACAAGCAATGGGAGGCACCGCGCCCCCTTTATGTGCCTGCCACGGTGCTGAGCCCTTTGGCCGACTTTCCTGTCGCACTGGTGGAGGGCGAGAAGTGCGCGATGGCGGGCTTCACACTGCTGCCGGGCGACTTTGACTGGGTGAGCTGGCCTGGCGGTGGCAAAGCCTGGGACAAGGCGCGCTGGAGCCTGCTGATGGGCCGCACGGTGTATCTGTGGCCCGACTGTGACGCCAAGCGGGTGAAGCTGACAGCCGAGGAGCGCCAAGCGGGCATTGACCCTGCCACGAAGCCGCTGCTGCCCGAGCACAGACAGCCCGGTATGTCCACCATGGTGGGCATTGCCACGCTGCTGACGGCTGAGTACGGCTGCACATGCTACATGGTGCCCATCCCCGCCCCTGGGGCGATGGCAGACGGCTGGGATGTGGCCGACGCCATTGCCGAGGGCTGGGACGCCGAGCTGGTGCGCAACCAGATCCTGCGCAAGGCCGTCAAGTTTGTGCCTGCCGACGAGGCCGTGCGCGCCAAAGAGGCCGTGCGCGATGCTCCCGCTGGCGCGAGCCAGGATGATGAGGACAGGGCGTGGCGCCGCTACTTGCTCAAGACGGACAAGCTGGCCATTAAGGCGGTGCGTGAGAACGTGGTTTTTGCGCTCGATGGCGTTACCGAAGACGGCGTGAAGGGCATCCCAGAGGCTCATGGAGTGATCGCCTTCAACGAGTTCACCAACGACATCGTCAAGACCCGCGAGGCCCCCTGGGGCACCGGCTCGGGCACCTGGAAAGAGGTCGATGAGCTGAAGATGGGTGAGTGGCTGGTGCGCAAGCATTGGCTGCCTTCTATGCCGCGCGGCACGCTGGAGGAAGCGGTGCGCATGGTGGCCAGCTCGCACTCGTATCACCCTGTCCGCGCTTACCTGGACGGCCTGCAGTGGGATGGTGTGCCGCGCCTGAGGGGCTGGTTGCGCCGGGCCTGCATTGACCCAAGCGTCGAGGTCGATAAGCAATTGGCCCGCTATCTCGCCAGGGCTGGCACATGGTTCCTGCAGGGCATGGTCGCCCGCGTCATGCAGCCGGGCGTCAAGTTCGACTACATGCTGATCTTGGAAGGCCCGCAGGGGCGGCGTAAGTCCACGCTGCTCAAGGTGCTGGCTGGCGACTACTTTGCAGACACGGGCCTGGTGCTGGGCGACAAAGACAGCTACCAGCAACTCCAGGGCCGCTGGCTTTATGAGTTTGGCGAGCTGGACAGCTTTGGCAAGGCTGAGGTGACCCGCATCAAGAGCTTTATCGCCTCCAGTGCGGACTACTTCCGGGCCAGCTTCGACCGCCGTGCGCGCGACTACCCGCGCCAGATCGTCTTCGGTGGCACCACCAATGAAGACCACTACCTGACAGACCCGACGGGCAACCGCCGCTTCTGGCCGGTGCGCGTCAGCCGGGTGATCGACATCGACTGGGTCGAGGAAAACCGCGACCAGCTCTTTGCTGAGGCCAAGGCCCGCTTTGATGCAGGCGAGCGCATGCACCCGCTTCCCGATGAAGAGCTGGAGCTGTTCGAGCCACAGCAAAGCGCGCGCGCTGTGGAGAACGCCATCGAGACGGCCATCGTCACCTACCTGTACGACGAAGACCAAAAGGTCGGTCATGGCCGAGAAAACGGCTCGCTGGTGAACGAGATCAGCTTGGTCGAGCTGCTGGGCCGCGTCGGCATTGGCCTGGAGAAGCTCGGCCCCGGCCGCTTCCATGAGAAGCAAGCTGCAGCGGCACTGCGCCGCCTCGGCTGGGTCGAAGGCCGGGCCACCAAGGCTGGCATTGATGGCAAGCGTCCCCGCGTCTACAAACGTCCATCGAGCGCGCCAGCGGCTCGCTCGGGGGCCACAGATCAACAGCACCAAAACGCAGGTGCATCAATCGAGAGGGCCGACGATGACTGCCCGTTCTGACCAGCGAGCGTGGGGCGCCACGGAAAAGGTCAGCGGCAGCCAGGCTGAGCTTATGTAAGGCCCCCGCGACCAAGCGCGCTTGGATCTTGTCCGTGTGTCCGTGACTTTGCAGTGAGTGCTCATGGTTCCACTAAACAGTGGAGAAGGGTCTCAGGGCGGAGCTACGTCCTACGGTCAAGTGTCCATCACAAAGCGAGGGCGGGCGGGGGCGGGTGCGCTCAGGCCCGCGCGGGTGAGCGGTTCAGGTGTAGTGAATCAATAGAGAGGTCATGGACATATGGACAAGAAGAGATTGAACATCGACCCAAAGCAATATCAGGTGCTGGTGCCTTTGATGCCGGGCCTGGGGGCGCTCATTCAAGAGAAGCGCGAGCTGTATGGCGCGAAGTGGGTGGCGGAGTGCTGGCGTATGGGCGTCTTGGAGGGTGAGCCTGGGTGGTTCTTTGCGCGCCAAGGCTCGGTGTCGGTGGGCACGCCTCCTTCGGTCGATGCTGGCCTGCTGGTGCTGGCCTTCTCCGAGACCTTTGCCACCCAGGTCTTCCTCTACATGCTTGCCCCCAAGGACGGCCCGCATGGCACGAATTGAAGACATCGACCGTCGCCTGCACAACTGGGCGCGCTGGCGTTTGGGCATGACTGTGGGTGGCCTGGGCTTTGCAAGCGTCGACATGGCAAGCGAAGGCATCCACTCAACGGCCGAAGATGAGTGCCGCGTGCCGACGAACGACATCGAGGCCGAAGAGACGCACCGGGCCGTCATGGCTCTGGCAGGCGAGCTGCGGGCCACCGTGGAAGAGGTCTATCTGCGTGGTGGGTCTGTCAAGCGCCAAGCGCAGCGGCTTTGCTGTGCTGAGGTGACAGTGCATGCGAGGATCAGCAAGGCTCACCTAAGCATCCAGCGCTGGGTGGCAGAGCTGCACGCTCAACAGCGGCAGCAACGGGCCACGGTCGAGGCCATGCAAGCCGCCGCGAGGCCCAAATGAGGAGTTTTACGGAATATAGTTTTTCGGTACATTTCAGGCAGGCTGTTGATTGGTGTGACCTTTCAACCGCTGGCCCGGCAGATCCCCACTCCTGCCGGGCTTTTTCATTTGTGCGCCATGGACATCAGCCTCAAAACTAACGCCGGTCTGTTCGCCATGGAGTTCAGGGCGGCAGCGCAAGAGATGAGGGCCACGGCCACGATGCGCGCACTGAACAAGGTGGCAGCACAAGGCAAGGTTGCAGGCTCACGCGCTATCCGTGATGTAGGCGGGTACAAGATCAAGATTGGCCGTATCAAGGCAGCGATCAAGATCGAGCGCGCTACACCTGGCAATCTCAAGGCCTCGCTGATTGCAAAGGGCAGGCCCATCCCATTGGTCGAGTTCGCAGCCAGGCAGACAAGCAAAGGCGTGACAGTCTCGGTCAAAGAGGGCCGCAAGCTGGTCCCTGGTGCATTCATTGCCACCATGCCAGGCGGGCACACGGGCGTGTTTGTCCACGACGAGCGTAAGGCCCAAAAGCACCGCAAGGTGAACAACACGCGGGGAGGCTGGCACCAGCTCCCCATCCGTGAGCTGTACGGCCCATCGGTGGTAGACGGTATGTCCAATCAGGCAGTGCAGGCAGCACTAACCCAGGTGCTGCAAGACAAGTTCCCTGCGATCCTTGAGCACGAACACTCATGGCTTGCCAAGCGCGTGAAGGGTCGAGGTCGCTAAGTGCAGACGCCTGCGCAGTGCCCCCACCCCCACCCCCCTGTCGCGGGTCCTTCCCCCACCCCTGACCCAGCGGGCACGATGACCGCCGATTTCCTCTACATCCGAGGGAGGTAGGGGGGTTATAAGTTGCCCCCCCACACCATGCCGACTCAGCAAGAAATCGCCGATCACCTCGGCATCAGTCAGCCCGCTGTGAGTCAACAGATGGCCCCGCTCGGTATCGACTGGAAGACCTCCAGCCTCGATGCCATTCGGCTGGCCTACCTGACGCACTTGCGTGGGGTGGCGGCTGGGCACCGCTCGGCCGATGGTATGGACCTCGCCCGCGAGCGCGCCCTGACTGAGCAAGTCGACCGCCAGCTCAAGCTGCTGACTCTGGCCGAGAAGACTGGGCAGCTCGTGAACGTTACGCAGCTCGAACCCGCGCTGCACCGGCAGTACATGGCTTTCAAAGCTGAACTTGAGGCCCGCGACGACAAGCTCAAAGAGGAGCTGGATCTGCTCTACGGCATCGACGTCGATCTAGACGTCATCTCCACCCACACCCGCAATGCACTCGCTCACCTCTCTGGACACGGCGAAGGCGGTGGAGGCCCTGTTGGCTCGCCTGCGGAAGACGGTCGCCCCGACCCCGCAGATGACGACGACGGAATGGGCGGTCCAGCGCCGCATGCTGAGCCCCAAGGCGACGGCCAAGCCGGGGCGCTACAACCCTGACCTCACCCCGTGGGTGCGCGGCATGCACGCTGCGCTGGACGATCCGTCCATCTCTGAAGTGGCCTGCCAGAAGTCGGCCCAGGTGGCGTGGACTGACGGCGTGCTGCTCAACTACATCGGGCGGCGGATCGATGTAGCCCCGTGCCCGATCATCATCATGTTCCCCAAAGAGGGTGCAGCGAAGGAGTTCAACAGCGAGAAGTTCGAGCCCATGGTCGAGTGCACGCCGACCCTGGCCGACAAGATCCCGGTCCACTCCCGGCGCGACAAAGACAACCGCTGGCAGTTCAAGGGATTCCCCGGCGGCTTCCTGAAGTTCGTCAGCTCCAACAGCCCCAGCTCGGTCAAGACGACGCCAGCCCCGGTGGTCTGCGTGGAGGAGCCCGACGACGCGAACGAGAACGTCAAGGATCAGGGCGACACGATCACCATCCTGCGGGAGCGCACAAAAAGCTACGCCCGCCGCAAGATGATCTTTGGTGGGACGCCCACGATTGAAGGGATCAGCCGCATCGCTGCCGCCTATGACGCCAGCGACCGCCGCAAGTTCTACGTGGCCTGCCCCCACTGCGAAGAGCCGCAGGTGCTGTCCTGGGACAACGTCAAGTGGGATGACACGGCCACGGTTGACCATGAAGTGTTCGGTCGCGCCAACCCTGAGACTGCCCGTTACTGCTGCCCGCACTGCGGCTCGCTGTGGACTGACGCTGAGAAGAACCGGGCCGTCCGCCAGGCTGAATCCCAAGGCCACGGCTGGAAGGCCACCGCGCCCTTCAACGGCGTGGCGGGCTTCTATATCAATGAGCTGTACAGCCCGTTCCCCGGCTCCCGCCTGGTGCACCTGGTGCGCAAGTACCTGACCGCAGTGCACGCACTCAGCCAGGGCGATGACACCAAGATCCGCAGCTTCCGCAACAACACCGAGGGCCTGCCATACGCCTACGTGACTGACGTCCCCGACGGCTCCGACCTGAAGATTCGCGCCGAGACCTACGCCGAGTTCACCGTCCCTCAAGGTGGCCTGCTGCTCACCATGGGCGTGGACGTTCAGCACGACCGCCTGGCTGTCGTCATCCGGGCCTGGGGCCGTGGCGAAGAGTCCTGGCTCGTGTACTGGGGCGAGCTGTACGGCTCCACCCTCATCCCTGGCGAGGGCGCATTCAAAGACCTCGACGCCCTGGCCGACCGTGAATACCGGCACGCCAGCGGTGCCACGCTGCGCGTCTCGGCCTTCTCCATCGACGGCTCAGACGGCAACCGCACCGAGATCGTCAACGCCTACGTCCGCAAGCGCCGCCACAAAGGCTTCATGGCCATCAAGGGCGCGAGCGAACAAGGCAACGACAAGAAGGAGATCTTCAGCACGCCCCGCATGGCAGACACCGGCAAGCGCCAGAAGCCTGCCAAGTTCGGTCTGCAGAACTACATCGTCGGCACCCACCGTGCCAAGGACTTGATCCTCGAAACGCGGGTCAAGCTCAAAGCCGGTGCGGGCTGCATGCACTGGTACGAAGGCGTCCGGCCCGACTACTGGGATCAGCTCACAGCCGAAGTCAAAGCGCCAAGCAAGGCCAACCGAGCCCGCAAGACCTGGCAGAAGAAAGGCGGGCAACGCAACGAAGCGCTCGACTGCGAGGTCTACGCCCTCCATGCCGCCCGCAGCCTCAAGACCCACTTGATGCTGGAGGGCCACTGGGCGGCGCTGGAGAACCGGCTCCGCCAGCGGTCTCTCATCGCTGAAGACTTGCCCGAGGCAGATCCACAAGACGACAACGAACTCGAAGCACCGCAGTCGGTCGCGGTGCCAGAGCAAAGCGGCAGCGGGGCTGAAAAGCCGCCTGCTGTGGCAGAGGGTGCCACTCCTCGCCCCGAGCCACAGCAACCCCGCACCCCTACACCTCCCGCCGAAGCGTCGCCCCCGGCCGTGTCCAAGAAGGCACGGCCGGGTAGGACGGCAAAGCGGAGAGGCGGCTTCGTCAACGGCTACTAACAGACCATGAACATCCCACCCATCATTGCTGCCGGAGACACCGTCTGGTGGCTTGACCGCGCCTTCACCAGCGCGGCGGGTGGCCTTATCGCCAGCCCCGACTATGTCCTCACCTACAGCCTGCGCGGCCCCGTCCAGTCAGGCAATGTGGACATCAACGGCGTGGCAGACGGTGGTGGCTGGAAGGTCACCATCACTGCGGACCAAAGCGCTGCGCTCAATGCGACCGCAACGCCCAATGTCTGGTACTGGCAGGCGGTGGCCACAAAGGGCCAAGAGCGCGTCACAGCCGGCGGCGGCACCCTCAAAGTCACCCCCAACATTGCGGGCTTGCCCACCAACGGCATTTTCGACGGCCGCAGCAAAGCCGAGCAAGACCTCGCCGCCGTGCGCGCCGAGATCTCCCGGCGCATCAGCGGCGGTGCAACTGTCGAGTACACCATCGGCCAGCGGTCGCTCAAGAAAGAGCCCATGTCCGCCCTGGTCGAAATCGAAGAACGCTGCCTGCGCATCGTCGCTCGCGAGCGCAAAGCCAGCGCCGCCGCCAACGGCCTCGGCAACCCCGGCCGCTTAGGCGTGAGGTTCACTTGATGACCACCACCATTCGCACCCCCAACGCAGGCCGTGGCGCTGCCACCTGGGCACAAGCCCAGGCTCGCATCGCCATCCCCGGCGCTGCCACCCTGCAAAACTGGCGCTTGGCCCATGGCCCCGAGCACATCAAACACAGCCGCGTGGCCCAGGCAGCGCAGGCGTCTGCACGCGCACCAAGCCGCCGCCAATACGGTGGCGCAGCCTTCGGCCGCACCACCGCCGACTGGATCGCCAACGGCACCAGCGCCGACAGCGAGCTGATCACCAGCCTGCGGCCCCTGCGCAACCGCAGCCGCCAGCTCTGCCGTGACAACGAGTACGCCAAGAACGCCAAGCGTACCGTCATGATCAACGTCGTGGGCCGGGGCATCCGCCTCCAGTCCCTCGTTAAAAAGCGCCGTGGCGACCAGTACGACGACAAGATCAACACCGCCATTGAGGCCTCATGGCGTCACTGGATCAAAGCCAAGCGCTGCCACACCGCTGGCAAGCTGAGCTGGGCGCGGCTGCAGCAAGTCATCATCCAGACCGTCTTCGAGTCTGGCGAGTGCCTAGTGCGCTTGGTGCGCAAGCGCTTTGGTGATAGCCGTGTAGCCCTCGCACTGGAGATAATCGAAGCCGACCAGATCGTCGACACCTGGAACGGCCGCACCGGAGTCAATGGCAACGAGATCCGCATGGGCGTCGAAGTTGACGAGTGGCAGCGCCCCGTCGCCTACTGGCTCTACCCTCGGCACCCTGGCGACAACCTGGCCAGCGCCACGGTCCCCACCAGCAACTACATCCGCGTCCCGGCTGACGAGATCATTCACGTCTGCCTGCTCGACCGGCCGTACCAAACTCGTGGTGTGCCCTGGATGCACGCCACCCTCGTCAAGCTGCGGCACATGGGCGGCTACGAGGAGGCCGAGATCGTCGCGGCCCGTGCCAGCGCCGCCATCATGGGCTTCCGCCAGCGCCCCGAGCTGGACATGCCCGGCGAAGACGACGACGGCGGCGCAGACGACATCGTTGACGGCGAACGCGTCACCGACATGGAGCCTGGGATCATCATGGATCTCGGCCCAGGCGAGACCTTCACCGGCTTCAACCCGTCGCGCCCCAATGCAGCGCTTGACCCGTTCATGCGCTTCATGCTGCGCAGCGTGGCCGCAGGCATTGGCGTCAGCTACGAAAGTCTGAGCCGCGACTACAGCCAGAGCAACTACAGCTCCAGCCGCCTCTCACTGCTGGAAGACCGGGAACTCTGGCGCGTCCTGCAAGACTGGCTGATCGAGACCCTTTGCGAGCCCGTCTTTGCCGCCTGGCTGGAAATGGCCGTCTTGGGTGGCGAACTCAACCTCCCGGCCTACGAAACCCAGCCGCACATTTACGAGGCCGTCCGCTGGGCTCCGCGTGGCTGGAAGTGGGTAGACCCCGCCAAGGAGGGCGCAGCCGCCAAGAGCGACGTGCGCAGCGGCTTCACCACGCTCACCGATGTTTTGGCCGAGCAGGGCGAAGACCTGGAAGAACACTTCCAGCGCCGCGCCGACGAGCTGAAGCTCGCCAAGCAATACGGCCTGGTGCTTGATACCGACCCTTCCCAGCTCACAGACAAAGGCTCATCGCAGGCGTCTGCACAAGCGGGGCAGGGCGCGGCCAAGCCCGGCGAGCCCGACGAAGACGACAAGCCCGGCGGCGAGGGCGAAGAGGGTGCAAAGAAGCCCGCCGCCGTTGAAGAGTAGCAAGCTCATTTGAACGGACAACACAATGACCAGTTTTCAAGTTAAAGACGGCGATGGCAACATCCGCACCGTAGAGATTCCGCCCCTGACAGGCGACAGCGTTCCGCCATCCGAGGCCCAGGCTGTTGTGCTGCGGTCCTGTGTTTATGCGGAAGACACCCCGCACACGACAGGCGAGCAGGGTCTCCTCATGCTCGCGGTCCGCTCAGACACCGACGCGCCAACCGCCAACAATGGCGACTACACCGTTCTCAAGCTGGACGAGGTCGGACGGCTGAAAGTTGCCTCCCAACCAGCGGGATACCCGTTGATCACGGGCGATATCTCTAGCCTGGGTGGTGTGCTGGCCGCAAAAGTAGACCGCACCAGCAACGTCATGATTCACATGGTTGCTTCGGTGCTGGTCGGGCATGCGGCTGTGTTTGAGGGCTCTCTCAACAGCACCGATGGCACCGACGGTGCTTGGTTCACCGTTCAAGCGGTGCGCAGCAATGCCAACACCGTGGAGACCGCGACAGGGACATTGACGGCAACCCCAACCTACGGCTGGGAGTTGTCGGTCAACGGTTTGGCTTGGGTTCGGGTCCGCGCCACAGCCCATACCTCAGGTGTGGCCACGTATCTCATCCAGCGGGCCACTTACGCCACGGAGCCAATCCCTGCTGCTCAAGCATCAGCCACTCAACCTGTGACCGGTGCAACAGCCGAAGACTCAGCCAATACTCAGTCGCCGGTAATCGTTGGCGGCATCGTCCGCACGGCTCTAGGCCCCGCCACCCTCGTTGCTGGCGATGGTGCCAGAGCGACGATGACCAGTGGCGCAGCTCTGGTGGTGCAGGCGGGAGCTGTGCCAGAGGCGCGGTGGCAGGCCACAGGTGACATGAGCACCACAGCAGACCTCGTGATTGCGGCCGCCACGGCGTCTTACCGCAACTACGTCACCGACTTCAGCTACCAAAACACCGGCGCGACGGCCACTTTTGTAGTCATCAAAGACGCTTCGGCTGTGGTCTGGAAAGGGTTTGCTCCGGCGAACATGCCGGTCCCAGCGGTTATCTCACTTTGCTCGCCCTTGCGCGCTGCGGCTGTCAACACTGCGTTCAATGCCGCCTGCCTCACCGCCGGAGCAGCGGTCAGCTTCAACGCTTGTGGCTACAAAGCGCTTTAAGGCCTGGAGTCTTTCATGCCCACCTACACCATCAACGGCGGCTACAGCTTCCGTCTGCCGGACGGCACCCTGCTGCAGGGCGGTCAGACCATCGAGTTGGACGAAGCCACGGCGGCGCAGCACAGTGAGAAGCTCTCACCTGCTGGGGTCGATAACAACCGCGTTCTAGGCGCTGTGCTGCAGACGCTCGACGGCGACCTCGTCGGTCCAGACGGCACCGTCATCATGAGCAAGATGACGCCACGCTGGGGTCAGATCGACGCTGCCATTCTCGGCAGCTCTGACGATCAGCACTGCTTTGCAAACCTCGAAGGCACGTTGGTCGTTTCCAACCAGGTCGGCACCTGGACATCGCTTGAAGGCGACCACCTCCTGCAGACCGGCGCACCTGTCAGCCTCAACAAAGACGCCCCCGCCACGGCATTTCAGGCCCGACGCGCCAGCGCTCGCGTGACCCGCGTCAGCGCCACCGTGCTGACCATGCCGCTGCCCGGCTGGCCCGACGGCACCGGCGTCATGGATCTGCATATCCGCTCTGCCTACGCGCAGCCAAGCTGGGTGCGCAGGCTGGTGGCCCTGTCAAACGGTGCGCTGCGCATCGTCGCGACCTTTGCTGTCGGCGGAGAGCAGACCACGGCCAAGCTGGCCCAAGTCGATGATGCGATTGCAACGCCAGGGGTGCGCATGATCATCGGTGCAGGCGGCATTGGGAACGACTTGCTGGGTGGTGTGGACCCCGCTGTCACCATCGCCAACATCACCACCATCGCCCGCAAGATCAGCAAGGCAGGCTTGCTCTACTGCGTGCGCCTCCCGCCCGCCACCGCCAACATGACGACGGTGCAGCAGGCCAACGGCCGCAAGATCATGGCGGCGCTTGAGTCACTGCGAGCTGAGGTTCCAGGCCTCCTGCTGGTCGACGAGTTCGCCGCCACGATCAACCCGGCCACAGGGCTCGGCAAGCCCGAGCTGTTCATCGGTGACGGTGTGCACATGAACCGAGTCGGCAAAGACCTGGTCGCAGCGCAGGCCTGGGCCACGCTGCAGCCACTGTTTGCATCGCCCATCAGTCGGCTCATTGCCAGCGTGACGGACTGCAAGCGCAGCGAGCCTTTGAATCAGCAGGCCATGGACGGCTTTTGGCTGGCCACCGGCACCACGGCGTCAACGCTAAATGCCAAGGCCACTGGCACCGTCGATGCTGCGATCACCAACATCGTGGTCGGTGGGTCGGCAGCGGTGCTGGCCTGCTCTCTTGAGGCCCGGTCAGACGGCTTCGGGTACGACCAAGTCTTCACCTTTACACCTGGCGGCAACAACCAGAGCTTCCAGATCACCATGACCGGCCCGGCAGGCTTTGAGTTTTGGCGCAACCTTTCCGCAGGGGACTATGACTTCGGCTGTGTGCTGTCCATCACGCCGGACGCGGGCCTAGAAGTCACCGGATACCAGCACTACATTCAAGCCACGGTCGCCGGGCAATCTGGGCGCATCACTGAAGAGACCCGGACGGAACACGGCGTCAGCAACGAGCCCCCACTCAAAGCCGCCATGGTCTGCAACCCCTGCCTCTTCCCGCCAGCACGTCTGACGGCCGCGCCCACAGCCGCTTCGTGGGTCTTTGCGATCAACGTCGGTGTTCGCGGCACGGCTGGCAACAAAGTCGTTGTCAAGATCGGCAGGCCAACATCCAGACCTAGCCCCTTCGCCAGCGCATAAGCAGTAAGCGCCATCACCCCAAGCCGCCCGTGGCAACACCGGCGGCTTTTTCTTTGGAGCCCCCATGCCCAATCCCAATGCCCCCGAGGCAGGCCGCCGCTTGCTTGATGGCGAAGCGGCCGTGCCCCAAAAGCGCGAAGCCACCATTTCGGTCAAAGTGGTGGCCGTCAATACAGACGCCCGCACAGTCGAGCTGAGCTTCAGCAGCGAGACGCCAGTCGACCGCTGGTTCGGCAAAGAGATCCTCTCGCACGACCCCGGCGCGGCAGACCTGCGCCGCTTGAACGACGGCGGCAATCTCCTCTGGAACCACGACCCCAGCGACGTACTCGGCGTCATCGAGCGTGCCTGGATCGGCGATGACCGCAAAGGACACGCAATCGTCCGCTTCGGCAAAGACGAGCGCGGCACCTGGGCCATGAACCAAGTGGCCGACGGCGTCCTGCGCAACGTCTCCTTCATGTACCTGGCCCGCGACTACATCTGCGAGGCCGCAGACCCCGACCGCTACAGCCCTGACGACGTCTACACGGCTCGCCAGTGGGAAGCCTTCGAGATCTCGCTGCTCACCATCGCTGCCGACCCTTCTGTGGGTGTCGGCCGCAGTGCTGAAGAGCAGCTCACCCAAACGCGCGTGCATGTGGTCACACAGGCACGCACGCAGCCCTCGGCAGCCGCCGATCAACCTTCTGAAGAGGAAACTGAAATGAAGCGCAAACACGCTCGACTGATGGACAAGGTGGGCGAAGGCTCCACCGGTGGCGGCACCGTACCTGCCGCGCCTGCAGCTCCCGCTGCACACGACCCCGCCCAACTGCGCCGCGACGAAATCGCGCGCCAGGCAGGCATCCGCAAGCTGGGCGAACGCTGGGGCAAGCCCGAGCTGGCCGATCTGCACATCGAGGGCGGCAGCAGCTTGGAGGCTGCTCGCTCCGCGTTCATGGACGCGCTGGACAAAGAGAACACCACCAAGCCCGTGGGCGCTCGGGTGGACATGTCCACGCAAGAGCGCAAGCGCTACAGCCTTGTCAACGCCATTCGTGCCATTCACAAGAACGACTGGAAAGAAGCGGGCTTCGAGCGCGAAGTCTCTGAAGAGATTGCAAAGCAAATGCAGCGCGATGCGGCCACCGGCTTCTTCGTGCCGACTGACTTGCCGTTTGCGCCAGACGAGGCCCACGCCCGCGCCTGGGTGCAGGCCGCAGGCGGCAGCAAGCTGGCTCAGCGAGCCCCCTTTGCTGTGGGCGCAGCCAACACCGGCGGCGCACTGGTGGGCACCACCCTGATGTCCGACAACTGGATCGAGGTCCTGCGCAACGTCATGGTCACCCCGACCCTGGGCGCGCGCTTCCTGACCGGCCTGGTGGGCAAGGTGGACATTCCCCGCCAGATCACGGCCGCCGCCACCTCTTGGGTGGGTGAGCTGACGCCTGGCACCGAGAGCGAGGCCACTTTCGATAAGGTCTCGCTGAGCCCAAAGAACATCACGAGCTGGGGCGTCATCAGCCGCCTGATGATGCTGCAAAGCACCCCCGCTATCGAGATGATCGCCCGCGCCGACCTCGTCGCTCAGCTCGCTCTGGGGCTTGACCTGGCTGCGCTCATCGGCACTGGCACTGGTGGCCAGCCGCTGGGCATCACCAACCAGTCTGGTGTGGCCTCGGTCATCGGCGGCGCTAACGGTGCGAACCTGACCTTCGATCACCTGATCCAGATGATCGCAGCGCCTAAGGTTGCCAACGCGCCGCAAAGCAACATGGGCTTTGCCATGAACGCCAAGGCGCAGGGCTACCTCAGCACGCTGAAGAGCACCACCGGTCAGTACCTGTGGGACCCGCAAGGTGGCCTCACCAACAACAGCCCCGACAAGATCAAGGGCCACCCCTACGCCATCTCTAACCAGATGCGCTCGAACCTGACCAAGGGCACCGCCAACGGCATCTGCTCCGAGCTGATCTTTGGCAACTGGCTGGAGCTGCTGATTGCCGAGTGGGGCGCGCTGGAGATCGCCATCAACCCGTACGACAGCACGCTGTTCAAGTCGGGCGACGTGGTCATTCGCGCCATTCAGACGGCTGACGTCGGCGTCCGTCACGGTGCCAGCTTCTCCGTCATGTCCGACGCACTGACGCCGGGCTTCTAAGCCACGGCTACCCGTTCGCGCCTGGCTGGTCCTTCGGCCAGGCGTCCTCACCATCAATTGGAGTCCACCATGAAATTCATCGTCCGTGCAGGCATGGTCGTTCACGACACCCGCATTGTTGAAGTCGGCGGCAAGCGCCAAGAGCAGACCAACAGCTACTACGAAGACGACCAAGTCGACTTCGACGAAGCCACGGCCACCAAGCATCTCCACAGGCTGGAGCCTGTTGACAAAGAAGCTAAGGCCTTCGCGCAAGCCAAGGTGGCCCCGGTCAGTCCCCCTGCTCAGGCAGGCAGCGGCATCACCGCCGAGCAACTGCAAGCCATCGTGTCTGCTGCATACGCCCAAGGCGCTGCCGATGCCGCTGCCAAAGCTGCTGTGCAGACGCCCGCACCCGCCGCCCCCGAAGGCGGCAAAGGCGGCTAAGCGCCATGTTTGACGAATCCCCCGCCGTCTTCCTGGCCGACTTCGGCGTGCCCTGCATCGCCAACGGCCACGCCTTCTTGGGCCTGCTCGACAGGCCCGATGAGTCGCTGTCCATCGGCGACGTCGCAGTCATGAGCACGCAGTACCTGCTCACCGCCGCCACCTCAGACCTCGCCACAGCCAATGTCCGAGAAGGCACAGCCATCACGGTCAACAGCCTGGGCTACAGGGCTCGCGAGTTGCGGCAGGTCGACGACGGGGTTTTCAGTCAAGTCGAACTCACCAAAACCTGACCGGAGCCACCATGCCCCAATTCAGAATCCTCCCCGGCCATAGCTTTAAACAGCCCGATGGCAGCTACCTTCAAGAAGGCGACACCATCGAGCTGGACGACCTGGCCGCCCAGGCCCACCTCGGGAAAGTCGAGCCCCTGCCCGACGCTCAAGAGACCGTCATCCTGCCAGCCCCCGACGCTAAGCCGAAGGCCTAAGCCGTGGCCACCCGCCGCACTGCCATCGTGGCGCGCATCGTGGCCTTGCTCGCTGCTGGCAACACCGTAGCGGCAGACCGCGTCTTTCGCTCCCGGCGCACCGCAATCAGCCGCCAAGAGTCGGCCTGCCTGGCTGTCACCCTTGGGCCTGAGAGCAGCAGCCGCATGGGTAACGAGAGCGACCGCCACGAGCTGCTTGTGCGCGTCAGCGCCATTGTCCGGGGCGACCCTTGGGACGAACTTGCCGAGCAACTCATCGAGCAAGTGCAGCCCCTGGTGGTCCTGGATGAACCCCTGCGCGAGCTGGCCACCGATGTCCGCCTGATCGCCATCGAGCCCGACGCCGACGATGCCGATGCCACCGCAGGCGTGATGCAGATGACCTACCAGGTCACCTACATCAGCCGTGCTTGGCTCCTCACCTAAAGCCCCCCCACCACACCCTGAGGAATCCACATGTCCCAGTACACCTTTGGCACGGGCAGCATGTTCGCTGCCGCCACCTCCGACGCGACCGGTGCCACCATCGCCCTGCCCACGCCCGTCAAGTTCGGCGAGCTTCAAGACGTGGGAATCGACATCTCGCGTGACATCAAAATGCTGTACGGCCAAAACAACATGCCTGTCGCCATCGGCGGCGGCAAGATGAAGTTCGACTTCAAGGCCAAGTACGCCCGCATCGCTGGCCGCGTCTTCAACGACCTCTTCTTCGGCGGCACCATGACTGCCGGCACTCTGACCGGTGTGTACAACGACCTCGACGGCCGCGTGGTTCCTGCTACACCCTTCCAGGTAACAGTCGTCCCTCCGCAGTCCGGCACCTTCGACCGCGACCTCGGTGTGCTGGATGACACCGGCATGCCTCTGGTGCGTGTCGCCTCGGCACCAGCTGCCGGGCAGTACTCGGTCTCGGCTGTGGGTGTGTACACCTTCAACACAGCCAGCTCGGGCAAGACGGTGTTCATCAACTACACCTACACGGCCACAGCAGCCAACAGCAAAAAGATCGCGCTGGTCACCCAAGCCATGGGCGACGTGCCGACTTTTGGCGTGGATTTGGCCGTCAAGTTTGGTGGCAAGCAAATGAACTGGCGCTTCCCGAACTGCGTGTCCAGCAAGCTCAGCTTCGACCCCAAGCAAGACGACTTCTCCCAAGTCGGTTTTGACTTCAGTTGCTTCGCCGACCCGCTGGGCAACATCGGCTACATCATCACTGCGGAGTAAGCCGTGAAGACCATTCGCCTCCAACTCTCGGCGGGCCTGCTGCTGCTGGCCCCGCTGCTCGCTGCAGCCCTGCGCGACAACAAAGACCAGATCGCCCGAGCCCGCGACGGGCTCATCAGCGACCCGGTCGAATTCATCGAGCTGACCGTCTCCCTGGCTCACGCCAGCGCGAAGCGGCTGGACCCGTCGATCACCCGCGAGCGCATTGAAGAGCTGGTGGACATGGAGAACGTGCAGCGGGTCTTCTCGGCATGCTTTGGCGTCAGCATCCCGGAGTCATCGCCGGGGGAAGCGCCGGAGGCGGGCAGCCCATCGAGCTGATCGACTGGGACGGCATCTTCGCCCACGTCATAGCCCGCTTGGGCTGGACGTGGGACGTCGCCGAGCAGCAGCTCGACCTGCACCGCCTCCGAGCCCTCACCCAAGAGTGGGAACAGTGCCCACCCGTTCACACGCTTGTCGCAGCCTACCTTGGCTACAAGCCACCACAGGTCAGCCAGTCGGCCACGCAAGAGCAAGTTCAACCCTTGCTCTCGGCCATGCCAACTCGTGAGAACGCCCCCAAGGTAGACGACAGCGCCTGGCTCGCCGCACTCGCCGATATCGAACCGAAAGCACCTGAACATGAGTGACAAGCAAGTCAACTACGACATCACGGCGGACGGCTCCAACTTCGTGCAGACCTTTGAGCGCTGCGCCTCAGTGCTCAGCAGCTCTAGCACGCAAATGCAGAGCCACATTGGCGCGGTGGGCAACACCTTTAAAGCGCTGATGACACCGCTCATGGCCGTCACCGGCATCCTTGCCGGTGGCGCAGCGTTCAAGGCTGCCATCGACGAAAGCTCCAAGCTCACCGGCGAGGCCAACAAGCTGAGCCGTGCATTGGCCCTCACGGTCGATGAAGCCGCTACGCTCAACACCGCCCTGGGTGACGTTTACAGCGACAGCGACACCTACATCAGCGCCTTTCAAAAGTTCGCCAAACAGATCAAGACCAACGAAGACGGCCTCAAGGCCATGGGTCTGCAAACGCGGGATAGCAACGGCGACCTGCGCGACAGCAACGAACTCTTCCGTGAGGCCTTGGCCGTGGTCGGAGAGTACAAGCCCGGCCTTGATCAAACCACTGCCGCCATGACCCTTTTCGGCAAGGGTGTGGATGATGTCCTGCAGCTCCAAAAGCTGAACAACGATGTCATCGACGCCGCCCGCGAAAAGAACATCGAGCTGGGCCTGGCAGTCAGCCAAGAGGGCGTCGAAGCCAACAAAAAGTACAAGGCCGCGATGAACGACGTCGGCGATGTGCTTACCGGCGTGATGAAAGTGGTCGGCGACGGCGTCAAGCCCATCTTCACCGACCTGGCTGAGTACTTTGCTCGCCTTGGGCCGACCGCCATCATGATCTTTCGCACCGCGCTCGATGGCCTGGTCGGCGCTTTCCGCATCGTGCAGGCGTCTGTAAAGACCCTCGCGGCGGTGGTCTTCGAGACCATCAACACGATGATGGATTACCTCGGGGGCCTCTCCGAGCTGCTCGCCGCCGTCTTCCGGGGCGACTTTAAAGCCGCCGCCGACATCTGGGAGCAAAACGGCCAGCGTGTGATCCAGGGTATCTCCAATGTGGTCGATGCCACAAAGGAGGCCTGGCGCGAGGCGGGCGAGACCTTCAAGCAAGACCAAGCCCTCATCTGGGGTGGCACCAAAGCCAACACCGTGGCTGGTGTCAGCGGCAAGCGCACGATGAAGGAGGGCGACGGCAAGAAGGAGAAGGACAAAGCACCCAGCTCGGACATGCCCGTCTACGAGCAACAGCTCGCACAGGCCCGCACCGCTGCTGCCGAAATGGACGCCATCCGCGGCATGTCCAAAGAAGCCGAGCTGAAGTTCTGGCAAGACATCCTGGCCAGCAGCACGCTCAAACAGCAAGACAAGATCGCTGTCACCAAAAAGGTCGAAGAGGCCCGCCTGCGCGTCCTGCAAGAGTCTGCCCAGGTCGCACAGCAGCTCGACCAGATCTCGCTCGACACCTGGCAGCAGCGCGAGCTGGCAAAAGTCGAGATGGAAGCCGAGCGGGCACGCCAGCGCGCTGCGGCCGAGGAGATCACCCAAGAGACTCTGCTGGAGCAAGAGGCCCAGTTCGAGGCCCGCCGCCAGCAGATCCGCTTGGCTTACCTTCAGTCACAGCGGGCCAGCCTCGACCCCCTGCGCGACCCAGTCCAGATCGCCCAGATCAACGCCCAGATCGAGGGCCTGGAGCAGCAGCACCAGCTCCGTATGGCGCAGATCAAAGGCCAGCAAGCCCAAGCTGCAGCGGCCGAGCAAAAGCGCATCTGGGGCGATGCCACTCAGCGCATCGAGTCGCTCTGGGACAAGGGCGTCGAGAGCATGATGAACGGCACCTTCAGGTGGCGCAATGCTCAAAAGGCCGTCGGCGCTGAGCTGGCAGCCTGGGGCGCTGGCGTCATCAAGCGCCAGGTCGCACAGTGGATCTTGGGTGAGCAGGGCAAGACGGCCGCCACCGCCAGCGGCACCGCCCAGCGCTTGGTGATGGAGGGCTGGGCCGCAGCCAAGAGCGTGGCGCTCTGGGCTGCCACGGCCGTCAAGAACATCATGACCAGCGCCTGGGAGGCAATGGCCAGCGCCTGGAAGGCCATCGTCGGCATTCCATACGTTGGCCCCGTCCTGGCCCCTATCGCTGCTGGTGCCGCGTTTGCAGGCGTGGCAGCCCTGGCAGGGCGGGTCTCGTCGGCCGAGGGTGGCTATGACATCCCGGCCAACGTCAACCCGCTGACCCAGCTCCACGAAAAGGAGATGGTGCTGCCTGCCAAGCACGCAGACGTCATCCGCCAACTGGCTGACAGCAACTTCGCTCAGGCCAACAGCAACCAAGCCCCGGTCGTATTCCATGGCATGGGGGCGGGCGACTTCTTCATTGCCCACAAGAAGGACCTCGCCCGCGTCATGCAGTCCATGAACCGCAACTTCGCCTTCAAATGAGCAACCGCATCTTGCCCGCGCTGCCGGGCCTGTCGTGGAACGTCACACGCAGGCCCACGTGGAACACCCGCATCCACACTGCCGTCACGGGCCGCGAGGCTCGCTTTAGGCGCTGGTCCTACCCCAAGTGGTCCTACCGGCTGTCGTATGAGGTCCTGCGCGCCAACGCTGCCTTGGCTGAGCTGCAGCAGCTTGTGGGCTTCTTCAACAGCCACGGCGGCAGCGCTGAAAGCTGGCTCTACGAAGACCCCAACGACCGCCAAGTCACCGCCCAAGCCTTTGGCCAGGGCGACGGCACCCGCAAAGCCTGGCAGTTGGTGCGGGCCTATGGCGGCTATACCGAGCCGGTCTTTGAGCTTGACGGCGTGCCTACGGTGTTCATCAACGGCGCACAGCAGACCAGCTTCTCCCTTGTCAACGGCCTGCTGACCTTTGCTACAGCCCCCGCTGCAGGCGCTGCACTCACGTGGACGGGCCGCTACTTCTGGCGCGTCCGCTTCCTGCAAGACCAGCTTGAGCTTAACGAGTTCATGCGCCAGCTCTTTGAGCTGAAGAGCATGGAGTTCATCACAGACCGCACATGAAGACCGCCTCACCAGCCCTCACCGCGCTCATCAACAGCGGCAAGTTCGAGCGTGCAGACGTCTACACCATCGCCCTCAAGGGTGGCCTGACACTGCGCTACGCCGACCACGACCAGCCTCTCACCTTCGGGGCAGAGACGTGGACCCTCGGTCCCCTGCTCAAGCGCAGCCGCACCGAGCTGAGCGTCGGTATCGAGGTCGACGAGATGGAGGTCACCTTCACCCCCACCGACTTCAGCCTCATCAACGGCAAGCCCTTTGCAGCCTTTGTGTCTGGCGGTGGCTTCAGCGGTGCGCGCCTCACCGTCCAGCGTGCCTACACCCCCCCCGGATGGGGGGATGTGGTGGGGCTGGTGCACGTGTTCTCCGGTCGGGTCAGCGATGCAGGCTTGGGCGGCGGCACTGTGCGCGTCGTCGTCCGCTCCGACGCCGAGCTGCTCGACGCCATGGTCCCTGCCAACGTCTATCAGCCGGGCTGCCTCAACGGCCTGTACGACGACGCCTGCGGCATCTCCCGCGCCGCCCACCAAGCGGCTGCGTCTGTCACCGGCGCGCAGGCTCCGTCGCGCTCATTCTTTAGTACCTCACTGCCCCAGGCGGCGGGGCACTTCAGCATGGGCACGCTCACCTTTACCAGTGGCCCAAACGCCGGGGTGTCGCGCACCGTTAAGCAGCACTTGGCTGGCGGGGCTTTGCGCATGATCGCGCCGCTGCCCATCACGCCTGGCGCGGGTGACGCTTTCACCATCGCCCCAGGCTGCGACGGCACCCGCGCCACTTGTGGCGGCCGGTATTTCAACCTGAATCGCTTCCGTGGCACGCCCCTTATCCCAGTCGCGGAGACCATCACATGATCACGCCAGCCCAGCGCCGCGCTGTGGTCGCAGAGGCCATGTCCTGGCGCGGCACCCCGTATCACCACCGCGCGCGCGTCAAGGGCGTAGGTGTGGACTGCGGCCAGATCCTCTGCGCCGTATTCGAGGCCTCGGGCGTCGTCGGCCATATCGACCCCGGCGAGTACTCGCCACAGTGGCACATCCACCGCAGTGAAGAGGTCTACCTCCAGTGGGTGCAGCGCTACTGCAACCCGCTGCCCGAGGGCACGCCAGAGCAGCCCGGCGACATCCGTGTCTACAAGTACGGCCGCTGCTATGCCCATGGGGCCATCGTCATCGACGACGGCCTGCTCCTGCACAGCTACATCCGCCGGGGCGTCATCGTCACCGCCCCCCATGAAGAGCCGCTCTGCGGCAGACCCTTCCTTTCCTGGACACTCAAATGAGCGGCAACGGCACCATCTCCCAAAGCGAAGACCGCCTGTCTGCGATGCAGATCCAGTCCTCATCGCAGGGCGTCACCATCCCCGTCGTCTACGGCCTGGCCCGCGTCAAGCCCAACCTGCTGTGGTACGGGGCTTTTGAGGCTATCCCTCACGTCTCCACTCAAGAGGCGGGCAAGGGCGGTGGCACCACCTCCGAGACCACCACCTTCACCTACCGCGCGGCCGTCATCATGGGCCTGTGCGAGGGCGAAGTGGCTGAGGTCACCGAAGCCTTTCGGGGCAAGTCTCGCTTCGTCAACGGTGCCGCCTCTGCGCTCGCCCAGATGGGGCTGAGCTTCTCGTCGGGTGCCATTGGTGCGCCCGTGTGGCCCTTCCTGCAGACCTACGTGCCCAAAGACTCCGCTGGCAATGCCACCGGGGCAGCCGGGTCCGAGGCCCTGTCTTACTCCGGCATCGCCCGCGTTTACGGCGAGGCTTACGAGCTGGGCAACAGCGCCAATGTCGAGAACCACGGCTTCGTCGTCAAAGGCAAGCTGTCCTACAGCGTCTCACCCACCGTGCCCGACGCCGACCCCGCCGACGTCGCCTTCGACCTGCTCACCAACAAGCGCTACGGCGCGCGGCTGGACCCCGCTCGCCTGGACGTCTCGCGCTGGTCCACCTACTGCCGTGCTGCGGGCCTGCTCATGTCCCCTGCGTTCACCGAGCAAGCCCCGGCCGCCGACATCATCAAAAAGCTGACCCAGCTCACCAACACCGCTCCGGTGCTGTCCGAGGGCGTGCTCAAGTTCATCCCCTACGGCGACACCGACCTCACCGGCAACGGTGCCACCTACACCGCCAACGTCACGCCGGTGTACGACCTGCAGCCCGACGACTTCCTCGACCTGGAAGCACCAGTCCGCAAGCGCCTCAAGCCGCCTGCAGACCTGTTCAATGCGGTGCGCATCCAGTACCGCAACCGCGCCAACGCCTACAACCTCGATGTCGGCGGCCACCGGGACGGGGCCGACATCGATGTCAACGGCCTGCGCATGGACGAACCCATCCAGGCCGAGTGGCTGTGCGACCCTGCCGTGGTCAACACCGTTGCCCAGCTCTTGGTGCAGCGCTCGCTCTACATCCCGGCCGAGTACGAGTTCACCATCGGCCCGCGCTTTGACCTGCTGGAGCCCATGGACTTGGTCACCCTGACCGAGCCCGAGCTGGACCTTGTGCAGACGCCCGTACGCATCACCAACATCGCCGAAACGGAAGAGGGCAACTTCGTCATCACTGCCGAGGACTTCCCCCTGGGCGCAGCCAGCGCCACGCTCTACCCGTCCGAGTCCGGCAGCGGCTACGCCCAGAACTTCAACATCTCCCCTGGCCCGTGCTTGGCTCCTGTGGTCTTTGAAGCCCCAGGTGCGCTCACCGTCAACGGCCTGGAGCTGTGCATTGCCGCCACCGGCCTCGGCCCCAACTGGGGCGGCTGCAACGTGTGGGTCAGCCTGGACGGCGACAACTACCGCCAAGTCGGCAGCATCGTAGGTGGCAGCCGCTATGGCTCGCTCAGCGCTGCCGCCACAGCCTCCGGCGCGCTGGCCGTGCAACTGCACAAAGGCCAGCTCACCAGCGGCACGGCAGACGACGTGGCCGCCCGCGCCACGCTTTGCTTCGTGCGCACCGGCACCACCGAGGAGTTCTTCGCCTACGAGGGTGCCAACCTCACAGGTGCACAGGCCTACAGCCTCACCGGCTCGGCCCGAGGCCTCTACGGCACCACCCCCAGCGCTCACAACGCCGGGGCCAAGTTCGTGCGCGTGGATGCCAGCATCGTCAAGAGCGGGGCCATCGACCTGGCCTACATCGGCAAGACCATCTCCATCAAGCTCACCTCGACCAACGTCTACGGCGGCGGGGAAGAGGGCTTGGCCGATGTCACCGAGTACCTCTACACCATCACCGGCAGCCGGGTCTATGGCAACGCCGGTGCCGCTGCGTTGGCTGGGGTAGATAGCGCCGCTTCCGACAACGTCCTCACCGCTGGCGAAAAGCCACCCATCCTGCTGGAGCACGTCCGCGCGGTCAACGAACAAGCAGGCATCACCGCCCAGGCCGTGGCCTTGGGCATCACGACCGAGAAGGACGCCTACACCACCGCCTTCACAGCCCTGACAACCTACCTCGCCACCCTGACAACGCCCACCGCCTGGAGCGATGTCAGCGGCAGCACCAACATCGACGGCACCACCTTCCGCACCAAGTGGGCAGCGATGTACACGGCCCGCCAAAACTTGCTCAACAAGATGGACGCCGTCGCCTCCACACGGGCCGACTGGTCTGCGGTGGGTGGGCGTCCTTCCGACGATCAGATCCGCAACAACCTGATCAACTTGGACTTCTGGCGCAAGGGCGGGTCTATTGCTTGGTCAACCAACGGCGAGTCCAATGCGCTGTTGACTTGCTCTCCGGTGGTGGGCGACCCCGTCAACGTCCTGGCCGCTGGCCCAAAGGGTGGCCCCGACGTCTTCTGGTACTGCCAAGAGTCCACCGGGGATGGGCAGAACGGTGGCGGCTGGAACGGCGCACCCTTTGCCGTCCCTCTCGACCCCACCAAAGCCTACCGCTTTGTGCTGCCCATCCGGCGCATCGGTGGCACAGGCACCAGCTATTGGGGTGTGGCCAACGTTTGCGACATCAACACCACGACCCTGAACGGCAACCCTTACTTCGCGTCCATGGCCAACATCCCCACGGACCGCTGGTACTTGTTTGTGGGCTATGTGTACCCCTATGGCTCGACGGGCAACAGCCATGACTCCGCAGGCATCTGGGACTGCAAGACCGGGCTGAAGGTTCAGGCGGGGCTCAATTGGAACCACGCCCCCGCAGGCGTGGACAGCCATCGCGCCTACCAGTACTACGCTAGCACCGGCGCTGAGCAAATGTTCGGCCGCCCCTGCGTGAACGTGGTCGACGGCACCGAGCCCAGCCTGCGCGACTACTTCGAGCCAGGCGCTGTGCTGAACGACGCGCTGGTGCCCAGCATCAACGCAGCAGCCAGTGCAGCCGCCGCAGCCGCCAGCGCCGCCAGCGCCGCACAGGCCACAGCAAACTCGGCCACTGCCGCGCTCACTGCTATCAGCAGCGACAGCGTCTTGAGCAAGGGTGAAAAGCCACAGGTGGTGCAAGACTGGCTCGCCGTCTCTGCAGAGCGTGGAGGCATTCTTGGCCAAGCGAATGCTTACGGCATCGTCAGTGAGCGTGATGCCTACATCACCGCTCACGACGCACTCAACAACTACTTGAGTGGCCTCTCGCCCGCGTACAACGACACATCGACAGACACCCCCATCAACGGGGCCAGCTTCCGCCTCTATTGGGTCCAGCTCTACGATGCGCGCCAAGCCTTGCTAAACAAGATCTCGGCCGTAGCGGGCACGCTGGCCGTCTGGTCCAGCGTCAGCGGGGCGGGCAAGCCGCAAGACAACGCCACGGTCGGAGCCCAGCTCGGCAGCAATTTGAAGGACAGCTCGGGCGTCTCACTCACCGACTATCAGGTGCTCAACAACACCGACGCCATCATCCGCGCCCCCAGCGCCGGTTACGCCAACTTCCCCACCTATGCTGCCGGTGGAGCCATCAAAGTCAAGCTGCCCCAGAGCTGGACGAACACGATGCTCCGCCTCTATGTCGAGGTCTACGAGTACGCGACCGACGCCAGCGTGACATATGAGGTCGGCGGCTACACCTACAGCGGCACGCCTGCTTGGTACAACGCCTATGCTCGTGCCGTGGGCAACCCGGATAAGGTTAGGCCGGTTTACTTCGGCCACGACGGCTCGTACTGCTGCATCTGGATCGGCGCAGGGAGCGGCACCTGGGACTACCCGGTTGTGCGCATCAAAGACGTCATGACCGGGTACAACAACACGGCCCGCGCGACCTGGGAGACCGGCTGGACGATCTCCCTGGACACCGGTGGCGCGCTCAATGTGTCGGCCACCGTGGTCAAGCCGGTGCCGGGGGGGGCGCTGTCTGGCCTCAACCAGGCTGACACAGCCAACCTAGTGCCCGGTGCTGCGACAGGAATTCAAGTCGCAAAGGTGGACAGCCTGGCGTTCTCGCCCGGCAACTTCTATTCACCCAATGGACCCTCCCTGAACCTCACGGTCCCAGGTCTTGCCGAGATCACGTTCACCTGCACTATTGGGCTGAATGCTGTATCGGTAGCCGACACCATCAGCTGCTTCTTCGCGTACAGCGGCAATGGCGAGGGGAATGGAGATCTTCAGCCAAAGATTCCCATCCCGGCTGGTCTGCAGTCAGGGGCCAAAGTGTCATTCACCCACAGCCTGACGATCAACCAGTACGGCGCAGGGCCATGGTCTCTGACCATGAGCTTTGCGCGCGCGAACCTCAGCAACAACTACACCATCACCGCATCGGTGCTGCGTATCACGGAGATCAAACGATGAAGATCTGGAGCATCTACGTCATCGCCACTGGCGTCTTCACCGGCCGCAGCTACATCGGCCCCTCTCTGGAGACGCTCGGCCCGCTACCCGAAGGCGAAGCCGCGTGGCTAGGCCAGGTGGACGCCACACGATGGCGGCTCGACACGTCGGGGCCGGAGCCGGTGTTGGTCGAGTACCGACCTCCGCCGCCCCCAGACACTGACATGGTGACTTGGCGCTGGAGCGAGCCAGAGTGGCGGTGGGAGCCACACGCTACGCCAGCCGCACAGGCCCAGGCTGTTTGTGCCCGTCGCGCCGAGCTGCTGGCCGCATGCGACTGGGTTGTCACAAGGGCAGCAGAGCAGGGGGCAACCGTGCCGATGCCATGGCAAACCTACCGCCAGGCACTGCGAGACATCACTCTGCAGCAAGGCTTCCCCTCATTCGTCGCCTGGCCAGCACCACCCGCCTGACCATCTCACCCCCATAACCACAAAACCCGGCCCGTGCAGACATCTGTACGGGCCTTTTCTTTTGGAGCCCGCATGCCCGCGAAAGACGCCCCCACACCGCCCCGATACGACGGCCCCGAGCGCCGCGCCGCCCACGTCCACACCGTCCGCACCCTGGGCGCAGACGCCGACGCCCTGGAGTACTTGGCCGACTGCATCAGCCGCATTGATGAGCGGCTGGACAAAGGCTCAGAGCGCATGGACGAAATGCAGCGCGAGCTGTCTGCAAACACCACGGTCACCACCGAAGTTCGCGACCTGCTCGAGATGGGCCGCGTCGGCTTCAAGGTGCTGGCCTTCATCGGCAAGGCGGGCATGGCTCTGGCCCGCTTCTTCGCTTTCCTCGGCCCCGCTGCGGGCTTCCTCTATCTCGCGTACTACGCGCTCACACACGGCGGGCAACTGCCACCCAAGACCTGAAAGGCCCTCACCATGTTTGAACTCCTCAGTCTCATCTTCGGTGGCTTGTTGCGCCTCGCGCCCGAGGTCATGAAGCTCTTCACGGCCAAGCAAGACCAAGCCCACGAGCTGCGCATGACCACCCTGCAGCTCGAGATCGACAAAGCTCGCGCGGACCAGCAGATCGACCTTGTCCACGCCCAAGGCGCAATGGCCACCGACTCAGCCGAGCTGGCCGCGCTGGCTGAAGCGCTCAAAGGCCAGGGACAGATGACCGGCGTCCCACTCATCGACGCTATCAATCAGAGCGTTCGGCCAGTGCTCACCTACTGGTGGTGCATGGTGCTTTACACCGCCTACAAAGTGGTGACCATCGTCCTGCTGTGCATGGGCACCCCGACCTTGGCCCAGGTGCAAGACGCCCTGGTCACCGAGTTCGACCGCATGGTCATCGCCAGCATCTTCAGCTTCTGGTTTGTCGACCGCAGCCTGCGCCGGGGGCGGCTATGACGCCCACCCCGCCGGAGCTGTACCAGCTCATCCGGCACTTTGAGGGGCTGCGGTACCGGGCTTATCTCTGCCCTGCAGGCGTCTGGACGTGTGGCTTTGGCAGCACCGGCCCAGACATCGGGCCGGGCACCGTGTGGACGCTGCAGCAAGCCACAGACCGCATGCGGGCCGACGCCCGCAAGTTCGTCGTCGGCACCCTCAAGCTCTGCCCCGGCCTCATCGGCCTGCGCCTAGCTGCCATCGCCGACTTTGCCTACAACTTGGGCCTCACCCGGCTCAAGGGCAGCACCCTCCGCCGCCGAGTGCTCGCGGGCGAGTGGGAGTCGGTGTGCGACGAGCTGGCCAAGTGGGTCAGGGGCGGTGGCCGCGTGCTGCCTGGCCTTGTGCTGCGCCGCCTGGCGGAGATCCGCCTCATCAGACAAGCCCTTGCGGGCTAAACCAACCCCCTGCGTAAAAACAGGGCGACCACCGACGGTGCGGTAACACCGGCGGTGGCCATCCCCCCACAGTCCTAGCCTGTGAGACGACCAAGGCCCTGCCACCTCCCGGGAGGCGGGGCGAGTGTATCAACACCTGGAAACTCACCATGGCCCAACCTATCGTTCCTTGGATCGGCGGCAAGCGCCGTCTTGCAGATCTGCTGATCCCCCGTTTCCCCGCACACAAGTGCTATGTCGAGGTCTTCGCCGGTGGCGCAGCCCTCTATTTCCTGCGGCCACCGGCCGAAGTCGAGGTCATCAACGACATCAACGGCGACCTGGTCAACCTCTACCGAGTCGTCAAGTCGCACCTGGAAGAGTTCGTCCGCCAGTTCAAGTGGGCGCTCAGCTCCCGCGAGATCTTCAAGTGGACGCAAGACACCCCGCCCGAGACGCTGACCGACATCCAGCGCGCGGCCCGTTTCTTCTACCTGCAGCACCAGTGCTTTGGTGGAAAGGTGCAAGGCCAGACATGGGGCACCGCCACCACGGCCCCTGCCATCAACCTGCTGCGCATTGAAGAGCAGCTTAGCGCCGCCCACTTGCGCCTGGCCAGCACCTACATCGAGCGGCGGCACTGGCGAAGCTGCATGGAGCAGTACGACCGGCCCCACAGCTTCTTCTACCTCGACCCGCCCTACTGGGAGACCGAGGGCTACGGCGTCGACTTCCCCTTCAGCGAGTACGTGGCCATGGCCGAGGTGCTGCGCAACTTGAAGGGCAAGGCCATGGTCAGCATCAACGACCACCCGGCCATTCGGGAGGTGTTCAAGGGCTTCCACATGGAGACGCTGGACATCACCTACACCGTCGGCGGCGGTGCCAAGGGGGCCGACCGTAAGGAGCTGGTCATCTGGAGCTGGGATCAAGCGGCCGACCCTGCCAGCTTGTTCTGAGTGCCAGACGTCTGCACTCGGCCACTCAGCCGCCGCGCTTGACTGCGCGGCGGCACAGAGCGGTACTGGTGCCATCAACACCGGAGACCGACATGACCAACACCACCACCGCAAACACCGCCTGGGGCTTTTGGGGCACCATGGGCCACCAGGCCGACGCCGCCTGGCCGCTGGCCTGCGAGGCCATTGCCAAGGCCTGTGACGAGCGCCTCGAAGACGTCCGCGACTTCCTCGACAGCCGCCACGGCCGCCACTTCGCCGACGGTGTCAACGACCGCATCAACAACGGCGCAAGCCTGCAAGCGGCCATCGACGCCACCACCGCACAGTGGATGGCCTGGAAGATCGACCGCCGCACTGCCAAGCATTACGGCATCCCGGCAGGCATGCCCTACTTGACCGGCTTTGTGGTCCAGCTCGCCAGCCAGGCAGCCTAAAGCGCCGAGTGTCAGACAACACCAGTCTGGCACTCGCCGCCGGCGTTGACTGTGCGGCCGCACAGAGCGGTACTGGTGCCATCGCAACCGGAGACCGACATGCAAACCACCCAGCCCCTGAAATTTGTCCGCAAGCCCGCCAACCTGGACGATGTCCGGGGCGAAAAGGGCGACAGCCGCCCGGCCCTGGTGATCGAGACCCGCCAGATCACCGCCGCCGAGTATGACGCCATCGGCCGCAGCCTCCTCGCCACCCGCCCTTGGCTGGCAGGCAAGGGCGGCATAGAGGGCGGCGCAGCCCGCTGCGTGGCCCTGGAAGCCCCCGACCGGGCCACGATGTACATCAACCCCGAGGGCTCCGACTACGCGCGCTACGTCGCCCTGGCAGCCTAATCACCGCCGCATAAACTAAGAGGCCCTTCGGGGCCTCTTTTGCTTTGTGGACGTTATGCGTCGTCGGGCGGCGCCTGGTCTTGGATGTCGTCATCCGAGCCTGGCTCCCGCTCCCAACTGCTGCAGCCTTCTTCCGGCCGTGACCGCACGCGCGGACACATCGGGTGCTTGCACAGCGCGGCGGGGCCGCCCCATGCAGGGCCGTCAAAGTAGCGGCAGTGTCGGCATGGCCTGCCACCCCCCATGATCGACGCCATAGTGCTTGCCATCAGTCGAACCCAGAGACGTCATCGAAGGCCAGCAGCTTGCCAGCGCTGTCTATGCGTAGCATGCGAGCCGTCCCCCCTTTGGCCAGCAGCATCACATCCATGGTGCCCTTCGGAGTTTGCTTTGGCCGCACCCCGGCCCGGTAGATCACGATGCGCTCAAAAGTGTCCGCCACAAGCTGCCGGGCCTGCAGGCGCGCATCGGTGTCCTGGGCCTCCACGCCCTCAGCCAGCCGCCGCCACACCTCATCAGCGCCCGCCAGGTTCGTCCGAGCTGCGGCAGCCAGCTCGCGCTCCGAGGCCTCAATCTCGGCCTGGCAGGCGGCTTGCTCGGCCTCCAGCTCGCGCGCCCTCTTCACAAACGCTGCAGGGGCTCCACCGTCCTCGGCGGCGGCAAGCATCGCGTCCATCAGCCTGCCCAGCTTGGCGGAGATGTCCGCCAGGCGCTCGCGCGCGCTGGCCAGCTTGGCTCTTGGTGCCGCGCTTCGGTCGCCACCATACAGCGCCTGCAGGTTCAGGATGTCCGAGCAATACATCATCAAAGCCCGCTCGATGGGAGCCACCGAGCAAGACCCTGGCACAGGGCACCCACCGGCATGGGAATAGCTGGTGCAGTGCAGGCGTCTGTGGCCGTCGTGGATGCCGCCGTCCTCGCGCCGATTCCGGGTGCCAATGTTCTGGCCAACCATGGCCCGGCCGCAGTAGCCGCACAGCGTGATCCTCATGCCGGTGATGATGTGCGGCACCGCCCCCTTTGCGTGCCGCCGCCCGCGTCCGGCCGCCAGGCCTTGCAGCTCACTCCAATCCGCTGCGGAGAGCAGGGCAGGGTAGTAGCCCGCCAGGTTGAACGTCTCCCCGTCGACCACCAGCTCCTTCTCGCCCAGCAAGGCTCGCTGCTTGATCAGCCGGTAAATCTGCAGGGCCTGTGGCCCTCGCTCAGTCAGCGAGAGCTTGTGCCGCTGCAGCTCATTTACGATCCGGGTTGCGCTGTAGCCGCGCCGGTACAAGTCAAGCCCCATCTTCACGGCCTCGACGCGCTCCGGCACCAGCTCCCACTTGCCGTCGACCAGGCGCACCCATAGCGGGTCTTTGCCGTTGCGAATCAGACCCCGGTACGTCCCGGCCATCCAGCCCTGGCACTGCCGCCGAATGCTGGCCAGCACCCGCTTGCTCTTGGTGTCAGACTCCTCATGAGCCCGAATCATCACAAGCAGCGAGTACACCAGATCCATCGGGTTCGCCTTCA
The DNA here is from genome assembly GCF_018069865.1 of Ideonella paludis. Classification (GTDB taxonomy): domain Bacteria; phylum Pseudomonadota; class Gammaproteobacteria; order Burkholderiales; family Burkholderiaceae_C; genus Ideonella; species Ideonella paludis. Next base: position 94,675 of record NZ_JAGQDG010000002.1, read on the forward strand.
GGTGCTCCCTGCTGTACGCGCGGCCGTCGCTTGCCGTGACCACCGTGATCCCGGCATTTACAATCTGCGCGAGCTGGGCCTGTGCCTGAATGGGCTCGGCCCGAGACAGTCGGTCCAGGCCTTCCACAACAAGCACCGACCCCGGCGGGATTCTTCCCCCTTCGACAGCCGCCAAAAACGCCCCCAGCGCCCCCGATTTAACGTGGTGCTGGTGATATGCAGACAGACCCTCATCCCGGAGCGAGAGCGACTCATCCAGCCTCAGCCCATGCTCCTCGGCCCATCGAGCCGCATACTGCATCTGCCGCTCAGCAGAATGACCCGTCGCCTGGCGCGGATCTGAGAACCGCAGATAGCTGTAAACCAACCCCGTCACACCGCCCCCTTCATGACCGCTACATCGCCAAAGATCCCGAGTATAGGTATGGTATCGCTAGGGTGCCCCAAGGCGCTCACCGACTCTGAGCTGATCCTGACCCAGCTCTCGGCCGAGGGCTATCAAACCAGCAAGAGCTACCAGGGCGCTGACCTGGTCATCGTCAACACCTGTGGCTTCATTGACGACGCCGTCAAGGAGAGCCTGGACGCCATCGGCGAGGCCTTGGCCGAGAACGGCAAGGTCATCGTGACGGGCTGCTTGGGCGCCAAGCAGGGCCAAGACGGTGGCAACCTGGTGCGGGAAGTTCACCCCAAAGTCTTGGCGGTGACCGGCCCGCACGCCACCCAAGAGGTGATGGACGCAGTGCATCAGCATGTGCCCAAGCCCCACGACCCTTTTGTTGACTTGGTGCCCAATTGGGTCAATGGGGCCGGCATCAAGCTCACCCCCAAGCACTATGCCTACCTGAAGATCTCCGAGGGCTGCAACCACCGCTGCACGTTCTGCATCATCCCCAGCATGCGCGGTGACTTGGTCTCGCGCCCGGTGGGCGATGTGCTGAACGAAGCCAAAGCTTTGTTCGAAGGCGGTGTCAAAGAACTGCTGGTGGTGAGCCAAGACACCTCGGCCTACGGTGTGGATGTCAAGTACCGCACCGGCTTCTGGAACGGTGCGCCCGTCAAGACCCGCATGCTGGACTTGGTGGAAAAGCTGGGTGAGCTGGCCCGCGCCCATGGGGCCTGGGTGCGCCTGCACTATGTCTACCCTTATCCGCATGTGGACGAAGTGCTGCCGCTGATGGCCTCCGGCCTGGTGCTGCCTTATTTGGACGTGCCTTTCCAGCATGCCCACCCCGATGTGCTCAAGCGCATGAAGCGCCCGGCCAGCGCCGAGCGCAACCTGGAGCGCATCCTGCGCTGGCGCGAGATCTGCCCGGAGCTGGTCGTGCGCTCCACCTTCATCGCGGGCTTCCCCGGCGAGACGGAAGACGAGTTCCAAACCCTGCTCGACTTCCTGCATGAGGCGCAGATCGACCGTGCTGGCTGTTTTGCCTACTCCCCGGTGCAAGGCGCCACCGCAAACGAGCTGCCCGGCGCCTTGCCTGATGCCGTGCGTGAAGAGCGCCGTGCCCGCTTTATGGCTGAGGCCGAAGCCATCTCGGTGGCCCGCCTGCAGCGCCGCGTGGGCCAAGTCATGCAAGTGCTGATGGACAGCGCCCCGGCGCTGGGCCGCAAAGGCGGCATCGGCCGCAGCTATGCCGATGCGCCTGAGATTGATGGCACCGTTCGCGTCGGCCCACCGGCCAAGGCCTCCACGCAGTTGCGCGTGGGCGAGTTTGCCAAGGTGCGCATTGTCGGCGTGGATGGGCATGATTTGCTGGGCGAAGCCGTTTGAGAGATTAACGCCATGAGCCACGACCCCTCCCATCCGGCCACCACGCAAATTCATCACCCCTACACCGCCCCTGAGGGCTTTGAGTCGCCGGTCGTGCCGGTCTACAAGGGCTCGACGGTGTACTTCCCGACCGTGGCGGACCTGCGCGCCCGGCAGTGGGTGGACAAGTCGGCCTACACCTATGGGCTGCATGGCACGCCGACCACCTTCACGCTGGAAGCGCGGCTGGCCACCTTGGAACACGCCATGCATGTGCTGCTGGCGCCCAGCGGCTTGTCGGTCATCACCGTGGTGGACATGGCCTTGCTGAGCCAGGGCGACACGGTGCTGTTCCCGGACAACGTCTACTTCCCCAACCGCGATTTCACGCGCCATGAATTGGCGCGTTGGGGCATTGGGCATGCGGTGTATGACGCGATGGATGTGGACTCGCTAGCCGCCGCGCTGACCCCAGAGGTCAAGCTGGTGTGGCTGGAAGCGCCGGGCTCGGTGACGCTGGAGTTTCCGGACCTCACCGGCCTGATCGCCCGCATTCGCGCCAAGGCGCCGCAGGCCGTGATTGCGCTGGACAACACCTGGGGCGCGGGGCTGGCCTTCAACCCCTTTGAGATGCGTGGCGAAGATGGCAAGTTGGTCGGCGTGGACCTCACGGTGCACGCGCTGACCAAGTACCCCTCCGGCGGGGGCGATGTGCTGATGGGCTCCATCGCCTGCCGCGACACCGCCTTGTATGAGCGCTTGGCTTGGACGCACAGCCGCTTAGGCTTGGGCGTGGGGGCCAACGATGTGGAGATGGTGCTGCGGGCCATGCCCAGCTTGAGCTTACGTTATGCCACCCAAGACGCCGCCGCACGCCGCATCGCGGCCTGGGCGCAAGGGCAGGGCGGGGTCAGGCGAGTACTGCACCCGGCCTTGCCCAGCTCGCCCGGCCACGCGCATTGGGCGCGGCTGTGTAAGGCCGCTGCGGGCCTGGTCACCCTGGAGATGGACCCCAGCCTCGCACCCGAGCGGGTGGATGCCTTTGTGGACGGGCTGCAATGCTTTCGCATCGGCTGGAGTTGGGGCGGGCCGGTGAGCCTGGCCGTGCCGTATCAAGCCAAGGGGATGCGCAAGCTCAGCACGCCTTATGAGGGCGTGCTGGTGCGACTGTGCATTGGGCTGGAGTCGGTGGACGATTTGATCGCCGACCTGGAAAAAGGTCTTAGGCGACTCTGAGGAGTCTGCGCAGATGCGTGCCCCTCGATTCGGGATGGGGTGCAAGGCGAAAAGCGCAGCGATTCCTGAGGGTATCGCGAGCATTTTCAACGCAGCAGACCGCCCGAAGTCGAGGGAGCACGCGCTGCGAGCGACTCTTCAGCGTCGCCTTAACGCATGGCGCTGAAATTGCCGCTGGCGGCGTAGGCGTCACAAGCGGCGACCAGCCGCTTGGCAATGCCTACCTCGTAAGACGAATGCCCGGCGTCGGGAACGACCTGCAGCACCGAGCCGGGCCAGGCGTCGTGCAGGGCATGGGCATAGCGAACAGGGCAGATCACGTCGTAGCGACCATGCACGATGAAGCCGGGCAGGTGGGCGATGCGCGGCACATCCTCCAGCAACTGCTGCGGCCTCAAGAAGGCCTTATGCGCAAAGTAATGGGCTTCCAAGCGCCCGACACCCAAGGCCACGGCTTCGCTACCAAAGGCATCCACGGTGCTGGCTTGGGGGATCAACTCCAGGCAGGAGCCCTCATAGCGGCTCCAGGCCTGTGCGGCGGCCACCGCCACGGCCCGATCCGGGCTGGCCATGCGGCGCCGGTAAGCCCCCAGCAAGTCCTGCCGTTCTTCAGGGTTCACATGGCCCGCAAAAGCTTCCCACTCCCGCGGGAAGAACTGGCGCAGGCCATACAACCACCAGTCGATTTCTTCGTCGCTGACCAGCCAGATGCCGCGCAGCACCAGCCCCAAGCAGCGCTCTGGGTGGGCCTGGGCATAGGCCAGCGACAGGGTCGAGCCCCAGGAGCCGCCAAACACCAGCCACTGCTCAATCCCCATCAAGGCGCGCAGGCGCTCGATGTCCTCGATGAGCAAGGGCGTGGTGTTGGCCTCGGTCTCACCCAGGGGCGTGGACTGGCCCGAACCCCGCTGGTCGAAAAGGATGATGTGATAGTGGGCGGGGTTGAAAAAGCGGCGGCTTTTGGGCGAGATGCCCGCACCCGGCCCGCCATGCAAAAAGATGACCGGAATGCCTGCCGGGTTGCCGCAGGCCTCCCAATACAAAGTGTGGACAGCATCGACCGCCAAGCGGCCGCTGCGATAGGGCTCCAGCGGCGGGTACAGCACGTCATCGACCGTCATGCCTCACTCCTTGTTCGATGAGATGGCGTGGCGCATCAAGCGGCCTTTCTCTCGCTCCCACTCGCGCTCTTTGATGGTTTCGCGCTTGTCAGCTTTGTCCTTGCCCTTGGCCAGCGCAATGTCCGCCTTGATCAAGCCACCCTTAAAGTGCAAGTTGAGCGGCACCAGTGTGAAGCCGCGCTGCTCGATTTTGCCGGTGAGGCGTCGGATTTGGTCCTTGCTCATCAGCAGCTTTTTGGTGCGGTCGGCCTCGGGGTGGACATGCGTGGAGGCCGAGCGCAGCGCGTTGATGCGGCAGCCGATCATGTAGAGCTCGCCATTGCGGATGTGCACATAACCATCGGTCAGTTGCACTTGGCCGGCCCGGATGGCCTTGACCTCCCAGCCCTGCAGCACCACGCCGGCCTCGAATTGTTCTTCGATGTGGTATTCGAATCGGGCGCGGCGGTTTTCAGCGATGAGTGCAGACATGGGCAATGTTGGCCAAAGGGCAACCTAGAATCCGGCCATTGTATGAAGCAAGTCAAAAAGTCTGTTCTGCTTTGGTACTCGCCCGCCGAGATGTACCGCTTGGTGACGGATGTGCCCACCTATCCGCAGTTCCTGCCCTGGTGCGAGCGCGGCGAAGTGCTGAGTGAAGATGAGTCCGGCATGACGGCCCGCATTCATCTGGCCTATGCCGGGGTGCGCCATGCCTTCACCACCCGCAACACCCACCTCAAAGACAGCTTGGTCAAAGTCAATTTGGTGGATGGCCCGTTCTCGCTCTTGGAGGGCGCTTGGCAGTTTGTGCCCTTGGGCCGGCCCGGCGGGGAGGCCGAAGCCTGCCGCATCGAGTTTGACTTGCGCTATGCCTTTTCCAGCCGCCCCCTGGAGGTGGTCTTGAGCCCTGTGTTCGACAAGGTCGCCAACACTTTTGTCGACTCTTTCGTCACGCGTGCGGAGCAGGTCTATGGCGCACGCTGAGCAAGGGCCTTTGATCGACGTGCTGGTGTGCTTCAGCCCCCAGCCGCGCGAGGTCGAGGAGGTGGCCCTTCAGCTGCCCGCCGGCAGCACGGTGGCGCAAGCGGTGGAGGCCAGTGGCGTGCTGGCCAAACATGGCTTGGCGCTGGATGAGCACTTGGCCGTTGGGGTGTGGATGAAACTCAAGCCCCTGGATACCGTGCTGCGCCAGGATGACCGGGTAGAGGTTTACCGCCCCCTCAAGGTGGACCCCAAAGAGGCGCGGCGTCAGCGCTATCGCAAGCAAAAAGCTGGCTGAGGCCTCACTGGCAGTTGTCGGCCACCAGTTGGCGCAGGCGCTGGGCTTCTGCGGCGCGGCCGTTATCGTCCAAGAACTCACGCTCGCCCTTTTCATTGGCGCGGGCAATGCGCATGCCGCCGTCGACGGCGGCCAGATCATTGCGGGCGCGGCGGCAGGTGTCGGCCTTTTGCGCGGCTTGCTTCTCCTTTGCGGCCTGCTGGGCGACTTGGTCTGCGGCGATCTTCTCAGCCGCCAACTTGCGCTTCTTGGCATCCAGCTCAGTCTCGCCGCGCTGAGCCCCGGAGGCCGCCGCGGCGGGCGTCGCAGCCACGCTGGGCAGTGGACGCTGCGCATTGGCGCCGGCAGGGCGCTGAATGATGGCGCTGTCAGGCACGGACGCTGCGGGAGGCCTGTCGCTGACCTGCACTCGGCCATCGGCATCTCGCCACTTCCAAATGTTTTGTGCCTGGACGGCCACGGTCAGAGTCAGGGCGATCAAGCCCAAGCCAGCAGCGCGGTAGAGGTTCATGGCAGAGCGCGTTTTGACGCAAACGGAGATGGAGACGGAGTGTAGACGGCCCAAGCAGAAGCCGCGACGACGGAATTCACGCACAGGCCGCCCAGTGGGGACTCTCGCAGACCTCCGTATAATCGACTTTTGCGACTGGAGTTTTCCCCATGCGCCTACTCGGCAAAGCGCTGACCTTCGACGACGTGTTGTTGGTGCCAGCGTATTCCCAGGTTCTGCCCCGAGACACCTCGCTGGCAACCCGTTTGTCCCGCAACATCACCCTGAACCTGCCTTTGGTCTCTGCGGCCATGGACACGGTGACGGAGGCTCGCTTGGCGATTGCCATCGCCCAAGAAGGCGGCATCGGCATCGTGCACAAAAACCTCACGCCCAAGCAACAGGCGGCCGAGGTGGCGCGGGTCAAGCGCTATGAGTCCGGCCTGTTGAAGGACCCCATCACGATCGCCCCGGGCGCCCGTGTTCGGGACGTGATGGAGCTGAGCCGAGCCCATGGCATTTCGGGCTTCCCAGTCGTCGAGAACGGCCGCGTGGTGGGCATCATCACCGGGCGCGATCTGCGCTTTGAAACCCGCCTGGATGCGCCCGTCAAAGAGATCATGACGCCGCGCGAGCGCTTGGTCACGGTCAAAGAAGGCGCTTCGCTGGAAGAAGCCAAGTCCCTGATGCACAAGCACAAGCTCGAGCGCGTGCTGGTGCTCAACAGCAACGATGAGTTGCGCGGCTTGTTCACCGTCAAGGACATCACCAAGCAAACCAGCTTCCCCAATGCCGCGCGCGATGCCCAAGGCAAGCTGCGTGTGGGCGCAGCGGTGGGTGTGGGTGAGGGCACGGAAGAGCGGGTCGAGCTGCTGGTGCGGGCGGGCGTGGACGCCTTGGTCGTGGACACGGCGCACGGTCACTCAGCCGGTGTGATCGAGCGCGTGCGCTGGGTCAAGAAGAACTTCCCGCAGGTGGACGTGATCGGCGGCAATATCGCCACCGGCGCAGCGGCCTTGGCCCTGGTGGAGGCGGGTGCGGACGGCGTCAAGGTCGGCATTGGCCCCGGCTCCATCTGCACCACCCGTATCGTGGCCGGTGTGGGCGTGCCCCAAATCACCGCCATCGACAACGTGGCCACCGCTTTGGCTGGCACCGGCGTGCCCCTGATTGCTGACGGTGGCATCCGCTACTCCGGCGACATTGCCAAAGCCATTGCCGCAGGTGCCAGCACGGTGATGATGGGCGGCATGTTTGCCGGCACTGAAGAGTCCCCGGGCGAGGTCTTCCTCTACCAAGGCCGCAGCTACAAGGGCTATCGCGGTATGGGCTCCATCGGCGCCATGAAGGACGGCTCGGCAGACCGTTACTTCCAGGAGAACGACGAGTCCAGCAACCCCAACAACGACAAGCTGGTGCCGGAAGGCATTGAAGGTCGCGTGCCCTACAAGGGCTCGATGATCTCCATCGTCTATCAGATGGCCGGTGGCTTGCGGGCTTCGATGGGCTATTGCGGTTGCGCCACCATTGACGACATGCGCAACAAGGCAGAGTTCGTGGAGATCACCGCCGCGGGCATTCGCGAAAGCCATGTCCACGATGTGCAGATCACCAAGGAAGCGCCGAACTACCGGATGGAGTGAGGACGACCTCCATCACCTGATGCGCCCGGTCCCTGACCGGGCGCAGTTTTTCCTGCAACACCTGAGCCCTCATGGATACCGCCCCCACTGATGTGCGCCCGCCAGCCTCGCGGCCCGCGGCCATGCGCTTCATCATGCTCACCGTGCTGCTGGACATGGTGGCCATTGGGCTCATCATTCCGGTCTTGCCGGCTTTGGTGGGCTCTTTCACCAGCAACCAAACCGAGCAGGCCGAGGCCTACCGTTTGGTCACCCTGGCCTTTGGGGCGGCCAACTTTGTGTGCTCGCCGCTGCTGGGGGCACTGTCCGACCGCTTTGGACGCAGGCCCGTGCTCTTGATCGGCATGACGGGCTTGGCCATCAGCTTCTTCACCACGGCTCTGGCCACTGCGCTGTGGATGCTCATTGCAGTGCGCGTGCTGAGCGGTGCCATGCAAGCCAATGCGGCTGTGGCCAATGCCTATGCGGCAGACATCTCCAGCCCTGAAGACCGTGCCAAAAACTTTGGTCTGCTCGGGGCCATGTTCGGCCTGGGCTTTATGTTGGGGCCGGTCTTGGGTGGCTTGTTGGGCGCCATCGACATTCACCTGCCGTTTTTCGTGGCAGGCGCGTTGGCTGTGGTGAATGGGCTCTACGGCTACTTTGTGCTGCCGGAGTCCTTGCCCGCCGACAAGCGTAGCGCCTTCAACTGGTCCAAAGCCTCGCCACTCTCCGCCTTCAAGGCCCTCAATGCACTGCAGGGCCTGGGGCCACTGGTGGCCATCCTGGCCCTGTCGGGCCTTGCGCAGTTCACCTTGCACACGACTTGGGTGCTGTACACCCAGATGAAGTTCGGCTGGGGGCCGCTGGAGAACGGCCTGTCTTTGTTTGCCGTGGGCTTGATGTCGGTGATCGTCCAAGGAGGGCTGATGGGCCGCTTGACGGCGTACTTTGGCGTGCCACGTTTGGCCGTCTGGGGCTTGGTGTCCTCGGCCTGCTGCTTTCTAGCCTGGGGCTTGGCGCCTGAAGGCTGGATGATGTATGCCGTGATCGGCTTCAATGTGCTGGGCTTTGCCGCGCAATCGTCGATGCAAAGCCTGATCTCCAACGCGGCCGACGCCAGCAGCCAGGGCCAGACCATGGGTGCGGTGGCCGCCGTCAACAGCTTGATGGCGGCCATTGCGCCGCTGGTGGGCCCCTCCCTGCTGGTGTGGGTCGGTCACTTGCCCAAGGGCGACTGGCGCATCGGCGCTCCGTATTACCTCTGCGCGGCCTTGCAGGCCACGGCTGCGCTGCTGGTGTGGCTGCATCTGCGCCGCCAGCTCCGTTTTTCAGACACTTCAGCCAGCGCCACACTGCGCTAACACGCCATGCATGACAAGATCCTGATCCTCGATTTCGGCTCACAGGTCACTCAGCTGATTGCGCGCCGGGTGCGCGAGGCCCATGTGTATTGCGAAATCCATCCGAACGATGTGTCGGATGACTTCATCCGCAGCTTTGCGCCCAAGGGCATCATCCTCTCAGGCAGCCATGCCAGTACCTATGAAGACCACCAACTGCGCGCACCGCAGGCCGTGTGGGACCTGGGCGTGCCGGTGCTGGGCATTTGCTATGGCATGCAAACCATGGCGGTGCAGTTGGGTGGCAGCGTGGAATGGAGCGACCACCGCGAGTTTGGCTATGCCGAAGTGCGGGCCCATGGCCATACCCGTCTGCTGAAGGACATTCAGGACTTCGCCACGCCCGAGGGCTATGGCATGCTCAAGGTCTGGATGAGCCATGGCGACAAGGTGGCCTCGCTGCCGCCCGGCTTCAAGCTGATGGCCAGCACACCGAGCTGCCCCATTGCCGGCATGGCCCACGAAGACAAGGGCTACTACGCGGTGCAGTTCCACCCTGAGGTGACCCACACCGTGCAAGGCCAGGCCATGCTGACGCGCTTTGTTCGGGAGATCGCGGGCTGCTCGGGCGACTGGATCATGGGCAACTACATCGAAGAAGCCGTGGCCAAGATCCGCGAGCAAGTCGGCGACGAGGAAGTCATTCTCGGCTTGTCCGGCGGGGTCGACTCCTCGGTCGCTGCGGCCTTGATCCACCGCGCCATTGGCGACCAGCTCACCTGTGTGTTTGTCGACCACGGCCTGCTGCGCCTGAACGAAGGCGATATGGTGATGGACATGTTCTCAGGAAGACTTCATGCCAAGGTCATCCGTGTGGACGCCAGCGAGCTCTTCCTCGGCGCCCTGGCCGGTGTGACCGACCCAGAGAAGAAACGCAAGATCATCGGCGGCCTGTTTGTCGATGTCTTCAAGGCCGAAGCCGACAAGCTGAAAGCCGGCACGGGTGGCCACAAGGGGGCCACCTTCTTGGCGCAGGGCACCATCTACCCGGACGTGGTGGAGAGCGGTGGCACCAAGACCAAAAAAGCCACCACGATCAAGAGCCATCACAACGTCGGTGGCCTGCCTGAGCAGTTGGGCTTGAAGCTGCTGGAGCCGCTGCGCGAGCTGTTCAAAGACGAAGTGCGAGAGTTGGGCGTGGCCTTGGGCCTGCCGGCGGACATGGTCTACCGCCATCCTTTCCCGGGCCCAGGCCTGGGCGTGCGCATCTTGGGTGAGATCAAGCCCGAGTATGTGAAGCTGCTGCAACGCGCTGACGCCATCTTCATCGAAGAGCTTCGCGCGGCCAGAGATGCGTCAGGCAAGAGCTGGTATGACCTGACCAGCCAGGCCTTCACCGTGTTCTTGCCCGTCAAGAGTGTGGGTGTGATGGGCGACGGCCGAACCTATGACTATGTGGTGGCGCTGCGAGCCGTGCAAACCAGCGACTTCATGACCGCCGACTGGGCCGAGCTGCCCTACAGCCTGCTCAAGAAGGTGTCGGGGCGCATCATCAACGAAGTGCGCGGCATCAACCGCGTGACCTACGATGTCTCCAGCAAGCCGCCAGCCACCATCGAGTGGGAGTGAGGCTGCGTTGACCGCCTTGAGCAGCGACGCCTCCGCCCTCTTGCCGCTGGAAGGCGTGCAAGGCGATGCCGCATCGCTCAGCGACGAGCAGGCGCGCTTCAACCGCCTGTTGGCCCAGGTTCAGGGCTTGAGGGCGCGGGTCGAGCAATGGCAGGCGGCCGATCTGCGTTTGCAGCGGGAACGCTTGGGCGTGTTGATGCCCTTGGCACAACAGGCGCAAGAAGCAGAGCGCCGCCTGGTACTAACCATCGACCAACTGCTGCAAAACGCTGCGGGCGCGGCGTTGAAGCCTGCAGAGCAACGCCGTCTGACGGATGCTTTGGAGCAGCGTCTGTTCGCCCTCTTGAACGAGGACCCGGATGACGAGGCCTTGATTGCGGTGCACGACCGCTGGGCCCACCGGCCTTGGGCCGAGGAGCGGCGCCTCGAAGCCCTGCATGACCTCGCTCACCTTGAAGAGGTGTTTGGTGTGCAGGTGAACGCCCACGAGCACAGCTCGCCTGAAGAAGCGCTGACCGCGACCATGGACCATTTGCGCAGCCAAGCTCAGGCTCAGTTTGCCCAAGAAGAGGCCTTGTGGGCGGCCCGAGAGGCCAAACGGCAAGCTAAACGCCAAGCCCGGCAGCAGCCCAAAGGGGAGGGCGGCGCCAGCGCTGCGCCTGAGGCGGCGCAGGCCGTCAGCCAGTCTTTGCGCGAGATCTACCGCAAGCTGGCCAGCGCCTTGCATCCGGACCGCGCCAGCGACGAGGCGGACCGCGCTCGTCGCCATGCGCTGATGCAAAAGGTCAACCAGGCCAACGACGCCAAAGACCTGTTGACGCTGCTGCAATTGCAGCTCGAGTGGGCGGCGACCGAAGGCGGTGTGGGGGCCTTGGCCGACGAGCGGCTGGCGTCCTATAACGCCGTTTTGAAGGAGCAGGTGACCTCGCTGCAGGCGGAGCTCAAAACCCTGATGGCACCCTTTGAGGCCTATATGCCCGCTCGCAAGCCCTTGCGCCAGTGGCAGCCCGAGATGGCTTGGCCGCACTTGGCACAAGAGCAAGCAGCCCTCCAAGCTTGGCTGGAGCAAGCCCAGGCCGATGCCCAAGCGCTGCTGGACCCTGTGAGCCGCAAGCAGACCCTGAAGCGTTGGCGTCAGGGGGCAGCATGAGCTTGATTCTCCCGCAGACCCACGCCCTCGCAGCCGACCCCAGCCTCGAGCAAGGCATGCGCCTGGCGCTGGACCAAGCCCATAACGCTTGGTTGGTGGGCGAGGTGCCGGTCGGCGCTGTCATCATGCGCCAGGGCCAAGTCTTGGCCACCGGCTACAACCGGCCCATCACCACGCACGACCCCACCGCCCACGCGGAGTTGGTGGCCTTGCGACATGCGGCGCAGTTGGTCGAAAACTATCGCCTGCCCGATTGCGAGCTTTTCGTCACGCTGGAGCCCTGTGCCATGTGCGCCATGGCCTTGCTGCATGCGCGCTTCAAGCGCGTCGTTTTTGGCGCGTTCGATCCCAAAACTGGTGCGGCGGGGTCGGTGATCAATGTGTTCGACATCGCGCAGTTGAATCACCACACCCAGCTCCAAGGTGGCGTGATGGCCGAGGCCTGCGGCCAAGTGCTGCGAGACTTTTTCGCGGAACGCCGCGCCCAGCAAAAGGCGCAGCAACAGGCCCAGCGGCAAGCCGTACCGGACGCTGGGGCCCCTCACAAACCGCAGCACGACACCGACAGTGACACCATCCCGACCGGCGACGCCCAAGAGCTGCTGCCGGACGACGACACGCGATCGCCTTGAAAGGTCTGCCCCATGAGCACCCCCCAAACGCTTACCATCTACACCCCCTCCGGCGTGCTGCCCACGAGTGCGGGCCTGAAGCTGGCCGCGAAGCGACTGAAAGCCTGTGGCTTTGAGGTTCAGGTCGATGAGACTGCGTCGGCCAAACATCAGCGTTTTGGCGGCAGCGACGAGCAACGCCTGGCTGCCATCCACCGCGTGGCGGCTGCCGCCCCCAGCGTGGCCTTGGCCAGCCGCGGCGGCTATGGCCTGACCCGTTTGTTGGATGCGATCGACTGGCCGCTGTTGGCCAGGAGCGTGGAGCAGGGTACACGTTGGGTGGGCTACAGCGACCTGACGGCCTTGCAGATGGGCATGCTGGCCCACACCAAGACGCCCAGTTGGTGCGGCCCACATGCGGTGGACGACTTTGGGCGCGAGACGCTGGACGAAGTCACACCGGACTGCTTCATGGAAGCCATGAGCGGGGAGTTGGAAGCCGTCGGCTTCAAGACCGAGGCGGGCTTTGATGGCCTGTCTGTGCAAGGGGTGCTGTGGGGGGGCAATTTGACGGTGCTGTGCTCACTGCTGGGCACACCGCATTGGCCCAAGGTCAAGGGCGGGCTCTTGTTTCTGGAGGATGTGAACGAGCACCCCTACCGGGTCGAGCGCATGTTGCTGCAACTGCACCAAGCGGGTGTGCTGCATGCCCAGAAGGCGGTGCTGATTGGGCGAATTTCGGATTACAAGCCCAGCCCGCTGGACCGCGGCTACACCATCAAGGCCATGCTGGCCCACCTGCGCAGCGTCTGCGCCACGCCCGTGCTCACGGGCCTTCCCTTTGGCCATGTGCCCACCAAAGTCACCATGCCTTTTGGGCGCAAAGTGCAGTTGGTGGTCGAAGGCCGCGATGCATTCGTGGGATGGTGAATTCTTCGCCCATTCGGTAACTTCACCGAAGAACTCGTGCCTGGAGTCTCGGCTAGCCTTGCGAAAACCCTAAGGCTGAGGCGGCGGCTCCCCGCATAAAATCTGCTCAACACGCCTCATCCGGCGCCTGCTACAAGCGGGGTGTCGGGTGCAGGCGGTTTTGTTTTTACGCACAGGCTGGCCGCGTGATCCGCACCTTTGGGCCAGCACACATATTGGGGGACTTCCGCATGGGTGGTCACATGGGGTTTGCGCTGAGCGCAGGCGTATTGGGGACGTGGGGCAGCGCCGCGTGGAGTCTGAGCCGCTCCAAGGTCTTGGGGCTGCTCGGGCTGTCGGTGATGGCCACCTTGGCAGGGTGCGATAACAGCCCCTGGCCCAAGGGCGCGGCGGAATCCAACATGATCCACACAGCGATCATCGAGAACACCCCGCGCCATTTGGACCCCACGGCGTCCTACTGGAACAACGAGACCTTGGTGACCTATCAGGTCTATGAGCCCCCTTATGGCTACCACTACCTCAAGCGCCCTTTCGAGTTGGTGCCAAAGTCCGCCGAGAAGGTGGTGGAGCCGACTTATCTAGACAAGAACGGCCAGCCGCTGGCGGCCGATGCACCGGCCGAGCAAGTGGCCGAGAGCGTTTACGACGTGCCCATCAAGAAGGGCATCTTGTACGCACCGCATCCTGCCTTTGCGCAAGATGCCCAAGGCCAGTATCTCTACCACGCCATGAAGCCGGGTGAGTTGGGAGACAAACGCAGCCCTTGGGACTTTGCAAAAACGGGGACGCGCGAGCTGGTGGCGGAAGACTTTGTGTACGCGCTCAAGCGCCACACCACGACTCGCATCACCACGCCTATCGCGGGCATCTTCTCAGAGTACGTGGTGGGCCTGAAAGAGTATGGCGAGCTGATCAAAAAGGAAGACGCCAAACTGCGCGAAGGGCTGGACCCAGCCAGTCAAGATCGGCCTTTCTTGGACTTCCGCCGCTGGCCTCTGGCGGGCGCATCGGCCCCTGAGAAGCACCTGCTGCGCATCCGCATCAAGGGCAAGTATCCGCAGTGGAAGTACTGGATGCAGATGACCTTCTTGGCGCCCGTGCCATGGGAGGCTGATGCGTTTTATGCGCAGCCTGGGATGGCCTCAACAGGCCTGAGCCTGGACACCTGGCCCGTAGGCACCGGCCCCTTCATGATGACGGAGTACATCAAGGACCGCCGCATCGTGATGAAGCGCAACCCTCATTACCGCGGCGAGCCTTACCCCTGCGAAGGCATGCCGGGTGACAAGGAGCGCGGCTTGCTGGACGACTGCGGCAAGAAGACGCCGTTTATTGACGGCATCGTCGCGGTCGTGGAGCGTGAGGCCACGCCGCAGCGCAACAAGTTCCGCGACGGCTTCTATGACATGGAAGTCTTTGAGCGCACGGATACCGGCATTCCCTATTTGGCTGAGGCCGATGACTCTGAGGATGTCAGGGAAGCCTATATGAAGAAAGGCTTCAACTTCCCGAAGGCGCCGGACGTCAACAGCTATTTCATTGGCTTCAACTTCCTGGACCCTGTGATCGGCCACGGTGACACGCCTGAAGCCAAGCAGCGCAACCGGAAACTTCGTCAAGCCATCTCCATCGCCATCGATTGGGAGGAGTACTCCAAGATCTTCCCGAAGTATGCGGGCGTCCCGGCTATGAGCCCCTTGCCGCAAGGCATTCCAGGCTCGCGTGAAGGCACGGCCGAAGGCGTCAACCCGATCACCCACACCTGGGTCGATGGCGCCTACAAGCGCCGCCCCATCGAGGAAGCGAAGAAGCTGATGGTGGAAGCGGGCTATCCCGAAGGGCGTGATGCCAAGAGCGGCAAGCCGCTGGTCCTTAACTACGATGTCTATTACCCGCCCACCCCTGAGCGCAAGCCGCAGATCGATTGGGTGGTCAAGCAGTTCGCCAAGCTGGGCATCCAGATGGAAGTGCGGGCCACGGACAACAACCAGTTCCAAGACAAGGTGCGCAAGGGCAAGCATCAGATCTTCTGGTTGGGCTGGAATGCCGACTACCCGGATGCCGAGAACTTCATGTTCCTGCTCTATGGCCCCAACTCCAAGAGCATCTCCGACGGCGAGAACACGGGCAACTACCAGAACCCGGAGTTCGACAAGCTCTTCAGTCAACTGAAGTCTTTGAATGATGGCCCCGAGAAGCAAGCGGTGATCGACAAGATGACCCGCATCGTCCAAGAGGACGCGGCGTGGAGCTTCGGCTACTTCCCGTATGCCTCAGCGGCCGTGCAAAGCTGGGTCAAGAATTCGAAGTCGGCCATTTTGGTGCGCGACCCCAGTCGCTATCTCAAGCTTGACGTTGAGCAACGGGTCAAGAGCCTGCGCGAATGGAACAACCCGGTGCTCTGGCCCATGGCCTTGTTGGTGCTGGTGATCGGCGGGGCTTATTGGGTGGCCCGCAACAGTCTGCGGCGCAGAGAGCGCATGAATGCGCGTGGCGAAATCCTGGCCTGAGTTGAAAGAGCACACACCATGATCTCCTACACCATCCGTCGTGCACTTTACGGCGTGCTGATTCTGCTGGGTGTCAACCTGGCCACCTTCTTTCTCTTCTTCACCGTCAACACGCCTGATGACATGGCGCGCCTGAACATTGGCGGCAAGCGGGTCACGCAAGAGCTGATTGAGAAATGGAAGACCGAGCGGGGCTATGACAAGCCCTTGTATTGGAACGAGTCCAAGCAGGGCAGTGAGCAACTGACCGAGACCATCTTCTGGGAACGCTCGGTCTCTTTGTTCAAGCTGGACTTTGGCCGCCCCGACAGCGAGAGCTCGGGCGACATCGGCCATGAAGTTTCCACCCGCATGTGGGTCAGCATGCAGTTAGCCATCCCCATTTTCTTGTTGCAAGTCATTGCCAGCACGGCCTTTGCCCTGTTGCTGGTGATGTTCCGCAACACCAAGCTGGATTTATGGGGGGTGATTCTCTGCGTGCTGATGCTGTCCATCTCCAGCTTGTTCTACATCATCGTGGGTCAGTTCCTGTTCTCGCGAGTGCTCAAGTTGGTGCCCATCTCGGGCTATGTGCAGAGCTTGGACTTGGTGCGCTTTTTGGTGCTGCCGGTGATCCTGTCGGCGATTGCGCGGCTGGGCGCTGAAGCGCGCTTGTATCGCGCCATGTTCTTGGAGGAAATCAACAAAGACTATGTGCGCACCGCACGCGCCAAAGGCTTGTCCGAGCGCATCGTGATGTTCCGCCACGTCTTGCGCAATGCGCTGATTCCCATCATCACCAGCGCCGGCGGCTATCTGCCTTACGTGTTCATGGGCAGCTTGGTGTTCGAGAGCTTCTTCGGTATTCCAGGCCTGGGCGCCTATGTCATTGAAGCCATCAGCAAACAAGACTTCGCCATTGTGCGCACCATGGTGTTCGTGGGCTCGCTGCTCTACATCGCCACCTATGTGCTGATTGACATGGCCTACACCTGGGTGGACCCTCGCGTCCGCTTGGCGTGACCGCCATCAGCATGTTTAGCATCGGAGCTTCATGATGCCGAAAATTGTTTTCTTGTGGACGGACATGGCCATCTGGGCACTCGTCCTGGGCTTGATCATCTACACCCTCTCTGTGCTGCGCCAACCCAACCTTGCTGCGAACTGGGGCAAGGTGTTTCGCAATGGCCCGGCGCTGGCTTCCTCGGTGTTGCTGGGCGTCTGCCTGTTGATCACAGTGGCGGACAGCATTCACTTCCGCAAGGTACTCCCGCCCTCGGCCGGCGCTGCCGCGGGCCAGGTGGACTACGACACGCGAGTCCATTCCTTGTTGGACGTGGCACTTGCACGCTTGATTGAAACCCGCGAGGCCACGTACTCCCGGCCGCTGTCCACCGTGAGCTTCACCAAAGAGTCGGTGGATGTGAACGGCGTGGTCACACGGGTGGCACCGCGCTTGCAGCATGGCGGCGCCCACCTGACCGATCCTGAGTCTCAATGGCTGGGCGATGTGCTGACACGGGGCCTCACGGGAGCTGCGTTCGGTGTTCTGGTGGCGGTAGCGCTGTGTGCTGCGTTGACTCTCCTGATTGGGCGAGCGATGCAGCAAAGTGCAAGCCACGCATGGGCCGCCATTCGACGCCAAGAAACCAAAGTGCCATGGCATGTCGCCTACATCACCTTGCTGGTGCTGGGTGTCGTCGCTGGCTCCATTGCCGGGCTGATGGGCCACTACCATGTGTTCGGGACCGACATCACAGGCAATGATGTCTTGCTGCAGACCCTGAAGAGCATTCGCACGGCGTTCGTGATTGGCGCTTTGTCCACCCTCGCTACGCTGCCCTTGGCTGTGGTGCTGGGCATCATGGCGGGCTACTTTAAAGGCTGGGTCGATGAGCTCATTCAGTACATCTACACCGTGCTGTCCTCGATCCCCAATATCTTGCTGATTGCAGCGTGCGTGCTGATGGTGCAAGTCTTCTTGGACAAGCATCCGGAGTTGTTCGAGACTGGGGTGGAGCGCGCGGACTTGAAGCTCTTTTTGCTGTGTGCCGTGCTGGGCCTGACAGGCTGGGCTGGGCTGTGCCGGCTCTTGCGCGCGGAGACCCTGAAGCTGCGTGAGCTGGACTACGTACAGGCCGCCAGTGCCTTTGGTGTCACCAACACTCACATCATGGTGCGGCACATCTTCCCCAATGTGGCCCACCTGATGTTGATCGTCACGGTCTTGGAGTTTTCTGCGCTGATCCTGTATGAGGCCGTGCTGGCCTTGGTGGGTGTGGGGGTGGACTCCTCCACCAGCAGCTTTGGCGGCATGATTAATTTGGCTCGCAACGAGATGAGTCGCGACCCCTTGGTCTGGTGGCCATTCGCAGCAGCCTTTGTGTTCATGGTGACCCTGGTGCTGGCCGCCAACTTGTTTGCCGACGGTGTGCGCGACGCCTTTGACCCCCGCGCCAGAACTTTCCGCGCCCGCGTCGTGGGCTTTAAAAAGAAGCCCGCTTAACGGCCCGAGGACCAGCGCATCCACAAGATGCCGTGAACAAGGACACACCATGCTTGAAGTGACTGAACTGAAGGTCGAGTTGGATGCCGAGAGCGGCATCGTCAAGGCCATCGACGGAATGAACCTGACGCTGCAGCGCGGCGAAACGTTTGCGCTGGTGGGCGAGTCAGGCTGCGGCAAAAGCATGACGGCCTTGGCGCTGATGCGCCTGCTGCCAGAGAACGGCCACATCGTCGCCGGCGAGATTCGAGTCGATACCCAGGATGTGCTGGCCTTGCCAGAGACGGAGATGCGCTCTATCCGTGGCGGGCGCATCGGCATGATCTTCCAGGAACCCTCCACCAGCCTGAATCCCGTCATGCGCATTGGCGACCAGATGCGCGAGGCCATCGAGACCCACACGGAATTGCGTGGAGAGGCCGCGCGTGCCAAGGCCATCGATTGGCTGCGCAAGGTGGGCATCCCTGAGCCTGAGCGGCGTATCGATGACTACCCCTTCCGCATGAGTGGTGGGCAAAAGCAACGCGTCATGATTGCCATGACCTTGGCGGCTGAGCCCGACTACATCGTGGCGGACGAGCCGACTACGGCGCTGGATGTGACCATCCAGGCGCAGGTCTTGGATTTGCTGAAGCAGTTGCAAGCCGAACATGGCCTGGGTTTGCTCTTGATCACCCACGATTTGGCGGTCGTGTCGGGCATGGCACACCGCGTGGCGCTGATGTATGCGGGCCAAATCATTGAAGTGGCTTCCGCCAAGGAGTTCTTCAGCGCCCCCAAACACCCTTATGCCAAGGCCTTGCTCAAGGCGCTGCCCGACGCGGCACGCCGCTCTGAAATGCTGGCCGCCATTCCTGGCACAGTGCCTCCTCTGACCCAGACCTTTACCGGCTGCCGATTTGCGCCGCGTTGCGAGCAGGCACAAAGCCAATGTCAAAACAATGTGCCTGAACTGTGGGTGCAAGGCACCACCGGCCGTGCAGTGCGGTGTTGGCTGCATGCTCCGCAGGCCCTGCCGGCCAAGGCCGTGGACTCAGTCCCAAACATTCAAAACATCAAGGCCACCCCTGAACGATCTAGCCAAGCCTTGCTTCAGGTCCAAAATCTGAGCGTTCGTTTCCCCATCAAGAAGGGTCTGTTGCATCGCACGGTCGGCCACTTCAATGCGGTTGATGGCGTCTCATTTGATGTGCCGGCTGGCCGTACCTTGGCCTTGGTGGGCGAGTCGGGCTGCGGCAAGACAACCAGCGGCAAAGCCATCGTGCAACTGCTGCGTGGGCAAGCCAACATCGGTGGGCAAGCGCTGCTCGGTGGGCGCAACCTGTTTGACATGACGGGTGCAGAGCTGTTGGCCGCACGCCGCCAGATTCAAATCATCTTTCAAGATCCCTTTGCATCGCTGAACCCTCGGATGCGCGTCGCAGAAGTGTTGGAAGAGGGGATGGCAGCCCTGCTGCCCGATGTGGACGCGTCCGGTCGGCGACAACGCATTGAGCAACTGGCTGATCAGGTTGGGCTGCGCCTGGACGCCCTCGATAGATACCCCCATGAGTTTTCGGGAGGGCAGCGGCAGCGAATTGCGATTGCCCGCGCCTTGGCCGTGAATCCCAAACTCATCGTGTGCGACGAACCAACATCAGCCTTAGATGTTTCGGTGCAGGCGCAAATTCTGAATTTGCTGCGTGATTTGCAATCAGAGCTGGGCGTCTCCTACTTATTCATTACCCACAATATTGGTGTGGTGGAGTACATCGCGCACGATGTCGCTGTGATGCGGGCCGGGAAAGTCGTGGAGCAGGGTACCAGCGAGCAAGTCTTGGGCTCACCTCGCGAGGACTACACACGAAAGCTCATCGCCTCTGTCCCCCGATTGGTGACTTACGCTTGATCTTGGGGCTGCTAGGCTTCGGTGTAGTGCCGGCGCGGCTATAAACGATTCCGCGCCAGGGCGGTTTTAGGCGCTTCCGTGGTGTTGCGGCACACGATTTGCGAAACGGTTGCTGGCGATCAAAAACACCCCCCAAGAATGCGTTGTTGCTCCTATGTAACAACAGGGTTTCCCTCACGCAAAGCGGGGGTCAGGATCGAGCAGAATTCCATCAAGTTTTTGCAGACGAGCCTCGCCCAGCTCCACAAGGTTGGCACAAGGATTGCTGCAAAGCTGGGTTTATCAATCAACCTCTTTGTTTCTCAGGAGCGGATTCCATATGTTCCAACGCACCAAACTTTGCACCAGCTTGCTCGTGGCCTTTAGTGGCACCGTTGCACTGACCAGCATGCCCGCGCACGCTCAGAACACCGAGCGCGTGGAAGTGACCGGCTCGCGCATCAAGCGTGCTGACTCTGAAGGCGCTCTGCCGGTGACAGTGATCACGCGCGAACAGCTGCAAGGCAGTGGCGCGACATCCGTCGCTGAGTTTGTTCGCAACATCAGCTTTGCCGCAGCAGGCAATTTCCGTCCTCAGTCGGGTTCGTCCGCCCAGGCGTACGCAGCGCTGAACTTGCGTGGCCTTGGTGCCGATCGCACTTTGATTCTGCTGGATGGTCGTCGTCTGCCCAAGGCGCCTTTTGTGGGCAGCGCGGTGGACATGAACTCCATCCCCATGGCCATGGTTGAGCGCATTGAAGTGCTGACCGACGGCGCATCCGCCGTGTACGGCTCTGACGCAATGGCCGGTGTGGTCAACATCGTTACGCGCAAGGACTTCACTGGCATCGAATTGATGGCCGGTGCTGCTGACCCTGTGGTCAAGGGCGGCGATAAGAAAGAATTCCAGGCCACCATCGGCTTGCAAGGTGAAAAGGGCGGCATCACAGCAGGTGCCAGCCGTTCTTCTCGCGGCATGATGTTCACGCGTGACCAGCCTTGGGGCGTAACGCAAGGCGTGTCTAGCTTCGGTAACAACTACCGCACCATCAACGACGCCGGTGTCCCCACCAGCGGTTTCTTGGCTGTTCCTGGCTTCGCTTGCAACAGCGGCGGCTTCTACAAGTCCGGCACACTTTGCGCCTATGACTTCAATTTGGTTGCAGCCAACGAAGCGCAGATCAGCAACTCGGCATTTTTTGCCAAGGGTCACTACAAGATTGCAGATGATTGGGAAGGCTACCTGAACACTTGGGTATCCCGCGTGGAGAGCTTTGGCCGTTACGCCCCCGTGCCGGCCACTGTGACTATCGCCAAGGATAGCCCTAACAACCCGACCGGAGGCACCAGTGAAGTCCAGCTGCGTCACCGCTTCGCGGCGGCTGGTAATCGTGACACCTTCACTGACAACAACGTTTATGACGTGTTGATGGGGGTTCGCGGAAGCGCGTTCGGATTCGACATTGATGCAGGCGCTCGCCGCACTGAGTCAAAGTACAACGAAATTGGCCGCGGGTACATTGTTCGCCCGATCGCTGAGCAGTACATCAACGACGGCAGCTACAACATCAAGGACCCGTTCGGTGCTCCTGAAGAAGTGTTGAAGGGCATGACCGCCACCGTCGGCCGTGACGCTATCTTTAAGCAAACTGAGTTCTTTGCTAACGCATCGACCGAAGTGTTCAAGCTGCCTGGCGGTGCCGCCATGCTGGCTTTGGGTGCTGAGCTGCGCAAAGAAGAGTTCGCCGACATCTACGACTCACTGTCTGAAGCTGGTGTGATTGAAGGCTCCGCGGGTAACTCTTCGTTCGGTTCACGCAAAGTAGGCTCAGCCACTGCTGAGCTGATCATGCCTGTGATCAAGGGCTTGGATGTCAGCCTGGCGGGTCGGTTCGAGAAGTACTCCGACTACGGCAATGACTTCGCTCCCAAGATGTCGGTGGCTTTCGCTCCGATGAAGGGGATGAAGCTGCGCGCCTCTGCAGGCACTGGCTTCCGAGCGCCTTCGTTGAACATCCTGAACGCCAAAGAAACGTTCTCGGCCGAGTCGGTGAGTGACCCAGTGACTTGTCAGGTGTTCGCTGGTGGTGTGCCTTGCGCGGCCAATCAGTTGGTGCAAGTGGACACCTACACGATTGCGAACTCTTCTTTGAAGTCTGAAACCTCGAAGCAATTCAGCTTCGGTGGTTCATGGGACGCAACCGATTGGTTGAATGTCACCGCCGATTATTGGAACATCAAGATCAAAAACGTCATCGGCCAGATCGGTGCGCAAGACTTGATCAACCGTAGCAACGGCTCTGACCCACGTGCAATTCCTCCTGGTTTGGGCGTGGTACGCTCACCGATCGACGGCTCTATCATTCGTGTCAACAGCGGCTATGCCAACGAAGGCACGGATGACGTTGATGGCATCGACGTGAAGCTGTTGGCCTCTTATAAGATTTCCGGCTGGGGCAGCCTGAAGCATGACTTCAGCTATAGCCATGTCCTGAACCGTAAGAACGACGGCGATCAATTGGCGGGCCTTAACGGATTCCCCAAGGATCGCGCGACTCTGGCGAACACCTGGAACTACGGCGCCTTTGATGTGAACTGGGTTGTCAATTTCATTGGATCGCACGGCAGTGATGCGGACAGTGATTACGTCGGCGCCTACACGACCCATGACGTTCAAGTCAACTGGAACACCCCGCTGAAGGGTGGCAAGCTGACTGTTGGCGTGATCAATCTGGCCGACAAGTACCCGGCTCTGATTCCTTACGATGGTCGTCCGTTCAACTACTATCTGTACGACTCCTACGGCCGTACGCCTTATGTTCGTTTCAGCTACAAGTTCTAAGCTGAACTGAATCAGGGTCCCATTGCGGGACTCTCCACAAAGGAGGCCGATAGGCCTCCTTTTTTTTGAGTAACTCTGAGCAAGGAATCCCAAGTGTCATCAACAGAAGTGCACCGTCAGTTGGCTGAGGTCCAATCCATGATGGCCACAGGGCAGGTCCTCCAAGCCGAGTTAAGTTGCCTCAAATTGCTGGAGCGTGAAAGCAGCTGCATTCCTGCCTTGGTGGTGGTTGCACAATGTTCCACCGACCGAGAAGACCATGTCCGTGCGGCCGAGTATTGGGGGAAGGCGTTTCTGGCATCCGATGGCGATGAAGGTCTCTTGTTCCGCCAATGTTTAGCGCTTGCCAATTCGGGGGATTTCGATTCCGCTAGCGGCAAGTTACTGGCGTACTGGGGAACAACACAACGACTTGCACCGGATTCATGGCTATTGCTGGGTCACATCGAACAGCGCAGAGGACAACAGCTTAAAGCGTTGAAAGCCTGGTTTCGGGCCATTGATCAAGCCCAGCGCCAAGGCCGCTGGCTCAATGAACAAAGCACTGAGCCCGAGTTACTGCCCATGGTGCTTTCAGCCATGGATGAACTCCAGCATGGCAAACGACAGTGGTTGCTCGACCAACTCTCTGACTTGCGTCGTGAATATGGTTCGGACGGCTTGAAGCGAGTTGATCGCGCACTGACCAACTATCTGGGTGAGAGCCAGGATGGGCCGCAAGACTTCCGCCAGAGACCTAAGTTTCTTTATATTCCCGGCTTGCCGGATTCACCCTATCACGATCCTTACTTGCAACCTTGGGCCGAACAACTGGCTGCCGCCTTCCCTGACATTCAGGAAGAAGCCATCGCTTTACTGAATAAGGAAGGTGTATTCGAGAGTTTCCTGACGTTTGGGCCCGGGGCAGACCGCTCCGCCTATGTAGGAGGTGAGGGGGACAAGCCTTCGTGGGATGCTTTCTTTTTCTATCGCCGGGGCCGTCGCTTTGACGCCAATCACCTTCGTTGTCCCAAGACCAGTGCCTTGCTTGACAGCATTGAACTGTGTCGCATCAAGTCCCAGGCGCCAGAAGTCTGCTTTTCCGTGCTCGCCCCTGGGTCGCACATCAAACCACACTATGGCGTCACCAATAGCCGTTTGGTGCTGCATCTTCCTTTGCTTGTGCCGCAGGACTGTGCGCTCAACGTCATTGACGCAGGAGCTCACGCATGGAAAGAAGGGCAGTTAATGATGTTTGACGATACTTTTCAGCACGAAGCATGGAACCGGTCGAACTCAACACGCATCATTTTGTTGATGGACTGCTGGAACCCTCATCTCACAAACTTGGAAAAATCTGCAATCACGCGCTTGGTAGAGTCAATCTCAGATTTTGAGAGCGAGTATTAGCGTCATCGCCGTAGCTGCTCCCTTCACGACAGGCTGCTTCCGTCCGATGGCTGCTTATTGCTGTATCCACCAGCCCAAAAGGTGACCTCGATCCTCTATGGTGGAGATCGAAACATCAGTGCGCCCCAAATCTTGGATAAGCTGTACAAGCCTTTCAATGTCTGCCGCGTCCAGCGCATGAGACAGCATGTCATTCAAGCGCAGTGCCGTGTCGGAGATCAATTCAGCAACCTTTTGAGCAGCGCGCTGTCCCGCCGCAGCCCCCTCTGTCGCCGACACCCTGAAGGCCTGCGTCATCCAGTTCTGAGCGTCCCATAGCAAGTCTGGGCAGCTTGAGGCGGCCGCCCGGGATTGCACTTGGCGGGTCAACGAATCATAGTCATAGCGGACCCTAGCCCAATCAGGACTTGAATTCAGTTCTTGGCGGCCTGCGATATGGCTGGTTAAGGCCATTGCAGTGCACATCTGGAATGCAGCCCTGAGCCAGCCGGAATTCTGAAGCCATGCTGCATGCTCCAATTCCACACGGGCTAAGGCAACCGGCCGCGACGCTTGGTGGTGCATGAGCAAACCCAAGCGCCCACTGGGTCGCAATACTCTCACAGCCTCGGGGATTGCTAACGACAGGTCTGCATACTCGATGCCGAATTGACTCACGACAGCATCGAAGCAAGCATCGTCGAACGGAAGTCGCGTGACGGAGACCGAGCCTGTGAAATCAACACGATCGCGTTGAGCTGGCCGCAAAGTGCCCAGCCAGGTCGGGCTCTCCGGGACGAGGTCTACGCCATGACAATGTGCCTGAGCATCTTGATTGGAGGCCAAGAAACGACGCAGCAAGGCTCCACTGCCGCAGGCCAAGTCCAACACGGAGGCACCTTGCGGCAGGTCAGCAAACCATCGCGTCCAGTGCGCACTTGCAGGTGGTTCCCCCATGGATTGACCGAAGGAATCTTCGGCACCAGTGGCCCAGAGCCGCTGCCAGGCGCCGGCCTTTTCTGCGTCATTCATGTCAGGGCTCTGATCAATCATCGCGGCGCCAACCTGATCGCTCCATCCAACCGAATCACCTCACCATTGAGCATGTCGTTGGTGACGATTTGGTGGACCAGCTTGGCGTAGTCCTCAGGCTTGCCCAAGCGGGAAGGGAAGGGGACGCTTGCGGCCAGCGCGTCTTGCACTTCTTGAGGCATGCCAAACAGCATTGGCGTGCCAAAGATGCCGGGGGCGATGGTCATGTTGCGGATGCCGTTGCGGGCGAGGTCTCGCGCGATGGGCAAAGTCATGCCCACCACGCCGCCTTTGGAGGCGGCATAGGCCGCTTGCCCGATCTGGCCGTCATAGGCGGCCACGCTGGCGGTGCTGATCATCACGCCGCGCTCACCAGTGGCTTCGGGCTCGTTCTTGCACATGGCTTCAGCGGCCAAGCGGATCATGTTGAAAGAGCCGACCAAGTTCACCGTGATGACTTTGGCGAACACGTCCAGTGAATGCGCACCGTCTTTGCCCACGGTCTTGACGGCGGGCGCGATGCCGGCGCAGTTCACCAAGCCCATCAGCTTGCCCATGCTCAGCGCCTGGGCCACCACAGCCCGGCCATCGGCTTCTTGGCTGACATCGCAACGCACAAAGGCGCCACCCAGCTCTGCGGCCAAGGCGCGGCCCTTTTCCTCTTGGAGGTCGGCAATCACCACTTTGCCGCCGTGAGCAGCCAGCATGCGTGCCGTGCCTTCACCCAAGCCCGAGGCGCCGCCCGTCACAATAAATACCTTGCCTGCGATGTCCATGAAGTCTCCTGATGCGTCGAGTTGACGTTGACGTAAACGTCAATTGTGCAACAGGCAGGCCCCAAGCAAAAGGCCTCGCAAACGATGACGCTTGCGAGGCCTTAGCAGACTGGCGGAGGGGGCGGGATTCGAACCCGCGGTGGGGATTAACCCACACACGCTTTCCAGGCGTGCGACTTAAACCGCTCATCCACCCCTCCTGATGGGTGAAGCCTTGGATTCTAGCCTGCTTTCTTGATGCCTCTCACTTCTGAGTTGCAGAATTTGTCGATCGCATCAATGTCATCGCACTGCCCACCAAGGCCGCCACCTCGGTCATGTTGCCCGGGACGATCATGGTGTTGTTTTTCTGGGCCAGCTGCGCATAGGCCTCAACCGCCTTTTCCGCCACCTTCAACTGCACGGCTTGCTCACCGCCGGGCTGCTGAATGGCTGCGGCAATGACGCGGATGGCGGCAGCGGTGGCATCGGCCACTGTGGCAATTGCCGCCGCTTGACCTTCGGCCTTGTTGATCTCGGCCTGTTTCTCGCCTTCTGAGCGAGCGATGGAAGACTCGCGCTCCCCCGTGGCGATGTTGATTTGCTCTTGCTTGCGGCCTTCAGAGGCCGCGATCAAAGCGCGCTTCTCGCGCTCGGCCGTGATCTGCTGCTGCATGGAGCGCAGAATCTCAGCGGGTGGCGTCAGATCCTTGATCTCATAGCGCAACACCTTCACGCCCCAGTTCAAGGCAGCTTCGTCGAGAGCTGAGACCACCTGCGCATTGATGACTTCTCGCTCTTCAAAGGTCTTGTCCAGCTCCATGCGGCCGATGATGCTGCGCAAGGTGGTCTGGGCCAGTTGCGTGATGGCGATTTCATAATTGCTGGAGCCATAGCTGGCCCGCATCGGGTCAGTCACCTGAAAGTACAAGATGCCGTCGACCTGCAGTTGCGTGTTGTCCTTGGTGATACAGATCTGGCTGGGCACATCCAGCGGAATTTCTTTGAGCGAATGTTTGTAGGCCACCTTGTCGATGAACGGCACCAAAAAGCTCAATCCAGGTGCCAGCGTGGTGTTGTACTTGCCGAGACGCTCTACCACCCAGGCGTTTTGGTGAGGAACGACTTTCACGGCGCGAATCACAAAAAACGCGGCGATGGCCAAGAGGATGAGTGCGATGAGTTCCATGGTGCCTTAGTCTTTGAAGCGATTGAACATGATTCAAGCGTGGTCGGAAGCGGGCGCCAAGACCAGCACATTGCCTTCGACGGCCACGATCCGATGCGGCCCGCTGTGCGCGTCTGAGCCATCTGCCACCCGCGCGGCCCAGGTTGCCCCCCGATAGCTGACACTGCAGCGGCCATCCTCTGACCACTGGCTCACGACGACACGGCCACCCAGATCTTGCTGCAGGTCTGGGTTGGTGCTCGGGTCCAAGGTGGTGGCTGTGCTCAGTTTGCGCTGGCGCCAGGCCAGCACGGCGCCACCGCCGACCAAAGCTGCCACCAAAAGCTGTGCTGACAAGCCTAGCCCTGCGTGCGCGGCCAAGGCGGCCCCCACCAGCCCCAAGGCCAACATCAGCAAATAGAAGGTGCCAGTGGCCAGCTCAGCCAGCACCAAAAGGCCTGCGGCAGCCCACCACAGGGTTGCGGCACTCCACGCCATACCGTCCCTTTCAAAGTTGTGACAGCCAGTGTAGGGCTTGCTCAGCCTTTGCGAGAAAACCACGCCACAAGCCCCACTACATTCACGGCGGGGCAGGGCACGCATGGAAACCCTTATTCGGCCCTACACTTCGCGCTTTTCGCCCCGCCCTTTTTCTCTGACCCATAGAGCCGCCATGCAGCGTTTCAACTTTCCTATCGTCATCATCGACGAGGACTTCCGCTCCGAGAACACCTCTGGCCTCGGGATTCGCGCCCTGGCCGATGCCATGGAGAAAGAGGGCTTCGAGGTTCTGGGCGTGACCAGTTATGGCGACCTGTCGCAGTTTGCGCAGCAGCAAAGCCGCGCCAGCGCCTTCATCTTGTCCATCGACGATGAAGAGTTCACCCCAGGCCCCGAGTTGGACCCGGCGGTGCTGAACCTGCGCAACTTCATCACCGAGATTCGCTTCCGCAATGCGGACATTCCGATCTACCTCTACGGTGAGACGCGCACCAGCCAGCACATTCCTAACGACATCCTGCGGGAGTTGCACGGCTTCATTCACATGTTTGAAGACACGCCCGAGTTCGTGGCGCGTCACATCATCCGAGAAGCTAAGAGCTACGTCGATGGCTTGGCGCCTCCGTTCTTCCGGGCCTTGATGCACTACGCCCAAGACGGCTCTTACTCCTGGCACTGCCCTGGGCACTCGGGCGGCGTGGCCTTCTTGAAGAGCCCTATCGGGCGCATGTTCCATCAGTTCTTTGGCGAGAACATGCTGCGCGCCGACGTGTGCAATGCGGTGGAGGAGTTGGGCCAGTTGCTGGACCACACTGGGCCGGTGGCCGCCAGTGAAAAGAACGCCGCGCGCATCTTCAATGCCGACCACTGCTTCTTCGTCACCAACGGCACCTCGACCTCCAACAAGATGGTGTGGCACCACACTGTGGCGCCGGGCGATGTGGTCTTGGTGGACCGCAATTGTCATAAATCTATCCTGCACAGCATCATCATGACGGGCGCGGTGCCGGTGTTCTTGACCCCCACGCGCAACCATTACGGCATCATCGGCCCCATCCCAGAGAGCGAGTTCTCACGCGAGTCGATCCAGGCGAAGATCGCCAAGCACCCGCTGCTCCAGCATGTGGATGCCGCTGCCGTGCGCCCCAAAATCTTGACGGTGACCCAAAGCACCTACGACGGCGTGCTCTACAACACTGAAACCATCAAGGCCAAGCTCGATGGCTGGGTGGACACCTTGCACTTTGACGAGGCCTGGTTGCCGCACGCGGCCTTCCACCGTTTCTACGGCAACTTCCACGCCATGGGTAAGAACCGCCCACGCCCAACGCAGGCCATGGTCTATGCCACCCAGTCCACGCACAAGCTTTTGGCGGGCATCAGCCAAGCCTCGCAAGTGCTGGTGCAAGATTCCCAAACGGTCAAGCTGGACAAGCATTTGTTCAACGAGGCCTACCTGATGCACACCTCCACCTCGCCGCAGTACGCCATCATTGCCTCGTGCGATGTGGCTGCAGCCATGATGGAGCCCCCAGGCGGCACGGCCTTGGTCGAGGAGAGCATTCGTGAGGCCCTGGACTTCCGCCGCGCCATGCGCAAAGTGGACGAAGAATATGGTCAGGACTGGTGGTTCCAGGTCTGGGGGCCCGACCACCTGACTCAAGAAGACATCGGCAAATCGGAAGAATGGATCTTGCAGGCCGATGAGGCTTGGCACGGCTTTGGCGGCCTGGCCGACGGCTTCAATATGTTGGACCCGATCAAGTCCACCATCATCACCCCGGGCTTGGATGTGACGGGGAAGTTCTCTCAGCATGGCATTCCGGCGTCCATCGTCACCAAGTATCTGGCTGAGCACGGTGTGGTGGTCGAGAAGACCGGTCTCTATTCCTTCTTCATCATGTTCACCATCGGCATCACCAAGGGCCGCTGGAACACCTTGCTCACCGCCTTGCAGCAGTTCAAGGACGACTACGACCGCAACCAGCCGCTGTGGCGCATCCTGCCCGAGTTCTCGGCCGCCTTCCCGCGCTATGAGCGCATGGGCCTGAAGGACCTCTGCCAAAGCGTGCACGAGGCCTATGCCAAGGGCGATATCGCGCGTCTGACCACAGAGGTCTACCTCTCCGACCTTGAGCCTGCGATGAAGCCCAGCGACGCCTATGCGGCCATTGCCCATCGCAAGACGGAGCGTGTGGAGATCGACCAACTCGAAGGCCGCGTGACCACGGCTTTGCTGACTCCCTACCCACCGGGCATCCCGCTGGTCATCCCGGGTGAGCGCTTCAACAAGCGCATCGTGGACTACCTGCGCTTCACGCGCGAATTCAACGCCGCATTCCCCGGCTTCGGCGCTGACGTGCATGGCTTGGTGACCGAAGAGGTGGCAGGCGAGAAGCGTTACTACGTCGATTGCGTGGGCCAGTAAGCTGCAGCCGTCATGGGTACGCATCTGCTCACCCCGCGCATGTCCGGCCTGCTGGACCGCATTCGCTTGGCGGGCCGACCACCGTTCCACACCATGACGCCTGAGGCCGCGCGCAAGGCCTATGCCCAAGGTGCGGAAGTGCTGGACCTGCCACGCGCGCCGCTGGCTCGTGTTCAAGATCTGGAGATTCGAGCAGACGATGGCACGGCCTTGGCGGCCCGGCTCTATGCCCCGTCCCAGGAGTGTTTGCCGATCCTGCTCTACCTGCACGGTGGTGGTTTTGTGATCGGTGGGCTGGAAACCCACGACAGCCTCTGCCGCCAATTGGCCCTGCGCAGCGGGGCAGCGGTGGTGTCTCTGGACTACCGGCTAGCTCCCGAGCATCCTTTTCCTACCGCTGTGGAAGACTCATTTGCTGCGCTACGCTGGCTGAGTGCAGAGGGCGCCGCGGGCCTAGGCTTGGATGGCCGTCGCTTGGGCGTCGGGGGTGACAGCGCAGGGGGCACCTTGAGCGCAGTGTGCGCCATCTTGGCGCGCGACGCGGGCTTGCCGCTGGCCCTGCAGCTCTTGCTGACGCCCGGCACCAGCGCCCACGGGGACTTCCCGTCCCGCCATTTGTTCGCCAACGGCTTCTTGTTGGATGCCGCCGGCATTGACTGGTTCTTTAACCACTATGTCACCAAGCACCAACGGCAGGATTGGCGCTTCGCGCCGTTAGAGGCCGCTGATCTGGAAGGCGTGGCGCCAGCCACGGTGATCCTCGCAGAGTGTGACCCCTTGGCGGACGAAGGGGTGGCCTACGCCGACAAACTGCGCAGCGCTGGCGTGGCCGTGGAGTTAGAAATTTTTCGCGGCCTGACGCACGATTTCATCAAGATGGGCCGTTTCATCAAAGAGGCTGAGACGGCACAGGCTTTGGCAGGTGCTGCCATGAGAAAGGCTTTCGCATGAGTGATCGTCTCCCCGGGTTTCGATATGTGGAGCGTCTGCGCGTCCGCTGGGTTGAAGTGGACTTGCAGAAGATCGTCTTCAACGGCCACTACCTGATGTACCTGGACACGGCCATGGCAGGCTATTGGCGCGCCTTGGCCTTGCCCTACGAAGCCACTTTCAGTGCCTTGAACGGGGAGTTGTTCGTCAAAAAGGCCGAGCTGGAGTACCACGCTCCCGCCGAGTTGGATGACTTGCTGGAGATTGGCTTGGCCTGCGAGCACGTCGGCAACAGCTCGGTGCGCTTCAAGGCCGGCATCTTCCGTGACCGGCGCCTCTTGGTCAGTGGGCAGTTGATCTACGTCTACGCATCAGCCAGCGCTCATCAACGCCAGTCACTGCCCGTCCCCGATGCACTGCGGCAGGCTTTTGCGGCCTTTGAGGCCGGCGAAGACATGGTGTGCGTCAAGACGGGGAGTTGGGCGCAGCACGCCGAAGCCGCTGCCGCGTTGCGCCAGCAAGTATTTGTGATCGAACAAGGCATACCCGCAGCATTGGCCTGTGACGCTGCCGATGAGGCGGCGGTGCATGCCGTCGCCCACAACCGCCTTGGCTTGGCCTTGGCGGCCGGTCGGCTGTTGCCAGCGCAGGCCGGACAGGGGCGTATCGGGCGAATGGCCGTGGCCCGCGGTTTGCGCGGCTCAGGTGTGGGTTTGAGGGTGCTGAATGCCCTGGAGCGGGCAGCGGCTCAGCGCGGCGACCACAGCGTCATGCTGCATGCCCAAGCCAGCGCGGTGGGTTTTTATCTCAAGGCGGGCTACCAAGCTCAAGGCGAACCTTTCACTGAGGCGGGCATCGAACACCTCGAAATGACAAAGCGGCTTTGAGCGCAGCCTAGCAACAGGCTTTGCCCGTCTCTCCCGATAAGGGGTGCCAAGCGACATGGCGCGGCCCGGCGCGTTCTGGCCAGGCCGGCCCGTGCGGGCCCCGCTCAGAGCTTGTGGCTCGGCCGCAGCAGGCTGCGCACCCGACGCTTTTTGGTGGGCTGGCCGGCGTCCTCCGCCAAGTCACCATCCGCCACTGGCCCGATTTCACTCAACACCTGTTCGGCGGAGTCATCGGTCTCATACTTCGGAGGCCACTGCTTGATCTCGGTGCGGCGAAGCAAGGCTAAGCCCGGCCCGGCCGTGAAGGTGCGCTCGAAAACCTGTGTGACCAAGCGCTTGTTCACCCGCTCCGTGATGATGAGTGTGGAGCAGCGGGTGCCGTAACTCAGGTCGGGGGAGCGGATGAAGGCCGGCGAGAGCATGCGCTCCACGTCCATCGACACACCGGTCGATGGCAATTTGCTGTCAGCCGGTACGGTTTTGTCGCTCAGCGCTTCAAACAGCATGCGCGCCAAGGATTCGGTGTCATAGGCTTCGTCCAAGCTCTGGCGCAGCTTGTTTTTCAAGCGGGTCACCTTGGGCCAGGGTTCATCCAATGCGCCGTTGCTCAGGCCAAAAATGCCGCGCTCCAGGCGTGTCGGGCAGGCGGCTTCGCTGCTGGCGTAAAAACAATCACCGCGGCGGAAATCCGCTGCAATCAAATTGAAGGGCTGATAGCCTGTCAGCGCCACCTTGGGCCAGTACAGATCAGGCCGCATGTCCCCCCGCAGCCAACGAGGCACTAGCTCCCCCCGCGACGGCGCATTGGGATCTTGCGCACCAGGCTTGCGAACGTTGGTGACCAGGGCCATACGACCTTGGGCCGTGAGTCCCATCCAGGTGCCACCGGCCTTTTGGTCGCGGCCAGACAGGATCGCCGGCGCATCCCCTGCGGGGTTCCACCAGCCCAAGCGGGCGGCAGGGCGATTGAAAAACTCGTCGCGGTTGGCGGCAATCACCAGCGGGAAGCGGCGGCTTTCATCCAGCGCCAAAACGGCTAGACACATGGCACAAACTCCTCGGTGTGGCGCGCGCTTTGCAACCAAGGTGTCAAAGCTGTAGCGGCTTGATCAATCTCGCCTCGCAAGCGGCTCATGCCAGCGTCGAGGCCTGCGGCGGCAGGGTCTAGGCTTAAGTCGTAGGTTTCCATCAGCGTCAGCATCTCGTTCTGCAGGTCAGTCCGCCTCAAGACCTGAGCCCTCAGCCCAGGCCAGCGCTCGCACAGCAGCGCCTGAAAAGCGCGCACTGCATGAATGACCGGTGCCTGATCATCGGCACGAATGCGGTAGTAGATGAACCACTGCTGTGAAATATGCATCGAAACAGGCCCTGGACCCGCGCACTTCAGGGAGATTCTGTGGGGATGTCGTAGGGCAAGCGCTGCAAGCGCAGCCCATTCACACCGGCATTTCCGACGCTCAGGCTGCCGCTCTCCAGGGCCGCCA
Source organism: Ideonella paludis (assembly GCF_018069865.1). Taxonomy (GTDB): domain Bacteria; phylum Pseudomonadota; class Gammaproteobacteria; order Burkholderiales; family Burkholderiaceae_C; genus Ideonella; species Ideonella paludis. The sequence continues at coordinate 128,081 of NZ_JAGQDG010000002.1, forward strand.
ATTTCAACTCGACCAGGGCAAGGTGCGCGCCTGCGGCCAGCGATGCCGCCAACACGACCATGCCGGCTGGTTGCTCGGGGTCTTGGCTGTGAAAGATCTCCTGGCCAGGCACACAAGGACTGCTGGTTTCGACCAAAAAGGCCCGGCGCTTGAGGGTGCCCCGATACTGGCTGCGCGCCACGACCTCCTGTCCGGGATAGCAGCCCTTCTTGAAGTTCACGCCGCCCACAAGCTCGAAATTGACCATCTGCGGCACAAATTGATCCACCGTAGCAGCGGTGATGCGGGCCACACCGCTGGCCACCTCGAGATAAGCCCAAACATCGGCCGCCAAGGCAGGCGTGCTCGCCGGCGGTGCGCCTGCACCCACCCACAGCGCGCGCATCAGCCCCAAGGCAGGTGGCAGGTGAACGACTTGGCCGCCTTCTGCCGCATGGACCGTCCATGGCGCCTGCGTGGGCACCACAGGCCCCAGCAAGCCGAACACCGCCAGCTCGGCACTGGCGTCGCTGAGCTTGCACTTGGCGCGCAAGACAAACATCGACAAACGTTTCAGCGTCGGCGCTAGCAAGTCTGCGCTGCAGGCCAGCAGCAGGTCAGCCCCACTGCGCCAGACCACAAAGCTGGCGGTCAGCCGGCCCTTGGCTGAGCAAAAACCGGCCAGCCGGGCTTGACCTTCCGCCAGACCCTTGATGTCTGCCGTGAGTTGGCCATGCAAAAAGTCCGCAGCATCGTCGCCCGTGGCGCGGATCACGCCCCAATTGGGCAAAAGCACTGCACCGGCAGCTTGCGGTGCGGCAGGGAAGGGGGCAGAGGCTTGAAATGACATGGGGCGATTATCATCGCGCCCCATGTCTGTGAAGCCTGAAGGGTCTGGGAATCCGTGATGAAGCTTTGGCGATACGGGGCCGCCGCCCTGGCACTGATGGCCGCCTTGGTGGGGGCCGCCGCTTGGTGGTTGCACCAGCCGCTTAGCTTGGGGGCGCCGCGGGTAGAGGTCTCCATTGAGCCTGGCACCTCGCCGCAAGAAGTGGCCCGACTGTGGGTACAGGCTGGGGTGCAAAGTTCACCCGATCTGCTCTATGCATGGTTCCGAGCCTCCGGCCAAGCCCGGCGCATTCAAGCCGGCAGCTACGAGGTGGAGCCTGGGGTCACCCCAAGGACCTTGCTGGAGCGCATGGTCAAGGGTGAGCAAACCTTGGAGTCTGTGCGCTTGATTGAGGGCTGGACCTTCAGGCAAGTGCGGGAACACCTGGCCAAAGCCCCCCATTTGAAATCCACCATCGCCGTCTTGGACGATGCTCAAGTGGCGGCACTGCTGGGGGTGGAAGGGGATCGCGTCGATGGCTGGCTCTTTCCCGACACCTATGCGTACAGCCGGGGCGTCAGCGACATGACGGTCTTGAAGCGAGCCAAAGCAGCCATGAGCCGGCAGCTTGACGCAGTCTGGGCCCAGCGGCAGCCTGACCTGCCCCTGAAAACGCCTCAAGAGATGCTGGTTCTGGCCTCGGTGGTCGAGAAAGAAACCGGCCTGCCCGCAGACCGTGGCCTGATTGCGGGCGTTTTTGCGAACCGGCTGCGCATCGGCATGCCTTTGCAGTCGGACCCTACCGTGATCTATGGCATGGGCGCTGAGTTTGACGGCAATCTGCGGCGTGCCGACTTGAGCGCCGACACGCCCTGGAACACCTACACCCGCCGTGGCTTGCCGCCCACCCCGATCGCGCTGACCAGTTTGGCGGCTCTGCGGGCCGTGGCCATGCCTCAAAGCACGCGGGCGCTGTACTTTGTGGCCCGGGGGGATGGCTCCAGCGTCTTCAGCGAGACCTTGGCCGACCATAATCGAGCGGTCAACCAATTTCAGCGAGGCGGCACCCCTTGATGGCGCACGGACTATTCATCACATTCGAAGGCATTGATGGGGCAGGCAAGTCCTCGCACATTGAAGCCGCCGCCCAAGCCCTGCGCGAGCAAGGCCACGAGGTGGTGATGAGCCGCGAGCCCGGTGGCACGCCCTTGGCCGAAGCCCTGCGCGAGTTGTTTTTGCACCGCCCCATGGACGCGCTGACCGAGGCGCTCTTGGTCTTTGCCGCACGCCGAGACCACCTCGCCACCGTGATCGAGCCCGCGCTGCAGCGGGGCTGCACGGTCTTGTGTGACCGCTTCACCGACGCCACTTTTGCCTACCAGGGAGCGGGTCGTGGCTTTGATTTAGCAGTCTTGAGCCAGTTGGAGGCTTGGGTGCAACAAGGCCGCCAGCCCGACATGACGCTGTGGTTCGATGTGCCACCGGCCGTGGCTGCACAGCGCCGCGCTGCAGCGCGTGCAGCAGACCGGCTGGAAGCGGAGGACTTGGCGTTTTTTGAGCGTGTGCGCTCAGGCTACGAGGCGCGCCGCGCCGCCGACCCCGGCCGGGTGCGTTGCATCGACAGCGGCCAAAGCCTAGAGGCCGTGCGCGCTGCGGTGCTGGCCCTGGTGCAGCCCTTGCAGCCGCGAGGGGGCTTGCTGTGATCTTGAACGAGAAGGACTTGCCCTGGCTGGCCGAGCCCCTGGCGCAGTTGCGTGATGGCGCGCGGGGCCATGCCTTGATCCTCCACGGCCGTGGCCAATCAGGCTTGCTGAGTTTGGCTTTCAGGCTGGCCCAGGCTTGGTTGTGTGAGCAGCCACCCGGGCCCTGTGACCAGTGCCCTTCATGCCACCTGTCTCTGGCCGGCAGCCACGGCGACTTGAAGGTGCTGATGCCTGAAACTCATCAGCAAGCCTTGCGCTGGGGCGGCGGTGCTGAAGAGGGCGAGTCTGACGTCAGCGACGGTGAATCCAAAAGCAAGCGCAAGCCCAGCCGTGAGATTCGGGTCGAGGCCATTCGCCAAGCCATTGCCTGGGCGCACTCCAGCTCGGCCCGTGGCCGCGGCAAGATGCTGGTGCTGTATCCGGCCGACGCCATGAATGTGGTGGCTGCCAATGCCTTGCTCAAAACTCTGGAAGAGCCGGCACCGGGCATGCGCATCTTGCTGTGCGTGGAAGACCCTGAACGGCTTTTGCCCACCATCCGCAGCCGCTGCCAACGCGCGGCCGTGCCCCTGCCCACACCAGATGCCGCCTTGGCATGGCTGAAGGCCAAGGGTGTCGACGAGCCGGAGACCTTGCTGCGGGCCGCAGGCGGCGAGCCCCAAGCTGCCTTGGCATTGCTAGAGGCTGGCTTGCCCGCGGCCGCCTGGCATGCCATCCCGGCCCGGGTGGCGGCCGGCGACGCCAGTGCGCTGGCCGGCCTGAACCTGCCGGTGGCCGTGCGGCTGTTGCAGCAGTTGTGCCACGATGCGATGGCCGTGCTGGCCGGCGCGCCGCCGCAATACTTCCCGCCGGGCAGTGTCCCCATGCCGGCCAACTGGGTCCGACTCAACGCTTGGCAAGCGGCGTTGCTCAAAGCGGCCCGCCATGATGAGCACCCTTGGAATGCGCCCTTGTTGCTGGAGGCCCTCGTGGCGCAGGCGCATGCCACATTTGCCCGCAAAGCCATGGGGCCGGGGAGGGCGGCAGCACGCCCCGGGCTCGCTACACTTCCGTTATGAGCGACATTGAACCCCGATCAACCCCTGCACCTGCCGCCAGCACCACGCGCCCTAGCGTCATTCAGCTGGTGTTTCGTGAAAAGGGGGCGCTGTATGCGGCTTATGTGCCCTTGTTTTCCGAGGGCGGCTTGTTCGTGCCCTCGGTGCGCGAGTACCAATTGGGCGACGATATCTACTTGCTTCTGACCCTGCCCGGCGACACCCAACGCTACCCGGTGGCCGGCAAGGTCGGCTGGATCACGCCGCCCAACACGCCAGGTGGCCGCACCCAAGGTGTCGGAGTGCGCTTTCCCAATGACGACAAGACCAAGGTGCTGAAGGTCCGGATCGAAGAGATCTTGGGCACGGCCCTGTCGTCCTCCAAACCCACGCAGACGCTCTGAGCATGTACGTTGATTCTCACTGCCACCTCAGTTTTCCGGAGCTGGTGGCGCAGTGGCCGCAGATTCGTACTGACATGCGGGCCGCTCAGGTCGCGGGCGCGCTGTGCGTCTGCACCCACATGGAAGAGTTCGAGGCGATTCACGCTTTGACGAGCTCAGAGCCTTGGCTCTGGGCCAGTGTCGGCGTGCACCCCGACACCGAAGGCGCCATCGAGCCCAGCGTGGCTGATCTGGTTCAGGCTGCTCAGTCTGACAAGGTCATCGCCATTGGCGAGACCGGCCTGGATTACTACCGCCTGGGTACCCGAACGGTGGCTGACATGGAGTGGCAGCGAGAGCGCTTCCGGGTTCACATTCGCGCAGCGCGAGAGTCCGACTTACCGCTGATCATCCACACCCGCAGCGCCGGTGAAGACACTTTGCGGGTGCTGAGAGAAGAGGGCGGCGGTCAGGTACGTGGCGTGTTCCATTGCTTCACTGAGACCCTGGAGGTCGCCCAAGCGGCCATGGACTTGGGTTTTCACATCTCGTTCTCCGGCATTCTGAGCTTTCGCAATGCCGAAGACATGCGCGCAGTGGCCCGCATGGTGCCCTTGGAGCGCTGCTTGATCGAGACCGACAGCCCCTATCTCGCGCCCATGCCCCACCGGGGCAAAACCAACACGCCGGCTCTGGTGCCTTTCGTGGCCAAGGCCTTGGCCCAAGAAAAGGGCCTGAGCCCAGAAGCCATTGGCGAAGCCACCCGGCTCAACTTTGAGCACCTGTTCAGAGTGAGCGTTCCTGCTTTGGAGAGCACCCCCACATGAGCCAATTTGGGACTCAGCGCCGCCGTTTGCTGGCGGCCACCGTGTTGATGGGGCTGGCCGGTCAGGCCTCCGCCGATGCTTTGGTTGATTTTTTTCGAGCCATCAACTTGGACTTGCCCGATGTCGTGCGCAAGTTGATCGCGCAAGGCATTGACCCCAACTCGCGGGCCGAAGACGGCTTGCCGGCCATCCATAAGGCGTTTCGCGATGACTCGCCCAAAGTGGTCGAGGTCTTGATCGATCAGCCTGCGCTCAACGTGAATTTGCGCAACAGCGCGGGCGAGACGCCGCTGATGATGGCTGCGATTCGCGGCAACCTGAGCGCCATGAAGCGCTTGATGGAGCGCGGTGCGCAGATCAACCAAGAAGGCTGGACCCCTTTGCATTACGCAGCCAGCCAGACGGCTGTAGAGCCGCTTGCCTTGCTGTTGGACAAGGGGGCTGACATCAACGCCCGTTCACCCAACGGCAGCACGCCACTGATGATGGCGGCGCGCTATGGCAGCGAAGATGGCACCCAACTGCTGCTGCGCCGGGGAGCTGATGCGCAGTTGCTCAATGAGCAAAATCTCTCGGCTTCAGATTTCGCCAAGCGCGTGGGACGCGATGGCTTGGCCAAAGCGCTGGCAGCCGCTGCAGCGAAGGCTAGATAGCCCTGGCGCCTCGATCCAGCGACATTCAGTCGTCGGTGTCGTCGTCCAGGGCCAAGTCCAACTCGGGCTCATCGTCGATGGCCGAGTCGTAGTCTGCCAAGTCCAATGCACGGACCTTGGGGATCAGGGGCTTGTCCAGCGGACGGCAAATGCGACGCTGCAGGCCGCTCAGGCGCTCGGAGTGTTCCACCGCCCGAAGAATGACTTCAGGGTTGGTCATCATCATGAAGGGGTTGGGACGAACTTGGGCTGAACGCATGGTGTTTTCTCCAGCGGACCAGGGGTTCCGGTCCATGGGGTGAACTCTAGGCTCGGCCCCACAGATTCCGTAGTCGGCCCGTGGACAAAGCGCCTGTCGGATAAGTTCTGACAGGGCTGTCGGAGTGGACTCGGTGGCCCAAGGTACTCGCTGACGTCCAGCAGCCGCTCGTCGGCGTCGTGTTATGCGCCAAAATGGGGCCACAGAGTCCTTTCAGCCGCTTGGAAGTGGCTTGCAGGCAGCTTTGTTCTTCGATGTAAGAACTTACGACAATGTATATTATGTCAAATGAACAAGAGCACTCGATTCGAAGTGTTCGGGGCAACGCGCTCACTCCAAATCCGTCAGACAGCCTCCGGCCATCGTGCTGACAAAGCCGCCTAAGCGCCTCAACCTCGTCTGGCTGAATGGCCGGTGTTCGGGTTGCTGCGCATCACCTCACCGCGGTTTGATCGACTAGGATGTGGCCGTAGTCCTTGAACACTCAGCGCTCATGTCGAACTTTGCCTTTCTGTCTCAAAGCACTTTTTTGCGCAGCCCAGTGGCCAGCGGTGCGCTGCCGTTTGCCGTGGCCGGCGTGGCCTGGGACGGTTGCGTCACCAACCGGCCAGGTGCCCGCATGGGCCCTCGCGCCATCCGTGAGGCCAGCCACATGCTGTGTGACGGCACGCACCCGCACTTTGATGTGGACCTAGAGGGACAACTCTGCGATGCCGGTGACCTGGCATTGCCCAACACCAGCCTGGAAGGCATGCGGGCCGCGATGATGCCGCAGGTGGAAGCACTGATCCGCCAGCACCACATGGCATGGCTGGGTGGCGACCACTCCATCACCTTGCCGCTCTTGCGCGCCTACAAAGCCCACTTGGGACAACCCTTGGCGGTCATCCACTTCGACGCCCACTGCGACACCTGGGAAGACCACTTTGGCGAGCCCAGCGGCCATGGCACCTGGGTCTATGAAGCGATCCAGGAAGGCCTGGTGGTCAAGGAATGCTTCACCCAGTTCGGCATCCGCTCCGCCGGCGTGCGGGAAGCCCGCGAGTACGTCAAAGACCAAGGCGGGCAGATCTTTACCGCCCGTGATTTACGCGGCCTAGAAAGCCCGGCTCAACTGGCGCCCTTGCTGCAGCGTATTCGTCATCGCTTGGCGGAGTTTGGCCACCCGCCGCTCTACCTGAGCCTGGACATTGATTGTCTGGACCCGGCGTTCGCGCCGGGCACCGGCACACCGGAGCCCGGCGGCATGAGCAGCAACCAAGTGTTCAGCATCCTGGAGGAACTGGCTGACCTCAAGTTTGTGGGCATGGACTGCGTGGAAGTGGCGCCGGCTTATGACCATGCCGAGCTCACCAGCGCCGTGGCGGCCCAGTTTGTCTGGACTTATCTCTGCGGCCAGGTCAAACGCCAGGCGTCACACCCACGCGGCTAAAGCCTCATGGTCTGCCGCCTAGAGCGGCAAGGCCGTGGTCTTCTTGACGGTGCGCAGCACCAGCATGGAATTGCTGCGTTCCACACCGGGCAGGCGCATCAGCACCTCGGTGTGAAAGCGCTCCAAGTCTTCCGCATCTCGATAGCTGAAGCGGATCAAGTAGTCGTTGGCGCCCGCCACGTAGTAGCAATCCAAGATCTGCGGCTGGTCGCGAATCGCCTGCTCAAAAGCCTCCAAGAGCGCGGTGCTCATGGTCTCTAGGTTGATGATGGTGAAGCTGGTGCCATGCTGGCCCACCGCCTTGGGGTTGAGCAAGGCCGCATAGTGGGCGATGACGCCCTCCTCTTCCAGCCGCTTGACGCGCCGCAAACACGCGGAGGGCGAGAGATGTACCCTGGCTGCAAGCTCGACATTGGAGAGCTTGCCGTCGATTTGAAGCTCACCCAAGATCAGTCGATCGGTCGCATCCAATTGCGGGAAATTTGAGCTACTTCGCATAATGTTGCGATTGTCTCACGATCATTCGAATATTATTGTGTTTTCGCGGGTTGACCCCTGGGCATCGCGCAAGCACATTGCGCGATGCCTTGGCTAGACTAACACCCATTCACACAGGCCGCGAGCCCTGCCCTTTGAGCCGCGCCACAAAGACGGATGAGAACGCCCGATGACTGCTTCGCTTGACGCTTATTGGATGCCTTTCACGGCCAACCGCCAGTTCAAGAAGCAACCCCGCCTGTTGGCCAAAGCCGAGGGCATGCATTACTGGACACCCGAGGGTCGCCAAGTCTTGGATGGGGTGGCCGGCTTGTGGTGCGTGAATGCGGGGCATGCGCGCCCCAAGATTGTGCAGGCCATCACCGAGCAAGCGGCGGAAATGGACTTCGCGCCGCCGTTCCAAATGGCTCACCCCAAAGCCTTCGAGTTGGCCGAAGCTGTGGCCAAGCTGGCACCAGAAGGCTTGAACAAGGTCTTTTTCACCAACTCCGGTTCGGAGTCTGTCGAGACGGCCTTAAAGATTGCACTGGCCTATCACCGCGCGCGTGGCGAGGGCCATCGCACCCGCTTGATCGGGCGTGAGCGCGGCTACCACGGCGTCAACTTTGGCGGAATGTCCGTGGGTGGCATGGTGGGCAACCGCAAAATGTTCGGCACCATGTTGAGTGGTGTGGACCATATTCGCCACACCCATGACCCGGCGCGTAATGCCTTCAGCCAAGGCCAGCCCGCGCACGGTGCCGAACTGGCGGATGACCTGGAGCGCCTGTGTGCCCTGCATGACGCCTCCACCATTGCCGCCGTCATTGTGGAGCCTGTGGCGGGCTCGACGGGCGTCTTGATTCCCCCCCAAGGCTATCTGCAGCGCCTGCGCGAGATCTGCGACCGCCACGGTATCTTGCTGATTTTCGACGAGGTCATCACCGGCTTTGGCCGCACAGGCTCGGCCTTTGGGGCCCAGCGCTTCGGCGTGACGCCGGATCTCATCACCTGCGCCAAGGGGCTGACCAACGGGACCGTGCCCATGGGCGCGGTGATCGCCAAACAAAGCATTTACGACACCTTCATGGCGGGGCCCGAGCACCTGATCGAGTTCGCGCACGGCTACACCTACTCTGCCCATCCGCTGGCCTGCGCTGCAGGCTTGGCTACGCTGGAAACCTATGCTGACGATGGCCTGCTGACACGTGCCGCAACCCTTGAAGCCACCTTTGCCGAGAAGCTTCACACCCTGCGCGACTGCCCCAACGTCATCGACATCCGCAATATCGGGCTGGTGGGCGGCATCGAGCTGGCCTCTCGCCCAGGTGCGCCTGCACTGCGCGCCTACGACGTGTTCCTGGATTGCTTCAAGGAAGGTTTGCTGATCCGCACCACCGGCGACACGATTGCCCTCTCCCCGCCGCTGATCATCCAAACCGAGCACATTGACCAAATCGTGGCCACGCTGCGCCAAGCCCTGCAGCGCGTGGCCTGATCCTTGCTCATTGACTGAACTGCATCACCAACCACAAAGGGCCTGCCTAGGGCTTGTTAACACTACGGCGAGGGGACGCGTTGTGAGTCAAAAAGGACGCAGGCAAGGCGCAAAACGCAGCCGGGCTTTCCGCCCGGCGAGGATTTGCAACGCCGCATGCGCCCTTTTTGGTCACAACCCGAAGGGAAGCGGCGGATTGGGGTGCCCCTCGTCGTTGCAACGCTTGCCCGCACATGAGTGCGGGCCGCGCATCGCGCCTAGATGGGCTCCCCAATCCGCCGCTTCGCGAACCTTGCCGTAGTGTTAACAGGCCCTAGCGCTGACCATATGAGTTTCCTCAGCATCGATCAGGATCTTGCGCGTCATTCCTACTACGCGGCCACCGCCTCGCGCGATGCGGCCTACAGCCCGCTGGAGGGCGCTCTGGAGTGCGATGTCGCGGTGGTGGGCGGTGGTCTGGCAGGCCTGTCTGCCGCAATCGACCTGGCCCGCAAGGGCCACTCGGTGGTGCTGTTGGAGGCTCGTGAAGTGGGTTGGGGCGCCAGTGGGCGCAATGGCGGTCAAGCCATCCACGGCTTAGCGTGCGACCAATCCGAGATCGAGTCGCAACTGGGCTTGGACGATGCGCGCAAAGTCTGGCAGATGACGCTGGAGGCGCTGGCCTTGTTGCGCGAGCGCATGGCCGAACACCACATTGACTGCGACTGGCGCGACGGCTACCTGGGTTTGGCCACGACGGCGCGCAAAGGCGCAGACCTGGCCCGCTGGGCTGACCGCATGGCCGAGGTCTATGGTGCGGAGTTCACCCGCATTGGCCCGCAAGAAGTCTCATCCTGGATCGCCAGCCCGCGCTATCACAGCGGCCTGCATGACCCCCACTCCGGTCATTTGCATCCTCTGAAGTACGCTTTAGGCTTGGCGCGCGCAGCCGCCCAAGCTGGCGTGCGCATCTTTGAGCACTCGGCGGTGACCAGTCTGCAGACGGGGCCGATGGCGCGCGTCTGCACGGCGCAAGGAGAAGTTCGCGCCAAGCAGGTGCTCTTGGCAGGCAATGTGTATCTGCAAGGCCTCTCCAGCCACCTGGAAGCGCGCATCATGCCGGTGGGCACCTACATCGTCTGCTCCGAGCCTTTGTCAGAAGCCTTGGCCAGCAGCCTGATCCCGAGCCGCTCGGCGGTGTGCGATACCAATTTTGTGCTGGACTATTTCCGCACCACCAACGACAACCGCATGCTTTACGGCGGGCGGGTGAGCTACAGCACGGTCACCCCACCCAATTTGTCAGAGAACATGCGACAGCGCATGGCGCAGACCTTTCCGCAACTGCAAGGCGTGAAGGCCGAGTTCGCTTGGGGTGGCTTTGTGGATATCACCATGAACCGCGCGCCGGATTTTGGTCGCTTGGCTGACAACGTTTACTACCTGCAAGGCTTTTCCGGACATGGCTTGGCCTTGACTGGATTGGCCGGGCGCTTGGTGGCTGAAGCCATGCACGGCGACGCCAGCCGCTTCGATATCTTTGCCCGCCTCAAACATCACCCCTTCCCCGGCGGCCGTTGGCTGCGTACCCCCGCGTTGGTGCTGGGCATGGCTTGGTACCGCCTGCGGGACATTTTGGGTTAAGGCCTATTCAGCATGAGCACCCCCTCCAAACCTCTCGTCTTGGTGCCCGCCTGCAGCCGGCAGTTGGGCGAGCACCCCTTCCAAATCGTAGGCAAGAAGTACCTCGACGCGGTGCGACTGGCCGGCGCGCTGCCAGTCGTCGTGCCGTGGGCTGAGGCCGATGAGTTGGAGCAATGGCTGCAGATGGCCGACGGCGTCTTTTTGACAGGCTCGCCCTCCAACGTTCACCCCAGCCACTTTGGCGAAGAGGTTCACGACACGAGCCTGCCACTGGACCCGCAGCGCGATGCCTGGACGCTGCCGCTGATTCGTGAAGCCGTGGCGCGAGGCCTCCCCTTGCTGACCATCTGCCGTGGCACCCAAGAGACCAACGTGGCGCTGGGCGGCTCGCTCTACCAGGCCGTGCATGAACACGAGGGTCATGCCGACCACCGCGCCCCCGACGGCGCGCCGGCGGCCGTGCAATATGGCCCCTCGCACAGCGTGTCTGTGGAGCCTGGCGGCGTGCTCGCCGACATCGTTGGCGAGTCCCCCTTTACCGTGAACTCCGTTCATGGCCAGGCGGTCAAAACACTGGCGCCCGGCTTGCGGGTTGAAGCACGCGCACCGGACGGTGTGATTGAAGCGTTCTCCGTCGAAGGCAGCGCGGGCTTTACGCTGTGCCTGCAGTGGCACCCCGAGTGGCAAGCGGCCCAGAACCCTCAGTCCATGGCCATGCTGACGGCCTTTGGCCAGGCCTGCCGGCGCTGGCGCGAGGGACACCGTGGCGCGTATCCGTAGGTGAGACCTCCCCTCGCCTCTTCACCGAGGCCCTCACCTCCCCCGGGGCTCGCGTGGCCCGGCGCTGCAAACGCAGCGGCAATCCACGCGCACTGAACCGCAAACAGGTGCCACTATGGCCAGCAAAGCAGATTTCACGTTTCATGAACTAGAGCAGTGGCTCGACCAACATCGGGTCACCGAAATTGAATGCCTCGTCCCCGACTTGACCGGCGTGGCTCGCGGCAAGATCTTGCCCCGCGAAAAGTTCACCGAAGACCGCGGCATGCGCCTGCCCGAGGCCGTGGTCGCCATGGGGGTGACCGGCGAGTTCCCTGAAGAGGGCCCGTACTACGACGTCATCAGCCCGACGGACCACGACATGCACTTGCGGCCGGACCCGGCGACCGTGCGCTTGGTGCCGTGGGCTACAGACCCGACCGCACAGGTCATTCACGACTGCTATGACCGCGAGGGCAAGCTGGTGAGCTTTGCGCCGCGCTCCGTCTTGCGTCGAGTCTGCGACCTCTTTGATGCCGAAGGCTGGGACCCTGTGGTGGCGCCTGAGCTGGAGTTCTATTTGGTGGCTCGCAACACCGATCCCGATATGCCGCTCAAGCCGCCCATTGGCCGCAGCGGCCGGGCGGAGACTTCACGTCAGGCCTACTCCATCGACGCCGTCAACGAGTTCGATCCGCTGTTCGAAGACGTTTACGACTACTGCAACAAGATGGAGTTGAACGTCGACACCTTGATTCACGAAATCGGTGCCGGACAGATGGAGATCAACTTCTTCCACGCCCACCCGCTGGGCTTGGCCGACGAGGTCTTTTTCTTCAAGCGCACCGTGCGTGAGGCGGCGCTGCGCCATGACATGTTTGCCACTTTCATGGCCAAGCCGATCGCCGGTGAGCCGGGCAGCGCCATGCACATCCACCAAAGCGTGGTCAACAAGCTGACGGGCAAGAACATCTTCAGCAACGAAGACGGCAGCCCGAGCCAGGAGTTTTATTGGTACATCGGCGGCTTGCAAAAGTACATCCCGGCCGCCATGGCCCTGTTCGCCCCGTATGTGAACAGCTATCGCCGCTTGGCCCGCCACACGGCTGCGCCCATCAACATCCAATGGGGCACGGACAACCGCACGGTCGGCATCCGCTCGCCTGTGGCCTCACCGTCCGCGCGGCGCATTGAGAACCGTGTGATCGGCGCCGATGCCAACCCCTATGTGGCTTTAGCCGCCACCTTAGCCTGCGGTTATTTGGGCATCAAAAACAAGATTCAACCCAGCGCAGAGTGCAAGGGTGACGCCTATTTGGGCGACTACCAACTGCCGCGCAGCTTGGGTGAAGCCTTGCAGCAACTGCGTGATGAGAAGGACTTGGCCTCCGTCTTGGGTGAAAGCTTTGTGACGGTCTATACCGAAGTCAAAGAGATCGAATACGCCGAATTCATGAAGGTGATTTCGCCTTGGGAGCGTGAGCACCTCTTGCTACACGTTTGAGCTGCGCCCAGCCTTCAAGACACCAGACAGGACTGACACACCATGCACAACAACATCGTTCTTCAAGCCCCGGCCGTTGCTAGCCAGCGCAGCACGCGTGAATGGCAGCAGGCCGACGCCGAGCACTTTTTGCACCCTTTCACCGACTTTGCCGGGCTGGCCAAGAAGGGCTCGCGCATCATCACCAAGGCTGACAACATCTATTTGTGGGACAGCGATGGCCACAAGATCCTCGACGCCATGAGTGGTCTGTGGTGCGTCAACGTCGGCTATGGCCAAGCCAGCTTGGTCGACGCCGCGACGCGCCAAATGAAGGAGCTGCCCTTCTACAACGCCTTCTTCCAGACCTCGACGCCCCCAGCCATTGAGTTGGCGGAGTTGCTCTCCAAGGTCACGCCCCCCCAGTTCAAGCATGTGTTCTTCACGGGCTCTGGCTCCGAGGGCAATGACACGGTGGTGCGCATGGTGCGCCGCTACTGGGATATCCTGGGTCAGCCCGAGCGCCAAGTCATCATCAGCCGCCACAACGGTTATCACGGCTCGACCATGGCAGGTGCCTCGTTGGGTGGGATGAGCGGCATGCATGCCCAAGGCGGCCTGCCCATTCCCAACATCACCCACATCGACCAACCCTATTGGTGGGAAAACGGCGCGGGCATGAGCCGCGATGAGTTCGGCAAGGTGGCGGCCTCTTGGCTGGAAGAGCGCATCTTGTCCATCGGGCCTGAGAAGGTGGCGGCCTTCATTGGCGAGCCCGTGCAAGGTGCGGGTGGCGTGATCGTTCCCCCAGCAACCTATTGGCCAGAGATCCAGCGCATCTGCGACAAGTACGGCATCTTGCTGGTCTCCGACGAAGTCATTTGTGGCTTTGGCCGCACCGGCCAATGGTTCGGCTGCGAGACCATGGGCACCAAGCCCGACCTGATGACATTTGCCAAGGGCGTGACCTCCGGCTACATCCCCTTGGGCGGCGTGATGGTGGGCGAGCGCATGGCTAAGGTGCTGATCGAGCAAGGCGGCGAGTTCAACCACGGCTTCACCTACTCCGGCCACCCCGTGGCCTGCGCCGTGGCCTTGGCCAACATCCGCCTGATCCAACAGCAAAAGCTGGTCGAGCATGTGCACGACGACGTCGGCCCCTACTTGGCCCAACAGTTCGCGAGCCTCAATGACCACCCCTTGGTGGGCGAGACGCAAACCTGCGGCCTGATGGGCGCGGTCTTGCTGGTCAAGGACAAAGCTAAGCACCAGGCCTTCCCTTCTGATTTGGAAGTGGGCATGGTCTGCCGCGGTCACTGCTTTGGGAATGGCTTGATCATGCGCGCGGTGGGCGACCGCATGATCATCGCACCCCCACTGGTCATCACCCGTGCCCAGATCGACGAGATGATGGTCCTGATCCGCCGCTGCTTGGACTTGACCTTGGCCGACGCCCAGAAGAACGGCTGGCTATGAGTGACATGACACCGGAGCGGGCACAAGGATTGCATGCTTTGATGGCTTCTCCCGATGCCGGTGTCGTCGTCCACCACCTAGACTCTGGCGTTGAGTGATTTCTCTTCCAACCCCTTTTCTCCATCCGTGTTTTCTGGAGGTTTCATGAGCATGAAAGCAAGTCCTATGCGTTCCGTCCTGTCCATCGCCCTTGCGGCCCTGGGCTTTGTGGGCGCCAGCGCCCAGGCCCAAGAGGAAGAAAAAGTCCTCAATGTGTACAACTGGTCGGACTACATCGCCGAAGACACTCTGAAGAACTTTGAAAAAGAAACCGGCATCAAGGTTCGCTACGACAACTTCGACAACAACGAAATCGTTCACGCCAAGTTGGTGGCCGGCAAGACGGGTTACGACATCGTCGTGCCCTCGTCCAACTGGGCCAAGCTGCAGATGGACGGCGGCTTGCTGCGCAAGCTCGACAAGTCGCTGATTCCCAATCTGAAGAACGTTGACCCCGCCATTCAGGCCCAACTGGCGCGGATGGACCCCAACAACGACTACATGGTGGATTGGCTGTGGGGCTACACCACGGTGGGCATCAACGTCGACAAGGTCAAGGCGGCACTCGGCAGCACGCCCATGCCAGAAAACGTTTGGGACCTGGTCTTCAAGCCGGAGTACATCTCAAAGATGAAGTCCTGCGGTGTCTCCTTCTTGGACTCCGCCACTGAAGTGGTGCCAGCCGCCCTGCACTATTTGGGCAAGCCCTCCTTCAGCAAGAACCCGTCCGACTACAACGCTGCCTCGGCGCTGCTCAAGTCGGTGCGCCCCAGCGTGACCCTGTTCAGCTCTTCGGGCTACATCAATGACATGGCCAATGGCTCCATTTGTTTGGCCTTGGGTTGGTCAGGCGACATCAACATCGCCCGCCAGCGCGCCATTGATGGCAAGACGGGTCAAAAGATCGAGGCCTTGATCCCCAAGACCGGTGGCCTGCTGTTCTTTGACGTGATGGTCATCCCCGCCGACGCTCCGCGCCCCGGTAATGCCCATAAGTTCATCAACTTCATCCTGAAGCCTGAGAACCACGCAGCACTGACCAACAAGGTGTTCTACGCCAACCCGGTGAAGGACTCCAAGAAGTTCATCAAGCCTGAGGTGGCCAACAACCCCACCGTGTTCTTGAGCGATGCAGACATGAAGAAGATGGTGCCGCCGGACTCGTTGAACAACGACTTGCGCCGCCTGATGACGCGCACCTACACCTCGTTCAAGACAGGTCTGTGAGACACCACGTATGAGCCCTACCGCCAGCACTGCTGACAGCGCCTTTCTCCGCATCGTCGATGTGGTGAAGGACTTCGGCGGCTACAAAGCCGTCAACAACGTCAACCTGGACATTGCCAAGGGCGAGATCTTCGCGCTCCTGGGCTCGTCTGGGTGCGGCAAGACCACGCTGTTGCGCATGCTGGCGGGCTTCGAGACGCCGACCTCGGGACGCATCATCCTCAATGGCCAAGACTTGGCGGGCTTGCCGCCCTACGAGCGGCCCCTGAACATGATGTTCCAGTCCTACGCGCTGTTCCCACACCTCACAGTCTGGGACAACATTGCGTTTGGCCTGCAGCGCGATGGCCTGGGGCGTGACGAAGTGGCGTCACGGGTGGAGGCCATGCTCAAGCTGGTGCAATTGGGTAAATTTGCCAAGCGCAAGCCGCACCAACTCTCTGGCGGCCAGCAGCAGCGCGTGGCCTTGGCGCGCAGCTTGGCCAAGCAGCCACAGTTGCTGCTCTTGGACGAGCCCTTGGGCGCCTTGGACAAAAAGCTGCGAGAGCAAACCCAGATTGAGCTGGTGAACATCATCGAGCAAGTGGGCGTGACCTGCGTGATGGTGACCCACGACCAAGAAGAAGCCATGACCATGGCCTCGCGCATCGCCATCATGAGCGAAGGCCGCTTCCTGCAAGTGGGCTCACCCTCTGACATCTACGAAACCCCGCAGACCCGCTTCGTGGCTGATTTCATTGGCAACGTCAACTTGATGGACGGCAGCGTTTCGGTGGACGAGCCCGACCACGTCATCATTGATTGCGCAGATTGCAAGCACTATGTCGGCCACGGCATCACCGGCACCCAAGGCATGCCGGTCACGGTAGCGTTGCGGCCTGAAAAGATCGCCGTGACTCGGGATAAGCCTGAGAGCGAGTACAACGCAGCACCCGGCACGATTGAAGAAATGTCCTATTTCGGCAGCTTCACGGTCTTTCACGTCAAGCTGGCCAGCGGCCAGATGCTCAAGGTCAGCATGGCCAACACCGAGCGTCACCGTGATGACGAGCTGACCTGGGGCGACCAAGTCTGGGCGCATTGGTCTGATGCCGCCCATGTGGTGCTGACCAGCTAAGGCGGCCTTCATGCACCTCATGCCCCACTTCCTCCAGCGCCTGACGCGCAACCCCGGGCGCACCGCGGTCATTGCGGTGCCTTATGGGTGGTTGCTGCTGTTCTTCTTGCTGCCTTTCCTGATCTTGGCCAAGATCAGCGTCTCCGAGATGGAGACTGTGGTCTTCAAGGACCTGATCACCTACAAGGACGGCCTGCTGGCGCTGACCTTGAAGCTGGGCAACTATGTCTTCATCACCGAAGACGATCTCTATCTCAAGACCTACTTGGCCAGCGTCAAGTACGCTGCGGCCACCACGGTGCTGTGCTTGGCCATCGGCTATCCGTTTTCCTATTTCATGGCCCGCGCCAAGCCCAGTGCACAGCCGGCACTCTTGATGCTGGTGATGCTGCCGTTCTGGACGTCCTTTTTGCTGCGCGTCTACGCCTGGAAGGGCTTGCTGTCCGAAGGCGGCTGGGCGGCGGAGGTCATCACCACCTTGGGCCTGGATCAGCTGCTTTATGCGGTGGGCGCTATTCCTGCGCCAGGCAAGCTCATGCATACGCCGTTTTCGCTGGTGCTGGGCATGACCTACACCTACCTGCCCTTCATGATCCTGCCGCTCTACTCCAACCTGGCCAAGATGGATTTGCGCCTGCTGGAGGCAGCGGCTGACCTGGGCGCCACGCCCTGGACAGCCTTCTGGAAGATCACGGTGCCGCTCTCTAAAGCCGGCATCATTGCTGGCTCCATGTTGGTGTTCATCCCGTGCGTGGGCGAGTTCGTGATCCCTGAGCTCTTGGGCGGGCCTGAGACCTTGATGATCGGCCGGGTCGTCTGGGATGAGTTCTTCTCCAACAACGATTGGCCCATGGCCTCCAGCCTGGCGGTCGTCATGATTCTGCTGATCATCGTGCCACTGGCGCTGTTCAATAAATATCAGGCTGAAGCCCAGGAGTCCCGCTGATGTTGCGACTGTCTCCTGCATTCAATCGCAATTTCGGCAAGGGCTGGCTGGCCGCAGGCTATGTCTTCCTCTATTTGCCCATCATTGCGCTGATCGTCTACTCTTTCAACGATTCGCCACTGCCCAATGAGTGGCGCGGCTTCACCCTGAAGTGGTATGCCGCTCTGCTGCACGACACTGAAATGCAGGCTGGGCTGTGGTTGTCGCTGAAGATTGCCTTCTTCACTGCATGCGGTTCGGTGGTCCTGGGGACTTTCGCTGCATTCGTTCTGGTGAAGTACAAGCGCTTTTGGGGCCGGACAGCGTTTTCAGGCATGGTCAGCGCCCCCTTGGTGATGCCGGAAGTCGTCGTCGGCTTGTCGCTGCTGCTGATGCTGGTGTCGGTGCAGCGTGCCTTGGGCTTCCCCGAGCGCGGTGTGCTCACCATCTGGATGGGTCATTTGCTGCTGGGCATGGCCTATGCCACCGTCGTGGTGCAGGCCCGCCTGCAAGAGCTGAACCCTCAGCTTGAAGAGGCCGCCATGGATCTGGGCGCCAAGCCTTCGCAAGTCTTCATGCTGGTGACCCTGCCGATGATTGCGCAGGCCATGATGTCGGCCTGGCTGCTGACCTTCACTTTGTCGCTGGACGACGTGGTGCTCTCGGCCTTTTTGTCGGGCCCAGGCTCCACCACCATGCCGCTGGTCATCTTCTCGCGCGCCAGGCTGGGCCTGAACCCCAGTGTGAATGCCGTGGCGACGCTGATCGTGCTGATTGTTTCCATCGGCGTCATCGTCGCCAGCTACATGATTGCCAGAGCTGAGCGACGACGCCAACAAGAGATGGCCGCGGCCTACCGCAACTGACAGACACTCACCCCATTCACTTTTTCTAGCCACTGAAGGACATGACAATGAAGCTATTGAGTCCCACCCTCTTGACCGTGGCCCTGGCAGCCGCTTTCCCTGCGGCAGCTCAATCCAACGAGGCTTTGCTCAAAGAGCTGCAAGCGCTCAAGGCGCGTGTCAATGAGCTGGAGAAAAAGCTGCAGGCGGCGCCTGCCGAAGCCCCGAAGCCGCAATGGGGCATGACGCCAGAGCAAGCCGCCGAATTCAACCGGATTGCCAACAAGACCGAGGCCTTGGAGGACTCCCGCGAGATGCTGGGCTTCAAGAACTTGAAGGTCAGCGGCTACATGGACCCGGCCTTCATCTACAACAAGGCCCAGAACCGCATGGGCGCCCAATTCCTGAACAAGGTGGGTGATGATGGCTACAACTACGACAACTCCTACTTCGGTGCGGCCGTTATCGACTTCCAAAAGGAAACCGACTCTGGCGTGAAGTGGCGCCTGACCCTGTCGCCCAACCGCGGCGTGGGCTCGGTGTTTGATGGTGACTCCATCGTTCAAGAAGCCAGTGTCTCGATTCCCCTGACCGACTTGCAGACCCGCTTGATTGCGGGCCAGTTGCCAGACTGGTCAGGCTATGAGTACCTGCCAGCCACGCAGAACAAGCTGATCACCCACAACCTGCTGTTCGACTTCACCTTGCCCACCGCCTACACCGGCATCGGCATGGATGTGACCAATGGCAAATGGATCACCAAGTTCATGGTCGGCAACATGAACAAGTCCAAGAAGGATGCTGGCATGCGCCAGCCGATGTTGGCCTACCGCGTCGACTACTCCAAGGGTGAGTTCAATGGCTTTGGCTTTGCGGGTGTGCACGGCAATGCAGCCAACTTCAGCGAGAACATCCTGGACGTTGATGGCAATGTCGTGCCCCAGGGCGAAAGCCGCGTTGACCTCTTCGAAGTCGACGGCTACTTCATTCGTGGCGACTGGACGATTCAGGGCCAAGCCAGCTTTGGTCGCCAGAAGAATGCGGCCATTTCCGCCAATGCCGACGGTGGCCTTCAAGACTCGCAATGGTGGGGCCTGTCCGGTTTGGCCGCCTACAAGTTCACGCCGCGCTTCGAAGGCATTGCACGGCTGGATTACCTGAACAATGCCAAGAACGGCGGCGGCTTGCTGGGCTTCACGGCGTCGGACAGTCGCAACGGCATCGGCCCAGGCTGGTCTCGCGATGCGGAGGGTAACTGGGTCCAAGCAGACCCCAGCAAGGGTGCCAACCGCATGGCGCTGAGCATGGGCCTGTCTTACCTGTTCGACACCAGCACCACGCTGAAGCTGGAGTACCGCTTGGACCGCGCCAACCAAGCCGTATTTGAAAACGTCAAGGACGGCAGCTACAGCAAGACCAACCATCTGCTGGGTGCGTCCGTCGTCGTCGCGTTCTAAGGACCCGGCAGCCTGAGGGCTGCCGCCTCCACCGATGGCCGCGCTGCTCCGTCGCGGCCATTTTTTTGTCTTCATCAAGAGGTGTCTATGCCCCAGAGCAACTCCTGGGCGGCCCGTGCCGCCGACCTGCGCCCCGACGGCCGTGCGGTGATCGACGGCCAACGCGTGGCGGCCGTGGATGGCCAAACCTTTGAGAAGCGCTCGCCCATCGACAACCGCTTGCTGGGCGCTGTGGCGCGCGGTCAAGCGGCCGATGTGGATGCCGCCGTGCGTGCAGCCCGCGCTGCCTTTGACGACCGCCGCTGGGCCGGCAAGGCGCCTGCCGTGCGCAAAAAAATCCTGCAACGTTTTGCCGACAAGATCCTCGGCGCCAAAGAGGAGTTGGCGCTGCTGGAGACCCTGGACATGGGCAAGCCCATCCAGTACTCGCTGTCGGTGGACGTGCCCTCGACCGCCCGCTGCATCGCCTGGTATGCCGAAGCGGTGGACAAAATCTACGATGAGATCGCGCCCACGCCCGACTCGGCCTTGGCGCTCATCACCCGCGAAGCCATGGGCGTCATCGGGGCCATCGTGCCCTGGAACTACCCCATGATCATGGCGGCCTGGAAGCTGGGCCCGGCCCTGGCTGCGGGCAACTCGGTGGTGCTCAAGCCCAGTGAGAAGAGCCCTTACACGGCTTGCCGCTTGGCGGAGCTGGCGGTGGAAGCAGGCATCCCGCCGGGCGTGTTTAACGTGGTGCCAGGCTTTGGCCACGAAGCCGGCGAAGCCTTGGCCCTGCACATGGACGTGGATGCGATTGGCTTCACCGGCTCCACCCGCGTCGGGCGGCGCATGTTGGATTACGCAGGACGCTCCAACCTAAAGCGCGTCTACAACGAGCTAGGTGGCAAGTCGGCCTTCCTGGTGTTTGACGACTTCAAAGACCTGGAGCGC
This sequence comes from Ideonella paludis, assembly GCF_018069865.1. Classification (GTDB taxonomy): domain Bacteria; phylum Pseudomonadota; class Gammaproteobacteria; order Burkholderiales; family Burkholderiaceae_C; genus Ideonella; species Ideonella paludis. The sequence continues at coordinate 149,045 of NZ_JAGQDG010000002.1, forward strand.
GCCGCCAAGACCGTGGCCGGCAGCATGTTCTTCAACCAGGGCGAGAGCTGCAACGCGCCTTCCCGCGTCTTGGTGCATGAGCGTGTGGCCGAGGAGTTCACCGCTCTGGTGGCCGCCGAAGCACCGAGCTATGCGCCGGGCAACCCGCTGGACACGGGCACCGTGCTGGGCGCTTTGGTGGACGAAACCCAGATGCGCACAGTCTTGGGCTACATCGATGCGGGCTCGGCAGAAGGTGCGCGTTGTGTCGCTGGCGGCCAGCAAGCCTTGGCTCAAACCGGTGGTTACTACGTGGAGCCCACCGTGTTTGCCGGGGTCAGCAATGGCATGAAGATCGCCCGCGAAGAAATCTTTGGCCCGGTCATGAGCATCCTGACGTTCAAGACGGAAGAAGAAGCCATCGCCCTGGCCAACAACTCCAGCTACGGCCTGCAAGCCAGCGTTTGGAGCGACGGCCTGAACCGCGCTCACCGTGTCGCACGTGCTCTGCGTGCAGGCACGGTGCACGTGAACCAGTACGACGAAGACGACATCACCGTGCCGTTTGGGGGCTACAAGCAAAGCGGTAACGGCCGTGATAAGTCGCTGCACGCCTTTGACAAGTACACCGAACTCAAAACCACCTGGATCCGCCTTGACTGAGTCCGCCGACTTCTCACCCAGCCCCGCCGAGATCGCCAGCACCCAGGTTCGGCTTGAACAGCAGGGTGTGCACACCCTGCTCGTGCAGTTCACCGACGTGCATGGCGTGGCCAAGGGCAAGTATGTGCCCTTGAGCTATCTGGGTGAGCTGGTGCGCACCGGCGCTGGCTTTGCCGGGCCCTCCATTTGGGGCACAGCTTTGCCGCGCATCGGGGCGCGTGCGGAGTACTACGCACGGCCCGTCAGCTTGGATGCGATTCGGCCCATGCCCTGGCAGCCGGGCTATGCCTTGGCCACAGGCAACGGCTATGTCGATGGTCAGCCCTTTGAGGCGTGCCCGCGCCAAGTCTTGCGCCGGGCCACGGCCCGCTTGGCCGAGCGGGGCTGGGCGCTGAAAACAGGGATTGAGCCCGAGTTCTTCCTACTCAAGCACAAGGACGGCCAGTGGCTGCCCTTTGATGATGCCGATCGGCTCGACAAGCCCTCCTACGACTTGAAGTCTCTGCCCCGCCAAGCGCCGCTGCTGCACGAGTTGCACCAGGCCTTGAGCGCGATGGGGTTGGACGTGTTCCAACTGGACCACGAAGACGCCCACGGCCAGTACGAGGTGAACTTCGCCTTCGACGAATGCTTGGCCAGCGCCGACAAGCTGATGTGCTTCAAGCTGGCTGCCCACGCAGTGGCAGAGCGCCACGGGGCCGTGTTCTCGATGATGCCCAAGCCCTTTGCGAACCAACCGGGCAGCGGCTTGCACTTTCATGTCTCGCTCTGGGATGCGCAAGGCCAAGGCTTGTTCTCGCCGACGGAGTCCCAGGCCCAGAAGGGCCATCACCTCTCTGCGCTGGGGCGGCAGTTCATTGCGGGTGTGATGGCCCACTCGGCCGCCTTGTGCGTGCTGGCTGCGCCCACGGTCAACAGCTACAAGCGTTTGGTGGTGGGCGAGTCTTTGTCAGGCACCACCTGGGCGCCCGCCTATGTGGCCCACGGGCCGAATAACCGCACGGCGGTGGTTCGCACCCTGCCCGGCCGCTTTGAGTGGCGCTTGCCCGATGCTTCAGCCAACCCCTACTTGGCCACGGCGGCACTGATCGCGGCAGGCTTGGATGGCGTGGACCGACAACTCGACCCCGGCCCGGCCTGCACGGATGACTTGTTCAACCTGAGTTTGTCGGAGATTGCCCTGCGCGCCATTGAGGTGCTGCCTCAGTCTCTCGACGAAGCCATCAGCGCCTTGGAAGCCGACCCGGTGATCCTCGCCGCTTTGGGGGACACCTTGAGCCAAGAGTTGCCCCGCCTCAAGCGCGCCGAATGGTTGAGCTATGCCCGACACATCAGCGCCTGGGAGTTGCAGCGCTATGCGGCCACGTTCTGATCGACGTCGAGTCCTGCAAGGCATGCTGGGCCTGACGGCCGCTTCGGCGACGAAGCAGACCTGGGCTGCTCCTCCCAAGGATGTCATTCGCCTGGGCCAGTCAGTGCCTATTTCCGGGGCGGCGCAACACCTGGGCATTGAGTACCAGCGCGGCTTGCAGATGGCCTTTAATCTGGCCAATGCCAGCGGTGGCGTGCAAGGCCGCAGCATCGAGCTGATCAGCTTGGACGATGCCTATGAGGCCGACATGGCCGCCGCCAACACCCAAGACCTGATCGGTGCGGAAGCGGTGTTTGCGTTGGTCGGCTATGTTGGCGCAGAGTCAGTCCGGCGCAGCCTGCCCTTGGCGCTCAAAGCGGGCGTGCCCATGATTGCGCCCTTGTGTGGAGCCGAGTTTCTGCGCCAAGCACCGCCGCGCGCCTTGATCACCTGGCGTGCCGGACAAGCGGCTGAATTGGCGCTGATCGTCCGCACCCTCAGCACCATGGGCTGGGACCGAATGGCCGTGCTGCAGCAAACCGATGCCGACGGCGAGGCCGGCCTGCTGGCCTTGCAGCAAGTCTTGCAAGCCGCCAAGCTGCCCGCACCGGTGACCTTGGCCAAGGTGGCACGCAACTCCACGGGCGAGTCTGCGCTGGGGCAGAACGACATTGCGCCGGCCGCCAAGCAACTGCTCGAGGCCAAGCCACAAGTGGTCGTCAGTTTGGCAGCCTATGGCAGCACAGGAGCCGTGTGGCGCGCGCTGCGCAAATCAGGCTTCAGGGGCGGCTGCTACGGCACCAGCCTGAGCGGCTCGGGGGCACTCGCCGCGCAGTTGGGCAGCGACGCGGCCGGGCTCTCTCTGACCCAGGTCGTCCCCTCACCCACGGACGCGTCCAGACCCGTGGTGGCGTCCTATCTGCAGCGCCTCAAAGCCGCCGACGCCAAGCCCGAACACGCCTCCTTGGAAGGTTGGATGGTGGGGCAGACCATCTTGGAAGCGCTGCGGCGCATGCCGCGCAATGGCACGCGCGAGCAATTCTTGGCCGCGCTGGAGTCCTTGGGAACATGGGACATGGGCGGCTTCGCCTTGAAGTGGGACCCGGCCCGCCGGCAGTTGGCTCAGCACGTCAGCCTGACCGTATACGACCAATCCGGCAGGGCGCGACATTGAAACAAGCCATCCACTCGCCAGCCGTGCCCTGGCTGTCCTATGGCGCACTCTCACTGAGCATGGCGCTGGTGGGCAGCTATGTGGGTCTGTCCAAAGTGCTGGTGGCCATCTTTCCGATCTTTCTGCTGGCTTGGCTTCGGTTTGGAATTGCCGCGGTGGCCATGAGCGGCTGGTTACGCCGCACCACCCAAGAGCCGCCCTTGGGCCCCAAAGAAAAAGGCTTGCTGTTTCTGGAGAGCTTTCTGGGCAACTTCCTGTTTTCCATCTGCATGCTTTACGGCGTTGCCGCCACGTCTGCGGTGTCTGCGGGGGTGATGATGGCGGGCATTCCTGCCATGGTCGCCCTGCTCTCTTGGCTCTTCTTGGGTGAGCGCATTCGCCCTATGGTGCTGGCCGGCATTGCCTTGGCGGTGTGCGGCATGAGCTTGCTGGCGCTGGCGCGCCCCAGTGCTGCCCCAGAGCACCCGTCAACATCCAGCATCGGCCCACTCTGGGGCCATGTCTTGCTGCTGGGCGCGGTGTTTTGCGAGGCTTGCTATGTGGTGATCGGCAAGCGCCTGACGGCCCAGGTCTCTCCCAAACGCATCAGCGCACTCATCAATCTCTGGGGCTTGGCTTTGGTGACGCCCTTGGGCCTGTGGCAAGCCAGCCAATTTGACTTCAGCACCGTGGCACTGCCCTCATGGGGGCTGCTGTTGTTCTACGCCTTGGCCGCCAGCGTGGTGACTGTTTGGCTCTGGATGATAGGCCTGCAAAAAGTACCCGCCCAGCGCGCAGGCGTCTTCAGCGTGTTGCTGCCCGTCTCGGCGTGCGCGGTTGGCGTGTTTTTTCTGTCCGAACCGCTGGGACTGATGCAAGGCTTGGCCTTGGGTCTGGCCTTGCTGGGGCTGCTGTTGGCCACGTGGCCCAGCGAGGCCTAAGTGCGCACGCAACGCTCAGTGAACTCGTTCATGCCCTGCTCATCTATGGGAAAGAACCCGGGCAGCGAAAAGCGGCGGAAGGACGCATAGCTTGAAAATGCCATGGTCCAGTCTGGAAAGCGCCGCGCCTCCAAGGGGCCACGCGCCAAAAGCTCCAGGTTGAAGTGCCGGTCATCCACTTGCAGGCGCTGCCACAGAGTTTCTATGGACGACGGGGGCCCCTCAATGCACTGGACGAATCTCTCATCCAGATAGAGCAAATGGCCGGTGATGCCCAGGCGAAGATTGCGCTCGCGGGCTCGGGCCAACAGGGTGAACAGGTGCAGCGACCCCAACTTGTGGGTGGCTTGGCTACGGTACAGCAGACGTTCCAGCACGGTCTCTCAGTAGCGCTGATGCTCTACCGCCATGAATTCAAAACGTCGCGCATGCTACGCGCGCAAATTGAACCCAGACTGACGCGGCAGCCCCCAAGCAAAAAACCCCTGGTTTCATCACAGAAACCAGGGGTTCGGCAACAGCAGAATTTTGGTAGGCGCGATTGGATTCGAACCAACGACCCCCACCATGTCAAGGTGGTGCTCTAACCAACTGAGCTACGCGCCTGCTGAGCCTCTCAGTATAGCGACTTTTTAGGGTTTATCGCAAATCATGAAGATTTTTGTTGGCGACGAACTCGCGCGCCAATGGCCGCCAAGCCGGCCACCATCAAAGCCAGGGTTGCGGGTTCCGGCACGGGCGGCGTGTCCGTCCACACTTTGACATTGTCGAGCGATGTACCAAAGGTATCGCTCAGGCCGGTCGCCATGAAACTCAGCGTCGTGGTGGCGCTGGCCGCCACAAAGCTGGTGGTGAAGTAGTTCCAGACATTGTCATAAGTCTGGTTGGCAGGCAGCGCAGGCGCAGCCGTCCAGCCCGAACCCACGTTGAAGCTCAGTCCGTTGCTCTCGGCAGGCACCACCGAGCAGCAGGAGCCGTTGTAGACATCCGACGCGGGGCGACTTGAGTAGTAGAAGGACAGGTAATAGGTTTGTCCTGCCACGGTCGAAAAGTCTTGCGTCATCGTGGAATTCCCGTTCTGAGAATCCAGCTCGGCAAAGCTACTGCCGTTTTGGGCGGTGCCGACCAAGTTGTTGCGCAACTCAATCAAGGAGTTGTCGCCGACGGCATACCAGCCGGTGGCTTGGCTGCCCTGATAAAAGCCCCAAGTCCCTGCGGCCTGATTGGCGAGCTCAAAGCTGCCATCTTCAAGCAGATTGGTGGGCTCTTGGGTCGACTGGGCCTGCGCGCATGCAGCGCTTGCAAGCAGGGCCAAAGCGAAAATAGGACGTGTGTTCAAGGTGTTCCCCCAACTACAAAACGCGCAAATGTTGGCAATTAACGACCAACATCAGAACACTAAGGTGACTCGATTAAACCACGACTAAAGATACAAGTTGTTAACAATGAGGCGCAATCTCACTGGCGTGAACTATTTCCGCTTGACGTGTCTCACCCCTGCGACACGCCTCACTTGTGCCAGGACTTGCGCCAAGCGAGCCACATCCGCCACTTCCACGGTAAAGGTCATCCAAGCGGTTTGACCGTTGGCATCACGCACCGTTTGCGTGTGGACACCCACGACATTGGTCTTGTCCTTGGCGAAGACTTCCGTGATGTCGCGCAGCAGCCCCTGTCGGTCTGCGGCCTCCACCGCAACATCCACGGGATACATGGCCTCGCTGCGGGCCAACTCACTGCCCCAGGCCACGGGCAACACGCGCTCTGGCAGCCGTTGAGCCATGTGCCTGAAGTTGGTGCAATCCGCACGGTGCACGGCCACGCCCTGGCCGCGCGTCACAAAACCCCCAATGGCATCTGGCGGCGCAGGCCTGCAGCACTTGGCCAAATTGGTCAGCAGGCTCTCCACGCCCACCACCAACACGCCACCGGGCGCTCGGCTGGATGCGCCGGGCTTGCGGCGGAACAGTGGCACCTCATCGTCGGGCGCCACAGGCTCCGGAGGCCGCAGCAACTGCTCGATGTTGCGCAGCGAGTACTCGTCCTTGCCGACCACCTCGAACAAGGCCTGGGCATCCTTAAAGCCCAACTGGCTCGCCAAATCGTCGAGTTTCAGCGCCGTGCGCCCCTCGCGTTGCAGGAGCTTTTCCACCAGCTCCCGGCCCTTGGCGATGGTGCTGGCCTGGGCTTGAGCGTTAAACCATGCGCGGACCTTGGCGCGCGCCCTGGGGCTCTTTAAAAAGCCCAGTTCTGGGTTCAGCCAATCCAAGGAGGGGCCGCCTTCTTTGACGGTGACCACCTCCACCGTTTGCCCGTTCGCCAGAGGTGTGGATAGCGGCACCATCACGCCATCGACCTTGCCCCCTCGGCACCGATGGCCCAGGTCGGTATGCAGCGCATAGGCAAAGTCAATGGGCGTTGCTCCCGCCGGCAGCTCGATCACCGTGGCTTGGGGCGTGAAGACATAAATGCGGTCGTCCAGCGCCGCCCCTTCGGCAGACACGGCCTGGCCCGAAAAGTCTCGCTCCCAGGCCAGCAACTGCCGCAATACCGCCTTGCGAGCTTCGCTCAAGCGTCCTTCATAGTCGCCGGCAGCGCTGACGCCCGCATAACCCTTGGCGCCCGCTTCCTTGTAAGCCCAGTGGGCGGCCACGCCATACTCAGCGTGCTCGTGCATTTCGTGGGTGCGGATCTGCACCTCAATGGCGCGCCCGTCATCCCCTCGAACCACCGTGTGCAAAGAGCGGTAGCCATTGGGCTTGGGCCGGGCAATATAGTCATCAAACTCGCCCTCGACGGTCTGGTAGCGCTCATGCACCCGGGACAGCGCGGCATAGCAGGCGGGTACATCAGCCACCACCACGCGCAGGGCGCGCACGTCCATCACGCGCTCAAAGTCCAAGCGCTTGCCCTGCATCTTTTTCCAGATGCTGTAGAGGTGCTTGGGCCGCCCGTGCACCACCGCAGGCACGCCGTGGGCCTGTAAATCTGCGGCCAACTGCTTGCGCACGGCCTCCACGCTGGCTTCGCGCTCCACGCGTTTCTCGGCCAGCAGCTTGGCAATGCGCTTGTATTCGTCAGGGTGCTGGAAGCGGAAGGCCAGGTCTTCCATTTCCCACTTGATCTGCCAAATGCCCAGGCGATTGGCCAGCGGCGAGAACACCCGGCTGGTCTCATCGGCCAGGCTGTTGGGGCAAGGCTGGCGGGTGGCGGCGTACCAGCGCAGCGTCTGCAGACGCGAGGCCAAGCGCAGCAGCACCACACGCAAATCGCGCGAAAACGCCAGCAGCATCTTGCGCACGCGCTCGGTCTGCTGGGCTTGCAGCTCTTCATCGACCTGCGCCTCGCGTGCGGCGCGTTGAATCTGCACCAGCTTGCGGGTCAGCGTCACCAGGCTGGCATAGGACGGCCCGAAGGCTTTGTCGATCACGTCTTCCGGGCGCTGCAAAAAGTCGCCCGCGTACACCAAGTAGGCTGCGGCTTGCAGGCTGGGCGCCCCGCCGATGGTGCGCAAGATATCCGCCACTGCGCTGGCATGTGCAAAGGCGTCTTCGCCCGTGTCCAACTGCTGGCCCGTCAGCAGTGGCTCGGCAAACTGCTGGGCCCGCAGCAAGGCAGCTTGGCCTTCCTCCAACGCCGCGCGGGCCGCTGCATCGGCGGCCGCCGCGTTGCTGGCGTGGGCGGGCCGCCCGTCTGGGCGCAGCATCTCCCCGGCCAGCGCGACGATGGGCGCTGCCGGGCTGCTGGAATGTCCGTCGCTCTTCATGGCCTCAGCAAAAACTCCCTCACAGCCGCCACTTGATGCGGCTGCACCAGGGTGGGCGCATGACCGGCTTCATCGAATACCACCAGCTCGGCCTTGGGGCCACGCTGCGTCATGGCGAGCGCGGTGTCCGCGGTCAAAAGGTCTGATTGACCGCCGCGAATCAGCAAGGTTGGACAGCGCAGTTGCTCGTAGCTGTACCACAGCATGGCTTCCCCCTGTGCCGCCAACTCTGGCGTGATGGCCTTGAAGGGCAAGGCGATGGCGGGGTCGTAATGCGGCTTGAAGCCATCGCCTTCGGGCCTTAACTGCGGACGGGTCAGTGCCATCCATTGCTCACGGCTGTGCGGGCCAAAGCCTTGGGAGATGACCCACAGCTCATCGGCCGCTTGGTCTTCGGTCTTCCAGCGCACAGGCAGGCCCAGGTACTGGCCGATGCGGCTCAAGGCCTGGGCCTCAATGCGGGGGCCCACGTCATTGAGCACCAGCTTCTGAATGGGCGAGTTCGGCAGCGAAGCCACGCCCAAGCCAATCAGCCCGCCCATGGAGGTGCCCACCCAGTGCACGGTCTGGGCATCCAAGCGGGCCAGCAAGGTGACCATGTCGGCCACATAAGCGGGGATGGCATAGCCCATGGGGTCGGGCAGCCAATCCGAGTGGCCGCGGCCCACCACATCGGGGCAGACCACCCGGTACTCCCCACTCATGGCCTGGGCCAACACGTCAAAGTCTCTGCCTTGGCGTGACAAACCGTGGACACAGACCAACACTTTGTCGTTAGCCGGGTCACCCCATTCGGTGTAAGCCATGCGGTGCAAGCCCCGCGCATTCAAGCATTGCACATGGCGTTGGCGGGGCTGGAGGGGTGCGTTCATAGGGATTGGGGCGCCTGCAAGCGTCCTTAAAGCAAGCTGTGCGGATAATCACTGTAGCAACCCCTTCAGGAGATTTCCGCATGCTCAAAGGAAAAACCGCGCTGGTCACTGGCTCCACCAGTGGCATTGGCCTCGGTATGGCCCGTGCCTTGGCCGAACAAGGCGCCCACGTCATGCTCAATGGTTTTGGCGATATTGAAGCCGCCAAGGCCGAGGTCAGCCAAGCGGGGCAAGCCCACGGCGTGCGAGTCAGCTACCACGGTGCGGACATGACCAAGCCCGCAGAGATCGAGGCCATGGTGCGTGCCTGCGAGGCCGAGTTTGGTGCACTGGACATCTTGGTCAACAACGCCGGCATCCAGCATGTGGCGCCGGTGGACGACTTCCCCGCTGAAAAGTGGGACGCCATCATCGCCATCAACTTGAGCTCGGCCTTCCACACCACGCGCCTGGCCCTGCCCGGCATGAAGGCACGCGGCTGGGGCCGCATCATCAATGTGGCCTCGGTGCACGGCTTGGTGGCCTCGGCCAACAAGTCGGCCTATGTGGCCTCCAAGCACGGCATCATCGGCTTCACCAAGGCCGTGGCCTTGGAGACGGCCACCACGCCCGTCACCGTCAACGCCATTTGCCCGGGCTGGGTGCTGACCCCGCTGGTACAAAAGCAGGTGGATGCCCGCGCCCAAGCCGACGGCGTGAGCAACGAAGAGGCCAAGCGTCGCTTGCTGGCCGAGAAAGAGCCTTCGCAGCAGTTCACCACGCCGGAAGAGCTGGCCGCCATGGCCGTCTTCATGTGCTCGCCCGCCGCCAACAACCTGCGCGGCACCGCCATCAATATGGATGGCGGCTGGGTCGCGCAGTAACTGCCTTATTTCAGTTGAACGCTGCCGGTGACGGTGGCGCTGATGCTGCCCTTGCCAGCTTCGACCGGCATGGCAGGGGCTGCATCGGCCATGGCCATCTTCATGGCGGCCATGGGCATGGGATGCGCTCCCTCCGGCGCATCGTAGGCCACCGAGACCTCGCGCAGGCTCTAGCCGCTATAGCCAAACGCCTTGGCTTGCCACTCTGCTTGCGACCTGAAGCGTGAGATGGCCTGTGCGGTGACTTCCGCTTCCATCTTTTCGCGCGTTTCGCGCGACACGCTGTAGTTGACGTTGGCAATCGTCATCGTAGCGATCTTGCCGGTGAGCTGGCCAATGGTGGCCATGTCCCGGCCTTGGATCTGCACCTCCGTGCTGCCCTGCCAGCCGTTGATCACGCCCTTGTTGTTGTAGCGCGGGAAGATCGAGAACGCGCCCGTCTGCACTTCGACCTGCCCTGGCTTGGCCTGCTTGCGGGCTTCTTGCAGCGCGCTGTCCACCGCCAGCTTGAGCTGGTTTTGCACGGCATTGGCGTCTGCGCCCTCTTTGGAGACAGACAGCACCAGCGTCATCCAGTCTTTGGGCACCTCCACCGTGGCGGTGGCGCTGAGGTTCAACACGCCTTGCGGCTGGGGCGCCACGGCCTGGGCACTGGCCCCGGACGCCAACAACACCGACAAAGCACCACCCAGCAGGCTGGCAGCCCGGCGGGTTCTTAAAGATGAAGAAGAGGTAGTCATGGTGGCGCAACGCGGCAAGGCCGCCTTGCGATGACCTGGCATACCCCGCCCACTAGGGTTTTTACCTTGTGAATTGATTTGTAACAGAGCGCATTCAGCCCAAAAACACCGATGCAAAGGGCCAGAATGGCGGCTGTTACAAATTCAGGAGTTGGGATGAACGCCAACAGCAATGCCCGCCAAGACCGCATCGTCGTGGTCGACGATGACGCCCGTATCCGCGACCTGCTGCGCCGCTACCTCACCCAAGAGGGATTTGAAGTCCTGTTGGCGGAAGACGCCAAGGCCTTGAACCGGCTGCTGACGCGCGAGACCATTGACCTCATCGTCTTGGACTTGATGCTGCCTGGCGAAGACGGCCTGTCCATCTGCCGCCGCCTGCGCGCCGCGGCCGACACCACGCCCATCATCATGCTGACAGCCAAGGTCGAAGATGTGGACCGCATCGTCGGCCTGGAAGTGGGCGCCGATGACTACCTGCCCAAGCCCTTTAACCCGCGTGAGCTGCTGGCCCGCATCCATGCGGTGCTGCGCCGCCGGCCGGCCCCTGAGGCACCCGGCGCCCCGGCCAAAGACCCGCAGATCGTCACCTTTGGCCCCTTTGAGTTTGACCTCTCGCTGCGCCGCCTGACGCGCAATGGCGAGCAGATCACGCTGACCACCGGCGAGTTCTCCATGCTCAAGGCCCTGGTGCGCCACCCTCGCCAGCCGCTCTCGCGTGACAAGCTGGCGCAGTTGGCCCGCGGCCGCGAATTTGAGCCCTTTGATCGCTCGCTCGACGTGCAAATCTCGCGCCTGCGCAAGATGCTGGAGCCTGACCCGTCCAACCCGCGCTACATCCAGACGGTCTGGGGCGTGGGTTATGTGTTTGTGCCCGGTGACAACGCTTGAACCCCAGCACGGGCGGCGGGCCGCCCACCACCCGCCTCGACCTGAAGCCTAAGCCCAAGAAGAGTGCTTCGCGCAGCAAGGCGTCCACCCGGACGCCTTTTGCGCTCAACCTCTTCTGGCGGACCTTCTTTTTGCTGGCCATCTTGCTGGGCGGCGGTATTGCTGCATGGGTGCAAACGCTGCGGCAATTGGAGTTTGAGCCTCGCGCCGTGCAAGCCGCGCAGCAAATTGCCAGCCTGGTGAATTTGTCGAGCGCTGCGCTGCGCTATGCCGACGCCATCAACCGCGTCGCGGCCGTGAAGACCATGAGCGAGCAAGAAGGCGTCAGCCTGCGCCCGCGCGGCCCCACCGACCAGTGGGAACCCTTCGAGACCGACCGCTTCACCCGCCTCGTGGCCGCGGACCTGCGCACCCGCCTGGGCAAAGAGGTGGTCATCGCCAGCAGCGTCAACGGCAAGCCCGGCCTCTGGATTGGCTTTGACATCGAGCGCTCGCCCTACTGGCTGCAAGCCGATGCCTCGCGCCTGCACCAGCAAATGCAGATCGACACCTGGCTGATCTGGGTGGGCATTGCCTTCACCGCCACCATCCTTGGCTCAGTGGCCATTGCGCGCTTGATCAACCGGCCGCTGCAAGAACTCTCTTTTGCGGCCAGCCGTATCCGCGAGGGTGAGTTTGAATCACACCTGGACGAAACCACGCTGACCAGCGAGATTCGCACCGTCAACATGGGCTTTAACCGCATGGCCCGCGAGCTGGCCAAGGTGGAGCAAGAGCGCGCCGTGATGCTGGCCGGCATCAGCCATGACCTGCGCACGCCCCTGGCCCGGCTGCGCCTAGAGGCCGAGATCAGCGTCTACGACGAAGAAGCGCGCCGCAATATGGCGCAAGACATCGACCAGCTCGACGCCATCATCGACAAGTTCATGGACTATGCGCGGCCGGACGAAACCCGCATTTTCAAGGTCGACCTGGTGCCCGTCATCGAGCGCGAGGCCTCGGCCTTCCGCGACACCACGCAGATCCGCATCAGCCTGAAGCTGCCGCCCGCGCTGATGGTGCAAGGCGACGAGACCGAGTTGGCTCGCATCTTCTCCAACCTCTTTGAAAACGCCCGCCGCTATGGCCGCACGCCCGAGACTGGCATTGCCCGCGTCAAAGTCAGCCATGTGCAGGCCGGCGACACGGTGATCATCACCGTGCGGGACTACGGCCAAGGCGTGGCCCCAGAAAAGCTGGACCAACTCACCACGCCTTTCTTCCGGGGTGACGCCGCCCGCACGGCGGCCACCGGCGCCGGCCTGGGCTTGGCCATTGTCAAAAAAGCACTGCAGCGCATCGGCGGCGACTTGGCTTTGGCCAATGCGCGCGACACCGGCTTGGTGGCGCATATCCGGCTCAAGCGGGCGGACTGAAGCACCGTAGTTCTTTACCAAGGCGTCGGCATTGCTTCACAGCCGATCTCTACAGTGGTGGCACCAACCACCGGTAAAGAGGCCATGAAGTACCAAAGCCTAAGGTTTCCCCGCGCTGCCGCAGCCCTTGTCGCTGCGATGACCTTGAGTCTGTATAGCCTGAGCGCCCTTGCGCAAGCCGCAGAGGGCAGCCCGCCAAGCAAGCCAGAGATGGATGCACGGCCCGCCGATCAGTCCGACCCTTTGCCGGTGGCAGGTGACCGTTGGTTGCCGCACAAGAAAATGCGGTTTGGCGCTTACTCGGCTGAGCGAGACAAGGCCTACACCTTCACGCGCACCAACGGGGGTGAGAGCCCGGTGGGGACCACCAAGAACACCGCCACCAAGACAAACTTTCAGTTGTCGCGGGACGACACGCCCCTGATGCGCGTCAAGCTGGAGTCGCGCACCACGGCCTTTCGCAATGCCGACCTCCGGGTGCTGGGCCTCCCCGTCGAAGACCTGCCGCCTCGCGCCTCGGAATCCATCAAGCGCTTTTTCGGTGTGATCAGCGACAAGGAATGGATCGCTCACGCGACCCTTCAGCCCGCGAATGACACCCAGGCTTGGAACATGGTGTGGCAATCCAGCGAGACCGGCCCTCAGGCGGGTGCAGTGCGAGGCCTGCTCACAGGCCCGCAAGGCGAGGTCTGGACCATGCGCGACCGTCTCTTCAAGCTGAGTGTGGGGACCTGGCCCAACGGAAGCCCTCTGCAGTTAAACGTCCATGCCATGGAGTTGCAGATCGATGGCCATGTTGTGGCCACCGTCCACGCCAAGCGGCCCCACAGCGCCGTTTGGATCGACCGAACCTTGAGCGTAGCCCACCAAGATGTGGCCGCCGCATGGGCCGCCACACTGACCATGGACCCAGCCTCCTGGAGCGGCGACTACTGAGCTTCAGCGTGGTGCCGAACCAAGAGGCACACCGCCCGCGTCTCGATCGCCCTGCCCTCGCCCACCGGCCCCATCTTTTCGGCCGTCTTGGCCTTCACATTCACCTGGGCGGGGTCTACCCCCAGCACCTCGGCAATGCGCGCCCGCATGGCCGCAATGTGCGGCGCCATCTTGGGCGCCTGGGCCACGATGGTGCAGTCCACATTGCCCACCTGCCAGCCGGCAGCACGCACCCGGCGCAGGGCCTCGGCCAACAACACGGCGGAATCCGCGCCTTTGAACTCCACCGCCGAGTCCGGAAAGTGCCGGCCAATATCGCCCAGGCCCGCGCCGCCCAGCACGGCGTCGGTGATGGCATGCAACAGCGCGTCGGCGTCCGAGTGGCCCAGCAGCCCATGGCTGTGGGGGATGGTGATGCCGCCCAAGACCAAGGGACGGCCAGGGACGAGGGCATGGGTGTCCCAGCCTTCGCCGATGCGAAATGGGATCATGTTCATGCCGAGGTCTCCATCCGCTGCGCCACCCGCCACAACACCCCGCTGGGGTCGTGCAGGGTCATGTCCAGCAGGCCCCAGGGGCGTTGTTCGGGCTCGCTGATCTTCACGCCGTATTGCGCGGCGATGCCTTTGCGCAAGAGCTGGGCGTGGAAGGCGTGGAGGTCGTCCACCATCAGGTGCATCACGAAGTTGTGGGCGTGTTGGGGCTCGAAGAAGTTTTGCAGCAAGAAGGCCGTTTGGCCCCAGCGGAAGCCGGCGATGTCGCCATGGGCAAACTCTCGGGTGAAGCCCAGGTCGGCATAAAAGCGCTGGGATTGGGCAAAGTCTTTGGCCGGCACAAAGGCGCGCACCTCGGGGCCGCGCTGTTGGCTGGCAAGCAGGCGCTCGGCCAGCGCAAAGTCGCCCGGCCAGGTGACTTTGAAGTTTTCGTAGTCGCCGCGCACGAGCTTAGGCGCATGGCCCAGGCGCTCTACCGCGCTGGCTTCGTCGGTCACCGTTTCGCCCGCAAAGGCCAGCGCCGGGGCCAGGAGCCCCAGGCGGAACATTTGGGGCGTCTGCGCTGCCCACTTGCCGGTGCGGTCCAAGGTGCTGGTGATGCGCTCGGTGCCGGGCAATGATCCGGGCTCCTGGGCCTTCAAGGTGTCGGCCAGCGGCAGAGCCAGCAGGCCGCCGACTTCGTCGTCCCAGCAGGCGTCGATCAGCCGCTCCACCCACTCAGGGCGGATGAGGCAACGGGCGGCATCGTGCACCAACACCCAGTCTTGGGGCTGGGCACCGCGCGCGCGCAGCTCGTTCAGGCCATTGGCCACCGTTTCAGCCCGGGTGGCGCCACCCGCTTTGGCCAGCCACAGGCGCTCGGTCTCGCCGCCGGGTAGGTCCTCCTCAAATTGGATGTCGTCGGGCGCCAGCACCACCAAGGTGGCAGCGATGCGCGGGACTTTGGCCAAGGCTTGCAAAGTGTGGGCCACCAGCGGCTGGTCGCCCACGGGCTGATACTGTTTGGGGCCTAAGCTGCCCGCACGGCTGCCGGTGCCTGCACAGGGCACCAGCGCGAAACAACGGGGAGAGGCCCCGACGGAATAGGTGGTCATAGGTCGGGGATTCTAGAATCCCTCTCTTTGATGCGCCCCCTGCACTCTGGCCGGGGGCGTGTTGTCATTTCTGCCTCACGCTTTTCATGCAACTGCCTGTCATCGCCCCTGGCAAACGTTTCACCCTGCCCCGCCCCATTGGCTCGAGCGACGCGCTGATGCTGGCTCAGATGGCCCAGGCGCGGGTGGCCGAGCAGCGCACCTTGGTGGTGATGACGGCCGAGCCCGCTGACGCCCAGCGCCTGGCCGAAGAGCTGCCGTTCTTTGCACCGGGCCTGCGGGTGGCCGTGTTCCCCGATTGGGAGACCCTGCCCTACGACACCTTCAGCCCGCACCAAGACCTGATCTCGGAGCGGCTGGCCACGCTGTGGCGGATTCATCAGCGCGAAGTGGATGTCGTGCTCCTGCCTGCGACCACCGCACTCACAAGACTGGCACCGCCCAGCTTCTTGGCCGGCACCACCTTTCAGTTCAAGCAGAAAGCCAAGCTAGACGAAGCGGCGCTGAAGAGCCAATTGACGCTGGCCGGCTACAGCCATGTGAGCCAGGTCGTCTCGCCCGGTGAATATGCCGTGCGCGGCGGGCTGATTGACCTCTTTCCCATGGGCTCCAACGTGCCCTACCGGGTGGACCTGTTCGACAACGAGATCGACTCCATCCGCACCTTTGACCCTGACACCCAGCGCAGCCTCTACCCGGTGCCTGCGGTGCAGTTGCTACCGGGGCGCGAGTTCCCCATGGACGACGCGGCGCGCACGCGCTTTAGGCAGCGCTGGCGCGAACAGATGGAGGGCGACCCGACCCGCTCGCGCATATACAAAGACATGGCCCAGGGCATTGCGACGGCCGGCATTGAGTACTACCTGCCGCTGTTCTTTGACGAGCCAGCCAGCATCTTTGAGTACATCGGCAACCACGAGCACACTCACTTGGTGCTGCATGGCGAGGTCGACGACGCCCTGCAGCGTTTTTGGACCGACACGCGCGAACGCCACCGCTTTTTGCAGCACGACCCCGAGCGGCCCATCTTGCCGCCCGAGTCCATCTACCTGCGGGTCGAAGAGTTTTTTGCCCGCTGCAACGAGCACGCCGCCTTGGCCCTGCGCGGCAACGAGGCCGTCGACTGGGCCCGTCCGCTGCCCGACATCTCCACCGACCGGGGCGCCACCGAACCCCTGGCCACGCTGGAAAAGCACCTGCGCGAGACGCCGCATCGCGTGCTGCTGCTGGCAGAGAGCGACGGCCGCCGCGAGAGCCTGCTGGAGTTGTTGCGCGACCACGGCATCAGCATCCCGAGCGTGGACACGCTGGCCGAGTTTGATGCGGGTGACGAGAAGGTGGCCATTGCTGCGGCACCGCTGGCCGCCGGTTTTCATTGGCACGAGCCTGCGGCCAATCCCGCCCGCTCGCTGCAGTTCATCACCGAGACCGAGCTGTTCGCCACCGCACCCACGGCCCGCCGCCGCCGCAAGCAAGAGCAGACCAGCAATGTCGATGCGCTGATCAAAGACCTCTCCGAGCTGAAGGTGGGCGACCCGGTGGTGCACTCTGCCCACGGCATTGGCCGCTACCAAGGCTTGGTGCACATTGACCTGAGCGGCGGCACGGACGGCACCAGCGAGTTCTTGCACCTCACCTACGCGGACGACGCCACGCTCTACGTGCCGGTCAGCCAGTTGCACCTGATCAGCCGCTACACCGGCGTCAGTGCCGACGAAGCCCCGCTGCACCGCCTGGGCTCAGGCCAGTGGGAGAAGGCGCGGCGCAAAGCCGCCGAGCAGGTGCGGGACACGGCGGCCGAGCTGCTCAACCTTTATGCATTGCGTGCCGCACGCGAGGGCTTGAGTCACCGCTTCTCGCCGCACGACTACGAAGCCTTTGCCGCGAGCTTCGGCTTTGAAGAAACGGCAGACCAGCGTGCCGCCATCCATGCCGTCATCCAAGACATGATCTCGCCCAAGCCCATGGACCGGCTGGTGTGTGGTGATGTGGGCTTTGGCAAAACCGAGGTGGCGCTGCGCGCTGCCTTTGTGGCGGTGCACGGCGGCAAGCAGGTGGCGCTGTTGGCGCCCACCACGTTGCTGGCCGAGCAGCACTACCAAACCATCGTCGACCGCTTTGGCAAGTGGCCCGTCAAAGTGGCCGAGCTGAGCCGCTTTCGCACGCCCAAAGAGGTCAAGGCCGCGTTGGAGGGCATGGAGGCCGGCACCATCGACATCGTGGTGGGCACGCACAAGCTCTTGTCAAAGGACGTGAAATTCAAGCGCTTGGGCCTGCTCGTCATCGACGAAGAACACCGCTTTGGTGTGCGCCATAAAGAGGCCATCAAGGCCATGCGCGCTGAGGTCGATGTGCTGACACTCACCGCCACCCCCATCCCCCGCACCTTGGGCATGGCGCTGGAAGGTCTGCGCGACCTGAGCGTGATTGCCACCGCGCCGCAGCGCCGCTTGGCCATCAAGACCTTTGTGCGCAACGAGGGCACGGGCACCATCCGCGAAGCCATCTTGCGGGAGCTCAAGCGCGGTGGTCAGGTGTACTTCTTGCACAACGAGGTTGAGACCATCGAGAACCGGCGCCAGAAGCTGCAAGAGCTGGTGCCCGAGGCCCGCATTGCGGTGGCCCACGGCCAAATGCCCGAGCGCGAGCTGGAGCGCGTGATGCGGGAGTTCACCGGCCAGCGCCACAACCTGCTGCTGTGCTCCACCATCATCGAGACGGGCATTGATGTGCCCAGCGCCAACACCATCATCATTGCGCGGGCGGACAAATTCGGCCTGGCCCAGTTGCACCAATTGCGCGGTCGCGTGGGCCGCAGCCACCACCAGGCCTATGCTTACCTGCTGGTGCCTGATGTGGAAGGCCTGACAAAGCAGGCCAGCCAGCGCCTCACCGCCATTCAAGAGATGGAAGAGCTGGGCTCGGGCTTTTATCTGGCCATGCACGACCTGGAGATTCGCGGTGCCGGCGAGGTGCTGGGCGACCACCAGAGCGGCAATATGATGGAAGTGGGCTTCCAGCTCTATAACGAGATGTTGAGCGAAGCTGTGCGCGCGCTCAAAAAGGGCGAAGAGCCCGACCTGCTCAGCCCCCACAGCGCCGTATTTGGCGCCACCACCGAGATCAACCTGCACAGCCCCGCCCTGCTGCCCGACGCCTATTGCGGCGACGTGCACACCCGGCTCTCGCTCTACAAAAAGCTGGCCAGCGCCGAGCGGCCGGAGCACCTGGAGCTGCTGCTCGAAGAAATCACCGACCGCTTTGGCAAGCTGCCGCCCCAGGGCCAAACCCTGTTCGACACCCACCGCCTGCGCATCCAGGCCAAGCCCTATGGCGTGATGAAGATCGACGCCGGGCCGCGCCTGATGAGCATCACCTTCAAACCCAACCCGCCGATCGACGCCATGCGCATCATCGAGCTGGTGCAAAAAAACCGCCACGTCAAACTGGCAGGCAACGACAAGTTGCGCATCGAGCGCGAGATCGCCGAGCCCCGCGCGCGTGCTGACTTCATGCGCGACATCCTGCGCTCTTTGGGGCAACCCACCACGCCACGCTGATGGCGCCGCACACACCTTTGACCATGAACGCCCAAGAAATCGAACCCGGCCTTTTCATCCGTGGCCTGACCCCACCGCTGCGCCTCTCCGACTTCAAGTTGGTGGCCTTTGACATGGACTCCACGCTGATCAACATCGAGTGCGTGGATGAGATTGCCGCGGCTGCAGGGCGCAAGGCTGAGGTCTCAGCCATCACCGAGGCCGCAATGCGCGGCGAGATCACTGACTACAAAGACAGCCTGCGCCGCCGTGTGGCCTTGCTCAAAGGCGTGCCTCTGACCGCCCTGGAGGCCGTGTATGCGGACCACTTGGAGCTGAACCCCGGCGTGGAGGCCTTTGTGCAGGCTTGCCAATCGGCGGGCTTGAAAACCTTGTTGGTCTCGGGCGGCTTCACCTTTTTCTCAGACCGGGTGCGCCAACGCCTGGGCCTGGACTTTGCCCGCAGCAATGTGCTGGAGGTGGAAGACGGGCATCTGACCGGCCGCATGGTGGACCGGCCCTGGGGCGACATTGTGGACGGTGCCGAGAAGCGCCGCGTGGTGCTGGAGGTCTGCGAGCTGATGGGCATCTCGCCCGAGCAGGCCATTGCCGTGGGTGACGGCGCCAATGACCTGCCCATGATGAGTGTGGCGGGGCTGTCGATTGGCTATCACGGCAAGCCCGCCGTGCGCGAAGAAGCCATGCTCTCCATTGAAGCCGGGGGCATGGACCGGGCCTTGACGGTGCTGCGCTAAGCAAACACCCGGCAACAGCCGGGCGCTCAAGCCTGCGCAGGGGTGGCCGATAACGGGGGTGGCGCTACTAACTCCCCTTAGGCAGCCGCCAGCCCCTGCTTTACGGCGCAGTTTGGTGATGCAAGGTGGCTGGCCATGCCGCGTTGGCCATGACCTGCATCCTTCTTGTGACTCCCCCCTCCCCCCTTGGTGCGGTTTGGCAAAGGGTTTTGTCGTCGCCCCCGTGGACGGTGGTGCGCAGTGACCCACCGCCCCGCTCGTGCCGGGCTTGGGCCCCTGAGAATCTGCACGAAGCACCGGCGCTGATCGTGATGGCGGGCCTGAGCCCCCACGAGCAACGCCTAGTCACCTTGCGCCAATGGCACCAATCACGCCGCAGGCGCTTCCCTCCGGTGCTGTGCCTGCAAGACGAAGGCTGGACCGGCGGCATCTTGGCTGCGCCAGAAGAAGGCGTGAACTTGACGCTGGCGGCCAGCACCCCGGTGACGGATGTGCAAGCCGTGGTGCGCCTGCTGCTGGCCGCTCCCCGGCGGGATGCCACCCCCCAGCAAGATGAATGGATCGCCCGCATGTGGCAGGCCCAAGAGATGCTGCTGACCGAGCCCGCGCTTTCGGCCGCTGCGGTGCAGGCCACGCGCACCGTCTTGGAACGGCTGTTGGCCTCGCGCCTGGATGAGCATGCGCTGGCAGCAGCCCTGGCGCTGACCTTGTTGCCCGAAGGCACCCGCCCGCTGGCGCTGTGGGCGCGGGAGTTCGCGCCGCCGGAGAGCCTCTCGCCTGTAGCTCCGGCCAGCTTGCCCCTTGACCGCCTCAGAGCACGGCTCATCCGGGTCGGCCCCCAGCGCTTTGCACTGCCGCTGGACGAGGACGACCAACCCTTGGCGGGCTGGCCCGCGCCGGCCGCCGGTGTGTTGGACCGGGCCGAGGGCGTGGCCTTTGTACCCTGGAGCCCGCTGATGGCGCGGCTCAGTGGCTTCATCGGCACAGCGCTGTGCCGCAACGGAATGCACTGGTTGATCCCCCAGCCCGCGGTGTGGCCACCGAGTGCGCTGCACCCAGAAGGGGCGTCCAAGCGCAGCTCGGCCGCCTGAGGCCAGGCGCTTCAGCTGCTGAGCTGAGCCCAGACCTTCTCCAGCCGCTTCACCGACACCGGCTGCGGCGTACGCAGCTCTTGCGCAAACAGGCTGATGCGCAGCTCTTCCATCTGCCAGCGGAAGTCGTCCAGACGGCTGTCACTGGTGCCTTTGAGCTCAGCCAAGCGGCGCAGCCAGCGCTGCTCCAGGGGGCGCAGCTCAGCCAGGCGCTGGGCATCCCGTGCGGGGTCGCTGCGCAGCTTGTCCAGGCGCATCACCACGCCCTTGAGATAGCGCGCAAAGTGCTGCAATTGGCCGTAAGGCGCCAGCGCCAAGAAGCGCTTGGGGCAGAGGCGCTGCAGTTGCGCTTGGATGTCGTCGGCCACCTCTTTGGGCGGGCGGCTGTCCTTGAGCTTGCGGGCGGCAGCGGCATATTCCACCAACACCGCAGCGGCCAATCGAGCCACTTCTTGCGCGATCAGGTTGAGCCGGGTGCGGCCCTCTTCCACCCGCTTGGCAAAGCTGAATTGGTCTTGCGGCAGCGGCTCCAGCAAAAACGCCCGCTCCAGCGCCACATCAATGATCTGCTCACGCAGTTCATCCACGGTGCCGCCCATCTGCATATAGGCCACGCCCATTTGCGTCAGGCCCGGGATGTTTTTCTCTAGGTACTTCAGCGGCTCTTTGATTTGCAATGCGACAAGACGGCGCAGGCCTGCGCGGTGCTTGCGGGCAGCGACCTCGGGCTCGTCAAACACCTCGATCTCGACATGCGCCCCTTGATCGATCAGTGCCGGAAAACCGATCAAGGTTTGGCCGCCTTTGCGGATCTCCATCAGCTCGGGCAGTTCTCCAAAAGTCCAGGCGGTGTAGCGCGTCGCCGCTGCGTCCGGCGCTGGCGCAGGTGCCGGCGCCTTGACCACGGCCACCACGCCTCGGCCCGCGGCGGGGGCCGCAGCCGCTGCTGCGGGCGGTGTGGCGGCTGCCGGTGCAGCGGCGGGGCTGCCCAGCTTCAAAGCCGCCAAGGCCTGGAAGGCTGACCGCGCCAGGCCGCCAAGCTCCGCCTTCAGGCTGCTGAGCTGGCGGCCCAGCCCCAATTGGCGGCCATGCTCATCCACCACCCGGAAGTTCATCAGCAAGTGCATCGGCAACTGTTCTTGCTTGAAGTCATTGCGCTGCACGGCCACTTGAGTGCGCTCGCGCACGGCCTTGAGCAGCACGTCGATCAAGTTGCCTTGGGCAAACGGGGCCGTGGTGCAGAACTCGGCCACGAACTCGGGCAGCGGCACCAAGCGAGCTCTGGGCTTTTGGTGCAGGCTCTTGACCAGCGCCAAGACCTTGGCTTCCAACATGCCGGGCACCAGCCAGTCGCAGCGCTCCTCGCTGACCTGGTTGAGCGCATAGATGGGCACGGTCACGGTGACGCCGTCCTTGGCGTCACCCGGCTCATGCAGATAGCTGACGCCGCAGTCCACGCCACCCAGGCGCAAGGTGCGCGGGAAGGCGGCGCTTGTGACGCCGGCGGCCTCATGCCGCATCAGCTCTTCGCGGCTCAGGTGCAGCAGCTTCGGTGTGGCTTTGCTGGCTTCACGGTACCAGCGCTCCATGGTGGCGCCACTGACCACATCGGCGGGCAGGTGCTGGTCGTAATAGGCGTAGATCAGCTCGTCGTCCACCAAGACGTCTTGGCGGCGCGACTTGTGCTCCAGTTCTTCGACCTGGGCCATCATCTTGCGGTTATGGGCCAGGAAGGGCAGCTTGCTCTCCCACTCGCCATTGACCAAAGCTTCGCGGATGAAGATGTCGCGGGCCGCGCGGGCATCCACTCGGCCAAAGTTCACCCGCCGGTTGCTGTAGATGACGATGCCGTAGAGCGTGGCCCGCTCGAGCGCAATGACCTCGGCGGCCTTTTTCTCCCAGTGCGGCTCCAGCAACTGCGTCTTGAGCAAATGCCCGGCGATCTGCGGGATCCATTGCGGCTCAATGGCCGCGAGCCCCCGGCCAAACAGCCGCGTGGTGTCCACCAACTCGGCGGCTACCAGCCAGCGGCCCGGCTTTTTGCTCAGGTGAGCGCCGGGGTGGCGCCAGAACTTGATGCCGCGTGCGCCCAAGTACCAGTCTTCGTCGTCCGACTTGCAGCCGATATTGCCCAGCAATCCGGCCAACATGGCCAGGTGCACTTGCTCGTAGGTGGCCGGGCTTTGGTTCAAGCGCCAGCCGTGCTCGGCCACCACGGTGTGGAGCTGCGAATAGATGTCGCGCCACTCACGCACTCGGCGCGGGCTGACAAAGCTGTCGCGCAGGCGCTGCTCTTGCTGGCGGTTGGAGAGCTTGTGGCTGTCCACCTTCTGGCCGGCCTGGGCTTGCGCCGCATGGCCGTGCTGGCCCCGGCCCTCTTCAATCCAGTGCCAGAGCTTGAGATAACCCATGAACTCTGAGCGCTCGTCGTCGAACTTCTTGTGCTTCTCATCCGCGGCTTGCTGGGCCTCCAAGGGCCTATCGCGCACATCTTGGCCGGTGAGTGCCGAGGCGATGATCAAGACTTCGCTGAGGCTTTGCCGGTCGCGCGCTTCCAAAATCATGCGGCCCACGCGAGGGTCCAGCGGCAGGCGCGACAGCTCTTTGCCAATGGGTGTGAGCGCGTTGTCGTCGTCCACCGCGCCCAGCTCGCCCAAGAGCGCATAGCCGTCAGCAATGGCTTTTCTGGGCGGGGCTTCCAGGAAGGGGAAGTCTTCCACCTGCCCTAAGCCTAAGGCCTTCATGCGCAGGATCACCCCGGCGAGAGATGAGCGCAGGATCTCTGGGTCGGTGAAGCGCGGCCGCGCGGCGAAGTCCTTCTCGTCATAGAGCCGGATGCAAATGCCGTTGCTCACCCGGCCGCAGCGGCCGGCCCGCTGGTTGGCGGCGGCCTGGCTGATGGGCTCGATCTGGAGCTGCTCGACCTTGTTGCGGTAGCTGTAGCGCTTGACGCGGGCCAGACCAGCGTCAATCACATAGCGGATGCCCGGCACCGTCAACGAGGTTTCGGCCACATTGGTGGCCAGCACAATGCGCCGGCCATTGCCGGCCTGGAACACGCGGTCTTGCTCGGCTTGAGAGAGCCGCGCAAACAGCGGCAGGATCTCGGGCTGCGGCCCGTGGCGGTGCTGCTGGGCCAGGTGCTTGCGCAGGTGGTCCGCCGCCTCTCGGATCTCGCGCTCGCCGGGCAGGAACACCAAGATGTCGCCGGGGCCTTCGCGCCAGAGTTCATCGACGGCGTCGGCGATGGCGTCGTCCAAGTCAAACTCTTTGCTCTCTTCAAAGCTGCGATAGCGCTGCTCGACCGGAAAAGTACGGCCACTGACCATCAGCACCGGCGCAGGCCCCTTGGCCGACTCAAAGTGCCGGGCAAAGCGGTCAGCATCAATGGTGGCCGAGGTGACGATGATCTTCAGGTCCGGCCGGCGCGGCAGGATCTGGCGCAGATAGCCCAGCAGAAAATCGATGTTCAGGCTGCGCTCATGGGCCTCGTCGATGATCAAGGTGTCATAGGCCTTGAGCAGCGGGTCGGTCTGGGTTTCGGCCAACAAAATGCCGTCGGTCATCAGCTTGACGCTGGCGCCCGGTTGCAGCCGGTCCTGGAAGCGCACCTTGAAGCCCACGACCTCGCCCAGCGGCGTGTTCAACTCTTCCGCAATGCGCTTGGCCACAGAGCTCGCGGCAATCCGCCGGGGCTGGGTGTGGCCAATCAGGCCTTGCCCGCCCGCCCCCCAGCCTCGGCCCAAGGCCAAGGCCAATTTGGGCAATTGCGTGGTTTTGCCGGAGCCGGTTTCACCGCAAACAATGACCACTTGATGCTCGGCCAGTGCCTTCGCGATGTCGTCACGCCGGGAGGACACCGGCAGCGACTCCGGAAAGCTGATGGGTGGCACCGGGTTGGGAGCGGGCCGCTGGCGGGGCGCAGAGGGCCGTGGCGCGCGCCCCTGCGGCCCGGCGGGCTGAGCCGAGGGTCGAGGTTCGCGGCGCGTGGGCGCTTCAGAGCGCGGGGGCTTGGGGGCGGTAGGTTCAGTCACAGGGGCGCGATTATCGTCGCTGCATTCGCTACTGAGGCCGGCGCTGGGCGCTGCGCCTGCGGCACAATCCTCCGCAACTATGGACCTCGTCTTTCCTCACACCTTCGTGCCTTGGTTTCGCGCCGTGGCGCCCTATATCCATGCCTATCGCGGCAAGACCTTTGTGGTCGGGATGACGGGCGAGCTGATTGCGGCGGGGCGGCTGAACCTGTTTGTTCAAGATTTGGCCATCTTGCATGCGATGGGGGTGCGCCTGGTGCTGGTCCATGGCTTTCGGCCGCAGGTGGACGAACAACTGCAGGCCAAGGGCCAGGTTTCCAAATTTGCCCAAGGGCGGCGCATCACCGACAGCGTGGCCTTGGACTGCGCCCAAGAAGCGGCCGGGCAGTTGCGCTTCGAGATTGAGGCCGCGTTTTCCCAAGGCTTGCCCAACACGCCGATGGCTAACTCGACGGTGCGGGTCATCTCGGGCAATTTTCTGACGGCACGCCCGGTGGGCATCGTCGACGGCGTGGACTTTCTCTCCAGCGGCGTGGTGCGCAAGGTCGATGCCGGCGCCATCCGGCGCGCCATGGACATTGGTGCGATTGTGTTGCTCTCGCCCTTCGGCTTCTCGCCCACGGGTGAGGCCTTTAACTTGTCGATGGAAGATGTGGCGGTGGCCACCGCAGCCGCCCTGCAGGCAGACAAGCTTTTGTTCTTGACCGAAACCGGGGGCATTCGTGAGACGCCAGACGACCCCGAAAGCCCCATTGACACCGAGCTGGCGCTGGCGGATGCGGAGAGGCTCTTGGCCACCATGCCTCCGGCCAGCTTGCCGACAGACCCTTCGTTTTACCTCCAGCACTGCGTCGCGGCCTGCCGAGCCGGCGTAGAGCGCTCTCACATCCTGCCCTTCGCCACCGATGGCGCGGTCTTGTTGGAGGTCTTCACCCACGACGGCATCGGCACCATGGTGGTGGACGAAAAGCTGGAAAGCCTGCGTGAGGCCACGTCTGATGATGTGGGCGGCATCTTGCAGTTGATCGAGCCTTTCGAGCGCGATGGCACCTTGGTGAAACGCGACCGCACCGAGATCGAGCGCGACATTGACGGCTACACCGTGATCGAGCACGACGGCGTCATCTTCGGCTGTGCGGCGCTGTACCCTTACCCAGAGGCCCGCACCGCGGAGATGGCCGCACTGACGGTGTCCCCACAGGTGCAAGGTCAAGGCGATGGCGACAAAATCCTGAAACGCGTGGAGCAGCGCGCACGTGCGATGGGTCTGGACAGTATTTTTGTGCTGACGACACGCACGATGCATTGGTTCATCAAGCGGGGTTTCACGGTCGTCGATCCAGACTGGCTGCCCGACGCCCGCAAACGCAAATACAACTGGGATCGGCGCTCGCAAGTGCTGGTCAAACGACTGTCTTGATGGGTTCTGACAGAACCCTTTGTTTTTCACTGGAGTGATGCCTCATGGCGCGAATGATTCAATGCACCTATCTCAAAAAAGAAGCCGAAGGTCTGGACTTTGCGCCCTACCCCGGCGAGCTGGGCAAGCGCATTTGGGAGAACATCAGCAAGGAGGCGTTTGAGCAATGGAAGAAGCATCAAACCATGCTGGTCAATGAGAATCGCCTGAACTTGGCAGATGCGCGCGCCCGCCAGTATCTGGCCCGTCAAATGGAGCAATACCTCTTTGGCGGCGGGGCGGACCAGCCCACTGGCTATGTGCCGCCCAGCGCTTGAGCGCAGGGCCCGAGGTCTCGAGGTCAGGGTGGCTGCGTGCCACCCTTTTCGTTCTGGGCTTCAAGCCCACACTGACATTCGCTTGATTTAAAGCAATTGCGAATCATTCGCGTTTGCATGTAAACTTCGGGCCATCACTTTGATGGTCCCGGAGTTCCCCATGCGTGCTTTGTCCCTCTCCTTGCGTTGCGTGCTGTCGCTGACCTGTGCTGGGCTATTGGCCAGCGCTGCCCAAGCGGCTGACAACAAGGTCTTGAACCTCTATTCCGCGCGCCACTACCAAACCGACGAGGCGCTCTATGCCAACTTCACCAAGCAAACCGGCATCCGTATCCAACGCGTAGACGCCGACGATGCGGGCATCCTTGCTCGGCTCAAAAGTGAAGGAACGTCGTCGCCCGCAGATGTTGTGCTTTTGGTCGACGCCTCGCGCCTGTGGCGGGCGGAGGTCGATGGCCTCTTCCAAGGCATACGCAGCCCCGTATTGGAGGCCAAAGTCCCCGCTCAGTTGCGCGGCAAAGACAGCGGCCAAGGCTCGCCCTGGTTTGGGTTTTCAACCCGCGCACGCATGGTCATCTACAACAAGCAGATGGTCAGCAAGTCGGACGTTGATACTTACGAAAAACTCGCGAACCCGAAACTACAGGGCAAACTTTGCACACGATCGGGGTCTCACCCCTACAACCTGTCCTTGTTCGGCGCAATGACTGAACGGCTGGGCGCACCAGCCACCGAAAACTGGCTGAAAGGCTTGGTGGCCAATATGGCCCGTACACCGAAGGGCGGCGATACCGACCAAATCAAAGCCACCGCCTCTGGAGAATGCGGCGTCGCGCTGGTCAACAGCTATTACCTGGCCCGCATGTTGCGCTCCAACAAGAGCGAAGACCGCGATGCCGTCGAGAAAATTGGTTACCTGATGCCTGATCAATCAGGAGCCGGCACCCATATGAACATTGCAGGGGGTGCAGTGGCCCGTTATGCCCAGAATCGCGACGCAGCTGTGAAATTTTTGGAGTATCTGGCCTCAGACAGTGCGCAAGCTTATTTTGCAGACGGAAACAATGAGTGGCCGGTCGTCAAGACAGTGAAGATCACCAACCCAGCACTCGATTCCTTTGGCGCATTCAAGACTGAAACCACACCGGCGTCGGTCATCGGAATGAATCAGGTCAAAGTGCAACAGATGTTGGACCGGGTGGGCTACAAATAATCCCTGAAACACCAAAACTATTGCGACGCTCAAGACTTGGTTTATGATGGCGCACCCTGTTTGGGGTTTGCAGGAGAAATTTCAATGTCGAGCATCCAAGAACTGTTGGCCCAGAAGGCTGAACTTGATCGTCGTATCGCCGAGGCCCAGCGTGCCGCCAAGTCGGACGCTATCGCTAAAGTCAAAGCGCTGATGTCTGAATATGGCCTCACCGCAGCGGATTTGGCCGGCCGTGCTCCTGGTGCTGCAAAGCCTGAAACTACCCGCAAAGTGGCGGCCAAGTATCGCGACCCTGCTTCCGGCCAAAGCTGGACGGGCCGCGGCTTGAAGCCAAAGTGGCTGCAAGCCGCACTGGCTTCGGGCAAATCGCTTTCCGACTTCGCCATCTGAGCGTCATGCGTTCTTGCTGAAGGCGCCCCGCCAGGGCGGCTGATCGGCGAGAATCCACAGTATTCAGGCGCCCTCGCCTGAGTGCTGATCCCACGGGGCAGCTTCGGCTGCCCTTTGTTTTTTGGTTTTTCTTCCGGCTAAGTTGTGATCCCTTCTGGCTTTTTGCAAGAACTTTTGGCGCGAACTGACGTGGTGGACATCGTCGGGCGCCAGGTGACGCTGAAAAAGGCCGGCATCAACTACAAGGGCTTGTGCCCCTTTCACGGCGAGAAATCCCCCAGCTTCATCGTCAGCCCGTCGCGACAGACCTACCACTGCTTCGGCTGTGGCGTGCATGGGGATGCGATACGGTTTCTGACCGAGCATCACGGGATGACGTTTGTCGAAGCTGTGCACGATTTGGCACGGTCGGCAGGCTTGCAAGTCCCGGAAGACGAAACCTCGGCGGCAGACCGGGCGCGGGCGCAAGAGCAGCGGGAAAAGCAATCCACCTTATCCGGTGTGCTGGAGAAAGCAGCGGACCATTACAGAAAGCAGCTCAAGGGCTCAGCCCGAGCCGTGGCCTACCTCAAGCAACGGGGCTTAACTGGGGAAATCGCTGCCCGGTTTGGACTCGGGTATTCCCCAGAAGGGTGGCGCGCACTGGCGAGTGCATTTCCAAAGTATGACGACCCCTTGCTGGTGGAGTCAGGGCTGGTAATTACCCAGGGCGACGAAGGCCCTGAGCAAAAGCGATACGACCGTTTTCGGGATCGGATCATGTTTCCGATTCGCAATGTCAAGGGCGAAACGATTGGCTTTGGCGGGCGTGTACTCGACAAGGGCGAGCCCAAATACCTGAACTCTCCCGAGACGCCCGTCTTCGTCAAGGGACGTGAGCTTTATGGCTTGTTTGAAGCCCGCACCGGCCTGCGAGAAAAGGAATATGCCCTCGTGACCGAGGGCTATATGGACGTTGTGGCATTGGCTCAGTTGGGCTTTCCCAACGCCGTGGCGACTTTGGGCACGGCCTGCACCGCCGACCATGTCCACAAACTCCTCCGATTTACCGAGCAAGTCGTCTTTAGTTTTGACGGAGATGCCGCCGGCCGCCGCGCCGCGGGCCGCGCACTAGAAGCCGCCCTCCCCCACGCGACGGACACACGCAGTTTCAAATTCTTGTTTCTCCCGCCGGAGCATGACCCAGACAGCTATATCCGCGCACATGGCGCAATAGGGTTTGAGGCTTGCGTGCGTGATGCGGTACCGCTCTCGCGCCAGCTTATCGAGCATGCCAGCGCCGATTGCGACCTCCAAAGTGCCGAAGGTCGCTCGCGCATGTTGGCTCAGGCGCGGCCACTTTGGCAGCAACTGCCCGAAGGGACCTTAAGGCTGCAGATGTTGAGCGAGTTGGCACGCTTGGGTGGTCTGCCCTCCGAGGAGTTGGGCAAGCTCTGGGCGGCCCAAGGCCCGGTGTCCTCCGGCACGCCTTACCGAGCCGCCGACCCAGCCGATGACGGCACGCCGGCGCGCACCTTTGAGCGCTACAAGCGCCGCGGGCCACAGGCCAGCTTTGGGCCGCAGACCACCACCACCCGCGGCAGGCTGGCCCCCAAGAAGCCGGAAGACCGCATCGTCCAGATGCTTTATGGCAACTCGCAATGGTGGCTGCAGCTCTCGGCGTTGGAGCACGACCTGCTGCATGGTCTGCCCAGCCCCCATGGCCCGGCCATCGCTTGGTTGGAGCGCGAAATGACCGAGCATGGCGGCAGGCCTTGGGCGGTACTGCGCGAAGCCTTGGCCTCGGACGAAAGCCTGGCCCCAGACGTTCGCACGCTGGCAGATGGTGACGCCGACCCAGACGCCACCTTTGAAGACCTGCGCAGCGCGGTGGACATGCTGCTGGTCAAAGCCCTCGAGGCGCGAAAGCAAGCCCTGCTGGCCAAGGCTGCCACCGACCCCCAGGCTTTACAGGAGTTCCGTGAGGTCGATACAGAGTGGCGAGCCGTGCGCGCGCGACAGGGCGGAATGCTGGTGCGAGGCGAGTAGAAAACGAGGCTGAGAGGTATAATCCTCTCACCGACACATGGCAAGAGTGACAGCAACACCTCCGGACACCGGCCGCCCGCGACACGGGTTACCCAAGGCCAACATCCCCGCAAGGATTGCATTCTTGAATGTTCACGCCAACTTGCCAATACCCCTCCGCAGCGATGCCATCGCATTGAGCTGCTTGTGACTTCTGCGCCCCTAGCCTGGGCAGCACCACAAGTGCTGCCAGAACAGTTGGTGTTGCCCTGTGCACGCCTGAGCTGCTGCCAGTTTGATTGATCGAGGACCTGAATGACCGCCAAGAAGACCGCTTCGCCCAAGGCCACCAAGACTGCAGATGCAGCCGTGGACGCCGAGGACACCAAGAAGTCCAAGACCAAGGCTGCTGCTGCCCCCAAAGCGGCTAAGGCCGCCAAGGCCAGCGACGCCGAAGAGGGCAAGGCCAAGCGCGGTCGTAAACCCAAGGCAGAGGCTGCAGCCAAGCCCAAGGCGGATGAGCTTGAAGACGACCTCTCGGACATCGAAGCCGAGATCGAGGGCGAAGTGGAAGCCGAGGCCGCTGAGGGCGTTGAGGAGGGCGAAGACAAGCCCAAGGCCAAGCCCCTGCGCATGAAGGTCAGCCGCGCCAAAGAGCGCGCACTGATGCGTGAATTCGGACTGGACGAAACCGCCCTGACCGAAGAAGAAGTGGCCAAGCGCCGCCAAGAGCTGAAGACCCTCATCAAGATGGGTAAGACGCGCGGCTACTTGACCCACCAAGAAATCAACGACCACCTGCCTGAAAAGCTGGTCAATGAAGAGATTCTTGAGGCCATCATCTCCATGCTCAATGACATGGGGATCGCGGTCTATGAGCAGGCGCCTGATGCGGCCACCCTGCTGATCGCTGGCGGTGCCACCTCGACGGCCACGGAAGAAGAAGCCGAAGAAGCTGCTGAAGCAGCACTGTCCACGGTGGACTCTGAGTTTGGCCGCACCACCGACCCCGTTCGCATGTACATGCGCGAAATGGGCACGGTCGAGCTGCTGACCCGTGAAGGCGAAATTGAAATCGCCAAGCGCATTGAAGGCGGCTTGCAAGCCATGATGCAGGCCATCTCCGCCTCGCCGACCACCATCAATGAGATCCTCACGATGGCGGCCAAGATCGAGTCGGGCGAGTCCCAGATCTCGGAAGTGGTCGATGGCTTTGTCGCCGCCGATGAGGCCGATGACTATGTGGCCGAAGAAGACTTTGACGAGTTCGACGAAGAAGACGACGACGACGGCAACGGCGGCTCCAAGGCCCTGACCAAGAAGCTCGAAGAGCTGAAGTCTCAAGCCCTGCAGAAGTTCAGCTCGCTGCGTACGCACTTCGAGAAGATGCACAAGGCCTTCGAGAAGGACGGCTACAAGTCGCCGACCTACAACAAGGCACAGCAGGCCATCACCGATGACCTGATGACCATTCGCTTCACCGTCAAGACCATTGAGCGCCTGTGCGACATCCTTCGCTCGCAGGTGGACGATATTCGTCGTTACGAGCGTGAGATCCGCAAGATCGTGGTCGACAAGTGCGGCATGCCGCAGGACTACTTCATCAAGTCCTTCCCGGCCAACGCCATGAATGTGAAGTGGGCCGAGAAGGAAATCGCCGCCGCCAAGCCCTACAGCGCCGTGCTGAGCCGCAACCTGCCGGCGGTGCAGGAGCTGCAGCAAAAGCTGATCGACCTGCAAGCGCGTGCGGTCGTGCCGCTGGTGGACTTGAAGGACATCAACAAGCGCATGAACGAGGGCGAAAAGGCCTCGCGTGACGCTAAGAAGGAAATGATCGAGGCCAACTTGCGCCTGGTCATCTCCATCGCCAAGAAGTACACCAACCGGGGGCTGCAGTTCCTGGACTTGATCCAAGAAGGCAATATCGGTTTGATGAAGGCGGTCGACAAGTTCGAATACCGTCGCGGCTATAAGTTCTCGACCTATGCCACGTGGTGGATTCGTCAGGCCATCACGCGCTCCATCGCGGACCAGGCTCGCACCATCCGTATTCCGGTGCACATGATCGAGACCATCAACAAGATGAACCGTCTGTCGCGCCAGCACTTGCAGGAGTTCGGCTTCGAGCCGGATGCGCCGACGCTGGCCGAGAAGATGGAGATGCCTGAAGACAAGGTGCGCAAGATCATGAAGATCGCCAAAGAGCCGATCTCCATGGAAACGCCCATCGGCGACGACGATGACAGCCACCTGGGCGACTTCATCGAAGACTCCAACAACACCGCGCCTATTGAGGCGGCGATGCAAGCGGGTCTGCGCGATGTGGTGAAGGACATCCTTGACAGCCTCACTCCGCGTGAAGCCAAGGTGTTGCGCATGCGCTTCGGCATTGAGATGTCCACCGACCACACGCTGGAAGAGGTCGGCAAGCAATTTGACGTGACCCGCGAGCGGATCCGCCAGATTGAAGCCAAGGCCATCCGTAAGCTCAAGCACCCCAGCCGCTCGGACAAGCTCCGTACTTATCTGGACAACGTCTGACCACGCAGCCACACCACCCGAGCATGGTTCAGCGCCTCTGCTCGGCGGTCGAATTGCATCTTCGTTGACGCCCAGGCATGGCCATCATCAAGCGCCGCACCGTGCTCTTCGCAGACCTGCGAGGCAGCACTGCGCTCTATGAAAGCATGGGCAATGCGTCGGCCACCTCGGTGGTCACACAAGCCATCAACGGCCTGTCGCGGCGCGTGCCCGTCACCGGCGGGCAACTCATCAAAACCCTGGGTGACGGCCTGATGGCCGTGTTTCCGGGTGCGGTGTCGGCCGTGGCTGCGGCCGTGCAGATGCAAGCTGAATTGGACAGACAAGCCCAGCAAGCCGTGGGTTTGCCGCCCGAGCAAGTGGCCGATCTGCAATTGCAGATCGCCATCGCAGCCGGTGAGGTGGTGGAAGTCGGTGGCGACTGCTTTGGTGACGCCGTGAATGTTGCTGCGCGTCTGCTCGACCACGCGGGGGACAACGAATGCTTGGTTACCCGCGAGGTTCATGAAGAGCTGACCTGGGAAGTGCGCTCCCGCTTCCGGCACCTGGACAAAGTCCATTTGCGCGGCCGTGCCGAGCCGGTGGATGTGTACTTGCTGGCCCGCCGCGGCGTCGACACGGCGGTCACCCAAATGGAAGCACCGGCCGAAATGAGTGAGCCGCAGGGGCTGCAACTGGTCTGGCGCGACAACGCCTTTGTGTTCTCGCGGGGGCGCTGGCCGGTGGTGTTGGGTCGCGGCAGCCAGGCCACCCTGAAGATCGACGATGCCCGTGTGTCGCGTTCGCACGCCCGGATCGACCTGATGGGTGGCGCGCTGCAATTGACCGACCTCAGCATCAACGGCTCTTACGTGCGCTTTGCGGGTGATGAAGAAGTGCTGAGCCTGCGTCGTGGCACCTGCACGCTGCATGGCAATGGCGAATTGGGACTGGGCGGGTCGCCCAACGACCCTGATGTGCCCCTGGTTCAGTTCGCGGTGCTGTCCAGCCTGGACACTCAGCCGATGAAGCTTGTTTGAGGGCTCTGCCCTCCTCTCTTGACCGTGTGCCCAAATGCGCTTTCAACCTGAGCCGCCCTTTACCCATGGTCAAGCCCCGCGCATCGGCGTGGTGTGGGCCAATTTGGGCACCCCAGATGCGCCAACGCCAGCAGCCTTGCGTCGCTATCTGGGCGAGTTTTTGAGCGACCCACGCGTGGTGGAGATCCCTGCCCTGGTCTGGAAGGTGATCCTGCACGGCATCATCTTGCGGGTGCGGCCTGCCAAGTCTGCCGCCAAATACGCCAGTGTCTGGACGCCGGACGGCTCACCGCTGGCTGTTTGGACGACGCGCCAAGCCAAGCTCTTGCAAGGCTATTTAGGTGAGCGCGGGCATTCAGTCACCGTGCTGCCCGCCATGCGTTATGGACAGCCTTCTATCGCCAGTGCCCTCGATGCGCTGCGGGCCCAAGGTGCCGACAAAATCTTGGTCTTGCCCGCCTACCCGCAGTATTCCGGAGCCACCACCGCCAGCACGTTTGACGCGGTGTCAAGCTGGGTTCAAAAGGTCCGGCGCGTGCCGGCCTTGCGTTTGGTGGCCGAATATCACGACCACCCCGCCTACATCGAGGCCTTGGCCGCTTCCGTGCGGGCGCACTGGAAAGTGGAAGGCCCCAGCCGCATGCTGGTGATGAGCTTTCACGGCATGCCCGAGCGCACGCTGCACCTGGGCGACCCTTACCACTGCCAATGCCACAAGACAGCACGCCTGCTGGCTGAGGCCCTGGAGCTGAGCAAAGACCAGTATCGCGTCACCTTCCAGAGCCGATTTGGCAAGGCCAAATGGCTGGAGCCGTCCACGGAGCCCACGCTCAAGGCCCTCCCCGCCCAAGGCCACGAACGGGTGGATGTGATCTGCCCAGGCTTTGTGGCCGATTGCTTAGAAACGCTGGAAGAGATTCAGATGGAAGGCAAGGAGGCGTTCCTGCAGGCGGGTGGCAAGCAATTCCATTACATCCCTTGCTTGAATGCTGACCATGCCGGCATCAGTGCGCTGGTTCAGATCGCCACGGAGCAATTGGCGGGATGGCCCACCACACAAGCCCCCAACGACGCCGACGGCAAGGCGAGCGCGGCGCGTGCGCGCGACATGGGCGCTGCGCGCTGACTCTGCCACTGTTGGCTGAAAAAAAACGCCGGGCTCAACCCGGCGTTTTCGTTGGTGCGGAACCCGGTCAGGCCCGGCGGCGCATCAGCTTGGGCACGACGAGCACCGCCAAGACGATGAGCAAGATGGTCAAGGACATGGGGCGCTCAATGAAGACGCTCCATTTGCCCTCGCCGATGGACAGTGCATTACGCATCTGTGCCTCAGCCATCGGGCCCAAGATCATGCCCACGATCACGGGTGCGGTGGGGAAGCTGAAGCGGCGCATCAGCACCCCCAACACGCCCACACCAAACATCAGGAACAGGTCAAACGCGCTTTGACGCATGCCGTAAACACCGACCGTCGCGAACACCATGATGCCCGCATACAAGTAGCTGCGAGGGATCTTGAGCAGCTTGACCCAGAGGCCCACCAAAGGCAGGTTTAACACCAGCAGCATGACGTTGCCGATGTAGAGCGAGGCAATCAGCGCCCAGACCAGGGTCGATGAGGTGGTCATCAGCTGCGGCCCGGTTTGCAAGCCGTAGTTCTGCAAGGCCGACAGCAAGATGGCGGCGGTCACCGAGGTCGGGATGCCCAAGGTCAGCAAGGGCACCAATGTGGCCGTCACCGCGGAGTTGTTCGCTGCTTCAGGCCCGGCCACGCCTTCAATCGCCCCCACAGTGCCAAACTCTTCCTTGTGCTGGCTCAGCTTTCTTTCAGTGGCGTAGCTCAAGAAGGTCGGAATCTCAGAGCCGCCCACCGGCAAGGTGCCAAAGGGGAAACCGATGGCTGTGCCACGCAACCACGCGGGCCAAGAACGGCGCCACTCGGACTTGGTCATGTGCACGCGCCCTGTGCGGTTCAAAGAGGCTTCACTGCGCCCCTCATACAGCACGTTGTAGAGAGCCTCACCCACGGCGAACAAGCCCACAGCGATCAACACGACCTCGATGCCATCCATGAACTCCGGGATGCCGCCGGTGTAGCGCACCGTCGCGGTGATCTGGTCGATGCCGACCAGGCCGATCGCCAGGCCCACGAACAGCGCCGTGAGACCACGCAGCGCGCTGCCGCCCAACACCGCGCTGACGGTGGTGAAGGCCAAGAGCATCAAGCCGAAGTACTCAGGCGGGCCGAGCTTGACCGCAAAATCCGCCAAGATGGGCGCACACAGGGTCACCAACACCGTCGCGATGGTGCCCGCCACAAAGGAGCCAATGGCCGATGTGGCCAAGGCCGCACCGGCCCGGCCGCTCTTGGCCATCTTGAAGCCTTCAAGCGCGGTCACCATGGTGCCGGTTTCGCCCGGTGTGTTCAGCAAAATCGACGTGGTGGAGCCACCGTACATCGCGCCGTAATAGATGCCGGCGAAGAAAATCATCGAGGCGGTGGGTTCCACCTGCGAGGTGATCGGCAGCAGCATGGCCACCGTCACCGCCGGGCCTAAGCCCGGCAACACGCCAATGGCAGTGCCAATGGCGCACCCAATAAAGGCCCACATCAGGTTGATGGGGGTGCCCGCTGTGGCGAAACCCTGAAGGAGTTGGTCCCAAACTTCCATCGTGTTCTCCTTGAAGGTTTAGATCCAGCCGGTGCTGGTCAGCCCCGGCAGGCTGATGGCCAAGACCTTGGTGAACAGCCAAAACACCGGCGCAGACAAGGCCAAGCCGATGCCGGCATCGCGCAGGGTGTCCTTCACCGAACCGCCCGGCCGCCCTTCAGAGAGACGCAGGCCGCGAACGGCCAACACAAAGCACAGCGCACAGCTCAATACGAACCCGATGGTGGTGATGAGGGCTGCATTGGCCAGAAGGCCTGCGGCCATCCAAGCCAGGGCGCGCCAGTCGCCGCGCTCGGCACCTGAGGGCGCTTCCAGCACTGCGGGTTGGCTGCCACGCTGAGCCTCCACGATGAGCAAGACGCCGCACAGGGCAAGAGCTCCGGCAACCACCCAGGGAAGGAAATTGGGCCCGACCCCCGCATAACCCGCTTCGGACGAAATACTCATGGCGCCATAAGCCAACAGTGCTGCCAGCACCAGCACACCCACACCGACCAAGGTCTGATGCAAAGCGGCTTGCTTATTGTTTGTCGTAGGCGATTCACTCATCGCGCGTCTCCTCACACTCTTGCCCCTGGATGGGTCTTGAAAGAAACAGGCCGGTGGGTCACACCGGCCTGCAGACCTTAGACGCGGAAACCATGGGGCCGAAGCGGCCCAGCGAGCTCTGCGTCTGCAGTCGATCAGATCATTCCGGACTTGACCATGATGGCGCGCAGCGACGCAAACTCACGATCAACGAACTCGTCAAACGCCGGGCCGGTCAGGACAGCCGGTGTCCAGGCGTTCTTTTCGAGCGACTCGGCCCAAGACTTCGACTTCATGGCAGCCAGCACCATGTCCGTCAGGGCTTTGCGCTGCTCAGGCGTGATGCCGGGCGCTGCATAGACACCGCGCCAGTTGCCAATCTCGACATTGATGCCCTGCTCCTTGAGCGTTGGGATGTTGATGCCCTTGAGGCGAGCCGCCGAGGTCACCGCGATGCCCTTCATCTTGCCGCTCTCGATGTACTGCGCAAACTCGCTGTAGCCGCTGCCGCCGACCGTGACGTTGCCACCCAAAATGGCCGCAGTCGCTTCGCCACCCCCACGGAAGGGCACGTAGTTGATCTTGGAGGCGTCCACGCCCGCTTCACGGGCGATCATGGCCGCAGCAATGTGCTCGGTAGAGCCGCGCGAACCGCCACCCCACTTCACGCTGCCGGGGTCCTTCTTCATGGCATCGACCACGTCCTTCATGGTCTTGAAGGGCGAGTTGGCAGGCAGCACGAACACGTTGTACTCGCTAGTGATGCGAGCAATCGGGGTGGCTTGAGTCAGCGACACCGGCGGCTTGCCAGTGATGATGCCGCCCAGCATCACGGCGCCCATCACCATCAGCGCATTGGGGTCGCCCTTGCTGGCGTTCACAAACTGCGCCAGGCCCAAGGCACCCGCAGCACCGCCCTTGTTCTCATAAGAGACCGCCGACGCGACGCCAGCGTCTTGCAAAGCCTTGCCCAGGGCGCGGCCTGTGCTATCCCAGCCACCACCGGGGTTGGCAGGAATCATCATCTTCAGGTTGGCTGCGGCATTAGCGCTCAGTGGCAAGGCACCGGCAGCGGCCATGGCGGCCAGAGACTTGAGGAAGGTATCGCGACGCATGCGTGAGGCTCCTTGAACAATAGGGAGAAGAACTGTGATGGTGACGACGCAGGCTGTCAAACGGCTGTCGTGAAGGCTGGGGTTATCCCGGTTGAGTGACAGGCCCGCTTGAGCGGATAAGCTCCGGGCTATGAAGGTACTGCTCATCGAAGATGACACGGCACTGCAAGCCACCTTGCAGCGCACGCTGGAGCGGCGTGGCATGCGCGTCACCGTGTGCTCAGACGGCTTGCGCGCGCTGGACCGTTGGCAAGCCAGCCTGCCCGATGTCGTGCTGCTCGACCTCAGCCTGCCCGGCCAAGACGGCCTGATGGTGTTGAGCCAAGCCCGCGCACAAGGCTTGAAGACCCCTGTGTTGATCGTCACCGCGCGCGGCACGATCGGCGACCGCATCGTGGGCCTCAACACCGGGGCGGATGACTACCTTCCCAAACCCTTTGACTTGGATGAATTAGAAGCCCGCATGCGTGCTTTGGCTCGCCGTGCGGCGGGTGCCATCGGGTCGAGCCCGGCCTCCCCCAGTAGCACCGCGCCCATGGCATTCATGGGTTTGAGCTGCGATGCAGAGAGTGGTGCGGCGTACCACCATGGTCAGCCGCTGGAGATGCCGCCGCGCGAATTGGCGCTGCTGCGGGCCCTGCTGCAGCGCCCGGGCCATGCGGTGGCCAAGGAGCGTTTGTTCAGCGCTGTGTTTCCGGGCGAGCGGGATGTGCAGCCCGAAGCCATTGAGGTTGTCGCCTACAGGCTACGTAAGCGCCTTGCGGGGACCCAAGTGCAGTTGGTGACACTGCGCGGCCTGGGCTATCTGCTGCGAGCCAACGCATGAGCTTGGCCAAGCTTTGGCAGCGCCTGTCGCTGAGGGACCGCTTGATGGTGGGCATCTTATTGCCCGTGTTGGTGGTGATTGTGGTGAACACCGCCGCCCTTTACGAGCAAGCCCTGCGCGCGGCTGACACCGCTTATGACCGCACCTTGCTGGCCACCGCTAAGTCCATCGGTGACCAACTGGAGACGCGTGAGGTGAAGGGTGTCGTGACCTTGAACTCCGAACTGCTGTACTCCGCGCTGGAGCCCTTTGAGGCCGACAACCGCAGTCGCTTGTATTACCGAGTCAATGGCTTTCAGGGTGAGATGGTGTCCGGCTTTGAAGACCTCAAGCCCTGGCGCGGCAGCCTGCCCCAAAAGGGCCCTTATGCAGCGCTGGTCGACTTTTATGACGATGAGTACCAAGGCAGCCGAGTCCGTGTCGCCGTCTTGCTGCAACCTGTGGTGTGGCAGGGTGGCCAAGGCATGGCCACGGTGCAGGTGGCCGAAACCCTGGAGCTGCGCCAGACCCTGGCCCGCAGCCTGCTGATGGGCACGCTCTGGCGCCAAGCCGCTTTGATCCTGCTGATTGCGGGCGTGGTGGTGTGGGTGGTGCACCGCGCCACCCTGCCCGTCCGAACCTTGAGCCAAACACTGCGCTCACGCGCGGAAGGCGATCTGACGCCTCTGGACAGCGCCCTCGCGCCCAAAGAGATCGAGCCGCTGGTGGCTGCCACCAATCAGCTGATGTCCAGGCTGCGCGACCTGCTAGAAACCCAAAAGCGATTTGTCCGAGACACCTCGCACCAATTGCGTACGCCGCTGGCGGTGCTCAAAGCCCAGGTGCAGTCGGCCCGACGCGGCGACCTCGACCCCATGCTGGCGCTGGCCGAGATCAATCAAACCGTGGACCGAGCCACGACACTGGCCAATCAAATGCTGGCGCTGGCCAAAGTGGAGCAGCTCAAGCAACAAGGCGATGCGCCGCTGCAAGATTGGGCCGACATCACACGCGATGTGGCCCTGGACCTGTCGGCCCTGATTGCCGAGAGCGAGCTCGACTTTGAACTGAACAACAGCCAAGCTGCGCCTATCCAAAGCCACGAATGGGCCTTGCGCGAGCTGACTCGCAACCTGCTGCACAACGCCATCAAGCACTGCCCGCCAGGCGGGCGCCTGAGCGTGACCTTGGTGGCCGACCAACGCCACGCAGCCCTGACCATTGCCGACAGCGGCCCCGGCTTGCCGCCAGAGCAGCGCGCGCGGCTGTTTCAGCCCTTTGCTGCCGGCAGCAGCCGCAGCGGCTCGGGGCTGGGCTTGGCCATCTGCCATGACATCGTGCTCTCGCTGGGCGGGCAGATTGAGTTGAACAACCGCGACGTGCAGGGCCGTATCCAAGGCTTGGACGCCGTGGTGCGTCTGCCCTTGGCCAAGACCTGAGCGACAATCCCCGACGTGGACGCTCCAAAACTTGTGACCCATCCGGTTCGGCTCGATAAATGGCTCTGGGCCGCCCGATTTTTCAAGACTCGCAGCCTGGCTGTCGAGGCCATCGGCAAACATCGCGTGGATGTCAATGGCCAGCCGGCCAAGGCCTCTCGCGACTTGCGCGAAGGAGACTTGATCACCCTGCGTGAGCCCGGCCAGCCCGCCCGCGAAGTGCAAGTGATGGGTTTGAGCGAGTTGCGCGGACCAGCCCCCGTCGCCCGCCAGCTCTATCAAGAAACCGCCGAGAGCCTGGCCCGCCAGGCCCAGGCCACAGAGCAACGTCGCCAAGGCGTGGAGCCCGCCCAAGCCATTGAGCATGGCCGGCCCACCAAACGGGACCGACGCGACCTGGCCCAATGGCAACGCTGGAGCGCCTCGGCTGACTCTTGAGGCCCCCCGCTGCGGCACACCTGCCGCCGCGAACTACAAAATCTCCAATCCCCTCTTGAAATTGTGGGCAGTGGCCCCAATTGCCTGGGATTCCTGTCAAACCCTTGCCCTGACACCATGACTTCCAACGACCCCGCAGCCCAGCAGAACACCTCAGAGACCGCCGAGCACACCGCCGCACCTGAAGCCGCCGCGCCGCAGCAAGCCAGCCCCGAGCAACGTGTGGTGGAACTGGAAGCCCGCTTGGCCGAGATGTCCGACGCCTACCTGCGGGCCAAGGCAGAAGGCGAGAACATCCGCCGCCGCTCTGAGGAAGAAGTGAGCAAGGCTCGCAAGTACGCGGTGGAGTCCTTTGCCGAAGCCATGTTGCCCGTGCGTGACAGCCTCGAGGCCGCCATCGCCATGCCCGACGCCCCTGTCGACAAGGTGTTGGAAGGCGTGCATGCCACCCTGCGCCAATTGGCCCAGGCGCTGGAGCGCAACAAGGTCCAGGAGATCAACCCGCCCGTGGCCACTCGCTTTGACCCGCACCAGCACCAAGCCATCAGCATGGTCCCGGCCGAGCAAGACGCCAACACCGTCGTGGCCGTGCTGCAAAAGGGTTACTTGATCGCCGACCGCGTGCTGCGCCCGGCCTTGGTCACCGTGGCCGCCCCCAAATAAGGCCTGAATCCTGCGCTTTTTGGGGCCAAAACCCCTTGAAACCCTGCGGATTCACCCCACATTCGAATCAACACGAACTTCTCTCTCGGAGCACACATCATGGGAAAAATCATCGGTATTGACCTCGGCACCACCAACTCGTGCGTGGCCATCATGGAAGGCAACACCACCAAGGTGATTGAGAACGCTGAGGGCGCGCGCACCACGCCGTCCATCATCGCCTACCAAGAAGACGGCGAAATCCTGGTCGGCGCCTCGGCCAAGCGCCAAGCCGTCACCAACCCCAAGAACACCGTCTACGCTGCCAAGCGCCTGATCGGCCGCAAGTTCACCGAGAAGGAAGTGCAAAAGGACATCGACCTGATGCCCTACACCATTGCAGCGGCGGACAACGGCGACGCCTGGATCGAAGTGCGCGGCAAGAAGCTGGCCCCGCCCCAGATCAGCGCGGAAGTGCTGCGTAAGATGAAGAAGACCGCCGAGGACTACCTGGGCGAAGAAGTGACCGAGGCCGTGATCACGGTGCCCGCCTACTTCAACGACGCACAACGCCAAGCCACCAAGGACGCTGGCCGCATTGCCGGCCTGGACGTCAAGCGCATCATCAATGAGCCCACCGCGGCGGCCCTGGCCTTCGGCCTGGACAAGCACGGCAAGGGTGACCGCAAGATCGCTGTTTATGACCTGGGCGGCGGCACTTTCGACGTCTCCATCATCGAAATCGCCGATGTGGACGGCGAAATGCAGTTCGAGGTGTTGTCCACCAACGGGGACACCTTCCTGGGCGGTGAAGACTTCGACCAGCGCATCATTGACTACATCATTGCCGAGTTCAAGAAAGAACAAGGCGTGGACCTGACCAAGGACGTGCTGGCTCTGCAGCGTCTGAAGGAAGCCGCCGAGAAGGCCAAGATCGAGCTGTCCTCGTCGGCCGCCACCGATGTCAACCTGCCTTACATCACGGCCGATGCCACCGGCCCCAAGCACCTGAACATCAAGCTCAGCCGCGCCAAGCTCGAAGCCTTGGTGGAAGAGCTGATCGAGCGCACCATCGCCCCGTGCTCCACCGCCATCAAGGATGCGGGCGTCAAGGTCAGCGACATTGACGACGTGATCCTGGTCGGTGGCATGACCCGCATGCCCAAGGTCCAAGAGAAGGTCAAGGAGTTCTTCGGCAAGGAGCCGCGCAAGGACGTCAACCCCGACGAAGCCGTGGCCGTGGGTGCGGCGATTCAAGGCCAGGTGCTGGGCGGCGACCGCAAGGACGTGCTGCTGCTGGACGTCACCCCGCTGTCTCTGGGCATTGAGACCCTGGGCG
Source organism: Ideonella paludis (assembly GCF_018069865.1). Lineage (GTDB taxonomy): Bacteria > Pseudomonadota > Gammaproteobacteria > Burkholderiales > Burkholderiaceae_C > Ideonella > Ideonella paludis. Next base: position 191,507 of record NZ_JAGQDG010000002.1, read on the forward strand.
GCGTGATGACCAAGATGATCAAGAAGAACACGACCATCCCGACCAAGTTCAGCCAAGTGTTCTCGACAGCCGACGACAACCAGCCGGCCGTGACCATCAAGGTTTATCAAGGTGAGCGTGAAATGGCCTCGGGCAACAAGAGCCTGGGCGAGTTCAACCTGGAAGGCATTGCCCCCGCCCCGCGCGGCATGCCGCAGATCGAAGTGAGCTTCGACATTGACGCCAACGGCATCTTGCACGTCGGCGCCAAGGACAAGGCTACCGGCAAGGAAAACAAGATCACCATCAAGGCGAACTCGGGCTTGTCGGAAGCCGAGATCGAGAAGATGGTGAAGGACGCCGAAGCCAATGCGGCAGAGGACAAGAAGAAGCTGGAATTGGTGCAGGCCCGCAACCAAGCCGACGGCATGATCCACTCGGTCAAGAAGAGCATGACCGAGCATGGCGACAAGCTGGACGCCGACGAAAAGGCCAAGATCGAAGCCGCGCTCAAAGAGGCCGAAGAAGCCCTGAACAGCGAAGACAAGGCCGTGATCGACGCCAAGACCGAAGCCCTGATGACGGCCAGCCAGAAGCTGGGCGAGAAGGTCTATGCCGAGCAGCAAGCGGCTCAGGCGGCAGCCGGCGCTGCGGCGGGTGCTCAGCCGGGCGCGGAAGCCAATGCCAAGCCGGATGACGACAACGTTGTCGACGCCGACTTCAAGGAAGTCAAGAAGTGATGCAGGCCTTCAAGAGGGTTGAGAGACCTTCTTGATTGAACGCCGCGTTCGATGCGAAGCAGTCTTGACTGCTCCCCGCCTCAACGCGGCGATTTCGCTTCCCCAAGCCCCGTTTTCCGGGTTTGGAGCAACTACTCAGCGAGTGAGCTTTCATGCCAAAGCGCGACTATTACGACGTACTCGGGGTGCCCAAAAACGCCTCGGAAGAAGAGATCAAAAAGTCTTATCGCAAGCTGGCGATGAAGTACCACCCTGACCGAAACCAGGGTGACGGTGCCAAGGCGGCCGAAGAGAAGTTCAAGGAGGCCAAAGAGGCCTACGAGATGCTCTCGGATGCCCAAAAGCGTGCCGCTTATGACCAACATGGCCATGCCGGGGTCGACCCCAACGCCGGGGGCTTCCGGGGTGGCGAGGGCATGGGCGGCTTTGCCGATGCCTTTGGGGACATCTTTGGCGATATCTTTGGTGGCGGCGGCAGGCGCGGCGGCGGTGGCCAGCAGGTCTATCGGGGCAACGACCTGAGCTATGCCATGGAGATCACGCTGGAAGAAGCGGCCAATGGCAAAGACACGCAGATTCGCATCCCCAGTTGGGAGAACTGCGACACCTGCGGCGGCACAGGCGCCAAGCCCGGCACCAAGGCCAAGACCTGCACCACCTGCAATGGCTCAGGCACCGTGCACATGCGCCAAGGCTTTTTCAGTGTGCAGCAGACCTGCCCGCACTGCCAAGGCACCGGCAAGATCATTCCCGAGCCCTGCACCAGTTGCAATGGCGCGGGCCGCATCAAAAAGCAGAAGACGCTGGAAGTCAAAATCCCGGCCGGTATCAACGAAGGCATGCGCATTCGCTCGGCGGGCAATGGCGAGCCGGGCACGAATGGCGGGCCTGCTGGCGACCTCTATATTGAGATCCGCATCAAGCAGCACGATATCTTCGAGCGTGATGGTGACGATCTGCACTGCACCGTGCCCATCTCGGTGGTCACCGCCTCGCTGGGTGGCACCATTGAAGTGCCGACGCTGGCCGGCAAGGTGGAGATCGAACTCCCCGAAGGCACCCAGCATGGCAAAACCTTCCGCCTACGGGGCAAGGGTATCAAGGGCATCCGCTCGTCCTACCCCGGGGACCTGTATTGCCATGTGACGATCGAGATCCCCATCAAGCTCACCGAGCACCAGCGCAAGCTGCTCAAAGAGCTGGATGAATCACTCAAAAAGGGAGGCGACAAGCATTCCCCCACCGCCAAGAGCTGGACCGATCGGGTCAAGGACCTGTTCAAGTAATCTGGTCTGCCAAAACCCTTCAAACCCACCCTCAGCGGTGGGTTTGTTGCGTCTTGGGCGAGTTTGCAGCGCGTAAGACCCTGCCTGACTCAAGTCTTTTCAACACATGCCGAAAGCAACGATCATGCTCCTCTCGGGTGCCGTATGACCCGTCTGGAGTGCCCTGAGCCCTTAATCCTTGAGGGCGAGGCGCATGCCGGAGAACATATCGCAATGGCTACGATCCAAACGCCCTATTCCCATCTGCAAGCTTTGATCATTGACGACATGGCCGTGCAGCAGACCACCTTGCGTGGGCAGTTGACCATGCTGGGTATCACCAAGGTGGAGCAAGCCTCAAATGCCGAAGATGCCTTGCGCCTGATCCGCGCCAAAGCCCCCAACTTGGTGTTGTGCGATTTCAACCTGAACAACAAGACAGATGGGCAGCAGATGTTCGAGCATATGCGGGACAAGGGCCTGCTGCCGGCAGACTGCCTGTTCTTCATGATCACGGCGGAGAGCGGCTATGCATCTGTCGCGTCGGCCACCGAGCATCGCCCCGATGCCTATCTCCTCAAGCCCATCACCGCGAGCGACATCGAGGATCGTCTGAAGGCTGCCCTGGAGAAACGCCAGGCCCTCTTGGCCGTCAATCAGCGTTTGGCCAAGGACGATCTCGTCGGCGCGGTGAGCGAGTGCGACAAGCTGCTGGCCAAGAAAGACCGCTGGACCATGTCGGTCCTGCAGATCAAAGGACAGACCCTGCTGCAACTCGGCCGCCATGAAGACGCCAAAGCGGTCTATCGAACTGCCTTAGACGAGCGTCCGAACTTGGTTTGGGCCCAGTTGGGCTTGGCCCGCGCCCACAAGGCTGGCGGTCAGTTTGATGAAGCTCGCCAACTGGCCTCGGACATCATTGCTTCCCCGGAAGGCGAGAAGAACGTCGCCGCCTACGACGTGATTGCCGAATCGCTGGAAGCCCAAGGCGACGCCGACGGCGCCCTGTGGGCCCTGAAAGATGCAGCGACGGTGGTGCCCTCCAGCCGGCGTCAGCGACTGGTGGGCGAAGCAGCCTACCGCAACGGGGACTTGGCAACGGCCAAGGAATGCCTGCAAAAAGTGGCCAAAGCCACTCGCGGCTCGATGACGGCATCCTCACAGGACACGCTGTTGCTGGCCCAAACGCTGGTGGATACCGGCGATGCGGCGGGTGCAGTCGCCATCTTGGACGACGTGAACACCAAGCCCAAGCACGATCCTCAGTATGAAAGCGTCTCGCTGGCCATCAAGGTTCAGGCGCATGTGAAGTCGGGGCAGCCAGAAGCAGCCGCCAAGCTCTTGGTCAAGGCCCGCGAAACGCTGCGCAAGGCCAAAGCTGACTTTGGCACCGTGGCTTTGGCCAAAGCCGAGTTGATGAGCGGCAACGAAGCTGAAGGCCTGAAACTGATGGAGCGCGCCATCAGCGCAGACCATGAAAACACACGCGTCAAACAGATGATCGGCAATGCCCTTCGGGACACCGGCCATGACGACAAGATCCAGCAAGTGATTGAGGCCGCTGCGGCTGGCCTGCAAAAGCGCGTGACGGATGCCAAGAAGCTGTTCCGTGACAGCAAGATTGATGAAGCCCTTGAAGCCATTGAGGCCGCGCTGCGTGAATACCCGGAGAACACCGGTGTGCTCTTGCAAGCGGCGCAGATGAACTGCTTGTCGCTGCGCTTGAAGCGTGAGCTCAATGACACGGTGGTTGAGCGTGTGCGCCTCTACCTGACGCGATTAGAAAAGCTGCTGCCGGCCAACGACCGCGTCACCCAGATGCAGCGCTACTACCGCGAAACCCTCAGCACCCTGGCCGCACCGGCCACCGCCTGACATGGGTCCCGCGCTGGCAGCGCTGATCGTCCATGACCTGAAAAACGGCTTGGGCGCTCTGGAAGCGGAATTGCTGGCGCTGCAACACACCCATGGCGAAGCCGTGGGCGGCGCGACTTACAAGCACTGTGTGGAGTTACGGCAGCGCTTTGTCCAGTTTCTCGCCCTTTACGGCGTGGATGGCACCATGCGGGCTCATAGCGCCGACGAGTCACCCCAGGACCTGATCCGCCTCATCTGCAAAGAGCAAGGCCCGCTGCTGGCACCCTTAACACTGCAGGCTGGCGAGGCCGACCAAGCCCCCCCTTACTGGTACTTCGACCGACGTCTGGTGCGCCTGGCATTAGAGGCCGCGCTGCACAACGCACAGCGCTATGCCCGCAGTGCCATCCGCCTCTCCGCCCACGGCCGTGACGGCATGCTGGTGTTCGTGATCGACGACGACGGGCCCGGCCCACAGCCGCCCGACCGGGACGACCCGCAGTCCACCGGATTGGGCACCGCGCTGTGCCAAGCTGTGGCCACGGCCCACGACCTCAAGGGGCGACGCGGCTTCGCCACCTTGGCGCGCAGGCCCGAAGGCGGAGCACGGTTTGAGCTGGGTTTGGCTTGAGTTCATTCAGAACAGACTCCGCTGAACACCACCGCACTGGCCCAGTTGCGCTCTGGCGGGCGGCCTGAACTGGCTGAAATCCAGGGCAAAGCGTTCGGTGTTGAGCCCCAACTTTGCCGTCGCTTTGTGGAAGCGCTGGCGCAGTAGATCCGCCCACACCCCCTGCCCTGTCATCCGAGCGCCGAACGCCGCGTCATTGTCTTTGCCACCCCGCATGTCCCGCACCCGCGCCATGATGCGGGCAGCTCGCTGGGGGAAATGCTGCTCCAGCCATTGCTGGAACAGCGGGTTGACCTCCCAAGGCAGCCTGAGCACGATGGAAAAGGCCCGCCGAGCCCCTGCTGCCGCAGCAGCCTCCAGGATGCGTTCAAGCTCGGGCTCATTCAGAAAGGGGATCACCGGAGACACACTCACCCCCACCGGAATGCCCGCCTCGGCCAGCCGCCGAATCGTCTCCAGGCGCCGCCTCGGCGACGCCGCGCGAGGCTCCAGCACTCGCGCGAGGCTATCGTCCAAGGTGGTGATGGAGACATACACCGCCGACATCTGGCGCGCTGCCATGGGGGCGATCACATCGATGTCGCGCTCCACGCCCGCTGATTTGGTGATGATGGAAAACGGGTGCTGCGCCTCGCTCAAGACTTCCAGGACTTGGCGGGTGATGCGCAACTTGCGTTCGGCCGGTTGGTAGGCGTCCGTCGCCGAGCCAATGTTCAGGGCCAAAGGTTCATAGCCCCGGGAGGACAAGGCCTCTCGCAGCCGCTCGGCCGCATTGACTTTGGCGATGATGCGCGTCTCAAAGTCCAAGCCAGGCGAGAGATTCAGATAGCTGTGCGTCGGCCGCGCATAGCAATAGATGCAACCATGCTCACAGCCTCGGTACGGGTTGATCGAGAGGTCAAAGCTGATGTCGGGCGAATCATTGCCCGACAGAATGCTCTTGACCTGCTCTTCAATGATCCGAGTTTGAGGCGGCAGTGTCTCAGTCTGCGCCCGTTGATCTAGGCCGCCCCAGCCATCGTCAAAGACTTGGCGCTCGTCTTGGCTGAAGCGGTGTTGTAAGGCCCAGGTCGTGCCCCTGCCCTTGCGAGCTTGCGGGCCGGGCATGAACACCAGGGGCGAGGCGGCATCCGGCGCGGCGCCGAGTGCGCGGGTAGGGGCTTGAACAACAGGCATACTGTAGTTTTATACAGTATTCGTTGCGATGCAAGCCCCCTTGACGCTGAGGCGCTGAGCAGTGGCCTCAATACTCGTCGAACTGCGTGCCCGGTGCCAGGTTGTCAAACTTGGTCAAGGGCTTCAAGAAGGCCAGATGCAATGAGCCCACAGGGCCGTTACGCTGCTTGCCGATGATGATCTCGGCGGTGCCTGGCACCTTGGAGTTCTCGCGGTTGTAGTAGTCATCGCGGTAGATGAACATGATGACGTCGGCGTCCTGCTCAATGGCGCCAGACTCGCGCAGGTCACTCATCATGGGCCGCTTGTCGGGCCGGGTTTCCACGCTTCGGTTCAACTGTGAGAGTGCAATGACCGGGCAGTTCAATTCCTTGGCCAGGGCTTTCAGGCCCCGCGAGATTTCAGAAATCTCGGTCGCGCGGTTTTCACCGGCGCTGCTGCCCGAGCCGCTCATCAGCTGCAGGTAGTCAATCACGATCAGGCCCAGCTTGCCGCACTGGCGGGCTTGGCGGCGGGCTCGGGCGCGCAACTCAGCAGGGTTCAGAGCGGGCGTCTCGTCAATGAAGACGGAGGCCTTGGAGAGCTTGTCCACGGCCTCGGTCAAGCGGCCCCAGTCGTCATCCTTCAAGCGGCCCGTGCGCAAGCCCGATTGGTCAATCCGACCCAGCGAACCCACCATACGCAGAGCCAATTGTGAGGCGCCCATTTCCATCGAGAACACCACCACAGGCAAGCCTTCGGCCACGGCCACGTTCTCGGCAATATTGAGCGCAAAAGCTGTCTTGCCCATGGACGGCCGAGCCGCCAAGATGATGAGGTCGCCGCCTTGCAGGCCGGCGGTCATCTTGTCGAGGTCGTAAAAGCCCGTGCGCACGCCGGTCACGTCTTCGGCACCGTTCTCAGCCAACTCGGTCACGCGGTCGATCAACTGCATCACCAAGGTGTCCATGCTCTGGAAGCCTTGCTTGGTGCGCTGGCCTTCTTCGCCAATCTTGAAGATCTTGCCTTCGGCCTCGTCCAGGATCTGCGCGACTTGCCGGCCCTGTGGGTTGAAGGCCTGGGTCGCGATCTCGTCGCTGGCGGTGATCAGCTTGCGCAGAATGGCGCGCTCTCGCACGATCTCGGCGTAACGGCGTAAATTAGCGGCACTGGGTACGCTCTGTGCCAGCGCATTCAAGTAAGCCAGCCCCCCGCACTCCTCAGCCTTACCCAAGGTCTGCAGTTGCTCAAACACGGTGATCACGTCGGCCGGTTTGGAGGCATTGATCATGCTGCCGATCGCGCTGAAGATCAGCTTGTGCTCGAAGCGATAGAAGTCGCCCTCACTCAAAACATCAGACGCCCTATCCCACGCGCCGTTGTCCAGCAGCAGGCCGCCCAAGACACTTTGCTCGGCCTCGATGGAGTGCGGCGGTACCCGCAGGCGCGCCACCTCCTCGTCTTTGGGGCCGGTGCGCGGGTCGTGGGAATCAAAAATCGTGGTCATGAAGGAATGATACGTGGGCCCTGCCCCAGCGCTTGTGGACAAGGCTGTGGAAATCCTTGGGGAAGTCTGTGCAAAGCTCAGCCCAACAAAGCAGGGGCGGAAATGAAAAAAGGGCCGGTCCAAGACCAGCCCTTTCGGAGGTGTCAGCCGCGGGTGAAGACCCGCGAGGCGAGACTCAGTCGGCGTCGCCAACCACCTTGACGTTCACGTCCACCACCACATCGGTGTGTGCAGCGACTTGAACGGTGTACTCGCCCACAGCCTTCAGGGGGCCGTTGGGCATACGCACTTGAGCCTTGGCGATTTGGAAACCAGCCTTGACCAGCGCTTCAGCGATGTCGTGGTTGGTGACCGAGCCGAACAGACGGCCGTCCACGCCAGCCTTCTGGCTGATGGTGACGCCATAGCCGCCCAGCTTCTCGCCCACGGCTTGAGCAGCGGCCAGCTTTTCAGCGGCCAGACGCTCCAACTCAGCGCGACGTGCTTCGAATTCCTTGATCGCGACTTCCGTGGCACGACGAGCGCGCTTGGTCGGAATCAGGAAGTTACGGGCGTAGCCGTCCTTGACCTTGACAACATCACCGAGGTTGCCGAGGTTGGCCACTTTTTCCAGCAGAATGATTTGCATGGTGTGAAGCTCCTCAGACCTTGTGTTGATCGGAGTACGGCAGCATCGCCAGGTAGCGCGAGCGCTTGATGGCGGTGGTCAGCTGACGTTGGAAGAAGGCGCGCGTGCCGGTCAGGCGAGCCGGCGTGATCTTGCCGTTTTCACCGATGAAGTCACGCAGCAGGTCCACGTCCTTGTAGTCGATGGATTCGACACCAGTGACAGTGAAGCGGCAGAACTTCTTGCGGCGGAACAACAGCGATTGCTGGTTGCGCTTAGGACGACGGTCCTTGGAAAATCTTGACTTTGGCGGGGGCATACGAGTGACCTCTGTAAATGTCTATCCAGATGTTGAACAGCTCAGCAGTTCATCAAGCCAGCTCAGTCAGGTGATACACCAGACCTTTGCCATTGCGTGAGGTGGTGAGGAATCCGGCGCATTGAACCGGCTCTCCCAACACCAGCGCATTCACACTGCGGGTGATCTCCCCAATCGCCACCGCTTTGACCTCCAAAGAGACTTTGCGGGGCTGACCGTCTTCCATCACCGTGGACTCAGCTTTCAGCTTGAGGTCCAAGGCCGGGACTCCGGCAGGGGTGTAGCGCATCGCGCTACGTTCAATCACTTCTGCGGCAAGAACCCATCGGTTCATAAATCGTTCAATGGGGCCGCAACAGCGTGGCTTGAAGACTCACTGGATTCGTCAGGCAGCTTCTTGAGTGGCGGCCGCGGCCTTGCGGGCCTCGTCCTTCTCAACCGACTTCATCATGACCGAAGGACCGGTCTCGGCCTTTTCGAGCTTGACAGTCAGATGACGCAGCACGGCGTCATTGAAGCGGAAGCCGGTTTCCAACTCAGCCAGCACTTCCTTAGAGCACTCGATGTTCAGGCACAGGTAGTGCGCCTTGGCGAGCTTCTGGATCAGATAGGCCAGTTGACGACGGCCCCAGTCTTCAACGCGATGGACCTTGCCGCCGCCGTTGATCACCAGGGTCTTGTAACGCTCCAGCATGGCTGGAACCTGTTCGCTTTGATCCGGATGGATCAGCAGAACGATCTCATAGTGACGCATGAAGTCTCCTTGTGAATTCCTTAGGCACTTCAAAATGTGCCCAAAAGGGAAGCCGCCCGGTCGCGTCGACTGACCGGTACAGCAAGGGGGAAAGCCCTCTAGTATAGCAGAAGGCTTTGGAACTGCTTAGCGTCGTTCCGCCAAGCGCTTCCAGGTCTCGATCACCGAGTCCGGGTTCAGCGAGATGGACACAATGCCCTCGGCCGCCAGCCAATCCGCAAAGTCGGGATGGTCACTGGGGCCTTGGCCGCAGATGCCCACGTACTTACCCGTCGCACGGCAGGCTGCGATGGCGCGGGAGATCAGCGCCTTGACCGCCGGGTCACGCTCGTCGAAGTCGTCGGCCAACTGCTCCAGGCCCGAGTCGCGGTCCAGGCCCAGGGTCAGCTGGGTCAGGTCATTGGAGCCGATGGACATGCCATCGAAGTACTCCAGAAACTGATCGGCCAAGATGGCGTTGCTCGGCACTTCGCACATCATGATCAGGCGCAGGCCGTCTTGGCCGCGCTTCAGGCCACGCCCGGCCAGCAACTGCTCAACGCGCTGGGCTTGGCTGACCGTGCGAACGAACGGCACCATGATCTCGACGTTGGTCAGGCCCATGTCGTTGCGCACGCGCTTGAGCGCCTCGCACTCCATGCCAAAAGCGTCAGAGAACTCGCCGCTGATGTAACGCGAAGCCCCACGGAAGCCCAGCATGGGGTTTTCTTCATCGGGCTCATAGCGGCTGCCGCCGATGAGCTTTTTGTACTCGTTGGACTTGAAATCCGACAAGCGCACGATGACCGGCTTGGGCCAGAAGGCTGCGGCGATGGTGGCCACCCCTTCGGCGAGCTTGTCGACATAGAACGCGCGCGGGCTGGCATGGCCCCGGGCCACCGACTCGACCGCCTTCTTCAGGTCAGGATCCACATTCGGGTAGTCCAAGATGGCCTTGGGGTGGACGCCGATGTTGTTGTTGATGATGAACTCCAAGCGGGCCAGGCCAATGCCGGAATTGGGCATTTGCGAGAAGTTGAAGGCCAGTTGGGGGTTGCCCACGTTCATCATGATCTTGACCGGGCAGTAAGGCAGCTCGCCTTGGTTGACCTCGGTCACTTCGGTCTCCAGCAGGCCGTCGAAGACGTAGCCGGTGTCGCCCTCAGAGCAAGCCACGGTCACCAGAGCGCCGTCGGTCAGGTGCTCGGTGGCGTCGCCACAGCCCACCACGGCCGGAATGCCCAGCTCGCGCGCGATGATGGCGGCGTGGCAGGTGCGACCCCCGCGGTTGGTGACGATGGCGCTGGCGCGCTTCATCACCGGCTCCCAGTTGGGGTCGGTCATGTCGGTGACCAGCACATCGCCGGGCTGCACACGCTCCATCTCAGCGATGGAGGTGACCAGGCGCACGGGGCCAGTGCCGATCTTTTGGCCGATGGCACGGCCTTCGGTCAGCAGCGTGCCTTGGCCCTTGAGCTTGTAACGCAGCTCGACCTGACCTGCCGCTTGGCTGCGCACGGTCTCGGGCCGGGCTTGCAGGATGTAGAGCTTGCCGTCCACACCGTCCTTGCCCCACTCGATGTCCATCGGGCGGCCGTAATGCTTCTCGATGATCAAGGCATAGCGGGCCAGCTCGGTGACATCGGCATCGTTCAGCGAGTAGCGGTTGCGCAGCTCAGGCGGCGTGTCCACCGTGCGCACCAGCTTGCCGGACTCGGCCTTCTCTTCGGGCGACGCAAACTCCATGCGAATCAGCTTGGAGCCCAGCGAGCGACGGATCAGCGCTTGCTTGCCTGCTTCGAGCATGGGCTTGTGCACATAGAACTCGTCAGGGTTGACAGCACCTTGCACCACGGTCTCGCCCAGGCCGTAGCTGGAGGTGATGAAGACCACGTCCTTGAAGCCCGACTCGGTGTCGATGGTGAACATCACACCCGCCGCGCCAACGTCGGAGCGCACCATGCGCTGAACACCCGCCGACAGCGCCACATCGGCGTGGGCAAAGCCCTTGTGCACGCGGTAGCTGATGGCGCGATCGTTGTAGAGCGAGGCAAACACTTCTTTCATCTTGTGCAGCACATCGTCGATGCCTTGCACATTCAAGAAGGTTTCTTGCTGGCCCGCAAACGAAGCATCGGGCAAGTCTTCGGCCGTGGCCGAGGACCGCACGGCCCAGGTGATGTTGGGCGTATCGCCACTGACGCGGGCAAACTCGGCGCGCACGGCAGCCTCGAAATCTGCCGGAAATGGTGCATCCACCACCCATTGGCGGATCTCGGCGCCGGCCTCCGCCAGGGCGCGCACATCGTCAGTGTTGAGGGCGGCCAAGCGGGCATTGATCTTTTCAGTCAATCCGCCGTGCTTCAAAAACTCGCGGAAGGCATGGGCCGTGGTGGCAAAGCCACCGGGCACCCGCACGCCAGTAGCGGCCAGTTGGCTGATCATCTCGCCGAGGCTGGCGTTTTTACCGCCAACCACCTCGACGTCAGTCATGCGCAGTTGTTCGAACGGTGCGACCAGGGCGGTCGCCGTTGCTGTGTGGGACATAGAAAGCTCCTTGATGACAAAAAAACTTTGTCGCCATCCTGGAGTCTGGCCGGGCACAGCCTAGCCGCCGCACTGGGTTGCTGTTGTTGGAGGCAGCGGGAAAGCGGGTGCACCGGGGTCGCCACCAGCACTTTCGTGCCGGACCGACGCTAAAGGATGCGAATTGACCCGGATTCTACGGACGGATTGCCTATCATCACTGAAACTTCGCTGAAACTGGATCGCTATGCCCAATCGCACCGTGTTCTTTATCTCTGACGGCACCGGCATCACTGCCGAGACCTTTGGCAACTCCATCCTGGCCCAGTTTCCAGGCAAGCGTCGGCACATTCGCCGGCCCTTCATCGACACGGTGGAGAAGGCACTCACCGTGCAAGGTGAGATCAATGCCACGGCCGCCGCCGAAGGTGTCAAGCCCGTGGTCTTCATCACCTTGGCCCGCGACGACGTGCGCGACATCCTGACCAGCGCCGAGTGCCAATGCCTGATGATGGACATGTTCGGCGCATTTGTGGAGCCACTCGAGGTCGAGTTTGGCATCAAGTCCAACCACCGGGTCGGACGCTTCTCGGATGCGGCCAAAAGCCAGGAATACAACGAACGCATCGAGGCCATCAACTTTTCCTTGGCCCATGATGACGGCCAGTCGGCCCGAAACCTGGAAGCTGCCGATGTGATCTTGGTCGGCGTCAGCCGCTGTGGCAAGACGCCCACGTCGCTGTACTTGGCCATGCAGCATGGCATCAAGGCCGCCAACTATCCGCTGATCCCTGAAGACTTCGAGCGGGGCCAGTTGCCATCAGCCTTGGCGCCTCACAAGAAAAAATGCTTTGGGCTGACGATCGACCCGGACCGGCTGAGCCAGATCCGTAATGAGCGCCGCCCTGGCAGCAAGTATGCCGCGTTTGAAAACTGCCGCTATGAAGTGGCTGAGGCCGAAACCATGATGAAGCGCCACCAGATCGATTGGCTCTCATCCACGCACAAATCCATCGAGGAAATCGCGACCACCATCTTGCGCGACATTCGCCCGGACCGCCTCACCTACTGAGCTTGGGCCGCAAGGCGGCTGACTTCCAGCGGGCTCAAAGCCTTGAGTTTGTGGTCGCTCCAAACTTGGCGCCAGCGGCGCGCGCCCGCGAGCCCATGGCGCAGCCCCAGCATGTGGCGCGCCATATGCGCCCAGGGCACGGCAGCGGTTTGCATCTGCTGGGCCATGTAAGCCACCATCTCGGCCTCCACGGCCTCGCGCGTCAGGGCGCTGGGCTCCGTCTCACCCCAGAAGCGCTGGTCCCAATCGTGCATCAGCCAAGGGTTGTGATAGGCCTCGCGTCCCACCATCACACCGTCCACATGCTGCAAGTGGGTCTCGATCTCGGCATTGGTTTTGATGCCGCCATTGATGACGATGGTGAGGTGCGGGAACTCGCGCTTGAGTTGATACACCAGCTCATAGCGCAGCGGCGGGATGTCGCGGTTCTCTTTGGGGCTCAAGCCCTGCAGCCAGGCGTTGCGGGCATGGACGATGAACACCTCGCAGCCGGCGTCGGCCACCGTGCCCACAAAGTCGCGCACAAACTCATAGCGCTCGATGCGGTCGATGCCGATGCGGTGCTTCACGGTCACCGGCAAGCTGCAAGCATCGCGCATGGCCTTCACGCCATCCGCCACCAGGGGCGCCTCGGCCATCAGGCAGGCGCCAAACGCACCTTTTTGCACTCGCTCTGAGGGGCAGCCGCAGTTCAGGTTGACCTCGTCATAGCCAAAGCGTTCGGCCACTCTGGCGCAGGCGCCCAAGTCCGCCGGGTCGCTGCCGCCCAATTGCAGCGCCACCGGGTGCTCGTCCGCATTGAAGGCCAAATGGCGCTCTTGGTCGCCGTGCAGGATCGCGCCACTGTTCACCATCTCGGTGTAGAGCCGGGTATGGCGGGTGATCTTGCGGTGGAAGGTCCGGCAATGCTTGTCGGTCCAGTCCAGCATGGGCGCCACACTCAGGCGCCAGGGCGAAGGGGAAATCGGTTCAGTCACCCGCGCATTATCGCGGGGCGCCTCGTTTGAAGAACCAACGCCGCGCGGGGGTGATCTCAAAGGGCTGCCAGGCTCCGGGCGGCTGCGCCAGGCGGTCGGCCACCGCATACAAAGACAGCGGGTTCAGCACCATGCCGATGTGGCTGGCTGGTACTTCAATGTTCTCGGTCTGCGGGCCTTCGGGGTTCAGGCTGCACGGCCAAGCCACCACGCCGTCCGTCCGCGAATAGATGCTGGTGGTGGGCACGGGCGGCGTGCCGCGAATCTGGGCCAGCATGTCCTCGTCGTGGGCATCCAAGCCGCTGACCCACTCAAACAGTCTCCAGGCATTCGTACCCTGCGGATGGCCGGTGAACGGTGAGCCCAGGGTCACCACACATCGCACATGGTCCGGCGCCTCCTTGGCGAGTTCACGGGCGTAAATGCCGCCCAAGCTCCAGCCTACCAAGCTGACGGCCTGACCACTGGCGTAGTGCAAGGCCTTCAACTGGTCTAGACAGGCGGACAACACCCCTTGGCGAGGCCCAAAGTTGAAGCCCTGATGCCAAGGGTGCGCGTCATAGCCTTGGTCGCACAGAAACTGACGCAGTGCCACCGTGCTGAAGTCCGCCACACCCAAGCCAGGCAGCACGATCACCGGGTGGCCGTCGCCCTTAGGCAGGCGACGCAGCCAAGGCGTGGCTGCCAGCAGTGCTGCGAACTCCCAGGGCGCCCTGGCCTCCAGGGCCAGTTGCCACCAGCCGGGGGGCGAGGTGACCGAGGGCGCCTCTGTGGAGACTGGTGCGGAGGCAGCGGACAAAGGCTGGCGGCGCGGTCGCCGCTGAGCGGGCTTGGCAGGGGGCGACTGGGGTGGAGAGGGCATGCGTTCTTGAAGACAGTGCAAGCTGGAGGCTCACCCATTCATCTTAAGCGCCCACCTCCCCCCTTCTCTGGGGGCATAGCCCTAAACCAAATGCCGCAGCGGATGCGCCCAGGCAGGCCACGGGCTCTGGAAGAAGGCCTGCACCATCTCGGGGGTCACCTCGGCCAAGCTCGCCGGGTTCCAGCGCGGGGCGTGGTCTTTGTCGACCGCCAAGGCACGAATGCCCTCCACCGTCTCGCTGGCGGCGCCCGGCCTCAGGTGGAAGCAATGCCGCACCATGTCGCGCTCCATGCGCAGGTCGTCGGCCAGGCTCATCTGGCGAGCCCGCCTGACTTGCTCCAGCGACACCGCCATCATCAAGGGCGAGCGATGGCTCAAAACCTCCACCGTCTTTTGGGCCCATTCCGAGCCATCAGCCTTGAGAGAGGCGATGATGGCCGCCACATCGGGCTGGCTGAAGTGGTGATCGATGGCGGCGCGGTGGCTGTCCAGCAGCGCCGCTGCACGCGGCAATGCCAGCTTGCGCACGGCCTGCAACGCAGCCTCTCCAAAAGCAGCCGTGCCGGGGGGCGCTGAGACCTCCGCCAACACGGTCGCCACGTGAGGCAGCGCGTCAGCGGGCAGCTCCACATCTGCCAAGGTGGCCGCCAAGGCTTCAGCCCCCTGCAGCACATGGCCGGTCAAGGCCAGGTACTCTCCCAACGCACCGGGGCAGCGCGCCAAGAACCAACCGCCGCCGACGTCGGGGAACAGCCCAATATGAGTCTCCGGCATGGCCAGCTTGCTGGCCGAAGTCACGACCCGAAGGGCGGCCCCTTGGCTGATGCCCATGCCCCCGCCCATGCATATGCCGTCCATCAGCGCGACCAGCGGCTTGGCATAGCCATGGATCAGGTGATTGAGCGCGTATTCCTCGGTGAAGAAGTCCTCCAGCCGCGGGTCTCCGGCCAGGGCCGCTTGGTGAAAGAAGCGGATGTCACCGCCCGCGCAAAAGGCGGGGGCCTTTCCGGGCCTAGAGGCCGCTTGCAAGACCACGACCCCGGTGTTCGGGCAGGCCTGCCAGTGGCTCAAGGCGGCCGTGATGTCGCGGATCATGTCCAGCGACAAAGCGTTCAAAGCCTGTGGGCGGTTGAGCGTCAGCACGCCCACCGGCCCGGTTTGCTCAACCCATACTGCACCTTGTGAGCACAGTCCGGGCGTCAAAGAAGAAATCGTCATGATCTGAAACGAAGCCTATGAAGCGCTCAGTGTAGAGCGCCTGCACCGCTCCATCAGCACTTCAGCGCCCAGAACGCAGGGCCAACACCTCATTGCTGGCCAAGGCCAGCAAGACCAGTGCGCCCCCCAACAAGACCGGCAGGCTGGGGGCCTCGCTGGCGCCCAGCCAGGTCCAGGCCACACCCATGATGACCTCCAGCAAACCCAGCAAAGCGGCCTCAGGGGCCTTCAGCACCTTGCCCGCCTTGACGGCCAAGACACAAGGGATGGCCAGTTGGGCCACGCCCAGAAAAGCCAGCAGGCCAATGTCGTGAGCGGAGGCCTTGAGCGGCCAGGCCAGTGGCAGCGTCAATAGCGCAGAGGCCACCGCACCCAGCAAAATCGCCGTGCTCATGTCGGCGGGCGCATCACCGCCCTGCTCTGCAGGCCTCGGCCCAGCGTGGTGCTGCAGCAAGGTCCACATCGCTGCGCCGGCCACCGGCACCGTCAAGGCCACCGCCATGCCCCACAGGTCTTGCGCACGGCCATTCAAGACCTCGTTGGCAAACATGCCGGTGATGCCTAAGCCGGCAATGCCAATCGCCCACCAGGTGCGTGCGGGCAAACGCTGCTCCAGCCAGCCACGGGCCATCAAGGCGGTGAACAAAGGGGCCAAGGCCATGGTGATGAGCACGTGAGCCACCGTGGTCATGGTCAGCGCCACCATGAAGGCAGTGAACATGACCGTCCAGCACAGGCCGGAAGCCCACAGCACCGCCCCGCCGCGCCGCAAGCCGCGCCACAGCGCCCCCGGGCCCTGCAGCCAAGCCAGCAGGAACACCAGCGCGACGGCATTGCTGGCGCTGCGCCAGAAGGTCACCTCAAATGCCGCTGCGGCCTCCAGATGGCGTGTGACCACCCCGGCGATGCTCCAGAGAAAGGTCACCAGCAACATGGTGAGTGTGGCGCGGGCATGACTCACGACTTCAGCCTCAGAAAGCGTATCGACCAAGAAAAAGCGACCCTGGTGGGCCGCTTTGAAAGGATCACCAAGCGGCGATCAGCCTTCGGCGCGCGAAGCGCGCTTACGGTCATGCTCGGAGAGGTGGCGCTTGCGCAGACGCACCGACTTCGGTGTGATCTCGACCAATTCGTCGTCCTCGATGAACTCGACACCGTACTCCAAGGTCAGGTCAATGGGCGGCGTGATCTTGACGGCGTCTTCCTTGCCCGAGACGCGGAAGTTGGTCAGCTGCTTGGTGCGGGTCGCGTTGACGACCAGGTCGTTGTCACGGCTGTGAATACCGACGATCATGCCTTCGTACACCGGGTCGCCAGCCTTCACGAACATGCGACCCCGGTCGTCCAACTTGCCCAGCGCGTAGGTGAAGATTTCGCCAGCGTCCATGCTGATCAGCACGCCGTTCTTGCGGCTGGCGATCTCGCCCTTGTAAGGCTCATAGCCGTCAAAAATGTTGCTGATCAGGCCCGAGCCGCGGGTCAGGTTCAAGAACTCATTGGAGAAGCCAATCAGGCCCCGCGCAGGGATGCGGTACTCCAGGCGCACGCGGCCACGGCCGTCCGGCTCCATGTTCACCAGTTCGCCCTTGCGCTCACCCAGAGCTTGCATCACGCCGCCTTGGTGGGTTTCTTCCACGTCAGCCGTGACCATTTCAATCGGCTCGCACTTCTCGCCGTTGATCTCTTGGAACACCACGCGCGGCTTGGAGACGGCCAGCTCATAGCCTTCGCGGCGCATGTTTTCCAGCAAGATGGTCAGGTGCAATTCGCCCCGACCAGAGACTTCAAAAATGCCGTCTTCCCCGGTTTCTTTGACGCGCAAGGCCACGTTGTGCTGCAGCTCTTTTTGCAGGCGATCCCAGATTTGGCGGCTGGTCACGAACTTGCCTTCACGGCCGGCCAGCGGGCTGGTGTTCACGCAGAAGTTCATGGTCAGGGTGGGCTCGTCCACCTTCAGCATGGGCAGCGGCTGTGGGTTGGCCGGGTCGGTCACGGTCACGCCAATGCCGATGTCCTCAATGCCGTTGATCAGCACGATGTCGCCCGGGCCGGCTTCGGTGACTTGCACGCGATCCAGGCCATGGAACTTCAGAACTTGGTTAATGCGTCCCTTGACGGCCTTGCCGTCCGGCCCTTCCATCACCACCACGTCCATCGCCGGCTTGATGGTGCCCGTGCTGATGCGGCCCACGCCGATGCGACCCACGAAGGTGGAGTAGTCCAGCGAGGAGATTTGCAGCTGCAGCGGCGCATCAGCATCGCCCGCGTTGGGCGGCACATGCTTGAGCACGGTGTTGAACAGCGCGGACATGTCGGGGCCCCACTTCTCACCCGGAGCGCCCTCTTCCAGCGAGGTCCAACCGTTGATGCCCGAGGCATACACAACGGGGAAGTCCAACTGCTCGTCGGTGGCGCCGAGCTTGTCGAACAGATCGAACGCGGCGTTGATGACGGCATCAGGCTTGGCACCCGGCTTGTCCACCTTGTTGACCACGACGATGGGCTTCAGGCCCAAGGCCAAGGCCTTTTTGGTCACGAAGCGGGTTTGCGGCATCGGGCCTTCTTGCGCGTCAATCAGCAAGACCACGCCGTCGACCATGGACAAGGCGCGCTCGACTTCACCACCGAAGTCCGCGTGGCCCGGGGTGTCCACGATGTTGATGTGGGTGCCTTCCCAGCTCACCGCGCAGTTCTTGGCCAAGATGGTGATGCCGCGTTCTTTTTCGATGGCATTGCTGTCCATCACGCAGTCGATGACTTTCTCGTGGTCAGCGAAAGTGCCGCTTTGGCGCAGCAGTTGGTCCACCAGCGTGGTTTTGCCGTGGTCCACGTGGGCAATGATGGCGATGTTGCGAATCTGTCGGCTCATGAGCGGCTCTCGAAGGAAAAAATCAAAGGGTCAGCAGCGCCTGGACCTCAGTCGGACTGAGCAGGCGATCGGCGATCAACTCGCCGGCAGTGATGTGAGCACTGCCCAAAAAGGCAGTGGGTTCGGGGCCGTAAACGCGCACGGCCGGCGCATCCGGCTGCGCCACGCGGCGGCGCAAACCAGAAATGAATCGTCCCGCCTCTTCGGCGGCCAGGCGAACGGCCGGCCAATCGGCCACCAGCGCATCCGGTGGCCTCAGGTGGGCATCGCGTTGTTCTTCGGTCCAATCGGCCAGGGTCTCAAGCGTGACGGCCTCTGCAACGGTCAAAGGCCCGCTGCCAATGCGGCGCAAGCCCGCCAAGTGCGCCCCGCAGCCCAGGGCTTCACCCAGGTCTTCAGCCAGCGTGCGGATGTAAGTGCCCTTGCTGCAGCGAACAGTCAGACTCAACACATTCGCCTCAGCTTGCCAGCTGTTGATGGCAATCTCGTGAATGGTCACTTGACGCGCGGCACGCTCCACCTCTAAACCTTGCCTGGCGTATTCGTACAACGGCTTGCCGTCCTTCTTCAGGGCCGAGTGCATGGGCGGCACTTGGGAGATCGGCCCCACAAAGCGCAGGCATGCCGCTTCGATGTCTTCGGCCGCGGCGCGCACAGGCCGCTCGTCAATGACATCACCTTCCATGTCGCCGCCCACCCGGCGCTGGCCGAGTTGGACGGTGGCGACATAGGCCTTGTCGGCATCCAAGCTCACCTGAGAGAACTTGGTGGCGGCACCAAAGCACAGCGGCAGCAGGCCGGAGGCCATGGGGTCCAGCGTGCCGGTGTGGCCCGCTTTCTCGGCACGAAACAGCCGTTTGACCTTTTGAAGCGCGTCGTTGCTGGACAAGCCCACCGGTTTATCGAGCAGCAGCACGCCGTGCACCGCGCGGCGGGGCACTCTGGGACGATGGGACGTGTTGGGCTTCATGAACGATGGGAGCACAGCAAGACAAGGCCAGTTCAGGGGCAGCGTTCGGGTCCGGACGCTGCACGACCATGAACTCAGTCCTTGGCGCGGGTCGCGTTGGCTTTGTGGATCAAGGCGCTGAGGTCAGCAGCGCGTTCAATGGTTTTGTCGAACTTGAAATGCAGAGTGGGCACGGTGTGAATGGCCAAGCGCTTGAACAAGCCGTTGCGCACAAAGCCCGCCGCCTCATTCAGGGCAGTCTCTGACTCGATGGGATCACCGATCAGCAAGGAGAAAAACACCGTCGCGTGGGCATAGTCCGGCGTGACTTCGACCGCATTGATGGTGGCCATGCCAATGCGCGGATCTTTCAAGTCGCGCACGAGCTCAGCCACATCGCGCTGGATCTGGTCCGCCACCCGAAAGCTGCGGTTGGGGATATTGCGTTTATGTCGCATAACAAGTTTCCAGAACGTCTGGGCCTTCCAACCTTGCCAAAACAAGGGGCTGCCAACTCAAGCAAAAAACCCCGCCAAGCACGGCGGGGTTTCCCGGAGGGTGCAGCCTGGCGCCTTAGAGGGTCCGTGCCACTTCCTTGACTTCGAAGAACTCGAGTTGATCGCCCTCGGAGATGTCGTTGTAGTTCTTGAGTTTGATACCGCACTCGAAGCCTTCCTTGACTTCGCGCACGTCGTCTTTCAAGCGCTTCACCGAATCGACTTCGCCGGTGTAGATCACCACGTTGTCGCGCAGCAGGCGGAAGCGTGCGTTGCGGGTCACCATACCGTTGGTGATCATGCAACCTGCCACCGTGCCGATCTTGGAGGCGACAAACACCGTCCGGATCTCGGCCATACCGATGACTTCTTCCTTCTGCTCCGGCGCCAACATGCCGCCCATCGCTGCCTTCACCTCATCCACAGCGTCGTAGATGATGTTGTAGTAGCGCAGGTCAATGCCAGCATGCTCCGCCAGCTTACGAGCCTGAGCATCGGCACGGGTGTTGAAGCCGATGATGATGGCCTTGGAGGCGATCGCCAAGTTGACGTCCGACTCGCTGATGCCACCGACCGCTGCGTGAACGATCTGCACCTTGACTTCTTCGGTCGAGAGCTTGAGCAAGGACGAGGCCAGCGCTTCTTGCGAACCCTGCACATCGGCCTTGATGATCAAAGGCAAGGCCTGAGCAGCACCCTGGCCCATGTTCTCGAACATGTTTTCCAGCTTGGCGGCTTGGCGCTTGTTCAGCGTCACTTCGCGGTACTTGCCTTGACGGAAGGTGGCGATTTCACGCGCACGACGTTCGTCAGACAGAACCATGAAGTCGTCGCCAGCCTGCGGCACTTCGGTCAAACCTTGGATCTCCACCGGAATGGAGGGGCCTGCTTCAGCAATGTTCTTGCCGTCTTCGTCCAGCATGGCGCGCACGCGGCCGAAGCTGGAGCCTGCCAAGATCACATCGCCACGCTTCAAAGTACCGGACTGGATCAGCACGCTGGCGACCGGGCCACGGCCCTTGTCCAGGCGCGCTTCAATCACGATGCCCTTGGCCATGGCTTCCACCGGCGCCTTCAACTCCAGCACTTCGGCCTGCAACAGCACCTGCTCCAGCAGATCGTCAATGCCTTGGCCCGTCTTGGAGGACACGCCCACGAAGGGTGAGTCACCACCGAAGTCTTCAGGCACGACCTCTTCGGCCACCAATTCGCTCTTGACGCGCTCAGGGTTCGAGTCGGGCTTGTCAATCTTGGTCATGGCCACGACGATGGGCACGCCCGCCGCCTTGGCATGGTGGATCGCTTCCTTGGTCTGTGGCATCACGCCGTCGTCGGCCGCCACCACCAGAATAACGATGTCGGTCGCCTTGGCGCCACGAGCACGCATGGCCGTGAAGGCCGCGTGACCCGGGGTGTCCAAGAAGGTGATCATGCCGCGTGGCGTTTCCACGTGGTAGGCACCAATGTGCTGCGTAATGCCACCGGCCTCGCCAGCGGCCACACGGCTGCGACGGATGTAATCCAGCAGCGAGGTCTTGCCGTGGTCCACGTGGCCCATCACGGTCACCACAGGTGCGCGGGCCAGCGCTTCGCCAGAGGCCGCGGCTTGCTCCTCTTCCGAGAAGGCTTCGGGGTCGTCCAGCTTGGCGGCCAGCGCCTTGTGGCCCATTTCTTCCACGACGATCATCGCGGTTTCTTGGTCCAACTGCTGGTTGATGGTGACCATCTGGCCCAGCTTCATCAATTGCTTGATGACCTCGCTGGCCTTGACCGCCATCTTGTGGGCCAGATCAGCCACCGAGATGGTTTCTGGCACGTGCACTTCTTGCACCACCGGTTCGGTCGGTGCTTGGAAGTTGGAGTTCTGCTGATCGCGTGAATCACCACGACGGCCGCCTCGCGGGGCCTTCCAGCCGGCGCGGCCAGCGTTGGCGTCGGTGCGGCCACCCTTGGTGGGCGTGGGGCCGCCCCGCTTCTTGGCTTCATCGGCCCAGCTGGACGACAACTTCTCGGACTTGACCGACTTCTTGTCGCCAGGCTTGGCCGGGGCGCCAGGCGCCGCAACCGGCGCAGGTGCGCCTGCCACAGGCTTGGCCTTGTGAATGGTGCCCTTGATGCCTTCCTTGGGCTCGACGGGCTTGGGCTCTTCGGGCTTCTTGGCGACCATGACCTTGCTCTTGCGAGCCATCATGTCGCGAATGGCCGAAGCCTCTGCCTCGGCAGCCTTGCGGCGACGCTCCAGGTCAGCCGCACGCTTCTGCTCTTCGGCCTCGCTCTCGCCGGCCTTCACCACGCGCAGCACGGGTTTTGGGGCCTCCTTGGGCGGCTCCGCCACAGGGGCTGGCGCCGGTGCAGGCACAGGTGCTGGAGCGGGCGCAGCCGCATCCGCAGGCGCCTTCTTGGCGGCCGCGGCCGCAGCCTTGGCCAGCGCCGCAGCCGCTTCGGCGGCCGCGGCTTCAGCCGCTGCCTTGGCGGCAGCGGCTTCTGCGGCTGCCTTTTCGGCGGCTTCGCGGTCACGGCGTTCTTGCTCTTCGCGCTCTTCACGCAAACGGCGCTTTTCAGCCAGCTCTTCTTCTTGGCGACGGATTTGTTCGGCTTGTTGACGGGCCTCTTCTTCGCGACGGGCCAACTCGGCTTCGTCAACCTGAGGCTCGTCAGACTCGTGCTCCATCTCGGCGCCAGCCGGCGCGTCATCGCGCTTGACGAAAACGCGCTTCTTGCGCACTTCGACCTGGATGGTGCGCGCCTTGCCGCTGGCGTCAGCCTGCTTGATCTCGCTGGTGGACTTGCGGGTCAGGGTGATCTTCTTACGATCGCCGCCTGTGGTGCCATGCGAGGTGCGGAGGTAGTCCAAAAGGCGTTCTTTGTCCGATTCAGTCAGCGAATCGTCCGGCGAACTCTTGGCGACGCCGGCCGACTGCAACTGTTCCAGCAGTGTTGCAGCGGGGCGATTCAGCTCCGTTGCCAGTTGAGCGACGGTGGTCACTGCCATGCTTTAATTTCCTTGATCTTGATGCCGTGTGCGTGGTGTGCGAGGGGCCGTGTTCAGTTGAACCAGTGCTCACGCGCCTTCATGATGAGGGCCTTGGCTTGTGCCTCATCCACGCCGGTCATCTCGACCAGTTCATCGACTGCCAAATCAGCCAGATCGTCGCGGGTGTGAATCCCGCCATCGGCCAGTTTGCCAATCACATCGTGATTCAGGCCTTCGAGGTCGCGCAGGTCCTGCGAGACTTCATCGACCTTTTCTTCACGGGCGATTTCCATGGTCAGCAGGGCATCCTTGGCGCGGTTGCGCAGCTCCGTGACCGTGTCTTCATCAAAGCCTTCGATCTCCAGCATCTCCTGCAGGGGAACGTAAGCCACTTCTTCCAAGCTGGTGAAGCCTTCGTCGATCAGCAGATCGGCAACCTCAGCATCCACATCCAGCTTGTCGACGAAGAGCTTGCGGATTGAGCCCGACTCTTCGGCTTGCTTGGCGGCGGACTCTTCAGCCGTCATGATGTTGATGCGCCAGCCCGTCAGCTCGGACGCCAGGCGCACGTTCTGACCACCACGGCCAATCGCGATGGCGAGGTTTTCCTCGTCCACCACCACATCCATGGCATGCTTTTCTTCATCGACCACGATGGACTGAACATTGGCCGGTGCCAAGGCACCAATCACAAACTGTGCGGGGTCCTCAGACCACAACACAATGTCCACGCGCTCGCCCGCGAGCTCATTGGTCACCGCCGTGACGCGCGAGCCGCGCACGCCAACGCAGGTGCCGATGGGGTCAACACGCTTGTCGTGCGAAATCACAGCGATCTTGGCGCGGGAGCCGCTGTCGCGGGCGCAGCTCTTGATCTCCAGCAGACCCTGCTCGATCTCAGGCACCTCTTGCGCAAACAACTCGACCATGAAGCCCGGCGCTGAGCGCGAGAGCATGATCTGAGGGCCGCGCGCAGCGGTGTCGATGCCGGCGATGAAGGCACGCACGCGGTCGCCTGAGCGCAGGTTCTCTTTAGAGATCATCTCGCTGCGCTTGAGGCGGCCCTCAATGCGGCCAGACTCGACAATGACATCACCCTTGTCCAAGCGCTTGACGGTGCCCACGAAAATCTTCTCGCCGCGCGAGAGGAAGTCGTTGAGCAACTGCTCGCGCTCGGCGTCCCGGATCTTTTGCAAGATGACCTGCTTGGCCGCTTGCGCGCCAATGCGGCCGATAGGCACGGACTCCATGCCCTCTTCGATGTGGTCGTCCACCTCGATATCGGGAATCTGCTCTTTGGCTTCAAACAGCAGAATTTCCGCATCAGGAATCTGCAAACCCGCTTCGTCCGGCACCACATGCCAGCGACGGAAGGTTTCATACTCGCCAGTATCCCGGTCGATGGCGACACGGATATCTACCTCGCCGCCATGCAGCTTCTTGGTCGCAGAAGCCAGCGCCGATTCAACGGCTGCGAACACCACATCGCGATCAACGCTCTTTTCGCGCGAGATCGCATCCACCAACATGAGCATTTCGCGGTTCATTCTTCTTGACCTCCGTCATCTTGGTTGCCAGCCGCTGTGTCTTCAGCAGCGGGAGCGCCCTTGCCACGGCGCCCCTTGAAATCGAGCACAGGCACCAGCCGTGCTTCACGAACTTCGTCAAAGGCGAAATTCAGCACCTGGTCGGCCTTGCCATCGTTGAAATGCAGCGTCCAGCCCTCGCCAGACTCAGCGGCCTGCAATTGGCCTTGATACTTCTTGCGCCCCTGGAAGGGCAGCTTGAGCGTGATTTGCACCAACTCGCCCAAGAAGCGCGCATAGTGCTCCGGGGTCTTCAGCGGCCGGTCCAAACCAGGCGAAGACACTTCCAAGCGAGCGTAATCAGCGCCCTCCACTTCCAGCACGTACTGGAGTTGACGGGTGACCACTTCGCAATCTTCAACGATCACGAACTCTTGGCCGCCAGTGGGGTAAACAGTGCCAGGGATGCGGTCGATAGTGACGCGCAGCAACCCGCCCGCGGCACGTTCGATGTCCACGAGCTCGTAGCTCAATCCGGTGACCGTCCTCTCGACGGTTTGATTCAAACTCATTAAAAACGGGTCGCGCAAAAAAAATGGGCTGGATGAATCCGCCCAAGTAATGGAATTCTAGCGAAGCGCTGATTGTAGCCCGTGGCATGGCCTCCAGCAAGATGGCGTGCGAGAATCCTGCTTGAATCAACAGAATCTGGAGATGGCATGGGATTTCTCGCTGGTAAGCGCCTCTTGATCACAGGCGTGCTGAACAACCGCTCTATCGCCTATGGCATTGCCAAGGCTTGTCACCGCGAAGGTGCCGAGTTGGCTTTCAGCTACCAAGGTGAGCGCTTCAAAGACCGGATCACCGACACCGCTGCAGAGTTTGGCTCCAAACTCGTTTTTGAGTGCGACGTGTCGGACGATGCGCAGATCGAGCGCATGTTTGCCCAGTTGGGTGAGCACTGGGATCAGTTTGATGGCTTTGTCCACGCGATCGCATTTGCACCGCGTGAAGCCATTGCCGGGGACTTCTTGGATGGCCTGACGCGCGAGAACTTCCGGATCGCCCACGACATCTCGTCCTATAGCTTTCCGGCCATGGCCAAAGCGTCAGTCAATATGCTGCGCCCCGGCGCTTCGCTGCTGACCCTGAGCTATTTGGGCGCCGTGAAGTACGTGCCAAATTACAACACCATGGGTCTGGCCAAGGCCTCCTTGGAAGCTGGCGTGCGTTTCTTGGCGCAAAGCTTGGGCGCCAAGGGTGTGCGGGTCAATGGCATCTCTGCGGGTCCGATCAAGACTTTGGCAGCATCAGGCATCAAAGACTTTGGCAAGCTGTTGGGCGAGTTTGCGGCTGCAGCACCCATTCGTCGCTCCATCACCATCGACGACGTCGGCAATGCTGCCGCCTTCTTGCTGTCCGACTTGGCCAGCGGGGTGAGCGCTGAGATCATGTACGTGGACGGTGGATTCAGCCAAGTCGCGATGGCCGCACTGGAATCCTGAGCCTCTGAACCTGCGGCTGCCGCAGCCGCACAAAGAAAAAGCCCCGAGCACGCTCGGGGCTTTTTTGTTCCCGCGTTGCAGGCGGGCTCATCTCCTCACCTCCTGGTGCACGCGCAGACTCACGGAGCCGGCGCGCGCACTCAGAAAGATCAGCCGTGCTTCTTGTCGAAGAACTGTTCGTCTTCGGTCGAGCCCTTCAAAGCGGCCGTTGAAGCTTCGCGCTCGATGGTCGTGGTGACGGAGTCGAAGTAACCCGTACCCACTTCGCGCTGGTGCTTCACAGCGGTGAAGCCGCGCTCTGCAGCAGCGAATTCGGCTTCTTGCAGCTCCACGAAGGCGCTCATGTTGTTGCGAGCGTAGCCGTAGGCCAGGTTGAACATCGAGTAGTTCAGGCTGTGGAAGCCGGCCAAGGTGATGAACTGGAACTTGTAACCCATGGCGCCCAACTCGCGCTGGAACTTGGCGATGGTGGCATCGTCCAGGTTCTTCTTCCAGTTGAAGGAAGGCGAGCAGTTGTAAGCCAGCAGCTTGCCGGGGAACTTGGCGTGGATGGCGTCAGCGAAAGCCTTGGCAAAGGCCAGGTCAGGCTTGCCGGTTTCGCACCAGATCATGTCGGCGTAGGGGGCGTAAGCCAAGCCACGGCTGATGGCTTGATCCAGGCCGTTCTTGGTGCGGTAGAAACCTTCCACGGTGCGCTCGCCCGTGCAGAAAGGCTTGTCGTTGTCGTCGATGTCGCTGGTAACCAAGTCGCCCGCTTCAGCGTCGGTACGAGCCAACAGCACGGTGGGCGTGCCCATCACGTCAGCAGCCAAACGAGCCGCCACCAACTTGGCCACAGCTTCGCGGGTCGGCACCAACACCTTGCCACCCATGTGGCCACACTTCTTGGCAGCAGCCAATTGGTCTTCGAAGTGGACGCCAGCTGCACCCGCTTCAATCATGGCCTTCATCAGCTCAAATGCGTTCAGCACGCCGCCGAAGCCGGCTTCAGCGTCAGCCACGATGGGCGCGAAGAAATCGGTGTCGTTCTTGCCTTCGGACCACTGAATCTCGTCAGCGCGCTTGAAGGTCGCGTTGATCTTCTTGACGACCTTTGGCACCGAGTCCACAGAGTACAGGGACTGGTCAGGGTACATCTCGCCGTTGCTGTTGGCGTCACCCGCCACTTGCCAGCCCGACAAGTAAATGGCCTTCAAGCCAGCCTTGACTTGCTGCATGGCTTGGTTGCCAGTCAAAGCACCCAGCGCATTGATGAAGGGCTCGGTGTTGACCAAGTTCCACAGCTTTTCGGCGCCACGCTGGGCCAGGGTGTGTTCAATCTTCAGCGAGCCACGCAGGCGCACCACGTCAGCGGCGGTATAGCCACGGGTGATGCCCTTCCAACGGGGGTTCTCGGCCCAGTCTTTTTCGAGGGCGGCGATTTGCTGTTCGCGGGTCTGTGCAGTCATGAGAGGCTCCTTGCAGGTCAATGGAAACAAGCGATGAAACTGAGGCATAGCGTACGCCGAGTGCTGCCCGATGGAAAGACTTATGTCTTATATAAGACATATCTTTGAATCATTGAAAATCAATGACTTAGCTATCAGTTTCCACAATGCAAGAGTACGGCTTTCACTATGAAAAATTTTGCTGCATCGCAGCACGGCCAAGTTTCATATTGCAAGACGCCGCCTTACCATGAGGAATTTTATTCATCGGCAGAAGTTGATCATCAGGGCCGCACATCACGGCATTAGGTACGGCTCTGAACGTCGCACCAATTACCACAGCCCCGACACAACCCTTTGAGAACCGTTACAAAAGAATGCCCTTGTGCCGCAGGCGCCCACCTATAGTGGCTCGTTCGATACAACAGCGCCCAGCCAGCACCACAAGTGCTCGACCGGGCTAGGAGGTTTTCAGTGATCAATAGATTCCACGCTGGCTTGGTGAATCGCCCGCTTCGAGAGTTGTCCCCCATTGAGTTCGAGGTGGTGGATTTCGACAGTGCCCGCAACGCCTGGGCAACACCCAGAAGTGCAGTCGCTGCGCCAACCACCCCGCCTGCAGCACCGCCGCTTGCACAGAACTGGGAAGACCGTCGCCACGAGGCCTCGCCAGAGGACGTGTCACCCACAGCAGACGCGCTGCTTTGGTTTGCCAAGTTGCCAGAACCCATTCGTCCAAAGCACTTGTTGGCTTCATTTCCGCGGGTGCTGAATCGCATTGCCGCACACTGGGCTCAGCGGGCAGACTGCCTGAACGTGTTGGAGGACTTGCTGATTGACCGTCGCGGCACTCGCAGTGGCTTTGCCCCGCCCATCGCGGAGGAAATCGCAAGGCTGAGGGACTATCGGGTGCTAGAGCGTTAGCACCACCTGAGGATATGAAAAAGGGGCCCCGATTGGGGCCCCTTTTCTATGGGTTGGCGGAGACGGAGGGATTCGAACCCTCGATGCGCTTTTGGCGCATACTCCCTTAGCAGGGGAGCACCTTCGGCCACTCGGTCACGTCTCCAACCTAAGCTCGAATTCTAACCTGAATTAGGAGCCGATTTTTGCGCCTGCAGCATTTGGATCATCAAGATCAAATGCTTTGTGCAGCGCACGCACCGCCAACTCCATGTACTTCTCGTCAATCACGACAGAAGTCTTGATCTCGCTGGTGGAGATCATCTGGATATTGATGCCCTCTTCGCTCAGCGAGCGGAACATCTTGGAGGCCACGCCCACATGGCTGCGCATGCCAATGCCCACGATGGAGACCTTGCAGATCTTGTTGTCACCCACCACCTGTGCGGCATTGGTGGCCGGCTGCACCTGGGTCTTGAGCAAATCCAGAGTGCGCTGATAGTCGTTACGATGCACAGTGAACGAGAAATCGGTCTTACCGTCATTCGAAACGTTCTGGATGATCACATCCACGTCAATATTGGCGTCGGCCACAGCGCCCAAGATTTGCGAGGCGATACCGGGTTTATCAGGAACCCCCATCACAGTGACCTTGGCTTCGTCACGGTTGAACGCAATGCCCGATACAACGGCTTGTTCCATGTTCTCGTCTTCCTCGAAAGTGATCAGGGTGCCCGACTTGGCTTCTTCGTCGATGTTGATGTCCCAGGGGGTGAAGCTCGACAGCACGCGAAGCGGGACGCGGTACTTGCCCGCAAACTCCACCGAGCGGATCTGCAGCACCTTGGAGCCG
Organism: Ideonella paludis; assembly: GCF_018069865.1. Lineage (GTDB taxonomy): Bacteria > Pseudomonadota > Gammaproteobacteria > Burkholderiales > Burkholderiaceae_C > Ideonella > Ideonella paludis. The sequence continues at coordinate 220,458 of NZ_JAGQDG010000002.1, forward strand.
AGGCTCGCCATCTCCAGCATTTCTTCGAAACAAATGGTGTGAAGGCGCTTGGCTTCTGGGACGATGCGCGGGTCGGTGGTGTAGACGCCATCCACATCGGTATAGATCAGGCACTCTGCAGCCTTCATGGCTGCGGCGATGGCCACCGCCGAAGTATCCGAGCCGCCACGCCCAAGGGTGGTGATGTTCTGAGCGTCATCCATGCCTTGGAAGCCAGTGATGACCACCACTTTGCCAGCGCTCAAATCGGCGCGAACTCGCTGGTCATCAATGCTCTCGATGCGGGCCTTGGTGTAGGAGGCGTCCGTGCGAACGGGAACCTGCCAGCCCGCATAACTGACGGCGTCAATCCCTTCAGCTTGCAAAGCCAAGGCCAACAACCCCACCGAGACTTGCTCACCCGTGCTGGCAATCATGTCCAGCTCACGCAGCATTTGGGGCGTTTGTGCGGCTGGGGAGACCTCTCTGGCCAAGCCCAGCAATCGGTTGGTTTCACCACTCATGGCCGACGGAACGACGACCATCTGGTGCCCTGCACGGTGCCACTTGGCGACGCGCTTTGCGACATTGCGGATGCGCTCGGGAGAGCCCATCGACGTGCCGCCGTATTTGTGAACGATCAATGCCATGGATTTGCGGAAATGACTGCTTTCGCGGGAAGTGACGCACCGCAGCAGCGCCGCAGTCGTCCACAACCCCCTATTCTAACTGTTGCAATGCAGCAAATTTTCAGTCAATCGAGGGCACATCGACTGAATCGGGGTGCCAATGCAACACCAACTGCGGCTCACCCACCGGGGCCTGGTAGCGGGCGTCCATGCCCAATCCCGGCACAAACAGCAGTTGATCGCCTTGCCAGACTAAGGGGCCTGATCGCGCCCACTGCGGGACGCCCAGCGCCTGAAACTGCTTTTTCAGGGACCGCGCCGGTCGTCCGGGGCCTAATTGAAACTGCTCGCGGCCCACGCGAGCCGCCAGGGTAGCGCCGCGCAGCATGGCCGGGCGGACACCCTGCTGCATGGCCACGGTCCAGCGCAAGGTGCCCCGCCACGCAGGCAGGTGCAGCGCACCCGCTTGGACAGCGCTGGGCCACACGACCAATTCGTCCGACGTCGTTGATGCAGACACGACGGGGGCTTGCACCGTCTCAACCGAAAACTGCCCCCGATAAAGACGGAGCTCTTGTCCGAAGGCCAAGGGCCAGCGGGCCTGCTTCAAGCGAGCGCCCTCTTGGGTAACCCGCTCAAGCAATGTGCAGCTGACACCACCATGGAGCATCTGAGTCAGCCAGTGCCGCAGAACCCAAAACCGCTGCGCAGAAGAGCACTCACACCAAGCCTCTGCATTGAGGCCGCGCGGAGAAAGCATAGGCTTGAGCAAAAGCTCCGCCGACTCTCGAATGAAGGCGTCGGCGGCGGCCGCGTGCTGAGCCACATCGGACAAGGCCTGTTCGGCGCGCGGGAAATGCCGAGTCAGCGCCGGCAAGACCTCAAGACGTAGACGGTTGCGATCAAACCGAGGATCCTGATTGCTGTCATCATCGATGTAGCTCAGGCGCCAGCGTTGGACATAGGCTTCGATGGCGCTCCGGGGCTGGGACAGCCAGGGCCTGAGCCAAATCACGCCGTCACGCTCTGCGGCCTGGGGCATGGCCGCCAGTCCCGCCGGCCCGGCTCCGCGCAGTGCCTGCAAAAGCACGGTCTCAGCTTGGTCACCGCGGTGGTGCGCCAAGAGGACATGGCGGGCCCCATGCGCGCTGGCCATGCGCGTGAGCGCCGCATAGCGCTCTCGACGCGCCCAGGCCTCAATGCTCTCTCCGGGGCTCGGCTGAGTCTTCAGGCGTTCAAACGCGAAGCTGAGGGGCCAGCCTTGCCGAACCCATCGTTGGCATTGCGCCTGAACATGGGCAAGCCATTGATCAGCACCGGGCTGCAGGCCATGGTGCACATGCAAGGCCAACACTTTGAGGCCTGCCGCGCGGGCCTGCCGGCTCACGGCATGCAGCAGTGCAGTGGAATCTCGGCCGCCGCTGGTAGCCACAGCCACCACAGCTCTCTGAGCGGGCATAGTGTGCCGCGCAGGCACCACAGCGCTCAGCGCGCCGTGGTATCGGTGAAGCGGCCGTAGCTCTTCAGGCGGTCATAGCGGCGCTGGAGCAAGTCTTCAGTGGACAGGTCCGCCACCTGACGCAAGGCATCCACCAAGCCACGCTTCAATTGCGTGGCCATGGCCGGGATGTCACGGTGCGCGCCGCCCACCGGCTCATTGACGATCTTGTCCACCAAGCCCAAGGCCTTCAAGCGGTGCGCGGTGATGCCCAGGGCTTCGGCGGCGTCAGAGGCTCGCTCTGCGGTCTTCCACAAAATAGAGGCACAGCCTTCCGGCGAAATGACAGAGTAGACCGAGAACTGCAGCATCAGCACCTGATCCGCCACACTGATGGCCAGTGCACCGCCTGAGCCGCCCTCGCCGATGATGGTGGTGATGATGGGCACTTCGAGCTGCGCCATCTCAAAGATGTTGCGCCCAATGGCTTCTGACTGACCACGCTCTTCAGCGCCAATGCCTGGGTAAGCCCCCGGTGTGTCGACAAAGGTGAACACCGGCAAACCGAACTTTTCGGCCAGTTTCATCAGACGCAGAGCCTTGCGATAACCCTCAGGGCGCGGCATACCGAAGTTTCGGGCAGCACGCTCCTTGGTGTCGCGGCCCTTTTGCTGGCCAATCACCATACAGGCTTGGCCGTTAAACCGCGCCAATCCGCCCACGATGGAGAGGTCGTCTGCGAACGAGCGGTCACCGTGCAACTCTTGAAACTCGGTGAAGATCTCGTTCACATAGTCCAGCGTGTAGGGGCGCTGGGGATGGCGAGCAATCTGGGTCACCTGCCAAGGCGTGAGGCTGGTGTAGATGTCTTTGGTGAGTTGCAGGCTCTTTTTGTCCAAGCGGTCAATCTCTTCTGAGATGTCCACCGCGGACTCGTTCTGCACATAGCGGAGTTCTTCGATCTTCGATTCGAGTTCGGCGATCGGTTGCTCAAATTCGAGGAAATGTCGTTTGCTCATGCGATCCATACCTTTCCGGTATTTTCACAGGTTTACAGTGTGCCAGCGAATTCGGGGAATCCACAGACCCAGCAGCGTCGGTCAGTAGTTGACAGGGACTGGATCTAGGCTGCGCCAGAGGTACCAGGTCGCCACAGAGCGGTATGGCGCCCAGCCCTCGCCCAATTCTCGGGCTTCCGCCCGTGAGACAGGCTCCTCACTGAAGTAGTTGACGCTGATGCCCTTGAGAAGGCCCAGGTCGTCGAGCGGCAGCACGTTGGGGCGCATCAGGTGAAAAATCAGGAACATTTCGGCCGTCCAGCGGCCGATGCCGCGGATGGCGACCAACTCCTCGATGATGGCTTCATCGTCCATGGCATCCCATTGCCCGACGTGAACCTGCTCCTGCGCAAAGTGGCGAGCCAAGTCTGACAAATACTCTGACTTACGCACCGACAGGCCCACGGCCCGCAGAGCGGGTGTATCGAGGCCCAGCACCCGCTCGGGATGGATGCGGTGCTCAGCATCGGCGACCACCGCCGCGAACTTCTCCCAGACCGACTGCGCGGCCTTGACCGAAATCTGCTGGCCCACGATAGAGCGCGCCAACGTGGTGAAAGCATCGCCGCGGCTTTGCAGCCGCGCCTCACCGAATTGCGGGATGAGCTTCTTCATCACCCGATCGCGTTTCATCAGATGCTTGCAAGCCTCGTCCCAATAAGAGGGCGTGACAAACTCTGGCGACAAGTCGCCTGCACTGGATGCCGTCACGTCAGGCCTTCACCCAAGTCGTGCCTTGAGGCGAGTCTTTGAGCTGAATGCCAGCCGCCACCAACTCCTCTCGAATACGGTCCGCCTCAGCAAAGTTGCGCGCCGCCTTGGCCGCTTGCCGCTGGGCGATCAAGGCGTCGATGGCTGCGGCATCCATGCCGGCCCCCGCCTTCAAGAACTCCGCGGGGTCTTGCTGAAGGATACCCAGCGTGGCACCCAACTGCTTGAGCAAAGCAGCACTCTCCCCGGACCCCGTCTTGTTGACCTCGCTGGCCAAGTCGAACAACACAGCCAGCGCCGCTGGCGCGTTGAAGTCATCGTCCATGGCGGCGCGGAAGGCCGCGGCCGCGGGATGATCCCAATCCAAGGCTGAGCTTGCCTGGGGCGCCGATTGCAAGGCAGTGTAGAGCCGCCGCAGCGCGCTGCGGGCGTCATTCAGGTGCGCATCGCTGAAATTAAAGGGGCTGCGGTAGTGCGTGCGCAGCATGAAGAAGCGCAGCGTCTCGCCGTCATAGTCCTTCAGCACGTCACGGATGGTGAAGAAGTTGCCCAAAGATTTGGACATCTTCTCGTTGTCAACGTTCAAGAAGCCGTTGTGCATCCAGACGTTCACGAAGGGCTTACCCAGCGCACCTTCGCTCTGTGCAATCTCGTTCTCGTGGTGGGGGAACTGCAGGTCCATGCCACCGCCGTGAATGTCAAAGTGCTCACCCAGCAGCGCGCAGCTCATGGCCGAGCACTCAATGTGCCAGCCTGGACGGCCCATGCCATACACACCGTCGTACTTGGCATCGGCGGGCTCCTCGGGCTTAGCCGCCTTCCAGAGCACGAAGTCCAGCGGGTCTTCTTTGCTGCCTTCCACTGCCACGCGCTCACCGGCTCGCAGGTCGTCCAAAGACTTGCCCGACAGCTTGCCGTAGCCCGGGAACTTACGGACCGCATAGTTGACGTCACCGCTGGCGGCTCGGTAGGCCAAGCCCTTGCCCTCCAGGGTCTGAATGAGGCTGATCATTTGCGGCACGTAGTCCGTCGCGCGAGGCTCGTGGTCGGGCCTGCTGACGCCGATGGCGCCAATGTCCTGATGCAGCGCGTCGATCATCTCGTCCGTCAATGCGCGCAAGGTGATGCCGCGCTCCACGGCTCGGCGAATGATCTTGTCGTCGATGTCGGTGATATTGCGCACATAGGTGACACGGTAGCCGCTGGCCTTCAGCCAGCGATACACCACGTCGAAGGCCATCATCATCCTTGCATGGCCCATGTGGCAGAGGTCGTAGATCGTCATGCCGCAGACGTACATGCGGACATGGCCGGGCTCAATGGGCGTGAAGGGCTCGACCTGACGGGTCAGCGAATTGAAGATGCGCAAGCTCATCGGCAGCAGGGTCAAAAGTGCAATGGCCGCCCTGGCATGGCTCAAAAGGAGCGCATACAGGGCAGAAAGCAAGGTCTGGGGTTATCGAGTCCGGTCTCTCATCGGCCTGTTGTGCGGAGGCTCGGCGCGGCTCGATAGAATCAAGGCAGTATAGCGAAGGAGACTTCCACCGTGACCCAGACCCCTGCCCTGCCCCGCTTTGCCCGCGCAACCATCGTGGGTGCCATGCTCACGCTCGCCAGCCTCGGCGCCGCCTGGGCGCAGAAAGTTCAGCTCAGCACCAGCGCGGGTGACATCGTCATCCAGTTGGACAAGGAGAAAGCGCCCAAGACGGTGGACAACTTTGTGCAGTACGTGAAGGCCGGCCACTACAACGGCACCATCTTCCATCGGGTCATCGATAACTTCATGATCCAAGGCGGAGGCATGACAGCGGACATGAAGGAAAAGCCGACCCGCGCGCCCATTCCGCTGGAAAGCCGTAACGGCCTGACCAATGTGCGCGGCAGCCTCGCCATGGCGCGCACAGCCAACCCGAATTCAGCCACGGCGCAGTTCTTTGTGAACGTGCGCGACAACCCCTTCTTGGACCAAGCCAACGCCCGCGACGGTGAAGGCTATGCCGTGTTTGGCAAGGTCGTTGAAGGCATGGAGGTGGTCGACAAGATCAAGGTCGTTGCCACCACAACCAAGGGCCCGCACCAAAACGTGCCCGCTGAACCCATTCTCATCAAAAAGGCCTCGATCATCGAGCCGTGACACCATGACCAAAACTGTAGAGTTGACCACCAACCAAGGCGTGATCCGCCTGGAATTGGACGAGCAAAAAGCCCCGCTGACCGTGGCGAACTTTTTGAGCTATGTGAACAAGGGCCATTACGACGGCACCATCTTCCACCGCGTGATCAAGAACTTCATGATCCAAGGCGGTGGCATGACGGCCGACATGAGCCAAAAGCCCACGGATGCCACCATCCAAAACGAAGCCAATAACGGCCTGAAGAACGACAAGTACACCATCGCCATGGCCCGCACCAGCGCGCCTCATTCGGCCTCGGCGCAGTTCTTCATCAACACCAAGAAAAATGACTTCCTGAACTTCAGCTCTGAATCCTCCAGCGGCTGGGGTTATGCCGTCTTCGGCAGGGTGGTGGCCGGCACCGAGGTGGTCGATGCCATTGAAAAAGTCCGCACGGGCAATAAGAACGGTCACGGCGATGTGCCCCTTGAAGCCATCGTGATCGAAAAGGCCGTCGAGATTGTCTGAATCTCAAGGCGCGCTGCCTGAAGTGGCGAGCGTCTGGGTGCAGGCCGAGGTGATCGATGTCGTCTCAGACCTGCACCTCAGCCCCGACATGCCGCGCACCCTGGCGGCATTCTTGGCCTGCCTTGGCAGCACCCAAGCGCAAGCATTGGTGTTGCTGGGCGATGTGTTTGAGGCCTGGGTCGGCGATGACGTCTTGAGCCAGCCCTTCGAAGCGGAATGCGCCCTTGCACTGCGAGCGTTCGCTCAGCAGCGCCCGCTGCTGGTGATGCGTGGCAACCGAGACTTTCTGTTGGGCCCCGCCTTTTTCGAAGCCACGGGTGCTCAAGACCTGCCCGATCCCTGCGTATTGCGCAGCCCGCTGGGCCAGGCCTTGCTGGCGCACGGCGACGCCTGGTGCGTGGCCGACACCGCCTACCAACAGTTCCGCGCCCAAGTGCGGCACAGTGCGTGGCAATCCGCTTTCTTGGCCAAGCCTTTGGCTGAACGGTTGGCCATCGCCCAAGGGCTGAGGGCGGCCAGCCAGGCGCACCAGCAAGACCCCAATCACAGCCATGCCGATGTCGACCTGGAGATGGCGGGTCAGCACTTGGCAGCCGCGAACTGCAACGTCCTGGTGCACGGCCATACCCACAAGCCCGGCACCCAAGGCTGGGGCTCAGGCCTGCTGCGCCATGTGCTGAGCGATTGGGACCTGGACGGGCACGGCACGCCGCGTTGCGAAGTGCTGCGCTGGAGCCAGGCCGGCTGGCACAGGCTGCCGCCGAGCGCTTGCTGATGCCTTGGTGGCAGCGCCTACGCACCTGGCACCAAGCAAGGGTGCAGGCCCGTCACACGCCACCCGAGCCCCTCTGGGCCATGGTGCTGGGCTACTACCCTTTTCTGGCCCGTCTGAGCCCACCTGAGAAGGAAAAGCTCAAGACCCTGGTGGCGCAGTTCCTGGCCCAAAAACAGTTTAGCGGGGCCCAAGGCCTCCAGGTGACCGATGAAATGGCCGTCGCGATCGCCGCGCAGGCTTGCCTGCCGCTGCTAAACCTCAGCCTGGAGCTGTATGACAGCTTTGTGGGCATTGTGGTGCACCCTGATGAGGTGGTGGCCACCCGAGAATGGATGGACGACGACGGGGTCGTGCACGAGTGGGAGGAGCCGCTGTCGGGAGAGGCCATGGACGGTGGGCCGGTGATGCTGTCCTGGCACGATGCCTTATGGCTGAGCGACAACGGCGACGCGGCCTACAACGTGGTCATCCATGAATTTGCCCACGTGCTGGACCTGCGCAAAGGCTGGGCGGATGGCACCCCGCCGCTACCGTCTGCGCAGGCCCACTCGGCGTGGCAGGCCGCTCTGCAACAAGCGTTTGAGGCCTTTCAAGATCGACTGGACAGCGGTCTGCCCTCGGTGGTAGACGCCTATGGCGCCGAGGCCATCGACGAGTTCTTTGCGGTGGCCTGTGAGGCCTTTTTTGTGCAGGGTCAGGCGCTCAAGCAAGAGCAAGCGGAGCTCTATGCCCTTTTGGCAGGCTACTTTCAACAAGACCCTGCAGTGAGAAGCTGAGCGAGACAAAAAAGCAAAAGGCTCCCGAAGGAGCCTTCTGATGACAGCGGGTCAGGCCGGCGTCACACGGCAGCAGCTTCGGCCTTGGGCTTGTCGCCGCTCTTGCCCGAGGGCTGAATATCCAGGGTGGTGTTGCCGTCGGCATCGACATCAACGCTCAAGCGACCGCCATCGACCAAGCGGCCAAAGAGCAGTTCATCGGCCAGGGCGCGTCGAATGGTGTCTTGAATCAGCCGCTGCATCGGGCGTGCACCCATCAGAGGGTCAAAGCCACGCTTGCCCAGGTGCTTGCGCAAGGCATCAGAGAAGGTGACCTCCACCTTCTTCTCGGCGAGTTGTTGCTCCAATTGCAGCAAGAACTTGTCGACCACGCGCAAGATCACCTCTTCATCCAGCGCCCGGAAGTTGACGATGGTGTCCAGGCGGTTGCGGAATTCGGGGGTGAACAAACGCTTGATGTCTCCCATCTCATCGCCCTGCTCACGCCGGGTGGTGAAACCGATGGTGGACTTCTGCATGGTCTCCGCGCCCGCATTGGTGGTCATGATGATGATCACATTGCGGAAGTCGGCCTTGCGCCCGTTGTTGTCGGTCAAGGTGCCGTGGTCCATGACCTGCAGCAGCACATTGAAGACATCGGGGTGCGCCTTCTCGATCTCATCCAAGAGCAGCACGCAATGCGGCTTCTTGGTGATGGCCTCGGTCATCAGGCCACCTTGATCAAAACCGACATAGCCCGGAGGCGCACCAATGAGGCGGCTGACCGCGTGGCGCTCCATGTACTCGGACATGTCAAAGCGGATCAGCTCGATGCCCAAGATGTAAGCAAGCTGCTTGGCCACTTCGGTTTTGCCAACGCCTGTGGGGCCGCTGAACAGGAAGGCGCCAATGGGCTTGTCGGCCTTGCCCAGGCCCGACCGAGCCATCTTGATGGCAGCAGCCAGGGCATCGACCGCCGGGTCTTGCCCGAACACCACGCTCTTGAGATCACGCTCCAAGCTCTTGAGCTTGCCGCGGTCATCCGCCGAGACACTGGCCGGCGGAATGCGGGCAATCTTGGCCACAATCTCCTCGACCTCGGCCTTGGTGATGGTCTTCTTTTGTTTGCTTTTGGGCAGGATGCGCTGTGCCGCGCCGGCCTCGTCAATGACGTCAATGGCCTTGTCAGGCAAGTGACGATCATTGATGTACTTGGCCGACAACTCCGCCGCCGCCTGCAGCGCGCCCAAGGCGTACTTGACGCTGTGGTGCTCTTCAAAGCGGGACTTCAAGCCCTTGAGGATCTCCACCGTTTGCTCGACTGAAGGCTCAACCACATCCACCTTCTGGAAGCGGCGGGACAAAGCAGCGTCTTTCTCGAAGATGCCGCGATACTCTTGGAAGGTGGTCGCGCCCAAGCACTTCATCGCACCGCTGGACAGCGCTGGCTTCAGGAGGTTGGAGGCATCCAGGGTGCCACCCGACGCCGCACCCGCACCGATCAGGGTGTGGATTTCGTCAATGAAGAGAATCGACTTGGGGCTCTCTTTAAGTTGCTTGAGCACGCCCTTGAGGCGCTGCTCAAAGTCGCCCCGATACTTGGTGCCGGCCAGCAATGCGCCCATGTCCAGTGCGTACACCGTGGCATCGGCCAAAACCTCGGGCACGTCGCCTTCGGTGATGCGCCAGGCCAAGCCTTCAGCAATTGCGGTTTTGCCCACGCCAGCCTCACCCACCAACAGTGGGTTGTTCTTGCGACGACGGCACAGCACTTGGATGACTCGCTCCACCTCATGCTCGCGGCCAATCAGCGGGTCGATCTTGCCGTCTTTGGCCATCTGGTTCAGGTTGGCAGTGAACTGCTCCAAGGGCGAACCCTTGCCTTCTCCACCGTCGTCCTTTTCGGCCTCCGGAGAATTCCCACCTTCAGGGTTGCCTTTGGCGGGCTCAGGCGGGTCGGACTTCTTGATGCCATGCGCAATGAAGTTCACCACATCCAGGCGCGTCACACCCTGTTGATGCAGGTAATAGACGGCGTGGGAGTCTTTCTCCCCAAAGATGGCCACCAAGACATTAGCACCGGTCACTTCCTTCTTGCCGCCACCCGTGCTTTGCACATGCATGATGGCCCGCTGGATGACGCGCTGGAAGCCCAATGTTGGTTGGGTATCGACCTCTTCGGCGCCACCCACGGTGGGCGTGTTCTCGCGGATGAAGGCCACCAAACTCTTGCGCAATTCTTCAATATTGGCAGCACACGCCCTCAGCACCTCTGCGGCGGAGGGGTTGTCCAGCAAGGCAAGCAGCAAGTGCTCCACCGTGATGAACTCATGTCGCTGCTGGCGTGCCTCGACAAACGCCATGTGCAGGCTGACTTCAAGTTCTTGGGCAATCATGCGGCCTCCATAATGCATTGAAGCGGGTGTCCGGATCGTCTTGCAGCCGCGAGCACCAGCTCGACTTTCGTTGCTGCAACATCCTTGGTAAATACTCCACACACGCCTCGACCGTCGTGGTGAATCTTCAACATGATCTGGGTTGCAGCGTCGAGATCGAGCCTAAAGTATTCCTGCAACACCATCACCACGAACTCCATCGGGGTGAAATCATCATTCAGCATGACCACTTGGTACATGCGCGGGGGTTTGGTACGGGCGGCCTTGCGCTCCGCCACGACCGACCCTTGACCATCGTCCGGCCGGGGTGCGGACGGCGGCGTCGGGGGTTGAGAGGGGGGATTTGACGGCATGAAACGAGTATAGCCATTCGGCTAGAAGCAGATGGGCACCATCACATCGTCCCCTTACCAGCCCTGTGCTCTATTGCTGAAAAACACCAGCGCCCTCCCTCTTTTCGGTGCATTACCGAGAAATGGAGCGGCATGAAGCCTTGCGGCGATTGACAGGCATTGGTGGACACCAAGACAATGCACTGCATAAGCCTAAAAGGCACAAGGAGGAAAATTTATGGACGCTGTCGGTATCGTCAAATGGTTCAATGACGCCAAGGGGTTTGGTTTCATCGAGCCAGATGGAGGCGGGAGTGATGTTTTCGCTCATTTTTCCGCCATTCAGATGGAGGGTTTTCGGACCCTCAAGCAAGGCTCCAAAGTTCGCTACGAACTGGTCGATGGTCCCAAGGGCCGCCTGGCACAGAACATTCGGCCAGAGCCCAGCGATGCCACCCAAGAAACCACCGTCGAGACCTCAGCCGCAGAGCCTGGTTGAAGGATGCCCCGGCCGGTAGACAGCGCCGCCGTCGCGCACCAAGCCGTCTAGCGCTGCGGCATCTCCCTTCTCATGGCCGTGCTGGGCGAGGGCTTCAGGCGCTTGGCCAAGCCATCAGGCTGAGGGTGCGGCTTGCGCTTTGTGCTTTTCGGTTGAGCGTCTGCGGCGAGCTTTTGCCGCATCACGATACGCAGAAGGCCCAAATCTGAGCCCACAGGCCATGACCCAGCGCCCAAGCGGAAGAACCCGCCAAAAGTGCTCCAGCGAATCGGGTCAGGCCACGCTGCAGACGCACTCCGAAATCGCCGTGAGGATGACCTGAGGCGAGCTTGCGCCAAAGATGGGGGCCTAAGCCGAGCGCCGGTGAAGACCCCAGGGCAAACGCCGCCATGACGGCCCCGCCGCCCGCTGGCCCGTTGGCCAGCGCAGCGACCAGCAACGCTGACTGCAGCAGCCCGCAAGGCCAGGCAAACCAGACCAAACCAGCCGCACCGGCCTTGAGCGGCCCCACGACCGGCTTCCAACCCGGCGCATGACCCTGCAGGCCTTCTGAGCCCGACCGTCCCGATCGGTCCAGCCAGGTGGGTTGCTCACCCCGCCACAGCAGCCAAAGCCCTAAGCCCAAACCCGCCATGTGCGCCAAGGTCCACAAAGGGCGCAGCGCCGGGCTCCATTGGCTGAGCTGCGCCAGCAGGGCCACACTGCCCGCGGCCACCGCCCCTGCGGCTGCATAGCCAGCCACCCGGCCAAGATGGAAGCCACCCCATACCGAAGGCCGCCCTGCGCCGCAGGCCTGCACCACGGCTGCACTGGCTGGGCCGCACATCACCACACAGTGAAGCGAGCCGGCCAAGCCCATGAACAGGGCGCTGAGGATGAGAGTGACTGTCACCCCTAAATGATGCGCGAAAACTTCTCCCGAACGCGGTCCGCCTGCAAATGCTTGTCAAAAAGCATGGCGATGGCGCGCACGAAGAACCACCCTTGGGCTGTGATTTGCACAGCGCCGGGCTCCATCAGCACCAAGCCCATCTCAATAAAGGGTGTGAGCTGTGCCAACTCTGATTTGAAGTACTCAGGCACTTTGATCAAGTGCGCCAATTCCACAGACTCGTACTCCAAGCGCCCCTGACACATCAAGGCCATGATGACGGCCCGACGCAGCAGATCATCCCGAGTGAGCGCCAGTCCTCGCACAACAGGGAAGCGGCCTTGCCGAACCGCATCGTAATACTCTGGCAGCGTCTTCGCGTTCTGACTGTACGTAGCCCCCATCCTCCCGATGGACGACACGCCCAGCCCAATCAGGTCGCAGTCTGCGTGGGTGCTGTAGCCCTGAAAGTTGCGATGCAGGCGCCCTTGACGCTTGGCGGCGGCCAAGCTGTCTTCAGGCAATGCAAAGTGATCCATGCCGATGTAGACATAGCCTTGTGCCAAGAAGCCCGAGATGGCCCCCTGCAACATCGCAACGCGGTTCTCAGGAGGCGGCAATTGCCCAGCATCAATCCGCCGCTGGGGCTTGAATCGGCTGGGCAAATGGGCATACGCATAAAGCGCAATGCGGTCTGGCCGCAGATCGCCAATCCGTGCAATGGTCTTTGCAAACCCTTCTGGGGTCTGCAGGGGCAAGCCATAGATCAAATCAACATTGATGGACTCAAAACCCAAAGCCCGAGCCTCGACCATCAGCGTCTGGATGCTCTCAAACGACTGCACCCGATGAACCGCTTTTTGGACGTCGGGATCCAGGTCCTGTACCCCGAAGCTGATCCGATTGAAACCCATGCTTCTGAGTGCGGCCAATCGCTCGACATTGGCGGTCCGAGGATCAACCTCAATCGACACTTCGGCGCCGGGCGCTAAGCGGAAAGCTGCCCCCAGCGAGGCCATCACGCGGCGCAATTCCTCGTCACTGAGAAAAGTGGGAGAGCCCCCCCCAAAATGCAATTGCGAAACCAGCGGGTGCTCATCCAGCGCTTGCCGATGGAGTTCAATTTCAGACTCCAGCGCTTCGATGTACTCAGCCCCGCGCTCGTGATGCTTGGTGATCACCTTGTTGCAGGCGCAGTAGTAGCACACCGATTCGCAGAACGGAATGTGCACATAGACCGACAAGGGCTTGCGACCTCCAACGGTGGCCCCCTGGGCGCGCTGCTGCAAGGCCTGCAAGTAATCAGCCTCGCCAAACGCCTCAACGAAGCGATCAGCCGTGGGATAGGAGGTGTAGCGCGGGCCGGGAACATCAAACCGACGCAGCAGGTTGACGGGCAGTTGGGTGTCGGCGTCGGCGCCGCGATCCGTGACGATGGATTCCATTTCGCCATCGTGCCAAAACACTACGCTGAGGGCTTGATCTGCCTCAAGGCTCAATCGCAAGTGGCCCGAAAGAATTCGGCCTTGGCTCAAGACCCAAACTCCCCATCGCAATCAAGGCTGCATTCTGAGGAATGAGCCGTCAGCGCCATAATCCTCAGCATGACCGAAGCATCAACTCCCCTGAAGACGGACGCGTTCAAAGTCGCCTGTTCAAGCTGCAACTTACGGGAGCTCTGCCTCCCCGTTGGACTGGATCGGCCAGATCTGGAACGGCTTGACGCCCTCGTCTCCACCCGTCGGAGCGTGGCGCGCGGCGACACATTGTTTCGAGCCGGCGACGCCTTTGAATCGCTCTATGCTGTTCGAACCGGCTTTTTCAAAACTTGTGTGTCTTCAGAGGACGGACGGGATCAAGTCACGGGGTTCCAGATGGCCGGCGAGCTCTTGGGCCTCGATGGGATCAGCGCCGATCGCCACTCTTGCGATGCTGTTGCCCTCGAAGACTCCCAGGTCTGCGTCATTCAATACAACCAGCTCGAAACACTATCGCGCGAATTCACCGACCTGCAGCATCAGTTCCACAAAATCATGAGCCGGGAGATTGTGCGGGATCATGGCGTGATGCTGTTGCTGGGCAGCATGCGTGCTGAAGAGCGCTTGGCAGCGTTTTTGCTCAATCTCACTCAACGCCTACAGGCACGTGGATTCTCTTCGTCCTCGCTCATTCTTCGCATGACTCGCGAAGAGATCGGCAGTTACTTGGGATTGAAGTTGGAAACCGTCAGCAGAACCTTTTCTAAGTTCCAGGATGAAGGTCTGCTTGAGGTGAAGCAGCGTCAGATTCGGATCTTGAATCAAGAAGGGCTGCAGCAATTGATCAATGGAGCAGGCTCCACCTGTTGAGGCCACGGTGGCGCCTTGAGCCCGTCCGCGGACTCAGGGCCGAATGCGCCTCAACTCGGCCAGCGCGGCGCACTTCGGCGCACAGGCGTGTGGTCGCCTTCAGAGGGCGTGGTGACCAGCATTTGGGTCAGCGCACCTGCGGTGGAGATCACCGCCCAAAACACGAAAAATGCGACTGTGTAGACAGCGCTGGCCGACCATTCCACGGGTGCCCCGCCAAACCACTGCAAGCTGCTGGGGTCCACCACTGAAAACACCAGCATCTCAAGCACACCGGCCATCAAGAACGAAGGCCAAAGAATGCACAAAGCCCGAACAGTGAAAGTCGTGGGGGTGCTCATGACGCTAGGCTTTCAGTAAAGAGGTCAGGCACAGGGCTGCTGACGTCAGGGTTTTGGCGTGGCTGCGTGGTTCCGAGCTTGGACCGCAGGCGCCAATGCACCCGCTGTAGACGGCTTGGACCCCGCGGCCATCTCCGCTGGCGTCAGAACCGGGTCTGCACCACGGATGGCCACCACAGCGGTCGCAATGCTGGCAATGACCACGGCCAAAGGACCGCCAATCACCAACCAAACCATGCGATAACGCCACCATGGTTGCTGACTTTCACTCTCATTGCCCTTGGGCACAACCGGGGTAATCTCTGAGGACATTGTTGGACTCCTAAAGCGCCGCCACTCAGCGCGGCACCATGAACGTAGACTTTTCCTGAATCTTCACCGGCGCTTCGGAGGCGTCGGACGATTGACGCTCCACCTCGAAGTGAATCACGTGGGCGCCAGGCCCCACTTGCTGGCCGGCCTCAAACGGGATCTGCGCCCCGACGGTGACCCATCTCGCTTCGGCAGCCTGAACCTCCACCACCGCATTGGAGGGCACGGTGATGCCGTCAATGCCGGTTACCTTGATCCGATAGCTTTGCGCTTTCTCTGCGGCATTCATGATCTGCAGGCGGTAGACGTTTTCGACTTTGCCGTCCTCGACAATCCGCGCCAGGGTCGAACGATCACGCACCACATCAACGCGGAATGGCGCTCGGGTGAACAAGCTGACCGCGAACAAGGTGCAGATCACCAACAAGATCGCTGTATAGACCAACACACGAGGCCGCAAGATGCGCTGAATCATCTGCTTGCGGTCGAACTTATTCGTCAAGCCGTTTTGCGTGGCATAGCGAACAAGCCCGGGTGCATAGCCCATTTTGTCCATGATGCCGTCGCACACATCGATACAGGCCGCACAACCAATGCACTCGTATTGCAGGCCCTTGCGGATATCAATCCCGGTGGGACAAACCTGCACACAAAGCCCGCAATCAATGCAAGAGCCTAAGCCCAGCGACGCGGGATCAGCCTTTTTCGACCGCGAACCACGCGGCTCGCCCCGAGCCTCGTCGTAGCTGATGATCAAGGTGTCTTTGTCGAACATGACGCTTTGAAAGCGTGCATACGGACACATGTACTTGCAGACCTGCTCTCGCATATAGCCTGCATTGCCATAGGTGGCAAACGAGTAAAAGAGAATCCAGAACCACTCCCAGGGGCCAAATCCCAGGGACATCGCTTGCGCAGCCAAGACCTTGATCGGCGTGAAATAGCCGACAAAGGTGAAGCCTGTCCAAAGCGCAAACAGCACCCAGACCGCCTGCGTTGCGGACTTGCGCCAGAAACGCTCCAAGGTCCAGGGGCCTGCATCGCGCCGCATCCGCTCCGCCCGATCACCTTCGATGCGGTGCTCAAACCACATGAAGATTTCGGTGTAGACCGTTTGGGGACAGGCATAGCCACACCACAGGCGGCCGGCCACTGCCGTGAACAAAAACAGCCCGTAGGCTGAAATCATCAGCAGTGCAGAGAGGTAGATCAGGTCCTGCGGATAGAGGACCAGACCGAAGATATAGAAGCGCCTGGAAACAAGGTCAAAAAGAACGGCTTGGCGTTCATTCCAGGTCAGCCACGGCAGACCGTAGAAAACGACCTGCGTGATCCACACCAAAGCCCAGCGCCAAGTCGAAAACCAACCGCTGACGGCCCGGGTGTAGATCTTTTTCTGCTTTTGATAGAGCGAGACAACCGCCCCCACACTGTCTTCGTCTGGGGCTTGCACCGCCGCATTGTTCGGTGAGGGAGAGGTTGACTGATCGCTCATGCAGACTAATTTAGCTTACTGCGCAGCAGGGGCCGTGCGCTGGGACAAATTCAGAACATAGGCGGTCAAGACCTTCATCTGTTCTGGCGTGAAGCGAGCACCTTGTGCCGGCATCACATTGGTTTTGCCTTCATTGATCATCTTGATGATCGCGGCTTCGCCCCAACCGTGCAGCCACACCTTATCGGTGAGGTTGGGCGCGCCCAATGCAGGGTTGCCCGCACCCGTCGCACCGTGGCAAGCCGCACAGGCCCCAAACTTGGCTTTGCCCAATTGAGCGGCCACCGAGTTATGGGGGCTGTTGGACAAGCTCAACACATAGTTAGCCACGTTCTTGACATCGTCGGCAGACCCGACGGCTGCGCCCATCGGAGGCATCACACCGGTGCGGCCTTCTGCGATCGTCTTGTGGATGTACTCTGCACCCGAGCCACCCAACCAATCGGCGTCTGCCAGATTGGGGAAGGACTTGCTGCCGCGTGCATCGGCACCGTGGCACTGAGCGCAGTTGTTGACGAACAGGCGTTCACCAATGGCCATGGCCTTGGCATCCTTGCCCAGTTGTTCTGGCGTCTTGTTGGCAAACTCAGCGTAAACCGACTCCATGGCCTGACGGGCTTTGGCCTGCTCAGCTTCCAACTGGCCCACAGCGCTCCACTTCAGTGTGCCTGCGTTGGAACCGAGGCCTGGATAGATCGCCAAATACACGCCGGCAAAGACCACCGTGATCACGAACAAACCCATCCACCAGCGTGGCAGCGGGTTGTTCATCTCTTTCAGGTCTTCATCCCAGACATGGCCTGTTGTGTTGTCATTGGCCATCACGGTTCGCTTGCTGGCGATGATCAGCATCGCCAAACAGAAAAGCAGACCGCCGATCACGATACCGGCCACATACAGCGACCAGCCGTTGCTAAAGAAATCACTCATGATTCACTCCTGTGCAAGTGCAGGGCTCTCGAGAGAGACCCCTGCACTTCTTGCATCATTGACTGTTGGACTTGTCGCCAGGGAAGTCATCGTCCGCCGCGAAGGGCAGTTGGGCCGCTTCATCAAAGGCTGACTTGCGATGTCCGCGATACACCCAAACCATCAGGCCAACGAAAAGCGCAAACGACACTACCGTGACGATGCTGCGGGCTGTGTTGACATCGAATTCCATGGCGTCACTCCTGATTACTTGCGAGCGGTGCCCAGCACCTGCAGGTAAGCAATGACGGCATCCATTTCGGTCTTGCCCTTGACATCATCACCAGCCTTCGCGATCTCCTCGTCGGAGTACGGCACGCCAATCGCGCGCAGTGCCTTCAGCTTCGGAGCCATGTCGCCAGGGTTCACGGTGTTCGTCAGCAGCCAGGGGTAAGCCGGCATATTGGACTCCGGCACCACGTCGCGCGGGTTGTTCAGGTGAACGCGGTGCCACTCGTCGCTGTAGCGACCGCCGACGCGATGCAGGTCAGGACCTGTGCGCTTCGAACCCCACTGGAAGGGGTGGTCATAGACGAACTCACCAGCGACCGAGTGCGGGCCGTAACGCAGAGTCTCAGCGCGGAAAGGACGCACCATCTGCGAATGGCAGCCATAGCAGCCCTCGCGAATGTAGATGTCGCGACCCGCCAACTGCAGCGGCGTGTAGGGCTTGAGACCTTCCACGGCTTGCGTGGTAGAGCGCTGGAAGAACAGAGGAACGATTTCGACCAGGCCACCAAAGGCCACCGTGATCAAAATCAGGACGATCATCAAGAAGTTATTGGTTTCAATCTTCTGGTGACCGGTATCTTTGTGTTGAGCCATGGAGCTACTCCTTCTTCTTGACTCAGGCGTGCGCCAGGACAGCCGGCACAGCGACGGGCGCGGCCTTGCCGTTACGGATGGTCTGGATGACGTTCCACAGCATGATGAGCATGCCGGTCAGGTACAACACACCACCCAAGACGCGGATCACATAGAACGGATAGGTCGCCTTGACGCTTTCAACAAAGCTGTAGACCAGCGTTCCATCCGGATTGACCGCACGCCACATCAGACCCTGCATCACACCGGCGATCCACATCGCAGCGATATAGAGCACGATGCCGATGGTGGCCAGCCAGAAGTGCAGTTCGATGGCACGAGTGCTGAACATGGCCTTGCGACCAAACATGCGTGGGATCAGGTGATAGAGCGCACCAATCGACACCATGCCCACCCAACCCAGAGCGCCCGAGTGCACGTGGCCCACGGTCCAGTCGGTGTAGTGCGACAGGGCGTTCACCGTCTTGATGGACATCATCGGGCCTTCGAAGGTCGACATGCCATAGAAGGACAGCGAGACGATCAGGAACTTCAAGATCGGATCGTCACGCAGCTTGTGCCATGCGCCCGACAAGGTCATGATGCCGTTGATCATGCCGCCCCAGCTTGGCGCCAAAAGCACCAGCGAGAAGATCATGCCCACCGATTGCGTCCAGTCCGGCAAGGCGGTGTAGTGCAGGTGGTGAGGACCCGCCCACATGTAGGTGAAGATCAACGCCCAGAAGTGCACGATCGACAGGCGATAGGAGTACACCGGGCGCTCGGCTTGCTTGGGGATGTAGTAATACATGATGCCCAAGAAACCAGCCGTCAGGAAGAAGCCCACGGCATTGTGGCCATACCACCATTGCACCATCGCATCTTGAACACCGGCATAGGCCGAGTAGCTCTTGGTCAGCGAGACGGGGATGGCGGCACTGTTGACGATGTGCAGCAGGGCGACGGTCAGGATGAAGGCGCCGAAGAACCAGTTGGCCACATAAATGTGGCGGATCTTGCGCGTACCCACCGTGCCGAAAAAGACCACGGCGTAGGACACCCAAACGACCGCAATCAGCAAGTCAATGGGCCATTCCAACTCCGCGTATTCTTTGCCGGAGGTCATGCCCAAAGGCAGGGTAATGACCGCCAACAGAATGACCAGATTCCACCCGAGGAAGGTGAACATGGCCAAGCCCGGTGCGAACAAGCGCGTCTGGCATGTGCGCTGAACGACGTGATAGCTGGTGGCGAACAACACGCAGCCACCGAACGCAAAAATCACTGCATTGGTGTGCAGTGGGCGCAGACGGCCGTAGGTGAGGTAGGGAATGCCAAAGTTAAGCTCTGGCCAAGCCAGTTGTGCTGCAATGATGACACCCACCAGCATCCCGACGATGCCGTAGACCACCGCAGCGACTGAAAACAGCCGGACCACGGTGTCGTAATAGACCGGTTGTTGAACCGGTGTTGAACTGCTTGCCATTAAAGGCCTCCTTCTCCAAGAGATTTCCTAACGCTAACCAGATTGTTTTGGAATTGACTGACGTCACGCTTGATCGGCGTCAACCGAAGGCGGCTCCTGTTGCAGGATTCGCTCACCTTCTCGCTCCAAATCGTCAAACTGCCCCTTATTCAGCGCCCAGCCGAACACGCCGATGATCGCGAGGATCAATACGGCAGATAAAGGGATGAGTAAAAACAGAATGTCCATCAGGCCGCCTTGCTCAATGGGGTATAGGACAGCCTCAGCGCATTTCCTATCACGGCCAGAGAGCTCAAAGCCATGCCCAATCCTGCGGCCCACGGGGGGAGGTAGCCCATCAGCGCCAAGGGGATGCAGACCATGTTGTAGGTGGCCGCCCAGATCAGGTTTTGCCGAACGATGCGCACAGCCTTGTGCGAGAGACGATACGCCCACACAACATCAGACAAGCGGTTTGAAACCACCACCGCATCGGCATGGACACGCGAGACCAAAGCCCCCTGCCCCATCGCCAACGACACATCGGCCAGCGCCAGCACAGGCGCATCGTTGACGCCATCGCCCAGCATGCCGACCCGCTCGCCTTTGGCCTGCGCAGAGGCCACCGCCGCCACTTTGTCCTCGGGCCTTGCGGCCGCCACCACATCGGCGATGCCCAATTGCTGCGAGAGCCTGTGGGCGCGCTCAGGGCGATCGCCGCTCAACAGGGTCAAGGCGATACCTGCATGCTGCAAGGCAGCCACCGCGGCTGCAGCGTCGGGCCGCATTTGCTCGTCATAGGTGATGCAGGCCAGGGCCTGCCAAGTGCCCTGCAGCTCTCGCCCCAACCATACTTCCAACCCATCGTGCGCTTGGGCCCAACCGGGCCGCGCCGCACCTGGGGCCACCCAGGAGAAGGAACCTAGGCGCCAAGCATGATCGTGCTCATCGGATGCTTGCAGGCCTTGGCCCGCAACTTCTGCCACATCACGCCAAACCACGGCAGCAGCCTGTCCAGACCAGGCCGAGTCTTCCGCCAAAGCTTTCGACAACGGATGAGACGACCATTTGGCCAAGGCACTGGCCAGAGGCCCGAGGTGCTCGATAGAGCCATCAGCCGCCACAAACACAGCGCCACGGCTCGGCTTGTCCTCTGTCAACGTACCCGTCTTGTCGAGGAACAATCGGTCGAGCCTGGACATTGCCTCGAGCGCATCAA
The DNA here is from genome assembly GCF_018069865.1 of Ideonella paludis. Taxonomy (GTDB): domain Bacteria; phylum Pseudomonadota; class Gammaproteobacteria; order Burkholderiales; family Burkholderiaceae_C; genus Ideonella; species Ideonella paludis. The sequence goes on from NZ_JAGQDG010000002.1 coordinate 241,496, forward strand.
GCCTTTGGACCATCACGCCACGGCGCGCCAAATGGCCGGCGGCTGCGACGATGGCCGCCGGTGCCGCCAGAGACAAGGCGCAAGGGCATGTGACGATCAACACCGCGACCGCTACCCAAACGGCACGCGAAGGGTCAATCACCGACCACACCGCCGCCGCCCCAGCGGCCAAAACCAACACCACCCAAAGGAACGGCCCGGCCCATGCGTCTGCCCAGCGTGCCATGGCAGGGCGCTGCGTCAGCGCGTCGCGCATCATGGCCACAATGGCCTCGAAGCGAGTCTCTGCACCGACACGTTCAACACGCATGATCACCGGGCTGGCAAGGTTGACGCTGCCCCCGACCAAGTCATCCCCCACCCGCTTGGGCAGCGGCCTGGACTCACCCGTGAGCACAGACTCATCCGCCTCGGTCGCCCCCACTTCAAGATGGCCGTCCGCTGGGAAGGCAGCGCCCATCGCGACACGGACGCGATCACCCGGCCGCAAGCGATGAAGGCTGACCTGCTCTTCCGAGCCATCCTCCAGCAGCCGGCAAGCCGACTCCGGCATGGCCGCCAATGCAGCTTCCAAGGACTCAGCTGCGCGATGGCGTGCCATCAGCTCCACAAAGCGACCACCCAGCAGAAAGCTCACAAACATGGTGAGCGAATCAAAATAAACCTCGTGGCCAAACACGCCGCCGGGTGAAAACGTGGCGCCACTGCTGGCCACAAAGGTCACCACAATGCCGAGGCTGACGGGCACGTCCATGCCGATCTTGCGATTCTTGAGGCTGTGCCAGGCGCCGCGCAAAAAAGGGCCGGCGGAGAAGAGCATGACTGGCAAGGACACCAGCCAACTCCCCCAGTTAAGCAGCTGCCGCATGTCATCCGCCAGCTCAGCGCCTTCGGCCACATAGCTGGGCGTCGCGAACATCATGACCTGCATGGCGCAAAAACTGGCCACGAACAGGCGCCACAGTGCCTTTCGGCGCTCATTGCGACGCAACTCGCGCGCAGAGGCTGCGGTATCCGGCACCGCGTCGTAGCCGGCACCTCGAACCGCTAAGACCAACGCCGACGGCGCGGTCCGGGCCGGGTCCCAGCGGACCTGTGCCGAATGGGCTGAGGCACTGACCCGCGCTTCCAGCACACCATCTACCTGGTGCAATGCGGCTTCGATCTGTCCCGCGCAGGCGGCACAGACCATGCCAGACAATGCGAATGCAGAATCCGCCACACGCGAGCCATCGGCACGCTCAACCCAACGGGTAAAGCGCTGCTGCTCGACGGGGTCGTCAAGCACATCCAGAGCATGGGGGTGGGAGGCGGCTACAGTGGCGGTCATGCGAGTGTGTCGCCCGTCAAGTGCGGCGAAACGTTCGGCAATCTATCCGCATCTTCGGGTTTACGACATGACATTGATCAAGAAACAACTGTTTCGCACCATTTTGGTGCCGGCAACATTGGTCTTCACGGCGCTTTTCGCTCAGGCTCAAGGCCAAGCGCAGCGCTTAGAGGCCAAAGTGAACCTCCAGGCGGGCATGCATAACATCGTTGCGGAGGTGGCAAAGACGCCGCGTGAGCGCGAGATCGGTCTGATGTTCCGCAAGCAGATGGCCACCCACGAGGGCATGGTTTTTGTATTCGACGAGCCCGCCACGCAGTGCTTCTGGATGCGAAACACCTACTTACCGTTATCGACTGCTTTTGTGGCGGATGACGGCACGATCGTCAACATCGAAGACATGCAGCCGCAAACCGAAACCTCGCACTGCTCCACCAAGCCCGTTCGCTTTGTGCTGGAAATGAACCAAGGTTGGTTCGCCAAGCGTGGCATCAAGGCCGGGTTTAAGCTCAAAGGCCCGCTGTTCCGCTGAACGGGCTGATAGCGAGTCAAGCCGCCAGCTCAATCACAAAGCGCATCCCGTCGACCTCGGGGCGGCTGCTGGCATGCAGTTGCCCCCCCAGCCTCAGGACGATCTCACGGGCAATGGCCAAGCCCAAGCCCGTGCCACTGTCGTTGCGCAAGTCAGCCCGCTCGCCGCGCCAGAACGGCTCAAACAGCCTCGGAAGCTGGTCTGCCGTTACACCTGGCCCGTCATCCTCCACCGTGATGGTGCCTCCCCCACCGGGGCTGGCCGCGATGCGAACGGCAATGTGTTCGCCGCCGTAGCGCAAAGCGTTATCCAGCAAGTTGACGACCACCTCGCCCAGCCAAAGTGCGTGGGCCCTGGCAAAAACCGGTTGATCGGGTGCCTCAAGCACAATGCTGCGCCCTTCCCTCAAACTCCTCAGGACCATGGGCTCAGCGGACTCGCGGACCAAGGGCACCAGGTCGAGGGTTTCCTGTTCCGCATCGACAGACAGCGCCGTCTCTGAGCGCGCCAGGCTCAGCAATTGGCCAATCAGACGCGACAAATGGTCTGTGGAATGCCCCAGTTGCACCAGCAACGCTTGCCACTCTGGTGCCGCTTGCCCGGCCGGCGGCAAGGCAACGGCCAACTCTTGGCTCAGTGCCTGTGACAACACGCGAATGCCCGCCACCGGCGTGCGCAATTGATGCGCTGCATCGGCCACAAAGCGGCGCTGCAACAAACTCGACTGCTCCATGTCCACCAGCAAGGTGTTGATGCGCTCAATCAGGGGCACCGCCTCTTTGGGAACCTGCGTCAATGACAAAGGCCGCCAATCTTGAGCGTCCCGTCGTGACACTTCTTGCGCCACATCCTTCAGGGCCTGCAGTCCTCGGCGGATACCCCAGTTGATCAGCAGCAGACTGACCAAGCCCAATCCCAGCGCCGGCAGCACGATGGAGAGTTGGATGTCCCGCATCAACTCGGTACGGCGCCTTGTCGTCTCCACCACCACGACCGCCACGGCGCGGTCCAGCATGGGAGAGGTCACCGAAAACACCACCCCGCGCACCGGCTCACCGTCAAAGCTCGCATCGAAGAGCAAGGGCTGCGCGAAACTGCTGCGGCGAACGCTGGCCGGTGGGATCGGCACGGTGGCGTCCCCGGCTAGAGCGTTGCCATCTGCATCGACCATCACGAACCCGTTGCGATCCTCGCCGTCCCAGGTCAGCAGCTCCATGGTCTGCCGGCTCAAGTCCAGCAAAGGCCCCCGATCCGACCACGTGACCTTGGCGGCCAATGCTGTGGCCTCGTCTTGCAATCCTCGGTCAAAGGCAGAGTTTGCGCTGTTGCGAGCCAGCCAATAAGCCCCCAAGACAGCCGCCGCCAAGCCCAGCACCCAGACCCACAGCAGTGGCCACAGCAGTTGACTGCGGACACTGGCGCCGTGCACTGGGGCCCTCACGATGCCTCAGGCTGCCCGTCGCCGGTAGGTGCCGTATCAGCCGTCTCCATGACGTAGCCAAAACCGCGTACGGTGCGAATGACCACGCCCAAGTCGGCAAATCGCTTTCGAAGGCGATGGACGTAGACCTCCACAGAGTTCTCGCTGAAGTCTGCCTCCCAGCTCGATAACTTGGTGACGATGGACTCCTTGGAGACGACGCGGCCGCCTTTTTGCATCAGCATCTCGGTCAAAGCCAGCTCCCGTGGGCTCAAGGCCACGCGCTCGCCGTGGTGGAGGAGTTCCCGGTGTGCGACATCCAGGCGCAACTCACCCAATACCAGGCATTCCTCGATGCGACCTTCGCTGCGTCGCTTCAGCGCCCGGATGCGGGCCAGCAATTCCGGCAAATCAAATGGCTTGACCAGATAGTCATCGGCGCCCGCATCCAGGCCTTGGACCCGATCGCGCAATTCATCTCGTGCCGTCAGCAGCAGGACCGGCATGCGCGCACCCTTGGAGCGCCAATGGCGCAGCACTTCCATGCCGTCCCGGCGCGGTAAGCCTAAATCAAGAATGCACAGATCGTAGTGGCCCAGGAGCCCCGCGGACATGGCTTGCTCGCCATCACTCAGCCCGTCAACCTGCCAGCCTTCCTGGCTCAGGCCTCGCGTCACACCCATGCTCAGCGCAGGATCGTCTTCAACCAGCAGGATGCGCATAAATCAACCTTGTCCCACGAACGTCTCAACTCCAGACCCGAGGTTACCAAAGCATAAAGGCCACCTGAGGTCAGGTTGACCCCAGGTGGCCTCCAGCCACACGGCGTTCAATCGCCGGAGATTCAGGCGAAATTAGCCTCGGCAAACGACCAGTTCACCAAGTTCGCAAAGAAGGTCTCCACAAAACGTGGGCGCAGATTGCGGTGATCGATGTAGTAAGCGTGCTCCCACACATCAATCGTCAACAAGGCCTTGTCGCCGGTGGTCAAGGGCGTGCCGGCAGCGCCCATGTTCACGATGTCCACGCTGCCGTCGGCCTTCTTGACCAGCCATGTCCAGGCGGAGCCAAAGTTGCCCACAGCACTCTTGGTGAAGGCTTCCTTGAAGGCGGCGTAAGAACCCCACTTGGCATTGATGGCCGCGGCCAAAGCACCGGTGGGCTCACCGCCGCCACCAGCCTTCAAGCAGTTCCAGAAGAAGGTGTGATTCCAGATCTGAGCGGCATTGTTGTAGACGCCACCCGATGACTTGCGAACGATGTCCTCCAGCGAGGCGTTCTCAAACTCTGTCCCTGGAATCAGGTTGTTCAAATTGGTCACATAAGCGTTGTGATGCTTGCCATGGTGGTATTCCAAGGTCTCGCGGCTCATGTGGGGTGCCAAGTCATCCAGGCCAAAGGGCAGCGGGGGCAAGGTGTGCGTCATTCAGTGTCCTCTCGTGGGTCAAAGTGCAGGTGCGGTCACCTGCAGCGGTGGTGTCTGGGCGCATTGTAGGCATGGCTTGGACGCCCCGCTGAGCTGAGGGGCAAGCCGAGACGCCGTGTCAAGGTCGATCACGGTGGACCGCATCCACGGTCATGCTCGCGCGTCCATCTGCCCAAACGGCTGTCAATGAGTCCCCTGCCCTTAACCCTGCCGCCGAGGTCAGTGCTTTGCCATCTTGGCCTTCCACCCAGGCATAGCCACGCGCCAACACGCGCTGGGGATTGAGGGCGTCAAGCCGGGAGCGCAATATCTGCAGGCCATTGGCCTCGCGCTCCAAGACCAGCGCGCTGGCGGGGGTGAGGCTCTCTCGCCGCTGCTGCAGGGTCGCACGGGCTTGCCGCAGTTGATGCATCGCACCCTGGGCCAGGCGTGCTTGCAGGGCTGCCAAGCCCGCCTGCTGTAGCCTCAAGCGCTGTCCCGGTTGTTGCAAGCGCAAAGCGCGCAGGTCAATGTCTTGAGCACAACGGTCCAGCCGCCGGTGCACCGCCGCCTGCAGCCGAGCAGCGCACTGCTGCAGTGATTGCCATTGCGCATCCCGAGCTGGCGCTACCAACTCCGCCGCGGCGGTGGGCGTCGGCGCACGCAGGTCCGCCGCCAGGTCGGCCAGAGTCAGGTCGGTCTCATGCCCCACGCCACACAGCAAAGGCAAGGCGGACGCAGCCACAGCCCTGACCACCCGCTCGTCGTTAAAGGCCCAAAGATCTTCCAGCGAGCCACCGCCTCGGCAAAGCAACAACACCTCAACCTCGGCGCGTTGATTGGCCAAGTGCAGGGCTTGGCACAGCGCAGCCGGTGCTTCAACACCTTGGACCAGGCTGGGGTAGAGAACAAGCCGCACATGCGGCGCTCGCCGAGCTAAGGTGGTCAACACATCATGCAAGGCCGCGCCGCTGGCCGAGGTGATCAAACCCACGGCGTGAGGAAAGCGCGGCAGCGGCCGCTTTCGGCCTGGGTCGAACAAGCCCTGTGCCTCCAGGCGCGCTTTGAGCCTGAGGAATTCTTCATAGAGTGAGCCTGCACCCAAGCGCCGCATGTGCTCGGCGACCATTTGCAGCTCACCGCGGGCCTCGTACACCGAGAGTCGACCCCGGATTTCGACCTGCTGCCCGTCTTGCGGCGCGAAATCCAGCAACGCCGCAGAGCGCCGGAACATGGCGCACCGCAGGCCAGCCCCGGCTCCTGAACTGTCCTTGAGGGTGAAGTAACAGTGCCCGCTGGCGGCGCGGGTGAAACCGCTGAGTTCGCCGCGGACCGTCACGCTGCCAAAGCGGGCCGAGAGTGCATCAGAAACCGCCAAGAGCAGCGCTGAAACACTCCAAGCCAAAGCACCTGGCGCGGAGCGCCCATTCTGTGCGAGCTCATCACGGCTGTTGGCCATCATGCTTACATTCCTCGAAAACCCAGTTATTCCATCTGCACAAAAAACAGGCAACCTAGAGCAAGGCCTGTATTGGCGAGGGCTTGGCGGTTTGTTCCAGCCCTTGCCCACAAAGTTTTCCACAAGCACTGTGGATCTATCGTGCATCAAAGCGAAACGGGCCGCCCTGACCCGGTTCTACAGGGTTGTTCAGTCCATAATCGTGGGTCGTTTTCGTCGGGCTGCGCCCAGAGGACCCCTTGCTGTCGATCATACAAGCCGCTGGCTGGCCCATTTGGCCGCTTATTTTGTGTTCGGTTGCCGCCTTGGCATTGATTCTTGAGCGTGTCGTCTCGCTGCGCCGTGTCCGAGTCGCTCCCAAGGGCTTGGTGGAAGAAGTCATCGGCGTGACCCGGCAAGGCCTGCCCAGCGCCGACATGCTAGACAAGCTGGCCCGCAACTCAATACAGGGTCGGGTTCTGGCCTCTGGTCTGAAAGTAGCGGCTCTCGACTCTCGCACACCAGAGCCCGTCCTGCGCCAAGCCTTCGAGCACGCCGGCAGCGCAGCCGCGCATGAGCTCAACCGCTATTTGAATGCTCTGGCCACGATCGCCTCTGCCGCGCCCTTGCTGGGCTTGCTCGGCACAGTGATCGGCATGATTGAGATCTTCGGCGCCCAAGCGCCAGGCAGCGGCGGCAATCCCGCTCAACTGGCTCACGGCATCTCCATAGCGCTCTACAACACAGCGTTTGGCCTGATGGTGGCCATTCCTGCGCTGATGTGTCACCGCTATTTCAAGGGTCAAGTCAATGGCTACCTGCACGAGATGGAGCAAGGTGCGGAAAGACTGTTGCACCACTTGGTGCGCTCCCCTCTGCGCCACCTTTGAGATGGGCCAAGCCAGCCATGAAGTTTCGACAGTCCTCTGAAGATGAACCCGAGATCAATCTGATCCCGTTCATCGACGTGCTGCTGGTCATCTTGATCTTTCTGATGCTCTCGACCACGTATTCACGTTTCACAGAGCTGCAAGTCACGCTGCCCGTGGCCAATGCCGATGCCACGCGCGAGCGCCCGGCGGAGATCATCGTCTCGGTCGCGGCGGACGGCCGCGCGTCGATCGATAAGCAGGCCGTCGAGGGTCGGAGTGTGGAGATCTTGGCACTTGCACTGCGCCAAGCTGCCAGTGAGCGCAAAGACCCTGTGGTGATCATCAGTGCGGATGCCAATGCTGCCCACCAATCCGTGGTCAATGTCTTGGATGCTGCCCGCCGTGTCGGCTTAGCGCGCATCACCTTCGCCGCTCAAGTGGGCCAAGGTAGCTCAGCGCCCTGAGCTCTCATGGCGCCGCCACACATGCAGCCCGACAGCGTGGCGAGGCGCCTGGAGCGCAGTTGGTGGCAGGCGCGGCCTGGGGTGTGGCAATGGTGCTTGAGCCCCTTGGCCCTGCTCTACAGTGGGCTGATGTCCCTCCGACGCCGAGGCTATCGCTGCGGGATGTGGCGCCAGGTTCGCTTGCCCATTCCCGTGGTGGTCGTGGGAAATTACATCGTGGGCGGAGCGGGCAAAACGCCGACCACGATGGCTCTGGTCCGCAGCCTTCAAGCCATGGGCTGGACGCCCGGCGTGGTCTCCCGCGGCTATGGGCGTGATGGCGACCATGTCGCGATGATCACCCCCAGCAGCACACCCGATGCAGTGGGCGACGAGCCCTTGTTGATTTTTCGCCAAACCGGTGTGCCGGTGGCCGTGGGCCGCCGCCGAGCGCAGGCCGCCGCAGAGCTAATGGCACGCCACCCAGACATCAACCTCATCGTCGCCGATGACGGCCTGCAGCACCTGAGTTTGGCCCGAGATGGGCAGATCGTGGTGTTCGACCAACGCGGCGCAGGCAACGGCTGGACCTTGCCTGCGGGCCCTCTCCGAGAGCGCATGCCAGTGCGTCTGCCCGCGCATACCTGGGTGGTGTACAACGCCCCGGCCCCGAGCACTGCGCTGCCCGGCGGACTGGCCGAACGCCGTCTCGCTGGCGCTGTTGGCTTGGAAGCCTGGCGTGCCGGACAGGCTTTTTCACTTGAAACGCTCGACATGCTGAAACAGCGTTCTCAAGCCTCGCCGGCTCTGGCGGCCGCGGGCCTGGCTGAGCCTGAACGATTCTTCAGCATGTTGACTGCCGCAGGATTTCAACTCGAGCGCATGCCGCTGCCCGATCACGCACCAATGCTCACCCGCCCCTGGCCCTCAGACGCGGCGCTGGTGCTGGTGACAGAGAAGGATGCGGTCAAGCTGAAGCCGGACCCCGCGCTGGATGCCAAGATCTGGGTGGTCGGGCTAGACTTCGCCTTGCCCCCGGCCGTGACGCAGGCCTTGAACGCGCACCTGCGCACTCTTTACCCCCACATCGCACCATGACTTTGGACACCCGCCTGCTTGGCATTTTGGTCTGCCCTCTTTGCAAAGGCCCTCTCACGCTGCAGCGCGATCAAGACGGCCGACCGCATGAATTGATTTGCCCTGCCGACCGCCTGGGCTTCCCGGTGCGCGACGGCATCCCGGTCATGCTCGAAGGCGAAGCGCGGCAACTCCCCGCTGAGGAAGAGCTGTGAGCTTTACCGTCCTGATCCCTGCGCGCATGGCCTCCAGCCGATTGCCGGACAAGCCTTTGGCCGACATCGGCGGTCTGCCCATGGTGGTGCGTGTGGCGCAGCGGGTCGCCAAGGTGGGTGCGGACCAAGTCGTCGTGGCCACCGACCACACCCGCATTGCAGACGCCTGCCGAGAGCATGGCGTCCCGGCATTGATGACCCGTGCAGACCACCTCAGCGGCAGCGATCGCCTCGCGGAGGCCTGTCACGCTTTGAACCTGGGCGACCAAGACATTGTGGTCAATGTGCAAGGGGATGAGCCTCTGATCGACCCTGCGCTGGTGCGAGCCTGCGCAGACCTGCTGCTGCAGCGCCCAGATTGTGCGGTGGCGACAGCGGCTCACCCCATCGGCTCGGCAGAGGAATTGAACAACCCCAATGTCGTCAAAGTGGTGTTGGACGCGCAGCAACGCGCGCTTTACTTCAGCCGTGCGGCCATACCCTGGTGGCGCGATGGCAGTCAGGCCGGTGTCGCACAGTTGCCCCCCCAACACGCCGCCCTGCGCCACATTGGCCTCTATGCCTACCGTGTGGGTACCCTCAAGCGTTTCCCCACATGGCCTGCTGCACCGTTAGAGCTGACGGAAAGCTTGGAGCAACTGCGCTTTATGTGGCAGGGGGAGCGCGTCGCGGTGCATGTGACAGACACGGCACCGGCCGCGGGTGTCGACACCCCCGAAGACCTGGCACGCGTTCGCGCCGTATTTGCGGCCGCATGATGCACATCGGCGTCAGCTTGGCGCAGGCCTGCCCATGCTATGCTGAGCCTATCGCCCTTTGGCATGTCTGTGCACAGAGGTAGCCATCTGGGCGGGCTGCTCAAGCGGCTGGCAAGAATTTATATCTACGAGGCAAACCATGCGTCTGATTCTGTTGGGTGCCCCCGGCGCCGGCAAAGGTACCCAAGCGAACTTCATCTGCCAAAAATACGGCATCCCTCAAATCTCCACGGGTGACATGCTCCGTGCGGCCGTCAAGGCTGGCACCGAAATGGGTCTGGCCGCGAAGAAGATCATGGATGCGGGCGGCCTGGTGAGCGATGACATCATCATCGGTTTGGTCAAGGAGCGCATCGCTCAGGCTGACTGCGCCAATGGCTTCTTGTTTGATGGCTTTCCACGCACGATCCCCCAAGCCGACGCGATGAAGGCGGCTGGCGTGAAGCTGGACTTGGTGTTGGAAATCGATGTGCCGAATGAGGCCATCATTGAGCGCATGAGCGGTCGCCGCGTGCATGTGGCCTCAGGCCGCACCTACCACGTCAAATTCAATCCGCCCAAGGTGGAAGGCAAAGACGATGTGACTGGCGAAGCGCTGATCCAGCGTGATGATGACCAAGAATCCACCGTGCGCAAGCGCTTGGATGTCTATCAAGCTCAGACCCGCCCGCTGGTGGACTACTACAGCACCTGGGCCGCCACAGGTGATGCGCAAGCCCCTCGTTATCGCAAGATCCTGGGCTTGGGCACCGTCGAAGAAATCACCGCTCGCGCGCTCGACGCCCTGGGCTGAGTCACGACCGCCCACGGCTCAACAAGGCGCTCCGGCGCCTTTTTTCATGGTCCTGCGGCCCATCTCTGCGTGAAGCGCCCATGAAAAAAGCCACCCGAAGGTGGCTTTGGCTGCAGATGCAGTGGCGCTGGATCAGCGAACCACAGCGATCTGCTCGCGCTTGTCACCCTTGTAGGTGAACATGGTCAGCGCGCCGTTCTTGATGTCACCCTTTTCGTCAAAGGTGATGTTGCCCGTCACACCCTTGTAGTCGGTGGTCTTGGCCAACACAGGCAGGTACTTGGCGGGATCAGCAGAACCTGCCTTGACCATGGCAGCCACCAACACATTGGTAGCGTCATAGACGTACGGTGCATAGATCTGCACATCGGCGTTGAACTTCTTCTTGAAGTCAGCCTTGAACTTCTCCATGCCAGCCTTCTGAGCGCCTTCGACGCCACCGGCCTCAGCACACACCACCTGACCGTCGGCCATGGCGCCTGCAGCCAGCTTAGGCAACTCGCCCGAGCAGATGCCGTCGCCGCCCATGAACTTGGCATTGATGCCGAGCTGCTTCATTTGGCGAATCATCGGGCCGGCCACAGCGTCCATGCCGCCGTAGAACACGACGTCAGGCTTGGTGGCCTTGATGGAGGTCAGGATCGCGGTGAAGTCCGTGGCCTTGTCGTTGGTGAATTCGCGCTTGGCGATCTTGCCACCCTTGGACTTGACACCCTTTTCGAACTCATCCGCCACGCCTTGGCCATAAGCGGTGCGGTCGTCGATGACGGCAATGGTCTTGCCCTTCAATTGCTCGACGGCGTAACGGCCCAGGGTACCGCCCAGATGCACGTCGTCAGCCACCACACGGAAAGTGGTCTTGTAGCCTTGACGGGTGAACTTGGGGTTGGTGGCCGAGGGCGACACCTGGGGGATGCCCGCGTCGCTATAGACCTTGGAAGCGGGGATGGAGGTACCCGAGTTCAGGTGGCCCACCACACCAGCGACCTTGGAGTCGACCAGCTTTTGAGCCGCTGCGGTGCCTTGCTTAGGATCACCTGCATCATCTTCAGCCAGCAATTCGAACTTGGCCTTCTTGCCACCGATCATCACGCCCTTGGCGTTCAGTTCGTCAATGGCCATACGGGCGCCGTTCTCATTGTCCTTACCCAAGTGGGCAATGCCACCGCTGGTAGGACCAACGTGACCGATCTTGACCACCAACTCCTGAGCCTGGAGCGAGCCGGCCAACAGGGCCGCTGCGGCAGCGACGATCACATTCAATTTGACTTGCATAGGTTCGAACCTCCAAAAGGGGTAAGTTGAGACGTAATGTCCAAACAGTCGGTTGTACTCAACGGGCGAGACGATACTCCAAAACAAGCCACTTCCCCGCAAAGTAAATGCCTCTTGGGATTGGGGCTTGCCCCAATGAAATGCACCGTCTGCCTGCCGCTGAGCGCATCAGCACAATTCGGGCCAAGCGTCAGAGAACGCTGCCTGAGTCAAGCTCGAAGAACTTGCCTCAGCAGTCCAGCCCCAACGCGCGCCGTCCGGTTTCGGATGACCCTTCGGTCAAGAACGAGGGTGATGAAGCACTTCCCAGCCGTGCGCTGCGTACTGACGCCAACGCGCACGTCCCGCCTGAGCCTCTTCGGGGTCTTGGCCCACCAATTCAGCCACGCGGTCGAAGCCCAGCAAGAACTCGGGGTCAGCGCCCAAGTTGACCGCACTGGTCCAAGACAGGCGTGGCTCGGGCGCATCCAGCAACCAAATGCGGGTGCGTTGCCCCCCAACAGGGAGTTCCGCACCCGGCCGGTGCCTGATGTGGGGCGTGAACTCCCCCACCGGCTCTTCCCAGAGCCGCTGATCCAGGCGGTTCAGCAGGGGTGCAGGCCCAAACACAGCGAGAGTGTCTCCCTCTTGCACCTTCTTGCGAAGAAGCCGAGCGGCATACGTCAAAACGTCCGGGATGCCGGTGATGAAGACCACACTCGCCATATTGACGGCCTAGGCTCAGCCCTTGTAGCCGGCGCGGGCCAGCACAAAGTGAGTCAGCAAGCCGACGGGGCGACCGGTCGCACCCTTTTGGGCGCCGCCCTTCCAGGCCACGCCGGCAATGTCCAGGTGGGCCCAGGCGTACTTGCGCGTGAATCGCTGCAGGAACTTGGCCGCCGTGATGGAGCCCCCCGCCCGGCCCGCAATATTGGCCATGTCTGCAAAGTTGCTCTTCAGGCCTTCGTCGTACTCTTCGTCCAAGGGCATGCGCCAGCACGGATCTTGGGCCGTCCGCGAGGCCGCCAGGAGGTCTTCGCCCAACTGGTCGTCAGAGGCGTAGAGTCCCGCATGGTGAGCACCCAGTGCGATCACGCAGGCGCCAGTCAAGGTCGCCACGTCCACCACCGCAGCAGGCTTGTAACGCTCAGCATAGGTCAGTGCGTCGCACAGGATCAGGCGGCCTTCGGCGTCGGTGTTCAGGATCTCAATGGTCTGACCCGACAAGCTGGTGACGACATCACCGGGCTTGGTCGCGCGGCCACTGGGCATGTTTTCGCACGCAGGGATCAGCGCCACGACATTGATCTTGGGCTTGAGCTCACCAATCGCGCGCATCGTGCCCAGGACGGATGCGGCACCGCCCATGTCGTACTTCATCTCGTCCATCTCGGCACCGGGCTTCAGTGAGATGCCCCCGGTGTCGAAGGTGATGCCCTTGCCGACCAACACAATCGGCGCTGCTTTGGCGGCCGCGCCCGTGTATTCCATGATGATGAAGCGCAGAGGCTCATCCGAGCCTTGTGCCACCGACAAGAAGGAGCCCATGCCGATTTTCTCGACGGCCTTGCGGTCCAGCACCTTCACGGTCATGCCGTGTTCCTTGCCAATGCGCTTAGCTTCTTCGCCCAGATAGGTCGGCGTGCAGAAGTTACCGGGACGGTTGGCCGTTTCCTTCGCCAAGGACACACCGGCAGCGATGGCTTGGCCGCGCGTCAAGCCGGACTTGGCGGCGGCCAAGTCATTCTTGCCGGCCACCAAAGACACCTTGGCCGGCAGTTGGGGCGCCTCCGCACTGGGCTTGGTGTGGCTGTAGTGATAGGCCGCCTGCTCCATCGCCAGCACGACGCTTTCTGCATGGCCACTTTCCACCACGCCGCCCAAACAGACGGCCAAGTGCTTGACTGCCCGCCCTTTCAGCGCCGCGACACCCTGCCCAATGGCAGCTTTCACCGACTTGGCGCTGCCATCGCGCGCACCAACCAGCACAATGCGTTGGGCCTTCACGCCCGACAATCCATGAAGATAGAGCGTTCGACCCGCCTTGCGCTCGAAATCCCCCTGTTTAAGGGCCGATTGCAGGGCCTGATCAATCACCTTGTCGCCCACTTCACCGCCATCGGCGGGTAGCACGATGAGTAAAGTGTCTGCAGAAAGGGCACTGAGGCCCTCGGCCGGCGTCACCAAAGCTTGGAAGTTCATAATCCGACTCGGAATGAAAATGAATTTTTGATGTTATTCGATTCGAGTGTCCGCAGAGAGATAGCCCGCACATTTGGCGCCACATTGGTGGTGATCCTCACCATCGTGCTGACGATGATGCTGATCCGCACCTTGGGGGAAGCAGCGCGTGGCTCCGTCGCGCCCAAAGATGTCGTCCTGGCCTTGGGCTTCTTGGCGGTCGGGCAATTGCCCACCATGCTGACGCTGTCCATTTTTGTGGCCATTGTGGTGACCTTGGGCCGCATGTATCGCGACAGCGAAATGGCCATCTGGTTTTCCAGCGGTATCCCTTTGTCGCGATTCGCTCGCCCGGTGCTGCGTGCGGGATGGCCGGTCATCGCAGCCACCTTGCTGCTGGTGTCCGTCATCTGGCCCTGGGCCAACGCCCAGATTGCTGAGATGAAAACCCGCTATCAACAGAGGTCCGACTTGCTGCGGGTTTCTCCAGGCTCGTTTCAATCCTCTGCTGATGGCAATCGCGTTTTCTTTGTCGAGCGAGCCGGTGACGTGGGCGGGGCTCAGCACGTGTTCTTGCTGGACAAGCAAGAGGCGCGGGAAGCGGTGACCACGGCACGTTCGGGACGGCTCATCAGCGAGCAAGGCGAGCGCCGCCTCATCCTGGAAACCGGCCAGCGCAACGAACAGAACACCGCCAGTCAGACCTTCTCCCGCATGACTTTCGAGCGATTCGCCATGACGGTGGACCTCGACAGCGCCGCCACACTGGACAAACCGCCCCCCAAAGCCACACCCACGCTCGATCTCCTTCGCCAGCCCAGCGCAGCGAACCAGGGCGAATTGACATGGCGCCTGGGCTTGGTCTTGGCTGCGGCAAATCTGCTGCTACTGGGCATTGCCACTGCTGCCACCAATCCCCGGCGGGCCAGCAACTGGAACCTGATGTTCGCCTTGCTGGGCTTCGTGGTGTATTACAACTTGGTCAATCTGAGCCAGGCCTGGGTGGCCTCACAACGCCTGTCCATGGGCGCAGCGCTGGTGGCGGTGCATGGCCCGGCGCTGCTGTTGGCCGTTTTGTTGATCGTCTGGCGTGACCGTGGATCGGTGCAAACCTGGCGGGACTGGCTGAGCCCAAGGAGAGCGGCATGAGGACGGTACGCCGCTTGATCTGGCGCGACGTCCTCTGGTCGGTGATGTTTGTGTCTGTGGCCTTTTTGTCGCTGTTTTTCTTCACCGATTTTTTGGGTGAGTTGGAGGACGTCAGCAAGCGCGGCTACCCCATTTGGGCCGCCGTCGCAGGCGCCTTGCTGAAACAGCCCGTGCGCTTTTATGAGCTGTTCCCCATCACCGTCTTGATCGGCACCATCTACGCCATGGCGCGGCTCGCGGAGTCGTCCGAGTTCACCATTTTGAGAACCGGTGGTTTAGGGCCTTGGAGAGCTTTGTCCCTGTTGCTGAGCTTGGGCTTGATCATGGCGGCCCTCACGTTTGTGATCGGTGAGTATGTCGCGCCTTATGGCGATCGCCAGGCCAGTGCGCTGAAGGCCAGGTTGCGTGGCGCGAATGACTTGGGCGGTGCGGGCGCGTGGCTGAAGGAACACCGCCCCGCCATGAGCGCGCCGGCAGGTGCTGGGTCAAGCCCTACAGGTCAAGGTCTCGCAGCGCTCGGTGAGCGCAATGTGTCCATCAATGTGCGTGGCACCGACGGCGCTGGCAAACTGAGCCAGATCCGCATCTTTGAACACGACGAGCGAGGCCATTTGTTGCGTCGTATCGAGGCACCCACGGCCTTGGTGAAACCCACGGCCGACGGGTCCGTTTGGCACCTGACAGCGGCGGTGGTCTCCGATTGGCCTGCCGATGCCAGCATGGCCTTGCAGCAACGCAAGGTGCTCGAATTGGCGTGGCACACCAGCCTGGATGAACGCTTGGTCTCAGCGGCCGTCTCACCCATTGACAGCATGTCGACACCCGAGTTGTGGCGCTACACCCAGCACCTGAACGAGCAAGAGCAGACGGCGCAACGCTATGAGCTGCAGTTCTGGAAACGGGTGCTCTACCCCTTTGCGTGCATTGTGATGCTGGCCTTGGCCCTGCCCTTTGCCTACTTGCATGCCCGCTCTGGTGGCATCAGCCTCAAGGTGTTTGGCGGCATCATGCTGGGCATCAGCTTTGTGCTGCTGAACAATGTCGTGGGCCACCTCAGCTTGCTGCGAGATTGGACGCCTTGGCTGGCGGCCTTGGCCCCCAGCCTGCTTTATCTGGCTCTGTCCATGGCCGCGTTTGTGTGGCTGGTTCGTTACCGCTGAGATCCTCATGCAAGGCATTATTCTGTTCGCGCATGGCGCACGCTTGTCGCAGTGGGCCGAGCCCTTTGAGAGGGTGGCACAGAGCGTGCGCGCCGCACGTCCTGATGTGGTAGTCGAACTCGCGTTTTTGGAGTTCATGAGCCCTGACTTGGCGCAATGTGGCCAAGGGCTGGTTGAGCAAGGCTGCCAGCGCGTCGATGTGCTGCCTTTGTTCTTGGGCGCAGGCGGCCATGTACGCAAAGACCTGCCGGAGCGCGTGGAGGAATTGGCCACCCGCTTTCCTGAGGTGGTCTGGACTTTGCGGGCAGCTGCTGGCGAGTCCGACCTTGTGGTTCAAGCGTTGGCGCAGCTTGCGCTGCAGATCGTTTCCAGCCCACAAGGAGATCTGGCCGCATGAACCTGCATCAGTTTCGATTCGTCCAAGAGGCCGTCCGACGGAACCTGAACCTGACCGAAACCGCCAAAGCGTTGTTCACGTCGCAGCCCGGCATCTCCAAAGCCATCTTGGAGCTTGAGGAAGAACTGGGCATCGACATCTTTGTCCGCCATGGCAAGCGCTTAACCAGGGTGACGGAGCCCGGGCAAGACGTGCTGCGATCCGTGGACGTGATCATGCGGGAGATCGCCAATCTCAAGCGCATCGGTGAGGAGTTCTCCAAGCAAGACAGCGGTCGGCTCAGCATCGCAGCGACCCACACGCAGGCGCGCTATGTGTTGCCCGAGCCCATCACGCAACTGCGCAAGCGCTTCCCGAAGGTGCAGGTCAGCCTGCATCAAGGCACGCCTGAGCAAGTAGCGCGCATGCTCTTGGACGACACCGCGGACATCGGCTTGGCCACGGAGTCTCTGGCCGACTTCGAGGACCTTGTCACCCTGCCCTGCTATGAATGGCAGCATGTGGTGGTGCTGCCCTTGGAGCACCCGCTTGCAGCGGTAGAACGACTGAGCCTCGAGCAACTCGCGGCTGAGCCGCTCATCTCCTATCACCCGTCGTTCACCGGCCGGAGTCGCATCGATCAAGCTTTTGCGCAGCGCAGACTCTCCACCAACATCGCCTTGGAAGCTATCGACTCCGATGTGATCAAGACTTACGTGCGGGCGGGTTTGGGCGTGGGCATCGTGGCCGAAATGTCCATGCGACACGAACCCGCGGGCGGGGACTTGATCAGCAAACCGGCCGGTCATTTGTTTGGCAGCAATACCTCGCGAGTGGCGTTTCGCAAGGGCGCCTATTTGCGCAGCTATGTCCTGACCTTGGCCGAATTGATCTCCGATCGCCTCAGCCGCAGCCTGATCGAGCGCGCGATGCTCGGCCATGGCGATGATTACTCGCTCTGATGTCTGGCTCCACCCTCGCTCTTGCACCCATGACCGCACCATCCGCACCCCAATCACGTTTGCCGCATGTGGGCACCACCATCTTCAGCGTGATGTCGGCCTTGGCATTTCAGCACAAAGCCGTGAACTTGGGACAAGGGTTTCCTGACTTTGCGTGCGAACCCGCCTTGATCGACGCGGTCCATGAGGCCATGCGTGCTGGACACAACCAATATCCGCCCATGCAAGGCGTGCCGCTGCTGCGTCAACGCATTGCTGAAAAGCTGGCCCGCCAACACGGAAGATCGGCCGACCCCGACACCGAGATCACCATCACCGCGGGCGCCACCCAAGCGATCCTGACGGCCCTGCTGGCGCTGGTTCATCCTGGAGATGAAGTCATCGTACTGGAGCCTTGCTACGACAGCTATGGCCCAGCCATCGAATTGGCGGGCGGCAAGATCGTCCGCGTCGGGCTAGACCCTTTGACCTTCCGCCCTGACTTTGATCGCTTGCGAGCCGCGCTGACGGCCAAGACCCGAGTGGTCATCGTTAACTCTCCGCACAACCCAACGGGTGTGGTTTGGGAGTCGGCCGAGTGGAATGCGCTGGCGGAATGCCTGCGCGGCAGCGCTGCCTGGGTGATCTCAGACGAGGTGTACGAGCACATGGTGTTTGACGACCGAGCTCACAGTGGCGTTTGGCGGCACCCTGAGCTCGCACCGAAGAGCTTGATGATTTCAAGCTTTGGCAAGACCTACCATGTCACGGGCTGGAAGGTCGGCTACGTGGTGGCCCCTGCGGCCCTCACGGCCGAGTTTCGCAAGGTCCATCAGTTCAACGTGTTCACTGTGAACACGCCCATGCAATATGGCTTGGCGGCCTTCATGGCTGAGCCTCATCATCACGAGAGCCTGTCAGCCTTCTACCAGGCCAAACGTGATCATTTCTGCGCGGGCTTGGCCCAAACACCGCTGCGACTGCTGCCCTGCGAAGGCACTTATTTTGTGTGTGCGGAGTACGACGCGATCAGCCGATCCTCTGACGCTGAGTTTTGCCGCTGGCTGACCACTGAGGTCGGCGTGGCAGCCATTCCACTGTCTGCGTTCTATGCCGAACCGCCAACGCAACAACGGATTCGGTTTTGCTTTGCCAAACAGACCGCCACACTCGACAACGCACTGCAGCGCCTGAAAACCCTGCGCCCATGAAAAAGGCACGACCGGGGTCGTGCCTTCCAGGAGTCAGCGTCTGCTGGACTGAACCGTCAAGGACGCTCGATCGATAAGCGCCCCGCTCCGGTATTCGGAGCGTCGGTCAACTGAGCACCATCCCGGGCCGCCGGGAACTCAAAAGACGTGAGCTGAAAGCCGCCCGGCGAGGCCGCATCATCCAACTCAACCGGGCCTGAGACGACCGCATCGCCAAGCGGCAGCAAAACATCGACCTCAGGTGCGGCATTGCCCCCACCTTGCTGCCACAAATCGCGCGCCAGCGAGTAGAGCAGCAGCACATCTTTGTAGGCAGGCAAGTCGAACATGTCTTGCGCATCATCTTTGCGGAAGAGCATCGCTTCCAAGACTGCCATGGCATCAAGGGGCGAAGCCCACACAGCCTGCAGGTGGATCACTGCGTCACCGTAGTCCTCCAATGCACGGCCTTGCAAGGGTCCGGCTTCCCAATCAGGCGCATAGACATTAAAGCGGCGGTTGAATCGGGCGCGAATGCGCTCGTAGGCGTTGGGGTCGCCCTGGCGCTTGTAGATCTCCAGCAGCTTGGTGTAGGGCAAGGGGCTCAATCCCCCCGTACCACGCAAATGCGTCATCAAGAGGTCGACCGCGGCGTCTTCCTGACCCAGCGCGATGAAGAAGTCGGCTTGCTGCTCCAAATCGAGCAGCTCTTCAACAGACACTTCACGGGGCACGGCCGCAGCACCATCCACGAAGGACCCGCTAGAAGAGGCCGTTGCGAAGGACGGTGCTTGAGCGACTGTTCGCTCCATGGCCGACTCATCAGACGCTGGCGGCTCCCACACCGAGGCATCGCCCGATTTGGTCGCGCTGTGCCGCTGCTCCGCCGAGGACGCAAAGTCATCGTGGCCAGATATTCTGGGCTCCGGCACAGGCCCACGGCTGTCTTGAGCTTGCCCAGACGCCCACCACTGAACACCGGACCCAGCCTCTTTGCTCTGCCCCTGCTTGCGCATGCGCATGGCGAGCCAAAGCGCCACCCCGCCAACCAGCAGCAGCAGGCCAGCCAACCACGGCAACAGACGGCTTTGGGACTCGGCTTCGGCCAAACGCGAACGCAAACTGTTAGATGCATCGACGGAGGCTTGTCGCTCTCGCTTGAGGTCCGCCAGTGTCTTTTCGAGTGTCTGCAAACGTCGCAGATCATCACCCATCGCATCGCCCAGCATGGCACCCGATGCGGCGGACATCACTTCGCCACCCGGTGCGCGCATCAGCGGCTCTTCAATGTCCATGCGCAAACGCGGGCCCGAACCCACATCCAGCAGCAAACGCGCCATTTGCGCATCACTGGGCGCAGCCACAGCCGCCCGCGCGACGGGCGGCACCGCAGCAGGCTGCGGCGGGTTTCCGGCCAGGGTGATTTCGGCAGCCGGGGCGCCCGATTTGGTCTTGGTGGCCTTCTTGGCCCGTGCTTCTTGGCGGCGCTCAGAGCGACTCGGCTTGGCCGCTTCGGCCGTGCTGACAGACGCATCACTTCTGGCTGGGCGATCCACGACGCTGCGCGCGCGCTTGGGTGCACGCGGGACGGGCGCCAGGTCGTTACTGGAAACACCAGACGCCATCATCACCGGAGCGGTGATGCCCATATTGGCCGGGATACTGCGAGGAGAAACTGAGGGCGGATCAGCCAGCGCGGTAAACCTGCGCATGAAGCGACGCTCACAGCCTACGCTCACGGCCAATTCAATCACGGGCTCTTCAATCGGGGAGGTCGTCGAGATGCGTGCAATCCAATCCAGGTCAGAACTCCCCTGGACCAGGGCGACTTTGACTTGACTGGCTGGCAGCGTGTTTTCGCCGGCAATGACATCGGCCGACAAACATTGCGCAGTCAGTACTTCACCCGGCTCAGTCCGCAAGGGAATCAGCACATTCAGAGGCTGCCCCAGCACTGCTGACGGTGTGGTTCTGCCAAAACCCACGGCCTGTGCACCAAAAGCGGTACAGACCAGTGTGCAGCAAATAACTTGCTCGATTGCTCGTTTAGACATCCCGTGAGGCGTAGTTTGACCTAATTAATACGGTTCACTCTATCACGAATGTTTACATGATGATCCCTGTATGTAGGGGGAAAACGGCCCTGATGTAAAAATCAAGGGCGAGCTGCGATGATCTCGCCAGAATGGGAATTTGCAGGTGAAGGATCTGCGGATTTCCACCCCACAAGCCCCACTCGCGCCACCCAACCCCTCGAAATCCCTCAGTACTCTGTGCCGCGCTTGTCGCGTCAGGGACAAGCCATGACACCCCCCATTCTTACAATCGACGAAAGACATAACATTGATTCCGGCGCATGGTTCTCCTCGCTCTCACAAGGTCTGCAAGCAGCCATCCTGGCTCGGGCTTATGTGCGTCGCTTGCCGGATGGCACCAGCCTCGCCGCACGCGGGCAGCCGGCAGAGGACTGGATCGGTGTAGCCAAGGGTGCCGTTCGAGTCAGCTCGGTCTCCTTGGCCGGCAAGCAAGTTGCCTTGACCTACGTCGAGCCGGGTACGTGGTTTGGCGATATCGCCCTGTTCGATGGCCTGCCCCGAACTCACGACGCATCCGCACATGGTCCAACCACCTTGCTCGTGATCAGAAAACCAGATTTCAAGGAATTGCTGGCCCAGCATATCGAGTTGTACGAGGCGCTCTTGCGTTTGAACTGTCGCCGTCTGCGACTGATGTTCAATCTGATCGAAGACCTGAACACCAAACCACTTCGCGCCAGACTGGCCAAACAATTGCTATTGCTGGCCAAGAGTTACGGCATTGCCCAAGGCGAAGAGATTCGGATCGGCTTGCAATTGGCTCAAGAGGACCTGGCCCAGTTGCTTGGAGCGTCGCGACAACGCGTGAACCAGGAACTCAAGGAATTGGAGCGCGATGGCGTCCTCAGGGTCGAGCCCACTCGCTTGGTGGTTCTGTCGCGCGACAAATTGCTGGCGGCCGCCGAAAAGTAATCAGCCGGATTCCTCCGGCAGGAGGAAATCATGGATCAGTACATCGGCAC
This sequence comes from Ideonella paludis, assembly GCF_018069865.1. GTDB lineage: Bacteria > Pseudomonadota > Gammaproteobacteria > Burkholderiales > Burkholderiaceae_C > Ideonella > Ideonella paludis. Next base: position 263,088 of record NZ_JAGQDG010000002.1, read on the forward strand.
GCGCCCCGTCGCTGAGGCACACCAGTTCGACCTCATCGCACTCGAGCATTGGCTGAGTGCCCATCTGCCTGGCTTTGCGGGCCCGGTCAGCGTAGAGCAATTCAAGGGCGGTCAATCGAACCCCACCTTTAAGTTGGTCACGCCGTCCAAAGCCTATGTCATGCGGGCCAAGCCGGGGCCGGTCGCCAAGCTGCTGCCGTCGGCACACGCCATTGAGCGGGAGTTTCGGGTGATGCAGGCCTTGCGCCAGTCTGCCGTACCCGTGGCGCAAATGCATGTGCTTTGCGAGGACGAGTCTGTCATCGGCCGTACCTTTTATGTGATGGAGTTTGTCGAAGGCAGAGTGTTCTGGGACCCTTCCCTGCCGAGTCACAGCGTGGCGGAGCGCAGCGCTCTCTACGACGACATGAACCGGGTGATCGCCGCACTGCACAGTGTGGACTGGGCGGCTGCAGGACTGGCCAGCTATGGCAAACCGGGTAGCTACTTCGAGCGACAGATTGGTCGCTGGAGCAAGCAGTACCTAGCCTCGGTCACGGGCCCCAATCCGGCGATGGACAAGCTCTTGACCTGGCTGCCTGAACACCTGCCGGCCAGCGCCAAGGACGAATCGCGCGTCGCCATCGTCCACGGCGACTATCGTCTCGATAACCTGATTTTCCACCCGACTGAGCCGCGTGTATTGGCGGTTTTGGACTGGGAGCTCTCCACCCTAGGCCACCCCCTGGCTGACTTCAGCTACCACTGCATGGCTTGGCACATCCCGCCGGGCACCTTCAGAGGCATGGCCGGCCTGGACTTCATGGCGCAAGGCATCCCAACGGAGAGGGCTTACGTTGAGCGTTATGCCGAGCGAACCGGCTGGGGCAATGTCGACAGCCTGATGGCCGACTGGAACTTCTATTTGGCCTACAACCTGTTCCGCATCGCCGCCATTGCCCAAGGCATTGCCAAGCGAGTCGAAGCGGGCACAGCGGCCAGCGCTCAAGCCCGCGCCACCGGCGCCGCGGCGCCTGCCCTAGCCGATTTGGCATGGGGCTTTGCCCAGAAATTTTGACTTCCACTTCACCCCTCAACCCCAAGGACCTCGCATGGACTTCGGCTACTCCCCCCGCACGCAGGAACTTCAGGCCGCTGTGCGAGCCTTTATGGATGAGCACATTTACCCCAACGAGGCCCGTTACTGGGCTGAACTGGAGGCCAACACCCAAGCCGGCAAGCGCTGGTCCCCTCTGCAAGTCATTGAAGACCTGAAGCCCAAAGCGCGTGCGGCGGGGCTGTGGAATCTGTTCTTGCCTGAGAGTGAGCTGGGCGCCGGTCTGACCAACCAAGAGTACGCTCCCCAGGCTGAAATCATGGGCCGCGTGCCTTGGGCCAGCGAGGTCTTCAATTGCTCGGCGCCCGACACCGGCAATATGGAGGTCTTGGTGCGCTACGGCAGTGAGGCCCACAAAGCCGAGTGGCTGGCGCCATTACTGCGCGGCGAAATCCGCAGCGGCTTCGCCATGACCGAGCCCGCTGTGGCCTCGTCCGACGCGACCAATATCGAGGCGCGCATCGAGCGTGACGGCGACGAGTACGTCATCAATGGCCGCAAGTGGTGGACCAGCGGCGCTGGCGACCCGCGCTGCAAAGTCCTGATTTTCATGGGCAAGACCGACCCGACGGCACCGCGGCATTCCCAGCAGTCCATGATCTTGGTGCCCATGGACAGCCCGGGCTTGAAAGTGCTGCGTCCCTTGAGCGTGATGGGCTACGACGACGCGCCCCATGGCCACATGGAGATTGACTTCCAGAATGTCCGTGTCCCCGCCAGCAATCTTTTGCTGGGCGAAGGTCGGGGCTTTGAGATTGCTCAGGGCCGCCTGGGGCCTGGCCGCATCCACCATTGCATGCGGCTGATCGGACTGGCCGAGCGCTCACTGGAGTTGATGTGCAAGCGCGCGGTGTCGCGCACGGCATTTGGCAAGACGGTCGCCCAGCAAACCGTGACCCAAGAGCGCATTGCCGAAGCCCGCTGCATGATCGACCAAGCCCGCTTGCTGACCTTGAAGGCCGCCTGGATGATGGACGTGGCCGGCAACAAGAGCGCCAAGGCGGAGATCGCGATGATCAAGGTGGTGGCGCCCCAAATGGCCTGCCAGGTCATTGACTGGGCGATTCAGGTGCACGGCGCGGCCGGCCTGAGCCAGGATGTGCCACTGCCCTACTACTACACCTTGGCGCGCACCTTGCGCTTTGCCGATGGCCCCGACGAGGTCCACCGCAATGCGATTGCCAAAATGGAGTTGGGCCGCTACAGCGCCTGAGGCTGGCTCTCTGAGAACGGCATGGCCTGCTGCCATGCCGACTCAAACACGGCGACCGCGGCTTCCAGGCGGTCGGGGCATGGCGTGTCCATTTGCACCCGCCAGACCAACTCACCACGCTTGACCATCAGCGCCATCGCTGGGGTGTTGGGCCAGCCCTCCCGCAGCCCTTCAGGCACGCCTGCGAAGGCCAGCAAGCGAGAGGCAAAGGGCTCAGCCAACCAATCCCCCATCCAGCCTGGCACATTGCCCACGGCTTCAAAAGGCCCGCCCAGAGCTCCCAAGCGTCTGGGACTCAAGTGGTGGCCCATGGCCAGCCATCGCATCTCTTCTGGCAGGTGTTCATCCAACTGGGTTTTGACGCCTTGGGTCGACTGCGCAAAGACCTGCTGCTCCAGTTGAGCCATTAAGCCAGCGGGCATGAGCACTGCGAAAGTTTGCGGGTCGATGCCCACCATGGCGCGCAGGCGCAACTCATGGCCAGACAAGTAGCTGCGCTGAGAAACGCCCCACTCCAGGCGCCAAGGGCTGCGGCCACCAGGCTCGATCACAAAGCCTTCGCCGTCCCGATTTCGTTTCAAGGTCCAGCCGCGCGCTGCACACCGTTTGCGCAGCGCCGCTGACGCGGCGCTGGCATCGTTCCCAAACCAATGGCCAAGCAGGCTCATCATGCTGGAGTCAACCCCGTTGGAGGAGCGTGAAGTCTGCAAGTGTCACCTTCAGGCAAGCGGCAATGCGCTGCGAAACTCATGGGTTCATGCACCTCATCCCAGGTGCGCTTGATGGCTTATCGGCATCTGCGCCAAAGACCAAAAGGATTATTTGAAGCCATTGGTAACGCGGCAAAAGCTCAGGCTGTGGCCTCTGACCCATTGGCCCGTCCTTTTCGGGACGAGAGACACTAGAATCGCGCCCTTCACTGCCCGTAGCTCAACTGGATAGAGCAGCTGCCTTCTAAGCAGCAGGTCGGGGGTTCGAGTCCCTCCGGGCAGGCCACAACGCAGGCCTGTAGCAGTGCCGCCGCGAAAAAAAAGCGCCTTCGATATGAAGGCGCTTTTTTGGGCTTTCGAGAAAGCCTGAAGAGAATGGTCGGGGCGGCGGGATTCGAACTCGCGACCCTCTGCTCCCAAAGCAGATGCGCTACCAGGCTGCGCTACGCCCCGACTAAGCTGCGCATTCTAGCCTGAGAAATCGCTGTTTCAGCGCGCGGGCATCACAACAATGCCATCTTCATCCGCCACCAGCCATTCGCCGGGGCGAATCCAAACCTCACCACACTGCACCGGCACATCACGCTGGCCTTGGTTTTGGCGGTCTGTGGGCATGGGGATCAAGCCCATCGCACGCAGGCCGATCGCGCATTGCGCCAACTCCGCCTTGTCGCGCACCGCCCCGATCACCACCACGCCGGCCCAGCCGTTCTTGGCGGCGTCCGCCGCCAGGTTGCCACCGATCAGCGAGCGGCGCAAAGAGCTCCCGCCATCCACCACCAGCACGCGCCCCAGGCCCGGTGATTGCACGGCCTCTTTGACGCGCGAGTTGTCTTCGAGGCAGCGCACCGTGGAGATCTCGCCCTCAAATCGAACAACGCCACCGTAATCGGTGAACCAGGGTGGCAGGACGCGAAAACTGCCGGAGGAATCGCTTTTGTAGGTGTCGCACAAATCGCAAGTCGACGACGAAAGTGTGTTCATGAGTCTCATAGTCCTTGAATGCGGGTCAGCCCAAGCCTAGCGCAGATGCCCCACAACAAATTGACAGTCCGGCAATGGCCGCAGGCCCCAGGCAACTCAGCCTGATTTGCTGGCCAAGGCAACGCTGATCAAGCTCCCACTGATGCCCGCGCAGCGGGGGAGTTCTTCAGCGTTGCCCTAACATGCCCGCATGACATCCCAGGAACAAGCCAGTGGTCACCCCACGCTCAGCCCCCTCATCATCGCCTGCTTGGCTGCCACTTGGCTGATCTGGGGCTCCACCTATCTGGCGATCAAGTTCGCCCTCGTGAGCTTCCCCCCTTTTCTGCAAATGGGCAGCCGCTTCATCACTGCAGGCGTCCTGCTCATGGCTTGGATGAAGTGGCGCGGCGCCCCTTGGCCCACGGCTGTCGAGTGGCGCAACGCTGTGGTGATCGGCGGGCTGATGCTGGGTGGCGGCATGGGGGGCACCGGCGTGGCCGAGGAGACAGTGGGCTCGGGTCTGGTGGTCGCCTTCATTGCCGTCATTCCCTTGATGATCGCCGCACTCAACCGCTGCTACGGCATCAAGACCGGCGCGATGGAGGGCGCTGGCATTGCCGTGGGCTTGGTGGGCGTCTTGATGCTGACCCAGGGCTCAGGGTTTCAAGCCTCCATACCCGGCTTGATCGCCATCACCGTCGCTTGCGTCACCTGGTCAGTGGGCAGCGTGCTGAGCCAGCGCAATTTTCCGCTGGCCCCCGGTGCGATGGGCTTTGCCTCTGAAATGTTGTGTGGTGGTGCGGTGCTGATGGTGCTGGCAGCCATGGCCGGCGAAAAGGCTCAATGGCCGCCCGAGCCCAAGGCCTTGGCGGCTTGGGCCTATCTCGTGATCTTCGGCTCCTTGATCGCCTTCAATGCCTACATGGTGCTGCTGGCACGGGCGTCGGCAGGCTTGGCCAGCAGCTACAGCTTTGTGAACCCGGTGATTGCGATGCTGCTGGGCGTCAGCCTAGGCGGAGAGGTCGTCACCGGCTTTGAATGGGCCGCCGTCAGCGTGGTGCTGCTGGGCGTGGTGCTGTTGGTGGCTGGGCGGCGCTCACCCTGACATGCCGGCCCACCAAGGCGGCCGAGGCCACCCCGGCCAACAGGGCTGCAGCGGCACCCCACAACACGCCGCGGGGGCTGCCGCCATCGAGCAAGGCGCCGAACACCGGGGCCGCCAAGGCAAAGCCAATGTCCAGGCCCGAGTACACCGTGCCATAGACCCGGCCCGTCGCCCCCGGCGGTGCCGCGCGCTTGATCAACATATCGCGCGACGGGCCGGCCAAGCCCGTGCCCAAGCCGGCCAAGGCCGTCAGCGCCACGGCCCAGGCCGCGGGCACCACGCCGCTGCCCACCAAGAGCAGCAGGCAGGCCGTGCCCATCAGGCAGGCGGCGATCAAGCGCTCCAAATGCAGCGCCTTGCCCGCCAAGAAGCCGCCCAAGACCATGCCCAAGGCACCGCAGACCATATAGCCCGTCACCACCATCGAGGTGGCCGTCAAGGGCAGGCCATACAGGCTTTGCAAGGCTGGGCTGGCAAAACTTTGGATGGCCGACAGCGAGCAGGTCGTCCAGAAAAAGAAGGAAAAGCACAGCCACACCGAGGGCAGGCGCAAAAAGGCCAGGCTGTGCTCCTGCGGCCCTGCTGAGGCGGGCTTGCTGGGCTCAGCGGCCAACGTGTCGTCCAGCGCAGCGGCTTGCCACACCAGCACCGCCAGCACCAGCACCGCCCACAGGCCTGCACAGCCCGCGGCCATGCGCCACGAGCCGCTGGCCGCATAGAGCCCCGTCAAGAACAAAGGGGCGGCCGCCCAGCCCAAGTTACCGGAGATGCCGTGCACCGAAAACGCATGGCCCAAGCGTGCGGGCGAGACCCGCTTGTTCAAAATGGTGAAGTCAGCGGGGTGGAACGGCGCATTGCCCAGGCCCGCCAAGGCTGCGGCCAGCATCAAGCCGCCAAAGCCTTGGGCCGACGCCGCCGCCGCAGCCGCCAAGGCAAAGCACACCATGGCCCCATAGAGCACCGGTCGGGCACCGACCTTGTCCACCACAAAACCGGCTAAGGCCTGGCCCAGCCCTGAGATGACGAAAAATGTGGTGACCAGCAAACCGAGTTGGGCATAGCTGAACCCAAACTCCGAGATCAGCATGGGGAACAGCGGCGGCAGGAGCATGTGAAAGAAATGCGAGGTGCCATGCGCCAAGCCCACCAGGGCAATGGTTCGCCAGTCTTGATGAGCGCTGCTGGTGAGTGCGATTGAGCTAGCCATGGCTGACATGGTAAGGCCGAGCGGGCGCCAGCGCGGCCCGCCATCCGCTACCATTGCCGCCCCGGACATTTGTGGCCGCCGCGGCGGCCCCTGACATGAGCACTTCCACCAGCTACGAGTACACCCGGCAAGATGCCACGGGCAGCAGTTGCACCGTGCAGGCCTGGGCCAAAGTACCGCCTGCCCTGAGTGGCGCGCAGAAGACCGAGTTGATCGCCAAGGCGCGCGCCTTGCTTGAATCGCGCAATGCCGTGTTGGTGGCGCACTACTACGTGGACGGCGATCTGCAGGACTTGGCCTTGGCCACCGGTGGCATCGTCGCCGACTCTCTGGAGATGGCCCGCTTTGGGCGGGACCACGCGGCTCAAACCTTGGTGGTGGCCGGTGTGCGCTTCATGGGTGAGTCCGCCAAGATCCTCTCGCCCGAGAAGCGGGTGCTGATGCCGGACCTGGACGCCACCTGCTCGCTGGACCTGGGCTGCCCGCCCGACGACTTCGCCGCCTTTTGCGATGCCCACCCAGACCGCCAAGTCGTGGTCTACGCCAACACCAGCGCGGCGGTGAAGGCCCGGGCCGACTGGATGGTGACCAGCTCCTGCGCCTTGGCCATCGTCAAACACCTCAAGGACAGCGGCCAGAAAGTGCTGTGGGCGCCGGACCGCCACCTGGGCCGCTATGTCCAGCAAGAAACCGGCGCCGACATGCTGCTGTGGAATGGCGCCTGCATCGTCCACGACGAGTTCAAGGGCACCGAACTGGAACTGCTGAAGGCCCAACACCCTGAGGCGATGGTCTTGGTGCACCCAGAGTCCCCTGAGAGCGTGGTGGCCTTGGCGGATGTGGTGGGCTCCACCTCGCAGATGTTGAATGCGGTGGTCAACGGCCCAGCCCGCGAATACATCGTCGCCACCGACAACCTCATCATGCACCGCATGCGCCAGCTCGCACCAGGCAAGGTGCTGATCGAAGCGCCCACGGCGGGCAATGCCGCCTCCTGCAAGAGCTGCGCCCATTGCCCTTGGATGGCGATGAATGGCCTGCAAGGCGTGGTGGACTGCTTGGAGCATGGCCACGGTGAGATTCAGGTGGAGGCCAGCCTCGGCCGACAAGCCCAGGCCTGCATCACACGCATGCTCGATTTTGTGAAAGCCAATCCCTCTGCCCTCGCGCCCAAGGTGCAAGGCATGGTGCGCGGTATCGGTGCCGCCTGACACGAAAGACACTATGTTCGACCACAACGAAACCCTGGAACAGGCGCGTTCGCGCAATGTGCGAGACGCCTTGATGGAGGACATTGGCCAAGCCGACTGGACCAGCCTCTTGGTGCCGCAAGACCAGCGCGTTCAAGCCCGCGTGGTGGTCCGAGAGGCCGCTGTGCTGTGCGGCCGTGACTGGTTTGACGCCTGCATGCTGGCCTTAGACCCCAAGGCCCAGGTCCGCTGGTTCCATGAGGAAGGAGCAGACATGGCCGCCAACACGCCGGTCTGCCAGATTGAGGCCCAGGCGCGTGCGCTCTTGTCCGCCGAGCGCCCTGCCCTGAACTTCCTGCAATTGCTCTCCGCCACGGCCACCGTCACACGGCGTCATGTGCAGGCCATTGAAGGGGCCTCGCCCAACCCGCGCGGCTGTGTGGTGCTGGACACCCGCAAGACCTTGCCGGGCTTGCGCCAAGCCCAGAAATACGCGGTGCGCGTCGGTGGCGGGCGCAACCAACGCTTGGCCCTGTGGCATGGCATCTTGATCAAAGAAAACCACATCGCCGCGGCCGGTGGCATTGCAGCTGTGCTGGCCAATGCGGCTGCGCTGAACGCCGGCGTGGACATTCAGATTGAAGTCGAAAGCTTGGCTCAGCTGCAAGAAGCGCTGGACGCTGGCGCCACCAGTGTCTTGCTGGATAACTTCAAGCTCAGCCAAATGCGCGAGGCCGTCGCGCTGAATGCGGGGCGCGCCTTGCTGGAGGCCTCGGGCGGCATCAGCCTCGAAGGCTTGCACCATATCGCGGCCACGGGTGTTGACCGCATCTCGATTGGCAAGCTGACCAAAGACGTGCTGGCAACAGACTACTCGATGCGCGTTCTAGGGCCGCTGGGCTAGAGACCGCCGCCAGACGCCCCAATGAGCAGAAAAGCCCGCCTGAAGCGGGCTTTCTGTCGTTTGCAGCGCAAGCTCTGGGCGGGCAGACTCTGAGAATCTCAGCAGCGAAAGGGCTGGCCGCAGGCTGGCGTGCGCGTCATGGACATCGACTCTATCCACAACTGGTTCGAGAAGGCTGTATTCAACGCCGTTTCGGATCACGCCAAGCACTTCCCGCACCTCAGCAGCGACGCGAATGCCCTGGCTGACATCGCCTGCGTGGCCCTGAACCGCCTGCCCCCGCGCTACATCCGGCACGAGGTGGATTTGGCCTTCTACCAGACCGAGCACGAACGCACCGAGTCCGAGCGCAGCGTGCTGGAAGCCGTGGAGTTTGCTTTCGGCTTTGTCCAAGCGCGCAATGCCATGCGGGCACGCACCTGAGGCTCGTCCTCAGGCAAAGATATAGCCGTAGACCCGCTCTGGCATCACGCGCGTCAGCCCTTGCCGTTCGGTGTGGGGCCCCAGCACCGCAAACTCCGGCTCACTGGTGTCGCGCACATGGGTCTCGACCACCGGTTTGCCTTGCCGATTGGTCAAGGTGGCGACCTTGGGCGTGGTGGCACTGGGGCCACGCCGCACCACCACCCCCACCTCACCGCTCTTCAAATCCACCAAGTCACCCGGCGGATACAAGCCCAATGCCTTGATCAAGCCCGCCGCCATGGGCCCGCCGCGCTCGTCTTGAAAAAGCTGCTTGGCCGCTGCCTGTAGGTTCATGGCCGGACGAAACGCCCGAGGGCTGATCTTGGCGGTGAAAACATCCGTCACGCGCAGCGCATGCGCCAGCTCGCTGATCGCGGTCAGCCCCGACGGATAGCCCGTTCCATCGGGCCGTTCATGGTGCTCACGCACCGCCAGCAGCCAGGCCTCGTCTTGCACACCGGCGCTGCGCAAAAGCTGCTCAGAGGCCTGCGGATGGGCGCGGATCTGGTCGATCTGCTTGCTGCTGGGTGGGTCTTGCTGCTGCGCCATGCGCGCCTGCAACTCCAGGGTGGAGACGTTCATCGTCAAAGAGGCACAGAGCAAGCTGGCCGTCTGGCCAATGGGCCAGCCCAATTGCCGAGACAGCACCATCCCGATGGTGGCGGTGTGCAGGGCATGCAAGAGCGCATACAGCGCGAAGCGTGGCTCGTTCTGCCGAATCGTCATGAACAGCGCGACATCGGTGTCCCGGCTGATCAGCTGCGCCAGACGCAACGCCAACGCATTGATGTCAGCGGCGCAGGACTGGCCGGCCAGCACCTTGCGCAGGACGGCGTCAAGCTCCCAGACTTTCTTCTCCCACAGGTCGAAAATCGACTCCTTGCGCAGCACAGCCGCGCGCGCAGGCGCTTGGTCCTTGTAGCGGTCTTTGAGGGCCTGCACCTCGTGGGTATGCGCCCAAGCCCCGCGGGCCAGCAGCATGTCCAACTGGGTATCGCTGACGATGCGCTGCCCCGCGGCCAAGAGCAAGCGGTCAAACTCGTCCATCACATCGAAGGGCAGCGCCTCGCCGAGCAGGATCAAGTCCTTGACAGAGGCCAGCGGTGTGCGTTGAACCTCAGTCATCCAGGCTCCTCAGCGCGGCAGGCTGCGCGCTTCGCGCGTCAAGACGGTGGGAAAGCTCACCGGCAGCGTGTGCGGGAAGTCGCGGCTGAAATGCAGGCCACGGCTCTCGTGGCGCAGCAGGCCCGAGCGCACGATGAGCTCGGCGCAAACCACCAAGTTGCGCAACTCCAGCAAGTCGCGTGTCACGCGGAAGTTGGCGTAGTAGTCGTCGATCTCACCCTTGAGCAGCTGAATACGGTGCAAGGCCCGCTCCAGCCGCCGCGTGGTCCGCACGATGCCGACATAGTTCCACATCAAGAGGCGCAGCTCGTCCCAGTTGTGGGCAATCACCACTTGCTCATCGGCATCTTCCACCAAGCTTTCGTCCCACGAAGGCACCGCTGCCGTCGCGGCCACGGGGGTGTTCAAAATGCCATCAGCGCAGGTGCGGCCAATGACCACACACTCCAGCAAGGAGTTGCTGGCCAGGCGGTTGGCGCCATGCAGGCCGGTGTAAGTCGCCTCGCCCACCGCAAACAGGCCGGGCAAATCGGTGCGGCCGGACAAGTCCGTCACCACGCCCCCGCAGGTGTAATGAGCCGCCGGCACCACGGGGATGGGCTGCTTTGCAATGTCTAGACCCAAGCTCAGGCAGCGCGCATGGATGGTGGGGAAATGCTCCTTCAAAAAGGCTTCGCCCAGGTGCGTGGCGTCCAGCCACACATGGTCCACGCCGTGGCGCTTCATCTCAAAGTCAATCGCGCGGGCCACGATGTCCCGCGGTGCCAGCTCAGCTCGTTCATCATGCGCCGGCATGAAGCGTGAGCCGCCCACGCCGCCGGGCAAGCCCTCGGGAAGGCGCAGCACCGCGCCCTCCCCGCGCAGGGCTTCGGTGATCAGAAAGCTGCGCTCTTGGGGGTGATACAGGCAGGTGGGGTGGAACTGGATGAACTCCATATTCGCCACCCGACAGCCGGCCCGCCAAGCCATGGCGATGCCGTCCCCGGTGGCGGTTTCGGGGTTGCTGGTGTAGCGATAGACCTTGCCCACCCCCCCCGTGGCCAAGACCACTGCACGCGCGGGCAAGGTCTCGACCCGCTGGGCGCCAATGTCCAAGGCGTAGACGCCATAGCAGCGCGGGCCTTCTTCAGGCTGGCCCACATGGCGTGAGGTGATCAGGTCCACCGCCATCCAGCGCTCCCGCAGCGTCACCAAAGGGTGGGCTTGGGCTTTGGCCAAGAGCGCGTCGTGGATGGCTTTGCCCGTGGCATCCGCCGCATGGGCGATACGCCGCACGGCATGGCCGCCTTCGCGAGTCAGGTGCAGGCCCAAGGGGCCGTCCGGGTCCGGCGAAAACGGCACGCCTTGGTCCACCAACCAGCCCACGGCCTGTGCACTGTTCTCTGCAATGAATCGAGCGGTTTGCTCGTCCACCAGGCCGGCACCCGCGTCTTGGGTGTCGCGGACATGAGACTCGACGCTGTCGTCCGAGCCCAACACGCCCACGATACCGCCCTGAGCCCAGGCCGTCGCGCCTTCGCCCAGGTTGCGCTTGGCCAGCACTTCCACCCGCTGCCCTTGTGAGGCCAAATGCAAGGCCACCGTGAGGCCTGCCAAACCCGCGCCGACGATGACCACCGGCAATGCCCCCGCAGCCTCAAGGGCGCCCGACGACGGGGCGGCGCTGTTGCGCGGTGGGGGCGTGTTCGTGGCCTCAGGGCCGGGTGTAGAAGTCATGCGCTCCTTCGGTCTGCGGTGCGTGTGAAGTGCGCGGATTGTAGGGGCGCCCTCAGTGCACGATACGCCCGAAGTTGAACTCGCCGTCCAACACGGTGATGGGCACCACATCCTTGGGGCCAAAGCGGCCTTCCAGCACCAGGCGCGCCACCGGGTTCTCGATGCGCTGCTGGATGGCACGCTTGAGCGGACGGGCACCAAACACCGGGTCAAAGCCCACCTTGGCAATTTCCGCCAAAGCTTCCGGCGAGACATCCAAGCCCATGTCCATCTTGGCCAGGCGCGACTCCAAAATCTTCAACTGAATCTTGGCGATCTCCTGGATGTTGGCTTCATCCAGCGCGTGGAAGACCACGGTCTCATCAATACGGTTAAGGAACTCAGGGCGGAAGTGCTGCTTGACCTCGCCCCACACCGCCTCACGGATCACGGAGGTCGGCTGGCCCGACATCTGCATGATCATCTGTGAGCCCAGATTGCTGGTCATCACGATCACCGTGTTTTTGAAGTCTACGGTTCGGCCTTGGCCATCGGTCAAGCGGCCATCGTCCAGCACTTGCAGCAGCACATTGAAGACATCCGGGTGGGCCTTCTCGACCTCGTCCAGCAAGATCACGCTGTAGGGCTTGCGGCGCACGGCTTCCGTCAAGGTGCCGCCCTCGTCATAGCCCACATAGCCCGGAGGCGCACCGATCAAGCGGCTGACGCTGTGCTTCTCCATGAACTCGCTCATGTCGACGCGGATGAGATGCTCCTCGCTGTCGAACAAAAAGCCGGCCAAGGCCTTGCACAGCTCGGTCTTGCCCACGCCCGTGGGGCCGAGGAACAAGAAGCTGCCCAAGGGGCGGTTCGGGTCTGACAGACCGGCGCGCGAGCGCCGAATGGCGTCGGCCACGGCCACGATGGCCTCTTCTTGGCCCACCACGCGCTCGTGCAGCTTGCCCTCCATCTTCAGCAGCTTGTCGCGCTCGCCCTGCAGCAGCTTGGAGACGGGAATGCCCGTGGCACGCGCCACCACTTCAGCAATCTCTTCGGCGCCCACCAGGGTGCGCAGCAGTTGCGGGCGCTGGCCCTCTTTGGCGCCTGCGGCTTTGCCAGACTCTTTGGCCTGCGCTTCCTTGAGCTTTTTCTCCAGCTCGGGCAGCTTGCCGTATTGCAGCTCGGCCACCTTGTTGAAGTCGCCCTTGCGCTTCCACTCTTCGATCTGGAAGCGGATGCGGTCGATCTCTTCTTTGACCTGAGCCGAGCCCTGCGCGGTGGCCTTTTCGGCCTTCCAGATCTCTTCCAGGTCAGCGTACTCGCGGTCCAGCTTGACGATCTCTTCTTCGATCAGGCCCAGGCGCTTTTGGGAGGCCTCGTCCTTCTCGCGCCGCACGGCTTCGCGCTCGATCTTGAGCTGTATCAGCCGCCGATCCAGCTTGTCCATCACCTCCGGCTTGGAGTCGATCTCGATCTTGATCTTGGCCGCGGCCTCATCGATCAGGTCAATGGCTTTGTCGGGCAAGAAGCGGTCGGTGATGTAGCGGTGGCTCAACTCGGCGGCCGCCACGATGGCCGGGTCGGTGATCTCGACGCCGTGGTGCACCTCGTACTTCTCTTGCAGGCCGCGCAAAATGGCAATGGTGGCCTCCACCGTCGGCTCGCCCACCAGCACCTTCTGGAAGCGGCGCTCCAGTGCAGCGTCTTTCTCCACGTATTTGCGGTATTCGTCCAAGGTGGTGGCGCCAATGCAATGCAGCTCGCCTCGGGCCAAGGCCGGCTTGAGCATATTGCCGGCGTCCATCGCACCTTCGCCCTTGCCCGCGCCCACCATGGTGTGCAGCTCGTCGATGAAGAGAATGATGCGGCCTTCGTCCAGGGCCACCTCTTTGAGCACGGCCTTGAGCCGCTCTTCAAACTCGCCCCGGTACTTGGCACCGGCCAGCAGGCCCGCCATGTCCAGCACCAGCACGCGCTTGTTGCGCAGGGTGTCCGGCACCTCGCCGTTGACGATACGCTGAGCCAAGCCTTCGACAATGGCGGTCTTGCCCACACCGGGCTCGCCAATCAGCACCGGGTTGTTCTTGCTGCGGCGCTGCAGCACCTGGATGGCGCGGCGGATTTCATCATCCCGCCCAATCACCGGGTCGAGCTTGCCCTGGCGCGCGCGCTCGGTCAGGTCCAGTGTGTACTTTTTAAGCGCTTCGCGCTGGCCTTCAGCCTCGGCCGAGTCCACGGTTTGCCCGCCGCGCACCGCGGTGATGGCGGCTTCCAAAGCCTTGCGGGTCAGGCCGTGGCCACGCACCACGGCAGCGATGTCGGTCTTGGCATCTGCCAAGGCCAGCAAAAACATCTCGCTGGCAATGAATTGGTCGCCCCGCTGGCCCGCTTCTTTGTCCGCCTGTTGCAACAGTTGCACCAGATCTCGGCCGGCCTGCACGGCGCCGCCGCCTTGCACGCTGGGCAAAGCACCGATGGCCGTCTCCATGGCCGTCTTCAAGGCGGCGGTGTTGGCGCCTGCGCGGTCCAGCAAGGCCTTGGGGCCGTCGGGCTGGGCCAACATGGCAGCCAAGACGTGGCTGGGTTCGATGTAGGGGTTGTCGCGCGCCACAGCGAGGCTTTGAGCCTCAGAAAGCGCTTGTTGAAAGGCGGTAGTGAGCTTGTCGAGACGCATGGTGAATGTCCTCCAATGCGTCCGAGATTAGGCGCAGGCGTCTGCTTTTCAAGCCCTGGTGGGCGTCAAACCACACTCAGGCTTGATGCAGCGCAAACTCGCCGAGCCCAGAACGACCAGCTCTAGCCAAGGATGGGCAAGGGATCAGAGTACCCGCCCAAGATGCCGGTAGTGACCGGCCTGGAAGACCAGCGGCGGTACATCATGCTCTTGCAAGCGCAGCACGCGGCCCACAAAGAGTTCATGGTCACCGACGGTGATGCGTTGCTCCGTCGCGCACTCGAACACGGCTGCGGCATGGGCCAACACCGGTGAGCCCCCCTCCCCGGCCGACCATTCACCTTCCGCAAAGCGGTCGGGCATGGGGCTGGCAAAGCGGCGCGACAGCGGCATTTGCGTCTCGGCCAAGACATTGACGGCGAAATGCCCGGCCTCGACAAAGGCCGGCAATGCTTGACTGCTGACCCGCAGTGACCACAAGACCAACGCAGGGTCCAGCGAGAGCGAACTGAAGGAGTTGACGGTCAGGCCCACGCGCTGGCCCTTGGGGTCCAGGCAGGTGACGATGGTGACGCCGGTGGCAAAGCGACCGAATGCGCTGCGCAGCGCGGCGGGATCAATGGGCATGGGAGGTGAATGTTAGTGCCAAGCCAGCCGCTCTATGTCGGCCAGCCTGAAAGACCGTGAAGCAAGGCCTGGGAAAAAGTCGCAGGGGCGCGGGCGGAGCGTCAGACCCAGCACTGGCGCCCCAGCCACCACCCCGCGGCCACGGCCAGCAAGGCGCCCAGCACATGCGCCAAGCTGTGCAGCAAGGCCAGCCCCGCATCCCCCCGCAAAAGCAGCCCCAGCGATTCAGCCGAAAACGTCGAAAAGGTGGTCAAGCCCCCCAGGCCGCCGGTGACCAGCAGCAAGCGCAGCGACTCGTTCGGATGCTGCTCAAACCACACCAGGCTCAGGCCAATCAGCAGCCCGCCGACCACGTTCACGGCCAGCGTGCCTGCCGCAAAGGGCAGCGCCAAGGGGTTGAGCCACAGGCCCACGCGCCAGCGCAGCACCGCGCCCAGCGCGCCGCCCAGGGCCACCATGGCGCCCCAGCGCAGGGTGTCAGACACCAGCATTGGGGGCGGCAATGCCCCAGCGCGCCAGCGCCGCGTCGTCACTGACGCGGGCATCGACCCAACGGGCGCTGCCATCGGCCAGGGTTTCTTTCTTCCAGAACGGGGCTTGGGTCTTGAGGTAATCCATCAAGAACTCACAGGCCTGGAAGGACTGGCCGCGATGAGCCGAGCTGACCGCCACCAAGACAATCTGATCCAGCGGCTGCAGCACACCCACGCGGTGAATGACCCGCGCGGCACGAATGTCGAAGCGCTTGAGCGCTTCATCAATCATCGCCTCGATGGATTTCTCCGTCATACGGGGGTAGTGCTCCAGCTCCATCACGCTGATGCCTTGGCCGTCGTTGCGGTCCCGCACCGTGCCCAGGAAGGTACACACGGCGCCCACGGCAGGGTCCGCCGCGCGCAGGGCCGCCACTTCGCCGCTGAGGTCGAAGTCTTCGGTTTGGATGGAGACGCGTGGCTGCATGGCGTCAACCCCCTGTCACCGGAGGGAAGAAGGCCAACTCATCGCCGTTTTCCAAGGGCTCGGCCTCAGAGCACGCGGTTTGATTGCGCGCTGCCCGTAGGGCGCGGCCCCGCGCCAAGGCTTGCGCATAGGGCTCACCACGGGCCAGCAGTGCATCGCGCGCCTGAGCCACCGTGCTGCCCTCGGGCAGGTCCAGACTGCCCTCCGCACCCAGGGCCTCACGCAGGGAGGCAAAAAACTTCAGTCGAACCTGCATGGCGTCTTGCTCAAGCAACTTGGGTGGCTCGCACAGCCCCGACCAGGCCTGCCAGCAAAAGGCCCATGATGGGCACGTAACTCAGCATAAAGCCCAAGCCCCGGCTGGGCGGGTCCGTGATGTAGGCCTTGAGGTAGAGCAGCCGCCCCAGCAGGTAAACCAAGCCCGCACCGGCGACCCACTCAGGTGTCCAGTATTTGGCCGCCAGCCAGAGGCTGGGCAAGAGCACCGGCAGCAACTCCAGCGTGTTCATCTGCACGCGGTAGAAGCGCTCAAACATTTCGTCGCCGCTGGTCGCCGGCGCCTTGACGCCGTATTTGCCACGCGCGCGGCCCACCAACATGCCAAAGGCCAAGTACTGGGCCACGGCCAGCAACATCACAGCTTCAACCCATGCCATCAAAGGCTCCTTTTGTCATCACCACCGCCTCCACCGAGGCTGAGCCACAAGCTCGTGGCCGAATCATCCCGCCGTCAGCAAACCCAGCGGCAAGAAGCGCACGGTATCACCGGCTGCGATGGCCTGCCCGCCAGGGTTATCGACCAAGCCGTCCGCCCACACGGCCGAGGTCAGCACGCCCGAGCTTTGGTTCGGGAACAGTTCCACCCCGCCTTGCGCGTTGAGGCGCACGCGCAAGAACTCCCGGCGCTTGTCCGGCTTGGCCCAGGCAAAGTCGGCCCTGACCAGCAGGCTGGCCGGTAAGCGGCATGGCGCACCTTGTAGGCCGCGCAGCAGCGGTGCCACAGCCAGCACAAAGGTCACAAAGCTGGAGACCGGATTGCCGGGCAGGCCCATCAGCAAGGCCTCGCCCGCGCCCGTGGCACGCCGGATGGCGCCCACCGCCAGCGGCTTGCCCGGCTTGATGGCCATCTGCCACAGGTCGATGCGGCCCTCTGCTTGGGCGGCAGGCCGCAAATGGTCTTCTTCGCCCACCGAGACACCGCCAGAGGTCAAGATCAAGTCATGCTGAGCCGCTGCTTGGCGCAGGACATCGCGGGTGGCATCGAGCCGGTCTGGCACGATGCCCAGGTCCGTCACCTCACAGCCTGCAGCTTCCAGCAGGCCGCGCAGGGTGAAGCGGTTGGAGTTGTAGATGGCGCCTGGTTTGAGCGGCTCACCGGGCATCACCAATTCATCACCGGTGGAGAACAAAGCCACCCGCGGGCGACGCACCACGCTCAAGCTGGCTGCGCCCACGGAGGCTGCCAGCCCCAAGGCCTGCGGCGTCAGGCGCTGGCCTGCGGAAAGGACGACTTGGCCGTGGGACACGTCCTCGCCGCGCCGGCGAATCCATTGGCCCAGGGCCGGGACGACGCCCACTTTGACCTGTGCGGAACCGTCAACGTCCAGGGCCTCGCACTGCTCTTGCATGACCACCGCATCGGCACCCGGCGGCACCTGCGCGCCGGTGAAGATGCGTGCTGCCGTGCCCGGCTGCAAGGGCTGGCCCACCACGCCAGCCGGGATGCGTTGGCTGATGGGCAGCACCGTGCCCACGGTGGGCACGTCTGCCACGCGCATCGCGTAGCCGTCCATCGAGGTGTTGTCCTCAGGCGGCACATCCAGGCCGGAGGTGACTGGCGCAGCCAAAACCCGGCCCAGGGCCGAGAACGTGGAGACCGTCTCCACCTCACTCAAGCGGTGTTGCTGTGCCACCTCGCCCAAGCGGGCGAGGACCTCGTCAAAATCCAGCAGCGGTGCGCGCATCTCGGAGCCTCAATCGCAATGCGTGCGAATGTATTGCTTGATCACGTCAGCCTGTGGTGGCACCACCGTGAAGCGCTTGGGCAGGGCTTCGATGCCCTCCAAGCCCGCTGGACGGGTCGGCTCGCGCCCTAAGGCCTCTTGAATGGTGGCAGCAAACTTGGCCGGCAAGGCTGTCTCGAACACGATCATCGGCACGCCGGCCTCAACCCGCTCGAAGGCCACCTTCACACCGTCGGCCGTGTGAGTGTCCACCATGTCGCCAAAGCGCTCATAGGTGCTGCGGATGGTGGCCAGACGGTCCGCGTGGGTGCTGCGCCCAGACTGGAAACCATAGCCCGCAATGGCCGCGGTTTCTTCGGCCGTCAGGCTAAAGGCGCCTTGCTTTGCCAGCGTTGGGCCAAACAGCGCTGCCGTGCGCGCGCCGTCGCGGCCCAGCAAGTCGAACACAAAGCGCTCAAAGTTGCTGGCCTTGGAGATGTCCATCGACGGGCTGGAGGTCTCGTGCGTCTCGGCACTGCCGCGCACGCGGTAGGTGCCCGTGCGGAAGAACTCGTCGAGCACATCGTTCTCGTTGGTGGCCACCACCAACTTGGCAATGGGCAGGCCCATCATGCGGGCCACATGGCCGGCACAGACGTTGCCGAAGTTACCCGAGGGCACGGTGAAGCTGACCTGCTCCGCGTTGCTCTGCGTGGTCTGAAAGTAACCCGCAAAGTAGTACACCACCTGAGCCAGCAAGCGGGCCCAGTTGATGGAGTTGACGGTGCCGATCTTGTACTGGCGCTTGAAGGCGAGGTCGTTGGAGACCGCCTTGACGATGTCCTGAGCGTCGTCGAAGACGCCTTCCACCGCCAAGTTGTGGATGTTCGCATCTCGCAGGCTGAACATCTGTGCCTGCTGGAAGGGGCTCATGCGGCCATTCGGGCTGAGCATGAAGACGCGCACGCCCTGCTTGCCGCGCATGGCGTACTCGGCCGCGCTGCCGGTGTCACCACTGGTGGCCCCCAAGATGTTCAACTGCTCGCCACGCCGCGCCAGTTCGTACTCGAAGAGGTGGCCCAGCAACTGCATGGCCATGTCCTTGAAGGCCAAGGTCGGGCCATTGGAGAGCGCCTCGATCAGCACGCCGGAGTCGCCCAGGCGACGCACCGGCACGATCTGCTCGCTGCCAAACACGGCCGCAGTGTAGGTCTTGTGCACCAAGGCCTTCAGGTCCGCCGCCGGGATGTCGTCGATGTAGAGCGACAGAATCTCGAAGGCCAGATCGGCATAGCTCAGACCGCGCCAGCGGGCCAAGGTGGTTGCGTCCACTTGGGGGTAGCTGACCGGCAGATACAGCCCGCCGTCGGGCGCCAAGCCCTCGAGCAGGATCTCGCAAAAGCGGCGCTGTGTTTGGTCGCCGCGGGTGCTGATGTACTTCATGCGTGCGCGCCAGGCCCTCAGGCCAGCTCCTCCTTGCGGATGGCCACAATGGGGGCCAGCACAGTGGTCAGCGCTTGCATGCGGGCCAAGGCGGTGCGCATCTGACCTTCGATGGTGTCGTGGGTCAGGATGATCAGGTCGGTCTGCTTCTCACCGTCTTTGCTTTCGCGCTGCAGCACCGCGTCGATGGAGATGCCGTTCTCAGCCAAGATGGTGGTGATGCCCGACAGCACGCCGGCTTCGTCAGCCACTGTCAAGCGCAGATAGAACGCCGTTTGCACCTGCTCGATCGGCAAGATCGGGGTGTCGGCCAGAGCATCAGGCTGGAAGGCCAAATGGGGCACGCGATGGTCCGGGTCGGCCGAGGCCAAGCGGGTGATGTCCACCAGATCAGCCACCACGGCCGAGGCGGTGGGCTCAGAGCCCGCACCCTTGCCGTAGTACAGCGTGGTGCCTACGGCGTCGCCCTGCACCACCACCGCATTCATCGCCCCTTCGACATTGGCGATCAGGCGCTTGGCCGGCACCAAGGTCGGGTGCACGCGCAGCTCGATCCCGCTGTCGCGGCGCTTGGTGATCCCCAAGAGCTTGATGCGATAGCCTAGTTGCTCGGCATAGCGAATGTCGGTGGCCGACAGCTTGGTGATGCCTTCTACATGAGCCTTGTTGAACTGCACCGGCACGCCAAAGGCGATGGCGCTCATGATGGTGGCTTTGTGGGCGGCATCCACCCCTTCGATGTCGAAGGTCGGGTCGGCTTCGGCATAGCCCAAGCGCTGGGCTTCCTTGAGCACCACATCAAAGTCCAGGCCCTTGTCGCGCATCTCGGACAAGATGAAGTTGGTGGTGCCGTTGATGATGCCGGCGATCCACTCGATGCGGTTGGCCGTCAGGCCCTCGCGCAGCGCCTTGATGATGGGAATGCCACCGGCCACTGCAGCCTCAAAGGCCACGACCACGCCCTTGGCGCGGGCCGCGGCAAAAATCTCGCTGCCATGCACGGCCAGCAAGGCCTTGTTGGCGGTGACCACATGCTTGCCAGCGGCAATCGCCTCCAGCACCAAGGTCTTGGCAATGCCATAGCCGCCGATCAACTCGACGACGATGTCGATGTTGGGGTTGGCAATGATCTCGCGAGCATCGCCCACCACCTTGGCGGCATCGCCCACGATGCTCTTGGCGCGCTCGACGTCGAGATCGGCCACCATGGTGACTTCAATCCCCCGGCCGGCACGGCGCAGAATTTCTTGTTGATTGCGCTGCAGCACCTTGAAGGTGCCCGAGCCAACCGTACCGATGCCCAAAAGGCCAACCTGGATGGGGTTCATGTCACATCACTCGCAAAACACAAAACAAAATCAAAAAGAGAGGCTCACACGGCACGCCTTAGGCGTGTTGCTTGCGGTAGCTCTCTAAGAAGCGGGCAATCCGGCCGATGGCATCGGTCAGGTCGTCCGCATTGGGCAAGAAAACAATGCGGAAGTGGTCCGGCGAGGGCCAGTTAAAGCCCGTGCCTTGCACGATCAACACCTTTTCTTCGGCCAGCAATTCATAGGCAAACTGCTGGTCATCCTCAATGGGGTAGAGCTTGGGATCCAAGCGCGGGAACATATAGAGCGCCGCCTTGGGCTTGACCACAGACACACCCGGGATGGCGGTGAGCAGCTCATAGGCCAAGTCACGCTGCTTGCACAAACGCCCACCCGGCGCCACCAAGTCTTTGATGCTCTGGTAGCCGCCCAAAGCGGTTTGGATGGCCATTTGCCCCGGCGTGTTGGCACACAAGCGCATCGAGGCCAGCATGTTGAGCCCCTCGATGTAGTCCTTGGCGCGCTTCTTGTTGCCGGACACCACCATCCAACCCGCGCGATAGCCGCAGGCGCGATAGTTCTTGGACAGGCCGTTGAAGGTCAAAAACAAGACATCGTCGGCCAAGGAGGCGATGCTGGTGTGCGTCTCGCCGTCGTACAGCGTCTTGTCGTAAATCTCGTCGGCAAAGACGATCAATTGGTTTTGCCGAGCAATCTCCACAATGCCCTGCAACACAGACTCGGGGTAGAGCGCACCGGTGGGGTTATTGGGGTTGATCAAGACGATGGCTTTGGTGCGCGAGGTCACCTTGGCGCGCATATCGTCCAGGTCCGGCATCCAGCCGCTCTCTTCATTGCAGCGGTAGTGCACTGGCGTGCCGCCAGACAGTGACACCACGGCGGTGTAGAGCGGGTAGTCCGGCGAGGGAATCAGCACCTCATCGCCGCCATCGAGCAGCGCGTTCATGCTCATGGCGATCAACTCAGACGCGCCGTTGCCCAGGTAAACGTCGTCAACGGTGACGCCTTGAATGCGCTTTTCTTGGCAGTAGTGCACCACCGCCTTGCGGGGCGCAAACAAGCCCTTGGAATCGGTGTAGCCTGCCGCCACCGAAGTACTGAGGTTGCGGATCATGTCTTGCATGATCTCGTCGGGCGGCATCAGGCCAAACGCCGCCACATTGCCGATGTTGAGCTTGATGATCTTATGACCTTCATCCTCCATCTGGCGGGCTTTGTCCAGCACGGGGCCACGGATGTCGTAACCCACATTGGCCAGCTTGCTGGACTTCGCGATCGGTTTCAAAACCTGCTCCCTCTCAAGGACACCTGGGGTGCCGCAAAATGCTGCGGCGCAAAAACCTATAATTTAACCTGTTCAACCGAGGCTGGCCGCAGGAGCGTTCGTGAAATTCCAACCCGATCACCTGGATGGCGTCAATGCCATCGGACGCCTGGAGGCCGGCCGCATCTTTGTGCATCAAACGCCCTTCACCCACAGCCTGTTGGTGCCCTGGGTTGGCGAAGCTCAGGCTTGGCCCTTCAACACGGCTCAAGACCTGCGCGAAGGGGCCTTTGATGCCGTCTTGGCCTGGAAGCCCGAAGTGGTGATCTTTGGCAGCGGCGAACGCTTGCAGTTCATCTCGCCCAGCCTCTACCGTGCGCTGATCGAGGCACGAATCGGCTTTGAGACCATGGACACGGCGGCGGCTTGTCGCACCTATAACGTGTTGGTCAACGAGGGGCGGCGCGTGGTCGGCGCCTTCATCCTGGAAACCTGACCCCCTAAAAAGAGACGGCTCAGAACGCCCCAGACAGCCTGCCGCTTCGGGAGGCCTGTCGGTAACCGCCTATAATACTCGGTGATGCCTCTTCGGGGCGACAGCCTAAGACACGACCCTCATGACGCCAGCGCTGAATAAATCTCTTCCGGAAATCGAAGCCCAGGCGACTGGTGGTGTGAAGTTCACACCCCAAGCATTCCATGGCAAGACGGTAGTGCTGTATTTCTACCCCAAGGACAATACCCCGGGTTGCACGACGGAAGCCATGCAGTTCCGTGACCAGCACAAAGAGTTTGTGAAGGCCGGTGCCGTGGTGTTTGGTGTGTCGCGAGACAACATGGCCTCGCACGACAAGTTCAAGCAAAACCTTGAGCTGCCTTTCGAGCTGATTGCAGACACCGAAGAAAAGCTCTGCCACATGTTCGGCGTGGTCAAGAACAAGATCATGTACGGCAAGAAGGTCAAAGGCATTGAACGCTCCACCTTCCTGATTGATGCCAAAGGCGTGCTGCGCGCTGAATGGCGTGGCATCAAGGTGGCGGGCCACGTGGATGAAGTCCTGAAGGCCGCCCAAGACCTCAAGGCCACGGCCTGAGCCCCTCTAGCGCCCGTTCAAAGCCGACCTCGGGTCGGCTTTTTCATGTCTCGGCGGAAGTGCCACATCAGGTGTGCATAATGGGTCCATGCCCAAGTGCATCGCGCCTTCCTCCCACACCAGAGCCGCCCAGTTCCCTGCGCGGCTTTTTTGTGGCTGATTGTCTTTACCGACTGCTGTACGCACATGCCTCTGCCCAAAGCACCTGCCTCCAAAGCCGCCACTCTGCCCGCCTCTGCCTTTGAAGCTCAGCTCAAGCCCAAGGCCCCCAAGTCGACCCGCAAAGCGCCCACACCGACCAGCCGCGATGTGCCTGAAATGCCAGCACCGCTGGCTGCGACACCGCCCACTGCCGCCACTGCGGCGCGATCGCAGCCCGCTCAAGGCGCAACCAGCCTGCCCGTCAAGGCCGTCAGCGCTTCTCCTTTGCGGCCGGCGGCACAGCCCAAGCCGCGCAAGATCCGCTCGAGTGGCCCCGCCAAACTGTTTGTGCTGGACACCAATGTGCTGATGCACGACCCCATGTCGCTGTTCCGCTTTGACGAACACGATGTCTACTTGCCCATGATCACGCTCGAAGAGCTGGATGGGCACAAAAAAGGCATGAGTGAGGTCTCGCGCAATGTGCGTCAAGTCAGCCGCGAGCTTGATGCCTTGGCCGCCGACAGCGGCACCGACCCTTCAGCGGGCATACCACTGGCCAAGACCGGCCACAAAGATGCCGGCGGCAAGCTGTTCTTCCAGACCACCTTTGTCGAGTTCAAGCTGCCCGCCGGCCTGCCGCAAGGCAAAGCCGACAACCAGATCCTGGGTGTGGTGCAAGCCCTGCGTGAACAGCATCCGGGCCGCGAAGTGGTGCTGGTGTCCAAAGACATCAATATGCGCATCAAGGCAAGAGCCTTGGGCCTGGCGGCAGAAGACTATTTCAACGACAAGACGCTGGAAGACGGCGACCTGCTCTACACCGGCGTCATGGCCTTGCCGGCCGACTTTTGGGACAAGCATGGCAAAGGCGTGGAGAGCTGGAGCCAAGCGGGCTACACCTACTACCGCATCAGCGGGCCGCTGGTGCCCGCCTTGATGATCAACCAGTTCGTCTACCTGGAGTCAGCTGACGAAGCGCCTTTGTATGCACGCGTGACCGAGATCACAGGCAAAACCGCCGTGCTCAAGACCTTGCGCGAGTACATCCATGCCAAGAATGCCGTTTGGGGCGTGACGGCTCGCAATCGCGAGCAAAACTTTGCGCTCAACTTGCTGATGGACCCCGAGTGCGACTTCATCACGCTGACCGGTACCGCAGGCACCGGCAAAACCTTGATGACGCTGGCGGCCGGTTTGGCGCAAGTGATGGAAGACCGCCGCTACAGCGAGATCATCGTCACCCGCGTGACGGTGCCCGTGGGTGAGGACATCGGCTTTCTGCCCGGCAATGAAGAAGAAAAGATGGGCCCATGGATGGGCGCCTTGGATGACAACCTCGAGGTGCTGGCCAAGAGCGACAGCAGCTCCGGCGAATGGGGTCGCGCTGCCACCAATGACTTGGTGCGCAGCAAGATCAAGATCAAGAGTTTGAACTTCATGCGGGGGCGGACCTTTTTGAACAAGTTTGTGCTGATCGACGAAGCCCAGAACTTGACCCCCAAGCAAATGAAGACGCTGATCACCCGCGCAGGCCCCGGCACCAAGATCGTCTGCCTGGGCAACCTGGCGCAGATCGACACGCCCTATTTGACCGAAGGTAGTTCCGGCCTCACCTATGCCGTCGACCGCTTCAAGGGCTGGCCCCATTCAGGCCATGTCACCTTGGCCCGCGGCGAGCGCTCCAGGCTGGCCGATTACGCCTCCGAGGTGCTGTGAGGCTGCGCTTCGGCCCTGTCTTGGCGCCCTCGCGACATCCAGGCAGGGTGGGCGTGAACAATTCCGCTCACTGTGGCGCATCACCACCGGCACATCGATGTCAATGCCAAGTCCTTGAATTTAATGGATTTTCAGGTTGACAGACCCTGCCTCCCCCCCTATCCTGCTGCGGTGATTCGACGCTTGTGTCCCCCTTCCCGGCCCCTTTCTGGGGCTTTAAGACTCTTGACCGTGCTGGCCAGCTTGCATGCAGCCGGGGTGTATGCCGCCCCTGAAGGGCTGCCTGCGGCCCCTGCGGCGGCAGCCTCGTCGACGGTGGTGGATCCAGTCATGCGCTTGCTCGAAGAGCGGGGCTTGATCGAAGCAGGTCGCTCGCCCGAGATCGTGCGGCAGGTGCGCGACACCGCTTCGGACATGGTGATGACCGCGATGAATTTCATCGGCGTGCGCTACCAGCGGGGCGGCAACTCCGCGGACACGGGGTTTGATTGCTCAGGTTTCACCCGCCATGTGTTTGAAAACAGCATTGGCTTGGTGCTGCCGCGACGGGCGGATGAGCAGGCGAATTCGGCCGGTCTGCTGCGCATTGAGATGGAAAACCTCAAGCCTGGTGATTTGGTGTTCTTCAACACCATGCGCCGAGCGTTCTCCCACGTCGGCATTTACGTGGGCGACGGCAAGTTCATCCACTCGCCTCGGACGGGCTCTTCGGTGCGTGTCGAAGACATGCGGCAGGCCTATTGGGTGCAGCGCTTTAACGGAGCACGCCGTGCGCCGCAGATGCAAGCCGAGTTACCCCGGGGTGTGGTCCCCGCCACCACAACGCCTTAATCCCTCAAGGCCGCAGGCTTGGGTGCCTGCACCGTGCAGCACAATTCGGGCATGGGCGAAAAAGTCATACTGATCTCCGATGAGCGCCAGGCCACGAGCCTGCCCATCACTCCTGCGACCTCGCTGCCAGTGGGCGGACTGCTGGCCGATGCCTTGGGCCGGCCCTTGCGTGACTTGCGCATTTCGGTGACCGACCGCTGCAACTTCCGCTGCAGCTACTGCATGCCTAAAGAGGTCTTTGACAAGCACTACACCTTTTTGCCGCATGCCTCCTTGCTGAGCTTCGAGGAGATTACGCGCATGGCTGCCCAGTTTGTGCGCCTGGGGGTCACCAAGCTCCGCCTCACAGGTGGTGAGCCGCTCTTGCGCAAGAACCTCGAAGTGCTGATCGCCATGCTGGCCGAGCTGCGCACCCCAGATGGCGAGCCCCTGGACATCACACTGACCACCAATGGCTCATTGCTCAAACGCAAGGCCCAGATGCTGAAGGATGCGGGACTGAGGCGTTTGACCGTCAGCCTCGACGCGCTGGATGACGCCATTTTTCAGCGCATGAATGACGTGGGCTTTCCCGTGGCTGATGTGTTGGCCGGCATTGATGAGGCCGTGGCCGTGGGCTTGGGGCCGATCAAGGTGAACATGGTGGTCAAGCGCGGCACCAACGACCACGAGATCGTGCCCATGGCGGGCTACTTCAGACAGCGCTACGGCGCATCGGTGGTGCTGCGCTTCATCGAGTTCATGGACGTGGGCGAAACCAATGGCTGGCGCATGGACGATGTGCTGCCCTCAGCCCAGGTGATGCAACGCATTCACGCACATTGGCCTCTGGCGCCCGTGCAGGCTACGGCCACCGGCGAGACCGCCGAGCGCTGGCGCTATCTCGATGGCCAAGGCGAGATCGGCCTGATCTCCAGCGTCACCCAGGCTTTTTGCCGAGACTGCAACCGCGCCCGCCTCTCCACCGAAGGGCAGCTCTATCTGTGCTTGTTTGCCTCACAAGGCTATGACCTGCGCGGCCTGCTGCGGGGCGGGGCCTCCGATGAAGACTTGCAGCGCGCCTTGGCCGGGATCTGGGCCCAGCGCCAAGACCGCTATTCGGAGCTGCGGGGTGCTGGCGCCCTGCCCGCCTCACCCGGTGGCCGCCGGGTGGAGATGCACTACATCGGCGGCTGAAGGCCGCCGCCGTCCGCGCCCAGCGCACTCAGTGCGCGCCCATGGGCGCATCCACCTCCGGCTCGGTGTTCTCGCCCGGCACGCGTTTGCGGGCCATCAGGGTGTAGAGCGTGGGGACCACAAAGATGGTCAGCAAGGTGCCCACCGACATGCCACCCACAATCACCCAGCCGATTTGCTGACGGCTCTCGGCCCCAGCCCCGGTGGCCAGGGCCAAAGGCAGCGCGCCCAAGACCATGGCGCCGGTGGTCATCAAGATGGGCCGCAGCCGCAATGAGGCGGCTTCCACCACCGCATCGTGCACAGAGCGCCCCTGCTGCCGCAGCTGATTGCTGAACTCCACGATCAAGATGCCGTGCTTGGTGATCAAGCCCACCAGCGTGATCAAACCAATCTGGGAATAGACGTTCAGCGTCCCGCCCGTCCACTGCAGTGTGGCCAAGGCGCCCACCATGGACAGCGGCACCGACAGCAGAATGATCAGGGGATCGACAAAGCTCTCAAACTGCGCCGCCAGCACCAAGAAAATGAAGGCCAGGGCCAGCACAAACACCAGGCCCAAGGCGCCGCTAGAGGCCTTGAACTCGCGCGAGACACCATTGAGCTCTGTCGCGTAGCCGGGCTTCAAGAGCTTGGCGGCCGTCGCATCCATGAAGCCAAGGGCTTCGCCCAGCGAGTATCCGGGGGCCAGAGACGCCGTGAGCGTGACGGAGCGCCGCTGGTTGAAGTGGTTCAACTCGCGCGGGCTGACGGCTTCACGCACGGTCACCAATGAGGCCAGCGGCACCATCGCATCGCCCCTGCCCTTCACGAACAAGCGCTCAATGTCTTGGGGTGTGCTGCGCCCGCTGGGCACGGTCTGCACGATCACATCGTACTGATCCGCGTCGCGCTTATAGCGGGTCACATTGCGGCCGCCCAGCATGGTCTCCACCGTGCGCGCGATGGCCTCCACGCTCACCCCCAAATCGGCGGCGCGTTCGCGGTCCACTTCCACAAACACCTCCGGTTTGTTCAGCCGCAGGTCGCTGTCAGGTTGCTGCAGGCCTGGGTTCTTGGCCATCTCAACCAAAAACTGCTGCGTCACGCTGGCCAAGTTGGCATAGCTGTCGCTGGTGACGATCAGGAATTCCACCGGCCGGGCTCTGAAGCCTTGGCCCAGGCTGGGTGGCGTGATGGGAAAGGCCGTCACGCCAGGCAAGCTGGAGACTTGCGGCTGCAGCAAGCGCGCCAACTCCTGGGTGCTGCGCGTGCGCTCCGTCCAATCCACGGTGCGCAAAAACGCCGCGCCTTGCGTGACCGACGGATTGCCTGCAAACACAAACACCCGATCAAACTCTGGGTAGCCCTGCGCGATGCGCTCGACCACATCCAAATAACGGGCGGTGTAAGGCAGGGTCGCACCATCAGGTGCGGTGATGGGCAAGAAGATCACCCCCCGGTCTTCGACGGGAGCCAACTCACTCTTGGCCTGGTCAAACAACCAATAGCCGCCGCCCGCGCTGGCCAACATGACCACCACCACCAGCCAACGCTGGCGCAAGCTGGCTTGCAGCAGCTTGGCATAGCCGTTGGACAAGCCTTGCAGCAGGCCCTCGACCGTGCGGTCGAACCAGCCAGGCTTGGGGTTGTGGCGCAAGAGCATGCTGCACAGCACCGGCGTGAGTGTCAGCGCGACAAAGCCCGAGACGATCACGGCCCCGGCCAGGGTCAAGGCAAACTCGGTGAACAGGCGGCCGATGCGGCCCGGAGCAAAGGCCAAAGGGGCGAACACGGCGGCCAAGGTCAGCGTCATGGCCACCACGGCAAAGCCGATCTCGCGCGCGCCCCTCAAGGCCGCCTGGAACGGTGCCAAACCCTCTTCAATGTGCCGGAAGATGTTCTCCAGCACCACGATGGCGTCGTCCACCACCAAGCCGATGGCCAAAACCAAGGCCAGCAGCGTGAGGGTGTTGACGGTAAAGCCGGCCAAGGCCATCAGCGCAAAGCTGCCGATCAGGCTGATGGGGATGGTGACCAGCGGAATGATCGAAGCCCGCAGGGTGCGCAAAAAGGCAAACACGATCAGCGCCACCAAGACCACCGCCTCCACCACCGTCTTGTAGACGGCCTTGATGGAGCGGTCGATGAAGATGGAGTTGTCGTTGGCCTGCTGCACCGTCACCGACTTGGGCAGGTCTTGCTGAATTCGCGGCAGCAGGTCCCGCACGCCTTGCGACACATCCAGCGGGTTGGCCGTGGCTTGGCGGATCACGCCCAAGCCCACTGAAGACACGCCGTTCAAGCGCACGCGCGAACGTTCGCTGACCGCTGCTTCTTCGATGCGCGCCACATCTTCCAGGTGCACGGAGAAATTGTTTTGCGACTTCAGCACCACGCGCTTGAACTGCTGCACAGTGTTGAGGTCGGTGCGCGCCGTCACACTGAACTCACGCAACTGGCTCTCGATGCGCCCGGCGGGCACTTCCAGGTTCTGGCGCCGCAGCGCATCCTCCACCTCTTGCACCGTCAAACCGTGCGCTGCCAGGCGGTCTGCATCCAGCCAGACCCGCATCGCAAACTGGCGGTCGCCGTTGATCTGCACATCGGCCACACCCGGCACGGTTTGCAGCCGTGGCCGAACCACCCGGTTGACCAAATCCGTCACCTCCAGCGCCGACAAAGTCTCGCTGGTGAAGGCCAGCCACAAGGTCGGCTGGGCATCGGCCTCGACCTTGGCAATCACCGGCTCCAGCACCGTGGAGGGCAGCTTGCCGCGCGCCCGCGCCACGCGGTCGCGCACCTCGGCGGCACCGTCGTCCGGGTCCTTGTTCAGCTTGAAGCGCACCGTGATCTGGCTTTGCTCAGAGCGGGAGATCGAGGTCAGGATGTCGACCCCGTCGATGCCTGCGATGGAGTCTTCCAAGGGCTTGGTCACCTGGGACTCAATCACCTCGCTGGAGGCACCCACCAAGCGTGTGGAGACGGTCACCACCGGCTCGTCGATGCGCGGGTACTCGCGCAAGGGCAGCTTGTCGTAGGACACCAGGCCCACCAGCACCAGCAGCAGGGACATCACGGTCGCGAAGACCGGACGGCGAATGGAAACGTCAGAGAGCTTCATGGCGCGCTCAGCGTGATGCACCAGAGGCTCGTGCCGCAGCCGCCGAGGCACCCGAGGCCGCAGCGGCTGCCGGTTTGCCTGACTGAGGGCCACGCCCCAGTTTGGCCAAGTCCACCACCCGCACCGGCTGTTTGTCGCCCCGCTGCAAGCGCGCTTGGCCGGCCGTGATGACTTGGTCACCAGCGCTCAAGCCCTCCAAGATTTCCACCTTGCCAGGAATGCGCGCACCCACCTTGGCCTCCATGCGCTGCGCTTGGGCTTGCTCGCCTTCTTGCACCAGCTTGAAGATCACTTGCTTGCCGCCCACCGGCACCAAGGCCTCCTCAGGCACCAGCAGCACTTGGCTGCGTTTGTCCAGCACCAGCTTGACGCGAGCAAACATGCCACCTTTGAACAAGCCTTTGGGGTTGTCCAGCTTGGCCCGCACCTGCACCGAGCGAGCGGCGGTGTCCACCTGAGAGTCAATGGCCTGCAACTGCGCCGTCCAGCTTTGGCCAGCCAAACCATCAAGACTCAACTCCACCGGCAGGCCGATCTTCAGGCGATGGCTGATGGCCTCAGGCACGCGGAAATCCGCCCACACTTGGCTGGTGTCGTCCACATTGAGCAGGTCCACGCCGTCCTTGATGTGGTCGCCCACGCCCAGATTGCTCAGGCCAGCCACACCGCTAAAGGGCGCAACCACCCGCATTCGGTCGACTTGGGCGCGCGCCACCGCCACTTGAGCTTGGGCCACTTGCAGCGCGGCGGCGTTTTGATCGACCGCACTTTGGCTGACAAAGTTTTGCGCCAGCAGCTCGCGGCTGCGTTGCAAATTGGTGCGGGCAATCTGGGCTTGCGCCTCAGCCTGCTGCCACTGCGCCTGCTGCAGGGCGTCGTCCAGTTGCACCATCACCTGGCCGGCCTTCACGGCTTGGCCCGGCACAAAACCCAGGGCTTTGACGCGGCCGGCGACCTCAGAGCGCAGCATCACGCTGCGCACCGCACGCAAGGTGCCCACCGCGGTGACGGCATCCTCCAAGGGGGCGATCTCCACCTTAGCCACTTCGACGGCAGCCGGCCCGCCTGGGCCGCGCCCAGGACCGCCCGCACCGGGCTTGGCAGGGCCGCTGGCTGCAGCAGAGGCAGTTGCGGGCGCCCCCGATGACCCCATGCGCTGGGACATCCACCAGCCGCCAGCGGCCACGCTGACCAAACCCACCACTGCGATAACCTTGTGCCATGTGCTCACGACAGACCTGCTTCTTTCGTCTGATGTTGACAGTGAAGATGTTGAGTGCGTTCTCAGCGCTGCACTTCAGCCACGCCGCGATTCGCCAGCGCATCCGCGCGCTCATTGCCCGGGTCACCCGCATGGCCCTTGACCCAATGCCAAGCCACGGTGTGCTGCGCCGCCAGTTCGTCCAGCCGTTGCCACAGCTCGGCGTTCTTGACGGGCTTGTTGTCCGCCGTGCGCCAGCCGCGCTTCTTCCAGTTGTGGATCCAGGTGGTGATGCCGTTGCGCACGTACTCGCTGTCGGTGTAGATCGCCACCGTGCAGCGCCGCTTCAGCGATGCCAATGATTCGATCACGGCGGTCAGCTCCATGCGGTTGTTGGTGGTCTGACGCTCGCCCCCCCACAGCTCTTTCTCGTGCCCGCCTGAGCTGAGCCAAGCGCCCCAGCCGCCGGGGCCAGGGTTGCCCTTGCAGGCACCATCGGTGTAGATCGTCACATCACTCATCGTTGCTCTTCTGCTGTGTGCAGCCCATGAGGCCGCTGCTTCATTCTTTCAACGCCCGCCGCCCTGCCACGGCGGGTGCTGCTGCGCGCTGACCCTTGAGCGCACGCCGCTTCAAGCCCACCAAGCGCATGCCGGGGACTCGCTTGACCGCCACCATGATGTAGCTGGCGCCCAGCACCGGCCACCAATGCTCGCCCAAGCGGTCCATCCAGGCCAAGCGCTGCAGCCAAGTGGGCGACTGTACGGGCAGACGCCAGCAACCAAATTGCCCGTGCTCGATCTCAAAGCCGAGCAGGCGCAGCCAATCGCGGGCTCGCCAGTATCCAATGAACTCGCCTTCGGGCGGCAAAAACAGCGGGGATCGTTTCAAACCCATGCCCTGCCGCATGCGACCTGCTCGCTGACGCAGGGCCCAGGCACTGGTGGGATTGAGCCCCACGATCACGACCCGGCCTTCGGGCCTGAGCACGCGGGCCACTTCGGCCAACGCCAAGTGGGGGTCGACCGCGCGCTCCAGCGTGTGCGGCAGCAGCACCAAATCCAGCGACTGCTCGGGAAAGGGCAGCGCCTCCGGGTCACAATGCAAGGTGGACAGCATAGGCAGCGCTTGCGTGCTGATCAGGCTGTCCGACGGCTCAGGCACGGGCAGCAACTCGGGCACGACCAATTCGTCGGTGGCCACCCAGCGGTGCGGCATGCGGTTGGCCCGCAAACCGTCCATTTCAGGCAGGCCAACCTGCAAGGCATGGAAGCCAAATATGTCGGCCACCGCATGGTCCAGACGGTCTTGCTCCCACCGCAGCAAGTACTGCCCGGCGGGCGTGGTGAGCCATTGGCCCAACTCTATAATCGAGTCTTCTCGCGTCATGAATCTGGTCGCACTGCCCGCCTTCTCGGACAACCTCATCTGGATGCTGCACGATGGCTCTCAAGCCTTGGTGGTTGATCCGGGGGATTCGGCGCCTGTGCTCGCCGCACTCACCGAGTGGCAACTGGTGCTGAGTGGCATTCTAGTGACCCATCATCATGGCGATCACACTGGGGGTATAGAAGCCCTGCGCAGCGTGCTGCAAGGCCCTGTTTGGGGGCCGGCTCGTGAGTCCATTCCGCAGCCCTTCACCCCCCTGTCGGCCGGGCAATCGCTGGAGTGGCGCGGCCTGCGCTTCGAGGTGCTGGGTGTTCCCGGCCACACCGCCGGCCACATCGCGTTTTGGGGCCAGCCTGCGGGGCAAGCGCCGCTGCTGTTCTGCGGAGACACCCTGTTCTCGGGCGGCTGCGGGCGTTTGTTTGAAGGCACCGCGGCACAAATGCACCAATCGCTGATGGCATTGGCGGCTTTACCTGCGGAGACGCGGGTCTGCTGCGCCCATGAGTACACTTTGTCCAATCTGCGATTTGCCGTGGCTGTCGAGCCTGACAACCAAGACCTGCTGCGTTACGTTGACCATTGCACGGCCGTGCGCGAGCGTGGCGAATTCACCCTACCGTCTTCCATCGGCCTTGAGCGGCTGATCAACCCCTTTTTGCGCTGCGCCCTCCCCGGCCCGCGGCATGCGGCCCTCTCTCAAGGTGCCGGCAGTGCCGCTGAGGTCGATGTCTTTGCCGCGCTGCGACTCTGGAAAAACAATTTTCGATGAGCTCTCACCTCCACCGCCCCAGCAGCGCCCAACGCCTCACCCTGTCCGTCCTCACGCTGGCCACCAGCGCGCTGCTCGGTGCGTGCTCCTCGCTGCCCAGCAACCCTTTCGGGGCGCCCAAGATGTCGTCCGCCGTGGCCGACAACCCGCGGGTCGTTGCCAAGGCACCTGGCGCCAACATGCTGCTGGATGCGCAACTCCCGCCGCCCGAGCCGCCAGTGGCCAGCGTGCCGCTGAGTGCCCCCGTTCAGGCCGCGCCCGTCGCCCCTGCGACCGAGGTGATCGAGGCCAAGCCCATTGATCCTCTGAACCCCGACAAACCCATCAACCTGCAGGACGCCGACGCTCATGCAGACCTGTGGGGCCGCGTGCGCGCAGGCTTTGCGATGCCAGATCTGGAGGGCGACTTGGTGCGCCGCCACGAGCAGTTCTATGCCGGCAAACCGGACTATGTGCGTCGCATGACGGACCGTGGCGGCCGTTATCTCTTTCATGTGATGGAAGAGATCAACAAGCGCAACATGCCGTCAGAGTTGGCCCTCCTGCCCTTCATCGAGAGCGCCTTCAACCCACAAGCCATGTCCACCGCCAAAGCCTCAGGCATGTGGCAGTTCATCCCTTCCACCGGTAAAGACTATGCCCTGAAGCAGAACATCTT
The DNA here is from genome assembly GCF_018069865.1 of Ideonella paludis. Lineage (GTDB taxonomy): Bacteria > Pseudomonadota > Gammaproteobacteria > Burkholderiales > Burkholderiaceae_C > Ideonella > Ideonella paludis. The sequence continues at coordinate 297,087 of NZ_JAGQDG010000002.1, forward strand.
CCGGGATGACCGGCGAGACGTGTTGGCCTCTACCCGCGCCGCGCTGGACTACCTGGACCGGCTCAACAAGCTCTTTAATGGTGACTGGCAACTGGCTTTGGCCGCCTACAACTGGGGTCAAGGCAATGTGCTGCGCGCCATCTCCAAGAACCAAAAGGCCGGCCTGCCCACGGACTACGCCAGCCTGAGCATGCCCGATGAAACCCGCAACTATGTGCCCAAGCTGCAGGCCGTGAAGAACATCGTGGCGCGCCCGGAAGCCTTTGGTCTGCGCCTGCCCGAACTGCAAAATCACCCCTACTTCTTGAGCGTGCCGATCGAGCGGGACATCGACGTGGACCTCGCCGCCAAACTGGCGGGGGTGTCCCTTGAGGAGTTCAAGCAACTCAATCCGCAGATGAACAAGCCAGTGATCCTGGCCGCCGGGACCGAGCAGGTGCTGCTGCCCTACGACAACGCCAGCCGCTTCGTGAGCAACTTGCGCGCGCATCGCGGCCAATTGGCCACCTGGACGGCCTGGGTTGCCCCTCGCACCATGCGCACGGCAGACGCCGCCAAGCAGGTCGGCATGAGCGAGAGCGAGTTGCGCGAGATCAACCGCATTCCGCCCAAGATGCTGGTGCGTTCAGGCTCCACCTTGCTGGTGCCGCGCAGCAGCCACAAGACGGCTGATGTCTCCGAGCACCTGGCCGACAACGCCACCATTGCCCTGGCTCCCGACCTGCCGCCCCTGCGCAAAGTCACCTTGCGCGCGGGCAAGAAGGGGGAGTCTGTGGCCTCGGTTGCGCGGCGCTACAAGACTACGCCGGCGCAAGTGGCGCAATGGAACAAGGTCTCGCCTGGCGGGCAGTTCAAGGCGGGCAGCACCATCGTCGTGTACGTGCCTCAAGCGCCGGCTCGCGGGCGCGCTGTGGCGGCCAAATCAACGGGCCGCGCTGTGGCCGCCAAGCCTGCAGGCCGCGCGACCGCCAAGGCAGCGCCGACGCGCCAGGCCGCCAAGCCCGTGCGCGTGGCCGCCCGCCCCAACACCACCACCAAACGCTGATCAGCGCCGATCCACCATCGCATGCGCGATGGTGGAGAGGTCCACATACTCCAGCTCACTGCCCGCAGGCACGCCACGGGCCAAGCGCGTCACGCGCACGCCCAGCGACTTCAGGCCTTCACTCAGCACATGGGCCGTCGCCTCACCTTCTGCGGTAAAGCTGGTGGCCAAGATCACTTCTTGCACGCCGCCATCGGCCGCGCGCTCCAACAAGGCGCGGGCGCCAATGGCGGAGGCGCCCACACCGTCCAGCGGGCTGATGCGGCCCATCAACACGTAATACAGGCCGTGATAGCTGCCGCTGCGCTCCAGCGCAGCTTGGTCGGCCGGCGTCTCCACCACGCACAGCACCGAGGCATCGCGGGCCGGGTCGGCGCAGACTTCACAGAGATCATGCTCGGTGAAGGTGTGGCAGCTTCGGCAGTGCTTCACCGCTTCGGTGGCGTGCGCCAAGGCCCGTGCCAGCTCTTGCGCACCGGCACGGTCGTGCTGCAGCAGATGAAAGGCCATGCGCTGGGCGGACTTCACGCCCACGCCGGGCAAGCGCCGCAAAGCCTGGATCAGGGCCTCTAGAGAGCCTGTGCTCACCGTTCGCTCAGAACGGCATCTTCATGCCGGGGGGCAGCGGCAGGCCCGCCGTCAGCTTGCCCATGCGCTCTTGGCTCACGGCTTCAGCGCGGCGCACCGCGTCGTTGAAGGCCGCAGCCACCAAGTCTTCCAGCATGTCCTTGTCATCGGCCAGCAAAGACGGGTCAATGGTGACGCGCTTCACGTCGTTCTTGCAGGTCATCAAGACCTTGACCAAGCCCGCGCCAGATTGGCCCTCGACCTCCACGGTCGCCAGCTCTTCTTGTGCCTTGCGCAGGTTGTCTTGCATGGCTTGCGCCTGCTTCATCAAACCGGCCAATTGACCCTTCATCATGATGTGTGCCTTTCAGTGCAATGAATTGGAGATGCGGCCCGCCGCCTCAAGACGGGCGGGCGCGCGGGTGTTCAGTGAAGTGGCCTGATCGAGCCACTGACAATGCGGGCCGTGCTGAACTGTGCCAACACGCCCGAGACCAAAGGGTCGGTGCGGATGGCGACATCGGCCGCTTGTTGCCGCAAGGCTTGGCGCTCGGCCTCGCGGCGTGCGGGCGAGTCTTCGGCCACGCCGGCCACCAGCTCCAGCCGGGCCAGCGGCGCGCCGCCTTCCGCTTTGAGCGTGCTGCGCAGCGCCGCTTGGAGCTTGTCTTGCAAGGGCGCCGTGCGCAGGGATTCACGCTCCACCTTGAGGCGCCAAATTTCTTCAGTGCCCGCAGGCTCTACGGCCACCAACTCGGCTTGCTGGGCCAGCTCACGCGCCAGTGCCGCGATCAAGCCTGCGGCCGTCATCTGGGCCACCACCGCCGCCCAGCGCTCACCCAAAGCGGTGTGCTTGACCACCGGGATCACCATGGCCGGGGCAGCAGCCTCGGGCGCAGGCGCCGCAGCGGGCTCGGGCTCATCCCACATGGGGGGCTCATCCCTGTCCATCGACGCAGCGGGCCGGGCGGAGCTTGCTGCTTCAGCCTCCGAGGGCGCCTCGTCCATCCAGGGCGGCACATCGTCCATCCAGGGAGGCGGCGCTTCATCGGCGCCACTCGGGCGGGGCTCGGGTGCGGCGACAGGTGCGGCCCCCCTCGGCGCCATCGGTGCAGCTTGCACAGGCACGGCAGCCGCGACCGCCGCCGCCGCAGGCCTTGGACCGGCCACCGGAGCTGGGCTTGGCGCGGGAGGCGCCGGAGCCGCCACGGGGGCGGTGACAGGACTCGCCATGGCGGGGCGCGCGGGTACCGCAGCCGCCACCGCAGCGGACGACGCCGCCGATGCCACCCCTGCGCCAGGTGAAGCCGCTGAGCCATGACCCGCGCCGCCACCCACCCCCGCCGGGCCAGGGCCAGACGCGCCACCCTCCTGCGGCGGAAACGCCATGAAGCGCAGCAGCACCATCACCAAGCCTGCGTACTCATCCGGCGCCAAGCTCAGCTCGGCCCGGCCCTGCAGGCAAATGCTGTAGAGCAACTGGGTTTCGTCCGGCGCCAACACGCTGCCCAAGCGGCGTGCGGCCTCGGTGTCGGGGTCGGTGGCGTCCAAAGCACCGGGCACCATTTGCTCTACCGCCATTTGCTGCAGCAAGCGCGCCATTTCTTCCAGCGTGCCACTGGCCGACAAGCCTTGGCCCCGTAGCGCATCGCACTGCTCCAGCACACCACGGCCGTTGCGCTCCGCCAGCGCTTGGATCAAGCGCTCGGCGTGGCGCCTATCTACGCTGCCCAGCATGGCGCGCACACCAGCTTCTTCCAGCTTGCCGCCGCCATAGGCAATGGCTTGATCGCTCAGCGACAGCGCATCGCGCATCGAGCCCCGCGCCGCGCGGCCCAGCAAGCGCAGAGCACCGGCATCGGCCGGCACGCCTTCGGCCGTCAGCACTCGGCCCAGATACTCCACCACCGTTTGCGGCGCCATGGGCCGCAAATTGAACTGCAGGCAACGGCTCAGCACCGTGGGCAGCATCTTTTCAGGGTCGGTGGTGGCCAGCACGAACTTCAGGTACTCGGGCGGCTCTTCCAGCGTCTTGAGCAAGGCATTGAAGGCGTCCTTGGTGAGCTGGTGCGCCTCGTCGATCATGAAGACCTTGAAGCGGCCCACCGAGGGCTTATAGGCCGCACGCTCGATCAACTCGCGAATCTCGTCGATGCTGCGGTTGGAGGCCGCATCCATCTCGGTGTAGTCGATGTAGCGGTCGGCGTCGATCTCGCGGCAGGCCGTGCACACGCCGCAGGGCGTGGCGGTGATGCCGCCCTGCCCGTCCGGCCCGGTGCAGTTCAGGCTCTTGGCCAGAATGCGTGACACCGTGGTCTTGCCAATGCCTCGCGTCCCAGTAAAGAGGTAGGCATGGTGCAGGCGCTGCTGCTCCAAGGCGTGGGTCAGCGCCCTGACGACGTGGTCTTGCCCCACCATGTCGGCAAAGCTGTGAGGCCGGTATTTGCGCGCCAGAACGACGTAACTCATGGCGCCGCATTCTACGGGCCGCAAATCACCAAACCTGCCGCTGCGGGTGACGGATAATCCCGCGCCATGAATGCATCCGTCCCCCCCAGTACCGGCGCCACGCTCAGCTACGAGCAAGCCGGTGTCAATTACGACCTGATCGACCCACTCAAGGTGGCCGCCCAGCGCGCCGCCGCCGCCACCGCCGTCAATGTGGCCGCCCACGGCTTCACCGAAGTGCAGGCCTCGCGCGGCGAGTCGGCCTATGTGGTCGACGTCGGCCCCTTCTATTTGGCCAGCATCGTCGAATGCCTGGGCACCAAAACCCTGGTGGCCGACGAGATGAAAGCCTTGACCGGCAAAAGCTTCTACGCCGGCATTGCCCAAGACACCATCGCCATGGCGGTGAACGACCTGATCACCGTGGGCGCCACGCCCTTGGTGGTGCAAGCCTATTGGGCCGCCGGCGGCAGCGACTGGTTTGGCGACGCCCAACGCGCCCAAGCCTTGGTCGAGGGCTGGAAGAAAGCCTGCGACGTCTGCGGCGTGGCCTGGGGCGGCGGCGAGACCCCGGCCTTGGCGGGCATTGTGGAGAGTGGCCGCATTGACTTGGCCGCCTCCTGCACCGGCATCATCAGCCCCAAGAGCCGCCTCTCGGTGGGTGACGAGCTGGCCCCGGGCGATGCCATCGTGCTCTTGGCCTCCAGCGGCATCCATGCCAATGGCCTGAGCCTGGCCCGCAAGCTGACCGAGCGCCTGCCCCAAGGCTATCTGACCGAGGTCGAGCCTGGCCTGAGCTATGGCGAAGCGCTGTTGGCCCCCACCGTGCTCTACAGCCCGGTGACAGAAGCCCTGGCCAAGGCCGGTGTGACGGTGCACTACAGCGCCAACATCACCGGCCACGGCTGGCGCAAGCTGCTGCGCCACCCCAGCAAGATGACCTACCGCATCCACACCGTGCCGCCCGTCACGCCGGTGCTGAAGTTCATCCAGCAACACGCCCAACAAGACGACCGCGAGGCCTATTCCACCCTGAACATGGGCGCAGGCTTTGCGCTGTTTGTGAAGGCCGAAGACGCCGAGCGCACCGCCCAGATTGCCCGCGACGCCGGTGTGCCCGCCTGGGTGGCCGGCCGCGTGGAAGCAGGCCCCAAGCAAGTCGTCATTGAGCCGATCAACGTCACCTTCGGCGAAGACGACCTCGCCCTGCGCTGATTTTTTGTAGGTGCGACCTGGGGCACCCCGGGCCGTCACCTACAATCCGCCCTGACGGGCCTCCTCGCATGGAAGCGCGGCCAACCGGGTCAGGTGGGGAACCAAGCAGCCCTAACCGTTGCAACCAGTGCCGAGATCAGGCTCGTCACCCTCGTCAAAAGCCAGTCCACTGTGACTGGCTTTTTCGTTGGTACAGACCCAAGACGCCTTGGGCCGCCGGCGCTCACCAATTCGGCTTCCGCTTCTCAATAAACGCCTGCACCCCCTCCAGCGCGGTAGGCTCCATCATGTTGCAGGCCATAGTTTGGCCAGCGTCCACATAGGCCGCATCCATGCCGCTTTCCAGTTGGCGGTAGAACAAGGCTTTGCCCAGGGCCACGGCCTCGCGCGGTTTGGCGACGATGCTGTCCACCAGTTTGGCGACTTCGGCGTCCAGCTCTTCAGCGGGCACCACACGGTTGACCAAGCCGCGGCGCTGGGCTTCGGCGGCTGAGATGAAGTCGCCGGTGACCAGCATCTCGAAGGCTTGTTTGCGGCCCATATTGCGCGAGAGCGCCACGGCCGGGGTGGAGCAGAACAGGCCCAGGTTGACGCCGCTGACGGCAAAGCGGCAGTGCTCGGCCGCCACGGCCAGGTCGCACTGAGCCACCAGTTGGCAGCCCGCTGCGGTGGCAATGCCTTGCACTTTGGCCACCACCGGCACGGGCAGGCGCTGGATGCTCATCATCACCTTGGCGCATTGGCCAAACAGGCTGCGGTAGTAATCTGCGCTGGGCTCGGCGCGCATTTCGCGCAAGTCGTGGCCGGCACAAAAGGCTTTGCCTGCGGCGGCCAGCACCACCACGCGCACCTGGGTGTCGGCCTTCAGCGCATCTAGGTGCGCCTGGAGCTCGGCCAGCATGGCCTCACTCAGCGAGTTGAAGGCCTCGGGTCGCTGCAGGGTCAGGGTCACCACGCCCCGGTCGTCGTCGCTGCGCTGAACCAATACGGTGTCGGTGCTTGTCATCGGTGCTCCACTGTGGGTCTTAGGGATCACTGGATTTCACCACGCAGGCGCAGCCGTCACGCCTCCTAGAATCCCTGGGGCGCGGTACAGCGCTTGATTCAAACCATATGAGCGCGGGGAGCGCGAAGACCGAGGAGCAGTGATGCAGCAGAGAGAACCCCAGTTTGGCTGGGACAACACGGCCTTCGCGCCCACGCAACTGGCCCAAGACCGTGAGCCGCGCGCCCTGGATGTGCGCTTCACAGGCTCCGGCAGCGAATACTTCCGGATCTGGATCGTCAACCTGTTGCTGATCGTGGTGACGGCGTCGCTTTACTGGCCCTTTGCCCGGGCGCGCCGCTTGGCCTACTTTCAGGCCAACACCGTCATTGACGGGCAGCCTTTGGGCTTTCATGGCGACCCGTGGAAGATGTTTCGGGGCTATTTGATGATGCTGGCCTTGGCCATTGTTTACTCGGTGGCCTCTAATGTGTCGCCCATGGCAGCACTGGTGTCGGTGGCGGTGCTGGCCTTGGTGTGGCCTGCGCTGTGGCGCGCCTCCATGCAGTTCCGCCTGGCCAACACCAGTTGGCGGGGTGTGCGCTTTGCCTTTAAAGGCACATTGGGCGGGGCGTATGGCGCCATGCTGCCGGCCTTTTTGCCCTCTGTCGTGCTGGTGGGCTTGGGCTCGTTCATCGGTGCGCCCGGCGAGGAAAGCACCTTGACCGAGGCGCAGAGCGAGCGGCTGTCCTTTTGGTTGGGCCTGAGCATGTTGGCGTTCATGCTGGCCTTGCCGTGGGCCCTGGCCCGCATCAAGCGCTACCAGCATCAGCACTACCACTATGCCGGCCAAACCACGCAACTGTCGGCAAGCACGGGGCAGTTCTATGTGCTCGCCTTCAAGGTGCTGGGCGTTTCGCTGCTCCTGGGCTTGGTCGCCTTCAGCCTGATCGCGGTGGTGCTTCTGGTGGGTGGGGGCATGGCTGCCCTCACGGGCCTCTTTGGTGGCGAAGGCGGGGGCAAGGTGTCGGCCGCTTTGGCGGCGATGACGGGCTTGCTGGTGATCGGCATTTATGTGACGAGCTTTTTTGTGATCGGCCCTTACGCGGTATCGCGCCTGCAAAACTTGGTGTGGGGCCATACCCAGAGCGCCGACATTCGCTTTGGCAGCGACCTGCGCCTGCTGCCGCTGGCCGGGCGCACGGCCTTGAACCTGTTCCTGACGGCCCTCACGCTGGGCCTCTACCGCCCCTTTGCAGTGGTGGCGATGACGCGCCTGAAGCTCGAAGCCGTCAGCATCACCGTCACCGGCTCGGTGGACGACTGGGTGGCCGAGGCCAGCGCCATGAACGACGCCTCGGGCGACGCGGCCGGGGACTTCTTCGGCATGGATATGGGCCTTTGATGCCAAGACTCCACACCACCTACTACGACGGCCGGAGCCCCAAAGCTTGGCCGGTCACCGCCGAGCTGCAAGGCCAAACCTTGGTGATCGAAGGCGAAGGCCAAGAGCACCGTGTCCCACTCGCCCAGGTGCGCTGGCCCGAGCGCCAACGCTATGGCGCTCGGCTGTGCTACTTGCCGGGTGGTGGCTTGCTGTGCCATGAGAACGGCCCGGAGTGGGACGCCTGGGCGCAAGCCAGTGGCCGCCGCGAGCCGTGGGTGGTGAAGTGGATGCAAAGCTGGCGGGCGGCCGTGCTGGCAGGCTTGGCCTGCCTGGCCTTTGTGGGGGCGACCTGGGTCTGGGGCATCCCTTGGGCCTCTCAAGCGGTGGTCGCGGTGGTGCCGGAGAGTGTCGAGCGCCATCTCGGGGCCAGCGCCTTGTCGTCCATTGAGCGCACCATGCTCAAGCCCAGCAGCCTGCCTGCGGCCGAGCAAGAAGCCATTCGACAGCGCTTTTCCAAGGCCGTGGCGGCGGCTTACCCCGAGGGCAAAGCCCCGGCCTACGAGCTGCACTTCCGCTCTGCCGACAAAGCCGGCCTTGGGCCCAATGCCTTTGCCCTGCCCGGCGGGCACATGGTGCTGACGGATGAACTGGCCGAGTTGCTCAAAGACCAGCCCGACGCCATCACCGGCGTGCTGGCCCATGAGCTCGGCCATGTGCGCCACCGCCACGGCCTGCGCATGGTGGTGCAAACCAGCTTGTTGGCCTCGCTGATCAGCGTGGTGGTGGGCGATGTCTCCAGCCTCTTGGCCACCGTGCCTGCGGTGCTGACCGAGCAGGCTTATTCGCGCGAAGCCGAACGCGAATCGGACCAAGAGTCGGTGGACATCCTGCGCAAGGCCGGTATCTCTCCTTCAGTCATGGTGGTGTTTTTCGAGCGCATCGAGGCCTGGCGCAAGAAGCAAGCCGGCGGCGAGGGGCTTGAATTGCCCATCGCCTTGTCCAGCCACCCCAGCGACGAAGAGCGCGTGAATTTCTTCAAAAACGCCAAGTAGAGGGAGCCGCTCTTGAGGCTGTAGCGATACAATCGCCAGCTTGTCAGGAGAGAGCCCCGTGTCAACAACTGGGGCCGCCGAAGGCGCAGAGGGACACCTCGAACGCTCAGGCAAAAGGACTGACAAGCGGCTGGCCACCAACTCAGGCTAGCCGTTCCTCACTGGAGAGAGGCGCGAGCCGGTAGCACCGGGCATCGCGTCCACCGAAGGGGCAAGCGGGGCCGTCATCCACGGCGCTGTCAATCTCTCAGGTAAAGCGGACAGGGGGGGCCAACGTGTACCAGACCGGTTTCGTCATGCCCCTTGAGAGAGTCCCACATGTCCGCTGCCCCCACCGCTGACGCGCTGCTGCAAACCCCGCTGCACGCCCTCCACCTTGAACTCGGCGCCCGCATGGTGCCCTTCGCGGGCTATGCCATGCCCGTGCAGTACCCCAGCGGCTTGATGGCCGAACACAAGCAATGCCGCGAGTCGGCCGCGCTGTTCGACGTCTCTCACATGGGCCAGTTGCGCCTGATCGGCGCCGATGCCGCCGCCGCCCTGGAAACCCTGGTGCCCGTCGATGTGATCGACCTGGCCCCGGGCAAACAGCGTTACGCCTTCTTCCCCAATGAACAAGGCGGCCTGCTGGACGACCTGATGATCACCCGCCCTGGCGCCGACGCGCTGGGCGATTTTGGTGACCTCTTCGTGGTGGTAAACGCCGGCTGCAAAGCCCAAGACATTGCCCACCTGCAGGCCCACATCGGCGGCCGCTGCGTGGTGCGCCCCTTGCCCGAGCGCGCCCTGCTGGCCCTGCAAGGCCCCAAGGCGGTGGACGCCCTGGCCCGCCTGAACCCCGGCGTCAAAGCCCTGACCTTCATGACCGGCGGCCGCTTCACCGTGGCCGGTGCCGATTGCTTCATCACCCGCTCGGGCTACACCGGCGAAGACGGCTTCGAGATCTCCGTTCACGAGAGCCAAGCCATCGCGCTGGCCCGTGAACTGCTCGCCCAACCCGAAGTCAAAGCCGCAGGCCTGGGCGCCCGCGACACCCTGCGCCTGGAAGCGGGCCTGTGCCTCTATGGCCACGACATCACCACCACCACCACGCCGGTGGAAGCCGCACTGACCTGGGCCATCCAGAAGGTGCGCCGGGCCGGTGGCGCCCGCGCGGGCGGCTACCCCGGCGCCGCAGTGATCGACGCCCAACTGGCCGCCGGCCCCAGCCGCAAACGCGTGGGCTTGGTGGGCGCAGAGCGCGCCCCGGTGCGCGAAGGCGCCAAGATTGTGGACGCCAACGGCCAAGAGCTAGGCGTGGTCACCAGCGGCACGCTGGGCCCCACGGTCAACACCCCGGTCGCGATGGCCTACCTGCCCATCAGCCACACGGCCGTCGGCACCCAAGTGTTTGCCGACGTGCGCGGCAAGAAGCTGCCCATGACCGTGGCTGCCACCCCCTTCACCCCCAACCGCTATTACCGTGGCTGAGCCCGGACGTGAGGATGTCCCTGCGGACATCCGCGCGCCTGGCGAAGCGGCCGGGCATGCTTGCCTGGCCGTGGCACAGCCCGGACGTGAGGATGTCCCTGCGGACATCCGCGCGCCTAGCGAAGCGGCCGGGCATGCTTGCCTGGCCGTGGCAACCCGCCTGATCTAGCATTGCCCTCACTTTTTCCACCCACACCCGGAGCCTCACCATGTCCGTCAAGTTCACCGCCGACCACGAATGGATCAACACCGCCAACGCCGACGCTGCTGTCGTGGGCATCACCGTGCATGCGCAAGACGCGCTGGGTGATGTGGTGTTTGTGGACCTGCCCGAAGTCGGCAAGACCTTCAACAAGGGCGAGATCGCTGGCGTGGTCGAGTCCGTCAAGGCCGCTGCCGACATCTACATGCCGGTGACCGGCGAGGTCGTCGAGGTCAATGAAGACCTGCGCAACGACCCGGCCCTGGCCAACACCGACCCGCTGGGCTCGGGCTGGTTCTTCAAGGTCAAGCTGAGCAGCCCTGCTGAGCTGGACGGCCTGATGGACGCCACGGCCTACGACGCTCTGCTCAAGACCCTGTAATCCGCCCCTCATCGCTTCTGTCATCGACCCTGCCCCTGCCATGACCACTGCCCTGTCGCCCTTGGCTCAGCTTGAGACCGCCCACGAATTCGTGGCTCGCCACATTGGCCCCTATGCTGATGACGAAGCCCAGATGCTGAGCATCATCGGCGCAGCCTCGCGCGAGGCGCTGATCAGCACCATCGTCCCCGAAGCCATCCGTCGCCCCGCACCCATGGATCTGCCCGCTGCGGTGGGCGAGGCCGAGGCGCTGGCCGAGTTGAAGGCGGTGGCCGCGCAGAACAAAGTGCTCAAGAGCTTCATTGGGCAGGGCTATTACGGCACGCACACGCCGGGCGTCATCCTGCGCAACATCCTGGAGAACCCGGCTTGGTACACGGCCTACACGCCCTACCAAGCCGAGATCTCGCAGGGCCGCATGGAAGCCCTGGTCAACTTCCAGACCATGATCTGCGACTTGACCGGCATGGCCATGGCCAACGCCAGCATGCTGGACGAAGCTACGGCCGCCGCCGAGGCCATGACCTTGGCCAAGCGCAGCGTCAAGTCCAAGAGCAACACCCTGATCGTGGCGGGCGACTGCCACCCGCAGACCATTGAGGTCATCCGCACCCGCGCCGAGCCGCTGGGCCTGGAGGTCAAGGTCGGCTTTGCGCCGCAACTGATGGCCGAGAACGACTACTTCGCCGTCATCTGCCAGTACCCCTCCACCACCGGCTTGGTGCACGACCTGAAGGAGCATGTAGAAGCCGCGCATGCCAAGGGCGCCGCCTTCATCGTCGCGGCCGACTTGCTGGCCCTGACCCTGCTGGTGCCCCCGGGTGAGTTTGGCGCCGACATCGTGCTGGGCAACACCCAGCGCTTTGGTGTGCCCATGGGCGCCGGTGGCCCGCATGCGGCCTACATGGCCTGCCGCGATGAGTACAAGCGCTCGCTGCCCGGCCGCTTGGTGGGCGTGAGCGTGGATGCCCATGGCAACCCCGCCTACCGCCTGGCTCTGCAAACCCGCGAGCAGCACATCCGCCGCGAGAAGGCTACCTCCAACATCTGTACCGCCCAGGTGCTGTTGGCCGTGATGGCCAGCATGTACGCGGTCTACCATGGCCCGGCCGGCCTGACCCGCATTGCCCAGCGCGTAGCCGCCTACACCGCCATCTTGGCCGCAGGCTTCAAGCAGATGGGCCTGAAGGTCGTGACACCCGTGGCCTTTGACACCCTGACGGTCGAGACGGCCGAGCGCACCGACGGTGTGCTGGCCCGCGCGCTGGCTGCAGGGGCCAACCTGCGACGTCTGTCGGCCACGCACCTGAGTGTGTCGCTGGACGAAACCACCACCCGTGCCGACCTGGAAGCCCTGTGGGCCTGGTTCGCCACCGACGGCGCCACCCTGCCCCGCGTGGCCGAGTTTGAGCAACACACCGAGAGCCTGATCCCCGCGCATCTGCGCCGCAGCAGCGCCTTCCTGACGCACCCGGTCTTCAACAGCCACCACTCTGAGACCGAGATGCTGCGCTACATCCGCAGCCTCTCTGACAAAGACTTGGCGCTGGACCGCAGCATGATCCCGCTGGGCTCTTGCACCATGAAGCTCAACGCCACCAGCGAGATGATCCCCATCACCTGGCCGGAGTTTGCGGCGGTACACCCCTTTGCACCAGCCGATCAGCTCAAGGGCTATGCCCTGCTCAACGAGCAACTCACCGCCTGGCTGTGCCAAGCCACGGGCTATGCCGGCATCAGCCTGCAGCCCAATGCCGGCTCGCAAGGTGAATATGCCGGCCTGCTGGCCATTCGCGGCTGGCATTTGTCGCGCGGCGATGCCCAGCGCACCGTCTGCCTGATCCCCGAAAGCGCCCACGGCACCAACCCGGCATCGGCTCAGATGGTGGGCATGCAAGTGGTGGTGGTGAAGTGCGACGCCAATGGCAGCGTGGACCTGAACGACCTGGAAGCCAAGTGCACCCAGCACGCCGACAAGCTGGCCGCCATCATGATCACCTACCCCTCGACCTACGGCGTGTTTGAGCCGCGGGTCAAAGAGCTGTGCGCCATGGTGCACCGCTTTGGCGGCCGGGTGTACGTGGACGGCGCCAATATGAACGCCTTGGTGGGCCTGGCCGCCCCTGGCGAGTTTGGCGGCGATGTGAGCCACCTCAACCTGCACAAGACCTTCTGCATCCCCCACGGCGGTGGCGGCCCCGGTGTGGGCCCCGTCTGCGTGGTGCAAGACTTGGTGCCCTTCTTGCCCGGCCATGTGGCCGCAGGCCAGCCGCGTGAAGGCGGCGTGGGTGCGGTGAGTGCAGCGCCTCTCGGCAATGCCGCCGTGCTGCCCATCAGCTGGATGTACATCCGCATGATGGGTGCTGAAGGCCTGAAGGCCGCCACCGAAGTGGCGATCTTGAGCGCCAACTATGTGGCGGCCCGCCTCAGCGGCCATTACGACATCCACTTCAGCGGCGGCCACAGCGGCATCAAGGGCGGTGGCGTGGCACACGAGTGCATCTTGGACCTGCGCCCGCTGAAGGACAGCAGCGGCATTGGCGCTGAAGACGTGGCCAAACGCCTGATCGACTATGGCTTCCATGCGCCCACGCTGAGCTTCCCGGTGGCCGGCACGCTGATGGTGGAGCCCACCGAGAGCGAGCCCAAGGCCGAGCTGGACCGCTTCTGCGACGCCATGATCGCCATCCGCGAAGAGATCGCCAAGGTCGAGCGCGGTGAGTGGCCGCGCGAAGACAACCCGCTGAAGAACGCCCCCCACACCGCCGCCAGCCTGATGGCTGCTGACTGGGCCCATGCTTACAGCCGCGAGCAAGCCGCCTACCCGGTGGCCAGCCTGCGCCAAGCCAAGTACTGGAGCCCTGTGGGGCGTGTGGACAACGTTTACGGCGACCGCAACCTCTTCTGCTCTTGTGTGCCTATGGCCGCTGCTGAATAATCCACTGTCGTCGCACATCGGGAGAGCCCCGCCCTGAAAAGGAGTGGGCGCCGAAGGAGCAACCGCCCCGGAAACTCTCAGGCAAAAGGACCGATCTGTGACCCGCACTCTGAAGAGCGGCCGGAACTCGTCATCCGGCCCCCCGCAGGAGCAAGCCTGAAGCGCCACGCTTGGGTGAATCTCTCAGGGTCCAAACAGAGGGGGCCTCGCCATCACACGGTGTGATGGTGGGTCTTCTTGTTTGACGCTCTTGAGGTGCACACCATGTCCCCTATCGCTTCGCGTTCTGCCCGCCACATCCTCGTTATCGGTGGCGGCATCACCGGCGTCACCAGTGCCTATGCCTTGGCCCGCCAAGGCCATCAGGTCACCCTGATTGAACAACACCGCTATGCCGGCATGGAAACCAGCCATGCCAATGGCGGCCAGCTCTCGGCCTCCAACGCCGAAACCTGGACCCACCCGTCCACCTTGCTCAAGGGCTTGAAGTGGATGTTCAAGCCCGACGCACCCTTGCTGGTCAACCCCAAGCCCAGCTGGCACAAGCTCTCTTGGTTTGCTGAGTTTGCAGCGGCCATTCCCAAGTACCGCGAGAACACCATCGCCACCGCGCGCTTGGCCATCGCCGCGCGCGAGCACCTGTTCGGCTGGGCCGAGGCCGAAGGCATTGACTTCGACCTGAAGAAGCAAGGCATCTTGCACATCTACCGCGACAAGGCGGGTTTTGAGCACGCGGCCAACGTCAGCAAGCTGCTGGCCGAAGGCGGCCTGCCCCGCCGTGCCGTGACGCCTGAAGAAATGCGTGCCATCGAGCCCACGCTGGCCGGTGATTACTACGGCGGCTTCTACACCGAGAGCGACAGCACCGGTGACATCCACAAGTACACCCATGGCCTGAGCCTCGCCTGCGCCAAGCATGGCGTGAGCCTGCGCACCGGCCAAGCGGTGAGCCGCGTGGCGAGCGACGGCCAGACCGCCCGCGTGACCTTGGCCAATGGCGAGGTTGTCACCGGCGACGCCGTGGTGGTGTGCGCCGGCGTGCACAGCCGCGCCATCGGGGCGCAACTGGGCGACCGCCTCAATGTTTACCCCGTCAAGGGCTACTCCATCACCGTGATGTTGAGTGACGAGCAAAGCCAAGCGGCCGCACCGCAAGTCAGCCTGCTGGACGACGAGACCAAGCTGGTCACCAGCCGCTTAGGCGTTGACCGCTTCCGCGTGGCGGGCACCGCAGAGTTCAATGGCTTTAACCGCGACATCCGCGCCGACCGCATCAAGCCCCTGGTGGACTGGGTCAACCAATGCTTCCCCGGCGTCAGCACCCGCCGCGTGGAGCCCTGGGCCGGCCTGCGGCCCATGATGCCGGACATGCTGCCCCGCGTCGGCCCCGGCCGCATGCCCAATGTGTTCTACAACACCGGCCACGGCCACTTGGGCTGGACCCTCTCGGCCATCACCGCCCACCAGTTGGCAGGGCATGTGGCGCAGTGGGAAGATGCGCACGCCAGGCCCTCACTCACACGGCCTGCGCTGGCCTGAACCTCGCGCACACACCACACATCCAGGAGAGACAAACATGGCGGTTTCGGTTTTTGACTTGTTCAAGATTGGCATCGGGCCTTCCAGCTCCCACACCGTGGGCCCGATGCGCGCCGCCCGCCTGTTTGGCCTGCGCCTGCAAAGCGCAGGGCAGCTCGGCAATGTCGCCCGTGTGCGCTGCTGGCTCTATGGCTCTTTGGGCGCCACCGGCAAAGGCCACGGCAGCGACAAGGCCGTGCTGCTGGGTCTGCTGGGTGAGGAGCCCGACCAAGTGGCTGTCGAGCGCATTGAGCCGCTGCTCGAAGAGATCCGATCCAGCGGCCACCTGGCCCTGATGGGCAGCCAGCGCGTGGCCTTCAAAGAGGCGGAAGACCTGCTCTTCATGCGCCGCGAGACCCTGCCCTTCCATGCCAACGGCATGCGCCTGGTGGCCTATGACGCGGCAGGCAGCGAGCTGGAAAACCGCACCTACTACTCGGTGGGCGGCGGCTTTGTGGTCAGCGACGAAGTGGCCGCCGATGGCAGCAAGCAAAAGGTCATCGCCCCCGACGCCACCGTGCTGCCCCTGCCCTTCAAAAGCGGCGATGAGCTGCTGCAAGTGTGTCAGCGCGAAGGCCTGTCCATCGCCCAGGTGATGCGCGCTAACGAGCGCCATTGGCGCACCGACGCAGAGATCGACGCCGGCCTGATGCGCATCTGGACGGTGATGCAAGCCTGCGTGACCCGCGGCTGCGCGACGGAAGGCATCCTGCCCGGCGGCTTCAAGGTCAAGCGCCGCGCACCCAGCCTCTACCGCAGCCTCACCAGCAACCCCGAACAAGCCCTGCGCGACCCGCTGCAGGTGATGGACTGGGTCAACCTCTATGCCCTGGCCGTGAACGAAGAAAACGCCGCCGGTGGCCGTGTGGTGACCGCCCCCACCAATGGCGCGGCAGGCATCATCCCCGCCGTGCTGCATTACTACAGCCGCTTCGTCTTTGGTTCCAGCAACCAAGGCGTAGCGGACTTCCTGCTCACCGCCGCCGCCATTGGCATCCTCTACAAAGAAAACGCCAGCATCTCTGGCGCCGAAGTCGGCTGCCAAGGTGAAGTGGGCGTGGCCTGCTCCATGGCCGCCGGTGCCCTGGCCGCCGTGCTGGGCGGCACGCCCGAGCAAGTCGAAAATGCCGCCGAGATCGGCATGGAACACCACCTGGGCCTGACCTGCGACCCCGTCGGCGGCCTGGTGCAGATTCCCTGCATCGAACGCAATGCGATTGCCTCCGTCAAAGCTATCAACGCCGCCCGCATGGCCCTGCGCGGCGACGGCACCCACCACGTCAGCCTCGACAAAGTCATCAAGACCATGCGCGACACGGGTGCGGACATGAAGACCAAGTACAAAGAAACGGCGCGCGGGGGGTTGGCGGTGAATATTGTGGAGTGCTGAACTCAGGCGCCTTTGGGGTTCACACCTCGCCCTAGCAGCACCGTGATTCTGTTACGGATTGGTGCGGACCAATTGGACGTAATAGCGATCTCGTCGGTTAGCTGGTGAAGCATCGCCAAACCAAAACGAGACCCGCCATGCACTCCCATTTCTAGCGAGGCTAGGCGTAGAAGACCAGAATTCATAACCCCTAATGCCCGGAAAAGCAGCTTTATCAATCGCCTCAACCGGACAACCACGATCAGCAATACTGGCCAGCTCCTTAACATTCGGCAAGCGCCATCCGCTTAGACCCGAAGCATACTTAAGTGCTTCTTCGTGCGTCATTTTTGGGTCGCCACCAACGCAAGACTGACCATTCCACTCATGCCCGACTTTGCATCGTGCCCAAACTAGTCCTGTTTGTTTATCCGTAACCTCTGCGCCATTTACTTGAAATCGTTGCTCTGTTGGCCAGGTCGGGCAACTGGCGTGCGCACAACTGCCAATCAGCAGAAATATAATCAGTGCACTTCGACAAATTGAAAGATCACTCATACTTCACATCATCCAAAATAATCATTATCATCTCAAATTCTTCGCAAAGCATCACTTTGCTACTCCAGTAATTCCTTCTTTTTATTGACCCGATCGAACCAATCGAACAGCACCGATTTTTTCATTCTTTAGATGATTAGCATACGGCACACCTTCATAGGTCAAGGTCCAAGCCATATCTAGATCCATAACAAAAACGGTTGAAGCCCAAAAACTTGTCGGCGAAAGGCCAAACCACTCATGATTAAAAACTGGACCAGGTTGAGCCAAGCTAAAGTCAACAAGATTATGAAGCTCCGCAATAGTTGGTAAACGCCAGTCATGAAATCCACACAATCCACTGGCATTTACTGCTGCAACTTTACTACTTGCGTCATCAAGGCGACCATCCCCAACATTACTATACCTGTTGGCAACTGATCTAAATCCACTACCTGTAGTACCTTCCCACATTAGACCAGTCACTTTATCAACAACACACTCATCTTTTCCATACCTGCCAAAAGTGCTGTAGCCCAACGGATTATTTGCGCCACGCATACCGTCTTGTTTTCCCTCACCCGACAGAGCTATGGCCTCAGGACTGCGACAGCTGACAAGCACATCACTACCCGCCTTAAAGCACTGCTCACCAGTTATTCCTGTATGGGGCAGCTTACCGGTTAGAAGAGGTGGAATCGGAAAATCAATGGTTACGGGCATTTGCCAACGGATCAAAGCCTGTCCATCGCGACTGCTCATCACCGCAGCTGCCAAATTACCATTGCTGACGACTCCTTCGACCTCGCAACTAAACACGCGCTCCGTGTCCGATGCTGAAGCTTGTTCAGCCACATTACTACAGCTTTCAATTACAACATCTAATTGCGGATCCAACAGCAAACCTGAGCCAATGACCTTAAGACTAACTGCCTCTCCGTTTCGGACTGATTTTTGACCGTAACCACCCGTGGTTGGCGATGACCATACGACTTCGGTGACATTACTTTCAATAGTTATTTCAGCAGCACCTTTCAATACGCCACCTTGACGAATTTCAATAGTACGCCGACCCATTATATAAAATGTGCAGCGAAACTCCAAAGTATCGCGCAAAACACGCAATGGTGGCTCACAACTCCCTCGACTATCATCTTTAGGGATAACTTCAAACCCGCCTTCCGCCAAATTTACATCCGTGTATCTAATAACTGTGGACGCTGCGCGTATTGCGCTCGTCGGCACTATATCCGGAAGGTTTACATTGATAACAAAAACATTCCCTCTCGCACCCACGAAGCCTTTATCATTAACGACTGCCGCGCTAAATCGATGCTCTCCCTCTGCCAGTGGAACGAATGGAATGAATTTCCATTGAAGGCCATCGACCGTAGCAAAAGGACTAAGTGGAATATCACCATCGAAAATTTGCAGCCTCTCCCCAGTCTTCAATTCTGAACTAAGTATTCCACTCAACTGTGGGGCGCTATCGCTGACGGCTCCGCCTGATGGTATCCAACCCACGTCAGAATTCACACCAGAAATATTAACCACTGGAGTGGATGGCGCGATATCACTTCCTCCCCCACAAGCGGACAAAAAACCTATAAAAAGGCCTACAAAAAGCCATCGGGCGGAAATTTCAACGGCAAGACCAAAATTGCCTTTAAAGCAGATTTCCCAGATCATCGATTCACCAATTTTTTAATAACTTTTCACTTAAGTCATCACTTTGATGCCTTAGTCAAAAACCATTCCCACACCAAGCTTTACACCAAAATATATTCGAGTCTATCATTTGTGGATTCAAAGTCCCCGCCGCCGAACATCAGCAAAAACACTCTTGCGACGTGCCTCGAAGGATGGCCTCATGATGCGCCTGCATCATTGCTGCGCGCACGCACCAACAGAGTACCGTTCTTCCGTCTATTGCGCCCTTCATCGATGCCTGCGATCCGACATCGCCGCCTATGCCCTGTTGGTGGATGCCAAAGACGATGCCGCAGCCGCCTTTTATTGGCACCACGGGTTCATCGCCTTGCCCAACTCGCCGCTGAGCCTGTTCCTGCCTTTAGCGACGGTGGCTCAGCTGGGCTGACTGTCAGTTGCCTTCAATCCAGGCGCCAAGCGCTTTCAGGTCCAATTGCCCCTCCACTTCATCCGCCAGCCGCTCCAAGCTCGCCTCGCGCAGCGCATTCAAATCCACCGCTTGCGCCCCCTGCCACCCGGCCCAGCGCAGCAGTGCGGCTTGCGCAGCAGGCTCGTCGAACAGGCCGTGAACGTAGCTGCCCAGAACTTGGCCGTCGGCTGAGCAAGCGCCGTCGGGCCGCAGGCTGCCGTCTGAGTCACGCAACACGGCTGAAGGTTGTTGCAAGGCGGGGCCGGCGCTGACGCCGAGGTGGATTTCATAACCTTGGAGTTGAGCCTCCTCGCCAGCCCACACACCGCAGAGTTGACCCTGCACTTGGCGGAGCTGCTTTTCAGCGGCCAAGGTGGTGTGCATGTCCAGCAGGCCCAGGCCCGCAGCGTGGCCGCCGCCTTCCAAACCGTGGGGGTCGCTGAGGCTTAGGCCCAGCATCTGGAAACCGCCGCACACCCCTAAGAGCTTGCCGCCATAGCGCAAGTGGCGCTGGATCGCCGCCTCGTGGCCCTGCTCGCGCAGCCAGCGCAGGTCGGCCTGCACGTTTTTGCTGCCCGGCAAGATCAGCAGGTCGCAGGGCGGGATGGGCTGACCGGGGCCGACCCAGGTCACGGCCAGCGCCGGGTTGGCGCGCAGCGCGTCCAGGTCGGTGTGGTTGCTGATGCGGGGATAGACCAGCACGGCCACGCGCAGGTGCGTGGCCTGGCCGCTGGCAGTTCGTTGGGTGGCGATGGCATCTTCGGCATCCAAGTGCAGGCCCATCAGATATCGCAGCACGCCCAGTGTTGGCTTGCCGGTGCGCTCGGTCAGCCAATCCACGCCGGGCATCAGCAGTGAGACATCGCCCCGAAAGCGGTTGATGACGAAGCCTTTGATCAGGTCTTGCTCTTCTGGGGCCAGGCAGTTGAGCGTGCCGGTGAGGTGGGCAAACACCCCGCCGCGGTCGATGTCGGCCACCAGCAGCACCGGCACTTGGTGCGGCAGCGCAAAACCCATATTGGCAATGTCGCGGTCGCGCAGGTTCACCTCAGCGGGGCTGCCCGCGCCTTCGACCAGCACCACGTCGTAGTCGCGGCGCAGGCGTTGCCAGCTTTCTCGCACAGCCTCGAAGGCAATCGTCTTGTACTCGTGATAAGCCCGCGCATCCATCTCATGGCGGGCCTGGCCGTGAATGATGATTTGCGCCCCGGTGTCAGAGCTGGGCTTGATCAGCACCGGGTTCATGTCCACCGTGGGGGCCACGCGCGCGGCCTGGGCTTGCAGGGCTTGGGCGCGGCCGATCTCGCCGCCGTCGGCGGTGACGGCGCTGTTGAGCGCCATGTTCTGTGGTTTGAAGGGCGCCACCCGCACGCCCTGGCGGGCCAGCACCCGGCATAGGCCCGCAACCAAGGTGGTTTTGCCGGCGTCGGAGGTACAGCCTTGCACCATCAAGGCGCCCTTCAGGCGCTGAGCGCGTTCCCGGCTCGTCATGGCGCTTGCTTCACCGGCTGGCCTTGGCGAACTAGCTCGAGGCCTTCACAGATGCGCCGCGCGCCCACCAGGATGCGCGGGCTGTGGCGGCTGATGTAGTCGCCATGCACCGCGATCACGGCTTGCTTGGCCAGGGGCGCAAAGTGTTTGAAGTGGCGCCACGGGGCCAGCGCTTCGTCCAGCTTGCCTTCGCCAGTGCTGGTGGCCAAGGCTTGCGGCAGGGCGGCCAGCACGGCCTCCACACTCACCTGCGGCACCAGCACGGGCTGTTGGCCAAACACATTGCGGCCGCCGCACAGGCGCAGCACATCGCCGATCACGTGCTGGTCATTCACCGTCAGCAAGGGCTGGTGCCAGATTTGATAGAACACGGCCACGGGCGGGCGCTGGCTGTAGCGGGCGCGCAAAGCCAGCAGCTCGGCCTCATAGGCCTGCGCGGCCTTGGTGGCGGTGCTGGCGGTGCCCATCAGCACACCCAGGCGGCGCAGGGTGTCGCCAATCTGCGCCAGGCTGTGGGGCTCGCTGTGGAACATGGGCAGCTTCAAGGCGCGCAAACGTTCCAATTGCGCCGCCGAGTTGCCGTGAGGCCAGATGACCAACAGGTCGGGCTGCAGGCTGGCAATGCGCTCCAAATCCAGCCCATGGGCGTCGCCCACGATGGGCACAGCTTTGGCGGCCTCGGGGTAGTCGCTATAGCGCATGGTGCCCACCAGTTGGGCGCCGCCGCCCGCCGCAAAGATCAGCTCCGTGGCATGCGGTGCAAAGCTGATGATGCGCTGGGCGGGCCGGGGCAGGCTGACGATGCGGCCGTCATCGTCGGTGGTGCTCACCGGCGCCTGCGCCAATACCCCTTGAGCCAAGGCCCACGCGCTCACGCCCAGCAGCCAATGCAAAGCTTTCTTCACGCCCATCTCAAAACTCCACGCCGGGCTGCGCCCGAATGCCTTGTTTGAAAGCGTGTTTGACCGCGCTCACCTCGCTGACCGTGTGGGCGGCGGCCACCAGCGCGTCGGGCGCCCCACGGCCCGTGACGACCACATGCTGCATGGCCGGGCGCGCGGCCAAGTCGGCCAGCACGGCGTCGGTGTCGAGGTAGCCTTTGTTG
Organism: Ideonella paludis; assembly: GCF_018069865.1. Lineage (GTDB taxonomy): Bacteria > Pseudomonadota > Gammaproteobacteria > Burkholderiales > Burkholderiaceae_C > Ideonella > Ideonella paludis. Next base: position 318,974 of record NZ_JAGQDG010000002.1, read on the forward strand.
AGGACGATGTTCAGCTCATCCAGCAGCACCAGGCCCACATCAGCCCGCTGCAGCAAGCCCTGGGCAATGGCCCAGCCCTCTTGCGCCTTCTGAACATCGCGTTCGCGGTTCTGGGTTTCCCAGGTAAAGCCCTCGCCACAAACGTGATAACTCACCTCTTGCGGAAAGCGACGGAAAAAGCTCTCTTCACCCGTGGCGCGCGATCCCTTGATGAACTGCACCACGCCGACCTTCAGGCCATGGCCCAAGGCCCGCGCCACCATGCCAAAGCCAGAGCTGCTCTTGCCCTTGCCGGGGCCGGTGATGACCAGCAACACGCCGCAGTCCGTCTGCGCGGCCGCAATGCGGGCATCCACCGCCGCTTTGGTTTTGGCCATCAGGGTTTGATGGCGTTGGGCGTCTTCGGTTTGGCTCATGTTTCAGTTAGGTCGGTAACCACCAGCTTTGGCCTTGGGCCTCCAGGCGGGTCAAACGGTGGCCAAAGGCAGCGCTCAGCAAGGGTTCGGTCATCACCTCCGCCACGGGCCCGGCCAGAACTCGGCCGCTGCCTTGAATGAGCAATACATGGGTGGCGACACGCTGGGCTAGGCTCAGGTCGTGCACCGACATGACAACGCAGCGTTGGCGCCCTGTGACCTCTTGGGACAGCAAGCTCAGCATGCGCTGCTGCTGGGCCAAGTCCAGATGGGCCAACGGCTCGTCCAGCAGCAGCAAGGGCGGGTCTTGGGTCAGCACCGTGGCCAGGGCCACGCGCTGGCGTTCACCGCCGGAGAGTGTGGTCACATCGCGCTCGGCCAAGGCGCCCAGGCCCACGCGCTCCAACGCGGCCATGGCGATGGCGTGCTCCGAGACGCCTTCCCATTGCCAGCGCGAGAGATGCGGATGCCGCCCTTGCAAGACCACCTCCAGCACCGAGGCGCTGAAGGCGTCATGCACAGCTTGGGGCACGAGGCCCCGCCAGCAGGCTTGCTCGACCAAGGGCCAGTCTGCCAAGGGCTTGCCGCCCAGGTGGACCTCACCGGCCGTGGGCGGGCGGGCGCCGGCCAAGGTGTGCAGCAACTGCGTCTTGCCAGCGCCATTGGGGCCCAGCAAGCACCAGAACTGGCCCGGCTCAGCGCTCAGGTTCAGGCCCTGCACCAACATGCGTTGGGGGCGCAGGCCTGTAGCCCTGGACGCCGGGGGCACCGCCACCGTCAGGTTGCTTACCCGCAGCAGCGGCGCGCTCATCGGCTGGCTCCTTTGCGCAGCAGCACGATGAAGGTCGGTGCACCGACCAGCGCCGTGATCACGCCCACCGGCAACTGCAGCGGGGCCGCCACCGTGCGGGCCAAGGTGTCGGCCACCAACAAGAATGCGGCGCCCACCAGGGCACTGGCCGGCAGCAGCAAGCGCTGGTCATTGCCCAGCACCAAACGCAGGGCATGGGGCACCACCAGGCCGACAAAGCCGATGCTGCCAGCCGTGGCCACGGCCAACGCCGCAGCGGCCGAGGCAACGGCATAAATGAGGATGCGCAAGCGGCGCACCGGAACGCCCAGCATCTGGGCGGGGCCGGGGCCGCGCAGCAAGAGGTTCAGCTCTCGCCCAAAGGGCCACAGCAGCAACAGCAAGGCAAGTGGTGCAGCAAGGACCCAGCCTGGCACATCGGCCCCTGAAAGGTCACCCATCATCCAAAACAGCATGCCGCGCAGGCGCTCGTTGGGTGCCAAGCTCAGCAGCAGGCTGACACCTGCCATGGCCAGCGAGGACATCATCACCCCCGTCAGCAGCAAGCGGGGTGACGGGTCTTGGCTACTGATGGTCTCCAGCCGCCCCAGGTCATGGTGGGCCAGGCCAAACACCGTGACGATGACGATCAAGGCCCCCGCAAAGGCGCCCAGGTGCACCACGAGCACGCTGGCTCCGACGGCCAATGCGCTGAGGGCGCCCAGCGCTGCGCCGCCCGAAAGCCCCAGCACATAAGGGTCGGCCAGTGGGTTGCGCAGCAAGACCTGCATCAAGGCCCCCGCCAAGGCCAGCAAGGCGCCGGTGGCCATGGCCGCACCGGCGCGTGGCAGGCGCAGGCGGTGCAGCACATCGGCCTCCATGCTGCCGTCCGGGTTGAAAAGCCAGCCAGGGATGTGCGCCAGGGGCAGCTCCACACTGCCCGTGGCCAGCGACACCAACAAAGCCGCCAGCAGCACGCCGCTCAAGCTGAGCAGCGTGAGGGCATGGCGCAGAGGGCTGGCGTGCATGGAGGGTGACTCTATTCCGGTTCCAAATCAGCTGTGGCTAGGCGCGGTGCCGCAGGCAGTGCTGAGGCACGACAAGGTGCCGTAACGACGCCACGGTTGATTTGGGGACGGAATCACAGGGCAGGAGACCAGCGCAGGCCTAACATGACCGAGCGCGGTGCCGTGTTGTAGCCATTGGCCACCTGATAAACGCGGTTAAAGGCGTTGTCCAGGTTGAGGCTCAGCTTCAGGTCGCGCTGCAGCGCGTATTGCGCATCCAGGTTGACGATGGCATAGCCGGCCAGCGGGGTGGTGTTGCTGGCATTGTCATAGCGCTGGCCCGAGGCCTGCACGCCGCCCCCCACGGTGAAGGCGCCCAGCTTGGTTTGGGCACGCAGCGTGCCAAACAGCTTGCTGCGGCGAGCCAGCAACTTGCCGCTGTCCACGTCCTTGGGAGACTGGGCGTCGACACTGGCGCTCAACTGCCAATCCCCCAAGCCGTATTGGGCGTCTACATGCAGGCCTTGCAGGCGAGCGCGGGCTACGTTCTCATAGCAACCGAATTCGCTGCTGCAGGCACCGGCTTGACCAAACACGATCAATTCGGTGATGCGGTTGCGATAGGCCGTGGCCGTCACACTCAAGGCCTCTTGGCTGAAGCGCAGGCCCAACTCCAGGTTTTGGCCACGCTCGGGCTGCAGGGCGGCAACTCCTGGCTTGCTCAGGTCCGGCCCATAAACCGAGCCGCGTTGGTACAGGGTGGGTGCACGAAAAGCCGTGCCCACCGAACCCATCAGCCGCAGATTGGGGCTCACTGCATAGCCGACTGCGGCGGTGCCGGTGTTGGCCACACCAAACTCGGAGTCGTCATCGGCACGCACATGAAGCTGGGTTTGCAGCGCAGGTGTCCAGCGTGCGATGTGGCCCAGAGCCACACCGGTCTGAGTGCCGCTGCTGCTGGGGCCGCCGCGCAGGCCGGCGTTGTCCAGCCGGTTTTCACGATGCTCCACCAAGCCGTTGAGCTGATGCCCGCCCCCCAGTTGGTAGCTGCCGTTCAGGGCCAGGCTGCGAATGCGGGTCTCAGTTTGATAAACCGACGGTGTGGTCTCGTAGGCGTCACGGCCTTCACCCAGGCTCAGCTCGGTGCGCAGATCGCGGCTCCATTGCGCATCCCAGGCCAGGCGGGCTGCCGTGGTGTTGGTGATGGCATGGTCGTCGACCAAGGGCTTGCTGCGCGAGCCGTCGTACTGGCTATCAGTGCGGTTCTTCAAAGCCACCAAGGAGAGGCGATGGCCGCTGCTGACCTCCGCCCCCAAGCGCAGGCTGCCATTAGCGCGGCGGTAGCCATCGCGGTCCGGCACATACGAGAAGGTGCTCTTCTCATTGGTGGCATTGAAGCCACTGCTGCGCTCCACGCTGAGGCTGGCCGCATGGTCAAAAGTCTTGGTGCCACCGCGCACGGCCGCCTCAAGTTTGACCGTGCCTTGGCTGCCTGCGGCCAGGCCCACATCAGCCCTCAAAGGACCGTCGCTGCGGCGGGTAAAGACTTGGATCACGCCGCCAATGGCGTCAGAGCCGTAGACCGCGCTGGCCGGGCCTTTGAGCACTTCCACGCGCTCAATCTGTGCCAGGGGAATGGTGTTCCAAGCCGCGCCCCCCGTGGCTTGGCTGTCCACGCGCACGCCGTCGACCAACAGCACGGTGTGGCGGTTGTCCGCCCCGCGCAAAAACAGCGAGGTGGTGCTGGTGGGGCCGCCGGTGCGCGAGACCTCCACGCAGCCGGCGTTGACCAGCAAGTCGGCCAGGCCACCAAAGGCTTGGCGCTCGATCTCGGCACGCGTGATGACCGTGAAATCGGCCAGCACATCACCCAAGCGCTGCGGCATGCGGGTGGCGGTGACGACCACTTGGTCGAGTTGATTGGCGCTGGATTGGGCTTGGGCCGTGGTGGCAGCAGCCAGGGCGGCCACGGTCAACACAGACAGTGCAGACACTCGTGCGCAGGGCAAGGCCACGCGCGCAGCCATAGACGGGCGTGCCAGACGCAAAGAAGAAGACAACATGGGAGAACCAGACAGGACAAAACCCAGGCGCAAGCTTCCCCGCAAGCGCCTGTCAACGGCCCGGCTTGATGCAAACAAACAAGCTGGGCCACCCTGTTGGCCGGTATCCGGGCTGGCGGAGACGACCCGTGCAGTCTTCCCACCGCCCAAAGGCGCGCAGTGACCGTGTGCACGAGCGGGGGCTGAAAGAACAGCTCCGTCCGCTTACCGTTGCGGGGGCAGCTCAGGTGAGGTTTGTCTCGGTGAGACGCACCCTCCTGATTCCCGTTTACCCCAGCCGCCCCGAGTGGGCAGGCCAGGCACCAACGAGGTGAATGTTAGCACCCAGGGGCTTGCCAAGCGCTGACGCTGGCCACCTCAGGGTAGGGGCACCGGGGCATGGCCGCTCGCTGTGAGCGAGGCCAAGGTGATGCCAAGACCTCAGACTTCAGTACAAGCCGCGCTGCCGAGCAAACACGCGGGTCAGGCCCAGCAAGGCATTGATGAAGGGCGTGGGTTCGCCCAAGACTTGGCCTAGCTGCTGCACGGCCGTGACGATGGCGTCCAGCTCAATGCCGCGTCCGGCCTCCACGTCTTGCAGCATGGAGGTCTTGATCGCGCCCAGCTTCAGGGTCAAGGCATGGCGATCTTCCGGCGACTGTGCAATGGGGCAGCCCAAGCGCTCGCCAATGGCGGCCGCTTCGCGCATGGCCGCGCTGCAAAACTCGCGCAGCAGCGGGTCGGCCAGGATCTGGTCGGTCGTGGTGCCTGTCAGGGCCGAGACCGGGTTCATGGTCATATTGCCCCAGAGCTTGTACCAAACGTCTTGTTGGATGCGGGGTGATTCCGTCACCTCAAAGCCCGCGCCGCGCAGCGCCGCGGCCAGGCCACTCAAGCGCTCTGAAGTGCCCCCCAAAGGCTCCCCAATGATCAAGCCTTGGCCCAAGCGGTGCTGCACCAAGCCTGGCTCTGGGCAAGAGGCTGACGCGTGCACCACGCAGCCCAGGACATGCTTCAAGGCAATCGCTTCAGACAGGGCGCCACCGGGGTCTATGGCGGGCAGCTCCAGGCCCCGCAGCGCGGGCAGGCTCTCACCGAACCACCAAGGCACGCCATTGAGGGCAGGCAGCACCAGCGTGTCTGGCCCCAGGAGCGGCGCAATGTTCAAGGCCACGGCCGGCAAGGCGCCGCCTTTGACCGCCACCACCACCACATCTTGCGGGCCCAACTGCGCCGGGTCTTGCGCGGCCTGCACCGGCCCGCTGATCAAGCCGCTGGCCGACTGCACGCGAAAGCCGTGTTCCTGGAGGGCCGCCAACGTGGCCCCACGCGCCACTGCGCTGAGCTGGTGCTGGCCCGTGGCCGCCAAACGCGTGCCGATCAGCCCGCCGATGGCGCCGGCCCCATAAATGCAGATCTTCATGCAAAAGCCCTCCAGAAAAACACTAGGGACATGATCAGGCCCGTGGCAATGACCACCGCCCTCACCTGCCCCACCGCCATGCGTTTGGCCCAGCGCGCGCCCAGATAGCCCCCGATAGTCGCCACCACCGCCATGCCTAAGGCCTGTGGCCAGGCAATGGCCCCCGCCCAGGCAAAGGCCAGCACGGACAGCAGCGACAACACCAGGGAGTTGAGGTTCTTCAGGGCGTTGGCGGTGTGGATGTCGCGCTCCCCCGTCACCGTGTAGAGCGCCATCAGCAAGATACCCAGCCCGCCGTTGAAGTAGCCGCCATACACCGCCACAGCGCCCAGGCCCAGCCAGCGGGCCAAGCCCGCTGAAGAGGCTGGCGCTTGAGCGGCGGCCAAGTGCGCCTGGCGCCGGGCCAAGAGCTTGGGGCCTAGCGCGAACAGCAGTGTGGCGAACAACAACAGCCAGGGCACCACGGCAGAGAAGACCTTGGCCGGCGTCAGCAGCAGCAGCGCTGCGCCGGCCAAGCCGCCCGCCGCACACACCAGCCCTTCTTGCAGCAGGCGCGCACGCGGCAGCGCTGCCAGCTCCGCCTTGAAACCCAAGGCGCTGCCCAAGTAGCCCGGGCTGACTGCAAACGCGCTGGTGGCGTTGGCGGCGATCACCGGCACTCCGGTGAAGGCCAGCGCCGGAAAAGTCAAAAAGCTGCCGCCGCCCGCCATGGCATTGAGCACCCCAGCGCCCAGCGCCGCTGCGCCCAAGATCAAACTGTCAACGAGCATGTGGTCCTCATCATGGTGGGTGCATTCTCGCCGCTGTGCGTGGGCGAAAATCGGCGCCCATGAACATCACCATCTTTCACAACGCGCGCTGCAGCAACTCTCGCGGGGCGCTGGCCTTGATCCAAGACGCTGGGTTCACCCCCACAGTCATTGATTACCTGCAAAGCCCGCCGTCGGTGGACGAGCTCAAGGCCCTGGTGAAGGCCTGCGGCCTGCCCGTGCGCGAGCTGATGCGCAGCAAAGAGGCCGTCTACAGCGAGCTGAACCTGGGCGACGCCACCCTGAGCGAAGACGCTCTGATCGCGGCCATTCATGCCCACCCGGTGCTCTTGAATCGCCCGATTGTGGTGACGCCTAAGGGCACTCGCCTGTGCCGGCCGCCCGAGCTGGTGCGCGAGCTCTTGCCCTGAGGCTCAGCGAAGAGGTGTCAGCGGCGGCAGGGGCTTGGCGGCCAAGGTCCGCAACTGGGTCACCAATTGGTTATGCGCATCCAAGAATGCGGCGGCGATCACTTTGCCCTCATTGGTGTTGCTCCAGCCCAATCCCCCCAAGCCCCCGCCCGCCCCGACGGCCAAGCCGCCCAGGCCGAGGTCGGTGGTGCGGGCTGAACCCGTGGCCGACGCCAACTGCTCGGTGGATTCCACATCCGTGAGCAAGAGCACCACTTGAGCCTCTTTGAGCTTGACCTGCTCGGCGGCACCCGCCAACCCTTCCACGCCGGGAATCTTGGCCAAAATGCCGCCAAGCTGGCGCCCCGCATCTTGCTCAGAGAAGGTCAGGCTTGGGACCACGCTGTATTGGGCCATCAGGCCCAGGCCTTTGCGCACGGTTTCATCGGGCTTGAGGATGCCTCGGTCTTTCAACTCCTGCTCGCGCACCGTGGCCTTCAGGCCTGCATTGCGGTCCACGATGCGAAAGCAGCCGCTCTGCTGCATCAGCACCCGCACCAAGGGCAGCGGCGACGCCGGCAGGCCACTGTGGCCGATGCCCACATAGCCGCTGGGATTCTCCTCCAGCGCCACCACCGCCACGGGCGACTCGCAACGCTGCAAGGCCTTGGCCGCGTTTTGCGCGCCCGCCGTGCCCCCCGAGCCCGTCACCACCGAGCCGCCTTGGCCCAGCTCCACCCCGCCTTTGCCGCAGGCAGCCAACAGCAGTAGCGGCCCCAACACGCTGATCCAGGCTCCCAGCTTGCCTGCTTTGTCGCTCATCTCGTCCTTCCGTTGTTGCGCTTGGCTTGCGCAAAACTGTAGCAGGCAGCGGCGCTGCGAAAATGCAGCGATGCCACGCACCGACACCATCGCCGTCATTGACTTTGAAACCACGGGCATGGGCCCCGCCCAGGGCGCCCGCGCCACCGAGATTGCTGCCGTGCTGGTACGCGACGGCCAGATCGTCGACCGGTTTCAGAGCCTGATGAAAACGGACGCCTGGATCCCGCCCTTCATCGAGCAGCTTACCGGCATCAGCAACGCCATGATGCAGTCCGGCCCGCCGGCCGAGGACGTAATGCGTGAGCTCGACGGCTTCACCCGCGGCATCCCGATAGTGGCGCACAACGCCTCGTTCGACCGCGGTTTTTGGCTGGCCGAGCGTGCCCGCGCCGGGCTAGAGCCGGACCCCGCCCATGAGTTTGCCTGCACCGTGCTGCTGAGCCGCCGCCTCTACCCCGAGGCTCCCAGCCACAAACTGAGCGCCTTGGGCGAGTGGTGCGGCCTGAAACGCGACGGTCAGGCCCACCGGGCCATGTCGGATGCGGATGTGACGGCGCAACTGCTGATCCGCCTACAGCGCGACATCACTGAGCGCTTCGCCAAGCACATGGGCCCCCTGGCGGCTGACCATGCGCTTTTGAATGAGCTTCAAAAGGCCAACAAGGCGCACCTAGAGAAGTGCGTGGCGCAGCACATGGCCAAGCGCCAGGCGAAGCTGGCGCTAGAGCCCGCTGCAGACCTTATTTCGCAGCCACCACTTCAATGCCCTTGATCTGCCCCGCTTTGGCTGGCCCCTGCGGGCGCGGATAGCGCTGCGGGTTGAAGCGGTGCAGCAGCTCGGCCTCACGCGCCCGCGCCAGCGCCACATTGGCCAGCTTGACATGGCCAAAGCCGCGCATGCTTTGAGGCAATGCCGCCACTTGCACGGCCAGCGCATGGTTCTGCGCAGTCAGGTCTTGGGCCATGGCCACCAAGCGTTGCTCAAACTCGGTGATCAGGCTGCGCTCCATGCGCCGCTCTTCGGTCTTGCCGAAGATGTCCCACATGCTGCCCCGCAGGCGGCGCGCCTTGGCCAGCAGGCTTAAAGCTGGCATCAGCCAAGGGCCGAGACGCACTTTGCGTGGGGCCTCACCGCCTTTAGGCTTAGAGAGCAGCGGCGGCGCCATGTGGAACTCCAAGCGCAGGTCGCCTTCAAACTGATCAGCCAGTGCGCGGGCAAATTGGCCATCGGTGTAGAGCCGCGCGACTTCGTATTCGTCCTTGTAGCTCATCAGCTTGAGCAGGCTTTGGGCGGCGGCGCGCGTCAGCGCCATATCGCCTTGCGGCACCGCTTGGCGCTCGGCTTGGCCCAGGGCCTGGATGCTGCGCTCAAAGCGCTGTGCCCAGGCCTCGTCTTGCCAAGCGCTCAGGTGCGCCTCGGCGCGGGCCAGCAATGCCTCCAGCGGCTCATTTTGTAGGTTGATGGTCTGAGCCGCCGTCGCATGGCCGCGCAGCTGATTCAAGGCCTGGCCGTCGCCAGCGGCCAGCCGCCCCAGCGCAAAGGCCATCTTGTTGGCCTCCACGGCCACGCCATTGAGCTCAATCGCCCGCTGCAGCGCATTCAGGCTCAAGGGAATCAAGCCGCGCTGCCAGGCCAAGCCCATGGCCAAGATATTGGCGGTCACGGTGTCGCCCAAAAACTCTTCGGCCAGGGTTTGGGCATCGAAGGTGCTCACCTGGTCGGCCCCGGCCACAAAGCGCATCTTCTCCAGCATCTGGGCCACTCGCAGGTTGGCGTCGGGGTTCTTCAGCGACTCGGCCACCGGGATCTCATGCACATTGGCCAAGATCTGGGTGCGGCCATGGCGCACGGTTTGCAGTGCGTCGGCCGATGCGCCCACCACGATGTCGCAGGCCAAGATGGCATCGGCCTGTTGGGTGTCGATGCGCACTTGGTTGAGGCGGTCTGGCCGGTCGGCCAAGCGCACAAACGACAACACCGAGCCGCCCTTTTGCGCAAAGCCCATGAAGTCGAGGACCGAAGCCGACTTGCCTTCTAAGTGCGCGGCCATGGCGATGACCGCCCCGACCGTCACCACGCCGGTGCCGCCCACGCCGGTCACCAACAAATCGTAGGGACCCGTCCAGGTGTGCGTGCGGGGCTTGGGCAGTTGGCCGACCAGAGCCAAGAAGGCGGCTTTGTCTGACGCCAGCGCACCCGCCTTGCGGCGCAAGGTGCCGCCCGTCACACCGACAAAGCTGGGGCAAAAGCCCTTGGCGCAGGAGTAATCTTTGTTGCACGCCGTCTGGTCGATCTTGCGCTTGCGGCCCATGTCGGTTTCTTGGGGCAGCACGGCCACGCAATTGCTTTGCACGGTGCAGTCGCCGCAGCCTTCGCAGACTGCGTCGTTGATGAACAAGCGCTTGGGCGGGTCGACCATCTCCTTTTTCTTGCGCCGGCGGCGCTTCTCGGCCGCGCAGGTTTGCTCGTAGATCAGTACGGTCACGCCAGGCACTTCGCGCAGTTCGCGCTGCAGGCGGTCCAGCTCGGCCCGGTCATGGAACTCTGTGTCCGCCGGGAAGCGCCCCCGCTGGCTGTCGTACTTGGCGATGTCGTCCGACACCACCACCACCTTCTTCACGCCCTCACTCTCGACTTGGCGGGCGATGGCGTCCACGCTGATGACGCCGTCCACCGGCTGGCCGCCCGTCATGGCCACTGCGTCGTTGAACAAGATTTTGTAGGTCAACGTGGCCTTGGCCGCCACCGCCTGGCGGATGGCCAAATAGCCGGAGTGATAGTAGGTGCCGTCGCCCAGGTTTTGGAAGACATGCGGCACACGGGTGAACATGGAGTGCGAGACCCAGTCCACGCCCTCCCCGCCCATCTGGATCAGCCCGGCCGTGTCGCGGTCCATCCAATTGGCCATGAAGTGGCAGCCGATGCCCGCACGCGCCGACGAGCCCTCGGGCACCTTGGTGCTGGTGTTGTGCGGGCAGCCCGCGCAGAAGTAAGGCACGCGCTTGACGGCGTCCGCGGCATTGGAGAGCAGCTCGGGCGGGGTGAAATCGCGCACATGCTGCAGGTGGTTGCCCAAGCTGGCATTGCCCGGGAAGTGACGCTCAATCCAATGCGCCACGATCTCGATCAGACGCGAGGGGCGCAGCTCGCCCAAGGCCGAGATCAGAGGCACACCGCTTTCGTCGCGCTTGCCGACGATCACCGGGCGCTGCGCAGCAGGCGCGTTGTAGAACAGATCACGCAGTTGGGTCTCGACCACCGCGCCCTTTTCTTCGATCACCAGCACCTCCCTCAAGCCCTGCACAAAGGCTTGCAGGCGGGTCGTCTCCAAGGGATAGGCCAAGCCCACTTTGTAGAGGCGCACGCCGGCTTCGGCCAGCATCTCGGGGCTGATCTCCAGACGGCGCAGCACCTCCATCAGATCGAAGTGGGCCTTGCCGCAGGTGATGATGCCGACTTGGGCTTGTGGGCTCGCGATGACCTCGCGGTCCACGCTGTTGACTTTGGCAAACGCGGCCACGGCCGCCAGCTTGTCGGCCAAGCGACGCTCAATGTTCAGCGAGGGAAAGTCGGGCCAGCGGTAATGCAGGCCATCGGCCGGTGCGTGGTGGCCGGTGCGCTCGCGCACGGTGTCGGCATCAGCCCAGTGGGCCATACGGGCCTGGATCGCGTCCAGGTCCACGGTGGAGCCGCTCTCCACCACTTCGGAGAGCGCGGCCATGCCCACCCAGGCCCCGCTGTAGCGCGAGAGCTCGTAGCCATAGAGCCCAAACTCCAGGTACTCGGCCACGCAAGCCGGCTGCAGCACAGGCATGCTCCAAGCCATGAAGGCCTGGTCGCTTTGGTGCGGCATGGAGGACGACACGCAGCCGTGGTCATCGCCCGCCACCACCAACACCCCGCCCTTGGGCGAGGAGCCATAGGCATTGCCATGCTTCAAGGCATCTCCCGCGCGGTCCACGCCCGGGCCTTTGCCGTACCACATGCCAAAGACGGCATCTACGGTGCGCTCGGGGTCGCTCTCCACCCGCTGCGTGCCCAGCACTTGGGTCGCGCCCAGCTCTTCGTTGATGGCGGGCACGAAGCGCAGGCCCACGTCCTCAAAGCGCTTGCCAGCCTTCCAGATGGCCTGGTCCACCATGCCCAGGGGTGAACCCCGATAACCGCTGATGAAGCCCGCCGTGTTCCAGCCCCGGGCGGCGTCGCGCTGGCGCTGCATCACCAACAGGCGCACCAAGGCCTGGGTGCCCGTCATGAAGATGGCGCCACGCTCAGCCCACAGGCTGTCTGAGAGTTGGTAGTCGGGGCGGACGATCTCAGGGGCGGCGGGAGTGGCGGGCGCAGCGGCCAAGGTGGTGTTGCTCATGGCGCAGGATTGTGGTTCTATGCGCCGAGGAATTCATTCTTGAATACACTGGTGAAACCCCAACTCTGAAGAACATGGTTCTCCAAATGAGCGATTCAGAAGTTGAATTCACTCTCGACAGCTATAGCCTCAAAATTCTGGCTGAGCTGCAACGCGACTCCCGCCAAACGGTGCAGCAGATCTCCGACGCCGTGGGGCTCTCCGCCACACCCTGCTGGAAGCGCATCAAAGACATGGAGGCTGCGGGCGTCATCACCGGCTACACCGCCTTGGTGGACCGCGAGAAGGTGGGCCTCAACCTGGCCGTGGTGGTCGAGGCCAACTTGAGCGAGCACACCGAAGCCCTGGTGCGCCGCTTTGAAGACGCCGTGGCAGCCAGCCCGCAGATCGTGCGCTGCCTCTCCACCACCGGCCAAGCCGACTACATCATGACGGTGCTGGTGCGCGACATCAAACACTACGAACAACTGCTGCACGACACCATCTTCAAGCTGCCTGGCGTCACCCACGTGCGCAGCAGCATCGTGCTGCGGGAAATCAAGTCGGAAGTGCGTCTCCCGGTGACGGGGCCGGTAGGTGCCAGTCCAGGCGGACGCCGGCGAAAGAGTTGACCCACCGACCCGGCGTTCTACTGCTTGAAGTTTGCGCCCTTGACCCCAACTTCCAGCTCTATGCCCTGGCGCCGCCACCCTGTCTGACCGCTTAGACCATGGACACAACACCTCTGCCCGATGATGCTCGCTCACTGCCCCCAAGCGCATCGACCAGCGCGGGCTTAGACCCCCGCGCTCTGCCGCGAAGGCCTGGGCGTGCTTGGCGCGTTCTGGGGGGGGGCACGCTGGCCGTTGCAACCGTCGCCGCCAGCCTGCTCGCCTGGCCCGTGCTGTCACGCGACGGCACCGCCGGACAGCCGCGCAGCGTCACGCCACGCGGGCCGCTGCTGCCGGCCGAGCAGCAAGTCGTCGATTTGTTCACCACGGCTTCGCCCTCGGTGGCCTACATCACCACCGAGGTGGTCACGGCGGACATCTGGATGCGGGCCGAGGTGCAGCAGTCGGCGGGCACAGGCTTTGTGTGGGACAACCTGGGCCATGTGGTGACCAACAGCCATGTGGTGGATGGCGCGCGGCGGGTGTTTGTGCAGTTGGATGCCGGCGCGCCCATTGAGGCCACGCTGGTGGGCCGCTCACCCGAGTACGACTTGGCGGTGGTGCGGTTGACGCGTTTCCCTAAAGACATTCGCCCCCTGCCCTTGGGCCAAAGCAAAGACCTGCGGATCGGCCAATCGGTGTATGCCATTGGCAACCCTTTTGGCTTGCAACGCACGCTGACCAACGGCATTGTGAGTGCGCTGGACCGAGAGCTGCCCACCACGCGCTACCGCGAGGTCTCGGGTGTGATCCAAACCGACGCAGCCATCAACCCCGGCAACTCGGGCGGGCCGCTGCTGGACAGCGCGGGGCGGCTGGTCGGTGTGAACACCGCCATTCGCTCCAACTCAGGTAGTTCGGCCGGGGTGGGTTTTGCGATCCCGGCCGACCTGGTGAACCGCATCGTGCCCTCGCTGATTGCGCGGGGCCGCGCGCCCCTGCCGGGGATCGGCATCACGCCGGTGCGGCCTGAATTGGTGGCTCGCGCTGGCCTGAGCGGCATTGTGGTGGCAGAGGTGGAGCGCGGCTCACCCGCAGCGGACGCGGGCCTGGTGCCCCTGAATCGCCGCAACGGCGAGCTGGGCGACATCATCGTGGCGGTCAATGGCCGCGCCGTCGACAGCCTTTCCGGCTTTGTGGCGGAGCTGGACAAAGCAGGCATCGACAACCAGGCTGAATTGACCGTGCGGCGAGGCGAGCGAGAACGCAAGGTCAAGGTGCGGGTGATCGACTTGGTCCGATGAAGACACCGCCTTGCGGGCTGCCACGCTGGAATGGTGATACGCAGCGAAGCGCAGGCGACCAGCGCTTGCTCCTGCCGCTGGTGAGTGCCCCTCTCAGCGCAGCAACACGCTCTTCAACTTCAGCACGACCACACCCTTGGCATCCAACAAGGTCAAATCGTCGCCCTCAACATGCTGACTCCTCACCTGCTGAAGTTGAGTAAAGATTTGCTGCTCTTGCTTGTCCAAGGCGGGGTCCAAGCAGGCCATGCGCGTGCTGGCCAGAGGCCCGAACTTCAGCGAGGCGCCTGCGTGCTCAAAGCTGCCCATCAGCCGGTTACACCCGGCGCTCCCACTGACCTGCTTCTCGCTCGCGGCGAAGTTCAGATGAGGCTCATGGTTCCGATCCGACACCAGCACTTTGCTGCCGCGTACCTCCATGACCTTCCAGTAGGTGCCGCTCAAAGGGCGATGCTCCTTCGCGCCACTCGCTGCAACGGTCACACCCGAAGAGCCCGGGGCCGCTTGAGGGGACGCCATGCAAAGCGCTGCAGTGCCCGCCAAAGTGAGCCAAATGGCCAAATGCCACAGCCTTTTGCGGCTGGCTTGAAGGTGTTCGCGGTGAGCTTGCAAGCGGTCCATATCTGTCCTTTCGTGACCGATGCACAACGTATCACCACCGCGTGCGGTCTACAGGCGACAAGGTGTCGCCAACCCTCCTCACCTGTAGATAATGCACGGATCACGCCTCTTTTGACTTCATGGTGACCACTTCTCGTTCTTCAGGGCTGCCTCGGGCCGTTCGCTGCGCGCTGGTGCTGTTGGGCACAGCGCTGCTCGGGGGCTGCCCCTCGCTGCCGCATAAGGAGCCACCGCGGGTCTATCAGAACGAGAACTTTCAAGCCGACGAAACCTTTTCTCGGCTGTTTGACGCCCCCGCGGCCAACACCTGCGAGGCCGCTCGCCGCGCGCTGCTCAGCCAAGGCTATGTGTTGGCCATGACCAAGCCCGACGCGCTGCAAGCCACGAAGAACTTTCAGCCTGAGGGCTCGGTGCACGTGCAGATCAGCTTCAACGTGATGTGCTTGCCCGAAGGCCGAGCTGGGCAGATCTCGACGGCCTATGTGAATGCCATTCAAGACCGGTACACGGTCAAGAAGAGTTCCAACTCAGCCAGCCTGGGCGTCAGTGCCATCGGTTCACTGTCCATCCCTCTGTCCTCCAATGAAGAGTCACTCATCAAGGTCGGCAGCGAGACCATCCCGGCCGGCCCTTTTTATGACCGCTTCTTTGTGCTGATGGGGCGCTATCTGCGAGAGCAGTCTCAGATCGAGTGATCGATCAAAACAGGCGCCCCACGTTCAGCAGGGTGAGGATGCCCAGCACCGCAAAAATGCCGGCAGCGATGGCGTGCACCAAGGTCATGGAGACCTTTTTCGCGACGGCATCGCCCAAGAACACGGCAGGCACATTGGCCAGCATCATGCCCAAGGTGGTGCCCATCACCACGGCCACCAACTCACCCGTGTAGCGCGCAGCCAAGGCCACGGTGGCGATTTGGGTTTTGTCGCCCATCTCGGCCAGGAAGAAGGCTACGACGGTGGTGCCGAAGACGCCGAAGCGCTGGGTGCCGCTGGTTTCTTCCTCGTCGAGTTTGTCGGGGATCAGCATCCAGGCTGCCATGGCCAAGAAACCCAGGCCGATGACCCAGCGCAGCACATTAGGCCCCAAGGCCTGCGCCACCCAACCGCCCACCGCACCCGCAGCGGCATGGTTGAGCACGGTGGCGACAAAAATGCCCAGGATGATGGGCGCAGGCTTGCGGAATCGTGCAGCCAGCATCAGGGCCAGCAACTGGGTTTTGTCACCCATTTCGCCCAGGGCGACGATACCGGTGGAGAAGAGGAATGCTTCCATGGTGTGAGAACACTAAGGGCCGGACAAACGCAATGACCACAGCGCACTCTCCGGCCGGGCCGAGTGTGCTGCAGTCAAAGGTCTTGCCAGTACAGCCAGGATGGCTGCAAGCTTCACGCCATGAACTTCGCTCTGATGGCTTGGCTCAAGTATGTTGACGTGGGCCCCTGTTTGACATGCGCGCAATGCACTTGCAGCGCCATGACCAGGGCGGCTACTCCCCAAAGACAAGCGATGATTCTACCCTGGCCCAAGCTCACGGGCTCTTCAGCGCTTTCTGCCCCGCGCCTGCCACAGCGGCCGCTTGCCTTTGAGGTGGCGCTCAATGCCATCATTCAGACGATTGCGCAGGTCTAGCACTTCGTTCAGATGGCCATAAATGCCGGGGAAGCGCAGGTCCAACCACAGCCACAGCGTGCAGGCCCGCAGGCTTTGCTCCATGCGGTCGAGGCGGCTGTGTTCGTCCACCTCATCCAAGAAATGCGGCGCGTCCACGCTGCCATGTTTGGCATGCTGCCAAGCCCAATCCAAAAAGGTTTGAACGGCGTTGTCGGTGCGAGTATCCACCGGCGCCTGGGCATAGGTGAAGCGCTGCCGCAGCTCTAGCCCACCGGCTTGGGTGTCCAGCTCTTGGGCCAAAGCCAGCATGCCTTCCAGCTCAGCCACCTGAAAGTGTGCGTTATCCAAACGCAACTGCTCCATGAACACCGTCAGCACTTCATGCAGCCCGTTCTTGCCCAAGCGGCTGGCGATGGTGCTGACATGCCACCAGTTGGGCGCCACCGGGGCTTTGAAGTTGCGCGGCGCGCGGGGCGTGCGCGGCAGCAGGTCTCTCAAGGCCCGCATCGCCGTGGGCTCGGCCTCGTGCAGCACGCCGGTAAAGCCTTCTTCATGGATACCAAAGCGCCCGGCCCGGCCGGCGATCTGGTGCACCTCGGATTCATTCAGGGGTCTGTCGCCCACGCCGTCGAACTTGGTCAGCGTGGAGAACAGCACGCGGCGGATCGGCAGGTTCAAACCCATGCCAATCGCATCGGTGGCCACCAACAGGTGCGATTCGCCGCTGGCAAAACGCTCGGCCTCGCGGCGCCGCACCTCAGGCGGCAGCGCGCCATACACCACTGAGACGGGGTGGCCGTTGGCGGCGATTTGGTCGCGCAGCATCAGCACTTCGCGCCGGCTGAAAGCCACCACCGCGTCGCCCTTCTTCAGCGCTGCGATGGGTACAGGGGACTTGAGCAATTGCACTTGCTGCTTGCGCTCAAAGTGCTGGACTTGCACCGCCTCACCGCACAGGCCCAACAGGCTCTCGATGGCCGGCACGGCATAGGCTGAACAGATGATGATCAACTCGCGCGCCGGCACGCCCACAATGGCTTGGGTCCAGGCCCAGCCGCGCGAGGCGTCAAAAATCATCTGCGCTTCGTCGATGACGGCCACGTCGATCACGTCGCGGGTGTTGACCATCTCGATGGTGCTGGAGACGGCCCGCGCGCCTTCAACGGGCACACGCTCTTCGCCGGTCAGCAGCGAGCACGGTACACCGCGCGCCACCAAACGATCGCGCCCTTCCAAGGCCAGCAGGCGCAGCGGCGCCAAATAGGCGCCGTCCAGGGCACCTGCGAGCTTTTCAAAGGCGTGATAGGTCTTGCCGCTGTTGGGCGGCCCGACAAACAAGGTGACTTTGCGTTGCAGGCGGCGCGCTTGCTCAAAGCTGTCCGGGTAGCCCTGAAACGCCAGCTCTTGGTTCAGGCGGCTGAGCGTGTGCTGCTCGGCCACCTGGTGCGACCAGCGCTCTTGCGCGCGGGTGCAAGCGGCCAGCAGGCCTTCCAACGCCTGGGGTCGGGCGCACTCGGCCTGCAAACGGGCCAGAAGCGAGGGCAATTGGCTGGCGTCTTGCTGTGCACCGCGCTCGACTAGCGCATCCACATGCGCGGCCACCACCGCTGCGTCCGGGTAGTCGGGTGCCGGGCCCAGTTGTGCCAGCAAGACGCGCAGGTCCCCGGTGCGGAAAAAGGTCCACACCGCGTCCGCGAGCGCTGCGGCCCGAAAGGCCACCGAGACCGCCCCGGCCGGCGCATGGGCCACGCGGGTCCAGGCCGCATGCTGCACCGGCAAAGGCTGGCGCACGAGGCGCTCCCAGCCATCCAGACGACGGCTCAGGGCTTGGGTCTCCAAGATGGCCGAGCGCTCGAGCATCAGGGCGCGGGTTTCGCGGCCCACGCCCACCTCGTCCAAGTGTCGCAGCGCCGCGTCCAGCAGCGAGGGGGCGATCCAGCGGCTTGGGCGCTGGTGGGCCACGGCCTTTTGCAGCAGCACCAAGCCCATCGCGTCCAGCGTGCGCTCAGCCTCGGCGGCGTCATCGGGCAACAGGTCTGCGGGCTTGACGACCTGGGGCAGGTTGTAAGCGCCTTGGCGGATGCGCTCAAGCGCCTCGGGGCTGATGTGAGCGGGGATACGGGCCAGGTGGCTCGCGTTGGGCAGCCGAACGGCGCGGGGGGACTCAGCGGACATGGATGGGCCGCAGAAGCGGCAAGTTGAACCTTGTCATGATAGGTGCTTAGCGGATCAGAGGCTTTGCGGGTCCGACTTGATGCACCAACTGGCCATGCGCTGGCCGTCCCAGTGCAAGGCCACATGGGCGCACTGCACCACGGGCAAGGCCAGTGCACGGGGCCGAAACACGGCCACACACTCTCCGCCAGGGCGGCGCACACTGCGGTAGGCCACGCCCCAGGACTGCGCCTCGCGAAGCCGGCGCGCCCACTGTTGGGGGGCGGCATAGTCGTCGGGCTGGTGCAGGCATTGCCAAGCCTTGCCGCGCAGGTCATGCAAGGGCTGCACCACGCGTGCGCCATAGGCCCGCATGTCGACCTGCAGGGCAGGCTCTTGGGTCGCGGCCAGAAAGCGGCTGCGGTGGTGGCTGACTTCGGCCACCGCCGTCTCCAGGCTCTCCGCGCCGTAGTAAACGCCCCAGGTCCCGTCCGAGAAGCGGCTCCCCTCCGGATTGAGGTGGCAAAACGCCGCCATCACCGGGGTGGAGCCATCGCCGCTGACCCGCTCGGCCACTGGCACCAAATGGATTTGCCCGATCTCATCGCGCAGGCGCGGGTTGGTCAGGGCTTGGATGGCGAAGACAGCGTCCAACTCTTGGGGCCGGGCCACCCGATCAAACAGGCTGGTGGGCGGAAAGCGGCTGGGAATGAGCCGATAGCAGGGGTTCCAACCCAACTCTTTGGCGCGCGGGGCACGCTGGGCGGGCAAGACCGTCATGAGAAGTCCCCACCGCGCTGGGCGTCCAGGTATTGCGCCACCACCATCAGATCACCCACCTGACCGCCCAAAAGCCTGGACAGGGCGGTCTGTCCACCGAACAAAGGGGCGGCATTGGGCTTGTGCAGCCAGGCCCTGGCGCGTTCGGGCACCGGCAGCAGGATCTCCAGTGCGGCATAGATGCGGAACAGGTAACTCAGACGCTCCAGCACCACGGGCTCCAGCCCGCTGCGCACCCTGCCCGCTTTCCAGGCAAACAAGGTGGTGCGGCCCACGCCCAGCAGGACCTGCTCTTGGGCCGGCTGCAAGCCCCACTCCTGCGCCATGCGAAAGAACACGGCCAAGGCTTGAGCGGCGGTGTCTCGGCCGAAAGCGTCGACAGGGGCGGTGTGAGCAAGCAAAGTAGACATGGCGGTAGCCGGTGAAGGGGTTGACCGCAGTTTAGTACTCTAGTGAACTATTTTCAACTTTTAGTTCACCATTAAACCGATTGAAGAAATGCACCAAGAGTGCGCATCTCCCTGAATTGGCACTATCCTTCGCACCGATGTTTCAAAACGCATGAGGAGCTCTTGATGTCCCCCACGAAGTCGTCACGCCGTCGTTTGCTGCTGGGCAGCCTGGCCTTGGCCGCCACCACCTTGGCGGGCGCCGCACAGGCGCAGTCCGGCAAGACCATCAAGCTCTTGGTGGGCTTCCCGGCTGGGGGCGGCACCGATGCCATTGCCCGCTTGCTGGCCGAGCACCTGAAGGACGAACTGGGGGCCAACATCATCGTGGAGAACAAAGCCGGCGCGGGTGGCCAGTTGGCCGCGCAAGCCTTGAAGGCCGCAGCGCCTGATGGCACGACGCTGTTTTTGTCCCATGACCACAGCATCTCCATCCTGCCTCAGGTGGTCAAAACACCGGGCTACGAGCCCGCAAAAGACTTTGTGCCGGTGGCTGGCTTTGCCAGTTTTGTGAATGCCCTGGCCGTCTCGGGCGGCACGCCGGTGAAGGACTACAAGGACTATGTGGCTTGGCTGCGCGGCGCGGGCCAAGGCAAGGGCGCGGTGGGCATCCCGGCCCCGGCTTCCACACCGGAGTTTTTGGTCAAGGTCTTGGGCCAAAAGAACACGCTGGACCTGGTGCCCGTGCCCTACCGCGGCAGTGCCCCGATGATGGCCGACATGCTGGGTAACCAGATTGCGGCCGGCGTGGGCTCGGTGCCCGACTTCATCGACAACCACCGTAACGGCAAAATCAAGGTGGTGGCCGTAGCCGGCACCAGCCGCCAAGGCGTGCTGCCCGATGTGCCCACCTTCGCCGAGCTGGGCGTCGCTGGCTTTGAAGAAGTGCCCTACTACGGGGTGTTTGCCCCCACCGGCACACCACGCGCCTTCATTGATAGCTTCTCAAGCGCCATGGCCAAGGTGCTGGACAAGCGGGAGGTGCGGGCCCGCATGTTGGCCATGGGACTGACCCCCGGCCACATGACGCCCGAGCAATTGGGCCAACGCGAACGCGGCTACACCACGGCGTGGGCCCGCATCATCAAGAACAGCGGCTTTAACCCTCAGTAAGCCGCTGAGGGCATGGATGGGACAATCGCTCGCATCCATGCCCGAGTCGTTCAAGCCCCCCTCCCCTGCTGTGGTTGCCACACCGCCCACAGACACCCCAGCCTTCACAGTGTTGTCTGTCATCCCACCGATGACGCAGCTCAACACGCCTTACCCCTCCACCGCCTACCTCACCGGCTTTTTGCGCAGCCAAGGGATCAGCGCCGTTCAAGAAGACCTGGCGCTGGCCCTGGTGCTGGCCTTGCTCAGCCCCGAAGGCTTGGACCAGGTGCGCGACGCGGCCGAGCAGTTGCCCCCTCAAAAGCACACCCCCCAGGTGCAGCAGTTCTTGGCGGAGTTTTCCAACTACCGCGCCACCATCGGTCCCACCATCGCCTTTTTGCAAGGCGCAGACCCCACGCTGGCCCACCGCATCAATGCCCGGCGCTATCTGCCCGAAGGCGCACGTTTTGCCAGCCTAGACGGCTATCTCGCCGAAGACGGCGCCGACCCGCTGGCCTGGGCTTTCGGTGCGCTGGGCTTGCAGGACCGCGCCCGCCACTTGGCGACGCTCTATCTGAATGACCTGGCCGATGTGCTGCGCGACGCGGTAGATGCACGCTTTGAATTTGTGCGCTATGCCGAGAAGCTGGCGACCAGCCAACCCACTTTTGAGCCGCTCGCCCGCGCCCTGGCCGCCGAGCCCAACCTGCTGGACCGCAGCCTGGCCCGGCTCACGCTGGACACGATGGCCAAGCATCAGCCACAGTTGGTGTTGCTCTCGGTGCCTTTCCCTGGCGCGCTCTATGCGGCGCTGCGCATCGCACAGACCATCAAGGCCCACCACCCCGGCGTGGCGATTGCACTGGGCGGCGGTTTTGTGAACACCGAGCTGCGCGAGCTGACCGAAGCACGCCTGTTCGACTTTGTGGACTATGTGACGCTGGACGCCGGCGAGCGCCCGCTGTTGGCCCTGATTGCCCACCTGCAAGGAAAGCGCTCTCGCGAGCGCCTGGTGCGCACCTTTGTGCGCGAAGCCGGCGCGGTGCAGCTGATCCAATTTCCCGAGGCCGACATCGCTTTCAGCGACGTGGGCACACCCACCTGGGACGGCCTGCCGCTGAACCGTTATCTCTCGCTGCTGGACATGCTCAACCCCATGAACCGGCTCTGGAGTGACGGACGCTGGAACAAGCTCACCGTGGCCCACGGCTGCTACTGGAAGAAATGCAGCTTTTGCGACGTGAGTCTGGACTACATCTCGCGCTTCGACGCAGCCAGTGCCGAAGTGCTGGCAGATCGCATCGAGGCCATCGTCCAAGAAACTGGCCAGACCGGCTTTCACTTTGTGGATGAAGCGGCTCCGCCCAAATCCCTCAAGGCCTTGGCCCAGGAGCTGCTGCGGCGCGACCTGCGTATCTCTTGGTGGGGCAATATCCGCTTCGAGAAGACCTTTACACCCGAGTTGAGCGAGTTGCTGGCCGAGAGCGGCTGCATCGCGATGAGCGGCGGCTTAGAAGTGGCCTCCGACCGGCTCTTGGCACTGATGAAGAAAGGCGTCTCGGTGGAGCAAGTGGCGCGGGTCACCAAAGGCATGGCTGATGCCGGCATCTTGGTGCATGCCTACCTGATGTATGGCTTCCCGACCCAAACCGTGCAAGACACGGTCGATGCGCTGGAGTATGTGCGGCAGTTGTTCGAGAACGGTTGCATCCACAGCGGCTTCTTCCACCGCTTTGCTTGCACGGTGCATTCGCCGGTAGGCTTGCGCCCTCAAGACTACGGCGTCGAACTCCTGCCCCTGCCCCCATCTCCCTTTGCCAAGAACGATGTGGGCTTTATCGACCCCACCGGCACCGACCACGACGCACTGGGCCAGGGCTTGAAGAAAGCGCTCTACAACTATATGCACGGCATCGGTCTGGACGAAGACGTGCGGGCTTGGTTTGAGCAAGTCAAAGGCAAAGTGCCCAAGCCCACGGTGTCACGGCATCGCATCGCCAAGGCGTTGCAGGCTGGAGAGCGGCGGCATTGAAGAAGCGCACGGCAAGCACCTTGCCGCCGCGATACCGGTCAAAGGGTCAGGCCGGCGCCTGGGTGCTGTAGAGGCAAATCGCCGCCGCTGCGGCCACATTGA
This sequence comes from Ideonella paludis, assembly GCF_018069865.1. Taxonomy (GTDB): domain Bacteria; phylum Pseudomonadota; class Gammaproteobacteria; order Burkholderiales; family Burkholderiaceae_C; genus Ideonella; species Ideonella paludis. Next base: position 341,744 of record NZ_JAGQDG010000002.1, read on the forward strand.
GCGACTCTTCCCCACCGGGCTGCGGAATGCGCACCGTGTGGCTGCAGCGCGCCATCAGGGCCTCGCTGACGCCCTGCCCTTCGTGGCCCATCACCCAAGCGCAAGGCCAGGGCAGCGGGGATTGGCCCAGCACCAGGCCCTGGTGCGAGCTGGTGGCGAGCAAGGGGACCTGAAGGGTGGCCAGATCGTCATCCGAGAGACCTTCAATCAACTGCATCGCAAAGTGCGCCCCCATGCCGGCGCGCACCACTTTGGGCGACCACAGCGCCGCCGTGCCCTTCAAGGCCAGCACCTGGCGCACACCAAAGGCAGCGGCGCTGCGCAGAATGCTGCCGACGTTGCCGGCGTCTTGCAGGCGATCCAGCACCACGGTGAAGGCCTGCGGGGCCAAGGCCTGCGTCGGCGGCAATGGCATCAGGGCGCCAATGCGGCCGGGGGTGTCCAAGGTGCTCAAGCCCGCGAACAGCGCATCAGGCACTTCCACAACGCGCCGCACGTCAGCCGCCCAGCGGCGCCAATCCGCGCGTTGAGCCCAGGCCGATTCGGCGACCACCAGCTCGGACAGTGCCACGCCCCGCTGCAGCGCCGCACTGATGAGATGGTCACCTTCCAACCAGACCTGCCCTTGCTTGCGATAGGCCGCGGAGTCGGCCCCCAGCTTGCGAATGCGCACCAGCAAGGGGTTGTCTTTGGAGCTGATGCGCTCGGTATGCGTCGTCATGCCGCGGCCGCTTTGAGGTTCAGGGCCTGGCGCACCGGGCCAAAGCTCTGGCGGTGCACGGGCGACGCGCCGTGTTCGCGCAAAGCCTGCAAGTGAAGCGCCGTGGGGTAGCCCTTGTGGGTGGCAAAGCCGTAGTGCGGCCATTGGGTGTGCATGTCCAGGCACAGCCGGTCACGGTGGACCTTGGCCAAGATAGATGCGGCCGAGATGGCCTGCACTTTGGCGTCGCCCTTCACGATGGCCTCGGCCGGAATCTTGAGCACCGGCAGACGGTTGCCATCGACCAGCACTTTGGCAGGCAGCAAGCGCAGTCCTTCGACAGCGCGCTTCATCGCCAGCATCGTGGCATGCAGGATGTTGAGGCGGTCGATCTCCTCCACCGAGGCCTCAGCAATGCAAAAGCACAGGGCTTTGCCGCGAATCTCGTCAAACAAGGCGTCTCGCTTGCGCTCGGTCAGCACCTTGGAGTCCTTGAGGCCCTTGATGGGCTGCAAGTCGTCCAGGATGACGGCCGCAGCCACCACGGGGCCTGCCAGAGGGCCGCGGCCGGCCTCATCCACGCCAGCCAGAAGGCCAGAAGTGGAGAAGTGCAACGTGAGTTGCTCAGGCTTTTTGGAGGAGCGTCGCGAGGGCATCGCTGGAGCGGGCGGAAGTGTCCTGCCGCAGACTGTGGTGAAGATCCGTGAATTGTCGCTGCAAGCGCTCTTGCCGCGGCACATCATCCAGCCAGGCCAAGCCCGCTTGCGCGATGGCCTGGGGCTCGGCAGCGTCTTGAATGAACTCGGGCACGACAAAGTCTTTGAGCAAGATGTTGGGCAGGCCAAACCAGGGCTGGTAGGCCATGCGCCGCATGAGCTGCCAGTTCAGCCACCCCAGGCGATAGACGATGACCATGGGCCGCTTGTACAGCGCGGCTTCCAGCGTGGCGGTGCCGCTGGCAATCAGCGTCACATCACAAGCCGCCAGCACTTCATGCGAGCGGCCGTCCACCAGTTGCAGGTTTAAGTGGCTGGCCCCGGCCTCCACCACGGCTTGCTCCACCATCGTCCGCAAGCCTGGGGCGATGGGCAGCACAAAACGTAATTCAGGGCGGCGTTGTGCCATCAGCAGCGCAGCCTGCAGCAGCGCGGGTGCAATGTGGCGGATCTCGCTGCGGCGGCTGCCCGGCAGCAAGGCGACGACGGTGTCTTCCTCGGCCAGTGCCAAACTCCGCCGGGCGTCGGCCCGCGGCACATCAAGCGGCACTTTGTCGGCCATCGGATGGCCCACAAAAGTAGCGGCCACACCGTGTTGGGCCAGGAGCGCTGGCTCAAAGGGGTAGAGGCACAGCACATGATCCGCAGCGGCGGCCAGCTTCTTGACGCGTTCGCCGCGCCAAGCCCAGATGGACGGGCAGACAAAGTGCACCGTGCGAATGCCGGCGGCCTTGAGGGGGGCCTCCAGGCCGAAGTTGAAGTCGGGCGCGTCGACGCCAATGAAGACATCCGGTCGCTCTTGCAGCAACCTATCGCGCAACTGGTTGCGGATGCCGACCAACTCGCGGTAATGGCGCAGTGCGTCGACAAAGCCGAAGACGGAGAGCTTGTCGCTGGGCCACCAAGCCTCAAAGCCTTGGGCCAACATTTGCGGCCCGCCAATGCCCACAGCCCGGGTGCCGGGCCAGCGCTCGTGCAAGCCTGCCAGCAGCAAGCTGGCCAATTGGTCGCCAGAGGCCTCACCGGCCACCATCGCCAGACGTGGGGCGGGGGTCATGGGCGAGTCAGCGGACGATGCCGCGTTTGGCGCCGGCCAAAAAGTCCAGCATCACGGCAATGTCGCCATCGGCGCTGGGCTCGCTGCCTTTGAGCGCAGCGATGGCCTCCACGGCTTCGGCCAGCGGCAGAGAAGAGCGATACAGCAGCTTGTGCATGCGCCGAATGACCGCGGTACGCTCATCGGTGAAGCCGCGACGCTTCAGGCCCGTCATGTTGACGGCACGGGCTTGCAAGGGGTTGCCGTCCACCGTCATGAAGGGCGGGACATCTTGCGCGACATGGCCCTGAAAACCAATCATCGCGTGAGCGCCGATGTGCACAAACTGATGCACGCCTGTCAGTCCGCCCACAGTGGCCCAATCACCCACATGCACATGGCCGGCCAAGGTTGCACCATTGGCCAATACCGTGCGGTCGCCGATGCGCACATCATGGGCCACATGGACATAGGCCATGATCCAGTTGTGTGAGCCAATGCGCGTCACGCCCTCTTCCTTGAGCGTGCCCAAATTCAAAGTGCAGAACTCGCGGACGGTGTTGTGGTCGCCAATCACCAGCTCAGTGGGCTCGCCACCATAGCTCATGTCTTGCGGTACCGCACCAATCGAGCTGAACTGGAAGAAGCGGTTGTGCTGGCCGATCGTGGTGCGGCCTCCGACCACACAGTGCGGGCCGATGTCTGAGCCGGCACCAATGCGCACATGGGGGCCAATCACGGCATAAGGGCCTACACGCACCGAGCTGTCCAGCTCAGCAGCGGCATCGACAACAGCCGTTGGGTGAATCAAGGCCATAGGCAGGCTCAAAGGCTGTGGGTCAGGCAATCTTGCGCATGGTGCACATCAGCTCAGCCGATGCCGCCACCTCGCCGTCCACCGTGGCTTGAGCCTTGTACTTGTAGATGCCACCTTTGACGCGGTCAATGCTGGCTTCGATCAGCAGTTGATCACCTGGCTCCACAGGTCGCTTGAAGCGCGCCGAGTCGATGCCCGCAAAGTAGACCACGGTGTCGTCACCCGGGTCCAGTTCAGCAGAAGCAAAGGACAGCAAAGCCGCCGACTGAGCCATGGCTTCGAGGATCAACACACCCGGCATCACAGGGCGATGCGGAAAATGGCCGTTGAAGAAGGGCTCGTTGATCGTGACGTTCTTGACCGTCAGGATGCGAACGTTTTTTTCAAGCTCGCGCACCCGGTCCACCAAGAGCATGGGGTAACGGTGCGGAAGGCGTTTGAGAATCTGGTGGATATCCATGATCATGATGCGAATTTCTTCTCTAAAGCACGCAGGCGAGCCCGTAGCGTGTGCAATTGGCGCAAGGTGGCCGCGTTCTTCTCCCAAGCGCCATTGTCGTCGATTGGGAAGACGCCGCTGTACTGCCCGGGCTTGATGATGGAACTCATCACCACGCTGGCCGCCGAAATATGCACATGGTCGCCAATCTCGAGATGGCCCAAGATCATGGCTGCGCCGCCAAAGGTGCAGTGTTTGCCAATTCGCGCACTTCCCGCAACCCCTACACAGCCAGCCATGGCGGTGTGGGCCCCAATATGGACGTTGTGGGCGATTTGGATCAGGTTGTCGAGCTTGACACCATCTTCCAAGACGGTGTCGTCCAGGGCGCCTCGGTCGACGCAGGTATTGGCGCCAATATCCACATCGTCGCCCAAACGCACGGCCCCCAATTGCTCAATGCGGGTCCAAGCCCCGGCCTGGGGTGCGAAGCCGAAACCATCCGCACCGATCACGGCTCCGCTATGGATCATGCCGCGAGCGCCGACACGGCAGTGCTCCCCGAAGCTGACCCGCGCCGCGAGGCGGGTGTGCGCCCCCAGCACAGCACGGGTACCCACCACGGTGTGAGGGCCGATCACGACGCCTTCGCCGATGTGGGCCCCCTCTTCAATGACGACAAAAGCACCGATGCGGGCCGACGGATGAAGCTGCACGCCCTGCCCGATGTGGGCCGTAGGGTGAACGCCGGCAGGCTGCTGGGCGCGCTGGCGCTGCACCCACCACTGCGTCAATCGGGCGTAGTAGAGGTAAGGATCGGGGGTGAGGATGGCCGCAGCGCGTTGCTGAGCCAGTTCCCGATGCTCAGGCCGCAAGATGACACAACCGGCCTGGCTGGCGTGCAACTGGGCCAAAAACTTGTTTTGCGCCAGAAAGCTGATGCTGTGCGCGTCAGCACTGTGCAACGACGCGATGCGATGCAGCCCCAAGCTGGGGTCACCCAGCACCTCGCCGCCCAAAGCTGCAGCCACATCGGCCACAGAGGCGTGCACCGCCGCGCCGGCTGCAGCATGAGGGAGGCCGCTCACTTGCCTGCGTTCAGGGCGTCGATCACGCGCTTGGTGATGTCAACGCGGGGGCTGAAGAACGCGGCCTCGGTGATGATGAGATCGTATTTTTCTTGGTCGAAAATCTGCTTGATGACCTTGCTGGCGCGCTCGCTGACGGCTGCCAACTCTTCGCTCTTGCGCTGGTTCAGGTCTTCCAGCAGTTCGCGGCGCTTGCGCTGGAAATCACGTTCCTGTTCCGACAACTCACGCTGGCGACGAGTCCGCTCGGCCTCGGAGATGGTGGGCGCTTCTTTTTCAAGCTTCTCCATCGATTGACGCAGGCGATTACCGGTGTCGTTCAGCTCGGTTTCGCGCTTCTTGAACTCGGCCTCGAGCTTGGCTTGAGCCGCCTTGGCAGGTGCTGCTTCACGCAGCACGCGCTCGCCATTGACATAGCCAATCTTCAGTTCCTGCGCCGACGCCGTGCCAGTGGCACCCAGGGCCGCGGTGAGGGCCAGGGTCTGCGCGATAGTTTTGAAAAGCGAGCTCATCGTCAGAATGCCGATCCGATTTGAAACTGGAAGCGTTGAATTTTATCGCCCTTGAACGAGCGCAATGGGGTGCCGTAGCTGAGTTTGAGCGGCCCGACGGGCGAGATCCAGCTCAAGCCAATACCCGCTGAGGCGCGCAAATCACTCAATGAATTGGTTTGACCGCGCTCTTCGTTGTTCAGAGTTTGGGCACCCAGATTGTTTTGAGTACGCCAGACGTTGCCGGCATCGGCAAAGCCGAAAATGCGTAGCGACTTATCGTTACCGCTGCCGGGCACAGGCACGTAAAGCTCGGCGTTCAAATTCAGCTTGCGAGAGCCACCGTCATAGGCGCCCGTGATGTCCACGCCGCCGAAGGAGCCTTGCTCGAACACACGGACGGAGCCCAAGCCGCCCCCGGTGAAGTTCTTGAAGGTCGGGTAACTGCGACCCATGATGCCGTAACCCAAACCGACTTCGCCGTTGAGGCCCAACGTGAGCTTCCAGGGCAGGCCAATGTACTGTTGGTACTGTGCGTTCAGGCGCGCATAGCGCAAATCACCCAACAAGCTCATGTCCAAGTTGAGTCGCTTGTAGGAGCCCCGCGTTGGCGTGATGGGATTGTCTCGCTCGTCACGCGCCCAGCCGACGGTCAAGGGAATCGACAGGCTATGGCTGCCGTATTGGTTGCGGTGCAAGACATAGCTCTGAGGCAGACCCGAAGCCGTGCCGATGATGTTCTGCTCAGCGCCAATGCCCATGAAGACCGTGTCGTACTCGGTGAACGGCACACCAAAACGGATCGCCGTGCCAGCAGTGGCCAACTGGAACTCTTCAGCCAGACTGTTCAAGGGCCGAGACGTCTTGTAGTAGAGGTCAAGCGTGCGGGAGACACCGTCATCGGTGAAGTAAGGATCGGTGGTGCTCACCACCAAATTGCGGCTGGTCTTGCCCGTGTTGACATCCAGCCCCAAACGATTGCCCGACCCAAAGATGTTCTCTTTTTGGACCGAGACGCTGATGGTCAGCTTGTCGGTTTGGGAGTAGCCCGCGGCCAGCAACAAGCTGCCAGTGGCCTTCTCGGTGACGTTGAAGGCCAGATCCACTTGGTCCGGTGCGCCCGGGACTTCGTTGGTGTCGACCGTGACCTCATTGAAAAAGCCCAGGCGCTCGACACGGTCGCGCGAGAGCTTGATCTTGGCGCCGTCATACCAAGAAGACTCCAACTGGCGGAACTCGCGGCGAATCACTTCATCACGCGTCACGGTATTGCCCGCCACGCTGATGCGCCGCACGTTGACGCGCTGGCCCGGCACACCCTGCAGCACAACGGCGACTTGGCCAGTTTTGCGGTCGATTTCGGTACGCGGCTCGACCCGCGCAAAGGCATAGCCGTAGGTACCGTAATGGTCCGTGAACTGCCGTTGTGTGGCAGTGACGTCGTCACCACGATAGGCTTGACCCGGCTGAACCAGCACGCGCTGTCGGAAGTCTTGCTCGCGCCCGAGATAGTCCCCTTCCAGGCGCACCGAAGTCACCACGTAAGGCTGGCCTTCATCGATGGTGATGTTGATGCTGATGTCCTGCTTGTCGGGCGAAATGGTGACCTGGGTCGACTTGACATCAAACTCCAAATAGCCGCGGTTCAGATAGTAGGAGCGCAGCTTTTCAAGGTCAGCATTGAGCTTGGAGCGGGCGTATCGATCAGTCTTGGTATACCAAGTCAGCCACCCACCGACGGTCAGGTCCAATTCGCCCAGCAGTGTGGACTCCGAAAAGGCCTTGGCCCCCAGGATTCGAATCTCCTTGATCTTGGCGACATCGCCTTCGACCACGGTGAAGGTCACGTCGACACGGTTACGCTCGATCGGTGTGGCCGTGGTCACGACTTCCGCGCCATACAAGCTCTTGGAGAGGTATTGGCGCTTGATTTCTTGCTCAGCTCGGTCCACCACCGCTTTGTCAAACGGCAGGCCTTCGCCCACGCCATTTTCTTTCAGGGCTTTGACCAACTGGTCTTTGTCAAACTCGCGCAAGCCGACGAAGTTGACCGACGCCACGATGGAGCGCTCATCGACGACGACGACGACGACTTTGTCATCGATGTCCAGACGAACGTCTTTGAACAGGCCCGTCGCAAACAAGGCCCGCAGCGCAGCAGCCCCTTTGTCGTCGGTGTAGGTATCGCCCACGCGGAAGGGCAAGGCTCCAAACACGCTGCCAGGGTCGCCGCGCTGCAGGCCTTCAATGCGGATATCCCGGATCTGAAAGGGCTCAGCAGCCAATGCAGGCAAGGCCTGGGCTGCGCACACCAAAGCCACCAAGGCAGGAATGGGGCGCAAAGAATTCGGGTTGAAGAAAGAGGGCATCACAGGGGTGTGTTCAGGGCAGGCCAAAAAGGCGCACCAGGTCGTTGGAGAGGGCGATGGTCATCATCAGCAACAGGGCCAACGCTCCACCGCGTTGCAGCCACTTGAGCCAAACATCGGAGACCGGTCGCCCGGTCAGCCCTTCGAAAAGATAATACATCAGGTGCCCCCCATCGAGCATGGGCAGCGGCAGCAGGTTCAACACACCCAGACTCAAACTGACAAGGGCCAGAAACTCTAGGTAATCTGACAGCCCGCGCTGCACCGATTGCCCCGCGCCTTCCGCAATGGACAGCGGACCGCTCAGGTTCTTGAGCGATGCTTCACCGGTCAACATGCGCCACAGCATCTTCAGACTGAAGGTCGACATCTCGATGGTTCGCGTGACGCCGCGCTCCAAGCCCTCGATCAAGCCATAGCTCACCTCGATCATCGGAGGGGGCGAGCCAATGAACGCTTCGACCCGGCCGAATCGTGCCTCTCCCTCTGTCGAGACCTTGGGGGACACCTGCAGTGTCATGCGCTGACCTGCACGCTCAATGGTCCAGTGCATCGGGGCCGGCGCATCGACATGAGCCCGAATGCGGTCTCGCAGCCAGGCCGCATCCAGCACCACTTGCTCGTCCACCAAGAGCACTCGATCGCCCTTCTGCAGACCCGCCGCAGAGGCCGCACCACCGGCTTTGACCTCGCCCATCACAGGCTCGGCATAACCGCCTCGCAAGCCTATACGGGTGATGGTCTTCAGGTCGAGCTGTGCGCCTTCACCCAAGTGCGACAACTCCAGCAACACTTCTTGGCGTTTGCGACCCTCTTCTTTACCCACCAAGAGATGTAAAGACTGCCCTTGACCGGCGGCTTGATCCAAAGACTGGAACAGATCCGCAAAGCTGATCACATCACGCCACTCCGACGCCTCGGTGCTGCGCGTGGCCAGCACACGGTCTCCAGCCCTCAACCCGGCCTGCGCCGCCAAGCTGGCCGCAGGCGGTGTGGCCAACACGGCTTCAGGCTCTTTCTTGCCGGTCCAGGCCACCAGCGTGAACAGCAACACGGCCAAGAGCAGGTTCAGCAACGGCCCCGCAGCCACAATGGCCGCGCGCTGGCGCAACGGCTTGGCATCGAAGGTGAAGGCTCGCTCGGAGGGCAAGACCACGCCCTCCCGGCTGTCTAGAAAGCGGACATAGCCCCCCAAAGGGAGTGCTGACAGCGTGAACTCCGTGGCGCCCGGGTGGCGCTGCCGACGCCAGAGCACCGAGCCAAAGCCCACCGAGAAGCGCAACACCCGCACACCACACCAGCGCGCCACCTGGTAGTGGCCCCATTCATGCACGATGACCAGCAGGCCCAGCGTGATGATGAAGCCGAAGGTGCTGAAGAAAAAGTTGTTGAGCATGATGGAGAGACTTCGGCCTCTCAGGGTTTGGACAGCGTTGCCATCAAGGACTTGGCCGCCTGACGGGCACGCTGATCTAGGCTCAGCAGACCGTCGATGCTTTGGGACTCCTGGGCTTGGGGCAGCACGGCGGCCAGCACATCGGCATTGACCCGGTGAATGGCATCGAAACGGATCTGGCGGTCCAGGAACGCGGCCACCGCTTCTTCGTTAGCGGCGTTCAGGACGGTGGTGCTGCCCTCAGGCCCACGCAGCGCGTCCCAGGCCAGAAAGAAGCCGGGGAAGCGCGAGCGCTCTGGCGCTTCAAAGGTCAGTGCCTTGAGGCTGAGGAAGTCCAAAGCGCTGGCACCAGACTCGATGCGCTCCGGGAAGGACAAGCCATAGGCAATGGGCACGCGCATATCGGGCGTGCCCAATTGCGCCAGCACCGAGTTGTCTTTGCAGACCACCATGGAGTGGATGATGCTCTGCGGATGAATCACCACCTTGATCTGCTCGGGCGTGAGGCCAAACAGCCAACGCGCCTCAATGACCTCCAAGGCCTTGTTCATCATGGTGGCGGAATCGACCGAGATCTTGCGGCCCATCACCCAGTTGGGATGGGCACAGGCCTGCTCGGGTGTGATGTCCGCCAGGGTGGCCGGATCACGTTGGCGGAAGGGGCCGCCCGAGGCAGTGAGAACAATGTGGTCGATGCGAGCCCGCCAAGTCTGACGATCTTCGGGCAGGCACTGGAAGATGGCGGAGTGCTCGCTGTCGATGGGCAGCAAGGTGGCGCCCCCTTCCTCGACCGCCCGCATGAACAGCGCACCGCCCACCACCAAGGCTTCTTTGTTGGCCAGCAGCAGGCGCTTGCCGGCCCGGGCCGCGGCGATGCAGGGGGCCAAACCAGCGGCGCCCACAATGGACGCCATCACAGTGGTCACCTCCGGGTGGGCCGCCAAATCATTCAAGGCCTGGGCGCCGGACAACACCTCCGTGGGGCAGCCTTCTGCCTTGAGGCGCTGCGCCAGGGCAAGCGCCGCATCCGGCTGCACCATGGCGGCAAAACGGGGGCGCCACTGCAGGCATTGCGCAGCCAGTTCATCCACCCGCTGAGCCCCCGTCAGGGCGAAGACTTCGTAGCGGTCTGGGTGACGCGCAACAACGTCTAGGGTGTTGGAGCCCACCGAGCCTGTTGAGCCCAAAATGCACAGGGATTGCCGTTGGCTCATCATCACCTCAAGAAGCAGCGGCCAGAGACGCCAAAGCCATCACGGCAGGCAGAACTGGCAAGAGTGCGTCCACCCGATCCAGCACACCCCCGTGCCCCGGCAACAAGGCGCTGGAATCTTTGGCCCCCACCGCGCGCTTGACCAAGGACTCCACCAAGTCTCCCATCACACTCAACATGCACAAGAAGATGAGGGAGACCAAAAAGCCCACTGTACCCAGGCGACCCCAGAGCACGGCAAAAACGCTGGTGGTTTGGCCAAAAATGGCTGCCTCGACATGGAGCCAGCCCCATGCCAGCACCAACACACCGGCCACGCCACCCATCACACCTTCCCAGCTCTTGCCAGGGCTGATTGCCGGCGCGAGCTTGCGGCGCCCAAACAGGCGGCCGGCTGCGTAAGCCGCGATATCCGCCATCCAGACCACGCACAGCGCCGACAAAATGAAATCGAGGCCGCGCAACTTGGCACTGGCCAAAGCCAGCCAAGCCACCACCAAAATGAACGTGCCCAACAGCAGGCGCAAGGCCTGAGACAGGCGCGGCCAGCCTTGCGGCCCCGCTTTGAGGGCCAGCGCCCCACCGAGCACCCAACAGCCGGTGGTCAACCACCAGAGCCAAGCCGGCACATGGCCGACCCACCCGGTATCCCACAGCATCACGCAGGCCAAAAAGACCACACCCCCAATGCCCAAGGCTGGCACCAATGTCAGTCCGTTCAGGCGCCCCCACTCCCAGCCTGCGGCGGCAATCATGATCAAGGTGATGGCCAAAAAGGGCATGGCATTGCCCGTGATGAGCGCCGGCAGCAGCGCTGCCAGCAACACCAGCGCCGTCAAAATTCTAGGCAAGAGCATGGGGTGAACCCAAGTTAGACCGCGGGCCCGGAAGCCTCGGTTTTGACGCCACCAAAGCGCCGGTCACGGCGCGCAAAGGCCGCCAAGGCCTTGTCCATCTCCGCCACATCGAAATCGGGCCAGAGACAATCTGTGAAGTGGAACTCAGCGTAAGCGATCTGCCACAGCAAGAAGTTGCTGATACGAATCTCGCCGCCAGTGCGGATGAACAGATCGGGGTCAGGGGCATGGCTCAGGGCCATGCGGGCAGAGAGCGCCTCTTCGGTGAGCTGATCTGCCGTCAAGCCATCAGCCATGGCTTGGCGGCAGGCCTGAACCACGTCCCAGCGCCCACCGTAGTTGAAGGCCACCGTCAAGGTCAGGCCGGTGTTGTTGGCCGTGACGCGCTCGGCCTCGTTCCAGGCCTCGCGGACCTTGGGTGATACCGCAGAGCGCTCACCCATCACCTTGATACGCACGCCTTGCTCGGCCAAGCGCATCAGGTACTTGGAGACACCCACCAGCACCAGGTTCATCAGGCCCGAGACTTCCTCTTCGGGGCGCTTCCAGTTCTCAGACGAAAACGCGTAGAGCGTCAGGAAGCTGATGCCACGGCGCTGGCAGTCGGCGATGACATTCATCACCGTTTCCATGCCGGCCTTGTGACCGAAGACCCGCGGCATGAAGCGCTTGCGGGCCCAGCGGCCGTTGCCGTCCATCACGATGGCCACATGCCGCGGCACCTCTGCGCCCGCAGAGGCGGGCGCAGCCGGTGTGGAGCTGCCAGAAAAGAAAGACATCACAGGCGTCAGACCGCCAGAATCTCGGCTTCCTTGCCTGCCACCAGCCTGTCGATCTCGCTGATCACGCGATCGGTCAGCTTTTGCACGTCGTCATGGGTGCGACGCTCGTCGTCTTCCGTGGCCAGCTTGTCTTTGACCAGCTTCTTGACTTGTTCGTTGGCATCGCGGCGCAGGTTGCGGACGGCCACTTTGGCGTCTTCACCCGCATTGCGGACCACTTTGGTCAGCTCTTTGCGGCGCTCTTCGGTCAGCGCGGGCATAGGCACGCGCAGCAAGTCACCTTGGGCGGAGGGGTTCAAGCCCAAGTCGGACTCGCGAATGGCCTTCTCAATCTTGGCGCCCATGCCCTTTTCCCAGGGCTGAACACTGATGGTGCGCGCATCCATGAGGCTGACGTTAGCCACTTGGCTGATGGGCACCAAAGAGCCGTAGTAATCCACCTGCACTTGATCCAAGATGCCGGGGTGGGCACGGCCGGTACGGATCTTGTGCAACTCGTTCTTGAAAGCTTCGATGGACTTGGCCATCTTGGCTTCAGCGTTCTTTTTGATGTCAGCAATCGTCGTCATGCATCAGCTCCTCAGACATGCACCAAAGTGCCTTCGTCTTCGCCCATCACCACACGCTTGAGCGCGCCGGGCTTGAAGATGGAGAACACCTTGATGGGCAACTTTTGGTCGCGGCACAAGGCAAAGGCCGTGGCATCCAGCACCTGCAGGTTCTTTGCAATGGCCTCATCAAACGAGATGTTGGTGTAGCGGGTCGCGGCCGCGTCCTTCTTGGGGTCCGCCGTGTAGACGCCGTCCACCTTGGTGGCCTTCAAGACCACCTGTGCACCGATCTCAGCGCCGCGCAGCGCAGCCGCCGTGTCAGTGGTGAAGAAGGGGTTGCCCGTGCCGGCTGCAAACACCACGACCTTGCCCTCTTCGAGGTACTGCAAGGCCTTGGGTCGCACATAGGGCTCGACCACCTGGTCAATGGCAATGGCCGACATGACGCGCGCCGTCATGCCTTCTTGGCGCATGGTGTCTGCCAGGGCCAGGGAGTTCATCACCGTGGCCAGCATGCCCATGTAGTCGGCTGTGGCTCGGTCCATGCCGACCGACCCACCGGCCACGCCACGGAAAATGTTGCCACCACCGATCACCACCGCCACTTCACAACCCAGCTGAGTCACTTCCTGCACTTCGCGCACCATGCGGACGATGGTGGCTCGGTTGATGCCGTAGGCATCATCGCCCATCAGGGCTTCACCGGACAATTTCAGGAGGATGCGCTTGTACGCTGGCATGCGGTGGACCTTTGCGAAGTGGGATCTGGCGGTTCAATGGCAGTGTACGCGTGGCACCCCGTGTGCAGGTGCCAACGCATACAGTGCGAGGGCTTATTGGCCCTTGGCAGCGGCGACCTGAGCGGCCACTTCAGCGGCGAAGTCGTCCACCTTCTTCTCAATGCCTTCACCCACCACGTACAGGGTGAAACCCTTGACGGTGGTGTTGGCAGCCTTGAGCATCTGCTCCACGGTTTGCTTGCCGTCAGCGGCCTTCACAAACACTTGGTTGGACAGAGAGACTTCCTTCAGGTACTTCTGAACGGCACCGTCGACCATCTTGGCGACGATGTCGGCAGGCTTACCGGACTCAGCAGCCTTCTCAGCGGCAATCTTGCGCTCTTTCTCGACCAGATCAGCCGGCACGTCAGACTGCGACAGCGACACAGGCTTCATCGCGGCCACGTGCATGGCCACATCCTTGGCAGCCACGTCAGAGCCGGTGTATTCCACCACCACGCCGATGCGGGTGCCGTGCAGATAGCTGGCCAAGTTGCCGCCGTTGGTCCAACGCTGGAAGCGACGGACGGACATGTTCTCGCCGATCTTGCCGATCAGGCCCTTGCGCACGTCTTCCACGGTGGGGCCGAAGCCGTCTTGGCTCAACGGCAGGGCCGACAGCGCAGCCACATCGGCCGGGCCGTGTGCAGCCACCAATTCAGCCAGCGCCTTAGAGAAGGCCAGGAAGGAGTCGTTCTTGGTGACGAAGTCGGTTTCGCAGTTGACTTCGATCATGGCGCCGGTGGTGCCCGACACGGAAGCGGCGATCACGCCTTCTGCCGTCACGCGCGAAGCAGCCTTGCCGGCCTTGGAGCCCAGCTTGACGCGCAAGATTTCTTCAGCGCGGGCCATGTCGCCCTCAGCTTCCGTCAGTGCTTTCTTGCACTCCATCATCGGGGCGTCGGTCTTGGCGCGCAGTTCTGCGACCATGCTGGCGGTAATCGCTGCCATGTGTATTCTCCGGTTCTATCGAGCCTGCCCCACACTGTGGCGGCCTAGCTCGGATTGATGAATGAACTTCTCAAAGCTGTGAAAAAGGGGCCTTAAAGCCCCTCGTTCACTGGCGCTCAAGCGCGCGAGGCTCAGGCTTGCTCGTTGACTTCAACGAACTCGTCGCCTTCAGCGGCAACAGCTTGGACCAACTCGGTGGTCGCGTTAGCCTTGCCTTCGAGGACGGCGTCAGCGACAGCCTTGGCGTACAGCGCAACGGCCTTGGCCGAGTCGTCGTTGCCAGGGATGATGTAGTCCACGCCTTCGGGCGAGTGGTTGGTGTCGACCACGCCGATGACGGGAATGCCCAGCTTGCGAGCTTCAGCCACAGCGATCTTGTGGTAGCCGACGTCGATCACGAACAGCGCATCAGGCAGAGCAGCCATGTCTTGGATGCCGCCGATGTCTTTTTCCAGCTTGGCCAACTCGCGATCGAACAGCAGCGCTTCCTTCTTGATGCGCAGCTCAGCGCCGGCATCCTTCTGGGCTTGCATGTCCTTGAGCTTCTTCAAGGAGCCCTTGACCGTCTTGAAGTTGGTCAGCATGCCGCCCAGCCAGCGCTGGTCCACATAAGGCATGCCAGCGCGCTGGGCTTCCAGGGCGACGAAGTCACGAGCTTGACGCTTGGTGCCCACCATCAGGATGGAGCCGCGCTTGGCCGACAGTTGGCGCACGAACTTCAGGGCTTCTTCAAACTTGGGGAGAGTCTTCTCCAAGTTGATGATGTGGATCTTGTTGCGATGGCCGTAGATGTACGGGGCCATCTTGGGGTTCCAGAAGCGGGTTTGGTGGCCAAAGTGGACACCGGCTTCCAGCATTTCACGCATTGAAACGGACATAATTTCTCCGAAGGTTAGGTCTAGAACGCCGGCCTTTATTGCGTGCATGCTGGATGTTCCAGCACACGACACAACACCTTTTGAGCCGGGTTCGCGAGTGGGATGCGCTTGAAGCACTCGCTCTGTCACCAGAGCGCCAGCGCCAAGCTGCACCGTTTGCTTTGCCGAGCACTTAACCCTCACAAAGGTCAAGCTCATTCAGCAAAGCCTGCGGATTGTAGCAGTAAGTCACCCTTGCTTTGAGCCCCCTCGACGGCCTAGGCAAGGCAGCAGGGTGGCGCGGGGGCGACAATTCAGCAAAAGAGCCCCCCCTGGCTTGCCGCAAATGGGCGCCCGAGCCCCTATGATCGACGCCCACGCCGCCCTCCCCCTCCTTTTGTGAAGCGCCTCTGCGCGCCTTTGTGTCGCTGTGCCCCTCCGAACCGTCGCTGCTTGCCTGAGCGCCCCCCTTGTTGCCACACTGGCTCCTCACCGCCCGAATGCGGCGCCTTTGGCGCGCTTGACGGCAGAGCCTCTGAGAGACTGACGCCATGCGAATTGCAGTGATTGGCGCCGGTATTGTCGGCGTGGCGAGCGCGCATGCCCTGGCGCGCGCCGGGCATGAGGTGACCGTGATCGAGCGCCGCGGCAGCGTCGCCACTGAGGGCAGCTTTGCGAATGCGGGTCTGCTTTCACCCGCATTGGTCGCCGGCTGGGGC
This sequence comes from Ideonella paludis, assembly GCF_018069865.1. Lineage (GTDB taxonomy): Bacteria > Pseudomonadota > Gammaproteobacteria > Burkholderiales > Burkholderiaceae_C > Ideonella > Ideonella paludis. Next base: position 357,505 of record NZ_JAGQDG010000002.1, read on the forward strand.
GCGGACGCCTTGCTAGAGCCCCAACGCAGCCGGGCAGGCCAGACCCTCAACACCCTGGCCCGCAGCCTGCGCCACCCCAGCATGATGGGCTGGTGGTGGCGAGCCTGGCTCGCCCAGAGGCCACACCTGGAATCGGCCCGACGCCCGCATGTCAGAGCGCTGGCTTTACAAACCCTGGAAGAGCTCCAGGGCTTGAGCCTGAGCCTGGACCTTGGCCACGAACAGCGCCAAGGCTGCATGGTGCTGCTGCGCAGCAAGCGCGAAGCCGCTACCGCCAAAACAGTGTGCGACCGCCTGACAGAAGCGGGCGAAGGGGCGCGCTGGCTCTCCCTGGACGAAGCGCTAGAGATAGAGCCCGGCCTCAACCCGAAGGCGGGGCTGCAAGCAGCCGTGCACTTGCCCGGCGATGCGGTCGCCAACAGCAGGCAGGTGGCGCATTTGCTCAAGGCTGATGCTCAGCGCATGGGGGCCGTCTTCCGCTTCGAGCATTCGGTGGTCGATGTTCAAAGCGGCCCACCGCTCACCGTCTTGCTGCGCGATGAAAGCCAAGCACCGCAGTTGGGCAAAGAATTGCCGGCAGAGTCCTCCCAAGCGGCGACCGACACCTTGAAAGCGGATGCGGTGGTGCTGTGCACCGGCCTGGGGTCGCCCAAGCTGTTGCAGTCACTGGGGCTGAATCTGCCCCTGTTGCCCATTCATGGCCATTCCGTGACCGCCCCCCTGCCCCTGTTCGAGGCCATGCCCGACCCAGGCCCACGCGCCGCTTTGGTGGACCTGGGCCAGCAGGTCTCCATCAGCCGTCTGGGCGATCGCATTCGCGTCAGCGGCGGGCTGCGCCGCGGCGGCCAACTCAAGCACGCTGAGGCCCGCGAGCTCAAGCGCCTCTATCGCGTGCTCGACCTGTGGTTTGAAGGCGTGGCTCGCACCTCGAAGGCGCAAGAGTGGCATGGCGCAAGACCTTGCTTGCCGGACAGCTTGCCGGTGATTGGCCCCAGCGCCAAACCGGGCATCTGGCTGAATCTGGGCCACGGCAATTTGGGCTGGACATTGGGCCTAGGCGGGGCCAAGATGCTGGCAGCCCAGATCTCGGGCCACAGTGTGGGGCCGGAGGCCGCCGCGTTCTCGACGGATAGATTCCGCTGACCGCGTTCTGGGGCCCCCTCCCAGAAGACCCGCACTTTCATCGACAGCGTCAACGCTCACCTCATGCCCTCACTGCGCCTGGTGCCGTTTTCGGAGCTGACCCCTGCCGGGGCACTTTGGCTGCACGACACCGCCGCCTCGCGTGCCCTGGAAGCTCAAGCCTTGGCAGCCCACCCGCCCTACACCCTGATGGCGAGAGCCGGTTTGGCTGTGGCACGCTGGACGCGCGCCCTCGCGCCGCATGCTCGACACATCTGGGTGGCCGTCGGCCCGGGCCACAACGGCGGCGACGGACTGGCGGCCGCCGCCCATTGGGCCATGGCAGGCTGTCAGGTCACCGCCTTTTTGTGGGGCCACGCCAAGGATCTGCCCCCTGATGCGCAGACAGCTTTCGCATCGGCCTGCAAGTCAGGCGTTCAGATCCAGGAAGGTGTGGCCTTGTTGCCCCGGCCCGATACCACGGACGTCAAACCCGATGTGGTGGTGGATGCGCTGCTGGGCTTGGGCCACCACCGGGCCCCTGACGAGCGACTGCGGGGCTGGATCGCTGCGCTCAACGCGTGGCGCAAGCAGGGCCTGCTCTTGGCCATCGATGTGCCGACCGGCCTGTGCAGTGACCACGGCACGCTCCTCGGTGCGCAAGCCATAGAGGCGCATGCCACGCTGAGCCTGCTCACCCTTAAGCCGGGCTTGTTCACCCACAGCGGCCGGCAACACAGCGGAGAGATTTGGTTCGATGGCCTAGCCACTTCTGCCCACCCGCTCCCGCCTGCCGCTGGTGCCACGGCCAGCCTGACCAGTCGCGCACTCGCCCGCAGCCTTCAAGCTGCTCGCCCTCATCAAAGCCACAAAGGCAGCTTTGGGGATGTCTGGGTGGTGGGTGGCGCCACAGGCATGGAGGGTGCGGCCACGCTGGCGGCCAGTGCAGCCCTTCAGGCCGGGGCCGGCCGCGTGTTGGTGGCCCCCTTGTCTGGCCAGCGCGAGTGGGCCGCGCGCCCCGAGCTGATGTGGCGGAGCATCAGCGAGCTGCTCAACCCAGGCGTTGTGGAGCGCGCCACCGTGGTGTGCGGTTGCGGTGGCGGCAATGCGGTGGCCCGTGTGCTCCCCGAGTTGCTGCAGCGTGCACCGCGCTTGGTGCTGGATGCCGACGCACTCAACGCCCTCAGCGCTGACCCCGCTTTGAGCCGGGCGCTGTCGCAGCGCGCCGGGCGACAACAACTCACCCTCCTGACGCCCCACCCCTTGGAGGCCGCACGATTGGCCCACAGCGACACCGCACACATCCAGCACCAAAGGCTGCACAGTGCCCAGCACCTGGCAGCGCAAACCCAGGCCTGTGTGGTGCTCAAGGGCTCAGGCACGGTGGTGGCGCAAGTCGGCCACCTGCCCTGGGTCAACTGCAGTGGCAATGCGCGCCTGTCCACGCCCGGCAGTGGTGATGTGCTCGCAGGCTGGTTGGGCGGGCTGTGGTCTCAACGGCCCGACACAGCGCCAGAACATCTGAGCGACTTGGCCGCTGCAGTGGTGTGGCTGCATGGGTGTGCCGCAGAGTTAGCCGACGAAGCCAGCGCTCGCGGCTCATCTGCCCTGCCCTTGCTGGCGAGCCAACTGCCCGACGCAATGGCCCGGGCCGTCGACGCGCTCTCAGCGACGCGCCCGTGAACCCGCCTTAGACGCGCCTTTAGCATCGCGGCCACCTTTCTTGGCCGGTGATGACGATCTCGACGCGCTGGCGGCGCTGGGTTTACCGCTGCTGCGCCCAGCCTTGGCCAGTGCTTTGGTCGATCGCCTCATCGCTCGATCCGCGTCCTCCACCGCCGCCAGTGATTCCACCGCCGAGCTCGGCTTTTTGCCGCTTGCTGCAGCAGGGCGCCCCTTGGAGAGCAAACGCTCGGCCTCGCCCTCCCGCACCAAGCGGAAGTCGATGCGGCGCCCGTCCAAGTCCACCCGGCTGACCTGAACGCGCACTTTGGTGCCCACGACATAGCGCATGCCAGAGCGTTCGCCGCGCAGCTCTTGCCGCAGTTCATCAAAGCGGTAGTACTCACCGCCCAGCTCGGTGATGTGGACCAAGCCCTCCACGAACAAGCTCTCGAGGGTCACGAACAAGCCGAAGCTGGTGACCGCACTGACCGTGCCGACAAATTCCTCGCCCAAGCGCTCGCGCATGTAGCGGCACTTCAGCCAAGCCTCAACATCTCGTGAGGCCTCATCGGCGCGGCGCTCATGGGTGCTGCACTGCAAGCCAGCGGCCTCCCAATGGCTGAGCTCGGCGGCCTGCGCTTTACCGGCGCGGGCTTTGCCTTTGGGCGCAGCGGCCAACTCGCCAGACTCCAAGCGATAGCGTTTGCCCAGCAAGATGGCCTTGATGACCCGGTGGACCAGGAGGTCGGGGTAGCGGCGAATGGGGCTGGTGAAATGGGTGTAGGCCGAGTAGGCCAAGCCAAAGTGGCCGCTGTTGAGCGGCGTGTAGATGGCCTGCTGCATGGAGCGCAGCAGCATGGTGTGGATTTGTTGGTGATCCGGCCTGTCTTTGGTCGCCTGCGCGATGGCCTGGAATTCCGCGGGCTTGGGATCGTCGCTGACACTCAAGCCCAGCCCCAGGGCCTTGAGGTAGTTTTGCAGCGTCAATCGCTTCTCGGGGGTTGGCCCCTCGTGAACACGATAGAGGCCCGGGTGCTCAGCCTGTGCGATGAACTCTGCGGCACAGACGTTGGCCGCCAACATCGCCTCTTCGATCAGGCGATGAGCGTCATTGCGCAGGCGCGGCACGATGCGCTCAATGCGACCGTTGTCATCACAGATGATCTGGGTCTCCGGAGTATCGAAGTCGACCGCACCGCGCCGCCCGCGTGCCTTCAACAAGGCCCGATAGACCTCATGCAAATGCAGCAAATGCGGCAATAGGGCTTGGCGCTTGGCAGCCTCGGGCCCACGCGTGTTAGCGAGTGCGGCGGCGACCTCGGTGTAGGTCAGCCGAGCATGGGAGGAGATCACCGCCGGATAGAACTGATAGGCCTGGACCTCCCCCGTCTCATCCACCAGCATGTCGCACACCAGCGTCAAGCGGTCGACCTCCGGGTTGAGCGAACACAGGCCGTTGGAAAGCTTTTCCGGCAGCATGGGAATGACCCGGCGCGGAAAGTACACCGACGTGGCGCGCTCAACGGCGTCATCGTCAATGGCAGAGCCCGGGGTGACATAGTGGCTCACGTCGGCAATCGCCACCAGCAAGCGCCAGCCCTTGACGGCATTGCGGCCACGCCCGGCCGCGTAGGGTTCGCAATAGACCGCGTCGTCAAAGTCGCGTGCGTCCTCACCATCGATGGTCACCAGCGGCACATCGCGCAGGTCCACCCGCTGCTTCATATCCGCCGCACGGACTCGGTCTGGCAGGGCCTCCGCTTGGGCCAGGGTCTCCTTGGAAAACAGGTGCGGCACCTCGTACTTACGCACCGCAATCTCGATCTCCATGCCCGGGTCATCGATGTCACCCAAGACTTCTTTGACGCGACCCACGGGCTGAGAATGCATGGACGGGGCCTCGGTCAGCTCGACCACCACCACCTGCCCGGCTTGTGCCTGGGCAATCGCATTCTTGGGAATGAGAACGTCTTGACCGTAACGTCGATCTTCAGGCGCCACCAGCCAGACCCCGTTCTCTTGCAGCAATCGCCCAATGATGGGGGTCTTGCGACGCTCCACGATCTCCAAGATGCGGCATTCGGGCCGGCCTTTGCGGTCGTAACGAACAATACGAGCCCGCACCAGATCTTTGTGCAGCACGGCGCGCATCTCGTCTGGAGACACGTAGACGTCTGGCTCACCATCGTCACGCTTCACGAAGCCGTGGCCATCCCTGTGGCCCATGACCACGCCTTCAAATTCGCTCAGCAAGGCCAAATTTTTTGCAGCCCCACTTGCACTGTGTTTTGTTTTGATGATATAGTCCTATCTTTCGTTGAGCAGCACATCAAACAAATGTGCTGCAAGACAAAAAGCCCAGGTGGCGGAATTGGTAGACGCACTAGTTTCAGGTACTAGCGGGTAACTCCGTGGAGGTTCGAGTCCTCTCCTGGGCACCAAAGATTGTGACAGGGCCGACGTGAAAACGTCGGCCCTTTTGCATTGCGCCGTCTCTTTGCGTGGCATGTAGCCCAGCAGGTTGAGCGCGCCAAAAAAAACGCCGTCTCGTGACGGCGTTTTGTCGTTCGGCACCATGCACTGCCCCGCCGCAAACACGGCCAAACCGGCAGGCGCCGACATAAAGCTCAAGTCTTGTAGGCTCACTCAAGCGCGAAGAGTTTCACACAGCAAACTTCTTGGCCAAGCCATCAGGACGCAGGTCGTCATACTCTTCAAAGGGCTGGTGAATCCAAGGGCTGGTGGCCAGCATTTCGACGTAGTAGTCCGGGGTATAGCTGGATACCGCCTTCGACCAGATCACGGCCGAACGCAACTCGCTGATTGAAGGCACCCCACGCAGGCGCTCCACCACCGCTTTGAGCGTCACGCCAGAATCGGCCAAGTCGTCCACCAGCAGCACGCGGCCCGCCAACTCACCCTTGGGCATGGTGATGTACTTGGCCATGTCCAAGCGACCTTGAATGGTACCGGCCTCTGCCCTGTAAGAGCTGGTCGACATGATGGCCAGCGGCTTGTCAAAGACACGCGACAAGACATCTCCAGGGCGCATCCCACCACGGGCCAGGCACAAAATCTGATCGAACTCCCAGCCAGAGGCGTGCACCTTCAGCGCCAAGCGCTCGATCAACAGGTGGTATTCGTCCCAAGAGACATAGAGATGCTTGCCGTCGTCAGTGAGCATAGGGGCTCCAGCAGTGGGTGTTGGATGAAATGAGGAGGAAAAGCTTGTTGATCAGGCCTGGAAGGGATGATGCAACAAGATGGTGTGATCGCGATCAGGGCTGGTTGAAATCACGTGAATCGGCACGCCCGTGACTTGCTCGATGCGGCTCAGATAGCGCCGAGCCGCTTCAGGCAGCTTCTCAACCTGGGTCACGCCCACGGTGCTGTCACTCCAGCCTGGCAGGGTTTCATAAACAGGCACACAGCGCGAGATCTCGTCAGCACCCATGGGGAGAATGTCGATGGTTTCGCCATCCAGGGTGTAACCCACGCAGAGCTTCAACTCGCTCAAGCCATCCAGCACATCGAGCTTGGTCAGGCACAAGCCCGACAAGCCATTGACTTGGGCAGATCGCTTGAGCAGGGCTGCGTCAAACCAGCCGCAGCGGCGCGAGCGCCCGGTGGTCACGCCCTTTTCAGCACCGACGGTGCTCATGTGGTAGCCCGGGGTACCCGGCACTTCCCAATCCAGCTCCGTCGGGAATGGGCCGCCGCCCACCCTGGTGCAATAAGCTTTGGTAATGCCCAGCACATAGTGCAACAAGCCAGGGCCCACGCCAGCACCGGCGGCCGCATTGCCCGCCACGCAATTGCTGGAGGTCACATAGGGGTAGGTGCCGTGGTCGACATCCAGCAAGGTGCCTTGAGCACCTTCAAACAAGAGGTTGGCCCCTGCAGCGTGCGCCTCATTCAGCTCGCAAGAGACATCGGCCATCATGGGTGTCAGTAGCTTGGCATGGCGCATGGCCTCGTCGTAGACGGCGTCGAACTGGACTTCGCCGTTGACGATGTAGGGCTTGAGCGCATCGCCAAAGGTGAAGTTGCGCGAGCCCAGGAAGCTGGTCAACACATGGTTGTGCAGAGCCAGCAGTTCGCGGAGCTTGTTGGCAAAGCGTTCGGGGTAGCGCAGGTCTTGCACGCGCAAAGCGCGACGTGCAATCTTGTCTTCATAGGCCGGGCCAATGCCGCGTCCGGTGGTGCCGATCTTCTCCGTGCCACCTTGTTCACGGGCTGCCTCGCGGGCCACATCCAGTGCCGCGTGGAAGGGCAAGATCAAGGGACAGGCTTCGCTGATGCGCAGGCGCGAACGCACCTCGACACCTGCTTTCTCGAGACCTTCAATTTCCTCAAACAACTTGGCAGCCGACAAGACCACGCCGTTGCCGATGTAGCACTTGACGCCGGGACGCATGATGCCGCTGGGGATCAGATGCAGCGCCGTCTTGACGCCATTGATGACCAGGGTGTGGCCCGCGTTATGGCCGCCTTGGAAGCGGACGACGCCTTGGGCGCTCTCTGTCAGCCAATCCACCAACTTGCCTTTGCCCTCGTCACCCCATTGGGTGCCGACGACGACGACGTTGCGGCCGCGCAGAGTAGAAGGAGCAGCAGAAGTAAGGCCTTGTTGCATGGCTTGGAGGGGATGAACGAAAAGAGTTATCGGAAGAACTGGCGGCTCGCCTTAGCGCGAACGCAGCAACCATTGACCATTGACCTCGACCAACTCGCGGTCGCAGTCGAATTCTTGGGCCTCGTGCTCATGCCCCGGCAGGATGCACAACACTGTCTCGCCTCGTGCACGCAGTTCGCGCACGGCAGCGCGCAGGCCAGCGGCCTCGCCCCAGGGTGCGGTAATGGCCGCACGTGCGGGCGGCACGGCAGCAGCGGCCACCAGATTTTTCAGATCCAGGCTGAAGCCAACCGCTGGGCGGTTGCGACCGAAAATGGCGCCGACTTCGTCATAGCGGCCACCTCGCGCCAGTGCATTGGCGGCCCCTTGCGCATAGACCGCAAAGCGTACGCCGCTGTAATACGCATAGCCACTCATGTCGGAGAGATCGAAGCCGAGGCTCACATCGGGGTAGGCCTGCGCCACATGGCCGCTGATCCAACGCAAATCGGCCAGCGCCGCCTTCAGCGCCGGTCGATCCGGCAGCACCCGTGCAGCCTCATCGAGCACCTCGGCACCGCCGTAGAGGTCCAACAAGGCCAGCAAGGCGTCACGCGTGCCGGGCGGGCAAGCCGCAGAGAGCTCTTTGACCAAGCTCCGGTCCTTGGTGGTCAAGGCTGATACCAGACCGGTGAGAGCCTCTGCAGGAAGTGGCAGGCCTGCCAACACGGCACGCACAATCCGGGCATCACCCAGATCAATGGTCAGCGCTTGTGCGCCCGCAGCTTGCAGACCACCTAAGGCGAGCTCTTGAATTTCGAGGTCTGCCTCAAGCCCCGCGTGGCCAAAAATCTCGGCGCCAAACTGAAGGGGCTCGCGCGTCGCATGAGGGCCTTGTGGCTTGGTGTGGAGAACGGGGCCGCAGTAGCAAAGCCGCGTGACTCCTTGGCGATTGAGCAAATGCGCATCGATGCGCGCCACTTGCGGCGTGGTGTCCGCGCGCAGGCCTAGTGTGCGGCCACTCAGCTGATCCACCAACTTGAAGGTCTTGAGATCCAACTCCCGGCCTGTGCCAGAGAGCAAGGACTCCAGATGCTCCAGCAATGGAGGCATGACCAACTCAAACCCATAGGTTCGAGCCAGATCTAACCATTGACGCCTTAGCTCTTCGATTCGCCTCGCCTCAGAGGGCAAGACATCGGCGATGTACTCCGGCAACAGCCAAGCAGAGGACATGAAAATTGGACCGGGTTAAAACCGGCATTGTACTCGTGCCCTGAGCGAGTGCCGCGGCGAAGCCACAGCAAGGACTGAGGCTGCCAGCCCCTTGTCAGTTTTGCAAGAGTGCCAGCAGGCTCAAGCCCAACAGCAAACACGCCAGCCCGAAGAAACGGAGCTGGCCGTCGGTCAGCCGCAGCGCCTTTTCAAAGGCTTCACGCCATGCGCCAGGCGCCAACAAGGGCATCAAGCCTTCGAACACCAAGACAAGAGCCAGCGCGCTCCAGAGCGTCTCACTCACCACTCGCCCCTGGAGCTATGGCGCAGGGTCACTTCTTGGGTGCTGGCGCGGCTGCCGCCCCACCACCACCTGCACCACGCATGGCCTTGAAGAAGTCGCTGGAGGGCTCCACGACCATCACGTCAGACTTGTTGCGCCAGGTCGCACGGTAGGCCTCAAGGCTGCGGTAGAACTGCGCAAACTGAGGGTCACGCCCAAAGGCGGCGGCATAAGTGGCGGAGGCTTCCGCGTCGCCCTCACCCATGACCTTTTGCGCATCGCGATAGGCTTCAGCCACGATCACTTCGCGCTGACGGTCTGCATCAGCGCGAATCTTTTCGCTCTCGGCTTGACCTTTGGAGCGCAGCTCGTTGGCCACTTGCTTGCGCTCAGACTCCATGCGGCGATAGACAGACTCGGTGATGCTGGCCACGAAGTCGACCCGCTTGATTCGGACATCCAGAATCTCGATACCGAAGGACTTGGCTTCGTCGGCGAGGCGGGCCTGGACGTCCTGCATGACCTTTTCACGCTCTGTCGCCAAGACGCCACCCACGGTGCGCTTGGTGACTTCTTCGTTGAAGGCCGCCTGCACCACCGGGCTCAGGCGGTTCTCCAGATTGCGGATGTCGGCACCGTTGTTGCGGATGAACTGACGTGGCTCTTTGATGCGCCACTTCACCAGCCAATCAATCACCAAGCTCTTTTTCTCGGCGGTGAAGATGGGACGGGTTTCAGGGCTGTCCAGGGTCTGGATGCGGCGATCCAGGAACACCACGTTTTGGAAGGGCGGAGGCAACTTGACCTTCAGGCCAGGCTCGGTGATGACTTCCTTGATTTCACCCAGGGAATACACCACCGCGACCTGGCGCTGGTCCACCACAAACAGGGTGGCAGCCGCCAACATCAACAGGGCCAACAGCGCGCTGGCAAACATTGCAATGCGATTCATGATGTCACTCGTGTGCAACAGGGGGGATCAGCGGCTATCGCGGTCGCGACTGCGGAGGCCTTCGCGACCTTCACGGGCGCGCGGGTCCGCCGCTGCGGGCTCTGCGGAGGCTGCTGGCGCGGCAACAGGTGCCGTGGGCGCCGTGGGAGCGGAGGCACCGCCTACGCTGCCCTGCCCGGCTTGCTGCATGATCTTGTCCAGAGGCAGATACAAGAGATTGGAACCACTGCGGCTGTCCACCATGACCTTGGTGACGTTGTTGTAGATCTCACGCATGGTGTCGATGTAGAGGCGGTCGCGCATCACACCGGGCGCCTTTTGGTATTCGGCATACACGGACAAGAAGCGCTGCGCATCGCCCTCTGCACGGGCCACCACGCGAGACTTGTAGCCCTGCGCCTCCTCGGCCAAGCGTGCCGCTGTACCTTGCGCTTTAGGTATCACATCGCTGGCGTACGCCTGGCCTTCGTTCTTGTAGCGGTCTCGATCAGCGCCGGCCTTGAAGGCATCGTCAAACGCCGCCTGAACCTGCTCAGGCACTTCCACATTCTTCAGATTGACGTTCTTGATGGTCACACCCGCATTCAGCTTGTCGAGCTGCGCCTGGATCGACTTGACCAAGTCAGCTGCAATGGCATCCCGGCGCTCGTAGAGCACGGAGTCCACTTTGCTGCGACCCACAATCTCACGCACCGCAGACTCACTGGCCTGTGACACGGCGTCGTCGGTGCCCCGGTTTTCAAACAAAAAGGCCCGTGCGTCCTTCAGGGTGTATTGGACAGTGAAGCGGATATCGACGATGTTCTCGTCCTGGGTCAGCATGGACGAATCCCGCAGCCCCGTCGAGGCCGCCACGGACTGCCGACCCACATCCACCGAGCGCAACTGGGTGACTTTGACCGTCTCGTGCTGCTGAATGGGATAGGGCAAGCGCCACTGCAAGCCCGCATCGACCGTGCGGCTGTAACTGCCAAAGGTCGTGATGACCGACTGCTCGCCTTCTTGCACGATGAACACGCCACTGCCGGCCCAGATCAGGGCCACGACACCGGCGATGAGGCCGACACCGACCCCTGCGCTCTTCATATCAGGCTCGAAATTGGGGCTGCCGCCACCCGGAGGTTGGCTGCCACCACCGCCGCCGCCACCGAAGATGCCACCGAGCTTGCGCCGGAAGTCGCGCCAGAGTTCATCCAAGTCCGGAGGCCCGTCTTGACGGCCATTGTTCAGCATCCGCCACCCTGCACGGCTGCCTCGCTGGAAAGCACGGGTCAAGGCTTGAGACAAAGCACGCAGGCGTGCCGTCCCGGGGGTGGTTGTCGAGGAATCGCGCATAGGTGATGCCGATGGTCTTTTGAAAAAGGGTTGATCAGGCCGGATCTGCAGGGGCCGAGGGGTCAAACTCTACCGCGCTGCCATCAGGCAAGATGGTGACAGTGTCTTGTGAATTCAAGTCTGCCGAACGCGCAACATGCTCAGAAATCAGCTGACGCAAAACGTCCAGTCCGAGGCCATCACGGGCGCTGACAAAGACCCGCGTCACCCGGCCCGCTGCACCGCGGTCTACTTCGTCCACCGCTTGGCGAGGCCGCTGGGTCTCATCGAGTTGGTCGACCTTGTTGCAAACCCAGAGTTGCGGAATATCTTGAGCACCAATTTCAGCCAGCACGCGATCGACTTCCTCGCACTGCTCTTGCAAGTTGGGACTCGACGCGTCCATGACATGCAGGAGTAAGTCTGCATCACAGGCCTCTTGCAAGGTGGCTTGAAAGGCCTCAACCAACTTGTGCGGCAAGTCGCGAATGAAGCCGACCGTGTCAGACAGCGACACCGAACGCCCCACTTCGCCCAGATAAAGCGAACGGGTGGTGGTGTCTAGGGTCGCGAAAAGCTGGTCAGCCGCATAAGCCTTGGCCTTGACCAGGGTGTTGAACAAGGTGGATTTGCCGGCATTGGTATAGCCGACGATAGACACCCGGAAAGTGCCACTGCGTTCGCGGGCACGTCGCTGGGTGTTGCGCTGCCGCTTGACCTTGTGCAGACGCTCTTTGACGGACTTGATGCGGTCGCCGATCATGCGCCGGTCCAGCTCAATCTGAGCCTCGCCCGGGCCGCCACGATGGCCCACACCACCGCGCTGGCGCTCCAAGTGGCTCCAGCGCCTGACCAAACGCGTTGAAAGGTACTGGAGCCGCGCCAGTTCGACCTGCAGCTTACCTTCATGGCTTTGTGCCCGCGCCGCGAAGATCTCCAGGATCAATGCAGTGCGGTCCGCCACGGGCACGCCGAGGTGGCGCTCCAAGTTACGCTGCTGCGCTGGGCTCAGGGCCTGATCGAAGATCACACCATGGGCGCCATGCGCCTGGACCAAAAACTTGATCTCGTCTGCCTTGCCCGAGCCCACAAAGAGCGCAGGATCGGGCGACTTGCGTTTAGCGGTAATGCGTGCGACGGCCACATCGCCTGCCGACTCAGCCAACAAGGCCAATTCATCAAGGCTGGGGTCGAAAGACGAACCCGGGCCGAAATCGACACCGACCAACACCGCTTTCGCGGTGTCGGCATCGGACGTCGTGGCCTGCATGGAGGAGGCACTCAAGATGCAGCAGGCCTCTTCAGCCCGGTCCGTACGAGAGAGCGGGGGGCGCTCAGGGGGCGTCGCCTGGTTCAGCGGTGTGGAAGCTCACGGCACGGCCGGGCACCACGGTAGAGATGGCGTGCTTGTACACCATTTGGGTCACGGTGTTGCGCAGCAGGACGACGTATTGGTCGAAAGACTCGATGTGCCCTTGAAGCTTGATGCCGTTGACGAGGTAAATCGACACCGGGACATGCTCCTTGCGCAGCAGGTTGAGGAACGGGTCTTGCAGGAGTTGTCCTTTGTTGCTCACGATATGCTCCGTGTTGGAAGAGAGTGTGAAAATCTCACGTTAACACAGGCCGCTCGGTTTCAAGCGACCAAGGTCATCGATAAAGGGTCAACCATCCACAAATGGGTTGTGCGAGCTCTTGAACTCGATGCGTAACGGCGTGCCCACCAGCTTGAAATGCTCGCGAAAGCGACCTTCCAGGTAGCGCTTGTAGGTGTCCGCCACGTGCTCCAGCGAGTTACCGTGGATGACGATGATGGGCGGGTTCATGCCCCCTTGGTGGGCATAGCGCATTTTGGGCCGGAAGGCCCCTGAGCGCTTAGGTGCCAAGTGTTGCACGGCCTCCAGCAGCAGACGAGTCAACACCGGGGTCGGCATTTTGCGGCTGGCCGAGGCATGGGCATCAATGATGGCTTGCCACAGCGGCCCCAAACCCTGGCGTTTGAGCGCAGAGATATGCACGATGGGCGCGAACTTGAGGAAGGCCAAGCGCTGCTCGATGGAACGCTCCAGCATCTGACGCTGATAGCTGTCGATGGCGTCCCACTTGTTGATGGCAATCACCACGGCGCGGCCGGAGTCGAGCACATAGCCCGCAATGTGAGCATCTTGGTCACTGACACCTTGGGTGGCATCGACCATCAAGACCACGACATTGGCATCCGCAATGGCTTGAAGTGTCTTGACGACCGAGAACTTCTCGATCGCCTCAAAGACTTTGCCTTTGCGGCGCAAGCCCGCAGTGTCGATCAACTCGAAGCGTTGGCCATTGCGCTCCAAAGGCACTTTGATCGCGTCGCGCGTGGTGCCCGGCATGTCAAAAGCGATCAAGCGCTCTTCACCCAGCCAAGTGTTGATCAGGGTGGACTTGCCCACATTGGGCCGGCCTGCGACCGCCAAACGGATGGGTGCGTCGGGGTCCACACCGCCGTCGTCTTCGTCGTCTTCAGGGAAGTCCGCCAGGGCCGCTTCCAGGAGGCTGCGAATGCCTTGCCCGTGCGCGGCCGAGATGGGATGAGGCTCACCCATACCCAACTCGTGAAACTCCGCCAGCAAAGGCGAGTCCACCATGCCTTCGGCCTTGTTGACGGTCAGCAGCACACGCTTATTGGCCTGCCGCAGATAACGCGCAATGTCTTGATCTTGACCCGACAAGCCGGTTCGGACATCCGTCACAAAGATCACTACATCGGCCTCAGCCACCGCTTGCCGGGTCTGCTTGGCCATCTCCTTGACGATGCCGGTGGTGCTGTCCGGCTCAAAGCCACCCGTGTCCACCACGATGAACTCGCGCTGCCCCAAGCGGCCGTCTCCATAGTGACGGTCACGTGTCAAACCCGCATAGTCCGCGACGATGGCGTCGCGGCTCTTGGTCATACGGTTAAAAAGGGTGGACTTGCCCACATTGGGGCGTCCGACCAGCGCGATGACGGGTTTCAAGCGAGATCAACCAGGTTATTCATTCCGGACGGAAGGCGTAAATGCCTCCGTTGCGAGTCACGGCCATCAGCGTGTTATCCCAGAGTGCCGGCGCGGCCACAATGGGTGAGCCGTCGGTGGGCAGGCGCAGCACCATCTCGCCGCTATCGCGGGCCAAGAAATGCATCCAGCCCTCGCTATCCCCGAAGACCACAGTCTTGCCCATGGCTGCGGGCGCAGACAGGCCGCGATGCAGCAAGGCCTCATTCGTCCACGCGGCTTCCCCACCCGAACGCTTGCGGGCCGTGATGCGGTCGCTGCCATCGGCACTGAAGACGAAGTCGGCGTCGCCCGCCACGGCCGCAATGCCACCGCCGTTTTGGTTCCAGCGCAGAGCGCCGCGCTCGGCGTCTACACAGCCGACAGCCGCCTGGAAGGCACGCACGCAAAAATTGCTCCCCTCCCTTGCAGCCGGGCCGACCAAATCGGCCAAACGCTCCACTTCGTTGGTACCGCGAGGAGTTGTCACGGCCACCTCCCAGCGGACTGAACCCTTCAGCGGATCCACACCCAGCAGACGCGGCCCCTGCCCTACCAGCAACGTGTCGCGGTAGGCGGTGAGCACGCTGGCTTGCGACAAGGTCAGGGAGTCGCCCGGGCGCTTCAGCACCCAGAGGCGCCGACCGTCCAGGGCATCAAAGGCGTGCACCACACGGTCCACACCCACGACAAACACGCGCTCGCCCGCCACCAAGGGCGGGGTGGCGACGCGTGCGGGCACGCTGGCCCGCCACAGCACATTGCCCCCCTCCATCACCACGACTTCGTTGTCGCGGGTGACGACGGCGGCAAATCGACCGTCACTGCCCACACCGGCCGAGAGGCGAGCGCCGGCATTACCCTGCCACACCAGGGCGCCTGTTTGAGCATCGAGGGCCATCACCGTGCCGTCATTGCCGGCCACGTGGGCTCGGCCCGCACGCACGCTGATGCCCAGGGGGAAGTCGACCCCATTGACCTTGGCGGACCACACTTGGCGACCCGCGATCTTGGGGCTCAACTCCACCAGCGGCGTCGGCTTGGGTTTGTCGCTGCCAGCACACCCTGCCAAGACAGCGAGCGCGAGCCCACCCAGCAGTACAGCGGACCGTCGTGCAATCGTCATGGTTTGGCTCCTGAAGCCGCCGCCGCAGGGGCAGCGCCGGCAGAGGTCAACTTGGCTTCCACAATGCGGCGGTACTCCGCAGTCTCATCCAGTTTGTCCCAGGCCGCGCGCCAGGCCGTGACGGCCTCTGCGGTCTTGCCTTGGGCCTTGAGCACATCGCCGCGACGGTCTTGGCTCAAGGCTTCGAATTCAGGGGACTTGACGCCATCCAACTGCTTCAGGGCCTCGTCATAGGCTTTTTTATCCAGATGGACGGAGGCCAAGTGCAGGCGGGCGAGTGCGGCATGCTCCTCATTGCCCTTGTCGGCCACCCAGCTCAAAGAGGTCACAGCAGCATCGACCTGACCTTTTTCGAACTGTGTGCGCGCCGTCAGCAAGCCCGCTTGCTGGGTCACCAGCGCACCGGCATAGCGCTCTTTCATGTCGGCAAACACTTTGGCGGCCTTATCAGGCTCGCCGGCTTGAACCGCGCGATCCAACTCGTCAAACATCAGCGCCGCTTTGGCGCCTTGCTGTCCTTGCCACCAATTCCAGCCATTCCAGGCCGCAAACCCGGCCAACACCAGGGTCAAGGTCCAGGTGATGAGGTTGCCCCACTGGTTCCAGAACGCCTTGAGTTCGTCCAGCTGTTCTTGTTCCTGCAGATCGAGATTCGTTGCCATGCGTACGGGGCTCGCGTTTGTGCGAGTGGGTTGATGTCTGACCCCACACGCGCGTGTGGGACAAAGCCGGGATTATGCGTCCCCGCCAGCCTGCTTCAGCGCACCCGACCATGCCGAGACCTGGTCTAAGGGCTGTAAAGTTTGTGGGACAGCAGCGTCCCGCAGCGATTTGACCGCCACCTGCCCCGCCGCCAATTCGTCCGCACCAAATACCAATGCATATCGCGCGCCGCTGGCATCAGCCTTTTTGAACTGCGACTTCATGCTGCTTTGGCCAGGATGCATCAGCACGCAAACCCCTGCAGCTCGCAGTTGTTCCAGGGCTGCCATCACGCGTGGCAGGCTCGAGGCATCGGGCACGACGGCATAGGCATCGGGCACGGGCGCGGCTGGGGCCACGCCGACCTCCTCCAGCAAGAGCAACATGCGCTCAATGCCCATTCCAAAGCCAACGGCTGGGGTGGGCTTGCCACCCAGTTGCTCAATCAGTCCGTCATAGCGGCCACCACCGCACACGGTGCCTTGGGACCCCAGCCGCTCCGTGACCCACTCAAACACCGTGAGGTTGTAATAGTCCAAACCCCGAACCAAACGCGGGTTGATGGTGTAGGCCACACCCGCTGCTTCGAGGATCGCCCGCACCCCGTTGAAGTGGGCCTGCGAGGCCTCCCCCAAAAAGTCCAGCAGCTTAGGCGCGCCGTTGGCCATCTCTTGCAGAGCCGGGTTCTTGGTGTCCAACACACGCAAGGGGTTCGTATACATGCGGCGCTGGCTGTCTTCGTCCAGCACGTCTTTGTGCTGCTCTAAGTAGGCCACCAACGCTGCGCGGTGCGCTTGTCGCTCGGCCGGGGAACCCAAGCAGTTCAGCTCTAGGCGCACATGTTCGCCGGCCACCAAACCCAGCTCCTTCAGAAGGCGGCTGCCCAGCAGAATGACTTCGGCGTCGACATCTGGGCCCTGAAAGCCGAGCGCCTCGATGCCCATTTGATGGAACTGGCGGTAGCGCCCTTTTTGCGGCTTCTCGCGACGAAACATCGGCCCAAAGTAGTAGAGGCGGCGCCCGCCGTCGCGCAAAAAGCTGTGCTCGATCATCGCGCGCACCACGCCAGCCGTCATCTCCGGACGCAGCGCCAAGTGCTCGGCTTGGCCATGCTTGTCGGCGCGGTCCTCAAAGGCATACATCTCCTTTTCGACGATGTCCGTGACCTCGCCAATACCCCGCACAAACAAGGCTGTCGGCTCCACGATGGGCGTGCGGACGTTCTGGTAGCCGTAGCGTTGCAGAACACTGCGCATCTTGGCCTCCAGCCACTCCCAGCGCGCGGCTTCGGGCGGAAGAATGTCGTTCATGCCCTTCACAGCCTGAAGGGCTTGTTTCTTTGTCTCTGTCATGGTGCTGCTGGGTGGACCCATCGACAGTCGATGGGCCGAAATTCAAAGCTCAGGCATTGCCGCCGTAGCGCTTTTCGATATAGGTTTCAACCAGGGCGTGAAACTCGGCGGCAATGTTGTCGCCGCGCAGCGTGACTGCCTTGGCACCGTCAATGAAGACGGGGGCAGCGGGCGCTTCGCCGGTGCCCGGCAGGCTGATGCCAATGTCGGCGTGCTTGCTCTCACCGGGGCCGTTGACGATGCAGCCCATCACGGCCACTTTCATCTGCTCAACGCCCGGGTACTTGCCCCGCCACACCGGCATCTGTGCCCTCAAGAAGTCGTCAATTTGCTTGGCCAACTCTTGGAAGGTGGTGCTGGTGGTTCTGCCGCAACCCGGGCAAGCCGTGACACTGGGATTGAAGCTGCGCAGCCCCAAGGACTGCAGGATCTCCAGGGCCACGACGACCTCTTGGGTTCTGGCCTCACCCGGCTGCGGCGTGAGCGAGACGCGGATGGTGTCGCCAATGCCTTGTTGCAGCAACACCGCCAATGCCGTGGCAGAGGCCACCGTGCCTTTGGTGCCCATGCCAGCCTCGGTCAGGCCCAGGTGCAGTGGGTAGTTGCAGCGCGCAGCCAAGCCCTGATAGACCGAAATCAGGTCCTGCACACCGCTGACCTTGCAACTGATGATGATCTGCTGCGCGGCCAGGCCCAAAGACTGCGCATCTGCGGCTGACTGCAGCGCAGATTCAATCAGCGCTTGGTACATGACCGGCTTGGCATCCCAAGGCACAGCGCGCCGCGAATTGGCGTCCATCATCGCGGCCAAGAGTTCTTGGTCCAAGCTGCCCCAATTGACGCCAATGCGCACGGCTTTGTCGTATCGGCAAGCCGCTTCGATCATCTGAGCAAACTGCTTGTCGCCCTTATCGCCTTTACCGACATTGCCGGGGTTGATGCGGTACTTGGAGAGCGCCTCAGCGCAGGCGGGATGCTCGGTCAACAATCGGTGGCCGTTGTAGTGGAAGTCCCCCACCAGCGGCACGTCAATGCCCATTTTGTCGAGCTGATCACGGATGTGCGGCACCGCGGCCGCAGCCTCGGGCGTATTGACGGTGATGCGCACCATCTCGGAGCCGGCAATCGCCAGCTCCTTGACCTGGATGGCGGTCTCAATGACGTCGACGGTGTCGGTGTTGGTCATGGACTGCACCCGAACGGGTGCATCGCCGCCCACAGTCACCAAACGGCTGCCCCAACGCACCTGAGCCTGCAGGCTGCGCCGCGCTGCTGGAGCTGCAGGCGTGATCGGCTCGTCGTTGGCGGTGAAAAAGCTGGCGTCAGTCATAGGTCGATTCACTTCAGTTCGAGGCGGGCCACGTTGTCACGGGTCACGGGGCCGAGGTCAACGGCCTGGCCACGCACCGACAAGGTGGTGCCCGCTGCGTTGCCGATCTTGACACGCATGGGGAAAACCCCTTCAAGCCCCGCGATTTCACCGGCCTGCAGTTGGCGAGAGAACACGACTTTGCCTTGGGAATCCCGAACCTCCACCCAACTCGCTTCAGTGGCCGCGATCTGAATGGTCACACTGCTGCCTTGGGGCAGCGACGCCAGCACTGGGCCTGAGGCTGCTCCAGGGGCTTGCGGTGCCGAAGTGATGCCAGAAGCGACTGCCTGCGGAACATAGGGCGTCAGGACCGCAGCAGAAGCTGCCGGCGCCGACGCCACGGCCGACTGCGGCACAGCAAGCGTTGGCTCGGCAGCCGGCGCGTTCACCGCAGAAGCTGCAGGCTCGGCAGTGGCCAGCCCTGCTGATGCCGCCTGGCCCACGGCTGCAGTGGCCGAGGCCCGCAAGCTGTTGAGCCCAAACCCGGGAGGCGCCCAAAACAGCACCAAGGCACCCAGCACCAATGCCGCACCCAGGAGCAGGATCCAGCGATTGTCCGAGACCCACTGCGCCAGAATGCGATTGCCCCCGCGCTCCTTGAAAGGCGCATTCAGGCCACCGGAGACCTGTTCCAGGGTGCTGGATTCATGACGGGGCAGGCGCGCCAACACGGGGGCCGGGTCCATTTTGAGCACGCGGCAGGCGGCCTGGGCCAGCGCACGCACGAAGGTCGGCCCTTGCAACTCCTCCAGCTGGTCATTCTCCAGAGCCTCTAACTTACGAGGTGCAATCTTCAGTTGGGCCGCGAGGCTGACCAACTGGATTCCCTGGGCCTGCCGAGCCGCCCGGATCATGCTGCCGGCAGAGGTCTGGGGCTCGGTGTCCCGTGGCGCTTGCTCACTCATCGATACGGCCCTTTGCGAGCAGCTTAGCTTCTGGAGAATCAGCCCAACGCTGGCGAATTTGGTCTCCCAAGGCCTGCACCTGCGCGGTCTGGCCCAGACGGTTCTCAATGCGCAAGGCCAGCCACAGGGTTTGAGCGTTCGCTAGGTTGTCTTGAGCATTGACACGGCGAATGTAGAAGCGTGCGCGCTCGTAGTCCCCACGTTTGTAGAGCACTTCGGAGAGGTTGACGGCCACCGCTGGATTGGCTGGGTCCAATTCATAGGCCTGCCCCAGCGTGCGCTCTGCCAAATCGAGCCGGCCGGCGCGAGCCTGGCAAACGCCTTGGGCCATCATGGTCCGAAGGGACTCACGATAAGTGGGTAGTGCGAGCGCCGCCTTGAACTGCACCTCAGACTCTGCAAATCGACGCTGCTGGCAGAGAAACCAGCCGAAGTTGTGCATGGCATCGGCGTCGCGGGCGTTCAACTGCAAGGCCTGTTTGAAACTTTGCTCAGCCAGCGCCGCTTCATCCATGCTGGCGTAGATCAGACCGCGCAGGTTATAGGCCTCGCCCAGATTCGGGTCGGTGGTCAGTGCCAGCTTGACTTCGTCCAAGGCCGTCGCGTTCTGGCCTCGGCCAAAGTAGGCGGCAGCCAACTCCAAGCGGACACGGGCGCGGCGCTCCAATTCGTTCTGGCTGGCATTGGCTCGCGATTCGCGTTGCTCGCGGGTGGGGCCCCCCACACAGCCGGCCAGCAAGGCGGCCAAACCCAGCGCCATCAGCGCCCTGCCCCAAAAGGATGGAGTGAAGGAGACCGAGAAAGCCGAAGCAGCGAAGCGAGAGGTCGTCATGCGATCCACTTTCAAGTGCGGGCGGGTCAATGCTCGTGAGGCCTGGGCACTGCCGCGCCCAAAGCCACCACAGGAATAGGGAGGCGCTTCATGCGCTCTGCCGCGCGGGTGCGGTCCTGCACCTCACCGGCCAACTGGCCACAGGCGGCATCAATATCATCGCCGCGCGTCTTGCGAACGGTGGTCACCACACCGGCATCTTGCAAGACCTTGGCAAAGGCGGTGACGCTGTCTTTGGGCGAGCAGGTCAGGCCTGACGCAGGGAACGGATTGAAGGGAATCAGGTTGAGCTTGCAAGGCACGCGAGGCCCACGGCGCCCATCAATCAGCGCCAGCAACTCGCGAGCTTGTACAAGGCTGTCATTGACACCGTCGAGCATGCAGTACTCGAAGGTGATGAAGTCGCGTGGCGCCGCGTCCAAATAACGCAGGCACGCTGCCATCAACTCTTCCAGTGGGTACTTGCGATTCAGCGGTACCAGCTCGTTGCGAAGTGGGTCCGTCGGCGCATGCAGCGACACGGCCAGCGCCACCGGGCAATCCACGCGTAGCCTGTCCATCATGGGCACCACGCCGGAGGTCGACACCGTCACTCGGCGGCGCGAGAGCCCGTAACCGTGATCGTCGAGCATGGTGCGCAAAGCGGGCACCAAGGCGTCGTAATTCTGCAGGGGCTCGCCCATGCCCATCATCACCACATTGGTGATCACACGCTCTCCGGCCGGCGTCTTCAGGCGCAGCCGCAACACGTGTTCAGCTTGCCACAGCTGGGCGAGGATCTCACCCGTGGTGAGGTTGCGCGAAAAGCCTTGATGGCCGGTCGAGCAGAAGCGGCAGCCGACGGCACACCCAGCCTGTGAGGAGACACACAAGGTCCCTCGGTCGTCTTCGGGGATGAAGACCGTCTCGACCGCATTGCCGGCGCCCACATCAAACAACCATTTGATGGTGCCGTCAGCAGAAACATGTTCAGAAACCACCGGCAGCGGCCGGATCTCGGCCAGCCCGGTGAGTTTGTCGCGCAGGGACTTGGCGAGATCAGTCATCGCCGAGAAGTCCGCGGCGCCTCTTTGGTGGATCCAACGGAAGAGCTGGGTGGCGCGGAAACGCTTCTCCCCCAGCCCCTCGCAATACGCGGTCAGGCCATCCAGATCGAAATTGAGCAGATTGACTTTGCTCACGGAGCCTGACACGACGCGATCCACCTTAGGCTGTGATCAACGTGCGTAGACGTTCATGCCCGGGAAGAAGAAGGCGATTTCAACGGCAGCGGTTTCAGCGGCGTCAGAGCCGTGCACAGCGTTGGCGTCGATGCTGTCAGCGAAGTCCGCACGGATGGTGCCCTTCTCAGCCTTCTTCGGGTCGGTGGCACCCATCAGTTCGCGGTTCTTGGCGATGGCGTTTTCGCCTTCCAAGCACTGGATCATGACCGGGCCAGAGACCATGAAGTCCACCAAGTCCTTGAAGAAAGGACGGGCCTTGTGAACAGCGTAGAACTGCTCAGCCTCAGCGCGCGACAGGTGCACCAGCTTGGCAGCGGCGATCTTCAGGCCAGCGCCTTCAAAACGAGCATAGATTTGGCCGATGACGTTCTTGGCGACGGCATCGGGCTTGATGATGGAGAGGGTACGTTCGATGGCCATGATGTGATCCAGTTGGTAATGAAGTTCAGCACGCTGCGCCTGGCATGAAACACCCAGCGCAGAGGGACAAAGCCCTTGATTTTAGCCATGCGGTGTGCATTTAAGCCGCATAACCAGCGGTCAAAGTGGCTCTAGAGGCCACTTCAGCCTTACTTTCTGCGTCCGCCCCGGCCCTGCATCTTGCGGACAAAGGCATCTGCGCCGATGTAGCCCACCGAGGTTTGCATCGGGTCGGGTTGGCGAGGTGCGCCGCCGCCGCCCTTACCGCCCCCCCGAGAGCCTTGCGGACGCTGGCTCTGGACAAAGCGCTTGTCATAGGTTTGCTGCAGCGGGTTGGGGATGGGGCCGTTCTCGTAGTCCACATCGCGGCCGCCACTGCGTTGACCCTGCATGGCACGCTTGTCAAAGGTCTGCTGCAGCGGGTTGGGGATGCGAGAAGGATCGCCAGGCTCACGGAAGTCGCGCGGCAGCTCGTCCCCACCCCCCCCGCGACGGCGCTGAGGGTTCGGGCCACGGTCATTGGAACGTGGCGCCCCTTGGCCTTGCGGCGGCCGCGGCCCACGTTTGCCGGCGTCACGGCGTGGATCTTGACGCGAATCAGGACGACCGCCGTCGCGGGGTTCGCGACGGCCATCTTGCCTAGCGTCTTGCCGGCCTTCTTGGCGCGGCGCACCCCGATCGCCTCGGTCATTTCGATCGCCCCGATCGCGGCGGTTGTCGTCGCGGTCATGGCGAGGCTGTGGCTGGCCAGAGCCGGTCATGGTGCGGAGTGCCTTGACGTCGTTTTCGCTCAAATCAGCCCACACGCCGCGCTTGAGACCACGGGGCAAGACCACACAGCCATAGCGCACCCGGATGAGGCGGCTGACCGCCAAGCCCACCGTCTCAAAGAGCTTGCGCACTTCACGGTTGCGACCTTCGGTGATGACGACGCGGTACCACCGGTTCACCCCTTCGCCACCGCCATCTTCGATGGACTTGAAGCTGGCGACTTGGCCCTCAATGCTGACGCCATTGAGCAGCTTTTCTTTGGCCTCTTTTTCCAACGTGCCCAGCACGCGGACAGCGTACTCGCGCTCCACGCCAAAGCGCGGGTGCATCAGGCGGTTGGCCAGATCACCCGAGGTGGTGAAGAGCAGCAAGCCTTCGGTGTTGATATCCAAGCGGCCCACCGATTGCCATTTGCCTTGCGCCAAACGCGGCAACTTACGGAAGACGGTCGGGCGTTGCTGCGGGTCATCCAAAGTCACCACTTCACCCACAGGCTTGTGATACGCAATCACGCGGGCTGGAGGGGGGGCGATGCGGACTTTGACGGGCTTGTCATCCAAGGTGACACGGTCGCCAAAGGAGATGCGCATCCCAGTGTGGGCGACTTCGCCATTGACCTTGACGCGGTTGTCTTGGATGGCTTGTTCCATGTCGCGGCGCGACCCAATGCCGGACTGAGCCAGCACCTTGTGCAGCTTGGGTGCATCAGGGTCGGGCAGCAGCACGCGCTTATCGTCGCCAGCCGCCTCTTCGGCCACGGCCTCAGGAGCATCCGCTGATGCGCCGGGTGCAGCCGCGTCTGCGGGCTCACTCAATTCGGCCGACAGCTCCGCTTCGGTGTCAAACTCACCCGACAACAGGCTGGCGAACAACTCGCCGGTGTCGACCACCGGCAAAGCGGCCATGGGCGCCGACGCTGTGGCTTGACCCTCGCGCGCCTCGCGCTGCCCTTCCTCGAGGCCCCGGCCACCGCTGCCGCGACGACCACGGCGACGGTTACGGCTACGGGCGCCGCGCTCTTCATCGCCCTCGACGGGCGCGCGCTCTTCACGAGCCCCCTCTGCGCGCGCAGGGGCAGCACCCTCGCTCGCTTCGGCCTCAGAGGCCACTGAGCGCACTTCAACGGGGCCTGCTTCAGGCGCGGCCACCACGGCGGGGGCATCGGCCCCCTCTGGGGCCTCAGTTTCCGCAACCTTGGCAACGGGCTTGCGCACCCTGGGTTTCCGGGCTGGCTTGGCCGCCGCTTCATCGGCTGGCGCGGAGGGCTCGGATGCCGCAGCCGCGTCCACCACCGCCTCGGTGGCCTCTGGGGCTGGCTTACGGGTCCGGGTCCGCTTCTTGGGCGCCGCCGCAGCCTCACCAGAAACGGCCGTGTCGGCCGGGCGGTGGTCCTCAGCGGAGGCGTCGGTGTCGGGCAGATCAGTGTTCATGGTGAGATTCAGGAGGAAGAGGAGCGTCAGAGCTCGATGGCTCTGAGGGGGATTCGTGGGATTCGGAGGGCGTCTGGGCCACGGCTTCCTCAGAGGCCAAAGCCTCTGGGGCTGGCTGCGCCGCGCCTTCTTGGGGGGCGTCGGGCGGGTCTGACGGTGCTGAAACATCGACTGAGTCAGGGTCCAGGGCTTCAGCCGATGGCGCTTCCAGCGCCAGCTCAGACTGGTCTTCCAAGAGTTCGCCTTGCTCGCTGGCCAAACTGGCCAACACGGCAGCGGAAGGGCCACTGTCCAGCAAGGGCAGACGATCCAGGCTCGGAATGCCTAAGTCATCGAGGAATTGGCGCGTCGTGGCGTAGAGCCCAGGGCGCCCAGGCGCATCACGGTGCCCGATGCACTCGATCCAGTTGCGGTCTTCGAGTTGCTTGATGATTTGCGAGGAGACCACCACACCGCGGATATCTTCGATATCACCCCGGGTCACGGGCTGACGGTAGGCAATGATGGCCAGAGTTTCCAACACAGCACGGGAATACTTGGGCGGCTTTTCAGGGTGCAGCCGGTCCAGGTATTCGCGCATTTCAGGGCGGCTTTGAAAGCGCCAGCCGGAGGCCACGCTGACCAATTCCACGCCTTTACCGTCCCATTCCTGCGCCAATTCATCCAGCAGGGTTCGCAAGGTATCGGGGCCTAATTGCTCCGCGAACAGCACGCGCAGCTCGCGCAGCGGCATGGGCTGTGTGGCGCAGATGAGCGCCGTCTCTAGAACGCGCTTGGCATCCTGTGTATTCATCCGGTCTGTGTCTCTGAGCGGCACCACGGGGCCGCAACAACTCGGGGTAGGCCTTCAAGCTCTGGGGCAAAGCGCAAGGGCTTTTGCATGACGCCAGAAAACTCGCTGGGGCATTTCACTTCGGGGCCGACCTGCCATCACACCGTTCTTGGCGCCGCATTCGGCAGCCCGTCAGGTTCTTGGAGGTTGCAACGCTGTTACCAGCGCGGCCGTCGGGCATGGACTCTTGCCATTCGCCATCAAGTACCCGGCTATTGTAGCCACAGCCCGGGCTCTCGCCGCACTGATTTCGTTAATCTGGCACCACACTGGCCCAAGCCTGCGCTAAATCTTGAGGTGCAGGGGTGGTGAAGCTGAGTGACTCAGCGCTCAAGGGGTGAACGAAGGCCAACTCAGCCGCATGCAGCGCTTGGCGCCTCATCCCCAGCGCGGGGAGCCCGCCGTAAACCGCGTCGGCCACCAAAGGATGACCTCGGTGCTGCAAATGCACCCGAATTTGATGCGTGCGCCCTGTGTGCAACTTGCACCAGATCGCTGAAACACCGTCGCGGTAAGCCAGGGGGCGTACATCTGTGCGGGCCTCTTTGCCGCTGGGTACCACCGCCATCCGCACGCGCACCTGGGGGTCACGGCCGATGGGCGCCTCTACCGTAAAGGGCTGGGCACCGACATCCCCCTGCACCAAAGCCATGTATTGGCGGTGAACATCCCGCGCGGCCAAAGCACGGACCAGGGCGGTCATGGCTTCCAAGCTGCGGGCCACCACCATCAGGCCCGAAGTGTCTTTGTCCAGTCGGTGCACGATGCCGGCCCGAGGCAGGCGCGCAGCCCCCGGGTCTCGCGCCAACAAACCGTTGAGCAAGGTGCCCGACCAGTTGCCGGCCGCTGGGTGAACCACCAAACCCGCAGGCTTGTTGACCACTAAAAGGTGCTCATCTTCATACACGACATTCAGGTCCATGGCCTGCGGCGTGAAGGCCTGGCTTTCAGCCGGCTGCACCAGATCCACCTGGACCCGCTGGCCTGCTTTGAGCTTGCGCGAGGTCTGCTGCTGCACCACCTCATTCACCTGAACATGACCTGCTTGAATCAGATGCTGCAGATGACTGCGGGAAAACTCAGGCGCCAGTTGAGTCAGCAACTTGTCCAGGCGCAGGCCGTGCTCCTCCAGCCCCACCGATAGGATGCGGCGCTCAGGCGCGTCGAGCCCTTCTGTGTCATCGGGGGTAAAGCTGCTCACAAGCCCTGGGGGGGCACCCATATAATCATTCATCAAGTTTCAGTACAGCCTGCAGCGTTGGTGGTCATCTGCCAACGTCGGCCCGTCCAATGACCGACAAGACCCATTCTCGCCTGTTCTCCCGTTCTGCCGTGGTGGCGCTTGCCTTGGTGCTGAGCGCTTGCGCCAGTGGCCCCAAGGACGGTGACATTCAAGGCTCGGCCGCGAAACTCTATGCCGACGCCAAGGATGAGATCGCTTCCGGCGCCTGGGATGCTGCCGCCAAGTTGCTGGAGCGGGTCGAAGGCCGGGCCGGTGGCACGCTGTTGGCTCAACAGTCACAAATCGACTTGGCCTATGTCTATTGGCGCGCTGGCGAGAAAGCGCAGGCGCTCTCGACCCTCGATCGCTTCATCAAGCTCAACCCCTCCAGCCCCGGCTTGGACTATGCGCTTTATCTGCGTGGCTTGGTCAATTTCAATGACAACCTCGGGATCCTAGGCTTTTTGTCCGGTCAAACACTCTCTGAGCGCGACCAACAGGCCTCTCGAGACGCCTACCAGTCCTTCCGTCAACTGGCTGAGCAATTTCCGGAGTCCAAGTACACACCGGATGCCAAGCTCCGCATGGACTTCATCGTCAATGCGCTGTCCGAGTACGAGGTCCATGTGGCCCGCTATTACCTGCGCAAAGGCGCATTTGTGGCCGCGGCCAACCGGGCCCAGCAGGCGCTAACCACTTATCCGCAGACTCCGGCCACAGAAGAAGCTCTGTTCATCATGATCCGGGCCTATGACAAGCTGGGGCTCACCCCCTTGCGTGATGATGCCGACCGCTTGCTGCGCCTGAATTTCCCCAACAGTGGCTTCCTGGCCGAAGGCAAATCACCTGACAGCAAGCCCTGGTGGAAGCTGTGGTGAGCGGCCACTGAGCTGTGACAAAGACGGGGGCTTGATGCCCCCTTTTGCTTGGGGGCAGCGTTCTTACGCTAATTCACGCAGCCACGCCAAAGCCTGCTCGCCCGATTTCAACGGCGCCATGGGTGGCAAGGCTTGCAACAGCCGAGCCCCATAGCGTGCATGCAGCAGCCGAGTGTCGCAAATCACCAGCAGGCCCTTGTCGGATTCCGTGCGAATCAAGCGCCCTGCCCCCTGCTTCAGGGCAATGGCGGCCTCGGCCACAAAGTAGTCTGCGAAAGCATCCCGGCCTTGGGCTTTGAGGTGCCGCACCCTGGCTTCCACCAAAGGATCGTTGGGCGGTGGAAACGGCAGCTTGTCGATGATGACGCATTGCAGCGCATCGCCGGGCACATCAATCCCTTCCCAGAAGCTGTGCGAGCCCAGCAGCACGCTGCGGCCCTGCGCAAAGCGCGAGAGCAAGGTGCGTTTGGGCGCTTGCCCTTGGACCAATAGCTCCAGATCAACCCCCAAGCTGGCCAACTCGGTCTTCATGGCCTCGGCGGCAATGCCCAAGGCGCGCAGCGTGGTGGTCAGCACAAAGGTGCGGCCGCCCAAGGCCGCTGCACAGTGTGCCGCCGCGCGACCCACCATCACCAAATGAGCCGACTCATTGGGCGCCGGAAAGCGTGGTGGCACATAGACCCTGGCATTCGCAGGGTAGTCAAAGGGGCTGCCCAGGCGCAGCTTGTCGGCATCTTCCAGGCCCGCGGCTTCGCAAAACCAGCTCAAGCCGGGGTCATCGCCCAGTGTGGCCGAGGTGAACACCCAGGCGCGTGAGCCTGCGGCACGCTGCTCCGTCATCATGGCTCGGATGTCCAACGGCGACTCGATCAGGCGCGCCTGGTGGGGTGTCAGGTCCACCCAGCGGACGCGGTCATCCGCAGCGCGCATCTGGAACCGCGCTGCTTGCGCAGCCAGCTCCATGGCGCGGCTCTGCAGGCGGGTGAAGTCGGGGGCTGCGCCCAAATGGTCTTGCAGCACGGTGGCGACTTGCTTGAGCGCCGCCGACAACTCCTCCAAAGGCGCTTGCAGCGCGCCATCGGCGACCACCTCTTCCCAGCGGCGCTTCACGATGGCGCGCACGTCCCCGGCGCCTTCGGCGGCGCTGAGGCGCAACTGGCGGGCGGCCAAGTCGCAGGCGCCCGCCAAATCCGCCCACGGCGCCATGCCGCGGGCATGTTGCAGACCGGCAGCGAGCAGGTCCCGAGAGAAGTCCAAGACCTGCCCCGTGCCCAAGTTCTGGCCCAAGAACTGAACCCCAGCCTCGACCATCTGGTGGGCTTCGTCAAACACCGCAATGTCCACGGTAGGCAGCAGTTCCGCCACCCCACTGTCTTTGAGCGACAGGTCGGCAAAAAACAGATGGTGGTTCACCACCACGATGTCCGCCGCCATGGCCTCGCGGCGGGCCTTCATCACATGGCAGTTGTGATACTCCGGGCACTCGCTGCCCAGGCAGTTTTCGCGGGTGGAGGTCACCAAGGGGATGATCTCGGAGCGCTCATCCAGGCCTTCGAGCTCACCCATGTCCCCGCTGCTGGTCGCCTGCCCCCACTGCTCGATGCGGGCGAGTGCCCGCACTGCCATGCGGTCGCTGAGCAGGGCCCCTTCCCTGGCTTGGCCCAGCCTGTGGCGGCACAAATAGCTGGCGCGCCCTTTGAGCAAGGCAATGCTGGCCGGCAAGGCCAAGGCCTCTCGCAGGCGCGGCAGATCCCGAAAGAAAAGCTGGTCTTGCAGATTCTTGGTGGCGGTGCTGACCAAAGCGCGCCGCCCAGAGAGCAGCACAGGCACCAAGTAGGCAAAGGTCTTACCCACGCCCGTTCCGGCCTCGACCACCAGGGCCTTGCGGCCTTCAATGGCTTGGGACACGCCTTCGGCCATCTCCAATTGCGGCAAACGGGCCGAAAACCCCGTGTCCGCCCGCGCCAACGGCCCGGAAGCGGAGAACGCGGCCGCCACCGCCTCGGCCAAGCCACTCAAATCGTCGGACAAAGCGCTGCCCATCAGGCGGGCTCAGGTGGCTCGAGAGAAGCCTCAAGCCGGGATATCTGGTCTTTCAGGGCCAAGCGCCGCTTCTTGAGGCGGCGCAAAGTCAGCTCGTCCAGGGCCGCTTTGGGTTCAGCTTGATCGATCAAGCTGTCGAGATCAGCGTGTTCAATCCGCAACTCGATCAATCGTCGATGGGGAGAATGTAAATTGTTGGACATGCAGAAGGCGGCGGGCAGGGCTGCGACAGTTTATATTGCGCACCATGAACAGCGCGCCCCATGGTTTCCGAATTTCCGCCGCCACAGGCCTGCACAAGGGCGACCGCGCGTATCAGCAGGATCAGGTGGAAATCTTCACCCACCCTCGGGTTGCCGGCTGCGCGCTGGCCGTGGTGGCCGACGGCATGGGCGGCAAGAGCGGCGGCAGAACGGCGGCAGACCAAGTGGTGATGACGGCCAAACAGGTGTTCGACCGTTTCAATCCGTCCATCGAAAACCCGGAGGCCATGCTGCGCCAATTGGTGGTGGAAGCGCACTTGATGATCAAGTTGACCGCCATCACCGCCGACGAAGAGCCCCACAGCACCATTGCCGCTTTCATGCTCCTGCCCAACCGCACGGCCTACACCGTGCATGCGGGGGACTCACGGGTCTACCACTTCCGTGGCGCTGACATGCTGCGCCGCACCACCGATCATTCCTATGTGCAGCGGCTGATCGACGAAGGCAAGATCACCGAAGCCCAAGCCAACGCCCACCCCCAGTCCAATCTATTGACGGGCTGTTTGGGCACGCAGCAAGACCCGCCCGTTGAAGTCATGGCCATCGAACATGTGGCCGTGGGTGACGCGCTGGTGGCCTGCTCAGACGGCCTGTGGCACTACCTCAGCCCCAAAGAGCTGGGCGCCATCACCAATGCCCTGAGCCCGCGCGAGGCCAGCGAGATGCTGATCAGCAAAGCCCGCCAGCGCGCACGCGGCACGGGTGACAACCTCTGCATGGCCATCATGCGGGTGGAAGCCCTGGCGCCGGGGCACTGAGGGCCTGGGCCCAAAGCTGCTGCGCGGGCCAGAGCCCTGCTCAAGTCAGGCTGGTGTCCACGGTGCGGCGCTCCAGCGCCAAAAACTCCGCCGACTGCATTTCATTCAAGCGCGACACCGTACGCGGGAACTCATGCGACATCGGCCCTTCGGTGTAGAGCTGTTCTGGTGGCACCTCGGCCGACATGATGAGCTTAACGCGCCGGTCGTAGAGCACATCCACCAGCCAGGTAAAGCGCCGTGCCTCGGAGGCCAGGCGCACTGGCATCATGGGGACGTTGGACAGCAGCAGCGTGTGGAACTGGCTGGCCAACTCCAAATAGTCATTTTGCGAGCGAGGGCCACCGCACAGGGTGTCAAAGTCAAACCAGACCACCCCGCCCGCGCGACGTCGGGCACGCAGCTCGCGGTGCTCAATGCGCAGCAGCGGTGACTCTTCTTTGGCTTCAGCCAGCTCTTCAAAGGCCTGCGTCATGGCGGCGTCTGCCTTGTCCCCCAAGGGTGTGTGATACAGCTCGACATGCTCCAGCGTGCGCTGGCGATAGTCGGTGCCGTTGTCCACATTGATGACCTCAAGCTTGTCCTTCAGCAGCTCAATAGCCGGCAGGATGCGGTCGCGGTGCAGCCCATTGGGGTAGAGCCCATCGGGGTGGAAGTTGGAGGTGGTCACGATGGAGACGCGGTGGTTGAACAGCGACTCCAGCAAGCGATGAAGAATCATCGCGTCGGTCACGTCCGCCACATGGAACTCATCGAAGCAGATCAGGCGAAAGCGCCGGGCAATGCGTTGGCCCAGTTCATCCAGCGGGTTCTGCAAGCCCTTGAGGTCTTGCAGCTCGCGATGAACCTCGCGCATGAACTCATGAAAGTGCAGCCGCGTCTTGCGCGTCAGGGGCACCGCCTGAAAGAACGCGTCCATCAAAAAGCTCTTGCCCCGCCCTACCCCACCATACATGTACACGCCACGCGGAATCGGCGGGCGCACCAGCATTTTGGTGATCGCATTGCCGCGCCGGGCCTTGTAGGCGGCCCACTCATCTTGGCAGCGCTGGAGCGCTGCTACAGCACGAAGTTGCGCCGGGTCACTGCGGTAGCCGCGTTCATCAAGGAGTTGCTGATAGAGCTCGGTGACGGTGGTCATGGGGTGATTGTCGACTGGGAAGTGATGGACCTTAACGACGAAGGGGCAGCCAAAGCCGCCCCTTGTGGTGTCCGACGCAGGCCGATCAGAAGTTCAGCGTGCGCTTATCGACGGCCAAAGCGGCTTCCTTGGTCGACTCCGACAGCGACGGGTGCGCGTGGCAGATACGGGCGATGTCTTCAGCCGAGGCCTTGAACTCCATGGCCATCACGGCTTCGGAGATCAGCTCGGAGGCCATGGGGCCGATGATGTGCACGCCCAGAATTTCGTCGCTCTTGGCGTCGGCCAAGATCTTGACGAAGCCGGTGGTGTCACCCAGCGCCCGCGCCCGGCCATTGGCCAAGAAGGGGAATTGACCGGCCTTGTAGGCCACGCCATCGGCCTTGAGCTGCTGCTCGGTGCGGCCCACCCAAGCGATCTCGGGGCTGGTGTAGATGACCCAAGGAATGGTGTTGAAGTTGACATGCCCGTGTTGGCCCGCAATGCGCTCGGCCACGGCCACGCCTTCTTCTTCCGCCTTGTGGGCCAGCATGGGGCCGCGCACCACATCACCCACCGCCCAGACATTGGGCAGGTTGGTCTTGCAGTCACCGTCCACCACAATGGCACCGCGCTCGTCCAGGGCCAGGCCCACGGCTTCCACGTTCAGGCCAATGGTGTTGGGCACGCGGCCAATCGAGACGATCAGCTTGTCCACCGCCAGCTCCTGGGCTTCGCCCTTGGCGTTGGCATAAGACACGGTCACACCCTTCTTGCCAGACTTGACCTCAGCGATCTTCACACCCAGCTCGATCTTCAAGCCCTGCTTGGTGAACTGCTTGAGGGCTTCCTTGGCCACGCCATCATCGACAGCGGCGAGGAAGGCCGGCATGCCTTCGAGCACCGTCACTTCAGCACCCAGGCGGCGCCAGACCGAGCCCATTTCCAGGCCGATCACACCGGAGCCGATCACGCCCAACTTCTTGGGCACGGCACCGATGCGCAGCGCGCCGTCGTTGGAGAGAATGTTCTCTTCGTCGAAGGCCGCACCCGGCAGTTGGCGCGCGTTGGAGCCCGTGGCGACGATCACGTGCTTGGCGCTGATGACTTCTTCAGCGGCGCCGGCGACCTTGATCTCGTAGAGGCCATCCTTGGCCGCGACAAAAGAGCCACGGCCGTGGAAGAAGCTGACCTTGTTCTTCTTGAACAGGTAGAGGATGCCGTCGTTGTTTTGCTTCACGACGTTGTCTTTGCGGGCCACCATCTTGGCCACATCCATGCTCACCTTGCCGGTCGAGATGCCGTGGTCTGCGAAGTGGTGGTTGGCATGCTCAAAGTGCTCGGACGACTGCAGCAAAGCCTTGGAGGGAATGCAGCCGACATTGGTGCAGGTGCCGCCCGGGGCGGGGCCGCCGGCGGCGTTCTTCCACTCGTCGATACAGGCGGTGTTGAAGCCCAGTTGTGCTGCGCGAATGGCAGCGATGTAGCCGCCGGGGCCGCCGCCGATGACGACGACATCAAATTGCTTGGACATATTGAATCCTGTGTGTCTTGGCAAAGCGCCCCCGAAGGGGCGCTGTGATGCAGTGTTCGATCAGATATCGAACAACAGTCGGGCCGGGTCTTCCAGCGCTTCCTTCATGGCCACCAAGCCCAGCACGGCTTCGCGACCGTCGATGATGCGGTGGTCATAAGACATGGCCAGGTAGTTGATGGGGCGCACCACCACTTGGCCGTTCTCGACGACGGCACGGTCCTTGGTGGCGTGCACGCCCAGGATGGCCGACTGAGGCGGGTTGATGATGGGGGTCGACAGCATGGAGCCGAAGGTGCCACCGTTGGAGATGGAGAAGGTACCGCCGGTCAGCTCTTCGATGCCCAGCTTGCCGTCCTTGGCCTTCTGGCCAAATTCAGCGATCTTCTTTTCGATCTCTGCAAAGGTGAGCTGGTCCGCATTGCGGATGATGGGCACCACCAAGCCGCGGGGCGAACCCACGGCGATACCGATGTCGAAGTAGCCGTGGTAGACGATGTCGTTGCCATCGACCGAGGCGTTCAGCACCGGGTACTTCTTCAAGGCATGCACGGCGGCCTTGACGAAGAAGCTCATGAAGCCCAGCTTGACGCCGTGTTCCTTCTCGAACTTGTCCTGGAACTTCTTGCGCATCTCCATCACCGGTGCCATGTTCACTTCGTTGAACGTGGTCAGGATGGCGTTGGTGGATTGCGACTGCACCAGACGCTCCGCAACGCGAGCGCGCAGGCGCGACATCGGCACGCGCTGCTCGGGGCGGTCGCCCAGGTTCTGCGCAGCAGGTGCAGCCACGGCCGGCAGAGGCTTGGCCACCGCGGCGTTCACGGGGGCTGCGACCGGTGCAGCAGGCTTGGCGGCACCAGCGGCCACCGCGCCCAAGACATCACCCTTGGTGACACGGCCATCTTTGCCCGTGCCGGCCACGGAGCCAGCGGCCAGGCCGTTGTCGGCCATCAGCTTGGCAGCAGCAGGCATGGCCACGCCAGACTTGTCCGCAGCAGCGGAGGCTGCTGGGGCCGAGGCTGGGGCGGCAGCAGGCGCGGCAGCTGCGGCGGGGGCTGCTGCTCCAGCCTTGGCTTCGGTGTCGATTTGGGCGATCAACTGCTCGGCCACCACGGTGCCACCGTCGGCGACGACCAAGGCCACCAAGACGCCAGCCGCAGGTGCGGGCACTTCGAGGACGACCTTATCGGTTTCCACTTCGATGAGGATTTCATCGACCGCCACGGCGTCGCCGGGCTTCTTCTTCCACTGCAGCAAGGTGGCTTCGGCCACGGACTCTGAGAGCTGGGGAACTTTGACTTCAACAATTGCCATGATGTGACTCGTATTCGGTGAGGAGACGCCTGGGGCCGCCTGTCTGGGCGGTGCTCAACACAACAGCACCGTGCCCAACAGGGCGGCCGCCAGTGGCGCCCGCCTGGGTCTTACTTGGAGAGGACGAAGCCCTTGAGCTTGGCGAAGGCCTGGTCCAGCAAGGCCTTTTGCTGCTCTTGGTGCAGGTGGGCATAGCCGCAAGCCGGGGAGGCAGAGGCCGGACGACCGGCATAACCCAGCTTTTGGCCTTCGACCATGTTCTCGTGGATCTGGTGTTGGATGAAGAACCAAGCACCTTGGTTCTGAGGTTCATCCTGGCACC
Source organism: Ideonella paludis (assembly GCF_018069865.1). Taxonomy (GTDB): domain Bacteria; phylum Pseudomonadota; class Gammaproteobacteria; order Burkholderiales; family Burkholderiaceae_C; genus Ideonella; species Ideonella paludis. The sequence continues at coordinate 392,110 of NZ_JAGQDG010000002.1, forward strand.
ACACGATATCGGTCGCGTTCGGGTACTTCTTCATCTCCGCGCCGAAGGCTTTGTGCGGGAAGGGATAGAGCTGCTCTGCACGCACGATGGCGACATCGCTGGCACCCTTTTCTTCGCGCTTCTTGACCAGGTCGTAATAGACCTTGCCCGAGCAGACGATCACGCGCTTGACCTTATCGGCCTGGATGCTGGCGTCCACCTCACCGATGATGGTCTTGAACTCACCCTTGGTGAAATCGCTCAGCGGCGACGTCGCGTCCTTGGCACGCAACAAGCTCTTGGGCGTCATGATGACCATGGGCTTGCGGAACATGCGCAACATCTGACGACGCAACACGTGGAAGATCTGGCTGGCCGAGGTCGGCTGCACGATCTGCATATTGTTGTCAGCAGCCAGCTGCATGAAGCGCTCGAGGCGGGCCGAGCTGTGCTCTGGGCCTTGGCCTTCATAGCCGTGCGGCAGCATCAAGGTCAGGCCGTTGGAGCGGCCCCACTTCACTTCACCCGAGGCGATGAACTGGTCGATCACGACCTGCGCGCCGTTGGCAAAGTCGCCGAACTGGGCTTCCCAAATGGTCAGCGTGTTGGGCTCAGCAGCGGCGTAGCCGTATTCGAAGCCCAGCACCGCCTCTTCAGACAGGACCGAGTCGATGACCACGAACGGAGCCTGGTTGTCGGCCACGTTTTGCAGGGGGATGTAAGTGCCTTCATCCCAGTTGCTGCGGTTCTGGTCATGGATGACGGCGTGGCGGTGCGTGAAGGTGCCACGGCCGCAGTCTTCGCCCGAGAGGCGCACGGCATAACCCGAGGCCACCAAGGAGGCAAAAGCCATGTGCTCGCCCATGCCCCAGTCCACATTGATCTCGCCACGGCCCATGGCCGCACGGTCAGCGATCAACTTTTGCACCAGGTTGTGCGCAGTGAAGTTGGCCGGCAGCGTGGTCACACGCTCAGCCAAGCGCTTCCACTCGGCCAGCGGCACCGCCGTGTCGCAGCTGTCGGTCCACTTCTTGCCCAAGTAGGGCGACCAGTCGGTGGCGTACTTGCTCTTGAAGCTGGTCAGCACCGGGTCCACGGTGTGGCGGCCTTCGTCCATGGCGGCGCGGTAGGCCTTGACCATGTTGTCGGGCTCGTCCGCAGCCAAAGCGTTTTGCGCGACCAACTTGTCGGCGTACACCTTGCGAGTGCCGGGGTGAGCGGCAATCTTCTTGTACATCAGCGGCTGGGTCAGCGAGGGCGTGTCTTGCTCGTTGTGGCCCAGTTTGCGGAAGCAAATGATGTCAACGACCACGTCCTTCTTGAACTGCTGGCGGTAGTCCATGGCCAACTGGGTGGCCCAGACCACGGCTTCAGCGTCATCGCCGTTGACGTGCAGCACCGGGGCTTCGATCATCTTAACGACGTCGGAGCAGTAGTGCGTGGAGCGCAGATCGCGCGGGTCGCTGGTGGTGAAACCAATTTGGTTGTTAATGACGATGTGCACCGTGCCGCCCGTGCGGTAGCCGCGGGTCTGCGCCATGCACAGCGTCTCTTGCACCACACCTTGGCCGCCGAAGGCCGCGTCACCATGCACCAGCACCGGCAACACTTGGGCGCCAGTGGTGTCGCCACGGCGGTCCTGGCGAGCGCGCACGCTGCCTTCGACCACGGGGTTGACGATTTCCAGGTGCGAGGGGTTGAAGGCCAAGCTCAGGTGCACCGGGCCACCTGCCGTGGACACATCGCTGGAGAAGCCTTGGTGGTACTTCACGTCACCGGCGGGCAGGTCATGGGCGCCCTTGTGCTCGAACTCGGCGAACAGGTCGGCCGGCATCTTGCCCAAGGTGTTGACCAGCACGTTCAGGCGGCCACGGTGGGCCATGCCAATGACGATTTCTTGCACGCCATTAGCGCCTGCACGCTGGATCAGCTCGTCCATGGAGGCGATGAAGCTCTCGCCGCCTTCCAGGGAGAAGCGCTTCTGGCCCACGTACTTGGTGTGCAGATAGCGCTCCAGGCCTTCGGCCGCGGTCAGGCGGTCGAGGATGTGCTTGCGCTTTTCAGCACTGAATGAGGGCTTGGAGCGAACACTCTCCAGGCGCTCTTGCCACCAGCGCTTTTCGGTCGGGTCAGAGCCGTGCATGAACTCGGCGCCGATGGAGCCGCAATAGGTTTCACGCAGGGCCTGCACGATCTGGCGCAAGCTCATGGTCTCGCCACCAAAATAGGTGTTGGCGGCCGAGAAGGAGATGTCCATGTCGGACTCGCTCAGGTCGTAGAACGCCGGATCGAGCTCAGGAATCTTGGGGCGCTCAGCGCGCTTGAGGGGGTCGAGGTCAGCCCAGCGGTTGCCCAAGAAGCGGTAAGCGGCAATCAGGGACTGCACATGCACCTGCTTGCGAGCCACGGCCAAATCGGCAGAGCTGGCTTTGACGGCAAAGGCGTTGGACTTCGCGCGCTGCGCAAAGGACTCGATCACCGGGGCGTGAGCCACGTCGCGGCTGTCGGTGCCATCGGTCGCGGGAACGTTCTGAAGCGCGTCAAAGTAGGCGCGCCAGTTGTCGGGAACGGAGCCCGGGTTGTCGAGGTAGGCCTCGTACATCTCTTCGACGTAGGGCGCATTGCCTCCGAACAGGTACGAGTTCGACCTGTATTGCTGCATCATTTCTCGCTCACCTTATACCCCGGTTTCCAGGGCGTGGATGGGTTGATCAACCTTCCGCGGCCCGGCTCTACCGGTTGGCGGATCGCGACCCGCCTTGCTGATTTGTCTCAATACCCAGCAAGGGGACACAGAAGGACCTGTTTGTCACAGTCAGCACTGTAGCACTGCTGTAACTCGTTTTAGTAAGCAGTATTACAGGCCCCGAACCCTATTACTTTCCTGACAAAAAACTGCGCCAGATCAAAAAATCCCGGGTTCATGCGCTCGAAACCACCGCTCAAGGCCACGCGCCCACCTACCGCCCGTGTCATCTTGTTGCGGCAAGAGGCTCCCGCACAGCCGTCGCCGGGTGAGCCCTGTAATGGCTGCGGCGTGTGTTGCGCGGCCGAGCCCTGCCCTTTGGGCATCTTGGTCAGCGGGCGGCGCCAGGGCCGCTGCCGAGCCCTGCACTGGGACACGGCCTTGAGCCTCTATCGCTGCGGCATGGTGAGCCAGCCCCAGCGGCTATGGCCTTGGCTGCCCCTCTGGGCCCGTGCCAGCGTGTCACGCTGGGCGCGGCGCTGGATCTCCTCAGCGTCGGGCTGTGACGCCACTTTGGTGGGCAGCCCAGCCCCGCGCTAAAGAGGCTCAAGCCAGCAGCCGCGCACGCGCCGCCAGGTACTCGCGCTTGAGTTGGGCCACCAAGTCAGCCGCAGGCTGAATCTTGTGGATGGCACCGATGCCTTGGCCACAGCCCCAGATGTCCTTCCAGGCCTTCTTGGCGTCGCCGCCAAAGTTCATCTTTGAAGGGTCGCTCTCAGGCAAGGCGTCCGGGTCCAGCCCAGCCGCGCGGATGGACGGCTTCAAGTAATTGCCATGCACACCGGTGAAGAGATTGCTGTAGACGATGTCGTCGCTGTTGCTCTCCACGATGCAGCGCTTGTACTCCTCGGCGGCCCGCGCTTCGTCGGTGGCAATGAAGGCCGAGCCGATGTAGGCGAAGTCTGCGCCCATGGCCTGCGCCGCCAACACGGCGCCGCCGCTGGCGATGGAGCCAGACAGCGCCAAGGGGCCATCGAACCATTGGCGAATCTCTTGAATCAACGCAAACGGGCTCTTGGTGCCGGCATGCCCGCCGGCCCCCGCCGCCACGGCGATGAGGCCATCGGCGCCCTTTTCAATGGCTTTGTGGGCAAAGGCGTTGTTGATGATGTCGTGCATCACCACCCCGCCCCAGGCGTGGACCGCGTCGTTCACATCGGTGCGTGCGCCCAGCGAGGTGATGACCAGCGGCACCTTGTACTTGGCGCACAAGGCCATGTCCTGCTCCAGCCGGTCATTGCTCTTGTGCACGATCTGGTTGATCGCGAAAGGCGCAGCCGGTGCCTCAGGGTGGGCGGCATTGTGGGCGGCCAAGGCTTCAGTGATCTCAGCCAGCCATTCATCGAGCTGTGAGGCCGGGCGCGCGTTGAGCGCCGGCATGGAGCCCACCACCCCGGCCTTGCACTGGGCAATCACCAGCTTGGGGTTGGAGATGATGAACAGCGGCGAGCCAATGATGGGCAGCGGCAGATTTGCCAGGACAGTAGGCAGCGCCATCAGAAGGCCTCCAGTGCCATGTCGGTCACGCCCGCAGCGCCTTCGACGATGCTGTCGCGAAGGCCCGGCACGCGGGTCAAGATGTGGTCGCCATAGAAGCGCGCCGTGGTGATCTTGGCCTGCATGAACGCGGCATCTTCACCTTCAGCCAAGCGGTCCTCAGCCACCAGCAGCGCACGGCCCATTTGCCAGCCCGCCACCAGGTTGCCCGCCAGCATCAGGTAGTTGACGCTGCCCGCAAACACGGCGTTGGGGCTGGCCTTGGTCTGCCCGGCGACAAAGTCCACCACGTCGATGAAGGCGCGTCGGGCGGCACCCAGCCGCTTTGCGAAGGCTTGCGCGGCCTCGCTGCTGCGGGCGGCCAAGGCCTGCTCGGTGGCCTCGATCTGGCCAGCAATGGCTTTGGCCGCCTGCCCGCCGTCACGGGCCGTTTTGCGGCCGATCAGGTCATTGGCCTGAATGGCGGTGGTGCCCTCGTAGATGGTCAAAATCTTGGCGTCACGGTAGTGCTGCGCCGCACCGGTCTCTTCAATAAAGCCCATGCCACCGTGGACCTGCACCCCCAGCGAGGTGACCTCCAGGCTCATCTCGGTGCTGTAGCCCTTGATCAGCGGCACCAGGAACTCGTAGAAGGTCTGGTTTTGCTTGCGCACGTCCGCGTCCGGGTGGTGGTGCGCGGCGTCATAAGCCGCACCGCCCACCAAAGCCATGGCGCGGCAGCCTTCGGTGAAGGCCCGCATGGTCATCAGCATGCGACGGACGTCAGGGTGGTGGATGATGGGTGCGGCCGCCGGCAGCGAGCCGTCGACCGGGCGCGACTGCACGCGGTCCCGCGCATAGGCCACGGCGCGCTGGTAAGCGCGGTCGGCAATGGCCAAGCCTTGGATACCGACGCCATAGCGGGCGGCGTTCATCATCACGAACATGTATTCGAGGCCACGGTTCTCCTGGCCTACCAAATAGCCGATGGCGCCGCCGTTGTCGCCGTACTGCAGCACCGCAGTGGGGCTGGCCTTGATGCCCATCTTGTGCTCGATGCTGACGCAATGCACGTCGTTGCGCGCGCCCAAGGAGCCGTCGGCATTGACCAGGAACTTGGGCACGATGAACAGCGAAATGCCCTTCACGCCCTCGGGTGCGCCCACCACGCGAGCCAGCACCAGATGGACGAGGTTCTCGGCCATGTCGTGCTCACCCCAGGTGATGAAGATCTTGGTGCCAAAGATCTTGTAGGTGCCATCGGGCTGGGGTTCAGCGCGGGTGCGCACCGCCGCCAAGTCGGAACCGGCCTGGGGCTCGGTCAGGTTCATGGTGCCGGTCCAGGTGCCGTCGATCATCTTCGGGATGAAGGCAGCCTTTTGCTCTTCGGAGCCAGCCGTCAGCAAGGCCTCGATCGCACCATCGGTCAGCAGCGGGCACAGTGCAAAGCTCATATTGGCCGCGTTGACCATCTCCTGGCAGGCCGCATGGATGAGCTTGGGCAGGCCTTGGCCACCAAAGTCGGTCGGGTGGTGCAAGCCCTGCCAGCCCCCCTGGGTGTATTGGTCAAAGGCCTCCTTGAAGCCCGGCGTCGCAGTGACCTTGCCATCCTTGAAGAAGGACGGGTTGATGTCGCCTTCCCAGTTCAGCGGCGCCACCACGTCTTCGTTGAGCTTGGCGCATTCTTCAAGCACCGCCTGAGCGGTGTCCAGGCCGGCATCTTCAAAGCCGGGCAACTGAGCCACAGCGTCGATGTTGGCCAATTCCTTCATCGCGAACAGCATGTCCTTGACGGGGGCGCGGTAGGTCATGGGAATCTCCAAGAGTCAATGGACTGACGCAAAACAAGCATGGCGTCGTTACTTCGGCTTGCCGTACCCGGGGACTGTCTGCGCCTTCGCGCCTAGCCCTGCCCGCTTTGCGTCAGTCCGAAATCAGAAAAAAAGGGCGCCCTCTTCAGGCGCCCTTGTCAGTTCAGGGGCCGGCAGCAAGCCAGCCCAAAAGGCGCATCAAAGCTGGCTGATGAGTTCAGGCACGGCGGTGAACAGGTCGGCCTCCAGGCCGTAATCCGCCACGCTGAAGATCGGGGCTTCCGGGTCCTTGTTGATCGCCACGATCACCTTGGAGTCCTTCATGCCGGCCAAGTGCTGGATGGCACCGCTGATGCCGCAAGCCACGTAGAGGCTGGGGGCCACGATCTTGCCGGTTTGGCCGACCTGCCAGTCGTTGGGGGCATAGCCCGCATCCACCGCCGCACGGCTGGCACCCAAGGCGGCACCGAGCTTGTCGGCCAGGGGCGTCAGCACTTCATTGAACTTCTCGCTGGAGCCCAAGGCGCGCCCCCCCGAGACAATGATCTTGGCGGCGGTCAACTCAGGGCGGTCGCTCTTGGTGACTTCACGGCCGACAAAGCTGGCCTTGCCGTGCGCAGCCACAGCCGCCACGGTTTCGACGGCGGCAGCGCCACCCTGGCCTGCGGCATCAAAGCCGGTGGTACGCACCGTGATGACCTTGACCGCATCGGCACTCTGCACCGTCGCCACGGCATTGCCCGCATAGATGGGGCGCTCAAAGGTATCGGCGCTGACCACCTTGGTGATGTCGCTGATCTGAGCCACGTCCAGCTTGGCGGCCACGCGGGGGGCCACGTTCTTGCCACTGGCTGTCGAGGGGAACAAGATGTGGCTGTAAGACGCAGCGATGGCCAGCACTTGAGCGGCCACGTTCTCGGCCAAGCCGTCCGCCAAATGCGCGGCATCCGCATGCAGCACCTTGGCCACGCCGGCCACTTGGGCTGCGGCCGCCGCCGCCGCACCGGCGTTATGGCCAGCCACCAGTACATGGACATCGCCGCCACACTGGGTGGCCGCCATGACGGTGTTCAGGGTCGCGCCCTTGAGGCTGGCGTTGTCGTGTTCAGCAATAACGAGGATGGTCATGGTCAGATCACCTTGGCTTCATTCTTGAGCTTGGACACCAGGGCGGCCACGTCGGCCACCTTCACGCCGGCGCCGCGCTTGGGCGGCTCGCTGACCTTCAAGGTCTTGATGCGGGGCGCCACATCCACGCCCAAATCAGCGGGCTTGATGACTTCCAGCGGCTTCTTCTTGGCCTTCATGATGTTGGGCAGCGTCACATAGCGCGGCTCATTGAGGCGCAGGTCGGTGGTGACCACGGCCGGCAAGCTCAGCTTCAGGGTTTCCAGGCCGCCGTCCACCTCACGGGTGACCGTGGCGCCGCCGTCAACGATCTCGACCTTGGACGCAAATGTCGCTTGCGGCAAATCGGCCAAGGCTGCCAGCATTTGGCCCGTCTGGTTGCAGTCATCATCAATGGCCTGCTTGCCCAGCACCACCAAGCCCGGCTGCTCCTTGTCCACCAAGGCCTTCAGCAGCTTGGCCACGGCCAGCGGCTGCAACTCAGCATCGGTCTCGACCAAGATGGCGCGGTCGGCGCCGATGGCCATGGCTGTGCGCAGGGTTTCCTGGCACTGCGTGACCCCGCAAGAAACCGCGATCACCTCGGTGACGGCGCCCTTTTCCTTGAGACGAACCGCTTCTTCGACGGCAATTTCGTCAAAGGGGTTCATGCTCATCTTGACGTTGGCAATGTCTACCCCCGTGCCGTCAGACTTCACGCGAACCTTCACGTTGTAGTCGACGACGCGTTTGACGGCTACCAGTACCTTCATGTCGCGTTGCTCCTGTCGGATCAGTGGTTTGAATTGACGTTTACGTAAACTGCCGATGATTCTAGTGGCAGCCAGCGCCCTGCGGTGCGCCACTGTGGCTTGAGAGGTCTCATGGAAGACCCGTATTTAGCGTGGCGCCACCGTGTCGGCAGGATAAATCGAACGATCGTGCTATTTTAGAGCCAGCGCCTCAGTTTGCACAAGCCCGCAAGCCCAGCAAGGTCAGGAGGTAGACTGCCCGCCGCAATGAGCAAGTCCGAGCACAGCCCCCCACTGATTGGCGTTTTCGATTCCGGCGTGGGCGGGCTGTCGGTGGTCAGAGCCCTGCAGGCCAAGTGCCCCACGGCGCCCTTGCTCTATGTGGCCGACTGCGGCCATGCGCCCTACGGAGAGCGGGACGTTTCGCACGTGGTCGACCGCTCGCTGCGCATCACCAACTACTTGCTCTCGCAAGGCGCGGCCTTGATTGTCGTGGCTTGCAATACCGCCACTGCTGCGGCCATTGAGGCGATGCGTCAACAGCATCCCGAGTTGCCGCTGGTGGGCGTTGAGCCCGGCGTCAAACCGGCCGCACAGCGCAGCCTCAACAAACGCGTCGGCGTGATGGCCACGACCAGCACCTTGCAAAGCCCGCGGTTTCGATCACTGGTGCAACGCTTCGCTACCGACTGCTTTGTCCTGCCCGTGGCTTGTGCCGGTCTGGCGGCGGCCATTGAGCAAGGCGAAGCCAAGCAGGCGGCTGTGACCGACCTTTTGGATCAGTATTGCAGCGTGATGAAGAAAGCTGCCGTCGACACGGTGGTCTTGGGCTGCACACACTATCCTTTTGTCGCCGACGCCATTGCTGAGCGCCTCGGCCCGAGTGTGACCCTCTTGGACACCGCAGAGGCCGTCGCACAACAAGCTGCTCGCCTGTATGACGGGTTAGCGCAGGCCGATCAAGGTCTACAGCATGCTGATGCACCGCAGGTCCGACACATCACCTTGGTGTCGACGGGAGAAACAGAGGTGCTGGAGAGAATCGCGCGCGAGCGCCTTGGCTGGGATCTGCAGGCTCAGCGCGTCGGCATTTAGCGGGCGCAATGTGAGCCGGCCGCATGTGGGTCGGTGTGGTGCCCGGAACCGGGATCGAACCGGTACGCCCTGTGATGGGCGGCAGATTTTAAGTCTGCTGCGTCTGCCTATTTCGCCATCCGGGCAGGATGGAACTCATCGCGACTTGCGCTCATTATCGCCATCGAAATGCCTGCAGACGGCAATCCTCGGCGCTAACGAAAAAGGGGAAGCTGGTAAAGCTTCCCCTTTCGGGTTTGGAGCGGGAAACGAGGCTCGAACTCGCGACCTCAACCTTGGCAAGGTTGCGCTCTACCAACTGAGCTATTCCCGCAATGGTGGAGGCGCGATCCAGAGTCGAACTGGACTAACCGGATTTGCAATCCGGGGCATAACCGCTTTGCTATCGCGCCGTCTAAACCTAAAGAGCGTTGCCGGTGAACCGACAAAAAAGGAAGCAGAAGCTTCCACAATCAAACCTGGAGCGGGAAACGAGGCTCGAACTCGCGACCTCAACCTTGGCAAGGTTGCGCTCTACCAACTGAGCTATTCCCGCGTATCCCTGAACACTTGAGCGTGACGCTTGGTGAGCCACCGCGTTCAGTGAAGCTTTGCATTATAGGAAGAAATTCGGCGGTCTCGCAAGACCGCCGAATTTTTTGCGCACCCCACTCAGTGCGTGATCGCGTCTGTGGTGCCCGCCACAGGCGCCGCCGCCGGCGCCTCGGCCTTCACGGCGGCCGGGTCTTCGTCAGGCAAGGCCACAGGCATGGCTTCGAGCGCCACTTCCAAGACCTTGTCGATCCAGCGCACCGGCACGATCTCCAACTCGCTCTTGACGTTGTCGGGGATGTCTTGCAGGTCCTTGACGTTGTCTTCCGGAATCATCACCAGCTTGATGCCGCCACGGGCCGCCGCCAGAAGCTTTTCCTTCAAACCGCCAATGGCCGTGACTTCGCCGCGCAAGGTAATTTCGCCCGTCATGGCCACATGCGCCTTGACCGGAATGCCCGTGAGCGCCGACACAAAAGCCGTGGTCATGGCGGCACCTGCACTCGGGCCGTCTTTGGGCGTTGCGCCATCGGGCACGTGGATGTGCACGTCGCGCTTCTCAAAGAGCTCGTCCTTGATGCCCAAGCGGCGAGCGCGGCTGCGCACCACCGTGCGGGCAGCCTCGACCGACTCCTTCATCACATCGCCCAGCGAGCCGGTGCGAATGATGTTGCCCTTGCCCGGCATCGCGGTGGCTTCAATGGTCAGCAGATCGCCGCCCACTTCCGTCCAGGCCAAGCCCACCACCTGGCCGACTTGGTTGGTTTTTTCGGCACGGCCGAAGTCGTACTTGCGCACACCCAGGAAGTCGTTCAGGTTCTCGTCCGTCACCACCACCTTGCCGCTGTAGGTCTTGAGCTGGATGCCCTTGACCACCTTGCGGCAGATCTTGGAGACCTCGCGCTCCAGCGAGCGCACGCCAGCCTCGCGGGTGTAGTAGCGAATGATGCCGCGGATGGCGGACTCCGCCACTTCCATCTCTTCGGGCTTCACGCCGTTATTGGCCGCCTGCTTGGGCAACAAATACTTTTGCGCGATGTGCAGCTTTTCGTCTTCGGTATACCCCGACAGACGAATCACTTCCATCCGGTCCAGCAGGGCGGGCGGGATGTTCATCGAGTTAGACGTTGCGACAAACATCACGTCCGAGAGGTCGAAATCGACCTCCACGTAGTGATCACCAAAGGTGTGATTTTGCTCAGGGTCCAGCACCTCCAGCAAGGCCGAAGACGGGTCTCCCCGGAAGTCCATGCCCAGCTTGTCGATCTCGTCGAGCAAGAACAGTGGGTTGCGAACACCGACCTTGGACAAGCTTTGCAGCACCTTGCCCGGCATGGAGCCGATGTAGGTGCGGCGATGGCCACGGATCTCAGCTTCGTCACGCACGCCACCCAGAGCCATGCGAACGAACTTGCGGCCCGTGGCACGTGCCACGGACTGGCCCAGTGAGGTCTTGCCCACGCCAGGAGGGCCGACCAAGCACAAGATGGGCGCCTTGACCTTCTCCACGCGCTGTTGCACCGCGAGGTACTCGAGGATGCGTTCTTTGACCTTGTCGAGGCCGTAGTGGTCTTCGTTCAGCACATCCTCGGCATTGCCCAGGTCGTGCTTGATCTTGGACTTCTTGGACCACGGCAGGTTCAAGAGGGTGTCCAGGTAGTTGCGCACCACCGTGGCCTCTGCCGACATGGGCGACATCAGCTTGAGCTTTTTCAGCTCAGCGTCGGCCTTCTTGCGTGCCTCTTTGGGCATGCGAGCAGCCTTGATCTTCTTTTCGAGCTCTTCGAGATCCGCGCCCTCTTCGCCATCGCCTAGTTCCTTCTGGATGGCTTTGACTTGCTCGTTGAGGTAGTACTCGCGCTGGCTCTTTTCCATCTGGCGCTTCACACGCCCACGGATGCGCTTCTCGACTTGGAGAATGTCGACTTCGTGTTCGAGTTGCTCCAGCAGCTTCTCCAGCCGCTTCGCCACATCCACCAAGTCCAGGACAGCCTGCTTGGACTCCAGCTTCAGGGGCAGATGCGCCGCGATGGTGTCGGCCAAACGACCCGGGTCGTCGATGCCAGCGATGGAGGTCAAGATCTCCGGCGGGATCTTTTTGTTGAGCTTGACGTACTGGTCAAACTGCTGCGTCACCGCGCGGCGCAGTGCCTCCACCTCGGGGGTGGGCTCACCCGCAGGCGCAATCGGCAGAACAACGGACGAGAAATGCTCGCCGTCGTCGGTCACGCTTTGCGCATTGGCGCGCTGCACGCCTTCGACCAGCACCTTGACGGTACCGTCGGGCAGCTTGAGCATCTGCAAGATGCTGGAGACGCAACCGGTGGTGAACAGGTCTTCCGGGCGCGGCTCGTCCTTGCCAGCAGCCTTTTGCGCCACCAGCATGATTTGGCGGCCCGCTTCCATGGCTGCCTCAAGCGCTTTGATGCTCTTGGGACGGCCCACAAACAGCGGAATGACCATGTGGGGGAAAACCACCACGTCGCGCAAAGGCAGCAAAGGCAGCGCGATGGGTTCAGAGGGAAGGATGGGATGTCCTGACATGGAATGCCTCACTTTCTCAAACCCACATGGGGCTCGAGCATCGAATTGCAAGGAGTTGGCCGCATGACTTTGACCAACTTCAGAGTTTGGGCAGCGGTCAGGCGCTCGCCTTGGATTGCTCGTGGTAGACCAGCAGCGGTTTACCACCTTCGTCGATGATGTGCTCATCGACGACCACTTTGGCCACACCGTCCAGCGTGGGCAAATCAAACATGGTGTCGATCAAGGCGCCTTCCATGATCGACCGCAGCCCCCGCGCGCCGGTCTTGCGTGCCAAGGCCCGACGTGCAATGGCGGCCAGCGCCGAGGGGCGAATCTCCAGTTCCACCCCGTCCATGGAGAAGAGCTTTTGATATTGCTTGAGCAAAGCGTTCTTGGGCTCCACCAAGATCTGCACCAGAGCTTCCTCAGTCAACTCGCCCAGTGTCGCGACGACGGGCAAGCGGCCGACCAACTCCGGGATCAAGCCAAAGCGCACCAAGTCCTCGGGCTCCGCATTGCGGAAGACTTCAGAGACGCGCTTTTCGGTCTTGCTGTGCACGGTGGCACCGAAACCAATGCCAGACTTTTCCGTGCGGTTCTGGATGACCTTTTCCAGACCGTCAAAAGCGCCGCCGCAGATGAACAAGATGTTGGTGGTGTCGATCTGCAGGAAGTCTTGGTTGGGGTGCTTGCGCCCGCCTTGCGGGGGCACGCTGGCCATCGTGCCTTCCACCAGCTTGAGCAGGGCTTGCTGCACGCCTTCTCCCGAGACGTCTCGGGTGATGGACGGGTTTTCAGACTTGCGGGTGATCTTGTCGATTTCGTCGATGTAGACGATGCCGCGCTGGGCGCGTTCCACATCGTAGTTGCAGTTTTGCAGCAGCTTCTGGATGATGTTTTCGACGTCCTCGCCCACATAACCGGCTTCGGTCAGGGTGGTGGCGTCGGCAATCACAAAGGGCACATTGAGCAAGCGCGCCAGGGTCTGAGCCAAAAGCGTCTTGCCCGAGCCCGTCGGGCCGATCAGCAAGATATTGCTCTTGGAGAGCTCGATCTCGTCTTTGCTGGCGCCCATGTGCTTGAGGCGCTTGTAGTGGTTGTAGACCGCGACCGACAGAATGCGCTTGGCCATCTCTTGGCCAATGACGTATTGGTCCAGGCTGGCCTTGATTTCCGTGGGCGTGGGCAGATCAGACTTGCTGGACTTGCCAGCCGGGCCTTCTGCCGGAACTTCATCCCGAATGATGTCGTTGCAGAGCTCTATGCATTCATCGCAGATGAACACCGAGGGCCCGGCGATGAGCTTCTTGACCTCGTGCTGGCTCTTTCCGCAAAAAGAGCAGTGGAGGACCTTTTCGCCAGAGGCGCCTTTCTTATCGGGCATGGATGTGCGAGCCGTGGCTGTTCAGGAGGAAAGATGGATGAATGATAGACCAATTGATGCGGGTCTTTGCCCCCCGAAAAGCCGGCCTTTAGCGGCCAAGCTGGGCGCATCAAACCCGCATCAGGCGCAAGCTCAGCCGCGCTTATCCAGAACCTGGTCGATCAAACCGTAGGTCTTGGCCTCTTCGGCGCTCATGTAGTAGTCGCGCTCGGTGTCGGTTTGGATCTTTTCCAGGGGCTGGCCCGAGCGCTCAGCCAAGATGCGGTTGAGTTGCTCACGAGTCTTCAAGATCTCACGGGCATGGATCTCAATGTCCGTGGCCTGGCCTTGCGTGCCCCCCAACGGCTGGTGAATCATGATCTTGGAGTTGGGCAGCGAGAAACGTTTGCCCTTGGCCCCCGCAGCCAGCAAGAAAGCCCCCATGCTGGCAGCCATGCCCATGCACATGGTCGAGACATCCGGCTTGATGAACTGCATGGTGTCGAAGATCGACATCCCAGCGCTCACACTGCCGCCCGGCGAATTGATGTAGAACGAAATGTCCTTGTCGGGATTCTCGCTCTCCAAGAACAACAACTGCGCCACCACCAGATTAGCGCTCTGGTCATTGACCGGGCCAACCAAGAAAATGATGCGCTCGCGCAGCAGGCGCGAGTAAATGTCATAGGCCCGCTCACCCCGGCCAGACTGTTCAATGACCATGGGCACCATGCCCAAAGCTTGCGTTTCAAGTGCGCTCATGAAGTTCCTTCCCAATGTGGGCTGAGAGCCATCGTCAGGCGATGGCACGCGACCATTATGTCGCTGCAAAACCAAGTTTGAATCCACAAAAAAGAACGCCCGACCTGACGGTCGGGCGATGATCATTCAACGCTGGGGAGCACAGCGTGCCCCTCAGCCGACGCGCGCTTGATCAAGCAGTCATCAATTCATCAAAAGGCAGCACCTTTTCGGTGACCTTGGCCTTGGACAACACGAACTCAGCCACGTTGTTCTCAATGACCACGGCCTCAACCTCCGCCATGCGGTTGCGGTCCGACAGGTACCAACGCACAACGTCAGCCGGCTTTTCGTAGCTCTGCGCCATCTCTTCGATGTGCGCTTGCAGTTGTTCTGGCTTGGCTTGCAGGTTGTTGACCTTGACCAACTCAGCCACGACCAAGCCCAAGCGCACGCGACGCTCGGCTTGAGGCGTGAAGATCTCTGCGGGGATCGGCGCCTTTTCTGCGTCCTTCACACCGCGCTGCTTCAGGTCAGCACGGGCGCCTTCCACCAAGCGCTCGGTTTCCGAGGCGATCAAGGCCTTGGGCAAGTCCAACTCAGCCACCTTGACCAAGGCGTCCATCACGGCAGCCTTGTTGCGCGCCTGAACACGGAACTTCACTTCGCGCTCCAGGTTCTTCTTGACGTCCGCGCGCAGGCCCGACACCGAGCCCTCCGCAATGCCCAAGGACTTGGCGAACTCATCGTTCACTTCGGGCAGGTTCTGGGCTTCGATCTTCTTCATGGTGACCAAGAAGTCGGCTTCTTTACCCGCCACATCAGCACCGTGATAGTCAGCGGGGAAGCTCAGCGGGAAGGTCTTGGACTCGCCCACCTTCATGCCGCGCACCGCTTGGTCGAACTGCTCCAGCATCTGGCCTTCACCGACCAGGAATTGGAAGGCTTCAGCCTTACCACCCGAGAAGGGCTCACCGTCGATCTTGCCTTCGAAGTCGATGGTCACGCGATCACCGGCTTGGGCGCCTTCAGCGGCGGGGCGCTGGGCAAAGGTGCGGCGCTGCTTGCGCAGGATTTCAACGGTCTTGTCGATGGCTGCGTCGTCAACTTCAGCCGTCACACGCTCGACTTCAGCGGTCGACAGGTCACCCAGAGCGACTTCGGGATACACCTCGAAAGTCGCGTCGAAGGCCATCGTGCCTTCGGCCGCTTCGTCCTTCTGGTTGATATTGGGCACCCCGGCCACGCGCAGCTGGGCTTCATTGGCGGCTGCAGCGAAGGCTTGACCGAGCTTGTCGTTCATCACTTCGTACTGCACCGAGTAGCCGTAGCGCTGGGCCACGACAGACATCGGCACTTTGCCCGGACGGAAGCCGTCAGCCTTGACGGTACGGGCCAGCTTCTTGAGGCGGGACTCAACTTCGGAGTTGACCTCAGAGGCCGCCAGCGTCAGGGTGATGCGGCGTTCCAGCTTTTCGAGAGTTTCAACGTTCACTGCCATGGTGCGGACTCTGTTGTGATGTGTGCGGAGATAAGAGGGGATGGTGCGCGGGGGGGGACTCGAACCCCCACACCATTGCTGGCGTCAGGACCTAAACCTGGTGCGTCTACCAATTTCGCCACCCGCGCATTAGGCCGCCCCTCCTGCTGGCTCTGCACAAAGCTCAGCGGACGGTGCGGCACCCCAGAAACAGTCGGTCGGGGCAACTGGCGGGCCGATTTGCCCCAGCCAGCCGCCTTCGGGCGAACCGGTAAACCGCGTATTCTATCGGGCTTGCGGCGTTTTCTTCACGCCGCCCCCTTGAATGTGCGCTCAGATCTCAGCGCTTGACCCTGAACCAGGCCGCGTACATGGCGGGCAGCGCCAGCAAAGTCAAGGCGGTTGCCACGATCAGGCCGCCCATGATGGCCACCGCCATGGGCCCCCAAAACACGCTGCGCGACAGCGGGATCATGGCGAGCACCGCGGCGGCAGCCGTCAGCACGATCGGCCTGAATCGATGTACGGCGGCCTCGACGATGGCGTCCCAGGTGGCCACGCCGCGCGCCCTGCCCTGCTCAATCTGATCGATCAAGATGACCGAGTTGCGCATGATCATCCCAGCCAGAGCAATGAAGCCTAACAAGGCGACAAAGCCAAACGGACGATTCAGCAACAGCAAGGCGCCTGCCACCCCTGCGATGCCCAAGGGCGCCGTCAAGATCACCAAGACCGTGCGTGAGAAGCTGTGCAGTTGCAGCATCAGCAAGGTCAGCATGATGAACAGCATGACCGGCACGCCCGCTGCAATGGACCCTTGCCCCTTAGAGCTTTCTTCCACAGCCCCGGCAATCTGGATGTCCATGCCATCAGGCATTTGCGCCTTGAGCTTTTGAAGTTCGGGCCACACTTGGGCCGTCACCGTGGCGCCCTGTACGCCGTCGACGACGTCGCCCTGCACCGTGGCCGCATACTTGCGCCCCTCGCGCCACAGCACACCGGGCTCCCAGGTGAAGTCAATCTTGGCAATTTGGGTCAACGGGATCGAGCGGCCGTTGGTGGTGGGAATGTAGGCATTGGCAATGTCGGTGATGGCATCGCGCTCCTCTTTGGGTTGGCGCAGCACGATGTCCACCAGCTTGTCGCCGTCTCGGAACTGCCCGATCACACTGCCGGACAACATGACTCGCGAGGCCTGCGCAATGCTCTGGCTGCTCACGCCCAAGGCGCGAGCCTTGTCTTGGTCGATGTTCAGGCGCAAAACCTTGACCGACTCGTTCCAGTTGTCGTTGACACCGCGCATGCTGGGGTTGTTGCGCAAAATGGCCTTGGCCTGGTCGGCCCATTCCCGCACCGATTGCACGTCCGGACCCACGACACGGAACTGAACCGGATAAGGCACTGGAGGGCCGTTAGGCAAGAGCTTCAGACGCGCCCGCGCCTCGGGGAACTCACTGGCCAGGACCTCGGGCAAGCGCTTGCGCAGGGCCTCGCGCTCGGCCAAGCTGGTGGGCAGCAAGATGAACTGGCTGACGTTGGCCTGCGGGAAAACCTGGTCCAGCGGCAGGTAGAAGCGGGGCACGCCGCTGCCCACCCAGGCGGTCACGCTCTGTATGCCCGCTTCTTTGGCCACCCGCTGCTCAAAGCGCCGCGCCAGAGCCTCTGACTCCTGAATGGTGGAGCCTTCCGGCAACCACAAGTCCACCAGCAACTCCGGACGACTCGAATCGGGGAAGAACTGCTGCTGCACCTTGCCCATGCCGACGATGCCTAGCGCAAAGACCAACAAGGTGGCGCCAATGGTGGCCCAGCGGTGCTCCACGCACCAGTTCACCAGCGCCCTGAAGCGGCTGTAGAACGGCGTATCAAACAGCTCATGCGCCTCGCCGTCATGCGCCTTTTTGGTCTTGAGCAGCCAAGCCCCGAGGTAGGGGACGAAGTACACCGACACCACCCATGAAATGACCAAGGCAGCGGAGGTCACGGCAAAAATGGCAAAGGTGTATTCGCCCACAGAGGACTTGGCCAAGCCGATGGGCAAAAAGCCCGCCGCCGTGATCAGCGTGCCCGTCAGCATAGGCATGGAGGTGACCTCATACGCATAAGTGGCGGCCGACTTGCGATCAAAGCCCTCCTCCATTTTGCGCACCATCATCTCTACGGCAATGATGGCGTCGTCGACCAACAAGCCCAAGGCAATGATCAACGAGCCCAGCGAAATCTTGTGCAGGCCCACGCCCCAATAGAACATCGTGACAAAGGTGATGGCCAGCACCAAGGGAATGGTGATGCCCACCACCATGCCGGGCCAAATGTCGATGCGCAGCGGCTTGGTGTGCAAGCCGAGACTGATAAAGCTGACAGCCAACACAATCACCACGGCCTCGATCAACACGCCAACAAACTCATTGACGGAGCGGCTGACCGCCTGCGGTTGGTCTTGAATCTGGCTCAACTCAATACCCACGGGCAATTGCGCTTTGATCTCTGCCGTTTTGGCTTGCAAAGCCTTGCCCATGCGGATGATGTCTCCGCCTTTGGCCATGGAGACACCCAGCGCAATGACCTGCTCGCCTTGGTGGCGCACCATCACGCTGGGCGGGTCGACATAGGCGCGCTTGATTTCAGCAATGTCGCCCAGCTTCAGGGATGTGGCTTGGCCGGTGGCAGGGTTCACCACCCGAATGGGCAGTTGGCGCAGGCTGTCCTCATTCTGCAAAGCGCCGCCCACCCGAACCTGAAGATTCTGGGTGCCCGCATTCAAGACACCCGCCCCCTCCACCGCGTTTTGAGCACCCAATTGGCCGATGACCTGATTCAGGTCTATGCCCAACTGCGCCAGGCGCTTCTGAGAAATCTCGATGAAAAGCTTCTCGGCTTGGGCGCCAAACAGCTCGACCTTGGCAACATCAGTCACCCTCAGCAAGCTGGAACGGACCCGCTCGGCATGGACGCGGAGTTCCTCGGGAGAAAAGCCATCGGCACGCAAGGCGTAGATGGACCCATAGACATCACCGAAATCGTCATTGAAGACCGGGCCAATCACCCCAGCCGGCAAGGTGTGGCGCATGTCATTGACACGCTTGCGCGCTTGATACCAAGCCTCGCTCACCTCTTTGCCAGGAGCTGAGTCCTTGAGCTGAATGATGGTCAGCGACTCACCGGGCTTGGTGTAGCTGCGCAAAATGTCGGCATTGGGTACCTCTTGCAAGGTGCGCTCGACCTTGTCGGTCACTTGCTCGGCCATTTGCTGTGCCGTCGCACCCGGCCAAAACGCTTGCACCACCATCGCCCGGAAGGTGAACGGCGGGTCCTCGTCCTGACCGAGTTGGAAGTAGGCCGCCAGTCCCAAAATCATCAGCACCACCATCAGGTAGCGCGTCAGCGGAGCATGCTCCAGGGCCCAGCGTGAAATATTGAAGCGCGTCGCGCCTGTGTCAGGGTTGTGGCTCATGCGTGAACTCTTTCGGCCTGACTCAACGCGACGCTGCGGATGCAGCAGCAGCAGCGGGGTCTTTGTAGAGGCGAACCTTTTGGCCAGGCGTCAGCACATGAACCCCCGCCGTCACCACCACCTCGCCGGCCTTCAAGCCCGAGGCCACCAGCACATCATTGCCATCAGCCGTGGCCACCACGATGGGTTGCTGCCTCACGGTCATCGCCGGGGTGTCCAGCACCCACACCACAGACTGCCCCTTGGCTTGGGCCACCGCCGTCAGCGGCAGCCGCAGAGCGGCACTGGGCGCGCTGTGCGCCACCGTGACGGTGGCGGTTTGCCCCAGTTTGGCCGGCATGGCGCCGACATCGGCCTTGGCGAGGAAGGTGCGGGTTTGCGCGTCTGCCGCCGCAGAGACCTCGCGCAGCGTGGCCTTGTGCGGGGTTGCATCACCCCAGAGTTGCACCGTCAATGCGCCGGCCTTGCCTTGCAGGGCCTTCAAGCTATTGACTTGATGCTCCGGGATCGCGAACACCGCGTCCCTGGGCCCGTCATAGGCCACGCGAACCACTGGCGTGCCGGCGGACAGCACCTGGCCGGGTTCTGCATCCACCGCCGTCACCACGCCCGATCGGTCGGCCACGAGGCTGGCATATTGAGCTTGGTTGCCCTGCAAACTGGATTGCGCGCGCGCTTGGTCCCATTGCGCTTTGGCCGACTTGGCGGCTGCTTCGCGCCGGTCCATCTCTGCCGCGCCAATAAAGCCTTGTGCGCGCAGCTCGCGGTAGCGGCGTGCGTCAGCTTCTGCCTGTTCATATTGGGTTTGTGCCGCAGTCAAGGCGGCTTTGGCCGCATCCGCGCCCAACTTCAAGTCCTGCGGGTCCAACTGGGCCAACACCTGCCCAGCCCGCACGCTGTCACCCAACTGCACGGGGCGGCTGAGCAACTTGCCTGCGACCCGAAAACTCAAACGAGACTCAGACTGAGCGCGGATGTCAGCGGCGAACTCGTGGCGTGACTGTGTGTCTCCGCCCCCCACCACCGTCGTTCTGACCGCCCGAATGGGCTCGACCACGGGCTCAGGTTTCGAGCAGGCCACCAGGCCCAAGGCGAGCACGGCCACAAGGCCTGCCAAGTGCTGAATCTTCACCGTGAATCCTCTTTCTGCTGAGCTGCGGGGCTCAGCAACTTTAAATTAATGACTGACTGGTCAGTAATATAGTGGGCCTGAACCCAACGGTCAACGCCACTGTCTGCGATTCCACACGCCCAACAGGGGTGCGTCCCGGACGCTGTGACAATCGGCACGGTGAGCGTCGACCATTATGAAAACTTTCCCGTTGCCTCTTGGCTCTGCCCGCCTGCGCTGCGGCCTGCCATCACGGCCCTTTATTGGTTCGCGCGGACGGCTGACGACCTCGCGGACGAAGGTGAGGCCAGCCCAGAATCTCGCCGCGCCGACTTGGCGGCCTATCGGCGAGATTTGCGCTGCGTTTACGACGGCCAACCCGTCAGCCCTCGCTGGGCGCCCGTGTTCGCCCCCTTGCGAGAGGCCATTCACCAGCATGGATTGCCGCAGGACCTGCTGGCGGCGCTGCTCGATGCGTTCGAGCAAGATACCTACAACCTCCCCTTCCCCGACCGCGCCGCCCTGCTGGCCTATTGCAGCCGCTCGGCCAATCCTGTGGGGCGCTTGTTGCTGCATCTCTACGGTGTCAGCCATGCCCAAGCCTTGCAGCAGTCAGATGCCATCTGTAGTGCACTGCAGTTGATCAACTTTTGGCAAGACCTGAGCCGAGACTTACCGCGTGGACGCCACTATGTGGCGGAAAGTGATTTGCAACGCTTTGGGATGCGCCGGGCTGACCTCAACGCGCTGTGCGCCAGCGGCGTGGCCACTGATGCGGCGCAAGCCCTGACCCGCGATTTGGTGCAGTGGGCCAAGGCGCTGATGCTGCAAGGGCAGCCGCTGGTCCACACCTTGCCTGGTCGTGCGGGGTGGGAGCTGCGCCTGGTCGTGCTCGGGGGCTTACGAATTCTTGAGAAAATCGAGGCCATGAACTTCCACTGCATTGCTCACCGCCCGCGCCTGACCGCCTGGGATGCCCCCGTGCTCATCTGGCGCGCGCTTTGGATGCGTGCCCAATGACGCCGCAAGAGTACGTGCAGCAAAAGGCTGCAGCCAGTGGATCGTCGTTCTACTACGCCTTCCTTTTCTTGCCGACCGAGCGCAGAGCCGCCATCACCGCGTTCTATGCGTTTTGCCGAGAAGTCGATGATGTGGTCGATGAGGTCAGTGACCCTCAAGTAGCGGCCGTGAAGCTGGCCTGGTGGCGCAAGGAAGTGGCCAGCGCGTTTGCGGGCCAGCCCAGCCACCCGGTGATGCAGGCCTTGCTGCCCCACAGTTCAGCCTTTGGCATCCGCCCGGAGCACCTGATGGCCGTCATTGACGGCTGCCAAATGGACCTGGACCAAACCCGGTACTTGGACTTTGAGGGCTTGGAGCGCTACTGTCATTTGGTGGCTGGCGTGGTGGGCGAGGTGGCCTGCTCGATCTTCGGGCGCACCAGTGAGCAAACCATCCAGTACGCGCACCGCTTGGGATTGGCGATGCAACTGACCAACATCATTCGCGATGTGGGGGACGACGCGCGCCGGGGCCGCATTTATTTGCCCATCAGCGAGTTACAGCAGTTTGAGGTCAAGGCCCACGAGATTCTGCAGCGCAGCGCGCCTTGGGGCTACAGCGATCGTTTCCTCGCCTTGATGAATTTTCAGGCCCAGCGTGCGCATCGCCTCTACGACGAAGCGTTCGCGCTGCTGCCCGAGGCAGACCGCAACGCCCAGAAGCCCGGGCTGATGATGGCCAACATCTACCGCAGCCTGCTGGTCGACATCGAGCGCCAAGGCTTTCAGGTGCTGCACCAGCGCACCTCGCTGACCCCCTTGCGCAAGCTGTGGATCGCTTGGCGCACGCATTGGCGCGGCCGCTGATGGCTCCGCTGCGTGTGGCCGTGGTGGGCGCGGGCTGGGCAGGCTTGTCGGCCGCCGTCTCCGCCACTCAGGCCGGGCACCGTGTCACCGTTTTTGAGGCCGCACACCGGCCAGGGGGGCGCGCCCGCACCCTCCCCCAAGGCGATCTGCCGCTGGACAACGGCCAGCACATTCTGATTGGCGCCTACAGCCAGACGCTGGCCCTGATGCACACCGTGGGGGTGGACACCAGTGCCGCCCTGCATCGCATGCCCTTGCGCCTGATCGACCCGTCGGGCAAGGGGCTTTGTCTGCCCAGCGGGCCGACCACCTTGGCTTTTTTGCGGGGTGTGATCGCATGGGCGGACATGCCCTGGCGCAGCCGCTTGAGCCTGATGCGACTGGCCCTGGGGTGGCGCCTCTCCGGCTTTCGCTGTGCCAGCGAGGTGAGCGTCGCCCAGCTTTGCCGTGAGGCTCCGCCAGACCTGATGCAAGCGCTGATTGAGCCCTTGTGTGTCGCCGCGCTGAACACGGATGCCGCCCGGGCCAGCGGTCAAGTCTTTTTGAATGTGCTGCGGGATGCCCTGTTTGGCCCCACGGGCTCTGCTGACCTGCTGCTGCCTCGACAACCATTGAGTGACCTGCTGCCCGGGCGCGCCTGGGCCTGGCTGCAGGCCCATGGCGCTCAGCTTCATGCGGGCCACACGGTGCGGCAGCTCAAGCAAGACTTGGACGGGTGGCGGGTAGAGGGTCAGTCGTTTGACCAAGTCATCCTGGCGACGCCTGCGCGCGAGGCCTCCAGGCTGGTGGGAGACCTTTCGCCCGCCTGGGCAGCGTCTGCGGACAGCCTGCAGCATGAACCCATCGTGACGGTCTGGCTACGCGCTCAAGGGGCTGCGTGGCCCTGCCCCATGTTGAGCTTCCCAAGCCAAGCTGGGGCACCCGCCCAGTTTGGCTTTGACTTGGGCGCATTGGGGGGGCCTGCTCACCTCTTCACCCTGGTGGTCAGTGCGGCAGGCCCCGCCCTGGCCGACGGCCTAGAGGCCTGCGGCCAGGCCGTTCGCCAGCAGGTCTTGCAGGCCATGATGCCGGGTGCAGGCCAGCGGACCTCCGACTACGAGGTGGTGGCGGTCCGTGCCGACAAGCGCGCCACCTTTGTCTGCAGCCCAGGCCTGCAGCGGCCAGCGATGCAAATTGCACCGGGACTGCGCGCCGCAGGGGATTACGTCGAGGGGCCGTATCCGGCCACACTGGAAGGTGCGGTGAGAGCAGGAAGCACTGCAGCGTGCTTTGAAAGGAATCGGGCGATTTGAGGTCCAGGATCCAATTGCTATAGCGCAAATGCGTTTCGCCATGCAAAAATGCGGCCTTCTACGCGGTATGGACCCATGACGAAAAAGGACCCTCAGACTCCCAGCATTCAAGTCTTGTCCAGAGCCTTTGCGCTGCTGGATGTCCTGGCCACGCATCAAGACCCGGTTCCGCTCAAAGAGTTGAGTGAAAAGACGGGACTACATCCCTCTACCGCCCACCGCATCTTGAATGATCTGGCTGCCGGCCGCCTCGTCGACCGGCCCGAAGCGGGGGCGTACCGCTTGGGCATGCGTTTGCTGGAGTTGGGCAATTTGGTCAAGGCGCGGCTGGATGTCCGGGATGCCGCCATTGGCCCGATGCGTGAGCTGCACAAACTCACCCACCAACCCGTCAATCTGTCTGTGCGGCAGGGCGACGAAATTGTGTACATCGAGCGGACCTACAGCGAGCGCTCCGGCATGCAGGTGGTGCGCGCTGTGGGTGGCCGTGCGCCCTTGCATTTAACCTCTGTCGGCAAGCTCTTCTTGGCTCACGAAGACCCGCAGCGGGTTCGGGCCTATGCCACCCGCACGGGGCTGGCTGGCCACACCCGAAACAGCCTCACCGACCTGGCTGCCTTGGAGCGCGAGTTGGCTCGCGTGCGGCGCGACGCTGTCGCGCGTGACGATGAAGAGTTGGAGTTGGGCGTCCGCTGCATGGCTGCCGGAATCTTTGACGACCAAGGCAAATTGGTGGCCGGTCTCTCAGTCTCTGCGCCCGCTGACAGACTGGAAGAAAGCTGGCTGGACCGAGTCAAAGGCACGGCCAGTCAGATCTCTCAGTCCTTGGGCTTTCGAGGCTAAGCCGCTCAGGGCACAAAAAAGCCAGATCATTGATCTGGCTTTTTTCTGGGGAAGGTATCCGGCGAAGGTCAGCGTACTGCGCTTTGAACCACTGGGGCCCCAACCGGTGTGTTGAGCACACCCAGGCGACGGCCCGAAGACCCCATGCTGACGACATCCGAGGACATCAGCCACTGACGAATCCGCTCGGCATCGCCAATCCGGGAATACTTGCCCGCTGAATCAAGCAGCACCAAGATCAGCTTTCTGCCGGCCAATTGCGCCTGCATCACCAAGCATTGACCGGCCTCACTGATGTACCCCGTCTTCTGCAATCCGATGTCCCAGTTGGGGTTGAGCACCAAGCGGTTGGTCGTGTGGTAGTTCAATTGGCGCTGGCCTACGCTCACTTGGTATTCCGGCGAGGTCGATAACTCGCGGATCAGCGGAAAGTTATAGGCGGCCTTCACCAAGGTGGCCAAATCTTGGGCGCTCGATTGATTCTGGCTGGACAAGCCCGTCGGCTCCACATAGCGGGTGTCGTGCATGCCCAATTGACGCGCCTTGCTGTTCATCGCCGCCACGAAAGATGACAGGCCGCCAGGATGGTGGCGCCCCAAGGCATTCGCAGCCCGGTTCTCGGATGACATCAACGCCAAGTGGAGCATCTCGCCGCGGGTCAGCTGACTGCCAACCTGCAAGCGGGACGAACTGCCCTTTTCGGTGTCGACATCGTCTTGTGAAATGGTCAGTACTTCTTGCAGTGACTGCTGAGACTCACTGACCACCACCGCCGTCATCAGCTTGGTGATCGAGGCAATCGGGAGCACTGCTTGCGAGTTCTTGCTGATCAAGACCTCATTGGTGTCTTGATCCAACACATAGGCCACACTGGACTTCAAGGACAAAGGATCCTGCGTGTCGTGCAAGCCGTAAAGCTGGCCAAAGGACTGGCGTGCCGGCTCAGCAGGCAAGCGCACCACTGACCGCTTGGCTGCGACTGCCGCCTTGCCCTTGCCGCGACTGGAGACCACCGAGCGCGATGCAGCCGCGCGGCTTGACGACACTCGAGCTTTAGACCCGCTGCCGGCCGAGGCGGACTTGGCGGATTTACTCGACTTGGAAGCCTTGGCGTTTGCCGCAGCTTTTGACGGGGCCGACTTGGCACTGGCCGAGGACTTCCCCTTTGTCGAGGCCTCTGCCGGGGAAACGCCCAAGGTCAGGGTCAGCGCGACAGCACAAGCCGCCCCCAAAAGAGGCTGCAAGCAGCTTGCAATGCTGTGAGAGAGGAACTTCTGCATGGCTATGGGGCGCTCAGAGCGCGTCGCGCGCGTTGGGTGGAGTCTATTGGAAACCAAAAAAACACGCAATATCAAAAACTTGCGTCAATTTCCTCAAGTGCTAATACGCTCGATGAGCAGGCCGCAAGCCTTGGCGACAAGAGTCGCCAAGGGATAAGAAGCACTCAACCCTGTGCAGCGACCCGCTCAGTGTTGGAGTGCAACTTATTCAGCGCCGACAAATAGGCTTTCGCAGAGGCCACCACAATGTCAGGGTCGGCACCGACACCGTTGACCACACGACCGCCATGCTGAAGACGCACTGTCACCTCGCCCTGTGATTCTGTGCTGCCCGACGTGATGGCATTGACCGAATACAGCAGCATTTCAGCGCCACTTTGAACCACGCTTTCAATGGCACGTAGGCTGGCATCGACCGGGCCGTTGCCCTCACTGTGCACAGAATGCTCTGCGTCACCAATGGCCAGAGTCACAGAAGCTTGTGGGCGCTCGCCGGTTTCAGAGCGTTGCGCCAAAGAGATCAAGCGGAAGTGTTCTTTGACAGCGGTCACGCTCTCGTCAGAGACCAGCGCAATGATGTCTTCATCAAAGATTTCGCTCTTGCGGTCTGCGAGGTCTTTGAAACGGGTGAACGCCGCGTTGATCTCGCCCTCAGACTCCAACTCAATGCCCAACTCTTGCAGCCGCTGCTTGAAGGCATTGCGCCCAGAGAGCTTGCCCAGCACGATCTTGTTGGCTGCCCAGCCCACATCTTCTGCTCGCATGATTTCGTAGGTGTCGCGGGCCTTCAAGACGCCGTCCTGGTGAATGCCCGAAGCGTGCGCAAAGGCGTTTGCGCCCACGACCGCCTTGTTGGGCTGCACCACAAAGCCAGTGGTCTGACTGACCATGCGTGAGGCCGGCATGATCTGGGTGGTGTCAATACCGACCTCCAAGCCAAAATGATCCCGCCGGGTACGGATGGCCATCACCACTTCTTCCAGCGCGCAGTTACCGGCTCGCTCACCCAGGCCGTTAATGGTGCATTCAATCTGGCGAGCGCCACCAATCTTCACACCCGCCAAAGAATTCGCCACAGCCATGCCCAAATCGTTATGGCAATGAACCGACCAAATGGCCTTGTCAGAATTGGGCACGCGCTCACGCAAATTGCGAATGAACTCGCCGTACAACTCAGGAATCGCGTATCCCACGGTATCGGGGATATTGATGGTGGTAGCGCCTTCCGCAATCACGGCCTCAAGGACCCGGCACAAAAAGTCTGGCTCAGAGCGATAACCATCCTCCGGCGAAAACTCAATATCGCCGCACAGATTGCGCGCAAACCGCACCGCCAGCTTGGCTTGCTCAAACACCTGGTCTGGCGACATGCGGAGCTTTTTCTCCATATGCAATGGGCTCGTCGCGATGAAGGTGTGGATCCGAGCCCGGTTGGCCCCAGCCAATGCCTCGGCGGCACGGGAGATATCTCGGTCATTGGCGCGCGCCAGTGAGCAAACGGTGGAGTCCTTGATGTGATCGGCAATCGTCTTGACGGCCTCGAAATCCCCGTTAGAAGAGGCTGCAAAGCCGGCTTCGATCACGTCCACGCGCAGACGTTCCAGTTGACGGGCAATGCGCAGCTTTTCATCGCGGGTCATGGAAGCGCCGGGCGATTGCTCGCCGTCACGCAAAGTCGTGTCGAAAATGATCAGCTTGTCACTCATGGATAGCTCCAGGATTAGGCGATGTGCACGCAGCCCGAATGAAAACGGCCCGCTGCGTTGCGCTGGCGGGCCGTGAATTCGGAAAAACTGTGAGGTTCAGACGAAATCGATCAACGTGCCCGCAGCCGTGCTAGGGGTAGCGATAGCGCAATAGAGCGGGCCATCTGGATCGAGTTCATCGCTCGAATATAGCACGAAGTTTCAGTGCAGCGCCTCAATGCAGCCCCCGCTCGTCAGGTTCATCCGTGGAGGTGGCGATGACACTCACCGGTTTGCCCTTGGCCTTGCGCATGAAATACACCACATACCCCGAGACGCCATAGACGCAGAACAGCCCAAACAACATGCCGGGTACATGCAGGTTGATCAGTGCAATCAACAAGGCAATCGCCACGATGACGATGAAGGGCACCGTCTTCTTGAAGCTAACGTCTTTGAAGCTGTAAAAAGGCACATTCGTGACCATGGTCAGGCCAGCGTAAAGCGCCACGGCCGCTGCCACCCACGGCATGCCCGGCATGGTGGAAACGTTCTTGAAGCCTGCGTCGTCCATGACCCAAATGAAGCCCGTCACCAAGGCGGCGGCTGCAGGGCTGGGCAAGCCTTGAAAGTAGCGCTTGTCCACCACCCCGATGTTGGTGTTGAAGCGCGCCAAGCGCAAGGCTGCGCAGGCGCAGTAAACAAACGCGGGGATCAGCCCCCATTTGCCCTGCCCCTTCAGCGCCCACTCATAAACGATCAAGGCGGGGGCCGCACCAAAGCTGACCATGTCCGACAAGCTGTCCATTTGCTCGCCAAACGCACTTTGCGTATTGGTCATGCGCGCCACACGCCCATCCAAGCTGTCGAGCACCATGGCACAGAACACGGCCACAGCAGCGTGCTCGAAGCGGCCATTCATGGCCATCACAATGGCATAAAAGCCCGCGAACAGCGCGGCCAGAGTCACCGCATTCGGCAGGGCGTAAATGCCTTTGCGACGTGGGCGAGCAGGCTCGACCACTTCAGCGTCGTCATCTTGAGGAACTTGTTCAGGACTGTTCATGAACCATGTCAGGGTTGATCAAGCTGTGGAGCATACCTCAGCCCAAAATTGAAAAAGGCCGCTCTTGAGCGGCCTCGAGGTCAGCAAGAAACAGCCTGAAGACGGGCCCAGGCTGAGTCTCTCGACATCAGTTGCGGGACTTATCGACCAGCTTGTTGGCCTTGATCCAAGGCATCATGGCGCGGAGTTGTTCGCCCACGACTTCAATCTGATGCTCTTCGGTCAGACGGCGACGAGAGATCAGGGTCGGCGCACCGGCCTTGTTCTCCAAGATGAAGCTCTTGGCGTACTCACCCGTCTGGATGTCCTTCAGGCATTGCTGCATGGCCTTCTTGGTCTCTGCGGTGACGACGCGCGGGCCGGTGACGTACTCACCATACTCGGCGTTGTTAGAGATCGAGTAGTTCATGTTGGCGATGCCGCCTTCATAGATCAAGTCCACGATGAGCTTCAGCTCATGCAGGCACTCGAAGTAGGCCATCTCGGGGGCATAACCAGCCTCGACCAAGGTTTCGAAGCCCGCCTTGATCAGCTCGACCGTACCACCGCACAGCACAGCCTGTTCGCCGAACAAGTCGGTTTCAGTCTCTTCGCGGAAGTTGGTCTCGATGATGCCAGCCTTGCCACCACCGTTGGCGGCAGCGTAGGACAGCGCCAAGTCACGAGCCTTGCCAGACTTGTCTTGGTAGACGGCGATCAGGTGGGGCACGCCGCCACCTTGGCGGTAGGTGCCGCGCACAGTGTGGCCGGGCGCCTTGGGAGCGACCATCCAGACGTCCAGGTCTGCACGGGGCACGACTTGGCCGTAGTGCACATTGAAGCCATGGGCGAAGACCAAGGAAGCACCCGACTTGATGTTGGGCTCCACCTCGTTCTTGTAGACGTCAGCAATCTGCTCGTCCGGCAGCAAGATCATGACCACGTCTGCAGCCTTCACGGCATCAGCGATCTCGGCGACCTTCAGGCCAGCGCCTTCGGCCTTGGCCCACGAAGCACCGCTCTTACGCAGGGCCACAGTGACCTTGACGCCGGAGTCGTTCAAGTTCTGAGCGTGTGCATGGCCTTGGGAGCCATAGCCAATGATGGCGACGTTCTTGCCCTTGATGAGGGAGAGGTCGGCGTCCTTGTCGTAATAAACCTTCATGATGGTTCTCTCTTGCAATGAAATCAGGCGGGATGGGAAAAAGGGTGATCGCCAGTCGGCAATCAGACGCGCAAGATGCGCTCGCCGCGCCCGATCCCGCTGGAGCCGGTGCGCACGGTTTCTAGGATGGCGGCGCGGTCAATGCCTTCAATAAAGGCATCGAGCTTGCCAGCGTCGCCGGTCAGTTCGATGGTGTAGCTCTTTTCGGTCACATCAATGATGCGACCGCGGAAGATGTCGGCCATGCGCTTCATCTCTTCGCGCTCCTTGCCGACGGCACGCACCTTGATCAGCATGAGTTCACGCTCGGTGAACTGGCCTTCGGTCAGGTCGACCACTTTGACCACATCGACCAAGCGGTTCAGATGCTTGGTGATCTGCTCGATCACTTCGTCCGAGCCGGTGGTGACGATGGTCATGCGCGACAGCGAAGCATCTTCGGTCGGGGCGACCGTCAGGCTTTCGATGTTGTAGCCGCGGGCAGAAAACAGCGCCACGACGCGGGACAGGGCACCTGGCTCGTTCTCGAGCAGCACCGCAATGATGTGTTTCATGGGTTTTCAACTCCTGGTGGGGCTCTTCAGCGCAGCAGCGGTAACTGCTGCGCTTTGACCGCACCGATTCAGTGAATGTCTAACGCTTTGTCTGAAGTTCAGCCGCCCTCCGCTGCCGCACGACCTTCGAGCCGGTAAGCTCGAATGCCCACGGCCGCTTGCAGGCGTCAGAGGTCTTCAGAGCCCAACAGCATCTCAGAGATGCCCTTACCCGCCTTGACCATGGGCCAGACGTTTTCGGTCGGGTCCGTGCGCACGTCCAAGAAGACGGTGCGGTCTTTCAGGCGGATCATTTCGCGCAGTGCAGGCTCGATCTCTGAGGGCTTCTCGATCTTCAAGCCCACGTGGCCGTAAGCCTCAGCCAGCTTGACGAAGTCGGGCAGCGCATCCATATAGCTGTGCGAGTAGCGGCCTTGGTAATCCAACTCCTGCCACTGACGCACCATACCCAAGTAGCGATTGTTCAGAGCAATCACTTTGACCGGCGTTTTGTACTGCTGGCAGGTCGAGAGCTCCTGGATGTTCATCTGGATGGAGCCTTCACCGGTGATGCAGAACACATCTGCGTCAGGCTTGGCCAGTTTGATGCCCATGGCATAGGGCAAGCCCACGCCCATGGTGCCCAAGCCACCGGAGTTGATCCAGCGGCGCGGATCTTCAAAGCGGTAATACTGGGCCGCCCACATCTGGTGTTGACCGACATCGGAGGTGACATAGGCGTCGGTGCCTCGCGTCATCTCCCACAGGGCTTCCACGACTTGCTGGGGCTTGATGACGTCAGGGCTGCGCTTGTAAGCCAGGCACTCGCGCTTACGCCATTCGTTGATCTGGCCCCACCACTGCGCCAGCACCCCTGCGTCGGGGCGTGCTTGGGCTTCGCGGATCTGAGCGATCAGTTCTTGCAGCACGTCCTTGACGTCGCCGACGATGGGAATGTCCACCTTCACGCGCTTGGAGATCGACGAGGGGTCGATGTCGATATGGACGATCTTGCGCTCCACCGACGCAAAGTGCTTGGGGTTGCCAATCACACGGTCATCAAAACGCGCGCCGACGGCCAAGAGCACATCGCAGTGCTGCATGGTCATATTGGCTTCGTAGGTGCCGTGCATACCCAACATTCCCAAAAACTTCGGGTCGCTGGAGGGTGTTGTGCCCAAGCCCATCAGCGTGTTGGTGACGGGGTAGCCCAGCAAGTCGCACAGCTCGCGCAACTCAGCCGTGGCATTGCCCAAGATCACACCGCCACCGGTGTAGATGTAGGGGCGGCGCGCTTGCAGCAGCAATTGGACGGCCTTGCGGATCTGGCCCCCATGCCCCTTCTTAACGGGGTTGTAGGAGCGCATCTCCACCTGTTCTGGGTAGTGGAAAGGCGTCTTGCTCAGCGAGACATCCTTAGGAATGTCCACCACCACGGGGCCCGGGCGACCCGTGCGGGCAATGTGGAAGGCCTTTTTGAGCGTCATGGCCAGGTCGCGAACGTCCTTGACCAGGAAATTGTGTTTGACGATGGGCCGCGTGATGCCAACCGTGTCGCACTCTTGGAAAGCATCGAGGCCGATCGCCGGCGTCGGAACCTGCCCGGTGATGATCACCATCGGGATGGAATCCATGTAGGCGGTTGCAATGCCGGTCACAGCATTGGTCACACCCGGACCGGATGTCACCAAGGCAACACCAACATCGCCCGTCGCGCGCGCATAGCCGTCAGCGGCATGTACCGCGGCCTGCTCATGGCGCACCAATACGTGCTGAATCGACTCTTGCTGGTACAGCGCGTCGTAGATGTAGAGCACCGATCCGCCTGGGTAACCCCAGATGTACTTGACGCCTTCGGCTTGCAAGCAGCGAACGAGGATTTGGGAGCCGTTGGGCTCTTGAGCGGGGGTGGCGGGGGAAGAATTTTGCGGCTGTGCCGAAGCGGCACGCTTCATATCCGCGGCAGACATGTCCATTTTCGAACCTCTGTGAATTTCTCTGACGAAAAACCTTCGGTGCCCCTCCTCGCACCCTTGTGGGGCGGACTCGGAACCTGCGCGTCAACAACTACCTAGTCCCTTGGTCGGGACGGATTGAGACCCTGATCGCAAATTGTGCGAAGCAGCATTATCGCACTGTTGCAGTGCTTACCCGAATTCGGGTGACATAATCCGCCGGTTTTTCGGGCTTGACCCGAGCAATTGTTCGCCTTGGCCACCGACAAAGAACTCACGGACTTCCTCAAGAGCACCGAAAAGCGCGCTTTCAAGCGCACGTTTTTCGCCGTGCGTGACGAGGACGCAGCCCTGGACATCGTTCAGGATGCCATGATCCGTCTGGCCGAAAAATACGCCGACCGCCCTGCCGCCGAGCTGCCTCTGGTGTTCCAGCGCATTCTGTCGAATGCGACGATGGACCACTTCAGGCGCCAAAAAGTGCGCAATGCGGTGATGCAAAACCTGTCCGATTTTGAAGGCGCCGGAGATGATGGCGACTTTGATCTCCTGGAGATGTTGGCCGCCGAGGGCACGCTGGGCGCAGAAAGCGCAGTTGACACGGTCGGGCGGGAACAAATATTGCTAAAAATCGAAGAGGCTGTTCAAGGCTTGCCTGGTCGTCAACGGGAAGCCTTCCTCCTGCGTTACTGGGAGGAAATGGACGTTGCGGAGACTGCAACGGTGATGGGCTGTTCCGAAGGCAGCGTCAAGACGCATTGCTCACGGGCGGTCCAAGCACTGGCCAAAGTACTTCGAGCCAAGGGAATTACGCTGTGAAAACCAAACCAACACTTCCCCTGTCAGGACACACGAGACTGGACGGCCACGACGGTGTCGAGGCCAGAGTCGGGCTTCGCATCGCAGCGCTGCTCACCGAACGCAGCGCCAGCACCGACCATGCGATCAACGAGCGCCTGCGTGTTGCCCGCGAGCAAGCCCTCGCGCGTGCCCGGGCTCGGCGTCTGCAAGAACAGGCCGCCCAAGGCATCTCGACGCTGGGCGGCAGCTTGGCACTACGGGGTGGGCCTACTGGCAGCAGTTGGTTGCAACGTATGGGTTTCGTGCTGCCCTTGGTGGTGTTGCTGCTTGGCATGTTTGCCATCGATGAATGGCATGAAGCCGCCCAAATCCAAGCAGCAGTCGAAGTCGACAGTGCCTTGCTGTCAGACCCTCTGCCGCCAGATGCATACCGTGACCCCGGATTCCTGGAATTCCTGAAGGCCCCGCCCGTTGAGACCTCAGATGTTCAGATCAGCGAAGTCACTGAGTAATGCTCGCCGCCAGAGCGTCGGTGGGGCGGTCGTTTGCGCAGGTTTGCTGCTGTGCGGCGCCTTGGCGCAGCCGGCGGCAGCAGCGCCACTGACGGCCCAAGCGAGTCCCGATTGGGCCGGCCTGACCCCCAGCCAGCAGCAAGTTCTGCAGCCCTTGCGGCCCGAATGGGCCAGCATGAATGACGACAGACGCCAGAAATGGCTGGAGATTGCGGCGCGATTTCCCTCGATGACTCCAGAGAATCAGCAGCGCGTGCGCGATCGCATGCGTGAATGGTCGCGGATGACACCGCAGCAGCGCAGCGAGGCGCGTCTGGTGTTCCAGCAAACCAAGCAAGTGCCAGAGGCTCAAAGACAAGCTCAGTGGGAAGCCTACCAGGCTCTTCCGCCCGAAAAAAAGGCTGAGTTCGCGGCACGCGCCAAGCCGGCCGTCACAGCTGCGGCGGCCAGTGGCGCCACGCAAGCAAAGGCCCAGTCGCCCCACCAAGCGGTGCGCTCTGCGCCCCTGGCAGCTCAAGTCCAGAAGTCCAATGTCGTGGTGGCACCGCCCACCAACACTCCCATTGCGCGGGCAGTGGCGCCCACCGTGGTCCGCAGTTCCACCGGCGCAACCACCAGCTTGATCACCAAGCCCCCTGCCAGCCCCACCCACCAGCAAGCCGGTTTGCCCAAGATCACCGCCAACCCTGGCATGGTGGACCGCAAGACCTTGTTGCCGCAACGCGGCCCACAAGGCGCGGCCATCCAGCCCACGGCCACCGCTGCTATCGCCGCCTCTGGCGCCTCAGCCCAGTGAGCGCGCCTGTAGATCCGGTGGCCGGGCTGACCGGCCCCGACGGTAGTCCTGCGCATACGCCCGCCTTGAGTCGTCGTCTCTCGGCCTT
Source organism: Ideonella paludis (assembly GCF_018069865.1). Classification (GTDB taxonomy): domain Bacteria; phylum Pseudomonadota; class Gammaproteobacteria; order Burkholderiales; family Burkholderiaceae_C; genus Ideonella; species Ideonella paludis. Next base: position 426,142 of record NZ_JAGQDG010000002.1, read on the forward strand.
CATGTATGAAGGCGTCTTGTTGTTTGGCGTGCTCATGATCTCAGGGCTGATCTATGCAGGCCTCACGCAGATGAAGCATGCCCTGCAGGGAGCACTGGGGTTCCAAGTCTTCTTGTTCTTGGTGCTGGGCCTTTATTTTGTATGGTTCTGGACCCACGGTGGGCAGACGGTAGCGATGAAGGCTTGGCACATCCGTTTGGTGGACACGGAAGGCCGGGCTGTGACGTGGCAGAGGGCCAGCCTGCGCTACGTGCTGAGTTGGTTGTGGTTTGTGCCCGCCTTGGTCTCCATGCGCAGCCTGGGCTTTCACAGTGGTGCGGCCTTCTTCGGTGCGCTCTTTGCCGGCGTGGTCACCTACGCCTTGCTGACTCGCCTGCACCCTCAACGTCAGTTCTGGCACGATGCGGTTTGCGGCACCCGCCTGGTCACTTGGCGTCATCCGCCCCGTCAGCGGCCCAGCAAGCCTTGAGCCTGGCCGTCCTTTTCAGCACTTGCCACCCGATGACCAATCCTCACAAGGGCCGTACAGGCCTCGATCGCATCATTCGTGCCACCGGCTACTCCTTGTCGGGCCTGAAAAAGGCCTACCAAGGCGAGAGCGCCTTCCGCCAAGAAACTTGGCTCGCCATCGTCTTGATTCCCGCGGCACTGTGGTTGGGCCAAGACTGGACCCAACGCGCCGTGCTGATCAGCAGCGTGGCCCTGGTCTTGATCGTCGAGTTATTGAACAGCGGCATTGAAGCCGTGGTCGACCGCGTCAGCTTCGAGCACCATGAGCTTTCCGGCCGGGCCAAAGACATTGCCAGTGCCGCCGTTTTCGTCTCCCTCATGCTGTGCGCGGGCCTGTTCTTGTCGGCCCTATGGATGAAGGTCGGCGCGTGAGCAGCAGCGTGACTCGCCCCTCGGTGTGCGTCTATTGCGGCGCACGTCCTGGGGTGGGTGAGCAGTGGCTCAAGCAGGCCCACCTCATGGGTGAAGCCATCGCCGCGCGCGGCTGGCGGCTGGTGTATGGCGGCGGCAATGTCGGCCTGATGGGCGCGGTGGCTGATGCAGCCCTCGCCAACGGGGCGGAAGTGGTCGGCGTCATTCCTGAACGTTTGCTCACGCTGGAAGTCGCCCACCAAGGCTTGAGTGAGCTGGTGGTGGTGCAAACCATGCACCAGCGCAAACAGCGCATGGCGGAACTCTCGCAAGGCTTTGTCGCCCTGCCCGGCGGCATCGGCACTTTTGAAGAGTTGTTTGAGGTCTGGACCTGGCGCCATTTGGGCTATCACCAGCACCCCATCGGCTTGCTCAATGCTCAGGGCTTCTTCGATGGCTTGCTGAGCTTTCTGGCGCAGACTGAAACCGCGGGCTTCACCGACCCCAGCCAGCACGCGATGCTGAGCGTCGAGCGGGACGTCGATGCATTGCTGGACCGCATGGCTGGCGCCATGCACACCTCCACCGGCAGCTTCCAACTGATCTGATGACCTGAAGCGCACAGGCGCAAAAAAGCCCCTCGCAAGGGGCTGGTGCTGGCGGCGAAGGTTTTCAGACGGCCGACTCGTCGGTCTCACCAGTGCGGATGCGAACCACTTGCTCCACCGGCATCACGAAGATCTTGCCGTCACCGATCTTGCCGGTCTTGGCGGCTTTGACAATGGCTTCAATGGAGCGATCCACATCGCTGTCCTTGACGACCACTTCCACCTTGACCTTGGGCAGAAAGTCCACCACGTATTCCGCGCCCCGATACAACTCGGTGTGGCCTTTTTGACGGCCAAAACCTTTGACCTCCGTCACAGTCAGGCCCGAGACGCCGACATCGGCCAGTGCCTCACGCACTTCTTCGAGCTTGAAGGGTTTGATGATGGCGGTGATCTGCTTCATTGACGAAACTCCGGAAGGACAGTGAAAGCGTAAACAGAAGGGATGCCCGATTTAAGCACGGAACCGCGAGGTGATGGGGTAGCGCCAATCGCGGCCAAAGCCGCGGTGAGTGACGCGCACCCCGATGGGCGCCTGACGCCGCTTGTACTCGTTGATCTTGATGAGTCGCGTGACGCGCTCGACATCCGCCGCCGCAAACCCAGCGGCGATGATGTCCGCAACGCTTTGGTTGTCTTCCATGTAGCGCTCCAAGATGGCATCCAGCACCTCATAGGGCGGCAGGCTGTCTTGGTCCTTCTGGTCCGGACGCAACTCCGCCGACGGTGCACGGGTCAGGATGCGCTCGGGGATCACGGGGCCCACACTGCCATCGGCACGCCGCGTCGCTTGAGCGTTCTTCCAGGCGCAGAGGCGATACACCATCGTCTTGGCCACGTCCTTGATGACGGCAAAACCGCCGGCCATATCGCCGTACAAGGTGCAGTAGCCGGTGGCCATCTCGCTCTTGTTGCCGGTGGTCAAAACAATCTGGCCCGACTTGTTCGACAGCGCCATCAACAAAGTGCCCCGCACACGGGCCTGAATGTTTTCTTCGGTGGCGTCGACAGGCAACCCGGCAAACTCAGACGCCAGAGCGGACTCAAAGGCCGCCACCATCGGGGAAATGGGCACTTCGTCGTAGCGCACCCCCAAGCGCGCCACCATGTCGCGCGAATCGATCCAGGAAATGTCTGCGGTATAGGCCGAAGGCATCATCACGCAGCGCACGCGCTCAGGGCCCAGGGCGTCAACCGCAATGGCCAGCACCAAGGCGGAGTCCACCCCGCCGGACAATCCGATGATGGCACCAGGGAAGCCGTTCTTGCCCAGGTAGTCGCGCACCCCCAGCACCAAGGCCTGCCAAATTTGGGCCTCAGCTCCCAGCACCTCGGCCACCGGGCCTGAGGGCTGCCAAAGGCCCGACGCCGCCCAGGTGAACTGAACCGGCAGCAGTGCCGCCTCAAAGCTCGGCGCCCGCGCGCACACCTGCCCTTGCGCATCCAGGGCAAACGAAGCCCCGTCAAACACCACCTCGTCCTGCCCGCCCACCATGTGGGCATAGAGCAGCGGACGCGCCACACGCTTGGCCGTCTGTGCCATGCGCTGCTCGCGCTCTTGCTGCTTGTCTTGATGGAATGGCGAGGCGTTGATCACACACAGAATCTCTGCCCCCGCGGCCACCGCAGCATCGGCGGGCTCATCAAACCATGCGTCTTCGCAAATCAGCAAGCCCACTTTGGCACCGGCCACTGTCACCACCAGCGCCTGGGCACCCGCATCCCGGCCCGACACAAAGTAGCGGCGCTCATCAAACACTTGGTAGTTGGGCAGTTCACGCTTGTGATAGGTCCCTAGAACAAGCCCCCCCGCCAACACTGAGGCCGAATTGAAGCCCCTCGGTGCGCCCACCGACTTCGTCCTAACATCTGGGCCCAGGCTGCGAGCCGGATGTCCTACGACCAGATGCAAACCATCGAGATCTTTGAGCGCCTGCGCCAGGCCCAGCAAGGCGGCTTCGCACGCATCCAGGAAAGCGGGTCGCAGCAGCAAGTCCTCGGGCGGATAGCCCGTCAGACTCAGCTCAGGCGCGACCACCAACCGAGCCCCTTGCGCATAGGCTTGGCGGGCTGCCTCTTCCAACAAACGCACATTGCCGGGCAAGTCGCCGACGGTCACATTGACTTGGGCCAGGGCAACAAAAAATGGGGGCTGGGCTGACATGTCCGACACGTTGAAGAGAGCGGGTGATTATCACATTGAGGTGCATGACAGCCCGGCCGGGCTGGCCGCCGACGCCTGGGACGAATTGCTCGCCCAGCAAAGCCACCCGACGCCCTTCATGCAGCACCGCTACTTGCTCGCCCTGGAGCAATCCGGCAGCGCGGTGGCCCGCACCGGCTGGCAGGCGCAGTTCGTCTCGGTGCACCAGGGTCAGCGCCTCGTCGCCGCCGCCCCGGCCTATTTGAAGGCCCATTCCTGGGGCGAATATGTGTTCGACTGGGCTTGGGCCGAGGCCTATCAACGCCACGGCCTAGCGTACTACCCCAAGCTGCTGGTCGCCTGCCCGTTCACCCCCGTCCCGGGCGCTCGTCTGCTGGCGGCTGACGCAGAGGCACGAGCCGTTTTGGGGCAAGCGCTGGTCACGCTGGCCCAACAGTCCGAGTTGTCCTCCGTGCACCTTTTGTTTGCCACGGACGCTGAGCGCGAGGCCCTGCACACTCAAGGTTGGATGGAGCGCACCGGTGTGCAGTTTCATTGGCAAAACCGCCCCGAGCAACCCTGGCTGAGTTTTGACGAGTTCTTAAGTGACCTGCAACGCGACAAGCGCAAAAAGATTCAGCAAGAGCGCCGCAAAGTCCGTGACGCCGGCGTCCACTTTGAGGTTCGCGAAGGTCGAGAGATCCGCGCAGCGGATTGGGACTTTTTCTATGAATGCCATCAGCGCACGTATGCCGCGCACGGCGGCTCGCCTTATCTGACCCGAGCCTTCTTTCAGGCCCTGGCCGACACGCAAGCCGAGCATTGGCTGATGTTTGTGGCGACCTTGGGCAGTGAGCGCGTCGCCACCTCGCTCTTGGCAATTGATCGGCGGCAGCGCGTGGCCTGGGGCCGCTATTGGGGCTGCACCCAGGCCATCAGTTGCCTGCACTTTGAGGCCTGCTACTACCAGCCCTTGGCTTGGTGCATCGCCAATGGCTTTCTGCGCTTTGAGGGCGGTGCACAAGGCGAGCACAAGATCGCGCGCGGGCTGTTGCCCAGCCCTACGGGCTCAGCCCATTGGTTGGCCCACCCCGCTTTCGCGTCAGCCGTGGCGGACTTTTTGGCGCGAGAGCGTGGCGGTATGGACCACTACCTGGATGAGCTCAACGACCGCAGCCCCCTGAAGCGGAGCAGCACGGACTGAGCAAGCCTCAGCCCGTGGTCTTTTGCGTTCTCCGCGCTCACTTGCCCTTGAAATCGCCAGACACGGCCAACACCAAGCTTTGAGGCTTGATGTACTTGCGCCAAGCCGCTGTGGCTTGCTCGGCCGTGACAGCGCCGATCTGAGCTTCCAGGGTTTGGCTGGCCGCAAAGGTTCGGCCCAAATACTCATTGCTGGACAAGGTGCCCGCCAAGACCGGGTCTTGCGCGCGTGAGAGGCGCCGATAGTTCAGCAAGCCTTGGCGAGCAGCCTCGACCTCGGCCGTGGTGAAGCCATCTTTGCTGGCACGGGCCAATTCCTCGGCAAATGCAGCCTCGACCTTGGCCCGGTTCTGGGGCGCAAAAATCGCGCTGGCTTGCCACAAGCTGTTGGCATCTTGCGCGGCCCAGCGGATCCCACTGCGCACGTCATAGCTCAGCCCCTCAGCCTCACGAATGCGCTTCCACAGGCGCGAGCTGCCGCCACTGCCAAAGGCAAAGTTGGCCACCAAGAGCGCGGCATGGTCGGCATCCAACTCGCGGATGGGCAAGGCCAGTTGGGCCAGCAAGGTCGCGTTTTGCTTGTCCGGGGCCTCGATCTGGAAGCGCTGCGGCGCCACCGCCACCAGGGGGCGCTCGACCCGTTTGTAGGCGGTGGGCGCACCCCAGCCTTCAAATGCTTTGCGCAAGGCCGTTTGCACCGCCGCCTCGTCCATCGCCCCTACGGCCGCAAACTGCGCCCGCCCTGCCCCGGCGAACTGGCGGTGGAAGGCCTTCAGTTGATCCAAGGTCACCGCCTTCAAGTCTTCGGTGGCCTGGTCAAAATTGCGGAAGTGACGCACGTCACCCCGCGGGTAAGTGTTGCCGTGCTGGCCCAGCGCCTCAGCCACCAAGGCTTCGGGCTCTTTGCGCTGAGCTTCGATCGCCGACAAGGTTTGACGACGGATCTCGTCCAAGGCCTCCGCCGGCAAAGAGGGCTGGCGCACCATCTGGCCCACCAGTTCAATGACCGCGGGCAGGTGCTCCCGTGTCGTGGTGATCTGCGCCACCCATTCGGTCGCGCCGCCCCCCCACTGCACTTCTGCCTTCAAAGCTGTCAGCCGGTCTTGAACCTGCTGGCGTGTCAGGTTGGCCGTGCCTTTGTCCAGCATCTGGGTCAGCACTTCCGCCACAGCCTCTTGCCCCTTGAGGGAGTCCGCATCGCCCAGGCGCAGCGTCAAGCTGGCGGTCACCACATCGCCACGCGTACCTTTGGGCAACAAAGCCACCTTGAGCCCAGGGGCGAGTTCAAAGCGGCGTGTGCGGGCATCAATGTTCGCCGGGCTGGCCTCAAAAACTTCGGCCTTGGCAATCTGAGCCACACCCTTGAAGTCTTTCAACTGCGCAGCGACATCCACCGCCTCAGGCTTGGGCGCGCGTTGTGGCTTGTCGGTCGGGATGTATTGGGCCAGGGTGCGGTTGGCCGGCAGCAGGCGCTCCAAGGCCACGCGATTCACGTCGGCCGTGGTGACAGCCTTGACCCTATCACGCTGCAAAAAGAACAAACGCCAATCGCCCAAGGCGACCACCTCCGACAAGGCCACCCCCACGGTTTCTGGGTTGGAGAAGCGCAGCTCCCAATCCTTCAGCCATCGGGCCTTCGCACGCTCAACCTCCTCGTCGCTGAGGGGCTGCTGAGCCAGGCCTTCCAAGGTGGACAGCAGGCTGTCACGTGCCGCGTCTGGAGATTGGCCAGGGGCCAATTGGGCGCCATAGATCATGAACCCCGGGTCTGCCAAACCGGCGGCAAATGAGAACACCGAGGCGGCCTGGCTCTTCTCGACCAATTGCTTGTGAAGGCGGCCTGCTGGCGCTTCGCTCAGCGCACGCCCCAGCACTTCAATGGCGGCGAAATCAGGATGCGCACCTGGCGGGATGTGATACGCCGCAAACAACAAGGGCACCCCGCCTTGGCGTCGCAGGGTCACACTGCGCTCACCGTCCTGGACGGCTTCCATGGTGTAGAGGCGCGGCAAGGCCCGCTTGGGGGCAGGGATGCGGCCAAAGTCAGCCCTGATCCAGGCCATGACCTTGGCAGGGTCGAACTTGCCGGTGACGATCAGCGTCGCGTTGTCGGGCTGGTAGTAGGTTCGGTAAAAGGCCTGCAGCCTAGCGATGTCCACGTTCTCCACGTCTGCACGGGCGCCAATGGTGCTTTTGCCGTAGTTGTGCCACTGGTACATGGTGGCCAGGGTCTTTTCGAACAGCACGCCATCCGGGCTGTTTTCACCCATCTCCATTTCATTGCGGACCACCGTCATCTCGGTGTCGAGGTCCTTCTTGGCAATGAAGCTGTTCACCATCGCATCCGCATGCCAGCTCAGGAACCAACGCAGGTTTTCGTCGTTGGCATTGAAGCTGGCGAAGTAATTGGTTCTGTCCACCCAAGTGCTGCCGTTGGCTCGCAAGCCGCGCTGGGTGAACTCCCCCCACACCCGAGGGTTCTTGGGCGTGCCCTTGAAGAGCAAGTGCTCCAGCAAGTGCGCCATGCCGGTCTCGCCATAGTTCTCATGGCGGGAGCCGACGCGGTAGGTCAGGTTGACCGTGGTGGTGGGTTTGGAGTCATCCGGCACCAAGAGAACCTGCAAGCCGTTGGGCAAGCGGTATTCGGTGATGCCTTCGACCGACCGAACGGCAGCAAGCGTTTGCGGGGCCGGCGCGGGGGCTGCCAGCACCAGCGACGGGCTGAGCAAGGCCAGGCTGATCAACACATAAGAGGCCTTGAGGCGCATGTTTCCTTCTCCACAGATTTGAAAAAGACGCACGCAAGGCCCCGCAGAAACAACAACGCCGCCCCGAGGGGCGGCGCTGGACGTGCTTGGGGCCCGCCTGCGCCCGCATCCCACCTTGTGTGGGGCTGCAGTGCGCGTAACGATAACCCAAACGACCGGGACGGTCAGGCTTGCTTCGCGGCCCAGTTCTTTTGGCCGTCAACGATTTCCTTCTTGGCAGACTCCGGGCCTTCCCAGCCTGTGACCTTGACCCACTTGCCGGCTTCCAGATCCTTGTAGTGCTCGAAGAAGTGCTGGATAGCCTTCAGGCGCATCTGGTTGATGTCTTCAGGCTTTTCCCAGTGCGAGTAGATGGGGCAGACCTTGGTGATGGGCACGGCCAGCAGCTTGGCGTCCATGCCCGCTTCATCTTCCATCTTCAGCACGCCGATGGGGCGGCAGGTGACCACCACACCGGGGGTCAATGCGTAGGGTGTGACCACCAACACGTCCACGGGGTCGCCGTCGTCCGACAGCGTCTCGGGGATGTAGCCATAGTTGCAGGGATAGTGCATGGCTGTGGTCATGAAACGATCCACAAACAGGGCGCCGCTTTCCTTGTCCACCTCGTACTTGATCGGATCGGCGTTCATCGGGATTTCGATGATGACGTTGAACTGCTCAGGTGCCTTGGCACCGGCGGGGACTTTTTGCAGGCTCATGGGGATCTCGTTGAGTCGGTTGAGGGGAAAACCCGGATTCTACGTAAAGCCCTTGCCCTGCCCTGACAGAACACCTGCACCTTGGCGCCCACATCCGCAGGAAAACACCAAGCCTCCCGCGTCCAGTCTCCCGTAGGATGGGTTCACGTAACGACTGACCCTACGAAGGCCTGCCGTTAACGAGGCATGACAAACCGATAGTGCGAACGGAAGGAGATACCTTGATGTCCACGAACGGAGCGCTCTGGGCAGCGCTGATTTGCGGCCTGTTGGCCGTCATTTACGGATTTGTTCAACGCAGTTGGATCCTGCGGCAAGATGCGGGCAATGCCCGAATGCAGGAGATTGCTGGAGCCATTCAGCAAGGTGCCGCCGCCTACCTGGCGCGGCAATACAAGACGATCGCCTTGGTCGGCGTCGTGTTGGTGATCCCGATTGGCATTTTTCTCGGCGGCACCACCGCCTTCGGCTTTGCACTGGGCGCAGTGCTGTCCGGGGCCTGTGGCTTCATTGGCATGAATGTGTCGGTCCGGGCCAATGTCCGCACCGCCCAAGCCGCCACGCGTGGCATCGGCCCCGCACTGGATGTCGCCTTCAAGGGTGGCGCCATCACCGGCATGTTGGTAGTGGGATTGGGGCTGCTCGGTGTGGGCTTGTTCTTTCTGTTCCTCACCTCCAATGGCAACCTGACCCCCGACAAATCCCTGGCCAGCGTCCTCAAACCCTTGCTTGGCTTTGCCTTTGGCTCGTCGCTCATCTCCATCTTTGCGCGGCTGGGCGGTGGCATCTTCACCAAGGGCGCGGATGTGGGCGCCGACCTGGTTGGCAAGGTGGAAGCTGGCATTCCTGAAGACGACCCCCGCAACCCGGCCGTGATTGCAGACAACGTTGGCGACAACGTCGGTGACTGCGCGGGTATGGCGGCGGACTTGTTTGAGACCTATGCCGTGACCTTGATTGCGACCATGGCCTTGGGCGCCTTGATGGTGGCGTCAGCCCCCATGGCCGCGGTGGTTTACCCCTTACTGCTGGGTGGGGTGTCCATCATCGCCTCCATCATTGGCTGCTCGGTCGTCAAGGCCACGCCGGACATGAAGAATGTCATGCCGGCGCTCTACAAGGGCTTGGCGGTCGCAGGCGGTCTTTCACTGGTCGCTTTCTACTTCGTGACCGCAGCGGTGATGCCGGCGGACGCATTGGGCAGCGGCACCCACATGAAGTTGTTTGGCGCCTGCGCTGTGGGCTTGGTGTTGACGGCCGCCCTGGTGTGGATCACCGAGTACTACACCGGCACGCAGTACGGCCCCGTCAAGCATATTGCGCAGGCTTCCACCACAGGCCACGGCACCAACATCATTGCGGGCTTGGGCGTCTCCATGCGCTCCACGGCCTGGCCGGTGATCTTTGTCTGCATGGCCATCATGGCCTCCTATGGTTTGGCAGGGCTGTACGGCATTGCCATCGCCGCCACCTCCATGCTGAGCATGGCCGGCATCGTGGTGGCGCTGGACGCCTACGGCCCCATCACCGACAACGCCGGTGGCATTGCCGAGATGGCTGAGTTGCCTGCGTCCGTGCGAGACATCACCGACCCCCTGGATGCGGTGGGCAACACCACCAAGGCAGTCACCAAGGGGTATGCGATTGGCTCAGCCGGGTTGGCCGCCTTGGTGCTGTTTGCGGACTACACCCACTCACTCGAAGGCCGAGGCATGCATGTCAGCTTCGACTTGAGCGACCCCAAGGTCATCGTGGGCCTGTTCATTGGTGGCTTGATCCCCTACCTGTTCGGTGCCATGGCCATGGAGGCGGTCGGGCGCGCTGCGGGCTCGGTGGTGGTGGAAGTCCGCCGCCAGTTCAAAGAGATCTCCGGGATCATGGAAGGCACTGCCAAGCCTGAATATGGCAAGGCCGTCGACATGTTGACCACTGCGGCCATCAAAGAAATGGTGGTGCCGTCCTTGCTGCCCGTGGTGGTGCCTATTGTGGTCGGCATGACCCTGGGTGCCGCAGCCCTCGGCGGCTTGCTCATGGGCACCATCGTCACCGGCTTGTTTGTGGCGATCTCGATGTGCACGGGTGGCGGCGCCTGGGATAACGCCAAGAAGTACATTGAAGACGGCCATCACGGCGGCAAAGGCAGTGAGACCCACAAGGCGGCAGTCACCGGCGACACGGTGGGCGACCCCTACAAGGACACGGCTGGGCCGGCCGTCAACCCGCTGATCAAGATCATCAATATCGTGGCCCTGCTGATCGTGCCGCTGCTGCCCGTGACCGTGGCCTCCACGCATGCGCCCGCCGCCTCAGCCAGCAAGGCCGAGATGGTGACCGAGGTGGTCAAGGCTCCTGCGATGAGTGGCGACAAGGGCGGCATACAGATCAAGGTGAACATCGACCCCAAGGCCGCGAGCGCGGAAGCCAAGGTCTTTTTCGCCAGCGGTGCAGCCACGCTGCCTGCGGGGGCACAGGACGCCCTCAGCAAAGTCGCTGAGGCCGCCAAGATCAACCCCGCCAAGCTCAGCATCAGCGGCTTTCATGATGCGTCCGGAGACCCGGTCAAAAACGCTGAGTTGGCCAAAGAGCGCGCCTTGGCCGTCCGTGACGCACTGAAAGCCGCAGGCATTGCCGAGGATCGCTTCGAGATGAAGAAGCCCGAGCAGATCAACGCAGGCAACGACGCCGAAGCTCGCCGCGTTGAGGTACGCTTGCTCTGACTTCGCCCTCCGCGACCGTGGGCCGACCCTCGGGTCGGCCTTTTCATTCTGGCGCCACGCTCTCATGCAACTCCCTTGGCTAGAAGCTCACAGTCCTTTTCCCGACACCCGATTGGCCTTGGGTGCTGATAGCGAAGCGCCGGGGTTGCTGGCCGCCGGTGGCGACCTCAGCGTTGGTCGGCTGGTGAAGGCCTATACCCAGGGCATCTTTCCTTGGTACAGCGAGGGTCAGCCCATTCTGTGGTGGACGCCAGACCCTCGCATGGTTTTGCCGGTGGCCGAGTTCAAGCTGCATCGCTCACTGCGCAAGACCTTGACCAAGTTCCTACGCGCCCAAGGCTGCGAGGTGCGCGTCAACACCGCCTTTGAGCGGGTCATACAGGCCTGCGCCACCACGCCCAGAGATGGCCAGCACGGTACTTGGATCTTGCCGGAGATGGTGCAAGCCTATATCGAGCTGCACCAGCATGGCGTGGCGCACAGCGTGGAGACTTGGGTGAACGGCGAATTGGTCGGCGGTCTCTACGGCCTCAATCTGGGCCAAATGTTCTTTGGAGAGTCGATGTTTGCGCATCGTACCGATGCCTCCAAGATCGCGCTGGCGGGCTTGGTCGCACTCTGCCGCCAGCGCAATATTCCTCTGATCGACTGCCAGCAAAACACGGGGCATCTCGCCTCCATGGGGGCAAGGCCCATCCCACGCGCTGAGTTTGAGAGGCATTTGTCCACGCTTGTGGGGGTGCGTCAGCCCCAAACCTGGGCCTATGATCCTTACTGCTGGACGACTTTGGGCTTGTGACGATCAGGCCGCCGGCCTTTTTCACTCACCGTGACCCATCCGAAAGAAGCGCCCTTCGCGACCTTGCAGTTCTATGCAACGGCGCCCTACCCCTGCAGTTACTTGGCGGGCCGTTTGGCGCGCTCGCAAGTGGCGACACCAGGGCATTTGATCCATGCGGAGGCCTACTCTGCCCTGGTGGCCAATGGGTTCAGACGCAGCGGATTGTTCACCTACCGCCCTCTGTGCGACGAGTGCCGCGCCTGCGTCCCCATGCGCCTGCCCGTCGAGCGCTTCAAACCCAATCGGGCCCAGCGACGGGCGTGGGTGCAACATGCCCACCTCAAGACCCGGGTCATACGTCTGGGATTCGACCAAGAGCATTACGAGCTCTACCTGAAGTACCAAGCAGCCCGCCACGCGGGCGGCGGCATGGACCAGGACAGCATCGACCAGTACACCCAGTTCTTGCTGCAAAGCCGCGTTAACTCGCGCCTGGTGGAGTTTCGTGAACCGCTCAAGGAGGGAGAAACCGGCCGAGGCGTGCTGCGCATGGTGTCGGTGGTGGACATCTTGAGCGACGGCCTTTCAGCCGTCTACACCTTCTATGACCCCGAGGCCGCAGGCAGCTTGGGCACTTACGGCGTGCTGTGGCAGATCGAGCAGGCGCGCCAAATGAAGCTGCCGCAGGTCTACCTGGGCTACTGGATCGCCCCCAGCCCCAAGATGGCCTACAAGGTCCGCTTCAAGCCGCATCAGTGCCTGATCGACGGCCGCTGGGTCGACACCGACGCCGAGCGCTTGCAGCCTGGTTGACTCTTGCGCCGCTTTGTCGCGGCAGGATGCAGATCGTCGCTTCTGCATTGCGATGCGTGTGAGTGGTGCCTACGATGCCCGCATCTCATCACTGTTTTCAGGAGACCCTCATGGCCCGTTCATCAACACGCATGTCGCCCCTGCTGTTGGCTGTGGCGCTTGTCGCTGCCGCCGCTTTGCCGCCACTGACCGCACATGCGCTGACCATTGAGTACAACAACGGTGGAACCTTGATCAAGGGCTCAGGAAAGGTCATCGACCAGAACCGCAGTGTCAGCGCCTTCAGCAAGCTGAGGTTGGAGGGCTCTTTCACCGTTGAAGCCAAGCAAGCAAATGCGGCACAGGTGAGCGTTCGGGCCGACGACAACCTCGTCGACCACATCGAAACCGTGGTCGACGGCGACACGCTGGTGGTGCGCAGCAAGCCCAAGGCCAGTTGGCGCACCACATCGCCCATGGTGGTCCATGTGAGCTTTGCGCAGCTTCAAGGCGCTGAGTTGCGTGGCAGTGGCGACCTGAACATACGCAGCCTGCAAGCGGATCGCTTCAGTGCGTCAGTTTCTGGCTCCGGTGACATGCGCATTGAAGGTGCCCAACTCGGTGGTCTGACGGCCAGCCTCGCGGGGTCGGGAGACCTCAATGCCACCGGTACGGCCCAACAAGTCGATGCCCATGTGGCGGGCTCAGGCGATGTGGAGTTGAGCAAGCTTCAAGCGCGCCAAGCCAGAGTCAACCTGGCGGGCAGCGGCGACGTGAGCGTCCATGCGGCGGAGTCTGTTGACGTCAACATCGTGGGCTCTGGCGATGTTCAGGTTTGGGGCAAGCCCGCCAAAGTCAGCCGCAAGATCGTGGGCAGCGGCGACATTCACCTCAAGTGATGGCCATACCTGGAAGGGCTTGTCCCCGCCGCCGCTGAACAAGCCTGTGGACAAGCCCTTGGGCGATGTGCCAAGTGCTTGTCATGACAGGGGAAAGAACGCAGTGCCTCAAGATGAGGCAGCAGGCACAAGGCCGGTCAGCCGCGAAACTGCCCCATGGCCTCGCCCATGCGCACTGGCGCGGTGGGCGCCCAAGCCGTGTTGAAGGCCAAGCCCGATTTCGGGAACAACAAGACCACGGTCGAGCCCAACAAGAAGCGCCCCATCTCCGCCCCCTGCTTCAAGCTCACTTGACCCGGCGCATAGTCCCAGGTCTTGAGGGCACCCAAGCGCGGCGGGTTGACCACGCCATGCCAGGCCGTCGCCATGCTGCCCACAATGGTCGCGCCCACCAACACCAGCACGAAGGGCCCCTTCGGTCCGTCGAACAAGCAGACCACCCGCTCGTTGCGTGCAAACAGCCCTGGCACACCACGGGCAGTGGTCGGGTTCACCGAAAACAGCGCCCCCGGCACATAGGTCATGCGACGCAGTTCACCGTCGCAGGGCATGTGAATGCGGTGGTAATCCTTGGGGCTCAGGTAGATGGTGGCAAAGTGGCCGTCCGCATAACGGGCGGCCTCTTGCGCATCGCCTCCCAACAAGGCTTCAGCACTGTAGTGATGCCCTTTGGCCTGGAAAATCTGCGACTCCACCACGGCACCGAATTGGCTGATGGCCCCATCGACCGGGCAAATCAAATCAGCCTGCGCCAAGGGGCGCGCCCCGGTGCGCAACTCGCGGGTGAAGAAGTCGTTAAAGGTCTTGTAGTGGCTGGGCTCGGGATGAGCGGCCTCGGCCATGTTCACGCCATAGCGGCGAATGAAGCGCTCAATCACGCGGGTGGTCAACGCCCCCCTTGGCACCGAGGCAAAACGGCCCGCCCATTCGGTCAGCGCCTGCTTGGGCAGCAGGTATTGAGGCAATACGGCAAGACGATCATTCATGACTGAACCTCAAAGGCCTTCAGAGGCAATGACAAGTGACGCGTGACAGGGACAACAAAAAAGCACCCGGCAGAAACTGCGAGGTGCTTTAGTGTTGGTGGGCGGTGCAGGGTTCGAACCTGCGACCCCTGCCGTGTGAAGGCAGTGCTCTACCGCTGAGCTAACCGCCCGGTATTCAGTGGAAGCTGCGTTCCGGGAAGCCTTGGATTATGCCACAAGATTTCGCCACAGTGTCTTTCCGCCGCTCGATTTATCCAAATCCTTCAAAACAGCCTCGTGCGCAGCCTGTTCTTCAGGGCTCGCATCCAGCACCGGCAAGGTGAACGCACTGAAGTCGATGGCCGCGACTTCGAGCTGCGGCCCACCCGACGACTCCTCCCCGGCATCAATCACCAAGGTCTTTTGACCCCGGGTCAGGCGGATGTAGACCTCGGCCAGCAAGCCTGCGTCCAGCAAGGCGCCGTGCAACGCACGATTCGAGTTATCCACCTCCAGGCGCTTGCACAAAGCGTCCAAGGAGTTCGCCTTGCCCGGGAACATCTCGCGCGCCATCAGCAGGCTGTCAGTGACGCTGGCCACCTGTTGCGCAAAGGGGGGGGCGCCAACGCGGCGCAGTTCCGCATTCAAGAAGCCCACGTCGAAGGCCGCGTTGTGGATCACCACATCGGCACCTGCGATATAGGCCATGAACTCGGCCGCCACCGCCGCAAAGACGGGCTTATCCGCCAAGAACTCATCCGTCAGGCCGTGGATGCGCACGGCGTCTTCGCTGTTCTTGCGCTCAGGGTTCAGATAGAGGTGCAGGTTGTGGCCGGTCAAGCGGCGGTTGACCATCTCCACGCAGCCGATCTCAATCACCCTATCGCCACTCTCGGGCGACAGGCCTGTCGTCTCCGTGTCCAGAAAAATCTGTCTCATGCCTGCACCTTGGCGCGACGCGCGCTCCACCACCACAGGGCCGCCCCGGCCACCAACATCGGCACACACAACCACTGGCCACGGCTCAAGCCCAAGGCACCCAGGCCCAAGAAGCCATCGGGCTCGCGGAAATACTCGGCCACAAAGCGTGTGGCCCCGTAGCCCAAGAGGAACAATGCCGAGACTTGACCGAGCGGCCTCTCCTTCTTGCCGAACCACCACAGCACCGCAAACAACAGCATGCCCTCCAGCAAGAACTGGTAGACCTGCGAGGGGTGCCTAGCCACCCCATCTTGGGCTTGCGGAAACACCATGGCCCAAGGCAAGGACGGGTCCGCCGCCCGGCCCCACAACTCACCATTGATGAAGTTACCAACGCGGCCGCTTGCCAAACCTGTGGGGACGCACGGCGCGATCAAATCGGTGACTTGCCAAAACGAGCGCTTGCGCAGGTGGGCAAACAAGGCCATGGCCACCACCACGCCCAACAGCCCACCGTGAAACGCCATGCCGCCCTTCCACACCGCCAACACCTCCAGTGGATGTTGCAGGTAGTACTCCGGCTTGTAGAACAGCACATAGCCCAGCCGCCCCCCCAGCACCACGCCCATCACACCGAAGAACAACAGGTCTTCGGTATCGCGGCGCGTCCACCCCGCGTTGGCATACCACGGCTGACGCACCCTCAGGTTAGCGAGCCACAGGAACAGCCCAAAAGCGACCAAATAGGTGATGCCGTACCAGTGCACCTGGATCGGCAGGCCCAGGCCTGTCAGATCCAGCGCGACCGGGTTGAATTGCGGGTGTATAAGCATGGGGCGGCATGATAAGCGCAGGCTGTTGTCCCTTTGCCTCGCAGAACGATCACGCATGGGCGAAAATCAAGGGCAACAAACCCCAGTCCTACTGTTCAGTCCCAGGAAGCCTCATGCCTGCCTACCGCTCCAAAACCTCCACCGCTGGCCGCAATATGGCGGGTGCCCGCTCTCTGTGGCGCGCCACCGGCATGAAGGATGGCGACTTCGACAAGCCCATCATCGCCATCGCCAATTCCTTTACCCAGTTCGTGCCCGGCCATGTGCACCTCAAAGACCTGGGCCAATTGGTGGCCCGCGAGATTGAGGCCGCAGGCGGCGTGGCCAAAGAGTTCAACACCATTGCCGTGGACGATGGCATCGCCATGGGGCACGACGGCATGTTGTATTCACTGCCCAGCCGCGAGTTGATCGCGGACAGTGTGGAGTACATGGTCAATGCCCACTGCGCCGACGCGCTGGTGTGCATCTCCAATTGCGACAAGATCACCCCGGGCATGTTGATGGCTGCCATGCGCTTGAACATCCCTGCGGTGTTTGTGTCCGGCGGCCCCATGGAAGCGGGCAAGGTGCGCCTGGCCAACCCCCAGACCCAGACCATCGAGATCAAAAAGCTGGACCTGATCGACGCCATGGTGATGGCGGCGGACAGCAAGGTCAGTGACGCCGACTTGGCAGAGGTCGAGCGCTCGGCTTGCCCCACCTGCGGGTCTTGCTCTGGCATGTTCACCGCCAACTCCATGAACTGCCTGACAGAGGCTCTGGGTCTTTCGCTGCCCGGCAACGGCACGGTGGTGGCCACCCACGCCGACCGAGAGCAACTCTTCAAGAAGGCCGGCCGTCTGGCCGTTGAGCTGTGCCAGCGCTATTACGAGCAGGACGATGCCAGCGTGCTGCCGCGCTCTATGGGCTTCAAGGCCTTTGAGAACGCCATCACCTTGGACATCGCCATGGGCGGCTCCACCAACACCATCTTGCACCTCTTGGCCATTGCTCAAGAGGCCGAGATCGACTTCACCATGGCCGACATTGACCGACTCTCGCGCGTGGTGCCGCAGTTGTGTAAGGTCGCCCCCAACACCAACAAGTACCACATTGAAGACGTGCACCGTGCCGGCGGCATCATGGCCATCCTCGGTGAGCTCGACCGAGCCGGCAAGCTGCACACCGATGTGCCCACCGTCCACAGCAAGACCATGAAGGACGCGCTGGACCAGTGGGACGTTGCTCGCGCGCCGAGTGATGCGGTCAAGACCTTTTACATGGCCGGCCCCGCTGGCATCCCCACCCAAGTGGCTTTCAGCCAAGCCTCACGCTGGCCAAGCCTGGACTTGGACCGCGCAGAAGGCTGCATCCGCTCCTTCGAGAATGCCTTCTCCAAGGAAGGCGGCTTGGCGGTGCTGACCGGCAACATCGCCTTGCAAGGCTGTGTGGTCAAAACCGCAGGCGTCGATGACAGCCTGCTGGTGTTTGAAGGCCCCGCCCATGTGACCGAATCTCAAGACGAGGCCGTTGCCAACATCTTGAACGACCAGGTGAAAGCCGGTGATGTGGTCATAGTGCGCTATGAAGGCCCCAAGGGCGGTCCAGGCATGCAAGAAATGCTTTACCCCACCTCTTACATTAAATCTAAGGGACTGGGCAAAGCCTGCGCTTTATTGACGGATGGACGCTTCTCGGGCGGCACCTCGGGCCTGTCGATCGGCCACTGCTCACCCGAAGCCGCAGCCGGTGGCGCCATTGGCTTGGTGCGCAATGGCGACCGCATTCGCATCGACATCCCGCAGCGCCGCATTGACGTGCTGCTCAGCGACGAAGAGTTGCAACAGCGCCGCGCCGAGCAAGACGCCAAGGGCTGGAAGCCCGCGCAACCACGGCAGCGCAAAGTCTCTGCCGCGCTCAAGGCCTATGCCAAGCTGGCCATGTCCGCCGACAAGGGCGCTGTTCGAGATTTGTCTCAGCTCGACTGAGCACCGCGGCCGCCTGTCGACGCAAAAAAGGGAGCAGACGCTCCCTTTTTTTGATGTGCTGTGACCCTGGCCAGCGCAATGGCTGCGGAATGCTTCAGCGGTCCTTGGTCGATGCATCACCACGCCGGTTGCCCAAGCCCAAGGACTCGACGGTCTTGCGATGCCGTTCGGCCTTGCGCTCAGCATCTCGATCCATTTCCTCTTTGCCCGTTCGCCCTGTGGCGTCCTTCCAGTGCCACCACGCCAGCGCCAGCAAAAATGGGCTCAGGAACTTCCAGAGGTCACCAAACACTTCCCAATTCCAGCGCGCTGGCGCGCCAACACCGAGGAAGTGCATAGCGATAAAGGCGATACCGGCAACGACGAAGAGCATGGCTAAAAATGTCCGATCAATGAATGCCAATTCGCAAACAAGGGGTCAACCGAACTCAATAGAATCCGTTGTCCCAATGTAAATCATCCCCAACCCGTCCTATAGGAAGAAATACCGATGAAAGCACTGCTCTCTTTGCTGGTTGTAACCGCTGTTTCTCCGGCGTTTGCCAATGCCGACCTGGCCGCCAAGAAGAACTGCATGGCCTGCCATGCCGTCGACAAGAAGCTGGTGGGCCCGGCCTACAAGGACGTGGCTGCCAAGTACGCCAAGGACAAGAACGCCGTGGCCATGCTGGCCGAAAAAATTCAAAAGGGTGGCGTGGGCGCTTGGGGTCAAGTCCCTATGCCCGCCAACCAAGTCACTGCTGACGAAGCCAAGCAATTGGCCACTTGGGTGTTGTCGGTCAAGTGATCTGACGCCCCTCAGCAAAAAGCCCCGCAATCGCGGGGCTTTTTTATGGGCCCACCTCACGGTGGGCCACAGCGCTGCAGCGCTGCCTCAATCAATTGTTTTCAGACAATTGATCCAGGATGGCTGGGTTTTCCAGGGTCGAAGTGTCTTGGGTGATCGCTTCACCCTTGGCGATCGAGCGCAGCAGGCGGCGCATGATCTTGCCCGAGCGCGTCTTGGGCAGGTTGTCACCAAAGCGGATGTCCTTGGGCTTGGCAATCGGGCCGATCTCCTTGCCCACGTGGTCGCGCAAGATCTTGGCGATCTGCTTGGCTTCGTCGCCGGTGGGGCGGCTGCGCTTGAGCACCACGAAGGCGCAGATGGCCTCGCCGGTGGTGTCGTCTGGGCGGCCGACCACAGCGGCTTCTGCCACCAGCTCGGTGCAGCTCACCAAAGCCGATTCGATTTCCATCGTGCCCATGCGGTGGCCCGACACGTTCAGCACGTCGTCAATACGGCCGGTGATGGTGAAGTAGCCGGTCTTCTCGTCACGGATCGCGCCGTCGCCAGCAAGGTAGTACTTGCCCTTGAAGTCTTCAGGGTAGTAGGACTTCTTGAAGCGCTCTGGGTCACCCCAGATGGTGCGGATCATGGACGGCCAAGGACGCTTGACCACCAAGATACCACCTTGACCCCAAGGCACGTCCTTGCCGGTTTCGTCCACGATGGCGGCCTGGATACCCGGGAAGGGCAGCGTGCAGGAGCCCGGGATCAGCGGCGTGGCGCCGGGCAACGGCGTGATCATGTGGCCGCCGGTCTCGGTCTGCCAGAAGGTGTCCACGATGGGGCAGCGGCCGCCGCCCACATGCTGGTGGTACCACTCCCAAGCAGCGGGGTTGATGGGCTCGCCCACCGAACCCAAGATGCGCAGGCTGCTGAGGTTGAAGCTCTTGGGATGCACAGCATCGTTGGCTTCAGCGGCCTTGATCAAGGAGCGGATCGCTGTCGGTGCGGTGTAGAAGATCGAGACCTTATTGTCTTGGATCATCTTCCAGAAGCGGCCAGCATCCGGGTAGGTGGGCACGCCTTCAAACACGATCTCGGTGCCACCCAGGGCCAGCGGGCCATAGGTGATGTAGGTGTGGCCCGTGACCCAGCCGATGTCGGCCGTGCACCAGAACACATCGTCTTGCTTCAGATCGAAGGTCCATTTGGTGGTCAGCGCTGCATGCAGCAAGTAGCCGCCGGTGCTGTGCTGCACGCCCTTGGGCTTGCCGGTGGAGCCCGAGGTGTAGAGCAAGAACAGCGGATGCTCGGCTTCCACCCACTCCGGCTCGCACTCGGTCGACTGGCCGCTGACCACATCGGCCATCCAGACATCGCGGCCGTCCTTCATGGTGACAGCCACGTCGCCGCGCTTGACCACCAACACCTTTTGAATAGAGTCGCAGCCGCCCAGGGTCAGGGCTTCGTCCACGATGGCCTTCAGGGGCAATTGCTTGCCGCCGCGCACTTGGCAGTCGGCCGTGATGATGGCCTTGGCGCCGGTGTCTTCAATGCGGTCACGCAGAGACTGGGCGGAGAAGCCACCGAACACCACCGAGTGGGTCGCACCGATACGGGCGCAAGCCTGCATGGCGGCCACGCCGTCGATGGACATGGCGATGTAGATGACCACGCGGTCACCCTTCTTCACGCCCTGGGCTTTCAGGCCATTGGCGATCTGGCAGGTCTTGGCCAGCAGTTCTTTGTAGGTGACCTTGGTGACTTCGCCACCGTCGGCTTCAAAGATGATGGCGGTCTTGTCGCCCAAGCCGCGCTCGATATTGCGGTCCAGGCAGTTGTAGGAGGCATTCAGCGTGCCGTCCTCAAACCACTTGAAAAACGGTGCTTCAGATTCGTTGAGCACCTTGGTGAAAGGCTTCTTCCAGGTGATCAATTCTTTGGCCAGACGGCCCCAGAACCCTTCATAGTCCGTTTCGGCTTCCTTGCACAGGGCCTCGTAGGCGGCCATGCCGTTGATGTGCGCCGCAGCCGCAGCTGCCGGATTGGGGTTGTAAACCTTGAGATCGTCGCTCATGTGTTGTCTCCTGGAGGCTGGTTTGATGCATGGCACCCGTGCGGTGCGTACGGTGCTTAATGTGTCGCCAGCGTCTGACGAAGGCCTTACTCACCTGGGCGGGCGGCCTTGATCCCCCGCAAGCCACCTAAAATGGCTGCGGACGCTGCGCCCCAAAAAACTCATATGAACCCACAACACCCCACCTCCCACAAACCACTTCCGCCACTGCCCAGGATCATTTTTGCGAGCCGTTGGCTGCAATTGCCGCTGTATATCGGCTTGATACTTGCTCAGATCGTATATGTCTTCCACTTTTGGCTGGAGCTCACCCACCTGATTGAGGCCGCATTTGGCGATAAGCAGGCGCTTTCGGTCTTGGTCACCAGCATTGGCTACAAAGTCGAAGCCGGTACCGTGCTGTCCGGATTGAACGAAACCATCATCATGCTGGTGGTGCTGGGCTTGATCGATGTGGTGATGATTTCCAACCTGCTGATCATGGTGATCGTGGGTGGCTATGAGACCTTTGTGTCGCGCATGAACCTCGATGGACATCCCGACCAGCCCGAGTGGCTGGACCATGTCAACGCCTCGGTGTTGAAGGTCAAGCTGGCCACGGCCATCATTGGCATCAGCTCCATCCATTTGCTCAAGACCTTCATCAATGCCGGCGCCTACGAAGACAGGGTCCTGATTTCGCAGACAGTGATCCATGTCGTCTTCTTGCTCTCTGCGCTGGCCATTGCCGCCACTGACCGGCTGCTTCACCCTCCACAAGCGCACTCGCATTGAACGTCTTCGCCAGCATGGTGAAAGCCTGCTGGCCCAAGATCACGAACCAGCCCCTCCACGGAGACCCGATTCATGACCATCATCCGCCAGGCCGACCTGATCGAATCCGTCGCCGCCGCCCTGCAGTACATCAGCTACTACCACCCGGCCGACTACATCGCCCACTTGGCCCGCGCTTATGAGCGCGAGGAAAGTGCCGCCGCCAAAGACGCCATTGCGCAAATCTTGACCAACAGCCGCATGTGCGCAGAGGGCAAGCGCCCCATCTGCCAAGACACCGGCATCGTCAACGTCTTCATGAAGATCGGCATGGACGTGAAGTGGGAGGGCTTTACAGGCTCCATCCAAGACGCCGTCAACGAAGGCGTGCGTCAGGGCTATAACAACCCGGACAACAAGCTGCGCGCCTCGGTGCTCTCTGACCCCATCTTTGAGCGCAAGAACACCCGCGACAACACCCCGGCCGTGGTGTTCATGGAGGTGGTGCCCGGCAACACTGTCGATGTGATCGTCGCGGCCAAGGGCGGTGGCTCGGAGAACAAATCCAAGGTCTATATGCTCAACCCCAGCGACAACATCGTTGACTGGGTGCTGAAGACCGTGCCCACCATGGGTGCGGGCTGGTGCCCGCCTGGCATCTTGGGCATTGGCGTGGGCGGTACAGCCGAGAAGGCGGCCCTGCTGGCCAAAGAGTCCTTGATGGACGACATTGACATGTATGAACTGCTGGCCCGCGGCCCGCAGAACAAGCTCGAAGAGCTGCGCATCGAGCTGTACGAAAAGGTCAATGCCCTGGGCATTGGTGCTCAAGGCTTGGGCGGCCTGACCACCGTGCTGGACGTGAAGATCAAGACCTTCCCCACACATGCGGCCTCCAAGCCCATCGCCATGATCCCCAACTGCGCGGCCACCCGCCACGGCCACTTTGTGCTGGATGGCTCAGGCCCCGCCTTCATGGACCCACCCAGCCTGGACCTCTGGCCCGATGTGAACTGGGCGCCGGACTACAACAAGTCCAAGCGCGTGGACCTGAACGCCCTGACCAAGGCCGAAGTGGCCAGTTGGAAGCCCGGCGATACCCTGCTGCTCAACGGCAAGATGCTGACCGGCCGCGATGCCGCGCACAAGCGCATTCAGGACATGCTGGCCAAGGGCGAAACCCTGCCGGTGGACTTTACCAACCGCGTGATCTATTACGTCGGCCCCGTGGACCCGGTGCGCGAGGAAGTGGTCGGCCCCGCGGGCCCCACCACCGCCACCCGCATGGACAAGTTCACCCGCATGATGCTGGAGAAAACCGGCCTGATTGCGATGGTGGGCAAGGCCGAGCGTGGCCAGGTCGCCATCGACGCCATCAAGGACAACCAAAGCGCCTACCTGATGGCGGTGGGTGGCAGCGCCTACCTGGTGTCCAAGGCCATCAAGGCCGCCAAGGTGGTGGGCTTTGCGGACCTGGGCATGGAGGCCATCTACGAATTTGATGTGGTGGACATGCCCGTCACCGTGGCCGTGGATGCCGGCGGCACTAGCGCCCACATCACCGGCCCCAAGGAGTGGCAAGCCAAGATCGGCAAGATCCCCGTCGTGACGGCGTAAGCCCTGCGCTGACAAGACAATGCCCTGCAACTGCAGGGCATTTTTGTATCTGCGCCGCAGCCTCAGGCTTGGTGCACCACGCGCTGTGGGTATGGCACTTCAATGCCTTGCGCCTTGAGGTACTTCCAGATCGCCAGGTTCACATCAGAGCGCACGCCACCCTGCCCGTTCTCGGGGTCCAAGATCCAGAAATTGATGGTCAGCTCCAAGCCGTCGGCCGCAAAGTTGGACAACTGCACCACCGGTCCGGGCTCACTCATCACCCGCGGTACGCTAGCCACGACCCCAATGAGTGCGGGCATGCAGGTGTCCAGATCAGTGCCATAGCCCACCTGCACCAGGGTTGAGACCAGCACGCGAGGGTCCGCCAAAGAGGAGTTCTCGACCCGCTGCGTGATCAGCATCTCATTGGGCACGATGGCCTCGCGGCCGTTCAGGGCGCGAATCACGGTGTAGCGGGTGGCGATGTCGGTGATGCGGCCCTCAAAATTGTCGACCTTGACCATGTCACCAATGCGCAAGCTGCGCTCGGCCAAGATCACAAAGCCCGACACATAGTTGGCCGCCAGCTTTTGTAGCCCGAAGCCCAGGCCCACACCGATGGCACCGCCCAGCACGGAGAGCGCGGTCAGATCGATGCCCACGGCCGACAAGGCCAGCAGCAAGCCCAAGAACACCAGCACCGCGCGCACCGCATTGGCGGCCACTTTGCGCAGCGAGAGCTGCTCACCGGTGGCCCCGCGCAGCAAGCGGTCTTCCACCGCGGCGGAGACCCACAGCACCAGCACCAAGACAAAGCCCGCCGACAACGCGCCTTCGAGCAGCGTGCGCATGGAGACATTGCTGCCACCGAGCTTCCAGTGGATCTGGTCCAACTCCTCCAGCAGCAACGGCAAGATGCCGGTGATCCAAGCCACCATGGCCAGCCATGCGATCCAAGAGATGGTGCGCTCGGCAACTTTCACCAACTTCGACTCTGGAAAGGCGGCATGCAGCACCCGCACCGAGAGCCGGATGATGGCAAAGGAGATCAGCACCGGCAGCACGATCTTGAAGACCGCCACCGGCACGGCCAAGGCGATCAGCAAACGCTTGGCCGCATAGGCCAACACCAGCGCCATCACCGGAAAGAGCACGCCATCCACAATCTTGCGGCCAAACCAGATCGAGCGCTCGGGCGCCTGAGCGCCCCGCATCAGCCGCACCACCACCCAAGACAGGCCCAGGCAGCTCAAGGCCACGCCCAGCTCTATCCACGCACTCGGCTGGCGCAAAGTGCCCAGCACCGCACCCAGGTCCACGCCTGGCAAGAAATGCTCACCCATGCTCAAACGTCTGCCAGGGCACGCAGGTGCGCCGCCACACTGCGGCCCAGTGCGCTCAGCGCATAGCCACCCTCCAAGCAAGACACGATGCGCTTTTGGCTGTGCGTGCGCGCCACGTCCACCAAGCGGCGGGTGATCCACTCGTAGTCGGCCTCCACCAGCCCGAGCTGCCCCAAGTCGTCTTCGCGGTGGGCATCAAACCCGGCCGAGATGAAAATCATCTCCGGCTTGAAATCGTTCAGGCGAGGCATCCAGTTAGCCTCGATCAGCTCGCGAATCTCCGCCCCGCGCGTGTAGGGCGGGATGGGCAAGTTCAGCATGTTCTCGCCCTTGGGCACGCCGCCACTGTAGGGGTAGAGCTTGTCTTGGAAAAAGCTGACCATCAAGATGCGCTCATCGCCGGCCACGATGTCCTCGGTGCCATTGCCGTGGTGCACATCAAAGTCGATGATGGCCACGCGGCTCAGGCCCCGCACATCCAAGGCATGCCGCGCGGCCACCGCCACATTGTTGAAAAAGCAAAACCCCATGGTTTCGTTACGTGTGGCATGGTGGCCGGGCGGTCGGATGGCGCAAAAGGCGTTCTCGGCCCGGCCGTCAATCACGGCGTCGGTGGCCGCTACGGCGGCCCCTGCCGCACGCAAGGCGGCACGCCAGGTGTGCGGGCAGACGGTGGTGTCGGGGTCCAGGGCGCGGTGCTCTCCCGTCTCGGCCGCCTGCTGCATGAACTCGTTCAACTCGGTCAGATAGCCCTCGGTGTGAGCCAGCATCAGGTCGCTGTGGGCCACCAGCGGCGCGTCCATGCGGGTCAGCGCTACGTCCAGGCCAGTGGCCAAAAGGTGGTCTTCGATGGCGTCCAAGCGTTGGGGGCACTCGGGGTGTCCGGCGCCCATGTCGTGGGCGCGGCAGTCAGGATGCGAGAAATATGCCGTCGTCATGTCAAGAATGGCCGGGTCCGCCGGCCTGTGTGTCTTTTGGAAGTGCGTTATCGTCCTTGAATGATGAACGCTCAGCTTCAGTCTCGTTTGACTGACCTCAAGAATCAGATTAGCACGATCATCGTGGGCAAAGCCGCCCAGGTGGAAGACAGCTTGGTCTGTCTGTTGGCTGGTGGCCACTTGTTGATCGAGGACATACCCGGTGTCGGTAAGACCACGCTTGCCCATGCCCTGTCCTTATCGCTGGGCTTGCAGTTTGCCCGCGTGCAGTTCACCTCAGACATGCTGCCCAGTGACCTGATTGGCGTCAGCGTCTTCGAGCGCGCTAAGGAGGCCTTTGTATTCCATCCTGGGCCCTTGTTCACCCAAGTGCTACTCGCTGACGAGATCAACCGGGCCGGCCCCAAGACCCAAAGCGCCCTGCTCGAAGCCATGGAGGAGCAGCAAGTCAGCGCCGACGGCGCCACCCGCGCCCTGCCCTCGCCGTTCTTCGTCATCGCCACCCAGAACCCGACCGAGCAGTTGGGCACCTTTCCGCTGCCAGAAAGCCAACTGGACCGCTTCCTCATGTGCATCAGCCTGGGCTACCCGGACAAGAGGGCCGAGCGGGCGCTGCTGCAGGGGGAAGACCGCCGAGACACCTTGGCCAAGCTACGGCCTGTGATTCGCCCCGAAGAGCTCAAGACGCTGATGCAGGCGGTGCGGGGCATCCATGCCTCGGAAGCGCTGATCGACTATCTGCAAGCCTTGATCGCCGAGACCCGCTCAGGTCTGTGGTTCACCGAAGGCTTGTCGCCCCGGGCGGCGCTGGGTGTGCTGCGCCTGGGCAAGGCGCGCGCCTTGATGGCTGGGCGCGACCACATCAGCCCGCATGACCTGCAATCGGTGCTGCCCCAAGCCCTGGTGCACCGCTTGCACCCCGTGCCGGGTGCAGGGCGTGGGCGCCGCGAGCAGGTGCGCGCCATGATTGAGGCCGTGGGACTGCCCTGATGCGCAGCCCCCAGGCTTGGTGGCGCGACTGGTGGCTGGCGCGGCTGCGCCCGGTGCCCGTCCACACCCTGACGCAGCGCAATGTCTACATCCTGCCCACCCGCGCCGGCTGGGCTTTTGGGCTGACCTTGCTGCTGCTGCTGGTGGCCGCCATCAACTACCAGCTCAACTTGGGTTATGCGCTGACGTTTTTGCTGGCCGGCAGCGCGGCCGCCTCGCTGCACATCACCCATGCCAGCCTGCGCGGTCTGAGCCTGCAGGTGCGCCCGCCCTTGCCCACCCACGTGGGCCAGGACATGAGCTTGGAGATCAGCGTTCACAACCCAGGCCGCCAGCGCTTTGGCTTGGGCTTTGGCCTGCAAGGCCGCGAGCCCAAGGTCTGGGTCGATATTGCGGCCGAGGGCGACACGGCCGTGGTGCTCAGCACCCTGGCGCGCCAGCGTGGCCACCATGACCTGCCCGCCCTGCAGGTCGAATGCCGATTCCCCTTCGGCCTGTTCAGAGCTTGGTCCCTCTGGCGGCCGGCCGGCCAGGCCTGGATCTATCCAGCACTGGAAGCGGCCCCGCCGCCTCTGCCGCGCCTGGCAGACACGCCAGAAGGCGACGGGGCGCAAAGCCGGGTGGGCCGTGACGAGGTCGAAGGCATACGCCCCTGGCAACGTGGCGATACCCTGCGCCAAGTGGCCTGGAAAAAGGTGGCCCGCACCGGCGAGTTGGTGAGCCGCGACCGCAGCAGCCGCGTGGCCCAGCGCCTGTGGCTGGACTGGAGCCACACCCAAGCAGCAGACCCGGAGGTGCGCCTCAGCCGCTTGGCCACCTGGGTGTTGGCCGCTGAAGCCCAGGGCCTGCAATGGGGCTTGCGCTTGGGCGCTGACGAGTTGCCACTGGCCCAAGGCACGGCGCACCAGCATGCGGCGCTGCAGCGTTTGGCCCAGTTCAAAGCGGGGCGGCCACGATGAGTGAGCGTATCGCCAAGCCCGGCCTGCGTTGGCGCTGGCCCCGACCGCCCTCGCGAGAAGCGCGAGACACGCTGTTCATGCTGGCCTTGATCGCCTGGACCATGGCGCCCCACCTGCCCACGCTGCCCCTGTGGGTCTCGCTGGTCAGCCTGGGCGTCTTGGCTTGGCGTGCGCGCTTGGCATGGACCGAGCGCCCCCTGCCCGGCCGCTGGAGCCTGGTCGCTTTGGTGCTTCTGACGGGGGCCTTGACGTTTTGGTCCGAGCGCACCTTGGTGGGCCGACAAGCCGGCGTGACCCTGCTGGTGGTGCTGATGGCCGCCAAAACGCTGGAGTTGAAGGCACGCCGTGACGCCTTGGTGGTGTTCTTCCTAGGCTTTTTCTTGGTGCTGACCAATTTCCTGAATTCGCAGTCATTGCTCACCGCCGTGGGCATGACAGTCTCAGTTTGGGGCTGGCTCACAGCACTGACCTTGGCCCACATGCCCGCCGGCACGCCGCCCATCCGCCAAGCGGCCAGCTTGGCCGCCAAGGCCACGCTCTGGGGTGCGCCGGTGATGGTGGCCTTGTTCCTGCTGTTCCCGCGCCTGGGGCCGCTGTGGGCATTGCCCTCTGATGGCGCCCGCACCGGCCTGTCCGACCAATTGCAACTGGGCGATGTGGCCAAGCTGGCGACGGATGACAGCATCGCGCTGCGGATTCGGTTTACAGGCGCGCCACAGCCGGCCAACAGCCTGTACTTTCGGGGCCCGGTGCTGACCGACTATGACGGCGAGCGCTGGCGCGCCAGCCCAGGGCGGCCTCGGCCAGATCTGGCAGAGCAGGCGCTGGAGGCTCGGCCCTTGCGCTACGAGATGACGCTGGAGCCGCTGCAGATCTCCTGGCTGCCGCTGCCAGAGTTCACCGTGGACAAGCCCGTGGCTAACCCGCCTTTGGCCACCTTGCCCGCGGGGCCAGACAACGCCGGGCAGTGGAGCTTGAGCGCGCCGCTGACGCAGCGCGTGCGTCTGAGCGGGCTGGCCTTGGCCCAGCATCCGGTGCGCAGCCTGAGCGACAACGCCCGCGCCCGACTGACGGCCCTGCCGCCCGGCAAGCACCCGCGCAGCCGCGCCTGGGCGCAGCAGCTGCGCAGCCAGCCTGCGCTGCAAGGGGCAGCCGTGGCACAGTTGGTGGAGGCCGTTTTGCAGCATGTTCGCCAAGAAAACTTCATCTACACCTTGAACCCCGGCACCTACAAAGGCGATGCGGTGGATGAGTTCTGGCTCGATCGCCGCGCTGGCTTTTGCGAGCATTACGCGGCCTCCTTCGTCGTGATCATGCGTGCCATGGGCGTGCCCGCCCGCATCGTCACCGGCTACCAAGGGGCGGACAGGCTGCTGCAGGACGGGCAGCAGGTGGTGCGCCAAAGCAATGCCCACGCCTGGGCCGAAGTCTGGCAGCCTGAGGTCGGCTGGCTGCGGGTGGACCCCACGGCAGCCGTCGCCCCCGAGCGTGTGCTGCAGGGCCAAACGCTGAGCGCGCCACCGGGGCTGGTGCTGGGGGCCTTTGATGCGGTCAGTCCCGGCTTGCGCCAGACACTTAAGCGCTGGGCCGAGACCCTGGACAACCGCTGGAATGTGTGGGTGCTGAGCTATGGCAGAGACCAGCAAAAGCAATGGTTAGAGCAATGGGGCTGGGGTCAGGTGGACACCGTCTCTCTGCTGCGCTTGATCGTCCTGATCGGCGCCACGGTCGGGCTGCTGGGTGCCTTGTGGGCGTGGCGCGAATCCCGCCGCCAAGCGCCCTGGCAACGACTGACTCAGAAGATATTGGCCGAACTGAGAGCAGCGGGCGTCCCGGCCACTTCGGCACAAGACCCACACACCTGGGCCGTGGCCTTGCGCGAGCAACGTGGCGCCGCCGCCGACGCCGCCATACAAGCCTTGCTGGACCTGCACGCTCAGCGATATGCGCCCAAGAATGCCCATGAACGCAGCCTCAACACCACAGCCTGGTGGCGTGGCTTCAAGCAAGCCATGCGCGCAATGCCTCAGCCCAGATAATCCTGCCATGCCCGATTGCGCCTCACTCCCATCGCTCTGCGTCCGGTCAGTCTTGACCCTGCTCACCCTGACCGCCGCATTGGCAGGCCCGCTGACGGCCTCGGCCGCGCCCAGCAAGGGCAAAACAGCGGCGGCCGCGCGCTCTGACAACGCGCCCGACGTGGTCCAGTACGGCCAACGCGAGGATGTGGTGGCGTTTGCTCAGCAAGTGACGGAGCGCCACCAACTGCCCGTGGACTGGGCGGTCAAGCAACTGGCTGCGGCCCGCTATTTGCCCCGAGTGGCCCAGTTGGTGATGCCCCCGCCCGCCGGTGCGCCCAAGAACTGGGAGGCCTACCGTGCTCGCATGGTCGACGCGCAGCGGGTGCGCGAGGGCGTGCGCTGGTGGGCCCAGCACGAAGACAGCCTGCGCCAAGCCGAAGCCCGATACGGCGTGCCCGCCTCCTTCATTGTGGCCATCATTGGTGTGGAAACCTACTACGGCCGCATCACGGGCGACTTCAAGGTCATTGATGCCCTGGCCACTCTGGCCTTCGACTTCCCGAAAGGCCGCTCCGACCGCAGCGGTTTTTATCGTGATGAGCTGGAGGCCTTTCTGCGCTGGTGCGCCCGCGAAGGCCGCGACCCGCACAGCGTCAAAGGCTCCTACGCTGGCGCGATTGGACTGCCGCAGTTCATGCCCAGCAGCATCCTGAAGTACGCGGTGGATTTTGACGGCGACGGCAAGATCGACCTGAACACGCACGGGGCCGATGTGGTGGGCAGCGTGGCCCATTACTTCGCAGAGTTTGGCTGGGAGCGCGGCCAGCCGACCCACTTTGCCGTCAAGCCGCCCACCGACACCCGCGACCGCGCGCACCTGCTGGCGCCGGACATCGTGCCCAGCTTCACCGCTCAGCAAATGGCCGAGCGCGGCGCCGAGTTAGACGAGGCCGGACGCACCTACACCGGCCCTTTGGCCTTGGTGGAGTTGCAAATGGGCGAGCGGGCGCCCGCCTATGTGGCTGGCACCAAGAACTTCTATGTGGTGACGCGCTACAACTGGTCCAGCTACTACGCAATGGCCGTCATTGAGCTGGCGCGCAGCCTGCGGCAGGCGCGGCCCGAGGCCAAGCCTTGAGCCTAGGAGCGTGGGCGGCAGAAACTCAGGCCCGCGCTCCTAGCCCTCGCACCTACAATGGTCCTCCACCCGACAGCCTCTCACGCCACGCCCATGTCCCGACTGTCCGATCTTGCTGATCGCATCGAGCGGCTCGTGCTGCGCCACGAAGAACTCGCCCGAACCAATGCCCTGCTGACCCAGCAGGTGCAGTCTCTGAGTGCTGAGCGCGACAGCCTCAAGTCTCGGCTGGGGGCCGCCCGTGCGCGCATCGACGCCTTGCTGGAGCGCCTCCCCACCCAAGACGCTAGCCCCCCAGGAGAAGGCGGATGAAGCAAATGGAAGTCACCATCCTGGGCCAGAGTTATTTGCTGGCCTGCCCTGAGGGCGGCGAGGCTCTGCTGCAAGCCGCCGTGCGCTTGGTGGACGACGAAATGAGCGCCATTCGCGACGCGGGCAAGGTCAAGGCGCGTGAGCGCATGGCGGTGCTGGCTGCATTGAACTTGGCCTACCAATTGGCAGAGCGCCCGGCCACACCGCAACGGCAAGCCGCACCCGACGTCGCCGACCAGAGCCTGGACGCCGAGGCCACGGCCTCGCTGGATCGCATGATCGAGCGCATCGACGGTGTGCTGGGTGGCGACGGTCATTTGCTCTGATTCTTTCGAGCAAGCAGGGGTTTTGCGGTCTTCACGGTGGTTCCACCAGCGTGGCGCGCCTAAAATGCAGTTGTCCGTCGCACCCGCGTGGGTTTTATATTTCCTTGAACCGATGCTTTCGCGAGCAAGGGCTTGGAACATTGCAAGGCTGGTGTGATCGTCTCGCGTCAGATGAACCCGAAGCCATGCTGACCTCGCCCACCTGTAACCCTAGGGTTCAGGAATGCGGCCCACGGCTTGCGGCGGACACCCTCTCACCTTTTGGGCCGCATCCCTGGCGGGCGCCCTCATCCCCATGACGCAATACTGGCTCATGAAGAGCGAGCCCGACGAGTGCTCCATCGACGACCTCGCGCGCCTGCCCCAGCAAACCGTGCCCTGGACGGGCGTACGCAACTACCAAGCGCGCAACTTCATGCGAGATGCCATGAAGGTGGGTGACGGGGTGCTGTTCTATCACTCCTCGTGTGCCGAGCCCGGCATCGCGGGCTTGGCCGAAGTGGCCAGTGGCGTGACGGTGGACGAGACTCAGTTCGACCCTCAGAGCCCCTATTTCGACCCCAAGGCCAGCCGCGACAAACCGCGCTGGCTGCATGTGCACGTCAAGCTGCGGCGCAAAACGCGGCTCTTGAGCCTGCGTGAGATGCGCAGTCGCCCTGAGCTGGCCAGCATGTTGCTGCTCAAGCCCGGCAGCCGCCTGTCCATCACCCCCGTCACCCCCCAAGAGTGGCAAGCCGTGCTGGCCTTGCTGGAGCCCTGAGATGTTGAGTGCCTTGCTCGACCCGCTGCTATTGCTGGAGTTGCTGAGCCTGGGCCTGGTGGCCGGCTTTCTGGCCGGCTTGCTGGGCATTGGCGGCGGCATGCTGATGGTGCCCTTTCTGACCCTCATCTTGGGCCAGCGCGGCGTGCCGGCGGACATGGCCGTCAAGATGGCGATTGCCACTTCCATGGCCACGATTGCCTTCACTTCGCTCTCCAGCGTGCGGGCCCACCACAAGCGAGGGGCGGTGCGTTGGCCCTTGGTGCAAGGCATGGCGCCGGGCATTGTGCTGGGTGGCCTGCTGGCGGGTGCGGGTGCTTTTGCGCTGCTCAAGGGCCAGGTGCTGGCCGGCGTGTTTGGCTTGTTTGTGAGCTTCTCGGCCACCCAAATGCTGCGCAACAGCAAGCCCACGCCCAGCCGCCAGATGCCGGGCCTGGCCGGGCAAACGGCCGCTGGCACGGGCATCGGTTTTCTCTCGGGCTTGGTAGGTGCCGGGGGCGGGTTTGTCAGCGTGCCCTTCATGACCTGGTGCAACGTGCCCATCCACCATGCTGTGGCCACCAGCGCCGCTTTAGGCTTTCCCATTGCCCTGGCCAACACGCTGGGCTATGTGCTGGGCGGCTGGTCCTTGCCGCCCGCGCTGCCCGGCGCCTTCGGCTTTTTGTACCTGCCGGCTTTGGTGGTGATTGCCGCAGCCAGCGTCACCATGGCCCCGTTAGGCGCGCGAACGGCCCACGCCATGAATGTCGCTCAGCTCAAAAAGGCCTTTGCTGTCCTGCTGTATGCCTTGGCGGCCTATATGGTGTGGAAGGCCTTTGCGGGCTGATGATGGGGCGAGTGGCTGAATCATGACTCACGCACGCTCTGTTGATGCACTGGTGATTGGCGCCGGTGCGGCTGGTTTGTTTTGTGCGGCCCAAGCGGGCCAGCGCGGCCTGTCGGTGCTGCTGGTGGACCACGCACCCAAAGTGGCCGAGAAGATCCGCATCTCGGGCGGCGGCCGCTGCAACTTCACCAACCGCGAGGCCACGCCGGCCAACTTTCTGTCTGAGAACCCACACTTTTGCCGCTCAGCCCTGGCCCGCTACACCCCAGCAGACTTCATCGCCTTGGTGCAGCAGCACGGCATTGCCTTTCACGAGAAGCACAAAGGCCAACTCTTCTGCGACGACTCGGCCGAGCAGATCATCCGCATGCTGCTGGCCGAGTGCGAACGCGGTGGGGTCGAGCGCTGGCAGCCCTGCAGCGTGCAAGACCTGGAGCGCTTGGAGGATGGCACCTGGCGCGCCCAGACCGCACGCGGCGCCGTGCAGGCGCGCAGCGTGGTGGTAGCCACAGGGGGTCTGCCCGTACCCAAAATCGGCGCCAGCGACTTCGGCCTGAAGCTGGCCGAGCGCTTCGGCCACCGCATCGTGGCACCTCGCCAGGCCCTGGTGCCGTTGACCTTCTCGGCCGCCGAATGGGCACCGTTTGTGGCGATGGCGGGCCAAGCCATGCCGGTGGTGATCAGTACCCGCCCTGGAGCCACTGGCAAGAGCAAGAAGGCACCGCCACCGGTGGCGTTTCATGAAGACTTGCTGTTCACACACCGGGGCTTGAGCGGCCCGGCAGTGCTGCAGATCAGCAGCTTCTGGCAGCCGGGGCAGCCCATCACGATCAACCTGCTGCCGCAGGTCGATGTGGCCGAAACCTTGCGCGCTGCTAAACAGCGCTCTAAGCGGCAATGGGGCAATGAGTTAGCCAGCCTTTTGACCCAGCGCATGGCCGACACCTGGCTGCAGATGCTGGGCTTGGATGCCAGCCTGCCCATGCCCCAGGTGCCCGACGCTCAGATCAGCCGCGTCGCTGACAGCCTGCACACCTGGCAGCTTACCCCGGCCGGCACCGAAGGCTGGAACAAGGCCGAGGTGATGGCCGGCGGCGTGGACACCCGCGACCTGTCCTCTCAAACCCTGGAGAGCCGCCTGCAGCCTGGCCTTTACTTCATTGGTGAAGTGGTGGATGTGACTGGCTGGCTCGGGGGCTACAACTTCCAATGGGCTTGGGCCAGCGGCATGGCTTGTGCAGAAGCCCTGGCCGCCAGCCTCGGAAGCCCTGCTCAGTAGGTGTAGACGCCGCGGCCCGTCTTGCGGCCCAGCCACCCTGCGGCCACCATCTCCTTGAGCAGCGGGCAAGGCCGGTACTTGGAGTCGTTGAACTCGGCCATGTAGACATTCATCACGGCCAGGCAAACGTCCAGGCCAATCATGTCTGCCAAGGCCAGCGGCCCAATCGGTTGGTTGCAGCCCAGCTTCATCGCGTTGTCGATGTCCTCAGGCGTGGCGGTGCCCTCGGCCAACACAAAAAACGCTTCGTTGATCATCGGCACCAAGATTCGGTTCACCACAAAGCCCGGTGCGTTCTTGACGGTGACGGGGGTCTTGCCCAGCGTCACGGCCAGCGCAGCCACAGCGTCATGGGTGGCATCGCTGGTCTGCAGGCCGCGGATGATCTCCACCAGCGCCATCATCGGCACCGGGTTGAAGAAATGCATGCCTACAAAACGGTCGGCCCGCTGCGTGGCCGCCGCCAGCTTGGTGATGCTGATGGACGAGGTGTTGGTCGCAACGATCGTCTCAGCGGGCAGCATGGTGTCGAGCTGCTGCAGGATCTTGATCTTCAGCGCTTCGTTTTCAGTGGCCGCCTCGATCACCAACTGCGCGCCCGTCAAGGCGGCATAGTCGGTGGAGGTGCTGATGCGGGCCAGGGCCGCATCCTTCTGGGTCGCCGTCATCTTCTCTTTTTTGATCAGGCGGTCGAGGCTGCCTGCCACCGTGGCCAGACCTTTGTCTACGGCTTGCTGGGAGATGTCCACCATCACCACGGCAATGCCGCTGACCGCGCAAGCCTGCGCGATGCCGTTGCCCATGGTGCCCGCACCGATCACGCCAACGGTTTGAATGCTCATTTGAGACTCCTTCAGATCGAGTTGAGAATTGAATTTGGGCCACACTTTATCGAGTTTGCAGCCCAGAAATTGCTCCCAGCCACTTTTCAGGCTAGAATCGCAGTCTTTGCTAGCAAACCCGCGTGTCGATCCGTTGGCACTCAGCTTTAGATGAAGCCGAGCGGCAAATCCGGAACAAGCCGTAACCAAGCGGACACCGAGCGCACTTATCCTCAAGGATCCCTTCGTAAATGACCACGATTCGAGTCAAAGAAAACGAACCTTTTGACGTTGCACTGCGTCGCTTCAAGCGCACCATTGAGAAGCTCGGTCTGCTGACCGACCTGCGTGCCCGCGAGTTCTACGAAAAGCCGACCGCTGAGCGCAAGCGCAAGAAGTCTGCCGCCGTGAAGCGCCACTACAAGCGCGTTCGCAGCATGCAGTTGCCCAAGAAGCTGTACTGATCAGCCTTCTGTGGCCGATGGCTCTTGAGCCGCCGCCGCACCAAAAACCCGCTCGGGACGCCGCAGCGGGTTTTTTTGTGCCTGTCAGGTGGCGGGCCAGTGGAGTGCGTCACAACTTCACACTGCAGCACAGCCTCCCCCCAAAGGAGCGCCCTACTCCCCCAGGGATGGAGCGGCATAATCACCGCAAACCATTCACTCAATATCGCTGGGGAGCGCCATGTCATTCTCGTCACTCATTCCGTCGTTCTTACCGGGCGGAATCAGTTCACGGTTTGACTTTCAAGCCTTGCTCGACCAGCGCGGTCGCCTGCTGCAAGTCCACACCGCGCTGCCCACGCTGGCCCTGATCCCGGAGCGCATGGTGATGCGCGAGGCCGTGAGCCAGCCCTTCGAGCTGCTCATCGATTGCTTGTCCACGTCCGCTCACTTTGAACTCAAGCATCTGGTGGGCGAACAAGTCTCTGTGGGCCTGCTGCAGCCTGACGGCAGCTACAAACCCTGGCATGGCTATGTGTTTGAAGCCGCACAGTTGGGTTCTGACGGCGCGCTGGCACGCTACCGCTTGGTGCTCAAGCCTTGGTTGAGCAGCTTGGCCCAGCGCCGAGATGCCTTTGTGTTTCAGGACCTCACGGCCCGCGAGATCATCGAAGACATCTTTGCCGACTACCCCGAAGCGCAGTTTCGCTTTGAGCTGAGCGAGCCGCTGCGCCGCCGCTCTTTGTGCACGCAGTATCGCGAGAGCGATCTAGAGTTCGTGCAACGCCTGCTGGCCGAAGAGGGACTCAGCTACCACTTCGAGCATGCTGCTGATGGCGCTGTGTTAGTAGGCGCCAGCAGCGCATTGCACACCTTGGTGATCACCGACCGCGCAGCTCCCCGCCCCGATCTGGGCACCACCCGCTTTGCTGCCCAGCACCCCACGGCCTTCATCCAGGGCCAGAAGGACGCCATCACCGCCTTCAAGACCCAGCGCCGCCTGCAGCCCAATGCCGTGGCCCTGGGCAGTTGGAACTACCGCGAACTGGTGGGCAGCAGCGCCACCCTGGCGACAGCGCTGGAGCAAGGCGATGTGCCCACGCTGGAGGTCTATGACGGCAGCGGTGCCTATCGCTATGAAAACGCCGCCCACGCCCAACGCGCCACCGAGCTGGCTCTGGGCGCGCTGGAGTTGCAGACCAAGACCTTTGAAGGCCAGGGCAGCACCCGCCACTTTGAGGCGGGCCGACAGTTCAGCCTGATCGACCACCCGCTCTATGGCGCGGGCCTCACCGAAGGCCTGA
Organism: Ideonella paludis; assembly: GCF_018069865.1. GTDB lineage: Bacteria > Pseudomonadota > Gammaproteobacteria > Burkholderiales > Burkholderiaceae_C > Ideonella > Ideonella paludis. The sequence goes on from NZ_JAGQDG010000002.1 coordinate 462,962, forward strand.
GTGGTGCGATCAAAGCGGTGCTGGACGCGCCCGCTGCGATCCTGGGCGGACGCGAGGACAACCGCTTCACGATCCTCGCCGTGGAGCACCACGCCGCCAACAACCTGGGCTCTGAAGCCGCCGCCTTGCTGGGCTTGAGCACCATCGAGCGGGGAGGCTATCGCAACCAGTTCCACGCGGCGCCTGCAGCAGCGCCCGTCATCCCTCGCTTTGCCCGCAAGCCCACCGCACCCGGCGCGCAAACCGCCCTGGTCGTGGGTTTGGACGGCGAAGCAATCACGACCGATCGCGACCACCGCGTCAAAGTTCAGTTCCCCTGGCAACGGGGCAACAAGGCCCTCGCTGGTGGCCTCGCTCATGATGGCCAATCGCCTGATAGCCAAGGCAACGCACCGGGCAATGAGCACTCCGGCACTTGGGTGCGCGTGATGAGCCCCCAAGCCGGCGCGAACTGGGGCGCAGTCTTCACCCCACGCATCGGCACCGAGGTGCTGGTCGAGTTCATCGAGGGCGACATCGACCGCCCCGTCATCACCGCCGCGCTCTACAACGGGCAAGACCGACCGCCCTTCTCCGCCGGTTTCGATTCAGGCGTCAACCACCCCGGTACGCTCAGCGGCCTCCATAGCCACAGCCTCGATCAATCGGGCTTTAACCAATGGGTGCTGGATGACGCCACGGCCCAAGTGCGCATGCGCCTGCTGTGCAGCTACAGCGCCGCCGAGGTGGGCCTGGGGCATTTGATCCAACAAGCCGCGCACACAGCCCAGCGCGGCGCCTGGCGCGGCAGCGGCTTTGAAGCGGCCACCCGGGCTTGGGCCAGCCTTCGCTCTTCCAAGGGCTTGCTGATCAGCACCACCGCCCGGCCCGGCAGCTACGGCAGCGCCCAAAGCACGCAAATGGATGCCACCGAGGCCGTGGCTCAGCTCAAGGGCGCGCAAGACTTGGCCCAGCGCCTCACCCAAGCCGCGCAAACCGGCCAAGCCCAGGCGCTCACCGCCCACGCCGAGAGCATCCCGGCGCTGATCAAAACCTTGGACCCGGAGCAAGACGGCAAAATCACGGCGACCATCAACGGCCAAGAGGCGCAGAAAGCCCAAGGCCGAGACTTGACCGAGCCCGTCGAGGCTCCGTCAACGCCCACCATCCTGCTCGACACCCCCAGCAGCCAAGCTTGGCTCAGTGATGCCAGCATTGCCAGCTATGCGGGCCAAGACCTGGCCCGCGTTGCTCAGGGCGACCAGCACGAAACAGCCGCCCACACCCATGCCACCGTGGCCGGCCAAACCTTGAGCCTCTACACCCATGCCGGCGGCATCACGGCGCATGCAGCCAACGGCCCGGTTTCTTTGCGCGCCCACACCGATGAGCTGCAGATCCTGGCCGACAAAGACGTGACCATCCTCAGCGTCAACGGCGAGATCCACATCAATGCGCAGAGCAAGATCGAGCTGATCGGCGCCGACTCCGGCATCATCTTGGACGGTGGGGACATCACCTTTGTGACGCCGGGGACCTGGGCGGCCAAGGGGGCGGCGCAGGCGATGATGGCTGGGGCAAGTGCCAGCGCCGCGAGTGTGAGCCTGCCAGAGAGTGCCCCTGCAGAGACCATGGCCGCCGTAAATGAGGTCGCGGCACTCGAGATAACGACTGAGCTCGACGAAGGCTCCGCCAACGACGGCACCGGAGCCACGCTGCGCAAAGCCATGGTTTACGGCAAGACTTATGAGTTCAAGGTCAAAGACTTTGAAAGCAAAGCGCCCGTCAGCCCCTCCAGCATTCAATGGAAAGCCTTCGGCCACAGCCCTGAAGGCACAAGGTTCGACCTCCGCTTGAAGCCCTCCGGTCTTTCAGCCACCTTGACCTTGGAAGAGCTCGAGCTGTGCGGCACAGACATCACCGTTCAGGCCTATATCCAATCCCAAGGGTCTGGCGCCAGCCTGTCCGTACCTGTGCACTGCAGATTCCGTTGGTTTGACGGCCAACGCGTCAAAACCCAGGCCGCCCAGCGGGTGGCTGAACCCTGGCGCATAGATCAAGGCCAGTCATCCTTATGTGGCATGGCAGCGTTGTTTTACCTTATGGCCCAAAACAAGCCTGGCCCCTACCAGAAGCTCGCTACCGAACTGCATCGTAAAGGTCAGTTGAAGCTTGGAGACTACATGGTCAAGCCTCATTTCGCGGCAGAAGATACCATGTATGAACTCAAACCGACCGAACAGCGATTTACTGAATTGAAGATGTCTGAGGTCGATTGGATAGTGCTGGCCGTCAGCCGCAGCAGCGAATCTCTCCTGGCCTTTGATGGCTTAGGGACCGGAGGTACGGATCAGTTTAAGTCGGTGAACTGGCCTGGGCTGATGGCTGAACTCACCCAAGCCATCGGCGGGTTTGAGCAGGTTGAATCCGTCGACACGTCCATGCTGGGGGTGGTGGTGAAGAAGTCCGTCTTTGGGCAGATCTACGATGCCTTTTCAGACTCTGATATCGCATCACTCTTGGAGATCGATAAGCTGTATCAGTCAGGTAAGAAGGTCATGCTGATGATTGATGCCAATATGCTGAACGGCGGCACAAAATACTCTATCGGAGACATCTCCAGATCACATTGGATTGTCTACGAAGGAAACCTGAAAATGTTTGACAGGGACGGAAAATTCACCACAGTTTCAAGCGAGACCGTGACAGTGAGCTTCTCCGCTTACTCGTATGGCACAAACCCAAATACAAGTGAAAAGTATTTAGACAATACAGACTCCAAGTATCTATCTGAGAGCATGAATAACTTCAGAAAAAACGGCATCTCCGCCAAATCATGGAAGAGCACATATTATGGCTACATTGCTGCAATTTAAAAATATTTTGGCACTCGTTGCACTAGGAGCCCCATTAGCACAAGCATCTGCTGCTTGTGAATTTATAGAATCCTACATTCAAATCCAAAATTGGACAGAACCCCAACCCAAGAACGTTCATGTGGAAATCATACCCTCAAACACCTTAGAGGAAAAGAAAATAATTAAGTATAAGGCAATCATCACTGAACCAGTTGCGGCGTATGGCCGAGGTCGTGGTCTAGCCTTGATCCGGGATGAGGAACCAGTTCATCGATTTAAAGTCACTGACTCGTATGTGATTTTCTTTAATAACTCTCCAATCTATAGAATTACCAATATTAAATCAACAAACCAGATTCAACTTGCCTGCCCAATACAGTCGTTCCAAGTGAATGAGTGCACCGGAACTCGCGGCCCGAATTTGTCCTTCGACGCCGCCTGCCGCTAATCGCCCCGCATCTCCTCAACCGCCTCCCTCAACACCCGCAAGAAATCCGCTCTCAGCGGATGCTCCGCCCGCCATTGCGGCAGCACCACGCCCACCTCAAAGGCAATTGGCACGCTGAACGGCCTGATGATCAGGCCCTGGGCCTGCCAGGATTGGGCGGTCAGGGGGTTCACCAAACCTACACCCACACCTGCCTGCACCAAGGCGCACACTGAGGCCGCGCTGGGCGTTTCTAGGCGCATTTGACGCTGGTCGCCGGCCTGTGCAAAGGCAGCGTCAATTTGTTGGCGGTAGGGGTCGCTAGGGGCCAGGCTGATGAAAGGCTGGTTGGCAAAGTCCTGAGGCTGCAGCACGGCCTTGGCCGCCAGCGCATGCCCCGGTGGCAACACACACACCTCGTTGGCGGCCAGCAGGGGCAAGCGCTCGCAGCCGGGTGACGCCTCGGGGCGCTCTGAGAGGCCCACATCAAAGGCCTGCTCGGTCAGGGCGCGCTCCAGCGCAGGGGATTCCAGCGCACTCAGGCTGACGCTGGCTTGTGGCCATTGCGCTGCGAAGCGGGCCAAAGCTTCGGGAACTAGGGCTTGGGCCAAGGCCGGCAGGCAGGCCACTTGCAGCCTGCCCTGGGCAAAGTCACGCAAGGCCACGGCCGCCTCGGCAATGCGCTCCAGGCCCACAAAAGACTGCTCGACCTCGGCCAGCAAGGCCATGGCGCGCGGCGTGGGGTGCAAGCGGCCCTTGATGCGCTCAAACAGTGCAAAGCCCAAGACCTGCTCCAGCCGGGCGAGTTCTCGGCTCACCGTAGGCTGGGAGGTGTGGAGCGCCTCTGCGGCGCGGGTGACATGGCCGGCCACCATCACAGCCCGAAACAGCTCGATTTGGCGATGGGTGAGTTTCATATCAATAATGAATGACTAAGCCATAAATCGGAATTTCACAGCATAGCTGAAGGTCGGCAAGATGGCAGCATGAATCCCTTCTCAGACGACCTGCTGCGCTCACTGGGCCACAGCTACGGCACCCCCTTGTGGGTGTATGACGCCGCCACCATCCGCCAGCGCATTGCCGACTTAAAGTCGTTCGACACCATTCGCTTTGCGCAAAAGGCCAATTCCAACACCCACCTGCTGCGCCTGATGCGCGAGCAAGGCGTGGTGGTGGATGCTGTCTCGCGGGGCGAGATCGAGCGTGCTTTGGCTGCCGGCTACACAGCCGCCCCGAACGCCCAAGGCGCCAGCGGCATTGTGTTCACGGCCGACTTGCTGGACGCCGCCACGCTGGAGTCCGTGGTGCAGCACCAGGTGCCGGTCAATGCGGGCTCCGTCGATATGCTGCATCAATTGGGCGCGCGCTCACCGGGGCACAAGGTGTGGCTGCGTATCAACCCCGGCTTTGGCCATGGCCACAGCAACAAAACCAACACCGGCGGTGAGCACAGCAAGCACGGCATATGGCACACCGACCTGGGCGCGGCGCTGGCGGCGGTGCAGCAGCATGGCTTGCAGTTGGTGGGCCTGCACATGCACATCGGCTCAGGTGTGGACTACAGCCATTTGCAGCAAGTCTGCGCAGCGATGGTCGACCTGGTGAAGCGCGCCGGCGTGCCACTAGAGGCCATCTCCGCTGGTGGCGGCCTGTCCATCCCCTACCGCGACGGCGAAGCGCGCATCGACACCCAGCACTACTTCAGCCTTTGGGACGCGGCGCGGCGCGAGGTGGCCAGCCACCTGGGCCACCCTGTGCAGCTTGAGTTGGAACCCGGCCGTTATCTGGTGGCCGAGAGTGGCGTGTTGCTCACCGAAGTGCGGGCCTCCAAAGACGTCGGCCACAACCACTTTGTGATGGTCGATGCGGGCTTTTCTGACCTGATGCGGCCCTCCATGTATGGTGCCTACCACGGCATGAGCCTGCTGGCCGCCGATGGCCAGCCTCGCGCCATTCGCCAAAGTGTGGTGGCCGGGCCGCTGTGCGAATCCGGGGACGTGTTCACCCAGGGTGAAGGCGGGGTGGTGTTGAGCCGCGCCCTGCCCCAAGCTCAGGTGGGCGACCTGCTGGTGATCCATGATGCGGGCGCCTACGGCGCCTCCATGTCCAGCAACTACAACAGCCGCCCGCTGATTGCGGAGGTGCTGGTCGATGGCGAGCAGCACCGCTTGATCCGCCGCCGGCAAACCGTGGCTGAACTGCTGGCCCTAGAGGCGGTGTAGCCCCTGCGAGGCTGCGACAATAGCGCCCAACTGATCACACCGCAGGAGTGGCCATGAGCCTCAAAGACCGCATCACCGAAGACATGAAGGCCGCTATGCGCGCCAAAGAGGTGGACCGCCTCTCGACCATCCGTCTGCTCTTGGCCGCTTGCAAGCAAAAAGAAGTGGACGAGCGCGTGGTGTTAGACGACGCGATGGTGGTAGGCCTGGTCGACAAGCTCATCAAGCAGCGCAAAGACTCCGTGGCCGCCTACACCCAAGCCAATCGCCAAGACCTGGCCGATAAAGAAGCCGCCGAAATCACCGTGCTGCAGGCCTACTTGCCAGCGCGCCTGTCGGCCGATGAGATCGCCACCGAAGTGGCCGCCATCGTCGCAGAGCTGGGTGCCGCTGGCCCTGGCGACATGGGCAAGGTGATGGGGGCCGCCAAGGCCAAGCTGGCCGGCAAGGCCGAAATGGGCCTGATCTCTGCGGCTGTGAAGGCTGCGCTGGCGAAGTAAGGACCACAGACATGATGAACACTCACCTCCCCATCCGCGAAATCGCCCCCGATGTCTACGTGGCCCCTCAGTTGGAGCCCACCGACATGGCCGAAGTGGCCCGCCTGGGCTTTGCTGCCGTCATCAACAACCGGCCTGACGGCGAAGGCGGCCCGGAGCAGCCCTTGAACACTGCGGTGCAGGCGGCTGCCACGGCAGCGGGCTTGAACTACCAATACCTCCCTGTTGAGGGGGCCTACCAATCGCCCGAAGAGATCGCTGCGTTTGGTCAATTGCTGGCCCAAGTGCCGCGCCCCTTGCTGTGCTTCTGCCGCTCTGGCGCTCGCTCGACGCGCCTCTACATGGCCGCCACGGGCGCCTGAGCACCCCCGGGGAATCCCCAGGGCGCTGACTGAACATTTTTCAGGGGCGTTTCAGGGCCCAGGTTTGACAATCCAGGAACGCTGAGCCACGCCGTTCTTTCAAGGGCGGCAGCAGCTTGGCGCAAGCGGGGCTTCCCAAGAGGAGCCCCGATGTTGTGATTTCCTAGGAGACTCCCTTGGCAGCCCTGCTCAGGTTTTCAGCGCTGATCGACGCCTTGAACGAGACGGTCGGCAAATTCATTCGCTGGCTGGTACTGGCCGCTGTGCTCATCAGCGCCGGCAACGCCATCATCCGCAAAGCCTTCAATATTGGCTCCAATGCCTTTTTGGAGATCCAGTGGTATTTGTTCGCCGGCGTGTTCATGTTGGGCGTGGGTTTTGTGTTCTTGCGCAATGCGCACGTTCGCATCGACTTCATCTCAGCCCGGCTGTCTGACCGCACCAACGCCATCATCGACGCGGTGGGCATGATCGTCTTCACCATCCCGCTGTCGATCATCATGATCTACCTCTCCTGGCCGCTGTTCTCAGCCGCTTGGGCATCCGGCGAGATGAGCCAGAACGCGGGTGGCTTGATCCGCTGGCCGGTGCTGCTGCTGATCCCTGCTGGCTTTGGCCTGCTGCTGCTGCAATGCGCCTCCGAGCTGATCAAGCGCTTTGCCTACCTGGGGGGGCACCGGGCCTCGGCCTTCAGTGTCGACCCACACACCAAGTCCGACGAAGAAAAGCTGGCTGAAGAACTGGCCGCTGCTGCCGCCAAAAAGCTTGAGGGGGCTCGCTGAGCATGACCGAATTCATCACCCAAAACTTTGTGCCGCTGATGTTTGGCGGCCTGCTGGTCTTTTTGCTGACGGGCATCCCGGTCGCCTTCGGACTGGCCGCCACAGGCCTGCTGTTTGGTTTCATTGGCATGGAAGTCGGCATGTTCGGCTCCACCCTGTTCCAGGCCCTGCCGCTGCGCGTGTTTGGCATCATGCAGAACGACACGCTGCTGGCCATTCCCTTCTTCACCTTCATGGGCATCTTGCTGGAGCGCAGCGGGATGGCGGAGGATTTATTGGAGACCGTGGGCCAGGTCTTTGGCCCCGTCCGCGGCGGCTTGGCGATTGCCGTGATCCTGGTGGGCGCGCTCTTGGCGGCCACCACCGGGGTGGTTGCGGCAGCCGTGATCTCCATGGGCCTGATCTCCTTGCCCATCATGCTGCGCTACGGCTACAACCGCACCATCGCGACGGGCACCATCACCGCCTCGGGCACCTTGGCGCAGGCCATTCCGCCCTCGCTGGTGTTGATCGTCTTGGCCGACCAAATGGGTCGCTCGGTGGGCGACATGTATGCCGGCGCCCTGGTGCCGGGCCTGCTGTTGGTGGGCTTGTACCTGTCCTTCGTGGTGGCTGTGGCCATCTTCAAGCCCTCTTGGGTGCCGGCCTTGCCGGCCGAGGCCCGCATTTACAAAGAAGACAACGGCGCCAGCGGCCATAAGTCCTTGCTGGTCCTGCTTGCAATCTGCGCTGCGGCAGGCTGGAGCTGGGCCCAAGTGCATGACCACATCATCAGCCCTTGGATTGGCCGCACCACGCCAGCCGCCGGCGATGAAATCGTGATCATGTCCATGACGGTGTCTTCCTTCTTGGCCCTGGGCTTGGCCTTGATCAACCGGGTGCTGAAGATGGGCCTGCTGTCCAAGCTGGCCGAGCGCGTCACCTTTGTGTTGATCCCGCCCTTGGTGCTGATCTTCTTGGTCTTGGGCACCATCTTCTTGGGTGTGGCCACCCCCACCGAAGGCGGCGCCATGGGCGCACTGGGCGCCTTGATCATGGCCGGCTCGCGCGGCCAGATCAGCTTCAAGCTGCTGACTCAAGCGCTGGACAGCACCGCCCGCTTGGCCACCTTTGTGTTGTTCATCTTGATCGGCTCCACGGTGTTCAGCTTCACCTTCAATGCGGCCGACGGTCACTTCTGGGTCGAGCACTTGTTTGCCGACATGCCCGGTGGCGCCTTGGGCTTCTTGATCGTGGTGAACATCCTGATCTTCATCTTGGGCTGCTTCATCGACTTCTTCGAGATCGCCTTCATCGTGATTCCGATCCTGATGCCGGTGGCAGAAAAGCTCTTGCCCACTCTGCTGCCCGGCGTGCCAGTGGACGCGGTGATGATCTGGTTTGGCGTGATCATTGCAATGAACCTGCAAACCTCGTTCTTGACGCCGCCCTTTGGCTTCGCGCTGTTCTATCTGCGCAGCGTGGCCCCGAAGAGCGACTACAAAGATCGCATCACTGGCGAAACCATCCCGGCCGTCACCACACCGCAGATCTACAAGGGCTCCATCGCCTTCATCGTGCTGCAGTTGATCATGGTGGCCGTGGTCATCGCCTACCCCGGCTTGGTTTCGGGTAACTTGGTAGAGGGTGTCAAGGTGGATGCCGATGCCGCCTTTGAGCAGCTCAACCAGCCGAGCAACAGCGAGCCTTCAGCACCGCCCGCCTTCCCGGAGACCACGCCCTCTGAGGGTGGCGCCAGTGGGGCCGTTAACGACGACGTCAAAGCCATGATGGACGCCATCAAGCAAGACGCCAAGAAGTGACAACACGGGGCCACGGCCCCTGGTGATACGTCTGCACCTGAGCGCCCCCTTCGAGGGGCGCTTTTTTTGTGTCTGAGGCTTCGGGGCCTCAGTTCACCAAGATGGGCCGGGCCTGGACAGCAGGCCAAAAAAAACCCCGCCGAGGCGGGGTTTGTGGCTGTGGGATTGGCCTTACAGCTTTTGCTGCTGCATGAAGTCGTCGAAGCCCGCTTCGGCGAAGCGGAACCACAGGTTCTGCTCGGCGCGGAACTTGGAGTAGTCGTCGTAGACCTTCTTCCAGTTCGGGTTCTTGGCCGAGATTTCGCTGTAAACCGCCATCGACTCCTTGAACGCCGCTTCCATCACGTCCTTGGGGAAGCGGAACAGCTTGGTGCCGCTGGACACCAGCGAGCGCAGCGCAGCCGGGTTGCGGCCGTCGTACTTGGCTTGCATGTCCACGTGGGCATAGGCAGCCGCCGCGGTCACGATGGCCTTGTATTCAGCGCTCAGGCCGTCATAGGCTTTTTGGTTGATGAAGAAGTCCAGCTGCGGGCCGCCTTCCCACCAGCCAGGGTAGGCATAGTGAGGCGCTACCTTGTTGAAGCCCAGCTTCTGGTCGTCATAAGGGCCGACCCACTCAGCGGCGTCAATGGTGCCCTTTTCGAGTGCTTGATAGATCTCGCCGCCAGGGATGTTTTGTGGCACGCCACCCAGACGCTCCAGCACCTTGCCGGCAAAGCCGCCAATGCGCATCTTCAAGCCCTTCATGTCGGCCATGGAGCCGATGGGCTTGCGGTACCAGCCGCCCATCTGAGCACCGGTGTTGCCGCCGGGGAAGTTCACGATGTTGTACTTGGCGTAGAACTCGCGCATCAGCTTTTCGCCGTTGCCTTCGTAGTACCAAGCGGTCATCTGACGGCTGTTCAGGCCGAAGGGGATGGCGCAACCCAGGGCGAAGGTTTCATCCTTGCCGAAGAAATAGTAGGGCGCGGTGTGGGCCATTTCGACCGTACCGTTTTGGACGCCGTCGACCACGCCGAAGGGAGGCATCAGTTCGCCACCGGCATGCACCGAGATCTGGAACTTGCCGCCGCTCATCGCAGCAACCTGCTTGGAGAACACGTCAGCCGCGCCGTAAATGGTGTCCAGTGCCTTGGGGAAGCTGGACGCCAAACGCCAACGGATGTTGGCTTGCGCTTGCACGATGGCGGGTGCAGCACCCGCAGCCAACACACCGGCAATACCGGCACTACGAACAAAGGAACGACGTTCCATCAAGAGTCTCCTGTCAAAGAGGATCAATGAACAACTGACACCCGAATTATTCTAGGGAGCCGTTGCCCTCCAGCGCCTCGGGCTTACCCGTGCGCACCTGTGCAACGGCCCAGCATTCGGGCCGGCAGACAGCATGCCTTCGGCCAGCTTGCATTCCCCTGAAATTCGGGTTCATCCTGATGGGGGCAACCCGCACGCTTCGTCACTCGGGCTCAGCTGCCTGCGACTTTCATGCGCTCGATCAACACCGAACCCACGGTCTTGGCACCAAACGCATAGGCATCCGCGCCCACGGCCACAATCTGCTTGAACATCTGGTCCAACTGGGAGGCGATGGTGACCTCGTGCACTGGGAAGGCAATGCGGCCGTTCTCGACCCAGAAGCCCGCCGCACCCCGAGAGTAATCACCGGTCACGTAATTGACACCCTGGCCCATCAGCTCGGTCACAAATAAACCCCGGTGCAGCTTGCGCAGCATCTCCTCAAGGTGGTCGCCAGGCTGGGTCAGCCGACTGGTCAGGCGCAGGTTTTGTGAGCCCCCGGCGTGCCCAGTGGTCTTCATGCCCAGCTTGCGGGCGGAATAGCACGATAGGAAATACCCCTGGGTCACCCCGGCGTCGACCACACGGCGTGCGCGTGTGGGCACGCCCTCATCGTCAAACGGTGCGCTGCCTTTGGCGCGCGCAATGTGCGGGTTTTCGTCGATGTCCAGGTGTGCGGCCAGCACTTGCTTGCCCAAGCAGTCATGCAAAAAAGTGGCCTTGCGATAGAGCGAGCCGCCGCTGGTGGCCTGCACATAGGCCCCGAGCAGGCCAGCTGCGACAGTGGACTCAAACAAAACCGGCACCTCGCAGGTGTCAATCTTGCGCGACTTGAGCCGCGCCATCGCACGCTCAGCGGCATAACGGCCGACAATCTCTGGCGCCGCCATGTCCAAGGCGCAGCGCTCTGAGGTGTACCAATAGTCGCGCTGCATGTCCCGGCCCTTGCCCGCAATGGGCGACACCGACAGCGAATGCCGCGAGCTCGCATAGCCGCCCCTGAACCCTCGGCTGTTACCCGACCAAAAATGCGACTGCTGGGCAGAGACTGAGGCGCCTTCGGAGTTGGTGATGCGCTTATCCAGGCTCAGGGCAGCGTCTTCGGCCCGGCGCGCTAACTGCGCAGCCGCCTGGGCGTCTACGTCCCACGGAAAGAACAAATCCAGGTCGCGGCGGGTCTGCTCTGGCGTGGCCAGCTCTTCGGCATCTGGCAAGCCAGCAGCGGGGTCTTCAGCGGTGAAGCGGGCAATGTCGTAAGCGGCTTGCACCGTTTGCTTCAAGGCCGCCTGCGAGAAGTCAGAGGTGCTGGCGTTGCCACGGCGCTGACCCAAGTAGACAGACACCCCAACCGATTTGTCGCGATTGCGTTCTACATTCTCCAGCTCGCCCTTGCGGACCGACACGCTCAAGCCACACCCTTCAGACACCTCAGCGCCTGCGTCGCTGGCCCCAACCGCACGCGCCATCGCGAGCACATCGTCGACGATCTGTTGAAACTGCTCAGAAGTGTGGGAGAAGCCGTGGGCGGAAGACGTGGTCATCGATTGCTCTTGAGAGAGGGTCTGAACTAGGGAAATCGGGCGTGCGCGCAACAGCGTGGCCCAGCATTTGCGGGACAATCATAGCGAGCCGACGACATCCCTACGCCACAGACACCCTTCATGCGCCAAGAGCCAGACGATTTCGAACCCTTTGACGAGCCACCGAGCAAGTCTGAACTCAAGCGCCAGATGCAAGCCCTGCAGGTGCTGGGCCAAGAATTGACGGAGTTGCCGGCCAGCCGCATCAAAGCGCTGGACATCCCGGAGAGCCTTCGGGACGCCCTCAAAGAATATGAGCGCACCCGCTCGCATGAAGGCCGCCGCCGCCAACTGCAGTTCATCGGCAAGCTGATGCGCCAGACGGATCCCGCGCCCCTGCGCGAAGCCGTGGCCGCCTACAAGCTTGGCAGCGCCAAGGAAACCCTGGCCTTGCATGAGGCCGAGCATTGGCGTGACCGATTGATGAGCGACGACAATGCGCTAACGATTTGGTTGCAGGCACACCCGAGCACCGATGTGCAACACCTGCGCAGCCTGCTGCGCTCAGCCCGCAAAGATGCCCAGCAATTGACCGAAGCCGGCATGCCCCGGCACGGCAAGGCTTATCGAGAGCTGTTTCAGTGGGTGAAGGCGGCCCTTAACAGTGCCAAAGCCGCCAATGCCGACAGCGACGCAGAACCCGACGCGGACACAGACGAAGATGAGTACCTCTAACCTTCCCATTGAGCCGGTGCGCATCGGCTTGGTCTCTGTCAGTGACCGGGCCTCCAGCGGCGTCTATGAAGACAAGGGAATTCCCGCACTCCAGGCTTGGCTGGGGCGGGCGCTGCTGAACCCCATCACCTGGGTCACGCGCTTGATCCCCGATGAACAGGCCGGCATCAGCGCTGCTCTGCGCGACTTGGTCGACGCCGAACAGTGCGATTTGGTGCTGACCACCGGCGGCACCGGCCCCGCACTGCGCGACGTGACGCCCGAGGCCACCCTGGCCGTTGCAGACAAGGAAATGCCGGGTTTTGGTGAACAAATGCGCGCTATCAGCCTTAAATTTGTGCCTACGGCCATCCTTTCTAGGCAGGTGGCGGTCATCCGCGGCAAGGCTTTGATCATTAACCTTCCAGGGCAGCCGAAGTCGATTGCCGAGACGCTAGAGGGCTTGCCGCAAGCCAACCCTCCGGCGCCGGGCATCTTTGCGGCGGTGCCTTATTGCCTTGATCTTTTGGGTGGCCCCTACTTGGAAACGGACACCAGCGTCTGCGCTGCCTTCCGCCCCAAGTCTGCCCAGCGCCCTGCTCGGAGTTGATTCGCATGCGTCTTTTGCCCATCTCTTGTGCTGGCCTGCTGTTGGCAGCAGCATCCGCCACCCTGGCGCAGGCTCCTGCGGCGGCGGCAGAGGCCACGCTGGAGTACACCGTAGAGCAGCGCGACACTCTCATTTGGTTGGGCAAGAATTTGCTGGTGGATCCGTCGGCGTGGCCCGAGGTCGCCCGCACCAACCGCCTGCCCAACCCCAATCACATCGTGCCTGGGCAGCGGCTGCGGATCCCCGCACGATTGCTGCGTTCTGTGGATGTCCCGGCAACGCTGGTCGCCGCCTCCGGTGATGTTCGCGTTGACGGCAAAGCCGCGCCAGCGGGTGCAACGGTGAACCCCGGACAAACCATCACCACCGCAGAGGCCAGCACAGCCATTCTGCAACTGGGAGATGGCTCTCGGGTCAAGGTCATGCCCGGCACCGAAACCGTGCTGGGTCAAAACCGCCGCTACCAACTCAAGGCCAATCGCAGCGCTGAGCCTGTCGGCGAGAGCGAAGGCCTGTTCGCCAGCACCATGCGCTTGGTGCGCGGCTCGGTGGACATGGCCGCCACCAAAGTGCCCCGCGCCAAGCCCTTGGAGGTCACCACGCCCACCGCGGTGATCGGCGTGCGCGGCACAGAGTACCGGGTTCACCACGACAGCCAGGGCGTAGGCACCTCGCGCACGGAGGTGCTGGAGGGCAAGGTGCAAGCGGACATCACGGCCACCGGCAAGCCGGGCGCCGCCCTCAATGAAGGATTTGGTGCCGTGATGCCCACGGGCGCCAAAGAGCCCGCCGTGGCGGCCCTGGCTGACGCGCCCAAGCTGCCTGCCTTGAATGCGCCGTTTGAGCGGCCCATGGTGCGGTTTACGGTGCAGGGTGAGTCGCTGTCGCTGCGCCTGCAGGTGGCGGAAGATCCTCAGTTCGAACGCATCGTCCGTGACCAGCGCATCGCTCCTGGCGGTGATGTCCGAATCGCCGGATTGGAGGATGGCACCTGGTACGTCCGGGCTCGCCGCATCGACGCCAACGGCCTTGAAGGTCGTGACGCCAAGAGCAAGTTCGTGCTGCACGCGCGCCCTGAGCCGCCTGCCGCGATGGCACCTGAGCAGAACGCAAAGCGGCCAGTGGGTGAGGTTCAGTTGGTCTGGGCCGAAAACACCGAAGCGGGGTCCTACGGCTTGCAGGTGGCCAAAGATGCGAGCTTTCAGACGGTGGTCAAGGATGTCAAAGGCATCGTCGGGGCCAACACCAAGCTCAAGTTTGAAGAGACCGGCATCTACCATTGGCGCATGGCCAGCGTGCGCCCGAATGGTGACCGCGGCCCTTGGGGAGATGCACGGAAGTTTGAGATCAAGCCCCTGCCCGCCAGCCCCGAGGGCGGTTTGAGCGGTGATGGCAAGCAGATGAAGCTGAGCTGGAGCGCCCGCGCCGAAGACCGGCAGCAGGTCGAACTCTCCCGCAATCCAGACTTCACCGACGTGGTCGCGCGAGCGGAGTTGGCTCAATCCGAATGGGCCATTGACAACCCCGGCTTGCCCGGCGCTTATTACTTCCGCTACCGCTCGGTAGAGCCAGATGGCTACATCACGCCATGGAGCAGCACCCTGAAGATCGAGATCCCTCGCGACTGGACCTTCCTCTGGTACTTCCTGCCCTTTGTGCTGGCGCTCTGAGCGCCGCAGCAAGCAAACAGGCGGCCACACCGCAAAAGAGGCCCTCACCAGGGCCTCTTTCTCGTTCAGGGCTTACTTCACCAAACGGTTGAGGCCCTCAGCATCAAACTGCTCGGTGGTTCGGGCCTCTTGGGGCACGCAGTCGCCGCTGGGCAGTTCGCGGGTGGTGCCCGAGAGCTTTTCGATGGCCTGCCACAGCAGCGCAATCTGGTGCTCATGGGTGGAGGCGTTGTCGATCAAGCCTTTCATGGCTTGCGCCACCGGGTCATCGCCCGCAGTCACACCATAGGCCGAGAAGCCCATGCGCGCTGCGGCTTCTTCGCGTGCAGCATCCGCCTGCGCTTGGATGATGCGCGCCGGGTTGCCCACCGCCGTGGCACCCGCAGGCACCGGCTTGGTCACCACCGCGCCTGACCCCACTCGGGCCCCCGCCCCCACGATGAAGCCACCCAACACCGCAGCGTTGGCGCCCACGATCACACCGGCCTCCAAGGTCGGGTGGCGCTTGGCGCCCTTGACCAATGAGGTGCCGCCCAGCGTGACGCCCTGATAGATGGTGCAGCCGTCGCCGATCTCCGCCATCTCACCGATCACGACCCCCATGCCATGGTCGATGAACACACGCCGACCTATGGTCGCGCCAGGGTGGATCTCAATACCCGTCAGCCAACGGGCGGTGTGCGACGTAAAGCGACCGGCCCACTTGAAGCCCATGCGCCAAAAGCGATTCGCCCAGCGGTGCAAAACCAGTGCATGCAGGCCCGGGTAACAGGTGAGCACCTCCCAGGTCGAGCGTGCCGCCGGGTCGCGCTCCAGAATGCAGGCAATGTCTTCGCGCAGGCGAGAGAACATGAGAAGAATCCGATGGGAGTTGAACAACAGCCCAGCCGCCGAATCAGAGGCCGGGCGGTGAGTGTAGCCGCGGGGCAGAAAGTGCGCAGGCGCGCACTCCAACGCGCAGCAGGCGCCGCGCAGGGCTGCAGAGGCCCTGCTGCCATGCCTGAGCCCTTCAGCGGCGCTGCACAGCCCGCGCAATCCCCCTCAAGATGTGAATCTCTTCGGTGGTCAGTGTCTGGCGGTTCAGCAATTGCTGCAGCCGCGGCATCAGCTTTTTGGGTGCCGCCGGGTCCAGAAAGCCGACCTGCACCAAGACCTCTTCCCAGTGCTTCAATGCGCCTTGCACGGCCACCGCGTCAGCCCACTGAGACGCCTTGGTGCGCTCTTCCACGTCGAAGCTCCCCAGCGCCTGTCGCCATTCGTAGGCCACGACCTGCACCGCTTGGGCCAAGTTCAGCGAGCCGTAGCCCGGCGCAGTCGGGATGCTCAGGCAGGTGTGAGCGCGGTAAACATCGTCATTGGAGAGGCCATAGCGCTCACTCCCAAAGACAAAGGCCACGCTGTGGCCGGCCGCGACGAGCTCGGGGAAGTGCGGGCGCGGCGCTCGCGTGGGGGGACCAAAGTCGCGCGGCGTCATGGCGGTGGCGCAGACATGGCTGATGCCCTCCAGCGCTTCGGGCACGCTGTCCACAATGCGGGCGCGGGTCAGCACATCCGCCGCGCCGCTGGCCATGGCCACGGTCTCCTCCATCGAGAGCACGTTGGCAAAGCGCGGCTGCACCAGCACCAGGTCAGCAAAGCCCATCACCTTCATGGCGCGGGCCGCCGCCCCCACATTGCCAGGGTGGCTGGTGCCCACCAACACAAAGCGGGTGGCGCATGTCGCCGAACTGATTGGAGAATGGGGCATGACAAAAACGGCCTGGGGCGGCTAAAATGGCGGGTTAGTACTGAGCCGAGCGGGCTTCTATTGTCTGCTCAAGCCACGTGAAGTCCACGTCGATGTGCCGGTGCTGTCGCTCTTTGGTCCCCGCTAGCCCCTTTCTTGAACGTCTGCAGTGCGCCCACGCCCCACCAGCGGTGTGCGTGTGCCTGCAGCACTTGCTGTCCAGGTCACACCATGTCCCAAGCCCTTCACCCCATGCTCAACATCGCCATCAAGGCGGCTCGCACAGCCGGGGGGATCATCAACCGGGCGTCCATGGACCTGGACCTGCTCAAGATCAACACCAAGGCGCCCAATGACTTCGTGACCGAAGTCGATCAAGCCGCTGAGGCCGCGATCATTGAAACCCTGCTGACCGCCTACCCAGGCCACGGCATCTTGGCAGAAGAATCGGGGCGCGAACACGGCTCGCGGCACAGCGATTTCGTCTGGATCATCGACCCCCTGGATGGCACCACCAACTTCATCCACGGCTTCCCCGTCTACTGTGTCTCCATCGCCCTGAGCTTCCGCGGCAAGATCGAGCAAGCCGTCGTCTACGACCCGACGCGCAACGACCTGTTCATGGCCTCCAAGGGGCGCGGCGCCTACCTGAACGACAAGCGCCTGCGCGTCTCCAAGCGCACCCGTCTGTCCGACTCCTTGATCGGCACGGGCTTTCCCTTCCGCAAGGGCGACAACTTCCAGCGCTACCTGAAGATGTTTGAGGCCGTGATGCCGCATTGCGCCGGCCTGCGCCGCCCCGGCTCCGCCGCCTTGGACCTCTGCTATGTGGCCGCCGGCAATTACGACGGCTTTTTCGAGACTGGCCTCTCGCCCTGGGACATTGCTGCAGGCTCTCTGATCATCACCGAAGCTGGCGGCTTGATTGGCAACTTCACCGGCGAGTCGGACTTCTTGCACCAACGCGAAGTGGTGGCCGGCAACCCCAAGATTTACGGTCAACTGGTCAAGCTGCTGTCGCCTTACACCCGCATCATCTCGGATGAGCCAGCGGCCGCCCCTGCAGCCCCCGAAACCCCAGAGCTGACCCCTGAGGCCGCCTTGGCCCGCAAGCCCATTCGCCTGCGCAAGTCCGCCGCGCCCGCAGCCCCCGAAGGCGACGACGCACCCTTCTGAGCGCCGCGGCCAGCATGGTGAGCAAACCGCACAGCCCCCAGCCAGGGCCTGCCGATTACGCCGGCCACACGCCGATGATGGCGCAGTACTTCCGGCTGAAGGAAGGGTTCCCCGAGACCCTGCTCTTCTACCGGATGGGCGATTTTTACGAGCTGTTTTTTGACGACGCGCGCAAAGCACATCGCCTGCTCGACATCACCCTGACCACACGCGGCGCCAGCGGCGGCGAGCCGGTGGTGATGGCCGGTGTGCCCGTGCACTCGGTCGAAGGCTATCTGGCGAGGCTCATCAAGATGGGCGAGGCGGTGGCCATTGCCGAGCAGGTCGGCGATGTGGCCACAGCCAAAGGCCCGGTGGAGCGCAAAGTGGTGCGGGTGGTCACGCCCGGCACCATCACCGACACCGAGCTGCTGGACGAGCGCAGCGACACCCTGCTGCTGGCCCTCTCGCGCCATCGCAACACCTATGGCTTGGCGTGGCTGGGTTTGGCCAGCGGGCAGTTGGGCTTGGCCGAGTGCGGCGAGCGTGAGCTGGGCTCTTGGCTGGCCCGTTTGGCCCCGGCCGAAGTGCTGGTTGACCGCGAAGAGCAACCCGCCGCCCTGCGCCAACTCAAAGCCGCCCGCACCCAACGCCCAGCTTGGCAGTTTGATGCGGGCCTGGGCCTGCGCAAACTGTGCGAGCAACTGGGCGTGGCCTCACTGGTGGGCTTCAATGCCCAAGAGCTGAGCACCGCCCATGCGGCGGCGGCTGCACTGCTCTCTTTTGCCGAACACACCCAAGGCCGCGCCCTGGCGCATGTGCACACCTTGACGGTGGAGCGCGCCACCGACCTGCTGGAGATGCCACCCGCCACGCACCGCAATTTGGAGCTGACGGAGACCCTGCGTGGCGAGCGCTCGCCCACCCTGCTCTCCTTGCTGGACACCTGCGCCAGCGGCATGGGCAGCCGGGCGCTGCGCCATTGGCTGACCCACCCCTTGCGCGAGCGCACGCTGGCCGCCCAGCGCCATGCCGCCATCACCGAGCTGATGGCCCAAGGCTTTGGCACCCTGCGCGACACGCTCAAGCACATCAGCGACGTAGAGCGCACCACCTCCCGCATTGCCCTGCGCCAGGTGCGCCCGCGCGAGCTGGCGGGGCTGCGCCACACCTTGCAAGCCCTGCCGGTGTTGCTGCGCCTGATCCCGCCGGGTGTGGAGCTGTTGGACGCTGTGCGTGCCGACCTGACGCCCGACCCCGCCATCGAAGCCCTGCTGCAGCGCACCTTGGCCGAAGAGCCGGGCGTGCAGGTGCGTGACGGCGGCGTGATTGCCACGGGGCTGGACCCAGACTTGGACGAGCTGCGGGCCATTGGGCAAAACTGCGATGCGTTTTTGATCGACTTGGAGACCCGCGAGCGCGCCCGCACCGGCATTGGCAATTTGCGCGTGCAGTTCAACAAGGTGCACGGCTTCTACATTGAGGTGACCAGCAGCGGGCTGGACCGCATTCCCAGCGACTACCAGCGCCGCCAAACCCTCAAAAACGCCGAGCGCTTCATCACGCCCGAGCTGAAGACCTTCGAGGACAAGGCGCTCTCGGCCCAAGACCGCGCCTTGGCCCGCGAGAAATGGCTTTACGAGCAACTGCTGGACAGCCTGCAGGGCTTTTTGCAGCCGCTGGCCGCGCTGGCCCGCGCGCTGGCCACCATTGACGCGCTGGCCGCCTTGGCCGAGCGCGCCACCACGCTGGACTGGTGCCGCCCGGAGTTTGTGAACCACCCTTGCATCGAGATCGAAGCCGGCCGCCATCCTGTGGTGCAAGCCCGCTTGGCCGAGACGGGTGCGGGCGACTTCATTGCCAATGATTGCCGCCTCGACGCGCGCACCAAGCTGCTGGTGATCACCGGGCCGAACATGGGCGGCAAGAGCACCTTTATGCGCCAAGTGGCGCTGATCGCGCTGCTGGCGGCCATGGGCTCTTTTGTGCCCGCCAAATGCTGCCGATTGGGGCCACTGGACGCCATCCACACGCGCATTGGCGCAGCGGATGACCTGGCCAACGCGCAGTCCACCTTCATGCTGGAGATGACGGAAGCCGCCCAGATCATCCACAGTGCTACTGAACACTCGCTGGTCTTGATGGATGAAATCGGCCGCGGCACCTCCACCTTCGACGGCTTGGCGCTGGCCTCCGCCATCGCCGCCCACCTGCACGACCGCAACAAGGCCTTCACCTTGTTTGCGACCCACTACTTCGAGCTCACCGAGTTTCCGCGCCAACACGAGCGCGCGCTGAACGTGCACGTGGGGGCCGTGGAGAGCGGCGAAGACATCGTCTTCATGCATGCCATTGAGCCCGGCCCTGCCAGCCGCAGCTATGGTGTGCAAGTGGCGCGCCTGGCCGGCATGCCGCCCGGCTTGGTGCGGCAAGCCCGGGCCACGCTGCAAGCCCTGGAAACTCAATCGCGCGCGGGCGATGCGCAAGTCGATTTGTTTGCGCCGCCGCCTGCACCAGTGCTTGCGGCCCGCTCAGAGCTTGACGAGGCGCTGAGCCACATCGACCCCGACGCCCTGACCCCCCGTGAAGCGCTGGACGCGCTGTACCGACTCAAGAAACTGCAAACCTCTTAGCAAGAGCCACCTCATGACTTACTGTGTGGGCGTACGCCTGAATGCCGGCCTCGTGTTTTTGTCTGACTCGCGCACCAACGCGGGCCTGGATGCCATCAGCACCTTTCGCAAGATGATGGTCTATGAGAAGCCCGGTGAGCGCTTCATGGTGCTGCTCTCCGCGGGCAACCTCAGCATCTCGCAATCGGTGCGAGAGATCCTGCAGGTTGAAAAGATTCCTAACGGCGATGATGAGCCCATCACCATCTGGAACGCCAAGAGCATGTTTGACGCTGTTCGGGTGCTGGGCTCGGCAGTGCGCCGCGTGCATGAGCAAGACGGTCCCGCCCTGAGGGCTGCAGGCATCGACTTCAACTGCAGCATGATCTTCGGTGGCCAGATCGCCGGTGAGGCCATGCGCTTGTTCCTGGTTTATTCGGCCGGCAACTTCATCGAAGCCACGCGCGAGACTTGCTTCTTCCAAGTGGGTGAGAGCAAGTACGGCAAGCCGATTCTGGACCGCGTGCTGACCCCCACCACACCGCTAGACGAAGCCGCCAAATGCGCCCTGGTGTCCATGGACTCCACCCTCAAGTCCAACCTGTCGGTGGGCTTGCCGCTGGACCTGCTGGTCTATGAAGAAGGCACGCTGAAGAGCGAGCGCATTGCCGTCATCGACGAGCACAACCCGTACTTCAAGATGATCCGCACCACCTGGGGCGAGCGCTTGCGCGAAGTCTTTGAAGCCATCGAAGATCCTCGCTGGGACGGCGGCGATGCAGCCCACCCTTTGCTGGCCGAGAGCGCCCGCTTCGAGCCCATGCGCAAGATCACCACGCCTGACGAGCGGATTGTCTGATGAGCACGACGCGCACCATTGTCTTCTCCCACGCCAACGGCTTTGGCGCAGGCACCTATCGGGTGATGTTCGAGCAGTGGCGCGCGGCAGGCTATCAAGTACTGGCCGTCGAGCGATTCGGCCACGACCCGCGCTACCCGGTGGCCAGCAACTGGCGTGCGCTGCGCGACCAGTTGCTCGACTTCATCAGCGAGAACGCCCCAGGCAAGGTCTATCTGGTCGGCCACTCCTTGGGTGGCCTGCTCAGCCTCTTGGCGGCCTGCCGCCGACCAGACCTGGCGGCAGGCTTGGTGATGCTGGACTCCCCTGTCATCACCGGCTGGCGGGCGCACAGCCTGCA
The DNA here is from genome assembly GCF_018069865.1 of Ideonella paludis. Lineage (GTDB taxonomy): Bacteria > Pseudomonadota > Gammaproteobacteria > Burkholderiales > Burkholderiaceae_C > Ideonella > Ideonella paludis. The sequence goes on from NZ_JAGQDG010000002.1 coordinate 484,399, forward strand.
AGTGCTCAAGCACAGCCGCCTGATCGGCAGGGTCTCTCCAGGTAAAGTCTCGCAAAAACGCCGTTACCAATGGCCGAATCGTGAAGCGGTTTACGAGCACTTCAAAAGCAAGTCCGCCTTTGCCCGCTGGGATGACCGCGTGCTGCGCGACTATGTCAACACTGGGTTTGACGACGTCGCCGGCCATATCGAACTGGGCTTTCAGCGCGACGTCGAAACCTCCATCTACAACACCTTGCCCCACCACCTAGGCCCGCTGCTGGCCAAGCACCCCCCGCAGTGCCCGGTGGGCTTTATCGCCGGCACCCAAAGCCTAGAAATGCGCCAAGGCGGTGTCGCCACCGCCAAAGCCATGGCCAAAGAGCGCTTTGTCCAGTTCGAAGGCGGGCATCTTTATCCCATGGAGCAGCCGGAGGCGACGGCGGCGGAGGTGTTGAAGTTGCTGGGGAGCATGGGGTGAACGGCGAATTGGATTGCGGTTTGGCCGACCTATGGCTGAGTCACAAGTCTCCGAGGGGGCAGTGAGTTAAGCGAGCATGTAGGGACGGCTTGGGCGCCTCCCGACCTTAGGAGAGCTGAAGCAATGATCGAGATCATCCCCTATCGGCTCGAATGGCAAAGAGCATTCGCCGAAGAGGCCAAGCTTCTCCGCCAACAGTTCGGCGATCGCGCGATCCGTATCGACCATGTCGGCTCCACATCCGTCCCAGGTTTGGCCGCAAAGCCCGTGATCGACATTCAGGTGTCATTCGCATCGCTAGAGCCGAGAGCGACGCTTCTGGCAGAAATGGCTGCCCTCGGCTATCTGCATGTGGACCTTGGGGAATTCGACCAGGTGTACCCCTTCTTTACGAAGCCTGGGATCTGGCCCAGCACGCATCATGTGCATTTGTGTGTGGCGGGTTCCCAGGAGGAGTGCCATCACCTCGCCTTTCGGGAGTATCTGCGTCTCCATTCGGATGTGGCTGCGGACTACGCGCAACTGAAGTCTGCGCTTGCCGCCGTACACGACGGCGAGACGCTTGAGTCCCAGGAGAGATATTCCTTGGCGAAGTCTGAGTTCGTGACCAAAACACTTGCTGAGGCCTTGCGCTTCGGTCTGCCGACGCCTAGCCAAAGCGACGGCTAGCGACCAGACTAAGCGCCCACCCCAGCCACGAGGCCTGCGGTGACTGCCAAAGCGAAGTAAAGGGGGAGACGGCGGCGCAGCCGACGGCGGAGGACTGATCCCGGACATGAATAGCCCTGAGGGCTGTTCATGCCTGGAGAAGGCCAAGGTCTCTGACCTTGGCATGAGCGGCGGCAGTCGCCGCAGGCCTCTTGGCGAGCGGATTGCTCCGACCATTGCCCTCAATGTCCCACCCAATAGGACAGCACGTCGACACACCAGCTCAAGCGCCTGACCAGCCCACAAAAGTGGTCGCCATCCAAGCCCTCCGCCCACCTTGCCTATAATCGCGCTTTACCACCACGGCATTCCTGCGCCGCTCCGTTTTTGAGAGCCGCCAGTGGCCTCATCCCATGACCAAGTACGTCTTCGTCACCGGCGGTGTGGTGTCCTCGCTCGGCAAGGGCATCGCGTCGGCCTCGTTGGCTGCGATTTTGGAATCGCGCGGTCTCAAAGTCACCCTCATCAAGCTCGATCCGTACCTCAACGTCGATCCGGGCACGATGTCGCCGTTCCAGCACGGCGAAGTCTTCGTCACCGACGACGGCGCGGAGACCGACCTCGACCTCGGCCACTATGAGCGTTTCATCACCACCCGGATGAAGCGCAGCAACAACTTCACCAGCGGCCTGATCTACAAGTCGGTGCTGGAAAAAGAACGCCGCGGCGACTACCTGGGCAAGACCGTGCAGGTCATCCCCCATGTCACCAACGAAATCCAAGAGTACGTCAAGCGCGGCGCGGGTGCTGACACACCCGAGGCGGTGGACGTGGCCATCGTGGAGATTGGCGGCACGGTGGGCGACATCGAGTCCCTGCCCTTCTTGGAAGCCGTGCGCCAGTTGAGTCTCAAGCAGCCCGGCAACTGCGCCTTTGTCCACCTCACCTATGTGCCCTACATCAAGGCCGCTGGTGAACTGAAGACCAAGCCGACCCAGCACACCGTGCAAAAGCTGCGCGAGATCGGTATCCAGCCCGATGCGCTGCTGTGCCGCGCCGACTTTGAAGTGCCTGTGGAAGAGCGCGAGAAGATTTCTCTCTTCACCAATGTGGCCCTGCACGGCGTGATCTCGATGTGGGACGTGGACACCATCTACAAAGTGCCACGCGTGTTGCATGAGCAAGGCCTGGACGACCTGATCTGCCGCAAGCTGGCCCTGCACACCAAAGCGGCCGACCTCAAGACCTGGGACAACCTGGTCCACGAAGTCGAGAACCCCAAGGGCGAAGTCAATATCGCTATGTGCGGCAAGTACACCGACCTGTCGGACAGCTACAAGTCGCTCAACGAGGCGCTGCGCCATGCTGGCCTGCACAACCATGTGCGCGTCAAAATCAATTACGTGGACTCCGAGACCCTGACCGACGAGAACGCGGCCGAGCAATTGGCCAAGTTTGATGCGGTGCTGGTGCCCGGCGGCTTTGGCAAGCGCGGTGTGGAGGGCAAGATCAGCGCCGCACGCTTTGCCCGCGAGCACAAGCTGCCTTACTTGGGCATTTGCCTTGGCATGCAGGTCGCCACCATTGAGTACGCCCGCCACATGGCTGGTCTGGAAGGCGCCAACTCCACCGAGTTCGAGCCCGATGCACCGCACAAGGTCATCGCGCTGATTGACGAGTGGCAAGATGCCGATGGCTCGATCCAAAAGCGAGATGCCAACTCGGATCTGGGCGGCACCATGCGCCTGGGCGCGCAAAGCTCGGATGTGAAGGCCGGCACGCTGGCCCATGACATCTACGGCCCGGTAGTCACCGAGCGCCACCGCCACCGCTATGAAGCCAACGAGCATTACCTCGACCGCTTGCAAGAAGCGGGGCTCGTGATCTCGGCCATCACCCAGCGCGAAAAGCTCACCGAAATGGTGGAGCTGCCGCGCGACGTTCACCCCTGGTATGTGGGCGTGCAATTCCACCCGGAATTCAAGTCCACCCCCTGGGATGGTCACCCGCTGTTCAAGAGCTACATCAGGGCAGCGCTGGATCACCAAGCCGCGCGCCAACAAGCAAAGGGCTGAGCCATGAAGCTGTGTGGATTCGAGGTTGGACTCGACAAGCCCTTTTTCCTGATCGCAGGCACTTGCTCGATCGAGGGCTTGGAGATGTCGCTGGAGGTCGCGGGCCGGCTCAAAGAGATCTGCACGCCGCTGGGCATCCCGCTGATCTACAAAGGCTCCTTCGACAAGGCCAATCGCTCCTCGGGCAACACCCCGCGCGGCCTGGGCATGGACAAGGGCTTGAAGGTGCTGGAGGAAGTGCGCCGGCAGTTGCAACTCCCCATCCTGACGGACGTGCACGACGAATCCCAAGTCGAGCCCGTGGCCAGCGTGGTGGATGTGCTGCAGACACCCGCCTTCTTGTGCCGCCAGACCGATTTCATCCGCGCCGTGGCCAAGTCCGGCAAGCCGGTGAACATCAAGAAGGGCCAGTTCCTTGCCCCTTGGGACATGAAGAATGTGGTCGACAAGGCCCGCGCCGCTGCGCGTGAGGCAGGCCTGTCTGAAGACCGCTTCTTGGCCTGCGAGCGCGGTGTGAGTTTTGGCTACAACAACTTGGTGGCTGACATGAGCAGCCTGGCCGAGATGCGCAAGTCGGGCGCCCCGGTGGTGTTTGACGTGACCCACTCGGTGCAAAAGCCCGGAGGACAAGGCACCAGCAGTGGTGGCGCCCGCGAGATGGTGCCGGTGCTGGCCCGTGCCGGCGTGGCAGCCGGTGTGGCGGGCCTCTTCATGGAGACGCACCCCAAGCCCGCTGAAGCCTGGTCGGACGGCCCGAATGCGGTGCCGCTGGGCAAAATGCAAGCGCTGCTCGAAACGCTGGTGCAGCTCGACAAGGTCGTCAAGAGCCAGCCCCTGTTGGAGGACAACTTCCAATGAGCGCCTACATCATTGCCGATGTGACCGTGACCGACGCCGAGAAGATGGCCAAGTACCGGGAATGGTCGACCAAGGCCATGCAAGAGCATGGCGCCGAGGTGCTGGTGCGCGGGGGCGAATTTGAGGTGCTGGAAGGCCCGTGGACGCCGTCGCGCTTGGTCTTGCTGAAGTTCGCCAGCCGAGACGCCGCCAAGGCCTTCTACACCAGCCAAACCTACAGCCACGCCCGCACGCTGCGCGAAGGCGCGGGGGTGATGCGCATGGTGGTGGTCGATGGTGTCGCGTGAAGCGAGCCTGAATTTTGATGACACGACATTGATGCACGCAGGTAACGGATTTACGGCATCCTGCGCGCCGAATAGTTTTTTCAATCACGGAGTGAGTAAGTCATGAGCGCCATTGTTGATATCGTCGGCCGCGAAGTGCTGGACAGCCGCGGTAACCCCACCGTTGAATGCGACGTGCTGCTGGAAAGCGGTACTTTGGGCCGTGCGGCCGTGCCGTCGGGTGCCTCCACCGGCTCGCGTGAAGCCATTGAGCTGCGTGACGGCGACAAGAGCCGCTACCTGGGCAAGGGCGTGCTGAAGGCGGTGCAGAACATCAACACCGAAATCAGCGAAGCCGTGTTGGGCCTGGACGCCAGCGAGCAAGCCTTCCTGGACAAGACCTTGATCGACTTGGACGGCACCGACAACAAAAGCCGCCTGGGCGCCAATGCCATGCTGGCCGTCTCGATGGCCGTGGCCCGCGCCGCGGCTGAAGAAGCTGGCCTGCCGCTCTACCGCTATTTCGGTGGCATGGGTGGGGTGCAATTGCCCGTGCCGATGATGAACGTCATCAATGGCGGTGCCCACGCCAATAACAGCCTGGACTTGCAAGAGTTCATGATCATCCCTGTGGGCGCACCGAGCTTCCGCGAAGCCCTGCGTTACGGCGCCGAAGTCTTCCACGCCTTGAAGAAGTTGGTCGATGCCAAGGGCATGAGCACCACCGTGGGCGACGAAGGCGGCTTTGCGCCCAACCTGCCCAGCCATGAAGCCGCGATTCAGTTGATCCTGGAAGCCATCGACAAAGCGGGCTTCACCGCCGGCACACAGATCGCCATCGGCCTGGACTGCGCCGCCAGCGAGTTCTACAAAGACGGCAAGTACCACCTGGAAGGCGAAGGCCTGACGCTGACTGCCACCGAGTGGACCGACATCCTGGCCACCTGGTGCGACAAGTACCCCATCGTCTCCATCGAAGACGGCATGGCCGAAAGCGACTGGGACGGCTGGAAGGTGCTGACCGACCGTTTGGGCAAGAAGGTGCAGATCGTGGGCGACGACCTGTTCGTCACCAACACCAAGATCCTGAAGGAAGGCATCGAGAAGGGCATCGCCAACTCCATCCTCATCAAGATCAACCAGATCGGCACCTTGACCGAAACCTTCGCCGCCATCGAGATGGCCAAGCGTGCCGGCTACACCGCCGTCATCAGCCATCGCTCGGGCGAAACCGAAGACTCCACCATCGCCGACATCGCGGTGGGCTTGAATGCAGGCCAGATCAAGACCGGCTCGCTGTCGCGCTCGGACCGCATGGCCAAGTACAACCAGTTGCTGCGCATTGAAGAAGACCTGGGCGATGTGGCCGTCTACCCCGGCCGCGACGCGTTCTACAACCTGCGTTGATGAGGTGTGCCGCAGCGCTTCAGCGCTGCGGCACAATCCAAACCTATGCGCATCGTCCCCTTCGTCTTTGCCGCCTTGCTGCTGCTGGTGCATGCCGAGCTTTGGTTTGGCAAAGGGGGCGTGCCGCATGTGATGTCGCTGCGCTCGGAGTTGACCGAGCAGCGCGCACGCAATGATGAGGCCCGCGCGCGCAACGAGCGCCTGATGGCCGAAGTGGCTGACCTGAAAGACGGTGTCGAGATCGTCGAGGAGAGAGCCCGTCTCGACATGGGCATGATCAAGCCCGACGAAGTCTTGGTGGTGGTGGCGCCTGGCAGCCGCTGAGCCCCACCCTTTCGTTCATTCACGCCATGTTGGACAGCCTGTTGCAGGCCACCGCGCCGCTGCTGAGGCCTCTGTTTTCGCTCTGGGGCAGTGACGTCACCGCAGCCGAGCTCATCGCCTTCGTCCTGTCCTTGGTGATGGTGGTGGCCAATATGCGCGTCCACCCGGTGGCTTGGCCACTGGCCATCCTCAGCTCGGCGCTTTATGGCCTGCTGTTCGCCCACTTCAAGCTCTTTGGCGAAGCGGGGCTGCAAGTCGTGTTCATCGTCGTGGCTTTTTGGGGCTGGCACCAGTGGCTCAAGGGCCGGCACAACGAGGCCGAGGCCCTGAAAGTCTCTCGCTTGAGCCCCCGGCAGCGCCTCACTGCGCTGCTGGCCACCTTGGCCGCTTGGCCCGCCTTGGCGTGGGCCTTGAGCACCTACACCAGTTCAGACGTCGCCTGGCTAGATGCTTTGCCAACGGTGGGCAGCTTGACGGGCCAGTTCTTGCTGGCGCAAAAACGCATTGAGAACTGGCCGACCTGGGTCGCCGTCAACCTGGTCAGCATCGCCTTGTTTGCCACCAAGGGCCTGTGGCTGACGGTCATTTTGTACAGCTTGTTCACGCTGATGGCGCTGCAAGGTTGGCGGGCATGGCAACGCCTAGAAGGCCAAGCCCATGCCTGATGCGTTGGGGCAGGTGATCGCCCTGGTCGGCGCCGAATCCACGGGCAAGAGCACCCTGGCGGCCGCCCTGGCCGATCAATTGGCCGAAGCCACGGGCCTGAGGTGCACTTGGGTGCCGGAGGCACTGCGCAGTTGGTGCGACGAGCACCAGCGCACGCCGCTTCAGCACGAGCAAGCCCAGATCGTGCGGCTGCAAAGCACCGCCATTGAAGCAGCGCGCGAGACGCACGATGTGGTCCTCGCGGACACCACGCCACTGATGACAGCCGTCTATCACTGGCAGGTGTTTGCAAGCAATGAGCTGGATGCCGCCGCGCTGCAATGGCACGGTCAGCACTGCAGCCTCACTTTACTGACGGGGCTGGACTTGCCCTGGGTGGCCGATGGCCTGCAGCGAGAGGGCCCGCATGTGCGCGAGCCCGTCGACGCGCGGCTGCGCCACTTGCTGCTGCAAGGCGGCCTGGACTTCGTGGTCATCCGTGGCCAAGGCACTGCGCGCGTGGACGCCGCCCTGGACGCCATCAGCCCCCTGTTGCGAGACCACAAGGCGGGCCGCAAGCCGGGTCTCTTCACCCGACTGACCCTGCGCGACGCCGAAGCGCCGGCGTGGCCCTGGCTGTGCGACTGCGACAGCCCCGAGTGCGAACACGCCCTTCGGCAGCCAGCGTCAATGCAAGGTGCGGGTAGGCGCTAAGGTCTCGCCCTCGGGGGTGAAGAGTGCGGCCACGTCCACCGCATCAAAGTGATAGTGCTGGCCGCAGAAATCGCAGCCCACTTCGATCTCGCCGCGCTCTTGCACCACCCCCACCGCCTCTTCTTGGCCCAAGCCTTGGAGCATGTGTTGGACGCGCTCCAGCGAGCAGGTGCAGGCAAAGCGTGGCTTCAGCGGTTCAAAGCGCCGCACATCTTCTTCCCAGAACAAGCGCCGCATCACCGTGTCGGCATCCAAGGTCAACAGCTCTTCTTGGCTCAGGGTGGCGGCCAAGTGGGCAATGCGGTTGAAGGACTCCGCCGCATCTTCGGGCGAACTCACTGCCCCTGTGCCCTCCAGATTGCCCTGGCCTTCCAGCGGCAGGCGCTGGATCAGTAAGCCGGCGGCCAGTTGACCATCGGCAGCCAAGACCAAGCGCGTCTCCAACTGCTCGGACTGGCGCATGTACTGCTCCAGCACCTCAGAGAGCTGACTCAAAGACTGACCATCCCCACCGTTCAGTGGCACCACCCCTTGATACGGCTGCTGGCCGGGGAGTCGATCTTGCGGGTCGAGCGTGATGGCACAGCGGCCTTGGCCGCTGACGTTCAGCATGTCCCCCAAACCGGCCTGGGCCGGCACCTCGCCCATGACCTTGGCGGTGGCCCGAAAGTCGAGGTCACTGCGCGCTTCAGCCACGGCCAGCTTGAGAGGGCCGTCGCCATGAATCTGCAAAATCAAGGCGCCGTTGAATTTCAGGTTGGCCTGCATCAGCACGGCGGCCGCGCTCATTTGCCCCAGCAGGGCAGACACTTCTTGCGGATAGGCGCCAGCAGCCTCGCGGCGGCGCAGCACTTCTTGCCATGAGTCGGTCAGGCGCACCAACATGCCACGCACGGGCAGGCCTTCGAAGAGAAATTTATGGAGTTCGCTCATGGGGGTGATATGGGGGAGGATTGATAATTTTAAAGATGGAACTCCGAACCAGCGCTCTGGCCGCCTTGTGCGAGCCCGACCCAGGCCAAAAAGTCCTTCGCACCCAAGTTTTGCGAAGGGATGCTTCCACCCTGACGCTGGACACCGCCGCCGCCCTGCACTGCGATGCCCCCTTGCCAGGGCGACCGGCCCAACCCGTGTGGGTGGATCACACCGCCGTCCCCAAGCGCTCGCTGCGCACGCCCGAGGGCCGAGCCGCCTTGGTACATGCACTCTGCCACATCGAGTTCAACGCGATCAATCTCGCCCTCGATGCCATCTGGCGCTTTGCGGGCATGCCCGAGCGCTACTACCTGGATTGGCTGCAAGTGGCCGATGAAGAAGCTCTGCACTTCAGCCTGCTGCGTGAACATCTGCAAAGCCTGGGCTTTGACTACGGCGACTTCGAAGCCCACGGCGGTTTGTGGTCCATGGCTGAGCGCACAGCCCAGGATGTGCTGGCTCGCATGGCCCTGGTGCCCCGGACCTTAGAGGCTCGGGGGCTGGACGCCACGCCCGCTGTGCAAACCAAGTTTAGGCACATGGGAGACCACCGAGCCGCCGCCATCTTGGACATCATCCTGCGCGACGAGGTCGGCCATGTCGCCATTGGCAATCGCTGGTATGCCTGGTTGTGCCAGCAAGCTCAGCTCGACCCCTTGCAAACCTATGCGGAATTGGCGCGCACCCACGCAGCCCCGCGTTTGCGCAAGCCCTTCAACCTAGAGGCCCGTCGCGCGGCCGGCTTCAGTGAAGAAGAGCTGAGTCGGCTCGATCAAGCCTGAGGCCAAGCTGAAGCAGGCCCGGCACAGGCGCGCGCCTCGTTCAGCCTTGCCAAAACCCCAGGACAACCCCAACCCGCCCTCTGCTCAAAGCCTGGGACACAGGCATACACTGGAGGGTCGACGTTTTTTCCGTCACTCTTATCTTTGTTGAAGGACTCTCATGGCTCGTCAAGACACCCGTCAATTCCTGAAGGTTGCCAGCATGTTGGTCGCTGGCCTGGTGCTGGCTGCATGCGGCAAGAAGGAACCCGCTCCCGCAGCATCGGCTCCGGTCGCATCGGCTCCGGCTTCGGCGGCTGAGCCCGCACCGGCCAAGGTCTACGCCGTGGGCACCGATGCCGCCTACGCCCCCTTCGAGTTCCAAAACGAGAAGGGTGAAATCGTCGGCTTCTCGGTCGACCTGCTGAATGCCGTGGCTGAGAAGGGTGGCTTCAAGGTCAAGTTCGTCAACACCCCTTGGGAAGGTATTTTCAATGCCTTGGGCCAAGGCGACCGCGATGTGCTGATCTCCTCGATCACCATCACCGACGAGCGCAAGCAAACCATGGATTTCTCTGACCCCTACTTCGATGCGAACCAGCTCATCGCCGTCAAAGAAAACTCCAAGGTCGCTAAGTTCGACGACCTGAAGAAGCTGAAGGTCGGCGTGCAAACCGGCACCACCGGCGACGAAGTGGTCACCAAGCTGCAAGGCAAGACGGCCACCACCATCAAGCGTTTTGAATCAACCCCGCTGGCTCTGAAAGAGCTGGAAGCCGGTGGCGTGGACGCCGTGGTCGCTGACAATGGCGTGGTGATTCACTATGTGGCCAACAACGCCGGCGCCAAGTTCAAGACCGTGTCGGACACCAAGTCCTTCGCGCCTGAGCAATACGGTATCGCTGTGAAGAAGGGCAATGCTGAATTGCTGGCCCAGATCAACAAGGGCTTGGCGGCTGTGAAGGCCGATGGCACGTACAACGCCATCTACAAGAAGACCTTCGGCACAGAGCCTGCTGCGGCAGCAGCCTCGGCGGCTCCGGCCTCCGCAGCCTCCAACTGATCGCCTGAACGCGCCAGAAAAGAGCTCACATGGACTTACGTTGGGACATTCTTTCGGGCTATTGGCCCTTGTTCATGGAGGGCTTGCTCACCACGATAGAGCTCACATTAGTGGCCATTGTGGTGGGCTTGGCACTCGGCGCGGTCTTGGGGCTGATCAGCAGCTCGCGCGATGCGCCCCCGCTCAAGTCTGAACCATTGAACCTGCTGCTGAAGCTGGCACGCGGCCTGACCACGGCCTATGTGACCTTCTTTCGCGGCACGCCTTTGTTCGTTCAGATCCTGCTGGTGCACTTTGCGGTCATGCCGGCGCTGGTTCACCCAGAGCACGGCCTGCTGTTGTCCGGTGAGCTGGCCCGTGAGTTCCGTCAGGAGCACGGGGCCTTCTTCTCTGGCGCGGTGGCGCTGTCGCTGAATGCGGGGGCCTATATCTCGGAGATCTTCCGGGCTGGCATTCAAAGCATTCACACCGGCCAAACGCAAGCCGCCTGGAGCTTGGGGCTCACCCACGGCCAAGCGATGCGCTTTGTGATCATGCCGCAGGCCTTTCGCCGCATGGTGCCTGCCTTGGTCAACGAGGGGGTCACGCTGATCAAGGATTCCTCCTTGGTCTCGGCCATTGGCTTGGCCGAGTTGGCATTGGCTGCACGTACGGTGGCCGGCGCTTATTCGCGCTACTGGGAGCCCTATCTGGCCATCTCGGCCATGTACTTGGTCCTGACCCTGGTGCTCTCCACCTTGGCCCAGCGCCTCGAAGCGCCTGCTCATCTGCGCGGCCGCTGACCGGACCCAAGGCCCACGGCAAAACGGCAGCCCTAGGCTGCCGTTTTTTCTTTGAGGCTTGTCGCGTCAGAGAGGGTCAAAGAAGTAACGCTTGAGCCCCGCCAAGATCATCTCTACGGCAATGGCCGTCAGCACCAGCCCCATCAGCTTCTCAATGGCCGAGACCATGGGCGTGCCCAAGAGTTTGCGAATGCGGTCGGCCAGCAACAAGACCAAGCCGCTGATGGCCATGGCCAACGTCAGCGCCGCGATCCAATGCGTGATGCGCTCGGGCTGACGCGAAGCCAGCAGCAGCACCGTCGCCATGGCCGAAGGCCCTGCCAGCAGCGGGACAGCCAGCGGAAAGATCATGGGTTCGCGGTCGCCGTCATTGGCATAAATTTCGCCGCCGGTGGCAAAGATCATGCGGATGGCAATGATCAGCAAGATCACGCCCCCAGCAACCTCGAGCGAGCGCTCGGACAGGTGCATCAAATTCAGAAAGCTTTGCCCCGCGAACATAAACGCCAGCAAGACGCTGAACGCAATGCTGACCTCCCGCAGAGCCACGCGGGTTCGTCGCTCAGGAGCGACGCCACGCATCACGCTGATGAAGATGGGGAGGCTGCCAAAGGGGTCAAGCACCAGCAGCAGCAGAACAAGTGCAGAAACAAAGGTGTGGTCCATCCCCCGCATTGTCAGTCACCTTAGGGATGCACTACTCGTTGCAACATGGCAACATCTAGACACACTAAGGCCCGCAGGAATATCTTTTCTGCCAACTTTTTTGCTTGCCAGACCTAAACTGCCACGTTAGCGCATCAGCAACGAGAGTTTCACCCTGGGAACTCTCGGCCACGATCGTGCTACCGGATCTCACCTTCAGGAGGAACTACATGTACAAGCTCGTTACCCTTGCAGCATTGGCCACCGCCATGGCTGCGCCCGCCTTTGCACAAAGCAGCGTCAACATCTACGGTCGCCTCAACGTGACCTTGGAGCGCAGCAAGGACGGCTCCGTCACCACCAACGATTTGGTGAACAACTCCTCACGCATCGGCTTCAAGGGCGTGGAAGACCTGGGCGGCGGCCTGAAGGCTGGCTTCCAGATCGAGCACGGTTTCAACCCTGCCAATGGTGCTGCGTCCAGCACCTTCTGGGGCCGTCAAGCCGAAGTTAACCTGAGCGGCTCGTTCGGGATGATCCGCCTGGGCACCTTCACCAGCGAAGCCTATTTCGCCACCGCTGACTACGTCAGCATGCACAACCATGACACCGGCACCTCGGCGGACCGCCTGTACAACGACGCCAATGGCTTCAACGGCGCCCGCAAAGTGGCCTACCGCACGCCCACCATGGGTGGTTTCGTTGCTGAGCTGGCTGTCCAAGAAGCCAACAGCGCAGGCGACCGTGGTCTCGACCTGGCCGCCAACTACGACATGGGCAAGCTGCACCTGGGTGCTGGCTTCAGCAAGCTGGGCGATGACAAGCAAATCGCCGTTCGTGCCTTGTATGAAATGGGGCCTGTGGTCGTCGGCGGCTATGTCCAGCGCGACAACGTGCTCGGCGGCAACCGCACCAACTATCGCTTGGCCGCTCAGTACACCATGGGCGCGACCGAGTTGCATGCCAATGTGGGTGCAGCCAGCGACGTCAAGGGCCTGCCTGGCTCCAGCGCTCACCAGATCACTCTGGGCGTGAATCAAAACCTCAGCAAGCGGACCAAGGTCTATGCCTTCTACACCCGCGTGGGGGACGACGACAAGCTGAAGATGTACTCCAAGGGCAACCTCAGCGCCGTGGCTTTCGGCGTTCGCCACAACTTCTGATCGCAGCGGCCAGGCCGCTCGCTCACACCCCACTGGCCTTCGGGCCAGTTTTTTTTGCCCGCGCGTTGCCTCAACCTCTGGGGTGATGCTGGGCGTGCAAGGTCTTGAGGCGCTCCCGCGCCACATGGGTGTAGATGGTGGTGGTGGAGATGTCCGCGTGGCCCAGCAACATCTGCACCGCGCGCAGGTCGGCCCCATGGTTCAGTAAATGTGTCGCGAAGGCATGCCGCAAGGTGTGCGGCGACAAGGCTTGGGTGATGCCGGCAGCCAAGGCATGGCGTTTCACCAAAGTCCAGAACATCTGCCGCGTCATCGGCCCGCCGCGGGCTGTCACAAACAAGGCCGGGCTCTGCTGGCCACTCAAAATCTCGTTACGGGCTTCCGCGAGGTAGCGCTGAAGCCAGTCCCGCGCCTGCTCACCAAAGGGCACCAAGCGCTCCTTGGCCCCTTTGCCGTGAGCATGGACCACCCCTTCGGCCAGGGCCACGCGAATGGTCGCCAACTCCACCAGCTCACTCACCCGCAGGCCACTGGCATACATCAGCTCCAGCATGGTGCGGTCCCGCAAGCCCAGCGGCGTGTTGACGTCTGGCGCCTGCATCAGGGCGTCCACCTGCGCCTCACTCAAGGTCTTGGGAATCCGCAAGGGCTGGCGCGCGCCCGTCAGCTTGAGCGTGGGGTCACTGCTGACCAAGGCCTCTCGCAAGGCCCAGCGGTAAAAGCGGCGAAACACCGCCAAGCGCCGGTTGGCCGTGGTGGGCTTGCTGCTGGCATGGCGGGCCAGCAAGTAGGCTCGCAGATCCGCCTCTGACACCTGCGCCAGCGTCTTCGTCGGCCCTTGCTCGCCCCGCAGCCACTGCGACAACAAGCTCAAGTCGCGCCGGTAGGCCGCCAAGGTGTTGGCAGCCAGGCCGTCTTCAAGCCACAAGGCATCCATGAAAGTGTCGATCAGGCCGTCCGGCGGCAGGGCTGCCGCAGGGCTGTCGATGGCGGGAGGGGCGACTGAACTCATGGCGTGTACGCAGTCTACACAGCCCTCCGCCACGCTGGGGCTGGCACACTGTCCGCATGAGCCACGCCATGCTGCTACTGCCCGATTTCTTGCTGATTGCAGCGGGTTTTTTCATTTGCCGCCACACACCCCTAGACCGCCCTGTGTGGGACGGTGTGGAGCGTTTGGTCTACTACCTCTTGTTTCCGGCCCTGCTGTTTGTGGCCATCGTGCGCCAGCCCATTCAGCCCGGCGCCATGGTGATGCTGGCGGGTTGTGGCCTGGCCGTGGTGGCCAGCGGCATTGCCATTGCCTACAGCTTGGCGCACTGGCCGGGGGTCAGCGCGGTCACCCATGCGTCTGGGGCGCAAACCGCCTTTCGATTCAATTCCTATGTGGCACTGGCCCTGGCCGAACGCCTGGGCGGCGCGCAGTCTGTGGCCTGGATGGCGCTGCTGATTGCGCTGTGCGTGCCCATCTGCAACGTCGCCGCCGTTTGGCCCCTGGCGCGCCAAGGCGGGCAGTCGCTGGGGCGCGAGCTGCTGCGCAACCCGCTGATCATTGGCACCGTGGCGGGCCTCGCCACCAACCTCAGCGGCCTGCCGGTGCCGGAGGTGATGCAAATCACCCTGTCTCGCATGGGCGCAGCCGCCCTGCCCCTGGGCCTGATGGCCGTGGGCGCAGGCCTGCGCATGGGGGCACTGCGTGAAGCCCCTCGTTTGGCTGCCGGCCTCTTGGGCATACGCCACTTTGTCTTGCCCGCATTGGCGCTGGCCTTGGTCTTGATGGCCGACCTCCCCCCAGGCCAACAAACCGTGGTGGTGGCCTTTGCCGCCCTGCCCACCGCCTCCAGCGCCTATGTGCTGGCCACCCGCATGGGAGGTCAAGGCAGCTACGTGGCGGGCTTGGTCAGCCTCTCCACCTTGCTGGCCATGGTCGGCCTGCCCACGGCGCTGTGGGCCCTCGAAACCCTGCGTTAACGCGCTGTCTGTGCCAACGCCCAAGTGATGTGCTCGGCCAGGAGTGGGCTGGCCTGGGGCAAGGACGCTGCGAGCGCGCTTCGCAAGCCAGGGTCGTCGGCCAGCGCCAGCGCATTGCCCATGGCCACCGCCAAGTTGCGCTGCCAGCGCTCGTGGCCAATGCGGCGAATGGCACTGCCCTCGGTGTGGCGCAAAAAGGTCGCCTCGTCCCATTGCCACAGTGGCGCCAAGCTGGGCGCCTGCAGCGCGGGGCGCGCATCAAAGTCCGCCACGCTGGCCCGCTGGGCATACTTGTTCCAGGGGCAGATGAGCTGGCAGTCATCACAGCCGTAAATGCGGTTGCCCATCAAGGGCCGCATCTCCACCGGAATCGGCCCCTCATGCTCAATCGTCAGGTAGGAGATGCAGCGCCGCGCATCCAGGCGATAAGGCGCCACGATGGCGCCGGTCGGGCACGCGCCGATGCAGGCCTCACACTGGCCACAATGGGCGCTGACCGGTGCGGTCAGTGGCAGCGGCACATCCACAAAGATTTCGCCCAAGAAGAACATGGAGCCCGCCTCACGCGCCAGCGTGAGCGTGTGCTTGCCGCGCCAACCCAGGCCGCTGCGTTGGGCCAGCTCCACCTCCAGCACCGGAGCCGAATCGGTAAAGGCGCGGTGGCCCAGCGGCCCAAGCTTCTGGGCCAATTGCTCGGCTAGCTTTTGCAGGCGGCTGCGCAAGACCTTGTGGTAGTCGCGTCCTCGGGCATAGACCGACACCGCCGCCTGCTGGGGCTCGCTCAAGCGCCGCCACTCCACCGCCTGCCAGCCTTCCGGCGTGCTGCGCGGCAGATAGTCCATGCGCGCGGTGATCACCCGCAGCGTGCCAGGCACCAGCTCAGACGGGCGCGCGCGCTTGAGCCCATGCGCCTGCATATAGTGCATCTGCCCATGAAAGCCCGCCTCTAGCCAAGCCAGTAAGCCAGGTTCTGCATGACGCAAGTCCACATCGGCCACGCCAATCTGGGAGAATCCCAAGGAGCGCCCGCTGTCTCGCAGCCATGCCAACAGCGCTTCTGCTGGGTCCACCTTGCCTTCGCTGCTTCCTTGACTCATACGCCGATTCTAGAAACCCGTACGCAACACTGGCCGGATGAATCATCCTGCGAGGTTTTTGCCGCCTCTTTAGCCCGGAATGCGGCCCTGGCGGATGCCACACTAGAACTGGAAGGCACGCTGGGTGCAGGCAAAACCACCTTTGTGCGCCACCTCCTGCGCGCCCTGGGCGTCCAAGGCCGCATCAAAAGCCCCACCTACGCTGTGGTGGAGCTGTACGAGCTTGAGCGGCCGGGCCTGCCCCCGCTGGCCGTCTCTCATTTCGACTTCTACCGCTTTGAAAGCCCCGATGAATGGGAAGACGCGGGCTTTCGAGAGCTCTTCGCAGCCCCAGGCCTCAAGCTTTGTGAATGGGCCGAGAAGGTCGCCGGCCGCCTGCCCCCACCCGACTTGCGCATTGGCTTGCAGATGGAGGCGGATGACAGCCGCACAGTGACGCTGCAAGCCCTGACACCGCGTGGCCAGGAGTTGCTGCGATGAAGCGCCGCCAAGCCCTGAAACAAGTCCCCTTTTTGGTGCTCAGTCTGGGCGCCGCAGAACTCGCCTATGGGGCGTCCATCGTCGCCGTGCGCGTTTGGCCCGCCGCCGACTACACCCGCGTGACGATCGAGTCTGACCGCCCGCTGGCCGCCCAGCATTTGATGGCCCAGAACCCCGAACGCTTGGTGATCGACATCGAGAACTTGGAGCTCAGCCCCGCCCTGCGCGAGCTGGTGGGGAAGGTTCGGCCCGACGACCCCTTCATCGCCGGCGTGCGCGTGGGCCAGAACCAGCCCCGCGTGGTGCGACTGGTCTTCGACTTGAAGCAAAGCGTACGCCCAGAGCAGTTCACCTTGATGCCGGTGGCGGCCTACCAGCACCGCTTGGTGTTTGATCTCTACCCCACCCAAGCGACCGACCCCATGGTGGCCCTGGTGGCCGAGAAGGCACAAGCCGAGCGAGAAGCCGCGCAATCGGTGCAAGATGCGCTGGGCGAGCTGATCGGGCGGGTGGACAAGCCGCTGCAGGTCACACCGCCCAAGCCTACGGGCACGCTGCCCGCCCCGGGGCTAGGCGCTGCGGCACCCACAGCGCCGCTGCAGACACCCGCCCCCCCGCCGCCACCCTCTCGCGAGCTCAAAGACCGCATCAACCGCCTGATCATCGTCGCCATCGACCCCGGCCATGGCGGCGAAGACCCCGGCGCCATTGGCCCGAGCGGATTGAAAGAAAAAGACGTGGTGCTGCAAGTCGCGCTGCAACTGCGCGACCGCATCAACAAAAAGCCCGGCATGCGGGCCGTGATGACGCGAGACGCCGATTTCTTCGTGCCGCTCTACGACCGCGTCAACAAAGCCCGGCGGGTGCAGGCCGACCTCTTCATCTCCATCCACGCCGACGCCTTCTTCACGCCCGAGGCGCGAGGCGCCAGCGTGTTTGCGCTGAGCCAGGGCGGTGCTTCTTCCGCTGCTGCGCGCTGGATGGCCAAGAAGGAGAATGCCGCCGACATGGTGGGCGGCGTGAACGCCAACGTCAAAGATGAGCAGGTGCTCAAAGCACTGCTGGACATGAGCACGGCTGCGCAGATCAAGGACAGCCTGCGCGTGGGCTCAGAAGTGCTGCGCAACATCGGCAAAGTGGGCCGCTTGCACAAGCGCGATGTCGAGCAAGCCGGCTTTGCGGTGCTCAAAGCCCCAGACATCCCGTCCATCCTGGTCGAGACCGCCTTCATCTCCAACCCCACCGAAGAGCAGCGCCTGCGCGACCCCGAGTATCAAGAACGCCTGGTCGAGGCCATCTTCTTGGGCGTAGAGCGCTACTTCGCCAAGAACCCGCCGCTGTCGCGCAACCGAACCAGCTGAGCCGGCAGCACCCCGCGCAGCGCATTGCAGACGCGCCAATCCTGGGCCTGCTCCAGCTCTTGCACCCAGAGGCGACGCTCCAGCACAGGCTGCCCTTCAAGGCCTTGCGCCAAGACCTGGGCGCGGGCCACGCCGGGCAACGCACCGTCGGCCACGGGCGGAGTGCACCACTGGCCGTGCAACTTGACCAACACCGTGCTGCGCCCGCCTTCGGTGAGCCAGCCACCCTCGGTCACAAACAACTGGTCAAACTGGCCTTGGGCGATGGCCTCGCGCACGGCTGCGTCGTAGTGCTGGCGGAGGGTGGTTTTGTGGGCGGCCAGGGGCTGAGCGTTGGGCAGGCGCAGCGGGCTGAGGCTCAAAAGCGCCGGGCCTGGCGGTAGATCGGGCAAAGGCTCGGTGTGGATCGTCACCGCGCCGCGGTGGTTCAAGCTCATGCGCAGGCGTGCTTGGGGCGTGGTGATTGCTGGGTTTCGAGTCAAGTCCACCAAGGCTTGGTCCAACGCTGCGTCCACGTCGTGCTCAGGCCATGCAAAGCCCAAGGCCTGCGCACTGCGGGCCAGGCGCGCCAGATGAGCGTCGTGCAGCTGCGCCTGAGGCTGCTGCGGCAAGCCCTCAATCCTCAGGGTTTCAAACAACTCAAAGCCCGGGTCCACATCGGTCAGAAAGCGGGCTTTGTGTTGGCACTCTTGCCATTCATCCGCGCCCACACTGTCCAACACAATGCCGGCGCCCAGCCCCAAGCGCAGCGGGCGCGTGCCGATGGGGGCCTGCAGTGGCCCGACCTCTAAGGTGCGGATGGCCACAGAGAGGCAAAACTCACCCAAGGCTTGCCCCGCAGTGGGCGGGGCGACCCAACCGATGGCGCCGCAGTACAGGCCGCGCGGCGTGGTTTCTAACTGCTCGATGAGCGCCAGGGTTTGATGCTTGGGCGCCCCGGTGATGGACCCACAGGGAAAGGTGGCCCGCAGCACATCGGGGAAGGTCACTTGCGGCCGGGGGCGGGCCTGCACGGTCGAGGTCATTTGATAGACCGTGGCATAGGGCTCAATGGTGAAGAGGGCCGGCACCTGCACGCTGCCGGTCTGGGCGATGCGGCCGATGTCGTTGCGCAGCAGGTCCACGATCATCAGGTTTTCGGCCCGGTTCTTGGGGTCTTGCTGCAGGGCGGCGGCGACACGGGCGTCCTCCAGGGCGTCAACTTGTCGCGCGGCTGTGCCCTTCATGGGCTTGGCGGTCAACACGCCCTGCTGGTGGCGCAAGAACAGCTCCGGCGAGAGCGACAGCACCTCGCCGCCTTCGGGCAAGAGGATCAGCGCACCATAGGCGACGGGCTGGCGCGCGCGCAGGCGGCGATACAGCGCCACGGGCGAGCCATGCAAGGCGCCGTGGACCCGATACGTCAAGTTGACCTGGTAGCTGATGCCTTGGCGAATGGCCTCTTGCACGGCCTGGACGGCCTGCACATAGGCCGCTTCGTCCACGCTGGGGCTCAAGCTCAACGGCCCTGCAGCACTGGGCGTGGCGTGGCCGCTGTCATGGGCTTGCAGCCATGCCGCCGTCCCGGCTTCATCGAGGGTTTGCTGGCGAGCGAACATCATCACGCGCAGCGCAGGCGCAGGCGCAGGCTCCCCCGCCTGCGCCTGCGAGGCAACACCACGCTGCAAGGCCACGCCCCACTCATAGTCGGCCAGCAGCACGGCATGAAGGCCGCCCTCTTGATCTGCGGCCACTTGTGCCCAGACGGCCTCCAGCTCTTGGGGCAGCACGCAGCGGTGCTCGCGCACAAACTCGGTGTAGAGACGGCTGCGGCCCTCTGCGCTGTCGTCCAGCAGGGCCCAAACCTCGGCATCGACTCTCTTCAAAGCACACTCATCTCTTCAAGCCCATTAAAGGGCAATCGCTGATTGTCGGGCAGTGCCTTGGGTCTAGGATGTGGCAAGGCTTTTCAAGTGCGCTCTCCACCAAAGGTATTCAAGATGCAATCGATTCAACCGCGAGGCCTCCCTTGGGTGGGTGCCCTGGGTGTGCTGACCGTGCTGGGCGGCTGCGCCACCACCGTCCCGTCCGCGCCCCCCGTCACACCCGACCTCAGCGCTCATCGCGCCCGCGCCACCTGCCCCACCGGCCTGCCCGAGGGCACGCAATGCCTCAGCGGCAAAGACGACGCCGGCGCCTATTGGTGGGTGGCCATGCCTAAAGTGTGGTCTGGGGTGCTGGTGATGCACGCGCATGGTGGGCCCGAGCTGGGCGCCCCGCGTGCAGAGCGCAGCGCGGCGGATTTGCAGCGCTGGTCCATCATGGTCAAGGCGGGCCACGCCTGGGCGGGCTCCACCTTCCGCCAAGGCGGTGTGGTCGTGCGGGCTGCCGCCGAGGACACCGAGCGACTGCGCCTGCTGTTCAACAAAGAAGTGGCCACCCCGCGCCGCACCGTGCTGCACGGCCAAAGCTGGGGGGCCAGCGTGGCGGCCATTGGCGCGGAGATGTTTCCCAAGAGCGTCGACGGCGTGCTGTTGACCAGCGGCGTGCTGGCCGGGGGCACGCGCTCTTATGACTTCCGCCTGGATTTGCGGGTGGTCTACCAAGCCGTCTGCGGCACCCACCCCAAACCCGATGAAACGCCCTACCCCGTGTGGATGGGCCTGCCGCCGGACAGCAAGCTCACGCGGACCGAGTTGGCCCAGCGGGTCAACGCCTGCACCGGCGTCAACCTGCCCGCAACCCAGCGCAGCCCCGCACAGCAGCAAGCATTAGACACGCTGACGCGCCAGGCCCGCATCCCCGAGCGCAGCCTCATCGGCCACCTGAACTGGGCCACTTGGCACTTCCAAGACATTGTGCAAAAGCGCACTGGCGGCAAGAATCCCTTTGGCAATATCGGCGTGGTCTACACCTCCGCCTCGGGCCAAGATGCCCTGAACGCCAAGGTCGCCCGCTATGCGGCCGACCCTCAAGCCGTGGCCACCCTGGCCGCAGACACCGACCCGCAAGGCAAGATCAGCAAGCCCACGCTAAGCCTGCGCGGCATCCACGACGCCACTGCGTTTGTGGAAATGGACAGCGTGTTCGCCGACGCCATGCGCAACGCTGGCAACGCCCAGTGGCTGGTGCAAACCTACTCCGACAGCGCCGAGCACAGCTACCTGCACGACGCAGAATACCCCGCCGCGATGGACGCGCTGCTGGCCTGGATAGAACGCGGCGAGAAGCCCACGCCGCAAAGTCTGCTGCAGCGTTGCAAGGCGGCGCAGCCGACTTTTGGGGGGGACTGCAAGCTGGTGCCGGAATACCGAGCGGCGGCTTTGGAGACCAGGGTGGCGCCTAGGCAGCGCTGAGCAGCGCAGGAATGCAGGCGAGCACCGGCTGAAATAGTCGCTTGGGTGGCGAGCTTCAGCCCGCAGCTCGGTGGAGCGAGCTCCAATGTGCTCGCCTCAGCACATGCGTCGCCAGCTCCCGCCCGTACCAAGTTTCTAAGCCCCGGTAGCGCATCCCAAGGCGGTCCATGACGCGCGCGGAGTTGAGGTTCTCAGGGTGGCGAACCGCCAGCAGTTCCTCAGCCGCGAGGTCCTCAAAGGCAAAGGCTGTCATGCGGGAAGCCGCTTCACTGGCCACACCTTGGCGCCAGAAGTCAGGGTGCAGGCGCCAGCCGATCTCTAGCGGGTTGGTGCACAAGGTGAGGAGGTCTTCAGGGATGGCTGCCTCGCGCCGCAGATGCTGGATGCAGCCTGCCCCCGCCACGCGGCCACTGTCGAGGTGAATCAGGGCCCACCAGCCCGCGCCCCAGGCGGCCCAGCCGCGCTTCACCCGCGCGACAAAGGCTGCCGTTTGCTCCAGTGTCTCGCCTTGGCCGCTGATGTATTGCATCACTTCAGGCCGCGCGTTCATGGCATGCAGGCCGTCGAGATGCTGGTCGCCAATGGGCTCAAGGCGCAAACGAGGGGTCGTCAAGACGGTCATGCAGGCCTCTGCTTGAGATGTTGATCAAGCCGTCTCTTGGCGCTTGAACTTGGCCCGCAAGCTGCCAAAAATCACCAACAAGCCTGGGATGACGATCATGGCCCAGATGATTTTGGACAGGTTGGCCTGCACCCAGGGGATGTTGCCGAAGAGGTAACCGGCGGTGGTCAAGCCGCAGACCCACAAAGCGCCACCGGTCACATCGTAGAAGGTGAACTTGCTGCGGGTCATCGCGGCCACGCCCGCCACAAAGGGGGCGAAGGTGCGCACAAAAGGCATGAAGCGGGCGATGACGATGGTCACGCCGCCGTGCTTTTCGTAGAAGGCATGGGCTTGGTCAAAGGCTTTTTTGTTGAAGAAGCGCGAGTTCTCCCACTGAAACACCTTGGGGCCAAAGTAGCGGCCAATGCTGTAGTTGGTCTGGTTGCCCGCCACCGCCGCCACCAAGAGCAGCGGCATGGCAATCTCTAGCGCCATCACACCCGTGCCGCACATGGCCCCCACCACAAAGAGCAGGGAATCGCCGGGCAAGAAGGGCATGACCACCACGCCGGTCTCGACAAAGATGATCAAGAACAACAGCGCATACACCCAAGCGCCATAGTTGGTGACGAAAGTGGCCAAGTGCTTGTCCACATGCAAGACAAAGTCAATCAAGAAGGGAAGAAGGTCCATGCGGGGATTATCTGTTGTCGAAACGTTGAGCCTTTCTTGAGCTTGGCCCAAGCTGGGCTTGAATGTTTGGCCCAGCCGTTCCAGAAAATCCGCAAGATGAAGTTTCAAGCTCATCAAGTCCGTCACCCACTGGAGCTCGTGCTGTTGTCATTGAGTGCCGCACTGACGCTGTTGCTGTTTTTGGTGGCTCTGGCACTCACGGCCTTCAAAGCACCCACTTACCAGTGGATTGAGGACCAATGGGTGGCCAGCCACCTTGCAGATCACCCCGAGGGGCAGGCTCTGAGCCGGGCGGAGGCGTTGAAGTCGCTCCCTCCAGACGATCAGGAAACCCTGGCCTCTCTGCGGGAGCTTGAGCTCTGGCATGTTCTGCTGGCTCCGATAGCCTTTGTGATCGTCTTGATGGGTGGCATCGGGCGGCTCTACGGCAGCGCGCGCAGCAACGGTGTCAAGCTCGGCACGGCTCAGTTCCCGGAGGTCTACCACCTGTGGCAATCCATGGCCGCAGAAGTGGGCCTGGTGAAGACCCCTGAACTGTTCTTGCTCAACGGCAATGGCGCTTTGAACGCCTTTGTCAGCTGCGTTCCCGGCTTTCGGCCCTTTGGGGTGATTTACTCCGACATCTTGGAGCGCACCTTGGCCCTGCGCGACGAGCGGAGTCTTCGTTTCATCTTGGGCCACGAGCTGGGGCATATTCGATTGGGCCATGTGCATTGGTTCCACCGCTTGTTCACCGTGGCCGCACATCTTCCGCCCTTGAATTACCTCTTAGGCTTGCCGCTGAGCCGGGCTTGCGAGTACAGCTCAGACCAAGTGGGGGCTCAACTCTCCGGAGACCGCGACGGCCAAGCGCTGATGATGCTGGCGGCCGGCAAGCACCTCTACACAGAAGTCAACCCCGCTGCGCATCACAGCGCACAGATCTCTGAGCGCAGCCTGTGGGATGTGGCCCATAACGCTGGCAGCAGTCATCCCAACTTGAATTGGCGGATCGCGGCATTGCGATGCCGCTGCCATGGCCCCTTGATGTGGGCGTCAGCGTGGGCGGAGAACGCCGAGCCTCCATCACCGCCTGCGGAGCCTGCCCCTCGCCCATGAGTTCTGATGCCCTCAGCGGGACAGCCCGCTACCCAATCTCGACAAGCTCACGGAGAAAACTGCATGCCCTACTCGCACCGATTGAGTCAGGCCCTTCTCTCCCTCAGCCTTGGGCTGGCGTCTAGCGTCCCCGCAGCGACGCCCTCGGCGGGCACCCGGGTGGTTTATCAGTCCATCACGGGCCAGACGTTGACGGCGGTCTATGAGCCGGAGCTGGGGCGCGTGAAGGTCCATTGGCCCCAAGGCCAAGTGGTGAGCATGAAACAGGCTCGTTCGGGTTCAGGCTCCAGGTACACGGCCGGCGCCTTGGAATTCTGGGAGCACCAGGGCGAGGCCACCTTGCGAAAGCGGGACAAGCTGCTGTTTCAAGGCAAAGCACTTTGAGGCGGGTGGGGGCTGTGCTCAGGGGCTTAGGGCCCCCCGTGTCCCTACAATCCCGGGATGAATTCCACTGAGCCCCTGATCGCGTCACGCCGCCCGATTCGCGAACTGCCTGATGAACTGGTCAGCCAGATCGCTGCGGGCGAGGTGGTGGAACGCCCGGCTTCAGTGGTGCGCGAGCTGGTGGATAACGCCCTGGACGCCGGGGCCACGCAAGTCACGGTGCGCCTGAGCGCGGGCGGCGTGCGCGCCATCGTCATTGAGGACGATGGTTGCGGTATCCCCGCTGAAGAAATCCCACTCGCGCTCAAGCGCCATGCCACCAGCAAAATTGGCTCACTGGCCGAGTTGGAGGGCGTGATGACCATGGGCTTTCGGGGTGAGGCCTTGGCGGCCATTGCCTCGGTGTCCGACTTGGCCATTACCAGCCGCACCCCGGAGGCACCGCACGCCCAGCGCCTGGAGGCCCGCAGCGGTGAGTTGGCCCCAGCCGCCCGCGCGACCGGCACCAGCATCGAGGTGCGCGAGCTGTTTTTCAGCACCCCGGCGCGGCGCAAGTTTTTGAAGAGCGATGCCACCGAGTTGGCCCATGCGCTGGAGGCGCTGAAGCGCCACGCCCTGGCCCGCCCGGATGTGAGCTTTGCACTGTGGCATGACGGCAAGCTGATCGCGCAGTGGCGCAAGGCCACCCACGAGCAGCGCATGGCCGACGTGTTGGGGCCAGAGTTTGTCGAGAAGAGCCGGGCGGTGGACGTGCCCGTCGGCCCCATGCGGGTGCAAGGCCGCATCGGCCTGCCCGAAGCGGCGCGCAACCGGGCCGACCAGCAGTACGCCTATGTCAACGGCCGCTATGTGCGCGACAAACTGATCACCCACGCCCTGCGCAGCGCCTATGAAGACGTGCTGCACGGCCAGCGCCAGCCCAGCTATGTGCTGTTCATCGACATCGACCCGACACGCGTGGATGTGAACGTCCACCCCACCAAAATCGAGGTGCGCTTCAGAGAGTCGGGCGAGGTCTATCAGGCGGTGCGCCGCGCCGTGGATGCAGCGCTCTCCACCACGGCGGGTGCCCCCCTCACAGCGGCCAGTGCCAACGCGGCGCCGGCTTTGGAGGCAGCGCCGTCAGAGCTGGGGGCCAGCGCCCGCGGCGGCTCCTCCTTCAGCAGCGGGGCCACAAGTGCTGCGTGGGCGCGGCCTCAAGGCCTGCCGTTCACGGCCCAGCAATCGCGCCTGAGCTTGGCGGACATGGCCCCACTGATGGCGCCGGCGCCTGGCGCCCCCTTGACGGTGCGCGAGGCCACGCCGGGCTGGCAAGGCCATCCCCTGGACCCTCAGCCCACCGCAGGCCCCCTTTTGGGCGCTTACCCGGCTCCAGCCTCAGAGCCAGCCGCCAGCGAGGACTGGCCGCTGGGCCGTGCATTGGGCCAGCTTCACGGCGTCTATGTGCTGGCGCAAAACGCCCACGGGCTGGTGATTGTGGACATGCACGCCGCCCATGAACGCATCGTCTACGAGCGGCTCAAGGCCGCCGCCAACAACGCGAGCTTGGCCTCGCAGCCCTTGCTCATCCCCGCTACGTTCGCCGCCACGCCCACCGAGGTGGCCTTGGCAGAGACGCGGCATGAGGAGCTGCACGCCTTAGGCTTGGACATCTCGCCCCTGGGCCCCACCAGCCTGGCGGTGCGTGCCCGCCCTGCCGCCCTGCCCGACGCCGACCCGGTGGAGTTGGCCCGCGCCGTGCTGCATGACATGAACGAGGTGGACGCCGCCGATGCCGGGCGTTTGGTGACCCGCGCCCGAGACGATATGCTCGCCACCATGGCCTGCCATGGCGCCGTGCGTGCCAACCGGCGCTTGACGCTGGAAGAAATGAACGCCTTGTTGCGCCAGATGGAGGCCACCGAGCGGGCCGATCAGTGCAATCATGGGCGCCCGACCTGGCGCCAGTTGTCCATGAAAGAGCTGGACAACTTGTTTTTGCGAGGCCGCTGACTGGCCTCATGTGCCACCCTTTGATGGGCGGCTTTTTCCTTTTTTCATGAAGAGACGGGTTCGCCATGCGATCTGACCGCGACATCCAAAGAACCCCCCGCCGCCCTGTGCGCAAAGAAGGCGATGCCGACGCCCCCAAGACCGAACAAGCCGCCGACGCGCCGTTTGCCAATATTCCGGTCACCCACCGCGAACCCACCGGCGCGCCCTACGGCCAGCGGGACGGCCGCCGCGACGACCGCGGCGCGGACCGCCGAACAGAGCGCCCGCAAGACCGAGGTGACCGCCGACAAGA
The DNA here is from genome assembly GCF_018069865.1 of Ideonella paludis. Lineage (GTDB taxonomy): Bacteria > Pseudomonadota > Gammaproteobacteria > Burkholderiales > Burkholderiaceae_C > Ideonella > Ideonella paludis. The sequence goes on from NZ_JAGQDG010000002.1 coordinate 510,495, forward strand.
TCGAGAGGGCCCCTATGGCGCCCCGCGTGGCAGCGACCGCCCCCAGCAGCGCTACCCCGCAGACCGCCCGCCGCAACGCGCCTATGGCGACCGCCCACCGCCCCGGCGCGATGAGGGCCGCCCGCCCCCACGTGGCGCCGGCGATGCACGCCGCCCCTACGACGACCGCCCACCGCAACGCCCCTGGAGCGACCGGCCACCCCAGCGGCCGAATGACAGGCCGCGCCCCTTTGACCGGCCGGATGACCGGCCACGCTCTTTCGACCGGCCCAACGACAGACCTCGTTCCTACGACAGACCGGATGAGCGCGGCCGCTCCTTTGACCGCCCGGCCGAGCGTGGCTTTGACCGCCCCCAAGGGGGCGTCGCGCCCCGTCGTGAGGAGCCGCGCCGCGATGATCGCGGCGCGCAGCGCTTTGAAGGCCGGCCGAGCCCAGCCTTTCGGGATGACCGGCACGATGACCGCCGACGCGTCGCACCGCCCCAAGGCGAGCGCGAAGCGGCCTTCCGCCGGGACGACAGCCGCCCGCCGGTGCGCATTCCGCGCTCTGAGGTCGCAGCGGAGGGACGCTCAGCGCCCAACCCTGAAGGCGTGCGCCTGTCCAAGGTCTTGGCCGACCGCGGCGTGTCCTCGCGCCGTGAGGCGGACGACTGGATCGCGGCCGGTTGGGTCAAGGTCGACGGCGTGATGGCCGAGTTGGGTCAGCGTGTGCTGCCCACCGCCCGCATCGACATCGACCCCGCCGCGCATCAGCAGCAAGCCCAACGTGTCACCATCTTGCTCAACAAGCCCATCGGCTATGTGTCCGGCCAAGCCGAAGACGGCTACGAGCCCGCCAGCGTGTTGGTCACTGCGGCCAACCGCTGGGAAGAGGACCCGCTTCGCAAGCCTTTCCACCCGGGGCATGCGCGCGGCCTGGCCCCTGCAGGGCGGCTGGACATCGACTCCACCGGCTTGCTGGTGCTGACCCAAGATGGCCGCATTGCCAAGCACCTGATCGGCGAAGACAGCACGGTGGAGAAAGAGTACTTGGTGCGGGTGGAGTACCAACGCGAAGGCGCCTTCCCGGAAGCGGACTTGAAGCTGCTGAACCACGGCCTGGAGCTGGACGGCGTGCAACTGCGCCCCGCCCGGGTGAGCTGGGCCAATGAAGACCAGCTGCGCTTTGTGCTGCGTGAAGGCCGCAAGCGCCAGATCCGCCGCATGTGCGAGCTGGTGGGCCTGAAGGTGGTGGGGCTCAAGCGCGTGCGGATTGGCAGCGTGGTGCTGGGCAAACTCCCTGCCGGCCAATGGCGCTATCTGCGTGACGATGAGCGCTTCTAACCCGGCATTGGGGGTGCGCAGCGGTGCCTTGAGCGCCCAGCAGGTGGCCTTGGCGCTGGCCCTGTTGTTGGGCCTGCAGCCCATCACCACCGACCTGTACCTGCCCGCCCTGCCCCTGTTGGCGCGCGACTTGGCCGCGCCCATGGCTTCGGTGCAGCTCACCATGTCGGCGCTGCTGCTGAGCTTCGGCATGGCCCAGCTCGTGATGGGGCCACTGTCCGACCGCTTTGGTCGCCGGCCCGTGTTGCTGGGCGGCCTGTTCCTCTACAGCGTGGCCAGCCTGGGCTGTGCGCTGGCCCCCAGCATCCACACGCTGATTGGCCTGCGCGCCCTGCAGGGCGCCGGCTTGGCCGCTGCGGTGGTGTGCGCTCGCGCCATGGTGCGCGACCTGTATGAACCGCACCAGGGTGCACAAGTCATGTCCAAGGGCTTGAGCGGGCTGGGGCTGATTGCCTTTTTGTCACCAGCGTTGGGTGGGGTGTTGGCCGCAGGCCAAGGCTGGCGCGCAGCGCTGACGGCCGTGACGCTGGCCGGCATTGCCACAGGCCTGTGGGTGTGGTGGCGCCTGCCAGAGACCCTGGCCACCAAGCGCCCTGACGCGCTGCGCCCAGGGCCCTGGTTGGCCGCGATGCGCACCGTGTCCCGCCACACCGGCTTTCGGGCCTGGACGGCGCTCTCGAGCTTTACCTACGGCGGTTTGTTCGTCCTGCTGGCGGGCAGCTCCTTTGTCTACATCGGCACGCTGGGCCTAGCGCCTTGGGCTTATGGGGCAGTGATGGCGACCGGCTCGCTGAGCTATATCGCGGGCACTTTTGCCTGCCGCCGCTTGCTGCTCCGGCACGGCCTGTTGGGCACGGTCTGGCGCGGTGCGTTTGCGACAGCAGCCGGCGGACTGGGCATGTTGGCACTTGCGCTGGGTGGGCAGACGGCTGTGCTGCCCATCGTGGTGGCGCATTGGATCTATCTCTTCGGCCATGGCATTCACCAGCCGTGCAGCCAAACAGCGGCGGTGGGGGCCTTTCCGCAGATGGCAGGGGTGGCCTCCGCCCTCTCGGGCTTTGTGCTGGCCGCCACGGCCTTTGTGACGGGCTTGCGGCTGGGCCAAGCCATGGACGGCAGCGTGCTGGTCTTGGCCAGCGGGCTGTGCTTTTTTGCGCTGCTGACCAGCCTGACGGCCTGGACCGTGGTGCAACGCTTTGGCCAACTCCCCAGCGCGGCGCGAGCATGAGTGAACACGTCTTGCCCTGGATCGGCTTGGCCGGGCCCACCGCCAGCGGCAAAACGGCCCTGGCGCTGCGCCTGGCCCAGGCCCTGCCCATCGAGATCATCAGCGTGGATTCGGCCCTGATCTATCGCGGCATGGACATTGGCACGGCCAAGCCCACAGCAGCCGAACAGGCGCTGGTGCCGCATCACCTGATCGACATCCTGGACCCGACCGAGTCCTACTCGGCCGCCCGCTTTGTGCAAGACGCGCAAACGCTGATTGCCGCCGTCCACGCCCGGGGCCGCTGGCCAGTGCTGGTGGGCGGCACCATGCTGTACTTCAAGGCCTTGATCGATGGCATCGACGCCTTGCCCGCTGCGGACCCCACGGTGCGTGCCGCCTTGGATGACGAAGCCGCACGGCTGGGCTGGCCCGCCCTGCACGCCCAACTGGCGCAGGTCGACCCGACCACCGCCGCACGTTTGGCGCCCAATGACTCACAGCGGATACAGCGCGCCTTGGAAGTCTGGCGCGTCTCGGGCCAGCCGCTGTCATCCTTTCACACCCGGGGCGCCAACGACACGCCCCGTGCCGCGCCGCACTTGTTGCTCTCCCTGGAGCCCACCGAGCGCGCCTGGCTGCATGGCCGCATTCATCAGCGCTTTGAGCAGATGTGGGCCGCCAATTTTTTGGGCGAAGTGCAGGCGCTACGCGCCCGGGGTGACTTGCACCTGAACCTGCCCTCCATGCGCTGCGTGGGCTATCGCCAAGCTTGGGAGGCGCTGGACGCCGGGCTCAGCGGCGAGGCCCTGAAGGCTCAGGTGATCGAGACCGGCTGCGCCGCGACGCGGCAGTTGGGCAAACGCCAACTCACCTGGTTGCGCAGCATGCAGCGCAGCGCCTTGGCGGCCGAAAGCACAGAGACCGGCGATGCCCTGGTGGCCCAGGTCCTGGCTCAATGCGCGCTTTGGCGCAGCGGGTCTTGACCTTGCTCAAGCCCTGAGCCTGGGGCACTGCCTACAGTGCCGCATGCCTGTAACCCTCTATGACGATGGCAGCCACCGCTGCCTGATGTTCACCGACCTGGTGGACGACAGTGGCGCCTCGGACGCCGTGCAAGCCAACCAGTTTTTGATCGTGGACGGCGACACCGGCGCCATCCTCGACCCGGGTGGCAATCTCGCTTATAACGAGCTGTATCTCACCATGACGCGTCACTTTGCGCCGCACAAGCTGTCGGCCATCTTGGCCTCACATGCCGACCCGGACATCATCGCCTCGCTCGACCGCTGGACCACCTCCACGCAGGCCAGCATCTATGTCTCCAAGGTGTGGGAGCGCTTTGTGCCGCACTTCTGCAAGCCAGGCAAAACCACAGGCCGCATCGTGGGCATCCCCGACGCGGGTCTGCGCATTCGCATTGGCCGCAACGAGGTCTGGGCCCTGCCTGCGCACTTCTTGCACGCCGAGGGCAACTTTCAGTTCTGGGACCCGGTCAGCAAGATCTTGTTCTCGGGCGATCTGGGCGTGTCCATGGTCTCAGGCTCTGTGGCCCGAGCGCCGGTGGAGTCCTTGGCGGAGTTGATGCCCAGCATGGCCGCCTTTCACCAGCGCTATATGGCGTCCAACAAGGTCTTGCGCCTGTGGGCCGACATGGTGGCCGACTTGCCCATCGCGATGATGGTGCCGCAGCACGGCGCGCCGCTCGCCGGCCCAGCCGTCAAAGAGTTCATCGCTTGGGTGCGCGGCTTGGCCTGCGGCGTGGACCTGATGGGCCCCGCCCACTACCGCCTGCCGGCTTGAGGCCTCAGCCCGCGTTGACCGAGCGGGTTTCGTCACGGCGCGGCTGAATGGGCGCCGCGCGCACGCAGTTGCGGCCCGCTTCTTTGGCTGCGTTCAGGGCGGCTTCGGCCTCATGCACCAGCGCGTCCAGCGCCAGTTGGCCGCCATGGACATGGGCTACCCCCACGCTCACGGTGACCACCACATGGGCCTGCTCCCACAAGAAGGGCGTGGAAGCCACTTGCTGGCGAATGCGCTCTGCCGCGTCCAGCGCACCCAGCGGGTCGGTGTGGGGCAGGTAGACCGACATCTCGGCCCCGCCAAAGCGGGCCAAGAGGTCAGACTGGCGCAGCGTGGCGCTGATGCGGCGGGTGACCTCCAGCAAGATGGCGTCGCCACAGCGTTGGCCCAGGTTGTCGTTGATGCGGCGCAGGTGGTCGGCGTCGATCAGCAGCAAGGCGCCGTTGTCACCGTAGCGGCGGCAGCGCGACCACTCGCGCTCAGCCAAACGCAAGAACTGGCGGCGATTGCTCACACCCGTCAGTTCGTCTTCCAGGCTCAAGGCTTCACGCTGTGAGGCGGACTGCGCCAGTGTGCGCGCCAGATGCAAGGCCACACCGCCGGCCAATAACGCCGGCATCAGTGCCAACACGCCTGCCAGGGCCGCTGTGCTCCAGGACACACCGTCCAGGACCACCAAAAGTGTGGCCACACCCGCTGCGACCAAACCGCCCACACCAGCTTGAAACATCCACGCCGAGCCCAGGCTGAAGCGGCTGACCCACTGGGCCAAACGCTGCGGCCAGGCGGGGCTTGTGTCTTTCGTCGTCATCTCAAAGAGTCCTTTTGCGCGGGAGTCCGACTCACTTCGGCCATTTGGCCCCCCAACTGTAGGCCATGCCTGTGACAAAACCGCTCGTCTGAAGCCCGAGTATCTCGCCTGCCTGCCGATTGCGCAGAGCCTCTGTGTGGAATTAGGGGGAGCGATTTCCCAGGTGACACGCTGGCTCGCCGGTTGGGGGCTTGCGAACGCCCTGAAAACCACCTAAAGTGATATCACTTTGATTCCACTTACGGAGGGCTCTCGTGTCCAATTTCGCACATACGTACTCGGACCGCACGTTTCACTCCAGCAATGGCTATCTGATGGCGGGGCTGGGCATTGCCGCCATCGTGCTGGCCGCTGGTCTGCCGCTCTCCGGGGCCACGCTCGATATGGGCATCTGGGCGGCTGCGCTGTCGCTGGGCCTGGCCGTGCTCGGGGTCATCAGCTTGGTGGGCCTGTACATGCAGCAGCCCAACACCTGCACGCTGCTGAACTTGTTTGGCGCCTACAAGGGCACGGACCGCGCAGAGGGCCTGCGCTGGGCCAACCCCTTGCTGGCCAAGCGGCGCTTGTCACTGCGGGCGCGCAACCAAAACACGCCCACGCTGAAGGTGAACGACAAGCGTGGCAACCCGATTGAAATCAGCGCGGCCGTGGTCTGGCGCGTCAACGACGCGGCCCGCGCGGCCTACTCCGTGGACGACTTTGAGCTGTATGTCCGCGTGCAGGCCGAGGCCGGCTTGCGCCACTTGGCGTCGCTCTACGCCTACGACGAAGGCGAGCACCCCGACAGTGGCGAGATCACCCTGCGCGGCAGTGTCGATGAAGTTACCCAAGGCCTGCGCCAAGAGCTGCAGGCCCGCTGTGGCGATGCCGGTGTGGAGGTGATGGACGCCAAGCTCACCCACCTCGCCTATGCACCCGAGATCGCCCAGGTCATGCTGCGCCGCCAGCAGGCGGAAGCCGTGATCAGCGCCCGGGCCAAGATCGTGCAAGGGGCAGTGAGCATGGTGGAAGCAGCGCTCAAGGGCCTGTCCGAGCGCTCCATCGTCGAGTTGGACGACGAGCGCAAAGCCGCCATGGTGTCCAATCTGCTGGTCGTGCTGTGCTCCGACCGCGAGACCCAGCCCATCGTCAACACCGGCACCCTCTACAACTGAGCAAGCGAAGGCCTTTGCCTCCATGGCCAGCCCCGGCAAAAAGTCCTACCCTCTGCGCATCGACCCGGCCCTCTGGGCCGAGATCGAGCGCTTGGCGGCTCAGGAGTTGCGCAGCGCCAATGCGCAGGTGGAGTACCTGCTGCGTGAGGCCCTGGCACGGCGCGGTCGAGTGCCTGCACCATCCGACCCCGAGGACCAGCGCAACGGCGAGTGAGCCCGCCTACACTGGCGGTATGGCTTCTGACTCTGACCGCCCTAAGGGCAGCTCCCCCAAATCGCTCTCGGGCCTCGCGCCCTTTTTGAAACCCTATCGGGGCCGCATCGCGCTGGCCCTGGCCTTTATGGTGCTGGCTGCGGGGGCCACGCTGGCCTTGCCCATGGCGCTCAAGACCTTGGTGGACGAGGGCTTGGTGGGCGCGGCGCCGGGGGACCGGATGATGGCGCTGCGCGGGCACTTTGGTGCGCTGTTTGGGGTGGCGGCGGCGCTGGGCTTGTTCTCGGCCCTGCGCTTTTACATGGTGAGTTGGCTGGGTGAGCGCGTCACGGCCGATCTGCGCAATGCCGTCTATGCCCATGTGGTGCGCCAAAGCCCAGCCTTTTTTGAAACCACGGCGACCGGCGAGGTCCTGAGCCGCCTGACCACGGACACCACCCTGGTGCAGACCGTGGTGGGCTCCAGCCTGAGCATGGGCTTGCGCAATGTGGTGATGGGTGTTGGCGCCCTGGGCCTGCTGATTGCCACCAACCCCTATGTGATGGTGCAGGTGCTGGGCATTTTGGTGCTGGTGGTGCTGCCCGCGCTGATGTTTGGCCGCCGCGTGCGCAAGCTCTCGCGTGCCAGCCAAGACCGGGTCGCCGACACCAGCGCCATCGCGGCCGAAGTGCTGAACGCCATCCCCGTCGTGCAGAGCTATACCCAAGAGGGACGAGAAGCCCATCGCTTTGACGGCGCCACCGAGGCCGCCTTCGACACCGCCCGCAAGCGCACCCGCCTGCGCGCCGTGCTGGTGGCCTTCCTCATCACCGCCACGTTTGGCGCATTGTTGTGGGGGCTTTACCAGGGCACGCAAGCAGTGCTCAAGGGTGAAATCACCCCAGGACATTTGGGCCAAACCGTGCTCTATGTCATCACCTTGGCCGGTTCGGTGGCGGTGCTCTCAGAAGTCTATGGCGACCTGCTGCGCGCAGCGGGGGCGACCGAGCGCTTGATGGAGTTGCTGCATGCCACCTCCCCCGTCACTTCTCCTGCACAGCCCAAGGCCTTGCCGGCCACCCAAGGCGGCTCGGCCCTGACGCTCGAAGGCGTGAACTTTCATTACCCCTCGCGACCCGACCAAGCCGCTCTCCAAGGCCTGAGCTTGGATGTCCGGCCCGGCGAAACCGTGGCCTTGGTGGGCCCCAGTGGCGCGGGCAAGACGACGATGTTCCAACTGCTGCTGCGCTTCTATGACGTGGCATCGGGGCGGGTGCTGCTGGACGGCGTGGACGTGCGCGAGGTCGATCTGCAAGATTTGCGTGGCCGCATTGGCATCGTGCCGCAGGACAGCGTGATCTTCTCGACCTCGGCGATGGAGAACATCCGCTATGGGCGCCCTGAGGCCAGCGACGCCGAGGTCATCGCCGCAGCCAAGGCCGCTTATGCGCACGACTTCATCATGGCGCTGCCGGGCGGCTACGACAGCTTTTTGGGTGAACGCGGCGTGCGCCTCTCCGGCGGCCAGCGCCAGCGCATCAGCATTGCCCGCGCCATGCTCAAAAACCCACCGCTGCTGCTGCTGGACGAGGCTACCAGTGCCTTGGACGCAGAGAGCGAGCGCATGGTGCAGGCCGCGCTGGAAAGCGCGATGAAAGACCGCACCACACTGGTGATTGCCCACCGCCTGGCCACCGTTCAGCGGGCCGACCGCATCGTGGTGCTCGAAGGCGGACAAATCCAAGAGCAAGGCACCCATGCCGAATTGGTGGCGCGCGGAGGGCTGTATGCCAAGCTGGCAGCCATGCAATTCGGTGCCGCCTAGAATCAACCCTCCTGCCCTTTAGCCAGTGTCTTGATCACCGTGACTCGCCCTATCCGCTCCCAGTACGAAGACTTTATGCGCCATGTCTATGAGCATGGTGTGGCCAAGGGGGACCGCACGGGTACCGGCACGCGCAGCGTGTTCGGGCATCAAATGCGCTTTGACCTGAATGAAGGCTTCCCCTTGGTGACCACCAAAAAGGTGTTCCTCAAGGCCATCATCGTGGAGCTGCTGTGGTTCTTGCGCGGCGACAGCAATGTGAAGTGGCTGCAAGAGCGTGGCTGCACCATCTGGGACGAGTGGGCGCGTGAAGACGGCGACCTGGGGCCGGTGTATGGCGTGCAATGGCGTAACTGGCCGACGCCCGACGGTGGCCACATCGACCAAATCAGCGAGGTGGTCCAGCAGCTCAAGACCAACCCCGATTCGCGCCGCATCATCGTGAGCGCCTGGAACGTGGCTGATCTGAGCAAGATGGCACTGATGCCCTGCCATGCCTTCTTCCAGTTCTATGTGGCGCCTGCCACCGAGCCGGGCGGGCGTGGGCGCTTGAGCTGCCAGCTCTATCAGCGCAGCGCCGACATCTTCTTGGGCGTGCCCTTCAATATCGCCAGCTACGCGCTGCTGACGCATATGCTGGCCCAGCAATGCGACCTGGATGTGGGCGACTTCATCTGGACCGGTGGCGACTGCCACCTCTATACCAACCACTTCGAGCAGGTGGAGACCCAACTGGCGCGCGCCCCTCTGCCCTACCCTGTGCTGAACATCAAGCGCAAGCCCGCCTCGATCTTCGACTACGAGTTCGAGGACTTTGAGGTGCTGGAGTATCAACACCACCCGGCGATCAAGGCGCCGGTCGCGGTCTGAGGAGACAGACCGCCACGCAAAAAGGGGCCGAGGCCCCTTTTGCTTTTTTGAGCCCCAGAAGGGTGCTCAGAAGCCGTACTTCAAACCGAGCGCCAACACGGAAACGTCGGACGCTACACGCTGATACTCACCGCGAACAGAAAGCTGCTTCGTGAGCGCGTAGTCCGCACCCAAGCCATAGATCAAGCCGCTGTCAGTGCCGGAACCTCTATAGCTGGTGGGCGCCGATCCAGCCGTCACGGCGTAGGATTCCTTCACTTGGAGGGTGCCGTATCCCAGACGACCGAAAACACTGAACTGATCGGTCAAGGGCAGTGTGCCGATCGCCGACAAATCAATGGAGCGAAAGCGGTAGGACTCCGTCCACTTGTTGGCGCCTTCGGTGTAGCTCTTGGTGTCGGACCCGATGAAGCGGTAGCCCAGCTCAGCGGCCCAATTCTTGTTGAATTGGTAGCCCCCTGCCAAGGAGAACCCTTGATCAGACCCACCGCCTGAGTAGCGCGTCTTGGCGACATCACCCGCCACATAGAAGTCACCCGCTTGCGCAGCGCCACAAGCACCCATCACCAACGCGGCCAGAGCCAACACTTTTTTCATCACAACACCTTCAAAGTTAACACGCCATCCGTCGGCGCTGTCGGCATTGTCTGCAAGGCATCTCAAGACTATCTCTTGGAAGACTCAAGACTTCTTCAAGACAACGTCCTCAGGCGCCCGCCTTGACGGGCCAGAGATGAGAGAAGGCGGCTGAACGTGCTGCAGCAGCGGGACCTCTGCGCGGAGCACTCGCCAATCCGTGAGAAGCGCTCGGTGGGCTTTGGAGAAATGCGTGGGGGCAACGGTGAGTTGGTACTGATGAGGGCCACGGCTGACAAAGGACGCCACCGGAACATCGGTGAGCACATCGAGCAGAGACACACCATCAGCGAGGGCAATGAGAATGATGGCTCGACGCCATTCCAGACGCCCGGTCCTCTCTTCGCGCAACAGCAGCGCAGGTTGATCCGAAGCGCTGCTTTCACGGTGAGAGACGACCACATAGGTGCGCCCATCCAGCAGCAGCAGCGGCGAGCTGGGCAGGGCCTCAGGCCCGCGGCCGACATGCCCCACCAGCAGCCCAAGGGATAGGCTGGCGGCGACCCAAGCCAGGCCCCATCTCGACCGCCACATCCGCCACACCTTGAATGCCCCAACCCGTTCTCGCCAACTCACCGCAATGCCTCAGTCCATGCCTCTGCGGCCAAGGTGCACCCTGGCCTGCATGGCGAATGTGGCGCATGACGCCACGCTTGAGCTCAATGGAAGCTAAAGCCCGGCTAAAGATTTGAAACAGGGCGTCGATCATTTAGACCTGACAATTCAAGGCAAATCATGAAGTTACTGCTGATTGAAGACGACCTCGACATCGGTGCCGGCATTCAGCGCGCCTTGCAACAGCACGACCTGACTGTGGTGTGGGTTCGTACCCTAGCCAGTGCGATGACGTTCAAGACCTCGAAGGACTTCGACTTGGCTGTGCTCGACTTGGGGTTGCCTGACGGCGATGGCCTGACCTGGCTGACCATGCTGCGCGCCCAAGAGGGGCTGCAGCCGGTGATGATTTTGTCGGCGCGTGACAGCCTGCGAGACCGGCTTGACGGCCTTAAGCAGGGCGCCGATGACTTTCTGGTCAAGCCGTTTGAGTTGGAAGAGTTGATCGCCCGATTGCAGGCCATGATCCGTCGCCTGAAAGGCTTCACCCAGTCTGGCTTGCGGGGCTGCGGTTTGGAGATCGACCACCAAGCGCATCTTGTCTACCTGGACGGGCAAGTCATCCACCTCTCTCGCACCGAGTTTCAGATCACACAACTTCTGCTCCAACGCATTGGGCGCGTGGTGCCGCGCAACACCATCGAGGAGCTCGCACTCAGCAACGAAACGGCCAGCTCGCTCGACATGCACATGTCCAATTTGCGCAAGAAGTTGGGCCGCCAACAGATTCGCACAGTCAGAGGGATTGGCTTTGTCATCGATAGAAGCGACAGTCTTGCGACATAAGCCCTGCGCTCGCGGGGCAATCTGTGAGCGGCGACCTTCAACTGGTCCGCGCTGAGGCATTCAGCGACAATCTGGCTGATGCACGACTCCCTTCCCCGCCTTGTGTTGATTGCGGCCATGGCCCATGACCGCGTCATCGGCCGTGACAACCAACTCGCCTGGCACCTGCCTGAAGACATGGCGCATTTCCGGCGCAGCACCCAGGGGTATCCGGTGCTGATGGGCCGCAAGACTTGGGAGTCCCTGCCCGAGCGGTTTCGCCCCCTGCCCGGCCGCCGTAATGTGGTGCTGACCCGCCAAGCAGGCTATGACGCACCAGGTGCCGAGGTGGTGCACACCTTGGCCGAGGCCTTGGCGCGCTTCACGCCCAGTGATACGGTTTTTGTCATCGGTGGGGCGCAGATCTACGCTGAGGCGCTGCCCCATGCGCAGCGCTTGCTGCTGACCGAGCTGGACGTCGCCGTCCCAGGCGATGCGCAGTTTCCGGCCTGGCCTGCAGCAGACTTCAGGGAGGTCAGCCGCGAAACCCACCACGCTGCGGCACCCAACGACTTCGACTTCGCTTTCGTGTGTTACGAGCGCATGCCACCGCAGCCTTGAAAAGAAAGCTCTCATGCAACTGGCCACTTGGAATGTGAACTCGCTGGGCGTGCGCCTGCCCCAATTGCTGGACTGGCTGGCGGCCCATCCGGTCGATGCCATCGTGCTGCAAGAGACCAAGCTGACAGACGACAAGTTTCCGCATGCCGAGTTGCTGGCCGCCGGCTATCACGCACAGTGGTTTGGTCAAAAGACCTACAACGGCGTCGCCCTGCTCAGCCGCACGCCGGCCACGGATGTGCTGCGCAATCTGCCCGGCTTGGCGGATGAACAAGCGCGCGTGATCACAGGCACGGTGGCCGGTGTTCGCGTCATTGGCGCCTACTTCCCGAATGGTCAAGCGCCTGACAGCGACAAGTTCGTCTACAAAATGGCGTGGCTGGACGCCCTGCAAAAACATGTGGCCGACGAATTGAGCCGCCACCCCCACGTGGTGCTGATGGGCGACTTCAACATCGCACCAGAAGACCGCGATGTCTACGACCCCGTGGCCTGGGCGGGGCAGATCCACTGCACGCCGCAAGAGCGAGCCCACTTCCAAGCCCTGCTGGACCAAGGCATGGTGGACGCCTTCCGTTTGTTTGAGCAAGCGCCGAAGAGTTGGAGTTGGTGGGACTATCGCAACCTCGCCTTCCGCAAGAACCAAGGGCTGCGCATTGACCACATCCTCGTCAGCGAGGCTTTGCGCGGCCAGGTCCAGGCCTGCGCCATCGACAAGCTCCCCCGCAAGAACGAACGACCGAGTGACCACGCTCCCGTGGTGCTGTCACTGAACTTGGTGTGATGTCCCATGAAACAAGCACTGCTTTCCTTGCTGGGCGTTGCCCTGGCACTTTCAGGCGCACAAGCCACAGCCCAGGCCAATTCCAACGCGACTGAGACGCGCCCCAAGACTTGCTTGGTCTTGTCTGGCGGTGGCGCACGAGGCTTCACCCATGTCGGGGTGATCAAGGTGTTGGAGCGTTTGCGCGTGCCCATTGATTGCGTGGTCGGCACCAGCATGGGCTCCATCGTCGGTGGGCTGTACGCCTCAGGCATGAGCGGTGCGGAGATCGAGGCTGCGTTCCTCAAGACAGATTGGTCCGCTTTGGGCAATGAAAAGGTCGACCGCAGCCGCTTGGGCGTCACGCGGCGGGCTGATGACTACACCTACCCCTTGGGCTTGGAGATGGGGGTGGCCGCAGACGGCGTGTCTCTGCCCAGTGGCGTGGTCAGTGGCGGCAAGTTCGAGCAGCTCTTGCAAACCCTCACGGCACATGTGCCCGAGTCGATTCACTTCGATGTGCTGCCGCTGCCCTTCCGCACCGTGGCCACCGATTTGGAATCCGGCCAGGAAGTGGTGATCCAAGAGGGCAATCTGTACGAGGCGATTCGGGCCTCCATGTCGGTGCCGGGCCTGTTCTCTCCCATTGAGCTGAATGGCCGCTTGATGGCCGACGGTGGCTTGGTGAAGAACTTGCCGGTCGACGTCGCACGCAAGATGGGCGCGCAGCGCGTGATCGCGGTCAACATCGGCACGCCGCTGACGCCGCGCAGTGAGTTGCGCAGCTTGCTGAGCGTCTCGCAGCAGATGATCAACATCTTGACGGAGCAAAACGTCACGGCCCAAAAAGCCTTGCTTGGGCCTCAAGATGTGCTGGTCTCTCCAGACCTAGCAGGGTTCAGCTTTCTGGACTTTGCCCGCGCCACCGAGTTGGTGCGCATCGGCGAAGACGCCACCAAGCCTTTGGAAGCCAAGATCGCCGCATTGGGCCTGCCCCCCGCGCAGTACGCGGAGTGGCGGCGCTCGCAAGCGAGTCTGGCCCGCGAGCCCGCGCCAGCAGAGTTCGTGACCGTCTCCGGCTTGTCGGTGGTGCCCGCCAAGGCAGTGCTTGAAGCCGCCGGTCTGAAGGTGGGTGAGAGTGCCAAGCCGGAGGACATCCAAGCCGCCATCGGCCGGGTTCAGGAGATGGGGGACTTCGAGCGCGTGTCCGTGCGCAATGTTCGCCAAGGTGACGACTTTGGCCTGTTGATCGATGCCAAAGAGAAGTTCTGGGGGCCCAACTACTTGCGCCTGGGGCTGGATGCCTCTATCGATTTGGCCGGGGAAGGCTCGGTCAGTTTCCGGTTGGGTCACCTCAGAACCTGGCTCAATGAGGCCGGCGGGCAATGGCGTAATCGCCTGGACTTGGGCCGCATCAATGGCCTCAGCACCGAGTTGCACCAGCCCATGTGGCTCAATTCACCTCTCTTTGCCTCGGCTGGTGCGGGTGTGTTGAGCTACAAAAAGTCGCTCTACCTCAACGGCAAAGCCGTGCTGACCGGCGACCTCAAAGAGCACCGAGCGGTGTTGGAGCTGGGGGCGGAGCTGTCCAAGCAGTCTGAGCTGCGCTTGGGCGCATCACGCAAGGTGTTCCGGGCGACCACCAGCCTGAATATCGCCGATCCATTGGAAGGCATCCTCGTCAAAGATCTGACGCTGGGCTTCACCGAGAACGAGGTGTACGCGCGCTTTTTGTCTGACTCTCTGGACAATGCCTTTTTGCCCAGCAGCGGCCAGCGCTTGATGGTGCAACTGGGCCGAAGCCAGACCGATCGTGACCCAGCAGACAGCAAGATTGAACTGCGCTGGACAGGCGCCTACACCTTCAACAACCACACCTTGTGGCCGGCCCTTCGCTTGGCGAAGGCTCGCTCCTCCGAGGGCGATGGCGCCAGCCCGTTTGAGATGGGCGGCTTCTTGGAGCTCTCGGGGCTGCCCAATGGGGCCCTGACGGGCTCGCGCCTCGGGCTGCTGCGCTTGGCTTATCTCAATCGCGTCAGCACACTTGACCTGTTCGGTCGGCGCTTGCTGCTGGGTGGCTCGCTGGAAGTGGGCAACACCTGGGAGACGCGGCCTGCCAACGGATACGCCAAAGATCTGCTGACCGCTGGCTCTTTGTTTGCCGCCGCTGAAACTCCCCTGGGGCCGCTGTTCATGGGGCTCGGGCGCACCGCGGGCCGGAGCACCACGGTGTACCTGTTCCTGGGCCAGCCCTGAGGCGCCGGCCCAGCCCTCGCCCGCTCAAACGTCTAGGCCCAGTTCCTGGATCTTGCGGGTGATGGTGTTGCGGCCTATGCCCAGCTTTTGGGCGGCTTCAATGCGGCGCCCACGCGTCATGGCCACGGCTGTCTCAATGAGCCGTGCCTCAAATTGACGGGTCAGCACGTCCCACACATCGTCTCGCCCTTCTGCCAACAGCCGACGGGCTTCGGACTCCAAGTCCTTGATCCAGGTCGGATCACCCTCCGCCCCCGGTGCCACAGCCAGCGCAGAGGGTGTGCGCGCCGCGGGGGCTGCGAGAAGCGTTTCAGAGGCTGAGGCTGCGCCTGCTGGCGCGGGCGCCTCATGGCGAGCTAAAGAGGCATCACCTTCGAGCATGTCAGGCGGCAGGTCTTTGGCTTCGATCACTTGGGCCGGCGCCATCACGGTCAGCCAATGACAGAGGTTTTCCAACTGCCGGACGTTGCCCGGGAACTCAAAGCCCATCAGGCGCTCCAGCGCCTCATCGGTGATCCGCTTGGGCTCCACGCCCAACTCTTTGGCACTCTTGCCCAGGAAGAAGCGCGTCAGCGGCGCGATGTCCTCACGACGCTCGCGCAGCGGTGGCAGGCGCAGCCGGATCACGTTGAGGCGGTGGAACAAGTCCTCCCGAAACACGCCCTGGCGCACCCGCTCTTCCAGGTGCTGATGGGTGGCGGCGATCACCCGCACATTCGCTTTGAGCGGCTGGTGGCCGCCCACGCGATAGAACTGGCCATCCGACAGCACACGCAGCAAGCGCGTCTGTAAATCAAAGGGCATGTCGCCGATTTCGTCCAAGAACAGCGTGCCACCATCGGCTTGCTCGAAGCGGCCGCGCCGCATGGTCTGCGCCCCGGTAAAGGCGCCGCGTTCATGCCCGAACAGCTCAGACTCCAACAGGTCTTTGGGAATGGCCGCGGTGTTGATCGCAATGAAGGGGCCGTTGCTGCCCGCATCGCCGCGCGGGCTGTGGCGGTGCAAGGCGCGCGCCACCAACTCCTTGCCCGAGCCGGACTCACCAGTGATCAACACCGTGACATTGCTTTGGCTCAGGCGCCCAATGGCCCGAAAGACGTCCTGCATGGCGGGCGCTTGACCCAGCATTTCAGGAGCCTCGGACTTGCGCTCGTCGCTCACCTGCTCGCGCAGACTTTCGTCCACGGCGCGCTGAATCAGTTCGACGGCCTTGGGCAAGTCAAAGGGCTTGGGCAGGTATTCAAAGGCGCCGCCCTGGAAGGCCGAAACGGCGCTGTCGAGGTCGGAGTAGGCCGTCATCACGATGACGGGCAAGCCGGGCAACTTGGCCTTGACCTGAGCCAGCAGGTCCAGGCCCGAGCCACCGGGCATGCGGATGTCGCTGACCAGCACTTGAGGCTCGTCGTTGGCCAAGGCGGCCAGCACATCGCGCGGGTTGGAGAAGCTGCGCACCGGCAGCTGTTCGCGGGCCAGTGCTTTTTCAAGCACGAAGCGAATGGATTGGTCGTCGTCAACGATCCAGATGGGTTTCATGCCGGGCCACTTCGCTTTCAAGGCAGAGGAATCACGATTTTGAAATCCGTCCGGCCCGGCTCGCTGCTGCATTCAATCGTGCCCTGGTGTTGCTGCACGAAAGTCTGCGCCAGCGTCAGCCCCAAGCCTGAGCCACCTTCACGCCCTGAGACCAGGGGATAGAAGATGCGTTCTCTCAGGGCCTCGGGGATGCCCGGTCCGTTATCCTGGATATGCAATTCCAATGCCAGGCGATAGCGCTGCTTGCCCAATGTGACTTGGCGTGCGGCGCGCGTGCGCAACACGATCTGCCCGTCGCCCTGCACAATCCGCTCGCTCAGGGCTTGGCAGGCGTTGTGAACGATGTTGAGCACGGCTTGAATCAGCTGTTCTCTGTCGCCGCGAAACTCGGGCAGCGAGGTGTCGTAGTCGCGCACCACGCTGAGCCCCTTGGGATGCTCGGCCAGCACCAAAGAACGCACACGTTCGCAAACTTCGTGGATGTTGACGTCACTCACCACATGGGGTTTGCGGTGCGGCGCCAGCAGCCGGTCGACCAAGGTCTGCAGCCGATCCGCCTCGTGGATGATGACCTCGGTGTATTCGGTCAGCTCGGGCGAGGGCAACTCCATGGCCAACAACTGTGCGGCACCACGGATACCTCCCAAGGGATTCTTGATCTCATGCGCCAGGTTGCGGATCAGCTCTTTGGTGACTTGCGCTTGGCCCATCACGCGCTCTTCGCGCTCTTGCCGCGCCTGCTGCTCAATCTCCAGCATCTCCACCAACAAACCTCGGTAGGGATGCTCGGTTTGGCTGACGATCACATGCACATGCAGCGATTCGGCTCCGCCAACGCCAGTGCGGCGCAACTCTGCCTCGAAGCGCCGAGTCGCAAACTCATTGCGCTCGACCGCACCTAAGGCCTCTTGCAGCGCCAGCGGCTCTTTGAACCAGTCGCTCAGCGGGCAATGCGCAAGCATGCGACGCGACAGCCCGATGACGGATTCCAAGACCGCATTGACGAAGACGCAGCAGCCTTGCTCATCGACCACCGCCACCATGGTGGCGAGTTGGTCTAAGGTGGCCCATTGGGACTGGGCCTGGCGATCGTTGGGCGCGAGGCTCACTGACCGAGCTTGCCCATCTCGCGCCGTATGGCGGCCAGATCGGCTTCTTTGCGTTGAATCGCCGCCTTCATCTCGGCCACCCGATCAGCGTACTTTTGCGAGTTGCGCTCTTCACCCTTGCGCTCGGGCTCGCCGTTGTTGTACTCGCGGCGCAGCGCTTCAAGCTTTTCTTCTTCTTTGCGCAGCTCTGCTTCGAGGATGCGGCGGGCGTCGGTGTCGCGGGCCTTTTGCTCGGAAGAATCAATGCGACTGTCCGCCGGCCGCGGCGCGGACGACGGTGCTGCGGTGCCGGTGGAGGCCGGACGCGGCTTGGGCGCAGGCACCGAGGTGGGCTGTTGCGCCTCTCGCGCTTTGCAGCCCTTGGTCTCCGCCTCTTTGGCCGAAATGGTGTTGGTGAAGATATTGCCCGGGCAGACGTAATAGACCGAGCCCGTCTGGGCCCCTGCGCCAGCGGCCATGGCAGACATGGTCAGCGCTGCAGCAGCACGTCGGCGCCAGCGTGTGGCGTCAGTGGAAAAGTCAAAAGGCGTCATGTCGGCTATTGTGGCGAATCTTGACGCTCAACGGCGAAAAGGACTTGCGGGCATACGGCATGCGGTGAATGTGTCACGAGACACCCCCAAAGCGGGGCGAAAAAAAGGGACGGCAAGCCGTCCCTTTTTTCTGGCGGGTAATTCCTGAGAATTACAGCGCGTAGTACATGTCGAATTCCACCGGATGGGTGGCCATGCGGAAGCGGGTGACTTCTTGCATCTTCAGGTCGATGTAGGCATCGATGTAGGCATCGGTGAACACACCACCCTTGGTCAAGAAGGCACGATCCTTGTCCAGGTACTCCAGCGCCTGATCCAGGCTGTGGCAGACGGTCGGGATCTTTGCGTCTTCTTCTGGGGGCAGATGGTAGAGATCCTTGGTGGCGGCTTCGCCCGGATGGATCTTGTTCTCCACGCCGTCCAGACCGGCCATCAACAAGGCTGCGAAAGCCAAGTAGGGGTTGGCCGAAGGATCGGGGAAGCGAGCCTCAATGCGGCGACCCTTGGGGTTGGCAACATAGGGGATACGGATCGAAGCCGAGCGGTTCTTGGCCGAGTAAGCCAGCTTCACCGGCGCTTCGAAGCCGGGCACCAAGCGCTTGTAGCTGTTGGTGCCAGGGTTGGTGATGGCGTTCAGCGCGCGAGCGTGCTTGATGATGCCGCCGATGTAGTACAGGGCGAAATCAGACAGGCCGGCATAGCCGTCGCCGGCGAACAGGTTCTTGCCGTCCTTCCAGACCGACTGGTGCACGTGCATGCCGGAGCCGTTGTCGCCCACGATGGGCTTGGGCATGAAGGTCGCGGTCTTGCCGTAGGCGTGAGCGACGTTCACGATGATGTACTTTTGCAGCTGAACCCAGTCCGCGCGCTCCACCAGCGAGCTGAACTTGGTGCCGATTTCCATCTGGCCGGCATTCGCCACTTCGTGGTGATGCACTTCGACGGGAATGCCGCACTGCTCCAGCAACAGGCACATTTCAGAGCGCATGTCTTGCGCGCTATCGACCGGGGGCACAGGGAAGTAGCCACCCTTCACGGTAGGACGGTAGCCGGTGTTGCCGTGCTCGTATTCCTTGCCGGTGTTCCAAGCGGCTTCTTCAGATTCGATCTTGAAGAAGGACCCGGACATGTCGTTGGCCCAACGGACGCTGTCGAACACGAAGAACTCGGGTTCCGGGCCGAAGTAGGCCGTGTCGCCCAGGCCAGAGGCCTTCATGTAGGCTTCAGCGCGCTTGGCCAAGGAGCGAGGGTCGCGCTCGTAGGGCTTGCCATCAGCCGGATCGATGACGTCGCAAGTCAGGATCAGGGTGGGCTCTTCGAAGAAGGGGTCGATGTTGGCCGTGTTCGGGTCAGGCATCAACTGCATGTCCGAAGCTTCGATGCCCTTCCAGCCGGCGATCGACGAACCGTCGAACGCATGGCCCGAAGTGAACTTGTCTTCATCAAAGTGGGAAACCGGCACGGTGACGTGCTGTTCCTTGCCACGGGTATCAGTGAAGCGGAAGTCAACGAACTTGATTTCGTTGTCTTTCACCATCTTCATCACGTCGGCGACGGTCTTGGCCATCAAAAGGCTCCTGCGGATCAGTTATGAGAGGGGCTTGCGGCTTGGAGCTCTGCGTGCCAGAGGGCCGGTGAAGACCCCGAGACAGTTCAAACTCAGCGGGCGGAATGTAGCAGAAAGCGTGCCCACTTTTGGTGACCACGCTCAAGGACGGCGCCACTCGCCCAGCCACCCCTGAATGCCCTCGTGAATCCCCGCGCGGTCAGTGTGGCACGGCGCGGGCGAGGCCGCCCGCTCGAGAGTCGCCTCGGCCCACAATGTTCATTTTTGGTGCATTTGCACCATCGCGGTGCGAATGGAGTCGCACCTATTCGGTGCTGAATTGCAAACCGGGCACGGCACGTAGGCCTTGCTGCAAAAACTCGAAGGCCACAGCCACCTGCTCGGGGGCCCCCTTGACGCCCAATTCGATGTGCTTGCCACGCTGAGGATGGTCAACGCTGGGCAGACTGAAGATGCGCACGCCCTCAAACTGCTGCTCGACTTGCAGCATCAGCGGCGTGAGCTGCGCCTCGAGGCCGCCGAACACATAGACCGCCTTCTCGACATGAGGCTCAGGCTGGAGGTGCGGATAGTGGGTGTCCAGCACCCACTCCACCATCGGGTGGGCCATGACCGGGAAGCCCGGCACAAAGTGCACATCACCCACACTGAAGCCGGGAATGCGGTTGTAGGGGTTGGGGATGATCTGGGCGCCTTGCGGGAAGACGCCCATATTGAGCCGGTGAATGTTGTCGGGGTGCTCAGGCTCCCAGGGCACTCCTTTCTCCGCAGCCATCTCCTGCATGCGCAGCTCGATCAAGCGTTTGGCCTCAGGGTGCAGGGCCAGCGGGCGCTCCAAGGCGGCGGCTGCACATTGGCGGGTGTGGTCGTCTGGTGTGGCGCCAATGCCACCACAGCTGAAAACCACATCGCCACTGGCAAAGGCCCGCTTCAGGCTGGCGGTGATGCGTGAGCGGTCGTCCCCAATCACCTCGCACCAGGCCAAGCTGTGGCCGCGAGCGGCCAAGATCTCAATGGTGCGGGTCAGGTGCTTGTCTTGGCGACGACCCGAGAGGATCTCATCGCCCACCACAATCAATCCAAACGCCATGCTCAAACTCCGGTGATGGCAGAGGCCGCGGGGTCTGGCGGCAAGGCCGCTGGGGTGCTGCTGGTGGGTGCTGTGCCGGGCATGGGCACGACCTCCACCACACTGGCACGCCGATGCTGGCCCAGAGCCGCCAAGGCATAGTGGGCGAACCACAGTGCTGAAAACATAAACACCACGGTGTAGAGCCACACCGAGACGGCCAGGAGCAGCGGGGCGAACACCAGGGTCATCGCCCCAAAAGCCCAGATGACGGACGGTGCGGCCCCAAGGAAGCCAGTGGTAATGCCAATCACCATCAAGGGCCAGGCATGGGCCTTGAGCACTGCCCGCCGCTCCTCCTGGGTGGCGTGGTCTGCCAGCACATCAAAGGCCATGACTTTGGCCGTTAACCAACCCCAGATCAGCGGCGGCAGCACAAAGACCACACCCGGGATCAGCCACAGCGGCATGGTCAGCAGCAACGCCACGCAGGCCGCCAGGGTATAGCCCAAAGACCAGGCCACACTGCGCCAAGCGGCCGCACCGTGGCGCCGCTCTAGCTCGGCAAAGCGACGCTCTGCGACCAAGCTCACAATCGACGGCGTGGCCAGCAAGGCCACCAGCAGCAGGCTCAATACGATGACCACAGGCACCGCAAAGGCGACGACCACCAGGGGGGCGAGAACGGTGCGGAATGAAGAGCCGATCATCCCGTCTATCCATTGCAGCATGGCTTCGACCAGCGACCAGCTCTCCAGCGTCGAGCGCACCGCCGTGACCGCATCTGTCCAAAAGAAGTAACCCATCACCAGGGTCAAGCTGCCGGCGATCAGCAAGGGCATCAGGCTCAGCCCGATGATGCGCGGCATGAACAAGTAGGCCAGCGCACGCCAGAAGGAATCAAGCATCATTCTCATGGCGTGAGCATACGCGACTCAGCGCAGGCGACTGACCGCCGGCCTAGGGAGGGTGACTCAGGCCCGCCCAAAGAGGCGCAAAAGGCCCAGCCTTTGTTGCGCCCAGAACCCCTCACCATAATCGCGGCCCCCATGCTCGGGCAGTTGATCGCGAATGCCCGTCGGGCCTGTCGGGACATCAAAGCGAGCCGTGCCGAAGAGCATGTCCCACACTGGAAACAGCACCGCAAAGTTGTGGCCACCTAAAGTGCCCTGCCCGCCTGATTCATGGCCAATGCCAATGCCATGGTGCACGCGGTGAAACTTGGGGCCGACCAACAAACGCTGGCCGACACGGCCGAAGGACAGTCGGACATTGGCGTGAGAGAGGCTCTCCAGCATCCGGCCCACCACCACCAAGGCCATGAACTGTTCGGGTGCCACGCCAATAGCGCGCGCGACCAGGGCCAAGATCAAATCCCGCACCAAATCATCCAGCAAGTGGTTGCGGTTATCGGTCCACATGGTCATGTGACGCTGGCTGTGGTGCAGCGCGTGCAATGCCCACCACGCATCAAAGTGGTGCTGGCCGCGGTGCAGCCAGTAGTCGATCAGGTCGAAGACGATGAGGTAGGCCAAGAAGCCCACCAAGGCCGTGTCCGTCACCCCCGGCCACCAGGGCGCAATGGCTTGGTCCAGGTGCCAGCCGTCCACGCCGTGAACCGCCAGCCAACCGAACAAAGCGTTCCACAAGGGCTCAATGGCAAAGAACACCGCCACGCGAAAAACGCCCAAGCGATGGATCAAGGTGTAGATCACATCCGCGCGGATGGCTCGCTTGCGCTCGGGCGTTGGGCTCACGGCTTCTGCCGGGCGCCAGCGCTGCAGCGGGGCGATCAGCAGCAGCATGATCACGATCTGCAAAATGCCCGCGAGCAACCAACCTGTGCCGTTGTAGGCATCAGCGATGACCGATGCGGCACCGACGTGGAACAAAAGCGGTTGAATGGCGGACTCAAACAGCCATTGCTGCGCGTCGCCAAACCAATTCAAAAAGGTCTCCAACATGGGGCAAAAAGGCCTCAGCGCGAGGCGTTGATCATCGTTGCGTAAGCAGGGTGCTGCGCCAGGGTGGCAAAGCACAGGCCGCGGGCCTTCAGGCCCACGATCAAGGGCTCCAGCACGGCGGGCGCCCAGGGGTCCTGCCGCGACCAAATACCCAGATGGGCCATCAAGATGTCGCCGGCACGGACATCACGCAAGGCTTGCTTCAAGAGCTGCGCGTTGCTGTATTTCTGGCTGGGCAACTCATCGCCCAAAAAACCGGCGGGCGCCCAGCCCACATGCGCCCAGCCACAAGCCTTGGCGGCGGCCAGCAGCTGCGGCGATGTTTTGCCGCCCGGCGCGCGGAACACCGGTGACATGGAGGCCCCCGTCATGGCCTTGAAGCGGTCTGCGCTTTGCTGCAGGGCGGCGCAATACTGGGCCGCTGTCCAGGTGAAGGTCTTGCCAGCATCTGGCCCTGCGGAGGGGCGAATCTTGAAACGACCCTCGGGCAAGTCCGCCACCCAGTAGGAGTGGTCAAAGGTGTGGCTGCCAAAGACATGGCCTTCCTGCGCCCTAGCCTTCCACCAAGGCGCCCACTGCGCATCCAGGCTGCTGCCTTCGGTTTGGGTGCGCTCGTTGGCAAGGAAGAAGGTGGCCTTGACCTGATGGCGCGCCAGCACGTCGGCGATCAGGGGTGCCACACCCATGTGGCCGGTATCGAACGTCAGGTAGACCGGTTGCTCGCACCGCGCCTGGGCTGCAGCGACAGCCCACACACTGCCGAGCAACAGCCCGGCCAAGGCCTGGCGCTTACTGACGAGGCGCATGGTCCAGTGTCCAGACCCCGTGCGGTGAGCGCCCGACGTTGATCTGGCGAATCACCTTCTTGGTCTCGATATCGATGTAGGTCAGCTTGCGAGCCCACCGCGAGGACAGCAACAAGGTTTTGCCATCGGCCAGCAGATCCATGCAGTCAGGGCCGCCAGGGCCAGGCAGCTCTGAGACGACCGTCATGGTCTGCGTATCGATCAGGCTGATGGTGTTGGCCACGCGATTGCTGACGAACAGATGGCGCTTATCACCCTTGGCCCGAAAGGCGTGAGCGCCCTCACCGGTTTGGATGCGCTTGACCAGCTTGCCAGGGCCGCTGGAGACGTCATAGACCTCGACGAACTTGTCACCGGTCAGGCCGACAAACACAAATTTGTCGTCAGCGGTCAGGTAGACGTCGGCCGGCATTTTGCCGGTCGGCACACGCCAACGCACGCTCTGCGTGGCAATGTCAATCGCCACCAGCTCGTTGCTGTCCTGCATGGAGGCGTAAATGATGCTGCTCTTGCTGTCGATCCACTGGTGGCTGGGCGTCTTGCCGGTCGGAATGCGCTTGACCAGCTTCAATGGCTCAGCCGCGTTTTCGGGCTGCCAGCGGTAGATGTCAACGTGGTTCAGACGGTTGGCCAGGGTGACAAACCACTTCATGTCCGGAGAGAAGCGCAATTGATACGGGTCGACAATGCCCGTGACCGTGCGCTGAACTTCAGCGGTGACCGGGTCAATAAAGGTCAGCGTGTCCCCCACCGCGTTGGCGACCAACAGAGACTTTTCGTCCGGTGTCAGGTAGAGGTGATGAGGCTCTTTGCCCACGGGAATGCGCTTGCGCTCGGTGAAGGTCACCGGGTCAATCACGCTGACGTTGGCGTCCAGCGAATTCAGCACAAAAATGGGCCGGGCGCCCTTGGCGGGCGTCTGAGCCGACACCCCACCGGGCAGATGCAGCAGGCCGGCACACAGCCCGGCCAGCGCGACACCTCGGCCCAAAGAAATGCGAAGCGGCCGAGTCAAAAATGGAATATTCACAGGAGGCACTACGGTGGACAGATTGACCCTCCAGTGTAGGCGCTCAAAGGATCAACCCCGCTGAAGCCAAGCTGAGCGTAGGTTGATCCAGGACAAAACAACTCAGTCGTCGTCCCCGCCCAACACCGACCCCAGCAGGCCACCGGTGGCAAAGCCGCCGAGCATGGAGCCCTCTTCACGCGAGCCGCCCATCTGCGGGGCTGCAGCGAACACGCGGCTGGCCAGTCGAGAGAACGGCAAGCTCTGCAGCCACACAGTGCCTGGGCCCGTGAGCTTGGCGAAGAACAAACCTTCGCCACCAAACAGCGCCGTCTTGATCTTGCCGACGTATTGGATTTCGAAGTTGACGTTGGGGGTGAACGCCACCACGCAGCCGGTGTCCACCAGCAGCGTTTCGCCGGGCTTGAGTTCGCGGCGCATCACCGTGCCGCCGGCATGCACAAAGGCCAAGCCGTCGCCTTCGAGCTTCTGCATGATGAAGCCCTCACCGCCGAAGAAACCCACCGACAGCTTTTGCTGGAAGTAGATCCCCAAAGAGACGCCGCGCGCAGCGCACAAGAACGCGTCCTTCTGGCAGATGAGCATGCCGCCCATCTTGCTCAGCTCCATCGGAATGATCTTGCCAGGGTAAGGCGCAGCAAAAGCCACTTTTTGCTTGCCTGACCCGTTGTTGGTGTAGACCGTGGTGAACAGCGATTCACCAGTGATCAAGCGCTTGCCGGCCCCCAACAGCTTGCCGAAGAAGCCCCCGCTTTGTTGGGCCCCGTCACCGAACACCGTGTCCATGCCAATGCCGGACTCCATGTACATCAGGCTCCCTGCCTCGCCCACCGCAGCTTCGCCGGGGTCCAACTCGACCTCGACAAACTGCATCTCCGAGCCTTTGATCTCGTAGTCCACTACATCCATGGCCATGACTTATCTCCACAAAAGTGAGCCAATTTCAAACGGTCGCCATGGTACCCATTTCGGGCAGGCGCAGAGAGTCGCGCCATGCAAATTCGGCGCGCGCGAGGGCCCATTCGATCAGCGCGTCAGCAGGCCGCCAAAGCAGGTCTGCAGCAGCATGTCGATGATGCGCTCGTCGCTGTAATTGCCGCTGGCCTTGAGAACGCCCAGCACCGGGTCGCAGGCCCGGGCATACAGGGTGTAGAGCACCAACTCTGCGGGCACGGTTTTATCCAGTGCGCCGTCAGCCTGAGCCTGAACAATCCACTCACCCAGTTGGTCGCTGACCTCCATCAAGCGCGCCAAATAGAGTTTGTTGGAGGCGAGAGAGGCGCGCAGCGACGAGTTTTGCGCGGGCAAAGACGGCATTTCGCCAGCCAATTGAACTTCCATGGTCCAGCGCGCCACGGCTTGCAGATGCTGCAGCGGCGTGGCCTCGGCCAGCTGCTTGCGCGTCGCCAGGAACTCGCTGGCTTTGTCCAACACCCGGACCATGGCGGCCGCGGCCAACTCTTCTTTGGAGGCGAAGTGCTTATAGAGGCTGGCTTTAGCGATGCCGACCTCCGCCGCCACTTCGTCCACTGTCATCAGGTCGAAGCCCTTCTCCGCCAATAAGCGATTGACGGTCGACACGATGGCGTCCTCACGGACACGCAACACCTGCTCACGAAACGATACCTTGGCCATTCCGCCATTGTAGCCGCGCTAGGCCTCTGCGCATACGAAATGGTCACAAACAAACCTTTTGGTCTTTTTTGTACTTTGCAGTTGCTTTTTTGAACTGATGAGTTCACACTTGATACCGAGCAGTGCACGGCTCAGCAAGATTTCCCCCAAAACCTCATTCAAGGCCTCCTTCAAAGGCCCTCACAGGAGTAAGAGATGACCTCATGGATCAAACGGCTGACTGCGATCGTGATCGCGTCCAGCGTCACCTTTCTGACGGCTTGCGGCGGAGGCGATGACGCCGCTGACGTGGTGACCCTCGCGCGCTCCAACCCGGACCTCAGCGTCTTGGCCGAAGCCATTGACGCGGCCGGCTTGGCCCCCACCCTGCAAGGCGCAGGCCCCTTCACCGTGTTCGCCCCCACCAATCAAGCCTTCACCAATGTTTTGGCAGAGCTGAAGCTGACCAAAGAGCAACTCTTCGCCGACAAGCCTTTGTTGACGGCCGTGCTGACCTACCACGTGGTCAGCGGTGAGATCCCGTCGTCTGCGGTGCCCCTGGGCCGCCCCATCACCACCTTGCAAAAGGGTTACTTCAAGGCTGAAGCGTCAGGCAGCACCCTGCAATTGACCGATGGCCGCAACCGCCTGAGCAAGGTCACCACCGCCAACGTCGACGCCAGCAACGGCGTGATCCACGTGGTCGACAAGGTGCTGCTGCCCGCGGACAAGACCGTGGTCGGTACAGCCGTCGCGCTGAGCACCTCGGCCACCCCTGAGTTCACTTTGCTGGTCGAAGCCTTGACGGCCGCTGACCTGGTCACCACGCTGAGCGGCCCCGGCCCCTTCACCGTGTTCGCACCGACCGATGCCGCATTCGTGGCGCTGTTGGCTGAACTTGGCATCACCAAGGAAGCATTGTTTGCCGACAAGCCCTTGCTGACGAGCGTGTTGACCTATCACGTCGTGCCTGGCCTGGTGCTCAAGGCACAAGTGCCGGTGGGTAGCCCCATCGCCACGGTGGAAGGCGACACCTTCACGGTGAACGCCAGCCTGGCCATCACGGACCAGCGCGCTCGCAGCGCTAAGATCACTGGCACCGATGTGCTGGCCAGCAATGGCGTGATCCACGTGATCGACAAGGTGATCTTGCCCGCTCCTTGAGCGCTCTGAGAGTTCCGATCCGTCAGCAAAAAGGGCCGCCCTAATGGGGGGCCCTTTTGCCTTCTTCATCGCGT
The DNA here is from genome assembly GCF_018069865.1 of Ideonella paludis. Taxonomy (GTDB): domain Bacteria; phylum Pseudomonadota; class Gammaproteobacteria; order Burkholderiales; family Burkholderiaceae_C; genus Ideonella; species Ideonella paludis. The sequence continues at coordinate 537,801 of NZ_JAGQDG010000002.1, forward strand.
GAAGATTACTTGAGTGCCTTGAAGCGCAGGCGGTGCGGCTTGGCACCTTCTTCACCCAGGCGCTTCTTCTTGTCGGCTTCGTACTCTTGGTAGTTGCCGTCAAAGAAGAACCACTGCGAGTCGCCTTCGCAGGCCAGGATGTGGGTGCAGATACGGTCGAGGAACCAGCGATCGTGCGAGATGATCATGGCCGAGCCCGCGAACTCCAGCAGCGCGTCTTCCAGCGCCCGCAAGGTTTCGACGTCGAGGTCATTCGACGGTTCGTCCAGCATCAGCACGTTGCCGCCCTGAGCCAAGGTCTTGGCCAGGTGCAGACGGCCACGCTCACCACCGGAGAGGCTGCCCACCAGTTTTTGCTGGTCGTTGCCCTTGAAGTTGAAGCGGCCGATGTAGGCGCGGCTGGGCATCACGAACTTGCCCACGACGATGTTGTCCAAGCCGCCGGAGATGTCTTGCCACACGGTGTTCTCGGCCGCCAAGCCTTCACGGCTCTGGTCCACAAAGGCCAGCTTGGCGGTCTTGCCGATGGCCACTTCACCGCTGTCAGGCTGCTCCACACCTTGGATCATGCGGAACAGCGTGGACTTACCCGCGCCGTTCGGCCCGATGATGCCCACGATGGCGCCTGCGGGCACCTTGAAGCTGAGGTTGTCGATCAACACGCGATCGCCAAAGCTCTTGGTCACGCCCTTGAACTCAATGACCTCATTGCCCAGGCGCTCGGCTACGGGGATGAAGATTTCATTGGTTTCGTTGCGCTTTTGGTACTCGACATCGCTCAGCTCTTCAAAGCGCGCCAGACGTGCCTTGCTCTTGGCTTGGCGGCCCTTGGCGTTTTTGCGCACCCACTCCAATTCCTGCTTCAAGGCTTTGGCTCGGGCATCTTCGCTCTTTTGCTCGGCCTCCAGGCGCTTTTCCTTGCCTTCCAGCCAGTCGGAGTAATTGCCCTTGTAGGGGTGGCCCACGCCACGGTCGAGTTCCAAAATCCACTCGGCCGCGTTGTCTAAGAAGTAGCGATCGTGGGTGATGGCCACCACGGTGCCACTGAATCGCTTCAAGAACTGCTCCAGCCACTCCACCGACTCAGCGTCCAAGTGGTTGGTCGGCTCGTCCAGCAGCAGCATGTCGGGCTTGGACAGCAGCAGGCGGCACAGGGCCACCCGGCGCTTTTCACCGCCCGACAAGGGGCCGATCTTGGCATCCCAGGGCGGCAGGCGCAGCGCGTCAGCAGCGATATCGAGCAGGTGGTCGGTGTTCTCGCCGCCAGCAGCAGCAATGATGGCCTCCAGCTCGGCTTGCTCGCTGGCCAGGGCGTCAAAGTCAGCGTCCGGCTCGGCATAGGCTGCATAGACCTCGTCCAGCCGCTTTTGCGCTGCCAATGCGCCACCAATGCCTTCTTCCACCGCTTGCCGAACCGTTTGCTCCGGGTCGATTTGCGGCTCCTGCGGCAGGTAGCCAATCTTGATGCCCGGCATGGGCACGGCTTCGCCTTCAATTTCCTTGTCCAAACCCGCCATGATCTTCAACAAGGTGGACTTGCCCGAGCCGTTCAGGCCCAGCACACCGATCTTGGCGCCCGGGAAAAACGACAGGGAGATGTCCTTCAGAATCTGACGCTTCGGCGGCACGATCTTGCCGACGCGGTTCATGGTGAAGACGTATTGAGCCATGCTAGAGAGATCCAGACACAAGAAAAGGCCGGTGAAGCCGCCCGCAAATGGGCCGCAAGTCGGCGGAAATCAAAAGGTGCGCCACAGGCAGAAGGCCCAGCGCGGAACCCGCATTATCCCGGAGATGGCGACGACGGCCGGGGCTGACGCCGTTCAATGCGCGGCAACTCGTTGAGCGCCGAGGTCTCTGACAAGGGCATTTCGCCAGGTTCAGGTCGCCCCGCCTGGTCCCAATGATCCAAGATTCTCTGCAATGCCACCAAGGGCAAGGGGTGCGCCACGAGGTAGCCCTGCACCGCACCGCAGCCCGCCAGCCGTAGAACCTCCAACTGCGCTGGCTCCTCAACCCCTTCGGCCACCGTCAGCATGCCCAAGGTGTTGGCCATGTCCACAATGGTGCGAACGATGGCCCGCGCATCATGGTGGGTCAGCAGCTCCCGCACAAAGGCGCGGTCGATTTTGAGGGTGTCAAAGGGGAAGCGGCGCAGATAGGCCAGTGATGAGTAGCCGGTGCCGAAGTCATCCAAGGCAATCTGCACGCCCAGCGCTTTCAGACCATGAAGATTGCTCAAGGCCGCAGCAGGGTCATCGACAAAAATTGACTCGGTGATCTCGACCTCCAGCAACTTGGGGGCCAAGCCGGACCGCACCAAGGCCCGCTCTACGTCACCCAAGAAATGGTCGCGCATCAACTGCACGGCCGACACATTCACCGAGATCGACAGCCCGGGCAGCGAGCGACGCGCATGCAAACAGGCCTGCTCCAGAACCCAAGCCCCGATGTCTGTGATCAAGCCGGTCTTCTCGGCCACCGGAATGAACTCCGAGGGCTGCAGCTCTCCCAGCGTGGGATGACGCCACCGCAGCAGGGCCTCGGCCCCCAGCACCTCCCAAGTCGCCACGCTGACGCGGGGTTGCCAATGCAGGGTGAACTCTCCCCGCTTGAGGGCCTCGCGCAGCGCTTGCTCAATCGACAACAAGCGCCGATTGCGCTCACCCAGCCAAGGCGCAAACATCTCGCAGCGAGCCCGGCCGTGCTCCTTGGCCGCATACAGGGCCAAGTCTGCGTTACCCAGGATTTCATCCAGCGTTTGTCCGTGGTCGGGGATCATCGCAATGCCCATGCTGGCGCCGATGGCTACCGTGCGGCCCCGGATCTCACCCGCTTGGTTCAAGGCCTGCAGCAAGCGCTGGGACAGCACCGCGACTTCCTCATCGCTGCGCACGTCGTCCATCAACACAGCGAACTCGTCGCCGCCCAATCGGGCCACGACATCGCTGCGCCGCATCACGGCCTGCAGGCGTTGCGCCACCAACTTCAGGACATCGTCACCCACCGAATGGCCCAGCGAGTCGTTGATCATCTTGAAGTTATCAAGGTCAAGACACAGCATGGCGCTGCGCCGAGGCGGCGTGCCGCGCGCCTCCAGGGCTTGAGTCAGGCGCTCACGCAACTGCACCCGATTCGCCAAACCCGTCAGCGAGTCGTAGTGAGCCAAATAAGCCAGGCGCTGGTGGGTCAAGCGCTGCTGTGTGACATCCGAAATCACACCCCGCCAGCCCGTGGTCAGGCCGGAGTCGCTGACCAAGGGCTTGGCCGTGATCGACCACCACCGCAAAGCATCACCTGCCTTGACCGAGAGCAGCAAGTCCCGAAAGGGTTTGTCCAACAGCAAGGCGCGCTTCAGTGCATGAAAGCCTTCTGATTGCGTCCCGTCAGGGCTGCGCTGCAGAAGCACACTCATCAAGCTCTGCGGCAGCTCAGCGCCCTCGGGAGTGCCCAACAACTGAGCAAGCCGTTTGGAGACATGCGTGAAGGCGCCAGTGCGATCGATCTCCCAGAGCACATCGGTGGAATGCTCTTCAAAATCACGCAGCAAGAGCGACACCATATGCCCTTGGCGCTCGGCCTCACGCTCGGACAGCAGGCCGGCATTGAAAGCAGAGGCCGCCGACACAGCCGCCACCACGATGACCAAGCCATACACCAAGACCAAGGCGGTCAGCATCATGTGCGTAGGCTCGCCAGTGCGAAGCAAGGACACCACGCCACCGAGGGTCAGCGCACACACCCACGCCAAGCTGGCCCTGGGCACAGTGGCCAATGCAAAGCCACCTGCACACACCATGCCGCATCCCACCACCGCCAACGCAAGTTGCTGCTGGGGGTTTACTTCCGGCATGTAGGCGATCAGCGCCACCGCCCAGAGCGCCCCCAGCGTTCCGGCGTTTCGCGCCACCCGACTGAAGGTCTCAATCGACACGCTGTTCAAGACCTTGCCGCGGCGCTGCCACCAGCTCATCAAGGCCGACCCGCACAAAACGACCAGAGTCGCCAGCCACAGCATCAACCAGCCGACATGCACTGAGGAGTGAATCATCAGCGCAAAGAGAACAGCCGTGAACAAGTTCGCGGCCATGAGCAGCGGGGTCAGGCGGTTCACCACGGTCAAATGACAGGCTCTCAGTTCGGGCGTACTGAGATCCACGGCGCGCTGGGAAAAGCCCATGCGCTCCAAAACGGCAGTGAACAAAGGAAGCTGCAGCAAAACGAAAGCAGGTAGTGGCGCACCAAGGGGTGCAGATCCAGAATATACCGGGGGGCTCTGGCATCTCGGACGGGGCCAGCCCACAAGTACAACATATGCATAGAAACCGCCCCCTTCACACGTGGGAGTCGCTGACAGTCCGATACAAAAGAAGGGAGAACACCTCCCTAAATTGAACGCCTTGGGGACTCGCTTGCAGCAGTTCACTCCTGTACAAACGAGCTCGTGCAAGTCGCCAGTTGGGGCGGCGCACGCAGCAAGGCGGCCACCTGCCGTCGAGACCTCCTACGTGAAGAAAGCTCTCGCCATGAAGATCAAAGTTCGTCGTTCCTTGCTGGCCGCAGCGACCCTGCTGGCCAGCACCTTGGGCACTACCGCTCAGGCCAACCCGGCCCTGGTGGATGCAAGCCTGAAGGACGCGTCCCTGCGCTATGTGGAGTCTGAAGTCCTGGTGCAGTTCAAGCCCGGCATGCAGGCGGTGGCACAACGTGCCCTGAACAGCATGGGCCTGCAAACCGCCAAGGTGCTGCGCAGCGCCGCGCGCGGTGCCGATGCTGAGTTGCATCTGGTGCGCCTGCCCGCAGGCCAGAAGGTCACCGAAGCGATGCAGAAGTTGCGCGCCAACAGTGCCGTGAAGTTTGCGGAACCCAACTGGATTCTCTCGACTGCAGCCGCCCCCAACGACCCGTACTACACGAACGGCAGCCTGTGGGGCTACTACGGTGACACCTCCCCCGTGAAGACCAACCAGTTCGGCAGCCAAGCCGGCGAAAGCTACAACGCTGGCCGCAAGTGCAATGGCACAGTGCTGGTGGGCATCATCGACGAAGGCGTGATGAACACCCACCCAGACACCCAGGCCAATGTGTGGGTCAACCCGTTTGAGATCCCCAACAACGGCATCGATGACGATGGCAATGGCTACATCGACGATGTGAATGGCTGGGACTTCAAGAACAACGACAAGACCACGTTTGACGGCACGACCGACGACCACGGCACCCACGTGTCCGGCACCATCGGCGCAGTGGCCAATAACGGCGTGGGCATCGCTGGCATCTGCGACAACGTCAAGATGATCAGCGCCAAGTTCCTGGAAGGCAGCGGCACCACTGAAGCCGCGATCCTGGCCGTCGACTACATCACTGACCTGAAGACCCGTCACAACCTGAACATTGTGGCGACCAACAACTCCTGGGGTGGTGGTGGCTTCTCGCAAGCGCTGAAGGACGCCATTGACCGCGCAGGTGCGGCTGACATCCTGTTCATCGCCGCAGCGGGCAACGGCAACATCATTGGCAAGGCGATCAACACCGACAAGAAGCCGAATTACCCCTCGTCTTACACCAGCAGCAACATCATCGCTGTGGCGGCTCTGGCCTCCTCTGGTAAGAAGGCTGGCTTCTCCAACTTCGGCGCCACCAGCGTGGACATCGCAGCGCCGGGCGTTGGCATCTGGTCGACGGTGCCGACCGCCACGGGCGCAGGCTATGCCTCTTATGACGGCACGTCCATGGCCACGCCGCACGTGACCGGCGCAGCCGCCCTGTATGCCTCGCTGCATCCCGGCTCTACTGCTGCGCAGATCAAGGCCGCCATCCTGAACTCGGCCGTTCCTACGGCCTCGATGGCCGGCAAGTGCGTCACCGGCGGCCGCCTGAATGTCAGCGGCTTCTGATCTTCTGCATCGATAGCGTCTGAAAGGCCGGGACTTTGCTCCCGGCCTTTTTTTTGCTCTGTTTGTGAAGTTTTCTTGCAGTACCCGGAAGGGCGGCGCAGCCTGCGCCTAGCCGGTTGATCCCCAAGGCTGCACATCATCATCAACCGTCAGTAGAGGATTTCCATGAACCGCACTTTCTCGCGACTCACGATGTTGGCCGCCACCATGGCCGCTTGCACCTTCAGCAGCCTGGCTTCGGCCAGCCCCCAGTTGGTCGACGCCAGCCTGGCCAACCCTGCCCACCGCTACAAGCCCTCCGAGCTGATTGTTCAGTTCAAGCCGGGCATGCGTCTCGAAAGCGTCCAGCAATCCTTGCGAGGCTTGGGTCTGTCGTCCATCAAGACGCTGCGCAGCATTGCACGCGGTGGCAAGGCAGAACTGCACCTGGTCAAATTGCCCGCTCATTTCAGCGTGCCTGAAGCCATCCAATGGCTGCGCGCGCACGATGCCATCGACTTTGCAGAGCCCAACTGGATCGTCACCACTCAAGCGGCCCCTGCTGACCCCTACTACACGAACGGCAGCTTGTGGGGCTATTACGGTGACACCTCACCCACCCAGCAAAACCAATACGGCAGCCAAGCCGGCGAAGCCTTCAACGCCGGCAAGAAGTGCAAGGCGGGCGTGGTCGTTGGCATCATCGACGAGGGTGTGATGAACACGCACCCCGATACCAAGGCGGGTATCTGGAAGAACCCGGGGGAGATTCCCAACAACGGCATCGACGACGATGGCAATGGCTACATTGATGACGTCACGGGCTGGGACTTCCTGCACGACGACAAAACCACTTTCGATGGCACCACGGACGACCATGGCACCCACGTCTCCGGCACCATTGGGGCACGCACCAACAGCCAAGGCATTGTGGGCATCTGCCCCACGGTCAAGATGATCAGTGCCAAGTTCCTGGAAGGCTCGGGCTCAACCGCGGACGCGATCCTCTCGGTGGACTACATCACCGACCTCAAGATCCGCCATGATTTGAATTTGGTGGCCACCAACAACTCTTGGGGCGGCGGCGGCTTCTCCCAGGCTTTGAAGGACGCGATCGACCGTGCCGGTGCGGCCGACATCTTGTTTGTGGCGGCGGCTGGCAACAGCGGCCTGAACAGCGATGTAACGCCCAACTACCCTTCCGGCTACACCAGCGCCAACATCATCTCCGTGGCATCCATCACCAACACGGGTGCGCGCTCTAGCTTCTCGAACTACGGCCTCACCACAGTGGACATTGCAGCACCTGGCTCCAGCATTTGGTCAACGGTGCCCACCAGCACCGGGGCGGGCTATGCCAACTACAGCGGCACCTCCATGGCCACGCCTCACGTGACCGGGGCCGTGGCCTACTATGCCTCGCGTCACCCCGGCTCGACGGCTGCGCAAATCAAGGCCGCCATCCTGGCTGCTGCTGTGCCCACGGCTTCGATGACAGGCAAGTGCGTGACCGGTGGTCGCCTGGACGTCAGCGGTTTCTGATCCACACCCAGGGCGCGAGCCTGGGAAGGCTTGCACCATCTCACGAAAGGGCTGGGTTCACCCAGCCCTTTTTCATGCCGCCAAGGCGGGCTGGTACACTGCTGCCATCCGCGCGAGGTCCAGCCTTGACGACGCGGCCTGTCAGTCCTGACACCGGTGTCTGCCCCTAGCAAGCCTAGTGGCGCACCGCCCTCCCCCTCCGGGCCTCCGGCTGGTGCTGCGCCTTTGCGCGCAGGCAACGGTCCCGGTGAAGACTCCCAAATCCCTCGATGACCTTCGATACCCTCGGCTTGGCTGAGCCCATCCTGCGCGCTGTGCTTGAGCAGGGCTACACCCAACCCACCCCCATCCAGGCACAAGCCATTCCCGCCGTGCTCAATGGCGGCGACCTGATGGCCGGTGCCCAAACCGGCACGGGCAAGACCGCCGGCTTCACATTGCCCTTGCTGCACCGCCTGGCCGCTCAAGGCCAACAGCGCGATGCCAAAGGCAAGGTCTGCATCCGCGCCCTGATCCTGACGCCCACCCGCGAGCTGGCAGCCCAGGTCGAAGAAAGCGTGCGCACCTACGGCAAGTACCTGCCCCTGACCTCCATGGTCATGTTCGGTGGCGTGGGCATGCAGCCGCAAATCAACCAACTGCGCAAAGGTGTGGACATCCTGGTGGCCACGCCCGGCCGCCTCTTGGACCACCATGGCCAAGGCACGCTGGACCTGAGCCATGTGCAAATCTTTGTGCTGGACGAAGCCGACCGCATGTTGGACATGGGCTTTGTGCATGACATCAAGAAGGTGCTGGCCGTGCTGCCCGCCCAGAAGCAAAGCCTGCTCTTCTCGGCCACCTTCAGCGATGACATCAAGGCCTTGGCCGACCGCTTGCTGAACCAGCCTCAACTGATCGAAGTGGCCCGCCGCAATGCCACGGCCGACACCATTGCGCAGAAGATCCACCCGGTGGGTCGTGACCGCAAGAAGGAGCTGCTGGCCCACCTGATCCGCTCGGGCGACTGGCACCAAGTGCTGGTCTTCACCCGCATGAAGCACGGCGCCAACCGCTTGGCCGAGTTCCTGAACAAGGAAGAGCTGACCGCCATGGCCATCCATGGCAACAAGAGCCAAGGGGCTCGCACCAAGGCCTTGAGCGATTTCAAGAGCGGCGATCTGCGCGTGCTGGTGGCCACCGACATTGCGGCTCGCGGCATTGACATTGACCAGTTGCCGCACGTCGTCAATTTTGAGCTGCCCAATGTGCCAGAAGACTATGTGCACCGCATTGGCCGCACGGGCCGCGCCGGCGCTCAAGGTGAAGCCGTTTCTTTGGTGTGCGTGGACGAAAACCTGTTCTTGCGCGACATTGAAAAGCTGATCAAACGCACCTTGCCGCGCGAATTGGTGCCGGGCTTTGAGCCAGACCCGAATGAGAAGGCTGAACCGATTGTGTTGGGTCGTCGCATGACCATTGGCGTGGGTGCCGGTGGCGGCGGTGGTGGCGGTCAACGCCGCTCCAGCGGTGGCGGCGGCGGCGGTCGGGGTGGCTCCGGCGGTGGCCGTCCTCAAGGCCAAGTTGGCGGCGGTGGTCGCACAGGTGCCCCCGCAGGGCGTGCACCAGGAGGCAGCGGTGCCCCTGCGGGCGGACGCGGGCCCAATGGCGGCGGGCAGCGCTCTGGCGCGCCGCGCGGTGGCCAAGGCGGTGGCCATACCGGTGGTCGCAGCGGCAGCAACGGCGGTGGTTCACGCCGTGGCGGCGGTGGCAGCAGCAATGGCGGCGGCCAAAGCCGCTGAGCCTGAGCCGCCGCAGGCCGGCGGTGAATGGGCGAGCGCCTGTTCAAGAAATAAGGGGAGCCTGGGCTCCCCTTTTCTCCTTCATCTTGTGGCTTGATTCAGCCCCTTAAGGCGTCAGACAAACACGCCCTCTCGCAACCATTTGGTGGCGACCCATTTTTCGCCCTCCAGCACCGGCGCGCCACCATGCAAAGTGCGGGTGGCTGGGTCCGGCCGGTCATAGCTGAAGAACACCGCATTGCCGCGCACCGGAGCCACTTCCAGGCCCACATCTGGGAAGGTGGTCGAGCCGCCCTTTTCAGGCGAGTTGAGGTACATCACCAAGGTGCCAACGCGCTGCCCACCACGCGCCAAGATCGTCTTGGCACCGGGCTGCGCCGGGTCGAAATAGTCATAGTGCGGCTTGTACTCGGCACCAGGCCGATAGCGCAGCACTTGCAAGCCTTCGCCATGTGACACCGGCCAGCGCAGCAAGGCCTCAATGCGCTTTTCAATGCGGGCACAGACCTCGTGTTCACCACGTTCAAAAAACATGCCGTCACTGGTGCGCGCCTCGTTGACCTCGCTGCCACCGGTTTCATTGACCACGGTCTCTGAGCGGGCCAAGCGCACTTCCGCCAAGCGCTTCATCTCCTCGCACTCTTGCTCGGACAAGAAATTCCCAAACACCACCACACGCGGCAACTGCAAGGTCAGCAGAACATCCACATGTTTATCGTGGGCCCAGATGCGGCTGGGCGAGCCCTCCAGCAGAGGCCCTGGCAGAGGCTTGTCGCCCACGGGCAATTGCCCCGGCGCCAAGCCTTGCGCGGCCAAAGCAGCCTGCTGCTGCTTGAGATGCTCGGCCAGCGACTCCTCCATCGCTGCTACCGCCACATCCTCTTGCCAACCCCGGTCCATCATGGCCTTGAGCACATCTTCCGGGCGACACCCGGCTTGTGCTTGGGCAATGATCCAGGCCTTCAGCTCGGGCGAAGCTTGCTGCTTCATCACCACGGGCCGCTGCTGCTTATGAGGAAGGTGTCGTTTGCTCATGGCGGGCATTCTCGCAGAGCAGCTTGCACTCAGGCCTGGGCGGCACGCCGGAACACCATCCGGTCTGGGCTGCTGTGAGCGGCACTGAAGGCATAACCCTCGACGTCAAAACCAGCCAAGTCCTCGGGCCGCTCGATGCGATGCTGAATGGCCCAACGGGCCATCAGGCCGCGTGCTCGCTTGGCAAAAAAGCTGACGATCTTCCACTCGCCGCCCTTGCCCTCTTCAAACACGCACTCCACCACGCGGGCCTTCAGCGTCTTGCGCTTCACGGCCTTGAAGTATTCCTGCGAGGCCAGGTTGATGACGACCGGGGCCTTCTCTTTGGCTTGGCGCCGGTTGAGGTAAGGGCTCAGGGTCTCTGACCAATAGGCATAGAGGTCGCTGCCCGCAGGGTTGGCCAGGCGGGTGCCCATCTCCAGGCGATAGGGCTGCAGCCTGTCGAGCGGCTTCAAGGCGCCATACAGCCCCGAGAGGATGACCACATGCTGCTGCGCCCAGACCAAGTCTTGCAGCGACAAGCTCTGCGCCTGCAGGCCTTCATACACATCGCCATTGAAGGCGAGTGCGGCGGGCTTGCTGTTGTGCGGCGTGAAGCGCGTCGACCAAGCGCCGTAGCGGGCCACATTCAGCTGCGCCAGCGCGTCCGACAAGTCCATCAGCTTGGCAATCTGCAGCGGGGTTTGCGGGCGCAGCAGGTCGATCAGCACTTTGGCCTCGGCTACAAACTCGGGCCGCGTGGCCAGGGCTTCGACCTCAGCCGCCACCGGCGTTTCATAGTCCAGCGACTTGGCTGGCGAGAGCAAGAACAACATCGCGACCAGCCTCAGTCCAGGGCCTCAAGCCCCTGAGAGGGCATGTCTGGTGCTTGGCCCAACGCAGCCCGCCAAGAGCGATGCGGAATGTGGTTGCGCAGCCGGAACACCGCCCGCATCAGCAAAGCGCCGTTGATCTCATGGCCCGCGTCTTCGGCAATGTCGATGGTGGCATCGCCCTGCACATCGGCCAAGCGCTGCATCGCCTCACGCGCGTGCTGCACTTCAATGACCGGGTCCAGGCCCCCATGGAAGAAATGCAGCGTGGTTTGCTTGGGCGCGGCCTCTGGCAAGGTGGCGTAGCGGCCCGCAAAGGCCAACACCCGGCCGACCAAGCCGTCATAGCGTTGGGCCAACTCCAGCGCCAAGATGGCACCCTGAGAAAAGCCCACCAAGCACGTCGCCTGTTGGCCCAAGCCCACCGCCTGCTGCGCCGCCTGCACGGCCGCCTGCAGCGTGGGCAGCACCGGCTCCAGACGGGCCACGCGAGTGGCGTCGGTTTGGCCCTGGATGGAAAACCACTGCCGCGCGCCCCCCACCTGGGCGGCCGGCAGGCCGTCAAAGGGCTCAAAACCGTCAAAGGCCAGCACAGCCGCCTGCGGGAACTCACGGCGCAAATGCTCGGCCAGCGGGCCCATGTCTGCCGCATTGGCGCCCACACCGTGCAGCAGCACAAACAGTTGCTCAGGCTGGCCGCTCTCGGGCACCCAGCGCAGGGTTTGGATAGAGGTACTCATGGCGGCGGATTGTCGCCCTTGTCGAGGGGGCTTGCCGGGCTCAGGGCTTGCTCAACCCGAACAATCGCTGGGCATTGCGCCAAGCCACCTGCTCGGCCACCTCACGGGGTAAGCCCCCCAACCACACCCGGTAGGCCTGCATCAGCGCTTCGTAGTGCTGCCAGCGCTGCACCACCCAGGTGTCGGAGCCCACCAAAAAACGGTCGGGGTATTTCAGCAGCAGTGCGCGCCAAGCGGGGCAGAGCTGGCCCGACTCGCAGACCAAGCCGGGCCGGTAGGACAGTTCGCCCTTCAAGCCAGGGTAGCGCTCCAGCAAGGCCGCCACGCGTTCGGGCGGCGTGCCGCCAATGCCGGTATGGGCCCAGATCAGCGACAGCTTCTGGCCTTGGCTGGGGGTGGCGGCCATCAGCAGGTCGATGGCCGCATCATCCACATGGGCCAACACCGTCAGGCCTTTGTCCTCGGCCAGCGCCATCAAGGTGCGCGCTGTGGGGCCTTTGGCGTTGGCGCTGTCATAGAGGTGGAACTCGCCAATGCCGCGATACGGCCCCGCAGCCGTGCCTTGGGCCAACTCTGCGCGCACCATCTGGACAATGCTCTCGTCGTGGTGCCAAGTGTCGTAATCAGCCCGGTTGCGGTAGAGCCGGATGAAGGGCACCACCTGCACCTGCGTCTGCTGGAGGAGCGGGCTGGCCACCAGCAGCTTGGTGCCGTCGTTAGGCCGTGAGTTGGACAGCGCCGCCCGCACGCCGCTGCGCTGCAGGCGCCCCAGCACATCCTCGGGCGGGTGCGGCCCGTTGCGGCCATCCCAGGCCTCGACGTTGTAGTGCAGGTGGGCGTCAAACAAAGGGCCGTCGTAGTCGGCAGCCACCGCGGTGGCTGCGCACAGCGCCAGCAGCACCCCCAGGCTGCGCTGGAAGAGATCAGTCATGCGGCAGTATGGCGGACGGCAGGGGCCGCATCAAGCAAGGTCCTGGGCTGGCTTTGGCCGCTGAACCAGTTGAACTTGATTGCCCGAAGGGTCCTTGAGCGTGGCCAACACGCCGCCCCAATGCTGGACCTCTGGCGCACCGGTGAAGGTCACGCCGCAGGCTTGCAGCCGGGTGTATTCATCCGCGATGGAGGTCACCGCAAACGACAGCCCCGAGAAGCGACCGACCAAGGCTTGCTCTTCGGGCGGTGCGTCGAGGGGCACAGGCTCCACCACAAGTTGCACGCTGCTCGGCCCAAACACGCAGAAACCAAGCTCTGTACCGCCCGCCTGCAGGGGAAGGCCGAGCAAGGTGCCATAGAAATGCTGCGCCTGCGCAAGATCGCGAACGAACAGTCGGGCTGCGCTGAGTTCCATGGGCGTACTCCGGGGTGGGGCGGGTGTTGCTGATGGGGCAAAGCATATCGGCTTGCAAGCCATCGTGGTTGGTCCAGCAAGGCAGCGCCCCGGCTCACTGATCCAGCGTGGTTTTCCAGAAGCGCTTCAGTGCTTCAAAGGTCTGGGCCTGGGCTTGGGCCGTGGCAGCAGGGGTGCCGCCGCTCTTCATGGGGCCGTCGTTGTAATGCTGGGTCGACGAGGTGCCCGTGCCGCCCAAGAAATGCCCGGCCTGCGGGAACACCAAGCTCACGGTGGGCAGGCCGGCCTTTTGGCGCGCCTGTGTCAGCGCTTCCGTCATCGCCCCGGAGGCCCAAATCTGGTCGTCCCCGGCCCCGGCCAAGAACACCGGTGCGGCAATCTTCTCGACCGGAATGCGCGCAGCCTCCACCCGATCGGCATGGGCTGCACGGCCTTGGTCATGCGGGCGGCGAATGCGCACCGCTTGGCCGGTGGCAAAGCCCGCGAACTCCTGCTGAAACCCTTGGTAAGGCACAAAGGGCAAGCTCTGGCCCTGCCACGCAAACGAGGCGCTGCGGCCCTCGGCCACGCCGGGCCCCCAGCCCTCCCAGACCACATCGGTGGGCACGATGGCGGCCACCGCCTTGATCCAGGGCATGCGCACCGCCGCCAAGAGCGCGAACTCAGCCCCCTTGGAGGTGCCCATCACGCCGATGCGCTGGCCGTCCACCTCGGGCTGCTGCACCAGCCAATCGCGGGCGGTTTGCAGCCGCTCCAGCGGGATGTTGGCAAAGCTGGCGGGCAGGCTGGGCAGCTCGGACGGCGTCGGGCCTTGCGGCCCCCAGCCCACGGGTGAGTAGTAGGGCAAGGCCAAGACCGCATAGCCCCGCGAGGCCCAGACCGCCGCATCGCGGGTGACCAGCGAGCCGCCCTCTGAGCCGCCCAGCAAAATCAAGGCAGGCCGCCGCGTGGACCCGGGCATGACGGCCAGCTTGGCGCCTTCAAAGCTGGGCACCGCCCGCTCCTGTACGTCCGGCAGGCTGCGCAGCAGATGCAGCACGCCACTGGCCACGGTGCGGCCCTGGTGCAGCACGGTGTACTCGGTCTGCGCCGGCGTGCGCCCGGCTTCTACTGGCCCAGCTTGGAGCTTCATGGCCCACAGCAAGCCCCGGCCATCCACGCCCTCATAGCTGCCCGACAGCGGCGCCTGCTCGGCCAGCTGCACCTGCCCTTGGGGCGAGACCTTGAACACCGCCTGCGCCTGATAGGGCTTGACCTGGCCGGTGAAATCGGGCGCCATGCGGCGCGCTTGCACCGTCACCTCGTCACCGGGCGGCAAGCCCTCGACCACCACTGCAAACGGCTCCCCGGCCAGCACCCGGTCGGAGGGGCTGAACTGAATCGACTGCGCCAGCACCGCAGAGGCCGACAACAGCGCGCCAGCCAAGCCCAGTTGAACACCGGAGGTGAGGGATAAGGCCATGAGAATCTCCAAGTCGTTGAGGAATGGCGCGGATGCTAGAGAGCGCGCTCACCCTGCAAGGGCAGCATGCGACCAATGGACAGCGGTGGCGACGAATCGACAGCCGTCCGGGTCAACGGAAGTCCCTGCTGCGCTGCTGCAAGCCCTGCAGCAAGTGGCTGTGGTCCACCAAGCGGCGGGCGATGAGGTGGGTGACCACGCCGTCGGTTTGCCAGATGCCGTAGACGGTCAGCAGGCGTGCGGTCAGCAAGGTACGGCGATGGGCCTCGGCCACTTGGGGCCAGACGATGACGTTGACGGTGCCGGTGTCGTCTTCCAGGGTCGCAAACACCACGCCCTTGGCGGTGGCCGGGCGCTGGCGGTGGGTGACCAAGCCGCTGGCGCGCACCAACTGGCCGGGGCGGCAGTCTCGCAAGGTGTCGGCGGGCAGCACTCGGAAGGCCTGCAATTGCGGGCGCAGCAGGGCCAGCGGGTGGCTGTCCAGCGACAGGCCGGTGCGGCGATAGTCGGCCAGCAGGGCTTCGCCTTGGCTCAGGGGCTGCAAGGTGGCGGCGGGCTCTTCCGCGCTGCTCACGGAGGCGCTGCTGCGGGCTTGCGCTTCGGCCAGCAAAGGCGGTGGCCGGGTGTCAAGGCCCGTCACCGCCCAGGCCGCTTGGCGGCGGTGGCCCGCCAAGGTGTGCAGGGCATTGGCCTCGGCCAGCATTTGCAGGCTGCGGGCGTCCAACTCGGCCCGGTGGGCCAGGTCGGCCACGTCCTTGAAGGGGCCTTGGCCGCGCCGCGCCGCCACCAGGCGCTGCACGGCTGCCTCGGGCAGGCCCGAGACCTGATGCAGGCCCAGGCGCACCGCGCGCAAGGCGGGGGAGGAGCGGGCTATAGACCCTTCGACAAGCTCAGGGCGAACAGAGCGGGAGGCAGTGGACGCCCCTTCGACAGGCTCAGGGCGAACGGTGTGCCTGGCGTGAGCGGCGTGGGCGGCAGGCTGTTCGGGGCGCGGCTCCAGCGTGGTCTCCCAGTCACTCTGGCCCACATCCACCGGCCGCACCTCAACACCGTTGGCGCGGGCGTCGCGCACCAGTTGGGCCGGGGCATAAAAACCCATGGGCTGGCTGTTGAGCAAGGCGGCCAGAAAAATGTCGGGGTGATGGTGTTTGAGCCAGGCGCTGACATAGACCAAGAGCGCAAAGCTGGCCGCATGGCTTTCTGGGAAGCCGTATTCACCAAAGCCCTGGATCTGCCGGAAGATGGCCTCGGCGTACTCGCGCTCATAGCCCTTGGCCACCATGCGGCCCACCAGCTTCTCGTGAAAAGGCTCCAGCCCGCCCTTGCGCTTCCAGGCGGCCATGCCGCGCCGCAGCGCATCGGCCTCGCCGGGGGTGAAGTCGGCCGCCAAAATGGCCAACTGCATCACCTGCTCTTGGAAGATGGGCACGCCCAGCGTGCGGTCGAGGGCCTGCTTGACCTCGTCGCTGGGGTAGCTCACCGGCTCTTCGCCGCTGCGGCGCTTCAGATAGGGGTGGACCATGCCGCCCTGGATGGGCCCGGGCCGCACGATGGCGACCTCGATCACCAGGTCGTAAAACTTGCGGGGCTGCAGGCGCGGCAGCATGCTCATCTGCGCCCGGCTCTCCACCTGAAAGACCCCGGTGGACTCCCCCCGGCACAGCATGTCGTACACCGCCGGGTCGTCCGCAGGCAGGGCACTCATGGGCAAAGCGTGGGGCACCTGCGGCGTGTCGGGGCGGTCCGGCGCGCTGCGCTGGCATAGCGGGCCCCAGCGCAGGGGCTCTTTGAGCACCAGCAGGTCCAGGCCACGGCGAATGGCGCTCAACATGCCCAGCGCCAAGATGTCCACCTTGATCAGGCCCAGCGCATCCAGGTCGTCTTTGTCCCACTCGATCACGGTGCGCCCGGCCATGGCCGCGTTCTCCACCGGCACCAGGCGGGCGATGTCGTCCTTGGCAATCACAAACCCACCGGGGTGCTGGCTGAGATGGCGCGGAAAGCCCTTGAGCTGCTGGGTCAACTCCACCCACAGGTGCACCAAGGGCGCGTCCGCATCAAAGCCATGCTCGGCCAAGCGCTGGGCCGAAAACACCCCACTGACCATGCCATGCTGCTGGCGCGACACCGCGTCGATGCGGTCCAAGTCAAAGCCCAGCGCCCGTCCCACATCGCGCAGCGCCGAGCGCGTGCGATAGGTGATGACCACGCCCGTCAGCGCCGCACGGTGGCGGCCGTATTTGCGATAGATGTACTGAATGACCTCTTCGCGGCGCTGGTGCTCAAAGTCCACATCAATGTCCGGCGGCTCATTGCGCTCGGCACTGATGAAGCGCTCGAACAGCAGGCTCATGCGCGCCGGGTCCACCTCGGTGACGCCCAAGCAAAAGCACACCACCGAGTTGGCCGCGCTGCCCCGCCCCTGGCACAAGATGCCTTGGGCGCGCGCCCAGTGCACGATGTCAGCCACGGTCAAAAAATAGGGCTCATAGCGCAGTTGCGCAATCAAGCCCAGCTCATGCTCAATTTGCGCCCGCACCTTGGGCGGCTCGCCCTGGCTGAAGCGGCGGCGCACGCCGTCTTCCGTCAACGCCCGCAGCCAGGTGGTGGGGGTGTGGCCCTCGGGCACCAGCTCTTGCGGATATTCATAGCGCAACTCGTCCAGAGAAAACGCGCAGCGCCCAGCCCAGGCCACAGTGCGCGCCAGGGCGTCTGGTGGCCACAGCTCGGCCAAGCGCTGGCGGCTGCGCAAATGCTGCTCGGCATTGGCCTGCAAGGCCCAGCCTGCTGCGGCCACCGTGGTGTTCAGGCGGGTCGCCGTCAGCACATCTTGCAGCGGCTTGCGGGCCCGGCTGTGCATCAGCACATCGCCACTGGGCAGCCACGGCAAGCCACTGGCTTGGCTCACTTTTTGCGTTAAATCCAGCAGCTCCTCGTCCCAAGGCCCCAAGGTGCTGGCCACCGTCAGCGCCGCCCTGTCGCCCAGCCAGGTTTTGAGCCACAGCGCCCGCGCAAACACGGCCTCAAAACTCGGCAGCTGCGGCCGGGCGGTGCCGGTGCCGGGCCCCACCTCCACCACCAGCAGGGCCAAGCAACCGGGCAGCCCAGCCAGATGCGGCAAATGCGGCACCTTGCCCTCCAGGTCACTGCCATACGCAAAGTACTGCCCCTTGGGCGCACGGCGCCGCGCCACCGTGATCCACTGCGCCAAGTTGCCATAGCCGCGCCGCTCTTGCACCAGCACCACCAGCCGCGCCCACGGTGCAGCGTCGCCCTCCTCCCCCGCTGTGCCGCCTTTGGGGGCTGCTGCCGCCAGCAAGCTCATGCGCGCCCCCACCACCAGATGCAGCCCGCGCTGCTTGGCCTCTTCATGGGCCCGCACCACCCCACCCAGGCTGCCCTCGTCCGTCAGCGCCAGCGCGGCATAGCCCAAGCCTTGCGCGCGCGCCACCAGCTCCTGCGGGTGCGAGGCACCCGCCAGAAAGCTGAAATTGCTGCGGCAGTGGAGTTCGGCGTAGGGAGCGGGCATGAATACTGTATTTTTATACAGTATTCATGCCTATCTCACTCTGTTCTTGGAACAGGGTCAACACCAACGAGCTTTCTTACGGAACAACTGGTTCGAAAAGCCGAGCAGGTCAGGTTGAAAGGGTTTGGTGAATGATCTCGTCAGGGCTTACTGCTTGGGGGCCAAACCCGGTGGATACTTTGCTAAGCATTCGTCAATGGGCTCAACTTTTTTAATTTCAAGCGACCAAGGTTCAACGGTCACCGATGACTCGTGTACCGCAACTACGTAGTACCGCATGCATCCCTTCGCGTTGAGAGGCAGCATCGCATCGGGGCTCGGTCGCCGAACTGCTTTCCTTGTCGTTTGAACAAGAAGCAAATTGCTACCAGGATCAATCCTGACGCTGGAACTGCCAGATGTGTCTAGCCTTCCATTGACCCCAACTATTCGGACTGGCACCTCATTCAAATCAGATCCAATGAGGCGTTCTCCCGTCACTTCAGCATACGGGCCTGGTGTCGCACAGCCACCGATCGCAAAGACTAGCGAGAAGAATGAAAGATGCTTTAGGTTCATGCTCGGCTCAAGGTAGTGCTGGAGTGCAGACATGAAGCACCTCAACTTCGACGTCAACGGTTTGCCTGGAAACCGAGGGGAGCGAGCCAAGGATATCCAGCGACAAGCAGTGCTTCAATTTCGACCAGGAAGCAATGACTAATTCCTGCTCTTGCATCTGATTATGACCAGTGTCATGGTCGTCGGCTACCAGACTACCCAGTATGGAGTCTCAAACATCATCAGCTTTGGGGGGATGTCAGGGCATGCTGTCCCGCTCAGCCGCTGACAACAGCATCACCGCCGCCCTCGACGCCACCCTCACCCCCTGCTGCGCCCTGTGCCAGCAAGGCTTGCAGGCCAGCTTCGTCCAACACAGCAATACCCAACTCGCGGGCTTTGTCCAGCTTGGAGCCGGCTTCTTCACCGGCCACCACATAGCTGGTCTTTTTGGAGACCGAACCGCTGACCTTGCCGCCCGCCGCTTCGATCAAGGCCTTGGCCTCGTCGCGGCTGAGCGTGGGCAGGGTGCCGGTCAGCACCAGGGTCTTGCCCAGCAGAGGCCGGGGGGCGTCGCTGGCTTGCGGCTCGATGGCGGGCCAGGTGACACCGCAGGCGACGAGTTGCTCGACCACTTCGCGGTGATGGGGCTGGTCAAAGAACTGGCGCAGGCTGGCGGCCACCACGGGGCCGACGTCGGGCACTTCGAGCAGTTCTTCCAAGCGGGCGTCCATGATGCGGGTGATGTCGCCAAAGTGCTTGGCCGTGTCTTTGGCGGTGGTCTCGCCCACGTGGCGGATACCGAGCGAAAACAAGAACCGACCCAGCGTGGTTTGTTTGCTGGCCTCGATGGCGGCCACCAGGTTGTTGGCACTTTTCTCGCCCATGCGCTCCAGCGTGGCCAAGTGCACAAACCCCAGTTTGTAGAGGTCGGGCAAGGTACGCACGATGCCGGCATCCACCAATTGGTCCACCAGCTTGTCGCCCAGACCTTCGATGTCCATGGCGCGGCGGCCTGCAAAGTGCAGCAGGGCTTGTTTGCGTTGGGCGGGGCAGGTGATGCCACCGGTGCAGCGCCAATCAGCCTCGCCCTCCTCCCGCGCAATGGGGCTGGCGCAGACGGGGCATTGGCCGCTCAAGCGCTTGTAGAGGTCGAAGGCGTCGCCCACTTCGGCCGGGCGCTTCTCCAGCACCACGCCCACCACTTCGGGGATCACATCGCCCGCGCGGCGCACGATCACCGTGTCGCCCACGCGCACGTCTTTGCGGCGGGCTTCGTCTTCGTTGTGCAGCGTGGCGTTGCTGACGGTGGTGCCGCCCACAAACACCGGCTCCAGCTTGGCCACCGGGGTGAGCTTGCCGGTGCGGCCGACCTGAATGTCGATGTCGAGCAGGCGCGTCATCTGCTCTTGGGCTGGGTATTTGTGGGCCACAGCCCAGCGCGGCTCGCGGCTGACAAAGCCCAGGCGCTCTTGCAGCGCCCGCTCGTTGACCTTGTAGACCACGCCGTCGATGTCAAAGGGCAGCGCATCGCGCTGCTGGCCCATGCGGGTGTGGAAGGCCACCAGTTCATCCGCACTGGCCGCCACGGTGCGGTGTTCGCACACCGGCAAGCCCAGTGCGGCCAAGGCATCCAGCAGGCCGCTGTGGGTTGGCGGCACGGCCCAGCCCTGCACCTCGCCCAGGCCGTAGGCATAAAAGCTCAGCGGGCGCTTGGCGGCAATGGCCGGGTCCAACTGACGCACCGCGCCAGCAGCCGCATTGCGCGGGTTCACAAAGGTCTTTTCGTTCTTGGCGCCTGCGGCAATCAGGCCGCGCTGGCGCTCGTTCAAGGCCTCGAAGTCGTCGCGGCGCATATAGACCTCGCCGCGCACTTCCAGCACCGTCGCCTCGCAGCCTTTGAGCCGAAGAGGGATCTGGCCGATGGTGCGGATGTTTTGGGTCACGTCTTCGCCGCTTTCGCCGTCACCCCGCGTGGCGGCTTGGACCAGCACGCCGTGCTCGTAACGCAAGTTAAGCGCCAGGCCGTCGAACTTCAGCTCGGCTGCATAGGCGGGGCTGGGCTCACCTTCAGCCAGCGCCAGCTCTCGCCGCACGCGGGCGTCAAAAGCCTGGGCACCGCCCGCCGTGGTGTCGGTTTCGGTGCGGATGCTGAGCATGGGCACCGCATGGCGCACGCTGGCAAAACCCTCCAGCACCTTGCCGATGACGCGCTGGGTCGGCGAGTCGGGAGTCAGCAGCTCGGGGTACTGCGCCTCCAGCGCTTGCAGGGCTTGGAAGAGGCGGTCGTACTCGGCGTCGGGGATGCTGGGCGCGTCCAGCACATAGTACTGGTGGGCGTGATGCTGCAGTTGAGCGCGCAGCTCTGCGGCACGCTGCTGGGCCTCTGGGGGCGCGTGGGTAGAAAACAGGTCAGACATCCGCCCAGTGTAGAGGCGCGGATGATTTAGAAATGGAATCAGAGGCTGCGGCCGCTGTAGATGCAGGCTCCCTCAATGCGCTTGAGGTGCTCCACCAGCGGCTGGCGCGCCGGGCTGGCCCAGTGGGGGTGCTCCAGGTCCACCACCATCAGGCGCAGGGGCATGTCAATCTGCTCGTCCAGGGCTTGCCACCAGTGCTGGGGGTCGGGCTGCGGCACGCCCGGCTTGCGCTCCACCACCAGCAGGTAGAGGGACCAGCCCGCAGCTTGGCTGACCGTGCGCTTCAAGAAAAACGCGCGCCCGACCGCTGGCTCGCGGCGCAGCACATCCAGGATCGGGCGCATCACTCGGGCGCTGAACGCCGGCACGCTCAGCTCCACCCGGCCACCAAACTCGTACAAGGCTTCCAGGGCTTGTTGGTCCTGCGCTTCCAGCGCTTTGCGCACCGAGCGCAAGTCGGCCAGGGCCGCAAAGTCTTCGCCGGCCTCGTAGGCCTCTTCCAAGCGCCGTGCCGCCGCCACGGCCCATTCCGAATGGCCTTGCTGGGCCAAGGCTTCCAGCCGGGCCAAACCCGATTCGCGCATGGCGGTGCGGCTTTGAAGGCTGGTGGGGTCGCTGGCCTCATCCAGCTCCAGGCAAGCCATCAGGTAACGGGGCTCGCCTTCTTGGGGATGCTGGCGCAACAGCCGCTCCAGCGGCAGGCGCGCAGACCCGCGGCCCTCCAGGCGCCAAGCGGTGCGTGCCCACAGCAGCAGATCCGGGGGAGCCAATCCTGGGCCATGGGCCTCTTCTTGGGCCAGGTCTTGCAGCAAGGCGGCATCTCGGCGAGCCAGGCGGTAGCGGGTGGCCCAGGTGATCTCGACATCCTTGCGCCATTGCTCATCCGCCCAATGCAGCCACTTGGGCAAGGCCTTGGCACACAGGGCGTCTGCGGCACAGTGCAGCGGCCGGGCCGGCAACAAGGGCGGGGCTTCGGTGGCTTGGATACGCTCGCGCAGCGAGGGGTGGGTGTCGCCCGGGGCGGGCACGCGGCGCAAAGCATCACGCAGCCAGTGCTCGGCCTTGGGGTGTACAAAGGCCTCGCGCATCTGCAGCCGCATGTCCCGGAAGGGGCGGCCGGTAGGCACGGGCTCGGTGTGCGCGGGGCGCAACATGCGGGGCCAGAAGACCTCATCCAGATAGCGCTGCTGCACCGCCATGATCATCAGGCCTTCGGCCACCGGCTTGGGGCCCATCGCGACGCGGGCCAGCACATCGGCCTCCACCTCTTGCTGGCGCGACAGCACAAAAGCCCGTGCATTGAAGCGGGGGAAGAACACCTCGAAAAACAGTTGCAGAGCTGCATCGCCCAGCCACATGCCGCCACCGGCATCCGCCCGAGACTCCGCCAGCCGGAACCAGCTGCGGCGGGTGCGATAGATCCAAGCGCCCAGCTTGCCGTGGCTGCCACGCAAGTGGCCGCACTCGTGGGCCACCACCGCGGCAAGCTGCTTCACATCCAAGGCCATCAGCAGGGGCAGGCCCAGCACCAGCACATTGCGGTGCCAGCCCAGCAAACCCAGGCGAGGCTGCTGCAAGATGGCAGCGTTGAGCTCGGTGTCCAGCACCACCACATCAGGGCTGGGCACATGGCAGCGTTGATGGACCTTGTCGATCAGGTCAAACAGCTTGGGGGCATCGCTGCGCTTCAATACCCGGCCGGGCAAGGGCTGCTGCCGCAGCCACAAGGCCGCCAAGGTGGACCACAGCAAGGACGCAAAGCCCAACGCCCACAGCAAGGCGGAGAACTGAAAGGGCTCATTGAGCAAATGGCCGACCGCAAAGGCCAAGCCCACCATGGCCAACAGCAGCAGGGCCAAGATGGCGAACTGGCCCAGCACGGCCCACAGCGCCGTCACTGCCGTGAAGCGACCCGGCGCGTGGCGCGCACGGTGGTCGTACTCGGTGACCAATTGTTTGAACTTCGACTCTCGCATCCCAACGCCCCGCGCCCCAACACATCCACTCAAAGGGGCAGCCCACTATCATTGCATCAGATGCTGGCCTTGTCTCTCAGGCGGAACGCGGTGGGACGAAGGGCACGCGACTTCCATCACGTCGGGGCTGGGCTTGCCGAGCCCCAAGGGCACGGGCCTGGGTATCGCTCAGCTGAACAAGCGCCGTGCTGCCGTGCTGCCCGCCGCCAAGTCACGCGACTCCAATGCGCGGTAGAGGCGTTGCATCTCTTGGCCAATGGCGGCAAAGGCATGCAGGGTGATGGGCTGGGCTTCGTCGTCCACCAAGGTGGCGTCCAGGTCATCAGCCAAGCGACGGGCAGACTCATGCCAAGCGGCAAAGGGCTCAGCGCTCTCGGGGGTTTGGGGCACGTCGAGGCTTAGCGTCAGCTCGCGCAGCGCGGCGTGGCCAGGGTCGTCGGCCAGGGCGGCGTTGTGGTCGAAGCTCAAGACCAGCATCGGGGGCGCGCCTTCCTCAGCGGAGGGCATCACCAAACGGCCAGGCACCGAGCCGGGGACGAAGCCGTGACGGCCCGCGCACTGCTGGATATAACCCACACTCCAAGCCACCGAGTTGGAGACCAGCACCGCCCCTAGCTGGGCATCGTGCTGGCTGGAAAAGGCATCCAGCTCGCGGGCGCGGGCCACCACATCCAGCATGTCGGGGAAGTCCGCACCGGCGCCGATGGCGTCGGCAAAGGCTTGGATCTTTTGCACGAACTCGGAGTACTCGATCTCGTTGACCGCGCCCAGGCGGTTGGCCATTTGCAAGCCCGCTTGAAACTCGCCATAGCGCTGGCCGGCCCTGGGGAACTCCCACTCGCCGGTTTCGGCATTCAGGCCTTCAATGTGGAAGGGCTTGCCACCGGCACGGCGGGTGGGCGGCAGGTGGGTCAAGACCATGTCACCGCTGATGGGGTGCTCCGGGGTCAGCGTGGCAATGGCGTCGATCAGCGCATCGATGCGTGCAGCGCGCCGGGTGACGGCCATGTGCCGCAGCGGCAGGTCGGGCAAGGCGGCGGCCTGCTCCAAGGCTGCGTCGTCGCCCAAGCCCGTGAGCGTGGGCTCCAGGCGGGGCGCTTCGCCCGTCTGAGGTTGCGGCAGGCGTGGCCCGTTCTTTCGAGCGGTCCAGGCGCTGTGCACCACCACAGCCAAAAGAACCAAGCCAGCCAACATGGCCAGTGCGACGGTGAGGGTCATGCCAATCTCGTCAGTTTTTGTGTGTCTGAATCAAGAGCCTACCTCAGCCCGCTTCCATCAAGCCCACGGCCGCATCCATGTCCACAGCCACGATGCGGGAGACGCCCTGCTCTTGCATGGTCACGCCGATGAGTTGCTCGGCCATTTCCATCGCGATCTTGTTGTGCGAGATGAAGAGGAACTGCGTGCCGGCCGACATCTCGGCCACCAGGCGGGCATAGCGTTCGGTGTTGGCGTCGTCCAGCGGCGCGTCCACTTCGTCCAGCAAACAGAAGGGGGCCGGGTTGAGCAAGAAGATCGCAAACACCAGGGCGATGGCCGTCAAGGCCTTTTCGCCGCCGGAGAGCAGGTGGATGGTGGAGTTCTTCTTGCCCGGCGGCTGCGCAATCACCTGCACGCCGGCGTCCAGCACCTCGTCGCCGGTCATCATCAGCTTGGCTTGCCCACCGCCGAAGAGCTTGGGGAACATGGCGCCAAAGCCTTGGTTGACCTGGTTGAAGGTGTTCATCAGCAGGTCGCGGGTTTCCAGGTCGATCTTGTGGATCGCGTCTTCCAGCGTGTTGATGGCGTCGGTCAGGTCGGCGTTTTGCGAGTCGAGGAAGGTCTTGCGCTCGCGAGCGGCGGTCAACTCATCCAGCGCGGCCAGGTTGACAGCCCCCAGCGAAGCGATCTCACGGTTGATGCGGTCGATCTCGCCCTGCAAGCCCCAAAGCTTGACGCCGCTGTCTTCGATGCTCTTGGCCAAAGCCTCCAGGTCGACCTCGGCGGCCGTGAGTTGCTCCAGGTACTGCGCCCCGCCCAGCTGCGCCGCTTGCTGCTCCAACTGCAGCTTGGTGAGCTGCTCGCGCAGCGGCTCCAGGCTGCGCTCAAAGGCCAAGCGCTGCTCGTCAGCGGCCTTGAGCCGTGCAGAAAGGTCGTCGTACTCGCTGCGCGTGGCAGCCAGGGCTTGCTCTTTCTCGACCTTCAGCGCCAGCGCGTCTTGCAGGCCGGCTTGAGCGGCTTGGTCGTTGAAGCTGCCCAGCTCCAGCTGCAGTTGCTCGCCCGATTGTTGGTTGGCGCGCATTTGCAGCTCAGCGGTTTCGATCGCGCGCTGCAACTCTGCTTGCCGCGCCACCAAAGCGCGGGCCTGGAACTGCGACTCCTGGGCTTGCCGCTCCAAGGTGCGCAGCTGCTCTCGCGCTTCGGCCAGCTTGCGCTCGGCCTGGATCACCGCTTCTTCCAGGTCCGCGTGCCGCTCTTGGGTGGTCGCCAGCTGCATGTCCAGCTCTTCAAAGCGGGCCTCGCCAGTCATGCGGCGCTCGGCCAGCTCTTCCATCTGGGCGTCGATCTCGAAGATTTCATCATCCAGTTGGCCCCGGCGGCTGCTGGCCGCCTCGGCCTGCTGGCTGAGCTGCAAGACCTGCACTTGCAACTGATGCGCGCGGGTTTGGGCCTCGGCAGCTTCGCGGCGCGCCACGCCCAGGCGCTGCGAAGCCTCGGTGTAGGCGGCCTCGGCCCGCACCAAGGCCACGCGGCTGTCTTCGGCAATCAGGGCTTGGGCCCGCAGTTGCTTGTCGAGGTTTTCGATCTCCTGCGCGCGGCCCAACATGCCGGCTTGCTCGGAGTCGGGCGCATAAAAGCTCACCGCAAACTGCGACACCGCATGGCCTTCGCGGGTCATGATGACCTCGCCATGGGTCAGGCGGCTGCGCTGGGCCAGCGCCTCATCGAGATTGCTGGCGGTGTAGACGCCCTCCAGCCAATCGGTCAGCAAGCCTTTGAGACCGGCGTCGTGCAAACGCAGCAAATCCGAGAGGCGAGGCAGGGTCTGGTGCGTGTCAGCGACGGCCGCCTGCGGCAGAGAATAGAAGGCCAGCTTGGCCGGCGGCGCATCGGCCGCAAAGGCCCGCACGATGTCCAGCCGCCCCACCGCCAGCGCATTCATGCGCTCGCGCAGGGCGGATTCCAAGGCCACTTCCCAGCCCTGCTCAATGTGAATATGGGTCCACAAACCCGGCAGGGTGTCGAGGCCATGTTTGGCCAGCCAAGGCTTGAGCTTGCCTTCGGTCTGCACCTTTT
This sequence comes from Ideonella paludis, assembly GCF_018069865.1. GTDB lineage: Bacteria > Pseudomonadota > Gammaproteobacteria > Burkholderiales > Burkholderiaceae_C > Ideonella > Ideonella paludis. The sequence goes on from NZ_JAGQDG010000002.1 coordinate 564,135, forward strand.
CTTGCAGGGCACGCAGGGCTTCAAGGCGAGCACTGAGGTCCGACTGCTTGGCCGACTCTTGGCTGACGGCCACCTGCCGCTGGCGACGCTGCTCATCGAGCTGCGGGACTTCATCGCTGAGTTGGCCCAAGCGGCCTTCCGCCTCGGCCAGCAGCTCATCGGCCATTTGGCCCTCGGCCCGCAGCGCGCTCAGGCGCTCGGTGTCGGGGGCGGCCAAGCCGCTGCGCTCTGCCGCCAGCCGCTCACGGCGCGTGCGCAGGCTGCGGCTTTGCTCTTCCACATTGCGGCTCTCCACCGCCAGCACCTGGATCTGCTGCTGCACCACCGCCACTTGGGCGCGCTGCTCATTGGCGCGCGCCTGGGCGGCGCGCACCGCGTCTTCCTGGTTGGGCAGCTGCATGCCCTGCTCTTCGGCCTGGGCGGCCAGCAATTCCGAGCGTTCATCGGCCGTGGCCATCTGCTCGGCAATGCTCTCCAGCTCGCCTTGGGCCTGCGCGCTGCGGTCGGCCCATTGGTTGTTCTGCAACTGCAGCTCAGCCAAGCGGGCCTCGGCGCGCTGCCGGCCTTCCACCACATAGCGGATGCGCTCTTCGAGGCGAGAGACCTCCAACTGCGCCTGCGCTAAATCGCCTTGGCGCAAGTGCAGCGCATCAGACGCCGCATAGTGGGCTTGGCGCACGGTTTCCAGCTCTGCCTCGACATGGCGCAGCTCGGCCAAGCGGGCTTCCAGGGCATTCGTGGCCTCGAGGTGCGCCAAGCGGACACGCTCGCCCTCGCTCGTCGCATCTCGGTGCTTCAAGAACCAAAGCTGGTGCAGCTTGAGCGTGCCCGCGTCTTGCAGGCTGCGGTATTGGCTGGCCACCTCGGCCTGGCGCTCCAGCTTCTCAAGATTGGCGTTGAGCTCGCGCAGGATGTCTTCCACGCGGGTGAGGTTGTCGCGGGTGTCGCGCAGGCGGTTTTCCGTCTCGCGGCGGCGCTCTTTGTACTTGGAGACGCCGGCGGCTTCTTCCAGGAACAAACGCAGCTCTTCGGGCTTGGACTCGATGATGCGGCTGATGGTGCCCTGGCCGATGATGGCGTAGGCGCGTGGCCCCAAGCCGGTGCCCAAGAACACATCCTGCACGTCACGGCGACGCACGGGCTGGTTGTTGATGAAGTAGCTGCTGGTGCCGTCTCGCGTCAGCACGCGCTTCACGGCAATCTCAGCGTACTGGTTCCAGCTGCCGCCCGCGCGGCCGTCTTCATTGCTGAACACCAGCTCCACGCTGGCGCGGCTGGCGGGTTTGCGGTTGCCGGAGCCATTGAAGATCACGTCCTGCATGGACTCGCCGCGCAGCTCACTGGCCTTGGACTCGCCCAACACCCAGCGCACCGCGTCCATGATGTTGGACTTGCCGCAACCGTTGGGGCCGACCACCCCCACCCGCTGCCCCGGCAGTTGGAACGTGGTGGGTTCGGCGAAGGACTTGAAGCCCGAGAGCTTGATTTGATTGAGCCGCATGAAAACCTGAGTGGCACGAGTCCAGCAAGGGCCGCCTCCCTGGGCAGGCCCGCCATCTCGGCTCTAAGTCATTGATTTGTATGCAGAAATCGCCTCGTCGGCGACACACACGTCAGCCAAGGATGATACCATCGCGCCCACCCCCTCTTCCCTCTGCATTCGCAAGCTCAAGACATGGCCCGCGCCCCCAAGACCAAAACTGCTGCCGCCCCCGCCCAACGTGAGATGCCGGTGAACCCGCCGAGCCGCCCCTCCAAAGAGCTGCATGTCTTTCCGAACCCCGCGCCCGAGCGCGACTATCTGATCCAGTTCCAGGTGCCTGAGTTCACCTGCCACTGCCCGCTGACCGGCCAGCCCGACTTTGCGCACTTCACCATTGACATGGTGGCCGACAAGCTCTGTGTGGAGCTGAAGAGCCTGAAGATGTATATGTGGAGCTTCCGCGACGAAGGCGCTTTCCACGAAAAGGTCACCAACGACATCTTGGGCAAGATCGTGGCCACCACTCAGCCGCGCTATGCCCGCATCACCGCGCGTTGGTATGTGCGCGGCGGCATCTACACCAATGTGGTGGTCGAGCACCGCAAAAAGGGTTTCAAGGGCGACAGCGTGGTGCCCACGCCCAGCCTGCCCACCGCCACCGGCCTGCGCTGAGCGGGCGGGGCTAGACGATGGGTGCGCTGTTTGAGCTTCAGCCCTATCAAAAGTACGGGGTCACGGTACGGCGCAGCGCCATCGACGGCTTTGGGGTGTTTGCCACCGAGCCCGTGCCCAAGAACCGCAAGATCGGTGAGGTGCGCGGCGAGACCATCAGCGTGGCCGAAGGCCGCCGCCGCGCCGCCACCCTGGAGCGCATCATGATCGTCGAGGTCTCGCACAAGACCGCGGTTGATCTGGCCGCCTCCACCGACCCCATGCGCTTCACCAACCACTCCTGCCAGCCCAATGGTCGCCTGAGCATTCGCGATGGCCGGATTGAGTTTTGGTCCATCAAGCCCATTGCGCCCGAGGAAGAGATCACCGTGAACTACGGTGAAACCCACCACGAAGGCCGGCTGACTTGCCGCTGTGGCGCCCCGGGCTGCGTGGGCAAGCTCTAGGGCAACGCTGAAAAGCCCCTCGCAGCCATCGAGGCGCGCGCCTCTACGGGGGCTTCTACAGCTCCGCCCTAAGACTTTTCAGGCCACAAGGTGGCAAGGTCCTTGCCGCGCAAGTCGCCGCCTTGTTTGTAGAACAAGGCCCAGTCGTCGATGGCAGAGCCGTCGGCAAACAGGCACAGGCCCATCTCACCGGCGGCCGCGCCCCGCGCGCCCCAATGAACAATGGTGGTGCTGGTGCCACCGATCTGGACGCAGTAATGCGCGGCGGGGCTGCCCCCACCCTTGGCATCGAAGGCCACCGGCTTGAGCCAAGCCTTCACCGCTTGTGACGCTTGAACAGCCGCCAAGGTGCGCATCGACAACCCCAGCTTGGAGCCATCGGCCGCGCGCCACTCGCACGCCGGCAGGCGACCGCGTTGGTCAAACTGAGCGCGGGCTGGCTCTTTGAGGGGCGTGCGCAAGCTCCAGATCACGGCGCGGCCGCCGCTGGCCTCGCAGCGCTCTGGACCGGTGGGCGCGGGGGCTGCCGGTTTGGGCTGGGCTGCCTGTGCCAAGGGGGCTTGGCCGAGCGCTGCGATCAGGCCCAACAGGCCCAGGCCCCACAGACGCGATGGGCGGGACCGAGCAACGATGCCGGGTCTCGGCCAGTGCGTGAAAGGGTTCATCTGCGCATCATGCCGCATTGCTGGCCGCGGCAGTGGGCAATTCATGCAGCCATAGGCCAGAGAAACCGGATGGGTGTCGGATAATCCCGCCACCATGAATCCCCTGCTCGGCCAGCTGAACGCCTACCCCTTTGAGCGCCTGCGTGCGCTGACCCGCGACATCACTCCCAACCCGGCCTACAAGCCCATCAGTTTGGGCTTGGGCGAGCCCCGCCATCCGGCACCGGCCTTGGTGGAGCAGGCGCTGATCACCGCCCTGCCTGGTTTGTCTAACTACCCTGCCACGGCAGGCGAGCCCGTGCTGCGCGAGGCCTGTGCCGATTGGGTGCAGAGCCGCTATGGGGTCAAGCTGGACCCCAAGACCCAAGTCTTGCCGGTGCAGGGCTCGCGGGAAGCGCTGTTTTCATTGGCGCAAACGGTGATCGACGCCAGCCAGCCTGGGGCCACCGTGCTGTGCCCCAACCCGTTCTACCAGATCTACGAAGGCGCGGCCTTGCTGGCCGGCGCCCAAGTGGCGTTTGCGAACTCAGACCCGAAACGCAACTTTGCCTGCGACTGGAGCCAGGTGGATAAGGCCACCTGGGCCCGCACGCAGTTGGTCTATGCCTGCTCGCCTGGCAACCCTACTGGCGCGGTGATGCCGCTGTCGGAGTGGAAAACCCTGTTTGAGCTGAGCGACCGCCATGGCTTTGTGATCGCCTCGGACGAGTGCTATTCCGAGATCTACTTTGGAGATGAGCCGCCACTGGGCGCGCTGGCTGCGGCCAAGGCCTTGGGCCGCGATGACTTCAAACGCCTGGTGGTATTGACCAGCCTCTCCAAGCGCAGCAATGTGCCAGGCCTGCGCTCGGGCTTTGTGGCGGGTGATGCCGACATCCTCAAAGCCTTTTTGCTCTATCGCACTTATCACGGCAGCGCCATGAGCAAGACCGTGCAAATGGCCAGCGTGGCGGCTTGGCGCGACGAGGCCCATGTGGTGGCCAACCGCGCCGCCTACGCCACCAAGTTTGTCCAGGTCACGCCGATGCTGGCCCAAGTGCTGGACGTGGCCCTGCCCGATGCGGCCTTCTACCTCTGGGCCGGCGTGCCCGGCGGGGATGATGTGCGCTACAGCCTGGAGTTGCTGGCTCAATACAATGTCGCGGTGTTACCCGGCAGCCTGCTGGCCCGCGAGGCCCATGGCCTCAACCCTGGTGCCGGGCGTATCCGCTTGGCTTTGGTGGCTGAGATCGATGAATGCCGCGAAGCCGCTGAACGCATGGTGCGCTTCACACAAGACTATGCGGCTCGCTGCGCCGCTTGATGGCCGCGCCGCGAACCTCCTCTTTTTCTGCTCTCCCTTCCCCACACGACCATGACCCATCCTCTGCAAGCCCTGATCGACACCGCCTGGGAGTCGCGCACCACCATCAACGCCAGCACCCATGGTGAGGTGCGTGAGGCGGTGAACCAAGTCATCGCGGACCTGAACGCCGGCCGCCTGCGCGTGGCCACCCGCGAGGGCGTGGGCCAGTGGACGGTGCACCAGTGGATCAAGAAGGCCGTGCTGCTGTCCTTCCGCCTGAACGACAACAAGGTCATGCGCTCGGGCGACCTGACCTATTTCGACAAGGTCGACACCAAGTTCTCGCACATGAAGGAGTCGGACGTCGCCGCCGCCGGCGTGCGCGTGGTGCCCCCGGCCGTGGCCCGCCGTGGCAGCTATATCGCCAAGGGTGCGGTGCTGATGCCCAGCTATGTGAACATCGGTGCGTATGTGGACGAAGGCACCATGGTGGACACCTGGGCCACCGTCGGCTCTTGCGCCCAGATTGGCAAGAACGTGCACCTCTCGGGCGGGGTCGGAATTGGCGGCGTGCTTGAGCCGCTGCAAGCCAACCCGACCATCATCGAAGACAACTGCTTCATCGGCGCACGCTCGGAAGTGGTGGAAGGCGTGATCGTTGAAGAGCACTCGGTGCTGGGCATGGGCGTCTACATTGGCCAATCCACCCCCATCTTCGACCGCGCCACCGGCGAGATCAGCTACGGCCGCGTCCCCAGCGGCTCGGTGGTGGTCAGCGGCAATTTGCCCAAGAAGGCTGCCAACGGTGCCAACTACAGCATGTACGCTGCCATCATCGTCAAGCGCGTGGATGCACAGACCCGCTCCAAGACCAGCATCAACGAGCTGCTGCGCGACTAAGCGCCTGCTGTCCAGCGCCTTTTTGACCCTTTTCCACAAGCCCCGGAGAACATCGCCATGAACATGCAACGTGTGCTGCACCTGATGGCCGAAAAAGGCGCTTCGGACATGTATCTCTCGGCCAATGCGCCGGTGATGCTGAAGATCAACGGGCAATTGTTGCCCGTCACCGACCATGTGCTGGCCCCGCAAGACCCGCGGACCATGTTGGCCGAGATCCTCACGCCCCTGCAGCTGGAAGAGCTGGATCAAGAGGGTGAGCTGAACATGGGCTTCGGCATCCAAAAGGTCGGCAGCTTCCGGCTCTCGGCCTTCAAGCAGCGGGCGTCGGTGGCCGCGGTGATTCGCTGCATCCCGGTGCGTATCCCGTCCATCGACACCCTGCACCTGCCGGCCATTCTCTCCAACCTGGCTTTGGAAAAGCGCGGCTTGATCTTGATGGTGGGCGCCACCGGCACCGGCAAGAGCACCACCATGGCCTCGATGCTGGAATGGCGCAATCAGCATCTCTCGGGCCACATCCTGACCATTGAAGAGCCGATTGAGTTCTTGTTCTCCAACAAGCGCTCCATCGTCAACCAGCGCGAAGTGGGCCGCGACACCCAAAGCCTGCATGTGGCCCTGAAGAACGCGCTGCGCCAGGCGCCGGACTGCATCATGATTGGTGAGATCCGCGACCGCGAGACCATGACACAGACCATCTCGTATGCGCTCTCGGGCCACCTGGTGCTGGCGACCTTGCACGCCAACAACAGCCACCATGCGCTGGGGCGGATCTTGTCGTTCTACACCCCTGAGGCGCGTCCGGCCTTGCTGGCCGACTTGGGCGCCGCCGTCAAAGCCATCGTCTCGCAGCGTCTGCTGCGGGCCACGGCGGGTGGCCGCGTGCCAGCGGTGGAAGTGCTGCTGAACTCCAAGCTGGTCTCCGAGATGATTGAAGCCGGCGACTTTGCCGGCGTGCGGGACGCGATGGAGCGCTCGCTGGCCGAAGGCTCGCAGACCTTTGAAGAAGACATCGCTCGGCTGATCCACGAAGAGGTGGTCTCCCAAGAGGAAGGCCTGCAATACGCTGACTCGCCGACCAATCTCTTGTGGCGCCTGCAAAACGAAGCCCAGCCCACCTCGCGCATCGTGCCGCCCAAGCCGGAGCCGGAGAGCCCATCCTTCACCGAAATTGCGCTGGATGTGGTGCCCGAGACCGGCACCGTGCCTTACCGACGCTAAGCCTGCTTGCTGCATCTCACTCATGACCGCCACGCTGCGTCTGGTCGAAGACCTGCTCACCCGCCCTTCCGTCACCCCTGCCGACCATGGCTGTCAAGCCTTGATTGCCCAGCGGCTCTCCGCCCTGGGCTTTGTCTGCGAACACCTGCCCTTCGGGCCGGACACCTTCCGGGTGGACAACCTGTGGGCCGTCCATGACTCGGGTGTGGCGGGGCCCACAGTTGTCTTCGCCGGCCATACGGATGTGGTGCCTACCGGCCCGCTGGCCCAATGGCACAGCGAGCCCTTTGTGCCCACCTACCGCGACGGCAAGCTCTACGGCCGTGGAGCCGCCGACATGAAGACCTCGGTCGCCGCCATGGTGGTGGCTGCCGAGGAGTTTGTGCGTGCCGTCCCTCAGCACACCGGCCGCATTGCTTTTTTGCTGACCAGTGACGAAGAAGGCCCTTCCGTCGATGGCACGGTCAAGGTCGTGCAACACCTGCAAGCGCGGGGCGAGAAGCTCGATGCCTGCATCGTCGGCGAGCCGACCTCGGTCAACAGCTTGGGCGATGTCATCAAGAACGGGCGCCGCGGCTCGCTCTCGGGCAAGCTCACCGTCACCGGCGTGCAAGGGCATGTGGCCTACCCCCAGTTGGCCAAGAACCCAGTGCACCTGGCAGCCCCGGCCTTGGCCGAGTTGGCGGCCATCGCTTGGGACGAGGGCAACGAGTACTTCCCGCCCACCACCTGGCAAATCTCCAACATCCACGCTGGCACCGGTGCCACCAATGTGATCCCCGGTGAGCTGGTAGTGGACTTCAACTTCCGCTTCTCCACCGCCTCCACCCCGCAGGGCTTGAAGGACCGTGTGGCGCGGGTGCTGGACAGGCACCAGTTGCAATGGCGGGTCGATTGGGTGCTGGGCGGCGAGCCCTTCCTCACCCCGGTGGGCAGCTTGGTCACGGCCTTGAGCGAGGCCATCCGCGCCGAGACCGGCCTGCAGACCGAACTCTCCACCACGGGTGGTACGTCCGATGGCCGCTTCATCGCCAAGGTCTGCCCCCAGGTGGTGGAGTTTGGGCCGGTGAACGCCACCATCCACAAGATCGACGAGCATGTGGCGGTGGACGCCATCGAGCCGCTCAAGAACATTTACCGCCGCACGCTTGAAGCGCTGCTGAGCCCGCGATGAAAGCATCCCCATGACGGTGATCGAGTTGATCAACACCCAAGCCGCCCGCCTCACCGAGGCGGGCGTTTCATTTGGCCACGGCACCACCAATGCCTTTGACGAGGCGGCCTGGTTGGTGCTGTGGGCGCTGCAACACCCGCTCGACGCCTTGGATGATGTGGCTGACAGCACCGTGAATACCGCAGACCAGCAGCGCGTCAGCGACCTGGTGAGCCAGCGCATCAGCACGCGCAAGCCCGCCGCTTACCTGACGGGCGAGGCCTGGCTGCAAGGCGTGCCCTTCACGGTGGATGAACGCGTGATCGTGCCGCGATCTTTGATCGCCGAATGCTTGGCCGAGGGCAGCATCGACACCTTCCTCGGTGAACACACCCAGCAGGTGCTGGACCTCTGCACCGGCAACGGCAGCCTGGCCGTGCTCTCGGCCATGGCCTGGCCGGATGTCCAGGTGACCGGCGCCGATCTCTCCGCCGACGCCCTGGCCGTCGCCGCCTTGAATGTGCAGCGCCATGGTTTAAGCGATCGCATCCGCTTGGCCCAAGGTGATGGCCTCGCGGCCGTGGGTGACGCGGTCTTCGACCTCATCCTCTGCAACCCCCCTTACGTCAACAGCGCCTCCATGGCTGCGCTGCCCGCCGAATACCGGGCCGAGCCCGAGTTGGCCCTGGCCGGCGGCGATGACGGCATGGACTTCATCCGCCACCTTTTGGCCCAAGCGCCCCAGCACCTCAGCGAGCACGGCGTACTGGTGCTGGAGATCGGCCACGAGCGGCCGTTCTTTGAAGCGGCATTCCCCACGCTCGACGTGATGTGGCTCAGCACCAGCGCGGGGGATGATCAGGTGCTGTTGGTGGAGCGAGAGGCGCTGCTGAGATAGAGCGCTTCCACGGCCAAGGCAGCCTCCATGTCTAAGGCAGTGAGCCTTTGGCCGGCATCCCAGGTCGTGAACGTCAGGGTCAACTCACGCCAGTTGCTCTCGATGCGAGGATGGTGGTTCAGGGCCTCCAAGGGCTCCACCAAAGTCTGCAAAAAAGCCATCGCCTCCGGAAAGCTGGCAAAGCGCCAAGACCTCTGCAGGCCTTGCCGCGCGGGCGCCCCACTCGCATCAGAGCCAGAAGAGCCACAAGGGCCGAGCGTGACCACGCGCCAATCGGGCAGCGCTGGCAAGGCTCGGGCCACTTCCTCGTCGCACAACGCTGCAAGGCGGGGCCGCTCAGAGTGGGTGGCAGACATGGCAAGGTCCTCGTCCGTGGCTTGAAATTGCGCAGTCCGCAGCTTGCGTCCTTTTCGGTCTGCGCGTCGTGCGGCCACGATAGCCGATAATCCGCCCCAGCTTGCCCCACGCCACGCTTGGCCTCGGGGCCACTGGCTTCACCGCCGACAAGCTCACCGCGCGGGGTGCCTGACGCGGCCCTCTTCCCAACCCGCTTGCTTCGGTGCACCAGCACCTGTCTGGCTGCATTCGCTCCTGAACTCTTCGGCATGATCACCCTTCGCAATCTGACCCTGCGCCGCGGCACCAAAGTGGTGTTGGACAGCGCCTCTGTCACCCTCAACCCTGGCGAAAAGGTGGGCCTGATTGGCCGCAACGGCGCGGGCAAGTCCAGCTTGTTTTCGCTGCTGGCAGGGCGGCTGCAGGCCGACGGCGGCGACTTTGAAATGCCGCCCAAGTGGCAGTTGACCGAAGTGGCGCAGGCCATGCCTGAAACCGAGGACTCGGCCACCGAGTTTGTGTTGCAAGGCGATATGCCGCTGATGCGCGCCCAGGCCGCGCTGGATGCGGCCCTGGCCGCCGATGACGGCAATGCCATGGCTGAAGCCTATGTGGCGCTGGAAGAAGCCGGCAGCTTTGACGCCCGGGCCCGCGCCCAGGCCTTGCTGATGGGCTTGGGCTTCAAGAGCGAACAGTTGGAAGCCCCGGTCAACAGCTTCTCGGGCGGTTGGCGCATGCGCTTGCAACTGGCCCGCGCGCTGATGTGCCCGGCCGATTTGATGCTGCTGGACGAGCCGACCAACCACTTGGACTTGGACGCCCTGGTGTGGCTGGAAAACTGGCTCAGCCGCTATGTGGGCACGCTCTTGGTGATCAGCCATGACCGCGAGTTTTTGGATGCCATCACCCGGGTCACCCTGCACCTTGAAGACGCCAAGCTGACGCGCTACGGCGGCAACTACACGACCTTTGAGGAACTGCGCGCCGAGCGCATGGAGCACCAAGCCGCCGCCTTCGCCAAGCAGCAAGAGCGCATTGCCCACCTGCAGCACTTCATCGACCGCTTCAAGGCCAAGGCCACCAAGGCCAAGCAGGCGCAGAGCCGGGTCAAGGCCTTGGCCCGGATGGAAAAGCTGGCGCCGGTGCTCACGGCCAGCGACTTCACCTTTGAGTTCCGCGAACCGCAAAGCCTGCCCAACCCCATGCTGGCGATGAGCGATGTCATTTCCGGGTATGCCAAGGCCAACCCAGACGGCAGCGACAAGCCCATTGTTCACAACATCAACCGCACCGTGCTGGCCGGCCAGCGCATCGGCATCTTGGGCGCCAACGGCCAAGGCAAGTCCACGGTGGTCAAAACCATCGCGCGCATGCACCCGGCCCTGGCGGGCACCATGACCGAGGGCAAGGGCTTATCCATTGGTTATTTTGCGCAGCAGGAGATGGACTTGCTGCATGCCGACGACACTCCGCTGCAGCACATGACCCGCCTGGCCAAGACCCTTGGCATGGACGCACGCGAGCAAGAGCTGCGCAACTTCTTGGGCCAGTTCCGCTTTGTGGATGAGATGGTGCACCAGGTCATCGGCACCTTGTCGGGCGGCGAGAAAGCACGCTTGGTGCTGGGCAGCTTGGTGTGGCAGCGCCCCAACCTGCTGTTGCTGGACGAGCCGACCAACCACCTGGACCTGACCACGCGTGAAGCGCTCTCTATGGCGCTCAATGAGTTTGAGGGCACGGTGATGCTGGTCAGCCACGACCGGGCCTTGCTGCGCGAGACCTGCGACGAGTTTTGGCTGGTGGCCGATGGCGCGCTCAAGCCCTTTGATGGCGACTTGGACGACTATCAAAAGTGGCTGGTCGAGCGCAGCCGCGAGGCCCAACGCGCTCTGAACGAGGCCAATGGCAAAGGCGCCAAGAAGGCAGCCGCTGCTGCTGCCAAGCCGGCCCCTGCAGCGGCACCCGTGGCTGCCGCAGCGCCTGCAGCCGCCCCCGCACCGCGCAACGCGGACCGCAAGGCCTCGGCCGCCGCCCGCCAGCAACTGGCGGCCAAGACCCGACCCCTGCGCAATGAGCTGAGCACGGTGGACCAGCGCATGGAAAAGCTAGGCCAAGAGCGCAGTGACATTGAAGCGCAGATCGTGGCCGGGGCCCTCAGTGGCCCCGACATGGCCGAGGCCGGCCGCCGCCTCAACCACATCGCCGCCGAAGTGGCGATGTTGGAGGAGCGTTGGCTGGAGCTGACCGGCGAGATCGAGGCGATCGAAGCCGCCGGCTGAACCTGCCTAAGGAAAGTACCTCGCCCACAACGCAAGTCGCGCCACTAGACTCCGGGATCAAGCTATCAAACTGAGGAGAGTGCCTTGCCGATCAGTCATTTTCACGACCTTGCTGCTGCCATCGTCGTCGCAGGACTAGCTGTGAGTACCAACGTGGAGGCAGCATGCGCCAGCAACTCCCAAACCGATCCCGGTGCGTGTACCGATGTCAAAACGACTTTGCTGTATGTCGACGGCACCGATGCGTATGTCGGGGTCAACAGCAGTGTGTCTAGCCTCACCTGCGTGCCTCCGGGTGGCAGCCTCTTGAAGCTCCCAGGCACTCTACCGAACTTCAAAGTGATTTATTCGACATTGCTCGCAGCCCAACTGTCTTCGCGTAACGTGAATATTCGGTTGTTGCCGGGCACTTCTGAATGCACCATCACTTACGTCACGATGCCCTGATTTCATAGATCCTGGCTTGCGCACCGCCCCTGCACCCTCGCCCAAATCTCTCCCCCTGGTTGGTAGGTGGCTTCCGTCAGCGTCCATTGCCAACAGGCGGGGTTCAGACCTTCGCTCTGAAGGTTTTGTTCTTGAAGCCAACGCAACAAGAGGTCGTAGCTGGGGGCTCGCACCTCCAGCCTGACCAAACCGTCTGTGGCTGAGAGTTCCAGGGCGCTGAGGGTGACACCTGCCGTCAGGTTGCCCTCTAGCGCCGCCAGTGCTGTTGGCCAAGGCCATTGCGCATGGCGCATGAAAGAGCGGGCCGCTTCGTCATAAGGGGCTGCCGGTCTTGCTGGAGGGGCTTGAACCTGTACTTTCTGCTCGCTGCTGGCTCTGGCCGCCAAAGCCTGTTGGCGCGCCAAGTCATCTTGCAGGCTTGCCGCCTTCCAGGCCGCCCCTGCGGCTGCACAGGCCAGCATGGCCACAAGCCCCCAAGCCCAAGGGCCGGGTTTGGCGGGGGCCACAAAGTTGATGTCCAAGCGCACCATCACAAGCTTCCCGCCCGAGCCGGGTTCCATTGGGCTGATTGAACGGGCACCTCAGAATGACTCAGACTCAAGCGCTGAAGCATGGCGTCTCGCGCCGCACCTTTGGGTGCGGGTATCCAGGTGTTGGCCCAGCTCACTTGGGTATTGTCGCCCTTGAGCAGCGTGACGCCGTCGGGGCATTCCGCCAGCAAGAGCGTGGGCTCAGCCCCCTGCTCAGTGCCTTGCGTAGTCTGGCTTTCTGTCCACCAGGGCCGAACCGCCGCCAACTGAACACCCAGTGCTTGCGTCTGCTTCTGGAGCGCATTCAACAAGGCAAGACTCGCCACGCAAGCCAGTTGCGGGCCATCCCCAGGCCAGCCGTTCAGCCACACCGTCGCGCCACCCTCCAGGCCCACGGCGGCTTGGGTTTGCGCTTGGGCCAAGGCCAGGGCCTCGGCCTCTGCCCACGATTGGAGCCCGGCCACCTGGGGCACCAACAGGGGGCGGCACCAGCCTGCGCTGAGCCAGACTTGCAGCTTGGGCCGCCGCCAGCCACGGCCTGCAGGCTTGCCCAGCAATGCCAGAGCGGCCGCCACCACTGTTTCTGGCCCCGCAGACAAAGGCACTTGCACAGGCGCTTGGCCACCTAAGGCCACTTCGGAGCGGGCCACATAAAGCTGCTGCATCATGCGGCTAAGCCTATCACTCGCCGAACCTCGGCCACCGTGGTTTTGCCCTCTGCCACACAGTAAGCGCTCTGGCTTTGCAAAGACAGCACCCCGGCCGCCACCGCATGGTGCTTTAAGGCCGACAACGGTGCCAGGGTGGTCACCAAATCTCTCAGCGTGTCGTCCACGGCATGCACTTCTGCCACCACGAAGCGCCCTTTATAGCCCGTTTGGCGGCACTCAGGGCAGCCCACGGCAACGGGCACCTGCGGCAAGGCCACCCCGTGAGCCTCGGCCCAGTGCAGCTCGGCCTTGCTTGGCGGCCCCCAGCCCTGGCACTGTGGGCACAAGCGGCGCAACAAGCGCTGCACCACCACCCCATTGAGCGCCGACATAAACCCAAACATATCAATACCAAAGTGCCTGAAGCGCCCCACCACATCGCCCATGCTGTTGGCATGCACGGTGGTGAACACCAAATGGCCTGTTAAGGCGGATTGCACCGCGATCTCAGCGGTTTCGGCATCCCGGATTTCACCCACCAGAATGCGGTCTGGGTCGTGCCGCAAGATGGACCGCAAGCCTTTGGCAAACGTCAAACCCTTGCGCTCATTGACGGGGATCTGCAGCACCCCCGGCAGCTCATATTCCACCGGGTCTTCAATGGTGATGATCTTTTCCAGCCCCGTGTTGATCTCTGACAGCGCCGCATACACGGTGGTGGTCTTGCCACTGCCGGTAGGCCCCGTCACCAAGAGCATGCCACTGGGCAAAGTAGCGAGCGCACGCACGGCATCAGCGGCGGCAGGTGCAAAGGCCAATGACGCGAGAGACACGCTGGCCTCTTGCCCACGAAGCTGAGACTTATCCAGCAGCCGCAGCACCGCATCTTCACCGTGCACACTGGGCATGATGGAGACGCGCAAGTCCACCATCACACCCCCCACCTGCAGCCTAAAGCGCCCGTCTTGCGGAACGCGCCGCTCGGTGATGTCCAGCGCCGCCAACACCTTGATGCGGGAGATCACCTCTTGGGCACGTTGCGGGCCATCCATATGCGCATGGGGCACCATCACGCCATCCAGCCGCAGCTTGACGGTCACGCCTTGGCGGTCGCACTCAAAGTGCACGTCGCTAGCACCGCCCCGAAAGCCCTGCACCAGCGCGTCGTCCACAAAGCTCACCACCGGGCCGGACACCTCAGGCCCCTGGCCCGTATGGACCTGCTCGGCGGCACCGGGCTCCAGCCACAGGCTCATCTGGGCGCGGGTCACAGCCACCACCTCCGGCCACTGGCCCAGCCGCGCGGCAAGGCGCTGCACCAAGCCTTCGTCCCATGGGTCTTCAAGGGCCAAGCGGGTGCTGCTGCGCGCCTCGTTCACCAAGACCACGGCATGGTGTTGGCGCGCCATGGTTGGGTCCCAGTGCTCAAAACTGGCCTGCCAGCCCGGCTCATCTACCCAAACTTTGATCCCCTCTTGGGCCCAGAGCTGGGCCGCCAACAGTGCGGCATCTGGCTGCGCGCGCAGCAGCACATCCAGCACCGCGCCCGAACCCGCTTTGTGCTGCGCCCGGGCCTCTTCACACTGCTGGCGCAGCGGTTTGTGCGGCGTGGGTACAGAAGTGCTCAACGCCCCACCCCCACCTGGCCAGCCATGTCAAAAATAGGCATGTACATCATCACCACCACGCCGCCCACCACCAGTGCCACCAAGAGCAATAACAAGGGCTCAGCAATGCGGGTGGCCCGCTCCACAAAAGTGGTGAAGCGTAAGGCATGCCGGTCTGCCACGGTTTGCAGCACGGTGTCAAAACCGCCGGCGCGCTCGCCCACGGCCAGCAGGCGCTGGGTCACGGCATCTGCCAAGCCAGCGTGCGCAAAGGCCTGAGCCACGGCGCAGCCCTTGGCAATCTCCAAGCGCGCAAGGGCCACGCCCCGCTGCAAATCTGGGCTCAAGCCCAAGCCTTCACACACCTGCAAGGCCTCGCTCAGCGGGTAGCCCCCGCGGAACATCAAGGCCAGCGCATGGTACAGCCTGGCCAAACCGAACTGACCCCACTCTTGGGCCAGCCAAGGCACACGGGACACTGCTGCCAATAGCCAATGCTTGAGCAAGCCTTGGCGAGCCGCCCAGCCCAGGCCAAACGCCGATAACGCCGCCGCCACCGCCAACCACCAGCCCTGGGCCTGCAGCGCACCGCTCAGCCACAGCACCGCTTGAGTCAGCCCACTGATCTCTTGGGGCATGTCCGCATAAATACGAGAAAAGCGGGGAATGACAAAGCCCAACAAAAACAAGGTGATCAGCCCCCCCAAGCCCACCACCAAGGCCGGGTAGATGGCCGCACTCACCACCTGGCGGCGCAGCCGCTCCAGCAGCTCGTCATAGCGCAAATAATCGTCCAGCGCCTCCACCAGCTTGCTGCTGCGCTCGGCCGCCGTCACACTGGCCACCAGCACCGCCGGGAAACGCCCACAACTCAGCATGGCTTGCGACAAGCCCTGCCCCTGCTGCAGATAGCCCAGTAAGGTTTGCTGTACCTCCGCCCGAGTGGAGTGGGGCTCAGCCGACAAGCCCATGGTGTCGATGGCCTCAACAACCGTCATGCCAGAGCGCAACAAGGTGCGCAGCTCTCGGCACCACCAAGCCACTTCCCACGGCGCAGCGCGTTGAGTTTGCCCACCCTGCGAGGCTCCCTGCTCCAAGCCCAGAACTGTCAGGCCTTGCGCTTGCAGCGCCATGCCCGCTGCCGCCTCATCGGGCGCCTCAATGGGGCGCAGGATCACGGCAGAGGCCTTGGGGTCGAGGACGCGGGCTTGGAACTGCAAAATGACCTACCGGGGTTGAAAGCAAATTCGTATGAATCCGAGATGGAACGTGGTGCCGCTTTTAGCGGCAAAACGGGGCCCTTTCGAACCTGGATCCTCCCTCGTTAACTGCCCAGTCTCAAAAGCGCAGGCTGCCGGCACTTACGCAGTAAGCACAGACGCAACACCAGAGCTTCCTGAATCAACGCTGAGCCGCCCCCACAGCTTGAGATCAATGAGTCAATAGCAAAATCTTGGAGATTAATTCATGAATCCTGCAAGGTGGCCAACTCTATTTTACGGCCGGTAGAGTGAGCAAAAAATAGACTTCACTTGGAAAGCGACACATACCCCGGCACAGGTGCACCGCCATAAGTGCCCAAGTTCGAGCAAGAAATGCCATCTGGGACGCCCGAGTAATAAACAATGACCTCTCTGTCGGCAACCGTCGCCGCACTGAGTTGTGAATACCAGTTCTTGCAAACGCCAACAGGAATGCCTGCCCTAGGAGTCTCCACATTGCAAATGGTTGTCCAATCTCCCCGCCATGACGAAGTTATCATGAGTTCGCCACTGGAGTAAGTCAATACCCGGGAAACCTTACCTTGGCACCATAAGTCAGCAGCGCCAGCATTAAAACCAGCTAGCAACAACGCAATTGAAAGATATTTTTTCATAGAGATTTCTCAGAATCCATTTCAATTCATTGATTAATGGCAAACGTCTACCACAAAGCCTCCCCCAACACCATCTCCCCGACGGTGCATTGAGGATCGGTGAGATACAGCCGGACAGAAGTGCCTGAATTCATGGCCAGCAGCAAATTGGCATGCATGGCTTTCAGGCCAGGGTGGCTGGGGTAAATGGAAGCATAGCGGGCGCCATAGCCGCTTTGAGAAGTGCAGCCACTGAGTGCGGGCTCAACCGCCACGTTGATGCCACCCGACGACACTACCACCACTGACTTGACCTTAACCTCTTGGGTCCAGCCGGCTTGCGCCAGCGGCAGATAAGCCAGCGCCACACCAGCCGCAGCCAAAGTGTTCTTCAAGATTCGCTTGTTCATGTTCACTCCTTAATGAGGCACCGATGATGGATGAGTGTTTTTGCTGTCAGCTTCTGCCTTGGCAATGAGCTGGCTGACGCGGGCCACGCTGAGCCCCAGCTCTTTGGCCAGTGCGGTCATGGTCAGGCCGCTGGATACATGCGCGCGCCACAGGGCTTCTTCCCTGCTGGGGCAAACCGCCAACCAATCGGCCAGCGTGCGCGCCGACTGCCTTTGCACCCGGGGCACACTGCTATTGCGCAGCGCGCTAGGGCTGCCTTGGGCTTGCATATGCGCCACAAAGCGGTCGTCGCCCAGGTAGATTTGTTTGTTCAGGCTGCGCTCCCACAGCGGTGCATCGCGCCCCGCCGCCACCAACTCACCGTAGAGCGCCTGAGCCCGCTGCACTTCGTGCCCCATGGCTGGCTCTTGGCCCAACAAAAACGCCAACAAAGAGGCGGTATCCAGCCAGGCAGGCACCTCCCCCGAGCCTGTGTGCGCGCGATAGCTCGACCACGGCCAAGCCTCTGGCACCGGCACCATGCCGGCCCGAACCGGGTTTAACTCCACGTATCGACAGAATTCCATCAGATAAGTCTCTCTGTCCACCAAAATCGCCTTGAACCGCCCCTGGAACACATGGCCCACCTTATGGTGACGCCGGTTAAAGGCCTGCGAATACACACCGTTGATATGCCGCATCAGCAATGACAGGTTGGCTTGCTGCGTCTGGAGCACGAAATGGTAGTGGTTACTCATCAAGCAATAAGCCAACACACTCGCGTCAAACCGCTCAGTCGCCTGCGCAACAACATCTAACAAGCAAGCTCTATCGTGATCGTCTTCAAAAATGTCCTCACGCCTATCCCCGCGCGCTGTGACGTGATAAAGCGCGCCTGGGAATTCAATGCGCAAAGGGCGTGACATTGATCGATCTCGCGCTCAGCCTCGATTAAACGATTGAAAACTACTCGACTTAGGAATTCAATTCATCGCCCTGGCACACGAAATCATGTTTCGTCATTGCATCTTAAAAGGGGCCACCCATTCCAATGTTGACGATCCTTGGGTACCTACTCCCCCAAGCTGTAAAGCAATCAACCGCATAGATCTGAATACTCTTTCCCGTGGCCATCGATTGCATCACCGTCGCCATCACGTACTTAAAATGTGGCTCAGAGACAGAAATAATCGCTGAAGTCTTAACATCACAACCATTAGCAGTATCGAAAGGCTGTGTTGGTGTCACCACCAAATAGGACGAATTTTCCAACCAATAAGTCTTGATCAGTCTTTCACCAAGAAAGGCTTGCTCGGCCTGCGATGCTTGACACACGGTAGCAAAGAGAATAGTAAACCAGAATCTCTTTAGATTCATACATCAACCACCTTTTCAAATAAATTTTTTAACAAACAATCATCACGCACCTAGTAAAAAATCTCGCTGAAGTGCTACGCTACTCCATGACGACAAAATACCCATTCAGCGCTCGATTGTGGTCCCAGCCGTCCACGCACTTTGTCACGTCACTTGGTGCCCAATAAATATAAACCGGCTTTGCACCAGCCAATGCCATTAACGCGGCAGCCTCATCAGACTTGCTGGGCAACCCAATCCAATTCGTCACCGTGCCGTCTGCCAACTTCACGCGCATGGACAGCGCACCCATGTTGTGCCATTTATAGACTTGAGTGACCTTCCCAGAGCAATCTACCGCTGCGCGAGCGGAAACCGGCGGCAGCAAGAGACCCACCAAAACGAAAAGAACCGCGACTATCTTTTGAACAGACATGATCTGAGCACTCCTATTGACCTGACCTCGATTTTCGCTTGCCGGACTTAGGGGTTTAAATTAAAGACCTGACCCCGTCTTCGCACGAGCGGTGGCGCGTGAGTACACGGCCAGCGCGCGACCAACCACGGCCCATGGGGGCCGCAGCGTTCAAACGCCCGCCGCCGCCATGGCTGAGTGGTTGATGGGAGTGGTGGCTCACTGGATGGATGTCCTGGTGGATTGGGGAAGTGGTGAGAACGAGGCGATCAGGGGTTTAAATTAAAGACCTGACCCCGGTTTTTCGCTCCGATTTTTCGACCCCGATTTTTCCGATTTCCCGCTTCACAATGTAATCGGCAGGTCTTCTGAATCTTGAAGCGAAAACGGGGCAAACCTCACATTGAAAAATGCAAATTCAAGAGTAACACATAGATCTTCAGCTTTTACTTCGAAAAATTTCGACTCCTGGACCCAGGATCGAATCTGGCAATATTGGGCATGATACTGCTCTCCGAAATTAGCAGCAACAGAAATTTTCCGTACTCCACTAAACTCCAAAATTATTTGAATGGCGTCATGATTTTTAATGAACCACTTCATGGGCGCTTCTGGCGGTAGAGTTTTTTTAATTAGAAACATGGAGACATTTCCATTCTGTTCCAACTGTATTCGATCAAACAGCAACTCATCGAGGCGAGGTACACTACCCCCAAATATAGATGCGATCTTTTCAACGCAACTTGACGTATTTAGCCAATTCGAAATATTCATTCCCCGGCACCCCTTGGAGTCAATTTTCCACCTGGTCCAACATAATAATACCTATAGAACCTGTTGATCGTTGGAACAGACTGGAAGTTATAATGAGGCTTTACACCTGGTACTTTTACTCGCTCAACCTTCCCATCAGGAAGGTCAACTTCTTTCATAACGTTGAAATGTCCTTTTTCAACGAACCGCCCATTCACCATATGCCCTGCGGCATGATCAGTAACAACAATTCTTCCATTTGCAGTTTCAAATTTATACTCAAGAACTCGAACTGGTGTCCCGTCCGCCCGAACTAGCGGACGACGAACAGAGCCATCCTCACCCTTGTCATACAGTTGAACCTCACGAACCTGCGACATCGAATCTCGCCAACTTACACCAGCATCTGAGAGTGCTGCACGCAGAGCAACGGTGCGACTTTGAAAGTCAGCCGAAGAGTCAGCGCTCGTCGCCTGATTCAACAAATACCCCAACCCCGCCTGCAATGCCCCGTTAGCAAACTTGCCACCACCAATAACAGATACCGTTCCCCCCGCCAATGCAGTTGCCGCGAATCCCAGTATCTTCTCCGAAGCAGGGATATTGACCTCAATGGCGTGACTGGTCAGCTTTCCTGCAGCCGCAGCCATCGCCGAAGGGCCGCAGTTTCCTCCGGATGCCTCGCCCATAACGCAGCCTACCAGCGCATGAGCAAGCATGGCCTGTCCAATAGGCAAATCCGCCGCGCCAATGGCCCCAAACGCTCCGGCACTGACAGCACCCAAGATAGCCCCTTCCGCCCCACCGGTCGCACCGCCCACTATGAAGCCTGCGGCAACATTGGCTCCAGTGCCAGCGATGGCACCTGAAGTACCCACCTCAATCAAGCCCGGCCCACCATAGTTAGCCCCCTGGGTTCCTAAACCCCAAGTCACCAAGACGGTGCCAACCATCTTCCAATACTTGTTCCCCTCGCTAATCATCGCAGCACCCGCCACGACGGCGATGACCTTCCAGGCAATGATCGGCAAAAACTCCCCACTCGGGTCCGTCAACATCAGCGGCCGATTGACCACATACGAATACCGATTGAAATGCTGCAAATCATTCGGATCTGAGACGTAGGGATCCGTACTCAAAAACCTCCCCAACACCGGGTCATAGATCCGCCCATTCATATGGACGTAGCCAATTTCATCCAGATGCTCGTGCCCCGTAAACCCACGGTCACCATGCGCCGGGTTCACGCCGTCCACCAAGCGCCCGGTGTCTTGCAAGCGCCGGCCCCAGGGGTCAAACGCCATCTTCTCAATGACATTGCCGTCTCTATCGCTGATGGCCACGATGGAGCCCAGCGCGTCTTTGTGCCAGTAGTTCACCAAATTGGCATCCGCCGCAGCGGTGGAGAGGCTGCCGTTGAGTGCGCCGGTGTTCAGGTCACTGGTGACGGGGGTGAGCGTCTTGACCACTGCCACCACCGCCCCGCCCACGCTGATGTAGTGCCGGTTTTCGTTGCGGGTGCGGCTGCCGCCCACCGTGATGACCTCACGCTCAAAACCTAAACCACCTTGGTTGTCCGGGTGCAGCAAATGCAGTGTGCGCACCGTGGAGCCGTTGGTGATGACCTCTTCCACCCGCTTGTAAGACTCGTCGTACTTGAAGGCCACGCTGCGGCCTTGATAGGCCATGGTGGCGGGCTGGTTGAAGGCCGTCCAGGTGTGGCTGCGCACCTGTGCGCCGGTGGTGCTTTCCAGCGCCCCGTTGGCGTCATACACATAGTTGGTGCCATTCACGGCTTGCACGGCATGGGGGGCCAGGGCGCTGTTGCCGCTGGCGTTGTAGGTGTAGGCCCCTGCATCGCTCTTGTAGAGGATGTTGCCGATGGCGTTGTATTGCACTTCTACCGTGCGGGCTGCCGACGCATCCGCCGTGGAGGCCATGGTGAAGTTGGTCAGGCGGCTGAGCTTGTCGTGGACAAAGTTTTCGGTGGTGCCCATCAAAGAGTTTTGGCGCATCACCACATTGCCGGCTTCGTCAAAGCGGTAGTTGTGGTTCAGGGCGCCCACGCCGCTTTGGTTGGCCGCTGTGAGTGCAAAGGCTTTGCCAGAGATGGGGTCGAACTTGTCGTCTTGGGTGACCCACTGGGCGTCTGTGCCCGTGTCTTTGCCCAGGTGGGCTTTTTGCAGCTGGCCCCGGGCGTTGAACACTTCGGCCGCAGGCACGGTGTCTATGCGCCAGAAGTGGCGCGAGGTGGTACTGACCGTGGTGCTGTCAAACACCCGCTCCAGCACGCCGGGCAGGCGGCTGCCGGTGGATGCGCTATAGCCATAGCCCACGGTAAAGCCGGTGGGGTATTTTTGGGTGGCCAGGCGGCCCAGGGTGTCGTAGGTGCTTTCAGACACCCAGGTGCGGTCGGCCAGATTGACGGTGGCCTTGGTACCACGGCCCAGGGTATCGTAAGCCAGAGTTTGGCTCGTGATCTCCTTGCTGGTGCTGGTATTGCCCGCGATGGTTTGGCACAGCTTGGGCAGGCCCTTAGCGCAAAGGAGACCGGCCTTGTCTCTGTTGTAGTACCACTCACCGTTTTGGGTGGGGTTTTTCTTCTTGATCAAACGACCAATGCGGTCGTATTCGAGTGTGGTTTCTTGGCCTTTGCCGTCCTTTTGTTTAACCAGCTCACCCAAGGCGTTGTAGGTGTATTGCCATTGGCCCTGGTTGGGGTCCTTCATGGCCACTTTGAAGCGGGCCGTGCCTGGGGTGTAGGTGATGGTGCTGGTGTTACCCAGTGGGTCCAGCGTCTGGACCAAGTTGCCCACGGCGTCGTAGGCGTTGTTGAGGGTGGCACCGTAGGCGTCTACCGTTTGGGCGATCTGGCCATTGCCGTATTTGTGGGCTATGGAGGTCCGCCACTCGCCGTTAGGGCCAGGGGTAGTGGACTTGCTGCTCAGGCCCATGTACTCCGTTGTGCCTGCCAGCTCTTTGGCGGCCTCACCGGCACCGGCGCGGAAGAATTGGCGGCTCTCGGTGGGGCGGTGCACCAGGTCGCGCTTGGCGGCCCATTGGCGCAGCTCGGCGGGCGGGGCTTGGAACTGCCCGGCGGCGTTGCGGCCATAAAAGCCAGACCAGCTGGACGCGGCTTGGCCCAGGCGGTCATAGACCGTCAGGCTCATGGTCCATTGCTTGTCGTAGGCTTCGCTTTCTTTGGCGATCTCGCGGTGCAGGGCGTCGTAGTGAACCCGGCTGCGCGCACCGATGATGTTGCCTGTGCTGTCTTTGGGGACGGTCTCGATGTAGTAGGCCGACACCGCAGTGGCGGTGGTGGTGCTGGTGGGCTCGCCATCGCTGGTGAACAGCATTTTGGAGGCAACGGCGACTTCAACGGTGTGCGTGTGCTTGAGGCAGGCAGCAAGCTCAGCACCCGTGGCTGCAAGGGGCCCAGTGCAGTAGACCCGCTTTTGCTCGGTGCTGGTGAAGGTCAGCGTGTTGTCGCCATTGCGCCCCACGGGGGTGAAGACGCGGCTGACGCGGCCCAGGGCGTCGAGTTCGGTTTTGCTGACAATGTTGTAGACCGAGCTGTCCAGGGCCACGACGGTTTGGGTCAGCGGCACGCCGTAGGCCGGGTGGTAGGACGCCGTGGTCTGGCTCAACTCAGGTTGAAAGCCGTCTTTGCCTGCATTGGGGACACCGGTTTGGACTTTGGTCAAAAACGTGCCATCTGCCACCGTGGGCAATGCGCCTACGCTGGCGTGTTTGGTGAAGTCGTTGAGCGTAAGTCTGTCTGCAAAGGCCACAGCCGGATCGGTACTGTTGCCGCAGTACTGCACCAGCACACTCTTCTTATTCCCCTGGCCGTCGTAGGTAAACGTCGTCTTGGCACAGTGCGTGCCGCCCGGGTCCACGGTTTCTGTCAGCACCTGGCCGTTGTTCGGGTCGTAGGTGTAGGCGACCGAGCGGCTGATGGGTTGCGCTTGGGCCAGCGCTGATGAAAGGGCGAGGCTCAGACCTGCAGCAGCAGCCAAGCTCTGGCGCAGCACAGCCACCGCCCACTGGGGCATTGCACTATGAATGTGTGTCATGACGGCGTGTCCAGACAATTAGTCTTCCAAGAGCAACTGCAAGATGGCGCTGAGCACCCCAGGGGCCAGCGGCGCTGGTGGGCCTGGCGGCGGCGGGGGCGGCGTAGGACCTGAGCCCGAAATGGTGCTGGCGTTGGGTGAGGAGCCAGCGCTTCGGGCGAACAAGCTCAATTGCTTGTCTGCAGTGGGCGCGGTACTCACCACCGTGCTGCCCGTCATGCGGCCCAGGTTCCACTTGGTGTAGTCGTCGGCATAGGTGCTGGTCGTGGTCTTGGCCCACTCCAAGGTGCCTTGTGACGTGCCTGTTTGCTGGGTGGTCTGCACCTGTTCCCACACATTGCCGAAGGCATTCTGCTTGCTGGTGGCAATGGTGCTGGGCAGGCGGATAGACGTGCTGCCGTTCAGGTCGAATGCGGCTGTGCTGGATTTGCCGACATAGCGCACCCGGGGGTTGATGGCAGCCACCCCGGCGGGGAGAACCTCACCAACGGGGCTGACGGTATCGGCCAATTCATTGAGGGAGCGCTGCACGAGCAAGAACGCCCCGTCATCAGAGTTGGCTTCCGCCTCGGCAGCCCGCTTCAAGCGGGTGCTTGAGGTTGTAAAAGGAACAGTCGTCCAGCCTGCAGCACCTAACCAAACCGGCACGTTGACGGTTGAAGTAGTGGTCTGCGCGGCCTGCGTCATGACGGCATCCAAGTAGCGCTGGCGATAGGACGCCCCGTTGGCCACAGCGGGCACGTTGATCGACTTGGGGTCGATCACGAACTTGGCGCGTAGTTTTGCGACGCCGATTTCGAGGGGGTCGTCCATGCGAGAAGTGACATCGACTTCCTTACCGCGCCCTTGGAAGTACACCGCATGGTCGATGGTGTTGCTGCCTTCGGTAAGCATGAATCGCTCGCGGAAACCGCGGTTACCGTTCACGACATCGGTCATCATGTCCATGTAGTAGTAGCGTGCCGTGCCAGTGAGCGGTGGCCATTTGGACTCATCGGGCTCACCTTCTTGTTTGAGCCAGGCACGAGACTCGTAGACCAGGGGCGACGTGCCTTGAATGAGCTGCTGACGAGCACCATTGCCTGCACTTGAACGCCTGTACACACGTGCATCACTCATAGACAAATAGGTGACGCGAGTTTGAGCCGCTAGGCCGTCCTCCAGCGAGCGCATGAGTGCAGGGCTGGCTTGATTGACGCCAGCGATTCCTGCGGAAAAGCCCGTTTGGTTGGTATAGGCAGGGGTGCAAATGGGCGGTCGATTGGGATTCGGGTTATCAGTGCAAACCGGGGTTACTGGTGTAACAACATTGGTGACGCGACAAAGCGTTTGAAACCCGTTGCCACCAGCTGAGCAAAAGCTAAGCCCTGTACCAGCACCGAAATTCACGCCAGTGACAACTAAATCACTGAGAGTGAAAAGTGATTTACCAAAGACCCTCGCGTCGGCACCTATTTGTCCGAGACGGCAACTCAAGGTGGAATAAACATCCCCGGCTGAAGCATCGTAAGTCGGGCTCCTTGGCTTGGCTGCTGTGCTGGGCACCCTGCAATAGTCGGCAGCACCATCCCCATTGATATCCGTCCACCAACGATAACCTTCATGCCCAAAGTCTCCTACGGACAATACGACCTGCTCTTTTGCCCAGCTTCGCCCATTCGAGAGCACGCAAGCAATCAGACCCAATCCATTTTGGGTGGGAGCACAGAAATCTGTGTTCCCATCGCCATTGATGTCTACAAACGAGGCGCCAGCAGATGCGTATTTGTAAGTCTGAATTGAGGACGTAACGACCTCGGCTCCCACTAAGCCGTTCGGGCCGGTCAAGGTGCACCGGATCAGATTATCAGCATGCAAAGCACAATAGTCCTTGTAGCCATCTCCGTTGAAATCATAAAAACCCCGCTGGTAGGTGCCTTCGGGCATGAAGGCAGAAGTCCACTTTGCAGTTTCCGCTTGAAAAGAATTCACTGAGAAGCTTCTGCACCGCAATGACTTTGAGGATGGGTTGGTTTGGTGGATGTAGCAAACCTCGGCATTGCCATCACCATCTACATCGGAAAAAAAGAAGTCACCGGGCTTATCGACGCCTGGGTGAATGATGGTTGGTGCGCAGCCGTTGTATCCGCAATCTGTCTCTTCCCAATAATATGGAATTGACAGCGTCGGAACTGTGCTGAAACTCGCTGATTCCGGCAAATTATTCTGATAGCAATTGACGTTCCAACCGGAGCTTCCGTCTAGCCTGTCGACCCGACAAAGGTCCACCCGACCATCTCCATTCAGATCAACCCATTGAAATGGCTTCACACCATCCATGCTGCGCACTTGAAATTTCAAGTTTTGCTTTGAAAACCCAGCATCAGTAGCGAAGTAGCAAACCAGATATATATTATCATTATCGGAAAACGCACAAAAGTCGTCACGCCCATCACCATTAACATCGACCCAGTGCCTAGTTTCTATGGACCCAATTTCAGGTGCAGAGACGCCACCAGACTCAGGAGCCCATTTCAGTTCCTGTGCTTGCACAAGCGGGCAGAAGAGCAGCAAGGCCACTGCTGAGATGCGCAAGAGATACTGTATTTGTGTTTGCATTGACTTCTCCGGCGGCATTATGGGCAGAGCTGTTGAGGCACACCAGGCTGGGCGAACCCGCCACAGCTTCTGTCGTCTTTTCCTGTTCCAGCACTGCCTTCAGCGTTGAGTTTTACGGTTTTTCCAAACACTGAGTCGGACAGGTAATCGAATCTCAATGGTGGCAACTTCATGGAATCGACTTCGCCAAACTCCTGAACTTGAATGAGACGACTGGTCCGGGTAGCACGCAGAGAAACTTTCCCTGCATCTTCAAGTGGGTCGTAGGTCAACGCATAGTGCTTGATGCGCGTGCCACGGTCAGTGAGGCTCTTGAAGTTCATGTAGGTGACGATGGACTTGAGGCGCTGCGTCTGGGCAACTTTGGCTCCATAGGTGAAGGCCGCTTGTGCGTCTGGCCTGTCTTCGTAATTGAAGACCACCGCCATGAGCGGGCCACCGCTCAGTGCTTTGGTGTATTGGATGTAGTGCAAGGGGGCGCTGCCCGTCCAATCTCCTGCGCCGCTGCAGTTGTTGCCGTCTGCGCTGACGCGGCCTTTGCAATACACAAAACGAATGGAATTGCTGAAGCGATCAGTGATAGTGCTGAGCATCCAACGGTTGGTGGCACTGCCAAAAGTGGCATCTTCAAACAGTGCTTCTATGCGGGCACTATTGGCCGGCGCCGTCGCACTGACATCACCGAATTCCATGGTCAAGCCGGCTTTGGTTTCCACCTTGAAGTAGGTGGGCGAGCCATTGGTGGTGCCAACAGCCGTGATGCGCGAGAAGCTGTCCGGGAATGTTCGGTACTCGGCCCCCGCAGAGTGGTACTCAGCGTCTGTATTGCCTTTGTTGACGATCAAAAGCCTTTGGCCGTCCAGGCAGTAGCGATCGCCCGTGTTGAAGCGAATGACGCCACGCACTTGGTCGTGCTGGATGGATTTGGGGCAGCGGGTGATGGCGGAGATGCCGCTGAGCGTCCAGCCCAGGCCCAAGAGGCCGTTGCCGGCGCCGGAGGAATAGTTGAGGGCTAGGTGCGGCTCCATGCCTGCAATGCCGCGCGGCACTTGAATGGGAATGTTGACCGTGGCTTGGCCAGACTCTGTGACTGCAAACTGCATGGGGCTGGTGACGCCGTTGGCGAGCGCGGGCAATGTGTGCACGCTGGCTGCAAGGCCCAAAAGCAGACTGGGCAGCGCGCAGCGGCCGAGCGTGAGGCGCAGTGGAGGTAGAGACATGGCTTTGGCTTTGGAAGTTGACGCGGTTGGGCCGACTGCAGGCACTGCAGCGCCCGAAACAAGCACGTGATGTGCCACTTGGGGTGCAGAGACAGAAAAGCAGCGGCTCTGCCGAGCTGCGGCAAACCGTGTGGTGAACATGGAAACTCCCCATCGCAGCAACCTGATGCTGCCCTCTTTGGCTTGGCCCTTGCGATCCCTCACATTGGCGCAATCGTCACTGATCTTTTGTCCGATTATTGTCGCTCAAATCAACGAAGAATATCAGCGTCATCCCCTAATCCACCAGGAACACGGTCACGCCCCGTGCTCAGCAGTTCGAACTCTTTGCCGTTGTTGCCGGGTGCTCGGTACACATAGGGCATGCCCCAGGGGTCGGGCGGGATGTCGCCCCGCATGTAGGGGCCACGCCAGCGTGTTTCTTCTGGCGGCTGCTGCACCAGGGCTTTGAGCCCTTGGGCGCTGCTGGGGTAACGCCCAGTGTCGATGCGGTAGGCCTGCAGTGCTTTGTCTAGCGCATCCATTTGCGCTTGGGCGGTGGTCACTTCGGACTTGTTGATTTGGCCCAAAAGGCGGGGGGCCACAATGCCTGTCAACAGGCCAATGATGAGCACCACCACCAGCAGTTCCATCAGGGTGAAGCCTTTGGCTGGAGGGCGCGCGTGCAGAGAGGGGCTTGTCATGGTGTCACCGTGGGAATGAAACGCCACTCATGGTAGTGGCGGGCGGGAGGCAATGTCACCGCACCGAGTACCAAAGGGGCTTGGCGCACAGGAGCTTGTGCCGAAGTGATGTAGACCCCTTGCACACCTCCTTCTGGGGCGGGGATGGGCAGCCAAGGGCGCTTCGGGTTGGTGGGGTCGGGGTACAGACGCCTTAAGTGGCGCACTGTGCCCGGAAAGCGCGGGTCGTGCAGCAGGTCTTGCAGGGTGGCGGGATAGGTTTTGACGCTGCCCGGCGCCATGCGGTGATAGCGCGCAATGGCTTCGGCATAGAGGCTGCCAATGCGCAGGATGTCGGCTTCGCGCTCGCGGCGTTGTTGGTCTGACCAGGCCTGGCCAATGGCGGCCAAGCCCACGCCCAGCACGGCCACAGTAGCCAGCATGGCGATGTAGCTGAAGCCTTGGGTGGGGCGGCTTTGCACGCGCGGGCTACCACTGCGCATAGGGCACTCCATCGCGGCCTGCGCCCGGCGCACCGCTGCGCACATCAAACACAGCTTGGCCCGCGCTTTGGCCCGGCGGGGGAAGCTGTTGCCAGGTGTCAAAGCGCTCCGTCACTGGGTCCGTCGGCACCTCGCGCAAGTAGCGCTGGGTCACCAGCTCTTGCAGGTTGGCGGGGTAGCGTGCCCGGTCTGCGTAGAACTTGTCGATGGTTTCGCGCAGGGTGATCAGGTTTTGTTTCAGCACCCGCTCGCGGGCTCTGTCCACATGCTCCACATAGCGGGGCACGGCCAGGGTGGTCAGCAGGGCCAAGACGGCCATGACCACCAAAAGCTCGATCAAGGTAAAGCCAGTCGCTTTGCGCATGGTGGGTTACCACTGGGACACTGGCTGGCCATTCAAACCCATGCGGTTAGAGCGGCTGTAAACGTCGTACACATCAGCGCCTGGGCCCGGCCTGTCGGGCGGGGTGTCATACGCACGCAGGCCCCATGACAGCGCCGCAGGTGTGCTGGGGGGTGCAAAGGGGTCAGACGGAATGCGGCGCAGAAAGTAACGCATTTGGCCTGGGGCCTTCACATCGGGCACGCCTTGAACCAAGGCCTCTAGGCTGGGCGGGTAGCCGGAGGCACCACCCGCCACCAAGCCCTGCTGCGCGGCCAAGTGATAGGCGTCCAGGGCGTCACGAATCTCCCACAGGGCGCGCTTGAGCTCTTGCTCGCGCTGGCGTTGCACGCTGAGCTCGACCATGGGCGTGGCCGCCCAGGCCAAGATTCCCAGCACGGCCATCACCACCAGCAGCTCCACCAAAGTGAGGCCGCGTTGGGTTGCTGAGCGACCTCGCCCCGAGACTTTCATGGCGCTTTCACTTGAAGTTTGTGAGGCGCGAGCCGCGGGCTGGCCACGGGTGCCACACCCACCACCACGCCGTCAAAGCTGGCCAGATGAAACTCAGCCACGCCGGGGGCCAGGGCTTTGAGCTTGAGGGTCAGCACGCTACCCTGGCCGGGGGTGCCTTGCAGGGTCTCGCGCAGCACGCCGGCTTGCACCCGGCCGGCTGCCGCATCAGTTTGGTGGGTGAAGTGGGTTTTTTGCCCGCCCTGGCGGAAGTAGTCGCCCTCTTCCACGCCCACCACTTCGACCATGGCTTTGTTGTAGGCCAGTGTGACAGGTGCACCGCGCAGGGTGGTGAGGCTGTTGAGCATGAGGCTGAGCTCAAAGACCTCACCCACCTTGGCCTCTGCAGGGGCGCGCCAAGACAGGGTCAAGGGGTTGACGGTTGGGGCCACGGGTGGGGATTCAAGGCCGGGCGCCGGTGGCCGAAGCGAAGGCCCGCCAGGGCCTGGAATTGGGGAAATGCCCCCCTGCCCTTCAGGCCTGCTTGCCGCAGCAGCGGGCGCAGTGGCCGGCTTGTCTGGGCTGGTGGGCGCCTCAACCGCCGGTGCGCGCCCACCCACGGCCCGCAGCCGGGTGGCCGATTCTGTGCCCACCCACAGCTCGGCCTGGGCAGCATCTGGGATGCGCAGGTTGCGCACGATGCGGGGGGTGACGGCCAGCACCAGCTCGGTCTTGGTGTTGTCGTCGCGCTGGCTAGAGAACAAACGGCCCGCCACGGGCAGATCCCCCAAGCCCGGCAGGCGGCTGGCGCTGATGCGCTCTTCCCGGCTGATCAAGCCGGCGAGGAGCTGGGTTTCGCCATCTCGCAGGCGCAAGGTGGTGTTGGCGTTGCGGGTGCCGATTTGGTAGGCCAAGGTGCCGTTGGTGCTGCGGACCTCGCGCGAAACGCTGCTGACCTCCAGGCCAACCTTGATGGCGACTTCGTCATCGGCGAAGATGGTGGGCTCCACTTCGAGCTTCAGGCCCACATCCAGGTAGTTGACGCTGTCCGCCACAAAGCCGCCTTGCCCGGTGGTGGTGGTCACGACCGGCACTTTGTCGCCCACCAGCACTTTGGCTTTCTCTTTGTTACGGGCGCGGATGCGGGGGTTGGCCAGGGTGTTGAAGTCACCAATCTCGCGCTTGAAGTTCAGCAACACGCCGCCGAAGCTCAGGCTCACATTGTTGCGTGTCAGGCTTTCAATATTGCCCGCCGTGATGCCGCCTGCAGCCCCGGTGGGCCCCAGCGGGGTGAGTGAGAGGGTGTCGGGGAACTTCACGCCCAAATCCAGCAGGCGCGATGAACGAACTTCAATCACCTCCAGTTCCAACACGACTTCGGGCTCCGGCGTGTCGTAGAGGGCCAAGAGGCGCTCGGCCAGTTCTATGTTCTCTGGTGTTTCACGCAGGGCAAGCATGTTGGAGCGCTCGTCCACAAAGGGCTCTTTGAGCTTGAGCATGGAGCGCAAAAAGGCGGCTGCGCCCTTGGCCTCGGCACTGGCAAGGTGGAAGACGCGGATCACTTGCTCTTGGTACTCGCGCTGCTTCTCGGGGGTGTTGGGGTAGATGAGCATGGTCTGCCCATCCAGCAGCTTTTTGGCCAGACCATGGGTGGAGGTGATCAGGTCTATGGCGTCTTCGAGCCGAGCGGAGCGCAGGTACACGCTGACCCGCACGTCGGCCCGCACGTCTTTGTCCAGCACAAAGTTGATGCCGCTGTTGCGGCTGACCACGTCGAGCACCGTGCGCAGGTTGGCGTCTCTGAAATCGAGTGAGATGGGGCGAGCTTCATTCAAGCCCTGCTGCATGGCCTTGGTTTGGCTTTGGCGCTGTTGGGCCTCTAGCCGGCGCTTCAAGGCCAACAAGTCGGCCTGGCGGGGGTTGTCCTTCAGGGCGGTGTTGATGACCAGCAGCGCCGCCTGCGGTTGCTGGGCAGCCAAAGACTCGGCCTGGGCCAAGGCCTGGCGCTGCCGCCGCTCGACGGCTACATCAGCCAGCAAGGCTTCAACCCGCTTGCCACCCGTGTCGAAGCGCAAGGCCCGCTTGAGCAGGGCCTCGGCGGCATCTAGGCGGCCTAGCGCTCTTTCAGCAGCGGCCTCGGTGAGGAGACGAGACAAGGCCTCGTTGCGAGCCGACAAGGTGCCAGAGCGCAAGAGGGCAGAGTCAGGGTGTTCTTTTTGGCCCGCTTCAAGGCTGTCGAGTGCCGCTTCGTAGTCGCCCGCGCGCAAGCGCTCTTGGGCGTCAGCACGCAGGCGCTCTGCAACACAGCCGCTCAACAACAGGACGAGCGCCACGCCCGCCCCTGCACACAGGGCCCGCCTGCCCCAAACCCATTCTTTTTCTCTCATAGGCTGCATTGTCACCACCCAGAGCCCGTCTCTGCACTTGCGGGCGTTGGGAGTTCCACTACGGTGGCGGTGGGCGGATAGAACAAACGCACCGCGAGGGGCTCTATGGCTTGCACCACATAGCCATCGTCCAGCACCAGGCCCACGCTGAGGGTGACGGGCTTGTCGTCTCGCTGAAGCAGGGTCAGCACCTGGCCTTCAGGGGTGCGCATGCGGCCCAGAAAGCGGTAACTCACAGCAGGTGCGGGTGGGGGCGGCGGTGGCACCTGGGCGCTTGTCTGATTGACCACTGCGGCCTGGGCCACCACTTTGGGTGCAGGTGTCGCCGGAGGCTGCACGGCGGCAAACACATCACGCTGGGCGGCAGATACCGCTAAAGCAGGCCAGTGTGCGGGGAGCGGGGCCATTGCGGTTGGCGCTGCACCCGGATTGAGAGGCCCTGGCGCCCCACGCACTGGGGTGGCCTCCACCACCTGGGCGGTCGGCGCATTAGGGCCCAGCAGCCACACGCCCACGGTCAGGCAAACGCTGCCTGCCAAGGCCCATTTCAAGCTAGGGCGCATGAGTGCCCCCTGCTTGAAGTGGTGGCTGCATCACCGCCATGCTCACCGATAACTCACTCTCCCCCGCACCGGCTTGAGGCGCCGTCCAACGGGCCAAGGTGAGCACGGCATTAGGGTGGGCCTTAAACACCATGCCGAGCACCCGCTTGGTGGCGGGGTAAGAGCCCCTGAAGCGTGCTTGTAGGGCGAGCGAGGCGAGTTGCTGCTTGGGCTGCTCCAGCCCCTGAGCACCGGCAGGAGCCACACTGCCAGTGGGCGCAAAGCTGAGCTGTGCCAACACCACGCCTTGTTCTTGGCAAGCCTGCTGCAGCAGCGCCGTCAGGCCCACTTCCGAAGCCGGTTGCCAGAGCTGAGTGAAGTCTGCCACTGCCGCCGAGGCAGAACTGTGTGCGGGCGGCACTAAGCTCGGCTCACGCGCGGCGTTAACCTGGGAGGCCGTAGCCAATGCGTGGCGCGTGCCCCAGGCATTGGCGATCAAAGCCGCGCATCCAAGCATCAACCCCCCGCTCACTACAGACCACACCAGCCACAAGGCCGCAGGGCGACGAGACAACAGGGCCCAGTGGGCAGAAGGAGGGCGAGATGTGGGCAAAAAGGGCAGTGGCAAAGCTCAACCAGCCATCACAAAAGCCGCGAACTCTACTTGATCTCGGGGCCGAAGTAGAAACCTGTCTCGGGCATGCTTTGCCAGGACCGGTTGGCATCCGTACACGCAAAGGTCTTGGTGCCGTCAAACCAAAGGTTCACACTGGCCTGCGTATTCTTGGCATTGATCATCACAGCAAGCATGGCTTTGCAACTGGAAGCCGTCATGCCGTTCAGAGGGCCTTCCACACTGCAGAACTGCATATATGTCATCTTGCCAGGCCCGCCCACTTGGCTGAGG
Organism: Ideonella paludis; assembly: GCF_018069865.1. GTDB lineage: Bacteria > Pseudomonadota > Gammaproteobacteria > Burkholderiales > Burkholderiaceae_C > Ideonella > Ideonella paludis. The sequence goes on from NZ_JAGQDG010000002.1 coordinate 597,209, forward strand.
CTTGCATACACCGGCCCACCAGGATGCAGTGAGACGGAATCCACCTTGTACTCACACACGAATGCAGCGCTATGGCAAACAGTGCTGATCAGCATGGTGGTGACAAAGATGGGCAATGATTTGAGTGAAAACACCTTCGATCTCCAGTTAGGGAGCAAGCTCAATAGTCTGCGCCCAGCAAAAGCCCGATGTATCCTTTGCGTAAGAAACCACAGACAAGTTCTTCTGAATAGCTTTTCCAGTCAGTAGCAAAGCCAGCTTTGCACGGCCCGGAGATGTTGACAAAGGGAAGTAAACTACATCAAATTTACATCCTAAACTTGACACAGGCTGCATGCGGAGATATCCATTTTCAGCTTCTGTGGCAACGGTGACCAGCGCTCGGTTGTAGTCGACTTGGCTTTGAGCATGCAAGACACTTGAACAAAGAATGAAGCCCACCGCGAAGGCAAATTTCACAACAGGAAGTCCAGGAATTTCATCAATTGAAATAGGCCAAAAACTTAATCTAAAGCGATCTGAGTCCACCCCAGTGCGCCAGCGCTTCCCCAAGCAGGAACGGCGGCACAAGTGGGATAGTCATAAAATCGAATCAATACTTTCTTACCTGATGTCTTTGCCGTCAGCAGCGAGGCATACATTGCGCGGCAAACAGCAGGAGCGACCCCATTGCGGCCAACTCCGTCAATATCACAAAGGTAGGTCATGGAAGGGCCACCAGAAAGACTCAGTGTCACCGTGCCTTGTGCATTCAGCTGCAAGCTCAGATTTGTAACAGCTCCTGTGCAATCAACCTGTGATCGTGCCATCTGATGTCCAAACATCAAGGCGACAAGGGCAACACACCGCATGAACTTTTGGCTGACATTCATAAATATCGCTTCGAGACAGGAGATAAAAATATTGCACAAGGAAAGCCATCCAGAGATCTGAAAGTCACTACATCAACATGGAATAACGCCTACGCAGACGTAATTCAGATCATAAGAATTACCCCATTGCTGGCATGTCTTCGCATAAGACACTCTGATGTCACTCTGGGAATGGTACGCCGCCACAATCGCTGCTACCGTCGCTTTGTAGTGCTTTCCTGTACTACTCAGCAGCGCAAATCTCCCAGTGGTGTTACATCCGTCCGCCGAATCAGCGTTCGAGACTCGAATAATGAGAAGCTCCGTTCCGCCGGTATCGGTAACCAAGTACCCCGACACTTTTCCGACCACTTGCTCGGCCGACGCAGTGGAAAAAGCGCCGGCACAAGCCAGTCCCAAAACGATTCTTTTCGCCAAACCAATTAGCTTGCTCATTACATGACTCCTAAAAATACTCTATCTCTGAAAGTTCGTCGTTTACGACCCCGCAAACACTCACATCAACCATTAAACGTAGATAGGGGTTTAAATTGAAGACCTGACCCCGATCTCAAAGACCTGACCACGATTTCGGATTTCGGATTTCGGATTTCGGATTTCGGATTTCGGATTTCGGATTTCGGATTTCGGATTTCGGATTTCGGATTTCGGATTTCGGATTTCGGATTTCGGATTTCGGATTTCGTTGAGTTTAAATTAAAGACCCGACCCCGATTTCCCAAGGAATCTATTCAGAGAAAGATCAATGGCGCAGTTACCAGATCGCTCGAACAACTGATATTTAAATCTGCCATTGCTTATCACAAACTCACGGACATAAGGATTGTCATTTTTAGATGACTTGAATAATTTTGCGAACTTAGCAACTTCTTCGCGCACAAATTTACAATCTGCCGAAAAACTGATCGCAACCGCCTCACCAAAACTTAGATTGTCGCTCAACTCAAAAGCAACCGATACGTCTTTAATTCTTCTCATGGAATTTTTTAGAACCCCAAACTTTGAATGCAGCTCATCTGAGCTCATAGATATTACCCCTCCTATACCAGAGTATTCCAATGGAATGCCAAAAATTTTTCCGTCTTTTATTTGATACCTCTGAGCCAACTTGATTTCATAAAATTGCCCCAGAGCAGGACAGAACGCGCTGCAGTGTGCAGAACCTACGGATGTTTGAACAGTAAGGTAAATCGCAAAGGCAACTTTATACATCATCTCGACACCTTAACTTCCACCTTTTGCCCATAACTAAATTGCCCAATGAATGTTTGGTAGCTTGCCGGTGCTATTGTTAAACATCCCTCCGCTCCTGTTCTAAGCAACCCCATCCCTTTATGTATTAATACATGCGTGGCGAATGATTGCCCACCCTGGTTTGGATTGGGGTCTCTGGTTGGAACCGCTTGACCTCCTTCAATATTGATGGAAAGGCCAAAGTTTGGTGATTTTTTAACTACCCCCTCATATTCACCTGGTTGAACTACGGGGCATCCGTTCGAGCACGCAGCCAGTTGAGAGTCCCAAGAAATACTCCCATCAGCGATCCCGACGAGATTGCCCGCAGCATCCGACGTCAGTACCTTTCTACCGTAGGTATCATCCGACTCCTTTGGACCAAAGAGGACTTCGGCTGGCTTGGTGGTTCCGTCAGAATATCCTGAACGACGTTTCCGTTCCGACGCAGTTCCCCCGCCTTCATGTAATAGCTCATTAAACAGATACGCCGCCGCCGCCGAATACGCCCCATCCCCAAACTTCCCCCCACCCGCCACTGACACAACCCCACCAGTCACCGCGTGAATGGCGGTATTGGTCGCACGCGCCGCAAAATCATCGCCCGAAACGCCCATATTCGCGTAATTGGACATCGCCGCCGATACAGCACCTGCCTTCGCTCCATCTCGACACGCGCCACCTCTCATGGTTGCCTCTAAGCAACCCCAGCCGGCGTGGGCAACCGTGTTCAAGAAGCGGCTGGTCGCAGTGACCTCCATGCTCTTAGCGGTGAGTGCGCTTCTTGACGTTTCCCCGACTCCACCAGGAAAGGCTTCGCCGATTCCTTGGTTCATGGTGGCAGACACATAGGCAAACGCTCCTGTCTTCAGCACGTTTTCAGCGCTATGACCGGCCAGAGCTGACCACGCCATCTGACCGATTGCATTGCAGGCGGGAGCATTGGGCCCACAGTAAACAGAGAGTACCGAAATAACAATGGATCCAATCTGATACCCAATCTTGGTTCGGGCGATCATTCTTAGACGGTAGCCGGCGGACAGATAAGTTCCCAAGCCAGGAACAAAGAAGTCCAGCGCAAACCCGACCACATAAGACCCGAAGAACTTCTTCAGACTGAAATACCCCGTCGGATCCGTACACGTCATCGGGTTATTCAGGCAGTACCCATAACGGTTGTAGTTCTGCAAGTCCGTGGGGTCTTGAATGAACGGGTCGCCCTGCAAGAAGATGCCCAGCGTCGGATCAAAGATCCGGCCGTTCATGTGGATCAGGCCGATGTCGTCCAGGTGCTCGTGGCCCGTAAAGCCGCGGTCGGTGCCTGTATTGCGGTCTGCCACCCAGTCAACAATCAAGGTGCCAAATGCGTCATAACGGCCGTCCGTCATGCGGCGCTTGCCAAAGGGGTCGTAGGCGTAGCGGGCGGTGACGGTGCCCCAAGCATCGGACGTGGCCACCAAGCTGCCTAGATGGTCGCGGTGCCAGTACTCCAGCTTCACGCCGGTGATGCTGGGGAGCTGGGCCGGGAATGGGGCAGCGGCTGTCAGCGTGGGCAGCGCGCCACGGCTGATGAACACGCCTATGGTGGCGCCGCCCGCCGCCAAATAGTGGCGGTTGCTGATCAGGCCGTTGGCCGCAATTTCGCGCTCAAAGCCCAAGCCGCCTTGGTTGTCGGGATGGAAGTACCACGTGGTGCGGGTGCCGGCCGGGCTGGCGTGGGTTTCTTTGAGGCGTGCGTGGTTTTCGTCGTAATGCCAGGTGTATCTTGGTGTGCCGCCCGGGCCCGCTATGCCCGTGCTGCTGTCGGGCAGATTGAAGCTGGTGTAGGACAGGTTGCGATAAGGGCCTGAGCTGGCGGTGATGAGGTTGCCGTTGGCGTCGTAGCCCAGGTCACGCACCACGCCGTTGACGGTGACGGACTTGAGGGCATGCGGTCGAGTTTGGCCATCGCCTTGCGCGCCATAGGTGTAGACGCCCACGTCGCTCTTGAAGAGCAGCATGCCCAGGGCGTTGTATTGCAGGTCGACCTTGCGGGCGGTGCCGGGGATGTTGGTTGCCGCCACGGTGTAGCTGGTCAGGCGGTTCAAACCGTCTTGGTAGATAAAGCTTTCACTCACGGCCCCGCTGGTGCCGTCGCCAATGGCGTCTGCCCTGGCCACCAAGTTACCAATGCTGTCCCAGGTGTATTGCTGGTTCTGTATGGTGGGCGTGGTGGCCGTGCCGGCAAAGCCTTGTTGCGCCAGTACCCTGCCCGTGCTCGCCTCGGGGGCAATGAGGGTGCTGATGTCGTTGTGCAGCTTTTGCTTTTCAACTTTGCCCAGGGCATCAACCTGCAGCGCTGTCCACAGCACTTGGCCGGCCGCAATCGGGCGTTGGGGCGCCACGGTGCCGTTTTTGTCGGGCAGGGGGGTGATGGTCAAGGCGGTGTCCAGCACCAACTTATCCGTAAAACCGAGGGTGGTATAGCTCGGCTTGACTTGAAGTCCGGTCGGGAAACGCTGCCAAGAAACACGCCCTGTATTGGCGTCAAATCCCACCGCAGTGGCAACATCTTGAGCAATACCACCCGCCACGGCCCCACTGACTTTGGTGCGGCTGGACGACGGCCTGCCCAGGCTGTCGTAGGCCATGGTGCGGCTCACCCCATGGGTGGTGCTGGTGCTGCAGAGCTTGCCAACCCCTTTGGTACAGCTGTCGTACACCCAGGTGCTGGTGTACTCTGGTTCAGCCCTCGTGAGCATGCGACCCAGCAGGTCGTAGCTCATGGTGGTGGATTGCCCCGCGGAGATTTGATTGGGGCTTTCCTGTTTAACCAGTTCGCCAAGCGCGTTGTGGGTGTACTTCCAGAAGCCTGTGTCGGGGTCGGTAAGTTCGACTCTGCGGCCCCGGATGTCATACTTTGTGCGGATGACGTTTTGCAGAGCGTCTTTGGTGGCGACGAGGTTGCCAAAGGCGTCGTGCTGGTGGGCCAATTGCGCCCCGGTGGCATCTGTCACCCGGATGACCGCCCCCTCGGGGTTGCGCTCTTCAACGCGGGTGTGGCCTTTGTCGGTGGTTTGCGTCACCTTCAGCGCGGTATGGGCTGCGCGCTGCACACTGGCTTTGCGGGTGCCATGCACGGGGCCAAAGCTCACAGAGGCTTGGCTGCCTTGCGGGTCTGCCATGTAGATGGCCACAGGGCGCCCAAGGTCGTCCACTTCAGTCAAGCTCACCCCGTAGTCAGGGGTGGCTGCAGCGGGCTTGGCTTGCACCAAGCCATTGCTCAGCGTGTTGAGGGTGCTGGTGTTCTTGCCCAGGTAATAGGGCGCAGTCTCCAGCTCTTTGACACCCCATCGGTTGTACTGGGTGTCTTTGACGACGGTGGCACCGCTGTAGCCTGCGGGTTGGCCGGCACCGTCAAAGCCTTGGGTCGCGACACGTATCTCGCGGCCAGCGCGATCAGCATAGACTCGGGTGAAGGGGCCAAGCGTTGTGGTGCCATCTTTGGCAACGGCTTGGGTATGCGTGAAGGACAGTGCTTGGGCCGGAATTTCGGCGGCAGGCACATTGGTCGGGCAGGTGCTTGAATTGCTGGCGTGATCTGCTGCTCGGCCGGCGATGTAGCAATAGCTGACTCGGGTAAACGTGCCGTCAGCCCGAGTCTCTTTGACCTTGCGGCCAAAGTCGTCCAATTCCCATCGGGTGGTGAGCTGGTTGGGGCCTTCTACTGAGACTACTGCGCCAAAGCGCGGGTCAAAAACCTTTTTGTCGCTTTGGTTCAGGGCATTGCTGCTGACCGTGGCAAAGAGGCCCACTGGAGAGGCCGCAATGGAGCCCGATGCAGGTGTGGCATTGAACGCGGAAGATGCCGCACGGGCGGAAAAAACAGGCAGGAATTGGGCATCGTTTTTTGCGCCAACTTCATTCTCAATTCGGCTGCTGATTCGGTTGCCGTAGGCGTCATAGCCGTGGGTGGTTTTGACACCCAAGACAGGGTTTCCAGGCTCCACCGTTTCGGTTTCCAACAAGCCCTGGGCGTTATAGGTGAAGCTGCTCTTTCGGCTGTAGCTGTAGGGGTCTGTCGGCGTGGTTTGGGCCATGGCGGCACCCATGCCCAGCAAAACTGCGCAGGCGGCGGCTGCACGACCACGCAAAGCGGCACGCAGGAAGTGGCTGATGGTCATGGTGGGCTCCCCTTCAGTCCTGCAGCAGCAAGTCGAGAATGGCGCTGAGAACGCCCGGCGGCAGTGAAGGCGGCGGTTGCCAGTCGCCCGGCGGCACCCCTTGGGTCTTGGTGGCATTGGGGCTGTTACCCGCACTCGTGCTGAGACTAGGCATCAGGTTGGGCACGGTCTGCGTGACGGTGGCGGATTTGAGTTGGCCGACGCGGTAGGTGGTGTCGTTGACCACATCGAGGTGGTACTCGTTGGTGGTGGACTTCACGTAGCTGCGAAGCTGGCCCAACAGGGTGGCACTGGTTGTGGCCTTGACCGTAAGTGGGTCACCCGAAGGCAATACCGTGTACTCGGTGAGCGTTTCCGGCAGGACGCTTCCGTCAAGGTCAAAGCCTTGCTGCTTGGAGCGCAACAAGTAAGGCCGATGAATGCGGGCCTTCATGCCGCAGGTTGCTGCGGTGCAGATACAGGGTGCGTCAGGCGTCGTACTGGCTGCATCGCGCATGCTGCTGGGGGCTGTCGCATCGCAATAGACGTTGCTTCCACTCGACAGGAGTTTCCCGCTTGTGCCGAAGAGGGTGTCCAGCCGAGTGCTCGTGCGCTTTGGGGAGCCCATGTAGGGATGGACTTGAAGATACTCTGTGATCGTGGTTAAAGGATTGCCCTTGGCACTGACCCCTTCACGTCGAACTTCCCGAAAGCCTGCCATACCTCGTCCAGAGGAGTCGGCCTTCAAGCCCGCATATGCGTACTTGGTGGTGACCGTCTGCATCTGCCCATTCGCATCCAGAACAGCCGCATCGTTGACCATGTCTGTCACCACCCAAATCGGTGCCTGAATATCCACCAAGGGTGCAGCAGCCTGGAGGGCGGTAAAGCGGTCGGATTTGTACCTGCGATCGGTGTCACGATCGAGTTCTGTCAAGGGCTGATAAGTCAGCGTCGTCGTGAGGCCCGTTCCAGTTTTCACTGAAACCAAAAGGTCTGGCGGCGTGCTGTGAATACGGGTGTAGAGGTTATTGGTGCTAGAAGTATCTGCTGCCGTTGGAGCGCCGCTGGAGAGGCGCAAAATCTCCGTGGTTCCACGCCCGGTGAAGTCGCCGGTGATGAAGTCCATGGTGCCGTTGGAGTGACGGAACCGAGTGGGGGTAATGCCATCATGAATGACAGAGCGCGTGAACTTGCCATCTCCGTCGGAGAGATAGAGCGCACTGTATGGTGCTGCGTCATCCCAACGCAGGATGTCTTCGCGGCCGTCACTGTTCAGGTCGAGAACGGAGATTCCAAAGGTGTTGCCAGCCAGGGCTCTCGGGTCAGCCGTCAATGCGGTTCCAGTCCACTTTTGCAACCTAAAGTCGGCGACCTTCATGACTCGGTTGGTACCGACAGAAGCCTGTAAGACGGTCTTCGCGGAGGTGTCTCCCACTGACAGACAGTCAGCACGACCGTCGCCATTGAAATCGATAGGGACATCGCAAGCGACTTCGGTAAAGCTGGTCTGTTCAAAGTTGCCATCGCCCCGGGAGCGCCAAGCAACTCTGCCCGTTTCATAGTGCTGACCACCCACTTTAATGATATCGGTCAGGCCATCTCCATCGAGGTCCGCGAGGTTCTTGCCAGTGGTGAGAGCGCCCGGATTACCCGGATTGCTATAGAGCAAATATGGCTTGACGTTACTGGCAACTTCGCTGAATTGCCCATTCCCCTTCCCCATAAACACGCGCGTGCAACCCGTTGAGCAATCGGGCAGCTCGGCGGCCGGAGAGGTGGCTGGATAGCGCGCGTGAACGGCGTCTAAGAAACCGTCTTGATTCAGGTCCAAGAAATAAGTGCTGCGCCCTTCGCTGTAGCCAATCACACCCGCGTCTCCGATGCCGTCAATGGCATTCACCGTGAGCTGGTCTACAGGAAGATCGCCCCCCCCCGAGGCTGCGTCCAAAGTCAGGCGAACGGGTGTGAACTGTCCCTTACCGTCATTCTTAAAGTAATGAGCGTAGGCCTGAGTCGCAGTTGGACAGGCTAGCCCGATCTTGTTCTTTGACGTCGCAGTTCGGACGATATCAACCAAACCGTCCCCGTCAAAGTCACTGACGAATGAAGTGAAACAGCCATCATCTCGAAAGAGTTGATGCGGCAAATTGAACTGACCTGGAGAGGTCCCATTGGGTATTTGGGTGAAGGAGCCATCTCCTTTGCTCAACCACAATTGGTTAAGCGCGGGGGTGTTGTGCCACCGCAAGATATCGGTTCGACCATCTCCGTTGAAATCACCGAGCAAGATTCCGAGGTTTCGAACACCCGGCTTGGGCATCAACTCCATCTTGGAGAGATTGAACTTGCTGTTAAGGGTAATGGACTCATTGCCTGACTCGGGCGCTGAGTAGGTGAAGCTTGGGCCTGGCAAGCAGGCCGTGCTGGAGACATCGCCGGCACACTCCGTCAACTTGCTGACGCGAGAACGCCCTGACACAGGTGCAATCTCGTATAGCACTTTGGTAGTGCGAACGGCCTTGCCATCAGGCCCTAACTTGCCTGGTGCAGTGATGGCTGCGTAGGCTGTGATGCTTGCCAAACGCCTGAGGCTGACCATTTTGGCCTCAAGGTGATAACTCTCTTGAGCGTCTTGTGGTGGAGGTGGGAGCTGTGTGCTTTGGATAGTCCCAACTCCCAAAGCAGCCACCCTCGGCGTCGCGCCATACACCTTAGGCAGCGTCTTGTAAGGGATGCAGTTGTATCCTTGACAAGGCGGGGGCGTATCAACCGGCGGACTGGCGGGGCTTGCCCGGTCTGAGTATGCAAGAACCACCTTGGCGTGATGCGGTGACGCAGTATTGACGTTGGCACCGTACTGAATCTCAACGAGATTCCACTCCATACCCGGCTTTGGATAAGACGAAGTGCTGCCAGAGCCCCAGGCCGCTTCTCGCCGCTCGTAGAAGAAGTCCATGTAATTGCTGGCCGTGTCCTCCACTCGACTCAAGGCCCAGGCCACCGGGATGCCCTCAGTGTTGGCAATGCGGCCGTTGCTATTGGCAGCCATGGCCGGATGAGTGCCAAAGTAGTAAACCTGCCCTGCTTTGGTCCAAACCTTGAAATAGGCTGGCCCCTTGCTCGCATCTGCCGGATCGGCCAAGCCAAAGGACCGGATACGCGAGAAGGAGTCTCGCTCGGTACGGAACTCGAGGTAGCCTGACGCCATACCTTTTGCGTCATCTGTAGGTATGGCAGGCGACACGTACGGCACGCCGGCGCTATCGACACGAATCAAGGGCTGACCATCCATGCACAGGCGGTCGCCACTATTGTTCATGACGTTACGGGGCAAGCCGTCAATGGCCCTGTTTTGCGGACACCGCGTGATGGCAGAGTACCCTTGCAATGACCAACCCGCCCCCACCGGTCCATTGCCACCACCACCTGAATACTGCAACGACAGCTGAGGCGCCATCCCTCCGCGGCCCGGTGCTACAGCAAGTGAATGGCTGTATGTCACTGTGCCGCTTTCAGACACCGCAAGCTGCGCCGAAGCGGGGTTGGCCAAGCATGAAATCAACGCAAAAAAGCTCCACGTCGTTGCCAAAGAAAGGGCCTGAGAAACCAGGTGAGGGCTTGAACGGTGTGTCTGCATGGCAGTGCTCATGTGATGCAAGTCAGCCTCGAATGTTCAGAGGCCAAGAGGGCTGAATGGAAAATTACTTTCCGAGAGTTGCGTAGACGACGATGCAACCCACAGAGCCATCTGCAATGCGAAGCCCAATAGTGCGGCCGCTCGCTTGGGCCGCCAATAGCATAGCCATGAGGCCCTTTGAACCCGGCTTGTCACCAGGCAAAGTCAGATGACTGCCTGATACCGGGGTGCAGTTGAGTTTTGAAACATCTCCGGCGATCTTGACGTAGGTAAGACCACCGGCCTCAACATGACTGTAGATCTCCTCCACCGTGCCCACACAGTGCGTGGGGTAGCACTGCTGCGCAAAGCTGAAAGAAGAAAAAAGCCCCAACGCGACGCTGGCACATGCACGCCCAACCAATCGGACACTGCGTTCCATTGGGTTCTCCTCACGACTGTTTATGTAGTAAAGCCGCAGGCAGAAGTCACAACTTTTGCCGGGCGTTATCGGAATTGTGTATTGACGGAATCTGCTTGTCTACAGACTGAGCTAAGGGTTTATCGCATCCACAGATTTAGGGATGCACGGCCCACCATTTGGGGGAGTGACTTGTCCTGATTTGCTGCTCTCTCAGCTGTTGCGACGGGCATTCAAGGGGTCACTCGACCACAGCAGTCGGTGTGGTCGGTGTTTTCAGCAGCAATGCGAACTTATGAACGGGTTGGTCACGAACTGATCAAAGCTTAGGCGCAGGCACCCGGCCAAGCGCCGCCTCCAACGCCAACCCCAAGCTCAGCAGCCGCTGATCTGAGCCCACCGGGCCGTCCAGCTCCATGCCCACCGGCAAGCCTGCAGCATTCAAGCCTGCGGGCACGGACAGCCCTGGCAGGCCCGCGTTGGAGCCGGGGTCGGTGTTGCGGATGTAGGTGCCAAAGGTGTCCACCGGCGGGCCACCGTTGACGCTGACGGTGCCGGAGCCCTTCTCCAAATCCATGGGTGTGGCGGCCAGCAAGGTGGTGGGGAACAGCAGGGCCTCGACCTTGTTCTGCGCGAAGGCATCGGCATAGAGCTTTTGCAAGAGGGGGCGGTGGATGTTGATGGCGTCGGGGTAGGCCGGGCCAAAGACATCGGCTTGAATCGCCGCAAAGGCGCCCTGCACATCGGGGCTGGCAATGGCAGCGGCGATGCTGGCCATGCTCTGGCTTGTCAGGCCGCTGGCCGCCAAGTAGGCGGGGATGTCGGCGAGTGGCTCATGCAGGGCCACCTGAAAGGAGATCAGGTCGTTGGTGGCGAAGAGGCCAGGGATGTCCATCTCCACCAGCACCGCGCCGGCCGCGGTCAGCTTGGCCTTGGCTGCTTGGGCCACGCTGGCCACCGAGGTATCCAAGCCGGCCCACAAGGCGGCCGGCAAGCCTAAGCGCACGCCCTGCAAGGATGTGATGCGTGCTTGCGGGGTCTGGGTGATCACCGAGTCCAGCAAGGCGACGTCGGCCACCGTGCGCCCCAGGGGGCCGACCGTGTCGCGGGTGTGACTGATGGGCATGACGGCGTTGGTGTCGGTGTAACGGCGCTGGGTGCCCCCATTGCCGACGGAGGGGCGCAGGCCCACCACGCCACACAGCGCGGCAGGCACGCGGGTGGAGCCTCCGGTGTCCGTGCCCAAGCCGCAAGACACGATGCCGGCCGCAATCGCCGCCGCCGTGCCGCCTGAGGAGCCGCCAGGGATGCGGGCTTTGTCATAGGGGTTCTTCACCGGCTTGGCAAAGCTCAGATTGGTGCTGGTGATGCCAAAGGCCAGCTCATGCAGATTGGCCTTGGCCAGCACGATGGCGCCTGCGTCGGTCAGCCGCTTGAGTGAAGGCGCGGTGGTGCTGGGCCGCGCGCCTTGCAGGGCGGGCGTGCCCGAGGTGGTGGGCATGTCCGCCGTGTTGATGTTGTCTTTGACCACGATGAACAGCCCAGCCAGAGGCTTCAGCGGCTTGCCTGCTTGGCGGTCCAGGTCAATCTGCCGTGCGGCCGCCAAGGCTGCAGCTTCGTTCAGAAAGATCAGACTGTTGAGGTCGGCCTGCTGCTTGGCGCGGGCAATCAAGGCCGTGGCGCAGGCTTCGGCACTGAGCGTGCCGCGCTGCACCGCCTCCAGCACGTCGGACGAGGACGCAGTCAGTGGGTCGGGTGGGTCATCAGAGCCGCCACAGGCGCTGAGGCCGGTGACCATCAATCCGCTGAGGCCACTGAGGCCGACCAAGCTGCTGGCATGCAAAAAACGGCGACGAGAAGGGTCGGACGTGGGCGTGTGTTTAGGCGTAGACATGAGGGTCCTTGGGTTGAAGGCCAACCGCACTCAAGCGGCAAGGCTTCATCCTAGGAAGACCCTTCGCGCCGCACTATCCTCGAGGCTCAGGACACTGAGACAGCGCGTGGGCCAGGCCCGCCCGGTTGTGCACACCGAGCTTGCGGAACGAGCGCTCTAAGTGAGTTCTGACGGTGGTGATGCTGACCCCCAAGGCGCGGGCGATTTCTTTGTCGGCCAAGCCTTGGGCCACCATGCGCGCGGCCTGCCACTCGCGGGGGCTGAGCGGTGCAGCCAGCACCGAGGAAGCGACCGGCACAGCCACCGCGCCTTGGCCTTGCCGCGCGCGGGCCAAGGCCGCCACGTAGGCGGGGCCGATGAGGTCCAGCAGTTGCAAGTCATCGGCGCTGAAGTTCTCGCGGCGCTTGTCGCGCCAGATGCGCATATCGCCAATGTTGTGGCCGCCCTGCCAGGCATAGAGATTGACGCCCCAATGCAGGCCATCTCGCGCCAAGAAGTCATTGAAAAACTCGGTGCGCATCAGGGCCGGCTGGGCCATCACATCGGTGGACCGAATGGCCACGCGGTAGCGTTGCATCACCGGCGTGATGGGGTCGTGATACTGGTAATGCGCGAGGTAGCGATCCAGGTTGCCGGGGTCCATATTGATGACCACCGGCCGCTCAAAGGCTTGGCTGCCCGGCTGCCAAACAAAGCTGGCATAGAACTGCGCTTGCAGCAGGTCCAAGACCCAGCTGCCAATCTGCTCCCGCAGGGCCATTTCCTCATGCGGCTCGGCCAAGGCTTGCATGATGTGGCTGAGCAAACTCAGCTGTCGCGTGTTCAAGAACATGGCCAAACTCCCATCCAGTCAGGGCTTCACGACGCTTGTCATGACAGCAGCAAACGGCCTGATGACCCTCGCATCGGATTGTGCAGCCCCCTCTCTCAGCGGACAGCCAGCGTCCTGACAAATCAGGACAGGACATTCCCGGACGCGGTTGGCCCACGATGCCCTTGTCGATCGCAAGGTCAATTATTTAGGTTGCACGCAATTTAATCGCTCACATCACAATTCAGCCCATGCCCCGCCGCCCCCCCTCTCCCCCCGCCTCTTGGCTGGCTCTGGACCATCAGTTGTGCTTTGCGCTGTACTCGTCCTCGCTGGCCATGACCAAACTCTACAAGCCACTGCTGGAGCCGCTGGGGCTGACCTATCCGCAGTACTTGGTGATGCTGGTGTTGTGGGAGCAAGACGGGGTCACCGTGTCGCAGTTGGGCGAGCGCCTGTTTCTGGACAGCGGCACGCTCACACCCTTGCTCAAGCGCCTGCAAGCCGCTGGGTTGATTGAGCGCCAGCGCGACGCCGCCGATGAACGTCGGGTCTTGGTGCACCTGACCCGCACAGGCCAGACGCTGCGGCAGCACGCAGAGCGCATCCCTCACGACATCGGCTGCGCCGTAGCGTGCGAGCTGGATGAGATTTCCCGGCTGACGCAGGAGTTGAAGGCCCTGCGTCAACGCCTCGCTGCGGTGACCACCGCTTGATAAAGACCCTTCACCCTTCCCTCACCCTACAAGGACACACCATGGCACTCGACAAAGTTCTCTACACCGCCCACGCCACCTCCACCGGTGGCCGCACCGGCACGGCCAAGTCAGACGACGGCGCGCTGCAAGTCAACCTCTCGACTCCGCGTGAACTGGGTGGCGCTGGCGGTGCTGGCACCAACCCTGAGCAGTTGTTTGCCGCCGGCTACTCGGCCTGCTTCATCGGCGCCATGAAGGCCGTGGCCGCTGGCCAGAAGATCAAGCTGCCGGACGATGTGTCCATCAGCGCCAGCGTGGGCATCGGCCCCATCACCGGCGGCTTCGGCATCCAGGTGGCCATGACCATCACCGTGCCCGGCATGGAGCGTGCTGCCACGGAGGCCCTGGTGGCTGCTGCGCACCAGGTCTGCCCTTACTCGAATGCCACTCGCGGCAATATCGACGTGACCCTGACGGTCGCCTAAGCGCGTCTCAAGATAGCCAGAACCGCTGCGCTCGCTTTTGTGCGCCGCTCTAGGTTGAGGCCTTCGCAAGGAGTTGCAACAGCAACTCCACCCGCGCCTTGGCTGGCGTCAGCCCACCTGCTGAGGGCAATGCCCCGGTGGGTGCGCCCACCACGCCACCCGCCACGCAGCGCGAGGCGCGCAGCACACGCAGGCCGGCACTTTGCGCTTTGTGCAGCGCGGCTTCCAAGCCGTGATGCACGGTGCCATTGCCCGTGCCCTCCACCACCAAGCCTTGCAGGCCTGCGGCCACCGCCGCCTCCACCGCCCAAGGCTCTGCTCCCGCATGGCTGCAGACCAGGCCCACGCGGGGCCATTGGGCAACATCTTGGGCGATGGCCGCCAAGCCCAGCGCCTGTGCTTGGGGCCAAGGCCTGAGCGCGATCAACTGCCCTTCTTCCACCCGCGCCACAGGCCCTGCATCTCCGGCAGAAAACGCGTCGATGCGGTAGCCATGCACTTTGCGCACGTCTTCAGCCGCCAAGACCTGGCCTTGGGCCACGCACAACACACCCTGAGCCACAGCGCTTTGTGCCACGGTCACGGCGTCCAGCAGGTTTTGCGGGCCGTCGGGCTGCAGTGAGCTGGCCGGCCGCATGGCGCAGGTCAGCACCACGGGCTTTTGCGGCGCCAAGGCCCGGTGCAAGAACCAGGCGGTTTCTTCCAGGGTGTCGGTGCCATGGGTGATGACCACGCCCGCCACGTCAGGCCGGGCCAGGTGCGCCGCCACCCGCTGGGCCAAGGCCTGCCACACCGCATGGCTCATGTCTTTGCTGTCGAGTTGGGCGACTTGCTCGGCCTCCAGCGGCACGTGGCCCAAAGCGGGCACGGCGGCGATGAGGTGCCCCACGCTGAGCTGGCCGGCGGTGTAGCCCACGTTGTCGCCCGCCTGGGCCGAGGTGCCGGCAATGGTGCCGCCGGTGCCCAGCAGGACGATCTTTTCAGCTTTGTTTTGCATTTCGATGAAGTCTGGATAAAAATACAGATACTGGATACAACCTCAGCCCTTGAGTGGGCCTGCCCATCATGACCGACAGCCCCAAACTCACCGCGCGCCAACAACAGGTGCTGGATTTGGTGACACGCACCATGGAGCTGACGGGCGCCCCACCCACCCGGGCTGAGATCGCCGCTGAGCTGGGCTTTAAGTCGCCCAACGCCGCTGAAGAGCATTTACAGGCCTTGGCCCGCAAAGGCGCCATCGAGCTGCTGGGCGGCACCTCGCGCGGCATCCGTTTGCAGGGCCGCACTTTACGCGCGATGAACGAGGCCCGCAGCCAACAAATGATGCTGCCCCTCCCCAGCCTCGCCCAACTCACCCTGCCCTTGGTGGGCCGGGTGGCGGCAGGCCAGCCCATCTTGGCCCAAGAGCACATTGAGCAGAACTATGTGCTGGAGGCCAGCCTCTTCCGCACCAAGCCCGATTACCTGCTCAAGGTCAAAGGCTTGAGTATGCGCGATGTGGGCATCATGGACGGCGACCTGCTGGCTGTGCAGCGTGCCGCCGACGCCCGTAACGGCCAAATTGTGGTGGCGCGTTTGGGCGACGAAGTCACCGTCAAGCGCCTGCACCGCAGCCGCAGCCAGATTGAGCTGCTGCCCGAGAACCCCGACTTCGCGCCCATCATCGTCACGCCCGAGCGTGAAGACTTCTTCATTGAAGGCATTGCGGTGGGCTTGGTGCGGCAGAACATGGTGTTCTGAACAAGCCGTTATCAAGCAGTTTTGGGGCTGTAGAGCTGGTCGCGCCGCGCCAGCTCCGGAAACAGCCGGGTCCAGCCCGCGACCACCAACAAAGTGCCCACGCCGCCCACCACCACGGCGCCCACCGGCCCCCACCAAGCGGCGGTCACGCCCGACTCAAACTCGCCAAGCTGATTGCTGGCTCCGATGAACACCGAGTTGACAGCCGCCACGCGGCCGCGCATCTCGTCGGGCGTTTCCAGTTGCACCAGCGACTGACGCAACACCACGCTGACCATGTCGGAAGCGCCCGACACGGCCAGCGCCACCAGGGCCACGCCGAAGTGAGTGGACAGGCCAAACACAATGGTCGAGACGCCAAACACCGCCACCGCGCCCAAGAGCCAAGCCCCCGCTTTGCGCTCAATCGGCCGTCGCGCCAGCCACAGGCCCACGACCAGCGCACCGCAAGCCGGTGCGGCCCGCAGCACGCCCAAGCCCTCGGGACCCGTGTGCAGGATGTCCTTGGCAAAAATGGGCAGCAGGGCCACCGCCCCGCCCAAAAGCACGGCAAACAAGTCGAGTGAGATGGCCCCCAGCAAAACCGGGCGCTGCCAGATGAAGCGCACGCCGGCGGTCAGCGTCTCGAAGCTGGCCGCGCGCTGCTCGGCCGCTTTTGAGCGGGTGCGAATCGCCGCCACCCCGAGCACCGCCAAACCCAGCAGCAACAAGCTGGTGCCATACACCGAGGCCGGGCCGCTGCCACTGCGTGGCACAGAGGGCCACACCAGGGCCAAGAGCTGCGGGCCCCACGCGTAGAGCGCACCGCCCAGCGCGGGGCCGGCCACGATGGCGGCTTGCATGGCGGTGCTGCTGAGGGCCACCGCGCGTGGCAGCAAGGCAGGCGGCACCAAGGACGGCGTCAGGGCGGACAGGCTGGGCATTTGCAGGGCACGCGCCATGCCCAGCATCACCGAGGTGGCCAGCACCACATCGCGGTCTATCCACAAACCCCAACTGCCCCACAGCAGCAGCGTGGCCACGGCGGCTTGGATCAGCAAGCTGATGGCCAAGAGGCCGCGCCGGTCATAGCGATCCGCCAGGTGGCCAGCCGGCAGCGTCAGCGCCAGGGCCGGCACAAACTGGTAGAGGCCCACGAGGCCCAAATCCCAAGCGCTGCCGGTGAGGTCATACATCTGCCAGCCCAAGGCCACCATCAGCATCTGATTGGCCGTGGTGCCACTGATGCGGGCCAGCATCAGCCGTAGATAGTCTGGGAAATCGCGCAGGCGCAGCGGCGCTGCGGCGTCAGGGGTACTCGCCTCACTCATGACCCGAGGTTAACGGATGGCGCTGTCAGGCCGCTGTCTTGAAGGCCATCAGGGCTTGGTTGCGCAGCGTGCGCACCAGGCCCAGTTCGCGGTCGCTGAGCGTCAAGGCTTCCTCGCCGTCATAGGCCACATAGATCAAGGCAAAGGGCACGCCCTGGCGCATCAAGGGCAGCAGCAAAAAACTGCGCGGCGTGTGCTCGCGCAGCCAGGCCGGCAATCGCGGCGCCAAGGTCGAGGCCTGGGCGTCGCTGATCAAGGTGTCTTTGCCCTTGATGCAAACAGCGGCCAGCAGGTCAGCGGCCAAGCCGCTGCGCAACTCAACGCGGCATTGAGCCCGCAGCGTGTCGACGTCCTCCCCCACTGCCAAACGGCCCAGCAAACTGCCGGTGGCGGGGTCCCTCAGCGCCAGCACCACGGTGCGAGCGTCCAACGCCTGCTGCAAACCCTGCAGGACCATCAGCAGCACGTCGTTGAGCCTGAAGCTGTCGGCGGCCAAAGCGTCGGTCACCTGCTCGATGCTGTGCTCCAACTGCTGCTGGGCCAACTCTGGGTCATGCGGCGCCGGGCGCTTTGGGGAAGCCAAGCCGCTCAGACGCCTGTCCAGCGGCCCTTGGCCCAGGGGCAAATGCAGGCTGGCGGCCAGTGACACCAACTGCGCCCGGGCCACTTGAACGGCTGCTTGGATTTGATCGGCCGACAAACCCAGCGCCCGAGCATAGGTGTGCGCCAGACGTGCGATCTCACTGGCAGCGGCTTCGGGCTCCTGGCTCAAAAGGGTGTCGACCATGTCATGCGCCAAGCGTGTGCGCCAGCGCAGGCGCTCAGGCGTGGTCTGCAAAGCCCTTTTGGGCACATCGCCTTGGGGCAGGCTCATGGCCTCCAGCAAGCTAGGTGGCAATTGCCAAGCCTCAGCCACGCCGTGGGCCAACTCGTGCAGGCTCAGGCCCAGCACCGAGCGGGCAGCGTGGTCCGAGGCTGCTGATGCGGGCTGGCCTGAGGCCTGCACGCGCGCGTCAATCTGCCTCGCTTCTTCGGGCAGGTAGTACTGCACCAGCAATCGGCCCAAGTGGCTGAGCAGGCCGGCCAGAAAGGACTCCTCTCGTTCGGGGCCAATGGGGGTCAACTCATCACACAGCGCGGCGGTCAGCAAAGCCCGCAAGAACAGGCTGCGCATGCGCTCGGCCTGGGCCTTGTCCTGCATGTGCTCGAGCAACATCACCGACAAAGCCATGTTGCGGATGGCGGCAAAGCCCACCAAGGCGGCCGCGCGGGCGACCGAGGTCACTTCCGCTGCGTTGGAGCGACGGAACTGCACAGTGTTGACCAAGCGCAGCAGCTTATGGGTCAGCGCCACGTCCTTCATGATCTCGTCGGAGAGGGCGCCCAAGCTGCCGGCATCCGAGCCCACGATGCGCTGGATGCGCATGACTGAGTCGCTCAGCGCCGGGAAGTCACCGTGCAAGCGCATGCGGCGCAGCAAGAAGTGGAGCGTGCTGTGCTGGGCGTCTTGCACCGGAGCCGGGTCAGGCTCCATCCAGCGCGTCAAGGCGGACGCCAACGCAGCAGCGTCCGCGAAGCGCACGCTGGGGTCTCGGGCCACCGCCCGCAGCACCAAGGAGCGCAGGCCGTCATCGACGGCTTGCCCCGCAGCACTGTGCGCTGCGCTCGGCCACTGAATGTCATCGTGGATGGCGCTTTGAATGGCACGCCAGGGGTCGCGCTCTTGGCGCAAGGGCTGGCCGCAGAGCAAGTGGCCCAAGACCATCCCCGCAGAGTACACGTCCATGGCCGGTGTAGGCGCCAAGCCCTGCGCGGCCTCGGGCGAGATGGTGGAGGGGGTGCCGACGATGCTGCCATCGTGGTCCTGCGCCATGCGTCCGGCAATGCCGAAGTCCATCACGCGGGGGCGGCCGTCCTCACCCAACAGCACGTTGGAGAGCTTCAGGTCGCGGTGAACAATGCCGTGCCGGTGGGCAAAGGCCAGCGCCTCCAGCACCGGCAGCATCAAAGCCACGGCCTCTCGAGGCGCCAGCGCACCGTGGTCTCTGAGATGCTCCGTCAAGCTGCGGCCCTTGACGCGCTCGAGCACGACGAAGGGCTGAGCGCCATCCCGGCCCACATCGTGCACCGCCACGATGCCGGGGTGGTTGAGCCGCGCCATCAAGCGGGCCTCCCGCAGCCACGCGTCGACCTCTGAGGCCGGCAGATCGCTGCGAAAAAGTTTGAGCGCAACTTCGCGCTGCAGGTTGGGGTCAAACGCACACCACACCACCGCCTGCGCGCCCTGCCCCAAAGGCTCTAACAGCCTGAAGCGGCCAACCTGTTGTGTGGGCATGGTGGCCTGCATCAGGCGGAGGCCATGCCCCGCTCCGCCGAGGTACTCCCTGCAGGCGCTGAATCGGCCTGGATCGCGTCTTGAATGTCCTTGGGCGTGATGTGAAGCGCCCGGCCATAGCGGCTGGCCACGGCGCTCAGCGCTTGGCCGACCCGTTTAGGCGGCAGGGCCAGTGCATCCATCAGCTCGTTGGCGCAGCTCGCGGTGGCACGCAGGAGGTCGTTGTCACCTTCGAGCATCTTCAGCCCCGTGTTGGTGGGCAAGCGGCGAATCATGGTCAGCACCGCTTCGTCAAAGCCCCACTGCCGCACCACTGCCACGCCCAAAGACTCCAGGTCGGTGCCCAGCACGGCAAAGGAGGCGGCCTCCGCAGTCATCCCTTGCTCTGCAGAGGTGCCTGCTGCGGACTCTGAGGGATGCATCAGACGGCGGATCTGCAGGGACTCCTCCGGGAAGTGGTACTGCACCATCATGCGACCCAAGTTCTGCAAGGTGGTGATCAGCGCGATGACCTCGGCGTCGTAGCCCGCGGGAGCCAGTCGGGTGGCGATGCGGGCGGCGCGCTTCACGCGCTGAATCAGCCGCTCCATTTCCTCAGCGGCCTTTTCGTTCATGGGGCCGGGCCAAGCCCGCAGGCTCAGGGCAGCACGGCGCACCCCTTCCAAACCGACCATCGAGATGGCACGGCGCAACATCAGCACCGGGCCGTCCCCCGAAACTTGACCACCCCGCAGTTGCGCCGTGTTGACCACCCGCAGCAGCTCGTAGGTCAAGGCCAAGTCTTCCAAGACGATGGCGGCCAGCTCGTTGGTGCGGCCCTTTTCCAGCAGGATCAGGTGAGCCACCCGGTCCGCCCCGCCCGGCATGGCGGGCAAGACCCCGACGCTGCGCAAGCGGTCCATCAGAATGGCCAGCGGACCGCCGTTCTGGTCAGACAGCGTGCTGAGCCAGCCTTCCAAGGCGCGCTGCAGCGAGCGTGCGGTGAGATAGCGCTGCTTTTCTTGGCGATCGGTCGCGCGGTTGACGATGGCGCGCAAGGGGTCGGGCACGGGCCTGGGCAAGGCCCACGGCAAACGCACAAACTCTGAACCACGCGGCGCCATGCGCCCCATCACCAGGCTGACATCGGCCTCTTCCAGCGCCGGCTGCCCGGCTAAGGCATGGTGCAAGATCAAGCCCAGGGCCAACACATCGTCCTCGGCGGCATGTCGAGACGCCCGCAGCGACTCCAAGCCGACCGAGCCATCGGCCGTCTGCGCCCGCGAGGCCACTTCCAAGCCCATGATGCAGACGTTTTGGTCGTCGTCTATCAGCAAATGAAAGGGCTGAAGGTCTTGGTGGCTGATGCCTGCCTCATGCGCAAACGCCAGCCCGCGGCCAACTTGCGCCGTCCAGGTGGCGACCTCGCCGGGCGGCAGGCCTTTGGTGGAGATTTTTTCGGCCCAAGTCACCCACTGGCCGCGCTCATAAACCGCATAGGGCCAATGGTCGTGCTCGCCCACTTCCAGCGGCTGCGCCAACTGAGGGTGGTTGAGCCGGGCGCCGCGACGAACCGCCTCTAGCCAGGCCGCCAAAGCGCCACCGGCTGGCTTATCACGTGGGATATCCAGCATGCATTCAAGCTGGCTGCGGGTATCCATGCACAACCAGACCATGGTCTTGGCGCTTTTGCCCAGCAGCCTCAGCAATTGGAACCGCCCAAACATGCGCACGGCCTTGCCGGACGAAGCAGCATTGGGAGGTGGCGGAGCGGACGTGGCGTTCATGACGAGAAAAGGGGGATTGCCACGGCATTGAACCCTTTGCTTCAGCTTTGTAGCGGCCGGAGTAGCCAGGGAATCCGTGATCTTTTCCCCGCCTTGGCGGCCATGCCAGAAACCGGAGCACGCGCCCCAGCGGGCCTGCGGGGGGCGTCGGCAACAAAGGGCGCACCTTTGTGTCAGAATCAACGCGACCCGGTTGGGGTGCGCCGCAAGGCCTGTCATTCGACGAGCAGCGCCACCCTCCATTACGCCGCGGACTCCCCCACAGGAATTTCCCATGAGCGATTTGATCAAGCACGTTTCCGACGCTTCATTCGAAGCCGATGTCCTGCAATCCGACAAGCTAGTGCTGGTCGATTACTGGGCCGAGTGGTGCGGGCCTTGCAAGGCCATTGCCCCCGTTCTGGAAGAGTTGGCCAAGGAATATGGCGCAAGCGTTCAGATCACCAAAATGAACGTCGATGAGAACCGCGCCATCCCGGCCAAGTTCGGCATCCGTGGCATTCCTACCCTGATGCTGTTCAAGAACGGCCAGTTTGCTGACACCTTGGTGGGCAACCATCCGAAGGCCAAGATCAAGGCCTTCGTCGACGCTCAACTATAATCACGCCTGTGCTGAGCTTGGTGGGGCGCCCTGCGCCACACCCATCTCGGTCACACCGCAGGCTCCAGGGCTGCCGGGGTTCGAGCGTCAAGCGCTCGCACCTTCATGCACATTCTTGCTGTGCAGCCCACAGATCCCCCCGACAAGATTTTTCCGCACCGCACCCGAGTGGATTGCACCACCCGGACTGCCCAGGCTCAGGATCATCTGAGCCCGCTCTACAGGCCATGCGCCTGCGGCAGCGACGGGCATGGCGGCACACCCAGAGGGTGATTTCCGATGCATTTATCTGAACTCAAGGCGCTCCACGTCTCGGCACTGATCGAGATGGGCGAGGCGCTGGAGATCGACAACGTCGCTCGCCTGCGCAAGCAGGAGCTGATGTTCGCCATCATGAAGAAGCGCGCCAAGGCAGGCGAGCAGGTCTTCGGCGACGGCGTGCTCGAAGTGCTGCCGGACGGCTTCGGCTTTCTGCGCTCGCTGGACAGCAGCTTCATGGCGTCCACCGACGACATCTACCTCAGCCCCAGCCAAGTGCGGCGCTTCAACCTCCACACCGGCGACATGGTCGAGGGTGAGGTGCGCGTCCCCAAGGACGGTGAGCGCTATTTCGCCTTGGTCAAGGTTGACCGCGTCAACGGCCTGACCCCCGAGGAGAACAAGCACAAGATCATGTTCGAAAACCTGACCCCGCTCTTCCCCAAGGAAGCGTTCAGGTTAGAACGTGAGGGCTTGAAGAAGGCCGATGACAACATCACCGGGCGCATCGTTGACCTGATCGCCCCCATTGGTAAAGGCCAGCGTGCCCTGATCGTCGCCCAGCCCAAGACCGGCAAGACGATCATGATGCAGAACTTGGCTCACGCCTTGGTGGCCAACCACCCGGACGTGCACCTGATCGTGCTACTGGTGGATGAGCGCCCCGAGGAAGTGACCGAAATGCTGCGCACCGTGCGCGGCGAGGTTATCTCGTCGACCTTCGACGAGCCGGCCGCCCGCCATGTGCAAGTGGCCGAAATGGTGATTGAGCGCGCCAAGCGCTTGGTCGAGCTGAAGAAGGACGTGGTGATCCTGCTGGACTCCATCACCCGCTTGGCTCGCGCCTATAACAACGTGCTGCCGTCGTCCGGCAAAGTGTTGAGCGGTGGTGTGGATGCCAACGCCCTGCAGCGCCCCAAGCGCTTCTTCGGTGCCGCACGCAATGTCGAAGAAGGTGGCTCGCTGACCATCATCGGCACCGCCCTGATCGACACCGGCTCCAAGATGGACGAGGTGATCTACGAAGAGTTCAAGGGCACGGGCAACTGCGAAATCCACCTGGATCGTCGCATGGCCGAGAAGCGGGTCTACCCGTCCATCCAGATCAACCGCTCGGGCACCCGCCGTGAAGAGCTGTTGCTGAAGCCTGAGATCCTGCAAAAGACCTGGATCTTGCGCAAGCTGCTCTACAACATGGACGAGATCGAGGCGATGGAGTTCATCCTCGACAAGATGAAGTCCAGCAAGACCAATCTGGACTTCTTCGAGATGATGCGGCGCGGCGGCTGATCGCCTGCTCGCGTCTGCACAGTAGGATTGACGCAAAGCGGGCGGGGCTAGGCGCGAAGGCGCAGACAGTACACCCCGTACGGCAAGCCAAAGCAACAAAGCCGCGCCTGTTTTGCGTAGGTCCTACATAGGCTATAATCCAAGGTTTTACCGTTGTCGGAAAGTGCGCCCACATGGGGTGGCGCGTGGCTCCCGGCTCAACAGCGCGTAAACAGCAAAGCAGCACAGCAATTTTGCGCTGCGCGACAAGGGGGCGCTTGACCGCGCCAATGAAGACATGAAAGACGGCATTCACCCGAACTACCGCGACGTTTGCTTCGTGGACCAGTCCAACGGCTTCAAGTTCGTGACGCGTTCTTGCGCGCCTAGCAAGGAAATGATCAAGCTGGAAGACGGCCGCGAAATGCCGTTGTTCAAGCTCGAAACTTCCAGCGAGTCGCACCCCTTCTACACCGGCACCCAAAAGAGCGTGGACTCGCTGGGCGGTCGCGTCGAGAAGTTCCGCAACAAGTTTGCGCGCGTCGGCATCAAGAAGTCTGCTTGAGTCTTGGCGCTCTCGCGGTAAAAAGGCAGCTCAGGCTGCCTTTTTTCTTGTCAGCATCGCCACACATCTGCCTCTCAGCTCTACACCCTTCCAGTGAGCCTCGCCACTCCTGCCCTCGTCACTCAGCGCGCCGCCGAGCGTTTGCCCCGGCTGGCACTGTTGTTGTTCTGCGCGGCCTATTTGCTGCCCGGGCTGATCGGCCGAGACCCCTGGCGCAATGCGGACCTGACGACCTACGCCACCATGTTGGCCATGGCCGAAGGCCGCACCTCGTGGTTGAACCCCATGCTGGGCGGGATTCCGGCTGACGTCGCCGTGTTGCCGCATGCGCTGGGCGCCTGGGCCATTCAAGCCCTCAGTCCCTGGCTGGACCCTGCCCTCGCCGCCCGCTTGCCCTTTGTCCTGCTGCTGGCCGGCACCTTGGCCCTGGTCTGGTATGCCACCTTTCACTTGGCCCGCACAGAGGCCGCCCAGCCCGTCGCCTTTGCCTTTGGCGGAGAAGCCGCACCGCTGGACTACGCTCGTGCCTTGGCGGACGGGGCTTTGCTCGCCACCATCGCAAGCCTTGGCTTGCTGCAACTGGGGCACGAGACCACGCCGGAGCTGGCCCAGTTGTGCGGCGTCGCGCTGTGGCTGTGGGCATTGGCTGCCGCGCCCTATCGTGAAGGCCGCAGCCGGGCCGTAGCCCTCCTGTCACTGCCCGCCTTGGCCAGCAGCGGTGCGCCGGCCATGGCAGTGGCCCTGGGCGCCGTCGCCTTGATGATCTGCGCGCGCTCAGCCTATCCGCAAGTCCACCGTCTAACCCTGTGGTGGCTGGCCTCGACCGCGCTCGCGGCACTGGCAGCCTGGGGCCTGGGGGCTTGGCACTGGCGGGTGCGCGCACCGGACAGCAGCAATGATGTCTTGGACATCATCAAGCTGTTGCTGTGGTTCCCGTGGCCACTGTGGCCCATGGCGCTCTGGACCCTCTGGCAATGGCGGCGCCAATGGCTGAGGCGCCATATCTCCATTCCACTGGGCGCTTTTGCCGTCGGGCTCATGGGCTGTTTGGTCATGGGCGGCTCCGACCGAGCCTTGATGCTGGCCCTGCCGGGCTTGGCGGTGTTGGCGGCCTTTGCGCTGCCCACCTTGCGCCGCAGCGCAGGGGCGCTGATCGACTGGTTCTCGGTCTTCTTCTTCAGCATTGCGGCATTGGCCGTCTGGGTGATCTATTCGTCCATGCACCTGGGCGTGCCTGCCAAGCCCCTGGCCAACATTCTTCGCCTCGCACCGGGCTTTGTGCCGAGCTTTTCAGCCTTGGCTTTGGGGGCGGCACTGCTGGGCACGGTGGCCTGGTTCTGGCTGGTGCACTGGCGCACCTCGCGGCATCGCCACCCTTTGTGGAAGAGCTTGGTCTTGCCCGCCAGTGGTGTGGCCCTGACCTGGCTCTTGACCATGACCCTGTGGCTGCCTGTGCTGGACTACGCCCGCAGCCCGCAGCCATGGGTGCAAGCCATTGCCAAGACCGTGCCCTCGGGCCAATGCGTACGGGCAGCCGGTCTCTCGCGGCCCCAAGTGGCGGCTCTGGAGGCCATGGGGGGCTATACCGTCCATTCGGCCGCAGACGCCCAGAGCGCCATGGCGGCTTGCCCGTGGTGGCTGCTGAACCTCCGCACAGACCAAGCCGCGCCGCAGGTGCCGGGCTGGACCTTGCAAGGCGAGGCACGGCGCCCGACCGACCGGCAAGAAAAGCTGTTGATCTTTCGGCAGTCTCAACCTTGAACGGCACAGAGGCAGCAGTGCTGCAGGCCTAGGGTCTGTTGACAAATAAACCTGCCCGCATGAGCCCAACAGGCCACGCCAGTCCAGGTGCGCTGCGAGCTGCAGATCGGCGCTTGCGCACCCGAACGGGGCCACTCAGTGAGCGTGAACCTCACGCTGCCGAACGCGCATGGCGGGCAGACTGATGATGAACTGAGAGCCCTGCCCCACCACGCTGTGGATGCGCAACTCACCGCCATGGCGCTGAGCCACGTGCTTGACGATGGACAAGCCCAAGCCCGTGCCACCGGTGTCTCGCGAGCGGCTGCTGTCCACGCGATAGAAGCGCTCGGTCAGACGAGGCACATGCTCAGCCGCAATGCCAGGGCCTGTGTCCACCACGGCAATCTCCAGCCCACCGTCTTCACGCTGTTGCGTGCTCACGGACACCTGGCCATGCTCTGGTGTGTAGCGCACAGCGTTGTTGACCAGGTTGGCCACCGCACTGAGCAACTCGCCCTCGTTGCCAGCCACTTCCAAGTCTTCACCCCAGTCAAAGCTCAAGGCATGGCGCCCGCTCGATAAAGCACGTGCATCTGATTCGACCTGTCGACCGACCCGATCCAGACGCCACCAGCTTTCCACCGCCGGCTTCGGGCTGCCTTCCAAACGAGCCAGCGTCAGGAGGTCCCCCACCAGCGCTTGCATGCGCTGAGTCTGCTGTCCCATCAAGGACAGCACACGCCGGCGCTCCTCGTCACTCAGCGGCAGGCTGACCATGGTCTCCACAAAGCCCGCCAGCACCGTCAATGGTGTGCGGATCTCATGCGACACATTGGCCACGAAATCGCGCCGCATCGCGTCCGCGCGCTCCCGCTCGGTCACGTCCTGCGTCAACATCAGGCGCTGGCCTTCGCCGTACGGCCGCAGCAGCACCGAGATCAAGCCTCGGCCCCCCACACCCGGAATCTGAACGGGCACCGACTGGGCGCCGCGCTCATGCAGTGCAGAGACAAAGGCTGGCGCCCGCACCAGATTGGTCACGCGCTGTCGAAGATCGCGCTGCGGATGAAGGCCCAGCTGATCCGCAGCCACCCGGTTCGTCCAGAGGATTTGGTCGTTGATGTCCAACAGCATCACGCCATTGGGCGAGGCTTCAATGGCTTCGAGAAACTGAGTCAAGCGCTCCTGCTCCCGCAAGGTCTCGCGCTCTCGGTTGCGCAAAGCGCGCTCCATGCGCAAACCTGCTTCACCCCACAAGCCCACCAAGGGCGGTGAGGCCTCTGCCATCGTGCCACTCAGCCAACTCATGAGGCGACCGGCGCGCAAGGTGTCCGCCAGTGTCCAAGCGGCCGACCCAGCCATGCCACCGAGCACCGCACCGAGAACCGGCCAGCCCCACTGGCGCCCCACCCAGGCGCCGACTAAGGCGCCCAAGCCCACCAGCAGCATGGGAACCAGGGCGCGAGGAACTAACCAAAACATAAGTGTCCGTCAGTCAGTCTATGCGCACACCAGCCTGAGCGGTCAGGCGATAGCCAGCCCCCCGAACGGTTTCGATCATGTGCGAGCACTGTCCCACCGCAAGCGCCTCCCGCAAGCGCTTGATGTGGACATCCACTGTGCGCTCTTCAATGAACACATGGTCACCCCAAACACGGTCGAGCAACTGCGCCCGGCTGTGCACCCGCTCGGCATGGCTCATCAAGAAGTGCAAGAGGCGGAACTCGGTCGGGCCCAGCTTCAACTCCTGCCCTTGAAAGCTCACGCGGTGCGTGGCCGGGTCCAGCACCAGGCCCGCGACGCTGACTGCTGCGTCCAGCGCTTCGGGCTGCCGCCGACGCAACACCGCGCGGATCCGCGCCAGGAGCTCATTCGGGGAAAACGGCTTGGTGAGGTAGTCGTCGGCGCCTGCATCCAGGCCCGCAATTTTGTCGGCTTCATCCGCCTTGGCCGTCAGCATGATGACTGGCAAGGCTCGGGTACGGGCATCTGCCCGCCAACGCCGAGCCAAGGACACGCCGGATTGACCGGGCAACATCCAATCCAGCAACACCAGTTCTGGCAGCACGCCATCGACAGCAGACTGAGCGGCCTCTGCCGTTTCCGCCAAGACCACTTTAAAGCCCGAGTGACGCAGATTGATGGCAATCAGCTCGCCGATCGCGGGTTCATCTTCAACGACCAGAATCGTAGTCATCGCCCTGTGACGCTCCGATGGAAGATCAACGATTCAGCGCCACGGACTCCACCGACTCCATCGAGTGGTGACGCACGTCGGTGCCCTTGACGATGTAGATGATTTGCTCGGCCAGGTTCTTGGCATGGTCGCCCACGCGCTCGATGGCCTTGGCCACAAACACCAGGTCGATGCTGGCCGAGATGGTGCGCGGGTCTTCCATCATGTAGGTGATGAGTTTGCGCATCAGGCCGTCAAACTCTTGGTCGATCTGGTTGTCACCCTTGATCACCTCCAAGGCCTGCACCGCATCCAGGCGAGCAAAAGCGTCCAGCGCCTTGCGCAGCGACGCGATGGCCAAGTCGGACTCAAACGAGACATCACCGGTGGGCAGACGCAGGCGGCTGAACACGCCGGTGTTGATCAAGCGTTGCACGGTGCGCGCAATACGAGCGGCTTCGTCGCCCACGCGCTCCAAATTGCCGATGGTCTTGGAGACGGCAATCAGCAAGCGCAGGTCGCGCGCGGTGGGCTGGCGCCGCGCAATGATGGCGGAGAGATCGGCGTCGATCTCCACCTCCATGGCATTCACGCGCTCTTCGATGGCCAACACCTGGGTCGCGGTTTCAGCACTGAAATGATTCAGCGCATACATGGCCTGGGCCACTTGGGACTCGACCAAGCCGCCCATCTCCAACACGCGGGTGGAAATGCTGGACAACTCGCTGTCGAATTGCGTAGAGAGGTGCTTATCGCTCATGGTTTATTCCCTGTCTCAACCGAAACGGCCGGTGATGTAGTCCTCAGTGTCCTTCTTCTTGGGCTTCATGAAGAGGTCACGCGTGGGGCCAAACTCGACCAGATCGCCGAGGTACATGTAGGCGGTGTAGTCAGAGACCCGCGCCGCCTGCTGCATGTTGTGCGTCACGATGACCACGGTGTAGTCTTCGCGCAGCTCGTGGATCAGCTCTTCAACCTTGCCGGTCGAGATCGGGTCCAGCGCCGAGCAAGGCTCGTCGAGCAGGAGCACTTCGGGCTTGATGGCAATGCCACGAGCGATGCACAGACGCTGCTGCTGGCCGCCCGACAGGCCAGAGCCGCTTTGGCCCAGCTTGTCCTTGACTTCCGTCCACAGCGCCGCCTTCTTCAGCGCCCACTCCACCCGCTCATCCATCTCCACGCGAGAGAGGTTCTCGAACAGGCGCACGCCAAACGCGATGTTGTCGTAGATCGACATCGGGAAGGGCGTCGGCTTCTGAAACACCATGCCCACCTTGGCGCGGATCAGCGAGACATCCAGCTTGCGGTCCAGCACGTTTTGGCCATCGACCAAGATGTCGCCTTCAGCGCGCTGCTCGGGATAGAGCTCGAACATGCGGTTGAAGGTGCGCAGCAAGGTGGACTTGCCGCAGCCCGACGGGCCGATGAAGGCGGTGACCTTCTTTTCGGGGATGTCCAGATTGATGTGCTTCAGCGCGTGGAAGCTGCCGTAATAGAAGTTCAGGTCACGGACCGCAATCTTGGCCTTTTCGGCCACCGGCCATTCAACTTTGGCGTCCATAGGGTTCACCTTATGTTCAGTGTTTGTTGCGGAAGAAAACCCGCGCAATGATGTTCAGCGCCAGCACGCCCATCGTGATCAGGAAGACACCCGCCCAAGCGAGCTTCTGCCAGTTCTCATAGGGGCTCATGGCGAACTTGAAGATGGTCACCGGCAAGCTGGACATGGGCTCACCCAAGCTGCTGGTCCAGAACTGGTTGGACAGCGCAGTGAACAGCAGCGGTGCGGTCTCGCCCGCGATGCGGGCCACGGCAAGCAGCACGCCCGTCACCACACCGGCACGAGCCGCCTTCAGGGTGATGCTGAGGATCACCTTCCACTTGGGCGTACCTAAAGCGTATGCCGCTTCACGCATCGCGTTGGGCACCAGGCTGAGCATGTTCTCCGTGGTGCGGATCACCACCGGGATCACGATCAAGGCCAAGGCCAAGATGCCCGCAAAACCGGAAAAGCTCTTCATCTTGGCCACGACCACCGCATAGATGAACAGGCCGATGACGATGGAGGGGGCCGACAGCAAAATGTCGTTGATGAACTGCGTGGCGCGGCCCAGCCAAGTGCGCTGGCCATATTCAGCCAAGTAGACACCGGCCATCACGCCGATGGGCGTGCCCAGCAGTGTGGCCAAACTCACCATCAGCAGCGAGCCAAAGATGGCATTGGCCAGGCCGCCCACCTCTTCTTGCGGCGGCGGCGTCATCTCGGTGAAGACCTGCCAGCTCAGGCCACCCAGGCCCAAACGGAAGGTCTCAAACAAGATCCACAGCAGCCAAAACACGCCGAAAGACATGGCCGCCAAAGACAGCGCCAAGGCCACCGCATTGATGCGCTTTCGGCTCTTGTGCCGCGCCATGCGCTCGGGCGCCAATTGGGTCAAGCTGCTCATGAGCGGCTCCCTTCGTTCTTCTTGAGTTGAGCCAGCATCAGCTTGGACAGCGACAGCACCACAAAGGTGATGAAGAACAGCACCAAGCCCAAGTAGATCAGCGAGGCCTGATGCAGGCCTTCACCGGCTTCGGCAAACTCGTTGGCCAAGGAGGAGGCAATGCTGTTGGCTGCCTCAAACAGCGACACCGAGTTGAGCTGGTTCATATTGCCGATCACAAAGGTGACGGCCATGGTTTCGCCCAGCGCCCGGCCCAAGCCCAGCATGATGCCGCCGACCACACCCGTCTTGGTGTAAGGCAGCACCACATTGCGCACCACCTCCCAGGTGGTGCAGCCCAAGCCATAGGCTGATTCCTTGAGCATGGGGGGCGTGACTTCAAACACGTCCCGCATGACCGACGCGATGTAAGGAATGATCATGATCGACAGAATGATGCCTGCCGAGAGCAAGCCAATCCCCACAGGAGGCCCCGCAAACAGCGCCCCCAGATAAGGCACGTCGGCAAAAGTCTTTTGCAGGGGGCCTTGCACATAGGTGGCCAGCAGCGGGCTGAACACCATCAAGCCCCACATGCCATAGACGATGGAGGGCACGGCGGCCAGCAGCTCCACGGCGGTGCCCAAAGGACGCTTCAGCCAATTGGGCGACAGCTCGGTCAAGAAGATGGCAATGCCGAAGCTGACGGGCACAGCAATGACCAAGGCGATGAGGGACGACACCAAGGTGCCGTAAATCATCACCAAGCCGCCGAACTTCTCTTGGACAGGATCCCAGTCACTGGTCCACAGAAAGGCCAGGCCGTACTCCTTGATGGCGGGCAATGCGCCGACCACCAGCGAGCCGATGATGCCCACCAGCAGCAGCAGGGTGAGCCAAGCCGCGCCGTGCGCCACCGCTGAAAACGCCTTGTCGGCCCACGGCAGACGGCGCACGCGATCAGTGGGATCACCACCGGGCGACACCTGCTCTTCAATGTTCATGGAGGGAAGTGGAGAGGCTGACACAGTCGTACTCATGCTGGGACTCCTGAATTCGCGACAAAGCGGGTGGCACTGACGCACCACCCGCCTTCAACGTGGAGTCGATTACTTGAACGCCACAGCCTTGCCAGCTGCATCCTTGATTTGCGACCACTGACGCTGGGCGACCAAGGCCTTCACCGAGTCAGGCAGCGGCACATAGTCCAGGTCATCCGCAGCCTTGTCACCGTTAGCAAAAGTCCAGTTGAAGAACTTCAGCACTTGGGTCGCCACTTCAGGCTTGTCCTGAGCCTTGTGCATCAGGATGTAGGTGGGGTTGGTGATGGGCCAAGCATCTTTGCCGGGCTGCTCGGTGGTGATCTGGTAGAAGGTCTTGTTCCAGTCAGCACCCGCCGCAGCCGCCTTGAAGGCCGTGTCGCTCGGGGGCACAAAATTGCCGTCCTTGTTCTTCAACAAAGCGAAGGTCATCTTGTTTTGCTTGACGTAGGCGTACTCCAAGTAACCGATGGAGTTGGGCAGACGCTGCACAAACGCAGCCACACCCTCATTGCCCTTGCCACCCGCGCCGGTGGGCCAGTTCACGGCCGTGCCGTCACCCACTTTTTCCTTCCACTCGGTGTTGACCTTGGAGAGATAGTTGGTGAACACAAAGGTCGTGCCCGAACCGTCAGCACGGCGGACCACTGAAATGTCTGCATCGGGCAGCGGCACACCAGGGTTCAAGGCGGCCAGCGCAGGGTCGTTCCACTTCTTGATCTTGCCCAGATAGATGTCACCCAGCAGTTGGCCGGTCAACTTCATTTGGCCCGGGGTGATGCCCTTGATGTTGACCACCGGCACCACGCCACCGATCACTGCAGGGAACTGCACCAAGCCGTCCTTGGCCAGGTCTTCGTCCTTGAGTGGCATGTCGGTAGCGCCAAAGTCCACCGTTTTGGCCTTGATCTGCTTGATGCCAGCGCCCGAGCCCACCGATTGGTAGTTCACACGAACACCGGTGGCCTTGTTATAGGCATCGGCCCACTTGGCATACAGCGGTGCGGGGAAGGTGGCACCGGCACCCGTCACTTCCTGCGCCAAAACAGCGGACCCGCTGACCAGAACCATGCTGGCGACGGTGAACTTTGCAAGGGTATTGAACATGTGTCAGACCTTTCTTCAGTGAATGCCACCGAGCAGAAGTGCTCGTGTTGGCCTGAACTGTAGGGGCGCCGTATGACAACGATGTGACAGATCCTGAGCCGAATGAAACCCCAACCTGCCTTGGGCCAATCCTGACATTGGATTGTTAAGTTATTGATTTATATAGGTTTCAAACCCATCAAGCAAGAATAACGCGCACCGCGCCCCGGCTGCAACCCTGCCCTGAAGTGTGTCACAGGCCTGAAATATGACAACGCTACTGTCACAGGACATCGCTAAATGACAGCCTAGGAAGAGCCATGCCTGAGATTGACGAGTCCATGATCCGCCGCATTCACCAAGACCTGCGCGACGACTTGGACGAAGAGTTGGAGCTGGAGTTTGAAGACCGCAGCATGGATCGCATTGCCAGCGAGATCGAAAGCCGCGACTTGAACACCCCCATGGTCGAGCGGCAGCTTTACTTTCGCGAGCTGTTCCGCTTGCAAGCCGAGTTGGTCAAGCTGCAGGACTGGGTCGTCGCCACCAAGCACAAGGTGGTGATCGTCTTTGAAGGCCGCGATGCGGCTGGCAAGGGCGGCGTGATCAAGCGCATCACCCAGCGGCTCAACCCGCGCGTCTGCCGCGTGGCGGCTCTGCCCGCACCCAATGACCGCGAACGCACCCAGTGGTACTTCCAGCGCTACATCAGCCACCTGCCCGCAGGCGGAGAGATCGTGCTGTTTGACCGCAGTTGGTACAACCGCGCGGGCGTTGAGCGGGTGATGGGCTTTTGCACCGATGACCAGTACGAAGAGTTCTTCCGCTCCACCCCTGAGTTTGAACGCATGCTGGTGCGCTCCGGCATTCAGGTCATCAAGTACTGGTTCTCGATATCAGATGAAGAGCAGCGCATCCGCTTCTTGGGCCGCATCCATGACCCGCTCAAGCAATGGAAGCTCAGCCCCATGGACTTGGAGTCACGCCGTCGCTGGGAGGACTACACCAAGGCCAAAGAGGTGATGCTGGAGCGCACCCACATTGAAGAGGCGCCGTGGTGGATCGTTCAGGCCGACAACAAAAAGAAGGCGCGCCTGAACTGCATCCATCACCTCTTGAGCCAGATGCCCTATGAAGAGGTCGATCACCCCGTGATTGAGCTGCCAGAGCGCCAGCGCCATGAAGACTATGAGCGCCGGCCGGCACCCCAAGAGTTGATCGTGCCCGAGGTGTATTGATCGGTTCGTTTGCTGGACCGTCGCTCCAAGCCAGTGGCATGAATGCCCTCGCCAGCGGTGTCTAGAGTCTGTTGACAGGTCAGTGATGCAGCATCTCCAAGCGGCCGTCCGCGTGCTCGACCAAGGCGGTGAGGCTCTCCACCCAATCGCCATCATTGCAATAGAGGATGCCGTCGATGGTGCGGATCTCGGCATGGTGGATGTGGCCGCAGACCACACCATCTACGCCGCGCTTGCGGGCCTCGCGGGCGACGGCGGCTTCGAAGTCGCTGACATAGCTGACGGCGCGCTTGACCTTGAGCTTGAGATAGCGCGACAGGCTCCAATACGGCAGACCTAAGCGCCCGCGCGCACGATTGAGCCAGCGGTTGACCTTCAGCGTGGTCTCGTAGGCCACGTCGCCCACATAGGCCAGCCACTTGGCGCATTGGATGACGCCGTCGAACAAGTCGCCGTGGGTGACCCACAGGCTGCGGCCATCGGCGGTGTGGTGAATGCAGTCTTCCACCACATCCACACCGCCGAAGTTGTGCGCGACATAGCGGCGCGCAAACTCGTCGTGATTGCCCGGCACAAAGATCACCTTGGTGCCTTTGCGCGCCTTGCGCAGTATCTTCTGCACCACGTCGTTGTGGGCCTGCGGCCAATACCAACTTCGGCGCAGCTGCCAGCCATCAATGATGTCGCCCACCAAATACAGCGTGTCGCACTCCACGGTCTTCAAGAAGTTCAGCAAGGCCTCGGCCTGGCAGCCCGGAGTGCCCAGGTGCAGATCGGAGATCCACACGGTGCGGACGCGCTGAGTCGGGTGGTCGGCCACATCATCCATGCCTTGTCTCCTGTGCATGGTGGGCCATGATGAAAGGCGGACATGACATGGCTGTGAATCACGTGCACCCAGGTGCCGACGCATCTCTTGACTCGGCGCCTGCCACCCCCTTGTGACGCAAGCATGACAGGCGGCAATGCCCTGCCGGGCACACCCGGCATTGCGGACTGTCACGAAAACATGCAGTGAGGCTGCCTAGAGTGACGGGGTCAACGCGACACAAGGCTGCCTCTTGTGCCGCCCGTGCTTTCAACCGCTAGGAGAACTCATGAAGCAACACACTCTCGCTCTGGCCGTGCTGGCCTTGGCCGCCACGGCCGCCGTCAGCGCACAGGCTCAATCCAACGTCACGGTCTATGGCCGGGTCGACCTCTCGATCGCCCAGCAAGTGGATGCAGTCAAGAACCTGGAAGTGCGCAATGGCTCGGGCAGCCGTTTGGGCTTTCGCGGCACCGAAGATTTGGGCAGTGGCCTGAATGCGGTGTTCCACATTGAGCACCGCTTCAACGCCCAGGACGGCAGCGTGGCCAACACCAGCCGCTTCTGGGAAGGCAAGGCCATCGTCGGCCTGCAAGGCGCTTTCGGCCGCGTGACCCTGGGCCGTGAAGAGAACCCCGCCTACACCTTCAGCCAAGGCCCCGCGGACCCCTGGGGCACCGACACGGTGGCCAGCAACGGCAGCATCGTGGCCGGCCGCATTGGCAGCACACGCTACAGCAACTCGGTGAACTACCGCTATGACATGGGGGCCTTCAGCGTGGGCGCCCAGATGGCTGAAAGCAATGGCGGTGAGAAGCGCCCCTTCAGCTTGGGTGCCGCCTACAAGGACAAGACCTTGGTGCTGGGCCTGGGCTACGAGAACCCCACCGACAAGGACGACAACTGGACCACGGTGAACGGCGAATACAACTTTGGCATGTTCAAGGCTGGCGCCTTCTTCGGCACGGGCAAGAACACCTCCGCTCAAAAGCACCAAGCTTGGATGCTGAGCGGCAAGGCCATGATCGGTGGCGGCGAAGCCCGCCTGAGCTATGGCCAACTGAAGAACACGACCACCAATGTGGTGGCCGACAAGCAACTCAGCCTGGGCTATCACTACGCGCTGTCTAAGCGCACCACGGTGTACGCCGACCTGACCACAGAGAAGCGTGACGCTATCCCTAGCGATCGCCAGAAGACCGGCTACGACGTCGGCATCAAGCACAACTTCTGATCCGGGCGCTTTCGCTTCTTCGCACTTTCTTTCGTCGTTGGGCAGCCGCTGGGCTGCCCTTTTTTTTGGTCTCGCGAATGCGGCCTCTGGCGCCTTGGGGGCGATGACGGTCATCGCATTGACATGCAGGCTTCATGCGCTGGTCATGGCCGCACGCGAGCATGACGGCTCATGAACACACTGCACTTCGCCGCACCGTCTCCCAACGCTGCTCTGCAGCCTGGACAAGCCCCACAGCCCTCTGCTGCGCCCCTCACAGAAGCGCCGGCTCTAGAGGTCTGTTGGGCCCGCCATGAGGACGAGGTGCGCCAAGCGCAGCGCCTACGCTTTCGCGTCTTTGCCGAAGAGATGGGGGCCAAGCTGAGCTGCCCGCCAGGCACGCCTGACGGGCTGGATGTGGACGCCTTTGATGCGCATTGCGAGCACCTCTTGGTGCGCACCCGTGAGACGGCGCAGGCCCCCGCTGAGGTGGTGGGCACCTATCGCGTGCTCACCCCCGCCGCAGCACGGCGCGCTGGTGGCCTCTACAGCGACCAAGAGTTTGATCTGAGCCGCCTGGACGCGCTGCGGCCTCATGTGGTGGAGCTGGGCCGCTCGTGCACGGCGCCCGCGTGGCGCAGCGGTGGGGTGATCTTGATGCTGTGGGGCGCTTTGGCGGACTTCATGCTGCGCAATGGCCTGCAGGCCACCTTGGGTTGCGCCAGTGTGCCGATGCAAGACGGTGGACATAGCGCGGCCAGTCTCTGGCAGCAACTGAGCCAGAGCCATCTGCACCCCGAGGGCGTGGTGGCGACGCCCCGCCTAGCACTGCCGCTGGAACATCTGCGCAGCGACTTGACCGTCACGGCGCCGCCGCTGATCAAGGGGTACTTGAAATGCGGCGGCAAGGTGCTGGGCCCCCCAGCGTGGGATCCCGACTTCGGCATGGCCGACCTGCCCATCATGCTGACCCTGGCCGACTTGCCCGAAGCGTATCGACGGCGTTTCAGCCGCGCGGCATGAATCAGCTTTTTGCGGCGAGATCCGCCAGGCGCTGAGCCTGCGCCTTGGCCACGGCCGCATCTTGGGCCTCGACCATCACGCGCAACACCGGCTCGGTGCCCGAGGCGCGAATCAGCACCCGGCCCTTTTGGCCCAGCTCAGCCTTCACGGCTTCGATGTCAGCCTTGAGGGCGGCGTTGCGGGTCCAGTCGGCACCGGCTTGCAGGCGCACATTGATCATGGTCTGGGGGAACAGCGCTACGCCTTCGAGCAATTGGGCCACGGTCTTGCCGCTGCGCTGCACGGCCTGCAGCACCTGCAGGGCGCTGACGATGCCGTCGCCCGTGCTGTGGCGGTCCAGGGCCAAGAGGTGGCCCGAGCTTTCGCCGCCCAGCAACCAGCCGCGCTCGATCAGCGACTCCAACACATAGCGGTCGCCCACCTTGGCGCGCACCAGTTCGACGTCTTGCGCCGCCAAGGCCACTTCAATGGCCATATTGGTCATCAAGGTGCCCACCACGCCCGGCACCTTCTCGCCCTGGGCCAAGCGGTCTTGCACCATCACATAAAGCAGCTCATCGCCGTTGAAGAGTCGGCCTTCGCGGTCCACCAATTGCAAGCGGTCGGCGTCA
The DNA here is from genome assembly GCF_018069865.1 of Ideonella paludis. Classification (GTDB taxonomy): domain Bacteria; phylum Pseudomonadota; class Gammaproteobacteria; order Burkholderiales; family Burkholderiaceae_C; genus Ideonella; species Ideonella paludis. Next base: position 634,595 of record NZ_JAGQDG010000002.1, read on the forward strand.
CCATCCAGCGCAATGCCAAAGTCGGCGTTGTGCTGCTTGACGGCGTCGACCAGCGCTTGCGGGGCCGTGGCACCCACCTTGTCGTTGATGTTGGTGCCGTTGGGCGACACGCCAATGGCGGTGACCTTGGCCCCCAACTCATGGAACACCGCCGGGGCCACGTGGTAGGCCGCGCCATGAGCGCCATCGACCACCAGATGCAGACCTTTGAGCGAGAGCTCGCCGCTGACGCTGGCTTTGCAAAACTCGATGTAACGGCCAGCGGCGTCGTCCAGACGCTTGGCCTTGCCCAAGCTGGCCGAATCCGCCCATTGCGGCGGCTCGTTCAGGGCGGCTTCAACAGCCAGCTCCCAGGCATCAGGCAGCTTGGCGCCCTTGGCTGAGAAGAACTTGATGCCGTTGTCGGGGTAAGCATTGTGCGAGGCGCTGATGACCACGCCCAAGTCCAGACGCAGGGCGCGGGTCAGGTAGGCCACGCCTGGGGTGGGCAGCGGGCCGGTGAGCAGCACATTGACGCCCGCAGAGGCAAAGCCCGCTTCCAGCGCCGACTCCAGCATATAGCCCGAGATGCGGGTGTCTTTGCCGATCAGCACAGTCGGGTGCTTGCCCTCGCCAGCCTCTTGCCGCAAGACACGGCCCACGGCATGGCCCAAGCGCAGTGCAAAGTCTGCGGTGATGGCGCCCTGCCCCACTGTGCCGCGAATACCGTCGGTGCCGAAATACTGGCGTGTCATACCTACTCCTGTGATGCTGGGCAGTTGAGTGACCGTGGTGGGCGACGGCCCGACCCTGCCTTGTGTTGTCTCTATGGGATATTGTCGATCAGCCCGGCTGCAGACCAGACTTTCACGGCGTCCACCGTCGGAGCGACATCGTGCACCCGCACAATGCGCGCCCCACGCTGAATGCCGGCCAATGCGGCAGCGACGGAGGCAGCGACCCTCTCGTTCACGGGCTTGCCGGTGATCTCGCCCAAGGTGCGCTTACGCGACCAGCCTATCAGCAGGGGCCGTCCCAGGGCTGACAGCGCGGCCTGGCCGCGCAGCAAGTCGAGGTTGTGTGTTGCGGTTTTGCCAAAGCCGTAGCCCGGATCCAACGTGATGCAGTCTTCGGGCACACCGGCTTTCAGGGCGGCAGCCAGCCGGGCGGCCAGAAACTGCTGCACTTCGGCCACCACGTTTGCGTAGTGCGGGGCTTGCTGCATGGAATGCGGGTCGCCCTGCATGTGCATGAGGCAGACACCCACGCCCGGATGCGCAGCCACCACGTCCAAACTGCCAGGGCTTTGCAGCGCGCGCACATCGTTGATGATGTCGGCGCCGGCGTCCAGCACCGCGGCAATCACCTCGGCACGGCTGGTGTCCACAGAAACAGGCACGCCCAGCGTCACCGCATGCCGCACCACCGGCAGCACCCGCGACAGTTCTTCCTCGATGCTGGGCGTTTGCGCACCGGGTCGGGTGGACTCGCCTCCAATGTCGAGGATGTGCGCGCCCTCGCCCAGCAACTGCTCGCAGTGCGCCATCGCAGCGGCACTGCTGGCATGCCGGCCGCCGTCCGAGAACGAATCGGGCGTGACATTGACGATGCCCATCACCTGAGGACGGCTCAGGTCCACGCGAAATCGTCGAGTCTGCCACCACATCTGCACACCTCCCTGGAAATGAAGAACGGGGCCCGAAGGCCCCGTGGGTGTCTCAAGCCTCAAGGGCAGACTCAGGCGGCCGCCGGCGCGCTGTCCGGGTTCACCGGGGGCGTGGGGCCTGTGCCCGAGCCGCTGGACGATGATGTCCAATCCTTGGGCGGACGCGGCGGCTTGTCTTGCATGATGTCGTCGATCTGGTCGGCGTCAATGGTTTCCCAATCCAGCAAGGCTTTCGCCATCGCGTGCATCTTGTCGGCATGCTCTTCGATGAGCTTGCGGGCAATGCCGTACTGCTCGTCGATGATGCGGCGCACCTCGGCGTCGACCTTGCGCATGGTCTCTTCCGAGACATTGGTGGTCTTGGTCACCGAGCGGCCCAGGAAGACTTCGCCTTCGTTCTCGGCGTAGACCACAGGGCCTAAGGAATCCGACATGCCATAGCGCATGACCATGTCACGGGCGATGGAGGTTGCACGCTCGAAGTCATTGCTGGCGCCAGTGGTCATTTGGTTCATGAACACTTCTTCAGCAATGCGGCCGCCAAAGAGCATGGAGATCATGCTGAGCATGCGAACCTTATCGGTGCTGTAACGGTCTTTCTCAGGCAGCGACACCGTCACCCCCAAGGCACCACCACGCGGGATGATGGTGACCTTGTGCACCGGGTCCATTTTGGGCAGCAGGCGGCCAATCAAGGCGTGGCCCGCCTCGTGGTAGGCCGTGTTCTTGCGCTCTTCTTCGTCCATGACCATGGACTTGCGCTCGGTGCCCATGATGATCTTGTCTTTGGCGCGCTCGAAGTCGATCATCTCGACCACCCGGCCATTGCGGCGCGCCGCAAACAAGGCGGCCTCATTGACCAAGTTCGCCAGATCAGCACCCGAGAAACCCGGCGTGCCACGGGCCAGCACATCGGCCTTGACGTCGGTGCCCACCGGCACTTTGCGCATGTGGACGTTGAGGATCTGCTCGCGGCCACGGATGTCCGGCAGCGTGACGTAAACCTGGCGGTCGAAACGGCCCGGACGCAGCAAGGCGGGGTCCAGGATGTCCGGGCGGTTGGTGGCCGCCATCACGATGACGCCGAGGTTGGTTTCGAAGCCGTCCATCTCCACCAGCATCTGGTTGAGGGTCTGCTCACGCTCGTCATTGCCGCCACCCAGGCCTGCACCACGGTGCCGGCCCACCGCATCGATTTCATCGATGAAGATGATGCAAGGCGCGCTCTTCTTGGCCTGCTCGAACATGTCGCGCACGCGGGCCGCGCCCACACCGACGAACATTTCGACGAAGTCGGAGCCGGAGATGGTGAAGAAAGGCACTTTGGCCTCGCCGGCGATGGCCTTGGCCAGCAAGGTCTTGCCCGTGCCCGGAGGGCCAACCAGCAAGACGCCGCGTGGGATGCGGCCGCCCAGCTTTTGAAACTTCTGGGGGTCTTTCAGGAAGTCGACCAGCTCTTTGACTTCTTCCTTGGCCTCATCGCAGCCCGCCACATCGGCAAAGGTGGTGGCGTTGTTGGCCTCGTCCAGCATGCGCGCTTTGGACTTGCCAAAGCTGAATGCGCCGCCCTTGCCGCCACCCTGCATTTGACGCATGAAGTACACCCAAACGCCGATTAAGAGCAGCATGGGGCCCCACGACAGCAACAAGCTGGTGAGCAGGGATTGCTCTTCTTCAGGCTTGGCCGTGACCTGGACACCGTACTTCATCAGGTCGTTGACCATCCACAGATCGCCCGGGCTGGTCAGCGTAAAGGGCTGGCCACCGTCGGCCGGGCTGACCTTGAGGGTGCGGCCTTGAACTTCAACCCGCTTGATCTTGCCCTGGCGAGCGTCTTCAAGGAACTGGGTGTAGGTCACCTGCTCGTTGGCGCGGGGCTTCTCGAACTGCTTGAAGACAGTGAAAAGCACGAATGCTATGACCAGCGAGAGTGCGACCTTTGAGAGCCACTGATTGTTCACCGAGGTTCCTTCATCGAAAGCGTGGCATGCGACCGGACTTCAGACAAAGTCGGCTCGCAGCACACCAAGTGGGATTGATTCTAGACGAGTCAATCCCCGCTAGCCCTGAAGTAAATCAGAGCAACCTCACCCTTTTCAGGGGAGATGAGGCGGATATCTTGGGCTGTTTGGCTCAGTTTCAAGCCTTCTTCAAGCCTATGCCGATCAGAAAGGTTTCGGCGGACTTGTCGCGCGACGACTTGGGCTTGAGCGGCTTGACCACCTTGAAGTGCGCCTTGAACAGGTCTACCAACTGCGTGTAGCCGCTGCCGTGAAACACCTTGGCCACCAGCGCACCTTGGGGTTTGAGGTGGTTTTGGGCGAAATCGATGGCGAGTTCAATCAAATTGGCGACGCGGGCGCCATCGGTCACCGCCACGCCCGAGAGGTTGGGGGCCATGTCAGACACCACCACATCCACCGGACGGCCCGCCAACAGAGCTTCAAGCTGGCCCAGCACCGCTTCTTCGCAAAAATCGCCCTGGATGAACTGCACACCGTCGATGGGCTCCATCTCCAGCAAGTCCAGCGCAATGATGGTGCCGTCCAGCTCGCCCGTCGCCGCTCCGCCCACCCCTGCGGTCTTGGGCGCAAAGCGCCGCCGCAGGTATTGGCTCCAAGCGCCAGGGGCTGAACCGAGGTCCACCACCACTTGGCCGGGCCTGAACAGATGAAAGGTCTCGTCGATCTCTTTGAGTTTGTAGGCGGCACGCGCCCGGTAGCCCTCTTTTTGGGCCAGCCTCACATAGGTGTCGGTGACATGGTCGTGCAACCAGGCCTTGTTGAGCTTTTTGCTTTTGGTTTGGGTTTTCATGAAGGAAGGGATAATACGGGAATGCCTGCGATTCAACTCACGCCCGCCGACCGCAAGGACAAGCGCGGCCAAGCCCACCATCTCAACCCGGTCGTCATGATCGGCAATGATGGCCTGACACCTGCCATCCTCAAAGAGTGCGATGCTGCCCTGAAGGCCCACGGCCTGATCAAGGTGCGCGTCTTCTCGGATGACCGCGAAGCACGAGGCGCCATGCTCGACGAGCTGGCCGACAAGCTCAGTGCCGCTCCGGTCCAACACATCGGCAAGCTGCTGGTGCTGTGGCGCCCTCTGCCGGACAGTGCCGCAGAGCCCGCCCATGACGGCGGCACAAAAGGTGGAGCGGCACCGCGCACGGTGCGCTTGGTGACGTATTCCAAGTCAGGCCACTCGCGGCCAGAGATCAAGAAAGTTCAGGTCTTGGGCAACGAGCGGATCACCGCCGGTGGCCAGATCAAGCGCGCCAAGGCTCGCGTCGTGAGCGCCAAGAAGAAGGCGCTCAACAGCAAGTAAGCACAGGGCGCGGGCCTGCTCAACGCTCGGCCGTTTGGGCAGCGCGCCACGCCAGCGCCAGCACGGCCAAGATCTTGATGCCAAACAGCCCCAAGCTGATGGCGTGCAATTGGCCAAAGCTCAAACGCCCTTGCCCGGCTTTGGCGGCTGCCATTTCAGGCTGCAGGGCGTAATAGCCCAGCACCGTGCAGAAAATGGCCAGCAAGGCCAAGCCCATCTCCACGCTGAATTGGCTGCCTTCGGGCTTGGTTTGCGCGGCACGGCGGCGCTCTAACACCAGCAGCACGGCCCCCAAGAACACCGCCACCGAAGCCTCTCGGGCAAATACGTGCCCCACCACCCGGCCCGCCTCCGCGCTGCTGAGCACGGCGAATGGCGCGGGGGTGGCCACCAGCGCGACACACAGCAAGAGCCCAGCCCACAGGCCGGGCAACAAGCGCCGCAGCAGCTCAGCCCAAGCGTCCAAACGCATGAGGCTTAGATGTAGCGAACGGCCATGACTTCGTAGCTGCGCACGCCGCCCGGCGCCTTCACTTCCGCCACATCGCCGACCTCTTTGCCAATCAAGGCGCGCGCGATGGGCGAGCTGATGGAGATCATGCCCTGCTTCAGGTCGGCTTCATCGTCGCCCACGATTTGGTAGGTGACAGCGTCGCCGCTCTCTTCGTCCTCCAAGTCGACCGTGGTGCCAAACACAATGCGCCCCCCCGCGTCCAGCGTGGCCGGGTCAATGATTTGGGCTGCAGCCAGCTTGCCTTCGATTTCGAGGATTCGGCCTTCGATGAAGCCCTGCTTGTCCTTGGCAGCGTCGTACTCCGCGTTCTCCGACAGGTCACCCTGGGCGCGCGCCTCGGCAATGGCCTGGATGACCGCGTGGCGCTCCACAGACTTGAGTTGATGCAACTCGGCCTTCAGCTTTTCAGCGCCGCGCTTGGTCAGGGGAATGGTGCTCATGTCAGCAAAAGTCTTAGGTGAATGAAAACCGCCGCCTCTGAAGCCCAAAGGGCGTGGAGGCGGCGGCAATGGCGCGGAGTTTAAGCCAGATCGGGCCTGAGCCCGGCAAGCTTTAGACGAGCGACAGGTGCAACTCTTGCAAAGACACCACGTTCAGGTCGTCTTGATGCTTCAGCGCTTCGGTGGCGGCTTCGCAGCCGGCCATGGTGGTGTAGTAGGTCACACGGTTGGCCAGGGCCGCCGTGCGGATGTAGCGGCTGTCGGCGATCGCCGTGCGGGTCTCGTCCACGGTGGTGAACACCAGTTGAATCTCACCCGCCTTGATCAGGTCGGCAATGTGCGGCCGGCCGTCTTTGACCTTGTTGACCACCTTGACCGGCACGCCAGCGGCAGCAATGGCTGCGGCCGTGCCCTTGGTAGCCACCACGTCAAAGCCCAGGTCCACCAACTCGGAGGCGATCTTGACGGCGCGGTCCTTATCGTTGTTCTTGACGGTGATGACCACAGTGCCCTTGGTGGGCAGGCGGCTGCCGGCCCCCAACTGGCTCTTGAGCATGGCTTCGCCGAAGGTCATGGCCACACCCATGACCTCGCCGGTCGAGCGCATCTCAGGCCCCAGGATCGGGTCCACGCCCGGGAACTTGTTGAAGGGGAACACGGCCTCCTTCACGCTGTAGTAGGGCGGGATCACCTCGTGCGGCGCCTTGCCGCCCATGCCGACCTGATCTTTCAGCAACTGGCCGGCCATGCAGCGTGCGGCAATCTTGGCCAGCGGTTGGCCCGTGGCCTTGGAGACGAAGGGCACGGTGCGCGAGGCGCGGGGGTTCACTTCGAGCACATAGACGATGGCGTCGGCGCCCTCGCCCTGGATGGCGAACTGCACGTTCATCAGGCCGACGACCTTCAGGGCCTTGGCCATCTCGGCCGTCTGGCGACGCAGCTCGTCTTGCAAGGCGGCGGGCAGTGAGTACGGCGGCAGTGAGCAGGCCGAGTCGCCGGAGTGCACACCGGCTTGTTCGATGTGCTCCATGATGCCGCCGATCATCACCGCGCCCGAGGCGTCGGCGATGCAGTCCACGTCGACTTCGATGGCGTCATCCAAGAAGCGGTCCAGCAGGACGGGCGACTTCTCAGAGACACGCACCGCTTCGCGCATATAGCGCTCCAGGTCCTTGTCGCCGTGCACGATTTCCATCGCCCGGCCACCCAGCACATAGGAGGGGCGAACCACCAGAGGGTAGCCAATTTCTTGGGCCAGCTTCAGCGCCGCTTCTTCGGTGCGGGCCGTGCGGTTGGGCGGCTGCTTCAGGCCCAAGGTGTGCAACAACTGCTGGAAGCGCTCGCGGTCTTCGGCCACGTCAATGCTGTCGGGCGTGGTGCCAATGATGGGCACGCCGGCACGCTCCAAGTCCAGCGCCAACTTCAGCGGGGTCTGGCCGCCGTACTGCACGATCACGCCGACGGGCCGCTCCTTGGCGACGATCTCCAGCACGTCTTCCAGGGTCACCGGCTCGAAGTAGAGGCGGTCCGAGGTGTCGTAGTCGGTGGAAACCGTCTCAGGGTTGCAGTTGACCATGATGGTCTCGTAGCCGTCTTCGCGCATGGCCAGCGCAGCATGGACGCAGCAGTAATCAAACTCAATGCCCTGACCAATGCGGTTGGGGCCACCGCCCAGGACCATGATCTTTTTCTTGGTGGTGGGCTCGGCTTCGCACTCTTCGTCGTAGGTCGAGTAGAGGTAGGCGGTTTGTGTGGCGAACTCGGCCGCACAAGTGTCCACACGCTTGTAGACCGGGCGCACGTTCAGCGCATGGCGCTTCGCGCGCACCTCGTGCTGGTTGGTGCCCAGGAGCTTAGCCAAGCGGCGGTCCGAGAAGCCCTTGCGCTTCAGGAAATAGAGCTCGTCGCGGCTCAGGCTCTCCAGCGTGCGGCCAGCCAAGGCCTGCTCCGCTTGGATGATCTGCTCGATCTGCGCCAGGAACCAGGGGTCGATGGCGGTCTCTTCGAAGATCTCTTCCAAGCTCATGCCAATGCGGAAGGCATCACCCACGAAGAGGATGCGCTCGGGGCCGGCTTCGCCAATCTCCTCGATGATCTCTTCGCGGTCGGTGCTGCGCTCGGTCAGGCCATCGATGCCGGTTTCCAGGCCGCGCAAGGCCTTTTGGAACGACTCCTGGAAGGTTCGACCCATGGCCATCACCTCCCCCACAGACTTCATCTGAGTGGTCAGGTGAGCGTCGGCCGCCGGGAACTTTTCAAAGGCAAAGCGTGGGATCTTGGTGACCACATAGTCGATGCTGGGCTCGAAGGACGCGGGCGTGATGCCGCCGGTGATGTCGTTCTTCAGCTCATCCAGGGTATAGCCCACCGCCAGCTTGGCAGCGATCTTGGCAATCGGGAAACCCGTGGCCTTGGAGGCCAGCGCAGACGAGCGCGAGACACGCGGGTTCATCTCGATGACCACCATGCGGCCATCGCGCGGGTTGATGGAGAACTGCACGTTGGAGCCACCGGTGTCTACACCGATCTCGCGCAAGATGGCGATGGAGGCGTTGCGCAGCAGTTGGTACTCGCGGTCGGTCAAGGTCTGAGCCGGGGCCACGGTGATGGAGTCACCGGTGTGGATGCCCATCGGGTCCAGGTTCTCAATGGAGCAGACGATGATGCAGTTGTCGGCCTTGTCGCGCACAACTTCCATCTCGTACTCTTTCCACCCCATCAGCGACTCTTCAATGAGCAGCTCATTGGTCGGCGAGAGGTCCAAGCCGCGCTTGCAAATCTCTTCAAACTCTTCGGGGTTGTAGGCAATGCCACCGCCCGTGCCGCCCAACGTGAAGCTGGGGCGAATGACCATGGGAAAGCCAGAGCCGCCGATGTCGGCTTGTATGCTTTTTTGCACCGCCCACGCCTCTTCCATCGAGTGCGCGATGCCCGACTTGGCCGAGCCCAGACCAATCTTGGTCATCGCGTCTTTGAACTTCAGGCGGTCTTCGGCCTTTTCAATGGCGTGCTCATTGGCACCGATCATCTCAACGCCGTATTTGGCCAATACGCCGTGGCGGTGCAGATCGAGGGCGCAGTTCAGCGCGGTTTGGCCACCCATGGTGGGCAGCACCGCCATTTTCTCGTCGGGGTGCGCAGCGCGTTCTTTGGCGATGATGCGCTCGACGACCTGCCAAGTGATGGGCTCGATGTAGGTCGCATCGGCCGTGTTGGGGTCGGTCATGATCGTCGCCGGGTTGGAGTTCACCAACACCACGCGGTAGCCCTCTTCCCGCAAGGCCTTGCAGGCCTGGGCGCCGGAGTAGTCGAACTCACAGGCCTGGCCAATGATGATCGGGCCCGCGCCGATGATGAGGATGCTTTGTAGGTCTGAACGCTTAGGCATGATCGAGAGTCTTGTGAATATTGTTGTTGGCCAAGGCTGATGCGGGCTCAGCCCAAGCTGGCCGTGGCCAGCTTGGCACCAAAACCGAGAAAGAGTGCACCCACGCCCGAGGCCGCCACGCTGGCCGCACGGCGCCGGGCGGCAAAGGCTTGGGCCAGGCGCGCGCCCGCGAAAATCAGCACCGAGAGATACACCGCGCTACACACTTGGGCGATGGCCCCCAGCGCCAAAAAGGTCAGGCCCGGCCAGGCATAGGTAGGGTCGACAAACTGAATGAAGAAGGACACGAAGAACAAGATGGCCTTGGGGTTCAGCAGGCTGATGACCAGCGCCTTGCGAAAGGGCTGGCTCAAGTCCGCTGACGCCGTGGGCTCGGCGCTCACCTCACCCCGCCAGCGGCGCACCGCGCCGATGAGCAACTGCAGGCCGATCCAGGTCAGGTAGGCCGCACCCACCATCTTGATGACGATGAAGAGCGCCGGCAGCGCCTTGAGCACCGAGGCCGCCCCCAAGGCGGCCAGCAGCATCAGCACCGCATCGCCGACAAACACGCCACACGCCCCGGCATAGCCGGCCTTCACCCCGCGCCGTGCGGCCACAGACAGCACGAACATGGAGTTGGGGCCTGGCAAGAGCACGATGGCAATCGTGCCCAAGACGTAGGTGGACAGGTCGGTGATGCCGAACATGGCGCCGCTCGGCTCAGTTCTTGGCTGCCGCCATCAGGGCGGTGAAGCGGTCAAACAGGTAGGCGATGTCGTGCGGGCCGGGCGAGGCTTCCGGGTGGCCCTGGAAGCAAAACGCCGGCTTGTCGGTGCGGGCCAAGCCTTGCAGCGTGCCATCAAACAAGCTGATGTGGGTGGCGCGCAGGTTGGCGGGCAAGGTCTTCTCGTCCACCGCAAAACCATGGTTTTGGCTGGTGATGGAGACACGGCCGGTGTCCAGGTCTTTGACCGGGTGGTTGGCACCGTGGTGGCCGAACTTCATCTTGAAAGTCTGTGCGCCACTGGCCAAGGCCATGATCTGGTGCCCCAGGCAAATGCCAAAAGTGGGGATGCCCGTCTCGATCAGGGTCTTGGCGGCTTCGATGGCGTAGTCGCAAGGCTGGGGGTCGCCGGGGCCGTTAGAGAGGAAAATGCCGTCTGGCTGGTACTTCAGCACCTCGGCGGCGGGCGTCTTGGCCGGCACCACGGTGACACGGCAGCCGCGCTCAGCCAGCATGCGCAAAATATTGCGCTTCACGCCGAAGTCGTAGGCCACCACATGGTAGAGGGGCGCGTTTTGCGTGCCAAAGCCCGGTGTGCCGTCTTCGCGGGCCAGCTTCCACTCGGTTTCTGTCCACTCGTAAGACTGATCCGACGTCACCACTTGGGCGAGATCTTGCCCGGCCATATTGGGTGCTGCCTTGGCTTGGGCCACGGCCTTAGCCTTGTCGGCCTCGCTGACTTGATGGCCTGCGGCAAACGACACGATGCAGCCGTTTTGGGCGCCTGTGGTGCGCAGCACGCGGGTCAGGCGGCGGGTGTCAATGTCGGCAATCGCCACCGTGCCTTCGGCCACCAGGTACTCAGACAAGGTCTGGGTCTGACGGAAGTTCGAGACTCGGATGGGCAGATCTTTGATGATCAGGCCTGCGGCATGGACTTTTCGCGCCTCGACATCCTCGGGGTTGACACCGTAGTTGCCGATGTGCGGGTACGTCAGGGTGACGATCTGCTGGCAGTAGCTCGGGTCGGTGAGGATTTCTTGGTAGCCGGTGAGCGCGGTGTTGAACACCACTTCGCCGACGGTGTGACCGGCAGCGCCGATCGAGGTGCCCAAAAAGACCGTGCCGTCTGCGAGTGCAAGGATTGCGGGGGGCAGGACGGGCAGCAAGGGGGAACTCCGGTGTTCGCGCGCCCAGCCCGTGTGCCCCATACTGCCGCTTTGAAAAGGCGTCAGCGAGAGGTTCGGCAGGTCAGAAGGAAACGAATTTCGCTGGGCGGCTTTTGATTTGGGGTAAACCCGCTGATTATAGCCTGAGCTGAAGGCTCGGTGAAGTCCTAGGCTCTTGCAAAACCCTAATGCGCCCCCAACTTGCTTGCCAGGCGCGCGTCATGTCCCTCTAGAATGCGGCCGTCCTGCTGGTGAAGCCGCCTCGGCCCCTGGCAAGATTTGAACAACCACTGGAGTACACCTCTATGAACGAAAGCCTGCAATCCTTTGGCCTGTCGGGCTCGATGACGCAACAACGCAACCGCGTGCTGCGCAACACCTATTGGCTGCTCGCCCTCTCCATGGTGCCGACCGTCTTGGGCGCCTGGGTCGGCGTCAGCACGGGCATCGTCACGGGCCTGAGCCCCATCGTCAGCATGCTGGTGTTTTTGGGCGGTGCGTTTGGCTTCATGTTTGCCATTGAGCGCACCAAGAACTCTGGCGCCGGTGTGCCCATCTTGCTGGCCTTCACCTTCTTCATGGGCGTCATGCTGTCGCGCTTGTTGGCCTTTGTGCTCACCAAGGGCAATGGCGCATCGCTGATCATGACTGCCTTTGGCGGCACCGCCCTGGTGTTTGCCGGCATGGCCACACTGGCTGGCATGATCAAGCGGGATCTGTCGGGCATGGGCAAGACCTTGATGATCGGCGCCTTGGTCATCTTTGCCGCCGGCATCATCAATGTGTTCGTGCAGTCCAGCGCCTTGATGTTGACCCTGTCTGTGATGTGCATTGGCTTGTTCTCGGCCTTCATGGTTTATGACATCAAGCGCATCATCGATGGCGGCGAAACCAACTACATCAGCGCGACCTTGGCCTTGTATCTGGACGTCTACAACGTCTTCCAAAGCTTGCTGAGCCTGCTGGGCATCTTCGGCGGCAGCGACGACTGACCCCCAGCATCAGGCGCTTCGCGCCTGTGCTGACTGAACGCCCCCACTGCTGGGGGCGTTCTTGTTTATGGCGCATCAGCACCCTTTCACCACCACACCGGCACCGCACTGCTCGTGAACCAGCCCCCTTCTTCCCTCCCGACTCACTGCGATGTGCTGGTGCTGGGCGCCGGGCCTGCCGGCTCGGCCTGCGCCAAGATGCTGGCCGAGGCGGGGCAACAGGTGGTGCTGGTGGACGCGCAGCGATTTCCTCGCGACAAAACCTGTGGCGACGGCTTGGTGCCCGACACCCATGCGGCGTTGAGGCGGCTCGGGGTGTGGGAGTCCGTTCAGGCCCTTGCCCGCCCCTCGGCCGCAGCGCGCTGCGTGGCTCCCAGCGGCCGCTTCATTGATGTGCCCGGCGAATTGGCAGCCCTTCCCAGACGAGAGCTGGACGCCCTGCTCTGCCAAGCCGCCGTGCAGGCGGGTGCCCGCATGGTGGCACCTGCGCGCTTTGAAGCCCCGCTGCATGACGGGCAGGGCCGGGTGGTGGGCGCACAGCTCAGTAGCGCCGACGGGCGGCATGAGGTGCGCGCGGCGTGGGTGGTCTTGGCCACTGGCGCTGCCCTCAAGCCCTTGGAAGCCTCCGGCCTGTGCCAACGGCGCACACCCACCGGCATGGCCATTCGCGGCTATGTGCGTCACCCTGGCATGGCCCAGGAGATTCCGGGCTTGCGCTTCTTTTGGCACCCCACCCTCAAAGAAGGCTACGGCTGGATCTTCCCCGGGCCCAACCACACCTACAACATCGGCACCGGCGTGTTGAAGTCCCTGGACGCGGACCCCGTCGGCCCCGCGCCCAAGCCCAAAAACCTGCGCCTGATGTTTGCCGACTTTGTCGCCGCAGACCCGGTCGCTGCCAAGTTGGTGGCCGAGGGCGAGATGATCGGCGACCTCAAAGGCGCACCGCTGCGCTGTGACTTGAACGGCGCACACTGGAGTGCCCCCGGCCTGCTGGCCGTGGGCGATGCCGTCGGCGCCACCTATGGTTTCAGCGGCGAAGGCATAGGCAAGGCTATGGAGACCGGCATGGCCGCAGCTGAGGCCATTTTGAGTGCCACAGGTGAGCCCAACGACGCCGCCGTCCAGGCCCACTACCGCACGGCCTTGCAGGCGCTGCTGCCCCAGTTTCAGCTTTACCGCAAAGCCGCCAGCGTCAACCAACACCCCTGGCTGCTGAACTTGCTGATCTGGCGCGCCCAGCACAGCCCACGCATCATCAGCCGCTTGGCAGATATCCTGGCGGAACGACGAGCGCCGGGGTCGCTGTTGTCGTGGCGCGGCCTGAAGCGTCTGATCTTGGGATGAGCGTGCTGCGGCGCTGACGTTTACGCGCGCTCAAACACCGCCATGCTTTCCACGTGCGCGGTGTGCGGGAACATATTGACGGCACCGGCCGACACGCAGCGGTAGCCAGCCACGTTCACCAGCAAGCCGGCATCGCGGGCCAAGGTGGCGGGGTTGCAGCTGACATAGACGATGCGCTTGGGCGGTGTCCAGCCCGCGCAGGGCTCGGTGTGCAAGTCCGCCACCGCCTTGGCCAGAGCGAAGGCGCCCTCACGCGGTGGGTCGACCAGCCATTTGTCGGCCTGGCCAAAGGCCACCAGGTCGTCGGGCGTCAGCTCAAACAGATTGCGGGCCTCGAAACTCGTTTTGCCTTGCAGGCCATTGCGCAGCGCGTTTTGGCGTGAACGCTCGACCAAAGCCTCACTGCCCTCAATGCCCAGCACCTCACGGGCTTTGGTGGCCAGAGGCAGCGTGAAGTTGCCCAAGCCACAGAACCAATCGATGACACGCTCCTGCGCTTGCGGGTCCAGCATGCGCACGGCGCGGCCCACCAGCACAGTGTTGATTTGATGGTTGACCTGCGTGAAATCCGTGGGCTTGAAGGGCATGACCACGCCGAACTCAGGCAGGCGGTAGGCCAGCTCAGGCCCATCGGTGTCCAGCAAATGCACGGTGTCCGGCCCTTTGGGCTGCAACCACCATTGCACAGCATGCCGTTGGCCAAAGTCGCGCAGGCGCTGCTGGTCTGCCGCGGACAGCGGCTCCAGATGGCGCAACACCAGGGCGGTGACCTCTTCACTGGCGGCCAGCTCGATCTGGGGCAAGCGATCCCGCGCTTCCATGCTGCCGATCAGCTCGCGCAGGGGCATCAGCATGTCACTGACGGTACGTGGCAAAACCTCGCATTGCTCCATGTCGGCCACATAGCGCGACTTGCGCTCATGAAAGCCCACCAGCACTTTTTCTTTGCGCGGGACGTAGCGCACGGACAAGCGCGCCCGCAGCCGATAGCCCCAGGTCGGGCCTTCGATGGGCCGCAACATGCGCTCAGGCTTGACCTTGCCCAGGTGCGCCAAGTTGTCTTCCAACACACGCTGCTTGACGGCCACTTGCGCAGAGGCGTCGAGGTGTTGCATCTTGCAGCCGCCACAGGCGCCTGCATGCAAGCCAAAGTTGGGGCAGCGGGGGCGAACGCGCAAGGGGCTTTCTTGGCGCATCTCCACCATGGTGGCTTGTTCCCACTGGTTCTTGCGCTTGCCGACTTCGACCAAGACCTGCTCGCCCGGCAAGGCCCCCTCGATGAACACCACCTTGCCTTCAGCGTTATGCGCCACGCCTTGGGCATCCATGTCGAGCGACTCGACGCTCAACCATTCGTCACGTGCAGTCATGGGGTCAGCGGCCTGGCAAAACCTTGGCCGGGTCAATGGGTTTGCCTTGGCGGCGTACTTCGAAGTGCAATTGGACCCGCTCAGCATCCGAGGAGCCCATTTCAGCGATCTTTTGCCCACGGCGCACCGCTTGGTCTTCTTTGACCAGCAGTGCCTGATTGTGAGCGTAAGCCGTCAGGTAGTTGGCGCTGTGCTTGATGATGATGAGGTTGCCATAGCCGCGCAGGCCGGCATTGGCGTAGATCACTCGGCCATCGGCTGCCGCCAAGACCGGGTCACCCGCCTTGCCCCCAAAAATCATGCCCTTGGTCTTGGGCTCGTCGAAATTGGCAATCACCGCGTTGGTGGCGGGCCAGGCCCACTGAATATCGTCTTCGGACGGCTCGCGGGCGGCCGGTGCGGAAGCCGCTCCGGACGCGGCTGCCGTGCTGCTGGCTGGCGCAGCGGCTGGCTTGCTATCCAGAGGCTTGGCCTCCACCACCGTGCCAGTGACGGGGCGTGCCGTGGCCACGGTATCGCTGGGGGCCGGGCCAGTGCGCAACACCTGACCCACCTCGATCAGATTGGGGTTCTCAATATTGTTCCAGCGCGCCAGATCTCGCCAGCCCTGGCCAGTCTCAAGCGAAATGCGGGTCAGGGTGTCACCGGGCTTCACGATATAGGTGCCCGGCTCGGCTTTGGGCGTGGCAGGCGTGTTGCTGGGCGCCGGGGGCGGCGTGACGCGGGTCACGGTGGGTCGCGTCGCGACGGGCTTGCGGTCTTCAACGGGCGCGGGTGGCTTGGTGTTTTGACAGCCTGCCAACACCACCATCGCAACAAGACTGACGGGCGCGAGCCATCGACGAGGAGAGAAAGCCATCATGGTGAGCGATCGATTGAGAAAAAGGGCTGGAGTGAGTGCGGGGGAAGCCCATGCGGTGCCCAGAGTGCCCCGCCATGCGTATCTGCTGCACTGTCAGCGAGCTTCAAGCCTGTTCAGTTGACAGGCCCAACTCGTCTTTTGATGAGATTCAGTCAGTACCGGATTTTAAGGGGACGAACTGCACGGCCTCACCGCTGATTCGTCGCCAACCGTCGACCAGTCTATCGACGACCACCAGCACCTGCCCCCGGCCGTCGCTGGCCCGGGCGGGTGCCACCAAGCGCCCACCGACGGCCAACTGCTGCAGCCATGCTTGCGGGATGTCTTCCCCGCCAGCCGCAGAGATGATGCTGTCATAAGGCCCGAGGGCAGCGTGCCCCTGCATGCCATCCCCCCAGAGGAGATGCACGCCGCGGACCTGCTGCTGGTCCAGGTGCTGTTGGGCCTGTTGGTGCAGCGCTTGGAGCCGTTCAATCGAAACGATTTTCCGTGACATGGTCGCCAAGACCGCTGTCTGGTAGCCACAGCCCGTCCCGATCTCCAACACATGGCCCAAGTGGCCGCTGGCCTTGGCGCGCTCGCCCAGAAACAGCCACTCCAACATCCGAGCGACCACGGAGGGCTTGGAGATCGTTTGCCCCAGGCCGATTGGCAGGCTGGTGTCTTCGTAGGCTTGGATGGCTAAGGCGGAGTCGACAAAGCGGTGGCGCGGCACCTCGGACATGGCCTTGAGCACCGGCTCGCAATTGATGCCTTCCAAGCGCAAACGGGCCACCATGCGTTGGCGCACGCCGGCGCCATCTAAGCCTATCCCTGAGGGTTGCACCTGACGGCGCGCGTCGGCGGCAGCTTCAGCCAGATGCCGTTGGGGCCGCAGTGTGGCCTGCGGCTTGCCCGCAGAAGCGGCCGGGCTCAACGCAGCCAGGCTGGCGGGAAAGCGCGGTTTGCGGGGGGTGTCACTCATGGCTTCGGTGCAGGGCATGCGGCGCGCCAGCCCCCCAGCGCGGCATGGTCGGTCAAGTCGACCTGCAATGGGGTGATGGAGACCTGGCCATTGGCCACCGCGAAAAAGTCCGTGCCCTCGCCTGCCTCGCGGGCATCGCCGGCCGGGCCAATCCAGTAGACCGGCTCGCCGCGGGGGCTGGTTTGGCGCACCACCGGCTCGCTGGCGTGGCGGCGACCCAAGCGCGTGACGGCCCACGGCAGGGTGTCGGCGTCTGCCCGGTTCGGGATGTTCACATTCAGCAAGTAGGGCGCGGGGCGGCTGCCGTCTTGCGGCCAGCGCGACAACGCCCACTGCACCACGCGTCGCACCGTCCGCGCAGCAGCCTCCAGTTCAACCCAGCCCTTATCGACTTGGGAAAACGCGATGGCAGGCACGCCGAACAGATAGCCTTCCATGGCTGCGGCCACGGTACCCGAGTAAAGCGTGTCGTCGCCCATATTGGCGCCCTGATTGATGCCAGTCAGCACCAAATCGGGTTTGTGGGCCAACAGCCCGGTCAGGGCCACATGCACGCTGTCCGAGGGCGTGCCGTTGACGAAGCGAAAGCCGTCCACCGGCCCGCCCTTGGCTTGAAACACCGACAGGGGCCGGTTCAGGGTCAGGGCGTTGGAGGTACCGCTGGCGTTTTGCTCCGGGGCGATCACGTCGATCTCGCCCAAGCCCTGACAGGCCTGAACCAAGGCGGCAATGCCGGGAGCGAGATAACCGTCGTCGTTGGCGATAAGAATGCGCATGCCGCATTGTAGGCAGCCGTCACCTCGGCGACGGGCCACGGGTCGCCGTCTGTCTATCATCAGCCACTTTCGTCAGCCTCAACCGGAGATCTCCCCATGCACGCTTGGTTTTGCGACCGTCTTGATGGCCCTGAAGCCCTGGTCTGGCGCGAGGCGCCGACCCCTGAGCCCGGCCCCAAAGAGGTGCGCATCAAGGTGGCCGCTGCCAGTCTGAATTTCCCCGACTTGCTGATCGTGCATGGCAAGTACCAAGTCCGCCCTGCTCTGCCCTTTGTGCCTGGCGCGGAGTTCTCCGGCCACATCGATGCGCTCGGCGCCGAGGTCAAGCACCTCAAGGTGGGCGATGCCGTCACCGCCATTTCAGGGACCGGTGGCTTTGGCACCCACGCGTGTGTGCCCGCCGCGCAAGTCCTGCCCCTGCCTGCGGGTTTTCCGCTCACCGACGCAGCGGCATTCGCCTTCACTTATGGCACCTCGCACCATGCGCTGATCGACCGTGCCGCGCTAAAGCCCGGTGAGACCGTGCTGGTGCTGGGCGCCGCAGGCGGCGTGGGCAGTGCAGCGGTGCAAATCGCCAAAGCGGCTGGCGCCCAAGTGATTGCAGCCGCCTCCACCGATGACAAATGTGCGGCCTGCAAGGCCATGGGCGCAGATGCCACCATCAACACCAGCACCGAATCATTGCGCGAGGCCCTAAAGGCCTTGACCGGAGGTCATGGCCCCGATGTGGTCTATGACGCAGTGGGCGGCGCCTTGGCCGAACCGGCCTTTCGCTCCATCGCTTGGCGCGGACGCTACCTGGTGGTGGGATTCGCTGCGGGGGACATTCCGGCCCTGCCCTTCAATTTAGCCCTGCTGAAGGGTGCGTCCATCGTGGGCGTGTTCTGGGGTGAATTTGTCAAACGCGAGCCAGCGGCTTTTGCGGCGGGCATGGCGCAGTTGATGCGTTGGTACAGCGAAGGTCAAGTCAAGCCGGTGATGGACGCCGTGCTGCCCATCAGCGAGTTGGCTCAAGGCTACGCGCGACTAGGGGGGCGGCAAGTGAAGGGCAAGGTGGTCATGACCCTAGACTGAGGCTTCGGACTGGGTCTTCAAAATCGTTATCGGCCTTCCAGGCCTGCTAGCATGCCGCATCTGGTCGGGGAGCGGCTGGCAAGCGGCTCCCCTCAAACCCCGGCAGGGTCGGTGCATGCGTCACGACCTTATCGGCGACAAGCTGCGTAGAGAGGTACCCGCATGACCGTCAAAGTTCTGATCCTCGAAGACAACCCGGTGGCCCGGGACTTCTTGTCGCGGGTGCTGCGCGAGGCCTTCAGCGACCCCATCTCCATCACCGAAGCGGGCGACATTGAAACCGCTCGTCAGCAGATTTCTCTGACCGGCCCACAAGGCCTGCATGGCGCTGACCCCTTCAAGCTCATGTTGCTGGACCTGGAACTGCCTGACGGCAACGGCCTAGAGCTCCTGGCGGAATTGGGGCAGTACCCCGCGACCAAGGTCATCACCACCTTGTACTCCGATGATGAGCACCTATTCCCAGCGCTGCAATGCGGAGCCGACGGCTACTTGCTCAAGGAAGACCGCTTTGAGGTGCTGGTCGAAGAGTTGCGCAAGATTGTGCTGGGCCAACCCCCCTTGTCGCCGGCCATTGCCCGGAGGCTCTTGACCCACTTTCGACTCGGTGGTGCCGCCGAAGGCACGCCGCCGATGGTGTCGTCAAGTTTCAGCGCACCAGCCTCCTCGGGGCCGGGTTCCAGCAAGCCGCCGGTGCCTATCGAAAAGCCCATGGAACTCCCGCATCTCACGCCCCGTGAGATCGAAGTCCTGACCTACCTTAGCAAGGGCTTCACCATCAAAGAAATCGCCAACCTGATGGGCATCAAGTGGTTCACCGTGAACGACCACATCAAGTCCATCTATCGCAAGCTCAACGTGTCCAGCCGCGCTGAAGCCGCCGTGCTGGCCAGCAAGCAAGGACTGGTCTGAGCAGAGCGGGCTTGCGGTCATGAGCCCAGACCCAGCGGACACACACGCCTCCAGCAGCTTTTTCGGCCCCCACTCGCGTCCCGACCTGATGGATGGCAGTGCAGTGGAGGGAGCGACCCCCATCACCGTGCTGGGGCCTGCACGGATAGGCTGGCGCCGGCACTTGCTGCTGCTGGTGGCTGTCGTGGGCTGCCTGGGGATTTTTTTGCTGGCCCGATGGTTGGCGAACCAACCTCACATCCCAGCCGAATGGCGACATGGCACGCATGGCCAAGTAGAGTTGGCCTCCTCATCGCTGCCCCAATTGGCGCCGTTTCTGGGGGCAGAGCTCAAAGGCATCAAGATGCCGAGTGGCGCGCTGTCGGCGCCGACCTCCCTCACAACCTCGGAGTCCGCGCGCTGGATCGCGGATGACCAGCGGCGTAACGCTCAGCTTCAGGCCCGTCTGCAAGCCGCCTATGCCTTAGAGACCGGCCAAGTCACGCTGGTGTTCAGCGAGGGCCGCGACATCACATTGGCGACTCAATCTCGGGGTTACCTGGGCCTGGGTGCCATGTTCTGGCTGCTGAGCACCTTCGCCACCATTTTGTACTTGGTCGGCTGGATCGTGCCCTTGGTGCAGCCGCAGTTCAGAAATGCCCTGTATGGGCTGATGGCCCATGCCCAGGCCGCCCAGCTCCTTCTGGCGGCCATGGGGTCCGTCAATGGATTGGCTCTGCCGCCGAGCTTGACCTTGGCCGACCCATTGATCCGCATCTTGTTGGACCTGATTACCGGCGCCGCCGTGGTGCACGCTGCCACGATCCACCCGCGCCGGCTGCCCGGCGGCAGCGCCATTGCGGTGAGTGTTTGGCTGTTGGTGGTGGGTTATGCGCTGGTTTTCACCCAGCCGGGGGCGCAAGGCTCATGGTGGGTGGCGCAAGGGATCCTGTTGGGTGAAGGCGCGCTGACCATCGGTCTGCTGCATTGGTCATACAAGATTTCTCCGCATCCCTTTGCGCTCGTGATGCGGCGCTTTGGTGATGTGACGCTGATCACACTCACGCTGCTGACCTTGGCGGTCGCCATGCTGCCCTTGCTGCCGCAAGAAGTGCAGCCCGCTGCTGCTGCCGGCCCGGTGATCTGGGGGGTGTTTTTCGCCTCCATCGTTTTGCTGATCCCCTTCATCGCGCGCTCACAGAACGTGATGCGTGAGTTCGCCATGTTGGCCGGTATCAGCACCATCGCCACATCGGTGGATCTCTTGTTTGTGGCAGCGTTTTCTTTCAGCCAGTTTGCCTCGTTGACGCTGTCACTCTTTTTGGCCTTGGGCGCTTACGCCGCCATTCGGCACTGGATCGTGCAGCAAATGATGGGCGCACGCACGCTGACCACCGAGCGGATGTTCGAGCACCTCTACCGCATCGCGCGCGAAGTCGAAGCCCGGCCTGAGCGAGCGGGCGAGCGCATGGCAGAGTTGCTGCGGCATGTGTTCGAGCCGCTGGAAGCCGTCTTTACGCAAGGCACTGACCGACACAGCCGTATCTCTGGCAATGGCGCGGTGTTGTTGGTGCCCATGCCTAACTTGGTGCAGGGCCCTGAAACAGACGGCATGGTGGCGCTGAGGTTTGCGGAGCGCGGCAAGCGGCTCTTCACCCCCGAGGATGCTCGCCTAGCGGACCGGATCTTGGAACAATTGATGCGCGCCTTGGCCCACGACCGCGCCGTGGAGCGTGGCCGCAGTGAAGAACGCACGCGCATTGCGCAAGACCTGCACGACGACATCGGCGCGCGCTTGCTGACCCTGATGTACAAGGCGCCGAGCAAAGAGATGGAGGACTATGTCCGCCACACCTTGCAGGACTTGAAGACGCTGACCCGTGGCTTGGCAGCGCAAAGTCACCCGCTTTCGCATGCCGCTGCCGAATGGAAGGCCGACATCACTCAGCGTCTGGCGGCCGTCAAGTGCGAGTTGGAATGGAGCACCGACTATGACCAAGACCTGACGCTGAGCGTTGTGCAGTGGTCGGCCTTAACCCGCATCTTGCGTGAGTTGGTGAGCAACGCGATTGCCCACTCCAAAGCTCAGCATGTGAGCATTGAATGCACCTTGGAGCAAGGTCGCTTCAGCATCGTCATGAACGACGACGGTGTGGGCCGTGAGCCCAAACGATGGTCGCATGGTTTGGGATTGGGTGGCATCCGCAAGCGGGTGAAGATGCTGGGGGGAAGCGTGCACTGGGAAGAACGCGAGCCGCGAGGTGTGCGCTGTGAAGTCCTGATCGACTCGCTACGCTGATCCGGATTGAGCCAAACAAAAAAAGGGAGCCTTCGGCTCCCTTTTTGCCTCACGAGCCACGTCAGTGCAGTGGCACGCCTGTCTTGGATTGGAGCTCTTCACGTGTCACACCCGGCGCCAGCTCCACCACCGTCAAGCCTTGAGGGGTCACGTCCAGCACCGCCAAGTCCGTGATGATGCGGTTCACCACGCCCAAGCCGGTCAGCGGCAGCGTGCATTGGGGCAAGAGCTTCATGTCGGTGCTGCCATCCTTCTTGGTGGCCACATGCTCCATCAGCACGATCACGCGACCGACACCGGCCACCAAGTCCATGGCCCCGCCCATGCCCTTGACCATCTTGCCGGGAATCATCCAGTTGGCCAGGTCACCCTTCTCGGACACCTGCATCGCGCCCAGAATGGCCAAGTTGATCTTGCCACCGCGGATCATGCCAAAGCTGTCGGCGCTGCTGAAGATCGAGGAGCCAGGCAGCGTGGTCACTGTCTGCTTGCCCGCATTGATCATGTCGGGGTCGACTTGGTCTTCCGTAGGGAAGGGGCCAATGCCCAGCAGGCCATTTTCGCTCTGGAGCCAGACTTCCATCCCCTCAGGAACGTGGTTAGCCACCAGTGTGGGCAAACCAATGCCCAGGTTCACATAAAAACCGTCCTGCAGCTCTTTTGCAGCGCGGGCGGCCATTTCATCGCGGGTCCATGCCATGGTGAGTTCTCCTTAGGCCTTGCGGACAGTTCGTTGTTCGATGCGCTTCTCGGGTGTGGTGTTCAACACAATCCGATGCACGAAGATGCCAGGCAGATGGACTTGATCCGGATCGATGGCGCCGGTCTCGACGATCTCTTCGACCTCCACCACCGTCAGCTTGCCCGCCATCGCCACATTGGGGTTGAAATTGCGTGCGGTGCGGCGGAACTGCAGGTTGCCGCTCTTGTCGGCACGGAAGGCCTTGACCAGCGACACCTCTGGCGTGAGCGAACGCTCCATCACATAGGTCTGGCCATCAAACTCGCGCAGCTCTTTGCCCTCGGCCACGATGGTGCCCACACCGGTCTTGGTGAAGAAGGCCGGAATGCCGGCGCCACCGGCGCGCAACTTCTCAGCCAATGTGCCCTGTGGGGTGAACTCCAATTGCAACTCGCCTGCCAGATACTGACGCTCGAACTCTTTGTTCTCGCCCACATAGCTGGAGATCATCTTCTTGATCTGTCGCGTGGCCAAAAGCTTGCCCAGGCCAAAACCATCCACACCAGCGTTGTTGGAGATGACGGTCAGGTCCTTTTTGCCGCTGGCTTGCAGCGCGTCGATCAGGGCCTCAGGGATGCCGCAGAGGCCAAAGCCGCCGACGGCGAGCAACTGGCCATCACGGACAATGCCGTCCAGCGCGGCCGCTGCGCTTGGGTAAATTTTGTTCATGTCTAAAAACTCCGGGCTTGTTCGGATGGGCATGAAGGGTACTACGTAACACATTACGTAGTCACTACGTAGATTTGACTAAGGCCCGGCCCCATGCCCAGCTCGCCCCCCTCCTCGTTGCCCCTGAAAAGCGTTGAAGACGCACAGCACATGCTGGAGCAGCTCTTTGCCCCCTGGGTCCAAGCCCTGGGCCTGCAAGCCTGGGCAGTGCAGCCACCCGAGATCGTCTTGCGTCTGCCCGTTCAGGCGGACACGGTGCACGGTGGTGGCGTTGTCTGTGGCCAAACCTTGATGGCCGCAGCAGACACGGCCATGGTGCTGGCGATCTCGGCGCAATTGGGCCAGTTCCAGCCCATGACCACCGTGCAACTCAACAGCAGTTTCTTGAGACCCGTCCCCGCCAACACCAGCCACTTGGATGTGACCGCCACCGTGCTGCGGCCAGGCCGGCAAATCGTTTTTGGCCGCATCGACATCACGCTGCCCGACGGCAAACTGGCCATGCAAGCCACCACCACTTACGCCATGCTGTGAGCCGCGCCGCATGATCGACCTCGATTACCGCACCGCCTTCGACATGGCCCCCATCGGACTGGTGCTGTCTCGCCATCGCCTGATGGTGGACGTTAATCAGCAATTTTTGGCCATGTTTGGTGGCATTCGTGAAGATCACATTGGCCAATCCTTTGAGGTCCTCTACCCCAGCTCAGACGAGTATCAGCGCACAGGCGCCCGCATCATCGGCAGCTTGGGCACCGATGGCCGCTATGCCGACGACCGCGTGATGAAGCGCCGCAGCGGTGAGCATTTTTGGTGCCATGTTTCTGGCCGAGCCCTGGACGCCCAAGACCCGCATGCCGCGGGCATTTGGAGCTTCGAAGACCTCTCCGCGCGCCGCGTGCTCAAGGTGGACTTCACGGCCCGAGAACGTGAGATCGCGGCACTGCTGATTGAAGGTGATACCAGCAAACAGATCGGCAAGAAGCTGCAGATCAGCCCGCGCACCGTGGACGTTTATCGGGCGCGCCTGATGCGCAAAGTGGGGGCAGCCACCACACCAGAGCTCGTGCACCGGCTGCTGTCGGGCTAGCGGGCCAGCAAAAGGAAACGCCCTGACGACTCAAGCCGTCAGGGCGTTTGTTCAAGTGGTGGAGCCGGGGGGAATTGAACCCCCGTCCGTAAGCCATCGCCAGGTAGATCTACGTGCTTAGCTGTCTGATTTGAATCTCGCTCCCTGGGTCGCGCAGCAGCACGCTACCCAGGATGCCAGCCACAAAGTCTCGTCTTTGGATGTGTGGCACACCCGAAGACCAGCCCATGTGAATGTCATCTCAGCCCTTGCCTTGCGGCTCAGGCCCGGCCCATGGGCCAACCGTTGAGATGCTCAGCCGGTATTAAGCGGCGAGTGCGAACGTAGAGTCGTTTGCAGTTACTTTGTTTCCAGTGGTTTTACGAGCGAACTGGTGCTCGGCATGCCCTAATCCAACTTTGAACCCACGTCGAAACCAGGTCGGCCCCGTGAGTCCTTCAGTTTACGCCTGTTCCAGCCATTTCAAGAGCTGCTGCGGAGATGAAGCGATGAAATCTGCGCCCCAGTCCTCAATGCGTTCGCCTTGCCCGAGGTAGCCCCAGCCTGCTGCAACGGTGCGCATGCCCGCTGCACGACCAGCTTCAATATCGCGGAGATCATCGCCGACATACACGCATGCTGAAGGCGCAACGGCCAGCCGTCTCGCAGCCTCAAGCAGCGGCTCGGGGTGTGGCTTGGCATGGGCCGTGGTATCACCGCAAATCAACACGCCGCTGGCCTCCAGGTCCGGCAAGCCAGCGACCACCGGCTGGGCAAAACGGCTGTTCTTGTTGGTCACAATGCCCCAAGGGCAGCCTTTGGCCAGGAGCGCTTCCAACACGGGCAACATGTCGGCAAACACATGCGTCTGCACCAACAGGGCTGACTCGTACTGGGCCAAGAAAGCGTCACGAAGCGCTTCGAACGGTGAGTCACCGGGACTGACACCAAAAGCCAATCCCACCATGCCCCGCGCACCAGCGCCTACCATCGGCCTTAACTGCTCATAGGGCAATGCGGCAAGGCCGTGCTGCGCCCGCAAAGCATTGGCGGCCCCAGCCAAGTCGGGGGCACTGTCGATCAGAGTGCCGTCGAGATCGAACAGCACCGCTTGAATGCCGCGCTTCATGCCGGGCGACGGCACGCCATCATGTAGTTGACGTCGGTGTTGGCCGACAGCCAATAACGCTTGGTGAGGGGATTGTGTTCCAAGCCTTTGAAGCCGTTGACCTCCAATGCCGCGTGGCGCGCAAAGCCCGCCAATTCGCTGGGCTTGATGAACTTGGCGTACTCGTGCGTGCCTTTGGGCAGCATGCCCAGTACATGCTCTGCGCCCACGATGGCCAGCAAGAAGGCTTTGGCGTTGCGATTGAGCGTGGAGAAAAACACGTAGCCACCCGGCTTGACCAGAGCCGCACAGGCCCGCACCACAGAAGCAGGGTCAGGCACGTGCTCCAACATTTCCATGCAGGTCACCACATCAAAGCTGGCCGGCTGTTCAGCCGCCAGAGCCTCCACCGCCACTTCGCGATAGGCCAGCCCGCTGACGCCTGCTTCCAGAGCATGAAGCTGCGCCACTTTGAGCGGCTTGGTGGACAGGTCTATGCCCAGCACGTCTGCGCCGCGCAGCGCCATGGACTCGGCCAAGATGCCACCACCACAGCCCACATCCAGCACGCGAGCACCCGTCAAGGGGGCCTGGGCTGCGATCCAATCCAAACGCAAAGGGTTGATTTGATGCAAAGGGCGAAACTCGCCTTCTAAATCCCACCAACGATGGGCTAAGTCACCAAATTTGTTCAGCTCTTGAGTGTCTGCGTTCACCATGGCGTGAATCTTAGCCTTGAAAAAGCAAAAACCCCGCCGGGGCGGGGTTTTGGGAGCAATCGGAAAACCGATTACTTGGTGGCGCGAGTACCGACGACCTCGATCTCGACACGGCGGTTCTTGGCCTTGCCTTCCTTGGTCTTGTTGTCGGCGACAGGCGACTTCTCGCCCTTGCCTTCGGTGTACACGCGGTTCTTTTCGACGCCAGCGCCAACCAGATAAGCCTTCACAGCGTCTGCACGGCGAACCGACAGCGCTTGGTTGAAAGCGTCAGAGCCGTCGCTGTCGGTGTGACCGACGGCGATGATGACTTCCAGGTTCACGCCCTTGGTCTTTGCCACCAGGTCGTCCAACTTGGCCTTGGCTTCAGGCTTCAGCACAGACTTGTTGACGTCAAAGAAGGCGTCAGCAGCGTAGGTCACCTTCTCGCTCACAGGTGCCTTGGGAGCAGCAGGAGCGGGCTTAGGTGCCGGGGGCGCCACGGGGGCAGGTGCAGGAGCAGGCTTAGCCACCGGAGCAGGTGCCGGGGCAGCTGCCTTGATAGCGCCGTCGCAATCGGCAGCGGCGGTAGCCGGTGTCCAATTGGCATCGCGCCAGCACAGTTCGTTGGTGCCGTTCTTCCACACCAAACCGTCAACGTTGCGCCAGTTGTCAATTGTCTGGGCGAAAGCGCTCGACAGTGGAGCAGCAAGCGCAGCCGATGCAAACAGCACCGCTACCTTGTTCAATTTCTTCATGATTCTCCTCTCAAGGAAAGCCGCAGTAACTCTGCGTAACGTCCAAATCGGAAGCGAGAAAACCTGGCAAACACCCGGTCCTTGCGAGCGCTCACCACCGATGACTCATTGTGCCATAGGGCATCGCTCCAGCCGTATTTTGCGCCGCCGAGCGCCACAGTCGCCCCTTGATGTTGCGCAACCGCGACAAGCGATGGCATTTAGAATCAGCGCCTCGTCCACATTGCCCGGTCTGTCTGGCTGACTCAAAAGGCCAACAGCACCCTGCCCATGACCCAATTCGCCAAGGAAACTTTGCCCATCAGCCTCGAAGAGGAGATGCGGCGCTCGTATCTGGATTACGCCATGAGCGTGATCGTGGGGCGGGCCCTGCCCGACGCCCGCGACGGATTGAAGCCCGTGCATCGGCGTGTGCTCTTTGCCATGCACGAGTTGAACAACGACTGGAACCGTCCGTATAAGAAGTCGGCGCGTATCGTCGGTGACGTGATCGGTAAGTACCACCCTCACGGTGATACCGCTGTCTACGACACCATTGTTCGCATGGCGCAAGATTTCTCTCTGCGTCACATGCTGGTGGATGGCCAAGGCAACTTTGGCTCGGTCGACGGCGACAACGCCGCGGCCATGCGATACACGGAAATTCGGCTGTCGAAAATCGCCCACGAAATGCTGGCGGATATCGACAAGGAAACCGTTGATTTCGGCCCGAATTACGACGGCTCTGAGAAAGAGCCCTTGGTGCTGCCCGCACGCTTGCCCAATTTGCTGATCAACGGCGCTGCGGGTATTGCAGTGGGGATGGCGACCAATATTCCACCGCACAACCTCAATGAAGTGGTGGACGCCTGTTTACACCTGCTCAAGGCGCCCGATGCCACGCTGGAACAGATCATGGAGATCATTCCCGCGCCGGACTTCCCCACCGCCGGCATCATTTACGGCATCAACGGCGTGCGCGAAGGCTATCGCACAGGGCGTGGTCGTGTCGTCATGCGCGCTAAGGTGCACTTTGAAGACATCGACAAAGGGGGCCGCCAAGCCATCATCGTGGATGAGCTGCCCTATCAGGTCAACAAGAAGACCCTGCTAGAGCGCATCGCCGAGTTAGTGCACGAGAAGAAGCTCGAAGGCATCAGCCACATCCAGGATGAGTCGGATAAGTCCGGCATGCGGGTGGTGATTGAGCTCAAGCGCGGCGAAGTGCCCGAGGTGGTGCTGAACAACCTGTACAAGCAAACGCAGTTGCAGGACACCTTCGGCATCAATATGGTGGCGCTGATTGACGGCCAGCCCAAGCTCTGCAACCTGAAGCAACTGCTGGACATCTTCCTGGAGCATCGCCGTGAAGTGGTGACGCGCCGCACGGTGTTCGAGCTGCGCAAAGCCCGCGAGCGTGGCCATGTGCTGGAAGGCTTGGCGGTTGCCCTGGCGAACATCGACGAGTTCATCCGCATCATCAAGGAGTCCCCCACGCCGCCCGTGGCCAAGGCCGCCTTGATGCAGCAAAGCTGGGACTCCTCGCTGGTGCGCGAAATGTTGGCCCGTGCCGACAGCGAAAACCCTGGCGGTGCAGCCGCCTACCGCCCAGAAGGCCTAGCCCCTCAGTTTGGCATGCAGGCCGACGGCCTGTACCGCCTCTCCGAGGACCAAGCCGGCGAGATTTTGCAGATGCGTCTGCAGCGCCTGACCGGGCTGGAACAAGACAAGATCGTTGGCGAGTACAAAGAGGTGATGGCTGTCATCGCCGACCTGCTGGACATCTTGGCCAAGCCCGAGCGTGTCACCTTCATCATTGGCGAGGAACTCACGGCACTGCGCCAAGAGTTTGGCCAAACCAAGGTCGGCGCGCGTCGCTCAGTGGTCGAACACAATGTCCAAGAGCTGGGCACCGAAGACTTGATCACGCCCACCGACATGGTGGTGACGCTGAGCCACACCGGCTACATGAAGAGCCAGCCCCTGGCCGAATACCGCGCGCAGCGCCGTGGTGGGCGCGGCAAACAAGCCACCGCCACCAAAGAGGATGATTGGGTCGACCAACTCTTCATTGCCAACACCCACGACTGGATTCTGTGCTTCTCCAACCGTGGCCGTGTCTATTGGCTCAAGGTCTGGGAAGTGCCCCAAGGTGGCCGCACCAGCCGCGGCAAGCCCATCGTCAATATGTTCCCGCTGCAGCCCGGCGAGAAGGTGACTGTGGTGCTGCCGCTGACCGGTGACAACCGCGTCTTCCCGGCAGACCGCTTCATCTTCATGTGCACGGCCCGCGGCACTGTCAAGAAGACAGCGCTGGATGAATTCAGCAACCCGCGCAAGGCCGGCATCATCGCCGTGGACTTGGACGAAGGCGACCACCTGATTGGCGCCGCGCTGACGGACGGCAAGCACGACGTGATGCTGTTCAGCGATGGCGGCAAGGCGGTGCGCTTTGACGAAGATGATGTACGCCCCTTGGGCCGTCAAGCCCGTGGTGTGCGCGGCATGATGCTCGAAGAGGGTCAGGCCGTGATCGCCATGCTGGTGGCTGAAGACGAAAGCCAAAGTGTGCTGACCGCCACCGAGAACGGCTACGGCAAGCGCACCAGCATCGTGGAGTACACCCGCCACGGCCGAGGTACCAAGGGCATGATCGCCATCCAGCAAAGCGAGCGCAACGGCAAGGTCGTGGCCGCCACGCTGGTTCATGCCGACGACGAAATCATGCTGATCACCGACAAGGGCGTGCTCGTGCGCACCAGGGTCAGCGAAATTCGTGAACTCGGTCGCGCCACCCAGGGCGTGACGCTCATCGCCCTGGATGACGGCGCCAAACTCAGCGGCTTGCAGCGCATCGTCGAAAACGATGCGCAACTCGAAACCCCAGGCGACACAGAGACTGACGGCGCCGCAGACGAAAGCAACACTTGAACTTCATCCTCAAAGCCACCCTCCCCGTCGCCCTGAGCTTGGGCCTTTTAGGGGGTAGCAGCGCCGCGATGGCGCAGTCCAAAAAGGAGTTGGTGGCCAAGGTCGTCCAACTGCAACAAAGCGCCATCGAGAACATGGCGCGTGAGTTGGCCGAGCGCCCTGCCATGGCCATGTTGCAGCAAGCCGATGGCGTGCTGAACACCCGCATCCCCCAAGAGAAGCGGGCCGCTGTGGCCAAGGACATCCAGGCGGACGTCAAGAAGTATGCGGACGATGCCGTCCCCATGCTGCGTGACCGTGCGGTCAAGCTGGGCCCCAGCACGATCGGTGCCTTGCTCGAAGAGAAGCTGACCGAAGCGGAACTGAAGGAAGTCATCGCCATGTTGGAGTCGCCCACAGTGCGCAAGTACCAGGCACTGGCTGGTGAGATGGAAAAGGTGCTGGCAGAGAAGCTGGTGGCGGAAACGCGCACGGCGATGGAAGCCAAGATCTCCACCCTGGAGCAAAACGTGGTCAAGCGTCTGAATGCTGCAGCACCGGCAGGTGGTGCGTCAGCCCCCGCGGCCGCCCCCACCAAGCCCGCCAAGAAGTAACTCTCACAGCACTGCGGCCATGCTCAAGCGCCCCTTCAATTTTTCGGCCGGGCCAGCAGCCTTGCCCGAGGCCGTGCTGCAGCGCGCTGCCGACGAGATGCTCGACTGGCACGGCAGCGGCATGAGCGTGATGGAGATGAGCCACCGTGGCAAAGAGTTCATCTCCATCTATGAAGCGGCTGAGCGCGATTTGCGTGAATTGCTGGCCGTGCCATCGCAGTTCCGCATTCTGTTCATGCAAGGCGGCGGCTTGGGCGAAAACGCCGTCGTACCCATGAACCTGTCGCGCGGTGGCGCGGTGGATGTGGTGGTGACGGGCTCCTGGAGCAAAAAGTCCCTGAAAGAGGCCCAGCGCTACTGCAATGCTCAAGCAGCCGCCAGCAATGAAGTCAGCCGCCACACGGCATTGCCAGCCACCTCGCAGTGGCGTCTGCGCTCGAACGCAGCCTATGTGCATGTGTGCAGCAACGAGACGATTGACGGCGTGGAGATGCACACGCTGCCTGATCTGGCCGCCCTGGGCTGCGCGGCGCCGCTGGTGGTGGATGCGTCTTCACACATCCTCTCGCGCAGCGTGGATTGGTCGCGGGTGGGCCTGCTGTTCGCCGGGGCACAAAAGAACATCGGCCCTGCCGGGGTGACCATTGTCATCGTGCGCGAAGACCTGATCGGCCACGCTCTGGCGATCTGTCCGTCAGCCTTCGACTACCAATGCGTGGCCGACAACCAATCCATGTACAACACACCGCCCACCTATGGCATTTATATCGCCGGGCTGGTGTTTCAATGGCTCAAAGCCGAAGGCGGGGTGGCCGAAATGGACCGCCGCGCCCAAGCCAAGGCCGACTTGCTGTATCACACCCTCGATCACAGCGGCGGTTTCTATGCCAACCGTGTGGCGCATGACGCGCGCTCACGGATGAATGTGCCCTTCTTCCTCGCCGATGAGACGCTGAATGACGCGTTCTTGGCCGGCGCCAAAGAGGCTGGGCTGCTGCAACTCAAGGGCCACAAGTCCGTGGGCGGTATGCGTGCATCGATCTACAACGCCATGCCCCTTGAAGGTGTGCAGGCGCTCGTGAACTATATGCAGGACTTTGCCCGCCGCCATGGCTGACGCCCCCGCCCCCAGCACCCCCACCGCTCCCTCCAGCGACACGCCGCCAGAACTGCTGGCCTTGCGCCATCAGATCGACGCCGTTGACCGCGAATTGCTGGCCCTGCTGAACAAGCGCGCGAGCTTGGCACTGTCGGTCGGCTCCCTCAAAAAGAAAGAGGGCTCGGTGGTCTTCAGGCCCGAGCGTGAAGCGCAAGTGATTGACGGCCTGAAGGCCATCAACCAAGGCCCGCTGATGACGGACACCATTGCGCCCATTTGGCGCGAAGTGATGTCGGCCTGCCGGGCGCTGGAAACCCCCACACGGGTGGCCTACCTGGGCCCCGCCGGCACCTTCAGCGAAGAAGCCGCGCTCGGTTACTTCGGCTCGTCGTTGGTGCGGGTGATGTGCGCCAGCATTGATGAGGTGTTTCGCACCACCGCCGCTGGCGCGGCTGATTTTGGCGTGGTGCCGGTTGAGAACTCCACCGAAGGTGTGGTGGCCCGCTCACTCGACATCTTCTTGACAACGCCCTTGTTCATCATCGGCGAGACCAGCTTGTTCGTGCGTCACAACCTGATGCGCAAGGACAACGCGCTCGATGGTATTGAGGTGGTGTGCGCTCACCCGCAAGCCCTGGCGCAGTGCCACGGCTGGCTCTCGGCCCATTTGCCTCATGCGGAGCGCAGGCCGGTCTCCAGCAATGCAGAAGGCGCGCGCTTGGCGGCGCAGGACAGCCGCTTGGCCGCCATTGCCAGTGTGCGCGCCAGCAGCGAATACGGCCTGCATGTGATCTCGCCTGCCATTCAGGACGATCCGCACAATCGCACGCGCTTTGCCATCGTCACCGACCCGCATCGCCACCCTGCGCCCAAAGCCTCGGGCCATGACTGCACCAGCCTCGTGGTGTCGGTCAGCAACCGCCCAGGGGCCGTGCATGACATGCTGGTGCCCCTGAAAAAACACGGGGTGTCGATGACCCGCTTTGAATCACGCCCGGCGCGGTCCGGCCAGTGGGAGTACTACTTCTACATCGACCTGCAAGGCCACCCCGACGAGCCCCAAGTGCAAGTGGCTTTGCAGGAGTTGCGCGAGGCCTGTGCCTATTTCAAGGTGCTGGGCACCTATCCTTTGGACACGCATTGAGAGACCCCCAGTGAAGTACCAACAACTGGGCCTGATTGGCTGCGGCCTGATGGGCGGCTCCTTCGCCCTGGCCATGAAGCAAGCAGGCTTGGTCGGCCGTGTGGTGGGCTACAGCAAGTCGCCCTCCACCACCGAGCGCGCCCGCCAAATGGGTGTGATCGACCAAACCGCCGAGTCCGCCTTGCTGGCCGTGGCCGGCTCAGACATTGTGCTGATGGCCGTCCCGGTGGCGGCCACCGACGCCACCTTCAAAGCCATTCGACACCTGGTCAAGCCCGACGTGCTGATCATGGACGTTGGCAGCACCAAACGCGACGTGGTGGACGCGGCCCGGCGCACCCTGCGTGAGCGGATCGGCTCCTTCGTGCCCGCCCACCCCATTGCCGGCAAAGAGCTGGCGGGCGTGGAGCATGCCGACGCACAGCTCTACCGCGACCGCCAAGTCATCCTGACGCCCATTGCCCAAACCCAGCCCGAGCTGGTGGTGCAGGCCGAGCGCCTGTGGGCAGCCTTGGGCTGCCAGGTCCGCACCATGTCGGCCGAAGATCACGACGCCGCTTTTGCGGCCGTCAGCCACCTGCCGCATTTGCTGGCCTTTGCCTATATGGCTGGGGTGATGCAGCAAAAGGAAAGCGAAGCCTTTCTGCAGTTGGCTGGGCCGGGCTTCAGAGATTTCACCCGCATCGCGGCCAGCGATCCAGCCATCTGGCGCGACATCTTGATCGCCAATCGGGAAGAGGTGCTGAAACAGTCCGAGCGCTTCCGGGGGGCCCTGGGTGTGTTGGAGCAAACGCTCAAAGACTGCCAAGGCGAATCCTTGGAAGCCTTGGTGCAAGGTGTGGCGCAAGTGCGCAGCCATTGGCGCTTGAACACCCGTCAAAAATAGAAATTCCTCACGCCTCGTTGTTGGGCGCTGACCATGTACACGACCGCTTTCCTTGACCTTCCCCCGCTGACTGCAGCCGCTGGCACGGTGCGCCTGCCCGGCTCCAAGAGCATTTCCAATCGCGTGCTCTTGCTGGCCGGCTTGGCGCAAGGCACCACCGATGTGCATGACTTGCTGGACTCCGACGACACCCGCGTCATGCTGGCGGCCCTGGAGGCGCTGGGCTGCACCCTGGAGCGTCTGCCAGGGGTGTTGCGCGTCACCGGCTTGGGGGGACAGTTAAAGGTCAAACAGGCCGACCTCTTCTTGGGCAATGCGGGCACCGCCATGCGGCCCTTGACGGCGGCCTTGGCCGTGCTGGCCGCCACCCAAGGTGGTGCCTTCAAGCTCTCGGGCGTGGCCCGCATGCACGAGCGGCCCATTGGTGATTTGGTCGAGGCCTTGCGCCAATTGGGCTGCCCCGTCACTGACTTGGGGCAAGCGGGCTTTCCGCCCTTGCAAGTGGGCTCAGGCACACCCACCCGCTTGGACACCCAGACGCCCATTCGCGTGCGGGGCGATGTCTCCAGCCAGTTCTTGACGGCCTTGCTGCTGGCCCTGCCCTTGGTCAGCCACGATGGGCCTGTCACCATCGAGGTGCAAGGTGAGCTGATCTCCAAGCCCTATATCGACATCACCTTGCGCCTCTTGGAGCGCTTTGGCATTGCGGTGCAGCGTGACGGCTATCAGCGCTTTGTCATTCCCCAATGCTCGGCCTACCAAACCCCGGGCCGCATTCATGTGGAGGGTGATGCCTCCTCAGCGTCTTACTTTGTCGCCTTGGGCGCGCTGGCGGCCACGGAGCAGCCTGTGCGGATTGAAGGCGTGGGCCTGGAGGCCATTCAAGGCGATATCCGCTTTGTGGAGGCGGCCGAGGCCATGGGCGCTCAAGTTCAAGGCGGTGAAGGCTGGCTCGAAGTGAAGCGAGGCCGCTGGCCGCTCAAGGGCATTCAACTGGACTGCAACCACATCCCAGACGCTGCCATGACTTTGGCCGTGATGGCCTTGTATGCCGACAGCCCCACACGCCTGAGCAATATTGCGAGCTGGCGCGTCAAAGAAACCGACCGCATCGCGGCCATGGCCTGCGAGTTGCGCAAGCTGGGCGCAGAGGTCATCGAGGGGCCGGACTTCATTGAGGTGGCACCGCTTCATCAGTGGCAGTCCGCCAGCATCCACACCTATGACGACCATCGCATGGCCATGTGCCTGTCGCTCGCCGCACTCAACCCGCTGGCGGGGGCCAAAACGGGCGTCACTGTGCGCATTGAAGACCCGAAGTGTGTCGCCAAGACCTTCCCAGACTATTTCGAAACCCTGTTCAGCGTGGTGACTGCAGCCCCCGGCGCCATTCCCGTGCTGGCCGTGGACGGCCCTACGGCCTCAGGCAAGGGGACACTGGCTGCGGAGTTGGCCAAAGCGTTGGGCTATCACCTGCTGGACTCCGGCGCGCTCTACCGCGCCACGGCACTGGCCGCTCGCAACGCAGGCGTCGCGCTCTCCGACGGGCCCAACGTGGCCCGGATTGCGGCCCGATTGGACATCCGCTTCGATGGGGAGTCGGTGTGGATGGCGGGCCAAGAGGTCTCGCACGAGTTGCGTCTCGAATCCACCGGCGGCCTGGCCTCGCAAGTCTCAGTGCACCCCGAAGTGCGCCAAGCCTTGCACGAGTTACAACTCTCATTCCAGCGCCTACCCGGCCTCGTGGCAGACGGGCGTGACATGGGCACGGTGGTCTTTCCTCAAGCTCAGCTGAAGGTTTTCCTGACAGCCAGCGCCGAAAAGCGGGCTGAGCGGCGCTATAAGCAGTTGATTGCTAAGGGAATTTCCGCTAATATCGACAGTCTTTTGCTGGATTTGCAGGCACGGGATGAGCGGGACAAATCTCGCGCAGCCGCGCCTTTAAAGCCTGCAGAAGATGCGTTGCTGCTAGATAACTCAGAGTTGTCGATCGAGTCTTCGGTGGAACAAGTCTTGGGTTGGTGGGAGCAGCGCAAAGCGCCAACAGCCGCGAACTGAGCTTGCTCGGAGCGGGGTTTTGGCGGCCTGGGCCCACAGCCCTCCTTCTTGGTGTGCAACACACCGCATAGGGCCGTGATCTCATCAACCTAACCCGCAGTGCTTGCACTGCACATGCTTGTCTGGCGCCCTTGGCGGTGCTGGATTGACGGAAATCTCTCATGTCCCAATTCACAGAATCCTTCGCCGCCCTCTTTGAGGAATCGCTGCAGAAGAGCGAAATGCGTGCCGGTGAAGTCATCACCGCTGAAGTCGTGCGCATCGACCACAGCTTTGTGGTGGTCAACGCAGGCCTCAAGAGCGAAGCCTATGTGCCTATCGAAGAATTCAAGAACGACCAGGGCGAAGTTGAAGTCCAAGTCGGTGACTTCGTCTCGGTGGCCATTGACGCCGTTGAAAACGGCTACGGCGACACCATCCTGTCGCGCGACAAGGCCAAGCGTCTGGCCTCGTGGCTGTCCCTGGAAACCGCACTGGAGTCTGGCGACTTCGTGACTGGTACCGTCTCTGGCAAGGTCAAGGGCGGCCTGACCGTGTTGGTCAATGGCATCCGCGCCTTCCTGCCTGGCTCGCTGCTGGACACCCGCCCCGTGAAGGACATGAGCCCGTTCGAGGGCAAGACCATGGACTTCAAGGTCATCAAGCTGGACCGCAAGCGCAACAACGTGGTGCTGAGCCGCCGCGCTGTGGTGGAAGCCTCCATGGGCGAAGAGCGCGCCAAGCTGCTGGAAACCCTGCACGAAGGCGCCATCGTCAACGGCGTGGTCAAGAACATCACCGAATACGGTGCGTTCGTGGACCTGGGCGGTATCGACGGCCTTCTGCACATCACCGACATGGCATGGCGCCGTGTCCGTCACCCGTCCGAAGTGGTGACCGTGGGCCAAGAGCTGACCGCCAAGGTCCTGAAGTTTGACGCCGAGAAGAACCGCGTTTCTCTGGGCATCAAGCAACTGGGCGACGACCCCTGGATGGGCGTGGCTCGCCGCTACCCCAACAGCACCCGTCTGTTCGGCAAGATCACCAACATCGCTGACTACGGCGCATTCGTTGAGATCGAACCCGGCATCGAAGGCTTGGTGCACGTCTCTGAGATGGACTGGACCAACAAGAACGTCGCTCCTTCCAAGGTCGTCACCTTGGGCGAGGAAGTCGAAGTCATGGTTCTGGAAATCGACGAAGACAAGCGTCGCATCTCCCTGGGCATGAAGCAGTGCAAGGCCAATCCTTGGGAAGAGTTCGCTGCCACCGTCAAGCGCGGTGACAAGGTCAAGGGCCCGATCAAGAGCATCACCGACTTCGGCGTGTTCGTGGGCCTGGCTGCCGGCATCGACGG
Source organism: Ideonella paludis (assembly GCF_018069865.1). Classification (GTDB taxonomy): domain Bacteria; phylum Pseudomonadota; class Gammaproteobacteria; order Burkholderiales; family Burkholderiaceae_C; genus Ideonella; species Ideonella paludis. Next base: position 671,429 of record NZ_JAGQDG010000002.1, read on the forward strand.
CTTGGTGCACTTGTCTGACCTGTCTTGGCAAGAAACCGGCGAAGCTGCCGTGCGCAACTACAAGAAGGGCCAAGAAGTTGAAGCCCTGGTCTTGGGCATCGACATCGAGCGCGAGCGCATCTCCCTGGGCATCAAGCAGTTGGATGGCGACCCCTTCGCAACCTTCACCTCGGTCAACGACCGTGGCCAGATCGTGAACGGCGTGGTCAAGACTGTGGACGCCCGTGGCGCTGAAGTGCAACTGGCTGACGACGTGATGGGCTACCTGCGCGCCTCTGAAATCAGCCGCGACCGCGTTGAAGACGCTCGCGTGGCGCTGAAGGAAGGCGACGAAGTCTCCGTGATGATCGTCAACGTGGATCGCAAGACCCGCAACATCCAGTTGTCCATCAAGGCCAAGGATCAAGCCGACCAGCAAGAAGCCATGCAGCGCCTCTCGCAGACCAACGAGCGCGAGAACGCTGGTACCACCAGCCTGGGCGCCCTGCTGCGTGCCAAGCTGGACAACTCGGGCAACTGAGTCACCGCTGAACTGAGCGAGCCCTGAACATGACTCGATCCGACCTCGTCGCCAAACTGGCAGAGCGCTTCGCGCAACTGACCCAGCGCGACACTGAGTTCGCGGTCAAGACCATTCTGGATGCGATGTCCGACGCCCTGGCGCGCGGGCACCGCATCGAGATCCGGGGCTTTGGCAGCTTTTCAATCAATCGTCGCCCGCCACGCGTGGGGCGCAACCCCCGCTCCGGCGAGCAGGTGACGATCCCCGAAAAGCTGGTTCCCCACTTCAAACCGGGCAAAGCCTTGCGTGAAGGGGTGGACGCCATTGCACCGGCCCAGTCAGGGCCTGCAGCCTGAACGGTTGCATCACGCTCAATCTCTGCTGAGGGTCCGCAAGGACCCTTTTTCATGGGCGCAACAGCTCGCTGGCACCCACGCGCATGCTTCTACAATGCAGCCATCTCGGAGCATTCATGCGCATCCTGGTTTGGCTCTTTCGAGCCTTCATCCTCTTTAGTCTGTTCGCGTTCTCGCTGAACAACTTGCACACGGCCACCCTGCACTGGTATTTCGGCCAGAGTTGGTCGGCGCCCATGGTCATGGTGGTGTTGGCAGCCTTCGCGGCGGGCGCGGCGCTGGGCGTGTTGGCCATGACCCCGTCCTGGTGGCGGCAGCGCCAAAAAGCGCATCAAGCACAACAAGCGGCCGTCGCAAGTGCCCAGCCCCCAAGCCCCCCTTCCCCACAAGCCCCCGTGATCCCCGATGGAATTTGATCTGCAGGCCTGGTTGCTGATCGGCCTGCCGCTGGCCTTTGTCTTGGGCTGGCTGGCCTCGCGCCTGGATGTCAGGCAGATGCGTCGTGAGCATGTGGACTCGCCCAAGGCCTATTACAAGGGCTTGAACTTGCTGCTCAACGAGCAGCAGGACAAAGCCATTGACGCCTTCATCGAGGCCGTCCAAAACGACCCCGACACCACGGAGCTGCACTTCGCACTGGGAAATCTATTCCGTCGCCGGGGTGAGTTTGAACGCTCTGTGCGGGTGCACCAACACTTATTGGCGCGTGCCGACCTGCCCGCAAGCGAGCGCGACCGTGCTCAGCATGCCCTGGCGCAAGACTTCATGAAGGCTGGCTTGTTCGACCGTGCCGAAGCGGCTTATCGCGCTCTGGTGGGTGGCGAGCATGACCGAGAAGCCCGCTTGGCCTTGCTCAACCTCTACGAGCGCTCACGCGACTGGCGCAACGCCGCCGAGATGGCGCGCGCACTGGAAGTCTCCGGCGCTGGTGCGTTTGGTCAACGCATCTCCCATCATTGGTGTGAGGTGGCGCTGGAAGCCGATGCCCGACAGCAAAGCGCCGAGGCGACGGAAGCACTGGCGTTGGCTCACCAAGCCGCACCACAAGCGCCACGCCCTCAGTTGATCGCGGGCCAGCGGGCGCTGGCTGCCGGGCAAGCCGGCGAGGCCTTGACGCACTGGGAAGCCCTGCTTCAGGCTGATCTGGCGAGTTTCTCGCTGGTGGCCATGGCCTATGCCCAGGCCGGCCAGTCCTGTGGTCAGGTGGAGCGAGCACGGGCCACCCTGACCAGCGCCCATGAGGCCCATCCCTCACTGGACGTCATCAAGGCCTTGGCCGTGCTGGACGGTTCAGCGCTGGCACAGTCACCGCTGGTGTTGCCCTACTTGAAGCAACAAGCCACGCTAGCGGCCGCCCAGGCTGTGCTCAACCGGCCTGCTGAACAATGGACCCAGGAATGCGCGGACGCTGTGGGCAAGGCTCTGGATAAAGCAGGCCGCCCCTTGCAGCGTTACCGCTGCGCCGCCTGCGGTTTTGAGGCCCAGCGTTATTTCTGGCAGTGCCCAGGCTGCTTGAGCTGGGACAGCTTCCCGCCGCAGCGCATCGAAGACCAGTAACGGTCGTCCTTAGTCGCAGGCTGGGCTGACGACCAGCGTCGCCAAGGCGCGTTCTACGGCCTCCAGCACCTCGGCCCGCTCAGGCACTCGGCCCTTGCCGCCCAGGCTTTGCACCAGTGCTGGGCCGGTCAAGCCGGCCAGACCCGGCTCATGGTCGCAGTAAACGCCCACGGTCGGCAAGCCATAGGCCGCAGCCAAGTGGCTGAAGCCTGTGTCCAAGCCCACCGCGATTTGCGCACGCCCGATGACAGCGGCCATCTCGCGCACCGTCAAAAAAGGCGGCACCGCCGCACCCAAGGGGCCAGCCAGCCTCTGCGCCAACTGCTCCTCATCCGGCGAACCCCACAGCACCACCAACCCCAAACCGGCGGTCTTCAAGCGCTCACCCACCGCCAGCCAATCAGGCTCTGGCCAGCGCTTCTCAATGCGGCTGGCGCAAGGAATCAAGAGCGCATAGCGATCCACCGGAGCGCGCCAGGTTGCTTCTTGAGGAATGGCCAATCCAAACTGCGCGGGCACTTCAGGTTCAAAAGCACGGCCCAGCGCGGCTGCCATCAGGCGGCGATTGCGCTCGACCGCCTGCAGGCTGCGTGACACCGCCACCTTGCGTTGATAAAACGCGCTGGCCAAGGGCTCACGAATGCTGTGCCGATCAAAGCCCACGCGCAGGCCCGGTGCCTGCAGAGCCCACATCACGCTCTTGAGCAAGCCCTGGGCATCGATCACCAAGTCATAGGGCTGCTCTCGCAAGGCCGCACGCACCTTGCCAAGGGCCTGCCAGGTGACGCGCTCCATCAACTTCTTGCGCCACTTGCGCCAAGCCTGAGGAATGACACGCTGCACCCCTGGATGCAGCGCCGGGATGGCCGCAAATGGCGCCTCGACCAACCAATCCACTTGCGCATCGGGGTGCCAGCGCAGCAAGTCTTCCACCGCGGGCAACATGTGGACCACATCGCCCATCGAGGTGGTCTTCACCACCAAAACGCGCAGCGCCACCGTTCAGGCCTTGCTTGCGCGCTCTGCCACCAGCGCCGGATTGAAGCGCGGGTCGTTGTACATCTTGAACTGACGGTAGACCTTGAAGTAAGCCCGGCCCGCCAAGGCATCGGCCAACAAGCCATCCAGGCAATCGCCCAGATCTTGGCGCTGCTGCTGCAGGCGCTCAAGCTTGACGGCGCTGGAGGCGCGATGTGCGTCGTCCACGTCCTGGCGCAGGGTTTGCTGACGCATGGCGTGGATCTTCAACGCCATGATGGACATGCGGTCGATGATGCTGCCGGCCGTCTCGGAGTTCAGTCGCGCGCCTTTGGGAACCGTCGAGATCGGGGTGTCTGTGCGAGCGGACGCAGCGTCCACCAGGCCCAGCGCCGTCAACAGAATCTCATCCACCCGCTCGGTCGCATCGTTACGGGCTTGGTTGAAGCGGTCGATCGCCCGCTTATTGCCAGCAATCTCTTCCGCGCTCACGGTGGTGCGGCGAGCCAAGTCTTCTTGGGCCCACAAACTGCTGTTGAAAAAGTGATTGCGACGCACCCAATGCAGCAACTCAGCGCCTTCAGCAACCGTTGGCTCTGCGCCCGGCCAATCCGCCTGCGCCAAGCAATCCTCGTGGCAAGTGATCACTTCGGGCGACTTGATGGGCAATGCAGACATTCCAAACACTCCAGGGCAGGCCGATTCGCGGCGCAAAATGAGAATCTGTCTGAATTATCGTCCAGGCCTTGGAAGCGCTCCTTGGTGTGGGCCTCGCTTTACCGTATCGATACCTCCTTCATGAATCGCCCTCTTGTCATCCGTCTGTGCAATTACATCGGCGATGTGGTGCTGAGCCTGCCCGCACTCCAGCTCTTGGCGGCCCACGGCTATGAGCCACATCTCTACGGTGCGGGCTGGGCATCAACCTTGCTTACAGGGACAGGCTGGGCCGTGACCAAGCGTGGCCAAGGACTGCGCGCGCGCGTGGGCCAACTTCGCTCTCTGCGCCAACAATTACGGGCGGCGGGCGCCCCTCAAGACGAAGCCGTCTGGGCCTTGGCCATGCCCAACTCCTTCTCCAGCGCTTTGGAGTTGCGTTTGGGCGGCTTTGCTGTGGCGGGCTTTGCCAGCGACGGCCGGGGCTTCTTGCTGAAGAAGGCATTACCCGCGGCAGACGGCCCCCACGCTGCGGAGTCCTTCTGGGCTCAAGCCTGCGGCTTGCTGGGCCAGCGTTTGCCCATACCAGATCGGATCAGTCTCCCTCTCACAGCAGCCGCGCAAGACCGTGCGCGGGAGGTCATTGCACGCCACGCAGGCCCCCAAGGTGACTATGTGTGCATCGCACCCTTTGCCGGTGGCTTGGTGGACAAACAACCCAAGCGCTGGCCAGAGTTTGCGGCTTTTGCCAAGCGGCTGGAAGGGCTGGGCTTACCCATCTTGGTCTGCCCCGGGCCCGCAGCCGAGGTCGAAGAGGCCCGCCGCCTTTACCCCGGCGCCATCCTGATCGACAAGCTGCCGCTGGATGCCTATGCCGCCTTGCTGGGTCAAAGCAAGCTGGTCGTGGCCAATGACACAGGCCCAGCCCACTTGGCCGCAGCATCGGCCGCGCCCTTGCTGAGCGTCTTGGGGCCTACCAAGACGCGCCAGTGGCGGCCCTGGGGGCCCACCGTGACCGCCTTGGGAGGAGACGGGCAATGGCCAGACACAGAGTTGGTTTGGCAAACAGCCCAGGCCATCGTGAATCGGCCTTGACCCCCCTCTACAATCGGCCACGCTTCAAGGGTTTGGCCTGAAGCCTGTTTGATCCCCATGCCCTGCCCCATCTACCTGATCAACTTGCCCAAGGATGTGGCCCGCGCCGCACACATGCACAGCCAGTTGGCAGCCTTGGGCTTGCTGGATCATCTGCATGCGATAGAGGCCACCTATGGTCGAGACTTGTCGCCCTCGGAGATGGCCCGCTATTACAGCCCCGACCTGAATGCTCGGCAGTACCACCTGCCGCTGTCCGCGGGCGAAATCGGCTGCTACGTCAGCCACCTCAACACCTGGCAGGCCATCGTGGACAGCGGTGTGCCAGGCGCCTTGGTCCTGGAAGACGATGTGGTGTTGGCGGCCTGCTTGCCCACCTTGATGGCGCAGCTCATGTCGGCCACTGAACCACAGTGGGACATGATCAAACTGGTGGGCCGCGGCCATGAAAAGACGGTGGCCACGTGGCCGCTGAGTGCACCGCATCGCGTCGTCCGCTATGCCCGGATTCCCAGCATGACGGCCGCCTATTTCATCAGCCGTGCAGGGGCCCAAAAGCTGCTGCGCCGCATTCCCTTCGGACGTCCTGTCGACATCGACCTGCGCTATGCCTGGGAGACCCAACTGCGGGTCTATGGTTTGCTGCCCTACCCTGTGAGCCTGGACCAAAGTTCAACGGTCTCCAGCATTGGCCGCCGCAGCTCCCCCAAGAGTTGGACACACCGCTGGCGCCGCGTGCGGCAACAGATCGCCTATTCACTTGGCAATTGGCAACGCTTGCGGCAAGAAAGGGATGAGGCTCCCTTTCTTGCCGTAGGTTCAACAGGAGAGACATCATGAGCACTTCGCCATCAAGCCCAGACTTTCTGGTCGTCGGCGCCGGTTTTGCCGGCAGCGTGTGCGCCCGCCAGTTGGCAGACGCGGGGCACCGGGTGCTCGTGATCGACAAGCGGCCACACATCGGCGGCAATGCGTACGACTGCCTGGATGAGCACGGGGTGCTCATCCACCCCTATGGCCCGCACATCTTCCACACCAACAGCAAGCTGGTGTTTGAGTACCTCTCACGCTTCACGGACTGGCGCTTTTATGAGCACCGTGTGCTGGCGAAAGTGGGAGACCAGTTGCTGCCGATCCCGATCAATCGCACCACGCTCAACAAGCTTTATGGCTTGACCTTGAGCGAGGAGGAGGCTCAAGCCTATATCGAGCGCGTGCGCGAGCCCAGAGCCCCTCTAAAGACCAGTGAGGATGTGGTGCTCAACTCGGTGGGCAGCGACTTGTGCGAGAAGTTCTTCCGAGGCTACACGCGCAAACAATGGGGCCTGGATTTGAGCGAGCTGTCCGCCGGCGTGGCGGCTCGCATCCCGACGCGCACCAATGACGACGACCGTTATTTCTCCGACAGCTTTCAGTTCATGCCGGCGCAGGGCTACACCCGCATGTTCGAAGCCATGCTGGACCACCCCTTGATCAGCGTGCAAACGGGCCAAGACTTCGAGTCTGTGCGAGAGGTCTATACCAGCGCTCGATTGATTTACACCGGTCCCATCGACAGCTACTTCAAGCAATGCTTTGGCCCGCTGCCCTACCGCAGCCTGCGCTTCGCTCACGAACATTTGGATCAGGACTCATCGTTCCAAGCGGTAGGGACGGTGAACTACCCGAATGACCATGCGTTCACCCGCATCACCGAGTTCAAGCACTTGACTGGCCAAAAAGCGAAAGGTACGTCGATTGTGAGGGAGTACCCTCAGGACGAAGGTGACCCCTACTATCCAGTCCCACGGCCTGAATCCGAGGCCCTGTTCAAGCGCTATGAAGCCTTGGCGGAGCAAGAGACACAGGTCACGTTCGTGGGTCGATTGGCCCAGTATCGCTACTACAACATGGATCAAATCGTCGCGGCAGCGTTGAAAGCCAGTGATGACATCCTGAAACGCCCATGAGTGCATCCCATGCTCCACGCAATCTGGTGATACTGCGTGCCGGTGATAAGTCGCTCCACACCGAGTGGATTCAGGGCGCACGTCACTTTGACCTGCTCATCAGCTATTACGGCAGCACGCCAGATTGCCACCGCCAGGACGCAGACCACTATGAAATGCGCAAAGGCCCGAAGTGGTCTTGCATTGCAGACCTGCTGGCCGCACGGCCGGAGTTGATCGATCAGTACGACAGCTTTTGGTTCCCGGATGACGATTTGTCGGTGTCCACCGAAACCCTGAACCGGATGTTTGCTCTCTTCCACGGCTTGGGCCTCGATTTGGCACAACCCGCACTGACGGCGAACTCTTACTTCAGCTGGGCGCTTCTCTTGCAGCGACCAGGGCATGTCGCCCGCTACAGTCAATTTGTGGAGGTCATGGCACCGCTGTTCACGCGTGAGACGCTGCGCAAAGTACTGCATACCTTTGCGGAAAGTCGAAGTGGTTGGGGGCTAGACTGGGTGTGGCCCACCGTGCTGGCACCGCATCAACCCAAGATCGCCATCTTGGATGCCACACCGGTTTGGCACACCCGCCCCATTGGCGGAGACCTCTACAAGAACAATCCGGATTTGGATCCCCGATTGGACGAGCGTCGGCTCCTGGCCACCTACGAGTTCGAGGCACTGCGGGCAGGCGCACCATATGCACTTGAGGCAGGGCTGGCGTTCAGCAAACCCAACCTGTGGCAACGATTGGCAGCCGCTCTGAAAGGCTGGAATGGACGGCGAGTCCTAAAGCGTCGAGCCCAAAGGACAGCATCCGTCACGCAAGTGGGCTGAGTCAAACGTAGCTCTCTCTATCCTTTCTGCTTTTCGCGACGAGATCGGCGATAATCATCGATTCGCTGCAAGGTCAACTGCGACGTATTGCGTTTCGGTGGCGTGCTGTGAGAGGGCAAAAGCCCCATATCTATGGATTGCACAGGAAGGAGCACATTCTGGCCAAGGACGATCCCAAGACCGCCATCGACCCAGGCGGCCTACGTTACCGCTCAAAAGTGGCGGGTTCCCCATTTTCTGCAACCGGCGCCTTTGGCGCTGCCACCATGTCGTGCTTCTTGTGCGGCAAGCATCGGCCTCGCGCGCAACTGAAGTCGCGCAAGATTCTGGGCAAGTCCCAGGCCGTTTGCGCTCCGTCCTGCCGCGAACTTGACGCGGCCAAGGGCTGACACCCTTGAACAGGGCACCACTCGGTGCCCTGTGTCGCATTTCAACGCTCCTTTTCGATCTATCGGCACATGATTTGCCATGAATGAACCGCTGCAGCCTCAAGACAGCGGTGAGCCCCTGCCCGAGCAGGGTGAACAGCGTCTCTCCCGCCGCGAACTGGAGCCGGTGATTGCTCGAATTCAGTCTTTGATGTCCTTTTGGGGCATCACGCTGGAAGAACTTGACGCTCCCATCCCGGCTCCGCCGCCCCCCGCCGGGCCCTTGCCCATCAAGTATCGTCACCCCGTCAGTGGCGAAACCTGGGATGGCCAAGGCCCTCACCCGGAATGGCTGCGGCACGCATTGCTGAAAGAAGGTCTGCGTGTCGAAGAGCTCAAACCCACCGCCCTAGACACCCAGGCACCTGCACCCTAGTGCGTGAGGGCTGCCGCCCTTGAGCGGGTTCAAAAGCTCTTTCGAATCCGCTGCCCCTGCATGTTGAGGACCACGGACTTGGGCTCAATCTGCTCCAGCACCAACCCTGGGCCGAGCACATCACCTTCGCGCATCACTTGATCGTTGATGATCACCATGCGTGCGCTCGGATCGCTGGAATGCATGGCACCGCCCCAGACCAGCTTTGAGAGGGCTTGCTGCTGTGCTGTCGTCATGTCCGCCCACTTGATCACACGCTCGCTTCCCGACACCGCCTGTGAAGGCGGCTTGGGCACTTTTGGCTTAGTCAGCGGCGCAGGTGTCGACGCCACGGCAGAGGGTGCTCGCAGTGCCGGCGCAGGCGCAGGAGGCGCCGGCACGATCGTGGGGGGGGCAACAAGCTGAGACGCCGCTGTGGGCGGTATCACCGGCAAGGCCGCCGCCACTGTTTGATCGGGGGTCGGAGTCGGCGCAGGACGCTCCGAAGGAGCAGCGACGCGCCACAGCCACAAGCCAGCGCCGACGCAGACCACCACCAAAAAGCCGGCCAGCAGCCATCGGCTTGCGGGCCACGCTTTGGCGTCAATCTCCGGAGCGCTTGGCACCCAGGCTTGGCTGCGCAGGCTCGGCACACGGCCTTGCTCACGCTCTGCTTCCGCTTTCTTTAGAGCTTCGAGGATGTAGGACATATTCAGCGCTCCTCGCCCAAGCGAGGCTCCTTCACTGCCATCGCGCGATTCAGCAGCATCAGCGTTTGCACATTGCCTTTGCCATCCGGACGCAAGCCCTGCGCCGCTTGAAACGCGTAGATGGCCGCACTGACCTCGCCGCCAGCGCCGGAGGCCGCCTTAGGCGCCACACCCAACTGGCGCAAGGCCGCTTGTATGCCCTTGAGGGCAGCCGCATCGTCGCGCTGAGCCCAGGCTTCGGAGGTGCGCCAGAGGGTCACGAATTCGCCGCGCCAATGGGGGGCCAGATCGATCCAACGCACCCAGAGTTGCCCATCTTTGTGTTGCACCAAGGCTTGATCAGGCCTCATCCCCCACAACAGCACTTGGCCTTTGGCGCCACTCTCATCTTGCAACAGCAGCATCACGGGGCGGTCCAGGAGGCGGATCAGTTGGGTGCTGCCGTAGGCCCGGAAGCAGCGTAGAGACTGCGCGACGGCCTGCTCACACACATCGCCTTTGCTCACCTGCCCACCCCAACGCTCGACCAACAGGCCCAGCGGTGTGGCCTCTTGCTTCCACCATTGGCCGCGTTCCGGCATCGCGCCAAGCGCAGCCGAAGCGGCCACGGCAGGCTGCTTTGTCTGCAAATCATCCGCGGAGGCCACGGTGAGCTCAGCCGCCACCGCGGGCTTGAGAGGCCCCGAAGCGGTGGTTGGGGAAGACGCTGAGCCTTCAGGCGGCAGCTTGGGCTTGCCCTGCGGCAGTGTCAGCGTCTCCACCGTGCGCGATGGCCCGTGATTCGGCCACCACCACACCGCAGCAAGACCCAGACTCAGCAGGCCAGCACCCAGGCCCCCGAACACCCCAAAACGCCCCAACCAAGACGTTTGCGATGCCGAGGCAGCACGCGGGCGTGCAAACACCTCCAACGCCGCTTTGTCGACCATGTGGCGATCGATGGTCTTGAGGCCCAGCGCATAAGCCCCCAGCAGGGCTCGGTCACACAGCAGGTTGATGCGGCGCGGCACGCCCTTGGTGAGTTGCTGGATGCGCGCCAAGGCTCGCGGCTCGAAGGGCGACGGGCCTTGCCAGCCGGCGACCGAGAGGCGATGCTGCACGTACTGATGCGTCTCGGCGGGCGACAAAGCCTCGAGGTGAAACTGGGCCACCACGCGCTGAGAGAGCTGCTCCAACTCGGGCCTGGCCAATATGTCGCGCAATTCGGGCTGACCAATCAGGATGATTTGTAAGAGCTTGCGCTCGGCCGTCTCCAGGTTGGTGAGAAGACGCAATTGCTCCAGCACCGGGGCGCTGAGACTCTGCGCCTCGTCGATGATCAGCACGCAAGAGCGCCCGGCTGCATGCTCCTGCAGCAAAAAGGTGTTGAGCGCATCCACCATGCCCTTGGTGGAGCCTGGCGTCTGCGGTGCCTCTGGCAGCGCCACGCCAAACTCTTGGCAGACGGTCTGCAGCAGCTCGTCCACCGTCAGGCTGGGGTTGAAGATATAGGCCACCGTGCACTGCGGCGGCAACTGCTCCAAGAAGCAGCGACACACAGTGGTTTTGCCGGCGCCAATGTCACCGCTGAGGAGCACAAAGCCGCCGCCCGCACCCACGCCCCAGAGCAGATGTGCCAAGGCATCCCGGTGGCGCTCGCTCATATAAAGGTAGCGCGGATCCGGTGCGATGGAGAAAGGGGTCTGGCTCAGCCCGAAGAACTTGGCGTACATGGCAGGCGGGAGGATACCTTCCCGGAAGAGAAGGGTCTGGGGCGGGACCTAAACTTGCTCGAACTTGAAGACCGCCACGCTGGCCAGCAGATTGGGCCAAGTACGGATCACTTCTCCGCCGCTCAAGCCAAAGCTGTCGGTCACCGCCAGTCCGTTCTTGCCCGCCAACACCTCAAAGTCCGCGAAGGTACTGACACGAATATTGGGCGTGTCGTACCACTGGTAGGGCAAGGCCTTGGTCACGGGCATGCGTCCGCGCATCACACTCAGCCGGTTGGGCCAATGGGCAAAGTTGGGGAAGCTGACGATGCCAATGCGGCCAACCCGTGCTGTCTCGCGCAGCATATGCTCGGTGTTCCGCAGGTGTTGCAAGGTCTCCAGTTGCAGCACCACATCGAAGCTGTGGTCGTCGAACAGCTTCAAGCCCTCTTCGAGGTTGAGCTGAATCACATTCACGCCGCGCTGTGCACAGGCCAGCACATTGGCATCATCGATCTCGATGCCATAGCCACTGCAGCCGCGGTGCTGCTGCAGGTGGGCCAACAACTCGCCTTGCCCACAGCCCAAATCCAGCACCCGTGAGCCCTCGGGCACCAGACGGGCGATGACCTCCAAGTCCTTGCGCTCACTCATCTTGGCCTCCGGTCTTCAAGCTGGCCGCAATGCGCTGAAAGTAAGCGCGCATCACACCGTGGTAGCGCGGGTCCTCCAGCAGAAAGGCGTCGTGGCCATGGGGGGCATCGATCTCGGCGTAGCTCACGTCGATACGGTTATCTACCAGCGCCTTGACGATCTCGCGCGAGCGGGCCGGGGAGAACCGCCAGTCGGTGGTGAAGCTCACCACCAGAAACTTGTGTTGGCGCGCGATGGCGAAGGCACGGGAGAGGTCTCCGCCATGTTCACGGGCAGGGTCAAAGTAGTCCAGCGCACGGGTGATCAGCAAATAGGTGTTGGCGTCGAAGTACTCGCTGAACTTATCGCCCTGATGACGCAAGTAGCTCTCGATCTGAAACTCAATGTCCTGGGTGGAATAGGCCGGGCCGCCCGCCCGCATATCGCGGCCAAACTTGGCCTCCATCGAGTCATCACTCAAGTAGGTGATGTGGCCGATCATCCGGGCCACCCGCAAACCGCGCTTTGGCACAACGCCATGCTCGTAAAAGTGTCCGCCATGAAAATCAGGATCGGTGATGATGGCGCGACGGGCCACCTCGTTAAAGGCAATGTTTTGTGCGGACAGGTTGGGCGCGGTGGCCACCGCCACGCAGTAGCGCAGGCGCTCGGGGTAGCGCAGCGTCCACGCCAGCGCCTGCATACCGCCCAAGCTGCCGCCCAATACAGCGGCCAATTGCCGAATGCCCAAGCGCTCAATCAAGCGCGCTTGCGCATCGACCCAGTCCTCGACCGTCACGACCGGAAAGTCAGCCCCATAGGGCTTACCGGTTTGCGGGTTCAGGTGCATGGGGCCGGTTGAACCGAAGCAAGACCCAAGGTTGTTGATGCCAATCACAAAGAAGTGATTGGTGTCCAGCGGCTTGCCGGGGCCCACCAAGTTATCCCACCAGCCTTCGCTGCGCTCTTGGCCCGCGTATTCGCCCGCCACATGGTGCGAGGCATTCAGCGCATGGCAGACCAGCACCGCGTTGCTGGCATCAGCGTTCAGCGTGCCGTAGGTTTCGTAGTGAAGTGTGTAGTGGCCCAGCGTCGCCCCACTGCGAAGCGCAAGTGGCGTGTCGAAGGACATTTGCTGAGGCAAGACCGTGCCAACTGAGGCCATGAAGGACATCCTGAACCTGACAAAAAAACCCGGCGCCGCAAAGATGGCGGACACCGGGTTGATCGGATGTCCCTCTTTAGCGGCATTTATTGAAGCGCCCGCAATCCGGAACAAATCGGCGCTGAAACACCCGTGAGTATAAGCAATGCGCGGCCCTTGAGGGCTGCATGCCCTCATTGACTGTAGACACTGATCGCGTCGTTCAGTCGAACGCTTTGCTGCTTGAGGCTTTCGGCGGCAGCCGCAGACTGCTCGACCAGCGCGGCATTTTGTTGGGTCATGCGGTCCAACTCTGACACCGCCTGGCCGACCTGTCCGATGCCGGAGTTTTGTTCCTTGGAGGCCACGGATATCTCCGCAATCAACTCCGAGACATGCCGCACATGCTGGACGATGTCTTCCATGGTGCGCCCCGCTTGGTCCACGAGCTGAGCACCACCCTCCACTTTTTCCGCGCTGTTGGTGATGAGTTGTTTGATTTCCTTGGCGGCGGCGGCACTGCGCTGGGCCAGCGTTCTGACCTCTGCGGCGACCACCGCAAAGCCACGCCCTTGCTCCCCTGCTCGGGCAGCTTCCACGGCGGCGTTCAGCGCCAGGATATTGGTCTGAAACGCAATGCCGTCAATCACCCCAATGATGTCGGAGATGCGCCGAGAACTTGCTGTGATGTCACTCATCACCGACACCACTTGTCCGACCAAGTCCCCGCCTTCTGCCGCAACCTGGCGCGCTGTGCCCGCCAGTGTCGTGGCTTGCACGGCAGAGTCGGCGTTGTGCTTGACGGTGGCGCTGATCTGCTCCATGGCCGAGGCGGTTTGCTGCAGATTGGACGCGGCCTGTTCGGTGCGCGCACTGAGGTCTGCATTGCCCGTGGCGATCTCCTGGCTGGCAATCTGCATGCCCGAGGCCTGTTCGCCCACATCGTCAATCAAGGAGCGAAGGTTCAGTGCAGCTTGATTGATGGACCTCAACACCATGCCTACCTCATCCACACGGTCCAAGGCGACGCCCGTGCCACCTTGGCCCGAGGCCACCTCTTGAGCCTCCCGCTGAACCAGTTGCATGGGCGTGGAGATTTGCTGCTGCAACCAAAGGGTGGTGAGCAACATGACCAGCGCGGCCAGCACACTGGCCTGCAAGGCCAACGGCATAGGGCACAGCGCAAACAGCCCCGCTGAGATAAGCACGGTCGCACCGAGCGTGGCCAGACGAATTCGTGTGGCCAAAGAAGCCGTCTTCAAGAGGGTCAGAAAGGCCAGGCTTCCGCGTCGCACCAAGACACCTTGGTGAAACTTCCACGCACTCATGGCCCCCTGACGCATGCGCGCATACAGGGCCTCCGCCTGCTGAACCTCCTCGCGGGTCGGCGTCGTGCGCACGGACATATAGCCCTTGAGCTGCCCCTGACGCCGCACTGGCGCCGCATTGGCACGCACCCAGTAGTGGTCACCATCCTTGCGACGATTCTTCACCAAGGCTGTCCAAGAGCGCCCTGCTTTGAGCGTCGCCCACATGTCCGCAAATGCCTCGGCCGGCATGTCCGGATGCCGCACCATATTGTGGGGTTGGCCCAGCAGTTCGTCACGCTCGTAGCCGCTGACCTGGATAAAGGCGGCGTTCGCATACGTGATGCGACTGTCCACATCGGTGGTGGACATCAGTGTCTGGCCAGGCGCCAAAGCATATTCACGTTGGCTGACAGGCTGGTTATCGCGCATGCAAATGTCTCCCAAGGCTACCGACTTTCAGTGTGCTGCGCACGACGTCACCGTCACCTGAAGAAAACCATCAGGCGCTTCACTGGGGAATTGTCTGCAGGCCCGTCACCCTGAATTGCGATAAATCAAGCCCATTGCGACCCGCTTCTTCACGCGTCAAGCCTGAAGTGGGCATGAAAAAAGCCACCCGAAGGTGGCCTTTTGTCAGCGATCGGCAGCTCAGCGCTGAGCGATGGGCTTGACGTCGCGGGATGCAGCACCCACGAACAACTGACGCGGACGACCGATCTTGTACTCGGGGTCGCCAATCATTTCGTTCAGCTGGGCAATCCAGCCCACGGTACGTGCCAGGGCGAAGATGGCCGTGAACAGGGGCACGGGGATGCCAATGGCGCGCTGCACGATGCCCGAGTAGAAGTCCACGTTCGGGTAGAGCTTGCGAGCGACGAAGTATTCGTCTTCCAGCGCAATCTTCTCCAGCTCCATGGCCAGCTTGAACATGGGGTCGTTGTGCAAGCCCAGTTCGTTCAACACTTCGTGGCAGGTTTCGCGCATCAGCTTGGCGCGCGGGTCGTAGTTCTTATAGACGCGGTGGCCAAAACCCATCAGCTTGACGCCAGAGTTCTTGTCCTTGACCTGCTTGATGAACTCGCCAATCTTGGCCACGCCACCCTGGTTCTGGATGTCGGCCAGCATGTTCAGGCACGCTTCGTTGGCGCCACCGTGAGCCGGGCCCCACAAGCAGGCCACACCTGCGGCAATGGCGGCAAAGGGGTTGGTGCCCGACGAGCCGCACAGACGCACGGTCGAGGTCGAGGCGTTTTGCTCGTGGTCGGCGTGCAGGGTGAAAATGCGGTCCATGGCGCGCACCAGCACGTCATTGGGCTTGTACTCTTCGCACGGCGTGGCGAACATCATGCGCATGAAGTTGCCTGCGTAAGACAGGTCATTCTTCGGGTAGATGTAGGGCTGGCCGACGGTGTACTTGTAGGCCATGGCCACGAGTGTGGGCATCTTGGCGATCAGGCGGATCGCGGCGATTTCACGGTGCTCGGGGTTATTGATGTCGGTGCTGTCGTGATAGAAGGCCGACAGTGCGCCCACCAAGCCCGTCATCACGGCCATCGGGTGCGCGTCGCGGCGGAAGCCGCGCAGGAAGAACTGCATTTGCTCGTTGACCATGGTGTGATTGGTCACACGGGCCACGAACTCTTCCTTCTGGCTGGCGTTGGGCAGCTCTCCGTACAGCAGCAGGTAGCAGGTTTCGAGGTAGTCGCAGTTCACGGCCAACTGCTCGATGGGGTAGCCGCGGTACAGCAGCTCGCCCTTGTCGCCATCGATGTAAGTGATGGTCGAGTTGCAAGACGCAGTGGACAGGAAGCCGGGGTCGTAGGTGAACTTACCGGTTTGGCCGTAGAGCTTACGGATGTCGATCACGTCAGGGCCGATGGTGCCCTTGTAGATCGGCAGATCCATGGCGGGGCTGCCGTCGGAGAACGACAGGGTGGCTTTCACGTCAGACGGGGTCATCGTCGAGTCCTTTCTAAGAATGCGTTGTTCAACCAGGCTGGCGCAGGAGCACAAGTACATCCCGCACCTCGGCCCGGTCGAGGTCGCCCTCAGGATCCTTCCGCGCAAGCAGCAGGTCCAAGAGGTCGTTATCGGCCAGGTCCATCAAGTGCTGAAGGCCTTCCACCTGAGACAGCGTGAGGCTGTGCTCATATCGGCGAAAAAACCGTTCCACAAACAGATCGTTTTCAAGCAGCCCCCGACGGCAGCGCCATTTCAGACGGCTGACATCGGTGGGGTTCAAGGGTGCAGTTTCCATGCCTAGGCTTGCTTGAAATTGACCGTTGTCGCTTTACACGGCACGACGAACCATCAATTCCTTGATCTTGCCGATGGCCTTGGTGGGGTTCAGACCCTTGGGGCAGACATCGACGCAGTTCATGATGGTGTGGCAGCGGAACAGACGGTACGGGTCTTCGAGGTTGTCGAGACGCGCATTGGTGTCTTGGTCACGGCTGTCCGCAATGAAGCGATAGGCCTGCAGCAGGCCGGCTGGGCCCACAAACTTGTCGGGGTTCCACCAGAAGCTGGGGCAGCTGGTCGAGCAGCTCGCGCACAAGATGCACTCGTACAGGCCATCCAACTCTTCGCGCTCTTCGGGGGACTGCAGGCGCTCCTTCTCCGGCGGGCGCTCGTCGTTCACCAGGTAAGGCTTGATCGAGTTGTACTGCTTGAAGAACTGGGTCATGTCCACGATCAGGTCGCGGACCACAGGCAGGCCAGGCAAGGGGCGCAGCACCACGGTTTGGGGCAGTGTGCGCATATTGGTCAGGCAGGCCAGACCGTTCTTGCCATTGATGTTCATTGCGTCCGAGCCGCACACGCCTTCACGGCAGGAGCGACGGAAGGACAAGGTGGGGTCCACGGCCTTGAGCTTGACCAGGGCGTCCAGCAGCATGCGTTCATTGCCTTCGAGTTCGATCTCGATGGTCTGCATGTAAGGCTTGGCGTCCTTATCAGGATCGTAGCGATAGATTTGGAAAGTGCGCTTATCAGCCATGTTGCTTATCCTCTCGCTGCGATCAGAAAGTACGAACCTTGGGCGGCACCGACTCAACGGTCAGCGGCTGCAGGTTGACGGGCTTGTACTCCAGGCGATTGCCTTCGGAATACCACAGCGTGTGCTTCATCCAGTTCGCGTCGTCGCGGTTCGGGAAATCGTCGTGCGCGTGCGCACCACGGCTCTCGGGGCGGGCCGCCGCAGAGATCATGGTGGCCTTGGCGGCTTCGATCAGGTTGTCGACTTCGAGGGCTTCGATGCGGGCGGTGTTGAACACCTTGGAGGTGTCCTTCAGGCCAATGGCCTTGACGCGCTCGGCCACCTGCTTGATGGCGGTAACGCCATCGTCCATCAGCTTTTGGGTGCGGAACACGCCGGCATGCTTTTGCATGGTGGCGCGGATGTCGTTGGCCACATCCTGGGCGTACTCGCCATTCTTGGCCGAATCCAAGCGTGCCAAACGTGCCAGGGTTTGGTCTGCGGCATCGGCCGGCAGCGGCTTGTGGTTCTTCTGCTTCAGGGCGCTGGCCACAATGTGGTTGCCTGCCGCCCGACCGAAGACGATCAAGTCCAACAAGGAGTTGGTACCCAAGCGGTTGGCGCCGTGCACCGACACGCAAGAGCACTCGCCCACCGCGTACAAGCCATTGACCACATCGTTGTGCTTGCCGTTGCGCGGGATCACCACCTGACCGTTGACGTTGGTGGGGATACCACCCATCTGGTAGTGAATGGTAGGCACCACGGGGATCGGCTCCTTGGTGATGTCGACATTGGCGAAGTTGTGGCCAATCTCGAACACCGAAGGCAGACGCTTCATGATGGTGTCGGCACCCAGGTGGGTCATGTCCAGCAACACATAGTCCTTGTTAGGACCGCAGCCGCGACCTTCCTTGATCTCCTGGTCCATGGAGCGGGAGACGAAGTCACGCGGCGCCAAGTCTTTCAGGGTCGGCGCATAACGCTCCATGAAGCGCTCGCCATTGGCATTGCGCAAGATCGCGCCTTCGCCGCGGCAGCCTTCGGTCAGCAACACGCCCGCTCCGGCCACGCCGGTGGGGTGGAACTGCCAAAACTCCATGTCTTCCAGCGGGATGCCGGCACGAGCGGCCATGCCCAAACCGTCACCGGTGTTGATGAAGGCATTGGTCGACGCAGCGAAGATACGGCCCGCGCCGCCTGTGGCCATCAGCACGGTCTTGGCTTCCAAGATGTGCAGATCGCCAGTTTCCATCTCCAGGGCAGTGACCCCGACCACATCACCTTCTTGATCACGGATCAGGTCCAGCGCCATCCACTCCACGAAGAAGTTGGTGCGCGCCTTGACGTTTTGCTGGTAGAGGGTATGCAGCAGCGCATGGCCGGTGCGGTCCGCCGCAGCGCAAGCACGCTGCACGGGCTTTTCACCGTAGTTGGCGGTGTGGCCACCAAAGGGACGTTGGTAAATGGTGCCGTCGGGGTTGCGGTCGAACGGCATGCCGAAGTGCTCAAGCTCGTAAACGACCTTGGGCGCTTCGCGGCACATGAACTCGATCGCGTCTTGGTCGCCGAGCCAGTCGGAGCCCTTGACGGTGTCGAAGAAGTGATAGTGCCAGTTGTCTTCCGACATATTGCCCAAGGAGGCACCGATACCACCCTGAGCCGCCACCGTGTGCGAGCGAGTGGGGAAGACTTTGGACAGCACGGCCACATTGAGGCCGGCCAAGGAGAGTTGCAGCGAGGCGCGCATGCCAGAGCCACCGGCCCCGACGATGACAACGTCAAACTTGCGCTTGGTGATATTGCTAGTCATATTCTTTCTCTCAAGCGCGTCACAGACGCCACAGAACTTGGATGGCCCAGCCGGCACAGCCGACCAGCCAGACGATGGAGAACACCTGCAGCACCAGGCGCAGGCCCACCGGCTTGACGTAGTCCATCCAGATGTCGCGCACACCCACCCAGGCGTGGTAGGCCAAGGACAGGATGACCACAAAGGTCAAGACCTTCATCCACTGGGCCGAGAAAATGCCGGCCCATTTGTCGTAGCCGATCTCGCCGGGCATCAGCACCTGGGCCAACACCACAACGGTGAACAAGGCCATCAAAACAGCCGTCACGCGCTGGGCCAGCCAATCGCGGAAGCCATAACCAGCGCCAACCACCAGGCGCTTGGATCCATAGTTAATTGCCATGGGTGTGTTCCTCAGTAGAGGCCGAACAGCTTGGCGCCCAGCGCCAGCGTCAGCAGAGTGCCCAGCGCCAAGGTGACGATGGCGGAAGACTTGCCTTGCTCTTTGGAGACGCTGTGTGTGGCGTCCATCCAGAGGTGACGAACACCGGCAATGAAGTGGTGCAAGTAGCCCCACAGAATGGCCAAGGTCACCAGCTTCACGAACCATGCCGGCGCAACACCGATACCAGCCGTGTAGGCATTACGGAAGACTTCGAACGAGATCTCGGAGGTCACGCTCTTGTCGAACAGCCAAATGATGAAAGGCAACAGGAGGAACAGAATTGCCCCGCTGATGCGGTGGAGGATAGAGACGATGCCCGCCGGGGGAAGCCGGTAGTTGGGCAGATCCGAAAGCGCATTGATATTGCGGAATTCCGGACGCGTCTTGAGCGTGTTTGCCATGGGTCGGTCCTTGTTGTGGTCGCTCGGGAAGTAATCGCGATGAAACCTGAGGATTTTATTGCATCGCAGCAAGCTTTCAGGGGCCTTGCCACATCTGACGTTGCAGCTATTTGCGCAAGCTCACTGCAACTCATTTCTGTAGTAGTGAGCCAACGTGTTATAGAGCCCGCGCCGCAATTCGACGGGCTTGTCACCATAGGTGTGTGAGAGACGCTCCACGCTCAACAACGGGGAGCCCGCCGCCACCTGCATCAATTCAGCCGTCGCAGCATCCGCCGCCACGGCCCTGATCTTCTCTTCGGCCCGGATCATGCGCACCCCAAAATCCGTTTCAAAAAGACCATACATCGGTCCAGCATATTGACTCAATCGCTCTGCGGTCAGGCCCTTGAACAGGCCTGAGGGCAGCCAAATCTCGTCCAGCACAACAGGCTGCCCATTGCGCGCCAAAGTTCGGCGCACCAACAGCGCACTCTCACCCGCCTTCAAACCCAAGGCTTTGGCAACGTCTTGAGGCGCACGCATGCGCTTGCAATCCAAAAAACGACGCGCCATGCCGCTTGCAGGCCCAGCGTCGGGCGTCAGGCGCAAGAAGCGGTACTGGGTATTCTCTTCGGCATGCGTCGCAACGAATGTACCCTTGCCTTGCCGACGGACCAGCAAATTCTCGGTCGCAAGCTCATCAATGGCTTTGCGCACCGTCCCTTGGCTGACACGATAGCGCGCTGCCAATTCCACCTCGCTGGGAATGGCCTCTCCGGGCTTCCACTCACCGCCCTGCAGGCTGCGCACCAACAAAGCCTTGATCTGCTGATACAAAGGGCTGAAGGCCGGACCAGCAGGCAAGGCCGGTTCAGCATCAGGCGAGTCTTGGGGTAAAGCAGCAGGCATGGGGCGGGATTGCAGCACATCCCCAATAGGGTCGTCCAGACTTATCCGATTGATGTCTTATATAAGACATAAGAATATTGACACTCCTCGGGTTGACCCTTAGACTCGCCGCTACACTCACGTGTTCGTCTCCCAGCCGGGTTCATGCCGGTGTCAGCCTGCTTAGCGATACTCCGCAGCGCCGACGCCCACCGAACACCTGCGCGGTGTGCGTCTCACACTTTCCCCCACTTCCCGGAGTTATCACCATGAGCAAGAAACCCGTTCGCGTGGCCGTCACTGGCGCCGCTGGTCAAATCGGCTATGCCCTGTTGTTCCGCATTGCCTCCGGCGAAATGCTGGGCAAGGACCAGCCCGTCATCCTGCAACTGCTGGAGATCCCGGACGAAAAGGCCCAGAACGCGCTCAAGGGCGTGATCATGGAACTGGAAGACTGCGCCTTCCCGCTGCTGGCTGGCATTGAGGCCCACGCTGACCCGATGACCGCCTTCAAGGACACGGACTACGCCCTGCTCGTCGGCGCACGTCCTCGTGGCCCCGGCATGGAGCGTGCCGACCTGCTGGCTGCCAACGCCCAGATCTTCACCGCCCAGGGCAAGGCCCTGAACGCCGTCGCCTCGCGCAATGTGCGCGTGCTGGTGGTCGGCAACCCTGCCAACACCAACGCCTACATCGCCATGAAGTCGGCCCCGAATCTGCCGGCCAAGAACTTCACCGCCATGCTGCGCCTGGACCACAACCGTGCTGCCAGCCAAATCGCCGCCAAGATCGGCTGCGCTGTGGGCGACATCGAAAAGTTGGCCGTTTGGGGCAACCACTCGCCCACCATGTACGCGGACTACCGCTTCGCCACGGTCAACGGCAAGTCGGTCAAGGACACCATCAACGACCACGACTGGAATGCCAACACCTTCTTGCCCACCGTGGGCAAGCGCGGTGCCGCCATCATCGCCGCTCGCGGCCTGTCTTCTGCCGCATCGGCGGCTAACGCTGCCATCGACCACATGCGCGACTGGGCCCTGGGCACCAATGGCAAGTGGGTCACCATGGGCATTCCGTCCAATGGCGAATACGGCATCCCCAAGGAAGTCATGTTCGGCTACCCCGTCACCTGCGAAGGCGGCGAGTACAAGATTGTTGAAGGCCTGCCCATCGACGCCTTCTCGCAAGAGTGCATCAACAAGACGCTGGCTGAGCTCGAAGGCGAAAAAGACGGCGTCAAGCATCTGCTCTGATCCGCACTTTCAGCATTCAAGCTGTTAGATTGAAAGGCTGCCCCTGGGCAGCCTTTTCTCATTCTTCGATGCACAAACCCTGGCATTCATCATGTCTGCACTGACCCCTCCTCACCTGGCACTGGTCGAAGATGGCCCCGCCGCCCCCGATCTGCCCGTCTGCGACCATTACTGTGGCGTCGAGGCCCGCATGCGCAAGAGCCTGGAGCTGCAGGCTGAGTGGGGCCCTGTGTTTGACGTGACGCTGGACGGCGAGGACGGTGCGCCAGTGGGTGGCGAGGTCGAACATGCTCACCTGATGGCCGAATTGCTGACCTCCCCGCTGAATGCGCATGGGCGCGTCGGCGCACGCGTAGTGCCCGCTTCGCATGCCGCATTCGAGGCCATGCTGGAAGTCTTGATTCCCAAGGCCGGCCACCGCATGGCCTATCTGATGATCCCCAAGCCAGAAAGCCTGGCGGACATTCAGCGCGCCGCCGACGCGGTCGACGCCTTGAGCAAGTCAGATGGTCTTGCACGCCGCATTCCCTTGCATGCCTTGGTGGAGACTCACGGCGCCCTGCAGGCCGTCCACAGCCTGGCGGCCCACCCCCGTCTGGAGTCTTTGTCTTTCGGCTTGATGGACTTTGTATCCGCCCACCGCGGCGCCATTCCTCAAAGTGCCATGGGCGCCGTCGGACAGTTTGAACACCCCTTGGTGCTGCGGGCCAAGCTAGAGATCGCTGCTGCCTGCCATGCGCATGCCAAAGTGCCTTCGCACTGCGTCGTCACCGAATTCAAGGACCAAACCGCCTTGAAGGCCGCCGCGCTGCAAGCCTCGCAGCGTCTGGGCTATACCCGCATGTGGAGCATCCACCCCGACCAGATCCGCACCATCGTCCAAGCCTTCACCCCCAGCGCCAGCGAGGTGGAGCAAGCGGCGCAGATTCTTTTGGCGGCCCAGGCTGCGCACTGGGGCCCCATTCGCCACCAACATCAGGGGCGAGAACAACTGCACGACCGCGCCAGTTACCGTTACTTCTGGCAAGTGCTGCAACGCGCACATCGCACATCATTTGCGCAAGGCCCGCAGCTTCCCCCTGAAGTGCAGCCTTTCTTTCAGCACTTGGGCTAAGGTCCACAGGAAGACTGTTCACGTTCCGTCACAGTCGCTGCCCTCGGGGTGGTGACAATGGCCCCTGAGTTTTGATTTGGAGACACCGGATGATTCGTCCTTTTATCGCTGCGGCGACTGCCCTGGCTTGTATGTTGAGTGCCGCATCTGCGGGGGCCACAGAGCCCGTCAAAAAGGCTGCGGCCAAAGCCAAGGCCGTGAAGGCCACCAAAGCTGAGCCGCCCTTACCTGCTGCCGAAGATGAGCAATTGGCTGCTGCAGCCATGACCCATTTCGGCGATTACCAATGCGAGCAAAGCAAGTCGGTCCAGGTAGCCATGAACCCCAAGTTCGACGGCTATGTGGATGTGCTCTTTGGTAAACAGCGCTGGACCATGAAGCCGGTGCTGTCCTCGACCGGGGCGCTGCGCCTAGAAGATGTCAAGGGCCAAACCATGATGCTGCAGATTGCTCACAAGTCCATGCTCATGGACGTCAAAGTTGGCCGGCGAATCGTGGACGAATGTATGCACGAAAAGCAAGCCCAAGCCAAGGCCGAGGCTCAAGCCCAACCTGCCGCCCCCTCCATGATGGGCAACTGACCCCGCCCATTGCTGCACATCTGTTGAAGGCGCCTCCCTGGAGGCGCCTTTTTCTTGGGCCTTGCCCCTGCCACTCACTCGGACACAGGCTCTGGTGTCAGGATGCTCAGACCACAATCTCCCCCGCCAAGATACAGAGACAGGGCTTGGCAAGTCTTATATAAGATATAAAATACGGTAGATACCCTGATCTTCACTCACCGCCCCTCAGGAGCCTAGACATGCTGCAAGCCTATCGCCAACATGCCGCCGAACGCGCCGCGCTCGGTATCCCGCCGCTGCCCCTTGACGCCAAGCAGGTCGATGCCCTGATCGAGCTGATCAAGAACCCTCCGGCTGGCGAAGATGCTTTCCTGCTGGACTTGCTCACCCACCGCGTGCCCCCGGGCGTGGACGACGCTGCCAAGGTCAAGGCCAGCTTCTTGGCGGCCGTGGCCCATGGTGACCTCAAGGTCGGTTTGATCAGCAAAGCCAAAGCCACCGAGCTGCTGGGCACCATGGTGGGCGGCTACAACGTGCACCCCCTGATTGAGCTGCTGGACGACGCCGAAGTCGCCGGCGTGGCCGCCGAAGGTCTGAAGAAGACCTTGCTGATGTTCGATTACTTCAACGACGTGGCTGCCAAGGCCAAGGCCGGCAACGCCAAAGCCAAGGAAGTGATGCAAAGCTGGGCCGATGCCGAGTGGTTCACCAGCCGTCCCGAAGTGCCCAAGACCATCACCGTCACCGTCTTCAAGGTGCCTGGTGAAACCAACACCGACGACCTGTCGCCCGCTCCCGACGCTTGGAGCCGCCCAGACATCCCGCTGCACTATCTGGCCATGCTGAAGAACACCCGCGCTGATGCGGCCTTCAAGCCCGAAGAAGACGGCAAGCGCGGCCCCATGCAGTTCATCGAAGACCTGAAGAAAAAGGGCAACTTGGTTGCCTATGTAGGCGACGTGGTGGGCACCGGCTCCAGCCGCAAGTCGGCCACCAACTCGGTGGTCTGGGCCACCGGCCAAGACATCCCCTTCGTGCCCAACAAGCGCTTTGGTGGCGTGACCCTGGGCGGCAAGATCGCCCCCATCTTCTTCAACACCCAAGAAGACTCCGGCTCCCTGCCCATCGAAGTGGACGTGAGCAAGCTGGAGATGGGCGATGTCATCGACATCCTGCCCTACGACGGCAAGATCATGAAGGCTGGCACTGAAGTCACGGCCTTCAAGCTCAAGAGCGACGTGCTGTTCGACGAAGTGCGCGCCGGCGGCCGTATCAACCTGATCATCGGCCGCAGCCTGACGGCCAAGGCCCGTGAGTTCCTGGGCCTGCCTGCGTCCACCCAGTTCCGCCTGCCCACCGCGCCGGCCGCCACCAAGGCTGGCTTCACGCTGGCACAAAAGATGGTCGGCCGTGCCGTCGGCATGCCCGAAGGCCAAGGCGTGCGCCCCGGCACCTATTGCGAGCCCAAGATGACCACCGTGGGCTCGCAAGACACCACCGGCCCGATGACCCGTGACGAGCTGAAGGACTTGGCTTGCCTGGGCTTCTCGGCCGACTTGGTGATGCAATCGTTCTGCCACACCGCCGCCTACCCCAAGCCCGTGGATGCCAAGATGCACCGCGAGCTGCCGGCCTTCATCTCCAACCGTGGCGGCGTGGCCTTGCGCCCCGGCGACGGCGTGATCCACTCTTGGCTCAACCGCTTGCTGCTGCCCGATACCGTGGGCACCGGCGGCGACAGCCACACCCGCTTCCCCATCGGCATCTCCTTCCCCGCGGGCTCCGGCCTCGTGGCCTTCGGTGCTGCCACCGGCGTGATGCCCTTGGACATGCCCGAATCCGTGCTGGTGCGCTTCAAAGGCCAGATGCAACCCGGTGTCACCCTGCGTGACCTGGTCCATGCCATCCCGCTGTACGCCATCAAGGCCGGTCTGTTGACCGTGGCCAAGGCCGGCAAGAAGAATGTCTTCTCCGGTCGCATCCTGGAGATCGAAGGCCTGCCAGACCTGAAGGTCGAGCAAGCATTTGAACTGAGCGACGCTTCGGCTGAGCGCTCGGCCGCAGGTTGCACCATCAAGCTCAACAAGGAGCCTGTGGCGGAGTACCTGACCTCAAACATCGTGTTGATGAAGAACATGATCGCCGACGGCTATGCCGACGCCAAGACGCTGCAGCGCCGCATCGAGAAGGTCGAAGCCTGGTTGGCCAACCCGCAGTTGCTGGAAGCCGACAAGGACGCCGAGTACGCCGCCGTGATCGAGATCGACCTGGCCGACATCAAGGAGCCCATCGTCTGCTGCCCCAACGACCCAGACGACGCCAAGTTCCTGTCTGAAGTCGCAGGCACCAAGATCGACGAGGCCTTCATTGGCTCGTGCATGACCAACATCGGCCACTTCCGCGCGGCCGCCACGGTCTTGGGCGGCGCCCGTGACATCCCCGTCAAGCTCTGGGTGGCACCGCCCACCAAGATGGACGCCTCCGAGCTGATGAAGGAAGGCCACTACGCCAACTTCGGCGCCGCCGGTGCCCGCACCGAAATGCCGGGCTGCAGCCTGTGCATGGGCAACCAGGCCCAAGTGCGCGAAGGCGCGACGGTCATCTCCACCTCCACCCGCAACTTCCCCAACCGCTTGGGCAAGAACACCAATGTGTTCCTGGGCTCGGCCGAGTTGGCCGCTGTGGCGTCCAAGCTGGGCAAGCTGCCGACCAAGGAAGAGTACCTGGCGGCCACCGGCGTGATTACGGCGAAGGCGGATCAGATCTACAAGTACATGAACTTCGACCAGATCGAAGAGTACGTGGACAATGCCAAGAGCGTGACCGCCTGAAACCCCTGAAAGGCCGCAAGGCCTTCAGCCCAAAGCCCAGCGCGCAAGCCCTGGGCTTTTTCTTTGGCTCTACCACTGGCGTGAAGCCTCTGCCATGACTGACTGCAACCTCCAAAGCCTGCTGCGCGCCCACCGCTCCATCCGTGCCTTCAAGCCTGACGATGTGCCCACCGAGCTCACGGACGGCCTGCTCGAAGCCGCCATCCTCGGCAGCTCCAGCTCGGGCAATCTCAACACCTATGCGGTGGTCGAGACGCGAGATGCGGCGCGCAAGGCCGAGTTGTTCCGCCTGCACGGCGAGCAAGCCATGATCTTGCAAGCGCCGGTGATGCTGACTTTTTGCGCCGAGGCGCGGCGCACGCGCGACTGGCTGGCGCGGCATGAGGCGAGGGACAACTTCAACAACTTCCACGGCTTTCTGGTGGCCGCCTTTGACGCCTTGATCCTTGCGCAAAGCATGGCCTTGGCCTGCGAGGCCGAGGGCTTGGGCATTTGCTACCTGGGCACCACCTTGAACGCTGCGCCAGAGATCGCCCGCTTCTTGGCGCTGCCGCCAGGCACCCTGCCCGTGACCAGCTTGGTGCTGGGCTGGCCCGCTGAAGTGCCCCAGCCGCGCGACCGCCTGCCCCTGGCCGCTTACCTGCATCGCGAGCGTTATCAGCGCGCCCAGCCTGAGCAGATCGACGCGCTGTATGCCCAGCGGGACGAGCGCGGCCTGCAGCGCTACCAAAGCCTGAGCGCCGATGCACGCCAGCGCTGGGCTGAGCATGGCATCACCTCCTTGGCGCAGTTCTACACCTCAGAGCTGAAGTACTCGCCCATCGCCATGCAAGGCATTTCCCGCGAGCTCTTGGCCTTGCTCGAACAGCAAGACTTCATGAACAACGGCGATGCTGCTTGATGGGCACGCGTCTGTGCATGGCTTGGTCAGAGAGAATTCCCCCATGAGTCCTCTCTTGCGCGCCCAAGGTCTGGCCAAAGCCTATGGCGACAGCGCCGTGTTTCGGGCCGTCGACTTAACGCTGGAGCGCGGTGAGTTGGTGGCGTTGCTGGGTGAGTCGGGCACGGGCAAATCGACGCTGCTCAATTGCCTGGCTGGATTGGACGAGCCTGACGCCGGCACGATAGACATCGACGGACAATGCCTCGCAGAGCTCGATGAAGCGGGTCGCGCCGAGCTGCGCCGGGCCAAACTGGGTTTTGTGTTCCAGGCCTTTCATGTGCTGCCCCACCTAAGCGTGGCGCAAAACGTGGCCCTGCCCTTGCTGCTGCTGCACCGGCCCGACCCCGCGCGGGTGCAAGCCATGCTGGACGCGGTGGGCTTGGGCAGCTTGGGCGCACGCCTGCCCCGCCAGCTCTCTGGCGGTCAGTTGCAGAGGGTCGCCATCGCGCGGGCCTTGGTGCACCAACCTGCTTTGATCCTGGCCGATGAGCCCACCGGCAACCTGGACGCCCGCCATGCGCGAGAGGTGATGGACCTGCTGCTGGCTCAGGTGCGCGCCGAAGGGGCCGCCTGCTTGCTGGTCACCCACTCTGAGCAGGCCGCAGCACGCGCGGACCGAGCACTGCGGCTGGACGAACAGGGAATCCGCCCGTGGGCCTGAGCCGCTCACTGCGCCTCTTTGCCGAGCTGAGCTGGCCGGCGCTGCGTGACCAGGCCGGGCGCCAAGGGCTGGCCTTGTTGGCCATTGTCCTGGGCGTGGCCCTGGGCTTTGCCGTCCATGTGCTCAACAGCACCGCCTTGGCGGAGTTCTCCAGCGCCGCGACCAGCCTGCAAGGCCAGCCCGATGTGGTGCTGCGCTCTGAGGCGGCCCTGGGCCTGCCCGAAGCCCTCTTGGCCAACTTGGCGGCAGACCCCCAAGTGCAGTGGGCCTCGCCCCGCCTGGACGGCCAAGCCTTGGCGCACGATGTGCAAGGCCAGGCCTTTGGCCTGCGCCTGGTGGGCTGGGACCTGCTACAAGGGGCCTCGCTCCACCCCGACTTGCTGCCGCAAGATCGTGCCGCAGACACCCTGCCCGCCAGCCCCCTGGCAGGGCTGGACCCGCAGATCATCTCGCTCAACCCTGCCGCCCAACAAAGGCTCGGCGGCCAGGCTCACACCTTGAGCCTGCGAGTCGCTCAGGCCGACACTGGCCAAGCGCAAAGCCACACCTTCAAGATCGGCCCCAGCCATCGGGCCGCTGGCTCCCCCTTAGCGGTCTTGGACATCGCAGCGGCCCAACTGGTGCTGGGCAAACTGGGCCGGCTCGACAGGATCGATGTGCGGCTGGCGGCGGGTGTGGACGCCGCGCAGTGGGCAGCCGCGCAGCGTTGGCCTGCTGGCGTCAGCGCGGCACCACCCCTGGATGAGGGCTCCCGCCTCAGCGAGATGACT
The DNA here is from genome assembly GCF_018069865.1 of Ideonella paludis. Classification (GTDB taxonomy): domain Bacteria; phylum Pseudomonadota; class Gammaproteobacteria; order Burkholderiales; family Burkholderiaceae_C; genus Ideonella; species Ideonella paludis. The sequence continues at coordinate 700,238 of NZ_JAGQDG010000002.1, forward strand.
CGGGCCTATCGGGTCAACCTCAGCTTGCTCTCGCTGATGGCCCTGTTCACGGGCAGCTTTTTGGTGTTCGCGGTGATGTCTTTGTCCGTGGCCCAGCGCTTGCCGCAGTGGGCCTTGCTGGGCGTGCTGGGCATGACGGGCGCCGAGCGGGCGCGCTTGGTGCTGCTAGAGGCCGCACTCTTGGGCGGCTTGGGCAGTGTGCTGGGTTTGGCCTTGGGCTGGGGGGTGGCGCAATGGGCTTTGCAGGCCTTGGGCGCCAATTTGGGCTTGGGCCATCTGTCTGCTGGCATGAGCGTGACGCAACTGCCTTGGGCCGCCGCCGGGCTGTTTGGGGGGCTGGGCTTGGCCTTGAGCCTGCTCAGTGCCGCCCTGCCCGCGCTGACGGTGAGGCGCCTGCCAGCGGCCCAGGTGCTCAAAGGCCTGGGCAGTGGCAGCGGCCCGTCCACCCCCCCTTGGCTGGGGCCGCTGCTGCTGCTCTTGGGCTTGGGCTTGGCGCTGCTGCCCCCACCGCCCAAGACCTGGCCGCTGGCGGGTGTCCCCCTGGCGGCCTATGCCGCCATGCTGTGCATGCTGCTGGGAGGCATCGCCACGGTGCCCACCGCCTTGCGGGCCGGCCTGGCCCTGCTGCGTGGCTGGCCCGGTGCAAAGCAGCAAGCCCTGGTCTTGCTGGTGGAGCAACGCGCCCGCGACCAAGCCGGCGAGGCCAGCCGGGCGCTGGCCGGGGTGCTGGTGAGCCTGAGTTTGTCGGTGGCCATGCTGGTAATGGTGGGCAGCTTCAGGGATTCACTCACCCAGTGGCTGAACCAGATGTTGCCCGCCGACCTGTATCTGCGCTCCAGCCTGCAGGTCCAGCAAGGCAGCGCCAGCCTGTCGGCGCCCCTGCCACCGGCCTTCCTCGCGGCGCTGCAATCCAGCAGCGTCGTGCGGGCGTTCGAACCCCAGCGCAGTGACGAGGTGCAAATGGGCGGCCAGCGTTTTGCCTTGCTGGCCAAGAAGGTGGACGAAGCGCAATTGCCGCTGGCGCAAGCCCTGGCCACCGCCGAGACGCCATCCGGCCAGACGCCCATCTACATCAGCGAGGCCTTGCGAGACAGCCTGCAGCTCCAAACCGGCGACTCAGTGGCGATGCGCCTGCGCTCTGAGCTGCCGCCGCTCCAGGGCTTTGTCCGCGGCGTTTGGCGCGACTACGCCCGCCAAAGCGGTGCCGTCTTGATGCCGCTCTCCGACTATCAAGCCTGGACCCAAGACCAGCGCATCAATGAGGTGAAAGTTTGGCTGGCCCCCGGCCAGAGCAGCGCCCAAGCGCAACAGGCCTTGCGCGCGCTGGCGGCGCAGCCAGACGACCTGGAGCTGGCGGACAGCCAAGAGCTGCGAGAGGTGTCGATGAAGATTTTTGACCGCAGCTTTGCCGTGACCGTCTGGCTGCAGGCGGTGACCTTGGCTATTGGCGTGTTTGGCATCGCCGCCAGCCAGTCGGCCCAGGTGCTGGCGCGCAGGCGGGAGTTTGGCTTGCTGCTGCATTTGGGCTTGACCCGTGCGGGGGTCTTGCGCCTGCTGGCAGCGGAGTCGGCCTTGCTGTGCAGCGTGGGTTGCCTGGCCGGGCTGGGGCTGGGCCTGGGTTTGAGCGCCGTGCTGATCTGGGTGGTGAACCCCCAGAGCTTTCACTGGAGCATGGACATGAGCCTGCCTTGGCCGCGTCTGGGGGTCTTGCTGCTGACGGTGTTTGCCGCCGGCGTGCTATCGGCCCTGTTGGCCGCCCGCCAAGCCGCCAGCAAAGCGGCCGTGCAATCGGTGAAGGAGGACTGGTGATCCCGCGTCGCAGCGTTTTGGCCTCGGCCGCTGTGCTCGGCGGCCCCGGCTGGGCGTGGGCCTCCAAGGCCCCAGGCTTGCAGTTCCCCCGCGACTTTGGCGCCCACCCCCAGACGCGCCTGGAATGGTGGTACTTGACCGGCATCCTGCACACCCCGTCGGACGCGGGCCGGCCGGACGCTCGACCAGCCTTTGGCTACCAACTCACCTTCTTTAGGGTGTTGGGCCCGGCCCCCGCAGACCACCCGAGCGCCCTGGCCGCGCGCCAAGTCTTGATTGGCCATGTGGCCCTGAGTGACCTGCGCCAAGGCCGGCTGGTGCATGACCAGCGTCTCGCCCGCGCCTACCCCGGCGTGGCGCAGGCCCAAGAGGGAGACTGCCATGTGCAGATGCGGGACTGGTGGCTGCGCCGCGAGGCTGGCGGGGACGGGGATGCAGCGGGCCTGAGCCGCTACAGGGCCCGCTTCCAGGGCCAAAGCCCGGGTCAAGCCTTCGGCTTAGACCTCACGCTGCAGTGCACACAGCCCGTTTTGCTGCAGGGCGAGAGGGGGCTCTCCCGCAAAGGCCCAGGTAAATACCAGTTCAGCCACTACACCAGCCAGGTACAAATGCGCACCCAAGCCACGCTGCGTTGGGGCGGGCAAGCGCAGCCCCTACAAGGCATGTCTTGGCTAGACCAGGAGTGGAGCGACCAGTTGCTGGGCTCAGCCAGTGCGCCTCAAGACGAAGCCGTGGGTTGGGACTGGGCGGGCCTCAACCTCTTGGACGGCAGTGCCCTGACAGTGTTTCGCCTGCGGCGGGCCGATGGCTCCGTGCTGTGGAGCGGCGGCAGTTGGCGCAATGCCCAGGGTGTGCTGCGCAACTTTGCGCCCAACGAACTGAGCATGCAGCCGCTGCGCCATTGGCGCAGCCCCAGCAGCAGCGCCAGCTACCCGGTGGAATGGTTGATCCGCTGCCCGGCCGGAACATTCAAGTTGAGCGCCCTGCTGGATGCCCAGGAGATCGACGCCCGCCTGAGCACCGGCATGCGCTACTGGGAAGGCGCCGCCCGCCTGACCCAGCCCAGCGGCGAGGGCCTGGGTTGGGGTTATCTGGAGATGACGGGCTATGCGGGGCGTATGCGGTTGGTGTGAGCGGCTGGGGTGAGCCGCAGAAGGCCGGGCGGCGGCCCATTCACTTGCAGCTGCACTGCCCCTGCTGAACTTACAAGAGGCGGGCGAGCAGCGCGCCCTCAGAGGGCAAGCCCAGCGGCACCCACACCCGCACGGGGCTGCCCTGCGCCACCTGCACCGGCTCATTGTCGAGGTTACGCATCTCGTTCAACTCCACCACACGGTTGCCGCTGGGGTGGATGACTTCAATGCGGTCGCCCACCGAGAACTTGTTCTTTGTTTCGACCTCGACCCAGCCGTCTTCCCGCACGCTGCGTACCTCGCCCACAAAGTGGCTGCGGTGCAGCTCAGAGTGGCCGCTGACGTAGTTTTGGTAGTCGTTGGCCGGGCGGCGCTCCAGCAAGCCACCGGTGTAGCCGCGGTTGGCCAAGCCTTCCAACTCCATCAACAACTCGGGGTTGAAGGGGCGGCCGGCCACCGCATCATCAATGGCGCGCCGATAGACCTGCGCCGTGCGGGCCACGTAGTAGAGGCTCTTGGTGCGGCCTTCGATCTTGAGCGAGTCGACGCCAATCTTGGCCAAGCGCTCGACATGCTCCACCGCGCGCAGGTCTTTGCTGTTCATGATGTAGGTGCCGTGCTCATCTTCCATGATGGGCATCAGCTCGCCGGGGCGGCCTTTTTCTTCCAGCAAATAGATGCGGTCGGCCGCTGGGTGGCGCTGGCCGCTGCCGCAGGTGGAGAAATTGCTCTCGGCCTCGGCTGCGGCCTCGCCAAAGTTGAAGTCGCTGTCCAGCTTGGCCACAGGAATGGCCTCGCCACTGGCTGAGTTTTCGGTGGCGGCTTGCGTGCCATATTCCCAGCGGCAGGCGTTGGTGCAGGTGCCTTGGTTGGGGTCGCGGCGGTTGAAGTAGCCGCTGAGCAAACAACGGCCCGAGTAGGCGATGCACAGCGCGCCGTGCACAAAAACTTCCAACTCCATGTCGGGGCATTCGTTGCGAATGCCTTCGATCTCGTCCAGGCTCAACTCGCGCGAGAGGATGATGCGGCGCACCCCCAGCTTTTGCCAAAACTTCACCGTGGCCCAATTGGTGGTGTTGGCCTGCACCGAGAGGTGGATGTCCACTTCAGGCCACTTCTCGCGCACCTGCATGATGAGGCCGGGGTCGGCCATGATGAGCGCGTCGGGCTTCAGCGCAATCACCGGCTCAATGTCGCGCAGGTAGGTGCGAACCTTGTCGTTGTGGGCGATGAGGTTGCTGGTGACAAAGAACTTCTTGCCCCGCGCATGGGCCTCTTGAATGCCTTGGCCGATTTGCTCCAGGCGGAACTCGTTGTTCCGGGCGCGCAGCGAATAGCGGGGTTGGCCCGCGTACACGGCGTCGGCGCCAAAGTCATAGGCGGCCCGCATCTTGGCGAGTGAGCCGGCGGGCAGCAGCAGTTCTGGGGATTTCATGGCGGCGATTGTCCCAAATCCGCGCCCACAGGGTCGGCCTGCAACCTCTCCCGCAGCGCGGTCTTCAGCACTTTGCCGTAGTTGTTCTTGGGCAAGCTCTGCACCCACACATAGCGCTTCGGGCGCTTGAAGCGCGCCAAATGGGCCACCACATGGGCGTCCAGCGCGGCCGCCGTTGGTGCAGAGGACCCGCGTGGCACCACGTAGGCGACCACCGACTCGCCCCACTCCGCGTCGGGCGCGCCCACCACCGCAACCTCGGCCACAGCGGCGTGCTGCAGCAGCACCTCCTCGATCTCGCGCGGGTAAATGTTGGAACCACCGCTGATGATCAAGTCTTTGCTGCGGTCCTTCAGGGTCAGGTAGCCCGCTGCATCCAAGCAGCCCATGTCGCCCGTCCACAGCCAGCCCTCACGCAGGGCGGCGGCAGTGGCTTCGGGGGCTTGCCAGTAGCTCGCCATCACGCTGTCGCCCGCCAGCAGCACTTCACCGACCTCGCCCACCGCCACTTCTTGGCCGTGCTCATCGGCCACCCGCACCCGGACGGTGGACTGCGCCCGCCCCACCGAGGCCAGGCGGGCGACATATTCCGGCTGCGAGGTGTCGCCCAAATCAGCCCGGCTCAGGGCCGTGCCCACCATGGGGCTCTCGCCCTGGCCGTAGATCTGCACAAAGCGCGGCCCCATCACCCTCAAAGCACGTTGAATGTCGGCGGCATACATGGGTGCGCCACCGTAGACAATGGTCTTGAAGCTCTGTGCAGCGACCTCAGGCCCCCAGCCCTGGGCCTCGGCATGGTCCACCAAGCGCTTGACGATGGTCGGCGCGGCAAACAGCGAGAGCGGGCCGATGTGGCGGCCCAGGCTGAACAGTTCCGCCGCATCAAAACCGCCGGACAACGGCACCACATGCCGGGCCCCTGCCAAGAGATGCGGCAAAGCATAGAGCCCGGCGCCATGGGACATGGGCGCGGCATAGACGATGGCGTCCTGCGCCTGCACAGTGTCCACATCCACAAAGTAGCCCAGCGCCATGGTTTGCAGGTTGCGGTGGGTGATCATCACGCCCTTGGGCCGGCCCGTCGTGCCGCTGGTGTAGAACAGCCAAGCGGTGTCGTTGGGCGCGCGCTGGGCCACAGGCAGGCTGGGCTCCGGCACGGCTTCCAGCATGGCCAGCATCGCTGGGCTGTCAACGTCAACCACGCGCTCCAAGCCTGCCCCTGCAGCCTCCCCTTCAGGCAGCGCGTCTCGGCTGACAAAGGCCCAGCGTGCCCCCGCGTTGTGGGCGATCCACTGCAGCTCTTTCGGGTGGAGCTTGGCGTTGACCGGCACCACCACGCCGCCCATCCACCACACGCCGAACAAAATTTCTAAATAGCGCGGGTGGTTGCGCATGAACAGGAGGACTCGGTCCCCGGGATTCAAACCTGCGGCGCGCAAGTGCTGGGCCAACGCCTTGGCGCGGGCCGCCCACTCGACGTAGGTCGCGGTGGGCTCGGGCCCTTCAAACAGCGCGGGACGCTCGGGCTGGGCTGCGGCCCAGCGAGCGAGATGGTGTGCGAGATTCATGGCCCCGCAGCATAGGGGCTGGCAAGCCCCCACGCACTTGGGCGAACTGCTGATCGCCCCGAGTGGCCCAAGATGTCGCATCAATTTCTGTCTTGACAGAAATATCGGACACCAGCATCATGGCGGCATGGAACTTTCTGAGACCGCCCGCCGCTTCATCGTCCATTGGGGTGAGATGGGCACCGCTTGGGGCGTGAACCGCAGCGTGGCCCAAGTCCACGCCCTGCTCTACTTTCACGGCAAACCCTTGCATGCGGAAGAGATTGCCGACACCCTGTCCATCGCCCGCTCCAATGTCAGCACCAGCCTGAAGGAGCTGCAAAGCTGGAACTTAATCCGCGCGACTCAAGTCCTGGGCGACCGGCGCGATTACTTTGAGACCTCGCTGGATGTCTGGGAGTTGTTCCGCACCATCGTTCGCGAACGCAAAGAGCGCGAGTTCGACCCCACGGTGCGGGTGCTGAAGGACCTGGTGTCCCAGCCGGGCTTTGAGGCCGAACGTGCGGACACTCAAGACCGCGTCCGTGAGACCCTGCGCTTCATGGAAACGCTGGGCGCTTGGTCGGACGAGATGTTGCGGCTCTCACCTGGCACTTTGGAGAAGGTCTTGCGCATGGGGGCCAATGTCCAGAAGTTTGTGCGAGGGGACAATTAGTCCCCTTTTTTTGGCAGTTTATTTCTGTTTTTACTGAAATTTCAAACGGAGATGTCCATGAACCCAGCGATCTATCCCCTGACCCTGTTCTATGACGCTTCTTGCCCCTTGTGTGCCGCCGAGATGCACAACCTGATGCTGCGCAACACAGCAGGGCACCTGGCCTTTGTGGATGTGTCAGCCCCCGAGGTGCCCAGCCACATCGACGGCGTCAGCCGCGAGGCCATGATGACCGAGATCCACGCCCGCCAAGCCGATGGCGAGTGGGTCCGTGGCGTCGACGTGTTCCGTCTGGCCTATCAAGCCGCCGGCCTGCCTCAAGTCTCGAAGGTGCTGTCGTGGCCGCTGTTGGCCCCCATGGCCGATGCACTCTACCCTTGGGTCGCACGCAACCGCCAACACATGCCCCAAGTGCTTTCGGGGCTGCTCTTTGGGCGAGCCCTCCGGCGGGCGGCCGCCCAGGTGCAGGCCCGGCAGTGTGCGGCGGGAGCCTGCAGCGCCACCCCCAATACCTCATCGGAGCAGGCGTCATGAACATCCTGCTGTGCGGTGCCACGGGCTTCATCGGCCGCCGCATCCACCAAGCCTTTGTGCGGGCCGGGCACACGGTGCGAAGCCTGCATGAGCCCCTCAGCCCCGGGGTGCAGCCTCTGCGCTTCACTCAAGCCACCTGCCCCAGCCGCTGGCGCCCGTGGCTGGAAGGGATCGATGCCGTGGTCAATGCGGTGGGCGTGCTGCGGGACAGCCGCCGCACGCCGATGCAAGTGGTGCACACGCAAGCGCCCGTGGCGCTGTTTCAAGCGGCTGCTGACGCCGGTGTGCGCAGGGTGCTGCACATCTCTGCATTGGGGCTAGAGACCAACCCACGCCTTTATGCCCGCAGCAAGTTGGCCGCCGAAGCTGCTTTGCTGCGTCTGAACGACCGCGGCCTGCTCGATGGTGTGGTGCTGCAACCGAGCGTGGTGTTGGGGCCGCAGGGCGCCAGCACCCAACTCTTCTTGCAGATGGCGCGTTGGCCATGCTTGGTGTTACCCAAATCAGCCTTCACGTGCCGCATTCAACCGGTGTGTGTGGACGACCTGGCCGAGGCCGTGCTGAAGCTGGCCAACCCGACTTGCGACGTGACGGGGCGCTTGGCCGTGGTCGGGGATCAAGCCATGACCCTCTCTGACTTCATTCAATCCTTGAGGCAGCAGAGAGGCCTGCGCCCAGCGCGGCATTGGGCCTTGCCAGATGCCCTGGCCTATTGGGGAGCCACGCTGGGGGACTGCCTGCCCTTCACCCCGTGGGGCCATGACACCCTCTCCTTGATGAGCCAAGACAACACCGCCGACAGCCGGCCGCTGGCCAAGCTTCTGGGCTACCCACCGCGCAGCGCCTCGGCCTTTTGGGGCACGCTCCCAGAGGCACACGACAGATGGCTCGCATCATGACACGTCGTCAATGGGCCCTGGCCAGCCTCTCTGCGCTGTGGTGCGGCACGGATCTGTTCTTTGCCAACCGCAGCGGCTCTGTGGCGGCACAGGCCGTGGTGGCGCGCTTGGTGGTCAAAGCAGACTGGTGGTTCACCACGCCCGCGGTGCTCATCCAACCGTTGACGGGTCTCTGGCTAGCGCAGCTCGCAGGCTGGCCCCTGAGCACACCGTGGCTGGCCAGCGCACTGGCACTCTATGTCTTGGCGGGAGCATGCTGGCTGCCTGTGGTGTGGCTGCAGGTTCGCATGGCCAAAACCGCTGCCGCCTGTTGTGCCCATGATCAAGCACCATTGCCAGAGGGCTATTGGCGAGATGCCAAGCGGTGGGAAGTCTTGGGCTACCCCGCGTTCACGGCCATGGTGCTGGTCTTCGGCTTGATGGTGTTCAAGCCGCCGCTGTGGGCTTGAGCAAGCCTGCCAACAGTTGCGCCTCTCGCTCGGGCCTCAAGCCCGCCAGGGTGAAGGCTTGCTGATCTGGCGGCAGCCCCTGCCACCACGCCAGCGTGTCAGCGACCGTCTGCACCATGGGGCGGATGCGCAAACCTGCCGCTGCTGCCCGCGCACCGCTGACCCGCATGAAAGCGGCGTACTCCCCCTCGGGCGGCAACCACACGGGCATGTCCACCCAAGGCCGGACCTCCGCGTGGGCGAGCTGCTCTGGGCTCGCCCAGACCCAGGTTGGCCTCACGCCAGCAGCCTCGGCACAGGCCTCGAGCAAAGCACCAAAGGTGATGTCGCCAGCCGGGGTGACCGCGTTGAAGACGCCCGCTTGAGCCCGGGCCATGAGGTGGACCGCAAAGGTGGCCAGATCGCGCGCATCAATGAACTGCACGGGATCATCTGGAGTGCCTGGCACAGGGATTGGCTCTAGCGGCTGTGCCCTGCTCACCCGCGCCGGCCACCACGTGAAGCGTTGCGTGGGGTCATGCGGCCCCACCACCAAACCAGGGCGAATGAGGGTGCAATGCTCAGGCCCCCACTCGCGCAACAGCGCTTGCTCGCACAGGGCCTTCAAGGGGCCATAGGTGCGGCCATCGACGACCTCGGTGTGCTCATCCTCAAGCTGCCCCAGCGCAGCAGTCTCGTCATTCGGCTGCGTGGCATCGGCATAAGCCGACACACTGGAGATGTAGAGGTAATGGCCGACGCGCCCCTTGAGGCATCGGGCTGAAGCTCGGACTTCTGAGGGAATGTAGCCGCAGGTGTCCACCACCACATCCCAGGTGCCATGAGCCAGGGCCTGAAGATCGACTCGCCGATCCCCGAGGCGCCGCTCGACCCTGCCCGCCCAGGGCGGCAGCACAGATTGGCCGCGGTGAAACACTGTGACTTGATCACCGCGGGCGAGCAGCGCCTCGACGATGTGCCGCCCGACAAAGCGGCTGCCGCCCAAGACGAGGCAACGCATGGGTCAGCGACTCACTTCATCTCGGCACGAATGGCTTTTTCATCGTCTTCGCGGTAGCGACGGCCGCCGCAATTGGCGCTCCAATCCATGCGCTTGTCCTCATAGGCAGCCTCCTCAGACTCGAGCTTCTTGTTGCCTTCGTTCCATGCCAACGCGCGCTTTTGGTTCGCGTCTGCCCTGGCGTTGAACCTGTTAATGCTTTCCTGGACACCGTCCATGACGCCCTTGCTTTCTGCCTTGAGGGCCGCATCTTGCGCCTGCAGTTCGCGCTCCTCCTTGCTGATGTCGCGCATCATCTTTTCGAGCATTACACCTGTCCGCCCACTGTCTTTGGCTTCAGCAACCTTTTGATTGAAGGCATTCACCCTATCGCCGAAAGCTTTGTGCTTCTCATTGAACGCCTTCACCTGTGCGTTCTTGGCTTGAACTTCTTCGCGGAGCGGCTTGATGTCTTCTGCATCTTTAGCAATGGCTGCTCGCTCGGCATCCATGTCAGCACGGCGTTTCTGGATGTCTTCGCGCTGAGCCTTTAGGCCCTCCTGCTGCTTGATGCAGGAGCGCAACTCTTGAATGGTCATCATCTTGCCATTCGCGGGTGCTTTGCCCTCCAAGGTCTGGGCAGTCGAGACGCCATTGACCAACCCGAACAGCACAGCACAACTGATGGCCAGCCTTTTGGAACGATTCTTCATTCTGCAATTCCTTTGAAGATGACGCGCGATAACGCGCCCTTGAGAGTTTGAAACAAAGCCGATAGGCTCAAGTTCCGTGCCACGTACAGCGTGACGCCAAGCACGTCATGATGCCATCTCATCCAGCGCCGACTACACTCCTGCGCGTCCAGATCAACCCGCATGGCAACCATGGCCCAAAGCATTCACGACTTCCACGACGACCCGCGTAACGCTGAGATCCGCATCTGGATCAACGGTGCACTGCACCACCGGGATGACGCCAAAATTTCCGTCTTTGACAGCGGTTTTGTGCTGGGCGATGGCGTATGGGAGGGCCTGCGAGTCGTCCGTGGACACCCCTTATTCTTGGGGGCTCATCTGGACCGGCTTTACGAGGGCGCCAAAGCCATCGCGCTGGATATCGGCATGAGCCGGGAAGCCCTCACCGACGCGATCTACGACACCTTGGCCGCCAACGCCATGGACGACGGTGTGCACATCCGTTTGATGGTGACGCGCGGCATGAAGCGCACGCCCTACCAAGACCCTCGCGCCTGCATCGGGCAGGCCACGGTGGTGATCCTGCCGGAGTTCAAGCTGGCTAAGCCGGAGACGCTGGCGGCTGGCCTGAACCTTTTCACCGTGCATGTGCGCCGGGGCTTTCCGGATGTGCAAGACCCCAAGCTCAACAGCCACAGCAAACTCAACTGCATCACGGCCTGTATTCAGGCCACCACGGCGGGCGCCGATGAAGCCTTGATGCTGGACCCACACGGCTTCGTGGCCACCTGCAACTCCACCCACTTCTTCATTGTTCGCCAAGGCGAAGTCTGGACCAGCACGGGCGACTACTGCCTCGGCGGCATCACCCGCTCCAATGTGATCCGCGTTTGCAGGGAAGCCGGCATCCCGGTCTTCGAGAAGAACTTCAGCCTCACCCAGGTCTATGGGGCCGATGAGGCGTTTTGTACCGGCACCTTTGCGGGCGTGGTGCCTGTCAAGACCGTCGATGGCCGAGTGCTCACAGACAGCCTGCCCGGCCCCATGGTGCAACGCTTGCAATCGCTCTACAAAGACCTGGTGCAACGCGACGTCGCCCAAACAGCGCAAGCACAAGCCGCCCGGCGCAGCGCACAAGGAGCGCGCGCATGACACTTCGCCTAGCCATGTGGAGTGGGCCGCGTAACATCTCCACTGCCATGATGCGGGCCTGGGAAAACAGGCCCGATTGCGCCGTGAGCGATGAGCCGCTGTATGCGGCCTACCTGGCGCAAACGGGGCTGGATCACCCTGGCCGCGCAGAGATATTGGCCCACGGTGAAACCGACTGGCGCAAGGTGGTCACCACACTGCAAGGCCCAGCGCCAGACGCCAAGCCGATCTGGTATCAAAAGCACATGACCCACCACCTCTTGCCTAGCATGGCGGTGGACTGGATTCATGGCTTGACCAATGTGTTGCTGATCCGGGCCCCGGACCAGGTGGTGGAGTCGTACCTGAAGTCGCGGGCAGAAGTCGCACCCGAGGACATCGGTCTGTTGCAGCAGGTGACCCTCTTCGAGGCCATCGAAGCCCAAACAGGCCACGCGCCCTTGGTCATTGATGTCGATGATTTTCTGCAGCAGCCAAGCGCTTATCTTCAAGCGCTTTGCGAACACCTCGGCATCGCCTTTATGCCGAGCATGTTGTCTTGGCCGGCCGGGCCCAGGCCCAGCGATGGCATCTGGGCGCCGCATTGGTATGACGCGGTGTGGCGCTCTACCGGCTTCGAGCCCTGGCGGCCGCGCCAGCCTCAGCTTTCAGGCCAAGGTCTGGCCGTGGCGAAGGCGTGTGAGCCGGCCTACGCGCGACTTCACGCGGCGCGGCTGCGGCTGGCCTGATCAGGCCTTCAGCTTCTGGACCAAGGTCACGCCGCCCAAGACCAAGGCTCCCGCCACAATGCCCACCAAGCCTTCGGCCAGCAGGCCCGCCACGCCACCCAAGGGCTCAATCAAATGGTGCAAAGGCCCGATGCCGTGAATCAAAATGCCGCCGCCCACCAGGAACATGGCAGCGGTGCCCGCCACGGCCAAAGCTTTCATCAGCCACGGTGCCAAGACGAGCAGGAAGCGGCCAAAGGCCTGCGCGGCTGAGCTGGCTTGTCGGCTCAGGTAGAGCCCGGCATCGTCCAGCTTCACGATGCCCGCCACGATGCCATACACCCCGACCGTCATGACCAGCGCGACCAGAGCCAACACCGTGAACTGGGTCTGTAAGGGCTGAGTGGCCACCGTGCCCAAAGTAATGGCAATGATCTCGGCCGACAAGATGAAGTCGGTGCGCACAGCGCCCTTGATCTTGTCCTTCTCAAAGGCCACAAGGTCAACCTCAGGGTTGCTCAAGGCTTGCGTCAATTCCGCGTGATGCGCTTCGTCCTCTTCGGGCTTGTGCAAAAAGCGGTGCGCCAGTTTCTCAAAGCCCTCGTAGCAGAGAAAGGCTCCGCCAATCATCAACAGCGGCGTGATCAACCAAGGCATAAAGGCACTGATGGCCAAGGCAGCCGGCACCAAAATGGCTTTATTCAAGAGCGAGCCCTTGGCCACCGCCCACACCACGGGCAATTCGCGGTCCGCCTGGACACCGGCCACCTGCTGTGCGTTCAGCGCCAGATCGTCCCCGAGCACGCCCGCCGTCTTCTTGGCAGCGACTTTGGTCAACACCGCAACATCGTCCAAGATCGTGGCGATGTCGTCGATCAATGCAAGCAAACTGGCAGCGGCCATGGCGGGGATGATCCTCGTACAAAACCCTACATGCTAGCGCCAATTAGAGCCTCGATGTCTCCTTGGCCGTGGGACGCCTTGTGAGCCCCCAAAGGTGCAGCGGCGACACTCATCGAAACTGGGTCGCCCGCACGGTGAGGATTGACCGGGCTGAATGGGCGCTCAGGCGCCTCAGGCCGAAGGGAAGCGACGGAAGCAGGTGCCCAAGGGGCTAGGTTCTGGTCACCTCTAAACCCTGCCCGCGCAGGCGTGTCCGAGGGCGCTGGAGTAGGCGCAATCCGCAGCCCGGGCTGGTGCCCGGGCAAGGTGAGCAACGCCCGCCAACACACTTGGACGCCCTGCCCTCAGGGTGAGCCCTACAAGCCACGCGGGTAGGGTTCATAGGCCCACTGCCCCTAGATGCCGGCCGGCGCTTAGCGCTACAGTCGCGAACCCCCTCTTTTCGAGCCCAATATGTCGTCTATGCCCGTCTGGCGCTGCGTCGCTGTTTTCTCTGCGCTTCTCGTTGCCGGCTGCTCCCACTGGGCACCGGCTTCCAAGGAAGCTGTGTTGGCTCCCAATGCGCAATTGCGTGCTGAGGGCATTCCGCCCGTCCCTTTGGCCACCGTTGAGCGCGTCGCGCGCTACACCGACTTCCGAGGCCATGGCTTCTTGGATTGGCACCCAGCGCGCAACGAAATGCTGGTCTCTCACCGGCCGGCGGGGGCAAGCCTGCCCCAGGTCTTCAAGCTCGACGCCCCCATGGGTGCACTCAAGCCATTGATCAGCACCTCTGAACCGATCAGCAGTGCCAGCTATGAGCCGCGGGCCGGTGAGTACATCGTCTTCGAGCGGGCGGCGGGCGGCAGCGAGGTGACGCAACTCTTCCGCTTTGACGAAGGCACCGGGCAGACGGTGCAACTCAGCGACCCGACTCAACGCCACAACTTTGAGATCTGGCTGCACCCGCAAGCCGGCCAAGCCAGTCGTTTGATCCATACCTCCGTGCCGCTGGACAAAACAGCCACTGGCGGCAGCCGTGCCACCGTGAACACCCAAGTCTGGCTGCTGAACCCCCTTCTGCCCGAACAACGCCAACTACTGGCTGAGTTGCCTGGCGGCGGCTGGGGTGTCAGCAGTGCGTCTCATGACAACCGTCAGTTGGCGCTGTCGCACTACCGTTCAGCGAATGAATCCGAAGTCTGGCTGATGGACATCAGCACAGGGCAGAAGCGTCAAGTGCTGCCTGCTGCCGGACAGGCTAAGGCCGTGCACTTGGCCGCCGGTTTCTCGGCCGATGACAAATCCCTCTTTGTGGTCACAGACCGCGCAGGCGAGTTCCGCGAACTTCAGCAACTCCGCCTAGACACCCAAACACTGAGCCGCCTGACCGGGCACATCCCTTGGGATGTCAATGGTGGAGACACCTCCCGTGACGGGCGTTGGCTGGCCGTGCGCGCCAATGAAGACGGGCTCGGGACGCTGCGCCTCTTCGACACCACCACCATGAAAGAAGTGAGCCTGCCGGAGTTGCCCAATGGCAGTGTGGGCGGTGTGCACTTCAGGCCGGCCAGTCAGGACTTGGTGTTTTCCGTCAACGGCGCAGGCGGCCCTAGTCAGCTTTATGTGCTCAACCCCCAAAGCAAGAGCGTCACGCCCTGGACCAAAGCCGAGGCCGCACCCGGCATCGACGCCAGCCAGTTTGCACGTCAGCGCATCGTGCGTTGGCCCAGCTTCGACGGCCTCACCATCTCCGGACTGTTGACACAACCCCCCGCCAAATTCACCGGCAAGCGCCCGGTGCTGATCAACATTCACGGCGGCCCCGAAGGACAGGCCACTTTTGGCTTCTTGGGGCGGATGAGCTATTTGGTAGAAGAGATGGGTGTGGCCATCATCCAGCCCAATGTGCGAGGCTCCAGCGGCTACGGCAAAACCTTTTTGACCTTGGACAACGGCTTTAAGCGCGAGGACTCCGTCAAGGACATCGGCGCGCTGCTGGATTGGATTGCGACCCAACCCAACCTGGACCCTTCACGCGTATTGGTCATGGGCGGCAGTTACGGCGGGTACATGAGCCTGGCCGTTAGCACCCACTATGCAGATCGCATCGCCGGCGCCATCGACGTGGTCGGCATCTCGCACTTCGTGACGTTCTTGCAGAACACCGAAAGCTATCGGCGTGACCTGCGTCGCGTGGAGTATGGCGATGAGCGCGAGCCGGCGATGCGGGCTCATCTCGAGGCCATCTCGCCTCTGACCAACGCGCACAAGATTCGCAAGCCTTTGTTTGTGATCCAAGGCCGCAATGATCCTCGCGTGCCGTGGACAGAGGCGGAACAGATTGTGGCCAAGGCGCGTGCCAACGGAACCCCCGTCTGGTACTTGCTGGCGGAAAACGAGGGGCATGGATTCCAGCGCAAAGAGAACGCGGACTTTCAGTTCTATGCCATGCTTGAGTTCATGAAAATGACCCTCAGGCTCAACACACCTTAAGCCCTGATCACCTGGAGCTCTCGATGCGAATCAGATCCATTGCTTGCCTGGCGTTTGCACTGCTGAGCCCAAGCACCTGGGCCGCACTGCCCGTGGGTGCGCAAGCGCCGATGTTCCAAGCGGAGTCGGCCTTGGGCGGCAAGACCACCTCTTTCGTGATGCAAGAAGCGCTGAAGAAGGGGCCTGTGGTTTTGTTCTTTTACCCCAAGGCTTTCACCAGCGGCTGCACGGTGGAGGCGCATCTCTTTGCCGAGGCGACTCCCAGGTTTCAAGCCTTAGGGGCCACCGTCATCGGCATGTCGAATGACGACATCGAAACCCTGAAGCGCTTTTCTATAGAGGCCTGCAGGAACAAGTTCGCGGTTGGAGCAGACGCTGGCGGCAAGATCATGAAAGCCTATGACGCCAGCCTCATGCTCGGCATGGCCGACCGCATTTCCTACGCCATAGCCCCTGACGGAAAGATCATGGCCGCGCATGTCAGCATGAAACCCGAGGGCCATGTCACGGCCATGCAGGCCGCCGTAGAGCAGTGGCACGCCCAGCAGCGGCGCTAGCCCATTTAGTGGTTAACCCTGTTGGGTATTCAAAATTTGACACCCGCACATACATCTGCTTTCAAAGTGGAGGCGCCTTAACGCAGATTGAGCCTTGCACTCCGTGGAGTCCATCACGATGATCGCCAAGCCTTATCAAGGCACTCTCATCAGTTCTCCAAACTAACCCACGGAGTGAGCATGCAGAAAAAGTTCCCCCTGTCCTTCGCACTGATGCCTGTCGCTGTTGCAGCGGCCTTCGCCTGCGCAACCAGCAGTTTTGCTGGACAAGCTGAAGACATGTTGGTCAGCCCGCCTGTCGTCAGCAACACGCAGCGGCTGATCATCAAATACAAGGACTCAGCGCCCGCAGCCAAGCAAACGACAACTCAGGCCATGGCACTGGCTCACGAAGCCGTTCAGCGCCAGGGTGTGCAGATGAAGTGGCTGCGTACCAACGCGTTGGGGGCGCATGTGCTGAAGCTCGACAGAGTCGTCGATGTGGCTACAGCCAAGCAGTTGGCCGCCAGCATCCAAGCGGCGGACCCTGCCGTGGAGTATGCAGAGCCTGATCGTCTGATGCAGCCCCTGCTCACACCGAACGACCCCTCCTACAACAGCCAGTGGCACTACTTTGAGGCCGCAGGTGGCTTGAACCTGCCGCAGGCGTGGGACAAGAGCACGGGCGCCGGTGTGGTGGTGTCCGTCATCGATACCGGCATCCGCGCCCATGCGGATCTGGCCGCCAATTTGCGTCCTGGCCATGATTTCATTTCGGACTTGGCCGTGGCCAACGACGGCAACGGCCGCGACAGCGACCCCAGCGACCCCGGCGATTGGGTCTCGGCCGGTGAATGTGGCGTCGGACAACCTGCCTCCAACTCCAGTTGGCACGGCACCCATGTGGCGGGCACCATCGCCGCTGTCACCAACAACGGCAGCGGTGTAGCGGGCGTGGCCTTTGGGGCCAAAGTCTCCCCCGCACGGGTCTTGGGCAAATGCGGAGGCTACACCTCTGACATCGCAGACGCCATCATCTGGGCTTCGGGCGGCACTGTCAGTGGCGTACCTGCCAATGCCAATCCTGCCCGCGTCATCAATATGTCCTTGGGCGGTGGCGGAGCGTGCGACAACACCACTCAAAATGCCATCAACAGTGCCCGCAGCCGCAACACCGTCATTGTGGTGGCGGCAGGCAACTCCAACGCCAATGTCTCTGGCTTCTCCCCAGCCAGTTGCAGCGGTGTGATCACCGTGGCGGCGGTCGGCCGCAACGGGGGGCGCGCCAGCTACTCCAACTACGGCGCCTTGGTGGATGTGGCCGCTCCCGGCGGCAATATGAGCACGGGGACCACCAACGGCGTCTTGTCAACCTTGAATACCGGTACCTCGACGCCTGGTGCGGACTCGACCGCCTACTACCAAGGCACGTCGATGGCTGCACCCCACGTCGCAGGCGTGGCCGCGCTGATGTTGTCCGTCAAGCCATCGTTGACACCGGATCAAGTGGAGAGCCTCATCAAGTCCAGCGCGCGTGCGTTCCCAGCCACGTGCACGCAGTGCGGCACCGGTATCGTGGACGCACTGGCTGCAGTCAACGCCGCCTTGGGCGTCACGCCGCCACCGGTGAACACCATCAATGAGGTGGAGTCGAACAACACGCTGGCCACGGCGCAGTTGATCAGCACCACGCCCGTGACGGTCAACGGCACCATCGCAACCTCGACGGACACCGACTATTTCAAGCTGACGGTCGGCGCGGGCAAAACACTGACGGCCAAGTTGACGCCCAATGCCTCGTCAGACTATGACCTCTACCTCTACAACAGCAGCGGCACGCAACTGGCCAGTGCGACGGCGGGCACCGGAGCGGTGGACACCATCACCCGCGCCAACACTGGCACCACGGCGGTAACGTGGACGGTGCGTGTGCGTTACTACGGCGGTGGCGTGGGCAGCACCTCGGGCAAGTACACCCTGAACTTGACCCAGTAACTGTCGACACGGGGCGGCAGACTCCAGCGGAGCTGCCGCCCCGAAGGGTGGCCTGCGACAATGCAGGCATGAATCAAATGGACCTGACCCTTCGCGGCGAATTCATCGCCTTAGATGCCCTCCTGAAAGCCACCGGCTTGGCCGAGAGTGGCGGCCGTGCACGCGCGGTCATCTCGGAAGGCCAAGTACTGGTGGATGGACAGGTTGAGACCCGCAAGACCTGCAAGATCCGAGCCGGCCAGAAGGTGGTGTTCGACGGACACCGAGTCAGCGTCAAGGCCTGAGCGAACGGCAAGCCTCGGCCGCCATCACGACGGCCCAAGAGCCGCCAGCGCGCCACTCAGGGCGCTGCGTGGAAATGGGCGCGCAAAGCCAACACAGCCTCGGGCACCATGCGGCTGAAGGTGTCCACGGTCTCGGGGTCACTCAAGTCGTCCTCGTCGCAGCCCTCGGCATCCAACTCATCGCCCAATCCGCCCCCCAACTGCAGCAAGGGGGCGAGTTGTGGCCCCAAATCGGACGAGTCCCACACCCCGCCCCAGGCCTCGGGGCGCAGGTCTACCGCCTGCAAGAAGCCCGCACACCAATCGCTGGCATCGGCCCACTCGCGCTCACCCTGCTCGGCCACGCTGAAGATCGGCTCCCACTGGTCCACGTCGGTCGCCAACTGTGCTGACAAATGGCGAAGGTGGCGCAGCACAGCCACCACGGTGTTCTTGCGCTGTCGATTGCTGGCAAATGGCGCTGCTGTCGCGGCGTCACCATCGCCGCCCCAAATCACCGGCAACCAGTGCGCAGTGGGCAGCGTGCCCAAGACCTCCGCCGGCCCCACCAACAACGCGGTCAGATAGCCGTCCAGACCATCCAAGGTCATCACGCCATCTTGAGGCAAGTTCATCAGTGTGTTGTCCAGAGCGTCCAGCTCTGCGGCGTCCAGTGGGGTGATGGGAGATTGAGCGTCGTAGTCGGGGTAGTTCATGGCAGTCTCTGAGCAATAGGCAAACAGTGTCGCCGAATTCCCGAAGAGCCATCCGCACATGCCCAGGGGAGTGGCCGGTGGCTTTTTGACACAATTCGGCCCGACCATGCTGAAGTACCCCCACCACCTTCCCCGTGCCCTCCGCCAGACCGCTGCCGCTTGGCGGCGGTGGCTCGCGGGCTTGGCGCTGGTGGGGGGCCTGGGCCTGCCAACGGCGGTGTCGGGCCAAACGCAGCCCGGCGGTGCAGCAGACTCCCCCACCCTGCGCAAGGTGCGCGACACCGGGGTGATCGTGCTGGGGCATCGCCTCAGCTCCGTGCCGTTTTCCTATCTCGATGCCAAGCTCAAGCCTGTGGGTTATTCCATGGACCTGTGCTGGCGCGTGGTGGATCAGGTGCGCAAGCGCCTGGACATGCCTGACCTTGAAGTCAAGTTGATCGCGGTGACTTCGGCCACCCGTATGCCACTGGTGGCCAATGGCACGGTCGACTTGGAATGCGGCGTCACCACCAACACCGCGGAGCGGCAACGCAACCAATCGTTTTCGATCACCACTTTTCTGGCTGAAAGCCGCTTGCTCTCGCGTCGCGAAGAAGGCGTCCGCACGCTGGACGACCTGCGCGGCAAGCCCGTGGTGTCCACCATTGCCACCACCAGCATTCAGTACCTGCACCATGTCAACCAGAGCCGCAAACTGGACATGAAGATCTTGGTGGGCTTGGATGACACAGACGCCTTCCGCCATGTCCAAACCGGCCGGGCGGTGGCCTTTGCCATGGACGATGTGTTGCTGCGCAGCCTGCTGGCCGGCAGCCCGCAATCGGCAGAGTACGTGATCTCTGATGAGGCCTACAGTGTCGAGCCCTATGCGATTGGGCTGCCGCGCGACGACGCCCCCTTCAAAGCCCTGGTCGATGGTGTATTGACAGACCTCTACCGCAGAGGCGAGATCTTCACGATCTATCAGCGCTGGTTCCAGTCGCCCGTGCCGCCCAAAGGCTTGAACCTACAGCAGCCCATGAGTGAAGCCTTCAAGCGCGTGATCGCCAAGCCCACCGACTCGCCCGACCCGGCACACTACCGCTGATCAGCGAAAGCGCTCCAGCTCAATGCCGTGCCGGTGCAGCTTGTCGTAGAGCGTTTTCTTGGGGGTTCCCAGTAATTCCATCGCCGCCGGCACCTTGCCGCCACTGCGGCGCAGGGCTTGCTCGATCAAGGTCTTTTCGACCAAGTCCATTTGTTGCGCCAGCGTGGGCGCAGCCTCAGCATGCGCCGTTGAGCCTTCGGTGCCACCGAGCTCCAGCACAAAGCGATCCGCCGCATTGCGCACCTCGCGCACATTGCCCGGCCAGTCATGGGCCATCAGCTCGCGCAGGCGCTGTGCGCTCAGCTCGGGCGCTTCGCGCCCGTACCGCGCACTGGCCTGAGCGACAAAATGCTCGAACAAGAGCGGCACATCTTCACGTCGCTCTCGCAGCGGCGGCAGGTGAAGCACGGCCACATTCAAGCGGTAGTAGAGGTCACCTCTGAACTTGCCTTGCTCTGAGAGCTCGCGCAAGTCCGCCTTGGTGGCCGCAATGACACGGACGTTGACGGACACCTCCTCGTTGGAGCCCAGCCGCTCAACCTTGCGTTCTTGCAAGATGCGCAGCAGCTTGATCTGCAGTGCGACGGGCATGGTCTCGATCTCATCGAGCAGCAACGTGCCGCCATTGGCAAACTCAATCTTGCCAATGCGGCGCTTGCCCGCTGAGGTGAAAGCGCCGGGCTCGTGGCCAAACAGCTCACTCTCAAACAGAGACTCAGGCAGCCCTCCGCAATTGATGGCCACAAAGTGCCGATCGCGGCGGTGGCTGTGGTCATGCAGGCAGCGCGCCACCAGCTCTTTGCCTGTGCCGGTTTCACCCAGGATCATCACGTCCGCCGAGGTATCGGCCAAATTCAAAATCTGGCGCCGCACCTGCTGCATCGCGGGCGAATGCCCGAGCAGCACGGCCTCAATGCCGCTGCGCTGGTTCAGTTGGGCGCGCAGTTCATCCACCGCCACGCGCAGCACACGCTTCTCCAAGGCGCGCTTGGCGGTGTCAACGAAGCGCTCGGGTGCGAAAGGCTTCTCGATGAAATCGTAGGCGCCTGCGCGCATGGCACGCACCGCCATCGCGACATCACCATGCGCGGTGACCAAGACCACCGGGACGCCCGCATCCACCTGCTGCACATGGTCGAGCAAAGCCAAGCCATCCATACCCGGCAAGCGGACATCGGTGATCACAATGGCCTGCATGCCGGCTTGAATGTGCGGCAGGGCCGCTTCCGCCGAGGCAAAGGCCTCGACGGTCAAGCCTTCCAACTCAAGGGTTTGGGTCAGGCTGGCCCGCACGGGCGGGTCATCTTCCACGAACAAGACGCGATAGCCTTCAAACATCTGCTGCGACTTCCAAATCAAATTCAAACACCATGCCCGGCTGGCCGTCATCAGCCACGTCATCGCGCGCGTGGGCCTTCAGCGTCCCACCAAATTCATGGATGATTTTCGAGGAAATCACCAAGCCCAAGCCCAGGCCTTGGCCTGCCGGCTTGGTGGTGAAAAAGGGCTCGAACAAGCGTGCACGCAAGGCTTGAGGCATGCCAGGCCCGCTGTCCCTGACTTGCACCAACACCCTCTGGGGCGATGCGCGATCGGCGCCACGGGCTTGCGGCAAGGCAACGGTGCATACATCCAACACCTTGCGAGGCGCATCGCTCATGGCGTCCAGCGCGTTGGTGAACAGGTTCACCAACACTTGCTCCAAGCGATTGGCGTCGCAGTGCACGCGCAAGCTCTCCGGCACGGCCACGTTCAAGCTCACGCCCTCACTGCGCAAGCGATGTTCTAGCAACAGCGTTGTATTGCGTACCGCGCCCAGCAATGAGATGGCTGCATGGCCGCTCTCGGCCTTGCGCGCAAAGGTTTTGAGTTGGCGCGTGATGCTCGCCATGCGCTCGACCATGTCATCAATCAGCTTGAGGTTCTCGGCCACCGTGTTGGTGCGCCCTTGTCCCAAGAGCAACTGCGTGTTGCGAGACAAAGCCCGCAGAGCCGTCAACGGTTGGTTGATCTCATGCGAGATGCCTGCTGACATCTGGCCCAGCACCGCCAACTTGCCGGCTTGGATCAACTCATCCTCGGTCTGCAGGCGCTGGGCAATCTGGTGCTTCAGCTCGACGTTGGTGCGGCGCAACTCGCGCGTGCGCTCGTAGACCTGGCGCTCCAGCTCATCGTGAGCCAGTTGCAGTTGATTGCGCGCCTCAAACAACTGCAGCACGGCCCGGCGCCTGAAGGAGAGATACAGCGCTAAAAGCCCGAGCGCAGCCCCCACGGCCCCACCACCCCAGGCCGCCGTTCTGGCATTGCGCCATACATCTGCAGGGTCTGACAGGGTCATCAGCCTCACGCCGAGCGGCACCACCGCACGCTCTTGGGCCAGGCGCAGGCCGCTGCGACTGCCTGCCACACCGGGCACGCGCATCAAAACCGCATCGGGCGCCACGCGCTCTTCGTCTTTCAGCGTCAAGGTGCTCAGCGGGGCCTCTGCGGGGTAACGGCCGGTATTCATCAGCATGGTGCGACGCGCGTCGCTCACCTCGCCCAAGGCCCGAAACTTCCATTCGGGCACCGAACTCATGATCACGACATCTAACTCATCCACCACCAACAGCTTTTCGCCATGGGAGCGCACACCCAAATCCATCCAGGTCGCCTCCAGCGGCGCCAGGCTGATCTTCACCAGCATCAGGCCTTGGACCTGTCCGTCGCGCTGGACGGGCTGCACAAAGACATGGTCTGTCGACCCACTCATGCCGGGCGCCGCGCCTAAGCCCACGGAGTGCGTCGCGAAGAAGCTGGTCGCTCCGTCTTGCAGGGCGGACGCTAGGCGCTCGGGCGGCAGGCCGTCATGACGAGAGGGCTGGCTGGACGCAATGACCTGTCCAGACTTGTCGGTCACCAACATCAAGATGGCACCGGCTCGGACATTCACCTTGGCCAAGCGCAAGCTGGTGCGCTGGCGCAAGGCCTCGTCATGCGGCTGTTTCAGCAGGGCTTGAACATCATCGTCCAACGCCATCAAGCTCGGCAAGTAGGCATGCCTGGCCAACTCGGCTTCCAAGTTGGACGCATAGAGCTCTAAACGCTCCCCCGCCACTGCCGCCAATTGCTGCAAGCCGGCTCGGCTGCTGGTGCGATGTGCCACGACCATGCCGAGGATCACCAGCGCCACGGTAAAGGTGACCACCCAACCCGGACGCGTGAGCACACCCGCCCACGGCAAGAGGCGGTGACGAGCGCGAAGAATCAAAGCATGCACCATCAGGGCGCGTAGTTTGCCCAACATCGCAGCAGGCTTGGGCGCAAGCGGCACAGATATTTCGGGGCCAGCCCAAAGCCCCGCCAGCGCATGGCCGCACCCGAGTGCGGATTTCCGCACCAAGCGGTTTGGGGGGTGGGCGAGTTTCCGCCCAAGCCGACGTCGACCCACCAAAGCCTCCACGGCGCGAGCGGCACGTTGAGCGAAATTCCGGCTGTTTTGCGGTCGAAAGCAAGGGTAAGCCCGTAGAAAGCAGCGCAGCGACGGGCACGATGCCTAGTGCAAACCCGGTGCAGTCAGCGGCATGGCACGGCATGTGCATAAGCCCTGCTGTTTTCAATCGCGACGAACACGTCGACTGAAGGGTTCTCAATGGACATATTCGTACAACAGATCATCAACGGCCTGGTGCTGGGGAGCATGTATGCCTTGGTGGCGTTGGGGTACACGATGGTGTACGGGATCATCAGCCTGATCAACTTTGCGCACGGCGAAGTGCTGATGGTGGGCGCCATGGTGTCGTGGACGGTGGTGACAGCCTTGGCCGGCACGGGCTGGCCGGGCTGGGTGCTGCTGCTGATCTCGGCGGTCGCGGCCATCATCGTGTGCTCGCTGCTGAACTTCACCATCGAGAAGGTGGCCTACCGGCCGCTGCGCAACGCGCCGCGCCTAGCCCCGCTGATCACCGCCATGGGCATGAGCCTGCTGCTGCAGACCCTGGCCATGATCATCTGGAAGCCCAATCCCAAGCCCTTTCCCCAACTGCTGCCCCCGGAAGTCTTCTTCCTCTGGGAAGACGGCCCCGTCATCACCCTGACCCAGGTGCTGATCCTGGTGACCACCGTGGTGGTGCTGGCTGCCTTGCTGTGGCTGGTCAATAAAACCAAGCTCGGCCGCGCCATGCGCGCCACCGCCGAGAACCCGCGCGTGGCCGGCTTGATGGGCGTGCGCCCGGACCACATCATCTCCATGACCTTCGTCATCGGGGCGGCCCTGGCGGCCATCGCCGGCATCATGTGGGCGGCCAACTACGGCACCATCCAGCACTCCATGGGCTTCCTGCCGGGCCTGAAGGCCTTCACGGCGGCTGTGTTTGGTGGCATCGGCAACCTGACGGGCGCCATGGTCGGTGGCGTGCTGCTGGGCCTGATCGAAGCCCTGGGGGCGGGCTACCTGGGCGAGCTCACCGGGGGCGTCTTCGGCTCCCACTACGTCGAGATCTTCGCCTTCCTCGTGCTCATCCTCGTGCTGACCCTGCGCCCCTCGGGCCTGATGGGCGAGCGCGTTGCAGATAGAGCTTGATCTGGAGAAACCTATGACAAACAACAACCAGAAGATCATCGTCTTCCTGCTGGCGGCGGTGGCCCTGATGGCCCTGCCGCTGTTCGTGGCGCCGTACGGGCAAGGCTGGGTGCGCATCATGGCGCTGGCCCTGCTGTACG
>NZ_JAGQDG010000003.1 GCF_018069865.1 Ideonella paludis
GTGCAGGAGGCCTTCAAGCTGGCAGTAGCTATCGCGAAGTCGCTGCGCCCACGTGACGAGGCTATTGATACTCGTCGGCCGGTGGTGGACTCCTTTGCTAAGTTTCGCGAGTGAGCCGTTGTGGATGTTGTAACTGCATGGCGGGCGACGGTTCTCTAGCGCGCAGCCTTGAGCATGGATGATCGAGCGTTTGCCCTTGCCTGGACCGATGCTTCTTTAGCTCGCTGGCTCTGTGCGGGAGCCTTGGCTGGCCTGGCTGCTTGCAGCCCCAGTGAGGCTCAGCTTCAGCCGCGCGGCCCATCACCGCAAGACATTGCAGAGGCCTACCACCCCACCTATGTGCCTGCTGCAGATGTGCGCAGCGAGTGCTTGGGGCGTGTGGTGTTTGAGGTGGGCAGCAAGGTTGAGCTGGCTTGGGGTCTTCCCAGGGGACGAAGCAACGAACAAATTTTGGGCTTTTCTCGCCTACTGCGTGGTGCGCATGACGGCATTCAAATAGGCAATGTGGCCGTGGTGGTGATTGCGGGGGCCAATCAGAAAACCATCTTGGATATGCAGGGTTCCGTCGATGACGATAAGCACATCGCGCTGCAGGACTTTGATGAAAACATCCGAGGCGACCTGTCGGTAGCTCAATCGCTTGAAAAAAGAACTACCGGCCCACAGGATATTTCGGATGCGGAGTGGCAGGCGTATCGTCAGAAGAATATCGCTAAGTTCAGAGCCTCGGCGGAGGAGTACAAACTCCGCAAACAAAACCTCGACAAAGACTGGCACCCCACCGACTGGGGTTTGCCCGACAGCACGGGCTACATCGCAGGCCCCACGCTGTACGCGTTTCTGCTGCGCGGCGGCTATGCCTTTCAGTTCATGTCCACCGGTGGTGAAGGAGAGGCGCCGTTTGAGCAACGGGTGGTCGCCTTCAAAGATTTGCTCAGTCGCTTTGAGCCCCGCTCGCTCTACCAAGTGCCCAACAAGGCGGGCGTTTGCATTCCGCATGGCTTTATTGCGGATGATGGCAAGGGGCCTTTCAATGCCGATGTGTCGTTCCGCTATGCCGACAGCCCTGGGGTGATCTACACCTTGAGCACAGGCATCGTAGGCGAGCGCAATGACGAGCCCAACGACCCGCTGATTGAAGCGACTGCGCGTGCCACGGTCTCGGCCGTGATCGGCAACAGCTACGGCCGAAAGCTCAAGGTGCTGGGGCCAAAGTCCGTCAAGATTGGTGCGCGAGGCGGCTTGTTGGGGGGCATCTCCACCGCAGAGGGTGCACCAGGCTACAGCGTCTATGCAGGCGTGGGTGGCGTGCCGGGCTCACAGGTCTTGCCCCACATCTCTCTGAACATGCGCAGCTTTGACAAGCAAACCGCGCCCGATGACGTCAAGGTCGACCCACCGCCGTTTGAGCAGAGCTTGCAGCGCTTTGAGCAGACCTTGAGCTCGGCGCGGACAAGGCGCACAGGCTCCTTGTAATCCGCCCGCCTGACTCGCAGGCCGCTCAATAGCAAAGATACGTCGTCTGCACCGTCATCGACGCGCCTTCCCAGGCGGTGGCGCCGCCCAGCGAGACGCCGAACTGCACGGTTTGGCCGGCGGTGATGGGCATCAGGGCGGTGCGGGTCACGGTGGGCTGGTAGCCGGAAATGCCGTGGCTGGTCAGGAAGTGGCGCAGGATGCCGTCGTCGCTGTCCACACCGCTGCGGTTAGCGGCCACGCGCATAAAGGCGGTGGTGGAGCCGGCCAGGGGCGGGGTGGTGTCCAGCACTTGCACGCTGCTGGTGACTTGGCACAGCGCGTCTTGCTTGGCCTTGAACGCGCGGGTGGCGTAGTAGTAGGTCTGCGCCGTGCTGATGGTGAACACCGCGCCCACGGAGCCGCTGTTCTTGATGGTGCCTGCGGTTTGGGCGCTGGCGGGGGCGCTGGCGGCCAGGCCGGCGCACAGGGCGGCGGCCAGCAGGGTCAGGCGGGTGGTGGTGTTGGTGGCGTTCATGGTGCTCCTCAGTGTGGTGAATGTGGGGGTCGTGTTAGCAGGCCTAGATCTCTTCTCGCAGGCGCTGGGCCATGGCTTGCATGGATGGTGCCGCGGCCGACAGTCTGGCGGGTAGGGTGCTGAAGTCTACGCGGGCCAGCGCCGCGGTTCGGCCCAAGGTGCTGGCCGCTTGTTGCAGCGCGGCTAAGGGCTCGGTGGTGAAGTCTTCGTAGCGGGCGGCCAGCACGGCCGTGGCGGGCAAGCGGGACAGGGCCTCGTTCAGGGCATCGGTTTCAGCCTTGGCGCGGCGGTAGTGCTGGTGCAGTGCGGCTTGGTCGTAGGGCACTTGGGCGATGAGGGCTTGGTGCTGGCTGCGCACTTGGCCGTGGACATGCCACAGGTCGGTGTGGCCCGCCACATACTTGGAGACGGCTTGCTCGGCCAGGTCGCGGCTGAGGTGGATGAATTGAAAGCCGCGCTCGTGCAGGCAGGCCAGGGTGTCGGCGGCTTTGGCTTGGCCCACCGCGTCGAACAAGAACTCCGAGATGATCTTGGTGCCAAACAGGCCACCCACATGGCCACAAGAGAGCACTTCGTCAAACACCTGTTCGCGCGACACGCCCGCCTGGCGCAGCACATGCACGAGCGGCGGGCGCAGGTGCTCGCGCGGTGCGCCCAGGCCACCGGCCTGCAGCAGCTCGCAGTAAAAGGTGCTGCCGGTGCGCGGCGTGCACACCACGGCAAAGTGCTGTTGGGGCGCGCCTTGGGGCTTGGCCGCCAGCTCGCCCTGCCGCCCCTTGGGGGAGCAGGCCAAGCGCGGGATGACATGGTGCAGCACGCCCAGCACGTCCATCTGCGGGTAGCGCTGGCGCGCGGTGTTCAGCAGCGCGGCCTCGTCCTGGGGGTCGTAGAGGAAGAGGCGCTTTTTGCCTTTGGGGATGTCGTCCAGCGTGGTGGCGCTGCTCCAGCCGGCGTCTGCAGGCGCCTTGGCACGCAGGTGCTGCAGCACATCGGCAGGGGCCACGATGTGCGCGGCGCCCTTGCGGCTGGCCAGGAAGTGGTCCAGCCGATAGTCGGCAGCAGCGGCAAAGAGAGGGACGGACATCTTCAAACTACAAAGATCGGCGGTTCAGTCGGTGCCGTCGTCCAATGCGGTTTCGTCGCAGTTCACCTCGACCAAGTGCGCAGAGCGGGCCAGGTGGGCGTCGCTTTGGGCGGGGGCGGGGTTTTGGGCGGGCACGGGGGCTTGCTGTGCGGGGCGGTCAGTGGCGTGCTTCAAGAAGAGCTTCATCACGTGCGCTACACCGGGCTCGGTGACAGAGCGCAGATCGTCCGCGTAATAGCTGCCGCGAGTGTAAGCGCCGGTGATGATCTCGTAGGAGGGGAAATACGCCACCTCTTCACGCGCTTTGATGATGCTGTCGCAAGCGACACGCAGCACGGCCTTGCTCAGTGTGGTGGAGACCAGCACATGCCGGTCTTCGGCGGTGGCCATCAGCGGCACGGGAGAGACCGTCAGGATCACGCGAGCACGTGGGTTGACGCTGCGCAGGGCGTCGATAAAGGCCAGCATGTCGGCCACCACTTCCTCGTGGGTGTAGTTGTGAAACTCATGCTGCTCGGCACTGAACACGCCGCCAGAGACACCGGGGCAGACCGGGTAGACGGTGCCGTCGCTTCGGGCGCGCCAGGTCTCGGTCAGGCCTAAGGTGAAGATGAACACATCCAGCTCAGCAAAGAGCTTGCGCACGGCGGCCAGGTGGGCGCGGCGGTCGGCTTGCAGCTCGCGCAGGGAGGCAAACCCGCCGGGCTGGATCTGCGGGCGCAGCGGGTCCAGCCAGGTGCCGTCGGCCTCTTGCCAGGCCTCATCAGCGGGGCTGAATTGGCCATGCGCGCGCTGGAAGAGCTGCAGCAGTTGGCGCGCGGTGTAGAGGTTGCCGTAGCGGGCGCTGAAGGTGCCGTAGTTGTACTGCTGGGCCTGCTCTGCACTGAGCATGGGGTGGGCCGCTTCGGTGCAGAAGTAGTTGTAGCCCCGGCGGCGCAGGTGGCGCGCAATGTGCTGGGCAAAGCAGCTTCCGGCGGTGGCAATGCGGTCGGTGGCGCTGAGCTTGAAGGGAAAGCTGACGACCGGGTCTACGTCCGCGGGCGGCACGCCCACCAGGGCGCGGCGCCAGTTGGCATAGCGGGGCAGGCCGTCGTAGGGGTGGCGCTTCATGTGGGGGCTCTTTGGGCGGCGGGGTTGGCCAAGGCGGCGGCGTGGGCTTCTAGCTGTTGCAAGACGCGCTCGCCATACCAGGCGTTGGCATGGGCGGGGTCGAGGTTCCAGCCCTCGGGGCGCAAAAAGCCGTGCTCGTCTTGCGTGCCCTCGGGCACCGGCAACTGGGCAAAGCCCAGCTCGCGGCAGTGCTCGGCCACGCGCTGTTCGTGCAGATGCCACAGCTTCAAGCGGATGGCGGCGGGGGTGACCTTGCCCTCGGCCAGCGCCTCGGCAAAGGCCTCGGGGTGAGTGCGGATGTGTGCCTCTGAGGGAATGGGCGGCGGCGCGGCCAAATGCACCACCGGCACCTTGGCCAGGTGGCTGAGCGCGCGCATCACGCGCAGGCCCATGCGCATTTGGCCTTCTAGCAGTGTGCGCACCAAAGAGAGCGGTAGCAGTTGCCGGCTCTCGTCCAGTGCCGCGTGCGGCTCCATCACAAAATCAAAAGGCACCGGGTGCTCGATCAGGCTCAGCACGGTGTGGGCATTGCCCGCCACCACCGAGACGATCAGCTCGGGCTGCAGCTTCTCCACCAGCTCGCGCACCGCGGGGCTGAAGGCCTCGGGTGAGGTGGGCGGCACATCGGGCGTCATGCGGTAGGCAGGCTTGCGCAACTGCACCACGGTGATCGGCAGGCTGGTGGCGCCACTGGCGCGGCGCTGCATCTGCGCGGTCTCAAGGGCGGCCAAGTGGCTATGGCCGATCATCAACATTTTGGGGAGTGTCATCACAGGGATTGCCCCCTCCTCGGGGCACGGTATGCTGCCACATATGCGATTCGATGAACTGATGTCCTTCGTCTATGGACAGGGGGGGCAGGCTTTGGGCGAACACCAGCCCACTCACGCCGCCCGAGACGAAAAAATTGTGCGCGCCGCCATGGCCGCACTGCGCCAACAACTGGCCAGCCACGCGGGCGGGCCCACCGAGGTGCCGGGCCTGGGCCGCTTCAAGCCCCGGCCCACGCCGCCCGACGCCCCGGCGGATGCGCCGCTGCGCTGGATTTTTGAGCCCGAGGCGGCCGACCATGCGGCCAAGGCTTGGCGCAAAGCCCTGCGCACCGTAGAGCGGCCGCTGATCCACCCCGAGCGCAAATTTGTTGTGCTGTTCTCGGCCAAGTCGGCGTGCTCCACCGTGGTGATCTGGTTCTTGCACACCCTGGGCCTGGCCGCGCAGGCGCGGGAGTTTTCAGAGTGGCCGCACCACTACCGCATCAACAAATACTATGCCCGCGAAGATTACTTGCAGGCGCGTGAAGAGCTGGGCCCAGACGACGTGACCCTGCTGCGCGTGGTGCGCGACCCGGTGGACCGCGCGGGCTCCAGCTTTCGCCATGCACTGGGCCTGAGCTATGCGCGCGACACCATCCGCGAGAAGCTCGGCATCGACACCGATGTGGACGGCTTGTCCTTCGAGCGCTTTATCGACTTTTTGGAGATGGAAGACCTGGACCGCTGCGACCCGCACCACAAGCGCCAGCGCCACCTGATTGAAGACCTGAAGCGGCCGGACTTCATCATCAATGCAAGCCGGAAAGATCTCTTCACAGAGCTGAATCATTTCGAGCGCATGATGGGCATGCCTGAGACCGACTTCAAGGCGCTGTCCTGGGTGCATGAGCTACAAGCCACCCGTGTGCCGCACAGCGTGGCGCATGGCGGCGACTCCTACCGCGCGGTGCTCACCCGCGAGCACGCCCAAAAAGGCCCCTGGCCCAAAGATTTGATCACCCCAGAAGCGCGTGCCCGCCTGGAGCGGCTCTACGCACAAGACATTGCCAGCTACGCAGTAACACCATGAACAACAACAACCCCCTCGACAACCACAAGCCCGGCGTCGCCAAAGCCACCTGGACGCCCGTAGACCTGGCTCAAGCCGTGGTTCAGGCGCACCCTGAGTGGGTCGGCCAGCCCTTGGATGCCCGTTTGCTGGGCCAAGCTCTGCGCGAAGCCTTCGGCATGCTGCGCGAACAGGTGGACGCGGTGGATGTGGGCACGGTGGCCGTGCCCTCGCTGGGCCGCTTCCATGCGCGCCGCGCCCCCAACAAGCCCGACCTGCGCCGCGTGCTGTTTTTGACGCCCAAGGGCAATGAGACTGCCGCGAGCGCGGCGCCGGCAGCAGCGCCGGCGGCTACCCCCGTGGCTGAGCGTGTGGAAGTGCCGCTGGCTGTGCTGGCGGCCCAGCCTGCCGCCGAGCCTGAAGCAGCCCCGGCCGCTGAGCCCGTGCCGGCTGCGGCCGAGGCCGCCCCTGAGCCTGTGGCGGCAGAGCCCGAGGCTGCGGCCCCCGCACCGGCCGAGCCCGTGCCCGCCAAGACCTCCGCCAAGCCCAGCAGCAAAACTGCCAGCAAGAGCAAGCGCAAGCGATAAGGACACCGCGTGGCACAGGTTTTTCTTCATGTCGGGCTGAACAAGACGGGCACCTCGTCGCTGCAAGACTTCATGGCCATGAACGCGGCGCTGCTGCTGGAGCGCGAGGGCGTGCTCTACCCCAGCGCGGGCCGCGTGGGCGCCGCCCACCATGGTGTGACCGAGCGGCTCAAAGGCAAGGCACCTGCCGGCCAGCCTGATGTCTTGCAGGCCTTGGCCGAGGAAATCCGCCACGCGGACAAGGTGGTCATCACCTCCGAGAGCCTGCATGGCATTGGCCCCAAGCCCCTGGCCTTGCTGGCCGAGACGCTGAAGGGCCACGAGGTGCAGGTGGTGTTCTACCTGCGCGAGCATGTGGCGTACCTCGCCAGTTGGTATCAACAGAATGTGCAGGCCTCGCAGTCGTCGATGGGCTTCGAGACCTTCTGCCACTACAACCACAAGCCCTTGCACAAAGTGGTGCAGCCCTGGGCGCAGCAGTTTGGGGCGGGCCAGGTCACGGTGCGGCTCTATGACCGCGAGGTGCTGGCTGGTGGCGACATCGTGCAAGACTTTGCGCAGGTCTTGGGCCTGAAGATCCCGCTCGCCGAGTGCCGCCGCAAAGGCTGGGAAAGCAACCCCAGCGTCTCGGGCAACCTGCTGTTCATCAAACGCTTGCTCAACAATTTCTACCGCCGTGAACAGGCCGCCAAGGTGGTGGACGAGTTGACCGAGCTGTCCAAGCTCAAGCCCAGCTTCAGAGGCCGCATGCAGGTGCCCGCGCACGTGGTGGCCAACTTGGTGAAAGGCTATGCCCAAGACCGCCAAGTGCTGGCCAGCCAGTGGGGCGTGCAGATCGCCCCGCTCAGCAGCGCGCTGGAAGGCCACTTAACGCCAGACCTCAGCACCTTGAAGCAAGACTGGGAGATGGTGATGGACGCAGCGGCCGCCAAAGGCATGGTCTTGGCCCGCGCTGCGCAAGCCTTGCGCTTGGGCGACGATTTGTCGGTGTTCAATGACTGATCGCTTGCGCTTCAGCCCAGGCCGCCGCGCCCTGTGCGCCGCACTGCCCAGCCTGTGGCTGGGTGGCCGGGCCTTGGCCCAAAGCCGTCTTCATTTGCCCAGCCCGCTGCTGCGCGCACGCTGGCTGGCGCGGCTGAGTTGGGGGCCGACGGCCGGCAGTGTGCAAGCGCTGGAGTCACTCGGCCCCGCCGCATGGCTGGCGCGAGAGTTAGCCCCCGCACCCTGGCCCCCGGCGCTGCCCAGCAGCTTGCCCGAGCGCACGCTGGCGCTGGGCACACCCGCGATGGCGGCGCTGCTGCAAAGCACCACCGCCCAGCAGCGCCTGGCCAACCAGCAATCCGACCCCGACGAAAAGAACAAGCAGAACCGCGCCTTTCAAGACCGCCTGACGGCCGAGAGTCGTCACGCGCAGTTTGAGCTGATTTGGCAAGGCTTGTATGGCGAGCGCCAGGTGCAGCAGCAGATGGGCTGGTTCTGGTTCAACCACTTCAGCGTCCACCGCTTCAAAAACCAGTTGCGGCCCATGATGGCCGACTACTCGCAGCAGTTGACCGCGCTGGCGCTGGGCCGCTTCAGAGACCTGCTGGGCTTTGCCGTCAAGCACCCGGCCATGCTGCTCTACCTGGACAACCAGGCCAACGCTGTGGGCCGCATCAACGAGAACCTGGCGCGCGAGCTGCTGGAGCTGCACACCTTGGGTGTGGACGGCGGCTACACCCAGGCCGATGTGCAGGCCATGGCGCGGGTGCTGACGGGCTTTGGCGTGAACATGACGGGCGAGGTGCCCAAGCTCAAGCCCGAGCATCAAGCTACGTATGCGCTGGATGGGCTGATGGAGTTCCACCCCGCGCGGCACGATGCTTCGCCGCAAACCTTGTTGGGCAAAGAGCTGCCGGGCAGTGGCCGGGAGCGCCTGGAGTGGGTGCTCGACCACCTGGCCGCTCACCCCGAGACCGCCCGCCATCTCTGCCAGCGCTTGGCGGTGTATTGGGTGGGCGACAAGCCTTCGCCGGCCTTGGTCGAGCGCCTGGTGCGCCGCTACATGCTGAGCCGTGGCCTGATCGCCGAGGTGATGCAGGAGCTGCTGGCCTCGGACGAGTTGATTGCCAGCTTGGGCCAGCAGTTCAAGACGCCGCAGCAGTGGGTGATGTCGGCCATGCGCCTGCTGTACGAGGACGTGCCCATCATCAACCCCATGCCCGTGCTGCGCTGGATGGAACGCTTGGGCCAACAGCCCTTTGACCGCCAAACCCCGGACGGCTACCCGCTGGAGGGCAGCGCCTGGGAGGCGCCTGGCCAGATGGTGACGCGCTTTGAGCTGGCGCGGGTGTTGGCCGCGCCGCAGGCCAATTTGTTCCGGCCCGAGGGCAGCCCGGCCGACCCCGCCGCGCCGCGCCCGCCCGCCCCCCGCTGGCCCCACGACACGGTGCGCGAGCTGTGGCTGCCCGCAGCCTCCGAGGCCACGCGCCAAGCGGTGCTGAGCGCGGCCAACCCGCGCGATGCTGCTGCGCTGTGGCTGTCTTCGCCTGAATTCATGATGCGCTGAGATGAGCGATTCACCTTCTCTGCTTCAAGACCCTGCGCGCCGCTTGTGGCTGCGCCAAGCCGCAGCCTGGGGCGCGGCCTCAGCGCTGCCAGTGCTCTCCACCCGCTTGTGGGCGGCGCCCGCCAGCCTGCCCCGCTTCTTGCTGGTGTTTTTGCGCGGCGCTTATGACGCGCACGGCCTGCTGGCGCCCACCGGCAGCGAGCTGTACTACAGCAGCCGGCCCACCACGGCCCTGGCCAAGCCCGATGGCAGCGAGACCGGCAGCCTAGCGCTGGACAGCGACTGGGCCTTGGCCCCGGCGGCGGTGCCTGCGCTGGCGCCGCTGTGGCAAGCCCGCCAACTGGCTTTTGTGCCCTTTGCGGGCAGTGCCGACCTGAGCCGCAGCCACTTTGAGACCCAAGACAGCTTTGAGCTGGGCCAGGGCGAGGGCCCTGGCCGCAACTATCGCAGTGGCTTCATCAACCGGCTGGCGGCGGTGCTGGGCGCCAGCTCGCGTGAGCCGGCCGGCCGCGAGGTGCTGGCCTTCACCCCCGGCTTGCCTTTGTCGTTCCAGGGTGCGCAGCCCACGGCCAACCACCCACTGCGCAATCTGCAAGGCTTGGGCGTGAACGAAGCGCAGGCCCGGCTGATCGAGCAGATGTACGGCGGCACCCGCCTTGGGCCTGCGGTGACCGATGGCTTTGAGACGCGCCGCGAGGTGATGAAAGAGCTGGGCCAAGAGTCTGCCGCCAGCCGCGGCGCCATGCCTGCCGCGGGCTTTGAGGCCGAGGCCCACCGCATCGGCACCCTGATGCGCGAGCGCGTGGCCTTGGGCTTTGTGGACATCGGCGGCTGGGACACCCATGCCAACCAAGGCGGCGCCACTGGCACCTTGGCCACCAAGCTGGGCGAGCTCTCGCGCGGCATGGTGAGCTTGTCCAAAGCACTGGGCTCGCAGTGGGAGAACACGGTGGTGGTGGTGGCCAGCGAGTTCGGCCGCACCTTCCGCGAAAACGGCACGCGCGGCACCGACCACGGCCACGGCACGGTCTATTGGGTGCTGGGCGGCGGGCTCCAAGGCGGCAAGATGGCCGGTGAGCAAGTGGCCCTGACCCCCCAAACCTTGCACCAAGGCCGCGACATGCCGGTGCTGAGCAACTACCGCGCGATGTTGGCGGGGCTTTGGGCCCGCCAATACGGCCTGAGCCCCACTCAACTGGCCCGTGTTTTTGCGGACACGCCGGCCTTGGATCTGAAGCTGGTCTAAGCCTTGTGTTCTAGGGCATACGTATAGGTCTTGCCCTAGGCCAAGCCACGACACGCCGTCGATATAGTGCGCCCACCAGCCATAGATGCTGGGCTATATCGTTGGGAGCTGTTCATGACAGGCTTAAGAGGAGGCGCTGCCCAGAAGGCCGCGCTGCTGATGGCTGCCGCCACCACACCCGCCGGCGGCTGGGCCCAAGAGGCCGCTGCAAACCCTACGCAAACGGTGGAGGTGCGCAGTGACGCGCAACAGGCGCAGCGCGCGGACATCGCGGGCAAGCGGGTGGTCAGCCGCGAGGAGCTGCTGCGCCATGGCGACACCCAATTGCTCGACGCCTTGCGGCGCGTGCCGGGCATCACCGTGCTGGGCTCTTCGGGCCGCGCCGAGCTGACGCTGGCAGGCTTGGGCGGGGGCTACACGCAGATCTTGCTCAATGGTGAGCCGGTGCCCAAAGGCTTTGCCGTGGAGCAGTTGTCGCCCGAGTTGATTGAGCGCGTGGAGATCCTGCGCGGCGGCAGTGCCGAGTGGAGCGCGCAAGGCGTGGCGGGCAGCATCAACATCGTGACTCGCCGAGCCCCACGCTGGGCTCAGCGCGAGCTGAAGCTGGGCACAGGGGCCTATGAGGGCCGCGCGCGGGCCTCGGCCGACCTGAGCCTGGGCGACAAAGACGGCGACCTGAGCTGGGGCCTGAACCTGGGCTTGGCCCATGAGCCGCTGCGCTGGCCGGTCAGCATGGTGGTGCAAAGCCGCGATGCGCAGGGCCAACTGACCCAGTCCTATGTGACCGACAAGCAAGAGAGCGGCCGCGACCAGAGCCTGACGCTGGCCCCGCGCCTGGCCTGGCGTTTGGGCGAGGGCCAACAGCTCAGCACCGATCACCTGCTGCGCGTGTTTCAAACCCCTGGGGGTTCCATCGACCAGCGCTTTGCCGAGCAAGGACCGCCACCGCAACTGAGCCGAAACCAACTGGTGCTGGAGCCTCGCAGCGTGATGCTGCGCAGCCGCCTGAGCTGGCAGCTCAAGCAGGCCGACGGCAGCCTCTGGGACGCGAGCCTGCTCTACACCGGCGTGCGGCGCAATCAAGTGGCCGACTTTGTGGGCGACAACGCCGCCGGCCTGCGCGTGCGCGAGACGCATGTGGACTCTTTGGCGGTGGACCAATCTTGGAGTGCCTCGGCCAAGTGGCAGCAGCCGCTGGGCGAGGCGCACACGCTGGCGCTGGGCGCCAACCTGGAGCGCGCCCAGCGCCAAGAAGACCGCATTCAGCGCGAGCAAGCCTTGCCCGGCGGCTGGCTGCCGGAAAACCTGGATGAGATCTATGACGCCCGGGTGCAGCGCATCGCCCTTTTTGCTCAAGACGATTGGGTGTTGAGCCCCGCCTGGACGGCCTCGGTGGGCCTGCGCTGGGAGGGCTTGCGCACGGTCAGCCAGAGTGAGCAGCGCAACCTGAGCCTCGCGGACACGGCGGTGGCGTCGGTGCGCCAGTCGCACTCGGTCTGGAGCCCGGTGCTGCAGGCGGTGTGGGCCGTGCCGGACAGCAAAGACCAGTTCAAGCTGGGCGTGAGCCGCAGCTATCGCCTGCCCAATGCGCGTGAACTGACGCCGCGCCGCTACGTGGCCAATGAAAACAGTGCCGTCACCCCCACCAACCAGGGCAACCCGGCCTTGAAGCCGGAATTGGCCTGGAGCTTGGATGGGGCTTGGGAGCATCCACTCGGCCCCGGCGCCCAGCTCACGGTGAATGCGGGGGTGAAGCGCATCGACAACGTGGTGCTGGACGAGCTGCTGGCCGAGCCCTCCACCCAACTGCCGGGCACCACGACCTGGGTGCTGCGCCGCGCCAACTTTGGCCGCGCCGAGGTCTTCAGCCTGGGGCTGGAGGCCAATGGCCCGCTGCAGCGCTGGTGGCCTGACGGCCCGGCGCTGGAGCTGCGCGGTGGGCTGACGCTGAACCGCTCTCGCCTGCTGGATGTGGCGCTGGCTGGCGGGCGCCTGCCGGCCCAGCCCCCGTGGGCCGTGAACCTGGGGCTGGACTATCGGCCCAAGGATGGGGCGCTGAGCGGCGGGGTGAACGTGCAGGCCCAGGGCAGCAGCAGCGCTGCCCAACCCAGCGGCAGGGTGCTGGGCTTTGGGGCGCAGCGCTCGGTGGATGTGTTCGGGGCTTGGCGCCAGACCCCGCAGTCGACCTGGCGCATGGCCCTGTCGCAATGGCTGGCCCGCGACGAGCAGGAGCGCATCAGCGTGGCCCAGGCCACGGGCAGCACCCGCTTGGATCAGCGCACGCAAACCCGGCCCTCGCTGCGCTTGAGTTGGGAGCGGAAGATCTAAGTTCTGCTCGTAGGCCCTGGCCGCTACGTCGTCCGGGCGGCGGCAAAGTGTTGAAAAGTGCCAGCTTGACCGGAACGCAGCAGGGTATTGGGGGTGGGCGCTTTAAGTTGCGGCCCAATCCGCCGAAGGTCACTGCATGTCTCCACGTCCGTCCTTGTCCAAGCTCGGCCGCGCCGGTGCCCTGCGCCAGCGTGGCTTCACCCTGATCGAACTGATCACCGTGGTGGTGATCCTGGGCTCTTTGTCGGCCGTGGCCTTGCCGCGATTCATCGACCTCAAGGGCAGTGCACAGGTGGCTGTTTTCCATGGCGGCTTGGCGGATGCGCGCTCCAAGATGTTTTTGGTCTATGGCATGGCCGCGCTCTTGGGGCCGGGAGGCACCAAGACGTCGCATGGCTGCACCTCCAGCCTGGACGCCAACGGCAACGGCACCATTTGCCTGCAAGACCTGGCCGTGCACACCGTGGCCTACAACATGAGCTGCCACACCGGCATGGGCCAAGCCACCATGTTCAAAGGCCCTTACACCGCAGGCCAGAACTCCACGGCCACCTATCACACCCAAGGCGATACGCCCGGGGGATCGAACTACTGGACCCATACGGCCTCGGGCTGCACCTTCACCTGCACCGCGGGCAATGGCTTGAACCAGATGAGCAAGATCACCGTGACCTCCTCGTCCTGCCAGTGACCCCCTGGCCCTGACACCATCGCGACGGCCCTGCGACAGGGACGGCCCACCGACAACATGCATACCGGTCTTTCCACCTCCGCGCTTTGGCGGGCCAGCAGGCGCCACGGGCGGGGTTTTACCCTCATTGAGTTGATCACCGTGGTGGTGATCCTCGGCGTTTTGGCGGCGGTGGCCTTGCCCAAGTTCATGGACTTGCGCAGCAGCGCGCAGATTGCCGCGTTTCACGGCCATTTGGCCGACGCGCGCTCCAAGATTGCGATGGTGCACAGTGCGGCGGCCTTGTTGGGGCCTGGTGGCACCAAGACGGCCAACGGCTGCACATCGAGCTTGGATGCCAACGGCACCGGCACGATTTGCCTGCAAGACGTGCCGGTTCAGACCTTGGCGTACAACCTCTCTTGCTTCGCGGGACTGAACCAATCGACCGCCTTCAAGGGCCAGGGCTATGCGAATCAAAACGCCCTGGTCTACTACAACATCTCGGGCAACGTGCCGGGCGGCACGATGTACTGGGATCATTGGCCATCGGGCTGCAACTTCACCTGCACCACCGGCAACGGCTTTGGCCAAATGACAAAAATCACGGTGAATACGGCGGCCTGTCAATAGCCAGCCCATGCAGGGTTGCCGAGGAGCGGACACCCGAGATATTGCGCTTACAGTGAGGTGCCGTATCAGTGTCCCCAAGGAGCACCATCTGTCATGTCAGGGTTTCAAGCCTTCATCGATGCCGCGTGGAGTGAGCACACGGTCGACCCCGAAGGTGTTGCGCAGCGCTTGAGCCTCAAGGGCGCTGCCTTGGCCACGCAGCCGGCCGATGTGCTGGCCTTGCTGCGCTTGACCGCCCACTTGTGGGGCGAGCATCTGGGCCGTTGGGCCGAGGGCGTGGCGCAGTTGCGCACCTGGGCGGCCTTGCCGGCCTGGGATGGTGGCCCCAGCTTGCAAGACGCGCTGGCCTGCCATGTGGCGGCGCTGCAATGGTGTGAAGGCCGCAGCGACGCGCTGAGGGGCCTCTCCAGCCCGCAAGTGGTCACCGCTTTGGCCTATGCCGCTGCAGCCATGACCGGCCGCAAAGAGCTGGCACGCGCTGTCACGGCCTACGGCATGGCGGTCGAAGAGGTGGAGGACGAAGACGGCCTGACGCAATGGCCGCATGAGGCGCCGGTGTGGCGCGCCTTGGCGGTGGCGGGCAACAACCTGGCCGCTGAACTCGAAGAGCTGCCCAGCCGCAGCCCTGCAGAGTCCGCGGCCATGGTGCAGGCGGCGCAAGGTGGCTTGATGGCGTGGCGCTTGGCGGGCACCTGGCTGCAAGAAGAGCGCGCCGAGTACCGGCTGTCCTGCAGCTTGCTCAAGGCGGGGCGGTCTCGCGACGCCTTGGTGGCTGCCCAACGTTGCGCGGCGCTGTGCCAGGCCAATGACGCACCGCCGTTTGAGCGCTTCTTCGCCTTTGCCGCCCAAGCCCAGGCCTACCGCGCCGCGAGCGACACCGCCGGCTTTGAGAGCAGCCGCCAAGAGGCCCTGCGTTGGTATGCCCTGACTCCCGCCGACGAGCGGCAGTGGTGTGAGTCAGACCGGCAGGCGCTGGGCTGATCACGCTGCAGTGCTGCTGGGGAGCGGCCCCAAATAGCGAGACTGCACCCACATGCGTTGCCCCACACCTCGTTGCTCCAGTGCCTGCGCCAAAGAGCCGGCTGTGCGGCTCATGTGGCACAGGCTCAAGGCGCCGTCTCGGGGCGCTTTGAGGGCCCGGCGCAGCGCGACTGCGCCCCAGTCGAGCGAGGGCTGCATCGGGTGCTCGGCACTCATGTGCTGAGCCCAGGTTGCCGCCGGTGAGCCCGCGGCCGTGGCCAGGGCCAAGAGGCCGGCGCCACGCGGGTCCCCCGAGGCAAAGTATTCGTGGTTGAAACCCGGCAGCGTATC
The DNA here is from genome assembly GCF_018069865.1 of Ideonella paludis. Classification (GTDB taxonomy): domain Bacteria; phylum Pseudomonadota; class Gammaproteobacteria; order Burkholderiales; family Burkholderiaceae_C; genus Ideonella; species Ideonella paludis. Next base: position 15,332 of record NZ_JAGQDG010000003.1, read on the forward strand.
ACCCCGAGCGCGCCGAGAGGCGGCCACCGCAGCGGCATGGCCACTGGCCACGATCTCATCGAACAGCGCTTCCACCGCCTCGAACTCACCACCGCTGAAGCGCACAAAGCCAAAGCTCATGGCCGTCAGCACGCAGGCCCCCAACGAGCCTTGCACCGAGGCCAACATGCGTGCCGACAAAGACATCAGGTTGGTCACGTTGTCGCACATCAGCACCATGGCTTGACGCAGTTTGTCGTGGTGGGCTTTGGGCACCTTCCAGGCCTGTGCCACTTGCAGGTGCAGGGGGGCCGAGGACGGCGCCTGGCCCAAAAAGCAGGCCACGCCCAGGCGCAGGTGCTCGCCCAAGGCTTTGGCCAGGGCCTCGCCCTGCAGCCAATGGCCGCCCTCCAACTGCGGCATGGCCAAGCTCCACAGCGTGGCCGCACGGTGTTGCGCGGGGCTGTGGCGCAGCTGCTCGGCCAAGCTCAGCCATTCCGCGCTGACGCGGGGCGCGGGCGGTGAAAACGCGGCCTCTAGTGGCACCTGCCACAGCAGGGCCGCGGTGTCTTCCAAGCTGGCGTGCTGCGACCACTGCAGCAGATCATGGCCGCGCATCACCAGGCGGCCGTCCACGATGCCGGTGAGCTGGGTGTCGATCAAGGGCCAGCCGTCCAGCAGCGCGGCCTGCGGCTCCGGCGGCGGGCGCCGGCGCTCGGTGCGCTGGCGCAGCATCAGCTCGATCTCATAGGCCAGGTAGCGGCTTTGCTTGGGGTGGTCGGGGTCTGGCAGCGCCGTCAGCAGGCCTCGACTGACATAGGCGTAGAGCGTGGCCTTGCGCACGCCCAGCAAGGCACAGGCTTCGTCGGCCGTGTGCAGGCGGCCCGTGGAGCGAGGTGGGGGCGGTGGTGCCATAGGTTGATTAGGTTGATCAAGATTGACAGTGCGCCGCAGTGTGGATGAAATGGCCGGCCATGTCGAGGAGGACAACACCATGAAAAGAACACAGCGTGCGATCGTTTGGTCGCGACTTTGCGGCTGCGCCCTGCTGAGCCCGGGCCTGAGCGTGCTGGCGCAGACGCCGGCCACAGCGACCGCGCCCGCGGTGGAGCGGGTGGAGGTGCGCTCCAGCCCTGAGCAGCAGCGCCGCGCCGACATCGCTGGGCGCCAAGTGGTGGGGCGAGATGAACTGCTGAGCCACGGCCAAAGCGGCCTGGCCGATGCCTTGCGCCGCGTGCCTGGCCTGACGGTGGAGGGCCGCGGCACGGGCCTGGAGGTCAAGCTCGGTGGCTTGGGCCAGGGCTATACCCAGCTCATGCTCAACGGCGACCCGGTGCCCCGCGGCTTTGCGCTGGAGAGCATTCCCCTGGACAGCATCGAGCGCATCGAGATCGTGCGCGGCGGCTCGGTGCAGACGGCCCAGGCGATTGCGGGCAGCATCAACATCGTGACGCGCCGTGCGCCGGCGCTGGCCACCCGCGACGTCAAGCTCAACGCGGGCGCGCAGCAAGGGCGCCCGCTGCTGTCCGCGGGCCTGAACCTGGGCGACCGTTGGGGCACAGCGCAGTGGGGTTTGGGGTTGGTGTTGAGCCATGAAGATGGGGTCTGGCCCGCAACGTATCTGCAAGATCGGGCGGAAGGCGCGCAGAGCCTGGTGCAGCGGGTGCGCACCGACAAGCGGGAGACCTCGCTGGACCGCGCGGTGTCGCTGAACCCGCGCTGGAGCTGGAAGCAAGAAGAGGTGGATGGCAGCCAGTGGCAGCTCAGTACCGACCACAGCCTGCGTCACAGCCTGACCGATGATGAGGTGCACGACCGACGGCAGGCGGTGCTGGGCGCACCGCCGGCGCAGACGGTGAGTGACATGGACATGCACTTCAAGACCACGCTGTGGCGCGGCAAGCTGCAAGCCAAGCGGCGCGAGGCCGATGGCGCCAGCACCGAGGCGCGGCTCACCACCACCTGGTCGCGGCGCCTGCAACATGCGCAATTGCTGGGTCGCGACATCACCCTGCGCCCGGTGCAAGACCAAGTGGTGGACGGGCAGGCGGATGATCAGTCCCTCATCTTGGCCGTGAATCATCAGCGCGACCTCGGTGCTGCCCACCGCCTGGATGTGGGGGCGGAGTTGGAGCAAGCGCGCCGCCGTGAGAGCCGGGTGCAAGATGGGCGCGAGCTGCCGCTCGCACCGCCGCCTCAAGACCTGGACGAGCGCTATGACGCGGTGGTGCAGCGCCGTGCGCTCTACCTGCAAGACGACTGGACCGTATCGCCTGGGACGGCCGCGCAATGGGGCCTGCGGCTGGAGCAGTTGAACACCGACAGCAGCGGCAACGTCTTTGAGACGGTGCGCCAAAGCCACCGCTTGGTCGGGCCGCTGGCCCGCGTGTCCATCAAACCTGAAGGCGGCTGGGGTGTTTTCAAACTGGGGCTGACGCGGGGCTTCAAGCTGCCCGAGCCACGCGAGGTCATGCCGCGGCGCTTCACGCCCATTGAGGTGTCGGCCACCGCGCCGGCCATGACCGGCAACCCGCTGCTGCGGCCCGAACGTGCGTTGAGCGTGGATGCCTCATGGCAAGGCGGCGAGGCTGCGAGCCACTGGGTGGTGGCCGGGGCGCTGCGCCGCATTGACGATGTGATCTTGGATCAACTCAGCTACCGCCCCAATGACCCCAACTACCCCTGGTTGCTGGAGCGCTTCAATGGCGGCCGGGCGTGGTCGGCCAGCGTAGAGGTGGAGTGGAGCGGCCAGCGCAAACAAGGGCTGATCGACGGCCAGCCGCTGCGCTGGAAGACCAGCTTGGCACTGTACGAATCGCGTCTGGAGGCCTTGGCCGACAAGCCCAACCCCAGCATCGCCGGCCAAGCGCCGTGGCAGTTCAAGCTCAATGCCACCCAAACCTTGGCGCCCACGCTCACCACCACCTGGGGCCTGCAAGCCCGTGGTGCGGCGGTGGCCGATCAGTTCAGCGAGCGCAGCCTGGCCCTCAATGCACGCTACGGCCTGGACCTGAGCCTGGCCTGGCAGCCCCGGCCGCGCCAGAACTGGACGCTTTCCGTGAGCCGCCTGGGCGCGCCGGACGATGTGGCCACCAAGACCACGCGAGTGACCTCGCCCACAGGCCCTGTGGATTACCGTACCCAAGAAACCTGGTCCCGGGCGCCGCGCTGGCGCCTCGGCTTTGAGTCGGATTTCTGAGCACCCCCAGGTTGGCTGGGGGTCAGGCTCCGCCGGCGTTGCCTTCCGCCACACGCTTGCTCAGGTGGGCCAGGGCTTCTTCGACCTGATCGACCAGCACCAGGCACAAGTCGCCGGCTTTGAGGCGTGCCAGCGCGGTGTCAATGGCAATGAACTCGCCGTTGATCTCTTGCACATGGCGGGTGCGGGCGGCGCCCTCTAGGCCTTGGCGCAGCAGGGCGATGACTTCGCCGTCTTCGCGGCCGCGCTGGCAGGCGTCTTGGTAGAGGATGACCTCGTCAAAGGCCTGGCCCAAGATCTGGGTTTGCTCGCGGATGTCTTCGTCGCGCCGATCGCCCGCGCCGCTGATGACCACGCTGCGGGTGTTGCCGGGCAAGGCCTGCACCGCCGCCACCAGAGCGCGCATCGCGTCCGGGTTGTGGCCGTAGTCGGCAATCACGGTGGCGCCCTTGTAGTCCATCAGGTTGAAGCGGCCCGGCGCATTGCTGGTGTCGGCCTGGAAGCTGGCCAGCCCCGAGCGGATGGCGTCCCACGACAAGCCCACGCCCCAAGCCGCCGCCATGGCCGCCATGGCGTTTTCAACCTGGAAGCCGATGGCGCCGTTGCGGGTCAGGGGGATGTCGCGCAGCGGCACCGACTCACGCCAGGTGCCTTCAGAGGCCACGAGTTGGCCCTCATCGACAAACACGCAGCGCAGGCCTTGGGCGCGGTGCGTGGCCAGCACGGGGTGGTGCTTGTCTTGGGCAAAGTAGATCACGCCGCCCACGCATTTGGCGGCCATGGCCACGCAGTGCGGGTCGGTGGCATTGAGCACGGCATAGCCGGTCTCGGCCACGTTCATCACGATCACGCGCTTCAAGACCGCCAGGTCTTCGACGGTGGTGATGTAGTTCAGGCCGAGGTGGTCGCCCGCACCGATGTTGGTGACGACGGCCACTTGGCAGCGGTCAAAGCCCAGACCTTCGCGCAGGATGCCGCCGCGTGCGGTTTCAAACACGGCCGCATCGACCTCGGGGTTCATCAGCACATTGCGCGCGCTCTTGGGGCCGGAGCAATCGCCGGAGTCGATCTGGCGGCCGTTCACATGCACGCCGTCGGTGTTGGTCATGCCCACGCGCAGGCCGCTGGCGGCAAACAAGTGCGCCATCAGGCGGGCGGTGGTGGTCTTGCCATTGGTGCCAGTGACAGCCACCACCGGGATGCGGCCGTCGTCGCCGGGCGCATAGAGGTGGTTGATGATGGCCTCGCCCACCGCGCGGCCCTTGCCAAAGCTGGGGCTCAGGTGCATGCGCAGGCCGGGGGCGGCGTTCACCTCGACCACGCCACCACATTGCTCTTCCATGGGGCGGATGACGTTCTCGCACACTACATCGACGCCGCAGATGTCCAGGCCGATCATGCGGGCTGCCGCCACGGCGCGGGCGGCGACGTCGGGGTGGACGTCGTCCGTCACATCGGTGGCGGTGCCGCCGGTGGAGAGGTTGGCGTTGTTGCGCAGGATGACGCGCTGGCCCTTTTCGGGCACGGACTCCGGCGTCAGGCCTTGCTGCGAGAGGCGCTCGACGGCAATGTCGTCAAAGCGGATCTTGGTCAGCGAGGTGGCATGGCCGTCGCCGCGGCGCGGGTCGGCATTGACCTGATCGACCAGTTGCTTGACGGTGTGCGTGCCGTCGCCAATGACATGCGGCGGGTCGCGGCGGGCGGCGGCAATCAGCTTGTCGCCCACCACCAGCAGGCGGTAGTCGCTGCCGGGCAAAAACTTTTCGACCATGGGCTGGCCGATGACCTCGGCCGCTTTGTAGGCCAAATCAAGCTGCTCGCGCGTGGTGATGTTGACGGTGACGCCTTTGCCCTGGTTGCCGTCTTGCGGCTTGCAGACCACGGGCAGGCCGATCTCTTGCGCAGCCTCCCAGGCGTCGTCGGGGCTCTCGACAGGGCGGCCCAGCGGCACCGGCACACCGGCGGCGCGCAGCAGGTTTTTGCAAAGGTCTTTGTCTTGGGCGATGGACTCGGACACCGCGCTGGTGGAGTCCACCTCGGCGGCCCAGATGCGGCGCTGCTTGGAGCCCCAGCCGAACTGCACCAGTGAGCCGCTGGTCAGGCGGCGGTAGGGGATGCCGCGCGCCAAGCCGGCGTTGACGATGGAGCCGGTGGACGGCCCTAGGCGGATGTCTTCGTCCAGCTCGCGCAGCTCGGCCAGCACGGCATCGGCGTCAAAGGCCGGCGCGTCGGCTTCGCCCAGTGCGGCGCGGATCAGGGCCTCGGCGGCGGCCAAGGCCTTGCGGCCCACGTCTTCTTCGCTGTACTCGACCACCACCTGGAAGGTGCCACGCTCCACCGTCTCGGTGCTGCGCGAGAAGCTCACCGGGCAGCCGGCTTGGGCCTGCAAGGCCAAGGTGGCCGTCTCTAGGACATGGGCTAGAGAGGCTTGGTCGGGCTGGCGGCGCAGCGGCCCCATGCCGGGGAAGAGCGCGCGCAGGCGGTTCTCAAACTCGGGCAGGTTGGCCAGCGAGCGCTCTTGCTCGGTGCAGGCCACGATGGCCTCGACAGAGGTGTGGCGGCTCCAGAGATTGGGGCCACGAAGCGCGCGAATGCGGGAGATGTCCATGAGGGTGTCCGATGCTCAGGGCGAGGGAAATACTTGAAGAGGTGCTCAGGCGGGAGCGCGCAGCGGGAAGGTCTCAATGCCGGCGGCAATCAGCTCGGGCGAAATGCCAAAGCCCCAGGCGCTGGCCACGGCGGCCAGCAGGGCGTGGGTCAGCGCGGTGTCGCCGCCCATGCCGTGCCGCTCCAGCAGGCCGGCGACGTCCAGCGTGGCCACGCTGCTGGCACCTTGCTGCAGACGCACCGTGCCTTGGCGCAGCACGGCGGCGCGGCCGCCTTGGGCCAGGTGGTCCACCAGGGCGGCGGGCAGTTGGCCGTCCACCTCATGGCCGTAGAACAGCACTTCGCCATCGCACAGCTCGGCCAGTGCCGCCACGCGGGCGTCGTTGGCATTGAGCACGCCGGCGCCGTCGCTGAACACCACGTCGATCTGGGTGCGCAGCACCTTGTGCAGGTGGTCGGCTTCGCGCACATCGTGGCGGGCCAGGTTTTGCCAGCCCTCAAAGTCGGTGACCACGCCGACATGGCAGCGGTCGTAGGGCAGGCCGTCGTCCAGGATCAGGCTGGCGGGGTTCTCGAACACGGCGGCGCGGGCGTCGCGGTTCATCAGCAGGCGGTGGCTTTGGTCCCAGTACTGCTTGCCCGCACGTTCAATGCGGCGGCTGCCGATGAAGAGGCCGTCTTGGCAGGCCAAGGCGGTGGGGCGGCCGGAGAGGTGCACCAGCCAGGCCACGGCGCGCGCAATGGTGGCCGTGCCTTGCGAGCCCGCCACGCCGACGATGGGAATGCGCCCTGGGCGGTCGCCGTCGCTGTCCTGGTCGGAGGGGAAGAGGTGCTCGACGATGGCCTGGCCCACCGGACGGGGCTGGCCTTCGGCGGGCTTCAGGTGCATCAGCAAGCCAGGGCCGGCGTTGACTTCCACAATGGCGCCGCCTTGAGCTTGCAAGGGGCGACGGATGTCTTCGCAGACCAGGTCGATGCCGGCGATGTCCAGGCCCACGGCCTTGGCGGCCAGGCAGACGCTGTGGGCGACCTCAGGGTGCACGTCGTCCGTGCAGTCAATGGCCACATTGCCGTTGCGCTGCACCAGCAGGCGCTTGCCCACCGGGGGCACGTCATCCAGCCCAAAGCCTTGGCGCTGCAGGTCCAGCATGATCACCGGGTCTTCGCGCGGGTCCAAGCGGTTCAGCGGGTGGTCTTCGGTGGTGCCCCGGCGCGGGTCGGAGTTGATCTGGCTGTCGATCAACTGCGTCACGGTGTGCTGGCCATCCGCGGTGATCCAGGCTTCGTCGCCTCGGGCTGCCGCCACCAGTTGGCCGCCCACCACCAGCATGCGGTGTTCGTTGCCGCGAATGAACGTTTCGACGATGACTTCGGAGCCCTCTGCATCGGCGACCTTGAAGGCGGCTTCGATGTCTTCGCGCTTGGAGAGGTCGAGCGTCACGCCTCGGCCATGGTTGGCATCGGTGGGCTTGACCACCACCGGCAGGCCGATGTCTTGTGCTGCCTCCCAGGCTTCTTCGGGGCTGGCCACCACCACGCCCTCCGGCACCGGCACGCCGCAGGCCTTGAGCAAGGTTTTGGTCAGGTCTTTGTCACCGGCAATGGTCTCGGCAATCGCGCCGGTCAGGTCGGTTTCGGCCGTCCAGATGCGGCGCTGGGCGGCGCCGTAGCCCAACTGCACCAAATTGCCGTCGTTCAAGCGGATGTGCGGGATGCGGCGGTCGGTGGCAGCGCCCACGATGCAGGCGGTGGAGGGGCCTAAGTAGCAGTCGTCAATGGCTTCGCGCACCACATCGACGGCGGCTTTGACATCAAAGGGCTGGTCGTTGATGGCGGCCAGCAAGAGCGCGTGGCCCTGCATCAGCGCGGCGCGGCCAACTTGCTCATTGCGGGCCCTGAACACCATGCGATAGACGCCGGGCTGGGAGGTGGAGCGGGTTTGGCCAAAGCCGGTGGGCATGCCCGCCAGGTTCAGCAACTCGATGACGCAGTGCTCCAGGATGTGGCCGGCCCAGGTGCCCTCACGCAGGCGCTGGATGAAACCGCCGCGCTCGCCCACGCCGCAGTGGTGTTCTTCAAGGGCCGGCAGCAGGGCCAGCAGGCGGTCGGTGAAGCCGGGCAGGGCATTGGACGGGCTTTGCTCCAGGGCGCCTAAGTCCAGCCAGACCTCCATCACGGGGCGGTAGGTCCAGATATTGGGCCCGCGCAGGTAGGTGATGCGTTGCAGTTGGAGGTCAAAGGGGGCTGCGGTCATTGGCAATCGGGTCCAAAACGGGAGGAACGTGTCGAGGGTGTGATTTTGCGCCGGGAATGGGCGGTTCTGTGTTCGGGTCAACGCGCTGGCGCACTCGGCGTTGTGAGGCCTCGGCTTTGACCGAGAATCCCCCACCATGCATGACCACGACCACTCTCCCTCGTTGAGCCTGACGGGCGCCGGACCATCCGGGGCCATTGAGGCGGCTTTGGGCGGCGCGATGCCGCCGCTCCATGCGGCGGAAAACGCACTGGCACACCTGCCGGTTGACCTGGACGAGGGCTTGAATTTCGGGGCTGGCCATGTGCTGCTGACCTCGCAGCGCTTGCTGGCCCGCTTGGCCGGCAGCAGCGAGTGGGTGGCCTACCCGCTGACGGCCGGCCACAGCCTGCACCACCATGACCATGCCGGGGTGGGCACTCTGGAATTGCACTCGCCCACGGAGCGCCTGGCGCGCTGGCGCTTCACGCTCGGGGTGAATGTGCAGGCGCTGCGCTTTGTCAAACGCTTTGAGCAAGTGCAGGCTGCCTTGCAAAGCGGCCACACGGCCGAGGGTGATGACCCGACCCGCTGCCCGTCTTGCCATGCGCCGCTGCCCGACGACAGCGATGACTGCGCGCTGTGCAGCCGCGAGCTGACCGAGGCGCCGTCCACCTGGGTGTTGCTGCGCCTCGGCCGCTTTGCCAAGCCCTACAAGTGGCAGCTGATTTTTGGCTTTGTGCTGACCCTGGCCTCCACGGCGGCCACGCTGGTGCCGCCTTACCTGACCATCCCGCTGATGGACGAGGTGCTGATCCCGTTTCAGAACGGCCAGAAGATCGATGCCGGCTATGTGCTGCTGCTGCTCTCTGGCCTGCTGGGCTCGGGGCTGTTGGCCTGGGGCTTGGGCTGGGCGCGCACCTGGCTGCTGGCGTTGGTCTCTGAGCGCATGGCCGCCGACCTGCGCACCACGGCGTTTGAGCATTTGCTGGAGTTGTCGCTGGACTACTTTGGTGCCAAGCGCACGGGTGACCTGATGGCCCGCATCGGCTCTGAGACCGACCGCATCTCGGTCTTTCTCTCCTTGCATGCCCTTGACTTTGCGACCGATGTGCTGATGTTGGGCATGACCTCGGTCATCCTCTTTTCCATCAACCCTTGGCTGGCGCTGGTCACCTTGCTGCCCTTGCCCTTCATTGCCTGGATGATCCATCTGGTGCGCGACCGTCTGCGCACCGGTTTCGAGAAGATCGACCGCGTCTGGGGCGAGGTCACCAATGTGCTGGCCGACACGATCCCCGGCATCCGGGTGGTCAAGGCCTTTGCGCAAGAGGGCCGCGAGGCCGGCCGCTTCCGCGAAGCCAATAAGCAAAACCTGGCGGTCAACGACAAGCTCAACAAGACCTGGAGCTTGTTCACGCCCACGGTGTCCTTGCTCACCGACATCGGCCTCTTGGTGGTCTGGGCCTTTGGCATCTGGCAGGTCAGCAAGGGCGACATCACCGTCGGTGTGCTCACCGCCTTCATTGCCTATATCGGTCGCTTTTATGGCCGGCTCGATTCCATGAGCCGCATTGTCTCGGTCACGCAAAAGGCTGCGGCCGGCGCCAAGCGCATCTTTGACATCTTGGACCATGTCTCCAACGTGCCCGAGCCCACCGACCCTGTCAAAGACCCTCAGGTCTTGGGTGGCGTGACCATGGAGAACATCGCGTTTCGCTATGGCAACCGCTCGGTGATCCGTGGCTTGAACCTGGACATTCGTCCCGGCGAGATGATTGGCTTGGTGGGCCACAGCGGGTCGGGCAAGAGCACGCTGGTCAATTTGATCTGCCGCTTTTATGACGTGACGGATGGCCGCATCTTGATCGACGGCACCGACATCCGCCGCTTCAAGGTGGCCGACTATCGCAAGCACATCGGCCTGGTGCTGCAAGAGCCCTTTTTGTTCTTTGGCACGATTGCCGAGAACATTGCCTACGGCAAGCCCGGCGCCACGCGCGAAGAGGTCATTGCCGCAGCGCGGGCGGCGCACGCGCATGACTTCATCTTGCGCTTGCCGCAGGGTTATGACTCCTTGGTGGGCGAGCGCGGCCAGGGCCTGTCGGGTGGTGAGCGCCAGCGCATCAGCATTGCCCGCGCGCTCTTGATCGACCCGCGCTTGCTGATCTTGGACGAGGCCACCTCGGCGGTGGACACCGAAACCGAAAAAGAGATCCAAAAGGCGCTGGACAACCTGGTGCAAGGCCGCACCACGATTGCCATTGCGCACCGCCTCTCGACCCTGCGCAAGGCAGACCGCCTGGTGGTGATGGACCGTGGTGAAGTGGTCGAGGTGGGGCCACATGATGAGCTGATGGCCAAGCAGGGCCACTATTGGCGGCTCTATGAAGCCCAGGCCCGCAAGGCCGAAGCCGATGAGGACGGCGAGTCCGACCACGACGCTGTGCTGCTGGCCCAGCAGTTGCCCCAGCCGTCGGCCCACTCTGCATCTTGAGGCCCACGCCATGAGTCATCCCATTGCTTCAACGACCGACGGCCTGAGCTTGTCCCGCGACCCGCATGGTCGCCTGGTCTGCACCACCCCGGATGGGCACCGCCACGAGGGCGTGGTGCCGGTCCGCGCTTTTCCCATCAGCGCGCCGCGCGAACATATTTCGCTGGTCAGCGCCGAGGGCAAGGAGCTGGCCTTCATCGCCCGCGTCGATGCCCTGCCCGAGGCCAGCCGCAGCTTGCTGTTGGAAGAGTTGGCCGCACGCGAGTTCATGCCGCAGATCCAGCGCATTCGCAGCGTGTCCACCTTCTCCACGCCCAGCACCTGGGAGGTCGACACCGACCGCGGCCCCACTCACCTGGTGTTGAAGGTGGAAGAAGACATCCGCCGCTTGCCCGAGCGTGGGCGCTTGCTGATCACCAGCGGCCACGGCATAGTGTTTGAGGTGCGCGACCTCACCCAGCTCGACCGCCACTCCAAGCGGCTGCTCGAACGCTTTTTATGAGGTGACGGCGTCGGCGTCGGCCGTTGGTGCCGATGCCGGTGCGGGTGCCGGAGCGCTGCTGCCCGACAGTGCGGGCGGAGTCTCTTCGCGGGCCACAGGCAGCCAGATGCTGACGGTGGTGCCCTCGTTGAGCGCACTGTCCATCTGGATGGTGCCGCCATGCAACTGCACGATCTCTTTGACCAAAGACAGGCCCAGACCGGTGCCGGGGATGTGGCAGGCTTGGTCGGCGCGGAAGAAGCGCTCGAAGGCGCGCGCCAACTGCTGCGGTGACATGCCCATGCCGCCATCCCGCACGCTCATGCTCACGCCCGGCACGCCTTGGTGCGGGCAGGGCTTGGCGGCCACCACAATCTCGCCGCCCTCGGGCCAGTACTTCACCGCGTTGGAGATCAGGTTGTTCAAGACTCGGCCCATTTGTTGGCCGTCCACCGAGACCATGGGCAGCTCCGGCGCCACCTCGATGCGCGCCGAGTGCTTGCCACCGGGCACGATGATGGCCTCAACGGCTTCCTTGATCATTGGCTGCACGGCCTGAACTTGACGCTTGAAGTCCGCGCCTTGGCGGGCCTCGATACGGGCCAGGTCGAGCAGGTCGTTGACCAGCTCAATCAGTCGTTGAGTTTGGCGGTGCACCACCTCCAGCATTTCCTTGCGCTGCTCTTCGCGCACCGGCCGCTTGATCATCAGCTCGGTGTAGCCAAAGATGCTGACCATGGGCGTGCGCAGCTCATGCGCGGCGGTGGCCAAGAACTCGCTCTTCATGCGGTCGATGGCGGCCTCGCGGCTGACGTCGCGCACATACAAGAGCTGGCGGTATTGGCCCACGCCGGGGCGCACGGTGAGGTGCAGCACCATGTCGGTGGGGGTGCTGAAGGGCAGGGTGTACTCGTGGGGCTTGCCGTCCAGCCAGGCCTCGGCCTGCAGCACAGGCGCGGCGGGGGTCAGCCGCTCGCGGATGCCGTCGAGCAGGCCGCTGAGGGACTCGCCCTGGAAGGCGCAGCCCGTCATCAAGCGAAAGGCAGGGTTGGCATAGGCGAGTTGCCCGGTGTTGTCGATGACCGCAAAGCCGTCGGAGGACAGCTCGGTGATGGTATCGAGCTGGGCCACATGCTCGTGCTGGCGTTGGTATTGGTGGTGCAGGTGCACCGACGCAAAGTTCAGGGCCTGGCGCAGCTCGCGGGTTTCTTGCGAGCCGCCTTCGTCGTCCAGCGTGGACCCCACAGCGCGTGGCAGGCGGGCTGCGAAGCGCGCCGCGCGGCGCAGCGGCGAGAGGCTGCGCCGCAGCAGGATGTTGAGCAAGAGCAAGGCGATAGCCATCACCAGCACAGACACCAAGGTGCCGTAGAACAGCGCCGAGCGTTGATCGGCCAGGATGCCCTCGGCCGAGAGTTCGACGCGGATCCAGCCAATGACTTGGGCACCCAAGATGGGCGTCCACACCACGACCGCATCCGTGCGCTCTTCGATCAAGCCACCGTCAAAGGGGCTGCCGTGGACGGGGCGGCTGTCTCGCACCACACGGCCTTTGCGTGCGATGGCAGGGTCTGGGGCGGTGTCGATGCGTTTGCCGTATTGCGCTTTAGGCCGCTCGCTGGCACTGGCCACCACATCAGACAGCACCTTGCCTTCATGGGTGATGGTGAGGCGGCGGGCCTCCGGGAACTCGGCGATCTGCAGCAGCAGGCCTTCCAGTTGGGCCAGCTCGCCGGTCAGCACGGGCGTGGCGGCGGCGCCGCTGAGCGAGCGCGCCAATGCTTGAGCCTGGGCTTCAACGCGAGAGCGCTCATGCAGGCCTGCGTCGTGCACCGACCATGCGGTGAGGATGACGCAGACAGGCAGCATCAGCAGGCCCATGGTCCAGAGCAACTGGGCTTGCAAGCCCAGACGATGATGCCGGGCCATCAGGCGCCGCCACCAAGCAGGGGCAGAGGTGGTGGTCTTAGTTTCTTTGGACATATTTGTCCAGACCCAGGCTTTCCAGTGGCGCGTAGTCACGTCGGTAATCGGCCGTGACGATGCGGTCGAGTTGGGTGGCCTGCAGCAGCTTGCGGCCGGCCTCTTGTTTGGTCAGGCCCAGCAGGGTTTGGGTGATGTGTTGCTGCTGCGCTTCAGGGAGGCGCGGGTGAGCGCACAACGGATGCGAGGGGGTGGCTGGGGTTTCGAACAGCACCCTCAACTGCGCCCGCAGCTCTGCGGGCTCGGCGTCAAAAGTGGCTTTGACGCCGCCGGCCGCAATCGCCGTGCCCGCCACGACGGCGCGGTAGGCATTGCTGTGGGTCTTGAGGTATTGCGGGGTGAAGCGCAGGCCATGCTTTTCGGTCAGCAAGGCGCGCATATAGAGCGAGGCCCCAAAGGCATTCGGCGCGGGGAAGGCGATGCTGCGGTCCATCAACTCGGTGACTTGCCGCACCGTGCTGTCGGCTCGCACCACCAGCAGGCCAGAGAGGGAGTCGTCATCGCGCACCAGGGGCTTGTAGCCGTGGGCGCGATGGGCCATGACCGCGTGATACGGGTTCATGTAGGCCAGGTCCCACTGGCCTTGCATAAAGCCGGCTTCAAAGGCGGGGATGGAGCTGGGCAGCACCAGCTCCAGCTTCAGGCCGGTGCTGGCTTGCAGCGCCTCGACCAGGGGGCTCCAGGCTTTGTGAAGCTCCAGCGCGGGGAACTGCGGCACGATGGCCAGGCGCAGGGGGCCCGCTTGGGCACGGGAGGCGGTGGCCAGCGTGGCGCCAGCCAAGAGCAGTGAGCGACGGGTCAGCACGATGAAAGTCCCCGACAAGGCCCAAAGAGGCCTTTCAGTCAGGTCATCGGCGCTTCCGTGCCGAAGTTGAGACAGGAGCGCCCAGGGGCCCCTGTCTCAGTGAGCGCTTAGACGCGCTCGAAAATGGCGGCGATGCCTTGGCCGCCGCCGATGCACATGGTCACCAGCGCGTAGCGGCCACCAATGCGTTGCAGCTCATACAGCGCCTTGGTGGTGATGATGGCGCCGGTGGCCCCAATCGGGTGGCCCAGCGAAATGCCCGAGCCGTTGGGGTTGACCTTGGCCGGGTCCAGGCCCAGCTCTTTGACGACCGCGCAGGCTTGGGCGGCAAAGGCCTCGTTGGACTCGATCACGTCGAGATCATTCACGCTCAGGCCGGCACGCTCCAGGGCGATGCGGGTGGCGGGCACCGGGCCGATGCCCATGATGGTGGGCTCGACACCGGCGTGGGCATAGGTGACCAAGCGGGCCAGCGGGCGCAGATTGCCGCTCTTGACGGCGTCGTCACTGGCCAGCACCACGGCGCCTGCGCCATCGTTCAGGCCCGAGGCGTTGCCGGCGGTGACGCTGCCGTCCTTCTTGAAGGCAGCGCGCATCTTGGCCAGGGTTTCCAGGCTGGTGCCGGGCTTCACATGCTCGTCCGTGTCAAACACCACCGTGCCCTTGCGGCTGGCGATCTCAACGCCCACGATTTGGTCTTTGAAGCGGCCGGCCTCGATGGCGGCCGCAGCACGGCGATGGCTCTCGACGGCCAGCGCGTCCATTTGCTCGCGGCTGATGCCGAACTGCTCGGCCACGTTCTCAGCGGTGATGCCCATGTGGATCTTGTGGAAGGGGTCGTGCAGCGCGCCGACCATCATGTCCAAGACTTGGGTGTCACCCATGCGCGCACCCCAGCGGGCATTGGGCATCAGGTAGGCGCCGCGGCTCATGGACTCTGCACCGGCGCCGATGGCCATGTCGCAGTCGCCCAGCATGATGGCTTGCGAAGCCGAGATGATGGCCTGCAGGCCCGAGCCGCACAGGCGGTTCACGTTAAAGGCCGGGGTTTCTTTGGGCAGGCCGGCTTGCACCGCGGCCACGCGGGAGAGGTAAGCGTCGCGCGGCTCGGTGGGGATGACCGTGCCCATGGCCAGGTGGCCAATGCGGGCGGCGTCGGCACCGCTGCGCGCAATGGCGGTCTTGACGGCCAAGGTGGCCAGCTCAGACAGCGGGGTGTCCTTCAAGGTGCCACCGTAGGTGCCAATGGCGGTGCGGGCAGCGCCCACGACGAAAACGTCTTTGGTCTGGCTCATGTCAGTCTCCTGAATCAATGGATTGGAATGAGAGGGGCGGGCCTGTCGCCGCGAAGCGCTGCCCGGGTGGGCGCCAAGAGGCCTCGGTCAGGGCACAGCCTACGCCTGCCGGATTGCGGTGGGCTGACAGTGCGGCGCGTGGGGTGGAGGCCGCATGTCACGGGGCTGTCGTTGGGATACATCATCGCAGCCGGGTCGGTGTGATTTATAGGGGCAGACCCTCATTCCTGTCGCTGCGGCGGTGACAAGTTGTCACCGCGGCTCGGCACACTCGCGCCGTTTTCAACCCCTTGCCCGGAGGAGTCCGATCCATGGATACCGCATTTCTGCAGAACTTTCTGAGCACCACCGTCACCGAGCTGGCCATCAAGGTCTTGGCTTCGCTGGCGTTTTGGATTGTGGGCCGTTGGTTGATTGGCCGCGTGGTGGGCTTGGTACAAGCCGCCATGGGCCGCAACCATGTGGACCCGACGCTGACCAAGTACCTGGGCAATATCGTGGGGGTGGCCCTGAACATCGCCTTGGTGATGGGCATCTTGGGCTATGCCGGCATCCAGACCACCTCGTTTGCCGCCCTGTTGGCCGGTGCGGGCGTGGCCATTGGCGCGGCCTGGAGCGGCATGCTGGGCAACTTTGCAGCCGGCGCCTTCATGCTGGTGTTGCGCCCCTTCAAGGTGGGCGACTTTGTCAGCGTGGGCGGCGTGGTCGGCACGGTGCGTGAGCTGGGCCTGTTTGCCACCACCATCGTGACACCGGACAACGTGATGACCATGGTCGGCAACGGCAAGATCTTTGGCGACACCATGCAGAACTTCTCGGTGCTGCCCGCGCGCCGCGTGGACCGCACGGCGCAGTTGGCCGGCAGCGTGGACCCGATTGATGCCATTCGCCGCTTGCGTGAAGCCGTCTCCAAGATCCCCAATGTGGTGGCCGACCCCGGTGTGGAAGTGGCCCTGCTGGACATGAACCTGAACGGCCCAGTGATTGCGGTGCGCCCCTACGCCAACAATCAGCACTACTGGCAGGTGTATTTCGATACCAATGAGGCGATTGTTCGCGTCTGCCAAGAAGCCGGCTGGCCCGCGCCCACGCCAACGCAGATCACCAAGATCCAGCAAGGCTAAACAAATCAAGGATTTGTCCGCCCTTCTTCAAGCCCGGTGCTGCACCGGGCTTTTTTCTGGGTGGGCCTGCGGGTGGCGCGCGACATTTGTCACGCTTTATCGGCGGCTAGCAGAACGGTGACTGAGGTGTAAGCGATATCTGGGGCGAAACCGGCCTTGCTCCATCGATTCGAAATCGGTGGTCTGCCTAACATCGTTCGCATGATCTCGATGCAAGGTGTGCCGTCGGTTCTTATCGCCAAGAACCAATCCTGGGTCCGCAAACAGGCTCAGGCGTTGGTGCGCCATCTGCCTGCCAACGTAGAGCGTGCGGACCTGATTCAAGTGGGCCTGATCGCCGTGGCGCAGGCCGCGGTCAGCTTCGAATGGGAAGGGGACCGAGAGTCCGAAGAGGCGCAAGAAGCCTTTGTGCGCTATGCCCGTATGCGTGTCAAAGGCGCCATGCTCGATGAGCTGCGCCACATGGACTATTTGACGCGCGGCGAGCGCCGCAAGATCAAGGTCTTGCAGATCGCCCGCGAACGCTATCGCTCCGAGCATGGCCGCGACCCCAGCCCCAACCAGTTGGCGGGCCTGACGGGCATGCCCTCTGAAGAAATCAGCTCGCTGCTGCAGGCCGACCAGTTAGGGCGCTATCAGCAAAGCGTCGATGACGAGGAAGACGAGCAAGCGCATCGCTTCCATCCCGCCACGCCGCAAGAAGAGGTGGAGGCCCGCGTGGACACCGCCATCGTGATGCGGCGCTTGGAAGCCTTCTTCGCCGAGCTGCCCGAGCGCGAGCGCATGGTCATCGACGCCTATCTGGGCGTGGGTCTGAGCCCGGTGGAAGTGGCACGCTCTTTGAACGTGACGCCGTCGCGCGTCTCGCAGATCTACCACTCGGTTGTCAAGCGCGTGGCCGCCCACTTTGGCAATGGCCCAGCCGCCCAACCCGGCCGCGCCACCGACCGCCTGCGTGGTGCCGAGCTGACCGACCTGATGCGCGCCCGCGAAGACGAGCTCAAACGCACCGGCCAAGGCGCTTGGGGCGAGATGATGGAACAAGTGCTGCGCAACACCCGCCGCCAGCACGCCGACCCCGACCATCTCGAAGTCACCGACACCACCAGGTGGGGCTGAGGCCGGACGTGAGCCTCTGCCTGCGCAGAGGCGAACGCCTGCCGAAGCGGACCGGCATGCAAAGCCGGGCCGTGGGGCACACGCCAGGCCGGACGTGAGCTTCTGCCTGCGCAGAGGCGAACGCCTGCCGAAGCGGACCGGCATGCAAAGCCGGGCCGTGGGGGGCTTGTTGGCACAATCCCGCCCATGCACATGCCATCAATCCTCTGGGCGGCACTGGCCGCCGCCGGCCTTTTGGCCGCACCCAGCCTGCGCGCCCAAGGCGCGGACGAGTTTCAAACCTGCTTGAAGACGCTGAAGGACGACGCGCGCCGCGCGGGTGTCTCTGCGGCGGGCTATGACAAATTCACCGACGGCCTGCAGGCCGACCTCTCGGTGGTCAAGCTGCTGGATGACCAGCCCGAGTTCAAAACCCCGATTTGGGACTACCTCGCCGCCTTGGTGGACGAGCAGCGCGTGGCCGATGGCCGGGCGCTGCTGAACCAGCACAAAGAGGTGCTGGACAAAGTCGCTCAGCGCTTTGGCGTGGACGCCGCCACCGTGGTGGCCGTCTGGGGCGTGGAGAGCGACTATGGCCGCTCCTTTGGCAAGCGCCCCTTGCTGCAATCCTTGGGCACCTTGGGCTGCTTTGGGCGGCGCCAGGCTTACTTCCGGGGTGAATGGTTTGCCTTGATGCGCTTGATCGACCAGGGCGATTTGCGCATTGATGGCCCCCAAGGCGCAGCCGGCTTGGTGGGCTCTTGGGCTGGGGCTTTTGGCCACACCCAGTTCATGCCCAGCACCTATCAGCGCTTGGCGGTGGACTTTGACGCGGATGGCCGGCGCGATCTGGTGGCCAGCATCCCGGATGCCTTGGCCTCTACTGCCAACTTCTTGGACAAAGCCGGTTGGCGCACCGGCGAGCCTTGGGGCTTTGAGGTCAAGCTGCCCGAAGGCTTGGACACCAAGGGCCAAGGCCGCAAAGCTAAAAAGCCTCTGGCCGAGTGGGCGCAGGCCGGCGTGAAGCGGGTGGACGGCAAGCCCTTGGGCGAGGGCGGCCCGGCCGGGCTGCTGCTGCCTGCCGGCCCCAAAGGCCCAGCCTTTTTGGTGTTCCGCAACTTTGACGCCATCTATGGCTACAACGCCGCCGAGAGCTATGCCTTGGCCATTGCCCACTTGGCCGACCGCCTGCGCGGCGGCAGCCCCTTTGCTACGGCCTGGCCCACCGACGACGCCGGCTTGAGCCGTGCCGAGCGCCGTGAGCTGCAAACCCTGTTGGCCGCCAAGGGCCATGCCATTGGCGAGATCGACGGCATGCTGGGCGCGGCCACCCGCGCCGCCATCAAGGCTGAGCAGCAGCGCTTAGGCTTTGCCGCCGATGGCCGCGCCGGCCAAAAGCTGCTCAAGGCTTTGCGTTGAGATAAACCTCGGCCACGTCCATGCTGCTGCGCTCGCCCACGTCGCCAGCATGGTCAGCCAGCCACGCACTGGCGGCGTTGCGGCCCAGCTCAAACAAGCTCAGCAAGAGCCGCAAGTCGGTGTTGAGCTTGCTGGAGGCATCAAAGGGCGCCAAGCCCGCCTCATCGGCAATGCGGTGCAGGCGCAAGCTCTTGTAGCGGGTCGGGTCTACGCGGTCTTCTTTGAGCAGCTTTTGCACAAAGGCAATGGCACGCATCTCGGCCACCAAAGAGGCATTGAAGGTGATCTCGTTGACGCGGTCGGCAATGTCGGTGGCGGTGCGGGGAATGCCTTCGCGCACTCGGGGGTTGATCTGCACCAAGAGCACATCGTCGGTTTGCGTGCCGTAGATCAGCGGCCACAGCGCCGGGTTGCCTGAGAAGCCACCGTCCCAATAGGGCTCGCCGTCAATCTCCACCGTCTGCGCAATCTGCGGCAAACAGGCCGAGGCCAACAGCGCCTCGATGGAGACCTCCTGCTGGTCAAACACCCGGGGCTGGCCGGTGCGCACCGAGGTGGCGGTGATGAACACCTTCAGCGGCCCTTGGCGAATGGCGTCAATGCTCACATGGGCCTGGATCAAGCTGCGCAGCGGGTCCACATTCAAGGGGTTGAGCTGGTAGGGGCTCCAAAGCTGCAGCCAACTGTTGAACAGCGCCATGCCTGGCCATTGGTCGCGGTTGAAGGCCCAGGCCGGCAAGGTGGTGCTGGGCAAGTGCGCACCGCCCCAGCAGCCTGCGCTGCCCCCCACCGCATGCCAAAAGTCGTGCAAGGCTTGGCGCGCGCCCTCGCGGCCACCTTGGGCCCAGCCCGTGGCCAGCACGGCGGCATTCATGGCGCCCGCGCTGGTGCCTGAGACGCCGTCGGGTGTTAAGCGGCCATCTTCCAGCAGCGTGTCCAGCACGCCCCAGGTGAAGGCGCCATGCGAGCCGCCGCCTTGCAGGGCCAGGTCGATGGCGCCAGCTTGGCTGGAGGTGCGGCGGCGTGGGCGTGTGGAGGCTTTGGTCATGGTGTGGGCGCGGCAGATGAAGGCGTGATCGTAGGCCCAATGTGAGGACGTGGCCTGGAATGCGATGTGTGTGGCACCCAGCGTCGCATCCGCGCCGCAGTGTTGTGATGCCCTTGGGCGCAGGCCGCTTGTAAATCTATGTGGCTCAAAGGCCGCTTCCAGAATGAATGCATTGAACCCGCCCCCGTACCTGGGGCAGGCGCTTGTTTCCTCATCAACCTCTGTGGAGTTTTTTGCTCATGACCTCGATCCGTTTCTTGTCTGCTGTTGCTGTGGCCTCGGCCGCACTGTTTGGCGCTTCTGCCGTCTCCGCTCAAGCGGTCAATGACGGCCAATGGCACGGCAGCCTCAGCGCTGGCGGCGCCTTTGCGTCGGGCAACACCAGCTCGCGCGTGCTGACGGCCGGTGCCGACGCGACCCGCGCCACCGCTGCCGACAAGATCAGCCTCTATGCCAACGGCAACTACGCCCGCGCCAACGGCGTCACCACTGCCAACCTCGGCCGCCTGGGTGGCCGCTATGACTACAACCTGAGCGACGCGCTGTTCGCCTTTGGTGGCGGCGAATATGAAACCAACAAAGCCGGTGGCTTGAAATCGCGTTACGGCGTGAACGCCGGCCTGGGCTACCGCTGGGTGCGCAGCAAAGACGCGCAAGTCGATGTGTTTGGCGGCGTGGGCTACTCGGACAGCAGCTACACCAACAACACCAGCGCCGACGGCGCCGAGCTGATCTTGGGCGAAGAAGGCAGCTACAAGCTCAGCGCCTCCACCACCATCAAGCAACGCTTGGTGTTCTACCCCGGCCTCGGCGACCTGGGCAACCGCGCCACCTTCGACGCCGGTGTCGCCACCGCCATCTCCGGCGGCTGGACCCTGAACACCGGCCTGGCCTGGCGCTACAACAGCGAACCAGCGGCAGGCTTGAAGAAGACCGACACGCTGTTGACCGTCGGGTTTGGTTATAAGTACTGACACGGAAGAAGCATGTCCCCAGTGGGGACATGCCCGTGTCAGCGCGGTGGCGGCGTGAGCCGACACCGACAGGTGCTTCAGGCCCCTCAATGGGGCTTGAAGTGCCCGCGTGATCTGTTCGCGTGTTGGAGCGGGCTGGTGCTTTGCGAGCCCTGTCGCGGGGCAGTCCCCTGGGCTCATGGAGAGGCGGTCGGCTCAAGCCGACTGCCTTGCGGTGCTCGGGCTGGACTGGGCGCTGCAGAACTCGCTGCACTCACTGCGTTCGTTACGCTCAACCATCTGCTGCGAGTCAGAGATTGATGCGCGCTGCGCGCGCCCCAGCCCAGCCCTGCGCTCCTCAGCGCCTCTCAAATCGCCCTGGGGACTACCCCGCGCCAGGGCGGGTGGAGCGGTGGCGCGGCGCTGCCTATTCGCCAATCGCGGCCCGCTGCTGCTTCAGCAGCGGGAGCACAGCATGAAAGTTGCGAATCAAGTCTTGCTCTGACATGACTTGAAAGGGGAAGCGAACTTGGTAGACCCCCCAGCGCCCCGGCGAGGGCGTCGAGATGGTTTCAATGTCTGGCCCACTAACCTCCCACGAGATCCCTGCCTGCCTTCCGTCGGGGTCGACGACAAACAGATCACCTGACAACTTCGGCCACGGGCCGGGCCGTGGGATACCGATGTACCCCAGCATCCAGCCTTCTGACTCCGATGCGGCGATGAGCTTACTGTTGTCGTAAGGGGCGTCGTCCATGATTGACTCCAATGCCTGACGCCGCACCCCGCTCACACTTGAACCAGACGTGATGGGGGCTTGTCGTCACGGGCATCGCTTCAGACGAGAGTTGGTTCATCGTTGTCTCAAATGCACCGCATCTCGATGACGATGCTCGGGAGGTTGCTCTGAGCTTCCTCGCGCCGTGCTGCTAGCGCTGCCTGGCCCGGTATCCGTTTGATGGCCCAGACCGACAAGTAGCGGGCAACCAGAACGACGGCAGCGGCGAGGAAGTTCTGGCGTATGGCGAACACGAAGGCGAGGCCAAGAGACGCTAGCGTGACGATGAGCGGGGCTCGATCCAGCCAACGCTCACGGCATGTACTCGCTACTTCGATGGCCTGGGTGACGACCTCGTCCGGGATGTCGGTGCGATACGCCACCAAAGCATAACTGCCGGGACGGATGACGGCATCCGAACGAATGAGCCTGTTTGGCTTGAAATTTTGATGGGCCGATTCGACCCCGCCAAATGCGATGCGACCCGCGGTAGAAAACCTGCCGACCAGTTTGTCTTCTACAACACAGAAACGCATGATTTGCGCAGGTGGCGGCTCGTCCAATTACAGATGCAACAAGTAGCCACCATCGCCATCCGTCGGCAATCGGATCAGATGCTCCCTTGCGACAAGCGCATCGAGCCCTTCGCTGTCTAGCGAGCCGGAGGGTGGGAGAGACTCGACGTCAAATAGTGCCATCTCTGCAACGTCGGTTCCGGCAGGTAGGCGGTGGAGAGCCATGAGTGACTACACCTTAGTTCAAGCGACCAAGCCAGCGACGCTGGCTCGAGGGCTGCAGAGCGGGGTTCGGCGGCACATCATGGCACGGGGCCTTTGCCGTGAAATGCCTCATGGAATTGTCTGAGTCGCTTTGGCGTTACCTCCCAGTATGGTCGCGCCTTAACGCAGGCAACCTGCCAAAAGAGATTCTCCATAAAGCTGACATCCAAACAGTCGCGCAGTTCCGACGACCCACTAGCGAGCGCCTCGTCCAGAAACTTCAATAGCGCCTTGTAGTCGGCCGGATCGACTTCAGCAGCCATTTCGAGATTGATAGCGTTCGCCAGGCTCTCGAACCAAACGAAGGCGCCGCCTGCCTCTGGAGGGCCCCACCGCCGAATGTGCAACCCATCTGCCGTTTGGCTGATGAGAGGGAATCGCTCTCGAACGGAGTTGTACAACTCAGGCAAAGTCATCTTGTGCTGCTGACCGTTGAAGTTGAGCCGACGCGAGTCGGCTTGAGGGTTTGGCTTGAGCGCAATTGCCGCCACCGTTCCAGTGATAACGCCCATTGAGCGTACCGCCTGACGTGTGGCTTCGCACTCCCAGCACATTTGGCGCATACAGCATGAGTCCTCATTGCATCAATTTGCAGCGCCAAGCGAAGTTGATCCTTGAATTGCTCCGAAAAGGTTCCAGCGGCAAGACGTTCCGTGATGCAGCCTACAAGCGCCTCACGATGGGTCCGCCCAAGCTCGCAGTGCTTAAGGCGACGGCACATCATTGCCCTTGCTCGGCCGTGCCAAAGCCCTTGGGTTTCCGCCAATATGAACTCCACACATCGCTCCACGATCCAAGG
Organism: Ideonella paludis; assembly: GCF_018069865.1. Classification (GTDB taxonomy): domain Bacteria; phylum Pseudomonadota; class Gammaproteobacteria; order Burkholderiales; family Burkholderiaceae_C; genus Ideonella; species Ideonella paludis. The sequence goes on from NZ_JAGQDG010000003.1 coordinate 38,406, forward strand.
CTCGGGCGCAAGCAATCCATCCGCCATGGCATGGAGATCAAGCTTTGAAAGGGCGGCGAAGTCCGTGTGAGCTGACGGGAGCTGCGGATTTCGCATAGGCGCTTTGATGTTTGAGTTCAATTGACCCAGGTTAGCGGAGTTGGCGCGGGTCGGCTGCCGCGAAGGGTTGAGCCTCAGCGCCCTGGACATGCTGCGGTGTACTCTGGATTCGGGCCAACCCGCTCAGCCAGCTTGCCACACAGCAAACGGTGCTTTGGAGAGCAGGCCCGGAGCCGAATGAGCAAGCGGCATGCGCTGTTCACGCCGTTCACCGAGGTTTCCTCTGGGTTGTAGAACACGCCCTGCAGGACCCATTTCAGGTAGTCGGGATCTTGCTCCGCCAAGCCTGCCAGTCTCTCAACTCCACGCTGATCTTGTAGTAGCAACTGAGTATGAATGGAGCTGATCGCCTCAGCCAGTGCGCCATCTGAACAGTGTCCGCGGTACTCCTTGAAATAAGAGTGGGACGCCTCCCAATTGCTGAATCGCTTGTGCCAAAGCTCGCGCTCTGCGGCGGCGCAGTCCTGGGCTGCTGCAGGAGCAGCCAATCCCAGCCCAAGCCACAGTAGTGCAATCGATAGAAGAATCTTGCGCATGATGCCCAACGGTCAAATTCAGCGGGCGGCTGCTGCGTCCGCTGCAATGCAGGGTTGGGCAGAAACGATTAACACCGACGATCCCGTTCCTGCCACCGACGATATTGCTTGATGAATCTGCTTGAGCGAACCTTCCGCAATTAGGGCTTCAGGGGAGGGTTGATTTCCGTGACCCGGATCGTGATACGCCATGAACTCACCCTCGACATCGCGCATAGCGAGAAATGACGTAGCAACGATGCCTTCTCCGCATTGAGCGCATCGCAGTACATACGATCCGTACTCAACGATCGCCTCGCTCTGCTTTGAATCACACTCCGAGCAGGTTGCTGAATCGCTCATTTCTCTGATGCACAACCGGGATTCTGGGCGATAGAGCTGCTGAGTAACAACAAAGCCTGTCCACGCAATGCCATGGGAATCGCAGTCAAAAAAGCCTGCCGTGGCAAAAGCTTGCAGCTTGTCCGATGTCCTTCCATTCAGCATATTCGGCCGTCAAAAGCGGCACCCTCCCTTGAAGACATTTTGTCTGCGAGTTCTGCCTGCAGCAAGCCTCGCTTGCACGAACTGATCACTGACAGACACGGCCTGTTTGGACGCAATGCCCGAGGCACAAAGGAGCGATTCGCCGCAGGCCGATGACGCCGGAATTGCGTTGGCGCAGGCCATAGCCCGGGGCGATTTCTGAGGCGCCGAGGCGCGCAGGGCAAGGGCGTGGCGCGTGTACTCACGCGCTTCAAGAACTGACTCGCCGTCATTGTTTGACCACAGCGAGCCAAAGGCGAGCGGAGGGAGTTTGACGGCGCACGCGCTTGACCGAGTACCGAGGGAAGTCGGCCTTGGCCGACCGCCGATGCATGAGCCCCGGGCTATGGCCTGTGGCAGCGCATGCTCAACCGTTGCAAGCCCAGCAACTGCAGCATGCCAAGACACCGCAGCAAGCCAAGAAACCGCCGATCAAGCGCCAAGCTCAACGCACGCAGGCACGCCAAGCAAACAAGTCAAGCCCGCGAAGAAACCCCCAACATCGCCGCCCCCAGCGCCTCGGCCACTTCAATGCCATCCACACCGGCCGACATGATGCCGCCCGCGTAGCCCGCGCCTTCGCCGGCAGGGTAGAGACCAACTGTGTTGAGGCTTTGGTAGTCGCGGCCGCGGTTGATGCGCAAGGGGGAGGAGGTGCGGGTCTCGACGCCAGTCAACACCGCATCGGCCATGTCAAAGCCGCGGATCTGGCGGCCGAAGGCGGGGAGGGCTTCGCGGATGGTTTGCAGCACATAGGGCGGCAGGCTCTCGCGGCCGGGTTCTGACAGGTCGGTCAGATGCACGCCGGGCTTGTAAGAGGGCATCACGCTGCCAAAGGCTTGGCCGGAGCGCGGGCCGCGTTGGTTCTTGAGGAAGTCGCCCACCAACTGGCCGGGGGCCACATAGCCGCCACCGCCCAGCTCATAGGCACGAGATTCCCAAATGCGTTGGAAGGCCATGCCGTCCAGCGGGTTCACCGGGCCGCTGCCGCCGGGGTCGCGGCGGTAGTCTTGGGGCGAAATGCCCACCACGATGCCGGCGTTGGCGTTGCGCTCATTGCGCGAGTACTGGCTCATGCCGTTGGTGACCACGCGCATTGGCTCGGACGTGGCCGCCACCACCGTGCCACCGGGGCACATGCAAAAGCTGTAGGCGGCGCGGCCGGTGCTGGCGTGGTGCACCAGCTTGTAATCGGCCGCCCCCAAGAGGGGGTGGCCGGCGTTGGGACCGAAGCGGGCCTTGTCGATCACGCTTTGCGGGTGCTCGATGCGGTAGCCGATGGAGAAAGGCTTGGCCTCCATCTGCACGCCGCGCTCGTGCAGCATGGTGAAGGTGTCGCGGGCGCTGTGGCCCAGGGCCAGCACGACATGGTCGCATCGAAGCTCTTCGCCGCTGGCCAATGTCAGGCCACGCACATGGCGTCGTCCCGAGCGGTCTTTCTCAACGCGCAGATCAACCACCTGTTGCCCAAAGCGGATCTCGCCGCCCAGGGCTTCGATGTCGGCGCGCATTTTCTCGACCATGCTCACCAGGCGGAAGGTGCCGATGTGTGGCTTGCTGACGAAGAGGATTTCTTCAGGGGCGCCGGCCTTCACAAACTCCGTTAAGACTTTGCGGGTCAGGTGGCGCGGGTCGGAGATCTGGCTCCACAGCTTGCCATCAGAGAACGTGCCGGCGCCGCCTTCGCCAAACTGCACATTGGAGCCGGGGTCCAGCACGCCCTGGCGCCACAGGCCCCAGGTGTCTTTGGTGCGTTCCCGCACGGCTTTGCCGCGCTCCAGCACGATGGGCTTCAAGCCCATCTGGGCCAGGATCAAGGCCGCAAAAATGCCGCAGGGGCCAAAGCCGATGACCACCGGCCGCAGGCGCTCGCCCGGCGTGTAGAAGTCGGCTGGCGCATGGCCCACAAATTGGTAGCGCGTGTCGGGGCTGGGGCGCACATGGGCGTCGCCCTGGTGGCGCGCCAGCACCGCGGCTTCATCGGCCAGCTCGCAGTCCACGGTGTAGATCAGCACCATGGCGGTCTTTTTGCGGGCGTCATAGGCGCGCTTGAAGACCGTGAAGCTCAGCAAGTCCGCATCGCGGGCCAGCCCGAGGCGGGCCACCACGGCGGGGCGCAGCGCGTCCTCGGCGTGGTTCAGGGGCAAACGCAGTTCGGTGATGCGAAGCATGATGGATGAAGGGTGTCGGCGGGTGGCTGATGGCGCAGGAAAGACGGTGGCCCGAAAACGGCAAAGCGGCCTTGTCGGTGGCACCACCTCGTCAGGTGGCTTCACACGGCAGGGCCGCTGGCGGGGGGCGGAGGTTGAACCGCCCGAAGGCGCTGTGTGAGCAGCACCCTGAGCCGATGAAGCGGATTAACCGCCCTTCTTGGCCCGCTTGCCAGGGTTCTTCTTGCTGCGGGTGTGCGAGCCGCGCTCCAGGCTCACCTTTTGGCCGTGGCCAGCAGTGAAAGCGACGCCAGTGGGGGCAGCAGGACGGGGAGTGGCTTTGCGGTCAGCTTCGGTAACGATCTTGTTGCCCATGAATGGCTCCGTTGAACGAGAAAATCAGGCGGAATGCGCCCCAGTGGCGTCATCCAGAACCCTCAATTAGGCCACAAAACTCAAACGGAGGTCCAAAACCGCTAGGTCAACTGATAGCGCACCTCACACGGGCCGTCGTTTTCAATCACCACCGGCCCGTCGCTGAAGAGCACGCGCGTGTGCCCCGCCGCCACAAAGTGGTCATCCGCATCGCCCGGCTCGGTCAGCCACAGCCGGCCTTGCAGCACGGTGACTTGGCGGCCTGCACAGCCGCGCAGTCGCCGCAAGGCGCCGGGGGCCAGTGTGTGCACTGGAGTGCTGGGCTGAGCGGCCTTGGGCACGGCGGTGGGGGCCATGGCTGCGGTGGCTGCGGGCGCCGCAAGCGGGGGGAGGGCGGTGTTCATGGCCCTGACGATAGGCAGGCACTGTGCGCCCTGCCAGCCACAGCAGGTGGCCAACTGGCCCCATACAGCGCTCGGTTTGCTGGGCCTGTATGGGTCGCTTTGGGCGTCATCTGTGTTGGTCGGGTTGACGGTGAGCCATACAGAATCGAGCCATGACCACGCACGACCCGCTTTACCTGCAAATTGCTGAATCGATTGCCGACTCCATCCGCGCCGGGGCCTTGGTGCGCGGCGAGCGCCTGCATTCGGTGCGGGACGTGGCGCGCACCCGGGGTGTGTCTATGGCCACGGTGGTGCAGGCCTATCGCAGCTTGGAAGATGCGCGGCTGATCGAGGCGCGGCCGCGTTCGGGCTACTTTGTGGCGGCCCGGCCCGCGGCCCTGCCCGAGCCCGAGACCTCGCGCCCGCCCGCCCAGTCGCAGCGGGTGGATGTGGGGGCGCTGGCCGCCACGGTGATGCGCATGGCCCGTGAGCCGGGTGTGGTCTCGTTTGGGGCGGCCTGCCCAGAGTCGGCCTTGTTTGATGTGGAGCGCGTGCGCCGGGCCATGAACCGTGCGGTCACGCGCCACCGCACCACGCTGTGCCAGTACCCGCATGGCCCGGGGGATGAACAACTGCGCCGCGCCATCGCCCGCCATGCCGTGACGCTGGGCTGCGCCGTGGACCCGAGCGATGTGCTGATCACCAGCAGTTGCCTGGAGGCCATTTCGCTGTGCCTGCGTGCGGTGTGCGAGCCGGGCGATGTGGTGGCGCTGGAGTCGCCCTGCTACTTTGGTTTTCTGGAGATTCTGGAGAACCTGCACCTGCGCGCGCTGGAGATCCCCACGCATCCGCGCACCGGCATTTCTTTGGATGCGCTGCAACTGGCCTTTGACACCCAGCCCGTCAAGGCGGTGTTGACGGTGCCCACGCTGTCCAACCCAGTCGGGGCCTGCATGCCGCTGGCCGACCGCCAACGCTTGGCGCGCATGGTGGCCGAGCGTGGCGTGCCGCTGATCGAGGACGTGATCTACAACGGCCTGGCCGAGCAAGAAGAGCGCCGCCGCGCCGTGCGCTCTTATGACAGCAGTGGCTTGGTGATGATGTGCGGCTCCTTCAGCAAGACCATTGCGCCGGGCCTGCGCCTGGGCTGGCTGGACGCCGGGCGCTGGCGCGACAAGCTGGAGCGGCTCAAGGCGGCCACCGCTGGCGGGCAAGCCACTTTCATGGAGCGCGCCATGGCCGACCTGCTGACCCAAACCGGCAATGAGGCCAGCCTGCGCCGCCTGCGCAGCACCATTGCGGCGCGCATGGACGAGGCGCGCGGCTTGATTGCGCAGCACTTTCCGGCGGGCACACGCGTGACCGACCCGCCGGGCGGCTTCATCCTCTGGCTGGAGCTGCCCAAAGGGCTGGACTCTGTGCTGCTCTATCAGGCCTGCTTGGCCGAGGGCATTTGCATTGCACCCGGCACCATGTTCAGTGCCACGGATCGCTTTCGGCATTGTGTGCGATTGGGCTTGGGCGGCCTGTGGGACGACGCGCACCGCCAAGGGCTGCGTCGCGTGGGCCAACTGGCCTGCGCCATGCTGGCGGCAAAGAAGGGCAAAGCGCTGCCGCTGGTGGCTTGAGCACAGCCTGCGGCTGACACAATGCCGGGCTATGAGTGCCCACGCCGAGATCAAGATGACCAAACCTCTGAGCACGCTTGCCCTGATGTTGACGGCGCTGTGCGCGGCATCCGCCGTGCAGGCCCAAGTCTTCAAAGAGCCGGCGCTAGAGGCCCTGCTGCTGAACGACAACTACACCGAGCTGGCGCGCGTGGGCAGCGCTCGGGCGGCCGCCGACCCGAGCGATGAGCAGGCCGTGCTGGCGATGGCCTTGGCGTCCTTGCGCAGCGACGCACCGGCGCAGCGGCAACAAGCGCTGGCCCGGGCGCAGCAGTGTGTGGAGCGCGCGTCCAAGTCGGCGGCCTGCCATTACGCCTGGGGTGCTGTTTTGGGCGTGCAAGCCATGTCCGAAGGCCTGATGAAGATGGCAGGCAGCGTGGGCCGCATCAAGGAGGAGCTGCGCACGGCTTCTGCCCTGGAGCCCGCGTGGTTCCCGGCGCGTGGGGCGGTGGTGGAGTTTTATCTGCAAGCCCCGGGTTTGGTGGGCGGCAGCGTCAGCACCGCCAAAGAGATCGCCCAGGCCGCCCCCAAGCCTGAGCAGGTGACGGCGCTGCAAGGCCGTTTGGCCCTGCATGACAAGCAGTTCGACCAAGCGCTCAAGGTGCTGGGAACTTTGCAGTTGGACCCCAACACCAGCTTGGCCCGCGACGTGCGCCAATGGCAGCTGTCGGCCGCCATGTCTTTGCTGAACGACGGGCACACCGAGCGCGTGCGCCCCACGCTGGAGCGCCTGATGCGCGAGCGCGCCGATGCCCTGGGCCTGTGGGGCATGGCGCGCTTGCACGCCGTCAGCGGCGCGCATGAGCAAGCCCTGCAATTGCTCGACAAGCTCGCCCCCTTGCCCGGCGCAGACCGCCTGCCGGTGGACTACCGCCGCGGTGTCTCGCAACAAGCCCTCGGCCAGTTAGAGGCCGCCAAGGCGGCATTCCAGCGCTTTGTGGCCAAGGGCTCATCCGCCAAGAACTTGGTGGAGGACGCCAAGCAGCGCTTGGACACGCTGCGCTGAGCGCAGCCAAGAAAAAGCCGCCCCGAGGGGCGGCTGGTGCTGTCGGCCAATGGCGCTTACTTGAACTGATAGGCCGCAGAGGCGTACCAGAAGCGACCACGCGGGTCGGCGAAGGAGCCCGCAAAGCCTGCTGCATGGGAGCCATAGCTGGACGAGGCCACAAACGGCGGCTCGGTGTCCAGCAGGTTGCGCACACCCAGTGTCAGCTTCAGGTTCTTGAAGCCGCTGTAGCCCACCGCCAGGTTCCAGCGGCTGGTGTCTTTGACGTTGTAGGGCTCACTCACACCCAGGTTCGAATCCACCACTGCGGCGGTTTCGGTCCAGCCGCTGGTGAAGACGTTTTCCAGTGAGGTGTTCCACGCGCCCCAAGACCAATCAAAGCCCAAGGTGTGCTGCCAGCGTGGCACCGGCGCGTTGACGCCGGTAGACAGTCCAACATAGTCGGCATAGGGCTGATCTTTGCCGTCTTGTTGCGACCACTTGATGACATACGTGCCGTTCAGGCTCACCCCCACTTTGCCCAGGTCGCCCAGGCCAAAGCCGGTGCGCACGTCCAGATCCAGCCCAGACGTCTTCAAGCCGCCGAGGTTTTCAACTGGCGTTTCGATGTAGGAGATGAAGCCTTCGCTGGTGCGCTTAACGCGGTCTTTGTACCTGGCATAGAGCTCAGGCTTTGACATGATGCCGTCGCCAGAGATCACGCCAATCTGATCCTTCTTCTGGATGTTCCAGTAGTCCAGCGCCACGCTCACATTGCGCACCGGCTCCAAGACCATGCCAATCGCGAACTGGCGGCTGGTCTCGGGCTTCAGGTTTTTGTCGCTGGAGAAGCGGACGTTGAACTGCGTCTCGCACCGAGGATCGTCCTCTTTGCCGACCGGGCATTCAGGGTCGGTGCGCGCGTCGGCCGTGTTGGAGTTGGAGACGGGGCTGTTCACGTCCCACAAGGTCGGTGCGCGAAAACCGGTGCCCACGCTGGCGCGCAGCAGCAGGTCTTTGCTGGGCTGTACGCGCAAGGCCAAGCGGGGGTTGAAGCTGCCGCCAAAGTCGCTGTATTTGTCATAGCGCGCGGCTGCGGTCAGCTCCACGCCCTTGGCAAAGGGCATGGACAACTCTGAGTACACCGCATAGATGTTGCGGCTGGCCGTAGTGGTGGGCACCGAGCCCTCACCACCAATGTGTGAGCCCTTGGAGTACTCGGCGTTCACCGGCCGGTCATTGGCCTTTTCTTGGCGCAGGTCGGTGCCAATCGCAATGGCCATCGCGCCTCCGTCCATCTTGCCCAGCTCGCGGCTGGCCTTGGCATCAAATGCCAAGGTGGTGCCGGTGGACTTGCGCACGGTGCCGCTCAGGCCAGCCGCCGCCAGCAAGTCTTTGCCCGCTTGGTCGTTCGGCCCAAAGGGATTGACGTTGCCGGTGCGCAGCGCAGCGAGATAAGGCTCTTCGAGCAGATAGCCGCTATAGACCAAAGTGCCACGAGACTGCGCGTAGTTGAGGCCCGCGTCATAGTCCCAGCCTGACAGCACCCCGGTGGCACCCACCACCACGCGGTACTGCTCGTTCGTGTTGTCGCTCACGCGGTTGCCCACGTCCAGGGAGCGGGTCGCGATCTCGGCAAAGCCGTCGCCGTCCGGGTCCCAGTCGGCGGCGGTATAGCCCAAGCGGGTCAACAACGCGATCGGAAAGTACTGGCTGGTGGTGGGCATCACCACGTTCGGGTAATTGCCGTCGGCGCGCACCTTCATGGCCGAGCCGTCAATCGGGGTGGGGGCCACCCGGCCAATGGTGGCATTGCGAGCCATTGAGGCTTCGACAAAGACTTGGTGATCGGCACTGAGGTTGAAGGTGGCTCGGCCAAACAGGTCCGACTTGGTGCTGTCGGGCAGGTTGTCCAGGAGTGCGGCGTAGATCGCGCGACAACGCAAGACAGGGTCTCCGCTGGGCGTGGTGCCCGCGCCGGTTTGAACCACGCTGTTCACCGGATCACAGGCCGCCATATTGGCGCCGGGGTTGGTGTAAGCGCCAGGGGTAATGCCCAGGTCCATCAAACGGCCCGGAAAGGCTCGGAAGGAGGTGGGAGGGAGCGAGCCGGGCACTTCGCTGGCGTGGCGCAAATACAGCCCTTGGTCGACGGCCTGGATACGGGTCTGCTTTTTGACGTTGCCCGTGACCAAGAAGTTGTAGCCATCTTTGCTCAAGTCGCCTGTACCAAAGGCGAGAGAGGCGCCGGTTTCTTTGCCGCCCACACCAGCTTCGGTGTCACCGTAGCGCAGCTTGATCTCACCGTTGGTGTAGTCCTTGCGGGTGATGAAGTTGATCACGCCGCCCACGGCATCGGTGCCGTAAATGGCGGAGGCGCCATCGCGCAGCACTTCAATGCGGTCAATGGCCGCAAAGGGAATGCTGTTCAAGTCCACCGCCACCGAGCCTCCAATCGAGCCAAAGGGGTGACCCGCCAAGCGCCGGCCATTCAGCAGCACCAAGGTGGAGTTGGGACCCAGGCCTCGCATATTGGCGTTAGAGGTGGCATAGCCCACGCCTTGGGTGCTGTCGGAGAGCATGCCGGAGCTCGCTGAGACGCGGCGCAGCACGTCTTCGACATTGGTGGCCCCACTCTTCTCGATCTGCTCACGGTTGATCACCGTCACCGGCAGGGCGGTTTCAGAAGCCAGTCGCTTGATCGACGAGCCGGTGACCTCAACCCGCTGGGTTTCTGCGGTGGCTTGGGCTTGCGCGCTGCTGCTGAAGGCCAAGCTGCCGCTGAAGGCCAGCATCAGGCTGGCACAGAGTCGTGTGCGTTGGAACATGGGCGTCCTCTCCAGGAAGATTTGATGTACACGCAGGCCTGAGCGAGAGGCTGGCCTGCATGAAGTGGAAACCCATTCTGGCGCTGGGGGTGATCCGCGCCCTCCGTTTCAACCCTATGTGTTGCGTCAGCGTGTATCGCCGTGTGTCAAGGCCTTTTGAGCGTGAGCGGCGGCGCGATGCGCGCTTGCTCAATGTCTGCACGGTGGAAGGGCAGCACCGGCCATTGCTTGGCCACGTAACGCTGAAGTTGATCTGTGGCATGCACGGAACCCGGCTCGCTGCTTTGGCCGTAGGTCAGGAGGGCTTGGGCCAGCGGGCCACGTTCGTCAAAAGTGACGGTCTGCACATAGCTGGTGCCATAGTCGATGCGCAGGCCCTTGGGGCCGATGCCCGGTGCGGCGCGGTCGCCCAGGTTGTTGAGCACGCCTTCGATCTCGTCGCCGCCATGCAGGCCAATGGGCTGGTCGGTGATGACGGGGCGCTGAACGCTGGCCAGTGGCGCATCCAGGGCAAAGCCGGCATCTTTGACCTTCTTGGCCGCACCCGCCAAGGCCTCCCACACCTTGCTGGCCACGGCGTCGTCAGCCATCCTCAAGCCCGTGGGCGTGGCCACAGGCTGGGCGGCGTCAAAAGGAATACGGTGGACTTGAGGAATGCTGCGCGCGGTGCGCCAAAACTCTCTGAAGAGATGGGCGCCGCGGGCGTCCCCATTGCTGGTCAGGTTCCAGCCCTTCAGCGCCGCGCAGCCCTCTCTGGCGTCTGCGCTCGCCGGCGGGCTGGCTTGGCAAGCCGCCAGCAGGTCGGGCACCACTTGGGCGCCGATGAAGTTCTGGTTGGCAAAAAGCTGCTGCTGCACGCTGGCCGGGCTGGCCTTGCCGCGGGCCAGCATCTGCGGTATCTCGCTCAAGCCTGCGCGGGTGCGTGGCCGGTTGACGCTGGCGTCGCCCACCAAGGGCGAGATGCCCTCAAACTTTTGGGCGGGGTGGCTGTAGAAAAAGCTGTCATTGCTGTTGTGGACCCAGTCGGTGCGCACCGCCAGAGGCAGGCGGCTGATGGGCGTCAGGCCCGGCACGGCAGAGGTGCTGTCGCGGCGCCAGTCGCAATCGCTGCGGCTGCCATTGAGCACCACCAAGCCAGCGGCCTTGAACAGCGCGGCTGCCCCTGCGCTGGGCGCGCAGCGCTGGAGTTGGGCGGCGTCGACATCGGGCACCACGCTGGCGTCCGCATACAGGGCTTGGCCATGGCGGTCGGCGGCAATGGTGTTGACCCAGGGCGTGCCCAAATTGGCCAAGCCTTGGCGCATGTCGGCCACGCTGCTCGCACGGTTCAGCGCCAGCCAGGTGTCGACCGAGCGGGCGTTGCCGCTGTTGGCATCTTGCAAGGCATAGGCGGTTTGCGCCGTCCAGCCCAGCCGAGCATTGGGCACCACCACCACCGGGCCCCAGCGGGTGGCCCAGACGGTGTGGGTCTTGGTGGCGAGGCTGCCATCGGCCTGCTTGACCTGAATGCTCAGGCTGCGCGAGCGCATGGCTTCAGGCTTGCCGTCCACCAGGTATTGCGTGGGCTGGCCCTCGACCAAACTCAGCTCATGCAAGGTAAAGCGCTTGCCGGTGGAGACCGTGTGCGACCAGGCCACATCTTTGTTGAAGCCGATCTGCACCACCGCGCCGTGGCCGATGGCCGCGCCCATCACATCCAACTGGCCGGGGATGGTCAGGTGCATCTGCCAAAAGCGGTTCACACCCACCCAAGGGAAGTGCGGGTTGCCCAGCAGCAAGCCCCGGCCATTGGCGCTGCTGTCTTTGCCAAAGGCCCAGGCGTTGGAGCCGTAAGGCGAGTCGAGCAGGCCCCGCTCGCGCATTTCAGCGGCGGCCAGCGCCAGCGGCGGCAGGCTTGCGGCCTGGGCTGCTTTGGCTGCTGGGGGCTGCGCCCCCAACATGCCATCGGCCAGGGCTGCAATGCCGGCCTGCACACTGCTGATCTCACTGAGGCGACGCATGTCGGCTTCGGTCATCGGCCGCACCCAAGCCTGGCCGGCGCAAGACGCCGGCAGCTTCTGGGCATGGTCGGCCAGATAGCGGTTGAAGCCCGCCACATAGCCGCGCACCATGGCTTGGGCTTCAGTGCTGCTGCGGGCCCAGGCGCGCTCTAGCGCGGCATCGTCCATGTGGGCCGCAATGAAAAAGTCGATTTGTTCATTGGGCAATGCCCGCAAGCCCAGCAGGCCGCGGGCGCTGCCGCCCAAGAACTTGGAGCGCTCCCCGCGCACCGTCAGCAACTGCTGCGCGGTTTGGCAGACGTTGTCTTGCGCATGGGCATAGGCCACCCCGTAGGCCAAGGTCTCCATGTCCGGTGCCGTGATGTGGGCCACGCCGTGGGTGGTGCGCTCGATCTGGGCGGTGCGGGCGGCCAAGATGTCGGGAGTGGAGCCGGTGCTGGTGCAGGCACCCAGCAAGGCGGTGATGCTGCAAAGCAGGGCGGCGGAAGGGGGGAAGCGTGACATGCAGGCTCCTGGGTTTGAAGTGATGGCCCCATGTTGCGACTTTGGCCACGCTCCCGCCACCGCATCTACCCCAAGCGCTCAAGCCCCTGTGGCGCCGGACGATAAGCCGATGTCCTCTGACATGCCCACTCATGCCCACCTACGTCTCCCCCTTGCTGTCTGGCGTTGGCGCACCCCGCGCATTGCAATGGGTGTGGGCCGGGGCACGCACTGATGACACCGCGACCCAGCGCCGCAAGCTGATGCAGACCAATGTGGCCGCCGGCATGATGATGGCCATCATCCTGGCCTTCAACGGCATCTACACCGCCATTGGCAATCCGGGTTTGATGCAGTCTGGCTGGGCGCAGCTGCCCTTTGCCATGTTGAGCCCGTTGATTTGGCGCTTCAATGCGCAAGGCCGGCGAGATTGGGCGCGTTGGCTGCTCTTTGCCCTGGCCATGGGCGGCTGCGTGGCCGTCATCACGGGCGGCCAAGGCACCGAGGGCATGGCCCACAGCTACTTTTTGCTCTATGCGGTGATGGCAGCCTGCTTTTTCCCTATGCAAGAGTGGCGCTCCGCCTTGGTGTTCTCCGCGCTGAATCTGCAGATTTTTGCGGCCTTGCACGTCTATGGCTGGCCGGCCCATCACACGGTCTATGCCCTTGACCCCCATGTGCTGACGGGGCTGAAAGTGGCCCTGCAAGGGGGCTGTGTGCTGGTGGTGGTGGGCGTGGTGCTGCTCAGCGAGACCGTGGCCGAGCGCAATGAGCATCAACTAAGGCAGTTGGCCATGACCGACCTGCTGACCGCCTTGCCCAACCGCCGCGCCTTCAGCCAGGCCTTGGTCAATGAGTTGGCTCGCAGCCTGCGCCATGGCCACCCCTTGTCGCTGGCGGTGATGGACCTGGACCACTTCAAGCGCATCAATGACAACCACGGCCATTCGGCCGGCGACGAAGCCCTGCAGCACACCGCCAAAATCTTGCGCAGCCAAGCCCGCTGCGAAGACATGGTGGCCCGTATCGGCGGCGAGGAGTTTGCGCTGCTGATGCCCGAGACCGCCGCCGAGCAAGCCCTGGAAGTGGCCGAGCGCATGCGCAAAGCCGTGATGGCCCAGCCCTTGAGCGCCCGTGCCGGCGGCGAGCCTGTTACGACCAGCGTAGGCGTGGCCACCGTGCCGCCCGGCATGGACGGCGAACAAGCCCTGCACGCCGCCGACCGCGCCCTTTACGAAGCCAAGCGGCGCGGGCGCAATTGCGTGGTGGCGGCCGCGGCGTAGCGTGGGTGGACACGTCGGCATTTTGGATATACATTGACAATTTGTATATCCAAAGGAGCCAGCCATGCAAGTCGCCAAATGGGGCAATTCACTCGCCGTGCGCTTTCCGTCCAGTTTGGTTGCCGCGCTGGATCTCAAAGAAGGCGAAGAGGTGGAGTTGCACTTGGTCGGTGAGCGCAGTTTTGAGGTGCGCAAAAAGGCTAGCGCTGCTGAACTACTGAGCCGACTGCGGCAGATGCGGGGCCGCCTGCCTGCTGATTTTCACTTCGACCGACTCGAAGCCAACGAGGCACCATGAGCGGCGTTTTTCTCGACAGCAACATCATCTTGTATGTGCTGTCGGCAGACGCCAAGAAAGCCGACCGGGCCGAAGCGCTACTAGGGCAGCAACCCACGATCAGCGTGCAGGTGCTCAACGAAGTCACCTCGGTTTGCCGGCGCAAGCTCCAGATGAGTTGGGACGAAACCCATGCGCTCTTGGCTGCCGTCAAAGCCTGTTGCCAAGTGCAACCCCTGACGATAGAGACCCACGCTGCGGCCTGCCGACTGGCTGAGCAACATCAGCTTTCGTTTTACGACGCCAACATCGTGGCGGCTGCGCTGCAAAGCGCCTGCCAAACGCTGATGAGCGAGGACATGCACCACGGCGCCAAGATTCAAGGATTGGAGATCTGCAATCCCTTTGTGGCTGCTGCTTGATCGTCGGGTGGGAAGTCGCTATCGAGCACAGACACTTCACCCATCACCGACACTCGCACTCCAACAAGGGGTCATGAAGTGGATGCTGCTTTGGTGTTTGAGGCCCTCGCTGGAGGAGAGCCCCTTGCTTACCGGCGGTCGCGCATTGGCGCTGACAGGCTTCGGCCTGCGTAGGGCGCAGACTGATCAAGTAGGCCACCAAGAGCGACACCACCACCAACACCAGAAGAGCAAGACCGACCGACAGGCGGCGCTCAAGGTGCTTGAGCATATTTACCTCGATGTGTATTACATACTCCGCCGATACTGCCCACCCACCTCAAACAGCGCCGAGGTGATCTGGCCCATGGAGCAGACGCGCACGGCGTCGACAAGCACCTCAAACACGTTTTGGTTGGCGATCACGGCCTGCTTCAGGCGCTCCAGCATGGCGGGGGCCTGGGCGGCATGGCGGCTGTGGAAGTCGGCCAGGCGCTTGAGCTGGGATTGCTTTTCGTCTTCGGTCGAGCGGGCCAGCTCGATGGGGCCCTGGGCGGCGTCGCCCTTGGGGTTGCGGAAGGTGTTCACACCGATGATGGGGTACTCGCCGGTGTGCTTGAGCATCTCGTAGTGCATGCTCTCTTCCTGGATCTTGCTGCGCTGGTAGCCGGTTTCCATGGCCCCCAGCACGCCGCCGCGCTCGGCAATCTTTTCAAACTCGGCCAGTACGGCTTCTTCGACCAACTCGGTCAGTTCGTCGATGATGAACGCACCCTGGTTGGGGTTTTCGTTTTTGGCCAGGCCCCACTCGCGGTTGATGATCAGCTGGATGGCCATCGCGCGGCGCACGCTGTCTTCGGTGGGCGTGGTGATGGCCTCGTCAAAGGCGTTGGTGTGCAGGCTGTTGCAGTTGTCGTAGATCGCGATCAGGGCCTGCAAGGTGGTGCGAATGTCGTTGAACTGGATCTCCTGCGCGTGCAGGCTGCGGCCTGAGGTCTGGATGTGGTACTTGAGCTTTTGGCTTCGCTCATTCGCACCGTATTTTTCCTTCATGGCCACGGCCCAGATGCGGCGTGCGACGCGGCCCATGACGGTGTACTCCGGGTCCATGCCGTTGCTGAAGAAGTAGCTCAGGTTGGGCGCGAAGTCGTCGATGTGCATGCCGCGGGCCAGGTAGGCCTCGACAAAAGTAAAGCCATTGCTGAGGGTGAAAGCCAACTGGCTGATAGGGTTGGCCCCGGCTTCGGCAATGTGATAGCCCGAGATGGACACCGAGTAGAAATTGCGCACGTCATGGTGCACAAAGTACTCGGCGATGTCGCCCATGACCTTGAGGCTGAACTCGGTCGAGAAGATGCAGGTGTTTTGACCCTGGTCTTCTTTGAGGATGTCGGCCTGGATGGTGCCGCGCACATTGGCCAGCACCCATTCTTTGATCTTGGCCGCTTCGGTGTCGGTGGGCTCGCGGCCGTTGTCGGCCTTGAACTTGTCAAGTTGCTGGTCGATGGCCACATTCATGAACATGGCCAGCATGGTGGGGGCCGGGCCATTGATGGTCATGGAGACCGAGGTGGTGGGGTTGCACAGGTCGAACCCCGAGTACAACACCTTGAGGTCGTCCAACGTAGCGATGCTCACGCCGGAGTTACCCACCTTGCCGTAGATGTCCGGGCGCGGGTCGGGGTCGTTGCCGTAGAGCGTGACCGAGTCAAAGGCGGTGGACAGGCGCTTGGCCGGCATGCCCTCGCTGACGAGCTTGAAGCGGCGGTTGGTGCGGAAGGCATCGCCCTCACCGGCGAACATGCGGGTCGGGTCTTCGCCCTCGCGCTTGAAGGCAAAGGTGCCGGCGGTGTAGGGGTAGCTGCCGGGCACGTTGTCCAGCATCAGCCACTTCAGGATTTCGCCGTGGTCTTCATACTGCGGCAAGGCCACTTTGCGGATGGTGTTGCCCGACAGCGTGGTGTGGGTCAGCTTGGTGCGAATCTCTTTGTCGCGGATCTTCACCACATACTCATCGCCCGCATAGGCCTGCTGCATTTGCGGCCACATGGCCAAGAGCTTTTTGGCGTCGGCGTCCAAGCGGGCTTCGCGTTGCACGGCCAGGTCTTCCACGGCCTCGGCGGCACGGCTGCGCTCGGGCTTGTCCACCTTGAGCATTTGGGCGCTGGCGCGCAACTGTTGCACCTCGCGCGCCAGGCGGGCTTGGGCACGGGCGCGGGCTTTGTAGCCGCGCACGGTGTCGGCGATCTCCGCCAAGTAGCGCACGCGGGCGGGTGGCACGATGGGCGTTTGGTGGGTGCTGTGGCGGGTGTTGACGCGCGGCAGCTTGCCTTCGGTCATCTGGAGGCCCAGCTCGACGAGGCGCGCCTTGAGCGCTTGATAGAGCGCAGTCACGCCGTCATCGTTGAAGCGGCTGGCCATGGTGCCAAACACGGGCATGGCATCGGGCATCACGGTGAAGGCCTCGCGGTTGCGCTGCACCTGCTTGGCCACGTCACGCAGCGCATCGGCTGCGCCCTTGCGGTCGAACTTGTTGATGGCCACAAACTCGGCAAAGTCCAGCATGTCGATTTTTTCGAGCTGGCTGGCGGCACCGAACTCGGGCGTCATCACATACATGGGGATGTGGACCAGCGGCACGATGGCCGCATCGCCTTGGCCAATGCCCGAGGTCTCGACGATGATCAAGTCGAACCCTGCGGCCTTGGTGGCGGCCAGCACATCGGGCAGGGCGGCGGAGATTTCGCTGCCCGTGTCGCGGGTGGCCAAAGAGCGCATGAAGACACGCGGGCCGTTTTGCCACGGCCCTGTGGCGTTCATGCGGATGCGGTCGCCCAGCAAAGCGCCACCACTCTTGCGGCGGCTGGGGTCGATGCTGATGACGGCGATGCGCAGCGCATCGTCTTGGTCGAGGCGGATGCGGCGGATCAGCTCGTCGGTCAGGCTGGACTTGCCCGCACCGCCGGTGCCGGTGATGCCAATGACCGGCGTGCTGCTGCTGGCCGCGGCGGCCTGCACTTGTGCCACCAAGGCGCCATCGGCTTTGCCGTTCTCCAGCGCCGTGATCAGCTGGGCCAAGGCGCGCCAGGCTTCGGGCGTCTGGCCTTGGATGGCGTCGACCGTCTTCGGGGCGTAGGGGGAGAGGTCCTTGTCGGCGCGCATCACCATCTCGCCGATCATTCCTTGCAGGCCCATGCGTTGCCCGTCTTCGGGGCTGTAGATGCGCACGCTATGGCCGGCCAGCATGCTGATCTCCTCGGGCACGATCACACCGCCGCCGCCGCCAAAGACCTGGATGTGCTCGCCGCCTCGGGCCTTGAGCAGCTCGACCATATAGGTGAAGTACTCGTTGTGGCCGCCTTGATAGCTGCTGACCGCAATGCCCTGCACGTCTTCTTGCAGCGCAGCCGTCACCACCTCGTCCACCGAGCGGTTGTGGCCCAGGTGGATGACCTCCGCGCCCATGCCCTGCAGGATGCGCCGCATGATGTTGATGGCCGCGTCATGGCCGTCGAACAGGCTGGCGGCGGTGACAAAGCGCACCTTGTTCGTCGGGCGGTAGTTGGCCAGGGCTTTGAATTCGGCGGAGAGGTCGGTCATGGCACGGCTCGATCAGTCAAAAGGAATGATTGACGTTAACGTAAACGTCAACTCGGAATGATGCCATCAAGCGCTTGGCCTTGCCTGACGCTCTAGGGCTTGGAGCGTGGGTGTTTTCCCCTAAGCCCTCGGAAAAGCCATTTGCGCTGGTAGGCTGTGCGCCCAAGAGCCTTGGGTGGCGCCTGTGTGCGCTACCCCTGAGGAAGAATGCCGCGTTGGGGGCGTGCTGAGCCTGTTGAAGGTGAACGTTTGAGTTTTCTGGCCATCGATATTGGGAACACCCGCCTGAAGTGGGCGCTGTATGACTCGCCCCGCCCTGGGGCGGTGATTCAGGCCCAGGGGGCCGTGTTTCTGGAAACCATTGACGAGTTGGCCGAAAAGGCCTGGAAGCATTTGCCTGCGCCGACCAGCATGTTGGGCTGCGTGGTGGCGGGCGAGGCCGTGCGCCGCCGGGTCGAAGAGCAACTGGAGCTGTGGGATTTGCAGCCGCGCTGGGTGGTGCCTGCGGCCCAAGAGGCGGGCGTCAGCAACGGCTACGACCACCCCATGCGCCTGGGCGCAGACCGTTGGGTGGCGCTGATCGGCGCCCGCGGCCATGTGTTGGCCGGTGGCCCACCGCGCCCGGCCTTGGTGGTGATGATCGGCACCGCGGTGACCGTGGATGCGATAGACCGTGACGGCAAGTTTGTGGGCGGCTTGATCCTACCCGGCCACGGCATCATGCTGCGCGCGCTGGAGAGCGGCACCGCTGGCTTGCGCGTGCCCACCGGCGAGGTGGTGCGTTTTCCGTCCAACACCTCAGACGCCCTGACCAGCGGCGGCACCTATGCCATCACCGGCGCGATTGAGCGCATGGGCCGGCATTTGGCCGAGCTGAGCGGCGGGGAGGTGCCCCGCGTCATCATGACGGGCGGCGCGGGCTGGAAAGTGGCGCCCTACCTGGACATGCCGCACGAACTGATTGAATCACTGATCTTTGACGGGCTGATCCACATCCAGGCCTACCGAGGCCGCTGACCCAGAGGGGGGATGGCGCAGTGCCGCCACCTCGCTGCGCAACTGCGACAGCTCGGCGCTGACCCGGCCGAGTTCCCGGTGCAGGTCTCTCAAGATGTCGTGTTCAATGCGCCGCTCCTCCGTCTCGACCCAGCGGGTGGCGATGGCGGCCGTGACCAAGGTGAGCACGCCATAACCCAGCAGCACCACAAACACCGAGAACACTTTGGCCGTGGGTGTGGTGGGCACCACATCGCCATAGCCCACGGTGGCCGCCGTGGTGAAGGCCAGCCACATGCCTTCGCCAAAGCTGTGAATGCTGGGGTCTATCCACCAGTAGCCCAGGCCACAGCCCGCCAGCACCACCACCGACACCAGTAGCAAATAGGTGACACTGCCGCGGGAGATCAAGTGCTGCACCGACCACACCATGCGCGCCAGGCTGACGAGGGCCACCATCAGGCGCACGCCGAGTGCGACGGCCGAGGTGTTGCTGGGGGGCAGCCCCGCGGCCAGCAACAGCCCGACGATCAAGGCCACGTCGGTCACATTGGTGGCGATGTGCCGCCAGGGGTGTGGGCAGCGCAGGCTGACATGACCCAAGGCACACGCCAAGATCACGGCGGCCACGCCGTAAAGGGCCGTATCGATCCACCCCCAGCGGGCCGGCAACAAGTCGGCATAAAAGGCAGGGATGGTCGCCAGCAGTGCCACCATCACGGGGACCCGCCAGAGCCGTTGCGCCTGCAAGGCGCGCACCTCCCCCGGGCGTGGCGACGACAAACCCCAGCGCTTGGCGCTCTTGGCCGAGTGAGAGGGAGGGGCAGCACGCATGGTTGACATCAGGAGCCGGGGTAAACCACAGTTTGGCACGTGACTGACCAGTACTTTGGGGCTGCCTCTGTCAGTGAGCGGGCGTATGCTTGAAACCCACTTCTTTTGATGGCATGACGAAGGCGCCGCACCGCACTGCTCAGCTCACCGCTCGTTGGCGGTGGTTATCCTTTGGCGTGCGTGCCGAAGACACGGCCACGCAGGTGCGCAAGATTGTGCAAGTCAATGCAGGGGTGTGGCTGCTGATCGGCACCGTGCTGATCTTCAATGCGCTGTTCTGGTTGATTGGCAATGAGGCTTTGATCCAGTCCGGCCTGTGGCAGTGGCCCGTGATGCTGGCTGCCCCCACGGTGTGGTGGCTGAACGCGCGCCGCCATCTGCACGCCGCCCGCTGGCTGATGATTTTGCTGGCCATGGTGGACTGCCTGTTGGCGGTGGCCGGAGGTCAGGGCACCGCGTCCACGGTCCATGTCTACTTTCTGCTGTTTGCCGTGATGACCCCGACCTTGTTTGCCGTCGAGGAATGGCCTGCCACGCTGATTTTGGTGGTGACGAATCTGGGCATGTTCTTGGCGCTGCAGTTTGGCCATTGGCCTGCCCACCCGGCATTTGCGCTGCTGGACGCCCACACCCAAGCCATGATGATTCAGTCGATGGTGGTCTCCTGCGTGCTGATCTTGATCTTGATGACCATGCTCACCGAGATCGCCGCCGCTGATAACGAAAACCGCCTCATCCGTTTGGCAGAAACCGACCCCCTCACAGGCTTGCCCAATCGCCGCCAGTTCCGCCAGGCCCTAGAGGCCGAGGGCAGCCGCATGGCGCGTGAGGGGGGCAGCTTTGTGCTGGGGGTGTTCGACCTGGACCACTTCAAGCGCGTGAACGACGAATGGGGCCACGACGCGGGCGACCAGGCCTTGGTGCACATCGGCCACGTGGTGCAAGGCCAGTTGCGGGCCTACGATTTGGTGGCGCGCACCGGCGGTGAAGAGTTCGTGCTGCTGCTGCCGCACACCGACCTGGCCGAGGCTCGTTTGGTGGTCGAGCGCATTCGCCAGGCCTTGGAGAAGGACCCCTTCACCTATTCCGGGCAGGCGCGCGTGATCACCGTCAGCATCGGCCTGGCCTTGGTGAGCGATGCCGCCACCATGGACCAGCGTCTGCGCCAAGCTGACGAGGCCATGTATCAGGCCAAGCACGAGGGCCGCAACCGCGTCTGCTGCGCGCCCTGATCGCGCTTAGAGGATGTAGCGCGACAGGTCTTCGTTGCGGGCCAATTCGCCCAGGCGCTCGCTCACCGCGGCCGCATCCAGCGTGATGGTTTGGCCCGAGTACTTCGGGGCATCAAAGCTGATCTCTTCGAGCAAGCGCTCCATCACGGTGGACAGCCGCCGCGCGCCGATGTTCTCGGTGCGCTCGTTGACCTCACAGGCAATCTCGGCCAAGCGGCGGATGGCGTCCGGCGCGATCACCAGCGTCACGCCTTCGGTGGCCAGCAGGGCTTGGTACTGCCGGATCAGGTTGGCATGGGTGCTGCTGAGAATGGCTTCAAAGTCATCCACGCTCAGCGCCTGCAGCTCCACGCGAATGGGGAAGCGGCCTTGCAGCTCAGGGATCAGGTCGCTGGGCTTGGCCAGATGGAAGGCGCCTGAAGCGATGAACAGCACATGGTCGGTGCGCACCATGCCGTACTTGGTCTGCACCGTCGTCCCCTCCACCAGCGGCAGCAGGTCGCGCTGCACGCCTTGGCGCGAGACCTCGGCGCTTTGGGTGTTACTGCGCGCGGCGACCTTGTCGATCTCGTCGATGAAGACAATGCCGTTTTGCTCAGCGTTGTGCACCGCCCGGGTCTTGATCTCTTCTTCATTGACCAGCTTGGCGGCTTCTTCGTCGGTCAATTGGCGCAAGGCTTGGTCAATGCGCAGCTTGCGGGTGGTGGTTTTGCCGCTGCCCATTTGGCTGAACAAGCCCTTGAGCTGCTCGGCCATCTCTTCCATGCCCGGCGGCGTCATGATGTCCACATTGGCGCGCGGCTCGGCCAGCTCCAGCTCGATCTCGCGGTCGTTCAAGCTGCCCTCACGCAAGCGCTTGCGCATCACTTGGCGGGCGGTGTTGTCGGCGTCGGCCGCCCCGTGGCGCGGCGGGGGCACCAGGATGTCCAGAACGCGGTCTTCAGCGGCGTCTTCGGCTTTGAGGCGGGCGCGCTTCAAGGCGGCTTCGCGCTCTTGCTTGACCGAGACCTCAATGAGGTCGCGCACGATGGTGTCCACATCCTTGCCCACATAGCCCACCTCGGTGAACTTGGTGGCCTCGACCTTGATGAAGGGCGCATCGGCCAGCTTGGCCAGGCGGCGGGCGATCTCGGTCTTGCCCACGCCCGTCGGGCCAATCATCAAAATGTTCTTGGGGGTGATTTCGGGGCGCAGCTTGTCGTCCACCTGCTGGCGGCGCCAGCGGTTGCGCAAGGCAATCG
This sequence comes from Ideonella paludis, assembly GCF_018069865.1. Taxonomy (GTDB): domain Bacteria; phylum Pseudomonadota; class Gammaproteobacteria; order Burkholderiales; family Burkholderiaceae_C; genus Ideonella; species Ideonella paludis. The sequence continues at coordinate 60,304 of NZ_JAGQDG010000003.1, forward strand.
CCACCGCGCGCTTGGCGGCCTTTTGGCCGACGATATGGCTGTCCAGCTCGGAGACGATCTCCTGCGGTGTCATGCTCATGATTCCAACACCTCGATCGTGTGGGTCTGGTTGGTGTAGATGCACAGCTCGCCCGCAATCTCCAGTGAGCGCTTGACGATGTCCTGGGCCGGCATCTCGGTATGGGCCAGCAAGGCGCGTGCGGCAGCTTGCGCATAGGCGCCGCCCGAGCCGATGGCCACTAGGCCGTGCTCGGGCTCCAGCACATCGCCATTGCCGGTGATGACCAAGGAGTTTTCCAAGTCGGCCACCGCCAGCATGGCTTCCAGATTGCGCAAGACCTTGTCGGTGCGCCAATCGCGGGTCAGCTCAATGGCGGCGCGCACCAAGTGGCCTTGGTGCTTGTCCAGTTTGGCCTCGAAGCGCTCGAACAAGGTGAAGGCATCGGCCGTGGCGCCGGCAAAACCGGCCAGCACCTTGTCGTGGTGCAGGCGGCGAACCTTGCGGGCGCTGGCCTTGATGACGATATGACCCAGCGTGACTTGCCCGTCGCCGCCCAGGGCGACTTGCCAGCCCGTAGGGGTGCGACGACGCACGCTGAGAATAGTGGTGCCGTGATAGGGTTCCATGACGGATCCATCTGGGGCCAAACGGCCCGGGTTCAAGGACAGAGAGTGGCAGCGCAGGGCCGCGCTGCCCAAGTGGCTTTAGTCAGGCGTGGCGCAGTTGGACTTGCGCATGCTCGCCCACACCCATGGCGCTGAACATCAAGGCCACCAAACGGTGCACATCGATGAAGCTGATTTGGCGGCCTTCCGCTCGCTTGGCCACGACCCAGTTCAGCAGGTCGCCCGCCGCCACAAAGTCGACGCGGATCAGCAGCGCGCAGGAAATCCGCACAATCTCTGAGGCGCCCAGCTTGGCGTTGAGGCTTTCCAGGGTGGGGTTGATGTCGCCAGAGAGTTGGCCCACCAGCTCCAGGGTGGTGACGGGCTGCGAGCGGCCCCCTGACTGTTCATCCAGCAAAGTGGTGACGGGCTCGCCCACCAGGGACATGGAGGCCGAGCGGGTGCTGACAGCGCCCGTGGCGCTGCCGCTCAAGCGCGCCACGCACTCGGCCGGCTCCCAGCTCGGCGGCGAGACCTCGTAGGTCACGCAATAGTCGATGGCGACGTCGTCGAACTGGTCGGGCCGGTTGACCAAGCGCATGGCCTCCAAGCGGGCCAGCCAGATGGCGGGGTCGGCGTCACGCACGCCCACCGGGGCGGAGTCTTGCAGGATGGCAAAGAGGTGGTCACCGCCAATCCAGCGCATTTCCACATCCATGCTGGCCCATTGGCGGAACAGGGCGCGCAGGCGCGAGGCGCCATCGGCATCAATCACCTGCAGCACCGACCAATCCAGCACCCAGGGCTTGGGCAATTGCATGGTCTGCGAGCTGAGCTGCACCACGGCCTCGGCATCCAAGGTGTTGGGGCAGACCCAGCCTACGGCCACCGGGCCACCATCGCGCTGACGCGACGCGGTGGAGGTGGTGGCATCAGCCACCAGGCGCGGCAGGGAGAACCACTGCGGCGCCGAGCGTTGGAAGTGCTGGGAGAAATCCAGGGACAGGTTATCGAAGGGATTGTGCTGGCCGGTGGCGCGGAACAGGTCGAACACGGTCAGCCATGTGTCCAAGTGCGTGCGCCGGCTGCCTTTGTGGCTGATCAGGTTGAGCAGCAGTTTCTCGGCATGGGCAAAGTCGGCATTGGCAAAGGCGATGACGGCTTCGTCCAACTCGGGGTCGTGCGCAATGTCGCTGACTTCAAGGTCGTGCAGCGCCCGTTGGGCCAAGAGCAAGCCGCCTGCAGGGGCTTGCGGGGCCTTGGGCGCGGCAGCGACCGGCGCGGACAGAGCGCCCAAGGGGTTGGCCGCAATCGCGTTGGGCTCAGCCGCAGCGGCCGACGGTGCCGAGCCCAGCGTCATGGGCTCGGTGGGCGTGTCAAAGCCGGAGGCCACCAAGCCCATGGGCACGGTGGGCTCGGCATCAATCTGGGCCGTTAAGGTGGGCAAGTTGCTGATCGGTGGACGCACGCCGGGCCGTGGGGCCACGGCTGTGCGTGTCAGCGACGAGGCGCTGCCGACCATCTGCTTTTCGATGGCGTCAATCTTGTCCTTGACGGCCGTGCTGCCGGGCGGCTGGGTGTGCCGGACCTCGGACTCGTCAATGCGCGAGGTGGCGTCCAAGGCCGCCGCTTGCTCGGGGGAGAGGCCTTCTCGGCGGATGCGGCGCAGCATGTCGAGCTCGCGTTTGCGCACGAAGTCGTTACGCCGCTTGCGCTCGATCATGGCCTTGAGTTCGGCCTTCTCGGCCTCGGCCGCCGCGTCGCGCGCTGAGGATTCGCCGCTGAATTTCATCATGTCTCGCGCAGGAGTGGTGGCGCCCCTTCTCTCGTCACTGAGCCAGGTGCTCAGGCAAGGGCATGGGTCATGCAGGGGTCACAGCCCCTGAGTGAAACGCTGAGATCAGTCCCCAAACATTTTTTGCTTCATCTCGCGGCGCTGTTGCGCTTCGAGCGAGAGCGAGGCGGTGGGGCGGGCCAGCAAGCGGCGCAGGCCGATGGGCTCGCCCGTTTCATCGCAGTAGCCATAGTCGCCCGAGTCGATGCTGGCAATGGCTTGTGAGATCTTTTTCAGCAGCTTACGTTCACGGTCGCGGGTGCGCAGCTCCAGCGCGTGCTCTTCCTCAATCGTGGCCCGGTCTGCCGGGTCCGGCACGATGGAGGTGTCTTCGCGCAGATGTTCCGTGGTCTCACCCGCATTGGAGAGCAGGGCGTCCTTTTGCGACTGCAATTCGTGGCGGAAGTACTCCAACTGCTTGTCGTTCATGTACTCCGACTCAGGCATGGCTAACAGCTCTTCCTGGGTCAAATCTTTGCCAGCCTTGGTTTTCCAGGCATTGGCCAACTTGGGGTCCACCTTGGCGGCGGGCTTAACTGCTGTCATGGGTTCCGGATAGGTCTTGGTCTGAGGCTTAGCGGGCGAGAATCGGTCATTGAAACTCGACGTTGAGCCAGTGGGGGCTGCTGCGCGAGCAGGCTCGGCAGCCACAGGGGAAGGTTTGGGGGCCGCCTTGGGCGCAGCCGCGGTTTTGGCTTTGGCAGCCGCAGCAGCCGGGGCTTTGGCTGCAGCAGGTGCTGCAGCCGATGTCTTGCTGGCTGCCGAGGCAGCACTTTTGGCGGGCGTCTTCGCCGCAGCGGCAGGCTTTTTCTCAGCACCTTTTGCCGTGGCGTCAGCTTTAGCCGGGGTCTTGCTCACAGTCCGTCTCCTCACCCAGGTCGCACGTGAAGCGGTGGTTATACCCCCGCACCCCCGGGTGACTGTGGTTAAGACACCACGATGGGCGCGCGGATTGTAGCCACCACGCTGCTGCTGTGGGCGACCAATTTCCCCATCAGCACCAGCTGGGAGCGGACATTCTGCGCACAGACCCTGGCATTTGTCATGCCAAACAACCCTCCAGGCCCTGCAAAAGAATATCTTTGGGCAAATCGATGCCAATAAACACCATCTTGCTCACTTTGGCCTCGCCGGGCGCCCACTTGGGGCCCAAGTCGCTGCCCATGAGCTGGTGCACACCTTGGAAGATGACCTTGCGCTCGGAGCCTTTGAGCCACAACACGCCCTTGTAGCGCAGCATCTTGGGGCCGTAGACCTGCACGATGGCGCCCAGGAAGTCTTCGAGCTTGGTGGGTGAGAGCGCCTTGTCGGTGCGGAAAACAAAGGACTTCACATCGTCATCATGGTGATGGTGGTGCGGGTGGTCGCAGTCTTCGCCATGCTCATGGTCGTGATCATGGTGGTGGTCATGACCGTGGCCTTCGCTGAGGAAGTCAGGGTCGATGTCCAGCTTGGCATTCAAATTGAAGCCACGCAGGTCAAACACGCTGGCAATGGGCACCTCGCCGAAATGAACCTGGTGCTGCGGCGCGCGGGGGTTCATGTGCTTGAGGCGGTGCTTCAGGGCGTCCACGCTGGCGGCGTCCACCAAATCGGTCTTGCTGATGAAGATCTGGTCGGCAAAGCCCACCTGGCGGCGCGCTTCTTGGCGCTCGTCGAGCTGGGTTTGGGCGTGTTTAGCATCCACCAGGGTCAAGATGGAGTCCAGCACATAGCTCTCGGCCACCTCGTCATCCATGAAGAAGGTCTGGGCCACGGGGCCGGGGTCGGCCAGGCCGGTGGTCTCGATCACGACCCGTTCAAAGTCCAGCTCGCCCTTGCGGCGCTTGGCCGCCAACTCGGCCAAAGTGGTGCGCAAGTCTTCGCGGATGGTGCAGCAGACACAGCCGTTGCTCATCTGGATGATCTGCTCTTCGGTCTCGGTGACCAAGATGTCGGTGTCGATGTTCTCTTCGCCGAATTCGTTCTCGATGACCGCGATCTTTTGCCCGTGGCTCTCCGAGAGCACGCGCTTGAGCAGTGTGGTTTTGCCGGAGCCCAAAAAGCCGGTGAGGATGGTGGCTGGAATCAGGGACATGGTGAGTTCTCTAGAAGAATCAGGAAGGCCGAGGGCGGCGTGGGCGGCGCCCTTGCCGGGTGGCCAAGGGCGTGATTGTCAAGCAGATGGAGTATTCTTGCTGGAACTCAACTCCCGGCACCCGTTTGTGTCCGAACCTCAGTCTTCTAGGCCGCCACGAGGCGGCCACGGCCCGCAGCACCGCCACGGTGAGGCGGCCCACGGCGATAAACGCAGCTTGTTCGAGCGCTTGGTGGAGTTCATTTCACCCGGGCCAGACTCCAAAGATGAGCTGATTGAGACGCTGGCTGAAGCCGAACAGCGCGATTTGATCGAGCCGCAAAGCCGAGCCATGTTGGAAGGCGTGCTGCGCATGGCCGACATGGTGGCCGGTGACGTCATGGTGGCCGCGCCGCGCATGGATGTGCTGGACATTGACGCCCCGTATGAAGAACTGCTGGCCACCGTCATTGAGACCGGCCATTCGCGGTTTCCAGTCACCGAGGACGGTCGCGACAACATCATTGGCATCTTGATGGCCAAGGACTTGCTCAAGCTGCAGCGGGCGCCTGAGCTGAACCTGCGCACCTTGCTGCGCCCGGCGGTGTTTGTGCCCGAGTCCAAAGGCTTGAACGAGTTGCTGCGGGACTTCCGCTCCAACCGCAACCACCTGGCCATCGTCATCGACGAGTTCGGCACCACGGCTGGCTTGATCACCATTGAGGATGTGCTCGAAGAAATCGTCGGCGAGATTGAAGACGAGTTCGACGATGCCGATGCGGAGAGTGGCATCTACACCTTGGCCGATGGCAGCCACCGCGTGGCTGGTGACGCCGACATCGCGGTGGTGGCCTCGACCTTTGGTGTGGAGTTCTCCAGCGAAGACTTTGACACTATTGGCGGGCTGATTGCCCACCAACTCGGCCATGTGCCGCGCCGCGGTGAGACGGTGGAGTGCGGCGGCTTGGCCTTCACGGTGATGTTGACCCGTGGTGGCGCTGTGCGCTGGTTCCGCGTGCGCCGCTTGGACGCTGGCTCGTCCTCCACTTCATGAGGGCCGCCGTCACCTCGCGCACCTCGTTCTGGGGTGGCGGGCTCGCGCTGTGCCTCGCTGGCGCGGCGCACAATTTGGCCTTTGCGCCATGGGGCTGGTGGGTGCTGCAATGGCCCTTGCTGGCCTTGTTGGCAGAACTGGTGCTACAGGCCTCACCAAAACGCGCGGCGTGGTGGGGCTGGTGTTTTGGCGTGGGCTGGTTGTCGGCGGGCCTGTGGTGGCTGCACATCAGCATGCATGAGTTCGGCGGCATGCCGGCACCGCTGTCCGTCACCGCGGTGGTGTTGCTGGCGGCGGCGCTGTCGCTGTATCTGGCTTTGGCGATGGCGGCGGTGGCGCGCTGGCGCAGTGGCGCGCCCCTGTCGGACGCCTTGCTCTTTGCCGGGGCCTGGCTGGCCGCCGAGTTGGCGCGTGCCCAGTGGTTCACCGGTTTTCCCTGGATTGCCTCGGGCTATGTGCACACCGACGGCCCGCTGGCCGGCTGGGCGCCTTGGGTCGGGGTCTATGGCATGGGGGCGCTGGCAGCGCTGAGTGCGGCGTGCTTGGGGCGATTGCTGCGCCACCGCTCGCTTGGGGTGCTCGCGGGGTTGCTCTTGCCCCTGCTGTTGGCTGCGGTGCCGCGCTGGGCGGGGGTGTCTGAGTTCACCACGTCCGCCGGCGTGTTGAGCGTCAGCCTGCTGCAGCCCAATGTGCCGCAGCACATCAAGTTCGACCCTGATCGTTTGGCGGGCAATATGCAGGCCTTGTCCGAGCAGATGCAGGCCGCGCGGGGGCAGTTGGTGCTGACGCCGGAGTCGGTGTTGTCGGTGCCGCGCGACCTGCTCGACCCCAGCTATTGGGCTGAGCTGACGGCGCCCATTCGCCGCTCAGAGAACCGAGGTGCTTTGATTGGCACGTTCTTGGGCAGTGATGACAGCGGTTGGGTGAACTCCTTGGCGGGCATCTCGCCCGGCTCGGGCGAAGACTATGCCTATGGCAAACGCCACCTCTTACCCTTTGGCGAGTTTGTGCCGCCGGGCTTCCGTTGGTTTGTGGACCTGATGCGCATCCCGCTGGGCGACCAGGCCAGCGGTCAGCAAGAAGCCCCCTTCGCGATTGGCGGCCAGCGCGTGCGCCCCTTGATCTGCTACGAAGACTTGTTTGGTGAAGACTTTGCCCACAGCGTGCTGGGGCCAGACGCCGCCACCCTGTTTGCCAATGCCACCAACCTGGCCTGGTTTGGCCGCCACATGGTGCAAGAGCAGCACCAGCAGTTCTCGCGCATGCGGGCGATAGAGTTCCAGCGGCCCTTCATCCGCGCCACCAACACCGGGGCGACGGGGGTCATCAACCACCGCGGCGAGGTCACCGCCAGCTTGCCGGCTTGGACCACCGGCATCTTGGAGGCCCAGGTCGAAGGGCGGTTGGGGGAGACCCCGTATGCGCGCTGGGTGGCGCGTGCCGGCTTGTGGCCGCTCTGGGCGCTGGCGCTGCTGTGCGTGTTGCCGGCATGGGTGCGGCGCCGACGCGCCCCTTGAGCCGGCCCCCACCGCCTTAGAATCACCCCTCCCTGATCGATGGGGGCTGCACGCCCTGTCGTCCTCTGCCCCACAAGAACCCTGGCCGCACGATGCTCACCTTCCAGCAAATCATTCTGAAGCTCCAAGCCTATTGGGATGCCCAGGGTTGCGCCCTGCTGCAGCCCTATGACATGGAGGTCGGCGCCGGCACCAGCCACACCGCCACCTTCTTGCGGGCCTTGGGCCCCGAGCCCTGGAAGGCCGCCTATGTGCAGCCCAGCCGTCGCCCCAAGGACGGCCGCTATGGCCAAAACCCTAACCGCTTGCAGCACTATTACCAATACCAGGTGGTGCTCAAGCCCGCGCCGGCCAACATCTTGGAGCTGTATCTCGGCTCGCTGGAGGCGCTGGGCTTTGATCTCAAGAAGAACGATGTGCGCTTTGTCGAGGACGACTGGGAGAACCCCACGCTGGGCGCCTGGGGTCTGGGCTGGGAGGTCTGGCTCAACGGCATGGAGGTGACCCAGTTCACCTACTTCCAGCAGGTCGGCGGCATCGACTGCAAGCCCATCACTGGCGAGATCACCTATGGCCTGGAGCGCCTGGCCATGTATCTGCAAGGCGTGGAAAACGTCTACGACCTGGTCTATGCGCCGGGCATCAGCTATGGCGATGTGTTCCTGCAGAACGAGGTGGAGCAATCAACCTACAACTTCGAGCACAGCAATGTCGAGTTCTTGCTGCAGGCCTTTGGCGCGCACGAGGGCAATGCCCAGCACCTGATGAGCCAGCAGTTGGCCCTGCCGGCGTATGAGCAGGTGCTCAAGGCCGCACACACCTTCAACCTCTTGGATGCCCGTGGCGCCATCAGCGTCACCGAGCGGGCGGCCTACATCGGCCGTATCCGCAACCTGGCCCGCGCCGTGGCCCAGAGCTACCTCGACAGCCGCGCGCGGCTGGGCTTCCCCATGGCGCCCAAGGCCTGGGGTGAAGAAGTCATCGCCCAGCTCGCCGCCAAGGCCGCTAAAGCCGAGCAAGCCGCCCAAAAAGACAGCCCCAAAGCGCAGGCCTGAGACCCACCATGAGCACGCAAAACCTCCTCGTTGAACTGTTCGTTGAAGAGCTGCCCCCCAAGGCACTCAAAAAGCTGGGTGAGTCCTTCGCCGCCACGCTGGCCGCCAGCCTGAAGGCCCAAGGCCTGGCGGCGGCCGATGCGGCTGTCACCTCGTTTGCCTCGCCGCGTCGCTTGGGCGTGCATGTGGCGGCTGTCGCCCCCAAGGCTGCGGACAAGGCCCAGCAGATCAAGCTGATGCCCGTGGCCGTGGCCTTGAATGCGGAAGGCCAGGCGACGCCGGCTTTGCTCAAGAAGCTGGCCTCGGTCGGGGCCGATGCCTCCGTGCTGCCTCAACTCAAGCGTTTGCCCGATGGCAAGGCTGAAGCGCTGTTCTTGGACAGCGTCGTGCCCGGCGCCAGCTTGGCCGAGGGCTTGCAAAAGGCCTTGGACGAAGCGCTGGCCAAGCTGCCCATTCCCAAGGTCATGACCTACCAATTGGCCGATGGTTGGAGCGATGTGAAGTTTGTGCGCCCCGCCCACAAGCTCGTGGCGCTGCATGGCGCAGAAGTTGTCCCGCTGCAGGTCTTGGGCCTGCAGGCCGGCCGCAGCACCCTGGGCCATCGCTTTGAGGCGGCGCAGGCCGTGGTGGAGATCAGCCACGCCGACCACTATGCCCAAGCCTTGCGCGAGCAAGGTGCAGTCATTGCGAGCTTTGACGAGCGCCGCGCTGAGATCGTGCGGCAGTTGGCCGCCGCAGCCGCCAAGGAAGGCCTCAAGCCGATTGACGACGAGGCCTTGTTGGATGAAGTCACGGCCTTGGTCGAGCGCCCGAATGTGCTGACCTGCCAGTTCGAGAAGGAATTCTTGGGCGTGCCCCAAGAGTGCCTGATCTTGACCATGAAGGCGAATCAGAAGTACTTCCCGCTGCTGGACAGCCAAGGCAAGTTGACGAATAAGTTCCTCATCGTCAGCAATATTGCGCCGGCCGACGCCAGCGCGGTGATCCAAGGCAATGAGCGCGTGGTGCGCCCGCGCTTGGCCGACGCCAAGTTCTTCTTCGACCAAGACCGTAAGAAGACACTGGAGAGCCGTGTCCCGGGTTTGGCGCGCGTGGTGTATCACGGCAAGCTGGGCACCCAAGGTGATCGCGCCGAGCGCGTGCGCGCCATCGCGCATGAGATCGTCAAGCAGCTGCGCATGGCCACCGTGCCCTACACGGCCGAAGCCAAAGACGAGTTTGATGTGCTGGACAGCAAGGTGCAGCAAGCGGCCTTGTTGGCCAAGACCGACCTGCTGACCGACATGGTGGGCGAGTTCCCTGAGTTGCAAGGCATCATGGGGGGCTACTACGCCCGGCACGAAGGTCTGCGCGACGGCGTGGCCATTGCTATTGAAGACCACTACAAGCCGCGCTTCGCCGGCGACGCGCTGCCGCGCAACCACACCGGCACCGTGCTGGCGCTGGCCGACAAGCTCGAAACTTTGGTCGGCCTGTTTGGCATTGGCCAACTGCCCACCGGCGACAAAGACCCCTTCGCGCTGCGCCGGCATGCCTTGGGCGTGATCCGCATCTTGGTTGAGAAGAACCTGCCGCTGAACCTGCCCGAGTTGCTGAACGGTGCTGTGCCCGCCTTTGGCGAGTTGATCAGCAACCCCGTGGAAGCCTTGAGCAGCTTCATGAGTGACCGCCTGGCCGTCTCCTTGCGCGACCAGGGCTACAGCGCCCAAGAGGTCGAGGCTGTGCTGGCGCTCAAACCCGCGCGTCTGGGCGATGTGCCCAAGCGCTTGGCGGCGGTGCGCAGCTTTGCGGCCTTGCCGGAGGCGGCTTCATTGGCGGCCGCCAACAAGCGCGTCGGCAACATCCTGAAGAAGGTGGAGGGCGAGCTGCCCACCGTGGTCTCTGAGGCACTGCTGAAGGAGCCTGCTGAGGCCGCGCTGCAGGCGGCGCTGGCGCAGGTGGGCCCTGCCGCCGACCGGCTGTTTGAACAGCATGACTATGCCGGCTCGCTGACGGCGCTGGCGGCGCTGAAGGCACCGGTGGATGCCTTCTTTGATGGGGTGATGGTCAATGCGGACGACGCCGCTTTGCGCGCCAACCGCCAAGCCTTGCTGAACCAGTTGCACCAGGCCATGAACCGCGTGGCCGATTTGGCCGCGCTGGCCAGCTGAGCCCAGGCCCTGCGCCATGCAAGCCCCCAAGCTCATCATCATCGGCCGCGACGGCATCCTCAACCGCTTTCGCGAGGACCACGTCAAAGAGCCGTCGGAATGGGAGCCGCTGCCGGGGGCCCTGGAGGCGGTGGCCAAGCTCAACCATGCCGGCTGGCATGTGGTGATTGCCACCAACCAAGGCGGCATTGGCCGCGGCCTGGTGGACATGAGCTCGCTCAATGCGGTGCACGTGCACATGATGAAGCTCTTGGCGGCCAAGGGAGGGCGTATCGATGCGGTGTTCTTCTGCCCCCACCCTGCGCACGAGCACTGCGAGTGCCGCAAGCCCGCACCGGGCTTGATGCACGAGATCGCCAGCCGCTATGGCGTGGACTTGAAGAATGTGCCCATGGTGGGGGACACCCCACGCGATTTAGAGGCCGCCCTGGCCGCTGGCTGCCCACCGCATTTGGTGCGGACGGGCCGTGCCAGCCGGGTTCAGCCCGAAGAAGTGGCCCAATGGCTGGCCGCTGCGCCAGGCGCCTTGGTGCACGATGACTTGATGGCCTTTGCCCATCACCTGTTGGAGCGTGACGCAAACCCGCGCACCGGACATTGATAACAAGAAAGCCATGCAACGACTGCTCTCGGCGCTGCGTTCAGCGCTCTACATTGCCTTTTTAACGGCCACCGTCATTCCTTGGGCCACCGCAGTGGTCTTGGCCTCCGTGGTCTTGAGTGGCACGCGCATCTACTGGATGTGCGCCGGCTGGCTCAAGCTTTCTATTTGGGGCGCGCGCGCTATTTGTGGCGTGCACTATCGCGTTCACGGCATGGAGAACGTGCCCGACGCGGCCCATGCCCGCGATGCGGTGATCTTGGCCTCCAAGCACCAAAGCACCTGGGAGACCTTTGCCTTCCCGGCCTTGATGCCGCATCCGCTGTGCTATGTGTTCAAGCGCGAGTTGCTGTGGATTCCGTTTTTTGGCTGGGCCATGGCCCGCATGGACATGATCCACATCGACCGTAGCAAGCGCTCCGAAGCTTGGAACAAAGTGGCGGAGCAGGGCAAGCGCTACATGGCCGAAGGCAACTGGGTCATCATGTTCCCGGAAGGCACACGGGCAGCGCGGGGCGAGCAAGGCGTCTACAAATCCGGCGCTTCGCGCCTGGCCATTGCGGCGGGCAAACCCATCGTGCCCATTGCGGTGACTTCCGCCGTGTGTTGGCCGCGCAAGAGCTTTTTGCTGAAGCCCGGCACCATCGATGTCTCCATTGGCCGCCCCATCTCCTCAGAAGGCCGTCAAGCGGATGAGTTGATGCGCGAGGTCGAGACCTGGATCGAGGCCGAGATGCGCCGCCTGGACCCCGCCGCCTACTGAAGGCCAGGGTGGGGCCCGCCTAGAATTTCGGCCATGTCTCGGTTTCGGCTGCCCCTTCAACTTTCGCTGTTCGACGCACTGCTGGAGCCAGCAGAAAAACCGACCGCGGCACCAACGCCGCTGTCGCAAGCCCCGGCACAGCCGCCTCGCCCGCCGGCACCGGAGCATCCGCGTCTGACCACGCTGGCCCCGCATGCGCCGGGCACCGTGGACCACCGCCACCCGCAAGCCGACCGCGAGATCCTGCTGGGCGAGTCGCTGGTGGCCTACCAGCTCAAACGCGCACGCCGCAAGTCGGTGGGCTTTGTGGTCAGCGCTGATGGCCTGGTGGTGACTGCGCCGCGCTGGGTGGGGCAAAGCGAGATCGACAAGCTCTTGCGCGAGAAATCGGCTTGGTTGCTGCGCAAATTGGCCGAGCAGCAAGAGCGTCGCAAGCGCCTGGAGTCCTCGCGCATCGAATGGCGCGATGGGGCGACCTTGCCGTTCTTGGGCGAACCCTTGCGCTTGGTGCTGAATGCATCTGGTGCTAGTGCTCACTTGCAGTCAATACCAGACGCCCCAGCGGGTGAGCCACGCCAAGCTCTGCACTTGGCCCTGCCACTCAGTGCTGAGCCCCAACAGATCCGCGATGTCGTCCAAAGCTGGCTGCAGCGTCAGGCCAAACAGGTCTTCGAAGCGCGTTGCCAACACTTTACGATGGCGCTGGGGGTGACCATGAAGCGCCTGAGCCTCAGCTCTGCCCAAACCCGCTGGGGGAGTGCCACGGCCGATGGCGCCATTCGCCTGAACTGGCGCTTGATCCATTTCGGCCTGCCAGTGATCGACTATGTGGTGGCGCATGAGTTGGCCCACCTGCGCGAAATGAACCACAGCCCGGCCTTTTGGGAGGTGGTGCGGTCGGTGGTACCCGACTTCGCCACCGCCCGCGAAAGCCTCGCGAAAGACGTGTTGCCGCCACTGGGCTAGGGCCTGTTAACACTACGGCAAGGGGCGCGAAGCGACGAATTGGGGCGCCCATGTAGGCGCAATGCGCTGCCCGCACTCGTGTGCGGGCGAGCGTTGCAACGACGAGGGGCACCCCAATACGCCGCTTCCCATCGGGTTGTGGCCAAAAAGGGCGCAAGCGGCGTTGCAAATCCTCGCCGGGCGGATAGCCCGGCTGCGGTTTGCGCCTTGCCTGCGCCCTTTTTGACTCACAACGCGTCCCCTTGCCGTAGTGTTAACAGGCCCTGGCTGATCTTATGTCTCTGAATCGAGAGACGGATGCCAACTTTGTTGCGGAAAACGCCCTTGCCCCCTGTCATCCCCCCCCAAAGGGGGATAGTGGATTGACCCCCCCCTGGGCACACTCTCTTCACCGCTGTCACGCAAGGCTAGATGAAGGTCCAGGGAGGACTAAAACGCTTCTGCGGCATCAAAGAGGGAGGAAGCCGGTCAACGCAAGTTGATCGGCTTTCTTATTTCTGCTGCCTCTCACCGGGCTCTGGCGAGCGCGCCTCTGAGGGTCTCCCTGTGGACCGTCCGGCGAACAGATGACGTAGACTGACGTTTACGTCAACGTCAACTGATCGCTGCCACCATGCCCACTGCTTCCCGCCAAGCGCGCCGCGCTGCGGACGCCGACGACTCGGTCGACAGCCGGGGCGAGCCTCGCACCTTCACCATCACCGAGCTGGCCCAAGAGTTCGACATCACGCCCCGCGCGATTCGCTTCTATGAAGATGTGGGGCTGATGGAGCCTGCCCGCTCGGGCCGTAACCGGGTCTACACCCACCGAGATCGCACTCGGCTCAAGCTCACCTTGCGCGGCAAGCGATTGGGGCTGAGTCTGCAAGAGATCAAGCAATTGGTGGACATGTACGAGTCGGGCACCGACACCCGGCCGCAACTGGAGGCCTTCATGCAGGTGCTGGCCAACCACCGCAGCCAGTTGGAGCAGCAGTTGGAGGATATTCAAGTGACGCTGGCCGAGATCGAACAACATGAATTGCGCTGCCGCAGCCTCTTGGCCAAGCGGCCCAAAACCTGAGCCCTATGACCACCCAACTGACCGAACTGTTTGAAAGCAACCGCCAATGGGCGGCGCGCACCGAGGCCCAAGAGCCTGGGTTTTTCAGCAAGCTGCTGGAGCAGCAAACGCCTCAATACCTGTGGATTGGCTGCGCCGACAGCCGCGTGCCCGCCAATGAATTGGTGGGCCTCTTACCGGGTGAGTTATTCGTCCACCGCAATGTGGCCAATGTCGTCGCGCATTCCGACCTCAACGCCTTGTCCGTCATTCAGTTTGCAGTTGACGGCTTGAAGGTGCAGCACATCATCGTGGTGGGCCATTCCAACTGCGGTGGCGTCAAGGCGGCGCTCAACGATATGCGCCTAGGCTTGGTCGACAACTGGCTGCGTCATGTCAAAGATGTTCGCCACCAGCACCAGGCCTTGCTCGAGCAGATTCCCCCCGAGCGCCGGGTCGATGCCTTGTGCGAATTGAACGTGCTGGAGCAAGCGCGCAATGTCTGCACCACCACGGTGGTGCTCGACGCCTGGGCCCGTGGCCAGGAGATCGTGGTGCATGGCTGGGTTTATGGCCTGCACAACGGCTTGTTGGACGACTTGAAGATGACCGCCCGAGCGGCCGAGGACGTGGACGCGGCATACGCGCAAGCGCTTCGCGGCATTCGCCAACGCTATGTGGCTGATTGAACCCCTGTCTCTGTGAATGAAGGAGCTTTCTCATGAGTGATCCCATCGTCATTGTTTCGGCCGCCCGCACCCCCATCGGTGGTCTCTTGGGTGACTTTGCCAACCTGCCGGCCTGGGAGCTGGGCGGGGTGGCCATCAAGGCCGCGGTCGAGCGCGCGGGCGTGCCCGGCGACGCCGTGAACGAAGTGCTGATGGGCAACTGCCTGATGGCTGGGCAGGGCCAAGCGCCGGCACGCCAAGCGGTGCTCAAGGCCGGCTTGCCGCAGTCGGCCGGTGCCGTCACGCTCAGCAAGATGTGTGGCTCGGGCATGCGCGCCATGATGTTTGCCCATGACATGCTGGCCGCAGGCAGCGTGGAGGTGTTGGTCGCCGGCGGCATGGAGAGCATGACCAACGCCCCGCACCTGATGTTCGCCCGCAAAGGCGTGAAGTACGGCGCCACCCAGATGTTCGACCACATGGCCATGGATGGCCTGGAAGACGCCTACGAGCGCGGCAAGGCCATGGGTGTCTTTGCAGAGCAATGCGTGGCGAAGTACGGCTTCACCCGCGAGGCCCAAGACGCTTTCGCTATTGCGTCAACCACCCGTGCCAAGCAGGCCAATGAAGACGGCAGCTTCGACTGGGAAATCGCCCCCGTGACCCTGGCCGGTCGAGGTGGCGAGGTGCAGATCAAGCACGACGAACAGCCCTTCAAGGCCAAGCTCGACAAGATCGCTGGCCTCAAGCCTGCCTTCAAGAAAGACGGCACCATCACCGCCGCCAATGCCTCCAGCATCTCTGATGGCGCTGCGGCGCTGGTGCTGATGCGGGCCTCCACCGCCGCGCGCATGGGCCTCTCACCTGTGGCGCGCATCGTTTCGCACGCCGTGCATGCGCAAGCGCCCGAGTGGTTCTCCACCGCCCCGGCCGGCGCCATCCAAAAGGCCTTGGCCAAGGCCGGCTGGGGGCCTGAGCAGGTCGACCTGTGGGAAGTCAACGAGGCCTTTGCTGCGGTGACCATGGCCGCGATGCACGAGTTCAAGCTGCCGCACGAAATCGTCAACGTCCACGGCGGCGCCTGTGCCCTGGGTCACCCCATTGGCGCCTCGGGTGCGCGCATCGTCGTCACCCTCTTGGGTGCGCTCAAAAAGCAAGGCAAAAAGCGCGGCATGGCCTCGCTGTGCATTGGCGGCGGCGAAGCCACGGCCCTGGCCGTCGAGATGCTCTGACGCACCATGACTCACCCTCAGTCGGTCCTGGTGATTGGCGCCTCGCGCGGCATTGGCTTGGAGCTGGTGCGCCAGTACCGCGCCGCGGGTGCCCAAGTGGTGGCTACCGCGCGCGATGCGGCGGGCTTGGCCCGCCTTAGCGCGCTCGGTGCCAAGGCCTTAACGCTGGACATCGCTGACGCGGTGAGCGCCTCAGGCTTGGCCTGGCAGATCGACGGTGAAGCCTTTGAGGTGGTGGTCATCAACGCCGGCGTCTATGGCCCGCGCCAAGATGCGCTGAGCATTCCCACCCAGGCCGACTTCGACCAGGTCATGCACACCAATGTGCTGGGCCCGATGCGGGTGTTGCCGCAAGTGGCCGAAGCCTTAGCGCCGCAGGCCCGGCTGGCCATCATCTCTTCGCGCATGGGCTCCATGGGCCTGCGCAGCAATGCCTCGGGTTGGCTCTATCGGGCCTCCAAGGCGGCGGTGAACTCAGTGCTCAAAGATGCGTCCTTGGTGTTGCAGGGCAAGGCCCTGTGCGTGGCCTTGCACCCCGGCTGGGTGCGCACCGACATGGGCGGGCCCGAGGCCGACCTCAGCCCTGAAGACAGCGCCACGCAACTGCGGGCGAACATGGCGGGCTTGCAGGCCGAGCACCACGGCTGCCTCTTGGATATTGACGGCCAAGTGCTGCCTTGGTGACCCACGAGCCAAGCCATGAGTCTTCAAGAAGTCGAGCAGTTTGTTCAGCGCTACCAAGCGGCTTTCAATGCCCTGGACGGCGACGCGGTGGCAGACCTGTGGCACTCGCCGTCGGGCATTGCGGATGAGCGCGCTGGTCAGGGGGCTTTGACTTGGTGGCCTGACGAGGCTCCCATGCGGGCTAACCATCGCGCCCTGTGCGGTGTCTATGCCCAGGCGGGCTTTCATGCCACCGAGGGGCGCATCGTGGCGCATCAAGACCTGGGTGCCCAACACAGCACGGCCTTGCTGCACTGGGTGATCCGTCGCCAAGATGGCTCAACGCTCCAGTCCTTTCACACTCACTATCACCTGATGCGCGGACCGCAAGGCCCTCAAGTGCTGCTGTGCACCGCATTCCAAGAAAACCTGTCGGAGATGAAGCCCTATGCTGCTCAGTGAAGACCATCGCGCCGTTCAAGATGCCGTGCGCTCTTTTGTGCAAGACCAGATTGCGCCCCATGCGGCGCGCTGGGACAAGGAACACCACTTTCCTGAGCTGGAGCTCAAGGGCTTGGCGGCCTTGGGCTGCTACGGGGTGGCCGTGCCCACCGAGTACGACGGCGCGGGCCTGGACTACCTGGCGCTGGCCTTGATCTTGGAAGAAGTCGCAGCCGGTGACGGCGGCACCTCCACCGTGGTCAGCGTCAACAACTGCCCGGTCTGCTCGATCTTGATGGCTTTTGGCAATGAGGACCAAAAGCAGCGCTTTCTGAAGCCCCTGGCGCGTGGCGACATGCTGGGCGCCTTTTGCCTGACCGAGCCGCATGTGGGCTCCGAGGCGGGCGGCCTGCGCACCACCGCGCAGCGGGATGGTGACGACTACGTGCTCAACGGCGTCAAGCAGTTCATCACCAGCGGCAAAAATGGCGACGTGGCCATCGTGATGGCCGTCACCGACAAAGCCGCAGGCAAGAAGGGCATCAGCGCCTTTCTGGTGCCCACGGCCACGCCGGGCTATACCGTGGCGCGCATCGAAGACAAGATGGGCCAGCACAGCTCGGACACAGCGCAAATCTTGTTCGAAAACTGCCGCATCCCGGCGGCCAACCGCCTGGGCGATGAAGGCCAGGGTTTGAAGATCGCGCTCTCTGGCCTGGAGGGCGGCCGCATCGGCATTGCCAGCCAAAGTGTGGGCATGGCCCGTGCGGCTTTTGAGGCAGCCCTCAAATACGCCAAGGAGCGCGTGGCTTTTGGCGAGCCCATCTTTGAGCACCAGGCCGTGCAGCACAAGCTGGCCGACATGGCCACCCAGATCGAGGCCGCGCGCCAGCTCATCTGGCATGCGGCCAGCTTGAAGGACGCCGGCCTGCCTTGCCTCAAAGAGGCGGCCATGGCCAAGCTCTTTGCCAGCGAGATGGCCGAGAAGGTCTGCTCCGCGGCCATCCAAGTGCATGGCGGCTACGGCTATGTCAGCGACTTTCCCGTCGAGCGCATTTACCGCGATGTGCGCGTCTGCCAGATCTATGAAGGCACCTCTGAAGTGCAGAAGATCTTGATCGGCCGGGCCCTCGCCAACGCATGAAGCCGGCCGATGCCGCGGTCTTGCGCGGCTTGAAGCGGCGACTCGACAGGCCGGCCGCTGATGCCTTGGTGCACCTTCACGGCGAGCGCCCGGTATCGCCCACGCTGGCCGCTTGGCTGGCGGCACGCGGCTCGCTGTCAGCGCGCCTGCACCGGGCGATGGGGCCGCTGGCCGTGGCCCGGCTGGCGCAAGGCCTGCAGCCCGCTTGGAGTGATGAGCACGCCTTGTTGGGCCTGCCCGCCACGTCCCCATTGCATGCCCGCGAAGTGCTGCTGTATGGCGCAGGCCTGCCCTTGGTCTATGCCCGCTCGGTGACCTCGCAACAGGCCTCGCGCGGCCCATGGCGCGCCATTCGCGGCCTGGGCCAGCGGCCGCTGGCGGAGCTGCTCTTCATGCGGCGAGACATCACCCGCTCTGAGCTGTGCGCCCGCCGCCTGTGCGGGCCTGAGGCGCAGCGCGTTGGCCACGCTTGGGAGAGGGCGGTTGGCGCATCACCCAGCGGCCCCTGGTGGCGCCGCCATTCGGTGTTCCACTTTCATGGCGCGCCCCTGCTGGTGTGCGAGTACTTTGGGGCCCATGCCCAATACTGGCCCCACCCCTGAGTCCGCTGCCCCTCAGTTTGGCACCACGTCCGTCGGGTACTTCCAGAACTCCTTGAGCAGGTAGTTCATCGGCAGGTTCAAGGCCGTGTTCTTGGGCGGGATGGGCTTCATGAACCAGCGCTCATACAAGGCCTGGGCCTCGCCACTGCGGATCAGGCGCTTCAACTCCTCATCGACCAAGCGCTTGAAGACGGGGTCATCCTTGGGCAGCATGATGGCCAGCGGTTCAATGGTCAGCAGCTTGCCCACCACCTTGAGGCTCTCCGGGTTGGGGCTGGCGGCTCTCAGGCCGAACAACAGCACATCGTCCATCGCAAAGCCATCGGCCTCACCTTTGGCCACCATCTCCACGGCCTTGGCGTGGTCCGGCGCCTCCAAAATCTGGATCTTCAGCAGCCGGTCTTTGTTGGCGCGCTCAATGGCTTTGAGGGGGGTGGTGCCCTTGGTCGACACCAAACGCTTGCCCTCAAAGTCCGCCAGGTCCTTGATGGGGCTGTCCGCCCGGACCAAGTAGCGCGCGCCGGTGATGTAGTGCGGCACGGTGAAGGCGACCTTGGCACGGCGCTCTGCGTTGTTGGTGGTGGAGCCGCACTCCAGCTCGGCCTGGCGTGACTCGATGACCTGAATACGATCCGCCCCACTGACCTGACGCCAGGTGATGGGCAAGTCCTTCAGGGCCAATTGCTTCTTCACCGCCTCGGCCACTTTCAGGCAGATGTCCACCGCATAGCCCATGGGCTTTTTGTCGGGGCCCAAGAAGGAGAACGGCACCGAGGACTCGCGATGTGCGATGGTCAGGTTGCCCTTCTTGCGCACCTGCTCCAGCACGGAGGCGCTGCCCTCTTGCGCTGTGACGGGGCTCGCCAAGGTCAAGGCGATGGTCAGGCCATAAAAGAGGCGACGGGGCTGGCGCATGATGCTCACTCGGGTACTGCAAAGGGGCGAGATACTGCCACGTGAGGGGCTGCCTTGCCAAGAAGGACTTGGCCTAGCGCGGCAAATAGAGTGCGTCGGAGTAGGTGGCCAGCCACTGCGGGCGGAAGGCGACAAAAATCGCCACCATCATGCCGGTCAAAAAGGCATCAGCCCAGGCGGAGAGCCAGCGGCCCAACAGCAAGTCCTCGGCCTGCACGCCGGCCGGCGGGCCTTGCACCAGCCATGCCAGCAGGCCGGCCATGCTCATCGCCAAAAGGCTGGCAAAAAAGCCGCGGCCCAAGATGTAGACGAAGAGGTGGTGCGGCAGCCAGCGGCGGATCAAGGCGCCCAGGACCACGGTCAAGGTCGCGGGCACCAAGCCCAGCCACACCAAGCGCGAGAGGCTCTCCACCCAGCCCAAGTCAGCCACCACGCCGGTGAGGGCGGCCACGCCCACCATGGCCAGCACACTCAGGGGCCAGCCCGCCATCATCACCAAAAGACAAGACCCGGCGATGGGCTGCACCAAGGGAATGCGGGCGATTTGATCCGCCCCCCACAGCAGCGGCATGACTGCCCACCAGGCCAGCCAGGGCCACGGCGGCCCCTCGGCGGGCGTGGCGCGCCAGGGGCGCAGGGCGAGCGCCACGCTCAACGCCACGGCGGCAAGGGCGATGTCCAGGGTCATGGCGGCATGCTAAGGCGCGCGGCGCTGCTGCGCATGACACATCGCAAATCTTGCCCCGTATCATCAGGGGCTATGAACATCATCATCTTGGGCGCGGGCCGCGTCGGGGAGAGTGTGGCCGAGAGCCTGGTCTCCGAGAAGAACGACATCACGGTGATCGACCCTGACCCAGCGCGCTTGCGGCCGCTGCAAGACCGCTTGGACCTGCGTGGCGTGGTGGGCAATGGCATTCAGCCCTCGGTGCTGGAGCAAGCGGGTGTGGCCGATGCGGACATGCTGATTGCCTGCGCGTCGTCAGACGAGACCAATCTCGTGGCCTGCAAGGTGGCGCATGACCTGTTCAATGTGCCGACCACCATTGCGCGCTTGCGCTCCAGTGAGTTTGAGCCCGGCTCGGCCTTGATGGCCAAGACCGGTTTTGCGGTGGATGAGGTGATCTGCCCCGAGGCCTCCGTCACTGCCACCATCCGCAAGCTGATTGCCTATCCTGAGGCCTTGCAAGTCATGGAGTTCGGCCACGGCTTGGTCAGCCTGATGGTGGTGCGGGCCGTGCCCGGTGGTGTGCTAGTGGGCCACCGCTTGGCCGAGGTGCAGACCCTGGCGCCTGGTCTGGACATGCGGGTCGTGGCCATTTACCGGCAAGACCGGGTCATGCCCTCGCTGGATGGGCAAACGGCGATCGAGCCCGGCGATGAGGTCTTTGTGCTGGCCGCCACCGAGCATATTGCCGCTGTGCTGGCTGCCCTGCGCCAAACCGAGCTGCCACCCGTCAAGCGGGTCATGCTGGCCGGCGGTGGCAAGGTGGGCTTGCGCCTGGCGCGCGAGGCCTGCGCCGACTATCAGGTCAAGCTGATTGAACAAGACCGCAACCGCTGCGACTATCTGGCCACACAGTTGGGCTCGCAAGCCCTGGTGCTGCACGGTGACTGCACCGACGAAGACCTGTTGGAGGACGAGAACGTCCGCGACATGGACCTCTTTGCCGCGCTGACCAATGACGACGAAGACAACATCATGGCCTGCTTGCTGGCCAAGCGCATGGGTGCTAAACGGGTGCTAGCACTGATCAACCGCAAGGCCTATGCAGACCTGGTGCAAGGCACGCAAATCGACATTGCGCTCTCACCGGCCAGCGCGGTGATTGGGGAGCTGCTGGCCCATGTGCGGCGCGGCGATGTGGAGGCGGTGCACAGCCTGCGGCGCGGTGCGGCCGAGGCCTTGGAGGCGGTGGTGCGGGGCGATTCGCGCACTTGCCGCATGGTGGGGCGCCGCGTCGATGAGCTGGACCTGCCGCATGGCGTGCAGGTGGGCGCCATTGTGCGAGGCCTGCACACGGCCGATGGCGCTTTGGCGGGCGAGGGTGCGCAGCCGCAAGTGCTGATGGCCCACCACGACACGGTGATTCAAAGCTTGGACCATGTGATCGTCTTCGTGCCCCGCAAGCGCATGCTGCGCCAGGTGGAAAAGCTGTTCCAGGTCGGCGCGACCTTCTTCTAAAGCGCGGAGACTGTTGTGGCTCACTTTGCGCCCGTGTTCACCGTGCTGGGCGGTGTGTTGATGATGTTTGCCCTGGCCATGGGCGTGCCCACGGCCTTTGCGTGGTGGGGCGGCGACGCGGCCTTGCAGGCTTTTCTGGTGTCCATCGCGATCACCCTTGCCTCGGGTCTGTGGGTGTTCCTCGCCACCCGCCACAGCCGGCGCGAGCTGCAGCCGCGTGATGGCTTCTTGTTGGTGACCCTGGTCTGGACGGTGCTGCCAGTTTTCGGCGCGATGCCGCTGTGGCTACAACTGCCCGGGTTGAGCTTTACCGACGCCTACTTTGAAGCCATGTCAGGCTTGACCACCACTTGCGGCACGGTGCTGACCGGGCTGGAGCAGTTGCCCTTGTCCATCAATGTCTGGCGCTGCTTCATGGTGTTGCTGGGCGGCATGGGCATCTTGGTGCTGGCGGTGGCGATTCTGCCTCTGCTGGGGGTGGGCGGAAGTCAAATCTTCAAAGCGGAAACACCGGGGCCGATGAAAGATCAGAAACTGACGCCCCGCATTGCAGAGACGGCCCGAGGTCTATGGGCGGTGTACTTCTTGGTTTGCGTCAGTTGCCTGCTGGCCTATCGGTGGGCAGGCATGGGATGGGCAGATGCCTTCATGCACATGTGCACGACGGTGTCGTTGGGCGGCTTTTCGTCTTATGACGCTAGCCTAGGCGCGTTCAACTCGCCTCTGATCGAGGCTGTCGCTGTGTTTTTCATGCTGGCTGCCGGTATCAACTTCGCGTTGTACTTTGTGGCCTGGCGTCGCAAGAGTCTCAAGGCTCTATGGGCTGACTTTGAGGCGCGCTGTTTTTGGAGCTTGATGCTCGGGTCGGTCTTGTTGATCGCCGGCGTCTTGCTTGCGCACGGGACTTACGCCGAGCCCTTAGAGGCACTACGTTTTGCGGCCTTCAACGTCGTGTCCATTGCAACCACGACGGGCTATGCCACTACCGACTATGCGCAGTGGCCCGTTTTTGTGCCGGTATTCATGCTCTTCCTCTGCGGCTTTGCCACCTGCGCCGGCTCCACCGGCGGTGGCATCAAGCTCGTGCGCAGCTTGTTGCTGCTCAAGCAAGCCAAGCGCGAGTTGGTCCGCATCCTGCACCCACGCGCCGTGCAGCCCGTCACCTTGGGCGGCGGCGTTGTTGGCAACGAGGTGTTGTCCGCGGTGCTGGCCTTCATGCTCATCTATGGTGCGGTCACCATCGGCGCCACCATGCTCTTGCTGCTGTCCGGCCTCGATGTGATCACCGCTTTCACGGCGGTGGTGGCTTGCATCAACAACACCGGGCCGGGCCTTGGCCAGGTTGGCCCCGCCGGCAACTATCAAGGGCTGACGGACTTCCAAACCTGGGTCTGCACACTCACCATGCTGCTGGGGCGCTTGGAGCTGTTCTCGGTGCTGGTGCTGCTGACGCCGCAGTTCTGGCGCAAATAGAGGGCCACTTGAGCGGCATTTCTAGGGGCATTCAGGGCAAGCCCGCTGGGCGGCAGTGCTGCTCAGCGCTTATCGTTGGATCGTGAAACCTGCCATCGAGTTCTACTTCGATTTCTCGTCGCCCTATGCCTATGTGGCTAACGAGTGGATCGACGCCTTGGCGGCCCGACATGGCCGCACCGTGCGCCGCCACGCCATCTTGCTGGGCGTGGCCTTTGCGGCGGCCGAGCTGAAGAGTCCCGTGGCCTACCCGCTCAAGCGCGAGTACTCGCTGCACGATTTCGCTCGCTCTGCCCGTTTTGAGCGCGTGCCCTATGTGCAGCCGACGCCCTTTCCCATTGCCACCCACCACGCGGCCCGCGTGTTCTGGTGGTTGCACGACACCCAGGGTGATGCTCCAGCCGCACAGTGGGCACGCAGTGCCTTTCGGGCGTATTTCACCCAAGGCGTGGTCTTGAGCGACCCGGGCGCTTTGCGTGAGTTGGCGCAAGCCTCCGGCTTGGACGCTGCCGCCGCCGAAGCCGCTTGGAATGATCCGATCTGGAAGGACCGTTTGCGCGAGGCCAATGAGCAAGCGCTGCGCGCCGGCCTGTTCGGTGCCCCCTTCTTCGTGGTGGATGGCGAACCGTTCTGGGGCAATGACCGAAAAGCACAGATTGAACGTAGGTTGGCCGAAGGGCCGTTTTGAGTTTTTTTGTTGGAGTCATCAATGAAATTTGTGGCATTGCTGTTGTGTGGGTTGGTGGTGATGAGCGGTGCAATGCAGACCGCTCAAGCCCAAGACAAAGTACCCGTTGAAGACTTTTTCAGAAAGTCCAAGCTGGCGGGTGTTACCTTGTCTCCAGATGGGAAACATCTGGCTTTTGTCGCCCCTTCCACGATGGGCGACGACCGCATGGTGCTAGCCATGGCTTCTGTCGAGAGTCCTCAAAAGTGGACTGTTGTTGCGCACATGAGGGATGCTGACGTTTCGACCGTCGATTGGGTGAATAACTCGAGGCTGGTGTTTCGCGTTTCTGATAGGCAGTCGACCATGGGGGAGCAAAAGGGCGCCGGTCTTTATGCAGTTAACCTGGATGGGTCTGAGTTTGTATGGTTGATTGCCCGCGAGTACGGGGAGCAAGATCACCCCATCCCATCAAAAAGACCACTGCTATACAACCATGTCTATGTGCGCACCATTGGAGATGGCTCCGACGATGTTCTTGGCACGTTGTATGACCGATTGAGCTATGTCGGCGAACCGACTTACTCGCGTCCCATCCGGCTCAATACCAAGACCAAGGGGGTCAAGGTCATTGAAGACGACTCACCAAAGGGCTCTCGAGGTTGGGCCGTCAACCGCACGGCGACGGCAGCTTCTTTCGTGACGACTTATCTGGATGGGCGAGTTAAGACGCTGTACAAGAAAGCGGGTAAGTGGGAGGTTCTCACGGATTACGACGCCTTTGTCACCGATTCAGAAGAGGTTATCGACCTCGCTTTCGTCGATGGCAAAGGGCAAATGTTCGTGACCGCTGAACGCAAAGACGAGATGCGAACCCGCGCCCTCTATCGCTTCGACCCCGAAAAGAAGCAAAAGGAAAGCGAACCTGTTTTTGCCGTCAAGGGATTTGACTTCAATGGTCAACCTTTGTTTGATGGTGACGACCGTCGCCTATTGGGCGTGAGCTACGTCAGTGATGCCGCTGGTGTTGTTTGGTTTGAGCCTGTCATGAAGGCCATGCAAGAAGAGATTGACCGGCAGTTGCCAGGTACGAATAACTTGATCGGTTGCACCAAGTGCGTACAGGCCAAGCATGTTGTGGTGGCGGCCTATTCCGATCGACAGCCGCTCGTATATTTCTTGTTTGATGTCGCGGCAAAAAAGCTTTCTTTAATTGGTGCTTCTCGACCTTGGATTGACTCCAAACGTATGGCCACTCAAGACCTTGTGTATGTCAAGACACGAGATGGTTTGCAGATGCCCGTTTACGTTACCAAGCCTCAGGGCAAAGGACCTTGGCCTGCAGTGACACTCGTGCACGGAGGACCATGGGTTCGTGGTGGGGCTTGGGGGTGGGATCCAGACGCTCAGTTCTTGGCTTCACGGGGTTATTTGGTCATTGAACCAGAGTTTCGAGGCAGCCTTGGATATGGATCTGAGTTTGTACGGCGGAGCTTTAAGCAGTGGGGCTTGGCCATGCAAGACGATGTGACGGATGCGACTCAGTGGGCGGTCAAAGAGGGGCTGGCCGACCCCAAGCGACTGGTGATTGCCGGGGCTAGTTATGGGGGCTACGCCACCATGATGGGTTTGGTCAAGGAGCCCGACCTCTACAGGGCAGGCATCAACTGGGTTGGTGTGACTGATATTGACCTGATCTATGACATCGGCTGGTCCGACGCGGATGAAGATTGGTTGCGGCTTGGCATGCCGCGAATGGTTGGCGATCAAAAGAAAGACAGAGCGCAACTTGATGCGACTTCGCCACTCAAACAAGCTCATCGCATCACCAAGCCAGTCTTGATGGCTTATGGCACCGATGACAAGCGTGTTCCTCTGCCGCACGGCGAAAAGATGCGGGATGCGCTGAATCGTCTTGGCAAGGCACCGGTGGAGTGGGTGACTTATAGAGACGAAGGCCACAGCTGGATGCTTGAAGCGACCCACATAGACTTTTGGAAGCGCGTCGAGGCTTTCCTCGCCAAGCACGCTAACTGATCGGGGTGGGTTCGCTGTCCACCTCCTCGAGCGCTCTGAAGCCCTGGCAGGTCATCACCGGCGGCATCTGCGGCTTGGTGCTGACCATTGGCTTGGCGCGCTTTGCCTATACCCCGCTGCTGCCGGCCTTGCAGGCGCAGACGGGGCTGAGTGATGCGGCCGCAGGCGGCTTGGCGGCGGTCAATTACGCCGGCTATATGAGTGGCGCCCTGGCGGCCGCCTGGATTGACGATGCGCGCTGGCGCCACCGGCTCTACAGCGCGGGTTTGTGGATGGCGCTGCTGTGCACGGCCTTGATGGCCGTCTCGGCCTGGTGGCCGGCCTGGGCGCTGTGGCGCTATCTGGGAGGCTTGTGTGGCGCGACGGGCATGTTGTTGGGCTCGGGGCTGGTGCTGGGCTGGCTGATGCGCCAAGGGCGGAGGCCGGAGCTGGGCCTGCACTTCATCGGCTTGGGCCTGGGCATTTTGGTGTCGGCCGTGGGGGCTTGGGTCTTACAGCGTGTCTGGCCTTTGTGGTCGTCCCAATGGCTGGCCTTGGCTGTGCTGGGGCTGGTCTTTTTTGTGCCGGCTTGGGCCTGGCGCCCGCCGGTGCCGCCGTCGGTGGCCACCGCCGCCGCGCAAGCCGCAGCGCCCACCGCGTCCAAGCGCTGGATGTGGACCATGGCCGGCAGCTACTTTGCGGCGGGCTGGGGCTTTGTGATCAGCGCCACCTTTACCGTGGCCATCGTCGAGCGCGAGCCGGCCTTGGCCGGGCAAGGGCCGCTGGCCTGGGCACTGGTGGGCTTGGCGGCCATGCCGGCTGTGTTTTTGTGGGACCGCGTCGCGCGGCGTTTGGGCGACACGCGCGCCTTGCTCTTGGCCTTTGGCTTGCAGACGCTCTCGGTGGTGTTGCCCGCGCTGTCGGGCTCACTGGCGGCGGCGCTGCTCGGGGCGGTGGGCTATGGCGCCACCTTCATTGGCATCGTCAGCCTGACCCTGGCCTTGGTGGGGCGGCGCTCGCCGGCCAACCCTGGCAAAGCCATGGCTCGGCTGACGCTGAGCTATGGCGCGGCGCAGATCATCGCCCCGGCCGTGGCCGGTGCCATGGCCCAGGCCAGTGGCAGCTTTCGCGGTGCGCTGTGGCTGACGGCCGCCGTGATGGCGGCGGGTATGGCGGTGTTGGCCACCTTGCCTGAGGACGCCCCGGCACCGCAAGCCTGAAACAGGGCCCAAAGCGCCTGCTTTTTTGCGGGGGCGGCAGGGGCGGCTTGCTCAGAATGAGCGGCATGAACACCGCTCTGAAAAGGACGTTGTGCGGGGCTGCTGCAGCCTGTGCAACATGGCTGACAGCCCTGCCTGCTGCCGCTCAGGCGCAGGGCCAGCACGAGGATGCCCGCCACGGTAAGCTGCTGCTGACAGGCGGCGTCTCCAGCGTGGACGGCTCTGCCGGCGGCGGCCTGACGCCTTGGGCGTTGACAGGCACTTATGCCACCGAGGGGCAATGGGGTTGGTCGGCCTTTGTGACGCGGCTGCGCACCCAAGACTATGGCTATTGGGGCGGCGGCTTGGCCCTCAGTGGGGACGACCGCTGGGAGTTGTCGCTGGCGCGCCAAGACTTTGACACGGGGGCCACCGGCACCGCGCTGGGCTTGCCCGGTTTGCACCTGAAGCAAGACGTGCTGGCCGCCAAGTGGCGCATGGCGGGCGAGGCGCTGTTGGACAGCGACAGCGCCTGGCCGCAACTGGCGCTGGGCGTGCAGATGCGCCGTCTCGACGCTGCGGGCCTGGCGCCGACTTTGGCCGCTTTGGGTGCCCGTACCCGCGACACCGAGTTCACGCTCAGTGCCACCAAGCTTTTGCTGGGGCCAGGGCTGCTGCTCAACGGCACGCTGCGCTGGACCCGCGCCAACCAAAATGGCCTGCTGGGCTTTGGCAGCACCGCCAGCCCTGCGCGCAGCCTTCAGCCCGAGCTCAGCGTGGCTTGGCTCTTGCGCCGCGACCTGGCCGTGGGCGCGGAGTACCGGCGCATGCCCGACAAGCTCAACCCGTCAGCCTTGGGCGAGGGCCTGGCCGCCGACGATTGGAAAGACGTGTTCGTCGCCTGGGCGCCCACCAAGACGGCTTCTTTGACCGTGGCCTGGGCCGACCTGGGCCGCATCGTTCCCGCCGTTGCCCCCAAGCCGCAGCGCGGCCTTTACCTCTCCGTGCAGGTCACTCCATGAGCCATTCTGCGTCTCCCCCTCCAACGCTGCGCTGGTGGTCCCATCCGGCGGCTCAGGCGGTGGCTGCGGCCTTGCTGTCGGCCAGCGTCTTCACCCTGACCTGGAGCCTGGCCACCCAGGCCCGCGCTGAAGAGCCAGACCCGGTGCTGCCCGACCTGCGTGACACCTACTTGCCCCCGATGCCGGCCGACGATGGCCTCTACCGCGCCTTGGGCGGCCAGCCCGGCATCGAGGCCTTGGTGGCGGTCTTTCACACCCGCTTGCTGGCGGATAGGCGCGTGGCGCCGTTCTTTGAAGGCTCGGACGCCCAGCGCTTCAAAACCGAGCTGGCACTGGAGTTCTGCCAGGTCAGCGGCGGCCCTTGCAGCCGCGCGCGCAACCACCGCCGCCTGCACAGCGGCATGGACATCAGCCGCGCTGACTTCAATGCCGTGGTGGAGGTGCTGCAGCACAGCCTGGACGTGCAAGGCCTGCCCTTCGGGGTGCAGAGCCGCTTGCTGGCGGTCCTGGCGCCCATGCACCGAGACATTGTCAATGTCCGTTAAATCTTACCTTAACTGAAGACTCAGAAAAGCTGACTTCACCTTATCCATCTGCCCTCCTAGGATGCTGACCAACGCAACCCAGATGGAGACTTCAGATGGACCAATCGAACCGTTATGCCGACCTGAGCCTGAGCGAAAAGGCCTTGATCGACGGGGGCCGCCACATCTTGGTGGCCTACAAAATGAAGCCCAAATCAGGGCACGGCTACCTGGAGGCCGCAGCGCACTTTGCGGCCGAGTCGTCGACCGGCACCAACGTCGAGGTCAGCACCACGGATGAGTTCACCAAGGGCGTGGACGCCTTGGTCTATTACATCGACGAAGCCAGCGAGGACATGCGCATCGCCTATCCGCTGGACCTGTTCGACCGCAACATCACCGACGGCCGGATGATGATCGTCAGCTTCCTGACCCTGGTCATCGGCAATAACCAAGGCATGGGCGACATCCAGCATGCCAAGATGATCGACTTCTACATGCCGCCCCGCGCCATTCAGTTGTTCGATGGCCCCTCCAAGGACATTTCAGACCTGTGGCGCATCTTGGGCCGCCCGGTCAAAGACGGTGGCTACATCGCTGGCACCATCATCAAGCCCAAGCTGGGCCTGCGCCCCGAGCCCTTTGCCAAAGCTGCGTATGAGTTCTGGCTGGGGGGCGACTTCATCAAGAACGACGAGCCCCAGGGCAACCAAGTCTTCGCGCCGATGAAGAAGACCATCCCGTTGGTGGTGGATGCCATGCGCCGCGCCATGGACGAGACCGGTCAGGCCAAGCTTTTCTCGGCCAACATCACGGCTGATGACCACTATGAGATGGTGGCGCGTGGTGAGTACATCTTGGAGGCCTTTGGCCCCGATGCAGACAAAGTGGCCTTCCTGGTCGATGGCTATGTGGGCGGCCCCGGCATGGTTACCACGGCGCGTCGCACCTTCCCCAACCAATACTTGCACTACCACCGTGCGGGCCACGGTGCCGTCACCAGCCCCAGCGCCAAGCGCGGCTATACCGCCTATGTGCTGGCCAAAATGTCGCGCCTGCAAGGGGCCAGCGGCATCCACGTGGGCACCATGGGCTTCGGCAAGATGGAAGGCGAGATGGACGACCGCGCCATTGCCTACATCATTGAGCGCGACAGCTACCAAGGCCCCATCTACCCGCAAGAGTGGTTCGGCATGAAGCCCACCACGCCGATCATCTCGGGTGGCATGAATGCGCTGCGTCTGCCAGGCTTCTTCGAGAACCTCGGCCACGGCAACGTCATCAACACCGCTGGCGGCGGCAGCTATGGCCACATCGACAGCCCGGCGGCTGGGGCCACCAGCCTGCGCCAAGCCTACGAGTGCTGGAAGGCCAAGGCCGACCCAATTGAATGGGCCAAGGAGCACCGCGAGTTCGCACGCGCTTTCGACAGCTTCCCCAAGGATGCGGACGCACTTTTCCCGGGCTGGCGCGACAAGCTGGCAGGCATCCACCGCTGACCAGAGAGAGGCTTGGCCATGAGCAACGATCCCCTGCGCGACTGGCGCATTGCCGAGCCGCCTCACTACCGGGCGCAAGCGGACGAGGTGGCCTTGTTCGAGGCGGCTTATGCCGCCCGTCTGCCGGTGATGGTCAAAGGCTCCACCGGCTGCGGCAAGAGCCGCTTTGTGGAGTACATGGCTTGGCGCCTGCAGCGGCCGCTGATCACCGTGGCTTGCAATGAGGACATGACGGCGGCCGACTTGGTTGGGCGCTTCTTGTTGGAGCCCAGCGGCACCCGTTGGCAAGACGGCCCGCTGGCCCTGGCCGCACGCCATGGCGGCATTTGCTACCTGGACGAAGTGGTGGAGGCCAGGCAGGACACCACGGTGGTCATCCATGCCTTGACCGACCACCGGCGCCAGTTGCCGCTGGACAAAAAGGGTGAGCTGATCCGCGCCCATCCTGACTTCCAATTGGTGATCTCCTACAACCCAGGCTACCAAAGCCTGATGAAGGACCTGAAGCCCTCGACCCGTCAGCGCTTCACGGCCTTCGACTTCGACTACCCCGAGGCCGATGTCGAGGCGGAAGTGCTGAGCACCGAGACCGGCATTTCCAGTGCGCAGGCCCATCAGCTGATTGCCGTGGCCCATGCTGCCCGGCGCCTCAAAGGACATGGCCTGGTGGAAGGCATGTCCACGCGCTTGCTGGTCAATGCCGCGCGATTGATTCAAGGTGGCGTCAGCCTGCACGCTGCCTGCCAGATGGCCATGGTGCGCCCCCTGACGGACGATGCCGATCTGCGCGATGCCTTAGAGCACGCGGTCTTGGCTGTGATCTGAGCCTGGAGCGGCAGTGAACTCGACCGCCCAAGCCCTTCGCTTGGAAGCCTGGCGCCAGCGCCTGGGCTCAGGCTTTGCTGAGGTGCAAGCCGTCTTCGAAGACCACGTCATGCAGGCCCAACAATGCTTGCCTGCGGGCGACATCGAGGCCTGGCTGGACTTCTGCGCCGGGCTGGGCCGTTTGGGCCGCGGCCCCGAGCCTTTGTTGGCGGGCCTGGACATCTTGCCAGCGTTGATCCAGCAGCAAGGCCCAGCCCTCCTGCCTACAGTGGCTGACACCGTGGCCGTGCTACAAAAGTCGCCCAACGGGCGAGCCATTGCCCCCTACCTGCAGAGCCTGCCGGGTGTGGCGCGGCGCCTGCCCGACATCCAGGCGCTGCAGGTCTACGGGCAGTTGATACAACGCTTGGTGCACGCCACCAGCGTCTCCATCCATGGCCGTCATGCCACCGAACCCAGCCCCAGCTTGATCGACTTCCTGCAGCAAGCGCCTCGGCTGGTGAGACAAGTCCCCTTGGCGGGTTTGGGCCGCTGGATGGAGGTGGGCATTCGCCTGCATGGGCGACATCCGCAGCGGCAACGTGCCTACTTCAGCCTGCAGTCTGAGGACAGCCGCGCCGTGCTGCAGCGGGAGCGCCATGGCGTGCTGCTGATGGATGTCCAAGCGCGCCTGACCTTGGGCCTGCGAGCGCTGTGGGCGCTGGAGGCTCAGCTCGTGCCCATGCCCATCGCACTGCAAGAAGGGGAGGCGGAAGGCCCGCAGGCTGCGGCGCCCTTGCAGCCTTACATGGCGCAGGATGGCGACCTGTTGGGCCTGCGCTTGCCCGAGGTGCTGGAGGACGCCGCCGGCGTCCCCGCACTGCTGAGCTATCGCCTGATGTTGGCGCACATGGCCATGCATAGGCGCGCCTCCAGCCCCTTGGTGGCCGACAACTGGAGCCCCCTGCAGCGCCTGGCCGTGGAGTGCTTCGAAGATGCCCGCATCGATGCCTTGGTGGTGCGCCATGCGCCGGGCCTGCAAACCACCATGCGCCGCCTGCACCCTTCACCGTCCCTGGAGGGGGTGGACGCCCAAGCACAAAGCGCCCTGAGGGTGCGTCTGACACGTTTGTCGCGCGCGCTGCTGTGGGGAGACCTGGAGGCCGACACCGAGCAGGCGGGCTTCATCACCCGTTTTCAAGCGGCCTTGGCCGAGGGCGAGAGTTCGACCCGTGAGATGGCTGAAATGGCCCTGGCCTGGGCGGCGCGCACGCGCCAGCAAAGCGATCAGCGCGCCGCGGTGGCCTTTGCGGATACCCATGTGCCGTGGCGCGACGACAACCGACACCTCTGGACCTTCATTGAGGACGGTGATGAGGAAGATCAACCCCAGCGCACGCGGCCCCAAGCCCCGCCACAAGCCGGCGGCCTGCCGCCGCGCCATTACCCAGAATGGGACCCCAGCAGCCAACACATGCGCCCAGACTGGGTCTGTGTGTTTGATGGCCTGCAGCCCGCCGGGGACGCCACGCAGATTGACCGATTGCTGGCCGAGCACAGCGCCACCAGCAAACACCTGCAGCGCTTGCTCGACGCCCTCAAACCCCAGGGCCGCCAACGCCTGCGCCAGCAAGCGCAAGGGACGGAGCTGGATGTTGATGCTGCGCTGCGCGCTGTCGTCGACGCGCGAGCCAGCGGACACACGCTCGACGAGCGCGTGTATTCCAGCCATCAGCGCCAAGGTCGAAACATGGCCGTGCTTTTGCTGCTGGACCTGTCGGCCTCGGTCAACGATGCGGTGCCGGGGGTGGAGGGGCAGACGGTGTTGTCACTGACGCGCGCGGCCGTGGCGCTGTTGGCCCAAGCCATCCAAACCCTGGGCGATCAGCTGGCGATTGCTGGCTTTCACTCCAACACCCGCCATGAGGTGCGCTACTGGCACATCAAGGGCTTTGGCGAACACTGGCAGGCAGACAGCGCCCCCAAGGCCCGCCTTGCGGCCGTGCAGGGCGCCTACTCCACGCGCATGGGCGCAGCGCTGCGCCATGCCGGGCATCTCTTGAGCGGCCGCCGGGCCGACAAACGTCTGTTGTTGGTCTTGACGGATGGCCAGCCTGCCGACGTGGACAGCAACGACCCGATGGACTTGATTGACGACGCCGCCCATGCGGTGCGCGAGTTACGCGATCAGGCGTCCATCTACACCCATTGCGTCAGCGTGGATGCCCAGGCCGATGACTATGTGCAGCGCATTTTTGGCGCGCGCTATTCGGTCATCGACCGTGTGGAGCAGTTGCCTCGGCGCTTGCCGGAGATCTTTGTGGCGCTGACCCGGTGAAGCACTATTCAGCTCAGCTTGCTCAGCAGGTGGAGCCCGGCAACAACCAGCAGACACAGCCAACCCAAGCCCTTGATGAAGCGGTCTGTGACGCGTAGCACGGTGGGATTCCAGCTGTCCGGCAGAGACAATACATCCGCGATGTCGACACCAAACCACACCAGAAGCCAGCCCACCACCGTCATGCCCGTCATGGTGGAGCTCAGCACGACATAGACCGGCGCCGAGGCGAAGAACGTCCCCAACAGGTACACAGTCAAGCCTGAGGCAATGATTCTGGAGAGCGTCATGGTCGACCACGATTGTGCGACGACTCCGCCACGGTGGGCTGGTCGAATGTCACACAGATCGACAGGACTCAAGGCCTCCGAAGGCCCTGCGCCCGAAGGAGTCTGTCAGCTCGGTAGTTTGAATTGCCCCACTGCCGCACTGAGCACCTGCGCTTGTTGCCGCATCTCCTCGCTGGCGGTGGCGCTGTGCTGCACGAGCGCAGCGTTTTGCTGGGTGGCCTGGTCCATGGCGGAAACCGCTTCGCCCACTTGCGCCACGCCTCGTGCTTGATCTTGGCTGGCCTTGTTGATGTCTTCCACAATATGGCTGACCTTGCGAATGGCCTGGACCACTTCATTCATGGTCGCCCCTGCTTGGTCGGCTTGCCGTGTGCCGCTTTCAACGCGCTCTACGCTGGATTGAATCAAGGCTTTGATTTCGCGCGCAGCGCCGGCTGATCGCTGAGCCAAGCTGCGTACCTCAGAGGCCACCACCGCAAAGCCCCGCCCCTGTTCACCGGCGCGCGCGGCTTCCACCGCCGCGTTCAGCGCCAAGATGTTGGTCTGGAAGGCAATGCCGTCAATCACGCCGATGATGTCAGCAATCTTGCGTGAGCTGTCCTGGATCTCTCGCATCGTGCCGACCATCTGGGAGACAGAATCCCCGCCGCGTGTGGCCACATCGGATGCACTCATGGCCAAGCTGGTGGCCTCTTGGGCATGATGGGCGTTTTGGCGCACGGTTTGGGCCAACTGCTCTGAAGAGGCCGCCGTCTGCTGCAGGTTCTGAGAGGTTTGTTCGGTCCGTTGGCTCAAATCACTGTTGCCTGCGGCTACTTCGACCGAAGCGTGAGAGATGCTGTCTGCGGCCGTACGCACTTGCTGCAGAGCACGCAAGAAGCTGGTGCGCATGGTGTGCAGGCGCTGCATCAACTCCCCGATCTCATCCTTGCCGTCGACCTGGATGTCCGCAGTCAAGTCCCCACTGGCGATGGTGGAGGTCACCGCATTGGCTTGCGCAAACCCATGGGTGATGCGGCGCAAAATCAGCGTGCAAATCACAGCACCGGGCAAGCCAAAGAAGATGGCCAAAAAGATAAAGCCTCCCCCGATGCGCTTCTGCAAGGTGAGTGCTTCTGCCACCGCCAGCCCACTTTGCTGGTTGTGGTAAGCCCGCAGCTCTTCTAGGGCGTCAATCATGGCCTTGCCTTGCTGCCGTGTTGACACCAAGAAGGCCGACATCACCTCAGGGCTGAAGTCGCCCTTGGCAAAGGCAGATGTGACGGCCTGAATGGTCGGTGCGAGGGCGGTTCGGGTCGTCAGTGCTTTTTCCACCAAGGCCTTCTCTGCGGGCGAGGCTTGCTCATTCTTCAAGGAGTCCCACAGGGTGTTGCTCTGCGCCTGCCGCTCTGAGATGGACTTGAAATGGTTGTCTATCGGGTGGTCGTGCGTCTTGCTCAACTCGCTCGAGGGGTCATGCTGGGCTGCTCGCAAGATCTCCAGCCGCTCCTGCTCCACCAAAAGTTGGATCTTGGTCAGGGTTTCGATCTGGACGGATCGATATTGCTGGATTTCAGCCAATACATCAGCAGACTTGCTCATGCCCCACCACGCGGTGCCGACCAGCGCCAGAAAGGCGATCCAGAAGGCCGTGAGTGCTACAAACACAAAGTGGTAGAGCTTGATGTTCTTGAACATGAGCCGTTCTCGTTGATGGGCTGAGGGGTATCGCGGCTGAACAGAGATCCGCGCTGCAGCTTAGCCGCCTCTACGTGCCTCAATCCGACGAGAACACCCTGCCGATGGCCGCATTTCGAGCCTTCGGTCGCAGAGGCCCGCGAGCGGTCAGTGCGGCTGTCCTGTGGCCTTAGCCACCCACCTTTCGCTGTGTTGCCACAAATCCTGGGCCAAGGCCAAGTCTTGGGCCACCGGGCTGATGGACCGCAGCCTGGCCCGGTCGTAATACCCACCGGCCTGCAGCTCAGCGCTGGGCGACAGCGCGCACTTCAGCGTGCTGCGCGCGCCTTCTTCGGGGGTGATCATGTTGAGCATCAGCTTCAGCAGCGGGCGCGCCAGCGCCGGCACGTGGCGCCACACCTCGGTGGCCACAATGCCGGGGTGCACCACATAGCTCTCGACGCCGGTGCCCGCCAAGCGTCGCGCCAGCTCGGTGGCAAACAGCACATTGGCCAGTTTGGACGCGTTGTACTCCGGCACGCCGGTCAGGCTGGCGGTGGGGCGCTGCAGCGCATCCCAATCCAGGCCTTTGGCCCGGAAGTGCATCTTGCTGGCCACCGTGATCACCCGCGCTGGCGCTGAAGCCTGCAAGCAGGGGAGCAGGGCTTGTGTCAGCGCAAAGTGGCCCAGGTGGTTGACGCCAAACGCCATCTCAAAGCCGGAGGCACTGCGGCCTCGCTGGCCTGCCAAGCCGGCATTCAAGATCAAGGTGTGCAGTGGCCAGCCGAGCGCCTCAAACACTTTGACGCAGGCAGCCACTGAGGCCAAGTCGCCCAAGTCCAGGGGCAGCCAGCGTGCCTCGGGGGCACCCGGCAGGGCCGCGATCTCTTCCAGCACCGGCTGGTGTTTGCGTTCACCGCGGCCGGCCAGCACCATGCGATGGCCTGCGCGGGCCAGCGCGAGGGCGGTGACGCGGCCGATGCCACTGCTGGCGCCGGTGATCAGGGTGACGGGGGCGTTGTGCATAGGGATGCTCAGGGTCGAGGAACGGTCAACACGCTTTGTCGGGTTCTGGTGACAGGACCGATCATGACAGCTCAAGGCGCGCATGGCGCAGCACACACGCACTGAGCTCATCCAGCAGCGGCACGTCCAGCATGACGACCTGCCAATACAGCGGCACATCCAGGGGCTTGTCGGGCAGCAGCTCCACCAAGGCGCCGCTGGCCAGCAAGGGGGCGACCAGGGGCAGCGGGTTCATGCCCCAGCCCATGTCGGCCAGGGCGGCGCGTACAAAAGCATCTGATGACGGCAAGCGATGCGCCGGCAAAGCCAGGCTGCGGCGCAGCAGGCGCTTGACCCAGCGCTCTTGCAGGCGGTCGTCTTGGTTGAACACCAGCGAGGGGGCCACGGCCAGGGATTCGGCGTTGACACCCCGCCCAAACCAGCGCGCCATGAAGCGCGGGCTGGCGGTGGCCACATAGCGCAGCGCACCCAGTTTGCGGCTGCGGCAGCCCGGCACTGCGGCGGCTTGGGAGGTGACGGCCGCCAAGACGTGGCCGCGCCGCAAGCCTTCGGCGGTTTGGTCTTGGTCAGCCACGGTCACGTCCAGCCAGGCCGTGCCGGCCTGGGCCATTTCGGCCAGCGCGGGCAAAAACCAAGTGGCCAAGCTGTCGGCGTTCACGGCAATGCGCAAGCTGCTGTGGGCGGTGCTGGCGCTGGCGGTGGCGGGCAGTTGGCGGCGCAGCTCGTCTTCGAGCAGGCCCACCATGTCGGCATGGCGGCAGAGCTTGGCGCCCGCCTCGGTGGCTGTGCAGGGCAGGCCCCGCAGTATCAGAGCCGTGCCCAGGCGGTCTTCCAGCAGGCGTACGCGCTGGGACACCGCCGAGGGCGTGAGGTGCAGGCGCTGCGCAGCGCGCTCGAAGCTGCCTTCCCGCACGACGGCGGCCACGGTTTGCAGCAGGTGGGTGTCAATCATGGTTGTTGTGAAGCATTGCTTCATCGACCTTAGCAGATTTCATCCAAGAAGCCACCCCACTCAGCGACACTGGGCGCATGTGGATCTCTGCTCAAACATGGCCGGTGCTGCTCACGGGCTTCACCCTCAGCGCCTCGCTCATCGTCGCCATTGGCGCGCAAAACACCTTGGTGCTGCAGCAAGGCATCAAGCGCGAGCACGTGGGCGCGGTAGTGGCCACCTGTGCCACGCTGGATGTGCTGCTGATGACGCTGGGCGTCAGCGGCCTGGCGGCCAGCCTGGGCCAGCACCCGGCCGCCTTGCAGGCGCTGGCGCTGGGCGGTGCGCTGCTGCTGGCTTGGTATGCCGTCTCAGCCTTTCGGCGCATGGGCCAGGCAGAATCCTTGAGCGCGGACGCGAACACCGCCACCCGACCGGTGGCCACGGTGCTGGCCCAGACCTTGACGTTGAGCCTGCTCAACCCCCATGTTTACCTCGACACCGTGGTGCTGGTGGGCGCGGTGGGCGCGCGCCAACCCCAGGGCACGCAGGCTGCGTTTTTGTTGGGGGCGGGTGGTGCCAGTGTGTTGTGGTTTGTGCTCTTGGGCTATGGTGCGCGGGCCTTGGCGCCGCTGTTTGCCAAGCCGCTGGCCTGGCGTGTGCTGGACGGCGTGGTCGGCCTGACCATGAGCGTGCTGGCCGTCAGCTTGGCCCGCCAAGCGCTTGAAGGAACACCCCTGTGACGATGTTCACCACCACCTTCACCTTTCTGCCAGGCGACTACGACGAGGCGTTTCATGCGCTGGATGCGCGCATTGCTCAAGCGGCCCGCGCGCTGCCCGGCTACATCGGTGAAGAGAGCTGGGATTCGGCCACGACGGGCCAGGTGTGCAATGTCTACTACTGGCGCGATTGGGCGTCAGTCCAAGCACTGATGGCTCTGCCTGAGCACCGCGAGGCCAAGGCCCTGCAGGCCCGCTGGCTCAAGGGCTATCAGGTGGTCATCGCCGAGGTGCTGCGCCATCATGGGGATGGGCGCTTAGCGCATCCGCTCGGTCAAACAGGGGGCTGAAGCCTCGGCGCAGCCGCAAACGCAAAGGTGTGGCCACGGTCGGCCGCTCATTGCACACTGATGCTGTCGATGCGGCCCTTCCAAAACGGATGCAATTTGCCCTGGGCACGCCGCGAGATGGTGAAATCCATCGGGAGCATTTGCAAGCCTTGGCGTTGATAGTTGCTGCGGGCCACATGCTCGCCAGAGCCGTGGTAAGGCGTGCTGAGGTCGCCGTCTGTTTCTGACTCCATCGCGGTCATCATGCCCTCGGGGCTGAAGTGCGCCACCATGCTGGCCTGCATCCCGGCCCATGTGACCACCGCCCGAGCGCTGTGCTCATTCAACGCTTCCCAGCGCACCGGCCCACCCGGCAGCAGCGCCACGGGGTAGAGCGCGCTCTCCAGCAGCCAGCGGCGAAGTGAGATCTGGTTGAGGGTGGGGCTTTGTCCTTCATCGACGACCGTGATGGTGGAGAGTATCTTGGCCTTCATCTCCATATCGCCCTCGGCAAAGAAGTCATAGGCGCGCGCCCAGACGCCGGGCACGATGGGCGTCGTCGCTGAGAACATCAGGGCCGGCACACCCGCTGCGATGACTTGCCGCGCCGTTGTGGGCGCAAAGCTGCTCGTGCCTGGACGACGGAACTGGCCACTGGCAGCAAGCCGCACGACCTTGTAGCGCGGCACGCCCTCTGGAAAGGTGTAGCGGAAGTAGCGCTGCACAGGAGCCGGCAAGGCCGCGAGATCCTGGGCGCTCACTGTGGGCGACGCATTGGCGCCCCCCAGGGTGGCGATGCGCTCTTCAAAGGCCGCGATGTCCTGTTCAGTGCGCCAATGGGCCAGGCCCACCACCATGCCGCCAACGGTGGCGCACAGCAGCAGAGCGAGGCTGAGAGATCTGAGTCGAGAGGTCATGAGAGGAGGGGTTTAAGGGTTTGATGTGGACTTAGAGTCATCGTTAGTACACGTGTGTACTGTTAATGGTGAAGTGTATATGCATGTACACTTTGGCCGCAAGTGCAATTTCGAGCGCCTCCACCATGCCGCCTACTTCCGACCGCCACGAACGCCGTACAGAGATTGAAGCGGCAGCCTTCGCCTTGCTCAAGGAGTTGGGCTACAAGAAGACCAGCATGCTGCTGATTGCGAAGCGGGCTCAGGCCTCCAACCAAACCCTGTATGCCTGGTACCGCAACAAGCAGGAGCTGTTTCGCGGCATCATTGCCAGCTTCGGCGGGGCCGTGCGTGAGCAGCTTCAAGCGTCGCTCCAGGCCGAACAGGACCCACACCAGGCCTTGCGCGCCCTCGGGCCTGCGCTGTTGCGCTTCACCACCGATGAGTACGCCATCATCATGAACCGCGCTGCGGTGATTGACGCGGCAGAGACTGGTGTGCTGCCTCAAGCGATTGATGAAGTCGCTCGTGATGTGCTGTACCCACTGATCTGTGCCTTGATGCAACGCTTGGTGCATCAGCGGGTGTTTGTCTCCGACATGGCGCCTGAGGGCATGGCACAGACCTACATCGATCTACTTTTGGGCGAGCTGCAGTTTCGGCAGGCCTTGGGCAATGTGCCGCCCCTGACCGAGCCTGAAATGATCGAGCGCTCGGAGCGCGCGTTTCGCCTGACTTGCCGCTTGTTTCAGAGGCCCGAGGCGCCGTGACTCGGCGGCCCCTCCGCTGGCTTCAACCATGGCGCATCATGCGCCGCCAAGTACTTTTCGCCTTCTTCTAGGATGAAGTAGCGAAAGGCCTCGGCGGCAGGGGAGAGCACGCGGCTTTGCAGGTGCACCACATTCCACAGCCGCATCACCGGGGTGTCCTCGACGTTGATGATCTCCAGCTCGCGCGTCTTCAGCTCCAGCCCCAGGGTGTGCAGGCTCAGAAAGCTCAGGCCCATGCCGGCCATCACGGCTTGCTTGATGGTCTCGTTGCTGGGCATTTCCATCGCAAGGCGCGGCTCTACGCGGTGGTCTTGAAAGAAGCGGTCCATCAGCGCGCGGGTGCCTGAGGCCGCCTCACGCACGATCAGCGGAAAGGCCGCCAAGGCCGACACCGGTGGGTGGCCGCTGCGAAAAATGGGGTGGCCCGGCGGCGCCACAAACACATGGGGGTTGGCCGCAAAGGGTTCCGAGCGCGCGGCCAAGTCGCGCGGTGGGCGGCCCATGATGGCCAAGTCCACCTCACCGTTCACCAAATGCGTCACCAACTGCTCGCGGTTGGCGCTGACGGTGAGCTTCACCTCCACGCCCGGGTGCTCCTGACGGAAGTTGACCAAGAGGCGCGGCACAAAGTACTTGGCGGTGCTGACCAAGCCCACCGTCAACAAGCCTGTCTCCAGCTTGCGAAAGCGCGCCATGGCGTCGTCCGCGTCTTTGAGTGTGGCCAGCAGGCGTTTGGCATAGACCAAGAAGTACTCGCCCGCCGTGGTCAGCGCCACTTTGCGGCCTTGGCGGTCAAACAGCGGCAGCTCGATGGCGCCTTCCAACTCCTTGATCTGCATGGTCACCGCCGGCGGCGTGAGGTGCAGGCTCTCCGCCGCCCGCACAAAGCTCAAGTGCCGCGCCACCTCCGTGAAAACCCTGAGCTGGCGGAAGGTCACAGTCTTCATTAAGTTTCTCTGAATCAAAAGCCAAAGATGAATGAATTTACCTTAAACGACGCCATCTCTACATTGCGTCATCGGCCCTGTCGCGCTTGGGGCCCCGCCTGTCAGAACCATAAGGAGACCTCCGCCATGCCTTTGTCCAACCGGTCCACGCTGACCCAGTACCTGATCGAGCAGCGCCGCCGCTTTCCAGGCGCCAGTGGCGAGCTCAATGCCTTGCTGCTGGATGTCTCGCTGGCTTGCAAGGCCATCGCCCGGGCCGTGGCCCTAGGGGAGTTGGGCGGCAGCAGCGGCGACGTGGAGATGGTCGGCGGCGCCGTCAATGTGCAGGGCGAGGTGCAGAAGAAGCTGGATGTGTTGTCGAACGAGGTCTTCATTCGGCGTAACGAGTGGTCGGGCCACTTGGCCGGCTTGGCATCTGAAGAGATGGCCGAGCCTTATCAGATCCCGGCCAATTACCCGCGCGGCAAGTACCTCTTGGTGTTCGACCCGCTGGATGGCTCATCCAACATCGACGTCAACGTGTCTGTGGGCAGCATCTTCTCGATCTTGCGGGCGCCTGATGAGGTGACGCAAACCGGGCGCGATGTCAAAGAGGCCGACTTCATGCAGCCCGGCAGCACGCAGGTGGCGGCCGGTTACGCCCTCTACGGGCCAACGACCATGTTGATGTTGAGCGTGGGCAATGGCGTGGCGGGTTTCACCCTGGACCCCAACCTGGGCGAGTTCATGCTCACCCATCCCGATGTGCGGGTGCCTGAAGACACCCGCGAGTTCGCCATCAATGCGTCCAACAGCCGCTTTTGGGAAGCGCCCATCAAGCGCTATGTGGACGAGTGCTTGGCCGGCGCCACGGGGCCGCGTGGCAAAGACTTCAATATGCGCTGGATCGCGTCCATGGTGGCCGAGGCCCACCGCATCCTGATGCGCGGCGGTGTGTTCATGTACCCCCGCGACAAGAAACCGAGCCCCCAGACGTCCGCGCTGCGGTCGTCGCCCCCCGAGGGGGTGGCGGGCACGCTTGGGAGCGGCCCGGCGCGTGCCCGCGACCCTATGCTGAATGCTGGCCGCCTGCGCCTGATGTACGAAGCCAACCCGGTGGGCTTCTTGATGGAGCAGGCCGGTGGCCGCGCTTCCACGGGCCGCCAGCCCGTGTTGGGGGTGCAGCCCACCGAGCTGCATCAGCGCATCGGCCTGGTGTTTGGCTCCAAGAACGAAGTCGAGCGCATCGAGCGCTACCACCAGCAGCCGGCACCGCGCGACGAGGTGGCCCCGCTGTTCACCGAGCGCAGCCTCTTCAGAGACTGACAGACCCCCTTCAAGCCGCTCTGCTGCACGCAGGGGCAGGCCGCCGCATTGCCCTTTTGGAGACGCACCATGTCTGAGAAACATCCCATCATCGCCATCACCGGCTCATCCGGCGCCGGCACCTCGTCGGTGACCCGAACCTTTGAGAACATTTTTCGCCGCGAAAAAGTCAGCGCCGCCATCATTGAGGGCGACAGCTTCCATCGCTATGACCGCTTGGAGATGCGCAAGCGCCAGGCCGAGGCCGAGAAGGAAGGTAACAAGAACTTCAGCCACTTCGGCCCGGAGAACAACCTCTTCCCCGAACTGGAGCAACTGTTCCGCAGCTATGGCGAATGCGGCAATGGCCAGCGCCGCAAATACCTGCACGACCCGGTGGAGGCTGCGCCCTACCAGCAAGACCCAGGCACCTTCACGCCCTGGGAGGCGCTGCCCGAGGGCACGGACCTGCTGTTCTACGAAGGCTTGCACGGCGCGGTGGTGACGCCTGAGGTCAACATCGCCCGCCACCCCGACTTGCTGATTGGCGTGGTGCCGGTCATCAACTTGGAGTGGATCCAAAAGCTCTACCGCGACAAGAACGTGCGGGGCTACAGCGCCGAGGCCGTGACCGACACCATCTTGCGCCGCATGCCCGACTATGTGAACTACATCTGCCCGCAGTTTGCGCACACGCATGTCAACTTCCAGCGCGTGCCGGTGGTGGACACCTCCAACCCCTTCATCGCGCGTGACATTCCGAGTGCCGATGAAAGCCTGTGTGTGATCCGCTTTGCGAATCCCAAGGGCATCGACTTCCCTTATTTGCTCAACATGATCAACGACAGCTTCATGTCGCGGGCCAACACCGTGGTGGTGCCCGGCGGCAAGATGGAGCTGGCCATGCAGCTGATCTTCACGCCCTTCATCTGGCGAATGATGGAGCGCAAGAAAAGAATCTTGGGCGCGCTCTAAACCGAGGCAAACGCAAATGGCATCAACTTCTTCAGACCGGGTGCTTCGCCCGGATAACGGCCAACGTCACCCCCTGGCCAACGCGCTTCGCGCCTTGGCGATGGATGCGGTGCAACAAGCCAACTCCGGCCACCCCGGCGCGCCCATGGGCATGGCCGAGATGGCCGAAGCGCTGTGGACACGCCACCTCAAGCACAACCCCGGCGACCCGCAGTGGTGGGACCGCGACCGCTTTGTGCTGAGCAACGGCCACGCCTCCATGCTGCTCTATGCGCTCTTGCACCTGACGGGCTATGACCTGCCCATGTCTGAGCTGAAAAGCTTCCGCCAGCGCGGCAGCCGCACGCCCGGCCACCCGGAAGTGGGGCACACGCCGGGTGTGGAGACCACCACCGGCCCGCTGGGCCAAGGCTTGACCAATGCGGTCGGCATGGCGCTGGCCGAGAAGCTCTTGGCCGATGAGTTCAACCGCCCTGGCCACACGGTGGTTGACCACCGCACCTGGGTCTTCATGGGCGACGGCTGTCTGATGGAAGGCATCAGCCAAGAGGCCATCTCACTCGCGGGCGCATGGCGCTTAGGCAAGCTCTGCGCGCTGTACGACGACAACGGCATCAGCATCGACGGTGCCGTCACCCCTTGGTTTGCCGACAACACGGCGGCTCGTTTTGAGGCCTCCGGTTGGCGCGTGATCGGGCCGGTCGATGGGCATGATGTGGACGCGCTGGACGCCGCTTTGCAGCAGGCGCGCGCTCAGCACGATCAGCCCACGCTCGTCATCTGCCGCACCACCATCGGCAAGGGAAGCCCGGCGCGTGAGGGCACGGCCAAGGCCCATGGTGAGCCCTTGGGCGGTGCCGAGATTGAAGCC
Organism: Ideonella paludis; assembly: GCF_018069865.1. Taxonomy (GTDB): domain Bacteria; phylum Pseudomonadota; class Gammaproteobacteria; order Burkholderiales; family Burkholderiaceae_C; genus Ideonella; species Ideonella paludis. The sequence continues at coordinate 104,037 of NZ_JAGQDG010000003.1, forward strand.
ACCAAGGCGGCCTTGGACTGGACGGCCGCGCCGTTTACCGTGCCGGCCGATGTGGCAGCGCGCTGGGATGCGCGCGAGGCCGGTGCCCGCGCGCAAGCCGACTGGCAGCAGCGCTGGGCGGCCTATGCGCAGGCCTATCCCACAGAGTCTGCAGAGCTGGCACGCCGTATGTCGGGCCAGTTGCCCGAGGGCTTTGAGGCCGAGTGGATCGCGCAGTTGGCGGCGGTGCAGCAGCGCGCCCAGACGGCGGCCTCGCGCAAGGCCTCGCACAACGCCATCGCCGTGCTGGCCCAGCGCTTGCCTGAACTGCTGGGTGGCTCGGCCGACCTGACCGGCTCCAACCTGACCGACTGGCCAGGGGCCCAAGCCGTGCGCGGCGGCGAGCCCGGTGGGCGCTACATCAACTACGGCGTGCGCGAGTTTGGCATGGCGGCCATCATGAATGGCGTGGCGTTGCACGGCGGCTTGATGCCCTTCGGCGGCACCTTCCTGACCTTCAGCGACTACAGCCGCAACGCCATCCGCATGGCGGCGCTGATGCGCCAGCGCGTGGTGCATGTGTTCACCCACGACAGCATTGGCCTGGGCGAAGACGGCCCGACCCACCAGCCAGTGGAGCACGCGGCCTCCTTGCGTTTGATCCCGCAGCTCGATGTTTGGCGGCCGGGTGATGAGACCGAGACCTTTGCCGCCTGGGGCATGGCGCTTGCGCAAACCGATCGCCCGTCGGCGCTGCTCTTGTCGCGCCAGAACCTCGCGGCTCAGCCGCGCAGCCCAGAGCAAGTCATGGCGATTCGCCGAGGCGGCTATGTGCTGAGCGATCGGCCTGATGCGCGCGCGGTGATCATCGCGACGGGCTCGGAGCTGGCGCTGGCCATGGCCGCACAAGCCCAGTTGGACGCGCGCGGCCTGCCGGTGCGGGTGGTCTCCATGCCGTCCACCTCGGTGTTTGACCGCCAGCCCGCCGACTACCAGCGCAGCGTGCTGATGTCTGAGCGTCCCCGCGTGGCGGTGGAGGCCGGTGTCACCCGGCTGTGGGCGGCCTATGGCTGCTGCGCGACCGTGGGTGTGGACCAATTCGGCGAGTCGGCCCCCGGGCCTGAGCTGATGAAGGCCTATGGCTTCACGCCTGAACATGTGGCGCAGGTGGTGGCAAAGGCCGTGGCGCATGCTCAGCCGCAGCCTGCGTCGGCCTCTGGCCATGAACAGTGAGGAGACACCCCTTATGCGTTACAGCGTCATCACCTTTGACCTCGACGGCACGCTCGTCGACACCGCCTCGGAAATTGCTGAGGCCGCCAACCGCACCTTGGTCGAATGCGGGCTACCCCGGCAGTCCGTGGAAGCCGTGTCTCAGTTCATCGGCGCCGGCACGCGCCAAATGATGCAAGGCCTCTTGGCCCATGTGCTGCGCGACTACCCCGGGCATCAGCTCAAGCTCGACGAGCTGCAGATGTTCAATCGCCTGGACTACCACTACAGCTGCACGGCCGGCATGGACCCGCGGCCTTACCCGGGCTGCGCAGAGAGCTTGCAGCGATTGCGAGCCGCCGGCGTGCGCGTGGCCTGCCTGACCAACAAAGAGCACCGCTTTGCCGTCAAGGTCTTGCAGGCCGCAGGCTTGTCGGCTTTGCTGGAGCTTGTGATCGGCGGTGACTCTCTGCCCCAGCGCAAGCCTGACCCTCAGCCGGTGTTCCACATCCTCAAGGTGCTGGGCGGGGAGGCGCACCGCGCAGCCCATGTGGGGGATTCGCGCACCGATGTGCAGACCGCCAAGGCCGCCGGCGTGGCCGCTTGGGCCGTGCCCTGGGGCTACAACGCGGGTGAGCCCATCGAGGCTTCGCAGCCGGACCGGCTCTTCTTCAGCTTGTCGGACATCGCTGATCACGCACTGGCCGCTAAGCGCGCCCACGACCCTCACTCACTGTCACCGTACGGAGCCTGACATGGCCTTGATCTCATTGCGACAACTGCTGGACCACGCGGCCGAACGGGGCTACGGCGTGCCCGCCTTCAATGTGAACAACCTGGAGCAGATCCAGGCCATCATGCAGGCCGCTCAGGCCACCGACAGCCCGGTGATCTTGCAGGCCAGCGCCGGTGCGCGCAAGTACGCTGGCGAGGCCTATTTGCGCCACCTGGTGCTGGCGGCCATTGAGACCCACCCCGACATTCCGGTGTGCTTGCATCAAGACCATGGCGCGTCGGCAGCGGTCTGCATCCAGGCTATTCGCTCGGGCTTTTCCAGCGTGATGATGGACGGCTCGTTGAGGGAAGACGCGAAGACGCCCGCCAGCTACGACTACAACCTGGCCGTCACGGCGGATGTCTGCCGCATGGCGCATGCGGTGGGGGTGTCGGTGGAGGGTGAGTTGGGCTGCCTGGGCTCCTTGGAAACTGGCGAGGCCGGCGAGGAAGATGGCGTGGGCGCAGCCGGCAAGCTCAGTCACGACCAGATGCTGACCGACCCGACGGAAGCCAAAGACTTTGTGGCTCGCACCGGTGTGGATGCCTTGGCCATTGCCATCGGCACCAGCCATGGCGCCTACAAGTTCACGCGCCCGCCTACCGGCGAGGTGCTGGCCATCGACCGCATTGCGCAGATCCATGCCGCCATCCCCAACACGCACTTGGTGATGCATGGCAGCTCCAGCGTGCCCCAAGAGTGGTTGGCCATCATTCGTCAGTACGGTGGCGACATCAAGGAGACCTACGGGGTGCCGGTCGAAGAGATTGTGCGTGGCATTGCCAACGGCGTGCGCAAGGTCAATATCGACACCGACATCCGCCTGGCCATGACGGGGGCGATGCGGCAGTTGATGGCTCAACAGCCCACTGAGTTTGACCCTCGCAAGGCCTGGGCCGCTGCCACCAAGGCCGCCCAAGGCCTGTGCGTGGCGCGCTTCGAGGCCTTTGGTTGTGCCGGCCAAGGCCACGCCATCAAGCCCTTGCCGCTGGAGGCTATGGTGAGGCGCTATGTCTGAGCTGCAATGTCTGCTGTGGGATGTGGACGGCACCATCGCCGAAACCGAACGCGACGGTCACAGGGTCGCCTTCAATCGTGCCTTTGCGCAAGCGGGGCTGGATTGGGGCTGGGACGAGCGGCGCTATGGGGCGCTGTTGCACATCACGGGCGGGAGGGAGCGCATCCTGGCTGACATGGCTGATCGCGAAGGTGTGCCCCGTGACCCTGTGGCGCGAGAGGAGTTGGCCCTGCGTTTGCATCGGCTCAAGAACAAGCTGTATGCCGCTCTGGTCGATGAGGGAGGCATCCAAGCGCGCCCTGGGGTTCTGGGGCTGATGCGGGAGGCCCGTGCGGCGGGCGTTCGGCAAGGCATTGTCACCACCACCAGCCGCAGCAATGTCCAGGCATTGTTGGGGCGGCTCTTGGGGGCTGATTGGCAGGCGTGGTTTGAGATCGTCGTGTGTGGTGAAGACACGCAACGCAAGAAGCCTGACCCGGAGGCCTACGTTCAAGCGCTACAGGCGCTGGGGCTGGAGGCTGACCAAGCCGTGGCGATGGAAGATTCCGGCCCCGGCGTGGCTGCAGCGCTCGCTGCCGGGCTCCAAGTCTGGTGGCGCCCCAGCGTCTACTTCCCGGTTCTGGAGGAGGCTGTCTTGGCCAGCCCCCGCGTGGCCCATTGGGCTGATGGGCCGCCTGGGCGGTGTCGCGCGGGGCGAGTGTGGCAGGGCAGCCGCACAGATGCGTGAAAGTCAGGAGATCGGACGTCGTTCAACTTGTATATCATTAATAAGGAATATAGTGCCTTGAACACAAGGTGAAGCGGGCTCAGCGTTTGAGCTGTGGGTAGTTTTGGAGATGATCAATGATGAACGTCAAGCAAGCAGCGACGGTGTTGGCCTTGGCCTTGGCAGCGGTGCCTGCCGCCCACGCCAACCTCGATTTGGCCAAGAAGAGCGCCTGCATGGCCTGCCATGCGGTGGACAAAAAGCTGGTCGGCCCGGCCTATCAAGACGTGGCCAAGAAGTACGCGGGCGATAAAGACGCCGTGGCCAAGTTGACCGAAAGCATCAAGAAGGGTGGCAGTGGCAAGTGGGGCCCCGTGCCCATGCCGGCCCAGGCCGCACTGTCTGACGCCGACGCCAAGACCCTGGCCGCCTGGGTGGCCGGCGGCGCCAAGTGAAGCAAACGCTGACGGCCCTGGGCCTGATGCTGGTGACGGCCGCCGCTGGGGCGGCCGACTTCACGGCTCAAGATCTAGAAGGGCTGAAACTGGACACTCGTCAAAAGGCGATGCCGGTTTTGCCACAAGTGGTGGGCATGGCCACGGCCGAAGTGCAGCAGCGAGGTGCAGCCCAGGCCATTCCAGTTTGCAAAGAGAAAGCGCCTCAAGCCCTGCAGCGCAAGGCCGAGGAAACCGGCTGGCGCTTGAGCCGCGTCAGCCTCAAGACCCGCAACCCCGAGCGAGGCCGGCCTGACGCCTGGGAGGCTCGGCACTTGGCCGAGTTCAACATCCGCGCAGCCCGGGGTGAAAAGCCTGAGGCCTTAGAGGTGGGTGAGGTGGTCCGGGACAGCCAGGGCAAGCCAGAATTCCGCTATCTGCGCGCCATCCCTGTGGGGCCATTCTGCGTGCAGTGCCATGGCGTTGGCGATCAGGTCAGCCAAGACCTGCGTGCCAGCTTGGCCCGCGACTATCCGCAGGACCAAGCCTTGGGCTACAGCGTCGGGCAGATCCGCGGCGCATTGTCGGTCCGCAGGCCACTTTAGGGCCGCTGCAAGCCCGCTCAAGGCGGGCTTCAGTCTGGCTGCGGCCGATCAACGCAAAGGGGGCCGCAGCCCCCTTTTTTTTGGTGAGCCGCTCAGCGCGGCGAGTACACCGGCGCAGACGCACCGGCCATCGGCGGCGTGCCCGCTGGGGCGCGCGTGACGCGCACCTTGCCGCCCGTGGTGACGATGATGACTTGCTCGCCCGGCTGCAGGGTTTCATTGCCCTTGGCTTGGACGATGGCACGGCGGTCACCGTTCTTGAGCTGAATCAGCAGCTCCACCGCTTCTTCTTGCGTGCCCGCCTTTTCAATGGCGTTGCCGACCACCGCCCCGGCGACGGCGCCCAGCACGCCAACGACCACGGACTCCCGCTTGCCGCCCACGGACGAGCCTGCCACGCCACCGACGACGCCACCAGCGACGCCGCCGATGCCGCTTTGGGAGCCTTCAACCTTGACCGGGCGGGTCGACAGCACCACGCCGTCTTGCACGGTGGACATGCGCTGGGCGTCTTCACGCTTGATGACGTCTGGGCTGGTGGTGGAGCAGGCAGCCAGGCTGGCCAGAACCAAGACGCTGAGAGCAATTTTCTTCATGAGAGTCTTCCTTAGAACAAGAGCGATACAGCGAACGCCGCCAGCCGCTGTGCCGTTGACCGGCGAAGCCTGCAGTATCGCGCCCGTTCGGTAAAGAAGCATGTCGGGCCGGTCAAGGCTTGGCCGTGAATCGGTAGAAGTCGCGGTTGAGTACAGCCGCAATCGCCGTCACTTCCTCAGGGAAAAGCTGCAAATTCAGCTCATTGGCGCACATGTCCACCATGCCGCGCAACGCCGCCGGGGTGTTGATCTTGCCTTTGGGGTTATAGATGTCGTCTGCGGGGCCATTCATGTGGCGGCCGTGGCAGCCGGCGCAGTTGTGGGTGCGGATCAGGGACTGCCCCAGCTTGAGATCGGCGCCTTCAAACAGAGGCACGGTTTGGGCCTGGGCGGAGGTGATCCAGACCCCCGCAGAAACGATGGCGACAAGCCAGGACTTCATCGGTACTCTCCTTTGGGGGCCCAGCGAACGAGGCCCATGATGTCTTCTTCGGTCATTTCACCAGGAATTCGTTCCTTGAACGAGCCATCCGCCGCGATCACGGCAGTGAATGGGATCACCTTGCGCGGTGTGACGCGCGCCCGAAGGGCTTGTGATCCCGCGCTGAGGGCAAAGCTGAGGCCTTGGCTGTCGCGGTAATGGCGCAAGGCGTTCAGGTCGGTGTCGGTCGCGGCACCGATCACCCGAATGCGATCGCCGTATTGGGCGGCGAGTTTGTTCAAGCGTTGGTTGTGGCGGCGGCAATAGGGGCAATCGATGCTGAAGAACACCAGCACGCACGGTTTGCTGCGCAGTTGTTCCTCGCTGAGTGGAGGGGCGTCCAGCAGCGGCAGCTGCGAGGGCCAGGCCATTTGAGCTGGCGCGGCCCCTGGCGTCTGGGCCGACCCCGCGCGCATGCCCGTGCACACCCAGGCCGCACAGGCCTGCGCCCAGCGCCGACGGCTGAGCCCGAGGGGGCGGGGGATGGGACTTGGTGAATTCATAGGCCAGAGGTATCTGTCAGGGTGAACTGTGGCGCCACTAGGGATAACACTGCATCAGCATTCAATGATATTTAGCCACACTTAGGGCCTGTTCACACGACCGTCGATGCAAGAGACAAGTCGGCTGCCCTCAAGCTTTATCGCGAAAGATCCGGATGATGCGAACTCCTACTCCCTCAGCGTTGACGCGTCGGCCATGGGCACCCGCCTTGGCGCTGGCCTTGTGTGCATGGGCGGGCCAGGCTGCGGCCGTCGATGCCAACAGCTTGCGCACCCGCGCATTGGCCGCGACCTGCGCGCAGTGCCACGGCACGGACGGCAAGGCCGTCGAAGGAGAAGCCATGGTCCGTCTGGCCGGCTTGCCTGAAGACTACATCCTGAGCCAGTTGATGGCCTTTCGCAATGGCCAGCGTCAAGCCACCATCATGCATCAGATCACCAAGGGCTACTCCCAGGAGCAACTGGAAACCCTGGCCAAGTACTTTGGCAGCAAGAAGTAAGGACTGATCATGATGCAACGCAGAACCATTCTGGCCGGCTTGGCCGCAAGCGGTGCACTGGGCCTGAGCGGCTGTGCCTCCATGGGCGGCAGCGACAACAGCCGAGCCAAAGTCTTGGTGGTGGGCGGGGGCTACGGTGGCGCCACGGTGTCCAAGTACATCCGCTTGCTGTCGGACTACAGCATCGACGTGATGATGGTCGAGCCCAGCAAGGCCTTTGTGTCCTGCCCGGTCTCCAACTTGGTGATTGCCGGCATGAAGACCATGAAGGACATCACCACGCCTTACGATGGCCTCAGCAGCAAGCATGGCGTGCGCATCGTGCATGACATGGTGACGCGCATCGACCCTGCTAAGAAGGTGGCGGTGCTGGCCAGTGGCGGCGAGGTGCGCTATGACAAGCTGGTGATGTCGCCCGGCATTGACTTCATGTGGGACCAAACAGAGGGCTTGAAAGCGGCCCATGAAGCGGGGCAGATCCTGCACGCCTGGAAGGCCGGCCCCGAGACCCTGGCCCTGCAAAAGCAACTGCAGGACATGCGGGATGGCGGCGTCTATGCCATCAGCATCCCTGAGGCACCTTACCGCTGCCCGCCCGGGCCCTATGAGCGGGCCAGCGTGGTGGCTGACTACTTCAAAAAGCACAAGCCCAAGTCCAAGGTGCTGATCTTGGACGCCAATCAAGACGTGACCTCCAAAGGCCCGCTGTTCAAAAAGGCCTGGAAGGAGTTGTACGGCGACATGGTCGAGTACCGGCCGCAGCACAAGGCCGTGGCGGTGGATGGCAAGACCCGCACCGTCAAGTTCGATGTGCAGGACGACGTCAAGGCTGATGTGCTGAACGTGCTGCCGGTGATGCGCGCCGGTGCGATTGCGGTGAGCACAGGCCTGGCCAATGCCAACGGGCGCTGGTGCCACACCAACTTCCTGAACTTTGAATCTACGGCGGCCAAAGACATTCATGTCCTGGGCGACTCGATTCAGGTGGCACAGGGCATGCCCAAGTCTGGCCACATGGCCAACTCGCATGCCAAGGTCACGGCGGCGGCCATCGTGGCGGAGCTCAAAGGGTGGGAGATCAACCCGCACCCCATGCTCACCAACGTTTGCATGAGCTATGTGGATGCCACCCATGTGATCCACGTGGCCAGCGTGCACGAGTACCAAGCGCCCAAGAAGAGCTTCTTCACCATTGGGGGTTCCGGCGGCGTGTCCGACGTGCGCTCAGACCTGGAAGGCCGCTATGCCGAAGCCTGGGCGGCCAATATCTGGGCCGACACGCTGAAGTAAGTTCACCCACCAGGCCTGGCGGCAGAGGCGGCCGCGCCTGATGCAGGTCAAGCCTCAGAAGCGGCGGCAGTGACACCATTCGTTTATACGAATGGAAAGAAAGAACCCTGGCCATGGGACTGGAATCACTGATGAGCCGCTGGGGGGAGATGTGGACCATCACCCTCACCGGCGGCCTGATCGGGCTGCTGTTTGGCTTTTTTGCGCACCGCTCGCGCTTTTGCCTGCGGTCTGCGGCCATTGAGTTTGCGCGGGGCACCCGCGAGGGCAAGCTCACCGTCTGGCTCTTTGCCTTCGCCACCGCCGTGCTGCTGACCCAGATCTTCATTCTGATGGGCTGGCTGGATGTGCGCGAGGCGCGCCAACTCTCGGCCCGCGGCAGCCTCTCCGGCGCCGTGGTGGGGGGTGCGATGTTCGGCGTGGGCATGATCTTGGCACGCGGCTGCTCCAGCCGCCTGCTGGTTTTGGCGGCCCAAGGCAACTTGCGCGCCTTGCTCTCGGGCTTGGTGTTTGCGGTGACCGCGCAGGCCGCCTTGACCGGCATGCTGTCGCCCGTGCGCCAGACCATTGCCGGCTGGTGGACGGTGGAGGGCGGCACGGCGCGCGACATCATCGCCTTGACCGGCATCGGCCACGTCGGCGGTGCCCTGTTTGGCGCGGTGTGGTTGGCGGCAGCCTTGTGGTGGGCCAAACGCCAGGGCGTGCGCTTCTGGGGCTGGTTCGGTGCGGTCGGTGTCGGTGCCATGGTGGCGGTGGCTTGGCTGTTGACCTACCAAGAGAGCCGCCTGGCCTTTGACACCATCATCCCCATCCAGGCCTTGTCCTTCACCGGCCCCTCGGCCGATGTGCTGATGCTGGTCTTGAGCCCCCCGGGCCAACCCCTCAAGTTCGACCTGGGGCTGGTGCCCGGTGTGTTCCTGGGCTCTTTCATCTCGGCCTTGCTGTGGCGCGAGTTGAAGCTGGAAGGCTTTCAAGGCGGACAGGCCATGCGCCGCTACATCGCCGGGGCCATGCTGATGGGCTTTGGCGGCATGTTGGCAGGGGGCTGTGCGGTGGGGGCTGGGGTGTCTGGGGCTGCGGTTTTCACGCTGACCTCTTGGGTCACTTTGGCGGCCATCTGGGCCGCAGCGGCGGTCACTGACTACTTGGTTGATCGTCGTGTCGAAGAGGCCAAGCCCACCAGCAAGACCTTTATGGAGCCGGGCTACGTCAGCCCTTGAGCCTGAGGGTCGGGCTTGGCAAATGCGGTAAGCACCAAACCTAGGCTCTGCCGAAGTTGGCATTCATCCAAATCAAGGCTTGAGGCCTCTCCAACCCAGGCCGCGTCCGTGGCCCCTTGCAGGAGATCATCAGCGGCCCGCTCGCACAGAGCATTTGGGCTGCTCACCGCCGATCCAGGCTCGGATCAATCTACAGCGGCAACACCCTCATCTCCGTCTGACCGGGCAAATCCCAACAAACGGCTCAGGTCGCGGCTTCGCTTCGCTGCGCGCGACCTAGCTCTTATTCGTTAGACACCAGTTTTTGCGCACACGATCTACCTCCTCCATAGCCTGTGCCAAAAGACCACCGTGCAAGCCCCAAAGAACAAGATGCTCACAAGGGCGGTATCTAGTGGCCCACCTAATACAGCTATAAGAACACCGCAAAAGACGAAAGCAAGCGAACAGAGCAGCATGACCCAGAGTAGCGGCCGACCAAAGGCTTTTGTATTCCTTTCGGTCAAAGTTCTCACGTACTCCGGCGATGGCTTTTCAGGTGGAGAAGTCAACGGTAGTCCGCGCGAGAAGAGCCAGAAGAGAACACAGTTTCCGCCCACGAAGAGTGGCATACCGACGCCTAGCAACTGCAAGATGGAGAAATCGTCGAGGTAGTACGTGAGTACGCAAAACATAATTGCGTAGTACAAGAGCTGAACCCTTGCGCGAACAACGCGCTGCTCCTCGCTCAGCACAAAGCAAGAGCCTCGTTTTCCCCACGGGCGAAACACGATTCGCCCATCTGGCGCACGATAGAAAATTGTGTCAGCAGTGACGTCGACCAAATTCATACCAGCCCGATGTATTTCTGGTGTCTAACGTCTTAGTTGAGCCGCGCTATGCGCCGCAGGGCCGCGAGGCGCATAGCGTCGGTTCGAACGCCAAGTTAGGCATCGCCGTTGCTCTCGTCGCCGACGTCCGGTTGAAGCAAGTGCACCTCGGTTCCCGGCGGAACTTGCTCCTTTGTGATCGGCGCCGGGAGCAGGATCGGCAACGTCAGCTTTTCCGGGCGTCGACTTCCGTAGTTGAGATGCTCCAGGCCTCGGATGTGCGATCGGATCTCACCGCCGTCGGGCATCCGCAGGAGGATTGGGCTGCCGACTCTGACCGGTGGACCGGCCCAATTCGCATTCGGTCCAGGCGCAAGTACGCATCCGCGATTCTTGATCTGGAACGCCAGCTCGACGGTGAAGAGAAGTGCGGGTTTCACGATGCCGAACGTAATGTACAGAGCAAGTTCTCCTCTATAAGTTGGGTGCTGCTCCATAAGTTGGTCATCTGTTCCCCCCCGGAGAGTGGCTTGCTTGCTAGCTCTGTGCTCCTTGAGCTGCATGAATGTACAGCATCAAAAACTCGGCTGAACCCAGCACCCCTGTGCTGTAGTCCAGCCGAATGTTGAACCAGTTGAGCGAGCGCACACGCGGCGCGCTTGGTCAGACCCTGAGGCCTCAGGCAGCCATACCCGGGTTGCCCTGCACACCCACCAACTTGGGCGTATTGATGGTGCGCGGGTTGACCCGGCCGCCCTGCGACTTGAACCAGGTCTCCATCACGTCCCAGATCGGCTTCACACCGGGCATGGTCTTGGCTTCTTCGGCCACCGGGGCCCAGCCCGCGACCTTGTACTTTTTGTCTGCTTCCAAGACCTTGCCTTTGAGGCGCATGTCTGAGATGCGGCTGCCCATCTTCTCGCCCGGTGTGCAGGTATAGGCCAAGCCGCCCACGCGCACCATGTCGCCGCCTTGTTGGTAGTAGGGGTCGGGGTTGAAGAGGTTGTCGCCCACGTCTTCCAGAATGCCCTTGATCTGTGTGCCGGTCATCTCGGTCAGCGTGACATAGGGGTAGGTGATGGCGATCTGGTCCATCATCAACTCGCGGGTGATCACATCACCTGGCAGGAGGGTGGTGCCCCAGCGGAAGCCCGGTGAGAAGGCGATGTCGGCGCCTTGCACGTCCATCAAGGCATCGCAAATGAGTTGGTCCCAACTGCCGTTGAAATTGCCACGGCGGTAGAGCAAGCCATCGGTGACGGCCATCCTTTCGGCCAGCTTGGTCTCATAGGGCTTGCGAATCTTGGTGATCAGGGCGTCCATCTCGGGGTCGGCCTTGAGCTGGTTGGCAAAGACGGGCAAGAGCTTGTAGCGGAAGTCCACCACCTTGCCGTCCTTCACCTCAAAGTCCATCACGCCCAAAAACTTGCCGTTGGAGCCGGCATTGGTGACCAAGGTCTTGCCACCAGCATTGCTGACGGGGATGGCCACGGGCACGCCGTCGTGGGTGTGGCCGCCAAAGATGGCGTCAATGCCCCGCACCCGGCTGGCCATCTTCAAGTCCACGTCCATGCCGTTGTGCGAGATCACGACGACGACCTTGGCGCCCTTGCCGCGCGCTTCGTCGACCATCTTCTGCATGTTCTCGTCTTGGATGCCAAAGCCCCAGTCCGCCACCATGTAGCGCGGGTTGGCAATCGGCGTGTAAGGGAAGGCCTGGCCGATGATGGCGCAAGAGATGCCATTGATCTCGCGCATCACATAGGGCTCAAACACCGGGTCGCCAAAGTCATTCGTCTTGACGTTTTGCGCGACGAAGCTCAGCTTGCCCTTGAAGTCTTTGTCGATGATCTCTTTGACACGCTCCATGCCATAGGTGAACTCCCAGTGGCCGGTCATCACATCCACGGTCAAGGCCTTGCAGGCGTCGACCATGTCTTGGGCATCGCTCCACAAGGAGGTGGCCGAGCCCTGCCAGGTGTCACCACCGTCCAGCAGCAAAGCACCGGGGCGGCTGGCCTTCATCATCTTCACCAAGGTGGCCAAATGCGCAAAGCCACCCACTTTGCCGTAGCGGCGGGCGGCTTTTTCAAAGTCCATGTAAGTGAAGGCATGGGCCAGATCGGTGTTGGGGCGTGCCCCCATGACCTTGAGCAAATGCTCGCCCACCAAGTGCGGCAGGTTGCCTTGCATGCTCCCAATGCCGAGATTGACGCTGGGCTCGCGGAAGTAAATGGGCTTGAGCTGCGCATGGCAGTCCGTCATGTGCAAGAAGGACACGTTGCCGAACCGTGGCAGGTCGTACAAGCCTTTTTGGGCGGTTGCCGCGTCGGCATCGGCCCATCGGCCCAAACCCATGCCGGCCACAGAGGCGGCGCTGAGCACCTGCATAAATTCGCGCTTACTGATATTCATGACGGACTTTCACGTGGGGCAGAGTGATGCGGGCGCCGTGATTGCACTCGACTTCGCTTGTGGCGAAGCCCCTCACGGCGCCCGGGAACAGTGACTTGGGGTTTATTGATTGACGGGCGAGGCCGGGTCCAGCAGCAAGGCCATGATGTGCTTCATCTGGCCCTCATCCAGCAAACCCTTGTGCCCAAAACGAGGCATGTTGGAGCAGGCGTTATAGGCCCAGCCGTTGTAGAGCTTGCCCCAGGTGTACTCCACGATGGGCTTGGAGGCCGGGTCGTTGGGGTTGCTCACGCCGCGCAGCTTGCCGTAGTTGTAGAGGCTAGGGCCGATGGTGCCAAAGGAGATCTCCGCCTTGCTGATTTGGTGGCAGTTATAGCAATTGCCACCGTTGGCAGAAGCGGCGGTGCTCTTGTCGGTCCAGGTCATGCCCCGGCCGTTTTGGGCCAGCTTTTCGCCCTCTTTCCAGTCACCAAGATACTTGCCGTCGCTAGGCGGCTTGATGGTGGCCAGTGCAGCGGTTTCGATTTTCTTGGTGGTGGCCTCATCCGGCGCGGTGCCGGTGGAGCAGGCTGCTTGCGAGGGCTCTTGCTGAATGCGGTCCAGCTTGGCGATGCCTTCGTCGCGGAAGGAGGTGTTCATCATCTGGGAGAACTGAGCGGCCAACTCAGACTCTGAAGGCATAGAGGCGCAGCCCGCCAGTGCGGCGGCCGCCACCGCACCGAGAGCCCAGCGATGTGCTTTGAAAAAGGTCTTCATGGTGACTCCTGGCAGATCAGCGCTTGATGGCGGGGGTGATGCTCTCGGCACCCTTGGCGTTCACGCCCATGTACACACTCAGTGCGATGGTGACGTCCGAGGCAAAGCCGGGGTAGGGGAAGCGCTGCTGGCGATAGCAGTCGTTCAAGCGGCGCTGCATGCTCCACATCTCGCCACTCGAGACTCGGTAGGCGGGCCAAGCCGCAAAGCCGATGCCGTCACCGGGGTTGCTGCGCAGGTCGGGCAGGTCTTGCAGGCGGATGCGCTTGCCGGCCTCGCCGTGGCAGGTGGCGCAGGCAAAGTCCATCGGGCCGCCCCGGAAGAAGAAGGCGCGCTTGCCCATCTCGTACATCTGCTTTTCAGCCGGATGACTTTGAGGCAAGGCCATCCGCAACCCTTTGGATTCGCCGGAGATCCAGGCGGCCAGGGCCTCCATGGTTTTTTGCTCGTCTCTACCAAAAGGTGTGGCGGCAATCTTCTTGGCGTCAAAGCCTTGCAAGGTCTCCATGCAGGTCAGCAGGCGAGACTCCAGGTCTTGCACGCGCTGGGTGTCGGCAAAGTAGCGCGGCAATTCGACCCACGCACCCTTGACGACGCCCGGGCCTTTGCCCAGGTCGCACTTTTCCAGAGAGGCGGCCTTAGGCCCACGCTTTTGCTTCCAGAGGTCTTCGCCTTTGGCTTCAAACAACTCTGCGGGGTTGCCGTCGGCCAACATGGCGCGGTACTCGGCAATGCCATCTGCGGCGGACTTTTGCGCGGCGGCCGGCAAGGCTGTCAGACCGGAGAGGCCCGCCATCAGCCCCAGGCCCATGGGCAGAAGGCGAAGAAGGCCTGATGTTGCGCTTGAAGGACGCGGTGTGAGCGTGAGCTTGGACATGGACGGCTTGTCTCCGGAGTGCGTGTTCTTGGGGCTTGTCTCATGCACGACCACCCGCCGTGGCGGGTGGTCGAGTGCGGCAGCGTGGGGCTCAGCTGACGGTGGCTTCGTCGGTGCGCTTGTCGCCCTTGTTGTCGGTCCAGGTCACGGCCACTTTGTCACCGGCCTTGGCACCCTTGATCGTGAACTGCAGGAAGGGGTTCTTGGACACGGACGGGCCAAACTGAGAGGTCATCACCACCTTGCCATTGAGGCTGGCAGAGAGCTCTTGGATGAACCAAGCGGGGATCACCTTGCCTGCTGCGTCTTTGCGCAGGCCGGTTTCCATTTCGTGGCTCATGAGAACGCGAACAGTGGTCTTGTCGCCGGAAGCTTGGGCGCGAATGCGCATCGGATCAGCCATGAGGGGCTCCTAGAAAATTGAGTGCTAACAAATGAGGATGCTGGTGGTCCACAGTCAGGGGCTTGGCCTTAACCGCCACACCCACCCAAGGTGACCTTGACTTCCTTCTTGGCAAACAGCACCTTGCCGTCGTTCATCATGGCCACGGCAAACACGTCGGACGATTGACCCATCTTGACGCGGGTCGCGACGTTGGCTTCGACAGCGTCGGTCACATCGAATGAGGCGGCCAGCATCGAGGGGTTCTTCTCGATCAGGATCAGCAAGCGCTTGACGCCAGGCAGGCTGGTCGAGGCGCCCACGGGCACCACGGCGCCGTTCTCGGCAATGTCGGGGCCGGTGACCGTGACGTCCTTGCTCTCTGCAGGCGCGCTGCCGCCCAGGGCCTTCATCAGGTCGGCCATGTTCTTGGCTTCAAAAGCGCCGCCATTCCAGGCAGCCATGGCAGAGGCAGGCAAGAGGCCTGCGGCGGCCATCAGGCCAGCGACGGTCGCGCTGTGCGCGAGCATTTGACGACGGGTTTGCATTTCACAACTCCTAGGGTTGGCGGTGATCAGTTTGACTCTATCGCAATACACGAATAGAGGCGAGGGTAGGTTTACTTCTTGGCGCCGTCTGCGATCCACTGGGCGATGGCTCGCGCGTCCGCGTCGGGCAAGGTTTGTGCAGGCATGGGGATCTGGCCCCACACCCCCACACCGCCCGCCTTGATCTTGGCGCTCAGGTAGTCCACAGCGTCCGCTTTGCCGGCCAGCTTCTTGCTGACTTCACGAAAGCCTGGGCCGACCAGCTTGCTCTCCACGCCGTGGCAGGCCACGCAGGTGTGCTTGTTGATCAGCGCCAATGCGGCGGCGCTGCCTGCATCGGCAGCTTTGGGGGCTGCAGCCGGAGCGGCCTTGGCCGGCGCGGCACCTTCAGGCTGGGTGGTGTCGGCACCGCGCTGCGGCCCCACCAGGCGGTTTTGCTCAGCCAAGTTGCCGTGGTTGTTGCGGGCAAAGGCGGGCAAGAAGGAGCCCACCTTGGCTTCCGGCGCGCAGTCGCTCATGCAGGCCTTGGCTTGCACGTCGGGCTTGTTGTGCCCGATGCCCTTGCCCGGCCACATCGCGTGGTCGGTGGTCATACCGTTGCGGTTGGGCATGCGGGCTTGGGCCTCGGCGATGGTCTTGTCAGACAGCACGAAGTTGTCCGGCACGATGCCGCCCATGTTCAGCAGATAGGCCGTGACGCCGTAGACCTCTTCGGTGGTCAGAGACTTCGGGGCCGTCCAGGGCATGGCGCGGTTGATGTAGTCCCACAGCGTGGAGACGGTGGAGACCTTCATCAAGGTGGTGCGGCCGGGGAAGGTCGGGTCCATCAGCTTGGCGACGCGGCCAGTTTTGACGTCATCGGCTGTGGTGCCGCCCACCAGTGGTGAGAAGACTTCATTGGCCTCGCCAAACACGCCATGGCAAGACGCGCACTTGGCCTCCCACACATCTTGGCCTTTGGCCACAGAGCCCGAGCCCTTGGGCAAGCCTTTGAAGTCGGGGCGGACGTCGATGTCCCAGGCGGCCACTTCCTTGGGCGTGGCGGGGCGGCCGACGCCGGGATAGGCGGTGGACTGAGCCAGCGACGCAGTACTCAGGGTGGCCATCGCCAGGGCCCATGTCAGGCGTGCGCGCATGGTGCTTGTCTTAGGAGAGCTGGACATTCTTCACCTCGCCGCTTTCCTGGACCAGCCAGGATTGGATGGAGTTGTTGTGATAGATCGAGCGGGTGCCACGCACCGCGCGGGTTTGCTGATAGCTGGGCTGCACATAGCCGGTTTCATCCATGGCGCGGCTTTGGATGATGGCGGGCTTGCCATCCCAGCTCCAGTCGATGTTGAAGCGCGTCAGCGCCTTGCTCATCACCGGGCCCTCCAGGCGCGCGGTGCGCCAGTTGCGGCCGCCATCCACCGAGACATCCACACGCTTGATCTTGCCCTTGCCCGACCAGGCCAAGCCCGAGATGTTGTAGAAGCCCTTGTCCAGCAAGACCTGACCGCCCGAGGGCGTGGTCACCACGCTCTTGCATTCCTGCGTGCTGGTGTACTGGCGATGCAGGCCGTCCTTCATCAGGTCGATGTAATGCACGGCCTCGTCTTTGGTGCCATAGGGCTTATCGCCCACCTCAATGCGGCGCAGGTACTTGACCCAGCTCACGCCTTGCACGCCGGGCACGACCAGCCGCAGCGGGTAGCCGTTCTCGGGACGCAGCATCTCGCCGTTCTGGCCGTAGGCCACAAAGACTTCACCGGACTCGATCAACTCCATCGGCACCGTGCGGGTCATGGAGGAGCCATCCGCGCCTTCGCCCAGCACAAAGCGGGCGCGCTTGTAATCGACGCCGCACATGTCCAGCAAGATCTTCAGCGGCACGCCGGTGAATTCGCTGCAGCTGATCATGCCGTGGGTGTACTGCACGGTCGGCACCGCTACATTGCCCCACTCCATGCCGGTGTTGGCGCCACACTCAATAAAGTGGAAGCGCGACACCGAGGGCAGGCGCATCAGCTCGTCCATGGTGAAGACCTTGGGGGTCTTCAGCAGGCTGGCGTCCGAGCCGTTGATCATCAGGCGATGCTTGGAGGGGTCGATGTCCCACCAGCCTTGGTGATGTCGCTCAAAGTGCAGGCCCGAGGGCGTGACGATGCCGAACAGCGACTGCAAGGGCGCAAAGGACACCGAGGCTTGCGCGGTCTGCGTCAGGCCCGGGCTTTGGCGGCGCTGCACATTGGCCTCGTACTTGGAGGGCTTGCCGTAGCCATCGGTCACGACC
Source organism: Ideonella paludis (assembly GCF_018069865.1). Taxonomy (GTDB): domain Bacteria; phylum Pseudomonadota; class Gammaproteobacteria; order Burkholderiales; family Burkholderiaceae_C; genus Ideonella; species Ideonella paludis. Next base: position 121,415 of record NZ_JAGQDG010000003.1, read on the forward strand.
GGTTGGCCCAGGCCCTTGCTGTGCTCGGGCAAGGTCAGGATGTTGGGGTCGCCATCGCCCGACACCGGGTTGGATTGCGCGCGAGCTGTCGCCGCCAGGCCGGTGGCGGCGGCGGCCGCAAAGGCGTGGCGGATGAAGCCGCGACGACCTTGCTTGCCTTCGGCAAACACGGTGCGGACGCCGTCGGCGTCCAAAAAGTTTTCCGGGGCCTTGATCAGGCGACCCGAGGCGCCGTCAGGCCGCAAGATGAGATCGTCGTCGCGTTGCACAGTCGCTCCTTGGTGGATAGCGCAGCCTTGGCAGGCCAAGGCAAAAATCTATAAATAAGCAAAAACAGATATTAAGGCCAAGTGCCTGACGCGAAGCTGGTGAAAACACTGATGAAGCCGGTTGGCGTGTCGCGCGTCGTGGGTTTTGTGGCGCGCAAACCATGCGCCAGATCAAGGTGCCGGGCTTGACAGCACTCACTCAGGCCGGATACCTACAAAGCGGGTGACGAGGCCAGGCCCTTGGTGGCCCGGGCCTTCGTCCAACGTCACTTCGCCTTCCCAGCCCAGCACCTCGTTGAGTTCGCTCGCAAAGTCGGCACGCAGGTCGGCCAGGGTGTAGAGCATGTCCACATCCTGCGGGCCGCCGCTGGGGCGGCCCTTTTGCGCCGGGTGAAAAGCCTCCAGCACCAAGCGGCCGCCGGGTTTGAGGCTTTGCGCCAAGTGGCGGTGGGCGGGGCGGCGTAGCGCAGAGGCGAGGTGGCAATAGATCAGGATCACGGCGTCAGCGCTGTCCGGCGCCGGCCGCCAAGTGGCGAGGTCGGCACACAGCGTGGCATAGCGGCTGGGCTCAAGGTGACGCGTCTTGGCGAGTGCCAGGGCCTTGTCCAGCCCGGCCTGGGCATAGTCCACCGCCAACACCTGGTGCCCTTGCTCAGCCAGCCACACGCCGTTGCGCCCTTCGCCGTCGCCCACGGCCAGCACGGTTTGTGCGGCAGGCCAGGCGGCGGCTTGCTCCACCAAGAAGGCGTTGGGGGCGGTGCCGTATTTGTAGCCCGGCGCAGCGAACCGTTCGTTCCAAAAGCTTTGCATCAAAACGCTTCTTTCTCGGCTTCCAGATAGGCCAAGCTGATGTATTTGCCGATATTGCTGTCCCAGCCCTGGGTGTGTTTGGCATGCTTCATCACCCGCGGGTCAGCCAGCACGCGGGCTTTAGCGGCGGCTTCGTCTTGGCCTGCCTTGACCGCCTGTTCGCAGGGGCGGTAGATGCCTTCAAACAACTCACTCTGTTCGGCCAGCAAGGTGGCCGAGGCGTCGCCGTGGCCGGGCACCCACAGCTTGGCTTGAGTGTTGCGCGTCAACTCAGCCATGGTCTTCAGGCTGCCCAAGTAGCTCCCTTCGTCCATATTGGCAATCCGGCGGTTCATCGCCACATCGCCCACCATCACCACTTTGTCTTGCACCACCTCCACGCAGATATCGCCCGGGGTGTGGGCCACGCCATAGTGGTGGACACGCAGCACCGTGTCGCCGAATTGGAGTTCCTGACCGTGCACGGCGTTGTGCGTAGGCACGACCAACTCGGTGCCGGCAGTGGCGCCGTTGGTCCAACGCTCCATCATGCTGCGCCACATATTGCCTGCAGCACCTGAGATGTACTCGCGGCTGAAGGGGTGGGCATAGATGGGCAGCGCCTTGCCGAACGCGTCGACAAAGGCTTGGTTGCCCAAGAAATGGTCGCCATGGAAATGGGTGTTGATCAGCGCCACCACGGGCTTGCTGCTGAAGCTGCGCAAGCGGCGAATGGCCATTTCACCAATCTGAACCGAGGCCCCGGTGTCCACCACGACCACGCCGGCGCTGGTCTCGATGAAGCTGATGTTGGCCATCATCCCGCGGTTCTCTGGGGTGGGAAAGCCGTCGGGCGTCCAGACCATGCTCACGCGTGGGCTCAAGCGCTTGAGCGGATAGTCGGGTACCGCTGGCCCGCGGATGAAATCCGCCGCACTCTGGGCGGCTTGCAGCACGGGGGGCAGGCTCAGTGCGGCCGTGGCCGCCAGTCCGAAGCGGCCCCATTGCTTGAGCAGGTGACGGCGCGACGAAGCATCAGGGGAGGGCGAGGCGGGCAGCATGGTGGTTCCATCGGCTTTGACTTATAAATAAGCATACACCGATTAAAGCAAGGCGTCTGTACCTCAGACTCCGGCCCTGTCCACCCTCAGCCGTGGAGCCGGCTGCCCCGCGGCACGCTGGCCAGCAAGAACTCCATTTGGTCCGACAAGATGCGCCGGCCGCGCAAGATCATGTCTTCATGCAGGCTGGGCACATAAGGCAGATAGAGCAGGCTCATGCGCGCCTCTTCAGGCAGGCGGTTGCCTTTGTGGCCGTTGCAGCCGCGGCAGGCGGTGATGCAGTTCATCCAACTGTCTTCACCGCCGCGTGAGACGGGGACGATGTGCTCGCGAGTCAGGTCGTCGAGATGGAAGCGATGGCCGCAGTAGGCGCAGACTTGGCGATCCCGCGCAAACAACTTGGGATTGGTCAGCGCCGGGTTCACCCGCCAGGCCCTAGCCGGGATGGCGCCCTTGACGGCGATGATGGCGTGGACCTCGATGCGGGAGTTCAAGCCCGTGCTGCGTTGCACCCCGCCGCGCAGCACTTGGCAGGGGTCGCCCAGCGTCCAGGCAATCGCGTCGGAGGCATACAGCAGCGCCGCTTGACGCACCGTCATCCAAGCCTGAGGGCGACCAGAAATGTCGAGTTGCAAGACATCCATCGCAAACATGCTCCTTGAGCATTGACGCGGATAGGGGGGCACGCGATGCGCCTCCGCGCTGACCTTGGCGCATCAGGCTTGAGCATAGCGCTTTGCCGATGACAGGCTCAAGACACTTTGGCGGCCACGGCCACCATCGACCGAGCGACCAGGGAAAACCCTTGGCTGCAGCGCATTAGGCCGAGAACCCTAGAAATAAACAGGGTTGAGGGCTCGCCAAACGCCACGAGTTCTGCAAAATAGCACGACCGTTCGTTTCAGATTTGCTCTCTTTGTCCGACAACACGCCAGTGAACACCTCCGCCAGCACCCGTCGCAGCTCGTCGCGCACCTTGCACAAAGGCCAGCAGACCCGCGCCGCCATCTTGGAGGCCGCGCTGGGCTTGGCCTCCCACATGGGCTTGGAGGGTTTGTCCATCGGCGCTTTGGCCGAGGTCACCGGCATGAGCAAGTCGGGCGTGTTCGCCCACTTTGGCTCGCGCGAGGAACTGCAGATCTCGGTGATCCGCGAGTACCACACCAAGTTCGAAGAAGAAGTTTTCTTCCCCGCGATTCGCGAGAAGCGCGGTCTGCCCCGCGTGACGGCCCTGTTTGAGAACTGGGTCAAGCGCGTTTCGGTGGAAATCGACTCTGGCTGCATCTACATCAGCGGGGCTGTGGAGTTCGACGACCGCCCCGGCCCCGTGCGCGACGCCTTGGCCAGCATGGTCAAAGCTTGGCAATCCGCGCTGGCCAAAGCCATCTTGCAAGCCATCGACACCGGCGACTTGCAGCCCGACACCGACCCTGAGCAACTGCTGTTCGAACTGCATGGCTTGATCTTGGCCCTGCACCACGACGCGCGCTTCTTGCGCAACCCCGGCGCCGTCGAGCGCGCCCGCCGCGCATTTGCCCGAACCATCCGCGATTACGCCGAGCCCGCACCCACCGCCCCGGTGGTGCGAGCTTTCACCCGTCCCACCCCTTGAGCCGGCAGCGGCGCTGACCCTTTTTTCGACAGGAGCACACCATGGCCCAGTACACTCCACCTCTGCGCGACCTTCAATTCGTGTTGCACGAGCTGCTGGACGTGAGCAGCGAATTCAAGCAAATGCCGGCCCACGCCGACATCGACGCCGACACCATCAACGCGGTGTTGGAAGAGGGCGGCAAATTTGCCGCCGAGGTGCTCTTTCCTCTGAACATCAGCGGCGATGCCGAAGGCTGCAAGCTGGACAAGGTCACCCACGAGGTCACCCCACCCACCGGCTTCAAAGAGGCCTATGCCAAGTATGTGGAAGGCGGCTGGCCCGCTCTGAGCTGCGACCCGGAATACGGTGGCCAAGGCCTGCCGCACACGGTCAACCAGTGCTTCTATGAAATGCTCAACAGCGCCAACCAGGCCTGGACCATGTACCCGGGCCTGTCGCACGGCGCCTATGAGTGCCTGCACGCCCACGGCACCGAAGATCAAAAGCGCCTCTACCTGACCAAGCTGGTCAGCGGTGAGTGGACCGGCACCATGTGCCTGACCGAGCCGCATTGCGGCACCGATTTAGGGCTACTGCGCACCAAGGCCGAACCGCAGGCTGATGGCACTTACAAGATCACCGGCCAGAAGATCTTCATCAGCGCCGGCGAGCACAATCTGGCCGAGAACATCGTCCACTTGGTGCTGGCTCGCCTGCCCGATGCACCGGCCGGCTCCAAGGGCATCTCCTTGTTCATCGTGCCCAAGTTCCACATCAAGGCCGACGGCAGCCTGGGCGAGCGCAATGCCATCCACTGCGGCGCGCTGGAGCACAAGATGGGCATCCACGGCAACGCCACCTGCCAGATGATTCTGGACGGCGCGGTGGGCACCCTGGTGGGCCAGCCGCACAAGGGCCTGGCCGCGATGTTCGTGATGATGAATGCCGCTCGCTTGGGCGTGGGCAACCAGTCCTTGGGCCTGACCGAAGTGGCCTACCAGAACGCCGTGGCCTATGCCAAAGACCGCATCCAGATGCGCTCACTCACCGGCCCCAAGTCGCCCGACAAGCCGGCCGACTCCATCATCGTGCACCCCGATGTGCGCAAGATGCTGCTGACGGCCCGCGCCTTTGCCGAAGGGGGCCGCGCACTGGCCGTCTACACCGTGGTGCAGCTCGACAAAGAGCTGAGCCACCCCGACGAAGACGTGCGCAAAGAAGCCGCTGACGAAGTGGCGCTGCTGACGCCCATCATCAAGGCCTTCCTGACCGACAACGGCTGGCTCGCCACCTCGCACTGCATGCAGGTGTTTGGCGGCCACGGCTACATCCACGAGTGGGGCATGGAGCAGTATGTGCGCGATGCCCGCATCAACATGATCTACGAGGGCACCAACACCGTGCAATCGCTGGACCTGTTGGGCCGCAAGATCCTGGGCGACAACGGCAAGAAGCTGAAGGCCTTTGGCAAGAAGATCGCCGAGTTCGTCGAAGAAGAAGGCGTGCGCGAAGACATGCAAGAGTTCATCAACCCGCTGGCCGACCTGGGCGACAAAGTCACCAAGCTGACCACCGAGCTGGGCATGAAGGCTTTTGGCAATGCGGACGAAGTGGGCGGCGCGGCGGTGGACTACCTGCGCGTGGTGGGCCACCTGACCTTTGCCTACCTGTTTGCTCGCATGGCCAAGATCGCGCTGGACAAGCAGAACTCCGGTGATCCCTTCTACACCGCGAAATTGCATACCATCCGCTTCTACTTCGCCAAGCTCTTGCCAGAGACGGCCAGCCTCATCCGCACCGCGCGTGCGGGTGTGGCCCCGTTGATGGCCATGGACGAAGCCTTGTTCTGAGCCTTGCATCCCCTTCATCCTTCTACCCGACCAGGAGACCTCTCATGAAGACCACCCTCACTGCACTGGCCCTGTCTGTTCTGAGTGCCACCGCCTGGGCCCAAGCCAACCCGGTGGGCTTGTGGCGCACCATTGACGATGAGACCAAGCAAGAGAAGTCCTTGGTGCGCATCAGTGATGCGGGCGGGGTGCTCAGCGGCAAGGTCGAGAAGATCGCGGACCCCACCAAGGCCAATGCCGTCTGCGAGGCCTGCACCGATGACCGCAAGGGCAAGCCCGTGGTGGGCATGACCATCATCCGCAATGCCAAGCAAGGCGACGACAAAGAGCTGTGGGAAGGCGGCGAAATCCTCGACCCCAACAACGGCAAGACCTACCGCCTGCGCATGAAGCCCCTGGAGGGCGGCAAGAAGCTGGAAGTGCGTGGCTATGTCGGCCCCTTCCATCGCAATCAAATTTGGATCCGCGTCGAATAAAGCGGACATGAGACTCTGTGGTGCGGCCCAGCCGGGCGCACCGCTTTTGCCTACCGTTCTGGAACACACATGAGCAAATTCAACCCTCGCAAGGTGGCCGTGCTCGGCGCCGGCGTCATGGGCGCGCAGATTGCGGCCCATTTGGTCAACGTCAAAGTGCCGGTGGTCTTGTTTGACCTGCCCGCCAAAGAAGGCCCCAAGAGCGGCATCGCGCTCAAGGCCATCGAGAACCTGAAGAAGCTCAAGCCCGCGCCCCTGGGTGTGGCCGAGCATGCGTCCCGCATCCAGCCGGCCAACTATGAAGAGCACCTGGAGCTGCTCAAGGACTGCGACCTGATCATCGAGGCCATTGCCGAGCGCATGGACTGGAAGCTGGACCTCTACAGCAAGATCGCCCCCTTTGTGGCGCCGGGCGCCATCGTGGCCTCCAACACCTCCGGCCTGTCCATCAGCAAGCTGGCCGAAGCCCTGCCCGAGAGCCTGAAGCCGCGCTTTTGTGGCATCCACTTCTTCAACCCACCGCGCTACATGTACCTGGTGGAGTTGATCCCCACCCCCACGACCGAAGCGTCGGTGCTCGACCAGTTGGAAGCCTTTGTCACCTCTACCGTGGGCAAGGGCGTGGTGCGTGCCAAGGACACGCCCAACTTCATCGCCAACCGCGTGGGCATTGCCGGCATGTTGGCCACCATCCATGAGGCCGAGAAGTTTGGTCTGAGCGTGGACGTGGTGGACGACCTGACGGGCAAGAAGATGGGCCGCGCCAGCTCCGGCACCTTCCGCACCGCCGACGTGGTGGGCCTGGACACCATGGCCCATGTCATCAAGACCCTGCAAGACAATTTGCAGGCTGACCCCTTCTACCCCAGCTATGCCACGCCGGCGGTGCTGTCGGGCTTGATCGCCAAGGGCGCCTTGGGTCAAAAGGCCGGTGCCGGCTTCTACAAGAAGGAAGGCAAGAACATCCTGCGCCTGGATGCGGCCACGGCCAGCTATGTGCCTTCGGGCGGCAAGGCTGACACCATCGTTGAGCGCATCTTGAAGAAGCCAGCGGCCGAGCGCTTGAAGCTGCTGCGTGAATCCAGCAACCCGCAAGCCCAGTTTGTCTGGGCCATTCTGCGCGACAGCTTCCACTATGTGGCTGTGCACCTGGCCGACATTGCCGACTCCGCTCGCGAAGTGGACTTCGCGATGCGCTGGGGCTTTGGCATGAAGCAAGGCCCCTTCGAGCTGTGGCAAGAAGCCGGCTGGCAGCAAGTGGCCACCTGGGTCAAGGAAGACATTGATGCGGGTAAGGCCCTGTGCAATGCGCCGCTGCCGGCCTGGGTGTTTGACGGCCGCACTGGCGTGCACACGCCAGAGGGCTCGTGGTCCGCCGCCCAAGGCAAGTACCTTCCGCGCTCCAGCCTGCCCGTTTATGCCCGTCAGCACTTCCCTGAAAGCGTGGGCGGCAGCGGCGCGGTGGACCCGCTGAAGTCGGGGACCGAGCTGTTCAAGAACGAGGAAGTGCGGGTCTGGACGCTGGACGGCGAGGTCGTCATCGCCAGCATCACGGCCAAGCTGCACCTCATCAGCCCCACCGTCACCGACGGCTTGCTCAAGGCCCTGGAGATTGCCGAAGCCGGCTATCAAGGCCTGGTGGTCTGGAGCCCGGACGATGTGTTCTCGGCCGGTGCCAACCTGGAGTCGCTGATGCCCGTCTTCATGAAGCTGGGCGCCAAGGGCATTGCACCGGAAGAGAAAAAGCTGCAAGACATGATGCTGCGCTTCCGCTATGCCAGCGTGCCCACCATTGCTGCGATGCGCGGCCTGGCCTTGGGCGGCGGCTGCGAGCTGGCCGTGCATTGCAGCCAGCGCGTGGCCGCGATGGAAAGCTATGTGGGCTTGGTCGAAGTCGGCGTAGGCCTGCTGCCCGGCGGCGGTGGCCTGACCTACATCGCCCGCCGTGCGGCCGAAGTGGGCGCCGCAGCGCCGTCACTCGACCCGCTGGCCTTCTTGAAAGACGGCTTCCAAGCCGCCGCCATGGCCACCGTGGCCACCAGCGCACTGGAAGCCCGCAAGATCGGCTACCTGCTGGACAGCGATGTGGTGGTGCCCAACAAGGATGAGCTGCTCTATGTCGCCATCAGCCAAGCCAAGGCCTTGGCCAATGCGGGCTATCGCGCACCAGCCAAGCTCAGCTTCCCGGTGGCCGGGCGCAATGCCAAAGCCACCATCACGGCTCAGTTGGTGGGCATGCGCGACGGCGGCTTCATCAGCCAACACGACTTCCACATTGCCAGCCTGATCGCCGATGTGGTGTGCGGTGGCGACGTGGACGCCGGCACCCTGGTGACCGAGGAATACCTGATGGCGCTGGAGCGCAAGCACTTCTGCGGCCTGCTGGAGCACCCCAAGACGCAAGAGCGGATCATGGGCATGCTTTCGACCGGTAAACCGGTCCGCAACTGATCAAGGAACACATCATGACCAAGCAAGTGCAAGAAGCCTACATCGTTGCGGCCAGCCGGACGCCCATCGGCCGTTCGGGCCGGGGCTATTTCAAGAACACGCGTTCGGACGATCTGCTGATCACCGCGCTGCGCAGCGCCCTGGGTCAAGTGCCCACGCTGGACCCCAAGGCCATTGAAGACGCCATCATTGGCTGCTCCTTCCCCGAGGGCGAACAAGGCATGAACATGGCCCGCGTGGCCGTGGCCCTGGCGGGCCTGCCGCACTCGGTGGGCGGTGTCACCATCAACCGCTTCTGCGCCTCGGGTCTGACGGCCATCCAGATGGCGGCCGACCGCATTCGCGTGGGCGAAGCCGACGTGATGATTGCCGGTGGTGCAGAGTCCATGAGCCTGGTGCCCATGGGCGGCAACAAGCCTTCGTTCAACCCTGCCGTGTTTGCCGACGACGACAACGTGGGCATTGCCTACGGCATGGGCCTGACGGCGGAGAAGGTGGCCGAGCAGTGGAATGTGACCCGCGCCGACCAAGACGCCTTTGCCTTGACCTCGCATCAGCGCGCCATTGCGGCCCAGGCCGCCGGCCACTTTGCGGCCGAGATCTGCCCGGTCGATGTGATCACCCGCACGCCGAACCTGGAAACCGGTGAGATCAGCACCTCCAGCCGCACCGTCACCCTGGACGAAGGCCCCCGCCCCGACACCTCGCTCGAAGGCCTGGCCAAGCTGCGCCCGGTGTTTGCGGCCAAGGGCTCGGTCACCGCAGGCAACAGCTCGCAAACCAGCGACGGCGCCGGTGCCCTCATCTTGGCCAGCGAAAAGGCGGTCAAGACCTTCGGTTTGACCCCGTTGGCCCGCTTTGTCAGCTTTGCCAGCCGCGGCGTGCGCCCCGAGATCATGGGCATTGGCCCCATCGAGGCCATCCCCGCTGCGCTGGGCTATGCCGGCCTGAAGCAAGAAGACCTGGGCTGGATCGAGCTCAACGAAGCCTTTGCGGCGCAGTCGCTGGCGGTTATTCGCACCCTGAACCTGAACCCAGAGGTCGTCAACCCGCTGGGCGGCGCCATCGCCTTGGGCCACCCGCTGGGTGCCACCGGTGCCATCCGTGCCGCCACCACCATCCACGGCCTGCGCCGCACCAAGCAGAAGTACGGCATGGTGACCATGTGCGTGGGCACCGGCCAAGGCGCTGCGGGCATCTTCGAAGCTCTCTGAGCGCGCATGAGCACCACACCGCGCCGCGCCGTGTTGGCCTTGGGGGCTGCTGCCGTGCTGCCGGGCTGCAGCACCCCGCCGCCGCGGTTCGCCAGCCTGGGCGCGGTGCGCGAAGTGCTGGTGGACCTGTCGGGCTTGCACAGCACCGGGCCCTGGACTTTGGCGCAGGTGCTGGCGCACGCGGCACAGAGCATCGAGTACTCGATCGTGGGCTACCCAGCGCTCAAGCCGGCGTGGTTCCGAGCCAGTGTGGGCAGCGCGGCCTGGGCCTGGTTTGACGCCCGTGCCCAGATGAGCCACCCGCTGGATCAGCCCATTCCGGGTGCGCCCGATCTATCGCCCGCCCTGTCGCTGGACGAGGCGCGCCTGCGCCTGATCCGTGCCATCGACCAGTTCGAGCAACATACCGGCGCGCTTCAGCCTCACTTTGCCTACGGGGATTTGGACAAGGCCAGCTACGCCCGAGCCCATCTCCTGCACATTTGCAACCACTGGAGCGAGATCGAGCGTGTCGCCTCAGCGTGAACAGTCCCCCAACGGAGAATTCTTATGAGCATCAAAACGGCGGTGGTCAACGGCGTGGCCCTGATTGAGATCGCCCGCCCCGAAAAGAAGAACGCGCTGACTCAGGCCATGTACACCGCCATGGCGGAGGCCCTGCGTTCGGCCCAATCTGAGCCCAGCGTGCGGGCCGTGCTGATCACCGGCCAGCCTGGCATCTTCACCTCGGGCAATGACATCGAAGACTTTATGCAGCGCCCCCCGCGTGCCGATGGCTCGCCCGCGCCGGTGTTTGAGTTCATGCAGGCCTTGATCGGCTGCGACAAGCCCGTGGTGGCCGCCGTCACGGGCGCGGCCATTGGCATCGGCACCACCTTGCTGCTGCACTGCGACTTTGTCTTCATCAGCGACGAAGCCCGACTGGCCATGCCCTTTGTGAGCCTGGGGCTGGTGCCCGAGTTTGCGTCCAGCCTCTTGGTGCCGCAATTGATGGGCCATGTGAAGGCTGCACCCAAGTTGCTGCTGGGTGACCCCTTCACCCCGGATGAAGCGGTGGAATGCGGTATTGCCAATGCGGTGCTGCCCGGCGCCGAGGTGGTGAACCATGCTCGCCGCGTGGCCGAGCGCTTCAACCAACTGCCGCCTGCTGCGGTGCGTGAGGCCAAGCGTTTGATGAAGGGCCCGCAGCGTGAGCAGCTCGCCCAGGTCATCAAGACGGAAGGCGCGCTGTTTGCGCAGCGTCTGCAAAGCCCAGAGGCCAAAGAGGCCTTCACCGCCTTTTTCCAGAAGCGAGCGCCGGACTTCTCGCAGTTTTCGTGATCGACAAGCTCGCGCTCGCCCCGCTGCTGCTCTGGCAAGGCCGCCAAGTGCGGCGCTCTGCGCTGCGCCTGCCAGAAGCGGCAGGCCCCCGGCAGGGCGTGGAAGAGCCCGAGATGCGCTTTAACGTCGAAAGTGACCCGCTGAAGCTGCTGGTGCTCGGAGACTCCTCCGCTGCTGGGGTGGGCGTGGAGCACCAACACCAAGCCTTGGCGCAACCCTTGGCGGCTGCCTTGGCCCACCGCCTGGCCCGCCCGGTGGCTTGGCGCTTGCTGGCCCAAACCGGCCACACGGCCGCCGACGCGCTGGCTCAGTTGCAAGCCAGCCCACCCGAACCTACCGACTGGATGTTGGTCATCGTGGGCGTCAACGACGCGGTGGCTCAGACCCCAGCCTCGCGCTTCACACACACCCTGGACGCCATTGACGCTTGGGGCCGCGCCCACTTGGGCTTGCGCCACACCCTGCACAGCGCTCTGCCGCCCATGGACCAATTCCCGCTGTTGCCTTGGCCGCTGCGCAGCGTGCTGGGCCGCGACGCCCGCAAGCTCGACGCCGCCGCGCGCAGCCGTGTCTCCTGCGCCGCCGGCCGCCATCACGCTTTCTTGCCGGCACTGCCCGGCCCAGCCGCTCAATGGATGGCCGACGACGGCTTTCACCCCGGCCGCGCGGGGTATGCGGCCTGGGCCGAGCACCTGGCGAGCTTCATCGCCCAGGTGGATGAGGGTGAGGTGGATCAGGGCTTGGTGGCCTGAGCGTTCGTCCGAGCCGCGTTGGTCGTGCAGTGGATACGGATGTGACTGAGCCCGCCACTCAGTCCGCGAGGGCTTGCCGCTCCGCAGCCCGTTGATGGCTGATCCACTCGCTGCCGGCACGCAGCTTTTTGGCCAGCGGCGAGCCCGGGTCCACCACCCGCCAAAACGGAGTGACCTGTTGCAGCGGCACACCCGCCTGAATGTCGTCCCAGGCGGCTTCAGACACCGTCCTCAGGAAAATGGCGGTGGACACTGGGCAGGTAGCCTCTGCACCGTGCAGGGCGGCGAGTTCGTGCCGCACCTGTTGCACCTCCCGGGTCTCGCCGGCCGGGACTTTTGAGCGCAGGTAGTCTGCCAGTTCCACAGGGCAAGAAATTAACAAGCGTGATCCTGCAGGCACGCCCGCAAAATCTTTGTCCAGCACCACGGTGTGCGGGGGCTTGGCCTTCAATTTGTCCTTCCAGGTTTTGGGCTTTGTGGGCATGGGGGCTCCTTGTGGCGATGTGCGCAGCAGATTTTCTGCGCAGGGGGTCCAGAGACCAATAATCCCCGTGAAGACCCTGAGGGCTGGGCGCTGGCGCGTGACTGCGGCCTGCTTGCTTGGCGGGCAAGAGCGCCCGCCGCTTTTTTGCTACCGTAGGGCTGAGGAGGCTCAACATGAATTTCCCTACTTCTTTGGCCGGCCAACGTGTCCTGATCACCCATGCCCAGGCCTTTATGGGCCCGGCCCTTTGCGAGGTGTTTGCCAAGCAAGGTGCTGAGGTCGTGGCCAGCACGGAGGCCCTGGCCAGTGACGATGAAGTTCAGCAGGTGGTGGCCCGCGCGGGGGCCTTGGATGCCTTGGTCGCCAACCTGGCCTATGAAGCGCCGAGTACGCCGGTGACGGCGGTGGATCAGGCCGAGTGGGATGCCGTGTTTGCCGCCTTGGTGCATCCTTTGCCGTGGCTGTTCAAGGCCGTGCTGCCGGCGATGCAGGCGCGTCGCCGCGGCAAGATCGTGGTGATGGGCAGCGCGGCGGCGCTGCGCGGCATGAAGCGCGCCTCGACCTACAGCGCCGCGCGCGGGGCGCAATTGGCCTATGTGCAGGCGGTGGGCGTGGAGATGGCGCCGCACCAGGTGCAGGTCAATGCCATTGCCCAAAATTTTGTGGACAACCCGACCTACTTTCCGCCCGAAGTGCAGTCCAACCCGCGCTTTCAAGAGCGGGTGCAGCGCGAGGTGCCGCTGGGCCGCTTGGTGTCTGCCGAGGAAGACGCGGCTTTTGCGGCCTATCTGTGCAGCGACGCGGCCCACTGCTTTGTGGGCCAGGTGTTCCCGGTGTGTGGGGGCTGGGTGGGGCGATAGGGCTTAAGGCTTTGGCACCGGCCGGGGCTTGCCCTCGCGATCAATTGCCACATAGGTCAGGTCGGCGTCGGTGACCTTGACGATCTGCGGATTGGCCGGGTTGCGCTCGGCGAACACGTCCACATGCACCGACACTGAGGTGTTGCCGACGCGCGTGACGTGGGCATAGAAGCTCAGCAGGTCACCCACCGAGACCGCTTGCTTGAAGATAAATTGGTTGACCGCCACCGTGGCGACGCGGCCGCGGCTGATGCGCATGGGCAGCACCGCACCGGCCAAGTCGACCTGGGCCATGATCCAGCCGCCGAAGATGTCGCCATTGCCGTTGGCGTCGGCCGGCATGGGCATGACGCGCAGCACCAACTCGCGGTCGGTGGGCAGGGCCAGCGGGCTGGGGGTGGCTTGAGGCACACTGGCCGCAGTGGGATGTGTGTCGGGGCTGTTGGGGCTCATGGCGGCGTCCTGAAAATGTGAAAGCGCACCCGGTGCGCTCGATGAGCAGGATTCTTTCACGATGCGACGAATGAGTGCGGCCCCGGCAGAAATACCTGCTGGCCCCCAAGCTACCCCTGAACCCCGCTCGGATGCGGCCACCTTGAAGCGGCTGCTGCCCTATTTGTGGCCCTATCGCTGGCGGGTGGCGGCAGCGCTCACCTTTTTGGTGGCCGCCAAACTCACCAACCTGGGGGTGCCACTGCTGCTCAAGCAGTTGGTGGACAGCCTGAGTCTGTCCAACACTGACCCCAAGGCCTTGCTGGTGGTCCCTGCGGGCCTGCTGGTGGCTTATGCGGCGCTGCGCCTGGGCACCTCGGTGTTCACCGAGCTGCGTGAGCTGGTGTTTGCCAAGGCCACGCATGGCGCGGCACGGCAGATTGCGCTGGAGGTGTTTCAGCATTTGCATGCCTTGAGCCTGCGCTTTCACCTGGAGCGCCAAACCGGCGGCATGACGCGGGACATCGAGCGCGGCACGCGGGCGCTGCAGTCGCTGGTGTCCTACTCGCTCTACACCATCGTGCCCACGGCGGTGGAGCTGCTGCTGGCGCTGGTGCTGCTGGGGTCGGCCTATGACATGGGCTTTGTGTGGATCACGTTGGCGGCGCTGGCCGCGTATGTGGCCTTCACGGTGACAGTCACGGAGTGGCGCACGCAGTTTCGCCGCCGCATGAATGAGCTGGACTCCAAGGCCCACAGCCGCGCCATTGACGCGCTGCTGAACTATGAAACGGTGAAGTACTTCAACAACGAGGCTTTTGAGGCCCAGCGCTATGACCAGGGCTTGGATGCCTACCGCAAGGCGCAGATCCAGTCGCAGACCTCGCTGTCGCTGCTCAACACCGGGCAGCAGCTGATCATTGCGCTCTCGCTCTTGGCCATGCTGTGGCGCGCCACCACGGGCGTGGTGGAGGGGCGACTGACCCTGGGCGATCTGGTGATGATCAATGCGCTGCTGATCCAGCTCTACATCCCCATGAACTTCTTGGGCGTGCTCTACCGCGAGATCAAGCAAAGCCTGGCCGACCTGGACAAGATGTTTGGCCTGCTGGAGCGCGAGCGGGAGGTGGCTGATGCGGCCGGGGCGGCCGCGCTGCAGGTGCAAGGCGCCACCGTGCGCTTTGAAGAGGTGAGCTTTGCCTACGACCCCGCGCGGCCCATTTTGCAAGGCCTGAGCTTTGAGGTGCCGGCGGGCAAGACCGTGGCGGTGGTGGGCGCCAGTGGCGCGGGCAAAAGCACGCTGGCGCGGCTGCTCTACCGTTTTTATGACGTGAGCGGCGGGCGCATCACCATTGACGGCCAAGACATTCGCAGCGTCACGCAAGACAGCTTGCGCCGGCACATTGGCATCGTGCCCCAAGACACGGTGCTGTTCAACGACACGGTGGCCTACAACATTGGCTATGGGCGTACTGGCGCCAGCCAAGCCGAGATTGAAGCCGCGGCCCAGGCCGCGCGCATCCATGACTTCATCGTGGCCCAACCCAAAGGCTATGACACCGTGGTGGGCGAGCGGGGGCTGAAGCTCTCCGGCGGTGAAAAACAGCGCGTGGCCATTGCTCGGACGCTGCTCAAGAACCCACCCATCATGATTTTTGACGAGGCGACCTCGGCGCTCGATTCCGCCAACGAGCGCGCCATTCAAGGCGAGCTGCGCAGTGCCTCCGTCGGCAAAACCACCTTGGTCATTGCGCATCGGCTCTCCACGGTGGTGGACGCCCACGAAATTTTGGTGATGGATGCCGGACAGATTGTGGAGCGCGGTGCGCACGCCAGCTTGTTGGCCCGAGGTGGGCGCTATGCTCGGATGTGGGCGCTGCAAAACAGCGCCGAAAACGGCAGCGATGGGGCCGCTGCTGTGCCCAATGAAGGACGCTGAGCAATGGATACCAAGTGGCTTGAAGACTTTGTGAGCCTGGCCGAAACCCGCAGCTTTTCGCGCTCGGCGCAGTTGCGGCACGTCACCCAGCCCGCCTTCTCGCGCCGCATCCAGGCCTTGGAGGCGTGGGCGGGCATTGACCTGGTGGATCGCTCGTCCTATCCCACACGCCTGACGGCGGCGGGCGAGACCTTTCACGCACAGGCGCTGGAGATCCTGGGCAGCTTGCAAGCCACCCGCAACATGATGCGCAGCCACCAAGTGGGTGGGCAAGACATGATCGAGTTTGCGGTGCCGCACACCCTGGCCTTCACCTTCTTTCCCCACTGGCTGATGGATTTGCGCCAGAAGTTTGGCGAGGTCAAAACCCGCTTGATTGCGCTCAATGTGCACGATGCCGTGATGCGCCTGACCGAAGGCGGCTGCGACCTGCTGATTGCCTATCACCACGCCACTCACCCGCTGCAGCTCTCGCCCGACCGCTACGAGATGCTGACCCTGGGCCAAGAGACGCTGGCGCCCTATACCAAGGCCGACGCTTCCGGGCAGCCCATGTTCCGCATGCCGGGCAGCCCACGCACGCCGGTGCCGCTGCTGAGCTATGCCTCTGGGGCGTATATGGCGCGTCTGGTGGAGCAGATCATCAAACACGCCGCCACCCCGCCGCACCTGGACCCGATTTACGAGACCGATATGGCCGAAGGCCTGAAGGCCATGGCCCTGGAAGGTCACGGCCTGGCCTTCCTGCCCGCCAGCTCGGTGCGTAAAGAATTGCGCGCCAAGCGCTTGGTGGCGGCCGGCTCTAGCGACTATGAAATCACCATGGAGGTGCGCATCTACCGAGAGCGCCCCGAATCGGCGCGCCACGGCAAGCCGGCGGTGCAAGAACTCTGGGATTTCCTCCAGCAAAGTCGGGGTGCGGCCTAAGGCCTAGGGTTGACCCTCATGACCTATGCGCATAATGCATAGGCCTCCATTCAAACGGCATTTGCGGTGTATAGGCCTGCCCGCTACAGTCCGCGCCCAACGTGTGCGCTTGTGCATTCAAGCCTGCGGGTTCACCGCACATGACGGGTTTTACCGACTCGGCGTGTCGCCCCCTGTCCCTAGAATTCCGTTGTTGGAGTTCCTTCCTTCTCTTTTAGGAGTTTTTATGAAGAAGACTTTGCTCGCCTCTGTGGCGGCAGTGGCCATGTTGGCTGTGGGCGCAGCCCAGGCAGATACCCTGAAGAAGATCAAGGACAGCGGCAGCGTCACCATGGGCGTGCGTGAATCCTCGGGCGCACTCTCCTACACCCTGGGCGATGGCAAGTACACCGGCTACCACGTTGAGATCTGCGACAAGGTCTTGTCCGATGTGCGCAAGCAATTGGGCCTGAGCAGCCTGAGCGTCAAGTACCAGCCCGTGACCTCGCAAAACCGTATTCCTCTGGTGCAAAACGGCACTGTGGACATCGAGTGCGGCTCCACCACCAACAATGCCACCCGCCAGAAGGATGTGTCCTTCGCGGTGACCACCTTTGTGGAAGAAGTGCGCATTGCGGTGAAGGCCAACTCTGGCATCACCAAGATCGGTGACCTGAATGGCCGCAGCGTGGCCACCACCACCGGCACAACCTCGGTGCAGACCCTGCGCAAGAACGAGCGCGCCACCGGTGTGGACTTCAAGGAAGTGTTCGGCAAGGACCACGCTGACAGCTTCTTGCTGCTGGAGTCGGGCCGTGCCGACGCCTTCGTGATGGACGGCTCGCTGCTGGCGGGTTTGATCGCCAAGTCCAAGAACCCCGCCGACTACAAGATCGTGGGCGAAGTGCTGTCGGTGGAACCCATCGCCATCATGATGCGCAAGGATGACCCGGCCTTCAAGACGGCCGTGGACAACAGCATCAAGGCGATGATCAAGTCCGGCGAGATCGCCAAGCTCTACGACAAGTGGCTGATGCAGCCTATCCCCCCGGCCAATGCCAAGGTGGGCCTGCCCATGAGCGACAACCTGAAGGCCGCGTTGGCCAACCCCAACGACAACCCGGCTGAGGCCTACGTCAAGAAGTAAATCGCATCGCCGCCTCTGCCTTGGGCACGAGCCCTGGCACAGGCTGTGCATGCGCTGACGGCGCGGTGCCGCGACAAACGGCCCGCGCCGCGTTTTTTGAGTTGGGAGTCTTGAGTGTCGAATTTCGACTGGCAGGTGTTCTGTAAGGACACCATCGAAGGTGAGGTCGTTGAGCGCTGCTTCGGCAGCGGCGGCTCCATCACCTATCTGGATTGGCTGATGTCAGCCTGGGGCTGGACGCTCAGCGTCGCCCTGCTGGCCTTGCTGGTGGCCCTGGTGGTGGGCTCCATGATGGGCATATTGCGCACCTTGCCCAGCAAGACCTGGGTGTTGGTGGGCGATGCGTGGACCGAGCTGTTCCGCAACATCCCACTGCTGGTGCAAATTTTCCTGTGGTACCACGTGGTGCCCGCCTTGATCCCCGCGCTCAAGAGTGTCCCCAGTTTTGTGCTGGTGGTGCTGGGTTTGGGCTTCTTCACGTCGGCGCGTATCGCCGAGCAAGTGCGCGCGGGCATTCAGAGCTTGCCCAAGGGGCAGCGCTATGCCGGTTTGGCCATGGGCATGACCTTGGCGCAAACCTATCGCTATGTGATCTTGCCCAATGCGTTCCGGGTGGTGATCCCGCCGCTGACCAGCGAGAGCATGAACATCATCAAGAACTCGTCGGTGGCTTTTGCGGTGAGCATTGCCGAGCTGACCCAGTTCGCGATGCAGGCCCAAGAAGAAACATCGCGAGGCATTGAGATTTACCTGGCGGTGACCGGGCTCTATTTCGCCTCGGCCTTCTTGGTCAATCGGATCGCGCTGTTCATTGAGAACCGCGTGCGCATCCCCGGCACGTCGGGAGCGTCCAAATGAGTTTTGATTTTGCTTTCTTGACCTGGGACGTTATCTCCAGCTTCGTCCTCAAGGGCTTGTGGTTCTCGATCCAGCTGACCATTGTGGCGACCTTGGGCGGCATCGCCTTGGGCACCGTGCTGGCGCTGATGCGCTTGTCCGGCAAGAAGTGGCTGGAAGTGCCGGCTGCAGCCTATGTGAACACCTTGCGCTCCATCCCCCTGGTGATGGTGATCTTGTGGTTCTTCTTGCTGATCCCCATGCTGACGGGCCGCCCTATGGGCGCTGAGTTGTCCGCTGTCATCACCTTCACGGTGTTCGAGGCGGCCTACTTCTCGGAGATCATGCGGGCGGGCATTCAAAGCGTGTCGCGCGGGCAGGTCAATGCCGGCTATGCCATGGGCATGACCTACGGCCAGACCATGAAGCTGGTCGTGCTGCCGCAAGCCTTCCGCAATATGCTGCCGGTCCTGATGACCCAGACCATCATCCTGTTCCAAGACACCTCGCTGGTCTATGCCATCGGTGCCTATGACCTGCTGAAGGGCTTTGAAGTGGCCGGTAAGAACTTCAACCGCCCCGTCGAGACCTATGTGGTCGCGGCCGTGGTTTACTTTGTCATTTGCTTCTCGCTGTCGATGCTGGTGCGCCGTCTGCAGAAGAAGATCCAGATCATTCGATAAGGAGCCCTCACCATGATCGATATCAAGAACATCTCCAAGTGGTACGGCAGCTTCCAAGTGCTGACCGATTGCACCACCAACATCCAAAAAGGTGAGGTGGTGGTGGTGTGCGGCCCGTCGGGCTCAGGCAAGTCCACGCTGATCAAAACCGTCAACGCGTTGGAGCCCTTCCAGAAGGGTGACATCGTGGTCGACGGCGTGTCGATTGCCGACCCCAAGACCGACCTGCCCAAGCTGCGCAGCCGCGTGGGCATGGTGTTCCAGCACTTTGAGCTGTTCCCCCACCTGTCGGTGACGGAGAACCTGACGCTGGCGCAGATCAAGGTCTTGGGCCGCAGCGCCGACGACGCCAAAACCCGCGGCCTGAAGATGCTCGAGCGTGTGGGCTTGATGGCCCACAAGGACAAGTTCCCGGGCCAGCTCTCGGGCGGCCAGCAGCAGCGTGTGGCGATTGCCCGCGCTTTGTCGATGGACCCGATCGTGATGCTGTTCGACGAGCCCACTTCGGCTCTCGACCCCGAAATGGTGGGCGAAGTGCTGGACGTGATGGTGCAGTTGGCCAATGAAGGCATGACCATGATGTGCGTGACCCACGAAATGGGCTTCGCCAAAAAGGTCTCCAACCGCGTCATCTTCATGGACGCTGGCAAGATCATCGAGGACTGCAAAAAGGACGAGTTCTTCGGCAACCCCGACGCCCGCTCCCCCCGCGCCAAAGAGTTCCTCTCCAAAATCCTGCAGCACTGAACCCGTCGGCAAAAGAGTCCCTGCGGACTCTTTTGAGGGTTCAGCGCGAAGCTGCATGCAGGCGGCTTCGACCAACAAGCAAGGGCCTTCAATGGGCCCTTTCTTGTTCCCGTTGTCGGCCAAAGAGTCCCTGCGGACTCTTTTGAGGGTTCAGCGCGAAGCTGCATGCAGGCGGCTTCGACCAACAAGCAAGGGCCTTCAATGGGCCCTTTCTTGTTCCCGTTGTCGGCCAAAGAGCCACTGCGGACGCATCTCAGGGTGCAGCGCGAAGTGAGCGACACGCCAAGTGAGCGACTTGGGGGCGTGCTGATCGGCGGCAGCCAAGCGGGAAGCGCTCGATTGTTGGGGTTATTTGGGGCACTGGCGTCTCCGCAAGTTGCTACGATCTTTCCGCATGAAGTTCGTCACTCGTGCGGCAGTTCTGCACGCGCTGCGGGGAGGGTTGCTCCCATCGGTTGTCAGAGCCAGTGTTGTCGCCGGTTTGCTGGTGCTGGGCAGCGCTGCTGGATTGGCGCAGGTCCGCCCCACCTTGCCAGGCTTTGAGGCGGTCGGCTACCTGGAAGACCTCGGCCTTCGCGCTGCTGATGCGCGCCGAGGAGTGTTCCAGGCTATCGGGCCGGATGGCGCGCTCTGGGTCAATTCATCGTCCGGCACGCAACGATTTGACGGCCACGAGATGGTCGCCGTGGCCGATCTGTTCCCCTGGGCCAAGGGCCACGCCCTGTTGCCCTCGCTGTCCGAGGCCGGACAAGGTTTTCATGTCGACCCCCAAGGGCGGGTGTGGGTGGCGGCCAGGGCGGGCGTGGTGGTGCTGGACCCTTCCCTCAAGCGTTTGGATTTGCTTGCGCCGCGGCAGTGGCCGACCAGCCGCATGCAGCTCTTTCGCCGCGAGGGCCAGGTGCTGGTCATTGAGCGATCCGGCGTGCACTTGCGCGCCCTCCACCTCCAAGGCAGCCCGGCAGGCCTGCGGGCTCACCCGCCAGTGGTCCTGCCTCAAGTCAGCAGCAAGCTAGAGGACCTCCTGCCCTTGCATGTCCACGAGCAGGGGTTCAGCTTTGTCGACACCGAGCGCCAAGAGTGGGTGGAGATGTCTAGCCAAGGCCAGGAGCTCAGGCGCCGCCCGGTGCCACTGCCACTCAACAACGATTGGATCGCCATTCCAGGCTCGGACGAGCAGACGCTGCTGGCGGGCACCTCACACCTGATGCTGTGGACGGGGAAGTCGCTGCAGCCTTTGGCCGGCCCCAGCGAGTTCAAAGCCAGGCCGGAGCTGGGCTATGTGTTCAATTGGTTGCCCGCCGCTGAGGGGCGCCCTTTACTGCTGTACACCTCCGGCGGGATTCTGGCCTTGGACACGGCGACGGGGCGCGCCAAAGCTTTGAACTTCATGGTGGGCAACGACCCCGAAGCCATCAGCATGATCCAGTCGGCAGGGACCAGTTCAGCCAACATCAACTGGGCCTTGATCAAGCACTCTGCGTCGCGCTTTCACATCCCTGAGAAGGGGTGGCATTTCCTGAGCCGCGTGGTCCCTGCAGGCCAACAGCTGCCGGACCTCTCCAAGATATACGACCTTGCCGCGTCGCCAGAGGGATTGTGGGCGCTCTTCGGCAACTCAGACCTGGTGCTCTATCCGTCACACCCTGCGGCCAAGCCCCTGCATGATGCGGCGCTGCTGAGGACGGTGGGGGTGGTGTCCACAGCGGGTTTGGCCTGCTTGTCCTTGAGTGACGGAATCGAATGCCATACACCTAAAGGCGAGCGGCGCATACTGAACCGGCCCAAGGCCTATGTGGGTGATGGCTTGCCGATGCTGCACCGGATCGACGCGGAGCACATCATGGTCGCGTCGCAGCGGGCGCTGTACAAGGTGGATCGCCGGACCGGTGAGTGGCACAGAGCGGTCGGCCCTAGCCCCGACGCGCTGTTTCCCACGGAGTCGCGAGGTCTGCACCAAGCGGGCTCGGCGCTGCCCCCTTTGAAGAGCAGCCGACACCTTTGGTTGGGCGGGCAAGGCGATAAGTTGCTGAGATGGCAATTGGATGACAACCGCTGGGACACGGTCAGCCTACCTGCGCATCCGGCACTGGACACCAGTGCCTCGGTGATGGTGTTGGAGGACCTGGGGGAATGGGTGTGGCTGCAGAGCGGCAGTCGCCTGTTTCGCTTCCATCCCGAGCAACAAAAGCTGCAGCAACTGACCGAGGTTCACGGCAAGCGAATGCGTGCTGCTCGTCAAGACGAGCAGACGGTTTGGTTCGTTGCGGACAGTGACATCCTTCGCGTCGACGAACGCAGCTTGACCGTGCAGGCCTTGGACTTGCCGATGTCGGTACGGCGCAAGCTTGGCCGTGGACCGGTCCTCTTGGACAAACGCCTCTATGTGGTCACCGGTGATGGGCTGTTGTCGGTGGACGCCGAGCAGCCCATGCTGCGTCGTGCGGTGGCCGCCCCGGAGCTTCGGCTGCTGAAGTGGTTGGATACGGCGCAGGAGGGGCGCATCAGCCGCGTCATGCCCGAGGGCTTGCAATTGCACTACACCTCGCCGCTGGAGGTTTCATTCACCGTCCCAGGCCTGGCCAAAGGCGACGGCACGGCCTATCGCTATCGCCTGCGACGAGCCGGTGACCCTGCTGACCTTCCCTGGAGCGAATTGCCACCTGAGCAAAGCGAGGTGGTGATCTCCGGCCTTGGGGATGGAGAGCGGGTGCTGGAGTTCTCGGCTCGACTGCCCTATACCGAATGGGTTGATGCGAAAGTGCCCCTCACGTTCTCGGTTGCGCCGGCGCCTTGGCAGTCACCGGCTGCAAAGGCTGGCTATGTGGCCTTGGCGCTCTTGGTGCTTGGGGTCGGTTGGTTCATTCAGCGGCAACGAACCCGTTTGAAGCTGGGCACGGCTCAGCAAGAGCTGGTGGCCAATGTGGCCGAAGGCATTGTGCTGCTCGATGCCCGCGAGCGCATCGTCATGAGCAACGAGGCCGCGCGGCAACTCTTGAGCCGGCCGCTTGGGCAAGAGGGCTGCCGCGATCTAGAGGCGCTGCTGTCCGACCCCATGGGGGGCTTTTTTCATCCCCTGTCAGCGATCCGCAGCGCACTGCGGGGCGAGGGGCATTACGGTTGTGAGCTCAAGGTGCCCCTGCCGTCCGGTGTGTCGCATCGAGAGTTGATGGTGTCGTTCAAGCGCATCCGCGGACAAGATGACTTGCCCGGCTGCGCCGTGGTGTTGACAGACATCTCTGAGCGCAAAGCCCATGAGCAGGAACTGCTGCGGCGCTCTCGGTATGACGGCCTGACCGGCATGATCAATCGCAGCTACTTCAGCGAGCTGTTGGCCGAAGCCATGGACAAGGCTCGGGGAGGAGGGCGGCTCTTGGCGGTGGTGGGCATCGACATCGACCACTTCAAAGATGTCAACGACACCCACGGTCACTTGGTGGGAGATCGGCTTCTGTTCGACTTGGCGCGTCGTGTCAATCAGGCCTTGCCGCCGGAGAGTTGCGCGGCGCGCTTTGGCGGGGACGAGTTCGTGATGCTGGTGCCGGTGTCAGACACGCCGCAAGCACCGCAAGAGGCGCTCCGCATGGCCCAACACCTGCACGAGCAACTCAGCCAGCCCTGGTCGCACGGCACCTTGAATCTCGTGCCGTCTGCCAGCATGGGCATTGCCTTTTTCCCGACACATGCCGTCGACTTGGTGGGGCTTTACCAGTGCGCGGACCTTGCGCTCTATGAGGCCAAGCGCCAAGGTCGTGACCGAACGCAGATCTTCACAGACCGGCTCTTGACCCAGGCCACGCGACGCCTAGAGCTCAGCGAGGCCCTGCGCCACGCCGTGGATCGCCAAGAGCTTCGGCTCTTCTTGCAGGCCAAAGTCGATGCGCGCACTTTGGAGGTGGTGGGCGTGGAAGCCCTGTTGCGATGGCAGCGTGAAGGAGAGATGGTCAGCCCGGCGGAGTTCATCCCTTTGGCTGAAGAAAGTGGGCGCATCGCCGAGTTGGGGGCCTGGGTTCAGGAGGCCTGCTGCCAGTGGCAGCGCCGCCGCTTGGACCGTGGCCTGGCGCTGTTGCCTGTGGCCATCAATGCGTCGAGCAGGGAGCTGGAGACCAAGGGCTTCTGCGAGCAACTCCGCCGCCTCCTAGAGCGCTATGAACTGCCGGCCCAAGCTGTTGAGATCGAGGTCACGGAAGCGGCCATGTTCAACGACAGAAACAGCGCCATTGCGGAGATGAAGGCCTTCCGAGCGCTGGGCATCAATGTCGTGGGGGACGACTTTGGCACGGGCTATGCCTCGCTGTCCTACCTCACCGAGTTCCCGCTCAGCGGCATCAAGATCGACCCGACCATCATCCGCAGCATGACGGTGGATCACCGCATGAAGCTGCTGGTCGAGGGGCTGATGCGTGGTGTGATGAGCTTGGGCATGAGCTCGGTGGCCGAAGGCATTGAAACCCTCGAGCAGCAAGCACTCGCCCGCGAGATCGGTGTAGAGGCCTTACAGGGTTGGCTGTATGCCAAGGCGATACCTGCCGACGCTTTTGACGCCGAGCATTGACCACCGCTCTGCCGCTTTGTTTCAGACCGCCGAAAACCCCCGCAAGCCCTGCAGGTCCAGCACACGCAAACCACCGTACTCAATGCGGATCAGGTCACGGGCTTGGAGCACCTTCAGGGCCTCGTTCACGCGCTGGCGTGACAGCCCCACCAGGTAAGCCAACTCCTGCTGGGTGATGCGCAACATCTGACCCACGCCGGGATAGAGCACCGGGTGGAAGAGGGCCGCCAGATTGCGGGCCACGCGGGTGTCGGGGTCGCCCAGGCGGTCAGTTTCGCGCGCCGCAATGAACTGGCCCAAACGCTCGTTCAACTGGTTCAGCACAAAGCGGTTGAAGGCAATCGAGCGGCCCAGCAGGTCGTGAAACGTGTCCACCGGCAAGCCGGCCACCTCGGAGCGCCGCAGCGCCTCGATGTTGTAGCGATAGGGCTCGCGCTTGAGCAAGGTGCCCTCCCCAAACCAGGCGCCCGGCGGCACACCCGTGAAGGTGATAGCCGGCCCCTGACTTTGGTCGTTACTCATTTTGAGCAGGCCGTCCACCACACCAAACCAAAAGGTGGCCGGGCGGCCAATGCGGCAGATCAAATCGCCCACTTCCGCTGTCGCAATGGCCATGCTGCTGATGGCCATGGCGCGGTCTGGCTCGTCCAACACCGCCAGCCACGGGATGTTGGCCAACTCGTCGGCGCTGGGCTTTCGGGCCCGGTCGCGCAAGGCGCGGGGCGTGTCGCTGGGGTGGCTCATCCAAGCCTCCAAAAAAGGAAGGGGCGGGAAAGTCCGCTCCGGGCAGACCCCTAAATTGTCGTCCAACTGACAACATGACGTCAAACTTCTGCCTACGATGCCGGCATTGAACAGCGTTTCGTCGTGGCCTCGTCCCGGGGCCAGACTCACAGGAGAGCCTGTCCGTGCAGACCACCTTCGTGCAATTGATGCTCGACCATGCCGCCAAGCGCCCCCAGGGTGCTGCCTTGCGTGAGAAGGAATACGGCATCTGGCAAACCACCACTTGGAGCGAGCTGGCGCAAGAGGTGCGGGCCATGGCCTGCGGCTTGGCAGCGGCGGGCCTCAAGCGGGGCGACCACATCGTGGTGGTTGGCGATAACCGCCCCCGTTTGTCGGCGGCCATGCTGGCGGCACAGGCCCTCGGCGCCGTGCCCGTGCCGCTCTACCAAGATGCCCCGGCGGGCGACTATGTGTTCCCCATGACCAATGCTGAAGTCAGCTTTGCTGTGGTGGAGGACCAAGAGCAAGTCGACAAGATGCTGGAAGTGCGCGAGCAAGTGCCGGCGCTCGCCCGCATCTGGTTCGACGACGAGCGGGGCTTGCGCAAGTACGATGAGCCGGGCTTGGCCGCAGTGGATGCGCTGATCGATGCCGGCCGCGCCTATGACCAAGCTCACCCCGGCTTTTACGAGGCCGAAGTGGCGAAGTGCCAGCCCAGTGATGTCGCGGCCATGTTCTTCACCTCGGGCACCACGGGCAACCCCAAGGGCGTGGTGCACACCCACAGCTCCTTGCTGGACAGAGCCACGGCCGGCAAGAACTTCGACCGGCTGACGGAAGATGAGGAAGTCTTGGCCTATCTGCCGCCGGCCTGGATCGGCCAAAACATCTTCAGCTATGCCCAGTGGCTGGCCTGCGGCTACATCGTCAACTGCCCGGAGTCAGCGGCCACGGTGAACATCGACCTCAAAGAGATCGGCCCGACCTACTACTTCGCCCCACCCCGCATCTTTGAAGGCATGCTCACCACGGTGATGATCCGCATGGAGGATGCCAGCCCGATCAAGCGCAAGCTCTTCCATCACTTCATGGCGGTGGCCAAGCGCGTCGGCCCTGCGCTGATGGACGGCAAGCCCGTGGGCTTGATGGACAAGCTGAACTACGCCTTGGGCAATCTTCTGATCTATGGCCCGCTGCGCAACACCCTGGGCATGAGCCGGGTTCGCGTGGCCTACACGGCGGGTGAAGCGATTGGCCCCGACCTGTTCACCTTCTACCGCTCGATCGGCATCAACCTGAAGCAGCTCTACGGCTCGACCGAGACGGCTGTGTTTGTCTGCCTGCAGCCCGACCATGAGGCTCGTGCCGACACCGTGGGTGTGCCTTGTGAGGGCGTGGAGATCAAGCTCTCAGAGAGCGGCGAGGTCTTGGTCAAGTCGCCAGGCTTGCTCAAGGAGTATTACAAGAACCCCGCCGCTACGGCTGAGGTGCTGACGGCGGACGGCTGGTATCACACCAGTGACGCGGGCTTCATCGACGCGGAAGGCCACTTGAAGATCATCGACCGCGTCAAGGATGTCGGCCGCCTGGCGGGCGGTGCGAACGACGGCGCCATGTTTGCGCCCAAGTATGTGGAGAACAAGCTGAAGTTCTTCCCGCACATCAAAGAGGCCGTGGCCTTTGGCGACAAGCGCGAGAAGGTCTGCGCTTTCATCAACATCGACTTTGAAGCGGCCGGCAATTGGGCCGAGCGCCGCAACCTGCCTTATGCCGGCTACACCGACT
Source organism: Ideonella paludis (assembly GCF_018069865.1). Classification (GTDB taxonomy): domain Bacteria; phylum Pseudomonadota; class Gammaproteobacteria; order Burkholderiales; family Burkholderiaceae_C; genus Ideonella; species Ideonella paludis. The sequence goes on from NZ_JAGQDG010000003.1 coordinate 148,289, forward strand.
TGGCCGCCAAGCCAGAGGTGCTGTCGCTGATCAAGGACTGTGTGGAACAAGTCAACGCAGACTTGGCCCGAGACGAGTTGTTGGCCGGCACCCAGATCCACCGCTTCTTGGTACTGCACAAAGAGTTGGATGCCGATGACGGCGAGATGACCCGCACCCGCAAGGTCAAGCGCGGCTTCATCAACGACAAATATCAGGTGCTGGTGGATGCGATGTACGGCGGCAAGAGCGAGCAGTTCATCGAGACCGCCGTCAAGTTTGAAGACGGCCGCACCGGCAGCGTTTCGGCGACGCTGAAGATCATGGACGCCAAGACATTCCCGGCTCAGACCAAGAAGGTGGCCTGACATGAGCAAGAAAATCGGTGACGTCATTCTCGACGTCGAGAACATCAGTTTGCGCTTCGGTGGCGTCAAGGCGCTGACCGACATCAGCTTCAATGTGCGCGAGCATGAGATCCGCGCCATCATCGGCCCCAACGGCGCGGGCAAGAGCTCGATGCTGAATTGCATCAACGGCGTCTACACGCCCCAAGAAGGCAAGATCACCTTTCGGGGCAAAACCTTCAGCCATATGAACTCGCGCCAGGTGGCCGAGATGGGTGTCGCGCGCACCTTCCAGAACCTGGCTTTGTTCAAGGGCATGAGTGTCATTGACAACATCATGACCGGCCGTAACCTGAAGATGAAGACCAACCTCTTCCAGCAGGCGATTCGCTGGGGAGCGGCTGAGCGCGAGGAAAGCGCCCACCGCGAGTTTGTCGAGCACATCATCGACTTCTTGGAGATCCAAGCCTTCCGCAAGACGCCTGTGGGGCGGCTGCCCTACGGCTTGCAAAAGCGTGTGGACTTGGGCCGCGCCCTGGCCATGGAGCCGCAAGTGCTGTTGCTCGATGAGCCGATGGCCGGCATGAACGTGGAAGAGAAGCAGGACATGTGCCGCTTCATCCTCGACGTCAACGACGAGTTCGGCACCACCATCGTGCTGATCGAGCACGACATGGGTGTGGTGATGGACATCTCCGACCGCGTGGTGGTGCTGGACTACGGCAAGAAGATCGGCGATGGCGCGCCCGACGAGGTGCGCGCCAATGAGGACGTGATCAGTGCGTACCTCGGCACTTCCCACTGACGAGGCGGCAGGAGACACATCATGGGATTCTTTCTTGAAACCTTGTTCGGCGGCCTGATGGCAGGCATGCTGTATTCGCTGATCGCGCTGGGCTTTGTGCTCATCTACAAGGCCAGCGGCGTCTTCAACTTTGCGCAGGGCGCGATGGTGCTGTTTGCGGCGCTGGCCATGGCGCGGTTTGCGGAGTGGGTGCCTGGCTGGATCGGGGTCGACAACAAGGTGGTGGTCAACCTCATTGCCTTCGGTCTGGCCATGGCCTGCATGATTGCTTTGGCTTGGGTGATCGAGCGCTTTGTGCTGGGCAAGCTGGTCAACCAAGAAGGCATTGCCTTGTTGATGGCGACCCTGGGCATCACCTACTTCCTCGATGGTTTTGGCCAGACTGTGTTTGGCTCCGACATCTACAAGATTGATGTGGGCATGCCCAAGGACCCGATCTTCTTGATGGAGTCCACCTTCCAAGGCGGCATCCTGATTGGCCAAGAGGACTTGATCGCCGCAGGCATTGCGGCTGCGCTGGTGGTGGTGCTGGCGATCTTCTTCCAGAAGACGGCCACGGGCCGCGCCCTGCGCGCCGTGGCGGATGACCACCAAGCGGCGCAGTCCATCGGCATTCCGCTGAACCGCATCTGGGTCATCGTGTGGTCGGTGGCGGGTTTCGCGGCGCTGGTGGCCGGCATCATCTGGGGCTCCAAGCTGGGCGTGCAGTTCTCGCTCTCGCAGGTGGCACTCAAGGCTTTGCCGGTGGTGATCCTAGGCGGCCTGACTTCGGTGCCGGGCGCCATCATCGGCGGCCTGATCATCGGTGTGGGCGAAAAGCTCTCCGAGGTCTACATCGGCCCCATGCTGGGCGGTGGCATCGAGATTTGGTTTGCGTATGTGATGGCACTGGGCTTCTTGCTGTTCCGCCCGCAAGGTTTGTTCGGCGAAAAGATCATTGATCGCGTGTGAAGCACGCACGTCAATGATGTTTCAGCAAAGTTATGCCGTAGCAAAAAGATCACCTCGAAAGTAAGACACCATGTTTTATCGTGAAAACGGCCAGTTCAAGACCAGCTACCGGTCGGACCAGCAGATCTTCCCCATCTTGCAAGACCGCTGGGCCATCGGCCTGCTGGTGGCTTTTGCTGCGATTGGCGTGCCCCTGCTGGCCAGCGAGTACTTGTTCAGGGCGGTGCTGATCCCCTTCCTGATCCTGTCCTTGGCAGCCATCGGCCTGAACATCCTGGTGGGCTATTGCGGTCAGATCTCTCTGGGCACCGGCGGCTTCATGGCGGTGGGTGCTTATGCGGCCTACAACTTTCTGATCCGTGTGGATGGCATGCCCATGCTGGGCGCCATCATCTTGGGCGGGGTCTGCACCACGGTGGTGGGCGTGCTGTTTGGCATTCCCTCGCTGCGCATCAAGGGCCTTTATTTGGCGGTGGCCACCTTGGCCGCACAGTTCTTCACCGACTGGGCCTTCCTGCGGATCAAGTGGTTCACCAACGACTCGGCTTCTGGCTCGGTCAGTGTCAGTGAGTTGTCGTTCTTCGGGCTGGTGATCGACTCCCCGGTGAGCAAGTACCTGTTCTGCCTGGCCTTTGTGGTGGTTTGCGCCTGGTTTGCCAAGAATCTGGTGCGCAGCCATATCGGCCGTGAGTGGATGGCCATGCGCGACATGGACGTGGCCGCGGCCGTGATTGGTATTCGCCCGGTCTACGCCAAGCTCACCGCGTTTGCTGTCTCGTCCTTTTTTGTCGGCATGGCGGGTGCGCTGTGGGGCTTTGTGCACCTGGGCTCTTGGGAGCCTGCAGCCTTCAACATCAACCGCTCCTTCGACTTGTTGTTCATGGTCATCATCGGCGGTTTGGGCTCCATCATGGGCAGCTTCTTTGGCGCCGCCTTCATCGTGATCCTGCCCATCATCTTGGACAACCTCACGGTCGCGGTGGGCCTGTCGACGGCCACGGCCTCGCACCTGACCTACATGATCTTCGGCGCCTTGATCATCTTCTTCCTGATCGTGGAGCCCCATGGCCTCGCTCGCCTGTGGTCGACCGCCAAAGAGAAGCTGCGTCTGTGGCCCTTCCCGCATTGAGTTCCTAGAGCTGTGGGCCACGAACCCACAGCCCCTTTCGCCCCGCACCACTGTGTGCATTTCACCCCCCTTATTGGAGGTAGACATCATGAAGTTCAAGTCCCTGGCCCAAGCGGCCGTGCTGGCGGCCGCAGGCCTTGCCGCAGTGGCAACTTCGCCTGCATTTGCGCAGGCCAAGGAGCAGTTCTTCCCGGTGCTGGTGTATCGCACTGGCGCTTATGCACCTAATGGTGTGCCCTGGGCCAACGGCCATGTGGACTACCTCAAGCTGGTGAATGCCAAGGGCGGCATCAATGGCGTGAAGGTGTCCTTCGAGGAATGCGAAACCGGCTACGCCACCGACAAGGGTGTGGAGTGCTATGAGCGCCTGAAAGGCAAGGGCGCCACGGTGTTCCAGCCGCTGTCCACCGGCATCACCTTTGCACTGACCGAGAAGGCCCCGGCCGACAAGATCCCGCTGATCACTGCAGGCTATGGCCGCAGCGAGTCGGCAGACGGCAATGTCTTCAAGTGGAACTTCCCGCTGCTGGGCACCTACTGGACGGCGGCCGACATTTTGGTGGGCCAACTGGCCAAGCGCGAAGGCGGTTGGGACAAGCTCAAGGGCAAGAAGATTGCCTTGGTCTACCACGACAGCCCTTATGGCAAAGAGCCGATTCCTCTGCTGCAAGAGCGCTCCAAGATGCACGGTTTTGACGTGCAGCTGCTGCCTGTGACCCACCCCGGTGTCGAGCAAAAGGCGACTTGGTTGCAAGTGCGCCAGAGCCGCCCGGACTACATCCTGCTGTGGGGCTGGGGCGTGATGAACTCGGCCGCCTTGAAGGAAGCCGTGGCCACGGGTTATCCGCGCGACAAGATGTATGGCGTGTGGTGGGCCGGTGCTGAGCCCGACGTGAAGGACGTGGGCGAAGGCGCCAAGGGCTACAACGCCATCACCATGCAGCACGGCGCTGAGCCGAACTCCAAGGTGGCGCAAGACATCCTCGCCACCCTGCATGCCAAGGGCCAAGGCACAGGTCCCAAGGAAGAAGTCGGCAGCGTGCTCTATATGCGTGGCTTGGTGCACGCCATGTTGGCCGTGGAAGGCGTCAAGCGTGCGCAAGAGCGCTTTGGCAAGGGCAAGGTCATGACCGGCGAGCAAGTGCGCTGGGGCCTGGAGAACCTGGCCCTCGACCAGAAGAAGCTGGATGCACTCGGGTTCGCTGGCGTGCTGCGCCCGGTCTCGACGTCCTGCGCTGACCACATGGGCGGCAGCTGGGCTCGTATGCACCAGTGGGATGGCAAGGCCTGGAAGTTCACCTCGGACTGGCTGCAGGCTGACGAGGCGCTGATCAAGCCCATGGTCAAGCAAGCGGCTGACAAATATGCGGCCGAGAAGAAGCTGAGCCGTCGCGACGCGGCGGACTGCGGCTCCTGATCCCCTGATCGCACAGGGCCTCTTCTGTGATTCAGAGGGGGCCCTCTCTGAAGCCTCGCGAGCGGGGTTTCAGAGAGCCAGCGATTCGCTCCCACTGCAAAGGCATGCCATGAGCACTCCCAACATTCTTCTGAACGTCAACGGCATTGAAGTCATCTACAACCACGTGATCCTGGTGCTGAAGGGCGTGTCCCTGCAAGTGCCTGAGGGCCAAGTGGTGGCGCTGCTGGGTGGCAATGGTGCGGGCAAGACGACAACGCTGCGCGCCGTCAGCAACTTGCTCGCCGGTGAGCGGGGCGATGTCACCAAGGGCTCGATTGAGCTGCGCGGTGAGCGCATTGAAAAGCTCAGCACCTCCGACATGGTGGCGCGTGGTGTGGTGCAGGTGATGGAAGGGCGGCACTGCTTTGCCCACTTGACCATCGAAGAAAACCTGATGACTGGTGCCTACACCCGCACCGACGGCAAAGCGGCGGTGGCCCAGACGCTGGAGAAGGTCTACAACTACTTCCCCCGGCTCAAGACCCGCCGCACCAGCCAAGCCGCCTACACCTCGGGCGGCGAGCAGCAGATGTGTGCCATTGGCCGCGCCCTGATGGCCAACCCCAAGATGGTCTTGCTGGACGAGCCCTCGATGGGCTTGGCGCCGCAGATCGTGGAAGAAGTGTTTGAGATCGTCAAAGACCTCAACACCAAGGAGAAGGTCACCTTCTTGCTGGCTGAGCAAAACACCAATATTGCGCTGCGTTATGCCGACTATGGCTACATCCTGGAGAACGGCCGCATCGTGATGGACGGCGCCGCCAAGGACTTGCGCGAAAACGAAGACGTCAAGGAGTTCTACCTTGGCATGGGTGGCGGCGACCGCAAGAGCTTCAAGGATGTGAAGAGCTACAAGCGCCGCAAGCGTTGGTTGGCCTGACCCCTGCAATCCGCTGGAGCGCGACATGAGTGAGCAAGACTGGGGTTTTGCGCTGCCCGCCTTCAAGCCGGAAGACGCGCTGCAGCGCCTGCGACGTGATGCGCGCGACATGGGCTTGACGGAACGCGCGGGGGTGTTCGAGCGCAAAGGGGTGGCCATCACCAAGTTTGTGCTGAGTGAGGGCGTGTTGACCGCAGCCGTGGTCAAGAAGCCCCAACGCAGCGGGCCCGAGTGGCTGAACAAGACATTGAAATCCGGCGCCGAAGTGCGCGACTTTTCGGCGGAGTTGAAGAAAAAGCTCTCCGCCTGGAGCGACCACGATGAGTGATTTTTTCGACGCCCTGGAAACCCGCTCTCCTGCTGAACGCGAAGCCGCCTTGATGGCCGCCTTGCCGGCCATGGTGGCCCATGCCCAGTCTCGCACGGACGCCTTTGGGGCCTCGCTCAAAGGCGTGGATGCGAGCCGCATCACCAGCCGTGCGGCTTTGGCGACCTTGCCTGTGGTGCGCAAGTCCGAATTGCTGGCCCGCCAGCAAGCCAGCCGTGCGGCAGGAGGCGATCCCTTTGGGGGCTTCTCGGCCATTGGTTGGCGCGGCCTCGCTGCTGCCTCGGGTGCCCGGCGCGTGTTCCAGTCTCCCGGCCCGATTTATGAGCCCGAAGGCGAGGGGGCAGATTACTGGCGCATGGGTCGTGCCATCTATGCCGCAGGCTTCAGGGCGGGCGACTTGGCCCACTGCAGCTTCAGCTATCACCTCACGCCCGCCGGCTCCATGATGGAAACCGGCGCCCATGCGGTGGGCTGCGCGACCTTCCCAGGTGGTGTGGGCAACACCGAGATGCAGCTCCAAGCGGTGATGGAGCTGAAGCCCCAGGGCTATATCGGCACCCCCAGTTTCTTGAAGATCATGGTCGAGAAAGCGCAAGAGGCCGGCGCCGACATCCGCAGCGTCAACAAGGCCATGGTCAGTGGTGAGGCCTGCCCGCCCTCGCTGCGCGACTGGTTTGCCAGCCAAGGCATTGCCGCCTTCCAGTGCTATGCCACGGCCGACTTGGGGCTGGTGGCCTATGAAACCTCGGCCCGCGAGGGCTTGGTGTTGGACGAAGGCGTGATCGTCGAGATCGTGCGCCCCGGCACCGGCGACCCGGTGCCCGAAGGCGAAGTGGGTGAGGTGGTCGTCACCACCCTCAACCGCGATTACCCTTTGGTGCGTTTTGGCACGGGGGATCTCTCCGCCGTCTTGCCTGGCACCTGCCCCACAGGCCGCACCAACACGCGCATCAAAGGCTGGATGGGCCGCGCTGACCAAACGGTCAAAGTGCGCGGCATGTTTGTTCACCCCGGCCAGGTCGCCGAGGTCGTCAAACGCCACCCCGAAGTCAGCCGGGCGCGCCTGGTGGTGCAGGGCGAAATGGCGTCTGACCGCATGACCTTGAAGCTGGAGACGGCCACGCCAGCAGACGGCTTGGCGGCACGCATTGCCGACACCGTGCGTGACGTCACCAAGCTGCGCAGCGAGGTTGAACTGCTGCCCGTGGGCAGCTTACCCAACGACGGCAAGGTGATCGAGGACGCGCGGTCGTATCAGTGATGCGCACCAGATCAGTCAGAGCAGCTTAGGCGCAGGGCACTCGTTTTGTCTCTATAAATCCCCGTCAGGGCGATGTCTCCCCGGGGATTCATCAAGCCATTGCTGACGGACGTGAGGCCGCTCACAGTGTCCTCGACGGCCAGGGTGGTGCCTGTGGCGAGGCGAACGAACCACTTTGATTGTCGGCTGACTGGGTCCGTGAAGCGGCCAAGAACCTGGCCGCTGTTGCTGATGGAGATGACATCGCCTGATGCGTTGGCGATCACTTGCGCCGGGCCGGTGGGTAGACCGTCCTTGAGTCTTACGAGAAACACGGTTTGCAAGCTGGGATTGATACGTTGATGTTCTACATAGCTCAGCCATTGACCATTCGCGCTCAACACAGGCTTGCCCACTGCGAAAGTGGCACCGTCTTGCTGTGGTTCGATGCGAGCCGTTTGCTGTCCTGTATCGCGGCGTTGCACCACAACCGCACCCGGCCATGCGTTGAACTCAATGGCCGCAACCCAAGTGGTTCGTGCAGTGCTGCGATATTCCAGAAAAGGTGAGACGCCTCCTTCAGCCTGCTGCCATGCGATGGCTTTTTCCCCATCGATCCATGTGGCAGCCGAATGCCGAATCATGGCTGGCGGATTGGATTGAGACTCCAGCCCGCTAGAGATGGCAGTCAGACCACCATTGCCCGCCCCAAGGTACGCAAAAGTCCGGGGTGCCAATGTTTGGCTGTCCAGTAGGCCGCGGGCAAATGGTCCGATCACTTGCCTGTTGATGAGGCTGGAGCGCAAGCCCACGACGCTTCCGGCATCGCTCACGCCGGTAGGTGTGTACCCGGCCCAGTCTTCCGGGTATGCGAAGGGGTAAGTGGCGGCTGTTTGACCAACTCGCTTGACCCAAAATGCTTCGTCACGTGCAATCATGCCTTGGTCACAGGCAAAGCTGCCGGCCACTGTACCGTTGGGGGAGATGGCGCTGATGTGGAGGGGCGAACCGAACTCGGTGGCTGAGCGTCGACAGTTCGGGATGGTGCCGTCATAAGTTAGGACGCGAGAGCCTTTCCAAACCACCGTTGAAGACAGTGTCTTGGATGGATACAACACCCATCCGGCGACCTGACCGGAGTCGCCCAATGCCGTCACACCGCTCGAAGATGCCTGAGGTGCGAGTTCCACCACGGAACAAGCGGCCGCAGCAAAGGCGAACATCGGTGCTGCCAACGACAAAAGCGCACATGGAAAAACCACGGCCTTGAGCTTGAAGTTCGGTCTGCAACGTTCCATGGGGACCTCCTCACTGTTTCGTGTTGATGTTGTCGGTCACGCAGCTTGGGGGCGATTCAGTCCAGAGCCCCTGCGGCCACGACCTTTCAATCATTGTGCGTGATCCACGATCACAAAGTGCTTGCGCATCGTCTCCAGCACTTCGAATGAGCCTTTGAACAGCGGCGGCAGCACCACCGCTTGGCCGGGGCCAAACTCCTCGTGGCCGCCTTCGGCGCGGTGCACGCGGCAGCGGCCCGAGAGCACGATGAAGTACTCGTGCTCCTGCGGGCCAAACTCAATGCGCCAGCGGCCTGGGTCGCATTCCCAAATGCCGACACACAGGCCCGCCTTGGCGTCTTCGTGCAGCACCCAGGTGCGGCGCTCGGGGCAGCCGACTTCTCGGCGCTCTTCGCGCGGGAAGTCGATGTCAGGTGGGGTGCTTGGCAGATCAATGCGGATCATCGGGGCTGTCATCCTTGCTCAGAGATGGGGCGTTGTCGGCAGGTCAAGCCTGCCTTGGATACGTAGTTTCCGAGTTTCGCAGGCTTGGCGCAGCCACTACGATGCCTGCACGGATCTTTCGATCATCCTCTAAGGAGTTTTTCATGAAGCGTGTCTCCCTCACCGCTGTCGCAGCGGCCTTGTCTTTCGCAGCGTTTTCTGCGGCAGCCGAGTACCCTGAGAAGCCCATCACCGTGGTGGTGCCTTTTGCGGCGGGTGGCCCGACGGACAAGGTGGCGCGTGATTTGGCGGAAGCCCTGCGCAAGCCCTTGGGCGGTCAGACCATCGTGATTGAAAACGTGGGTGGCGCTGGTGGCACGCTGGGCGCCGCCAAGGTGGCCAAGGCGGCTCCGGATGGCTACACCTTCTTGCTGCATCACATTGGCATGGCCACCGCACCCGCGCTCTACCGCAACCTGCAGTACAAGACGCTGGAAGATTTCGAGTATGTGGGCATGATCAACGAAGTGCCCATGACCGTGATTGGCCGCTCTACGCTGCCTGCCAATAACTATGCCGAGCTGGCGAAGTGGTTGGATGCCAACAAGGGCAAGATCAACCTGGCCAACGCAGGCTTGGGGTCAGCCTCCCACCTGTGCGGCTTGTTGTTCCAACAAAGCTTGAAGATCGACATGACCACAGTGCCTTACAAGGGCACGGCGCCGGCCATGACCGATTTGCTGGGCGGTCAAGTGGACATCATGTGCGACCAGACCACCAACACCACCAACCAAATTGAAGCCGGCAAGGTCAAGGCCTTTGCCGTGACCACCACCAAGCGCTTGACCACACCGTCGCTGGCCAAGCTGCCGACCTTGGATGAGTCGGGCATCAAGGGCTTCAATGTGTCCATCTGGCACGGCTTGTACGCGCCCAAGGGCACGCCCAAAGCGGTGCTGGACAAGGTCAATACCGCGCTGAAGGCCGCGCTGAAGGACCCCGAGTTCATCAAGCGTGAAGAAGCGTTGGGTGCCGTCATCGTGACCGACGCCCGCGTCAACGGCCCCGAGCACAAGAAGTTCGTTGAAGCCGAGATCAACAAGTGGGGCCCCGTCATCAAGGCGGCCGGCCAGTACGCCGACTGAAGACAGCTCACTGCGGGCTGACGACAAAAGGGCACCCTCGGGTGCCCTTTTTCTTGGTGGCTTCAGCGCAAGGTGATCGGAATGGTCACGGGCCCGTCGTTGACGAGGTGGACTTGCATGTCTGCCCCGAAGCGACCACAGGCGACTTGCGGGTGTGCTGCACGGGCTTCACGCAGCACGGCCTCATACAAGGCCTCGCCCAAGGCAGCGGGTGCTGCCCCGGTGAAGCTCGGGCGGTTGCCGCTGGAGGTGTCTGCGGCCAAGGTGAACTGCGACACCAGCAGCAGGCCGCCCGGAGTGCCGGCGCCATCCAGGTCTTGCACGCTGCGGTTCATCTTGCCCGCGTCATCGCTGAAGATGCGCAGCTTGAGCAGCTTGGCCACCAGCTTTTGGGCATGAGTGGGGGTGTCGGTGGGCTCGGCGCACACCAAGACCAGCAGGCCGGGGCCGATCTGGCCCACGACCTTGCCAGCGACTTCGACGCGCGCTTCGCGCACGCGCTGAACAAGCGCCAACACGGCGGCTTAGCGCTTGGCAATGCCCAGCAGTTCGACCTCAAAGTGCAAGGTCGCATTCGGCGGGATCACACCACCAGCACCGCGTGCGCCGTAGGCGATGTCGGGCGGGCAGGTCAGCTTGGCCTTGCCGCCGGGCTTCATCTTTTGCACACCTTCGGTCCAGCAGGGGATCACGCGGTTGAGCGGGAACTCAGCGGGCTGGCCACGGCTGTAAGAGCTGTCGAACTCTTTGCCGCCAGGCAGGGTGCCTTTGTAGTGAACACGCACGGTGTCAGTGGCACCCGGGTTGGCGCCTTTGCCCTCGGTCAGCGAGCGATAGACCAAGCCGCTGGGCGTGACTTCGGCGCCGGGCTCTTTGGCCGCTTGGGCGGCCGCGTCGTTGGCCCAGGCATGGCTCACGGGCAGGGTCAGGGCCAGAACGGTGAGGGCCAGTTGGCGTGTCAAAAACATGCAGGTCTCCAAGAGGGGAGGGTCAGGACAGGGTCACGCGCGCGAACTTGCGCTTGCCCACTTGCAGCACCATGGTAGCGGCTTCCACCTTGAGGCCGCGGTCAGACACCACGGTGCCATCAATGCGCACACCGCCGCCGTCCACCATGCGCAGGCCTTCGCCCGTGCTGGCCACCAAGCCTGCGGCTTTGAGCAGGTTGCCAATGGGCATGGGTGCACCGCTCAAGCTCAGCTCAGGGATGTCGTCCGGGATGCCACCCCGCGCACGGTTGTTGAAGTCGGCCTCGGCGGCTTCCGCGGCTGCAGCACTGTGGAAGCGGGTGGTGATTTCTTTGGCCAGCATCACCTTGGCGTCGCGGGGGTTACGTCCTGCCTCCGTCTCTGCCTTGAGCGCGGCGACCTCTGCCATCGGCCGGAAGCTCAGCAGCTCGAACCAGTTCCACATCAAGGTGTCGCTGATGGACATGACCTTGGCGAACATGGTGTTGGCCGGCTCGGTGATGCCGATGTAATTGTTTTTGGACTTGGACATTTTGTCCACCCCGTCCAAGCCGACCAGCAGCGGCATCGTGAGAATGCACTGCGGCTCCTGCCCGTACTCGGCTTGTAAGTGACGCCCCATCAGCAGATTGAACTTCTGGTCCGTTCCGCCCAACTCGATGTCGCTCTTCAGGGCCACCGAGTCATAGCCCTGCACCAGGGGATAGAGGAACTCATGCACCGAGATGGGCGTTTGCGAGGCGAATCGCTTGGTGAAGTCGTCGCGCTCCAGCATGCGTGCCACGGTGTACTTGCCGGCCAACTCAATCATGCCGCGAGAACCCAGGGCGTCACCCCACTCGCTGTTGTATCGCACCTCAGCTTTGTCCAGGTCCAGCACCAGGCGCAGTTGATCAAAGTAGGTGCGCGCGTTCTCTTCAATCTGCTCCCGCGTCAGTGGCGGACGGGTGCTGTTGCGGCCGGAGGGGTCGCCAATCATGGTGGTGAAGTCGCCGATCAGCGGGATGACCGTGTGGCCCAGGTCCTGCAGTTGACGCAGCTTGTTGAACACGACGGTGTGGCCGAGATGCAGGTCAGGCGCAGTCGGGTCCATGCCGAACTTAACGCGCAGCGGCTGGCCGGTGGCCTCGGCGCGTTGCAGCTTCTTGACCCAATCGGCTTGCGGCAGCAGCTCAGAGCAGCCGCGCAGGCTGACTTCCAGCGCATGACGCACGCCGTCGCTCAGGGCGGGGCTGGAGGGCTGTTCGGCGGCGGCGGGCGTGTTGGAGGACATGGCAGACGAGGCGGATGTGAGGGCCTTCACGCAGAAGGCGGGGGGGACGGCGTTCAGGGCTAGCCCGGGCTTCGGGCGGGGCTGGCCTGCGGTAAACTTACAAGGTGGCTGAGATTGCCCTGCCCGCGCTGCGGGCGCCAGGATGTTCTCGCCCAAGCCCGCAGTGTGGCGGCGCCCAATTCTACGGGCCTCCCGCGACCGCGGAGCGTCGAAGTCCCTCGCGTGATGCGTGGCCGCGCTGCGGCGTGTTGTCCCCATCACTCCTGTGCACGGATCCGTGCGTTTCGTCGCAGCGCTCAGGCGTTGCGCAGAGGATTTGATTTGCGTCTCGAACTCGAACAAGGTTTGGTGATGGTGCGAACGGCAGTGGCGCAAGCTGCAGCCATGGCCGCTCGCCATCCTCGCCGCATTGCGGCGGCAGTGCTGACGGTCCTGGCCGGTTTTGGCGTCACCGCCATCGCGATTGCGCCTTTGGCGCCCGATGCTGCGGACCTGCCGCGCCGCATGGTCACTGAAGTGGTCGAACCCGAAGCCATCGCCCCCCAACTGGAGGCATTGGCTGGGCATGAGCTGAAGCTGGAGCGCAGCGAAGTCACTCGGGCCAATGACACGGCAGACAGCTTGCTGCGTCGTCTGGGTCTGCGTGACCCGGCCGTGGCGGCCTGGCTGCGCACCGACAGCATTGCCAAGCGCCTCTTCAGCGGCCGCCCGGGCAAGATGGTGAGTGTCAGCCTTGATGGTCAAGGGCAGTTGCAGCGCTTGGTGGCGCGCTTCCCCGTGGATGCGGAAGGCCAAGGCCAGATGTCGCATTTTTGGCGTCTGACGGTCGAAGACAGCCCCGCCGGCTTGCGCTCCTCCATCATCGCCGCACCGCTCGAAAGCCATGTGCGCTTGGCCAGCGGCACCATCCGCTCTTCATTGTTTGCGGCCACGGATGACGCGGGCGTGCCCGACGCGGTGGCGGTGCAGATGACCGAGATGTTCTCGACCGAGGTCGATTTCCATCGCGAGCTGCGCAAAGGCGACAACTTCAGCGTGGTGTACGAGACGCTGATGGCCGACGGTGAGCCGGTGGCCTGGAACGAAGGCGTGGGCCGTGTGTTGGCGGCGGAGTTCGTCAATGCCGGCAAGACCCACCAAGCCTTTTGGTTCAACGAAGGCAAGGGCGGTTATTTCGACGCCAATGGCAAGAGCAAAAAGCGCGCTTTCTTGGCCAGCCCGCTGGAGTTCTCGCGGGTGACGTCGGGCTTTGCCATGCGCTTCCACCCCATCTTGCGGACTTGGCGTGCCCACCTGGGCACGGACTATGGGGCGCCTGTGGGCACGCCAGTGCGTGTGGTGGGGGATGGTGTGGTTGACTTTGCCGGTGTGCAAGGCGGCTATGGCAATGTGGTGCATGTCAAGCACTCGGGCGATCGCCTGACGGTCTATGCCCACCTCAGCCGCATCGATGTCCGCAAAGGCCAGCGCGTCGAGCAGGGCCAACGCATTGGGGCGGTCGGCGCCACGGGTTGGGCCACCGGGCCGCATTTGCACTTTGAGTTCCGCATCAACGGTGCCCACCAAGACCCACTGCGCATTGCCAAGGCCTCCGAGACCCTGGAGCTAGACTCAGCGCAGCGACCCAAGTTTGCGCAGTTGGCGCAGCGCTATCAAACCAAGCTTGATGTGGCGGACGACCTGCGCGGCTTGGCTGGCCGGGTGGATTGAGCGGGCGGCCTGCCTTGACTCCGACGGGCTTGGCCTTGCCTGCTGAGGCCTGGTACATCGGCCTGATGTCAGGCACCTCGCTGGACGGTGTGGATGCGGTCGTGGCCCGGTTTGGGGCGGGCTGCGCTGCCATCGAGGTGGCTGGTCATCAGCATCTGCCCTTTCCTGCCGCACTGCGAGCTGAACTGCTGGCGCTGAATACGGCGGGTGAGAACGAGCTGCATCGGGCCGCTTTGGCTGCGAACCAACTGGCCCGCGTGCAAGCAGAGGCGGTGCATGCGGTGTTGGGGGCCTCGGGTTTGCCACCTGCGCAGATTCACGCCGTGGGCTCGCATGGCCAGACCGTCCGGCACCGCCCTGGTGAGTTTGATGGTGTCGGCTATACCCTGCAATTGAACCAGCCCGCCTTGCTGGCCGAGCTGTGCGGCATCGATGTGGTGGCCGATTTCCGCAGCCGTGACGTGGCCGCCGGCGGCCAGGGCGCCCCCTTGGTGCCGGCCTTTCATGCCCAGGTGTTTGCCCAAGCCGGGCAGGCGCGGGCCGTCTTGAACATTGGCGGCATTTCCAACCTGACCTTGCTGCCTGCAGACGGTGCCCAGTCCGTGCGGGGCTTTGACTGCGGCCCGGGCAATGCGCTGCTGGACCACGGCGCAGCCCTGCACCTGGGGCAGGCTTACGACGCTGGTGGGGCCTGGGGTGCCCGTGGTCAGGTGGACGAGGCGCTGCTCCAGGCCTTGATGGCGGAGCCCTTTTTGAGCCTGCCGCCGCCCAAGAGCACAGGCCGAGACCTCTTTAATCCGGCCTGGCTGGCGCAGCGCTTGGCGCCGTTTGCAGGCTTGCGCCCTGTCGACGTTCAGGCCAGTTTGGCAGAGTTCACGGCTCGCGCAGCCGCTTCAGCGCTGCGTGCCAGCGCCCCGGAGACCCAGGCGCTTTATGTCTGCGGCGGTGGCGTGTTCAACCTGGATGTGATGCGCCGCTTGCAGGCCTGTTTGCCTGGTGTGCAGGTGGGCAGCACCGAGGCCTTGGGCCTGCCCCCCATGCAGGTCGAAGCCGCTGCATTTGCCTGGCTGGCCCGCGCGCATTGCTGTCGAGAACCTGGGCAGCGCACCGAAGTGACGGGCGCGCGGGGGCTGCGCATTTTGGGTGCGCTCTATCCAGCCTGAAAGCAAAACGCCTCCGTGCTGGAGGCGTTTGAGGGTGAAGCCCGGACGGCTTCAATGGATCAGGGCGATCCTCAGACCGAGAAGCTGGAGCCGCAACCGCAGGTGGTGGTGGCGTTGGGGTTCTTGATCACGAACTGCGCGCCTTGCAGGTCTTCTTTGTAGTCGATCTCGGCGCCGGTCAGGTATTGCAGGCTCATCGCGTCGATCAGCAAGGTGACGCCGTTCTTGCTCATCTGGGTGTCGTCTTCATTGACGATTTCATCGAAGGTGAAGCCGTATTGGAAGCCCGAGCAGCCGCCGCCTTGCACAAACACGCGCAGCTTGAGGTCGGGGTTGCCTTCTTCGGCCACCAAATCGGCCACCTTTGCAGCGGCGCTGTCCGTGAAGACCAGGGGGACGGGCATCTCGCCCATTGCGGGGGACAGGTTTTCAGCCACTGCGTTCATGATGAGGGATCCTTCAGGTCAATAAATCAGTTCTGCGAGGCCGCCAACTTCAGGGCGGGCTTTTCCTCGGAGGCGGCTGCGGTGTGCTTCAGCTCGCCGTCAATCTTGGCGCCTTGGTGCATCTCCAGGGCTTCGTACAGCACATCACCAATGATGCGGGCTTTGGGCTGCAATTCAAGCAACTCGGTCGAATGCACCGGGCCGCGCACTTCCCCGTTGATGATCACATGCCCGGCGATCACCTTGCCATGGATGCGGGCATTCTCGCTGAGCACCAACAGGCTGGGGCCGCTGCCCGCCGCCACCACATCGCCCTGGACTTCACCGTCAATACGCAAGCCCTCGGAGAACCGAAGCTCACCGTGAACGGAGGTGCCTTCGCCCACCAAGCTGCGGATGGGGGGCTGCTTTTTCTTTCCTGGCCACATACTGCTTCTCCAGTGAATTGCCGCTTTCGGCGGCAGGGTGTCCAAACGGGGTCGTGGACGCTTTTGTTAGAGCTTCAGCGTTTGCGTGGCGCGCACGGCACCTCCGCCATCGAGAATCCGAAGCTGCACCGTTTTTACCACGGCCTGCGGCGGATGGTCGATGAGACCCTCCAGCCGTGAGTACTGTTTGACCTGCATCGGCTGCGGCCCTCCCGGCATGGCTTGGGTCCAAGGTTTGTTGTCCAGGGTGCCGATCAAGGTCAGCTCATAGCGGCCATTGAAGGGGTTGACCTGCTTGCCACTCTGCATGATCAGCACTTGATAGCGCATCTGGCCGGGCGCTTGGGCTTCGGCCTGAATGCTGCGCACCGACAGGCCCTCTAGGCCTCCGGCCGCTGGCAATAGGCGCTCAAAAAAGCCCAGGTCGGCCTTCAGGGATAAGTTCTCAGACTCGGCCTGCCGCAGTTGCGAAGCCAGTCGTTCTTGGGTCGCCTTCTCCGTCTTGAGCAGGCTCTCTGCCGTGTTGGCAATACTCTGCGCCTTTTCGCGCTCGGCGCGCAACTCGGCGACCTCAGTGCGCAGTTGGGCCAGCTCTTCTTTCGCGCCTTTATCGAGGCCGGCAATGCTCTTGCCGAACTCAAAAGCCCACAGACCAATGGCGGCTGAGAAGCCCAGGGCCACGGCGGCTACCGCCCAGCGCAGCGGCCAGGGCAGGTGGCTGCGCACCGTCATGCGCGGTGCGGTGATGGAGAGGCGGCGGCGAAGTAGTTTCCAACGCATTCAGATGCTCCAACCACGGGGCCCAGAGACAGCAAAGGCCGCTGAGGAGCGGCCTTTGGGAGGATTGCAGTGCAATCTCGGTGAAGACAGACCCGAGGTCTGCCTTCGATCAGCGCTTGCTGAACTGCTTGCGGCGACGCGCGCCGTGCAGACCGACCTTCTTACGTTCGACTTCACGCGCGTCACGCGTCACGAAGCCGGCACGGCTCAGATCAGGCTTCAATGCTGCATCGTAGTCGATCAGGGCGCGGGTGATACCGTGGCGCACAGCACCTGCTTGGCCGGACTCGCCGCCACCGTGGACATTCACTTGAATGTCGAAGGTTTCTGCGTTGCCAGTCAGCAGCAAAGGCTGCTTGACGACCATGATCGAAGTTTGACGGCCGAAATATTGATCAACGGTCTTGCCGTTGACAACGATCTGGCCAGTGCCCTTCTTGATGAAGACGCGGGCCACAGACGACTTGCGACGCCCGGTGCCATAGTTCCAGTTACCGATCATCAATCCGCTCCTTAGATTTCCAGCACCTTAGGCTGCTGGGCGGCGTGCGGATGCTCGCTCCCTGCATAAACCTTCAGCTTCTTGATCATGGCGTAGCCCAGCGGACCCTTGGGCAGCATGCCCTTGACGGCCTTCTCCAGGGCGCGGCCTGGATGCTTGGCTTGCATGTCCTTGAACTTGGTGCCGTAGATGCCACCGGGGAAACCGGAGTGGCGGTAGTACACCTTGTCATTGGCTTTGTTGCCCGTGACACGGATCTTGTCGGCGTTCAGGATGATGATGAAATCACCGGTGTCCACGTGAGGCGTGTAGATGGCCTTGTGCTTGCCGCGCAAACGGAGTGCCACTTCGCTGGCAACACGTCCGAGCACCTTGTCGGTGGCGTCAATCACAAGCCACTCGTGCGTCACCTCGGCCGGCTTGGCGCTGAAGGTCTTCATGAGAGGTCGATCAAAAAATAAACACGGCTGTGTAACCGGTCAGCCAAGCACCATCGGAACTGTTTTTGGAAGTGCTTTGCAGCACTCGCAGCCTCTCAGGTCGCTTGGGCGCTTTGCCGCAGGCATGAAAAGCAGCACAACTGGCCTGCTCAACACTGCCCGAGCATAGCCCGGTCTCCCCGCCGATTGCAGGAAAGCCCGCGAGTATAGCCCAAAGTTCGAGCCACAGTGTTGAGAACTTTGACCACACAGACCCGTCAAATGCTGCGGCGCAACAATCGGAAAGCGTGTAACCTAGGGTTTGTACTAGATTCCCACCATCCTTGAGGAGGTCACATGGGTCACCCCGGTGCACATTCCGTTGTCGATGCCACTTCGTCCACTGCCGGCACACCGCAGGCTTTGGATGCATCTCAGGCTGCCTCCACACCCCCGGAGGCCACCAAAGAAGTTTTCCGTTGGGTGCCGATCCGCTCGCTGTCTGAGCGCCATCGCCCCCGCGTGTTGGCGCATCTGTTGTCGCTGGAGCCCCACGACCGCTATCTGCGCTTTGGCTATGCCGCCAGCGACACCCAGATCGGCCGCTATGTTGATCTGCTGGATTTCCACCGCGATGAGGTCTTTGGCGTTTTCAACCGCCGCTTAGAACTGATCGCCATGGCCCATCTGGCCTACATGACGGACATTCCGGCCGAGCGCAACATGGCTGAGTTCGGTGTGTCGGTGATCACCAAAGCCCGCGGCCGTGGCTACGGCGCCCGCCTTTTTGACCATGCCGTGCTGCATGCGCGCAACCGCCATGTGGACACGATGATCATCCACGCGCTGTCTGAGAACAGCGCCATGTTGCGCATTGCCCGCAACGCGGGTGCCACCGTGGTGCGCGAAGGCGGTGACTCCGAAGCCCGCCTGAAGCTGCCGCCCGAGACCCTGGTCTCCCACATCGAGGCCTTGGTCGAAGGCCAAGCGGCTGAGTTGGACTATCAGCTCAAGTCAGGCGTCCACCACGTCGACACCTTGCTCAGCATGTTTGCCGAGATTCGCGACGGTGTCGCCAAGGTCCGAAAGTCCACGATCGAGTGAAGACAGATCGGGTGCGGTGCGCTCAGTGCGCCAGCCTGGGCCGCACCCACAGCCAGGCGGTGATGCCAATGAACATCAGCGCCATGGAGGTGCAGGCCAAGAGCAAGGTGGAGTGCATCACCAGCGGGGCGATCACCCCGGCCACCAACGCATTGGCCACACTGCCCAAGCAGGCCTGCAATGAAGAGGCCATGCCACGCCGGTCAGGCGCCTGATCCAGCACCATCAGCGTCACCACGGGCACCATCATCGCCCAGCCAAAGGCAAACAGCGCGATCAGCGGGATGGCCCACCACGCCTGAAGCGGCAGCCACAAATTGGCCGCCACATTGGCCAGCGACACGGCCACCATGATCCGAAAGCCCCGCCGAATTTGCCGCTGCGGCGGCAGCTTGCCCGCCAGCCGGCCTGACACCCAGGCGCCGCCCATGATGCCGCTGATGGTCATCAAGAACAGCCAGAAAAACTGCTGCGGCGCCAAGTGCAAGTGCTCGCCCAAAAACACCGGCGCTGACAGCACATACAGAAATACGCCGTTAAACGGAATGCCGGAGGCAAAGGCCAGCGCCACAAACGTGGGGTTGGAGATCATCTCCCGGTAGCCCCGCATCAGCGGCTTGACGCCAAAGGGCTGCACCTGGTCCGCATGCAAGGTCTCGGGCAGCAGGCGCCAGATGGCCAGCCACAGGCTCACGCCAATGAAGGCTAAGAACCAGAAGATCGAGTGCCAGTCAGCATAGACAAACAAAAAGCCGCCAATCATCGGCGCGATGGCCGGCGCAATGCCAAAAAAGATGGTGACCTGCGACATCACCTTTTGCGCCTCGTCTGGCGGATACATGTCGCGGATGATGGCGCGCGACACCACCATGCCCGCCCCGGCCGACATGCCCTGCAGCGCCCGAAACGCCACCAGCCAGCCAATGCTGTTGGACAACGCACAGCCCACCGAGGCCAGCGTGAACATGGCCACCCCGGCCAAGACCACGGGCTTGCGGCCAAAGCTGTCGGCCAGCGCCCCGTGAAAGAGGTTCATCGCCGCAAAGCCCAGCAGATAAGCCGACAGCGTCTGCTGCATCTCCACCGGTGTGGCGCCAATCGACGCCGCGATGCCCGTGAAGGCGGGCAAATACGTGTCAATGGAAAACGGCCCCAACATGCCCAAGGTGGCCAAGAGGGCAGCGAGAGCCCAGCGCGGGTGGCGCCAGAGGGTAGAAGCTTGTGGGTTCATGCGGCTGGCAAAAAGCCAGTGTAGTGGCTAGCAGGGGTCCCGGCGGTCACACAGGAGACGCCGCAACGCCCGAAAAGAAAAGTGTGGAGCAAGCCGATAGGCCGGATTCTGTGCACAGCAGGCTTCTTGCGAAGCCTGCCGCGTGACCGCCATTCCTCTGGGCTGGGGTGTTACCACCCCTGCTCAATGCCACCTACCCGCCAGCTCAGCGAGCCGCTTCAATGCTGGCCTATTTGGTGTTGCTGCGCGTAGAGATTGCCGCGTTTCACCCGGACTTAACCGGCTCGTCTCTGTGGCTCTGATCCGCACCTTACGGTGGACGGGCGTTACCCGCTACGCTGCTCTGTGCAGTCCGGACCTTCCTCCCATGCGGCCTTTCGGCACTTGCACAGGCGGCGGTCTGGCCTGCTCCACGGGGGCGATTGTCCCATGCCACACGCTATCGCCGTGTCGCTTATGCGTTTTGGGCAGAAGCTCATGGGCGACAAGCGCTGGGGCTTACGGCATCATCAGCGCCTCTTGTCGTTTTGCATCGAGACCTTGCCCATGAAAGCCTCCAACGTTCTCGCCACCATTGGCAACACCCCGCACATCCGCATCAACCGCTTGTTTGGCGACGCAGCTCAGGTGTGGGTCAAGTCGGAGCGGGGCAACCCCGGCGGCTCCATCAAAGACCGCATTGCGCTGGCCATGGTGGAGGCGGCCGAGGCCAGTGGGCAGCTCAAACCTGGCGGCACCATCATCGAGCCGACCTCGGGCAACACGGGCGTGGGCCTGGCCTTGGTGGCGGCTGTTAAGGGCTACAAGCTGGTGTTGGTGATGCCCGACAGCATGAGCATCGAGCGCCGCCGACTGATGCTGGCCTATGGCGCCAGCTTTGAGCTGACCCCGCGCGAGAAGGGCATGAAGGGCGCGATTGCCAAGGCCGAAGAGCTGGCCGCAGCCACGCCCGGGGCTTGGATCCCGCAGCAGTTTGAGAACCCCGCCAACATTGACGTGCATGTGCGCACCACCGCGCAAGAGATCCTGGCTGACTTTCCCGAAGGCCTGGACGCCATCATCACCGGCGTGGGCACGGGCGGCCACCTCTCGGGTGTGGCCCAGGTGCTCAAGGCCCAATGGCCGGGGCTCAAAGTGTTTGCGGTGGAGCCCAGTGCCTCGCCCGTCATCTCGGGCGGCCAGCCCAGCCCGCACCCCATCCAGGGCATTGGCGCCGGCTTTGTGCCCAAGAACTTGAAGACCGAATTGCTGGACGGCGTGATCCAAGTCGAGGCCGAGGCCGCGCGTGAGTACGCCCGCCGCAGCGCCCGCGAAGAGGGCTTGCTGGTGGGCATCTCCAGCGGCGCCACCTTGGCCGCCATTGCCCAAAAGCTGCCCGAACTGCCCGCAGGCAGCCGCGTGCTGGGCTTTAACTACGACACGGGCGAGCGTTATCTGTCGGTAGACGGCTTTTTGCCAACGGCCTGAACACGCCTGCATCTGCATAAAACGCAGCGTCTTGCGCGCCGCCCGGCCACCACCCTGGCAGGCCCATCACCGGTAGTGGGCAAAAGGGCTTTTGGGCCCAGTCCTGGGCGCTCAAGGCCAGCGGGTCGGCCAGCAGCACATGGGCCGTCAGGCCTTTGCGCGGGCTGGTGCACAGGCTGTCCAGCAGGGCATGGCCCACCAGGGTAAAGCGGGCTTCGCGCCAGAGCGCGCGGTGGGTCAAAAACAGGTCTTGCCAGCGCCGCTCACGCAATGCAGCCAGCAGCGGGGCGGGGCCTAGCAGCACCGCACCGTTTTCGTCAAACAAGGTCAGCGCGTCGCGCAGTGGGCCGCGTGTAGTCTTTGGCGCGCTTTGGCTGGCGATGGCGTCGGCCTGCAAGCGGTTGAGCCGCAGCTTCCAGGCGGGCTGGTGCAGCCACAGCAAGCCGTTGAAGAAGTCATGCCGGTTGTCCCGCGTGGGCAGTTGGCCCGTGCGGCGAATAAAGGCTTCATAAGCCTCGCCGTCGGGCAGGCTGGCCTGGGGCACGCAATGGGGCAGGCCGCTGGGCGCTGGCAGTGCGTCAGGCCCGGTCTGGGCGGCTTGCCCGGCTAATGCGTCGTTCAGGGCTTGCGCGACGGGCTGGCCCTGGCCCCAAGCCTGAGCCACCGGCGCACCTCGCGCGGCCAGTGGCGCGAGCCATGGGCTCTGCCAATCGAGCGCGCTCAGGCTTGCAGTTGCCACGCCAGGGTTTCGCCGCCGCGCAAGGGCTTGAGGCTGGCGTCACCAAAGGGGATGCTCTCAGGCAGTGTCCAGGGCTGGCGCAGCAGGGTCACGGTGCCGGTGTTGACGGGCAAGCCATAGAAGGCCGGGCCATGCAGGCTGGCAAAGCCTTCGAGCTTGTCCAGCGCGCCTGCGGCCTCAAAGGCCTCGGCATACAGCTCCAGGGCCGAGAGCGCCGTGAAGCAGCCCGCGCCGCAGACCGAAGCCTCCTTCATCACCGACGCATGCGGGGCGCTGTCGGTGCCCAAGAAGAAGCGGTCTGAGCCGCTGGTGGCGGCGGCCACCAAAGCCTGGCGGTGCACCTCGCGCTTGAGCACGGGCAGGCAGTAGTAATGCGGCCGCAAGCCGCCCATGAAGATGGCATTGCGGTTGTAGAGCAGGTGGTGCGCCGTCAGCGTGGCGGCGGTGTGGGCACCGGCTTCGGCTACATACTGCGCCGCCTCTTTGGTGGTGATGTGCTCGAACACCACCTTCAGCTCCGGGAAGTCGCGCCGCAGCGGGATCATCACTTGGTCGATGAACACCGCCTCGCGGTCGAACAGGTCGATGGCCGGGTCGGTCACCTCGCCATGCACCAGCAGCAGCACGCCTTCGCGCTGCATGGCCTCCAGCGTCTTATAGGTCTTGCGGATGTCCGTCACGCCCGCATCACTGTTGGTGGTGGCCCCGGCCGGGTAGAGCTTGAGCGCCACCACGCCCGCCGCCTTGGCCCGGGCGATCTCTTCGGGCGGCGTGTTGTCCGTCAGGTACAGCGTCATCAGCGGCTCAAAGCCCAAGCCTGCGGGCAAAGCGGCCAAGATGCGCGCCTTGTAGTCCATGGCCTGGGCCGTGGTCGTCACCGGCGGGCGCAAATTGGGCATCACGATGGCGCGGCCAAACTGGCGCGCGGTGCCAGGCAGCACGGCCGCCAAAGCGGCGCCGTCACGCAGATGCAAATGCCAGTCGTCGGGGCGGGTGAAGGTGAGGGAGGTGGGGGCAGTCATGGCCGGTATTGTCCCGCATCAGGCCCGGCCAACCCAGTCGCCCTGTGCCTCAAGCGGATAGCGGCTCCATGCCCGTGGGCCCGCCAAAACAGGGCTCGCCTTCGGGTAGCGTGGCCCATGCGGCTTTGTCCGACGCAAAGTAGTGGCCCTTGGCATTGGGCACGCACTCAGGCGGAAGGATGCCCGCCGGAAGGCCCAGCACCTGCGGCATGCGGGCATCCGCCGTGAAGACATGCGTGCCGCACTGGCCGCAAAAGTGGCGCGTCACATGGGCGGTGGCGAAAAAGCGGCGCAGGGCTGGGCGTTCCTGGATCGCCACAGCGGCCTTGGGCACGGACACCCAAGTCGTCCACGCCGCACTGCTCAGGCGCCGGCATTGGCCGCAGTGGCAGTGAATAGGTGGGCGCAGCGGTAGGGGGACGGTGAGCGAGGCAGCGCCGCAGAAGCAGGATGCCTGCGCAGACTCAGAGTGCGCGTTGAAAGAAGTAGGCATAGGGCGCAATGGCGGGGTCCCAAGCGGCGGTTGGTTCAAACCCAAGCTGGCGATAAAACTGGTGCGAGGTCGTCAGCGCCTTGTTGGAGCTGAGGCAGAGGGTGTGGCCGCCTTGCTCGCGCGCGAACGAAGTGCATGCGGACATGATGCGCTGTGCAATACCCAGGCGGCGGTGGCTCGGTGCGACATAGAGGCGCTGAAACTCATGCCGTCCATCAACCATTCTCAGCACGCCACCGCAGCCCACCACGTCGTCGGCATCTCGTGCCACCAGGAACAGACCGAGAGGCGCACGGTAAGTGGTGGGCGAGAGGCCTTCCAGTACACGCTCATCATTCATGTACTCCCGAACCAAGGGGTCGGGATGGTGGCCAAAGTGTTCGCTCCACACGCAGCGTATCAATGCCTTGGCACCGGCCTGTGTCTGCGGTGTCAGCGGCTCAATGGTGAGTGTCGTCATGCCAGCTCAATCATTACTCACCCCCGCCGCCACATGCCCCGCTGGCACATGGGGCGCGGCGCTGTCACAGTGGCCGGTCTGGTCGTCGAAGAAGAAGTCGGGCTCGAACTCGCGCAGGAACTCGCCCTTGGGCAGGCCGCCCAGGAACAGCGCCTGGTCCACTTCCACCTCCCAGCCCATCAGGGTGCGGATGGCGCGTTCGTGCGCGGGGGCGCTGCGCGCCGTGACCAGGGCGGTGCGCAGGCGCATGCCGCTGGTGGCGTCGCCCCGCAGGCGGTGCAGGGCGTCCAGCAGCGGCTTGAAGGGGCCGGGGGGCAGAGGTGTCAGCGCCCGATGGCTTTCATGCTGTTGGAAGGCCTGCAGGCCGCTGGCCTGGAAGACCCGTTCGGCCTCGTCCGAGAACAGCACGGCGTCGCCGTCAAAGGCGATGCGCACTTCTTGCGGGTGGGCCTCAGACGCGCGCGCCGAGTGGGGATAGACCCGTGCGGCGGGCACACCGGCGGCCAAGGCCTCGCGCACATCGGGCTCGTTGGTGGAGAGGAATAAATGCGCTTTGAGGGGCCGCAAATAGCGCCAGGGCGCCTCACCGCGCGTAAACACGCCGCGCTCAATCGGCAAGCCATAGTGCTGGGCCGAACGAAACACCCGCAAGCCCGAGGCTGGGTCGTTGCGCGAGAGGATCACCACCTCCACCTGTGGCGTCTCGGCATTGAAGGCCAGCAGCTTGCGCACCAGCGAGAAGGCCACGCCGGGCTTGGCAGGCACCTCTAGGCGGTCGAGTTGCAGCCGCATGTAGGCGCGGTCGTCACCCGCCTCAAAGACGCGGTTCTCTTCTTCAAAGTCAAACAGGGCGCGCGAGGAAAGCGCGACCACCAGGCGGTGTTCCAGGGAGGCGGGCATGGCGGCGATGATAGCCGCCACGCCTCAGTGGCTGACCCCTCAGTGCACAAACCCCATCTGCCGCTTGCGCGCATGCACCACCGGCAGGTCGGACACCTGAATCTGCTCGCGTCCGGCCAAGCGGGCGTTGCCGAAGGCGGTCATCCAGGCGCGGCGCATCTCGCGCGGGGCCATGGCGGCCAGGGTGTCCAGCACGTCGGCGGTGGGTTGCTCGTCAAAGCGCTTGCCCCAGTCGTGTTCGCTGCGGATGCTGTCATAGAGCCGCTGGGCAATGCTGCGGGCGGCTTCGAAGCTGGGCATCTCGACCTCGAACACATTCATGCGGTTCAAGATAGGCTCGGGGATGCCGCGCGCGTCATTGGCCGTGGCCACCCAGATCACTTGGGAGGCGTCCACCGCGACCTCGGCAAACTCGTCCACAAAAGCTTTGGCCGTGTCGTGCTCCAGCAGGCTGTAGAGCGAGCCCAGAGGGTCATAGGCTTGCTCGGCGCGGGCCTTGTCGATCTCGTCGACCACCATCACCGGGTTGGCATAGTCGCCATCCACCAGGGTTTCAAACACTTTGCCGGGCTTGGCACCCTTCCATTGGCTGGAGGCACCAGAGAGCAACCAGCCGGCGGTGAGTGAGCTCATGGACATAAAGCCCATGCCGGTGCCCAGCAGCTCGGAGAGCTCGCGGGCGAAATGGGTTTTGCCAATGCCAGGTGGGCCCAGCAGCAGCATGGGCGTGATCTCCAGCGCGTCGCCGCTGCCATCGCACAGGGCCAGTTGGCGCTTGACGTCGTCGAGCACCTCGTGGAAGTTGGGCAGCTCGGCGTAGAGATGCTCCATGGCCGGCAAACCCGAGGGCTTGACCTGAAAGCGCTGGGCACCTTTGTCGAGCATGCGCTCGTAGACGGCGCGCAAGCCGTCGTGCTCCTGCGAGGGCAACTTGGCCATCTTGCGCGCCACGTCTTCTTCACGGTAGACGTTGCGCATGCGGGCCACCGGCAGCGCGGGCGCGCCGCTGAGGGTGAGGGCGTTTGAGGTGGACATCAAGACCTCCATCCAGAACATCAAGGCCTACGCTGAACTTTAGCGGCCTCCGTTCTATTCCAGCAAAAACACCGACACCCAAACTGTGGAATTAGGGGGAG
The DNA here is from genome assembly GCF_018069865.1 of Ideonella paludis. Lineage (GTDB taxonomy): Bacteria > Pseudomonadota > Gammaproteobacteria > Burkholderiales > Burkholderiaceae_C > Ideonella > Ideonella paludis. Next base: position 174,514 of record NZ_JAGQDG010000003.1, read on the forward strand.
AAGCGCCAGCATCTGCAAGATCGCACACCGCGCGTCGCGCCGTGGCATCAAGGCGAAACAGAGGCCTTCTACACTCCCACCCCAATTGAGGAGCACAACGATGACAAAAGCAGCGCGCTGGGTGTGGCTGGTGGGGGGAATGTTGGGTGCGGCCTTGCCGCTGACGGCGCTGGCCGCCAAAGTCACAACGATGACGCCCCAGGGTGAAACGCCGGTGGTCAAGCAGATTCGCTGGCGTTTTGACACCGATGTGGTGCCTCAAGGTGACCCGCGTCTGCCGGCTCCCGCCGTGCTGCGCTGTGAGGGCAAGCTGGTGGAGGGCAACTCCCGCTGGCTGGCGGGCAAAGAGTGGGTGTTGGACCTGCCCCAGCCCTTGGCCGCCGGCCAGCGCTGCGAGGTGGCCTTGGCCCCCGGCTGGACGCCCAGCCTGAGTGGCGCAACGGCCCCAACGGCCGTCACACACAGCTTCAGCACCAGTGGCCCGTCGGTGGCCAACACCTGGCCCTCGCCCTGGGCGCGCATCGAGGAAGAGCAACACTTCTTGGTGCAGCTCACCGGCCCCGTTCAGCCCGCGAGCTTGGCCAAGAACGCCTGGTGCGAAGTGGATGGCTTGGGCGAGCGCCTGAGCGTCAAGAGCATGAGCGGGGCGCCGCGCGATGAGTTGATCAAGCGCTATCGCTTGCAAGGGCAGGCTGACCGCGTGCTGCTCTTGGCCTGTCAGCGCCCATTTGCGGCTGAGGCCAAGGTGCGCCTGGTCTGGGGCGCTGGCATTGTGGGCACCCAAGGCACGGTGGCCACCAAAACCGTCCAGCGCTTTGAATGGACGGTGCGCGAGCGCTTTGAGGCCGAGTTCTCTTGCGAGCGCGAGCGGGCCCAAGCGCCTTGCATGCCACTGCGCCCCTTGCGGGTGCGCTTCAGCAGCCCGGTGCCGCGTGACTTGGCGGCCAAGCTGAGCGTGGAGGTGCAAGGGGGCTCAGCGCTCAAGGCCCAGCTGGACAAAGATGGCGACGCCGAGACCGTCACCGAAGTGAGCTTTGCTGCACCGCTGCCGGTGAATGCCAAACTCAAGGTTGTGATGCCCAGCGGGCTGAAGGACCAGTCCGGCCGCCCCTTGGCCAACGCCGCGAGCTTTCCGCTGGACACGGGCACTGGCGCCATGCCCCCGCTGGCCAAGTTTGCTGCAGCGCCCTTTGGCATTTTGGAGTCTGACCAAAAGGGCGGCGAGATCGCGATGCTGCCGGTGACGGTGCGCCATGTGCAGTCCGACTTGAGTGGGCTGACGGGCTCGGGCCAGGTGCGTATCAAGCGCATTGACGCTGCGGCGTCAGACTTTGAAATCCTGCGCTGGCTGGGCCGGGTCAACCGCTTTCACGAAAGCACCATCACCGCCAAAGAGGCGGGTTGGCCGGCCGACCAATGGACGGTGATGGAGACCGTCACCGACGGCCAAGGCCGCGAGAAGAAAGTGCGCCGCGAGCGCGACATTGGCACCCGCGAAGCCAGCCTGCTGCTCAGCGAGCCGGGGGTGCAAACGGCCAAGCTGCCGATGCTGGACGGCAAGCCGGATCAAGTCAGGCCATTCGAAGTGCTGGGCATCCCGCTGCCCCAGCCGGGCTATCACCTGGTGGAGGTGGAGTCGCGCCTGCTGGGCAAGGCCTTGCTGGCCAACCCGGCACCGATGTTTGTGCGCACCGGTGCGCTGGTCACCAACCTGGGTGTGCACTTCAAGCGAGGGCGCGAGAACTCCCTGGTCTGGGTCACCACGCTGGACCGCGCCAAGCCGGTGGCCGGTGCGGCGGTGGCCGTCAGCGACTGCCGAGGCAAAGAAGTGTGGTCTGGCAAGACAGACGACAAGGGCCTGGCCCGCATTCCGCGCGGTTTTGATAACGACCAGCATGAGCAATGCTTGGTGCGCCAGGCTTGGTTTGTTAGCGCGCGTGCGCCGGACGCTGCCGGCCGGCCCGACATGGCCTTCACCTTCAGCGACTGGATGGGTGGCATCGACCCCTGGCGCTTCAATCAGCCCTTGGCCTCGGGCGCCACGCCCGACACCGTGGCCCATACCGTGATGGACCGCAGCCTGTTCCGTGTCGGCGAGACGGTGCATATGAAGCACTACCTGCGCCAGCAGACCGCGCGCGGCCTGAAGCTGCCCCCAGCCGTGGGCGCGCCCACCAAGGTGATCCTGACCCACGCTGGCAGCGGCGAAGAAACCGAGCTGCCGTTGAGCTGGCCTGCCGGCAAAGGCCATGCTGCGGGGCAGTGGGCCATTCCGGCCACGGCCAAGCTGGGGGTCTATGACGTGGCCCTGGCCTCTGGCCATGAGCGTTGGTCATCGGGGCAGTTCCGCATCGAGGCCTTCCGCCTGCCGGTCATTGATGCGCGCTTGAGCGGGCCCAAGGCTGCACAGGTGGCGGTCAGCGAGACCGCGCTGGAGCTGCAGCTCAATGTCTTTGCCGGCGGCGTGATGGCCCAGGCTCGCACCACGGTGTCTGCTTTGTTGAAAGACCGCAGCCCCAGCTTTGCGGGCTATGGCGACTTCAGCTTTGACTTGCCCCGTGCCGGCCGTGTCGGCGAGGAGATGGATGATGACAGCGGCGAGACACCCGAGCATGACGACGGTTCACGCATTCTGCTGGCCCATCAAGCACTGAGCACCGATGCGAACGGTGCGGCACGAGTGCAGATCAAGAACCTGCCCAAGACCGAGCGCCCGGCCGAACTGCTGACCGAGGTCAGCTTCAACGACCCGAACGGTGAGGTGCAAACCGTGCGCCAGACCGTGGCCCTGTGGCCCAGCAGTGTGGTGGTGGGTTTGCGCTCGCGCAGTTGGGTCACCAAAGGCGGCTCCACCGCGCTGCAAGCCGTGGCTCTGGGCACCGATGGCAAGCCCCTGGCGGGCCAGGCTGTGCAAGTGCGGGCCAAGCTGATGAAGATGGTCTCCACGCGCAAGCGCTTGGTGGGCGGCTTCTATGCCTACGAGCACCACGAGAACAGCAAAGACCTCGGCGTGGTCTGCGAGGCCAAGACCGATGAGAAGGGCTTGGCCGCGTGTGATGCCGACCTGGGCCAAGAGCCCGGTGAGATCCAGCTCGTGGTCGAAGCCAAGGACGAGGCCAAGCGTGTGGCCAAGGCTGGTTTGTCCATTTGGCTGACGGGCCAGGGCGACAACTGGTTTGCCCAAGACAACGACGACCGCATCGACGTGTTGGCCGAGCAGGCGGAACTGCAGCCGGGCCAAACCGCCCGCCTGCAAGTGCGCATGCCCCACCGCGAGGCCACGGCGCTCGTCTCCATCGAGCGCGAAGGCATTTTGGACACCCGCATCGTTCAATTGCGCGGCGACAAGCCCATCATTGAGCTGCCTATTCCTAAAGCGGCGGGCGAGCAGAGCTGGGCGCCGAATGTCTATGTCAGTGTGATGGTGCTGCGCGGCCGGGTCCGTGATGTGCCCTGGTATTCCTTCTTCACCTGGGGCTGGCAGTCGCCCAGTGAGTGGTGGCAGGCTTGGCGCCATGAAGGCGTGGACTACCAAGCGCCGACGGCCATGGTGGACCTCTCCAAGCCCAGCTTCAAGCTGGGCGTTGCGGCGCTGCGCATCGGCTTGGCCGAGCATGAGCTGAACGTCAGCGTGACGGCCGACAAGGCCAGCTACGCGGTGCGCGACAAAGCCAAGGTCACGGTGCGAGTCACGCGCGGTGGCCAGCCCGCAGCAGGCGCCAGCGTGGCCTTTGCAGCGGTGGACGAGAGCCTGCTGGCGCTCAAAGCCAATGACTCTTGGAATTTGCTGGACGCCATGATGCAGCCGCGCGGCTGGGGGGTGGAGACCTCCACCGCGCAAGGCGAGATCATTGGGCGGCGCCACTATGGCAAGAAGGCCGTGCCGGCGGGCGGTGGCGGCGGGCGCAACCCGACGCGCGAGCTCTTCGACACCCTGCTGCTGTGGCGGGCCGACGTGAGCTTGGACGCCAACGGCCAAGCGCAGTTGGAAGTCCCCCTCAATGATTCGCTCACCAAGTTCCGTTTGGTCGCGGTGGCCGACGCGGCGGTCAAGCGCGGCGGCGAAACCCTGCACGATGTGTTTGGCACCGGCCACACCACCATCAGCGTCAGCCAAGACCTGCAGATGCTGGCGGGCCTGCCTTTGGTGGGGCGTGAAGGGGACCAGTTCGATGCCGGCTTCACCCTGCGCAACACCACGGCCAAGGCCATGACGGTTGAAGCCACGCTGCGCGGCGAGGTGAGTGGCGGCGAGCCGCTGGCCCTGCCCGCCAAGACGGTGAGCTTGGCTGCTGGAGCGGCTGTGGAAGTGACGTGGCCGGTGACCCTGCCCACGGTTGCGCAAGGGCCCGCCAGCGTGCGCTGGGTGGGCAGTGCCCGCGACAGCCAAGGCTCAGCCAAAGACCAACTGGCGGTGACCCAAACCCTGTTGCCCGCGGTGCCCTTGCGCATCTGGTCGGCCAGCATCCAGCAGGTGCAAGCGGCCGCACCCACCAGTGTGGCCGTGGCCGCACCAGCCGATGCGCTGGGGGTGAGCGATCAGCCCAATCCGCCCAAGCGCGGCGGTGTGCAAGCCAGCCTGCAGCCCACATTGGCGGGCGCCATGCCCGGCGTGCGCCGCTTCTTTGAGCAGTACCCCTACACCTGCTTAGAGCAGCGCAGCTCACGCGCGGTGGGCTTGGCGGACAAAGCCGCCTGGACGGCGGTGATGGCCGACCTGCCCGGCTACTTGGACATCGACGGCCTGGCCCACTACTACCCGCCCAGCAGCAGCGATGCATCGGGCGGCAGTGACCGCCTGACGGCCTATCTGCTGGCGCTGTCCGACGAGAGCGCCTGGCCCCTGCCTGACGCCGCACGCCACCGCATGTTGGACGGCCTGCAGGCCTTTGTGGAGGGCCGGCTGGAGCGCCGCTTCAACACGCCCAAGGCCGATCTGGATGTGCGCAAGCTGGCTGCGCTGGAGGCGCTGTCGCGCCACGGCCGGGCTCAGGCCAAACACCTGGGGTCTTTGCAGATCAACCCGGCCCAGTGGCCTACGGCGGCGCTGATCGATTGGGCCTTGGTGCTGCGCCGCGTGGGCACCATCCCGGAACGCGCTCGCCTCTTGCAAGAAGCCAGCAACCTGCTGCGCAGCCGCTTGGACGTCAGCGGCATGTCTCTGCGCTTCACCACCGAAGGCAGCGACTACTGGTGGTGGCTCATGGACAGCCCAGACAGCAATGCCAACCGCTTGGTGCTGGCCTTTGCCGACCAGCCAGACTGGCAGGCGGACATGCCGCGCTTGGTGCTGGGGGCGCTGGGCCGCCAGCAGCGCGGGGCCTGGCTGACTACCACCGCCAATGCCTGGGGCACGCTGGCCATGCGCCGCTTCAGCAGCCTCTATGAACGCAGCCCCGTGACGGGCAGCACCGTGCTGACGCTGGGCCCCAGCAGCAAGACGGTGGACTGGGCCGCCGAGCCCAAGGGCAGCACCCAACTGCTGCCCTGGCCGGCCACCAGCTCTGCGGCTCTGCAGGCGCAGCAGCAAGGCACGGGCAAGCCGTGGCTCACCGTGCAGACGCTGGCCGCCGTGCCCCTCAAAGCCCCGCTGGAGGCCGGCTACAGCCTGCAGCGCAGCGTGGAAGTGGTCAACCAAAAGACCCCTGGGCAATGGAGCAAGGGCGATGTGATGCGCGTGCGCCTGACGATCAACGCCCGCGCCGACATGGCCTGGGCCGCACTGAGCGACCCCATCCCCACCGGCGCCACCGCGCTGGGCAGTGGTCTGGGCGGCGACAGCCAGATCGCGACGCAAGGCGAAGGCAAAAAGGCGGAAGGCTGGACGCCCACCTATGTGGAGCGCGGCGCCGACGCTTGGCGCGGCGTCTGGCAATGGCTGCCGCAAGGCCAGCATGTGGTGGAGTACACCGTGCGCCTGAACCAAAGTGGCAGCTTCAACCTGCCGCCCACCCGCATCGAGGGCATGTATGCGCCCGACAGCTTTGCCGAGCGGCCCAACCCTGTTTTCAAGGTGGCCCCGTAAGGCGGCCTCCACACACTCAACCCATCAAGGAGTGAATCTCTCATGTTCAAACGAATTGCCTCCGAGGCCCTGGGCCTGAGCGACATCGGCGTCATCGTCGAGCCCAAAGACTTCGGCAGCGTCGATGCCGACGACTACCTCTTTCATGAGGACGGTGAAAAGATCTTCTTCCTCATCAAGTCCAAGAAAGATGAATACTGCTTCACCAACTTGGCGCTGATCCATGTGGATGGCGATTCAGCCGTGTCTTCCAAGCGCTCCATCAAGCGCTACGACTACGCCACCGAGCAGATCGAGCACGTGACGCTGGAGACCGCCGGCACCATCGACATGGACGTGGAGTTGAAGTTCAGCATCGGTGGCGAAGTCTTCAGCATCGATGTGCGCAAGACCTTCATCGAGCAACTCAAAGACATCTACAAAGCCCTGATCAGCATTGGCAAGCGCCAGCGCGCCGATGCCCTCTGCCGTGACAACGCGCCCTTGGCGCTGGAGGCCGTGGCTTCGCTGTACAAGATCAACCAAGTGGCCAGCCCGGAGGCGGTGTCCGCCCAGTTCCTGGACGTGTTGAAAACGCTGAACACAGCGGTGCTTGTCAGCTACACCAAGCGCGACTTTGGTGACGTGTTCGTCAAGTACATCCACGCTTGAACCCATGTTCCTGGGGCGGCCTGTCCTGAGCGCGCCTGCGGCATGGCGCCGTGGCCTGCTGGCTGTGCTCCTGGGCGCGGCCTTGCTGCCGGCCGTGCAGGCGGGGGTGCCCAGTTTCCACGCCGTGCGCCAAGCCTGGCGGCCCTCCGACCTGCCGGTGCTGGACCGCCACGGCGTGGTGCTGCAAACCGTGCGGGTGGATGGCAGCGCACGTCGCTTGGGGTGGGTGCCGCTGACCGAGGTGTCGCCCGCGCTGATGGCGGCCCTGGTGCATGGCGAAGACAAGCGCTTTTGGCAGCACAGCGGGGTTGATTGGACGGGCCTGGCCCGTAGTGCCTGGCAAAACACTCTGAACCAGCGCACCCAAGGCGGCTCGACGCTGACCATGCAGTTGGCGGGCTTGTTGGATGCGGACCTGGCACGGCCTGCGGGTGGGCGCTCGGTGCTGGGCAAGGTCTCGCAGATGTCGGCGGCGCGCGATCTTGAGGCGCGCTGGCGCAAGAGCGAGATCTTGGAGGCGTATCTCAACCTGGTGCCGATGCGTGGCGAGATGGTGGGCGTGGCCGCGGCCTCGCAAACGCTGTTTGGCAAGCACCCCAGCGGTTTGGATGCGCAAGAGGGGGCGATTTTGGCGGCCCTGGTTCGCGCACCTAACGCCAATGCTGAGCGAGTCTCTGCGCGGGCTTGTGGCCTGCTGCGTTCCCTGGCGGGCCAGGCGGAACAGCCCGCCGCCCAAGCCTTGCAAGACCCGCGTTGCCAGGGCTTGCCGCTGTTGGCGGCCAATGCCTTTGCGCGTCCGGGTGTTAAGCCACTGGGTGAGCAGGTCGCGCCGCACGCGGCCCGCTGGCTGTGGGCGCAAACCGTGGCGCAGCAGCGGGCCAAGCCCGGCGGCCAAAGCACGGTGGCCTCAGAGGACCAAGCCTTGGCCGACACGACAGTGGGCGCTTTGGCCCAGGCCTGGCCGGCGCAGATTTCCAGCACCTTGGACGCGCGCATTCAGCGCTTGGCGCTGCGGGCGCTGCGCGACCAATTGGGAGAATTGCAGCAGCGCCAGGTCACCGACGGTGCGGTGGTGGTGCTGGACAACGCCACGGGTGAAGTGCGCGCCTGGGTGGGCTCCCCGGGCTTGCTGAGCCAAGCGCCGCTGAGCGGCAGCGGGGCCGCCAAGTTGGCCGCCGGTGCACCGGACGTGGACGCGGCCTTGGCACGCCGCCAACCAGGCTCCACCCTCAAACCCTTTGTCTATGGCCTGGCGCTGGAGCGGCGGCTCATCACCCCGGCCAGTTTGCTGCACGACGCCCCCACTCAGTTGGCAGCGGGGGCGGGGCTCTATCTGCCGCAGAACTACAACCACCGTTATCGTGGTTGGGTGCCGGTGCGCGAGGCCTTGGCCAGCAGCCTCAACATCCCGGCGGTGCAGGTGGGCGCAATGGTGGGGCCCGATGCCTTGTTCGACAAGCTCAATGCCGCAGGCCTCAAGATCAGTCACAGCGGTGGCTTTCATGGCTATGCGCTGGCGCTGGGCAGCGCCGAAGTCAGCCTGATGGACTTGAGCAATGCCTACCGCAGCTTGGCGCAGCAGGGCCGTTGGTCGCCGTGGACGGCGCAGGCCGCTGCGACCCCAAAGACCCGGGTGCCAGTGCCCGCGCCCCAAGCCGTCTTCAGCCCCGAGGTGGCCTTCATGCTGGGGGACATGCTGGCCGACAACGCCGCCCGCGCGCCAACCTTTGGCCTCGACAGCCCCTTGGTTACGCGGGGCTTTGCGGCGGTGAAGACCGGCACCAGCAAAGACATGCGCGACAACTGGTGCATCGGCTTTACCAGCCACTACACCGTGGGCGTGTGGGTGGGCAATGCACGGGGCACGCCCATGCAGCGGGTCAGTGGCACGACGGGCGCGGCCCCCATTTGGCATGCGCTGGTGCAGCGCTTGCACGAGGGCCAGCCGTCGATGCCGCCTGCGCCGCCCGGCGGCTTGGTCCAAGTGGCGGTGCAACAGCCCGGCCAAGCGCTGCGCAGCGAGTGGTTCCTACCGGGCTCAGAGCCTGAGGGGGTGGCGGCCCTGAGCAGCCAGGCCGCTGCGCGCAGCGGCGCCGCCGCACCGCGCTTCGGCATCAAGAGCCCGGTGGGCGGCAGCATCTATGCGCTGGACCCGGACATGCCCCCGGAGGTGCAGCGCATCGTCTTGGACGGCGAGCCCGGTGAGTGGTGGCTCAATGGGCAACGTCTGGGCCGCACCACGGCTGCCCAGCCCACGCTGGCGTGGGCGCCGTGGCCAGGGCGGCATCACTTGGCGTTGCGCGCGGCCGATGGGCGGGAGATTCAAAGCCTCAGGTTTGAGGTGCGCGGTGCGACGCTCAAACCGGGCGCGAAGATAGCCAAGAAGGCCTAAGGCTGCGGGGCCACAAAAAAGCCCGCGCTTCGGGCGGAAGCGCGGGCTGTGTGCCTCTCAAGCGTCGAAGCGCTGAATCACTTCGAGGGCTCAGTAAGCGTAGCTCACACCGACGGTGAAGGAGGTGGGGTCCAGCTTGGCATCCAGGGTTTGGCCGGTGGACAAGGTGGTGCGTGTGCTCAGCTTGGTCTTGAGCACCGCAGCATCCACCGACCACTTGCTGTTGATCGCCACGCTGACGCCCAGCTGCACCGTGGCGGCCCACTTGGACTCCACGCTCAGGGTCGTCGGGGTGGTCGGCGTGCCGCCGGTCAAGGCGCTCAAGGCGGCGGTGCTACGCGCCTTGTAGAACTTGGCGTAGGTCGGGCCAAAGCCGATGTAAGGGCGCACCATGCTGCGGGCATCGCCAAAGCGATATTGCATCAGCAAGGTCATGGGCAAGGCCTTGACCTCGCCAATTTTGCCCACGCCCGCAATGGCGCCGTCGCCCACGATCTCGTGGGTAAAGCCCAGGGCCAGGGGGATGTCCACGGAGACGTTGTCGCTCCACATCCAGGTCACGCCGCCCGTGGGCTGCACATCAGACTTGATGTCGGCCTTGGTGCCCGCAAAGGCCGGGGCGCTGAGGTCACCGCTGGTGACGTCGGGGCTGATTTGTGTCGCGCCAATGCGGGCCATCAACGTGCCCGCGTACTGGGCCTGTGCGGCCGTGGCAGACAGCAGAGCGGCCGCAGCCACAACGGAAAGCTTGAGTCGTGTTCCCATGAATGAAACTCCTTCGGTTGGGCTTCAGAGCCAGCCGGCTTGGGCCAGCGTGCGGGAGATGAGTTGGGCCAAGAGTTGATGGCCGTAAGGGGTCGGATGGAAGCCGTCCGAGAAGGCGTAGGTCTTGTACCAGTCAGGGTTGTTGCTTGACCCTGCAGGCGGCTTAGCGGCCAGAGAAGCGTCGGTGCAGGTCAAGAAGTCGTAGGTCGGCAGGCCATCGGTGCCCACTCCCGTGGCGGGGCAAGCCGGAGTCTTCACGTTGGTCAGCGCGAACTGGGCTGGGGTCGCGATCTGGTTATTGAACTCGGTGTAGAAATCCACCACGGCCACACGTGTGTCACCTGCAAACTTGCTGGCGAGGCGGGCATTGAAGGCGGACACCCAGCCTTTGAACAAGGTTTCGCTGGAGGCACGCGCGGCGGCGCCAGCCGCGGCGGCATCTGCGTCTGTGGCTCCACCGGCCTTGGCTGCAGCGGTGGTGGCCGCGGCGACGCTGTCCAGCACCAACTGGAAGCGCGGCGTGTTGGTGATGCCCGGCATGTTCAACAGGGCGACGCGCTGTGCACCTTTGTCGAGTGCACCCGTTTTGATCAAGTTATAGAAGTTGTCGGCCAAAGCGGTCATGTAGGTCGTCCCCGCACTTGCCAGGCCTGCAGAGCCACCTGCCACGGCTGCCGCAACCTGTTCCGGGGTCAACACCGTGCCCAGCACCGTGGTGTAGGCCACACCACCGTCTTTGCCGGCGGCCAGATAGGCCCCGACCAAGGTTGCTGCGTCATTGCCCCCGCCGTCGATCAGCAACAGGTCATTGGCGCCGAAATTGCCAGCAGCCGTGGCTGTGGCCATTTGCACGGGCAGGCCGCGAGGATCCGCCGTGCTCAGGCCCGAGCCAACGGGGTTGATCACGCCGCCGCCAACGGCATAGTTGGTGCAGCCCGGAGTTGTGTTGGGCACAAAGGTGGTGCCCGTGAATTTGAAGAAGCTGCAACCCTTGCTCAGCCCATAGGTCTGGGCCACGCGCTCAGGGTAGGTGTCATTGCCCTGGATGGTGAATTTGATGCCAAACGTGCCCACGTCGGCCAGGCTGTCGCCCATGACCTTGAGGCTGCTGACGGGCGCGCGGGGGGTGGTGTCGGCACCGCCGCCACCGCAGGCCGAGAGGATGGCAGCCAGCGCCAAGGTGGCCAGCGCGATGTGTCCGGGTCGGTTCAGGATCATGGGAGCTCCTAGAAGGCATGGGCGCGCCAAATAGCACGACCGTTCGATTAAACAGCCATCACTGTAGGTGCAAAGCACCCTTGCCGTCGCATGGACAAACCCTGATGTAGAGGCAACTCTCCAACACCACCGAGGCGGCGTCTTGACGACGCCGCGCTATCGGCTTACTTGACCCAGGTGTTGAGTTGAATAATGGGCAAAAGCACGGCCAGCACGATCAGCATCACGACCACGCCCATCACCACGATCAGCAGCGGCTCCAAGATGGTGGCCACCGCCAAGGCGCGGCGCTGCACTTCACCACCGAGCTGGCGGGCCGCACGGTCGAGCATGACGGGCAATTGCCCCGTTTGTTCGCCCAGGCGGGCGAACATGGCCAAAAGGCCCGGAAAGCGCTTCTTGGCGGCCAGGGCGGAGGCCAAGGGGGCACCTTCGCGCACCTGCACCAAGGCGTCCATCGCGTCGGCCCGCATGGCGCGGTTGGACAGCGTCTCGGCTGCCGCCTGCAGCGCTTTCAAAATCGGCACACCGGCACTGGCCAACATGGCCAAGGTGCCGGCAAAGCGAGCGGCGTTGTAGCCCCGCGCTAAACGGCCAATCAGGGGCAGGGTCAACATGCCGGCATCAAAGCGCTGGCGGAAGGCCTCGCGTTTGAGCGCCACGCTCAAGCCCACGCTGCCCAGGGTGAGCATCACCAGCACCAGCCAGCCATAGCTGCGCACAAACGCGCTCAACGCCAGCATCGCCACTGTCAGGCCGGGCAGGGCACGTTTGCCGTTGCTGAATACGCTGGCCACCTGTGGCACGACATAGGTGACCAAGAACGTGACGATGACGATGGCGATCAAGGAGACGATGGCCGGATAAAGCATGGCGCCCATCAGCTTGGCCTTCAGGGCTTGGCGCTCTTCCAAGTCGTCGGCCAGGCGCTCCAACACGGCGCCCAGGGCGCCGCTTTGCTCGCCCGCCGCCACCACCGCGCGGTAGACATCGTCAAACTCTTTGGGCGCTGTGGCCAGCGCGCGCGCAAACGGGCTGCCGGCATTGACCTCGCTTTTGAGGTGCGCCACCAGCTCGCGCTGGCGCGGCTCCTCCGCCTCGTCAGCCAGCGCGGTCAGGGCACGCTCCAGCGGCAGGCCTGAGCCCACCAAACCGGCCAACTGCCGCGTCCACACCGTCAGGCCCGAGGCGGAAAAGGCCCGGCGCTTGAACTGCATCTGCCCACTGCTGGCGTCGGCCTGGGCCACGGGGGTGACTTCCAGGGGCACCAGCCCCAAGGCCCGCACTTGGGCGCGCGCGGCCTTGGCATGGTCGGCATCCACCAAGCCAGTCTTGGACTTGCCTGCAGCGTCTAGCGCGTCGTATTTGAAGGCGGGCATGGCAGCTTAGCGCTTGGCGGCGCGTTGCTGCGCTGCCCAGTAAGTGAACTCATCTTCGTGGACCTCGATGTCCAACTCGGCCACCCGCGCCTGCAGGCGCTCTTGGGCGTCGGCCACCCCTTGGTTGTAGATGGCGGGGCCAATCTCCTGCAAGAAAAAACCCAGCAAGCCGCCTGCGGCGACATTGCCGATGGGCTCGTCCATGTGCGCTTCAAAGTAGCGCTGGATCGATTCGATGGCCTGTTGCCGGGCCTGCTTGTGAAGCTCGATGGCCATACATCACTCGCGGGTGACCCGCAGCACTTCTTCCAAGGAGGTGATGCCTTCGGCGACCAAGCGCTCGCCGTCAGCCCGCATCGAGCGCAAACCGCCCCGCTCGGCAGCGGCGACGATCTCGGCGTCACTGGCGCGGCTGTGAATGAGGTTCTGCACTTCCTCCGTCACCGTCATCAGCTCATAAACGCCGGTACGGCCTTTGTAGCCCGTATGGCTGCACTCGGGGCAGCCCACGGCATGCCAGCGCGGGCGGCCGTCCAGGTCTTCGCCCCGGCGCTTGCAGTGCTTGCAGAGCTTGCGCACCAAGCGCTGAGCCAGCACGCCCAGCAGCGAGCTGGAGAGCAAGAAGGGCTCCACACCCATGTCGATCAAGCGCGCGACGGTGGAGGGCGCGTCATTGGTGTGCACCGTGGCCAACACCAAGTGGCCGGTCAGCGAGGCCTGGATGGCGATCTGCGCGGTCTCGCCGTCGCGGATTTCGCCAACCATGATCACGTCCGGGTCCTGGCGCAAAAAGGCGCGCAGGGCCTTGGCAAAAGTCAGGTCGATCTTGGCATTGACCTGGGTTTGGCTGATGCCCGGCAGCTCATATTCCACCGGGTCTTCCACCGTCAGCACATTGGTGGTGGAGGTATCCAGGCGGCCCAGCGACGCATAAAGCGTGGTGGTCTTGCCCGAGCCCGTCGGGCCGGTGACCAACACAATGCCGTGCGGCTGCTGCACCAGGCGGTCAAAGGCCTTGAGCACCTCGCCGTCCATGCCTAAGCCTTCCAGGGTGAAGCGGGACTCGCTCTTATCGAGCAAGCGCAGCACCGCCCGCTCGCCGTGGGCCGAAGGCAGGGTGGAGACCCGCACATCGATGGCGCGGCCCCCGATGCGCAGCGAGATACGGCCGTCTTGAGGCAGGCGCTTTTCAGAGATGTCCAGCTCGGCCATGATCTTCAGGCGGCTGATCAGCGCGGCATGCAGGGCACGGTTGGGCTGCACCACTTCGCGCAGCGTGCCGTCCACCCGAAAGCGCACGCTGGAGCTGCGCTCATAGGGCTCGATGTGAATGTCGCTGGCGCCGTCTTTGGCGGCTTGGGTCAGCAGCGCATTGAGCATGCGGATGATGGGCGCATCGTCCGCCGCTTCCAGCAGGTCTTCGACGGCCGGCAGCTCTTGCATCATGCGTGAGAGATCGACCGCGCTCTCCACCTCGCCCACCACGGCGGCGGCACTGGCCTCACCGCCGGCATAGACGCGAGAGATGCGCTCGGTCAGCACCGCGCTGTCTTCGCTCTCAAAGCGGTCCACGGCATAGAGCCGCATGACCTCGCCCAGCGCGCTGCGCGGGGTGCTGTCGGTCAGGCGCAGCACCAGTTGCTGGCCGTCGTCTTCCAGCAGCAAGGTGTTGGCCTTGGCAAAGCCATAAGGCAAGGGGTGACGCGCTGCCATGGTCTCAGTTCGCTCCAGCGGGTGCGGGCGGCGTGACCTTGACCAGCGGGGTGGTGGTTTGGCCCGGCTGCAAGGCAGGCAACACGGGCGCCTCGTTGACCGGCACCAAGACGCTGGGCTCGGGCTGGCGGGCCTCTTGCATGGCGCGAATGGCGTCGTAGCGGTCGACGGTCAAGCGGTCGGCATCGGCCTGGTTGCGCAGCACCACCGGGCGCAGGAAGAGCAGTAGATTGCTCTTGACACGGTTGCGGGTTTCATTGCGGAAGAGATTGCCGATGATGGGAATGCTGCCCAGGCCCGGCACCTTGCCTTCGCTGTCGCCGTACTCGTCTTTGAGCAAACCGCCCAGCACCATGATCTGGCCGTTATCCACCACCACATTGGTTTCAATGGAGCTCTTGTCGGTGATTTGGCTGTTGGGCTGCAGCGAGGAGTTCTCTTGGAAGATGGTCATGCGCACCGTGCCGCCTTCGCCGATCTGGCTCTTGATGCGCAGGGTGATGCCCACGTCCTTGCGTTCAATCGTCTGGAAGGGGTTGACCGCGCCGTTGCCGGTGCCGGTGTTGGTGAAGGAGCCGGTGGTGAAGGGCACGTTTTGGCCGATCACGATCTTGGCTTCTTCGTTGTCCAGCGACACGAGGTTGGGCGTGGACAGGATGTTGGCGCCGGTATTGGTTTCCAGGAAGCGGGCCAAGGCGCCCAAGGTGTAGAAGTCGCCGATCTTCTTGAGCAAGCCGATGTTCAAACCTTGAGCTGGGCGATTGGCGCTGGAGAGCAAGGTGCCCACGCCGGTGCGGCCATTCGCGGCCACGGCCGAGAGGTCCAGAATATTGTTGCCCGAGTTGCCAAAGTTGGTGCCCAAGCCGGAGATGGTGCTGTCGCCCTTGTCGCCGAACAGGTTTTGCCACTGCACGCCAAACTCGGCCGCCTTGTTGGCATCCACCTTGACGATCAGCGACTCGACATAGACCTGAGCGCGGCGCGTGTCCAACTGCTCAATGACTTGGCGCAGTTGGCGATAGACCGGCTCCGGCGCCGAGATGATCAGTGAATTGGTGGATGGGTCGGCCTGGATTTGCCCCCCGGTCGACGGCCCAGCCGACGGCGTGACCGGGCTGGTGGCTGCGGCGCTGAGGCCGGTCGATTGGCCGGTGGTCGCACCTTGCGGCAGGCCGGTCTGCAGGCCTGGATTGGTGGCGCGGCTGGCCGCAGTGCCCAAGCCGCTGCTGCTGCTGGTGCCGCCGCTGCTCGCCCCTGCACCACCGCTCATGGCGGCGCGCAGCACTTCGGCCAGCTTCACGGCGTCTGCATTCTTGAGGTAGACCACCCAAATCTTGCCGGCGGGCCCGCCGCCTTCGGTGGGGCGGTCGAGCTTGTCAATCAGGGCCTTGATCTGGCCCATCTTGGCAGCATTGGCGGCCCGCACAATCAGCGAGTTGCTGCGCGACTCGATCAAGATCTGCGTGCCACCGGCGGCGCTGGGTGCGGCGCCGGGCACCACGATGCCACTGCCGCCTTCACTGAGGCGCTGCACCAGCGGGGCGATGTCGGCCGCGACCGCATGCTTGAGGGGCACCACCTCCACGTCCGAGACGGCGGGCTGATCCAGCGCAGCAATGATCTTGGCCATGCGCTGCAGGTTGTCCGCATAGTCGGTGATGATCAGCGTGCTGTTGCCGGCGTTGGCGTTGATGGTGTTGTTGGCGCTGATCAAGGGGCGCAGCACCGGCACCAAGTTGTTGGGGTTCTCGTGGTTGAGCCTGAAGATCTGCGTCAGGATTTGGTCGCCTCGCGCTTGCGGCTGGCCGATCTGCACCGTGCCCGCTTGCAGCTTGGCTTCGGCCTCGGGCACCACTTTCAGCAGGCCAGCGTTTTCCACCACCGTGAAGCCCAGGCCCCGCAGGGCGGCCAGGTATTGGCGCCAGGCTTCAGCGGGGGGCACCGCCTTGTCGCTGGTCAGGTTGATCTGGCCGCGCACACGCGGGTCGACCAAGACCTGGCGGTCCAGCATGGTGCCCATGGCGCGCGAGACCATCTCAATTTCTGCGTTGGCAAAGTTCAGCGTCACCGGGGCACGGGCACGCGTGGCGGGCAGGGGCATGTCCTCGGCGGCTTGCAGGGTGGGGCTGACCAGCGGGAGCGCCAGACTGAACGCCACAGCACGGGCCACAGCAGACGATGAGAAGCGAGAGATGGAAGTCATGATCACCCGATCGAAAGTACCGAGGCAGCGCCGTTGCGCCGCCCGATGATATTCAGCAAATTATTCAAAGCGGCTTCTTGGCCGCTGCTGGCGCGTGCCTCGCCGCGCAAATGCAAGCCTTTGGCATCGACTTGGCCTTGTCCGCTGAGCTGCAGCGCGCCGTCCAAGGTCCGCAGGTTCACCAGCGTCGCACCACTGGGGTCGCCGGTCAGCGTCAGCTTGTAGCTGCCCAGCGGGTCGAGTGTGGAGAGACGCGACGAGGTTTGCAGCAGGTCCAACTCTAGGCGTCCACTCAGGGCAGCCCCTTGGCCTTTGCGCATCACGCTGGCGTCGTGGGCACTGAGGCGCAGGTGCCCGGCCGGGCGCAGGGTGTTCAGCGGCGCGCCCAAGCCTTCCAGCCAGCCCGCAGGCCATTGGCCAATCTCTTTGGAGGCGCCGGTTTGAATGCCCACGCGCCACTGGCCCCAGCCCGGTGACAGGGTTAATGAAACGTCGGGTGCCATGCAGCAAGCCTGAGCCAAGTCCAGCTTGAGGCCTTGGCCAGAGGCGCCCAAGCGCCACTCCAGGCGCGAGGGCAACACGGCGGCGTCGCGGCTGCCGGGGCCGCCGGTCAGCACCATCAAGGCGTGGCCATTCCAGACCGTGCCTTGGGCGTCGGCCAGGAGCAGGCGGCCATTGCTGGCGCTCTGCACCGCCTGGGCCAACCACGCTGCCGGCGCAAACGCCACCGCGCCCAGCACGGCGCCCAGCAGCGCGCCACCCAGCGCCCAAAGGCTGGCACGCTGACGGCGGGGCGGGCTGTTGCGGGTCATCACGGGGCCGTGGGCAGGGAGACGACAACCTGGCCTTGCAGGCCGTTGCTGCCGCGTTGAAGCTGTGCGGAGATGGGCCGTGCGCGAGCGCCCGCGCGGACCTCGGCCAGCCAAGTGCGCCACTCGGTCGGTGATGCATCGATCAAGGTGAGCGTGGCGCGGTCGCCCACGATGGCCAGCTTGCCATGAGCGCCCAGGCGGTCGGTGGCGGCCTTGAGGGCTTCTTGGGCCTGGGCGGGGCTGATGGTGGGTTGACCTTTGAGGTCTTTGGCATCGCTGGCCAGGAGCTGCAGTTGCAGCAACTCACCCTCGACTTGGCGGGTCTTGGCGGGCAGGTCACGCCACACCGTCCAGACGGGCTTGAGCACCAAAAGCCACACCAACAACAAGCTCACGGCGGCAGCGGCCAGAAGCACCAGGTGGCGTTCGCGGTCGTTCAGCGCCTGCCATCGTTGGGCCAGGCCAGCGCTGTTGGAGGTGGACTCACTCATATCGTTGCCTTGGGCTGGCCCGCACCATAGGGCGGCTGCTGTTCAGGTTGCACTTGCAGAGGCTCTGGCGCGGGCGGTGCGGCGCCGGGCGCGGGCCCGGTTGTCGGCGCCGGCAGTGGCCGCGCGCCTGGGACCGCGGCCGGTGGCGACAGTGGGCTGGGAGCGGCGACTGCTGCTGGTTTGGGCAAGGCCGGGGGGGCACCTGCCGCGGCGGGATTGGGCTTGAACTTGGCGGGGGTCAAGGTCAAGCGGCCCTGGGTGTCATCCACCTGGTAGCCCAGAGGCCGCAAGCGCTCGCGAAAGCCATCGACCTCTTGCGGTGTCCAGCCTGCGCTGACGATGACCAGCTTGCCCGGCTCGAACATCAGGTTGTCCGCCGCACCGCGTGAGGGCGGCCATGCCGTGTCAGCGGCTTGCAGCAGCGGCTCCAGGTCGGCGTCACCCGGCCGGCCGGCCGCGCTGCGCATTTGCTCCACCTCACGCTGCATTTGCGCCAGGGGCTCGCGCACCGCACGGATCTGCGGGAAGGTCTTTTGGACAATTTGCGTGCGGGCTGCGCTTTTCTGCGCCAAGGCTTTCTCCTGCTGCCAAGCCCACAGCCGCCCACCGACCAATTGCACGGCAACCAGGGCGATCAAGCCCCAGCGCACCCAGCGCCAGTTCTCGCCATGCCAAAACAGGCGCCAGCTCTCGGTGGCCATGCGGCTGCCGCGATGGCGGGCGGTCAGGTCGAATTGGCGCAGGTTCCAGTCGCTGCGCGCCGCGGCCAGCAGTTGCTGGTCGGCGGATTGGGTGGCCAGCGCATCACCGGCCCAGCGGGCGGCTTCTTCGGCGCCGTCGGGGCTGGCGGTCCAGGCCACGTTCTGATCCGCGGGCTGGCGGGCCAGCAGCAAGCGTACGGCCTCGCTGGCCAGCGGCAGGTGAAGCGCTCCGTCATCGTCGCGCCAGGCCAGCCAAGCTTGACCGGCTTGACCCGCCTCGGCACCACGGCGCCAGACATGGGCGGCGGGCGGGCCTTCCGGCGTCCAGGCCGGCACCACGCGGTCCACACTCAGGCCGGTGGCTTCAATGGCATCGAGCTGGGCTTTGAGCCAGGGCTTGTTCAGCAAGGCCACCCAGCTGGGCTCGCCCGCCTTGAACTGAGGCGAGAGGGCCACATGCAGGTCGTCCTCGTCATCGAGCACGGCTTCTTCCAGCATGCTGATGACGGCGGCCCGCAGCTTGCCGGCCGGGGCTTTGGGGGCGCTGAGGCGGTGCCAGGCGACGTCGCCAATCGGCACCACCGCCACCAGGGCGTCGGCTTTGGGCCAGTCGGCCACGGCCGCCAAGCCGCGCTGCAGCACCTGCTGACCATCAGCCGTCAAGACAAAGTGCAGGGCTGAATCGGCCCTGGGCAGGGGGACATCCGCCTGTGAAGCCTGGAGGCGGGGCTGTTCGGGCAGCAGGACGATCAGTGTGGACATGAGGATGACAGCAGGGCCGCAAGGCATGCGGCCGTCGGGAGACGCAGTATTGTGGCCTGTGCCTGAGGCGCCACGGCGCTGGGCGGGGCTTATTCTGGGGGGAGTCTTTCCCTACGAAGCACGATGACCTCCAAACCTCGGCGTTGTACCAAGCTGCGTTCCCGCAGCACGTATTGGTCGTAGCGCAGCTCGCCGTCGATCTCGAAATGGGTGGAGGCGATGCTGACCTGCTGGTTGAGCTTGATTTTCTCAGGCAGTTGTTTCTGTACCGCGTCTAGCGTGTCATAGCCTCCCGCAGGGCGGGCGCGCAGCAGCCGGTCGGCCATGCCGCGGTCCAAGCCCTCGATGGCCGCGACCAAGACTTCGGGGCTGGCGCTGTTGACATTCACTGGCGTGGCGGTGGGCAGCAAGACCACAAAGGGCGCCAGGCGCTTGATGGCTTCGGGGTCCAGCCCTAACCAAGACAGTTGCTCGATGCGATGGGGCGGCAAGGGGGTGTCCGGCGAGGCCGCGGTGCCACTGTCTTGCTCCGTGTTGGCGCCATTCAGGCCTTGTGCCACTTTGACGGCCGTGTCACCGGGCAGGCCCAGCGCATCGCAGAGGCGCTTGAAAGCCCGCAGTTGCGTGACGGCGGCGGCCTCATCGTCATTCACCAAATTGCGCAGGTTGAAGCGCCCTTGCGCATCGGTGATCTGGCCCGAGAGCAAGGCCTCGATCCCGCTGGAGTCGGCCACGTTGTTCTTGTCAGCCGCCAAAAAGTCGGACAGCTTCACATCGCGCAGCGGGATGCCCCAGTTTTCATCAGGGCTGTCCACATTGGCTTTGCCGCCGCTGCCGCGCGAGTCCTCCCGCAGGATCAGGCGGGCCCAGTCGGTGGTGCCTTCAATCAGCCAACTGGCCTGGGAGCGGGCGCGCTCGGCACCTTCGACCTCGATGGCGCGCCACTGCTGCCAGACCATGCCGGCGGCCAGCGTCGTGACCAAGGTCACGATGAGCATGGCCATCAACAAGGCGGCGCCGCGTTGGCGGCGAGGGGCAGGGCGGTGCTTCATCCGGCGGGGCGAACTTGAATGTCGCGGGTGAGTGAGCCTTGCGGCACGGTCAGCAACAAGCGCACGCCGATGGGCAGGGTTTCGTCGTCACCGTCGTCGGCGTTCGGTGCAGAGGCGCCTGAGGCCGGCGGCTGCGGCGCGTTAGGGGCATTCACATTGCCGCTGGACTGCGCATTGCTCCAGTTGTTGTCGCCTTGCTGAAAGAAGTAGACCTGCCAGGCGCTGGCCTGAGGCAGCATCACCAAGGCGTCTTTCTGCACCGCTGTCCATTGCTGGCTGCGAATCCACCACTCTTGCAGCTCGCCCACTCGGCTCGACGGCGGCGAGGTCCAACGGTAGAGCTTTTGGTCTTGCAGCGTCCACATCACCAATTGCACGCCTTCGCCGTAGCGCCGCGTCATGCGCAGGGCCGCGCCGTCAAACTTCAGGGCTGGCGCGGCGGGGCCAGGCTGCAGATGGGCCAAGTCTTGTTCCCACTGTGCCAGGACATTGCCCAGGCGCAGGCTGGCTTCTGAGTTGGCCTGGGCGCCATCGCGGGTGCGCACCAGCCCGTCTATGCCTTGCCAGGCCATGCCAGCCAGCACGGCCATGATGAACAGGGCCACCAACACCTCGACCAAGGTGAAGCCGCGCGGGGGCAGGGGCAGGTGGTGGCGGACCATCAGTAACGCGGAATGATGGCTGATAGCCGCACCAAGGGCACGCCTTGGGCATCGGCCACGCCCGCATCGACGATGCGGAAGTTGGGGTTGAAACTCGGCCGCACCAGGACCTTGAGCTTGTATTCGCGACCGAGTTGGGGGCAGACGCTATTGCTTTCGCCCACATCGGGAAAGTAGCGGGTGAGCTTCAAGTTGACCAGGTGGTTTTCAGCACACCACTGGGCGGCCGTGACGTCGCTCAGGCGCTGCGAGTTGTCGAGCAGGGCGCCAGCCGCCCGGCCGCCCGCGGCCAGGGCAATCGCGACGATGGCCACGGCGACCAGCACCTCGACCAAGGAGAAGCCCAGGCTGAAGGGACGTCGGACGCGCTTCATGGTTGCAGCAGCTTGCCGGGCTCCGGCTCCAGCACCACGGTGAAGGGCCCCATGCCGTCGGTGGCCAGCAGCAACTGGCGGTCTTCCAAGCGCAGCAGCACGCGCTGTGCGCCAATAAAGGGCTCGGGGCCGAGGCGCAACAGAGGCGCCCCCACCACCTGGCCTTGTGTGCGGGCGTCCAGCCAGTTCTTGGGCATCTGGGTTTTCTCAGACAGGCCGGTGAAGACAAAGCCGCTGGGCTGGTCGCCCTCAGCGGCGCGCGCTTGCCAACGCACTTCAGAGCCTTGGGTGCGAGAGTGAGCCCGTGCGCCTTCGAGCAGCGCGGCCAAGCGGGCCGCTTCCTCTTCGAGCTTGCTGGCGTTGCCGTCGCGCAAGGCCAGTGCCGCCATGCTGGCCACCACCGCCAACATGGCGACCACCATCATCAGCTCCAACAAGGTGAAGCCGCGTTGGCGTGGTCGGTGTGGCCGGGCCAAGGGGACGCGGCTTATTGCCAAGAGCCGATGTCGGCGTCTTTGCCTTCACCGCCGGGCTGGCCGTCGGCGCCGTAGCTGAACACGTCGATCTCGGCATTCACGCCTGGGTTAGCAAATTGGTAAGGGCGGCCCCAAGGGTCGGTGGGCAGCTTTTCCACATAGGGCTTCCAGTTGCCGGGGATGGGGCCGGCGGTGGGCTTGGCCTTCAGCGCTTCCAGGCCTTGCTCGGCCGTGGGGTAGCGCTGGTTGTCCAGCTTGTAAAGCTTCAGCGCTTGCATCAAGTTGCCCACGTCGGTTTTGGCGGCGGTCACACGGGCGTCGTCGGCGCGGTCCAGCACATTCGGGACGATCAAGGCAGCCAGCACGCCAATGATGACCAGCACCACCATCAACTCAATCAAGGTGAAGCCGCGTTGCACGGCAAGGGCCAATCGGGTGGGGCGGAGGTCTCGCATGATGTTTTGGGGGGGTAAAGAGGTGAGTTCTTGCAGTGCGCTGCGGGTGGCTTCCATCATAATCGCCGCATGGCTTCTAGATTATTAAGCTTCCTCGTCTGGGCACTGGCGATGGCGAGTGCTCTGTTCTGGGGGGTGAAACTCTTCGCGCAGGCGCCCGCGCTGCCCGATCAGGTTCAACTGCCCACGCGACCAGTCCTGCAGGTGGGCGATCTGGCGCGCCTGTTGGGAGCCTCTGACGACGAGGGCGACGGTGACGCTGAGCCTGCGCCTGCAGGCAGTGAGCGCTTTGCCCTTCTGGGCGTGGTGGCACCCCGCGGTGCGGCCATGTCCTCTCAAGGTGTGGCCCTGATTGCCATTGATGGCCAGCCTGCCAAAGCTTTTAAGACGGGCTCTGTGGTGATCGACGACCTGACCTTGTTGGCCGTCGAGAAGCGTCTGGTTCGCTTGGGGCCCAAAGGGGGCCCGTCGTCCATGGAGTTAAGCCTGCCCGAGCCCGAGCAACTGGCCGCTGCAGGCGCTGGCGCTGTCAATATGCCGGCAGGCCGACCCATGGGCATGCCGGGTGGCTTCCCTGGCCAGCCTGGTGCTCAAGGCGTGCCTCGGCCTGGTTTGCCGCTGCAAGCCGGCCAGGTGCCGGGGCAGCCCCAGAACAACGTCAATAACGACGACGAAGACGAAGAGTAAGCGTTCTGGGCACCCACGCTCCTAGGGGCAGCGCAAGGGCAGCTCCGGGGTGATCTCCCAGCCGTAAGGCCCGTCACGCAATTGCACTTGGCCTGCAGTGGCGCCGATGGGCGTGCACGGCGAGCCGCCACGCTGCCACTGCCAATCCATCCGCACCGCCCCACCATCGCCGCGCCAGCCCTTGAAGCTCAGGCGCACTCCGGCTGGGGGCTCATAGCGAAAGGCCTGGGTCCACCGTAAGGCGGTGCGCAGCCAAAGGGTCACGCTGCGGGGGGCCACGACCACCACCAAGCGCCCACCCGGTGCGGGCCAGGGCACATCGTCTGCGGCCATGGGGGGCTGGCCGCTTTCGGCCACCAGCAGCAGCGCTTGCGGTGCAGCAGGGCCGACCGTGCGCACCAATTGCAGGTCGGTGATGCCCAACTCACCCAGGTAGACATGCCGCAGCGCATGAGCGGGGTCACTCAACGCATCGTCCAGCACCAGGGCTTTGCCGCGCCGATGCAGCAGGCTCAGACGCGGCCCTTGGCGGCTGACTTGGCCCTGCGGTGCACGTGCCAAGACCTGAGCTTCAACCAGCGCATGGCAGGCGTGGTCAGGCTTGGCCGGGCATTGCTTCAGCACCTCGGCCAAGTTCTCGGGGCTCAAGCTGCACGCTGCCTGAGCCCAGACCAAGCCCGTCAAGCCGCACAGCGCTCGCGCACACCAGAGCATTCAGACTCCACCGGTAAAAAGGGCCGAACGATTCGCACCGTTCGGCCCCATTGTGGGTCAGAACGCCCGCGGGCGTTCAAGCCTTTGCCTTACTTGATGACCAAGAAGGAGGCGGTGATGGCGCCCCAGTTGCCTGCAGCATCCTTGCCGCGCACAAACACCATGTGTTTGCCCTTGGCCAAGCCGGTGGTGTTGAGCGAGCCCGTGGCGATCTCGGTGCTGGCATTGAAGCTGCCGTCCTTGGCGGTCAAGGCCACAGGGGTGGCGCCGGGCATCCAGGGCGGCGTGTCGATATAGGCTTCGGCCGCCGCAATGGCTTGGGTGGGCTCCGTGCCTTTGCGGGCGCTGTAGCGGGTGTCCACGGCCGTGGCGGTGACCGTCACGGGGGTGCCTGCCTTGACGCCCGTGGTCGCAGCCTTGTTGCTCAGTTTGAGCACGGTCACGTCCGGGCCGGCCGGGGTTTGATACGGCGTGCGCACCACCTTGGCGGCATACATCAGTGCCGGCAGGTTCTTGGGCTTGATGGTGCTTTCGTAGGTGGTGCAGCTCTGGAAGAAAGAAGTGCCCAACTCAAAGGTGAACGCCGCCACGCCCAACTCACCGTAGGAGACGCTGTCCGAGGTGCCGTCCGTGGCGTAGAGGCCAATCGACTGTTCAGGCAGATAGCCGTTGAAGAAGGCAAACTTGCGGCCCAGGGTTTGCAAGGCGATGCCATTGGGCGCCACCGTCTTGGTGTCACCCCAGGGCCACAGCACCAACTCGCTGTAGCTGTGGATGTCCAAGTGAATGCCGCTGGTGTCGACGGGTGCGGCATCGGTCTTGGCGGGGCCACGGCGGTCGGGCCACAGGCTGCGCACATAGCCTTCAATCGCTTGGGTTTCCGGCTCTGAGCCTGCCGATGGGCCACGATAGGTGTCAGCGCAGCCATTGCCACTGGAGCCCGAGCCGCCGGTGCTGTTCCAGCTGAAGGTGAAGTTGCGGTTGAGGTCTGCACCGCGGCTGTTGCTGGTGGCGCCGCAGTAGTTTTGATTGGTGTTCTTGCGCCAAGACAGGCCCGTCTCTGCCTTCTTGCGGCCGTCCGGGTTGGTGTGCAGCATCAGGTGCACTTCATGGTGGTCCAGGATCCAGGTCGCGTCAGCATTGCTGCCGTAGCCTTCGACCAGTTGGCGGGCAAAGGCCAGGGTCAGTGCGGCGGTGGTGTACTCGCGTGCATGGATCGCCGAGTTCACAAACAAGATGGGCTTGGCGGCGCCGTTCGGGCCCGTGGTGTTCTTGTTGGTGAGCTTGAGCACCTTGATGTCATAGCCGCCCAGGCCTTGGGTCTTCTGCCAGCTGTCGCCCACATCTTTCCACTCGGCCAAGCTGGGGTAGGTGGTGGTGAAGCCTTCAGCCGCTGCGAAAGTCTCTTCCACCGTTTCGTAGCAGGCGTAGCCCGGGATGGACTGAATGCTGACATCGCCCGAGGCGGCACGGTTTGCTGCGGCCTTGCCCAGCAAGCTGGGGGTGCCTGCGGCCCGCAAGCGGCTCAAGAACTCATTACGCTTGGCGATGAAGGCGGCGTCGCGCTCAATGCGGAAGTTAAAGGCCTTGAGCTTGGCGATGTCCTCGGCATCCAACTGCATCACCAAGTAGCCAGCCTTCCAGTGCGACTCCAGCATCTGGTTGTGGAAGGTGATGGCGGCTTTGCGGCCGGTGGCCTCGTCGGGGAAATACACGCGGAAGATGTTGTCCGCTGCCATTTCTTGCGACATCAGATGGTCAGTGTCACCGTGGGCCGAGGCCGCGGTGGGGCTCAGCGCAAAGAAAGCACTCAGCAGGGCGCTGAGCAGAACAGTTTTTTTCATGGGTGTCTCCAGCAGGTCGGGACCGAGGCCCCGCCTTGTGGGCGGGGCGGCTTTGGGTGGCCTACCGTCAAGGGTAGGTGCCGCTCGATTATGTTGGCCGCCAAGCCCGCTGCTATATCCCTAAGGACACTGGCCCCCTAATCTGGCGAGGCTCAAGCCGTGAAAAGTGCCTTGAACTGCTCGCGCAGCAGGTTCTTTTGCACCTTGCCCATGGTGTTGCGCGGTAGCTCGTCCAGCACAAACACCTTCTTGGGCACCTTGAAGTTCGCGATCTGGGACTTCAAGGCGGCCACGATGGCGGCGCTGTCCAAAGCGGCGCCAGGCTTGGCAATCAGCACGGCGATCACGGCTTCGCCAAAGTCGGGGTGGGGCACGCCGATGACGGCGCTCTCTGCGACACCGGCCATGTCATTGATGAAGCCTTCGACCTCAGCCGGGTAGACGTTGTAGCCACCAGTGATGATCAGGTCTTTGCTGCGGCCGACGATGGTGACGTAGCCCTCAGCATCGACGCGCCCCACATCGCCGGTTTTGAACCAGCCATCGGCGGTGAATTCTTCTTTGGTTTTCTCGGGCATGCGCCAGTAGCCGCCAAAGACATTCGGGCCCTTGACCTGGATGCCGCCGATCTCGCCCGCAGGCAAGGCTTGGCCGGCGTCATCTTGCACCCGCAGGCCCACGCCGGGCAGTGGGAAGCCCACCGTGCCGCCTTTGCGGGGGCCATCTTGCTCGCGGTAGGGGTTGGAGGTCAGCATCACGGTTTCGCTCATGCCATAGCGCTCCAAGATGGTGTGTCCGGTGCGCTGCTGCCAGGCTTGGAAGGTCTCGATCAACAAGGGGGCCGAGCCGCTGATGAAGAGCCGCATCTTGGCGCAGGCAGCCTTGTTCAAACCCTTCTCGCCCAACAAGCGCACGTAGAGCGTGGGCACGCCCATGAAGACGGTGGCTTCAGGCAAGCGGGCCAGCACGGCCTTGGGGTCGTACTTGGCAAACCAGATCATCTTGGCGCCGGCCAGCAAGGCGCCGTGCGAGGCCACAAACAGGCCATGCACATGGAAGATGGGCAGGGCATGGATCAGCACATCGTCAGCGCGCCAGCCCCAATAGTCTTTGAGCACTTGCGCGTTGGAGAGCAAATTGCGGTGACTCAGCATCGCACCCTTGCTGCGCCCCGTGGTGCCGCTGGTGTAGAGGATGGCCGCCAGGTCATCGGGCTGCTTCACGGCGGGTGTGTGGGTGTCTGCATGGAAGCTCGCGCGGTCCAGCAAGGTGCCGCCGCGCTGCTCATCCAGGGTGTAGACATGCTGGGTGCCGGCCTTGAAGGCCAGGCGGCTGATCCAGGTGAAGTTGTGCGGTGAGCACACCACCACGGCCGGCTCGGCGTTGCCAATGAAGTATTCGATTTCAGCCGCTTGATAGGCGGTGTTCAGAGGCAAGAACACATGGCCCGCCCGCAGCACGGCCAAGTACAGCACCAAGGCCTCGACGCTCTTCTCGGTTTGCACCGCAATGCGGCTTCCCGCCGGCAGGCCCAAAGAGTCCAGCAGATTGGCCAGGCGTGCGGTGGCACGTTCCAGGTCGCCCCAGGTGTAGTAGAGCGGGGCGCCTGGGCCATCGCCGGTTTCAATGGCGGTGGCGTTCAGGTCTTCGGGAAAGGCAGCGCGCAGGGCGCAAAACAAGTTGGCATTCATCTCAGTTCAGCCTGCTTAAATAGACAGTTAAAAGCGCGCTGGGCGCTTCTCGTTGAAAGCGGCCAAGCCCTCGCGGTGCTCTGCACTGGGGGCATAGGCAAAGTGGGGCTCGCGCTCGGCACGGGTGCTGGGCTCGCCGCAGGCAAAGCGGCGCAAAGCCTGTTTGTTGAGCCGCATGGCTTGAGGCGAGAGGGCCGCGATGTGCCGGGCGCTGCGCAGGGCCTCGGCTGCCACGGCCTCATCAGCCACCACGCGGCTGACCAGCCCTTTGGCCAAAGCCTCGTCTGCGCCGAGCACGCGGGCTTCCAGCAGCAATTCGCGCAGCACGGTCGCACCCACCACGCGCGCCACGATCTCGATCTCGGCCGGCGCCATCGGAAAGCCCAGCTTGGCAATCGGCACGCCGAAGCGGCTGCTGCTGCCGCACAGGCGCAGGTCGCAGCAAGCGGCAATCTCCAGCCCCCCGCCCACGCACGCGCCGTCGATTTGGGCGATCAAGGGCACATCACAGGCGGCCAAGGCCCACAGGGCGGGCGCGACGATGTCCTCATGAAAGTGCGCCAGTGTGGTCGGCTCAAAGCGAAATTGAGGGAACTCCTCGATATCGCCTCCGGCCACAAACGTGCCGCCCTCGCCGCAGACAATGACGACGCGGGTGTGCGCGTCTTGCTGCAGGTCTTGAGCGGCCTCGCGCAATTGCCGCCACATCTGCACATCCAGTGCGTTGAGCTTGCCCGGGTTGGACAAAGTCAGGCGGCGAATGCCTTGGGCATCCGTCGCGCTCAGGGTCACCGATCCAGCCATGCGTGCTCCGTGGCTCAATCCAGCTTGGCGCCCGAGGCCTTGACCACGCTGGCCCAACGCTTGACTTCGCTGCTCACAAACTTGCCGAAGTCGTCGCCCCACAGGTTGGGCGTGCTGGTGCCCAGGCCTGTCCAGGTGTTTTTCAACTCGTCGGAGTTCAAGGCTTTCTTGAGCTCGGCCTGCATCTGCGCCACCACCTCCTTGGGCGTGCCCTTGGGTGCCCACAGGCCATACCAAGTGGCCACTTGGTAGGTGGGCACACCGCCTTCAGCGGCGGTGAGCACGTCCGGGAACCCAGGCGCGCGCTTGTCGCTGCCCACGGCCAGGGCCTTGATGCGGCCGTTCTTGATGTGGGTGGCCGAGGAGCCCAGGCCGTCGAACATCACATCGACTTGGCCGCCGATCAGGTCTTGCAGGGCGGGGCCCGCGCCGCGATAGGGGATGTGGGTGATGAAGGTTTGGGTTTGCAGCTTGAACAGTTCACCGGCCAAGTGGTGCGAGGTGCCGTTGCCGGCCGAGCCGTAGTTCAGCTTGCCCGGGTTCTTGCGCACATAGTCCAAAAAGCCCTTCAGGTCGGTCGCGGGCACGCGCTGTGGGTTGACCACAATCACTTGGGGCACGCTGGAGATCAGGCCCACCGGGATGAAGTCAGACTCAATGTTGTAGTCCAGCTTGGGGTACATCGACGGGGCAATCGCATGGTGCACGGCACCCATGAAAAAGGTGTAGCCATCCGGAGCTGCTTTGGCCGCCAATGAGGCCCCCAGCGTGCCGCCCGCGCCGCCCTTGTTGTCGATGATCACCTGCTTGCCCATCTGCTTGCTGAGCACGGCGGTCAGCGGGCGCGCAAAGGCGTCCGTGCCGCCCCCGGCCGGGAAGGGCACGACAAAGGTCACGGGCTTGGTCGGCCAAGTTTGTGCCTGCGCCATGGCGGCCAGGCCCAGGCTGATGGCCGCAAGCAGCGCACGGCGGGTGAGGGCAAAGGTCTGGTTCATGGTGTCTCCGGTATGGTTGTGGTTACAGCAAGCGGCTCACCGCACGGGCATGCGCCACCTCACCTTGGGTGAAGGCTTGATGGCGCGCTTCGATGTGCGCGAGGTCGTACAAATAGTTGACCA
Source organism: Ideonella paludis (assembly GCF_018069865.1). GTDB lineage: Bacteria > Pseudomonadota > Gammaproteobacteria > Burkholderiales > Burkholderiaceae_C > Ideonella > Ideonella paludis. The sequence goes on from NZ_JAGQDG010000003.1 coordinate 203,503, forward strand.
TCATCCCGGCCGCTTGTGCGCGGCCGCGGGCTGAGAGGTTTCCCTGGGGATTGATGCGTTCGAGCCGGGCGCCGTTGTCCAGATGAAAGCGCGCTACCGGGTCGCCGTGGGGCTGCGGGCTGACGTGCACCAAATAGTGGGCGCACAGTCGGTGCAATGCATCCTGCAGCTCCGCGGGCAGGGTGGGCAAGGTGTCCGCCTGCGTCAGTCTTGAAAGCTCTCCCGCACAGGCCTCGTGCACCTGCTGATGCGCGAGCCGCAATCGTTGGGCCACGGCTTTGCTCAGGGGCGCTAGGCTGTCGTCCAGCCGGCCCTGTTGCAGCCAGGCCATGAAGCCGGGAATGGGCGAGAGCGTGCAAAAGGTCTTCAGCTGGGGCAGCTCGCGTTGCAGCTCTTGCGCCACGCGCTTGATCAAGAAATTGCCCAGCGACACCCCGCGCAGGCCCGGCTGGCAGTTGCTGATGGAGTAGAAGGTGGCTACTTTGAACTGCGAAGGGGCCAGGGTCGGGCTGGCTTTGTCGATCAGGGGCGCGATGGCACCGGGCATCTCGGGCAGCAGGGCCACCTCCACAAAGATGAGGGGTTCGTCCGGCAGTTGGGGGTGAAAGAAGGCAAAGCAGCGGCGGTCGGGCTGCAGGCGGCGGCGCAGGTCGTCCCAGCCATCGATTTCGTGCACCGCCTCATGGCGGATCACTTGCTCCAAGAGTTGGGCTGGCGTGTTCCAGTCCACCCGCACCAGTTGCAAAAAGCCCGGGTTGAACCAACTCGACAGCAGGTGCAGCAGGTCGGCTTCCACGGCTTGCAGCTCGGGGTGCTTGGGCAGCAGCTTGAGCAGGCGTTGGCGCAGGCGCACGATGGCCGCCGTGCCGCCGGGCGCTTTGTTCAGGCGCCGCAGCAGCTCTTGGCGCGGGGGCTCAGCCGCTTCAGACAGAGCCATCAAGTTCGACGCTGTCGCACTGTGGGCATAGGCTTGGGCGCGCGTCAGCACCTCTGCGGGGTTGGGGTTGAAGTCCTCCGCCAGTGCTTTGAAGAAGGCCGGCGCCTGCTCGTCCGCCAAGCTGCTCAAGCGCTGCAACAAGCCTTGCGCCAGGGCGACACCGTTGGCCACACCTTGCTCGGACAGCAGGCGGTGGCATTCGCGCACGAGGGCTGTGAGTGCACGGTCTTTGCCCCGGGCGATGGGGGGTTGCGGCGTCAAGCGCCTTGCCATACGGCTGAGTTCAGGCAGCATGAGGCGCGCCCTTTGCTTCCAAGCGTTGCAGGGCTTTCAGGGCCGCCCATTGGGCCATCAGGTGGTCGTGCATGGCGCGCTCGGCCCGCGGCGCATCGCCCTGCAAAATGGCATCCAGCAGGACGCGGTGTTCATTGATCGAGGCCTCCATGCGGCCGGGCAATGCCAACTGCCGGCCGCGCCACAGGCGCAGGAACTTGCGCAAGTCGCCACAGACGCGGTCTAACCAGCGGTTGGCCGCCAGGGCTTGCACCTGGCTGTGGAAGACGTGATTGGCGGCGTAATAGCCTTCGCGGTCATTGGCGGCGGCGTGCTGCTCCAGCACTTGGTGCAGGCGCCTGAGTTCCGCCAGGTCGGCCGCAGTGGCGCGCTGTGTGGCCTCGTGAGCGCAGCGGCCTTCGAGCATGGCCATCACAGGAAAGAGCTGCTCGGCATCCGCATCACTCAGCTCCATCACCCGGCAGCCGCGCCGGGGCACCAGCTCAACCAGGCCCTCGGCGGCCAAGACCTTGAGCGCTTCGCGCAAAGGGGTGCGGCTGATTTGCCAGGCGCTGGCCAGGGCCAGCTCGTCAATCCAGGCACCGGGCTCTAGGTGGCGCTCGAACACCATGGCTCGCAGCCGGTCTGCCACGGAGTCGTGCAAAGAGGTGCCGCGCAGGGGAGAAGTCAGGGACATGAGCAGAGAATAATTCTGTAATTACAGAATTACAGCAGGGGTTTCCCTGAGCCGGGCAGGCGCCGCGCCGTCAAGTCTCCGAGCCCTCAACCCCCTCTATGGATGCCCCGCCGCACACCCGCGGCGGTAGGGCCAAGCACGAAATCCAAGGGTTGACACCCCCCTAAGCGGGAATTGCGACAAATTGTGGAGTCGGCATAGCATCCGCCCATCACCACAAAAATGAGCCGGGGAGGCAGACCACATGGTGAATTTAACGACGGGCTTGCTGATCCTGTTTTGGTTGACGGTGATCACCACCTTGGCATGGATCTTCATCACCGCAGCGCGGTCGCTGCTGCAGCCTCAGCCCGTGTTGCTGCCGCTGGTGCGGCCTGCAGAGCCTGAGACAATCGCGCCTGCTCCTGATACGGGAGCCAGTGGCCATGTGCGCTTACGCGGGGCATGGTCCCTGCAAACAGCCCATATTGAGGAGCGCGCATGAAACCTACCTTGTCTCGACCCACGACCGCTTTTGTCGGTGCCTCATGGGCCGCTTTATTGATTGGCGCCGTGGTTTATCTGATGGGCCTCTGGAATGCCGATGCCATGCAGCTCAATGAAAAGGGCTACTACTTCACCCTGCTGATGTTTGGCCTGTTTGCGGCGGTCTCACTGCAAAAGTCCGTGCGTGATCGCTTGGAAGGCATCCCTGTCACCAGCATGTACTTCAGCCTGTGCTGGGTCGCGCTGATCATGGCCGTCAGCTTGCTCACCGTTGGCCTGTGGAACGCCCCTTGGCCAGCAGCGAAAAAGGCTTCTACGCCATGTCCTTCCTGCTGAGCCTGTTCGGGGCTGTCGCCGTCCAGAAGAACGTGCGCGACTTGGCCTTGTTTAAAGAGCCGCTCGAGTCCGCTGCGGCCGAGGCTTGAGGGACTGAAGACGGCCGAGTGTACGGATTTCGTACACTCGCACCATGCCGCTCAAACCCTCTGCCGCCGCGCTGCTGCGCGATGCCGATGAAGTCCTGAAGCTTGCTGCCCGCAGCATGTTCGACACCTTTGCCCAGGCCGCCCTGGGCATGTTGGTGGTCGACAAGCGGCATCGCATCGTCTGGATCAGCGAAGGCTACAAACGCTTTTTGCCCGCGCTGGGCTTTGAGCATGAAGACGAGTTTGTGGGCAAGCCCGTCGAAGAGGTGGTGCCCAACACCCTGATGGTGCAGGTGCTGGAAACCGGCCAGCCCATGTTGGTGGATTTGCTGACCAACCGAGCCGGCACCTTCTTGGTCAGCCGCCTGCCGCTGCGCGATGACAGCGGCCAAGTGATTGGCGCGGTGGGTCTGGTGTTTGCCAACCATGGCGAGCACCACGAAACCACGCTGCAGCCCTTGATGCTGAAGTTCAGCCAATTGCAGCAAGACCTGGAGGACGCCCAGCGCCTTTTGGCGGCCGAGCAGGTCAAGAACCGCCGCCCCAAATACACGATCGCCAGCTTCATTGGCACAAGCCCGGCGGTGATGGAGGTCAAGCGCACCGCGCGCCGGGCCGCCAGCAGCGACGCCACGGTCTTGCTCTTGGGTGAAACCGGCACCGGCAAAGAGCTGATGGCCCAGGCCATTCATGCGGCCAGCGGTCGGGCCAGCAAGCCCTTTGTGGGCATCAACATCGCCGCCATCCCTGACAGCTTGTTGGAGGCCGAGTTCTTTGGTGTGGCGCCCGGGGCCTACACCGGCGCCGACCGCAAGGGGCGCAGCGGCAAGTTCAAGTTGGCCGATGGCGGCACCTTGTTCTTGGATGAGATTGGCGACATGCCCATGGCGGTGCAGGCCAAGCTCTTGCGCGTGCTGCAAGAGCAAGAGGTCGAGCCGCTGGGTAGCAACCGGGTCGAGCGCATCAATGTGCGCGTCATCGCTGCCACCAGCCGCGACCTGCCGGCCATGGTGGCAGCGGGCCAGTTCCGGGCTGACCTCTTCTATCGCTTGAATGTGCTGCCCTTGCGCCTGCCGCCCTTGCGCGAAAGGGTGGCTGATCTCGACGCCTTGGCCGAACACTTGCTGGATGACATTGCCCGCCGCAGCCACATGCCGCACAAGAGCTTGAGCGCCGAGGCTCTGGCCGCCTTGGCGCAGCACGCTTGGCCCGGCAATGCGCGAGAGCTGCGCAATGTGCTGGAGCAGGCTGCGCTGATGTCCGACGGCATGACCCTGAATGTCGGTGACCTGCAGCAGGCGCTGCCCGGACTTCAGCCAGGCCCCATCAGCACAGCCCCGCAGCACCAGGCTGCTGCGTTGATGCTGCCGGCGGAGGTTGGGCACAAGACCTTGCCTGCAGCAGTGGCCGAGTTGGAGGCGGCCTATATCGCCCAGGCCTTGGCGCAGACCGGCGGCAATAAGCAGGCGGCTGCCAAGCTGCTGGGCATTGCCCGCGCCACTCTGTACGAAAAGATGGCGAGCAAACCTGGCTGGCAGCCAAATGTCTGATGATCAGACGATCAGTGTCTGACTATTAGTCACTTCGGGCGGCGTGGACCGAGTGGCTGCGTCGCGCGCCCGCAGGGTCGCCCCCATAAAGCGGGTCAAAACGTCCAGATTGAGCCCCTGGAGCCCCCAAAAGCCCGTGTTTACCCGAGGCTGTGGCCGAGATGGCATGGGCGTTGCAAGTGGGACTCCACCCCTATCGAGGAGACCTCGCTCATGACCCGTGTTGCACCCACTGCGTTGGCGGTTCGCCGCGCCCCTCAGCGCCGCACTTTGCTGGCGGCTGCCTCCTTGTTGGCCGTGAGTGCGGCAGCCTTGAGCCTGCTTCCGCGCACCGCGCAGGCGGCCGATGGCGAGATCCGCATCGCCCACATCCACAGCAAGACCGGCCCCTTGGAAGCCTATGGCAAGCAGACCGCGCTGGGCTTCAAGATGGGCTTGGAGTACGCCACGGGCGGCACCATGATGGTGGCGGGCAAGAAGCTGGTGGTCATTGAGAAGGATGACCAAGGCAAGCCGGACCTGGGCAAGAACCTGCTGGCGGCCGCCTACTCCGATGACAAGGCTGACTTGGCCGTCGGCCCCACTTCCTCGGGCGTGGCCCTGGCCATGCTGCCGGTGGCCGAAGAGTACAAAAAGATCTTGTTGGTGGAGCCGGCCGTGGCCGACTCCATCACCGGCGAGAAGTGGAACAAGTACATCTTCCGCACTGGCCGCAACAGCAGCCAAGACGCCATCTCCAATGCCGTGGCGTTGGACAAAGCCGGTGTGACCATCGCCACCTTGGCGCAGGACTACGCCTTTGGGCGCGACGGCGTGAAGGCCTTCAAGGAAGCCGTCAAGACCGCCAAGATCGTCCATGAAGAATACCTGCCGACCACCACGACCGACTTCACCGCCGGCGCCCAGCGCCTGATCGACGCGCTCAAGGACAAGCCCGGCCGCAAGGTGATCTGGGTGATCTGGGCGGGCGGTGGTGGCAACCCTTTCAAGATCGCTGATCTCGATTTGAAGCGTTACGGCATCGAGATTGCCACGGGCGGCAACATCCTGCCGGCGATGGCGTCCTACAAGCAGTTCCCCGGCATGGAAGGGGCGACCTACTACTACTTCGGCATCCCCAAGAACCCGGTGAATGAATGGCTGGTGGCCAACCACTACAAGCAGTTCAAGCAACCCCCCGATTTCTTCACGGCCGGTGGCATGACGGCCGCCATTGCCGTGGTCGAGGCGCTGAAGAAAACCCAGGGCGACACCACGACCAACAAGCTCATCAGCACCATGGAGGGCATGGGCTTTGAGACGCCCAAGGGCAAGATGACCTTCCGCAAAGAAGACCACCAAGCCCTGCAAAGCATGTACCACTTCAAGATCAAGGTGGACCCGGCGTTTGCGTGGGGCGTGCCGGAGCTGGTGCGCGAGATCAAGCCCGAAGAAATGAACGTGCCCATCCGCAACAAACGTTGATGTTTGAACGTGCTTGAAACCCGCGACCTCACCATCCGCTTTGGCGGCCATGTGGCGGTGGACCATGTCTCCTGCGCTTTTGCGCCAGGCAGCTTGACCGCCATCGTCGGCCCCAATGGCGCGGGCAAGACGACCTATTTCAACCTGATCTCGGGCCAACTGCCGGCCAGCGAAGGGGAGGTGTGGCTGGATGGCATGAACATCACGGCCTTGCCTGCGCCCTTGCGCACGCGCCGGGGGCTGGGCCGGGCCTTTCAGCTCACCCAGCTCTTTCCTTCGCTCAGCGTGCAAGAAAACGTGCGCCTGGCGGTGCAGGCCCGTGCGGGCGGCGGCCTGAATGCCTGGGCGATTTGGTCTGACCGTCAAGACTGGCTGGAAGAGGCGCGCAGCATATTGCAGACCGTGCGCCTGCTGGAGAAGCGCGACATGCCGGCGGCCAGCCTGCCGCACGGCGACCAGCGCAAATTGGAAGTGGCCGTGCTGATGGCCCTGGACCCCAAGGTTTACATGTTCGACGAACCCACGGCGGGCATGAGCGTGGATGAGGTGCCAGTGATCCTGGACCTCATCCGCGCACTCAAAGCGCGGCGCGACCGCTGCATCCTGCTGGTCGAGCACAAGATGGACGTGGTGCGCGAGCTGGCCGACCGCATCATCGTGCTGCACAACGGCGCCTTGGTGGCCGATGGCGAGCCCGCCACCGTCATCGCATCGGACGTGGTGCAGCAGGCCTATCTGGGCACTGCCCCCGTGAGCGCGGAGGCCGCATGAGCGCAGCGCCACTGCTCAGCCTCAAGGGCGTGCACACCCACATCGGGGCCTATCACATCCTGCATGGCGTGGACCTGGAGGTGCCCGAGGGCGAGGTCACCATGCTGCTGGGGCGCAATGGGGCGGGCAAGTCCACCACCTTGCGCACCGTCATGGGCTTGTGGGCGGCCTCACAAGGCCGCGTGCAGTTCAAAGGCCAAGCCATCGGCGGCCCGGGCGGCCAGCGCACGACGCCCGAGATTGCGCAGGAGGGCATCGCCTATGTGCCCGAGAGCATGGGCATTTTTGCGGACCTCAGCGTGCAAGAGAACATGCTGCTGGCGGCCCGCGAGGCCCGCCGCGCAGCCGACCTGGACGCCGCCCGCCTGGACTGGATCTTCAGCCTCTTTCCGGCGCTGCATAAGTTCTGGCTCTACCCGGCGGGCAAGCTCAGCGGGGGCCAAAAGCAAATGCTGGCGGTGGCCCGCGCCATCATCGAGCCGCGCGCCTTGATCTTGATCGACGAGCCCAGCAAAGGCCTGGCCCCGGCCATCATCCACAACCTCATCGCTGCTTTGCAAGAGCTCAAGCGCCAGCGCACCACGCTGCTGTTGGTGGAGCAGAACTTCTCGATGGCCCAAGCCCTGGGTGACAGCGTGGCCGTGATGGACAACGGCCGCGTGGTCCACAGCGGCCGCATGGCCGACCTGGCCGCCGATCAAGCCTTGCAGCAACGCCTGCTGGGCTTGTCTTTGGGAGCACACCAATGAGCGTCGCCAAACCTCTGGCTGTGCCGCCTGGTGCGGGGGCGGCCATTCCCAAAGCCCAGTTCGACTGGCGCCCGGTGCTTCTGCTCTTGGCCGTCGCCTTGGCCGGCGTGCCCCTGGTGGGCTCGGGCAGCACCTGGCTGACGTTGACCGTGGCCGGCCTGGCCATGGGCCTGATCATCTTCATCATCGCCTCGGGCCTGACCCTGGTGTTTGGCTTGATGGACGTGCTGAACTTTGGCCATGGCGTGTTCATTGCCATGGGCGCCTTTGTGGCCACCAGTGTGATGGCGGGCATGGCGGATTGGACGGCCAGTGCCTCGCTGATGCACAACCTGGTGGCAGTGTTCTGCGCCATGCTGGCCGCGATGAGCGTGGCCGGTGCGCTGGGCTGGGCCTTTGAGCGCGTCATCGTGCGGCCGGTCTATGGCCAGCACCTCAAGCAAATCCTCATCACCATGGGCGGCATGATCGTCGGTGAGGAGGTCATCAAGATGATCTGGGGCCCGCAGCAGATCCCGCTGCCCTTGCCCGAGGCGCTGCGCGGTGCGCTGCTGTGGGGCGATGCCGCCATCGAGAAGTACCGCCTCTTGGCGGTGGTGATCGGCCTGGGGGTGTTTGCCGCGCTGGCCTACACGCTCAACCGCACCAAGGTCGGCTTGCTGATCCGCGCAGGCGTGCAAGACCGCGAGATGGTGGAGTCCCTGGGCTACCGCATTCGCCGCTTGTTTGTGGGCGTGTTTGTGGCCGGTTCTGCCCTGGCAGGCCTGGGCGGCGTGATGTGGGGGCTCTACCAGCAAAACGTGCACCCGCAGATCGGCGCCCAGGTCAACACCCTCATCTTCATCGTCATCATCATCGGCGGCCTGGGCTCCACCTTGGGCTGCTTCATGGGCGCGCTGCTGGTGGGCCTGATGGCCAACTACGCGGGCTTTGCCTTCCCTAAGCTGGCGCTGTTCTCCAACATTGTCTTGATGGTGGCGGTGCTCTTGTGGCGCCCGCAAGGGCTGTACCCGGTGTCTCAGCGATGAACGGGCTCCACAGACTCCTCTCCAAAGACCTGCCACGCAGCCGCTGGCTGACGGCAGCGATGCTGGTGGTCTTGCTGGGCTTGGCGCTGGAGCCCTTTGTGTTCAGCGGGGCCAAAGCCTTGGGCGTGGCGGCCAAGATGCTGGTCTTCATCTTGCTAGTGGCCAGCTACGACCTGCTCTTGGGCTACACCGGCATCGTCAGCTTTGCCCACACCATGTTTTTTGGCATCGGCGCCTACGGCGTGGCCATCAGTGCCACCCGTTTGGGCGGCGAAGACGGTGTCGGCTTTGGCGCGGTGCTCATCGGCTTGGGCGCTGCCTTGTGCGTGTCGGCGCTGTTGAGCTTGGTCATTGGCCTGTTCAGCCTGCGCGTCAAAGCCATCTTCTACGCCATGATCACGCTGGCCGTGGCCTCGGCGTTTCAGACCCTGGCCTCGCAGCTCAGCGACTTCACCGGCGGGGAGGACGGCCTGAGCTTCAAGGTGCCGCCGTGGCTCTCGCCTTCGTACGAGCCATTCGATACACCGTTTTTAGGCTTGATGATCGACGGCAAGATCATCAGCTACTACCTGCTCTTCAGCGTGGTGCTGCTGGCTGTGCTGGCCTTGCTGCGCATCGTCAACTCGCCCTTTGGCCGTGTGCTGCAGGCCATCCGCGAGAACGATTTCCGGGCAGAGGCCCTGGGCTATCGCACGGTGGTCTATCGCACACTCTCCAACATGATCTCGGCGGCCGGTGCCACGGTGGCCGGGGCCTTGCTGGCGCTGTGGTTGCGCTACACCGGGCCCGACACGACCTTGTCCTTCGAGATCATGCTGGACATTTTGCTGATCGTCGTGATTGGCGGCATGGGCACGATTTATGGCGCGGTCATCGGCTCGGTGCTGTTTGTGCTGGCCCAAAACTATCTGCAAGACCTGCTCAAGCTGGCCGGTGGCGAAGACGGCGTGCTGGCCCAAGTGCCGCTGCTGGGCACGCTCTTCTCCCCAGACCGTTGGCTGCTGTGGCTGGGCGTGTTGTTTGTGCTCGCGGTCTACCACTTCCCCTCCGGGGTGGTGGGGCGCTTGAGGGCGGCCGTCTCGCGCGCATCTGAGTCCTGAACGTAGTCCCGAGGCGCCGGGGTCATGGCGCCGCACAACGAGGAGACCGTGATGATGATGACGATTCGACAGCTCGGCCCGGTGGCCGCCGCCGCGGCATTGGCCGTCACTTTGCCGGTGCTGGCCGCCAGCACGCCCGCCACCCCTTGGCGCGGCCCGATTGCTGTGGCGAGCTATGACGGTGTGAGCAACGACCTGCTCACCGCCGGACTGGGCAAAACCGGCTTGATGGGCGCAGCCCCGGCCTATGCCAACCCGCTGGCCCCTACGGCTGCAGAGCTGCGCCGCAATGCCATCTACACCAACTACCGTGCGCTGGTGGACATCAGCGCATTGGGCGGCATGGGCGTGCTCTACGGCCCCAATATCGACGCGCAAGGCGCCGACACCTTGGGTGAGGGCAAGATTGCCGGCACCGAGTACATCGTCTGGGCAGACGATGGCACCGGCGCCCAGAACGTCACGCTGATGGTGCAGGTGCCCACCAGCTTCAACCCGGCCCGGCCCTGCATCATCACTGGCACTTCGTCGGGCTCGCGCGGCATTTATGGTGCCATCGCGACCTCCGGCGAATGGGGCTTGAAGCGCGGCTGTGCCGTGGCCTACACCGACAAAGGCAGCGGTAACGGCTTTCATGACCTGATGACAGACACCGTCACCGCCCGCGATGGCAGCTTGCTGAACGCCGCCACCGCTGGTACCGAGGCGCAGTTCAAAGCGGCGGTCAGCGCCGAGGACTTGGCCGCCTTCAATGCGGCCACGCCCCACCGCGTGGCCTACAAGCACGCGCACTCGCAGCAGTTGCCCGACAAGGATTGGGGCCGCAACACCCTGGACGCCGTGCGCTTTGCCCTGCATGTGCTCAACACCTATCACACGCCCGCAGCCTTGCCGAACGCAGGCGCCAAGGCCAAAGGAGCGAGCAAGCCCTTCTACCGCGCCAACAACACCGTGGTGATCGCGTCCAGCGTGTCCAACGGCGGTGGGGCAGCGCTCTCGGCGCTGGAGCAAGACACCGAGCGGCTGATCGACGGCGTGGCGGTCAGCGAGCCCAATGCCCAGCCCTATCGCACGCCAGAGCTGCGCATTCAGCAAGGCGAGCAGCTCGTGCCCAAGCACAGCCGTCTGTTGCTCGACTACTTCACGCATGCCAATGTGTACCAGGCCTGCGCCGTGTTGTCGCCGCAAGCCGGCATTGGCCTGAGCCCCTTGTTCTGGCCTGCCGCTTACACGGCCAGTGCCGAGGCCCGCTGCAACGCCCTGGCCGCCAAGGGCTTGATCCAGGGCGAGACCTTGACCGACAAGGCCGACGCCGCCCTGGCCCAGATGCGGGCCTACGGCTGGCAGGCCGAGAGCGACTTCTTGCAGGCCTCGCACTTCCGCTTTGCCACCAATGCGATCGCGGTGACCTACACCAACGCCTATGGCCGCTTCAGCGTGACCGACAGCGTGTGTGGCTACAGCTTTGCCAACACCGATGTCACCGGCGCCGTGGTGCCACAGTTGGCCGTGGTGCAGGCGGGCCTGTTTGCCAGCGGCAATGGCGTGCCGCCGACCAGTGGCGTCAATGTAGTGTGGAATTCCTCTGTGGGCGGCGCCAAGCTCGACTTTTTGGCCGCCTCGCCCAGCAGTGGCACGGCCGACTTCGCGCTGGACGGCGCGCTGTGCCTGCGCAGCCTGGTGACGGGCCGCGACCCGGTCACCCGCCAGCCCTTGACGGGCCTGCTCAAGACCCAAAGCGACCGGGTGCGGGCAGGCTTGTCTGAGGTGCGTCAAACGGCGAAATTGAGGGGGCGCCCAGTCATGATCGTGGCGGGGCGCAATGACGCGCTGCTGCCCGTCAACCACACGGCCCGCGCCTACTATGGCCGCCACCTGCTCAAAGACGGCCAGCCCAGCCAAGCCAGCTATGTGGAGGTGACGAACGCCCAGCATTTCGACAGCTTCATCTCCTTCGGGCCGCTGCTGGGCTATGACACCCGCTATGTGCCCTTGCATGTGTACTTCAACCGTGCGCTGGACGCCGTCTGGGCCCGGCTGACCGAGGGCACACCCCTGCCCCCCAGCCAAGTGGTGCGCACCACGCCGCGCGCCAGCAGCGTCACGCCCTTGGGAGCAGCCAACGTGCCGGCCATCGCCAGCAGCCCCGCAGTGGCCGACCAGATTGTGCTGACGGGCACCACCCTGCGCATTCCCGACTGAGCGAGCCCGCACCGCCATGAGCACCACCCCCACCTCTCGTTATGTGCGCTGCCTGGATCGCGAGATCCATGTCACCGAATGGGGCGCCCAGCACCGGGAGGTGGTAGTGGCCTGGCACGGCCTGGCCCGCACCGGGCGGGACATGGACGACATTGCCGCCCACTTGAGCCAGTGGTACAGGGTGATCTGCCCCGACACCCTGGGCCGGGGCTTGAGCCAATGGAGCCCGGCGCCCGAGCGCGAGTACTGCCTGGCCTTTTATGTCCAACTGGCCGAGAGCCTGCTGGACCAATGGGGCATTGCCCAGTGCCGCTGGCTGGGCACCTCCATGGGCGGCGCCATTGGCCTGCACGCGGCGGCCGGGCGGCTCCAGGGTCGCATCAGCCATTTGGTGCTGAACGACATAGGCCCGCAGTTGGCCACAGCCGCCGTCGAGCGCATTCGCAGCTATGCCGGCAACCCGGCGTCCTTTGCCACGGTCAGCGAGCTAGAGCAGTACTTCCGCACCATCTACCAACCCTACGGCGCATTGACCGACGCGCAATGGCGCCGCCTGACCGAAACCAGCGTGCGCCGCCTGCCCGACGGCCGGGTGACTCCGCACTACGACCCGGCCATGGTGCAGCAGTTCTTCCACCACCCGCAGGACTACGACCAGTGGCCGGCCTGGGACCGCTTGAGCATCCCCGTGCTGTGCCTGCGCGGCGAACACTCGGACCTGCTGGAGCCTGACGTCGCGCAGGCGATGACCCAGCGCGGCCCCCGCGCCCAGCTCATCACCGTGCCCGGCTGCGGCCATGCGCCGGCGCTGAATGTGGCGCAGCACTTCGAGTGGGTGAGTGGGTTTTTGGCGGGGTGAGGTGGGCTGGCGAGTTGACGCAATGCTCGGAGGAGCCCACTGTCGATTAGGTTGCCGCGCTTAGCTGTTCCTCCTAAATTGCGGCCTCCATTCAGGCGGCGCTGGTTTGATCAAGGTGCTGCTCACCCCTTCACCAAGCCATAAAGCGCCATGACGTCTGTCTCTGTCGCTCGCCTCTACCTGCTCGCTTCGGCCTTAGGCCTGGTGCCCATCGCTTTGTCCTATGGGCTTGCACCTGCGGAAGTCCTCCCTCGGGTCTTGGATCTCTCCGTGGGAAGCAGAGATTTGACGCACATCTTCCGAGCCATCATGGGGCTTTACTTTGCCTTTGTGGCGATGTGGCTCGTGGGCGCGTGGAAGCCGCGCTGGATTCGCACGGCCATCCTGCTGGAAGTTCTCTTCATGGGAGGGTTGGCGGCGGGTCGAGCCCTGAGTTTTCTCATGGACGGCGTGCCCAGCCCCATGCTCACGTTCTACTTCGCGGCCGAGGCGGTGTCCGCAGTGATCGGTCTTGTCTTGCTTCGACGTTTGCCAGCCACGGTGTCCTGAGCCGCCCTTCGTCCTGCCTGCGTCAATTGGGCCGTCCGCATTGAAGCGAGCGTAGGTGGGTGGGACATGGGCGGGCAGAATCGGCCCATGCAGATTCTGATCACCGGCGCTTCTGGCAGCGGCACCAGCACTTTGGGTGCCGCACTCGCTGAGGCTCTGCAGGGTCGTCACGTGGACGGTGACGACTGCTATTGGCTGCCTACCACGCCGCCTTTCTTGAGCAAGCGCCCCGCGCATGAACGTGCCGAGATGGTGTGCCGTGCCTTGCAAGCCCCCGGCCCCATCGTGATGAGCGGATCGGTGGTGGGTTGGGGCCACGACATTGAAGACGCCTTCGATCTGATCGTCTTTTTAACCCTGCCCACCGCACTGCGCGTCGAGCGCTTGCGCCAGCGCGAGATCGAACGCTTTGGCCACGCTGACCCGGCTTTTCTGGCCTGGGCCGCTCAGTATGAGCAAGGCCCACCTGAGGGCCGCAGCTTGGCCAAGCACTTGGCTTGGTTGGCGCAGCGCAGCTGCCCCGTGCTGCATTTGGATGGGGATTTGTCAGTGGCGCAGCGGCTGTCGAACGTGCTTCAATGGCTGAATTCGCGCACTCAGCCACAAGGCTCGCAGCAGTTGCGTATTGATCTGCCCGCCACACTTGATGACTCACATCCTTCCGCTCGGTGACGTCCTCGCCCTCGATGCCGAGGGCACCCTCATCAACCCTTGCCGCCGCGACCTGATTGCGCCACCGTGGTCCGCTGCTGTAGAGGCCATCGTCGAGGCCTATTGCGCCCATTTCGGCACCCGCTTGCACAGCGTTTATCTGCGCGGCTCAGTGGCCAAGGGTGGGGCCATTGAAGGCGTGGCCGACATCGATAGCTTTGCGGTGCTGCACTCTGAGCCTGGAGACTCTGACGAGGCATGGGTCGCTGCGCTGCAGGCGCGCATGAGCAAAGAGTTCTCTTTTCATACAGGGCTGGAGGTGAGCCTGGTGTCCCATCGCACGGTGCGCGAGGACCCGAAGGCCAAGGTCTGGCCCTTCTTGATCAAGACCCAATCTTTGTGTCTTTGGGGAGAGGACTTGGCCCCCAGCCTGCCCGGCTATCGGCCCGGGCCAGCACTGGCTGCGCATGCGCACCAGTTGCAGGCGGACCTTCAGGCCTTTCAAGCTGAATGTCCAGAAGGTGACACGGCCGAGATGGCCCAAGACATCCGCGAGTGGTGCCAATGGATCATGAAGCGCGTGGTGCGCAGCGGCTTTGAGCTGACGATGGCGCGGGAGCGCACTTACACCCGCGATCTCTATCCTTGCTATACGGCCTTTGCATGCCATTACCCTGAGCGAGCGCCGCAGATGCGACAGGCGCTGCAATGGGCGATTGCGCCCGCGGACACGAAGCAGCCCCTAGAGCAGTTCTTGGAGGATTTCGGGGGCTGGTTGGTGAGCGAGGTGGCCGCAGTGTTCCGTCGCCCCGAGGGGCCGTGCCACATCCGCCCAGGTACGCCGCTGGACGCGCCTCAAGTGTCTACCCTGGTGTGCAGTCTGACAGACGCGATGTTGGTGGATCCGCAAAGCGAGGAGACACAGGCCTTTTATGCGTGCATGCAGCCCCATTCGTTTGCGTTAACCATGGCCAAGCCAGATCGCTTTTTTCTCGTGGCCGAGCGCGACGAGCGCGTGGTGGGCATGATCATGGTGAAGGACCTGAGCTATGTGGGTCAGTTCTTCGTGGCTGCCGATGTGCAGGGCCAAGGCATAGGCTCGGCGCTCTGGGCCGCTGCGTTGTCACGTGTGCAGTGCGAACGTGGCGCCACGGAGTTCACCGTCTATGCCAGCATCGCGGCGGAGCCGGTGTATCGGCGATTCGGGTTCCTTCCGACAGGTCCAGCCACGGTGCAGGGCGGCTTTCACTGCGTGCCGATGTGCCGGGTGGCAGGCGTGGACTGAACGAAGCGTGCCTCGCGCCGCTGCTGCGACGCCACGCGGCACGCTGCTTTGTCTTCTTAGAGTTCGTCCACCTGCCCCCGCAACCACGCTGCCCGCTCTGAAATCGCCGCCCGCTCCTGGGGCTCAAATTTCTCCAACTGCCGCAGCACCATGCTCAAGCGCGGGTTGTGGGCAAACCGCTCGCGGTGCCGCTCAAAGAAATCCCAGTAGAGGGCATTGAAG
Source organism: Ideonella paludis (assembly GCF_018069865.1). Classification (GTDB taxonomy): domain Bacteria; phylum Pseudomonadota; class Gammaproteobacteria; order Burkholderiales; family Burkholderiaceae_C; genus Ideonella; species Ideonella paludis. Next base: position 218,751 of record NZ_JAGQDG010000003.1, read on the forward strand.
GGGCAGGCTAGATCGCCGGTGCGGGCTTGGCGTTGGTAGGCGCAGCCTTGGCAGTAGTCGCTCATGCGGTGGATGTAGGCGGCGCTGGCCACATAGGGCTTGGTGGCCAGCAGGCCGCCATCGGCAAACTGGCTCATGCCCACGGTGTTGGGCAGCTCCACCCATTCAAAGGCGTCGATATAGACGCCCAAATACCACTGGTGCACGGCGGCAGGGTGGATGCCGGCCAGCAGGCAGAAGTTGCCGATGACCATCAGGCGCTGGATGTGGTGGGCATAGGCCGTCTCTAGCGATTGGACTATGGCGGTGCGCAGGCAGCGCATCTGGGTCTGGCCCGTCCAGAACCAGGCGGGCAGCGGCGCGTGATGACCCAGCGCGTTGCGCTGTTCATAGCCCGGCATGTGGGCCCAGTAAATGCCGCGCACATACTCGCGCCAGCCCAGCACTTGGCGGATGAAGCCTTCGGTGGCGGCCAGGGGCGCAGCGCCGGACCGGTACGCAGCCTCTGCAGCTTGCACCACTTCGCGCGGGTTCAGCATTTTGGTGTTGAGCGCGAAGGACAGCAGGGAGTGAAACAGCCGGGGGCTCTGGCTGCTCATGGCGTCTTCATAGTCGCCGAAGTGGGGCAGGGTGTGGGTGACGAAGGCCTGCAGTTGGGCCAGGGCCTCGGCGCGGTTCAGCGGCCAGCGCAGGCTTTCAGCCTGGGGCTCGCCAAAGGTGGCCACACCGGCCTGCACCACGGTCTGCCAGAGCGCCGAATGGTCGTGGCTGGGGCGGCTGTCGGCGGGCGGTGCGGGGTGGCCCGGCCAGGGCTTGCGGTTCTCGGGGTCAAAGTTCCAGCGGCCGCCTTCGGGCTGGCCTTGGGCATCCAGCAGCACGCCGTGCTGCTGGCGCATGCGCCGATAAAAGGCTTCCATCAGCCAGCGCTGGCGGCCCTTGAACTGGGTGGCTAGATCCTCACGCTCGGTGTAGAAATGCGCGCTGCTGACCATGCTGCAGGCATGGGGCTGGGCGGCGCACCAGTGCTTGAGCTGCGCATCCAGCCGCCACTCATCCGGCGCTTGGTACTCAAAGCAACTTGCCGAGTAGGCCTGCATCAGCGCGGCCAAGTTGTCGGGCAGCGTCTGGCGGTTGCTGGGGTCGTCCAGGGCCACATAGCGCACGCGGTGGCCCGCCTCGCGCAAGTGCCGCGCAAAGTCGCGCATGGCCGCCAGAATGGCCAGCACTTTCTGGGCATGGTGGCGCACATAGTCGGTTTCTTGCCGCACCTCCATCAAGACATAGACCACCTCGTCGTCGACCTGCTCAAACCAGGGGTGCAGGGGGTTGAGCTGGTCGCCCAGCACCAAGCGCAGGGTGTGGGCCGGCGTGGGGCGGCGCGGGCTCATGGCTGCGGGCCTGGGGTGGATGAGCCGCGAGCGCGGCGGCAGCGCTCAGAGCAGTACTTCACCTCGGTCCAGACTTTGGCCCATTTTTTGCGCCACACCATGGGCAGGCCGCAGTGGGCGCAGGGCTTCTGGGGCAGGTCGGCCTTGTGCTTCATGCGCATGGTCAAAAGTCCAAGGTTTGTTGCACGGCTTCAGGGGCCGAAGAGCGCCTGCGACGTGTGCCGGGCGCTGCATCCAGCCGGTCCCGCAGCGGGCCGCGCGAGCCGTGCTTGTCGACGATGGCCGCACGTGCGGCGCGCACCTCGGGCTGGGCGCGCAGCGTATGCACGCGGGCCTTGGCCTCGCGGGTGGCCGTGCTCAAGTCCACCAGAGGCACGGGGATGTCCACTCCCACCTGCACGCCGCAATGGGCTTGCACACTGGCGGGCATGCGCCAGGGCTCCAGCAGCCAGGTGTCGGGCACGCGGCGCAGGGCCGGCAGCCAGCGGCGCACAAAGTGGCCGTGGGGGTCGTGGTCTTGGGCTTGCTTGAGGGGGTTGTAGACCCGCGTGGTGTTGATGCCGGTGGTGCCGGCCTGCATTTGCATCTGGCTCCAGTGGATGCCGGGCTCGTAGTCCAAAAACTCACGCGCCAGCCACAGGCCCACCGGCCGCCAATGCAGCCACAAGGCATAGCTGGCCACCGAGACCAACATCGCCCGCATCCGAAAATTGAGCCAGCCGGTGTGGTGCAGCATGGCCACGCAGGCATCCACCAGCGGCCAGCCGGTGCGGCCATTCATCAGGGCTTGCAGGCGGACGGGGTCGGCCACCTCATCGCGCAGGCCGTCGTAGCCACGGTGCAGATTGCGCCACTCCAGCTCGGGCTCAGACTCTAGCTTCTGGATGAAGTGACAGTGCCAGTGCAAGCGGCTCATAAAAGCCTGTAAGCCGCGCTGCTGGCGCTGGCCACTGGTGGAGCTGAGCTGGGCCATGCGCCGCTGGGTGGCTTGCACCACTTCGCGCAGGCCCAGGCATCCCCAGGCCAGATAGGGCGAGAGTCGGGAGCAGGCGCTGGGGGCTGAGAGCGGCGAGGAGATGCCGCCCCGGTAGTCGCCGCAGCGCTCGGCCAAGAAGTCGGTCAACACCTGCAGCCCGGCCCGCCGCCCACCGAGCTGCCGGGCGGGCGGCTGGTGCGACCCCAGGCCCAGATCGGTGGGGCTGGGCCAAGGCCCGCCTGCCCAGGGCATCGTCTGCCTGTGGAGGCCGATCTCTGGGAGTGCTGTCAGACCTCTCAGGCTGCTGTCCTGAGAGACCGTCAGCCCTCTCAGGCTGCTGTCCTGAGAGACCGTCAGCCCTCTCAGGCTGCCGGGGGCCGGCGCGGGCAAGGTCGCCTGCCCCATGTGTTGCTGCCAGCGGGTGGCCCAGTGATCGCGGTTTTTCAGGCGTCGCACCACGCCATGCTGGGCAAACTCGTGCCACGCCACGCTGCGGCTGCGGCACCACTGGCCCACGGCCCGGTCGCGGGCATAGCTGGTGGCATTGCCGGTCTCCTCGTGGGAGAACAGGGCCTCAAACGGCTGGGCCGACCACAGCGCTTCCAAGACCTCCACCATCTCGCCCACGGCCAGGTGCAGGGGCACGCCGGCGCGCTGCAGTTGACGCTGCAGGTCGGCCACGCATTCTTGCCAGAAGGCATAGTGCTGCAAAGAAGCGTCCTCCTGGGCCCAGAGCGTCGGCTCCACCACCACCAGGGCCAAGAGCGGGCCGCGCGCGGCGGCCTGCATCAGCGGGGCATGGTCATGCACCCGCAGGTCGCGTTTGAACCAGACGACGCTGGTGCTCATGGCATGGCGCGCTCTACCAGGGCAAGGCCTGGCCGTCATAGGCGAAGAAGCCGCCCGACTGCTCAGGCCGCAGGCCATCCAACACTCGCAGCATGTCGGCCACCGCATGCTCGGCAGGGCGGCCGATTTCTGCGCCGTTGAACGGGGCCGAGAGGGCCGAGGTGACGGTGCCGGGGTGCAGGGCCACCAGCACGGCCTGGGGCTGGCTGCGCGCCACTTCAATGGCCGCCGTCTTGACCAGCATATTGAGCCCGGCCTTGGAGGCGCGATAGCTGTACCAGCCGCCCAGGCGGTTATCGCCTATGCTGCCCACCTTGGCCGAGAGGAAGGCCATCACCGCCCGTTCGCGACACAGCAGCGGCACAAAGTGCGCCAACACCAAGGCGGGGCCGATGGTGTTGATGCGAAAGACCTCGCTCATCTGCGTGGTGTTGAGCTGGGCCAGGCGCTTCTCTGGCCCGCCGCTGGCCGTGTGCAAGACGCCAGCCGCATGCACGATCACCTGAAACGGCCCCAAGGCTTTGAGCTGCTGGGCGGCCTGGGCCACGCTGGCGTCGTCCACCAAGTCCAGTGCGGGTGTGGAGTGCCGATGCAGCCCGATCACCTGCGCACAGCGCGGGTCGGCCCGCAGCGCCTCGACAAAAGCGTTGCCGATGGCGCCGCTGGCCCCAATGACGAGAGCACGATAACCCTCAGGCAGTGAGGGCAGCACGGAGAAGTCGCTCACGGTGGGTTCGCCTTCAAGGCTTGGGGTCTTGGCGCTCATGGCTGACCCAAATCAGGGCCTCGGGTGCAATGCCTAGCGCCTGGATGCGTGCCGTCAGCGCTTGCCGCAACTCGGGGCTCAAGGTGCGCTCGCGGGTCAAGATCCAGGCATAGCTGCGGTCGGGGCCCACCACGATGGACCAGCGGTAGTCGGCGTCCAAAGCCGCCACGTGGTAGCCGCCGTAGAAGGGGCCGAAGAAGGAGACCTTGAGCGAGCCGGTGCTGGGGGCGCCGGTGAACAGCGCCCGGCCCTCGGCCTCGCGCCAAGCCCCCTTGGCGGTGTCGAAGCCCCGGTTCAGCACACGCACGCTGCCGTCCGGCAGCAGGGTGTAGGTGGCGCTCACGTCCGTCATGCCGCGCTCAAAGCGGTGGTCCAGCCGCGCGGCTTCAAACCAACGGCCTTGGTAGCGCGCCACGTCAAACGGTGTGACGGCCACGATGCCCTCGGGCGGGGTGGTGGCGGCGCAGCCAGCCAGGCCCACTGCAAGGGTCGCGAGGAGGGCGCGTCTCAGCGGCATGTGGTGCATATTGAACTCATTAGTCACAAAATAAACCACATAGTATCAGTGCTTGGCAAGTGCTGCAGAGTGCAGGGCCGGGGATTGCGCCGAAGCCCGCCCGCGCGAGGGCTGGATCGTGTCAACATAGCGGGTTCCACTCCGCCAAAACCCCTGCTATGTCCTCTGGCCTGATCCGTATCCGTGGTGCTCGTCAGCACAACTTGAAGAACCTGGACCTGGACATCCGCACGGGGGAGATGACCGTGGTCACCGGGCCCAGCGGCTCGGGCAAGTCCAGCCTGGTGTTCGACACCCTGTATGCCGAAGGCCAGCGCCGCTATGTCGAGACCTTCTCGGCCTATGCCCGGCAGTTTTTGGACCGCATGGACCGCCCTGCGGTGGACCGCGTGGACGGCGTGCCCCCGGCGATTGCGATTGACCAGACCAACCCGGTGCGCACCAGCCGCTCCACCGTGGGCACGATGACGGAGTTGAACGACCACCTCAAGCTCCTCTTCGCCCGGGCCGCTCAACTCTTTGACCAAGACACCGCGCTGCCCGTGCGGCATGACACGCCTGAGACCATTTATGCCGACTTGCAGGCACGGGCGCTCATAGCCAACGACCCACGCTTGATCTTCACCTTTGCGGTGGAGCTGCCCGCCAACACCACGGCTGAGCAACTGGAGCAGTGGCTGCAGGCCAGCGGCTTTGCGCGGGTGCAGGCGGAACGCGTCGTCGGCGATAAGAAAGTCCTTGATGTGGTGGCGGACCGCTTCCGCCTCGGCAACGCTGAGCGGGTGCGGGTGATGGAGGCCATTGAGCTGGCGCTGAAGCGCGGCCAGGGCCGGCTCACCGTCTATGCCCTCGGTGAGGGCGATGCCACCGATTTCTGGCGTTATTCCACCGGCCTGCATTGCCCCGAGAGCGACCGCCGTTACGGCGAGCCGCAACCTGCGCTGTTCAGCTTCAACTCGGCCTATGGCGCCTGCGAGACCTGCCGTGGCTTTGGCCGGGTGATTGGCGTGGACTTTGGCCTGGTGATCCCCGATGAGCGCAAGACTTTGCGCAACGGTGCTATCAAGCCGCTGCAAACCCCGGCGTGGAAGGAATGCCAGGACGACCTGGTGAAGTACGCGGGCGAGGCCGGCATCCCGCGCGACACGCCCTGGGCCCAGCTCACGGCCGCGCAGCGCGAGTGGGTGCTGGAAGGCTCACCGAACTGGACGGGCAATTGGAACAAGCAGTGGTATGGCGTGCGCCGCTTCTTCGAGTACCTGGAGAGCAAGGCCTACAAAATGCACATCCGGGTGCTGCTGTCCAAGTACCGCAGCTACACCCCTTGCGGCACCTGCGGCGGGGCACGCCTCAAGCTCGAAGCCCTGCTGTGGCGCTTGGGCTCTAAAGCCAATGCGGATGCCGTGCTGCCGCCCGAGCAGCGCAAGCTGCCGCTGGGTGCCGCCTGGAGCGCGGAGCAATTGCAGGCACTGCCAGGCTTGAACCTGCACGACCTGATGCTGCTGCCCATCAGCCGCCTGCGCCGCTTTTTTGATGAATTGACCCTACCGGACGTCCTGCGCGACGAGGCCCTGAAGTTGTTGTTAGAAGAGGTGCGCACCCGCATCAAGTACCTTTGCGATGTGGGCCTGGGCTATCTGACGCTGGACCGCCAAAGCCGCACGCTCAGCGGCGGCGAGGTGCAGCGCATCAACCTGACCACGGCGCTGGGCACCTCGCTGGTCAACACCTTGTTTGTGCTGGACGAGCCCAGCATTGGCCTGCACCCGCGTGACATGAACCGCATCGTGCAGGCCATGCACCGCCTGCGCGACGCCGGCAACACCCTGGTGGTGGTGGAGCATGACCCTGCCGTGATGCTGGCCGGCGACCGCCTGATCGACATGGGCCCCGGCCCCGGCGAGAAAGGCGGCCAGATCGTGTTTGACGGCGGCCCCGAAGCCGCCCGCGATGCCGACACACTGACCGGCGCCTACTTGGGCGCGCGCAAGGTGGTGGGCCTGGGTTTCAAGCGCTTTGTCGATGAGGCCACGCCCAAGCTGATCTTGCAAGGCGCACGCCAGAACAACTTGCGCAACCTGACCGTGGCCTTCCCGCTGCAGCGGCTGACGGTGGTGACGGGCGTCTCCGGCTCGGGCAAGAGCACCTTGGTGCAAGACGTGCTGGTGCCGGCGCTGTTCCGCCACTTTGGCCATGCCACGGAGACGCCGGGCACCTTTGACCAACTGCTGGGCGCCGACCATCTGGCCGACGCGGTGTTTGTGGACCAAAGCCCCATCGGCAAAACGGCCCGGTCCAACCCCGCCAGCTATGTGGGCGCGTTTGACGAGATCCGCAAGCTCTTTGCCGTGGCCCCGCTGGCACAAGAGCGCAACTACACCGCGGGCATGTTCAGCTTCAATGCGGGCGATGGCCGCTGCCCCACCTGCGGCGGCTCGGGCTTTGAGCATGTGGAGATGCAGTTCCTCTCTGACGTCTACCTGCGCTGCCCCGATTGCGATGGGCGCCGCTACCGGGCGGAGTTGCTGGAGGTCAAGATCGAGCGTGGTGACAAGAGTTTGTCCATCGCCGATGTGCTGGACCTGACCGTGTCCGAAGCCGTCAAAGCCTTTGCGGGCGACCGCGAGGTGCTGCGCACCTTGCAGCCGATTGTGGACGTGGGCCTGGACTATGTGCGGCTGGGCCAGCCTGTGCCCACGCTGTCCGGTGGCGAAGCCCAACGCCTGAAGCTGGCCGGCTTCTTGGCCGAGGCGGCCGCCTCGCCGCGCCAGGCCGTGGCCAAAAAGGGCGTGCTCTATGTGTTTGACGAGCCCACCACCGGCCTGCACTTTGACGACATCGCCAAGCTGATGCGCGCCCTGCGCAAGCTTTTGGAAGCCGGCCACTCGCTGCTGGTGATTGAGCACAACCTGGATGTGATCCGCGCAGCCGATTGGCTGATCGACCTGGGGCCGGAGGGCGGCGATGAGGGCGGCGCGCTGGTGGCCGAGGGCACGCCCGAGGCGATGCGCGAGCACCCCACCTCGCACACCGGCCGGGCGCTGCGCGAATACGATGGCGCACTTCGGGCGGCTGAGAAAACCGCCGACGGCGCCTACCTGGGCGCTGTGGTGCGCGAGCGGGCGGTGGCCGACGACGCCATCCGCATCGTCAACGCCCGCGAGCACAACCTCAAAGCGCTGAATGTGGACATTCCGCGCGGCCAGTTCACGGTGGTCACCGGGGTGTCGGGCTCGGGTAAATCAACCTTGGCTTTTGACATCTTGTTCAACGAGGGCCAGCGCCGCTACTTGGAGAGCTTGAACGCCTACGCTCGCTCCATCGTGCAGCCGGCCGGCCGGCCCGAGGTGGACGCCGTCTGGGGCATTCCGCCCACGGTGGCGATTGAGCAGCGCCTCTCCCGCGGGGGCCGCAAGAGCACGGTGGCCACCACCACCGAGGTTTGGCATTTCCTGCGCCTGTTGTGGGTCAAGCTGGGCCTGCAGCATTGCGTGCATGACGGCGCGCCCGTGCGCCCGCAGTCGGTGGAGAGCATTGCGGCGCAGATCCTGCGCGACCACAGAGGCCAGCACATTGGCTTGCTCGCACCGCTGGTGGTGAACCGCAAGGGCCTCTATACCGACCTGGCCAAATGGGCCAAGGGCAAGGGCTACACGCATTTGCGAGTGGATGGCGAGTTCACCCCCGTGGCGCCGTGGCCCAAGTTGGACCGCTTCAAAGAACACACGCTGGAGCTGCCGGTGGGCGACCTGCAAGTGCGACCCGAGAACGAAGCCGAGCTGCGCCACTTGCTGGCGCTGGCGCTGGATGTGGGCAAGGGCGTGATGCACCTGCTCTCGCCCTTGGACGGCTTGGCCGGTAAGTTGGCCGCAGGCGCCAGCACCGTAGGCTTGGGCGAGGTCAAGGTCTTCTCCACCAAGCGGGCCTGCCCGCAGTGCGGCACCAGCTACCCCGAGCTGGACCCGCGCATGTTCAGCTACAACTCCAAGCATGGCTGGTGCGGCACCTGCGTGGGCACCGGCTTGGCGCTGACGCGCGAGCAGCGCAAAGCCTTTGACGACAGCGTGCGCGACGACGACAACAAGGGCCGGGAGCAGAGCTTTGCCGCCGAGGAGCCCGAGGTCGAAGGCATTGCCGGCGAGCCCTGCCCCGACTGCCACGGCGCCCGCCTGAACCCCGCCGCGCGCGGCGTGAGCTTCAACGGCAAAGGCATCCACGAGGTGGCGGCCTGGTCGGTGCAAGAGGCCCGTGCTTGGGTGGCTTCGCTGCACCTAGAGGGCCGTGATGCAGGCATTGCCCGCGACGTGATCACCGAGATTCAAGGGCGCCTGGAGTTCCTCGAGGAAGTGGGCTTGAGCTATCTGACGCTGGACCGCGCCGCGCCCACTTTGTCGGGCGGCGAGGCCCAGCGCATCCGTCTGGCCGCTCAGTTGGGCAGCAATTTGCAGGGCGTGTGCTACGTGCTGGACGAGCCCACCATTGGCCTGCATGCACGCGACAACACCATCTTGCTCAAGGCCTTGCAACGCCTGAGCGACCAGGGCAACACCTTGGTGGTGGTGGAGCATGACGAAGACACCATCCGCCGGGCGGACCACCTGATCGACATTGGCCCCGGTGCCGGCCGGCGCGGTGGTGAGGTGGTGGCGCAGGGCAGCCCGGCCGAGGTGGCTGCCAACCCGGCCTCGCTGACGGGCCGCTTTTTGCAGCATCCGCTCAAGCACCCCTTGCACGCGCGCCGTGAGGTGAGCGCTGAGACCCCTGCCCTGCAACTGCGCGGTGCCCATCTGCACAACCTGCAGCAGGTGAATGTGGACGTGCCGCTGCAGCGCTTGGTGGCGGTGACGGGGGTGTCGGGCTCGGGCAAGTCCACCTTGGCACGCGACGTGCTGCTGGCCAATGTGGCCGCGCTGGTGGCCGCCAAAGGGCGCAAGCCCGATGAGAGCGCAGCGGGCTCGGTGCTGCTGAGCGGCTGCCAAGCCTTGAGCGGCTGGGGCACGGTGGACCGCGTGCTGGAAGTGGACCAAACGCCGATTGGCAAAACCCCGCGCTCCTGCCCCGCCACCTACATCGGCTTTTGGGACACCATTCGCAAGCTCTTCACCGAGACCTTAGAGGCCAAGGCCCGGGGCTACACCGCGGCGCGCTTCTCCTTCAACACCGGGCAAGGCCGCTGCCCGGCCTGCGAGGGCCAAGGCATGCGCACCATCGAGATGAGCTTTTTGCCCGATGTGAAGGTGCCTTGCGATGTCTGCCACGGCCAGCGCTTCAATGCCGAGACCCTGGCTGTCACCTGGCGCGGCAAAAGCATTGGCGATGTGCTGAGCATGGAGGTGGACGAAGCAGTGGACTTCTTCGCCTCCATGCCCACCATTGCCCACCCGCTTCAATTGCTGAAAGACGTGGGCCTGGGTTATCTGACCCTGGGCCAGCCCAGCCCCACGCTGAGCGGCGGAGAGGCTCAACGCATCAAATTAGTGACCGAGTTGAGCAAGGTGAGGGATGACGTGACGAGGCGCGGCCAAAAGGCACCGCATACGCTCTATGTGCTGGACGAACCCACCGTGGGCCTGCACATGGCCGATGTGGAGCGCCTGATCCATGTGCTGCACCGCTTGGTGGATGGCGGCCACAGCGTGGTGGTGATCGAGCACGACTTGGACGTCATCGCCGAGGCCGACTGGGTGCTGGACCTGGGGCCGGAAGGCGGCACCGGCGGTGGCCGGGTGGTCTGCGCCGGCACGCCGGAGACCTTGGTCAAACTGGGCACGCACACGGGCGTGGCCATCCAGCCCGTGCTGGCCCGCTGAAAGGACAACAAGACATGGACATTGAACGTTATCTGCGTGACCACATCCGCACCGTGCCGGACTGGCCGGAGCCCGGCATCCAGTTCCGCGACATCACGCCGCTGCTGCAAGACCCCAAGGTCTTTCGGGTGCTGATCGACAGCTTTGTGCACCGCTATATGGACCCGGCCCTGCGCCCCACGGTGGTGGCCGGGCTCGATGCCCGAGGCTTCATCATCGGTTCCGTGCTGGCCTATGAACTGGCCCTGGGCTTTGTGCCCATCCGCAAAAAAGGCAAGTTGCCCTTCACCACCGTGGAAGAAACCTACGAGCTGGAATACGGCAGCGCCACGGTGGAGCTGCACACCGACGCCGTCAAACCCGGCGACCGCGTGCTGCTGATCGACGACCTCATCGCCACCGGCGGCACCATGATGGCCGGCAAAAAGCTGCTGGAAAAGCTGGGCGCCACCGTCACCGAAGGCGCCGCCATCGTCGACCTGCCCGAACTGGGCGGCTCAGCCCGGCTCAAAGCCGCCGGGCTGCCGCTGTTCACGCTGCTGGACTTTGCGGGGCATTGAGCGGCTTTGCGGATTCCGTCAGGCCGCCAGCCATACAGCGTCCTCGACGCCCCGCCAGAGATGAACTCTGTCGGCAGCCGAAAAGCTCAGTAGCTCCTGCGAGCTTTGGCTTTGCGTGGCGCCGGTGTCAAGCTGGGTTGAGGTGTCTGCCTGGCCAAATAGGCTCGTGTCTTGAAGAAGGTCATTCAAGGCCAAAGGCTCGACGATCGAGATGCTGACGGCCTTGGAGCGAGCGGACTCGTTGCCCGCGAGGTCGAAATAGCTGATGGCCACCTCGTGCTGTCCCAAGCTCAGTTCCTGATTCGGTTTGACAGTGCGTCCATCAACGCTCAATTGGGAGGCGACCGGCCCGCCATCAATCCACAGAGCCACAAAGTGGTCTGCCGGCGGCGATGCAAAGACAAACTCTGGCTGTTTGATGCTGGTGATGCCATCGTCAGACCGGACGCCGTCGTCGTCGATGGCACGAAGTGCAGGCGCGCTAACGGGAGCATCAGGTCGGGTGATGTCAATCAGGATCCGCAGGCTCTCCGAGGCCTCTGACAAAGCCCCTGAAGTACTACGGTATCTCACGGCCACGTCGTGCCAGCCTTCTTGCAATGGGTCGCGAGAAGAAATGTAACTGTCATAGCCTGTGCGGGTGATGGTGGATTCGACTCGCTTGCCGTCAATCAGAAGCTCCGCAACAGTATCGGGCGAATAAGTGACCTTGAATTCGGGCCACATTTCGTTCGTGATGTCGTCGCTCCAGAAGGTTCTTTCACTGCTTCCGTCTGCGGTGTGGGCAATCCAAGACTGAGGCCCTCGGTCATCAGAAGCAGTCAGATCTGGTTTCAATGGCGGTAAATCAGGCACCCGTGTGTCGATCGTGACATCCAGGTCGCCCCGGGCCTTCGGACCGTTGTTGCCTGCCGCATCACTGACGTAGAAATTGAAGGTATGCCGTCCATCGTTGAGTGGGTTCACTGGGGTCAGAGTCCCCTTTTGCTTGTCCCACAGTGATGCCACGGCCACGCCATCCACCAACAACTGCGCTGACGCATAGTCCCTGGTGTGACCCCAGCCGTTGACGATCAATTCAGGATGGAACATTGCGGGCGCGTTGATGCACGTCAGGTTGTCACCCTGATAGCCCAGGTCCGAAGCCGCGTCCAAACGCAGTGGATCAAGGGGGAACTGAACGGGGTCCTTGGTGTCGATGGTCAGTCGCTGGGAGTAAATCATGGGCATGAAATCATTGCCACTCACGGCACCGACCATGATTTGGTGCTCACCGTCTGACAACGGGTTGCTTGCTTGGATCAGACCCGAGGCAGCGTCCCATTGGCTGGCCACAACTTGACCATCGACCATCAAGCTTAGACTGTAGCCTTGGGGCAGTTCCGGGTGTCCGACAAAGAAGCGAGGTGTACTCACTCGGGTCAGACCGTCGATGTTGCTGATTCCTGAGTCATCGCGATCCAAGAGGTCTAGTCGATCAGGGAGCCAAGACGCCACGACACCGACCACCGTTGAGCCGGACAGTGTTGATTCCACGCCGTGTTGATTGACCCGAGTCCAAGCGACTTGGTGATCTTGGCAGGCTTGGTTGGGCAGATTGGAGCCAAATGCTTGGTCCATCTGCACCTGACCCGTCGCGGCGTCGTAGCTGGAGGCCACCAGCTTGCCGTCAACATAGAGGCGGGCGGTTTCATCGGGCCCTAAGCGACCGATGTCGAACACCGGTCGAGCACTTTGGCCAATGATCAACACGCTGCCCTGGCCGCCATCGTCGAACTCGGGCAGAAGCGTTGGTGACTGGGTGGGTGGTTCGGCGACAGCATCAATGTAGAGGGTGAGGGTAGGCGAAATGATGACAGGAGCCCCTACCAAATCACGTGGATAGCCATAGGCAATCTGGCACTCCCCCTCAGGCAGAGGTTGGTCTACCTGGAGAATGCGCTGACTCCTGTCTACCCATGAGAAACCCACCGGCACTCCGTTGACGATCAGAGCTAGACCATCCTGAATTGCGGCATCCGCAGGCAGTTGGAGCTTTGGACGCTGGTTGGCAGTTATGCCGTCTTGGTCGGACGAGCCGGTGTCGCTTATTGCGAGAAGGGCAATAGGATTTGCAGGGCGAGGGTCAATGATGACTTGGCACCAAGCTTCACTAGTCCCACCGCGTAGATCCGTAACGGTGTAGTTGAATCCGGTGATTGTTCGCTCTACCGTTGTCGTGGGAGCGTAGTAGTCGACCCACAAGCCGTTGAATCCGGCAATGGAAGATCCATTGATTGCCGTTCCGATTGACGGCCTGCTCACATCCGCAATAACGAAACGATCCTCGTTGACATCGCTATCGTTCTGTAGGACATAGGCTCTTACCGTTTGCCCTGTGTAGACGTGAAGCACATCATCTTGGACTGTCGGCGCGGTGTTGGTTGAATCGACGATGCGGATATACACCCTAGCCGAAGCACTGCCACCTTTGCTGTCGCTGACGGTGTAGCTGAAGCTGGTTTCGTTGCTGAAAAAAAACGGGCTGGGCGCTGTGAATTGAATCCGTCCGTCGTCCAGTTGGGTGAGATCTCCACTGCCTGACACGCTGCCCAATTCCAGTTTCAGAGGATCACCGTCCGGGTCCATGTCGTTGGCCAGAAGCTGGTCCACCGTTCCGGTGACTGTCGTCCCCGCTTCAATGGTGATCCACTCATCTTGCACTACCGGCGCTGAGTTGACGGGCGCAGTCACATTGATGATCAGCTTGCCTTCCGTGCGCAGGCCTTGGGCGTTTTCGACGGTGTAGCGGATGACTTCTTGGCCGACGAAATCCTTGGCGGCCACGTAGGTCAACTGACCTGAAGTGTCGCGGGTCAAGGCGCCATGTTGGGCCTCGCCGATGCTCACGATCTTGAGGGGGCCATCTAGGGGGTCGACGTCGTTGGCCAGCAAATCGTTCTCGTGGCCGGACACCGGTGTGCCTGCCACCACTGAGACTAGCTCGTCCTGAACGACCGGAGCATCGGCTGCGGCAACAATGGTCAAGTGGACCGTGCCCTGGCTCAATTGGCCTCGCTCATCTCGGACGAGGTAGGTGAATTCGTCGGTGCCGGTGTAGCCTGGCGCTGGGGTGTAGATGAGGATGCCGGCGGGGTCTTGGCTCAAGGTGCCATGAGTGGTTGACCCGATTTGAACTACCTCCAGCAGACCACCTTCTGGGTCGACGTCATTGGCCAGCAACATGGCCAAGGTGCCGAAGACGGTGGTTCCGGTGATGACGGTCACGTACTCGTCGTTGACACGTGGGACGACCATGGTTCTCTCTCCTGAGTTCATTGTTTTGATCACCTTTTTGAGGTGCAAGAACTCTATCAGGAGAGAGTGGCTATCCAAATGTCAAGAAGGTGGCATCCCCTCAATGAAGTCGAACGAATGGCTCAAGTTCATTCAGCGACTCCGTTGCCGCTTCAGCCGCCACCCCAGCAGCACCGCCACCAGTGCGGCATACACCGCCACCTCAGCAAAGTCGTTTTTGCCGGCGCGCATCCAGAAGAAGTGCAGCAGGCCCAAGAGGATGATGGCGTAGCTGAGTTGGTGCAGGCGTTGCCAAGCGCGGCCGCCCAGGGCCTTCATGGCGGAGTTGAAGGAGGTGGCGGCCAGGGGCAGCAGCATCAACCAAGCCAAGGTGCCGACCAGGATGAAGGGGCGTTTGACCACGTCTTGCCACAGTGCGGCGAGGCTCAGCCCTTGGTCCAGCCAGGCATAGGCCAGCCAGTGCAGGGTGGCGTAGAGGAAGGCGGCCACGCCCACATTGCGCCGAAAGCGCGCCAGGGCATGCCAGCCGGTCCAGTGGCGCACCGGGGTGATGGCCAGGGTCAGCACCAAGAGGCGCAAGGTCCAGTCGCCCAGGGCACGGATCAGGGCCTCGGCGGGGTTGGCACCCAAGGTGTTTTGAAAGGCGCCCCAGACCAAGCTGGCCAGGGGGGCGCTGAGCGCGAGCCACAGCACGGGCTTGGCCAAGGGGTGGAGCAGGAGCTTGTTCATGGAAGGGAGCGCCGCACCGCGGCGGGGGGCTGCGGGTGCAGCCCCAGAGGGCGGCACCTGCAAGGACCTCGGGCTGGACATGTCAGTAGAACTTCTTCAAATCCATGCCGGCATAAAGCTGGCCGACTTGGGGCTCGTAGCCGTTGAACATCAGGGTCGGGCGCTTCTTGGCGAACAGGCCGTCTTCGCCAATGCGGCGCTCTGAGGCTTGGCTCCAGCGCGGGTGGTCCACGGCCGGGTTGACGTTGGAGAAGAAGCCGTACTCTTGGGCCGCGGCGCGCTCCCAACTGCTGACGGGTTGCTTCTCCACCAGGCGGATCTTGACGATGGACTTGGCGCTCTTGAAGCCGTATTTCCAAGGCACCACCAAGCGCACCGGGGCGCCGTTTTGGTTGGGCAGCACTTCGCCGTACAGGCCAAAGGCCAGCAAGGTCAGGGGATGCAGGGCTTCATCGAGGCGCAGGCCTTCGGTGTAGGGCCAGTCCAATACGCTGGAGCGGATGCCGGGCATCTGGGCTTTATCGGCCAAGGTGAAGAACTGCACGTACTTGGCATTGCCGGTGGGCTCGACCTTCTTCATCAGCTCGGCCAGTGACCAGCCCACCCAAGGAATGACCATGGACCAGCCTTCGACGCAGCGCATGCGGTAGATGCGCTCTTCCATGGGCGCCAGCTTGAGCAGGGCGTCGAGGTCAAAGGTTTGAGGGCGTTTGCATTCGCCTTCGACCGTCACCGACCAAGGGCGAGGCTTGAGCGTGTGGGCATTGCGGGCCGGGTCGGCTTTGTCGGTGCCGAACTCGTAGAAATTGTTGTAGCTGGTCACATCGCCATAGGCGGTGGGTTTGTCCATCACCTGGGCACCGGCCACAGCACTGCGGGTGGCGGGCAAGCGCGCCAACTTGCCGGGGGCGGCGACTTGGGCATGGGCCTCGCGTGCGGCCCAGCCTGCCAAGGCGGTGCCAGCCGCACCCAGGGCCAGGTGCTGTAGCCAATCCCGGCGGCCATGGTAGACCTCGGGCGGCGTGATCTCAGAGCTTTGGGGGTGGTTGAAGCGGTGCGATTTCAGCAAGTGCATGGCAAGGTCCGGTGGAGGCAAAGGTGCTGAGCGTGCGGCAGCAAGCGCTCTATCGACTCAGCGTAACAGTGAGTCGATCCATCCGGCAAAACCTTACGCGGTTTCGGGCCTTAGCGCCCTTTGGGCGTGCGAGCAGGCGAGGCTTACTCGCTGTGGCTTGAGGGGAAGGTGGGGTCGAAATCACCGAACAGGCTGAGGGCCTGGCTGCCCCGGCGCTCGCGGAAGCTCTTGCGGGAGAACAGCTTGGCTTGCGCCTCGGAGGGCAGGTCGGTGATGTTGATCAGGTGCTTGGCAATCAGCGTGTCGATCACGTCTTCCAGCACCCGCACAAAGCCGGCATCGAGCTTGGCGAACTCTTCGGCTTCGTCGTCGATGCCCAGGAAAGCGCGGACTTCAGGCGCGCTGTCCGGCAGAAACTCGGCCGAGGGCGCAGGGGCATCTCGGTGCAGGCTGGCGATGGCGCCACTGGAGTCACGGCTGATGTAGGGCATGGCCTGACTGTAGAGCCAAAGTGCAAGGCTGAAAAGCAAAACAGCCCAGCAGGGGCTGGGCTGTTTTTCGGTTTGAGGTGGGGGCGCCTCAGAGCTCGCCGTAGGAATGCAAGCCGGAGAGGAACATATTCACACCCAGGAAGGCAAAGGTGGTGATCACCAAGCCACCCAGGGACCACCAGGCCGAGGCCACGCCGCGCAGGCCCTTCATCAGGCGCATGTGCAGCCAGGCGGCGTAGTTGAGCCACACGATCAGGGCCCAGGTTTCTTTGGGGTCCCAGCTCCAGTAGCCGCCCCAGGCTTCGGCGGCCCAGAAGGCGCCCAGCACGGTAGCGATGGTGAAGAAGGCAAAGCCCACCGCGATGGCGCGATACATCAGGTCGTCCATCAGCTCCAAGGAGGGCGAGCGAGCGTTAATGGGGCCGCGCAGTGCAATCATCACGCCAAACATGACGATCAGGCCTCCCAGCAGCCGGGCGGTCTTAACGACTGCCGTCTGCATGCCAGCGTCTGGGTTGCCCAGCAGCCAGTAGGCGCCCAAGGCCAGCAAGATGCTGCCTGGCACATAGACCAAGCCGGCCAAGAGCGCATTGCGGCTGGCGCTCTTGAGCACATAGGCCAAGCCCACCATGGCGGCCACCGCAAACGTGCCATAGCCCACGAAGTTGGCGGGCACGTGGATCTTCATCCACCAGCTTTGCAGCGCCGGCACCAAAGGCTGGATCTCCTGGGCGCCGCGGCTGACCGTGTACCACAGCAAAAAGGACACGGCGGCGCTGATGATGAGCATCACAAAGGCGCCCAGGCTGCGCTGCTGGTAGCGCTGCTCGTAGTAGAGGTAGAACAGGGTGGTCATCCAGCAAAACATCACGAAGACTTCGTAGAGGTTGCTGACGGGGATGTGGCCAATGTCGGGCGCAATCTGGTGGCTTTCAAACCAGCGCACAAAGGTGCCGATCAGGGCCATCACGACGGCGCCCCAGGCCAGCCCAGAACCGATGCGCAGCGCTGCACCATCGGCCTTGGGGCCGGAGCGCGCGAAGCCGATCCAGTATGAGATCGTGCTCATGTAGAACAGCACGCCCATCCAGAGAATCGCACTCTGGCTGGAGAGCATGTACTTCAGAAGGAAGACGTTTTCCGCCGCGGCCAGGTCGGCGCCAAAGCTGTCGGTCTGGCGCACGTAGAGGTTGATCGCCAACAAGCTGCAGGCACCGACCACCACCGTCAGCCAACGCAGAGGCTTCCAGAACCAGCCCAAGGCAATCAGGCTGGGGACGGCGCAGGCCAGGATGCCCAGCTCATAGCCGTCCATGGCCTTGCCGTAGCGGCTGAAGGTGTAGCCGGCGCCGCCGATGATCAGCAGCGCAAACAAGGCCTCGGACAGGCCGATGCGAGCCCAGGGGCTGGGCCGCCCCAAGGTCATGGTGGTGGTGGTCATACAGCGTCTCCGTGTGCAGCTTGGGTCTTCAGACCGGGGGCCAAAATCTCTTGGCGCAGGGCCTCAAATTCAGCATCAGCGTCCAGGGTGCGTCGCGGTGTGGACAGCGCGGTCAGCACATGGGTGGCTTTGTCAGGGGTGTCGGTGAGCCAGATCCACAAACGGCGCTCACGCACATACAGCATCATGATGACGCCGACGATCAACAAGATGGCGCCCAAATAGACCAAGGTCTTGCCGGGCGCGCGGGCCACTTGGAAGACGCTGGCCTGGACCTGCTCGAAATTGTCGAGCTGCAGAATCATGGGCGCGGGGTAGAAGAAGCTGTCCGAGATGGACATCACCGCCTGGGTCATGAAGCGGGAGGTGTCATCGTTGGCTTCCAGCGGCTTCAGGCCGTCGCGCTCGCGCGCGGCTTGGTTCAGCTCGAACAGCGAGCTGTTCAGGATGCGTAGCAGCACCTCCGAGAACTTGGAGCGCTCGGCCTCGGGCACAGTGGCTTCAATGTATTGGCTCAAGGCGGCCAGGCCGCCGGGCGCGTCTTTCTTGACAGAGGCGTCTTGCCCTGCGAACAAGGCCAAGGCGCGTCGCGAGCTCTGGCGCAGTTGCTCGCCCATTTGCGGGTTGTTGGGCGGCGTCGCAATGGCCGCGAAGCGCTGTGCGGCTTTGTCGCGCAGGGTCGGGTCCATCAAGGCCTGGCGTAGGCGTACCCAGCCCGCGATGTCGCCTTGCTCGTCCACCGGAATGCGCAGGTAGCGGAAGGCTTCATTCACGTTGTCGCGCACGCCAAAAAGATAGAGGCGCTGGCCATCCAGTTCGACCGGCACCATGTAGTTATGGAACTCGCGGCGCTGGCCGGCGCTGTCCACCAATTTGTAGGTGACGGCTGGGCCCACATTGCGCAGGCTCTTGTTGCGGTCACCCTTGGCCCCCGAGCCCAGGTGCTTGTTCAGGCTGGCGGTAAGGTCGACCTTGCGCACATCAGTCGCGTCGCCAGCGGACCCTGTGGCACTCATGTTCTCCACATTGATCACTTTGAGACCGGTGAGCTCCAGGCCCAGGGTTTCGGACCCTTTGCTGAGCTGGGTGCTCTCACCGACGCGCAGTTCCAGCGCCAAGGGTTCGGTGTTGCCGTTCAGGGGCAGGCCCTTGAGCTTGACCAGAGAGCCGCCGTCGTCAAAGCTGCTTTGGTAGATGGCAATGCCGCGGTGATGGGTGGGCTCGTTGACCTTGATGGTGGCGGGGGTGCTGGCGCCCGTGTCGCGGTCGTGAATGATCACATCGCTGGCAAACAGCTTGGGCATGCCGGTGTCGTAATACTCGACCTTGAACTTCTTCAGCTCAACGTCAAAGGGCAGGTCTTGCAGCACCGAGCCGTCAGGGGTGGACAGCACCGCGATGCCGGCGCGCGAGCCCTCGGACACAAACAGATTGCCACGGAAGGTGGGGTTGTTTTCAGAGAGGCGGTGCTGATCGGGCACATCGCGGATCATGCCGCCGCCCTCAAACACCGTTTTGCCCTGCCACCACATCTGGGCTTGGACGATCAGGTTGCCGTCCAACAGGCCGCCGAGACAAATCAACACAATGGCCGAGTGCGCGGCGAGGTAGCCCAGCTTGTTGGCGCTGCCTTTGCGAGCCGCCACCATGGTGCCGGTGTCACGGACCTGGGCCTTGGCTTGCCAGCCCCGAGCCGCCAAAACGCCTGTCAAATGGGCCAGAGTGCCAGCACGGTCGAGTGGCAGGGTGCCCTCAGCGCGGTGGTGGAAGGCGCGCAGGGATTGCTCGCGAACATGCTCTTTGAAGCTGCGCAGATCGGCCAGGATTTTCGGCGTATTGCGGATGATGCACAGCGTGGTGGAGATGACCAAAAAAGCCAGGATCACCAAGAACCAGGTGGCGCTGTAGACCGTGTAGAGGTCGAACTTGGCGAACACCTCGGCCCAGAAGGGCCCGAACTGGTTGACGTAGTTGTTGTAGGGCTCGTTTTGGCGCACCACGGTGCCAATGACCGAGGCAATGCAGATCACGCACAGCAGCGAGATGGCAAAGCGCATCGAGGCCAGCAGTTCCAGCACATCGCGGCCGAGGCGGGATTCTGGGTGGGGCGGGGTCGATGTCGCAGTCGTCATGGCGCGGATTATCCGGGCCAAGTGGCCCAACATGAAAAAGGGCCGGTCAATGACCAGCCCTTCAAGGTGTGTTAAGCCCGGCTTCAGCCCTGTGCGGGGGCCGCGGGCGGGGCGCTGGGGTCAGCGCAGGCCGGCGATGTAGTCGGAGACGGCCTTGATTTCTTTGTCGCTCATCTTGGCGGCGATGGCGGTCATTTGCACGCTGTTATTGCGCGTGCCCTGACGGAAGGCCACCATTTGCGCTTCCACGTAGTCGCCGTGCTGGCCGCTGAGGCGGGGGTACTGGGCCGGAATGCCAGCGCCATTGGGGCTGTGGCAGCCCGCGCAGGCCGGCACTTGCTTGGCGGCGATGCCGGCGCGGTAGATCTTTTCGCCCAACAAGACGGTGTCCTTGTTCTTGGCCGCACCGGGCTTGGCGGTCTTGCTGGCATAGAAGGCGGCGACGTTTTTCATGTCGGCTTCTGTCAGCGGGGCGACCATGCCACTCATCACGGGGTTGGCGCGCTTGCCCGACTTGAACTCCAGCAATTGCTTGGTCAGGTAGTCCGCATGCTGGCCAGCCAGGATCGGGTTGGCGGGGCTGCCGCGCGAGCCATCGGCCGTGTGGCAGGCGGCACACACTTGGGTCGAAATCTCTTGGCCACGGGCCAGATCTGGCTTGGCGGGCGCTTTGGCGTCAGCCGCGAAGGCCTGGGAAAGAGTCAGGCTGGCGAGCAAAGCGACGGTGCTTGCGCCGATCAGGAAGCGGGGTGCGCGGGTGGCAGGAGACGTCATCTCGAAGGGCCTTCAGCGTAGGTTGATGCGTGAAACAGCGCGGGTTGGGTGGGGCCATCTGCAAATAGACGGACGGCCCTGCATTTCGCTTAACCGACAGATTTTACAATGCTCCATGGCCGAATCTTCTCGCAATGCTGCTGCCGTGTCGCAAGACGCCCGCACAGCCCTCGCTTGGGCGCACAACGCCCGCTTCCTCACCACGGCCAGCAAGCTGGACCAACTCCCCCAGGGCGACCTGGTGGAGATCGCCTTTGTGGGCCGCAGCAACGCCGGTAAATCCACCGCCATCAATGCTTTGGCGCAGCGTCGGCAATTGGCGTTTGCCTCCAAGACGCCCGGGCGCACCCAGCACATCAACCTGTTTGCCTTGGGGCCTAAAGACGAGCCCGATGCCTATTTGGCGGACTTGCCGGGCTACGGCTATGCCACGGTGGAGCGCAATGCCAAGCTGCGGTGGCAGCAGGTGATGGCCGACTACTTGCTGATCCGCCGCAATCTGGGGGGCGTGGTGTTGCTGGTGGACAGCCGTTTGGGCTTCACACCGCTGGACCGCCAGTTGCTGGAGTTTGTGGCGCCGCGCGTGGCCAATGGCGAGGTCAAGCTGCTGGTGGCACTGACCAAGGCCGACAAGCTCAACCGCAAGGAGCAGCAGGCGTCTTTGGACGCGGCTTCAGCGGTCTTGGGCGAGCTGACCACCGAGGCGGCGGACGTGAGCATGCTGTTGTTCTCGGCCCCCAAGCGCATTGGCTTGGACGATATGGCCACCACGCTGTACGACTGGACGCACCCGCCAGCCGCGGCCCCCGAGGCGCCCGCGTCGGACCCCGTGTCCCCGACTTGACATCAGGCGGCCAGTGGGGCGGCTGATACTTCGGCGGCGCCAATGCGCGTGGTGAACAGGAGGAGCTTGGCATGATCCGCACCCAGCCTGTGGCATTGCCCCATGGCATCACGCTGAGCTGCCATCAGGCGGGCGCAGCAGGCCTGCCCCGCGTGCTGCTTTTGCATGGCTTCCCAGAGGCTGGTTTCATCTGGCAGCCCGTTCAGCAGCGTTTGGCGGGCCGAGCTCAGACCTGGGCGCCGAACTTGCGGGGCTTTGCCGACGCCAGCGCGCCGCCCGAGGTGGCGGCCTATCGCCCGCGGGCTTTGGTGGCTGATGTGGTGGCACTGATCGAGGCCATGGGCGCGCCCTTGGACCTGCTGGTGGCCCATGACTGGGGTGGCGCTTTGGCCTGGAACCTGGCAGCGCAGCGGCCCGACCTGTTGAAGCGTCTCCTGATCATCAATTCGCCGCATCCGGGTGTCTTCTTGCAGGCCCTGAAGCACGACCCGCAGCAGCAAGCCGCCAGCGCCTATATGAACCGGCTGTGTGAGCCGGGCATGGCCGCTCGTCTGGCCGCCGATGACTATCGGGGCTTGTGGGATTTCTTCGAAGGCATGAGCCCTTCTTGCAGCGATTGGCTCACCCCTGCGCTGCGCCAGCAGTACCGGGCGGTGTGGGCGCAGAGCCTGGAGACTTCGCTGAACTGGTATCGCGCCTCGCCCTTGAGGCCGCCTTTATCGGAGCACGATGCGATCTGGAAGGTCGAGTTGCCTGACGAAGCCGTCACGGTGCGTTGCCCCACGCGTGTGGTCTGGGGCGAGGCCGATGCAGCCTTGCCGGTCGGCCTGCTGCAAGGCCTGGAGCGCTTTGTGCCGCAACTCTCCCTGCGCCGAGTGCCAGGTGCGAGTCACTGGGTCATTCATGAGCAGCCCGAGTTGATCGTGGCGGAGATCGCTGCCCTTCTCGACTGAGCGGGCTGAGCTCAGGGACGGCCGATGAACAAGGCGAGCCCTGGCTCGCCGTCAGGCGCCCAAGTCAGGCCCAGGTACATGGGGCCGATGCCGGTGTCTGCCCCCAGGTAGAAACTGCCGCCGCCACGCAGGCCGGAGAGCTTCATGTCACGCCGGCTGGCCCAGGCTTGGCCCAACTCGGCCGAAGCACCGACGAACAAAGCCCGGGCAAAGATGGGCGGTTGGGCCACGCGCATGTACCAACCCAGGCGGCCCAGCAGCAGCGCATTGCCCGCCACCTGGCCGGGCCGATAGCCTGAGAGCTGTTGGAAGCCGCCCAAGGTGTAGGGGCCGACCAAGTTGTCGGATTGCGCATCCGCCGCCTTGACGACGCCATGCAGGTTGAGCGTGTGGGCGCCACGCGTCCAAGCCAGCGTGGCTTGGCCTTCTAGCCGGGCCATCCGGCTGCTTTGCTCGGTGGTGCGGCGGCCCAACACGGCTTCGCCTTCCAGCCGATAGCCGCTCTGCGGAAAATTGGCGAAGTCGAGTTGGTCAACCACGGCGCGCAGCCGCAGGCCAGCTTCTCGCCAATTGTCACTTTTGGCTTGACCATTGAAATTGGCGCCCAGCAGCAGGGGGCTGTTGTGTCCGCCTTGCAGCAGCAGGCCCAGGCGGAACTCGCCGAAGCTGCCCCAGGGCTGGCCCAGGTCCAGGCCCACGCGCCCGCTGCTGCGGCGCCACTCACTGGACTCGATGCCTTGGGCATCAAACAAGGTTTGCAAGCGCCGCTCGCCCAAGACATGCCCTGCCACAAACCAATCATTGGTGGTGCCCATGGTGCGGGTCAGCGGGTGGTAGATCTCGCTGAAGAGTTGTGGCGTCTCGCCGATCTGCACGCGGTTGCGCCACTCGGTGCCGTTGGCGGTGAGCCAGTGACGGTTGTGGCTCAATTTGATGTTGAAGGCGCTGCGGCCGCTGAAGTCGGTGGACAAGTCCAGGCCGACCCGCAGGTAGTTGGGCCCCCAGTGCTTGTCTTCCATGTCCAGCACCAGGCCATGGCCATCTTGGGTGTGCGCCAAGTGGTAGTCCACGCGCACGTAGTCGCCCGTGGCAGCCAGGGCTCGGACATCACGGGCGGCCGCAGCGGGGTCAAACAACTCGCCGGGGCGGGACTGCATTTGGTTGGCGAAGCGCGCCGGGTTGGTCAGCTCGGTGCCTTCAAAGGCGACGAAGTCCAGGACCACAGGCGGAGGCTCGGGGACTTTGCGCGCCTGACGCCATTGCGCGTACTGTGCGGCAGGGTGCCCCAGAGCAGCCAGCCGAGCTTGGTGAGCTTGTGCGCCTTGCTCGCCCACGGCAATGAAGTCCTTGGTGCGGTCGAAATCGGCCGCGGTCAATCGGCCCAGGGCTGGTGCGATCAAAAGGTCCTGCGGGCCCAAGCTTGCCAGGCTGCGTTTGACGTTTTGCTCGGTCAGGATGTTGACCATTTGCGCGGTCAGCCCGATGACGGAATTCAAAGTCTCGCGGCCTGACAGGGGGGTGCCGATGTTGACGGCAATGACCACATCCACGCCCATCGCACGCACCACATCGACAGGCAGGTTGTTGACCAAGCCCCCATCGCCCAAAACGCGTCCGTCGACCTCGATGGGCGGGAACACGCCCGGCACACTCATGCTGGAGCGCATGGCGGTGGCGAGGTCCCCCTTGTCGAGGATCACGGTGTCGCCCGTTTCCATGTCGGTGGCCACGGCCCGGTAGCGGATGGGCAATTGGTCAAAACTTTGCACATCGCGAACGGGCAAGGTGTAGCGCCGCAGCAGAGTTTCCAGGCCACGGCTGGAGACGGTGCCCTGGGGGGCTCGAAATTCGCCGTCGCGAAAGCCCAGCTCTACGGCCGTGGCGATCTCGAAGTCTTCTTCTTTGCGGCGCTGTGATAACTGCTGCCGGCTGACGCGGGGGGCGAACAGCAGGTTCCAGTTCACCCAGAGCAACTCGCGCTCGATCTCCTCGGCCGTCATGCCGCTGGCGTAGAGCCCGCCGACGATGGCGCCCATGGAGGTGCCGGCAATGGCGTCGATGACGATGCCTTGGCGCTCCAAGGCTTTGAGCACGCCGATGTGGGCAAAGCCTCGGGCGCCGCCGCCGGACAGGACCAAGCCGATGCGTGGCCGGGTATGGGCTTGGGGCGTGGCGGCCACGTCAGCCGCATAGAGCGGGGGCAGGGCCAGCACCAAGCCGGCTAACAGAGAAATCAGTCTCGTGAGCATGCGCTGCATTGTCCCAGGCGGAGACGAAAAAAAGCCACCCGAAGGTGGCTTTTGGCTGTTGGCTGTGAAGCCTGGGCCGGAGCAATTACATGTCCATGCCCATGCCGCCCATGCCACCCATGCCGCCGCCGGGCATGGCCGGTGCGTCATCCTTGGGGGCTTCGGCAACCATGCACTCGGTCGTCAGCATCAGGCTGGACACCGAGGCAGCGTTTTGCAGCGCGGTACGGGTCACCTTGGTCGGGTCCAGGATGCCCATTTCGATCATGTCGCCGTAGGTGTCGTTGGCCGCATTGAAGCCGTAGTTGCCCTTGCCAGCCAGGATGGCGTTGACCACCACCGAAGGCTCGCCACCGGCGTTGGCCACGATTTCGCGCAGGGGGGCTTCGATGGCTTTCAACACCAGCTTGATGCCGGCGTCTTGGTCAGCGTTGTCACCCTTGATGTCGCCAGCCGCTTGGCGAGCGCGCAGCAGCGCCACGCCACCACCAGCCACGATGCCTTCTTCCACGGCAGCGCGGGTCGCGTGCAGGGCGTCTTCCACGCGGGCCTTCTTTTCCTTCATCTCGACTTCGGTGGCAGCACCGACCTTGATGACGGCCACACCGCCAGCCAACTTGGCCACGCGCTCTTGCAGCTTTTCGCGGTCGTAGTCAGAGGTGGCTTCTTCGATTTGCACGCGGATTTGCTTGACGCGGGCTTCGATGTCGGCAGCAGCACCCGCACCGTCGATGATGGTGGTGTTTTCCTTGCCCACTTCGACGCGCTTGGCTTGGCCCAGATCGGCCAGGGTGACCTTCTCGAGGCTCAGGCCGACTTCTTCAGCGATGACCTTGCCACCGGTCAGGATGGCGATGTCTTCCAGCATGGCCTTGCGGCGGTCGCCGAAGCCTGGGGCCTTCACAGCCACAACCTTCAGGATGCCACGGATGGTGTTGACCACCAGGGTCGCCAGCGCTTCGCCTTCGACTTCTTCAGCGATGATCAGCAGCGGACGGCCAGCCTTGGCGACAGCTTCCAGCGTGGGCAGCAGGTCACGGATGTTGGACACCTTCTTGTCGTACAGCAGCACGAAGGGGTTGTCCAGAATCGCGGATTGCTTTTCTTGGTTGTTGATGAAGTAGGGCGACAGGTAGCCGCGGTCGAACTGCATGCCTTCGACGACGTCCAACTCGTTGTTCAGGCTCTTGCCGTCTTCAACGGTGATGACGCCTTCCTTGCCCACCTTGTCCATCGCGGATGCGATGATTTCGCCGATGGAGTCGTCGCTGTTGGCAGAGATGGTGCCGACTTGCGCGATTTCCTTGGAGGTGGTGGTGGCCTTGGAGGCCTTCTTCAGCTCAGCCACCAAGGCGGTGACTGCCTTGTCGATGCCGCGCTTCAGGTCCATCGGGTTCATGCCGGCGGCCACGTACTTCATGCCTTCGCGCACGATGGCTTGTGCCAGCACGGTGGCGGTGGTGGTGCCGTCGCCAGCGTTGTCAGAGGTCTTGGAAGCGACTTCCTTGACCATCTGTGCGCCCATGTTCTGGAGCTTGTCTTTCAGCTCGATTTCCTTGGCCACGGACACACCGTCCTTGGTCACGGTGGGGGCGCCGAAGGAGCGCTCGAGCACCACGTTGCGACCCTTGGGGCCCAGGGTGACCTTGACGGCGTTGGCCAGAATGTTCACGCCTTCGACCATGCGGTGACGGGCGTCTGCGCCAAAGATGACGTCTTTTGCTGCCATGTTGATTTCTCCGAATTCAGGGGTTCAAAGTGAAGTTTGCTGTTGTCTCGGGCGGGGTCGTCAGCGGTGCTGACTCAGCCTTTGACGAAAGGTCGTCGCAGGGCGACTTACTTTTCCACCACAGCAAACAGGTCGTCTTCCTTCATGACCAGCAGCTCTTCGCCGTCGACCTTGACGGTCTGGCCAGAGTACTTGCCGAACAGCACGCGGTCACCGACCTTGATGTTCAGGGCCACGAAATCGCCCTTGTCGTTGCGCTTGCCGGGGCCCACAGCCAGGACTTCGCCCTGGTCAGGCTTCTCTGCGGCGTTGTCGGGGATGACGATGCCGGAAGCGGTCTTGGTTTCTTGTTCCAGGCGCTTGACGATCACGCGATCATGCAACGGACGAAGTTTCATTGCGTCTCCTAAGACGGATAAGGGTCAGACATAAAGGGCGAGCCTGCGGTCGCACGCCACCCTTTCACCTCGAGTGTCACCACCTTGGCGGCGGTGACGAATGCTTGTTAGCACTCCACTCAATCGAGTGCTAACAAGCATTATAGGGTCGGCGTGGCGGGTTTCAAGAGGGGCCAAGTCGGCCGGCTCGTTAAGGGGCAACCAGAGTGGTTACTTACTCTTCGTCTTGCGCCGCAGTGGGTGCAGCATTGACGCGGTAGTGCTCACTGGCCCAGGCGCCAAAGTCGTGGCCTTGGCAGCGGGCGCTGCAAAACGGCCGGTAGGGGTTTTGGGCCGAGTACCACGTAGCCTCGCCGCAGCCGGGGCAGGCCACTTCGATGGCTTTGGTCAGGGCGGGCGCGGGCGTGGGGGCAGTCATCATCGAGGCGGCATCCAGGGCGCTGTCAGGCGCAGAGTGCCAAGTCCAGGGCGGTTTCTTCGGTGGCGGGGCGCAAGCGGCCGTCGGCATCGGGGCGCATCAGCCGCACGGAGACCATCAGGCGATGGCCGGTGATCTCAGGCACCAAGCCGCAATTCGGGTCGATGCGAACGCGCAAGAGCTGGTAGGTTTTGCCTTGGGGCAGGCTTTGTTGATACTGACCGCCTTTGGCCACCACACGGTGGGGCACGCCGGCATCGCGCAGCAGGCGCAGCAGCAACTGCAAGGCTTGAGCCAAAGGCACCAGCGAGGCAATCCACTTGCCCAGGTCGGCACGCCGGGCCGCGGCTGGGTGCTGCTGCCAAGCAAAGTAGGCGGGCAAGTCAAACTCACAGGTGCCTGCCGGAATGCTGATGCGGCTGCGGATGCTCATCAGCCATTCGTTGGTGGTCAGGGCTTGCCCCGCCTTGCCGGAAACTTGGTTGAGCGCGCCGTGCGTCTGGTCGATGCGGTCAATGACTTCATCCAGGGCTTTCTCAGACACGCCCGGATGGCCGCGATAGCTCTGCAACTGGTTGCGGTGGCGTTCCAGCTCTTTGAGCACGTCGGACTTCAGGTCCGCCCGCGAGGCCACATCCATGATCTCGAACAGCGTGACCAGGGCAAAGTGGTGATCGACCGCATCCTCCCGGGCCACCAGCATCTCCAGGCGCCCGAACAGGTGTTCGAGCCGCAGCATGGTGCGGATGCCTTCGTTGAACGGGTATTCGTAGAGAACCAAGATGATGTCCAGACCCAAGTGCGGTGACCGTGGATTGTTCCACAGCGCGGAGGTTTCAATCGGCTGAATCAGGGGGATGCCAACGATCCCACACAGCGTCAACCTCTTGCGCCAGGGTTGACAGGCTGATGCCGTCGTTAAGGATGACCGCATCGGCCACGGCAGCGCGTTCTTGGCGGCTGGCTTGCTTGGCGATCACCCGCAGCGTCTCGGCCTCGGCCCAGCCGCTGCGGGCCATCACGCGGCGCACCTGCTCTTCAGTGCTGCAATCCACCACCAAGACCTTGTCCACTCGCCTCAGCCAGTGGCCGGATTCGACCAAGAGGGGCACATCAAACACCACGGTTTGGCCCGCCCGCGCCGACTCAGCTTGAGATTGCGCTTGCGACTGGATGAGAGGGTGCAAGATGGCTTCGAGCTGCTTGAGGGCCACTGGGTTGCCAAACACCCGCTCGCGCATTTTCGCGCGGTCCAGCGCGCCATCGGCGCCGATCGCGTCTGCCCCGAAGGCTTGAGCGATGGCCGGGAGTGCCGCACCGCCTGGGGCGGTCAGGCTGCGGGCGATGGCGTCGGTGTCCACCACCAGCGCACCGCGGGCGGCCAGCAGCGCAGCAACGGTGCTTTTGCCACTGCCGATGCCACCCGTCAGGCCTATGCGCAGGGCTGCCGGCATCTGGGCGTCAAATGTTGATGAGGCTCATCACGGCCTGATGACCCATCAAGATCACGACCATGCCACCGCCTGCCAAGTAGGGGCCGAAGGGGATGGGAACTTCCCGGTTATGACCCTTGGCCACAATCAAAAAGATGCCAATCGCCGCACCCACCACCGAGGACATCAGGATGATGGGCAGCAAGGCTTGCCAGCCCAACAGGGCCCCTAAGCCGGCCAAGAGCTTGAAGTCGCCTTCGGCCATGCCCACTTGGCCTTTGATCAGGCCGTAGACGGTGGAGACCGACCACAGCGACAAATAGCCAAACACGGCGCCCAGCGCTGCATCGGGCAAAGACACACGGGTCCAACCCAGCCAGGCAGCGATCACGCCCAATGCAATCAGGGGCAAGGTGAGGTTGTCGGGCAGCAGCGTGGTGTCCAGGTCAATGAAGGCGGCTGCCACCATCACGGCGGTGGCGGTGCAATACACCAGGGTGGCCGCGCTGGCACCAAAGCGCCAAGCCA
The DNA here is from genome assembly GCF_018069865.1 of Ideonella paludis. Lineage (GTDB taxonomy): Bacteria > Pseudomonadota > Gammaproteobacteria > Burkholderiales > Burkholderiaceae_C > Ideonella > Ideonella paludis. The sequence continues at coordinate 248,108 of NZ_JAGQDG010000003.1, forward strand.
CGGCGGCAAACAACAGGCCGGTGAGCAGCTCAATGAGCGGGTAGCGCACCGAAATGGGGGCTTTGCATTCCGAGCAGCGGCCCTTCAACAGCAGCCAACTGATGAGCGGAATGTTCTCGTGCCACGCGATCTGGTGCCCACAATGCGGGCAGCGCGAACGCGGCTTGGACAGGCCCAGGGGCGGTAGCTGAGCCAGCTCTGCGGCCAAGCGCTGGCCTTGTCCCGCAGCGTCCCCCAGACGCTTCATAGATGCATCGCCCAGCACGCGGCCCAGCGTCTTGCGGTCTTGCAGGAACTCGCCAATGTCGCCCAGCCAGCCACGCTCCAGCATCAGGGGCATGCGGTGGATGACGACATTCAAGAAGCTGCCAATCAACAGGCCCAGCACCAGCAGTGGCACGGGGGCGATCAGCCACTGCAGGGCGGTCAAGTCGAACATCGCTGCTTAAACCACTTGGCCGAGCTTGAAGATGGGCAGGTACATCGCGACCACGATGCCACCAATGATGGTGCCCAGGAACACGATGATGATGGGCTCCATCAAGCTGGACAGGCCCTTGACGATCTCGTCGACCTCTTCCTCGTAGAACTCGGCAGCGCGGCCCAGCATATCGTCCAAGGCGCCGGATTCTTCGCCAATGCCGGCCATCTGCAGCACCATGCTCGGGAACACGCCCGCTGCGTTCATGGACAGCGTCAGACCGCCACCGGCTGCCACATCACGTTGGATTTGCTCGGTGGCTTTGGCATACACCACATTGCCGGATGTGCCGCCCACTGAATCCAGGGCTTCGACCAAGGGAACGCCGGCCGCAAACATGGTGGACAGGGTGCGGGTCCAGCGGGCGATCACCGACTTGCGCACCAAGTCGCCAAAGATGGGCATGTTCAGCATGAAGCGGTCCATCACCAACTGCATGTGCTCTGAGCGGCGCCAGGTTTGGACGAACATATAACCGCCGCCGCCCAGCACCAGCAGCATGGCCCACCAGTAGTTGACGAAGAACTTGCTCATGGCGATGACCATGAGGGTGGGCGTGGGCAATTGCGCGCCGAAGCTGCTGAATACGCTCTCGAACGCCGGCACCACAAACAGCATGATCACGACCACGACGATGAAAGCCACCACCAACACGGCCGTGGGGTACATCAGCGCGGACTTGACCTTTTGCTTGATGGCCAAAGTCTTTTCTTGATAGATGGCCAGGCGGCTCAACAACTCTTCCAAGATGCCGCCTGCCTCACCGGCCTCGACCAAGTTGCAGTAGAGCGTGTCGAAGTACTTGGGATGGCGCCTGAAGGCCGCAGACAAACTGGTGCCGGTTTCGACTTCCGAGCGAATCTCCGTCAGCAAGCGCGTCATCCGGGGGTTGGCGCTGCCGCGGGCCACGATGTCAAAAGCCTGCAGCAGGGGCACGCCGGCCTTCATCATGGTGGCCAACTGGCGGGTAAAGATGGCGATGTCTTTGGCGCTGATGGAGCGCCCACCCGAGGTGCGGCGCTTGCGAATCTTAGTGACCAGCACGCCTTGCCGGCGCAAGCTGGCCGTGACGGCCGCTTCACCGCCGGCACGCTGCTCGCCCCGCACAATCTTGCCGTTGCGGTCCTTACCTTCCCACTCAAAGATGTAGTCTTTGATGCCTTTAACCGCTGTTGCTGTTGCCATTGAGCCTCCAAGCGCTCCCACGGTGATTTAACTGACTCGCAGCTGTGCTGCGGATCTCATTCATTGGTGGCAGAGATCACTTCTTCCAGGGTGGTTGCCCCGAGCGCGACCTTCACCAAACCAGATTGCCGCAGATCGCGAACGCCTTCCCGCTGAGCTTGGGCTGCGATTTCAGCCACGGTGCCCTGCGTGATGATCAGGCGTTCTATCTCATCCGATATCGGCATGGCTTGGTAAATCCCAAGCCGACCTCTGTAACCATTGTTGCAAGACGAGCAACCCACGGCCTTGTACGGCTTCCAGGTGCCATCCAACTCATCTTCCCGAAACCCCGCCTTGAGCAAAGCCTCACGAGGGTATTCAGTGGGCGTCTTGCAGTTTTCGCAGAGCTTGCGCACCAAGCGCTGAGCCGTGATCAACAGCACACTGGCGGCGATATTGAAGGGGGCTACGCCCATGTTCAACAAGCGATTCAGCGTCGACGGGGCATCGTTGGTGTGCAGGGTGGACAGCACCAAATGCCCGGTTTGCGCCGCCTTGATGGCAATGTCAGCGGTTTCCAGGTCACGAATTTCGCCCACCATGATGACGTCTGGATCCTGCCGCAGGAAAGCCTTCAGGGCCGATGCGAAATTCAAGCCCGCCTTGTCGTTGACGTTGACCTGATTGATGCCGGGCAAGTTGATTTCAGCCGGGTCTTCGACGGTGGAGATATTGACGCCGGGCTGGTTCAGGATGTTCAAGCAGGTATAGAGCGACACGGTCTTGCCGCTACCCGTGGGGCCGGTCACCAGCACCATGCCATAGGGCCTGCGGATGGCGTGAAGCAGGCGCTCTTTCTCGGCGGGTTCATAGCCCAGGGCTTCAATGCCCAGACGAGCGCTGGAGGAATCCAAGATACGGATCACGATCTTCTCGCCGAACAGTGTCGGCAAGGTGCTGACCCGGAAGTCGATCGACTTGGTGCCGAAGCGCAGCTTCATCCGGCCGTCTTGAGGCACACGCTTCTCAGAAATGTCCAGCCGCGAAATGACCTTGATGCGCGAGGCCAGCTTGTCCTTGATGGCGATGGGCGGCTGGGTGATTTCCCGAAGTTCGCCGTCAACGCGGAACCGGACCCGGTAATTGAACTCGTAGGGCTCAAAGTGCAAGTCCGAGGCCCGCATATTGATGGCGTCGACCAGCATTTTTTGCAGGAAGCGCACCACCGGCGCGTCTTCGACCTCGGCCACCGCCTCCGTATTGGTGGGAGCGGCCTCTTCTTCGGCAGAGACTTCGAAGTCGAAATCAGCAGCTGAGATGGCTTCAAGCGCTTGTGCCGCACTGGCATTCTGTTCTTGAAGCCGCATGCTCAGCTTGTCATGCTCGACCAGGATCCACTCGGGTGAGAGCTGGGTGGCGAATTTGATGCGCTCACTGGCCTCTTGATCGGTGGGGTCGGCGCAGGCCAAGAACAGACGGCTGCCGCGTTTGCCCAAGGGCAGCACTTTGTACTGCGCGATCAGTTTGGCATCTAAAAAGCCGCGAGGGATTTTTTGGGCATCAATCGCGTCCAGGTCCAGCAAGGGCACGGACAAGGCGTGAGCCAAAGAGTGCGCCAGGACGCCGGGCGTCATGGTGTTGGAGCTGATGAGCGCCTCGACAAAGCTGACCTTGCGATCTTTGGCTTGCAGCGTGAGCTCTTCTGCGGCTTTGGCCGTGAGGCGTCCGCCATGAACCAAGACTCGGGCAACGCCAGAGAGGGCAGCGGAGGGGAGTTCGTTCAGCGTATCCACGTCAGGGCAGCTCGTTCAGCACGCAAAAATTCCACAATGGAGCATCATCGCCGATGCGCTCGGGCCTGTAAACACGAGTGCCCCTGTGCAGTGACAGACTGCGCACACAGGGCGTTTAACTCAAGACTTGAGCGTGGAGAAAACCAGAGGAGCGGGGCGCAGCGCCACTGACCATTGCAGTCATCAAACTCCAGACTGGTCGGGGTGAGAGGATTCGAACCTCCGGCCTCTACGTCCCGAACGTAGCGCTCTACCAGGCTAAGCTACACCCCGTGCGATCGATGTTTGTGCCGCTCAAGACGAGCGATCAATCGATCGAGCCGATAATTCTAGCAGAGCCTTCAGGGCTGCTGAGGGCGGCAGGGCGGAAATGAATTCACTGGCGGCTTGAGCCTCCAAGCGGGCCGCGTCTCGTGTGGCTTCGAGGGCACCGGTGCGTCGAACGATCTCCACGATCTCCGCCAAGCGCTCCACCTCACCATGCTCGATAGCGTGCCGAATGAGTTGACGCTCTTGCGGTGCGCCACGCTCCATGGCCACCAGCAGCGGCAGTGTGGGCTTGCCTTCACGCAGGTCGTCCCCCACGTTCTTGCCAAGGGCTTCGGTGTGGCCTTCGTAGTCCAGCAAGTCATCGACCAACTGAAAAGCAGTGCCCAGTGAGCGGCCATAGGCCGCGCAGGCATCCTCGACCTCCTGGGGTGCATCGGCGATCACGGCGCCCAAGCGTGCGCTGGCTTCAAACAGCTTGGCGGTCTTGAAGCGAATCACCCGCAAATACTGCTCTACCGCAACATCGGGGTCGTGCATGTTCAGCAGTTGCAGCACTTCGCCTTCAGCAATCACATTCGTGGCATCGGCCAAGACTTCCAGCACACGCATGCGGTTGACCGACACCATCATCTGGAAAGCGCGTGAATAAAGGAAGTCGCCCACCAAAACGGAGGCCGCATTGCCGAACAGTGCATTGGCGGTTTCGCGCCCACGACGCAGCGAGGATTCGTCTACGACATCATCATGCAGCAAGGTGGCGGTATGGATGAACTCCACGATGGCCGCCAACTCGTACTGATGCTCGCCCTCATAGCCCAGCGCCTGTGCAAACAGCAAGACCAAGCGGGGGCGAATGCGCTTGCCGCCAGCGCCGATGATGTAGTGTGAAATCTGCTCAATCAACGCCACGTCGGAGGACAAGCGAGCGCGGATGACATCGTCCACCTTCGCCATCTCGGCGGCCATGGCGTCTGGCTGGCGGGGAGTGGCTGTAGCGGTAGGGGTAGCGGACGACATGATGGAGGGTGTGGGGCGGGGAGGCGGCAAGGAGCGCGATTATAGGAAGCCTGTCACAAGGCGCTCACGCCCCGCTTTTTCAGGAGTTTGCGGACCATTTTGGGTCGTGCTAGAATCTTTGGCTCGCCCGTAATGGGCCTGCCGGGAGTGGTGGGCTTTGGAGGTGCGAGTTAAAGAGGCTCTGGAAACAGGTTTCAGAGCATTGTTCTTGAGAGGTCATATATGTACGCGGTCATAAAAACCGGTGGCAAGCAATACAAAGTTGCAGCCGGCGAAAAGATCAAGGTAGAACAGATTGCTGCGGACGTTGGCCAGGAAATCGTGATTGATCAGGTGTTGGCTGTCGGTAACGGCGCTGAACTGAAGGTCGGGACTCCCCTGGTGAGCGGTGCAAGCGTGAAGGCCACCATCGTGGCGCATGGTCGTCATGACAAGGTTCGTATCTTCAAGATGCGTCGCCGTAAGCACTACCAGAAGCACGGCGGTCATCGCCAGAACTACACCGAGCTGGAAATCAGCGCGGTCAACGGCTGATCCAAGGAGTACTGATCCATGGCACAGAAAAAGGGCGGCGGCTCAACGCGTAACGGCCGCGACTCCAAACCAAAGATGCTGGGTGTGAAGGCCTTCGGTGGCCAAGCCATCTCGGCTGGTTCCATCATCGTGCGTCAGCGCGGCACCAAGTTCCATGCAGGCACCAATGTCGGCATGGGCCGTGACCACACGCTGTTTGCATTGGTGGACGGCACCGTGTCCTTCAAGGTGCAAGGCGAGTTGAATCGCCACACCGTGATCGTGACCCCGCTGTAATCCACAGCAGGTCTCGATTCGCTCCCCAAACTCGGGGGCGGCTCAAAGCCCCGGCATCTCCGGGGCTTTTCCTTTTTGGCGCTGAACATCATGAAATTCGTTGACGAAGCCACCATCGACATCGCTGCCGGCAACGGCGGCGCGGGCTGCGCGAGCTTTCGCCGCGAAAAGTTCATTCCGTTCGGCGGCCCCGACGGGGGGGATGGCGGGCGTGGCGGCAGTGTCTATGCCGTCGCAGACCGCAACCTCAATACCCTGATCGACTATCGCTATGCGCGCCGCCACGAGGCGCGCAATGGAGAGCCTGGGCGCGGGGCAGACTGTTTCGGTGCTGCTGCCGACGACATCATTTTGCGCATGCCGGTGGGCACCATCATCACCGACGTGGAAACCGGCCGCGTCATGGCCGAGTTGCTGGACCCAGAAACCCCGACCTTGCTGGCCAAGGGCGGCGATGGCGGCTTTGGCAACCTGCACTACAAGACGGCCACCAACCGCGCGCCCCGCCAGCACACACCGGGCTGGCCCGGCGAATCCTTCAAGGTCAAGCTGGAGTTGCGCGTGCTGGCCGACGTGGGCTTGCTGGGCATGCCCAATGCCGGCAAGTCCACCTTGATCTCGGCCATCTCCAATGCGCGGCCCAAGATCGCCGACTATCCCTTCACCACACTGCATCCCAACCTGGGCGTGGTGCGCGTGGGCCCTGAAAAGAGCTTTGTCGTCGCCGACATTCCGGGCTTGATCGAAGGCGCCTCAGAAGGTGCTGGCTTGGGGCATCGCTTTTTGCGTCACCTGCAGCGCACCCGTTTGTTGCTGCACATCGTGGACTTGGCCCCCTTTGATGACGCGGTGGACCCTGTCGCTCAGGCCAAAGCCATCGTCGCTGAGCTGAAAAAGTACGACGAAGAGCTGCACAGCAAGCCGCGTTGGCTGGTGCTGAACAAGCTCGACATGGTGCCCGAGGACGAGCGGGTCAAGCGCATCAAGGATTTCGTGAAGCGCTACAAGTGGAAGGGGCCGGTGTTCGAGATCTCGGCCCTGGCGCGCGAGGGCTTGCAGCCCTTGATTCATGCCATCTGGGCGCATGTGGCCGCCGAGCAAACGCCGCCGCCGCCTGAGCCGGACCCGCGCTTCGACCGCACGGATGTTGACCTCGACCCCCGCTTTGATCGCTCTGCAGACCAGTGAGCACCGGATGACTGACGCCCTGAAGCATGCCCGCCGCATCGTTGTGAAGGTGGGCTCCAGCCTGGTCACCAATGAAGGCCGGGGCGTGGATGCCGAAGCCATTGGGACCTGGTGCCGTCAGTTGGCGGCGCTATCCCGCCAAGGCAAAGAAGTCATCATGGTCTCCAGCGGCGCCATTGCCGAAGGCATGAAGCGCCTGGGCTGGGCCAGCCGCCCCAAAGAGCTGCATGAGTTGCAAGCCGCAGCAGCCGTGGGCCAAATGGGCTTGGTGCAGATGTACGAAAGCAAGCTCTCCGAGCACGGCATTGGCAGCGCACAAGTCTTGCTCACGCACGCCGACCTGGCCGACCGCGAGCGCTATCTCAATGCCCGCTCCACCTTGCTGACCCTGCTGGGGCTGCATGTCATTCCGGTGATCAACGAGAACGACACGGTCGTCAACGACGAAATCAAGTTCGGCGACAACGACACCTTGGGCGCACTCGTGGCCAATTTGGTGGAAGCCGATGCGTTGGTCATTCTCACCGACCAGCGCGGCCTCTACAGCGCAGACCCCCGCAAGAACCCCGATGCGCGCTTCATCGATGTGGCGCAGGCTGGCGACCCGGTGCTGGAGCAAATGGCCGGTGGCGCTGGGTCCGGGGTGGGCACCGGCGGCATGATCACCAAGATCTTGGCGGCCAAGCGCGCGGCCGGCAGCGGCGCCAGCACCGTCATTGCTTGGGGCCGCGAGCCGGATGTGCTGCTGCGCCTGGCCCAGGGTGAATCCATTGGCACCGCTCTTTTGGCGGGCACCGCCAAATTGGCGGCCCGCAAGCAGTGGATGGCCGACCACCTGCAACTGCGTGGCGCGGTCACCGTCGATGACGGCGCGGCCATCAAGCTGAGGGATGAGGGAAAAAGCCTGCTGCCCATCGGTGTGGTGGGCGTGGAGGGAGACTTCCATCGCGGCGACGTGATCGCCGTGCGTACCGCCGCGGGTGTCGAGATTGCCCGGGGCCTGGCCAACTACGCCAGCACCGAGGCGCGGCTCATTGCCCGCAAGGCTTCATCACAGATTGAAGCCTTGCTGGGCTTCACCAATGAGCCCGAGCTGATTCATCGCGACAACCTGGTGCTCACGGGCTCGGCGGCCCCTGCACTTCAGGGCTGAGCTCAGCCACCGGCTTGGGGTCGTCGTGCGGCTCGCGCCGCTCACCGCTGCGCATGCCGCTGCGCAAATAGCGGTTGTGGTGGTGCGGGCGCGGCAGATAGCGGGCCAGCTCTGTGAGCGCCATTTCATAGACGCCGCGCTTGAACTCAATCACCACATCCAGCGGCACCCAATAGTCGTTCCAACGCCAAGCGTCGAACTCGGGATGGCTGGTGGCGCGCAGGTTCATGTCGCTGTCACGCCCCAGCAAGCGCAGCAAGAACCAGATTTGCTTTTGGCCTTTGTAATGGCCACGCGCATCCTTGCGGATGAAGTGGTCGGGCACGTTGTAGCGCAGCCAGTCGCGGGTGCGCGCCAAGATTTGCACGTGCTCTGGGTGCAAGCCCACTTCTTCATGCAATTCGCGGAACATCGCCTGCTCAGGCGACTCGCCATACTTGATGCCCCCTTGCGGGAACTGCCAGGAGTGGGTACGCAAGCGCTTACCCCAGAAAACCTGGTTGCGCGAGTTGAGCAGGATGATGCCGACGTTAGGCCGGTAGCCTTCGCGGTCGAGCATAATCAAACCCCAATTTTTGAACTGAAACCAATATAGCACCGTGGGCCCCAGGTGAGCAGTCTCTCGCTTACCCGAACAGGGCCTCTGCTGTTCAGTTGCCTTCCAAAGCCGCGCCCATGAAAGCCTCCCAGTTCTTCATCTCCACCCTCAAGGAAGCCCCCGCCGACGCCGAAGTGGTCAGCCACAAGCTGATGATGCGGGCCGGCATGATCAAGCGCCTGGGCGCCGGCATCTACAACTACATGCCCATGGGTTTGCGGGTCATCCGCAAGGTCGAGGCCATCATCCGCGACGAGATGAACCGGGCCGGTGCGGTGGAGATGCTGATGCCGGTGGTGCAGCCGGCCGAGCTCTGGCAAGAAACCGGACGCTTTGACAAGATGGGGCCGGAGTTAATGCGCGTGAAAGACCGGCACGGCCGCGACTTCATCATCCAGCCCACTTCCGAAGAGGTGGTGACCGACGTGGCCCGCCAAGAGCTGCGCAGCTACAAGCAACTGCCCAAGAATTTCTATCACATCCAGACCAAGTTCCGGGACGAGCGCCGGCCCCGGTTTGGCGTGATGCGCGGTCGCGAATTCACCATGAAGGATGCCTATTCCTTCGACCGCGACCCTGCAAGTGCCGCCAAAAGCTACGAGGCCATGTTTGCGGCCTACAAGCGCATCTTCGACCGCTTTGGTTTGACCTATCGCGCCGTCGCTGCTGACACCGGCGCCATCGGCGGTGACCTCAGCCATGAGTTCCAAGTCATTGCCCAAACCGGCGAGGACGCGATCATTTATTGCCCCACGAGCGACTACGCCGCCAACATCGAATTGGCCGAAGCGGTGGCGCCTGCCGCGCCGCGCGCTGCGGCGACTCAGGCCTTGGCCAAGACACCAACGCCCGGCAAGAGCACTTGCGCCGACGTGGCCGCCTTCCTGGGCCTGGACCTCAAGCAGACGGTCAAGAGCCTGGTACTGGCGACGGATGAGCTCGACGACCAAGGGGTCATCGTCAAGTCCACCGTCTGGCTGTTGTTGGTGCGAGGTGACCACGACATGAACGAGGTCAAGGTCGGCAAGCTCGAAGGCTTGAAGGCGGGCTTCCGTTTTGCCACCGTGCCTGAGATCGAAGATCACTTCGGCTGCAAGCCGGGCTACCTCGGCCCCATTGGCCTGCTCAAGCCGGTGAAGATCGTCGCTGACCGCACGGTTGCTCAGATGAGCGACTTCGTCTGCGGAGCCAACGCTTGGGACCACCACTTCACCGGTGCTAACTGGGGCCGCGACTTGCCCGAGCCCGACATGGTGGCTGACATTCGCAATGTGGTGGAGGGCGACCCTTCCCCGGATGGCCAAGGTGTGCTGGCCATTGAGCGCGGCATTGAAGTCGGCCATGTGTTTTACCTGGGCACCAAGTACTCCAAGGCGATGAATGCCACGTTCTTGGACGAAACGGGAAAGCCTGCTTTGATGGAGATGGGCTGCTACGGCATCGGCGTGACCCGTATCTTGGGCGCCGCCATTGAGCAAAACCACGACGCGCGCGGCATCATCTGGCCGGCCAGCATTGCACCGTTTGAGGTGGCTTTGTGCCCCATCGGCATGGATCGCTCTGAAGAGGTCAAGGCTGCGGCGCAGCGCTTGTACGCTGACCTGCAAGGCGCCGGCGTCGATGTCATCTTGGACGACCGCGGTGAGCGCCCCGGTGCCATGTTTGCCGACTGGGAATTGATTGGCGTGCCGCTGCGCGTGGTCATCTCCGATCGCGGACTCAAGGAAGGCCAGTTGGAAGTGCAAGGTCGTCGCGACGCCGAAGCCTCCAAAGTCGCCCTGACCGAGGTGGTGGCCCAAGTCCGCTCGCGCTTGAGCGCTTGAGCCTGATGGCCATGGCCGGCAACGTCCTTCCGATCGGCCTGCCCCGGCGCAGCCTGTTGGGTGCGGCCGGAGGCGTGTTGGCCTTGGGCGCCGCCACACCGGTGCGGGCCGGGCGCCAGGCCGAAGAGCCGCTGGCCGACTCGGTGCGTGGGGCCTTGGCCGCGGCCGTGGCCGATGGCTCGCCGCCCAAAGTCCAGTTCGACCGGGTCGAAGATCGCTTGGTCTACCTGAAGTGGTTGGGCGCGATGAGCGACCGCCTCAAGCGCCGTAAATCAGAAACTCAAACCCGCTTGGAGTTTTTGGAGACGCTTTGGTATGAAAGCAAGCGCGCCGGGCTGGAGCCCGCGCTGGTGCTGGGCCTGGTGCAAGTGGAAAGCGGTTTTCGCAAATACGCCATCAGCGTGGCGGGCGCGCGCGGCTATATGCAAGTCATGCCTTTTTGGGCGCGGCTGATTGGTGACGGTGACCCGGCCAAGCTGTTTCACATGCAGACCAACTTGCGCTTTGGCTGCGTGATCCTGCGTCACTATCTCGACCGCGAAAAAGGCGACCTCTTCATGACCCTGGGCCGCTACAACGGCAGCCGAGGCAAGGCCGAATACCCGAATGCCGTGATGGCCTCGCGGCGGCTGTGGCTGCCGCCGGCCTGAAGCGCGGGGCCTAGAGCCCGGTCCAGCGCTGCGGTGCAGCCTCGCCCACGCCCAGCATCTCGATCACTCGCTCGACCGTGTCGGCCACCAAGGCCTCAATCGTCTGCGGCCGGTGATAGAAGGCCGGCAGCGGCGGAAAGATCACGCCGCCCATCTCGGTGACGGCCGTCATATTGCGCAAGTGCGCCAAGTTGAAGGGTGTTTCGCGGACCATCAAGACCAAGCGTCGGCGCTCTTTGAGCGTGACATCGGCGGCCCGGGTCAGCAGGTTGTCGCCAAAGCCATGCGCGATGGCGGCCAGCGACTTCATCGAGCAGGGTGCCACCACCATGGCTTGGGTGCGGTGGCTGCCGCTGGCAATGCAGGCGCCAATGTCACCGGGAGAGTGGCTCTCGCTGGCCAAGGCTTCGAGGCCCGCGCGATCCAGCCCCAACTCATGGTGCACATTCAAGATGCCTGCAGGCGTGGCGACCAAATGCGTGTAGGCGCCCAGCTCGCGCAAGCGCTGCAGCAGTTGAACCCCATAGAGCGCGCCGGAGGCGCCCGTGATGCCGACGATGATGCGCGGCGCGCTCATGCCCTGGGCCTTAGGCGGCCAAGGTCTGCTGCAATTCGCCCGACTGGTACATCTCCATCATGATGTCCGAGCCGCCAATGAACTCGCCATTGACATAGAGCTGCGGGATGGTGGGCCAGTTGGCATAGTCCTTGATGCCTTGGCGGATGGCGTCATCCTCCAGCACGTTGACGGTGACCAAGTTGCTCACCCCCGCCGCCTTCAGCACCTGGACCGCGCGGCCCGAAAAGCCGCACTGGGGAAATTGCGCCGTGCCCTTCATGAAGAGCACCACTTTGTTGCTCTTCACGAGTTGATCGATGCGTTGCTGTACGTCGTCCATGGAATGCTCTACAAATTCAAGAAGTGAAGCCGGGTTTATACGGCAAAGCGGGGTTGGAACGCTCGTCAAGCGTTTCAAACCCCGCTGGTTTGTAGTGCTGAGTATGCCGTGAACCGGCGCTGGCGCAGGCTTAGAAGGCGTAGGAGAGGTTCACCTGCAGCATGGGCGAGACCTGCAGGCTGCGCCACAGGCTCTCACTGCCGCGCCCGGCCTGCAGCAATTGGCCAGGGCGCTGGGACACCAAGCCCAGGTCAGCGCTCACGCCAATGCCCGTCTTAGCCCAGTAGGCGCTATAGCCCAGGCCCACATAAGCGGCCGGCTGCGCCGTGATATCGGGTTCGTGCGTGGACCAAGCGACATTGGCATGAGGGGCTTGGCGCCACAAGGGGCTGCTGAAGGGCTTGCTGTCGAGTTGCTGGGGCGTGGTGGCCCAGAGCAGCGCGCCGGTCGCCCGCAGGCCGCCGCTCTCGCCCAGGCGGCCCCAACTGAAGAAGTGATCACCGCTCCAACGGGTCGCGCCCAGCGGCAGATAAGAGCCCAAGCTCAGGCCGGCGTTCGCGGGTGTGGTATTCAGTGCGGCCACACGGCTTTGCCAAAGCGGCCAGGGGTCACGCTGTGCGTCCACTCGCAAGCCCTCGCCGGCGGCCAACGCAGTCGGTGCTTGCAGGCTCAAGGCACACAGCACGGCGGCGGTCAGAGTGAGGTGGCGCATGGTGACTCTCCTAGAAAGGTGACAGGGCGAGAAGCCCTGGGATGACGCTGCCTGGATATCGGCAGTTCACCGTCCATGGAGAACATCCTACTGCGATGCTCTCGAAACAGGGTGTTAATAACGCGGCAAAGTACCCCACAACCCGCCGCTTCAGATCTCAAAACAAGGGTTAACCCTTGGTTGTGCGTCCGCCCGTGCAACGCCACTGTCCACCCCAATCAGCCCGGCTTTGGATGTCCTCAAAGCCTGCCTGGCGCAACAGGCTTTGCACGGCCTCGGCTTGGTCCCAGCCGTGCTCCAGCAGCAGTGCACCGCCAGGGTTCAGGTGTGCGGGGGCCTGGGCAATGATGCGCCGCAGGTCGTCCAAGCCGTCGGGGCCGGAGGTCAAAGCCATCTGCGGCTCATGCTGCAGGGCCGCCAAGTGCGGGTCGCCTTCGGCGATATAGGGCGGGTTGGAGAGCACCAGGTCGAAGCGCTGCCCGGCCACGGCCTCCCACCAGGAGCCTTGGCGCCAAGTGACGGGCAGGCCCAGCCGCTCACCATTGGCTTGGGCTTGGGCCAGCGCGGCCGGGCTCAGGTCCACGGCCGTCATCTGGCAATGGGGGCAGGCTTGGCGCACGGCCAGCGCGATGGCGCCGCTGCCGGTGCCCAGGTCCAGCACCTGGGCGGGCCGCGCGGCTTCGGCCCGCGCCAGCACCTCCACCGCCCAGTCCACCAGGGTCTCGGTGTCCGGGCGGGGCACCAGCACGGCCGGGCTGACTGCCAGCCGCAGGCCATGGAACTCGCGCTCACCGACAAGGTAAGCCACCGGCTCACCGCGCTGACGGCGTGCGCAGAGCTGTTCAAACGCTGCGGCTGCTGCCGGCGCCAGGATCTGATCGTCATGGGTGATCAGCCAGGCGCGCTCGCGCTGCAGCACATGCCCCAGCAGCGCAAAGGCATCGACCCGGTCCAGCGCAGGCCCCGGTGCCGGGCTCATCGCGTGCTTCAGGGCTTGGGCGATGCTGATCCCGCTCACTGCCCGCTCTCCAGCGCCGCCAATTGCTGCTGGGCGCGAGCGGCTTGCAGGGCGGCCATCACGTCGCTCAGATCGCCGTTCATGATCTGGTCCAGCTTGTAGAGGGTCAGGTTGATGCGGTGGTCGGTGAGCCGGCCCTGCGGGAAGTTGTAGGTGCGAATGCGGTCGCTGCGGTCGCCCGAGCCCACCAGTTCGCGGCGGGTGGCGGCTTCTTTAGCTTGGCGTTCACTGCGCTCTTTATCCTGTAGACGCGCTTGCAGCACGGCCAAAGCCTTGGCTTTGTTGCGGTGCTGCGAGCGGTCGTCCTGACACTCGGCCACCAAGCCGGTGGGCAGGTGGGTGACGCGGATGGCGCTGTCGGTCTTGTTGATGTGCTGCCCGCCCGCGCCGCTGGCGCGGAAGGTGTCGATGCGCAAGTCCGCAGGGTTCAGCGTGACTTCAGCGGCCTCGTCGGGCTCGGGCATAACCGCCACGGTGCAAGCGCTGGTGTGGATGCGGCCTTGGCTTTCGGTCTGCGGCACGCGCTGCACGCGATGCCCGCCCGACTCAAACTTCATGCGCTCATAGACCCGGCTGCCTTCAAAGCGCAGCACGATTTCTTTGTAGCCGCCCAGGTCCGACGCGTTCTCGCTCATCACCTCGACCCGCCAGCCTTGGCCTTCGGCATAGCGCAGGTACATGCGCGTCAAGTCGGCCGCAAACAAGGTGGACTCATCGCCACCCGTGCCCGCACGGATTTCCACAAAGGCGTTGCGGTCGTCGTCGGGGTCGCGCGGCAGCAGCGCGGTTTGCAAGGCTTCCAGCAGGCTGCTCATGTCCGCCTCAGCCTCTTTGATTTCCTCGCGGGCCATCTCGCCCATGTCCGCGTCGTCCAGCATCTCTTGGGCCGCTGCGCGGTCGCGCTCACGCTGCGCAAAGCGCCGGAACAGGCCCACCACCTCGGCCGCTTCGGCCTGCTCGCGCGCCAGGGCGCGAAAGCGCTGCATGTCGGCTGCCAAGTTCGGGTCGGAGAGGCTGGCATCCAGCTCGGAGAGGCGCATCTCCAGCCGCTGCAATTGCACGCGCATGGCGTCTTTCATGGGGGCTCCGTGGGGCGTGAGGGCGGCGGCGTTGTGGGCGGGGCCGCGGCCAGAAGGCAAGAGGTGGGCAAGAGGTGAGGGCGCACAAGACGCCCTGCCGATGGGTCTGTTGCGCTGCAGGCTCAGTGGCCCGAGCAGCTTGACGCTGCAGCGTCGCTAGCGCGAGCCAGGTTCGGGGCTGGGCGGCGTGGGGGCTTCGCCCGCCGGGTCCAGCGGCGCTTGGCGCAAGAACAGGCGCGAGACGGTCTCGGCCAAATGCTGGCGCTGCGGGCCTTCGCTGGCGTGCAGCTCGGCCATCGCGCCGTGCAGCATTTTTTGCGTCAGGCCGCGGGTCAGGGCGTCCATCACCTTGTCGAGGTCGGCCCCTTTGGCCAAGGCTTTGCGGGCTCGTGCCAGCTCGGCTTCGCGCCAGGTGTCTGCCTGCTTGTGCAGGGCTTGGATCAGGGGCACGCTGGCGCGCTGATCCAGCCAATGGCTGAAGCTCTGCACGCCGGCGTCGATGATGGCTTCAGCCTGCTCCACCGCGGCTTGGCGCTTTTCACCTGCGGTTTGCACCACCTCGGTGAGGTCGTCCACCGTGTAGAGGTACACATCACTGAGGCGTCCGACTTCGGGCTCAATGTCGCGCGGCACCGCCAGGTCCACCATGAACATGGGCTTGCGTCGGCGGGCCTTCAAGGCCCGCTCCACCGCGCCCAAGCCGATGATGGGCAAGGTGCTGGCGGTGCAGGAAATCACCGCGTCAAACTCATGCAAGCGCGTGGGCAAGTCGGCCAGGCGGATGGCCTGGGCGCCAAAGCGGCTGGCCAGCTTTTCACCGCGCTCTAGGGTGCGGTTGGCCAGCGTCATGCTTTGGGGCTCGCGCGCCGCAAAGTGCGTGGCCACGAGCTCAATCATCTCGCCCGCGCCCACAAACAGCACTTTGATCTCCCGCAGGTCTTCAAACAACTGCGAGGCCAAGCGCACGGCGGCAGCGGCCATGCTGATGGAATGCGCGCCAATCTCGGTGCTGGTGCGCACCTCTTTGGCCACCGAGAACGAGCGCTGGAACAACTGGTGCAGCGTGGTGCCCAACGTGCCGGCTTCGTCGGCGCCACGGACGGCCTGCTTCATCTGGCCCAAGATTTGCGGCTCGCCCAAGACCATGGAGTCGAGCCCCGAGGCCACGCGGAAGGCATGGCGCGCGGCTTCGCGGTCTTCGCGCACATAGGTGTGGGCCAGCAGTTGCTCGCTGCTCACCCCACCATGGGCGGCCAGCCACTCCAGGGCGGGGCGCACAATTTCTTGTGGGCGCGGCACCTGGGCGGCCACATACAGCTCGGTGCGGTTGCAGGTGGAGAGAATGGCGGCCTCGGGCGCGGCGCGGCGCAGTTGCTCATGCAAGGCGCGCAAGGCCGGGGTGAGCTGCTCGGGGGCGAACGCAAACCGGCCCCGCAAATCCAGCGGTGCCGAGGTGTGGTTCAAACCCAGCGAGAAAACGCTCATGGGGCGGGATTATAAAATTGCAGGGCTTTGCCTGGGCTGAACAAACAGCGCTGGCAAGGTCCATCTGATTGATCAATGTCAAGTTTCAGCGGCGTGTGGCAGTCGTCCTGCGCTCTGGTTCTTGTCACTACGGAGTCCTTGTGGGCCCTCTCGACGCCTTCTGGCACCTCGTCAACTTCGCGGCCCCTGCGCTGGGCGTCGCGGCTTTGGCCGCTGTGCTGACCAAACTCTTGTGGCGCAAAGCCCTGGCCGCCCGTCCGCTGCGTCAGCTCTGGGCAGTGAGTGCGGCCGCAGGCCTGGGAGCCTTGGTGCTGGGGTGGGTGCTGTTTGGGCGTGATGGCCGCATGGCCACCTACGCCCTGCTGGTGTTCAGTTGCGCCGGGGCTTTGTGGTGGCGGGGCTTTGTGGCCAAGCCGCGCTGAGCACGAACCGGCATTAAGCGTTCACCCGGTCCACCGTCTTGACCTCCGCCCGCAGCGAATGCGGGTAGGCCAAGGTGATGTCCACCTCAATCATCTGGCCGATCAGCCGCTCAGGGCCGGGGAAGTTGACGATGCGGTTGCACTCGGTGCGGCCCATCAGCTCGCTGGCGTCCTTGCGGGCGCGGCCTTCCACCAAAATGCGCTGGGTGCTGCCCACCATGGCTTCAGAGAAGCGCTTGACGTTGTCTTCCAAGTGGGCCTGCAAAGTTTGCAGGCGCGCCAGCTTGACCTCATACGGCGTGTCATCGTGCAGCGCCGCCGCCGGCGTGCCGGGCCGGGGGCTGAAGATAAAGCTGAACGAGGCATCAAACTCCACGTCTTGCACCAGTTGCATCAGCTTGGCGAAGTCGTCGTCGGTCTCACCGGGGAAGCCGACGATGAAGTCCGACGACAGGCGGATATCGGGCCGCACTGCCCGCAGCTTGCGGATGATGCTCTTGAACTGCAGCCCCGTGTAGCCGCGCTTCATGGCCGAGAGAATGCGGTCTGAGCCATGCTGCACGGGCAAGTGCAAATGGTTCACCAACTGCGGCACGCGGGCATAGACGTCGATCAGGCGCTGCGTGAATTCATTCGGGTGGCTGGTGGTGTAGCGGATGCGTTCAATGCCGGGGATCTCGCCCACATATTCCAGCAGCAGCGCAAAGTCGGCGATCTCTGCCGTGTCGCCCATCTTGCCGCGATAGGCATTGACGTTCTGGCCCAGCAGCGTCACTTCCTTCACGCCTTGGTCGGCGAGGTTGGCCACTTCGGTCAGCACGTCTTCAAACGGCCGTGAGACCTCTTCGCCTCGGGTGTAGGGCACCACGCAATAGGTGCAGTACTTGGAGCAGCCTTCCATGATGGACACAAACGCGCTGCCGCCCTCTACCCGCGCCGGTGGCAGGTGGTCGAACTTTTCGATCTCGGGGAAGCTGATGTCCACCTGCGGCTTGTTCAGCGCGCGGCGCTGCGCAATCATCTGCGGCAGGCGGTGCAGGGTTTGCGGCCCAAACACAATGTCCACGTAGGGCGCGCGGTCCACAATCGCCGCGCCTTCTTGGCTGGCCACGCAGCCGCCCACGCCAATGATCACGCCCTTTTGCTTCAGGTGCTTGATGCGGCCGAGGTCAGAGAACACTTTCTCGGCGGCCTTCTCGCGCACCGAGCAGGTGTTGAACAGCACCAGATCGGCCTGCTCCACATCGTCGGTGGGCTCATAGCCTTCGGCCGCGTTCAGCACGTCGGCCATCTTGTCCGAGTCGTACTCATTCATCTGGCAGCCGAAGGTGCGGATGAATACTTTCTTCGTCGTCGTAGGGGTCGTCATCGCACGTGCTCGCTCAAGGCTTGGTCCAGGTCTGGGCCACCGGGTCAAACACCCAACTCTGCGCCTCTGCAGGGGTGCGCGGCCAGGGCAGCTTGCGAGCCTCTTCCTCGCGCAGGATCCAGATCTCATGCAACTGGCCCAGCGAGTCCAGCGTGTAGTTCACCACCACGCGTTGGCCCTTCAGGCTGCCCGAGACCACCATCATGTTGTTGGTGTCACGAATGCGCGCACCGGGCGCCAACTGGGTGGCTTGGCGGTTCAGCTGCGCCTGCGGCGGCTCACCAAACGTGACCTCGCCGCGCAAAGCCTTGGCGGAGAAATTGCGCTGGACTTGCGCTTGCGCCTCAAAGGGCAGCAAGGTGCTGACGAGCGGCAGGGCGAAAGTGAGGGCGAGGGTGCGGAGGGCCAGCGTGCGCAAGCCAGTGCGGCGGGCGGCTTGCGCCAACGATGCACAGCGGTTCATGGTATGTCTCCAGGGGCTGTGGAAAAAGGAAAAGCCCAAGAGGCTCTTGGGCTAGGCATTTAAAGGCGCT
Organism: Ideonella paludis; assembly: GCF_018069865.1. Taxonomy (GTDB): domain Bacteria; phylum Pseudomonadota; class Gammaproteobacteria; order Burkholderiales; family Burkholderiaceae_C; genus Ideonella; species Ideonella paludis. The sequence continues at coordinate 266,575 of NZ_JAGQDG010000003.1, forward strand.
GTGGGGAATGGCGCCTCAAGCCTGTGAATTATGCTTGAGATCGCCTGCGGACAGCGCACAAGCAATCAACCAAGCGCCCGCGCCAACGATGACCGTCCCTTGGGCGCATTCCGTACCCGAGAATAGGCGTCATGAACGTCCAACAACTCGAAAACCAACTCTGGGAAGCGGCCGACCAACTGCGTGCCAACTCCAAGCTGACGGCGGCGGAATACGCGATGCCGGTGCTGGGCTTGATCTTCCTGCGTCATGCGGACAACCGCTTCAAGGCCTATCTGCCTGACATCTTGGCGGGCATCCCGGCCAAGATGCCGCCCGCCCAGCGAGAGGCGCTGATCAAGACCGAGTTCCAGGGCAAAGCCGCCATCTACCTGCCCGAGGCAGCCCGGTTCGACGCCATCGCCAGCTTGCCGCAAGGGGCAAACGTGGGCGAGGCCATCGAGGCCGCCATGGACGCGATCGAGGCCGAGTACCCCGCGCTCGAAGGCGCCTTGCCGCGCGGCTACACCGCCTTCGAGCCCGACTTGCTGGCCGACCTGGTGAAGATCTTCGACCGGCCCGCGCTCAAGACCGCCACGGGCGACGTGTTCGGCCGCATCTACGAGTACTTCCTGAACAAGTTCGCCATGACCGGCGCGCAAGAGGGCGGCGAGTTCTTTACGCCGCCTTCGCTGGTGCGGATGATCGTCAATGTCATTCAGCCAGACCGCGGCATCGTGTTCGACCCGGCCTGCGGCTCGGCCGGCATGTTTGTGCAGACCGGCCATTTCATTGAGGCCGTGCGTCACGCCAGCGTGTTGGAGTCGGTCACCTTCCACGGGCAGGAGAAGAGCGACACCAACACCAAGCTGGCGCGCATGAACTTGGTGGTGCATGGGCTGGACGCCAGCAACATCCGCCAGGGCAACACCTTCTACGACCAGGCCGAGCACCTGATCGGCCAGTGCGACTTTGTCATGGCCAACCCGCCGTTTAATGTGGACGGCGTGGACACCAAGAAGGTCAGTAAGCAGGTCGCCCCGCAAACGCCAGAAGAGGCCGCCCAGGCTGAGGGTGGCCCCTACCGCTTGCCCTTTGGCCTGTCGGGCACGAATGCCAAAACCGGTGCCATCAGCAATGCGAACAGCCTGTGGATCCAGTATTTCTACAGCTACCTGAACGAGACCGGTCGAGCCGGTTTTGTCATGGCGTCCAGCGCCTCAGATGCTGGCAATAAAGACCGCGACATCCGCGAAAAACTGGTGCGCAGCGGCCATGTCGACGTGATGCTGGCCATCGGCACCAAGTTCTTCTACACCCGCAGCCTGCCCTGCACCCTGTGGTTCTTTGACAAGGGCAAGCCTGAAGACCTGCAAAACCAGGTGCTGATGATCGACGCCCGCAACGTCTACCACGTGGTGTCGGCCCGCTCGCATGTGTTCACCGAAGAGCAGTTGCAGAACCTGACCGCGATCACCTGGCTCTACCGGGGTGAGCATGAGAAGTTTGTCGACTTGGTGGCCGGCTACCAGCGCCAAGCAGATGACTGGCTGGCGGCGCTGCCCAGCCGACTGCGCGCCGAGACCCGCACGTTGCGCCGGCTGGCCCTCAAGCTGATGCGCTTCGCGCGCGACGCCAAGGTGGACGAGGACTTGCTGCCGCCCCTGCCAACGGACCCCGCTCCCAAGCCCGAGCAGCAAGCCGAGCTGACCCAGCAGCGCGCAGAGCTGCAAGCCGCGCTCGACGCGTGGCGGGCCGATCTGGCCCAGGCCCTGACCGACACCAGCACCGCCGATGCGCTGGCCGCGCTGCAGGCCCAGGCGGCCCAGGCCCGCACGGCCATCGCCCAGGCCGACTTGGCCAGCCATGCCGGCCAAAAGGCGCTGCAGACCACCCTGGATGCACTGACGCCAACCCTGAAAGCCGCTGGCAAGACGCTGGAAACCCGGCACAAACGTGCGCTGGCCTTGGTGGATGCGGCCGAGAAGACCTTGCGCGCCCGTGCCAGCAAAGCCTGGCATGGCAAAGCCATCCGCGAGGCCCGCCGCGCTCTGCAGCCGGCGGATGCCAAGAAGAACGAAGACCCCACCGTGCGCGATCTGGCGCTGGAGGCCCCCAAGCAAGCCGCCTACTTCATCCACCAAGTGCACTGGCTGCACAGCCGCTTTGCCGATGGCCTGTACGAGGACGTGCCCGGCCTGTGCAAGGCCGTGACACGTGCGGACATCGCCGCCAACGACTGGTCCCTCACACCAGGGCGCTATGTGGGCGTGGCGGTGGCGCAAGACGATGGCGATGAAGACACCTTTGCCGAGCAACTGCGCGAGATTCACGAAGAACTGGCGGAGTTGAACGAGAAGGCGGTGGCGCTGGCGGGGCGGATTGCGGGCAATCTGGAGGGGTTGTTGGGATGACGATGCTCAATGACGTGGCCGACATGCTCGTCGGCTTCGCTTTCAAGAGCGCGGGCTTCTTGGATGAAGATGCTGATGGCCCTCGGCTTGTGCGGGGGGATAACGTTCAGCAGGGCTATCTGCGCTGGGGTGATAAAACAAAGCGTTGGTCTTCCGCCGATCTCGACGGTTTGGAGCGATATCAGCTGGCTGAGGGAGATGTGCTGCTGGCGATGGACCGGCCCATTGTTGGCGACGGCCTGAAGATGGCATGGGTTACCCAGGATGACTTACCGGCCATGCTGGTCCAGCGAGTGTGCCGCTTGCGTGGCAAACCCGGGATAGCTCGGACCGAATTCCTGCGATACGTGCTGTCGGCCCCTGACTTTTCGGCGCACATCCATCGGGTCACGACCGGCGCAAACATTCCGCATATCAGTGGACGAGACATTGGATCGTATGAGTTTGAACTCCCACCTCTTTCTGACCAAGATTCAGTCGCGCATTGCTTGAAGGCCTACGACGACCTGATCGCCACCAACCAGCGCCGCATCGCCCTGCTGGAACAGGCCGCCCGGCTGCTGTACCGCGAGTGGTTTGTGCAGTTGCGGTTTCCGGGGCATGAGTCGGTGCGGGTGAAACTTGGGGTGCCGGAGGGGTGGCGAATGGCGAGCATCGCTGAACAGGCCTCGTTTCTGAACCGCGGAATTGCCCCGAAGTACGACGACACAGCGAAGGGCTGGGTCATCAATCAAAAGTGCATTCGTGACGGACGCATCTCTATGGCACCTGCGCGCCGGCAGTCGAAGGATGTGAAGCCTGATCGCTTGGTGCGCTTGGGTGATGTACTGATCAATTCAACCGGCGCGGGCACCTTGGGTCGCGTTGCCCAAGTGCGGTCACACATCGATGATTGCACGGTTGATACCCATGTCACGATAGTTCGGCCAAGCGACAGTGACGCGTCGGCATATCTTGGCCAGGCACTGTTGAACTTGGAGCCGGTCTTTTCGGACATGGGCAAAGGCGCTACGAACCAGTTGGAGCTGAACCGGGCTGATATCGGCGACTTCAAGATTTGGCTTCCGCCGGAACATGTCCGCGTCGAGTTTCACCGATTGATCTGGCCAATGCTTGATCAAGCGGAGCAACTGAACGTTGCGATCCTGTCGTTGCAGAAGGCCCGCGACCTGCTCCTGCCCAAGCTGATGTCCGGCCAACTGGACGTGAGCCGCGTTCCCTTGCCCGAGGAGGCCGCTGCGTGACCCTGCCGATCGCGCCTGCGGCTGACCCCGTGGTTCAGCACAGCGAGTTCATCATCTACGTGGACGAAAGTGGGGACCACAGCCTGGAGGCGATCGACCCCGACTTTCCGGTGTTTGTGCTGTCCTTTTGCATCTTTCGCAAGGCCGACTATGTGCAGCGGGTGACGCCCGCCATCCGCGCGCTCAAGTTCGGCACTTTTGGGCATGACATGGTGGTGCTGCACGAGGCGGACATCCGGCGCAAGAAGGGCGCGTTCTCGCGTTTGTCCAAGGCGCCGCGCGAGGCGTTCATGACGGCGCTGACCGACATCATTGAGGCCGCAGACTTTCAGTTGGTGGCGGTAGTGATTGACAAGCGCAAGCTCAAGGATCGCTACCGTCACCCGGCGCACCCTTACCATCTGGCGCTGGAGTTCGGGCTGGAGCGCATCTACCGCCTGTTGCAGGCCGCAGGGCAGAACAGCGCGCTGACCTATGTGGTGTGCGAGGCGCGTGGGGCGAAGGAAGATGCTGAGCTGGAGCTGGAATTCCGCCGCATCCGAGATGGTGCCAACTACTTCAATAAGGCACTGCCGTTCGACCTGATCGTGGCGGACAAGAAGACCAATTCAGAGGGACTACAGTTGGCCGACCTAACGGCGCGCCCGATTGGGCTGTCTGTGCTGCGGCCCGATCAGGCCAATCGGGCTTGCGAAGTGTTGGAGGCGAAGTTCTATCGCGACCATCGGGGACACAAGCTGGGCGCAGGCCTGAAGGTGTTTCCGTGAGCGCCAAGCGCTGCCGCGCCCACCCAGAAAGCAGAAGGGCCCCTGTAGTACCAGGAGCCCAGCGCCGGCCGCGTAGTCGCAACCCATTTGCGGGCGAGTTTAGCGTTTCGCTAAGGCCGTGACAAGATGAAAGCGGGGAGAGCCAGTGGGCAAGAGTGAGTATTCCGAGGATGCTTTGATTCAAGCGCCGACGGCCGAGTTTCTGCACCAGGAGCTGGGTTGGGACAGTGTGCTGGCGCAGGACGAAGGCCCGCTGGTAGCCGAGGGCTTGCTAGGGCGCACCGCCGACACCCAGGTGGTGCTGACGCGCGACGTGCTGGCCGCGCTGCGGCGCCTGAACCCGGGCTTGCCTGAGGCGGCCTACACCCAGGCGCTGGAGGCGGTGGTGCAAAACGACAGCACCAAGACCCTGGTGCAGATGAACCAAGAAAAGTACAGGCTGCTGCGCGACGGTGTGCTGGTGAAGTTCCGCGACGCACCCGGCACGGGCACGGGTCAAATGGTCGAGAAGCGCTTGCGGCTGATCGACTTTGACCAGCCTGGGCGCAACCGTTTTTTGGCGGTGCGCGAGCTGTGGGTGCGCGGCCCGCTGCACCTGCGCCGGCCCGACTTGATTGGCTATGTCAACGGCCTGCCGCTGGTGTTCATCGAGCTCAAGCGCTTCGAGGTGCACGTGGACAGCGCCTACAAGCAGAACTACCGGGATTACCTCGACACCATCCCGCACCTGTTCCATTGGAACGCACTGGTGGTGATCAGCAATGGGCACGACGCCCAGTACGGCTCGATCACGGCGACCAAGGAGCACTTCTACCGCTGGAAGCGCCTGGACGAGGACGACCCAGAGCCCGGCCCAGCGCAGCCGCTGCTGCCTCTGTTGCTGCAAGGCATGCTGGACCAGCGTCGGCTGCTGGACATTGTGGAGAACTTCGTGCTGTTTGATGCCACCGAAGACGGTGTGCAAAAGATCGTGGCGCGGAACCACCAATACCTGGGCGTGAACCGGGTGATGGCCCGCCTGACCTCCGAGGACCCAACGGTGAAGGCCGAGGTGGCCGCCGGCCAATTGGGCGTGTTTTGGCATACGCAGGGCTCGGGCAAGTCGTATTCGATGGTGTTCTTGACCGAGAAGGTGCGCCGCAAGCTGTCGGCCAGCTACACCTTTGTGGTGGTGACCGACCGCACTGAGTTGGATAACCAGATTGCTGGCACTTACACCACCACCGGCCGTGCCAGCGCCAAGGCCGACCAGGCCAAGAGCGGTGATGCGCTGCGTCGCATGCTGCGCGACCAAAACCGCAGCTATGTGTTCGGCCTGGTGCAGAAATACCGAGAGCGGGTGACCGAGCCGTACTCCGAACGCGAGGACATCATCGTGCTGTCGGATGAGGCGCACCGCAGCCAATACGGACGGCTGGCGCTGAACATGCGCAAGGGTTTGCCACGCGCCAAGTTCTTGGGCTTCACCGGTACGCCGCTGATCGACGACGGCGAGAAGCAACTGACCCGCCAAGTGTTTGGTGACTATGTGTCGATCTACGACTTCAAGCGCGCGGTGGCCGACGGCGCCACCCTGCCGCTGTTCTATGAGAACCGGGGCGAGAAGCTGAGGATCATCGACCCTACCATCAGCGAGCGCATCGTGCAGCACATCGAGGCGGCCAAGCTCTCTGCCACTGCTGAAGACCCGTGGACCGATGAAAAGGAAGACAAGCTCTACCGTGCATTGGCCAAGGACTACCCCATTCTGACGGCACCGACCCGGCTGGACACGGTGGCCGCAGATTTTGTGGACCACTTCCATCAGCGTTGGCAGGTGGTGGCCAAGGGCGGCAGCAAGTCTCTGGTGGTGTGCCTGGACAAAATCACCTGCGTGAAGCTGTATGACCTGATCGCGGAGAAATGGGCTGCCAAGGCTGATGCGCTGGACGCTCTGGTGACCCACGAAGAAGCACTGTTCGCCGCCAAGGGCAAGGCACCGACCGAAATACTGAAGACACGCCGCGCCCATGTGGACTGGATGCGGGCCACGGAAATTTGCGTGGTGGTGTCGCAGGAGCAGGGGGAGGTGGCGGAATTCAAGAAATGGAAGAACCACCGCGATGAGCCACTGAACATCACGCCGCACCGCGAGAAGATGGTCAAGCGCAACCTGGAAGAGGAGTTCAAAAAGGCCGAGAACCCGTTCCGCGTGGCCATCGTCTGCGCCATGTGGTTGACCGGCTTCGACGTGAAGTGCCTGGCCACGATGTACCTGGACAAGCCCATGCAGGGCCACACGCTGATGCAGGCGATTGCCCGTGTGAACCGTGTGGGCGGCGGCAAGAAGCACGGCTTGGTCATCGACTACAACGGCATGCTCAAGAGCCTGCGCAAGGCGCTGGCCACCTTCGCCCAGGGTGACCGCAAAGGAACAGGAAAGGGCGAAGGTGAAGAGGACACGGTGCGTGACGACAGCGTGGCCCTGGCCGAGTACGCCGACAGCCTGCTGCAGGCGCGCCGCTTCCTGGAAGGGCTGGGTGTGGCTTTGGAAGCAGTGATCGAGGCCAAGGGTTTCGCCAAGCAGGGTTTGCTGCTGGATGCGGTCAACACTCTGGCCATCAATGTGGAGCGCCGCAAGACCTATGAGGTTTATGTGGACGACATCCAGTCGCGCTACCGGGCTTTGTTCCCGAACCCCGGCTTGTTCGAGCATGACGCAGTGGAAGGTGCCTTGGCCGCTATCTACAACAAGCTTCAGGATGCCCGCACCACCCCCGATATCAGCGCCTTGTTGCAATCGCTGTACGAAGTGGTGGACACGGCGCTGACGACGGATGGGCAGCCGCCAGCAACGGGTATCAGGCAAGCCATTGCGCGCTATGACTTGTCCAAGATCGACTTCACCCGCTTACGTGCGGAGTTTGAGAAGACGCCCCACAAAGCGGTGGCCATCCTGAATTTGCAAGAGCAACTGGAACAACGCTTGGCGGCAATGTTGAAGGCCAACCCGACCCGTGTGGACCTGTATGAGCGCTATCGGGAGATCGTGGCCGAGTACAACCGTGACAAGGACGCCGCCGAAGTCCAAAAAGTCATGGACGACCTGTTTGCGTTGAACGACAAGCTCAACGAAGAAGAGAAGCGTTACCTGCGCGAGGGGCTGGACAACGACGCCCAGTTGGCTGTGTTCGACCTACTCCAGAAGGACAGTCTGACCAAAGGGGATCGCGAGAAGATCAAGAAGGTGGCCAAAGACCTGCTGGACACGCTGGCCAACGGCAAGCTGCAAATCGACCATTGGCGCGAGAAGGCGGCAGCCCAGGCTCAGGTGAAGGCCGAGATCGTCAAGCACCTATGGGCGAACCTGCCAGATGGCGCCTACGGGGACGACGAGATCGACCTCAAGGCTGCTGCGGTGTACGCGCACATCTTCATGACGGCTGGCACTGGCGGGGCGCAGGTTTATCACTAACAACCGATGCGAGGTTGCTGGCTTTGACTTGGTCGGTGCAGGCACCGGACTGCACAGAGCCTCCACCGACCTGAGGTAGCCATTGAGCCATCCCTTGCTCACGGCAGCCAGCCAGTCTTTGCGGTCGCATCTATGACCAGAACAGGACCACCGACCACGCGGCCATCGTTGACCGGCCAATGAAAAAGCCCGCAACCTTTCGGATGCGGGCTTTCATTTGTTGGTGGCGCTTCAGGGATTCGAACCCCGGACCTGCGGATTATGATTCCGTCGCTCTAACCGGCTGAGCTAAAGCGCCTTGAGCCCGCTACTATAATCGAAATTTAGCGCTCAACGCAACGGTGTCTGAATCAATTGTTCGACAAATCGGTTGCGCTCCTCGCGGGGCAGGGCGGCTTCGGCGCCGGTCATTTGTGAGGCGGCCACCACGTGGCTGTAGAGCAGAAAGGCGCGGCTGCGGGCCTCCAGCACGCCAAAGCCCAGCGAAGAAAAGATCTGCGAGATGTAGGCCAAGCGGCTGGCGTCGGACTCATCCATCACCTGCCGCGCCACGGGGTCGCGGCGGGCCCAGTCGCGCAGGGCCAGCTCGATCTGCGCGGCCCGCACAGCCGAGCGGCCTCTGAAGGGCAGTGAGAGCACATCACGCACCTGCTCGGCCGGGTCGGTGTGGGCGGTTTCTAGGCGTCGCGTTAGCTCTTCCGTCGACTTGCGGCGCCAGGTTTGCAGGACTTGGGCGAGCAGGTCGTTGCGGTCTTTGAAGTGCCAGTAAAAGCTGCCGCGTGTCACTTGCAGCCGCTTGGCCAGCACGTCCACGCGCACGCTGTCGATGCCGTGGCTCACCAGCACGTCGGTGGCGGCGTCGATCCAGGTCTCGGGGGTCAGGGGGGTGCGTGCCGTGGCCTCCACCGGGGCGGCTTTGGCCTTGGTGGGTCGGCGGCGCGGGGTGGGGAGGGCCACATCAGCAGTCATGGTGCAACTGTATCAAGCCAGGGCGGGCTCTCCTCATGATGCGGCCAAACAGACAGTTGTGTACGGTTCATGGTGTAAGTACTGATGTCTCTGTGCTGCTGGGCTCTTAGCATCAGCACAAACAACATACACATATGTATGGAGACAACGGTGACGACGAATTTCTTCGACGACCCGCGCATGCTGGCCCCGCGCGCCACCACCAAGCTGGACTTGGCCGGCGGTGGTTTTGTGCTGCGCTCGCCCGAGCCTCTGGCGCCCTTTGCCCGCTGCACGGGCGAGTGGCTGGAGCGCTGGGCCCAAGAGACGCCCGACGCCCCGGCCTTTGCCGAGCGGGATGCGGCCGCCCCCGGTGGCTGGCAGCGCCTGACCTGGCGCCAAACCCGCGAGCGCGTGGGTGCGGTGGCTCAAGGCCTGCTGGACCTGAACCTGCCGCCCGGCCAGCCGGTGGTGATCCTGTCCGATAACTCGCTGGACCACTTGATCTTGGTGCTGGCGGCGCAGCACATCGGCCGGCCGGCCTGCACCGTCTCCAGCGGCTATTGCCGCTTGGCGCAGGGCGACTTCAGCCGCATCCACGGCATCTTGCATGCGCTCGGCCCGGCGCTGGTCTATGCGTCGGATGCAGCGGTCTATGCGCCCGCAATGGAGCGCTTGGGCCTGCATCCGGCCGTGGTGTTTTCCAAGGGCGCTGAAGGCGTGCCCGGCGCGCTCAGCTTTGCGCAACTCAGCAGTGCGGTGGAGACGCCGGCCGTGATGCAAGCCTTTGCGGCCATCACGCCCGACACCCACGCCAAGTACTTGCTGACCAGCGGCTCCACCGGAACGCCCAAGGTCGTCATCAACACCCAGCGCATGCTGTGCGCCAACCAGCAGCAGTTGGCCCAGGTCTGCCGCTTTTTTGAAGCCGAGCCGCCGGTGCTGGTGGACTGGCTGCCATGGAGCCACACCTTTGGGGGCAACCACAACATCGGCATCGTGATGCGCAATGGCGGCCAGATGGTGATCGACACCGGCAAGCCCTTGCCCGGCGCTATCGAGGCCACCGTGGCCAATCTGCGCGAGGTGCAGCCCACGGCCTACTTCAATGTGCCCAAGGGCTACGACATGCTCTTACCTTACCTAGAGGGCGACGAAGCCCTGGCGCGCAACTTCTTTGGCCGCCTGAAGATGCTGTTCTACGCGGGTGCGGGCATGCCCCAAACCACCTGGGCCCGGCTGGAAAAGGTGGCCGCCCAAGTGCGCACCGAGCGGCTGTGGATGACCACCTCCTGGGGCGCCACCGAGACCGCCCCGGCCATCACCCTGCCGAACTGGGCGTTGGACCGTGCCGGCGTGATCGGCGTGCCGCTGCCGGGCATTGACCTCAAGTTTGTGCCCAATGCGGGCAAGCTGGAGATGCGGGTGCGCGGCCCGAATGTCTTCCCTGGCTATCGCGGCAACGAGCAAGCCACACGCGACGCCTTTGATGAGGAGGGCTTCTACAAAATTGGCGACGCCGGGTTTCTGCAAGACGAGGCCGACCCCACCCAAGGCGTGGTCTTCAACGGCCGAGTGGCCGAGGACTTCAAGCTCACCACCGGCACCTGGGTGTCGGTGGGCACGCTACGCGTCAAGGTGGTGGCGGCGATGGCGCCTTATGCGCAAGACGTGGTCATCACTGGCCATGACCGCGCCGAGGTGGGGGCGCTGGTGTTCTTGAGCGAAGACGGCCGCAAGGCCACGGCCGAGGCCTTGCACACCCGCTTGCGCGAGGCGCTGGCCGACCTCAAAGCCCATGCCGGAGCCTCCAGCTCACAGTCGCCCCTTCGGGCCTGGGTCTTGCCCGACATGCCCAATATGGCCCAAGGCGAGATCACCGACAAGGGCTACATCAACCAGCGCGCGGTGCTGAGCCTGCGCGCCGACGTGGTGGCTGCGCTCTATGGCAGCGAGCCCGCGCTGCAACGCATCACGCTATAAGTCCTCACAACTTAACGCATTCATTCAGGGAATAGTCCGCATGAATCTTCAAGCCGCCACCGGCCTGCTGGGCCAGTTGCCACTGCTGCGCGTCGAGACCGACGGCCCAGTGCTGCACATCCACTTGAACCGCCCAGCCAAGCGCAACTCCATCAGCGACGAGCTGCTGGCCCAGTTGCACACCGTCTTCGTCAACCTACCCAAAGACATCCGCGTCGCGGTGCTCAGTGGCGCAGGGGATCACTTCTGCGCCGGGCTCGACTTGACCGAGGTCACCGAGCGCAATGTCACCGAAGGCATGAGCCACTCGCGCGCCTGGCATGCGGCCTTTGATGCCATTCAGTTCGGCCCGGTGCCGGTGATTGCCGTGCTGCATGGCGCGGTGGTGGGTGGCGGGCTGGAGCTGGCCTCGGCGGCCCACCTGCGGGTGGCTGAGCGCAGCAGCTTTTATGCGCTGCCCGAGGGCACGCGCGGCATCTTTGTGGGCGGTGGTGGCTCGGTGCGCATCTCGCGTTTGGTGGGCACCTCGCGCATGACGGACATGATGTTGACGGGCCGCGTGTTCGACGCCAACGAGGGCTACACCCTGGGCTTCTCCAACTACCTGGTGGAGCCGCAGCAGGGCTTGGCCAAGGCGTATGAGCTGGCCGTCAAGATCGCCGCCAATGCGCCGCTGTCCAACTACGCCATCACCCAGGCGCTGCCCCGCATTGCCGACCTCTCGCACAGCGACGGCTTGTTCATGGAGTCGTTGATCTCGTCCATTGCCCAAGGCGACGAGGCGGCCAAGGAGCGCGTGCGCGCCTTCCTGGAAAAGCGGGCCGACAAGGTCAGCAAGGGGGCTGCATGATGACCAAAGGTTTATTCAACCGCTTTGACGACGTTTGGATGCTGGACGGCGTGCGCACGCCCCAGGTGGACTACATGGGCGCCTTGGCTGACGCCAACCCCATCGACATGGGCATCAAGGTTGCGCGTGCGGTGCTGGCCCGCACGGGCATTGCGCCCGGGGATGTGGACACCGTGATCGCCGGCAATATGGCGCCGGGCGGGTTTGATCAGTTCTATGTGCCGCGCCATATTGGCCTCTATGCCGGCGTGCCCACCGAGGTGCCCGCCCAAATGGCCCAGCGCATCTGCGGCACGGGCTTTGAGCTCTTTCGCCAAGCGGGCGAGCAAATCAGCAGCGGCGCGGCAGAGCTGGCGCTGGTGGTGGGCACCGAGTCCATGACCCGCAACCCCATCGCCGCCTTCGACCACCGCCAGGGCTTCCGTCTGGGCGCGCCGCTGGGTTTTAAAGACTATATGTGGGAGGCGCTGACCGATTGCGCGGCCGGGATCAACATGATCCAAACCGCCGAGAACCTGGCCCAGCGCTACGACATCCGCCGTGAGGATGTCGACGCCTTTGCGGCACTCTCGTTTGCGCGCGCGGTGGCGGCGCAAGAGAGCGGCTGGCTGGCCGGTGAGATCGTGCCTGTCAGCACCGAGACCTTTGAATTGAGCGGCTACAAGCCCCGCCATCTGCGCCTGGCGGGCAAGGCCACTGTGGCCGACAAAGACACTCACCCGCGCCCTACACCGGCGGAGGTGCTGGCCAAGCTGCGCACCGTGTTTGCGCAGGGCGTGCAAACCGGCGGCAACAGCTCGGCCCTGACGGACGGCGCCGGCGCCGCCTTGGTCGCCAGCGGCGCCTATGCCCAGCGCTGGGGCCAAGCGCCCTTGGGCCGCGTGGCCGCGGCCGCCGTGGTGGGCGTGCCGCCCGAGATCATGGGCATTGGCCCCGCACCGGCCATTCGCTTGCTGCTGGAGCGCGCGGGCCTGAGCTTGGCGGACATCGCCCGCTTCGAGATCAACGAAGCTCAAGGCGCGCAGACCCTGGCCGTGCAACGCGAGCTGGGCTTGGAGGTGAACCGCTTGAATGTGCACGGCGGCGCGATTGCCCTGGGGCACCCGCTGGCGGCCACAGGCGTGCGGCTGACCTTGACGGTGGCGCGTCAGCTCCAAGCCATTGGTGCACGCTGGGGCGTGGCGTCGGCCTGCATTGGGGGGGGGCAGGGCATCGCCTTGCTCATTGAAAACCCACAAGGCCAAGGCCTGGGGAGTGCAGCATGAGCCCCACCCATATCTGGGAGATCGACATCCAGTTCGGTGACTGCGACCCGGCGGGCATCGTTTTCTTTCCCAACTTCTTGAAGTGGATGGACTGCTCCTCGCTGGCCTTCTTCATGGCCTGCGGTGTGCCGCCCTGGCGCGAGCTGGTGCAGACACGCGGCATCGTGGGCACGCCACTGCTGGAGATCCACACCCAGTTCAAAAAATCGGCCACCTATGGCGAGCGCATTCAGGTGCACACCACGGTCGAGAGCTGGGCCGCCAAAACCTTTACCCATCGCCACCGCGTCATGCGCGGTGACACCTTGTTGTGCGAGGGCACCGAGGTGCGCGCCTTTGTGCAAAAGCACCCAGACGACCCGAACCGCTTGCAAGCTATCCCGGTGCCCGAGGACATCAAGGCACTGTGCAGCTGATCGTTTTCAATAGAGCCCGACGCATCGGGCCGCTTCTTTCCTTCTCTCCCACCTTCTTCCACCTGACCCCCGCTTTTTCAGGAGACAAACCGTGAAGACTGCTTTCATCAAGACCGTGCTGGCTTCGGCCGCTGTGCTCGTCACCACCCAGGCTTTGGCCGAGATCACGGTGGGCGTCAGCATTCCCATGACGGGCCCGGCCTCGGGCCTGGGCATCCCGATGAACAACGGCCTGAAGATGTGGCCGGCCACGGTGGCGGGCGAGAAGATCAAGCTGGTGATCCTGGACGACGCGACCGACCCCTCCAAGGGCGTGCAAAACGTGCGCCGCTTGACCACGGAAGACAAGGTCGACCTGATCATGGGCTCGGGTGCCACCCCTGTGGCCATTGCGATGGCCGCCGTGGCCGCAGAAACCAGCACGCCGCAGTTGGCACTCTCGCCCATTCAACTGCCGCCCGGCAAAGACACCTGGTCCTTCCGCCTGCCGCAGTCCAATGGCGTGATGGCTAACGCCATGGTGAGCCACATGCTCAAGGGTGGCGTCAAGACCGTGGCCTTCATCGGCTATGCCGACGCCTATGGCGAAGGTTGGCTGCAAGAGCTGAGCCCGCGCCTGGAGAAAGCTGGCATCAAGCTGCTGGTGACTGAGCGCTTCAACCGCGCCGACACCAGCGTGACCGCCCAAGCCCTGAAGGTCGCGGGTGCCAATCCGGACGCGGTGGTGGTGGTGGCCTCGGGCAGCGGTGCGGCCATGCCGCAACTGGCCGTGTTGGAGCGTGGCTTCAAGGGCCGCATCTACCAAACCCATGCCGCAGCCTCCAAAGACCTGATGCGCGTGGGCGGCAAGGCCGTGGAAGGCACCTTTGTGACCGCTGGCCCGGTGGTGGTGGCCGAGCAATTGCCCGCCACACACCCCTCGCGCGAGTTGGGCATCAAGTTCAACGCGGCTTATGAGCAGATCCATGGCCCGGGCAGCCGCAACCAATTTGCCGCCCACTCCTACGACGGCTACCTGATGCTGGAGCAAGTGGTGCCGGTGGCTTTGAAGAAGGCCAAGCCCGGCACGCCGGAGTTCCGCGCCGCGCTGAAGGAAGCGCTGGAGAGCGCCAAGGGCTTGGCCGTGACCCACGGCGTGCTGGACTACACCCCCACTGACCACTGGGGCTTCCGCCCCGACACCGGCGTGGTGATGAAGGTCGTCAACGGTGAGTGGAAGCTGGAGAACTGAATGCAAATCGCCGGACAACATGCCCTGGTCACCGGCGGTGGCTCGGGCCTGGGTGAAGCCGTGGCGCGGGCCTTGGCCGCCGCCGGTGCGCGCGTCAGCGTGCTGGACGTGAATGCGGCCGGCGCCCAGCGCGTGGCGGCCGACATGGGCGGCTTTGCGGCCACGGCCGATATTGCCGACACCGCCAGCCTGACCGCCGCGCTGGACGCTGCAGAAGCTGCGCACGGCCCGGCCCGCATCGTGATGAACATTGCGGGCATCGGCACGGCCAAGCGCGTGATCGGCCGCGACGGCGAGCCCGCACCGCTGGAGGACTTTGAGCGTGTCATCCGCATCAACCTCATCGGCACCTACAACGTCATCCGCCTCACCGCCGCCCGCATCGCCAAGCTGGAGCCGCTGCAAGACGGCGAGCGCGGCGTGATGCTGATGACGGCCTCAGTGGCCGCCTTTGATGGCCAGGTGGGCCAAGAGGCCTACAGCGCGTCGAAGGGTGGCATCACCGCCATGACCTTGCCCTTGGCGCGCGACTTGGCCCAGCACGGCATCCGCGTGATGACCGTGGCGCCCGGCCTCTTCAGCACCCCGCTGATGAAGAGCCTGCCGCAGGACATTCAAGACGCTTTGGGCGCGTCCATTCCTTTCCCCAAGCGCTTGGGCCACCCCGAAGAATTTGCGGCCTTGGCCACGCACATCGTCAGCAATGTGCACCTGAACGGCGAGACCATTCGCTTAGATGGTGCGGTAAGACTGGCGCCTCGCTGAACGACCGACCACACACACCATGAGCTGGGACTACCGTGCACCGCTGCGCGACATGCGCTTTGTGATCGAGCAGGTGCTGCAAGCCCCCCGGGGCTGGCAGGCCTGCCCCGAGTGGCAAGAGCTGGACGCCGAGACGGCCGGGGCCATCCTGCAAGAAGGCGCGCGGTTTGCGCGCGAGGTCTTGCTGCCGCTCAATGCCAGCGGCGACGCTCAAGGCTGCACCCGTGGCCCAAGCGGCGCCGTGCGCACGCCCGAGGGCTTCCCAGCGGCCTACCGCGCCTTTGTGGAAGGCGGCTGGCCCGCCTTGCCCTGTGCGCCCGAGTGGGGCGGCCAGGGCCTGCCCCTGCTGCTGGATGCGGCCGTGCGAGAGATGCTCATCGCCTGCAACCAAGCCTGGGAGATGTACCCCGACTTGCTGCATGGCGCGTATGAAACCATCAAGGGCCATGCCCGCCCGGCACAGCAAGACTGGTGCTTGGCCAAGCTGGTCAGCGGTGAGTGGCTGGCCGCCATGGCCCTGACCGAGCCCCAGGCCGGCAGCGACCTCGGGCTGCTCAGCACCCGCGCCGTGCCCGACGCCAGCTTCGAGGCCGATGGTGCGCTGCGCGTGACGGGCGACAAGATCTTCATCTCGGGTGGCGACCATGACCTGAGCGACAACATCATCCACCTGGTGCTGTGCCGCCTGCCTGATGCGCCCCCCGGCACCCGGGGCATTTCCTTGGCCCTGGTGCCCAAGGTCTTGCCCGATGGCCAGCTCAACACGATGAGCTGCACCGGCCTGGAACACAAAATGGGCATCCACGGCAGCGCCACCTGCGCCATGCGTTACGAAGGCGCGCACGGCTGGCTGGTGGGTGCGCCGCACAAGGGCCTGGGTGCGATGTTCTTGATGATGAACTCCGCCCGCCTGCATGTGGGCCTGCAAGGCTTGGCGCATTTGGAGATGGCCGGCCAGAACGCGCTGCGCTATGCCTTTGAGCGCTTGCAAATGCGCGCGGCCGTGCGGCCTGAAATTCGTGCGGCCATGCGGCCCGAGGGGGCCAAGTCGGCCGCTGACCCCATCGCCCTGCACCCCGCCATGCGCCACGCCTTGCTCAAGGTACAGGCGCTGACCGAGGCCCAGCGCGTCATCGCCTATCGCGCGGCCCAATGCATTGACGAAGGCCACCACCATCCTGACGCCGCGTTGCGCGAGCGCGCCCTCAAGCTGGCCGCTTTGCTGACCCCGGTGGTCAAAGCTGCGCTCACGCACAACGGCTTTCACGGCACCAGCGACGCACTGCAAGTCTTTGGCGGCTATGGCTTTGTGGTCGAGACGGGCGTGGAGCAATCCTTGCGCGATGCCCGCATCGCGATGATTTACGAAGGCACCAACGAGATCCAGGCCATCGACCTGCTGCAGCGCAAAGTGCTGGTCGACGGCGGCTTGGCGCTCGGCCTCTTGCTAGACGACCTGGAGGCCGAAGCCCAGTGCTGCGAGGCAGCCCCCGCACTCGCCCCCTTTGCCCAGGCCTTGCGCGCGCACTGCCAGCACACGCGCGCGGCCACGGCTGCGCTGATGGAGCGCACCAGTACCAGCACCAGCACCGCTGCTGACCCAGAAGCCGCGCTGCGCGTGGCCGACGACTACCTCTGGGGCCTGACCCACACCCTCTATGCCTGGGCCTTTGCCGCCAGCGCCCGCGCCGCCACCCAAGAGCCCGACACCCCCTGGGCCCAGGCCAAGACCGAGCGCATGCGCTATGGTGTGGACTGGCTGCTGCCCATGGCCCAGGTCCACTGGCACCGGGTGCATGCGGTCGCATTACCCTTGCCTGCGTTGGCCCTGCCGGAGTGATCTCTGCGCTGCTCGGCGCGGGGCGTCTCCACGTGCCACCTTTAACGCTTTCGCGCTCATGAAATTCGCTGACTTCCACGAAGGCCAGGTCATCACCGCTGGCCCCTACCACCTCAGCCAAGACGAGGTGCTGCAGTTCGCCAACACTTACGACCCCCAGTGGTTCCACACCGACCCAGAGGCCGCCGCCCAAGGCATCCACGGCGGCCTGATCGCCAGCGGCTGGCAGACCTGCGGCATCGCCATGCGCTTGGTCGCACTTGCTGCGCTGCAAGGGTCAGAGTCCTTTGCCTCGCCGGGTCTCGCCTACGTCAAATGGCTGCACCCCGTGCGCCCCGGCGACGCGCTGAGCGTCAAAGCCACCGTGCTGCAAACCCGCAGCTCCGCCAGCAAGCCGGACCTCGGCATCTTGCGCTGGCGCTGGCAGCTCTACAACCAGAATGAGGTAGAGGTGCTGGACTTGGAGGCGACGAGTTTGTTCAAGTTGGTTGTCTAGACCACCCTGCGCTTCGCAGGTGCTTCTGGAGAACCGCGCGGTGAAGGCTTTGCCCGTAGCGCATGCATGGCGGTAGCCAATGAGCCGCACTGCGTCAAATTCGGCTCAAAAAATGAGCCGAATGTGTGAGAATGCGGCTCATGAGCCCCAAGATGCCATGGATTTGGCAGCAGCCTGATTGGCCCCGCCTGAGTGTCGATGCACAGCGCATCGCGCCTGATTTGGCGCTGGCGCATCGCTGGTGGGGTGTGCTCGAAGGCAAGGTGGCGGCCATTGGCTTGCCAAGCGGCCAGCAGATCGTGCTGGAGGCCTGGGCCGATGAGGTGCTGGCCACGGCGGAGATTGAAGGTCAGCGGCTGCCCTTGGAGGCTGTTCGCTCTTCGGTGATGCGCCGCTTGGGCCTTTCACAATCCCCTGGCCCGCAAGATAGGCATGTGGACGGCTTGGTCGAGGTGCTGGGCGATGCCAGCACGGCCTTTCAGCAGCCTCTCACAGAAGACCGGCTCTGCCGCTGGCAGTCGGCGCTGTTTCCTGGGGGAGTTTCGGGCATCCAGCGCATCGCCGTGGGGCGCTTGCGTGATCATGACGATCCCATGCAGATCGTCAGTGGTACGCTGGGCCGCGAAGTGGTGCACTACGAAGCGCCACCTTCCAAGCAGGTGGGGCGAGAGTTGCAACAGTTTCTGGATTGGTTTGCGGCCACCACACCTCCTCCCTCGGCACCGAGCGCCTCAGGCATGGACGCTCTGGTTCGGGCTGCCTTGGCGCACCTATGGTTTGAAAGCATTCACCCCTTTGAGGACGGCAACGGCCGCATTGGTCGGGCGATTGTGGACATGACTCTGGCACAACACATGGGCCAACCGCTGAGGCTCTGCAGTCTGTCGCGTCAACTGATGAGGTTTCGCAAGGATTACTACGACGCGCTCAATCAAGCCCAACGCGGCCCTTGCGATGTGAGTCTTTGGGTGCAGTGGTTCGCGCAGCAATGGGCGCAAGCTTGCCAATCGGCCAGTCAGGTCATTGACCAAGTGATCTTGAAGCGCCGCTTCTGGGAGACACATGCCGACATCAACCTGCATGAGCGGCAGCGCAAAGTGTTGCAGCGCTTGCTGGACGACGGTGACGGGGGCTTTCTGGGCGGGCTCAATGCCGACAAGTACATGAGGATGACCGGCGTATCCAAAGCCACCGCCACGCGAGACCTCAGCCAAATGGCGAGGGCCGGCCAACTTCGCAGCCATGGCGTGGGAAAGGCTGTGCGCTATGTGGTCAATGTGCCTGAATGGACGCACGGACTTTGAGCAGCCCAAGCGATTGAAGCGCTGCAGTGATTCTCACTGAGGCGAGTCTGCCCTATCCATCAGTGGCCGTGCTCGATCGAGCCCTTCGTGGCGCCTCTCTGAAAGGCTAGGTCGTACCCGCTGCACACGCCGCACACAGACACGCCTTGCCCCGGCTCTCCACTGGAATCCGCTCTAACGCCCCCGGCGCGATCTTGACAGTGGTGCACCAGCACACCACCTCAAAGCTGCCGGCAGCAGCAGGTGCGCAGCGGTTAGGCTCGCCGCATAAGGGGCAGGTGGGGGCGCAGGTGGGCTGTGTCGTGCAGGCGCCGGCGTTGGGCATGGGGTGCGGTGTCATGGCTTGCTGCGTTGGGTCTGTGAAGCCGCCAGCCACTCGTCGCGCAGCAGCCCCCAGATGTGGGTGTCATAGGTCTTCCCTTTGGCCGTCCAGCGCTGCCGCAGCGTGCCTTCTCGCGTAAAGCCCAGTCGTTGCAGCAGCGCGTTCGAGGCCGTGTTGAGCGGGTTGGCTTCGGCCTCCATGCGGCGCAGGCCTTCGGTGGCCCCAGCACCCGCGTGGCGGGCCAAGGCGTGGTCGAGCAGGGCGCTCAGGGCCTCACGCATCAGGCCTTGGCCCCAGTGGGCTTGGCTCATCAAATAGCCCAGTTCGGCCCGGGCGCTGGCTTCGTCATACTTGAAGATCACGGCCGCACCGATCACCTCACCCGACTCGCGCCGGGTGACCACCCACTGCTGGGTGCCGCCGGTGGCTTGCAGGCCTTCAATGCGTGTGAGCCAAGCCTCGGCATCCGACATGCTTTGCCAGCTTGCATACGGCAGGTGGTGGGTGACGCGGTCGTCCGCGTTGATGGGAAGCAGCTGCGTCAAGTCGGCGGCGGTGACGCCACGCACGGTCAGGCGCGAGGTGTGCAGCGGGGTGATGGGGATGAGGGGCATGGGTGCATCAACGCTGTTTAAGTGCCAATGCTAGTGTTGCCATGGACGTCAAATGAGTCATCCAGCAGTGGAGTCGCTGCCTCCCATGCGGCAATCAGCACCTTGGCCTGCTGCAACTGCTCATCGGGGACTTGGATGCGCACCATGGGCTCCGCGGGGAGCAGGCCTGCAGCCCCTTGCAGATAGCCTCCCAGAATGTGGCACTCCACACCTTCTTCGCGCAGCAAGTCGCACAGGATTTGGGCATCCGCTGCGTTCGCAGCATGGTAGGCGGTTTGCATGGTTTGTGATCCCGTAGTCAGCCGACGGCAGTGGGGGCGACGAGGTGACTATGCATCCAAAAGTCGCGGGCCACACCTCGGACTTGTCGGTAGCTGCGCAGCAAGCCTTCGCGCTCGAACCCACAGCGGGCCAGCACTTGCAGCGAGCGCGTGTTGCTCGCCATCACCGTGGCTTGCACGCGGACCAGCCCCACATGCGTGTGCGCCCAGTCCGTCAAGCTCCGTGCGGCGGCGCTGGCCAAGCCCTGGCCCCAAGCGTCGGGGCAGAGGTCATAGGCCAGCTCAGCACTGCGGTTGTCGGGCTGCACGGTGTGAAAGCCTGCCGTGCCCAAGAAGCGGTCAGTCTCGCGGTCGGCAATGGCTAAGCGCAGCAGGCTGGACGGCGTGAACTGTGCTTCGTCCCACACATACACCGCTAAGCGCTGCAGTGCGTCGGCGTCGTGGGTGGGCAGGTTCCAACTGGTGTGCTCCCACACGGCGGGCGCGCGCAGGGCAGCCAGCCAATGGGGCAGGTCGGCCTCACGCAAGGCCCTCAGCACCGCCTGAGGGTGCTGCAGCACAGGGCCTTGCGTGAACAGCATGGGTGGCCCTCAGCCCACCGCCCGTATACGCAGCCACGGGCTCACGCGGTAGCGCTCGCCGCGGTAGTGAGCGTCCAGGGCGTCCAGCAGGGTCACCACGGCGCCCACGCCCACGCGCTGCAGCCACTCGAAGGGGCCAGCGGGGTAGTTGACGCCCAGCTTCATCGCGGCGTCGGCGCCTTCGGTGCTGCACACGCCTTGCTGTACGGCGTCAGCGCCTTCATTGATCAGCATGGCGATGCTGCGGGCCACCACCAGGCCGGGCGCGTCGGCCATGCGCAGGGGGTGGAGGCCGGCGGCGGCCAGCACACCGGCGGCCGCCTGGGCAAAGGCCTCCGAGGCGCCTTCGGCGACGGCAAAGGCCAGGGGTGAGCCGGGGGCCACCGTGGGGGTCACGCTCCAGTCGAACACCGCCGTCTGGGCTTGGCCGTCTTGCAGCGCGCGCTGCAGCGCGGTGCGGCCGTCGGTCAGCAGCAATCGGCCTCCAGCCTCGCCGGCCCACAGCAGGCTGAGGGTGGGGGTGCTGGTGTCCCGGGTCACACCCACGCCCTGGGCTGTCAGCGCGTCAGCCAAGCGCTGTGCCTGGGCACCTTGGCCGGTGAGCGTCAACGCGGGTACCGGGCTTTGCGGGGCGGCGGCGGGCACCGCCTTGTCGGCCTCGCTTTGCGGGTAACGGTAGAAACCTCGGCCACTCTTGCGGCCCAGCAGGCCGCCATCCACCAGGTCGCGCTGCACGCCGCTGGGCACATAGCGCTTGTCATAGAAGTTGGCTTCATAGACCGAGCGGGTCACGGCAAAGTTGGTGTCGTGGCCGATCAGGTCCATCAGCTCGCAGGGCCCCATGCGAAAGCCCACGCTGCGCAGGCAAGCGTCGGCCACTTGGGGGCTGACGGCCTGTTCGGCCAGCAGGGCCAGGGTCTCGGCATAGTAGGGCCGGGCAATGCGGTTGACGATGAAGCCCGGTGTGGATTTGGCATGCACGGCCGTCTTGCCCCAGGACTGGGCCAGGGTGAAGATGGCCTCGGCCACCTCGGGCGCGGTGTGCAGGCCGGAGACGACCTCCACCAGCTTCATCAGCGGCACCGGGTTGAAGAAGTGCATGCCCACCAGGCGCTCGGGCCGCTTCAGGCCATTGGCCAGCGCGGTGACGGAGATAGACGAGGTGTTGGTGGCCAGCACCGCGTCTTCAGGCAACAGGGCCTCCAGCTCCGCAAACAGCTTGCGCTTGACGTCCAGGTTCTCGACGATGGCCTCCACCACCAGCGTGGCCGTCTTGCCGTAGCGCAGCGCGCTTATGGGGGTGATGCGGGTCAGCGCGGCCTCGACATCGTCATGCTGAAGCTTGCCTTTGCTGACCAGCACATGCAAGGCCACCGAGAGTTGGTCCTTGGCCTCTTGGGCCGCGCCTTCGCGGGCGTCGTGTAAGAACACATGGTGGCCCGCCAGCGCGGCGACCTGCGCAATGCCCGCACCCATGATGCCGGCGCCCACCACCAAGACATTGGCGGCCTGAAGATTCAAAGTGCTCATCGTCAAGTCTCTTAATTAATTGGTTATTCGGGTGCGATCCAAGCGGCGGGGCGCTTGGCCAGGAAGGCTGCAAAGCCTTCGCGGGCCTCGTCGGTGCCCCGCACGCGGGCAATGGTGGTGGCCGTCAATTCACGCACGTCGGGCGTGACGGGGCCGACCGTCAATTGGGCAAACAGGGCTTTGATCTCCCGCAGGGCCTGCGGCCCGCCCACCAGCAGCTCGTCGACCCAGCCTTGCACGGCCGCGTCCAACTGGTCTGCCGCCACGACCTCCTGCACCATGCCCATCTCCAGCGCTTGGGCAGCGGAGATGCGCTCGGTGGTCAGGGCCAGGCGCAGGGCTTGGCGCTTGCCCACGGCATTGGTCAGGTAAGGCCCAATCACCGAAGGCAAGATGCCGAACTTGGCCTCGCTGACGGCAAAGCTGGCGTTCTCGGCGGCCACGGCGATGTCGCACGCGCAGGTCAGGCCCACGCCACCGCCCAGGGCCACGCCCTGCACACGGGCAATGGTGGGCTTGGGGCAGTGGGCAATGCGGTGCAGCATGCCGGCAAAGCGGCGCGCGTCGGCCTGGTTCCATTCCAGGCTGGCAAGGCTTGCTCGTTGCATCCATTGCAGGTCCGCCCCGGCGCTGAAGGCCTTGCCCGCGCCTTCCAGCACGATGACGCGCACTTGCGCGTCGTCGGCGAGTTGGGCAACGGCGGCATCCAGCTCGCCAATCATGGCTTCATCAAAAGCGTTGAACACCTGCGGGCGGTTCATGCGCACGCGGGCCACGGGGCCGCCGGAAATCTCCAAGGTGCTAAAGGTCATCGTCATGGTGGTGTGCTTGTGATCGTGGATCGTGTTGCAGTCAATGGGCTGCAGTCTAAGCGCCTTGCTGGCTCAACCAGTCGCGGGGTGAGGCTCCGACCTTTTGGGCAAACGCCCGTGAAAAGGCCGAGGGGTTGGCATAGCCCAGCTCGTCTGAAATGCGTTTGATGGCCTCGCCTTGCCGCAAACGCTGGCGGGCAATGGCCAGGCGCCACTGCGTCAGATACTCCGCGGGCGACTCTCCCAACACCGCCTTGAAACGGGTCATGAAAGCGCTGCGGGACAAGTGGGCCAGCTCGGCCATGGTCTCGACCCGCCAAGCCTCTCCGGGCCTCTCGTGCAGGGCCACCAGCGCTGCAGCGAGCTTGGGGTCGGCCAGGCCACACAGCAGGCCCACTTCCAGGCCCAATCGCTGAGGATGCTGGATCATCCAGCGCAGCAGCTGCATCAGCACCACCTCGAACAAGCGATTGGCCACCAGGCGTTGGCCGCAGCGCACCTGTTCAGCCTCTCGAAACAGCAGGTTCAAGGCATCGCCCAAGCCATCTACCTCGTGCAGGGGCAGCACCACCAACGGTGGCAATGCGCGCACCAAAGGGTGATCTCCCCCGCCTTCAAACTCGACGGTGGCACACAGAAAGTCAGATCCGTCCTCGGGGGCGTTGTGAAAGTCATGCACCCAGGGCTGGGGGTAAAAGATGAGAGTGGGCTCGGTCAGCCGCTGGCGGCGCGGCAAGCCGCTGCGTGCGGGATGCCGCAGCTCCATCTGACCCTGTCGCAGCACATGCAAAAAGGCCCGCCCAGGCCGGGCGTCAAAGTGGGTGATGCCGCACAGCGGCCCCTCGTGGAACAGCTGCGCCTGCACCCGGAAGCGCTCCAGCAAGGGGGACAGGCGGTCCATGGAGGGCGTCATCACTTGTACGAATGGATATGTTTGGTGGCAATTATGGTGCCAAAAACTCTGTGTATCGACGCACAGTGAGGGTGTTGGCGGTGCTGCCAACACATTCATCACTGCGCCTTTGTGCGCTCAGCCGGAGTTCACCATGTCTCATCTGCCCCTTCTTACTGCCGACCAAGCCCGTGGCCCAGCCGCCCCTCTCTTGGCGGAGATTCAAACGGCTTTTGGCGCCACGCCGAATATGTTCAAGGCCGCGGCCAACTCGCCCGCCGCCTTGCAAGCCCTGTGGGGCAGCTTCAAAGCGCTGGGCCAGGGCACCCTGCCGGCCAAGCTGACCGAGCAGCTTGCCGTGGCCGTCGCCAATCGCAACAGCTGCCACTACTGCTTGGCGGCGCACACAGCCCTGGGCAGAAAGGCGGGGGCGACTGCGCAGGAGATGTCGGCTGCGCAGCTGGGGCAGTCGGAAGACCTGAAAACCGCCACAGCCTTGGGCTTTGCAGTGGCGGTGGTGGAGGGCCGAGGTCAGGTCAATCCGCCTCAGCTCGATGCACTGCGCGCCGTGGGCTTCACGAATGAAGAAATGATGGAGCTGCTGGCGCATGTCGCGCTGAACCTCTTCACCAATTATGTGAATGTGGTGTTTGACGTCGAGCTCGACTTCCCCAAGGTCGAGTTGCGCCTGGCCCAATGATCGATGCATCATGAGCAAAAGCCATCGCATCCTTACACCGCTGCAGGAGCGGGGCTCGCCTGCACCGCAGGCTGAGCATCAACACCGAAGATGGATGGTCCCTGCCTCAATAAGTCTCCAGGTGCAGCCGCCCCTCTGACTTGAGTTGGGCCCCGAGCTGGGCCCAGCTCCCTCCCGACTGCTCGATCAAGTCACGCAAGGCCATCACCACGCCTTCTTCCATGGCCTTCAGGCCGCAGACGTAGACAAAAGTGTTGGCGTCCTTGAGCAGGGGCACCAGGTCTGCGGCCCGCTCTTTGATCGCGTCTTGCACATACTTCTTGGGCTGACCTGCCACGCGTGAGAAGGCAAAGTTGATGTCGATGAAGTCCTTGGGCAGGTTCATCAGCGGCCCGAAGTAAGGCAACTCCTCCGGCGTGCGCGCCCCGAAGAACAGCATCAGCTTGCCGCCTTCGAATTTGCCGGAGGCGCGTAAGCGGCGGCGCCACTCCGTCATCGCCCGCATCGGCGCACTGCCGGTGCCGGTGCAGATCATGATGATGTTGGAGCGCGGGTGGTTGGGCATCAGGAAGCTGTGGCCGAAAGGCCCGATCACCTGCACGGTGTCGCCCACCTGCAGGTCGCACATATAGTTGCTGGCCACGCCGCGCACTGCTCGGCCTTGGTGGTCTTCCAGCACCCGCTTGATGGTCAGGGACAGGTTGTTGTAGCCGGGGCGCTCGCCATTGCGCGGGCTGGCAATGCTGTACTGGCGGGCATGGTGAGGCCGACCCTTCTCGTCAACGCCGGGCGGGATGATGCCAATGCTCTGCCCCTCCAGCACCGGAAAGGGCATGGCGCCAAAGTCCAGCATCACATGGTGGGTGTCGTACTCCTTGCCCACTTCCGTCACCCGCACATTGCCGACCACGGTGGCCGTGATGCTGCTCTGCGCGCTGGTGGGGCCATAGAGCTTGGTGTAGGCATGAGCGGCCGACCACGGCGGCAGCGTGGCGCCCCAATCGGCGCTTCGGAAGGGCTGCTCGCCGGTAGTGTCGGCGGGGGCTGCGGGCGCTGCAGGCGCTGCTGAGGGCTCGGCCGACGCTTCACCGCTGGGGGCCAATGCGGCCAATTGGTCTCGGCTCAACTCAGCCGGCAACTCGTCCCAACTGAGCTGCTCCTCAACGCTGTAGGCATGGCCTGGTGCGACGGTGCGGTAGTTGTCGATGGAGCCCGTGGGGCAGGGCGAGATGCAGGCATTGCACCAGTTGCACAGGTTCACATCCACCACATAGTTGCGCGAGTCGTGAGTGATGGCGTTCTGCGGGCACGTGGCCTCGCAGGTGTTGCAGCGGATGCAGATCTCGGGGTCGATGAGATGTTGCTTGAGCAACTTGGGCAGCGCAGCGTTCATGGAAAGAGCCTCGAAGAGAGATGCGAAGTATCGAAGCATGGCGGCGGCTTGTGTCGCGGGTGAAACCCGTCGACTCGAACCCGCCGGCGCCAAGGTGGCGCCCTGCGGGCGTCCGCCTTGGCGTCAGTTGAAGCGGACGTACTCGAAGTCCACCGGCTGGCGGTTGATGCCCATCACCGGCGGCGCAATCCAGTTTGCAAACTTGCCCGCATCGGTCACGCGGCCCATCAGCGAGGCCACAAAGGCGCGGTCTTCAGCGCTGGGCAGCCACTCGTTTTCACGGGCGGCAAACTCGGCGGCGCTGATGGCCCGGCCATCGGGCGTGATGTTGGCGCCGGCCAAGGTGCCGATCTTGCGGTTGAAGGCCTTGTGCGGGGTGCTCAGGCGGAACGGGATGCCGGCCTTCTCGATGACTTTGTTCCAGCGCTGCACGCCGCCGATGCTGTCCTTGATGTAGTCGTCGCGCAGCACTTCATTCAGGGCATTGAGCATGGGCACTTGGCGCTCGATCAACTGGCCGTCTTTCAGGCCCAGCACCGTGTAATGCTGGCCTTGCAGGCGGTGGTCGTCGCCGCGCTTGGTTTCTTCATAGCGGCCCTTCAAGCCGCTGTTGTAGAAGATGGCCGCATTGCTGGACTCATCGGCGCCGAAGAGGTCGATGGTCACCGAGAAGTGGAAGTTCAAGTAGCGCTGGATGGTGGGCAGGTCGATCACGCCGGCGGCGCGGATCTTGGCCGGGTCGTCCGTCTTCAGCTCATTCATCACCTGGCAGGTGCGCTGGATCACGCGGCTCACGCCCGACTCGCCCACAAACATATGGTGGGCTTCTTCGGTCAGCATGAACTTGGTGGTGCGGGCCAGCGGGTCAAAGCCGCTTTCAGCCAGCGCGCAGAGCTGGAACTTGCCGTCCCGGTCGGTGAAGTAGGTGAACATGTAGAAGGACAGCCAGTCGGGCGTCTTCTCATTGAAGGCCTGCAGGATGCGCGGGTTGTCCTGGTCGCCCGAGCGGCGGTCCAGCAGGGCTTCGGCTTCTTCACGGCCATCGCGGCCGAAGTGCTTGTGCAGCAGGTAGACCATGGCCCAGAGATGGCGGCCTTCTTCCACATTCACCTGAAAGAGATTGCGCAGGTCGTACTGGCTGGGGCAGGTCAGCCCCAGGTGGCGCTGCTGCTCCACGCTGGCGGGCTCGGTGTCACCTTGGGTGACGATGATGCGGCGCAAGTTGGCGCGGTGCTCGCCAGGCACGTCTTGCCAAGCAGCCTCGCCCTTGTGCTCGCCGAAGTTGACCTGACGGCCTTCTTCCTTGGGGTTCATGAAGATGCCCCAGCGGTAGTCGGGCATCTTCACATGGCCAAACTGCGCCCAGCCATCGGCCTCCACACTGACGGCGGTGCGCAGATACACATCAAAGCCATGCGAGCCATCCGGCCCCATGTCTTGCCACCAGTTCAGGTAGTTAGGCTGCCAGTGCTCCAGCGCGCGTTGCAGCGTGCGGTCTTCGCTCAGGTTGACGTTATTGGGAATCTTTTCGCTGTAGTTGATGCTGGACATGAGGTTCTCCATTCACGGTGACATGTGTTTGTCTGGCGAGCGCCGCAGGCGCCTCGGTGGGGCTCAAACTCTGTTGAAGTCGAAGGCAGCTTTTTCGCCCTTGCCATAGAGCTTCAGCGCACCCTTGTCGCCCACTGCATTGGGGCGCTGGAAGATCCAGTTTTGCCAAGCGGTCAGGCGGCCGAAGACGCGGGTGAACATGTTCTCGGGGCCGTTGAAGCGCAAGTTGGCTTCCATGCCGGTCAGGGCGTCGGGCGACATGGCGGCGCGCTCTTCCAGGGCCATGCGCACCTCATCCGCCCAGTCGATGTCGTCGGGGTTGGAGGTCACCAGCCCTAAGGCGAAGGCAGCGTCAGCATCCAGCGGCTGGCCCAAGCGCTCGCGCACGGCGGCCAGCGGGGCAGCCTCGTCATAGAAGCGGCGGCCCAAGCGGGACTGACCGGTGGCCATGGGGTAGAGGCCAAAGTTCGCCTCAGTCAAGGTCAGCTTGGGCGCTGCGGCTTCGTCGTCCGGCAGAGCCAGGTGGTAGCTGCGGTCGCAGGCCAAGGCCAGCTCGGCCAGGGTGCCAGCAAAGCAAGTGCCTTGGTCCAGCAGCGCAAACAAGGAGCGCGAAGAGACATCCAAGCGCGAGAAGGTGCGGCGCAAGAGGCCAATGGTCTCGCGCACCAGCCAGTGGTTTTGGTGGGCCAGCAAGGTGGCATCCAGGGCCAACACGCCTGCCGCGTCACCGGCGGTGCGCAGCACCCAGGTGCCGATGTCCAACTCGTTGGTGCGCAGGTGCAGGATGGCGTCTTCCAACTGGCGCGCCATCGCCAGTGGGTACCAGGCCGCACCGGCGGCTTCAATGTCGGCCACGGTGTTGGGCTGGCTGCCCTGTGGCGCATGCACTGTGATCTGCGCTTGGCGGCGTGCGCGGTCGATCTGCACCCGCACATGGTCCCAGCGCAGCAGGTCGCCGTCGAACTGGCGCTCTAGGCGCGTCAGGCTCACGCCTTGGGCCTGATCGGGCCGCTGGCTGGTGGCGGCCAGGGCCTGGGCACGCTCTTGCACCTTCTGTGCAAACACCGCAGGTTTGGCGACATGGTCCACCAGGCGCCAGTCCTTGGCCTTCTGGCCGCGCACGCCCTCGGTGGTGGTGCAGAAGATGTCGGCCAGGTCATGGCGCACCTTGCGCTTGTCGGTCACACGGGTCAGGCCGCCGGTGCCGGGCAGCACGCCCAGCAGGGGCACTTCGGGCAGGCTCACCGCCGAGCTGCGGTCGTCGATCAGCACGATCTCATCGCAAGCCAAGGCCAGCTCATAGCCACCGCCTGCGCACGCGCCGTTGACGGCCGCCACAAACTTCAGCCCGCTGTGGGTGGAGGAGTCTTCAAAACCATTGCGCGTCTCATTGGTGAACTTGCAGAAGTTCACTTTCCAGGCATGGCTGGAGACACCCAGCATGAAGATGTTGGCGCCCGAGCAGAAGATGCGGTCGCGGCTGGAGGTCAGCACCACGGTCTTCACGGTGGGGTGCTCAAAGCGGATGCGGTTGATCGCGTCATGCAGCTCCACATCCACGCCCAGGTCATAGCTGTTGAGCTTGAGCTTGTAGCCGGGGCGCAGGCCCGCGTCCTCGTTGACATTCATGGTCAGCGTGGCGATGGCGCCGTCCACACTCAAGGTCCAGTGCCGATAGGCGTCTGGCGAGGTGCGGTAGTCCACCAGGGCGGGGGCCAAGTTGGCTTGGGCTTGCGGTGCGTTCATGAGGGTCTCCGTCGATCAGATGCAACATGGTGCCCATACCTTCGGGCGGGATGGGTTGCATTATCGTGCATCAAGATTCATCGTCAACCGAAATGTGCAATTTAATGCCTGTTTGCGGGTTTATCCCAGGAATCGTGTCTGCGGGCAGGCCTGTTGCAGTTGCCGCCAGGCCTCTTCCAGGCTCAGGCCGCCGGTGTGGACCTGGGCGTCGGCCTTGCCGTAGAAGGCGGCGCGCTCGGCCAAGATGCGCTTCAAATCGTCCATGGCTTCGCGGTTGCCAGCCATGGGCCGCAGGTCGCCCTGAGCCATGACGCGGGCCATGTGTTCTTCGGGGCTGGCCTGCAGCCAGACGGTGTAGCAGTGTGTCAGCAAGAGGTTGAAATTGGCGGGGTCGGCCACCACACCGCCGGGGGTGGCGATGACGGCGTCCGGGTAGAGCTGAATGGTTTCTTCCAGGGCGCGGCGCTCATAGCGGCGATAGGCCGCTGAGCCCAGCAGGTTGTGGATCTCGCTGAGCGAACAACCCGCCACCCGTTCGATCTCTTGGTTGAGCTCGACAAAAGGCACATTCAAGTGCTCGGCCAGGCGGCGGCCCAGCGTGGATTTGCCCGCGCCGCGCAGGCCGATCAAGGCGATGCGCTGCAGCCGGGCATCAGCGGCGGGGGCGCCGAACAACTGGGCCAGTGCCTCGCGCCCTTTGCGCAACTCTGGCTCACTGCGGCCCTGCAGCAGGTTGCGGATCAGCATCCACTCGGGGGATTGGCTGCTCTCATCGCCCAGCAGTTCGGTCACCGGGCAATCCAGCGCGCGGCTGACCTGGCGCAGCACCAATACCGAGGCATTGCCCACGCCCAACTCTAGGTTGGCCAGGTGGCGCTCAGAGACCTCGGAGGCGCGCGCCAGCACGCGGCGGGTCATGCCGCGGCGCGCCCGCAGCGAGCGCACGCGCTCGCCCAGGGCGGTGAGAAAGGGGTCGCGCGGGTCGGTGGCGGGGGCGTCTGCGTCCGCGTCGTCCGGGCTGGTGGTCGGCTCTGCCGAGGCGGCTGCAGCCGTTGCTGAACGTGGGTGTGCCGCATCCGCTGAATGTGGTCGCGCCGCATCTGCGGCGGGGTCGTCAAGGGCGCTCATGAAGTCCGTGGTTTCCCGTAGATATGCACTATATTGCTTGACGCTGCGAGCGCCGAGGGCTAAGTTTCGGCCATGCACTAAATTTCCACAAGCACCCTGGCTTGTGGCGGATCAAGAAGTCCAGTGCATTTGGAGACTGCCGTGAGCACCTTGCCGCCCCCTGAGTCCTTTAATTTCGCCCAGCACCTGTTGAGCCTCAACAGCGGCCGTGCCGACAAGCCTGCGTTTGTCGACGAGCAAGGCGTGCTGAGCTACGGCCAGCTTGATGAGCAAGTGCGTCGCATGGCGGCGGCGCTGAAGGCGGCCGGCGTGAAGCGCGAAGAGCGGGTGCTGCTGCTGATGCTCGACAGCCTGGACTGGCCCGTGGCCTTCTTGGGGGCGATGTACGCGGGCGTCGTGCCCGTGGCCGTCAACACCTTGCTGACGGCCGATGACTATGCCTACATGCTGGAGCATTCGCGGGCGCAGGCCGTGCTGTGCTCGGGGGCGCTGCTGCCGGTGGTCAACGCGGCCCTGGTCAAGTCGGATCATGAGGTGCAGAAGGTGGTGGTGTCTCGTCCCGTCGCACCACTGCATCCGGCCGAGGTCGAGTTCCAAGCGTTCTGTGCGGCCCAAGCGCCTCTGGACAAGCCCGCGCCGACGCGTAGTGACGATGTCGGCTTTTGGCTCTATTCCTCGGGCTCCACGGGCCGCCCCAAAGGCACGGTGCACTCCCACGCCAACCCCTACTGGACGGCCGAGCTCTATGGCCGCGGGGTGCTGCAACTGCGCGAGGACGATGTCTGCTTCTCAGCAGCCAAGCTTTTCTTTGCCTATGGCTTGGGCAATGCGCTGAGCTTCCCGCTCAGTGTGGGCGCCACCGTGCTGTTGATGGGGGAGCGGCCCACGCCGGAGGCCACCTTCAAACGCTGGCGGGGCGACATTCAAGGGGCGAAACCGACGGTGTTTTACGGTGCACCTACCGGCTTTGCCGGCATGTTGGCCCACCCCAGCTTGCCAGCGCGGCAAGAGGTCTCTTTGCGCCTCGTGTCCTCCGCCGGCGAGGCCTTGCCAGCCGAGTTGGGCGAGCGCTTCAAGGCGCACTTTGGCGTGGACATCGTCGACGGCATCGGCTCCACCGAGATGCTGCACATCTTCTTGAGCAACCGGCCCGAGCGCGTGCGCTACGGCAGCACCGGCTGGCCGGTACCCGGCTATGTGGTGGAGTTGCGCGGTGACGATGGCCTGCCTGTGCCCGACGGTGAGCCGGGTGATCTCTACATCCAAGGCCCTTCGGCGGCGATGATGTACTGGGCCAACCAAGCCAAGACGCGTGAGACCTTCCAAGGCGGCTGGACCAAGAGTGGCGACAAATACATCCGCAATGCCGACGACGGCAGCTACACCTATGGCGGGCGCAGCGACGACATGCTCAAGGTCAGCGGCATCTATGTCAGCCCCTTTGAGGTGGAGGCCACGCTGGTGCAGCACCCGGCCGTGTTGGAGGCCGCCGTCATCGGCGTGCCCGACGCCGAGGGCCTGACCAAGACCAAGGCCTTTGTGGTCTTGAAGGCCGGTGGTCAGGCCAGCGAAGACGAATTGAAGGCCTTCGTCAAAGACCGCTTGGCGCCCTATAAATACCCCCGCCAGATCAGCTTTGTGGCTGACCTGCCCAAAACGGCCACCGGCAAGATCCAGCGCTTCAAGCTGCGCGACCAAGAAAAGGCTGCGGCCTGATGCAGCCTGAGTTCTGCACGCTGCCCTGGCAGGGCGGCTCGGTGCACATCGAGCTGGCCTGGGTGGGGGTGGACGATGCCGCCGCGCCCCTGATGGTGTTCTTGCACGAAGGCCTGGGTTCGTTGGCGGCTTGGCGCGACACGCCTGAGAAGCTCTGCGCGGCCTGTGGCTGGCGCGGTCTGGTCTATTCGCGCCCCGGCTATGGCGGCTCCACGCCGCGCCCGCACGCGCAAGCCTGGCCACTCGACTACTTGCAGCGCCAAGCCTGGGAGCTGCTGCCCGCTTTGCTGCAGGCTTTGGGTGTGCAAGGCCGCTATGGCCTCTTCGGCCACAGCGACGGCGGCACCATTGCCTTGCTGCATGCGGCACGCCATCCCTTGACGCACAGCGTCATCGTGCTGGCGCCGCACATCATGGTCGAGGAGTTTGGCCTGGCCAGCATCCGCGAGGCGCGTCGACAGTACCTGGAGGGAGATCTGCGCAGCCGCCTGGCCCGCTACCACGCCGATGTGGATTCCGCCTTCTGGGGCTGGAACGAGGCATGGCTGCATCCAGACTTCGGCTCAGCGCTTTCCCTAGGCGCAATTAGTTTAGAACTAAAGCATATTAGAGCCCCGATCCTGGCCATCCAGGGTCAGGAAGACCCTTACGGCACGATGGCCCAGATTGACGGCATAGCCGCCATACTGCCCGCCACCGAGCTGTTGAAGCTCCCGCGATGTGGCCATGCGCCGCACCGTGACCAGCCCCAGCGCCTGACGGAGGCTTGCCAAGCCTTCAGCCGGCGCTGCTTACCGCCCTTGCCACCCCAGAGAGACCTGCCATGATCCAACGCACACTCGGCACCACCCTGACGGCCTTGGCCGCTGCCACCTTGCTGCTTGCTGCACCCGCAGCCCATGCACAAGGCCAAAAGCTCAAGGTCGGTTTGATGCTGCCCTACACCGGCACTTTTGCCGCTCTCGGCACCGCCATCGAAAACGGCTTTCGCCTGCAGTTGGCGGAGCAAGGCGGCAAGATCGGTGGCCGAGAGGTCGAGTTCTTCAAGGTCGATGACGAGTCTGATCCCTCCAAGGCCACCGAGAACGTCAACAAGCTGATCAAGCGCGACGGTGTTGATGTGATCATTGGCTCGGTGCACTCCGGTGTGGCCATGGCCATGGCCAAGGCCGCCAAAGACAACAATGTGCTGCTCATCGTGCCCAATGCCGGTGCTGATGCCGTGACCGGCCCGATGTGCGCGCCCAACATCTTCCGTTCATCGTTCAGCAATTGGCAGCCGGGCTTTGCCATGGGCGAGGTGATGGCTAAGAAGGGCCACAAAAGAGTGGTGACCATCACCTGGAAGTACGCTGCCGGTGATGAGTCGGTCAAGGGTTTCAAAGAAGCCTTCACCAAAGGTGGCGGTGAGGTCATCAAGGACCTGACCTTGCCCTTCCCGAATGTGGAGTTCCAGGCCCTGCTGACCGAGATCGCTGCGGCCAAGCCGGATGCGGTCTTCACCTTCTTTGCTGGCGGCGGCGCGGTGAAGTTTGTCAAAGACTATGACGCAGCGGGCCTGAAGAAAACCATCCCGCTCTACGGCTCCGGCTTCTTGACGGACGGCACCCTGGAAGCCCAAGGCGCATCGGCCGAAGGGCTGTTCACCGCGCTGCACTACGGTGACAGCCTGAACACCCCGCGCGACAACGCCTTCCGCCTGGCCTATGCCAAGACCTACAAGCTGCAGCCCGATGTCTATGCCGTGCAAGGCTATGACGCGGCGCAAATCTTGGGCGTGGGCCTGAATGCCGTGAAGGGCGATGTGAGCAAGAAGGCAGAGTTTGCGGCCGCTGTTCAAAAGGCCAAGATCGACAGCCCGCGCGGCCCCTTCATGTTGAGCAAGGCGCATAACCCGGTGCAGGATTTCTATCTGCGGCAGGTGGTGGGCAAAGAGAACAAGGTGGTGGGGGTGGCGTCGAAGGCTCTGACCGATCCCGCCCGCGGCTGCAAGATGTAAGGTCACTGGCCCCCAGGCTCGCTGGCGCTCGCCACCCCCCAAGGGGGCTGCGCCAGCGGACTGGCAAAGCCAGTTCCGCGGCGCGGGCTTGAGTTTTCGGCGGCCTGCCAGCCGCCTCGTTTTCGCGGCAGCGATGTCGCCGTGATGGACTGTCGTGGACTTAGCCACCTTTCTTGTTCAGTGCCTGAATGCCATCCAGTACGGCTTGTTGCTGTTTCTGGTGGCGTCGGGCTTAACGCTGATCTTCGGCATCATGGGCGTGATCAATCTCGCGCATGGCAGCTTCTACATGATTGGCGCCTACATGGCTTATGCCTTGGCGCCGGGGGTGCAGCAGGTGCTGGGGGGCGGCTTCTTCATCACGCTGCTGGTGGGTGTGGTGCTGTCGGTGCTGCTGGGTTATGTGCTGGAGTGGGTGTTCTTCAGCTACCTCTATGAGCGCGAGCACTTGCAGCAGGTGCTGATGACCTATGGCCTCATTTTGGTGTTTGAAGAGTTGCGCAGCATTGCGGTGGGCGACGATGTGCATGGCGTGACGCCGCCCGAGTGGCTCTCCGGCAGCATCGCCTTGGGCGACTTGATGAGCTACCCGGTCTATCGGCTCTTCATCTCGGCCGTGTGCCTGGGTGTGGCGCTGGCCATGTGGTGGGTGTTGGCCAAGACGCGGCTGGGCATGCGCATTCGCGCCGGGGCC
Source organism: Ideonella paludis (assembly GCF_018069865.1). Lineage (GTDB taxonomy): Bacteria > Pseudomonadota > Gammaproteobacteria > Burkholderiales > Burkholderiaceae_C > Ideonella > Ideonella paludis. The sequence continues at coordinate 301,490 of NZ_JAGQDG010000003.1, forward strand.
AGCAACCGCGAGATGGTGCAGGCCATGGGCATCAACATCCGCTTGCTTTATCGCATCGTGTTTGCGGTGGGCGTGGCCCTGGCGGCCCTGGCCGGCATGATTGCGGCGCCGGTCTCCAGCGTCTATCCCGGCATGGGCTCCAGCGTCTTGATCATCTGCTTTGTGGTGGTGGTCATTGGTGGCATCGGCTCCATCAAGGGGGCGCTGGTCGCCGCGCTGCTGGTGGGTGTGGTTGACACCTTCGGCAAGGTGCTGGTGCCCAGCGTGGCGGGCTTGTCCGTCTACCTGCTGATGGCGGCCATGTTGTTGTGGAAGCCAGAAGGCCTCTTCAAGGCGAACGGATGATGAGCAAGTTACCGTGGGCGAGGGTCATGCCGGTGCTGTTGGCCTTTGGGGTCTTGGCCGCCTTGCCCGCCTTGATCTCGGGCTTTTATGTCGAGCTGGCCATGAAGGTGATGATCCTGGCCATCTTTGCGCTCAGCCTGGAGCTGCTGGTGGGCCAGACAGGCCTAGTGTGTTTTGGCCATGCCGCCTTTTTCGGCATTGGCGCTTATGCCGTCACGCTGCTCTCGCCGGAGGGCGAAGCGGGCTCGCTGTGGTGGACGCTGCCAGCCGCCTGTGGCGCGGCCGGCGTGTATGCCTTGGCGGTGGGCGCGCTGTCGCTGCGCACCAAGGGCGTGTACTTCATCATGATCACGCTGGCCTTTGCGCAGATGGCCTATTTCGTCGTGCACGACACCCCCTTGGGCGGTGGCAGCGACGGCATCTACCTCTACTTCAAGCCGGTGGCCGCAGTGGCGGGCCACACCCTGCTGGACCTGGACAAGCCCACCCAGCTCTACGGTTTTGTGTGGGCCTGTTTGGGCGCTTGCTTTGTGGCCAGCGCCGTGCTGTTGAAGAGCCGCTTTGGCCGGGCCTTGGCGGGCATCAAGGCCAATGAGCAGCGCATGCGCGCCGCAGGCTTTGCCACTTTTGGCTACAAGCTGGCCATCTTTGTGGTCTCGGCCATGATGGCCGGCTTGGCGGGCTACCTTTTTGCGCTCAAAGATGGCTTTGTGAACCCCGAGATGCTGAGCTGGCACCAAAGCGGCGCCGTGCTCATCATGATCATTCTGGGCGGCCTGGGCCACTTGCGCGGCGCGGTCTTGGGCGCGTTTGCCTTTGCCTTGCTGCAAGAGCTGTTTCAGTCACAAGCCGTGTTCGGCGCCTTTGCCAAGCATTGGCAGTTGATGCTGGGCCTGACCATCATCGCCTTTGTGGCCTTGATGCCGCGCGGCTTGGTGGGCCTGCTGCACAAGGAGGGCGCGAAATGAGCACCTTGATGCTGCAAGCCCAAAGCGTGTCGCGGTTTTTCGGCGGCCTGAAGGCGGTGGAAGACGTGTCGGTGGACCTGCACCGGGATGAGCTGCATGCGGTCATCGGCACCAATGGCGCGGGCAAGTCCACCTTGATCAATCTGCTGTCGGGTGAGCTGCCTTTGAGTGCCGGGCGTGTGAGCTTGATGGGCGAAGACATCACCCACTGGCGCCAGCCCAAGCGGGCCCGGGCCGGCCTGGGCCGCAGCTACCAGCGCAACACCATCTTCACGCCCTTCACGGTGCGCGAGAACTGCCGCCTCAGTGCCCAGGCCCGCTGGCCGCGCGCCTGGAACTGGTGGCAGCCGGCCTCACGCTGTGCGCTCTCCAACACCGCCGCTGAAGAAGCGCTGCAGCGTGCCGGCTTGGGCGATGTGGCCGAGCGCGTGGCGGGCACGCTGTCGCATGGCCAAAAGCGCCAGTTGGAGATTGCCATGTGCTTGGCTGGTGCGCCCAAGGTGCTGCTGCTGGACGAGCCGCTGGCGGGCATGGGTGCTGAAGAAACCGAGCGCATGCTGGCGCTGCTGGGGGAGCTCAAGCGCGACCATGCCATCTTGCTGGTCGAGCACGATATGGATGCAGTGTTCCGCGTCGCGGACCGCATCACGGTGATGGTCAATGGCCGCGTCATTGCCAGCGACGCGCCCGAGGCCATCCGCCAGCACCCAGAGGTGCGCGCAGCCTATTTGGGTGATTCGGTAGGAGCAGGCCATGGCCACTGAGCACACCGCCTTGTTGGCCGCGCAAGACCTGCACGCCCACTATGGCCAGAGCCACATCCTGCAGGGCATCAGCTTCAGCCTGCAGCCCGGCGTGGCCTTGGGGCTGCTGGGCCGCAACGGCATGGGCAAGACCACGCTGATCCGCACGCTGCTGGCCCAGGTGCGGGCCAGTGGCGGCGAGGTTTGGGTCAAAGGCCACAAAGTCACCCAAGAGCGCACCGAGCACATCGTGCGGCGCGGCATTGGTGTGGTGCCCGAGGGGCGCGGCGTCTTCCCCAACCTGAGCGTGCGCGAGAACCTGCAAATGGCCGCACGCCCCGGCACGCGCGGCCAGGTGGACTGGACGTTCGAGCGCGTGCTGCAGACCTTTCCGCGCCTGGGTGAGCGGCTGGGCAACGGCGGCGGCCAACTCAGCGGTGGCGAGCAGCAGATGCTGGCGATTGGCCGTGCGCTGATGACCAACCCCGACCTGCTGATCTTGGATGAAGCCACCGAAGGCTTGGCGCCCTTGGTGGTGGCCGAGATTTGGCGCGTCATTGCCTTGATCCGCGCCTCGGGCATGAGCACCTTGGTGGTGGACCGCAACTATCAAAAAGTGCTGGCCCACACCGACCGTTGCCTGGTGCTGGAAAAGGGCCGCCTGGTGCTGGAAGGCGCCTCAGACGACTTGGCCGACGACGAGGCTGCACTGCACCGCTACCTGGGCGTGTGAGCCACCACTCCGCCGGCACAGGCTCAAGAGCTGGGCTTGGCCAACTGGGCCCGCAAGGCTTCTAGGCTCAAGACCTCCAGGCCTTGGCTGTGGCGTCGCACCACGCCCAGGCGTTGCAGTTGCCCCAGCACTTCGCTGGCGGTTTGCCGAGAGGTGCCGGCCAGCCCTGCCCAGTGCTCCAGCGTGATGGGCAGGCAGCGGGGCAGGGCGGTGCTGTCTGCCATGCCGTAGCCCTCTGCCAGGCGCAGCAGTTCTTGCAGCAAGCGGGCTTGGGCCGACTGTGCCGCTCGGTCGTTCAGGCGCATGAACAGCAGCCGCGTTTTGCCCGTCACCAAGCGCGCCAAATGGCGCCAGAGCACGGGGTGGCGCTCCAGCAAGTCATCCAGCAGGCTGCGAGACACCCACCACAGCCGCGTCGGCCCTTGGGCATGGGCGTCATGGGTGCGGGGGCCGTCATCAATGATGGAGATCTCGCCAAACCACGTCGGAGCCTGTAAGACCGCCAACACCATTTGTCGGCCATCGGCGCGACTGCTGCGGATCAAGACCGCACCGCTCAGCACGGCATACAGGCCATCGCAGGCATCGCCCTGCAAAAACAGGCGCTGCCCTGGCTCCAAGGCCTGAACTTGGCCGTGGGCGAGCAGGGCTTGCTGCAAGCCTCGGGGCAGTTGGGCAAACCACGCACCTTGGCTCAAGCAGGCCTGCAGATCATCGAGCGAGGGTGGGTTCGTCATGCGGTAAACCCTTAGGTGGACTGTCAGCCAGTTGATAGCGCGGCAGAGGCCAAGCTCCGATGATTGTCACCTTGTTCTCACTGCCAGGAGCGGCCCTTGAAAACCCTGAGCCAACACATGATCAGCTACGCGCGCTATCACCGCGACCCGCGCAATATCGCGACCCACTTTGTCGGCATTCCGATGATTGTGTTGGCGGTCACCATCCTGCTGTCGCGCCCGCAGTTCGCAGTCGGCGGCTTGCTGCTGAGTCCCGCCTGGGGCGTGGTGGCCCTGGTCTCGGTGTTCTATATGCGCCTGCATCTGGGCCTGGGTGCGGTGCTCACAGGCGTGTTGCTGGCGTGTGCGCTGTTCGCGCAAGGTGTGGCTGCAGGGCCTACCTCATCTTGGCTGGCTTGGGGCTTGGGCTTGTTTGCAGTGGGCTGGGTGTTCCAGTTTGTGGGCCACTTTTACGAAGGACGAAAGCCCGCTTTTGTCGATGATGTGATGGGCTTGCTGCAAGGCCCCTTGTTCGTGCTGGTGGAGGCGCTGTTCGCCGCCGGCTTGCTGGGTGAGCTGCGCCAAGCCATTGAGGCTGATGCGGGGCCTGTGCGCCGTGATCCGCACCGCGCCTCGGTAGGCGAGGGCCAGGCCCAGCCTTCGCGTTCTTGATGCCGACCCGAAAGGCGCAACGATGTCCACGATCAGCTCGACGGATGTTCGCTCCCAAGTCTCACCCGAAGAATGGGCCTTGCGCGTGGACTTGGCCGCCTGTTATCGCTTGGTGGCCTTGTACGGCTGGAGTGACTTGGTCTTCACCCACATCTCGGCCCGCATTCCCGGGCCTGAGCACCACTTCCTCATCAACCCGTATGGGCTGATGTTTGATGAGATCACGGCCTCCAGCCTGGTCAAGGTGGACCAGCACTGCAACAAGCTGCTGGACAGCCCCCACCCCGTCAACCCGGCCGGCTTCACCATCCACAGTTGCATCCACGCGGTGCGCGAGGACGCAGGCTGCGTGCTGCACACCCACACCCGCGCCGGCGTGGCCGTCAGCGCACAGCAGCACGGCATCTTGCCCATCAGCCAGCAAAGCACGTTTGTGCTGGCGTCCTTGGCCTACCATGACTATGAAGGCGTGGCCCTGCGGGACGACGAACAGCCCCGTCTGCAGCGCGACCTGGGCCAAGCCAACTATCTGGTGCTACGCAACCACGGCCTGCTCACCGTGGGCCGGGGCGTGGCCGAGGCCTTCTTGGCGATGTATACCTTTGAGAACACCTGCCGCATTCAGATCGACGCCTTGAGCGGAGGCAGTGCACTGACCACGGTCAACCCGGCCATCTTGAGCGGCATGGCCCAGGTCTACACCCAGGTCACCAAGGGCATGGGCGCGCAAATCGCCTGGCCCGCACTGCTGCGCAAGCTCGACCGCACCGACCCCAGCTACAAGGAGTGACGTCATGTCCAGCACCGACGCCCAAGCCACGGCCGCCCCCAAGTTCAACAGCTTTGCGGAGTTCTACCCCTTCTACCTGGGCGAGCACCGAAACCGCACCTGCCGCACCCTGCACTTCATCGGCACCAGCATCGGTGCGGGGCTCTTGCTCACGGCCCTGTTCACCGCCCAGCCTTGGCTGGTGGCGGTGGGCTTGGTGCAGGGCTATGCCTGGGCCTGGGTGGGCCACTTTGGCTTTGAGAAGAACAAGCCCGCCAGCTTCAAGCAGCCGCTCTACTCCTTCATGGGCGACTGGGTGATGTGGTGGCAGATGTTGACGGGGCGGATTGGCTGGCAGGGCTGAGCGCTGGGCGGCAAGGAGGCGGCAGCTGTCTGCAGAGTTCAGCCCAAGACGATCCCGACCTTGCCGAATTGCGTGCCGCTGCTGAGCTTGTCCAGGGCGGCATGCACCTCGTCCAGCGCGTAGCTGCTGTCGACCACCGGCACGAGCTGGTGGCGCTGCACCCAGTCCAGCAAGGTGCGGAACTCGCCCAGCGTGCCCAGGGTCGAGCCCATGACCTGCAATTGGCGGATGAAGAGCCGCCGCAGGTCGGCGCCGGGTTGATCGCCAGTGGTAGCCCCGCAGGTCACCAGGCGGCCGCCACGAGCCAGGGCCTTCATCGCGATGGGCCAGACGGCGGCTCCGACATTCTCAAACACCACCTCGACGCCTTGGCCTTGGGTCAGGGCCAACACCTCTTTAGCTTCCTGGCCGCTGCCCAAGAGCACGGTGGCGTCGGCCCCCATCGCGCGCGCTTGCTCTAGCTTGATGGCACTGCGCGAGCACGCAATCACACGGGCGCCCACGCTTTTGGCCAGTTGCAGCCCCGCTAATGACACGCCACCGCCCACGCCAAAAATCAGCACGGTCTCCCAGGGCTTGAGCTGGGCCTTGGTGAAGAGCATGCGCCAGGCGGTGAGGTGGTTCACGCCCAACGCAGCGGACTGAACAGGGTTCAAGTGGCTTGGGCGGGCAAAGACATTGCGTGCGGGCACAGAGACGTAGTCGGCCAGCGTGCCGTCGCGGTGCTCGCCCAGGTAACGGATCTGCGCGCACAGCACATCCTCGCCAGCCAGGCAGTGAGCGCATTGGCCGCAGCTCACAGCGGGGTGCAGCACCACCGCATCACCTTCAGCCCAAGGGCCTGCGCCGGGGGCCACCGCGTCGACCACCCCTGCGCCATCCAAGCCCATGATCTGCGGCAGGCTGTGGGTGATGCCCGCGCCGCTGTTGCGCATGTAGAGGTCCACTTGATTGAGCGTGGCGGCCTGCAGGCGCACCCGCACCAAGGGCTGACCTTGGGCGTCGTGGAGGGCGGGCAGGGGGCGCTCACCCACGGTGACCACCTCGTTGCCACCATGGCCAGTCAGATAGGCTGCTTTCAAGCGCTGCTCCTTCGCATTCAATCGGGTTCACACAGCATGCCAGAACCCACTGAACGAGGGCTGTCAGCCAGCCTGCACAAAGACCCGCGACAATAGCGCCATGTTCAGTTTCTTCCGCAAAAAGTTTGGCTCGGCACCGCCGCCGCCCGCACCCGCGCCCGCGCCAGCGACCGTGCCTGCAGCCGTTCCCGCACCAGCGGCGGTGGAGGTGCCCCCCGCGCCCCTGGCACCGCCATCGGCAGGTGGCGCACCCACGGAAGCTGTGGTCGCCTCAGTGCCGCAAGCGCTGGCCACCCAGCCCCAGGTGGCGGCGCCTGCGCCCGCGCCCATCGCTGCGGCACCTGCCGCGTCGGACCCACACGCCTTCACCCACGCGCCTGAGCCCACGGCCAAGCCGGAGCCCGCCGCGCGCGAAGGCTGGCTCAGCCGCCTGCGCAAAGGCTTGGCGCGCACCGGCTCCAGCATTGCCCAGGTCTTCACCGGCACCAAGATCACCGACGAGCTCTACGAAGAGCTGGAAGCTGCGCTGCTGATGGCCGACACCGGCGTCAAAGCCACCGAGCATCTCTTGGAAGATTTGAAGCGCCGGGTCAAAGAGGCCAAGGCGACAGACCCTGCGGCTGTCAAAGCCCTGCTGGCCGATGCCATCACTGAGCTTTTGGCACCGCTGGAAAAATCCCTGGTGGTAGGCGAGCACCACCCCACGGTGATGATGGTGGTGGGCGTCAACGGTGCGGGGAAGACCACCAGCATCGGCAAGCTCACCAAGCACTTGGCTGAGAGCGACTGCAAGGTGCTGCTGGCTGCGGCCGACACCTTCCGCGCTGCAGCCCGCGAGCAGTTGGGCGTGTGGGCCGACCGCAACCGTGTAGAGATCATCAGCCAAGAAGGCGGCGACCCGGCCGCCGTGACCTTCGATGCGGTGACCGCCGGCAAGGCGCGCGGCGCGGACGTGGTCATCGCTGACACCGCCGGCCGCTTGCCGACGCAACTGCACCTGATGGAAGAGCTGAAGAAGATCAAGCGCGTGATCACCAAGGCCGAGGCCACCGCGCCGCACCAAGTGCTCTTGGTGGTGGACGGCAATACCGGCCAAAACGCACTGACGCAGGTGAAGGCTTTTGACGATGCGCTGGGCCTGACCGGCCTGATCGTCACCAAGCTCGACGGCACCGCCAAAGGCGGCGTGCTGGCCGCCATCGCCCGCGAGCGGCCGCTGCCGGTCTACTTCATCGGCGTGGGCGAAAAGCTCGAAGACTTGCAGACCTTCAAGGCGCGGGAGTTTGCTAAGGCCTTGCTGGATTGAAGTGGCTTGCGCGATTGAGTTAACAACAGAGCGGGCCACTGACGGACGCCCCCCTCGATAGGCCCCCCGCGTGAAGGACGGACTGTGAGGGTGGCACTGCAGAACGAAGTCAAGGAGGAGGACGCGTCAGCGGCCGGGGGACATGAGTGGCGCAGTGCCGCCCTCGCGGTCCGGATGCTCTCCAGCGCAAAGGTTCTCAGCCTGTCGATCAGCTGTAGAGCCTGACAATCCTCCAAGCTTCTAGGGGAGCATCAGCCCCCCCCAAACCCCGGCGGCATCATCCCCTTCATGCCCTTCATGCCGCCCATTTTCTTCATCATCTTCATCAGGCCGCCGCCCTGCATCTTCTTCATCATGTCGCGCATCTGCTCAAACTGGGTGAGCATGCGGTTCACATCTTGAATTTGCACGCCAGCACCGGCGGCGATGCGGCGCTTGCGGCTGGCTTTGCTCTTGCCCTCTAGCAGCAACGCGGGTTGGCGGCGCTCTTTGGCGGTCATGGCGCTCAGGATGCCTTCCATGCGGCGCATGTCTTTTTCGGCCTTGTCCATGTCACCCTGACCGGCCTTGGCCGCCATCTGCGCGGGCAGCTTGTCCATCAGGCTGGAGAGGCCGCCCATCTTCTTCATCTGGCTGATTTGCGAGAGAAAGTCGTTCAGGTCAAAGCCACCGCCAGACTTGAGCTTTTCCGCCATCTTGGTGGCGGCGGCCATGTCCACGCCTTTGGTGACCTCTTCGACCAGGGCCACGATGTCGCCCATGCCCAGCACGCGCCCGGCGTGGCGCTCGGCATCGAACACCTCCAGTCCGTCGATCTTCTCAGAGACACCGGCAAACTTGATCGGCGCGCCGGTGATCTGGCGCACGGAGAGTGCCGCACCGCCGCGTGAGTCGCCGTCGAGCTTGGTCAGCACAATACCGGTCAGCGGCAGAGCTTCTTTGAAGGCCTTGGCGGTGTTGATCGCGTCTTGGCCCTGCATGGCGTCGACCACGAACAGGGTCTCCACCGGGTTCAGCGTGGCATGCAGCTCGCGGATTTCAGCCATCAAGGCTTCGTCAATCGCCAAGCGGCCGGCCGTGTCCACCAGCAGCACGTCAAAGTAATGGCGGCGGGCCCAGTCCAGGGCGGCCAGGGCAATGTCCTTGGGCTTCTGGTTGGGCTCGGAGGGGAACCATTCGGCGCCAGCTTGCTTGGTGACGGTCTTGAGCTGCTCGATGGCGGCGGGGCGGTAGACGTCGGCCGAGACCGTCAGCACCTTTTTCTTGCGCTTTTCGATCAGGTGCTTGGCCAGCTTGGCGGTGGTGGTGGTTTTGCCTGCGCCTTGCAGACCGGCCATCAAGATGATGGCGGGGGGCTGGGCCGCCAGGTTGATGTCGGAGATGCCCTCGCCCATTGTGGCGGCCAACTCTTTGTGCACCACCGAGACCAGCACCTGGCCGGGGTTGAGCGAGCCCACCACCTCTTGGCCCAGGGCCTTTTCTTTCACCCGGGCGATGAAATCGCGCACCACGGGCAGGGCCACATCGGCCTCCAGCAAGGCCATGCGCACTTCGCGCAGCATGTCTTGCACATTGGTTTCGGTGATGCGGGCCTGGCCACGCATGGTCTTAACCAGGTGTGACAGGCGATCGGTGAGGGTGGTGGCCATATGAGAAATGCGCTCCTTGGTGTGCCGGGCAGCAGCTCTGACGGCAAGGGCGCCGGTAAACTGTGGCCATGATTTTATCCGTTGACCCACTTCAAGCACCCGGCTTCGGGCTCACGGTGGTGGGCGCTTTGGCCTATTTGGTGGCGGCCATGCCGGCTTCTATCGAGCGCCGCTGGCCCGCACAGGCCTTGGTCGCCGCCTGGGGTTTGCATGGTTTGGCGCTGCTGGCAGGGCTGGGCCTGGGGCGCCAAGAAGGGCTGGTGATCGGCTTTGCGCCGGCCTTGTCCTTCACCATTTGGCTGGTCGTGGCGGTGTATGGCGTGGAGAGCCGCTTGGTGCCGGTCCCCGGTGTGCGCCGGGTCTTGGCGGTGTGTGCCATGGCCTTGATGGTGTTAGCACTCTTGTTCCCTGGCGAGGCACGGGCCGTGGCCCATTCGCGTTGGGCACCACTGCATTGGGTGTTGGGCCTGACGTCTTACGGCTTGTTCGGTGCCGCGGTCCTGCATGCCTTGATGCTGGATGCGGCCGACCAGCGCATGCGAGACAAGCGGGCCATCGTCTCTACGGTGTATGGCATGCCTCTGCTCAAGCTGGAGCGCATGACCTTTCGCTTTGTGGAGGCGGGCTTTGTGGTGTTGACCTTGGCGCTGGCGGTGGGCATGGCCTCGCCGCACTGGCGCTGGCTGGAGCACAAAACCGTGCTGTCACTGCTGGGCTGGGCCACTTTTGCGGCACTGATCATTGGGCGCGTCTGGCGCGGCTGGCGTGGGCGCCAGGCCACGCGTTGGCTTTATGCGGGCACCTTGCTGATGCTGCTGGCCTATATGGGCTCGCGCTTTGTGCTGGAAGTGTTATTGCAAAGAACATCGGGGTAAAGGCATGGCTCGCTTGATTTTGCTGCTGGCCGCGGTGGCCTTGGTGTGGTGGTGGCTTCGCAGTCGTCGCTCCCCTGTGCGCACCGATAGCGCGGCCCCAAAGCCCCCAGCGAACTCTCACGCTGCGCACGAGATGGTGTCATGTGCGCACTGCGGCGTGCATCTGCCGCAATCGGACTCGGTGTCTGATGCGGCGGGGGCGTTCTACTGCAGCGATGAACATCGACGCTTGGGCCCCGGTCCGGGGGAGAAGCCTTGAGCATGTCCAAGCCCGAGGCTGGCGCGTCACGGGCTCGCCCGGGCAATGAGGGGGAGTCCTGGTTTGCGGACCTGGGCATGCCCGCCGGTGTGGCGGGAGGGGATGACGAGCCCTCGCTGATGACGCCGGACTGGGCTGATAGCAACGAAGGCCCGGAAGACAGCACCTTTTTGTCGCGCCAAGCTCGGCGCTTGGTGCGTGCAGACGACTCCGCTCAGCGACGCGTCTATCGCACCTATCTGGCGGCACGGGCCGTGCTGGGGCTGGCCTTGTTTGTCACCCAGTTGGTGTTGATGTGGCTGTCCAGCCGGGAGCTGTCTTGGCTGCCCTTGGTCTCGGGTGCCTACGCGCTGCAGGCGGGCTTGACGTGGTGGCGCTGGGCGCTTTTGGGCGGTGGCCAGCATCGCTCGCTGCGCCGCCTGCACTGGTGGTCCACCATTGGCGTGGATGTGGTCGCCTTTGGTGTGTTGCATTCCTTGGACCCTGGCTCCAGCCTGAATCACGCGGCTTTGCTGGTGCTGCCGGTCTTGATGGCGGGCGTGCTCAGTCCTCGCTTACCCGCTTTGGCGACAGCGGCGGCGGTGGCCTTGATGCTGCTGGCTGCAGCGTGGCAGCGCGGCATGGCGGGTGGCGATCTGCTGTCCTTGCTGTCGCAGGCGGGCATGGCCGGCATCGGCATGTTTGTGATCGTGCTGGTGTCAGGCCAAATGGCCAGCCGCTTGGCGCGTGAAGAGCGCACCGCACGCGGCAGCTTGGAGCTGGCGCGCCAGCAAGCCGAGTTGAACCGTTTGGTGATTGACGAAATGAGTGACGGGGTGTTGGTGGTGGACCGCCAGTGCCGGGTGCGCTCGGCCAACCCTGCTGCACGCAAGCTGTTAGCCGAACAGGGGCAGTGCCCCGTGCCGCCGTTTTCCTTGCAGAGTGAAGACGGTTGGCGCAGCTTGGCCGAGGCGGTGAGCTCGGCCTACCGGGCCGGCCACTGGCCGCGTGACGGTGTCGACCTGGCGCTGTCCTATGCGGGTGCGTCACCGCATTCGGTGCGGGTGCGTGCCCGCTTTACTCGAGGCCAGCGAGGCACGGTGCTGGCCACCGAGGGCGGTGGTGAGGTCTTGGCCGTGTTGTTTGTGGAAAAGCTGCGGGATGTGCTGGCGCGGCAACGTCAGGAGCGCTTGGTGGCCATGGGGCGTATCTCAGCCGGCATTGCGCATGAGATCCGCAACCCCTTGGCGGCTGTGGCGCAGGCCAATGCGCTGCTGCGCGAGGACGCACTGCGGCCGGACCAAGAGCGCTTGCTGCGCATCGTGGCGGACAATGTGGAGCGGCTCAAGCGCATCGTGGATGACGTGATGGAGGCTGCTCCGGGCGGGCAAGCCCCCTCTAGAACGCTGGACCTGAACCAAGAGGTCAGCACCATTTGTGGAGAGTTCGCGCGAACGGTGGGCTTGGTGTTGGGGCACGAATGTCGACTGCGGGTTCAGATGCCCCTGGAGCCCGTGGGCGCCGTCTTTGACGGGGACCACCTGCGCCGCGTCTTGGTCAATTTGCTGGAGAACGCCCTTCGGCACTCGCGGGACATGGCCGGCTCGGTGCTGCTGTCCATTGAGATGCTGGATGGGCCTTATGTGCGCTTGTCGGTGGCCAGTGATGGCGACCCCATTGCGCCAGAGGTCGAGGCACACTTGTTCGAGCCTTTCCATTCCACGCGCAGCCGGGGTACGGGCCTGGGCCTCTATATTTGCCGCCAGTTGTGTGAGCGGCACGGTGCCAGCATCGACTACATGCGGCGGCCCGGCGCGCGCCACCCGAATGTGTTCCAGGTTGTGCTGCGGCGAGATTCCGTGGCCTCAGAGGGAAGACTCTACGTATGAACAGCGCAACATCTGGCACCGGCGTGCTGGTGGTGGACGACGAACCTGACTTGTTGACGCTCTACGAGCTGACGCTGCTGCGTGAAGGCCATGAGGTGGAGACCGCCTCCACGGTGGCCGAGGCCTGGGAAGCCTTGCAAGGCAAGGTCTACAAACTGGTCATCACCGACATGCGACTGCCCGATGGCACGGGCATGGATTTGCTCAAGCGCTTGGAAGCAGCCAGGCGCCCAGAGCGCACCATCGTCATCACCGCCTATGGCTCCACCGAGAACGCGGTGGAGGCTTTGAAGGTTGGGGCGTTCGACTACCTGACCAAGCCGGTCGATCTGAAGCAGTTTCGCACCGTGGTCTCTGGCGCCATGGGGCAGACGGCCACGCCGTTGCGCTCGGCGGTGGCTGGGCCGCTGGCGCCGCTGGCGCGTTTGGTGGGCCGCTCCAGCGCCATGCATAAGGTGCGGGAGCTGGTCGAGAAAGTGGCGCGCAGCATGGCCCCGGCGCTGGTGCATGGCGAGTCCGGCACGGGCAAAGAGTTGGTGGCCAGAGCCATTCACGATGCCAGCCCACGCGCGGGCCAGCCCTTTGTGGCCGTGAACTGCGGGGCCATTCCGGAAAACCTGTTGGAAGCCGAGTTCTTTGGCTATCGCAAAGGCTCGTTCACGGGTGCGAACGAAGACCGGGACGGTTTCTTCCAAGCTGCTCACGGCGGCACGCTGTTTTTGGATGAGATCGGTGACTTGCCCGGTGCAATGCAAAGCAAGCTGCTGCGTGTGATCCAAGAGCGAGCCGTGCGCCCGATTGGCGCCACGGCGGAAGCAGCGGTGAATGTGCGCATTGTCAGCGCCACCCACCGCGACTTGGCGCAGGAGGTGACGGCGGGACGCTTCCGCCAAGATTTGTTCTATCGCCTCAATGTCATCCGCATTGACGTGCCACCGCTGCGCGAGCGTCTGGATGACTTGGATGACATCACCGCTGCCTTGCTGGTGCGCATTGCCAAAGACGCTGGCTTGGTGCCGCCGCCCAGTCTCAGTGCGTCGGCGCGCAAGCGCTTGGCCGAGTATGACTTCCCGGGCAATGTGCGGGAGCTGGAGAACCTGCTGCACCGCGCGGTGGCGATGGCGGCCAGCGAGGTCATCAGCGCTGATGACCTGGGTCTGCCTGATGCGGCGTTTGGTGACACCGTGGCTGAAGCCGATGTGTTGGCCGCTGAGGCGGCCTTGGGGGGCAGCCTGGGTTCCAGCAAAGTGGTGTTGCCCGCCGAAGAAGAGGTGTTGCCCCATGACCTGGCCGCCCATTTGGATGAGTTGGAGCGGACCATCTTGCGGCGCGCCTTGGCGGCCCATGGCTTCAATCGCACGGCGGCAGGCGCTCGGCTGGGCTTGACGCTGCGACAGATGCGCTATCGCATGGCGCGCTTGGGCATCACCGAGGGCGGTGATGGTGGGGCGGACCTGACGGCACCTGAGTCGTGAGCGAGCCCATATGGCAGGCAGGTTGGTGGGCCAAGGCGCAGCGCTTGGATAGCCCCAACTTTGGCCCCCGGCCCGAGGGCGCAGAGGTCAGCCTGGCGATCATCCACTCCATCAGCTTGCCGCCGGGGGTATTTGGCGGTGGGGAAGTCGAAGCCTTGTTCACCAATCAACTCGATTGGGATGCCCACCCTTACTTCCAGGATATTCGGGGCTTGGAAGTCTCGGCGCACTTCTTCATCCGCCGTGATGGCGCATGTGTGCAGTTCGTGTCCACGCTCGACAGGGCGTGGCATGCGGGACGGTCCAGTTGGGCCGGGCGTGAGAACTGCAACGATTACTCGGTGGGCATTGAGCTTGAAGGCTTAGAAGGCGGGCACTTTGAGTCGGTGCAAATGCACAGCTTGGTGGCCCTGCTGCGCGATCTGGCGCTGCTCCACCCGCTTGATGCGGTGGTGGGCCATGAACATGTGGCCCCGGGTCGAAAGGCTGACCCCGGGCCGGGCTTTGACTGGGCTTGGCTTCGCCTCCAATTGGCGTGGCCTGAAGTGGCCATTGCGGCGGACAAGCCCGAAGAACGCTGAGCCCGCACAGCACGATCCTTGATTGGCAAGGCTTGGCGGGGCCAAAAGCCTGTCTGAGGCCCGTCATTTCAAGGCCTGTTGGGCGGCAGCAAGTCGGCATGGGCCTTGGCGGCAGTTGGGGCGTTTGAGGGGCGCGCTGAGGTGTGAGGTTTGCACTTGCAAATTGATGCGATCACGCTATCCGTAGTGCTTGAAACGCCCTTCGCCCCCAGATATAGTGTGCCCTCGTGCTAATCATTGAGTTGAAAAAGCCGTTCATGCACCCAGGTGTCTGAACCGCAGAACACCCACCAGACCAGTCAGAGCTGGCGGCATCGTGGGCGAACATCCCCCATGCCATGGAGGTTCGAGTTTCAACCAAGGACTCGCTCAACAACGCCAGGGAGGCGTGAACCATGCAAGAGGTTGCGGTGTCTGTTTGTCTTGAGCGCGAGGTTCGTCAGAAGTCCGTCACGACGGCTCCTGAGAACCGCTGAACTTTTATCTCTATCTATCCAACCGAGGAAATCCATGCAAGCTGTTGTGTCCAGCACGACTGACGCTTTGGCGTCCGCCCGTTCTGTCCCTTCATCCGCCGCCACCTCGGGCGCGGTCACGGCCTATCAGGGCTATCAAATCATCCGCCGCAATGGCGCTGTCGTCGCCTTTGCGCCCGACAAAATCGCTGTCGCATTGATGAAGGCCTTTTTGGCGGTTCATGGCACGCAAGGGGCCGCGTCGGCCAGCGTTCGTGAAACCGTCGATGCCCTGACTGAAACGGTCGTGCGCGCACTGATGCGGTCGCGTCCGGGCGGCGGCACCTTCCATATTGAAGACGTGCAAGACCAGGTCGAGTTGGGCCTGATGCGCGGTGGTCACCATGAAGTGGCGCGCGCCTATGTGTTGTACCGCGAGCGCCGCACCCAAGAGCGTGCGCGCCAAGCCACGGCGGCGCCGGCCGTGCCCTCCAATGCCTTGCATGTGCTGGACAAAGGTCAGCGCGTGGTGCTGGACGAGGCCCACCTCAAGAGCTTGATCGAGTCCGCTTGTGCCGGCTTGGGCGAAGACGTGAAGCCCGACCCCATCATTGCCGAGACCCTGCGCAATCTGTATGACGGCGTGCCCATTGATGAGGTCTACAAGGCCGCCATCTTGGCTGCCCGCACCTTGATCGAGCGCGACCCGGCTTATACCCGTGCCACCGCGCGCCTGCTGATGCACACCATCCGCCGCGAGATCTTGGGCGGTGAGGTGCTGCATGCCGAGATGCATGTCCGCTACGCCCAGTACTTCCCCCAGTTCATCCAAAAGGGTGTGGAGGCGGAACTGTTGGACGACAAGCTCTTGCAGTTTGACCTGGCCAAGTTGGGGGCTGCGCTGCAAGCTGACCGCGACCTGCAGTTCGACTACCTCGGCCTGCAGACCCTGTTTGATCGCTACTTCTTGCACATTGAAGAAACCCGCATCGAGATGCCTCAGGCTTTCTTCATGCGCGTGGCCATGGGCTTGGCGCTGAACGAGACCAACCGCGAAGCGCGTGCGATCGAGTTCTACAACGTGCTGTCGACCTTTGATTTCATGTCCAGCACGCCGACGCTGTTCAACAGCGGCACGCGCCGCTCGCAGCTCTCCAGCTGCTACCTGACCACCGTGGCGGACGATCTGGACGGCATTTACGAGGCGCTGAAAGAAAACGCGCTGCTGTCCAAGTTTGCCGGTGGCTTGGGCAATGACTGGACCAATGTCCGCGCCCTGGGCTCCTACATCAAGGGCACCAATGGCAAGAGCCAGGGTGTGGTGCCCTTCCTGAAGGTGGTCAACGACACGGCCGTGGCCGTGAATCAGGGCGGCAAGCGCAAGGGCGCGGTGTGCGCCTACCTGGAAAGCTGGCACCTGGACATTGAAGAATTCTTGGAGCTGCGCAAGAACACCGGCGATGACCGCCGCCGCACCCATGACATGAACACCGCGAACTGGATCCCGGATCTGTTCATGCGCCGTGTCATGGAAGGCGGAGACTGGACGCTGTTCTCGCCCTCGACCTGCCCTGATCTGCACGATCTGATCGGTGCCGAGTTCGAGCAGGCTTATTGCGCCTATGAGGCCAAGGCTGACCGTGGCGAGATCAAGCTGTTCAAGCGCATGCCCGCCAAGGACCTGTGGCGCAAGATGCTGTCCATGCTGTTCGAAACCGGCCACCCTTGGATCACCTTCAAGGACGCCTGCAATGTGCGCTCGCCCCAGCAGCACGTCGGTGTGGTGCACTCGTCCAACCTGTGCACCGAGATCACGCTCAACACCAATGACGAAGAAATCGCGGTGTGCAACCTGGGCTCGGTCAACCTGGCGCAGCACTTGAAGGACGGTGCGATCGACCATGAGAAGTTGAGCAAGACCATTGCCACGGCCATGCGCATGCTCGACAACGTCATCGATATCAACTACTACGCTGTCAAGAAGGCCAAGGACTCCAACCTCCGCCATCGGCCGGTGGGCTTGGGCATCATGGGCTTCCAGGATGCCCTCTATCAGTTGCGCCTGCCCTATGCCAGCGCTGAGGCTGTCGAGTTCGCCGACCGCTCGATGGAGGCGGTGTGCTACTACGCCTACCAGGCTTCCAGCCATCTGGCGGCCGAACGTGGCACCTACTCGACCTACGAGGGCTCGCTGTGGCACCGCGGCATCCTGCCGCAAGACTCGCTGGACCTGTTGGCCAAGGCGCGCGGCGGCTATCTGGAAGTGGACCGCAGCAGCACCCTGAACTGGGATGCACTGCGCCAGCAGATTGCCCAGCACGGCATGCGCAACAGCAACTGTGTCGCCATTGCCCCCACGGCCACCATCTCCAACATCATTGGGGTGGATGCGTCAATCGAGCCGGCCTTTGGCAACCTCTCCGTCAAGTCCAACCTGTCGGGCGAGTTCACCGTGGTCAACGAGTACCTGGTGCGCGACCTGAAGCGCTTGGGGCTGTGGGACAGCGTGATGGTGATGGACTTGAAGCACTACGATGGCTCGCTGCGTCGCATTGACCGTGTGCCCGAAGAGCTCAAGCGCCTCTACGCCACGGCGTTTGAAGTGGATGCTGTCTGGTTGGTCGAGGCTGCGTCGCGTCGCCAGAAGTGGATCGACCAAGCGCAATCGCTCAACATCTACATCTCTGGTGCCTCAGGCAAAAAGCTGGACGACACCTACAAGCTCGCATGGCTGCGTGGCCTGAAGACCACCTATTACCTGCGTACCATGGCTGCGACCCACGCCGAGAAGTCCACGATCTCCAATGGCTCCTTGAACGCGGTGTCTGCAGGTGGTGGTGTGAGTGGAGTCTCTGCCGAAGGTGCCGTGCCCGCAGCGGTGGTGGCCTCCGAGCCGACCCCCGCTACCGACATCAAGTTCTGCAGCATTGACAACCCGGACTGCGAGGCCTGCCAGTAAGCAGCTAACGCACAAATTGTGCGGATGATTTGATGATGCAGTGCTTGTGATGCTGATAAAGCGATGCAAGCCTGCAACATCGACATTGATTCAAAGTCAAGAAGTGCTTGGTGTTTCGACACAACACTCCGATAATTCACAGCCATAGGAAACACGCACATGCTGGTCTGGGAAGACGACACACGTACTCCGTCAACACCTGTTCATCGCAGCGCGCCAGAACCCGTCACCGGGTCCACCCTGAGCACGCGGCCAGCGGCACCGTCGGCGCCTGTTGCCGCCACTGCGACACCCGCTCTCCAATCCGTACCTGTAGCACCAGCGGCCATCGTGCCGGCTGCGCCTGTGGTTGCCGCACCAGCCGCCGCAGTGTCGGTGGTGGCCAGCAGTACGCGCCGCGTGAATGCCGCCGACAAGCGCATCATCAACGGCCAGACCGACGTCAACCAGTTGGTGCCGTTCAAGTACAAGTGGGCCTGGGAGAAATACCTGGCGACCTGTGCCAATCACTGGATGCCCCAAGAGGTGAACATGTCGCGTGACATCGCGACTTGGAAGGACCCCAACGGTTTGAGCGAAGACGAGCGCCGCATCATCAAGCGCAACCTCGGCTTCTTCGTGACGGCCGATTCGCTGGCGGCTAACAACATCGTGCTGGGCACCTATCGCCACATCACTGCCCCTGAGGCGCGCCAGTTCCTGCTGCGTCAAGCCTTTGAAGAGGCCATCCACACCCACGCCTACCAGTACATCGTCGAGTCGCTGGGCCTGGATGAGAGCGAGATCTTCAACGCTTACCATGAGGTGCAGTCCATCCGCGACAAGGACGAGTTCCTGATCCCGTTCATTGACGCGATCATGGATCCGCACTTCACCACGGGCACGCCCGAGACTGACCAGACCTTGTTGAAGTCGCTGATCGTCTTTGCGTGCCTGATGGAAGGTTTGTTCTTCTATGTAGGCTTTACGCAGATCCTGGCGCTGGGGCGCCAGAACAAGATGACGGGTGCGGCGGAGCAGTACCAGTACATCTTGCGCGACGAGTCCATGCACTGCAATTTCGGCATCGACCTGATCAATCAGATCAAGCTTGAGAACCCGCACCTGTGGACGGCCAGCTTCAAGGCCGAGATCAAGGCGCTGTTCGAGAAGGCGGTTGAGCTGGAGTATCGCTACGCTGAAGACACCATGCCGCGCGGCGTGTTGGGCCTGAACGCCTCCATGTTCAAGGGCTATCTGCGCTACATCGCCAATCGGCGTGCCACCCAAATTGGTTTGGAGCCGCTCTTCCCGAACGAGGAAAACCCGTTCCCATGGATGAGTGAAATGATTGACCTGAAGAAGGAACGTAACTTTTTTGAGACCCGCGTCATCGAGTACCAATCCGGTGGCGCTTTGAGCTGGGATTGATCCTGAGGGCAGCGCGCATCGGCGCGTTGTTCAACGGCGCAATGCCTTCAGCCTGATCAGGTTGAAGGCGGGCGGCCAACTCGCAGGCACGCGAGATGTCCTCCCTCTCAGTGTGAGAGATCAAGATCCTCGGCCCGAGTCGAGCGCTGGCAACAGAACCAGCGCCACGGGCCAGCCCCCATTCACCGCATCGGGGGCGCCCGAGTAGGAGTGAACCTGCCGGGAACACCCAGGTGCGGTGGATCGCCGGTCTGTATCGAGCAGGCTGGTGTGTTTCGTAACTTGATCAAGGAGTTTTGACATGGCAACTGCGAAGAAGGCCGCTCCGGCCAAGAAGGCTGCACCTGCAAAGAAGGCTGCCGCTGTGAAGAAGGCTGCACCTGCGAAGAAGGCTGCTCCTGCAAAGAAGGCTGCACCGGCTAAGAAGGCTGCGCCTGCGAAGAAGGCTGCACCGGCTAAGAAGGCTGCTCCTGCGAAGAAGGCTGCACCGGCTAAGAAGGCTGCACCGGCCAAGAAGGCTGCGCCTGCAAAGAAGGCGGCTCCGGCCAAGGCTGCTCCTAAGAAGGCTGCACCGGCCAAGAAGGCAGCTCCTGCCAAGGCTGCACCTAAGAAGGCTGCACCAGCCAAGAAGGCTGCGCCTGCAAAGGCTGCACCTAAGAAGGCTGCGCCTGCTAAGGTCGCTAAGGCGGCTCCTGCTAAGAAGGCCACCAAGGCCGCAGCACCTGCCAAGAAGGCTGCTGCTAAGAAGCCTGCCGCTTCCAAGCCTGCCCCTGCGCCTGCTGCATCGGCTGCCAAGACCGCATTGAGCCCGGCTGCTGCTTGGCCCTTCCCGACGGGCAACAAGCCCTAAGGCGCGCCAGCGCCCTTGAAATGCCCGGCTTCGGCCGGGCTTTTTTCTGCCCAGATCGTCTCCACGCCGTGAGCCCTTCTTTCCCATGCTTGCGAACCAGCGGCACGTTCTGCGTGCTCGACCTCAGCGCGGTCCCCGGCGCTAAGCGCACCGAGGTGGTGGGCTTGCACGACGGCGCCCTGCGCCTGCGCTTGGCTGCGCCACCGGTCGATGGCAAAGCGAATGACGAGATCGTGGCGTGGTTGGCCCAATCGCTGGGCTTGCCAAGGCGCGACGTGCAATTGCTGCGTGGCCTCACCAGCCGCCGCAAGCAAATTCAAATCGACGCGCCAGAGGCCGTGGTTGCGGCTTGGTTGGGCGGCTTGGGCCTGGCTTGAGCGAGTGGCTCAAGCCAAGCTGTTAAAGGCCCAGCGCGGCGCGATCCACATGGTGGTTTTGGCCGCCGCGACAGGCGATCTTCAGCGCGCCTAATTGGTTGCCCAGCGCCACGCAGCGCGCGAGGGGCCAGCCTTGCTCCAGCCCAAACAGCAAGGCGCCACGGAAGGCATCGCCACACCCGGTCGGGTCCAGCACTTCGGTGGCCGAAACGCCCGGCACATGCGTGCGCTGGCCTTGCTCCCACACATCACAGCCCTGTGCGCCCAAGGTCACCAGCACCCCTTTAAGGTGAGAGGTGGACAGCGCCTCGAGTGACAGGCCCGTGCGATCGCAAAGCATCTTGCCTTCGTAGTCATTGACGGCCACCCAAGTGGCCAGCGCGATGAACTGGCGCAACTCCTCGCCATTGAACATCGGCAGGCCTTGGCCTGGGTCAAAGACGAAAGGAATGCCGGCTGCCGAGAGGTCTTGGGCACGACGCAGCATGGCGTCGCGGCCATCGGGTCCGATCAAGGCCAGGCGAATGTCTGAGCGTGCAGGCAGATTGATCTCATGGGCATATTGCATGGCCCCCGGGTGAAAGGCCGTGATCTGATTGTTGTCTGCATCGGTGATGATCATGGCCTGTGCGGTGTAGCTGTCTGCCACTGTCAGCACCGCCCTTGTGTCGATGCCCAGACCCTGCATGCGGGCCAGATATTCCGCCCCATCATTGCCCAAGGCTGCGGCCACCACGGCTTGTCCGCCCAGGGCCTGCAAGGTGTAGGCGATGTTGCCGGCGCAGCCGCCCCATTCCCGGCGCAAGGTGGGCACCAGAAAAGAGACGTTCAGGATGTGAACTTGCTCAGGCAGGATCTGGTCCGCAAAGCGGCCGGGGAAACTGGTGATGGTGTCGAAAGCCAAAGAGCCGGAGACAAGACAGGCCATGATGTGTCGGCTACGCCGCTCGGTTAGGGGTAAAAAAGCTCTGTTGAAAAGCTGGCCACTTTCAGTGAGCCGACCTTGAGCAAGGTGTCTACATGCCAAACGCCATCGGCGTCGATGGCCGCAGGGACGGGCTTGAGATCCTCAGGCAAGATGACCTTGCGGACCAGCGTCTGGCCATTGCTATCGCTGAACAGCAACTCCAAAGCGGGGAGTCTCACCGCATGGTTAGCGGTGTTATGAAGATCTGCCGTAAAGCGCAAAGTCTCAGGGTAGGCGGTGCGTGTCAACTGGCTTTGGTCCAGCACGATGCGCTCCAAGGCGCGTGGCGGTGACACCTTGCACCCCAACACTTGGCACGAGGCCTGAAGGACGGGGGCTGTGATGGGCCATTTGGCCGACAGGTCGTCCCGCCAATGCAGCATCACTTGCAGCAGCAAGAGCAGGCTCAGCGCGGCCGAAGCGGCGCCCAAAACAGCGCGCACACCCGGGCGTTCCCAATGGGCAGCGCGCTCCACGCTGCGCATGAACTCCGGCTTGCGGCGACGTTTGCGTCGGCGACTGCGAGGATCACTCGGGTCCTTGAGGGTGCTGTTGCGTGGCTCTGCGCCGTCGGCCCGACTGCGCTCACGTCGCTTGCTGCGCCGCCGCTTGGGCAGGGCTTCTGCGGCTTCTTCCGCTTGCGGCGCGTTGGCGTCTTGCTCGGCGAACACCGAGGGGGCGGTGTCCACATAAGAAGACGCCTGCGGCGGCTCTGCAGGCGCAGGGGCGCGAGCATGGGGAGGCTCTTCGCTGGCCACCGCCAAGGCGGGTGGAGCCGGTGCCTCTTGCGGGATGCCCGCAAACTGCAAGGGCGGCGTTAGCGTGTCGGCCTCGTCCTCCACGGTAACTTCAGGGACGGGCAGGGGCTCATCGGTGGGAATGGGCCGTGCGCTCTCGAAATCCCAGGTGACCTCCGTCTGCGGCGGCGCGCCCGTGGTCAGCGCCACGTCTTGCGGTGCAGGCTCGGCCATGGCCGGCGCACTCACCGCGATGGAGGGCTCGGCCAGATCGACATCGGTGAAAGGGCTGGGCCGTTGCCGAAGCGGTGTCTCAGGCGGCTGCTCAGGCACCGGGGGGTGCAGATCAAACAAAGAGTGCAGCGCGTTGAAGACCTCCTGGCAGTGGCCGCAGCGGACCCAGCCTTCGGAAATTTTCAACTGGTCTTGGACGACCTTGAATGTGGTGCTGCAAGCAGGGCAGCGCGTGGCCAGACTCATGCGCTGAATGATGCCATGCCCAGATGGTGTCTCTGCGAGGGACGCCAGGCAAGGCGTAACAACGCCTTGCATCGGAAGACGGTGCGCATCAGGCGCGACGTTGGCCCGTCATCAGGATCCAACCGTCGTCGGTGTTGCTCACTTCCAGAGCGATCCACGGCGCATAAGCTTGCTGCAACTCGGCCGCCTGCCGCTCCAAAATGCCGGCCAGCACCAAGTGCCCGCCCTCCGCCACATGGCCGCAGAGCACTGGTGCCAGCAACTTCAAGGGGATGGCCAAGATGTTGGCCAGCACCAGGGGGTACTCGCCTTGTGCCAGGTCGGGCAGGCCGACGTTCAAGGTGACACCGTTGGCCTGGGCATTCAGCGCCGAGGACTCCACAGCGGCGGGGTCGATGTCCACGGCATCGATGTGCTGACCGCCATGCAAGCCCGCCCCAATGGCCAGAATGCCCGAACCGCAGCCGTAGTCCAGCACGCGATGCCAGCTTGACGACAGCGCAGGGGCTTGTTGGGCGATCCAGTTCAAGCACATGCGCGTGGTGGGGTGGGTGCCGGTGCCAAAGGCCAAGCCGGGGTCCAAGCGAATCACCGCGCGGGCCTCCTCGGGCACCTCATGCCAGGTGGGCACAATCCAAAACTCCGGCGTGATGGCCACCGGCGAGAACTGCGACTGCGTCAGGCGCACCCAGTCCTGTTCCACCACCGCACTGAGGGCTTGCACACCCAAGCCTTGGGCCCACTCTTGGGCCAGGAGCAAGGTCGCAGCCTCTTCAGCCTGCGCCTCGGTTTGGAACAGTGCTTTCAAGGTCGAGCGGTCCCAGCCTGCGCGCGGTGGCGGCATGCCGGGCTCCCCAAACAAGGCGTGCTCAGCCTCGGTGTCGGCATCGGCGTCTTCCACCGACACGGACAAAGCCTCCAATTCATTCATCAGGGCTTCAGAGACGGGCTCCACCAAACTTTGGGGCGCGGTCAACAGCAGTTCAAACATCGGCACAGGCGAGATCTCGGCTAAGGGCATGGGGCGACGCCACGACAGGCCCTTCGCCCGTGTGGGCCAAAGGCTTGTCGCGCGTGGCTTTCAGCGGCGGTGTTGGCTGAGCCAGCCTTCCAGGTAATGGATGCTGGTGCCGCCCAGCACAAACTTGGCATCGGCCATCAGCTCGCGGTGCAGCGGGATGTTGGTTTGAATGCCTTCCACCACCGTCTCCGACAGGGCGGTGCGCATACGGGCCAGGGCCTGCTCGCGGGTGTCGCCATGGCAGATGATCTTGCCGATCATGCTGTCGTAGTTCGGGGGCACGAAGTAGTTGGTGTAGGCGTGCGAGTCCACGCGCACCCCCGGGCCGCCGGGCGCGTGCCATGTGCTGATGCGGCCGGGCGAGGGCACGAACTTGTACGGGTCTTCGGCGTTGATGCGGCACTCGATGGCGTGCCCACGCATCTCGATTTGGCGTTGGCTGAAAGGCAGCTTCTCGCCGGCGGCTACGCGGATCTGCATCTGCACGATGTCGATGCCGGTCACCATCTCCGTCACGGGGTGTTCCACCTGCACGCGGGTGTTCATCTCGATGAAGTAGAACTCGCCGTTTTCAAAGAGGAACTCGAAGGTGCCTGCGCCGCGATAGCCGATCTTCTTGCAGGCCGCAGCGCAGCGGTCGCCAATCTTTTCGATCACGCGACGGGGAATGCCAGGCGCTGGCGCTTCCTCAATGATCTTTTGGTGGCGACGTTGCATGGAGCAGTCACGCTCGCCCAGCCAGACCGCATTGCGGTGCTCGTCGGCCAGGATCTGGATCTCCACATGGCGTGGGTTCTCCAGAAACTTTTCCATATAGACCTGCGGGTTGCCAAAGGCGGCGCCCGCTTCGGAGCGCGTCATCTGCACCGCATTGATCAGCGCCGCTTCCGTGTGCACCACGCGCATGCCGCGACCACCACCACCGCCGGCCGCCTTGATGATGACGGGATAGCCGATGCTGCGGGCGATCTTGATGATCTCCTTGGGGTCTTCGGGCAGGGCACCTTCAGAGCCTGGCACGCAAGGCACGCCGGACTTGATCATGGCTTGCTTGGCCGAGACCTTGTCGCCCATCAGTCGGATGGATTCCGGGGTGGGGCCAATGAAGACAAAGCCGCTTTGCTGCACCCGCTCGGCGAAGTCGGCGTTTTCCGACAAGAAACCATAGCCAGGGTGGATGGCTTCCGCATCCGTGACCTCAGCCGTGGCGATGATGGCCGGCATATTGAGGTAGCTTAAGCCCGACGGCGCTGGGCCAATGCAGACGGCCTCTTCGGCCAGCTTGACGTACTTGGCTTCGCGGTCGGCTTCAGAGTAGACCACCACCGCTTTGATGCCCATCTCTTTACAGGCACGCTGAATGCGCAGAGCGATCTCGCCTCGGTTCGCAATGAGAATTTTCTTGAACATAGTGCCTCGGCTCAATCGCAGCACGCTTCGCGCGCCGGGCCATTTGGTGTGACGCTCACATGCGCAGGCGCATATGAGTGCACCCCCGAGCCGGTGGCTCGAGCGCCTCGGTTCGCAATGAGAGTTTTCTTAAACATGGGCGTGGGCCGCTTATTCGATGATGAACAGCGGCTGTCCGAACTCCACCGCCTGACCGTTCTCGACCAGGATCTTGGTCACGGTGCCCGAGCAATCAGCCTCGATCTCATTCATGATCTTCATGGCTTCGATGATGCACAAGGCCTCGCCTTCCTTGACGGCGCTGCCCACGCTGACGAAGGGCTTCGCGCCTGGGGTGGCGGCGGTGTAGTAGGTGCCGACCATGGGCGACTTCACGACATGACCGGTGGGCTCGGCGGCCGGGGCGGGTGCCGCAGGGGCGGCCTCTGCCACAGGTGCTGCGGCAGCGACCGGAGCGGGCGCCAGGGCTGCTGGTGCGGCCATCAGCACGGGGGCGCCAGCCGACTTCACGATGCGAACCTTGCCTTCGTTCTCGGTGATCTCGAGCTCCGAGATATTGGATTCAGAGACCAGGTCGATGAGGGTCTTGAGCTTACGCAGATCCATGGCGTTGACTTCTCCAGGGTGAATAAAGCGGCACTCGCCAGCCTCTGCGGCATCCTTGGCAGCCCGATAGAGGCTGTTCAGGACGACATTCTGGTGCGGGTTGCGCCAGCGCAGGGGTGGTGGCTCAGGTGAGCCGGGCAAGCACGAGCTTTCAGTTAAGTTGCGATCAATCTTTCGCATTTTGCGCCTATCGGGCGGCAAATGCTATCTACTCTCCAGGTGCCCTGTGTGTGCTTGCGGCATTGTTGACCGAGCGCAAGAGAGAGAAATTGAAGTCAGTTCGAATTGAAAGGGGCGAACTTTACGCGTTTTGGAGGAAGATGACTACTTCCTTGCTGAAAAATGTGATGGGGCCTTGATTGCCGGCCTGACCGGTGCGGCCGCTTGGGGCGTGCGCGGCGTCAGGCTGTGGGCCGGGGTCGCCGCAAGCCGTCAGCGGATCGCAGCGGCCCATTGCGTCAATTCGGCGGCCGTGGTGGCGCCCATTTTTTGCTGCACGATCTGGCCGCGCGCGTCGAACAAAACCGAGAAGGGCAAGCCGCCACTGGGGTTGCCCAAAGCGCGCACCAAGCTCAGGCCATCCACGCCCACGATGCCGATCGGGAAGCTGACGGGCGTCTGGGTCAAGAACTGCTTGACGGCCTCTTGTTGATCAACGGCCAAGCCCAGGACCTGCCAGCCTTGGCCACTGTGGGCCTTGGCAAAGGCATCCAGTTCGGGCATTTCTTTGACGCACGGCGGGCACCAGGTGGCCCAGAAGTTGATCAGCAAAGGCCGCCCACGCAGGCTGACCAGGGGCATCTTGGCCCCGTTGGGCGTGAGCACTTCTTGTCGCCACACCAAGTCGGCAGCTTCGGGCGATGCGGCTTCCAACTGGTAGCGACGCCACGCCAGGCCGATGCCGCCCAAGAGGGCCAGCAGCCCCGCGCCCACCAGCACGCCTCGGCGAGCGGCAGGGGATTCAGGGGGAGAAGAGGTGTCGGTCATGGAGCGGTCTCCGGGTTGCTCAGCAGGCGGCGCAGGGCGGGCAAATCGCCTCGCCAACTGCGGCCACGGCTGTCGGGTTTCAAGGCGCCACGCAACTCGTCATGATCGTGGATGATGAAATGCAGGGTCACGGTGTCGTTCAGCGCGCGGCTGAACTCGGCCACGGTCAACACGCCCAAGCCATCGTCGGCCTCGCCGCCGTGGCTGTCGACATCGACGCCGGCATTGAGGAAGGCAATCTCGGCGGCCTTCGGATCGTCCACATACAGGTCAATGAGGACGGCCGACAGGCGGGTGGCGGTGCCCCGCCAAACGGCGCCGCCCAGATGCGGCCGGAACGCCTCCAGGCGTTCCATCCAAACGGCAGCCAGCTCGCGCAGGTGGTGCAACTCAGCGGGCTGGGTGTCGGCACAGAACAGACGCAGATAGTCCCAGACCTCGTCTTCGACGGCCTCGTTGCTGGGCAACTCAGCGCTGCGGCCTTGGCGGCGGCCCAGGTCGCGCGCGGCTTTGCGCTTGGCGGCCGCATAGTCCATGCCTTCTTCCACCACCAGTCGGGCGGCTTGGGCGGCGATCTCCAAGGAGGTTTGTTCACTCATGGCAGCTCCACCGATGACATGCGGGCCACGATGGTCGCAGTTCGGCCATTCATATAGGCAGAATAAGGTTGGCGCTGGCGCAACTTGGGGGCGGGGAGCATCACGGCCAGGCGGGCGGCTTGCTCGGCTGAGACCTTGGCTGCGGAGCTGCGGTAGTAGTGCTGGCTGGCCGCCTCCGCGCCAAAGATGCCGGCCCCGAACTCCACATGGTTCAAGTAGAGGGTCAGGATGCGCTGTTTGTCGAGCAGGCCCTCCAGCATAAAAGCCAGCAGCATCTCTTGGCCCTTGCGGGCCAAGGTGCGCTCACCCGACAAAAAGAGGTTTTTGGCCAACTGCTGGGTGATGGTGGAGCCCCCCACCACCTTGGCTTCAATCTTCTTGGCAGGTGCAGTGCCCCCTTTGGCAGCGGCTTGCGCTGCACGTTTGGCTTGCTGGGCTTGCAGGCGCTCAGCCCGGGCTTCCGCCTTCTCGTTGCGTGAAAGGGCTGCCTCGATCGCGTCCCACTCCACGCCGGGGTGGTCGACAAAACCAGCGTCTTCGCTGGCGATCACCGCGCGGCGCAGGTGTTTGGAGAGCTGATCTGCGGGCACCCATTCCTGGCTCCAACGGAACTCGTCCGCTTCGCCCAGCAGCCGCACCGCTTCGCTGCGCTGGAAACTGGTGGAGGCCGGGTCGATGACGGCCATGGCGGCGATGCGCAGCAAGAACCAGAGTTGCAAGCTCAGCGCACAGATCAAAACCAGGGCCAATAAGCGGCCCAGGTGTGCCCAGACGGGATGGGAAGTGCGCGCGCTGCTCATGGCTGCGGCGCAGGGGCGCTCACGGCAGCACGTAAATCGGCCAGGATCGGCGCCGTTTCGGGCCGCACGCCCCGCCATACCCAAAAGGCTTCAGCGGCCTGCTCCACCAGCATGCCCAGGCCGTCACGGGCCAGAGCGCCTTGTGCGCGTGCCCAATCCAAAAACGGCTGGGCGGCAGGGCCGTACATCATGTCCACGGCCAGGCTGCCCGGTGCCAGCACGCGGTCGGGGACGGGGATGGCGCCACCGCTCAAGCTGCTGGCGCTGCCGTTGATGACCACGTCATAGGCGTCTTCCACATCGCTCAAGCCACCCTGGCTCAGGCTCACGCCGTGCTCTTCGCCCCAAGCTTGGTGGCTGTGGATCAGCGCTTGCGCTTTGTCCGGGCTGCGGTTGACCACGCGCAGTGCCGCAGGCCGGGCGGCAATCAGCGGCCCCAGCACGCCCGCGGCCGCACCGCCGGCACCAATCAGCAAGACGCGTGCACCGGCCAACGGGCGCTGGCCGTGCACCTCGATGTCGCGCACCAAGCCCACGCCATCGGTGTTGTCCGCCCACCAGCCTTCCGCGTCAAAGCGCAAGGTGTTGGCCGCCTGCGCCAACTGCGCGCGCTCACTCTGGCGCGGGCACAAGGCAAAGGCCTCGAATTTGAAGGGCACGGTGATGTTGCAGCCTGCGCCGCCTTCGGCAGCGAAGCGCCTGACCGTGCCCACAAAGTCGTCCAGGGGGGCAAGCACGCGCTCATAGCTCAGGGTCTGCTGCGTGGCCCGGGCAAAGGCCGCATGAATCCAAGGCGAGCGGCTGTGCGCCACGGGGTTGCCGAGCACGGCATAGCGGTCCATCGTCTCAGTCTCTGGCGTGTTCACGGTGCGGGGCGGCCCGAGTTGCCCGCACTCAGCGAGGTCTCCAGGCCCTCATTGGCAGTGAAGCGGAAGCGCGAGGTCACCACAATCTCATCCGCCTGGCTGCGCATCGCGGGGCTGAAGGCGCCAAAGGGGCCTGCCGCGTGGACGATGGCCATGGCATGGCGATTGAGATGCTTGGACTTGGCCGGACGGATGATCTCGGCCTCAATGACATCGCCCGCCGCGTTGATGGTGATGTTCATCGTTAACTCACCATATAGCTTCTGGCCCTGATAGGTCGGGAAGTCGCGTGTGCCTCGGTCTTCGATCTTGCGCCGCAGATTGTCGTAATAGACGGCGTAGACCTCTTCACGGGTGGCGGGGCTGATGTAGCGCTTTTTGGGGCGCGCGTTTTCTTCATTGATGCGCTTTTCGATCTCGGCGAGCATGCGCAGCATCTGGCGGCGGCGCTCTTCGCGCTGGCTTTCTTCGGGCGTGGGCAGGGGCCGCATCGGGTCGGGTGGCGGCAGCAGGGCCACTTCGCGTCGGATCTGCGCCAGCAGTTGCTGCTGCACATCTTGCATCTGGTCGATCTGGCGCTGGTGCGCGTCTTCCGCCGCATCGCCAAACTGCTCAACCATGGACGGCGGCAAGGGCGAGGTGGCGCGGCCTTGCTCGGCCTCGCCTCCGCCGGCCAGCGTGGCTTGGGCAATCGCCTGCGCCTTGCTATTGAGCGCCTCTTCGCTGCGGGCATTGACCAGAATCACCTCCATGGGGGTGTCCTGGAAGATGCGATTGAAGCGCTCGGGGTCGACAAAGCGCACGGTCAATAGGGCGATGTGAACCAGCGCAGACAACACCACCGCCACGGACATGGGCGTCACGTTCGAGAAGGCAGCACGAAGACGAGACATGGTCGGTTGCGGCCTCTCAAGGGGTGTTGGCAGGCGGTGCGGCTTCGGCGTCGCCGGCGGGCTCGTCCACTGCAATGGCCAAGGCCAAGCCTTCGGGGGCGGCCTCGTCGTCGCCGTCGTCCTCACTGCCCTCTGGCGCGGAGGAGACCGTGTCCTCCAAGGCCGTGACCAAGCTGGCGTGGACCTCCAAGGTCAGCAAGTCCAAGCCCGTGATGCGCACCCGCACCCGCGTGCCACGCGGCAGGGGCTCGCAGCCCAGGGCTCTGAAGACCAGGGGCAGGGTGTCGGCCCGCACCAGGCCTTCTTTCATCACAGCCGCATCCAGCTCAGTCACCCCGTTTTGCTCCAGCCAGCGCATCGTCCAATAACGCTCAATGCCAGACTGGAAGCTGTTGTAGGCCGAGTAGGCTCCATCAAAGCCCGAGATGATGGAAAACAGCATCGCGTCCTTGGGCTTGAAGGGCGCGGCCAGCGCTGCTGTGTTGCCATGGCGGGCGCAGGCAATGATCTGCCATTGGTTGACCAAGTCCACATAGCGGCGCAGTGGCGAGGTGGCCCAGGTGTATTGCGACACACCCATGCCGGCATGGGGCGCGGGCTTCACGCCCATGCGCACCTTGACGCCTGGCGCCAGGCTGGCCTGGCTGCGGTAGATGCCGGGCACGCCCAACTCGCCCAGCCAACCGCCCCAGGTGCTGTTGGCCAGAATCATGGCTTCGGAGACGATTAAATCCAGCGGCGCACCACGGCGGCGCTCGCTGATGCGCACCGTTTCGTCGCCTTGGGGCTCGTCGGGGCTGCTGCCGTCGGCGCGTTCCAGCTTGAAGCTGTAGTCCGGCCGGTTGAACAACTCGGGCTTGCCGCGCACCACCTCGCGCGCCGCCTTCAGGTGCTTGGCCAGGCGGTGGCAAAACGCCAATTCGGTGGCGAAGGGATAGTCGGCCGGCGCCTCGCCACTCAGCGAGGCCTCGGTGACGAAGGCGTCCAGCTTGTCGTGGCGCAAGTTGGCAGCAATAGGCACCCGCTCCAGGCGGGTTTCACTGCCTTGGATGGCCAGCGTGGCTTCATCTAGGCGCACATACAGGCTGACGGCCGGGCAGTCGCGCCCCTCAATCAGGGTGTAGGCCTGCACCACGGCGTCGGGCAGCATGGTGATCTTGCCACCCGGCATATAGACGGTAGAGAGCCGCTCGCGCGCCACTTTGTCCAGCGGCGAGTCGGGCAGCAGGGCCAGGCCCGGCGCGGCGATGTGCACGCCAAACGTGATGGTGCCGCTGCCCAAACCAGTGACTGACAAAGCGTCGTCGATCTCGGTGGTCTGAGAGTCATCAATCGAGAAGGCTTGCACCGCAGCCAAGGGCAGCTCGTCGGTGATGGGCGGGGCTTCCCAGGCCGCAAAGCGATGGCCTTTGGGGAAGACTTCGAACAAAAAGCGCCGCCAGTGGAACTGGTAGGGGCTGGTGATGGCGCCGGCGTCTTTGAGCAGATCCAGCGGCGCGCGCTGGCTGCGGCGTGCGGCCTCCACCACGGCCTTGTACTCCGGCCCGTTTTTGTCGGGCTTGAACAAAATCTTGTAGAGCTGCTCGGTGACAGCCGCCGGGCAGCGGCCTTCCACCAGCTCTTGGGCCCAGGCTTCGATTTCCAGCGCCTGCTGCTTTTTGCGCTCAATGGCCAACAAAGCGGCCTTGACGATGTCTTCCGGCGCCTTTTTGAATTGGCCCTTGCCGGCACGGCGGAAGTAATGCGGCGCTTCAAACAAACGGAACAGTGCCGCGGCCTGCTGCTCGACCGAGGCTTGGGCTGAGAAGTACTCGCGCGCCAGGTCCGCAAAGCCGAACTCGCCCTCAGGGGCGAACTCCCACGCCAAGTCCAGGTCGATCTCGGGTGCCAGCGCTTGCGCAGCAGCGATCAGCGCCGCGGGTGCGGGCTTGTCAAAGCGCAGCAGCACATTCGCGGTTTTCACTTTGACGCGCTTGCCGGAATCCAGCTCGATTTGCATCGAGCTGTCGGCTTCGGACATCACACGGCCGGCCAGGAATTTGCCAGCGTCATCGTAGAGGGCATACATCACCGGCGGATTGTCGCCGATTGGTGTCCCTCATTCTCGAAACAGGGTGTGATGCATCACCGCTCAGGGCAGGGGGATGACACTGGCATTGAGCGAGCCAACGGTGCGGTCAAAGCGCCATTGTTTCTTGGTGGCCGACTCCACCAGCAAGGTGATGGTGCCACGGCAGGCTGGCCCGCTGTGGCTGAGGGTCACCTGACCTTGGGTATTGGTCTTGCCCGTCACGGTTTGGCTCAGGCCATAGCTGTCCAGATAGCGGCCTTTGACCGTGACTGCGGATTGAGGGTTGCCTGCTGCGTCGGTCACCGTCGCGACGGTCTGGACTTTTTGGCGTGCCTTTGGGGTGCAAGAGCCTGGCGCTGCGGGGTCACTGATGAAGGTGCCGCTGATGCTCAAGGGGCCGACTCGCAAGCAAGCGCCCGTGCAGGGACCGGTTTCGACCGCGCGGGCCAGCCGGGTCACTGTGCCCAGGGTGACGGCAACCACATGACGACCTTGGGCATCACGTCCTGCCGTGGAAACCAGACCCACCGAGGTGTAAGCCGTTGAGAGCCGCTCCTGCAGCGCCTGGGGTTGGCCGCTGGGGCCTTGTGCCAGGATGGCGCCACCCAGCCCCGTGCCCAAGACGGTGGCATCGGCTTCCAGGCTGCTGACGCCCACATTGCGCAGGGGCAATGCTCCCCCCAGCGCTTGCCATTGCTGGCTGGCGTCCAGCCAGCGGTGCATGCCGCCCAGATTGCTGGACGATGAGGTGGTCAAGAGCACGCCTGCCAAGTCGCCACTGTCATTGATGCGTAGCGACTGCCCCGTGGGGGCGCGGTAGCCGGTGGGTGGCACGGGCAAGCTGGTGACCGTGCTGGGGTCGCCCAAGCGGTAGCGATGGGCATCGGCCACCACCCAGCCTTGCGGGCTGATACGCCAGGGACGGCTGGCGGGATAGCCTTGGGTGCTCAAGTCCGTCATGCCGCTGGCCGCGGTCCACACAAAAGGCTTGGTGCTGACCATGGGCGTCAGCGCATAGCCGATCACGCGCTCTTGCTGGTCGACCGCTGTCGCAGCAGACTGGGCCAAGCCCAGTTGCCCCAATTCTTGAATGCCGTAGCTGGTGCCATTGAACTGCCAGACCACCGCTTTGGCGGTGGAGCCATAGTCGGTCAGCGAGCCCACCGCCATGCCGCTGGGCGAGAGTGCAGCCGGTGCTGCAGAAAGCCCCACTTGAGTCGGCAAGCGCAAGGCCTGTCCATCCCGCCACACGGCAGGCAAGGTCTGAGGTGCGCACAGCGTGGGGTTGCCGCAGGGCCAGCTTTGCTGATAGCCCAGGATGTGCCCTTGCGCATTCACGGTGATGGGGCTGGCATTGGCATCGACCAAATCCAGCACCAGGGTTTGGGCGCTCGCAGCAACCGCGGCACAGCACAGGCCCAAGCCCAAGGTCAGTTTCGTCAGTGTGGGGCGGGATGGGTTGCGCATGAGGCCTCCTTAAATGTGCAAATTGCACTGAGGCATCATGCCCTAGCCGGTAATGCTGATCCAGCCCCGACCTAGGGGGACGTGTGTCAAACCGTCAGACCGCCAGACACCTCGATCACCGCGCCGTTCACATAGCTGGCTTCGTCGCTGGCGAGGAAGGCATACACGTTGGCGATCTCCTCGGGCTGGCCCAAGCGGCGCAGGGGCACCTCGGCGCACATTTCTTGCAGCACTTTGTCGGGGATGGTCGAGAGGATGGGGGTTTCGACAAAACCCGGCGCCACGGCGTTGACCCGCACGCCTTTGGGGCCTAACTCGCGGCTCCAAGTTTTGGTGAAGCCGATGACGCCGAACTTGGCCGCGGCATAGTTGGTTTGGCCAAAGTTGCCGTAAATCCCCACCACGCTGGAGGCGTTCAAGATCACGCCGCTGCCTTGCAGCACCATGGTGTCCGCCACAGCCTGGGCGCAATGGAACACGCCGCGCAAATTGACGTCGATGACGGCATCAAACTGCTCCAGCGTCATCTTTTGCAAGCGGGCGTCGCGCGTGATGCCGGCGTTATTGACCAGCACATCAATGCGGCCGTGCTGGGCCTTGACGGCCGCCACCATGGCGTCCACTTGATCGCGCTGGGTCACATCGACGGTGTGGCCTTGGGCTTGGGCGCCCAGGGCGCGGCATTGGTCTACGGCAGCAGCCACGGCCTCGGCTTGGCGGTCGCAGACGATGACCACGGCACCCTCGCGGGCAAACTTCAAGGCGGTAGCTAGGCCAATGCCTTGGGCGGCGCCGGTGACGATGGCAATCTTGTGGGCGAGTCTCATGCGGTCAGATCCAGAAAGTTCATGACAAAAGGCAGGTGATCTTCAAAGTCGGAGAGGGCGTGGTCGCCGCCCTCGAGCAAGCGCAGGTGGGCGCCTTGATAGCGCGCGCTCATTTCACGCCAATCCAGCAGTTCATCACCCTTGGCGATGACGGCGGCATAGCGCCCGGGCTCGGCCAGCGCGGCGGGCTGCAGCGCGGTCAACTCGTCGACATGCTGCGGCAAGAAATCAAAGGCCGTGGCGGGGTCGTGCCAATGGGTGTGGTGGCCGATGTGCTGGGCCAAGTCGCGCTCAGGGTGGATGGCCGGGTTCAGCACCACGGCCCGGCAACCGCGCTCTTCGGCCAGCACCGTGGCATAAAAACCGCCCAGCGAGCTGCCCATGACGGCCATGCTGCCGGTCGGCCAGGCCGCTACACCGCGGCGAATCAACTGCATGGCCTCTGCCGGAGAGGGCGGCAGCTGAGGCAGCCACAAGGTCAACGCCGGGTGGTGTTGCGCCAGCCATCGCGCCACGATTTGGGCTTTGGCTGAGCGGGGCGAGGAGCGAAAGCCGTGCAGGTACAACAGATGGGTCAGTGCCATGCACTCAGTTTAAGGGAGGGATTCCGGATTGACGCCAGGCGAGGCCTGACGCACAGTCGAGGCAGCGCGCAGTCCCCCCGGAGACTTCGCCCAGTGGCGCTCATCCAGCGCCCTGTCTGGTTTGAACCCGCCACGGATCTGGCGGGTTTGTTGTTTGTTCCAGCATTTTTCAGTCATGCCACAACACACTTTGTCTCGCCCTGGCTCTCTGGCCTTGACGGCCTTGGCCGCTTCTTTGATGTGGGCTGCCGCCAGCAGCGCTTGGGCGCAGAAGCCGCCCGCGCCCCCGGCGGCGGCCGCATCGGGCGCCGCACCAGCGGCCAAGCCGCCCGCCGACCCGACCGCACCCAAGCCGTTTGCCGACGTGATCAAAGATGCCAAGCAGCAGGACGGTTATCTGCCGGTCTGGCGCAAAGATGACAAGGTGTGGCTCGAGATCCCCGAAGCGGTGATGGGCCAAGACCTGATGTTCACCGCCAACGTCAGCCAGTCGGTGGGCGAGCGCGGTCTTTATGCCAGCCAGATGGGCCCGGATTGGGTGGCGCAGTTCCGCCGCGTGGGCAACACCCTGCAATTGGTGGCCCGCAACACGGCCTACCGTGCGGGTGATGATGCGGCCAGCAAGGCGTCGGTGCAGCAGGCGTTTTCGGACAGCCTGCTGGCGTCGGCTCCGGTGGCCAGTGCACCGCACCCTGAGCGCAAGTCGGTGCTGGTCGATGCCAGCTTCTTGCTCTCAGACATCCTGGGCTACAGCACCCGCATTGAATACGCCTTCCGCCTGCCCTATGGCTTGGACCGCGGCAATTCGAACATCGAAAAGGCCCGGGCCGACGCAGAGTTGACCACGCTGAACGTGCGCATGCACTTTGCAACGCCCAAGATGCCGGCACCACCCTTGACACCCAGCCCGGTGCCCATGCCGCCCCCGCCCAAGACGGCCCCCGATGCACGCAGCTTTTTTGTGGGCGTGGTCTACAGCTTCGCACCGCTGCCCAAGGTGGCCATGGCCCCGCGCTTGGCGGATCCTCGCCTCGGCCACTTCACCGAGTCTTTCACCGACTTCAGTGGTGACATGAAGCCCAACCAACGGGTGCACTACATCACCCGCTGGCGCCTGGAAAAGAAAGACCCGCAGGCTGCGCTCTCCGAGCCCGTCAAGCCCATCACCTACTGGCTGGATCGCAACATCCCGGTGCGCTACCGCGCGGCGGTTGAAGCCGGTGTGCTGGAGTGGAACAAGGCCTTCGAGAAGATCGGCTTCAAGAACGCGGTGGTGGCCAAGCAGCAAGCCGATGACGCAGACTTCGACACCCTGGACGCCACCCACGCCTCCATCCGCTGGTTTGTGGGTGCCGATGTGGGCTTTGCGATTGGCCCCTCCAAGGCCGACCCGCGCTCAGGCGAAATCTTGGATGCCGACATTGGCATGAGCGATGTCTTCGGCCGCGGTGCGCGCCGCTTGGTGGTGGAAGACTTGACCGCCAGCAGCGAACAGCGCTTGGCCACCTTGATGAGCAACCATCGCGCAGGTCAAACCTGCAACTACGCCCACGAAGCCGCAGGTGAGTTGCAGATGGCGCTAGACCTGCTGGAAGCCCGGGGCGAAGTGGCGCCGGACAGCCCGGAGGCCGAGGCCATCGTGCAGCAGGTCATCAAGGACACCATCATGCACGAGGTGGGTCACACCCTGGGGCTGAAGCACAACTTCAAGGCCTCCACCACCATCACGCGCGAGCAATTGCGCAGCAAGTCCTTCACCGAGGCTCGGGGTATCTCAGGGTCGGTGATGGACTACAACGCCTACAACCTCTCGCTGCGTGGTGAGGCCCCTTCCACGCTCAACAACACCACCTTAGGCCCCTACGATTACTGGGCCATTGAATACGCCTACAAGCCTCTCGACGCCAAGAACGAAGCGGCGGAATTGGCGCGCATTGCCGCACGCAGCACCGAACCTGCCTTGGCTTTCGCGGATGACGCCGATGCGGATGGCCCGGCGGGCGTGGACCCGACGGTCAATCGCTTTGACCTGGGAGATGACCCGCTGGCCTGGTATCAGCGCCGCCTCAACCTCTCGCGCGAGCTGTGGCAGCGTGTGCAGGCCCGCACGCCCAAGGCCGGAGATGACCCGCTGCGCACGCGCCGCGTCTTGAGCAGCGGCTTCCGTCAGTTGATGGTCATGCCGGATCTGGTGAGCAAGTATGTGGGTGGCCTCTACATCGTGCGCGAGTTGCCCGGTCCGACCCAGTCCATCTACAAGCCTGTTGAGCCAGCGCGTCAGCGTGAAGCGCTGAAGTTCATCACCGAGGCCTTCTTCAAGGTGGACAGCTTCAGCTTCCGCCCAGAGTTCTTGGCCCAAGCGGGCCCGGACTACGTCGAGTGGGACCGTGCCGGTCCGATCAGCATCCCTGACACGGTGCTGCAACTGCAGACGCGGACGCTGGACCGCTTGATGGCGTCTGGCACTGCGCGACGCGTGCTCGATCAGACCTCCTATCTGGCTGAGTCACAGCGCAAGAATGCGCTGGGTCTGGCCGAGGTCTATGGCACGCTGCAAAGCGCGGTGTGGGCTGAGCTCAAGGGCAGCGGCGAGGTGGACCGCATGCGCCGCAACTTGCAGCGTGAGCACCTGAAGCGCGTGCAAGGCTTGCTGACCCGCACCGACCCCAGCATGCCCGCTGACGCGGTCAGCTTGGTGCGCTGGCACGCCGAGCGGCTGCAAGCTGATCTGCGCGGTGCCTTGGGCAAGCCGGGTCTCTCCATCGACACCCGTGCCCACTTGCAAGAAAGCCTGGGTCGCTTGACCGAAAGCCTGCGCGCCACCATGCAGCGCAGCTGATGCAGCGCTGGCTTGCTCAGTTCGGAGGGCTTACCAAGCTGTCTGAACTGAGCGCGCCCGCTGCTGAGTTTGATGCGTCGTCGGCGACGACGCGGTTGCGGCCCTCGCGCTTGGCTTGATAGAGCGCACGGTCGGCGGCGCTGGTCAGACTGTCCCATTGATGACCATGGGCATTCGTGCTGGCCACGCCGACGCTCACGGTGATGAACAAGGGCTCATCGAGTCCCTTGATGTGGATGGGTCTGAGCTCGACGCGGCGGCGGAGCATTTCTGCCTTGTCCAAGGCATGGTTCAAGGGGCAATAGCCCAGCAGCACCATGAATTCCTCGCCGCCGACGCGACCGCTGATGTCCTCGCAGCGCAATGAGAGTTGCAGGACCGAGGCCAAGGTTCTCAAGGCTTCGTCACCCACCGGATGGCCGTAGCGGTCGTTCACCAGTTTGAAGTGATCCACATCCAGCACCAGGGCGCAGACCTCAAAGCCATGGCGCTTGCCTTCGGCCAGCAAGGCCTTGGCCCGCAGCTCCACCGAGCGGCGATTCTCCAGACCCGTCAGCGGGTCCACCCCCACCAGCGTCCGCAATTCCAGCAGTTGCTTTTCTTGGCGGGCCTCCAGCTGCAGGCGCGCCTGGCTTTGCTCGACGAGTGAACCCACCAGCTCGGTCAAGCGGCTCACCTCGTCCTGATCAGCCGATGTCGACTTGCTGTTGTCTTCTTCCTCGCCGGCTGGCGTGCTGGTGATTCTCCGCAGTGACTCGGCAGCCTGGCTCAAAGGCTTCAGCACCCGCCGCTTGACCATCCACAGCAGCGTCAACACCAGCAGGTTCTGCGCCAAGCTCAAGAGCGTCCAGCCGATTTGGGCTTGCTGGGATCGCTCCAGGCTTGTCGCAGCAGCGTCTCGGGCGGTGCGCATGTACTGATTGCGCAGATCGACGATGGGTTCAATCATCGGCACATAGCGCTCTGCAAAAGCTGATGCCGAGACCGGCGCGACCTGCTGGGTGCGCTCGACGTAGTTCAGACCGTCCTTGAAAAAGCGCTGATCAACGCGTGCCAACGCCTGCTGTGTGGCAGCATCGGTCGACAGCAGTATGTTCAAGTCGAGATGGCGACGCATTTCCTCTGAGCGGCCATGAATCCGGCTCAGCATGCGCTGCTCCTCGGCCGTCAACGGTGTGCCGCGAATCAGTGCCATGGAGACGACAGAGCCCATGCGGCCGGCGTAGTCGCGCAGCGCTGCAGCAATGGTGGCCCGTGTCACCAAGGTTCGCAGTGATTGATGGTGGTCCGACACGCTGTTGGTGCCCACGGCCAGGCCGCGCGACAACTGGCTGGCCATATCGGCGGCGACGAACATCTCCTGGATCAATTGATTCGGCAGTGTGGCTTCACGCAATGCCGTGGCCTTGCCCAGATGGTCGTCCATGCGCTGGCGCGTCTGGGACAAATGAGCTTGCAGCGCCGACAGTGCCGCTTGTGTTGAGTCTCTCAGGCTGGGATCTCTCAGCGTGCTGGCGGCTTGGCGCGCGTGCGCCAAAGCACGGTCAGAGCGCTCACGGGCAGTGTCCAATGCGGTGCGGTCGAGGGCTGCTTCACGCGTCCCCATGGCTGCGTTGCTCGGGCCTCGTTCTCGGGCCACCGCCTCCACCATGTGCAGGGCTGAATCGACCACTTCCAAAGTCTCAGCCGCCGCCGCCGCTGAGGAGCGCTCCAGGTTCTTGCTGTAAACCAAGTACCAGCCCGCAGGCAGGGACAGGGCAATGATGACAACGCCCATCGCGCCCAATGTGTTGGACAGCGACATGGGCTTCTTGGGGCCAGCTTGCATTGTGGGCTCAGAGTGTTTGGAGGTGGTCCCGGTCGGCGCTTGGCTTGGTTGGAGTGTCGAGCTCTAGCAGCGCTGCCCACACCTGGGCAGGCCGAGCCAAGACCGCAGCGATGTGCTGGGGGGACTCGGGCCGACCGACCCAATAGCCCTGCAAAGCGCTGCATCCGATCGCATGCATCGCGCGAGCCTGGCCCAGTGTCTCCACACCTTCAGCACAAACGGCCATGCCCATGTCCAAACAAGTCCGCACCAAGGATTGAACGCCCCTGAACTCGCGTTGACTTTGTTCGGCTTTGCGCACCAGAGATCGATCCAGCTTGACCTTGTCGGAATCCAGCTCGATCAGTCGCGCGAAGTTGCAATGACCCGCACCAAAGTCGTCAATGCTGAGTTTGACGCCCAGCGATTGCAAGGCGTGCAAGCCTGCCTGCGGAGTCTCACTCTCGCGCAGCGCGAAGGATTCGTTGATTTCTAACTCCAGGCGTCCGGGAGCGATGCCGTAGCGATCGAGCAGTTCAGCCACTTTGTGAGCGAACTCGCTGGACTCTAGTTGGGTGGCGCTGACGTTGATGGCCAAAGTCAGTGGCACCCCGCCTGGCGAGGGCCATTGCGCCAAGTGCTGGCAGCCCTGCTGCACCACCCACAGGCCGACATCCATGATGTCTCCGGCACGCTCCAAGCGGTGAATGAACTCGCCGGGCAGCATCGCCCCGTGCCGGGGGTGGTGAAGGCGAAGAAGCGCTTCGCAGCCCACAACGCGAAGATCCTGCAGCCCCAAGTAGGGTTGATAGGCCACATGGAATCCAATCTCTGCCATGTCCGCCACCTGGAAGCCGCTGCGCTGCTGGGCATGCAGCACATACAGCTCTTTGAGCAAGGACGGGATGGGCACCTCACGGTCTTG
Organism: Ideonella paludis; assembly: GCF_018069865.1. Lineage (GTDB taxonomy): Bacteria > Pseudomonadota > Gammaproteobacteria > Burkholderiales > Burkholderiaceae_C > Ideonella > Ideonella paludis. The sequence continues at coordinate 341,832 of NZ_JAGQDG010000003.1, forward strand.
GAGCAGCGCCTCTCGCTTGGCAATCTCGAGACGCAATTGGCGGGCCTCTACTTGAGAGCGCGCCAGTTGCAGGCGACTCTCCAAGTTTTGCAGCATGGTCAAGATGACTTTGGCTTCCAACTTGTCTTGAGTGCCCGCCGAGGGCCGAGCCAAGGCATAGGCTTGCTTGGTCAGCTCGCTGGCCTCAGCGGATTGGTTGTCACGCTGGGCCAGCTTGGCGCGCAGCAGCAGCAGGCGGACGCGTTCGACCGACTCCAGGACCAGGTCGATCTGCAGCAACTCGTTCACTCGTGTGCGCGCACCGTTGGCATCACCCATGGACAACAAAGTGTCGGCCACGATGCGCAGCGTCCAGCAATAGAAGTTCATGTTGTAGGCCGCCATCGGACGCAGGGCGGCCTCACTGTCCAGCATGGCTTGAGGTCGGCCATTGATGGCATGCACCACGGTTTGCAGGCACAGGTACCAAGCCTGTAGTCGCGGCGACAGGCTGGGGATGGCGGTCATCCGCTCGAAGGCCTTCAAGTGGTACTCGGCCTCCTCGGGCCGCAGCATGTCGTCGCAGTGAAAGCCCACCACGACCAGCCTTAAGCGCAGTGCCAGATTCGGGTCGCGCACCAGTTCGATGGCATCCAAGTGAAGCGTCTGCGCGTCTTCCAATCGGCCCAGCAAGGCCAGGGCACTGGCAGTCTTCGTCTTGAGGTGAGCCAAGAGGTCGGGGTCGTGGTTGTCGGTGGCCAAGACCAAGGCGCGCTCGAACAGGGGCAGAGCCTCCCCCGGAAATCCCATGTGAGAGGTGGCCGAGGCCAACTCAATCAAGGCGTCCCGCAGGAGATCAGGATCGTCGGTTTGCTCGGCCAGCGCGGCGGCCAATCCGGACCAATCCAGCCACTCGTCGATCCGGCCCAGGGCTTGCGCGCAGCGGCCCACCGTCAACAGGCCAAAGGCCACCAGCGTCGAGTCGCCAAGGCTGCGAACTTGGGTCAACCAAGCGCACGCCTCTTCATAGGCTTGGGCGGGGCTGTTGTCCCGCAAGCGGGTGATGTCCGACAGGGCTGCCAGCAGTTCTTTGTTGTCAAATGGACCTGCGGCAGTGGAGACCGACAAAAACATGGGCGGCTTTGATCAAGAGCAAACACTGGGTCAAGTTAACCCAGTACTCACCATTGTTTCGGTTCCGCACTGTTCTGCTCAATCCTGACATTTGTGGGGCGTGAGGGGCTGTGCTCACCGGGCCGATAAGGCCTGCAGCAGTTTGTCGTGGATGCCCCCGAAGCCCCCATTGCTCATGCACAACACATGGTCGCCGGGCCGCGCCGCCTGGACGACGGCTGCAATCAGTTTGTCCAGCGTGTCACAGACCACGGCTTGGGGCCCCATCGGGCTGAGGGCTTGGGCAGCGTCCCAGCCCAGGTTGGCGCTGTGGCAAAAGGCCAAATCGGCCTCTTCCAAGGACCATGGCAGTTGCGCCTTCATGGGGCCTAACTTCATGGTGTTGGAGCGGGGCTCAAACACCGCCAAGATGCGGGCATGGCCCACCTTGCGGCGCAGGCCGTTGACGGTGGTGCGAATGGCCGTGGGGTGGTGGGCAAAGTCGTCGTAGACCGTGACGCCTGCGGCCTCTCCGCGCCGCTCAAGCCGGCGACGCACGTTTTGGAACTCAGCCAAGGCGGCTGCGCTTTGCTCTGGGCTCACGCCCACATGCTCGGCCGCCGCGATGGCTGCCAAGGCATTGAGCTGGTTGTGTTCGCCCAGCATGTCCCACTCCACACGAGCGATCTTCAGCGCGCCTCGCAGCACGTCAAAGGCATGTGGCTCACCGCGCGCGCGCAGCGTGCCGGGCTCTTCTTTGCGGGCGCCAAAGCGCACCACCTCGCTCCAGCAGCCCCGCTGCAGCACGCGCTGCAGGCTCTCTTCACGGGCGTTGACCACCAAGCGGCCTTGGGCCGGCACGGTGCGCACCAAGTGGTGGAACTGGGTCTCGATGGCAGCCAAATCGGCAAAGATGTCGGCGTGGTCGTACTCCAGATTGTTCAAGATGGCCGTGCGCGGACGGTAATGAACAAACTTGGAGCGCTTGTCAAAAAACGCCGTGTCGTACTCGTCCGCCTCGATCACAAAGCTTGAGCCCTCGCCCAAGCGGGCCGACACCTGGAAGTTTTGCGGCACGCCCCCGACAAGAAAGCCGGGCTTCAGGCCTGCGTGCTCCAAGATCCAGGCCAGCATCGAGGTGGTGGTGGTCTTGCCATGCGTGCCTGCGACCGCCAAGACATGCCGGCCCTGCAGCACATGCTCAGCCAGCCATTGTGGGCCGCTGATGTAGGGCAGCCCTGCATTGAGCACGGCTTCCATCAGCGGCTTGCCCCGCGTCACCACATTGCCGATGACATAGAGGTCTGGCTTGAGCGCCGTTTGATCCGCTTCAAAGCCCTCAATCAGCTCAATGCCCAAGGCCCGGAGCTGGTCGCTCATCGGTGGGTAGACATTGGCATCGCAGCCTGTCACGCGGTGGCCGGCTTCGCGGGCCAGGGCGGCCAGGCCGCCCATGAAGGTGCCGCAAATCCCCAGGATATGAATATGCATGGTGTGAGTGAAAGAGTCGGGCGCGGGGTGGTCAGCAGCTCAGGGTCTGCAGGCCCACCCATTCGTCGTCGGGCATCACAGTGATGGGTTCGCGCACGCAGGCGGCTTCGACACACAACATCTGTGTCCAGTCCGCATCGGGCATGTCAGGCAGGGCGGCGGCGCCCTCTGCGCCAGGGTTCCACACCACCACATCCTCAAAGCCGTCGAGCTTGATCTCCAGCTTGCGGCCCAGCTCTCGCAGCACCAAGGGCTGGCCGCTGTGGCGGTAGATGCGATCAATGGGGCCAATCACGCTCAGCACATCGCCCCATTGCTGGTGGAACTCGCCTTTGAGGCAGTCTTCATAGGCGCAGGTTTGCAGGCCCTCTAACTGGGCCTTGAGCACATCATTGCAGCGCAAGTAGGTGTGCAGCGCGGCCGTGAAGTCGAGGGGCGTTTCACCGGTGTTGGTGACGGCCATCTCGATCTCTATCGTGTTCCCCGCCAGAGAGAAGGTCAGCTCGAGAGAAAAGGCTTGCGGCCAGATCGCCAGGGTTTCGGCGTTGCTGTCAAAGCGCAGCACCCCCAGGGCGTGGCCCCCCCGCACCACCGACTCCACGGCTTGCCAACCCCGGGTGCGCACCAAGCCATGGCGAGGCAGCGGGCCGCGGGTATTGAACTGCGGAAAGATCACCGGCATGCCGCCGCGCACTGACGAGCCTGCGCCATAGCGGGTGGTCGGTGAAAGATAGAGTTGCTCGCCTTGCCCGAGAGGCACCCACGACACCAAATGCCCGCCGTGCAGCAGCACGATGGCGGTGGAGCCGTCGGGGGCGCGCAAGCGCAGTGCGGGTTGGCCTTGGAAATCGACCAGTTTGATGTCGGACATGGCGAACTGGCTCAAACTTCAGAGGCTGGCAAAGGACTCGCGGGCGGCCGCCACGGTGGCGGCAATGTCCGCCTCGCTGTGGGCGGCCGAGACGAAGCCGGCTTCGTAGAGGGCCGGGGCCAGATACACACCGCGGTCCAGCATGGCATGGAAGAAGCGGTTGAAGCGTTCTTTGTCCGTGGCCATCACGGTGGCGTAGTTCTGCGGCAGGCTGTCGGTGAAGAAGAAGCCAAACATACCGCCTTCGTGGTCGCTGCTCCAGGCCACGCCTGCCGCTTTGGCAGCTTCGTCCAGGCCTTGGCGCAGGGTTTGTGTCTTGGCGGACAGACCTTCAAAAAAGCCGGGCTTGGTGATCTCGCGCAGTGTGGCCAAACCACAGGCCGTGGCCACCGGGTTGCCCGACAGCGTGCCCGCCTGATAGACCCCACCCAGAGGCGCCAAGTTCTGCATGATCTTGCGCGAGCTGCCAAAGGCCGCCAAGGGCATGCCGCCGCCAATGACCTTGCCGAACACCGAGATGTCCGGCGCAAAGCCGGGTAGGGCGCGGGCATAGACGCTCTGTGCCGAGCCGAGGGCCACGCGGAAGCCGGTCATCACCTCGTCGAACACAAAGAGCGCGCCGTACTGATCGCAGAGTTCGCGGATGCGCTTCACAAAGGGCACGCTGGCCCGCACAAAGTTCATATTGCCGGCGATGGGCTCGATCATCACGCAGGCAATCTCGTGGCCTTGGGCTTGGAAGGCGGCTTCGATCTGCTCAAGATTGTTGTACTCCAGCACCAGGGTGTGCTGCACCACCTCGGGCGGCACGCCAGCACTGGTGGGATGGCCGAACGTGGCCAAGCCTGAGCCCGCCTTGACCAGCAGCGCATCGGCATGGCCGTGATAGCAGCCCTCGAACTTGATGATCTTGCTGCGGCCGGTCGCACCGCGCGCCAGACGGATGGCGGTCATGCCCGCTTCGGTGCCCGAGCTGACCAAGCGCACCTGCTCAATGCTGGGCACTTGGGCGATGATGGCCTCGGCCAGCTCGACCTCGCGCTCGGTGGGGGCACCAAAGCTGAAGCCTTCGCGGGCGGCCGCCAACACGGCCTCAAGCACCGCCGGGTGGCCGTGGCCCAGGATCATCGGGCCCCAGGAGCCGATGTAATCAATGTAGCGCTGGCCTTCCGCGTCCCACATATAAGGGCCCTCGGCGCGGGCGATGAAACGCGGCGTACCGCCCACAGCGCGAAACGCACGAACGGGCGAATTGACGCCGCCGGGAATGGACTGCTGCGCCCGCTCAAACAACTGCACATTAGTGGACACGGCGAGGACCTCCGGGGGGAAGATTGGCAAGTTCTCCGCCTTCAGGGGCGGCATCGTCATCAGGCAGGGGCAGGCCATCGGGGCCGAGCATCATCTCTTCGTCCTCCGGCGGCAGCGCCCAGAAAAACCGATCCGGGACCACATTGCCCATGCCGGGCCTGAAGCCCGCATCCAGGCTTTGATCGAGGAATTGCAAGGCCTCGCCCACGGCGGCTTGAAGCTCGCTGCCGACGGCCAGCAATGAGGCCAGGGCCGACGACAAGGTGTCGCCCGCACCGATGAAGCTGACTTCAAAGAGCTCGAATTTCTCCCCCGTCAACGCGCCTTGGGCCGAGGCCAGCACGTTGTCGATGAACTGGTTCTGGCCCTTGTTGACCGATTTGTTGGGCAGCATCACGCCCGTGACCAGCACAAAGGGCGCACCATGCTCAGCGGCGGCCACGGCCAACTCGCGCGGCGAGGCGGGGCGGTCGGCGTCCCAGTCGGGCAGCAGAAAGTCGGTCAGGGTTTTGTGGTTGCCCACCAGCACGGCGCTGGCCGGCAGGATCAGCTCGCGAAAAGCGTCCAAATAGCTTTGCTGCTCATCCTCCTCCATCCATGAGAGGTTGGGCAGGTAGGACACCAGGGGCAGCTCGGCATAGTCCGACAACACCTCGGCCACGGCACTGACGTTTTCGGCCGAGCCCAAGAAGCCTACTTTGAAGCCGGAGGCCGTCACGTCTTCCAAGACGCTGCGGGCTTGCTCGACGATGGCGTCGGCGTCAATGACATGCTGATCAAAGACCTCGGCGGTATCGCGCATCAAGACACTGGTGACCACCGGCAAGGGGTGGGCGCCCATTGCCGAAATGGTGGAGATGTCACCACTCAAGCCGCTGGCGCCCGAAGGGTCGCTGGCATTGAAGCTCATCACGCAGGCGGGCGGTGCTTGATCTTGGATCAGCTCCTGGGCGCCATCGGCGCTGGGGATGGGGGCTGTGGTCATGGAAGAAGGGCCGGTTGGAGGAGGGGGTCGTCGGGTCAAGGCAAAGAGCCGGCCATCGGGGGCTGAGCAAGCACAAGTTTGTAGCATCTGTTCCTATAAACCCTTGGCAGTGCGCCTTGGGCCGTGGCTACAATCAACGACGATTGTAGTGACCTGGTGAAACCGACCGTGAGCGAATCTCGAACCTGGATGTGCCTGATTTGTGGATGGATCTACGATGAGGCTGCGGGCGACCCCGAGCATGGCATCGCACCGGGGACCGCCTGGGCGGATGTGTCCATGAACTGGACCTGCCCGGAGTGCGGCGCCCGCAAGGAAGACTTCGAAATGGTCGAAATCTAGCCTTGGGCCTGCTTTCAAACCCCATTAAAACAAAACACGATGCACCGCCACCGTTGGGAAGGTTGAAGTGACTGAACCCCATCCATCGGATCTCTCGTCCCCTATTCGGGTGCTGGTGATCGACGACAGCAACACCATCCGCCGCAGCGCCGAGATCTTTCTGCGCCAAGCTGGCCATGAAGTGATCTTGGCCGACGATGGCTTTGATGCTCTGGCCAAGGTCAACGACCATCAGCCGCAACTGATTTTTTGCGACATCTTGATGCCGCGCCTCGACGGCTATCAGACCTGCGCCATCATCAAGCGCAACCCGCGCTTCGCCCAGGTGCCCGTCATCATGTTGTCTTCCAAAGACGGTGTGTTTGATAAGGCGCGCGGCAGGATGGTGGGCTCGGACGACTACCTCACCAAGCCCTTTACCAAGGAACAGTTGCTGCGCGTGGTGGCTCAGTTTGGTGCTGTGGCCGCCTGAGGCTGCGGGCCTTTGGGCTTGTTTGATTCCCTGTTTTTCGCGATACCCCCGGTATCCCCGAGGACTTTGCCATGACCATTCGCAACATCTTGCTGGTTGACGATTCCAAGACTGAATTGCATTACCTCAGCGGCCTGCTGACTCAGCATGGCTATGCCGTGCGCACCGCGGAAACCGGCGATGAGGCCATGCGCTTGTTGTCTGAAGCCAAGCCAGACCTGATCCTCATGGATGTGGTGATGCCGGGCAAGAACGGCTTTCAGCTCACGCGCTCCATCACGCGGGACCCGCGTTATGCCGATGTGCCCGTGATCATGTGCACCAGCAAATCCCAAGAAACCGATCGGGTTTGGGGTTTGCGCCAAGGCGCGCGCGACTATGTGGTCAAGCCCGTCAAGGCGGAGGACTTGGTGTCCAAAATCAACGCGCTGGGCTGACGCCTCAGCGGTGAACCGGACTGCTCCGAACCATGGCCAATAAGGACGCCCTCAGAGACCTGCAAGTTCGCCTGGCCAACCGGCTGCGCGAAGCCCGTGAACAGCCGCGCCAAGTGGGTTGGTTGGCGGTGGAATGTGGCGGCAATGGCTTGCTGATGCCACTGGCGCAGGCTGGCGAGATCCATCCTTTGGGCCGCATCACCAAGGTGCCTCATGCCAAACCTTGGTTGGCTGGCGTCGCGAATTTGCGGGGCGAGCTGTATGCCGTTGTGGATTTGCCCGTGTTCCTGGGGCTGCAGGAATCGGCCAAGGCGGCTGGGCCGGCGCAAGGTCAACTGGTCGCTTTGAACGCCTCTTTGAATTTGAATGCCGCGCTGCGCGTTGACCGATTGGTCGGCCTGCGCGATCCCGAGCACATGAAGGTGGAGCACAGCGACGCCCCCCGCCCCGGCTTTGTGTCCGCAGGCTGGCGAGATGCCCAAGGGCGGTTGTGGCAGGCCTTGGACTTGGCCCAAATGGCCAATGACCCCGCCTTCTTGGACGTGGCCCACCGGCCCCAGGCGTCCGCGATCAAGCAGTAAGAGGATGACATGAGTCTGATTGACCGATTCCGTGGCCCTGGGCGTCCCCAGGCTGATACAGGCACCAAGGCCGCCGCACCGCTGCCGACGGCACTCAAGCCCGACGGAGCCGATCCTGAGGTGGACCTCTTGCTCAGTCAAATCGATGAACGACTGGGGCATTCCGCGAGCCCGGAGGACTCGGACTTGGCGGAAAGTGACATGATCGTGTCACGCTTTGTCACCGACGAAGAATTGGACGCCGCGACGCCCAAGCCCGCCGCTGTTGCTGCCGCAGCAGAGCCCACCGTCGACGACGCCGTGACGCTGCCCTTGCTGGGACACCGACCGGTGGCTCAGCACCAGCGTGTGCTCTTGACCATGGTGGGTGCAGGCGTGGTCGGTGTGTTGGCCATTGGTGCCTTGGCGCTGTCCGCCAGCAGCCAGCAAGCTGGGCAGCTGACCGCCACCGGCCAAGCCTTGATGCAGTCGCAGCGTTTGGCTAAATCGGTGTCACAGGCCTTGGTGGGTAACCCCGCAGCCTTCCCTGAAGTCAAGGACAGCAGTTCGGTGCTGGTGCGCAACATCAAGGGCCTGGATGCAGGCGGCGACGGTATCGCGGCCGTGTCAGGCGGTGCGCGTGATGCATTGACGAGCTTGCTGCCCATGATGGAGCGTGCCGAAAAGCGCTCGGCCGACGTGCTCAGCCAACAAGAAACCCTGACCAATGTCGGTCAGGCGCTGCGCCAGATCAACCGCCAATCGTCTGATTTGCTGGAAGTGGCGGAGACGGTCTCTTCGCTGAAGTTGCAGAGCGGTGCGTCGGCGGCCGAGTTGTCCGCGGTGGGCCAGTTGGTGATGTTGACCCAACGTATCGGCAAGAGCGCGAACGAATTCCTGACCTTGGAAGGTGTGAGCCCTGAGGCAGTGTTCTTGTTGGGTAAAGACTTGAACACCTTCCGCGAGATCACGGACGGTTTGCTCAAAGGTAACGCAGACTTGCGCCTGCCAGGCACTCGGGACCCTGCCACCCGCGAGCGGCTGGAGCAGCTCTCGGTCCTGTATGAGCAGACCCGCAAGCAGGCCAGCACCATTTTGGGCAGCTTGCAAGGCTTGGCGGCGGCCCGAGAAGCGCAGTCGGGCATCGTGCAGGACAGTGAGCCCCTGCGCAAAGGCTTGGAGCAGGTGCAAGAAGACCTGCAATCCGCCAGCGGCTTAGGTCTGTTGCGGGGCTTTGCGGTGGTGTTGGCGGCGGCGCTGGCGGTGGCGGGCGGTTTGGGCCTGCTGCGCCTGTATGTGTTCAACCAGGCTTTGCGTGCACGCCAAGCTGAGGAAGTGGCCCTCAAGGCCGAGGCCCAAGAGCGCGATGCCAAGCGTGTCAATGACGCCAATCAGGCGGCGATCTTGCGGCTGATGAATGAGCTGCAAACTGTGGCGGAGGGCGATTTGACCCACCAAGCCACGGTGACGGAGGACATCACGGGCGCGATTGCTGACTCGGTGAACTACACCGTGGAAGAGCTGCGAACCCTGGTGGCCCAGGTCCAGAACGCGGTGGCGCGGGTGACCGACACCACGACCCAGGTGGAGGCGACTTCTACCGAGCTGCTGGCCGCTTCCTCTGAACAACTGCGTGAAATTCTTGAAACCGGTGAGTCGGTGCTGAAGATGGCCTCGCGAATCAACGAGGTCTCGGCCCAGGCGCAGCAAACAGCGCAGGTGGCGCGGCAATCCTTGGCAGTGTCGGACACCGGCCGTAAGGCGGTGAGCGATACCATCGACGGCATGAACCAGTTGCGCGAGAACATCCAAGAAACCGCCAAGCGCATCAAGCGCCTGGGCGAGTCCTCGCAAGAGATTGGTGAAATCACCGAGCTGATCTCCGACATTACTGAGCAGACCAACGTGCTGGCGCTGAACGCGGCCATTCAAGCCGCGTCGGCCGGTGAAGCGGGCCGAGGCTTCTCGGTGGTGGCCGAAGAAGTGCAGCGGCTGGCGGAACGCTCCGGCGATGCGACCCGCCAGATTGCCGCGCTGGTCAAGACCATTCAGACCGACACCCAAGACGCGGTGGCCGCCATGGAGCAGTCCACGCAAGGGGTGGTGCAGAACGCCAAGCTGAGCGATGCGGCCGGCAGTGCGCTGGGCGACATTGACCGCGTGACGCGCCGCCTCTCGGAGCTGATTGAGCAGATTTCCAGCGAGGCGCGGCGTGAGGCCGAGTCTGCTAACGTGGTGGCTGCCAACATCCAGCACATTTTTGCGGTGACGGAGCAAACCGGTGACGGTACGCGCTCGACGGCGCAGATGGTGCATGAGCTGGCCCGTACCGCCGACGAATTGCGTCGCTCGGTTGATCGTTTCAAGATCGCTTGATCGCGCGGATGGTTTTGAATGTCCCTGGATCACACCACCCCTGATGCCGCCAGCCCCGCTGGCCAAGCGTCGGCGCCAGTCGGCGACCTGAGCGCCTTGGCTTGGGTGCATGATGAACTCCGGCGCACCCTGGAAGGTGCCCAGAAGACCTTGCGTCGCGCGCTGCGCGAGTCCACCAGCCGTGCGGCCAGCTTGAGCCCTGGCGCCGATGGGCAAGCCCCCTTGATGCTGCAGGCGCGGGGGCAGCTGCATCAAGTCGTGGGTGCGCTGGAGATGATCGGCCTGCCGGCCGCCGCTCGGTTTGTGCATGGCTATGAAACAGCCGTGCAACGGCTGGCCCAGTTGCCCAACAGCTTTGACACCGAGGCATTGGCCACGCTGGAGCGCGCGGGCTATGTGGTGATGGACTATCTGCGTCGCCAATTGGCGGGGCAGGACATTTCTCCCTTGGCGCTGTTCCCGTCCTATCAGCAAGTGATGACGCTGGCCGGTGTGCAGCGGGCTCACCCTGCAGATCTGTGCACGGTGGTGGTGAACTCTGCAGAGCCGGCGGCGCTGGCAGCCACCGCGGCGCCCTTGACAGCGGGCGTAGACGCTCGCGCCATCATGGAGCGCGAGCTGCTGGCCAGCCTGCGCGGCCGCAACGGCACCGCGCCCTTGCAGCGCATGAGCGATTTGTGCGCCAGCTTGGCGGCGGGGGCGCAAGGCCGTCTGGCTGAGGTGTGGCACTTGGCGTCGGCCTTCTTCGAGGCGCAAGCCTGTGGGCGATTGGCGGCCGATGACTTCAGCCGTCGCATGGCCTCGCGCCTGTTGGCTCAGCTGCGCGCCTCTGAGCGCGGCGTGACCGACACCCCCGACACGCTGATCCAGGACCTGCGCTTTTTCTGTGCTCGGGCCACCTCCGACGGCCAGGGCGCTGCACCGCGTTTGAGCCAGGTGCGGCGGGCGCTGTCGCTGCCGGAGCTGTCGCAGCTGGATTACGCCCAGAGCCCTCTGGGGCGCTTTGACCCTGCGCTGCTGCCATTGGCCAAGCGGCGTGTGGCCGCCTTCCGCGAGTCGTGGTCGGCGCTGTCCTCGGGCGACGCCAGCACGGCGGGCCAGGTCAATGAGCAAGCAGCTTTGGTGGCCGAGTCGGTGCGCCAGCTCTATCCCGATGGCGAGCAATTGGCGCAGGCCTTGCGTGCGGCTGTGGCCTCGCCGAGCCGGCCTGAAGGCGGCCCGCGTCCCGAAGTGGCGATGGAGGTGGCGACAGCCTTGCTGTGCGTGGACTCCTCGCTGGATGAAATGGATCTGGATGAGCCGCAGCTGGGCCAACGCGTCAAGCGATTGGCGGCGCGGCTGGACCAAGTGGCCTCGGGCAAAGAGCCCGCGCCCATCGAGCCGTGGATGGAATCGCTCTACCGAGAGGTGTCCGACCGCCAGACCATGGGCAGTGTGGTGCAAGAGTTGCGCGCCTCCTTGGCCGAGGTGGAGCAGCAACTCGACCGCTTCCATCGCCAGCCCCAAGATCGCGACCCCCTGTTCATGGTGCCGGGTCAGTTGGCCTCGATGCGCGGGGTGCTGTCGGTGCTGGGCCTGGACCACGCTGCGCAGGCTGTGCAGCACATGCGCGACGATGTCGACCGCATTGCGGCCTCGCCGGAGCACCAAGCCACCATTGACGCCCGATTGGCCGACAACCTCGGTGGCCTGTCCTTCCTGATCGACATGCTGGCCGTGCAACCGCAACTGGCCAAGTCGCTGTTCCGCTTTGACGCTGAGACGGGCAGCTTCACGGCCCTGATGGGCCGCGCCACAGTGGCCACCCCAGTGGCCTCTGCCGCGATGGACCCGACGTTGCAGGCCAGCTTGGCCTCGGTGGCGGAAGAAGCCCTGTGGGGCCAGACCACCCATGATGATTTGGCCCGGTCGCTCGAAGGCGTGGCCCAGCAAGCCATGGCGGCGGATGCGCCAGCCTTGGCGCAGGCTGTGACCCGTGCTCAAGAGGCCCTGGCCGATGCGCATGAAGGCGCGGACAAAGTGGCTGCGCGCGCCTCCATCGGTGAGACCATCGGCCAGATCGCCACGGCGCAAAGCGCGGCGCTCGCCAGCGCTGCGCCGCCGGCGCCCCTGGTGGATGCCGACATGCGCGAGGTCTTCATTGAAGAAGCGCGCGAAGTGCTGGCGCTGGCGCGCGAGTCGCTGCAGACCTTGTCGGCACAGCCGCGCGACCTGGGGGCCATGACCTCCTTGCGTCGGACTTTCCATACCCTCAAAGGCAGCGCCCGCATGGTGGGCTTGGCCGACCTGGGTGAGGCTGCGTGGGCTTATGAGCAACTGCTCAATGCCCGCTTGGCTGAAGCCGTGATCGAGGCCGACGCGGTGATGCGCGAGTTTGCAGCGCGTGCCGTGGCTGACCTGTCGGCGTGGGTCGATGCCATCGCCTTGTCGCCACAAGCCGCCTGGGATGCCTCAGCCTTGATGGCCGAGGCTCATGTGCTGCGAGACACGGCTGGGCAAGTCTCTGACGAAGCCCGCGCTGCGCCGCAACCGCCGGTGCTCACCAGCCCGGTCGATGAGGATCTGTCCGAAGACGACGTCACCCACTATGCAGAGCTGGACGTTGGCCCGTCACCCGCTGCGGCGACACCTACCGTCTTGCCCTCGTCATTGCTGGCGCTGGATCTCGACCTCAGTCACGACAACGATCCCCAGCCCACGCCCACGACCACGCCTCAGGCCTTGGATCTGGTCAGCGACACCCAGCCTGGGGCTCTGGACGGCGAAGCAACGCTCGCAGCAGCCGAGACCTCCGTCGCGCAGCCTGCGACCGAAACGGATGCCTCAGCGGTCGACCTGGAGTTGGACTTCTCGGTGCCTGTGGCGGAAGCGCCGACCGAGCCTGCGGACAGTGCGCCGCCGGAGCCCACTCCTGCGCCTGCTGTGCATGTGCCCCCGACACTGACCTTGGTCGAGCCGACCGCGGCGTCAGCGCAGGAGCCCGCCCCCGAGGACGACGCCGATCGCTTCAAGATGGTGGGCCATCTGCGGGTGCCGATTGGCCTGTTCAATGTGTTCTTGAACGAGGCGGATGAACAGTCTCGCCGTTTGTGTGTGGAGCTCGCCGAGTGGTCTTTGGAGCACCACCAACCGGTGTCAGAGACGTCCGAAGCGCTGGCCCACTCCCTGGCCGGCAACTCGGCCACGGTGGGCTACAGCGACCTCTCGGCGCTGGCACGGCGTTTAGAGCATGCGCTGGAGCATTCCCGCACCCGGGGCCAAGGCAGCCCGGCTGAAGCGCAACTGTTTGTCGACGTGGGCGACGAGATTCGTCGCCTCCTGCATCAGTTTGCGGCGGGCTTTTTGCGCGCAGCCTCGCCCGAGCTGCTGCAGCGCTTAGAGGCTCATGAAGCGCATGAGGCCAAGCTGCCCCATGCGGCCACGCCCGCTGCGGCACCCGTGGCACCGACGGTTGCGCTGGGGGAGATGCGTTACGCGGCCCTGAGTGACGAGCCCGAAGCCTTGGCGCCGCACACGCCCGAGCCGACCGCAGTGCATGCTGAGCCCGGTGGCTTGGCGGCTCTGAGCGATGTGCTGGAGTCGCAGGACGACCTGGACCCGGTGTTGTGGCCGGTGTTTGCCGAGGAAGGCGAAGAACTGCTGCCGGTCTTGGCGCAGGAGTTGCGTCATTGGGAGGCGGCCCCGTCGGAGCGCGCTGCGCCCGTGGCCGCCATGCGCGCCTTGCATACCTTCAAAGGCGGCGCCCGCTTGGCCGGGGCCATGGCCCTGGGTGAATTGGCGCACCGCTTAGAGTCCTCGTTTGAACAGGTGTTGGCGCATTTGCCCGCCTCTGCCGAAGGACTGGCCGCCTTGGCAGGCGGCGTCGACCGCTTGGACGAGCATTTCCAGGCTTTGCTGGCTCGTGCGGCTGGGCCCGCACCTTCTCCGGTGCCGCCTTCTGTGCGGGCAGAAGCCGCGCTGGCATCGCCCACCCCAGAAGCTGCTGGAGCGGCCATCGAGGAGCCCGCCAAACCGGCCGAGACTGAAGCGGCCCCCATCACGCCGGTCACGCCGGTCTTGGCCACCGCCCAGGCGGCGCCTGATTGGAGCCGCTTCCTGGGTGAAGAGGCTTTGCGTGGCCCCGACCCCGTGGCCGGCCAGCGCGCGGAGCCCTCCACGACCGTCGGTACGGTGCGCGTGCGGGTGCCTCTGCTGGACCGCATGGTGAGCCATGCCGGTGAAGTCAGTGCAGCGCGTGCCCGCATTGACAGCGAGTTGGGCCAAATGCGTCAGGGCCTCAAGGAGCTGACCGAAAACTTGGACCGTCTGCGTCGCCAGCTGCGAGATTTGGAGATCCAAGCCGAGACGCAAATGGCCTCGCGCATGGAAGCCGCGCGTGCCGCCCAGCAGACCTTTGATCCGCTGGAAATGGACCGTTTCACGCGGGTGCAAGAGCTGACCCGCATGTTGGCCGAATCGGTCAACGACGTGGGCACGGTGCAGCGCACCTTGCAGCAATCCATCCAGGTGGCCGAAGACCAACTGGCGCAGCAAGCGCGTCTGGCGCGCGACCTGCAGGACGACTTGCTGCGTGCTCGCATGGTGGAGTTCGACACCTTGTCTGAGCGGCTCTACCGGGTCGTGCGTCAAGCGGCCAAGGAAACCGGCAAGCAAGTGCGCCTGAACCTGGCGGGTGGCACCACTGAGGTGGACCGCGGCGTGCTGGACCGCATGGCACCTGCGTTCGAGCACCTGCTGCGCAATGCCGTGGTGCATGGCATTGAGGCCACGGCGCTGCGAGAGGCGACTGGCAAGGACCCGGTCGGCACCATTGACCTGCGCCTGCGCCAAGTGGGCAATGAAGTTCAAATTGAGGTGCGTGATGACGGCGCGGGCCTGGACTTGGTCCGGATTGCCGAGCGAGCACGTCGCACCGGCGTGCTCGCTGCCGACGCCAAGCCGACGGAGGCTGAATTGGCCGGCATGATCTTCCGCTCGGGCTTCACCACCTCCGAAGAGGTGACGGAGTTGGCCGGCCGCGGTGTGGGCATGGACGTGGTGCGCGCCGAGGTCACGTCCTTGGGGGGCCGCATCGACACCGCCAGCGCGACGGGCCGCGGCACAGCCTTCCAATTGGTGCTGCCGCTGACCACTGCGGTCACCCAGGTGGTGGTCTTGAATTGCGATGACTTGGTGGTGGCAGTGCCCTCCAATTTGGTCGAGCGTGTGACGCGCACGCCGGTGCAAGAGGTGGAAGCCGCTTACCGCGATGGCGTGATGCGCATTGGCGAAGACACCTTGCCCTTCTTCTGGATGGGCGGGCTGCTGGAACATGGCGGGCGCGGTGCCCTGGAGGGCAAGACGGCCTCTATCGTCGTCGCGCGCAGTGCGTCGCAGCGCGTGGCCCTGCATGTGGGGCAAGTCTTGGGTAACCAGGAAGTCGTGGTCAAGAACTTGGGCCCGCAGCTGGCCCGGCTGCCTGCCCTCTCTGGCTTGTCCATGCTGCCCGACGGCCAGACCGTGCTGATCTACAACCCGGTGGCCTTGGCGGCGATTTACGGAGCACAAGCCCGTGATCGCATGCGTCAGGCCGATGCCATGACGGTGGAAGGCGCTGCGGCTGAAGGGCGCGAGATGGCCATGCCGCTGGCCACCTTGGTGATGGTGGTGGACGACTCGCTCACCGTGCGTCGTGTCACCCAGCGCTTGCTGCAACGCGAAGGCTATCGGGTGCAATTGGCCAAGGATGGCTTGGAAGCCCTGGAGCTGTTGGGCAGTGAGAAGCCTGCCGTCGTGCTCAGCGATATCGAAATGCCGCGCATGGATGGTTTTGATTTGCTGCGCAACCTGCGCGCCGATGCGCGCCTGCGTGACTTGCCGGTGGTGATGATCACGTCGCGCATTGCCCAGCGACACCATGACCTGGCCATGACACTGGGTGCGAACGAGTACCTCGGAAAGCCGTATGATGAGCAGGCCCTGTTGAACTTGGTGCGTGGATTTGTCGATGCCGCCCACGGTGTTGGCGACCAGGGCTTGACGGAGTCCGGCGTAGATGCCCGAAATCATTGATCAACTGGCCGAGTTGACCGGCCTGCGAGACCGCGACACTTTAGATGTCAGCTTGGCGCTGGCCCTTCGCGACTTGCTGGCCCCGGAGTTAGTGGCTGTCCACCGCGTGGTGGGTGAGCCCGGCGACGAGCGCTGGCAAACCCGGGCGCGGCTGGTGCCTTCCGATATCACCGCCACTGCTGACACGACCTATTTCGACAATGGCACCTTGCCGGCCTTGGCGGAGCAAGCGCTCTGGCAGGATTGTTTGGTCAACAACCATACCGTCAGTGTGGATGGAGACCCGGCGGTCACCTTGTTTGCGATGCCCGCTGAATCTGGGGCGTCTGGGGTGGTGGAGGTGCATACCTCTCAGGCCATCGGCGCCGATGTGATCCGCTTGGTCAAAGGCGTGCTGCGGATCTACCGCAATGTGCATGCCTTGCTGGATTACAGCGAGCGAGATACCTTGACCGGTTTGCTCAACCGCAAGAGTTTCGATGAGACCTTTTACAAGATGGTCGCGTTGGGCATGCAGGCTTCTCAGCAGCTGGATGTGGCCGACCCAGAGCGTCGTTTGGCCGTGCCGGTGCGCTATTGGCTGGGGGTGATCGACATTGACCACTTCAAGCAGGTCAATGACACCTTCGGCCACCTGATCGGCGACGAAGTCTTGTTGTTGCTGTCGCGGGTGATGCGCGGCTGCTTCCGCCACAGTGATCGGCTCTATCGCTTCGGTGGCGAGGAGTTTGTGGTCTTGCTGCGCTGCCCCACGGAAGAAGACGCCCATGCCGCCATGGAGCGCTTCCGTGTTGCCGTGCGGGAGTACAAATTCCCGCAGGTAAATCACGTCACCATCAGCGTCGGCTTCACCGACCTGCGCCCGGGCGACACGCCCAGCTCCGCGGTGGAGCGGGCGGACAAGGCGGTCTACCACGCCAAGCACCACGGCCGAGATCAAGTCTGCAGCCATTCTGTGCTCGTCTCCGAGGGCTTGGTGGCCCCCGACAACCGCGACAGCGACGTCGAGTTTTTCTGAGCGCCCCTGCGGTTTCTCAGACCTTGGCCTTGGCCACGCCGAAGCGTTCCAGCGTCAGCTTGCGCGCCTCGTCATGGTCGATGATGGGCTCAGGGTAATCTTTGCCCAGCACCACATTGGCCTCGATCAACTCCATCGGTTTGGCGCGCCACGGTGCGTGGATGGCGGGGGCGGGCAGGGCGGCCAACTGGGGCAAGTAGCGCTTGATGAACTTGCCGTCCGGGTCGAACTTTTCGCTCTGCGAGACCGGATTGAAGATGCGGAAATAAGGTTGCGCATCGCAGCCCGTCGAGGCCGCCCACTGCCAGCCGCCGTTGTTGGCGGCCAGGTCAAAGTCGTTCAGATGCTGCGCAAACCAAGCCTCGCCCCGCCGCCAATCCAGCCCTAAGTCTTTCACCAAAAAGCATGCCGTCACCATACGCAGGCGGTTGTGCATATAGCCGGTCTTGCGCAGCTGCAGCATGCCGGCATCCACCAAGGGGTAGCCGGTGCGGCCCTCGCACCAGGCGGCAAAGCGGGCGTCGGCCTGCTTGCCGTGCTCCCACTTGATGGCGTCGTATTCCGGCTTGAAGGCATGGCCCACCACGCGCGGGTGATGGTGCAGGATCTGGTGATAGAAATCGCGCCAGATCAGCTCTGACAGCCAAACTTCAGCGCCCCGAGAGCCCGCTTGGGTGCGCTGCCAAGCCTCACGCGCACAGCGTCGGATGGAGACAGTGCCGAAGCGCAAATGCACGCCCAGGTAGCTGGGGGCCTTGATGGCCGGGAAGTCCCGGCCCTGGCCGTAGTGGTCGATGCGTTCCAAAAACTCGGCCAGCATGGCTCGCCCCCCCGACGCCCCCAGCCCCAAGCGCAACTGCGCCAGCCCAGAAGGCTCGAAGCCCAAGTCTGCCAGCGAGGGGAGGGGCTGGCGCAGCGCAGGCGGCAGGGCGGCGAGCCGCTCCACATAGCGCTCCACCGGCCAGGCCGAGAGATAGAACGGGGTGACCTTCTTCAGCCAGGCGTTCTTGTAGGGCGTGAAGACGCTGTAAGGGTTGCCAGTTTGGGTCAGCACCTCGTCCCGCTCAAAGATCACATGGTCTTTGACGGTGTGCAGCACGATGCCTTTGTCGGCCAAGGCGCCGCGGACCTTGGCATCGCGCGCCAGAGCGGCCGGCTCTGCGTCGTGGCTGGCATAAACGGCCTGGACCCCCAGGGCCGTTGCCACGCGCACGATCTCGTCCACCGCGGCCCCATGGCGCACCACCAAGCCTGCGTCGGCGGCGCCGTGGCCCTTGGCCGCCTCCCGCAAGTCGGCGTCCAAAGCCAGCACGCTGGCATGGATGAACTCGACACGTCGGTCGGCCCGGGGCAGCGGCGCCAGGATGTCGGTGTCGAAGACAAAACTGCAGTACACCTGTCGCGCGGCCTTGAGCGCGGCGAACAGCGCGGCGTTGTCTTCAAGGCGCAAGTCGCGGCGCAACCAGACCAAGGCGTGGGACAGCAGGGGAGCAGGAGATGAAGGCATGGGGGAAGTGTGAGGCAGAAGCTCAGCCTTTAGAATAGCCCCATGTCCAGCGACGGTATCAATCTCACCAACCAGTTTCTGATCGCCATGCCCGGCATGGCCGACGAGCAGTTCAGCGGCTCCGTGGTTTATCTCTGCGAGCACAGTGATAAAGGCGCATTGGGCTTGGTCATCAACAAGCCCACCGACATCACGCTGGAAGGCTTGTTCGACAAGGTGGAGTTGTCACTGGATCGTCCGGACCTGATGAGCCAGCCGGTTTTTTACGGCGGGCCGGTGCAAACCGAGCGCGGCTTTGTGCTGCATGACGCTCCGGCGAACGACGGTGCAGCCTTCATGTCCACGCTGCAAGTCCCCGGCGGCTTGGCCATGACCACCAGCAAAGACGTGCTGGAAGCCATCTCCAAGGGCGATGGCCCCAAGCGCGTCCTCGTCACGCTGGGCTACAGCGGCTGGTCCGCTGGCCAGTTGGAAGAAGAGATTGGCCGCAATGGCTGGTTGACGGTAGAAGCCACCCCAGAGGTGATCTTCGACACCCCGATCGCTCAACGCTACGAGCGTGCCTTGGGCCTGCTGGGCTTCGACCCCCGCATGCTTTCGCAAGAAGTGGGGCACGCATGAGCGCTGTAAAGCGCCCTGTGCCTGCTTCTGCCGCTTCCTTTTTGGCTTTTGACTTCGGCACCTTGCGGGTGGGCGTGGCCCAAGGCTCACGCTTTTTGGCGCAGGGCCAAGCCTTGCGCACCATCGCCACCCAAGGTGATGCGCGCTTTGCAGCCATTGCCGGCCTGATCAAAGAATGGCAGCCCGATGCCCTGGTGGTGGGCGTGCCCTTTCATCCCGACGGGGCCGAGCACGACAATACGCGCCGCGCTCGCCGCTTTGCCAATCAGTTGACCGGGCGCTTTTGCCTGCCTGTGTTCGAGGTGGATGAGCGCTACACCACCACCGAGGCCCTGGCTGCTGGGGCCCAAGATGCTGATGCCGCCTCGGCGGTGCTGATCCTCGATCAATTTTTCCGAGAGCTTGGACTATGAGTACCCTGACCCTGGACGCCGAAGCCCTCTACGCGGAGCTGCTGCGCGGTGTGCGGCCCTTGATGACCCCGCAGACGGTGTTGGTCGGCGTGTGGTCCGGTGGAGCGTGGCTGGCAGAGCGCCTGCAGGCCGACTTGGGGCTGGCCGGCACACCCGGTGTGATCAGCAGCACCTTGCACCGCGACGACTTTGGGGCGCGTGGCTTGGCCTCCGGGACTGACGCCACGCACCTGCCCTTCGCCATTGAAGGCAGCCACATCCTTCTGGTGGACGATGTGCTCTTCACCGGCCGCACCATCCGCGCGGTGCTCAATGAGCTGTATGACTACGGCCGCCCTGCCAGTGTGCAGTTGGCCGTGCTGGTGGACCGGGGCGGGCGCGAGTTGCCCATTGCGGCCGCCTTTGCGGCAGCGCGTGTGGCCCTGCCGACGACCCAGCGACTTTCGCTCAGCCGTACTGAAGAAGGACGCCTGAGCTTCAACCTGACCGAGGAGCACTGAGCCCATGCTCTCCCGACGACACCCCCAACTCAACAGCCATGGCGAGCTGATTCACCTGCTCTCCATTGAGGGCCTGCCCAAGGCGGTGCTGACCCACATCCTCGATACCGCGGGTACGTTTTTGTCGGTGAATGACCGTGAGGTCAAGAAGGTGCCGCTGCTGCGGGGAAAGAGCGTGTTCAACCTGTTCTTCGAGAACAGCACCCGTACCCGCACCACTTTTGAGATTGCGGCCAAGCGCTTGAGCGCCGACGTGATCAACCTGGACATTGCCAAGAGCAGCGCCTCCAAAGGCGAGAGCCTGCTCGACACGATTGCCAACTTGAGCGCCATGCACGCCGATATGTTCGTGGTGCGGCACTCCGAGAGCGGCGCACCCTACCTGATCGCCCAACATTGCGCGCCGCATGTGCATGTGGTGAACGCCGGCGACGGCCGCCATGCCCACCCCACGCAAGGGCTGCTGGACATGTACACCATCCGGCATTTCAAGAAGGACTTCAGCCAGCTCAGCGTGGCCATCGTCGGCGACATCGTGCACTCGCGCGTGGCCCGCTCGGACATCCATGCCTTGACCACGCTGGGCGTGCCGGACATCCGGGCGGTCGGCCCCAAGACCCTGGTGCCGGGTGATCTGCGCGAGATGGGTGTGCGTGTCTGCCACGACATGCGCGAAGGCATCAAAGATGCCGACGTGATCATCATGCTGCGTTTGCAAAACGAGCGCATGAGCGGCGCGATGCTGCCCTCGGCGGGTGAGTTCTTCAAGACCTATGGCCTGACGGACGACAAGCTGGCGCTGGCCAAGCCCGATGCCATCGTCATGCACCCCGGCCCCATCAACCGGGGCGTGGAGATCGCCTCGGCGGTGGCCGATGGCGGCCACAGTGTGATCCTGCCGCAGGTGACCTTTGGCATTGCCGTCCGCATGGCGGTGATGTCCATCATTGCCGGTAACGAAGCCTAAGTTCGGGAGAGAACAAGACCATGAAAATCCTGATCCAGAACGGCCGCGTGGTGGACCCAGCGACAGGCCGCGATGAAGCGGCCGATGTGGCCATTGCCGCCGGGCGCATCCTCAGCATCGGCCGCGTCTCGCCCGACTTCAAGCCCAGCCAAACCATTGACGCCAGCGGCTGCGTGGTGGCGCCAGGCTTGGTGGATTTGTCGGCCCGCCTGCGTGAGCCTGGCCACGAGCATGAAGGCATGTTGGAGAGCGAGCTCAATGCGGCGGCGGCTGGGGGCGTGACCAGCTTGGTCTGCCCACCCGACACCGACCCGGCGCTGGATGAGCCCGGCTTGGTGGATATGCTGAAGTTCCGAGCCCGCAAGCTCAGCCTGTGCCGGCTCTTCCCCCTGGGCGCTTTAACCAAAGGCCTGGCCGGCGAAGCCCTGACCGAAATGGCCGAGCTGACCGAATCCGGCTGCGTCGGCTTCTCTCAGGCCGAAGCCCCGGTGCGCGACACCGTGGTGCTGATGCGAGCCTTGCAGTACGCGGCGACCCATGGCTACACCGTCTGGCTGCGGCCCCAAGATGCCTGGCTGGGCAAGGGCGTGGCGGCCAGCGGCTCGGTGGCCACGCGTCTGGGCCTGTCTGGCGTGCCAGTGGCGGCAGAGACCATTGCCCTGCACACGATTTTGGAACTCGTGCGCATCACTGGCGCCCGCGTTCACCTCTGCCGCCTCTCCAGCGCCGCTGGGGTGGCGCTGGTGCGCCGCGCCAAGGCGGAGGGCCTGCCCATCACCGCCGATGTCAGCATCAACTCCCTGCATCTGACGGATGTGGATATCGGCTTCTTCCAGTCGGCCATGCGCCTGACCCCACCGCTGCGCCAAGCCGCGGACCGCGACGCGCTGC
The DNA here is from genome assembly GCF_018069865.1 of Ideonella paludis. Lineage (GTDB taxonomy): Bacteria > Pseudomonadota > Gammaproteobacteria > Burkholderiales > Burkholderiaceae_C > Ideonella > Ideonella paludis. The sequence continues at coordinate 363,737 of NZ_JAGQDG010000003.1, forward strand.
GTGCCGGCTTGGCCGATGGCACCCTTGATGCGCTGGTCTCCGATCACACCCCCGTGGATGAAGACGCCAAGACCCTGCCCTTTGGTGAGGCAGAGCCTGGAGCGACGGGCTTGGAGCTGCTGCTGAGCATGACGCTCAAGTGGGGCCAAGAAGCGGGCCTGAGCACCGCGCAAAGCTTGGCCCGCATCACCTGTGAACCTGTTCGGGTCTTGGGCGATGCCCTGGGCTCACTGGCCAGCAGCGCAGGCCGCCTGACTGAAGGGGGGGTGGCCGATGTGTGCGTGTTCGACCCTGCCGCCATTTGGCAAGTCACGCCTGCAGCCCTGCGCAGCCAAGGCAAGCACACGCCCTTTGACTTCAGCGTCACGGGCACGGCCTTGCCGGGCAAGGTCCGCACCACCTTGGTGGCGGGCTCGGTGGCCTATCAGGCCGCATGAGTGAGGTGATGGGGTCTTGCGGCAGCGATTCACAGCGGGGCTGACACTGTGCTGAACTTGGTTCGGGTGCTGTGGCGCCTGCTTCGCCTCACCCTGCACTTGTTCTCGGGCATGGCGGTGGTGGCCTGGCGCTTTCCGGCTTGGTCGGCGTCCCAGCGTGCCGACTATGTGCGGGCCTGGAGCTTGGGCACGCTGCGGGTGGCAGGTTTGGGCTTTAACGTACAAGGTCAGGCGCGCGGGCATGGCACTTTGCTGATCGCCAATCACGTCTCTTGGCTGGACATTCCCGCCTTGCATGCCGCCTGCCCGGAGGCCCGCTTTGTGGCCAAGGCGGACATGCTGCGCTGGCCTTTGCTGGGCTGGCTGGCCCGCAGCATCGGCACGGTCTTCATCGAACGGGAGCGCAAGCGCGACGCGATGCGGGTGGTCCACCATGTCGCCGAGACCTTGCAGCAGGGCGGCACGGTGGCCGTCTTCCCAGAAGGCACAACCGGCCCAGGCCCGCAGATGCTGCCCGTGCATGCCAATTTGCTGCAAGCAGCGATTGCGGTGGAGGCGCCCATCCAGCCTGCCGTGCTGCGTTTTCACAGCCCCACCGAACGCTTTGCCACGGCGGCTCAGTTCATTGGTGAGACCACCTTGCTGCAAAGCGTGTGGCGGGTGCTCAGTGCGCAGGGCTTGAGCGTGGAGGTGGTGGTATTGCCCGCCCAAGCCACGGCACACGCGGACCGCCGTGCCTTGGCCGCCCACCTGCAGCAAGAGATGCAGGCGGTGTTGGATCGTGCTTAAGCCTTAAGCCTTGCCTTGGCTGGCGACAGCCGCTGCTGCTTTGGCGGCCGCTTCCGCGTCACCCAGGTAATAGCGCTTGATGGGCTTGAGGTTGGCGTCCAACTCATAGACCATGGGGATGCCGTTGGGGATGTTCACGCCCACGATGTCCGCATCACCAATGTCGTCCAGATACTTCACCAAGGCGCGGATGGAGTTGCCGTGCGCGGCGATCACCAAGCGCTGGCCCGAGCGGATGGCGGGCGCCAAGGTGTCGTTCCAGAAGGGGATGACGCGCGCGACCGTGTCTTTGAGGCACTCGGTCAGCGGCACATCGCTGGGGTTCAGGGCCGCATAGCGTGGATCACGCCGCTCGCTGCGGCTGTCGCCGGCCTCCAGCGCGGGCGGCGGGGTGTCGTAGCTGCGGCGCCAGATCAGCACTTGTTCATCGCCGTATTGCTTGGCCATGTCGGCTTTGTTCAAGCCTTGCAAGGCGCCGTAGTGGCGCTCATTGAGGTGCCAGTCTTTGACCACCGGCAGCCAAGTGCGGTCCATCGCGTCCAGGCAATGCCAGAGTGTCCAGATGGCGCGCTTCAACACCGAGGTGTAGGCCACATCAAACTCATAGCCTTCAGCCTTGAGCAGAGCGCCTGCGGCCTTGGCCTGGGCAACGCCGGTGTCGGTCAGCTCGACATCGGTCCAGCCGGTGAAGCGGTTTTCAAGGTTCCAGGTGGATTCGCCGTGACGGATCAGAACAAGCTTGTACATGGTGGCAGCGCGGACCAGAGGGTCGCAGGTGGGGATAGAGGGGAGGGGGAGGTGCCAAGCGAGGTCCTTGGCGCCGGGGCGAATTCTATAATCCGCCCTTTCTCCGCTCTGACACACCTTCCCATGCTTTCCTTCTTGCTTGAAAACTGGTCGCTCGTGGCCGTGGCCCTGGTTTCTGGGGGCCTGCTGCTGTGGCCCACTTTGGTGGGTGGGGCCGGTGGCGGCGTGGCGCCGAATGAGGCTGTGCGCCTGATGAACCGCGAGAAGGCCGTGGTGATTGATGTCTGCGAGCCCGCCGAGTTTGAAGCGGGCCACATCACGGGCGCACGCAGCATTCCGCTGGCCAAACTGGAGGGCGCCAAAGAACTGCCCAGCAACAAAAACCTACCCTTGGTGGTGGTCTGCGCCAGCGGCATGCGTTCACGCCGGGCCGTGGCCCAGTTGCGCAAGGCAGGCTACGAGAAAGCCGACGCCCTGGCCGGTGGCATGAAGGCCTGGCGCGAGGCTGGCCTGCCGGTGGAGACGGGCGCTCGCTGAGCAAGTCCGTGCTTGCAGCCGGGTCTTGTGACCGGGCAGACAATCCGCCCCTCTCCCCATTGAGCCAAAGAGAGCCCTTATGAGCGCCGTTCTGATGTACACCACCCAAGTCTGCCCCTACTGCGTGCGCGCCAAAGCGCTGCTGCAGCAGCGCGGCGTGACGGCCATTCAAGAGGTGCGTGTGGACTTGGACCCGGCGCAGCGAGATCACATGATGGCCATCACGGGCCGCCGTACGGTGCCGCAGATCTTCATCGGTGACACCCACGTGGGCGGTTGCGATGACCTGATCGCCCTGGACCAGAAGGGCGGCTTGTTGCCGCTGCTGCAGGCCTGACGCACACCCCTTGATGTGGGGTGAACACGGAGCCAGAGGGGCTCTGTGGCTGCGTGATAATGCCGAAGTGCCGCCCGCGTTGCTTGAGGGACGCGGGCTTTTTGTTTTTTTGTTGAGTACGCATCATGGCCGAACAAGATCAGTCCCCCGTGTTTCAGTTGCAGCGCATGTACCTGAAGGATTTGTCGCTGGAGCAACCGAATTCACCGCAAATCTTGTTGGAGCAAGCCCAGCCTCAGGTCGACATCCAATTGGGCATGGCCGCTGAAGCGATTGCTGAGGGCGTGTTTGAAGCCTCGGTGACAGCGACCGTGACCACCAAGGTCGGTGACCGCACCATGTTCCTGATCGAAGCCAAGCAAGCCGGTATCTTCGAGATTCGCAACTTCCCCGAAGATCAAGTCCAGGCTATCTTGGGTGTGGTGTGCCCCCAAACCATTTACCCTTATTTGCGCGCCATCGTCTCGGATGTCTGCACGCGCGCCGGCTTCCCGCCCATCCTCTTGGCGGAAGTCAACTTCCAAGCCATGTTTGAAGCCCAGCAACAGGCTCAAGCCGGCAACGGCGCGAACTGAATCGCCTGACGACCATGCGGGTGGCCGTGTTGGGCGCTGGCGCGTGGGGCACCGCTTTGGCGGTCGCTGCGGCCCAGCGCCATGAAGTGCTGTTGTGGGCGCGGGACGCTGCCCAGGCTGAGGCCATGCGCACGGCGCGCCGCAACACCCGCTATTTGCCTGATGCGGCCTGGCCAGACGCCCTGCAAGTGAGCTCTGATGCCGCTGCGGCAGTGGCGCATGCACGGCGGGGTGGCTTGGTCGTCATCGGGACGCCCATGTCGGCCTTGCGCAGCACCTTGATGTCGCTGGATGCCGGGTGCCGCGTTTTCTGGTTGTGCAAGGGTTTTGAGGCCGCGACGGGCTTGCTGGGCCACCAGATTGCCGCGCAGGTCCAGCCAGACATGGCGGCCGGTGTGCTGTCCGGCCCGAGCTTTGCGCAAGAAGTGGCTGCAGGCTTGCCCACCGCGCTGGTGGCGGCGAGCCCAGACCCAGCGTTGGCCGACGCCGCCGTTGAGGCCTTTCATCACGGCGCGTTGCGGGTCTATACCTCGCCGGACCCGATCGGGGTTGAGGTGGGTGGCGCTGTCAAGAACGTGCTGGCCATTGCCACGGGCATTGCCGATGGTCTTGGGCTGGGGCTGAATGCGCGTGCCGCCCTGATCACCCGGGGCTTGGCCGAAATGACGCGCTTGGGTGTGGCCTTGGGTGCGCAGCCGGCCACCTTCATGGGCTTGGCGGGATTGGGCGACTTGGTGCTGACCGCCACGGGTGATCTCTCACGCAATCGCCGGGTCGGCTTGTTGTTGGCCCAAGGCCAGAGCTTGGCCGACACCTTGGCCACCTTGGGCCATGTCGCAGAAGGCGTTTACAGCGCCGCCACGGTGGTGGCGACCGCGCAGCGCTTGAACGTGGAGATGCCGCTGACCTTTGCGGTGCAAGATGTGCTAACGGGCAGATTGAGCCCTCGAGCGGCCGTCGGGCAGCTGATGCAGCGCGAGGCTCGCTCAGAGGTCTTTTAAGGGTCTCGGCTCGATGGAGACCTGAGGCGGCGCCCACGCTCCTAGCTGCCGCCTTCCCAGCCACATTGGCGCCAAGCGTCAAACACGGCTACGGCCACCGCGTTGCTGAGGTTCAAGCTGCGCTGGCCTTCTCGCATGGGCAGGCGCACCCGCTGGCCGGCGGGGAACTGTTCGCGCAGGGCGGGCGGCAGGCCTGCGGTCTCCTGACCAAACACCAAGGTGTCGCCCGCTTGCCAGCGCATCTCGCCCAGCAGTTGGCTGCCTTTGGTGGTGAAGGCAAACATCCGCGAGGCGTTGGGCTGCTCTGCCGCCAAAAATGCGTCCCAACCGGCATGGCGGCGGACTGGGGCGTACTCGTGGTAATCCAAGCCGGCACGGCGCAGATGCTTGTCGTCCATGTCGAAGCCCAGGGGTTCGATCAGGTGCAGGCTGCAGCCGGTATTGGCGGCCAAGCGGATGATGTTGCCGGTGTTCGGCGGGATCTCAGGCTGAACCAAAACGATGCGAAACATGCGGTGGATTGTCGCTGGAGTCTGCGTCGATGGGCTGGGGTGTGCGCGCCAGCAGCCACAAGCTGACACGGGCTGCACCGCCCTCTAGGGCCGCCATGCAGGCGGCATGACAGGTGGCCCCCGTGGTCATGACGTCGTCAATCAATGCGATGTGTTGGCCTTCGAGTTGGCGGCCGTGCAGCGGATCTGGCATGAAGGCGCCCTGCACGTTGAGGCGGCGTTCGCGGTGACCCAATGCGACCTGGTGCTCGGTTCGGCGCCAACGCGTCAATGCCTTGGCAGTCGCGGGCAAGCCCAACTGGCGGCCCAGTGCTTGTGCCAACAGCCAAGATTGGTTGAAGCCCCGGCTGCGCAGACGCTCCTCATGGAGCGGCAGGGCCACCAGCAAGTCAGCAGACGCGCCGCAGCTCGTCACGCGCTGGGCCATCAGCTCGGCCAAGGGCGGGGCCAACTCACAGCCGTCGTTGAACTTCAGCGCTTGAATCAAGCCTGTCCAGGGGTGGGCGTAGTCCACGGCCACGATCGTCCGTGCAAAGGGCGGCGGGTTCAGCAGGCAAGCACCACACCGCTGAACGTCCTCTGGGACCGGGATGCCACAGCTGTGACAGCGTTGCTGACATTGGGCATACCTGGCGACACAGGCGCTGCACAGTGCGTGTGTAGACCAACAGGCACACAGGGCACAGCGCGTAGGGAAGTGACGTGGCAGCAGGGGCATGGCGCACCGTGACGACGACAATGCGAGAGCCTCAATATACTGCCGCGAATGTCTGTCTCTCGCTCTCCTGATGCGCCTTTGGCGCGCGTCGATGTGGTGGCCGCCGCGCGCGTGAAGCGTCGTTTGGCCCACGCAGCTGATTCACCGTGGTTGCACCAGGAGGCCGCCTCGCGTATGGCCGAGCGGCTCAGTTTCATCAAGCGGCAACCCGCGGTGGTGATGGACTGGTCGCCAGACGCGCCTCTGCCGTCAGGCACACTGGCCAAGGCCAGCCCTCAGGCGCGCGTGCTGTATGTGCGCGACGCTGAGCAAGCGCTCGTGCCAGCGCCATGGTGGCGTCGGCTGGCGGGGAGGGGTGCTCACGAGCGCTGGATGTCCCCGTCTATGGCGGCCGGTAGTCAGGCCCAGATGCTCTGGAGCAATATGGGGCTTCATTTAGAGCCCGATGTCTTGGCGGTGATGCGTCAATGGCGAGCTGCCATGGCGGCTGACAGTTTTGTGATGTTCACCACCTTGGGTCCAGGGTCCTTGCCGAGCCTTCGCGCGCTGTATGCCGAGTGTGGCTGGGGCGAGCCCCATGCGCCTTTGACCGACATGCATGATTTGGGCGATATGCTGGTCGAGGCGGGCTTTGCAGACCCGGTGATGGACCAAGAAATCTTGACCTTGCACTACGCCACGCCGGAGGCCTTGCTGCAGGAGCTGCGTGAGATAGGCATGAACCTCAGCCCTGGCCGCTTCGCCGGGCTGCGCTCCCGGACATGGTTGACGGAGCTCAAGTCGGCCCTCAAGCGCCAGGCTGACGCGAACGGACGCATTCCCCTTCAGCTTGAATTGGTTTACGGCCACGCCTTCAGGGCTGCAGACCGAGGGCCGACCCTATCAGCAGATACCCGCATCCCTCTGGATGACATGAAATTGATGTTGCGCAAGCGGCCATAGGGCCAATCGGAGCAGATAGAATTTCCTGATTGATATCTATCAGGTACGCAGCGTTCCAGAGCGTTGTTTGTGCTCACTCCCTCAGGGTTTCTCTTGGGGAGGGGTGTTCCAAGACCTAGCGAGAATCCCTCTGGCTGACTTGGGGATTGCTCTGAGTGCCATGGTGTACCTGCGATTGATGTTTATCACGGCCTAGCGCCGTGGTTGTACCGAGCAGCGGCCAATCACCGGCCTGGGCCGGACGGGTCTAGAAATCAACTGACGACAACGATGATGATGACAACACTGCAAAAGCGTATCGCCAGTGGCGCGATGGCCATCGCCGCCACTTTGGCTGGTGGGGCGGCGTGGGCGGTCAATGACCTGCCTGGTGGCCCGGCCGTCAATCAGTTGGATCTGCACCCGCCCGTGACTCAGATCGCAAGTGATGTGCAGTCATTGCACTACTGGCTGATGGTGGTCTGCTTGATCATCTTCGTATTGGTGTTCGGGGTGATGTTCTATTCCATCCTCAAACATCGCAAATCGCTCGGTCACAAGCCGGCCAACTTTCACGAGAGCGTGACGGTTGAAATTCTCTGGACCATTGTTCCTTTCCTCATCGTCACAGCCATGGGTTTTGCGGCCACCAAGACCGTGGTGCAGCAAAAGGACACCAGCAATGCTGACATGACCATCAAGGTCACCGGCTATCAGTGGAAGTGGGGCTACGACTACCTGAAAGGTGAGGGCGAGGGCATTGCCTTCTTGTCGGCACTGGACCCCACCCAGCGCGAACTCTCCGATGCTGGCAAGCCTCAGGGCGACAACTATCTGCTCAAGGTTGATAACCCCTTGGTCGTGCCGGTAGACAAGAAAATCCGCATCATCACCACCGCCAGCGACGTGATTCACGCTTGGATGGTGCCCGCCTTTGCGGTGAAGCAAGATGCGATTCCTGGCTTCGTTCGTGACACATGGTTCAAGGCTCAGAAGCCTGGCGATTACTACGGCCAATGTGCGGAGTTGTGCGGCAAAGAGCACGCCTACATGCCTATCCACGTGAAGGTCTTGTCCGCCGAGGATTACTCCAAGTGGGTCGATGCCGAAAAGAAGAAGATGGCCGCCAAGGCAGATGACCCCAACAAAGTCTGGACGCAAGAAGCCTTGGTTGCTCGTGGCGAGAAGGTTTATGCCGCCAACTGCGCGGTCTGCCACAAGGCTGATGGCAAAGGTGCAGGCCCGATCAAGGCGCTGGACGCTTCGGCACTCGTCTTGGATGCTGACAAGACCAAGCAGTTGGGTGTCTTGCTGAACGGCCAAAACAACGGCGCGATGCCTGCATGGAAGCAGTTGTCTGATACCGAAATTGCGGCCGTGATCACCTACACCAAGAATTCTTGGAGCAACAAGACGGGTCAAGTCATGCAGCCTTCCGAGGTCGCTGCGGCTCGCAAGTGATCACCCCCTGGATATCTGAAGAGGAAACGTCATGAGTGCTGTTCTCGACCACCACGGGGCTCACGGTCACGACCATGATCACCACGATCATGGGGCTCCACACGGCTGGCGCCGTTGGGTCTTTGCGACCAACCACAAAGACATCGGTACGCTTTATCTGCTGTTCGCGTTCACCATGCTGATGATCGGTGGCCTGCTGGCGCTGTTCATCCGCCTTGAACTGTTCCAGCCAGGCCTTCAGTACTTCAACCCTGAGCAGTTCAACCAGTTCACGACCATGCATGGTCTGATCATGGTGTTCGGGGCCATCATGCCGGCCTTCGTGGGCTTCGCCAATTGGATGATCCCACTGCAGATTGGCGCCTCTGACATGGCCTTTGCCCGCATGAACAACTTCAGCTTCTGGCTGATGATTCCTGCGGCCATCATGCTCGTGGCGTCGTTCTTCATGCCCGGTGGTGCTCCTGCTGCAGGCTGGACCTTGTACGCTCCGCTGACGCTGCAGATGGGCCCCTCGATGGATGCCGGTATTTTTGCCATGCACATCCTGGGCGCCTCTTCCATCATGGGCTCGATCAACATCATCGTGACGGTGTTGAACATGCGCGCACCGGGCATGACCTTGATGAAGATGCCTTTGTTTGCCTGGACTTGGTTGATCACGGCCTACTTGCTGATCGCTGTGATGCCGGTGTTGGCTGGCGCCATCACCATGACGCTGACCGATCGCCATTTCGGGACCAACTTCTTCAACCCGGCGGGTGGCGGCGACCCGATCATGTACCAGCACATCTTCTGGTTCTTCGGTCACCCCGAGGTGTACATCATGATCTTGCCGGCCTTCGGCATCATCAGTGCCATCATCCCGGCCTTTGCCCGTAAGAAGCTGTTTGGCTACACCTCCATGGTTTATGCCACGTCTTCGATCGCCATCCTGTCCTTCATCGTGTGGGCGCACCACATGTACACCACGGGCATGCCGGTGACCGGTCAGTTGTTCTTCATGTACGCGACGATGTTGATCGCGGTGCCAACGGGCGTGAAGATCTTCAACTGGGTCGCCACCATGTGGAAGGGCTCCATGACCTTCGAGACCCCCATGTTGTGGGCGGTGGGCTTCATCTTCGTGTTCTCGATGGGCGGCTTCACGGGCTTGATCCTGTCGATGGCGCCGGTGGACCAGCAGTTGCAAGACACTTACTACGTGGTGGCGCACTTCCACTATGTGCTGGTGGCGGGTTCCTTGTTCGCGCTGTTTGCCGGTGTGTACTACTGGGGCCCCAAGTGGACGGGCGTGATGTACTCCGAGTTCCGCGGCAAGCTGCACTTCTGGGGTTCGTTGATCTTCTTCAACATCACCTTCTTCCCCATGCACTTCCTCGGCCTGGCCGGCATGCCACGTCGCTACGCCGACTACCCCATGCAGTTCGCTGACTTCAATGCGATTGCATCTGTCGGCGCCCTGGGTTTCGGTTTGATGCAGGTCTACTTCTTCGTCTTCGTTGTGCTGCCCATGATGATGGGCAAGGGCGAAAAGGCCCCGCAAAAGCCCTGGGAAGGCGCAGAAGGCTTGGAGTGGGAAGTGCCCTCGCCCGCACCCTTCCATACTTTTGAGAACCCACCCAAGCTGGATGTGACCGCGACCAAGGTCATCGGCTGAATCGAGTGAACGAAGGGCGACCCACACCATGCGTCAATCTCCAGAACAGCGTCGGGCCAACATCCGCTTGGCGTTGATCTTGGCTTCGGTGGCCTTGGTGCTGGGTCTTGGCTTCATTGCCAAGATCGCCATGACTGGCTCGCACTGACCGACAGCGTCTTCAAGGGCTATCGCATGTCTGGTTTTTTGTCACGACGCAAGGCCAACCTCCAGATGGTGGGCAAGCTCTGCGTGGTGGTGACCATGATGTTTGCCTTTGGCTACGCCTTGGTGCCGCTTTACAGGCACATTTGTGACGCGTTAGGCATCAATGTCTTGACGCTGTCCGAAAGTGGTGGGGTAGCCCGAGGTGCACGGCCTGAGAACACGCAGGTCGACCGTCAACGCACGATCACGGTGGAGTTTGACGCCAACGCACGCGGGCCCTGGGAGTTCAAGCCTGCTGTCAACGCAGTCACGGTGCATCCGGGTGAGTTGGCGACGGTCATGTATGAGTTTCAAAACATGCAGAACCGCACGATGGCAGCGCAGGCCATCCCCAGCTACGCGCCACATCAGGCGGCGCCCCATTTTTTCAAGGTGGAGTGCTTCTGCTTCAATGAGTACACCTTGTCGGCCGGCGAGAAAAAGCAATGGCCCGTGGTGTTCTACATCGACCCCAAGATTCCTAAGGACGTGACCACCATCACACTGTCCTATACCTTCTTTGAAGTCGGTGGCAAGACGCCCCCGGCGCCCACCGGCAAGACCGCAGCAGTCAGCACCGCTCAAGAGGTGCGTCTGTGAAGGACTCTGGCAATGGCCTTCAAGAAGCCGTGGCCCGCAAAGGCAGTTTTGTCGGCACCTTGCGTGCTGTCGCTTGGTCCTTTTTTGGGGTGCGCCGAGGCGCTGATCACGCCCAAGATGTGGCCAAGCTGAATCCGATTCACGTCGTCATTGCGGGTGTCTTGGGCGCAGTGGTGTTCGTGGTGTCGATCATTGTTTTAGTGAATTGGATCGTGGGCAGTGGTGTGGCCGCTTGAGGCCGCATGTTTCGCACACGATTTTTCAGTGTTTTTAGGTGACGAGGAGAGCGAGAACCATGTCCGCAGTCAGCAATCACGGCGGGACGCCGTACTACTTTGTTCCGGGGCCCTCCCGCCACCCCGCGATGGCCGCTTTGGGCCTGTTCTTCGTCATCTTGGGCGCAGGGCAGTGGATCAATGGCGCTGGCTGGGGGGCGTACTCTCTGGCCGCAGGCATGATCATTTGGCTCGCAACCCTTTACCAGTGGTTTGGTGATGCGATCCGTGAGAGCGAGGGCGGCCAGTACTCCGATCGCATTGACGTCTCTTTCCGTTGGAGCATGAGCTGGTTCATCTTCTCGGAAGTGATGTTCTTCGCGGCCTTCTTCGGGGCACTTTATTGGGCCCGAGTGCACTCCGTGCCGATGTTGGGCAATATCGATCATCAGTTGCTGTGGCCTGACTTCAAAGCTATTTGGCCCAGTGCGGCTGCGGGTGCTACAGCCTCACCTGCTGGCACGGTTGACGCGTTCTCGACCATGGGCCCCTGGCCCATCCCGACGATCAACACGGCGCTGCTGTTGACCTCTGGCGTGACCTTGACGATTGCCCACCATGCTTTGCTGGCTGACAAGCGCAGCAAGACCATTTTCTGGATGTGGATCACCGTGCTGTTGGGCGTGGTCTTCCTGGGCTTCCAAGTCTATGAGTACATGCATGCCTACAACGACCTGAACCTCAAGCTCACGTCCGGCATCTACGGTTCCACGTTCTTCATGCTCACAGGCTTCCACGGCTTCCACGTGTTCGTGGGCATGCTGATGTTGCTGTTCATCACCTTGCGCCTGACCAAAGGCCACTTCAACTCCAAGCACCACTTCGGTTTTGAAGGTGCCGCTTGGTACTGGCACTTCGTGGACGTGGTGTGGTTGGGTCTGTACCTGATCGTGTACTGGATGTAAGCCAGAGGCGCCCCGGCAGGGGTGCCCTGACAAAAACGCCGCGTTGTGACGCGGCGTTTTTATTGACGGTGTTCAATGCCCTGTTGGTATGCCGGTGGGTCGGATCCAACCCATCCAATACGAAAACAGCACAAACAAGAAAAGGCAAACCGACAAGCCCACCCGCATGGCCAGCGCCCAAGCCATGCGGCTGTCGCGCCCGCTGGCGTCTGTGGAACGCTTGCGCAACATGAACAGGCCGCCGCCTGCGAGAGCGGCCACAATGGCGAGAAGCGCCAACACAATCAAGGTCTTCATGGGCAGTCATTATTCCATCGTCAGGGTCAGCGCATGACGGGTACATCTGCACCTCTGCGACTTGGCCGCGCAGGCAAGGTAGTGGTGGCCCTGGCTGCGGTGGTGATGATGTTGATCACCGGCAGGTTGGGGTTTTGGCAGTTGGACCGCGCCCAGCAAAAGCTGGCGCTGCAAGCGGCCATTGAAGCGCAGGCGCAGGCTGTGCCCTTGAGCGCCTCTCAGTTGCCTCTCAACGCTGAAGAAGCCCAGACACAGTGGCACCGGCCGGTGAACTTGCGCGGGCGCTGGCAAGCGTCTGCGACGGTGTTTTTGGACAACCGGCAAATGCGTGGGCGGCCGGGCTTTTTCGTGATGACCCCCTTGAGTCTGCCGGACGGCAGCGCCGTGCTGGTGCAGCGGGGCTGGGTGCCCCGAGACCAGTTAGATCGCACTCGACTGCCGACAGTCCCCACGCCGGCGGGCGAGGTCGAGCTCCAAGGACGAATGGCCCCCTGGCCATCGCGGCTGACGCAGCTGGGTGAGGACGCTCCCGGCGCGATCCGGCAAAATCTAGACGCCCAAGCGTATGCGCAAGAGATGGCGCTGAGCTTGAAACCTTTTTCTGTGCAGCAGACCGTTGGTCCCGAAGGCGATGGCTTGTTGCGCGATTGGCCCGTCCCCGCAGTGGACGTTCACAAACACTACGGCTACGCAGGCCAGTGGTTCACCTTCTGCGCCATGATCGCAGGCCTCTATGTCTGGTTCCAAATCATCCGCCCCCGACGCCACCGATAAGCTCACCGAAGCCGTGGCTCTCACCGTTCACGCGGTGGAGCCACCCAGCTTGCCCAAGCCCGGTCGCGGTCGCATCACCTTGCTCTTGGTGCTTTTGGCCTGTGCCGCGCCGGTGATCGTTTCTTACTTCCTCTACTACGTCGTCAGGCCTGAGCCCAGAAGTAACTACGCCACGCTGATTCAGCCCACACGGAGCATGCCAGAGGCGCTGCCGCTGAAGACCCTGCAAGGTGAGCCCGTGGCGTCAAAGTCGTTAAAAGGCCAATGGTTGCTGACGGTGGTGTCGTCTGGCGCCTGCGACGCCCAATGCGAAACGCGTCTCTATCAGCAACGCCAATTGCGCGAGATGATGGGCCGCGAAAGGGACCGCGTCGAAAAGCTCTGGCTCATCACTGACGATGCAGCGGTTCCGCCGGCCGTATTGGCAGCAATGCAGGCGCAGCCTCCGGTCACCGTGCTGCGTGTGCCAGCGGCGGATTTGCAGGCTTGGTTGAGCGCAGGGGAAGGCAAAGCCTTCCACGAACATCTCTTCGTGATCGACCCGATGGGTGAATGGATGATGCGCACCCCGGCGCAGCCCGATCCGATTCGCTTCAAGAAGGACTTGGAGCGTCTGCTCAAGGCCTCCGCCTTCTGGGACAGGGCAGGTCGCCAACCATGAGCTGGCAGAGCATGGACGCGTTGACCTGGGCACGCTTGCTCGGCTTGGTGCTGCTCATGGCGGCCGTGCCGCTGGCCTGGATTTGGGCTCGCAAGCCGGGGGCTTCTCGGGCGCAGCGGTTGATCGCCCTGACCTCATTGACGCTGTTTCTAACCTTTGACCTGATCGTGTTTGGGGCCTTCACCCGTCTCTCAGACTCCGGCCTGGGATGCCCTGACTGGCCCGGCTGCTATGGGGAAGTCAGCCCCCTGGCCGCCCGTGATGACATTCACGCCGCCCAAACTGCGCAGCCCACCGGGCCGGTGACCTGGAGCAAGGCCTGGATCGAGATGATCCACCGCTACTTGGCCATGCTGGTCGGTGCATTGATCGTGGTGATGACGGCCTTGGCTTGGATGGAGCGCCGCAGGCTGCAGCTCAGCCCTTGGTGGGCCACAGCCACTCTTGTCTGGGTGCTGATCCAAGGCTTGTTCGGTAAATACACGGTGGTGCTCAAACTCTATCCGGCCATCGTGACCTTGCATCTTTTGGGGGGTGCGGTCCTGCTGGCTCTGCTAGTCCGTCAACGAGAAGCCTATCTGGGTCGAGCCCTGCCACTGCCTGCGGTGACCAAGGCTTGGGTGCCTGTCAGCTTATTGGCTGTCTTTTTCCAGATGGCATTGGGGGGCTGGGTCAGCACCAACTATGCGGTGTTGGCTTGCCAAGGCTTTCCCTCCTGCAATGGTCAATGGTGGCCGCAGATGGACTTTGCTGCGGGCTTCGAGCTTCTGCGAGAGTTAGGACGTACAGCCGAGGGCGGCTTCTTGCCCAGTGCAGCATTGGTAGCCATTCATTGGGTTCATCGTTTGTTCGCCTTGGTGGTGGTTGCGCTGCTGCTGGCATTGGCCTGGGGTTTGCATCGTGCGCCAGACACTCGACCCTGGGCCTTCGCCTTGGTCGGACTCTTGCTGTGGCAAGTCGGCAGCGGCATGGCCAATGTGGTGTTGCAATGGCCCTTGTTAGCAGCCTTGATGCACACCGCAGGCGCGGCGGCCATGGTGGGCGTGCTCACCGCCTTGTGGGTGCGCAGTCGCGCTGCCCCTCTTTCAATCCGATCTGATGTGCAAACAGGATCGCTCCAACCTTTGCACAGCCTGCCATGACGACTTCTGCAGTCTCTTCCTCGCCCGCACTGTCGCGCTGGGCCCAGTACTACGCGTTGACCAAACCTCGGGTGGTGCAACTCATCGTCTTTTGCGCGGTGATCGGCATGTTGCTGGCCACCCCAGGCCTGCCAGATTGGCGTGTGTTGCTCTCGGCCACGGTGGGCATCTGGCTGGTGGCCGGTGCTGCGGCTGCCTTCAATTGCCTGATTGAAGAGGCGATCGATAAGCGCATGAAGCGCACCGCATGGCGCCCCACCGCCAAGGGCGATGTGCCCCGCGCGTTGACGCTGACCTTCTCTGCCGTCTTGTGCAGTCTGGGCTGCATCATCCTGGCATGGGGCGCGAACATGCTGACCATGTGGCTGACCTTGGCCACCTTTGTCGGCTATGCCATTGTGTATACCGTGGTGCTCAAGCCGCTGACGCCGCAAAACATCGTCATCGGCGGTGCCTCCGGCGCCATGCCGCCAGTGCTGGGCTGGGCTGCAGTGCGTGGCGATGCCGGGCCCGAAGCCTGGCTCTTGTGCCTCATCATCTTTCTGTGGACCCCGCCGCACTTCTGGGCGCTGGCGCTGTACCGGGCGGAGGACTATCGCCAGTCTGGCCTGCCCATGCTGCCTGTGACCCACGGCTCCGAGTTCACCCGGCTGCATGTGTTCCTCTACACCATCGTGCTGTTCGCCGGCACTTTGCTGCCCTTTGTCTATGGCATGAGCGGTTGGATCTATCTGGTCAGTGCGGTGATTCTGGGTTTCGGCTTCATGGGCTATGCCTTCAAGCTGTGGCGGCAGTACTCAGATGCCTTGGCCCGGGCCACGTTTCGCTTTTCGATCTGGCACCTCTCGCTGCTGTTTGCGGCCTTGCTGATCGACCATTACCTCAGCCCCTGGCTGCATTGAGCAGGATATTCAGATGAGACGATTGATGTTGTGCGCAGCCCTGGCGGCTGGAGCTGGTGTGCTGGTGGGCTGTGATGGCAGCAAGCCCACGGCGGCGGCTGGCGGTGGTTTCAAGGGTGTGGACATCACGGGGGCCGAGTACGCCCGTGAGCTGTCCTTGCCCGATGCCTCGGGGCAGAAGCGCAGCTTGGCGGACTTCAAAGGCAAGGTGGTGGTGGTCTTTTTTGGCTACACCCAGTGCCCGGATGTCTGCCCAACCACCTTGGCGGAGCTGGCTGAAGTGCGCAAGCAGCTGGGCGCCGATGGCGCCAAAGTCCAGCCCGTTTTTGTGAGTGTGGACCCCGAGCGCGACACTGCTGAGCTGCTGAAAGCCTATGTCGGCAATTTTGGTGCCGACAACATTGCCTTGCGCGGCACGCCTGAGCAAACTGCGGCCATGGCCAAAGAGTTCAAGGTGTTTTACGCCAAGGTGCCAGGCAAGACAGAGACCAGCTACACCGTGGACCACACGGCGGCGTCGTACTTGTATGACCCGCAAGGTCGGGTGCGGGTGTACAGCCGCTATGGCAGCGGGCCAGAGGCTCTGGGGCACGACATCAAGCGCCTGCTCTCAGGCGCTTGAGGACTTGATGACGCTCAGGCCGGTGCCAGGGCCTTGCGCATCTTCTTGAGCGCGGCCACTTCGATTTGGCGGATGCGCTCGGCGCTCACACCGTACTCGGCGGCCAATTCGTGCAGGGTCATGCCGCCGCTGCTGTCGTCATTGACCTTGAGCCAGCGCTCTTCCACCACACGGCGGCTGCGCTCATCCAGCACCTCCAGCGCACGCTGGATGCCGTCGCCCGACAGCTCGTCGCGCGCACGCGCTTCCAGCACCCGAGTGGGCTCCTGGGAGACGTCCGACAGATAAGCAATCGGCGCAAAAGCCTCCTCGCCCTCATCGCTTTGCGGCTCCAAGGCGACATCGCCGCCAGCCATGCGCGTTTCCATCTCGATGACTTCTTCAGGCTTGACGTTCAAGCCTTGCGCCACCTGCGCCACCTCGTCGGCCGACAGGGTGCTGCGGTGGGTATCGCCATCCAGCGCGTCGCCCTTGAAGCCTTGCTTGAGTGAGCGCAGGTTGAAGAACAGCTTGCGCTGGGACTTGGTGGTCGCCACCTTGACCATGCGCCAGTTCTTCAAGATGTATTCATGGATCTCGGCCTTGATCCAGTGCAGGGCATAGCTCACCAGCCGGACGCCTTGTTCGGGGTCAAAGCGCTTGACGGCTTTCATCAGGCCCACATTGCCTTCCTGGATCAGATCGCCTTGCGGCAAGCCATAGCCCAGGTACTGCCGCGAGACTGACACCACCAACCGCAGGTGCGACAGCACCAGCCGGCCGGCTGCAGCCAGGTCAGCATGGTCGCGCAGTTGGCGGCCGAGGCTGAGTTCTTCGTCGGGCGTCAGCAAAGGAATGCGATTGACGGCGCTGATGTAGGCGTCCAAGTTGCCGATCGACGGCACCATGGCCCAAGGGTCGCGCACCGAGAGGGCGTTGGGGCTGAAAGAGGTGTTCATCGTGACGATAGAGTCCGTGTGGCCGAATTGGTTCCGTCAATATTAGCACTCTCCCGAAAGGAGTGCTAAACAGAGGTCAAGCCCCGGGTCGAGGGCTCCAGCAATTGATCCAACTGCGCCAAAAAGATCCCAATGTCCAGGGGCTTGGTGACGTAATCGGTCGCGCCTTCCCGGAAGGCTTGCTCAATGCTGACCGTTGTCGCGTCGGCCGAGACCATCATCACCGGGATATCCCGGGTGCTGGTGTTGGCCCTCAAGGCGCGCAAGATCGTCAGGCCATCCATGTCCGGCAATTGCATGTCCAGCAGCACCAAGTCGGGCAACTCGCTCAAGATGGTGGCCAAGCCCATCTCGCCCGTTTCTGCAATGCTCAGAGAGACTTGCGGGCGGCGCGACAGCACGCCCTTCATGACCTCGGCATTGGTCTCGTTGTCTTCCACATAGACCACGCGCTTGGCGGAATAGCTTTCTTGCGCACGAGCGCTGGCCTGGGCGCTGATCGCCTGTCCCTGGGGCGCCCGCGCTTCAGGCAATGTCAGTGTAAAGATGGAACCCTGTTGGTCTTGGCTGCTGGCCACCAAGGTTCCAGCCATCAACTCGGCCAAGCGGCGGCTGATCACCAGGCCCAACCCTGTGCCTTCAATCGTGGAGTGCTCTCTGCCCGCGCGGTTAAAAGGTTGGAACAGCCCGGCCAATTGCTCAGGGTTGAGCCCTAAGCCGCTGTCATGGACACGGATCTCCACCTGTCCGGCGCCGCCTCGGCGCACCTCGCATCGTACCGTCCCTTGAGGGCGGTTGTACTTGACCGCATTGCTGCACAAATTGGTCAGGATCTGCTTGACCCGGGTTCGGTCGCCCAGCACATGCAGCGGCCCCTGAGGGAACTCCTGCAGCAGTTGGATGCCTTGGATTTCAGCCGCGGGCTGCACCATGGCCAAGCATTCCGTCAGCATGTCAGACAGGGAGACGGCCGTAGGCTCTAACTTCATGTGGCCAGACTCGATGCGAGTCAGGTCCAGCATGTCGTCAATCATGTGCAGCAAGTGCCAGCCGGCGTGCTGGACCTGGGCGGCCCGTTCGGCCTGCCGAGGCGACAGCGGAGGCTGTTTGTCGAGTGCCAGCAGTTGGGTGAAGCCCAAAATGGCATTCAAGGGCGTGCGCAACTCATGGCTCATGCGGGACAAAAAGTCGCTCTTGGCACGGCTGGCCGACTCGGCGTGTTCCCGCGCCCGCTCTGCGTCAGCCAGCTTCAGATGCTCGGTGATGTCTTCAAACACGCCTACCAGACGCCAGACCTCGCCCTGCGGGTTGCGCAGGGCCGTCAGCCCCATCTGCATCCAGACCACTTGGCCGTCCGAGCGCATCAGCCGCAGGCGCTGGTGCACCGAGCCGGTGGGGTCGCGCCGAATCCGGCGGATCAGGGCGTCCAACGCCTGGCGGTCCGAGGGATGAGCCAGGGCGCCCAAGGAACGGGTGTGCAGTTCAATGGCGTCAAACCCCAGCTGGAGCCGCAGCTGAGGGTTCGCTTCGCGAATTCCCCCTTCCACATCGGCATAGATGATGCCCAGCGGCACATGGTCCAAGATATTGCGGATGCGTTCTTCGCTTTCTCGCAGCGCAGCTTCGGTGCGTTGCCGCTCCTCGACTTCACGGATCAAATCTGCGGTGCGCTCGGCCACGGCTTGCTCCACCCGCCGTGCGCGGCCGGTGATGGTCAGCAGCAATGCACTCAGCATCGCAACAGCCACCAAGCCCACGACGGAGAAGAACCAGAGACTCCAGCGCTGCGTCCCCGGCAGGCTGGCACTGACGGCGCTGACGCGCAACTCCCACTGCCGGCCCGCGAATGCGATGCGGCGGGGCAACACCAAATCCCCCGGGGTGGCCGATTCGCAGCCCAGAGCGCCAGCCAGGCGGGCACGCCCGATCGTCGGGCTCACATCCACCAGGCACCAATTCAGATAGGCCGGCGCTTTACCAATCAGCGCCGTCACGGCAGCGTCGGTTTGCAGCGTCACAAACACCACGCCACGCACACCGGGGCTGGACAGCGTCTGCCCGTTGGGCAACGGGCCTGCGGCGACCATCCGGTAAATCACCACGCCGGTTTCATCGCCCTTGGCTTGGGTCAGGCGAAAGCCTGCGCTGGCGGCGGGTGCATCGGTGGCCAAGGTTTGAAAGATGGCCCCCCGCGCCGCGGGCGCGGAGAGGGAATTCACCCCCAGTGCAGCGGCATTGGTACTCAGGGGCTGAATGTGGCGGATGGCCAGCACTTCTGATTCGTTTTGGGTCTCGGCCAGTCCGTCCGGACGCTCAAAGAATTTGAAATCGGGCAAGCCATCCGCCCGTGCGGCGGCCTCGAAGGCCGGGATCTGTGCCCGGCTGACACGCTGTGCAAAGCCCATAGCGTGCAGGCCGTTATGCATGCTGAGCCACGCCTGGGTGGCGGTTTCCATCTTCGCGCTGGTGACGTTGTCTGCCACCATGAACAGGCCTCGCAACGCATCCAGGGCATGCAAAGGCTCATGCAGACCGACCTCGACGGCATTGGCCAACTGAGATGCATCCCGATTGAACTGGTCGAGCCGGCGCTCTTCGTCACCCCGCGCCATCAGCAAGGTGGCGATGACCAGGACGGTGGTGACGGCTATCAAGGGCAGGCCCACGGTGAGGCGTCGGCTGGCCCACAAGGACCGAGGGGTGCCGATCACCGTCAAGGCGACGGGTGTCGCAATGAGCACCCCCAAGGTGTCGCCCGACCACCACGTCAACCAGGTGGCATACATCGCCTCTTCGGAGACGGCTCCTGAGAGCCGCAGCATCGCGGTGGCCACGCTGGCGTTGAGCAAGCAGGCCAGAGGCCCGCCCAAGAGTCCCAAAGCCAGCGCATCGCGAGGCTCGTCCAAAGCCAACTCGCCCTGAACATGGCGTCTCACCCACCAAGCACCTAGTGCCGCCTGCAGCGCAGCGCCCACACCAATGCCCGCCGCCGTGAGCAGGGCCTGGGCGTCATTCAACATGCGCAGATCACCCAAGGGGCCATTGACGATCAATGAGCCCACAAAGACGGCTGGCACCATGCGCCAGCCGTAGACCAATATCGCGGCAAGAGCCACACCTGCGGCAGGGAAGAGCGGCGCGGCGAAGGCAGGCGGCACGGCCAGCCAAAGCGCCAGCTTACCGGCCGCTCCATAGACCAAGGCAGTCAAGATGAAGGGCGTCAGCCACGTGGAGCGGAGGGACATTGAAGGCATGCGATAGAGGGCAACAGCCACCGAGCCGGGGATGGCGCAGTCCAGACTATCGCATCAAGAAGCTCACTCGGCGAAAGCAAACACGCGATCAAGGCCTCTCAATTTCGGCCCAAGTGATCCAAACCAAGGCTGGCCCGGCTTACAACGCTCAAGCTTCAGGGGGCAGACGTCGATAAGACAGGCTATTGCGGCTCTGTTCTATTTTCCCGCCATGAAAACTTCCTCCACCTTGAGTCGAGTGTTTGCGCTCGCGGCTGTCTCTGCGGCGGTCACTTCGGCATGGGCTTCCGACGCCGCACATGCGCCGGCCAAAGCACCCACCGCCGCGCGCGCCGCACCGGCGCCCGCCGCCAAGCCTGGGGCCAGTCCGGAGTCCATGGACGCGCTGCGCCAGAAGCTGGCGGAGCGCCTGGGCGCCTCTCAGCCGCCCGAGGTCAAGCATCCCAACGTGATGCGGGTGACCAACCCGGCCACCCATGCTGATGCGCAGGTGGCCAGCCCCAAACCAGCGCCCGCTGCTGCGGCGCACGGGGCCGGGCATGCGCCAGCCAAAAAGCGCAGCGCCCCAGCGGCACCCAAGGACGCTGCCCACGGCGGCGGCGCCCACAGCGCAGCGGCAGGCCATGCGGCCCACTGGGCTTATCAAGGCCCCGGCGGTCCGGAAGTCTGGGGTCAGTTGAAGCCCGAATTCTCGAAGTGCTCGACGGGCCAGCGTCAAAGCCCCATCGACATTCGCAGCGGCATTCAAGTGCAGTTGGAAGCCATCGAGTTTGACTATCAGCCCACGGGCTTCTCAGTCGTCGACAACGGCCACACGGTGCAGGTCAACCTGCCCCCCGGCAATGCCATCACGGTGATGGGTCGGCGCTATGACCTGCTCCAATTCCATTTCCACCGGCCATCCGAAGAGCGCATCAACGGACGGCAGTTCGACATGGTGGCCCACCTGGTCCACAAGGATGCCGAGGGTCGCTTGGCCGTGGTGGCGGTGCTGCTGGACCGTGGAGCCTCTCAGCCCGTGATCCAAAACGTCTGGAATGCCTTGCCGCTGGAGAAGGGCGAAGAGCAGGCTGCTCCGTCGGTGATCGACCTCAAGCGTCTGCTGCCCGAAGACAAACGCTACTTCACCTATATGGGCTCGCTGACGACGCCACCTTGCAGCGAGGGCGTGCTGTGGATGGTGATGAAGACGCCTGTCAACATTTCACCCGAGCAGATCAACATCTTTGCGCGCCTCTATCCCATGAACGCGCGTCCCATCCAGCAGGTCTCCGGCCGCTTGATCAAAGAGTCCAACTGAGGCCGGCCTGAGGCCCTTTGGCGGCGCCCACGGCTTCGGGCGCACCGGCCAGGGCCCTGTCGCGCCTGAACATCAGGCGCCTCCCCATCCTGCTGGGTACCCGACCGCAACCCCCTTGGGCTTGCGCCTGAAATGCGGCTGGCTCAGCGCTGGCCGCGGCCAGCCACGACCGCGCCGGGAGGCGCGGCGCAGTCACTTCGACGGCTGTCACCCCTCCGCACATCCATTTGGGTAGGCCGATCTGCGTCCGCGACGGCCCTCAGGGCTTGCCCCAATTGCTCAAAGTTCACTTGCGAAGTCGCGTGCAAGTCCTTGCTTTTAAAGGATTTTCACTTGCGAATGCGCTTGTAAGTGGTTGATTTCATTAGGTTTTTTTGGTCGTTGACGTTGACCCTGATGTGAAACGCCGGTACAGTGCAGATTAGTGCATTGGAGTGGGTTTTTGTGTCTACGACGGGCTTTTTCGGTGCGGCATCGCTGACCCTCGACGGGAAGGGGCGCTTGACCGTGCCTGCGCGCCACCGCGAAACCCTGCAGACCGAGGCCAAAAGCCAGTTGGCCATCACCAAACACCCGGACGGCTGTTTGCTCGTCTTTCCGCAACCGGTGTGGGAGCCCTTCCGTGACCGCGTTGCCGCGCTGCCCATGGAGGCTTTGGCCTGGAAGCGGGTTTTCCTGGGCTTTGTCAGCGAAGTGGAGATTGATGGCGCCTCTCGGGTGCTGATCGACCCCGTGCTGCGGGCTTATGCCGGCCTGCAGCGCGACGTGCTGCTGATGGGCATTGGCTCGCACTTTGAGTTGTGGGATGCCGGCCGCTATGCCGAGCGTGAGCAACAAGTCATCGCCCAGCCCATGCCGGACGCCATCAAGGGGTTCACCTACTGATGGATGCGCCCACCTTCATCCACACCACTGTCCTGCTGCAAGAGACGGTTGATGCGGTCTTCACCAGGCCTGATGGCACCTATGTGGACGGCACTTTCGGCCGGGGCGGTCATTCGCGTGCGCTGTTGGCCAAGCTGGGGCCGCAGGGGCGCTTGATCGCCTTCGACAAAGACCCTGCTGCCATCGCGGCCGCCCAAAGCGGCCCAGACGCCATCACCGATCCGCGCTTTCAGATCTGCCACACCTCGTTTGCCAATGCTGTTGAGGCCTTGGCGGAGATTGGCGTGCATCAGGTGGACGGTGTGATGCTGGACCTGGGTGTGTCTTCACCCCAAATCGACGATCCAGAGCGTGGATTCAGCTTCCGTTTTGACGGCCCGCTGGACATGCGCATGGACACCACCCGTGGCGAGACCGCTGCGGAATTCCTAGCCCGCGCCGATGAGCGCCTTATTGCACAGGTGATTCGCGACTATGGGGAAGAACGGTTTGCTGTATCGATTTCAAAGGCGATTGTTGCTCGCAGGGCGAGTGGGAAACCGCCTCGAACCACAGCTGAATTGGCCCAGCTCGTGGCTGGCGCGGTCAAGACCCGCGAGGCAGGCCAGAACCCTGCAACGCGCACATTTCAGGCTCTACGGATTCTCGTCAATGCCGAGCTTGAAGAGCTCGAGCAGGGGCTGAAGGCTGCGCTGGCGCTGTTGGCGCCGGGTGGGCATTTGGCGGTGATCAGCTTCCACTCGCTGGAGGATCGCATCGTCAAAACCTTCATCGCCCATGAAAGCCGTGAAGAGATTGATCGTCGCGCGCCCTTTGCGCCGCCCACTCGTGCGCTGCGCTTAGCGCCTTTGGGTCGCATCAAACCCAGCGAAGGCGAGGTGCGCGGCAATCCTCGTTCGCGCTCGGCCGTGTTGCGGGTGGCTGAGCGTGTGCGAAGCGCGCTGGAGGAGGGCGCATGACCCGGCTGTCCACGGTGCTGTTGATTGCCCTGGTGGCCAGTGGTTTGTACCTGGTCAAGGTGAGCTACGAAGCTCGGCGTTTGTTCGTTGATTTGGAGCGCGCCAAGGCGGAGGAGCAGCAGCTTCAGGCAGACGAGCGCCGCTTGGAAGCCGAGCGGCGCACGGCGGCCACCCACTTGCGCGTCGAGCGCGTGGCGCGTGACAAGCTGAACATGCGCCAAGCCAACGCCGAGACCACCGTATATGTGGCGGAGAAGCCCGCGTCGGGAGCATCGCGGTGAAGGCTCTGCGTCCCCAGGCTGGCGCCAGCCAATCCGTCAAAGGCGTCAACTATTCCACCAGCCCACTGCTGGCGTCCAAAACGCCACCGTGGCGCAGCCGCTTCCTGGTCTTTTTGGTCGGCGCAGCCTTTGCGGTGTTGGTGGGGCGGGCGCTGTATGTCCAGGTGCTGGAGTCCAGCTTCTTCATGAAGAAGGGCGAAGAGCGTTATGCCTCCACCCTGACGCTGCCCGCCAGCCGTGGCCGTATCTTGGACCGCAACGGCCAGATTTTGGCCATCAGCGTCAATGCACCCACCCTGGCCATCAATCCCAAGCACTTCGACCCGACACCCGAGCAAAAGCGAGCCCTGCTCGGTCTCTTGAAGGTCAAGGCGCAAGACTTTGACAGCAAGGTGGCTGACGGCGGTGCCTACGTGGTGATTCGTCGGCAGATGGATGACGGCATTGCACAGCAGATCAGAGCTTTGCGCATCAAGGGTGTGCAGATCGAGCCCGGCTATATGCGCCGCTACCCCGAGAGCGAAGCGGCTGCTCATGTGGTGGGCTTCACCGACATCGAGGACAAAGGGCAAGAAGGCATTGAGTATTCCTTCCAGAGTGCCTTGCAGGGCCACCGCGGTTCTCGCGGCGTGGTCAAAGATCGGCTTGGCCGCGTGGTCGAGGAGCTGGGTGAAGCCGTCGACCCTCGCGACGGCAGCGATGTGCAATTGACCATCGACTCCAAGATCCAGGCCTTGGCTTATCAGCGCATTCGCGACGCCGTGCAAGAACACAAGGCCAAGGCAGGCAGCATCGTGGTGTTGGATGCGCAGACCGGCGAAGTGCTGGCGCTGGCCAACTACCCCAGCTATGTGCCGGGAGAGCGCAAGGGCCTGAGCGGCAGTCAACTGCGCAATCGAGCCATCACCGACGTGTTCGAGCCGGGCTCCACCGTCAAGCCCTTTGTGGTCTCGCTCGCCTTGGACCAAGGCTTGATCAAGCCGGCCCAGATTTTGGACACCAGCCCCTTCAAGGTCGGGCCACTGTTGGTCAATGACGGCAACCACGGTCGTCCGTCCATGTCGATCTCCCAGGTGATTCAGAAGTCGAGCAATGTGGGCACGGTTCACATTGCTCAGCGTCTGGAAAACAGAGACATGGGCGAAATGTTTGCGGCCCTGGGCTTTGGCAGCAAGCCGCAAATCGGCTTTCCAGGCACCGCCACGGGCAAGCTGCGGCCCTGGAAGAGCTGGAAGCCGGTGGAGAAGGCCACCATGAGCTATGGCTATGGCTTGTCCGCCTCACTGCTGCAAATCGCCCGCGCCTACACGGCGATTGCACGAGATGGCGAGCTCGCACCGCTGACCTTGATCAAGGATCACCCGTCGCAGCCCGGCGCTCGGATCTTCAAGCCTGAGACGGCCCGCACCATGCGCGACATGCTGCGTGGCACCGTCAGTACGGACGGCACAGCGCCCAAGGCGCAACCCATGGGCTATTCCGCAGGCGGCAAGACCGGCACGGCTGAAAAGCTTGAAGGAAAGGGCTACAACAGCGACAAGCACCGGGCTTGGTTCGCTGGCATCTCACCCATCGACAACCCGCGGGTGGTGGTGGCGGTGATGGTGGACGAACCCTCCGGCGTCTACTTCGGCGGCTTGGTGGCTGCGCCGGTCTTCAAGACGGTGGTGGAGCAAACCTTGCGCACCATGGGGGTGGCCCCCGACATTGACATCAAGCCGCAGGTCGTGGCGCAAGCCGCAACGACCAACGCGCCAAAGGAATCGCGCCCATGAAGCGCCCATACGACATCGCCCGCTTGGGCTCCGCTATTCAGCGTCTTGGGAGGACCGGCCCATGGCGCTGACACGTCTGAAGAGCCCGGCTGCTGCGGCTCGCTGGTTGTCGTCCTGGGTGACGGGTGAGCTGCGCACAGACAGCCGCAAGGTCCAGCCCGGCGACGCCTTCATCGCTTGGCCGGGCTATGCCACGGACGGCCGACACTATGCAATGCAAGCCCTCAAGGCGGGTGCGACGACTGTGCTGGTGGAAGCCGACGGTGTCGAAGCCTTTGGCTTTGAACACGCGCGCATCGCTGCCTTGCCTGCACTCAAGGCGGGCACGGGCGCGATCGCCGATGCCTACTACGGCCACCCCAGCCAGACCATGAAGCTGGTGGCGACCACCGGCACCAATGGCAAGACCTCCACCGCCTGGTGGACGGCGCAAACGCTGAGTCTGCTGGGCCAGCCTTGCGGCGTGGTCGGCACCTTGGGCATCGGCCAGCCTCCCGCACCCGATGGCAGCTTGCCGCCAGAAGGCGCGATTGAGTTCACCGGCTTGACCACGCCGGACCCCGTCGTGCTGCAGGCGGGCTTTGCCCGCATGGTCGCGCGGGGCGTGCAGGCTTGTGCCATCGAGGCCTCTTCGATCGGCATCGTTGAGCAGCGTCTGGTCGGCACATCACTGGATGTGGCCCTTTTCACCAACTTCACGCAAGACCACCTCGACTACCACGGCGACATGGCCGCCTACTGGCAGGCCAAGCGTGAGCTGTTCAACTGGCCTGGCTTGCGTGCGGCTTGCATCAATGTCGACGATGCCCAAGGCGCGCTGCTGGCCGCGGAGTTGGCGGCTGGTCCACTCGATGTCTGGACGGTGTCGGTAGGCGGTGCAGCGCGCTTAACGGCTCAAAACCTGCGTTATTTTCCCGAAGGCTTGTGCTTTGATGTGCACGAAGGCGAGGAGCAGGCGACGCTCAGCACAGGCTTGATTGGTGACTACAACGTCAGCAACCTGCTGGTGGTGATCGCGGGCCTGCGGGCCCTGGGGCATGGCTTGGCGGACATCGCCGCGGCAGCCCGCCAAGTCACGCCGGTGCCCGGGCGCATGCAGCGCGTGGTGAATGACAACAAGGCTGGCGGCCCGGAGGTCGTGGTCGACTATGCCCACACGCCCGATGCGCTGGACAAAGCCCTGTCGGCCTTGCGGGCCATGGCCACCGCGCGCGGTGGGCGCCTGCGCTGTGTCTTCGGCTGCGGTGGCGACCGCGACCCCGCCAAGCGTCCTCTGATGGGGGAGATTGCAGCGCGATTGGCGGATGTGGTGATTGCCACCAGCGACAACCCGCGCAGCGAGTCGCCGCAAGCCATCTTGGAACAGATCACCGCCGGCGTGCCCGGCGGCGCCTCCCACCCCGCATGGCGCGTGATGGCTGATCGTCGTGAGGCCATCGCCACGGCGATTGCTGAGGCCGACCCACGCGACGTGGTGTTGATTGCCGGCAAGGGCCACGAAGACTATCAAGAGATCCAGGGCGTGAAGCATCACTTCTCGGATGCTGAAGTGGCCGAACAGGCCTTGAGCACCCGCCGCAGCGGAGGGGCCGCCTGATGATGACCTTGGCCCAAGCCCAGCGCTTGATCCTCGGCGCCACCTTGGTGGGGGACCCTGAGCAGCGCTTCAGTCGCGTCCACACCGACACCCGCAGCTTGCAAGCGGGTGACTTGTTTGTGGCGCTCCGTGGTGAGCGCTTTGACGCCAATGACTTTCTGGCGACTGCCAAGACGCAAGGCGCCAGTGCTGCTTTGGCCGAGCGCGGTTTGGCTGACGCCGGCCTGCCTGGTTTGCAAGTGCCCGATGCCCTGCAGGCTTTGCAGCAGTTGGCGAAGGGCTGGCGCGGCCAACACCAACTGCCGGTGATTGCAGTCACGGGCAGCAATGGCAAAACCACGGTCACCCAGATGGTGGCCAGCATCTTGCGCGCCGCTGTGGGTGAGGCGGCCTTGGCCACGGTCGGCAACTTCAACAACCACATTGGTGTGCCCTTGACGGTGCTGCGCTTGCGCCCTGCCCACCGTCTGGCCGTGGTCGAGTTGGGCATGAACCATCCGGGCGAGATCGCGGAGTTGGCGGCCATGGCGCAGCCGACCGTGGCCATCGTCAATAACGCACAGCGTGAGCACCAGGAATTCATGCACACGGTCGAGGCCGTGGCCCAAGAAAACGGCAGCGTCTTGAGCGCCTTGCCGGCCGATGGCGTGGCCGTGTTCCCGGCCGATGATGCTTATGCACCGCTGTGGGCGGGCTTGGCCGCAGGCCGTCGCTTGATGCGCTTTGCGCTGCAAGGCGACGCCGAGGCCGAAGTGCAGGGGCAGGCGCAGTGGACTGTGGATCACTGGCAGGTGCACATGCAGACGCCGCAGGGCTCGGCCTCTTTCAGCCTGCACATTGCGGGCGCTCACAACGTGAAGAATGCCTTGGCAGCCAGTGCCGCCGCCTTGGCTGCCGGCGTGGCGCTGGCGGATGTGGTCAAGGGCTTAGAGCAATTCGCCCCTGTCACCGGCCGCTCGCAAGTCAAACCCTTGGTGCGCCATGGCCAAGCCTTGACCTTGGTGGACGACACCTACAACGCCAACCCTGACTCCGTGCGCGCTGCCATTCAAGTGCTGGCGGCTTTGCCCGCACCGCGTCTCTTGATCCTGGGCGATATGGGCGAGGTCGGTGACCAAGGCCCGCAGTTTCATGCCGAGGTGGGCGCACAGGCCGCGGCTGCGGGGCTGGAGCAGGTGTGGTGTGCGGGCGCCCTGATGACGCATGCCGCCCAGGCCTGTGCGGGTGCTCGTCACTTCGCGGACACAGCCACTTTGCTGCAAGCCCTGCCAGAGCTGAAGCCCTTTGCCTCGGTGCTGGTCAAGGGCTCTCGATTCATGAAGATGGAACAGGTGGTGGCGGCTTTGCAAGGCACCCCTCCCGCACAAGGAGCCGCTCATGCTGCTTAGTCTGGCTCAATGGTTGCAGGGGCTCTATCCCGAGCAATTCGGTTTCCTGCGCGTCTTCCAATACCTAACTTTCAGAGCGGTGTTGGCCGCCATGACGGCTTTGCTCATCGGTCTGGCTTTTGGGCCCTGGGTGATTCGTCGCTTGACGGAGCTGAAGATCGGTCAGCCCATCCGCGAGTACGGTGTGCAAAGCCACTTGGCCAAGCGTGGCACCCCCACCATGGGCGGTGCGCTGATTCTGATTGGCATTGGCGTGGCCACCTTGTTGTGGAGCGACTGGAGCAATCGCTTCGTGTGGATTGTGATGATCGTGACCTTTGGTTTTGGGGCCATTGGCTGGACCGACGATTGGCGCAAAGTCGTGCTCAAAGACCCTGAGGGCATGCGCTCGCGTGAGAAGTTTTTCTGGCAATCACTGATCGGCATCATTGCGGCCATCTACCTGGCCTTTGCGGTCTCTGAGAACTCGAATCTGCGCGTCATTGAGCTGTTCTTCAGCTGGGTGCAGAGCGGCTTCTCCAACGACCTGCCGCCCAAGGCCGACTTGATGGTGCCCTTCTTCAAGACCATCAGCTATCCGCTGGGTGTGTTTGGATTCATGGCCCTGACCTACTTCGTCATCGTGGGGGCCAGCAATGCCGTGAACCTCACCGATGGCCTGGACGGCTTGGCCATCATGCCGGTCGTATTGGTGGCCTCGGCGTTGGGCATCTTTGCCTATGTCACGGGCAATGCGGTGTACTCCAAGTACCTGCTCTTCCCCTACATCCCGGGCTCGGGCGAGTTGATGATCTTTTGCTCGGCCATCGCCGGGGCAGGCTTGGCCTTTCTGTGGTTCAACGCTCACCCTGCGCAGGTGTTCATGGGTGATGTGGGCGCTTTGTCTTTGGGGGGGGCGCTCGGCACGGTCGCCGTGATCACGCGCCAAGAGATTCTGCTGGGCGTGATGGGCGGCGTGTTTGTCGCCGAAGCACTCTCGGTGATGCTGCAAGTCTCTTACTTCAAGTACACGAAGAAAAAGTATGGTGAAGGCCGCCGCATCCTGAAGATGGCGCCCTTGCACCACCACTTTGAAAAGTCGGGCTGGAACGAAACCCAGGTCGTCATCCGCTTCTGGATCATCACCATGCTGCTGTGCCTGATTGGCCTGGCCAGCTTGAAATTGCGTTAAGTCGCTGTTGCTGTGAATCATCTGCAGAACCTCTCTGTGCTGATCCTGGGTCTGGGGGACTCAGGCTTGGCCATGGCGCGCTGGTGCGCACGCCATGGTGCGGCGCGCATTCGCGTCTGGGATTCGCGCGCTACGCCGCCGCAGTTGGGCGCGCTGGCGGCCGACGTGCCAAGTGCCGAGTTCTTCAGCGGTGCGCTGGCCGAGTCTCAGCTTGACGATGCCCGCTTGGTCTTGAAGAGCCCCGGGCTCTCGCCGCTGGACGAGAAGGTCAAGCCCTTGCTGCAAGCCGCACAGGCGGTGGGTATTCGGGTGGCGGGAGAGCTGGATCTTTTTGCTCGCGCCCTGGCTGATTTGAAGCAGCAACGCCGCTATGCGCCCAAGGTGCTGGCGATCACCGGCACCAATGGCAAAACCACCACCACCTCACTGACCGCGATGCTGGTGGAGCGGGCCGGGCGTCGGGTCACCATGGCGGGCAATATCGGCCCGACCATGCTGGATACCTTGGCGGCTGCGCTGGACTTGGAGCCTGCACCGCAGGCGCCCGCCGCCGAGGCAGAAGAGGTGTCACAGAGCGCCGAGCTGCCGGGCACATTGGCCGATGACTCGGCCTTGAGCGACGACGCGCCCGACGAAACGCCTGATCTGAGGGCGCTCGACGGCGCCACGGAGCACGAGGTTGCCGCAGCGTCCGACGAGGCTGTGCCTGCGGACGATGTTGGTCCCGATGACGACGCTCCCTTGGTGCTGGCGCCGCCGCCTGAGCAGGCTCCCGTCTTTGAGCATCTCCCCGAAGTCTGGGTGTTGGAGCTCTCCAGCTTCCAACTCGACGGTGTGCAAGGCTTCGAGCCCGATGCTGCCACCGTCTTGAATGTCACCCAAGATCACCTCGACTGGCATGGGTCGATGGCGTCCTATGCCGAAGCCAAGTCCCGCATCTTTGGCCAGACCGCAATGATGGTGATCAACCGTGACGACACAACGGTGGAGGCCATGGTGCCGCCGCCGGTGTTGGTCAAGGGCGGACGCGGTCGACCGACCAAGGCGGTGACCCGTCCGCTGATACGTTTTGGTCTAGATGCGCCTCAACATGGCGGCGACTTCGGCCTCATCACCGAAGGTGGTATGGCTTGGTTGGTGCGTGCCATGCCGGTGGACGAGACCATCAAGCGCCGCAAAGGTGAGGAAGAGGAAATCCTGCTGCAGCGCTTGATGCCTGCCGATGCGCTGAGGGTGCGCGGCCGCCACAATGCGGCCAATGCCTTGGCGGCACTGGCCTTGGCCACTGCGATTGGATGCCCTCTCGCACCCATGTTGCACGGCTTGCGGGAGTACCGCGGCGAGCCCCACCGTGTGGAGTTGGTGGGCCAAATCGGCGGCGTTGAAGCTTTCGATGACAGCAAGGGCACCAATGTGGGCGCCACGGTGGCTGCCTTGCAAGGATTGGGCGCTGACAAGCTCAGCTCCAAGTTGGTGGTGATCCTCGGTGGCGATGGCAAAGGGCAGGATTTCGGCCCCTTGGCCGCGCCTGTCGCCCGCCATGTGCGGGCCGTGGCCACGCTGGGCAAAGATGCCGAGGCCATTGAGAGGGCCCTGGCTGAGACAGCCGTTCCCCTGCAGCGCCATGCTGACTTACCCAGCGCGGTGCGCTGGGCTTTCGAGCAGGCCCAAGCGGGCGACGCAGTGCTGCTGAGCCCGGCCTGTGCCAGTCTCGACATGTTCCGCAACTACGCGCACCGCGCCGAGGTCTTCATTGATGCGGTGAAGGCACTGGCCGAAGAGCGCGGGGAGATGATGGCGTGAAGTTCGCCGCCGATACCGCATCGTCCAGCGAAGAACCGTCCAGCGCCAGCTGGGGCAGCCGCTCGCGAAGCTGGCTGGGCCAGTGGTGGCGTCGGGGACGCGCAGCCGCAGGGCGCCTGCCCATCCGTGACGGCACTCCCTTGGGGGCAGGGCGTGCGGCGCCGGTGGCAGGCTTCGATGTGGCCCTGATGTGGGTGGTGATCTGCCTGCTGGCGCTGGGCTTGGTGATGGTGTACTCCGCATCGGTGGCACTGCCTGATAACCCCAAATTTGCGAAGTACACGCCGACCTACTTTCTCTACCGCCAAGCTTTGTTCATTGGGGTCGCGTTTGTTGCGGCCTTGATCACCCTGCAAATCCCAATTTCTGTGTGGGAGCGCTGGGCACCTTGGTTGTTTGCAGGCTCACTCGCCTTGCTGATCATTGTGCTGGTGCCCTTCATCGGCAAGGGTGTGAACGGCGCACGTCGTTGGATCCCGCTGGGCTTTATGAGCTTGCAGCCCAGTGAGTTGGCCAAGCTGGCCATCGCCATGTACGCCGCCAGCTACATGGTGCGCAAGATGGACGTGAAGGAGAACTTCATCAAGGCGGTCTGGCCCATGGCCGTGGCCTTGGGTGTCATTGGCGTGCTGCTCTTGGCCGAACCCGATATGGGTGCTTTCATGGTGATTGCAGCCATTGCCCTGGGCATCTTGTTTCTCGGCGGTGTGAATGGCCGCATGTTCTTCCTCAGTGTGGCGGTGTTGGTGGGCGCCTTTGTGCTGATGATCATGTTCAGCGAGTTCCGTCGCCAGCGCATCTTTGCCTATCTGGACCCGTGGAACCCGGCCTACGCCCAAGGCAAGGCCTATCAACTCACGCACTCCTTGATTGCCTTTGGCCGCGGTGAACTGTTTGGCCAGGGCTTGGGCTCATCAATTGAAAAGCTGCACTACCTGCCCGAAGCCCACACTGACTTCTTGTTGGCCGTGATCGGGGAAGAGCTGGGCTTTGTCGCGGTGCTCGGCGTGATCGTCGGATTCTTCTGGCTGACCCGCCGCATCTTCCATATCGGCCGTCAGGCCATTGCGCTCGACCGCGTGTTCGCCGGCCTGATGACCCAAGGCATCGGCATTTGGTTTGGCGGCCAAAGCTTCATCAACATGGGCGTGAACCTCGGCGTGTTGCCCACCAAAGGTCTGACCCTGCCCCTCATGTCCTACGGCGGCTCCGGCATCTTGATGAACCTTGTCGCACTCGCCATCGTGCTTCGCGTCGATCAGGAAAACAGACAACTCATGCGAGGAGGCCGAGCATGAGTGAGATGCGCAGCATGGTGCTCGCACACGGTGCGAGAGTGACGTTTCGGCGCAGCCAAAACAGACAACTGATGCGTGGAGGCCGAGCATGAGCAAGCGCTTGGTCATCATGGCAGCGGGCACAGGCGGGCATGTGATCCCGGGCTTGGCCGTGGCGCGAGAGATGCAAGCGCGGGGCTGGACCGTCACCTGGCTGGGCACGGCCGGTGGCATGGAAAACCGGTTGGTGCCACCCACGGGCATTGCGATGGACACGCTGGCCTTCAGTGGCCTGCGCGGCAAAGGCCTGCTGCAAACCATGACGGGCGGCTTGCGCCTCTTAAAGGCCTTCTGGGATTCTTTGGGCATCCTGCGGCGCAGGCAAGCTGATGCTGTCTTGGGCATGGGCGGCTATGTCTGCTTTCCGGGCGGCATGATGGCCTCACTGCTGGGCAAGCCCTTGATGCTGGTGAATGCTGATGCTGCCTTGCTGATGAGCAACAAGGCCTTGCTGCCCGTGGCGGACAAGGTCGCCTTTGGCTTTGATGGCCCGGCGGTCGCCAAAGTTAAGCAAGGCCTGGTCACCGGCAACCCGGTTCGTGCGGAGATCCAAAGCATGGTCGTGCCCGAGCAGCGCTTTGCGGAGCGAACGGGTCCGCTGCGCTTGCTCTTGGTGGGTGGCAGCTTGGGCGCCAAGGTGCTCAATGAAACCTTGCCTGCGGCTCTGGCGCAGATTCCTTTGGAGCAGCGCCCTTCGGTGACCCACCAAACCGGCATGGCGCATCTGGACGATGTGCGCGCGCGCTATGCCACCTTGGGGGTGGAGGCCGAAGTGCTGCCCTTTATTGACAACATGGCCGACCGGCTGGCGCACTGCGACGTGATGCTGTGCCGGGCAGGCGCCATCACGGTCAGCGAGCTGTGTGCGGCGGGGGTGGCCAGCGTCTTGGTGCCGCTGGTGGTGAGCACCACCTCGCACCAGCGCGATAACGCGCAATGGCTGGCCGAGCACGGTGCGGCCATTCACCTGCCGCAATCCGAGCTGACACCGCAGCATCTGGCGGAGGTGATTCGTGGCTTGACGCGCGAGCGCCTCTTGGCCATGGCTGTGGCTGCACGCCGGGTGGCCAAGCCCGATGCTGCGGCCAAGGTCGCCGACGAAATTGAAAAGCTGGTGCAGCAATGAACATCAGCGGGAGCTACACATGAAACATGCGGTCAAGCACATTCACTTTGTGGGCGTTGGCGGCGCCGGCATGAGCGGCATTGCCGAGATCCTTCACAACCTGGGCTATGTGGTCTCGGGCTCGGACCAGTCTGAGAGTGCCACCACCCGTCGACTGGGGGGCTTGGGCATTCGCATCTACCAAGGCCACGACGCTGCCAACATTCAAGGTGCCGAGGCCGTGGTGACCTCGACGGCCGTCAAGGGCGACAACCCGGAAGTGATTGCTGCGCGGGCCAAGCGCATCCCGGTGGTGCCTCGCGCGGTGATGCTGGCGGAGCTGATGCGCTTGAAGCAAGGCATTGCGATTGCGGGCACCCACGGCAAAACCACCACCACCTCTCTGGTGACCAGCGTGCTGGCCGAGGCGGGCGTGGACCCCACTTTTGTGATCGGCGGCAAGCTCAACTCGGCGGGCGCCAACTCGCGCTTGGGCTCCGGGGACTTCATCGTGGTCGAGGCCGACGAGTCCGATGCCTCTTTCTTGAACCTGATGCCCATCTTGGCCGTCGTCACCAATATTGACGCCGACCACATGGACACCTACGGCCATGATTTCGCCAAGCTCAAGAGCGCTTTCGTCGAGTTCCTGCACCGCATGCCTTTCTACGGTGCGGCCATCCTCTGCGGCGACGACCCTGGCGTGAAGAGCATCATCCCCATGGTGTCTCGCCCGGTCATTACCTATGGCTTTGGGCCGGATGTGCAGGTCAGAGCCGTGAATGTCCAGGCCTTGGAAGGCGGACAGATGCGCTTCACCTGCCAGCGCCGCAATGGTGTGGTGATGCCGGATATCGAGATCACCTTGAACCTGCCTGGTGAGCACAATGTGCTGAATGCCTTGGCCGCCATTGCCGTGGCCACCGAGCTGGAGTTGCCTGATGGCCCCATCGTCAAGGCCCTGGGCGAGTTTGATGGTGTGGGGCGCCGCTTCCAGCGCTATGGCGACTGGCCCACTCGCGCCAGCGCTGAGGCTGCCAGCGGCAGCTTCACGCTGATCGACGATTATGGCCACCACCCCGTCGAGATGGCGGCCGTGATTGCGGCCGCGCGTGGTGCCTTCCCCGGCCGTCGCTTGGTCTTGGCCTTTCAGCCGCACCGCTATACCCGCACGCGTGACTGCTTTGAGGACTTCGTGAAAGTTATGGGCCAGTCAGACGCTGTGCTGCTGACCGAGGTCTACGCTGCCGGAGAGCAGCCGATCGTGGCCGCCGACGGCCGCTCATTGGCCCGCGCTCTGAGGGTGGCGGGCAAGGTGGACCCGGTCTTTGTCGACGATGTGAGCACCTTGCCCGACGAGATCTTGAGCTTCGCGCGGCCTGGCGATGTGGTGATTGCGATGGGCGCTGGCTCCATCGGCGCGGTGCCTGCCCGCGTGGTCGAGTTGGCGAAGGAGATGGCATGAGCACCGATGTGAAGGCACTGGGCAAGGTGGCGGTCTTGATGGGCGGCACCTCCGCAGAGCGGCCGGTCTCCTTGATGTCGGGTCAAGGTGTGTTGGAGGCTTTGCGCTCGCAGGGCGTGGACGCGCATCCCTTTGACCCTGCGGAGCGTGACCTGGGCGACCTGAAGCGCGAAGGCTTTGCCCGCTGCTTCATTGCCCTGCATGGCCGCGGCGGCGAAGACGGCACGGTGCAAGGCGCCCTGGAATTGCTGGGCATTCCGTACACCGGCTCTGGCGTGATGGCCTCGGCGGTGGCCATGGACAAAGTCATGACCAAACGGGTGTGGCTGGCAGAGGGTTTGCCCACACCGCAGTGGCGTCGCCTGGGTGCGGGCCAGCACAGCTTGGAGGCGATTCGCACCGTGCCCGATGCCTTGGGTTTGCCGGTCATCGTCAAGCCTGCGCGTGAAGGTTCCTCCTTCGGTGTAACGCGTGTAAATGGCTACTCCGACATGAAGGAGGCCGTGAGCCTCGCGGCACAATATGACCCCGACGTGCTGTGCGAAGAATTCATCATCGGTGACGAAGTGACCTGCCCTGTCTTGGGCGAGGGTGATGCCGCGGTGGCGCTGCCCGTGGTGCGCATTCAGGCGCCCGACGGCAACTACGACTTCGAACACAAGTACGTCTCTAACGACACCCGCTATCTCTTGCCCAGCGGTTTGCCTGAGGCCGAGGAGCGCGAGATCCAGCGCATCGTGGTGCAGGCCTACCGCTTATTGGGGTGCCGGGGCTGGGGCCGCGCCGACCTGATGATCCGGGCGTCGGACCGCAAGCCCTTCTTGCTGGAGATGAACACCTCTCCGGGCATGACCAGTCACTCCTTGGTGCCCAAGTCTGCGGCACATGCCGGCATGAGCTACGAAGCGCTGTGCTTGCACTTGCTGGCCCAGGCCAGCTTGGATGGCCGCAGCGCGGCTGAGGCCGCTGGCCACTGACATCATGCGCGCCTCGCCCAGCCTCCCTCTGCCCACTGACGTGCGCGTCATGAACCTCACCGCGCGGGTGGTGATGGTGCTGATGCTGCTCTTGGTGTTGGCTGGGGCAGCGTTGTGGTTGGCAGCTCGGCCTTTCTTCGCCATCGGCAGCATTCGGCTGGAAGGCGATGTGGCGCGCAACAACGAAGTCACCATTCGAGCCAACGCCGGGCCACGTCTGGCCGGCAACTTCTTCACGATGGATCTCGACGCGACGCGCGCCGCGTTCGAA
This sequence comes from Ideonella paludis, assembly GCF_018069865.1. Taxonomy (GTDB): domain Bacteria; phylum Pseudomonadota; class Gammaproteobacteria; order Burkholderiales; family Burkholderiaceae_C; genus Ideonella; species Ideonella paludis. The sequence continues at coordinate 400,302 of NZ_JAGQDG010000003.1, forward strand.
GCCGTGCCCTGGGTGCGCCATGCGGTGGTGCGGCGCATCTGGCCGAACAAGCTGGTGGTTCGACTCGAAGAGCACAGCCCAGTGGCCATCTGGAAGGGCGACGAAGGCAACGACCGCTTGGTCAACTCGCATGGCGAGATCTTTGAAGCCAATGTCGGCGACGTGGACGACGACAGCTTGCCCGACTTTGGCGGCCAAGACCAAGACGCCCCAGCGGTGTGGGCCTTGTATCAACGGCTCACACCCCTCTTGGCTCGCATCGACAGAAGCGTTGACAAGCTCAGCGTGAGTGAGCGCGGTTCCTGGACAGTGAGCCTGGACAACGGCTCGTCCATCGACATGGGGCGAGGGAGTGAAGATGAAGTGATCGCCCGCGTGGAGCGCTTTGTGGCCAGCGTGCGACAAGTGGCGGCCCGACAGCAACGCGCCTGGGACCATGCCGATCTGCGCCACGCTGACGGCTATGCCCTGAGATTGCGTGCCCCTTTGGGCGCCACCCCTAACTGAGAGGCTGAGGACAGCATGGCCAAAGACTACAAAGATATCGTCGTCGGACTGGACATCGGCACCGCCAAAGTCATGGTGGTGGTGGCCGAAGTGGTGGGGGGAGATTTGCGCTTGGCAGGTCTGGGCGTCGCCACGACCCATGGGCTGAAGCGCGGTGTGGTGGTGAATATCGACGCCACGGTCCAGTCCATCCAGCAGGCCTTGAAGGAGGCCGAGATGATGGCGGCCTGCAAAATCGAGCGGGTTTATACCGGGATCACGGGCAGTCATATCCGCGGTCAGAACTCCACCGGCATGGTCATCGTGAGAGATAACCGAGAGGTCACGCCCACGGATGTGGGCCGCGTGATTGAAACCGCCAAGGCGATCAATATCCCGAACGATCAGAGATTGCTGCTGGTGGAATCCCAGGAATTCGTGATCGACGGCCATGAGGTCAAAGAGCCTATTGGTATGAGCGGCAGCCGTTTAGAGGTGAAAGTTCACATTGCCACAGGGGCTCAAAGCGCGGCAGAAAACATTTTGAAATGTGTTCGGCGCTGTGGTTTGGAAGTCGAGCAACTTTGTTTAGCGCCCACCGCTTCATCGGCCTCGGTTTTGACCGATGACGAAAAGGAGTTGGGAGTGGCTTTGGTGGATATTGGTGCGGGCACGACGGATGTAGCCATCTATACCGGTGGCTCGATTCGCCATACGGCGGTGATTCCCATTGCTGGCGACCTGATCACCAGCGACATTGCCATGGCTTTGCGCACGCCGACCAAAGACGCCGAAGAAATCAAAGTGGAGTATGGCGTCGCCAAACAATTGCTGGCCGACCCGAGCGAGCAGGTCGAGGTCCCCGGCTTGGGTGACCGGGTTCCGCGCATGCTCAGTCGGCAAGCCTTGGCCGGTGTGATTGAGCCACGGGTTGAAGAAATTTATTCCCTCGTGCATCAAGTTATTAGAGAATCGGGGTATGAAGAATTGCTATCCTCCGGGATTGTGATTACAGGAGGTACGGCGGTGATGCCTGGCATGGTGGAGTTGGGGGAAGACATCTTCCTCAAACCAGTTCGTAAAGGGCTGCCCACTTATTCAGGCCCGCTTTATGACATGGTGGCGAGTCCGCGCTCAGCCACGGTGATGGGGTTGTTAGAGGAAGCTCGCTCCGCGCACACACGTGGCTACAAAGCTGCGCAACAGGCCGGGTCGATGAAAACATTTGTAGGTCGAGCGCGGGACTGGTTTCTTGGTAATTTCTAGATTAGCGGCCCAAAGAGGCTGGCACATCTGTTCATTCAATTTTGGCAACTGCTGACGACGAAGGAGGTTCCACATGGCCATCGAGATGATCGAAGAATTTGATCAAGGCACGCAGATCAAGGTGATTGGCGTGGGCGGCGGCGGCGGAAATGCTGTCGAACACATGATTGCGCAAGGCGTGCAGGGCGTGGAATTCGTCGTCGCGAATACCGATGCACAAGCTTTGAACCGCAGCGGCGCACAACACCTGATTCAATTGGGTGCCACTGGTTTGGGCGCGGGCTCCAAACCAGAAGTCGGCCGCGCTGCGGCCGAAGAAGCGGTGGAGCACATCAAGGCGGTGATCGCGGGTGCCAACATGCTGTTCATCACCGCGGGCATGGGCGGCGGCACGGGCACGGGCTCCGCCCCCGTCATTGCCCGCGTGGCCAAAGAAATGGGCATCCTGACGGTCGGTGTCGTGACCAAGCCTTTCGAGTTTGAAGGCGGCCGCCGCACCAAGCAAGCCGATGCTGGCGTGGCCGAGTTGGAAGCCAATGTCGACTCCCTGATCGTGGTGCTGAACGACAAGCTCCTGGAAGTCCTGGGCGACGACGTCACGCAAGAACAGGCCTTTGCGCATGCCAATGACGTGCTGAAGAACGCTGTTGGCGGCATTTCCGACATCATCCACATCCCCGGCTTGGTCAACGTCGACTTTGAAGACGTCAAGACCGTCATGAGCGAACCTGGTCGCGCGATGATGGGCACCGCCACGGCGGCTGGCCCTGACCGTGCCACCAAGGCTGCCGAAGCCGCCGTGGCGTGCCCGCTGTTGGAAGGCATTGACTTGGCCAATGCCAAGGGCGTGCTGGTCTTGATCGCAGCGTCGCGCACCAGCTTCAAGTTGGCCGAGAGCAAGAACGCGATGAACACCATCCGTCGCTATGCGGCCGAAGATGCGCATGTCATTTATGGCACGGCTTATGACGACAGCTTGGGGGACCAGCTGCGCGTCACGGTCATTGCCACTGGCCTGTCGTCTAACGCCAAGCGCCAGCAGGCCCCACTGACCGTGGTGCAGAGCGAGCCTGTGGCCTTTCAGCGCACCGGCACCGACAACCTGCCCATCATGAACCACCCGGTCGGTGGCATGGGCCTGGGGCAACCCGTCCAGCCCAACTACGACGGGCTGTCCACGCCCAGCGTCTGGCGCAATGGCCGCACGCAAGCGGCGGCCAAGGTGGAGGCACTGAGCTCCAACGGCATGGACGAAATCGAGATCCCGGCCTTTCTGCGCAAGCAAGCCGACTGAGTGCCCATCGTGAGGCCCGGGTTTCCTCCGGGTCAACGACAATACGGGGTGAGGGGTTCAATTCAGAGCCTCCACCCCGTTTGCCATTGGCGGACCGATTTTTATGCTCAAGCAACGCACCCTCAAATCCATCACGCGCGCCGTCGGCGTGGGCCTGCACAGCGGCCAACGGGTGGAGTTGACCTTGCGACCTGCGGCACCCGACACTGGCATCGTGTTTCGGCGTGTCGACCTGCCGCAGCCGGTCGATATTCCAGTGCGCTTTGACTCCGTGTGTGACACCCGCATGGCGTCCACCATTTCGCCCGGCGGCGACCCCGGCGCTCCCAAGGTCCAAACCATTGAGCACCTGATGTCAGCTTGTGCAGGTTTGGGCTTGGATAACCTCTATGTCGACATCACGGCCGACGAGGTGCCTATCTTGGACGGCTCGTCCGCCAGCTTTGTGTTCTTGCTGCAGAGTGCCGGTATTGAGCTGCAGAATGCCGCGAAGAAGTTTCTGCGGGTCAAAAAGACGGTGGAGATCAAGGAGGGCGAAGGCGAGCGCGCCATGTGGGCCAAGCTGGAGCCCCACCATGGCTGGCGCTTTACCTTTGAGATTGCCTTCAACCACCCGGCCCTGGATGCCACCGGCCAACAAGTGGTGTTTGAAATGGGCTCGGGCCGCTACAAGCAAGAGATTGCTCGAGCGCGTACCTTTGGCTTCACCAAAGATGTGGAAGCCATGCGCGCGCGTGGCCTGACCCTGGGCGGCAGCATGGATAACGCGATTGTCATTGACGACTATCGCGTGCTGAATGCTGATGGCCTGCGCTACGACGACGAGTTTGCCAAGCACAAGATCCTGGACGCCATTGGCGATCTCTACATCGCCGGCCACCCGCTCTTGGCGGCCTACACCTCGTTCAAAGGCGGCCATGCCTTGAACAACAAGTTGCTGCGCAAGCTCCTGGCCGATGCAGAGGCCTGGGAGTTGGTGACCTTCGAAGACGAGGCCAGAGCACCGGCAGGTTTTGCGCAACTGGCGCCTGCCTGGTGAGGACGGAATGCTGATCTTCCGCCTGGTCTTCGGCCTCTTGCTCTTGGCGGCCTTGCTGTGCTTTGGCACCTATATCGCCACACGCGACCCGCGTTGGCGGCAGCGCGGACAAGTCTTGGTGAAGTGGACCGTGCTGGCAGGGCTGGGCTTTTTTGCGGTGATCTTTTTGGAGCGTTTGGCCGTGATGCTGTAGCGCTATAGCGCACGCATCAATAGGTGCGCCCACCCTTGAACTGCGCATGGGTGCGGCGCTTCAAGTCGGTGGCTTTGGCCATGGCCGCAAATGAGGTACTGGCATGCGCATGGGTGATGGCCAGCCCTAAGGCGTCAGCGGCGTCCTTGCCCGGTAAGCCCGGCAGGTTCAGCAAGCGCTTAACCATCTCTTGCACCTGAGCCTTGTCGGCGTGGCCATTGCCAACGATAGATTTTTTCATCTGCAGCGCGGTGTATTCGGCCACCGCCAAGCCACTCGTCACCAGGGCCGCCAGGGCTGCGCCCCGCGCCTGCCCCAAGAGCAAGGTACTCTGCGGATTGACGTTGACGAACACGATTTCACAAGAGGCCTGCTGCGGCTGATAGCGCTCGACCACCTCGCGCACACCCTCAAAAATAATGCGGATGCGCCCGGGCAAATCACCTTGGGCAATGCCTGTCCCCGCGCCCGTGGTGCGGATGGTGCCGCTGGCCACATAGTGCAGCGCATTGCCTTCCTTCTCGATCACGCCAAACCCCGTGCATTGCAAGCCAGGGTCTATGCCCAGCACGCGCAAAGGGAGGCTTGGTGTCTGCACGGCTCAGCCTCGCAACTGGAAATACCAGCGCACGGAGTGAAAGAACACAGGGGCAGCAAAGGCCAGCGGCGCGATGCGGTCCAGCAAGCCCACCGCGCCCGTCAGGCCAGCCTGCGACAGGCTGCTGCCCGCTAGAGCACCCGCACTGTCCGATCCGGCGGTGATGGTGCTGCCATCTGGCATCTCGTGGGTCAGCGTGCGGTTGCCCCAAAAGCGTACGCCCACGTCTTTTTTGAGCGCCTTCATCACAAACTCGCCCAGCAAGCCGGAGCCTCCAGCGATCAGGCCCATGGCGAAGGCCTGCCAGGGCTTGAACGGGGTGATCCAATACAGCGCTGCGCCTGCCAAGGCACCGACCAGCGCCCCCAGCATCCAGGCCCGCCAAGAGAAGGAGCGGCTGATGGCCCGCGCCAGTGGCCGGCGACGCAGCCAGCGGCTGAGAGCCTCTTGCGTGACCTGAGCCACCATGGCCACCACCACCAGGAAAAAGACCAAAAAGGCACCTTGCCCGGCATGCTGGGGGAAATCCAGCAAGAGCAGGGCGGGGGCGTGCGAGAGGCCAAAAACGCAAACCATGATGCCCCACTGAATCTTGGCGTTACGCTCCAAGAATCGCTCTGGGTCTCCCGCCAAGGCGCTGATGACCGGAATGGCGATGAAGGCATAGACGGGAATGAAGACCGTGAAGAGGTCAAAGTTGCGGTTGCCGACCAGGGCGTACTGCAGCGGCAGCACCACAAAAAACGCGGCCAGCAGGCTGCGATGGTCACTGCGGCGCGTGTGCATCAGGGTGATGAACTCGCGCAGGGCCAAGAAGGACAGCAGGCCAAACAGCAAGGTCGCTCCCAGCGGCCCGCTCACCCAGGACAACCAGAACACGGTGGCGCCCAACCATGCCGCTCGCAGGTCCCGCTTGAAGCGCAGGTCGCGGGCCGCGGCGCTGCTGTTGCGCTCTCGCAGGCTGAAGAAAAAAGCGCCCAAGGTCACCAGGCCCAACGCGCCAAACACCATCACAAACAGCAGTGAAATCTGCTGGTCCACACTCAACTCACGCAGCCAGCCCATCTCAGCCTCCTACGGGCCGCAGGGCCATCACAGCGTCACGCGCCCGGGTCAGAAAGCTGGCTTTGTCCTCGTCGGGCAAAACTTGCATGGGTGCACCGAAGGTGACGGTGCACAAAATGGGCACCGGCACGACTTCACCCTTGGGCATCACCCGCTGCACGTTGGAGATCCAGGTCGGGATCAGCTGCACCTGGGGAAACTGCTTGGCCAAATGGTAGATGCCGCTCTTGAACGCCATGGGCTCGCCCTTGGAGCTGCGCGTGCCCTCGGGAAAAATCACCAAGGAGTCGCCGCCTTCCAAGGCCAGCGCCAAGGGGGCCAGCGGATCTTCGTCGTCGGTGCGCTGGCGATTCACGTAGACCGCCCTGAAGATCTCGCGCGTGATCCAGTGCTTCAGTGGCGAGGAGGTCCAGTAATCCTTGGCCGCAATGGGCCGCGTGGTGGCCCGCAACTCTGACGGTAAGGCCGCCCAAATCAACACCCAATCCAGGTGGCTTTGATGGTTGGCAAAGTAGATGCGCTGCAGCGCCTCGGGGGGGCATCCGCGCCAGTGTCCTTGTGCGCCGGTGATGAGGCGCGCCACAAAGGCCAGCACTTTGCCCGCAAGTTCAGCTCGGGTCATGTCGAGGATGGTAGCTCAGCCCCGGGGCCGCAGCACTTCAGGGGCGCTGCAAGGGCGGCATGGCGGCAAACGGCGTGATGCCGTGCGCACGCCAGATGTGGGCTGGGTCCAGCATCACGCCATCGCGGATCACCAACTGAACGCGTCGCACGGCGTTGATGTCGCGCGTCGGGTCACCGCTGACCAGGATCAAATCTGCTCGTTGCCCGACCTCGATGGCCCCCACGTCATGGGCCATGCCTGCAACTTTGGCGCTGCCCACCGTCGCCATGCGCAGCACCTCGCCGGGTGGAATGCCAGCCTTCACATAGAGCGCTAGCTCGCGCGGGTACATCAGGCCAGGGAAGTCGTCCGTGCCGGCCACCAGGGGCACGCCGGCCTGATGCATCTTGGCGACCAAGGCCAGCATCTTGTCGTAGGAGGCCGAGAATCGCTTGGCATTGCTGTTGTTAACGTCCATGGAGTTGCGGCGCAAGCTGCGCGCAAACTGCGGGGGCAGGTTCTCAGCAATGTCGTGATAGCTGGGGTTGAGTTGGCCTTGGCGCTGCTTGAAGCTGCCTTCAAAGGTGGACAAGGTGGGGTCCACCACCGTTTGGCGCTTCACCAATTGGCTCACAAAGCTGCGGGCTTCTGGGCTGTCGAGATTGATGCGATGGGCGTTGTCGCCGACCAGGTAAAAGCGCAGCAAGGTGCGGGTGTCGTCCTTGGGTTTGACAAAGAAGTTCAGCATCACTTGGTTGATGTGATGGATCTCGTCAAAGCCCGCCTCCAGCACATCCGCTGCACGCATAAAGGCCGGGACATGACCGCCCACCTTCAAGCCCTTTTTGTGGGCATGGGCCACGGTGGGGCCAACCCACTCTGGCTTGAAAGAGTTGTAGAGCTTGAGCTGGGTGTAGCCCTTGTCCGCATACAAGTCGACCGCCTTGAGCGCGTCGTCCAGTGAAGCCACCACAAAGCCGCCCCGCGCGGAAAAGGGGCTTTCCCCCTCAATGAAGCCGTTAGCCAACACCCTGGGGCCAAGCAACTCGCCCTGGCTCAACTGCTGTCTCAGTTTTCCCAGGTAGTCGTTGTCATTGCTCAGGTCGCGCACGGTCGTGACACCGGCGGCCAAGTGCAAGAGCAGGTCGGACTTGCCCACATGCACATGCATGTCCCAGAGACCTGGCAACAGGCTGCTGCCCGGCGCGTCAATGGTGTTCGTGATGTTGGCGTGGGCCGAAGCGGCAGGCCCGCGCGCGATGATGCGGCCGTTCTCGATCAGCACATCTTCTGGCTCGCGCATCACCGCTGCAGGGGCATCGAACCAGCGAGCGCCGCGAATCAAGGTCTTGCCCGGCAGGGACTGGCGAACGGCACTCATCAGGGCTTTGAGGCGCGCTTGCTCGGCGGCGTCTTGGCGCGCCAGCAGCTCGGGTGCGGCCGCTTCAAAGCCCTCTTCAATCAAGCTCCAACTGGGCCCGATATCCGCAAAGAAGGCGCGATCGGCATCCTCGCGCACCCAAGCCAGTCTCGGGAACACATCGGCACCGTGCAAAGCCACCAAGGCAAGCGGTATGGCCGTGGCATCCGCCTCGGGCTTGCGCCACAGCAGGCGGTCTAGCACTTCAATCCGCGCCGCGCCGCGGGGCAGGGTGGGCACGGAGTCCAAACCCAGTCGATGGGCAATGGTGAGCAGCGGGCTCAATGCCCCGGGGCTGCCCTCCATCGGGCTGTAGAACGCCAATTCGTCGGCGCCAAGCTTGGCACTCCCTTGATCGGCGCCGGAATCCCAACGCGCAGTCTCGCCTGTGCGGCTGAAGACTTCGCGGACGGGCGAGCCAAACTCCGAGCGGCCACTTATAGCGTGCTGCAACAGCCGCCCTTGCTCATCCACCTGCAGGGTCTCGGACAGGGTTGGCCCGCGCCCGTTGTTCAAGTACTGATACTGAATGCGCCACTGCGTCAGCGCTTGGGGGCTTGCACCGCTCTTGGACTCACTGACCACCATCTTGCCGGCAGCATGGCCTTGCGCCCAAGCCCCATAACGTGTGACGCGCTCTTGGGCCAGCACGGACAGACTGAGGCCTCCCGCAACAAGCGTCGCGGTCAAAACCCGAAGGATTGCGGGGCAAATCTGGGCATTGAAGACAGTGGATGCAGGCATGATGAGCACAAGGTGGGCTGACTTGGCCCGAAGCGTATCAAGGAATTGCGGCGCCGATGGCTCGGCATGACCCCGGGGCGGCGCACGTCATGATGGCCAGACTTCCTCGCCTTGTGTAGGACTCCAGCGCATGAAGATGATGTTATGGCGAGGCTTGGGCTTGCTGCTGATGTTGACGGCAATGGCTTTGCCCTTGATGCGTGCGATCGATCGACCGGTCGAGTCCTTGGTGGGCCGCTGGGCCATGCCGCCGTCCGACTTCATGGAGGTGGATGGCCAGTTGGTGCACTGGCGCGACGAAGGGCCACGCCAAGACCCGCACCCGATCGTGTTCTTGCATGGTGTGGCGGCCAGCTTGCATGTGTGGGAGGCCTGGGCGCAAGACTTGTCACCTCGGCATCGCATCATTCGACTGGACCTGCCGGGCTTTGGACTGACCGGGCCGCTCTCAGAGAGTCATCTCCAGGGCGCTACGGCTGACTACAGCGCAGAGAACTTGGCGCGATTCACTTGGCGCGTGCTCAATGAGCTCAAGGTCGAGCAGGCCACCATCGTGGGTCATGATTTAGGAGGTGAGGTGGCGTGGCGCTTGGCCCTGATGGCGCCCAGCAAGGTGCAGCGGCTGGTGCTGATGGGGGCCACGGGCTGGCCGGACCCACCCCAGCGCCAAGTGCTTGGGCTGCGGATGGCGCGCTGGCCGGTGCTTGGCGCTTTGGGTGACGGCATCATGCCGCGGGCCCTGGTGGCGCGGAGCCTGGCCGACACCTACGCACAGCCTGAACGCATCACCCCTGAGCAGGTCGATCGCTACCATGAACTGCTGCTCAGAGACGGCAACCGCGCTGCCTTACGACAGTTTCTGGCGCAGCCCGCAGATCACGATGCGGTGACGCGCTTGAAGGTCATGAGCCGCCCGACGCTGCTGATCTGGGGCCAGCAAGACTTGCAAGTCCCGCCGGCTGCGGGCGAGCGCTTTGCACGCCTGATGCCCCACGCTCGACTGTTGTTGCTGCCGCATGTGGGCCACCAAGTGCCCGAGGAGCAACCGGGCCTCGCGCTGGAAGCGCTCCGAACCTTTATGCGCCAGCCCTTGGGCTCAACGCAGCACCAGTAACGGCAGCTTGCACTTGCTCATCACCGACTTGGTGTGAGAGCCAAACAAGCGCTCACCGAATGAGCCGCGGCCGTGCGTCACCATCACGATCAAGTCGCAGCGCTGCGCTTGCGCGGTGCTGATGATGGCGTCATCGATCTCTGCGGTATGCGCCATCACGCCCTCGAAGGGGACCTGGGCTGCTGCCGCTTGGGCCTGAAACTCTTCCAGCACCTTGCGGGCATGGGAGTCTGCTGCCGCCTTGGCTTTTGAGGGCGTCTTGTCAGTTGCCGCGGGCTTGTCAGAGGCCGCACGCAGATCGGGCTCGGCGATAAAGCCGACGATGGCGGCGTGCAACTTACGAGCTAGCGCAATGCTGGCCGACATGGCGCGCTCAGCGGTGGTCGTGCCGTCGATGGGAACCAGGAGGCGCTCAAACATGGAGGGGTCTCGTCAGCAATGAAGACAAGACCATAAGCCTCGGCAGAGCGCGGTGGCTTGACTCCCGTCAAGAACCGCGCACTGTCTCAGGCCGATCCGTCAGGCCAGGGCCTGTCAGTTCGAGGCTGCCGAGGCGGCAGGCGTTGCTGCAGAGGCTGCGGGCATGACGGCTGCGGAAGCCGCCGCTGCTGACGATGCCATGGGTGCAGACGCACCGTGCGGAGCCGCGTGATCGACGCCGTGCGACTCACCCGCCATGCTCAAGCTATCGCCACCCTTGCTGATGACCCACATGGCAAGTGCCGCAAACACGACAAAGCCAACGACAATTTTCCACATATCTTTGCTCCTACGATGGTGGATGATTCCAGGGGAACCTTAGCTTATCAGCCTGACATTCAACCAACATTGAGCGTCAATGAAATGGCCTTGCTGATGTGAAAAAGCGGACCCGACAGGGTCCGCTTCGATGGAGGAGGGTGTCAGTTCTCCGACGCCCTCAGCGGGGGGGCTCAATCCCCAGCGTAGATGTCGACGTCGCGGGTTTCCTTGACGAACAACAGACCGATCACAAAGCAGATGCCAGCGATGGCGATCGGGTACCAGAGGCCGTGATACATGTTGCCGTTCTGGGCCACCATGGCGAAGGCGATGGTGGGCATCAGGCCACCGAACCAGCCGTTACCGATGTGATACGGCAGCGACATGGAGGTGTAGCGGATGCGGGTCGGGAACATTTCCACCAGCATGGCGGCGATCGGGCCGTACACCATGGTGACATAGATCACCAGGATGCTCAGGATGATCACGATCTTGACCTTGTCCATCTTCGCGGGGTCAGCCTTGGCGGGGTAGCCAGCAGCCTTCAGGCTGTCAGACAACTCCTTCTTGAAGGCCTTGATCGCGTCGCCGGAAGCTTGGTCGAACTTGTGACCACCAGCGGTCAGCACGCCTTGAGGAACGGCCAACTCCTTGTCGCCGATCTTCACCACCGTTGCGGTGCCAGCAGGCACAGCTTCGTTGGAGTAGCTGGCAGAGTTTTGAGCCAGAGCACGCTTAGCGATGTCGCAAGGGTTGGTGAAGTCCACCTCACGTGCAATCGGGCTGCCCTGGAAGGAGCAGGTGTTCGGGTCAGCCTTCACCGAGATGGGCACTGCAGCTTGCGCCTTGGCCAAGTCAGGGTTGGCGGCTTCCGTCAGCGCCTTGAACAGCGGGAAGTAGGTCAAGCAAGCCAGCAGCATGCCTGCCAAGATGATGGGCTTGCGGCCGATCTTGTCAGACAGCGATCCGAACACCACGAAGAACGGGGTGCCGATGATCAGCGACATGGCGACCAAGATGTTGGCCGTAGCACCGTCCACCTTCAACACATTGCTCAAGAAGAACAAAGCGTAGAACTGGCCGGAGTACCACACCACAGCCTGACCCATGACCAAGCCCACCAGCGCCAAGATCACGATCTTCAGGTTCTTCCACTGGCCGAAGGATTCGGACAGAGGTGCCTTAGAGGTCTTGCCTTCTTCCTTCATCTTCTTGAAGGCGGGCGATTCGCTCATGGACAAGCGGATCCAGACCGAGATGGCCAGCAGCAAGATGGAGACGATGAACGGAACGCGCCAGCCCCAGTCACCGAAGGCTTCTTCGCCGACGGCCGTGCGGGTGCCCAGAATCACCATCAGCGACAGGAACAAACCCAGCGTGGCGGTGGTTTGAATCCACGCGGTGTAGGCGCCACGGCGACCGTGCGGTGCGTGCTCAGCGACGTAGGTCGCAGCACCACCGTACTCACCACCCAGTGCCAAGCCTTGCAGCATGCGCAGGCCGATCAGGATCACAGGGGCAGCAACACCAATGGAGTTGTAGTTCGGCAGGACGCCCACAATGAAGGTCGCCAAGCCCATGATCAAGATGGTGACCAAGAAGGTGTACTTCCGGCCGATCATGTCTCCCAAACGACCGAACACCAGTGCGCCGAAGGGACGCACGATGAAGCCGGCCGCGAAAGCGAGCAAGGCGAAAATGAAGGCGGCTGAGGGGTCGAGGCCTGCAAAGAACTGCTTTGCAATGATCGGCGCCAAAGAGCCGTAGAGGTAAAAGTCATACCATTCAAACACCGTGCCTAGCGAAGAAGCGAAGATAACCTTCTTCTCTTCCTTGGTCATTGGCGCATGGGCGACAGCTGATGCCATGTGTTGTCTCCTAAGAACCCACGTCACTCGAAATTGGTGACGCTGGCCCGCACTATCTCGGCGCCCTCTGACCGTCTTCTGACGCGGGGCTGAACCGAAACTGACAATCTCGGGTGCAACCCTCGGGTTCTGTTTCAGCAGGTGAGATGGCGGGGGTGGGTGCGGGAAAGTCCCAGGGACTTGACCGAGCCGTTTGTCAGGCTTGAGCGCTCGGCGGATGGCTTGCGGCAGTGCGCTTTGGCAGTTCGGCCCAGACGGCCCGTTTGGCCTCGTCGGAGAGGCGCGACCAGGCCGCGATCTCATCCAAGCTGCGTGCACAGCCCGCACACAGTGCTGTGCGCGGGTCGATGCGGCAAACCCCGGTGCAAGGGGATGGGACGGGCGCGGTGCTCATGGGCTTGGGGTGGCTGTCTTGGCGTGCTGAGCCACATCCGCCGCTGGCGCACCGGTCAGCCGCAGCAAATCTTGCGGGCTGCAGCGAAACACACCGTTGGGGTGGCCGGCAGCGGCCCACACTTCGCTGAAGCGGAACAGCGTGTCGTCCACCAGCGTGACCGGCGGATGCAGGTGCGCCACAGGTGAGACGCCACCGATGGAAAAGCCGGTTTGCGCTTTGACGAAGTCCGCGTCGGCCCGGCCGATGGGGCCTACCAAGGCGGCCACCTTCTTTTCGTCGACCCGCTGGTCCCCTGAAGCCACCACCAGCACCGCCCGGCTGTCACTCTTGCGCTTGAAGATCACGCTCTTGGCGATCTGCCCAGTTTGCAGGCCCAAGGCGTCAGCCGCTTCTTGGCAGGTGCGGGCCGGCGTGGTCAGCCATTGGGCCGGATGAGGGTGGCCCTGGGTTTGCAAATGCTGGCTGACACGGTCAAAGCCATCGTGGCTGGGCTCTTGCGCTGTGTGGGTCATGGACAAATGGTCAAGGTTGCAGCCAGGCGGCGCGTTCAGGGGGACAGAGGCGGGCGCGGCGGTGGCCTTCAGGGTTCAGGCTCAACCAGTCCAAGGCTAACACCCGGGCGTGTACCACCGCAAAGTGGGGGCGGCTGGCCCCTGCCGGGCTCAGGCCCTGAAGGCTTTCGCCCGGCGCCAATGGCGAGAGGTAGTCTTGCGCCGCAGGCGACATTTTCAGGCGAGCCCAGCGTGAGGTCACGGCCAAGCCCTCGAAAGTCACCTCGGTGCGTACGGTCATGCGCAATTGCCAACCCAGACCGGGGTGCCACAGCACCAGCACCGCCTGGGCTTGGTGCTGCAGGTGCTGCAGGTGCTGCACTTTGGGCGAGCGGGCGTCGGTGAAGAACACCAAGGTCTGCTCGCGTTCATCCCACTCCCTGAGCACCACTGTGCGGGCGTCAGGCAGGCCTTCGGGGCTCACGGTGGCCAAGGTGGCCGTGCGCCAGGGGTGACCGCGGGTCGACACTGCCTGGGCCAACTCACCCCAGACTCGGGCGGCCAGCGCAGACAGCTCGTCCATGGCTTTAGCCTTCGCGGCGCAGCGCGGGGAAGAGGATCACGTCGCGGATGCTGGGCGAGTCGGTGATCAGCATCATCAAGCGGTCAATACCGATGCCGCAACCGCCGGTCGGGGGCATGCCGTACTCCAGAGCGCGGATGAAATCGGCGTCATAGAACATGGCCTCGTCGTCCCCGGCTTCCTTGTTCGCCACCTGGGCATGGAAGCGAGCGGCTTGGTCTTCGGCATCGTTCAACTCGGAGAAGCCATTGCCAAACTCGCGCCCAGTGATGAACAGCTCAAAGCGCTCGGTGATGGCCGGGTTGCTGTCCGAGGCACGGGCCAGTGGCGAAACCTCGACGGGGTAGTCGATGATGAAGGTCGGCTGCCAAAGCTTGTCTTCGACGGCGGCTTCAAACAGGCCGAACTGCAGCTGCGCCAGGCCCCAGTGCTTGGGTGGCTCTTCGCCCAAAGCTTGCAGCTTGGCCTTCACGGCTTCGGCCGAGTCGGCTTCGGCCTCGGTCAAGCCCGCATGCTTGACGAGAGAGTCGCGCACCGACAGGCGGGCAAAAGGCTCGTCCAAATGCACCTCTTTGCCCGCATAGGTGACGCGGGCATTGCCCGTGGCCGCGCGCGCGGCGTGGCGCAGCAGGGCCTCGGTGAAGTCCATCAGGTCGTGGTGGTTCCAGTAGGCCGCATAGAACTCCATCATCGTGAATTCGGGGTTGTGCCGAACGCTGATGCCTTCGTTGCGGAAGTTGCGGTTGATCTCGAACACCCGCTCAAAGCCGCCCACTACCAGGCGCTTGAGGTAGAGCTCGGGCGCAATGCGCAGGAACATCTCTTGGTCCAGCGCATTGTGGTGGGTCACAAACGGCCGGGCGTTGGCACCGCCAGGGATGGGGTGCAGCATGGGGGTCTCGACCTCCAGGAAGCCGTGCTCGACCATGAAATTGCGGATCGAAGACACCGCTTTGGAGCGGGCCATGAAGCGGGTGCGCGCGTCCTCGTCGGTCATCAGATCGACATAGCGCTGGCGGTACTTCTGCTCCTGGTCGGTCATGCCGTGGAACTTGTCCGGCAGGGGGCGCAGGCTCTTGGTCAGGAGGCGCACGGCGGTCGCCTTGACCGAGAGCTCACCCGACTTGGTCTTGAACAGCGTGCCTTCGCAGCCCAGGATGTCCCCCAGGTCCCAGTGCTTGAAGGCGGCCAGGACATCCGCACCCACGGCGTCCAGCGTGATGTAGAGCTGGATGCGGCCCGAGGCGTCTTGCAGGGTGGCAAAACAGGCCTTGCCCATCACCCGCTTGAGCATCATGCGCCCAGCCACCGCCACCCGCACGGGGTGGGCTTCCAGGGCCTCGTTCTCCAGCGTGCCGTGGCTGTGGTGCAGCGTGGCGGCATGGTGCGTGGGCTTGAAGTCGTTGGGGAACACCGCCACCCCACTGGCTTTGGCCTGCTCGCGCAGGGCGGCCAGTTTCTCGCGGCGCTCAGCGATCAGTTGGTTGTGGTCGTCGGGCGTCAGCGGGGTGGTGGAGTCGGCGCTCATGGCGGAGTGTGGGGGAGGTAAGAGAGAAGGTAGGGCGGGCCGAAGGGCCTGCCAAAGGAGGTCCGATTTTACGGGCAGCCCTGACGCTGGCCCAACGCCCTCCTAAAATCAATCCCTTTTGGCTGAACAGCCCTGGTTGAAGCTGGGGCTGTAGGAACTCTCATGCAACGTTTGGTCGATGTCGTCGGGTTGGGCTATGGTGTGGGGGTACCTACGGCTTTCGCATTGGGCCGCAAAGTGGCCTTCCTGGGCGGTAAGCCATGAGCAGATTTGCATTGGTCGGTGCCGCCGGCTACATCGCACCCCGCCACATGCGCGCCATCAAAGACCTGGGCCATGAATTGGCCGTGGCTTATGACGTGAATGACTCGGTGGGCATCATCGACTCCATTGCGCCGCAGGCTGATTTCTTCACTGAATTTGAGCGCTTCTACGAGCATGCCCAGGTCTTGCGCCGCGACCCAAGCACTGCGCTGGATGTGGTGAGCGTCTGCAGCCCGAATCACTTGCACCATCCGCACATTGCGGCGGGCCTGCGCTTGGGCTGCGATGTGATTTGCGAGAAGCCCTTGGTGCCCAACGTGGCGCTGCTGGATGAATTGGCTCGCATTGAAGGCGAGACAGGCCGCCGGGTCTTCAACATCCTGCAACTGCGCCATCATGAGGCGATCCTCGCCTTGCGCCACAAGGTGCAGCAGGCGCCCGCTGATCGCAAGTTTGATGTGGAGCTCACCTACATCACCTCCCGCGGCAAGTGGTACCACGAGAGCTGGAAGGGGGACCCGCGCAAGTCTTTGGGTGTAGCGACAAACATTGGCATTCACTTCTTTGACATGCTGCACTTTTTCTTCGGCGAGTTGCAGCAGAGCGTCCTGCACTTGAGGGATGACGATAGGTCGGCAGGTTTTTTGGAGTACGAACGCGCCCGGGTGAGATGGTTTCTCTCCATTGATGGGCGTGACTTGCCCCCACACGTTCAAGGCAAGAAGACCACCTTCCGCAGCATCGATATCTCGGGTGAGCAACTGGAGTTTTCGGAGGGCTTCACCGAACTGCACACGGTCAGCTACCGCGAGATTTTGCAGGGGCGTGGCTACGGTTTGGCAGATGCCCGCCATTGCGTGGAAACGGTCGAGGCGCTGCGGCAAATGGGCTTGACGGCCCCGGGTGCTGATGCCCATCCTTTTGTGCGGGCCGCACAGCCATGACGGCCTGGGTGCATCCAAGCTCGGTGGTGGATGAGGGCGCTCAGCTGGGCGCTGGCACCAAGGTCTGGCACTTCAGCCACGTGTGCGCAGGCGCCCGCGTGGGCGAGAACTGCTCGCTGGGCCAAAACGTGTTTCTGGGCAACGATGTGCGCATTGGCGACGGCGTCAAGATCCAAAACAATGTCTCGGTGTACGACGCCGTGACATTGGAAGACGGTGTTTTTGTCGGCCCCAGCGCGGTCTTCACCAATGTGCACAACCCGCGCGCCACCGTGGTGCGCAAGCACGAGTACCGCCGCACCCTGGTGTGCCAAGGCGCCACCTTGGGGGCCAACTGCACTATTGTCTGCGGCAGCACCATCGGGGCCTTTGCCTTTGTGGGGGCTGGGGCGGTGGTCACCAAAGATGTGCCCGCCCATGCCTTGATGGCCGGTGTGCCGGCGCGGCAGATCGGCTGGATGAGCCGGCACGGCGAAAAGCTGGCGCTGCCCCTCAAAGCCGTGGACGGCGCCGAGGCCACCTGCCCCGCCACCGGCGAGCGCTATCGGCTCAGTGATGGCCACCTGACCTTGATCGCTTGACATGCAATTCATTGACCTCAAGGCCCAGTACGCGGCCCTCAAGACCGACATCGACGCAGCCATCCAGCGCGTGCTCGACCACGGCCAATACATCATGGGCCCGGAGGTGGCGAAGCTGGAGTCTGCGCTGGCCGAGTGGGTGGGGGTGAAGCATTGCATCACCGTGGCCAGCGGCACCGAGGCTCTGCTGATCGCCTTGATGAGCCTGGGGCTCAAGCCGGGTGACGAGGTCATCACCAGCCCCTTTACCTTTGCCGCCACCGCGGAGGTCATTGTGTTGCTGGGGGGCGTGCCGGTGTTTGTGGATGTGGAGCCCGACACCGCCAACTTGGATGCCCGCCAAGTGGCCGCCGCCATCACCCCGCGCACCCGCGCCATCATGCCGGTGAGCTTGTACGGCCAAGTGGCAGACATGGCCGAGATCAACGCGATTGCAGCGACTCATGGGCTGCCGGTGATTGAGGATGCGGCGCAAAGCTTTGGGGCGCTCTATCGGGGGCAACGCAGCGGGGCATTGAGCACTTGGGGCGCGACCAGCTTTTTCCCCAGCAAGCCACTGGGCTGCTATGGCGACGGTGGCGCGCTGTTCACCAACGATGCGGCACTGGCCCAGGCCGCCCGGGAGATCCGAGTGCATGGCCAAAGTGCCCGTTACACCCATACCAGGGTGGGCGTGGGCGGCCGCATGGACACCTTGCAATGCGCCGTGGTGTTGGCCAAGCTGCCGCGGCTGGAGTGGGAGCTGGCGCGCCGCCATGCGCTGGGGGCGCGCTATCACCAGCTATTGGCAGGGGTCCACGTGGGCCTGATCACCCTGCGGCCCGACCGGGATTGCGTGTGGGGCCAGTACACAGTGCTGGTGGAGCAGCGCGCCGAGGTGCAGGCCGCACTGCAGGCCGCAGGTGTGCCCACGGCCGTGCATTACCCCAAGCCCTTGCACCAGCAAGTGGCCTATCAGGCCTATGCGCCCCAGGGCGGTTGCCCGGTGGCTGAACACCTGGCCCAGCGCGTGATGAGCCTGCCGATGAGCCCCGACTTGAGCGAGGCCGACCAAGACCAGGTCGTGGCCGCGCTGGCCGCTGTGGTGGGGCGGCGTGCCTGACACCCCCGCGCCGGGCGGCAGCCAGAGCTTCAGAGGCCTGGGCCGGGCCAGCCTGACGCTGCTGGCGGGCGGTGCGGCGGCCCAGGCCTTGCCGCTGCTGCTGGGGCCGCTGCTGACCCGGCTCTTCAGCCCGGTGGAGCTCGGCGTCTACCACCTGTTCGCCGCAGTGGCGGCCAATGTGGCCGTGGTGGCCTGTGCGCGATTTGAGTTTGCATTGCCCTTGGCGCACGACGACGATGAGGCGCAGGCCTTGCGGGTTTTGTGCCTGCGCCTGCTCTTGGCGTGCACCGTGCTCAGTGGGCTGGGCGCTATGGGCTGGTGGTGGGCGGGGGCCGGGCATTGGGTGGCGTGGCTGCCCCTGGCGGTGGCGGTGGCGGGCGCTTTGTCATTGGCCACGCTGTGGGCCACACGGGCCCAGCGCTTTGCGGCCCTGGCCACGGCGCGCGTGCTTCAGTATGGGGGGGCGGCGCTGGCCCAGGTGGCGGCGGGGTGGGCGGGTTGGGGCGTCCAGGGCTTGGTGGCGGCGCCCATCGCGGCGGCGCTGGTGGCTACCCTGTGCCTGCGCTTGCCTTTGAGTTTGAGCTGGCCAGTGCGCGAGGACGCAGGCTCTTCGTGGCGTGCATTGGCGCGCAAGTTCTCTGACTTTCCTTTGCTCAACACCCCTCACGCCTTTGCGGGGGCCTTGCAAGACACCGTGGCACTCGGTCTGGTGGCGGCCGCTCTGGGCCCTGCCGCCGCAGGCTTTTGGGGCCTGACGCTGCGTTATCTCAAAGCACCAGCCAGCTTGGTGGGTGGAGCGGTGTCTCAGGCGCTTTACCCCAAGCTCGCAGCGGCGGGGGATTCGCGGCAGGCGCGTGCCGCGTTGCGTCAAGTGATGCTCTTGCTGGGCGGCCTGGGCCTGGGCCTGACGCTGCTGTTGATGCTGGCCGCGCCTTGGGGCTTTGAGGCGGTGTTTGGCGCGCCGTGGCGGCCTGCGGGCGAACTGGCCAGAGCCCTGGCGCCCTACATTGGCCTGCACTTCGTGGCCTCGCCGCTGGGGGTGGTCACCATGGCGTGGGGCGGGCAGGCCTGGGCCTTGAAGCTCGCGCTGGTGGGGCAGGTCTTGTTTGCCGGGGCGCTGGCGCTGGGTTTGGCCTGGGGCGGCTTGGTGGGAGCCGGTTGGGCCGTGTCTGGCGCCATGGCGGCTTACTTCGCTTACTACTTTTGGCGCTTGCTGCATTGGCCCATCGGGCAGGTGGCTCAGCCGGGTAGCGGACAATCCAGCCTGTGAAAACCTCAACCGCCTTCAGAGCTTGGCTCAACCGTCTGCGCCGCCGCTGGTGGCATCTGTGGGCCTATCGCATGGTGTTTGGTGAACGCTCTGGCGGCGCGGACCCTCAGTTGCGCCGCTTTACCCGCATCTCGCCGGCCGCCTGCATCGAGCACCCCGAGCACCTGAGCCTGGGCGACCATGTCTATGTCGGCCCCTTCAATTTCCTGGAGTGCAGTGGCGGCCTCAGCCTGGGTGAGGGCGTTCAGATCACCAGCCATTGCAGCCTGGTGACTCACAGCTCGCACCGGGCCTTGCGCTTGCTCGGTGAGGGCTATACCGAGTGGCCCGCGCACCTCGGCACGCGCCCAGGCTGGATCGCCGGGCCGATTCGCATCGGCGCCTACAGCTTTGTAGGCCCGCATTCGCTGATCGAAGCCAACACCACTTTGGGCCGGGGCACGCTGGTTTGCGCCGGTAGTTTTGTGCGCGGCGACTACCCCGACTTCGCCATCCTAGAAGGCCGCCCCGCGCGCATCGTGGGCGACACCCGTCGCGCTGACGAGCGCCTTTTGCAGCGTTATCCCGACCTGGCACCGCTGCGTGAAGCCTGGGCAGGCCGCTTGGATGACGCAGGGGCGCGTTGAGCATGTTGCGCTTGGTGTTGATGGGCGATGGTGAGAGCCCGCACTTGCTGAAGTGGGCCCGTGCGCTGCAGGGCCGGGTTGACCTCTGGGCGGTGTCTAGCCGAGGCTTTGCCCCGGGCTTTGAAGACATCATCCCTGCCACGCAACGCTTGGCCCTGGGCACGCAGCCGAACTTTGAAGGCGGGAATGCCGGTTTGTTGCGTGCCTTGCCCACGGTGGTCCGCTGGCTCAAGGCGGCTGACCCTGACTGGCTGGCCCCCCACTACCTCACTTCCCACGGCACCTTGGCCTGGTTGGCGCAGCGCTGCGGCGTTCAAGCCCGCATTGTGGGCTCGGCCTGGGGCACGGACATCTTGTTGACTCCGCAACGCAACGCGGTGATGCGCTGGCTCACCCGCCGCGTCTTGCGCGCCTGCACGCTGTGCACCAGTGACTCGGCCCACATGACGCAGCGCATGCAGCACTTGGGCGCCGGCGAGGTCATGACCTTTCCCTTCGGCCTGGAGCAGATGCCCCCAGCCCCCATACCGGGTCACAAGAACGAGGCTTTGTTCTTTGCCAACCGTGGCCTGGAGCCCATCTATGCGCCTGAGCGCGTGCTGGCCGTGTTTGCCCACCTGGCCGCGCAGTGGCCCGAGGCTCGTTTGGTGATGGCCAACAGCGGCTCCCTGGGCCCAGCCCTGCAAGCTCAGGTAGCGCAGCAGGGCTTGGCCGAGCGGGTAACTTTGGTGGGGCGGCTAGGGGCAGACGAGCAAGCCCGCTACTACGCCCAAGCGCGCTGGTACCTGAGCCTGCCGCAGAGCGACTCAGTGGCAGTCTCGGTGTTAGAGGCGATGGCGCATGGCGCGATACCCGTTCTGTCGGACCTGCCCGCCAACCGCGAACTGGTGCAAGACGGCCGCAATGGTGTGATCTTGAAGGACGGCCAGGTGCTGGAGTGTGCGAGCCTGCAGCCCTTGGCGCAGCGTGCCGACGCGGTGGCGCGAGAGCTGCACGAATGGGTCGCTGAGCACGCACTGTTCCCTGAAGCTGTGAGCCGCTATGTGCAACGTCTAGAGGCCTTGACGCCATGAGCCCAGGCCTTCTGCCGACGTGATGCCAAGATGACGCAGCCATGAACATCCTCTACCTCAACCACTATGCGGGCTCGCCCCTGCACGGCATGGAGTACCGGCCTTACTACTTGGCGCGCGAGTGGGTGCGTGGGGGCCACCGCGTGCGGATGCTGGCGGCCAACTTCTCGCACGTGCGCTCGCGCCAGCCGAAGCAGGTGGGCCTTGAGCACATCGACGGCATTGAATACGAATGGTTTGCCTCGCCGCCCTACCAGGGCAATGGCCTGGGCCGGGTGAAGAACATCTGGGCGTTTCAGCAAGCCTTGTGGGCGGCCAGCCGCCGCATCGTCACCGAGGTGGCCCCTCAGGTGGTGATTGCCTCCAGCACCTACCCCATGGACATTTGGGTGGCCCGCAGGCTGGCCCGCATGGCCCGCGCCAAGCTGGTCTTTGAGGTGCACGACCTCTGGCCGCTCTCGCCGATTGAGCTCTCTGGCATGTCCCCTCATCACCCGTTTGCGCTGCTGTGCGGCTGGGCCGAGAAAACGGCGTACCGCGATGCTGATGTGGTGGTGTCCATGCTGCCCAAGGTGCACGACTATATGGCCTCGCGCGGGCTGGACCTGCGCAAGCTACACATCGTGCCCAACGGCATCTCGCCCGACGATTGGGCGCAAGCGCCTGCCGCCTTGTCGCCTGCAGTGGCGGCAGTGCTGGAGAAGGCCCGCGCGGCCGGTGAGGCCGTGGTGGGCTATGCCGGCTCCATGGGGTTGCCCAATGCGCTAGACACCTTGCTGGACGCCGCCGCGCTGCTGCGCGATGCGCCCATTCAGTGGGTGTGGGTGGGCGATGGTCATGAACGCGAGCGTTTGCTCACGCGCATCCAGGCCGAGGGCTTGAACAAGGTGCACTGGTGCGGCCCTATCCCTAAGGGCCAGATCCCTAGCTTTTTGGCGGCCCTGGATGTGGCCTATATCGGCTGGCAGCGCGTGCCCATCTACCGCTTTGGGATCGCACCCAACAAGCTGATGGATTACATGATGGCTGGCGTGCCCGTGCTGCATGCGGTCGAGGCGGGCAATGACCCCGTGGCCGAGGCCGGTGCCGGCCTGACCACGCCGCCGGACGATGTGCCAGCCATTGCGGCAGCGCTGCAGCGATTGCTCCAGCTCAGCCCTGAAGAGCGGCAAGCCATGGGCCAGCGCGGCCGTGCTTTTGTGCAGGCCCACCACACCTATCCGGTCTTGGCGCGGCGCTTTGTGGAGGCCTGCCAATGAGCGACGACCTGCGCCAGATGGCCGAGCGCTATGCCCGACGCGAGGCCGGCATGAGCCGCTATAGCCTCTTGCAGCCCGATGTGTGGCAACTGGTGCAAGAGCGCCAGCGCGCCATCCTGCAAGGCTTGAGCGCCCGAGGCTGGCACGATGTGGCCGGGCTGCGCTTGGTGGAGGTGGGCTGCGGTGCGGGGGGCAACCTGCTGGAGTTCTTGCGCGCGGGCTTCACACCCAGCCATTTGACGGGGTGTGAGCTGCTGCCGGAGCGGCTGGCCACGGCGCGCGAAGTGCTGCCGGCAGGGGTGCAACTGCTGGCGGGTGATGCTGCCGGCTTGAGTATCGAAGCCGCCAGCCAAGACATCGTGTTTCAGGCCACGGTGTTTTCGTCTCTGCTGCAAGACGACACCCAGCAACGCCTTGCCCAAGCCATGTGGCAGTGGCTTAAGCCGGGGGGGGCAGTGCTGTGGTACGACTTCTGCATGGACAATCCACGCAACCGCGATGTGCGCGGCGTGCCGCTCAGCCGTGTGCAGGCCTTGTTTCCTCAGGGGCGCCTAAGCGCACAGCGCGTCACCTTAGCCCCGCCCATTGCGCGCCGCGTCTGCCGCCTGCATCCTTCGCTGTATCACCTCTTCAATGCTTTGCCGCTGCTGCGTTCGCACCGGCTGGTTTGGATCCATAAGCCCCATCAGTCATGAGTACCGACAAGTTGCCCTTCCTGCCCTTTGCCCTGCCCGAGATCGGTGAGGAAGAAATCGCCGAGGTGGTGGACACCCTGCGCTCGGGCTGGGTCACCACCGGCCCCAAGGCGCGCCGTTTTGAAACCGACTTTGCGGCCTTTCTCGGCGATGAGGCTCTGCACTGCATCGCCGTCAACTCCGCCACGGCCGGCCTGCATCTGGCGCTCGAAGCCCTGAACATCGGGCCGGGCGATGAGGTCATCACCACCACCCACACCTTCACCGCCACGGCTGAAGTGGTGCGTTATTTGGGCGCAGACGTGAAGCTCGTCGACATTGACCCGGCCACGCTGAACATCTCGCCCGCCGCCATTGAGGCCGCCATCACACCGCGCACCAAGTGCATCATCCCCGTGCACTATGCAGGCTTGGCGGCCGACATGACGGCCATTTTGGACATCGCGCAGCGCCATGGCCTGAAGGTGGTGGAAGACGCTGCCCACGCCCTGCCCACCACGCATGCGGGCCAGATGATTGGCACTTTGGCCAGCGACGCCACGGTATTCAGCTTCTATGCCAACAAGACCATCACCACCGGTGAAGGCGGCATGCTGGTGACCCGCAATGCGGCGTTGGCGGCCCGCGCCAAGGTGATGCGCCTGCACGGCATCAACCGCGACGCCTTTGACCGCTTCACCGCCAAAGTCCCCAGTTGGTACTACGAGATCGTGGCGCCTGGCTTCAAGTACAACCTGACGGACATTGCGGCGGCGCTGGGGATTCACCAGCTTAAGCGGGCGCGAGACTTTCAGGCCAAGCGGGCGGTCTTGGCCCAGGCCTACAACGAAGCCCTGGCCGACCTGCCTGTGGTGCTGCCGCCGGCACCACAGCCCGGCGAGCTGCACTCTTGGCACCTTTATGTGCTGCGCCTCAAGCCCGAGGCTGCACTGCAGCGTGACGCGCTGATTGAAGCGCTCTATGCCGCAGGCATCGGCTGCAGCGTGCATTACATCCCGCTGCATCAGCACCCCTACTGGAAGTCTTGCTATGCGCTGCGCGCCCAAGACTTTGTGCACAGCCAAACCGCCTATGAGCAGATGCTGAGTTTGCCGCTCTACACCCGCATGAGCTTGGACGATGTGGAGCGGGTGACGACGGCGGTGCGCCAGAGCTTGATGTCCTGAGCGGCAGCCCATGTTCAAGCGCGCTTTTGATGTGCTTTGCGCGGCGCTGGGGCTGCTGATCTTGCTGGTGCCGGGCTTGCTGGTCGCGGCTTGGGTCAAACTTGACTCCCCTGGTCCCGTGTTCTTCCGGCAGGAGCGGGTGGGCCGGGGAGGGCGCCTCTTTCGCATCCATAAGTTCCGCACCATGCGGGTGGACGCCCCCAGCTTGGGTCCGCAGATCACCATTGGTGCGGACCCGCGCATCACGCGCTCGGGCCAGTGGCTGCGCGCCAGCAAGGTGGACGAGCTGCCGCAACTGCTGGATGTGCTGCGCGGCGAGATGAGCCTGGTAGGGCCGCGTCCTGAAGTTCCGCGTTACGTTGCTCTGTATCCGGCTGAGTTGCGCGAGCGGGTGTTGTCGGTTCGGCCCGGCATCACCGATCCGGCCTCGCTCAGCTTTCGTCATGAAAGTGAGCTGCTGGCGGCGTCGGATAACCCTGAGCAGACCTATGTCGAGCAAGTGCTGCCCCAAAAGCTGCAACTCTCGGCCGACTACATTCGGCGTGCGACGCTGGGGCGAGACCTCGTGGTGATCCTGCAGACCTTGCGGGTGCTGTGAAACGTGACACGCCGCAGCGGGCTGCGACAATCTGCCCACCATGAATTGGCTTGACCTTGACACCCTGTTGACCCGTGTGCGCCCTCATCGCGAGCGGCTGGCCCTGCTGCTGGACGCGTTGATGGTGGTGCTGGCTTGGCAGGCCACCTATTTGTTTCGCCTCGGCTTTGAGCGTTGGTTCTCGGCGAGGCCCAGCTATGACGTTTGGGTGCTGTGCGGCGTGGTGGCGGTCTACGGCCTAGGTCTCACGGCTTTAAAAGTGCCACAAGGCATGTGGCGGTTTTCAGGGTTTGGCGAGATCAAACGGCTGGCGCTGGTTTGTACAGCGGCGGGCTTGATCAGTGCGACGGGGGTGCTGATGCTGCAGTTGCAGCAGGTGCCCCGTGCGGTGCTGGCCTTGCACCCGCTCTTCACTCTGATGGGCCTGGCCATGATGCGGATGGGCTACCGCATGCTCTACGAGCATATGCGCCGCCAGATCAGTGGCAGTGCTCAAGAGCAACGCCGCGCCTTGGTGTTGGGCGCCGGTGATGCGGGGCGCTTGTTGGTGGCCGGCATACAGCACAGCCAGGGCTGGGTGGTGGTGGGCTTTTTGGATGATGGGCCTGGCAAGCAAGGTGGGCGCATTGCCGGCATTCCGGTGCTGGGAGACCTGAGTCAAGCGCCGCACTGGGTGTCCGTGCATGGCATCACCCATTTGATTGTGGCCATGCCTGGTGCCTCACCCAGCCAGCGCAAGCGGGCCTTGGAGTTGGCCTCGGCCACCGGCTGCCCTGTGCTGACGGTGCCCAGCCATGATGAATTGCAAGCGGGACGCTCGGTGAACCAGGTTCGCGACATCGAGCCTGAGGATTTGTTGGGCCGCGAGCCCGTGATGCTGGACGAAGGGGGCATTGCCGACAGCTTGGGCGGCAAAGTGGTGCTGATTACCGGTGCGGGCGGCTCGATTGGGTCAGAACTGTGCCGCCAAGTGGCGCGCTATGGCCCGCAGCGCATCGTGCTCTATGAAATGAGCGAATACGCGCTCTATGCGATTGAGCAGGCCTTGGGTGAGACCTATCCCCACATCCCCCTGCTGCGCATCATTGGGGACGTCAAGGACTTGGCGCATCTCAGCCACACCATGTCGCAGGTCCGGCCGCATGTGGTCTTCCATGCTGCGGCTTACAAGCACGTGCCCTTGATGGAGGACCACAACGCTGCCGCCTGCTTGCGTAACAACGCGCTGGGCACTTACAACGCCTGCCGAGCGGCGGCGCAGCATGGCGTGGGGCGCTTTGTGCTCATCAGCACGGACAAAGCCGTCAACCCGACCAATGTGATGGGAGCCACCAAACGGGTGGCCGAAATGGTGGTCAGCCACATGGCGCAGCAAGCGGCCGCCCAAGGCCTAAAGACGCGCTTCATGGCCGTGCGCTTTGGCAATGTCTTGGGCTCCTCTGGCAGCGTGATCCCCAAGTTCAAGCAGCAGATCCAGGCCGGTGGCCCCATCACCGTGACGCATCCGGACATCATCCGCTACTTCATGACCATTCCTGAAGCAGCCCGCCTGGTGCTTCAGGCCGCCGCCATTGGCGAGTCGGGTCAGGTGCTGGTGCTCGACATGGGTGAGCCGGTTCGGATCTTGGACCTCGCCAAGAGCATGATCCGGCTCTCAGGCTTGCGAGAAGAAGAGGTCGGCATCCGCTTCACGGGGCTGAGGCCAGGAGAGAAGCTGTATGAAGAACTGCTGGCAGACGCGGACACGACGCTGGCTACCCCTTTTCCGGCCATTCGTTTGGCCCATTTGAAGGCGCAAGACCTGGGGGCGCAAAGCGCCATGTTGCAGGGTTTGGAATCCACCACGTCGCTGCACTCGGACCAACACATACGCCAATGGCTGGTCGAGGTGGTGCAAGAGTTCGCACCGAGCCGGCCTTAAGCCGAAGTGTCCTCAGGGCTGTTGTTCAGGCTCTGCGTCGACTTGCTTGCTGTGCCTGAAGCGGCCCATCCAAGAAGGCGTGCGGAAGGTGACGATGCGGGAGTACAGGCTGAGATAAGCCAGCACAAAGACACCACAGGCGACAAGCATGGCCACGGAGTTGTCCCAGAAAACGGTCGCAGGGACGACGGATACGCTACTCAACACCCACAGATAGGGCGAGGTCATGGAATTGCCGCGCGTCGGCTCCATGCTGCCATCACGGCCAAGCGCCCAGCGCATCAGGCGGCGATAGATCAAGGTGTGCAGGTGGATGCCATCCGGCAAGGTCATCGGTCGCCCACGAATCACCTTGCGCCGATACATGGTGAAAAGCGTTTCAAACATCGGATAGGCCAGCAGCGTGAAAGGCAGCAAGGGCGAGACGGATGGGTTGCGTGCCACCAGCAGCAGCGACAGGGCCGACAGCCAAAACCCCAGCAGGTAAGCGCCGCCATCCCCCAAAAAGATCAAGCCCCGTGGATAGTTCCAAACGAAAAATCCAAGGCAAGCGCCAACGCCAGCGACCGACATGGCGGCCACAAAAACATCCCCCACCTGCAGCGCCACATAGGTCATGGCTGCAAACATGATGGCGGAACACATCGAGGCCAGACCGTTCATGCCGTCGATGATGTTGACGGAGTTCGCGAGACCTGCAACAAACAGCATGGTCACGCCTAGCGACACGGCGGTAAAGCCCAGAACTTGATCCACCACACCCATGCCAAGTGGCGCGACCTTAGCGCCTAGCAGCCACCAAGCGAGCAAGCCCGAGAAAGCCGTGGCCACCAAGCGGCGCCGGGGGGACACCGCTTTAGTCAAATCTTCATGCAGTCCTAGCGCAAAGGATGGGAGGGCAGCCGCCAACAACCACGCCAAGGAATTCCCCAGAGCGGGCCACTGCCAATAAGCTACGCCTAAGCTGGCCAACAAGCCGGCTGCAATGCCCACGCCCCCAATGCGCGGCACCACGTGTTGGTGCATCTTCTGTGGGCCGTCCAGATCGTGATCGGCCGACCATGCCGCATGGCGATGCGCCGAGGCAATCAGGCCAAAGCAGGTCGCCAATGCGATTGCAAAGGAGATGATGAGGACAATCAGCACGACATGACCCTGAGTAAGTGATGTGTCATCGAAGGGGTGCGATGCACCCGGCAGATGTTCTTATGATGAGTGTTGGGAGATAGGCTCGTTTAGATGCATTCTAAGTGCCTGACGAAAGGGGCAGATGGCCCAGGACCACGCATGATCAGGTTGCTGCTTCGGCGGGGCAATGCCACTTTTCCACCGAGCCACATTTCCGCGCCATGTGGTCGTTCAACTCGACAACTGCAACCTCACTCAAAGCTAGGCTCCCGCTTCCTCAACTTCGGCCGGGAGATGTGTTGTCTTCTTGATCAGCCGTGCGCCAAACTACCGTCGCTGAACGTCGAGCCAAAATTCTGCCGGTGCCTCTGAGCAGTTCCGCTCATCTGACGTCCGGGCCTGAGGTCTTCGGTCTACCAAAGTGCAGGTGCCGATCTGCTGCCGACGAAAATCTACAAAGGGAACGAAGCCACACGACGCAGATAGTCCCAGAGCCCAATTACAATGTTCAAGTTTAAACAGACCAATAAGAGCACGTTTGCCGCCAAGCCACCCCTGCAGTGGTCGTCTGCGCATCTGCTGAAGGAGACGCGGCGACGCGTAGCCCGCTTAGAGCATCCTTTCATCATGAACAGTCGCCAAGCCAAGCTCCAAGAAGACACGTCGTTTCGTGTGCTGCGTCTCCTTCAAGATAATCCCGACATCACCCAGCGCGAACTGGCCAGCAAGCTGGGTATCAGTGTTGGGGGGTTGAACTACTGTTTGAAGGCACTCATGGGCAAGGGCTTAGTGAAGATGAAGAACTTTGCTAGCTCTAAGAATAAATTTGGTTACGTGTACGTGCTAACTCCGAGTGGCATGGCGGAAAGGGCTGCTGTTACCCACAGGTTTCTGCAGCGCAAGATGGATGAGTATGAAGCACTTAAGGCTGAGATTGAAGCCTTAAAGAATGAAATCGCGATCAACACGCTGAAAGGATAAATTCCAATGAAGTCTGAGAAAAAAATTGCAATTATTGGCCTTGGCTATGTGGGTCTTCCCCTCGCTGTCGAGTTTGGAAAAATCCGTTCAGTTATCGGGTTTGATATCAACGCCAAGCGAATTGAGGAGTTGAAAGGGGGGCGGGATCATACGTTGGAGTGCAGCCCGCAAGAGCTATCTGAGGCAACGCATTTGCAATATAGTTGCCACCCCCAAGACCTTCTGAAGGCCCATATCTTCGTTATCACCGTACCTACCCCGGTAGATCAAGCCAACCGGCCGGACATGACGCCACTGATCAGAGCCAGTGAAACTGTTGGTAAAGTACTCAAAGTCGGTGACATCGTTATTTATGAATCTACCGTCTACCCCGGTGCCACAGAGGAAGTTTGCGTACCAGTATTAGAGAAATTGAGCGGTCTCAAGTTCAACCAAGATTTTTTCTGTGGTTATAGTCCTGAGCGCATTAACCCTGGCGACAAGGAGCATCGTCTACCCACCATCAAAAAGGTAACGAGTGGCAGTACCCTTGCAGTGGCCGAGGAGGTCGACCAGATTTATAAGGAAATCATTACTGCAGGCACTCACAAAGCGAGCAGCATCAAGGTGGCTGAGGCAGCTAAAGTGATTGAAAACACCCAGCGCGACGTCAACATTGCGCTGATGAACGAACTGAGTCTGATCTTTCACAAGTTGGGCATCGACACTCTCGAAGTGCTGCAGGCCGCGGGCACTAAGTGGAATTTCCTACCCTTCAGGCCTGGTTTGGTGGGCGGGCACTGCATTGGAGTTGATCCATACTACTTGACGCACAAAGCTCAAGAGGTGGGCTACCACCCGGAAGTTATTCTTGCGGGCCGCCGTATCAATGACAGCATGGCCAGCCATGTGGCCGATGAAACCGTCAAACTCATGTTGCGCAAAGGCTTGCCAGTGTTGGGGGGCAAAGTGTTGGTGCTGGGTTTGACTTTCAAGGAAAACTGTCCAGATGTACGTAACACTAAGGTAGTGGACATCATCAAGGCTTTGCAGGGCTACAACACCCAAGTAGATGTGTACGACCCTTGGATCGACCTGCAAGAAGCTGAACACGAATACGGCTTGAAGTGTCTGGCTGAAGTCCCTTCGGCGGGCCAGTACGCTGGCATCGTGTTGGCTGTTGGGCACCATCAATTCATTGAACTGGGCGAAGAAGGCATCAAAGCATGGGGCCAACCCAATGCCGTCCTGTTTGACGTAAAGAGCATCTTGCCCCTGGGCGCGGCAGACGGGCGTCTGTGATCATGAGCCGCTACGAACAATTGCAAACCCAACTGCGTCAAGAACCCAAGATCTGGCTCGTTACGGGTGTCGCTGGCTTCATCGGTAGCAATTTGCTGGAAGCTCTGCTAAAGCTCGACCAGCGCGTTGTGGGCTTGGACAACTTTGCGACAGGCTACCAACACAACCTCGACGAAGTACAAGGCTTGGTCACACCCGCGCAATGGGCTAACTTCCGGTTCATTCAAGGGGATATTCGCCAATTGGCTGACTGCCAACGGGCTTGCGCGGGGGTGGATTATGTGTTGCACCAAGCTGCCTTGGGCAGCGTGCCTCGCAGCTTAGCCGACCCAATCACCACCAATGGCTCCAACATCACAGGGTTCTTGAACATGCTGGTTGCAGCCCGCGACGCACAGGTGAAAAGCTTCACCTACGCCGCCAGCAGCAGCACCTACGGTGACCATCCAGCTCTGCCCAAGGTGGAGGACCAAATCGGTAAACCGCTGAGCCCCTACGCCGTAACCAAATACGTCAACGAGCTATACGCGGACGTATTTTCAAAGTGCTACGACTTTCACACCATTGGGCTGCGCTACTTCAATGTATTTGGCCCTCGCCAGAATCCCAACGGAGCTTACGCCGCTGTGATCCCTAAATGGGTGGCCTCGCTACTCAAAGGCGAAACGGTTTTTATCAACGGCGACGGTGAAACCAGCCGAGATTTTACCTTCATTGAAAATGCCATTCAAGCCAATCTGCTTGCCGCTACTTTGAAAGATCGTCAAGGCGGGAAGTGCACCGACGCGGCGACCCATCACCCTGCCCTAAACCAAGTCTACAACATGGCCGTCGGAGACCGCACTACCCTGAAGAGTCTCTTTGCCCTAGTGCGCGATAACCTTGTGCCCTTTGGTGTAAGGGCCAGTGCTGAGCCGGAGTACCGTGACTTCCGTGCTGGCGACGTGCGCCACAGCTTGGCTGATACAACCAAAGCCCACCGATTGTTAGGCTACGAACCCACCCACCGCATTGCCGACGGCATCCAGTCGGCGACCCGTTGGTATGTGGATCACCAGAATTTGTTGCAATGAACCACGAAGTTTGGAGTTGATGTGACCGATAAACCTATTTATGTGACTCAGCCCTACCTGCCATCACTGGACGAGTTCACACCATATCTTCGCCAGATATGGGACAACAAAATCCTTACCAACGGTGGGCCTTTTCATCAGCAACTCGAAAAGGCCCTGTGTGAATACCTCGGCGTTGAACACGTAGCGTTGTTCTCGAACGGCACATTGGCACTCATCACTGCATTGCAGGCGTTGCGCGTCAGTGGCGAGGTCATCACCACCCCCTACAGCTTTGTTGCCACGGCTCACTCCTTGCTCTGGCACGGCAATAAGCCCGTATTTGTTGATGTAGAACCAGAAACGCTTAATTTAGACCCGGCCAAAATTGAGGCCGCCATTACCCCGCAAACCACGGCCATCATGCCCGTCCACTGCTATGGGAATCCCTGTGACGTGGATGCCATTCAGAAAATTGCCGATAACTATAATCTAAAGGTGATTTACGACGCCGCTCACGCCTTTGGTGTGCAGTGTCATTGCGGTAGTGTGCTAAATCATGGCGACCTGTCGGTGCTAAGCTTTCATGCTACTAAGGTCTTCAACACCTTTGAGGGTGGAGCCATCATCTGTCCCGATGCCAAAACGAAACAGCGCATCGATCACCTAAAGAATTTTGGCTTTGTGGATGAAACCACGGTAGTGGCGCCCGGCATCAATGGAAAGATGAGCGAGATCAACGCTGCCTTTGGCATGTTGCAATTGAAGCACATGCCAGCCGTCATGCAACGACGGGCCGAAATTGATGCAACCTACCGCGAGGGGTTGAAAGGTGTGAAGGGCATTCGCTGCTTGCCCAAAGCGGGTCAAATCGTAGCCAACCACTCATACTTTCCAGTCATGGTGGACGCTGATTACCCCTTCAGTCGGGATGAGCTTTATCAACGGCTCAAAGATCACGGTATTTATGGCCGTCGCTATTTTTATCCACTGATTACGGACTTCCCAATGTACAGGGGCTTGCCTTCGGCTGCACGCAGTAATCTACCTGTGGCAACCGCTGCTGCTCAGAAAGTTCTCTGCCTACCCATTTATCCAAATTTGTCTAGTGATGCGCAGGGGCGTGTAATAGATTTAATTGGAGGTTGATCAGTATGGGCATGCTTTCAAGAGATGATCTAGTCAAGATGGGATTTCCATCTGTTGGCCAAAATGTCCTAATATCATCTAAAGCATCAATTTACGGTGCCAGCAGAATAAAGATTGGTGACAATGTTCGCATTGATGATTTTTGCGTCCTGTCTGCAGGCAGAGATGGTATTGTCATTGGAAGTAACGTTCATATTGCGGTATATTCTTTATTGATTGGGGCTGCGGAGATTGTGATTTCAGATTTTGCGGGTCTGTCGTCGAGGGTTTCAGTCTACTCAAGTAGTGATGACTATTCGGGTTGGACGATGACAAACCCAACTATTCCCGATAATTTCAAAAATCTGAATCATGCCTCGGTATTTATAGGAAGACACGTTATCGTAGGGAGCGGGTCAGTTATTTTGCCGGGCGTAAGGATTGAAGAGGGTGCCGCCATTGGTGCATTGAGTATGGTTAGTCGTGATTGCGAGAGCTTTGGTATATATTCTGGTAATCCTGCAAGGAAAGTCAAAGATCGTCAGCGTCATTTACTAAGTTTGGAGAAGGAGTTTTTGAGAGTGGGTAATTCCTAGCAATGAGCCTAAAGCGCAATATTGTCGCCAACTATGCTAGCCAACTGTATGTGACCGTAGTAGGCATCGTGATGGTGCCGCTCTACATACGATACATGGGCGCAGAGGCCTATGGCTTAGTTGGTTTCTTTGCCATGCTCCAAGTTTGGTTCGGGCTGCTTGACGTGGGATTGACACCGACCATGGCGCGCGAGTCGGCTCGGTTCCAAGGGGGGGCAAGCACTGCGCTGGAGTATAGACGTTTGACGCGTGCCCTTGAAGGTGTTTTTGTTGTAGTGGCGTTGTTTGCAGGCCTTTTGCTGTTTGCGACAGCCAGTCTTTTGGCCACAGAGTGGCTAAAGGCCGCTGAGCTACCTAAGAAAGAAATTACTCAATCCTTGCAGTTGATAGCGTTCATCATCGCGCTGCGTTGGATGAGTGGGCTATATCGGGGTGTGATCACGGGCGCAGAACGTCTGGTTTGGCTCAGCGGCTTTAACAGCCTAGTGGCCACCGGGCGGTTTGTATTGGTACTTCCCGTTCTCATGTATGTAAGTGCCACGCCATTGACTTTCTTTGCCTATCAACTCGGCATGGCCATGCTTGAGTTGATTGGGTTGGCTTGGATGGCCTACCGATTATTACCACCTATCGCTGAGGGCCAACGCATCCAATGGCAATGGGCGCCACTAAAGCCGGTTCTTAAGTTTTCGATGTCAATTGCTTTCACTTCATCTGTATGGGTCTTTGTCACGCAGACCGATAAGTTGATTTTGTCTAAGCTATTGCCCTTGGCGGACTATGGCTACTTCTCTGTGGCAGTCTTGGTTGCCAGCGGTATCATGATTGTGAGCAGCCCTATCAGCAGCGCCATCATGCCTCGCATGACCCGCTTGCACGCTGAGCGGAAAGACGCTGAGGTGATAGCAGTGTATCGGCGCGCGACGCAAATCGTATCCGTCACCGCGATTCCCATTGCAATTCTATTGATCTTCTTTTCGCCTAAAATTCTTTGGGCATGGACAGGCGATTCCGCTCTGGTGGAGCGGGCGGCCTCTGTTCTCCGCCTTTACGCTACTGGATATGCCTTTCTGGCTGTGAGCGCTTTCCCTTTCTATTTGCAATATGCTAGAGGTGACTTACGGCTGCACATGATCGGCAACGCATTATTTGTAGTACTACTCATTCCGTCTGTTATTTGGGCTGCTAATATTTATGGCATGAATGGTGCTGGTTGGGCTTGGCTGTTATCCAATGCAATATATTTTGCCGCATGGACGCCAATAGTCCATCATCGCTTCTCTCCTGGTTTGCACAAACTTTGGCTTTTGAGAGATATCGTTTCTATGACCATCTTGCCGCTTTTGGTTGTTGGACTTTGCTATCTATATTTTGGCGCAAGGGGAGATAGGTTATACATTGTTTTGGAATTGATATTTGTCGCGCTAATTTTATCGGTCTTGTCGTATGTGCAGCTTAAATTAATTAATCGAAATATAGAATGAGAAAAATTCACTTAGTCAAAAGCGAAGGTCCGGTAGTGTTTATTGGCGGAATGAATGCGATGCCAATGATGTATGCTATCGAGCTGCGTAAAGTTGGAATTGATGTCATTTACATTGTTGATCGGCCGAAATCAGATGGCTTGTCTCGACCTGAAAATCACTTCGAAGATATTCCCTATCCCTATCCTGATTGGATTATTGAATCGGTGCTTCCATCGCAGATTTTGGTAGCCATTTTTCCAAGATTGGTTTTCTGGTGGATTTCACGGAAAATCAAGTCCAGAACCACAAAGAGTCCGCAGGCCTGGGTATTGAACGGTTTTTTCTGTTCTATGGCATTTCTGATCCCAAAAAATAAACCTAAAGTGTTTTTGTCTCATGGCTCCGATCTGGACTGTTGGGCGGATGTTGAGTTGTCTGAAAAGTTGGCATCTTCTTTCCAAAATAGATCATTTTTCAAGTTTTTGCCATCGAAAATATCCACGTTTTTAATAAAAAGAATAGTTGCTCGGCAGCTTTCTGGCGCCTTGAGTTGTGACAAGGTTATATATTTTCCAAAGGGCTTTAATTCGTTTGGTGATCGTGTTGTAAGTAAGCTGGTTGATTCGGGTGTTGGGTATATTCCACGCTACGATGTTTCATTTGATGCATTAAAAAATGAGCCTCGTGGAATTCCTGACCGAGGTTCTGTATTGAGGATATTTTCTGGTGTCAGATTTTTGTTCGCTACCTTTCCCGAGGGAAATGAGGGTTATGGCAAGGGAAATGATGTAATTATAGAGGGGTTGGCGAAATACTTCAAGAGAAATAGGGATATTGAAATTCATTTCGTCGAGAAAGGAGAGGACGTTCTTTTGGCCAAAAAAATGTGCAAAGATCTTGGGATAGAGGATGTTGTCATTTGGCATAAAGAAATGAGGTTTATTGACTTGCTTAGTCTTTACAGAACTTCGGATGTTTGCTTTGATCAAGTCGGAGCTCATTGGATCGGCGCTATTGGTGTATATGCCCTTTGGCTTGGAAAGCCGTTGATTGCAAATGATTATCATCCGAAGGTGGTTGGGCTTTGGGATCATGGCTCACCAATACTATCCGCGAGCACTGCGGATGAAATATTTGGCCATCTTGTTTCATTGGAGTCAGTTTCGGAATCCAAAGTAATTTCTTCTAGATCGATGGAGTTCGCTGAGAACGTATTGGGCCCCCAAGCTGTTATGGACAGATTGTTTGAGGTGTCTGCATGAAGGTGCTGCACATAATTACTGGTCTTGATACGGGTGGTGCAGAACTCATGCTGTATAGACTCACTCAAGAGTTGCCAGGTGTGCAGCATTTTGTGATTTCTTTGACATCAATGGGTTCAGTCGCGGATCGATTGGCGAAGGCAGGAATCTCTGTCCGAGCACTAAATCTTAGTCCTGTAAATTTGGTGCGGTCATTCTTTAGGCTATATTCTTCTTGTAGAGCTATTAATCCCGATGTTGTGCAGACTTGGATGGTCCATTCCGATCTCTTGGGAGGGCTAGCGGTGCGTCTGGCGGGAGTACGTTCGCTGGTTTGGGGCGTTCGAACCACAGATTATTCAGTGGAGTCCCACAGCACACGCTTGGTGCGCTGGCTGTGCGCACGCTTGTCGCGTGTACTTCCTGCGCGCATCGTATGTGCAGCACACGCGTCGCTGCTCAATAGCCAAGCCGCTGGGTACGCTGCTGCCAAGCTGATGGTAATTCCCAACGGCTTCGACGTCGCTCGCTTGTCTGAGTCTTTAGGCGCAGGTGAGCCGATGAGGCAGACCTTAGGGCTGAATCGAGATGCGTGCGTGGTGGGTTGCTTGGGCAGATACAACCCAGCCAAAGATCACGCTAATTTTGTAACTGCGGCGGGCTTGCTGGCTGATCGCTTCCCCCATGTACGGTTCTTGATGGTGGGTCGTGGCTTGGATAAGGCTAATCAGGCGCTGATGCAGCATATTGAATCCACGGGCTTCCCAGAACGATTCATTCTGTTGGGGGAGCGATCCGACCCCGCAGTTTGTTTGAACGCTATGGATGTGTTTGTGCTCTCGTCATGCACTGAAGGATTCCCCAATGTCTTGGGAGAGGCTATGGCCATGGGCCTGCCTTGCGTCAGCACCGATGCGGGCGATGCAGCCATGCTTATGGGGAGCCGCGAATGGGTTGTACCTGTTCGAGACTCGAAGGCCTTAGCTGACAGGTTGGCGCAGTTGCTGGCTTTGCCGCTTGAAGTTCGTCAGCAAATGGGTGCGCAGGCGCGGCAGCGAGTGGTGGAGCAGTTTTCTATGTCTGCCACAGCTGATCAATTTATGAACCTCTATACCAGCTTGGTCACAGCCAAGTCATAAAGTGAAGCCAACATGTGCGGATTGACAGGATTTTTGGGCCGCAGCGTCTTAGAGCATCGTGATGCGGTAACTGAGGTTTTGGCTCACATGGCCCAAGCCATCGAATCTCGAGGGCCTGATGCTTTTGGTGCATGGTCTGATCCAGAGGCTGGCATTGCTCTGGCCCATCGACGTTTGGCCATTGTCGACCTATCGCCCGCTGGTGCTCAGCCTATGGTTGCTACGGGTGGGCGGTACGTATTGGTATTCAATGGCGAGATTTACAACCATGTTGCTTTGCGGCGTGAACTGGAATCCGTCGGGGCTTCGTCCGGCGCAACGACAATCGACAAAGTTTGGCGGGGCCATTCAGACACCGAGACCTTGTTGGCAGGGTTTGTGGCGTGGGGCGTGGAGGCCACGCTGCGTCGTGCTATTGGCATGTTTGCCTTTGCGTTGTGGGACCGTGAAAAAAGGGTATTGACGCTGGGCCGTGACCGTTTGGGCGAGAAGCCGATGTACTACGGTTGGCAAGGCCAAGGAGCGCGCGAGGTATTCTTGTTTGGCTCTGAGGTATCTGCTTTGCGGCGCCACCCAGAGTTTGCTGCGCCCATCAACCGCGATGCGCTGGCCTTGTACATGCGTCACAATTGCGTCGGCGGTGGGCATTCGATATATCAAGGCATTCACAAGCTGTTGCCTGGTCATTTGCTTACCTTAGCCGCGGGTCAAAATGAGCCCCGTCTGCAAGCTTGGTGGTCTGGGGCTGAAGTGGCGCGGCGTGGCGTTGCTCAGCCCTTTGACGGTTCGCCTGAGCAAGCGGTGGACGAGCTAGAAGCGTTGCTGAGCAGCGCTGTAGGTCAGCAAATGATGGCCGACGTGCCGCTGGGCGCATTTCTATCGGGAGGCATAGATTCTTCCACTGTCGTCGCCTTGATGCAGGCGCAGTCCAGTCGTCCAGTTAAGACTTTCAGTATCGGCTTCCACGAGGCTGGTTACAACGAGGCCGAACATGCGAAGGCCGTAGCCCAGCACTTGGGCACCGAGCACACGGAGCTATATGTCAGCGCGCGGCAAGCACTTGACGTCATTCCAAAACTGCCCAGGCTGTATGCCGAGCCCTTCGCCGATTCATCCCAAATACCCACTTTCCTAGTCAGCCAATTGGCGCGGCAGCACGTGACAGTATCCCTGTCGGGAGACGCGGGGGATGAACTGTTTTGTGGCTATAACCGATACCAAATGACTGCAAGGATGTGGGGGAAACTACAGCGGGTGCCTAAGTCAATGCGCCGCGCAGCCTCAGCCACTATCTGTGCTGTACCTCCTGCCCGTTGGGATGCGCTAGGCCGCCTGATGGCGGTGGCACGTTTGGGAGACAAGTTGCACAAGGGAGCGGCCTTGCTCTGCAACCAATCGGTGGGCGATCTTTATCGAGGCTTGGTGTCTCATTGGCCTGACCCTTGTGCGCTTGTCCTGGGTGGGCGTGAGCCGGCCACGGTACTCAAGGGCAACGAGCCTCCACTGGAAGGCTTGAACGATGTGGAGCGGATGATGGCGCTTGACATGCTCAGCTATCTTCCAGACGACATCTTGGCCAAAGTGGACCGCGCCGCCATGGGCGTCAGCCTCGAAACACGGGTACCTTTTCTCGATCACCGAGTAGTGGAGTTTGCATGGACTCTGCCTTTGACCCATAAACTGAATCACGGCGTGACCAAATGGCCGCTGAGGCAGATTCTCTACCGACATGTACCGCGAGAGTTGATAGAGCGGCCCAAAATGGGCTTTGGCGTGCCAATTGACCAATGGCTCCGTGGCCCCTTGCGCGATTGGGCCGAGTCATTGCTGGCTGAGTCTCGTTTGCTTTCTGAAGGTATATTTAATCCAGAACCCATTCGCCGAAAATGGTCTGAGCATTTATCTGGTCAGCGCAATTGGCAATACCATCTTTGGGATGTCTTAATGTTCCAGGCGTGGCATGAGGCTAATTCTTAAATGTGGCCCTATTTTATTTTGCCTCTTATCGTCCTATGGCCTGCTCTGACAGAGAGGTCGCAGTTTTATGGCAAGTGGAAGAGGCCGATGGAGTGGTATTGGCTGTTTGTCGCTGCTGTGATGGCCATGTTTATAGGTTGGCGGCATGAGGTTGGTGGTGATTGGATCAGCTATCTAGTATATGTAGATGACTTAGTCGGTGAAAGTGTGTCTGCAATAAGAGTAAACAATGACCCTGCCTATGCTGTTTTGAACTGGATTGGCGCTAACGTATTCGGAGATGTGTACTTTACAAACATTGTTAGTGGTATTATTTTTACAGGGGGGCTTTTCTATTTCTGCAAGAAGCTTTCTCGTCCGTGGCTAGGATTGTTTGTCGCCATCCCATATCTTGTAAATGTTGTTGCGATGGGTTATACCAGGCAAGGTGTCGCCATAGGTTTGGCCATGGTGGCAATAGCAAAGTTACTTTTTGAGAATAACGCCGGGAAATTCTTAATTTGGATAGCATTGGCTGCAGCGTTCCATAAATCGGCAGTTGTTTTG
The DNA here is from genome assembly GCF_018069865.1 of Ideonella paludis. Taxonomy (GTDB): domain Bacteria; phylum Pseudomonadota; class Gammaproteobacteria; order Burkholderiales; family Burkholderiaceae_C; genus Ideonella; species Ideonella paludis. The sequence continues at coordinate 439,767 of NZ_JAGQDG010000003.1, forward strand.
ATTCTTGTAGCGCTACTTGCAGGTTCGAAGGGGAAGTGGCTTAAATTCTTCATGGTGGCTGTTAGTGCGCCATTTCTCTTTGTTTTGCTGTTGCAGGAATCCATGGATAGCCTGGTGCGAGGATACATCGAAGCAGAGTATAGCTCGGCAGGCGCGGATATCCGAGTATTCATGAATGCATTGCCCGCATGTCTTTTTCTTGTTTTTAAGAATAGATTTGAGCTTAAGGACGAGCATAAGGTCTTTTGGACGTGGATATCATTGCTGGCACTCGCCTTTGTTTTGCTGTTGAAGATTTCACCATCGTCAACTGCAGTAGATCGCCTTGCCCTCTATTGGATTCCATTGCAAATTTTAGTTTGGTCATCTATTCCGGATGTATTGGGAAGAAAGGGTGGGAAAAATTACAAATGGTCGGGCCTAGTGATTTCTTCTCAGATTTTTGTTTTGATGGTTTGGTTGTTTTTTTCCAATAATTCGGATGCCTGGATACCGTACAAATTTTATCCCTGGGAATGGATCTGGTCGTAGAAGTACACTGAATATTGAGTCAATGGTGTCGATTTGCGTCACGTAACGTGATGGATTGAGAAATCAACTTGCTTTTACTTGAGTGTTCATTTTTTTGATTCGGTGAAAGGCTTCTGTGGATTCTATCAATTGGAATTTTCAACAATATTAGTCGAGTGCCTAGATATCGCAAAGATGTGGCATGTGTGCCTTTTAATATTTCAGTTAAGAGCTAAAGAAGCTTAAATTTTCGATATGCGTATTGCAGTTGTGGCCAATACAGCTTGGTATTTAGTCAACTTCCGTTTGAACTTGATGAGTGCCTTGCAGGCGGCAGGGCACGAAGTGGTTGCGATTGCTCCCCCCGATGACTTGCAAGAGAGGTGTCTGCAAGCGGCGGGAGTGCGGTTTATCCCAGTCCCAATTTCGGGCTCAGGTACACATCCTTTGCGTGAATCGCGGAGTGTGCTACTTTTGCGGCGTGCCTTTCAAAGGCAAGGCGTGCATGTGGTTTTGAGCTACACGCCAAAGGGAAATCTATATTCCGCTCTGGGTGCCTTGAGTTTAGGCTTGCCTTTTGTCCCCAATGTATCGGGTCTGGGGCGTGCCTTCATTCGTAAGAATTGGGTCACGGCGGTGGTTAAGCTGCTATATCGACTGACCCTCGGGCGGGCGTCCACGGTTTTTTTCCAGAATTTGGACGATATGGCCATATTCGTGCACGCTGGTTTGGTTCCACCTGAGCGTTGCAAGCGTTTGCCGGGCTCAGGGGTGGACTTGTCACGATTTTCGGTCGCTCCCTTCCGTGTGCGCGAACACGACGCCCCAGTATTTTTATTGGTGGCACGTTTGTTGTGGGACAAGGGGGTTGGTGAGTTTGCCAAAGCGGCCCGAATGGTGCGCCGGCATTACCCCAATGCACAGTTCCAGTTGCTGGGCTTTCTGGATGTCGACAACCCGTCTGCGGTGCCTAGGGCTCAGGTGCATGAATGGGAGGCTGAAGGCTTGTTGACTTACCTGGGGCCGACTGATGATGTTCGCCCATTTTTGGCGGCAGCTGATTGCGTAGTGTTGCCCTCATACCGCGAGGGTGTGCCTCGCACCTTGTTGGAGGCTGCAGCCATGGGGCGTCCGGTGATCACAACAGATGCACCGGGCTGTCGAGATACGGTGGTGCATGGGCAAACAGGATTGATGTGCCGTGTGGCGGATGCCGATGACCTAGCTTCGCAAATGTTGGCTTGGTCGGCCCTTCCCGTTACTGAACGCCATGCCCAGGGCCAGCGTGGGCGGAAGCGAGTTGAAGCTGAATTTGATGAGCGGCTAGTGATTCAGGCGTATGTCCAAGTGGTGCAGCAGCTGGCAGCGAGCTTGAACAAATAGGTTTCACGATTGAGGTGATGACCGTGACTCCTCACTAGGGTGGTGTCAACCATCGCCACCTCCAATTGTCTTGCAGAGCTGTTGTCCATCTACCCTAACGAATAGCGTTTATCTGCCGCGCCACCCTGGCTGGAGACTGCACAGCCACTGATCGCGACAGTTAAACCCGGTTGAACTGAACCATGTGGAGTCGGCGGCAGGCAGCGCCTCGGTTTGTACTGGGGGTTTGATACGGAGGCCCCCGCTGATGCTGCTCATTGTCACCAGCGTCGCGGCCAGCAGACTCCAGATTTGCCACTAGCGGTGGGCTTGGCATCCTCAGTTTCTGGGATGCTGTGGACGGATTGCAGGACTCGCGCGGGCTTGCACCGGCTTCGGCGCATGCCCGCCCCACACGGCCCACAGGCCGCGTAGCGATGGCGATGAACCACGGCACAGCAGTTCATGGCGGTGGCCCCCTGGCTGTCGTCGGTGGCTGTGCTTGCCCCGGCGCAGGCAAGTGCTTCAGCTCTGGCAGTGTCTGCACAATCTTGAGCGGCGCTTGGCAGCATGGGCAGGCATTGAATTTGATGCGAGCCACGAGCGCCATGAAGTCTCTGGCCGATTCCGTGGCCTGCAGGTTCGGTGTGGGCTGATGCAGTGCTTGGCGCGCTTGCGCCAGTTGCGCCTTCTTGCAGCCATTGGCCAGCACGCCGTAATGGCGGATGCGCTTGATGCTGACCTGCCTCCTTCAGCCGTGCCAGTGAATTGTCAGGGGTCCTGAGGTTGAAGGTTAATGGATCTGGGCAGGAGTTTCGTGACGAGCTGCGTCGCCTGCCTGTCGACGTAACTGCTCGGCATACTTGGCCGGAGGAATCCGACCAATGCTGCTGTGGGGCCGCACCTCGTTGTAGTCGCTGCGCCAAGCAGCAATCTCGGTGCGTGCTTGGCTCAGGCTCTGGAACCAATGCTCATTGAGGCATTCGTCGCGGAACTTGCCGTTGAAGCTTTCGATATAGCCATTCTGCATGGGCCTGCCTGACTCGATCAGGATGTGCCTGATGGGGTGCTCCTGCGTCCAGGCAATGAATGCTCTGCTGGTGAACTCCGAGCCGTTGTCGGTTCTGACAACTTCCGCATATTCCCGAAAGCACGCCGCTTTGTGTAGCAGCCTGGTCACGTACAGGCCGCTGATGCCGTAGTCCACAGCGATATCAACACATTCGTGGCTGAAGTCGTCGGCCACGGTCAGGCATTTGATCCGCCGCCCATTGGCCAAGCTGTCGCTGACGAAGTCCATGCTCAATGCCTCATTGACTTGCCGTGCGATGTTGAGGGGTGTGCGCTCCATCACCGGCCGCTTGCGCACCGCCAAGTTGGCTGCACTGTAGAGCCGGTACACCCGTTTGTGGTTGACGCCCGGAAACTCCCGCCGCAGCAGGTCGTGCACACGTCTATAGCCAAAGCGCCTGCGGACGTGCGCGATCTCGACGATCTTGTCCTTCAGTGCTTGGTTTTGCACATTGGGCTGCGGTGGGCGCCTGTAGCTGTCTCTGCTTAGCCCCACAAGCCTACACGCGCGACGCTCAGACAACTGATGCTCCTGCACCAGCTTCCTGATCATCTCGCACTTGGCCTGTGGGGCTACCTTTTTACGCCAAGCACGCTCTTGAGCGCATGCAGGTCCAGATGGGCTTCGGCCAAAAGATGTTTGAGCTTGGCATTCTCAGCTTCCAGCTTGCGCAGCCAGCGCGCCTCCGAGACATCCATGCCGCCGAACTTCGCCCGCCACTTGTAGAACGTGGCGTCCGAGAACCCGCCTTTGCGGCAGATCTCCGCCACCGCCATGCCGGCCTCGGCCTGCTTCAGGAACCCAATGATCTGCTGCTCTGTGAATTTGCTCTTCCTCATGTCCGCGATTCTCCAGAAAAGCGGACCTCTTGCTACTTTAGGTTGGTAGGGCTAGAGGGGGGCAAGTCACACGTGCCGAAACAAAAAGCGGCTGGCCGATGCTACGTGGTTGATGGTCGAGAAGCAGTTCCCGCAGTCGCGCGCTAGGTGCACCATGTAGGCATCAATCTCGGCCGCATCCAGCGTGTCCGGGCTGCGCTTCAAGTGCTTGGCCATGCGCGCCAGGGCGTCCACATAGGCCTCTTGGGTGCGCGGGGCCAAACCCCGCACCACCATCGCATTGAGCATCTTGTGCCGCGAAGTAGTGGTCATCATCGTCTCCTTCAAGCTGGGGATCATTCCCCAGCCCGAAGGCTTGACCCACTTGCCTTCCCAGGCAAGCTACCCCACAACGAACAACACGGTGGCTGCCCTCAGCAGGCAGCCACCGCGTAGCGGTTTAGTTCAACGACTCTGTAGCCGGATCAATCCACGTCCAATCAGCCACGCTGACAGGGCAAGTCCCGCACCTAGCGCGGTCAGTATGGTGATGATAGACCGCTTCGGCTTATGCTTCAGCTCCGCCGCCTCAGCCACATCCACTACCTGAATTAAGGCTCCTTCACGCCCTTCATCCACTTTCGCTAACTCGTACTGCTTGGCCATGAGTTCAAACAAGGTTTCTTGATATCTGAACTCGCGGTAGCGGCTGACGTAATCTGTCTGTCTCTCGCTGTTTTTTCCGACCGTAAGCTCTTGGTCCGATAGCCGTTGGCGCAAAGCTTCGAGGGTGGTGCTAAGGGCCTGAACTTCGGGTGTGCTGTTAGCCAAGGTCGTGCGTAAGGCGCGCAGCTTAATCTCCGTCGCAGTGAGCTCAGCCTTGGTGCGTGCGTACGCCTCAGCCGCTGACTTTGGGTCCGCATTTAGTGCGCCAGAGTTGAAACCACTCTGCTCTAGAGAGACCTGGGCGTCGATGAGCTTTTGCCTGGACTCCTGCCACTGTTTCTCAAAGAACACCCGCCGCTGCTGGGCTTCGGTCAATGCGAGCTTGGCGTTGAGGGCGCGCAACTCCAAGACAAATTGATTGGCGATGTCCGCGGCACGTTTGGGGTCTGTGTCTTCAACTGTCACGTTGATCAGGCCATCTTTTTTACCCAAAGAAATCTGAACACGTTCATCAAGTTTTTTGCGTGCGTCGACACGGTACTTGGTTTCGTACGCTTCGGTGAGCCTGAACTTGTCGATAATCTTGTCGCTGACGGTCACACTCTGCATAAGTGCGACCATTTGGTCTGCTGGGGTCTTCATGCCTGCAGCACCGCCTGCCAAGCCAGCTAGGGAACCCAGTGAAGCCAGCGCCGACGCGGCGGCGCTTTGCTGTTGCTGAGGCGGCAAAAATGTGGTGGTGGCGACAAAGGTTGGCGTGATCAAAAAGCTGCACGCATAGCCTAGCCCACCAGCCACGAGCGGGGCAGAAAGCAATAGTTTCCAGTTTTGCAGCAATGGGTGGATGAGTTGACTGAACGTGATCTCGTCCTCCAACTGGTCATGGTGGGAAGGAGTAGTGGGGAATTGTTCACTCATATTCAAATCCCCAACGCCTTGATGCCGGCCAGGCCCAAACCAAACTGATAGAGGATTTGCGTCCAATCCTTGGCGTCTTGTGTGAAGGTTGTCTTATTCAACTCCTCAGGCACAAAAATGGTGTCGCCAGGCAATAGAGATGCGGCTTCAAAACCTGAAACACCCGAGCCCCAAAAGTTCGCACCTTGACGGGCGCTCACCACCGAACCATTGGCTCGGACCACGAACATGCTCCGTGCGTCCGCCCCCCGTGTGGGGCCGCCAGCCAATTTCAGGAAATCACCGGTTGTAGCACCAGCAACATAAATAAAGCTGCCGGCGTTGAAGACGCTGCCGAAGACACCGACCGACGTACTTTGACTAGGGATGTGTAGCTGATCGCCGTCTTCTAGAGCCAAATTAGGCAAATCCTTGGCTTCAGGGGCGACTTGCAAAACAACCCGGCCAGTCGGCCTCACCAAACGCAGCCGCTCAATCAGGCGCGCACTGGCTGCTGTAGCGTTAGTCTGGGCCGCTACTTCTTCACCCGTCGACACCCGCCGACTGGCCTGAGACTTGGCCATTTCAGTTTCAAGGTCACGCAAAGCTTTGTCGTAGTTGTCTTGCTGCTGTTGCCGAACACTCTCACGAGTGAATTCCGTGCCAAAGACGTACGCTGCGTTCGTCAAACCACCAGCGGCCTTGACCGCGTCGGAAATGGTGCTACCGGCAGGGAGGATGTACTCGCCCGGGTTGACAACTTCCCCTTCAACTTTGACGCGCTTGCGTTGCTTGTCCTTAGGTAGAGCGGCTGAGATACCGCTGAACGCGCGCACCAAGTCTCCGGTACCCAGCAAGCTGTTGCCGTTCTCAGGCAGGCGCATTTCAGCGACTCGACCGGTGGCGCGGTCTTCAAGACGCTCCACCGCGACACGTGTCCTATCTGCGACAGCGTTGAAGCCTCCAGCCATGCGCAGCGCGTCGTTCAGGTTTTCTTTGGGTTTGAGCTCGAACACCGCAGGTAGATTCACGCTCCCGACGACGGCGACTTGTGGGCCTACGGGGCTGATGTGGATGACATCATCGGCCTGTACGATCTGATCAGCCTTGCGGTCGCCGTGGATCAAGATGTCATATAGATCCAGTTTGGCGACAACCTGGCCAGCGCGGCGCAGTTGGATGTCTCTGAAGCTGCCAGCCGCCGATGGGCCACCGGCCTTGACCAAAACGTGGAGCACGGAGGCCAATCCGCTGACTGTCAGGCTGCCAGGGCGTTGGGCATAGCCGGTGACGAACACGCGCACGCCTTTGATCTGGCCGAGCGTCGCCGCAATCTGAAAATTTCTGAAGACGGTTGCAACCCTGCGGGCGATCACATCAGCCAGATCAGCATGGCGAACACCCGCCACCTGTACAGCGCCTATGCGAGGGATGGAGATCTTTCCGGTGCGGTCGACATTGAGGCGCAAATCAGCGTCGACTGAGCCCCACAGCGTCAGGCTGATTTCATCGCCGGGGCGGATGGTGTAGTCCGGCGGGATGGCGGTTTGGGCTTCGCTTCGGCCGTTGACAGGGTCCGTCAGCAACTCAGCGCCGAATCGCTTGAGATCCGTGATGCCAGATTGCGTTCGCGCGTACTGCTCAAACTCACCCGGTACATACGGTGTCGCCTTGGCACGTACTGGAGTGCTTGCGCTCTCCTCGACGTCCAACAAGTCCCGCGCTGAGGCTTGTGGCTGACGAAGGCGTACCGCACCCGAAGGCGCTTGGCTTTCAGCACCTTGCCCGGATCCAAAGGCATCGCGGCCCGCGTCGGCTGTGCTTTGCGCGAATGCGGGTTGACCGGCCGAAATGAAGAGGGCCACTAGGGCGCCCATCCATGGGAGTCGCTGAGTCAAGGGCTTGTTCATAGAGACAATGGTGAGTGGAGGAGGGCATTCGGCACCCCGCCGCGTGGTTCTAACGTAGGCGGACGATTCTATCGAGCACCAAGAGGCTCAATGCCTCATCTGTACAACTTCGCATGGGAGACTGAAGTTGGGCTGGCCGTAGCCGAGCCAGCGGTCAGCGGGCCTGATAGTTCGCTGCCACCCACTCTTTGTAGGCGCCGCTCTGCACTTGGGCCACCCATTCAGCATGGTTCAAGTACCACTGCACCGTCTTGCGAATGCCCGTCTCAAAGGTCTCTGCCGGCCGCCAGCCCAGCTCGCGTTCGATCTTGCGGGCGTCAATAGCATAGCGGCGGTCGTGGCCGGGGCGGTCCGTCACATAAGTGATCAAGCGCGCATAAGGGCCGGCCGGGTCTGGGCGCAGCTCATCCAGCAGCTTGCACACTGTCTTGACGATGTCGATGTTGGCCATCTCGTTCCAGCCGCCGATGTTGTAGGTCTCACCTAGGCGGCCGCCGGCCAGCACCGCGCGGATGCCGCTGCAGTGGTCTTTGACATAGAGCCAATCGCGGATCTGCTGGCCGTCGCCATAGACAGGCAAGGGCCTGCCTGCCAAGGCGTTGACGATCATCAGCGGGATCAGCTTCTCGGGGAAGTGATAGGGGCCGTAGTTGTTGGAGCAGTTGGTGGTGAGCACCGGCAGGCCATAGGTGTGGTGCCAAGCGCGCACGAGGTGGTCGCTGGCCGCCTTGCTGGCGCTGTAGGGGCTGTTGGGCTCGTAGGGGTTGGTCTCGGCAAAGGGCGGGTCGGTGGGCTTGAGGCTGCCGTAGACCTCGTCCGTAGAGACATGGTGAAACCGGAAGTTCGCCCGGGCCTCGCCTTGCAGCGTGCCCCAGTAGGCGCGGGCCGCCTCCAGCAGATTGAAGGTGCCTTCGACATTGGTCTTCATGAAGGCGCCGGGGCCATGGATGGAGCGGTCCACATGGCTTTCGGCCGCAAAGTGGACGATGGCGCGAGGCTGATGAGTGCTGAGCAATTGATCGACCAAGGCCCGATCGCCGATGTCACCATGCACAAACACATGGCGGCTGTTGCCTTGCAACGACGCCAGATTGGCCAAATTGCCGGCGTAAGTCAGCGCATCTAAATTGAGGACGGGTTCATCTGACTGGGCCAGCCAGTCCAACACAAAGTTGCTGCCGATAAAGCCGGCGCCGCCGGTGACAAGAATCATGATAGGCCTTTGAATGCGGGTGAGTGTGGCGATGCTTTTTTAAGTCTTTTTGGGCGCATCTCCGGAAAAACGCCATGGCGCATGCCAACCCGAGAGTGTAGTCAATCGCCGCAATTTCTAGCAAAAGGAGATAATGCAAGGCGATGACCCTTTCAAACACTGCCTTAGAGCCCAGCGTCCCTGTGGACGCTTCCCCCGCCCGTTTTGACACGCTCCCACTGGATCCCAAGCTCTTGCGAGCGGTGGAAGACCAGGGCTACGCCTTCATGACGCCGATTCAAGCCAAGGCCATTCCGGTGGTGTTGGCGGGCCGCGATGTGATGGGTGCCGCGCAAACCGGCACGGGCAAAACGGCAGCGTTTTCCATCCCGCTGTTGCAAAAAATGTTGCGGCACGAGAACAGCAGTGCCTCTCCCGCTCGCCACCCGGTGCGTGCCTTGGTGCTGGCGCCTACGCGCGAGCTGGCCGACCAAGTGGCTCAGAACGTCAAGGCCTATGCCAAGCACAGCAACTTGCGCTCGCTGGTGGTGTTTGGCGGGGTGGACATGAAGCCCCAGACGTTGGATTTGAAGCGCGGCGTCGAAGTCTTGATCGCCACTCCCGGCCGTTTGCTGGACCATATTGAAGCCAAGAACTGCTCACTGGGCCAAGTGGAGTACGTGGTGCTGGATGAAGCAGACCGCATGCTGGACATCGGCTTCTTGCCAGACCTGCAGCGCATCCTCAGCTACCTGCCCAAGCAGCGTCAAACCTTGCTGTTCTCGGCGACGTTCTCACCCGAGATCAAGCGCTTGGCCTCCAGCTATTTGCAAGACCCGGTGCTGGTGGAGGTGGCGCGTGCCAATGCCACGGCGTCCACGGTGGAGCAGCGCTTCTACAGCGTCGAGGGCGATGACAAACGTCGCGCGGTGCTCAAGCTGCTGCGGGACAACGACATCAAGCAGTCCATCGTCTTTGTCAATTCCAAGCTGGGTGCCGCACGTTTGGCCCGCTCGTTTGAGCGTGATGGCCTGCGCACCTCGGCCTTGCATGGCGACAAGTCGCAAGATGAGCGGCTCAAGGCGCTGGCCGCCTTCAAGGCCGGCGAGGTCGACTTGTTGGTAGCCACCGATGTGGCGGCACGCGGCCTGGACATTGCAGACTTGCCGGCCGTTTTCAACTTTGATGTGCCTTTCAATGCCGAGGACTATGTCCACCGCATTGGCCGCACCGGTCGCGCAGGGGCCTCAGGCTTGGCGGTGACTTTGGTGGCGCGCAGTGATGCGCGTCTGATTGGCGATATTGAAAAGCTGATCAAGAAGAAGATCGATCTTGATGCGCTGGAGTTCGAGGACGATCGGCCAAGACGCCCGGCCTATCGTGACACCGAAGACGCACCCGTTGCGCGGCCGCGCAGCGAGCCGCGCTATGAGTCGCGCGCCCCGGCCGCACCCAAAGACCCGTTCTTTGACAAGCCTTACGAGTCCTCGGAGCGCGACCAGCCCGCAGCGTGGGAGCGTGGCCCGGCACCTCAGGCGCCGGTGCGTCTGTCCCCCAACATCCGACCCAAGCGCAAAGTGGCGGCCTTGTTGGGCGGCAGCAAGCCCTGAGCGTCCGCATGCGTACTGATTGGCGCCCGCGGCTCTGGCGCGCTGTGTTTGTGTTCACCGTGCTGGCCATTCTGGTTTTGGCCCTGGCACCCATGCCGCCTTCACCCAGATCCGTGCCTTACGCCGACAAGGTGCAGCACGCTTTCGCCTTCTTCGTCTTGTGGGTGATGGGTGCTCGCACGGGCTGGTGGCGCACGCTGCCGCTCGCTGGCCTGCTGCTGGGGCTCGGCGCCCTGATTGAGGTGGCTCAGGGCTTCACGGGCTATCGCGATGCGAGTTGGGCCGACTTGGCGGCAGACGCTTTGGGCGTTGGCCTTGGCTGGGGATTGGTGGCCGTCAGGCCAGCCACATGAACACGGCGGGCAGGTCCGCGGGTAGCGTTGGGCTGGCTTGCTGGCGCCACTGAGCCACACTCAGTGTTTTGCAGCCACCGCCGGCCGAGGTCAGTCCCCAAGCGACGCTGAGTCGGGTGTTGGGCTTCAGGGCTTGGATCAAGGCCACCAACAGTGCGGTGTTTCGATAGGGCGTCTCGATCGCAATCTGGGTCTGTCCTTCTTGTGCGGAGCGCGCCTCCAGTGCGCGCACGCGTTGAGCCCGCTCAGCAGTGTCTTGCGGAAGATAGCCTTCAAACGCAAAGCGCTGGCCATTCAAGCCGCTGGCGGCCAAGGCCAAGGTCAATGAACTCGGCCCCGCCAAGACGTCCACCACGATGTCGCGTCGGTGCGCGGCGCTCACCAAGCCAGCGCCAGGGTCGGCCACGCCGGGCAAGCCCGCGTCTGACAGCAGGCCGATATCGTGCCCGTGCTGCGCAGGGGCCAGCAGCGCCTCCCAGGCCTCGGCGCTGATGCCGTCGGTGCTGCCTTTGCGGGCTCTGGGCATCTCCTGAATGGACAGTTCCTGCAAAGGCTGACTCAGAGGCTGCACCTCATTCACACGCTTGAGAAACGCTCGGGCGGTCTTGGCGTTTTCCACCACCCAGTGCTGCAGGCCTGCAGCGCGTTGCAGCGCGCCTCGGCTCAGCACCTGCTCAATCGCCGTCGGGCTGGTGGCCAAATCCAGCGTATTGGGCACCAAGATCAAGCGACCGCGGGAGGCGCTCATGCCAGCCCCTCTGCGGTCAGCAGCGGGTCCAGCCCGGCAGCGCGCATCAAAGCCGCAGTGCGGATCAAGGGCAGGCCGATCAAGGCGGTGGGGTCGTCAGAGACGATGGCTTCCAGGAGTGAGATGCCCAGCGTCTCGCACTTGGCGCTCCCGGCGCAGTCGTAGGGTTGCTCTAGACGAAGATAACGCTCAATATCGCTGGGCTCGAGTGTGCGGAACCGCACCTGCACCGGGGCCAGTTGCACCTCTGCAAAGCCGGTACTGCGGCGCACCACAGCCACCGCGGTTTGAAACACAATTTGTCGACCGCTCATGCGGGTCAACTGGGCCGCTGCGCGCTCGTGGGTGCCGGGCTTGCCTACGGCTTCGCCGTCCACGTCGGCCACCTGGTCAGAGCCAATCACCACCGCATCGGGGTACTGCTCGGCCACGGCTTGGGCCTTGGCCAAAGCCAGTCGCAGCGCCAAGTCTGCGGGCTGCTCGCCAGGCAGCGGGCTTTCATCGACGTGGGGCGACACGGCTTGAAAAGGGGTCCTGAAACGCTCCAGCAGCTCGCGCCGGTAGCGCGATGTGGAGGCCAAAATCAATGCAGGGGAGGGCGACATGCGCCGATTTTCCCACTCTTGCCCCTTTAAACTCCCGGCCATGACGGCAACTTCATTTAACCCCTTGCGGCTCGACATCAAGCCGCTGATCACGGACGCCCAAACAGTTCAGGGCCAAACTCCCGTGGCACAGTTAGAGCGCCTGCACGAACTCGTCATGGCGGAGCACATGCCGACAGAGGCTTCCGTGGCGTGGCAATTCCAAGGGGAGTTGCGCCCAGTGACCGGTGGGGCTCCTGAGATGTGGGGTCGATTGGCGGCCGATGTCGAAGTGGCGCTGGTCTGTCAGCGATGCCTGGGGCCGGTGCGTGAGCATCTGTCGCTGGACCGCTGGGTGCGCTTTGTGAACACCGAAGAGGAAGCCGAGGCGCTGGATGCGGAGTTGGAAGACGATGTCTTGGCCCTGCCACGTTGGCTGAACATCCTTGAGCTGATCGAGGACGAGTTGATTCTGGGCATGCCGCTGGTGCCGCGTCATGGCGTTTGCCCGAAGCCCCTGCCTGTGCCGGTGGATGACCTGCCGGTGGTGCCCGAGGAGAACCCGTTCGCTGCCTTGGCGGGCCTGAAGGGCAAGTTGGGCAAATGACGGGTGCATGCTATACTCGCGGACTTTCCCGGGCTTACAGCAGGCGTCGCAGTGATTGCGATATGCCCCTGATGAGAGCGGCGGGCGGCTCGCGAGGGCCGTGTGTGCGGTTTGGGCTTCAGTCCTGAATCGGTGATTTGACGAGCGCTGGGGTAAGCCCGCTGAGTCTTGTGGATGCAAGTGTCAGCCCTTGGGTTTATGTCGCGCTGTTTTGCGTTTTTTTAAGCGCACCAGGAGATTTCCATGGCTGTTCAGCAGAACAAAAAGTCGCCCTCCAAGCGGGGTATGCATCGTTCCCACAACGCGCTGACCCAGCCGGGCACTGCCATTGAGGCCACCACGGGTGAAGTGCATCTGCGTCACCACATCAGCCCGACCGGTTTTTACCGTGGTCGCAAGGTTCTGAAGACCAAGGCTGACGCCTGATCTTGAGGGTGGCTGAGCGCGCACCCTCCTGTGCGCGCTTGATGTCCATGTGGTGCGCCGCAGGTCCTCTCGAACGTTTACGCGTTCAGAGAGTGGGCGCTTGAAGTTTGCGCCCGCTTTGCCTACGCTGTGTCTCACACCGATTCTCTGACGCCCCTGTCGCGTGTCCGCTTAGCCGTGGACTGCATGGGGGGCGACCATGGCCCTTCCGTGACCTTGCCGGCCTGTCAGTCCTTTCTGGCAGCGCATCCGCAGGCCGAGTTGGTGCTTGTCGGTACGCCCGAAGGTCTCGCGCCTGCTCTGGGCTGGCCGCGCTGCATTCACGTTCATGCCTCCGAAGTCGTCTCCATGGACGACCCCGTTGAGGTGGCGCTGCGTCGCAAAAAAGACTCGTCCATGCGGGTTGCGATCAGCCAGCTCAAAGCGCAAGGGGAGGTCCCGGCTGCTGCAGATGCTTGTGTGTCTGCCGGCAACACTGGGGCCTTGATGGCACTGGCGCGCTACCTGCTGAAGACCTTGGACGGCATTGATCGGCCCGCCATCGCGTCGGTGATCCCCAACGACCGTGGCGAGTTCACGACCATGCTGGACCTGGGTGCCAATGTGGACTGCACGGCCGAACATCTGCTGCAGTTCGCGGTGATGGGCAGCGCCTTGGTGTCGGCGGTGGATGGCAAGACGGAGCCTTCCGTGGGGCTGCTGAATATCGGCGCTGAAGCCATCAAGGGCAGCGACGTGATCAAGCAAGCGGCTGATTTGCTGCGCGCGGCCGCCGATGATGGCCATCTCAATGTCTACGGCAATGTCGAAGGCAATGACATCTTCAAGGGCACGGTGGATATCGTGGTCTGCGATGGTTTTGTCGGCAATGTGGCGCTCAAGACGACCGAAGGCCTAGCCTCGATGCTGGCGCACTTCATCAAAGAAGAGTTCACTCGAACATGGTGGACCAAACTGGCGGCCTTGGTGGCTTTGCCGGTGCTGAAGCGTTTCAGAGCTCGGGTCGATCCGCGCAGTTTCAACGGTGCCGCGCTGCTCGGTTTGCGAGGCCTGGTGTTCAAGAGCCACGGGTCGGCCGATGCATTTGCTTTCGAGCGCGCATTGGTGCGCGCTTATGATGCAGCCAGAAATCGTCTGCTCGATCGGGTGCGCGACCGCATCATCGAGACCTTAGAGGCGATGCCTTCTGCAGCCGACAATGCGTCGGGTGCGCCTGTTGCAGCATGACCTCCTCTTCATCATTGCCCCGATACACCCGCATTGCTGGCACCGGTAGCGTGCTGCCACCGCGTCGCGTCACCAACGCTGATTTGGTGGCCCAGCTCGCAGAACGTGGTCTGGAAAGCTCGCACGAGTGGATTGTCGAGCGCACAGGCATTCACGCGCGCCACTTTGCAGCGCCCGAGGTGACCTCCAGCGACCTCGGCACAGAGGCCGCTCAGCGGGCGCTTGAGGCTGCGGGCATCTCCGCCCAAGAGATCGACCTGATCATCGTCGCCACCTCCACGCCAGACATGGTGTTCCCCTCGGTGGCCTGTTTGATCCAGCGTCGCCTCGGCATTGTGGGTTGCCCCGCCTTCGATGTGCAGGCGGTGTGCGCCGGCTTTGTCTATGGCTTGACAGTGGCTGACGCGATGATTCGCGCAGGCACCGCCAAAAAAGCCTTGGTCATCGGCGCCGAGGTCTTCTCTCGCATTCTCGATTTCAACGACCGCACCACCTGCGTGCTGTTCGGTGATGGTGCTGGCGCTGTTGTTCTCGAGGCCAGCGCTGAGCCTGGCCTCTTGGCCACCAAGCTTCATGCTGACGGCCGTTACGCCGATGTGCTGTGCACACCCGGTACGGTGTCTGGGGGCGAGGTCTTGGGCTCGCCCCTGCTGCGCATGGACGGCCAAGCCGTCTTCAAGCTCGCGGTCTCTGTGCTGGAAAAAGTCGCCCGTGAAGTGCTCGAGGCTGCCGGCCGTACCGAAGAAGACATCGACTGGCTGATCCCGCATCAGGCCAATATCCGCATCATGCAGGGCACCGCGCGCAAGCTCAAAGTGCCCACCGACCGTGTCATCGTGACCGTCGATCAACATGGCAACACCTCTGCGGCCTCCATCCCGCTGGCCTTGGATCACGCTGTTCGTTCTGGCCGTATCGGCCGGGGAGATACCGTGATGCTAGAAGGCGTGGGCGGTGGATTCACCTGGGGCGCGGTGTTGTTGGATTTCTGACTTCCCCACGCAAGACCGCCATGACAGCATTTGCATTTGTTTTTCCGGGCCAAGGCTCTCAAGCCGTGGGCATGTTGGATGCTTGGGGTGACCACCCCGCCGTTCGCGACACCCTGCGTGAAGCCAACTCAGCCCTGGGCGAAGACCTGGCTGGTTTGATCCAAGCAGGCCCCAAGGAGCAATTGGATCTCACCACCAACACGCAGCCTGTGATGCTCACGGCGGGCATTGCCTGCTACCGGGCTTGGCTGGCAGAAGGTGGCGCTAAGCCGGCTGCTGTGGCAGGGCATTCCTTGGGTGAGTACACGGCGCTGGTGGCTGCAGGCAGCCTCAGCTTGGCAGATGCGCTGCCGCTGGTGCGTTTGCGTGCGCAAGCCATGCAAGAAGCCGTGCCGGTTGGCGTGGGCGCCATGGCCGCCATCTTGGGCTTGGAGGCAGACGCTGTCAGAACAGGCTGTCTGGATGCCGCTGCCGCCAGTGGGCATGTGGTTGAGGCGGTGAACTTCAATGACCCCAAGCAAACGGTGATTGCTGGGACCAAAGAAGGGGTGGCTGCCGCCTGTGAGTTGCTCAAGTCGCGGGGCGCCAAGCGCGCCTTGCCGCTGCCGGTCTCCGCGCCCTTCCACTCGTCGCTGATGAAGCCAGCCGCCGAGCGTTTGAAGGCTCGTTTGAGCGAGATCGAGGTCCGCTCGCCCGAAATCGCTGTCGTCAACAACATCGATGTGGCGGCGGTGCAAGATCCGGCGGCCATCAAAGATGCGCTGTATCGCCAGGCTTTTGGCCCGGTGCGTTGGGTGGAAGTGATCCAAGCGCTGCGCGCGCGGGGTCTCACCCACATCATGGAATGTGGCCCGGGCAAAGTGCTGTCCGGCATGGTCAAGCGCATTGATGCTGAGGCTCAAACTGCGACTGTGTTTGACCCGGCCAGTCTGCAAGACGTTAAAGGAATGCTCGCATGAGTGAGGTCACCACCTTCGCGGGGCAAGTGGCCCTGGTCACCGGGGCGTCGCGCGGCATCGGCCGCGCCATTGCCATGGAGCTGGCGCGTCAAGGCCTGCATGTCATCGGCACGGCGACCTCAGAGTCCGGTGCGCAAGCCATCTCCGACGCCTTGGCGGGCTTGGGCCAGAGCCGTGGCGTGGTGCTGAATGTCAATGATGCTGCAGCCGTCGATGCCACCATCGATGGCATCTTGAAGGCGCATGGTGCTCTGCACGTGCTGGTCAACAATGCCGGCATCACCCGCGACACCTTGGCCATGCGCATGAAGGACGACGACTGGGATGCGGTGGTCGACACCAATCTCAAGGCGGTGTTCCGCATGTCGCGCGCCGTGTTGCGCCCCATGATGAGGCAGCGCTACGGCCGAATCGTCAACATCACCTCGGTGGTTGGGGGGATGGGCAACGCGGGCCAAGCCAACTATGCTGCGGCCAAGGCCGGTGTGGCGGGCATGACCCGCTCCCTGGCTCGAGAACTGGGCAGCCGCTCGATCACGGTGAACTGTGTGGCCCCAGGCTTTATTGCCACCGACATGACCGATGCACTGCCCGAGGCGCAAAAAGCTGCGCTTCAGCAACAAATCCCCTTGCAACGCTTGGGCCAAGCCGAAGAAGTCGCCCATGCGGTGGCGTTTTTGGCATCGCCACAAGCAGGCTATATCACTGGCAGCGAACTACCCGTCAATGGCGGTATGTTCATGAACTGAACCCCCTGGGGCGGAGTACCCACGCTGCCAGCGTAGAATCCGCCCCGTTTTTGAATCACCTCCCGGAGGAGATATGAGCGATATCGAAGCACGCGTCAAGAAGATCATTGCCGAACAACTCGGCGTTCCCGAAGCTGACGTCGTCGGCGACAAGGCCTTTGTGGCCGACCTGGGCGCAGATTCCCTGGACACTGTGGAGCTGGTCATGGCTCTGGAAGACGAGTTCGGCATCGAAATCCCCGATGAAGAAGCCGAAAAGATCACCACGGTGCAATTGGCGGTTGACTACGCCAAGAACAACGCCAAGGCTTGATCCTGACTTCGGGTGCTCTTTGGTGAGCGCCTGACACCAGTCGCCCGCTCTGCCGGGCCCTGGGCCCTACAACGCACCGATCTTCACGCATGACTCGTCGACGCGTCGTCATTACCGGCCTTGGGCTCATCAGCCCGGTCGGCAACACCGTTTCCGAAGGCTGGGCCAATTTGGTCGCTGGCCGCTCGGGCATTGGCACCATCACCAAGTTCGATGCGTCGGGCTTGACCTGCCAAGTTGCCGGTGAGGTCAAAGGTTTCCAAGTCGAGGACTACATCCCCGGCAAAGAAGCCAAGGCCATGGACACCTTCATCCATTTCGGCATGGCTGCGGCCATTCAGGCTGTACAGGATGCGGGCTTGCCGACGGGCGACGCCCTGTCCGAAGATGAAGCTGAGCGCATCGGCTGTCTCATCGGTTCAGGGATCGGTGGCATTCCCGGCATTGAGGCCACGGCCAAACTGATGTTTGACCGCGGCCCTCGCCGGATCTCCCCATTTTTCGTGCCGGCCTCGATCATCAACATGATCTCCGGGCACGTCTCCATCCGCTTTGGTTTCACGGGGCCCAACTTGGCCATCGTGACGGCCTGCACCACGGGCCTGCATTGCATCGGCCAGGCTGCACGCATGATCGAAGCGGGTGATGCCGACGTCATGGTGGCAGGTGGCTCAGAGGCCACGGTCTCGATGTTGTGCGTCGGTGGTTTCGCCTCTGCGCGTGCACTCTCCACCCGCAATGACGATCCCACCACGGCCTCGCGCCCCTGGGACAAAGACCGCGATGGCTTTGTGATGGGTGAAGGCGCGGGTGTCATGGTCTTGGAAGACTATGAATACGCCAAGAAGCGTGGTGCGCGCATCTATGCCGAAGTCGTGGGCTTCGGCATGGGCGCCGACGCTTATCACATGACAGCCCCCAATGTGGATGGCCCCAAGCGGTCCATGAAGGCTGCGCTGCGCAATGCCGGCTTGAACCCAGATCAAGTTCAGTACCTCAATGCCCACGGCACCTCCACGCCCCTGGGTGACCTGAACGAAACCAATGCCATCAAGCTGGCCTTTGGTGACCATGCCAAGAACCTGGTGGTGAACTCCACCAAGTCGATGACGGGTCACTTGTTGGGCGGCGCCGGCGGTGTGGAGTCGGTCTTCAGTGTGCTGGCCTTGCATCACCAAGTCTCGCCGCCCACCATCAACATCTTCAACCAAGACCCGGAATGCGATTTGGACTACTGCGCCAATGAAGCGCGGGAGATGAAGATCGACGTGGCCGTCAAGAACAACTTCGGCTTCGGTGGCACCAACGGCACGCTGGTGTTCCGACGCGTTTGATACCTAGGCCTATTCGCAGCATGGGGGCCGCGCTCTGCACCGCGCCTCCACCTCAAAGGGCTGGGGGCCTGGCTGACCTTTGTGGTCACCACACGTGGGCCTTGACCTGATGGACAGCCCCACCGACCTCGACGCTGCTTTGGTGGCGCGCGTACAGCGCGGCGACACCAAGGCCTTTGAAATGCTGGTCATCAAGTACCAGCGGCGCATCGAGCGCCTGATCGGCCGCATGGTGCGCGACGTCGACTTGGTGCAAGACATTGCCCAAGAGACCTTCATCCGAGCCTACCGCGCTCTGCCGGGATTTCGCGGCGAGAGCGCGTTCTACACCTGGCTCTATCGCATTGCGGTCAATACGGCCAAACGCGCGCTGGGCGACCTTCAGCGCGATCCACTCGTCACCGAAGCCTCTCGGGCAAGTGCTGACGAAGAGGATGAAACTTATCGGCCAGATTTGGAACCAAGCGATGGAGCCACCCCGGAATCGGAGTTGGCCAGCAAGGAAGTCGCTGCGGCGGTGAATGCGGCCATAGAAGCGCTGTCCGAAGATCTTCGGCAGGCCATCACCTTGCGCGAGATTGAAGGTCTGAGTTATGAAGAGATCGCTGAGATCATGGCTTGCCCGATCGGAACGGTTCGCTCGCGAATCTTCCGGGCTCGCGAAGCCATTGCGTTGCGGCTGCGTCCGCTATTGGCCACCCGTGCGGGTGAGCGCTGGTGAGGGGGACGATCTCATGGTTTGGTTTGTTGGAGTAAGGTCATGACATCCGCGATTCCCCACCCAAAGCCACTGACCCCCGAGCAATGCAGCGCCCTCTTCGATGGTGAGGCTGAAGCCGCTGAGTTGGAGCAGCTGTGCCGCCAATGGGCTGATGACGACACCCGTGAGGATTGGCACACATGGTCTCTGATCGGCGATGTCTTGCGCTCGGAAGACCTGGCGCAGACGCCGAGCCATGACGCGCATTTCTTGGCGGGCCTCAGGCAGCGTTTGGCGCAGGAGCCGACCGTCTTGGCGCCCGCGGCTGCCGCCTTGACGCAACAACGGCTAGAGCCTGCCCAGGCAGCGCCTCGACAGCGGCGCGTCGGCACCCGTTACTGGCTGGGCTCGGCGGCAGTGGCGGCCTCTGTCGCCGTCGCTGTGGGCAGTTGGGTCCGTCAACCGCAGGGGCTGCCGCAGGCTGTTGCCCCAGGCTTGGCACAAGTCGGGCCAGCCCCTGAGGTGAGCGCACAAATGCCCATGACCATGGTGCGTGACCCCGAATTGGACCGCTACTTGGCGGCCCATCGTCAGTACGTGCAAGGCCCAGCCCTGGCTGCGCCCGGTGGCGTGCGCCAAGTGGCCGTGAATCCCAGCCGCTGACGCCTCATGAAGCCCACTGTTGCTTTGCGTTTGTGCGTCTGCGTGATGCCGCTTCTCGCGGGCGTCATGGCGTTGCCGGCCCACGCTCAGGACGCCGCAACAGCACAAGGCCATGACGCGCGAGCCTGGCTCTTGCGCATTCATGAAGCGGCCTTGCAGCGCAACTACCAAGGCACCTTGGTGGTCTCCAATGGCGTGCAGACGTCCACCTCGCGGGTCCAGCACTTTGCCGATGGCGGCCAGCAAGTGGAGCGCATCGACTGGCTGGATGGTGAAGCGCGCAGCATGATCCGCCACAACGATGTGGTGCACACGCTGTGGCCCAACGCCAAGCTGGCGCTCATTGAGCAACGCGAGCCACGCGCGACCTTTCCGGCGCTGTTTTCGGGCGGTGAAAAGCGCGTCCTCGAATGGTATGAGCTCCATCCCTTAGGGCTGGATCGCGTGGCCGGCTTGCCCGCCGAAGTGGTGCTGCTCAAGGCGCGTGATGCGCTGCGATTCAGTCAGCGTTTGTGGGCGGAGCGTCGAACAGGGCTGTTGCTGCGTGCGGATGTGCTGGCGGCCAACGGTCAGTTGATGGAATCGGTGTCCTTTACTGAGGTCAGTATTGGCATACGTTCGCAAGCTGAGCAGGCCATGGCGGTGCTGCGCCATCTGCCGGGCTATCGCGTCATTCGCAACCAAGCGCTCCCAACGGCTTTGGAGCAAGAAGGTTGGGTGCTCTCCAAGCCCCCTGCGGGCTTTCAGGAGGTGACCTGTGCGCGGCGCTCACTGGATGTGATGGCCTCCGACAGTTCACCCATCGTGCTGCAAACTATCTTTGCAGACGGATTGACACATATCTCGCTTTTCATCGAACCTTTTGACCCCAAAAGGCACCAAGCAGAAGCGGTCACCACCCTTGGTGCTACGTCCACTTTGGCGACCCGCAGGGGTGACCACTGGGTGACGGTCGTCGGGGACGTTCCTCTGGAGACCCTCAAGAAGTTTGTGCAAGCCTTGAGCCGCAAGCGTTGACGCAAGCGCCGGCCACGGCTTGATGTCGTTGAGAAAAGGAGAAAGCGTGCTGTCTCAATCGAGTTTGTCTCAGTCCAAGTCCCGCAGCCCCATGCTGGGCCTGTTGCTGGCCTCGGTCACCGCGTTCGCCCTGGTGGCGGCGCCCGCCGCACAGGCCCAGCCCAAGGGCTTGCCCGACTTCACCGAGTTGGTGGAGCAAGTCGGCCCGTCGGTGGTCAACATCAAGACCTCTGAGCGGGTGAAGAGCCCTGTGCGTGGCGGCGGTGGCATGGACCCGAATGTCGAAGAGTTCTTCAAGCGATTCGGCATCCCCATGCCCAATCGCCCAGATGGCCGCACGCCCCGTGGTGGCGATGATGATGGCCCGCAGCGCCGTGGTGAAGGCTCGGGCTTCATTCTCACCTCCGATGGCTTCGTGATGACCAACGCCCACGTGGTCGATGGTGCGGATGAGTTGTGGGTCACCCTGACCGACAAGCGCAAATACAAAGCCAAGGTGGTGGGCGCGGATGCGCGCACCGATGTGGCTGTGGTCAAGATCGAAGCCACGGGCTTGCCCGCGGTGAAAATTGGCGATGCCAACCGCCTCAAAGTGGGCGAGTGGGTGATGGCCATTGGCTCGCCCTTTGGCTTGGAGAGCACGGTCACCGCTGGCATCGTCAGCGCCAAGCAGCGCGACACCGGCCAATACCTGCCCTTCATTCAAACGGACGTGGCCATCAACCCTGGCAACTCTGGCGGCCCGCTGATCAATATGCGGGGTGAGGTGGTGGGCATCAACTCCCAGATCTACAGCCCCTCAGGCGGCTATGCCGGCATCTCCTTTGCCATTCCGATTGACGAAGCCACGCGCGTTTCCGACCAACTGCGTAACGGCGGTCGTGTCATCCGTGGGCGCATCGGTGTGCGTATCGCTCCTGTCACAGAAGACGTCGCGGAGTCGATTGGCCTGGGCAAGCCCGTGGGCGCCTTGGTGCAAGGTGTCGAGCCCGGCTCACCGGCTGAGAAGGCGGGCATTGAGGCCGGTGACATCATCGTCAAGGTCGACGGCCGCGCCATCGAAAAGGCTGGCGATCTGCCGCGCATCATCGGTGCCACCAAGCCAGGCAGCAAAGCGACCTTGCAGGTCTTCCGTCGTGGCGGCACCAAAGACATCAGCTTGAGCGTGGTTGAGTTGGAGGCCGACAAAGCGCGAGGCAGCAGCCCCGCAGAGTCGACGCCGGCCTCACCCGTCAAGACCACGCTCGGCCTTGGTGTGGTGGACCTGACGGATGCCCAAAAGCGTGAGCTCAAGCTCAAGGGCGGTGTGCGTGTCGAGTCGGTCGACGGGCCTGCGGCGCGTGCCGGTGTGCGTGAAGGCGACGTGATCACCTTGATGGATAACACCGAAGTGAGTGACGTGAAACAGTTCACGGCGCTGGCGGCCAAGCTCGACAAGAACAAGCCGGTGACGGTGCTGGTGCGGCGAGGAGACTGGGTCAATTACGTGGTGATCCGCCCTAGCCGCTGAAGCCTCAGCCCCACAGACCCGCTGTCCGACCTGGGCAGCGGGTCTTTCCATGTGGTGGAATCCTGAGTCCAAGGAGAAGAAATTTCTGATTGGCGTGTGCGTCGTATCAGGGCCACAAATCAAATGGGTGAGCGCCTACATACTTTTTGCCTGAGCCGCATTGCTCGCGCTCAGCGATAGAATCTGGCGCAAATCTACCGAGATTGTTTCGATAATGAGCGTTGAGTGCGGGGTCGGTGCAACACTCCTGGCTGGCCACTCCAGGTTTGTGGATAAGTTGTTTATAACTTTTCCTGTTGGCACCTTGCAACGAGCCTCTCGCACCAAAAGTCGGGGCTTGCGGACAGGCCCTTTTGGCTACAATGAAGGCCCAACAAGCAGTTGCCATAAGTTTTGTTGGAAGGCGCGTCTCCTCTTGGACGTGCCTTTTTTTTAACCGTGGCGAGCCGCTGCGGTGGGAGTGCTCCAAAGCCATTTGAGTGGGTGTTTCACTCGAAAGAGCAGGGGGCTTTCACTGGCGCTCTCCACCCCCCAATGGCCCCGCTCTGGTGGGGCATGTTCGCGCTGAGAAGCGCTGCTGACTCAAAGCCGCTGGCCCTGTGCCTGCGCATCTCTCTTGCATGGACCACATTCGCAACTTCTCGATCATTGCCCACATCGATCACGGCAAGAGCACGCTGGCGGATCGCATCATTCAACGCTGCGGCGGCCTGAGCGACCGAGAAATGGAAGCCCAGGTGCTCGACTCGATGGACATCGAGCGCGAGCGAGGCATCACCATCAAGGCCCAAACCGCTGCACTGCAATACAAAGCCCAAAACGGGCAGGTCTATAACCTCAACCTGATCGACACGCCGGGCCATGTGGACTTCTCCTATGAAGTCAGCCGCTCGCTGTCGGCCTGCGAGGGCGCACTCTTGGTCGTCGACGCATCGCAAGGCGTTGAAGCGCAGACCGTGGCCAACTGCTACACCGCTCTGGATCTTGGTGTTGAGGTCGTCCCGGTCCTCAACAAGATGGATCTGCCGCAGGCGGACCCGGAGCGCGCCAAGGAAGAGATCGAGGATGTGATCGGCATCGATGCCAGCAACGGCATCCCATGCTCGGCCAAGATCGGCATGGGCATCGACGAGATTCTGGAAGCCGTCATTGCGCGTATGCCGCCACCCAAGGGCAACCCCGAGGGCCCGCCGCGCGCCATGATCATCGACTCCTGGTTTGACAATTACGTCGGCGTGGTGATGTTGGTCCGCGTGGTCGACGGTGAGCTCAAAAAGGGCGACCGCATCCGCATGATGGCCACCAACGCCATCTATCCGGCGGAGCATCTGGGCGTCTTCACGCCCAAG
Organism: Ideonella paludis; assembly: GCF_018069865.1. GTDB lineage: Bacteria > Pseudomonadota > Gammaproteobacteria > Burkholderiales > Burkholderiaceae_C > Ideonella > Ideonella paludis. Next base: position 463,335 of record NZ_JAGQDG010000003.1, read on the forward strand.
AGCGAGAACCGCGAGGTGCTCAAGGCTGGCGAAGTGGGCTTCATCATCGCCGGCATCAAAGAGCTGCAGGCCGCCAAGGTGGGTGACACCATTACCCTGGAAAAGAAGCTGCCCAACAACGCTGGCCCGGCCAGCGAGGCGCTGCCTGGCTTCAAAGAGATTCAGCCCCAGGTGTTTGCCGGCCTCTACCCCACCGAGGCCAGCGAATACGACCAACTGCGCGACGCCCTGGAAAAGCTCAAGCTCAATGACAGCTCGCTGCGCTATGAGCCCGAGGTCAGCCAGGCGCTGGGCTTCGGCTTCCGCTGTGGCTTCTTGGGCCTGTTGCACATGGAGATCGTGCAAGAGCGCTTGGAGCGGGAGTTCGACCAAGACCTGATCACCACCGCGCCCAGCGTGGTCTACGAGGTGGAACTGAACGACGACACCGTCATCGAGGTGGAAAACCCCTCCAAGATGCCGGACCTGGGTCGCATCAAAGAAATCCGCGAACCCATCGTCACGGTGCATCTGTACATGCCGCAAGACTATGTCGGCCCGGTGATGACGCTGTGCAACCAAAAGCGCGGCATGCAGCTCAATATGGCCTATCACGGCCGCCAGGTCATGCTGACCTACGACATGCCGCTGGCCGAGATCGTGCTGGACTTCTTTGACAAGCTCAAGAGCGTGTCACGCGGCTACGCCTCAATGGACTATGAGTTCAAAGAGTACCGCGCCTCCGACGTGGTGAAGGTGGACCTGCTGATCAATGGCGATCGCGTCGATGCGCTGTCCATCATTGTTCACCGTGCGCAGAGCCAGTACCGCGGCCGTGCCGTCGCGGCCAAGATGCGTGAGCAGATCCCGCGCCAGATGTACGATGTGGCCATTCAGGCCGCGATTGGCGCCAACATCATTGCCCGTGAGAACATCAAGGCGCTGCGCAAAAACGTGCTGGCAAAATGCTACGGCGGTGACATCACCCGTAAGCGCAAGCTGCTTGAAAAGCAAAAAGCCGGCAAGAAGCGCATGAAGCAGATTGGCTCGGTCGAGGTGCCGCAAGAAGCCTTCTTGGCCATTCTGCAGGTGGACGACTGATCGTCGGCCGATGTCCTTCGATTTCCAGATTCCTCTCATTTCGCCCGCTTCACCGTGGGCTGGACAAAACGCATGAGTGCATTGACGGCCGTCCTCTACGCGGCGCTGATCGCCTACCTGGGTGGTTGGTACATGGACATGTGGCACGGCAACTTCTCGCTGCTGCTGTTCATCCTCTCGGTGGTCACGGGCCTGTACTGGCTGGCAGAGATCTTCCGCTTCAAGCCCGCCCGCGAGAAGGCCGCGATCCAACTGGAGTCGCAAGATGCCGCTCGCCGCGCGGAGTTGGCCAAGCAAGGCATCGACCGGGTGGACGGCGACATCACCCAGGCCCGCGAGCGCCTCTTGATGCAACCCTGGTGGCTGGATTGGACGGCGGGCTTGTTCCCCGTCATCGTGGTGGTCTTCCTGATGCGCTCATTCCTGTTTGAGCCCTTCAAGATCCCCACCGGCTCCATGATCCCGACGCTGGAGGTCGGCGACTTGATCTTGGTGAACAAGTTCCACTATGGCGTGCGCCTGCCGGTGATCAACAAAAAGATCATCGACAACCATGCGCCCAAGCGCGGCGACGTGGTGGTGTTTCGCTATCCCATGGATCCTCGCATCGACTACATCAAGCGCGTGGTCGGCCTGCCTGGTGATGAAGTCTCCTATTTGAACCACGAGCTGCGCATCAATGGACAGCCTGTGCCTGTCACGCCTTTGGGCGAGCAGTATGACGACCTGGCCTACCGCTACATGCTGCGCTTCTCGGAGCGGCTGGGTGAGGTAGATCACCGAATTCAGCAAGAAAAGACACCCCTGTCTTTCAATGGTTCGCGGTACGATTTCGCTTTCCGCGATCAATGCCGCCACAGTTTAGAAGGTGTTGTTTGCAAAGTGCCCGCAGGCAACCTGTTTGTCATGGGTGATAACCGTGACAACTCTGAAGATTCGCGTTATTGGGGCTTTGTGCCCGACGAGAATCTCGTAGGGCGTGCCTTTGTGGTGTGGATGAACTTTGGAAACTTGGGCCGTATCGGGGCCTTCCATTGAGACTCAAAAGGACTCGCGACATGCTGCATACACGCCAACGCCAACGTGGATTGACCATTTTTGGCCTCGTGGTTTGGGCTTTCTTTGTGGGCTTCATGGGCCTGATGGCCATTCGCGTCTGGCCGTCCTTTAATGAATACCTGACCATTCAGCAGACGCTGACCCGCATCATGAAGGGCGACAGCCGTCCGGGCTCGGCTGGTGAAGTGCGCGCGGCGTTCGATAAGCAGTCTCAAATCGAGTTCTCCATTGCCACCATCAAGGGCGCTGATCTGGAGATCGAAACCGTCAACGAGCGCATGGAAGTGCGCTTCGACTACAACAAGCAAATCCCCTTGGTGGGGCCGGTCAGCCTGCTGGTGAACTACAGCGGCAAGGTGCGCTGATCCATGCGCTTGGGTGTGTCATGAGTGCGGCCTTAGAGGCCTTGCAGCAGCGATTAGGCTATCGCTTCCAGCAGGCCAGCCTGCTTGCTCGCGCGCTGACACACCGCAGCCACGGCGCTGACCACAACGAACGCCTGGAGTTCTTGGGCGACGCTGTCCTCAACCTCACCATCTCCCGCCTGCTCTACGACCGCTTCAGTGGCTCGGATGAGGGCGATCTGACCCGTGTCCGCGCCCACCTGGTGCGCGAAGAAAGCCTGCACCGCGTCGCCTTGGCTCTGCGCCTGCCCGAGGTGCTCAAACTGTCTGAAGGCGAGGCGCGCGGCGGCGGCGCCCAGCGCCCGTCCATCTTGGCCGATGCCACCGAAGCGTTGTTGGGCGCGGTGTACCTCGACGGCGGTGATGCAGCGGCTCACGCTTTGGTCAAGCAGCTCTTTGGGGAGCTGATTGACACCACCACCATCGACAACTGGCGCAAAGACGCCAAGACCGAGCTGCAGGAACTGTTGCAGGGCAAGCGCTTGCCCGTGCCCAGCTATCGCATTGTGGCCACACACGGCCAAGCCCATGCGCAGACCTTTGATGTGGAAGCGGCCGTGCCCGCGCTGCAACTCAGCAGCATGGGCTCGGGCCGCTCACGCCGCGCGGCCGAGCAAGAAGCGGCTCGCCAACTCCTGGACAAGCTTCGGGCGCCGCCCGCACGCTGACCTCCTCAACCCTTGTGGTGCCCGAATTGAACCTGCCCCCAGAGTCCGACCTGCCTGAGATGCCCGACATGCCCGACATGCCAGAGCTGCCCCCTGGTGCGGCCCGCACCAGCCCCGAAGGCGCGCGCTGTGGCTTGGTCGCCATCGTGGGCCGTCCCAATGTGGGCAAGTCCACCTTGATGAATGCCCTGGTCGGGCAGAAGATCAGCATCACCTCCAAGAAGGCGCAAACCACACGCCATCGCATCACGGGCGTGCGCACGGTCGAAGAAGCGCAGTTCGTGTTTGTCGATACGCCCGGCTTTCAGATGAAGCACGCCACGGCGCTGAACCGCAACCTCAACCGCACCGTGCAGTCCACCTTGTCCGATGTGGACGTGGTGCTGTTCTTGGTGGAGGCCGGGCGCTTTGGGATGGACGACGCCAAGGTGCTGTCCCTGATCCCTGAAGGCAAGCCGGTGGTGTTGATCCCCAACAAGCTCGACACCGTGCACCGCCGCTCAGACCTGCTGCCTTGGCTCAAGAGCATGCAAGAGCGCCACCCCTTTGCCGAGTATGTGCCCATGTCGGCGCAAAAGCAGGCGGACGTCGACCGCCTCTTCCAGATCATCAAGCCCTATCTGCCTGAGCAAGATTGGTTCTACGAGGAAGACGCGCTTACCGACCGCAGCGAAAAGTTCCTGGCCAGTGAGCTGATCCGCGAAAAGCTCTTCCGCCTCACCGGCGATGAGCTGCCCTACAACTCCACCGTCGTGATCGAGAAGTGGGAAGAGGAGGGCAACTTGCGCCGCATCAGCGCCGCCATCGTGGTCGAGCGCGATGCCCACAAAGGCATGATCATTGGCAGCGGCGGCGAGCGCCTCAAGCGCATTGGCAGCGAGGCGCGCCAAGAACTCGAGCGCCTGACCGACGGCAAGGTGTTCTTGGAGCTGTGGGTCAAGGTCCGCTCGGGCTGGGCCGACAGCGAAGAACACCTGCGCTCCTACGGCTACGAATGAGCAACGCACGCGGGGGTGACGCCAGCACGGCCAAGCTGCCGCGCAGCCGCGCCGCCACCACGGCGGCCTATGTGCTGCACCGCTATGACTGGAGCGAGACCAGCCTGATCCTCGACCTCTTCACCCGCGAGCAAGGTCGGCTCACCGTAGTCGCCAAAGGCGCCAAGCGCCCCTATTCGCAACTGCGGCCGGTGCTCCTGCCCTTTCAAGGCCTGCTGGCCAGCGTGAGCCGCCCCAGCCGCGACGAAAACGCCGAGGTCAGCACTCTGCGCGGGGCTGAATGGCTGGGCGGCGCGCCCATGCTCAGCGGAGCGGCCCTGTTCTCGGGCTTCTACCTCAATGAGCTGCTGATGAAGCTGCTGCCCCGGCATGACCCGCATCCATTGCTCTTTGATGCCTACGCCGTCACACTGCCTGCGTTGGCGCAGCCCGATGAATGGGTGTCGGCGGCGGCCTTGCGGGCCTTTGAACTGGTGCTGCTGCGCGAGACGGGCTTTTTGCCGCAGCTCGACCGCCTCAGCACCCAAGGCGCGGTGCAGGCGGGCAAGGCCTATGGCTTGCGCCCTGGCTTGGGCCTGATCCCCGCCACGCCGGACGACCACCCGGTGCCCGGAGAAACACTGTTGGCTATCCAAGCCGCATTGACCGAGGGCGACCTGGCCCGCGTCCAATATGCTTGCGCGGCGCAAAGCACCGCGCTCAAGCTGAGTTTGCGCACGGTGCTTCACTATCATCTGGGCACCCCCCGCCTGCGTACCCGCGACGTGATGCTGGACGCGCAACAATTGCTGGACACGCAGCGCCCTTTGGCGCCCGCGACCCCCACCGCTTGATGGACTGCAGACCATGAACCCGCTCGTCGCCCCCGAATCCTCCGCGCACGCTCTTGGCCGCACGGCTTTGTCGGTCAACCTCAACAAAGTGGCCCTGCTGCGCAACACCCGCCATCTGGGCATCCCCAGCGTCACACGGGCTGCCGAGATCGTGCTCGAAGCCGGGGCCGACGGCATCACCGTCCACCCTCGGCCAGACGAGCGCCACATCCGTGCCCACGACGTGCATGAGCTGGCCGCGCTGCTCAAGCGCTGGCCCCAGGTCGAGTACAACATTGAGGGCAATCCGCTGCACAACCTGATGGACTTCATCCGCGCCGTGCGGCCGCACCAAGCCACCTTTGTGCCCGACAGCGAAGGCCAGTTCACCTCCGACCACGGCTGGAACCTGCCCGCCGACGCCGACACCTTGCGCCCCCTGATCGACGAATGCCATGCCCTGGGCATGCGCGTCAGCCTCTTCATGGACCCGATCCCTGAGCAAATGGCCCACGTCCGTGCGGTGGGCGCGGACCGGGTGGAGCTCTACACCGAAACCTATGCCTCGGCTTTTGGCACGCCCCGCGAACAAGCCGTGCGCGACCAATTCGCCGCCACCGCCCGCGCCGCTTTGGCGGCGGGCTTGGGCGTCAATGCCGGGCACGACTTGAACCGCGACAACCTCACCGCCTTTGTGCGTGAAGTGCCAGGCGTGGCCGAAGTCTCCATCGGGCACGCCTTGATCGCCGATGCGCTGGAGCTGGGCTACAGCGCCACCATTCGGGCCTACCTGGGCTGCATCCACGCGGCCGGCGCGACAGCATGATCCACGGCATTGGCACCGACATCTGCGACAGCCGCCGCATCGCAGCGTCGCTGGCGCGTCGAGGTGATCGCTTTGCCAGCAAGGTGCTGGGGCCGAATGAGCTCAAGGTCTTTGCCGCTCGCCGCGCTCGCAATGAGGCGCGCGGGGTCATTTACCTGGCCACTCGTTTCTCCGCCAAAGAGTCCTTTTCCAAAGCCATTGGTTTGGGCCTGCACCTGCCCATGCGCATGCCGGATTGCGAGATCCTCAACGAGCCCTCCGGCAAGCCCTTTGTGCGCCTGCATGGGGAGCTGGCCACTTGGTTCGACGCCCAAGGCCTGACCGCCCAGGTCACCCTCAGCGACGAGAGTGACTATGTGGTGAGCTTTGTGGTGGTGGAGCGGGCCAGCGCCTGAGCACGGCATGGCTGGCCCCCAGGTCTCCCTCGACGAGGTCAGCTTCAGCGCCATCCGGGCGCAAGGGGCCGGCGGCCAAAACGTCAACAAGGTGTCCAACGCCGTGCACCTGCGTTTTGACATCCAGGCCTCCTCGCTACCCGCGGACGTCAAGGCGCGCTTGCTGGCGCTGCCTGACAGCCGCATCACGGCCGACGGCGTGGTCGTCATCAAGGCCCAAGACTACCGCAGCCTGCCGCAGAACCAAGCTGACGCCATGTTGCGCCTGCAAGCCCTGGTGGACGCCGCCGCCCAGGTGCCCAAGAAGCGCAAGCCCACCCGGCCGACGCGCGGCTCGCAGCAACGAAGGCTGCAGGGCAAGGCCGTGCGCGCGCAGGTCAAAGCGGGTCGTGCTCGGGTTGACGATTGACTACAGCCCCACTTGAGCCAGACGCCCCAAGAACTTCTCTGGCGGCATGAAGCCGACGATGCGGGCCTGGGTTTGCTCCTGGCCTTTCGCATCAAAGAGCAACACGGCGGGTGGGCCAAACAGGGTGAAGTGGCGCAGCAGGGCGCGGTCTGCGGCATCGTTGGCCGTGACATCCGCCTGCAGCAACAAGGCCTTGGCCATGCGCGCCTGCACCTCGGGCTTGGCAAAGGTCAGGTGCTCCATCTCCTTGCAAGACGTGCACCAGTCCGCGTAGAAGTCCAGGATCACGGCCTGCCCGCGCTGACGGGCTGCATTCAAGGCCAGATTGAGGGAAGCCACATCCTTGACCCGCTCGAATCGCGGCGCCTCGGGCTGCGCCGCCGTGCCCGCCACGGCTGCGGTGCTGCTGCGCTCTGCCAGGTGCCGCAGCGGCTGCAAGTAAGCCGTGCCACCCGACAGCGCACCGATCACCAAGCTGGCACCCCAGAGGCCAGCCAGCAAGGCCAAGCCCTTGGCCAGCACGGTCGCCCGAAAGGCCGCCACAGCACCCACCAACAGGCCTGCGCCCAGCAGCAGCATCACCACGGCCTGCGGCAGCACCGGCGCCACCAGCCACAAGGCCACGCCCAAGAGCAGCACGCCAAACACCGTCTTGACCCGCTCCATCCAGGGCCCGGCCCGGGGCAGCAAGGTGCCGGCCGACAAGCCCAGCGCCAACAAGGGAATGCTCATGCCCATGGCCAGGCTGAACAAAGCCACCGCGCCCAGGGCCGCATCCCGGGTCTGGCCGATGTAGACCAAGGCACCGGCCAAAGGGGCCGCTACACAAGGCCCGACCATCAGCGCCGACAAGCCGCCCATGGCAAAGACGGCCGCATGCTGCCCACCCGGCAGGCGTGAGGCTGCGCCTTGCAGCCGGGTTTGCACGGCAGCGGGCATCTGAAACTCCCAGACGCCAAACATCGACAGCGCCAGTGCACTCAGCAGCAAAGCGAATGCCCCCAAGACCCAGGGGTTCTGCAGTGCGGCCGCCAAGCCCGCACCCGCCAGCCCGGCCGCTACCCCCATCAAGGTGTAGATGCAGGCCATGCCCATGGAATAAGAGAGGGCCAGCATGAAACCGCGCGCGCGCGAGACCGTGCCCGTTTGCCCCACGATGATGGACGACAAAATCGGCATCATGGGCAGCACGCAGGGCGTGAAGGACAGGCCGAGCCCAAAGACGAAGAACAAGCCCACGACCCACAGCCACTGGCCCGAATGCAGAGCGGCGACGATGCCGCTCACATCATCGGCTTGGGTTTCCTTGAGGCTGGTGCTGCCTTGGGTGCGGGTGCTCGCCTTGTCGGCCGTGGCTGCGGCGACCGGCGCTGCGAGCGCTGTGCTGCTCGGCAAGCTGCTGTCATCTTCTCGCCACTGCGCTTGAAGCTCGCCAGACGCCCCCGTGCTGACCCTCAACTCACCGGCTTGAGGGGGGTAGCACAGGCCTTGCTCTGCACAGCCCTGGTAGCGCACGGCATAACGTGCGTCCGCCTGGCCTGGTGCGACGGTGAAGCGCAGTGTGGCCTGCTGCTTCCACACCACCATGTCTTTGCCAAAGTTGGGGTCGAACTTGGTGAGGCCTTCTGGCAGTTGCACGCTGGAGGCGTCCAAGCGCGTGCCTTCCAAACCGCTGATCTCGGTGCGTTCGCGATAGAGGTAGTAGCCCGGAGCGATGGCAAAGCTCAGTTGCGCGGTTCGGCCCTCGGTGATGCTGACGCTGGGTTTGAAGGCCTGAGCGGGCTCCAAGAAATTGTCTTCGGCTAACGCAGGGTTCAGCAGGCTCAGGGCCAACAGGGCGCCGCCCAGGCCGCGGTGAATCGTGAGGTTCATCATGTCAGTGAGTCCACAAATGGCCATCCATGCGCCCTTGCGCATCCACCGCCAAGAAGCGCGCGCCTTGAGCCCGCAGCCAGTCGGCGCCCGCCGCGCCCATCAGCATCGCGCAGGTGCTCAGCGAGCCTGCGGCAATGCACAGCGGTGCGACCACGCTGATGGACTGCCAGTGCTGCACGGGCCAGCCGCTCCGAGGGTCGATCAAGTGGCAGTAGCGTTGGCCGTTGACGTCAAAGTAGCGTTCGTAGTCACCGCTGGTGGCCAGGCCCCCGTCAGTCATCGCAACATGGGCCATCACGGTGTCGGGGGCGCGGGGGTGTTGCAGGCCCATCTGCCAGGGCCGGCCACTGGGGTGGGGGCCTAGCACCCGTATGTCACCCGCGAGGTTGACATAGCCGCTGTTCACACCATGGCTCAGCAGCACCGCCGCAGCGCGGTCGGCGGCGTACTCTTTGCCGAAGCCGCCAAAGTCCAACTCCATGCCGGCGTGCTGCAGGTAGATCGACTCCCCGTCCCAGCGCACCTTGTCCCATCCGACACAGGGGCGCAGGGCGGCCAACTCTGCCTCGCTGGGCAGGCGGCCTGAGCGAAAGTCCCAGGCCCGTCGCCACACGCCGCTGGTGATGTCGAACAGCCCCTGGCTTTGCTGGAACAGGCGGTCGGCAAAGTGCAGCAGACCGGCGGTTTCGTCGTCCACGCGGATGCCACAGCCCGTGCCCGCTGTGGCGTTGATGCAGGACAACACACTGTCGATGCGGTAGCGGGAGTACTGCCGCTCAATGCGCAGGATCTCGGCCTGCGCGGCCTCCACGGCCTCGAGCAAGAGGGCTTGGCTGTGCCCGGTGAGGCGCAGCTCAGCCTCACCGCCCAGGGCCACAAAGCTGAAGCCGAGGTCATGCTCGGTGGGCTCCGCCGCTTCAGGCGGCGCCCAGGCCAGACCACGCTGTTGAGGTGCAGACGAGAGCATGGCCATCCTCAGAATTTGTAGCTGCCACCCAGCATCCAATGCCGGGCCGAGAACGGTGCCAAGCCTGGTGAGCCCTCACCGCCCACACGCCAGGCGCCACGCTGCTCGTACTGCTCCACGCGCACATCCAGGCTGAGTGCGGGAGAGACCATCCACTCACCCTTCAGTGACAGCGCCACCGCGCCGAAGCCGGCCAGCCGTTGATCGGCCGAAACCAGCCCGTTGCTGCCCTCTCCGGGCAGAGCCGGCGGAGCGTCGCTACCCGGTCGGGGGTCCACATAGAACGAGGCCGCGCGCTGGCTGTAAAGCCTCAGGCCAGGCGTGATGGTCCAACGCGACCCTATGCTTTGCACCCAGTGACCCTCCAGCGTGTGGGCGCGCACGCCAAAGCTGTCGCCATACCAGCGATAGCTCAGTTTCAGCGCCGCATCCCAGGCGTCAATGGCATGGTTCCAGCGCAGCAGTGCGGTGCTTTGGTGGCGGCTGCGGGGCCGGACATCCGGGAACTTGTAGGGGTCCGAATAAAAGCCCTCACCGCGCCGATGGGTCAGGCTGAACTGCACCAGGTCGCTGGCGGTCCAAGCCTGGGTCACCGAGGCCATGGTCTCCAGCGTGCGGCGCTTCTCTTGCAGACTGGGCTGGCCCGTGGCCCCGATCTTGTCGCGCGTCCAACCCAGGCCCAGTTGATAGCTGCGGTTGTTGTCCTCGGTGCTCCAGCGGTGCTCTACCGACAGGCTGCGCGAGCTGTAGTCATTCTCATCCGACAGCGCGGTCCCCACGCTCCACGACTGGCGATGGCCATAGTGCGTGATGCGCAGGTCCCCGGCATCGCGGCGCTCGGTCTGGCGGGAGGCGCCAGAGACAGCGCTGTGCCAGCGCGGCGAGGCACCGGAGACCGTGTCTCTGACCAAACCGGCTTCCAAGCCCCACTGCTCACCCAGCGGGGTGATCAAGCCCAGCGAAGGGGCTCGCACATGGGTACGCTCCAGGCCGGGCTGGCGGTCTTGATAGTCCAACAACTTGAAAGACAACTCGGTCTTTTCAGGTGCTTGCTGGGCCATGGCAGGTGCAGCCAGGCCGGGCAGCAGCAAGGCTGCGGCCAAGACGCTGCTGCAGCTTGTCGCGTCAGTTGCAGCCACAGCCACCTCCGCCCACGCTTTGGCCGCCCGAGGCGTTCTCTTTGCTGGCATAAATGTGCTGGGTGAAGCGCTGCTCCAGCCCGTCGCCGTCCATGCGCATCGCCGGCTTGGCCAGTTGGCCCTTTTCCCAGGCTGCGGGGGGTGTCATGGCGCAGCCGCCCAAGGTGGACAGCAGCACCAGACTCAGCGCGGCAAAGTGTGCGCCGCAAGACCTGCGGGCTGTTGTACTTGTCATGCTCATACTCACTTTAGTTTTCATGCGAGACCTAGCGCTTGCGCTAAGCGAGTCTCGATCCCAGCGGCGTCACTCTCCTTGAAGCCGGTGTGCCGCCACACCAGCTCCCGTTGGGCGTTCACCAGCATGGAGCTGGGCATGCCCTTGACTTGAAACTCCCGCGCACTGCGGCCCGTGGCGTCAAAGAGCACGGTGAACTGCGCGGGCATCTCCGCCAAAAAGCGGTCGGCGTCGGCCCGCTTGGCATCCAGGTTCACAGCCACGATGGACAAGCCCTTGTCCTTGAAGCGCTGGTGCAGCTTGTTCATCCAGGGGAATGACTGTCGGCAGGGGCCGCACCACGAGGCCCAGAAGTCCACATAAGTGAGCTTGGACGTTGGGCTCAGCAGAGGCACCACACTGCCGTCCGCTTTGGGCAGGCTGAGGGCCGGAACGGACTCGCCCGCCCAGGCCGGTGTCGCAGCGAGGCCGCCGCCCACCCACAGGGCCAAGCCCTGCAGGCTCTGGCGCCGCGTGAGGAGGTCGCTCATGCCTGACCCCCTTGTGCCTTGCGGCGGTGCCACAGCAGCAGGCCGGCCAGCAGCGTCATGCCCCACAGCAGCGGGTCGAAGCGGGCCTCTCCACCGCCCACGGTGCAGCCGCCACCCCCTTGGTTGGTGGCCGACTCACGTTGCCCGTTCAGCGTCACTGCGGCTGGGCTGCCCGCCGCATTGCTGCTGATTTGCAGCGTGCCGCTGGCTTGCTCCGCGTTGCCCGATGCCCAAGTCACTTGCAGTGTGCAGGTGGCTGCGGGCGCCAGGGTCAGCGGCGCGGCTGCACAGCCATTGCTGCTGCCGGGGCTGACGCTGAAGGCGGCATTGCTGCTGCTGTAGGCACTGATGTTCAGCGCCGCGTTGCCGCTGTTGCTCAGCGTCACCGTTTGAGCGGCCGAGGTGCCGCCAGTTGCAGGCACGCTGAAGCTCAAGGATGAGGTCGACAACATCAGCTTAGGCGCGGCCGCCGCCACCCCCGTCCCCCCCAGCGCAATGGTGCCGGGGTTGCTGCCGTTGCTGCTGACGGTCAGCGCGGCATCGCGAGCACCTGCGGCACTGGGTGTGAAGCTCAGCTTGACCGTGCAAGTGCTGTTGGCCGGCAGCGCCAGGCCTTGCGCACAGGTGGAGCTGGCATCGACGCGGTAGTCGCTGGCATGGGTGCCGCTCAGGGCCAGGCTGGCCAGTGTGGCATCGCCCGGGCCTTGGTTGCTCAGCGTCAGCGTCTTCATCGCACTGGCCGCGCCGACGGTGGCCTCACCAAAGGCCAAGCTGGTGGTGGCCGGGCTCCACACCAAGGTCGGTGAGCTCAGCGTGCCCGTGCCGCTCAAGCTCACGCGCTGGGGTGAGCCTGCCGCATCGCTGGTGACGGTGATGGCCCCGCTGGCAGCCCCGGCGCCGGTCGGGGTGAAGCTCACTTGCAAGGTACAACTGCCGCCCGCTGGCAAGCTGCTGCCGCAGGCATGGTTGACACCAAAGGCCCCGCTGGCGGCAATGCCGGTGATGCTCAGGGCCGCGTTGCCGGTGTTGCTGAGCGTGATGTTGCGATTGGCACTGCTGGTGCCGACGACTTGGTTGCCAAAGTCCAGGCTGCTCGGAGAGAGGCTGACCACCGGGGCGGGCGCTTGTTGGCCGTTGCCACTGAGGGCTACGCTGCCGGTGCCGTTACTGGCGTTGGAGGCAAGCTGCAAGGTGGCGCTGCGGCTGCCCACGGCGCTGGGCCGGAAGGTCAGCTCCACCGTGCAGCTCTGCGCGGGCTGCAAGGCTACGCTGGTGCTGCAGGTGCCGGCCGTGGTGTAGTCCGCCGCCGCAGCGCCACTCACCGCCAAGCTGCTGAAGCTCAGGGCGGCTGTGCCGGAGTTGCTGGCCGTGACACTGCGGCTGGCGCTGCTTTGGTTCAAGGTCTGATTGCCAAAGTCCAGGCTGGTGGCATTGAGCGTCAAGGTGGGCACGGCCACGGCTGTCGCGGTGCCACTCAGGCCCACGCTCACGCCGTCCGGGATGCCGCTGTGCACCAGGCTCAGCGTGCCGCTGCGCTGGCCCGCCTGGGTGGGCTGGAACAGCACATCCACCGTGCAAGCACTGTTGGCTGCCAGCGTGCTGCCGCAGGTGCCGCCTTGGCGGGTGAACTCGGCAGAGGTGCTGACGGTGATGTTGCTGAGCGCCACGCGGCCCGTGCGCACGGTCAAGGTCTGCTTGGCGCTGCTGCTGCCCACCGGTGTGCTGGCAAAGCTCAGTGCGGTGGGCGCGTTCCCCAAGAAGGCAGCGATATCCGCTTGGTCAGCTGCGCTGAGCGTGCTGGAAAACACGCCCATGCCGCCACGGTTGGCAGTGATTGCACTTTGCAGCACCGAAGGCGTGTTGCGCGTGTTGAGCGAACGGGCATTGGTGGGGGACTCGGCCGGCCCATGGCAGGCCATGCAATTGGTGTCATAGAGCGTGCCGCCCCGCACGGGGTTGGCGGCGGCCCACACCGAGGGCACCGTGGACATCAAGCACAGCGCAGCGGCCAGGGGCAAGGGGTTAAGACGAGGCGTCATGAATCAGTCCTTCGCAGTCAAGGGGAGAGAAGAGGGGAGAGAAGAGGGGAGAGATGAGCGGCCAGGGCCAGGTGCCACAGCAGATTCGCCCCGGCGTGCAGGGCGATGCAGGGCCACAGACGGCCTGTGCGTTGAAAGACGATGCCAATCACCCAGGCGGGTAGCACGGTGAGCCATGCGGCCGGGTTTGGCTGCAGGGCGGCATGGCACGCTGCAAAGGCCAGTGCCGTTACGAGGTTGGCCCAATGCCCGGCTAGGCGTTTGCTCAAGGCGGTCTGGAGCCCGCTGCGGAACAGCGTCTCTTCCACCCACGGCCCCAGCAGCACACTGCGCCACACCACGGCCCAAGGCAGGCACAGCAGCGCTGTCACGGTGCAGACCAGCCACAGCAGGGCCGCGGGCGTGCACCATCCGCCAAGACGGTGGCTGAGATGCACAGCAAGCAACGGTGAAACAGGCTGGGACGACATGGGTCGTGAACTCAAAGCGCAGCGGCCGAGATGGCCTCTGATGTGCTGTCAGTTCCACACTTCGCTTGGCAGGTTGCAGGCCGCGCCGAAGATTCGGGAAAGCACCAGGGCTGACGTGCTCCTCTGGTCATCCCAGCGCGGTGCCGTTCATGCGCCTGAATCTGCAGTTGATCGGCTCTGAGTAGCTGCTCGTGGCCCATGGCCTTAGCATCTGACTCCTCTCAACAGGAGCCCTTTCGATGAAGCTGACTTCGCTCTCTTTGGCGGTCGCCACCTTGACCGTGTCGCTGATGTCTGCCGGCAGCACGCTGGCTGCAGACGCCACCCCTGCGGCCTCCCGCACCGTCATCACCCAAGCGGACCAACTCCCGCGCCGCACCGTCACCTTGCCCAAGCTGCCCAGCGAACTGCTGGCGGTGCCTTTGGCCGAACTGCAGGCCATTGCCGCCCCGGTCGAGAAAAACCTGCTGGCCGACCTGCAGCGCTATGACATTCAAGATCCCGCGACCCAGCGTGAGTACTACGCCGCCTTGGCCGCGATGGCCCAATTGCGGGGCGACTGGGCGGCCGTGCCGCAGTGGACGGCCAAGGGCCGAGCCCTGCAAGAAAAGGCCGGTGGCAAGCTGACCAGCGGCCTGCTCACAGACTTGTTGTCGCAGCAGCGCGCCGAGGGCCGCGACGCGGCCTGGCTGCAAGCCGAAGTTCAACGCCGCTATGGCGCCTTGCCTTGGGCCGACGTGCAAGCCGTGGTCAAGGCCAACAAGGGCGGCATTGAGACCTTCAATCCTGAACTCATCAAAGGTGCGTTCCAATCCCAAGTGGATGCCGTGGCCAAGAACGGGCAGATGACCATCCCCGAAGGCTTGGTCACCGCCATCGTCAACTCACGCATGCAATTGGAATTGCTGGCTGCGAATAAGCAAGCGGTGGTGGCCGGCTTGCAAGCAGTGATCGACGCCCAGGCACAAGCCGTGGCCAAACCCGACATCTGGACCCCGCGGACCTTTGCCATCCCCGCCACGGCCCCAGCGCAGCCGGTTGTCGTGGGCATCTGGGATTCGGGCGTGGACCTCGCCCTCTTCAAGACAGCAGCCGCCAAGGGCATGGCCTTTGATGACGACGCCAAGCCCTCACCCCATTTGCTGCGCCCCCTGGGAGAAGCCCAGGGCCGCTGGCCTGAGCTGCGGGCGGTGATCAAGGGCGCGATGGACCAACGCGCGGCCTTGGACACGCCGGAGTCGCGTGCCTTCCGCGCCAAGATGGCGGGGCTCAAGGCCGATCAGGTGAAGGCCTTTTCTGAGGACGCTTCGCTGGCCGGCCTGTATGTGCACGGCACGCATGTGGCCGGCATCGCGGTGGACGGCAACCCCTTTGCGCAGGTCTATGCCGCCACCATGCTGTGGAGCCACTTGAACGAGCCCTTCAAGCCCAACGAGGATCGCTCCAAGGCCACGGCCGCCGCTTACACCGCCATGGTGCAAGGCTTCAAGAAAGCCGGCGTCAAAGTGGTGAACATGAGCTGGCGCTATGGCCCCAGTGCGTATGAATCCGCGATGGCCTATCACAACATGGGTGGTAGCCCCGAGGCCCGCAAGCAAGAGGCGCAGCGGCTCTTCAAGATCGAGAGAGACGCGCTGCATCAGGCGATTGCAGGGGCTCCTGAGATCTTCTTTGTGGCCGGGTCAGGCAATGAAGACAACAGCGCGGACTTCGAGGAGTACATCCCCGCAGGCTTCTCGCTCCCCAACTTGATCACGGTGGGCGCGGTGGACAAGGCCGGGACGGAGACCAGCTTTTCCACCTTCGGCAAGACCGTGGCCGTGCATGCCAATGGTTTTGAAGTCGAGGCTCCGGTGCCCGGCGGCGTGCGCATGAAGCTCAGCGGCACCAGCATGGCCAGCCCGCAGGTGGCCAACTTGGCCGCCAAGCTGCTGGCGCTCAAGCCGGGCCTCACGCCGGTGCAGCTCAAGACGGCCATCCTGGACGGCGCCGAGCGCCAAGCCGGGGCGGACGGCAAGCCCGGGCGGGTCAACCTGATCAACCCACGCAAGAGCGCGGCCTTGGTGGGTATCGCCCTCTAAGCCTTAACGCAGGGCCACCGTCTGCTTGCGCCAGGCGGGCTCGGCCCAGCGCTTGAAGCCGCTCAACAACTCTGGCGTACTCGCCTGTTTGTCGATGTTGAGCGTGTCTTGCAGCGCGACTTCAAAGCGGCGCGTGAAGCGGCCCTCCGTGCGGCTTTCACGCGCCAGCAGCAGCTTGGGCTCGGCCTCGGGCACCCAGCCGGCGAACTCGACATAGCCGATGTCGCTGCCCAGCACATTGCCGCTGGCCGGCGGCAACACCTCCACGACCCAGCCGCTGTCGGTCTTCTTCATCAGCCACAGCTCACGCCAGGCGGGCAGGGGCTGCACAGCCAGGGCCACGGCATCGCCGCGCACATTGACCTTGGCCGAGGCCAGCCACGGCACGCCCCAGGTGCAGCGCTTCAAGAGCGGTGCTTGCGGGCCATGCTGGGCATCCACCAGCAGCACACAGGTTTGGCCGGGCTCACCGGCCTGGGTCATCAGGCTGGGCCTGGCCGACAGGGTTGGCGCGGTGACCGCCGCTTCGGCCGCCCAGCGTGAAGCGCCGACGCGGATCGCCGCTTCTTTGTAGGCGGCTTGGTCGTCTTCACTTAACTCAGTCTTGAGGATGGCGGCCAGCTCGTGCACCGCTCGCTGGCCCGCCGGCTGCGCGGCCTGCCCCCTGCGCGCTTGCGAGTGGGCCAGTTCGGCCCAAACCCCGGCGCGGCGCAGGCGCAGTTGGTTGCGCATCTGCTCGGGCAGGGCGGTCCACTCGCTCGCGTTCAGGCTGTCCAGCAGCGCGGCACGGCGCTGGGTGTGGCCCTCGCGCTCGCTCAGGGTCAAGGTGGGCGCCACGCAGTCATGGCGCGTCAGGCCGAGCAGGGCGCGGCCTTTGTGCTCCGGCGTGGCTTGCGGGTGGGCCAGCAAGCGTTGGTAGGCCTCGCCGTCGTAGCACAGGCGCACGCTGCCGTCTTGCTCAATGCTCTGGAAGTTGACGCCGTAAGCGCGCACGCCGTCCAAATGGCCAGACAGCCGTGCGTCCACGCCCCCGGTGGGCGCGGCCGTCACTCCGGCCTGAGCCAAAGCCACGGCATTGCGGCTGGAGGCCCGCTGGGCCAGGCGCTCGGCCATTTGGCCCACGGCCTCCAAGGCTTCGGGGTTGAGTTGGGCGGCGGGCACGGCCCTGAGGTAAGCGGCGGCGTAGCCAATGCCCAGGCTTTCGGTGCCCGGTGTGTCGCGCACAAAGCGCAGCACGGACAGCAACTCTTGCGCCCTGGCCGCATCGGTGCTGATGGGGCGCACTTGCGTGGCCCGGATATAGCCCGGCCGCTCACGGCGGTGGTCCCACACCTGCAGCCAGCCCAGGCGCTCGCCGCGCACCTCCAGCGCATCACCGGGCCAGAGCTGGGCTTGGGTGGGCGCGTTGTCGTTGGCGGCGGCGCGCAGGGGCGCCGCGTCTTGGGTGACCAGGGCCAGGCTGAGAGCTGCGGCGGCGATCATTGCTCGGCTCCTTCTGGGGCAGCGCTGTCGTCGGCGGCTGGGGTGGCGCGCGCGGTCTTTTGCATGCCGCCAATCAGCGCGGCGCCCAGGAAATCGCCGTTGCTGGGCGGCGGCGCGATGATGACTTGGATCTTGTCGCTGAGCTTGTCAGCCATGGTCTTTTGGATCAGCAGCGGGTGGCGGGTGACCAAGGCGCCTTCGCGGGCCATTTGCTCGGCGTTGGCTTGGCCGACTTTGGCCAGGCGGTAGGCTTCGGCGTCGGCCAGCTTTTGGCGCGAGTCGGCCTCGCCCTGGGACTCAATGCGGCGCGCTTGGGCCGAGCCCTCGGCGCTGCGGATGCGGGCGACCTTCTCGGCCTCTGCTTCGAGTTGGCGCTGCTCGATCTGCTTTTGCTTGAAGGGCAGCACATGCTTCATGGCTTCTTCTTGGGCTTTGGCAGCGATCACCTGTTCCCGTGCGGCGGCTTCGGCATCGGTCTCACGGCGCACCTTTTCGGCCTGGGCTTCCAGCTCGGTCTGCTTGACCTGCTTTTCCTTCAGCTCCAGCGTGTAGCGCATCTTCTCGCTGGAGAGTTCTTCCGAGAGCAGTTGGTCCATGCCACGGCGGTAGTCGGCCGGCAAGTCCACCTTGCCAATCTGCACACTGCGCAGCAGCAGGCCATCGGCCGCCAGCTTGGGCCGCAGCTCGGCCTCGATCTGCTGCTGGATGTCGGCCCGCTTGCTGGAGAAGATTTCACGCACGGTGTAGCGCGCCATGGTCTTGTAGACCACGCCTTGCACGGCGGGCTGCACGATGTCTTGACCGATGTCGGCGGGCAGGTTGCGGGCGCTGCTGGAGAGCTTGGCCGGGTCCACCGCCCAGCGCACGCTCAAATCCACGCCCAGCGACAGCCCTTCCACCGACTGAAAGGGCGAAGGCCCGGTGGCGCTGGCGCTGTCGGTGGGGCGATAGAGCTGGTCGCGCAGCGGCAGGCGGCGCAGCTGATGCAGGCCGGGCAGTACCACGACGCTGCCCTCCCGGAACTCGGTGCTGCCTCCGGTCAGCAGGTTGTTGCGCAGGCCTGCCTCACCGGCCGCCACGGTGCTCAGCGGCGGGTGATTGACCAGAGCCCAGCCCAGGGCGCCAACACCGGCCAGCAGCAGGAGGCCGCGCCGTGCGCCCAAGAGGCCTGAGGCCAGCCCGCCAGTGGCTTGGCCCAAGGCATTGGCGCTGCCGCTCACCGCGCGGCGAGCGGCCTGGGCCAGGCGGGAGAGGCGTGAGTTCGGGGTGTCGGGGGCGGTGTCCATCGTGTGCTCCTTGAGCGAGTGGGGTTGCGATGGAGATCATTCTTCGCAAAGGCCCCGGAGCAAAAAAGCGTGGGGCAGGGAGGCTTTGCTCCCGTTTGGCCGCGGCTTTCTTCCGGGCCCGGAAGAAATCCTCACAGCCCCATCCGCCACTCCTCCTGATAATGGGGTGCATGACCCTGATTGCTGTGATCGAAGACGATGCACCCACCAGCCAGCAGTTGCGCGGCTGGATTGCAGCCGCCCGCCCCGACGCCCAGGTCCACGCCTGGTTCAACCGCGACGAGGCCGAGGCCGCGCTGCTGAGAGAGCGCTATGACTTGGTGCTCATGGACATCGAGCTGGGCCGGGAGCGCAATGCGGGCGTGGCCCTGATCAACACCTTGAACAAGCACCGACCGGGCACGCCGGTGCTGGTGGTCTCGGCCATGCCGGCGGCCATCTACCGCAGCATCATGAAGGCGCTGGACGCCTGGGACTATCTGCAAAAGACGACCTTTGAAGAAGCCGACTTCATCGAGACCCTGCTCGACATCCTGCGCGCCACCAAAGACCGCAGCCCTGCTGCGAGCGCGCCGGCCACGGCTGCTGCGCCCGAGCTGGTGCTGGACCCGCTGCGCCAGGGCAGTGCGCTGTGGCGCGGGCAGCGCATCAACCTGCCGCTGACAGCCCAGCGCATCTTGGCCGCCTTGGTGCAACGCAAAGGTGAGGTGGTGAGCTACGAAGAGCTCTACCAGGTGGTCAAGAGCGGGCGCAACCGCGACAACATCCGCAAGCACGTCAGCACCATTCGCGACGCCTTTCGAGAGCTGGACGAGGGCTTTGAGGCCATCGAGAACATCCCCATGCGCGGCTTTCGCTGGAGCGGGCCGTGAGCGAGACGGGCCGCACCGCGGTCTCTGCCGGGGCGGCCTCGCTGTGGACGCGCGGCAGCCAATTGCTGCTGCCCGCCCGCATTCCGCTGCGCCTGCGGGTGTTCTTTCGCGGTGCGTTTGCCCTGCTGGCGCTGGCCACACTCGGCTTGGCGCTGTCGGTATTGATCGAAGAAAAGATCCAGGGCCTACAAAGCTATACCCAGGGTTTTGCCAAGACCCTGGGCCAGATCAGCGACCGGCTGCGCCACCCCACGGGCCAGTTGGCCCTGCTCAACCCGAGCATGGCGCCCCAGCCCGGCGTGGGGCTGCGGCCGGTGGTCTTGCCCTTCTCCGCCATCGACTTTGACGACCGCGCCAAGGTGCAGCAGGCGGTGGAGATGGCCGGCTGTGGCGTGCGCTACGCCTTGCCCGGCGGCCAAGAGGCCCAGTTGTGTGTGGCCATTGGCAGCAGCCCGTTGGCGGGGGGCTTCATCTACGCCGTGGGCAGCGTGCCCAGCCCGGCCCTGGTGGCGCGGCGGGTGGGGGAGCGTGACCTGAGCGCTGCGCATCGCGTGCGGGTGACCCTGCAAATGCGCGGTCAAACCTCTCGTTGGATGGCCCCCTTTGAGGCGGGGCTCGAGCCCTTGGCCGCGGGCAGCAGCTTGGCCCAGCGCGGCCGGCTGACCGGCTTTGTGGAGGGTGAGGACGGCCAGACGGCCGACAAGCCAGTGCGGGACTTTCGCGGCTGGCTTTGGCGCGATCTGCGCTGTTTAGGGCCGGTGCCCTCTGCGGCGGCCAGCGCTGCAGAGCCCGAGGACTGCCTGCGTCAAGCCTTCTTCTCGGTGCGTTTGCCAGTGGAGGTGTTCCGGGACGATCTGCATCTGCGCCGCGCCCAGGTGGTGTGGCCGCCGGCGGACCTGGACCGCATGCTGCTGCGCGTGCAGGTGCTGCCGCCGGGGGCCGACAGTGCGCCTTTGTTCGACAGCGCCCAGGGCGAGCCGACGGCGCCGTTTTCACTGCAGGCCCTGCAAGCCTTGTTGCTGCCGGGTGAGACGCTGAACATCCGCAGCGCCAGCGGCGCACAAGTGGCCGAGCTGAGTGGTCAGGTCGACAAAGAACCCAGCGCCCCGCTGATGGATGCCTTGATACGCCGCTTGCCGGTGGATGGCTATGACACGCCCTTGGTGGCGCGCGAGACCATCCGCACCAGCCTGGGCACTTATGAGCTGACATTGACGGGCGATGTGCGCAGCGTCAACCGCCAGCTCAGCGTGGTGGCCACGCGGGTGGCCTGGTTTGTGGGGGCGATGCTGCTGGCGGTGTTGTTGACCTGGTTGGCCATCGAGCTGCGCATCATCCGGCGCATCACGGTGCTGACGCAGCGCGCGGCCCGGGTGTCGCAAGAGGTCAAGGGCCCGGCCAGTGCCGTCACGCTGGACGTGGCCGACCTGCGCGGCGCGGATGAGCTGGGCCTGTTGGCGGGCACCTTGGGTGACCTGATGCAGCGCGTGAATGACGATGTGCGGCGCGAGCACCTACGCGTGCAGCAAGAGAAAGACCAGTGGCATGCGGTGGGGCACGAGATCATGTCGCCCTTGCAATCGTTGATGGCCCTGCATGGCAGCGCTGAGGACCCCAGCCATCGCTACATCCAGCGCATGCAGCAGGCCATCAAAGTGCTTTACGGCCAGGCCTCGCCCACCGAGGCCTTTGAAGCCACCACACTGGGTGTGCAGGCCTTGGACATCGCCGCCTTTTTGCGGCAAGTGGCCCAGAACGCCCCCCATGCGGGCATTGAGCAGGTGGTGTTGGAGGCGCCGGCGTCGGACACGCCACTGCGCGTGCGGGCCGACGAATATGCCCTGGAAGATGTGGTGACCCATGTGCTGAGCAATGCCGATCGCTATCGCACGCCGGGCTCGCCCATCGAGCTGCGCCTGATGGCCACCGAACAAGGCGTGGAGGTGCAGGTTCACAACCAGGGCCCCCAGGTGCCGGCTGAGTTGCTGGAGCGGGTGTTTGACTACGGCGTGTCGGACGAGGCCCCCTTGCTCGGCGACACCCGAGAGGGCAGTCACCGTGGACAGGGCTTGTTTGTGGCCCGCACCTATATGGCCAAGATGGGCGGCACCATCCGTTTGGACAACACACCCGGGGGGGTGACGGTGCGCTTGAGCCTGTTGGGGGCTTAACCACGCTGTAGTGACTTTGTGGCGTGACGGAAGTCCTGGGAAAACCCCGTCCCACGTTTGCAGGGATAACCCCCCTCATCTCGTCACATCACCGTCACGAAATGCTTGCACAATGATCTCACTGCGACAAAAACAACCGACCGCACCAATGGGCGGAACCCGGAACCCGTGACCGGAGTCTCAGTGACCGCTGGCTTTTTAGCTCTGCGGTAAGCCCAGGGCCACGTCAGTGGCCCTTTGCTTTTTCTGCCACGTCAGTGGCCCTTTGCTTTTTCTGCCACGTCAGTGCGCCTTTGCTTTTGGGGGCCTGTCTTCAGGCCAAGAGCGCAGGGTCCCAAGCGTGCACCGTGTGGGTTTGCTCGCCCAGGCCCGCCACGCCCAATCGCATCTGATCGCCAGGTTTCAGGTAGACCGGGTTCGGCTTGATGCCCATGCCCACGCCAGGCGGCGTGCCGGTGCTGATCAAGTCCCCGGGCTGCAGGGTCATGAAGCGGCTCACATAGCTGACGATGTGCGCCACGCTGAACACCATGGTGCGCGTATTGCCGTTTTGCATGCGCTGGCCGTTCAGCTCCAGCCACAGATCCAGCGCTTGCGGGTCGGGCACTTCGTCGGCCGTCACCAGCCAAGGGCCGACCGGGCCAAAGGTGTCGCAGCCCTTGCCCTTGTCCCAGGTGCCGCCGCGCTCCAACTGATAAGCCCGCTCCGACACATCGTTGACCACGCAGTAGCCGGCCACATGGGCCAGGGCGTCGGCTTCGCTGACATGGCGGGCCGTGCGGCCGATCACCACGCCCAACTCGACCTCCCAGTCGCTGCGGGTGGAGTCAGGGGGCAGCACCGTGGGGTCGGTGGGGCCGCAGAGGCAGCTGATGGCCTTCATGAAGATCACGGGCTCTGACGGCAAGGGCAGGCCGGCTTCGGCCGCATGGTCGGCATAGTTCAGGCCGATACAGATGAACTTGCCCAAGCCCGACCACGGCACATCCAGGCGCCCAGGCTTGAGCACCACCGGCAAAGCCTGTGGGTCTAAGGCACGCAGTGCCGTCAAGCCCTCCGCCGAGAGCGTTTGCGGCGTGATGTCGGCCAGCAAGCCACCCAGGTCGCGCACCTGGCCTTGGGCATCCAACAAAGCCGGGCGTGTGGCCCCCGGCGGTCCGTAGCGGAGCAGTTTCATGGACTTGGGTCTGTTAACAGGCCCCAAAGCCTAGCGGATTTGAGGCGGATCGACCTAGTCTCAAAGCGCAGCCTTGGTTGGCGGCGGGCCTTGATCTGGCGCAACTCGGGCGGCTGGCGGCTCGTGGACAGTCGGCACAACGGCCCCACGCGAGAGATTTCATGGACCACCACCCCGCCAGCCCCGTTGGATTTGCCCCCGTGGACGAACGCGCTCCGCTGACCCGCGCCCGCGCACGGGTGCGCCAAGCTTTGGCCAACACCGCCAGCCGCAGTCCCGCATCCGCAGCGCTGCCCAATGTGGATGATTGGTCTGAATTGTTCCAAGGCCAGGCCATCACGGCCGCTGAGGCCGCGACCCTGAACCGCGTGGCCCAAGTGGGCTCGGTGGCTCAGGGCAGCCTTGTCTTCAGCCGGCAGCAGGTGGCGCAAAGCGTCTTCTGGGTCAGCCAGGGTGATGTGGCTTTGGGCCTGCATCAGGCTGAAGGCAGCTTTCGCATTGAGCAGCACTTGCAAGGCCCCGCCTGGCTGGATGCGAGTGCGGGCTGGCTGTGCGTGCCGCATGCGCAAGACGCTCTGGCGCTCTCCGCGGCGACCGTAGTGCAGATGCCCTGCGCTGCGCTGCGGTCGGTGTTTGAGCGCTCGCCCGCGCTGTCGCAGCGTATGGTGGTCTCGCTGGCGCGCGAGGTTCGCGGCCTGGCACTGGCTTCACAGGCTTTGCTGCATCAAGACGCGCCGGCACGTTTGGCAGCTTGGCTGATGTCGCTGTGCCGCCCTGCGGGGCCCGAGGCCAGCCACGGCGCGGTGGCTTTGCCCATGCGCAAGCGCGACATCGCCTCTCAGCTGGCCATTACTCCAGAAACACTGTCTCGGCTGATGCGCAGCCTCGCCGACCAAGGCGTGATTCGGGTCGACGGCTACACCGTCCATGTGCTGGACATTCCCGCCTTAGCCCGCCGCGCCCTGTAAAGGGGCAGCGGGGCCGCAGGGCTTGGCAGGGCAGGGGCCGCGCGATGCGGCCGGGGCGCAGATCAGCCGATGCTGTCGATCAGGCCCATGTCGGCCGAGCTCATCAGGGCTTGGATGTCCATCAGGATCAACATGCGGTCGCCGACATTGGCGATGCCCGTCAGGTAAGACATGTCCACCTGGTTGTTCATCTCGGGGGCGGGCTTGATGGCGTCGCGGGACAGCTCCAGCACGTCCGACACCGAGTCGACCACCGCACCGACCACGCGGCCGCGGATGTTGAGCACGATCACCACCGTGAAGGCATTGAAGTCAGCTGAGTCGCAGCCCAGCTTCACCCGCAAGTCGATGATGGGCACGATCACGCCGCGCAGATTGACCACGCCCTTGAGGAAGGAGGGCGAATTGGCAATGCGGGTGGGCTGCTCGTAGGAGCGGATTTCTTGCACGCGCAGGATGTCGATGCCGTATTCCTCGCCGCCCAAGCGGAAGGTCAGGTATTCGCCATGAGCCGCTGAGGCGCCAGTGGGCACTCGGCCGCGGGACCCCGGCAGTGCACGATCAGCCTCTTGGCGGGTAGCGAGGGGGGCTTCAGCAATCATGTCCATGGTCGGTCCTTAGTGGCGGGCGGCGGAAGGGAGAATCTCAAGATGGCGTGTTATCGGCAGGTCTGCGGTGGCATTCAAGGGTTCAAAATGTTTCCCAGTCCCCGTCGTCTGCGGCCGCTTTGGGGGCAGGGCTGGCCATCGGCGAGGGGGCTGCGGCAGGTTTGAGGGGCGCTGAGGGGGCCTTTGCCACCTGGGCCAAGACCTGCTGGGCGGCCGTCTCATGGGCCGCCGGCGCACTCGGCGCCGATGCGGGCCGCAGGACGGGCGCAGCCGGGCTGCTGAACCTTGGTGCGTCGCCCAACTGGAAAGCAGACACCGCTGAGATCAACAGCTCGGTTTGCGAGCGCATGCTGGCCGCAGCGGCGGCGCCTTGCTCCACCAGCGCGGCGTTTTGCTGGGTCATTTGGTCGAGCTCGGCCACCGAGGTGTTGACTTCGCTGATGCCTCGGCTTTGTTCCACCGCGGCGGACGAGATCTCGCCAATGATGTCGCTGACCCGGTTGACTGAGGACACCAACTCGTCGATGGCGGTGCCGGCCACGCCCACCAAGCGGGCGCCGGTTTCGACCTTTTCGACCGAACCGCCGATCAGCGTCTTGATCTCGCGGGCCGCTTCGGCCGATCGCTGGGCCAGCGAGCGCACCTCTCCAGCCACAACCGCAAAGCCGCGGCCTTGCTCGCCAGCTCGGGCGGCCTCGACCGCAGCATTCAGGGCCAGGATATTGGTTTGGAAGGCAATGCCGTCGATCACACTGGTGATGTCGGCAATCTTGCGGCTGGCGCCAGAGATCTCGGCCATATTGGAGACGACCTCGGCCACCACCTTGCCACCGCGCTGGGCCGCTTCTGCGGCCGAAGCCGCGAGTTGGTTCGCCTGGGTGGCCGACTCCGCGCTGTGCTGCACGGTGCTGGTCAGCTCTTCCATCGCGCTGGCGGTGCGCTGCAGGTTGCTGGCGGTTTGCTCGGTGCGCTGGCTCAGGTCCAGGTTGCCCGAGGCCACCTCGGTGCTGGCCAGGTGAATGCTGTTGGAGCCATCGCGCACCTTGGCCACCACGCTGCGCAAGGAACTGCGCATGTGGTCCAGTGCGGTCATGAAGTCGTGGACCTCATCGCGGCCTTTGTCTTGCTGCACCGCGTTCAAGTCCCCCTCGGCCATGCGCTGGGCTTGAGAGGCTGCTTCTTGCAGCGGGCGGGTCACGGAGCGGGCCACGTTGACCATCAGCCACATGGCCATGGCCATCACCAGCAAGGCGCTGCCAGCGCGGAAGTTCGATTGCATCTGGCCGCGCTCGCGTTGTTGGGCGCGCGCTTGGGTGATGCTGTCTTGCGTGGCGGTGGCCCAGGCCCCCAGCGAGGTGCGGGCTTGGTCCAGCGAGGGCTGAGCGCGGCTGGTGTAGGCATAGCCGGCGTTGGCATCGATCTTGGCGTCCACCACCTGCTGCAACACCGGCTCGACCTCGGTGGCATAGGCTTTCAAGGCGGCCAGGCCTGCTGTGACATGGGTGTTGCGCTGGGTGTCGCTGCTGTCGCTGGCCTTGGCGGCCTCCAACAAGTCGTTGGCTTGCTTGACTTGCTTGCCCCAGGCCGTCTTTTGCTCAGCGGCTTCGACGGCATTGTTGGCCGTCAACAGCACTGCTTGCTCCATGCGCGCCATGCGCTCCAGGGAGGCCAGCACGGTGCTGCTGTCGCGCTGCGTCTCCATCTGCCATTTCAGCATCTGGTCGGCTTGGGCTTGCACTTCTTTGTAGGCCAAGGCCGCCCAGGCGCCCAGGCTGACCAGCACCAGGCTGATCAGGCCCATCGCACCCAGCAGGCGCCGTTGAATGGACAGTTGGCGAAGCAGTTGAATCATGGTGGGGACAACTTCTAGTCGATCGAGAAATCAAGCAGACACCCGGAAGCGGGCGACGACGGCGTTGAGCCGCTCAGCTTGGTCTCGCAGGCTCTCCGCGGCAGCGGCGCTTTGCTCGACCAAGGCGGCGTTTTGTTGGGTCATTTGGTCCAAGTGGCTGACGGCACCGTTGACCTGGCTGATGCCATCGCTTTGTTGCGCGGTGGCTTGGGTAATGCCTTGAATGGTTTCGGTGACGCGCTGCACCGACTGCACGATGTCGGTCATCGTGGTGCCGGCGTCTTGCACCAGGCGGGTGCCGCCGTCGATGCGCTCGACCGACGCTTGGATCAGGGTCTTGATCTCGCGGGCCGCCGCGGCGGAGCGTCCGGCCAGGCTGCGCACTTCAGAGGCCACCACCGCAAAGCCGCGGCCTTGCTCGCCCGCCCGCGCCGCTTCCACCGCGGCGTTCAGGGCCAAGATATTGGTTTGGAAGGCAATGCCGTCGATCACGCCGATGATGTCGGCGATCTTGCGTGAGGCCGTGTGGATGTCGCCCATGGTCTGCACCACTTGGTGCACCACTTGGCCGCCGCGTTCGGCCACCGAGGAGGCCGAGCTGGCGAGTTGATCCGCATGCACCGCAGCGTCGGCACTGTGGCGCACACTGCTGGTGAGTTGCTCCATGGACGAGGCCGTTTGCTGCAGGCTGCTGGCGGTGGTTTCCGTGCGGTGGCTCAAGTCTGCGTTGCCCGAGGCCACCTCGCTGGAGGCCACATGGATGCTCTCGCTGGCGCGGCGCACATCGCTGACCACGCTGCCCAGCTCTTTTTGCATATGGGCCAAGGCACGCAGCAGATCGGCCGTTTCGTCCTTGCCGTCGGTGTGGATCTCCGCCGTCAGGTTGCCGTCTGCAATGGCCAGCGCCACCTCACGGGCATGGCTGATTGGCGCCGTGATGGAGTGGGAGTTCATCAGGGTCAAGGGCACGACCACAACGATGACCAGTGTCATGGTGGCCACAAAGGTCCACAGCGTTTGCGTCATCTGAGCGTCGAAGCCCGCTTGGTTGGCGGCGGCTTCCTCGTTCACGATCTTGGCAATCGCGGTGAGGTTGGCCCCCACTTTATTCACCAAGTGCTTGGCATCGTCCAGCGCCTTGTCGGCGACTCGCACATCGTCATACTCGCCGTTTTGCATTTTTTCCAGCACCACCTGAGTGGCCTTGACATAGGCTTCCAGGTCTTTGAGGGCGGTGCGGGCCAGCGGGTTGTCTTCGTCCTCTTCGCCTTCGAGCAAGCTGCCCAGCGCGGTGTTGACCTGCTTGATCTCCGCCAGCCAAGCCTCGCGATGCTTGAGCACCGCCAAGCCGTCTTGGTAGTCGATGATCATGGCCTTTTCGTGCACCCGCACCCGGCCGAGCGCGACGTTGACGTCACCCAGGTTTTGCACTTCCTTGATGGAGTGCTCCATGAACTCGTGGTTCAGCGAGGCCAGGGTGTTGCCGCCGACCAAGCCTGTCAGGCCGACGAGCGCGAACAAGGCCAGCACCATGGCGATGGCGCCCTTCATTCGCAATCGAATGGAGAAGTGCCGCATCCAATTCATCCAGGCTGACATGTTCTGATCCTTCTATGCGCTGTCAAGGTGACGGGCCGCTGGAGGCTCGCCACCCTGAAGGTGCTCAACAAGGTTGGATACAGCGCTGCACCTTCTTGAGACTGTGGCGATCGACCTTGAGGCGACGCCGACACAGAGGGCCTTGTGAGCCCTCTTCCTTTAATGTCGAGAGTGGCGTACGAGCGCGCCGATGTCGAGAATCAGGGCCACCCGGCCGTCGCCCATGATGGTGGCGCCGGAGACGTCATTGACCTTGCGGTAGTTGGCTTCCAGGTTCTTCACCACCACCTGTTGTTGCCCCAATAGCTCGTCCACCAGCAGGGCCACGCGGCCGCCTTCGGCCTCAACGACGACCATGATGTTGGAGACGTTTTCAAAATCGAAGCGCGGTACGTTGAAGACCTTCTCCAGGTCAATCACCGGCATGAACTCATCGCGCACTTCCACCACGCGGCCGGAGCCGCCGATGGTTTTGATCATGGTTTCTTCCACTTGGAAGGACTCGACCACCGAGGACAGCGGCAGGATGTAGACCTCGTCGCCGACGCCGATGCTCATGCCGTCCATGATGGCCAGGGTCAGTGGCAGGCGCACTTTGACGCTCATGCCATAGCCTTCGGCGGAGTCGATCTCGACCGTGCCACCCAGTGAGGTGATGTTCTTCTTCACCACGTCCATGCCCACACCGCGCCCGGAGACATCGGTGACTTGGTCAGCGGTCGAGAAGCCCGGCGCAAAGATCAGGCCGTAAACCTCTTGGTCGGTCATGGTGTCTGGCGCGTCCAAGCCGCGCTCGCGGGCCTTCTTGAGCAGCTTCTCGCGGTTGAGGCCGCGGCCATCGTCGCGCACCTCAATGACGATGGAGCCGCCTTGGTGCGAGGCGATCAGCGTCACCGTGCCATGTTCAGGCTTGCCCCTGGCCAGTCGCTCGGCGGGCTGCTCGATCCCGTGGTCGCAGCTATTGCGCACCAAGTGGGTCAGCGGGTCAGTGATTTTTTCGACCAGGCCCTTGTCCAGCTCCGTGGCTTCCCCTTGGGTGACCAGCTCCACCTTTTTGCCCAGCTTGGCGGCCAGGTCGCGCAACATGCGCGGGAAGCGGTTGAACACCATCGACATGGGAATCATGCGGATCGACATCACCGCTTCTTGCAAGTCGCGGGTGTTGCGCTCGAGATCGGCCAAGCCTGAGAGCAATTGTTGGGAGACGCTCTCTTCTACGGCTCGGCTGTTCTGCGCCAGCATCGCTTGGGTGATCACCAGTTCGCCCACCAAGTTGATGAGCTGGTCGACTTTTTCCACCGAGACGCGCAAGGTGGTGGAGTCAGGGCCTTGGGCCGCGGCGCGCGCATCGGGCTTGGCAGCGGGCTTGGCAGCGCCTGCTGCGGCGGGCGCAGGGTTTGCGGGCACGGGGCTGGGCGCCACGCTGGGCGCTGCTGCAGCGGGCGTGGGGTTGGCGGCCTCGGTGCCAGGGGCGCCGGGGGCGTCGTCAAAAAATCCATAGCCCAGTTCGACCTTGGGTGCGGGGGCGGGGCTGGCCTCGGCCTGTGGCGCACCGGGTGCGCCGTCGTGGAAGCCATAGCCTGGGCCCAGGGTTCTGAGCTGGAGCTTTTCGCGATCCACGTGGAAGGTGAACAAGTCCAGCAGGTCGTCGTCTGTGGCAGTGGTGGTGATCTTGAAGCGGCGCATGCCATCGGCCGCGCGTCCAGCGTCCAAGGGCTCCATCGTGCCCAGGGCTGTGATCTCCTTGAAGAGATCAAACAAATTGTCAGCCTGCTCGGGCTGGTCCAAGGGGCCGACGGTCAGCTCCAAGGAGCGAGTGCCAGCGGCAGCGGCCGGCTTGGTGGCCGGGGCCGCCACGGGCTCAGCGGCCACAGGCGCAGCGGCCGGGGCAGGAGCGGGCTCGGCGAAGACATCTGCAGCCTCACCAGAGCCCTCGGCCATGGCGCGAATGCGGCCCACCAGCTCTGAGGTGTCGATGGGATCACCCCCACCGCCTTGGTGCCGGCTGAGCATGAACTTGAGGGCGTCACCTGAGGCCAGCAGCACGTCCACCATGGCGGAGGTGGGTTGCAGCTCATGACGGCGCAGCTTGTCCAGCAGCGTCTCCATGTGGTGGGTCAGCTCGGCGACGTCCGAGAAGCCAAAGGTGGCCGCGCCGCCTTTGACGGAGTGGGCGCAGCGGAAAATGGCATTCAGCTCTTCGTCATCTGCGGCGCTGACATCCAACTCCAGGAGCTTTTGCTCCATTTGCTCCAGGTTCTCACCGGCTTCTTCGAAGAAGACTTGGTAGAACTGGCTGAGGTCAATGCCTGCACTTGCGCTGGCGCTGTCTTGTGAGGTTTCGCCCATGAGGTCTGGCTCCAATTAGAGAAAGGTGTGCCCGTGCCCGCTTCAGCGGATGACCTTGCCGATCACTTCGATCAGCTTGGCTGGGTCAAAGGGCTTCACCAGCCAACCGGTGGCGCCCGCAGCGCGGCCGGCTTGCTTCATCTGATCGCTGGACTCGGTGGTCAGGATCAAGATGGGAGTGCTCTGAAACTTGGGGTTCTCGCGCAGCTTTTTGGTCAGGCTGATGCCATCCATGCGCGGCATGTTTTGGTCGGTCAGCACCAAGTTGAAATCGCGCTGATTGGCCTTTTCCCACGCGTCTTGGCCATCGACTGCCTCGACAACGTTGAAGCCAGCGTTCTTCAAGGTGAACGTCACCATTTGGCGCATCGAGGGCGAATCGTCAACGGCAAGAATGGAATGCATCACTTTTCTCCGGGTTTCTCTGAGTGGGGGCGGGCAGATTTGGGCGTTCAGAACAAGTCGACGGACCCAGCGTCCATTTCGTCTTGCGTCACAGGATTCGGTTTGGTCGGGATTTCTTCAACGATGGTTTCACCGTCTTCGTCATCCCCCATGGCTTCGCGGGCAATCCGGTCGGCACAGCCGCGCAAACGGCGTTGGGTATGGCTGATCAGCTGCGTGGCCATGTCATGAAACTGCAGCGCGGTGATGGCACCGGCTAGGTCTCGCATGGCTTCGTGCATTTGCCCACCGTCGTCCACCGACTGCATGGCCGCTGCCCGCAACAGGCGTTGGATGTGGTCTGTGGCGCTGTAAAAGTGACCCGAGAGGGACTCGCTGGCGTCGTCCAGCAAGCGTTGCAGGCGCTCAAGGTCATTCGAGGCCACCATCAGGTGGTCCTGCAGGTCAGTCGCCACCAGCATTGCGTGCTTGTCAGGTGGCTCCGGAACACCGGCGTCGAGGTTGTGCATCGTGGCTCCAGGGGGCTGGGGTGTCCTGCGGTGTGACGAATCGCCGTCGCAGGGGCCAAATACCCCGCTTTGGGCGACTCTCACCCCACAGGAGGGCTTAGGGGGATTCTTCGGCAGACTGACAAGGTCGATTGAGCCGATCACACCCCAAATCACCGTTCATTTCGGCGCAAAGCCAACCGCCTGGTCAGGCCGGTCTGGGAGATACTTTGGCCATGACAGCCTCTGCGCCCCCCCGGTCCTTGCGCCTGCTTCATCTTGAAGATTCGGACATGGATCATGAACTCGCCATGGCCCACCTGCGACGGGGTGGCCTGGAGGTCGACTGTGAGCGGGTGGACACCGAAGACGCCTTCAGAGCGGCCCTGACCCAGCACTGGGACGTCATCCTCTCCGACTACAACATCCCCGGCTTCTCCGGCATCAAGGCCTTGGAGATCGTGCGGGAGCTGGGCGTGACCTCGCCCTTTATCTTGGTGTCTGGCGAGATTGGCGAGGACGTGGCCGTCACCGCCATGCGCAATGGCGCCAGCGATTACCTGCTCAAGGGCAATCTGGCTCGGCTGGGACCCGCCGTAGAACATGCTTTTGAGGCCGCCGAGACCCAGCGCGCCAAGCTGCAAGCCGACCAAGCCCTGGCCGCCTCGCGCCAGCGCCTGTCTGAGTTGGCCCAGCATTTGCAAACCAGCGTGGAGATGGAGCGCGCGGCCATCGCCCGTGAGATCCACGACGATGTAGGTGGCAGCCTCAGCGCGCTGAAGTTTGAGCTGGCTTGGCTGGCCCGCAACGCGGCCAACACGCCGGAGGTCAAGCTGCGCATCGACAGCGCCATGGAAACCGTGACCCATGCGCTGGAAGCCAGCCAGCGCATCATGCACAACCTGCGCCCGGCCATCCTGGAGCAAGGCCTGGTGGCCGCACTGCAATGGATGGCCAACCGCTTCGAGCGCCGCACCGGCATCTTGTGCGCGTTTCGCACCAATGCCGACAACCCGCAACTGCCGGCGGGTGTGCCGCTGGTGGCCTATCGCACGGCGCAAGAAGCGCTGACCAATGTCTCCAAACACGCACAGGCCACGCGGGTCAGCATCGACTTGTCCGTGGCTCAGGGCGTGATGTCCTTGGAAGTGAGCGACAACGGACGCGGCTTGACCGATACTGATCTGGTCAAGGTCAAAAGCTTTGGCATCCGGGGCTTGCATGAGCGCGCCTCGACCGTCGGCGGCTGGGTGGACCTCTCCAGCGGCGCTGCCGGCACCACCCTGATTTTGTCCATTCCACTCGACGCGGCGGCTGCGGCTGAGCATGACCACGCGCTTGATGAACCACCGCATGATCCAAGTTCTTGGGGAGACGTATGACTCGCGTGATCATCTGTGACGACCACGCCCTGATCCGTCGCGGCATTCGCGACACCCTCTCAGACGCACCCGATATCGACGTGATTGGCGAGGCCAGTGACTACGGCGAGCTGCGCAGCCTGTTGCGCAACGAGAGCTGCGATGTGCTGGTGCTGGACATCAATATGCCGGGCCGCAGTGGGCTGGATGTGCTGCATGTGCTGAAAGACGAGGGCTCGACCATCAAAGTGTTGGTCGTCAGCATGTACCCCGAAGACCAATACGCCATTCGAGCCCTCAAGGCCGGTGCCTATGGCTATGTCAACAAAGGCGGCGACCCGGCGGCCTTGGTGCAGGCCGTGCGCACCGTGGCCCAAGGCCGCAAATATGTGACGCCAGAGATCGCGCAGATGCTGGTGGAGAGCTTGACCACCCCTGATGTGGCCAATGCCCATGAAAAGCTCTCCGACCGCGAGCTTCAAACCTTGGTGATGATCGCCTCGGGCAAGCGGCTCTCAGACATCGCCACTGAGCTGACCCTGTCGCCCAAGACGGTGAGCGTTTACCGCGCCCGCGTGCTGGAGAAGCTGGCCCTGGCCAATAACGCAGAGCTCACGGTGTACGCGATTCGAAACGGGCTGGTGGGCGAGTAGGCTCGCAGCTGACTTTGGCTTGGCAGCTCTTGCCGCAGGCACGGGCCATCGCAGCGGTACACCGATGAGGCGTGGTCGCGCCAAACGGTGCTTGATACAGCCACACCGGCTTGCCCGGCACGGTCTCTAGCCGGGTGTGAGGCGTCCAGCCCGGCACTTCAAACTCCAGGCTCACCAGCCAGGCGCCGGGGCGCAGCTCGCGCAGCGCCTTGTCGCGCGCCTTGGGCATGCTCTCGGGCCGCTGGAAGAGGTAAACCACATCCAGGCCGCTCCAGTCGGCGGCCCAAATGTCGCCCCGCCGTACCTGGGCAAAGCCACAGCGCCAAGCGCAGGCCCAGCGCAGCGGCGCACTCCACTCCAAGCCACGCAAGTCGGCTTGCGGATACTCGCGGCGCAGCGCCAAGAGGCCATCGCCCAGGCCGCAGCCTGCATCCAAGACCTTGGCGCTTGCCGGCAAAGGCAGGGCTTGGCCCAGGCCCTGCAGCGCATCTTTGGGTGTGGGAAACAGCGGCGCATCACCCCAGGTGCTGCGCGGGTAGAGCACGGCCAACACCGCCAGCGGCACCAGCCAGGCCCACGCGGGCCAGGTGCTGATGGCGCCGCCTTGCAGCATCAACCACGACAGCGGAAAGCCCGCTGCCACCATCAGCCGCCGCCAGCGCTGGCTTTGCTGCAGAGCGATGGCCAGAGACCAGCCCACCGCGACGGCACCAGCCACCCACACATCGACCCCGAAACGGGGCGCCAAGACCATCAAGGCCCAGGCCGACAGCCAGGTCAGCAAAGCGGGGAGGGGCCAGCGGGAGGTCAGCATCCGGAGGTGTCCACGGTGACGGTGGGTGCTTGACCAGCCGCCGATGGTGTGCGGTAGGTGACGCTGCAGGTCAAAGGATTGCTGGCAGCGATCAAGCCCATCGGTGTGCCCACCACGGCCGGCCAGTTGTAAAGGTCCACAAAGCCAGCGTGGTTCATCAGGGCGGGCAAACCACCACCTTGGCCCGTTCGGTCATCCCAGGGATAGCCGAACTGCAGGCGATGGGTGACGCCATCGATCACGACACGCGGTTGGGCCGCTGCGTGATAGTTGAGCTTGATATCGCAAGTCGGCGAGATCACACACTTGGCATGCACCGTGTGCAGCGCGTCATACACGGCGGCTTCCATGCCCTTCACAGCGGCGATGCGCGCATCGCGTCGCATGTCCATGAACTTGGGCAATGCCACCGCAGCCAGAATGCCCAATATGACGATCACCACGATCAGCTCGATCAAGGTGAAGCCCCGCGCGCTCAACTGGCGGGGTAAGGCGGCAAGGCGGGGCGGCAGGCGTGACATGACCGCCTGATTGTGAGAGGCGGGCGACGACTTAAAGCGCGAAAAAGCGCGGGCCTTGCCGCCTTCAAGTGCCGCGAACCAGCGCTTGGCTCCCCGCTCAATGCCCGCTGTGGCCTGCCGCCTTGTCCGGTCCGCCTTCGCGGGTCAGGCGCTCGGCAAACGAGATGCCGATGGCCGACAGCACGAAGGTGAAGTGGATGACGGCAATCATGGTCACCACCTGCACGCTGGCCAAGGTCAGCTCGCCGCTGAGGTAGGTCTTCAAGGCGTGCACGCCCGAGATGGAGATGATGGCAAACGCCAACTTCAGCTTCAGGTTATAGGTGTTCACATGGTCCAGCCAGTCCGGCTTTTTCATGTCGCTCTTGTCAAAGTGCCCCGTCGTCACAAACAAAGAGACGCCGGCCAAAGCCACCACCCACACCAACTGCGCCACCATGGTCATGTCGACCAGCTCCAACACCTTGATGATCAGGTCGATCTTTTGCAGATCGCCAAACAGCAAGGTGTTCATCAGCTTGTAGGTCTCAAGCAGGAACTTGCCCAAGATGCCGAAAATAATGCCGACCAAGCCGACATAGAAAAACAGCATCGTGAACCGCATGCGATACAGCAGCGACCCAACCTCCGACAAAATCTTGTCCATTCCGAACCTTTTGGTGGCAACGCTTGGGCGCACCGCGCGCAAGCCAATGGGCCGGATGATAGTGGGCTGGCGTTTCAGCGGGCCGACAGGGGCAATAGTCCGCTAAGCGGAAGCTAGCGCGTCGGCCACCTGCTGGGCGGCAGCGATGAGGTCGCCGACGAGGCGCTCATCCACTTCCAGCAAGCCTTCATACTCACCCAGATTGCGTTTGTTGTGACACAAGTCCAGCACGCGCCAGACCGCTGGCCCCAGGCCCAGCGTATGCGGCAGCACCTGAAACACGATGTAGCGATTGCTGGCCCGATAGCCCTTGGCGCGAAGTGCTGCAAGACACAAGGCATGCGCAGCGTTGTAGGCCAGGTCAAAGCGGCTCTCAATCGCAAGCGCTGTGTTAGCCGCGTCCAGCAAACGTGCGCGCCCGGTGCGCAGCAGCCCGGCAATCTCCGCCGCGTCGGGGGGTTCAGGCTTGAGCGAGCCGCCGCTTCGGCTCAGGTTTTCAAGGGGTGATGACGGTGGGCTCATGGGGTGAGGGCTCCTGTTCGCCAAGCAGCCAAATCTTGGGCTGTTGCATCACGCGGGTGAGGAAGGCATTGTCCCCTTGCTGCCGCCGCTGAAACTCGGCCTCGCTGTAGAGCACTGGGTTGATGGCTCGGGCCAGTGTGTGGCGGGCGCCTTCCAGCGCACCCAACACCTCACCATAGGTTAAGGCATCGCTCACCACCAGCAGGTCAATGTCGCTTGCAGCAGTGTCTTGCTGCTTGGCCACAGAGCCAAACACAAAGGCACGTACGATCTGGCCGGCCAATGGCGCCAGGGCTTGGTGCAGCACATCCGCCAGCCCCATGGTCTTGAGCACCAGCCCACGCAGCTCTGCAAACACCGGCGACGCGGCATTGGCCTGATAGTGCTTTTGATTGCCCTGCCTGCGCACGGTGAGCAAGCCCGCAGCAGCCAAGCCCGCCAGCTCCCGTTGCACCGCGCCTGCGCCCGTCTGCGCCAGCGCGATCACCTCGTTGGTGTAGAAGCTGCGATCGGGTGTACCGAACATCACCCCCAGCACCCGTTGGCGCGCCTTTGAGAACAGTGCGTCGGCGAGGGGGAGAGGTGCGGGATGGTTGATGTTCGTACCCATAATGGGTTTGATCATACCTAAATTGGGTTTTTGTGTCGTATGATTTGTGCTGCGGTGACTGGGGCAAGTGGCACAGAAACGCATGCAGACCGCACCCCTGCTTGAGGCAAGCTGATGGTTTCGAAATTGGCAACGGAAGATGAGCTGAAGTCCATGCTGGAACAGTCATGGGCGCTGGACGAAGACTTGACCCAATTGATGGCTGCATTGCCAGACCCTGTCAACCGCCGGCAGACCATAGTCCGAGGAATGGCGAGTACATCTCACAGCCACTACCGTTCTCAGCGGGCTTTGATGGAGATCGGGACGACCCCGACGATTCTTGCTCTCGTGCGTCTTCACTATGAAAGCGTCATCCGATCTCTTTGGTACGCCACCGGGGCGACCGACGACTGGATCGACCGTATGACGTTGGAGAACTCGAAGGAGAACGGTGAGCCAGTGATGGGGCCACCTGTAGATGCCATGTTGAAGCGCTTAGATGAGGTCTTGCCTCCTCATGTCAGTGCTTCGTTGCGAGTCTTGAAGGATGCCTCATGGAAGCCCATGAACTCCTTTGTTCACGGTGGCCTTCACGCCATCCTTACAGGGCTCTTCGATGCCTACACGCCGTACCACTGTATTTGCGTTCTGAAGAACGCGAACGGGCTGGCACTCATGAATACCCAATCGCTAGTCATCGTTTGCAATCAAAAGGGCACACGCGGGCTGATTGCGGCCCTGCAGCAGAGGCACATGAGCTGTCTGCCTGAGTAGGCCAGACTGACTCTTAATGATCGCACTACCGATCCATCAGCCGCAGTTCGATCACTCTAGTCGATGGCTACTTCCCCCACGAATCCTTCAAGCCCGTCACCCGATTGAACACCACCTTGCCGCCCACGCCGTGGTCCTTGCGGTCGGCCACAAAGTAGCCGTGGCGCTCGAACTGGAACTTCTGGTCGGGCTGCGCAGCGGCGAGGGAGGGCTCGACG
Source organism: Ideonella paludis (assembly GCF_018069865.1). GTDB lineage: Bacteria > Pseudomonadota > Gammaproteobacteria > Burkholderiales > Burkholderiaceae_C > Ideonella > Ideonella paludis. The sequence continues at coordinate 500,680 of NZ_JAGQDG010000003.1, forward strand.
ATGGCGGTGATGACTTTGAGGCTGTTGGGGTTCAGGGCTTGCAAGAAGTCTTTGCCACCGGCGTCGGGCTGGGGCTCAGAGAAGAGGCGGTCGTAGAGGCGCACTTCGGCGGGCACGCCGTCGGCCACGGCCACCCAGGTGATGGCGGCTTTGGCTTTGACGCTGTCGGCGCCTGGGGTGCCACTCTTGGTGTCGGGGATGACCTTGGCCAGCACTTCGGTGACTTGGCCGTTGGCGTCGCGGGTGCAGCCGGTGCACTCCACCACATAGCCGCCTTTGAGGCGCACGAGGTTGCCAGGGAAGAGGCGCTTGTAGCCCTTGGGCGGGGTTTCTTCAAAGTCTTCGCGCTCGATCCAGACTTCGTTGCCGATCAAGAACTGCCGCTCGGGCGGCGGGGTTTGGCCTTCGGGCACGGCGCTGGCGGGCAGGGCGGGCTGGGTGCAGGGCTCGGTGTAGCCAGGCGCGCCAAAGACTTCGGCCCAGTTGGTGAGCACCAGTTTGACCGGGTCGAGCACGGCCATGCCACGGTGGGCTTTGTGCTCCAGGTCGTCGCGCAGGCAGCCTTCGAGCACCGAGTAGTCGAGCCAGCTATTGGTTTTGCTGGCGCCACTGTCGTCGGCCATTTTGCGGATGGCTGCGGGTGTGTAGCCGCGGCGGCGCAGGCCGGCCAAGGTGGGCATGCGGGGGTCGTCCCAGCCCTGCACATGGCCTTCGTCCACCAGTTGCTTGAGCTTGCGCTTGCTGGTGATCACATAGCTCAGGTTGAGCCGGCCAAACTCATACTGCTTGGGCAGCGGGTGCTGCAGCAGGCCGCCCACCTGGCGGCCGTCGGGCAGGGTGACGGTCTCAGCCAGACGCTCCAGCAGCCAGTCGTAGAAGGGGCGCTGGTCTTCAAACTCCAGCGTGCAGATGCTGTGGCTGATGCGCTCCAGTGCGTCTTCAATCGGGTGGGCATAGGTGTACATCGGGTAGATGCACCATTTGTCGCCGGTGTTGTGGTGGGTGGCGCGGCGGATGCGGTAGAGCGCCGGGTCGCGCAGGTTGATGTTGGGGCTGGCCATGTCGATCTTGGCCCGCAGCACCATGGCGCCGTCGGGGTGCTGGCCGTCGCGCATTTCTCTGAAGCGCGCCAGGTTTTCCGCCGGGGTGCGGCCACGGAAGGGGCTGTCGACGCCAGGCTTGCTAAAGTCGCCTCGACTGGCGCGCATTTGCTCAGGCGTTTGCTCGTCCACATAGGCTAGGCCGCGCTCGATCAGCAGCTCGGCCGCCTGGTACATGAAGTCGAAGTAGTTGCTGGCGTAGAACTTGTGGCTGGTCCCGTGGGCGTCCCAATTCCAGCCCAGCCACTGCACCATCTCTTCGATGGCGTCCACGTATTCCTGCTCTTCTTTCTCGGGGTTGGTGTCGTCAAAGCGCAGGTGGCAGACCCCGCCAAAGTCGCGCGCCAAGCCAAAGTTCAGGCAAATGCTTTTGGCGTGCCCAATGTGCAGATAGCCATTGGGCTCCGGCGGAAAGCGCAGGCGCACTCGCGCCGGGTCCGGCTGGCCTGCCGCATGGTGGGAGGCATCACCCGGGCTGCCCGCAAAGCGACGCTGCTCGTACGTGCCCGCCTGCTGGTCGCGCTCGATGATGGCGCGCAAGAAATTGGCAGGGGCGGGCTTGGCCGCAGCGTCGGTGGGGCGATGGTCGCTCATAGAGGGGCGTGCCGGGGGTGCCCGGCGGTCTTTGAAGTGAGCGCTGATTGTAGCCAGCGCCCCTGTGCCCGCAGGTGCGGCGGCGGCCCCTAGTCAGGGCTCAGCGTGGGCCGCGCAGCTTGGCGGCTTCGGCCTCCACCATGCGCTGGCGCCAGCCGTCACGGCTAAGGCTCAGCCAAGTGCCCAGGGCATGGAAGAACAAGCCCACGCCCCAGCCCAGCAAGGGGAAGAGGTTCCAGTGCGCGTCGCGCTGCTGGGCCAGCAGGTAGAGGCCCAGGTTGACCAGCACATAGATGGCGGCATGGGTCATCAGGCCGATCTTGCGGTTCACGCGGTCTTCGGCTTGGGCGTAGAGGTCCGGGGTGTGGGTCGTGCTCATGCGGGGCTCCTGAGGGGGTGAATCAATGATGAGTCAGTGCCTGCATGGTGCACCCCGCAGAACGCCTCGTCGCGCGGTGTGCGACGAGGCGTCTGTCGAGGGCGCGAACGGTCAGCTCGCGGCGTGAATGGCGGTCAGAGCGCTCAGTACTTCTCGCGCCAAGACATGCGGCCGAGCTTGGAGGGGTTGGCGTGGGTCAAGGCCTTGCTGTTGGAGGGGGCCATGCTGCTGCTCCCACTGCTGCTGCCGCCTGACCAGGAGTTGGCTTGGCCGGTGTCCTGGCCCAAGCTGGGCAAGAGCAAGGAGATTTGCTGCGCCTGCGTAGAGGCCGAGCGCAGCAGGGCCGGTGGGCCAAACTGCGAGCCGCTGACCGCCATGCTGGTGGGCGAGATGGGCTTGTCGGAGTCGGCGTCAAAGCGGTCCTGGCCGTCGATATTGCCGTCGCCGTTGGTGTCGAAGGCGACCAGGGCGCTGTAGCCATGCAGCGGGTCCACCTCATTGAGCCAAGACCGAGGGCCTGTGCAGATATTGGTGGCGCGGTCGGGCGTGGTGGGCCGCACGGACGAGAACATGACCAAGCCCGTGGGCTGCTGGCGGGGCGCCCCGACGCCGTGCTCAAAGCCCTGCAGGTTGACGCGCCAGCCCAGCGCGCTGTCATTGGTGTAATCGATGGTGGTGGGCTTCAGGGCGCGGTACTCCACGCCGTTGATCACGCGGTTGGTCTCGTAGTTGATGGTGGTCAGGTTGCCCTGCGACACGCTGCTGCCCTTGCCCTTGTCCAAGATGCCGTAGATGGACTGCGTGGCGACATTGGGCGAGCCCAGCAAGGGCGAGATCGCGGCCCCAGTGGCAAAGACCACCTGCCAGCAGCGTTTGGCATTGGCCTTGGCCTCGGCGGCCCCGCAGTTCTTGGCCAGCGGGTTCATGGTGACAAAGGGCGCCTGGGTGATGGGCTGTTGCTCATCGGTCTTGAACAGGCGGGTGGCCTTGACGGCGCTGGGCGTGCGCACATCAAAGCGCCAGAGGTTGCCCTTGATGTCGCCGGCATAGACCACATCGATCTTGCCGTCGTGGTCGATGTCCACGGGCGTGGGGGTGCTCAGGCCGTTGTCGAAGGCCACCTCGGGCTCGGTCTCGATGCCGGACCACACGTTCTTGTCGCCGATGGACCAGGCACGGTAGGTGACGTTCTCGTCCGCGCGGTCCAGATAGAAGGCATACAGCACCGGCGTACCCGTGCCGCTGTTATCAGCCCCGCCGAACTTGCGGTCGTTGCTGTCAATGCCGTTGCCCACCAGCACTGCACTGCGGGCGTCGCCCAGCTTGACCATTTGGGCCGAGCTTTGGCCGGTGCTGTTGTCGGGCTGGCTGATGATGTAGCCCAGGTCTTTGAGGGCGGGTGCGCTGGCATTGGTGAACTCGAAGAGCACGCCCTTGCCTTGCTTGAGCTCGGTTTGGCTGACATCCAGCGCCGTGATGGCTCGGGCACCGCGGCCATAGAGGATCACCGCCACCGCGCGCCAGTCGGGCTTGCTGTCGGAGCCGGTGTTGGCATGGCCAATGATGGGCACGTTGTCCACAAAGTAGGGCTTGCTGCGAATCTCCGCGATGTTGAGGTCGCTGTAGTCGGCGGCCCGGCGCAGCATCACATCGGGCACAAAAGTCCAGGCCTCGCGCAGAGAGTCCCCCGTGGCCTCATAGGCGTGCAGGGCGCCATCATTGCCGCCGTAGATGGCCAGCGGGTAGGCGCGCGGCAAGGTCTTGCGGTACTCGGTGAAACCCGGGAAATGCGCCTCTGGGCGAGACTCGGAAGCCCAGGTCGGCAGCACCACGGGCGCGGAGTTGATCACCGGCCCCAGCGTGTAGCCATTGCGGGCTCTGAAGCCACTGGCGTCGGTGCCCTTGAGGTACTCCAGCCGCGCCGCGCCGCGGCTGTCGGCCACGCGCTTGGCGTCGAGATTCAAAGCCTGGCGCTGCACATCGCTGAGGTTGGCCCAGATCAGCTCGGTCACGGCTTGCGGTGCGAGGTTGGCGGTGGGCTGGGCGGTGAAGACATTGCGCTGGCCGGGGGCCGGCGTGTTGCTCTGGGCTGACGCGTACTCAGTGGCCAGCAACTGGCCGCTTTGGTTGAGGTTAAAGGCCCAGAGGTCGCCGCTGAAGTGCTGCAAAGACCAGCGGCCCTGCACGATTTGCGTGCGTGGGTCGCGGCTGCTCAGGCTGCTGTGGGTCAGGCGCGGGGTGGTGGCCGAGGTGAAGGCCGCATAGCCAGTCGTCAGGCCACCGGGCGACATGATCTTGGTGGCGGTTTGTTCCTCCGAGAAGCCGTCTCCCGAGCGATCAATGGCCCGGCTCTTCAGCAGCACGGTGGCCTCGGTCGGGCAGTCAGGCACGGCGGGCGCTTTGGTGGCGACGCAAACCTGGATGGGGTCGCCGTCATAGGTCAAGTCCACCCCGAATGCGGCCTCCTGGGGCAAGGTGCCGGCCGATTGGAACTCCAGCGTGATCTTCAGCGCCGGGTACTCCGAATAGGGAATGCCGGTGGGGTCGGAGGCCGTGGGGCCAATGTCCATCACATAGCTGCCCTGCGCAAACTTGCGCTTGGGCGTGTATTTGTCGGGCAGCAATGCGCCGTTGGCATCGCGCAGAGTGACGAGCACGTCGGTCAGCCCATCGGCGCCTCCCCAAGGCAGGCTGGGGCTCAAGCGCAGTTGGCCCCAAGCATTGACCTTGGCGCGGCTGCTGTCGCACTGGAAGTAATCCAGCCGGGGGTCAAAGGTCAGCTCGGTTTCCTTGGGCACGGAGATCGTCTTGCAGAGACCGCCGTCGTTCACGTCAAAGATGGCGGCATTGGCGTCGTCACCAATCACCAGCAGGCAGTCCTTGCGGGTCGGGTCGAACTGGGTGCTGTAGGGGTAGATCGATGCAGAGGTCCAGGTGCCGCAACTGCTATCGGTTTTAGCGTCATAGCATCCGATCTTGTTGGCGTAGCCCGCCGCATAAAGCTTGCTGCCCTTGATCGCATTGAGGTTGTGATACATCGAGCCATAGCCCGGGTACAGGAACTCGTAACTGGCCAGGAAGGTTTTGTAGGCCTGTGAGGCGGAGAAGCGCTCGCCACCGGCGCTGACGCATTCCCCGGTGTTGGTGCAGGCGCCCCGGGCTGAGCCATCGCCGTTGACGATGGGATAGGCTCCGGCACCACCACCGGCATTGACACCGCTGGACGACCAGCCCTGGCAGGGCTGATTGCTGACGCTGTCATGGCAAAAGAGCTGGCTGCTGTTGGGGCTGAAGTAAAGCTGCGTCCCCACGGCGGCAGAGGTGCCAAAGGCGCTGAAGCTGCCAGGGTAGCTGGTCTTGCCGCACAGAGCGCGCTTATCGATGTCAAAGCACACCAGCTCAGCATCGCTGTTGAGCACGTAGTACTTGTTGCCGATGGTGTTGAAGTTGGTCAGAAAGGTGTAGTTGGACCCATTACCGACGCGCCAAGATCCGCAGGCTTGGCGCGTATTGAGATTCATGCAGGCGATGTGGCTGCCGTTGGCATTGACCACGCCCACAAACATCTCGCCGGTTTTGTAGTTCACGGCTTCCAAGGGGTTGTTGGGTGTGCCCCCGTAGCTGCCATCGCTCAGCCGCAAAGGCTCACCACCTTCCGACCAGCCTTCGCAGGCCAGTCCGTTGCTGGCCTTGCGGCACTTGACTGGCGTGCCGTTGTCCCAGTGGTGGTTCACCACAAAGAGGTTGTTGCCATAGGGAATGATGCGATAGCCGTCGCCGGTGCCGGCGAAGTTGACCGACTTATCGACGGTGCCCGTCGCGGTTTTGAATTTGGTGCTGTAGAGCCACTTCACTGCGGTGACTGCCGCACCATTGGCAGGCTCAATATCTGTCCATGCGCCATTGACTTGCCATTGCAGCGTGGTGTTGGCGGGTTTTCGCACGGAGCCCACGACATAGGTATGGCCCGGTGGCAGATTGATCAGTCCCTCGGATTCAAAGGGGCTGGCAATGCGGGTATTGAATGACGCCGTCCAACGCACCACATCAAACGGCTCCAGGTCGTAGGTGCTGTTCAGGGCTTTGGACGTGCTGGGGGCGATCACCTGACCGTTGATTTCCAGGTAGCTCCCCAAAGGTGACTTGACCGCGTTTTGCGCCACGGCCCACACCAATGCGCCGCAGGCGGCCGCACCCAGGGCCACACGCCACACTTTTGATTTCCGCAGTTCCGACCACAGCATGTCTTGTTCCTGGCTTCACCGAGGCCCTTGCCTCGCATGCGGAGCTTATTGATAACCTGGCTTGAGTTTAATAAAGCTCAGCGTGAATACGTGAAAAACATAACAACTGGCGCTGATATTTATATTTCAAACAGAGAGTTAAATTTACCAGTGGATCGCCCTGCTTTTGGCTGATTTATGCGAGTGTTGACATTAACGTGAGTCAGGGGGCTGGGTGTCGTTCATATGAGCTTGGGTATCTCGATTTTTTGCGGAATTGGGGTCATTATTGAAATATATATTTCTGGGTTGGAATATTCATCTCGCGTGCTCACCTTGGCATCTTCGGCCAGCCCTGCACGCTCTAAAGCGCAAGAGACCGCGCCTTCATGCAAAACGCCTCACCACCCAGGGGGCGTGAGGCGTTGATGGGGGCAGGGGGGGGCTGCTCAGCGCAGCACCCCGGTTGTGGCGTCAGTACCGCTCGCGCCAGGTCATGCGGCCCAGGTTGGCCTTGTTGGCGTGGGTCAAGGCCTTGCTGTTGGAGCCTGTGGGCGAGCTGCTGCTGCCGCTGCTGGTGCCACCGGACCACGAATGGGCCTGCCCCGTGTCCTGACCCAGGCTGGGCAGCAGCAGGGACATCTGCTGAGACTGCGTGGATGCAGAGCGCAAGATGGCGGGCGGGCCAAATTGCGCGCCACTGACGGCCATGCTGGTGGGGGACAGGGGTTTGTCGGAGTCTGGATCAAAGCGGTCTTGCCCGTCGATATTGCCGTCGCCATTGGTGTCAAAGGCGACGATGGGGCTGTAGCCATGCAACGGGTCCACCTCATTGAGCCACGAGCGGGGGCCGACACAGACATTGGTCTTTTCGCCCGGCGTGGTGGGCCGCAGCGAGGAGAACATCACCAAGCCGGTCGGCTGCACGCGGGGGGCCCCCACGCCGTGCTCATAAATGCCCAAGTCCACTCGCCAGCCCAGTTTGGCGCTGTAGTCCACGGTCAAGGGCTTCATGGCCCGGTACTCAATGCCGCTTTCTTTGCGCGGGTCATCCTTGCGGTAGAGGACCTTGGTGGTGTCGTAGCTGTTGCGCACCAGCTCAGGCATCTTCACTTCGGTGCCCTTGCCCTTGTCGAGAATGCCGTAGATGGCCTGGTTGGCGACGTTGTCGTCGCCTGTCAGTGGCGAGAGGTGCACGCCGGTCGAGAACACCACTTGCCAGCAGCGCTTGGCATTGGCTTTGGCACCGGGGGCACCACAGTCCTTGGCCAAGGGGTTCACCTGAACATAAGGGGCTTGGCTGATGGGTTGCTTCAGCTCGGTCTTGAACAGACGGGTGGCGCTCACGGCCTCCGGGTTGCGCACATCAAAGCGCCAGAGGTTGCCCTTCATGTCGCCCGCGTAGACCACGTCGACCTTGCCGTCGTAGTCGATGTCCACAGGCGTGGGCGTGTTCAAGCCGTTGTCAAAGGCCAGGTCGGGCTCTAGCGCGATGCCGGACCACACATTCTTCAATGACCAAGCCCGGTAGCGAGGCCCTTGGCCCGGCTTGTCCAGGTAGAAGGCGTAGAGCACGGGCGTGCCGGTGCCGCTGAATTGGTCTGCATCGTCCTCGCTGTCATTGCTCTGGATGCCATTGCCCACCAGCACCGCGCTGCGCGCATCACCCAGCTTGACCAGTTGGGCCGAGCTGATGCCCGCACCGTTGTCCGGCTGGCTGACGATCTTGCCCAGGTCTTTGAGGTCGGGCGCGCTGGCGTTGGTGTACTCAAAAATCACACCCCGGCCTTGCTTCAGATCCGTTTTGCTGATGTCGATGGCGGTGATGGCGCGTGCGCCTCGGCCATAGAGGATGACGGCCACTGCGCCCCAATCCGGGCTGGCATCCGTGCCCATGTTGACATGGCCGACGATGGGCACGTTGTCCACGAAGTAGGGCTTGTTGCGGATCTCGGCGGGGTTGAGGTCGCTGTAGTCTGCGGCGCGGCGCAGCATCACATCGGGCACAAAGGTCCACGCCTCGCTCAGCGAATCGCCCCGGGTTTCGTAGGCATGCAGGGCACCGTCATTGCCCCCGTAAATCGCCAAGGGGAAGTCCCGCAGTACGGTCTTGCGGTAGTTGGTGAAGCCTGGGAAGGAGGCTTCAGGCCGAGACTCTGCCGCCCAGTTGGGCAGGATCACGGGCGCAGAGCTGATGACCGGGCCCAAGGTGTAGCCATTGCGAGCGCGGAAGTTGCTCGCATCGGTGCCCTTGAGATAGGCCACACGGCCGAGGCCTTGGTTGTCGCGCACACCCTCATGGTTGAGGTTCAGCGCGTTGCGCTGCACCTCGGCCAGCTTGGCCCAGTCGAGATCGGTGACGCCCAGGAATTTGCTGTTATCGGTGGGCAAGCCCACCAGAAACTTGCGCTGGGAGATGAGCTTGGAGCTGTCCTGCGCCTTCTTGATCTTGGCAGGGTCGCTGTCAATCTGTCCCTTGGCATCGACGTTAAAAGCCCACAGATCGCCGCTGAAATACTGCAGTGACCAGCGGCCTTGCACGATCTGCGTGCGCGGGTCGCGCGGCCCGAGGTCGCTGACGTTCAGGCGCGGTGTGGTGGCAGACGGGAAGGCGGCATAGCCCGTGCTCAGGCCGCCGGGTGACATGACTTTGCTGGCCTTTTGCTCCTCGGAGAAGCCAGGCTGCGGTTTGTCGATGGCGCGGCTCTTCAGCACCACCTCGGCCTTGGTTTGGCATTCCGGAGAGGCTGGCGCTTTGCTGGCCACACAGACTTGGATGGGGTCGCCCTGATAGGTCAAGTCCACGCCAAACGCAACTTCCTGGGGCAAGGCCCCGGCCGATTGAAACTCCAGCGTGATCTTGAGCGTCGGATAGTCGGCATAGGGGATGCCGCCGGTGTCCTTGTCGTCCTTGGGGCCGATGTCCATGGCGTAGCTGCCATAGGTGAACTTGCGCCGTGGCGTGTACTTGTTCGGCAGCAAAGCGCCTTTGCCATCACGCAGCGTGACCAGCACATCGCTCAAGCCGCTTTGGCCGCCCCAGGCCAGGCTCGGGCTGAGGCGCAACTGGCCCCAGGCGGTGACTTTGGAGCGGCTGCCATCGCACTTGAAGTAGTCCAGCAGCGGCGCAAAGGTCAGCTCGGTTTCCTTGGGGATATTGACGGTCTTGCAAGGGCCGCCATCGCTGACATCAAAAATGGCGGCATTGGCATCGTCGCCGATCACCAAGAGGCAGTCCTTGCGTGTGGGGTCGAAGTGCGAGGAGTAAGGAACCCGAGCCGACACAGCCCAGGTGCCGCACATGGTGTCGCCTTTGGCGTTGTAGCAGCCCACTTGGCCATTGCCTGCGGCATAGAGCTTGCTGCCCTGGATGGCGTTCAGGTTGTGATAGCCCGAGCCCAAAAAGTTATAGGTGGACAAGAAGTTTCTATAGGTCTGCGAAGCGTCATAAACCTGCCCCGTGACGCTCACGCATTGGCCTGAGCTGGTGCAGGCCCCTCGCGGTGTGCCGTCGCCGTTGACGGAAGGGTAGGCCCCCGCGCCACCGCCGGCATTGACGCCGCCGCTGGGCCAACCTGCGCAAGCCCGGCCGGTGGCGCTATCGTGGCAGAAGAGTTGGCTGCTGTTGGGGCTGAAGTAAAGCTGAGTGCCCAGCGCCGTCGAGGTGCCCCAGCCGTTGAAGCTGCCCGGATAGCTGGTGCTGCCGCACACTTCGCGCTTTTCGATGTCAAAGCACACCAGTTGGCTGTTGTTGTTGAGCACGTAGTACTTGTTGCCGATGGTGTTGAAGTTGGTCAACTGTGTGTAGTTGGTGCCTTCGCCGATGCGCCAAGAGCCGCACGCTTGCCGAGTGTTGAGGTTCAGGCAGGTGATGTAGCTGCCTGTGCCATGCGTCACGCCCACAAACATCTCGCCGTTCTTGTAGTTCAGCGCCTCCATCGGGTTGTTGGGTGTGCCACCAGCGCCGCCGTTGGCCAGCGTCAAGGCTTGGCCGTTGCTGGGCCAGTTGGTGCAGTTTTGCCCGTCGCCGGCTTTGCGGCATTTCACGGGGGTGCCACCGTCCCAGTGGTGGTTGACCACGTACAGATTGCTGCCGTAGGGAATGATGCGATAGCCGTCCCCGGTGCCCGCAAAATTCACCGACTTGTCGATGGTGCCGGTGGCCGTCTTGAACTTGGTGCTGTAAAACCATTTCACCGCGGTCACTGGCGCACCGTTGGCTGGTTCGGTCTCGGTCCAGTTGCCATTGACCTGCCACTGCAGGCTGGTGTTGGCGGGCTTCTTCACTGAGCCTGCCACCCATGCGTGGCCGGGGGGCAGGCTCAGCTCGCCCTCGGATTCAAAGGGGCTGGCAATACGGGTGTCGAAGTAGCTGGTCCAGCGAATCGTGTCAAAGGGCTCCAGGTCGTACGTGCTGTTGATGGCCTGAGAGGTGCTGGGGGCAATGACTTGGCCGCTGATCTCCAGATAGCTGCCCAGGGGGGATTTGACTTGGCTTTGCGCCACGGCCCAGACCAAGACACTGCACCCGGCCACGCCCACGGCCCAGCGCATCGCCTTCAACACTGCCGATTTCGACCCACCCATGATTGACTCCGTGACAACTGTGGCCCACCCGTTGGTGAACTCCCACGGATTATCGAAAATCTGCATTCATTGCGGGGAATCACGGGTGCCGCAAAGCGTCAATATTCATCACTCGACGGGTAATATGAGTGACTCTCTATTTTGAGTGGCAGAGAATAGCTATCCGCGGCGATGATATTTAATATCGCGGGGATAGCCTTATTCTTGAGAATCTCTTTTGGGTGAGAGTTTGGGCGGCCTTTGCCCACGCGCGTGCGATCTACAGGGCCTTGAAGCGGCTCGCATAGATGCGGCTGACGGCCAAGCGCTCCGGGCGCTGGCGCAGGGTCAGGGTGACCTTGCCGGTCTCGTCGCGCAGGGCTTGCGCCACCTCACGCCACTGCACCACCGTGCCACGGTGAATCTGCCAAAACTGTTGGGGGTCCAACTGCCCCATTAATTCTCGGAGCGACAGACGGATCAAATGCTCTTTGTCGGCAGTGAGCACCCGCACATATTTATCGGCAGCTTCGAAGTAAATCACTTCGTCGACCGGCACCAAGCTAATATTTGCGCCCTGCGAAACCTGCAGCACTTGCAGGCGTTCCGGGCTGGCCGACGGGGCCGCCGAGGTGCTCAACAAGGCGCGCAAACGGGCCAGCAAGTGGGCGTCTTCGTGGGGCTCGGCTACGGCCGAGGAGGGGGCGGGCGCAGGCGGGTTGAGACGAGCTTGCAGTCGCTCGCAACAGGCCTTCAGTCGCTCCGGCTGTACGGGCTTGAGCAGATAGTCGGCCGCGGCCCGCTCAAAGGCCTGCAAGGCATAGTGGTCGTAGGCCGTCACAAACACGATCAGCGGCAAGGGGCGATCACTGGGCCACTCTTCGATGATGGCTTGGGCTGCTTCCAGGCCATCGCGGCCGGGCATGCGAATGTCCAGCCACAAGACCGTGGGCTGATGCTGCAGCGCCAGGCTGACCGCCTCGTCGCCATCTTGGGCCAGCGCCACCACGCGCAACTCGGGCCAGGCCCGGGCCAATTCGGTTTGCAAGGCACGGGCGAGCAGGGGCTCGTCTTCGGCGATCAGCGCAGTGAGTGTCATGTCGCGGTCACAGGGAGGTCGATCTGAGCCACCGTGCCGCCGCCCTCGCGGGGCTGCAGGCTGAAGTGGGCGGCGGCGCCGTGCAGCGTGGCCAGGCGTTCGCGAATCTGGGTCAGGCCAAAGCCCGAGCCGGGCGCGTTGCTGGGCCGGGCAGCCAAGCCAGCGCCCGAGTCTTCCACACGCAAGCGCAGCAACTCACCCTCGCGGTGGGCAGACACCCGCAGCAAGCCGCCGGGCCGGTGTGGCTCCAGGCCATGCTTGATGGCGTTTTCCACCAAGGGCTGCAGGAGCAGGGGCGGCATGGGCAGGGCAGCGGCGTCGGGCGCCACATCAAACTCTACGGTGAGGCGTGAGCCCATGCGGATCTGCATCAGGGCCAAGTAGTCTTGCAAGCGGGCGACCTCGGCCGACACCGCATGGGCGGGGCTGCGGCTGGCATTCAGCGTGGCGCGCAGGTAGTCGATCAGGCGGTCCAGCATGTGCTGAGCCTCTTGCGGGTCCAGCCCGATCAAGGCGCGCAAGTTGGCCAAGGTGTTGAAGAGCATGTGCGGCTCTAACTGGCTCTCCAGCAGGCGCAGCTTGGCCTCGGTGGCGTGGCGCAGGGCTTGTTCGGCCTCCGCTTGCGCAGCGGCCAGGCGCGCACGGCTGCGGAACAGCCAGGTCCCGGCCAGCGAAGGCAGCAAGGAGATCGCAAAGATCACGCCCCAGGTGTGCAGGCTGGGGCTGAGCCAGTTGGTGGTGTGACCCAAGAGCGCATCGCCGACGCGCGAGCCAATGATCATGCCGCCCAGCACGCTGGCCACGATCAACACGCCGGTGGTCAGCGCATTGGGCCAGCCGTCCTGGGTGGGGTGGCCGCGACGGGCCCGGTAGAGGCTGATGCCGCGCAGGCCCAGGTTGATGAACAAGGCGCAGAGGTTGCCGATCAGCAGCGAATACAGTGCGGCAGGCCACCAAGGCGTGCCCAGCAGGGCCAGCACCAACGCCACGACCAAGCACAGGGCTTGCGTGGCGGGGAGGCTTTTAAGGTAGTCCGGCCAGAAGGAAATGACTTGGGGGGAGCAAGGGTCAGGCTGCATCGGCACGCATGGTGCCATAGGCCCCGCTGGTTTCTGGCCTGGATGCGATGAAGGGTCGCAGGTGGGCGCTAACCCTGCCGGGGCTGGCGCCAGTGGTGTCAGCGCCGCTTGCTGCCGCCGCCCAGAATGCCGCCCAGCACGCCGCGAATGATCTCGCGGCCCACCGCGGTGCCCATGGTGCGGATGGCCGACTTGGCCGCCATCTGGGCCAGGCCATCCCGCTGGCCGCCGCGCGGGCCGGTGGAGCCAAAGAGCAGGTCGCTCAGGCCGCCCATTAGGCCGCCACTGGCCTCTTCGGCCGCGCCCTTGGCGGCGTCCATCATGCCGCCCTTGGTGGCGTTCGCGGCTTCTTGGGCCAAGCCGCCACTGGCGCCGCTGGCGGTCGTTGCGCCGCCCTTGAGCTTTTCATAGGCCGATTCGCGGTCGACGGTCTTCTCATAGACACCCGCGACCAGGGACTGCTGCAACAACTGCTGGCGCTGCGCCGCGGTGATGGGGCCGATCTGGCTGCCCGGCGGCAGCACAAACACGCGCTCGGTCACGCTGGGGCGGCCCTTGGCGTCCAAGAAGCTGATCAAGGCTTCGCCCACACCCAACTCGGTGATGACGGTGGCAATGTCCAGCCCAGGGTTGGCGCGCATGGTTTCAGCCGCGCTCTTGACGGCCTTTTGGTCGCGCGGCGTGAAGGCGCGCAGCGCGTGCTGCACCCGGTTGCCCAGCTGGCCCAGCACGGTGTCGGGCACGTCCAGCGGGTTTTGCGTCACAAAGTAGACGCCCACGCCCTTGGAGCGCACCAAGCGGACCACCAGCTCAATGCGCTCGACCAGGGCGGCCGGGGCATCTTTGAACAAGAGGTGGGCTTCGTCGAAGAAGAACACCAGCTTGGGCTTGTCCAGGTCACCCACCTCGGGCAGGGTCTCGAACAGCTCCGACAGCATCCACAGCAAGAAGGTGGCGTAGAGCCGGGGCGCGTTCATCAGCTTGTCGGCGGCCAGGATGTTGATGACACCTTGGCCTTGCACCGTTTGCATGAAGTCGGCGATGTTGAGCATGGGCTCGCCGAAGAACTTGTCGCCGCCTTGCTCTTCAATCTGCAGCAAGCCGCGCTGAATGGCGCCGATGCTGGCCGGGCTGATGTTGCCGTATTCGGTGGTGAACTGGCTGCTGTTGTCGCCCACGTACTGCAGCATGGCGCGCAGGTCTTTGAGGTCCAGCAGCAGCAGGCCGTTGTCGTCGGCCACCTTGAACACCAGGCTCAGCACGCCGGCTTGCGTCTCGTTCAGGGCCAGCATGCGGGCCAGCAGCAGCGGGCCCATGTCCGAGATGGTGGCGCGCACGGGGTGTCCGGCCTCGCCAAACACATCCCACAGCGTGGTGGGGCAGGCCAGGGGCTCGGGGGTGGGCAGGGCGCGCTCTTTGAGGATGCCGGCCAGCTTCTCAGAGATGCTGCCGCGCTGCGAGATGCCGGTCAGGTCGCCCTTGACGTCGGCCAGGAACACCGGCACGCCCAGCTTGGAGAAGTTCTCAGCCAGGTTTTGCAAGGTGATGGTCTTGCCGGTGCCGGTGGCCCCGGTGATCAGGCCATGGCGGTTGGCCAGTTGCGGCAGGAGGTGGCAGGCAACATCGCCATGCTGGGCAACAAGGATCGGATCAGCCACAAGCGGTCTCCACGCAGAAAGAGTGAGAAAATCAGAGTCTATCCAAGAACACTGCATCGCCAGGCCCCTGGGCGCTGGCAGGAGAAATACGCCATGGCAGGGCATTCCAAATGGGCCAATATCCAACACCGTAAAGGCCGTCAAGACGAAAAGCGCGGCAAGGTTTGGACCCGCATCACCCGTGAAATCATCGTCGCTGCGCGCCAAGGCGGCGGCGACGTGGCCATGAACCCACGCTTGCGTTTGGCCATTGAAAAGGCCAAGGCGGCCAATATGCCGGCCGACAACATCAAGCGCAATGTCGATAAAGCCACGGGCAACCTCGACGGCGTGACCTACGAGGAAATCCGCTACGAAGGCTATGGCATTGGCGGCGCGGCCATCATCGTGGACTGCATGACGGACAACCGTGTCCGCACCGTGGCCGAAGTGCGCCACGCCTTCAGCAAGCACGGCGGCAACCTCGGCACCGAGGGCTCGGTGGCCTTCCAGTTCAAGCACTGCGGCCAGTTGGTGTTTGCGCCGGGCACCTCCGAAGACAAGGTCATGGAAGTGGCTTTGGAGGCTGGCGCTGAAGACGTGGTGACCGGTGACGATGGCTCGATTGAAGTGCTGTGTGCCCCCACTGACTTTGAAGCCGTGAAAAAGGCGCTCGAAGCCGCTGGCTTGGCCGCAGAGATCGCCGAGGTGACCATGCGGGCGGAGAACACCATCGCGCTGGCGGGTGATGACGCCGCCCGGATGCAGAAGCTGCTGGATGTGATCGAAGATCTGGACGACGTCCAAGACGTGTTCCACAACGCAGAGTTGGACGAGTGAAGCCCGGTCTCTTCAGTGCCGCAGCCTGAAGCCCACCCGCTCGCGCTGCCCCGGGCTGCACACGCCACTTCCGCCTGGGTTGAAGGCCTGTGGCTGCTGGTGAGCATCGGCCTGATCTGGGCCTTGTACGCGCTGTCGCTGTCTGCCTTGCAGGCCACCAAACTGGCGGTGCTGGCGCTGCCGGCTTGGCTGCTGCTGGGGCGATGGCAGCCCCGGGCTGCGACGGGCCTTTGGCTGCGCCGCGCCGTCCTGGCGCTGTGGGTGGCCGCATTCGTGGCTGACGCTGTGGTCAGGGCCTACCTCTGGCAGGCTTATGGCAGTGCGCCGGACAGCGCCAAGATGTTGATGGCGGTGGCCAACACGGCAGCCGAAGAGACCGCCGAGTACCTGCAGCACGCCAAGGTTCGATTGCTGGGCTGGGGCCTGTTCGGCCTGGTGGTCTGGGCCGTGCTGCTGTGGGCGGCGCCACAGGCCCTGGCAGCCGGGGCCCGCTGGGCGCGCTGGAGCGGGGGGCTCAAGGCGCCGACATGGGAGCAAGCGCGGCGGCTGTTGGGGGCCCTGTTGGTTCTGCTGATGTTGGCGGCCTATGCTAGCAAGCCATGGCGACGCCTGCACCCGGTGCTGTGGTGGCCCGCGTGGTCAGTGGTGGTGGCCGACACCCGTGCCACCTGGCATGACTGGGAGCTGCAGCGGGATGCTTGGCTGAGCGCTGGGCAGTCGAGCGGCGTGACCATCGCGCCGGATGCGCCACGCACCGTCATGCTGGTGATCACCGACAGTGTCAACCGCGACAACTTGAGCCTGTATGGCTACGGCCGGCCGACCACCCCCTTGCTGGATCAGGAGAAGAGCCAGCTGAGCATCATGCGCAACGCGTGGTCGGTGGCGGCCAACACGCTGATGACAATACCCAGCATGCTGCGGCTCCAGGCCTCCAGGCCTCCAGGACGCCCACGGCTTTGGCGGTGAATGCCCAGCCGCCGGCGGCGCAAGATGTGCTGGCGCTGGCTCGCGCAGCGGGCTATGAGGTGCATTGGATCAGCAACCACGATGACTTGGCCATCCAGCAGCGCCATGGCGCTCTGGCCCAGGAGCAGGCCTACCCCAATCACACGCCGGGCCGGGCCAGCAAGTCGCTGGACGAGGTCGTGCTGCCCTATGTCGAGCAAGCGCTGGCGCGAGGGGCCAAACATAAGCTGGTGGTGGTTCACCTCCTGGGCGCGCACCCTCACTACAGCGCCCGCTTCCCCGAGTCGTTCGAGAAGTTCGGCGACAATGACGCCGTGGCACAGCAGATGCGCGAGCAAGGGCGCTGGCCTTGGATACGGCACTTGCGCCATGACTACGACACCAGCTTGCGCTACCACGACCAAGTGCTTTCCCGCCTCTTGACTCTGACGCAGGCCCAGGCCTCAAAGGGGCCGGCCACCTGGATCATGGTGTCAGACCATGGCCAAGAAGTCGGGCATCAACGCAATCACACGGGGCACAGCCCCAGCACGCCGGCAGGCTATCGCATTCCTTTGGTCGTGTGGCGCGATCGCGGCCTGTGGCCCGAGGCCATCACGCAGCAGCCAGTGCGGGGGGATTGGCTGGGCATGACCTTGGTCTCTCTGTTGGGTTTGGAGTGGAGCGGGTACGATCCGTCCCGCGATGTCACCCACCCCCTCTACCAGTGGCAGCCCCCGGCGCTTGCAACGGCGGTCCCCGATTTTCGACATTGACCCCTTTTTTCGACTCATCCATCTGGCAAGACCATGAACATTCTCGTCATCGGCAGCGGCGGCCGCGAGCACGCCCTGGCCTGGAAGCTGGCCGCCAGCGACAAAGTGCAGCAGGTGTTTGTGGCACCGGGCAACGGCGGCACGGCGCTGGACAAGCGCCTGAGCAACCTGGCCATCACTGACCCGCATTTGCTGGCCGACTTTGCCCTGGAGAACAAAGTGGGCTTGACGGTGGTGGGCCCCGAAGCGCCGCTGTCGCAAGGCGTGGTCGATATCTTCCGGGCCCGCGGCCTGCGCATCTTTGGCCCCACCCAGGCGGCGGCCCAGTTGGAGAGCTCCAAGGCCTTTGCCAAGGCTTTCATGGCGCGCCATGGCATCCCCACGGCGGCTTACGGCACCTTCTCGGACCCGGCCGAGGCCCATGCTTACATCGACAAGATCGGTGCGCCGATTGTGGTCAAGGCCGACGGCTTGGCGGCGGGCAAGGGCGTGGTCGTGGCGATGAGCCTGGACGAGGCCCACGAAGCCGTGCGCTTCATGCTCGAGGACAACACCCTGGGCGTGGTGCACAACGCCGGCGGCGCGCGGGTGGTGATTGAAGAATTTTTGCAAGGCGAGGAAGCCAGCTTCATCGTGCTGTGCGATGGCAAGAACGTGCTGCCCCTGGCCACCAGCCAAGACCACAAGCGCATTGGCGACGGTGACACCGGCCCCAACACCGGCGGCATGGGCGCTTATTCGCCCGCACCGGTGGTCACGCCCAATGTACATGCGCGGGCCATGCAAGAGATCATCTTGCCCACCATTGCGGGCATGGCCAAAGACGGGGTGCCGTTCACGGGCTTCCTCTATGCCGGGCTGATGATCTCGCCCGAAGGCCAGGTCAAGACCCTGGAGTTCAACACCCGCATGGGCGACCCCGAAACCCAGCCCATCATGATGCGCTTGAAGAGCGATCTGGTGGACGTGCTGCTGCATGCCACCGACGGCACGCTGGACCAGGTCGAGCTGCAATGGGACCGCCGCGTGGCGCTGGGCGTGGTGATGGCTGCCGCCGGCTACCCCGCTGCACCGCGCAAGGGTGATGTCATCACCGGCCTGCCCGCCAACCCGGCGGGCACCGAGGACGCGGTGGTGTTCCACGCCGGCACGGCCTGGCAGGGCGGTGAGCTCACCGTCACCGGCGGTCGTGTCTTGTGCGTCACCGCCTTGGGTGACAGCGTCAAAGCCGCCCAGCAGCATGCTTATGCCGCGCTGGCGCCGATTCAATTCAACGGGGCGCAGTGGCGCACAGACATTGGACACCGCGCCCTCATCAAGCGCTGAGCGCGCCGCCTCAGCCAGCACGCCGCAAACCGTGGCGCTGTCGCCGTGGCTGACAGAGCGGCCGATTCAAACCCGAGGGTTTGGCGTGGCGCGCGCCTTGCTCAAGCTCGCGGGCTGGGAGTTGGTGTGGCAAGGCCTGCCCAGCCAGCAGGGCGTTTTTCTGGGCTACCCGCACACCTCCAACTGGGACTTTGTCATCGGCCTGCTGCTGAAGTGGGGCACGGGCATGCAGGTCAAGTTCTGGGGCAAGGACAGCTTGTTCAAGGTGCCGGTGTTTGGCGCTTGGATGCGCTGGCTTGGGGGCCTGCCTGTCGACCGCAGCAGCGCCAACGGCATGGTCGGCTCCATGGTCGACCGCTTCAACGCCGCCAAGGCTCAAGACCAGCTCTTGTGGCTGGCCGTCACGCCCGAGGGCACGCGCAGCTACGTGCCTTACTGGAAGTCCGGCTTCTACCAAGTCGCCGTGCAAGCCCAGGTGCCGGTGGGCTTGGTGGTGTTCGACTTCAAGCGCAAGCGCGTGGGCGTCGACCACTTCTTGCGCCTGAGCGGCAACCCCGATATTGACCTGCCGCTCATCGCCGCCTACTACGCCGATGTGCAAGGCAAGCGGCCCGCCTTGGCCGGGCCGGTTCGTTTTAAATGACACAGCGAGGCTGATGTGAGTTTTGATTCTTCCGCGCTGCGCGCCTATTTCTTGGGCCTGCAAGAGCGCATCGTCAGCCGGGCTGAAGCCCTGGACGGCACGCCCTTTGTGACCGATGCCTGGACGCGCGGCCCGGAAGAGCGCCTGCAAGGCGACGGCATCACCCGCCTGGTCGAAAACGGCGGCCTGCTGGAGCGCGGCGGCTGCAACTTCAGCCATGTGCGCGGCCCGGCCATGCCGCCGTCGGCCACCCAGCACCGGCCCGAGCTGGCGGGCGCACCCTTTGAAGCCATGGGCGTGTCCTTGGTCTTTCACCCCCGCAACCCCTATGTGCCGACCGTGCACATGAACGTGCGCTGCTTCCTGGCCAAGCCGGCAGGGCGCGAACCTGTGCTGTGGTTTGGCGGCGGCATGGACCTCACGCCCTATTACGGCCAAGAAGAAGACGCGGCGCATTTCCACCGCACCTGCCAAAAGGCACTGGCACCCTTTGGCGAGGGTCTCTTTCCGCGCTTCAAGACCTGGTGCGACGAATACTTCTTCTTAAAGCATCGCCAAGAGCCGCGCGGCATTGGCGGCGTGTTTTTTGATGACTTTGCCGAGCTGGGCACCGAGGGCAGCTTTGCCATGACTCGCGCGGTCGGCGATGCGTTCTTGGACGCTTGGGTGCCTATTGCCCAGGCGCGTCGCGACACGCCCTATGGCGAGCGCGAGCGGGACTTCCAAGCCTACCGCCGTGGCCGCTATGTCGAGTTCAACCTGGTGTTTGACCGCGGCACTTTGTTCGGCCTGCAGTCGGGCGGGCGTACTGAAGCCATCCTGATGTCCATGCCGCCCGAGGTGAAGTGGCGCTACCAGTGGGCGCCCGAGCCGGGCACGCCCGAGGCCCGGCTCTACACCGACTTCCTGCGGCCGCGTGATTGGGCCGCCTGGGCCCCTGACGCATGACGCAGCCAGAGGGGCTGAGTGCAGAGGCGGGCCTGGAGGACGGCCCCGTGCAGCCCATCGGCTTGTTCGGTGGCAGCTTCAACCCGCCGCACCTGGCCCACCTGGCCCTGGCCCGCTTGGCCTTTGAGCAATTGGGCCTCGCCAAGGTGCTGTGGGTGCCGGCCGGCCAGCCTTGGCAAAAGGCCGGGCAAGAGGTCTCGCACGGCCCGCACCGCGCGGCCATGGTGGCCGAGCTGATCGCCGGCGAGCCGGGCTTTGCACTCGATGAGCGCGAGATCCAACGCAGCGGCCCGAGCTACACCTTGGTGACTGTCAGACAATTGCAGGCTGAACACCCCGGTGCGGAAATCGTGCTCATCATCGGCCAAGACCAATATGCCCGGCTTCACACCTGGCATGGGGCGGCCGAGTTGCTGGCGGCGGTGACCTTGGCCGTGGCGGGCCGAGAAGGGCAAGCGCCTGAGCCTTCCGAGGTGCTGGCAGGGCTGCCACACCGCATCATGCCCCTGCCTTTGCCCAGGCTGGATATCAGTTCAACCCAGATCCGCGCGCGGGTGAAGGCTGGCGAGCCGGTGGATTCGCTGGTCGGCACCCGAGTTGCGCGCTATATTGACCATCACCACCTTTACCAGGGCACACCCTGAATGGACATTCGTAAACTCCAACGCGCCATCGTCGACGCTCTCGAAGACGTCAAGGCCCAAGACATCGTCGTCTACAACACCGAGCATCTCTCGGCGCTTTTTGAGCGCGTGATCATCGCCTCAGGCACCAGCAACCGTCAGACCAAAGCGCTGGCCTCCAGCGTGCGCGAGACGGTCAAGGGCCGGGGCCTGCAGATCATGCGCACCGAAGGCGAGGACAACGGTGAGTGGATCATCGTCGACTGCGGTGCGGCGGTGGCCCACATCATGCAGCCGGCCATCCGCGCCTACTACAACCTCGAAGAAATCTGGGGCGGCAAGCCCGTCAACGTCAAGCTGGGCGCTGCCAAGGGCCTGGTCAAGGCCGAGGGCGCAGAGGACGACGAGGACGAGGCCAAGCCCGCCAAGAAAGTGGCGCGCAAGACGCTCAATGCCAAAGCGGCCAAGCCGGGCAAGGCTGCGTCCACCGCCTCCTCGGCGGCCGGCAAAGCGGCCCTGGGTGCCGCTGCGAGCAAAACGGCTGCCGGCAAGGCTGCGCCGGCCAAGGCCGCGGCCAAAGTGGCCGCCAAGCCCAGCGCACCGCGCAAGGTCAGCGTGGGCACCACGGCGGCGGCCAAGACAGCCGCCGCCAAGGCGCCTGCCACCCGCCGCAAGGCTGCCGAGCCCGTGACCACCGTGGTGGTGCTGGCCAGCGGCAAGAAGGTGACCAAGTCGGCCTCCAAGGCGCCGCTCAAGGCCGCTGCCGCCAAGGTGGCGGCCAAGACCGGCAGCAGCCGCCCCGCCGCCAAGGTTGCAGCGCCTAAGGCGGCACCCGCCAAAGCCGCACCGAAAGCGGCACCTAAGGCCGCCGCCAAGGCACCGGCCAAGACGGCGGCTCGCAAGGCCGTGACGGTCACCGCAGGCAAGCTGGCGCCCAAGCGCAAGGCCTAACGGCTTTCGTGAGGCGCTCACCGTAGGCGAGCTTTATGCAGATCATCCTCGCCGCGGTGGGCCAGCGTCAGCCCGCCTGGGCGGACGCCGCTTATGACGACTTTGCCAAGCGCTTCCCAGCGGAAGCGCGTTTGGTGCTCAAGGCCGTCAAGGCCGAGCCGCGCGGCTCACGCTCCGCAGAGCAGATGATGGCGGCCGAAGCCCAACGCCTCGAAGCTGCCGTGCCCAAAGGCGTGCGCCGCGTGGTGCTGGACGAGCGCGGCACCCGCATGACCACGGTGCAACTGGCCGAGCGCATGGAGTTCTGGCTGGGCGACGGCCGCGATGTGGCCTTCTTCATTGGCGGGCCGGACGGCCTGCATCCCAGCCTCAAGGCCACAGCGGACGAAACCCTGCGGCTGTCTGACCTGACCTTGCCCCACGCCTTTGTGCGCGTGATGCTGGCCGAGGCGCTCTACCGCGCCTGGACCCTGCGCAACGGCCACCCCTATCACCGAGAGTGACCCGCAAGATCCTCGGCGCCTGCATTGGCATACAGGCAGAGATGAGGTGATGGAAGGCGGGCCTTCAAAGACCCAAGACCCTGACATCGGTCGCCTGCAGCGCTTCATGGCTGGCGATCACCGTCACCATTTCGGTTGATTGCGCTCGCACAGCCAACACGGCTTGGGCATGGGCCAGCGCGGCAGCATCCAGGCCTGAGAGCGGCTCATCGAGCAGCAGTGCCGGCGTCTGGGCAGCCCAGGCCACCGCCAATGCCAGCTTGCGCTGCGTGCCCGTCGAGAGCGCCGCAATGCGCTGGTGTTGGTGCGGGGCCAGCGCAAATGCGTCCCAGTGCTGCTCAAAAGCCGCGCGGTCAAAGCGCGGGTAGAGCCCGGCCATGAAGCCGGCCCACTCCAAGGGCTTGAGGTGGTCGAACGCAATGCGGTCTGGCCCCAACCACAGCACCTGTTGGCGATAGGCCAGCGGGTCTTGGCTCGCGTGGCAACCGTTGATGCTGAGCGTGCCGCCTTGGGGCGCGATCGCACCGCCCATCAAGCGCAGCAGGGTGGACTTGCCACAGCCATTGGGCCCCTGCACCCAGGTCAGGCCGGGGCCGAAGTGGGCCGACCAATCGGCCAACAGCAGACGCTGGGAGAAGCCAAAAATCAGGTGGCTGACGGTCAGCCCGAGTGGGTGTGAAGACATGAATCAAGTCGGGGTGAGTTCGCTGGCCCAGGCCAGGCACAGGCACAGCATCAAGAGCCAGCGGCTGGCGTGGTGCTCGGGTTTGCTGACCGGCCAATGCGTCTCCAAGCCCCCTGCGACCGCCAAGCACAGCATCAAGCCCAGGGTGGGCCCGGGGCGTAGCGGCAGCGTGGCCGTGGCCAGGGCCAGCCCCAGGCACAGCACCCACAACGCCACAGGCAGCGCAGCCACTCCGCGCTGCCAGTGATGCCAGACCGTTGGCGGCAATGGCAGCGCCGTGCTGGCCGCCTGCAGCGCGGCCAACTCGAGTGTCAAGCGGCGCAAGGTCAGCGCGGTGCAGACCAGGGCCACCGCGGTGGCGCCACACAGCCAAGCGGTGGCCCAGTGGGGGCTCCACGCGGCCCCACCCAGTGCTAACGCGGGCATCAGCAGGCCCACGCTCAAGGCCTGCAGGCTGAGCGGCGCAGAGCCACGCAGCAGCGGGGCCAGCACCAAGGCCCAACCCGCCGGCCGAGGTGACCAAGAGGTGGTGGGCCTGGGGCTTGCTGGCGCAGCGCCCGCCCACGTCGGTGGGGCAAGGCACCGCCAGCGGCGCAGGCTGCGTTCAGCCGCCGCCAGCCCCAACCCCAAGGCCAGGCTCAGGCCCAAGGCCGCGCGGCTGGCCTGCGCCCATGCCGGGCCGGGCTGCCAAGCCCACAGCAAGCCCCAGGCGGTGAACAGCAGCACGGCCCAGGGGGCCAGCACCACCGCCAGCATGTGCCGGTCGGTGCGCTGCACACAGGCCATGGGCAGCGGCAGGCTGGCTTCGGCGGCGCGCCAATGCGCGGGCCACACCGCCGAGCGCCACGCCCGCAGCCATGCCCAGCCCAGCAGCGCATACAGCAGCGTGACGCCGGCCCATTGCAGCCAGCCCATGCCACCGCTTTGGCCGCTCGACCACCACAGCGGCACCAGCATCATCGCCAGCCCGGCCAGCGCCACCTCGGGCGTGTTGCTGACGGCTGCCAGCAGGCCCAGCGCCATCAGCCCCCACATGCCCCAACGCCGCAGCGCCCGCAGCACCGCCGCCTGCACGGCCAGGCGGCGCAGGCGGGGATAGCTCAGGGAGGGCAGGTCGGCCATGGCGACCATTAAAGCGCAACGGCCAAAGCCCATGCGCAGCCCCGCGATGAACTGCCGTCAGCCCGTCATGAGTGGCCGCTTTGGCGTCTCGGTGGCCTCTGGCTGCGGAGCCGCAGGCCCGTCAGAGGGTTCGGGCAGCTCAGCACAGGCTTGTCGTCGCCCCGACCATGTCGGTGCATGCAGTTTGAAGTTTTGCTCCAGCAAAGTGCGGGTGTCGTCAAAGGCGGCGCGGTCGCCGCGTCGCCGCTGCAGTTGCAGCAGTTTCAGATACGGCATCAGATGGGCTCGGCGTGCGCTGCGCACATAGTTCAGCACCAGCTCCACTGCCGTGCCGAGCAAACCCTGGGCCGCCAGCGTGTTGGCTTGTTCTTCGACCTCCGGCCACTGGTGCTCGGGCTCCACAAGCGCGGGGCGTGCCGGCCCTCGCGTGAGCTGCGTGACGGCAGGTTGCGGCGGCGGCGCGTGAGGGCTCGGCGGCGGGGTGGCGGGGCGGGCTGGTGGCGTGGCGGTGCGTGCCTGGCCCGATGGGCGCGGGCGCTTGGCGGGCGCTGCGGTGCAGAGGCGGGCGGCCATCGGCCGGCCAGGCCGCGCCAGTGGGTGGCGTGTGAGCCAGGCCAGACCCGCAGCGAGCAGCAGCACGGCGGCGCCTGCCACAACCCAGCCCTCAGAGTCGATCAGGGTCGGCTCCTGTGCAGGCGGGGTGCTGTGGGCGCGGGGCGCTACCGGATCGCGCGAGGGCAAGGTTTTGAGGGTGTAGCGCTTCCACAAGCGCCTGTCGCAGCCCGCACTGACCGTCACCCTGACCTGCGGCTGGGTGATCGGGGTGCGGGTCTCCAGCAGCGCATGCCAGTGCCCTTCGGCGCCGGCCGCGTCGAGGCGCACCGTCACCTCCGGGCCCCAGAGCAAACGCTCGCCATCCACGATGTCCGCCTTGATGCACTCAGGCCTCAGCGTCTCCCCGGGCTCGGTTTGAACACTCACATTGAGCTGTAGCGGCTCGCCGCGTTGGGCTCTGGAGGCCTCGGCGCTGAAGTCCAGGCTCCAGGCCTGCGTGGCGCTGCACAGCAGGCCAGCCGCCAGGACGAGGCGGGCCTGCATCATCCCTCCAAGCCGCCCTGGCGGCGCAGCTCCTCCAAGGTGAGGGTGGAGATCGTGGGGTTCTGCAGGTAGAAGTCCTGCAGCTTGATGCTGAAGCCGGCGTCGAACTGGCCGTCACCGTCGTCGTCAACGCGCAAGACCGCGCTATTCCCCTCGCGCGAGAGCTGCAGCCACTGGTCGATGCTCTGTGTCTCCACCACGTCGGCAAACAAGTCGGTCAGCATCAGGCGGTCTTCGCCCAGCTTGAAGTCCAACACCACGTCCTGGCCTTGGGCAAAGGCCTGGGCCGTGCCCGCGGGGGCGTTCCACGCAAAGGTGTCGGCGCCGGCGCCACCGCGCAGGCTGTTGCCCCCGTCGGCGCCTTGCACCCACAGCGTGTCGGCACCCGCGCCGCCCAGCAGCGTGTCATGCCCACCATGGCTGAACAGCACATTCCCATTGGCTTGTGCGCTGGCATCGATGACATCGTGGCCGCTGGTGCCCACCCACACATGGTTGGCATCAAAGCCCAGGCCCAGCCCGCTGTGGATTTGATCGGTCGCGAAGTTCAGATGCACCACGCCCGAGCCGATCACCTGCCCAAAGCCCAGGTTCAGCACGTTGTCTGCGCTGCTCACGCTTTGCGCCTGTTGGCTGCCCAGCGAGAAGCCGCGCGCGTCCAGGGGCTCGGTGGCCAGTGCTTGGTCAAACACCAAACCGACTGTCGAGCCCGAGACGGTCATGTCAATCAGCACCGGCCCCTTGGCGGCGGTGCGCATGGCGGCGAACTCCGCCAGCACGCTGGTGTCGGCCACCGCGTCCCAGCGCAGCAGCTCGCCGCTGTTTCCAAAGCGGGCCACCTGCAACGCACCTTGCGCATCGACCTTGAAGACCGAGTCCAGGGCGGCATCAAAGTCTGAGACCGAGCGTTTCAACTCGCCCACATTGGCGAACGAGAGCTGGCGCTCATAGAAGAAGAAGCGATCCGCGCCTTCACCGCCCAGCGCGGTGTCGCCACGCTGCAGCCAGATGGTGTCCAAGCCCTCGCCGCCTTCTAAGCGGCTGCCATGGCCGCGGCTGATCAGCGTGTCATCCCCGGCATTGCCGCCCAGCACGCTGCCGCGCACCGCATTGCCGATCAAGAGATCATCACCATCGCCGCCAAAGGCGTTCTCGATGACGGCGCCTCCCAAGATGCCGATGCTGCGGTCCAGCAACTTCACTGATCCACCGCGGCCCAGGTCCACCTCGATCTTGGTGTTCATGGCCGAGCCCATCACCGCATCCGTGCCCCCATCACCATCCGTCAGCCACAGCATCTTTTTCTGCGTGGCGGCATCAGCCGCTGCGAAGTGCGTGTTGAATTGGTCGGTGTAGACATAGCGGTCCAGCGTGGGGGCTACATCGCCGAAGAACTTCAGGCTCACGTTGCTCAAGGTCGAGGGGGCCGACACATCTTGGGTGTGCTCATAGCGCACCGTCCACGTGCCCTTGCTCGACTCGCCAAAGAACTTGTGCGTGGTCAGATCAAAGGTCTCATTGACCTTGGTGATCCAGGCATTGCCCTCAGTCAGCTCGCTGGTGGTGCCTGCGGGCGAGGTGATCCAGACCCGCATCTTGTCGAAGCTGCTGCTGTTCAAGAACTGGCGCAACTGCAAGGCCTCCAGACGCACATCGTCGGTCACCGTGATGCTCACCGTGGTGGCCGTGCGGGCGCTGGCCGAGATGCTGGTGGCTGTGGTCTGGGCGACGGCAGACTGTGTCTCCCAGCCGCGCTGCAGGGTGCTGGCTTCGCCCTGGCGCAGCCAATCTTTGGCCAGGCGCGCTGCGTTGTAGACATTGCTGGAGCCAAAGCCCACATCATTGGAATAGTGGAAGCCTGCACCGTTGAAGGTGTCGCCGCCATTCATGCCGAAGCCCTTCGTGGGCGTGTCAGTGGGCAAGTAGGTGGCGGCCTGAGCCAGGATGTTCTTCACGTCGCGCACGCCCAGGCCCGGGTTGGCTTGCAACACCAAGGCCACCTGTCCTGCCAAGCCGGGGCTGGCATAGCTGGTACCACCCCAGCCCGCATGGGCCACCCACACCGCAGGCCCGGATGTCGAGAACCCCGCATGTTGACCTGACAAATTGTCCAGCGAGGCTGCAGCGATGGCGATGGGGTTCTTGGTATCCACGCTCATGGCGGTGTTATCCAAACCGTTATCGTTGCCGGCAGAAATCACCCACACCGTCCCCAGGCCGCCCCGACCTGTGGTGCACACCGACAGATTCCACGTGTTGTTGAGGAAGCCGCTGGTCGCCACACTCCAATTCGTGACATCCAGGCCGCTGACATCGCCATTGGTCCACTTGATGGTGGAGTCATAGGCCGGGCCGGTGAAGCTGCCTGTCAAAGAGCCGGCCATGCGCAGGCCGGTGTTATGCCCATGGTGGCCGGAGTTGTTCCCGAAATGGGTGCCTGCCTCTACGCGTCCCATGTCGAAGGCTGCAGTGTCATAGAGGTTGACGCTGGTGCCCTCGTTGATGCCGACCTTGATGCCCTTGCCACTCAGGCCGGTCAAGCCCAGGTTCCAGGCTTCTTCCAACTGGCCCAAATTGGAGAAGTCCTCCACCTCGTTCACATCCTCAATACCCAACCACGCATCAATCTCGCCATGGATGCGCGCTTGCGACACGGCCTGCCAGCGGCCGAGGGCGTCTTTGCGCTCATAGGTGGTGGTCAGCGTCACACGGCCCTGCTGGCTGTCGGTGGTGAGCAGGCGCAAGTCCGCCAAGTCGCGGCCTGCCACGGTCCAGGTGCCTTGGTTCAACACGCCATGGCTGAGGCTGGCCCCTGCAGGCACGCCGCTGATGCGGACTTGCCAATCGGCACTGTCTAAGTTGACGCCCGGATCGCGCAGATCCAGGCTGACGGCTTTGCCTGCTCTCACCTCAAAGTGCTGGCTGCTGGGGTGAAGCGCCGCTTGGCTGTCCAGGGGCAAGTTCCAGGCCCAGCGCTGGGCGCTGGGGCTGGGATTGCCCGCAGGGTCTTTCAACTCACCACGCAGCAATTCCACAAACGCCTCGGTGGCGACGGTCACCGCACCGGCGGTGAAGGTGACCGTGCGCTGCTGGCCGGTGCCCGAAAGCTCGCTGAGCGTGCCGCCAAAGCAGCGCAGGCTGTTGAGGCTGAAGCTTTGGCCCGGGTCTTCACTGAAGTTCAGCGTCAGGCTCACGCGCTGCCCAGGCGCCAGAGACGTGGAGTCACCCAGGCTGTGCACACTGCTGCCCGTCAGCACAGGGCTGCTGGTGTCGATATGAACTTGCTGCTCATACAGCGGCTTGCTCACCATCGCGCCCGTGGCGTTCATCAGCTCAATCTTCACCAGCGGGTCAGGGTCTGTGGGAATGCTGTGGCCATACAGCGACTCTTGCTTGTAGAAGCTGCTGCTCCAGCGGCCTTGGGCATCGGCGGTCACGACCGCATTGACCTTGTCGCCGAGTGAGACCCGAATCTTGGCAAAGGGCTCGGCTTCACCGCTGAAGGTGAGGCCGCGCTCGACATCGGCCCGGTTGAAGTAGACCGGTGTTCCTGGGGCCACGACCGTCAAGGTGTGCGAGTGGTCCGCAGACCTGCTCACCCATCCGTTGGCGGTCTGGCCCTCAATACGCCAACTGACTCGGTGGGCTTGCAGGGACAGGGCGTCAAAGTCGTAAGACCAGTCTTTGCCGATCACGTTGGCGGCCCCTTTGAACACCCCGTCTACATAGACGGCGACGCGTTCATCAGCGGCCAATGCGGCCCCCAACTGGCCGTGCAGCGTCGGCGTGGTGTCCGTCAGGGGCAGGCCCTCGGGCACCAAGGCATGCAGGTCGGTCTCTATCCAGCTCGACAAGGCCTTGCTCTGCACCTCGATGGCTTTTGGCAAGGTCGATAGGGCCACATTGCCCGCCGCATCGCTGGTCTTGACCCACACCTGTTGGGCGGCGTAGCGGCCCTCGGGCAGCACAAAACTCGTGCCCTCTCCAGGCAGCCAAGTTTTGCCACCATCCAGCGAAAAGGACCATGCTTGCCGCTGGCCACCATCGAGGCGGACCTCCACGGTGCCATTGGCGGTGATGCCATCGCTGGCACTCATGCCCGTGTCTTCGGCCAGGGTCAGCAGCGGCTTGGCCGGTGGGGTGCCGTCCAGCGTGAACACCTGGGTGGTGAGCGATTTGCTGCCATTGGCCAGTGTCGAGGTGATGCCAAAGCTCAGCGGTCCTTCTGCTAGCGGCATCATGCTCAAGGTCTGAGCATTGGCGTTGGCCAAGGGCGCGCTCACATAAGCGCCCGGCAGGTTCAGCATGGCCATGGGTGGCAGGGTGCTGGCATCGGTGTTGGACAGCACCACCTGCGTGCCTTCGACGCGGTTGCTCCAGTTGGGGCGCGCCGTGATTTGGATGGACTCCACCGGCATCGCTGTGCCCAAGTCGATCTGCACCCAACGCCCGTTGCCCGAGGTTTCGGCATAGCTGCGAGCGTTGCCATCGGTCAAGGCGGTGGTGCTGCCTGTGGCCCAGGACATGGTGGTGGGCTTGCCTGCCGCCACGTTCACGCCACGGCTCATCACCGAGACCTCGGCCACCGACCAGGCGTTGTAATAGTCATGCGGCGTGGCTTGGTAGAGCCACACATAGCGTGCTGTTGGCGGGGCGGCCGTGACGGTGGTGCTCCAGTGTCCGGCGCTGTCCGCCTGCACTTGACGCGTGCTGCCGTCGGGCAGGCTGATGTTGACGGTAGAACGTGCTTGCGCATCACCGCTCAAGACGATGGGGTCTCCGTAGCCCACGGTGGCGTGCGTGGTGGGCGCTGCGGCGGGGACGCTATAGACGGCACTGGCGGCTGTGACCGTGCTGGTGTTGCCCACTGCATTGCTGGCCACCAAGGTGGCGTCGATGCGTTTGTCGGCATCTTGGGCCAGGTCGAAGCCTTGGACCTCGATGGCAAAGCGCCCGGCCGCGTCCAGGCTGCCCGTGTAAACCACCTTGTTAATGGTCAGGCTGACTGCATCGCCGGCGCGGGCGTTGGTGGCTGTTCCCGTCAAGGTCACATTGCCGGCCAATTCACTCGCACTCAACGCGTTGTCCGCCGAGACAGCGTCCAAGCGCAACGTGGCTGCAGGTGCGGTGGTGTTCAGCACATAGCTTGCGCCAATGGCCGTCACGCTGTTGGTGTTGCCTGCAGCATCGCTGGCCACCAACGTGGCGTCCACGCGCTTGTCCGCATCTGCCGCCAAGTCACTGCCCTTGACCAAGACGCTGAAGCGTCCATCAGCCTGGACGGTGCCGTGATAGCTTTCGCCGTTCACCTGCAGGCTGACCCGGTCACCTGCGCGTGCGCCGGTGCCGCTGCCGGTCAGCGCGACGCGTCCTGCAGCTTCTGCGGTGTTGATCGTGTTGTCTGCCGTGACGGCGTCCAAGCGCAGCGTGGCATTCGGCCCTTGGGTGTCTACTTTGTAGGGCGCGCTGCTGGCTTGCTGGGTCAGCACCTGGCCTGCTGCTGTGGTGCTGCGTAAGGTGGCGTCCACGCGCTGATCGGCGTCGGCCACGAGGTCACTGCCGCGCACTTCAATGGCAAAGCGCCCGCTCGCATCCACCGCGCCTTGGTAGCGGGTCTGGTTCACGCTCAGCGTGACGAGGTCGCCCGCCTTGGCGTTGGCCGCAACCCCGGTCAGGGTCACCAGGCCAGCGGCCTCGCGGGCGTTGATGTGCTGGTCGCCCGTCAAGGGGTCGAGGGCTAAGTAGAGCGCATTCTTGGGGCCTACAGAAATGATTTGCACGTCGCTGTCCAACTGGCCTTGTGCATTGAGGCTGCTGGCCATGATGGAGTGCGTGCCCGATTCAAGAGGTAGCACCTGCAGCGTGGTGGTGGCGGCTTGCGTGAGGCGCGGCAGCAAGCTGCTCTCGGCCAGGGTCAGCATGGCACTGGGCGTTTGCGTGGCGGCGTCGGTGTTGGAGAGCACCACTTGCGTGCCGATCAGCCGCCAGGGCCAATCGCCGCGCGGTGCCACCTGAATGCTGTCGACCGCCACGGCCTGTCCCAGGTCGATCTGCATCCATCGCCCACTGCCTTGTACCTCCGCATAGGTGCTCAAGTTGCCGTCTGTCAGGGCGGTGGTGGTGGCCCTGCTCCATGACATCGTCGCGGGCTTGCCCGCGGCCACGTTGACGCCGCCGCTCATCACCACCACCTCGCCCACCGACCAAGCGTTGTAGGGGTCGTTAGGGGTTTGCTGATAGAGCCACACATAGCGCGTGGTGGCAGGGGCCGTGGTGGCGGCTAGGCTCCATTGGCCGCCGGCGTCGGCGGTGAGCTGCCGGGTGTGGCCGCCGCCCAGGCTGAGGGTCACCGTGGCGCCTGGGGCTGCGGTGCCGGACAAGGACACGGGTTCACCGAAATGGGTGACGTTGTCACCGGAGAGAGCACCCAGGCTGACCCCGGAGCGCCCATAGACGCTGCTTTGCGTGCTGGCCGTGCTGGTCAGTCTCTCGGCGGTGCTGGCCACTACGGTGGCTTCGATCCTCTGGTCCGCGTCGGCGGCCAGGTCGCTGCCTTGCACGTCCACCACAAAGCGGCCCTTGGCGTCCACCGTGCCCTGATAGCGGCTGTGGTGAATGGTCAAGGTCACCGTATCGCCGGCGCGCGTGCCGGCGGTGGCGCCGGTGATGGCGACCATGCCTTGCTGTTCAGACCGGCTCAAGGCGTTGTCGGGGCTGATGGCGTGCAGGCTGATGGCCGCCACGGGGGCCGGCCCTGTGTTGGGCGCGGGTGCGGGTGGTGCGTCGGGGGTTGGCGCTGGCGCTGGCGCTGGCGTTGGCGTGGGCGTGGGCGTGGGCGTGGGCGTGGGCGTGGGCGTGGGCGTGGGCGTGGGCGTGGGCGTGGGCGTGGGCGTGGGCGTGGGCGTGGGCGTGGGCGTGGGCGTGGGCGTGGGCGTGGGCGTGGGGACCGGGCTGGGCGCGGGTGTCGGTGTGGGAACTGGCGCGGGTGTCGGTACCGGCGCGGGGGCGGGCGCAGGTGTGGGGGCGGGCGCAGGTGTGGGGACAGGCGTCGGTACGGGGGCCGGCGTGGGTGCCGGCGCCGGTACAGGTGCGGGCGTTGGCGTGGGAGCAGGCGCCGGGACAGGCGTTGGAGTGGGGGCCGGCGCAGGGGCAGGGGTTGGAGCCGGTGTGGGTGCTGGAGTGGGAGCCGGCACAGGCGCAGGCGCAGGCACAGGCGCAGGCACAGGCGCAGGCGTCGGTGCTGGAGTGGGTGCCGGAGTGGGCACAGGCGTCGGTGCCGGCGTGGGTGTAGGCGCCGGCGTTGGCGCAGGCGCTGGAACCGGCGCTGGTGCGGGCGTGGGCGCCGGTGTTGGGATCGGGCTTGGCGCGGGCGCAGGCGTTGGCGCGGGAACTGGTGCAGGAACTGGTGCAGGAACTGGTGCAGGAACTGGTGCAGGCGCTGGCGTTGGCGTGGGCGTGGGCGTGGGCGTGGGTGCCGGCGCCGGCGCAGGGATGCCATAGGCAGCACCCAGCACGGTCGCGGTGCCGGTGTTGCCCACCGAGTCAGTCGCAAGCACTTGGGCATCGACCCGGTGATCGGCATCGGCCAGCAAATCACTGCCATTGACCTTGATCGAGAACTTGCCGCCTGCTCCCACCTTGCCGGTGTAGCTCACGCCGTTGATCGTCAGGGAGACCCTGTCGCCCCATCGAGCGTTGGTGGTGACGCCACTCACGACGACGCTGCCTTGGGCCTCGGTTGCCGTGAGCACGTTGTCGGCGGTGATGCTGTCCAGCTGGATGGTGGGTTTGGGTGCGTCGACCACGACGCCGTAGTAAGGGCCCTTGCTGCTGGCAAGCAGCGTCTGCCCGGCGCTGCTGGTGGTTTGCAGGCTGGCTTGAATCTTGTGGTCGCTGTCGGCGGCGAGGTCGCTGCCCTTGACCTTGACCGCAAACTCGCCGGAGGCACTGACCGCGGCGCTGTAGGTCACGCCATTGACTGTCAGCGTGACGGCATCGCCCACGCGCGCGCCGGAAGTTTTGCCGGTCACCGTCACCATGCCCTCGGCCTCTTGGGCATTGAGCACGTTGTCAGCGGTCAATCGATCGACTTGAATGCTGGGCTTGACAGCAGCGCCGGGCGCCCGGCCGCGTGCGCCGCTGGCTGGCGCAGAGGCCAACGACTCCAGCAACGCGTTGGTGTAGCTCAGTGCGCCCGCCGGTGCGGCCTCCACGCTTTGCGCGTTATCAGCTGATGCTGCCGCTGCCGCTGCTGCGGCTGCGTTCTTGTCAGCTTTCAGCAGTGCCGCGGGCAGCTCGATGAACTTCTCGGCCAGCGCGGCGGGCACGAGGCTCTTCTTGGTCGTGAGTTTGGAGGACGGGGCGTTCTTCATGGCAAGGCTCTCAATCTGGGGCGGCTGATGCGGGGTTTCAGCGGGGGCTGAAAACAACGTGGGCTAGCAAGGCGCTGGTTGGGGTGCTGCGGGGCGTTCAGGCCCGGGCAAACCAGCGTTCGGGGGCGGGTGCCGGGTGGGAGCAGTCGGAGGTGTGCGCTGGAAGCGGCCCGTTTGGCAGGCCCGTGACGGCGCCGCCCCCGGCCGCATGGGCCTGTCCCAGCGCAAAGTAAAAGTCCTCTTGGCGTTCAAGGGTGGACGGTTCAGGCAGCGGCGCCAGCATCGGCGCAGAGGCCAAGCCGGTAGGGCGGGTACGCCAGAGCAAGCGCCCAGCGATGGCCACGAACAGCAGCACTGCCGCGCTCAGGCCGCGCAGCCATTCGTTGTCGGCTTGCGCCCGCTCCCATCGCTGCTCCAAGTCCTTCAACTCTGCGCGCGCCCTCTCTTGGGTGTGGCGCAAGGCGGAAATGGCCTGCTCCAGGTTGGCTACTTGGGTCGAGAACTTGGAGGGCAGCTCCGCCATGCCAGACCAGAGGGTGGGCTCCGCATCCAGCTTCAAGCCTGCAGGGCTGGCCTGCGCCCTGCCTGCGGAGGTGGGCCCCCAGGGGGCAAGCACTGCGGCCCAGGCCTTGGGTGGGGCAGCAGGCGCTTTGAAGCTCGTCTCCCACTGCTCGCTCACGTGCTGAACTTGGGGCACAGACATGGCCCCTGGCGGGCTGGCCAGCACGGTCATTTTTTGCCAGGCGCGCTGCTGGCAGCCCGCACTGATCGTCACCTCCAGCACGGGCTCGGTGATCGGGTCGCGGGTCTTGATCTGGAGCTGCCAGGTGCGGCTTGCGCCAGTGGGGCTCAGTGCCACCGGCACCTCAGCGCCGCTCAGCAGGCGCTCGCCGACTTGCACATCGGCCGTCACGCAATCGGCCCGCAGCCGCTCGCGCGGGGAAAGGTGGAGAGGCATCTCCAGGCGCAGTGGCTCGCCCATCACGGCGTGCGCAGTGACCGGGCCCATCTCCAGGCTGTGGGCGTGTGTGGCAGCGCCCATCAGGGCGGCCGCCATCCAGGGCAAAGCTATCGAGTGCCGCATCGCGGTGTCTCCAGGCGTTAGGGCTGCGTCAGAGGTCAAAGCCGCCCAACTGGCGCAGGTCGTCTGCGCTCAAGTTGG
The DNA here is from genome assembly GCF_018069865.1 of Ideonella paludis. Classification (GTDB taxonomy): domain Bacteria; phylum Pseudomonadota; class Gammaproteobacteria; order Burkholderiales; family Burkholderiaceae_C; genus Ideonella; species Ideonella paludis. The sequence goes on from NZ_JAGQDG010000003.1 coordinate 535,354, forward strand.
TGATGTGGGCGTTGTGGCGATAGAAGTCTTCCAAGGTCATGTGCAGGGCTTGGCTGAAATCCCCTTGACCGGATTCGTCCACGCGCAGCACGCCGTCCAGGCCCTCTTGGGTGAAGTCCAACCAGGGCTGCAGGCTTTGACCGGGCGCCCACACGTCCACCAGCAAGTCGGTGATCACCAACTGGTCCTCACCGAGCAGGAAGTCCTGCACCCGCTCGGGCTGCGCCACGGGGTCACACACCATCAGTCCGTCGCTGAGGGCAAAGCCCACGGTGCTCAGCCACACCTTGTCAGTGTCGTCACTTAAGTTCACGTTGTTCTGTCTTTCAAAGAGGCAGGCGAGGTCGGGTGCGGTGTCAAAACCCAGGGTCAGTGCTTCGCGGTCCAAGACCACCAGCTCGGCACGCTGGCCGTTGAGGCGGATCTCAGGAATCTCATGACCCGCAGGCAAATGCTTGTCAAAGGTCATGGTCACCATCGAGCCCTCAATCTGGACGTCTTTGAGCACTGGCTGTGGGGGCAGAGCTGCGTTCCAGTCCTCTGCCAAGCTGCTCCACATAGAGACTTCCTCGGTGGCGCCAAAGACCGTCGATTGACCCAAGGCGATCACCTCATCCCAGGCCACCTTCTGCAGCAGAAACTCCGCCGATTCATTCAGAGTGAGCCCGTGGGGCGGCTGCTCTGCGGGCTTGGGCGTGCTGCACTCTTGCGCACGCTGAAGCAGGGTTTGGAGATAAAGAGGGGCATTCATGGGTCAGACTCCTCAGACGTGGTGGGGCCTCGAACTCATCCGATGTGCTGGGGCGGTGCAGGGTGTGAGGCGGCTGCGGGCCCGCCTCACTTTGTCCAGGCTTATTGGCTGCCGAGGTACTTCCAGTCCTCGTTGTCAGCGCGGTTGGTGGGGTAGTACCAATAGGCCCGACTCTTCAGCATGAAGTAGTCGCCACCCCCCTTGTAGAGCCAGCCGGGCTGGCCAGAGGTGCCGCCCTCGCCCCACGAGAAGAGTTGATCCTTGCCCCACCACTGCAGGACGGCGGCATCCAGGATGGCCTCATCTCGGGTGCGCAGGATTTGCTCAATGCCGCGGGCATTACCCAAGTAGTCCCAATGGCGGTTGGACTGCTGGTTGATGGGGAAGTAGCCGTAGTTCGAGGTCTTGAGCTGGAAGTACTCGCGCTGCTGGGTGTAGGGGTTGTCATAGACATACACCGCACCCACCGTGCCGCGGCCACTGCCGCTCCATGGGGCCAGGCTGCTGGCCTTGTAGTAGCTCAGTACGGCGGCATCGGCAGTGGGCTGCGCTTGTTGGCGCAGGGTCAAAGGGTTGGGTTGAGGGTTGACCACCTCAGAGGCCGTGCCCAGGAACTTCCAACTGTGGTTGCTCGTTTTGTTGGTCGGGAAGTAGCCATAAGGTCCGCTGCGCTTGAGCACAAAGAACTCGGTGTCGCCGTTGTAGGGGTTGGCGTACTCATACACCCGGCCGCCCTCAGCGTTGACGTCGTTGGCGCGCCAGGCCAGGATCGGGCCTCTGTGGTGCTGGAGGTTAGAGCGCAGCTCGTTGAGCGAGCTCAGCGGCAGGTTCGCGGCGCCGACCAGGTTCTTCAGACCGGCGTTTTCTTGGGCCATGGCGGCATAGCCCTCGGCTCGGCCGACCTCCGTCAACACCGGCTTGAACTGTGCCGGCTTTTGCAGCGTGGCGCTGGCTAGGCGGGTCCAGCTGCCTGAGCGGGCACACTCCACCGTCGCGCTGCTCGGGTTCATGCTCAGCGGCACATTGATGTGGAACTTGTTCATCTCCGCGCTGTTCAGTCGCGAGGCTGCCAGCGCTGCCACCCAAGGGCTGCTGCCTGGCGCCCCCTGCACCACCACACGGCAAGCATTGCTCGTGGGCGCGACCTGCTCGGAGGCATAGGTCATGCCATAGGTGCCCCAAAGGCCCGGGTAGATCGTGCTGGGCAAAGTGCCCTGAGGGTCGTAATAGCCCACCAAGGTCAGCACGCCGTCGCGCACCACAGCGGTGGGTTTGCGGCGGTTGGCATCATGGAGCACCGCCATGGTCTTGCTGGGCTCGTCCCACTTGCGCCAGCCCGTGCTGCTGCTGAGATCGACGACGCCGTAACTGCTCAGGGCCTTTTGAATCCAGTTGGCGGCAAAGCCCGTGTGCTGTGTGTAGCGCGAGACGGTCCCCATCGGCCCGCCGCCGGCCATGGCGTCAAAGCCATAGGGTCTGGAGGCAAAGCGGCCCACGGGCTGGCCAAAGAATTCTCGTGCCTCGCTATGGCCCCACTCCAGATTGCCGATCATGCGATGGCGATAGGCGTCGTAGCCCCAGCCTGATTGACGGCTGTGCACCGAGCCTGCGAATCCATTCGGGTAGTGCCCGAGGCCAAAGTTGTGACCTAACTCATGGCTGAACTCATTGCCGGTGGTGTCCCACAGCGTGGCCATGCCATTGCCGCCACTCAAGCCGTGGCTCACCACCCCACTGGTGTAGTTGCCTTTTTGATGGTGCACCACCACCTGGGCGTAGTAGCCCGGTTGGTTCTGCGAGCTGCCCGGTGAGCTGTGAATGCCGTAGTTGGCCAAGTTGATGCCCACCGACACCAAGGCCTTGCCGATGTGTTCGCGCATGTCGCCGCTATGGACGTCGGCGGCGCTGGGGCTGGCCTTGGTGTAGACCGTGCCATCGGGCAGCGTCACGCGGTTGAACTGCACGGGCAGGTATTGCGACACCAATAAGCGGGAGACAGGAATTTTTTGGAAGTAGTCCACCGCAGCCAAGGCTGGGTTGGTTTCTAACAGCGTGGCCCCGGGTGGGCGGGTCAGCATGCCCACCCGAATGTGTTGCAACACTAGCTCGGAGGGCGCGCCTATCTCGATGTTGGAGACGGTCTGCTGCAAGCCTGTGTCACTGGCGATCTGCAAGGTCAGGCCTGGCTTCACCCAGTGCCAGGGCAAGTTGACGCTCCAGGCCTTGGTGGCGTACTCCACTTGGGTGTCGCTCACATTGTGCTGATCGGACTTCGGGAACTTGGGCGGTGGCGCCATCTCCAAGGTGCCCAAGACCTGCGTGCCGACCTGCGCAGTCAGCTTCAAGCTGCGCAAGGCGCCATCGGCCGCATTGGGGCTGTAGATCACCAGGGCAGACCGATCCTGCACGGTTTTGGGCAGGCTCATGGCATCGTTATCGCGCGGCATCACCGCATGCGATTGCGCCAACTGCACCGCGCCTTTGAGCGTGCCGGTGCCTTGCACAGGCAGCGGCAGGTCATCAATAAAGCCCACCACGGCCAAGGTGGCGGCCAGTGCCACGGTGCCAAGGGCGGCAGCGCCGCCCACGAAGATCAAGGGAGTGCGTTTCATTGGGGCGCCTTTTTGGGGTGAATGAGGTGTTGGTCGTCGCCTTGGTGAGACCAATCTTTTTGCAAATCGGCCGCCGTGGGACCACTGGTTTCTGGCGCTGCACCACCGCAGGCCTGCAAACCCAAAAGTACGGTGAATCCGCAAATCACCAAAGCCGCCCGACGAGTTTTCTGGCGTGATTTAGGTGATATTTCAAAATGGAATGAATGGCGCATGTTTTAATATCCTCAGACGTGACGGGGCCTCGAATAATTTCGATTCAAATGTGGGCGGCTGCACTCCGCCCTGTCGTCGCCAGGCTTGCTGGCAATGACATGGGCTGTCAGAGTGGCTTTTCAGAGGAGATGGGCGGTCAGATCAACAACATCAGGGCGCTCGCAGCGTGGAAATGGAGATGCGTTGAACTAAGCTAGATTCATGCCAGCTTGGGTATTTGTCTTCCGGCTTGAAAAATCCCTCTGCATGGGCATTAATCTGCAGGTGTCTGACAATTTTTGGCAGCCGTGGTGCAGGGGTGGGTGACGTTTTTTGTCAGGGTCAATAAATGTCAATCATGAAGGCGATACAAAATAAAACCGGCCCCTTGGAAATTTACCAAGGGGCCGGTTTGAAAGGGGTTTGGGGTGGTTTAGAGCGATACCTTGCGGGTGCTGTTTCGGGGGCTGAGTTTGGCCGGGCGCGGCCTGCCAGGCGCCGTGCCTTGCAGACGCGCTGGCCGGCTGGCGCTCGCCACGGCGCGGGGCCAATCGGGCACGGCCATGGCATAGCGTTGCTCCAGCAGCGTCTTGGTCAGCAGATAGGCATTGCGGTTGTCGTCTTGCGCATGGATCTCCATCAGCTTCAGGTAGGGCAGCGGGCCGGCCCAGTCTGCTGCCTTCAGGTGCTCGGTCAGGGTGTCCACAGCGGCGCTGGTCATGCCCAGGGCCATGTAAAAGTCCACCAGTTGTTCCATGTCCAGCCAGGCCTCGCACTGAGCGGCTGCTGCCATGCTGACGGCGCCTGGGCTGGGTTGTGCGGTGGGGCTGGCGCGGCGCTGGGCTTGAAGCTTGCGCAAGGCGGCCCAGCCCCTTGCTAGGCGGTGGCTCACCACCTGGAGCCAGGGGCGCGATACGGGCTGCTGAACAGGCTTATGCATGGCTCACCCCGGCCAAGCAGGCGGTGGCGGCCAGGTGCAGGCCGGCGCGGCTGCGGTGGGCCCAGGCCCTGCGCATTTCAGCGGCCGGCAGCGTCAGGCTGCCGCTCGCGACGGCGGGCGTGCCTTGGTCGTCGGTGGCAATGACCACCGCCGATAAGGTCGGCGTGCGCTTGGCCATCAGTTGCGCCACCGGCACCGCCACGGCGAAGCGACCCCGCTCATCGACTGAGCCGCGCACGGGGAGGTTGTTCACCAGCACGGTCACCCGGTCGCCGCAGCGGCCACTGGTGCTGCCGCACACGCTCAGGGTGTCTGAGTGCATGAGCGCCTGGAGCAGCGGCCCCAAGCTCAAGGGGTCTAGGGTCAGCTGCGCCTGTCGCATCAGCGAGGGCTTGCTCAAGACATGGGCCAGCGGGGCACAAAAGGCGTAGGGCTTCATAGGACGGTTGGTAGACGGTACAGCTCAAGGGTCACCAGCACATTCCGCGGCGCTTACTCAAAAATGAGAGCTAACGGATGAATTGCTATGAATTATCGAGATCAACTCACAACATGGCACGGAATTTATCCCCACTTCTAGGGGGGTTGGAAGGCTGTCACTGTTGCAATACGTAACTATCTCGGCATACCTTGTGCAGTGTTTTTCCCTGCGTTATGTGCAGCAATCCTGCTTCTTCTGGGGCTGGTGAGCGGCACGGAGCAGCGCACCTGACACAAGTTGCAAAGAATCATCGCTGCGACTAAATCTCAAAACTCAGTAAACCTCGCGCCAGGTCATGCGGCCCAGCTTGGCCGGCTTGGCGTGGGTCAAGGCGGTGCTGTTGGAGCCTGGCGCGGGGCTGCTGCCCCCACCTTGGCCGGGGCCGCCCGACCACGAATTGGCCTGCCCGGTGTCCTGCCCCAAACTGGGCAGCAAGAGCGACATCTGCTGCGCCTGGGTAGAGGCCGCTTGCAGCACGGCTGGCGGCCCAAACTGCCCGCCGCTGACCGCCATGCCCGCAGGGCTGAGGGCTTGAGCGCTGTCGGGGTTGAGCCGGTCTTGGGCGTTGATCTGGCCATCGCCATTGATGTCAAACGGCACCAGCGCGCTGTAGCCATGGAGCGGGTCCACCTCATTGAGCCAAGAGCGCGGGCCAATGCAGACATTCACCGCCCGGTCGGGCGTGACCGGCCGCACCGACGAGAACATCACCAAGCCCGTCGGCTGCACCCGTGGCGCACCCACGCCATGCTCAAAGGCTTGCAGGTCCAGCACCCAGCCTAATGCGCCGCCCTGGTAGTCCACCGTGGTGGGCTGCAAAGCGCGGTATTCCACACCGTTGACCACCTGGTTCAGGGCAAACGGCAAGCTCGTGAGCTGCCCCCTTGCCACCGTGGCCCCTGTGCCCTTGTCCAGCACGCCGTAGATTGACTGCGTGGCCACATTGGCCGAGCCCTGCAGCGGCGAGATGGCCGCCCCCGTGGCAAACACCACCTGCCAGCAGCGCTTGGCTGCAGTGCCCGCCTCTGCGTCTGCACCATCTGCATCGGCCGAGCCACAGCCGGCGGCCAGCGGGTTGGCCGTCACAAACGGGGCTTGTGTCACGGGCTGTTGGGCCTCGGTCTTGAACAATCGCGTCACACGGGCCGCCGCTGGGTTGCGCACATCAAAGCGCCAGACATTGCCCTGCAAGTCACCGGCATACACCAGGTCGATCCGACCATCGCCGTCCACATCCACCGGCGTGGGCGTGCTCAAGCCGTTGTTCACGCTCAGGCCCGGCTCGCTGGCCGCACCGGCCCACAGCTCATCCACGGCCCAGCGCTGCCAGCGCTCTGCGCCGTCTTGGTCCAGGTAAAACGCATACAGCACCGCCTTGCCCGTTCCGCTGGCCGCGGCCCCACCGTTGCCGTCATTGCTGTGGATGCCATTGCCCACCAGCACCGCAGAGCGGCGGCCGGCATGGGCACCTGTACCGTGGGCCAACTGCACCAACTGCTGCGACACCAAGGCGTTGTTGCTCAGCGGCTGGCTGATGATGTAGCCCAAGTCCTTCAAGGCCGGGTCACTCACATTGCTGTACTCAAACAGCACCCCCGCGCCCTGGCCCAAGTCCGCCTTTGTCACATCCAGCGCCGTGATGGCGCGGGCCCCGCGGCCATAAGTCATCACCGCCACCGCGCGCCAGCCCAGAGCCGCCCCCGCGTTCACATGGCCCACCATCGGAATGTTGTCCACAAAGAAAGGGTTGGCGCGAATCCCCGCCAGGTCCGCGTCCGCATAGTTCGCCGCGCGGCGCAGCATCACATCCGGCACAAACGACCAAGCCTCGCGCAGCTCACCACGGCGCACCTCATAGGCATGCAGTGCACCGTCATTGCCCCCAAACAAGGCGATCGGGTGGGGCCGCGTGACAGCAGCACGATAGGCTGTGTAGCCCGGGTAGCTGCGCTCGTTCAGGCTCAGCGTTGCTGTGGGCAACAACACGGCCGGGCTGGAGTTGATGACCGGACCCAGGCTCTTGCCGCCGCGAGGCCTGAAGCCACCGTCGCTGCCGCGCAAATAGGCCAGGCGCGCGGCGCCCAGCGTGTCGGCCTGGCCTGACAAGCTTTGGTTCAGCGCGGCTTGCTGGCCTGCGCTCAGGTTGGCCCACGTCAAAGGCTGCACCGGCTGCACGCCATTGGCCGCCACACCCGCCGTGAACATGGGCCGCGCATCGGGCGCCGCGGTGGCAGCCTGGGCCGAGAGATAGCCCGAGCTGTCAATTTGGCCTGTGGGTGTCAAGCCGAAGGCCCACAAGTCGCCACTGAACTGCTGCAGCGCCCAGCGGCCCTGCACCACCGAGGTCTTGGGGTCTCGCGGGCCTTTGTCGCTGAGTACCGCGCGCTGTGAGGTGGGCGACGCCATGGCCGAGAAGCCGCTGCTCAGGCCACCGGGGGACAGGACCTTGCTGACCGTCAGCGCTTCGCTGACGCTGCTGCCCAAAAGTGTGGACTTGACGTTCAGCGTGGCCACGGTTTGGCAGTCGGGAGCGGGCGGGGCTTGGGTGCCCACGCACACCTGCATCGGGTCGCCCTTCCAGGTCACATCCACGCCGATACTGCCGGCCGGGCTCTGGCCGCTGGAGGTCCGCAGCTCCACTGCGACTTTGAGCGCTGGATAGTCGCTGTAGGGGATGTCGCTGATGTCGAGGTGATAGCTGCTGTATGGCATTTGCCGCACAGGCTTGAGGACCTCGGGTAGCGGCGCACCTGCTGGCGTTTTGAGGGTAACCCTCACTTCGCTCAAGCCATTTGCTCCCCCCCAAGCGACGCCCTGACTCAGGCGGACTTTGTCCCAGGCGCTGACTCTGGCTCTCGTCGCATCGCACTGCATGGCGAGGTCCGGAGACACATCCAGCTCGGGCAAGCTGCCGCCGCCGCCGCCGTCGCAGGCTTGGGGTGGGCTATTTTGGGAGAGGCGCCCTCCGGTCTTGGTGGGGTCGAACATATGCGCCTGGCCGTTGGGGCCAACGATCAGCACGCAGTTGGGCCTCGTGGGGTCAACTCGCGCAGTGGTGGTGTTGATCGTGCTGGAGTAACCGGGGCCGCGGGGCTCGTTTCGGTAGTCCTCTGGGGTGTAGTAAAGCCCGCAGTCAGAGTCGGTGGCGAAGTCAAAGCAACGCAGAATCATGTCCCAGCGCAGATACACCTTTGTGCCCACAATCGCGTCGGAATTGTGAAAGCCAAAGTACATGGACTGAGCGCTGATGGCTGCGTAGTTGAGGTTCGACTTGAACCCGCTGCCGTTCAAACCGATGCAAACCTGGTCTGTACTCCCTACGCAAACGCCGCGTGGGCTGCCATCTCGATTGAGGTAAGGGTGAAGGCCTGACCTGTCCGTGGCAAACACACGACCCTCGCTGGGAAACCCCGAGCAAGGCGCACCTGTCGCACTGTCGTGGCAGGCGAGGCTCTCGTTGCGCAGATTGAAGATGAACAACTTGCCTGCCAAGACCAAGCCTTGGGTGGCCATCACATACAGTTCGTTGTTGTAGGCGTTGGGGTAGGTTTGCCGCCCGCACTCCGATCGGGAGGCGGTGTCGAAGCAGACCACGGTCCCGGCGCTATCCACCATCATGAAATACTTGCTGCCAACGCTGCCAAGATTGATGATGGCCTCCTTGGCGGGGCTCAAGCGCCATTGGCCGCAATGCCTCAGAGTGTCGAGGTTCAAGCACACCACGTAGTTGCCAGAGCCATCGGCTTTTTGCATGCCCATGAACATCTCGCCGGTCTCGTAGTTGACGCTTTCAAGGGGCACGGGCGAACTGATCCAACTCGTGCCCCAACGAGTGATCATTTGCCCTTCCTTGTCCGGAAAGCTATAGGCCTCTGTGGACAAAAATCCCGCACCGCTCTCCCAGACCATGGGGCAAGGTTGATTGGTGCTGGTCACGAGGCGACACTTGAGGTGACCGGTCTTCAAAGCGCCGTTGAGGCTGTCTTTCATGGACACCAGCATGCGGTCCTTGTAGGGAATCAGCCGGTAAGCCGCGCCTAGGCTCTCTAGGTATCTGCCGGTAGGTGAACTGCGGGTGCCAACCAGTCTGGCTTGGGGCGCTAGGGTCCACTTCACCTGCGTTACCGCACTGCCGTTGGCCGGCTCTGTCGTCGTCCATTGGCCGTTGACCAACCACTGCATGCTCGCGTTGGCAGGCTTGCGCACACTGCCCGCCAGCCAGGTGTGGCCGGGAGGAATGTCCAGCACACCCTCGGTCTCGTGCGGGCCGTCGAGCTTGGACTGGAAGTAACTCGTCCAGCGCACTTGGTCGTTGCCACTGAGATCCAGCGTGCTGTTCAGAGTGGGCGAGGTGGCTGGGCCGGTGACTTGGCCGCCCAACTCCAGATAGCTGCCGATCGGACTGGTGACCTGGCTTTGAGCGGCCACCCACACCACCGTGCCGATCAGCAGGCCCAATCCCGTGAGCTTGGCCAAGCCTTGCCAGGGACGACGGGTGCCCATGGCACGGCAAAAAGTGTCGAGGGCTGGGTGCATGTGGCTTGATCCAAGGTGAGGTTTGCAGGAGGAGCCCGTTTTCATGGAGGGGCCAACCTATGCGGAGCGTGTGGCTGCTGGTGCGGCGTGAGGGCGTCCAGAGGGTCTTGTTTGGGGGCAGGGTCAGGTCCATGCGGCGGCCCCGGTGTGGCCTGTGCGCGCCACACCGAAAGACCCTGACCCCATGACGGGCCAGGGTGGCTGGGGCCGGGGCTCAGTGCATCAGGTGCTGCAACTGGGCATCGAGGTGCAGCCCGGTATGGCGCAGTCCGTGGTGGGCCACCAGCTCGAGTTGCTCAGCGCTGGGGCCTTGGCCCGTGGCGGGCGCCTCGGCGGCGGCGGCTTGCTCCAGCGGGCTGGGGGCCTGCAGCAGGTCAGCCGCCGCCAGCGGCTGGGGCGCGGCGGCCGTAGGCCCCGCCTCAAACCACACGTCCACCAGGTCGTGCCGCTGGCCGTCGGCGGTGGTGTAGTCGGACACCAAGCCCAGCAGGTTGCCGTGCTGCACCTCGGTGCCGGCTTCAGCCTTTAGGTTGAAAGCCACGATGCCCAGCTCGCCCAGGCCTTTGAGCTCCCCCGCTTGGGTTTGCCCGTCGAGGTTGCCGTCCACCCACACCTGCAGTTGCGCGAACACAGCGTCTTGGGCATTGATCAGGCCGTCGCCGTTGTCATCGGCCTCAGCCAGGGCCACAAAGCCGTCGGCCGCTTTGCGGCCATCCGCCAAGGTGGTGCCTTGGCCAAACAGCTCGCTGCCGTCATCGATGCGGCCATTGCCGTTGCGGTCTAGCGCCAGCAGGCCGTCGCGGCCGTCCGTCCAGCCGACGTTGCTGGCCTGGCCCTCGTCCAGCACATCGAAGTTCACGCCTTGCTCCAGGCCCACGGTTTGCACGCCGTTGCCGTCGAGGTCGAGGACGAGGGGGCAGCCGCCGGTCCATTGCCACCAGACAGAGACGAATGATCCCGTCGCCGGGATGATGACCTCGTCCAAGACGTCGCCCGTCAGGTTGACCTCGCGCACATGCAGGTCAAACGCAACCGACCACGAACTCATGTTGCCGAAGTTGTCGAGCTTGCCGGCAACCTGGATTTGGGTGCCGGGGGCGGCCCAATACCGGCCGTCGGCATCTGGCGTCATCGGCGACCAGTAAGGGTTCGCCGGGCCGCTGCCCACAGTGACTTCGCCAAAGACACGAAAGCTCACCAGGAGTCGCTCGCTGCCGTCTTGGTCTGGCGAGCTGCCGTCGACCAGCAGTGTGAAAACAGACACGTTGGGGGCCATGTTGGTCTGCATCGGCGCCAAGCTCAGCGTGCCCAGGTCGGCCTTGGGCGCGATGTCGATGGTCATCGTGCTGTCCGTGTGGGTGCTGCCGTCGGCACCGTAGGCGGTGAACTTGAACTGCGCATAGTCAGACAGCTTGTTGCCCACTCCGCTGCGCTGGTAGGCATCGACACCCGATTCTTGTCCGTCGGGCACAAATCTCAGCTTGCCAGCGTCAATATCGGTGCGGCTGACCTCCTCGCCCACTTGCACCAGCCGCCAGCGGCCGTCGACCTCGTGTTGCAGCAGGCCATCGGCGGGTAATGCAGAGATCATCAGCTTGGGCAAGGCGGCTGCCAGTTGGTTCAGGCCGAAGTCGGCCCAGCTCAAGGTCAGGGGCATGTCCTCGGTGCCGCTGGCCGTGCCGCTCAGGTCGTTGTCCATCACCCTGCCAGCGCCCGTGGCGCTGCTGCCATTGGCCGAGACGACCTTCAGGCTCAGGGCTTCGGCTTGCTCAAACGTGCTGTCATCCACCGTCGCCACGCGGACCTGAAAGCTGGTGGTTTGGGCGGGCAGGGTCACCAAGCCCCCGGCCACGTCGACCCAGCCTTGGCCCAGGTTGACTTGCAGCGGGCCTTGGGTGTCTTGGCCCACGGTGGCGGTGCCGCTCATCAGCTCCAGCAGCAGGGCCGTGGGTACGGCGGCGTCGCTGGTCTGCACGGTGTAGGTCAGGGCATGGCCTTCGACCACGGCCTCCGGGGCGCTGACCGCCTCCACATTGGCTTGCACGGGCTGCACATTGAAGTTCAGGCGGCTGGGCTGGACGGCGCTTTGGCCTTCGGCGTCCTTGGGCAGGTAGTAAAAAACATCCACGGCCGGCGCGGTGAGGCCAAAGGACTTGTCGGCCACATAGCTGTAGCTGCCGTCGGCGTTCAGGGTCAGGTGGCCGTACTGTCCGGCCAGCCGGGTGCCCAGGTTTTCACCGGGCGTCACACTGGGGTTGTTGTCGACACCGGCCACGCGCAGGTCAGCCTGGCGGCCATCGGGGTCACTGTCGTTGGCCAGCACATTGCCGGTGTTGATGGGCAAGTCTGCCCTGGCGGCAGGCGTGCCGGGCTCGGCCGGCACCTGCACGCGCAAGCCTTGTTGGGCCAGCACCTGGGCTTGCAAGGCGCTGTGCTCAAACACCACATAGCTGCTGCCGTTGACCTGCACCGTGCCCACGCGGAGCCATTGGCCGGCGTCGCCACCGTGGCTGACCAAGGGCGTCAAGCTCAGGGTGTCGCTGCTGTCGCCATTGACCATGACCTGAGTCTTGCCATTGGCTACAAAAGCATCGGTTCGGCCTTGGGCCAGCACGTCATTGATGCTCATCTCCAGCGTATTGCGCGCACCGGTGCCCAGCTCAAAGCGCTCCACATTGTTGAGCGTGGCTGCTACGCCGGGCGTGCTGGAGTGCAGGCTCAGGTTCAAGCGCATGTCGCTGCCGCTCAGGCGCAGGGTGTCGGTGCCGGCGCCAGCATCCAGGCCTTGGGCCAAGGCTGAGTCCAGCTCGGCCTGGCTGGCGAAGCTCAGCACGTCGTTGCCTTGGGTGTCATTCACCAGGGCCCCTGGGGTGATGCTGCCGTCGTCCGCGCCGGGGTCGACGCCCACCGTGGGAAGACGCTGCCCGAGCTGAACAAAGTAGGGGAAGAGATAGGGGTTGCTGCTGCCGGTTTGCGTCAGGGTGATGCTGACGATGTCCCCCGACAGGCCGATCAGGCCTTGGCCGTACCTGCCGGCACCCAACAGCAGATTGCCACTCACCTCACCCAAGCTGCCGTTGTCTGACACCTGGTAGAGCGTGGGGTTGAAGGTGTTGCCCTTGGCGTCGGTGGCCGTGACGCTCAGGTCGGCGGAGAGCTGCTGGAAGAACAGGTTGGGGTCGGTGACGGGCTTGCTGAAGTTCAGCGTCAGGCTGGCGCCCTCGCTGACCATCACGGCGGCTCCGTGGAACCCTGTGGGTTTGTCGCCGAACCAGAGGCTATGAAAGGATGAGTTGACCGAGGCCGATCGGTCCACCACACCGTTGTTGGTTTTGTCCGAGCTGATGGCGGTGAACTCCACGCTGCCATCAATGGTGCCCAAGCTGCCGGTGTGCGTTCCGCTGCTGTTGGCGGCGGCAAGGTCCATGTAGGCGAAGGACTCTTTTGTGGTCCCCGCTTGGTTGACGATCTTCAAGTCCGCCTTGTTGGACCAGGCACCGGCTTCGCCCGAGGCATTGGTCTCTTGGGCATAGAAGTTGTGGGTGCGTCCGCCGTTGGCGAAGTCTCGGCTGTCGCGCAGGTCCAAGATCCAACTGCCGTCGGCTTGCACGGTGGTACTGCCAATCGGGTGGTCCGTGCCGTTGTCGTACACGGTGATGGTGTTGCCGGCGCTGGCGGCCCCATTCGCGGCGTGGCCCTTGATCGCCAGGCGGGTGGCGTCGGTGGTGCTGCCGATGGCGGGTTGGCTGTCTATCGGCAGATAGCCACTGAAGGGGCTGTAGTGCAGGGCGTCAAAGCCCTCAATGGTCGGGGCCTTGGCCTCGCCGCCTTCATAGATCACGTCCTGGCTCACCGTGGGCGAGACGGCTTGGCCGCTGGCGTCCACCACGCGCGCGTTGTAGGTCCAGTCCTTGTTGTGGGCCTGGGCGTCCACGGCTGTCCAGTGGCGGCCGTCTGCGGAGATGACCGCGTCGAACCACACGCCGGGGTGGTCTGAGCTGCTGACCTGAACTTTCATGCCGGGGGCCAGCAAGTCGGTCAGCAAGCCGTACACGCCACGGCCGGCGTCGCCGTCCGAGGTGCGCCAGGTTTGCCCGCCCGGCAGCACGCTGCCACTGTCTTGGCTCATGGCCAAGAAGGTGGCCACAGGCGCAGCCAGGGCGCGCACCGGGGCCGCATCGTCGCTGCCGATGGGCGAGAAGTTGCCGTTGAAGATCACCCGGTCTTCGGCCATAGGGGACACCTTGTTGGAGGTGTCGGTGATCTGAGCCGTAACCACCAGAGTGGCTCCCGAGGCTGGCAGGGGGAAGGCCCCCGCGAAGGCGATGCTGCCGCTGTCAACATCGGCTTGCACCACACGCTTGCTCACCCCATGGCCCGCGTTGTCTTTCACTTCCACCAGGTCGCCCACACGGATGGTGTCGGGCAGGTCCACGCGTACGTCGACGCGAGTGGCGCCAGCCAACTCATCACGGGTCAGCAGGCCGTCATTGTTGGCGTCGTCCGTCAGCTGCACCACGGGCGCCTCAAGGGGCGCGTCCATCACCACGGTGATGTCATAGGGGCTGCTGTCCGCACGGGCGCCATCCGCTGCGGTGGCGCGCACCTGGAAGTTGTGCGGGCCGGCGGCCAGCGGGGTGCTGGGCGTCAAGGTCCACTGGCCTTGTGCATTGGCCTGGGTGGTGCCGATCAAGGTGCTGCCGTCATAGACATCCACACGCGCCAGCGGCTCGGCGGTGCCGCCTAAGGTGGGTGTGGTGTCGTCCGTGCTGCCGCCCTTGCTGACATTGCCCTGGGTGGAGCCGACGTTGTCGTCCACCGTGGTGATGGTGGGCGCAGCCATGCCGGGGCCGACGTGCAGGGTCACGGTGCCTTGGCTGGTGTTGCCCTGGGCATCGCTCACGGTGTAGGTGAAGCTGTCATCCCCCACATAACCCGCGTTAGGCTGGTAGGTCAGCGTGCCATCGGCAGCGCGGCTCAGCGTGCCGTGGGTGGGCTGGCCGTAGCCGGTGGGCACGATGCTCAGCGGGCCACCTTCCGGGTCGCTGTCGTTGGCCAGCAGCAGGCTCTCGGGCGCGCTCACGGCGCTGCCTGCGCGCAGCGCGGCCTCTTCACCCATCACCACCGGCGGGCGGTTGGCACTGGCGGCCACCTGCAGGTGCACCGTGCCTTGGGTCAGGCCGCCCTGGCCGTCGCTGACCAGGTAGGTGAAGCTGTCTTCGCCCACATAGTTGGCGTCGGCGGTGTAGGTCAAGGTGCCATCGGGGGCGCGGCTGAGTGTGCCGTGCGCGGGCTGGCCAACGCTTTGAATGCTCAGCGGGTTGCCATCGGGGTCGCTGTCGTTGGCCAGCAGGGCGCTCTCATGGGCGCTGACGGGTGTGCCGGCTTGCACGTTCACAAACTCGTCCATCACCACCGGGGCCTCGTTGGGCACAGGGATGGGGTCCGGCGGGCAGACGTTGATGTGGACGGTCTCGGTGCAGGTGTTGCCGAACTGGTCTTGCACGGTGTAGCTGAAGCTGTCGGCCCCCACATAGCCCGGGGCCGGGCTGTAGGCATAGCTGCCATCGCTGTGCAGCACCAGGCTGCCGTGGGCAGGCTGGCCGACCGAACGCAGGCTGATGACCGAGCCGTTCAGCCCGGTGTCATTGCCCACCAGATCTTCAGGCGTGATGCGCTGCGTGTGCCCTTGATAGATGCTGAAGCGCTCGTCCGCGGGGCGGATCCAGGATTCAATGGGGGTGATGCTCATGGGCGTGGTCCTCTATGCTTTTGATCGTGACGTCCCTGGCCCAGGGACTGGGGGTTGGCTTGCGGGGCTCAATACACTTCGCGCCAAGTCATGCGGCCCAGCTTGGCGGGGTTGGCGTGGGTGAGGGCGGCACTGTTGCTGCCAGGGGCGGGGTTGCTGCCCCCTTGGCCAGGGCCGCCTGACCAGGCATTCACTTGGCCGGTGTCTTGGCCTAGGCTGGGCAGCAGCAACGACATTTGCTGTGCTTGTGAGGAGGACGCCAGCAGCACGGCAGGAGGGCCAAACTGCGCCCCACTGACCGCCATGCCCGAGGGCGACAGCGGCTGGTTGCTGCTGGCGGCCAAGCGGTCTTGCGCATCGATGCGGCCATCGCCGTTGGTGTCGAAGGGCACGAGGGCGCTGTAGCCTTGCAGTGGGTCCACCTCATTGAGCCATGAGCGCGGGCCGATGCAGACATTGCTGGCGCGCTCTGGCGTGACGGGGCGGATGGACGAGAACATCACCAGCCCGCTGGTTTGCAGGCGCGGAGCGCCCACGCCGTGCTCAAAGGCCTGCAGGTCGATGCGCCAGCCCAAGGCGCCACCGGCGTAGTCCACCTGAGTGGGCGTCAGTGCGCGGTACTCCACGCCCCGGACCACCTCATTCAAGGCATAGTCAATGCGCGTCAGGCTGCCCAGCGCCACACTTTGGCCGCGGCCCCTGTCCAGCACGCCGTACAGCGACTGCGTGGCCACATTCGCCGAGCCGAGCAGCGGCGAGATGCCCGCACCCGTGCCAAACACCACTTGCCAGCAGCGCTTGGCCGCGGCGCTGGCCTTGGCCTCTGCCAAGCCGCAGCCGCTTGCCAGTGGGTTGGCTGTGACAAACGGCGCTTGGGTGATCGGCTGCTGCGCATCGGTCTGGAACAAGCGGGTGACGCTGGCGGCGTCGGGGTTGCGCACATCAAAGCGCCACAGATTGCCCTGCTGGTCGCCGGCATACACCACATCGACCCGGCCGTCGCCGTCCACATCCACCGGGGTGGGCGTGCTCAGGCCGTTGTTCACGTTCAAGCCCGGCTCGCTGGCAGCGCCCGGCCACAGCTCGTCCACGGCCCAGCGGTGCCAGCGGGGGCTGCCGCTGCGGTCGAAGTAGAAGGCGTAGAGCACGGGCTTGCCCGTGCCGCTGTGGGCTTGGCCGCCAGCGCCGTCATTGCTGTTGATGCCATTGCCCACCAAGACGGCCGAGCGGCGGCCCGCGCCGTCGGGCGTGGCCATCTGCACGATCTGCTGGGCCATGAACGCGTTGTTGCTGACAGGCTGGCTCACGATGTAGCCCAGGTCCTTGAGCGCCGGGTCGGTGGTGTTGCTGTACTCAAACAGCACACCAGCGCCTTGCTCCAGATTGGCGGAGGTCACATCCAGCGCCGTGATGGCTCGGGCACCGCGGCCATAGGTCATCACCGCCACCGCACGCCAGCCCTGGCTGCCGCCCACATCGGTGTGGCCCACCATGGGAATGTTGTCCACGAAGTAGGGGTTGGCGCGCACACCGGCCAAGCTGGCGTCGGCAAAGTTGGCGGCGCGGGGCAGCATCACATTGGGCACAAACGACCAGGCTTCGCGCAGGCCATCGGGCCGCACTTCATAGCCATGCAAGGCGCCGTCATTGCCACCAAACAGTGCCATCGGGTGGGCGCGGGTGACGCTGCTGCGGTAAGCGGTGTAGCCGGGGTAGGCCTTCTCGCTGAGCCCCAGGGTGGCGCTGGGCGGGAGCATGGCGGGGCTGGAGCTGAGCACCGGCCCCAGCACCTTGCCACCGCGGGCGCGGAAGGGGCCGTCGGTGCCGCGCAGATAGTCCAGGCGCGCAGCGCCCTGCGTGTCGGTCAAGCCACTCAAGTTGGTGTTGAGCGCGGCCTGCTGGCTGGGGGTGAGCCCTGCCCACTCCAAGGGCTTGACGGGCATGGCGCCGCCGCTGGGCGTGGCCACATACACCGGGCGCTGCGCAGGGGCCAGCGTGCCGGCTTGGGCAGAGAAGTAGCGGCTGCCGTCGATCTGGCCTTGGTTGTTCAGCCCAAAGGCCCACAAGTCACCGCTGAAGTCAGACAGCGACCAGCGCCCTTGGGTGACCTGCGTCCGGGGGTCGCGTGGGCCTCTGTCGGTCAGCACAGCGCGGGCCGAGGTGGCCGTGGCAATGGCCGAGTAGCCGGTGCTGCTGCCGCCCGGCGACAGCACCTTGCTGACCGACAAGGCCTCGCTGACGCTGCTGCCCAAAAGTGTGGACTTGACGTTCAGCGTGGCCACGGTTTGGCAGTCGGGAGCGGGCGGGGCTTGGGTGCCCACGCACACCTGCATCGGGTCGCCCTTCCAGGTCACATCGGCACCGGCCTTGCCCTGGGCTTGCAGGCCGGAGGGCGAGGCCAAGGTGAACGACACCTTCAGATGCGGAAAGTCGGCGTAGGGGATGTCACTGATGTCGAGCTTGTAGCTGCCATAAGGCATTTGCCGCACGGGGTTCAGCCGTGCCGGCAACGTGGTGCCATTGGCGTCTTTGAGGGTCACGGTGACGCCACTCAGGCCATTGGCGCCACCCCAGGGCAAGCTGCTGCTCAGCCGCACCTGATCCCAGCCTTGCACCTTGGTGCGGGTGCCGTCGCATTGCAGGCCAACGGCCGGGCTGACATCGACGTCCGGGAGCTTGCTGCTGGAGCCGCCGCCGCAAGGGCGGTGCGGTGCATAGCTGTAGAAGGAGCCCAGGCTGTCAGCGTCAAGGAGGTCGGCCTGCCCGTTCATGCCAACGATGAGGATGCAGTTCGGGCGGGTGGGGTCCAATCGCGCCGTGTAGGTGTGCTGCATGCCGTAGGCTTGAGCCGGGACACTGGGGTGGTATGCCGCCTTGGGCAAGAACGCAAAGCCGCAACTCGAATCGGTGGCAAAGTCGAAGCAACGGTTCATCGGGCCGTAGCGGGTGAACATCCTCGACCCCACAAAGGAGTCGATGTGGTGGAAGCCAAAGTTCATCTCCTGCGAGAACGCGTTCTGATAGGTCAGCGAGGGCTCAAAGTTCAACCCATCCAGGTCCACGCAGCGCCGGAGCGGCGCGCAGACGCCTCGGGCGCTGCCATCCCGGTTCAGGTAGGGATAGACGGCCGGGTAGGTCTGGGGGCCCATGGTGGTTCCGGCGGCGCTCCACGATGCGCACGGGCCGTTGGTCGCCGGGTTGTGGCAGTAGAGCTGCGACGACCGGGGATTGAAAATGAAGAGCCGGCCAGCCAGGGTGATGGACTGCGTCGCCAGGAGGTATTCGCTGGCATAGGCTCCGGGGTAGCGCGTGCGCCCGCACTCGGCGCGAGTCACGCTGTCAAAGCAAACCACGGTGTCAAATCCATCCACCAGCATGAAGTATTTGGTCCCCACGCTGCCCAGGTTGATGACGGGCGCCGCGCCCCAGGCCTTGCCATCGCTGACCTTCCACTGTCCGCAGTGGGTGAAGGTGTCGAGGTTGGTGCACACCACATAGTTGCCCGAGCCATCGGCTTTCTCCATGCCCATGAACATCTCGCCGGCCTCGTAGTTGACGATCTCCAGCGGCACGGTCGAGCTGCGCCAAGCCAGGCCATTGCCACTGTCCGCCGCCCCCGGGGTCTCTTTGTCGGCGAAGCTGTAGCCGTACATGGACAGGGTTCGAGGCGTCCAGGAGTTGGGCGGATCGGCGGGGAAGGTGCACGGCGCGTTGGGCTCAGGCAGGACGCCGAAGGCCATGCGGCACTTGATGTAGCCTGAGTTCAGCGTGCCCACATTGGGGCCCTGCGGAGCGTCTTGGTTCCGCAGGGACACAAACATCTTGTCCTTGTAGGGGATCAGACGGTAGGCATCACCCAGGCCCCACAGATAGGCCGCGGTTGGGGTCGAGGACTGGGCGCTGAACACCGATGGCGGTGTGTAGGACCACTTCACCTGCGTGACGAGTGCGCCTTGGGCGGGCTCGGTGCTGACCCATTGGCCATTGACCGACCACTGCAGGCTGACGTGGGCGGGCTTGCGCACACTGCCCGCCAGCCAGGTGTGGCCGGGAGGAATGTCCAGCACGCCCTCGCTCTCATGCGGGCCGTCGAGCTTGGACTGGAAGTAACTCGTCCAGCGCACCTGGTCGTTGCCGCTGAGATCGAGCGTGCTGTTCAGCGTGGGCGAGGCGGCCGGGCCGGTGACTTGGCCGCCCAACTCCAGATAGCTGCCGATCGGACTGGTGACCTGGCTCTGGGCGGCCACCCACACCACCGTGCCGATCAGCAGGCCTAATCCCGAGAGCTTGGCCAGCCTTTGGAAGACCTTTTTCATGGCTGCCCCTCTTGAGATCTGGGCAGGTCTCGCGGGTCTATTTGTAACCGCTCCAGCGCGGAAGGAGGCGCCAAAAGCGGGCTCGCATCACAGACCATGGCGGGTTCAGCAGCGGCGTGGTCGGCGCTCAAGAGGGACACGTCTTGGCCGAGAAACACCCCATGCAGCGGCCACACGGGGCTGGGCCAGAAGCCCACAAACGTGCCAAAAAAGTCCATTGCAAGCGGTGACAGCACCACATCCACTCCCGTTCAGCCTCAAAAAGCGAGATCAAATCTCAAACATGAGCTTGGATTCTCATTGTGAAGAGCGCTGAAGGTGAGGAATTTGTGCCCACTTCGTGTTGGATTGAGGGGTCAAAAGTGTGTGTAACAGTTACTTCGGCGCGTCGCTTCGCTGGCTGAGAGGGGGTGAAAGTGCGCAAAAAAGCGCAGATGAAGCCCAAGCTCGGCAGATTCGGGGCTGTCACGAAAGATACAAAAAGATACGC
The DNA here is from genome assembly GCF_018069865.1 of Ideonella paludis. Lineage (GTDB taxonomy): Bacteria > Pseudomonadota > Gammaproteobacteria > Burkholderiales > Burkholderiaceae_C > Ideonella > Ideonella paludis. The sequence goes on from NZ_JAGQDG010000003.1 coordinate 555,427, forward strand.
ATGGGTGAGAGACTGGCCCGGCTGCTGAACACCCCCCGGGGGGGATATCTCGTGTGAGAGCAGCGGCCGCGCTCTGGCTGTGGTGGGGCGTGCCGGCCCGTGCACAATGCAGCGGCCATGAGCCTGCACCCCTACCTCTATCTCGCCTCTCAAAGCCCGCGCCGTGCCCAACTGCTGGACCAGCTGGGTGTGGCGCACGAGTTGCTGCTGCCCGATGACAACGAAGACGCCGAGCGCCTGGAGGCTGAGCGCCCTGGCGAGCGGCCCGAGGACTATGTGCTGCGGGTGACACGCGCCAAGCTGGTGGCCGCGCGTGAGCGCTTGGCCCGCCGCGCTTGGCCCCAGGCGCCGGTGCTGTGCTCGGACACCACCGTGGCCTTGGGCCTGCGCATCTTGGGCAAGCCGGCAGACGCTGAGCAGGCCCGCCAAACCTTGGCACTGCTGTCCGGCCGCACCCATCAGGTGTTCACTGCGGTGGCGGTGCATGACGGGCGCCGCACGCGGGTGGCCTTGAGCCGCTCGACCGTGCAGTTTGCGGCGCTGCCGCCCGAAGTGATCGACGCTTATGTGGCCAGCGGCGAGCCCTTTGGCAAGGCCGGCGCCTATGCGGTGCAGAGTGCGCTGGCGGGCTGGATTGCCCAAATCAAGGGCAGCTACTCCGGTATCATGGGTTTGCCCCTTTACGAGACCACCCAACTGCTGCGTCAAGCCCGCTTGCGCATGGCCTTAACGCCAAGCTGAGCGCCTCCAGCAGCGCTGGTGGTCCCACAGCGCCCTGACATGCACGACATTCTCATCAATTGGGCTCCTCAAGAGACCCGCGTCGCCATCATCGAAAACGGTGCCGTGCAAGAGTTGCACATTGAACGCACCCTAGAGCGCGGCTTGGTGGGCAATGTGTATCTGGGCAAAGTGGCGCGGGTGCTGCCGGGCATGCAGAGTGCCTTCATCGACATCGGGCTGGAGCGCGCGGCGTTTTTGCACGTGGCCGATCTGCACACCAGCCCGCATGGCCTGCGCGGCGAGAGCCAAACCCTGGTGCCCATCGAGAAGCAGGTCTTTGAAGGCCAGACCCTGATGGTGCAGGTCATCAAAGACCCCATCGGCACCAAAGGCGCGCGCCTCTCCACCCAGATCAGCATTGCCGGGCGCATGCTGGTGTTCTTGCCGCAAGACAACCACATTGGCATCTCGCAAAAGATTGGCTCGCCCGAGGCCCGCGAGCAACTGCGCGCCCGCATGCAGGCCTTGGTGGGCAAGCCCGAAGAGGGCGGCGGCGGTGGCTTTATCTTGCGCACCAATGCCGAGGAAGCCAGCGACCAAGAGCTGGCCGACGACATTGCCTACCTGCGCCGCACCTGGGCCCGCATCAAGCAAGGCGGGCTCAAGCAGCCGGCGGGCACGCTGCTGCATCAAGACCTCTCGCTGGCCGAACGTGTGCTGCGGGACCTGGCCAATGAGCAGACCCAACACATCCGGGTCGATTCCAAAATGCAGTTCGACCTGCTCACCGCCTTTGGCGAGGCCTACACGCCCACCTCGATTGCGCGGCTGGAACACTACAAAGGCGAGCGGCCCATTTTTGACCTCTATGGCGTGGAAGAAGAAATCGCCCGCGCCCTGGCGCGCCGGGTGGATTTGAAGTCGGGTGGCTACCTCATCATCGACCAGACCGAGGCCCTGACCACCATTGATGTGAACACCGGCGGCTATGTGGGTGCGCGCAACTTTGATGAGACGATCTTCAAGACCAACCTCGAAGCCGCACTGGCCATCGCCCGCCAACTGCGCCTGCGCAACTTGGGCGGCATCATCATTGCCGACTTCATCGACATGGTGCGCGAAGACCACCAGCAAGCGGTGCTGGCTGAGTTCCGCAAGCAGCTCGCGCGCGACCGCACCCGCACCACCGTCAGTGGCTTCACCCAGCTCGGCCTGGTGGAGATGACGCGCAAGCGCACGCGGGAATCGCTGGCCCATATGCTGTGCCAGCCTTGCCCCACCTGCCAGGGCCGCGGCCAGGTCAAAACCGCGCGCAGCGTCTGCTACGACATCCTGCGCGAGATCCTGCGCGAGGCCCGCCAGTTCGACCCCAAGGATTTCCGCGTTGTGGCCAGCCCCGCTGTGGTCGAGATGCTGCTGGACGAAGAAAGCGCCCACCTGGCCGACCTCTCGGCCTTCATCGGCAAGCCTATTTCCCTCTCGGCCGAGCCCACCATGAACCCGGAGCAGTACGACATCGTGCTGTTGTGATCAGCCGACCTCTCGCTCGATGCTTTGGTCAGGCCCGGTGCACCGAGGATGACATTGACTGCTCTTCAGTCGCGCTGGGGTGAAGCCCAAAGCGGGTTTGCTCAGGGACTGTAGGACCTGACGGGCGGCTGATCTGTCAGCAGCCACTGTTTGTGATGGCATAGGTCGGCGAATTGCCCGCTGCCCAAAACCAAGTGCGATAGGTGACTTTGCAGTTGGCGGGGTCCGGCGCCTCGGGGATTTGGAACTCCATCTCAAAGGAGCTGCCGACATAAGGGCGGACAGAGATGCCCCCCAGGTTCAAGGCGCGGGCGAAGGAGGCGTAACCCGAGGACAGGCCGTAGCCGTCAAAGGGCGCGGGCCAGCCATGCTGCATGCCGAAGTCTCTGCCGTCCATCGTGACATGCGGTGCCTGTCCGTTGGGCATGGCCGTGATGTGGCCGTAGGCGTCCCCACACTGGGTGTACTGCAGCTTGCACAAGGCTCGCATCTGGTTGGCGCTGGAGATCAAAACCCCTTGTAGAGCCTGTAGCTTGGCGAGCCGTGCGTCGCGCTGCAGGTCCATGAACTTGGGGAGCGCCGCAGCAGCCAGCACGCCCAAGATGACGATCACCATGATCAACTCGATCAGGGTGAAGCCAGAGACACTGCGACCGAAGTGTCTACCTTGGGAGGGCTGAAAAAGAGGCCTCATGGTGTGTTAACAACCGGAGGTAGAAAGCACAAATCGGGCCGTACCGCTTGGATTGGGCATCCAAAGCTGATAGCTGACTTTGCAGTTGGTCGGGTCTTGCGCGTCGGCGATTTGAAAGTCTCGCAGAAAGCTCCCGGGAACGTAGGGGGCCACCGTGAAGTCTGTGAGGGTGAGCCCCGCCGTGATGTCTTTATAGCCCGCGGTAGGCCCGTAGCCCCACCAAGCCGTGGGCCACCCGTAATACATGCCAATAGTGTCGCCATTGCTGACGACCCGAGGCATCTCGGTGGTGCCGGGCACAGCCGTCTGGAATGGCACCTGATCACTGCAGTGCTGGTACTGGAGGTAGCAAAGTGCGCGAAGTTGATGGGCCGTCGTCTTGAGGGTCGCTTCAAGTCCCTGCAGCTTGGCCACGCGGGCGTCACGCCGCATGTCCAGAAACTTGGGCAGGGCCACGGCCGAGAGCACGCCCAAGATGACGATCACCATGATCAACTCGATCAGGGTGAAGCCATGCGCGTGCTGCCTGGGCGAAAGACGAGGGCTGAACTTCATGCGGAGACCTTACTGGCTGAAGATATCGGCCAGCGTCTGCCCGCACTTGAATCGCCCGCCTTCAGGCTCCCCTCTCAGCGCCAGTTGTGGGCGCTCGGGCTTGGCGCGTGGCGGGCAACTGAGCCGCCATGCCTGCCTTCTTTCCCTCATTGTTGTGCAGTGATTTCTCTAGCATGGCGGGGTGATGAACCCCCACTTTCTGACCCTCTGGGTCTGCCGTACCTTCTGTGCCCTCTTTCAGCGTGGGGCGCGGCTCATCGCGGCCGTGCTCTGCAGCGTGCTGGTGCAGGGTGTCGCCCAGGCCAGTGACTATCGCGTGGAGCTGTCCTACGCCGTGGATCAAAGCCGCAAGCTCACGCTGGCAGAGGTTCAGGCCTTGCCTGCTAGCGCGTGGAAGGACGAGAGCACCCGACATTTGTCGTTGGGCTACACAGACGCGGCGGTCTGGTTTCGCGTCCGCGTGACCTCTCTGGCCCGCGTGCCGCAAGAGGGCATGTTGGAGATCACCTATCCGGTCCTGAGTGACATCAGAGCCTATCGCAGCGCCCCGGCACCGGTCAGCACCGACGAGCCGATCTACCTGGGCTCACATCTGCCCTTTGAGCAAAGACTGGTGCTGAATCGCAACTTTGTCCTGCCTTTCCTCAGCCTGGCCGGGGAGCGCAGCGAGTGGCTGGTGCGGGTGGTGACACCCACCTCGATGCAGTTCCCCGTGGTGGTGCGCAACCGGGATAAGTTTGAGCGCAATGAGCAGGCGGCCTCGACCGCGCACGGCATTTACCTGGGCGTGGTGCTGGCCATGTTGGCCTACAACCTCTATCTGTGGGTGGCATCGCGGGAGGGGGTCTACTTTTGGTATGTGGGCTGGATGCTGGCCATTGCCGGCCTGGTGCTGACCATGGCGGGGGTGAGCTACCAATGGGCGTGGCCAGATTCGCCCGAATGGAACCTGGCGAGCATGCCCTTTTTCCTCTCGCTCTCGGCCTTCAGCGGGGTGATGTTCTACAGCGCCTTGTCGCGCATCCGCACCCACTGGCCGCGCGGCTGGCAGGTCAGCCGAGGCTTGGCCGCGCTGCAGATCGCGGCCATCACGGTGGCCTTGGTGGCGCCCTACCAGGTCGCCATCTTGGTCGGCATCGGCAGCGCCATCTTCACGATGACCGGTGTGGTGTCTATGGCCGCTTGGATGTCTCACCGCCAAGTGGCTGCCGCGACCTCGTTCCTGAAAACCTTCATGGTGTTTGTGCTGGGCGGGTTGGCGCTGGCTGGCACCAAGCTGGGATGGCTGGCGGCCAGCCCGTGGCTGAACCATGCGCCCCAAGCCAGCTCCGCGCTGGCCATGCTCTTGTTCTCGGTGATGTTGGCAGCGCGGGCCGATGCTGAGCGCAAACTGCGTGAGCGCACCCAGCAGGAGTTGCTGACTCAACACGAGCGTTGGCATGCCGAGCTAGAGAGCAAGGTGGCGGTGCGCACCGACGAACTCAAACGCCTGAACCAAACCTTGGCCAAACTCAGCCGCACCGACGCGCTGACCGGCCTGTTCAACCGGCGTTATCTCGAAGAGTGTGTGGAGGCCGAGCTGACGCGCTGCGCCCAGGAGCACCTGCTCATGGCGGTTTTCATGCTGGACATCGACCACTTCAAGCGCTTGAATGACACCTACGGCCATGCGGCCGGCGACGAATGCCTGCGCACGGTGGCCCAGCGCTTGCTGGCCTGCACGCGGCCCACCGAAGACGTGCTGGTGCGTTGGGGTGGCGAGGAGTTCTGCCTCGTGGCCTTGGTGACAGAGGCAGCCGCCGCAGCGGCATTGGGCGAGCGCTTGCGCGCCAGCGTGTGTGCCGAGCCGGTGCTTTGCGATGACGTTCAGATCACCGTCACCGCCAGCGTGGGTGTGGCCGTGGGGGTGCCCAAGACCAGGCTGGATGTGTTCGACCTCCAACTGCGCGCCGATGAGTCGCTCTATGCGGCCAAGGCCACGGGCCGCAACCGCTGCGTGTTGGCGCCGCAGCCTTCCGCCTACTGAGGTCTTCCAGCGGCGTCTTCGCTCAAATCTGGCAGCACAGAGGCGCTGGCCGCAAAGGCCTGCTCGACGGCCACCATGGCTTGATCGGCGGGTATGCCTTGTTCCAACTGCGTGTTCATCACACAGGCCGCGATCAGCGCGCGGGTCAGCGCGGGGGCGTTGGCGTCAGGCGGCTGCAGCGAGTGTTCAATGGCGTCTGCGGCTGTGTCTGGCAGCCCAATCTCGGCCGCCCACCAGGCGCTGACTTCGGGGTGAGCCACGCCAAAAGCGAGGAGCTCTCGCTCGGCCAACTCATGGCTGCTGCACAGGGCCAGTTGGCTGGGCATGGCCCCGAAGGCCTGCTCGGCCTGGTCGGGCAGGCAATGGCACAAGATGATGTGGCCCATGCCTTGCAGCAGGCCTGCACTCTGTGCCTGGTCTTCCGGCGCGCCCCAGCGGCGGGCCCATTGCCGCGCGCAAGTGCCGGTGACCACGGCCCGCCGCCAAAAGGCCGGCAGGTCCACATGCGCTGTTTTCTGGAAGGCGCCCACCGAGCCGTGCAGCAGCAGCACGCCCTCCACGGCGCGCAAGCCCATCACGGCGACGGCATCGCGCACCGAGGACAGCGGCCGGTCACTGGCGTAATGGGCCGAGTTGGCGATCTGCAGCACGCGCGAGGTCAACACTGGGTCGAGCGCCACTTGGGCCGCCACGTCGGCCAGGCTCGCGCTGTCGTCGCGCAGCGCTTGCAGCAGCTCTCGGATCACCCGCGGCACGGTGGGCAGTTGCACCTCACCCGACAACAGTTGTGCAAAGAAGGGGGTCACCAGGGTGTCCTTGGGGCCAGAGGAGGATGTGAAGTCTCAGGCTTCAGCGGTTTGTGTTGGGGCCGTGGCGGCCCGGCGGCTGAGTTGAGTGGCCGCTTGGCCGCTGAAATACTGCAGACCTAAAGCCTTGAGGGCGGCCAGTTGCGAGTCGTCCTCGAGGCCGCAGGCCACCAAGACACATTGGCTGCGCTTGGCCCAGGCCACCATCACCTCCACTAGGCTGCGGGCGCGCAGGCTTTGGCAGGCGGCGCGGCAGAGGTCGGGTGCTAGCTTGATGTACTGCAGGCCTTCTATGCCGATGGCCTGGCGCAGCGAATAGGACCAGCCCATATTGTCCAAACCGAACTGGCAGCCGTGGCGTTGCAGCAGTTGGCCCAGGCCCAGCAGACTGGGCAGGGCCACACTGGCGACGTCCGGGTCGCGCACCTCCACCCACAGCAGGTGGGTGTGACCGGCGTAGCGCGTCAAGAGCTCGTCCAAGCGGCGCATGAACATGGGGTGCTGGGTGGATTGCAAGGCGCAGTTCACCGCTACCGCCTGGCCCTGCTCGGCGATCTGGGCCAGGCCCAGCGCCACAGCGCGCAGGTCCAGCTCCATGGTGCGGCCGCAGCGCACGGCGGGGGGCAGGAACTCAGCGGCCTCGTAGATCACGCCGTGCGGCTCCTTCAGGCGCAAAAAGGCCTCTTGATGCAGCACGCGGCCTTCGCCGTCGGTGACGGGATAAAAGGCATGGCTGAGGTGGCCGTTGTCCAGCGCGGACTCGATGATCACCCGCCACTGCGCCACTGCCAGGGTGTGGTGCTTGGGCGAGGGCTGGCTGATGACCATGGCCTTTTGCTCAAACTCCGCCCGGCCCACGGCGGCATCCGCCCGCAGCAGCACATCAGAGGCCTCCTCGCCCGCGCGGAACGAGGTCGCACCGATGCGCACCACCAGCGGCACATCGGCCAAGCCGTCCACGCTCAGCTGGGCAATGGTGTTGGACATGGCGGCCAGCAAATGGGCCAATGCTTCGACCTCATAGGGCGGCAGCAGCAAGCCGAACTCCGAGCCGTTCAGGCGGGCCAGCACGCCGGCCTCTGCGGCTTGTTTGTCCAGCAGCAGGCGGGCATTCAAGGCGGTGGCCACGGCCACCAGCAAGTCGTCGGCGCGCTGGCGGCCCAGGCGCTTGTTCAGGCCGTCCAGGTCTTGCAGGCGGAAGATGGCCACCGCGCCGCCCGGGCCCTCGTGGCGCACCGCTTTGGCCATCACCTCCATCAAGCGCTGGCGCGAGGCCAGTTGGGTCAGGGCATCTTGGCCAGCTTTGCGCTTCATGCGGTCGACCGCCTCGTCGCGCTCGGTCAGCATCATCTGCACACGCGCCACCATCACGTTCAGCGCTTTGGAGAGGGTGACCCATTCGCTGACCTTGGGCTCTTGCAGTTCAATGAACTGGCGGTCGCTCAGGGCTCGGATCTGTGTCTTGAAGGAGCGCAGCGGTGCCTTGGCATAGCGCACCAGCAGCATCAGGCCGCCCACGGTGAGGGCGCCGCACACCGCCACAATGCCCAGCACGCCGCCCAGCACCGTCAGGCGTTGATCCAGCGGGCTCCACCACAGCCAGGCGGCATTGGCCGCCATGCAGACGGTCGCCATCAGCACCACCCAGGCATAGGACCAGCGGATCACGGACATGGCGGTGGCCTCCGAAGCGGCGAGTGGTGCGGCGCGGTCATAGCGGGCCGGGGAGGGTTTGCAGCTCGGCGAAGTCGGTGGAGAACTCGTCGCTGCTGACATAGTCTTGCAGGCCGAGCTGGGCCACCAAGCCGGGCTCCAGCTCGCCCAAGGCCGTGTCCAGGCTGCGGCCTTCGGCCACGGCATCGGCCACGGTGCAGGCCAAGCGCAAGATGCGGGCCAACGCCGGTGCCGAGGTCTCCACGGGGTAGAGCGACGTCAGCACGGCGTCGGCCACCAGTTGCGGCATGCCGAGTTTGTCGACCCACAGCGCGCTGATCTCGGGGTGGGCGATGCCGAACACGCTGACTTCGCGCGCCGCCAGCTTGAGACCCCACTCATTGACAAAGGGCGAGAAGCCCTGGCGGGCCTTGTCGGGGTGGCATTGGCACAGGATCAGGTGGCCAATGGCTTGCAGCAGCCCGCCGCTGTAGGCGGCGTCGGCGTTGTTGCCGCTGCGCGCAGCCAATTGGCGTGCCGCGTTGCCGGTGATGACCGCCCGCAGCCAGAAGTGCCGCAGGTTCACCCCTGGCGTGTCGACAAAAGCCGCCATGGAGCCGCTGACGGCCACCAAGGTTTGCAGGGCATTGACACCGATGACCGAGATGGCCTCGGCGATCGAGCTGAGCTGGCGCCCTCGGGCGTAATAGCCGGAGTTGGCCAGGCGCAGCACCCGCGACGACAGCACGGGGTCCTGGGCAATTTGCTCGGCCACATCATGGGTGCTGAAGTCCTCGCGGCGCAGGCTTTGCAGCACCTGCTCCACCACCCGGGGCACCATGGGCAGGGTGATGCGCCCGGTCAGCACATCGTCAATGAAACCCAGAGGCGTGGCGTTGGGGTTGGCAATGTTGACGGTCATGATGTGGCACTGTCCAGCATGTGTTTGAGGGCGTTCTTTTCAGAGTTCCAGAGCGTGGCGTCCAGGCGCTTGGCCACGTCGCCTTGCAGGCGCACTTCGGTGGTCAGGTCGCGCAGCGCAGACTGCGACTTGCCCAGGTTGGCCGCCATCTCCTGCACCGCGCGCAGGTTGTGCGAGAGCTTGGCGCTGAGGTCTTCTTGGCCGGGCAGGTGCGCCGCCATATCGTCCAGCATGACCCGGGTTTGAAGGACTTCGGCATGCACGGCCTGCGAGGCCTGTGCCACCTGAGCCATCAGCGGCACGGCTTGGGTGAACTGGCCCAGCACGGCCGCGGTCTTGTCGGCCGACTCCACCTGCTTGAGCATGGCCCGCGCCAAGGTGCTGTTGACCTCGGAGGCTTGCTCAATGCGCGGCAGCAGGGCGGAGAGCTTGTCGGTGATCTGCAGCATGCTTTCTTCGGACTTGCGGTGCTGCTCCATCACATCGGCCAGCAGGTTGGCCAAGAAGCGCTCGGTGATCTCGACATTGGCATTGACCTTGGTCTTCTCGGCCAAGGACAGCACTTCTTCACGGATGTTGTCGATCAGGGCGGCCTCGGTCTTGCGGACCAAGATCATCTGAAAGCCCAGCATGATGGAGCCCACCAAGCCAAACATCGAGGCCGAGAAGGCCGTGCCCATGGCCTCCAGGGGCTTTTGCAGGCCGCCGACGATGCGGGCGAACTCGCTCTCCATGCCGCCACCACCGCCCGAGCCGCCCACGCCATTGGCAATGGTGGCGATCAAGCCCGAGGTGGCGATCAGGGTTTCGAGCAGGCCGATGAAGGTGCCGAGCAGCCCCAGGCCCACCATCAGGCCGACCAGGAACTGCGACAACTCTTGCTTCTTCTCGAAATGGTGGCCCAGCGCATCCAGTTCAGGCTCCATGGCCGCACTTTGCACATAGACCTGATGGCCCAGGCCCAGCTTTTCCAGGCGCTCCAGCATGCCCTGCACATAGGCTTTGGGGCCCAGGCGCGGCGGCGGCTCGTCGCTCCAGACACCGCGCTTGAGCCAGTCCACGCCGGCAAAAAACACCTTGTCTTCTTGGTAGGCACTGCGCACATGCAGCAGCATGGTGATGGCGCCCCAGAGCATCACCGTCAAGATCAGCCCGTTCAAGGCTGGGCTGGAGGTAAAGGCAAAGCTGACGAAGTGCCAGAAGCTGGCCGCCCCGGCCACCACGGCCAACATGGGCGCCCAGATCATCACCGCATAGAGGCGGCTCAGGCTGCCTTTGGCGGCAGCCACCACGGGTTGGGGAGAGGCGGAGAGTTCCATTACTTGCGATCCCTGAAGGCGGTGCTGTTCAAGCCCCGGATGGGCGAAAGGAGGTACTGCAGCACGGTGCGCTGGCCGGTGACGGCGTCAGCCATCACCGTCATGCCCGGCGTCAAGGCCTGGCCAAACTGTTTGGCGCTGGCGGGGTCCACGTCAATGCCGACGCGGAAGTAGCGCTCGCCGCGCTCGTCGGGCAGGGAGTCGGCGCTGATCTCGGTGACCCGCCCCTCCAGCGTGCCGTAGGTGGTGTAGTCGAACGCGGCCACCTTGACGACGGTGCGCTGGCCGACTTGCATGGCGCCGCGCTCGCTGGGGGAGACCCGAGCCTCGATCACCACATTGCTTTGTGAGGGCGTCAGCTCCATCAAGGTGTCGCCGGGCTTGACCACGCCGCCCACGGTGTTGAAGAAAACCTTGTTGACCGTGCCAGCCATGGGCGCATTGATGACGGTGCGGCGCACGCGGTCGTCCTCGGCGCCCAGCTCTTGCTGCAGGCGCTCCAGCTCGATGCGGGTGTCGGAGAGACCGCTGCGGGCTTCGCTGCGGAACTGTGCGCTGACCTCGGCGTGGCGGGCCTGCAGCTCTTGGGCGCCGGCGCGCAAGCGGGGCAGGGCAGCTTCAGCCTCGCGGATCTGGGTGCTGAGCCGCTCGTGCTTGGCGCGGGCCTCCAGCAGCTCGAGCTGCGAAGCGGCGTTCTTGGCATGCATGGCGCTGACCAGGCTGAGCTGCTGACGGGCCACCTCCAGCTCACCACTCAAGCCTTTGGCGCGTACCTCATGCTCGGCCAGCTCTTGGCGGCGCTGGGTGATCTGCTCATCCAGCACCCTCAGCGTTTGCGAGAGCTTGGCCTGGCGGGCCGTGAAGGCGTCCAGCTCATTGCTCATGGCCGGGGAGCTGGCGTCGACGCCGGCCGGTGCCGCAAAGCGTGTGCCCTCGGCCTCGGCTTGCAAGCGGGCGGCGCGGGCCAGCAGGCCTTCCAGCCGGGCGCGCTTCTCGCCGCGCGAGGAGTTGGCCAGCAGGTCGGAGACGGCGATCAGGCTTTGGCCGGCCTGCACCGTGTCGCCTTCCTTCACAAACACCTTGGAGACGATGCCGCCCTCCAGGTGCTGCACGAGCTGCTGCTTGCCCGAGGGAATGATGCGGCCTTGGGTGTGGACCACGCGGTCGACCTCGGCCACGGCCATCCAGGCGCCCAGCAGCACGGTGCTCAGCGCCACACCCCAGATCAGGCTGCGCGAGAGCTGAAGACGGCGATGCTGGCCCAGGCTTTGCTCGAAGTGCAGGCACAGCGCGTCCAAGGCGCTGGCCTTCGGGGAGGCGGCGGCGGCGAGGCTCATGGGCCCTCCGTGAAGGCGACACTGACCATGGGCGTGGCCGCGTCGCTGTTGGCATCAATGCGGGTGCTGATGCTGGTGGCGGGGTGCCCTAAAGCGATCAGCGCATTGCGCACGTCCATCAGTCGCATGAAGGCCGAGCGTTGGTTGTCGCTGAGCACCATGGACGGCCCGGTGGCCACCAAGACCACGGGCTTGTCGCGGGCCGCTTCAGGCAGGGCCTTGACGGCTTCGCCCAAGGCTTTGAGCGCGGCTTCATCCAGGGTGATGGCGCCGGGCACATACTTGAGCTGCAACACATTGCGGGCTGGGGTGACTTGCGGGCTCTTGGGGGCGGAGGCCGCCTCATTGCCCTTGACGTTGATGATGGTGCGGCCCACCAGCTTGGACTCGGGCACTGGCGGCACCTCGGGCGAGGCCGCTCCGGCTTGCGGGCCGGCGGCAGCGGCGGCGGCCGACGCGGCCGAGGCCGCGGCTGCTGCCTTGTACTCGCTGATCATCTTGTCGGCCACACGCTTGCCCATCAATTGGGCCGCAAACGACAAGGCGATGGCCAGCACCACCACCACAAAAATCATGGCGATGATGACGTTGGTCAGGGCATCCACAAACCCTGGCCAATAAGAGTTGCCGCCGCCTTTTCCGCTTTCCATGGTCTTGGGCTGTTGCTCAGGGTTGGGTGGTGACTTCGGGCTTGCTCTGGGCCAAATGACCCGTCAGATGAGCCACTTTGAGGTGGCTTTGCAACTCACTCATCATCAGGCTGGCCACATCCAAGCGGCTTTGGTGCAGGCGCTGGCAAGCGTCCAGCACATCCAGCAACGAGCGGTTGCCCACACCCAGTTGGGAGCGGAAGGCGTCGACCACCGAGGTGTTGGCGCTGACCTCTTCGCGCAGCGCACCGATGCGCTCGGCCACAGCGTCCAGGCTGGCATAGGCGCCGTCGAACTGCTGGCGCAGCTTGCGCTGCACATCGCTGGCGCGAGCGAGCTTTTCGAGCTGGCGGGCTTGGGCGGCACGGCCTTGGTAGTAGTCGGCGCTGCCATTGAGCAGCGACCAGTTCACCACCACCATGGCCTTGGAGTCGCGCTGGTAGCTGGGGGTGCCGGCGCTGTTGATGTTGCGGCTGTGGCTCAGCTCTAAGTCCACACGGGGCAGGAAGCGGCCGTAGAGCGATTGGCTCTCCAGCTTGGCGGCGTCGCCTTCCAGCCGGGCGGCCAGCAACTCCGGGTTGCCTTGGTTGGCCCGGTCCACCGCCGCCTCTATCGTGGTGGGCGCGGCCAGGCTGGCGGCGATGCTCAGCTCCAGGGCGTCGGGGCGCTGGCCGGTGAGGGTGCTGAGGTTGCGCAGTGCGGCCGTCAGGTTGGCGCGGCTGTCGGCGATCTGGGCGCGGGCATTGGCGGTGCGGGCGCGTACGCGGTCGCGTTCGGCCACGCTGGCGCCGCCGCCGGCCGCACGGGTGGTGATGTGGTCCAGCAGCTCTTGCAGCAGCCGCTCGTAGTCGCGGCTCAGCTCCATCACCATGCGGGCTTGCAGCGCTTGCACATAGGCCGAGGCTGTTTCCAGCGCGGCATCGTTCATCGCGGCTTCGAGCTGGCGGGCGGCGGCGTCAGAGAGCCGGCCTTGGCGGCGCCATTCCAGATAGGCGCCGGCATCAAACAGCGGTTGACGCAGGGTCAGCACGCCGTCGCGCCGGTCGGTGAGGGGCTCGCCGACCTCGCTCTCTAAGCGGCCCCGGCCAGCTGCCGCCCGGCCATCCAGATGTGGCAGCAGCGCGCCGCGCGCTGCGTGGCTGGTGTGGGCGAAGGAGTCGGCGCGCGCGGCATTGGCTTGGACCTCCAGGCTGTTGCTGACGCCCAAGGCGATGGCCTGCTCCAGGCTGAGCGCCTGGCTGGGCTGGCTGACGCCGTCCAGCGGCAGTTGGGAGGGCAGCTTCAGCAGGGCCGAGAGCTGCAAGATCTGGATGGGGCGCTGGGTTTGCGCGGTGCTGGCCAAGGCGCCCGCCAAGGTGGCCAAGACCGTGCGGCCGGTCGGCACATTGGTGCTGGCTTGAGCACTGGGCGCAAAGGCCTGGATGAAGACCGGTGGCAGGCCATCGCCCATGTCAAAGCTCAAGGCCCAGGCGCTGGATGACGCACAACTTAAGGCGGCCAGGTTCAGGGCCAGCCAGGTGCGCCGAAACGGCGCGCGTGGGCGGGCGGTGACGGGGCTGGTGGACGGGGCGGGCAAGTGCCTCATTGCAGGATCTCCTTGGGCTCGTGCACCACGGCTTTGGGTGGTGTCGGCGGTGTTTGTGGGTGTGGTGTGGGGCGCGCCGCCTTGGCTGCGCCCGGCTTGGCTTCTAGCAGCCGGGCCGGCGGGCCGTCAAGCACGATGCGGCCTTGGTCCAACACCAACACTCTGTGCGTCAGTCGAATCAACTCGGTGGCATGGGTGCTGACCAGCACCAGCCGCTGAGGCGCCAGCGCAGCCAGGGTCGCCATCAAGGTGGCTTGGGCGGCACGGTCCAGCCCCAAGGTGGGCTCGTCCAGCAACAGCACCGGGGCTGGGCTGTAGAACGCGGCGGCTAAGGCCAGCATTTGGCGCTGGCCGCCAGAGAGGCCGTCGCCATTGGTGCCCACGGCGGTGTTGAGGCCCAGCTCATTGCGCTCCAACTGTGGCCCTAGGCCGGCTTGGCGCAGCGCGGCGACCACCCGCTCATCGTCCACGTTGGTCGCCCAGTCGCTGACGATCTCCCGCACGCTGCCCGGCAGAAAACGGGGGTCTTGGGATTTGTAGGCCAGGTGATGGCGCAGCCAGTCGCGGTCGGCGTCCGTGTGGATGAGCTGGCCGGCAAATTGGTAACGCCCTTCTTGCGGGGCGGCCAAGCCGCCCAAGACCTTGAGCAGGCTGGACTTGCCAGCGCCGGAGTTGCCCAGCACCGCCACCAGGCCGGTGGCCGGGAGCTGCAGGCTCAAGGCTTGCAAGGTGGAGCGATGGGCCGGCGCGTAGCGGAAGCTGACGTTCTCCAGCCGCAGGCCTTCGGTGGCCAGGGCGGTGGGCGCTGCCACCTCGGTGGCAGGGGCCGCGGCTGAGAGCTTGACGGCGTCAGCCAAGGCCAGCAGGCTCATCTGGAACTCCCGGCCGCGATGGGCCAGGGGGGCGATGGCCACCACAATCGACAAGAAGCGGCTGGCCAAGAGGTTGAGGGCGATCAGGCCGCCCACCGACAGGGCTTGCTCTTCGACCCGCAACACCCCCCAAGCCATCAGCACCACGGTGGCCAGCGAGAGCCACACCGGCGTGGCCTGCTGGCCGACCTGCAGCCACCAGCGCAGGCGTGCGCCGTGGCGCGCCGCCTGGTTGGCGGCTTGCTGAAAGGCCTGCTTGAAGTGGCTTTGCGCGCCCACGCCCATCAGCCCTTCGCGGGCGGCCAGCACATCAATGATGCGGGTCAGGCGCTGCTTTTGGGCCTCGGCCATCGGCCCCTGGCAGCGCGTGGCCAGTGCCTGGGTGCCCAGACCCAGGGCCAGCACCCCCAGCGCGAACAAGGCCGGAACCAGGGCCAGCGGCCCGCCGATCAGCACCAACACCCCCAGAAAGAGCAGGGCGAAGGGCAGGTCGATCAAGGCCAGCATCATGCTGGAGCCCAGCACCTCGCGGGCATTGCCCACCTCGCGGTAGCGGGACAGCACCTCGCCGGCGGGCAGGCGCTCGGTCAGCGGAGCTTGCAGCAGTCCGCGGCAGAGGCGCTCGTCCAAGAACATGTCCCAGCGGGCACCGGCGTGCTCGACCACCTGGACGCGGGCCAGGCGCAGCAGCAACTCTTGGCCCAGCAGCAGGCCCATGCCGGCGCACAAGGCCCAGAGGGTGTCGTGGATGGCATTGCCCATGGCCTTGTCATAGACCAGCATGGTGAACAAGGGCATGGCCAGGAAGAAGACATTGATCAGCGCGCTGGCCAGCGCCATCGCCAGCAGGTGGCGACGGTTGGCTCGAACGAAAAGCAGCAGAGGCTGAAACACACACTCTCCCTCAGCGCAGGGTCGGCCACAGGCGCCACCCCGCTGTGGCACGCAGGCAAAGGCCCTGCCGCCTCAGTCTAAAAAGGGTAGACCCTGGGGCATCGTGTGAACTACGGCCTGAACCACAGGCATTTCTAAGGTCTGCAGGCCGGGCGCGTCCTTCAGCCCGCCGGCACGGGGTCGGGTCGGTAATGGACTTCCACCGTACTGGCGACGGTGCTGCGGCTCGGGTCGGCATAGACCTGGTAGAGCACGGTCATGAAGCCGTTCGCATCCACGCTGATCGTGCCTTCGTCATGCTCACCCAGCAGTTGGAACTGGTCGCCGCTGTCCAGCTCGATGTTCAGGTGATGGTTGGCATCGGTCAGCCCCAGCAGGGCGTTCAGGTCCACGGTCAGGGTGTCGCCACCTTGGCCATCGCTCAGCTTGATCTGCTCGATCTGGCTGACTTGGCCCACCCAGTCAGAGAGGTCAATATCGGACTCAGGGGCCAGCAGCGTCAGGGTGTCGTAGCCGCTGCCGCCATCCACCTGGCCGATGTTGGTTGCGCTGTTGAGCACCAGGCTGTCGTCGCCGGCCTCCCCCCGCAGGCTGTCCACGCCGCCGCCACCCACCAAGGTGTTGTGGCCGCTGTTGCCGGTGATGACGTTGTTCAGGGCGTTGCCTTCGCCGCGCAGGTGAGCGCTGCCGGTGAGGCTGAGGTGCTCGAGGTTGGCACCCAGCACCCAATCCACGCCCGCTTCGACGCGGTCTGCGCCTTGGTCGGCGGCTTCGATGACTTGGTCGCTGGCGCTGTCCACCACATATACATCGTCGCCCAGGCCCCCGCTCAGGGTGTCCTGGCCCGAGCCGCCGTCCAGGCGGTTGGCTCCGCTGTTGCCGGTCAGGCTGTTGTTCAGTGCGTTGCCAGTGCCATTCAAGTCGGCGCTGCCGCTCAGGCTCAGGTTCTCGACGTTGGCCCCTAGGCTATGGCTGACGCTGGCGTTGACGCTGTCGATACCTTCGCCCGTGAGTTCGTTCACCACATCGCCCAGGTGGTCGACCAGGTAGCTGTCGTCGCCGCTGCCACCGGCCAGTGTGTCTGCACCGGCGCCACCATCCAACTGGTCGTCGCCGGCCCCGCCGCTCAGGCTGTTGCCACCGCTGTTGCCCAGCAGCACATTGTTGGCTGCATTGCCGCTGCCGCTGAGGTCGGCACTGCCAGTGAGGGTGAGGTTCTCCAGCGGGTCCGCCAGGGTGTAGCTGACGCTGCTGTGCACGGTGTCCACGCCTTGGCCGCTGACTTCTTGCACCACGTCGAGCGAGGAGTCCACGATGTACACATCGTTGCCCAGCCCGCCGACCATCGTGTCTGCGCCGCCGCCGCCGTCCAGCGCGTTGTTGCCGCTGTTGCCGACCAGCAGGTTGGCTTGGCTGTTGCCGGTGGCATTGAGGTGGGCAGACCCCAATAGCGTCAGATTCTCCACATGGGCGGCCAGGGCGTGACTGACGGTGGATTGCACCGTGTCAGTGCCTTCGTCGGCAGCTTCGGTGACTGTGTCGCCGCTGGTGTCGACCAGATAGAGGTCGTCCCCGCTGCCACCTGTCAGGCTGTCGTTGCCGCTGCCACCATCCAGCGTGTCGTTGCCGGCGCCGCCACTCACGGTGTCGTTACCGGCGAGGCCAGCGAGTTGGTTGTGGCCGCTGTTGCCCGTCAGCAGGTTGTCCACGGCGTTGCCGCTGCCGTTGAGGTTGGCGCTGCCGGTCAGGGTCAGGTTCTCCAGCTCGGCAGCCAGGCTGTAGTTCAGGCTGGCCAGGACGGTGTCGCTGCCTTCCCCAGCCAGCTCGGTGATCTGGTCTGTGAGGGTGTCCACCACGTAGCTGTCGTCGCCTTGGCCGCCGACGAGGGTGTCCACGCCTGCGCCGCCGTCCAAGGTGTCGTTGCCGGCCAAGCCCGTGAGGATGTTGTTGGCGCTGTTGCCCGTCAGTTGGTTGTCCAGGGCATTGCCCGTGCCGTCGATGGCCGCCGTGCCCGTGAGGGTCAGGTTTTCCACCTCGGCAGCCAAGGTGGTGCTGAGCGAAGTGAGCACGGTGTCTACGCCACCACCGGCCGCTTCGACCACGGTGTCGGCCGCGTCGTCCACCAGATAGCGGTCATCACCCAGGCCACCGGCCATGCTGTCCGCACCCAGGCCACCGTCCAGGGTGTCGTGGCCCAGGCCGCCGGTCAGGGTGTCTTGGCCTGCACCACCTTGCAGGCTGCCGCCAGTGCTGGCGTAGAGCAAGGGGGCGCTGGTCTTGTAGGGATGGCTGGCCGGCAGCAGGCCTTGGGTGCCCCACTTCCAGGCCAGATAGCCCTCCATCACTTGGCGGGTGGCCAAGTCCAGGGTATTGGTGGTGACGATGATTTCGCTCTCGTCGCCCGCAAAGTTCCAGTTGGAGTTGGCTGAACCGTAGCCATTGGCCAAGGTCAGTCCGCCATTGAAACCCAGGGGCTGGTTGACGATCGCGACGGTGTTCGTGCTGCCGTTCAGCCCGGTATAGACGCTGTTGCGGGTGGTCCAGTTGGCGAGCGCGCCGTTTTTGTAAAGCGCGGAGGTGGCGTAGAGGTTGCCCGTGCCCCCGATGTCGGTGCTGTTTTCGTTGATGGCGCCGATCAAGAACCAGCCATTGATGCCATTGTTGGAGGTCAGGGGCATGTAGTTGGTGTCGCTGGTCCTCTGCACCCAGAACAGGCTGTTGGTATTGCCGTTCAGTGTGGGCAGGCCCGAGAGTGTCATGCCGTCGTTCACCCCATCAAAACGCACCGTGGCCAGGCCATTCATGCCGCCTTGCACCACTTGGGGTTGTTGGAAGGTCTCGCCGGTCATGGCATGGCGGCCGTTGCCGCTCTTGTCGATCCAGGTGATCAGGGCGCCGGCATTCAAGCCGCTCTCGGCAATGCCCTCGCGGCTGCCGTCACCGTCGACGTCTGCAGCGTCCAGCCACAGCGCCAGGCCAGACCCCAGCGCGCCGGGCGACCAGACAGTGGCCAGGGTCAGGATGTCGTCGCCGTCACCACCGTCCAGGCTGCTGCCGCCGTCGGCCATCAGGTTGTCGTTGCCCAGGCCGCCTTGCAGGGTGTCGACACCGCCATGGCCCACCAGGGAGTCGTTGCCATCGCCGCCGTCCAGCACGTTGTTGCCGCGGTTGCCTGTCAGCACATTGGCCATCAGGTTGCCCGTGGCGTTGACGTTGCCCGAGCCCATCAGGTTGATGTTCTCCAGTTGGGTACCGGTCAAGTCGCTGCTGACGCTGGTCTGCAGGGTGTCCACGCCTTCGCCGGCCAGCTCGGTGATGGTGTCATTGCCTCCGCTGGCAATATAGGTGTCGTCACCTGTACCGCCCACCAGGGTGTCGTTGGCATCCGAGCCTTGCAGCATGTCGTTGCCCGCACCGCCGACCAGGCTGTCGCCTTGGGTGTCGGTGCTGATGGGGGTGCCGCTGCTGAGGTTGGCATTCGGGATGGCGGTGTAGCTGGCATTGCCTTGCTTGGCCCAGCTGAGCAGGGCCGTGGCGCCGCCACCGCCTTCATTGGTATCCACGCGAATGGTGTGGGTGCCGGCACTCAGCACCAAGGGCAGGCTGGTGACTTGGTTGTTCCAAGTTCCGCCGTTGTGCAACACCATTTGACCGTCGATCCAGACCATCAGGGTGTCGTCGGCGGAGCCGCGGAAGGTGTAGGTGCCGGCCTCCGCCGCTGACAAGGTCAATTGGCCGGTCCAGCGGGCCGAGAAGTTGTCGACGTTGACCACACCGGGGGCCGGGCTGCCGCTGCCCCAGTCGAAGTTGACGGTGGCGTCCTGTCGCGTCAGCACCGGCGTGCCGTACCAGCTCTGGTTATTGAAGTACTGAGCCTTCAGGCCGCTGAGTACACCAGTGCTTGCTTGTGCTTCTGCGGCGATGAGCACGTCACTGCCCGCTCCGCCGATCAAGGAGTCTGCCCCACCGTTGCCGCCCACCAGAGTGTCGTCACCCGTGCTGCCATCCAGGCTGTCGTTACCCAGGTTGCCAACGAGAATGTTGTTATTGGCGTTGCCCACACCGGTGTTGGTACCGGTGCCAGTGAATACCAGACGCTCCAGGCTGCTGGCCAGGGTGAAGCTGCTGAGGCTGGTGCGTACGGTGTCGGTGCCCGACGAATCGGTGAGAGTGTCGGCAGCGTTGTCCACCACAAAGGTGTCGTCACCAGCCCCGCCTTCCAAGGTGTCGGCACCGCTGGCCCCGTCTAGGATGTTGCTGTTGGCATTGCCTGTTATGCGATTGTTGAGCGCATTGCCGAAGAGGTTGCTGTCTCCGCCTGCATTGGCACCAGTCAGATTCTCGACGTCGTTGGGTAGGCGGAAGTGAAGGTTGCGAGCATCAACGGTATCGGTACCGCCCGTGGCCGTCTCGACCACATTGGTATAGAGGGAGTACACCACATAGGTGTCATTCCCATCGCCACCCGCTAAGCTGTTCGGATTGCCGCTGTAGCCTCCCCAACGCCAGGTTCCCATCAACGTGTCGCTGGCTGAGGTTCCCACGCCGCTGACCCCCCAGGTCGCCGTGAGGTCCAGAATCTCGGCATTGGCAGCCAGAGTGACTGTGACCGCAGTGCCCGAGTTGTTGCGCTGCACCCAAAGCGTGTCCGTGCCTTCTCCGACCAACTCGGTCACTGCATTGGCCGTGTTCAAGGTGCCATTGCTGTAGTCAATCAGGCGGTAGGTGTCGTTGCCGGTCCCACCCACCAGGGTGCTGGTGCCGCCGTCGGTACTGAAGCTCAGCGTGTTGTTGAAGGAGTTACCCACCCCCACCAGATTGCCCAGACCAAAGAGTTGCAGATTGTCGAGACCAGACGCATCGGTCAGCGTGAAGTTGATGCTGCTGAAGACGGAGTCGTTGCCACCGCTGTCGCTGATGGTGTCGCCGACGTTGTCCACGTAGTAGGTGTCGTTGCCGTCGCCCCCGTTCATGGTGTCGGAGCCGCGGCCACCGTCCAGCACATTGGCTGCGGCATTGCCTGTCAGCAGGTTGTCCAGGTCGTTGCCGTAGGCATTCAGGCTGCTGTTGCCCGTCAGCGTCAGGTTCTCCACATTCAGCTGCAAGCGCAAGCTGATGCTGCTGCGCACGGTGTCGTTGCCACCGCCGGCCAGCTCCACCACGCTATCTCCAACGTTGTCGACCACATAGGTGTCGTCGCCATTGCCGCCCACCATCCAGTCACCTTCGGCGCCGCCATCCAGGCTGTCATTGCCGTCGGCGCCATACAGCGCATCGACGCGTGCAGCGCCGGTCAAGTTGTCGGCCCCGGCGCCGCCGAACAGCACTGCATCCATGCGGCCGGCGCCACGGGCGACGGCGAGGTCATAGCTGGCGGTCATGCTGTCGGCCGATGCCGAGCCAAACGCGACCTTGGCATTGGTCCAGCTGTCGTCAAATCCAATGCTGCCCAGCGGCGCGACGGAGGCGTTTTGGCCGGTCCACTTGCCCCGCAAGTAGGCCTCAACAGCTTGACGTTGGATGTCGGTCAGTGCGCGGTTGAAGACCCAGACTTCGCCCAGGTCGCCCTTGCTGTACTCGCCCCAGACGGGGCTGCCGCCCAGGCTGATCTTGCCCAGGGTGCCGGTCCAACTGCTCGTAGCCGGCACCGCCGTGCCGTTGCTGTAGAGCGCGCCTGCGCCCGCATTGCCCACGGCGCTGTAGAGCTTGGTTTGATTGGCCACCACCGGTGTGTTCGGGTTGGAGACCCAGTTTTCCGCGTGGTACTGATCCTGCTTGCCACCCCACCAGCCCATCAACCAATTGTTGGTGCTGGAGGCCACCAGACGACCGTTCTGCGTTCCGGCCATGCTGCCCACCGCAAACACGGTATAGGTATTGCCGAAGTTGAGAGAGGAGGTCAGGACGTCATTGCCATCAAAGCGGATGGTGGACAGGCCATTGATGCCATTGGCGGTGAGCGTGGGGCTGCTGTTGGCGGCGCCAGACACCAAATCATTGCCCTGGCCACTCTTGTCGGCCCAGGTGGCCAAGGTCGACCCACCGCTGCGCAGGCCCACGGTCTCGCTCGCACCTTGGGCCAGGCCGTCGCCATTGAGGTCGGTGCCGTCCAGCCAGGTTGAGAGGCCGGCAATGCCGGTCAGCGGGTCGAGGATGCGGCCCCAGTTGCTGGCCAGCTCGTCAAGCTGAGGCATGACCAAGGCATTGGCGTCCACCGCCACCCCGGCATGGCCTTGTGCGATGGCCGTGAAGAGCTTGCCGGCCGTGCCGGTGCTCAGGACCACATTGGTGGCGTTGGCCACGCTGGAGACATTGGCGAATTCAGCCTCAGACAGCAGCACCACGTCCCGCGCGCCGACCAGGTTGTCCGTCAGCACCTCCAGCCGGTTGTTGGCATCAGTGCCAAGCAGCCCGCTGCGGTTGAGGTCGATGTCGCTGATGCTGAAGTTGGTGGCGGTGCCGCCGCGCAGGTCGAGCTGCTCTACGGCGGAGATGCGGCTGGCCAAGCTGCTGAGGTTGCTGACGCCCAGGGCGTCGATGCGCAGGCTGTCGAAGCCCGCACCGCCATCGGCCACGGCAAAGTTGTTGTCGCTCAGCGCAAAGCTGTCGTCTCCAGCGCCACCGTAAAGGCTGTCCGCCCCACCGCCGCTGGTGATGAGGTTGTTGCCCGCGTTGCCGATGATCAGGTTGGCCAGGCTGTTGCCGGTGGCGTCGATGTGCTCGCTGCCCGTCAGGGTGAGATTTTCCAGCGTGGCGCCCAAGGCCCAGCTGATGCTGCTGCGCACGGTGTCGGTGCCGTCGCCTGGGTTTTCGGTGATCACATCGCCGGTGTTGTCGACCACATAAGTGTCGTCCCCCGCGCCACCCACCAGGCTGTCTGCCCCCGTGCCGCCGTCCAGGGTGTTGGCGCCTCGGTTGCCAGTGAGCACGTTGTCCAGGGCGTTGCCGGTGGCATTGATCGCATCGGTGCCGGTCAAGGTCAGTCGCTCGACATTGCTGCCCAGCGTGAAGCTGACGCTGGCTTGGACCGTGTCGTCGCCTTGGTTCAGGCCCTCGGTGACTTGATCACCGCTGTCGTCCACGATGTAGAGGTCGTTGCCTGCACCGCCTGCCATGCTGTCAGCGCCTGCGTCGCCGTCCAGCCGGTTATTGCCGGCATTGCCTTGCAGCACATTGGCCAGGGCATTACCCGTGGCGTTGAGGTTGGCACTGCCCAGCAGGGTCAGGTTTTCGAGGTGGGCACCCAGGGTGGTGCTCAAGGTGGTGCGGACGGTGTCGGTGCCTTTGTTGGCCAGCTCGGTGATCACATCGTCGGCACTGTCCACCACATAGGTGTCGTTGCCGGCGCCGCCCTCCAGGGTGTCGTTGCCGCTGCCGCCGTCCAAGGTGTTGTCGGCGTTGTTGCCCAGGATCAGGTTGTCCAGGCTGTTGCCCGTGCCATCAATGGCTTCGGTGCCGGTGAGCCGCAGTTGCTCGACGTGATCGGACAAGCTGGTGCTGACGCTGGCATAGACCACATCCAGGCCGGCATTGTTCTCTTCCACCACCACATCATCGAGGTGGTCGACGGTGTAGCTGTCGTTGCCCAGGCCGCCTTGCAAGGTGTCGGCCCCTTCTTTGCCGTCCAGGGCGTTGTTGCCTTCATTGCCGATCAGCACATTGGCCAAGGTGTTGCCCGTGGCGCTCAGGTGGGCCGTGCCGGTGAGGGTCAGGTTCTCCAGGTTGTCGCCCAGCGTCAGGCTCAAGGACGACAGCACGGTGTCCGTGCCCTCGCCGCTGGCTTCTTGCACGACATCGGCCGCGTTGTCGACCACATAGGTGTCGTCACCCCCAGCGCCGGCCATCAGGTCCGCGCCGCGTCCACCGTCGAGGCGGTTGGCCCCGGCATTGCCCAGCAGCACATTGTCCAGCTCATTGCCCGTCGCATTGATCGCGCTGCGGCCGGTGAGCGTCAGGTTCTCCAGGTTCGAGCCCAAGGCCCAGCTGATGCCGCTGCGCACGGTGTCCGTGCCGTCGCCACTGCCTTCGGTGATTTGGTCGCCCGCGTTGTCCACGGTGTAGGTGTCGTCGCCGCTGCCGCCGATCAAGGTGTCGGCCCCGGCGCCGCCATCGAGGCGGTTGTTGCCCGCATTGCCCGTGATCTGGTTGGCCCCCGCATTGCCGGTGCCGTCGATGCTGCTGCTGCCTTGCAAGAGCAAGTCTTCGACGTTGTCGGTCAGGGCATAGCTGATGGCGCTGAGCACGGTGTCGCGGCCGTTGCCGGACTCCTCTTGCACCAGGTCGCCGGCGTTATCGATGAGATAAGTGTCATCGCCTGCGCCACCGGCCATTTGGTCGGCACCGGCTCGGCCGTCGAGGCGATTGGCACCGTCGTTGCCGATGAGGGTGTTGTCATCGCTGTTGCCGGTGGCGTCGATGTCCTGGCTGCCGGTCAGCGTTGCATTTTCAAGGTTGGCGCCCAGGGTGATGCTGACGCTGCTGCGCACCAGGTCCACGCCTTCGCCTGCGGCTTCCTCGGTCAGGTCTTGCAGGTGGTCCACCACATAGGTGTCGTCGCCCGCACCGCCGCGCAGGGTGTCGGCGCCGGCGGCCCCATCGAGCACATTGTTGCCGCTGTTGCCGACGATCAGGTTGGCCTGGGCATTGCCGGTGGCATTGGTGTGGGCCGTGCCGGTCAGCTCCAGGTCTTCGACGTTGGCGGACAGGGTGGCGCTGACGGAGGCCAGGACCCGGTCTTGGCCTTGGCCGTTCAGTTCCACCACCACCTCATTGACGTTGTCCACGACATAGGTGTCGTCGCCCAGGCCACCGGACAAGGTGTCCGCGCCCAAGCCGCCATCGATGCGGTTGGCGCCACTGTTGCCGTCAATGCGGTTGGCCAGCTCATTGCCGGTCGCGCTGAGGTCGTCGCTGCCGGTGAGGGTGAGGTTTTCGACGTCGCTGCCCAAGCGGTAGCTGATGCTGGCGATGACGCGGTCCGTGCCTTCGCCGGGGTTTTCGCTGACCGCATCGCCCAGGTTGTCCACGCGGTAGGTGTCGTTGCCAGCCCCGCCAGCCAGGGTGTCGGCGCCGGCGGCGCCGTCGAGCAGGTTGTCGCCGTCATTGCCCAGCAGCACATTGGCCAAGGCATTGCCCGTGCCTTCGAGGTGCTCGCTGCCGACGAGTTGCAGGTTTTCGACGTTGGCTGCCAGCACATGGTTGACGCTGGCCTTGACGCTGTCCGTGCCCGCATTGCCCGCCTCTTGCACCATGTCGAGTTCGTTGTCGACGGTGTAGAGGTCATCGCCTTGGCCGCCCACCAGGGTGTCAGCGCCTTGGCCGCCGTCCAGGCTGTCATGGCCGTCGCTGCCTTCGAGGCGGTTGGCCAGGCTGTTGCCGACCAGCAGGTCGTCCAGGGCAGAGCCCACGAGGTTCTCGATGGCGCTGAGCTGGTCGCCTTGTGCGTCGCCGCCGCGGCCTTGGCCGGACCCCAGGTCTACGCTGACGCCAGCGCTGGAGCTGGCATAGCTGGCCGTGTCGGTGCCGCTGCCGCCGTCCAGGGTGTCGGCGCCCGCGCCGCCGATGAGCAGGTCGTTGCCGGCCTCACCGCGCAGGCGGTTGGCATTGGCGTCGCCACCGAGCTGGTCCTCCAGGGCAGAGCCAATCAGATGCTCAATGCTGCTGTAGACGTCGCCCGCCGCTTCGCCGGTGTTGGCGCCGGCTTGGCTGAGGTCGGCCACCACGCCCGATTGCGCCAGGGCATAGCTGGCAGTGTCGCTGCCGCTGCCGCCCTGCAAGGTGTCCGCGCCCAAGCCGCCTTGCAGCAGGTCGTCACCCAGGCCGCCGTCCAGAAGGTTGGCGTTCACGTCGCCGACCAAGGTGTCGCCGTACTGCGAACCGCGCAAGCCTTCGATGCTGAGGGTTTGGTCGCCAGCGGCGTCGCCCGTGTTCTGGCCGGGCTGGGCCAGGCTGGCGGTCACGGCCACCGCGGCGGAGGCATAGCTGGCCACATCAAAGCCATCGCCGCCTTCCAGCGTGTCGGCGCCAGCACGGCCTTCCAAGACATCGTTGCCGTCGCCGCCACTCAGGCGGTTGGCCCCGGCGTCGCCGCTCAGGGTGTCGGCCCCGGCGCTGCCCAGCAGGTTTTCAATGCTGTCAAAGCTGTCGCCCTCGGCCTCGCCGCCTTGGCCGAGGTTGGCTTGCAGGTCGACGGCCACAGCCTGGGCCGAGACCGCGTAGCTGGCGGTGTCCTCGCCGTCGCCGCCGATCAGACTGTCGGCGCCCAGGCCGCCGATGAGGGTGTCTTGCCCCTGGCCGCCGCTGAGCTGGTTGGCCTCGTCATCACCACCCAGCACGTCCTCAAAGGCCGAGCCCAGCAGGTTCTCGATGCCGTCATAGCTGTCTGCCGCCGCGTCCCCGGTGTTTTGCGCCGGCTGCTTCAGTTGAGCCGTCAGCCCGGCTTGTGCGCCGGCATAGCTGGCCGTGTCTCGGCCCAGCCCGCCCACCAGCACGTCGGCGCCCGCACCGCCTTCCAGGGTGTCGTCGCCTTTGCCGCCCTCTAAGCGGTTGGCGTCGGCCGAGCCGACAAAGCTGTCGTTGCCGTCTGAGCCCACGAGGTTCTCGATACCTTGCAGGCGGTCACCTTCGGCATCGCCCCCCTTGCCCTGGCCGCTGCTCAAATTCACCTGTACGGCTGCGGCCGACTCGGCGTAAATGGCGGTGTCGCTGCCGCTGCCGCCGGTCAGGGTGTCGGCGCCGGAGCCGCCAATGACGGTGTCGTCGCCGCTGCCGCCGTCCAATTGGTCGTTGCCCAACAAGCCGGCCAAGGTGTCGTCGCCGTCTTGGCCCAGCAAGGTGTTGGCGCTGCCGTCGCCGGTCAAAGCGTCATGGCCTTGGCTGCCGGAGAGGTTCTCGATGAATTGGAAGACGTCACCCGCAGCATCGCCGCCCTCGGTGAAGCCGGTGCTGAGGTTGATGATGACGCCACTGGAGGACGTGCTGTAGTCGGCCATGTCCGAGCCGTCGCTGCCCATCAGGGTGTCGGCGCCGGCACCGCCGGTGAGCGTGTCGGCCCCGCGGCCACCGTTGAGCAGGTTGGCCTCGGCGTCGCCCATCAGCCGGTCGGCATAACGGCTGCCGATCAGGTTTTCAATGGCGGCGAGTTGGTCGCCATCGGCGTCGCCACCGCTGCCCAAGCCCGCGCTCAAGTCCACGGTGACGGCCTCGTTGGAGCTGGCGTAGGAGGCGGTGTCCAGGCCCGCGCCGCCGTCTAGGCTGTCGCGTCCCGCGCCGCCGACCAAGGTGTCTGCGCCCTCGGCACCGAACATCTGGTCGTTGCCAGGTCCACCGTACAAGGTGTTGGCCAGTGCGTCGCCGCTGAGGATGTCGTCGTACTCGCTGCCTTCAAGGTTCTCAATGCTGCTGTAGCTGTCGCCCAGCGCATCACCCGTGTTGCGGCTGGGGTCGGCCAGGCTGGCGATCACGCCGCTGGTGGCTTCCAGGTAGCTGGCGGTGTCAATGCCGGTGCCCCCCACCAGGGTGTCGGCACCACCGTTGCCTTCCAGCCAGTCGTCGCCGGCCCCACCTTCGAGCTGGTTGGCGCCCTCGTTGCCAGAAAGCTCGTCGGCGAACTTGGAGCCGATGAGGTTTTCAATGTCTTCAAGCTGGTCGCCTTCGGCGTCACCGCCCGCGCCTTGGCCAGTGCCCAAGCTGACGTTGACGGCCGCGCCTGAGGCGGCAAAGGTGGCGGTGTCGATGCCCGCGCCGCCTTTCAGGGTGTCGTTGCCCGCACCGCCATCCAGCGTGTCGTTGCCCTCGCGGCCCTCCAGTTGGTTGGCCAGCGCGTCGCCGATCAGCTTGTCGTTGAACGCCGAGCCCACCACGGATTCAATGCCGATCAGGCTGTCGCCCTCGGCGTCACCGCCGCTGCCGCTGCCACTGGCCAAGTTGACGGTCACGCCGGTTTGCGAGCTGCTGTACTCGGCGCGGTCCACGCCATCGCCCCCCAGCAAGGTGTCGGCGCCTGCACGGCCTTCGAGCACGTCGTCACCGTCGCCACCGTCCAGGCGGTTGGCTTGCGCGTCGCCGCGCAACAGGTCTTGTTGGGTGCTGCCGATCAGGTTTTCAATGTCCAACAGGCGGTCACCTTGGGCGTCGCCGCCTTCGGCCAGGCCTTGGGCCAGGTCGATGCTGACGCCGTCGGCGGAGCTGATGTAGCTGGCCGCATCGCGGCCTGTGCCGCCGTCGAGCAGGTCGGCGCCTATGCCGCCGATCAGGGTGTCGTTGCCGGCCTCGCCTTTGAGGGTGTCGTCCCCGGCTTGGCCCCATACGATGTCGTGGCCAAAGCCGGCCAGCACTTCGTCTTGGCCGCCGCCGGCCAGAATTTCATCGCCCAGGCCGAAAGCGGGGAAGACCACGCCTTCTTTGCCGCCCGCGCTGTACGCCATATCTTCAGGCGCCACCACGTCGCGCAAGATGGCGGGAATGACACGACTGCCCTCGATGTCTTTGCCATCCATCGTGCCGGTGGCCTTGATGCTCAGGTCAAACAGGCTGGGGCTGAAGGGGCTGCCGTCGGCGGCAATGGGGTATTGCAGCGTCACCTGCAGGCGGTTGCCGTTGGCGGCCAGGTCGGGCGGGAGCTCCAGCTTCCAGCCGTTGCCGGTTTGGGTGGCGCCGGTGACCACAAAGTTGTCAGGCAGGCCGGTGATCTCCACCGACTTGACGCTCAGGTCCAGTCGCCCCGAAAGGTTGAGCGTGAGCACACGCGCCCAGCCCTGGCCCAGCGCGGCGGCGCCGTCGCCCACGATGCGCTCATCGGCAGCCGTGCCCAAGATTTGTTCGCGCTCGCCCTGGGCGGCGATGGAGGCATCAGTGCCCGAGCGGGGGCTGCCGCCGGCACCGGTGATCACCGACTTGCCATCGGCTTGGCTGGTGGTTTGACCCGCCACATTGGTCCAGGTGGCCTTGATCCCGATGGTGTCGGGCGGCGGCGGTGGCGGCGGCGGGGGGTTGTTGTTGCCGGGCGGGGCACTGGGGCTGCCTTGCACCACCGGCGGTGCGGCCAGCGTGGGGGGCGCTTCGTTCTTGAAGTCTGCGTCTTTGCCGCCGGCGCTGGTCAGCTCAGCCTTGGCAATGCCCTCGGGCGCCGGGGGCTGGCTGGGCTTGGCGCTGGCCTCTGCATGGTCTGACTGCGCGGCTTTGGCGTCTGCGGGGTCTGCATCGGCGGCCGCAGCCTTTTTCTTGGTGTCGGGCGCCGGGGTGTCGTCGCTGCTGCCCGGGGTTTGGACCACGCGGGCGGTGGCCTCGCTGAGGTCGACCTTGCCGACCAGCTTCATCAGATCTTTGCCCGAGATAACCTGCCCGCCCAAGTTGAGTTGCAGCTGAGGCTGCAGGGCGACTTTGAGCGCAAAGTCACGCAGCAGGTGTTGGCTGCCGTCGGCCAGGGTCAGCACCATGTCGGTGCCGGAGATGCTCACGCCCTTGATGGCGGCCTTGGTGATGGGCAGTTGCGCCACGCCCCCGTCGGGGATTTGGTGCACGACAACGGAACTTTGAAGCCTCACGGCGGACTCCTGCAAACAGCTTGATGGGCTCGGCCCTGGCCAACCTGATCAACCGGCAACCCCGAGAGGTGGGCGTGGTTGGACTCAGGTCGGATTTCGGCCTGTCCGATGCTGTCGTGAAGTCCGCGTGCGTGATGGGCGAAACAACTTGCGCATTTCGTCCCATCTCCCTGTCACTTCAGTGTTTCAGGGTGTAAATCTTTGGGCTCAAGGCACATCGTGCCCGGTGCTGGCGGCCCAGAGGCGGGTCCAGTCTTCGCGGCTGAGGTGCAGCCGAGTGGCAGCCATGGCTTCGTCAGCGGCTTCGAGGCGGCGCGAGCCAATGACCGGCAGGGGGCGGCTGGGCAGACGCAGCAGCCACGCCAGCGCCAGGGTGGTGGTGCTGACCCCCAGGCGCGCGCCGATCTCGCCCATCACCCAGCGGACGCGGTGGGCTTGCTCGGTGTCGGCGTTGAAGAGCCGGCCACCGGCCAGGGGCGACCAGATCATGGGCCGCAGGCGCAGGCGCTGGGCTTGGTCCAGCGTGCCATCGTGCAGGGGGGCCAGGTGCAGCGGTGAACATTCCACCTGGTTGGTCACCAGGGGAATGCGGCTGTGCAGCAGCTCAAACTGCGCCGGCGTGAAGTTGGAGACGCCAAAGTGCAGCACCTTGCCGTCACGCCGCAAGCGCTCGAAGGTCTGGGCCACTTCATCCGCGTCCATCAAGGCGTCGGGGCGGTGGATGAGCAGCAGGTCGAGCCGGTCGGTGCGCAGGGCGCGCAGGGAGTTCTCGACCGAGGTGGTGATGTGGGCGGCCGAGGTGTCGTAGCTCTTAAAGCCATGCGCGGGCCGCGCCGGGCCGACCAGCTTGATGCCGCACTTGCTGACCAACTGCATCTGCTCGCGCAAGGCCGGGCGCAGGGCCAAGGCCTCGCCAAACAGGGCTTCAGCCTGATAGCCGCCGTAGATGTCGGCATGGTCAAAACTGCTGAGGCCGCGCGCCATGCAGCCTTCGATCCAGGCCAAGCGTTGCTCGACCGAGAACTGCCATTCGGCCAGGCGCCAAGCGCCCGCGATGATGGGGGAAAGCTGCAGTTCAGCCATGGATCAGCCCTTGTGGCGAGGCACACGGCCCATCAGGAAAAACTCGTCGTTCGGCCGCATGCCAATCACATTGGCCATGCGGTTGGACAGGCCAAAAAAGGCAGTGATGGCGGCAATGTCCCAAATGTCTTCGGCGCTGAAGCCGTGGCCCAGCAGCATGGCATGGTCTTCTTCGCCGACCTCGTGCGAGCGCTGGCAGACCTTGAGCGCAAAGTCCAGCATGGCTTTTTGGCGCGGTGTGATGTCGGCCTTGCGGTAGTTGACCGCCACTTGGTCGGCCACCAAGGGCTGCTTTTCATAGACGCGCAAGATCGCGCCATGGGCCACCACGCAGTAGAGGCATTGGTTGGCGCTGGAGGTGGCGACGATGATCATCTCGCGCTCGCCTTTGCTCAGGCCGCCTTCTTTGAGCAGCAGGGCGTCGTGATAGGCCAAAAAGGCGCGCAGCTCATCGGGCCGATGCGCCAGGGCCAGGAACACATTGGGCACAAAGCCGGCCTTCTCTTGCACGGCCAAGATGCGCTCGCGCAGGTCTTGCGGCAGGCTGTCCAAAGTGGGTACGGGGTAGCGGGAAATGGCGGGGGTGCTCATGATGGAAGGGGCTCCTTCTCAGGCGCGGAATTGCATGGCATGCAGCTTGGCATAGAGGCCCTCTGCGGCGAGGAGCTGGGCATGGCTGCCTTGCTCAATGATGCGGCCGGCTTCCATCACCACGATGCGGTCGGCCCGCTCGATGGTGGCCAGGCGGTGGGCGATCACCAGGGTGGTGCGGCCTTGCATCAGGTGGTCCAGGGCTTGCTGAACAAGATGTTCGCTCTCGGCATCCAGGGCCGAGGTGGCTTCGTCCAAGATCAGCACGGGCGCGTTTTTGTAGAGCGCCCGGGCAATGGCCAAGCGCTGGCGCTGGCCGCCGGAGAGCTGGTTGCCGTTGTGGCCGATGGCGCTGTGCAGGCCTTGCGGCAAGCCCTGCACAAAGTCCAGCAGATTGGCATGGCGCAGCGCGTCGGTCGCCCGGGCCTCATCAGGCGTATCGCCCAGAGCCACATTGGCCAGCACCGTGTCGTTGAACAGCACCACGTCTTGGCTCACCAGCGCGAACTGCTGGCGCAGGCTGTGGATGTCCCAGTCGGGCAGGGGCACACCATCCAGGCTGACCTGGCCGTGGGTGGGCTCGGCAAAGCGCGGCAGCAGGTGCACCAGGGTGGATTTGCCCGCCCCGGAGGGGCCGACCAGGGCCACGGTCTCGCCGGCTTGCACGCTCAGCGAGAGCTGGTCCAGCGCCGGGGCTTGGTCGGCGTGGTAGCGCACTTGCACATCGGCCAGCGTGATTTGACCCTGCGCGCGGCTGGCTTGGTGGCTACCGCCGGATTCGGCGGGCACATGCTCGATCAGGTCCACGCCGCGCTCCAGCGCGGTCAGGCCGCGGGTGATGGGGCCCATCACATCAGCCAAGTGCTTGATGGGCGTGATCAGCATCAGCATGCCGGTCACGTAAGACGTGAATTGGCCGACGGTGGCGCCGTTGGTTTGGCTTTGCCACAGCGCGATCACCACCACGGCCGACATGGCCACCGAGGCCATGATCTGGGTGATGGGAGTGATGGCCGCTTGGGCGGCCACCGACTTGAGCATCAGGCTGCGCAAGCGCTCGCTGAGCGTGGCAAAGCGTTGCCCTTCTTGGGCGGCTGCGCCGTGCAGGCGCACGATGCGCCAGGCCAGCACGTTTTCTTCCACCGCATAGGCCAGCTCATCGGTGGAGCTTTGGCTGGCCAAAGCCAGCTTGCGCAAGCGCTTGCCCGCCACGCGCATGGCCCAGGCCACGCTGGGCATCAGCACGGTGATCACCAAGGTCAACTGCCAGTTGAGGTAGAGCAGATAAGCCAGCAGGCCCACCAGGGCCAAGCTGTCCTTCACCAAGGTGTTCAAGGCGCTGGCCAACTGCTGCGCACCAGTGACGACCTCATGCACCAGGGAGTTGGTCAGGCTGCTGGCGCTGCGCTCGGCAAACACCGAGGGCTGGGCATTCATCAAGCGCCTGAACATGGCGGTGCGCAGCTCCAGCACGCCGCGCTGGGCCGCCCAGGCCAAAGCGTATTGGCCCACAAAGCTGAACAAACCCCGCACGCTGAAGAGGCCAATGATGACCACCGGCACGATCCACAGGGGTATCTTGCCCGCAAAGCCCTGGTCGATCAGGGGCATCATCAAATAGGCCGTGAGCGGCTCGGTCAGGCCGGTGATCAGTGAGGCAAAGAACGCCACCACCCAGGCTTTGCGGCCATCGCGGAAGTAGGGGGCCAGTCGGCGGAAGCGGGGCAATAGATCGTGCATGGGCGATACGGCCGTGCCGAAGTGGCACATCAAACTCAGGGGCCAAGGGGAGCCTGGCGGCCCTGATTATCAATGCCCGCACAGGGCGCGGGCGGGCGTGGTGGCCTGCCTACAATGCGCGGCGTCGGCGAAGCGCGCCTGCAGCGCGTTAGCCCAAGGTTTTCAACCTCTGCCAAGCCATGCAACACAAGCAAGAATCGACCGCACAGTGGCCCCGCCGGGCCTGGATGCAAGCCACCGCTGCCGCCGCAGCAGGGCTGGTTGCCCCCGCCAGCTGGGCCCAGTTCAAAGTGGAGATTTCAGGCGTGGGCGCCACTCAGGTGCCACTGGCCCTGGTGCCGTTCAGAGACGAAGGCAGTGCGCCGCAGGCGGTCTCGGCCGTCGTGCGCGCAGACCTGGAGCGCAGCGGCTTGTTCAAGGTGATGACCAGCGCCCTGCCCACCGATGAAGGCGGTTTGCCCACTTATCCAGCTTTGCGGGCCCAAGGTGCTGATGCGGTGGTGGCGGGCTCCATCACCCGCCTGGCCGATGGTCGCTTTGATGTGCGCTACAAGCTCTGGGACGTGGTCAAGGGCCAAGACCTGGGTGGACAAAGCTATGCTGTGCCGGCGGCCGATCTGCGCTTGGCCGCCCACAAAATCGCCGACGCGATTTACGAGCGGCTGACCGGTGACAAGGGCGTGTTTGCGACCCGTATTGCCTACATCACCAAGGGCGGCGGTAAATATTCTTTGCGCATCACGGATGCTGATGGTGAAGGCGGTCAAGTCGCCTTGACGAGCCCCGAGCCCATCATCTCGCCCGCCTGGTCGCCCGACGGGCGTGAACTGGCCTATGTGTCGTTCGAGCTGGGTAAAGCGATTGTTTGGATCCAAGAGACTTCGTCCGGCCAGCGCCGTCAGTTGGCCAACTACAAGGGCTCCAACAGTGCACCAGCTTTCTCACCGGATGGGCGCGAGCTGGCCGTCACGCTGTCGCGCGAGGGCGGCTCCCAGATCTATCTGGTAGGCCGCGATGGCGGCAACCTGCGCCGGGTCACCCAAAGCTTGGCCATCGACACCGAGCCGGTGTTCTCGCCCGATGGCAAGTCGATCTATTTCGTCAGCGACCGCGGTGGCAGCCCGCAAATCTACCGCCAAGCCACCAGCGGGGGCGGGGCTGATCGGGTGACCTTCAACGGCAACTACAACATCAGCCCGGCCATCAGCCCCGACGGTAAGACCTTGGCTTTTGTGCAGCGACAAGGTGGCGCCTTCCGTGTGATGACCATGGATTTGGCCAGCGGCCAAGCTCAAACCATCAGCGAGACCTCGGATGACGAAAGCCCCAGCTTTGCACCCAACGGCCGTTTGCTGATCTACGCGACCCGAGTGCAGGGCCGCGAGGTGCTGATGACCAGCACCTTGGACGGCAAGATCAAGAGCCGGCTGTTGACCAGCGGCTTGGACATCCGCGAGCCGGTTTGGGGGCCTTTCGGGCGTTGACCCGGCGTGCTCTGAAGCATTGGCCCCACGCTTCATCAAGCTTTACAGACAGCCGCACTCGGCCAGCGACAATGCGGGCATTCTTACTTTTTCCCCTCCACTCTTTTTCAGGAGTCACGACCATGGCCCATGCAAAAACCTCGACCCTTGTGATGTTGGCTGTCTCGGCCGCCATATTGGCCGGCTGCAGCTCCAGCGTGAAGCTCGATGAAGTGCCCGTGGAGACGCGCACGCCGGTGGCCAAAGATGCTGCGGCGGGCAACAAGGCCGCCACCACCAGCCAATCTGCGGTGGCCACGGTGGACCTGAGTGCCAAGAACGCCAATGCCAATGCGATGGCCAACACGGGCCTGGGGCGCGTGGTGTACTTTGACTTCGACAGCTTCAGCGTCAAGGACGAGTTCCGCCCTGTGGTCGAAGGCCATGCCAAGGCCTTGGTCGGCCAGCGCAGCAAGCGCATCGTCATTGAAGGCCATACCGACGAGCGCGGTGGCCGCGAATACAACCTGGCCTTGGGCCAAAAGCGCGCTGAAGCAGTGCAGCGCTCCTTGGTGCTGCTGGGGGCCACGGCCGAGCAGATTGAGGCCGTGAGCTACGGCGAAGAGCGCCCTGCCGCCACCGGCAGCAACGAAGACGCCTGGGCCAAGAACCGCCGCGCCGAGCTGAAGGACCGTTGAGCCCATGAGCGCGCAACGCCAACCCTCGCGGCCGCTCTGGCGTCTTTCTGCCGTGGCGCTGGGCCTGGCCGCTGCCCTGGCAGCGGGTGCGGCCCAGGCGGCCCTGTTTGAAGACGGCGAGGCCCGCAAAGCCATCTTGGATTTGCGCGCCCGTGCCAACCAAAACGACGAGCAGCGCCAAGCCCAAGCCGCCGCCATCAAGCAAATGCAAGAGCAAATCCAGCTCTTGCAGCGCAGCTTGCTGGACTTGAACAACCAGTTGGACCAAGCCAAGGGCGACAACGCCCGGCTGCGGGGCCAACTGGAGCAAACCCAGCGTGAAGTCGCCGAGCTGCAGCGCAAGCAAAAGGACATTGTGCAAAGCGTGGATGACCGCGTGCGCAAGCTCGAACCGCAAAGCGTGACGCTGGATGGCCGCAGCTTTACCGCTGAGCCTGAGGAGATCAAGGCGCATGACGATGCCATGGCGCTGCTGCGCAATGGCGAGTTCGAGCGCGCTGTGCCGGCCCTGGCCGCCTTCTTGCGCAAGTACCCTGAGTCTGGCTATCGCGACAGCGTGCGCTACTGGATGGGCAATGCGCAATACGGCGCTCGGGCCTACAAAGACGCGGTGTTGACCTTCCGCGCCTTTGCCACGGCCGCGCCCGAGCACCCGCGTGCTCCCGAGGCCTTGCTGGCGCTGGCCAACAGCCAAGCGGAGTTGCGCGACACCAAGACGGCGCGCCGCACCTTGGAAGAGTTGCTCAAGCTCTACCCCAAGTCGGAGGCTGCGCTGGCGGCCAAAGACCGTCTATTGACCCTGAAGTAAACCGTTTTGCAGCCTGAGTTGACCACCGCCGCAGAGGCCGACCTGGAGCGTCGCTTTGGCGGCCTGCGTCGCCTCTATGGCGACGGGCCTTACGAGCGCTTGCGCGGTCTGCGTTTGGCGGTGGTGGGCTTGGGCGGGGTCGGTTCCTGGGCCGTCGAGGCCCTGGCCCGCAGCGGCGTGGCGGGTTTGGTCTTGATCGATATGGATCATGTGGCCGAGTCCAACATCAACCGTCAGATCCAAGCCGTGGGCCAAACCGTAGGCATGGCCAAAGGGGAGGCGCTGAAGCAGCGCATCGCCGACATTCACCCCGGCTGCCAAGTCTGGTGTGTGGACGACTTTGTGACGCCAGAGAACTGGCCAGGCTTGCTGCCGGTGGTTGTGGATGGCGTGTTTGAGGCCTGTGACCAAGTGCGGGCCAAACAAGCGGTGGCAGCCTGGGCCCTGGCCCAGGGCGTGCCCGTGGTCACCAGTGGCGCGGCTGGCGGCAAGCGCCAACCCCACAAGCTGGAGCTTGACGATCTGGCCCATGTGACCCACGACCCGCTGCTGGCCTCTTTGCGCCAGCGCCTGCGCAAGTTTGACGGCGCGCCCCGCAGCGGCCCCATGGGCTTGCAATGCGTGTTCTCGCGCGAGCCTGTGCGCCAGCCCGAGCAGGCCTGCGATGTGGACGGCAGCCTCAACTGCCACGGTTATGGCTCCTCGGTCACCGTCACTGCGGCCGTCGGCTTGGCCGCCGCCGCGGCCTTGATCGAGCAGTGCTTGGCGCCGCGATAAGCGGGTCTGGCCGTGCAAACTCACAAGCATAGGTCAGCGACGCTTGAATTTCAGGCTACAATGGCAGGCTTGCCGGGTCGTTAGCTCAGTTGGTAGAGCAGCGGACTTTTAATCCGTTGGTCGCAGGTTCGAGTCCCGCACGACCCACCAAACGCTTCAGGCGAATTCGCTTAGAGCACTTGGAAAAGCAAAAAATCATGGCATAATCCATGGCTTCGCTGATGACGCAGCTTGCTGCATCTGAGGCTGAAGGGCTCTTAGCTCAGTTGGTAGAGCAGCGGACTCTTAATCCGTTGGTCGAAGGTTCGAATCCTTCAGGGCCCACCAAAATTCCCCAAAGAAATCAAAGGCTTGCACGAGAGTGCAGGCCTTTTTTCTTGGCTGCGCCCAACATGGGCTTGGGCTCGGGCCTGGAACCCCCAAGCTGGATCGAGGCGCACTGCAGCGTGCGTGGTTCAGCCTGGAGTGGGGTGCCGTGCTTTCACGGCGCAGGGGCTCAACAACGCGGTCTTTGCCCTTGCGGAGTCTGAGGTCTTGCAAGGAATACTGTATGAATGTACAGTGCTTGCAAGGAGATCGTCATGAAGTCTGAATTCCGCCTCGTCTACCAACCCAAGCCTTACCGCACACCCAGTTGGCTGCGCCGCATTTGGCTTTGGTTTTAAGGCCTCAGCCAGCCGGCATGGCCAAGTTGCGCACTTGAGTAGGGCCGGCCTGACGCTCAATGTCCGCCTTGAGCCGACGCAAACAGCCCATGGCAAACAGGGCTTCAGCCACCACAAACATGGGCCCCGTCAACAAGCCACTCAGGTTGAGTGTCTTCGCGGGTTTCGGGCCCTCGTAATAGTGGCCTACCCATTGGCAGCACCAGCCCAGCGCCAACGCCGCCAAGCCCCAACTCAGCCAAGCACTGCTGCTTTCGTTTGACAGGAGCAGCGCCGCGGCGCAGAGCAGGGCGCCATTGGCAGCACTCACCGCCACACCCAAGCCTGGCAGGCCGCGGCTGAGATACCACAGTGTCGTGGCCAGCCACACCAGCACCGCCGGAGTCAGGCCTGCTGCGCCCCACGGGGTGCTCAGCGCCCACAGTGCCGGTTGCGACAGCAGCGCCCCGAGGGCAAACACGATCAGTGGAATGCCCGCCAGGTGGGTGGCGATATTGCGCGGGTCGCGGTGCTGGGCGGCGTAGCGCACCAACAAGCTGGTGGCGTCTGTGGCGTGACGGGCCATGGCTGAGCTCCAAATGGGGCAAGGCCGACATGCTAAGCCAAGCGGCCACCTCTTGCGAAGGGGCTGGGGGCGTTTCAACGGTCAGCCAGAACCCGCATTGTGAGGTGGGGGGTGTCTACAGCATAAAGAAGGGGACAAAAGTCATCCTTATCAATCGGTTGCATTTCGTGTAGCCGGGCAACATCGATTCCGTCACTACATGAAATGGTTGGCGAATCGTGCTTGGCTTCTCTGCAACGCAAAAACGAATGGGCTGGGTGGGTGTCACGCTGCAAGGCGATACAGCCCGACTGGTTCATATCGTCCGTCCGGCGGGCGCAAAACCCCGCGTGGAGTGGGTGGCCAGTCAGCCCATGGCGCAGGCGGCCTCGCTCTGGCCCGGCCTGCGCAAGCGCTGGCAGCTGGATAAGCATCATGTGGTGGCAGTGCTGCCGCGCGGTCACTACCAGATGGTGTCCATGGAGGCGCCCGAGGTTCCTCGCGAGGAGTGGGTCTCGGCGCTGCGCTGGAAGCTCAAGGACGTGGTCGACTTCCCTGTCGAGCAGGCGGCCATTGACGTCCTGGCGGTGCCCGGTGCCACGCCCGAGAGCCCGGCACGCTCTGTGTTGGCGGTCACCGCGCCTGAAGAGCGCATACGCCCCTTGGTGGACATTTGCAATGACGCTGGCGTCGGCCTCGAAGCCATCGACATCGTCGAGACCGGTCTGCGCAACCTCTGCGCATTGACCGACGACTCCGAGCGCGCACAGGCCTTGATCCGGGTCGGCCCGATGGACACCCAGTTGGTCATCACCTATCGCAGCGAACTGTTGATGGTGCGCCACATCGAGGCCACCTCAGCGCAGGTGACCGACCCCGAAGACGACGTGAGGCAGACGGTTTTTGACCGCATTGCCTTGGAGGCGCAACGCACCTTGGACATGTGCGAGCGACTGTTCAGCTACGCCAATTTGGGCGTGCTGTGGGTCGCGCCAGGCTTGGGTGCACCGGGCTTGGCTGAATATCTGCGCGACGTGGTTTATGTCCCAGTCAACGAGATGAAGCTCAGTGATGTGCTGGACATCAGCGCAGCCACTGAGCTGAGTTCTC
This sequence comes from Ideonella paludis, assembly GCF_018069865.1. Lineage (GTDB taxonomy): Bacteria > Pseudomonadota > Gammaproteobacteria > Burkholderiales > Burkholderiaceae_C > Ideonella > Ideonella paludis. Next base: position 594,016 of record NZ_JAGQDG010000003.1, read on the forward strand.
CAGAAGCGCAGAGCGCTTTTGCCGCGGCCCTGGGTGCGGCCTTGCGCGCCGAGCAAGGAGCCCGCTGATGGCACAGCAACTGAATCTTTACGGCGCCAGCTTCCGGCGGCCCCAACACCTCTTGAGCGCCGCGAACGCCCTGCGGGGCTTGGGCGTGCTGATCGCCTTGGGCCTGCTGGCCGGTGGCTTTTTGGCTTGGCGGACCAGCGCGAGCTCGGTGGATACCCAAGAGCAGCAGACCTTCGCTCAACACCGCGCCAAGGTGATGGCCATGCAGGAGCAGGTGGCTGCCCAACGCAAAGAAGTGGATGTGGAAGCGGCCAAGCTGCGCGAGGTCGAGCAAGCGCTGGCGCGTGTCAAAGCCACGCTGCAAGGGGGCTCCGGCGGAGAGCCTGCCGTCTCCTATTCGGCCTACTTTGAGGCCTTGGCCAAGCAGTCTCACAGCGCCCTCTGGTTGACTGGCTTTGCCGTGTCGGCCGACGGTCAGTCCATCGAGCTCAAGGGCCGCATGTTGGACGCCTCTGCCCTGCCGGATTACCTGACGCGCCTGAATGCAGAGCCTGTGTTCAAAGGCCGCCAGTTTGCGCAACTGCAGGTGACCTCCATGTCGACCGAAGGCGCCGAGACCACGGGCCCCCGTGTCACCGAATTTGTGCTGCGCTCCGGCGCGCCTGACAGCAAGGAGCTTGCACGATGAACGCCGCATCGCTGCGTCAAAAGCTCGATACCTTGTGGGTCGCATTGCCCACGCTGGGTCGTCGCTTTGATGCCAGACCCTTCCGGGAGCGCTTGATGATCACGCTGGCCGCTGTGGCCGTTTGCGTCATGCTGCTGGACCGCTTCCTACTCGACAGTGCGTTCAAGCGTTTCCGTGCGCACCAAACAGAGATCAGTGCCTGGAAGGACCAGCGTCGCACCATTGACACCGAGATCTCTGACCTCGCGCAAGAACTGCGCTCCTTGGAGCAAAGCAAGGCCCAACAGGTCCAAGAGGTTCGCAAGCGCTTGGCCGATGCCCAAGCTGCCCTGAATGACAACCAACAAGGCGTCGTCAGCGCCCAGCAGATGCTGCCGCTGCTGCAGCAACTACTGTTGCGCAGCCCTTGCGCCAATGCTCAGCCGGGCTGCAGCCGCATCCGGGTCCGCAGCGTCAAGTCGCTGGGCCGCAGCGAGGTGACCTTGCGTGCCGCGCAGCAGGCTCAGGCGGCGGCCCTGCCCGGTGCAGCGTCTGCGGCCTCTGCCGCCAATGGATCTGCAGCGGGCGCACCCGCCATGCCGCTGGCCGATGCGCTGTCCGCCCCGGCGGGCCCAGGCCTGTGGCGCCATGGCATTGAGGTCACCCTGGAGGGCAGCTACAGCGACCTGAGCGCCTACCTTCAACACCTGGAAGCCCTGCCACAGCGCGTGCTGCGTGCTGGCATGCGCTTTCAAGTCGAAGCCCATCCGAAAGCCAGCCTGACGCTGACGCTCTACACCCTGAGCCTCGATCAAAGCTGGTTGGAGATCTAAGCATGCGACAACCATCATCCCCTGCCGTTCTGGTCTTGGCCTTGCTCTTCTTGGCCGATCCGCGCACCGCGGGTGCCGCTCTGCTGGACCCGACTCGTCCGCTCGTGGGCGGTGGCCGCGAAGAGGCGGCCCCTCCCAAGCCTGCGGAGGCCCTCGCGGCTGCTGCGGCTGCCGCTGATGCGGCGTCGGCGCCAGCCGCGCCGCCTTCGCTGCAGTCCTTGCAAGTGCCTCGCCAAGGCGAAGCCACAGCCATCGTGGACGGCCAGTTGCTGAAAGTGGGCGGAAAGCTGGGCAGCTATGAAGTCACCCACATCGACGCCCACGGTCTGATGGTGCGTGGCCCGGCCGGCCGCGAACGCTGGACTTTGGCAGGCGTCGAAGTGCTGGACAGTCGCCAGTCCGCCGCCAGCCTGAAGATGGGCCCCTTGGGTGATGTGCGCAAGCCGACTCGCAGGCCCGTGGCCGACGCTGCCGCCTTGCCGCCGGACGGGCTGCCCCGTCCGCAGGGCGCAGCCCCCAGCCCCTTGGTGTTCCCGTTGCCTGCGCCGCAAAGCCAGCCCTTGCCGCTGCCCCGACCGGCTCAGCCCCTTGAGCAAGTGCCTCCCAGCGCGCCTGTGCCCGCAGCGCCCACCCGCCCGGCGGTCAAGCAAGCCTTGGCCGACGCCGGCACCTGGACGTCGGCTGCGCCCATGACCGTGGCCTTTGAGCCCGCCCCGATGGCCGCGCCCGTGCGCATGGCCCCAGCAGTCAAGCGCAGCGCAAAGGCGGGCCACACCTGGACCGCCTCTGCCCCGCAAAAGTCGCTGCGCATGGACTTGGACGATATGCGTCGCGTCATTCAAATGGGCGTCCAAACCAGCCCTGTTGCGGTGGCCAGTCTCGCGGCCTCGCATTGGCAGCGCCCCCTTGATCCTCAGCGCTATGGCGCCTGGGCCGCGGTCTGGGGCGCAGCGCCTGCAGGCTCCCAGCGTCAAGCGCTGTCTCTGCCATCGACCAGCCTGGTTCTGGCCCGCCTGCAAGCGCCCAGAGCGCAGCCCGCCAAGGCTCCCGTCGTGCGCTATGCCGCTGTCGCTGGCCCGCGGCCCATGCCCGCCAGCGTGGTGTGGCGTCAGTCCGCACCAGCCAAGGCCTGGCAGCCTCAAGGCGTGAATGAGCTGCCCGGCGCGCACACCAGCCAGTGGGCCAGTGCGGCGATGCGGCCGGTGCACATTGCCGCGCTGGAGGCCAAGCCCAGCACCCCGCGCAGCTTTGCTCAGGCCAGTGCCAAAACATTGCCGCGCGCCTGGGGCGCCGCGCGTTGGGCCCAAGGGCGCAGCACAGCCACTGCGGTGGCCGCAGCGCCAGTGACCCATTCCTACCCCATGGCCATGCCGAATTGGCGCAATACGCCTCCGGTTCCCGCTGACAACTCTTCTGTGACGCAGGTCGCATACGCCCTGGAGACACCATGAACACCCAGACTTTCCGCCCGTTCGTGCTGGCCGCCTCAATGGCTGCTTCCGTGGCTTTTGCGGCCCAGCCCGCCAACTCCGGCCTGCCTGCTCCGCTGCAACTGGCCGCTGCGCCTGTGGCTTCAGACCCTGCGCTGGAGGCCACCCCCCGCTTTGACATCACCATGAACAACGCCCCGGCCGCCGCGGTGTTTGCGCAGCTGGTGTCGAACACCCGCTACAACATGCTGGTCTCCCCGGACGTGACGGGCACCGTGTCGCTCTCCTTGCGCGACACCACCGTGATGGAAGCGCTGATGTCGCTGCGCGACCTCTACGGCTATGACTACAAAGTCCAAGGCAATCGCATCACCGTGTTCTCCAACGCGGTGCAGACACGGCTCTACCGCATCAACTACCTGCCAGGCCGCCGCCAAGGTGCCTCAGACATCCGGGTCTCGTCCAGCTCCATCACCCAAGCCGGTGGCGGTGCGGGTGGCCAGGCCCAAGGCGCGGGCAACAGCGCGGCTGGTGGCGGCAACAACGGTGCGGGTGGCGTGGGCTCTCGCGCTGAGGACTCCGCCCATGTGCGCACCACCTCGGATGCCGACTTCTGGCGCGAGGTTCAGGCCTCCTTGACCGCACTGGTCGGCAGCACCAACGGGCGCCAAGTCGTGCTCAACCCTGCCGCTGGCGTGGTGGTGGTCAAGGCCACGCCGGGCGAGCTGCGCCAGGTCGAGTCCTACCTCAACGCGGTGCAAATCAACATCGAGCGGCAGGTGATGATCGAAGCCAAGATCGTCGACGTGGCGCTGGCCAACGACTCTCAACAGGGCGTTAATTGGGCGGCTTTCGGGTCTCTGGGCAGCGGCAAGATCAGCTTTGGCACCGCCGCCCCCGGCGCTGTGCTCGGCAACAGCGGCGACCTGAGCGACGGCAGCAACACCGCCACCCCGGGCGGCAGCTTCAAGCCCAGCACCGCCGGCGGCGGCATCTATGGCCTGGCCTTCCAGGCCACCAACTTTGCCGCCATGCTCAACTTCCTGGAAACCCAGGGCGATGTGCAAGTGCTCTCCAGCCCCCGCATTGCGACGCTCAACAATCAAAAGGCTGTGCTCAAGGTCGGCACCGATGAGCTCTACATCACCGGAGTGTCCAGCAACACCTCGTCGACGGCGACCAGCTCCACCAGCTCGCCGACCGTCACGCTGCAGCCCTTCTTCTCGGGCATTGCGCTGGACGTGACACCGCAGATCGATGACCAAGGCAATGTCATCTTGCATGTGCATCCCAGCATCAGCGTGGTGAGTGAGCGCCAAAAGAACGTGGACCTGGGCTCGCTGGGCCAATACAAGCTGCCGCTGGCCACCAGCGCGGTGAATGAAACCGACAGCATCGTCCGGGTGCGCGACGGCCAGATTGTGGCCATCGGCGGCCTGATGACGCACAACCAAAAGTTCGACAAGTCGGCCCTGCCGGTCTTGGGCAATGTGCCGCTGCTGGGCAATCTGTTTGGTCAAAAGGCCAAGGTCGATCGCAAGCGCGAGCTGGTCATCTTGATGAAGCCCACGGTGATCCGCAACGAGCAATGGCCGGAGTCGGACGCCGACAGCCGGGCTCGCTCTGTGGGGCTGCCCGTGGTGCCCCTCAAGTCAGAACAGCAGGGCTCAGCCCAACGCCCCTGAGGCGCCTGACCCCATCGCTCTCCACACCATAAAAAAACTTGCAGGAATTCGCTCATGGCTCGCCCGGAACGTGTCCGCCTTGGTGACTTATTGATCCAAGAAGGCCTGCTGACGTCAGAGCAGCTGACCCAGGCCCTGGAAGAACAGCGCCGCACCGGCCGCAAGCTCGGCCGCATGATTGTGGACAACGGCTTGGTCACCGAAGAACAGGTGTCCAAGGCGCTGGCCAAGCAGCTGCGCATGCCCTTCATGGATGTGGGCGCCCGCACGCTGCGGCCCGAGCTGGTCAAGCTGCTGCCGGAGGTGCAGGCGCGCCGTCTGCGCTCCGCCGTCCTGGAAGACACCGGGGTCAGCTACAAGGTGATGATGGCGGACCCGACCGACATCAACGCCTATGACGAGCTGGGCCGACTGCTCAAGCGCGATATTGAAGTGGTGGTGGTCACCGAGACCAAGCTGCTGGCTGCCATCGACCGCAGCTACCAGCGCACCGACCAAATCGCTGGTTTGGCCAAGGAGCTGACGAGTGAGCTGAGCGTCACCGAAGGCCGCTTGGGCGACATGCTGGGCCTGGGCAATGTCTCCACGGAAGACGCGCCGGTCGTCAAGCTGCTCTCGTCGGTGTTTGAAGAAGCGCTGCGTGTGCGCGCCTCGGACATCCACATTGAGCCCCAAGAGCGCAGCCTGCGCATCCGCTTCCGCATTGACGGCGTGCTGCATGTCCAGACTGAAGCCGACCCCAAGATTGCCAATGCGGTGGCGCTGCGCCTCAAGCTGATGTCGGGCTTGGACATTTCTGAAAAGCGCCTGCCGCAAGACGGCCGCTTCCATGTGAAGCTCAGCCACGGTGCGGTCGACGTTCGTATCTCCACGCTGCCGGCGCAGTATGGCGAGTCGGTGGTGATGCGACTGCTGAACCAAAACGCGGGCCTCTTGGAGCTGCAAAAGCTCAATCTGCCCCCGGCCATGCTGGAGGCTTTGGAGCGTGCCATTGCCAAGCCCAGTGGCATGGTGCTGGTGACTGGCCCCACGGGCTCTGGCAAAACCACCACGCTGTACGCAGCGCTGAACCAGCTCAACACCACAGACCGCAAGATCCTGACGGCTGAAGACCCGGTCGAGTACCGCTTGCCGGGCCTGAACCAAGTGCAGGTGCAAGAAAAGATCGACCTCAGCTTTGACCGCGTGCTGCGCGCCGCCCTGCGGCAAGACCCGGACATCGTGCTGATCGGTGAGATGCGCGACCAGAAGACCGCCGAGATTGGCATGCGTGCGGCCATGACGGGCCACCTGGTGCTCTCAACCCTGCACACCAACGATGCGCTCTCAACGCCCATCCGCTTGTTGGACATGGGGGTGCCCGCCTATATGGTGGCCTTGTCGCTGCAGCTGGTCTTGGCACAGCGCCTGGTGCGCGTGATCTGCCCGAGCTGCAAAGAGCCCTACACCTTGCTGCCCAAAGAAGTGGCCTGGACCCGCGCCGAGCTGGGCGATGCCACCGAAAGCACGCCCTTCTACAAGGGGCGCGGTTGCGGCTCTTGCAACCACACGGGCTACAGCGGCCGCACCGGGGTGTATGAGTTTGTCGAGATGACGCAGGAGTTGGTCGAAGCCATCAATCATGGTGAACCCAGCGCCTTCACCAAAGCCGCCAAGCGCCAAATGGCCGGCAACACCTTACGCCGCGATGCGGTGCGTCTGGCCATCGAAGGTCGCAGCACCATCGAAGAAGCCATGCGCATCTCCAACCAGTTGGATGAATCCTGATGGCTGAATTCGTCTACAGCGGCCGCACGGCCGACGGCATCGTCAACGGCACCCTGGATGCCCCCAACGCCTCAGCGGTGGCCGACTTGCTGGCCGCGCGGGGGGTCACGCCGCTGGACATCCGGGAGAGCGACTCGCCCAGCAATGCCGAGGGGCTCTCGCGTGAGATCGACCTCTCGCGCTATTTCCCGCCCAAGGTCGAGACGGTGGACTTGCTGCTGTTCTCGCGGCAGCTCAATATTTTGATGCGCTCGGGCGTGCCCATCTTGCGGGCGTTGGCGGGCCTGACGGAGTCGGCCACCAATGTGGCCATGAAGAACACCTTGACCGAAGTGCGCCGCAGCCTGGAGTCGGGGCTGGACCTGTCCACCTCGCTGATGTCGCACCCCAAAGTCTTTGACACCTTTTATGTGTCCATGGTGCGGGTGGGCGAGATGACCGGCCGCTTGGATGACATCTTCATCCGCCTGTTCAAACACATCGAGTTTGAGCAGTTCATGCGCCAGCAGGTCAAGGCCGCGTTGCGCTACCCGAGCTTCGTGATGATCGCGATGTTTGTGGCGGTGGGGGTGATCAATGCCTTTGTGATCCCGGCCTTCGCCACCGTCTTCAAGGGCTTCAATGCCGAGCTGCCTTGGATGACCAAGCTGCTGCTGGCCACCTCGGAGTTCACGGTCAATTATTGGTGGATCATCTTGGGCGCCATCGCGGCCATGGTGTTTCTCTTTCAGCGCTGGGTCGCCACCAAAGCCGGCAAATTCATCTGGGATCGCACCAAGCTCAACATCCCGGTGGCCGGAAAGATTGTGCGGAAAGCCATGTTGTCGCGCTTCGCACGCAGCTTTGCGCTGGCGCTCAAAAGCGGCGTGCCGGTGGCACAAGCTCTGGGCGTCGTGGCCGCCACGGTGGAGAACAGCTACATCTCGCACAAGGTGGAAGGCATCCGCGAGAGCGTGGAGCGGGGCGAAACCATTCTGCGCTCCGCAGCCTTATCCGGCATTTTCACGCCCGTGGTGTTGCAAATGATCGCTGTGGGCGAGGAAACCGGCGCCATAGACGAGCTGATGGAGGAGGTCGCGGACCTCTACACCAATGAAGTCGAGTACGAGCTCAAGACCCTGGGCGCGCAGATCGAACCCATCATGATCGTCTTCATGGGCATCTTGGTGCTGATCCTGGCCATGGGTGTGTTCTTGCCCGTGTGGGATTTGGGTCGTACGGCATTCAAGAAGTGAGTGCTTTGTGCCGAAAAGCATGGAGAAGGCCCACAACAAGCCGCTAAGGCGGTGGGGCCAAGGATTCGGATTGTTGGAGTTGGCCGTTGTGTTGATCATCACATCAGTGCTCTTGTCCCTGGCGCTGCCACGCTTCAGAGACGCACAGAAAGCCGCACGCCAGGTCATGCTGGTGCGCATGGCCAGCCAGATGCGCGCGGCGGCGGACCTGTTCTTTCTGCAGTGCCAAGCCCAAGGCGATGCGGCGCTGCGCCGCGACTGCGCGGAGCTTACGGTGGGCCGCATGGTGGTGCAGGGCGAGCACCGCTATCCGACGGCCTCAGTCAATGGCATTGGTCGACTCGTCGGCCTGTCGGCGGGCGAGCCAGCCGCCGCGCACTTCCAAGTGCGTGAATTTCTGGCAAACGGCGTGCCTGCGCTTTCAGTTCGGGTTCGTCCGGTCGAAGAAGCTTCCTGTGAGCTGATCTATGTGCAAGCCAAGGCCCCTGGTCAATGGCCTGCCGTGTCCCTTGTCCCTGAGTCCTGTCACTGACCTACCCCTAGAAAGGAGTCCTCCTATGAAAACCCGCCTCCAACAAGGCTTTACGCTGATTGAGCTGATCGTTGTGATCGTCATTCTGGGCATCTTGGCTGCCACAGCCTTGCCCAAGTTCATCGACATGCGCTCCGAAGCCGAGGCTGCCGCCGTGCAGGGCATCGCCGGTGCCGCTGCGGCTGCCATGAACCTGAACTACAGCGGTTGCTCGCTGACCAACCATGTGGTGACCGCTGACAAGTGCGTCAAGGTCGACTCTTGCGACGACGTCAAGAACCTGCTGCAAGGCGGCTTGGATTCGGCCAAGTACCACCTCACCACCACCTCCTTGGGCAGCACCCTGGGCGGCACAGTCACCTGCGTGGCGACCTCGCAAGCCGCAAGTGCCGCGACAGCCAACTTCACTGGCATTCGCGCTGGTAACTAAAGCCGGGTGACGGTCAGTGACCACGGCCCGGTGAGGGCCGGCTGATCGCTGGGAGCCGGCCAGGGTCGCATCGGGCCCAAGCCAAGGGGGTGTGTCGAGAGACGCGCCCCTTTGCACTTGTTTTTCCAGCGGCCGCAAGCCATTCGGCTCGCTACATTGAAGTCAATGGGTTTCCTGTCGCGTTGCACCATGGTTTCTCTTCGTCGTCTCGCCTCCGCGCATCGCGCTCGTGGCTTTGCCTTGTTCGAAGTCCTGGCTGCCATGATGGTGTTGTCCGTCAGCTTCTTGGGGACGGCCATGCTGCTGGCCAAGACGGCACGTGAAGGACGCTCTGCGGTGTTCCTCAGCCGCGCAGCAGTGCTGGCCAGCGACATGGCGGAACGCATGCGGGTCAGCCCGGGCGCCAAAGCGTCCTACAACCTTCACGCCAGCTTCAGCTACCAACAGGCTGCCAATAGCGTGACCATGATGGGCAACTGTGGCGGCCTCTACACCGTACCCGGCGCGACGCCCACCACCCTGGGTGACTGCACAGGTCCGCAGCAAACGGCCTACTACGACGTCACCACCTGGCTCAACCAAATTCGCTATGGCTTACCTGGTGGCACAGGGTTCATTTTCCCGCCCACGCCGACACGGTCCACGCACATCATTGCGGTCGCCTGGATGGAACCCGTCGTACAGACCTCCCAGACGGGGGTCATCGAAAGCGTCAACCAGAAATGCAGTGCCCTCCCTGGCGCTAGCTTGGCTGCGCCTGACAACGTGCGTTGCTATGCCATGGAGATCCAGCTGTGAGCCGCTCTGCGCCACATCGCCCAGCTCGGGGCATGACCTTGATTGAGTTGATGGTCGCGCTGCTGCTCGGGCTGTTGGTGGCCGGCGCAGCGGTGGGCACCTTCTTGGCCTCTTCGCAGATGGCTCGCAGCATGCGCGGGGCTGCCGTGGTCAATGACGGCGGACAGAGCGTGGTCGGATACCTCTCGCAGCAGTTGCGCAGTGCGGGGCACCTGGATCTCATGGGCCAGGAGGGCCAATGGGGCTTGCTGCAGCAGATGGACGACCAGCCGGCCCCGAGCACGGGAGATGGCAGTGCCCTGTCCCTGTCAGTGGCCAGCACCTATCCTGGCTTGTTTGCCCTTCATGGTTGCAACCAGGCCTACACCAGCGCCAGTCAGCTGCTCAACTACAGCTGTGCAGCCGGGGGCAGCAACTTGGCAGCCTCAGTCACGGTGGCCTACCAAGTGTTGACCAGCCCCAACGGTTGGTTGGCCCCCAGTTTGATCTCGGCGCTGAACGTGAACCGGGGCTTTCAAACCGACTGCGGCGGTCGTGGCACACGCGCCAGCGACAGCCCGTCTGCCAGCCCCAGCGGTGACGCGGTGGTGAACCGCTATTACCTCGACGTGAGCAACCGGCGCCTCATGTGTGTGGGCAACGGCAACCCCGCGCAGCCGGTGCAAATTGCCGCCGATATTGAGCAGTTTCAAGTGCTTTACGGTGTGGCTCAGGCAGACATGAGCAATGGCGAGATGCTCAAGAACTACCTCACGGCGGATGAGGTGAATGCCTTGGTCAACGGGTGGCCCAACGTGGTCGCCGTGCAGGTCTGCGCATTGGCTGTGGCGGAGCCCGGCTCGGCGGCGGCCGCAAGCACCAATGTGTTCAACGTGGACTGCGCAGGTCGCCCTGTGGAGAGCCGCGACGGTCGTCTGCGCCGCGCCCACCGCGCCATCATCAACCTTCGCGCGGCCTCGCGCAGTGCGACGAGCTTGCGATGACCCATCACCTCATGGTTCCTGTGGCCCGCTTGCGGCCCTACCCCACCCGAGCGAGGCAGCGCGGTGCAGCGCTGTGGACGGTGGTGGTGTTGTCGCTGCTCTTGGGTCTGCTGGCCCTGGCGCAGACCTCCGGGGTGATGAGCCAGTTCAAGAGTGCTCGCAATGAGCGCGACATGGCCATTGCCCGCCAAGCGGCCGAAGCCGCACTGCGCGATGCGGAAGCTGAGGTGACCTGCCAGGTCTGGCAGAGCGGTGTGCTGACCCCCACCTTGGCCACCGAGCGCCCCGCCTTGGGCAGCCACTGCGACAGCCTGACCCCCGCGTGCACCTCCTTGATGCCGCAGCAAGATCGTCCGGGCATTCGCATCCTGGGCAAGTCGCCCCCGGTGGCGCCTGCGGCCATCGACTGGTCCCAGGCGCGCGGTGCTTGCAGCGATGGCGCCTGCGCGGTCGAGCTGGGTGAGAAGACGTCCGCGTCGGCCCTCTCTGAAGTGGCGCGCCAGCCCAAATATCACGTTGACGTGCTGGATGCCGATCTCACCGGTGCGCCGGGCGCCGCCGTTCCCCTGTTTCGCATTTCGGCGCGCGGCTATGGCGCCACGGCGGCCACGGTCGTCGATCTTCAAGAGGTGTATAGACCATGTCGCTGACCACACTGCTCCACCGACTGCAACGCGCCAGCTCTGGCGCTTTTGGCCTTTTTGTGGCGGCCGCGCTGAGTGCCAGCGGCATCGGCGCCTCGGCTTGGGCGCAAAGCGTTGACGGCAGCAGCCTGGACTTGGGGGGCCAAGTCGTGGCGCCGGCCACCTCGCCCACGCTCTACAGCACCTATGGCATCACCGCAGGCGACCAGATCCAATGGACGACCTACCTCCAATCCAAGATCGACCGGCCCTATGAAGCCATTGGCACCGTGACCTTGCCGCCCAACTTCAGTTGGGTCAAGGGCAGCGTGGTGGTGCCGCCCAAGGTCAGCATGGAGTGGAAGGTCAGCAACGCCTGGACTGCCACCGAGCCCTCCACCGGCACCCTGGTGGGTCAGGTGCGCTGGAAGCAAACGCCACTGATGGTGGTGAACTTTGGCGTGGTCGACAGCACGGTGGACTTCACGGGCACCGGCGACGGCTTTCGCATCATTCCGTACAAAGATCGGCTGTTTGTGGTCAATCACCACAGCACCTCGGGCTACTTGAATTGCCGTATGGCCAAGACGGGCGGACTGTGCCCCGGCTTTCCGTCCAACGGGGCAGGCTTGTCCTTCTCCGCGTCCAATGGTGCGGTGCTCACCACCAACAGCACCTACCGCACCTCTCACGCGCCCCTCGAGGCCATGAACCTGGCCACGGGTGAGTTGTTTGTGGCCATTCACAAATACGGCACCAACGAAGTCAAAGTGCTGTGTACCAACGTCAGCACGTCGGGAACGCCCACCTCGTGTGGAGAGTTTCACTTGGGCTTTGGCACGCCAAACCCCGAGGAAAACGTGGCCAATCTGGCTTACTTTGCGCAGAGTGGCCGCTACTACAGTTGGCTCTCCAGTGGGCAGTTGGTGTGCTTCAACGTCAAAACCAAGACCAGTTGCGGTAGCAAGACCCTGCCACTGGACAGTTGGAGCCCGAACCGAGGCATGGTGCACGTGGCTGCCACGCAATTTGAGGACAAATTCTTTTTCGCCACTCCGGTGCGGACACGCTGCTTTGACGCCGTCACTAACAACACCTGCGCCGGCTGGCCCGACAATGGCTTCGCCAGTGCCACGGGCGTCTATCCCTACCTGAGTGTCGATGCCAATGGCCTGGGGCGGCCGAAGGGCGTGTGCGATTCCCGTGGCAACTACTGCCGCGACCTTGCGGGCAACTCCTTCACCGCCAGCGCTAATTTCCGCAGCTTCATCAATGCCAACGCCTTTGTGTCGCGCGACAACCCCAACTGGGGGCCTGATGGCTACGTCAGAGCCACCTGGTCGGGGGCCTATGTGGGTACCCGCATCTATACCAGCGCATCTAACTGGAGCACGGGTGGGGTTTCCTGCTTTGACTTCAAAACAGACCGCGCTTGCCCGACCTACTCGCCGTCCACCATCACCTTGGGCTACACCACGTATGTGGACCCGACACGACCCAACTGCATTCTCCACCTGGGTGACAACTCACGCGGCTTGCTATTCGACGCTACCACCAACGGGCCTTGCACCGATGGCACAGGCGCGGACCAGCCCAAGCTGATGGATGTCACTCCGGCCGACTATTACCGCTGCGACGCGACCAAGTCCCGCGTGACAGGCTGGGATCAAGTGCGCCTCTCGCACTCTTTGCCGTGGGGCACGGGGGGCGGTCTGGCCTCGGTGAAGGTCACTCTGCAAGACGCCAACGGCGTTCCTCTGCCGCCCCTGCTCAACCCGGTCCGGCAGTTCGCCGCGGGCAGCTACAGCCTGAGCATTGCCGATGTGCCGTATCAACAGTACCCACGGCTCAAGGTCATCGTGCAAATGACGGGTGTGGGCGGCTTGGGTACGGCACAAGACTTCGGGATGGATGTCACCTGGAAGGGTGATCCGATCCAGCTGTGCTTCCAAGCCAAGTCACCCTCGCCCGCCACCTGCGAGCAAACCGCCTCCGAGACTGTCACGCTGGCCCGCTTTGAAAACATCGACGGTGTGTTTGACCGCACCCTCAAGGCCGACAAGGTGTTTTCACCCGGCGTGCCACTGAGCGGCTATGGCGCGGTGAGCATGGCCACCACGCTGCGCGCCCGCCTGACCGACAACCCGCGAACGGGTGAGCTGCGCACGCAGATTGCGCAAGGCCGCTATGACATGAGCAGCTTCACTGGCGACCTGTGGGTGTTTGACTTGAACGCCAGTGGCAACGTGGACACCAGCACGCACCGCTCTGCTGCCCAGACGCTCAGCCCCTCCAGCTATCTGAGCCGCGCGGTCTACTCGGCCAAGCCCAACGGCACCGGTGTGCTGGGGGCCATGTCGCTCTACAGCCTGAACTTCAACGCCGCACCGGCCGAGCATCAAGCGGCCCTGAGCACCACTATGAGTGGCACGCGCGACAACCGTGGAACGGACCGTGTCAACTACCTGCGCGGCTTGGATGGCAGCTTCCGTGCCCGCAGCTCGCTGCTGGGGCCGGTCATCAACTCCGGCCCGGTGCTGATGTATGCCCAGCCCACAGCGGGCTTGTCTGAGCGCCAATTCCCGGGCTATACGGCCTATCGCGTCGCCGGGGCCAAGGCCATGGCCAACCGCCCCCCCATGGCCTTGTGGGGCGGCAATGATGGCGCCTTGCATGCCTTCAGCTTGCAGGGCTCGCAGCTGCGAGAGGCCTGGTCTTTTGTGCCTGAAGTGATGCTGGGGCGGGCGGCGTTCTATTCAGACGCCACCGCGCGTGAGGCCCAGCTCAACCCTTACTTCGTCGACAACGTGCCCATGGTCGGTCACGCTGATTTGTCCGGCCAGGCTGGCACGGGCTGGACCTCCCTGGCCGTGGTCACCTATGGCCGCGGCGCACGCGCGATCACCGCCTTGGACTTGCACGGTGATGGCGACATCAGTGCGGGCCGCGGCGTGCTCTTTGAGTACACCCACCAAACCCCTGGCCTTGAAGACCTCGGCTACATCCAAAGCGCCCCGGTGGCGCCGGATGCCTTGGGCTCGCCGCAGATCGTTCGGCTCAACGACGGTGGCACTTTGCGCTGGGCCGTGCTGGTGGGCAACGGGGTGGACAGCCAAGTCGGCAGCGTGGGCGGCACCGGCCGCGCCGTGCTGTTTGCCTTCTATCTCGACACGCTCAAGCCCAACCGTTGGACCCGTGTCGCGGTGGATGACGCCGTGCCAGCTGAGCCCGAGCTGAAGATGAGCAACGGCCTCTCCACGCCCCGTCCGGCCGACAGCAATGGGGATGGCACCGTCGACATCGCCTATGCGGGCGACTTGCGTGGCAACTTGTGGCGCTTTGACCTCAGCAATATGGCCTCGGTGAGCGTGCACCGGCTGTTCCAAACGGATGTCACCCGGCCCATCCAGGCCGCACCCCTGGTGGTGCGCAACACCGCCGCAGGCGCTTGCCTCTCCGAGCGCCGTCAGCGCTGCTGGCAAGTGGCCTTTGGCACCGGCAGCTACTTCAACCCCATCATGGGCGATGCGGCGGCCAACAAAGCCCAGCAGTATCTCTACAGCGTCTTGGACAAGGGCGACAACACCGTGGTCAACCCCAGCGCCTTGGTGGCGCACAGCGTCACCAAGGTCACCGTCAACGGCATTGACTACCGGGCGGTGCAGGCTGCCAATGTGGACTACGCCGACGGCAAGCGCGGCTGGTTGGTCGCCTTGGGGGCCAATGAACACCTGACCGGCGGGCCACGGCTGCAGCCTTCGGGCCAAGTCCTGTTCCCCGTCAACAAGCCCATCACGGCGTCCACCAGCGCAGGGTCCTGCTCGCCGGCCAGCGCCTGGTTGTTTGACCTCAACCCCCAAACAGGTGCGCCCTCGGCCAGCTCTTATGACGTGAATGGCGACAACAAGATCGATGCCAACGACTTGATCGATGTGAACGGCAAAAAGGTGGCCGCTGGCGCCATGTCCATGGCGGGCAATCAGTTTGGGGCGCCCACCATCTTGCTGGATGGTGCCAATGCCTCCGACACCTTGTCACTGATCACGCCGGGCCTCGGCCAAACCGTGGGTGAAGCGGGCACTTGGGGCGGCTCCAGCGGCGGCCCCGTCAACAACAGCAAGTCCCTCAAGCGCAGTGACAAAAAGCAGGTCGGGCGCATGACCTGGCGTGAGGTGTACTGACCCTTAGGCCAAAGGGCACAGCCTTTCACGGTTGGGCCTGTGGCTGCCAGGCTGGGGCCTGCGTCCTGGCGGGCAGGCCCTGGTCGCAGTGCACGAGGCGCTGCCCACACCGCCATGCTTGAGGCCGGCAGACCGATGATGCCGGCCCGCTTCGATCAGGTCGGGTCCGCAGTCTGTGCCGCTCTGGGCTGGGGCGAGTGCGGTCAGCCCGCGCTTGGGCTGGCTGAGCCTGCGCTGGCCTGCTGGCGGGCGCGACAGCGCCTCGTCAGGGCATCCATCGCCGCTGCTCAGTACACCTCTCGCCAGGACATTCGGCCCAGCTTGCTCTTGTTCGCGTGCGTCAGGGCGGCGCTGTTCGAGCCCACCGCCGTGCTGCTGCTGCCCAAAGTGGTGCCTCCCGACCAGGAATTGGCCTGGGCGGTGTCCTGCCCCAGGCTGGGCAGCAGCAGGGACATCTGCTGCGCTTGGTTGGACGCGGCCAGCAGCACCGCCGGTGGCCCAAACTGCGCCCCACTGACCGACATGCCCGATGGGGTGAGTGGCTTCGCGCTGGTGGGGTTGAAGCGGTCCTGGCCGTCGATCTGGCCGTCGCCGTTGGTGTCAAAGCTCAGTTGCGCGCTGTAGCCCTGCAGCGGGTCCACCTCGTTGAGCCAGGAGCGCGCACCGATGCACACATTGATGGCGCGGTCAGGCGTGGTGGGCCGCACCGACGAGAACATCACCAAGCCCGTGGGCTGTTGGCGGGGTGCGCCCACACCGTGCTCATAGGCTTGCAGGTCGATCACCCAGCCCATCGCACCGCTCTGGTAGGCCACGGTGGTGGGTTTGAGGGCGCGGTACTCGACCCCTTGGATGACTTGATTGGACTCGAAGGGGATTGGCGTCAGGCTGGCCCGCGCCACGCTGGCGCCCGTGCCTTTGTCCAGCACGCCGTAGAGGGACTGTGTGCTCACATTGGAAGAGCCTTGCAGCGGTGAGATCGGGGCACCGGTGGAGAAGACCACTTGCCAGCAGCGCTTGGAGGCGGGCGTGCTGCTTCCGCTGTGGTTGCCACAGCCGCTGGCCAGTGGATTCACGGCGACAAAAGGCGCTTGGGTGATGGGCTGTTGGGCCTCGGTCTTGAACAAGCGGGTGACGCCCGCCGTGGCGGGATTGCGGATGTCAAAGCGCCACAGATTGCCTTGCAGATCCCCGGCGTAGACCAGGTCGATGCGGCCATCGTCGTCCACATCCACGGGGGTCGGTGTGCTCAGGCCATTGCTGACGCTCAAGCCCGGCTCGCTGGCCGCACCGGCCCACAGCTCGTCCACGGCCCAGCGCTGCCAGCGGCGGTTGCCACCTTGGTCCAGGTAGAAGGCATACAAGACCGCCTTGCCCGTGCCGCTCGCGTCGGCGCCGCCTTGGCCGTCATTGCTGTTGATGCCATTGCCCACCAGCACGGCAGGGCGCCGGCCTGAGCCCTCAGCCAACTGCACGATTTGCTGCGAGACCATGGCGTTGTTGCTCACCGGCTGGCTGATGATGTAGCCCAGGTCTTTGAGTTCAGGGTCCGAGGCATTGGTGTATTCAAACAAGACGCCACTGCCGTGGGACAAATCGGGGCGGGTCACATCCAGCGCGGTGATGGCACGCGCACCTCGGCCATAGGTCACCACCGCCACTGCGCGCCAGCCGTCGGCGCTGCTGCCGGTATTGACATGGCCCACCATGGGGATGTTGTCCACAAAGTAGGGGTTGGTGCGAATGCCCATGATGTTGGGGTCGGAGAAATTGGCGGCCTTGCGCAGCATCACCTCGGGCACAAAAGACCAGGCTTCGCGCAAGCTGCCAGTCCGCACCTCGTAGGCGTGCAGGGCGCCGTCGTTGCCGCCAAACAGGGCGATGGGGTGGGGCCGTGTGGTCCCTGCCCGATAAGCGGTGTAGCCGGGGTAATTGCGCTCATTCAGGCTCATGGTGGCCGAAGGCAACAGCATCGCGGGGCTGGAGTTGATGACCGGCCCGAGGCTCTTGCCGCCACGCGCCCGAAAGCTGCCGTCCACGCCACGCAGATAGTCCAAACGCGCACCGCCCCGGCCATCGGCCACGCCGTATTGATTCAGGTTCAGCCATTCCTGCTGCGCTGCATTGAGCTGGGACCACTGCAGCGGCTTGACCGCTTGCAGGCCCGCCTGGCCGCCCGCCGCGGTGAACATGGGGCGAGCGCCCGGCGCCAAAGTCGTGGCCTGGGCCGAGAGGTGGCTGCTGTTGTCCAGGCGGCCATTGGGTGCCAGGCCAAAGGCCCAAAGGTCTCCGCTGAACTGCTGCAGCGCCCAGCGGCCCTGCAGCACATAGGTCTTGGGGTCTCGCGGACCCAGGGAACTGAGCACCGCCCGCGGCGAGGTGGGCGTGGCCACGGCCGAGTAGCCGATGGAGAGGCCGCCAGGGGACATCACCGTGGAGGCGGTCAGGCTTTCTTGGAAGACGCCGGCCGAGTAGTCGATGGCGCGGGTGTTGACGGTGACTGACGAGCCTGTTTGGCAGTCCGGTGCGGCCGGAGCCTTGGTGCCCACACAGACTTGGATGGGGTCACCGTCGTAGGTCAGGTCAATGCCAAAAATGGCCTCGGAGGGCAGCAGCGAGGGGCTGTGCAGCTCCAGGGCAATGCGCAGCGCCGGATATTTGCTGTAGGGCACATCCGAGAGGTCCAACTGATAGCCGTTGCTAGGGAAGTTGCGCACCGGCTTGTAGAGCGCAGGCAGCAAGGCGCCGTTCGCGTCTTTGAGCGTGGCAGTGACGCGGTCCAGGCCGCGCGGGCCGCCCCAAGGCAGGCTGGGGCTCAGGCGCAGCTTGCCCCAGGCGCGGATATTGGCGCGGCTGGGGTCGCACTGAAAGTAGTCGCTGACGGGATTGAAGACGAAGTCGGGCAGGGTGGCTGGGATGCCGTTCTTGCACTCGCCGCCCGTGGCCGGGTCAAAGATCATGGCTTGAGCCGAGTCGCCCAAGATCATCAGGCAGCTCGGCCGGATCGGGTCCATGCGGGTGGTGTAAGGGTAGAGCACCCGCCCACCGGGGGAGGCCCAGGTGCCGCACATGGTCTGGGTCGCGAAGTCATAGCAGGCGGCCGTGGTGCTGTTGGCACCATAAACCTTGGAGCCCACGATGCCGGCCATGTTGTGAAACTGATAGCTGGCCTGCCCAAACACCGACGAGAACAAACCATAGCTGGCAATGAAGCTGGTGTAGGACTGCGGGGCGGTGACGCGCTGGCCATCCAGGGTGACGCAGTCACCACCCGCATTGCAGGCTCCGCGCGGCGTGCCATTGGCATTCATGAAGGGATAGAGGCCCAGCCGGCCTCCGCCCACGCCGACACCGTTGGTGGACCAACCCACGCAGGGGCCTGCCCGCGCCGGGTCATGGCAAAAAATCTTGCCCGTGTTGTTCGAGAAAAACAGCCGGTCGCTGTAGGCCACCGAGGTCGGTCCGCCGTAGCCTGTGTCGTAGGAGCTGGGGTAGTTGGTGCTGCCGCAGCTCTGCCGGGTGTCGATGTCAAAGCACACCAAGTTGCCGCGCAGCGTCAGCACATAGTAGAACTTGCCGATGGCGCTCATGCCCGTGATCGCGTTCCAGGTGCCGCCACCGGGGTCGACCACCCAGGAGCCGCACGATGCGCGTTTGTTCAAGTCGGTGCAGACGATGGTCGGGCCGTTCGGGCTGTCCACGCCCACAAACAATTCACCCGTGCTTTGGTTCATCGCTTCGAGTGGCACATTGGGGGTTCTGAACGGGCCGTTGCTGTTCAAGGCCGTGCCGGCATTGGCCGCAAAGGCGAAGCCGTTGGCGGGCCAGTTGGGGCAGGTTTGGCCGTCCACGGCGCTGCGGCACTTCAGCACCGTGCCGCTGCTGTGGTGATTGACCACATACAAGCCATCGCCATACGGAATGATGCGAAAGCCGTCGCCCGTGCCGCTGAAGTTCACCGCCTTGCTGACGGTGCTGGTGGCCCCCTTGAATTTGGAGCTCATGACCCAGCGCACCTCGCTGACCACCGTGCCATTGGCAGGCTCGGTGGCTGTCCAGGTGGGGCCGACTTTCCATTCCAAGGTGGTGTTGGCCGGTCGTAAGGCCGAGCCTGCAGCCCAGGTGTGGTTGGCGGGCAGGGTGACTGTGCCTACCGCCTCAAACGGGCTTTCAATGCGGGAGTTGAAGTAGCTGGTCCAGCGCACGATGTCTGAGCCGTTGACATCATTGGTGCTGCCCAGCGTGGGCGTGCCCGACGGGCCAATCACTTGGCCGCCGTACTCGAGAAAGCTGCCAATGGCGCTCGTGACTTGGCTTTGCGCCACAGCCCAAGCCAAGACGCCCACCGCGCTGGCGGCCAACAGCCCACGTGCCCATGCAGGAGCGCGCAGGCGTTGCCAAATCTGCCAGTTTGAATCAGCCATCTCCCGAGTCTTACCCACGGAGGCATCGGCTGATCGTTGGATAAGTGCGCCATCGTGGCGGCTCTTCAAGTCCTGCGTGCCGTGGCCGCGCAGGCGGCGAAGACTGCGGTGGTGCCTTGGAGCCTCAGATCAGAGCGGTTGGTCGGACGCAATTCACACGATCGCGAAAAAGAAGATCCGCCAAGAATCGCGCAGGCGATGCTGCGACAGGTATAGCCATGGCCGCCGCGTTGGGACCCTGAACACCACCATGACTGTGCTCATCAATGAACTGCCTTCCCTGCTGCGAGCTGTGCACTTGACCAAGCTATTTGGGGCCGTGGTCGTGCGGGGGCGATGGCTGCTGGCCTTACTGCTTGCGCTGCTGGCAGGCTTGGTACAAGCGCAGACCTATACCCGCTTGAGCACCCCCTACACCTGGGACACGGTGTCCATCAACTCCGGTGTGGTGGGTGACGACGTGTCTTCGGGCCTCATCAGCATGGGATTCAACTTCCCCATTGGGGGGCAGACCTACAGTTCGCTGTACTTCAGCAGCAATGGGTTTGTGAACTTCACGACCGCGTCAGGCTCATTGAGCAACGCAGTGCCACCGACCTCAAATGCGCCCTATCCGGCCTTGATCGTGTATTGGGACGATTTGCATCCGGGTTATGGCGGATCGTCCATCACCTATGACACCTTGGGCACTGCGCCCAACAGGCGCTTCGTCATTTCATACAACAACGTCTCTCAGTACGGCAACTCCGCCTATCGGTACACCTTTCAGGTGGCCTTGTTCGAAAGCGGCAATGTGGAGTACCGCTACCAGTCCATGGCCTGTTGCGTATCCACCGCCAGTGTTGGCATACAGGTCAGTGCCACCGACTACGCCAGCTACGGCGATGTCAACACCATGCCCGGCGGCACGGCGATTTTGTGGGCGGCGAGGGAGAACTCTTCTCCGGGTGGCCTCAGCGGCCATGTCTGGTGGGGCCGCGCCGGCACGATTGGCCTGGCCGACAACGCGGATGTGGTGACCTGGAGCAATGCCGCCAACTATGCCAAGAACCTGACCGGCAGCACCACCCGCCCCAAGTACCGCAACAACAACGCGCAGAACATCAACTTCAATCCGGTGGTGGAGTTCACTAGCGCTACGGCCTCTGATGCCGCTGCGCAGTTCTTCTCTGCGCCGAGCTTTTTGGGGGCCTCCACGTGGAACCAAGCGCACTACGCACTGGTGGGCTACCCGAGCAGCCAGCGCCAAGGTGACAGGGTTCTCTATGAGGACGCAGCCAGCCCGGTAGGTGCGGATGGCCGCTTGTCCATTCATTGGGCGTGGTTAGATGATCGTGTGTTCTGGGATGCCGGTGCGAGCGGAAATGGCAACCGTACTTTCTACCTGGATACCGATGTTGCCAACAAAGCGTCCATTTGGCTGTTCAATGCGGACACTGCGACAGCATCCCCTAGCGGATCTCGGCTGGGCATTCGTCGCGATGGGCTGGCCAAGGCCACCTCAGGCGCACCTGCGGCCTTTACCGGCATCAACGCCAACTTCCGTGTCGGATACGGTGGAGTGGACAGCACATTCCGAGGCGTGTTGGCCGAAGGCATGCTTTTCTTGGGCAACACCATGAGCAACACCCAGGCCGCCCAACTGGAGAGCTACCTGGGCGTGAAGTACGGCGTTACCCTGGGGGGCAACGCAGCCACGGCGACGAGCTACCTGAACAGTGCTGGCGCCACCGTGTGGGCTGCGAACACGGGCTATCACCACAATGTGGCTGGCGTGGCGCGCGACGATGTCACCAAGCTGGACCAACGCATCTCCCGCAGCGTGAACAGCGGCGATCAGATCACCGTCACCACCAACGCGACCGTGCCCAGCACCGCCAGCGTGATCAGTGCGCAGACCGGATCGGCCTTTGCGACGGACAGGTCGTACACGATCTGGGGCGACAACAACGGCGTGGTGAGCGACACGGTGGCCATCACCGCGGGCTTTATCGCGGGCCGCTCGCGCAGCGCCCGGGTCTGGCGCTTGCAGATGACGGGCACGGTCCCCACGCAGCTGACGGTGTGCATCCCTGATGCGCTGATCCCAGCCGCATTCTTAACGGGCGACTTGACGGACCTGAAGCTGACCGGGGCCACCGCCGCAGATTTCAGCGCTGGCAATTCGCTCTACACCATGACGGCCGGTACCTGCCCCGGCACCGGTGTGGGCGTGACCACGGGCGTTCCAGGCCGCTATGCCACCTTTGACAGCACGGTGCTCAACGGCATGGGCGGTTTGGGCTACTTCTCGGTCTCGCGCAAGATGCTCGACCACATCGAGATCACTGCGGACGCCAACTCGGGCGTGACTTGTGCGCCCACCACCTACACGGTCAAAGCCTGTGGCGATGCGAGCTGCAGCAGCCTCTACACCGGCGGCCTGACGGGCACCTTGACGCTGACGGGCAGCGGCGTGACCAGCCTGCCCAGCGGTGGGGCGCCTTTCACCATTGCAGCGGGGCAATCCAGCACCACGGTCAGTGCCCAGGTGTTGAGCGTGAGCACGGCCACAGTCGGTGCGACGGGCTTGTCACTGACGCCTGCCAATGCCAAGCCCGTGTTCTGTGGCTTAGGTGTGGCCGCCAACGCCAGCAACGCCTGCAGCATGAGCGTGAGCAGCGCAGGCTTGTTGATGAGCGTGCCCAGCCACTACGCCGGCGCGAGCCAGACGCTGAGCATCAAGGCGGTGCGCAGCTCGGACAACGCCCAGGTGTGCGTGCCGGCCTTTGCCAACGTGACCCGCACCGTCAAGGCCACCTGCAGCTATGTCAACCCGAGCAGCGGTACGGCCCCGGTGCAGTTGGGGTCGGTCAAGCTCAACAGCGGCAACACCAACAGCGCCTGCGATGTGACAGGCCAGAACCTGAGCCTGGCGTTTGACGCCACCGGTGCAGCCAGCACGACGCTGA
>NZ_JAGQDG010000004.1 GCF_018069865.1 Ideonella paludis
CGCGGCGCGTTGCGCAGCGGCCGGTAGGCCACCTTCTCGATGGTGAAGTTCAGCAGCGAGCACACGATGATGGCCGCGACCGCCGAGATCAGCAGCAGCACCCAGCCCGGCCAGCCCGTGCCGGCCAGCGCCGTCACCACCGTCCACGACACCATGGCGCCCACCATCAGCACTTCGCCGTGCGCAAAGTTGATCAGGCTGATGATCCCGTACACCATCGTGTACCCCAACGCCACCAGGGCATACATGCTCCCCAGCACCAGGCCGTTGATGATCTGTTGTACGAATATGTCCATCTGAATCTCCTGATCTGAAGTCGCGGCGCATTGTAGGGACGAGGCCCCCCGCCGCTGCCACGGTGTTTTCCCCCCGGAAAGTACCCGGGACTAGGATTTGTCGGGGGCTTGGCCGCGCGCCTCGGCATTGAGGCGGCGCAACTCGGCGAGCTTGTCGCGGATGCGCAGCTCTAAGCCGCGTGGGACGGGCTCGTAGAAGCGCGGCTCGCCCAGGCCTTCTGGGAAGTAGTTGACGCCGGCCGCAAACGCGCCGGGCTCATCATGGGCATAACGGTAGGCCTGACCATAGCCCAAGCCCTTCATCAGCTTGGTGGGGGCATTGCGCAGGTGCAGGGGTACGGGCTGGCTGCCGCCTTCCCGCACCAGGCGTTGCACCGCCTTCCAAGCGACATAGACCGCATTCGACTTTGGCGCGACAGCCAGATAGACGACCGCCTGCGCCAGCGCCAGCTCGCCTTCGGGGCTGCCCAGGCGCTCGTAGGTCTCGGCGGCGTCCAGCGCCAGCCGCAGTGCACGCGGGTCGGCATTACCGATGTCCTCATTGGCCATGCGGATCAGGCGACGCGCCATATAGCGAGGGTCGGCACCGCCATCGAGCATGCGCGCAAACCAATACAGCGCAGCGTCAGGGTCGGAGCCCCGCACCGACTTGTGCAGGGCCGAGATGCTGTCATAGAAGTGATCGCCGCCTTTGTCGTAGCGGCGGAGTTGCTCACCCAGCGAGCGCTCCAGCGCCTCTTCGTCCAACTCAGTGACCTCACCCGCCTGGGCCACCAGATTTTCATAGGCATTGAGCAGGCGGCGGGCATCGCCATCCGCATAGCCGATGAGTCGCTCGGCCGCAGCCGCGCTGAGCGGTGGGGCTGCCAGCAAGGCTGCCGCTCTCTGCAACAGTTGCTCTTGCTCAGGGGGCTGCAGCGCTTTGAGCACATGCACCGTGGCCCGGGAGAGCAAGGCAGAGTTCACCTCGAAGGACGGGTTTTCGGTGGTGGCACCGATGAAGGTGAACAGGCCGGACTCGACATGCGGCAAAAACGCGTCTTGCTGGGCTTTGTTGAAGCGGTGCACCTCATCCACAAACACCACGGTGCGATGCCCGGCCTGCCTGGCCAATTCAGCTTGAACCACCGCGTCGCGGATGTCCTTGACCCCTGCCAGCACGGCCGAGAGCACGATGAAGCGGGCCTCCACCGCCCCCGCGACCAATCTTGCGAGCGTCGTTTTACCCACGCCCGGCGGGCCCCAGAGGATCATGGAGTGCACGCGCCCGCGCTCAAAGGCCACCCGCAGCGGCTTGCCTGGGCCCAGCAGATGGGACTGGCCGATGACCTCGTCCAGGTGAGCAGGACGCAGCCGCTCGGCCAGCGGGGCGTCTTCAGGCACAGGGTTTGGCCCATCAGCCTGCTCGAGTGGGGCGGGCTCGTGGTCAAAAAGCGCATCTTGCCGAGTCATGTCTGCATTGTCGCAGCCCAGGGAGTGCGAACCTGGGCGAGCCACAGTCGCGCAAATTGGCAAGCGCAGAACCCGCTTATCAAGCCTTGCAGCGCTTCAAGCTTCGCCAAACTGCGGGCATTACCTGATTCGCTCTTCTTCTTTGCCTTAGGAGCCCCCTGCCATGAGCGCTCAAGCCTCAACCCTGAAACCCGCCACCCCCAACGGTGCCGCGCTTGCTGGTGCGCCGCGTGAGTACTTGTCCTTCAAGCTCGGGGCGGAAGAGTACGGCATCGATATCTTGAAGGTGCAGGAGATTCGCGGCTACGAGCCGCCCACCCGCATTGCGAATGCACCGCACTTCATCAAGGGCGTGGTCAATCTGCGCGGCGTCATCGTGCCCATCGTAGACATGCGCCTGCGCTTTGGCCTGCCCGACGTCAAGTACGACAGCTTCACTGTGGTCATCATCTTGAACATTGCGCACCGCACCGTGGGCATGGTGGTGGATTCGGTGTCGGATGTGCTGGAGTTGCCTCCGGGCCACATCAAGCCAGCACCCGAGTTCAATGGCGCTATCGACGCCACCTACATCACGGGCCTGGGCACCATCAAACACGGCGATGATGAGCGCATGCTCATCTTGATGGACATCGAACAAATGATGACCGCCGCCGACATGGGCTTGATGGACACCGATACCTTTGTTCACTGAAAGCTCCGCCATGACGCTTCGCCTCCTCCTGCTGGCCACAGCCACTGCCCTGACCTGCTCGTCCGCCTTGGCGGGTCGGCCCATGGCGACGGAAGACGCCGGTGTCTTGGAGGCCAGCGCTTGCGAGTTGGAGAGCTTCATCGGCGCCAACCGGCCCAGCGGCGGCCCCACGGAGCGCGTGCTGTCGGTGCAAATCGGGTGTGGCGTGGGTGCTCAAAGCCAGTTTGCCGTGGCCTTGGCCCGAGCGAGTGCTGAGGGTGACTCTGTACGCAGCATGACCCTGCTAGGCAAAACTGCGCTGACCCCGAATACCGAAGACACAGCACCCCAGTTCACGCTGGCCTGGGCCTTGAGTGCCGACTCCGCGCGTGGCGGCATGAAGCACGAAGGCAGTGCGCTCAACGCAGTAATGAGTTGGCCCTTGCATGAGAAGGTCAGCCTGCATTTCAACGTGGGCTGGAACCACTCCGCGAGCGACAAGCAAAGCACCACCAGTTGGGCCGGCGGCGTCGAGCACCATGTGCGGGACGACTTGGACCTGACGGCTGAAACCTTTGGCAATGACCGCGAAGCCTCACCCTGGGTTCAGGTGGGATTGCGCTGGGCGGTGAAACCCGAGAAGTTCTACATCGACACCAGCTACGGGGTTCAGACCGGCGGCGAGCGCAGCAAAGCCGTGACGCTGGGGCTGCGCTGGGCTTTCTGACCGGCCCTGATCAAGGCTCCGTCACATCCACGCCTGCTGGCACGGTGAACTTGAAGGTCTCAGGCGCCGGTGGCGTTTGCGAGGCGATTGCATTGAATTTCAGCAAGGATCGCTGACCAAAGCTGTCGGCGATCTCCAGCGCCGCCAAGGTCGTCCCCTTGAAGCCCACGCGCAACCACTGCAGTTGCCCTTCGGATTGCTTGGGCGTGGCCAGCACCCACTGCAGTCCATCGCGGTCGGGCTCGGCCTTCAGCTCAAAATCTTTCTCAATGCCCTGCCCCGCCAACACGGCCGCTGGCGTGGCGCCCAAGGCGTCGCCCATTTTGCGCACCGTCACCTGGGCCAAATCGACGTCGTAGAACCAGACCTTTTGGCCGTCGCCCACAATGGTCTGTGCATAGGGCTTTTGGTAGACGAATCGAAAGCGATTCGGCCGCGAAAACTCAAACGTGCCCGTCGACGTTTTCTTCTTGATGCCGTCGGGCGCCGTCACTGTTTGGGTGAAGTCCGCGCGGCCAAACTTGGTGTCGCGAACAAAGCCGCGCAATTGATCTAAGGCGTCCGCGTGGGCCAGGCCCGGCAGGGCCGCGGCCGCCAGCGCCGCGCGCAGCGCCCAGGTTTTGAGTGTGTGCACAGTGATCTCGTTCAGCGAGCCCAGGGGCTCATCGTCATCATTCTTCACGCTTGGGCAGGAGGATCTCTCGGCTGCCGTTGGTGGACATGGAGGATATGAGCCCGGATTGCTCCATTTGTTCCAGCAAACGGGCGGCTCGGTTGTATCCGATGCGTAAATGTCGCTGCACCAAGGAGATGGAGGCCTTGCGGTGCTGCAGCACGATGGCCACGGCCTGGTCGTACATCGGGTCAGACTCGGCGTCTCCGCCGCCCTCAGTGCCCCCTTCACCGCCCTCACCGTCCAGCGTGCCGCCCTCCAAAATGCCCTCGATGTAATTGGGCTCGCCCTGAGACTTGAGCTGTTCCACCACGCGATGGACTTCCTCGTCGGAGACAAAGGCGCCATGAACGCGAATGGGCAGCCCCGTGCCTGAGGGCATGTAGAGCATGTCGCCCATGCCCAGCAAGGCCTCAGCACCCATTTGATCAAGGATGGTGCGGCTGTCGATCTTGCTGCTGACTTGGAAGCTCAGGCGTGTAGGAATGTTGGCCTTGATCAGACCCGTGATCACGTCAACACTGGGCCGCTGGGTGGCCAAGATCAGGTGAATGCCTGCGGCCCGAGCCTTCTGGGCCAAGCGCGCAATCAGCTCTTCAATGCGCTTGCCCACCACCATCATCAAGTCAGCCAATTCGTCAATGACGATGACGATGAAGGGCAGCCGCTCCAGGGGCTCGGGCGCCTCCGGCGTCAGGCTGAAGGGGTTGGGCACCAGCTCGCCTCGGGCGGTGGCGTCGTCAATCTTCTTGTTGAAGCCCGCCAGGTTACGCACGCCGTGCTTGCTCATCAGCTTGTAGCGGCGCTCCATCTCACCCACGGCCCAGTTCAAGGCGTTGCCGGCCTGCTTCATGTCGGTGACCACCGGGCACAGCAGGTGCGGGATGCCCTCGTAGACGCTCATTTCGAGCATCTTGGGGTCGATCAGGATCAGGCGCACATCACGCGCCTCGGCCTTGTAGAGCAGGCTCAGGATCATGCCGTTGATGCCCACCGACTTGCCCGAGCCGGTGGTGCCCGCCACCAAGCAGTGCGGCATCTTGGCCAAGTCCGCCACGACAGGCAGGCCCACAATGTCTTTGCCCAAACCCATGGTCAACAAAGACGGCGCTTTGTTGTAGATCTCGGAGCCCAGCACCTCCGACAGACGAATGGTCTGGCGCTTGGCATTGGGCAACTCCAAGGCCATCAGGTTCTTGCCGGGAATGGTCTCGACCACCCGGATAGACACCAGCGACAAGGAGCGCGCCAAGTCCTTGGCCAGGTTGACGATCTGCGAGCCCTTCACGCCGGTGGCGGGCTCAATCTCGTAGCGTGTGATCACAGGCCCCGGCTGGGCCGCCACCACGCGCACACTGACCCCGAAGTCCGAGAGCTTCTTCTCGATCAAGCGGCTCGTCATCTCCAGCGACTCTGGCGTGACGGTCTCGACATGCGGGGGCGCTTTGTCCAGCAGATCGACTTGGGGCAGCTTGGTGTTGATCAGTTCATTAAACAGCGGCGCTTGGCGCTCGCGGATGACCCGCTTGGACTCTGGCACCACCATGACGGGGGGCTCGATGACGATGGGCGCATGCTCAATGTGCTCAACCCGCTCCTCTTCAACCTCCACTTCCCGCTCACGCAGTGCGACTTCGCCCATGCGCACGTCCTCGGCCTTCTCGCGCAGCTCAATGCGTTTGTCGCGCACACCCAGCACCCAGCCGCCCAAGGCGTCCGCCACGGTGGCCCACGAGAAGCCCAAGGCCATGGGCAAGGCCGTGGCCAACAGCGCAATCCACAGCACGCCCGAGCCGGTGAAGCCCAGCCACTGCATCGACAGTGGCCCCAAGGTGTACCCCAGCGCGCCGCCCGCATGACCGGGCAGCCTAGCTTCCAGGCCGTAGAGGCGCGTCCATTCCAGTGCAGAGCTGGCCACGATCAGCAGCGCAAAGCCCACCCATCGGCGCCAACGCGGCGGGCGATTGAGCAAAGGCAATGTGGGGTCACGCACCGCGTCTGCCAGGGCCGCCAGCCACAGTCGCACGCCAGCCACCACCATCCACCACGCCGAAAAGCCCAGGGCCACCAAGGCTGCATCGGCCATCCAGGCCCCGCTGGCACCCATCCAGTTGCGCAAGGGCTCACCCGTGCCCGACGTGGAAAAGCCAGGGTCGTTGGGGTGGCGACTGGCCAGCGCCAGCGCAAAGGCCAAGCCAAACACACCCCAGACCAGCAAACGGAAACGGGCCCGCAACGCCCCTGTGGTGGGGCCGGGCCCGGCTTCACTGCGGCGGCGCGCCGCAGCCGTGTCTATACGCATTCAATCCTCCCTGGGCCAGACGCAGAGCGATCTGCGCGCCCCGGGCGGGGGAGCCGCATCACTCCGGCAGGCGATTCTTCAACAGGACAGAGCCATTTTCCAGCGTTTCAATCACGCCGCGCTCTTCCAGATCCTTCATCACACGGCTGACCATCTCGCGCGAGGCGCCCACGATCTTGGCCATGTCTTGGCGCGAGACCTTGCTGCGCACCACCTGATCGCCATCGACTTCTTCGGACATGTCGAGCAAAGCCCGAGCCACCCGGCCATAGACATCCAACAGCGCGAGGGACTCAATTTGACGGTCAGCACTGCGCAAGCGCGTCACCAAGCCTCGCATGATCGCGTACGACAGGCTGGAATTCTCAGGCAAGCAACGTGCAAACT
Organism: Ideonella paludis; assembly: GCF_018069865.1. GTDB lineage: Bacteria > Pseudomonadota > Gammaproteobacteria > Burkholderiales > Burkholderiaceae_C > Ideonella > Ideonella paludis. Next base: position 6,511 of record NZ_JAGQDG010000004.1, read on the forward strand.
CTTGGCGACCCAAGATCAACATGTCACATTGAACCTCGCAGCGCACCGTCGCGGAATGCGATTGATTGTCAATGAGACTCATCTCACCGACGTAATCACCGGCTTCCAAGACCGCCAAAATGACCTCGCGACCGCGGGAGTCAGCCGTCAGCACACGCGCCCGACCGTTGAGCAAAATGAAAAGCGCATTGCTCTTCTTGCCCTGTTCCACCACCAGTTCGCCGCGACGATAGCGACGCTTCACCACACCATCAGCCACCGCGCGGGCTTGATCGTTGGTCAGCATCGAGAACAGCGGCACCCGGCGAATCAGGTCCAGGTTAGACAGCATCGACATCAATGACCCCCTCAAAGAGCTCGTTTCCCAAACAGCCGCCAGCAACGCGGCTACCCAATCCTTAGAATACGGAGACATTGTGGCTCAGCTTGAGCCCTTCCCTGATCCGTATCACCACCCAGCGAGTCAGTTTGATACAGGAAGCTGCTTTCAGCGGCCTCTTGCTCACATTAACGCGCATTACTCTCAAATCCATGACGACCACGACACACGCTCAGGTTCTGATCCTTGGCTCCGGCCCTGCGGGCTACTCCGCCGCGATCTACGCGGCTCGTGCCAACCTCAAGCCCTTGCTGGTCACCGGCATGGCCCAGGGTGGACAACTGATGACCACCACGGAAGTCGACAACTGGCCGGCTGACGTGATGGGCGTGCAAGGCCCCGAGCTGATGCAGCGATTCCAACAACATGCCGAGCGATTCCAGACTCAGATCGTGTTCGATCACATCAACACTGTGGATTTCGGCACGCGGCCGTTCAAGTTAAAGGGTGATAGTGGTGAATACACCTGCGACAGCCTGATCATCGCCACCGGCGCCTCGGCCAAATACCTCGGTTTACCCTCTGAACAGGCCTTCGCAGGCCGCGGCGTAAGCGCTTGTGCCACTTGCGACGGTTTTTTCTACCGTGGCGAGGAAGTTTGCGTCGTCGGCGGCGGCAATACGGCGGTCGAAGAGGCGCTTTACCTCTCGAATATCGCGAACAAAGTGCATTTGGTGCACCGCCGTGACAAATTCCGCGCAGAAGCCATCATGATCGACAAGCTGATGGACAAAGTTGCGGCCGGCAAGATCGAGTTGCACCTGCACCAAACCCTGGACGAAGTGCTGGGAGACCAAAGCGGTGTGACCGGCGTGCGTCTGCGCAGCACCTCCGGCGACAGCACCAAGGAGCTGACCCTGAAAGGCTGCTTCATCGCGATTGGTCACTCGCCCAACACGCAAATTTTTGAAGGTCACCTGGAGTTGAAGGATGGCTATCTGGTGACACGCGGTGGCCAAAACGGCTTTGCCACCATGACCAGCGTGCCCGGCGTGTTTGCCGCAGGCGACGTGCAGGATCACATTTATCGCCAGGCCATTACCTCGGCGGGCACGGGCTGCATGGCCGCGCTGGACGCTCAACGCTTCCTGGAACAAGGCGCTCATTGACCAGAAGGCCCGGGGGCCGGTGTCACCCGGCTCTCAGCACAGGAGACGCAGCCCGCTGGCAGGCCGCCTAAAACGTGGCTATAATCGCGGGTTTTCTTGTGCAGGCAATCAGGGCTTCAAGCCTTTCTAGCGGTTCGCTAGTCGGTTTTCAGGCTCTCGACATTTCAAGCAAGATAGGGTTACCGCCACCCTTTTGGCGAGGTGAGGCCCAGTGGCTGACAGGTGAGCAAAGCGCTCAAAAACCAGTCAAGTGCTAGGCTGTAGACAAGTATCGGAGTGTCCTCATGGCACGCGTCTGCGCAGTTACGGGCAAGAAGCCCATGGTCGGGAACAATGTTTCCCACGCCAACAACAAAACCAAGCGCCGGTTCCTCCCGAACCTGCAATACCGTCGTTTCTGGGTCGAGAGCGAGAACCGTTGGGTTCGTCTGCGCATCAGCAACGCAGCTTTGCGTCTGATCGACAAGAAGGGCATCGACGCCGTTCTGGCCGACCTGCGTGCTCGCGGTCAAGCCTAATCACTGAACCAGGAGCAATACCATGGCATCCAAAGGCGGCCGCGAGAAGATCAAGCTGGAGTCCACTGCGGGCACCGGTCACTTCTACACCACGAACAAGAACAAGAAGACCACGCCCCAAAAGCTGGAATTCATGAAGTTCGACCCCAAGGCACGTAAGCACGTGCTGTACAAGGAAATCAAGCTGAAGTAATTCGGCGCTTCCTCATCAAAAAGCCCGCTTCACCGCGGGCTTTTTGCTTTCCGTGGGACTTGTTGACTGGAGTGGTGCGCAGACTGCGAACAGGGTGTAGCTGACACGGGAGAACAGCGGGCTTGCCGCCGCTCGTGTCCTCCGTCCGGTGCCTGACGGCACCGGCCTCCCCCTTTACCTCGCTATGGCGAGCCCACTGCTCTCCCGCGTCCATCGACGACGGATGCTCATCGAGGGTTGAGCGAACACGCAGCCCTCCTCACGAGACCCGGGCTGCACCGAAACGCGCAACGCAACGAATTGCGGCAGGGTGCTGGGGCGTGATGTAGCGAAGTTAAGGAGGAGCCCAAGCGGAGCTTGGGCGGGGGACTGAACTCGGACACAAACAGTCCTGAGGACTGTTTGTGCCTAGTGAAGGCCAGTGACGCTGCCGCTGGCATGAGCGGAATCACGCCCCAGCGACCTGTCGCATAGCACCCACGCCTTGAAATTGAATCCGGATTGCCCAACAGGTCTAGGCGCGGAAGTCAGTGCGACAACTTAGGCCCGCGCCGCACGCAACTGCAGCGAGAACTCACGCAGCGCCGCAATGCCGCTGTCCTCAGCACGCTTGCACCAGTCTTGGAGGTCGGCCACCAACTGCTCGGCGGAAACATTGGTGCGCGTCCAGAGTTGGCGCAGCTCTTCGCGCATGGCCACCAACTTTTGCAGCGATGGTGCATGCGCCATGGCGCTCTCTAACGCAGCACGCACATTGGCGGGGATCTTCTCGGCATCACGGTGCAGCCAACGCTCAGCCACCCGCAAGTCACTCCAGGCTTTGCCAGCGGTGCTGCCCTGCGCCTTCAAGCGCGCGACCTCACCAGCGCAAGCGCGGCGCAACTCCTTGGCGTAGTTGGCCATCACCTCGTAGCGATTGGCAATGATGGCCTCCAGCGTACGAGCGTCGGCCACGGCCTTCAACTCGCCCAAGATCAGCTGCGGCGGTGTCTTGCGCGCCTTGGCCAAGCCCACCATCTCCATGCCCCGGATGTACATCCAGCCGATGTCGAACTCGAAAGGCTTGACCGAGAACTTGGCCGAGGTCGGATAGGTGTGATGGTTGTTATGCAACTCTTCACCGCCGATCAAGATGCCCCAAGGCGAGACATTGGTGGAGGCATCCGGTGCCTCGAAATTGCGATAGCCGTAATAGTGACCGATGCCGTTGATGATGCCGGTGGCCATCACAGGGATCCAAGCCATTTGCACCGCCCAGACCGTCAAGCCGATGGCGCCGAACAGGGTCAGGTTGATGATCATCATCAGCGCCACACCCTGCCATGAGAAGCGGGTATAGAGGTTGCGCTCAATCCAATCATTGGGCGTGTTGTGGCCGTACTTGGCCAGAGTCTCAGGGATCTTGGCTTCGGCGCGGTACAACTCCACGCCGGTCAGCAACAGCGCCTTCAAACCACGGGTTTGCGGGCTGTGCGGGTCTTCGGGTGTTTCGCACTTGGCGTGGTGCTTGCGGTGAACGGCCACAAACTCCTTGGTCACCATGCCCGTGGTCAGCCACAACCAAAAACGGAAGAAGTGGGAGGGAATCGCATGGAGGTCCACCGCCCGGTGCGCCTGCGCGCGGTGCAAGAAGATGGTGACCGAACAAATGGTCAGATGGGTCATCACCAGCGTCACCGCCAGCACCGTCCAGCCACTGGCACTCAAGACGCCATGGGCACCCCAGTGGACCAATGCGTCGATCACGGTTTGGAAATCAATCATGTAGCAACCCCGCGCCTGGAACGCCCAAGCCGATGGTGAATTGTAGGGGGGGCTCTCCTGACGGTGAGCCCCGCAAAAGCCCGACCTATCGCCGGCTTCTGCAATGCTTGCGGCAGCTCAAAACGCTCAGTCTTTGCGCTGCCAAGCGGCGGCGAAGAAGCCGTCGGTGGCATGGCGGTGTGGCCACAGGCGCAAGTAGCCTTGGCTGTCCAGGGCTTCAGCCCCCTGCACTTGGGCAGAGGTCAAGGCGGCAGCGGCCGGCAAAAACTCAAACCCTGGGTTCGCTTCGCTGAAGGCTTGGGCAATGGCTTCGTTTTCGCGGCTCAGCAAGCTGCAGGTGGCGTACACCAAACGACCGCCGGGCTTCACCAAACGGGCCGCACTGGCCAAGATGGCCGTTTGTTTGGCCTGCAACTCCTCCAGCGCCTTGGGCGACTGACGCCACTTCAGGTCAGGGTTGCGACGCAAAGTCCCCAGACCTGAGCAAGGCGCATCCACGAGCACACGGTCGATCTTGCCGCTCAAGCGCTTGATGCGCTCGTCGCGCTCGTGGGCGATCTGGGCCGGATAAACGTTGGAGAGACCACTGCGCGCCAAGCGCGGCTTCATGCCTTCCAAGCGATAGCCCGACACATCAAATGCATAGAGCCGGCCGGTGTTGCGCATCAGTGCGCCCAGTGCCAGCGTCTTGCCACCGGCGCCAGCGCAAAAATCCACCACCATTTCGCTGCGCTTGGGGGCCAACAAAGCCGCCAGCAGTTGGCTGCCTTCGTCTTGCACTTCCACATCGCCGCGAATGAAAAGCGGCAGCTTCTGCAGCGCGGGCTTACCGGCAATGCGCAGGCCCCAGGGTGAATAGGGGGTCAACTCCGCCTGAATGCCAGCCTCAGCCAGCTCAGCTTGGATGTCTTCGCGCTTGGCCTTGAGGGTGTTGACCCGCAGATCCAGCCCGGCCGTGTTATCCATGGCCGCAACCAAGGGCCAAAAATCCTCGCCCACTTCGTTGCGCAGGGCTTGGGCCAGCCAGTCGGGCAGGTTGTGACGCAGCTTTTCAGGCAGGCCTGAGCGGTCAATGGCGTTGACCTGCTCCAGCCATTGCTGCTCATTGGGCCCCAAGGCCCGACGCATGAAGCTGTCGGTGCCCTGCCAAGCCAAGATGGCTAAGCGACGCTCCAGAGCACCACTGCCACTTTGGGCCAGATGGGCGAGCACCAAGCGCTGGCGCAGCAGGGTGTAGGCGGTTTCCGCCAGGGCATGGCGCTCACGCGGGCCCAGTTGGCGATGTTGGCGAAGAAAACCGGAAACGATGGTGTCGGCCGGGGCGTCGAGGCGGAGGACGAGGCGCACCAGTTCGGTGGCCATATCCAGCAGGGCGTTGGGATGCATCGCCCGATTATCCCCGGTCTCTCACAACATCAGGCTTTGGGGCTCGCCATCCAATTGCCGCACACGGCAACCCTGCACCTGCAGGCGTCCCTCTAAGAACCAGCGCACAGCTTGGGGGTAGATGCGGTGTTCGCCCACCAGGACCCGAGCAGCCAAGCTGTCTTCATCGTCATTCGGCAGCACGGGCACCACTGCTTGAGCGACGATGGGGCCGTGGTCCAGATCGGCCGTCACAAAATGCACCGTGGCCCCGGCCACCACACAACCCGCCTCAATGGCTTTGCGGTGCGTGTGCAGGCCCGGAAAGGCCGGCAGCAACGAGGGGTGGATGTTGAGCAGGCGCCCTTGGTAATGCTCGACAAAGCCCGCCGTCAAGATGCGCATGAAGCCGGCCAGCACCACCAAGTCCGGCGCATGCTGATCGATCGCTTGAGCCAGGGCCTCGTCAAAGCCCTCTCGGCTGCTGAAGGACTTGTGATCGATAGCCGCGGTGGCAATGCCCCGCTGCGCCGCCCAGGCCAAGCCGCTGGCGTCTGCCTTGTTGCTGAGCACGGCCACCACCTCAGCGCCCCAGGCTTCTTGCGCGCAGCGCTCGACGATGGCCTGCATATTGCTGCCGCGACCGGAAATGAGGATGACGATGCGCTTGTTCACAGAGGGAGCGAGAGAGGACTCAAGGGGCGCCAGTGTAAGGGGCGTGGGCACAGGCTGGGGTGGTGCGGGCGGCGCATGGGAGAATTCAAAGCTCTAAAGCCCCACCCTCTTTCCTCATGCGCGAACGCGTTCTCTCTGGCATGCGCCCCACCGGCGCCCTGCACTTGGGCCACTACCATGGTGCCCTCAAGAACTGGGTTCAGCTGCAGCACCAGTACGATTGCTTTTTCGTGGTGGCCGATTGGCATGCCCTGACCACGGCCGACAACCGCAGCGCGCACCTGGAGCACCATGTGTACGACATGGTGGTGGACTGGCTGGCCGCGGGCGTCGACCCCGACAAAGCCACGTTGTTCATTCAAAGCCGCTTGCCAGAACACGCCGAACTGTTCACCTTGTTGGCGATGAGCACGCCCTTGTCCTGGCTGGAGCGCACACCCGCCTATAAAGACCGGCTCTCACAGGCCCCCGATGCGGAGTCCACCAGCTATGGCTTCTTGGGCTATCCCTTGCTGCAGGCCGCTGACATTCTGGTGTATCGCGCAGGCTGGGTGCCGGTGGGCGAAGATCAAGCACCCCACGTGGAGCTGACACGCGAGGTCGCGCGCCGCTTCAACCATCTCTATGGCAAAGACGGCCACAGCGCGCCGCTGGTGGAGCCTCAATTGCTACTGACCGACACGGCCCGCTTGCCCGGCCTGGACGGCCAGAAGATGAGCAAGAGCTTGGGCAACAGCATCGCCATGCGCGACGACCCCGAGGCCGTGCGCGATAAGGTTCGCCGCATGCCCACCGACCCGCAACGTGTGCACCGCAGCGACGCGGGCGAGCCTGAGCGCTGCCCGGTCTGGCCCTTGCATCAGCTCTACACCCCTGCGGACGAGCGCGAGGCGCTGGCCCAAGGCTGCCGCAGTGCGGGCATAGGCTGCCTGGATTGCAAGCAACCCTTGATTGAGGCCATCGTGCGCGAGCAAGCACCCTGGCGCGAACGCGCCCAAGCCGTGCTGGACAACCCCCGCCAAGTGCACTGGATGGTGGAGCTGGGCTGCGAGCGTGCCCGCACCGTGGCGCGACAAACCCTCAAAGAAGTGCGTGACGTCATGGGCCTGAGTTACGGCTGATGATGAACCGCCTCAGCGCCCCCTGGCTGATGCTAGGTGCTTCTTTCCTGTTTGCCACCATGGGCGTGTGCGTCAAGCTGGCCTCGGCCCATTACAGCACCGGTGAGATCGTGTTCTACCGAGGCCTGGTGGGTTTGCTCTTCATTGGGGGACTGACGCGTTGGCGAGGCGGCGAGCTGCGCACCCCTGTCCCTGCGATGCACCTGTGGCGCAGCATCTCGGGCGTCGCGGCGCTGAGCCTGTGGTTTTACGCCATCGGCACCTTGCCCTTGCCCACGGCCATCACGCTGAACTACATGTCGTCCATCTGGATGGCCTTGTTCTTGATCGGTGGCGCCATCATGCTGGGGGCCGCCAAAGTGGATGGCCGTTTGGTCTTGACCGTGCTGGTGGGCTTTGCGGGCGTGGCCTTGGTGTTGCAGCCCACGCTGGAACCCCAGCAGTTCAAAGGCGCCATGGCCGGCTTGTTCTCGGGCATGCTCTCAGCCTTGGCCTACCTGCAAGTCACGGCGCTGGGCCGCGCGGGTGAGCCCGAGTACCGGGTGGTATTTTACTTTTCGATGGGCAGCATGTCAGTGGGCTTGGTGCTGGCCCTGGCGGGCGGGCTGCATGGCCACACCTGGGCCGGTGCAGGCTTGCTGCTGGCCACGGGACTCTTGGCGACCAGCGCACAAATCTTGATGACTCGCGCCTACGCCATTGGCCGCACCCTCAGCAATGCCAGCCTGCAGTACATGGGCATTGCGTTTTCATTTGTCTATGGCACGCTGCTGTTTGACGACAAGATCAACGCCCTGAGCCTGATCGGCATCGTGTTGATCGTGGCCGCAGGACTTGCGGCGACCCTGCTGCGCCAGCAAGCCAGCCCCCATGCCAAAGACCTCACCAAAGACTCCACCTTGGAAGCCTGAGCATGACTGAAGCCCTCTCCCCGCCCATCTCCCCGCTGATCTCCGCCACAGCCTTGCAAGCGCGCCTGCAAGGCCAGCACGCACCCTTGCTGCTGGACTGCAGTTGCGACCTGATGGACCCTGCCGCCGGCCTCAGGCAGTTCGAGGCCGGCCACGTGCCCGGCGCGATCTATGCCCATCTGGACCACGACCTCAGTGCACCCAAGTCTGCGCTGGGGCCCCGCGAAGGTGGGCGCCATCCCCTGCCCAGCCGCGAAGCCTTTGCCCAGCGCGTGGCGCAATGGGGCCTGACGCCAGCGCGCGATGTGGTGGTGATGGACAACCAAGGCGGCATGTATGCGGCCCGCGCGTGGTGGATGCTGCATTGGCTGGGCCACTCTCGCGTGCAAGTGCTGGACGGTGGCGTGCCCGCCTGGCGCTCAGCGGGGTTTGCGCTGGAGAGCGGCGCGGGCTCCACGCCACAAGCGGCCAAGTCGCCGTATCCCTTGGGGCAAACTGTGCCCACGCTGGATGCGGCCACCTTGCAGCGCGAGTTGCATCGCTGGCAGGTGCTCGACGCCCGCGCCCCTGAGCGCTTCCGAGGTGATGTGGAGCCCCTGGACAGCCAAGCGGGCCACATCCCTGGCGCCTTGAATCGTTTTTTCAAGGACAACCTGGGCGCGAACGCTTGCTTCTTGCCTGCCCACGTCTTGCGGGCTCAGTTTGAGCAATGGGGCGTGCCGCCAGAGCGCCTGGTGCACCAGTGCGGCTCCGGGGTCACGGCCTGCCACAACATCTTGGCCATGGCGGTGGCGGGCTTTGGCATCACCCGCCTCTACCCGGGCTCCTGGAGCGAGTGGTCGGCCGACCCTGGCCGCCCTGTGGCCAAGGGTTGATCTTGCTCAAGCGCTTGACCCAAGGCGGGCCGAGGCCAGCGCTGGCTTGACCCTGATCAAGACCTGACACCGCGCTTGCAGCACACTGGGTCACCGGCCGCAGTGACGGCCTTTGACCCGAAAGGAGCGCCCCATGGTTCGCCACATTCTTGTCCCCACAGACGGCTCTGAGATCACCGCCAAGGCGGTTCAAGCAGCCATTGATTTGGCACGCCCTCTGGGGGCCACGCTGACCACCATCAGCGTCAAGGAGCCTTTCCCTTACAGCGCCATCTCAGAGATGCAACCGGTGCCGCCCCAGGAGTTTTTTGATGCCCAGGAGCGGATTGCCTCGGCGCGCGTCAAGGAGGTCGTCAAGACGGCCGAAGCCGCTGGTTTGGCTTGTGCGGCCTACACCGTTGAAGCGTCTCACCCTTGGGAAGCCATCGTTGAGCAAGCCAAGGCCCACCAATGTGATCTGATCGTCATGGCCTCGCATGGCCGACGTGGCGTCAGCGCTTTGCTGCTGGGCAGCGAGACCCAAAAGGTACTGACCCACTGCAGCATTCCGGTGCTTGTGATCAAGTGAGCCCAGCGGCTGCGGTGACACCACTGCAGCCCTGCCCATTCAGTGGCTGTGCATCAAGGCCTTGGCCAGCATCACCACCCCCAAGCCCACAGCGATCCAAGCGACCTGTTCGGCCATCTCCCGCCAAGGCAGGCGCCGCTGCATCTGAGGGATCAGGTCCGCCACAGCCACATAGATGAAGCTACTGGACGCCACGACCAGGAGATACGGAAAGATCTCCTCCATGGCGCCCACCACAAAGTAGCCCACCACGCCGCCGGCCACAGCAGCCAGGCCTGACAAGGCGTTGTAGAGCAAGGCTTTGCGTCTGCTAAACCCTGCGTTAATCAGCACGATGGTGTCGCCCACCTCCTGCGGAATCTCATGCAGGATCACAGCCAAGGCTGTGGTGATGCCGAGCTGGGGGCTGGCCAAGAACGCTGCGGCAATGATGACGCCGTCGCAGAAGTTGTGGATGCTGTCGCCAACCAGAACGCTGTAACCACCGCGTCCGGCTTGGTCTTCATCAAAGTGGTGATGGTGATCGTGGCCATCGCCCTCGTGATGATGGGCATGGCGATACAGCTCTGCCTTCTCCAACAAAAAGAAAAACAGCAAGCCGCCCAGCAGAGTCGCGAACAGGCTGTGTGGCTCAACCTTGCTTTCAAAGGCCTCAGGCAGCACATGCAGCAGCGACGTGGCCAGCAACACACCGGCCGAAAGGCTCACCAAGTGCTTCACCACGCGGCCCAGCACATGCACGGTGAGCGACGCCGCCACCACCACCGACAGCACGCCGCCAACCAGGGTAGCCAAGACAATGTAGAACAGGGTCATGAACTTTGCTTAGACAAAACAAAACCGCGCCCCAAATGGGGCGCGGGCTGGGGCAGCCGCGACAGCTCAGGCCACACCGTTGGCCTTGAACCAAGCCACACAGCGCTTCCAGCCATCCTGCGCTGCTTCCGCCCTGAAGCTGGGCCGGTAATCAGCATGGAAAGCATGCGGCGCATCTGGGTACACCACAAACTCGCTGCGCTTGGCGGCCGCAGAGCCCGTCGCCAGCGCTGATTTCATCTTATCAACCGTGTCAAGCGGAATGCCGGTGTCTTTTTCACCATAAAGCCCCAGCACCGGCGCCTTCAGCTCTGTGGCCACATCCACAGGGTGGCGCGGCTGCAAGGCAGAGTTCACCCCCACCAAGCGGCCATACCAAGCCACACCCGCCTTCACACCAGGGTTGTGAGCGCTGTACAACCAAGTGATGCGCCCGCCCCAGCAAAAGCCGGTGATCGCCAGCTTGGAGGTGTCGGCGCCCTGCGTTTTGGCCCAGGCCACGGTGGCGTCCAGATCCGTCATCACCTGGGCGTCAGGCACTTTGGAGATGACCTCGCTCATCAGCTTGGCAATCTCGGCGTAAGCACTGGCATCCCCCTGGCGCACGAACAATTCGGGCGCAATCGCGCAATAGCCCGCGTGGGCGAAACGCCGTGCCACATCGGCAATGTGCTCATGAACGCCAAAGATCTCGCTGATCACCAAGACCACCGGCGCGTTCGACTTCCCTTTGGGCTGCGCTCGGTAAGCGGGCATCTTGAAATCACCCACGGGGATGCTGACCTCACCGGCCTCCAGGCCCTCATGCGAGGTCTTGACGACGGTTTGAGCCTGAATGGGCTGGACCGCCAGCGCGAAACCAGACCCCACCGCCCCGGCGACGAAACCGCGTCGCGACAGGTCTTGGCCGGATAACAACGCTGCGCCGTCTTTCATCAAACTAGGCTCCTGCATGGGTGATCTCCTCAGAGGTTGAGTAAAAGGGGGTGGGTACGTGGATTCTCCATGAGTCCCGCCAATCTTGCTGGCGGCCCGCCCATCAGCCCACTCAGCGCGCATTCAATCGGCTGTGGGGTGCGGTGCTGCCCCTTGCCTTCAGTCACCGCCCCCGCCACCACACCCGCCGCCACCGCAGCCGCCACCATCAGCACTGCCCCCATCGCCGGAGGAGGAACCATGCCCAGCGCCGCCCTCAGAAGCGCCGTCCCCAAAGCCCGCGGTGCCGCCGTCGTAAGACGAACTCGCGAACTCGCCGCCGCAATAGGCGATTGGACCCATATCTCCGCCATCGTCCGTGCGCCGCACGCCCTGGCAATCAGGCACATATCGAAACCCGCCAGGGATGTTGAGCTTGGCGTCCAAGGCGAACAGGAGAGGTAGCCGGGTCGGCTGATGCGGGTTGATGTTCTCGTCCTTACAGGCATACCACCAACACCGCCGCAAACCCTCGTTCTGTTGCCGCTGGCCACCGGCCAACACCACGGCTGGGGTGTGGTGCAAGAAAGCCCCAAAGGCTTGGCGGCAAAACACCTCATAGTTGCGTGTATGGAGGATGAACTCGTGCCACAGGTCATCCACCACCTCGCTGGGCATGGAGACAAAGCGCCGCCCGCTGAGCAAGTGCGCCAGAAAGAACTGGCGCAAACCATGAGCGACTAACTGGCAATCCTTGATGCTCAGGTGGGGGTGCTTGGACCTGAGCTTCTCAAACAAGCCCTTGGGAAACTCAAAGTGGCGAATGAAGGCTTCGCGCTGGAGCCTGCGGTAGCGAGGCACAAACACCAGCGCGCCCACGACCGCGACTGCCGTCAACACCATGAAAAGAATGTGCATCTCAAGGGGCCATCATGTACAAGACTGCAGCGAGCGCCAGCGACCGCCACTTGACCCTCAAGGAGCCTTGGCCCATTGTGGCGGATCGCGCCGCACACGCGCCCGCCAGGCTGAGGCGCCCAGGCTTTTAGAATCCCCCTTTTGCCCAGCCCAGCCTCACGGCCCGCGCCCCATGACCCGCAAGCTCTTCGTCACCACCGCCCTGCCCTATGCCAACGCGCCCTTCCACATCGGGCACATGATGGAATACATCCAGGCAGACATCTGGGTGCGGCAGCAGCGCATGAAGGGGCACGAGGTGCACTTTGTCTGCGCGGACGACGCCCATGGCGCGCCGATCATGATTGCCGCCGAGAAGGCGGGCAAGACGCCGCAGGCCTTTGTCGCCGAAGTGGCGGCAGGCCGCGCCCAGTACCTGAACGGTTTTCACATCGCCTTTGACAACTGGCACTCGACCGACGGGCCAGAAAACCATGAACTGGCGCAAGACATTTATCGGGCGCTGCGCAAGAACGAGCTGATCAGCGTCAAAACCATTGAGCAGTTCTTCGACCCGGAGAAGGGCATGTTCCTGCCCGATCGCTTCATCAAGGGCGAGTGCCCCAAGTGCGGCGCGCAAGACCAATACGGCGACAACTGCGACGTGTGTGGCGCGGTCTATGCCCCCACCGACCTGAAAAAGCCCTACTCCGCCCTCTCCGGCGCGACCCCGGTGCTCAAGACCTCGGACCACTATTTCTTCAAGCTCTCGGACCCGCGCTGCCTGGCGTTTTTGGAAGGCTGGACCCAAACCCCAGGGCGCTTGCAGCCCGAGGTGCTGAACAAAATCAAAGAGTGGTTCACCAAGGACGAAGAGGGCAACGGCGGCCTGGGCGATTGGGACATCTCGCGCGATGCGCCCTATTTCGGCATTGAGATTCCAGACGCTCCGGGCAAGTATTTCTATGTCTGGCTGGACGCCCCCATCGGCTATCTGGCCTCGCTGAAAAACTATTTCGCCAAGACCGGCCGGGACTATGACGCCTTCTTTGCCGACCCGACTGTGGAACAGGTGCACTTCATTGGCAAGGACATCACCTACTTCCACACCTTGTTCTGGCCCGCCATGCTGCATTTCAGCGGCCGCAAGACGCCCGACAAAGTGAATGTGCACGGCTTCATCACCGTCAACGGCGGTGAGAAGATGAGCAAGAGCCGCGGCACCGGCATCAGCCCGCTCAAATACCTGGAGCTGGGCCTGCACCCGGAGTGGCTGCGCTACTACATTGCCGCCAAACTCAACGCACGAGTCGAGGACATCGACTTCAACCCCGAAGACTTTGTCGCCCGCGTCAACAGCGACTTGGTGGGCAAGTACATCAACATTGCCAGCCGCGCCGCCGGCTTTTTGGCCAAGCGCTTTGAGGGCCGCCTAAGCGCCGATTTAGGCGTGGAAGGCCGCAGCCTGCTGGACACCCTGCGGGCGCACCGCCCCACCGTCGAGCAGCTCTATGAAGAGCGCGAGTTCGGCAAAGCCCTGCGCGAGGTCATGGCGCTGGCCGACAAGGTCAACGAGTATGTGGACGCCCACAAACCTTGGGAACTGGCCAAGTCGGAAGATAGCCGCGCCGCCCTGCACGATGTCTGCAGCACCTGCATTGAGGCCTTCCGTGTGCTGACCATCTATCTGAAGCCCGTGCTGCCTGCGCTGGCCACGGCGGTCGAGGCCTTCCTCAAGGTGGAGCCCTTGGTGTTTGCGGACGCTGAGCGCGCCTTGGGCGCCCACACCATTGGCGCTTATCAGCACCTGATGCAGCGCGTGGATGTGAAGCTGCTGGATGCCCTGCTGGAGCCGCCCGCACCGCCCCAAGTCATCCCTGGTGGCGAAGACCTGGCGCCCGAAATCAAGATCGACGATTTCACCAAGGTGGACCTGCGCATCGCCAAAATCGTCAAGGCCGAGCATGTGGAGGGCTCCGACAATCTGCTGCGCCTGAGCTTAGACGTGGGCGAAGGCCGCCTGCGCAATGTCTTCAGCGGCATCAAGAGCGCTTACAAGCCTGAAGATCTGGAAGGCAAGCTCACGGTGATGGTGGCCAACCTGGCGCCCCGCAAGATGAAGTTCGGCATCAGTGAAGGCATGGTGCTCGCCGCCAGCCACGCCGACGAAAAGGCCAATCCCGGCATCTTTGTGCTGGAGCCCTTCCCGGGGGCGCAGCCTGGGATGCGGGTGCGATGAGCGGCACCGATCAACGAGCCTAGACGCAGTTCGCCCCCCTGAAGCTGCAATTCATCGCACACCAGTTCACGGCTAGACGGAGCTTTGTAAGACTAACGCCCATTACTTCACCACCGTAGTGGTTGGGCTGAGGTCCTTACTCAACTCTGGAGAGCATTCATGTCTGTTGTGTCAAATCGGCGCCAAGCCCTGCGGGTCGGGGTTGCGGCTGTAGCGTCTGCTGTCGGGCTCTGGGCAAACATCGCTTCCGCAGCGACGGCGGGAGCACCGAAGCTCGCTGTGATGTCCATGCTTGGACGCGATGTGCATGTGGTCGAAACAGGCGGTCAAGTGGGCAGCCGACTGTCTACACGTGTCAGCTCATTGAACCTCAAGTCAGGCTTGATGGACAACAGAGCGATGCTCATGATTGACCAGTACGCTAGAGGTCACTTCGCACCCGAGAACATCACGATGTTGGGGACCCAAGGCCAAATGTGGACGGAGTTGCAGCAGGACGCGATGGCTAGTGCAGCGGGCATGCGAGACATGGTCGCGACGGTGACTGACGCAGCGCGGCAAGCCAACTGCACGCATGCCTTGGTACTCATGAAGTATCGAAGCACGGCACAACTGCAATTGGCTTACACCACGATTGGCTTCGGGATGATTGAGGGCATGGGCTTTTACGTGGACTCAGAAATAAGAACCAATGAGATCGGCACTCAGAACACGACTAAAGGCGTGTTGGCACCCTACGTATACCTTCAGCTCTTGTTGATCGACGTCAACAAGGCCTCATTAGTCAGGAGTCAGACCGCCAAGGCCTCGACATACTTTGTTCCCGAGAACGGATCCTTGACGGCCCCATGGGAGGTGCTTAGCCCTGAAGGAAAGGTCGACAGCTTGACCAAGCTTTTGGACGCGGAACTGGCTCGCTTGGTGCCTTCACTGCTGAAAGGTTGAGTGCTCAGCGTTAAGGCTGCGTCAGGAGGTCGCGCCACAATTGGCCGATGGTCTCTTCATCGTTCCCCTTGCATCCCTTCAAGCCCCGCCTGAGCCAAACCCTGGCGGGCTATGAACGCAAGCACTTCTTGGCGGACTTGGGCGCGGGGGTCACGGTGGGCATCGTGGCCTTGCCGCTGGCCATGGCCTTTGCCATCGCCTCCGGCGTCAAGCCAGAAGCCGGCCTGTTCACGGCCATCATTGCCGGCTTTTTGGTCTCTGCGCTAGGTGGCTCCAATGTGCAGATTGGCGGGCCGGCCGGCGCCTTCATCGTCATTGTTTACGGCATTGTCGAACGCTATGGGCTGGCCAATCTGCTGATTGCCACCTCGCTGGCGGGGGTGCTGCTGTTCGTGATGGGCTGGCTCAAGCTCGGTGCGCTGGTGCGCTACATCCCCGTGTCCATCGTGATTGGCTTCACCAACGGCATCGCGGTGCTGATTGGACTCTCACAGGTCAAAGACCTGCTGGGTCTGCAGATTGCCAAGATGCCGGCCGATTTTTTCACCCAGCTGAGTGTGTTGGGGGCGAACATCCACAGCCTCAACCCTTGGGCCTTGATGCTGGGCATGGGCTGCTTGGCGGTGGTGGTCATTTGGCCCAAGAGCTATGCGGCGCCGGACGGTGCCACCGGCTGGCGCCACAAGACGCGGCAAGTGGCGGCCCAGGTGCCGGGCACCGTGATCGCGCTGGTGGGCGCCACCTTGGTGGCCCAGGCCTTTGGCCTGCAGGTGGAGACCATCGGCAGCAAGTTTGGGGGCATTCCGCAGGCCCTGCCTGCTTTTGCCTTGCCAGAGTTCACCTGGGCGACGGCCAAGCAACTCGTCATCCCCACGCTGACCATCGCGCTGCTCGGGGCCATTGAGTCCCTGCTCTGCGCCCGCGTGGCCGACAACATGGCGGACATCCCGCGCCATGACCCCAACCAAGAGCTGATGGCCCAGGGTGTGGCCAATCTCGTCACCCCATTCTTCGGGGGTATTCCGGCGACCGGCACCATTGCACGCACCGTCACCAATGTGCGGGCCGGCGGCCGAACCCCCATTGCCGGCATGGTGCATGCGGCCACCTTGCTGATCATCGTGCTGGTGGCGGCCCCCCTGGCCGTGCATGTGCCCTTGGCCGCCCTGGCGGGCATCTTGTTGTTCGTGGCCTGGAACATGGGCGAATGGCGAGAGTTTGCTCGGCTCAAACACTTCTTGCTGCCCTATCGCGTGGTGCTGGTGGGGACCTTCGTCTTGACGGTGGTGTTTGACCTGACCGTGGCTGTCGAGATGGGCTTGATCGCGGCCTGCGGCTTTTTCATCTACCGCATGAGCACATTGTTTCGCGTCTCGCCGGTCTCTACCGCCGACCTACCGCCGGGCGTGACGGTTTTCGAGCTCTACGGCTCCCTGTTCTTTGGCGCCGTGGGCAAGATTGAAGCCCTGCCAGGACATCTGCCGGACGGCTGTCGTGTGGTGGTGCTGGAGATGCATCGCTTGGTGTCCATGGACACCTCGGGCCTGGATGCCCTGGAGCAACTCTGGCACGCACTGGCCAAGCGTGAGGTGGCGCTGGTCTTGGCCAGCGTCAATGAACAGCCTCTGGGCCTGATTCGCCGCTCTGGCTTTGAGGCCAAGCTGGGGGCAGACCACATCGTCCCCAGCGTGGGCGAATGGACGCCCGGCAGCACGACCTAGCCTGCCCTCCAGGGTCATGGCGCAGCGACCCTGAAGCGGAAGTCGTCCGCGGCCACGTGGTCATAGTCATCTTTGTGAAAGACAAAGGCGACACCGTCCACCAAGCCCTTGTAGCCGGTCGGAATCAGCCTCGGTGTGCCGGTGAAACGCATGCGCCCTTTAGAGCTTTGGGTGCCATCAAAGACGGTTTTGCCCTGCAGGTACAGCACGTAATAGAAAGACCCGTTGGCGTCTGCCCCTCGACGACTCCAGAACGTGGCTCCATCGTAGTAAAACGGTGCCCTGTCGACACGTTGGATCAGCGTGCCGGCCTGGAGGGTGCCCATGGCCAGATAGTTCAGGGTTTCAGCGCTGGTGGTGCTCATGTAGTACCACTGCAAGCCCCAATTGAAGCCACCGTACCCGGCTGGCACGTTCAAGCCAATGGGCGTCGCGCTCAAGTCGTTGAAGGTCACGGTCTGCTTCTTATAGGTCTGAGCCTGCGCCAAGGACGCCAACAAACACGTGGCCAAGACGGCCATTGAGCAGCAGCGCTTCAAGATGCTATTGACTGGCATTGTTCACCTCACCAAGATCATTAAAAGGGTGATTTGCACATTGCAAAGACCATGCCCGTCTCGGTGCCACACCGCTGACCGCCATGGCCGTTTAGAAATCAAGCACTTACAGCGGATTCAGCGCTCCAGGGCCACAGGTAATGGGGCCTTTGCCCCACCCACCCTGGGTGATTTAACCCAAGCATGAGCTCAGGCGCTGCACGCCGCCCGCGATGGGCCGAGACGGATGCACCGCTGCGTCAGTGCCCCGCTACAATGCGGGATTGCCCTGACACCACCACGGCGCCGTGCGCCGAACAGCCATGCCGCTTTTTTGGAAACACTACAAGTCCGACGTGACTCAATTCATTGATGAATTGAAGGCCGCTAAGCCCACCCTGGAAGCTGAACAGCGCGAAGGCCGGGGCCTGCTGTGGGATCGCCCGCAAGACCGTGAGGCCGCCGCCGCTTACCAGGCCGCACGTGTGGCACAACAGCCTTACGTCTACCAGAACAAGCACTGAGCCCCCGCACCGTGGCGGACGAGAATCTCCTGCTTCCGGCGGCCTCGCCCGAGCTGGACACGCCCACGGTGGTGGATGGGGTGGCGCTGGCTCGCCTCTATGGGGAGCCGCTGTTCACGCTGCCCAATGACCTCTACATCCCGCCAGATGCACTAGAGGTTTTTCTGGAGGCCTTCCAAGGGCCCTTGGATCTGCTGCTCTACCTGATCCGCAAGCAGAACTTCAACATCCTCGACATTCCGATGGCCGAGGTGACCAAGCAGTACTTGCGCTACATCGAGCAGATCCGTCGCACCAACCTAGAGTTGGCTGCAGAGTACTTGCTGATGGCGGCCATGCTCATCGAGATCAAATCGCGCATGCTGCTGCCGCCCAAGAAGACGGATGACGGCAGCGAGCCCGAAGACCCGCGGGCTGAGTTGGTGCGGCGCTTGCTGGAATATGAGCAAATGAAGCTCGCCGCCGCACGGCTCGATCAGATGCCCGTGCTCGGCCGAGACTTTCTGCGTTCGCAAGTCTTCGTGGAGCAAGCGCTCGCGCCCCGTTTCCCTGATGTTTCTGCCGATGATCTGCGAGATGCTTGGGCGGACATCTTGAAGCGTGCCAAGCTGCACCAACACCACCACATTTCGCGCGAGCAGCTCTCCGTGCGCGAGTACATGAGCATCGTGTTGCGGCGCCTGCAGGGCGAGCGCTTCGTCGAGTTCCGGGACATGTTCGATGTCACGCGAGGTGCACCGGTGCTGGTGGTGACCTTCATCGCCATGCTCGAGTTGGCCCGCGAGCGATTGCTGGAAATCACGCAAGCCGAAGCCTTTGCGCCGATTTACGTGCGCTTGGCTTACAGCCCCAATTGAGCATGAGCAGCTGACGCCGCGCAAGATGGCCTCACGGCACGCGCACGACGCTCAAAAGCTTCCTCGCCGCTGCTGCGTCATCTGACCTACAGCCAGCACCGCCTGCGTACGGGAATTGACGCCCAAAGCGCGCAGCACCGCCTGCACATGATCTTTGACGGTCTCCACAGACAGACCGAGCCGGCGCGCGATGTCTTTGTTCGGCTTGCCTTGCAAAAGCAACTGCAAGACTTCGTTCTGGCGAGGGGTCAGGCCCAGCTCCTCCATGGAAGGCCGGCGCGGCGGCATCGGCGAAGGCGGCAGCGGGGCACTGCGCGGTGCAGGGGCGGTGTAGGAACCTTCGTGATCCATCGACAAGCCCATGGTCGGCACAAAAATGCCGCCGTCCATCACCAAGCGCAGCGCATCGGCCAAGTCTTCAGTGGCCATGCGCTTGGGCAAGAAGCCCATGGCGCCCAAGTCAATGGCGCGAATCACGTCCCCCGAGCGGTCTGACGCTGACACCACGACCACAGGAAGTGCCGGGTAATCGCGACGAAACTCTGCCAACAGGTCGAAGCCATTGACTTCGCCTAACTGCAAATCAAGCAAGACCAAATCGTGGTCATGGTCTTCACGCAATGCTGCACGCGCTTCATCGGCATTCGACAAGGCATTCACGTGCACGTCAGGGTGCATGCCTTCGATCATGGCCTTCAATGCAGCCAGGATCAGCGGATGGTCATCTACCAGTAGAACTTTCATCGAACCTAGCACCTGAACACGTGCCGTCACGGGCACCTCGCACAAATTGCGTCTCCGCAATGCTGTGTGCCATCGTAGCAGGCTCGACGAGGAATTCGGCGTGCAGAAGCTCTAGCGGTCGCTGACGGTGTATCGACGGCCAAGCGTCTCGGCCACGCACACAGGCTTGTCCTGCCCTTCGCACTCCACCTCGACCAGCACCGCCAGCTGGGCGCCGCCCTCCAAAGGCTCAAAGGCTTGCAGGGTGAAGTGGCCGCGGACGCGGCGACCGACCAGCACCGGCGCCGGAAAACGCACCCGGTTGAGGCCATAGTTCAGGCCCATGACAACGTCGTCCACCACAAAGGCGCTGTCAAACATGGCAGAGATGAGCGACAGCGTGAGAAAACCGTGCGCGATGGTGCACCCATACGGCCCCACAGACGCCTGTAGTTCATTGCAATGGATCCATTGGAGGTCGCCGGTGGCCTCGGCAAAGCGGTCAATGCGCGCTTGATCTACCAGCATCCATTCGCTGGAGCCCAAGCGTTGACCGACCAGCGCGGACAGCTCCGCCAAATGGGCGTAATGGGTCGTGGGGGTACTCATGACAGGATCTCCTACCTGATCTTTTAATGGGCTTGGCCTGCCCACAATGGAGACCTCAACTTTTTATAGGTTTGCCCGAGAGAAGAGATGGTATCGCGCCTTCCGCCAGCCTGACAATAAAAATACGGCCCCTTCATCAGGGGCCGCTGTCTTGGCAATCCGTGCGGCCTCACCCGAGGCCCTGCGTCACTTGACGGTGATCCACTGCACCTCGAGCCAGTTGTCGGCGCGGTGCACCACACTGACATTTTGGCGAGCAGCCCAAGGAATGACCTGGCGGTGCAACGGCAGGGTATGGACTTGGTCCTTTTGCTCTTTCAGCGCAGCCTTGACCAGAGCCTCACGCTTCTTGGGATCTGGCTCGACACTGCTTTGAGCAATGAGTTGGTCCAACTTGTCGTTCTTGGAGTTGCCGTAGTTATAGGCTCCCACTTTTTCGCCGCGGTTGCGCATCACGGGCGTCAGTGTGGTCTCAGCGTCGGTGATGGCGCCCCCCCAGCCGAGCATATAGAGGCTGGTGTCGAGCTTTTCGAGCTTGGGGAAGTAGGTCGCTCGAGGCATGGCGTTGACACGCACCTTGACCTTCAACTGCGACCACATGCCCGCCAAGGCAATGCAAATCTCTTCGTCATTGATATAGCGGTTATTGGGGCAATCCAAAGTGACTTCGAAACCATCGGCATAGCCGGCGTCAGCCATCAGCTTGCGCGCTGCGGTCAAGTCAAACGGCAGGCGCTTCTCCAGCTCAGGGTCGTTGTAGGTGCCGAGTGGTGAAGGCGTCATGCCCCCCGTGGGGAAGGACTGGCCATTCATCAACTTGGTGCGCATGGTCTCGATGTCGATGGCCTGGTAGAGGGCCTGCCGAACGCGCTGATCTTTGAAGGGGTTCTTGCCCTTCACGCTGCTGTAGAGCAACTCGTCACGGCCCTGATCCATGCCAATGAAGACGATACGGTTCTCGGGGCCGTCGATGATCTTCACGCCAGAGGTATTGCGCAGACGCGGCACATCACGCGGAGCCGGGTCCAAGACGAAGTCAATCTCACCAGAGACCAAGGCCGCCAAACGCGTGGCGTCATTGGAGATGGGGGTGTACTCAATGGTCTGGACGTTGCCTTCCATCTTGCCCCACCAGTTGGGGTTGCGCTTGTAAACCGTCTTGATACCGGGCGCACGGCTGACCAGCATATAAGGGCCGGTGCCATTGGCATTCATGCCTGCATGGGTCTCTTCTTTGTTCTTGAAGTCCAGGGGCTTGGTGACCTTGTGCTTCTCGCTCCAAGCCTTGCTCATGATCCACAGCGTGTCGATGTGCTGCAGAAAAATGGGGTTGGGCGCCTTCAGTCGGAACTCCACCGTCAAGTCGTCAATCTTGACGGGCTCACCCACTTGCGTGGCATAGGGGTTGATCTGTGACGTCGGGGCCGCACCGCGCTGCACCGAGAACACGACGTCGTCGGCGGTGAGGGGCGTGCCATCGTGGAACTTGACGCCGGGGCGCAGCTTGAAGCGCCACAGCAGCGGAGACACTTGTTGCCAACTGGTGGCCAAGGCTGGGACGATGGCCAAGGTCTTGTCGCGCATCACCAAGCGCTCATAGACCTGCCCGTTCATCATATTGGTCATGGACTCGTTCTGAGAGTGCGGGTCCATGGTCTGCGGATCACCCTGACTGGCCCAGCGCAAGGTCTGGGCTTGCAAACCAGCCGCGGCCAACAAAGCGGCCAGGGCTACCGGCAGAAAATGACGTTTCATGAAGAAAGCTCCTCTCGCAGTTCAACAAAGGCGTAGGCACGGAGTGTAGGCAAGGACGAGCTGGCCTTGCCCGGGGGATTCCCGATAGCCTGACGCGGTTGTTGAGCGAATGTGTGTGAGCGCAGCCCCGGCGTGCAAGCCGCAGTGCCGCAGCAGCACGCTCAGGCGGCGGGGGGATATCCCTCGGCGCTCAAGGCGGCGGCCAAGGCTTCAGGGCTCGGGGCCTCGTCGGCGCGAGTCTGAATCTGCACGGTGCGGTTGGGGAGATCGAAGGTCAACTGAGCTTGGGGGTCAAGCTTGTGCACCGTGGCTGTGACGGCCTTGACGCAATGGCCGCAGCTCATGTCCGGCAGTTTGAACTCAATCATGGAATGCTCCTGAAGGGGGAACTGAACATGAGCTCCAGTATCCCCTCAGGCGGCCCGCTCCTCATGTGCGGGAGATCAACGCTTTTTGGGCAGGGCGTCGCCGGCCCACAGTTCATCGACCTGCTTGAAGCCCCAGGTCTTGGGGTTCTCTCGACCCACGATCTTGTCGCTGGACTTGGCCAACTCCAACATCTGGGCGGGAATGGGCATATTGGCCTTGGTCGAAAAGAATACTCGCACCGTGGGTGCCGTCAGCATCTGCGGGTTTTGCTCAACCACCACCGCCAATTTCCCAGACTGCAGTTTGACCAATGAGCCGGTCGGGTAAATGCCCAAGCTCTTCACGAAGGCCTTGAACATGCTCATGTCGAAGTGGCCCTGCCATGTCGCCATGCGGGCGATCGACTCCGCCGGGTCCCAACCCTCTTTGTAGGGGCGGTTGGAGGTGATGGCATCGTAGACGTCGCAGATGGCGCCCATGCGCGCCAAGTGGCTGATGTCTTCGCCCACTAACTTGCCCGGATAGCCGCTGCCATCCATTTTTTCGTGGTGGCGAAGGCAAACATCCAAGACCGGGTCGCTCACACCATGGCCTTCCAGCAGCATTTGATGACCCTTTTCAGGGTGCATGCGCATGATGCGGAACTCTTCTTCCGTCAATTTGCCGGGCTTGTTCAACACCTCGAGAGGCATCGACGCTTTGCCGAGGTCATGCAACAAGCCCGCCAAGCCTGCAACGCGGCACTGCGTGTCGTCCATGCCCAGCTCTTTGCCCAGCGCCACCATGAGGGCGCACACGGCCACAGAGTGCATGTAGGTGTAATCGTCGGCCGTCTTCAGGCGCGCCAAACTGACCAAGGCACCGGGATTGCGAAAGACGGAGTCGGAGATTTCCTCCACCAGGGGCAAGCATTGCTCGGCGTCCACCGCCTTGCCCATGCGCGCCTCGGCAAACATCGAGACCACCTTGGAGCGCCCACGCTGGCAGACAGCAGCGGCCTCGGACAACTCCTCTTGGAAGTTGCGCTTCGGAACCAGGGTGGCGGGCTTGGGGGCCGGCGGAGGCGGGGGGGCGGAAGGCGCCTCTGCGGCTAGCTCGGCAGAGGCGGGAGCTGCATTGGCTTCGACGTCTAGGCCTTTGCTGGGATCAATCCAAACAGCTTTGACCTTGCTGGCCAACAAGTCGGCCAGCATCTGCTGCTCCCGGATGACGAACTTCGACTTCCAGAAGGGGTGATCCAGCCAGTTGCCCTCCAGGGCATGCAAGTGCATGCCGAGACGGACTTGATCAACGGGTATTTTTTTGAGCATGAGTGGCTGACGCTAGGGGTCTGCCACCATATCGGCCGATGAGACCGCTCCATTGAGCGGCTCGTGGCCCAGAATGCCTAGTATTCCCGGCCCGCTTCAGCGGGTACGCGCCTGAGGAATGGTTTTGAGCTCACCCGGCAGCGAACCCAGGAAATTGGCGATCTGCTTCATGTCCTTGTCGCTCAGGGGAGCGACCATACCCACCATGGTCGCATTATTGCGGCCCGTGACATGGTTTCCGCCCTTATAGGAGCGCAGGGCAACGTACAGGTAATCCGCATGCTGACCCGCCAAGCGAGGATTGGCGGGGTCGGTGGTGTCGCTGAAATTGTCGCCGTGGCAGGCCACGCAACTGGCCATCTTGGCTTGCAGGCTGGCCGGAATATCCGCCTTCGGAGCCTTTGGCGCATTGGCAACCCGCCCATGCTGCTCATAGAAAGCGGCCAAATCGGCAATATCTTGATCGCTTAAACCTGCACCAATGCCGCGCATCGAGGGATGCTTGCGATCACCCTTGCGGTAGGCATCCAGGGCGGCAGCAATGTACTTGCCGTTCTGGCCGGAAATCATGGGCACTCGGTGCACTTGGGGAAAACTGGCCTGATAGCCCGGAATGCCGTGGCAGCCAATGCACATGGCATTCTTCTTCTCGCCTGCCTTGACGTCGCCCTTGACGTCCTGAGCCTGAGCCATAGAGAAGGCGCTGGCCAAAGCCAGCATCAAAACGGTAGTGACAGTCTTCATCGCAGTGTTGTGGAGTGAAGCGGTGGAGAGGTGCGACTCAGGCCCAGACGGCGCCAGAGTTGCGATTTATCAAGGATTATAGGAGTGGGCTTGGTCGATTTATCGGCTGAAAATCCTCTGGTAAACCAGCAGTGAGCGAGGCATATACTGAGACGCACCATTGGCCCTACCTCCCACACCACGTCATGAAGTTCCAAGGTACCGACGCCTACGTCGCCACGCCAGACCTGATGCTGGCCGTCAACGCTGCCATCACCCTGCAGCGCCCCTTGCTGGTCAAAGGCGAGCCCGGCACCGGCAAGACCATGCTGGCCGAACAAGCGGCCCAGGCCTTGGGCCTGCCCCTCCTGGAATGGCACATCAAGAGCACCACCAAAGCGCACCAGGGCCTCTATGAGTACGACGCGGTCAGCCGCCTGCGCGACAGCCAACTCAGCGATGCAGAGAGCGCCGACAAGGTGCGTGACATCCGCAACTACATCGTCAAAGGGGTGCTGTGGCAGGCCTTTGAGGCGGACCAGCCTGTGGCCTTGTTGATTGATGAGATCGACAAAGCTGACATTGAGTTTCCCAACGACTTGCTGCGTGAAATCGACCGCATGGAGTTTCATTGCTATGAAACCCGGCAGACCATTCGGGCCAAGCACCGGCCGCTGGTCTTCATCACGTCCAACAACGAGAAAGAACTGCCTGACGCCTTTTTGCGCCGCTGCTTCTTCCACTACATCAAGTTCCCGGAAGCCGAGACGATGCGCAAGATCGTAGACGTGCACTTCCCTGGGCTTAAGCAAGAGTTATTGGCCGCTGCGCTGAAGAGTTTTTACGACGTGCGCAACCTGCCGGGCCTGAAGAAAAAGCCCAGCACCAGTGAGTTGATCGACTGGCTCAAGCTCTTGGTCGCTGAAGACATTTCCGCCGAGGTGCTGCGCAGCCCCGATGACAAGGTGGTGTTGCCGCCTCTGGTGGGAGCCCTGCTGAAGAACGAACAGGATGTGACCTTGTTCGAGAAGCTGATCTTCATGCAAAGCCGCAACCGCTGAGCACGCCAAAGGGCCACACCATGCACGCTATATTGCCCGTGACTTTGGAGCAAGGGCCGGTTCGCCTTGTGCCACTTGAGCTTTGTCATGAAGAGGGCCTGAAGAGCGCCGCGGCCGACGGGGCTTTGTGGACGATCCGCGTCACCTCCGTGCCGGAGCCTGACCAAACCCGTGCCTACATCGAAAACGCGCTGAAAGGCCGCGCGGAAGGGCACCGCCTGCCTTTTGCCGTCATCCATGTGCCCAGCGGCCAAGTCATTGGCAGCACCAGCTACCACGACATCGTGCCCGCCCTATCGCGCCTGGAGATCGGCTGGACGTGGTACGCCCAAAGCCATCAACGCAGCGCAGTGAACACCACCGCCAAGCTGCTGCTGATGCGCCACGCCTTTGAAACCCTGGGCGCTCAGGTCGTAGGCTGGCGCACGGACAACTTCAACTTTGCGTCGCAGCGGGCCATTGAGCGCCTGGGCGCGCACAAAGACGGCGTGATCCGCCACCATGCCCCGCGGCGCGATGGCACCGTGCGTGACACCGTGATGTACAGCCTGCTCGCAGGCGAATGGCCGGAGGTCAAAGCCCAACTGCTTTGGCAACTGAGTCGCCCTCGCTGAGTGCGCAACGCCTGATCGGCGGACCGCACTCCCCACCCTTCTCTTCACAGCACTCGGCGCCACAAGCGCCCACACTCCCATGGCGAAGACCTCCTCGACCCCCCTGACCGTTGACCTGCTCTGGCAACTCCAGCGCATTGGCGCCCCCAGCCTCAGCGCCGACGGCGCGCAGGTGGTGTGCAGCGTCACCCAACCCTCGATGCAAGACAACCGCACTGCGAGCAGCCTGTGGTTGCTCTCCACCCTGGGAGGTGAGCCGCGCCAACTGACACAATGCGGCGACAAGGACGGCCAACCGCGCTTCTCGCCCACGGGGGAGTGGATCGCCTTTGTGGCCAAGCGCGAGCAAAACGGCGTCAAAGACGAGACGCCCCAGCTCTACCTGATCCCACCCGATGGCGGCGAGGCCCGCCGGGCTGGTGTGGTGCCGACTGGCGTAGACGCTTTCAAATGGTTCCCAGATGGCCAACGCCTCGCCTTGATCTCTTGGGTTTGGCCCGAAGGCCGGGGCATGAAGGACCAAGCGGCGCGGCTCAAGGCCTTCAAGGAGCGCAAGGAGACGGCTTACATCACCGACGCCGCGGTCTACCGCCACTGGGATGACAACCTGCCCATGGGCCGCGTGCCTCATGTCTTGGTGCTGGAGGTCGCCACCGGCAAAGTCACTGATGTGCTGGAAGGCACCGACTATGAGCTGCAGCGCCGTGAGCCGGGAGCGGCTGACCTCAGCATTTCGCCCGACGGACAGCGCATTGCCTTTGTGCACGACCCAGCGCGCGGTCAGCACCCTGCGCCGCGCATGGCGCTGGCAGAGATCGAGCTCAAAGGCAGCGCCCGCAAGGCAGTGCGCGACCTGGTCAAGCATGCCGACTGGGATTTCAATGCGCCCAGCTACAGCCCAGACAGCCTGAGCTTGGCCTTCTTGGCCTCACACCAAGCCAAGAAACACACCATGCCGCAGCAATTGGCGGTATTGGACTTGGCTGACAAACGTGCACGTTGGGAAGTCATCAGCGCCGAGTGGGACCGCGAACCCCAAGCGCCGCTGCTTTGGAGCGAAGACGCCAGCGCCCTGCTCTTCGTGGCTGAAGAGCAGGGTCGCTCGCATGTATGGCGCTTCGATGTGGCGCATCGCGAGCCCAGCGTGGTGGCCCAAGGCGGCACCATCCATGGCTTTGACACCGCCGCAGCCTGCCTCGTCACCTTGACCGATCGTGCCGCCCACCCAGGCCGGCTTCATGCCCAAGGCGTGGATGACCGCGGTGTGCGCCTAGGCCAAGAAGCCGAGCGCATCGAAACCTTTAACGACAAGCTCCTGGCCAACGTCGCCTTGGGCAGTACCGAAGAGCATTGGGTCACTGGTGCCAAAGGCGAGAAAGTTCAAGTCTGGTTGCACTTCCCACCGGGCTTTGACCGCAAGAAGAAGTACCCGCTGCTGCACACCATTCACGGCGGCCCTCACACCGGCCCGGGCGACTGCTGGCACTGGCGCTGGAACTACCTCGTCTTTGCCGCGCAGGGCTATGTGACGGCCAACGTCAACTACCACGGCTCCTCGGGCTTTGGCCATGCCTTCCTCGACAGCATCACCCACCAATGGGGCGCGCTCGAGTTGCAGGACATGGAAGCAGCCACCGACTGGCTGCTGAAAAAGCCTTGGATAGACCGTCAACGCGTCTTCGCCACCGGGGGCAGCTATGGCGGCTATATGGTGGCCTGGATGAACGCCCACGTGAAGCCGGGCCGCTACAAGGCCTACATCTGCCATGCAGGCTGCTTTGATTGGGTGGGCATGTTTGCCGACGACGCCTATGGCTGGCATGCCCAGGAACTGGGCGCCTGGTATTGGAATGACATGGCCAAAGCCCACAGCCAAAGCCCGCACGCCTTTGCTGCCAGCATGCAAACGCCGACCTTGGTCATCCATGGGGCCAAGGACTACCGCGTGCCTGACGCTCAAGGCTTGGCCTACTACAACA
Organism: Ideonella paludis; assembly: GCF_018069865.1. Lineage (GTDB taxonomy): Bacteria > Pseudomonadota > Gammaproteobacteria > Burkholderiales > Burkholderiaceae_C > Ideonella > Ideonella paludis. Next base: position 34,582 of record NZ_JAGQDG010000004.1, read on the forward strand.
CGCTCAAGGCCAAGGGCGTCGACGCCAAATTGGTTTGGTTCCCGGACGAAAACCACTGGATCTTGAAGCCTCGCAACAGCGCACTTTGGTACCAGGAGTTCTTCGACTGGCTCAAGCGCCATGACCCCGCGGCCACGCCCAAGCGGACGGCAGCCAAAAAGCCAGCGTCCAAGCGCTGACGTTCAAGCCGCGCCAGCCGCACCCAGCCGGGCCTCTATCCCTGCGATGGAGCCCGGCACTGCTCGGGCGGGCAGCGGGCGGCTGACCCAAAAGCCCTGCACGTCCTGCACACCGCAGGAACGAACAAAGGACATTTCGGCCAGGGTCTCCACCCCTTCCGCCACCAGCTTGTAGCCAAGCCGCTGCAAGGTGCTGCAGATCTCTCGGTAGAGCTGTGCCCCCCGAGACTCGGCGGCCCCCACGAGCAAAGAGCGGTCAATCTTGACCGCGTCTACATCCGCGCTGTGAAACACAGCCAAGTTGGCATAGCCCGTGCCGAAGTCGTCCACCAGCACTTTGCCTCCCCGTGAGCGCAGTGCCCCCAGATGCGCCTTGACCTTGGCGGGCTCGCTGGCCAAACTGCTCTCCAGCAACTCCACTTCCAGCCCATCTCCGGCTGGCCCGCTGAGCTGCTGCATCATGGCCGCGAAAGCACGCTCGTCCGCCAGGGAAGCCGCCGTCAAGTTGATGGCGACCGAGCACTCAAAGTGCTGATCCCGCCATTGCGCGCGGTCGACGCCGACCTGCCTGATCACCCACGCGTCGAACATGTCGCCGTACCCAGCCCGCTCGAGCGCAGGCAGGAACCGCCCCGGCCCCAGCACCGTACCGTCGGGCAACTCCAATCTCAGCAGGGCTTCTAGGCCTGTGATTCGTCCAGTTTGGGCAGACACCTTGGGTTGATAGTACAGGTGCAAGCTACCGCGTTCGACCAGCTTCATGGCCTCTTGGGCTTCACTGTGCGAGGCCTGCAGTGCTGCCAAGGATTGCGCATAGCGCCGCTCTGCATCCAACTCCTGCGAGGGGCCCACGCCCAGCTGCTCAGCCAGATGTCGCGAGAACTCCGTCATACTTTGAGCCAATGCCAATTGACGCACAAAGGGTCGATAGACCGCTACAGCCGTCAGAAGGATCAAGCCTTGCACCCCCACCAGTGCCCAAGGATCAGAGGACAGTGCCCAGGCATTGAGGCCAAACGGCAGCATCCAATACACCTTCCGGTCGAAGTGAACCCAGCCCCAATGGAAGGCCATCAGCGCAATCGCTGCGCCAGCCAAAGGCGCCAGCAAGAAAGGAATCAGCAGCCGACGCTGGCCCACCACCGGCAAACCAAACAACAAGGGTTCACTGATGTTGACGGCCGCAAAAGGCAAGGCCCACCGCAATACCCGGCGGTCCCGGTCGTCCTTGACATACCACCACAAGCACAAAGCCAATGCCAAGGCACAGCCACTGCCCCCGGCATAGACCAGGCCGTACATCAACTCGGCCAGCGTGGCACCGCCCCCGATCTGGATCTCCCACAGCGCATTGCCAGTCAGCAGATCCCACGCAATCGCGCCATGTATGCCCGTCCACCAAAGGCCGTTGACCACCAACACACTCAAGACCAACACCACGCCATCGGGAAGGCTTCTCACCCACAGGCCCAGGGGCGCTTGCATCCCGCTGGGCAACACGATCAGAGCCACGGACAAGCTCGTGAAGCTCAAGGCAAAGGGAACGATGTGCACCACCGTCCGCGCCAAGGCGGGCGAAATCATCGACAAGGCACGTGTGTCCAACTGCGGCATGGCGCTCAGAAAGAGCCGCAGCATCCACACACCGAGCAGCGGCAGCAAGATGGCACCGATCGACACCCATGCCACGCGCAGCTTGATGCTCTGAAATTCACCGTTGGTCTGCACCGCCACCAGCAGCAGACCAAGCACCAAGATGGCCGCGATCACCGGATCGACTTCATAGGCACGCGCCAAATGAATCGTCAGCGCCAAGCCGATGGCCAGAGGCCAGCAATACATCAGGAACAAGCGCACAGAGCGCAGCACAGGCAGCAGGTTCCAAGGCAGCTCCCATGAGCGCAAGACCGCCAAATCCACCAACAAACCCACTGCGTGCATCAGGATGAACAGCGGCAGCAAGGCCAAAAAGCTCTCGCGCAAGGCCATGGCAAGACGGCCGTGCGACAGCGTTTCCAGGCTGGGAAATTTCATGTCTGGCAAGTGCAACTTTGGTTGGAAACAGCGAAGTGAGTCCTGCCTTTTACTCTCCCCTCCAGCGCCCCACAACCCCTTTCTCATCGTCAGACTGCAGCGCACAGACACCAAGCCTTGACAGGCTTGTGGCACCATCTTGCTTGCTCGCCTTGAGCCATGCCCTGTCGGCAACCTCCTCACACCATGCTGATCGACTTCTTCTACACCCTGCGCGCTGCTCGCCTCCCCGTCTCGGTCAAAGAGTTTTTGACCCTGCTGGACGCCTTGCGCCAGGGCGTGATCGGCCCGTCGGTTGACGACTTCTACCACCTGGCACGCCTGACCCTGGTCAAGGACGAAGCCTTGTTTGACAAATTCGATCGCGCCTTTGCTGCCTATTTCAAAGGCGTCGAATTGCTGACTGATTTCGGCAAAGAGGTCCCCCTAGACTGGCTGCAAAAGGTGTTGGAAAAAGAACTCAGCCCTGAGGAAAAAGCCGCGATTGAAAAAATGGGCTGGGACGAGTTGATGGAGACGCTCAAAAAACGTCTTGAGGAGCAAACGGAGCGTCACGAAGGCGGCAACCGTTGGATAGGCACCGGGGGTACCAGTCCCTTCGGTAATGGCGGCTATAACCCGCAGGGTGTGCGCATTGGAGGACAGGGCCGCAACAAGAGCGCAGTCAAGGTGTGGGAGCAGCGCGCCTACCGCGACTATGACGACTCACTGGAGCTGGGCACCCGCAACATCAAAGTGGCCTTGCGCCGCCTGCGCCGCTTTGCCCGCGAAGGCTCCGATTTAGAGTTGGACTTGGACGACACCATCCACAGCACCGCCGCCAATGCCGGCCTGCTGGACATCAAGATGATCCCCGAGCGGCACAACAAGGTCAAAGTGCTGCTGGTGATGGATGTTGGCGGCACCATGGATGAACACATCCACCGGGTGGAAGAGCTTTTTTCAGCCGCCAAGACGGAGTTCAAGCACTTGGAGTTCTATTACTTCCACAACTGCCCCTATGACTTCATGTGGAAGAACAACAAGCGTCGCTACAGCGAGAAGATGCCCACGTGGGACATCATCCGCAAGTACAACAAGGACTGGCGTCTGATCTTTGTGGGCGACGCCACCATGAGCCCCTATGAAATTTTGCAGCCCGGCGGCAGCGTGGAGTACAACAATGAAGAGGCCGGCGCCGAGTGGATACAGCGCCTCACCAATGCCTTTCCCAAATACGCCTGGATCAACCCTGAGCCCCAGGGCGTGTGGGACTACCGCCAGAGCATTGCCTTGGTGCAGCAACTCACCCATCACCGCATGTTCCCGCTCACCCTGGCTGGGCTGGAAGGCGCGATGCGCTTGCTGAGCAAATGAGCCGTTGGGCACCTCTGGCGGCCCTGCTGATGGCGCTGGGCCTGAGCGCTTGCGCGAGCTTGGGCGACATGGTCGCGCCAGGCTCCGCTGCCGCACCACTCAGCCCCGAGGCTGCGGCCTCCGCGGCCCAAGCCGCTGCCCGCCGCCCGCAGCTCGAGATTGAAGCCGACAGCGCGCTCAAGCCCGTGTTGCTGCGCTCGCTGGATTTGGCACGCGCCGTGGCCTCACCCGATGCCGACACCATCAATGAGCTGGAGTGGGCACGCCTGATCGCCGTTGCGCCTGAGCAAGCCCAGCAAGCGCTGCAAACCGAAGGGCTGTTTGAAGCCCAGGTCCGGGTCGAGCGGGCGTCAGAGTCGCCGCTGCGCCTCAAGCTGATCGTCACGCCAGGTGAGCCGGTCCGCGTCGGTCGATTGACCTTGGAGGTCCAAGGCGAGTTGGCTGACTTGGCAGAAGCGGGCGACGCCACGGCACAGGCGCTCAAGGCCAAGCTGCAGGCCCAATGGCCTCTGAAGCCCGGCGTGCCTCTGCGGATGAGCGACTGGGCCGACGCCAAGAACGCCGTGCTGGCCCTGCTGCGTGCGCAGGGCTATGCGAGTGCTTCTTGGGCGGGCACGGGGGCGCAAATTGACCCCGCGCAGCGCGAATCTCGTTTGTTCTTGGTGGCAGATAGTGGCCCGCTCTACCGCGCCGGGGGCATTGATGTGGAGGGCCTTTTTTTCCATCAGCTCGACCGCATTCAGGCCCTGGCCGATCTGCCGCCGGGCAGCCCACTGACAGAGGCCGCCCTGCTCGACTATCAGCTGCGCTTGACCAAAACAGGCCTCTTCGATCAAGCCACGGTCACCTTGGACCCAGACCCAGCGCTGGCCGCGCAAGCCCGGGTCAAGGTGACGGTGAAGGAAGCACCGATCTACACCACCACCTTGTCCCTGGGCTACAGCTCGGACGGTGGCCCCAGAACCGTCGCAGAGCATTTGGTGCGCCGCCTGCTGGACAAGCCCATCCAAATGAGCAACAAGTTGGAATGGGCAAGGGATGCACAAAGCTGGACGGGCGCACTCTCTACACACCTCAACGGTCACTTTGACCGCGATATCCTGGGACCGAGCTATGCGAGGCGCTCCGACCTCGACCTGACGGAAACCTCGCATCGGCTGCGAGTGGGCCGCTCACATGAGCGCACAGAGTTTGAACGCCTGATCTTCGCCGAGGTGGAACGCTCCGAGGTCTGTCTGGACCAAGCCAATGGTGTTTGCCTGTCCACACAGGCCTTCTCCTTGAATACCCACTACACCTGGCGGCGCCTCGACAGTGTCTTGCTGCCTACCGAGGGGTACGCCTTGCAACTGCAGGCCGGCATGGGATGGAGTGTGGACAAAAACGGCACAGATAACAGCCGCAATAAGGGACTGTTTGGACGCCTCTACGCCCGAGCCATCGGCTATTGGCCCCTGGGGGGCCTGTGGACCTCCCAAGCGCGCCTGGAGTTGGGGGCAGCGGCGTCGACCAACGATGTCAGCGTACCGCTGAGCCAACTCTTCTGGGCTGGCGGCGATGACTCCGTGCGCGGCTATCCCTCCCGTGGGCTGGGTGGCACCTCGGTGGGCCCGCTGGAGATCGGCTCCAACTTGTTGGCCACAGCCAGTGTCGAACTGGCCCATCCATTCACCGCCAAACTGCCCTCGGTCCAGTGGGCCGCCTTCATCGACGGCGGACGCGCTGGCGACAGCGTGGCCGACCTCCGGCCCGCGCTGGGCTATGGCTTGGGCCTGCGTTGGCGCAGCCCGGTCGGGCCGCTGAAGGTGGATTGGGCCTGGGGCGAAGAGCGGCGACGTGGCCGTCTGCACCTCAGCTTGGGAGTGAACTTTTGAGCCAGCTGCCCGAGGCCACGCCTGCCCCCACGGCCGAGCCAGCGCCCCCGCCACGGCGCCGCCGCGGCCTGTGGCTGCTGGCCGGCACAGCGGCACTGGCAGCCGCCAGCCCGGTGGTGCTGTGGCACAGCGAGGCCGCCACAGCCTGGGCATTGCGCCAGGTGCCTGGCCTGCAGGTCGACGGCTGGCAGGGCAGCCCGGGCCGTGGCCCCATGCAGGCGCGGCAGCTTCGCTGGGAGTCACCTTCTGGCCGTCTGGAGATCACCAACCTCCACATCCAAGGCCTGCAGTGGCATTGGCAAAGCGGCGCCGGATCGCACATCGCACTGAGCCTGCCTGAGCTCAAGCTCCAACGCCTGCAATGGACCAGCGCCAGCACGCCCCAAGGCGCCAGCCCAGCCCCCAATAGCTTGCGACTGCCCCTCAGCGTCGCCTTGCCGAACATCCACATCGCCACCCTGCAGGCGGATGGCTTGCCCGCCCTGCAAGACCTGCAGGCTGCGCTGCATCTGGGCGCAGACGCGGGCGCCCTGCACCGGGTGGAGCACCTGCGTCTGCGCACAGACCGCTTCAGTGCCGAGGCTTCGGGCCAACTGGGGGCCGACGGCCGATTACCCTTGCAGGCCAAGCTCAGGCTGCAGAGCTTGCCGGGCAGCCCGGCTTGGCAAGCAGAAGCCAGCGCACAAGGGCCCTTGGCTCAATTCGACCTCTCGGCGGCACTGCAGGGTCAAGCCTCCGTGGCTGCAGGGCCGGCCTCACCCCACGCCGCCGCCGCGCCCTCATTGCAGGCCCAAGCTCAGATCCGGCTTTTTGAGCCCTGGCCCCTGGGAGACTTGTCGCTCCGCACCGACGCATTGGACATGGCCGCCTTGCTCGCAGGCCTGCCCAGAACACAGTTGAAGGGCGAGGTAGTGCTGCGCACCGCCGGCCTAGACCAAGCCGCTCAGGCGGACATCCGCGTGACCAACGCGGCTGCGGGCCGCTGGGATCAAGGCCTGCTGCCGGTGCGCAAGCTGCAGGCCGCGCTCAGCGGCACGCCCTCGCCCCTGAGCCGCCTGAGTGGCCAGCAAGTTCAGCTTGAACTGGGGGACGCCCGGGCCGCCGCCGGCCTGATCACGGGCCAAGCGGAGTGGCAGGCCCCAAGCGGGACGCAGGCCTACAGCCAGACCGCGCTCACCCTAGACCTCCAGCGCATCACCCCAGCAGCCCTGGACCAGCGTGCTCCAGCCATGACGCTCAGCGGCCCGCTGACCCTGAAGCTGCAATCCCCGACCGCACCCGCTTCGGCCCAAGACTGGACCCTCGACAGCCGCCTGCAAGGCACCCTCAGCGCAACGGCGCCCAACGCCCCGGTGGTCAACCTGAACCTGAAAGCGCAGGGTCAAGGAAGCAGCCAGCTCACCATCGAGCAAGCCACGCTCACTGCCGGCCCGGCGCAAGCACAGCTGAGCGCAGAGCTTTCTCGGCAAGACGAGCAATGGCGCTGGAAGGCCGAGGGCCGCCTGCAAGACTTTGACCCCTCAGTATGGTGGCCGGGCGCCCCTGACAGCGCCTGGCGGCGCGGGCCGCACCAACTGCGGGCGGCTTTGAGCACCAGCGGCCAAGCCTCGGTGGCACTGCTCAGCCAACCTGAGCAACTGTGGCGCTCCGGCGCTGCCAAGCTGGCCCTGACAGTGGAGCCCAGCGTGCTGGCGGGCGTGCCGCTGCAGGGGCAACTGAGCCTCACCCCCAGTGCTGGCGCCATCAAAGGCATGCCCGCTTTGGACGGGATGCTGCAACTCAACTCAGGCCGCAACGCCCTGAGCGCGCAGGCCGGCGCCAGCGCAGGTGCGCCACTGAGCGTCACGCTGAGCTGGCCGGATGTCGCCAGCCTGGCACCGCTGTTCAAACTCCACCCCGGCAGCGCGGCCTGGGCCCCCACCGAAGGCGAGGCCGAGCTGAGCCTGCAGGCCGAGCCTCAAGGCCCGCAAGCCTGGTCTTGGCGCCTGGCGTCCAAGCTCAAAGCCATTCGCACCCCATCCATGAGCTTGGTTTCAGGCCAGCTCATCGGGCAAGGCCAGACCGGCAGCACAGGCCGCGAGGGCAAAGCCGAGCTGAGCTTGACGGCTGACAAGCTGCAGGGCCAGCCCTGGCTCATCGACCGCCTACAGGCCGACCTGAGTGGCAGCCTGGCCCAGCACCGGCTCAAGCTCAACGTGGTCAGTCCCGCCCGGCCACCGGCTTGGTTTGAGCAAATCTTGGGAGCCAAGACAGGGGGCGGCAGCCAAGTCAGCGCAGACCTGCAAGGCCAATGGCGCCCGGCCACGACCGAGAAAAGGCCTCGCAGCAATGGTCTCGCAGGCCGCTGGACGGGCCAAGTGCTCAGCCTGCAAGGCCGCAGCACCGATGCCGCCAGCCAGCCTTGGCTCAGCGCCGAAAAGCTGGCCCTGAGCCTGGACATCGACCCTGGCGGGCGCCTGCAAGCCGCGGAGATTCAACCTGGGCGCGTGGCTTTGCCCGGCACCGCCGTCCGTTGGGCCCAAAATCAATGGCGTTGGACGGAGCAGGGGCAAGCGCGGGGCACGCTGGAAGCCCAGATCGAGCCCTTTGCCGTCGCCCCCTTGCTGGCGCGCGCCCAGCCTGAGTTGGGCTGGCAAGGCGACCTGGTTTTGGGGGCCGAGCTGAGGATCAACCGCGAAACGGAGTTCGACGCCGACATCGTGTTCGAGCGCCGCAGTGGGGACCTGAGCGTCGCCTCCGACAGCCTCGGCCCCACGCCCCGGCAACAAGCGCTGGGCTTGACCGACCTGCGCCTGGGGCTGGCCGCCCACAAAGGCGTGTGGCACTTCACCCAAGGGCTGGCCGGGCAAAAACTGGGCGAGATGGCCGGCGTGGCCACCGTGCGCACTCAGCCCGAGCTGGCCTGGCCGCCTGCCGACGCGCCGCTCGACGGTGTCTGGCAGATGCGCGTGGCGGAGCTCGGCGCTTGGGGCACTTGGGTGCCACCCGGCTGGCGCTTGGGCGGTGAGCTTCGCAGCGCGGCCAGCCTGGGTGGCCGCTTTGGCGCGCCGGAGCTGAACGGCCAAGTCAGTGGCCAAGGTCTGACCTTGCGCAATGTGCTGGAAGGCGTGCATCTGCGTGAGGGCGACATCGACATCCGGCTGCAAGGCGCCAGTGCGCAGATCGAGCGCTTCAATTTCAAGGGCGGCGCCGGCAGCGCACGCCTGACCGGCAGCGCCAGCTTGGGTGCCGACCCGAAGGCGCAGCTCAAGCTGGCGCTCGACCAATTCCAGGCGCTGGGCCGTATCGACCGCCGCTTGGTGGCCAGTGGTGAGGCTCACATCGAGCTGGACCGCGAGACCGCCAAAGTCACTGGCGATGTTCGGGTGGACGAGGGACTGATCGACGTCAGCCAAGCCTCGGCCGCCCAACTGCCAGACGACGTCACCGTGCTGGCGCCGCAAATCGCCGACACGCCACGCAGCGCCGTCAACAGCCCCCGACGCAAGATGGGCTTGGCGCTGAAGGTCGAACTGGGCGATAAGCTCCGCCTGAAAGGCCGAGGCATAGACACCTTGCTGCGCGGAGACCTCAAACTGGTCACGTCTGCCGCCGGGGTGCTCTCCGTGGCGGGTGCCGTGCGGGCCGAGCAAGGCACCTATGCTGCCTACGGGCAAAAGCTCAAGATCGAACGCGGCGTGCTGCGCTTCGTAGGCCCGGTCGATGACCCTCGGCTCGATGTGTTTGCGGTCAGGCCCAACATCGATGTGGTGGTGGGCGTGGCCGTCACCGGCAGTGCGCTCAATCCTCGCATCCGCCTGGCCAGCGAGCCCGATATGCCCGAGACCACCAAGCTGAGCTGGCTGATGTTGGGCCGCGAGCCCGACGGCCTGGGCCAGGCCGAAACGGCCTTGCTGCAGCGTGCCGCAATTGCCCTTTGGGCTGGCGAAGGCGAAGCCCCCACCGACGCCATGCTCAGTGCGATCGGCATCACCGATTTCTCGGTGCGCCAAACCGACACCGGTGAAGCCCGGGACACCGTGGTGGCCCTGGGCAAACAACTCAGCCAACGCTGGTGGGTGGGTTATGAGCGCAGCATTAACAGCACCACGGGCACCTGGCAGCTGATCTACCGCGCCGCCCAACGCTTCACCCTGCGTGCCCAGTCAGGCCAAGACCAAGCCCTGGACCTGATTTGGACCTGGCGCTGGAACCCAACGCCCGCCAAAAAGTGAGGCGAACGCCGTAGCTTGCGCTGGCCACCCCAAACAGGATTAGGGATTTCACCAGTTTTAGGCTATGATCGTGGACTGATCTGACATCAGCCTATGGGTTGTGATGCGCATTGCGACATCAAGGCAGCCTTTCTGAGTTTGATCTCTACGCCCATCTCCCTGACCTTCCGGTTCAATTACCGTTGAAGGCCGCGTCTCAAAGCCCTCGTGGCCAAGAGCAGCGAGTCTTGAATGCTTCAGCGCAGCGCTTCAAAGTGTTGCGTGGTCCTCTGGTCGGCGGCGATGTTTATGCCCCACCGCACGTCCGATTCGGCTTGCGTTTCGCACCTTGCATGGTGTGAGCGATAGCTTGGTCGGTGCACAGGACTGTTATGACATTCGAATCCCTTGGCCTCGATGAGGCCCTTCTGCGCGCACTTCAAACCGCAGGCTACGAAAACCCCACCGACGTTCAAGCCCGCGCTGTGCCTGCCGCCTTGGCGGGCCGCGACCTGCGCGTCTGCTCCAGCACCGGCAGCGGCAAGACCGCCGCTTTCGTGCTGCCTGCGCTGATGCGCGTTCTGGAAGCACGCAAAGACCCCGCCCAAAAGCCCAAGCGTGGCGAAGTGCGTGGCCCGCGCATTCTGGTGCTGGTGCCCACCCGTGAGTTGGCCATGCAAGTCGCCAAGGCCGCAGCCGACTATGGCCGCTTTGTGCCCTACCTCAGTGTGGCCACCATCGTCGGCGGCGTGCCTTATGCCAACCAATTGCGCGCCCTGCGCATGCCGCTGGACATCCTGATCGCCACCCCCGGCCGTCTGATCGACCACCTCGGCAGCGGCAAGGCGATTCTTGAGAACGTCGAGATGCTGGTGCTGGACGAAGCCGACCGCATGCTGGACATGGGCTTCATCGACGACATCGAGCACATTGCCCAAGCCTTGCCGATCAAGCGCCAAACCCTGATGGCCAGTGCCACCTTCGCCGGTGAAGTGGGCCGCCTGGCCCAGTCGCTGCAGAAGGACGACGTGGAGCGCATCGAGATTGCCGCCCACACCGCCAAGCACGAGAACATCACCCAGCAACTGATGTGGGCTGACGACCTGGACCACAAGCATGCCTTGCTGGACCACTTGCTGACCGAGCGTGAAGTCGACCAAGCCGTGGTCTTCACCAGCACCCAGATCGATGCCGACCGCCTGGCCGAGCGCCTGGGCGAAATGGGCCATTCTGTCGCAGCCCTGCACGGCGGCATGCCGCAAGGCCGCCGCAACCGCGTGCTGTCTGCGTTGCGCAGCCGCCAATTGCGCATCTTGGTGGCCACTGATGTGGCCGCCCGCGGCATCGACGTGCCCACCATCACCCACGTGGTGAACTACGGCCTGCCGCTCAAGGCGGAAGACTATGTGCACCGCATTGGCCGCACCGGCCGTGCGGGCCGCGAAGGCCGTGCCATCACCTTGGCCGAGCGCCGTGATGTGTCCATGATCCGCCGCATCCAGCACTACACCACCCAGCCCATCCCCGTGGCAACGGTGGAAGGCCTGGAGCCGCGCCGCGCAGCCCCTGACATGAGCGGCCGCCCCGCTTTTGGTGGCGACCGCCGTGGCCCCAGCCGCGGTGGCAGCTATGGCCGCCCCAACAACTATGGTGGCGACCGTGGCCAAGGCCATTGGGGTGACCGGCCGCAAGGCGACCGCCCGCCCTATGGCGACCGCCCTTACCAAGTCGGCCCCAAGCCCAGCCGCAGCTTCGGCGGTGGTGGCGACCGCTTTGCCCCCGCCCCGCGTGGCGAGCGCCCCTACACCCCCAAGACTCCCTTCGGCGAGCGCCCTCAGGGTTACTTCAACCGCGACGGCGGTGAGCAGCGCAGCTTTGGGGGTGAACGCTCATACGGCGGTGACCGCCCCCAACGTGACGGCCACCGTGCCGAGAACGGCTTTGGCGGTGGTGGTCACCACGCACCTGCCAGCCGTCCGAGCTGGGGTGGCAAGCCCCGCGCGGGTGGCGACCACGCCCCCTTCCGCGGCGAGCGTGCCCCTCACCATCACACCGATGGTGCGCCTTCGTCCAGCAAGCCCCGCTTTGTGAGCAAGGGCACCAGCGACGGCAAGCGTCCGCGGAAAGCGGTGTAAGCCGCCTGCGGCGCGACCGTGTCGCCGCTGGCATAGATGTGGCGGTGCAAGCGCGCCGCCACGTCGGCATCAAAGGGATTGCCCGCCTCGATGAAGGCATCGTAGGCATCGGCATCCAGCACCTCAGCCCACAGGTAGACGTAGTAGCCCGAGGCATACGACGCACCGGCGAAGAGGTGCTGAAAGTGCGGCAGCCTGTGCCGCATGCCCACGGCGCGTGGCATGCACAGGCGCTGCAATGCGGCCTGCTCGAAGGCCACGATATCGGCCGGTGGCGTGCTTTGCGCGTGGATCTCCAAGTCCACCAAGGCGCTGCCGCAATAGCTCACCGTCTCGTAGCCCTGGCCCCAGCGCTGCGCCGCTTGCAGGCGCTGCACCAGCGCATCCGGAATCGGCTCACCCGTCTGCCAATGGCGGGCATGTTGGCGCAGCACTTGCGGCTCGGCCAGCCAATGCTCAAACAACTGCGACGGCAGCTCGACAAAGTCGCGCAGCACCTGTGTGCCCGCGAGGCGGTGATAGGTCACCCGAGAAAGCAAGCCGTGCAGGCCATGGCCAAACTCATGGAACAGCGTGCGCGCGTCATCAAAGGACAGCAGCGTGGGCTCGCCCGGCGCGCCCTTGGCGAAGTTGTTGTTGTTGACGATGATGGGTCGCTCAACCCCCCGGTTACGGGACTGGTAGTTGAAGTCACTCATCCAGGCGCCTGAGCGCTTGGTCTGGCGCGCAAAGTTGTCGTGCAAGAAGACTCCGGCGCTGCGGCCCTGGGCGTCAAACACCTCATAGACCTTCACATCAGGGTGATAGGCCGCCACCTCAGGTCGGGCTTCAAAACGCACGCCGAACAGGCGCTGGGCGCAGTCGAACACCGCCTCGACCATGCGGTCCAGCGGGAAGTAGGGCTTGAGCTCGGACTCTTCAATGCTGAAGCGTGCTTGGCGAACCTTTTCAGACCAATAGCGCCAGTCCCAGGCCTCGGGCTCGCCCGCCACGCCATGGCTGCGCATCATCGCAATCAAGGCTTGGCGCTCGCGCTCAGCCGCTGGCAAGGCCCGCTGCCAAACCTCGTTCAGCAGATCGAACACCGCCTTTTGCGAGCCGGCCATGGTGTCGGCCAGCGCATAGTCGGCATAGCAGGCATAGCCGTGAGCTTCGGCCTGGGCTTGGCGCAGCACCAAGATCTGCCGGGCGACCTCACGGTTATCCGTCTCGCCACCCGTCTCGCCGCGCGCGTTCCAGGCGCGCCAAGCGGTTTCGCGCAGGTCGCGCCGCTCGGAGAAGGTCAAGAAAGGCACGATCAGGGAGCGCGACAGCGTGATCACATGGCTGCCGGCGGGCAAGCCCCGCTCCACCGCTGCTTGGGCCGCTGCGGCCCGCACAAAACCGGGCAGGCCGGCCAAATCGGCCTCGCCTAGCAACAGCAATTGATAGCTGGATTCATCGGCCAGCACGTTTTGCGCAAAGCGGGTGGTCAGCTCGGCCAACTGCTGCATGATGCTGGAGTAGCGCGCCTGAGCCTCGGCGTCAAAGCGAGCCCCCGCGCGCACTGCGTCTTGGTGCAATCGCTCCAGTAAACGCAGTTGTTCCGGCGCCAACTCCAGGGCATGGCGCCGCTCATGCAAGGCGTCCAAACGCGCGAACACCCCCGGGTGCATCTTGACCTGGCTGTCATGGGCCGCCAGCAACGCAGCGGTATCGCGCTGCACGGCTTGCAGCTCCGGTGAGGTTTGCGACGACGTCAGGTTGGAGAGCACGGCTTCGATGCGATAGAGCAAAGCACCCGCTTTGTCCAAGGGCACCACGGTGTTGTCAAAGCTGGGCAGCTCGGTGGCCGCACCAATCGCGTCTAACTCGGCGATCTGCTGGCGCATGGCTTCTTGCAGGGCCGGGCCGAAGTGGGCGGGGGCGATTTGCGCAAAAGGCGGCAGGCCGAAAGGCCCACTCCAGGGCAAAAGCAGAGGGTTGGGCGCAACAGGATCTAATGGCATGAAAGTCCAATCGTGGGTGACGACATGAAAAGCAGCAGTGCACCGGCCAAGGCGCCGCGCAAGGAATAATCCCGCCAGACACTCCCTGAGGCTGAAGACGTGTGGTCTTGGGCGCACTGAATCATCAAAGAATGATGCCACCGATGCCCTGGGACACGCCTCGCCAAAGACCCCAATAGCCGGGTGGCAGGCCGCCTCAAACAAGGGGGCTCGCCACCCTGCCCCGCCCTATTTGCCCACCATGAGCACCGCCTTTGTTGCCCCCTTCTTGCGCGTCGGACTTGTCGGCTTCGGTTTTGCCGGGCGCACGTTTCATGCCCCGCTGCTGCGCACCACACCCGGTTTGCAGCTCTGCGCCGTGGCCAGCAGCCAGCCCGCCGAGGTCCACGCCCAACTCGGGCCCCACACCCAAGTCTGGGCCGATCCATTGGCCTTGATCGCCAGCCCTGAGGTCGACCTCGTCGTCTTGGCCAGCCCCAACGACAGCCACTTTGCCTTGGCTCACGCTGCGCTGCAGGCGGGCAAAGCGGTGGTGGTGGACAAGCCCTTCACATTGCATGCCGCCGAGGCACAAGCCTTGGTGAACCTGGCCGAGGCCAAGGGCTTGTTCTTGAGCGTGTTTCACAACCGCCGCTGGGACGGCGACTTTTTAACCCTGCAAGCGCTGCTGGCCCAAGGTGAGCTGGGGCGAGTGGTGCGCATGGCCTCGCATTTCGACCGCTTTCGCCCCTTGGTGCGCCAGCGCTGGCGCGAGGCTGCCGGCCCCGGCGGTGGCTTGTGGATAGACCTCGCACCGCATTTGCTGGACCAAGCGCTGCAGTGCTTTGGCGCCCCTGCGGCGCTGTATGCCGACATCGCCACCCTGCGCGACGGCGGCCAGGCCGATGACTGGTTTGCCTGCGAGCTGCGCTATGCCTCTGGCCTGCGCGTTCACCTCAGCGCCAGCACCCTGGCCGCCCATGCCGCCCCGCGCTTTGTGGTGCACGGCACGCGCGGCAGCTACCGTAAATGGGGCCTGGACGCTCAAGAAGACGCACTGCGTGCGGGCACCCTGCCCGACCCAGCACAGCCCGAACACTGGGGCCACGACCCCCAAGCGGGCGAGCTGACCCAAGCCACCGACCCCGCCCAACCCGACCAGCGCCACACCCAAGCCTGGCCCACCCTGCCCGGCCGCTACCCGCACTACTACGCCGCCGTGGCCGCCGCGCTGCGCGGCCACGGCCCCAACCCCGTGCCGCCGCGCCAAGCCTTGGCGGTGATGCAACTGCTGGACCTGGGGCGGGAGAGTGCGGCGCGCCGGGCGGAGCTGAGCGTCCAGATCGTCTCCTGAGCACAGCTACACTCGGCCACCCCTGAGCCTCAGGGGCTTTTTGTTGGAACGACACCGCGCCCATGGCTCTCAAATCCACCATTTACAAGGCTCAGCTGCAGATTGCAGACATGGACCGCCACCTCTATGCCGACCATGCGCTGACGTTGGCGCGTCACCCCTCGGAGACGGACGAGCGCATGATGATGCGGCTGCTGGCCTTTGCGATGAGCGTGCCCGCCGACGACCTGCAAGGCGCACTGACTTTTGCGGGCGGCTTGTCGGACACCGAAGAGCCTGACCTGTGGCAAAAAGACCTGACCGGGCAGTTGGTGCAGTGGATCGAGGTGGGCCAGCCCCTGGATGAGCGCCGCCTGATCAAGGCCTGCGGCCGGGCCGAGGTGGTGCGCTTGTGGGCCTACAGCAGCGCGGTGCCGGTGTGGTGGAGCAGCATGGAAGGCAAGCTCTCACGCCTGAGCAATTTAGAGGTTTGGCAGGTGCCCCCTGAGACCAGCAAGGCCTTGGCCGCGCTGGCCCAACGCAGCATGCAATTGCAGGTGACGGTGCAAGACGGTGCCATCTGGGTGGGCGACGGGCAAAGCTCGGTGCAAGTAGAGCCCATCGCCCTGCGCAGCCTGAAGCCCAGCCGAGGGTAATCGCCCCCCAAGTTCTCGGGCCTGGGTCGGGCGGCAGGGCTCTGCAGCCCCTGCGGCGCTGGCCTATCATGGCGCCCGACACTCCAGCCGCCGCACGCCTACCCGGCAGCCGCGGCCTTTTTCGTCCCAACGCCACCCGCGCTGCCCATGACACACCCCTTTTCTCGCCGCCTGATGCTGGCCCTGATCGGAGCCACCAGCCTGATGACCATGACACCTGTTGCCCACGCTGCCGCCCCGGCCCCTGAAGACCCCTACTTGTGGCTGGAGGACGTACAAGGCGAGAAGCCCTTGGCGTGGGTGCGAGAGCGCAATGCCGCCTCGCGCGCGGTGCTGGAAGCGCACCCTGATTTCGCCAGCAACAAGCAGCGCTTCCGCGAGATTTTGGATTCGACCGACCGCATCCCCTATGCCCAACGGGACGGCGACTACTTTGTCAACTTCTGGCGCGACAAGAGCAACCCACGTGGCCTGTGGCGCCGCACCAGCCTGACGGAGTACCGCAAGCCCAATCCGCAGTGGGAAGTGCTGTTGGATTTGGACGCCTTGGGCAAAGCCGAGAACGAAAACTGGGTTTGGAAGGGTGCGCGTTGCCTGGACGGCGCCTCCACCCGCTGCCTGCTGCTGCTCTCGCGCGGCGGTGCAGACGCCGTGGTGGTGCGCGAGTTCGACACCGCCACCAAGCAGTTCGTCAAAGACGGCTTCAACTTGCCCGAGGCCAAGACGGATGTGACTTGGCTGGACCAAAACCGCCTCTTCGTGGGCACCGACTTTGGCCCCGGCTCACAAACGGATTCGGGCTATCCGCGCGTGGTCAAGCTCTGGCAGCGTGGCCAGGCCTTGAGTGCTGCCACCACCGTGTTTGAAGGCGAAAAAACCGATGTGGCGGCTGGCGCCAATGTGGACCACACGCCTGGCTTTAAGCGCGTCACCTTCAGCCGCGCCGACAGCTTCTACACCAGCCAGATGTTTGTATGGACCGAAGGCCAAGCACCCGTCAAAGTGGACAAGCCTGCCGATGCCCAGTTCAGCTTCTGGCGCGAGCGCGTGCTGGTGGAGTTGCGCAGCGACTGGAAGGTCAAAAGCAGCAAGGGCGAGGTCACTTGGCCGCGTGGCAGCTTGTTGGTGGGCGACGCTCAGGCCTACCTGAAGGGCCAGCGAGACTTCACCGCCTTGTTCACCCCCACCGCGACCCGCTCGCTGGCGGGCTTCTCGCTCACCCGCAGCCAGGTGCTGCTGAGCGTGCTGGACAACGTGGCCGGCCGCGCCGAAGCCTGGCGCTTTGAGGGCAGCCAGTGGAAGAAGCGTGACATCGCTGCGCCCTTCCCCGGCACGCTGGGCCTGTCGGCCCTGCATGACCCGCAAGTCAGCAATGACCCCTGGGCCGAGCACTTCATGCTGACCTACACCGACTTCGTCACGCCTGATTCGCTCTACCTGGGTGAAGCGGGTAAAGACGGCCTGGAGCGCATCAAGTCGCGCCCGGCGTTTTTTGACGCCTCGACCGTCAAGGCCGAGCAGCACTTTGCGACATCGAAGGACGGCACCAAAGTGCCCTACTTTGTGATCGGTGCCAAAAACCGCGTGGACGATGGCAAAAACCCCACCTTGCTCTACGGCTACGGCGGCTTTGAGCAGTCGATGCAGCCCTGGTACTCGGGCGGCTATGGCACAGCCTGGTTCACCAAGGGCGGCGTGCTGGTGGTGGCCAATATCCGCGGTGGTGGTGAATATGGCCCAGGCTGGCACCAAGCCGCCATCAAGGCCAATAAGCAAAAGAGCTATGACGACTTTGCGGCCGTGGCCGAAGACCTGATTGCCCGCAAAGTCACCTCGCCGCGCCACCTGGGCATCCAGGGCGGCAGCAACGGCGGCCTGCTGGTGGGTGCAGTGATGGTGCAGCGCCCTGAGCTGTTCAATGCCGTGGTCTGCCAAGTGCCGCTGCTGGACATGCGCCGCTTCCACACCCTGCTGGCCGGTGCGAGCTGGATGGCCGAATACGGCAACCCGGATGTGCCCGAAGAGTGGGCTTACATCTCCAAGTACAGCCCTTACCAGAACGTGAGCAAGGGCAAGACCTATCCCAAGGTCTTCTTTGTGACCTCGACGCGCGATGACCGCGTCCACCCTGCGCACGCCCGCAAGATGGCCGCGCGGATGATCGAGCAAGGCCACCAAGTGCTGTACTACGAGAACATCGAAGGCGGCCACGGCGCTGCGGCCGACAACTCCCAAGCGGCCGACCGTCTGGCCCTGGAGTTCGCCTTCCTCTGGCAACAACTCAAGCGTTAACCCAAACATGAGCCAGCCTACCGTTACCCACAATGCCGCGGCCCAGCGCTTTGAGCTGACGGTGGACGGCTTGCTCTGCGAAGCCACCTACCGCCTGAAGGACGGTGTGATGTGGATGAACCACACCGGCGTGCCCCCGGCACTGGAGGGCCGCGGCTTGGCCAGCCAGTTGGTGGCCGCCGCTGTGGCCCATGCGCGAGAGCACGGCTTGAAGATCAAGCCGCTGTGCAGCTATGTGGTGGTGTGGATGCGGCGGCACCCTGAGGCCGCCGACCTTCTGGCTTAAATCTTGATTTCCAACTGCGCCCGCCAGGTCATGGCGGTAGGCGACACCGTCTGCGCGACTTCGTCACCCACTTGAGAGGTCGAGCCGGTGTCCAGCGGCGCCAAATTGCTGAGCGACACGCGCAGGCGCCACGCTGAGCTGAAGCTCCACAAGGCATAGGCATCAATGACCCGCTTGGTGGGCTGCTCCAGCCATTGGTTTTCGGCCAGGCGGGTGGTGTAGCCTGGGGTGTAAGAGACGCTGCTGCCCACGGTGAGGGGCATGTCCTTGACCTTCCAGTCGGCGCCGATGTTCAAAGTACCACCGGGCTGGCTGTCCAAGCGATTGTTCGGCCCGACCACGCTGTCCACACGCGACACATACAGGCTCAGATTGGCGCGCAGGTCCACCTGTGGCGCGTCTTGCACCCATTCCGTGAGCCGCCCTTTGGCCTCCAATTCCACGCCTTGTGTGGTCGCTCGCCCGACGTTTTGAGGTCTGGACACATAGCGCGGCGTGGCCGACCACGACACGTCCTCCAAAGACACCACGGAGCGCATCAGGTCCGTGATGCGGCGGTGGAACAGGTTGACGCTCAACAAGCCGCCACCGGGCAGGTAGCGCTCGGCCGCCAAGTCAATGCCAGTGGCCAACTCGGGCTGCAGGGCTGGGTTGCCGGCGCGGTCGGGCGAGGTTTCGCTGTTGCGGGTGGCGAGGCTGGGCCAGGCCACCAGTTGGGTCAGCGTGGGGGATTTGTAGCTGCGCGTCAGGCTGATGCGCACCTGGTCGCGGCTCTTGGGCTCGGGCCGCCACAGTGCATGCAGCAAAGGCGTGACCACGCTGCTGGTGTTGCTCACCGCCGGTAATTCTCCCAGTGGCTCGCCTTGGGTGCGGATGCCTTCCCAGCGCAAGCCACCATGCACCGCCCATTGCGGTGTCAGGCTCCATTCGTCTTGCCCAAACAGGGCCACGCGCCGTGTGGAGGCGGCCAGGTTGTCACCAAAGCCCACCAGACGCGGCTGACCGTTGAGCAAGGGCTCGCGCTGGTCATCGCGCTGAGCGGCTTCGGCTTCCAAGCCAAACACCAAGTTGTGGTCGTTATCGAGCAGCTTGCTGCCCTTGAGGTTGATCTGCTGGGTGCGCTCGGTGCTGCGGGTGTGGTCTTGCACCACATCCGGCGTGCTGCCACCGTCAACGCTCTCTAAGCGCTGCGACTGCCCGGTGCTGCGCGATTGGCTCACACCGCCTCGGGTTTCCAGGCGCCATCCATCCACCGTGGTTCGCCATTGGCCATTCAAGCGCACCAGGGCGAAGTCACTGTCGTTCTCGCCCGTGGTGCTGCACAGCAACTGGCGGTTAAACGGCGCTTGGCCATCGCAGGCCACCGGTTGGTGGCTGAAGCTGGCCTGCCGCGTCCCCGAGCCCTTGGAGACCACCATCATGGGCATGATCATCAGGTTGTCCGTCTCACTCAGCCGCCATTGCAGCCGGGCGCTGGCGTGCAGGCCTTGGCGTTCGTCGGTGCTCTGGGCACGCTCCACCTGCACCCTCTCGGGGGTGGTGGTGGTCGTTGTGGAGGACTCCTTGCCCTGGCGCCGCCAGGCGGTGGCCGAGACGTTGTAGTTGAAGCTGTCGATCTGGTCGTCGCGGGTCCAGCCCACAAAGCCACCGGGCTCGCCGCGCTCGACCCCCACGCCCAACTTCAGGTCGTTGAGCCGCTTGGTGAAGCCCTCGCGGGTGATGATGTTGATGGTGCCGCCAATGGCGCGGGCGCCCGTCTCAGCCGTGGGGGCCCGGATGATCTCGATGCGCTCGATCTGGTCGGGGCTGATGGAGTCCAGCGACAGCCCGCCTTGCACGCGCTCCCCGTCGATCAAGATCTGCGTGTAGCCCGCCCCCAAGCCGCGCATGCGCGGGTTGCCCCCCCGGCCGGGTCGGCCGTCGGTGGTGACACCGGGCAGGCGCTTCATCACCTCGCCCAGAGAGGTGTCGCCGAACTTGTCCAGCTCCTCGCGGCCAATGATGATCTTGGCGGCGGTGGACTGGCGCCGCTGCTCGTCCTCGGTGCGCGTGCCCTTGACGGTCACGCGCTCGGTGGGTGTTGCGGCCGGCTTGGCCGCCGGTGCAGGCTCCGGCTTGGCCGGGGCCTCGGCCGCAGGGCTTTGTGCCCAAGTGGCACTGGCTGCCACCATGCTGGCGGCCAGCGCCAAAGCAGACTTGGAAAATGGCAGCGTGGTAAAAGGCATGGGCATGGCGCTCACAGGTGGGCCGGTCAGTTCAGGAATCAAGGCATTTTCATCCAGGGCCGCACCGCCTTGGGTCCAGAGGGTCTTGACTTTGCGCTGCAGAAACAGAAAAGCAGCCCGGCGCGAGCGGCGCACCAACGCCGCACCAACGCCGCACAATGGCAGCCATGAACGAGCCACCCAAGACCCTCAAGCTGCTGACCCTCTGGTTGCTGCTGGGCACTGTCATTTTTTTAGCCTTTCAATGGTGGCTGCATGAGCGCGCCAAACCCCGCATCCAGTGGAGCCAAGGCCAGGTGACCCTGCAGCGGGCCGCCGATGGCCACTACCACTGGCCAGCCACGCTCAGCGGCCCCAAGGGCCAGCGCGAGGTGGTGTTTTTGATCGACACCGGTGCCACCAGCTCGGTGCTGCCCGGCGACGTGGCCCAAGCCCTGGGCCTGCCCCAGGGCCCGCGCTTTGTGGCGCGCACGGCCTCCGGAGAGGCCGAAGGCTGGCGCAGCACGGTCGATCTGGCCTTGGAAGGCGGCTTCACCCTGGACCGCATGGCCATCTCCGTGCTGCCCAGCCTCTCCGACGCGCCTTTGCTGGGCATGGATGTGCTGGGCCGGCTGCGCCTGGAGCAAGGCCAAGGCGTGATGACGCTGCGCCTGCCGGAGGCCCCGCGTGACTGAGCCTGGCAAGCCCCCCATCGGCCTCGTCGGCATCGGCAATATGGGCTTTGCCCTGCTGCAGCGACTGCGCTCTGAAGGCTGGCCCGTGGTGGTCCACGACATTGACCCGCAACGCTGCAAAGCGGCCAAGGCGCTGGGGGCCACCGTGGCCCGCCACGCCGCTGAAGTCGCCCAGCATTGCCGCCAAACGCTGGTGGTGGTGGTCGATGCCGCGCAAACCGCCGAGGTGCTGTGGGGCGACCACGGCCTGCACACCCAGGCCCGCCCTGGGGATGTGGTGTGGCTCTGCCCCACCCTGGGGCCGCAGGACGTGGAAGACGCCGCGGCGCGCTTGGCCGCCCTGGGCGTCACCGTGATGGATGCACCCATGTCCGGTGGCCCACTGCGAGCCCAACAGGGCGAGATGAGTCTGATGCTGGCCGGGCCCCCCTTCGTGCTGCAAGCCCACGAGGCCTTGCTCAGCACCCTGGCCCGACAACGCTTTGTCATCAGCGACAAAGCCGGTGACGCAGCGCGCACCAAGCTCTTGAACAACTTGCTGGCCGCCATCAACCTGGCCGGTGCGGCCGAAGTCTTGGCCCTGGCCCAGCAGTGGGGGCTGAACGCCCGCCAAACCCTCAGCGTGATCGAGGCCAGCAGCGGCCAAAGCTGGATCGGCAGCGACCGCCTGCGCCGGGCGCTGGACAACGACTTTGCCCCTCGCGCCCACACCACCTTGCTGGCCAAAGACAGCCGCCTGGCCCTAGAGGCCTGCGCCCTGGCAGGCTCGCCCACACCGGGCTTAGGCCAGATGGCCGCTCAGCGCTTTGCCCAGGCCTGTGAGCAGGGCCTGGGCGCCTTGGACGACGCCAGCCTGTTCCTGCAGGCGGGCGGGCAGCCCGAGCCTGCCGCCGCACAGGATGAAGCCGCCGCCCTGCGCGCCTGCACCGAGCTTGCGGCCCACTTGGGGCTGGGCGGCGTGCAGGCCCAGGTGCTGGGCCGCTTTTCCAACCTGGCGGTGGGCCTGCCGCCGCATGGCATGGTGGCCCGCGTAGCCACCGGCACGGCGCGCTGGCGCGCGGCCGAGCAAGCCCAGCACGAGATGGCCGTGGCCCAGGCCTTGGCCCACGCAGGCGCGCCTGCGGTGCGGCCTGCGGTGAGTGCCATCGCTGGCGCACACCGCCATCTGGCTGGGCCGCATGCCTGGGTGTCGCAGGGCCGCACCTGGCACATCAGCCTGTGGCAGCGGGCCGAGGTCTTGACAGCGCAGCCTGAGCCCATCGCCGCCGGCCAAGCCCTGGCCGCCTGCCACGCCGCCTTGGCTCAGGCCAGCCTGCCCCTGCGCGCAGACTGGGGCATGTTTGAGGAAGTGCATCGTCTGCTGGACGACCCCTACTTGCTGCACCAAGGCGCAGCGCCCGACGATGTGGCCCTGGTGCGCCACCTGACCCAAGCCTGCCAGCAGCGCCTGCACGCCCTCTGCCCTGCCCTGCAAGCGCTGCATGGCGATGCCCACCTCAACAATGTCTGGGCCACGCCTCAGGGGCCGCTGTGGGGAGACTGGGAAGACACCATCCATGGCCCCGTGGAGTGGGACGCCGCCTGCCTGGTGGCCGGCGCACGCGTGCTGGGCACCGAGGTGGCTTGGTCCGAGGCGGCACTGCAGGGTTGGTGGCAAGCCCGCGAAGCGCAAGGGGTGGCGCCCAGCGCAGCGCTGCTGGACGAATGCGTGCTGGGCCGCACGCTGTTTGTCACCGCCTGGCTGTGGGCCTTGGGGGCGGCGCAGGCCAACCCCGAGCGGCAGGCGCGGCTGGCGGGGCGCTTGGCGTGGCTCCGGGCTCAGGCGTAAAGCGCAGCGGTCTCGCGCGCCTGCTGCGCCACCAGCTTGGCCAGCCCCGCCGGGGCCAACACCTGCACCTGTGGGCCGTGGCGCAGCAGGTCCATGGCCAGCTCGGTGGGGTCTGTGAACGGCAGCTTCATCTCCAAATGGCCGTCATCCAGCCAGCGCAGGCTTTGCTGGGGGTGCCATTCTTCGGCCGCCACCCACTGCGCGGCCTCGGGCGTGAAGCGCAGCGTCGCGGTCTGCAGCGCCTTGCCCGAGAAAATGCCGTAGCCGCCATCGAGCTCGGCCTGCACGGTTTTGAGGGCCACATCCTTGGCACGAGCCGGTAGCACGCGAACACTGCGCACGGCGTCCAGCGCAAACCGGCGCAGGCCCTCGCTGCGGTGGCACCAGGCATCCAGGTACCAGGTGTTGCGGTAATAGGTGAGCCGCTGCGGTGAGACCTCGCGCTGCGACTCACTGCGGCGCGCCCGGGTGAAGTAAAGCATTTCCAAGCGCTCGCGCTTGAGCAAGGCTGAGCCTACCCGCTCGAACCACTGGCTGGGCACAGGGCGGCGCGCCGGGCTGATGACGCGCACGCGGCGCAGCAACTCGCGGGACTCGCCCTCGCTGGTGCCCAGCATGCCGTGCAGCTTGTCGAGCAAGGGCTGCAAGTGCCGCCCGAGCACGCCCCCAGCGTCCAGCCCCGCAATGAGCTGGTGCATGGTCAAGAGCGCATGGATCTCGGCCTCGTTGAACCACACGCCGGGCAGCTCATGGGTGGTGGCGGTGGCGCTGCTTCCGGCCCCCGCACCGTCGCCAAAGCGGTAGACATTGTCATAACGGTCGTAGACGATGGGGGCATCCATGCGGTCGCGCAGGTATTGCAGGTCGCGCTTGAGCGTGGCGCGCGAGACCTCCAACTCCGCCTGCAAGGCCTCAAACGACACGCCGCCGCGTGACTTGATGAGCAGCTCGATCCGGTAAAAGCGTTCAGTGCGGTCCATGGCCTAGCTTATCGCAGGCTCACGAGATGAGCCTCAACGGAAAACCCTAGTTTCAGCAGCACAGTTTGGCAGGCTCATCCCATGAGCCTATGGCCTTGCACACTGGCTTCCACGCTGCCCCAGACCGGCAGCCACCGCTGCCTTACGGGCCCCTTCTTCGTTGGAGACAAGCATGACCCAAGCCACGCTGCCCTTTGCTGATGACACCCCCACCACCGTTGCACCTTACGCCGCGGACCGCTGCGGCTTTGGCTTGGGCTGGGACCATGCCCGCCACGGCCTGCTGCCGCCGGCCCAGCATTTGCTGCCGCAAAACCCGCTGCGTCAGGGCTGGGAAGCCGGTCGCGCCGCCTTTGGCACGCGCACCCTGGCCGCCACGCCGGCGGTGCAGGCTTGGCTGGACCTGCGCCTGGAGGCTTGGCAGCACGGCCGCCACTTTGAAGAGATCCAGGTCACGCCGCACTACCTGGCCCAACTTTGGGTAGAGCGCTGCCCGATCAGCCGCCGCCCGCTCCAGGCCTTGCAAGGCCTGGGCACGGCCGAATCTGAACACCTTGAGCCCGCCCGCATGGCCCGTCTGCAAGGCGAAGCCGGCTATGCCGCCGGGCATTTGGCCGTGATCAGCCTGCGGGCCGCCCAAGCCATGCAGGGCCGGCGCTGGGACGATGCGCGGCTGATGGCCGTGCTGGCCGCAGCGCGCGAATCCGCGGCAGGCGGTGCCGCGCCAGGCCCTGCAGGCAACAGCGACGACAGCGACGCCCTCAGCAGCTCCGAGTGGGCCCGCCTGGCCACGCTGATGTCTTTCGTCACCCCGCTGCCGCACGAGGTGGCCGCTGCCGTGCCGCTGCGCGTGCTGCCGCCCAACCGCCTGCGCCTGCTCAACCCCATCCAAGGCCTGCAGGTCATCATCACGCGCCAGATTGCGCGGCCCGGCTTTGCGGCCCGCCTGGGCCAATTGGCTGCGCTGCTGCCCAGCCCCAGCTTGCAGCGAGACTTTCACAAGGTGGTGCACGGGCTGCTGCCCCGTGCCTGGGACGGCGGCCGCCCGCTGACCGAAGGCCAATGGCGCGAGCGCCTGGAAGACGCTTGGGCGGACCCACGCCTGATGCGCTGCTGGCAGCGCTTCGCCCTGCAACTCACGGCCGAGCAGGCCGAAGACTTGGTGACCCAAGCCGCGCGCAAAGGCTTGGTGGGCCACACCCAGCAGGTGCAAATCCATGCGCCAGAGCAGGCGACCGAAGGCTGGGCCTTGGAGTCCGGTGGCTATGTGAGCCGTGCTCATCGCAGCAGCCAGCAGGCACCCGCTCGCAGCGGCTTCAAACGGCTGGGCGCGAAGCTGCCCTACAGCGCCACGACTGCAGCCGCCGCCTCTCAGGCATAGGTTTGCAGGTGGCTGCGGCCCGGCTGGTCCAAGTGGGGCAGGCTGTTGAAGCTGATCACCGCATGGCGGCGCGGGGTGCTGTGCAACTCGGTCACCGCACTGTTGCGCAAGCGCAGGTTCAACTCCACCACGCCCTCGGGCGCGGCCTGCAGCACATGCCCCACCGCGTTGGAGATCGGCCCGCCACTGGAGACCACCAGAATGTGCTCGGCGCAAGGTTGCTGGCGCGCCTCGTCCAAGGCCGCCATCACCCCGTCCAAAAAGTCGGCATGTGAAGGCAGGCCGGCCGGCGCCATTTCCCCCTTGATCCAGCCCAGCAAGCCCTGTCGCAGGTGCAAGAAATGTTGGCGCTGTACCTCGGGGCTGTCGCCCGTCGGCAAGGGGCCCGCATGGGCCGCCCGCACGAGGGCCTCTGGGTCGTACTCATTGAGCCCGCTGCGCACCGTGGCTTCAGGTAAGCCACCCAGGCCGGCCGCGATGGCTTCCATGCTCTGGCGATGGCGCTTCAAGCTGCCCATCCACACCGCGTCAAAGCGCAGGCCCATGGCCCGCCAGTGCTGGCCCAGCAGCTCACACTGCTGCGTGCCCAAGGGGCTCAATTGGTCGTAGTCTGCGGCGCCAAATGAGGCTTGGCCGTGTCGCACAAGGTAGATCTTTGCCATGGGGGGATTCTGCGGCTCGGCCGAGGCTTTGGCTGTCACTGCGGAGACGAGCATGCCAACATGAAGCGAAGTGAGGGGGCGCCGCAAAGTGCACCGAAGGTGATGGGAATGCTCGCAACAGGCTCGGGCCTGTTGCTCGGCCCGCTGCTGCGCAGCGTCCAAGACAGTCCACCGGACTGTCTTGAGCGAACCCAGGTGGGTCTCATCCCAAACGCCCACGCCAAACGGCGACGCCCCCAGACCTTGCGGTCTGGGGGCGTCTTCGTTTGGAGCGGGTGATGGGAATCGAACCCACGTATCGAGCTTGGGAAGCTAGCGTTCTACCATTGAACTACACCCGCTGAGATGCAGGCGCGGATTCTAACCGCAAGCACTGGCCCAAAGTGAGTGGCGCTGCATCAGGCGTCGACCAAGGTGTTTGACACTCGGCGCGCGAAGGCCTCAAAGCCTTTCGCGTCTTGCGGGCGGCTGATGAGATAGCCTTGCAGGATCTCGCAGCCTATGTCGCGCAAAAAGGCTTGTTGAGCCTCTGTCTCCACGCCTTCGGCCACCACTTTGATGCCCAAGGAGTGCGCGAGTTGGACGATGGCGCGGACCAGCACTTGGTCGCCCTCTTCACCGGGCAGGTCTTTGACGAAGCTACGGTCGATCTTGAGCTTGGCGGGGCGCAAGTGTTTCAGGTAGGACAGCGAGGAGTAGCCGGTGCCAAAGTCGTCCACCGACAAGGGCAGGCCCAGGGCATGCAGGCGCTCGATGATCAGTTGCGTGGTCTGAATGTCCGTCATCAGCACGCTCTCAGTCAGCTCGATCTCCAGCTCGCCGGGGCGCACGCCCGAGGCCGCAATGGCGGTGGTCAAGGTGTCCAGCAAGCGGTGGTGGCGGAACTCCAGGGCGGACACGTTGACGGCGACGGTGCCCACCTGCAAGCCAGCCTCCTTCCAGCGCGCAATTTGCTGGCAAGCAGACCGAATGGTCCAGGCGCCCAGCTCACTGATCAGGCCGCATTGCTCGGCCGCCGGGATGAAGTGGAAGGGCGACAACAGGCCACGGATCGGATGCTGCCAACGGATCAAGGCCTCGCAACCCAACAAGGCGCCACTGCGCGCATCCACCAGGGGTTGGTAGTGCAGCACAAACTCATTGCGCTCCAGCGCCTGGCGCATCTCGGCCTCTAGCTGCAGGGCGGCTTGGAGCTGATGGTTGAATTCTTCGCGGAAGAAGCTGGTGCGTGAGCCGCCTAAGTTCTTGGCTGCATACATGGCCGTGTCGGCGTAGCTGACCAAGGTTTCATGGTCGCTCGCATCGGCCGGATAGAAGGCCACGCCAATGCTGGCCGAGACGCTGATATCACCCACCGGCAGATGCACCGGCATCTCCAGCTCTTTGAGCACGCGGTCGGCGGTGGCACTGACCTGGTCCCACTGGCTGGCGTCATGCAGCAGCACGGTGAACTCGTCGCCACTGAGGCGCGCCACCACGTCGGATGAACGCACGACGGCGCGCAGGCGCTTGGCCAAAGTCATCAACAGCGCATCTCCCGCCGCATGGCCGTAGGTGTCGTTGACAGGCTTGAAGCGATCCAGGTCGATGAACAGCAAGGCCAGGCACTTACCGTCGCGGTGGGCGGCGGCCACCGAGGCACGCGCCAGCTCGGTGAACAAGGCCCGGTTAGGCAGGTCGGTGAGCGTGTCTTGCAAGGCCATGCGTTGCAGCTCGGCCTTCTGGCCTTCCAACTGGTCGAACAGCTCGGCCACTTGCGTGTGAACGTCGTTGAGGTGGCTGCCCAGCTCGCCAAGTTCATCGCGGCGGTTCCACTCGGTCGGCACCACGGTGCCGCGGGACGCCATCTGGCTGGCTTGCTGCTTCAAGCGCTGAATCGGGCCCAAGAGGCGGCGGGTCAGAATCACCACCAACACCAGCCCGCTCAGCAAGACCTGTAGGGCGGCAAGCTGGATGGTGCCGGTGCGGCGCTCTGCTAGGGCATGTTCAATCTGCTGCGGGTCGAACCAAATCTCCAGCTCGCCCAGGCGCTCGCCTTCGTGCAGGACCTCGGCCCTGTACAGCACCCCTTGGCCCACCACGGCGCCGGTCTTGCTCAGTTCCACCGGCTTGCTCAAAGGGCGGTTCTCGGTCAGGCGCAGGCTGTTGACCGAGGGCTCCATCAGTCCGCGCTGAAGGCGGTAGAGCATGGCTGATTCGTCCATGGTCCACAGGGGCGTGACCAAATCAGCCGTCATCAAGCCCAACACCGCTTGGCGGTTCTGGGCGACCAGCGGCTCCTGGGCTTGCCGTGTCCAGCGCTCTTCCATCTTCCACAAGGCGACGGTGGGGATGATCACAGCCAGGGCGATACCGATGATCACCGACGCGCGGATGGAGAGCGTGGGCCAGCGGCGAGCTTCAGGCATGGCGCGCCAGCCATTCAATGCAGCCGTCCATCTGCGGGGTGGCACGGTCGGCTTGAGGATGGTTGATCAGGGCCGTCACCACCACCACATGGCCTGAGCGAGTCTTGATGTAGCCGGCCAAGGCACGGGTATCCAGCAGCGTGCCGGTCTTGAGATAGGCCTGGCCCTGGGCCGCCCCGCCGCGCAGGCGATGCTGCATCGTACCGTCCACCCCGGCCAAGGGCAAAGAGCTGAGCAAGGCCATGCCCTGCGGGTGATAGGCAAAGCGCTCCAGCAGGCTGGCCAAGGCACGCGGCTTGGCACGCTCCTGGCGTGAGAGGCCTGAGCCCGAATCGACCTCAATGTCGCCCCGCGCCAAGCCCTGTTGCGCCAGCCATTGCTGCAGGCGGCGCTGGGCACCGGCCAAGGTCGCCGCCTGGCTGGGAAAGCCCGGCGACATGGCCAGCATGAGGTGGCGGGCGGCCAAGTTGTCGCTGGTTTTGTTGATGTCGCGCAGCAGCGCCGGCAGGCGCTCAGACTGGTGCACCGAGAAGAGCTTGGGGGCGCGGGGCGCAGCGGGCTGGTCCAGCACCGAGCCGGTCAGGCGCCCACCGGCCCGGGCCCAGGCGTGTGCGACGGCCATGCGCGCCACTTGGCCGGGCGGCAGCACCGCCTCCACCGTCATGGGCCCACAGGCAGCCGCCCATTCGCCGTGCAGTTGTAGTCGGGGGGCGGCTTCAGGGCGGCTCTCATCGCGCGCCCACTGTGGCACCGGTTGGCAGGCACGCTGGCCCGCGAACGCGGTAGCCACTTTGGACCCCGCCAGGGTGGCCTGCGGGCGTCCATCGGCGTCGGCTTTGAGGCTGACGCGCACCCGGCCTTGGTCGATCATCAGCGCATCGGGCCACAAATGGTGCGGTCGGCTGGCAGAGGGCGTGGGCGTGAAGGCATGGTCCTTGGCCGTCAGCGCAAAAGCACGGCGGTCCAGCACCAGATGGCCTTGGATGCGGTGCAGGCCTTGGGCGCGCCATTGCGCCATCCAGGCTTGGAGGCTGTCGTGGTCCAGCGTGGCATCGCCGCCCCCCACCAGCCACAGGTCGCCCCACAAGGTGCCGTCGCGCAGCTCACCGTCCAAATAGGCGGCGGTGCGCCAGCGGAACTCTGGCCCCAAGACATCGAGGGCCGCCATCGAGGTCACCAGCTTGGCGGTGGAGGCCATCTGAAAGGGCTGCTCGGCGTTGATGGCCACCAAGGGCTGGGCCTGCCCCACCACACGCGCATACAGGCCCACGCTGCTGGCCGGCAAGCCACAGCGCTCGGGCAGGGTTTGCAGCGTGTCGCCCACTGCAGCCACGCTGCTGCCCACAGGCCAGCACAGACTTGCAGCCAAGGCCGACAAGCACTGGCGTCGGCTGACCTGCCCCAAGGCATCAGGATGGGCTGGGGCACAATCCGGAACACTTTTCCACATCCCTGCAGCATGGGGCCAAGCGCTGCGGCGCAAGCGCCGAAGGTAAGCCTGCTTCCCCTGCCAGATATGCGTTTGCACGCCAGCATGACCACCCCCACCTCCGCCGACTCAGCCGCTTCCACCTCTGATTCAAGCAGCGAGGCGCCCACCAGCAAGCCGCAACGCAGCATCCGCAGCTATGTGGTGCGCGCGGGCCGCATGGGCACCGGCCAGCAAAAAGCCCTGGCCGAGTTGAGCCCGCGATTTGTGCTGCCCTATCAGGCCCAAGCGCAGGACTGGGCCGCCAGCTTTGGCCGGCAGGCCCCTCTGGTCTTGGAGATTGGCTTTGGCATGGGGGCCGCCACGGCCCAAATTGCCGCACTGCGCCCCGACACCGACTTTGTGGGCGTGGAGGTGCACACACCGGGCGTGGGCGCCTTGCTCAAGCGCATCGGCGAAGAAGGCTTGAGCAATCTGCGCATCATTCAGCATGACGCCGTGCAGGTGCTGGAGCACATGGTGCAGCCGGGTTCCCTGGCCGGTGTGCATGTGTTCTTTCCCGACCCTTGGCACAAGAAAAAGCACAACAAGCGCCGCTTGATTCAACCACCGCTGGTGGCCCTGTTGGCCTCGCGTCTGGCACCGGGTGGCGTGTTGCACTGCGCCACCGACTGGCAGCCCTATGCCGAGCAAATGCTGGAGGTGCTGTCCGCTGAGGGCCAGCTA
Source organism: Ideonella paludis (assembly GCF_018069865.1). Classification (GTDB taxonomy): domain Bacteria; phylum Pseudomonadota; class Gammaproteobacteria; order Burkholderiales; family Burkholderiaceae_C; genus Ideonella; species Ideonella paludis. The sequence goes on from NZ_JAGQDG010000004.1 coordinate 65,200, forward strand.
CAGAATACCGCCGAGGGTTATGCGCCGCGCCCCGACTATCGCCCTCTGACCAAGTTCGAGGCCCGTGGCCTCAAGCTGGGCCACGGGGTCTGGGACTTGGTGTTCAAAAAGGTCTGAGGCCGAGCCTCCCGCTCAGGCCTTCCACTCCACCCAGCCGGTGAAGGCGGTCAGCAACACCAGACCGCCAAAAACGATGCGGTACCAGGCGAAGATGGTGAAGTCATGCGTGGCGACGTAACGGATCAGCCAGCGGATGCACACCAAGGCGCTGAGAAAGGCAAACACGGTGCCCACCGCGAACAGTGGCCAGTCGCTGAATTGCAAATCCTGGCGCTGCTTGATCAGTGAATAGGCGCCCGCCCCGATCAGAGTGGGGATGCCCAAGAAGAAGCTGAACTCGGTGGCCGCTTTGCGCGAGAAGCCAAACAACATGGCGCCAATGATGGTGGCGCCCGAGCGGCTGGTGCCCGGGATCAGGGCCGCACATTGCACCAAGCCCACTTTGAGGGCATCCATCACGGTCATGTCGTCCACGGTTTCGACGCGCGCGCGGCGGCTGCCTTCCAGGTCCATCACACCGAATTTGTCGCGGTGGCGGCGTTCAACCCAGAGGATGATCAGACCGCCGACCACAAAGGACAGCGCCACGGGCACCGGATGAAACAGTTTGGCCTTGATGGCTGAGCCCAGCGCCAAGCCGAGCACCACCGCAGGGATGAAGGCCACCAGCACATTGAGTGCAAAACGCTGCGCCTGCACCTCGGAGCGCAAGCCCTTGATCGTGCCGAACACCCGCTCACGGTATTCCCAAATCACGGCGATCATGGCGCCGGTTTGAATGGCAATCTCGAACACCTTGGCGGTGGGGCCGGTGAAGTCCAGCAGGGAGCCGGCCAAGATCAAGTGACCGGTCGAAGAGATGGGCAAGAACTCGGTCAAGCCTTCCACCACCCCGAGGATGGCGGCCTTGAGCAAAAGAATCAGATCCACAGTGGTGTCCGCAGGGCAGCAAAGCCGCCCATGATAGCGGGCGCTGCTGGCGGCTTAAGCTCTGGGCACGGCCAGCAACTCCAGCCCTTGCGGCTGAATGCGCACCTGGGGCGGGGCATAGCCGGCATCGGTCAAGCGCTGCCAGTCGCTGTCTTTGAAGGTGTAGATGCTCAAGTCTTCCAGCACGCGCTCCACCAGCAGGCCGCCCAGGCGCTGACCCTGCAAGCGGCTGGGCCAGCGCCCGGCGTCCTCCAGGCCGTCCACTGCCCAGTCATGAACTTTCACTTGGCGCATCCTCAGGCTGCGGTCTTCTGGCCGAACCGCCAAGGCGGTGCTCAGGCGAAGACGACCTTGCAAGCGCGTGGTGAACAAGCGGTCCCGCAGCGCCACACCCAAGCCCAGCTCGAGCCGGTTGTCTTCAGGCAGCAGGCGAACTTTCGGGTGGCTCACCTCCACATCCAGCCACTCCATCAGGCGCTTGTCCACCGGAAAGCGCCGGGCCAGCAGTGCTGCGAGTTCGTCCTCGCTGTAGACCACCCGACGCGGCCCCAACACGCTGGCACAAGCGCCCAACAGACTGCCAGAGACCAGCGCCACCCCTCCCAGCACCCTACGACGAGTTATAGCCATGTCATTCGCAACTGCATTGAACAGCAGGTGCAACGCGGGCGGGGGCCTTGCGGCTGACAGGGCCTTGCGCCATATCACTTTGCGAGCCTGAGGGCCGGTGTTAGCATTACTGACCGATCAGTCATTAAGATGTCCGCAGCCACCACCGCCCGTCAACGCCGCAAAGACGCTCGCCCGCAAGAACTGCTGGACGCGGCGCTGGAGTTGTTCGTCGAAAAAGGCTTTGCCGCGACGCGCTCTGAAGAAGTGGCCGTGCGCGCTGGCGTCTCCAAGGGCACGCTCTACCTGTATTACCCCAGCAAAGAAGAGTTGCTGAAGGCCGTGATCCAGCAGGCTTTGGCAGCCAAGATTGCCGAAGGGCGGGCGATGGCCCAAGGCCTGCAAGGCTCGCCCGGTGACAAGCTTTTGACCGTGCTGCCGCACTGGTGGGGCGAGGTCTATCGCAGCCCGGCTTCCGGCGTGTTCAAGCTGGTGATCACCGAGATGTGCAACTTTCCGGAGCTCGCACAGTTCTATGCCCGGGAAGTGATTGAGCCCGGCAGCGCCTTGGTGGCTGAGCAATTGGAAGCCGGCATGGCCTGCGGTGAATTCAGACGCCATGACGTGAGGTCCACCGTCTACTCCATCGTGATGCCGCTGATCATGCTGTGCCTGCACAAGCACTCGCTGGGCGCTTGCGGCATGGTCGAGCCCATGCTGGCAGACCCTGACCCCTTCATACGCCACCACGTCGCTTTGGTGCTGGACGGCTTGCGCCACCGGCCCGACGCGACGGGCGCACCCCACACTTCTCCTACACCCATCTGAGCATGGCCATTTCACGTCGCACTGTTGTCGTCTCAGTCCTTGCGCTGGCCGTGGCCGGCGGGCTGGTGTGGATGAAGCGAGCCCGCACGGCCCCAGAGGCTGCTGCCGCCCCCGGGCCCCAAGCCGCCGCCTCGGCCCCGGCTGCCCTGCTGCTGACCCCGCAAGATGTGTGGGCGGTGCGCAGCACCGAGCTCCAGCGCCATATTGAGATCTCAGGGCCACTGAGGGCGGTGACCACTGCCATGGTCAAGGCCAAGGTGGCGGGCGAGCTCAAAAGCCTGACCGTGCGCGAAGGCGACACGGTGCGGGCCGGGCAGGTGCTGGGCCAGATCGACACCACCGAGCTGGAGTGGCGTCTTCGCCAAGCCGAGCAACAGGCCGAAGCGGCCAAAGCCCAGGCCGACGTGGCCGAGCGCACCCTGGCCAATAACCGCGCCTTGGTCAGCCAGGGCTTTATCTCGCCCACGGCGCTGGATACCTCTCAAGCCAATGCCAACGGCGCACGCGCCACGCTTCAAGCCGCCCAAGCCGCGTCGGCCCTGGCCCGCAAATCGCTGGGCGACGCGACCTTGGTGTCGCCCATCAACGGCTTGGTCTCGCAACGCTTGGCCCAGCCGGGCGAGCGCGTGGCCTTGGATGCCCGGGTGCTGGAAGTGGTGGACCTGACCCGTTTGGAGCTGGAAGCCGCGCTGCCTCCCCAAGCCGTGGCTCAAGTTCGGGTGGGTGCCAGCGCGATGCTGCAGTTCGAAGGATTGGCCGAGCCGGTGAGCGCCCAGGTGGTGCGCATCAACCCCAGCGCCAGCAGCGGCACCCGCACGGTCGCGGCCTATCTCAGCGTCGCCCCTCACCCCAGCTTGCGCCAGGGCCTGTTTGCCACCGGCCGCATCACCCTGCCCGGCGCCACCAGCGTGGTGGTGCCCAGCAGTGCGGTACGGCTGGATCTGCCCGAGCCCAGCGTGTTGGTGCTGGAGGGCGATCGCGCCGTACAACGCAAAGTCACATTGGGCGCCACCGGTGAAGCCCAGGGCTTGGCGGTGACGGAGGTGCTCAGCGGCGTGAAGACCGGTGACTGGGTGCTGACCGCGCAAGCCGGTGCCGTGCGCAGCGGCACCTTGGTGCAGCGGCCAGCCGCCAGCGCGTCCTCTTCCCGCTGAGCGCGCAAGACCATGTGGTTCACCCGCGTCTCGATTGCCAACCCCGTCATGGCCGTGATGGTCATGCTGGCCTTTGTGGTCCTGGGCGGCTTTTCGCTGCAAAAGCTCAAGGTCGACCAGTTCCCCAATATCGACTTTCCCACCGTGGTGGTGTCGGTGGCCTACCCTGGCGCCTCGGCCGAGGTGGTGGAAAACGAAATCACCATCAAGGTCGAAGAGGCCGTCAACACCATTGCCGGCATCAGCCAGCTTTACTCGCGCAGCTATGAAGGCACCGCCGTCATCATTGTTCAGTTCAATCTGGACATGGACGGGCGCAAAGCCGCCGACGATGTGCGCGAGAAAGTGGCCCAGATCCGCGCCGCCCTGCCCGAGGACGTCGACGAGCCCAAGATTTCGCGCTTTGACCCCGCCTCGCGACCCATCTGGACCCTGGCCCTGACCAGCCCTGACAACAGCCGCAGCCCCGCAGAGCTGACCGCCTTTGGCGACCAAGTCATCAAGAAGCGATTGGAGAACGTGCGCGGCGTGGGCTCTGTCACCTTGGTGGGCGGTGCCAAGCGCGAGATCAACATCTATCTCAAGCCCCAAGCCTTGGAGGCCTGGGGCCTCTCCGCCGACTTGGTGATGACCGCCGTGCGCAATGAAACGCGCAATCTGCCGGCGGGCACGCTGCGCAATGCCGCCAATGAGCGCATTGTTCAGATCGACGGCCGCTTCACCACCCCGCAAGCCATGAAGCAGCTCATCGTCGCGCGGCGCGGCGGACAGCCAGTGCGGCTGGGCCAAGTGGCGGACGTGGTGGACGGCCCGCAAGAAACCGACAGCCTAGCGCTCTACAACGGCCAGCGCATGTTGGCGATGGAGGTGCTCAAGGCCCAGGGCGAGAACACCATCGATGTGGTCGATGGATTGATGCGTGCGGCTGAAGAGCTCAAGCCCCGCTTGCCGCCGGGCATGAGTGTGGAGGTGGTGCGCGACAACTCACGGCCCATCCGGGTCTCGGTCAATAACGTGCGCCGCACCCTGATCGAAGGCGCCCTGCTGACCGTGGGCATCGTCTTTTTGTTCCTCAACTCCTGGCGCTCCACGCTGATCACCGGGTTGACGCTGCCCATTGCGTTGGTGGGCACCTTTTTGTTCATGCAGATCTTCGGCTTCTCCATCAATATGGTGACGCTGATGGCCCTGTCGCTGTGCGTGGGCTTGCTGATCGACGACGCCATCGTGGTGCGAGAAAACATCGTGCGCCATGTGCAGATGGGCAAGTCGCCGCGCGATGCGGCGCTGGAAGGCACCTCGGAAATTGGCTTGGCAGTGCTGGCCACCACGCTGTCCATCGTCGCTGTGTTCCTGCCCATTGGCTTCATGGGCGGCATCATCGGCAAGTTCTTCCACGAGTTCGGCATCACCATCGTGGCGGCCGTGCTGATCTCGATGTTTGTGAGCTTCACGCTGGACCCCATGCTGTCCTCCGTCTGGCACGACCCCGCCATCGACCGCGAAGGCCAACCCTTCGAGCCCAAGGGCTGGTATGACCACACTTTGGGCCGCCTGACGCACGGCGTGGACCAATGGTCGCGCCGCTTGGCGTCGGGTTATGAAGCGCTGCTGGATTGGTCACTGCAGCACAAACTGGTCACCATGCTGGTGGCCATCAGCACGCTGGTGGCCTCGGTGGTGATGGTGCGGTTCTTGGGCACCGAGTTCGTGCCCAAGGCGGATTTCTCCGAAACCTCCGTCACCTTCTACACCCCTGTCGGCAGCAGCCTGGAAGTGACGCAACAACGCACCGCCCAGGTGGACCAGATCCTGCGCGCCATGCCCGAGGTGCGCTACACCTTGGCCACCATCAACACCGGCTCTGCTCAAGGTCATAACCAGGTCAGCATCTACGTGCGCTTGGTCGACAGGCACTCGCGCAGCCGCTCGGCCGACGCGATGTCGGCGCCGCTGCGCGCACAGCTCGCCCAAGTGCCCGGCATCACCGTCACCCATGTGGGCCTGCTGGACGCCGTGGGCGGCAACAAGCCCATCTCGGTGTCGCTGCAAGGGCCTGATTTGAATGAGTTGAAGCGCTTGTCGCAACTTGCCTCCGAACAGCTGCGCGCCATCCCCGGGCTCTCGGACCTGGACACCAGCATGAAGCCCGAGAAGCCCACCGTGGCGGTCGAGGTCAAACGCGATGCCGCTTCGGATGTGGGCTTGTCGGTGGGCGCCATCACCAACCATCTGCGGGCCCTGATCGCGGGCAACACCGTCAGCACCTGGCGGGCGCCCGATGGCCAGAACTACGATGTCAAGGTGCGGCTCAGCCCCGGGTCCCGTCAAGACAGCCCGGATTTGCAGCGCATTGCCTTGCTGGCCGGCACCAACGCCGATGGCTCGCCCAAGCTCGTGGCGCTCAGCCAGGTCGCCGAGCTGCGCGACGCCACTCTGCCTAACCAGATCAACCGCCGCGATCTGAATCGCGAAGTGGAGTTCACCGCCAACACCACCGGCCGCGCCTTGGGGGAGGTGACGGCAGACATGAAGAAGGCACTGCAGGCCATGCCGCTTCCGCCGGGCTATCAGTTTCGCTTTGGGGGGGCGAGCAAGGACATGCAGGAGTCCTTCATCTACGCCGTCTCGGCACTGGCCATGGGTGTGATTTTCATCTACATGATTTTGGCCAGCCAGTTCAAGAGCTTCTTGCAGCCCATCGCGCTGATGAGCTCCCTGCCTCTGACCCTGATTGGCGTGGTGGGCGCACTGCTCTTGTGGCGCTCGACCCTCAATATGTTCTCCATCATCGGCGTGGTGATGCTGATGGGCCTGGTGACCAAGAACGCCATCTTGCTGCTGGACTTCGCCATTCGCCTGCGCGAGCAAGGCGTCGAGCGCACCTCCGCCCTGCTGCAGGCAGCCCATGTGCGGCTGCGGCCTATCTTGATGACCACCCTGGCCATGGTCTTTGGCATGGTGCCACTGGCTTTTGCCCTGACCGAGGGCTCTGAGCAGCGCGCTCCCATGGGCCAAGCCGTGATTGGCGGCGTCATCACCTCCTCTATCCTGACCCTGGTGGTGGTGCCGGTGATTTACTGCGCCCTGGATGACCTTAAGCAGTGGGTGTCGCGCAAGTGGGGTGGTGGCGCTGTCAGCACAAATGGGGGCGAAGCCGCCTAAAATCGCGGGTTTTCCTGAACCCGTCCGCAGACAGCCCCCGAGGATTCGCCATGAACATCGAACAAGCCCGCTTCAACATGATTGAGCAGCAAATCCGCCCCTGGGATGTGCTGGATGGCGCCGTGCTGAGCCTGCTGGCCGCCGTGCGCCGCGAGGACTTCGTGCCCACCGCCATGAAGGCCCTGGCCTTTGTGGACACCGAAGTGCCGCTGGGCGAGGGCCAAGTGATGCTGGCGCCCCGCGTCGAAGCCCGCATGCTGCAAGAGCTGAAGGTGCAGCGCCATGAAACCGTGCTGGAAGTCGGCACGGGCTCCGGCTTTGTGGCCGCCCTCTTGGGCCACCGCGCCCAGCGCGTCATCAGCCTGGAGTGCCGCCCAACGCTGGCCGCCCAAGCCCGCGCCAACCTGCAGCGCGCTGGCCTGTCTAACGTCGAAGTGCGCGAGCAATGCGGCAGCACCGGATTGGCCGAGGAAGGCCCGTTTGACGCCGTCATGCTGTCGGGCTCGGTGCCTTCGGTGCCCAAGGCGCTGCTGGACCAGCTCAAGGTGGGTGGCCGCCTGATCGCCATTGAGGGCCATGAACCTGTGATGTGCGCGGTGCTCTATACCCGCCAATCCGAGCAAGCCGTCTCCCGCGAGGAGTTGTTTGACACCGTGGCCCAGCGCCTCGACGGCTTCCCAGAGCCGACCCGCTTTACCTTCTGATGAATGCCCTGCACGTCCAAGAACTGATTCCTTTTCTGGAAGCGCAAGCAGCCCGAACACCGGTGCTGTTGGACGTGCGTGAAGCCTGGGAAGTGGCCCTCGCCCCCTTGGCGGTGCCGGGGGTGAGCACGCTGCACGTTCCCATGGGCGAGATCCCCGCGCGTTTGGCTCAGGTGCCTGCCACGCAGCCCATCATCGCTTTCTGTCATCACGGCATGCGCAGCGCGCAGGTCGTCGCATTCCTGTCGCAGCACGGCTACCCTGAGGTGTACAACCTCGCCGGTGGCACGCACGCTTGGTCTACCCTGGTGGACCCGAGCGTGCCGTGCTATTGATTTCATGCACAAAAGCCACAAGCTTTATTGCCCAGAGACGACGCCATCATGCACACCGAGGACCTCTCCATGACGCCATCGCGCCACTTCCCCCACCCTGCCCCCCGTCGCGCCTTGAGCGTGGCCATTGCCATGGGCCTGCTCGGCCTGAGTGCCGGAGCTTCGGCTCAAAGCCTCTCAGAGCTCTATGAGGCTGCCCGCAATTACGACGCCACTTACCTGGGTGCTCGGGCGCAAGCGGAGTCTGCCGTTTATCGGGCTGAGCAAGCCAAGGCCCTGAACCGGCCCGCGGCCAGCCTGACAGCCACCGCCAATGTGGTGAAGGCGGATGCACAGTCCACCACAACCACCACCAACCCACAGGGCACCACGGTCTCGTCCACAGACACCGATGTCGGCACGCGCGAAACCAAAGTGGCGCTACAGGCTCAACAGTCGCTGTACAACCCTGCCAACGCGGCCACGATTGCCCAGGCCGAACGAGCCCTGGCTGTCTCCCAGGCCCAGTTGAAGGCGGCTGAGCAAGACCTGATCGTGCGACTGTCACAAGCCTACTTTGATGTCTTGGCCGCCAAAGATGTGCTGAGCACGGTGCAGGCCAGCAAGAAGGCCATCTCAGAGCAGTTGGCCTCGGCCAAGCGCAATTTTGAGGTGGGCACCGCCACCATCACCGACACCCGTGAAGCCCAAGCCAAATTCGACTTGGCCACTGCCCAAGAGCTGGCGGCGGACAACGACCTGCGGGTCAAGCTGCTGGCCTTGGAGCAACAGGTCGGCAAGACCGGCGTGAACCCCCGCCCGCTGGCCGCACCAGTGGTGCTGCCCCCGCTGCAACCGAGCTTGGTGGATGAATGGCTGAGCCGCGCTGAAGACAACAGCACCGCCGTCGCCCAAAGCCGCCTGAGCCTGGATGTGGCCAAGCTGGAGACCGAGAAGGCCCGTGCTGGCCACTTGCCCACCTTGAGCCTGGGTGCCAGCTACAGCCGCACCTACCCGGGCGGCTCAACCGACTCCACCACCAACGGCACGGTGTTCAGCAACAGCCGTGCTGGCAACAGCGGCTCAGCGGCCATCGGCCTGACCCTCAATGTGCCGCTCTTCTCGGGCCACTCCGTGCAGAACCGCATCAAGGAGACCTTGTCGCTGGAGGACAAAGCTCGCAATGACCTGGAAGGCGCCCGCCGCGCGATAGCCCAAGGCACGCGCAGCGCGTTTTACGGTGTGCAGTCCGGCCAAGCCCAGGTCAAGGCCTTGGAGGCTGCCGAGAGCTCCAGCAAGCTGGCCCTGGAGGCCACGCAACTCGGCTACAAGGTGGGCGTGCGAGTGAACTTGGACGTCCTCAACGCTCAAACCCAGCTCTATCAAACCCAGCGCGACCTGGCGCGTGCCCGCTATGACGTGGTGATGGGCAGCTTGAAGCTGCGCCAAGTGACCGGCACGCTGACGGCGGGTGACGTCGAGGCGATCAACGCCCTGCTGGCGCGCTGATCAAGGGCCCCAACTGCTGCGCCATGCGCGCAGCAGCGCCCGTGTGCTGGGCCGTGAACGCCAAAGCAGCCGCCTGTGCCTGCTGCCTTAAAGCGGGGTCGGCCAGCACGCGGCCCACTTGCTGCATGGCGCTGGGCGCATCGGCCACCTGCCAGGCCGCACCGGCAGCCAGTGCCAGCGTGGTGGCCTCGGCAAAGTTGAAGGTGGAGGGCCCCAGCACCATGGGGCACCCACAAGCCAGAGACTCAATCAGGTTGTGGCCACCCAAGGGCGCAAAGCTGCCACCCAAGAGAGACACCTGCGCCATGCCGTAGTAACGGGCCATCTCGCCCAAGGAGTCTCCCACCACCACCTGAGCCTGCAAGGCTTGCTCGGGCAAAGCCCCGCCCTGCCAGTCTGAGCGCCGCCACAGGCTGCGACCTTGGGCCTGCACCAGCGCCGCCACCTCGTCAAAGCGCTGCGGGTGCCGCGGCACCAGCGCCAGCATCATGCCTGCAGCATGGTGCTCGGGCAGGCTGGCCAGCCAGGCTTGCCACGCGGCCAGCAGCAGGGCTTCCTCGCCATCGCGCGTGTTGGCGGCCACGACGACCCGACGGCCGGCTGTGGCCCACTGGGCTTGCCATTGCCCGCCCAAAGCCAGCTCAGCCGGATCCGGCTGCAGCTCATATTTCAGGTTACCCGCCACGACGACGCGGTCGACACCTGCTGCGCGCAGGCGCTGGGCATCGTCTTCGCTTTGAGCCAGCGCGAGGTGGAGAGCCCGCGCAGCAGGCCGCAGCAGCAACGCCAAGCGCTGGCCTTTGCGGGCACTGCGCTCGGACAAGCGTGCATTGGCCAAGACCATGGGCGCCTGCGCCTGGGCCGCGGCATGCAACAGCGAGGGCCAGATTTCGGTTTCCATCAGCACACCGACTTGCGGCCGCCAATGCGCCATGAAGCGGCGCGTGGCCCCCGGCGTGTCCCAAGGCAGCCACGTCTGGGCATCGCCCGGCTGGAGCAAGGCCAGGCCGGCTTCGCGACCGGTGGCCGTGCCATGGGTCAGCAGCAGCGGCACGCCAGGGTGCTGCTGGCGCAGCGCAGCGATCAGGGCCGCAGCCGCCTTGGTCTCGCCCAAGGAGACGGCATGCACCCATATCGGCCGCTGCGGCTGCGCCGGGCCATAGACCCAGCCCAGGCGTTGAAGCAGGGCTTGTCGGTAGCCGGGCTCGGCACGCCCCCGCCACCAAAGCTTGAGCAGATAGACCGGTGTGAGCAGCCCCAGCACCGCCGCCCACGTCCCGCGGGCGAGCACCTCACGCCAGCTCGTCATGCTGGGCTACTCAGGCGCGGGGGCTCAGTGTGCCGCTGCAGCGAACTGCGCATCCGGCTTGACCTGACGCAGCGCCGACATCATGTCGTGCTCAATGCGCTCCAGGGCCTCTTGGGTTTGGCCTTCAAAGCGAATGACCAGCACCGGCGTGGTGTTCGAGGCGCGCACCAGGCCAAAGCCGTCGGCCCAATCCGCGCGCAAGCCGTCCGTCGTGCAAATTTCAGCCCCAGGGAATTGCGCCACTTCCAGCAGCTTGGCAATGACTTGGTGCGGCTCGCCCTCGGCGCAGGGCACGTTCAGCTCCGGTGTGCTGAAGCTGGTAGGCAAGGCATTGAGCACCGCACTCGGGTCGGCCGAGCGGGAGAGGATCTCCAACAAGCGCGCAGCCGTATACATGGCATCGTCAAAGCCATACCAGCGCTCAGAGAAGAAGATGTGGCCGCTCATCTCGCCAGCAATCGGGGCGCCGGTCTCTTTGAGCTTGGCCTTGACCAGCGAGTGGCCAGTCTTCCACATCAGGGGCACGCCGCCGGCGGCACGGATGTCCGGCGCCAAGCGCTGGCTGCACTTCACGTCATAAATGATGGTGCCGCCCTTGACCCGAGTCAGGATGTCGCGGGCAAACAGCATCAGTTGGCGGTCTGGGTAGATGATCTGGCCGTCTTTGGTGACCACGCCCAGGCGGTCGCCATCACCGTCAAAGGCCAGGCCCAGCTCGGCGCCAGTGGCATGCACCACCTTGATGAGGTCGGCCAGGTTCTCGGGCTTGGACGGGTCGGGGTGGTGGTTGGGAAAGTCGCCGTCCACCGTGGAGTAAAGGTCGATGACCTCGCAGCCCAAGGCCTTGAGGATGGCCGGGCCGGTGGCGCCGGGAATGCCATTGCCCGAATCGACCACGATCTTCATGGGCCGCTTGAGCTTGCAGTCTTTGACGATGCGGTGGGTGTACTCAGGCACGATGTCCATGGCAGCGATGCGGCCCTGCCCTTGGGCATAGTCCTCCGCTTCAATGCGACGGCGCAGGCCCTGGATCTCTTCGCCATAAATCGCGCGGCCCGCCAGCACCATCTTGAAGCCGTTGTAATCCTTGGGGTTGTGGCTGCCTGTCACCTGGATGCCACTCTGGCAGCGGTGCTTTTTGCGGGTGGCCGCCACGTAATAGACCATGGGGGTGGTGACTGCACCCAAGTCCACCACATCCAGGCCGCAATCCGCCAAGCCGCGCATCAGCGCCGCAGCCAAGCCGGGGCCCGACAAGCGCCCATCACGGCCCACCACCACCGCCTTTTCGCCTGCCGCGCGGGCCTCGGTGCCAAAGGCACGGCCCAGGTGATAAGCCAAGTCCTCGTCGAGCGTCTTGCCGACGATGCCGCGAATGTCATAGGCCTTGAAGATGGAGGAGCTGACTTGCATGGTCTGTAGAAGGGCCGTGCGGCCACAGTGCGAGGAGGATGCCGGCATTGTAGAGAGGTACCTTGCCGTAACCTTGACCTGTGCATCCCCACGGTTGGGGTCTTGCCATTCGTCGCTTGCGCTGTCGATTGGTCGCAGCACAGCCGTTTGGCCCGTGGCCTCTTCCTACACTGTGTCCATTCACCAGCCCCACCAACCGGACGGCTCACACCATGACCCTCTCTGCCGATGTCCTCAAGCGCTCGTGGCGCGCCACTTACAACCTCAGCTTAGAGCCTGCGGGGCCTGCTTGGCTGCCCTGGCTCTGGTCCACCTTGCTGGCAGTGCCCTGGGCCTTGGCCTTCACGGTGGCCGGCTTTGCGCTCTATGCCAAGCCTGAACACTGGGGCAGCCCGGCGTTTTGGTGGTTCGCCTTCAGCCGCAACTTTGTGATCGCTTTGTCCGTGACGACAGTGATCCACGGCCTATTTGCGCTCGGCATCGCTTACTTTGGCCGCCCCGCCATCCGCAAATGGACCTTGGGGCGTCAGCGGCTGTTCTTCATCACCATCCCCATCTTGGGCGTGATGATCGGCTGGGTCATCGGCTTTTGGCTGATCCAGGGCCAGCTGCTCAAGCTCAGTCCCAATGCCTGGGCGGGCTTTGGCCTGCTGACAGTGCTGGGCATGTTGGCCTCGAACGCCTATTACAGCAGCCAGGCCCGCGCCGAGATCGCAGAGCGCCGCGCCGCCGAAGCGCAGTTGCGGCTCTTGCAAGGCCAGATCGAGCCCCACTTCTTGTTCAACACCCTGGCCCATGTGCAAACCTTGATCGAGGTGGAGCCCGCGCGCGCCCAACACATGCTGGAGGCTTTTGTGGCCTATTTGCGCAGCAGCTTTGGCAGCCTGCGCTCGCCCCAGCAAACCCTGGGGCAGGAAGTCGCCTTGATCCAAGCCTATCTGCAGGTCTTGGCCCTGCGCATGGAAGACCGGCTGCAATGGCAGATCGATGTGCCACCCGATCTGGCGACATGGCCCCTGCCGCCCCTGCTGCTGCAACCCCTGGTGGAGAACGCCATCACCCATGGCCTGGAGCCCAAGATCGACGGCGGGCGCATCACCTTGCAAGCGCGTCGTGACAGTACCCAGCTCATCCTGACCGTCACCGACACTGGCTTGGGCCTGAGCCACGCCAAGCCCAGCACCCAAGGCCAAGGCTCGGCACTGGCCAATATCCGCGCCCGGCTGAGGGAGCAATGGGGCGCCAAGGCTAAACTGAGCCTGTCAGACGCCACGGGTGGTGGTACCGTCGCCCGCCTTGTGCTGCCACTGGAGGCCTGATGACTTTTCCGACTGCCCTGATCGCCGACGACGAGCCTGCGCTGGCGCGTCACCTTCAAGCCCAACTGACCAAGCTGTGGCCCGAGCTGCAGATCGTTTGCGTCGCCCGCCATGGCCTGGAGGCCGCGGAGCAAATCGCAGCCCTGCAGCCTGACCTGGCCTTCCTCGATATCCGCATGCCCGGCTTGACGGGCCTGGAGGTGGCTCAAGGCATTGAAGGCCTGACGCGCGTGGTCTTTGTGACCGCCTACGACGAGTTCGCCGTGCAGGCATTTGAGGCCGCGGCGCTGGACTACCTGCTCAAACCGGTCACCACAGAGCGGCTCACCCGCACCATCGATCGCCTCAGAGCCGCCTTGGCCACGCCCTCAGAGCCGCAGGCCGACTTGGCCCAAGCGCTGCACCAGTTACAGCGGCCCGCCACGCCTGCAGCCCCCAAACTGCGATGGGTGCGCGCCAGCCAGGGCGAGCTGACGCACCAAATCCCCGTCGAAGAGGTGCTGTTCTTTCAGGCAGACGACAAATACACCTGCGTGCAGACCGCGCACAAGGAATACCTGATCCGCACCCCCATTGCCGAGCTGGTGGCTCAACTCGACGGCGAACTGTTCTGGCAGGTCCATCGCAGCACGGTGATCAACCTCGCCCACCTAGAGGGCACCCGCCGCGACGAAGCCAGCCGCCTGTGGCTGCGCCTGCGCGGCCATGCCAGCGAGTTGCCCGTCAGCCGGGCTTATGTTCATTTGTTCAAGGCCATGTGAGCACCCCCAAGGGCCGGGCCTTGCCCGTCCCGCCCCCCGAGGGGGGCGCAAGAAAACTTGGGGCGGCCCGGCGTTTCTTGTGAGTCTGCTGGCGCTTCAGCGCATGTCCGAAAACGGCCAATTCCGCTGAAGGCTGCGGCCTATCATGGCACCCATGCCGTCCACTTCAGCCTCTGCACCGCCAGCGCCATTTCTCAGCGACGACCACGCCTATGAGGCGCTGAAGTCGCATGACCTGCGCTTTGATGGCAAGTTGTTTGTCGGTGTCACCAGCACAGGCATCTACTGCCGCCCCATCTGCCGGGTCAAGCTGCCCCAACAGCGCAATTGCCGCTTCTTTGGCAATGCGGCCCTGGCCGAGCAGGCGGGCTTTCGCCCCTGTTTGCGCTGCCGGCCTGAGCTGGCCCCCGGCCTGGCGCTCAGCGACAGCGTGCGCTCCCTCGCCCACGCGGGGGCGCACTGGATGGCCCAGCAGATTGCCCATGGCCAGCCCACCAGCGTGCCGGCGTTGGCGGCTCATTTAGGGGTGAGCGAGCGGCATGTGCGGCGCATCTTTGACGAGGTGCATGGTGTGAGCCCCCTGGCCTGGGCCACCACCCAGCGCTTGCTGTGGGCCAAACGCCTGTTGACCGACACCCGCCTGAGCATGGCGGAGGTGGCACGGTCCAGCGGCTTTGGCAGCGTGAGGCGCTTCAATGCGGCCCTAGCAGAACACTACCACCTGACGCCCAGTGCGATACGGAGGCGCGAGCGCCCTGCCCCGGATGCGGGAGGCGCCAGCCTCTCCGGCGCGGCGCTGCTGCGCCTGCCCTGGCGAGCGCCCTATGACGCGGACGCCATGCAATCCTTCTTGGCCGCCCGGCCCTTGGCCGGTGTGGAGGCCTGGGCCGAGGGGCGCTGGTGGCGCACCTTGCGCCTGCAGGCGGCGGGCAAAACCCATGTTGGTTGGTTGGCCCTGAGTTTTGATGTCGCGCGGGGTGAATGCAGCGCCGAGGTCTCGGCCTCCTTGGCACCAGCGCTGGGTCAGGTGGCACAAATGCTGCGGCACTTGCTGGACTTGGACACTGACACGCATGCCATAGACGCTGCGCTGAACCAAGCGCCCCTGCGGCCCCTGCCCGGGCTGCGCATCCCCGGCTGTGTGGACGGCTTTGAGACGACCGTGCGCATCATCTTGGGCCAACAGATCACCGTGGCCGCAGCCTGCACCTTGACGGCGCGGCTGGTGGCGCGCTGGGGCGACACGGTGGAGACGCCGCTCGCAGGCCTCAACAAGCTCTTTCCCAGCCCCGCCGCGCTGCTGGCGGCCTCGTCAGAGGAGATGGGCGCACTGGGAGTGATCCGCACCCGCACCACCGCCATCAAGGCCTTGGCAGAGGCCGTGTTGAGCCAGCAGTTGGTCTTGGCGCCCGGCCAGCCTTTGGCCCCCACCCTGACGGCCCTCAAAACTTTGCCGGGCATTGGTGAGTGGACAGCGCAGTTGGTGGCGCTGAGGGTGCTGGCCTGGCCCGATGCTTTTCCGGCCAGTGATGCGGGCGTCCTGAAAGCCCTGGGCAGCATCAAGCCCCCCGAGGCCCTGGCGCAAGCCAAGGCCTGGCAGCCTTGGCGCGGCTATGCCACGCTGCGCCTCTGGCATGGCCTGACGATGCCCCCTTTAGAAAGTGAATCGCCATGACACACCCTCGTGCCTGGATCGCCCAGAGCGAAGCTCAGACGCCCCTCGGTCGCTTGAATCTGGTGGCCACAGCCCAGGGCTTGGCCGGTGCTTGGTTTGAAGGCCAAGCGCGTCACCCTGGCGCGTTGGACCTGCCTCAGCAGCCGGACTGGCCTGTCTTTCAAGCCGCCCGTCAAGCCCTTAACGATTATTTTGAGGCACCGAAGACGAGCACATTCACGGTTGCGATGGACCCGCAAGGGTCGCCCTTCCAACACCGGGTCTGGCAGCAGTTGTTGCGCCTCTCTCCCGGGCAGACCACCCACTACGGCGCCATTGCGCAGGCGCTGGGCAAGCCGCAAGCCTCGCGCGCGGTGGGCGCAGCCGTGGGCCGCAACCCCTTAAGCATCTTCATCCCCTGCCACCGCGTGGTGGGCCGAGACGGCAGCTTGACGGGCTATGCCGGCGGCTTGGACCGTAAGCGGGCCTTGTTGAGCGCCGAAGGCGCGCAAGCGGTCGAGCAGGGGCAGCAATCTCTGTTAGCGTGGGGCTCATGAAGACACGTGACCTCTTAGAGCTGATTGTTCTGGCCGCCATTTGGGGCGGCTCGTTTTTGTTCATGCGCCTGGGCGCTGCAGAGTTTGGCGCGGTGGCCTTGGCCGGCTTGCGGGTCATCGGCGCCTCACTGTGTTTGCTGCCGCTGCTGTGGTGGCAGGGGCACGGGGGAGCGCTGCGCGAGCATTGGCGGCCGATTGCCTTGGTGGGCCTGACCAACTCTGCCCTGCCCTTTGTGGGCTTCGCAGTCGCCGCGACGCTGATCCCGGGCGGCATGTCCGGCATCTTGAATGCGACCGCGCCGCTGTGGGGCGCTTTGATTGGCTATGTCTGGCTGAAGGACCGCCTCGACCGCTGGCGTGTGTTGGGTTTGGCGCTTGGTTTTGCGGGTGTGTTGTGGCTGGCGGGCCGCAAGGTGAACCTGCCGGGCGGGATGGATATGGGCACGCTCTGGGCCATCCTGGCCTGCTTGGGCGCCACCTTGCTCTATGGCTTCTCTGCCAACTTCACCAAGCGCTATTTGGTGGGTGTGCCGCCGATGGCTTTGGCAGCGGGCAGCCAGTTGAGCGCCTCATTGGCCCTGGGCCTGCCCATGCTGTGGGCGTGGCCGGCCACGCCCCCCAGCCCCTCAGCCTGGTGGTCGGTGCTGGCTTTGGCCGTGGTGTGCACGGGCTTGGCCTATTTGTTGTTCTTCCGCTTGATCAGCCACGTGGGAGCCACCAAGGCCATCAGTGTGACCTTCTTAATCCCAGCTTTCGCGATGCTGTGGGGCGCGCTCTGGATGAACGAGCCCGTCACCGGCACCATGCTCAGCGCCTGTGCACTGATTTTGCTCGGCACCAGCCTGGTGACAGGCTTGTGGCAGCCGGGCCGGCGTGAAGCCGCCTGATCAGGCTTCGGCGGTTTCGCTCAAGCGCAGCCACTGCGACTGCATTTCCTCGCAGACCTGGGCTGCGTCCAGGCTGGCGGGGCCGGCATAGAGTGCGGCCACGGGCTCTGGGTCTTGGGCCGTCATGCAGGCATCGGCCACAGCGCCCAGGCACAGCAGGGCCTTGATGGGCAAGGGGCGTGTTTGCCAACGCTCCTTGGGCAAGGGGCGGTCGCGCACAAAGTCCGCCACATCGGCAGCCAAGCCCCAAGCCCGGCACAGCGCGGAGCCGAGCACGGCATGGTCTAAGCCGAATGCTGACATTTCGGCGGTGGCGCGTTGCGCTGGCGTGACCTGCGGCCCCATGGTCTGGCTCAAGGACGCGTAGGCCTCTGGCTTGTGGGCCATCAAGACGGCTTGGCCCACCTGTGCAAAGAGACCCGCGGATTGAGCACGCCAGGCATGGACATTCAAGGACTTGGCCACCCGGCCCATCAGCAGACCGCGCAGGCGCGCCGCCTCCCAGAGTTGGGTGATGGCGGGCGTGGCTGGGAATTTGTCGCGCAGGCCCGCTTCCAAGGTGATGGCGGCGACATCGCGCAATCCTAAGAGCATCACCGCTTCTGCCACGGTCTCCACCCGGCGCAAAACCCCGAACATCGCGGAGTTCACGGTGCGCACCACCGCCGCGGCCAAGGCCATGTCGGTTTCTATGACGGTGGCCAAGGATTGAACGCTGACGTCGTCCAAGGCCATCAAGGACGCAACCTCCATCAAGGCCCGCGGGCTGGCTGGGAGTTGAACATCTAAGGTTCGCAAAGAGGGGTCGACCGACATGACGCGCCTTGGGGAACTGCGGTGGAAGTGGCCCCATTCTGCGCCCAGCCTTGGCGCCTGAGGCGCAGAATCAAGGGGCGGGCCCCGGCTAGTTTCGGTGATGCGTTGCACCAAGCAAAAACGCCTGCCGGGCGAAGCCAAGCAGGCGTTTGAATGTGTGGCGGAGTGGACGGGACTCGAACCCGCGACCCCCGGCGTGACAGGCCGGTATTCTAACCAACTGAACTACCACTCCGCAGTGGCGTCCCCTAGGGGATTCGAACCCCTGTTACAACCGTGAAAGGGTCGTGTCCTAGGCCTCTAGACGAAGGGGACAAAACAGGCGCACAGCCGCCTGCCTATATTCGAGCAAGCTCGAATTAAAAACGCCTGCAGGATATTCACCGAGCAGGCGTTTGCTGTTCTTTGGCGGAGTGGACGGGACTCGAACCCGCGACCCCCGGCGTGACAGGCCGGTATTCTAACCAACTGAACTACCACTCCGCAGTGGTGCTGAATTTCGGATTATCACTCAACAATCCCAGGCTTCAACCGCCTGTGCCATTTAATCTCGACTTGCACCGAGAATATTTGGCGTCCCCTAGGGGATTCGAACCCCTGTTACAACCGTGAAAGGGTCGTGTCCTAGGCCTCTAGACGAAGGGGACTTTATCCTTCACTACCCGAACGGCGCCACCGTTTGATTGGTGGAGGTAAGCGGGATCGAACCGCTGACCTCTTGCATGCCATGCAAGCGCTCTCCCAGCTGAGCTATACCCCCATATCACTTTTCAACTTGGCTGCAGCATTTGCTGCCTCCTTGCTGATTCGCGATGCCGTTCAAGCAAGACCAAGAGTATAGACCGCTTTTTATGAGTTTTGCAAGAGGGCCACAATTTTTTCTTGAGAAAAGAGGGCCAGCACCGCGTCGACCGAGGGCGTCTGTGCCCGGCCGCAGACCGCCACCCGCACAGGAATGGCCAACTGCGGCATCTTCAAGCCCAGCTCTGTGCAGGTTTGCTTGATCGTGGCATTGATGGCTGGCGCCTCCCAGGCCACGGTGGCCAGCTTCTGGCCCAACACGGCCAAGGCTGCGCGGGCGGCGTCAGTGAGGTGCTGAGCACGATCTGCGTCGCTGGGCACGGCGGGCACAAAGAACATGGCCAGCCAGTCGGCCAACTCCACCGTCGTGCTGCAGCGGTCTTTGAACAAGGCGCAGGCGCGGGCCAGGTGCGCGTCCGCTGCCTCGCCGTCAGGCACCGCAATGCCTTTGCGTTGCAGTTGCTGGCGCACCAAGGCAGCCAGACGGGCGTCGTCGGCTTGCTTCAGGTACTGGGCATTCACCCAAGCCAGTTTGGCCGGGTCCCACTGGGCCGGGCTTTTATTCAGGTGAGTGCCGTCGAACCAGTTCACCAATTGCTCGCGGCTGAACAGCTCATCATCGCCATGGCTCCAGCCCAGACGGGCCAGGTAGTTGTTCATGGCTTCGGGCAGGTAGCCCGCTTCGTCGTAGTTGGACACCGCCACCGCACCGCGTCGCTTGGAGAGCTTTTGGCCGTCGTCGCCCAAGATCACCGGCAAGTGACCAAACTGGGGCAGCGCAGCACCCAGCGCACGGTAGATATTGATCTGCCAAGGCGTGTTGTTGATGTGCTCATCGCCGCGGAACACATGGCTGATCGCCATGTCCCAATCGTCCACCACCACCGCAAAGTTGTAGGTGGGCACACCGTCGGCACGCTGGATGATCAAGTCATCGATTTCGGTGTTACTGATGCTGATGGGGCCTTTGACCAGGTCGTCCCAGGTCACCACGCCGTCCACGGGGTTGGCAAAGCGGATCACCGGCTGAACGCCCTCGGGCACTGCAGGCAGCACCTTGCCTGCGGCCGGGCGCCACGTGCCGTCGTAACGCCGTTTCTCGCCCCGCGCTTCTTGGGCAGCCTTCATGGCTTCCAGGTCCTGCGGGCTGCAGTAGCACCGATAGGCGGTGCCTGCGGCCAGCATCTGGTCGATCACGGCCTGATAGCGGTCCAGGCGCTGCATCTGGTAGATCGGGCCTTCGTCATAGTCCAGGCCCAGCCACTTCATGGATTCCAGAATCTGATCGACGGAATCTTGGGTGGAACGAGCCACATCGGTGTCTTCGATGCGCAGCACGAACTGGCCGCCGTGGTGGCGCGCATAAGCCCAGCTATAGAGTGCTGTGCGGGCCGTGCCCAGGTGCAAAAAGCCCGTCGGAGACGGGGCAATACGAGTGCGAATGGTCATTGGGATCTCAAAGTGCTCAGACCGCGTTGCAGGTCGTCGGTGATGTCATCCACGTGCTCCAGGCCTACGGCCAAGCGGATCAGGCCTTCGCCAATGCCAGCGGCTTGGCGCTGGGCCGGGGTCAAGCGGCCGTGGGAGGTGGTGGCGGGATGGGTGATGATGGACTTGGTGTCGCCCAAATTGGTGGCCACGCTCAGCACCTGGGTGCTGTTGATGACATGGAAGGCTGCCGCCTTGGCGGCCTCGGGCGCGTCGCCTCGCAGGTCAAAGGACACCACAGCGCCGCCGACGCCCGACTGCTGGCGCATGGCCAACTCATGTTGCGGGTGAGACGCCAAACCGGGGTAGTAGACGCGGGCCACATCGGGCTGCGCCTCCAGCCAGCGCGCCACGGCCAAGGCATTGGCACTCTGGGCGGCCATGCGCAGGTTCAAGGTCTCCAGGCCCTTGATCAGCACCCACGCGTTAAAGGGTGACAGCGTCATGCCCGCCGAGCGCACCACCGGGCCAAAAACGTCTTGGATCAGGCGCTTGGAGCCGCACACGGCCCCGGCCATGACCCGGCCTTGGCCGTCCAGGAACTTGGTGCCCGAGTACAGGCTGAGATCAGCGCCCAGGCTCAAGGGCCGCTGCAGCACCGAGGTGCAGAAGGTGTTGTCCACCACCAGCACGGCGCCTGCGCCACGGGCCACCTCGGCCAGAGCAGCAATGTCGCAGACATCAGTCAGGGGGTTGGTGGGTGTCTCCGCAAACAAGAGCTTGGTGCTGGGCTTGACTGCCTCGCGCCAGGCCTGCACATCCGTCTGCGCCACAAAGGTGGTCTCGACGCCAAACTTGCCGAACTCCTTGGCGAACAAGCTGATGGTCGAGCCAAACACCGAACGCGAGCAGATCACATGGTCACCGGCCTTGAGCAAGCCCATGATGATCATCAGGATGGCGCTCATGCCGGTGGCGGTGGCCACTGCGGCTTCGGCCCCTTCCATGGCGGCCAAGCGAGCCTCCAGCGTGCGCACCGTCGGGTTGCTGGTGCGGCTGTAGGTGAAGTCCTCCATGTCGGCGAAGCGCCGCGCCGAGGTCTCCGCGTCAGGCTGCACATAGGCACTGGTCAAGAACAGCGCTTCGGAATTCTCCCCATGCTGGCTGGACGCCAGGGCCGTGCGCACGGCCAGGGTTTCGGGCCTCAGGCCCGCCGGCAATTGCGCCCGCGCGATACGGCGCGCTTCATCGTCCTGGCTCATCTCAGGCGCCCTCTTGGCCGGATTGCAAGGCCAGGCGGGTGCGATCTGCGCCCTCCTCGTCTTGCGGCTGGCTGGCACGCTGCGCCTTGATGGCTGCAAAGTCCGCCAAGCTCACATCGCCCGTGATGTAGCTGCCGTCGAAGCACGAGGCCTCAAAGCCCTGCAAGGCCGGGTTGAGGGCTTTGACCACCCGCTTCATCGCGTCCACATCTTGGTAGATCAGTGCGTCGGCGCCGATGTAGGCACGGATCTCTTCCAGGCTGCGGTCATGGGCAATCAGCTCTTCTTGCGTGGGCATGTCGATGCCATAAACGTTCGGGTACTTCACCGGTGGCGCGGCCGAGGCCATATAGACCTTGCGAGCGCCCGCCTCGCGGGCCATCTGAACGATTTCTTTGGAGGTGGTGCCGCGCACGATGGAGTCATCCACCAGCAGCACATTGCGGCCCTTGAACTCCACGCCAATGGCATTGAGCTTCTGGCGCACGCTCTTCTTGCGCACGCTCTGACCCGGCATGATGAAGGTGCGGCCGACATAGCGGTTCTTCACAAAGCCTTCGCGGTAAGGCTTGCCGATCTTGTGGGCCAGTTGCATGGCGCTGGGGCGGCTGGACTCCGGGATGGGGATGACCACGTCGATGTCGCTGGGCGGCATGGTGGAGATCAGGCGCTGGGCCAAGGTCTCACCCATGTTCAAGCGTGCTTGGTAGACAGAAATGCCGTCAATCACCGAATCGGGGCGGGCCAGGTAGACGAACTCAAACATGCAGGGTGCCAACATGGGCGACTCGGCACACTGCTGGGCATGGAACTGACCTTGCATGTCAATGAAAATGGCCTCGCCAGGCGCGACATCGCGCACAAACTTGTGCCCTGTGCCTTCCAGGGCCACGGACTCGCTGGCCACCATGACCTCACCGCTGGTGTTGGCCACGCCGAAGCACAGCGGACGGATGCCATAGGGGTCACGGAAGGCCAACAAGCCATAGCCCGCAATCAGGGCCACCACCGCATAAGAGCCCTTGATGCGCTTGTGCACCGCTGCCACAGCCTTGAAGATGCCCTCCGGGCTGAGCGGCAGGTCACGAGCGACTTGCTCAATCTCGTGCGCCAAGATGTTGATCAAGACCTCGGTGTCGCTCTCGGTGTTGATGTGGCGTCGATCGATGTCAAACAACTCAGCCTTCAGCGCATGCGCGTTGGTGAGGTTGCCGTTGTGCACCAGCACGATGCCAAAGGGCGCGTTCACATAAAAAGGCTGCGCCTCTTCTTCGCTGTAGGCATTGCCAGCGGTCGGGTAGCGCACTTGGCCCAGGCCCACGGTGCCAGGCAAGGCCCGCATATTGCGGGTGCGGAAAACATCGCGCACCATGCCGCGAGCCTTGTGCATAAAGCACTTGGTGCCTTGCATGGTGACGATGCCTGCTGCATCTTGGCCGCGGTGCTGCAAGAGCAAGAGCGCGTCATAAATGAGCTGGTTGACGGGCTGCGGAGAGATCACGCCGACGATGCCGCACATGGGGAAATTCCGTTTCTAAAGGGAGAACACACAATCAGAACAAAGAAGGTGCACCCGGCACCTCCAACTTTTCAGGCAACCATGCCTTGAGGCCGGGCCACTGAGGAAAAAGCGGTTGAAGCTGGCGGACCCATTCCGTCAGGGTGTTGGCCACCCACGAGGCCTTCCAGACGTCCGTCTTGGCCAGAGGTGTCCACAGCACCAAGGTGGTGAGCACCAGGGCGATGAGTACGCCGCGCAGCAAACCAAAGACCGCCCCGAAGAAACGATCCGGCAGCGACAGCGGTGTGGCAGCCACCAAGAGGCGCGCCAGCCGAGCCAGCAAGCCGCAGGCCAAGAGCGTGGCGGTGAAGACGAGGCCATACGCGCCCATGGCACGCCAAATCGAGTCCGCCGCGCCCCAGGGCAGTTGAGCCGCCGCCCAGCCGCTGAAAGACTGCGCCGCCCACCAAGCGGCCAGCCAGCCCAGCAAGGACAGCACCTCAAACACCAAACCGCGCCACAAGCCCATCAGCACGGACAGCAGCAAGCCCGCGAGCACCGCCCAGTCCAAGCTCGTCAACGGGGGCAGTGCCTCCTGCATCTCTGAGGCCTTCAGAGGAGCAGCACAGCCGCTTGCATGCCACTGGACTTGATGCGCGTGGCGATCTTGTCCGCCTCAGCCTTGGTCGGATAGGGGCCCACACGGACACGAATGCGGCGGCCTGTGTCCGACTCAATCACCTGCGTGTAGGTTTTATAGCCCATGCTTTCGAGCTTCTGGCGAGCATCTCGCGCGGCCTGCACTTCCAGATAAGCGCCCACCTGGACCACAAAACGGCCATTGTCGGCCGCCGCCTCTGTCGGCTTGGGTGCTGGCTTGGTCTCGGTCGGCTTTGGCACGGGCTTGGGCTCTGGCTTGGTCTCCGCTGGTTTGGGTGCGGGTTTGGGCTCAGGCTTGGCCTCGGGCTTGACTTCTGGCTTGGGGGCGGGCTTGGGCTCAGGCTTGGTTTCCGGCTTCGGCACCGGCTTTGGTTCCGGCTTGGCCTCACTGGCGCGGTTGGCCACGGCGGGTGCAGAGGCCACAGGCTGGACACGCGGCGTGGCCGGCGCGGAGGCCGCTCTAGTGGCCGGGCCGGCGGCGGGCTCCAGCACCGGGGCACGCACCACATCGGAGCGGGCAGACGCCGTGCGACTGGCCGGCGTCACCAGGGGCGCAGCCGATTCTCGCGAGGGAATATCAATGGGAATATCGACTGGAATGGGCCGGGGCTGGGTTTCGAACAGCAGCGGGAAGCCCACAATGCCCACGCCCAAGAGCAGCGCCGCACCGATGAGTCGGCGGCGGGCACTGACGCGCGCCACACGAACGACTTCCGCAGGGTCAGCCCCCTGCGAGGACGCGGGGCTAGAGGAAGTGTTGAAGCCGAATTTGGAGAGGAATCCCATGCGTGGCAGCGTGCGTTTGGGGCTTACACCGCAAGTGTCCAGGCCGAGCAATCAGCCTTGCCACCCACACGGACCAGCGAGCCTTTCAACAAGACCCGCTGAAGGCCGCCAAACCGCCTGCAAAGCTGACATGTGCTTGCAACGCGACTGCAGCTCAGGCCTGATGTGGGGCACTGAGCCGTGGCAGGCCCTTCTCCAGCACGCCGCCCACGGTATAGAACGAGCCGAAGACCACGATTCTATCAGCCGGGTCTGAGGCCAAGAGCGCGGCATAGAGGGCATCGGAGGGGTTTGGGTGGGTGCTCACCCACTGTGGCGCGGGGGTTAGGCCACGCACCAAGGCTGCCAAGTCATCGGCCTGGGCAGCGCGCGCCAGCGGCAGGTCGCTCAGGTACCAGCCGTCCACCAAGGGCGCGATGCGGGCGAGCACGCCCGCCAAGTCTTTGTCGTGCATGGCCCCGAACACGGCCCGGGTGCGCGGGAAGAAGCCCATTTGATCCAAATTCAGCGCCAAGGCCGAGACGCTTTGCGGGTTGTGGGCCACGTCCAAGACCATGGCCGGCTGACCGGGCACGATCTGGAAACGCCCGGGCAGATCCACGGTGGCCAGGCCCAAGCGCACCGCCTGAGCTGTCAGCGGCAGGCGATCCCGCAGCGCCTCCAAGGCCGCAATGGCGCCGGCTGCGTTGAGCAACTGGTTAGCCCCCCGCAAGGCTGGGTAGGCCAGGCTGTGATAGCGGCGGCCACGGCCACTCCAGGCCCATTGCTGGCGGTCGCCGGCTTGGTTGAAGTCGCGCCCGACCAGCCACAGATCAGCGCCCAGGCCTTCAGCCGCCGCCACCACGCTGGCAGGCGGCACGGGGTCGGCCACGATGGCCGGACGGCCGGCTCGCAGAATGCCCGCCTTCTCGCGCCCAATGCTCTCTCGGTCGGGGCCCAAGTACTCCACATGGTCCAGGTCGATGGTGGTGATCACCGCCACGTCCGCGTCAAAAATGTTGACGGCATCCAAGCGCCCGCCCAAGCCCACCTCCAAGATCACCAAGTCCGGTGCTTCGGCAATGAGGCGGCTGACGATGGCCAAAAAGGTGAACTCGAAGTAGGACAGCACCGTGTCGCCTCGGGCCGCTTCGACCCGCGCGAAGTGCTCAGCCAAGCTGTCGCCCGACACCATCTCGCCATTGACCCGGCAGCGCTCTTCAAAGTGCACCAAATGCGGCTTTGAGAACAGGCCGACCTTGTAGCCCGCTGCGCGAGCCATGCTGTCGAGCATGGCGCAGGTCGAGCCCTTGCCATTGGTGCCCGCCACACTGATGACGGGGCAGTCAAAGCGCAAGCCCATGCGGTCCTTGACAGCCCGCACCCGCTCCAGCGTGAAATTGACTTTGTCGCGGGTCAGCTCCATCGACACCGCGTGCGCCTTTTCGGCATGGGCCAGCCAGTCGGCCAAGGTGGTCGGCATGTTGTGCTTCTCAAGTAAAAACGCCCCAACTCATGGCTGGGGCGTGGGCTCGCCAAAGGGCGCGGTTCAGCGAGGATTCAGTGGGCTCAGTCTCAGGCGACCGCGTCGGCCGACTGGCGCTGCAGCATCGCCAATTGACGGGCAATGCTCTCGCGCAGTTGGCGGCGGTCGAGAATCATGTCGACCGCGCCCTTGGTGATCAAGAACTCGGCGCGCTGGAAGCCTTCGGGCAGCTTTTCGCGCACGGTGTTTTCGATCACGCGCGGCCCCGCAAATCCGACCAGCGCCTTGGGCTCGGCAATCACCACATCGCCCACAAAAGCAAAGCTGGCCGACACGCCGCCCATGGTGGGGTCGGTCAGCACACTGATGTAGGGCAGCTTGGCTTTGGCCAAGCGGGTCAATGCGGCATTGGTCTTGGCCATCTGCAGCAGGCTGAACAAGCCCTCTTGCATGCGGGCGCCGCCCGAGGCGGTGAAGCAAATAAAGGGCACCTTTTGCTCGACCGCAGTCTCGACGCCACGCACAAAGCGCTCGCCGACCACCGAGCCCATGGAGCCGCCCATAAAGTCGAACTCAAAGCAAGCGGCCACCACCGGCACGCTCATCACGGCACCACCCATGACCACCATGGCGTCGGTTTCGCCGGTGGATTCGAGCGCGCCCTTGAGGCGCTCGGGGTACTTCTTGCTGTCCTTGAACTTCAGCGCATCGACCGGCAAGACCTCTTGGCCAATTTCGTAGCGCCCTTCGGCGTCCAAGAAGGCATTCAGACGCGCCCGCGCACCGATGCGGTGGTGGTGGTCGCACTTGGGGCAGACGTTGAGGTTTTCTTCGAGGTCGGTCTTGTAGAGCACCGACTCACAGGAGGGGCATTTGATCCACAAGCCCTCGGGCACCGAGCGGCGGTCAGCCGGGTCGGTGTGCTGAATCTTCGGGGGCAGTAGTTTTTCCAGCCAACTCATGGATCAAGCTCCTTCTCTGTGCGTCAGTCACAGCGCTGTCATTCACAGCGCGTCTAATGCGGTGCGGATCTCCGCCATGAATTGACGGGCCGCTGGGGCCGCATTGTCGCGCGTTTGGGTCTCCAGAATCTGGATCAGGCGCGAGCCTATCACCACCCCGTCGGACACCCGGCCCACGGCCGAGGCCGATGCGGCGTCGCGAATGCCAAAGCCTACACCCACTGGCACCTTGACGTGCTGGCGGATTTTGGGGATGGCTTGGGCCACCGCATCAGTATCCAAGGCACCCGAGCCCGTCACGCCCTTGAGCGAGACGTAGTAGACATAGCCCGTCGCAATCTCGCCGACTTGACGCATGCGAGCCTCGGTGGAGGTAGGCGCCAAGAGGAAGATCAGGTCCATGTGCTGGGCCTGCAGTTGGGCCGCAAACTCCACACACTCCTCAGGGGGATAGTCAACAATGAGCACACCGTCGACACCGGCCGCAGCGGCGTCGCGCACAAAGGCGCCGGCGCCGTGTTGGCCGTCGTAGCGCTCCACCGGGTTGGCATAGCCCATCAGCACCACCGGCGTGCTGGCATTGGTCTGGCGGAACTCACGCACCATGCCCAGCACCTGGGCCATGCCGACGCCACGTGCGAGTGCGCGTTCAGCGGATTTTTGGATCACTGGACCGTCGGCCATAGGGTCTGAGAAGGGCACGCCCAGCTCGATCACGTCGGCCCCGCCAGCCGCCAGCGCGTGCATGATCTCAACGGTCGCATCGCCAAAAGGGTCGCCCGCGCAGACGTAAGGGATCAAGGCTTTGCGCTGCTGCGCCGCCAATGCGGCGAAAGTGGCTTGAATCCGGCTCATGCTGACGCTCCCTTCAGGGCTTGAAGGCTCACGGCATGCTCGGCACCGCCCTTGACCGACTGGCCTTTGCACGAGGGGCGGCAGAAGAACTCTGCCTGAGACAGGTCGGCCACCGTGCCGATGTCCTTGTCGCCACGGCCCGACAAATTGACCAACAACTGCTGATCGGGGCGCATGGTGGCGGCGAGCTTCATCGCATAAGCCACGGCATGGCTGGACTCCAGCGCGGGGATGATGCCCTCGGTGCGGCACAGCCGGTGGAAGGCGGCCAGGGCTTCGTCGTCGGTGATGCCCACGTATTCAGCCCGGCCGATGTCGTTCAAATAGGCATGTTCTGGGCCGACGCCGGGGTAGTCCAGGCCCGCTGACACCGAATGGGTCTCGATGATTTGGCCGTTGGCGTCTTGCAGCAAATAGGTGCGGTTGCCATGCAGCACGCCAGGCGAGCCGGCAGAGATGCTGGCGGCATGCTTGCCACTGTCCAGCCCCAAGCCTGCGGCTTCCACGCCGATCAGCCGAACGCCTTCGTGCGGGATGTAGGGGTAGAAAATGCCCATGGCATTGCTGCCGCCGCCCACGCAGGCAATGACGGCGTCGGGCTGGCGCCCGGTCATCTCGGGCATTTGCACCAGGCACTCATCACCGATCACGCGCTGGAAGTCACGCACCATGGCCGGATAAGGGGCGGGCCCGGCCACCGTGCCGATGATGTAGAAGGTGTTCTCGACGTTGGTGACCCAGTCACGCAAGGCCTCGTTGAGCGCGTCTTTGAGGGTCTTGCTGCCGCTCTCTACCGGCACCACGGTGGCGCCCAGCAGGTGCATGCGGTAGACATTGGGGCTTTGGCGCTTCACGTCCTCCGCCCCCATGTAGACGATGCATTCCAAGCCATAACGGGCGCAGATGGTGGCGGTGGCCACGCCATGCTGGCCGGCGCCGGTCTCGGCAATGACGCGCGGCTTGCCCATGCGCTTGGCCAGCAAAGCTTGGCCAATGGTGTTGTTGACCTTGTGCGCGCCGGTGTGGTTCAGGTCTTCGCGCTTCAGGAAGATTTGCGCGCCGCCGATCTCGCGGCTCAGGCGCTCGGCGTGATAGATGGGGCTGGGCCGCCCCACAAAGTGCGCCAATTCCTTCTTGAACTCGGCCACAAAGGCCGGGTCGTTGCGGTAGTGCGCGTAGGCGGCTTTCAGCTCGTCGAGCGCATGCACCAAGGTTTCAGAGACAAAGCTTCCGCCATAGCGGCCAAAGTGGCCCGAAGCATCGGGCTGGTCATAAGCAAACATCGTTCAATCCTGTCAGGGGGATGGGGGCGTGCAGGCGAGTCGTTCATCGGCCTCGCGCACAGCCTCACAAAACTCGCGCATCAGGCCGGCATCCTTGATGCCTTTGGCCTGCTCTACGCCAGTGCTCACGTCAACGGCCCAGGGCCGGACGCGCGTGATCCCATCGATCACGTTTGCAGGATTCAACCCACCAGATAAAACGAGGGGACAACCCACGTTTGCGGGAATGAGCGACCAATCGAACACCTTTCCAGCGCCACCATAGCCCTCGACATGGGCATCTAGGAGCAGGCCTTGGGCCTGGGGGTAGCGAGAGGCGAAGTCTAGCAAATCAAACCCAGGCCCCATGCGGGCGGCCCGCAGGTATGGGCGCGCTGCTGCTGCGCAGTCTTCTGGCGACTCGTCGCCATGAAACTGCAGCAGCGCGTGGGGGACCGCGTGCACACCTTGCGCCACCTCGCTCGCCGTGGCGTTGACGAAGAGCAGCACCGGCGTCACAAAAGGTGGCAGGCGCTGGGCCAAGGCGGCGGCACGGTCTGGCGTGACGGCCCGCGCGCTCTTGGCGTACAGCACAAAGCCAAGGGCGTCTGCCCCCGCTGCGACGGCGGCATCGACATCGACCTCGCGGGTCAGGCCGCAAATCTTGATTCGGGTCATGGCAACCAGTCCATGGCCGGGGTGTGTTCCGGCAGTTGAAGGTGAGCGTCGTAGCTCGGGCCCATGAAGTAGAGGCCATCGGCTGCAAACGTGGGCGCCGCCGCATCACGCGAGCGCGCCGCCAGCACCTCGGCCATCCACTCAGGGGGGCGGCTGCCGGTGCCCACAGCCACCAAGCAGCCCATGATGTTGCGCACCATGTGATGGAGGAAGGCAACGCCCGCCACATCAAAGCGCCAGTAGGCACCCCGGTGGGTGATGCTGATGGCATCCAGGCGCTTCACGGGGGACAAGGCCTGACAGTCGATGGAGCGGAACGATGAAAAGTCGTGCTCGCCGATCAGATGGGCGGCGGCGGCGCGCATGGCCTCGCCGTCCAAGGGCTTGAACACCCAGCCGCAGGCATGGCGCTCCAGCGCGGGGCGCACCGGTGATTCCAGCAGCAGATAGGCATAGCGGCGCCGGCGCGCCCAGTTGCGGGCATGGAAGTCTGGCGGCACGACCCGAGCCCATTGCACCGCAATGTCGGGGGGCAAATAGCGGTTAGTCCCCCGCACCCAAGAAAACAGCTCGCGCTGCAAGGGCGTGTCCAGATGCACCACTTGGTTCAAGCCGTGCACGCCGGTGTCAGTGCGGCCTGCGCACAGCGTGCTGACGGGCATGGCCGCAAAGGCGCTCAAGGCCTTTTCCAAATGGTCTTGCACCGTGCGGCCACTGGGCTGGCTTTGCCAGCCGTGATAGGCCTCGCCGCGATAGGCGACGCCCAAGGCCAGTCGCGTGGTGGCGGTGGCGGCAGATGCAGAAAAGACAGCAGCCGGGGCGGGGCCCGGCTGCGAGGGGAGAGAGGGCGCCGCCGGTTCAGTGTCCGGCGGCCTCACAGAGGCGTCAGCCAAGCTCGCCCAACATGGTTTGTGCCCGAGCCTTCATCGGGCCGCTGGCCTGGGCAATGACCTCGTCCAGCAAGTCCTTGGCGCCTTCGATGTCGCCAATGCGGCGGAACTCATCCGCCAGCTCGAGCTTGCGGGCCAGAGGATCGTCGGCGTCGTCGCTTTCACTGACCTCAGGCGCCTGGGGCGCATCAGGCAGCTGCGACGGCGTCGCTCCAGCGTCTTCCTTGACCGGGTCGAGATCCAGGGAGATGTCGCCAAAGTCGAAACCACTGTCCGGCGCAGGCGACACCGAAGCGGGGGCGTCCGGCAACTCCAGCGACAGGTCCAGATCGGGCAAATCACTTGGCTTGGTGTCGGCCACGGGTGCGGGTGCCGGCTTGCTGGCCGCCGTGTCCAAACCCAACATCATGTCCGGGTCGGCAGGGCGAGTGGCCTCCAAGCCAGTGTTCTCGGGTGGCGTATCCAGATCGATGTCCAGATCGATGTCCATGTCATCGGACAAACGCGCCGCAGGCTCTTCGGCGGCGGGCATGAAGTCCGTCGCGGGCTGCGTCGGCGGCGAATCTCTCAAGTCGCCCAGAGGCTCCATGGAGGTGTCGAGGTCGACCGAGCCGCCGCCGTCGTGTCCATACAAGGGGTTGCCAGGATCGATACCGCGGCCCATCTCTTGCGCCTTGGGCCAATCGTCGCCCGACTCACCGATCGCATCACGCAACAAGAGCGCTTGCGACTCAAAGCCCGCCACGTCAGCGCGCTTGGCATAGACCTCCAAGAGCTTGAGGCGAATCGCCGAGCGGTTCGGGTCGGTGCGCAGCGCTTCCTTGAGGATTTCCTCGGCTTGGAGGTCGCGGCCATAGGCCAGATACACATCGGCTTCAGCCACCGGATCCACATCACCAATGGCATCCAACTGGCTGAGCGAATAGCTCAGCGAGGAAGACGCCGCACTGTTGGCGCCGTCGCGCGTGTCGACGCGCTGCCCGCCAGAGACACCGAAGAAGGAGTCGGGCTGGAGTTTGCTCTCCAAGAAGGAGGTTTCACTGCCCTCTTGCGAGCGGCGACGCAGACGCATCAAGCCCAAGCCCGCCAACAAGGCGACCACGCCCACCGCGCCAGGCAGTACGTAGTCATTGTTGGTGAGGGACTCCAAGAAGGTGGGTTCAGACACGCCAGACGGCGCGGCGGGCGCGGCAGCCACTGCAGTCGATGAAGCCGCAGAAGCCGGTGCGACGGGTGCTGAGGCCACCACCGGCGCTGGCGGCACCGACACACTGGGCACCGAGGCCGCTGAGGCCGGCGACGCCACCACCGCAGGCGCAGACGCGACGGGCTCAGGCTTGGGCGCCACAGGCGCAGACGCTGGAGCGGACGCCGCCACCGTCGGCTTCGTCGGCGCTGGTGCGGGTGCAGAAGCCACAGGCGTGACCGGCGGCATGACCGGCGCGTTGGGCTTGGCATTAGGCACCGGAATGCCCGGCGGAACCGACGTCACGGGGGGCTGCGACGGTGCGGCCACCGGTGCAGCCGGCGACGTGGGCTTGGTCGTGTTCGAGGCCACCGGCGTGGCGGGCTTTTCAGAGAGCTTCTTGAGCTCATCCACGTTGCGAGCCAATTCGGCCATGCGGGCTGCAGCAGCCTTGCGCTCGGCTTCTTTCGAGATCTTGGCCTCAGCCGCCGAGGCAGCCACATTGCCCCGTGACAGGGTCAGCTTGTCGGGCGTGGCAGGCGCGGAGGCGACCTTGCGGTCCTCGACGGCCGCTTCGACCTTGCCCTTGGCTTGACGCGGGGACTCCTTGACCGGCACCGACGGCACCGACTGCGCCAGCTGTTGGCGGAAGGCAGCGAAATCAGCGCTGTGCGCTTGGATCACTTTGCGCGCTTCGGGCGCGCTGACCTCATTGGCCGCCGCCGCGTCCGGCACGTTCAACACCACGCCAGACTTCAGCCGGTTCATGTTGTTGCCCATGAAGGCCTGCGGGTTGCCTCGGTAGAGCGACACCAACATTTGATCCAGAGACACGCCCGATTGGGCATGACGGGCGGCAATCGACGACAGGGTGTCGCCCTGCTTGACCTTGTAGTTGTCGGCCGAGGCGGAGGGCGGCGCCACCGCATCTGTCTCTTTGGCGACGGGCTGTGGCTTGGGTTCAGGCTTGGCCTTGGCCTTGCCGACTGCCTTGGGGGCGGGCGCCTCTGCCGGCTCGGCCGCCACGACCGCAGCTGGTGCTGGGGCACGACTGGGCGAGGAGGCGACAGGCGGCAGCGGCGTAGCGACCACAGGCGCTGCAGACAGCGCAGGGGACGTCAGCACTGGCGCAGGCGTTTCGCTGACGCGGGTGGGGGGATCGATCAGCAAGGTGTAGGAGCGCTGCAGCTTGCCGCCGTTCCAGGCGAAGTCCAACACCATGTCCACAAAGGGCTCGGACATGGACCGATCGCCGCTGATGCGGATCACCGAGCGACCGTCTGCCTTTTTACCCAAAGAGACTTTGGCCCCGGCCAAGGCCGCGTTGAAATCAACACCGGCGGCACGGAATGCGTCTGGGGAGGCCAAACTGGCGCGCAGGGAGGCGGCTTCGTCCGGCGTGATGCTGGTGATGTCCACTTCGGCGCGCAAGGGTTCACCCAGCGACGATTGGACCGAAAGCCTGCCGAGGCTCAGCGCCGAGGCCCCCGAATGAACGAGCAGCATGGCCACAGCAGCCACTGCCGAAAGCGTAGGCCTATTGGCCAGGAACAAGGGGTGTTTCAAGGCGTCTCCCAAACGCGACCGGCGAGGCTGATCATCCGACATGGAGATTCAGACTCGCCAACAACGGTCTTCCACGCAAACTGGCCCTTACCCTCGGGCCAGCATGCAAAGAAAACACCATAGCATCAAGCATATAGCCTGCCAAGCTCATGCTTCACATGATCTGGCGAGGAGCGGTCACTGTGCGCAGTGCTCACCAGCGCCCTGTTGTCCTTGGACAACGGGGCGCTAAGGCTTGCCAGGATTGGAATTTCAAGCGTCGAGCAGGATGCGCAACATGCGGCGCAGCGGCTCGGCGGCCCCCCAAAGCAATTGGTCACCAATCGTAAATGCGCCCACATACTCCGGGCCCATGGCCAGTTTGCGGATGCGGCCGACCGGAATGGTCATGGTGCCGGTCACGGCCACGGGGGTCAGATCTTTGATCGTCGCCTCGCGGGTATTGGGGACGACCTTGGCCCAGGGGTTGTCGGCCGCGATCATGGCTTCAATGTCTGCCACCGGCACGTCCTTCTTGAGCTTGAAGGTCAGGGCCTGGCTGTGGCAGCGCATGGCCCCCACGCGCACGCAGAAGCCATCGACCGGGATGGGCGCGGAGCCGAAGCCCTCGCCCAGCCCTAAGATCTTGTTGGTTTCGGCCATGCCCTTCCACTCTTCCTTGGACTGACCATTGCCCAGGTCTTTGTCGATCCAAGGAATCAGCGAGCCACCCAGCGGCACGCCAAAGTTGGCGGTTTCTTCGGCAGACAGGCTGCGCTGCTTGGCGATGACTTGGCGGTCGATCTCCAAAATGGCGCTCTTGGGGTCGTCCAGCAAGGCCCGCACCGACGCATTCAGGGTGCCGTACTGTGTCAGCAGCTCGCGCATGTGCTGAGCACCGCCGCCCGACGCCGCTTGGTAGGTTTGGGTGGACATCCACTCCACGAGGCCAGCCTTGTACAAGGCGCCCACGCCCATCAGCATGCAGCTGACAGTGCAGTTGCCGCCCACCCAGTTCTTGCCGCCGGCGGTCAGTGCATTCTTGATGACCGGCATATTGACCGGGTCGAGAATGATGACGGCGTCCTTCTCCATGCGCAGGGTCGACGCGGCGTCGATCCAGTGGCCATTCCAGCCTTCGGCGCGCAGCTTGGGGAAGACGGCGGTGGTGTAGTCGCCACCTTGCGCGGTGATGATGATGTCGCAGCGCTTCAGCGCGCTGATGTCATACGCGTCTTGCAGCGTGGTTTCGTTCTTCGCCATGGCCGGAGCCTTGCCGCCCGAGTTGGACGTGGAGAAGAACAGGGGTTCGATGAGATCGAAGTCGCCTTCAGCGACCATGCGATCCATCAAGACAGAGCCGACCATGCCGCGCCAGCCGACCAAACCTACGAGAGCCATTTTCAGATTCCTTGAAAATTCCCAGACCCTCTCTTCCCCGGCTCGTATCGCCGGGTCCAGGGGTTGGGGCGAGACGACACCGAGCGATCAGCTCTTGGTGGTTTTGGTAATGATGGTTTTACCGGTGATGGCCGCAACCACGGCATCACCCATCTCGCGCGTGCTCACCTTCTGGGTGCCGTCGCTCCAAATGTCGGCGGTGCGCAAGCCCGCAGACAGCACAGCACGAACCGCCGACTCGATACGGTCGGCAGCTTCAGGCTGTTGGAGTGAGAAACGGAGCATCATGGCAGCAGACAGTATTGTAGCCAGTGGGTTTGCAATACCCTTACCAGCGATGTCGGGCGCGCTGCCGTGGCTGGGCTCATACAAACCCTGGTTCTGGGCGTTCAGCGAGGCCGAGGGCAGCATGCCGATGGAGCCGGTCAACATGGCGGCTTCGTCCGAGAGGATGTCGCCGAACATATTGCCGGTGAACACCACATCGAACTTCTTGGGCGCGCGCACCAGTTGCATGGCCGCGTTGTCCACGTACATGTGCTCCAGCTCGACATCGGGGTACTCTTTGTGGACCTCGGTGACCACGTCCTTCCAGAACTGGAAAGTCTCCAGCACATTGGCCTTGTCGACGCTGGTGACCTTCTTGCTGCGCTTGCGCGCCGCTTGGAAGGCCACATGGGCAATGCGCTCGATCTCCGGGCGGCTGTAGCGCATGGTGTCAAACGCTTCTTCAGCACCAGGGAAGTGGCCGTCGGTGGCAATACGGCGCCCGCGCGGCTGCCCAAAGTAGATGTCACCCGTCAGCTCGCGGATGATGAGAATGTCCAAGCCTGCCACCAGCTCCGGCTTGAGGCTGGACGCATGGGTCAATTGCTCGTAGCACAGGGCTGGGCGGAAGTTGGCAAACAAGCCCAATTCCTTGCGCAAGCCCAAAATCGCCTGCTCGGGGCGCAGGCGGCGCTCCAGCGTGTCGTACTTCCAGTCGCCCACCGCACCGAAGAGGATGGCGTCGGCCGCCTTGGCCAGCGCCAGCGTGCTCTCAGGCAGCGGGTGGCCGTGAGCCTCGTAGGCGGCACCACCCACCTTGGCCTCTTCCATCTCAAACGGCAGGTCCAGCACGTTCAGCACGCGCACGGCCTCGGCCACGATCTCGGTTCCGATGCCGTCACCCGGCAGCACTGCAATCTTCATCGCCATGACTTAAATCTCTTGAAAAGTGTTTATCCGACCAGACGCGTCGCGAGCCAAGGCATCTTGGCCAAGCGCTCGGCCTCAAAGGCCTTGATCTTGTCGGCATGGCGCAGCGTCAGGCCGATGTCGTCAAAACCGTTGACAAGGCAGTACTTGCGGAAAGCCTGCACCTCGAAGGGCAGCTCCGTGCCATCGGCTTTGATCACCACCTGCCGCGGCAGATCGATCGTCAACTGATAGCCCGGAAAGGCATGCACCTCGTCGAACAAGGCCGCGACTTGCGACTCAGACAGCGCAATCGGCAGCACGCCGTTCTTGAAGCAGTTGTTGAAAAAGATGTCGGCGAAGCTGGGCGCAATGATGGCGCGAAAGCCATATTGCTCCAGCGCCCAAGGCGCATGCTCGCGGCTGGAGCCGCAGCCAAAGTTGTTGCGTGCCAAGAGCACGCTGGCCCCTTGGTAGCGCGGCTGGTTCAACACGAAGTCGGGGTTGGGCTTGCGGCTTGCCGGGTCTTGCCCGGGCTCACCCGCATCCAGATAACGCCATTCGTCGAACAGATTGGGGCCAAAGCCCGTCCGCTTGATCGACTTCAGGAATTGCTTGGGAATGATGGCGTCGGTGTCGACGTTCTCACGGTCCATCGGGGCCACCAGGCCCTTGTGCAGGGTGAATGCTTGCATGGTCTTACTTCTTCTTGGCGGCGCCTTCCAGCGACTCACCAGCTTTTTGAATGTCTTTGCCCAGGCCTTCCATGGTGTTGCAGCCGGCCAGCGCCGTCAGCACCAAGATCAAGATCAATGCAGTGAAGGTGCGCATGAAAAGACTCCTTGATCAACGGAAAGAGGCCCTGTTCAGGCCACGCGACGAACGTCTACAAAGTGACCGGCCATGGCCGCTGCAGCCGCCATCGCCGGGCTCACCAGATGGGTGCGCCCCCCCGCGCCCTGGCGGCCTTCAAAGTTGCGGTTGCTGGTGGAGGCACAGCGCTCGCCCGGCTCCAGTCGGTCCGCGTTCATGGCCAAGCACATGCTGCAGCCCGGCTCGCGCCACTCGAACCCCGCGGCCTTGAAGACCTTGTCCAGGCCTTCGGCCTCGGCCTGCGCCTTGACCAGACCCGAGCCGGGCACCACCAGCGCCAGCTTGACGTTGGCGGCAATGCGGCCGCCCACGCGCTTGACCACCTCGGCGGCCTCGCGCATGTCTTCAATGCGGCTGTTGGTGCAAGAGCCGATAAAGACCTTATCGATGCGCACATCGGCCAAGGCCTTGTTGGGCTCCAGCGCCATGTACTGCAGCGCGCGCTCGATGGCACCGCGCTTGACCGCATCCTTTTCTTTGTCGGGGTCCGGCACCCGGTCTTCGATGGACAGCACCATCTCCGGGCTGGTGCCCCAGGTGACTTGCGGCTTGATCTGAGCGGCATCCAACTCCACCACCTTGTCGAAGAACGCGCCTTCGTCCGAGTGCAGGGTGCGCCAGTAGGCCAAGGCCTGCTCCAGCTCTACGCCGGTGGGGCTGAAAGGGCGGCCTTGCACATAGCGCAGTGTGGTTTCGTCCACTGCCACCAAGCCCGCGCGGGCACCGGCCTCGATGGCCATATTGCAGACCGTCATGCGGCCTTCCATGCTCAGCGCGCG
Organism: Ideonella paludis; assembly: GCF_018069865.1. Lineage (GTDB taxonomy): Bacteria > Pseudomonadota > Gammaproteobacteria > Burkholderiales > Burkholderiaceae_C > Ideonella > Ideonella paludis. The sequence continues at coordinate 102,699 of NZ_JAGQDG010000004.1, forward strand.
AATGGCGGCGCCAGCGAATTCAATGGTGTAGCCCGTGCCGCCGGCGGTGCCGATCTTGCCAATGATGGCCAGCACGATGTCCTTGGCGCCCACGCCCTTGGCGACCTGGCCCTCGACCTTGACGAGCATGTTCTTGGCCTTCTTGGCCAGCAGGGTCTGGGTCGCGAGCACATGCTCGACCTCAGAAGTGCCGATGCCGTGGGCCAGCGCACCAAAAGCACCGTGGGTGGAGGTATGGCTGTCGCCGCAAACCACCGTCATGCCCGGCAGCGTGGCGCCTTGTTCGGGGCCGATGACGTGAACAATGCCTTGGCGCACATCGTTCATCTTGAACTGGGTCACGCCATGGCGGTCGCAGTTTGCATCCAGCGTGTCCACTTGCAGCTTGGAGATGGGGTCTGCAATGCCTTGGCTGCGGTCGGTGGTGGGCACGTTGTGGTCGCTGACGGCCAAGTTGGCCGACAGGCGCCAGATCTTGCGCCCCGCCATCTCCAGCCCTTCAAACGCCTGCGGGCTGGTGACTTCGTGCACCAGGTGGCGGTCGATGTAGAGCGTGGCAGTGCCGTCTTCTTCAGTGTGGACGACGTGCTCGTCCCACAGCTTGTCGTAAAGGGTGCGTGCGGTCATGGCGGAATTGGTCTTGCGGTGATCGGGGTGGGCAGCCCAGGCACAAGGCTGGTGCCGCCCGACCCCGGATTGTCGGCCTTTTCAACGAACGCGCGGCCGCCTCCTGTGAAGGAGGCAGCCGAGGTGATGGCATGGCCGATGGATGCGATGCGCCTGCAGTCCTGACCTTCCGCACGCCACTCAAGGCCGCTGTGGTCAAGCGCTCAAGGGTGGTGGGTATTGGGGGCCGGTAAGCCCGGAACCACATGCCCATCGCAGAACGAATGATGCGCGAAGGCTACCCACAGCGCACACGGGGATTGTGAAGCAAGGCTTCGCCAATCACGAAGCCTGAGTGCTCCCGGCCGACAGCAAGGCCTCTACAAAGCGCTGCACCACGGCGGGCAGCGACAGTTGCTGCAGTGCGCGCTCGGCTTCGGCGCGCGCCGCAGCACCCTCCCCTTGCGCCACATCGCGTGCCGCAATCAGGTAGCGCCGGCTGGCCCAAGGCTCGTCCAGGGGCAACACGTCAATGGCAAACAGGCTGGCAAAGCGGCGCGCCACGGCTTCCGGCAGCACGGCCACGCCCAAGCCTGCACCGACCAGCTGGGCGATGGCATCGAAACCGCGCACCTGCAGACGCGCATTCAGCGTGCGCCCGCGCTCCAAAGCGCGCTGCAACATCAACTCATGCACCGAGGCTCCGATGTGCAGACCCACCATGTCAAAGTCCAGCAAGGCCTCAAAGCTGACACCTGCCGTGCCCTGAAAGCTGCGCGCCAACACATGGCCCTTGGGCACCAAGGCGACCAGGCGACCGGCGCGATAGGGCCAAGTCAGCAAGTGCTTGTCGTGCAGCGGCGGAGCAAACACACCCACGTCCGCCCGGCCCTCGGCGACCGCGGTTTGCACTTCGGCGCTGGTCAGGTCTTCCAGGCTGATGCGGATCTGCGGATGGGCCCGGGCAAAGGCCGCCAGATCGCCCGGCAAGCATTCGGCAATCGCGCCCGCATTGGCCGCAATGCGCAAATGCCCCTTGATGCCGCGGCTGAACTCCATCACCTCGCTCTCCAGCGCGTGCAGTGAGGCATGGAGGCTGCGGATGTGACGCACCAAGGCGCGGCCGGCCTCGGTGGGCTCCACACCGCGGGCGCGGCGCTCAAACAGCTTCACCCCCAGTCGCGTCTCCAAGTCGCTCAAGCGCTTGGAGGCGGCCGCCAGGGCCAGATGCTCGCGCTCGGCCGCACGCGTGATGCTGCGCGACTCGGCAATGGCCAGCACAAGGTTGAGGGTCGTGAGGTCGTGGCGCATCTGGAAAAAAGGCCACCCGAGGGTGGCCTTTGTTAGCGGGTTGCTGAGCTTATCAAGCCAAGGAGGCCAAGGCTTTGTTCAGCGTTTCGCTGGGGCGCATCACGGCCGTCACCTTGGCCAAATCGGCCAGGTAGTAGCCGCCAATGTCCGCCGGCTTGCCTTGCACAGCCGCCAGCTCGGCAATGATGGTGGCCTCGTTGTCTGCCAAGCTCTTGGCCAGGCCCGCAAACTGCTGCGCCAAGGCCGCGTCTTCGGTTTGCGCCGCCAACTCTTGGGCCCAGTACATGGCCAAGTAGAACTGGCTGCCACGGTTGTCCAACTGGCCGGTCTTGGGGCTGGGGCCCTTGTTGTTATCCAAGAGCTTGCCGGTGGCTGCATCCAGCGTCTTGGCCAGCAGCTTGGCGCGGGCGTTGCCAGTCTTGATGCCCAGATCCTCCAAGCTCACGGCCAGCGCCAAGAACTCACCGAGAGAATCCCAGCGCAGGTGGTTCTCCTCCACCAACTGCTGCACATGCTTGGGTGCAGAGCCGCCAGCGCCGGTTTCATACATGCCACCACCGGCCATCAGCGGCACGATGGACAACATCTTGGCCGAGGTGCCCAGCTCCATGATGGGGAACAGGTCGGTCAGATAGTCGCGCAAGATGTTGCCGGTGGCGCTGATGGTGTCCAGGCCGCGGATCACGCGCTCCAGGGTGTAACGCATCGCACGCACCTGGCTCATGATCTGGATGTCCAGACCGGCCGTGTTGTGCTCGTGCAGGTACATCTTGACCTTGGTGATCAGCTGCGCCTCGTGCGGGCGGTACTGGTCGAGCCAGAACACCACCGGCATGCCGGAATTGCGTGCACGCGTCACAGCCAGCTTGACCCAGTCGCGGATGGCGGCGTCCTTGCACTGGCACATGCGCCAGATGTCGCCCTCTTCCACGTTTTGGCTCATCAGCACTTCACCGGTGTTGATGTCGGTGATGTTGGCCACACCGTCTTCAGGGATCTCAAACGTCTTGTCGTGAGAGCCGTACTCTTCAGCCTGCTGAGCCATCAGGCCCACGTTGGGCACGGTGCCCATGGTGCGGGGGTCGAACGCGCCATGCCACTTGCAGAAGTTGATCATCTCCTGGTAGATGCGAGCAAAGGTCGACTCGGGCATCACGGCCTTGACATCCTTGAGTCGGCCGTTAGCGTCCCACATCTTGCCGCCGTTGCGGATCATCGCGGGCATGGAAGCGTCCACGATCACGTCGTTAGGCGAGTGGAAGTTGGTGATGCCCTTGGCCGAGTCCACCATGGCCAGCTCAGGCCGGTGCTCATGGCAGGCGTGCAGGTCGCGCTTGATCTCTTCTTGCTTGGACTGCGGCAGGGTGGCGATCTTGTTGTAGAGATCGACCATGCCGTTGTTGACGTTGATGCCCAGCTCCTTGAAGGTCGCTGCGTGCTTCTCAAACGCGTCCTTGTAGAAAATCTTGACGCAATGGCCGAACACGATGGGGTGCGAGACCTTCATCATCGTTGCCTTGACGTGCAGCGAGAACATCACGCCAGTCTTGCGTGCGTCCTCGATCTCCTTCTCGTAGAAGTCCAGCAAGGCCTTTTTGCTCATGAACATCGAGTCGATGACTTCGCGATCCAGCAGCGAGACCTTGGGCTTCAGCACAATGGTCTTGCCGCTCTTGGTGATCAGCTCCATCTTCACATCGCGCGCGCGGTCCAGCGTCATGGACTTTTCGCCGTGATAGAAGTCGCCATGGTGCATGTGCGAGACGTGCGAGCGAGACGCTTGGCTCCACTCCGCCATGCTGTGCGGGTTCTTGCGAGCGTATTCCTTGACGGCCTTGGGCGCGCGGCGGTCCGAGTTGCCTTCACGCAGCACAGGGTTCACGGCGCTGCCAATGCACTTGTTGTAGCGCGCGCGGATGTCTTTTTCCTTGTCGTCCTTGGGATTCTCAGGAAAGTCGGGAATCGCATAACCCTTGGCCTGCAATTCCTTGATGGCGGCCATCAGCTGCGACACCGACGCACTGATGTTGGGCAGCTTGATGATGTTGGCCTCGGCCTTGAGGGTCAGCTTGCCGAGCTCAGCCAGGTTGTCTGGCACACGTTGCTCTTCGGTCAAGTAATCAGGGAACTGGCCCAAGATGCGTGCGGCCACCGAGATGTCGCTCGTCTCCACGTTCACCCCTGCGGCACCTGCAAACGTCCGCACGATGGGCAAGAAGGCGTGGGTCGCCAGCAGCGGCGCCTCATCGGTCAGGGTGTAGATGATGGTGGGCTGCTTGTCGCTCATGACGATGCTCCGGCTTGTAGAAGTGAAGTGAAACAGGCCACGTGTCTCGGCGCGGCCAACTCAAGACGATGCCTGATTTTGCTTTCTTGCACCTGTCCGAATTTCATTTTTTGCCCCTCACATCTCACAATGCGAAAAGATCGGGGATTTGATGAAGAAAAAAGCCGCCAACCCGGTGGGGATGGCGGCTGATCTGGCGGAAGCTGAAGGCCGCTCAGCGGGCCACAGAATCCTTGACCTGCTGCAGCGCTGCGGGGTCTTCCATGGTGGTCAAGTCGCCGGGGTCGCGGCCTTCGCACACGGCCTGAATGGCACGGCGCAGCAGCTTGCCCGAGCGGGTCTTGGGCAGCACGGACACAAAGCGCACGCGAGCTGGGCGAGCCACCGCACCGAGTTGGTCGTCCACCACCCTCATGATGGCGCCTTCCAACTTCAGCGCAGCTTCCGGCGTGTCGGCTTGCGAAGGATCTTTCAGCACCGCAAAGGCCACGGCGACTTGGCCCTTGAGTTGGTCTGCCACGCCCACCACCGCCACTTCGGCGACATTCGGGTGACTGGAGATGCTTTCTTCAATCTCACGCGTGCCCAAGCGGTGACCCGCCACATTGATCACGTCGTCGGTCCGGCCCAGGATGTAGAAATAGCCGTCAGCGTCTTTCACCCCCCAGTCGAAGGTGCTGTACATCACTTTGCCCGGAATGCTGGACCAATAGGTCTTCACATAACGCGCATCATCACCCCACACCGTTTGCAAGCAGCCTGGGGGCAGCGGGCCTTCAACGGCAATCACGCCCTTCTGGTTCGGTTCGGTGATCTCGGCGCCGGTGTTCTCGTCAATGAGCTTGACGTCATAGCCATACACCGCCTTGCCGGGCGAACCGAACTTGGTCGGGGCCTTCTCGACGCCATTGCAAATGGCCATGATGGGCCAGCCGGTTTCGGTCTGCCAGTAGTTGTCGATGATGGGCTTGTTCAGCGCGCCGCCAATCCACGAGGCCGTCGGCTCATCCAGCGGCTCGCCCGCCAAGAAGAGCGCCTTCAAGGACGACAGGTCGTACTTGGTCAGATAAGCGGGGTCTTGCTTCTTGAGCACCCGGGCCGCCGTGGGCGCCGAGAACATCACCGAGACCTTGTACTTCTCAACGAGGCTCCACCAGATGCCCGCATCGGGGCGGATGGGCAGGCCTTCGTACATGATGGTGGCCATGCCGTTGATCAGCGGGCCGTAGATGATGTAGCTGTGGCCCACCACCCAGCCGATGTCGCTGGTGGAGAAGTAGGCCTCCCCCGGGTTGCCCATGTAGATGTGCTTCATGGACGCGGCCAATGCCACGGTGTAGCCCGCCGTGTCGCGCTGCACGCCCTTGGGCTTGCCGGTGGTGCCACTGGTGTAGAGGATGTAGCTGGGGTGGTCGCTGGCAACCCATTCGCACGGCACCACGGTGTCCATGACCTGCGCGCGCTCAGCGGCGTAGTCCACATCACGGCCCGCCACCGGGGCCAGGTCAGCCAGGCCGCGGTTGACCATCAAGACCTTGGCAGGCTTGTGGCTGGAGAGGCTGATGGCCTCGTCCAGCAGATGCTTGTAGGGCACCACTTTGCCACCGCGCATGCCGGCGTCGGCACTGATGATGACCTTGGGCTGCGCATCTTCAATGCGGCTGGCCAGCGAGTGGCTGGCAAAGCCGCCAAACACCACAGAGTGAATGGCCCCAATGCGCACACAGGCCAGCATTGCGAATGCGGCTTCGGCAATCATGGGCATGTAGATCAACACGCGGTCGCCTTTGGCCACGCCTTGCGCCTTCAAGATGGCGGCCATGCGCTGCACTTCAGCGTGCAGCTCACGGAAGGAATAGGCCTTTTCGGTGTTGGTCTCGGTCGAGACAAAGATCAGCGCGTTTTGGTCCGCACGGTCCTTCAGGTGCCGATCCACCGCGTTGTGGCACAGGTTGGTTTCGCCGCCCTTGAACCAAGTGGCAAACGGCGGCTTGCTGTAGTCGCACACTTGCTCATAAGGCTTGTGCCAATCGATGAGCGCAGCCTGCTCGGTCCAAAAGCCATCGCGGTCCTGAATGGAGCGGCGATGGAAGTCAGCGTAATTCGTCATGTTTTGTCTCCTGGAGCAGTGCGAAGGATGCGAGGGCCGCAACGACAGCCCTCATTGCACTGCGAATGCCTGACGCTGCACTGTCAAGGCAGCGCTCAAGCGTGCGCGGGATCAGCCCAACGCAGTGATCACCTCAGGCGGCGCCTGCACCAATTCGATCAGCACGCCCTCGCCCCCCACCGGGAACTCGTCGTTCCCCTTAGGGTGAATGAAGCAAATGTCAAAGCCTGCCGCACCTTTGCGGATACCGCCGGGCGCAAAGCGCACCCCATTGGCGCTCATCCACTCCACGGCCTTGGGCAGATCATCCACCCACAGGCCCACATGGTTCAGCGGCGTGGTGTGCACGGCCGGCTTCTTGTCCGGATCCAGCGGCTGCATCAAGTCCACCTCCACCGCGGTGGGGCCGCTGCCCAGTGCGCAGATGTCCTCGTCGACGTTTTCACGCTCAGAGACAAACGTGCTCTTGACGCTCAGGCCCAGCATGTCCACCCACAAACTCTTGAGCTTGTCTTTGCTGGGGCCACCAATGGCAATCTGTTGGATGCCAAGAATCTTAAAAGGTTTATTCATAGCGTAAAGGTTTCATCACTTCGGCACGGCCACCACCCCACCCGGTCGCTGGCGTGGAGCCGGCTTCGCCGGGCCACTGCCAGAGCCCCCTTGGGGGGTGGCGAACGCCAGTGAGCCTGGGGGCCTATTCAAAAGACAAGATGGCTTGATCGACGCTCAGGCTCTCGCCCTTGCTGGCCCGCACTTCTTTGACCACGCAGTCTTGCGTGGCCACCAAGATGTTCTCCATCTTCATGGCCTCGATGACTGCCAGTTTTTCCCCGGCCAAGACCTTTTGGCCCACGCTCACCGCCACGTCCACCAACAGGCCCGGCATGGGCGAGAGCAAGAACTTGGAGAGATCGGGCGGTGCTTTGTAAGGCATGAGCTTGAACAGCTCAGCCGCTCGCGGCAGCAGCACCAAGGCATCCAACTGTGTGCCGTTGTGCACCACGCGCAAGGCCAGCGGGTTCTTGCCGGCCACGCGCTCAACCTGCGCGCTGAAGGCCTTGCCATTGACCGTGCCGGTCATCAGCAACTCGCCCAGCTTGGTCTGGCTTTGAATGGCATAGGTCTTGCCGCCCACCTGCACGTCAGCCGCGCCACGGACGTTGTCGAACACCGGCACCTTGACCTCATGGTGCGTGTGCTGGCCTTCGGCGCCGAGTTGCACCACCACCAAGTCCGGGCCATCTTGCACCCCGTGGCCAGGCAACTGACCGCTGATGCGCGCTGCGCGCTCGCGCGCCTTGCGGCGCACAAAGGCGGCCAAGGCGACCAAGAACAGCGGGTCATCATGAGGCACGTCTTCGGCCTTGAAGCCCTGGGCATAGTGCTCGGCGATGAAGCCGGTGTTGAAGGCCCCCGTCACGAACTTGGGGTGAGCCAGCAGTGCGGCTTGGAAGGGGATGTTGCTGCTGATGCCGCGGATCACAAAGCCATTGAGGGCCTCTCGCATCTTGGCAATCGCATCGTTGCGGTCCTTGCCATGCACGATGAGCTTGGCAATCATCGAGTCATAGAACATCGGGATCTCGCCGCCTTCATAGACGCCGGTGTCCACGCGCACACCACCAAACTTGCCATCGGCATAGGCCGCGCCTTGCAGGGTCTGGACCGACTGCTCCAACTGCTGTGCAGGCGGCTGGTAGCGCACCAAGCGCCCCGTCGAGGGCAGGAAGTTGCGGAAGGGATCTTCCGCGTTGATGCGGCACTCGATGGCCCAGCCTTCACGCTTCAGGTCCGCCTGGGTGAAGCCCAGCTTCTCACCGGCAGCAACGCGGATCATTTGCTCCACCAGGTCCAGCCCGGTGATGCACTCCGTGACCGGGTGCTCCACCTGCAGGCGGGTGTTCATCTCCAAGAAGTAGAAGTCTTGGTCTTTGCCGACCACAAACTCCACCGTCCCGGCAGACTGATACTTCACGGCCTTGGCCAAGGCCACGGCCTGCTCGCCCATAGCCTTGCGGGTCGCCTCGGAGATGAAGGGCGACGGTGCCTCTTCGATCACCTTTTGGTGGCGGCGCTGAATAGAGCACTCGCGCTCATGCAGATAGACCACATTGCCGTGGCTGTCGCCCAGCACCTGGATCTCAATGTGACGCGGCTCCAGCACGTACTTTTCAATGAAGACGCGGTCGTCGCCAAAGCTGTTGCGGGCTTCGTTGCGGCAAGATGAGAAGCCTTCAAAGGCTTCTTTGTCGTTAAAGGCCACGCGCAGGCCCTTGCCACCACCACCAGCCGAGGCCTTGATCATCACCGGGTAGCCAATGCCCTTGGCAATCTCGACCGCCTGTTCGGGGGTGTCGATGGCATCGTTGTAGCCCGGAATGGTGTTGACCTTGGCCTCATTGGCCAGCTTCTTGGACGCAATCTTGTCGCCCATGGCCGCAATGCTGTAGTGCTTGGGGCCAATGAAGGCAATGCCTTCTTCTTCACAGCGCTTGGCAAAGCCTTCGTTCTCCGACAAAAAGCCGTAGCCCGGATGCACCGCTTCAGCGCCGGTCGCCTTGCAGGCGGCAATGATTTTGTCGGCCACTAGGTACGACTCGCGTGAGGGCGCCGGGCCCAACAACACAGCCTCATCGGCCAGGGCCACATGGCGCGCGTCCTTGTCTGCCTCGGAATACACCGCCACCGTGGCAATGCCCATCTTCTTGGCGGTCTTGATGACGCGGCAGGCGATTTCTCCGCGATTGGCAATCAGAATTTTCTTGAACATCTCGGTCTCCTAAATGGGAGTGACTTTCAGTGTGATTCGGTCGTGGTGCTTGCTGCTTGTTTGCGCAAAGCCACTGGATAGCTTGCTGGCGTTCACATGGGCTTGCGCACGCCGTGGCTGCGGCGCGCCTGCCTCCGCTCATGTCCCCCGCCGACCTGCGGTCGGCTCCTCCTTAACTTCGCTGCGCCAGGCTCACCACATCCACGGCTGAACCTGAGTGTGGTCTCGGCCCCGGTCACAAAGGGCCGTACCCTTGGTGTTTCCTGGCCAGCGCACCCACGCACCGAACCGGCATCGGGCCGGGTGGGTGCTTTGCGGAGGTAAAGGAGGAGCGCGAAGCGCGGGGGACACGAAGCAAAGTGCCCACCCGGCCCGATGCCGCGCACGCTCCCCGCGACCATTCCCGTACGGTCCGATCCAGCGAATGCGGCAAACCTTCCACGGCCCGCGCCCAGGCCCGAGGTAGTACCCCACAGGCCCGATCCAGCGAACGTGAAAGACATGGCACGCATGACGAAAATTACAGAGGGATGTTCCCGTGCTTGCGCCACGGGTTGTCCAGCTTCTTGTCCTTGAGCATCAGCAGCGAGCGGCAGATGCGCTTGCGGGTTTCATGGGGCTGGATCACATCGTCAATGAAGCCGCGTGCGCCCGCCACAAAGGGGTTGGCAAACCGTGCCTTGTATTCGGCTTCCTTGGCGGCGAGCTTCTCCGGGTCGCCCTTGTCTTCGCGGAAGATGATCTCCACCGCGCCCTTGGCGCCCATCACCGCAATTTCCGCGTTAGGCCAGGCGAAGTTGACGTCGCCGCGCAAGTGCTTGGAGGCCATCACGTCATAAGCGCCGCCATAAGCCTTGCGGGTGATCACCGTGACCTTGGGCACCGTGCACTCGGCATAGGCGTAAAGCAACTTGGCGCCGTGCTTGATGATGCCGCCGTATTCTTGGCTGGTGCCGGGCATGAAGCCGGGCACATCGACGAAGGTGATGACGGGGATGTTGAAGGCATCGCAGAAACGCACAAAGCGAGCCGCCTTGATGCTGCTCTTGATGTCCAAGCAGCCGGCCAGCACCAGCGGGTTGTTGGCCACGATGCCCACGGTTTGGCCTTCCATGCGGGCCATGCCGATCACGATGTTGGCGGCGTAGTCCGGCTGCAACTCGAAGAAGTCGCCGTCGTCCACCACCTTCAAGATCAACTCTTTGATGTCGTAAGGCTTGTTCGCGTTGTCGGGCACCAGGGTGTCCAGCGAATAGTCCAGGCGCGAGGCCGCGTCGCCGCTGGGGCGCACCGGCGGCTTCTCGCGGTTGTTCAAGGGCAAGTAATTGAAGAAGCGGCGCAGCATCAGCAGCGCCTCGACATCGTTCTCAAACGCCAGGTCGGCCACACCGCTCTTGCTGGTGTGAGTGGACGCACCACCCAGCTCTTCGGCCGTCACGTCCTCATGCGTCACCGTCTTGACCACTTCTGGCCCGGTCACGAACATGTACGAGCTGTCCTTGACCATGAAGATGAAGTCGGTCATGGACGGGCTGTAGACCGCACCACCGGCGCAGGGGCCCATGATCATGCTGATCTGCGGGATCACGCCCGAGGCCATCACATTGCGCTGGAAGACCTCGGCATAGCCGCCCAGAGACGCCACACCTTCTTGAATGCGGGCTCCACCCGAGTCATTCAGGCCGATCACCGGCGCACCGACCTTCATGGCCTGGTCCATCACCTTGCAAATCTTCTCGGCGTGCGACTCGGACAGCGCGCCGCCGAACACCGTGAAGTCTTGGCTGAAGGCAAAAGCCAAGCGGCCATTGATCATGCCGTAGCCGGTCACCACGCCGTCGCCAGGGATCTTGGTGTCGGCCATGCCGAAGTCCACGCAGCGGTGCTCGACGAACATGTCCCACTCTTCGAAAGTGCCCTCGTCAAAAAGCAACTCCAGGCGTTCACGTGCCGTGAGCTTGCCCTTTTTGTGTTGCGCGGCGATGCGCTTCTCGCCACCACCCAAGCGGGCTTTGGCGCGCTTTTCTTCGAGCATCTGCTGGATATCGTGCATAAGGGCTCCTCAAGAGTCGTCGATTTAACGAATTAACCATCAACATCAATGAAACAGGTCCAGCAGCCGTCTGGCGGCCACGGACGCGGCCACCACGCCGTTGCGCACATCGTCGGCCACAGGGCCTATCTGTTCGCGCACGGCGGGGTGGGCTTTGAATCGAGCTTTGAGACCGGCATCAATACGCTCCCACATCCAGGCTTCATCCTGGCTGCGGCGGCGTGCGGCCATACGGCCGCTGCTGGACTGCAGGTCACGGAACTGAGACACCGTGGCCCAGAAGGCATCAACGCCTTGGTTCTTCAGGGCACTCATCTGGATCACCGTCGGGTGCCACACACTTTGGTCGTGGTGAAGATGATCTGGATGACCATGCATCCCAAACAGTCGCAGCGCCGAGCTGATTTGCGCCCGCGCCCGGGTGGCCGCGTTCTCGTCCAGATCGGCCTTGTTGATCACCACCAGGTCGGCCAGTTCCATCACGCCTTTCTTGATGGCCTGCAGGTCGTCGCCGGCATTGGGCAGTTGCAGCAAGCAGAACATATCGGTCATGCCTTGCACCGCTGTTTCGCTCTGGCCCACGCCCACCGTCTCGACGATCACCACGTCGTAGCCTGCGGCCTCGCAGACCAGCATGGCCTCGCGGGTGCGCTCGGCCACTCCGCCCAAGGTGCCGCTGCTGGGGCTGGGGCGGATGTAGGCCTGCGGGTGCACGGAGAGCTGCTCCATGCGGGTCTTGTCGCCCAAGATGGAGCCGCCCGACACGCTGGAGGACGGGTCCACCGCCAGCACAGCCACGCGGTGACCCAGACTGATCAGGTGCAGGCCCAAGGCCTCAATAAAGGTGCTCTTGCCCACGCCAGGCACGCCGCTGATGCCCAGGCGAAAGCTGTCGCCCGTGGCGGGCAGCAGCGCATTGAGCAAGGCGTCCGCGTGCAGACGATGGTCGGCGCGCGTGGATTCCAGCAAGGTGATGGTCTTGGCCATCGCACGCCGCTGACGGGCGGGCTCGCCGCCGATGATGTCTTGCAGCAGCGCCATCTCTGACTCACGCAACTCGCGGCCGTCTTGCCGAGCCTGAGCCTCCGCCTGCCTCAGCAATGCCTCATGAACCTGCGCGGGGCTGAGGTGCTTCACAGGCCTGCCCCGTCAGCGCGACCGCGCGCCGAGCGCAGGTAATACAAGTCCCACTCGCCTTCGGCCTGCAGCACAAAGCCATGGCGCAGGTAGAAGCGGTTGGCGTCTGAGTGCTTGAGCGCCGTCACGCTGACTGCTTTGCGCTGGGCATCCGCTTCGCGCAGCACCTGGGCCAACACGCCCGAGCCAATGCCTTGGCCTTGCGCACTGGGGTGGATGTAGAGGTGGTCCAGCAGCCAGTCGTTCTCGCGGGGCACCACCACCACAAAGCCGACCAACTCTCCTTTGAGCAAGATGTGGCGGGTGTAGGCCGGCAAGTAGCCGCGCGACAAGCGCTCGCGCGCCCGTTGCGGGTCGAAGCGGCCCACGCGCTCCAGGCTTTCGCGCATGGCCGCCATGCGCAGCGCCAGCAGGGCTTCAAAGTCGCCCTCACCGGCCGGCGCCAGGCTCAAGCCTTCAATGCTGCGCTCGTGGTAGACCATGGCGGCGGCCCGCAATCAGGCGGCGGATTGCGCCAAGCGGATTTGCTCCAGCACATCCTTGGCGCTGGCCGGGATGGGCGTGCCCGGGCCGTAAATGCCCTTGACGCCCGCCTCGTAGAGTTGCTCGTAGTCTTGGCGCGGAATCACGCCGCCCACAAACACGATGATGTCGTCGGCGCCCTGCTTTTTCAGCTCGGCAATGATGGCGGGCACCAGGGTTTTGTGGCCTGCGGCCAGGGTCGAGATGCCCACCGCATGGACGTCGTTCTCGATCGCTTGGCGGGCGCATTCCTCGGGGGTCTGGAACAAGGGGCCCATGTCCACATCAAAGCCCAGGTCGGCAAAGGCGGTGGCCACCACTTTGGCGCCCCGGTCATGACCGTCTTGGCCCAGCTTGGCAATCATCACCCGTGGGCGGCGGCCTGCTTGTTCAGCAAAGGCGCTGATTTCTTCCTTCAGCTTGTCCCAGCCTTCGGCAGAGTCATAGGCAGCAGCGTACACACCGGTCACCTTCTGAATGTCGGCACGGTGGCGACCATACACCTTCTCCAGCGCATCGCTGACCTCCCCCACCGTGGCGCGCAAGCGGATGGCCTTGATGGACAGGTCGAGCAGATTGCCTTGGCCACTTTGCGCGGCAGCCGTCAGCGCGTCGAGCGCGGCCTGCACAGCAGCACTGTCGCGGCTGGCCTTGATGGCTTTGAGGCGCAGGATCTGGCCATCGCGCACGGCCACGTTGTCGATGTCGCGGGCTTCGATCAAGTCCTCGCTCTTGAGCTTGTACTTGTTGACGCCGACGATCACGTCTTTGCCAGAGTCGATGCGGGCTTGCTTCTCGGCCGCGCTGGCCTCGATCTTGAGCTTGGCCCAGCCGCTGTCCACCGCCTTGGTCATGCCGCCCATGGCTTCGACTTCTTCGATGATGGCCCAGGCCTTGTCGGCCATTTCTTGGGTCAGCGACTCCATCATGTAGGAGCCGGCCCACGGGTCCACCACATTGGTGATGTGAGTCTCTTCTTGGATGATGAGCTGGGTGTTGCGGGCGATGCGTGCCGAGAACTCTGTGGGCAGCGCGATGGCTTCGTCAAAGGAGTTGGTGTGCAGGGACTGGGTGCCACCAAACACCGCGGCCATAGCCTCCACGGTGGTGCGCACCACGTTGTTGTACGGGTCTTGCTCGGTCAGGCTCCAGCCCGAGGTCTGGCAGTGCGTGCGCAGCATCAGGCTCTTGGGGTTCTTGGCGCCCACGCCCTTCATGATCCGGCACCACAAGAGGCGCGCGGCGCGCATCTTGGCGATCTCCAGATAGAAGTTCATGCCGATGGCCCAGAAGAAGGAGAGCCGCCCGGCGAAGTCGTCCACATCCATGCCTTTGGCCATGGCGGTCTTCACATACTCTTTGCCGTCGGCCAGGGTAAAGGCCAACTCCAGCGCCTGGTTGGCACCGGCTTCTTGCATGTGATAGCCCGAGATCGAGATCGAGTTGAACTTGGGCATGTTCTGGCTCGTGTACTCGATGATGTCGCCGATGATCTTCATCGACGGCTCTGGCGGGTAGATGTAGGTGTTGCGCACCATGAACTCTTTCAGAATGTCGTTCTGAATCGTTCCGGAGAGCTTGTCCTGCGACACGCCCTGCTCTTCGGCGGCCACCACATAGCCGGCAAGCACCGGCAAGACCGCGCCGTTCATGGTCATCGAGACCGAGACCTTGTCCAGCGGGATCTCGTTGAACAAGACCTTCATGTCCTCGACCGAGTCAATCGCCACACCGGCTTTGCCCACGTCGCCCGTCACCCGCGGGTGGTCCGAGTCGTAGCCGCGGTGGGTGGCCAAGTCGAAGGCCACCGACACGCCTTGGCCGCCGGCCGCCAAGGCCTTGCGATAGAAAGCGTTGGACTCTTCGGCGGTGGAGAAGCCCGCGTATTGGCGAATGGTCCAGGGCCGCACCGCATACATGGTGGCTTGCGGGCCGCGGATGAAGGGCTCCAGACCGGGCAGCGTGTTGGTGTAGGGCAGGTCGGCCGTGTCTGCGGCGGTGTAGAGCGGCTTGACGCTGATGCCCTCGGGCGTTTGCCAGTTCAGGGCGGAGATGTCGCCGCCGGGCGCCGACTTGGCGGCGGCCTTGGCCCATTGTTCAAGGCTGGCGGGATTGAATTCGCTGGAGGTGGACATGAGGACTCCTGGTCGCCCGCTGCAGGGGCTCTGGATGGGCGATCTTGGGGGCAGGCTTTCTAGCGCTTGCCGTCAATGATACATGATGCATAATTATGAATTCAAACTTGACAGCGATCTGACACCCCTACGCCGTGCCTGCCGACGCCGACACCACCCTCGCCCCCCGCGCCCTCTACCAACAGGTGGCGGAGCGGCTGCGCGAGCAAATCTTTGCCCGCACGCTGGAGCCCGGCAGTTGGATCGACGAGCAAAAGCTCTGCGGGGAATATGGCATCAGCCGCACCCCGCTGCGCGAGGCCTTGAAAGTGCTGGCGGTCGAGGGCTTGGTCACCATGAAGGTGCGGCGCGGCGCCTATGTGACGGAGATGTCCAGCGTGGATGTCCAACAGGTCTACCGCCTGCTGGGGCTCTTGGAAAGCGACGCCGCCGCCGAGGTGGCCAGCACCGCCAGCCCCGAGGGCTTGGCCGAGCTGCAGGGCCTGCATGCCCAACTGGAGGCCAGCGCCACCCAACGGGATGAGTTTTTCCGCGTCAACGAGCAATTCCACCGCCGCCTGCTGGACCTGGCTGGCAACCGCTGGCGCCAGCAGATCGTGGACGATCTGCGCAAGGTCATGAAGCTCAACCGGCATCACTCGCTCTTCAAGCAAGGCCGACTGGCCGAAAGCCTGGCCGAGCACCGCGCGCTGATGGCCGCCTTGGCCGCTCGCGACGCCGAAGCGGCCGGCCGCCTGATGCAAGCCCATTTTCAAAACGGCCTGGCCGCTGCGGCCTGAAGCCACAAGGCCGAAACCCATCTTCCGCCCATCGACCCGATGGTGCCGCTCATCGCCAGCGCCGTAGCGAAGGGCATCAAACCCTAGAAAATGGCGCACTTAAAGGGTGTTTTTGCGCCCATACCGCGATGAGAAAGGGTTTCAGCCAGAAAATCCGGCCGTGAACGCTGCATTGACCTGCACCAGGAATGCGCCGATCTGCTTTCACCTCCTTCATCAACCCAGCGAGATCTGCCTGTGGCACAGCCCTCCCCTTCCAAGGGTTTCACCCTGATCGAATTGATGACCACCATTGCGGTGATGGCCATCTTGACGACGATCGCGCTCGCAGACTTTGTTAACCCATTGGTGGACATGCGGCAGAACTCTCTGGCGGCTGAGTTTTCAGACACCGTGTCTCTGGCCCGTAGTGAGGCCCAGCGCCGCCGGCAGGTGGTGGTGTTGTGCCCGCGCAGCGTGTCGGGCGGCTGCCAGGCCGGTGCCGCCAACTGGAACGCCGGCTGGGTGATGTTCCAAGACACCGACAACGACCGCACGGTCGACGGCGACGAAGCGGTGATCCAAGTCCGCTCCAACCTCGACAACCGCACCACCCTCGTTGCCACGGTAGACCTCCCAGGCACGCCCATCGCCATGGACCCGCAGGGCGCCACCATCGGCCTGAAGGACGATGCGCTGACCTTTAGATTCAGTGATGAAAAAGTGAGCAACAAGCGCTACGTCGTGCTGGGGCGCGCCGGGCGCGCACGCACCTTGGCCCAGGCCGACTGCACCAGCGCCAAAGGATGTACACCATGAAACCCCCGCTGCACCCCAAAAGGCGCCAGGCCGGCTTGGCTTTGTTTGAAGTGTTGGCCGCCATGATGGTGCTGTCCATGAGCTTTCTGGGCACAGCCCTGTTGTTGGCCAAGACTGCCAAGGAAGAGCGCTCCGCCTTATTCATGGGACGAGCTGCCAGCCTAGCCTCTGACATGGCAGAGCGCATCCGCTCCAGCCCAGCCGCCATGGACAGCTATGTGCTGGCGCAAACCTATGCAGCCGGCTCAGCAGAAGTCGCAACACCCGCTTGTGGTGGCCTCTTTACAGCTCCGGGCCGTGCGCCCACGCCCTTGAATGCCTGCACCACCGCGGCCGGTGCAGCGAGCTACGACTTGGCGAGTTGGCAAGTGCAAGTTCAGACCAACCTTCCCGGCGGTGTCGGCAGCATCACGCGTGGAGATAACGGCAATGTGCGCTTAATCGTGGTGGGATGGAACGAACCTGTGCTTGACCGCGACAAAGAAGGCAAAGTGATCGACACCCGAGCGGACTGCCCCGTTGCTTTTGCCGCACCCCCGCAAGTACGCTGCTACGTGATGGAGGTTCGCCCTTGAAGTCCTTCTTCACTCTCTCAGTGCCGCGGAATGCTCGACCACAGCGCGGCCTGACGCTGATTGAGCTGATGGTGGCCATGCTCTTGGGCTTGCTGCTCGCAGGTGCTGCCCTTTCAACCTTCTTGGCCTCGACCCAATTGGCGCGCTCCATGCGCGGCGCCGCCACCGTCAGCGACGGCGGGCAGAGCTTCACCAGCTATATCGCCCAGCAGATTCGCGCCGCGGGCCATGTGGACCTGATGGAAAAAGATGGCCAGTGGAGCGTGTTGGCGTCCTCAGACGGCCAGTTGGGCGCGCCCAGCGCCGGTGACGGAAGCCTTCTTTCTCTGGACTCCTCAGCGACCTACCCCGGTCTCTTTTCCATCAAAGGCTGCAGCGGCACCTTTAAGAACGAAGCCAAGCTGCTGGACTTCACCTGCGACGCCGACAACACCAAGTCCTCTTTAAGCGTCGCCTACCAAGTCCTCTCCAGCCCCGAGGGTTGGGTGGCCCCCAGCCTGACAGACACTTTCAGTGACAGTCGCGGCTTCCAAACCGACTGCGGTGGCAACCCCACGCGCAAAGACAACGCCGCCGCCAGCCCTGCAGGCGACGTGGTGATCAACCGCTATTACTTGGACGCCGACAATCGGCGCTTGATGTGCCGCGGCAACGGAGACCCCACCAAGCCAGTTCAGGTGGCCGCCGACATTGAGCAATTTCAAGTCTTGTATGCCGCTTCTCAGGCCACCGACAACGCTTCCAGTGCGGTGTCGCAGTTCGTGCCAGCCAGCACCATCGAGGCGATGATCAACGGCTGGGCCTCTGTGGTCGCTGTTCAGGTTTGCGTGCTGTCCGTCGGCGAGCCCGGCAGCTTGGCCGCAGGCAGCACCAGCGCCAACGTCTTCAATGTGGACTGCGCAGGCAATCCCGCCAGTGTGAGCGACGGCCGCATTCGCCGTGCGCACCGCACCACCATCAATTTGCGCAGTAGCACTCGCAGTGCCACCGTCATGCCATGAGCTTCAGGCCCGCCCCCTCTCATCCGGCCCTCCGTTTCAAGCGTCGAGGCCAACAAGGCGTTGCCCTTTGGACCGTGGTGGTGCTTGCACTGCTCTTGGGCTTGCTGGCACTCTCCCAAACCAATAGCGTGGTCGGCCAGTTCCGGACCTCCAGAAACGAGCGTGATTTGGCCCTGGCGCGCCAAGCCGCTGAGGCCGCATTGCGAGACGCCGAAGCGGACGTCACCTGCCAAGTTTGGGATAAGGGCCAATTGAAGCAAACCACAGACGCAGAAGAGCCGCTGGTCAACGCCTATTGCTTGTCGCTGGCCCCCACCTGCTCGGCCATGATGCCCACCCAAGACGAACCAGGTATGCGCCTGCTGGGCAGAACTCCTACTGAGAAGCCGGCCGACATCAAATGGGATGAAGCCACTTGCACCACAGGCGCTTGTGCCGTGCCCTTGGGCACCAAAACTCGGGCTACCCCCGTCCCTGGCGTGGAAGCCCAGCCGCGCTATCACATTGACGTGCTGGACGCGCAGTTAGCGGCCACCAACGAACCCTCTCCCCTGTTTCGTATCACCGCACGTGGCTATGGGGCAACCCGCGCCACGGTTGTGGATCTTCAAGAGGTATACCGACCATGCAAGTAAGCCGTCGCCTCATGGCTTTGCCACTGACCCAACTCGTCCGCAAAGCGGCCGTGGCTGCCATCGCCTTGATGGGCGTCAGCACGATCATGTGGAGCTTTGCGCAGAGCCAAGCGTTACCGGCGCAGACAGCCAGCACGGTGGACATGCGGGGCCAGGTGATCGGCCCAGCCACCTCACCCACGCTGAACAGCACCTACAGCATCACCCGTCTGGATGATGTGAAGTGGATTACCTACCTTCAATCTCGCATCGGGTCTCCCTTTGAAGCAACGGGTGAAACGAGCTTTGAGAATCCCTTGGGTACTGGAGACTTCAAGTGGATTCAGGGCAAGTTGGTGGTACCTCCCAACATGAGCTTTGAGTGGTTTGTGAAGGGAAGCGGCTGGACCACCACAGAGCCGACGACAGGTACGCCGGTGACCCGTGTGAAATGGAAGATGGGGCCGATGGTCAGAGTGGACTTTGGCGTCGTCAATACCACCGTGGACTTCACTGGAACCGGCGATGGTTTTCGCATCATTCCGTTCGGCAAGAACCTCTATGTACTGAACCACCACACCAACAGTCAGTATTTCAACTGCCGCGTGGCCGCCACCGGAGCAGCTTGCCCCAACTTCCCGTCCAATGGCACTGGTCTTGGCTTGGCACGTTTTGCGGGGCAGGCCGCCAGCACGGCCGACAGAACCTACTACATGGTTCACAACCCGATGGAGGCCATCAATTACGAAACAGGGGAACTGTTTGTCGCCGGGCAGCGTGGCAACGCGTTGGATGTCGTGTGCGTCAACTTGAACAGTTTGGTCTCCTGCGGTTCCCTGAATTTGGGCACCTACACCACAGGCAATTGGGGTGGCAACCACGCCCCTCTGGAGCAAATTGGCGACAAGTATTTTGTGCTGGCGGCCAATGGTGACTTGCATTGCGTGAACATCAAGACCAAGGTGAGCTGCGGCAAAACCAAATACGACATCAGCGGGACCACCTACCCCAACATTGGCGCCTTCACCGTCTCCTCCAAATTTGGCAATAAAGGCGATGATCTGAAGAAGGTGTTCTTCGCCATTGCAGGCAAGGTGTTCTGCCATGATGCAGAACGTGGCGGCACCTGTGCGGGCTGGAGCGCGGCGGGCAACCCCAGCCAATTTGGTGGCGTGATGCCGATTCTGAACAACGACGCAGACGGCACACCCAAGGGTGTCTGTGACGGCTTCGGCACCAATTGCTACACCATTGCCGGTGCGAGCTTTCAGACCAGTGCCGAAGCCCAAACCTACTTCATGAACAACTCCTTTGCCCCCAGAACCTACTGGAACGGTGGCAGCTATGGGGTTCGCAATTCCTACCATTACTCGTGGAATGCCGGTGCGGTCATTGGGACTCGCCTCATCACCGGCCAAAGCAACGGCTATGGCGTGAGCTGTTTTGATTTCGCCAAGAATGCCGTTTGCCCGGGTTACCCAAAGCGCACAGACGTACAAGCCAAGGGTTACACCACCAATATGGACCCCACGCGCGCCAACTGCGTGCTTCACCTGGGCGATGCTGCGCGGGCTTTGCTGTTTGACGTTGATACCGGCGGGGCTTGCAAAGACGGCAGCGAAGCTGAAAAACCCAAGACCATGGATGTCGACCCATCCAAGTACTACCGCTGTGATGCCACTCAGGCGACAGTAGTGGCCTGGGATAAGGTGCGCATCTCGCCTTCGCTGAAGTGGAACGTGCCCGGCGGCCTGAAGTCCGTCAAGGTCACACTGCAAGATGCCAATGGGGCGCAACTGCCTCCGCTCTACAACCCCGTGCGCTATATGGAGCCGGGCACCTACGATCTGAGAATTGGCCTCTCCGAAAAGGGCGAGGTCGATGCCAACACCGTCCCGTATGCGCAGTACCCGCGCTTGAGGGTCATCGTGCAGATGACCGGCAACGGTGGCCTGAGCACGACCCAAGAGATGGGCATGGACGTCACGTGGAAGGGCGATCCGATTCAGCTTTGCTACGAAACCAAAACGCCCGAAAACCCAAGCTGCCCCATCAGTGGCGAGACCAAGGTGGACCTGGCTAGGTTCGAACTCCCCGACAACATCTACGACGACACCATCTACGCATCCATGGCCTTCATGCCTGGCTTGCCCAATTCAGGTTACGCGGCCGTCAGCGCGGTGACGTCTCCGCGGTCCATCTTGAGCGACACGATTGCAGGCCCGGATGGACGCACGCGCATTCTCCAAGGTCGCTTTGACATGTCGAGTTTCACGGGTGACCTCTGGTCCTACAACTTGGACGGATCAGGCAATGTTGATGCCAGCACCAAGCAGACGGCATTGAGTAAGCTCACCACCAGTTTGAGCCGCCCGGTCTTCTCAGCCAAACCGACAATCAGCGGGCTCGAAGGCACCATGACACCCTACAAGTTGAGCCTCGCCGCAGCCAGTCCCGCACAACAAACGGCGCTCAATACCGACCGCACGGGTGTGCTGGACAACCGAGGCAATGACCGCGTCAACTACCACTTTGGCACTGACGGGCCTTTCCGCGCCCGGGTGAAGCAGCTAGGTCCTGTCGTCAACTCTGGCCCTGTTGTGCTGAACCGCAACACCATGCCGTCTTTGCCTGAGAACCTTTTCAAGGACTACACCAAGTACCGCGCGAGCACCATCGGCAAGAATCTGCCGCCCGTGGCTCTCTGGGGCGGCAATGACGGAGCGTTGCATGCGTTCAGCTTTGACAAGAGCGGCACACTTGCAGAGTCTTGGACTTTTGTCCCTGATGTGATGCTGAAGCTGACCAACCGGATGACAGACAGCACTTTGGCGGAGATGAACCTCAGCCCTTACTCTGTCGATGCCATACCCATGATTGGTCACGCAGACCTCAATGGAAAGGGAACCGACGGATGGGCAGCCGTCGGCGTCATCACCTACGGGCAAGGCGCGCGTGCCATCACTGCGCTGGACATTTCCGGTACTGATCCCACCAAGGGCAAAGGCGTCATCTTCGAATACACCAATGCGACATTGGGTGACCCGACGCGTTCTGAAGGTGTCAATGACCTGGCAGACTTGGGCCGCATCGTCAGCCAGCCTGCGTTTGACGAGACCTTGGGGTCACATCAGATCGTCCGAGTCAAGGACGGTAGTGAACAGCGCTGGGCCGTACTGGTGGGCAATGGTGTAGATAGCGCGGACGGCATTGCTGGATCACCCAGTGGCACGGGGCGCCCTGTTCTTTACGCCTTCTACCTCGACACACCGGCCAGTGGCACTGCGACACGCTGGCGTCGTATCGATGTCCCGGCCGTCTTCAAGGACGGGGCCAAGGAACCAGGCTTGGCGTTCAACAACGGTCTCTCAACACCGCGCCCAGTCGACACCGACGGCGACGGCAATGTGGATGTGGCTTACGCGGGAGACATTCAAGGCAATTTGTGGAGATTTGATCTCTCTAACCTCGCTGAAGCCGGTACGCCAGAGAGTGGCAAGGTGACGCGTTTGTTCCGAACAATTGGCAACCAACCGATCTACACGGTGCCAACTGCAGTTCGCAATACCGTGCAAGGTGCCTGTGCGGCGGACAAGGCCCGTCAGTGCTGGCAAGTCACTTTCGGTACAGGTCACTATTTCAGCCCCATCCAAGCCCTCGCAGATGGCAAGCCCACCCAGTACCTATATGGTCTGGTGGACAAGGGGGACCTGAAGCAGGTTTTGGAGGGAGAACTTCTGCTGAGTACCTTCGAAACCACCAAAGCCGAGGAAGGAAAGATTCAATTCCGTACCGTCAGCGCTCAAAAAATTGACTACGCTTCAGGCACGTATAAGGGCTGGTACCTGGCGCTTGGCGAGACTGAGCAGTTGGTAGGGGCCACCAAACTGCAACCGACCGGCTTAGTGATGTACCCCGTGGTTCAGCCGGGCAAAACGGACACCTCGGCAGCGGCCTGTAAAAGGGCTCAGTCTTGGTTGTTTGAGCTCAACCCCACCACGGGTGCGCCGGCAGGCTACACCTTTGACGTCAATGGCGACGGAAAGATCGATTCGAATGACCTGGTAGATGGCAGCAAGACCCCTGCGGCCATGGCCATCAGCGGCAACCAGTTTGGCCCACCGGCCATCTTGTTGGACAGTTCTACGGGCAAGAACAGCATGTCCTTAGTCTTCCCCAGTGCCGGACAAGACGTCAGTGCGCCAAACTCGTTCGGGTCGGAGGGCCCCAAAAAGGGTCAACCGAACAATGCCACGCACGCCAACCCCAAACAGCTAGGCCGTATGTCCTGGCGGGAAGTCTATTGATATGCACAGCCGCACCCTTTCTCCAGGTGCCCAGAGGCCACGAGGCTTCACGCTCATCGAGCTGATGATCGTTGTTGCCATTGTGGGCATCTTGGCCACCTTTGCCTTCCCGTCCTTCAACAACTACTTGGTGAAGAGCCGGCGGGCGGAAGCGAAGGCCATGATGCAGCAGGTGGCACTCTGGATGGAACGCAATCAGGTCGCGACCTACCGGTACGACAAAGACTTGGCCGGTGCCGCCATTGATAACGCCAAGCTGGTCAGCATGGGCTTCAGCAAAACCCCCACCAGTGGCAGCACGACACACTACGAAATCCAGTTTGCAGCCATCAGCCAGAGTGCCTATGTGTTATCAGCGACACCCAAAGGCAGCCAAGCCACCGACGATGCGGCTTGTGGCACCTTGGCGCTGAACAGCGCGGGTTTGCGCGGCCAACTCGAAGGCACCAGCGTCAAGGCCACCGACGCCACAGAAGAGTGCTGGCGGCGCTGAGGCCTTAGCTCAGCGAGGGGCCAGCGCCCCGTGCTTTCCCTTAAGGCGCCTGGTAGGCGCCTTTTTTGTCGCTGCGGCGACAAGCCTGTCGAGCGCCGGCATGCTAAAACCGCAGCCCTATGGACCTTCAATTCACCCCCGAAGAGCTCGCCTTCCGCCAAGAAGTTCGCGAGTGGGTCGCGGCCCACCTGCCGCCCGACATCAGCCGCAAAGTCCACAGTGGCTTGCGCCTCAGCCGCGACGACATGCAAT
This sequence comes from Ideonella paludis, assembly GCF_018069865.1. Classification (GTDB taxonomy): domain Bacteria; phylum Pseudomonadota; class Gammaproteobacteria; order Burkholderiales; family Burkholderiaceae_C; genus Ideonella; species Ideonella paludis. The sequence goes on from NZ_JAGQDG010000004.1 coordinate 126,452, forward strand.
CCTGGGCCCGCATCTTGGGGCGCAAGGGCTGGCTGGGCTATGCGTGGCCCAAGGCCTTTGGTGGACCTGGCTGGAATGCCGTTCAAAAGCACCTCTTTGAAGAAGAATGTGCATTAGCAGGCGCACCGCGCATAGTGCCCTTTGGGCCGGTGATGGTGGCCCCCGTGATCATGAGCTTTGGCAGCCCCGAGCAGCAGGCCCGCTTTCTGCCCGGCATTGCGTCGGGTGATGTGTGGTGGAGCCAGGGCTATAGCGAGCCGGGCTCAGGCTCTGACCTGGCGTCCGTCAAGACCCGCGCCGAGCGGGTGGGTGACCACTACATCGTCAACGGCCAAAAGACCTGGACCACGCTGGGCCAGTATGGTGACTGGATTTTTTGCCTGGTGCGCACCAGCAATGAAGGCAAGCCGCAAACCGGCATTTCCTTTTTGCTGATCGACATGAAGAGCCCCGGCGTCACGGTGCGCCCCATCATCATGCTCGACGGTGAGCATGAGGTGAATGAAGTCTTTTTCGACAATGTGCGCGTGCCCGCCGATAACCTCATTGGTGAGGAAAACAAAGGCTGGACCTATGCCAAGCACCTGCTGGCCCACGAGCGCACCAATATCGCCGATGTGAACCGCGCCAAGCGAGAGCTGGAGCGGCTCAAGCGCATTGCCCGAGCCGAAGGGGTTTGGGACGATGTGCGCTTCCGCGACCAGATCGCGCTGCTGGAGGTCGACATCGTGGCCCTGGAGATGATGGTGCTGCGCGTGCTGAGTGCCGAGCGCAGCGGCAAGCAAAGCCTGGATGTGGCCGGTTTGCTCAAGATCCGCGGCAGCGAGATCCAACAGCGCTATGCCGAGCTGATGATGCAAGCCGCCGGGCCGTATGCCCTGCCCTTCATCCAAGAAGCCATGGACGCCGGCTGGCAGGGCGATGCCGCGCTGGGCGGCCTGTGGCCCGGTGCAGCCCACCACTGCGCGCCCTTGGCCAGCACTTATTTCAACCTGCGCAAGACCACCATTTACGGCGGTAGCAACGAAGTCCAACGCAACATCGTCTCGCAGACGGTGCTGGGTTAAGAGGCTGCGGAGAGAGTCATGGACTTTGATTTCACCGACGATCAACTGGCCTTGCGCGACGCCGTGGCGCGCTGGGTCGACAAGGGTTTTGGCTTTGAGCGCCGTCACCATCTGGCCAAGGCCGGTGGCGCCACTCGTGCCGTGTGGCAAGAGCTGGCCGACTTGGGGCTCACCGGCTTGGCTGTGCCCAGCGAGCACGGCGGCATGGGCTTTGGCGCCGTGGAGGCCATGGTGGTGATGGAAGAGCTGGGCACCGGCCTGGTCAACGCCCCCTTTGCCGCCGGCGCGCTGGTGGCACCGGCCTTGCTGCAAGCGGCCCCGGCCGAGGTGCAGGCCGAGTGGTTGCCCCGCATCGCCGAGCGCTCAGCCCTGGTGGTGCTGGCGCATCAAGAGCGCGCTGCGCGCTATCGCCTCCACCATGTCAGCACGCAGGCGCAACGCTCGGGCGATCAATGGCTGCTGACGGGCAGCAAGAGTGTGGTGCCAGCCGGTGACGAGGCCGACGCCTTCATCGTGCCTGCGCGCCTCTCGGGCGCCGTAGACGCCACTGACGGCATCGGCCTGTTCTTGGTGCGGCCCGGCACCGCCGGCTGCAGCGTGCGCGGCCATGCCACCCAAGACGGCGCGCGTGCTGCGGAGCTGCTACTTCAAGCCTGCGCCGCCACCCTGGTGTGCGAGCAAGGCTTTGAAGTGCTGGAGGAAGCGGTGGACATCGGCATTGCCGCTTTGTGCGCCGAAGGCGTGGGCCTGATGGGCAAGCTCACCGCCATCACGGTCGATTACATGAACACGCGCAAGCAGTTCGGCACCACGCTGGCCAGCTTCCAAGCCCTGCGCCACCGCATTGCCGACGTGAAGATGCAACTCGAGTTGGCCCGCTCCATGAGCTATTACGCCAGCTTGAAGCTGGGTGAGCCCGCACCCGCACGGCGCCGCGCCTTGAGCCAAGCCAAGGTGCAGTTGGGGCAGTCCGCCCGCTTTGTCGGCCAGCAATGCATCCAGTTGCATGGCGGCATTGGCGTGACCGATGAGTACATCGCCAGCCATTACTTCAAGCGCCTGACCATGCTGGAGATGCAGTTTGGCGACACCTTGCACCACCTGGGCGAGGTTTCCACCCGCATGCAAGACACGGCCGGGGTGTTTGGCTAGTGAGCATCACCCGCGTCGCTGGCCTCAAGCTGGGGCATTTCACCCATGCTGAGCGGCCGACGGGCTGCACCGTGGTCTTGTGTGAAGCCGGTGCGGTGGCCGGGGTTGATGTGCGCGGCGCAGCCCCCGGCACACGCGAGTGTGACCTGCTCGCGCCCAGCAACAGCGTGCAGCAGGTGCACGCCATCCTTTTGAGTGGCGGCAGCGCCTTCGGCTTGGATGCTGCCAGCGGCGTAATGCGCTGGCTGGACGAGCGTGGACATGGCCTGGCCGTGGGTGCAGCCCGCGTGCCCATCGTGCCGGCTGCCGTGCTGTTTGACCTCTGGGTGGGCGACGGCCGCATCCGCCCCGATGCTGCGGCGGGCTATGCCGCCTGCGAGGCCGCCAGCAGCGCTGAGCCCCAGCAAGGCAGTGTCGGCGCAGGCTGCGGCGCCACCGTCGGCAAGCTCTTTGGCCCCGAGTGGGCCATGAAGGGCGGCATCGGCACCGCCTCACTCACGGTGCAAGGTGTCACCGTGGGGGCGGTGGTGGCGGTCAATGCCGTGGGCGATGTCCGCGACCCGGCCACGGGGCGCTTGTTGGCCGGCGCGCGCTCGCCCCAATGCGGGCTGCGCGACACCCTGGCTGCACTGCAGGCCGGCGCGCTGCCCAAGGCGCTGCTGGCCGGGGCCAACACCACCATCGGTGTGGTGGCCACCGACGCGGTGATGAGCAAGGTCCAGATGCAACGCATCGCCACCATGGCCCACGATGGATTGGCGCGCACGCTGCAACCGGTTCACACGGGCTTCGATGGCGACGTGCTGTTCTCGCTGGCCACGGGCGCTGCGGGCAAAACGCTGGAGCCGACCGTGCTGGGCAGCTTGGCTGCCGAGGTCACCGCACAGGCTGTACTCAACGCCATTCGGGCCGCCACCGGTTTGCCGGGCCTTCCCGCGCATCAAGATTTCCCCTGAGCAGCTACAGTCTGGCTCATGAAACTCAGCCAGATTCTGTTTAGCCAAGGTTTTGGAACGCGCCGAGTCTGCTTCGGCATGATTGATGCAGGCTTGGTGCGCCATGACGGCCGCGTCTTGGACGACCCGCATGAGGACCTGGACACCAACGGCCTGGTGTTGACGGTGGAGGGCAAGCCCTGGCCCTTCCATGCCAAGGCCTTGATCCTGCTGCACAAGCCGGCGGGCTTTGAATGCTCGCAAAAGCCCAAGCATCACCCCAGCGTGATGACTTTGCTGCCTCCGCCCTTGCGCAACCGCGGCGTGCAGCCCATTGGCCGCCTGGATGAAGACACCACCGGCCTGCTGCTGCTGACTGAAGACGGCACCTTGATCCACAAGCTCACCTCGCCCAAGCACCATGTGCCCAAAGTCTATGAAGTGGGCTGCAAGCACCCGATCAGCGACGAGCAAGTCGAGCGCCTGCTGGCCGGTGTGGTGCTGGATGACGACCCGCAGCCCGTCAAAGCCGCCGCCTGCGAGCGGGTCAGCGAGCTGCATCTGAGCCTGACCCTGACGGAGGGCAAGTACCATCAAGTCAAGCGTATGGTGGCCGCTGTCAGCAACCGGGTGGAGACACTCCACCGCAGCAGTTTTGGGCACTTGGTGCTGCCACCCGACTTGCCCGCCGGGCAATGGCGCTGGGTGGACGGCTGGCCCAAGTAAGCCACGAGGCTGCGGTCAAAGCCGGCATCACGCCTCCCTCTGGAGCCCTCGGTGAACGCCCCCTCCTCCGCACCCGACAAGGCCCCGCCTGGCGCCTGGCGGGCCCCCACGGACTCGGGCATTGCCGAGGACATCGCCTTTGAGCGACTGCAAGCCTTGCATACAGGGGCCGTCGCGCCGGTGATCGCCGGCTTGTTCTTCGCGGTGGTGGTGGCCCATGTGGTGGAGCCTTACTTTGGCGCGCAGCTCGCCTGGGGCTGGTGCCTGAGCAAGATGGCGATTGGCTTGGTGCGTTTGCTGGTGTCGCTGCGCTTCGCCAGGGCCCCGCAGCGCCGCCTTCACATGCGGCGCTGGCTCTTCATCTTCACCGCCGTGCTGCTGGTAGACGCCATCAGTTGGGGCCTGATGGGTGCGCTGTTTTCCCAGTCAGGCCATATGTTGGTCGATGGCCTGATCTTGGCAGGCATGGTGGGTGTGGCGGCCGTCAGCCTCTTCCCCTTGCTGCACTATCGGCTCCTGGCCATTCCTTTTTTGGCCATTGGCCTGCTGCCCATTGCGGTGGCGTATGGGCGCAGTGGGCAGTACGGCGCCTGGCATGTGATTGCAGGGTTGGCGCTGTACTTCGCCGTCTTGAGTGTGGAGGCCATTCGTGCCGAGCGGCGTGCCTTGGAGTTGCTGCGCCTGCGCTTCGAGAACAGCGCCATTGCGGCCAGCCAGCGCGACGCCCTGGCCTTGGCCCGCCACGCCAGTGCCGCCAAGAGCCGTTTTCTGGCCACCGTCAGCCACGAGCTGCGAACCCCGCTCAACGGCATTTTGGGCACCGTGGCCCTGATGCGGCTGGACCCGCTGGACGCCAAGCAAGGCGAGCGGCTCGGCGTGGTCAAACAATCCGCCGACCATCTGCTGACCGTGCTGGGCGACCTGCTGGACTTCTCCCGCATCGAACATGGGCGCATAGACCTCCAAACCCAGGCCACCGCCCTGATCACCATGGTGCATGAGGTCACCGACTTGCTGACCGCCCTGGCCGCCGACCGCGGCTTGCGCCTGCAACTGACCCTGGCCCCCGACTTGCCCACGCATGTGTTGTGCGACGCCGCCAGGGTCAAGCAGGTGTTGCACAACCTCTTGGGCAATGCGCTGAAGTTCACACCGACTGGGGGCCGAGTCAGCCTGAGTGTGTCGCTCTTGCCCAGCGCTGAAGAGGCCGCGCCCCCGCAGTTGCACTTTGAGGTGACAGACTCCGGGCCAGGCGTCCCCCAGGCCGACCATGAGCGGATTTTTCAGGCCTTTGAACAGAGTGCCAACACCAGCACCCAGGGCCATATTGGCACGGGCTTGGGCCTGACCATCTCGCGCGAGCTGGCACGGGCCATGGGCGGCGATGTGCGCTGCCGCAATGCCCCAGGTGGCGGGGCCTGCTTTGACTTCACGCTGCGCTGCGTGCCTATGCCCGCCCCCGAGGTGCCCAGCCACCCCAGCGGCGCCCCCTTGGCTCCGCTGAGCGGCCATGTGCTGCTGGTCGAAGACCAGCCTGTCAACGCCATGGTGGCGCAAGCCTTGTTGGAGCATTTCGGGCTGAAGGTCAGCACCGTGGCCCATGGCGCCCAGGCCTTGGCCAGCCTGGAACAACAACGGCCGGACTTGGTCTTGATGGACTGCCAGATGCCCGAGATGGACGGCTGGGAAGCCACCCGCCGCTGACGGGTCTTGGAAGCCGCTGACCCGGCCCAAGCCCGCTTGCCCATCATCGCGCTGACGGCCAACGCGGTGCAGGGCGACCGCGAACGCTGCCTGCAAGCCGGCATGGACGGCTACCTGGCCAAACCGTTCGAGGCCGAGACCCTGCACGCCCTGCTGAGCCAGTGGCTGCCGCAGGCGAGATAATCCAACGCCATGCGAATCTACCGGGCCCAGCGCCCCCGCTCTGCAGCCGATAAAGGCTGCGCCCTGACCATCGGCAACTTCGACGGCGTCCACCGTGGCCACCAAGCCATGTTGGCGCTGTTGACCAACGAGGCCCGCCATCGGGGCTTGCGCAGTTGCGTGATGACGTTTGAGCCCCATCCGCGTGACTGGTTCGCCCAGAAGGCCGGCAAGCCCGAGCTGGCTCCGCTGCGCATTGCGCCGCTGCGCGACAAGCTGGCTGAGCTGCAACGCTGCGGCGTGGACGATGTGGTGCTGATGCGCTTTGACGACCGTCTGGCCAGCCTCAGCCCCACCGACTTCATCGACAGGGTCTTGTGCCAAGGCCTGAACGCACGCTATGTGCTGGTCGGCGATGACTTTCGCTTCGGCGCCAAGCGCGCGGGCGATTACGCCCTGCTCGATGAGCAAGGCTCGGCCAAAGGCTTTGATGTGGCGCGCATGATGAGCTATGAGGTCCACGGCCTGCGGGTCAGCTCCTCGGCCGTGCGCGAGGCCTTGGCGGCGGGCGATATGGCGCAAGCCGCGCGGCTGATCGGCCGCCCCTACAGCATCAGCGGCCATGTGGTGCACGGCCGCAAGCTGGGGCGTGACCTGGGCTTTCGCACCCTGAACCTGCGCTTTCCCTCGCATCGGCCGGCGGCCCGAGGCATTTTTGTGGTCCAGGTGCATGGCCTCACCGACCAGCCCTTGGCCGGCGTGGCCTCGCTCGGTGTGCGCCCGACCATTGAAGACGCCGGGCGCGTGCTGCTGGAGGTGCATTGCCTGGACTGGCCCGCAGGCCTGGCCCTGGACGCCGGCTATGCGCGCATCCTGCAGGTCGATCTCCTGCATAAGCTGCACGACGAGCGCAAGTACGACGGCCTGGACGCCTTGGTGGCCGGCATCGCCCAAGATGTGGTCGATGCCCGGGCTTGGTGGGCCGCCCGGTAGAATGCGCCCCATGTTCACCCGCGCTGCTGCCCCATTGCTCGGACCCTGGGCCTCCTCACCGGCCGCCCATGGCCACGCCTGCACTCGTCGGCAGACCACCCGCGATCGAATTCGGCGCGGCACTTGACGTGCCGCCAGGGGCCCCGCCCTGGCCTCTCGCTGACCCCCTGGTCAGCCCTCTGTGGCTCAGCCCGCCACTGCGCACCACGTGCGCCCACCTTGATCGAGACCCCGCGCCATGACCGACGCCAAAAAGACCCCTGCCGCTGCGGCTGACAAACCCGCCAGCACCCTGAACCTGCCCGACACCGCCTTCCCCATGCGCGGCGACCTGCCCAAGCGTGAGCCAGGCTGGGTGCAGCAGTGGAACGCCCATGAAGGCGAAGCCGGCCTCTACAAGCGCCTGCGCGATGCCCGTGCCGGCGCGCCGCTCTTTGTGCTGCACGACGGCCCGCCCTATGCCAATGGCAAGCTGCACATCGGCCATGCCTTGAACAAGGTGCTCAAGGACATGATCGTCAAGAGCCGCCAGTTGGCCGGCTTTGATGCCCAGTACATCCCCGGCTGGGACTGCCACGGCCTGCCCATCGAGAACGCCATCGAAAAACTGCACGGCCGCAACCTCTCTCGGGATGACATGCAGGCCAAGAGCCGCGCCTATGCCACCGAGCAAATCAGCCAACAGCGCGAGGACTTCAAGCGCCTGGGCGTGCTGGGCGATTGGGAGCGCCCCTACCGCACCATGGACCCGGCCAACGAGGCCGGCCAGATCCGTGCGTTCAAGCGCGTGATCGAGCGCGGCTTTGTCTACCGTGGCCTGAAGCCGGTGTACTGGTGCTTTGACTGCGGCTCGTCCTTGGCCGAGTTCGAGATCGAGTACCAAGACAAGAAGAGCGAAACCCTGGACGTCGCCTTCGAAACCGACGACGCCACCCAGCTCGCCGCTGCTTTCGGCCTGTCCGCTTTGCCTGCAGGCCATAGCGCCTTCGCGGTGATCTGGACGACCACCGCCTGGACCATCCCCGCCAACCAAGCCCTGAATGCCCACCCCGAGCTGCGCTACGCCCTGGTGCAGACCGACAAGGGCTGCTTGGTGCTGGCCGAGAGCTTGGTGGAGAAGTGCCTGGAGCGCTTTGGCCTGACAGGCCAAGTCATCGCCACCACCGTGGGTGCCAAGCTGGGTGGGCTGAACTTCCGCCACCCGCTGTATGACGTGGATGCCGGCTACCGCCGCCTCTCGCCCGTCTTCATCGCCGAGTATGTGAGCGACAGCGACGGCACCGGCATCGTCCACTCCTCGCCGGCTTACGGCGTGGACGACTTCAACTCCTGCGTCGCCAACGGCATCAGCTACGACCAGATCCTGAACCCGGTGCAAGGCAACGGCACCTATGCGGCCGACTTCCCGCTGTTCGGCGGCCTGCACATCTGGAAGGCCGTGCCCGTCATCCTGGAGGCCTTGAAGAACGCGGGCCGCTTGATGGCCACGGTCACCATCACCCACAGCTACCCGCACTGCTGGCGCCACAAGACGCCGGTGATCTACCGTGCCGCCGCGCAGTGGTTCATCCGCATGGACGAGGGCGAGGGTGTGTTCACCCAAGACAAGGCGCCCAAGACACTGCGCCAATTGGCGCTAGACGCCATCGACCACACCGCCTTCTACCCCGAGAACGGCCGGGCCCGCCTGCGCGACATGATCGCCAACCGGCCCGACTGGTGCATCTCGCGCCAGCGCTCCTGGGGCGTGCCCGTGCCCTTCTTCCTGCACAAGGACTCGGGCGAGCTGCATCCCAACACCATGGCCATCTTGGACCAGGCGGCCGACATCGTGGAGAAAGGCGGCATCGAGGCCTGGAGCCGTGTCACGGCCGAAGAGATCCTCGGCGCGGCGGACGCCCCGCACTACACCAAGAGCACCGACATCTTGGAGGTGTGGTTCGACTCGGGCTCGACCTTCCAGCATGTGCTGCGCGGCAGCCACGCCCAGGCCTATGCGGTCAAGCCTTATCACGAGAGCGGCCCTGAGGCTGACCTGTATTTGGAAGGCCACGACCAGCACCGTGGCTGGTTCCACAGCTCGCTGCTGCTGGGCTGCGCGCTCTATGACCGCGCGCCCTACAGAGGCCTGCTGACCCACGGTTTTGCCACCGACGGCCAGGGCCGCAAGATGAGCAAGAGCCTGGGCAACACGGTGGAGCCGCAAAGCGTGACCACCAAGCTCGGCGCCGAGATCGTGCGCCTGTGGGTGGCCGCCACCGATTACTCGGGTGACCTGAACATCGACGACAAGATCCTGGCCCGCGTGGTCGATGCCTACCGCCGCATCCGCAACACCCTGCGCTTCTTATTGGCCAATGTGAGCGACTTCGATGCCGCCACGGATGCCGTGCCTGCCGATCAGCTGTTGGAGATCGACCGCTGGGCCCTGGCCCGCACGGCCGAGCTGCAGGCCGACATCCTGGCCCACTTCGAGCGCTATGAGTTCCACCCGGTGGTCAGCAAGCTGCAGGTCTTCTGCTCCGAAGACCTGGGCGCGTTCTACCTGGATGTGCTCAAGGACCGTCTCTACACCACCGCCCCCAAGAGCTTGGCGCGCCGCAGTGCGCAGACCGCCCTGCACCAGATCACCCACGCCATGCTGCGCTGGATGGCGCCCTTCCTCAGCTTTACCGCTGAAGAGGCGTGGCCCATTTTTGCGGGCAGCGCCAGCCAAGGCTCCATCTTCTTTGAGACCTTCAGCCGCTTTGACGCCCCCGATGAAGCGCTGCTGGCCCGCTGGGCCCGCATCCGCGCCATCCGCGATGTGGCCAACAAGGAGATCGAAGCCCTGCGTGCGGCGGGGCAAGTGGGCGCCTCGCTGCAAGCCACGCTGCGCATCACCGCAAACACCGAAGACGCGGCCCTGCTGCGCAGCTTGGGCGCAGATCTGAAGTTCGTCACCATCACCTCGGCCGTCAGCGTGGAAGACGGTGCCGAGCTGGCCGTACAGGTCAGCCCCAGCACCGCACCCAAGTGCGAGCGCTGCTGGCACTATGTGGATGATGTGGGCAGCCACGCTGAGCACCCCGGCCTGTGTGGCCGCTGCGTCAGCAACCTGCATGGCGCGGGTGAAACCCGCCATATCGCCTGAGGACCCCCATGGCCCGCAAGCTCTCGCTCTCCAGCCGCTCGTCCGGCCCCAGCCTGGGTCTGTGGCTGGGCTTGGCGGCCATCATCATCTTATTGGACCAGTTCACCAAGGTGCTGATCGTCGGCAACTTCCAGTTGGGAGACAGCGTCACCGTCACCTCCTACTTCAATGTGGTGAGGGTGCACAACACGGGCGCTGCCTTCAGTTTCTTGGCCAACGCCTCGGGCTGGCAGCGCTGGTTTTTTGTGGGCTTGGGCGCCGTGGCCTCTTGCGTGATCGTGTGGATGCTGCGCAGCCACCCCACGCAAAAGCTGTTCTGTCTGGCCGTCACGCTCATCTTGGGCGGCGCCATTGGCAACGTCATCGACCGCATTTGGCACGGCTATGTGGTCGACTTCTTGCAGTTCCACTGGGACTTCCTCGCGCCCGTCTTCCATGGCGGTTACTTCCCCAGCTTCAACGTGGCCGACATGGCCATTACGGGTGGGGCTATCGGCTTGATCCTGGACGAGCTGTTGCGCGTACGCCGGAGTTAAGCCGGCGCTGCCGCGCACGATTGCCGGGTTTTTTGCCTGCTGTACCGGGTTTTGGCCGCAGTAGGTGCGCGCTAACGTGGTGACTCTGAGCACTGCCCATGCCTGTGAACGCATCTCCGATGCATACAGGACAGGGTTTCGTTCACACGGAGTACCCATGAAAAACCGCCTGCTTGACTCTCAACGCTCCTCTGCTGACCGCGCCGCCGCGTCAGCCTGGGGCTTGTTGGACGACACCCGCTCTCGCCCACCGAGCAGCTCGGGCTTCACGCCTTTTGACCCCTTGGCCTTCAGCCTGGCCGACTCGTCTCTGGCTGATCTTGGCGTCGACACCGAGGGCCTGGACTGCTGCACCATGAGCGCCAGCCCGGTCTATGCGCGCAGCCTGGAGCCGCTCTCCATTCGCTTGAACGTGCAGCGCCGCGAGCATGCGACGGACGCCGACGCCATGCTGGTCTGGAAGAGCCTGTGCACGCACCTGGCGGACATCAAATGCCCGGTCTGGGTTCGCGTCAACAACGACCGCTGGCTCCAACGCCTCTTGACCCTGGACAGCCCGCCCAATTTGCTGCTGGAAGTCCCGGTCTTCCTGGCCTCCGACGACGTGTGGTGTTCTGACCTGCCGCCCAACAAATCGCGCGGCCCCGACCTCATCATCAACGGCCGCCCCAGCCGCAAAGTGCCGACCCAGCTCTTGCAGCGCGTCAGCTGCGTGCTCTTTGACCGCAACGATGAGCGGCGACACATGGACCCCTTGGGTGCAGCCTACCAAGCCCTTCGCCTGACCCCCTTTGTGCACGAGCGCTGCACTTCTCCCGAAGAGGTGGATGCCTCCTTCGAGTTGGGCGCCTTTGGTGTCGTGGGCCACGAGTGGGCCACCCAGTCCCCCAACGAGACCAGCACGGCCTTGGCCGACCATCGCTCCTTGGGCGCCATTGAGTTCTTCAGCCTCTTGATGCACGGCTCCTCGGCCACGGTGTTGCACGAGGCCTTGCGCCGCCACCCAGGCCTGGGCGAGCAGCTGATGCGCATTGCCAGCTTCTTGGCGAGCCTGAGCGGCCAGCAACCGGTGGCATCGCTGCACGAAGCGCTCAGCCTGTCGCGCCGCACCCACTTGGCACGGGCTGCTGCGCTGATGCTGCCGCTGGTCATCGGCCGCCACCTCGGCCGCACGCTGGGCTTCCCTGCCACCTACCGAGCGCTGTTTCTTGCTCATCTGATGGCTGACCAGGCCGACCAAGAGCTGCGCGAGCTGGCCTTCATGGCGGCAGCCGTCTCCACCTTGCCCGCCGTGCTGCAACTCAGCAGCGATGAGGTGGCTCGCTTGCTGCACCTGCCGCTGCGGGTCAAGGAGTCCCTCAATCGGCAAGGCGACCTGAGCGCCTGGATCAAGCTGGCCGAAGCCTCAGACACCCTGCCCCCGCTGGAAGTCCGCAACGCCGCTTTGGCGCTGAACATCGGCCAGCCCGACGTCAACCAGACCCTGATCTTCAGCCTGCGCCATACCTGCCGGCTGTGGCAAGCCCACTGGACGGAAGCCCTCAGCCTGTAAGCCCTCCACCCTGGGGCGGGTTTGCCCCAGGTCGGGTGTGCCCGCTGGACGACGAGCCTGCGCTTGCGTAAGCTCAAGTTCCATGCAGGCTGATACCCCTTCCTCTCCAGACGACCTCTCTGCGCTCCCTTCGCCGCAGACAAAGCCCGAAACCGACGCCACCGTCGCGCGGCAAGCCCTGCAGTTGCGCCCCTTGAGCTGGGGCGCTCCCTTGCGATGGATCAAGCTTGGCTGGAAGGATTTCATCCGTGCGCCCGGCATCGGCCTGTTTTACGGCGCCTGCTTCATGGCCATGGGCTGGGCCTTGCTCAAAGTGTTTGAGCATGCACCGGCCTACACCTTGGCTCTATCAGCTGGCTTTTTGCTCATGGGGCCCTTTCTCTGCCTGGGCCTCTACCACGCCAGCAAACAGTTAGAGCAAGGCCTCAAGCCCGACTTTGGGCAAAGCTTGCTGGCCTGGGACACCCGCACCGGCACCCTGGCGATCTTTGGTTTTGTTTTGCTGGTGCTGGAGATGATCTGGGGGCGCGCCTCCTTGATCGTCTTCGCGGTCAGCTTTGACGGCATGCCCGACTTCAAAGGCTCTTTGCTGGCGCTGCTGAACCCCGAGAACATCGACTTCATCATCGCCTATGTCTTGGTGGGGGCCTTTTTTGCGGGCCTGATCTTTGCGGTCACCGTGATTTCCATCCCCATGATCCTGGACCGCCAGACCGACGCCATCACCGCCGGCCTGACCAGCTTCCGCCTCGTCCTCACCCAGCCCGGCGTGATGCTGTGGTGGGGAATGCTGCTGACGATACTGGTCGTCTTAGCCTTGCTGCCCTGGTTTGCGGGCTTGCTGATCGTCGGCCCTGTGACCGGCCATGCCACCTGGCATGCCTATCGCGAGGCGGTGGCTGTCAACGAGGAGTGAATAGGCCCGAAGGTGCGCTGGAGAAGTCCAGGCACTTTGCAAGGCACTGTAGGCGCGACAGCCGCCACTCAAGCCTATATACGGCCATCGCATGACGATGGCCGTTTTCATTCGTTCCCTGAAAAGTCCGTCGCTCGCACCATGTGAGCCATGGACACCGCCACACCCACTGCAGCCCGCCCCACCCGGCCCCTGAGCCTGCCCTTCACGGGGCAAGCCTTGCGCCAAGCCGTCGCACAGCGGGACATCCGTTTGTTGATGAACGCCGCACACCAATTGCGCATTGCAGGCTTCACGGTCGACCCACAGCGCCTGACCGAAGACCTGCTGTCCAACGGCTGCACTTGGCTGACCGACCCGTTTGGCCAGCGCGTTCCCCTGCAGGTGCAGGTGCCCGAAGCCAGCCCACGCCAGCAGGTGGACACGCAGGTGCCCTTCCGGATGTCGGCCTGAGCCCGGCCACTTCGCCCCCCTCTTCCTCTCGTTTCCAAATCAGGAGTTCCCATGAGCATCATCGCCGTCAACGCACGCAACCAGTTCCGCGGCAAGGTCCGCGAAATCATTGAAGGCCCTGTCGTCTCAGAAGTCGATGTCGAGACCCCGTCGGGCCTCATCGTCACCTCGGTCATCACCACACGCTCGGTGCATGAGCTCGGGCTCAAGGTGGGCCGTGACGTGGTAGCCCTGGTCAAGTCCACCGAAGTCTCCATCGCCACCCTCTGACGCTCAACCCGCAACAAGGAGGCCTTCATGGCGTGGTCTGAACTCCGCACCCGTTTGCTGATCATGCCCGGCCTGCATGGCAGCGGGCCGGATCATTGGCAAACCTGGCTGGAGCGCCAGCACCCTGGCGCGGTGCGTGTGCGTGTGCCCAACTGGAGCGCACCACACCTGGACGACTGGGCGCTGGCGATTGACCGCACCTTGGCCGAGGCGCAATCCCCGCCGGTGGCACCAGCGCCCGTCTCGACGGTGGCGGAGCCGTCGGCCCGGGTCAGGCTGCTCTACCCGGAGCGGCCCGCTGAAGCCTGGATCGCCGTGGGCCACAGTTTTGGCTGCCTGGCCCTGGCGCGCTATCTGCAACAGCGCGGCCGTGGCCTGCAAGCGGCCTTGCTGGTGGCACCCGCCAACCCTGACCGCTTCAACATCCCGGAAGGCGTGCTGGACCGCAACCTGCCCTGCCGCAGCACCTTGATCTACAGCCGCAGCGACCCTTGGATGAGCGTCTCGGACGCCCGCTACTACGGACAGCGCTGGGGCAGCCAACTGATGGATGCCGGTGAAGCCGGCCACATCAACCCAGAGTCTGGCTACGGCCCTTGGCCACTGGCCCGCCAATGGATCAATCAAATGATTCAAACCTTGGAAGCCGAGCATCAGCGCCTGCACCCACCGCGCGCCAGCACGCTGCGCTTTGCCACCTGAACCACCCAAACACGCAAACCGCATAAGCAGCAACGATTTGATTCGTTCCCTGTTCGGTGGCTAGTTTTTAGCATGACCTCCATGCCGACACCTCGCTCGGCCCGGTTTTTCAAAGGATTCATTCATGTTGTCTCGTCGCCTCTCCCTGGCCGCCCTCAGCACGCTGGCGCTGTCTCTGGCCGCGCCCTTGGCCCACGCCCAAGCCAAGGACATCACGCTGCTCAATGTCTCCTATGACCCCACGCGTGAGCTCTACCAAGATTTCAACAAGTCCTTTGCCGCTCACTGGAAGGCCAAGACCGGTGCCAACGTCAGCGTCAAGCAATCGCATGGTGGCTCGGGCAAGCAAGCCCGCTCGGTGATTGACGGCCTGGAGGCCGATGTCGTCACCTTGGCGCTGGCCTATGACATTGATGAGCTGGAAGCCAAGGCCAAGCTCATCCCGGCCAACTGGCAAAAGCGCCTGCCGCACAACAGCAGCCCCTACACCTCGACCCTGGTCTTCTTGGTGCGCAAGGGCAACCCCAAGGGCATCAAAGACTGGGCCGACCTGGTCAAGCCAGGTGTGCAGGTCATCACCCCCAACCCCAAGACCTCGGGCGGCGCCCGCTGGAACTACCTGGCCGCCTGGGGCTATGCCCTGAAGCAGCCCGGTGGCAATGAGGCCAAGGCCAAAGACTTCGTCACCGCGCTGTTCAAGAACGTGCCGGTGCTCGACTCTGGCGCCCGTGGCTCCACCATCACCTTTGTCGAACGCGGCATTGGCGACGTGTTCATCTCCTGGGAAAACGAAGCCTTCTTGGCCGTCAAAGAGCTGGGTCCGGATAAGTTCGAGATCGTGGTGCCTTCGATCAGCATGCTGGCCGAGCCGCCGGTGACCGTGGTGGACAAAGTGGTGGACAAGCGCGGCACGCGTGAGGTGGCCACCGCCTACCTGAACCACCTCTACAGCCCAGAAGGCCAGAAGATCGCGGCCGAAAACTACTACCGCCCCACCGACCCCAAGGTCGCGGCGCAGTACGAAAAGTTCTTCCCCAAGATCAAGCTCTTCACCATTGACGAAGTGTTTGGCGGCTGGGCCAAGGCGCAGAAAACACACTTTGCCGACGGCGGTGTGTTCGACGCGATCTACACCAAGAAGTAATTCAGCAGTTCGCGCCTGACAAGCCCGCCCATCGCGGGCTTGTTTGCTTTTTGCATAAGCAAGCGCGTTTTGCTTCGTTCCGCGTTTGACGCGTACTGCCTAGCATCGCGCCTTCATTTGAAGTGATTCCTTCCGTGCTGCTGTCCAAAACCCTCCTCAAGCGCCACAGCGTCCTGCCCGGTTTCGACCTGGCCTTGGGCTTTGCGGTGCTCTATCTCAGCATCGTGGTGCTGATCCCGCTCTCAGCGGTGTTCTTCAAGACCTTCACCCTCACGTGGAGCCAATTTGTCGAAGCCGTGGCATCGCCCCGGGTGGTCGCGTCTTACCAACTGACCTTTGGTGCTTCGCTGGCCGCCGCTCTGCTGAACGGCGTGTTTGGTCTGCTCGTGGCTTGGGTGCTGGTGCGCTATGAGTTTCCGGGCCGCCTCATCGTCGACGCGCTGGTGGATCTGCCCTTTGCCTTGCCCACCGCCGTGGCCGGCATTGCGCTGACGGCCCTGTATGCGCAGAACGGCTGGATCGGCGAGCTGCTACCTTTCAAGGTGGCCTTCACGCCGCTGGGCGTGTTTGTGGCGCTGACCTTCATTGGCCTGCCCTTTGTGGTGCGCACCGTGCAGCCCGTGCTAGAAGACCTGCAAAAGGAGCTGGAAGAGGCCGCTGCCACCCTGGGCGCCACCCGCCTGCAAACCTTTTGGAACGTGATTCTGCCCACCGTCATGCCGGCGCTGTTGACGGGCTTTGCCCTGGCCTTCGCGCGCGCCTTGGGTGAGTACGGCTCGGTCATCTTCATTGCCGGCAACATGCCCATGGTCAGCGAGATCACCCCGCTGCTCATCATCACCAAGCTGGAGCAATACGACTATGCCGGTGCCACCGCGATTGCTGTGGTGATGCTGGTCACGGCCTTCGTGCTGCTGCTGGCCATCAATCTCTTGCAGGCGTGGACCCGCAAACGCCAAGGCCGTTGATATGAATACCGCAACACTCGCGCAAGACACCACGCCCACCGGCCTCGACAAGACAGCGCCGGACAACCCCCAGCCTCGTCCACGCACGCGGGCCCGCTCGGCCCTGGCCGCCAACCAAGAGCCCGCCTGGGTGCGCTGGACGCTGATCGGCTTGGCTCTGGCCTTCCTGTCCTTCTTTCTCTTTGTGCCGCTGATCGCGGTCTTCCACGAAGCCTTCAAAAAGGGCTGGGATGTCTACCTGGCGGCCATCACCGAGCCCGACGCGCTCTCGGCCATCAAGCTCACGCTGATTGCAGCCGTCATCTCGGTGCCCTTGAACCTGGTGTTCGGGGTGTCGGCGGCCTGGGCCATCGCCAAGTTCGAATTCCGTGGCAAGAGCGTGCTGCTCACGCTGATCGACCTGCCTTTCAGCGTCAGCCCGGTCATTGCGGGTCTGATCTACATGCTGGTGTTTGGCCTGCAAGGCTGGTTTGGTGAATGGCTGCGCGACAACGACCTGAAGATCGCCTTTGCCGTGCCGGGCATCGTGCTGGCCACCGTGTTCGTGACCTTCCCCTTTGTGGCGCGCGAGCTGATCCCGCTGATGCAGGCCCAAGGCAACGAGCAAGAAGAAGCGGCCCGCGTGCTGGGCGCCAGTGGCTGGCAGATCTTCAGCCGGGTGACCCTGCCCAATGTGAAGTGGGCCCTGCTCTACGGCGTGATCTTGTGCAATGCGCGCGCCATGGGCGAGTTCGGCGCCGTTTCTGTGGTCTCTGGTCACATCCGGGGCTCCACCAACACCATGCCCCTGCACATCGAAATTCTCTACAACGAGTACCAGTTTGCAGCCGCCTTTGCGGTGGCCTCGCTGCTGGCCGCCCTGGCGCTGGTGACCCTGGTGCTGAAGTACATCGTCGAGCAACGTGTGAAGCACGAAAAGCGCTCGGCCCAAGCCGAAACCGTGTGAGCCCCTCATGAGCATCGAAGTCAAAAGCCTCAACAAGCGCTTCGGCACCCTGGCCGTTTGCGACAACCTCAACCTGACCATCCCCTCGGGCGAACTGGTCGCCTTGCTCGGCCCCTCAGGCTCGGGCAAGACCACGCTGCTGCGCATCATCGCGGGCCTGGAGCAACCAGACTCCGGCAGCGTGCACTTCCACGGTGAAGACGCCACCTTCGACGATGTGCGTGACCGCAATGTGGGCTTTGTGTTCCAGCACTATGCCTTGTTCGGCCACATGACCATTTTCGAAAACATTGCCTTTGGCCTGCGCGTGCGGCCCCGCTCCAGCCGCCCCTCAGAGGCCGCCATCCGCACCAAGGTGATGGACTTGCTGAAGCTGGTCCAGCTCGACGCCATCGCCTCGCGCTATCCACACCAGCTCTCGGGCGGCCAGCGCCAGCGCGTGGCCTTGGCCCGTGCGCTTGCGGTGGAGCCCAAAGTGCTGCTGCTCGATGAGCCCTTCGGCGCCTTGGATGCCAAGGTGCGCAAAGAGCTGCGCCGCTGGCTGCGCCGTCTGCATGACGAAATGCATGTCACCAGCGTCTTTGTGACCCACGACCAAGAAGAGGCGATGGAAGTCGCCGACCGCATCGTGGTGATGAACCAAGGCCGCATCGAGCAAGAGGGCAGCCCCGACGAGGTCTACGACCACCCGGCCACCCCCTTTGTGCTGAAGTTCCTGGGCGACGTGAACCTCTTCCACGGCCGGGGCACGCCCAGCCAAGAAGTGAGCTATGTCCGCCCGCATGAGTTGGACATCGTCACCACACCGTCAGACGACACCTGGGCCGTGACCCTGGCCCAAGCGCTGACCGTCGGCCCCAACACCCGCTTGGAGTTCAAGCGCGAAGACGGCAGCTATGTAGATGTGGAGCTGAGCCGCGAAGCCTGGCAAGCGCTGCGCGCCCAGCTCAAGCTGGAGAGCGGCAGCGCGGTGCATTTGCGGCCGAGGCGTGTGACGCGGTTTGCGGCTGCTTGACTAACGGCCCCTGGGTGGGGCCTATCTCAAGCGATTCAGCCCGTCTCCTCGTGTTCAGGCACGTTCGTCCATTCAACCCGAAGGGCAGTTGCCCTCCAGCGTGCCCTTCACAAAGGCGCCTCAGGCACCCCCACAGGTGCGGCCTGCGCCTGCGCCACGATCTCGCGCTGCAGATGTGGCGCGAACAGCGTCACAAACTCATACGCGAATGAACGCAGCAGGCTGCCACGGCGAACGCCCACGCTGGTGGTGTTGATGGCAAACAGATTGCGTGCATCGATGGCACGCAAATGGCTATCGCGCTCCTCGTCAAAGGCAATGGCCGCAATGATGCCTACACCCATGCCCAGTTCTACATAGGTTTTGATCACGTCGGCATCCATCGCCGTCATCACCACACGCGGGTTGAGGCCGGCGCGCTTGAAGGCATCGTCGATGCTGCCGCGCCCGGTAAAGCCGGTGTCATAGGTAATGACCGGGTGCTCGGCCAGACGCTCTAAGGTCACCACCCCATCCAGCAGTGCGTGTCCGGGCGGCACAACGAGTGAGTGACTCCAGCGATAGCAAGGCAGTGCGACCAGCTCGGGCTCTTCGGCCAAAGCATGGGAGGCGATGCCGATGTCAGCGGTGCCATCGAGAAGCCACTGAGCAATCTGTGCTGGCGAACCCTGATGCAGTTGCAACTGGACCTTGGGAAAGCGGGCCCGGAAGTCATGCACGGCCGTCGGCAGCGCATAGCGGGCTTGCGAGTGCGTCGCCGCAATGCTGAGGGTGCCACTCTCGCCCTCCAAAAAATCTTCGCTGGCCCGCTTGAGGTTGTCTGCGTCCAGCAGCAAGCGCTCGACCCACGGCATCACGCGTTGCCCGGCTGGGGTCAGCCCGGTCAGGCGCTTGCCCACCCGAATGAAGATCTCCAGGCCCAACTCGTCTTCCAGCTCGCGAATCTGGCGGCTGACACCTGGCTGTGAGGTGTGCAAAACCGTCGCCACCTCAGTGAGGTTGAAGTTGCGACGCACGGCTTCGCGCAGAGAGCGCAATTGCTGGAAGTTCATGGGCGTGATGCTGATGAGCGGCGACTCCTGGGTGGAGCGGTTACTCATTATCAAGATCGTGGCCAATGCGGCCAACGACGAATCCCGCCTATGCCCATGCGCTCAGCGCATAAGCAAGCAGTGCCTCAACGCAGCTTAGGGATCAAGCGGTCAGACACATCCACTTCGGCCTGACTGTCCAACTCGATCGCCACCTGCGTGCACACGGCGCGGCAGAGCATGGCCACGCGTTCGCTTTGCAAGCGGTAGTAGATCTGGGTGCCTTCTCGCCGCTTGGCCAGCACGCCGCTGCGGTACAGCGTGGAGAGGTGCTGGGACATATTGGGCTGAGTGGTGTCGATCTCGGCCAGCAGCTGCGAGACGTTCTTCTCTTGCTGGCACACGGCCGAGATGATTTTGAGGCGGATGGGCGTGGCCAGCACGCTGAAGAGCTCGGCGGCAGACTCGAACACGCGATCGCCAGTGGCGGCGTCGGCGAGGCCCTCTGGGGGCAGCACGGGCGATGATTCATCCATGCCTTATTTTATTCGCAAGTGTGGAAGCCTCAGCTTGCAAGGACCTTAAGCTTGTCCTCGCCCGGCTCCGGAAATACCCTGGATAGCCCTGGTGTGAGCCCGCTTTAGGCGGCCCAACGGGCAGAGAGCCCACTGCGGTGCGAGACAATTCGGCCTTCCCGCCATCGTCCTGAGCCCGAGCCATGTCCTTGCCCCTGAGCCCCGCCTCCGCCACCGCTGCCGTTTTGTGGGGCGGCTTAGCGCTGGGCGTGCTGCTGGGCGCCGCCGCGCAAGCTTCGCGCTTTTGCACCATGGGCGGCCTCTCGGATTGGTTTGCCTACCGTGGCACGCCCCGCTTGATGATGTGGGTGCTGGCGGTGGCCGTCGCGGCCAGCCTGAGCATGGGCCTGGTGCTGGGCGGGGTGCTGGACGTCAGCCGCTCAGTCCCCTGGGGCGACCGTTTGTTCTGGCTGTCCTACTTGGTGGGCGGCACGGTGTTTGGCGCCGGCATGGTCATCGCCTCGGGCTGCCCCCAGCGCAATCTGGTGCGTTTGGGCAGTGGCAGCCTCAAGGCCTTGGTTACCTTGCTGGTGATCGCCGTCTCGGCCCAGATGACCTTGCGCGGCCTCTTTGCCGAAGGCCGCACCCGCTTTCTGGACAGCACAGCGGTGCAACTGGCCGGCCCCCAAGATCTGGGCTACTTGCTGAGCGTGCTGGGCGGCCTGAGTGCAGCCCAATGGCGCGGCGTGGTCTTGGCGCTGGTGGTCGTGGTGGCCGCCGTGCTGCTGTGGCGCAACCGCGCGCAGATGGATGCTGGGCATTGGATGGGCGGCGTGGCCGTGGGCCTGCTGGTGCCCGCCGCGTGGGTGCTGACAGGGCTGGTGGGCTATCTGCCCGAGCACCCCGACACCCTGGAGCCTGCGTGGCTGGGCACCGCCACCAAGCGGCCCGAGGCGCTGAGCTTCACAGCCCCGGTCGCCCACAGCATCGACCTGCTGACCTTCTGGTCCGACCGCAACACCACCGCCAGCTTTGGCGTGCTGCTGGCCTTGGGCGTGGTGCTGGGCTCAGCCCTTTCTGCCAAGCTGCGCGGTGAGTTCCGCGTGGAAGGGTTTAAAGACACCGCTGACCTGCGCGGCCACTTGCTGGGCGGTGTGATGATGGGCTTTGGCGGCGTCACCGCCATGGGCTGCTCCATCGGCCAAGGCATCAGCGGCTTGTCGCTGCTGTCAGGCGGTGCCGTGCTGGCTGTGGCCGGCATTGTGCTGGGCGTCTGGGCGGCCTTGAAGTGGCAGATGCGCGGGCTGTGAAGCCCTTGCGCCGTTCACGCTGTTAGCGCCGAGTGGCCACAAAGGCCGCTCGCTCTTGCGCTGTGCGCTCGAACTGGCGCGCGATATTGCCGCAAACCAGGTCGCACAGTGCATAGACCGACTCATCGGCAATGCGGTAGAAGGCGCTGTTGCCTCGGCTCTCGCGCACCACAAAGCCGTGCTGGGTCAGCAAGGACAAGTGCCGCGAGACATTGGCCGAACTAAAGCCACACAACTGGGCCAGCTCGCCCACGCTGCGCTCTTGGCTGCGCAGCAGGTTGAGGATGTGCAGACGCGTGGGCTCTGAGAGCACCTGAAAGTACTGCGCCACCTGGGCCAGCGCCTCGCTGGGGAGAGCTTCCATGTTCAAACATGCACGGGCTAATGGGGTGGCCATGATGCCTCCGTTTTTGCGCTGAATCACATCGCGATGGGTTCATTCTACTTGACTATTTAACTACGTGCACAAATAATCAATCAAACAACGAGCAAGGACCCCGTCATGCCTCACGCCTCTTCCCTGCCCCGCCGCGCGCTGCTGGGCCTGGCCTTGAGCCTGCTGAGCCCCCTGGGCTGGGCTGGGCCCGCCCCGTTGGCCACCCACACGGTGCAGGCCCAAGGCAGCCACGCCCCCCAGGCCTTTGACGGCGTGGTCGAGGCCGTGCGCCAAACCACCCTCGCCGCGCAAGTGGCCGGCGCGGTGGTGCAACTGGACGTGAAGGTGGGCGACCGCGTAGCCGCCGGCCAAGTGCTGCTGCGCCTGGACGCCCGTGCCGCCGACCAAGCCACCTTGGCCCAAGAAGCCCAAGGCCTGGCCGCCAAAGCGGCCTTGGATCTGGCGCAGCAAGATCTGGCGCGGCAGCGCCAACTGCTGCAGCAGCAGTTCATCAGCGCAGCCGCCTTTGAGCGCGCCGAGGCCCAGTTCAAGGCCAGCCAGGCCCAGATGCAAGCGCAGATGGCCCAAACTCAGGCCGCGCGGGCTCAGGGCGGCTTCTATGTGCTGCGGGCACCCTTTGCTGGCATGATCTCTGAGCTGCCCGTCAACCTGGGCGACATGGCCACGCCGGGCCGCCCGCTGGTGACCGTGTATGACCCGAGCAGCCTGCGCATCACCGCCGCCATCCCCAAGAGCTTGGCAGCCGCCAGCAGCGTGCGCTTGGAGGTGCCCGGCAGCAGCGAGCCCGCACCGAGCGCCCGCACACTGCAGTGGCTGCCCGCCGTGGACGCACGCAGCAACACGGTGCAATTGCGGGCTGAGTTGCCCGCAGGCCCCAGCAGCCTGGCACCCGGCATGTTTGCCCGTGTGTGGGTGGCGGCGGCCAGCCCCGCTCAGGCGGCTTCGCCGGGCGCAGATGCGTCCAACCGCAGCCGCAGCATCAGCGTGCCGCTGAGTGCAGTGGTCAAGCGCGCCGAGATGACGGGCGTCTATGTGTTGGATGCCCAGCAGCGACCCTTGCTGCGCCAGGTGCGCTTAGGCCCAGTCAGCGGCGGCCAGGTCGAGGTGCTGTCCGGCCTGAGTGTGGGCGACCGCGTCGCCCTGGACCCGCAAGCCGCCGCGCGCAGCCGCTGAGCAAAGGCCTGACACCATGAGCGCACCACACACCTCCACCTCGCCAAGCCGGCTTGGCGCCTCGGGTCGCATGGCGGCCTTCTTTCAATCGGCGCAAATCACGCCGCTGCTGGCTTTGGTAGCCCTGCTGCTGGGCTTGTTTGCGGTGGGTGTGACACCGCGCGAAGAAGAGCCCCAGATCAACGTCACCATGGCCAATGTGTTGCTGCCCTTCCCCGGCGCTGCGGTGGCCGAGGTGGAGCAGATGGTGGCCACACCGGCCGAGCAAGTGCTCTCGCAAATGGCCGGCGTCGAGCATGTGATGTCGGTGTCACGCCCGGGCTTGGCCGTGGTCACCGTGCAGTTCAAGGTGGGCGTGGAGCGCACCGAAGCCTTGGTGCGCCTGCATGACACTTTGCGCAGCAACAGTGACTGGCTGCCCCAAGGCCTGGGCGTGCAAGAGCCCATCATCAAGCCGCAGGGCATTGATGACGTGCCCATTGTTTCACTCACGCTCTTCAGCACCCGCGAAGACAGCAGCGCCTTTGACTTGGAGCGCGTGGCCCACAGCCTAGAGGCCGACCTCAAGCGCGTGGCCGGCACCCGCGAGGTGCGCAGCATCGGCGGCCCCGGCCGCGCGGTCATGATCGAGATCGACCCGCAGCGCCTGGCTGCGGCCCAGCTCACCGCGCCCGAGTTGCAGCAAGCCCTGCAAGCCGCCCACCTGGGCCTGCCGGTGGGTGAGCTGCTGCAAGCCAACCGCGCCGTGCAGTTGGAGGCCGGCCCCTACCTGCAAGATGCGCAGGAGGTGGCCAACCTGATTGTCAGCACCCGCGGCGGCAAGCCTGTCTATGTGCGTGATGTGGCCCAGGTGCGCGACGGCCCACCACCCGCGCAGCGCTATGTCTGGCACGGTGTCAAAGCCGAGGGCCACACGCCCGGCGGCGAGTACCCCGCCATCACCTTGGCCATCACCAAAAAGCCTGGCGAAAACGCGATTGACGTGGCCAATGCGGTGATGGCCCGCGTGGCCGCGCTGCGCAACACGGTGATCCCAGCGGACGTGCAGGTGGCCGAAACCCGCAACTATGGCGCTACCGCCAACGACAAAGCGCAGAAGCTGATCCAAAAGCTGCTGTTCGCCACCGCCTCGGTGGTGGCTCTGGTGTTCTTTGCGCTGGGTCGCCGCGAGGCCGCCATCGTGGGCACGGCCGTGATCTTGACCTTGACGGTCACCCTCTTCGCGTCCTGGGCCTGGGGCTTCACCCTGAATCGGGTCTCGCTGTTTGCACTGATTTTCTCGATTGGCATCTTGGTGGACGACGCCATTGTGGTGGTGGAGAACATCCACCGCCATCAAGCGCTCTACCCCGGCAAGACGCTGGCCCAACTCATCCCTGGCGCGGTCGATGAAGTGGGCGGCCCCACCATCTTGGCCACGCTCACCGTGATTGCTGCGCTGCTGCCCATGGCCTTTGTCTCAGGCCTGATGGGCCCGTACATGAGCCCCATCCCCATCAACGCCAGCATGGGCATGGTGCTCTCACTGGCCATCGCCTTTGCAGTCACGCCTTGGCTGGCCCGGCTGTGGATGAAGCCGATGACCACAAAGGATGGCGCACACGCCCACAGCAGCGAGCCCAGCGGCATGGCGGCCCGCATCACGCCGCTGTTTGAGCGCGTGTTCGGCCCGCTGCTGCACGCCCAAACCGGCCGGCGCAACCGCGGCTTGTTGGGCTTAGGCATCGCGGGGCTGATTGCACTGTCGGTGCTGTTGCCGGTGAGTGGCCTGGTGGTGCTGAAGATGCTGCCCTTTGACAACAAGTCAGAATTCCAAGTCATTGTCGATATGCCTGCGGGCACACCACTGGAGCAAACCAGCGCCGTGCTGCGCGAGCTGGGCGCGCACCTGGCCACCGTGCCTGAAGTGGCCCACTACCAGGCCTATGCAGGCACGGCCGCACCCATCAACTTCAACGGCTTGGTGCGCCAATACGGCCTGCGCGCCGGCGGCGATGTGGGCGACCTGCAAGTCAATCTGGTGGACAAACACCACCGCAGCGCGCAAAGCCACGCCATCGCCACACGCCTGCGGCCTGAGCTGCAAAAAATCGGCGCGCGCTTTGGCGCCAATGTGAAGGTGGTGGAAGTGCCACCAGGCCCACCGGTGCTGTCGCCCATCGTGGCCGAGATCTATGGGCCTGATGCGCAAGGCCGCCAGCAAGTGGCCCAGGCCGTGCGTGCGGTGTTTGCCAAGACGCCGAATGTGGTGGACGTGGACGACAGCAGCATTGCCGCCGCCCCCCGCAGCCTGCTGCTGGTGGACCGCCAAAAGGCCGCGCAGCGCGGCGTGTCCCAGCAAGCCATCGTGGCCACGCTGCGCATGGGGCTCTCGGGCAGCGCCGCCATTTATTTGCATGACGCGAGCAAGTACCCGGTGCCTGCCATCGTGCAGTTGCCGGCCGAGCGCCACGGCGACCTCGCGGCCTTACTCAACCTCCAGGTGCGCGCCCAAGATGGGGCACTGGTGCCCCTCCGCGAGTTGGTGACGGTGAGCGACAGCCAGCGCGAACAGCCCGTCTATCACAAGGACTTGCTGCCGGTGAACATGGTGGTGGCCGATATGGCCGGCGCCATGGACAGCCCGCTCTACGGGGTGGCTGCCATGCGCGAAGAGATCTTGGCCATCAAGCCGCCGGGTGGCGGCACCCTACAGGAGTACTTCATCACCCCGCCGCCGGAAGCCTGGCGCGACTACGCCATCAAGTGGGATGGCGAATCGCAAGTCACCTACGAGACCTTCCGCGACATGGGCGCCGCCTATGCGGTGGGCCTGGTGCTGATCTATCTGCTCGTGGTGGCGCAGTTCGGCTCCTACCTCACGCCCTTGGTCATCATGGCGCCGATTCCGCTGACCATCATCGGCGTGATGCCCGGCCACGCCCTGCTGGGCGCGCAGTTCACGGCCACCAGCATGATCGGCATGATCGCGCTGGCCGGCATCATCGTGCGCAACTCCATCTTGCTGGTGGACTTCATCAACCTGCAGGTGCGCGAAGGCATGGCCTTTGAGACGGCCATCGTGCAGTCGGCCATCACCCGGGCTCAGCCGATTGTGCTGACGGGACTGGCCGCCATGCTCGGGGCCTTCTTCATCTTGGATGACCCCATCTTCAACGGCCTGGCCCTCTCGCTGATCTTTGGCATCTCGGTCTCGACCGTGCTCACCTTGGTGGTCATCCCGACCCTGTACTACATGGCCTACCGCCATCGGCTGCAGCGCTTAAGTTCTGCCGCCGACGCCTCTTGAATTCCCAAACCGGAGACTCACATGACTTCTTGGCAAATTGTTCGCTTGGTGGCTGGCAGCTTCATCCTGCTCTCCTTGGCGCTGGGCGTCCAGGCCAGCCCCTTCTTTCACAGCCCTTGGTGGCTGGCCTTCACGGCCTTCGTGGGTGCCAATCTACTGCAGAGCGCATTGACCCGTTGGTGCTTGATGGAAACCCTTCTGCGCAAGCTGGGTGTGCGCTCCGGCTGCTGAACTTCCCTTGATTGGAGACTGCCATGAACTTGTCCTGCCCGGCCTGCGGCGCCACCAACCGCGTGCCTGAAGCACGCCTCAGCGACCAGCCCGTTTGTGGCAAATGCGGCCACGGCCTGATGGAGGCGAAACCTGTAGCGCTGGACCAAGCGACGTTTCAGCGCTTCATCGCCCACACCGACCTGCCCGTGTTGGTCGACTTTTGGGCTGACTGGTGCGGCCCTTGCAAGATGATGGCGCCGCACTTTGCCCAAGCCGCTGCGGCCATGCCGCAAGTGCGCTTTGCCAAGGTGGACACCGAGGCCGCACCACAGCTCAGCGCGGCCTTCAACATCCGCAGCATCCCCACCTTGGCGCTGTTCAAAGGGGGCCAAGAAGTGGCGCGTGTGAGCGGTGCGATGTCGGCCGCGGACCTGCAACGCTGGGTCAGCAGCCAGCTCTGAGCGCCGCTGAAGCTGGGCTGCGCCGCAGCCCAGCACAGCGTCATTGCCGCCTCAGCAGCCGCACATGCATGGGCCGCATCAGATGCACACCGTCGGGCCCCATGTGCGGTTCAAAGGCCGCCCGCACCCGCTCAATCAATGCCGGTGTCAAGGCATGGTCGGCAAAGCTGGGTCGCATCATGCGTTGCTCAAACTGCGCGAAATCGGGCCAATGCACCGGCATGTCAAAACGCCACTCGGCTTCGGCACGCCAGCCGGCCCCCGCCACGGCGCGGTCCAGCGCTTGCTGGGCGGCGGCACGGACCTCACCTTCATCATTGAACAATCGAACAATCTCGTTGAGCGGGCCGCCGTAGACGGGCTCTGACACATACAGCCAACCGCCGGGCTTGAGCACGCGCGCCACTTCCCGCAGCGCGGCATCCATGTCAGGCATGGGCACATGGTGCAAAGACTTCAGCATCAGTGCGCCATCGAACTGCTCCGACAGCAGCGGAATGGCCTGCGCCCCCGCACTGACAAAGTGCAAGCGCTCTTGCGGCTGCTGGCGGTTCTTGGCCATCTGCACGGCATCGACCTCCAAGGCCACGGCCTCGCAAGTCGCTTCTCGCTGCAAGAGTTGGCGCATCAGGCGTGCCGGGCCGCAGCCCAGCTCAATCAAGCGGCTGCCCGGCAGGGGCAGATGCTGGCCCAAAAAAGCAAGCTCGTCGGTGACCACCATCACATCACCTTCAGCACGACGATCATTGTTGCAAGCACTATTTATTCGCATAGGCTAATATTTGACCATGAACGCCGCTTCTTCCTTGCGTGACCACACGCGCCACACCTCCCTCACACGCCGCTTGGCCGGCGCATTTTTGCTGGGGGTATTGAGCATGACCGCCTGTTCTCAACCCACGGCCCATGCCGATATGGTGACTCTAGACCAAGCCCGCGCCGACCATGAAGCCGGCAAAGTGGTGCTCATCGACATCCGCGAGCCCATGGAGCATGCCACTGGCGTGGCCAAAGGTGCCACACTCCTGCCCATGAGCCAATTGCGTCAACGGGTGGGCGAGATCCCCACCGACTCCAGCAAGCCGGTCTACCTGATCTGCAACACCCAGAATCGCTCGGCCTCCACCTTGGGGGCGCTGCGCCAAACCGGTGGCTTTACGCATGTGCGCTATGTGCATGGTGGCATGAGCGAATGGGCCAAGCGCGGCTGGCCCATGGTGAAGCCGCAGTGAACGCTCAACTCTTGCTGCTGGCCCTGTGCCAGGGCCTTTTCCTCTCCAACAACGTCACCTTTGTCGCCATCAACGGCCTGGTGGGGTTGAGCTTGGCCCCGCTGCCCTGGATGGCCACCTTGCCGATTGCGGGCTATGTGGCTGGTGGTGCGCTGGCCGCACCCCTGGTAGCCCGGCACCAACGCGCCTGGGGGCGTCAGCGCACGTTTCAGGTGGGCTTGCTGGTGGCAATGCTGGCCTCAGGCCTGTGCGCCTGGGCCACGGTTGTTCAAAGCTTTTGGCTCTTGGTGGGGGCCACGCTGCTGGCGGGCTACTACAACGCCAATGCCTCGCTCTACCGCTTTGCCGCCACAGAATTGGTGGCGCCCAGTACCAAAGAAAAGGCCATTTCGTGGGTGCTGGCGGGCGGCCTGATCGGCGCGGTGGTGGGGCCCAACTTGGCCAGCGCCACGCGAGACCTGACCGTCCAGCCCTTCACTGGCGCTTACCTGGCCTTGATCGGTTTGGCGCTGCTGGCCCTGGGCTTGATGTCGCGCATTGAGTTTCCGCCGCTGCCCCAGGCCAGCGACGGCAGCCCGCAAGGCAGGCCCTTGCGTGAGATTGCACGCCAGCCGCTGTTCTTCGTGGCCACGGCCGCTTGTGCCTTGGGCTATGGGGTGATGAGCTTGCTGATGTCCGCCACACCGATTGCCATGGCGCAGTGCGGCCTGCCGTTTTCCAGCGCAGCGCTGGTGCTGGAGTGGCATGTCATCGGGATGTATGCGCCCAGCTTCTTCACGGGGCATTTGATCAAGCGCTTTGGTGCCCTGCCCATCATGCTGCTGGGCTTGCTGCTGAACATCGTGTGCGTGGTGGTGGCCTTGTCCGGCGTGGCGCTGGAGCAGTTCCTGATCGCCTTGATCACGCTAGGCGTGGGCTGGAACTTCCTCTTCATTGGCGGCACCACCTTGGCCACCGAGGCTTATCGCCCCGAAGAAAAAACGACCGCGCAGGCGGCCGTTGATTTTTGTGTCTATGCCACGATGACGCTGACCGCTTTTGGCTCCGGCGCCTTGGTCACCACCGGCGGCTGGCAGGCCATGAACCTGGGCAGCTTGGTACCACTGGCCTTGTTGGGCGCGGCCTTGGGCTGGTTGGCGTGGCAAAGAAGGCGGGCTACCACTCCCGCAGCTTGACGCGCAGCCGGGCAATGGCCTGGCTGTGAAGCTGGCAGACCCGGCTTTCGGTGACCTTGAGCACGGCGGCAATCTCTTTGAGGTTCATGTCGTGCTCGTAGTACATGCTCATCACGAACTGCTCGCGCTCGGGCAGGTTCTTGATGGCACCGACCAAGGCCTCGCGCATGCGGTGGTCTTGCAGTTGGGCCAGCGGGTTGGCTTCGTCCACGGCCACGTGGCGGTCTAGGAAGTCATCTCCCGCCTCGTCGCCGGACATGTCCTCGAGATACACCAACTGGGTGCCACGCACCTTGGTCAGCATGTCTTGGTAGTCGCTCAGGGAGATGCCCATCTCGCCGGCAATCTCGCTTTCTTGGGGCGCGCGGCCCAAGCGCTGCTCGAGCCGGTGCACGGCGGCCTCGATCTCGCGCTGCTGGCGGCGGTTGCCCCGGCTCATCCAATCGCTGCCGCGCAGCTCGTCGAGCATGGCACCACGGATGCGTTGGGTGGCAAAGGTCTCGAACTGCACACCTTGCGCCGCGTCGAAGCGGCCCATGGCGTCGTGCAAGCCAATCATCCCCACCTGCACCAAGTCGTCCAGCTCCACATTGGCGGGCAGCTTGGCAATCATCTGATGTGCCAATCGCCGCACCAGCGGGCTGTACTGCTTGAGCATCGCGTCGGTCTCGAGGCGGCCTGTGGCGGTGTACATGAATGGTCTCCGGACGGGTCAATACAAAG
The DNA here is from genome assembly GCF_018069865.1 of Ideonella paludis. Taxonomy (GTDB): domain Bacteria; phylum Pseudomonadota; class Gammaproteobacteria; order Burkholderiales; family Burkholderiaceae_C; genus Ideonella; species Ideonella paludis. The sequence goes on from NZ_JAGQDG010000004.1 coordinate 156,345, forward strand.
AAGCCATGCGCTGCTGTGGCGCGCGGTGCGCCGGCAACTCATGGGCAGGGAGTGCTACCGGCATCAACTGCGCGGCAGCCAACATCTCCAACTCGGAGGTGTCGAAGTGGGTGTCCACGGTGTCCACCACCGCGGTTTGGCGCAGCAAGGCGCCCAAGAAAGCATCGGAACAACTGGCCAAGCGCTCGACGATGCGCTGGGCGCGCTTGGGGCGGCCCACGTGGCCGACCATCACGTCAAAGCTCATCAGGCCAGCGCGCTGGGCCAGCAGCTTCATCGCGGCATAGGCGGCAGTCAGGCTGTCGGGCTGCAGCGAGGCCAGCAACACCGGGTGCACCTCACGGCCCACCAACATGCGGGCCAGGTCGCGCGCCTCAGCGTGCAACACGATCACATCCACACCGGGCGCCGCCGCTTCGACCTCGGCCAGCCAGTTGGCACTGGAGCCCCGAGTGTTGACATGGCGACGCGGCAAGCCGCGCGCGGCAAAGTAGGCCACCTGACCGCTGAGCTGCTCGATGCAAGACGGCAGGTGAACGTCGGCCAGCTCGGCCGGTGCCGGGGAGGAATCTGCAGCGTCGACCACCAAGGTGCGCGCCCCCAAGGCCGTGAAGGCGCTGTTGATGCGCTCCAGCAGCGCGCCACTGCAGTCGATCTCAGCGCTGGCCACCACCGGCACCACCACGGCGGGGGGCGTGGCAAACAGCTTGCGCAGGCCGGCGGCCTGGTCGCCTTGCCACAGCGGTGTGTTGGAGGAATGGATCGGTTGGGCCATGAACTGCGCCTTAGACGTGCATGCCGTGGGTGACCGGGGCGGCGTGCGAGGCCGCTGCAAAAATCAACTGCACATCGGCCGCTTCCATGCGATATGTAGCGGCGCCACCGCCGCGCATAGCGCGCTGCAGCAGTGCGTTGGAGGACAAACGGTGCCAATCCTCTGGGACACGCTGGCCATTGGCCACGCCCAGCACTTTCAATTTGTGACGAATCAGGGCATCCAGCGCGGGTGCCAGCTTCACGGCTTCGTCGATCTTGGACAGGATCACGCCCTTGCACTGGGCGGCGCGCCAGTTGGTGATCACGTCATCAATGGTTTCGCCTTGGGCCGCCGCATCCAGCACCAAGAGGCGGCTGATGCTGGGGTGCGAGAGCATCTCCAGCAGCTCGCGGGTGCGGCTGTCGCGCTGGGCCATGCCGGCGGTGTCGATCAACACCATGCGCTTGCCCGAGAGCAGGTCCAGCAGGTCTTCCAGCGAGGCGCGGTCATGCGCGGTGTGCACCGGCACGCCCAAGATGCGGCCGTAGGTGCGCAGTTGTTCATGGGCGCCCACGCGATAAGCATCCAGCGTCACCAAGCCAAGATTGGCCGCGCCGTATTGGGTGGCAAAAGCAGCGGCCAGCTTGGCCGTGCTGGTGGTCTTGCCCACGCCGGTGGAGCCGATCAGGGCGAACACGCCGCCCTGCTCTTCCAGGGCCGGCTCGGCCTCGCCGGTCAGCAGGTTGCGCTCCAGCACGGTGGTGGCCCAGGCCAGCTCGTCATGCGCTTGGGCGGGCAAGGCATCCACCATGCGGCGGATCAAGCCCGGCGAGAAGCCGATGTCGAGCAGCTTTTGCGCCAGCAGGGCTTGGCGCGGCTCACGCTGCAGCTTCTCCATGAAGGCCAAGGCGCCAAAGCGCTCTTCGATCAGGCCCTTCATCGAGCGCAGCTCGTTGACCATGTCGATCTCTTCGCGGCGGCTCACGGCCTCGCCCAGAGTCGGGATGGAGATTTCGTCTTGCAGGCGCGGCACGGCCAGGCGCTGTGCCGTGGTGGGTGCGGGGCGCGCTGCCGGCGCAGGCGTTGCCGCAGCACGTGGGGCGGGTGCCGCCATGCGGGCTGCCGGGGGCAAGGCCGGGGCAGCCGCCGCGACACGCGGCTGGGCGGGCGCCGGCGTGGGGGCGGCAGCCTCGGGGTTCATGGCTTGCTGGCGACGCTTGAGCATGCGCTCGCGCACATAGTCTTGGAAGGACAGCGTGCTCATGCTGAGCTGGGCCACGTCCTCCTCGACATTGCCGGCACCGGCCGCGGCTTGCTCTTCACGGCTGGGGCTGAGGCTGCGCTGGGCATTGGCGCGCTCGACGCGAGAGGCCAGGCTGTCGCCGCGGGCACGGGCGCTGGGCGCGGCGCGCTCGGGCTCCGGGTTGGCAGCGACTTTCTCGATCTGGTCCAAGGAGTCGGGGCTCATGGCCGTGACTTCCACCCCCTCGGCGGCCGGGCGGGTGGAGAGCACCACGGCGTCCTCGCCAAAGGCCTGTCGCACCAGGGCGAAGGCCTCACGCGAGGTGCGGGCGGTAAAGCGCTTGACGTTCATGATGTGGCCCCCTGGGTGGCGTCAGAGACGCCAGGTCGCAGTGATCCGGGCTGAGTGCGCGTGCCATCCAGGGCAGGCCGGGCACAAAGAACATGGGCGGTCATACAGCACCTCCGATGATCGAGCCGATACGGATCGAATGAGTTTCAGGAATTTCACTGTGCGCCAGCACCTTCAGGCGCGGTGCGGCACGTTTGAGCAGGCGGGCCATGGGCGCGCGCAGTGCGTCGGGCACCAAGAGGCAGGCCGGATGGCCCAGGTTCTCTTGCTTGTTGGCGGTGTCGGCGGCTTGGCGGGTCAGGCTGTCGGCCACGCCGGGGTCCAGCACCGCGCCGTGGGGCGAGTTCAGGGCCTGCGCCACCATGCGCTCCAGGTCGGGTTCCAGTGCAATCACATCCAGCTCCTTGGCGGGGCCATAGATCTGCTGCACGATGGCCGGAGCCAGGTGGATGCGGATGCGACGGGCCAGCTCGGCCGGGTCGGTGGTCTGCGGGGAATGCTCGGCCAGCGACTCGACGATGGAGCGGAAGTCGCGGATGTGCACGCCCTCTTCCAACAGCAGCTGGAGCACCTTTTGCAATGTTGCGATCCCGACCATCTTTGGCACCACATCTTCAATCAACTTCGGAGCCAATTTGGTGACGTGTTCGACCAGCGATTGGGTCTCTCCACGCCCCAGCAATTTGGCGGCATTCACTTGCATCAAGTGTGAGAGGTGAGTGGCCACCACGGTCGAGCAATCAACCACCGTAAACCCACTCATTTGGGCTTGCTCCTTCAAGCGCTCTTCAATCCACACCGCAGGCAGGCCAAACGCCGGGTCGATGGTCTTGGTGCCGGGCAGTTGCGGCACACCACCACCAGGGTTGATAGCCATGTACATGCCCGGGAAAGCCTCGCCCTCGCCCACCACTGCGCCGCGCAGGGTGACGCGGTAGACGCTGGGCTTCAACTCCAGGTTGTCGCGGATGTGGACGGAGGGCGGCAGGAAGCCCACCTCCTGGGCAAACTTTTTGCGCACGCCCTTGATGCGGGCCAAAAGGTCGCCTTGGCGGGCTTTGTCGACCAGCGCAATCAAGCGATAGCCCACTTCCAGGCCCAGTGTGTCCACAGGCTGCAGGTCGTCCCAAGAGGCTTCAGCGTTGACGGCCGGGGCCGCGTCTTTGGGGTCCACGGCCGGCTTGTTGGCAGCGGCCTTTTCGCGCTGGCGCAGCCACCAGGCGTAGTAGCCAATCAAGCCGCCCATCAGCAAGAAGACCACATGCGGCATGCCGGGGATGATGCCCAGCATCAGGATGATGCCGGCGGTGATGCCCATGACCTTGGGCGACTGGAACATCTGGCCGCGGATCTGGCTGCCGATGTCGGCCTCGGAGCCCACACGCGACACCACCATGGCAGCCGCCACCGAGATCAGCAAGCCGGGGATCTGCGCCACCAGCGCATCACCAACGGCCAACAAAATATAGGTGTTGGCGGCTTGGCTAGCGCTCAGGTCGTGTTGGGCCACCCCGATGATGAAGCCGCCCACGATATTGATCACCAAGATCAGCATGCCGGCGATGGCGTCGCCCCGCACAAACTTGGACGCACCGTCCATGGAGCCAAAGAAGTCAGCTTCTTCGCCCACTTCAGCGCGGCGCTTCTTGGCCTCGTCTTCGTTGATCAGGCCGGCGTTCAAATCGGCGTCAATGGCCATCTGCTTGCCGGGCATCGCATCCAAAGTAAAGCGTGCACCGACTTCAGCGATTCGCTCCGCACCCTTGGTGACCACGATGAAGTTGATCACCACCAAGATGGCAAAGACGATCAAACCGACTGCGAAGTTGCCGCCAATCAAGAAGTGACCAAAGGACTCAATCACCTTGCCTGCGGCACCCGGCCCGTTATGGCCTTCGAGCAGCACCACGCGGGTGGAGGCCACGTTCAGCGACAGGCGCAGCAAGGTGGTCACCAGCAGCACGGTTGGGAAGGCCGCAAAGTCCAGCGGCTTGACCATGTTGGCCGCCACCATCATCACCATCAGCGACATGGCGATGTTGAAGGTGAAGAGCAAATCCAGCGCAAAGGGCGGCAGCGGCAAGACCATCATGGACAAGACCATGATGATGAAGATCGGCGCCATCAGCGCCTTGACCATGGCTGCGTTTTCGCCGAACAGGGCCTTGAATTGGTACTGCAAGTTGTTCATTCAGTGCCTACTTGGAAGAAGGGCGAGGAGTGTGCGGATCCAGCTCAGGCGGCACCACCACATCGGGGGCAGCCAAATAAGGGGTGCGGCGCAGTTGGTACACCCAGGCCAGCACCTGCGCCACGGCGGCAAACAGGGCGGCAGGGACTTCACCTTCCAACTCCACATGGGTGTAGAGCGCACGGGCCAGCGGCGGGGCTTGCAACACCGGCACGCCCGAGTCGCGTGCCAGGTCGCGGATCTTCAGCGCCAGCAGGTCCGCACCCTTGGCGACCACGCGCGGCGCGCCCATGCTGGCTTCGTCGTACTTCAGGGCCACGGCGTAGTGGGTCGGGTTCATCACCACCAGGTCGGCGGTGGGCACGGCCAGCAACATGCGCTTGCGTCCAATCTCGCGCATGCGCTGCTTGATCTTGCCCTTGACCTCTTGGTTACCTTCCGCCTCTTTGAACTCTTGCTTGACTTCTTGATGGCTCATCTTCAGCCGGTTGGCATACAAGTGACGCTGCAGCGGCACATCAATGGCTGCCCACAGCCCCAACAGCAGCAGTAAGAAGCCAAATCCTGTGGCCACCGTCCCCGTCAGCGCGGCCACGGCCTGCGGCAGCGGCACCATCAACAACTGCGCCATGCCCTGCCACTGGCTGCGCAGATAAAGCACGCCCACCGTGCCCAAAGCCGTGGCCAGCACGATGACTTTGAGCACATCAATCAAATGGTCTTTGCCAAACATGCGGCCCAAGCCCGCCAGAGGGTTGAAGCGGCCAAAGTTGGGCGCCAAGGCCTTGAAGGACACATTCCAGCCGCCCGCCACCACCGCGCTGAGCACGCCCAAGAGCATCATCAGCAGGCCCAGCGGTGCGATCACCCACAGGCCCTTGACGCTCAGGGTCAACAACTGCTCGGTCATGGCCGTGGGCTGCATCACCTCGCGGGTGCCAAAGCGCAGGCTGCTGACCATGATCTCGCGCAGCCAAGCGCCCAGCGGTGCCGCCACCACCAAGAGCACAAAGCCGCCCACGCCCAGCGCGGCGAAGTGGCCCAGGTCGCGCGAGCGCGCCACCTGGCCTTCGGCCCGTGCCTTGGCCAGCTTTTTAGGGCTGGCGGGTAAGTTGCGGTCTTGTGCGGAGTCAGCCATGGTGTTGGTCATGTTGCCTCGGGGCCCCTCAGGACTTGAGCCAAAAAAGCAAGGCTTAGCCCCGCCTTCTTCCCGCAGGCCCCCCAGCGTCAGGCCGAGTCAGCGCCCGGCAATGTGGGCTCAGGGGAACATCAATAGTGAAAAATTCACGTCCTGAGGCAGCCTGTAGGCAGTCACAATGCGCAGCACTGATTTTTTGACCCTCGGTGGAGAGGCCGAGTCCCCCATGAGCCATCGCTTGCTGCCGGACGGCGTCAGCGCCCAAGATGTCCAGGCTGAGTGCCTGAACCGCATGGCCCGGCGTGAGTCCACCGGCCTTCGCAGCAATGTGCTGGGCATGCTCTTGGTGGTGGTGGTGCTGGGGCCCAGCTTGCCGACCTGGCTGGTGGGCGGATTTGTGCTGCTTCGCTTGGCCGTGCTGGGCTTTTTGCAGGGGCTGACCCGTCGCATCCAGCGCATCGGCGCCGCAGAGGCCATGGCGCAAGGCCTGGACCGCAAGATGGTGCTGGGTTTGTCCGCCAGCGGGCTGACCTGGGGTTTGCTGGCCTGGATGCTGGCCGACATTCCGCGCTGGGGCTTGCCCGACCAGTTGATGATGATGCTGCTGACCGTGACCTCGGCCATGGCCTTGATCGTCACGGCCCACCTCGGGCGCGGCATGGTGGCTTTCAATGGCGGGCTGTGGTCGGTCGCCCTGACGCGCTTCCTGAGCGAACCCCTCGCCACGAGTTGGCCCCTGCTGGTGTCTTTGGCGGTCTATATGGTGGTGTTGTGGCTGTTTGGCCGCCAGCTCCATGCCCAAGCGCGCGAAGCCGTCATTGCGGACCTGCGCAACCGCCACCTGGCAGCCGCGCTGGAAGACAGCAATGCCCAGTTGCAACAGGCCTTGGACCAGGCCATGGCGCTGGCCACCAAAGACCCCCTGACGCAGGTCTTGAACCGCCGCGCCTTCTTGGAACGCGCCCACCTGGAAGCCGCTGCCATGCAGCGTGAGAACACCACGGCCAGCCTGCTCCTGCTAGACCTGGACCACTTCAAGGCGGTGAACGATAGACACGGCCACGCCACGGGCGATCTGGTGCTGCAACAGGCCTGCGCCAGCGTCAAGGCCTGCCTGCGGGAGGTCGATGTGCTGGCTCGCTGGGGCGGCGAAGAGTTCTTGTTGCTGCTGCCCCGCACCGAGTTGGCCGGCGCACTGCAAGTGGCCGAACGCATCCGAACCAGCCTGGAGCGCGCCCAGCATCCAGACTGGCCCGCTGGCTTGGCCTTGACCGCCTCGATTGGCATTGCACCTTGGCCGGCCGCCTTGCCGGTGGAGCAAGCCATCAGCTTGGCCGACAAAGCGCTCTACCGCGCCAAAGGGATGGGGCGCAATCGCATCGACATCTGGCCCTGAGGCAGCCCCTCTACGGCGCCAGGCGCCGCAGCCTGACAAATGTCGCCTTTGCGCCATCTCGCCGTGAGGCGATGATCCTCGCCACGTGCTGCTGATCTCCCACGCGACGCCACCACCCGGGGCGCCTGTGTCCTTTGCGGCCCGAAATCGCCCCAAAAGGCGCGAGCACGAGCGAGCTTTCCCAGGCCTTGACACCCCATCACGCAGGACGTGACAGAGATGCTCGACGGATAACTGGCTCATCCCTACAGCGTCTCGCGCGGCTGAACGCCGCACTGGTCCATCGCGCGCAAGCGCTGCTCCGCAGTGTCCAGGGAATTACTTTGGCCTCTCATCACTTCCGCCACTGCCGCATCGCCAGCCCCTCCGCTTGGGGCACCGCGCTGAAAGCAGCCTGCATCAGCCTTTGGCTGGCAGGGGGCCTGTGCGCTCTGCCCGCCCGTGCCACCTCGGCAACGGCCAGCGATGCAGCCGCCGTGGTCATTGAGCGCATCAACCCGACACGGGTATTCAGCGGCGAAGGCACGCCCAAGGGGCTTGATATCCGCGCCATCGCGACCGATGCGTGGTCCCGCACCTGGGTCGGCACGGCGTATGGCATTTGGATCTTCGATGGCTCGGATTTCTATTTCCACAAGCCGCCTCTGCCTGCGGACAAGCTGCTCAGGGCCCCCGACGTCGATTGGATGCGAGCAGATGAGCGCTACATCTACCACCCTTGGGGCGCTGGCCGCGTCATCCGCACCCACCAGCACACCGGCGTGAGTGAAGTCGCGACGCCCGAAGGCTGGCGCCCGGCAGCCGACGTCGAGCCCTCAGAGGACTTGGCTCACCGCACGATCTGGTGCGAGCAAGCCGAGGGCGTTTGGAGTGTCCCGCAATACTCGAACAAGACGGTTCGCTGGACCGAGCTCAAGAACGGGCGGCAGACCGACTACGCCTTTCCCACCGAAGTGTCCTTTCGGCTCGCCGTCGGGTGCGCCGACAACACACTGGCGCTGCTGGTCAACGGCGGCAGGGTCACCGTCGCCCGCAAGAATGCCTCCGACCAACTGGACTTGGTGACGACCCTCAGCCTGCCCGGCCTCGGCATTGACGATGCGGGGCGATTTCATTTTCTGAAGAACTTTGCTTTGCTCGACGGCGAGACCGCCCTGGCGGTCGGCAGCAATGGCTTGTTCAGGATAGATTTGGTGAACGAAAAGGCCACGGTGATCGAGGCCCACCGATTGAAGGTCAAGCGGATTGCAGGCTTCTCGATACAAAACAAATCGAGCCCCTCGGAGCGCAAGATTTGGGTGTATTCGGACTCGCCCATGGTCTACAAGCTCGACGAGCGTCAATGGCGCTTTGAGACCATCAACCTGGCTACGCCACCGGATCAGCGCAAGGTTGACTTTGCGCACCAGGTGATGCTGGGTAAGGGTGAGTACATTTGGTCCGGTGCCATGGAAGAGCTGGCGTTGACCTCGCTGGGCACCAAACAAATCAAACACTTCAGAGTCGACACCGAAAGCCGGCAAAGTGAGTACGCGTCCCACACCGTCGTGTGCCTGGACCGCAAGAATCAAGGCTGGTACACCAACCTGACGCATCAGGTGTTCGCATTCGACGCCATCAAGGACGACGGCAACAAAGTCAACAAGGTCTCCGATCTCTCGGCAAGAACGCCGTTTTGCGACTGGCAGACGGGCGTGTGGGTAAGTGAATCCGACAAGTACATCACCCACTACTGGAAAGACGAACGCCAACAGCTCCACCGCCGACACTATCCTCTGCCGGAGGCCTTGGCGGGGCGAACTCAGATCGCGCTGGCCGACGAAAAGCTCATCTGGCTGACGGTCTGGAATTCAATCTGGACACTCGACATTCAAAGCGGCGCATTCCGCAAGATCCATGAGTTTGAGGGCGAAATCATCCGGATGGCGGATGGTGATAGCCGCGCTGAGGTCCGCCTCTTGGTGAACACCCGAGAAGGCATCCACAGCGGGCGGGTCGTTGGCATCACGGCCGGGGGTCAGGTGCTGGAGTTGCCCCAGTCTCCGGAGCCCATCCGGCAGTTCCGCTACCGCCCCGGTGGTGACTGGGTCGCTATCACCAGCAAGGGCGCCTTCTACAGCTTGAGCACACAGCCCAGCCTGGCCACGCAATGGCAACAGGAGTATGTGCCCATGGCCCTGACGCCGTCCTTTGATCGCTGCGTCCAGATTGCCGAGGACGGAACGCTGTGGTTCATGTCCAGCCGGGCTCTTTGGTCGTGGCGCAAGGGTCAAGCCGCCCCCCGACGCATTCCCTTTGACGAAGTGGGGGCCATCGGCAGCTCGGGTGAGCCCACCTGCTCGCTGTCGCCCAGGGGCTATATGCTTTTCGCCCACTCCAAAGGTTGGGTCGAACTGGACCCGGCGCTCCATGGCCTGCCCTCTGCAGTGCAAACGCCCAGGGTCTCCGCCTGGTCTTCCAGCCAGACGCCTTGGACCTTTGTCTTCAACGCGCCACCACTGTTGGAGCTGCCCGAGAACAATTCCCTGCTGCGCCTGCGCATGCACGTGCCCGGAGAGGTGGACGGTGCCAGCCTGCAATGGCGGTTTCGGGTGGTGGGACTGGACAAAGACTGGCGCCCCCCGCAACGCACCGGAGAGATCGAGCTCTCAGGCCTGGCGGCGCACAGCTATCGCCTAGAAGCCCAGGCCAGCCGCGATGCGCGCACCTGGTCCGCCTCGGGAGAGATTGGGTTTCAAATCATTCCGCCTTGGTATCGCACCACCTGGGCCCTGAGTACCGCCCTGCTGCTGTTGGCCCTCTATGCGGCCTGGCGCTTCCAAGAGTTTCGGCAGTTGCAGCGTCGCCGTGCGGTTGAAATGCGCCAACTGGCCGAGGCCGACCGCCGCGTCAATCTGGCGCTCTGGGCCTCCGGGGACGTCATCTGGGGTATTGACCTCCGCACGGGGCAAGGCCACTTGACGCCAGTCTCCTGGCTCGTCGATGACGTGAACCACTGCCTGCAACAAGGGCAGTTGGTGGGCCGCTGGGTGCATCCTCAAGATCTTCCCCGGCTTCGCTCGACGTGGCGGGCCCTCCGACGCGCCCGCTCCACCGAATGTTTGCTGCAATTCCGCATGCAGGGGCGGAGCCAGGAATGGGTGTGGGTGGAAGCGCGCGGTCGGGTGGCCGAGCAAGACGGTGGCAGCGCGGGGCAGCGGCATGTCAGCGGCAGCCTGCGCAACATCAGCGCCCTCAGAGCGGCGCAAGACAGCCTGCACCACCAAGCCATGCACGATCCGCTGACCGGCTTGCCCAATCTCCGGCAGTGGAAGATGCTGGTGTCACAGGCCGTCGTGGCTGACAAACCCTTCGCGGTCATGATGCTGGACGTCGACCGCTTCAAGTACATCAATGACTCGCTCGGGCACAGCTTCGGAGACCGGGTCTTGACCGACATCGCAGCGCGCATCGGTCACTTCATCCGCAGCCAGGTGCCGGGGGCGGTCCTGGCCAGAATTGCCGGGGACGAGTATGCGACCCTGTTGCCGGGGCTGACGGCGGCAGAGGCGGAGCAGGCGGCCGCGGGCATCGTGAATGAAGCCTCACGGCCCCTGAGTGTTGACGGTGTCGAGATTGTGGTGACGCTGTCGATTGGCATTGCCTGCTATCCCAACCACGGCTCTGACCACACGAATCTCCATGCCGCAATGGACGTGGCCTTGCACCAAGCCAAGATTCAAGGGCGCAATGGCACCGCGACCTTCAACGCCGAATGGCGCGGTGGCATCGTGCAGCGCATGCACATGGAAACGGCTCTGCAGTTTGCGCTGGCCCGCAAGGAGTTCGGGCTGGTCTATCAGCCCAAGCTCGACATCGCGAGCGGCCAGTGCCACTCGGCTGAAGCGCTGTTGCGCTGGCGCTCAGATCAATGGCCCAGCAACAATGTAGAGACTGTCATCCAGATTCTGGAAGGCAGCCACCTGATCCACGACGTCGGTCTGTGGGTGGTGCAGGAGGCGGCCAAGCAACTGGCAGCCTGGCGCCGCCAAGGGCTGATGCTCAGCAGCATTGCGGTGAATGTGTCGTCCAAACAACTGGCCCGCAATGGCTTTGCGCAGGCCGTCTCCAAGATCATTGCAGACGCAGGCCTTGCACCCAGCGACCTGGAGGTGGAGATCACTGAGTCTGTGCTGATCCCTGACTCTGCAGCCTCCCATGCGCAGCTCAAAGCCTTGCATGACTTGGGCGTTCGCCTCGCCATTGACGACTTCGGCAAGGGCTATTCATCGCTGGAGCGTCTGCGCTCCTTGCCCTTTGATGTCCTGAAAATCGACAAGCGTTTCATCGACGGCATCGACACCGACGACGAGCACCAAAAATTCTGCAGCCACCTGATCACGATGATGCAAGAGATGGGACTGAAGGTCGTGGCCGAAGGCGTAGAGCGGCAGACCCAGTTGGACATCTTGACGGACATCGGCGCCGACGCCGCACAAGGCTATCTGATCAGCCGCCCCATCAACGCCGCCCAGTTCATGCGAGAGGTGGGGCCACACGAAGCGCTGCTCAACTGAGCTGCGCTCTCCACTCAGCAGCCCGAGGTGACCACGGTGACGGTGGGATCGCCCCCCACGGTCGAAGGCTCGCGGTAATCCACATAGCAATTGGCAGGGACTCTGGCTGCCGTCGGCGTCCAGCGATGGGTGTGGCCCAAGACCAAAGACACTGTGAATCCCGAGGACTGGATGAAGCGATCTAGCTCGCTGCCATTCAGGTTGTCTCCAGCATCGGGCCAGCCGCGGTAGAAGGCGTAAGTCACCCCATCATGGGTCACCGTGGTCGCACCTGAGCGGAGATTGCATGTCGCCTGCAAAGCACACTGAGCTCGCAGCAAATTCTTGGCACTGTGAACCGCGGCTTCCATGCCCTTGACTGACGCGGTTACCGCGTCGGAGCGCATGTCAATGAACTTTGGCAAGGCCGTCGCCGCCAAGACGCCCAGAATCACAATGACCACGATCAGCTCGATCAAGGTAAAGCCGCTTGTAGAGCGAAAATGCGTTGAAGACGAGCGCATAGACTGACCTCACCGAAACTGATTCAACATCCGATCCAGTGCCGCCACAAACGGCGTCTGCAGCAGCGGCAGCATCATCATCATGCTGATCAGGCCCAGGCCCATGGTGATCGGAAAGCCGATGGAGAAGATGTTGACCTGCGGTGCCACGCGGGAAATGACCCCCAGCACCACGTTGACAAACAGCAGCACCGCAATGATGGGCATCGCAATCCACAGGCCCATGCTGAAGATCTCCGCGCCCCAGGTGTGAGGCAGTGTGGCGCGCAAAAAGGCAAAGGGCTCAGGCCCCACCGGAAACACCGTCAGGCTTTGCACCACCGCATGGATGACGGTGAGATGGCCGTTGAGCACGATGAACAAAAAGCCCACCAAGGTGGCATAGAAACGGCCGATGGCCGTGCCCTGGCTCGCCAGCACCGGGTCAAAGAAGCCGGCAAAGTTCATGCCCATCTGCAGGCCCGACACTTCACCCGCAAACTCCAGCGCCGCAAAGATGATGCGCACCGAAAAGCCCAAGGACAGGCCGATCAACAACTGCTGCACCACCAAGAGCACCGCCAAGGAGGAGTCCAGCGGCACCGGCTCGATGGGCGGCGCCACGCCTTGGGCGCAAAAAGCCACCATGAAGGCCAGCGCAATGCGCACCCGCGCCGGCACCACCCGCTGCCCCAACACGGGCAAGACCTGGAGCAGCGCCAGCACACGGATGAACGGCCAGATCACCGGCGTGACCCAGCCCAGGATTTGCGCCTCGGTGATGGTGAACATGGGCGACCCTGCGCGGAAGAATCAGCCGCCCGCCGCCATCGGAATGGACAGCAGCATGCTGCGCAGATAGTCCACCAGCGTGGTCAGCATCCACGGCCCCATCACGGCCATCACAGCCACGGCGGCCAGCAGCTTGGGCACAAAGGACAGCGTGGCTTCGTTGATCTGCGTGGCCGCTTGGAACACGCTGACCAGCACGCCCACCACCAGCACCACGATCAGCATGGGGGCAGCCACCGTCAGCAGCATCATCAGGCCTTGCTGGCCGATGGTGAAAACTTGTTGGGATTCCATCAAAGCGCCTTTCAGGTGGCAAAGCTGGCGGCCAAAGAGCCCAGCAACAGGTTCCAGCCATCAGCCAGCACAAACAGCATCAGCTTGAAGGGCAGCGCCACGAGCACCGGTGAGAGCATCATCATGCCCAGCGACATCAGCACGCTGGCCACGATCATGTCGATGATCAAAAAGGGAATGAAGATCAGAAAGCCAATCTGAAACGCGGTCTTCAGCTCGCTGGTGACGAAGGCCGGCACCAGCACCCGGAAGGGCACGTCTTCGCCCTTGATGGATTCGTCGATCTTGGCCAGCTTGGCAAAGAGCTGCACATCCGCCTGACGCGTCTGCTTGAGCATGAACTCGCGCATCGGCAGCTCGGCCTTGGCCAACGCCTGGTCGAAGCCAATCTGGTTGGCCGAATAGGGCTTCCATGCTTGGTCGTAGACCTTGTCCAGGGTGGGTGACATCACGAAGAATGTGAGGAACAAGCTCAAACCAATGATGACCTGGTTGGGCGGCGCCGCTTGGGTGCCCAAGGCTTGGCGCAGCAGCGACAGCACGATCACGATGCGGGTAAAGCCCGTCATGAGCAACACGACCGCAGGAAGAAACGACAGGGCCGTGAAGAACAGCAGGGTCTGGATGGGCACCGAGTAGCTGCTGCCTCCCGCGCCCTGCCCCACCATCAGGGGCAAGTTGGGGCCGGTGGGCGCCGTGGGCGCGACAGGCTGCGCCCCTGCCAGCGCGGGCAAGAAGACCACGGCCATCACCGCCAAGGTCAGCCACAAGCGGCTGGGCTTATCGTGCATGGGGGCCTCCCGTGGATTGCTCACCGCGCCAGCGCGAGATCATCTGCGCCACCGTGGGCGCTTGAGGGTTTTGCACATCCAGCGGGACGCTGGGTGGCGCGTCCAGGGTGGCCAGGGGCGTGATGCTCTCACCGCCAACGCCCAGCACCAGCCAACGCTGGGCGCCGCCTTGCTGCAGCGACACCACCACCACGCGTTGCGAGGGCGAAACCGCCAGGGAGTCGACCAGGTTGAGGAGGCCGCGCTGACCTGCACGCACGCCACCGGCGCGGCGCACCAGCCACAGCACCACAGGAATCATCGCCACGACGCCAATGAAGGCGAGCAAGGGCGTAAAGGCTTGGTTCATGTCTCAGACTCTGCTCAGGCGGCGCATGCGCTCGCTGGGGGTGACGATGTCGGTCAGGCGGATACCAAACTTGTCGTTGACCACGACCACCTCGCCTTGGGCAATCAGGAAGCCGTTGACCAGCACATCCATGGGCTCACCCGCCAACGCGTCCAGCTCCACCACCGAGCCCTGCGCCAATTGCAGGATGTTCTTGATGGGAATACGCGTGCGGCCCAGCTCCACGGTGAGTTGCACCGGGATGTCCAGGATCATGTTGATGTCATTGCCTGCACCGCCCACGCCACCGGTGGGCGTGAAGTTGGTGAAGGACGCGGGCGAGACTTGCTCTGCCGCTTGGGTCACTTCACTGGCAAAGCCCGATCCGCCGCCCGAGGAGCCCGACGAGCCGCTAGAGCCGGAGGACTCCTCCAGCGCCGCCGCCCAGGCTGCGGCCATATCGTCTTGGCCATTGTCATCAGCTGCCATGGTTGTCTCCCAACCAGCTCAATCCTTGGCCGGTCAACATGCGATCAATCTTGATGGCGTAGCGCCCCTCAGACGTGCCGTAATAGCAGTCAAAGACGGGCACACCATCGACCTTGGCCTGGATCAGCGGGTCCAGGTCCATTTCTACAAAGTCGCCGGCCTTCAGCGCCAGCAGTTGCTCCACCGTCGCGGGCGCGGTGCCCAGCTCGGCCACCAGGTCCACATTGGCGGACTGAATCTGCTCCTTGAGCAGGTTGACCCAGCGTCGATCCGGCTCGGTGGAGTCGCCCTGAATGGACGAATACAGCACATCGCGAATCGGCTCCAGCGTGGAGTAGGGAATGCAGAAGTGCAGCGCCCCCGAGACCTCACCCACTTCAATGGTGAAGGAGGTGGCCACCACGATTTCGCTGGGGGTGGCGATGTTGGCGAACTGCGGCTGCATCTCCGAGCGCTGGTAGTCCAGCTCCAGCGGGTAGATGCCGGCCCAAGCGCGCTTGTACTCGGCAATCACCACGCCAACGAGGCGCTCAATCACCCGCTGCTCGGTGGCCGAGAAGTCGCGGCCCTCAATGCGGGTGTGAAACTTGCCGCTGCCGCCGAACAGGGAGTCGATCACCGCGAACACAATGCTGGGGTCGCAGACGATGAGCCCCGAGCCGCGCAGCGGACGGACCGAGACGATGTTGAAGTTAGTCGGCACCACGATCTCACGCAAGAAGGCGCTGTACTTCTGCACCTTGATGCCACCAATGGAGACCTCGGGGCTGCGACGGATCAGGTTGAACAGGCCCACCCGGATGTTGCGTGCAAAGCGCTCGCCGATGATTTCCATCGTCGGCATGCGCCCGCGCACAATGCGCTCTTGGCTGGCGAGGTCGTAGTTGCGTATGCCGCCGGTGGGCGCTTCTTCCTGCTCCAGCTTCTGGCTTTCGCCCGTGATGCCCTGCAGCAGGGCATCGACTTCGTCTTGGGAGAGGATTTGTTGATTCATGGGCTGACGTCTCTGGAATGCTGAGGCTCAGGGGGGCGAATCACTGGATGATGAAGCTGGAGAACTGCACCGTCTTGATGGGCGAGTCCTCCAAGGTGTCGTACTGCCGGCGCTTTTTCTTCTTGCCGGGGGCAGGGGCCTCTTCGACCTCGTCCTCGTCTTCCAATTCAATGCCCATGGGCAGCACGGCCTCGCGCAGAATCTGGCGCGCCAGCTTCTCTTTGCCTTCGACGGTGTTGAGGTCTTGCGATGTCTTGTGCGCCAGCAACATCAGGATGTTGTTGCGGATGGCCGGCATATAGACCTTGAGGTCTTCACCAGCTTTGGCGTCCGTCACCTGCAAGGTGACGCCAATCTGGGCATAGCGGTCGGCCTCGCGGTCCGCCAGGTTGACCACAAACGGGTCCAAGGGCACGAACACGGGCAGGACGGGCTTGTCGTCCTTCTTCTTTTCTTTCTTCTTTTCCTTCTTGGGTGCGGCGTGCGCAGCGTCACCGCCCTCTTCAGCCAAAGCCGCCTCTTCTTCGGCGTGCTTCTTTTTCATGTAGAAGGCTGCGCCCCCACCGCCCAAGGCCAGCACCAGGCCCACCACGGCGAGGATGATGATCAGCTTCTTCTTGCCTTTTTTGGGGGCGGCATCGCCGTGCTCGGCGGCAGCGGCAGCGGGTGCGGACATCGCGGCTCCTTGTTCAAATCACGCTGTGGCCTGCCCGCTGTCACAGACGGCACCACAGCACGGGACTGAAGCCATTATTGGGAGGAGCCCCTCCACGCGATGCCCCGAAAAGCGGGGCAAAAGACCGCGATGACGCCCCTCAGGCGACCAAGTCCACCAGGCTGCGCGGGCGAATCGCCGCCCGCGTGGGGTCTGCGCCGTCCGATCCGGCGGCGGCTCCCTCGGCGCGGCCAAAGGCCTGGGCCAGGGCGGCCAGGGCGGCCGAAGGTTGGCGCCCGCCCTCTTGCTGGGCCTGGCGCTGTGCGCTGTTTTGGTCGGACAGCCCGGAGCCTGCCAATTGCACGCCCACCTCACCCAAGGCCTCTGAGAGGGCCGGCAGGGCCTGAGCCAGGGCGTCGCGGGTGCTGCTGACATCGGCCCCCAGCTCGATGCGGGCCTGGCCGTCGCGCATCGCGATGCGCACTTCAATCGGGCCCAGGTCGCGCGGGTTCAGCTCCAACTGCGCCATCTCCACGCCTTCAGCCACCCACACACTGAGCTGCGCGCCCAGGGCGGCCGTGAAGGCCGGCGTGCCGGGGGTTTGCTCCAGCGTGGCTTGGGTGGGCACAGGCCATGGCGCTGCGATCTCGGCGGGCAGCGGCTGGGCGCCCACGCTGGCCGCAGCCTCGGGCTGCGGCGAGGCCACGGGCAGAGGCTCAGCCAACACTGCTTGGGCCAGCGGTCGCTCGGGGCCATCGGCCGCACGCAGCGGTGTGGCGGCGTCGGGGGCTGGGGTCAGGGCCAGGGCCTCGCCAAAGCGCAAGGCGCCGTCGGCCTGGCGGCCTTCTTCGGCGGTTTCCAGACGCAGGTTCAGGTCCGCCGCGCCAGTGCGCTGGGCTCGGCCCTGGGCGCCCAGGCGCGCGGCAGCGTCACGGGCCCGCTCGGCCAACAGATGGGTCGGGGCCGCCACCGCTGCGGCGGGGCGTTGATCGGGGCTCAGGTCTTCGGCAGCCAGTTGCAGCTTTTTGGGCAGCTTGCTCTTGTCGGCCGTCTCGGTCTCTTGAGCGCTGTCAGACTCGGCCTGGGCTTCATCCTCTTCTTGGGGCTTGGGCTGCTCGGACTTGCAGGCCGCCGCCTCGGGCGGCGCGGGCTCATCGGCCTGGGCCTGCAGACGCAGCAGTTGGGCAAAGTCATTGCCGCTGGGCTGGGCCGAGCCGGTGCTGGCTTTGCGGGCCTGCGGGCCTGACTTGTTCATCGGCGTCAGGGCTTCGGAGGTGGCCGGGGTGATGCTCATCAAAAACTCCTTACATCGGGGCCAAGGTCAGCCCGGCGCGGCGCACGCGCTGGGCGGCCTCGTCGCTGGCTTTTTGTTCGCGGCGTTGCAGCACCTGCTGGGCGGCACTCAGGCGGCGGTCGATCAGGCGCTGCACGGTGGCCAGCTTGATCTCGCGCTGCTGGAGCCGCTCGCGAGCCGCCGCCACGCGGGCGGCATGTTGCTCGACCGTGGCTTGTTGCGAACCAATGGCTTGGTCCAGGCGCTCCACAAAGCCTTGGTAGCAGCGGATGATCTCAATGGGCGCTGCTTGCTTGAACTGGGTGGACCAGCGCTCGCGGTATTCGCTGCGGTAGGTCTCCAACGCTTGGGCCTGGGCCCCTGCAGCCTCGGCCTGCCGCACGGCCTCTTGCCACTGCATCAAGGCTTCATCCCGGCGTTTGCGATCTCGGTCTTCCAGCAAGCGGAGTAAGGCGACGCGGTCCATGGCTTAACTTTCAGAGGTCGGGGTTCAAGGCCAAAAGCTGGGCTCGGCAAGCGGCCAGCGGCGCGGCCTCATGCATGTCTTGTTGCAGCAGGCGCACCAGGCCCGGGCGCACGCGCACGGCGGCGTCCAGCTCGGGGTCGCTGCCCGGCGTGTAGGCGCCCAGTTGAATCAGGTCGTGCGCTTTGTTGTAGCGCGCCAGCCATTGGCGAGCGCGGCGCGCGCCTTCCAGGTGCTCGCGCGTAGCCACCGAGGTCATGACCCGGGAGATGGACTTCTCGACATCGATGGCCGGGAAGTGGCCGCTCTCGGCCAGCTCGCGCGAGAGCACGATGTGGCCGTCCAAGATGCCGCGCGCTGCATCCGCGATCGGGTCTTGCGGGTCATCGCCCTCGGTCAGCACGGTGTAGAAGGCGGTGATGGAGCCCACGCCGTTCAGGCCATTGCCACTGCGCTCTACCAGTTGCGGCAGCTTGGCAAAGCAGCTCGGTGGATAGCCCTTGGTGGCCGGCGGCTCGCCGATGGCCAGGGCGATCTCGCGCTGGGCCATGGCATAGCGGGTCAGCGAGTCCATCAGCAAGAGCACATGCTTGCCTTTGTCGCGGTAATGCTCGGCAATGGCCGTGGCGTAGCTGGCGCCTTGCATGCGCACCAGGGGCGGTGCGTCGGCCGGGGCTGCCACCACCACCGCGCGCTGGCGGCCCTCTTCGCCCAAGATGTCTTCAATGAATTCTTTGACTTCACGGCCCCGCTCGCCGATCAGGCCCACCACGATCACATCCGCCGCGGTGTAGCGCGCCATCATGCCCAGCAGCACCGACTTGCCCACGCCGGTGCCTGCGAACAGGCCAATGCGCTGACCGCGGCCCACCGTGAGCATGGCATTGATGGCCCGCACGCCGGTGTC
Organism: Ideonella paludis; assembly: GCF_018069865.1. Classification (GTDB taxonomy): domain Bacteria; phylum Pseudomonadota; class Gammaproteobacteria; order Burkholderiales; family Burkholderiaceae_C; genus Ideonella; species Ideonella paludis. The sequence continues at coordinate 175,466 of NZ_JAGQDG010000004.1, forward strand.
CAGCGGCTGGCGCACGGGGTCGCGGTCCATGGCGTTGATGGGGCGGCGCTGCATGGGCTCGCGCAGCACATCGGCCAGCGGTCCTTCGCGGTCCAGGGGAAGGCCATGGGCATCGACCACGCGACCCAGCAAGCCATCGCCCATGGGCAGGTGCAAGCCACGATCTTCGCTGCGGCGCCAGGGGTGGTTCTCCACGCCCAGGCGCGGGGGCAGATGCGGCACCGGCAGCGGCACCACCTTGGCGCCACTGGCCAAGCCATGCACTTCGCCGGTGGGCATCAAATAGGCACGGTCCCCACTGAAGCCCACGACCTCGGCGGTGATGCTCTCGGTGTCGCCGGGCACGGTCACGGCGCAGACGGCCCCCACCGGCACGCGCACGCCGGTGGCCTCCAGCACCAAGCCGGTGACCCGCACCAGCGAGCCCTGCATCTCCAGAGGCTGGGGCATGCTGGCGTAGTTTTGAATGTCGGCCAGGTAGCGGTCCCAGCGCTGGCGGCGTTCGGTGGTGGCCGTGCTCACAGCTCAGGCTCCTGGTTCAGGTCGGGTGCGGCGGCAGCCAAGGTCTCGCCGGGAGCCTCGGTGACGGGGGCCTGAGGCGGCTGGGGCGCTGCCGCTGGGGCCGCAGCCGGTGCCGCAGCGGCACCACGGCCTTTGGGCGGCGCGGGCGTGTCCCAATCCAGGGGTAAGCCAAACAAGCCGGCGGCTTGCTGCCAACGGCTCTCAACGCGGGCATCGACTTCGCCCATATCGGTTTCCACCACGCAGCCGCCACGGCTCAGGGCCGCATCGGCCAGCAGCAGCACATGGCGGGCGCGCAGGTCCTCACCCGCCCCGGACTCGATCAAGGCCAAGTCCTGCGGGTGCATGCGCAAGCGCAGGTGTTGGGCCGTCAGCAGCACCGCAGACACCGCCTCGCGGGCCACCTGGGCCACAGCCTCGGGCCGCAGAGCCAGCTCGCTGCGCACCACTTGGCGCGCCAAGCGCAGGCTGGTGTCCAGCACCGCTTGGGCCATGCGGTCTTCCAAGGCCGCCACATCGGTTTGAAACGAGGCCACCAAGCTGGCCATCTCGGCACTAGTCGCTTTAGCGAACTGGCGCTTGGCCGCCTCCAAGGCTTCGAGCCCATCGCGGTAGCCATCGTGATAGCCGGCTTGGCGGGCCTCTTCAATGCGGGCCATCCACTCCTCAGGGGTGGGCGGCGGTGGCTCGGGGGGCTCTGGCGGTAGCTCGGGTTCGGGCTCGACCTTGGGCGCGCCAAAGCTGTCAGGGCGCCAGGCGGCAAAGCCTTTCAACTCCTCGCGCGGAATGAAGCGCGCATAGGGGTTGTGAGGGCGAGTGGTGGTGTCGGTGTCAGCCATCACAGGAAGTCATCCGCACCACCAGAGGCCAACACGATCTGGCCTTCGTCGACCAGACGCCGCACGATCTTGAGCATCTCTTTCTGCTCGGCCTCGACCTCGGAGACGCGCACCGGGCCGCGGCCTTCCAGGTCTTCCTTGAGGGTTTCGGCCGCGCGGCTGGACATGTTCTTGAACACCTTTTCGCGCAGCTCGGGCGTGGCGCCTTTGAGGGCCAGCACCAAGGACTCGCTCTGCACCTCTTTGAGCACGGCCTGGAAGCCCTTGTCGTCGAGCTTGCTGAGGTCGTCGAAGGTGAACATGTTGTCCATGATCTTCTGCGCCAGGTCGGCATCGGCCTCGCGGATGAAGTCCAGCGCCGAGGTCTCGACCGACGAGCCGCAGAGGTTGATGATTTCCGCCGCCGCTTTGACACCGCCCAGCGAGGCTTTTTTGGTCCGGTCGCCGCCGGCCAGCACCTTGCTCATCACTTCGTTCAGGTCTTTCAGTGCTGCCGGCTGAATGCCGTCCAGCGTGGCAATGCGGATCAGCACTTCATTGCGCTGGCGCTCGGTGAAGGTCTTGAGCACGGTGGAGACTTGGTCTTGGTCGAGGTGAACCAAGATGGCGGCAATGATCTGCGGGTGCTCGTTGCGCAGCAGCTCGGCCACCGAGGCTCCGTCCATCCACTTCAGGCTTTCGATGCCGCTGTTGTCGTCGCCCTGCAAGATGCGGTCGATCAGCATATTGGCCTTGTCTTCCCCCAAGGCCTTGCGCAGCACGTTCTTCACATAGGTGTCGGTGTCGGCCACCAAGATGTGCTGGGCTTCAGCCTCATCGGTGAACTTGTCCAACACCACCTCCACACGCTCCCGTGGGATGACCTTGAGCTTGGCAATGGTCTCGCCCAGCTTCTGCACTTCTTTGGGGCCCAGGTGGCGAAAGACCTCCGCGGCCTCTTCCTCGCCCAAGGACATCAGCAAGATCGCGGCATCTTCAATGGTGGATTCGTCAGCCATGAATCATTCCTTTGGGGGTGGGCCTCACGCCTCGCCCGTGACCCAGTCGCGCACGATATTGGCCACAGCGGTGGGGTTCTCGCGGGCCAGCTTGCGAGCGGCCTCCAGCTTGGCGTCCTCTTTGGGCGCTTCCAGGGCCGGCAGTTGGTTCTGGCCGTCTGCGCCGGGCAGCTCTTGCGCGTCGTCCACCACGGCATCCAATGCCGTCACCTCCGACTTGGCCTCTTCAGGCGGCGGCGGCGGCGGGGCCAAGGCTTGGTTGACGGCGGGCCGGATGACCCCAAAGATCAGACCCAAGGCCACCAAAGCCAGTGCCAGCGGCACACCGGCGGCACGCATCAAATCTTGTGCCCAAGGCTGCTTCCACAGCGGCACGGCTTCAGGCTCGACGGGAGCCTCCACCTTGAAGGGGGCGTTGATGACCTTGACCGAGTCACCGCGCTCCTTGTTGAAGCCAATGGCCTCTTGCACCAAGGCGGTCAGCTTGTCCAATTCCTCTTGTGGCAGCGGCACGGTGCTGGTCTTGCCCTTGGCATCCGTGGTGGTGCGGTGGTTGACCACCACCGCCGCATTGATGCGCTTGATGGCACCGGTCGCGTTGCGGGTCACCTTGACGGTCTTATCCACCTCAAAGTTGGTGACGTTTTCGCGGCGGGCACCGCCACCGGCCGCCCCCATCTGCGCGGGCTGCAGCGGGGCCGACGCACCATTGATCGGGGCCTGGGCCGGCTGGGGCGGCTGGTTGGTGGCGGCACCGGGCACGCCCGAAGGTGCGGCTTGGCCGGGCTGCGTGGACTCCAGCGTTTGCTGGCTGCGCACCGCGGCTGGCTGGTCACCTTGGTTGGGTCGATATTGCTCGGAGGTGGCTTCGCTTTGGCTGAAGTCGATGTCGGCGGTGACGGTGGCGCGCAGGTTGTCGCGGCCCACCACCGGCTCCACGATCTCGCGCACCCGCTTCAGGTAGCTGTCTTCAATCTGGCCCACATAGCGCAGTTGCTGCTCGTCCAGGCTCTTGGCCGCGTCTTCACCAGGGCCACTGAGCAAGCCCCCACGCTGGTCCAGCACGCTGACGGCCTTGGGGTTGAGCTCAGGCACGCTGGACGAGACCAAATGCACGATGCCGGCCACTTGGGCGCGGTCCAAGGAGCGGCCTGGGTGCAGCGTCAGCATCACACTGGCGCTGGGCTTTTGCTGCTCCCGAAAGAAGCCATTCTGGTTGGGCAAGCCCAAATGCACGCGGGCTTCTTCCACGCCGTCGAGCTTGCTGATGGTGCGCACCAGCTCGCCTTCCAAGGCGCGCTGCATCATCACCCGCTCTTGGCGGTCGGTCTGGCCCAGGCGCGGGTTGTCCAGCAGCTCGTTGCCCGCCACCACCGACTTGGGCAGGCCGGCCGTGGCCAGCTTCATGCGCACCTCATGCAGGCGGTCGGCCGGCACCAGCAAGGCTTGGCCGCCTTCGCCGTGGCGATAGGGGACATTCAATGCAGAGAGCTGTGCGACCACCGCGCCCGCATCTTTATCGGGCAGGTTGACAAACAAGACCTTCCAGTCGCCCTGATTGGCCCAGAGGCTGACAGCCACCACCACAGCGGCCAGCGCAGCCACACCGATCCCGAGCTTCATGCGCGTGGCCATGGGCAATGCGCCGAGCTTGGCCATCACACCGCGGGGTGCTTCTGCAGGGACAAGAGGGGTCGGGACAGTGAGTTGATCCATGTGTACAGCCATGAGCGCACGACAAGCCCCGCGCTAAAGGGGTGAACACATTGTTGGCGAGCCCCTCGATCCTCCATGGCCGCAAAAGCCGCCCATTCCACGGACATCTCGTGTCTATATACGGATCAACCCTTGCCTATGATCCATGTCATCCCCCTAAGGAGGGCACACCATGGACGTCAAGCTCAAACCCTTTGATTTCGCACAAGCCGCTGCCCGCGCCGGGCTGTCGGTGGATGGCACACCGCTGGCCAAAACCCGCGCGCCTGCCAGCCCTCAAGCGACAGAAGGTGCCAACTTTCAGTCGGCGATGACACAGGCCTTGAAGTCGGTCAGTGCGCAGCAGATGGAGTCCGCGCGCATGCAGCGCGAGCTGCAACTCGACAACCCGTCCGTCAGCCTGGAAGACACCATGATCGCGATGCAAAAGTCGCAGATCGGCTTCCAGGCCGCGGTGTCGGTGCGCAACCGGATGGTGCAGGCCTACACCGACATCATGAACATGCAGGTCTAAGTCGGCTCAGTCGAGCGACATCATCCGACGCCGCTTCTGGGTTTGGTCGATGTAGTGCAACAGCACCCGCTGCGCGTCGGTGTCCAGGTTCAGCAGCTCACAGCCCAGGCGAACGCCTTGAGCCTGTGGTTGAACCGAGGTGATGTGGTGGATCAGCAGGCTGGCTTTGATCTCGGTGTCCGAGTCCAGCTCCACCGTGATGCCGTTGATCAAGGAGCCGGGCTCAACCGGCGGCAAGTCATTGGGCATGAACAAGGCGCAGCCGCCCGCGCTCAGGTCCAGCACCCGCAACTCCAGTTGCACATCGGGCATGGCCGGGTGACGGAAGGTGGCGGTGGGCGCCGTGCGCTCCAGGGTGCGCACGCGGTAGGCATTGCGGCGCTGGAAGCGAAACATCTCGCGCGGCATCATGGCCTGCATCACACAGCTTTGGTTGCCATGGACCAGCATGCGGTCATAGACGTCGAACTGCAGCTTGACTTGCTCCAAGTAGCACACCGCCACCGCCTCATCGGCCTCAATCAACCGGTGAATGGAGGGGGAGAGTAAGTCGGCTGAGAAGGAGATCTTCTCGCGGTTGCTGTCCACGGCCCAGAGCTGGGCAGTGTGGGCGCTGCCATCGGAGCCGCTGATGATGACCGGAATATTGCGGTCCATCACCGACTTCAGCAAGCTGCGGATCTGGGCCATCCCCGTCACCCGAAACGTATCGAGCTCGGGCAAAGGCATGGCTTCCAATTCGGCGGGGCGGGTGTCAGCGAAGTTCATCATGACAGGCTCCAGGGCGCCCTCAGTGCAAGACCTTGGGGCGGCCGTTCATCATCTGGTCCAGGTCTTCGAGCCAAGGCTCGGCCAGGTGCCGGATCTCGGCATCATTGAGCAAGATGCGCTGCATGATCTTGGACTTGGTCTTGGCCTCTTCGGCGCGCAAGGCATCGGTCTGGGCGGCGTTCTTGAGCTGCGAGATCAAGACGGCGCACGCGCCTTCGAGCTTGACCACCTCGTCCCAGTTGCCGGTGCGGGCGGCCTCCAGCATTTCTGCGCTGGCACGTTCGATGGCTTCGTAGTAGTTCAACAGCGTGGTACTCATGGCTGTAGGTCCCGAATGCGAATTGAGTTCAGTGCGTTCCATGATCCACCTGGTCTTTGATGTCACGCCAGGCTTGGCGAAGGGGCTCGATCAAGCTCACGCATTCGTCCAAAATGGCCTCATCGTTGCGGATATTGGCCAAGGTCAAGCGCATGGTCACGTATTGGTAAAGCATCTGCAGGTCTTGCGCCAGCGCACCACCTTCTGACAAGTTCAAGCCTGCTTTGAGGCCCTCGTCAACAATCCGGGCAGCTCGGCCAATGCATCGGCCCTTGCGCTCGATCTCCCCTTCTCGCATCGCGCCGCGCCCTTGCGCGATCGCCTCCATGTAGCCGTCAAACAGCATCATGATCAGCTGGTGGGGTGAAGCGCCCTGCACCGCCGTCTCGACGCCAACTCGGCGGTAGGCCATGGCCATCGCGTTGGGGCGCCCGAAGGCTGAATTCATAGTGGGATTGAACATCTGTGGTGGGTGGTAAAGCTGGTACAACCGTTGAGAAGTTATCGACGCCACCCTGGCGCACTTGAGAGCGACTCATGTCCTGAAAGCCCTGAATTGCATGGGGAAATCCCGCAGCCTTCAGCCCTGTTCTCGCCCCCCAAATCGACCCCTTCAGAACGGCACAAGGCGCCATCGAGGCGCCTTGTGTGCGGCCGCCCAAAGCGGCCTGTTCAGCGGAGCTGGTGGCTCAGTGCTCAGGCACTGGTATTGAGCGAGCTCAGCTGCTGAGAGACATACTGCTGCAGTGCCGACAGGCGGCTCATCTGCGTGTCCAGCGCCTGATAGCGGGCCCGCAGGTTCTCTTCCTTGCCGGTGAGGCGCTCTTCCATGTCGGCTTTCTTCAAGCCCAAGCGAGAGATGTTCTTCTGCAGGTACTGCCCCCGCACTTCCAAGCTGCCCTCGAAGGACAAAACCCGGTCGCCCACATCGCGGAAGCGGTCCATGAAGCCCGAGTTGGCCGCGCTGGTGCCATCGGTGGCCAGCAGCTTGCGCAGCTCGTCGGGCTTGGCCAAGGCGGCCGTCAGCTCGGAGGACTTGGTCTCCAGCGTGCCGTCTTGCTTCATCACGATGCCAATCTGGCTCAGCGCCGACCACTGGCTGGACACGGTGCTCGTCTGGTTGACCACACTGCGCAGCTGCCACTGCAAGTCCACCGCCGCGCGGTCGCCCTGCAGCGGGCCGCCTTTCATCACCACATTGGTGTTGCCGGCCGAGGTGGTGGAGCTGCCCGTCGCGGGCTCAACTTTGGTCTGGTCCCGCAGGTAGGTGGCCAGCTCGTTGTAGGCCTTGATGAATTCGTCGATGCTGGTCTTGATGTTGCCGGTGTCTTGGCTGGTCACCAGCTCGACCGGCGTGGCGCTGACCTTGCTAACGGTCACACTCAGGCCATCAGCCACCTCGGCAAAGGTGTTGGTGGTCGAGTTAACCACGATGCCGTTGATGGTGGCTTGCGCGTTGGCCGAGCGCTGGTTCAGCGCCATGGGGGAGCTGACCGCGGTGGCGTCAAAGGCCAAGGCACTGAGGCCTGTTGCGGCCGCACCGTCATCTGAGGTCTCGGTCGCCGAGATGCGAAAGCCGTTGACCTCGCCCGTGGCCGTGGAGCGCAGCGACAGGCGCGCGCCGTTGGCATCGTTGACGATGGTGGCGGTGACGCCCGCCCCCGCCGCGTTGATCTTGTCGCGAATGGCAGACAGCGAGGTCTCGCCGGCACCGATATTGATGGTCACGGCCGAGGCGCCCGGCTTGGCGGTGAAGCCCGTGGCGGGGGTGCCCGAGCCCTGGTAGCTGCCCAGCTCAATGGTCAGGCTGCCCTCGTTGAGCGTGCTGCTGCTGTTGGCGAACTGGCCTGAGGTGATGGTTTGTGCCGCCGCCAAGGCCTGCACCGTGACGGCATATCGTCCCGCCGGCGAATTGGCGGCCGCACTGGCGGTGACGGCCGTGGCATCCGTGGTGGTGACGGCCATCTTGCCCCAGGCCGTGGTCGAGGTCAGCGCAGCGGCTTTGTCGCGCATCGCGGCGACCAGGCTCTTGAGCTTGCCGATGGACGAAAGCTTGGTGTTGAGACCATCCATTTGGGTCTGCACCAGGCTGATGGGCCGGCGCTCCACAGCCATGAGCGAAGCCACGATGTTCTCCGCATCAAGTCCGCTACCTACGCCGAGTGAGGTGATGGCTGGCATGTCAAAGGCTCCGCTTGCATACGAGGTTGTCGGCCTCGGGGCTTATGGCTTGAGGACTTTCGTCGCAACAGACTGCAACAGCACGCTCAGGCCTGACGAAAAACGGCCGGGGATCGCCCGGCCGTTGTGGGAGGAGATTCGGGCGTCAGCCTTGCAGCAGACGCAGCACCTGCTGGGGCAACTGGTTGGCCTGGGCCACCATGGCCGTGCCCGCCTGTTGCAAGATCTGCGCTCGACTCATGTTGGCCGTCTCCTGCGCGAAGTCGGCATCCATGATGCGGCTGCGGGCGGCGGCTTGGTTCTCCACCGACTGCTGCAGATTGGAGATGATGGCGTCGAAGCGGCTCTGCGTCGCACCGAAGGTCGCGCGGGTGTCGTTGACGGTGTCCAGTGCGGTGTCGATGGCGTCGATCACCGTGGCGATGGCACCAGCCGTGGCCGCTGCACCAATCGACGCCGACGTGCCGGTCACGGCGGTGATGTCCGTCGCGCTCTTCATGTCTTCGGTGGTGACGTTGATCACGTCATCATTGGTGGTGTTGGCACCGATCTGGAAGGTCAGCGTCGTCGCCTCCGTACCCAGAATGTGCTTGCCGTTGAAGGTGGTGCCGCCCAAGACACGGCTGATTTCAGCCTGCAGCTCGGCAAATTCTTTGTTCAGCGAGTCTTTGTCAGAGCTGCTGTTTGTGGCGTTGCGGGCCTGCACCGCCAGCTCACGCATACGCTGCAGGGCGTCACCGACTTTGGAGAGCGCACCTTCTGCGGTCTGCGCCAGCGAGATGCCGTCGTTGGCGTTTCGGATCGCCACATTCATGCCGCGCACCTGGGCATTCATGCGCTCTGCGATCGCGAGGCCAGCGGCATCGTCTTTGGCTGAGTTGACACGCAAGCCCGAGGACAGACGCTGCATCGACACAGCCAGTGACGACTGCGACGCGTTCAAGTTGCGCTGCGCGTTGAGCGACGACAAGTTCGTATTGATGGTCTGTGGCACGTTGGCACTCCTGAAGATACAACCACATCCGGCGGACTGCCGGCTTGTTCAAACCCGCTGCCGAAGCAGTGGGAAGCCTAAGCCCGGCAACCTAGACACCGTGACCTGAGTTCCGGTGCTTGTCGGACGACGTCTTTCAAGTGGAGAGACGTTGGTGTGATTCTGTCGAGGAGGCCTCGGCACTAAAGCACCGAAATGAAGTGATTTGTGCGGCTATCTTCAGGCCCTCTGAACGAGGCAACGCCCCGTGCAGACGGTGCTGCATGGGGCGTTGCGACGGGCTTTGCGAGGGGCTTGCCCGAGAGGGCCCGGAGACCCTGCGCCGGGGCTTATCGCAGCAGCGACAAGACCTGCTGCGGCAACTGGTTGGCCTGGGCCACCATGGCCGTGCCAGCCTGCTGCAGGATCTGCGCTCGACTCAGGTTGGCGGTTTCTGTCGCGAAGTCGGCGTCGGTGATGCGGCTGCGGGCAGCGCTCTGGGCTTCGACCGACTGTTGCAGGTTGGCAATGATGGCGTCAAATCGGCTCTGAGCGGCACCGTAGTCAGCACGCTGGTCGTTCACCGTGTCCAAGGCCACGTCGATCGCGTCGATCACCACGTCAATGGCGCCTGCTGTGGCGGTGGAGGCAATCGAGGCGCCCGTGCCAGTGACGGCAGTGATGTCAGAGCGCGCGTTCATGTCCTCGGACGCCACGGTGATGCGGTCGTCGCCGGTGGTGTTGGCACCGATCTGGAACTCCAGCGACGTAGCGCCCGTGCCCAAGATGCTCTTGCCGTTGAAGGTGGTGCCGCCCATGACGCGGGTGATTTCCGCCTGCAACTGGCTGAACTCCTTGTTCAGAGAGTCCTTGTCAGAGCTGCTGTTGGTGGCATTGCGTGCTTGCACGGCCAGCTCACGCATACGCTGCAGTGCGTCGCCTACTTTAGAGAGGGCGCCTTCTGCGGTCTGCGCAAAAGAGATGCCGTCGTTCGCGTTGCGAATGGCGACGTTCATGCCCCGCACTTGAGCGTTCATGCGCTCGGCGATGGCCAGGCCCGCAGCGTCGTCTTTGGCGGAGTTGATGCGAAGGCCCGAAGACAGGCGTTGCATCGACACCGACAGTGACGATTGCGACATGTTGAGATTGCGCTGCGCGTTGAGCGAAGCAATATTGGTGTTGATGGTTTGCGGCATGTGATACTCCTTGAGGTTTCCAAAAGCCTCCGGTAAAGCACCGGCGTAAACAGTACTGCTTGCGTCAGCGCCAGGTGCTCCTCCGATCGGGTGATGTCTTCACATCGCCTGACCCTTGGGTCTCTCACCGGACCGCAGTGATCGCGTTGGCGACCCCTGTTGTGCTGGATATCGGAGTAGTCAAAAGCAAACTTGAGATTTTTTTTAAGCGCTAAGAACAAGGTGCTTTTTGGAGAGCACCTTGTTCAAGGGATGGGCCGGTTCCGGCTTACGAAGAATTGTTGATAGCCGGGGGCGCCGGCGATCCCTTACCCGGGATCAGGAAACCGTCATCGAAGCAGTGAGAGCACAGTCTGAGGCAACTGGTTCGCCTGGGCCACCATGGCCGTACCCGCTTGTTGCAAGATCTGCGTGCGGCTCAGGTTGGCCGTCTCCGCCGCGAAGTCGGCATCCATGATCCGGCTGCGCGCTGCGCTCTGCGCCTCGACCGACTGCTGCAGATTACCAATGATGGCCTCAAAGCGGCTCTGAGCGGCACCAAACTCAGCGCGCTGGTCATTGATGGTGTCGATGGCGGTGTCAATGTCGTCGATCACTGCATCAATGCCGCCCGAGGTCGTCGAGGCACCAATTGCCGCGCTTGAGCCCGTGACGGCCGAGATGTCGCTGTTGCCCACCATATTGGCGGTCGACACGGTGACGCGGTCGTCTGCAGCGGTGTTGGCACCGATCTGGAACTCCATGTCCGTGGCCGTGGTGCCCAGCAAGCTCTTGCCGTTGAAGGTGGTGCCACCCAGCACGCGGCTGATTTCGCTTTGCAGCTGGGTGAATTCCTTGTTCAGCGAGTCTTTGTCGGAGCTGCTGTTGGTGGCATTGCGGGATTGCACCGCCAACTCACGCATGCGCTGCAGCGCGTCGCCCACCTTAGAGAGTGCGCCTTCAGCCGTCTGCGCCATGGAGACGCCGTCGTTGGCATTGCGCACCGCCACATTCATGCCGCGCACTTGGGCGCTCATGCGCTCGGCAATGGCCAGGCCGGCAGCGTCGTCCTTGGCAGAGTTGATGCGCAGGCCTGAGGACAGACGCTGCATCGAGGTGGACAGCGAGTTCTGCGAGGCGTGCAAGTTGCGCTGGGCGTTCAGCGAACCGATGTTGGTGTTGATCGTCATGGGCATGTCAGTACTCCTTCTCGGGGTATCAAAAAACGAGGTCCTGGTGGACTTTCGGTTGCGCCCCCGGATGAAAGTGGTTGGGGCCGTGATTTGCTTTTCGGAGGGGTGATCGCGGAACTTGAGGGTTTTTTGTGCCGCTTTTCATCGCATCAGTTTTGGCGCCTGGTGCCGAGCCCCCCGCTTCGCTGTGAGATGGCGGCAAACCTGCCTTCTTTTCGGCGCTTATCGCGCGGGTCTGAACCCTCAAGCTCAGGCGATGACTGCCTTGCCCCCTTCCGCCCTGTACCGCGTGGCGCTGGTGATGATCGTGCGCGACGAGGCCCCCCGCATCAGCCGCGCCATTCACAGCCTCAAACCCTGGGTGGATGAATGCGTGGTGCTGGACACCGGCTCGCGCGACGACACCGTGGCGCTGGCCCAAGCCGCTGGCGCCCGCGTCGGCCACTTTGTGTGGTGCGACGACTTTGCCGCCGCCCGCAATGCAGCGCTGGAGCTGGCCGGCGCCGACTGGCATGTGGTGCTTGATGCGGATGAATGGCTCTCCAGCGGCGGGGCCAGCATTGCCGCCCTGCGCAAGCAGGCCCCTGCCTTTGTGGGCCAAGTGATGGTGGACAGCCACTTTGGCCACGAGGGCGAGCGCGCCCCAAGCTGGCTGCCCCGCGTGCTGCCCGGCTGGGTGCGCTATGAGGGCCGCATCCATGAGCAACCCCGCCGTGGCCCACCTACCCAGCGCCTGCCGGTGGTGTTTGAACACCTGGGCTACGCCCCGGCAGCCTTGGCGCAAAAGGCCGGCCGCAATGCCGCGCTGCTGGGCGAAGCCCTGAAGGACAGCCCCCACGACCCCTATCTTTGGTATCAGCTGGGCAAAGACCACGATGTCTATGAACGCTGGGCCCAAGCCATTGATTGCTTTGAGCAGGCCTGCAAGGCCCTGCCACCGCAAGCCCCCCTGCCGAGCTGGCGGCACGACCTGGAAGTGCGCTGCTTGCATGCTTTAAAGCGCGCCGGCCGACATGCCGAGGGCGTGCTGCGCGCCGAAGCTGGGCTGGGCCTGTGGAGCCACTCGCCAGATTTCTTCTTTGCACTGGGCGACCTGCTGCTGGACTGGGCCACCCAAGACCTGGGCCGCGCCGAGGAGCTGCTGCCCATGATTGAAGATGCTTGGCAGCGCTGCCTGATGCTGGGCGAGCGCCCAGACCTCGAAGGCTCGGTCGCCGGGCGTGGCAGCCACTTGGCGGCCCGCAACTTGGTGCTGCTCTATCAAGTGATGGAGCGCCCCGAAGACGCCGCTGCGCTGATGGCGCTGGCCCAGCCGCCCGCCCCCACCCGTTTGGAACAAGCCCAGCCGGGAGCCGCTTATCAACCCGCTGCTGCCCCCGCGGCTGCGGCAGCATCTGCCCCATGAAGAACACCCGCCAACGCGCCGAGGCGCACCGCCAAGCCGGCCTCAAAGCCATGCAGGCCCGCGCCTGGGCGCAAGCCCGCAGCGAGTTTGAACGCGCCACCCAGCTCGCCCCGCAAGATGGCCTGATGTGGATGAACTTGGCCCGGGCCTACTTGCAAACCGGCGACTTGCCCGCTGCCACCGAGGCCGCCCAACGCGCCTTGCAAGTCACCCCCAAAGACCCGCTGGCCTGCCGCTTGGTGGCTGAGTGCCTGAGCCGCACCAACCGCTTTGACGAAGCGGCGGTGGTGTTTGACCACTTCCCCGCCGACGCGCCGCGCGACCACGACTGGCACAACGCCCACGGCAATGCCTTGTTCCAATCTCGCCGCCTGCAAGACGCCGTCGGCGCCTTCTTCCAAGCCCTGGCCTTGAAGATCGACGCCCCGCTGGCGCACTACCGCTTGGGGCTGTGCTTCAAAGACCTGGACATGGTGGCCGAGGCCACCGAGTGCTTCCGCACCGTGGTCACGCTGGACAAGGGCTCAACACGCGCGCTGGCGCTCTCGCTGCTGGTGCACGAGGGCCGCCAGAGCTGCGACTGGAGCCGCGTGGAAGAAGACACCGCTGCCCTGCTGGCTGCGCTGGACGACACCGACACCAGCGTGGGCCAACTGCTCTCGCCCTTTGCCTTGCTGGCCGTGGACGCCAGCCCCGCCCAGCAAAAGCGCATTGGTCAGCTCCGCACCCAAGGCTTGGCCGGCGCGGCCCAGCCCATGCCGGCACCGGGCCCACGCCGCCCCGGCCCCATCCGCATTGGCTATTTGTCCAGCGACTTCCACCAGCACGCCACTGCCGTGCTGATGACCGAGCTGCTGGAGCGCCGCGACCGCCAAAACTTTGAAGTCTGGCTCTACTCCCACAGCGTGGACGATGGGCATGCCATCACCGCCCGCGTGCGCGCGGCCTGCGACCACTTTGTCGATGTCAACCATGCCCAAGGCGGCGAAATTGCCCAGCGCATGCGCGACGACGACATCGACATTGCCATCGACTTGAAAGGCCACACCCGCGGCAGCCGCTTTGAGCTGCTGGCCTACCGGCCCGCCCGCGTGCAAGTGGCTTACCTGGGCTACCCCGCCACCACCGGCGCAAATTTCATCGACTACATCATTGGCGACCCGGTGGTCACCCCGCTGGCACACGCCGAGAACTACACCGAACACATCGCGCAGTTGCCCGACAGCTACCAGCCCAACGACCGCCAGCGCGCCCTGCCCCCGGCCCCCAGCCGTGCCAGCTTGGGCCTGCCCGACGACAAAGTGGTGCTGTGCTGCTTCAACCAGACCTACAAGCTCTCGCCCCACATGCTGGACCTGTGGGCCAAGATCTTGCACCAAGCCCCCAACACCGTGCTGTGGATGTTGGCCTGGAACCCCCAAGCCCGCGCCCGCCTGGACGCCGAGCTGGCGCAGCGCGGCATCAGCCAAGCGCGCGTGTTCTGGGCGCCCAAGCAAAACCTGGCCGAACACATCGCCCGCCTGCGCGCCGCCGACCTGTTCTTAGACACCTGGCCTTGCAACGCCCACACCACCGCCAGCGAGGCCCTGTGGGCCGGCGTGCCCGTGCTGACATTGCCGGGCGCCACCTATGCCTCCCGCGTGGCCGCCAGCCTGGTGACCGCCTGCGGCCAAGCCGAGCTGGCCTGCGAGAGCGAGGCCGACTACGTCCACACCGCTGCCGCCCTGGCCCAAGATATTCCCCGACTGCGCGCCCTGCAGCAGCACCTAGACACCCAACGCCTGCACCTGCCGCTCTTTGACACCAACCGCTATGTGCGCCACTACGAGGCCTTGCTGAGCCGCATGTTTGAGCGCCAGCAAGCGGGCCTGGCGCCAGGAGCGCTGAAGGCGGAGTTGTTGGTGCGGGCGTGAGCTTCAGGGGAGGTCAGCCCCCCGGGTTCTTCTTTTTGGGGCCTTGTGCAACAGGCTCCTTCTGTTCCTTCTTCTTTTGTTTCGGCTTTTGCTTCTGAGCGGTAGCCGACTCGGTCTTTTGCTTGCTGACGGCCGACCCGTCATCAGCCGCCATCGCTGTGGGTGACAGCAAGCTACTGACGACTACCGCCGTGCAAAACGCTAAAGAAGTCTTCATGATTCATCCTTAATGCCCGAGTCGAGAGAAACAAGCATAAGCGTGAATCACAACTTATGCCAAGCATGGGCTCACATTGAAGGTTGCAGATGCCGCCCTGGCCCAAGACCTACCCCGCCTGCGCGCCCTGCAGCAGCACCTGGACGCCCAACGCCTCCACCTGCCGCTCTTTGGCACTAACCGCTATGTGCGCCAGGACCAGGCCCTGCTGAGCCGCCTGTTTGAGCGCCAGCGAGCGGGCTTGGCGCCGGGGGCGCTGAAGGCAGCGTTGTTGGTGAAGGGCCGACAGGGCGCCTGAACTACTTCAGGGTGCCAACCGCAACTTTGCGCCCGCCCTCAAAGACGACAAAGGCCTTGTCGCCAGCACGAACCTTGAACTTCTCGGCGCACACCAAGCTCAGGTCTGCCGTTTGCCCGGGCTCGACCTTCTCAAGCGCTTGGGGCACGCGGACCGTGCAAGTCACCGCGTCGCCTTCGGCAGAAAACTGAACTTGCGGACGGTAGTTGTCGTAGAAGGGGTTATCCCGGCCCACCTTGCCCTCCCGTGCCAACAGCGTGAGGGTGACTGGGGTGCTGACGCCTCCCGGATAGACCACGACCGTTTGGTCAGCCGCCTGGGCGACGCTCGCGGTGCTGAGCGCACACGCTGAAATGAGGAACAAGCCAAGTGTTTTCATCATGGCTTGAGTGTAGGGCCACGACACCGCCTGACGCGGCCCGCCTTCAGACTCGTGGCCTCACTTGGGCACGAACTGAACAATCTCGCCGTTATCGCGCTTGTAGTGCATCACGCCCTTGAGCAGGCGCACCTCGTTGCACGTTCTCTCCCGGCCACGAAGCTGGCCGCAAAGCTTGCCGTCTTCAACCTGCCACTGGCCGTCCCCATTGAAGCCACGGCTGGTGTTGATGAAGAAGTAGCCATTCGCCTTGTACTCCAGCCGCCAGCTCGTGCCATCGGCGAGCTTCACATCGTGGACCTTGTCCTCGACATACTTGCGAATGTCCCCGCTGCTCATGGCTTCTCCGCCCTGAGGAAACTCTTGGGCCAGCGCCGCGCCCTGAAGCGCCATAAGGGTCACAAGGGCCGCAGCGGCAAGCCCATTCATTTGCTTTGACATCGTCTCTACTCCAACAAAAGTTTTCGAGAGACAGAATGGTCAAGCTCGAAGCTGCGCAAACCGGCAGCGCGGTGTTTCTCAAAACACAGCGAGTAGCGCCATCAGCGCCTCCTGATGACGCCGATTGTGAGCAGCATCGAGCTCTGCAGCCTCCTCAGCCTTAAGGAGGAAATGATCAAACGTCGAGGGTCATTACCCCAAGCAGCGACTGGCCATGGCTGCATCGCCCTACATCTGGGAGCGGTCAGCCCCCCGGGCTTCCTCCGCGTTTGGTGCCCTCCGCAACAGGCTTCTTTTCTTCCTTTTTCTTCTGCTTCTGTTTCGGCTTTTGATTCTGAGCTTTCGCTGAGTCAGCCTTTTGCTTGTTGACCGCCGCCCCGTCATCAGCAGCCATTGCTGTGGGTGAAAGCAAGCAACCAACGACCATCGCCGTGAACAACGCTAAAGAAGTCTTCATGATTCAGCCCTCAAAAGAGTCTGGAGAAACAAGCACAAGCATGACTCAAAAACTTATGCCGGGCATCGGCTCACCTTCAAGCTCGCCAACACCGCTCTGGAAGGGAAACCATGACGGTTGACGCTTGACTCAACGGGAAGTCCCTGTGAGGGTTAGGCACCTGTGTGCTCAAGAAGCTGCGCCTGTTCGACGGAGGGATCACCTTCGGGATAGTGATACCACTGGCCATGCGGGGAAAGCTCGCCACAAGCGGGACACTGGGTTTTTGGCCACTTGTAGCTACAGCCCGGACACACGCCACCAGTCCAGAAGGTATGCCATGTCGTGCCGCAACTAGGAATGCAGTCCCATCTGTCCTCAGGCTGGGGCCTGTATTCGCATTTCGGACAGTAGATCTCTGGGTCATTCTTCATGTAGTGCCTCGTGACTGGTGCAGGGCTGGCCGCCTGAGACGCCGTTCGCGGCCAGAAGGGATACACAGCAAGGGAGTGGGCACGGCGGTAACCCTTCTGCGACAGCACTGTCACGCCGAGCGAATTGAACCCATGCATTGGATCATCTTCAACGTATCAAATGCAGGCTCAGAAAGAAAACACCTCTAGCGCTTGACGAGAAGGGAAGTCCCTGTAGAGGGGTTAGACGTCACTCAAGTTACGGTTGGGGCTGCGCAGGGGCGCGCTCCCAATAGTCGGTCCCACTGAGCCACCGAAGCCACAAGTACCCGAACAGCTTGACTCGTCCTTGCAACAACTCAATCTCGCAGTTGGCGATCGTGCCTTGCATTGGACCTGGCCGAAGGTCGACGACCTTCCCGCCTACCCACTTGTCGCCGCTCCTGCGTAGCCCGGTGATGAAGATCGCGCCGACAACTTTCGCATCCTTGAGAGCACCCTTGCATCCAGTGCAGATTGGGTCGAAAACTTCCCCATCCTGCGTCCGCAGGGACACGATCCTGCCATACATCTGATCGCTCTCCAGGAACAACTCGATCGTTGATTCAACGCCACTTGATGCATCCCTAGCGAGCCATCTGCCAGCAAGGGGCTCGCTAGCGACTGCAAGCGTCGAGACTGCAGGAAGTGAGCATGCAGCCGCGATAGCGGCCACTCGCGGGCACTGAAGCGCTAGACGCCACATGTCTTCGGGAACACCAGCAGATACTTAACAGCGAGAAGCGAGAACACGCCAACCAATAGTGTGAACTGACCGAACAGGCCGCACCAATACATTCCTCTAGAGACTTTGAATCTAGCAAAGAGGGCGCTCTCGTAGCCAAGGTCGCAAAGCACTTCGTAAGATGCCTGGCCTCTCTCGTACACCACGTTAAAGAGGTACGCGAGCGCGAAGAAGCCTGCCACTGTGCACCCAAGCGCAAAGTACACCATGTATGGCACGTGGCAAAGCATGGTGAGCGGGTTATCTTTGCCTGCGAACCATCCAATGACTACAAGCAGAATTCCGGCAATCTTCTGATTCGCATCGATGAGTTCCTTGTACGCCTCCTTGAGTGCTTCAAGGTGCACTTCGAAGATCTTCTTCTCATCGAGCTTTGGCGCGATTGGTGAATCGGAGTTGGCGACAGTGGGCATTGGCAGTGGTTGTGACGTCTAACGTTGAAGCTGAGCCTAGAGCGGCGGCCTGCCGACGCGAGTCGGCTCGAGCGATGGGTTAGGCCGATAGTGTTGCATTTGGAGTGGCGAACCGCGCTTTACTTGCCGACCAGCGCGTTTGACGCGTACTTTTCCCAGCCCTCCCAGGAGATAAGGGCCGGATTGTTTCCTGGTGAGTCTGGCCAACGAACCGCAACTGCCGTTGTCAATACTTCCTGCTGAAACTTGGATTCAGAGTAAAGCCTATGCGCGGGTCGAGCAAAGACTCGTACCCCGTTTCCGGAGTAAACCTCAATTGGCTGAGCCGGGCGACTAAAGCAGAGCCAGCTGAGCCAACTATCACTGTAGTCGGTCGGCATGAACCAAACCTCCAGCGCCTCTTGGGCAACTATTGTCTGCCGCTCTTCACCTGTTGCAGTCGTCCACTGCACCTTAACTGGCTTCGGCCCTGCGAAGACAATCTTTGTGCCGAGCGGTCCGGAATGAGAGCTACAGAAGTAATGCCCCCACGGGTACTGATTCTGGTCGCGCTGTGCGATCTGCCAGCCCGGAGGCAGACTCGCAACAAACCTCGAGATCGCTTGTTCTTGCTGCCGCGTGTCTTCGGCGCTGGCCACTGTTGCCAGAGTAAGCACAAGAAGCGAAGCTGAAAGGGCCGCGGTGCGCATGATTCTGTTCGTAGTGCCTAACGTTCGACGTAAGTGGCGGCCCGCTTGCGGGACGTCCCCTTGACGGAGGGGTTAGGTTGCAGCTTGGCCATGGGCAGGCCCCGCAAAGTAGATACTTTGCTCAGCGCCGAAACGGACAACCTTGCGGAGTAGACGAAAGCCAAGGTGCTCAAGAAGACGAACTGAAGCGGTATTGGCCGATTGCGTTTCGGCAACTATACGGCGAAGGCCCAGCGTGCCAAAAGCTCGGGCGACGACTTGGCGAACGGCTTCCGACGCATAGCCCCGCCCCCAATGCTCTGGCAGGAAGAGATACGAAACCTCGAGGTCTTCGAGTTCGTGATGCCGATCGAGCACTACAACACCGAGCAGTGGGCTACCAAGGCTCTCACGCACAGCCCAGGCGTGGGTCGACTGCTTTGCAAGCTCGGCTGCTCGCTGCTCGGCCAGTTGCGGGCTGAGCGGACCACCCAGAAACGCTCGCACTTTGCACTCGGAGAACAGGCGGGCGACCGACGCGAGGTCGGCTACTTGAATGGAATCAAGAACGCATGCAGACGTGACCATGCAACCTAACGAGGCTGTCCAAAAACCCCAAATCCACCATCACCCTCACCTCGGAGAGCGATTGAAGCTTTGCAATGGCGGGTTTCTGGGTTCATCGCTGAATTCGAGTCTGTGCGCCGCATGTTGCGGCTCTTGAGCCATTGTGCGGCAGTTACTGGCCTTACTGAAGCCCGGTTTGCCCGAAGCCCGTTCTCTGCAGCCTCTCGATGTTGTGCACCATGCAGTACAGGCTCCACTGCGTCCTGACCTTGGCTTGCCCGCGCAGGTTCAGACGATTCATCCGCTTGTTGTGCCGCAGGTTCGCAAAGACCGGCTCCACGGTGCCGATACGCTGGCTGTACAACTGCCTGCCTCGGGGTGAATCGATGGCCTGGCGCATCCGTTCGCTGGGATGGCTGAGGTCCACGGGCCTGGCAAAGAAGCGCGTGACTTGTCGGCCTCGCTCGTCGTTGGCACCCTCTTTGGATCGCCTCCTCTTCAGGCATTGCCCGCGTAGCGGACAAGCTGCGCAGTCGCTGGCTTGGGCGATGTAGGTTTGGTAAGGGTGCCCGCTGGCCGAGACATGCACACGGCCTTTTCGGTTCAATACTTGGCCTGCTGGGCAGGTGGCCGTTTTGTCGTCATCATTGAAGCTGAAGTCCTTGGGCCTGAAGAACTTGATCTCTGGAGGTTCTCCGTTGGCCTTCTTCTCCGACAGGGGATCAGGCTTTGCCTTGTGTTTGTCTCGGCCTTCAAAGCGCTCATCGCGTTTGCGCATCTGGCCGTCGGCGATCAAGGCGGGGGTGTTGCTGTCATGCAGTTGCTGCACATTGGCATCGCTGTGATAGCCCGCATCGGCGGTGACGAGCGTATCGCTGTCGCTCCAGGGCTTGGCTTGTTCGATCATAGGTGTGAGCATGGCTTGCTCGGAGCCCGAGCCCACCACATCGGCCGCGATGATGACTTGGTGGGCACTGTCCACCGCTGCTTGTGCCGCGTAGCCTTGGATCACGCCCTTGTTGGTCGCCATCTTGGCGCTGTCGGGGTCGGTGATGTTGGACTTGAGCTCCTGGCCCTTGTTGTTCAAGCGCTTGGGGCTCTGCGAGACAAAGGCCCGCGTGCGCTCCGCCTCTTGGCGCAGTGCCTCAATACGGGCTTGGCGCTTGGGCTCCAGTGCTTCTTGTGCACCGGCTTTGTCTTGGGCCTGGTGCAGGGACAGGATCTTGTCCGCAGCCTTGTCCAGGCGCTCAGCCCGATGGCGCAGTTCTTCATGCGTGCCGCTGCGCTCCTTGCTGGCATTGCTGGGGAGCTTAACGCCGTCGATGGCAAACATCTCGCGCCCGATCAGCCCCTGGGCATCACAGGTCATCAAGACTTGGCTGAACAGCGGCTTGATCTGATCGCTCAGTGACACCACGAACTTGGCGATGTGAGCATGGCTGGGTTGGCTGTCACCGCTGATGGCGATGAACTGGACATTGCGCGCACAGGCCGCTGCGATGCTGCGGCTGGAGATCAACCCTTGGCTGTAGGCCAGCAAGACAATCTTGAGCATGACGCGTGGGTCATAGGCGCTGGCCCCCACCTCATCGTTCGAGAAGCGGGCATCGAGCTCGCTGAGGTCTAGCTCATGATCTACCAAGTAGTCCAGCGCAAAGGCAAAGCTGCCAGGCACGATTTGCTCCGACAGCACCACCGGCAGCATCAGCGCGTGGCAATCACTGGGTTTGTAGCGCGGCATTGTGGCCTCCTCAACGCGTTGATGTATTTGACGCGTCAGGGGCCCAACAATGAATCGGGGCCGGCCCGATTGGGAGGCCTTTTTTTACAGCCTCAACGTTTGACATAACCGGCTGGCGCGGCTTTATCGCGCCAGTCCGTGTTGATGGATGGGTTGGGCGTCTGCATCGAGAAGTGCCCTGATTTATACGAGACGAATAACAGGAAAACCTTTCTCAGGCGGCGGTGCGCCTCGCTTCTGCAATTCGTCAAATACCTTCTGATCGCATTGACCCCATAGAGCGAACTTGACAGCACTCATGCCGTCGCTTGAACGGACGTACGAAGCGTCGGCTCCAGCATTCAGCAAGAGTAGCGCAATGCTACTTCCCTTCTTCTTGCCTTTCGAACAAGCCAGAAGTAGCGGTGGCATTGCGAGTCCTGAATCTACTATTTCGTTCACTGGGGCTTTTGCTTCAAGAAGCACCTTGACGACATTTTCGTACGCTCCGTCAACGGCAGCGGATAGTGCACCGGAAAGGTCTGCCCCTGCATGAATTAGTAGTTTGACTAGAGGAAGCTTCCCGTGGCCGGCGGCGGATGTGAGAGCCGTTCGACCTCTTTTGTCGCGTTGGTCAATGGTCGCGCCATGCTCAATGAAAAACTTTGCAAGTGCCAAGTTCCCCATTGATGCAGCAATGCCCAGTGGCGTGCCGTTAGGGCCTTCCCTATCCACTGAAGCGCCTTTGAAAACCGCGTGGAAAACGAAATCGTCGCAAGAGTACCAAGTTGCGATGCAGAGAGATCCGCTTTTGTCGGTCGAATAGTCGTAGCCGTCCCCGAGGATCTGAATACCTGCCTCCGAGGCTTTCTCACGGAGCAATTGATTTAACTGTCTGTCCATCTTGGCTCCAAGGACGCCCAACGTTGGAGCTGAGGGGCCGGAACCAGCTGGCCGCGCGTAGCGAAGATCAGCTGCCGAGCGTAGCGCGGCCAGCTGGTGGAGGTCCACTCGAGCGACCGGTTAGCCACCTGATTTCCCCGCCACACTTTCGTTGAACCGGACCTGAAACGCCAAGAACGCCTTCAGAGCGTCGCCACCTTGATACTGGGCGCCGATGCATTCGGCAATGATCACGCCGTAGAGATTGGCCTGAGCTTCCGAAGTAAGCATTTCCGGAATGGAGACCTCCGGTACTTGCGTGGTGCAACGCGTGAACAGCACATCAAGTTGCTTGGGGCAATCACCGGCTTCGCCCTTGTAGATTTTCATAAGTGGTGATTGCGCCGAGCACAAGCCACCTGTCATTACCGGGCGGAGATTGCTCAGCCATACGTTCTTGGGCGTCGCGACGCCTTGAGCGTGAGTCCCGAACGAAGTAAGCAGGATTGAAGTCAGGAGGAATGCGCGCATACGGATTCGCAGGTGGCTAACGTCAAGCTCAGCCGCCCGCGGAGGCGTGACGACAGGAACGGCCGGGCCAGAATGCCCGAAGGGCATGCCCTGCCGTGAGTGGCGGCACGCCGTAGCGGGTCGGCTGCAGCGCCAAGTTAGGCGTCATCGAGGATGGACGCAACGTCCTTGACCTTCGTTCGTGAGATGTCAAAGTTTTGATACTCAACCTCAAGAAGGGCCAGGAAGCCGTGGGCCATGGCACCTCCTTGATCTCTGGAAACACGCTCAGCAAGAGCGCGTGCGTGTTTCCTCAGATAGTCTGATGCGCCCCACGTCCCCGTGCCGCGAATCCCGGCCACGACGAGAACGGACTTCGTTTCGCTCCTTGGATTGGGGCGACGGAGGATAAGTGCAACGTCTTTGCTCGTAGCGCGCGGCTGGTCCGATGTTGCCTCGTCATAGGAAGGTGAGTGATAGACGGTTGTCGGTCCGCGGTGAAGCTCTACTTGGTTGGGATGAATCGAACTACGGACGAACTCAAGAATGTCGCCGTTGACGGGCCACCGAAGGACCTCGGCGGTGAAAGCGTTGCGAATCGAGCCTCCTATGGTGATGATGTTCTTCTTGAAGTCTGAGTCGTCGAGGTTCTCGGGATGACGAATCTTCGGATTTTTGATTCCGATCTCAGCCAAGACGTCGAAGATGTTTCGAAGGGCAAGTACATCTTCGACTGCAAGTTGTGGAAGACGCCGGCTGTGCGGTCCCGGCTGATGCGGGACGACGATGATCACGTCGGCTCCGTTCAACTGCAGCAAGTCTCGAACTGCACCGCCTTCCACCCTCTCAGTGAAGCGCTTGGTATGCGGCCCAGCCAAGACGCTCGCGAGATACCCGAGGGCGAAGCCGACTATCGACGAAACTAGAAGACCAATCCAGAAGAAGGCGTTGGCAGATGCCCAGAAGTCGGCAAGCGCGTTCATGGTGACAGGTACTGCGCGGTAGAAGTTGAATGACGCCAAATGTTGAAGCTAACCGGCCAGCAGCGGCGTGACGCGACTGGCCGAGAATGAAATGACGGCCAGACGTGGCATGCCGTCGCGGGTCCGGTTGAGCGAATACGAAGGGACTTCCCACCTTCTGGCAACGGCGTCAATGCGCCAAGATTGGTGATGCGAGTCGATCAATCTCAAAGCCCATTTGAAAGGGGAAGTCCCATGCAGGAGATTAACCGAAATCTGATTTGCCGCGTCAGCGTGGATCTGGCCAAGCGGGTTTACCAAGTGCATGCCGTCGATGGTTTCGAGAAGGTGGTGCTGGCACGGTCCATGGCACCTGAGCGGTTCTTTGAATGGTGCCAATCTCTGCAGCCGGGCTGCGTGGTGGCCATGGAGAGTTGCAGTGGTGCACACCATATCTGCCGTCGGCTTCGCTCCATGGGTTTGGATGCTCGCATCCTGCCTGCGCAGCACGTCGGCGCCTATCGCGTTGCTGGAGCGCGGTCCAAGAACGACGCCACCGATGCGGCCGCTATTTGCGAAGCAGCCTCTCGGCCTCATCTTCTTGCCGTGCCCGTCAAGTCAGCGGCCCAGCAAGGCACCTTGTCCATTCACAAGCTGCGCGAGGGATTCAAGGAAGAGCGCACGGCCTTGATCAACCGTATCCGTGGCCTGCTGGCTGAGTTTGGCCTGGTGTTTGCCCAAAGCCCCGATGCGCTGCATGCCGCCCTGCCCGATGTGCTAGAGGACGCCAGCAACGAGCTGCCGGGTGATCTGCGCCTGGCGCTTGATCGCAGCCTGAAGCACTGGGGCCGTCTGGACGAAGAGATGGCCTGGTGCGAGCAGCGAATCACCCAGCATGCACGCTCGGACGAGAGGGCCAAGAAGGCGTCGGAGTTGCTTGGCATTGGTCCTATCACTGCATCGGCTGTGGTCGCCACGGTCGATGACTTCACGCAGTTCAAATCGGCCAAGCAGTTTGGCGGCTGGACGGACCTGGCACCCAGCCAGAACTCATCGGGTGGCAAGACCAAGCTCGGAGGCATCACCAAACGTGGCGATGTTTACTTGCGAACCCTGCTGATTCAGGGCGCCAAGTCGGCGGTGATGACCGCCCACAAACGCAAAGACCCGATCAGCCTGTGGCTGGTCCAGCTCAAAGAACGGGTCGGTTGGCAAAAGACCATCGTGGCCCTGGCCAACAAGAACGCACGCATCTTGTGGTGTGTGATGACGCGAGGGGATAGGTTTGATCCAAACCATGTTCCCAAGCGGTCTCACGCGGGAGAAGAGGTCATCACAAGATCCGCCGGGGCAGCAGCATGAAGCAAGCACTCAGTTCTTGACGGGCGTGCGCGCAAGGATGTGCTGACAGGTCAGACCGGCGGTGGGAAAACTCGATAACCCTTCTGTGCTGGCATCGCGCCAGCGACACGGCGAACGAATAGAGCCCCACCGAGCGGTTCATATCCTGGGCCGAGGAAACCCCTCAACAAGCCCGTCTGTAGAAGTGCAGTCTGTCTCTCTCCGCCCATCCACAAAGCGCCAACGTCACCACTCAATTCAGAGCCGATGCCTGGTCAACTCGATAACCCGTCTGCGACAGCACCGTCACGCCGAGCGAATGGAACCCATGCATTGGCTCATCTTCAACGTATCAAATGCAGGCTCAGAAAGAAGACACCTCTAGCGCTTGACGAGAAGGGAAGTCCCTGTAGAAGGGTTAGGTCGCAACTTGGTGCGACAGGAAACCTTAGATCTTCTTTGCGCTATCAGCAATGCTTTTTGCAACGGTACGATTTGCGAGAATCACTTGATTTAGGCGACCTATTTCGGCTGTCAATTCAGCGATTCTTTGATCTTTCTGAGAAGCAGCTGCAACTGCAGTCTTCTCGTCAAGACTGGCAACACGCAGTTCAGCGTCCGCCAGCCGCGAGTACAGCGCACGCAATTTCGCATCAATTTCGGCTTTCGCTTCGCGCGACTGCGCAGTTCGAAAGGCTTCAAGTGTCTCCTGAATATCAGCCTTTATCGATTCCTTGTGTGCCACAAGTTCTGTTCTCAGGCGGTTTATCGCTTCGACGGAGCGGTCTATGTGATCGCTGTACTCCTTCCCAGTGGAAGTTAACTGCGCCAAATAGTTGACTGCAACAAGTCGCTCTTCAATATGACGTTCGATGAAGTAGTAGATCGCAAGAAAAACGATGAGTGATGCAATCAGGTTTGGAATGATCTGCTGCACCAAGTCTGCAGTATCCGCAAAGAATCCAGCTTTTCTAAAGGCCACCGCGTTCAAAAGAACCAATGCGCCTGCCAGCACGGCTGAAATGAGGGCTAGAAGGTGTCTGTCAGTCTTGGTCATTACTTTGAGCGCGTGAGTTGTTGAAGTTGCGGCCTAACTTTTTTGTGTGGCGACAGATGCCTGTCGCCCTAAAAAGCCCTGTCGCCAGCAACAGGCTGGGCGAGCAGCTGTTAAGTGCTTGTCGATACTGACGTATTGCGCTTTAAACTGGATAAACATACAGTATTAATAAATCGGCATTTTGGCGCAGGGAGTGGGCAGCACTATAGCCCCGGGCGATCACTTTTGGACACGCTTTGAAGGGAGGTCGGGATGGGCAGTAACCCTCAATTTGGGCTGGTCTCAAGCCTGCCGGCTTTGAAGGCGGTGAAGGTGCTGGACCAACTGCGCGAGCGCATTCGCACCCTGCACTACAGCCGCCGCACCGAGGAGGTGTATGTGCACTGGTGCCGAGATTACATTCGCTTCAGCGGTGTGCGGCACCCGGCCACTTTGGGGACGGCGGAGGTAGATGCCTACCTTTGTGATCTGGCCGTGCGCCGGCAGCTTTCCACCAGCACCCACCGCCAGGCTTTGTCAGCCTTGCTGTTTTTGTACACCAAGGTGTTGGGCATACCCTTGCCGGGGGCAGAGAACTTGCCCCGGCCCCAGCCCAAGCGGCGGCTGCCAGTGGTGCTGAGCCGGGACGAGTTGGCTGCTGTGTTTGGGCACCTGAGTGGCCAGCATTTGCTGCTGGCGCAATTGCTTTATGGCACGGGCTTGCGCATCAACGAGGGGCTGCAATTGCGGGTCAAAGACCTGGACTTCGCCCACCGCACCATCATCGTGCGAGAGGGCAAGGGCGGCAAAGACCGGGCCTGGGCGCCTAGCGGATAAACCCCTCATTTCCCCTGCTGATCCGGTCATGGTGGCCCTCAAGCCAAACCTAAAGTCAAGGCACCGTGCCTATTGGTACGCCCTTGCCTCGGAAGGCCACTCATGGATCTGCCCCGCATTCACATCGCCATCATGCAGCCTGCGGGCTATGTGCACTCACTCGGCTTTTTGGACCAAGCCCGCTATGCGCGCTATCAGTTCCGCCGCATGGGCGCCGAGGTGACGCTGGCCAAGAATCGGCTGCGTGAAGATGCCGTCAACCTGGTGTTTGGGGCGCATTTGGGCTTTCCCAAAGATTGGCAGCAGCGCCACACCTGCATCTTCTTCAACCTTGAGCAGCTCGGCCATGGGGGCGCCAAGGTCAACGAAGATTATGTGAACCTGCTGCGCCACTCGGCCGTGGCCGACTACGACGCCGCCAATGTGGCCGCCTATGCCAGCGACCCGGCTGATGTGCCCTTAGTGCCTTTTTTGCACGCACCCTACCTGGACGGCACCTCGGCCCCGCCGCTGGAAGAGCGCCCCATTGACCTGCTTTTCTTTGGCAGCATGAACCCGCGCCGCCAGGCCTTCATCCAGCGCGTCGAGGCCTGCGGCTTGAACGTGGCCACCTTTGACTACCCGCTCTATGGCGCTGAGCGGGACCAGTTCATCCGCCAAGCCAAGGCGGTGCTGAACTGCCACTTCTACGAGACCAGCCGCTTCGAGCAGGCGCGCGCCTTCCACACCCTGTCGCTGGGCACGCCTTTTGTGTCAGAGCGCACCGCACGCACCGTGGCCCCGGCCGCCTTTGAAGACGCAGTGACCTGGGTGGATGACGCCCACTTGGAGCACTTCTTCACCACCCAGTTCGCCACGCCCGCTTGGTTTGAACAAGCCCGCCAGCAACTGGACCGCTTCACCCAGCATGACCCGATTGAAGCCTGGGCCGACCTGCTGGCCTTTGCCGCAGGCTACCACCAGCAGGTGGAGAGCCAGCGCAGCGGCCTGCCCTGGCAGCCCGCCCGCATGAACCTGGGCTCGGGCAAAGACTACAAGCCCGGCTGGCTGAACGTGGACATCTTGGCGCGCGCCCAGCCCGACATCGTGCTGGACCTGGGCCAGCCGGTGCAGTTCCCGGTGCACACCACCACCCTGGGGGGCGGTGAGGTGCTGCTGCAAGCCGGCAGCCTGGAGCGCATCTATGCCAACAATGTGTTGGAGCATGTGCCCGACCTGCCCTGCCTGATGACCAACCTGCTGGCCCTGCTGCAAGAGGGCGGCGTGATCGACATTGAAGTGCCTTATGAAAAGGCCCTGACCGCTTGGCAAGACCCGACCCACCTGCGGGCCATGAACGAGAACTCTTGGCTCTACTACACCGATTGGTTCTGGTATTTGGGTTGGTTTGAGCACCGCTTTGAGCCCGTGCAAACCGGCTGGCTGGACAGCCAGTTGCAGCCTTGCCCAAAAGACAAGGCCGCCTTCATGAAGCTGAGCCTGCGCAAGATCGAGACCTCGCTGCGCGAGCGCACCGTGGCCCGCACCATGCGGCCTGACTTTGGGGGTGTGCAAGACGACATGCCGCCCGAATGGCAAGACGACCTGGCCGCGCTGGACAACCAGGCCAGCACCTGGCCCGAGCTGCAAGCAGAGCACACCCTGCGCGACGAACTCACCGAACGCGCCTGACCCACCGCACCGCCACGCACCGCTCATGTCTGCCACGCCCACCGCACCGATCCACCTCGTCCTGGCCTTCGACCACCCGCTCAATGCGGTAGAAAGCGTGGCCGACGCCCTGGCCGCTGGGCTGGCCGCCTTGGGCCAAGCCCCCCGCGTTTTGAGCCTGCCCCGTGATTTGAATGCCCTGGCCAGCCTGAAGCCCGAAGATGTGGCCAGGGTCTATTCGCTGGGCTCGGTGCCCTTAACGTTCAAGATCGGCAACCAATGGCTGTGGCAGCACTTTGCCTGCCCGGTGTCGGCCTACTTGCTCGACGCGCCCATCTATGACATTGGCCGCGTCCCCGCCTTTAACCGCTTCTTGGCCGACGCCCGCCTGGACAGGCGCCTCAGCCTGTGTGCGCCCGAGACCGGCTACCGCGACTGGCTGGGCTCCGCCCTGAATGTGTCTTGGCACCATGTGCCCTTTGCGCCCTTTGCAGCCCCCGACGCCCCCCTGCCCGCTGCCCAAGACGTGCAGCAGCGCGTCTGCGTGATCGGCACCGTAGGCTCGGAGCTGGGCGGCCAATGTGACCTGCCGCTGGCCGACGCCCTGCGCGCCTGGTTTGGGGCAGAGATGCCCCCCAGCAGCGCCGACGACCTGGCCGCAGCTCTGCTGGCCCAAGAGGCCGACCCACTGCCCGCCCGCCAACTGAGCCAAGCCCTGCGGTGGGCGCCCCAAGAGTGCCTGCAGCCGCAGCGGCTCAAGGGTGTGCTGGCCCTAGACAGCTGGGTCAAACGCCACCGCCGCTTGTTGGCCGTGCGCAGCCTGGGTCACCTGCCGGTAGATTTTTTTGGCACGGGCTGGCAAGCCTTGCTGGGTGCGCAAGCCCACCACCGCCACGTGGGGCAAGTGGCGCACCAAGACATTGCCCGGCTGATGCCGCACTACCAGGCCGTGCTCAACTTTGACCCGAACTGGCAAGGCGGCGTGCACGACCGCGTCTACACCGCAGCCGCCATGGGTGTGCCGGTCATCACCAACGAGGCCACACCGCTGCCCGCCTTGCAGCAGCAAGGCGCCGCCTTGCTGAGCTATGCCAGCAACCGGCCTCACCTGGAAGAACACATCCGAGCCTGGCCGGCGTGGCAGGCGGCGCGCAGCCCACGCCCACCGCACTTCGGCTTCTTGGCCCAGCACAACTGGGCCAGCCGCATGGCCTTGTGGCAGGCGGCCTGAAGCCGCATCACGAGAACTGGGTCGCGAGGCCGCCCCCGGCCGCACTCAGCGCGCCGCAGCGCGCACGGCCACCATGTGCAGGTTCCAGGGCTTGTCCTCGACACGGCGGGGCTCTGAGAACTCGGCTTGGGTCAAGAAGGCACTCAGCGCCTCTTGGTCGTAGCCAGACTTGTGGATGTCCCACATGGCGGTGTCTCCCTCGCGCTGCCAGCCCCAAAACCCAGCAAACGCATGTTGCCGCTGCGTCCACTCAGGGTTGGCTGCAGAGGGGGCCGCAGGCTGCGGGCACAGGTATTGCCATACGTGGTACTTCAAGTCGGGCACCACAATCTCCAGTTGCCCGCCGGGCTTGAGCGCCTGGCAAAAGGCACGCAAGGTCAGCAAGGCTTGCGCAAAGCTGAGGTGCTCCAGAAAGTGCCGTGTGTAGATCTCGGCGACCGTGCCCGGCGCCACATGCTGCAGCAGGTCTTTGGCTTCGCAGACGATTTGCACGCCGGGCTCGGGCCGGATGTCCACACCGATGTAGCCGGGGCGGCAAGAGGGGCCGCAGCCGACGTCTAGCTTGAGGTCTTTCATGAGTGCTCCAAAGGGGTTGCCGGCGTCAGTCTTGAGGGACGCACCAGTTGGTGATCACACAGACCACCTTGTTGACATCGCCATGGCGCACGGTCAAGTCGAAGATGTGATAGCGCTGGTCGAGGCGCCTGAACATGTGCAACCACTCGTCAGGGTGGAAGATGGACAGATGGCTGTGGCCATCGTCATAGCAGGCGATCACATGGAAGTTCACGGTGGCCGAGCGGTGCAAACGGGCCAGGGTGTCGTTCAAGGCCTCGAAGGGCAGATGCTCCAGCACATCGGCCGAGCAATTGACATCCACCTCGGGCAGATCGACCTTGGTGATGTCCGCCTGCTGGAACTCAATGCCCGGCTTTTGCGGCAGCAGCGGCGAGCGCGCCCAGTCCACACCAATCACCAAGGGAATGTGGGCGCTGGCAGCGTCCAGAAACGCACCGTTGCCGCAGCCAATCTCGCGCAGGGTCTGCACGCCCGCCCCGGTGAAAACAGCCAGGTACGGCACCAGCCAGTTGTTCTGCTGAAAGGCCGAGTCTTTGTCGTGCAGCTTCTGGTAGTACTCGGGGCTGAAGGCCTGGCGAGAGGCTTTGCCGCCACGGTTGACCGCTGCCAGGGCCTCCAGGCTGCGTGCAGGCGAGGCCAAGCGCTCGTACAAGGTGGTGATCAGCGCATAGCACTCAGCATTGGTCTGCATCAGCTTTTCTTGCGCCTGGGCCAGCTCGGCCGAGGCGGCAGCATCGGCCTGGCGCGGCTGCGCTCGGGGCTCCGCGCCCCCCAAGGCGTGCTGCAGGGCTGCGCCCACTTTGTCGCGGCGCTGGCGCTCCAGCTCGGCAAAGTAGCGCACGGACTCCAGGTGCACATAGTCATCGGCCGCCGTTGGGCGGCTGGAAGTCTCAGCCTCTTTGACGGCCAGGGCGATGCGCTGCTTCAGCGCCTCGACATTGCTCGCGTCGACGCAGTAGTGGTTCAAGTAGAACGCCACGAAGCGGTGCGCCCGCGCGGTATCCCAGGGCACCGACCCAAAGCATTGAGCCACCTGGCTCTCGCTGTGCAGCGGGTGGGTCACGGCCTGGTAGTCGCAGTGCCCAGCGGTGAACACCGGCTTGCCATGGATCAGTGCCTCAAAGCCCACGCCGGAGTTGACTGTCACCACCGCCCGAGCGCCACCAATCAAGGCATGCACGGACGCATTGCTCACCACCACGCCGTCTTGGGCCGCGCTGCGCAGCAGCTCGCTCATGGCCTGGCTGCGGCACAAAGGGTGACGCTTCACCACCAAGCGCACGCCGCTGCGCTTGGCTTCTCTGGTCAGGGCCGCCAGCAGCGAGAACAGGCCCACGCGAGAGAGCCGCGCCACGCTGTCATCGGCCATTTGCAGGGGGAAGAAGACATAGCCCGGCTCGGGCGCAGCCTCACTGCCTTGTTGGTACTTGGAGTCGTTGTGGCGGGTCAGCCTGTCCCGCAGCGCCGCCACAAAGGCATCGGCCTCTGCCTGGGGCACGCCGTCCATCGCCTGCGCCAGTTCAGGGTCGTTGGCAATTTGTGCCCAGCCCGAGTAGCCCGTGCGGTCGAAGTAGTAGTAAGGCGCCACGTAGGACTCTTTCAAGCGCCAGACATTGGGGGCCGCACCCACCGAGTGGTAGGACAGCAAGACCTTGCCCGGCGGCGCCACCCGTGGGGCGAAGTCACCGCCAAAAGGAATGTCAGCCATGTCAAAGCTGAGGTCGCATTCGGTGATCGCCAGCATCAGGTTCGCGAAGAACTGGCGGTGCCGCTGGCCGTCGATGGGGCTGGAGAGCCACGGGGCGGGGCGCTCAATGGCGACATTGATTTTTTGCATGGACGGGTCCGTCGAGGGGTTGTTCAGGAATCGCCCCTATCTTTGCGTTAACTCCCCGCGCCAGACTGCGGGATAAGAGCGGCAAATCACGCTCAGTTGAGCCCTGTCAGCACGGTGGGCAAGGGCCACGCGAGCGCCAAACAGGGCCACCACAGCCCTCGGCGGCCCTCCAAAAGCCGCTGTTCAGGCGCTTTGGATGACAGGCTTTGTAGGAATTTGTCTGACACGGTGTCAGGCGATAAGCGGACTCAAGCCGTGGAATTGAACCGATGTTTCCAGCCTGTTTCGATGCTTACAGTTCATCCCATCGCAAGACAAAACCCCTCACGACAGACCACCCCAAGGAGCACGAACATGGAAACCACTCAAATCCTCGCCGAGATCCGCGAAGCCAACCTGTCCTACCTGATGCTGGCTCAAAGCCTGATCCGCTCGGACCGCGAACAAGCCCTGTTCCGCCTGGGCGTGTCTGAAGAAACCGCCAACATGATCTCGCTGCTGACCCCGGCGCAGATGATGAAGATTGCCACCACCAACACCCTGCTGTGCCGCTTCCGCATGGATGACGACCTGGTCTGGGGCCTGTTGACCAACCATGGCAAGGCCGCTGCCAACGACAGCGTCTCTCGCCTGCATGCCTCCATCTTGCTGGCTGGCCGCCATCAAGAAGCTGCATGAATGTGGGCCCCCGGCTCGGCGGGTACGCCGAACCACCCCCCAAGGGGGTAGCCGGGCCCGCTTGGGAGCGGCCCGGCGCTGGCCCGGCGATCCCACCGCAACATCGAATCATCAATTAGGACGGAGAACCACCATGGCACGCACCAAGAGCATCCTGACTGAAGCCAAGCAAATTGAGCGCGCAGTCACCCTCATCAACCTCGGCGCCCGCTTGCAGGTGCTGGAGTCTGAGACGGATCTCTCTTACGAGCGCTTGCTGCGCTTGTATAAGGAAGTGTCGGGTCGCAGCCCCTCCAAAGGCCAGCTGCCGTTCTCCACCGATTGGTTCATGACTTGGCAGCCCAATATCCACGCCAGTCTCTTCCTGAACATCCACGAGTACCTGAACAAGACCTCGGAGATGGAAGAGATTGACACCGTCATCAAGGCCTATCAGCTCTACCAAGAGCAAACAGCGGCTCAGAACCTGGAGCCCCTGCTGTCGGTGACCCGCGCTTGGCGCTTGGTGAAGTTTGTCGACAACGGCATGCTGACCATGACCAAGTGCACCAAGTGCGGCGGCCACTATGTGACCCACCCGCACGAGATTGCCAAGCACTTTGTCTGCGGCCTGTGCAACCCGCCCGCCCGCGCTGGCAAGGGCCGCCAAGCAGGCGCCCTGCAGATGCCCAGCACCGGCCGTCGGATGGCCGCGGGCGAAACCTGCGACGTCCATTGAACGCTTCGTGACATTTGACAGGTTGTTGGCCCCTTGGGTGTGACGCACACTTAAGTTGAACAAGGCCTAGCCGATCACCTGTCCATTGAGATTGGTTGAACTTGTTTGTCTCCTCCTAGCACAACCCCTGTGCTTTCAGGCGGGACCTTGATGGTCCCGCCTTTTTTCTTTGTGCGCCTGAAACGCACGCTTACACCTGCAGCCCTCTGGAGGCCTCAAGCGCTGTGTGCCCTCGGTCGATAGGCATGGATACCCTGTTTGTTGTTGCTCAAAGGACCTCGCCCATGACCGGAAATCTGGCTCTGGAAGTCATGACCCGGCGCATGGCCGACCTGCCCGCCTTGCCCAAAGCGGTCACGGAGGTCTCCCGTGCGCTGCAACGCGACGACCTCTCCACCACACGCTGCGTCGAGCTCATCGAAACCGACCCGGCCCTGGCTGCGGCCACGCTGAAGCTGGCGAACTCGCCGCTCTACGGCTTGTCGGGGCGCATCGGCTCCATCAACGACGCAGTGCGCATGCTGGGCCTGCGGGCCGTCTCCGGCCTGCTGACCACGGTGGCCCTGCGGCGCGCCTTCCGCATCGACCCCAAAGTCAATTTCAAAGCCTCGGAATACTGGCGCCACGCCTTTGCCACCGGCTTGCTGGCCCGCGCTTTGGCGCGCCGAGGCGATCTGGACCCGAATGAGGCCTTTGTCACCGGCCTGATGCATGACGTGGGCCAGCTGGTGCTGGCCATGTACTACCCGATGGAAGCCGGCCGCGCGATTGCCTTGGCGCAAGCCGAAGGCCTGGACACCTCGGCCGCTGAGATCAAGAGCATGGGCATCAGCCATCCGCAGATCGGCGCCATGTTGGTCAAGCACTGGTACTTTCCGGTGCACATTGAGGTGGCCATCGCCCAGCACCATGAGCCCCAGCCCTCGGCGCTCGGGCGCTGGGACCACCTGGGCGCCATCATCCACGCCGCAGAGGCCTTGGCCCATGCGCTGGATGCAGGCGGCAGCCTGAAGGCGGCGGTGGCAGCCATGCATCCGCCCATCTGGCGCGAGCTGGCCCTGAGCGAGGACGACGCCTTGAACTTGCTCAAGGACATTGAGCAAAGCCTCAAGGAGTTCTCCGCCGCCATGAGCAGCTGACGCTGCCCCTTAAGGCAGGCGGCCATCGGCCGAAAACGGGCGACGACATCAGCGGCGTGTGCATCACGCCGCTGATGCGTTTGGAAAGCAAAAACAGACTGCTTTCTGAGGTGCTTTCCACAGGGCTTGCGGCCTCAAGGCGCGTAAGACTCGGACCGATATTCCTCACAAGGACTCATCCGAGTCCGCATTCACGTTCAGGTGAAGCGAGAAACTCATGTTTGTCATCATCGGTTGGGTTGTCGTGCTGGGTTGCGTGTTCGGCGTGTTCATCGCGCACGGCGGCAACATGGGCCCGATCATCAAAGCCTTGCCCTGGGAAATGGCCATGATTGGCGGTGCAACGCTGGGTGCGTTCATCGCCAACAACCAAATGACCGTGATCAAGTCGACCATGGCCGGCTTGGGCATGTGCTTCAAGGGCAGCAAGTACACCAAGGACCGCTACATGGAGCTCTTGGCGCTGCTCTTCGACATCTTGCAGAAGGCGCGCAAGGAAGGCTTGATGTCCATTGAAAAGGACGTCGAAGACCCCCACAGCTCGGCGCTGTTCCAAAAGTACCCCACGGTGGGCAATGACCACCATGTGACCGAGTTCGTCACCGACTACCTGCGCATGATGGTCTCTGGCAACCTGAACGCGCATGAGATCGAGTCGCTGATGGACAGCGAGATTGAGACTCACCACCACGAAGCTCATGCGCCGGTGGCTGCCATCCAGCGCATCGCCGGTGGCTTGCCCGCCTTCGGGATTGTGGCGGCCGTGTTGGGCGTGGTGAAGACCATGGGCTCGGTGGGCCAGCCCCCGGCGGTGCTGGGCGCGATGATTGGCTCGGCGCTGGTGGGTACCTTCCTCGGGATTCTGCTGGCCTACGCGTTCGCAGAGCCTCTGGCGGGCTTGTTGGAGCAAAAGATCGAAGAAAGCGGCAAGGAGCTGCAGTGCATCAAGACCACGCTGCTGGCCTCGATGCAAGGCTATGCGCCGCAGGTGGCCATTGAGTTTGGCCGCAAGGTCTTGCTGTCTACCGTACGGCCCACATTCGCTGAGCTGGAAGCTCACGTGAAGAAGAAGTAAGACCATGGCCGGCGACGCAAAAAAACTTCAACCGATCATCGTCAAGAAGATCAAGAAGGGCGGCCACGCTGCACACGGTGGTGCCTGGAAGATCGCTTATGCCGACTTCGTGACGGCGATGATGGCCTTCTTCTTGTTGATGTGGCTGCTGGGCTCCACCACCGAAGGCGACAAAAAAGGCATCGCCGATTATTTCCAGTCGCCGCTGAAGGTGGCGCTGGGTGGCGGCTCCGGCTCGGGCGACGCCTCGCATGTCATCAAGGCGGGGGGTGAAGACCTGACCCGTTCGGGCGGACAGGTCAAGAAAGGCGATGTGGAAGCCAAGCGCAAGACCTTCAACCTGGCAGCCCTGAAGGCCGAGCAGCGCCGCGCTGAGATCGCCAAGCTCGAAGAGGTGAAGAACACCATCGAGGAAAAGATTGCCGCCAGCGAACGGCTCAAGGCGCTGAGTGGGCAGCTCCGCTTGGACATGACGCGAGATGGCCTGCGCATCCAGATCGTGGATGAGCAAGAGCGGCCCATGTTTGACTCCGGCAGTGCGGTGGTCAAGCCCTATATGCGCGAGCTGCTGCAGGCCATTGGCGAAATCCTCACCGAAGTGCCCAACTTGCTGACACTGGAGGGGCACACCGACGCCACCCCCTTCCCGGGCGGAGAGCGGGGCTATAGCAACTACGAGCTCTCGGCAGACCGAGCCAATGCCTCGCGGCGCGAGCTTTTGGCCGGCGGACTGACCGAGCGGCGGGTGCTGCGCGTGCAAGGCTTGGCGCACAGCCAGCCCTTCAAGCCCGAAGACCCCACGCACCCCAGCAACCGGCGCATCAGCATCATTGTGATGAACCGTGATGCCGAAGACCGTGTATTCCGTCCCAATGTGGACCCTGAGGCGAACCCTGAAGAGCCTCAAGCGCCCACTGTTTCCAACCGATAAACGCCACAAGACCATCTCGAGGACACCATGAGCACCACCGATCTGAAATTTCTTGTTGTTGATGACTTTTCGACCATGCGTCGCATCGTGCGCGGCTTGCTCAAAGAGATGGGCTGCAACAACTGCGAAGAGGCGGAAGACGGCGCCGTGGCGCTGAACATGCTGAAGACCAACAAGTACGACTTTGTGGTCAGCGACATCAACATGCCGAACATGAATGGCTTTGAGCTGCTCAAGGCCATCAAGGCAGAGGAGTCGCTCAAACATCTGCCGGTCTTGATGGTGACGGCCGAAGCCCGCAAGGAAGACATCGTGCTGGCAGCGCAAAGCGGCGCGGCGGGCTACATCGTCAAGCCTTTCACCAAGGCCACGCTGGAAGAGAAGGTCACCAAGATCATGCAAAAGTTCGGCACGCCCGCCTGAACACGCCCGGGAGCAGCAACATGAAGATGGAAAACATGGCGGCCGTGAGCCCCAGCACTGCCTCAGATCCCGGCGCTGTCTCGGCCGACGTGTTTCAACAGTTGGGCTCGCTGACGCGGCTGCTGCACGACACCATGCACCAGCTGGGCGTGATGCCTCAGCTCAAGATCGCCAGCGAGGGCTTGCCTGACGCCCGCAGCCGGCTGAACTTCATTGCCAAGAAAACCGCCGAAGCGGCGGACAAGGTCTTGACCTCGGTGGAACAAGCCAAGGCCGACCACGCCCACATCACCGAAGCCACCCGTGAGCTGGCCAAAGCCCTGACCACCGACCCGGTGCGCGCCGTGGCCACCGGCTCGGTGCTCAACTTCGTGGAAGACATCGAGGCCAGCACGGCCCGCATCGATGCCCACCTGACCGACATCATGTTGGCGCAGGACTTCCATGACCTGACCGGCCAGGTCGTGACCAAGGTGATCGCGCTGGCCAATGAGCTGGAAGACCATCTGGTCAAGCTCTTGGTGCAAGTGGTGCCGCCAGACCAAAAAGACAAGGTGGACCCCACGGTGCTGCATGGCCCGGTGGTGGATGCCGAAGGCCGCACGGACGTGGTGACCAACCAAGGCGAAGTGGACGACCTGCTGGCCAGCTTGGGGTTCTAAGGGCTGGCTATCATCGATGCCATGCGCATCGAAATCAGCCCCGGACACCGCCTCTACGTGGACATCACTGGCTTTGGCCAGGTGCCCCACGGCCCCACCCTTCAAGACAAGCCCGTTTTGCTGTGCCTGCACGGCGGACCGGGCTTTGATCATTCCAGCTTCAAGCCGGCGTTCAATGCGCTGGCCGACATCACCCAAGTGGTGGTGTATGACCACCGCGGCCACGGCCGCAGCGACCGCCGCCCACGGGAGGAATGGACGCTGGACACCTGGGCCGACGACGTGGTGCGGCTGTGTGACGCGCTGGGCATCAGCAAGCCCATCGTGCTGGGGCAATCCTTCGGAGGCTTTGTGGCCCAGCGTTACCTGGCCCGTCACCCGGCCCACCCAGCCAAGGTGATTTTGTCGTCCACCTCCGCAGCCTTCAACCTGCCGCGCAAGCTGGCCATGTTTGAACGCCTGGGTGGCCCGTCGGCCCGAGAGCTGGCCGAGCGCTTTTGGTTGGACCCCACGCCTCAGAACATGGCGGACTATCTGCGCGAGCTGATGCCGCTCTACAACCCCACCCCCAGCAGCGACCCCGACAGCGGCGCGCGCAAGATTGCGGTGTGGGAGATCCTGGACCACTTTGTGCGCACCGAGATGCCCAGCATGAACTTGGCGCCGGGCTTGGCCAAGGCCCAGTGCCCGGTGCTGGTCCTGGCCGGTGAGGACGACCCCGTCTGCCCGCTGGCTGACGCTCAGGACATCGCCCAAGCCCTGCCCGAGCACTGGCGCCAGTTTGTGAGCCTGCCGGGCTGCGGCCACGGCACCTGGCGTGACCGGCCTGAGGCAGCCTTTGCCGTGCTGCGCGAGTTCATTCAGTCCTGACTTGCGTGCAGGCAATCGCCCTCAGCGCCACCGCCATACTCTCGCGTTTTCGCCAATCTCTGGAACCACGCCATGAAGACCAAGCCTTTCCTCAGCCACGACGATGTCGTGACCCTGCTCAACGGCGCCCGCGCCGAGGCCCAAAAAAACCAATGGGCCGTGACCATTGCGGTGGTAGATGACGGCGGCCACTTGCTGGGCCACTACCGCCTGGACGGCGCCGCCCCCATGTCCGCACGCATGGCCCCAGCCAAGGCCCGCACCGCCGCCCTGGGCCGACGCGAAACCAAGGTCTATGAGGACATGATCAACAACGGCCGCACCGCCTTTTTGAGCGCCCCGGACCTGGACGGCATGCTCGAAGGCGGCG
Organism: Ideonella paludis; assembly: GCF_018069865.1. GTDB lineage: Bacteria > Pseudomonadota > Gammaproteobacteria > Burkholderiales > Burkholderiaceae_C > Ideonella > Ideonella paludis. The sequence continues at coordinate 214,052 of NZ_JAGQDG010000004.1, forward strand.
TGCCCGTGCTGGTCGACGGCCATGTGGTGGGCGCAGTGGGCGTCAGCGGTGTGAAATCGACCGAAGATGCCCAGATTGCCAAAGCCGGCATCAGCGCCCTCTTGGGGACCTAATTTCTCACGGCGGGGGGTATTCATCCGCTGGCGAAGGGGCCGATAAAGCCTCATACCGCCAGCACACCCCCCATCATGATTGACGCCCCTGTCGCTTCGTCCAGCACCCAAGCCATTGCCAAAGAGTTGGACGATGCCCGCAAGCGCGGGCCGCTGCAGACCATCGCCATCCCGCCCAGCCCGGCCATTCTGGAGCGCATGCGCAATGCGATGGCCTCGGCAGAGCCGGACCTCAACGAGATCGCCAACATCGCCACCAGTGACGTGGCCATGTCGGCACAACTGATCAAGTCGGCCAACAGTCCTGCCTACAACACGGGCCAGCCCGTGCAAACCATTGGCCAAGCCATGAACCGGCTCGGCTTGGACATCACCGCGGCGGAGATGACCCGCTTCATCGTGGCGCATGCCCTGCCTGTGCGCAGTGCTCAGCTCACACGGTTTTGGGAGCGCTCGTCCAAGCGGGCGGTGGCCATGGGTTTCATTGCCACCAAGCTGCCGGGCATGTCCCTTGATGTCGCCCACACCTACGGCCTGTTTTGCCATGTGGGCATGCCGGTGATGCTGCAAAGTGTGCGCGGTTATGCCGGCACGCTGGTGGAAGCCAACGCCCGCATCGACCGCTCCTTCATCGCCACTGAAAACGCCAACCATCGCACCGACCACGCCGTGGTGGGCGCATTGGTGGCGCGGATGTGGAAGCTCTCCCCCACCGTGATGGCCGCCATTCGCCGCCACCACGACTTGGACATGCTGGGCAATGACGGCGATGACGCCGAAATGCACACCTTGGTGGCCACCGGCCTGGTGGCCGAGCACCTGATGCGCCGCCACGAAGGCCTGGATGCCGACGCTGACTGGAAGCAGCATAAGGAGCGTGTGCAGGCCTGGCTGCTGGTGGATGACGACGAGCTGAGCCACTGGGAAGACGAGCTGGCCCCACTGCTGGACATCACCTGAGCGCTTGCGCGCTCCTCAGGGCCGACCATGGCCGCACCAGCACCTGCCACACCTCAGCACGAGGCGCCCAGCTACCGGCTGCAGCGCGAGCAGGGCTTTCGCTGGCTGAACTTCAGCCCAGAGCTGGAAGTGGCCTACCGCCGGGCCCCCAAGCCGATGACGGACCATCAGTCCAATGTGGCCTTGTTCTGCGGCTTGGTGATCTGGCTGGCCTTCATCGGCATGGACGTGATTCGGCTACAAGATCGCGCCACCGACCTGTTCTCCAACCCCAGGCTGCTGACCTTGGTGCAAGTGCGCATCACCGTGCTGATGGCACTGGCAGGCTGCTGGTTGGCGCTGCTGCAAACAGACCCTCGCTTCAAACGCCCCTGGGTGGTGGCGGGCATGCTGTATCTGCTGACCTTGGGAGGCACCATCTCCAATGACACCCATGCCGCGCTCGGCACCCCGCACGAGAACAACGTGCTGATCTTGCTGATGGTGGTCATCTTCCTGCCCCTGGGCTTGCGCCTGAAGGAAGCCACCGCAGTGGCTGTGCTGTGCCTGGTCAGCGTGCTGCTGGTCAGCCTGGCCAATCACCCCGAAGGCCAGCGAGAGTCGATCTTCTATCGCTTGTTCTACCTGCTCGTGGCGGCCTGCATCGGCGGCATGGGCGCCTATTTGCGCGAATACGCCCAACGCGAGCAGTTCTTGCTGCGTGCGGAGTTGGAGTGGCTGGCCCGGCGAGATGCCTTGACGGGCTTGCACAACCGGCGGGCCTTCAATGAGCACCTGGAGCTGGCGCTCTCTGTGGGGCGCCGGGACAACCAACCGGTGGCCTTGATGATGATCGACGCGGACCACTTCAAGCTCTACAACGACGCCTACGGCCACGCCGCCGGCGACCATGCCCTGCAACGCTTGGCGGAAGTCTTGCAGAGCCTGTGCCGCCGCCCCTTGGACCATGCCGCACGCACCGGCGGTGAAGAAATGGCCTTGGTGCTGTACGGCGTCAACGCCACTCAGGCTCAGGGCTTGAGCGAGCAGTTGGTGCAGCGTGTCCGCGCCCTGGCGTTGGCGCACAAAGCCTCACCCACGGCCGAGCATCTCACGGTCAGCGTCGGTTGCGCCATTTCATTGCCCCTCGAAGAAGGCAAGTCGCTCTACACCCGCGCCGATGCCCTGCTCTACCAAGCCAAACGGCAAGGGCGCAACAAGGCCATCGCAGACATTGATGCCCTGAGCTCATCGGCGCAGCGACCCACTGAACGCCCGGTCTAGCGCCGGGCCAGCCAGACGCTGTCTCGACGGCAAGACTCACCCTCAAAATCGTCACCGCGTGCCGGCCTTCTAAGGGCGCAGGGCAGACTGGACAAGGCCCGGCACGGCCGCGCTTGCGTCTGGCCGGCTTACCGCGCCAGGGGCCACCGCGTGTGCTGCTCGGCCGCCGACGCCGAGGCCTCAGCCCGCGCCAGGCCAACGCACAACTGGACACATCTGCGAAATCTGACGCACTTGCTGAATGCGGGGTGGCGATCAAGCGCAACTTTTTGACGCGCGCTTTCAGCCATACCCTGTATCGTTTCAGTCATTCCTCAAGCTTGACTCAATGCAGCGCTGCTGGGCAGCTGCCACGCCGTGCTGCACGAGTTGCTTTCCCTGACCTCCCCGACACACTGGGCTTTTCGGCCCGTGTGGGGTTTCTCACGTCCCAATGCAGTATGTGGAATATTGAGAATAAATCTCGGCACAAAACCGGGAGCAGCCCTCGCCAATCAGATGGCGTCCCTGGACTCGCAGCCTTGCTCCTCGCCGTGTGCGGCGGCCTCTGGGCCCATGGTGCTGCCGCCAAGGAACCCGCCAACACCGGCATGTCCTCAGCCTGGCGACAACTCAAGCCCAGCAAGGCCGTGGAGCCTCGCTTCCAGGCCAACAGCTTTGGGCTGCCATTGGCCCCCAACAGCCTGATCCGACAAGACGGCAAGCCGATGGACTTGGCCCGCTTTCAGGGCAAGCCCGTGCTGCTTAACTTCGCCTTTACCGACTGCAGCACCATTTGCACCCCCACCACCTTGCACTTGGCCAAGGTGCGGCAAGACGCGCTGGCGGCCGGCATAGCGCTGGAGTTGGTGACCATCACCGTCAACCCCTTGGGCGACACGCCAGAGCGACTCAAGGCCTTCGCGCAGGCGCGTCAGGCCGACCACAGCAACTGGCATTGGCTGACAGGCCAAGCGGAGCTTGTGTTCCAGGTCATAGACCACTACGGCGCCTTGGTGGGCAAGCGCCGCAAGCCGGATGACCACCGCACCAGCATCTACCTCATCAACCGCAACGGCGAAGTCTTCAATGACTTTCCCGTCGGTGACTTTGACCATGAGCGCATGCAACGCGAGTTGCGCGGCATGAGCAACACCACGTACTGATCCCTCTCACCAGCAGTTCTAGGAGAACCCGATGAAAAGAAGAAGCCTCTTGCAAGCCGGCGCCGCAGCCCTGACCACGGCAGGACTGATGCCCGCACGTGCCAACACAGAGGTCAGCGTCACCGCACCGCAGACCATGACGCACTTGATGAAGTACATGCCAGGCGGCCGCATCCCAGACGATGCGCACCGTAAGGGGGTGTGGCTCAGGCTGCCCACCATCACCGGCCTGTCGGGCGGTCGCAGTTGGCCCATCAACCCCATCCACATGGCACTGCTGCCCAACGGCCGGGTGCTGAGCTATGGCTCGCGCGGCGATGTGCTGCAGCAAGGCGTCAACGGACAAGACGGCTCGCAAAACGTGGTGTGGAACCCAGACGACTGGACCAACGCCAGCACCTTTGGATTTGACTGGTACACCAACACGCGCGGCCAGCGCGTCCCCTTCCAGGACTACACCGACCGCTTGACGGCCAATGTGCAGGACGCGCGCAACAAGTTCAACAGCTTCTGCAGCGGTGGCACCTTGATGCCCAACGGCAAGCTGCTGATGGTGGGCGGCTCTGGCGGGCTATATACCGTGGGGGCCTCGACAGCCGCCTCCAAGATGACAGGCACCTACGACTATGTGACCAAGACCACCGTGAAGGTGCGGGACTCGGTGGACGGCGAAGGCCGCTGGTATGCCACCTTGATCACCCTGGCCGATGGCCGCCAACTGGTGTTGGGGGGCATGGAGCCCTATGCCGAAGACTATATGGACGCCAACCTGCGCGCCCCCGGACTGGTGGCACGCAACACGGCCCGCGCGCCCATGGTCTACAAAGATGGCCAAGGCTGGACCTCCTTGTCGGGCATTCCGATGACGACCTACAGCCAGTTCTTCGAGCTGTATGAATCCCGCGCCGAGTACCCCCGCGCTTGGGTGGCGCCGGGCGGCAAGGTCTTTGGCATCTCGACCGACTTGATGTGGTCACTGGACCCGAACGGGATCGGCAACTTGACCGCTGCAGGTAACGGCAAATTCAGCAATGAAACCTTGGTCGCCAATGACAACCGGCGTCCCGCCAGCGAGCTGCCCAATGTGGGGTCCGGCTCCAGCTCGGCCGTGATGTACGACAAGGGCTTGGTGATGCAAGCCGGCGGCAATGGCTATTGGGTGCTCAACACCTCGCGCGCCAGCAGCAAGGCCACAGTGGTGGACATTCGCGGCGGGGCGGAAAGCGCGCGGGTCATTCCCCAGCCCCCGATGAAGCATGCCCGCAAGTTTTTCAACACCACCGTGCTGCCCACAGGCAGTGTGCTGGTCAACGGCGGCACGACCCAAGCCAACATCAACGCAGCCCAGCATGTGCGTGAGGCTGAGATGTTTGTGCCCGACGTCAACAACCCCGCCAGCGGCAGCTTTGTGCCGATGGCCACGCAGGCCTTCTCGCGGGTGTATCACGCCACGGCCATCTTGCTGCCCGACGGCACCGTGCTCTCGGCCGGCGGTGGCAACCCCCATGTGGTGCAGCGCAACGGCGAGATCTTTTTGCCACCGTATTTGTTCACCGCCCAAGGTACAGGCGCGACCTGGTCCCAGCGCCCCACGCTGACCCGATACACCGCCGGCAATGCCTTGCACGGCACCTTGCTCTCGCCGTTCTATGTGGAGATGACCGACACGTCTGGCGCCAACAGCATCAAGGACGTGGTGCTGGTGGGCTTGTCGACCGTGACCCACGGCTTCAACACGGGCCAGCGGCGCATCGCGCTGGAGCGCAGCGACTGGAGCATGGGCGTGGACAGCAACAAGAACCATGTTCGCATCGACCGCTTCCCTGCCAAGGACTTGACCCCTCCGGGCTACTACATGCTGTTCTTGATCAACCACAGCGGTGTGCCCTCTCGCGGAGTGATCGTGGCCGTGGGGGCTGGCACGGCCGCCCCGCAGCCCGCCTAAAACGACAAGGCGCCCGGCACCTGAAGGTGCCGGGCGCCTGTGGCGGCCTCTGGCCGCTGTGCGGACTCAGGACTGGGCTTTGCCCAGCTCAGGCAGCTCGATCTTCACCTCCAGCACTTCAAGGTTGTCCTGGCGTTCCAATTGCACCTTGATGTCGTCGGCGTTGATCTTGACGTACTTGGAAATCACCGCAACCAGCTCGCGCTGCAGCGCAGGCAGGTAGTCGGGCGTGGCGGCACTGCGGCCGCTGCGCTCGTGGGCCAAGATGATCTGCAAGCGCTCCTTGGCGACCGAAGCGGTTTGCTTCTTCTCGCCCAGCAAAAAGGAGAGAAACGACATGGCGCTCACCTCCCACCAAACAGTCGCTTGAAGAAGCCGGGTTTGACCGCTTCGGTAAAGCGCATCGGGCGCTCTTCACCGCAGAAGCGAGCCACCACGTCTTGATAAGCCTCAGAGACTTCGGTCTCTTTGAGGTGGATGGCGGGCAGACCTTGGTTGGAGGCGTCCAGCACACTCTCCGACTCGGGGATCACGCCGATCAGATCGATGCGCAAGATCTCTTGGATGTCTGAGAGCGACAGCATCTGGCCCGTATCGACCCGGCTCGGGTTGTAACGCGTGATCAGCAGATGCTCTTTGATGGGCGCGCTGCCTTCAATGGCGCGCTTAGTCTTGGACGACAAGATGCCCAGGATGCGGTCGGAGTCGCGCACCGAGGACACCTCGGGGTTGGTGACCACCAAGGCCTCGTCGGCAAAATGCATGGCCATCAGGGCGCCGGTCTCGATGCCGGCAGGCGAGTCGCAAACGATGTACTCAAAGCCCATGCCCTTGAGGTCGTTCAGCACCTTCTCCACGCCGTCTTGTGTCAGCGCGTCTTTATCGCGGGTTTGGGACGCCGCCAGGACAAACAGGTTGTCGCAGGTTTTGTCTTTGATCAGCGCTTGGTTGAGGTTGGCCTCACCGTGAATGACGTTGATCAGGTCATAGACCACACGGCGCTCGCAACCCATGATCAGGTCCAGGTTGCGCAGGCCGACGTCAAAGTCAATCACCGCCGTTTTGTGGCCGCGCAGGGCCAAACCCGACGCAAAACTCGCACTGGTGGTGGTCTTGCCGACCCCGCCTTTGCCTGAGGTCACCACGACAATCTTGGTCATCGGAACACTGTCCTTTCTTTCTTGAAACGCAGGGCCCACTCAGGAGCCTCCCCTATCTATCGAGCCCCTCAGAACTTGAGCGGCTCAAACAAAATCTTCTCGCCATCGAGCTTGACCTGCGCCGGTTTGCCCGCCACCTCAGCAGGCAAGCCCGACTCAAACGTGCGCCAAACGCCACCGATGGACACCAACTGCGGCTCCATGCAGGCCGCAAAAATGCGCGCCTCCGTGTTGCCCCGCGCACCCGCCAGCGCACGGCCACGCAGCGGGGCATACACATGGATGTTGCCGTCGGCGATCACCTCTGCCCCATAGCTGACCACCGCCAGCACGATCAGATCACCACCACGGGCATAGACCTGCTGGCCCGAGCGCAGTGGCTTGTCGATGATCAAAGTGGTGCTGGCCGGCGCGGCAGCCGCAGGCTCGGCGCTGGGTGCTTCGGCCGCTGCAGCGGCCAGTTGAGCGTCGGCCGCGTCAAACAAGTCGGGCGGCACGGTGTCGGCGAACTCGGCTTGCACCTGCACCTCGCTGGGCGCAGCAGGCTCTGACCGTGGGCCGCCCACCTCGGGGGCCTCCGCCAGTCCCGCCTGCAGGGCCGCAGCCATCTGCTCGGGGGAGCCCCCTCGCGCAGACATGGGGTTGAAGCCATAACGACGCAGCAAAGCCACCAATGCGATGGCATCCAGGGGCACGGAGTCATCACGCACCGCGGCCAGGTCCACACACACGGGTTCGTGCTCGAACAAGCCCGGCGTGGCGCCATATCGGGCGTCCAGGGCCTCGGCCAGAGCGTCGAGGTCGGTGGTCTTGAGCAACAGCGCCAACACGCTGAGCGTGGCACTTTTGAGGTCAAACAGGGCAGTCGCGTGAGCCTTGGAATGCAGGGCCATGAAAAAAGCGCAGGGTCAGAGCAATCAGCCAATGTTTCTGGCGGCCGGCGCGAGGCACGGGCCAGAGCGTGGCGAGAGTGTATGTCAAGGCTCAGAGCAGCCCGCCGCCCGCAGCCGGGGGGCCGCGCCAATCCCAAGAGATGGCGCGGCTCCACGGTTCAAATTCATCCAATCTCAAATACGAGACTAGGTAATCTCAGGACTTCGTCAACCCCACAGCGACGAGTGAAGTACATCGTCCCCCCTATCGCAGTACTCACCAGAAGGAAGCCGCCGTGACGCTCTCCCACCTTAGCCTAGGTCGCAAACTGATGCTTGCCGTCGGACTGCCCGTCGTGTCCACCGCCATCTGTATGGCGGTCGGACTGGACCGCGCGACGTGGTTGTCCCAAGAACTGGCCGACATGGCCACGGAGGACATGCCGATGTCGACCTTGGCCGCCAACATCGACGGCAACCTGATGGACGAGGTCATCGAGTTTGAGCATGTGCTGCGGGCCTCTGCGGGCTTGCGCGCCAATGACCCCGAGGCACAAGCCTTTCTGGAGGCGTCCATTGCCGAATTCCACAAGTTGGGCAAAGCCTCTGAGGCTGACTTTGCAGCCATGAAGGCCCTGCTCAAAAAGGCACAAGAGGACGATGACCCGGCGGTGGTCGCCATTTATGCGGGTCTGGAGAAGCAGGTGCAGGACATTGACGACGCCCAAAGCGCCTACGAAAAGTCAGTGGACGCAGTGATCGCCTTGGTCAAGCAAGGCCAGCATGATGCAGCCCAGGCCGCGATCAAGGGCGTGGTGGCCAAGCGTCAGGGGGTGGAGCAGTCACTCTCAGCGTTTCAGGACCACATCGCCAAACTCACCCAAGCCAATGCGCAGGCCGCCACCGAGGGCGCACAACGGGCGCGGACGATCTTGCTGACAGTCGGGGCTCTGGCCATCATCGCCGCCATCGCATTGGGGCGTCAGATCTCCGGCAACATCATCAGCAATGTGCAGCAGGCACAGCAGACCGCAGAGTCGATTGCGCAAGGTGACTTGACCAGCCGTATCCCCCAAGGTGGCAGCGACGAGATCGGCATGCTGCTGCGCGCCATGCAACGCATGCAGGCCTCTTTGCAGAAGGTGGTGAGCACCGTGCGCGATAACGCCGAAAGCGTGGCCACGGGCAGTGCTCAGATCTCGCAGGGCAACCAAGACCTCTCGGGCCGCACCGAGGAGCAAGCCAGCGCCCTGCAGCAAACCGCCGCCACGATGGAGCAACTGGGCACCACGGCGCGCCACAACACCGATAACGCTCAACAAGCCAACCAATTGGCGCAAGCGGCCTCTCAGGTGGCCAGCGACGGCGGCACCGTGGTGAGCCAAGTGGTCGACACCATGCAAGGCATCAACCAAAGCTCCCGAAAAATTGCCGACATCATCACCGTGATCGACGGCATCGCCTTCCAAACCAACATCCTGGCCCTCAACGCTGCCGTGGAAGCCGCCCGCGCAGGCGAGCAAGGCCGCGGCTTTGCCGTGGTGGCCGGCGAGGTGCGCAGCCTGGCCCACCGCTCCGCCGACGCTGCCAAAGAGATCAAGGCCCTGATCTTGGCCAGCGTGGAGCGGGTCGAGCAAGGCACCAGCTTGGCGGACAAAGCCGGCCAAACCATGGCGGAAGTGGTGAGCTCCATCCAGCGCGTGTCGGACATCGTGGCCGAGATCACGTCGGCCAGCGCACAGCAAAGCTCAGGGGTAGACCAAGTAGCCCAAGCCGTAGGCCAGATGGACCAAGCCACCCAGCAAAACGCAGCGTTGGTCGAAGAAAGCGCAGCAGCGGCCGAGAGCCTGCGTCAACAAGCCCAACAATTGGTGGGCGCCGTCAGCGTCTTCAAGCTGAGCTGAGCTTCAGCGCCGCGCCACTTTGGCGATCAAGCGCGCGGCAATGCGCGCAGTCAGACCGTCTCTGTCCAAGCTGGGGTTCAGCTCCGCCACATCAAAGGCGGCCAGCTTGCCACTGGCCACGACCTGCGCCACCACCGCCTCGACGGCGGCCAGGGGCACCCCCAAGGGCGACGGTGCCGACACCCCCGGCGCTTGCGCGCCTGGCAACACATCCAGGCATGCGGTCAGGTACACCGCCTCACAGGCGGCCAGATCCTGCGCCAGCGCTTGCTGCGCAGCGGCCAGACCCGGCGCGTCTTGCAGGTCTTCGTCCAGCCAATAACGCACGCCCAAAGCCTGCGCCCGGTCGAACAGCGCTCGGGTATTGGCATAGCGGCTGATGCCCAACACCCGGTAGTCAAAGGGCAGGCCCAAGGCTTGACAGCGCTGCTGGATTTGCAAGAACGGCGTACCTGAGTTGGCCGCCGCTGCATAGCGCAAATCAAAGTGAGCATCCAGGTTGATGATGAGCCAGCGCTGGACCTCGGGCCGGCCCTGGAGCAAGCCTTGGAACGTACCCCAGGCCACTTCATGGCCGCCGCCCATCACCAGCGGCAGGCAACCCTGCTGCAGGCTGGCCGCCACCTGCCCCGCCAAGCGGGCCTGTGCGGCCTCCAAGGCGCCGCCGTCGCAGCGCACATCACCCGCATCCCACAAGGCCGGTTCGCCCATCAGCGGCATATTGGCCAAGAACTTGCGGCAGGCCGCTGGCCCCTCCGCCGCACCGGGCCGCCCACCGTTGCGGCGCACGCCCTCGTCCACCGCAAAGCCGATCAAGGCGCAGCCGCTGGTGGCGCCTGGCCCCCAGGCTTGCATCACCTGGTGCCAGCGACGGCTGTCGCCCGTCTCCTCGGCATCGATGCGGCCCTGCCACTCAAAAGAATGCTCCATCCGGTCCATGCGCTGCGTCCTCAACTTCCAAGCCAAACCACCGATAAGCGCTGAAACGACGTTCACGCGCACTGCGTTTTATGCCATCACCCTCCGCACCGCTCAGACGCCTGAGGCAAGCTGCCGGCTTCACGCTGGTGGAGTTGATCGTCGTCATTGTGATCTTGGGCGTGCTCGCCGCCACAGCACTTCCCAAATTCATGAGCCTGGGCGGCGATGCCCGCACGGCGGTGGTGAATCAGATGGCTGGGCAATTGCAGTCCTTGATCAACACTGCGCCCTCGCTCTCGGCGCTCCGGGGCGCAAGCTCCGGCCTGCCGGCCACCACGCCGTTTGATGGCTGCCCATCCAGCACCGCCTGGCGAACCATGAACTGGGATGCGAACACCCCTGTGTTGGTTGGCGGCTTGTTTGCCAACGCTTGCACAGCAGGTGCGGCCTTGCATCTCCATGTCTTCTACCTCCCCCAACTGGTGGGCGTGACTCGTCAACCCATCGTCAGCTACCACCTCGGTACCACCAGCGCCAATTACGTCAGCGGTGCCACCACCGACGATGGCCAATGGATCATGACCTTCTCGGGCAACAACGCCATGAGCTTGCAGCTCAAGAAAGCGCCCAACCCGGCCGCCTGCGCCATCTCGGTCAACGCGCCCTTCAGCTACAGCTCGATGGCCACCCTCTCCAAGGTCACCACCGGTTGCTGAGCTGGGCCCCGTAGAGGTCATCAAGCCCACCGGCCCGCCACCACGCGCCGGCAATCCGGGCGCTGGCCAAAGGCATAGGCCAACTCATTGGGGTGCTTCAGGCCCCACACCGCCAAGTCAGCCCGGCTGCCGGCCAGCAAGCGGCCGCGGTCGGCCAAGCCCAGCGCCTTTGCCGCGTGCTGGGTCATGCCGCGCAAGGCCTCTTCCGGCGTGAGTCGGAACAAGGTACAGGCCATATTGAGCATCAGCAGCGGCGAGAGCGTGGGCGAGGAGCCGGGGTTGTGGTCGGTGGCGATGGCGATGGGCACGCCCGAGGCGCGCAAGGCGGCAATGGGCGGCAGCTTGGTTTCACGCAAGAAGTAGTAGGCGCCAGGCAAGAGCATGGCCACAGTGCCGGCCTGGGCCATGGCGGCAATGCCCGCGTCGCTCAGGTACTCCAGGTGGTCGCAAGAGAGCGCACCGAAGGAGGCCGCCAGCGCCGCGCCGCCTTGGTCGCTGAGTTGCTCGGCATGCAGCTTCACCGGCAAACCCAGGCGGTGGGCCACCTCAAACACCCGCTGGGTTTGGGCGGGGCTGAAGGCAATGCGCTCGCAAAAGGCATCGACGGCATCCACCAAGCCTTCGGCGTGCAGCGCTGGCAGCCACTGGCAGACCGCGTCGATGTAGTCGTCCGCCCGGCCGGCAAACTCGGGCGGCAGGGCGTGGGCTGACAAACAGGTGGTGCGTACCGTCAGGGGCAGCTCAGCCCCCAGGCGGCGCGCCACACGCAGGCAGCGCGCTTCATGCTCGGCGCTGAGTCCGTAGCCAGACTTGACCTCCAGCGTGGTCACGCCTTCGGCCATCAAGGCGTGGGCGCGCTGGCGCGCGCTCTGCCACAGCGCTTCATCTGACGCCGCCCGCGTGGCCGCCACCGTGGAGACAATGCCGCCGCCCGCCAGCGCAATGTCTTCGTAGCTGGCGCCTTGCAGGCGCATCTCAAACTCGCGCGCGCGGTCTCCACCGTAGACGAGGTGGGTATGAGCATCCACCAAGCCGGGCGTCACCAGGGCGCCGCCCAGGTCGTGACGCTCGGGAATGTTGAGGCCGGGCGGTAGGTCCGCCTCGGCGCCCACCCACTCAATCCGGTCGCCTCGGGTCAGCAGCGCACCTTGGTCGATCAGGCCCCAGCCCTGCTCGGTCGCCAGGGTCACCAAGCGTGCCCGGTGCCAAAGTGTGAACGCCTGAGATGTCGTCATGTTCATTCGTCTTTCATATCGGCGCTCAGCCACCAAGCACTCGGGCCGGGGCCAAGGGGCATCAGGTCAGGGGCCCACCAGATCTCGGCGGGTGCAGCATCAAACCAACACAGTGTCTCCGCCCTCAGCGGCCAACTCAGCAAATCACCGCCGCCGGCCCCCGGCCTCGCCCAGCAAACACCCGGCTGCGTTGCAAACAGGCCGGCGGCGCGGTGAGCCGGCGCAAACAGGTGGCCCGCCACGGCAGGGCGCAGCTCACCGGGCAGGCCTCGGCACATCAGGTTGAGGTCCCGCACCGGGCCGTCCAGCAGCGAGGCCGAAATGCGCCACTCGCCCTCAAAGGCCCAAGCCGGGCTCGACGGGGTGAGCGTGATCGGCTCGGCGCCGCCCTCTTCTCGGTGCAAGGCCAGGCCAGCCCCCTGCCACACCGCCAGGTGGCGCTGCACACCGGGGTATAGCGAGAAAGGCCCCTCCTGGGCCACATCGGCCACGCTGATGCGCAGGCGCCAATCCACAGCCTCAGGCCATGCCAGCAACTCGCGGGTTTGCCCACCGCCATTGCGCCACGCTTGCGCGGGCCGGCTTTGCAGGGGAATCAGGCGCGGTGTCATGGGCGGCGAGTCTACTTGTGTAAACCTGTCTAGACAAGTAGAGGGGCTTGCGTGCAGAATCCGCCCCACTCCTTAGCTCCACCCCTTGAGGCATCCACCATGAGCGCTTCCACTCCCCAGGCCGCCCGCCCCGTCCGTGCCAACCGTGGTACCGAGCTGCATTGCCAAAGCTGGCTGACCGAAGCCGCCTATCGCATGCTGCAAAACAACCTGGACCCGGAAGTCGCCGAAAACCCCGATGCCTTGGTGGTCTATGGCGGCATTGGCAAGGCCGCGCGCAACTGGGCCTGCTTTGACCAGATCCTGGCCACGCTGCGCACCCTCAAGGACGACGAGACCTTGCTCATTCAGAGCGGCAAACCCGTTGGGGTGTTCCGCACGCACGCCGACGCGCCACGTGTGCTGCTGGCCAACTCCAACCTGGTGCCAGCCTGGGCCACCTGGGAGCACTTTCATGAGCTGGACCGCAAGGGCCTGATGATGTACGGCCAGATGACCGCCGGCTCCTGGATCTACATCGGCAGCCAAGGCATTGTGCAAGGCACGTATGAGACCTTTGTCGAGGCGGCCAAGCAGCACTTCGGCGGTAACGCCCAAGGCAAGTGGATCTTGACCGCAGGCTTGGGCGGCATGGGCGGCGCCCAGCCCCTGGCCGCCAGCTTTGCCGGCTACAGCTCGCTGAACATCGAATGCCAGCAGTCGCGCATCGACTTCCGCCTGCGCAGCCGCTATTTGGACGAGCAAGCCAGCGACCTGGACGACGCGCTGGCTCGCATGCAGCGTTATGCGGCCGAGGGCAAGGCCATCTCGGTGGGCTTGCTGGGCAATGCGGCGGAGATCCTGCCCGAGCTGGTGCGCCGTGCCCAAGCCGGTGGCGTGAAGCCCGATTTGGTCACTGACCAAACCAGCGCCCACGACCTGATCCACGGCTACTTGCCGGCCGGCTGGACGGTGGCGCAATGGCAGGCTGCCCAAGCGGACGCCAGCCAGCACGCCGCCCTCAAGGCCGCCGCCGCCCAAGGCTGTGCCGTGCATGTGCAAGCCATGCTGGACTTCCAAGCCATGGGCATCCCCACGGTGGACTATGGCAACAACATCCGCCAAGTGGCGCTGGACCAAGGCGTGAAAAACGCCTTTGACTTCCCCGGCTTTGTGCCGGCCTACATCCGCCCACTGTTCTGCCGCGGCAAGGGCCCCTTCCGCTGGGTGGCGCTCTCGGGTGACCCGGAGGACATCCGTAAGACAGACGCCAAGATGAAAGAGCTGTTCCCCGAAGACAAGCACCTGCACCGCTGGCTGGACATGGCCGGTGAGCGCATCGCCTTCCAGGGCCTGCCCGCCCGCATCTGCTGGATTGGCCTGGGCGAGCGCCACCGCGCCGGCCTGGCCTTTAATGAGATGGTGAAGAACGGCGAGCTGAAGGCCCCCATCGTGATCGGCCGCGACCACCTGGACAGCGGCTCGGTGGCCAGCCCCAACCGCGAAACCGAAAGCATGAGGGACGGCTCAGACGCGGTGAGCGACTGGCCGCTGCTCAACGCCTTGCTCAACACTGCGGGCGGCGCGACCTGGGTCAGCCTGCACCACGGTGGTGGCGTGGGCATGGGCTACAGCCAGCACAGCGGTGTGGTCATCGTCTGCGACGGCACCGACGCCGCCGCCAAGCGCATCGAGCGTGTGCTGTGGAACGACCCCGGCACCGGCGTGATGCGCCATGCCGATGCCGGCTACGAGATCGCCCAAGCCTGCGCCCGCGAGCAGGGCTTGAACCTGCCCATGCTGGGCCGCTGAGCGGCGCCGCCTCCAGCTCGCTCAGGCCCGCCGCATGTTGCGCTCAGTCCAGCTTGGTTCCCGAGTCTTTGACGGCCTTGGCCCAGCGCGGCATGTCGGCTTTCAAGAACTGGGTGAAGCTGGCGGCGTCCAGAAAGGCCGGGTCGGCGCCTTGCTGCACCATCTTCTGGCGGATGTCCGGGCTCTCCAACACCGCCTTGAAGGCGGCGGAGAGCTTGTCCACCACCGGCTTGGGCGTGGCGGCCGGGGCCAACACGCCGTAAAAGCCCACCACATCAAAGTTCTTCAGTCCCGCCTCGTGCAGGCTGGGCACGTCGGGCAAGGCTTGGTTGCGCTCTTTGCTGGTGACCGCCAGCGCGCGCAGCTTGCCGGCCTTGACGTAGGTGGCGGCTTGCGGAATGGACTCGGCCATGACCTGCACCTGCCCGGCCATCAGGTCGGTGAAAGCCGGTGCGCTGCCCCGGTACGGGATGTGGACGATGAAGGTGCCGGTGGCCGACTTGATCATCTCGGGCACCAAGTGGCTGATGCCGCCGTTACCGGCCGAGCCGTAATTGAGCTGCCCCGGCTTTTGCTTGGCCAAGGCCACCAGCTCCCCAAAAGTCTTGGCCGGCACTTGCGGGTTGACCAGCAGCACCAACGGCTGCTGCGCCGTGCGCGCAATGGGGGCAAAGTCGCGAAGGGTTTGATAGGGCAGCTTGGTGTAGACGGCCGGGTTGATGACCATGGTGCCGGTGTTGGCCATCAGCAGGGTGTGGCCGTCGGCCTCACTCTTGGCCACAAACTCCGCGCCCACCGAGCCGCCTGCGCCGGCCTTGTAGTCAATGATGACGGGCTGGCCGAGTTTCTCGCCCAGCTTGTCGGCCAAGAGCCGCGCATGGCTATCCAGCGGGCCGCCCGCCGGGAAGCCGATGATGATCTTCACCGGCTTGGTCGGGAAGGCCTGAGCCTGAGCCCAAGCGGGCAGGCAGGCAGCAGCCACAGCAGCCAGGGTCAGGGCACGACGATTGAGTCTCAACATAAAAACATCCAGATCTTGGGTGGGTGTACATCGGCACGCGGCGTGGGTTCAACGCAGCGGCACTTTCAAAAAGCGGGGCCGATAAATCTCGACACCGCCGGCGCGGAAGTTCTCCGCAAAATCAAAGGTATTGACGTGGTAGCTCACCAGCAACTCGGTGGGTGTGGAGAGGTGCGGGTGTGCCTTGGCGCCGTAGACAAAGGTGTTGGGCGTCAAGCTGGCTTCTGGGCAGTCCCACAGGATCACATCCTTGCCCCAGGGGCCGACTGGGCTGTCGCCATAGCGCACCGCCACTTGCTTGCCCAGGGTGTCGGTCATGTGGGTCAGCATGAAGCGGCCATCGGGCAAGGGGTGCACGCTGAACTCAGAGCTCACGCCACTGGTGACGGCCGCCGCACTGCGGATGTCAGCGTTCCAAGCTTTGCCGTCCCAAAAGCGATAGGCCGCAAAGCTGCCGATCTTCTCGGGCTTGACCCGCGCCACCAGCAGGCGCTTGACGTACTCGGCGCTGCGTGTGCCGAACACATACAAATAGCCATCCGCCCGAGGCGCGCCAGCGGCTGCCGTGTGCAGCATCACCGCCTGGCCAAACGAGGATTCACCGGCCCCGCCGGCCACCGCCGGCACGAACAGCGGCGCATCGACCTGCTTGTAGCTGGCACTGAAGGGCGCGGCCTCCAGCGCCGAGGCCGACAGCAGGCTGATGCCGGCGGTGGCGAAGGCAAAGGGCGGGGTGTCCGCAGACTTCATGCGCAGCGCAAAGGTATAGACCCGCGAGCCGACCACCACACCGTCATTGGGCCAAAACCATTGGCTGGCATCGGGCGGCTTGACCATGCTCTGCCAGCCGCTGCCCTTGTGCCGCACCTGAAAGCTCAGGCTGCTGGCGTCGGGCATGGCGCCATCAATGACCGCCGTGGTGTTGTTGACCATGGTGGTGGCCGTGCGGCTGCCATCGGGGCGGACCGTGCCCACAAAGGTGTCGCTGAACCAAACCAGTGTGCGCTGGCTGGCGCCGCTGCCGGGGCGCTCGTCACCCGCGAGCGGAATGCTGTAGACACCATCGGCCCCCGTCCAGCCGCTGCTGCGCTTGAACAGCGCCGTCCAGTCGGCGGCAGGCTGCGCCGTGAACGGGTCCACTTGGCTTTGCGCCCACACCGGGCTGTGCGTGAGGGCGGCCAAGAGGCTCAGGCCCAGCACACGATTCATAACCTTCATCGTCTCACTCCAACGCTGTGTGGCAAGCTGCACTCTGTGCGCAGCCGCCACGCCTTCTTTCCTTCAACGCGGCTTTTTTCATCCTCTTCATCATGACACAGCACGTCCTCACCCCTGGCCAACTCAACCTCGAACTGCTGCAGGCCGTCCACGCCCGCGGCGAGGCCGTGACGCTGGCCCCCGAAGCGCGCGCCAACATCCGCGCCAGTGCGGCCGTGGTGCAGGCCGCCGCCGCTGGCGATGCGCCCGTCTATGGTGTCAACACCGGCTTTGGCAAGCTGGCCAATCAGCGCATCAGCGCGGCCGACCTGGCCACCTTGCAGCTCAACCTGATCCGCTCGCATTCGGTAGGCGTGGGTGAGCCCTGCAACCCCGGCGTGGTGCGCCTGATGCTGGTGATGAAGGCGGCGAGCCTGGCGCGCGGCTACTCGGGCGTGCGCGAGGTGGTGATCGACACGCTGCTGGCGGTCTATAACGCTGGCCTCATCCCTTGGGTGCCCGAGAAGGGCTCGGTCGGCGCCTCGGGCGACCTGGCCCCGCTGTCCCACATGACACTGGCCCTGCTGGGCGAGGGCGACTTTTTGGTGGACGGCCAGCGCCGCCCGGCTGGCGAGGTGCTGCGCCAGCACGGCATCACCCCCTTGGCCCTGGAAGCCAAAGAAGGCCTGGCCCTGATCAACGGCACACAAACCTCCACCGCCTTGGCCCTGCACGCCTTCTTGAGCTTTGAGCCGGTGCTGGAAGCCGCCTTGGTGATCGGCGCGCTGACGGTGGACGCCGCCCGTGGCAGCGACGGCCCCTTTGACCCGCGCATCCACGCCCTGCGCGGCCAGCCCGGCCAGATCGACGTGGCCCAGTACTACCGTGCCCTGCTCAAGGGCAGCGCCATCCGCGCCAGCCACACCGAAGGCGACGACCGCGTGCAAGACCCGTACTGCCTGCGTTGCCAGCCGCAGGTGGTGGGTGCTTGTCTAGACCAGTTGCGCCATGCCTCTTTGGTGCTGTTGCGCGAGGCCAATGCCGTCACCGACAACCCGCTGGTGTTCTTTGAAGACGGCGCCATGATTTCGGGGGGCAACTTCCACGCCGAGCCCGTGGCTCTGGCCGCTGATGCCATGGCCACCGCCATTGCCGAAGTGGGCGCGATTGCCGAGCGCCGCATTGCCATGCTGATCGACAGCAGCGTCTCGCGCCTGCCGCCCTTCCTGACCGAGAACGCCGGCCTGAACAGCGGCTTCATGATTGCCCACGTGACCGCCGCCGCCTTGGCCAGCGAAAACAAGTCCCTGGCCCACCCCGCCAGCGTGGACAGCCTGCCCACCAGCGCCAACCAAGAAGACCATGTGTCCATGGCCACCTTCGCCGCCCGCCGCCTGCAGCCCATGATCGCCAACGTGGCGCACATCTTGGGCGTTGAACTGCTGGCCTCCGCCCAAGCCATCGAGTTCCTGCGCCCGCTGGCCAGCTCTCCCGCCCTGGAGCAAGCCCACGCCCTGCTGCGCGAGCACTGCGCCCCGATGATGACCGACCGCTATTTGGCGCCGGACATGGAAACTGCTGCGTCGCTGGTGCGCAGTGGCGCGCTTAGCGGCTTGTTCCGTGCGCTGCCGGGGCTGCCGCCGCTGTGGGTGCCGGTTTGAGTTGGAGGGCTTGAATGGGCGGGCGGCTTTGCTCGCCTTTTCTGAGCGTTGCGTGCGGACTCGACTGGAGCGCTGTGTAGGTCGACGCGTGCGCTGCCACAGGCCATGGCCCGGGGCTCATGCATCGGCGGTTGGCTGCGCCAACTGCCCTCGGTGCTCGCTCAAGGGCGTGCGCCGTCAAACTCCCTCCGCTCGCGTTCCGCTCGCTGTGGTCAAACAGTGACGGCGAGTGAGTTCTTGAAGCGCGCGTGACCGCGCGCCACGCCCTTTCCCTGCGCGCCTCGGCGCCGAAGAAATCGCCCCGGGCCACGGCCTGCGGCAGCGCAGGTCCATCGGGGGTAGCCTGCACGATTGGGGTGATGTGAAGTGCGGTCATTGGCGACAGGGGGTTGCAAATCCACACATTCAGAAGATCGCCGAACAAAGTACGCTAGGTTTGAAAGCATATGGCTCTGTAGACTCTTGGCCGCTATAGTGCCGCACACCTTCGCACCAAGGTTTCGGCCCGGTAGTTTCGTTCAGAAGTCGAATCGAACCGCGGTACACCAGGCAAGAAATGCACTTAAAGTGTCCTGTAGGCCGCCTTTTGGCTTCAGGATTGATCGGTCTGAACCCCACATAAAACGTAGGTAGCGCCCATGAAAGCCTCGACCATCACTGCCATTGCTGCGCTCTTGTCGCTTTCATGTCGCCCATCGATTGCGGTCAGTTTCAGTGACGCCGCTGGAAACTTAGTCCTTTTCGAGTACGCCGCACTGAGCGCAGAGTATTGCGAACAGCGTGGATTTCCGAGCCGTTCTATCTATTCAACGTGGCAACAAAAACATGCCCCTCTGCAAAAAGAGTCGATGCAACGCATCTTGGCAGAGGCCGAAAGTCGTGGCCTACCGAAGAACGAACAGGAGCATGTGCTGTCTGAAGCCCTGGCGAACCAAAGGAAGCTGGCCAGTTAAGCAATTGCAAAGAAGGGGGTTCTATGTCCACAGTACAGGGCTTTCTTGGATGGGTTCCAGTCACTCCTCAAGAAGTGAATGCGCCCAACAAGTCGGCCCAGCTCAGATAGCCTACGTCTGCCGCTGATCTCCAACGTTGCACAGTCGACGATTGCACCTACTTTTGGAAGTCGAGGACACCTTCTGCATCCACGTTTTCGGCGATCTCATGGTGGTGTCCGGCACGCTCGGTCAGGACAAGTCTGCAAGCAAGCATGTCGCTCCAGCGGTTTCGCCTCCCAGTGAGCTTGGACTCTTTACACGATCCCCACCCCTTCATCGCGACAGCGGCTTGCTTGGTAGCCTGGCCGAGTGAGTCTCAATCTCTGATAACTGGAGGCTGGCTACCCCACCCACCGCCCTGTCGCGGGGTGGGCCACAGGGCGATTTGAGAGGCGCGGAGGAGCGCAGGGCAAGGGCGTGGCGCGCGGTCACGCGCGCTTCAAGAACATATTCGCCGGAAGGGTTTGACCACAGCGAGCCGAAGGCGAGCGGAGGGAGTTTGACGGCGCACGGTCTTGCCCGAGCACCGCAAGGCAGTCGGCTTGAGCCGACGGCCTCTCGCATGAGCCCTGGGGCCAACGCCGCGTCAGGGCACGACAGTCCTCCACCCGCAAGCCCAAAGGCCAACAAGCCAGTAGCATCACCCCCATGACCGACGACCTCCCTCCCCTGCCCGACACGCCCACCGGCCGCTACCGCCACTACAAAGGCGGTGAGTACGAAGTGCTGGGTGCCGCCCGGCACAGCGAGACGCTGGAGCCGCTGGTGGTCTATCGGCCGCTCTACAACGCCAGTGGCTTGTGGGTGCGGCCGCATGCCATGTTCTTTGAAACGGCGGAGTTTGAGGGCAAGGTTCAGCCGCGCTTTGCGCGCATGGCGGATTGAACACGGCGCTGAAGGCGCACGGACAAGATCAAAGATAGTCCCGCAGCCGGTAGTAAGCCATGCCCACGGCTTGGCTGAACCCACCCAGCGTCTCGCCCCCCGGGAAGCGCCGCTTGGGCAGGCGCTCGAACAAGGCCAAATCCTCGGGCCTACCCAGCAGCGCCTCGGCCAAAACCCGGCCCGCCACTGCCGTGGGCACCAGGCCGTGGCCGGAGAAGCCCTGGGCCCAATAGACGGGGCCTTCGTGGCCAAAGTCGGGGGTGCGCGGCACGGTGATGTCGATGTGGCCGCCCCAGGCGTGGGCGATCTTCACGTCCGCCAATTGGGGGAACACGCGCAGCATGTCGGCCCGCATGGCCTCGGCCAAGTTATGCGGCGTGCGGCCGGTATAGGTGCACTTGCCGCCAAACAGCAGGCGGTGGTCTTGGGTGAGGCGGAAGTAGTCGAGGATGAACTGGTTGTCCGTCACCGCCAAGCCGGTAGGCAGCAGGGCTTTGGCGCGGGCCTCGCCCAAGGGCTCGGTGCCGATCATGTAGGTGCCCACGGGCAGCACGCGGGCGCGCAGCGCAGGGTTCAGGGTGTGGATGTAGGCATTGCAGGCCAGCACCAGTCGGTCGGCGCGCACCTCGCCGTGGGCGGTGCGCACGCGCACGCCGTCACCCTCTAAGCTGTAGCTTTGCACCGCACTGCCGTCATGCAGCACCACGCCGGCTGCCTCGGCCGCGCGCGCCAAACCCAACACATACTTGAGGGGGTGAAGGTGCCCGCCTTCAGGGTCGAGCAGCCCAGCTTGATAGCGCTCACTGGCCACGTGCTCAGGCAGCTCGGCCTTGGGGATGAAGCGCAGGCGCTCATAGCCCCAGCGCTGGGCAGCCTCTTGCTGCCAATGCGTCAACAGGCTCACGCGGCGGGGCAGCACAGACGTCCACAAATGGCCGTCGCGCAGCTCACAGTCGATTTGGTGGGTGGCGACATGCTGGCGGATCTCAGCCGCGGCCTCGCGCACCAAGCCCCAGACGCGCCGCGCGCCCTCCAAGCCCAAGGCACGCTCAAAGGGCGGCATGTCACACGAGAAGCCCAGGATGACTTGCCCGCCATTGCGGCCTGACGCACCCCAACCCACACGTGAGGCTTCCAGCACCACCACGCGCTGGCCGGCCTGGGCCAGGCGCAGCGCGGTGTAGAGCCCGGTGAAGCCGGCCCCGACGATGCACACATCCGCCTGTACGGCGCCTTGCAGCGCAGGCTGCAGCGGCGGCAGCGTGGCGGTGGCGGCATAAGTGGACGGCGGAAACTGGGTGTCAGATAAATACATAAGGCCCTGATCCACTAGGGTTGAGGGCCTGATTGTGCGGGGCGCGGGGGCGCCCGGCGGCTCAGTGTTTGCGCTCAGCGACGAGGTCGTAACCGGCCATGCCCACCAGCATGGTCACCACAAAGATCACGGCCTCAGGAATGCCCGCCGACGCCGCCACGATGCCCGGGCCGGGGCAGAAACCGCCCACCCCCCAGCCGGTGCCGAACAGCACGCCGCCCAGGATCAGGCGCTTGTCGATCAGCGTGGTGTCGGGCAGGCGAATGAGGCTGCCGTTCCAGGCCTTGTCCCTGCCGGCGGCCAGCCGGAAGGCGAAGAAGCCCACACCAATGGCGCCGCCCATCACCAAGGCGAGTGAGGGGTCCCAGGCGCCGAAGAGGTCCAGGAAGCCGGCCACCTTGGTCGGGTTGGTCATGCCACTCGCAATCAGGCCCAAGCCGAACACCACACCGGCGAGCAACGCCGTCAACAGACTTTTCATGATGAGGACCTCACAGCACGTGGCGCAAGACCGCCACCGTCACAAACCCAGCGCCCATGAAGGACAACACGTTCACCAAAGAGCGCACCGACAAGCGGCTTAGGCCGCACACGCCGTGCCCACTGGTGCAGCCATTGCCCATGCGCACGCCTACGCCCACCAGCAAACCAGCGATGGCCACCATGGCGGGGCTGGCCACCATCTGAGCAGCCGGCAGCGGCTTGACCACCTGCCACAGCCAGGGCGCCAGCATCAGGCCACCGATGAACCACCAGCGCTCGCCCTGGCCCTTCAAGCCCTGGCCCTTGCGCAGTGCATGCCAGGCCATGCCCACCACGCCCGCAATGCCGGCGATGCGGCCATTGGCCAAGAGATAAATCGCTGAGGCCAAGCCAATCAGCACCCCGCCGGCTAAGGCCGCCCACGGGCTAAAGGCATTCCAGTCAATCGTCACGTTGCTCGTCCTTCTTGTTCATGGGCTTGGCGGGGCCGCAGTAGTGCCCATAGAGTGCTTGCAGCACCACTTGAACACCCTCCGACGCCACGCGGTAATGGATGAACTTGCCCTCACGGCGCGTGGCCACCAGGCCCTCGGCACGCAAGATGCCCAACTGCTGCGACAAGCTGGGCTGGGCCACACCCGTGGCTTCACCCAGCTCGGCGACACAGCGCTCGCCTTGCGAGAGCTGGCACAAGAGCATCAGCCTGTCCGGGTGCGCCAAGGCCTTGAGCAAAGCCGCCACCTCCACCGCCTTGGCTTGCAAGGCTGCGAAAGGGTCTTGATCGCCATCAGTTGCATTCATCGTAAAGTGATTATATGATGATTGCAGAATTTGTAAAGTGACAGGAATCGTCATGAACACCACCGCCCAGATCAAGACCTTTTTCGACCCCGCCACCTACACGGCCACCCACATCGTCTCGTGCCCCACGACACGCCGTGCCGCCGTGATCGACAGTGTGTTGGATTACGACCCCAAGTCGGGCCGCACCAGCACCCGCTCGGCCGAACAAGTGCTGGCCTATGTGCAGCAAGAGGCCCTGAGCGTGGACTGGCACTTGGAAACCCACGCCCACGCCGACCACCTCTCGGCCGCCCCCTGGCTGCGCGAACGCCTGGGCGGCCAAATCGCGATTGGCGACCACATCCAACAAGTGCAAAAGGTCTTCAAGGGCGTGTTCAATGCGCCGGACATCAGCGGCGACGGGCGCGAGTTTGATGTGCTGTTCAAAGGCGGCGACCAGTTCAAGATTGGTGAGCTGACCGTGGACGTGCTGCACACCCCCGGCCACACCCCGGCCTGCGTCACCTACCTGGTGGGCGACGACGCCTTTGTCGGCGACACGCTCTTCATGCCCGACTACGGCACGGCGCGCTGCGACTTCCCTGGCGGCAATGCCAACACGCTGTATCAATCCATTCACCGCCTGCTGGCCCTGCCCGGCCACACCCGGCTGCACATGTGCCATGACTACCAACCCGGCGGCCGCGAGGTCAAGCTGGTGAGCACCGTGGCCGAGCAGCGCGCCGCCAATGTGCATGTGCACGAGGGCATCAGCGAAGCCGAGTTCGTGGCCATGCGCACCGCGCGCGACAAGACCCTGGACATGCCGGTGTTGATCCTGCCCTCGGTGCAGGTCAATGTGAGGGGTGGCCATTTCCCGCCGGCTGAAGACAATGGCGTGAGCTATCTGAAGATTCCATTGAACGCCCTGTGAACACCCTCGCCGCCACCGCAGCGCCACCCCTCAAAGGCTGGGCCGCCTACAAGCAAGCCCTGCCAGAGGACATGCTGGCCGCGCTGATCGTCACCGTCTTGCTGGTGCCGCAAAGCCTGGCCTATGCCTTGCTGGCGGGCTTGCCGCCCATCGTGGGCGTGATGGCCAGCTTGCTGCCCATCGTGGCCTATGCCCTGCTGGGCTCCAGCAGCACCTTGGCGGTGGGGCCGGTGGCCGTGTTGGCCATGCTCACGGCCCAGGCGGTGGCGCCGGTGGCGCAGGCACATGGCATCTCGCCCTCCTTGGCGGCGCTGGTGCTGTCAGTGGAGATGGGGGCTGTCTTTCTGATCGCCGCCGCGCTGCGCCTGGACGTGCTGGCTGCGCTGCTGAGCGCGCCGGTGCTGCACGGCTTTGTCAACGGCGCCTCATTGGCCATTGCCATCGCCCAAGTGCCTGCGCTGCTGGGCTTGCCCATCAAAGGCAATACCCTGCCTGAGCTGTGGGCCAGCGCCCAGGCCCAGCCCAGCCTGCAGCCGCATTGGGGCACGGTGCTGATGGGGGGCGCCGCCCTGCTCTTGCTGTGGAGCCTGCGGCGTTGGGCCACCCCGGCCCTCAAAGCGGTGGGCCTGCCGGCACGCAGCGCGCAACTCTGGGGCCGCATGGCCCCCATGGTGGTGGTGGTGGCCTCCATTGCCGCCATCATGAGCGCGCCCCAGGCTTGGCAAGGCGTGGCCTTGGCAGGGGCCATTTCTTTGGGTGACGGCCTGCAGTTCGCACCGCCCTGGCAAGCCCCACTGGCAGTGTGGCAAGACCTGCTCACCCCCGCGCTCTTGCTGGGCTTGGTGGCCTATGTCGAGAGCTTGGCCGTGGCCGAGGCCCTGGCGGCCCGCCGGGGCGAGGCCATCTCACCGCGCCGCGAGCTGCTGGGCCTGGGGGCCGCCAATGTGGTGGCCGGCGTCAGCGGTGCGATGCCGGTGACCGGTGGCTTCTCGCGCAGCATCGTCAACTTTGATGCGGGTGCTCGCACTCGCTACGCCGGCATCTGGACAGCCTTGTTCTTGGGCATCGCCATGGCCACCTTGGGCGGCTTTCTCTCGGCCTTGCCCAAGGCCGTGCTGGCCGCGACCATCTTCATCGCGGTGCTGTCTTTGGTGGACTTGCATCACTTCAGCGCGGCCTGGCGCTATCACCGCCTCGAAGGCGGCTTGATGATCACCGTGGCGCTGGCCACCTTGTTCTTGGGCGTGGAGCCCGCCTTGGGCCTGGGCGTGGTGCTGTCCATCGTGCTGCTGCTGCAGCGCACAGCCAGGCCGCATTGGGCCGAGGTGGGCAAGCTGCCCGGCACCGAAGTCTTTCGCAATGTGTTGCGGCACAAGGTCGAGACCCTGCCCCACCTGTTGCAAGTGCGGGTGGACGAGAGCCTGGTCTTCACCAACACCCGCTGGCTGGCCGACACCCTGGGCACGCTGGTGCACCAACGACCCGCCGTCAAGCATGTGGTGCTGATGATGCCCGCGGTCAACTTCATTGACCTCTCGGGCTTGGAAGGCCTGCAAAAGCTCAATGAAGAGCTGCGCAGCCGGGGCGTGACGCTGCACCTGTCGGAGCTGAAGGGCCCGGTAGCCGACAGGCTGATGGCCGGCGGCTTGGCGCAGTGGCTGACCGGCCGCATCTTCTTGACCGAGGCGGAAGCCTGGAACGCGCTCAAGGCGTAGACTCCCGCCCATGCTGCGATTCTTTGTCTGTCTATTGCTTTGCCTGAGCCTGCCCGGTCAATCGGCCTGGGCGGCGTGGCGCATGGCCAGCAGCCCGGTGTCGCAGAGCAGCCTTAACGCCGCCGCAGCCATGCCTTGCCATGGCGATGCCAGCATGATGCAAGACAGCGTTGGCGGCCCTGGCCAAGAGGGCTTGGCCAACGAGGCGCAGCCACTCAAGGCCAGCAGCACCTGCCCGCATTGCGGCACCTGCGCCGCCTGTGTGATGGCCCACGCCCTGCCCGCTAACCCCACGGTGACGACGGCGATCTGGCAGCCCCAAGCGGCTCCGCCCGAGCCTACAGCGGCCCGTGTGCCGCCCTTCACCACCGCCGGCCCTGACCGGCCTCCCCGAGAAGTTTGATCTCGCTGCACCGCGGCCTTGCCCCGGTGCCCAAGCGCTGGCCCGCACTCTGCCGCGGCCAGCCCCTCACGCGTGATCACTGACAACTCACCATGACTCACCTCTCCTTGGGCCGCCCCACGGCGTGGGCGGCCACCCTGGCCGCCGCGCTGCTGACGGGCTGCGCCAGCTTGCCCGATGACGACGGCTTTGGCCGCGCCGACCGCATCGCCCGCCAACACCTGGGCACCCCCTTGCAACGTGCAGATCGACCCGCCGCGGCCCCAAGCGCGGCTGCCGCCCTCAACACCAGCTTGGCTGAGCCGCTGACCGAACAAGCGGCGGTGCAGATCGCCGTCACCCAACACCCCGGCTTTCAGGCCGACCTGGAACGTCTGCGGGCCGAAGCGGCCGAAGGCGCGCTGGCGGCCAGCCTGCCCGCCCCAGGCTTCACGCTGCGCCGCACCCGCGCAGGCGAAGACCTGGAATGGGAAGCCAGCCTGCATGCCAGCCTGGCGCGGCTGATTGCCCTGCCCTGGCTGCGGGAGCACGAGGCCCAGCGCCTCACAGAGGCCGGCCACCATGCCGCCATCCGTGTGCTGCAGCACGCCTTGCAGGCCCGCAGCGCCTGGCTGGAGGCCGTCGCGGCGCGCCAGCAAGCGGCCGTGGCACAGACCGCGCTGGAAAGCGCCCAAGCCAGCAGCACCTTGGCCGAGCGCATGCAACAGGCGGGCAACTTCAGCGCCCTGCAAGCCGCACGCATCCACTTGGCGCAAGCCCAAGTCAAAGCCGCCGCCTTGGCCGCAGCGGCCCAGCAGCGCAGCAGCGAGGCCCGCCTGCGCCTGGCCTTGGGCCTGCCGGCCCGCACCGCGCTGACGCTGCCCGACGCCCTGCCCGAGCTGCCCGCCCAAGCCCCCGCCGATCTGCCCGACAGCGCCCAGCAACTGGCCCAGCGCAGCGATGTGCAAAGTGCCGAGGCCCGCTGGCAGGCGCTGCAAAGCGGCGCCCGCGCCGACCAGGCCCAGCGTTGGCTGGCCGATGCAGAAATCGCCCCGGAATGGGCCATCGAAGGCCCCTTGCGCAGCGGCCATCTGCACAGCCGAACCTGGGAGCTGGGATTGCGCCTGCCCTTCTGGGACAGCCGTGTGCGCCAAGTCGCAGCCGACAGCCGCGTGCGAGTGGCCGCGCTGGAACTGCAGCACACCCAACTCAATGCCTTGGCCGAGATCCAAGAAGCCCACGAGGCCGCGCGCCTGCAGTGGCAAATGGCGCAGCACCAACAGACCGTGGCCTTGCCGCTGGCGCGCCAAATGGCCCAGCAGAACCTGCTGCGCTACAACGGCATGTTGATTGGCGTGTTTGAGCTGCTCGACTCGGCCCAGCAACGCCTGCAAGCCGAGCAAGCCGCCGTGATGGCGCTGCGCGACTACTGGCTGGCCCAGGCCCAGTTGCAGACCGCCCTGATCGCACCACCCGGCCGCCCCTTGCCCGCCGCCGCCTCTGCCTCTTCTTCCAATCGCCCCGCTGCCGACAGCGCCGGCCACTGAAAGCGACCCTCACCATGATCAATCGTCGCCGCTTCTTCGCTTCCAGCGCATCGGCCTTGGCGGCCACTGCGGCCGTGGCCGCGCCCGTGCGCTCCACCAGCCTGCTGGGCCTGCCCGAGCCGGTGCTGCGCAGCACGCCTGACACCGCGCCCCCGCTGCAGCCCGCCACTGGCCGCCCCTACAACCCGGTGGTCACCCTCAACGGCTGGACCGCCCCTTGGCGCATGAACCAAGGCGTCAAAGAATTCCACCTCGTGGCCGAGCCCGTCAAGCGCGAGATGGCGCCAGGCTTTGTGGCTAATCTTTGGGGTTACAACGGTCAGAGCCCTGGCCCCACCATCGAGGTGGTCGAGGGTGACCGCGTGCGGCTCTACGTCACCAACAAGCTGCCCGAGCCCACCACCATGCACTGGCACGGCCAGCGCCTGCCCTGCGGCATGGACGGCGTGGCGGGCCTGACCCAAGCGCCCATCGGCGTGGGCGAAACCTGGGTCTATGAGTTCACCGCCAAGCGCCCGGGCACCTTCATGTACCACCCGCATGCCGATGAGATGGTGCAAATGGCCATGGGCCTGATGGGCTTGTGGATCACCCACCCCAAGGCCAAGCACCCGCACATCGCCGAGGTGGACCGCGACTTCTGCTTCCTGCTCAATGCCTATGACATCGAGCCCGGCAGCGCCACGCCCAAGGTGATGACCATGCTGGACTTCAACCTCTGGAGCTGGAACAGCCGCATCTTCCCGGGCATCGACACGCTGAATGTGCGCCAAGGTGACCGCGTGCGCTTGCGCGTGGGCAACCTCACCATGACCAACCACCCCATCCACATCCACGGCCATGAGTTCATGGTCACCGGCACCGACGGCGGCCCGGTGCCGCCGAGTGCCCGCTGGCCCGAGGTCACGGTGGACATCGCCGTGGGCCAGATGCGGCAGATGGAGTTCATCGCTGATGAGCTGGGCGACTGGGCCTTTCACTGCCACAAGAGCCACCACACCATGAACGCCATGGGCCACAACGTGCCCACCATGCTGGGCGTGGAGCAGCGCGACGTGGTGCGCAGCATCAACCGCGCCACGCCCGGCTTCATGGCCATGGGCAGCGAGGGCATGCACGAAATGGCCGAGATGCAAATGGAGCTGCCCGCCAACACCGCCCCCATGATGACCGGCGACGGCCCCTTTGGCGGCATCGGCATGGGCGGCATGTTCAGCGTGCTCAAGGTGCGCGCCGATCAGCCCAAGGGCGACTACCGCGACCCGGGTTGGTTCAAGCACCCGGCGGGCACGGTGGCCTTCCCCGTGCCCCAGGCCGCCGCTGGCCAGGCCTCGTCAGCCGCACCGGCCACCAGCACGCCCCCCACCACTCCCAGCGTTGAAGTCAATGTTCACCGCAGCAGTCAACATCACCATTGAGGCCACCATGAAGCACCTACAAGCATTACGCAGCCGCATCGGCACTGGAGCACTGGCAGGCGTGCTCGCCCTCTGGCTGCCCCTACTCGCCCACGCCCATGGCGACCAGGCCCATGCGGCCAAAAGGCCCCGATTCGACGCCAGCAAGGTCGAAGACACGCCCTTCGGCCGCCAAGGAGACCCGGCCAAAGTCACCCGCACCATACAGATCGACATGAGCGATAGCATGCGCTTCAGCCCTGCTTCGCTGCAGGTCAAACCGGGCGACACCGTTCGCCTGGTCGCTCGCAACCGGGGCAAGCTTCTGCATGAAATAGTCTTGGGTCATGCCCAAGCCTTGCAAGAACATGCCGAGCTGATGAAGAAGTTTCCGGACATGGAACATGACGAGCCGCACATGGTCCACGTCAAGCCCGGCAGCCAAGGCGAAATCATTTGGCAATTCACCCAGGCTGGCACCTTTCAGTTCGCCTGCCTGCTGCCGGGGCACTTTGATGCAGGCATGGTGGGGAGCGTCACCGTGAAAGGGCCGTAAAGTGAGCCTGGCGGCCGCCGAAGTGGGAGGTAAGAGCTTCGTACATGGGCCACGAACGAACCTTGCTGGCAACACAGGGGCCAGCCCGCCAACGCCATCACAGCAACCTTTTTTCTACTTGATGCCTGAACTGCTCTACGCCCCGCTCCTTGAGAGCGACCTGGAAGAACTGGCTGAGTTGCTTCACTGTGAAGCCGTCTATGAGTTCATCGGGGGCATGCCCAGCAGAGAGGAATTCGACCTCTGGCTGCGCAGGTCGATGGCGGGCCCACCAGACGGCCCCACCGGTGAGACCTGGATCAACGTGGTGGTGCGCCTTGCTGCCACCGGCCGGATCATCGGGCGGCTCGAAGCCAATGTTCACGATGGACTCGCTGAAGTGGCCTTTCTGTATGGCCCCACACACTGGGGCAGCGGCTTTGCCTCCCAAGGCCTGCTTTGGCTGCATGAGCACCTGCGCCAGCATTCGGAGGTTCGAACACTGTGGGCGACCACACACCCCGACAACTACCGCAGTGCTGGCCTGCTGGCCAAGTGCGGCTATACGGCAATACCGACCGACGCATTGCCGGTGCTCTACTCTTACGACGAAGGCGATGTGGTGTTCCGGCGCACCGCTGCTGAGCTCTAGGGGTGTGAGAGGCTGAACGACAGCGTGGGCAGCGTGGCCGGTTAGGGTGCCTTGGTGTTCGATGGGTGAGCGCACCTTCATGCAGAACTGAAGACTGCGGCCTTCGATGGACAAGACGTCCGCCTGTCCACAATTTGCTAGGGTCTGTTGACATATGAATCCTGCCCGCGCAGGAGTGTCCAAGGGCGCTGGCGTAGGCGCGGCCCGCAGCCCGGGCTGACGCCCAGGCAAGAGACACAACACCCGCCAGCGCCCTTGGCCGCCCTGCCCGGAGGGTGAGCCCTGCAGCCCACGCCATTCGTTGTTGCGCCGCCCGCACACCAGTGCGGGCGGCGCAGCGCGCCTAGACTGACATGGGCTGAAGGGCTCACGCGGGCAAGATTCATATGTCAACAGACCCTAGGGATATGGCCCCTGCACAGGAGCTTTCCCCATGCGGCTGGGAGCCTCGTGTGAAGCAGAATTGAGCGGGCGTCGTCATCAACAGCAATCTCGACACCCTCTGAATGGCCTGCTGTACCAAGACTGTCTATCCATGAAAACTACATTTCGATTGATCATTGCCGCGTTGGCGACCTCGTTACTGGTGGGATGCGCGGGGACCAACTTCAAGCGCCCCGACCCCGGCGTGCTGGAAGTCGGAAAGTCCACCGTGGCCCAAGTGAATCAGGTCATGGGGCCTGCGCCACAAACGGGCGAACTGATGAAGAACGGGGAGAAGCTCAAGTCCCTACGCTATGTCTATGCTGAAGGGGCTGGTGCCGGAAAGTATCCAGGGGTGGTACCTGCACGTGCCATGGTCTACCTGACCCACAACGACCTCCTGGTCGCTGAAGAGTTCGTCAGTTCATTCCCGAACGACGCCACAGACTTTGATGACTCAAAGGTCTCTGCCATCGTCAAGGGAAAGACCACTCGATCCGAAGTGGCCTCTCTGCTTGGGGCCCCCAACGGCAAAGGTGTTTACCCCTTTGTCAAAACCAAAGGTGATGCTGCGGTCATCTACAGCTATGCCCATGCCAAAGGGAATGCCTTCAACATGAAGTTCTACAACAAGGCACTGGTTGTTTCCTTCGACGCCAACGGCATCGTCACCGACGTTGAATACATCTCCAACGGCGAGAAGTAATCCGTGGCCTAAGGTCGGTGGCTGGGGTACTCCAGAGTCTTCTTGCGCGAAGGCCTGAGCACTCCGCAACCGACCGGCTGGCGCGCCGGGTGCCGCGGAACAAAGCGCGAGGCGCCTCATGCGCATAACATAGCCTCATGAAGGCTGCTCTCTCTACCCTCGCGCTGCTGCTCAGCGCCCTCCAAGCGCTCGCCGCCCCCACCCCCGCCCCCATCCGCGCCGAGATCGACGCCTTGATGGGCAAGCTGCTGGCCTCGGGCTGCCAGTTTGAGCGCAATGGCTCGCTGCACAGCGGTGAAGAGGCCAAGGGCCACATCTTGCGCAAGCTGGATTATTTGGAAGGCAAGCGCACGCTGCAGAGCACCGAGCAGTTCATCGAGCTGGCGGCCAGCCGCAGCAGCAGCTCGGGCAAGCCCTACTTCGTGAAGTGCGGCAGTGCGGCAGCTGTCCCAAGCCAGCAGTGGCTGCTGGGGCAACTGCAAAGCCTTCGCGCCAAAACCAAAGGCCAATGAACCCGCCAAGGAGCGCAGATGCCACCGCAAGACAAAGCCATCCCGCAGTTGCCCGCACGCGCCATGGCACGCACCCTGGCGTTCTATGCGCGCTTAGGGTTTGACGGCGAGATCGCAGCCCCGGACGGCAGCTACGCCATCATGGACCGGGGCGACCTGGAGATTCATCTCTTTGCCTACCCGGACTTGAAGCCGGAGGAGTCGTCATTTGGCTGCTACTTGCGGGTGCAAGACGTGGAGGCCCTCTACCTGGCCTTTGCCGAGGCCAAGCTGCCCGCGCAGGGCATACCGCGCATGACGCCGCTCGAAGACAAGCCCTGGGGAATGCGGGAGTTTGCAGTGATCGACGAGGATGGCTCGTTGATCCGCATAGGCCAAGAGCTTTGAATAGTCCACACTCAGCTCATGACTTCTGAATGCACCGCCTGCGCCATCATTGGCTTCATTGTTTTGCCTCTGCTGATCGTGGCTTCCATCCCTATGCCGCTGTACCTGGTGTGGAATGAAGAGCACGCTTCAGTGCGGGTCAAGCTTCAATGGTGCGCGGCCATCGCGCTGTCCCTTTTCTTGGCGTATCTGAGCGGCAGCGACCATGGCCGCTTGCAGAAGGCTGCGGGGGTGAACCGCCTACTTGGCCAGAACGGCATTTTTGCGTTTTTCGCACTGGCTTGGTTCCTCAGCCTGACCTTCAGATTCCGCCAGTGGAGGAAGCACCGCAAAGAGGCGTCACTCCATCAAGCTCCCTGACTGACCGCGTTAAGGCACACACGAGGTGAATGAATGATCAAGAAGCTCCTCCTGGGCCTGCTGGCCCTGCTGCTGTGCGCCACCGCCTACCTGCTGCTGTGGCCCGTGCCCATCCAGGCCCAGGTGTGGGTGGCGCCACCGGCGCCGGGCTATGTGGGGCCGCATGCGCCCAACACCCGGCTGGCGGGTTTGCAGATGATCAGCCTGGGGGCTGAAGAAGGGCCGGAGCATGTGGCCATGGGGCCGGATGGTTGGCTCTACACCGCGGTGGGCAGTGGCAAGCTCTTGCGCATGAAGCCCGATGGCAGTGAGCTGGCCGTGTGGGCGCAAACCGGTGGGCGGGTGCTGGGCTTTGACTTTGATGCCCAGGGCCGGATGATTGCGGCCGATGCCATGCGCGGGCTGCTGGCCATCTCGCCCAGCGGCGAGGTCAGCCTGCTGACCGACCACGTGGGGGACTCGCCCATCCTCTATGCCGACGCGGTGGTGGTGGCGCAAAGCGGTGAGATGTTCTTCACCGATGCCTCCACTCGCTTCGGGGCCAAGGCCCTGGGCAGCACCTTTGAGGCCAGTGTGTTGGACATCCTGGAGCAGTCGTCCACCGGCCGGGTGCTGGCCTACAACCCGGCCACGCGGCAGACGCGCCTCATGGCGCAGGGCCTCTCTTTTGCCAACGGCATTGCCCTGAGTTCCGACCAAAGCCAGCTCTTTGTGGCCGAGACGGGCCGCTACCGCGTCTGGCGCATCAGCACGGCGGCCACGGGGCTGGATGTGCGCCAAGCCTCGCCCCAGGCCCAGGTGCTGCTGGACAACCTTCCCGGTTACCCTGACAACCTGATGCGTGGCCTGAACGGCAAGATCTGGATGGGCTTGGTCAAGCCGCGCAACCCCAAGATCGACAACATGGCCGGCAAGCCTTGGTTGCGCGAGCTGACGCTGCGCCTGCCGCGCTCGACCTGGCCGGTGCCCAAGGCCTATGGCCATGTGGTGGCTTTCTCAGAGCAAGGCCAAATCCTGGCCGACCTGCAAGACCCCAGCGGCGCCTACCCCGAGGCTACGGCCGTCACCGAGACACCCGAGCGCCTGTATGTGCACAGCCTGCATGCGCCGGCCTTGGGCTGGCGGCCCAATGACCTGAAGTGAGAGGCGCGAGCCCACCATGCTCAATCATGACGTTATAAATTCAGCTCAGAGCAGCGTGCTGTGCTGGCTCGCCACGGTCGATGAGCAGGGCCAGCCCAATGTCTCGCCCAAAGAAATCTGGGCAGTGCTGGATGAGCAACACGTCGTCATCGGCCACATCGCCTCGCCCACCAGCGTGCGCAACATCGCGCAGCACGCCAAGGTCTGCGTGAGCTTTGTGGATGTGTTTGTTCAGAAGGGCTTCAAGGTGCAGGGCGAGGCCCGCATCATCGACAAAGGCCAGGCCGAGTTTTCAAAATGGGCGGCCCCGCTGCTGCCCATGGCGGGCGAGCGCTTCCCCTTGCACGCCGTGATCGTGGTGCGGGCCACGGCGGTGGCGCCCATCGTCGCGCCGAGCTATCGGCTTTATCCTCAAGAGACGACCGAAGCCTTGCAGGTGCAGGCGGCGATGAAGACTTACGGTGTGTCGCGCCACTAGCCCTGGCGGGCGCTCAGGCTCCGCTACCGGCCAAACACCTGAGGACCAGGCCAGCGGCCTCGTCCCTCAGTTGCTCATACTGCGCAAAGGTGGAAAAAGCTCGATCACTACCGTCTTGGTTGAGCACATACATGGTCGCGATCATCGACTTGACCGGCACGAACATGCTGTAGAAGGACAAAGGCCCTCTTCCATCGAGGCTGGGTTGATGCAAAGCCAGTACTTCAACATCTCCATGCACGCTGCGCGCCAGTGGCTGCTGATCTGGCGTGCGCTTGGAAGAAAACGCCTCCATCTGCGCCACCACCGCTTCGCGGTCTGAGGCGGCCTGCGCTGCAGCGGACTGCTCAATCTTGAGATTGACGAAGGGCTTGCCCTGTGCGGTGGTCAAGATGACGCGGTAGCCATCCACCATCGAGACAGACTTAGGCCCCGTCAAAGTCTCCACCGATCTGGCTTTCACGGCCTCGGGCAGTCTGTTCACTTCTTTGGCAGCGAACTTCCCGCCGCCGAAGCACTGAACCACAGGTGCCAGCGCATCAGCCTCGCGTTGGGCCATGCTGGATGCCGAGCCGGCCAGCAATGCGCAGAAGAGCGCAGCCTTGAAGCCATGAAGTGGTGCCATGAAGAATCCTCCTTGTCTGTTGTTTAACTGTGCTGCCAAAGGCCCCAGAGCCTAGCGCCAAGGCCTTCTTGATGGAGGCATTGAAATCACCATATCACGCCAAAGCTAAGCTGATGTAAAGCTCAACCGCGCTCCTTCAACAGGTTCGATGGCCCTCATCGTGGCCAGCCAAGCAAGCGCCTCCACTGCTAAAGATAGACAATTCCGTTTTGCTCGCCGACACCTCAAACCCCATGCCCTCCCCTCTCAAACTCCACATCACCGAGATGAGTTGCGCCGCCTGCGTCGGCCGGGTGGAGCGGGCCGCCTTGAAGGTGCCGGGCGTGGCGGTGGCCCAAGTCAACCTGACCACCGAGCAAATGCAGGTGGAGTTGGCACCGGGGCACAAGCCCGCTGTGGTGACGCCCGCCTTGCTGGCCGCTCTGGCCGACGCTGGCTACCCGGCGCAAGTTCTGGCGGACAACGCTCACTTGCCCTCAGAGGCTCCCGTGGCACCCGCCCTGCTGTGGCTGGGCTTGGCGTTGTCTTTGCCGCTGACCCTGCCCATGGTGGGCATGCTGTGGGGCGCGCATTGGATGCTGCCGGCCTGGGTGCAGTTTGCGCTGGCCACCCCCGTGCAGGTGCTGCTGGGCGCGCGCTTTTACAAAGGGGCTTGGAGTGCGCTGAAGCACGGCAGCGCCAATATGGACGTGCTGGTGGCCCTGGGCACCTCGGCGGCCTATGGCTTGAGCTTGGTGCAGTGGGCGCGGGGTGAAGGCCCGCACGCCTTGGCCTTTGAAGCCAGCGCCATGGTCATCACCCTGGTGTGGCTGGGCAAGTGGCTGGAGGGCGTAGCCAAGCGCCGAACCACCGACGCCCTGCGGGCGCTGCAAGACCTGCGCCCCGTGACGGCCCGCGTTCGCACGCTAGAGGGCGACGAGCGCGAAGTGCCCCTGGAGCAGGTGCGCGTGGGCGACCTGGTGGTGGTGCGACCCGGCGAGCGCGTGGCCGTGGACGGCGTGGTGGTCGAAGGGGCCAGCCAGGTGGACGAGGCTTTGATCACCGGCGAGAGCCTGCCCCAAGCCCGCCACCCCGGCGACGCGGTGGTGGGTGGCGCCATCAATGGCGAGGGCGCACTGCTGCTGCGCACCACCGCCATCGGCGCCGAGAGCACCCTGGCCCGCATCGTGCGGTTGGTAGAAAGCGCCCAGTCCCGCAAAGCACCTATTCAGCACTTGGTAGACCGGGTCGCGGCCGTGTTTGTGCCGGTGGTGGTGGGCTTAGCCTTGCTCACCTTGCTGGCTTGGGGCTGGCTGGGCCAAGGCGCCACGCCATGGGCCACGGCCTTGATGCATGCCGTCACGGTGCTGGTGATTGCCTGCCCCTGTGCGCTGGGACTGGCCACGCCGGCGGCCTTGATGGTGGGCATGGGTGCGGCGGCCAAGCACGGCATCTTGATCCGCGACGCCGAGGCGCTGGAGCGAGCCCATGAGGTCAAGGCCGTGGCCTTTGACAAGACCGGCACGCTGACGGAAGGCCGCCCCCAGGTCCTGCAAGCCCTGGGCTTTGGCTTCACGCGCGAGCAGGTCTTAGGCTTGGCGGCTGCGCTGCAAGCCCACAGCCTGCACCCACTGGCCAAGGCCGTCACCCAAGCCTGGGCCAGCGCACAAACGCCGTCTACGGAGGGCGCTTGCCCGCTACCGCCGCCGTTGGCCCAAGAGGCGAAGGCTCATGCGGGCTTGGGCGTCAGCGGCGTGATCGATGGCGAGCGTGTGCTGCTGGGCAGCGAGCGTTGGATGCGCGACTTGGGCGCGGACCTGCAAGCCGCCAGCGCTGCCGCGCAAGCCGAACAGGACCAAGGCCGCACCGTCTCTTGGCTGGCCAGCGAGCAGCCCGGCGCCCCACCCGAGCTGCTGGGCCTGATCAGCTTTGGCGACACCCTCAAGGCCGACGCCGCGCAGGCCATCACTCGCCTGCACGCCATGGGTGTTCACACCCTGCTGCTCTCCGGCGACAACGCCGGCGCTGCGAACGCCGTAGCCCAGCAATTGGGCATGAGCGAGGTGCGTGCGCAGGTGCTGCCCCAAGACAAGGCCCAGGCCATCGCCGAGCTGCGCAGCCGCGTAGGCGGCCCCGTGGCCATGGTCGGTGATGGCATCAATGACGCGCCCGCCCTGGCCGCCGCCGACATCGGCTTGGCCATGGGCAGTGGCACCGACGTGGCCATGCAAGCCGCCGGCATCACCCTGATGCAAAGCCACCCCTCGCGCGTGGCCGACGCGCTGGACATCGCCCAGCGCACCAGCGCCAAGATCCGCCAAAACCTGTTCTGGGCCTTTGCCTACAACGTGGTGGGCATCCCGCTGGCCGCCTTGGGGCTGCTGCACCCCATGTTCGCGGGCGCAGCCATGGCACTGTCCAGCGTGTTTGTGATTGGCAATGCGCTGCGGCTGGGGCGCTGGCGGCCTGCCTGATCGGACGCTCGCCAGCGGCAGCGTCGCCCAGCACGCTCAGCCTGGGGTCAGCACCCCGTCGTGACGATGATGGTGGTCGGGCCAGCCCCCAAAGAGACCGCCTCGGTGTACCGCACCAAGCAATTGGCAGGGTCCGACGCTGAGGGCTCGCGAAACTCGGTCACCGAAGTGTTGACTTCGACCACTGTCAGCCCGCCGACATTGACCCACTCCTTGATGCCGAAGAACCCCCAGGTGCCCGTTCTCAACTGCCCCGTCGGGTAGCCGTTGTACATGAAACCCACCCGACCATCGGGTCCGCTCAGCGAAGCCCCCTTGCCAGAGGCCACACAGCCACTGACCAGCAAGCACTTGGAATAGGCCAAGTTGGCAGCCCCCGCCACCTCCACTCGTGCCCGGGTGACGACGGCAATGCGTGCGTCGGCGCTGAGGCTCATGAACTTGGGCAATGCCGTCGCGGCCAATACGCCCAGGATGACGATCACCACGATCAATTCGATCAGGGTGAAGCCGCCATTCGATACCGGCAGGGATCTCGCTTGCTGAACACGCATCGTCATTCCAGGGTCCGCGGTGGGCCAAGGGTCATGCTCCTGATCTCGGCTCGGCGCGCTCAATCTTGAGGTCCATCCCCCTCACGCGGCGGCAACCATCGCAACACCGTGCACAGCAACGCCTCGGGGTTCACGGGTTTGGAGATGAAGTCATTCATGCCCGCCGCCAAGCAGGCTGCCCGGTCTTCCGCGAAAGCATTGGCGGTGATGGCGATCACGGGCAGCGTGGCCAGATGCGGCTGCAGGCGCAGGCGGCGCGTGGCTTCTAGGCCGTCGAGCTGAGGCATTTGGACATCCATCAGCACCAAGTCAAAGCTCGCCTCTGCCAAACACTGCAATCCAGCGTGGCCGTCCTCAGCCATCTCCACCACCAGGCCGGCGCCCTGCAAGATGTAGGCGGTGATCTCGCGGTTGACGGGCTCATCCTCCACCACCAGCACGCGCTGCCCGGCGTGCTCGCGCTGCAAAGTGTCTTCGGCAGGTTCGGGGCGCGGCGCCACCGGGGGCGCGCTCTGCACCGGCCCCTTGAGCAGATGCGCTGTGAACCAGAACGTGCTGCCTTGGCCAGGCTCGCTGTCAGCTCCCGCCTCCCCGCCCATCATCTGGGCAATGCGGCGGGTGATGGTCAGCCCGAGGCCCGTGCCCCCAAACTGCCGCGTGATGGCCGTGTCAGCCTGCTTGAAGGGCTGGAACAACTCGGCCAAGGTGACCGCATCGATGCCCATGCCTTGGTCTTGCACCTCAAAACGCAAGTGGATGCTGTCGGTGCTTTCAGACAGCACGACCACGCGCAGCACAACCTCGCCTGATTCGGTGAACTTGACGGCATTGGCCACATAGTTCAGCAAGGCCTGCTGCAAGCGCATGGGGTCACCACGCAAGCGCTCAGGCAAGGGCGCCAGCTCGGTGCGCAGGGTCAAGCGCTTGGCCTGGGCGCGTTCATGCACCATGGACAGCACATTGCCCACCAGGCTTTCAATGCGCACTTCGGCCTCATCGAGCTGGAACTCGCCAGCTTCGATCTTGGAGTGGTCCAGCACCGCCTCAACAATCCCCAAGAGGTGGCGGCCCGCAGCCTCCAACTTGTCCAGGCGTTGGTCTTGCTCAGGGTTGACGCTGCTGCGGCGAATGAGGTGCGCCATGCCGGTGATGGCGTTCAGCGGCGTGCGGATCTCATGCGACATATTCGCCAAGAAGGTGCTCTTGGAGGCATTGGCCGCGCGAGCTTGGGCTTCCGCGCGCTGCAGCATTTGAATCAAGCGCGAGACCACCAAGGCCACGATCACCGAGACCACCGAGGCGGTCACTAAGCCGGTGATGGCGTAGTCCAGCCGCCATTCACCGTGGAAGAACCAGCTCATGGCCGAGACCAGCACTTGCGAGCCCAGCGTGGAAAAGGCCAGGATCGCCAAGAAAACGCGCAAGCCTGACCAGCGCTTCAGTTGGTCAAAGGTTCGGTCAAGCATGGCGCGGTGGCGCAGCGGCAGTCATGGCAGATCAAGGTGGTGGCCCAGGGGTGCCCATCACACCCTTGGGGGCATCCGTCTATCGTCCTCCAAAACGAAGGCTAAAGCGCTCCCCAGGGGCGCCGGCTGTGAGTTTTGCCACTCGCCAGCGTGGCCTCTGCGAGAATCTGCCCCCTTAAAGGGAGGTTTCCACATGAACAAGACTATGCACTGGCTCATCGCCACACTCTGGATGGCCTGCGCCACTTGGGCACAGGCCCAAGGCATGAGCCCGGAAGAACAAAAGCGCGTTTTTGCCGATGCTGAGCAGGTTGCGCAAA
Source organism: Ideonella paludis (assembly GCF_018069865.1). Lineage (GTDB taxonomy): Bacteria > Pseudomonadota > Gammaproteobacteria > Burkholderiales > Burkholderiaceae_C > Ideonella > Ideonella paludis. The sequence goes on from NZ_JAGQDG010000004.1 coordinate 253,617, forward strand.
GCGGCCCTGCCGCCATCGCCCTGGCCCAGCAAGCGCAACTGAAGCTGCCTGAAGGCCACACTTTTGTGCCCCAGCCACAGGCCCAGAAGCTGCTCAACGCCATGGGCAACCCGGGCTCAGACCCCCGCCTGCAAGGCCTGATCTTTCCCAAGGGCGACGGACAGTGGTTCATGACCGTGCGCTTTGAAAACTCGGGCTATATCAAGGACGACGACGCCAAAGAGTGGAACGCCGACGACCTGCTCAAAAGCTACAAAGAAGGCACTGAAGCCGCCAACGAAGAGCGCAGCAAGATGGGCGTGCCAGCGCTGGAAATCTTGGGCTGGGCCCAGCCCCCGCAGTACGACGTGGGCACCCACCGCCTGGCCTGGGCCATGTCCTCACGCGAGAAAGGCGCCCCGGCCGGCGCGGAGCAAGGCGTCAACTACAACACCTATGTGCTGGGCCGCGAGGGCTACTTCACGATGAACTTGGTGACGGATTTGAAGCAGTTGGACGCCCACAAGCCCGCCGCCCACACCCTGCTGGCCGCACTGAACTTTGACGAAGGCAAGCGCTATGCCGACTTCAACCCCAGCACCGACAAGGTCGCCGAGTATGGCTTGGCTGCGCTGGTGGTGGGGGCGGCGGCCAAGAAGCTCGGCTTGCTGGCCACGCTGGGCTTGTTCCTGGCCAAGTTCTGGAAGATTGCCCTGATTGGGCTGGCCTTTTTGGGCGGCCCGCTGCTGAAGCTGTTCAGGCGCAACAAGGCTGAGGTTTGATGCAGCGCACGGCTTAATTCCGTGTTTGCTTATAGAGTTTGCCGGTTCCCACACTAGACCGGAGACTCTCGTGCTGACTTCCTTGCTTCGCTCCCTGGCGCTGACGGCGCTGTGCAGTGTCTGCATCGTGGCCACCGACGCCACCGCCCAAACCGCCGCCCCCGCAGCGGCCAAGCGCCTGCGTTTCTTCACCGAGGACGCATCGGACACGAGTTTCACCGTCAGGCGCGGTGGCAAGACGCTGGAGATCACCCGCGTGATGACCGGCTGCGCCAAGAACGAAGGCTGGTTCCAGCCTTTGGTACCAGTGCCTGGCGTCACTCCGGTGGGCGAGGCTGAGATGCTGCACGCCCTGAATGACCCCGAGGCGATGATCGTGGACATGCGCTCCATGCCGGAGTTCTTGGTGGCCACCATTCCCATGGCCATCAACATCCCATTCACCGAGGTCGCGCTGCGCATGAATGAGCTCGGCTGCGACAAGGCGGCCGGCGGCCAATGGAATTGCACCAAAGCCAAAAAGCTTTACGCCTTTTGCAACGGGCCTGTCTGCCCGCAAAGCCCGATTGCCATCCGCGCCATCACGCGCGACGGCTTCCCGGCCAGCAAGATTTTCTATTACCGTGGCGGCATGCTCGACTGGATGGCCCTGGGCTTGACCACCCAACCCGGCGAGTTCTGACCCCTCTTTTCCGGAGAGCCTGATGAGCGCACAAACCCCTGACTACGCCCAACTGACCGCCGACATCTCGGCCCACCTCAAGCCCTTGCGCACCGACACACCGGCCGTGATGAAGGCCTTTGGTGAGTTGGGCAAGGCCGCCATCACCACGGGCGCTCTGGACGAGAAGACCAAGGAGCTGATCGCGCTGGCTATTGGGGTGACCCAGCGCTGTGACGGCTGCATCGGCTTTCACGTCAAGGCCCTGGTGCGCTTGGGCGCCACCAAGGCTGAGTTGGAAGAGATGCTGGGCGTGGCCACCTATATGGGCGGCGGCCCGGCCCTGATGTACGCGGCCAACGCGCTGGCGGCCTGGGACCAGTTCACGGCAGCACAGGCCAGCGCATAAGCTTCTGCTCATTGCGTCCAAGCGCTGTCAGCGCTGTCGCAGCCATCGCGTCTAGACTTCGAGCTCCCCCAAAGAAGAGGAGTTCCCCATGACCCGAGACAGCAGCGCCTGGCGCTTTGAGACCAAATCCGTGCACGCCGGCTGGGCCGGCGACCCCACGACCAAGGCCGTGGCCGTGCCGCTCTACCAGACGGTGGCCTATTCCTTCGACAGCGCACAGCACGGCGCCGACCTGTTCGACCTGAAGGTCGCGGGCAATATCTACACCCGCATCATGAACCCGACGCAGTCGGTGTTGGAAGAGCGGGTCGCCGCCTTGGAAGGCGGCATTGCCGCGCTGGCCCTGGCCTCGGGCCAAGCCGCCATCACCTATGCGATCCAGACCATTGCCGAAGCCGGTGACAACATCGTCTCCAGCAGCGCGCTCTATGGCGGCACCTACAACCTGTTCGCCCACACCCTGCCGCAGTACGGCATCCAGACCCGCTTTGCCGACGCCGCCAACCCGGCCAGTTTTGAAGCCTTGATCGACGACAAGACCAAGGCCATTTATTGCGAGTCCTTGGGCAACCCGCTGGGCAACATCACCGACATCGCCGCGCTGGCCGCCATTGCCCACCGGCACGGTGTGCCGCTGATCGTGGACAACACCGTGCCCAGCCCCTATCTATGCCGCCCCATTGAGCATGGCGCCGACATCGTCGTGCATTCGCTGACCAAGTACATCGGCGGCCACGGCACCAGCATCGGCGGCATGATCGTGGACAGCGGCAAGTTCCCCTGGGCCCAGCACAAGGCGCGCTTCAAGCGCCTGAATGAGCCCGATGTGAGCTACCACGGCGTGGTCTACACCGAAGCCTTGGGGCCAGCCGCATACATTGGCCGCGCCCGCGTGGTGCCGCTGCGCAATATGGGCGCGGCCATCTCGCCCTTTAACGCGTTCTTGATCCTGCAAGGCCTGGAGACCCTGGCGCTGCGCATGGACCGCATCTGCGACAACACCTTGGCCGTGGCCCAGTTCCTGAAAGCTCACCCCAAGGTGAAGTGGGTCAACTACTCGGGCCTGCCCGACCACGCCGACCACGACCTGGTGCAAAAGCAAATGGGCGGCCGCGCCTCGGGCCTGCTGACCTTTGGCGTGCAAGGTGGCCGTGAAGGCGGCGAGCGCTTCTTGGACGCGCTGCAGCTCTTCACCCGCTTGGTCAACATCGGCGACAACAAGTCCCTGGCCACCCACCCGGCCTCCACCACCCACCGCCAACTCTCGCCCGAGGAGCTGGCCAAGGCTGGCGTGACGGTGGACACCGTGCGCCTGTGCGTGGGCATCGAGCACATTGAGGACTTGAAGGCCGACTTGACCCAGGCCTTGGCGGCAGCCTGAGCGCGCTCAGGAGGCCCCACCGCACCACATCGGGGCGAGCTGGGGCCTCCTGCCGCCAAACACGGGGGTTTGGGCGGTTTTTCTACAGATCATCCCTGCTGCAAACTCGTTAGCGTGAGGGTATTCGTTGGAGACCCTCTGTGAATCTGCCCAAACCTGTTGAATGGCCACTCTGGCGGCCAGCCGCCGCCCTGATGCGCCAATGGCGCTTCCCCACCAAAATGGCCCTGATCTCAGCGGCCTTTCTGATGCCGCTGGTCTGGCTTTTGGGCAGCTATTTGCTGGTCGCCAAAACCCAGCACGCGTTCACGCAGGACGAGCGTCATGGCGTGTCGTTTGCCCAGAGCGCCCTCCAACTGATGCAAGCCTCTGAGCACTGGCGCTATGCACGACGGGCCGTGCTGTTCGAAGAAGCGGGGCCAGATGTCCAAGGCGCTCGGCAGCAGTTTGAACAGCGGCTCAAGGCGGTGCAATCAGAGTTCCGAGACCACGGCGAAGCTTGGCGATTGACCGAGCCTTGGAAGGCGCTGGAGTCGGCAGTGGCCGACGCGGACAAGCTCGACAGCAAAGACCCCAAGCGCACCTACGAGGTCATGCTCGGCATAGACCGGGCCATCGGCACGCTGATTGCCGCCGCTGTAGACCACTCAGGCCTGACCCTGGACCCGGAGATGGCCACCTACTACCTCACCAGCGCTGCACTGATGCGCGGCCCCGAGGTCATCCGCAGCACCGGCGAGCTGCGCGGGCTGGCGGTGGGCGCCTTGCGTGCCGGCGAAATCACTGCGGAGCAGTCACAGCAGTTGGCCAGCCTGATGGCCGTGCTGGAGCATGAGCTCCATGCCGCCGCTTCCGACCTGAGCAAAGCCCGCACTGCGCTGCAAGGCACAGCGCTGCAGATGGAAGCCGCCGCGCCTCAAGTGACCTTTGACCTGCTGCAAACCATCAAAGCGGCCTTCCCCGCGGGCAGCACCACCGTGCAAGGCGATGCCAAAGCCCTGCTTGCACAGGCCAACCGCACGCTGGAACAGCAGTTCGCACAGGTCAGCAAAAACCTCAGCGTGCTCGACGCTGCACTGGCCCAGCGCCAAGCGGGGTTCTTATCTCAGCTCTACCTCACGCTGGGCATCACCCTGCTCAGTGTCTGCTTGGCCGTGTTTCTGGCCATGGGCTTTTATCGCTCGCTGCATGGCGGCTTCAAAGCCCTCAAAAAGCACATCATGAACATCAGCCTAGGCGATCTCCGAGCCGACATTCCGCGCCGGGGTGGGGACGAGGTCAGTGACCTGCTGCGCGAAGTGTTTTACATGCAAAGCGCGCTGCGCCTGACGGTCAAACAAGTGCAGTCAGCCAGCGATGCCGTGGTGGACACCAGCAAAGAGATTGCCAATAGCACCCAGGACCTCTCCTCGCGCACCGAGGCGGCTGCGGCCGCCCTGGAGCAATCCTCGGCCGCCCTGGAGCAAACCTCCGCCACCGTGGGGCAGACCGCCGACTCCGCCAAGGAGGCCTCGGTGATTGCCGTGGACAACGCCCGCGTCGCCGAGCGCGGCGGCGCAGTGATGCAGCAAGTGGTGCAGACCATGGAGCGCATCCAGACCTCTTCTCGCAAGATCAACGACATCATTGGGGTGATTGACGGCATCGCCTTTCAAACCAATATCCTGGCGCTCAATGCGGCCGTCGAAGCCGCCCGCGCGGGCGAGCAAGGCCGCGGCTTTGCAGTGGTGGCCGGAGAGGTGCGCAGCTTGGCTCAACGCAGCTCTGCCGCCGCCCGCGAGATTCGGGGCTTGATCTCCTCCAGCGTCGATGATGTGGACGGTGGCATGAACGTGGTGCGCGCCGCTGGCGACACCATGCACGAGATTGTGCAGAACGCCGATAAAGTGCGGCTGCTGCTCGACAGCGTGGCCAACGGCGCCCGTGAGCAAAGCCTGGGCGTGGCGCAAATCGGCGAAGCCGTTCAAGACCTGGACCGCAACACCCAAGCCAATGCGGCCATGGTGGGTGCCACTGCCACCGCGGCCCAACACCAGCGCCAATCAGCCATCCGCATGGCCGCCCAAGTGGATGAGTTCCGCCTGCCCACCGAGCCCGGCCACAAGCCCACCCTCGTGGAGGGCGTGGATGTGGACGCCATGATCGACGCCCACCGCCAATGGAAGGTCAAGCTGCGCCATGCCATTGAGCACCGCGAACACGTGGACACTGCCACCTTGTCACGCGACGACTGCTGTGCGCTGGGCAAATGGATTTACGGCGATGGCCAAGGCCTGCGCGAGCGCAGCACCTTCACCGCTCTGTTAGAGCGCCACAAACGCTTCCACAGTGTGGCCGCGGGCGTGGGCCAGTTGATCAACCAGGGCCAGTACCTCGACGCCGAAGAAGCCATGGCGCCAGGCTCCACCTTCTCTCAAGCCACAGGCGATGTGGCCAATGTGCTTTCTACAGCCAAGCGCATCGGCTTTTGACTCACCACGTTGGCCTGAGCAAGCCTAGACTTTGTGGCAGCATGGTCTGCCATGAACCTCTCCACGCCTGCCTCGCCACCTCGCCTGTTGCCGCTGGGCGATGCCGCCTGGACGCTGGAGTTGGCCCCTGGGTTGGATGACACCGCCAACCGCCGCGTGATGGCGCTGGCCGACGCCCTGAGAGCCGCACGGCGCTGTGAGCCTTCACTGGCCGACGTGACGGATGTGGTGCCTAGCTTTCGCTCACTCACCGTTCACTTTGACCCTCTGCGCGCGGATGCGGACGCACTGGGCCAGTGGCTGCTGACCGCCGCTCAGGCCTCTGCGGCTGCGCCCCACACCCCGCGCTGCTGGCGCCTGCCCCTGTGCTGCGACCTGAGCGTGGCGCCCGACCTGGCGGACCTCGCCGCGGCCACCGGCCTGAGCGTGGAGGCCGTGGTCAGCCTGTTCAGCCAAGCCCCTTTGCGCGTGGCCATGATTGGCTTCATGCCCGGCTTTCCCTACATGACCGGACTGCCGCCCGCCTTGGCCCGGCCCCGCCGCGCCACCCCGCGCAAAGCCGTGCCAGCGCGCTCGGTGGCCGTGGCCGGTGAGATGGCCTGCATCTACCCCTGGCAAAGTCCCGGCGGCTGGCACCTCTTGGGCCGCTGCCCGCTGCCGATGTTCGAGCTGGCCCACCCGCAGCAGGCCGCCTGGCTGCAAGCCGGCGATGAAGTGCGCTGGCAGGTGATCAGCCTGGACGCTTTGACGGCCCTGGAGCAGCGGGTGCAGCGCGGCGCGTGGCGGCGCGAGGACTTCCTCATCCCCAGCGTTGAGGCGGCCACCTCATGAGCGCCACCTTGCGGGTGATCAGCGGCGGTGCCGGCTGCACGGTGCAAGACGCCGGCCGCACGGGCCAGCGCCACCAAGGCATTCCCACGGCGGGCTGGCTGGATGCGCCGCTGGCCCATGCCGCCAATGCGCTGGCGGGCAACCACCCAGAGGCCGCTGCGGTGGAGCTGCGCGGGCCGGGCCTGGCGCTGCGCGCTGAAGCAGGGCCGGTGCGTGTGGCCATGGCCGGGGCCGTCAGCGCCAGCCTGCGCACCGCCCAGGGCAACGAGATGGCCCTGCCCGCTTGGCGCAGTGCCACCTTGGCCGAAGGCGACACGCTGAAGATCAGCGCGCTGCAACAGCCGCAGATGGGCGGCTGCGCCGTGCTGGCGGTGGCCGGCGGCGTGCAGGTGGCGCCTGTGCTGGGCAGCCGCGCCACTTACGCACGCGCGGCCCTCGGGGGCTTTCAAGGGCGCATGTTGCAGGCGGGCGATGGCCTGCCGGTGTGCGCGGCCGACACCAGCGCGCCCGAGCGCCGGTCTGCCGCCTCCTGGGCCTTGCCAGACGCACCGCTGCGCGTGATCTTCGGCCCGCAAGACGACCATTTCAGCCCCGAGGTGGGTGCTCAGCTTTTGGCCACCGCCTGGCAAGCCACGGCCGAGCAAGACCGCATGGGCTGGCGCTTCAGCGGCCCACCGCTGCAGCACCTGACGCCCGCCCATGCCGACATTGCGTCCGATGCGGTGACGCCCGGCGCCATCCAAGTGCCCGCCAACGGCCTGCCCATCATCTTGGGGCCGGACGGGCAAACCGTGGGCGGCTACCCCAAAATCGCCACCGTGATCCGGGCCGACCTGCCCCGCTTGGCGCAAGCTTGGCCGGGCCGCACACTGCGCTTTGTGGCCGTCAGCCGCGAAGAGGCGCTGCAGGCCCTGCGAGACCTCTCTGCGCTCGAGGCCCGCTGGGCGGCGCAGCTTCAAAGCTGCCCCCCCTTGGGCGGGCTGGACGAGCAAGCGCTTTACAGCCAGAACCTCATCAGCGGCGTCGTTTTTAAAGACTGATATGAGCCAAAAATTCATCAATTTGAATGCCGACCTGGGCGAGAGCTTTGGCGCCTGGACCATGGGCGCCGACGAGGCTTTGCTGGGCATCGTCAAGAGCGCCAACATCGCTTGCGGCTTTCATGCAGGCGACCCGTGGGTGATGCGCCAGACGGTGCAGCGTGCCCTGGCTCAGGGCGTGAGCCTGGGGGCCCACCCGTCCTTCCCCGACCTGCAGGGCTTTGGCCGCCGCCGCATGGACATCCCGGCCCGCGAACTGGAAGCCCTGCTGATCTACCAAATCGGCGCGCTGCAAGCCCTGGCCGCCGCCGAGGGCGGGCGCGTCAGCCATGTCAAACCGCATGGCGCGCTGAGCAACATGGCCTCGGCCGACGACAGCTTGGCCGACACCGTGGCAAGGGCCGTTCGGGCGCTGGACCGCGATTTGATCTTGCTCGCCCCCGCCCACTCGGCGCTCGCCCGCGCGGGCGAGCGCGCTGGCCTGCCCGTGGCGCTGGAGGTCTTTGCCGACCGCGCCTACCAAGACGACGGCCAACTTGTGCCCCGCAGCCACCCGCAGGCCATGGTGCACGGCGCCGCCGCAAGCTGGGCGCACGTGGAGCGCATGCTCAGCGAACAAGCCTTGATCAGCCTGAGCGGCCAGCGTCTGCCCACGGCCATCCACAGCATCTGCGTGCATGGGGACGGGCCGGAGGCGGTGGAGACAGCGCGGTATTTGGCCGAGCGCCTGACGCAAGCGGGCTGGGCCTTGGAAGGCCTGCCGGGCGTGATCTGAGTGCGTGATCTGAGTTCTAGTTTACGCACTCCAGCGCCGCCAGCGCCTCTTGAAGCCTGCGAACTTGGGCCTGCTGCCGTGCATGGTGGATCCGGCGCGTCAACATCACCGGCACCGCCCCTTCAGGCCTTAAGGTCACGTTGAGCTTGGGCACGCAGGCCTGGGCCTGGGCGGGCAAGGACAGGTTGAAGCGCTGCAACAGCATGGCGGCCAACAGCGTCATCTCCAGCATGGAGAAGTGCTGGCCGATGCAGACGCGCGGCCCGGCCCCAAAAGGCATCCAGGCGCCGCGTGGGATGGGCGGTGCCTCGGGCATGAAGCGCTGGGGCATGAAGCGCAGCGGGTCGGGGAAGTTGCGCGCATCGCGCTGCAGCACCCAGGGCGTCACGCGCAGCACCCAGCCTTTGTGAATGTGGCGGCCGCACAGGCTGAAGTCTTCGGTGGCACGGCGCAGCATCAGCGCGCCCACGGGCGGGTAGAGGCGCATGGCCTCTTTCAGGGTGGCACTCAGCCAAGGCAGGCGGGCCATATCGTCCGCCTCGGGCTCGCGGCCTTGCAGCACGCTGTCCACCTCATCCTGGGCACGCTGCGCCAATCCTGGGTGCTCGGCCATCAAGCGGGTCCACCACAGCAGGGCGGTGGCTGTGGTCTCATGCCCAGCCTGGAAGGTCACCATGCATTGGTCAAACACCTCGACGGGGCTCAGCGGCTCGCCGGTCTGCTCGTCGCGCAGCGCCAGCAACATGGCCAACAGGTCTTGGCGTGGGTCATCCGCCGGAGCGTGGCGGCGCTCGTCGATGTGGCGGCCCACCAGCTCGCGCATCATCTCCAGCGCCTGCACCTTGGCGCGCCGGCCCGGCAGCGGTAACCACGCGGGCAAGGCAAAGGGCCGCATCATCTCTTGCATGGCGGCTGCGCCCAGCACTTGCACAGCCTGGCCTGCGGCACGCGCGTCGTCCGGCGCGCGGCTGGAGAAGAGCGTGCGCAGGATCACGTCCATGGCCACAGTGGTCCACAGCTCGTCCACATTCACTGTCGCGCGGTGCTGCTCGGGTGGCAGCACCTCATCCAGGGCACTGCGCGCTGCGTCCGTCATCAGCCGCGCATAGCCCGCCACTTTCTTGGGCGTGAAGGCGGGCTGCAGCATGCGGCGCTGCCGCTGCCAGGTCTGCCCTTCGGTCACCAGCACGCTCTGGCCCATCAATTGGGCAAAGACGGCAGGGCCGCGTTCCCAGCGGGTGATCTGGGCCGCATGGTCCACCAAGAGCTCACGGGCCAACTCGGGGTGGAAGACGTCGACCACGGTCTCGACGATCAAGCCCATTTTGGAGATGTCGCCAAAGCGCCGATGCAACTCGTCCAAGGTGCCCAGGTAGTCGCGGCGCATTTGGCGCGAATGCCGCAGCGCACGCCACAAGCCCATGCGGGGCCCGGGGATCTCGGCCGAGGGCGGCAGCGGCTGGGCAAGAAGCGGGGCAGGCATGGACAGGCCTTTGCTGAGAAGTAGGTCTCAGCACAGTGTGCCCAGCCCGGGAAGGCCTCGATCCTCGAAAAACAGCCCTGCTTTACCGCCGCTTTTCAGGCAGACCTTCAAGAGGATGTTGCTCGAGCCAGGCATATACCTCCTCTGTCCAAGCGCGGCTTGCCGTCTTGAAATACTGGCCTTCGCCATCTTCCAAAGAGAAGGTCCCCAAGCTGCCCTGGCCCACATCCAAGATCAGTTGGGTGCCGATGGTGTAGTCCACCTGGGTGCGGCCCATCCACAAGGGTGTGCCATCTACTTCCGCGTAGAGCAGGTCGTCACGGCCCAGGCTCAGCTCGGCGGGCTTGAAGGCCATAGGCGTGGAGCCATCGCAGCAGCCATGCGATTGGTAGATCAGGATCTCGCCGTGCTTGGCGCGCAAGCGGGCCAGCAGGGCTCGGGCGGCCTCGGTGGCCACAACGCGGGGGACATCGGCCACACGCATTCTCCAAAGAAAAAAAGGAGCAGCCCGCAAGCTGCCCCCGCAAGAGACCGCCCAAGGACTTCCCTCCTTGAGCCGACCCGATCACGAACCGTGATGGTTTAGAAGAAGCCCAGCGCGTTGGGCGAGTAGCTCACCAGCAGGTTCTTGGTCTGCTGGTAGTGGTCCAGCATCTGCTTGTGGGTTTCACGGCCGATGCCCGATTCCTTGTAGCCGCCGAAGGCTGCGTGCGCCGGGTAGGCGTGATAGCAGTTGGTCCACACACGGCCCGCTTGAATGGCGCGGCCCATGCGGTAGGCGCGGCTGCCGTCACGGCTCCACACGCCAGCGCCCAAGCCATAAGGCGTGTCATTGGCGATCTGCAGCGCTTCTTCTTCGGTCTTGAAGGTGGTCACGGCCAGCACCGGGCCGAAGATTTCTTCGCGGAAGATGCGCATATTGTTGTGGCCCTTGAACAGCGTGGGCTGGATGTAATAGCCGCCAGCCAGGTCGCCGCTGAGCTTGGCTTGGTCGCCGCCGATCAGCACTTGCGCGCCTTCTTGCTTGCCGAGCGCCAGGTAGGACATGATTTTGTCCATCTGCATGGCCGAGGCTTGCGCGCCCATCATGGTGTCGGTGTCCAGCGGGTTGCCTTGCTTGATGGCCTTGATGCGGTCCAGGGCGCGCGACATGAATTTGTCGTAGACCGATTCTTGGATCAGGGCGCGGCTGGGGCAGGTGCAGACCTCGCCTTGGTTGAAGGCGAACAGCACCAGGCCTTCGATGGCCTTGTCAAAGAAGGCATCGTCTTGGGCAGCGATGTCGTCAAAGAAAATGTTGGGGCTCTTGCCACCCAACTCCAGTGTGGCTGGGATGAGGTTGCTGGCCGCAGCTTGGGCAATGACCTTGCCGGTGGCGGTGGAGCCGGTGAAGGCGATCTTGGCAATGCGCTTAGAGGTGGCCAGCGGCATGCCCGCCTCACGGCCAAAACCGTTGACCACGTTGACCACCCCTGGAGGCAGCAGGTCGGCAATCAGCTCGACCAGCACCAAGATGCTGATGGGGGTGGACTCCGCCGGCTTCAAGACCACGCAGTTGCCTGCGCCAATGGCGGGGGCCAACTTCCAGGCCGCCATCAGGATGGGGAAGTTCCAGGGGATGATCTGGCCGACCACACCCAGCGGCTCATGGAAGTGATACGCAATGGTGTTGCCGTCGATCTCGCTCAAGGCACCTTCTTGGGCACGCAGGCAGCCCGCGAAGTAGCGGAAGTGATCGATGGTCAGGGGGATGTCGGCGTTCAGCGTTTCGCGCATGGGCTTGCCGTTGTCCACCGTCTCGGCATAGGCCAGCACTTCGAGGTTTTGCTCCAGGCGGTCCGCAATCTTGAGCAAGAGATTGGCGCGCTCGGTGATGGGCGTGCGGCCCCAGGCCGGTGCGGCGGCATGGGCGGCGTCCAGCGCCAGCTCAATATCGGCCTCGTTCGAGCGGGCGGCCTGGGTGTAGACCTTGCCGCTGATGGGCGTGATCACATCAAAGTACTCGCCGCCCAGTGGGGCCACGAACTTGCCGCCGATGAAGTTGTCGTAGCGGGGCTTGTAGGCGACTTTGGCGCCAGGGGTGTTGGGCTGTGCGTAAACGGTCATGGCTGTCTCCGGTTCTTGAGGTCAGTGGCTCTGGGCAGACCCTCTGCTTGAGCACGGGCACTGCTTTGCACCCCTTGTGCCAACTTGGTTTGCGCACAAGCCCGGCGTTGGCTGCGCAAACCGTGGCCCAGGACTTGCAATCTGTTCAGCCCGTGCGGCGGTGCACCGTGCAGATGTTCAAAACCTGAACAGCCCAGCCGGCACATCACGCTCAAACGCATCAGCTTGGAGAGGCCACGCACACTTCACCAAGGAAGACCCCTATGAACACAAAAACATAACTGCGACAGGGCGATACCCACCATGCCATTGACACCATCTCCACTTCCAAACACCAGCCCCACACCCACTCATGCCCTGAAACTGGCGCGGCAGCAACTGCAAGACCAAGGCCTGGTGCAAGCCGGTTTGATCAGCGAGCGCCTGAACCAAAGCTGGCAGCGCAGCCTTCAGCATGGTTTGGCCCCGGCGGGCCGCCCACCCGGAGCGCCGCACGCCTCGGCACCCCAACTGGCGCGTGCGCTGGAGCAGCAGCAAGCCCTGGTGGCCCATGCCCGCCCGGTGATGGAGTTCTTGGCCGAGCAAACCCGCGACACGAACAGCATGGTGATCCTGGCCGATGCCCAAGGCATGTTGCTGCAAGCGCTGGGCGATGCGCCCTTCTTGGACCGCGCCCAGCGTGTGGCCCTGCGCCCGGGTGCCAATTGGCACGAGCAATGGCGCGGCACCAACGCGATTGGCACCACACTGGCCGATGGCGCCCCCACCGTGGTCCACGGCGGTGAACACTTCTTGGCCCGCAATGGCTTTTTGACCTGCACCGCCGCGCCCATCTTTGACCCGGCCGGCCGCACCCTGGGTGCACTGGACATCTCTGGCGACCACCGCAGCTACCACCGCCACACGCTGGGCCTGGTGCGCACCGCCGCCAACATGATCGAGCACCGCTTGTTCGAACACCAGCATGCCGGCCATCTCAAGCTGCGCATCCACAGCCAGCCCGAAGGCATTGCCACCGTGGCCGAAGGCCTGCTGGCCCTGGACGACAGTGGCCGCTTGGTGGGTGCCAACCGCCAAGCCCTGGTGCTGCTGGGCTTGCTGTGGGATGCCCTGCACAGCAGTGCCATCGAGCGGGCCTTGCAAACTCCCCTGAGCACCTTCTGGGCCTGGGCACGCCAGGATGGCGTGGCCCCGCGCCGCGTGGTCAGCGCGCGAGGCCAGGTGCTGTGGGTGCGCGCCGAGGCCCTGCGCAGTGTCTCTGCCAGCGTGCCGCGCAGCGCCACCGGCGCGCAGGACTTGCCGGCACGCAGCGCCACGCGCGTGGCCAGCCACCCCAGCAGCGACGACCTGGCCGCGCTGGACACGGGCGACCCCACGCTGCAAGCGGCCGTGGAGCGCGCACGGCGCGTCATCGACAAGCCCATTGCCATCCTGCTGCAAGGGGAGTCCGGCGTGGGCAAAGAGGTGTTTGTGCGCGCCTTGCATGCCAGCGCCCGCACCCAGAACGGGCCGCTGGTGGCCGTCAACTGCGCCGCTATTCCTGAAAGCCTGATCGAAGCCGAGCTGTTTGGCTACAAGGGCGGCGCCTTCACTGGGGCCAGCCGCGAGGGCGCACCCGGCCGCATCCGCGAGGCCAACGGCGGCACCTTGTTCCTGGACGAGATTGGCGACATGCCCCTGGCCATGCAAGCCCGGCTGCTGCGGGTGCTGCAAGAGCGCCACGTCACCCCCCTGGGCGGCGGGCAGCCGGTGCCGGTGAGCTTCCGCCTGGTGTGTGCCACCCACCGCCAACTGCGCAGCGAAATGCAGGCCGGGCGCTTCCGTGAAGACTTGTACTACCGCCTCAATGGCCTGACGCTGAACCTGCCGCCCTTGCGCGAGCGCCAAGACTTTGCGGCCCTGGTGGCCTTGATGTTGGGGCGCTTGTGCCCTCAGCGGCCGGTGAGCCTGGCGCCCGAGGTGGCCACCGCCTTGGCCGCCTACCGCTGGCCCGGCAACCTGCGCCAACTGCACAACGCCCTGCAAACCGCCTGCGCCTTGCTGGGCGACGACGAGGCCGAGCTGAGCTGGGGCCATCTGCCCGAAGACTTGATGGATGAACTGCGCCCTCACCCGCAGGGCAGCGCCCGTGTCGCGGTGCCCCCGGGCGGCCTGCGCGAGCAAGCCCGCCACACGGTGCAGCAAGTGGTGCAAGACTGTGGCGGCAACCTCTCTGAAGCCGCGCGGCAGTTGGGCATCAGCCGCACCACGCTCTATAAGCGCCTCTAGGGCATCAGGCCAGCTTGAACACGCCGACTGCGCTGACCAACTGCTGAGCTTGGTCGCGCAGGCTTTCGGCAGCCGCGGCGCTTTCTTCCACCAAGGCGGCGTTCTGTTGCGTCACTTTGTCCATCTGACTGACGGCGTCGCCCACTTGCTGGATGCCTGAACTTTGCTGCACGGTGGCATGGGTGATCTCGGCCACGATCTCACTGACACGTTGGATGGAGTGGACGATCTCACCCATGGTCTTGCCCGCTTGGTCGACCAGCACCGTGCCGTGCTCTACCTGGTCCACGCTGCGGCCGATCAACGCTTTGATTTCTTTGGCCGCTTCAGCACTGCGCTGGGCCAGCGTGCGAACCTCTGCCGCCACCACAGCAAAGCCGCGGCCCTGCTCACCGGCGCGGGCCGCCTCCACCGCCGCGTTCAAGGCGAGGATGTTGGTCTGGAAGGCAATGCCGTCAATGACGCCGGTGATGTCACCAATCTTGCGGCTGCTCTCACTGATGCCCTGCATGGTGCTCACCACTTGGCCCACCACCTCTCCGCCTTGCGTGGCCACCACCGAAGCACTCTGGGCCAGACGGTTGGCTTGCTCGGCACTATCGGCGTTGTGTCGCACGGTGGTGCCCAACTGCTCCATGGTGGCTGCGGTTTGCTGCAGGGCGCTGGCTTGTTCTTCGGTGCGCTGACTCAGGTCACCATTGCCCTGTGCGATTTGGGCGCTGGCCGTGGCCACGCTCTCAGAGTTGTTGCGCACCCCACGCACGATGGAGGCCAGATGGGATTGCATGGTGCTCAGTACCGCCATCACGCTGACGCTGTCGCCGGGGCGTAGTGCCACGGGCACACTCAAGTCGCCCGATGCCACTCTCTGCGCCAAGGCCACGGCCTCGTCGGGCTCGCCCCCCAAGTGGCGCATCAGGCCACGGGTGATCCACACGCCAATGCCAATGCCCGTGGCGGTGGCGGCCAGCACCAAGATCAACATCAGCGTCATGGCGGCGTGATAGTTGTCTTGAATCCCTTGAATGGCACGCTGGCCGTTCTCTTCCTTGAGTTGGGTCAGTGCGCTGAGTTGCTCGTCCATCTGAGCCACCACCTTGCCGTACTCCCCAAACATATAGGTCGTGGCTTCGTGCTGCTGGGCAAGCTCTGCTTGTGATGCCAAGGTCTTGAACTTCTGCAGGCTGGCCTTGTACTGGCCCCATTGCGCCTCTAGCTTCTCAAACTCCTGCTGGCCCTTGGGGCTCCAGAACAAGGGCTTGGCACTGTCCAGCAGCTTGCGCATCTCGGCCACGTCGGACTCTGCCTTCGCAAACGCCGCATCGCGCTGGCCTTCGCTGCTGGACAGCAGCGCGTTTCGCACTGAACGCCCCACATACAGCAGGTGGATATTGGCCTCCTTGATCTGTGAGATGGCCACCAACTCCAACTTATAGAGCTTGTCTGCAGATTCATTCATCCGCGACATGTTGTAGATGCCCACGGCGCTCACCAGCGCACCGGCAGCACACACGCCCACAAACGCCGTCAACAACTTGCTCGCAAGCTTCATGGAATCAGGACTCCAGGTCTAAGGGTTGGACAGACACGCACGAGGCAAGGCAAAAGCACCATACCCCGGGGCGTTAGTGTGTCCAGGGGCACCCGGGGGCAATCTCGGAAAGTGCAGACCGAATCGGGGGCACTTCAGCCCACAGCCACGGCCCCTGCAAGCTGCGGCCCGAGGCCCGCCCAGCGCCGCACCACCTCGGCCTCAGCGGCCAACACCGGCGCTCCACCCGTAAAGGTGTCCCAAGCCTCGCGATGCTGGGCCGAGACGACCGTGAGCACCGGCACCTCGGCGCTGAGCAAGGCCATCAGCTCGTCGGCAAAGCCCTCGCCCAGGCTCTCTAGCTTGCCAAAGCGGTTGGACACCGCCAGCGCGGCCGGCGCGTCCGCTGCACGGCGCAGCACTTGGCTGGCGCGGGCAAAGCCTGCAGGGTCGGCGCGGCAGCCTTGGGCGTCTTTGCCCAGGTTTTGGCTGATCAGGTATTCGTCCCCTGTCACCACATCCACCAGCACCATGTCGGCGCTGCAGGCCGCACCGGGTGGGCCCGGGCGGGTCACCAAGCCCTGCACATCGCGACCCTGGGCGCGCCACTCGGCGACCAAGGCACGCAACAGGGCGTGAACATTGCCGGTGCCGTCGTCGTGAAGCGCGGCCATTTTGATCTCAGGGTGCTGCATGGTGGGCATCATAGCCAGTGGCTTGTCATATCTCGTTGGCTACATCGCCTGGATGTCAGCGCTTCGCTTGGACTCAGAATTGAAATGCGCTTGCGCAATGCAGACCGGCGCTATCGCTATATATACTTGGATATATCGCATCCCTTCTTCGCCCCATGTTGCCGACCCTGCTACAACGTCTGTCTCGCCTTGCCCTGCCCCTGGCGGTGAGCCTCAGCGCCTTCGCGGTGCAGGCCGGCGAGTTGACCGTCAGCGCCGCCGCCAGCCTGACCAACGCCTTCAAAGACCTGAAGCCGCTGTACGAGGCCGCCCACCCCGGCAGCACGGTGCAGTTCAACTTTGGAGCCTCGGGGGCACTGCTGGCGCAGATCAGCAAAGGAGCCCCGGTGGACGTGTTCGTGAGCGCCGACCCAGAGACCATGGACCAAGCCCAAGGCCGGGGTCTGTTAGAGGCCGGGCAGCGCAAAGACATCGCCTCCAACACCTTGGTGCTCATCGTGCCCAAAGGCGCTGCCGACACGCCCAAGACCACCGCCGAGCTGACCACCGCCCGCTACGCCCGCATTGCCATCGGCCTGCCCGCCAGCGTGCCGGTGGGCCGCTACACCCAAAGCGTGCTGCAGGCCGAGGGGCGCTGGGCCGCCATCGAGGCCAAGATGATTGGCGCCAACAATGTGCGCCAGGCCTTGGACTATGTGGCCCGCGCCGAGGTGGACGCTGGCTTTGTCTATGCCACCGATGCCGCCCTGATGCCCGACAAAGTGCGCGTGGCCTTCACCGTGCCCACGCCGCAGCCGGTGCGCTACCCAGCCGCGGCCTTGAAGGCCGCACCCAACCCGGTAGACGCCCAGCGCTTCATGGCCTTCTTGCTCAAGCCAGAAGCCCAAGCTGTGCTCGCCAAACATGGCTTTGGCAAGCCCTGAGCCACCCATGCTGGACGGCGTCTGGACCCCTTTATGGCTGACCTTGAAGGTGGCCGGCTGGGCCACCGCGCTGAACCTCGTCTTGGGGGTGGGTGCAGGCTGGGCCCTGGCCCGCTTGGGGCCGCCACGCTGGCGTTTGGCGCGCGACCTGATCGACGCCCTCTTGACCCTGCCCATGGTGCTGCCGCCCACCGTGCTGGGCTACTACCTGCTGGTCTTGATCGGCAGCCAAGGGCCGCTGGGCGCGTGGCTGTTGCAGACCTTTGGCATTCGGCTCATCTTCACCTGGCAGGGCGCGGTGATTGCTGCCACCATCGTCGCCTTTCCGCTGGTCTTCAAAGCCGCCCGCGCGGCCTTTGAGGGCGTGGACGCGGCGCTGGAAGACGCCGCCCGCAGCCTGGGGCTGTCTGAATGGGCGGTGTTCTTTCGGGTGTCTTTGCCCTTGGCGTGGCGCGGCATCTTGGCCGGCCTGCTGCTGGCCTTTGCCCGCGCGCTGGGTGAGTTTGGCGCCACGCTTATGGTGGCGGGCTCGATTGCCGGCAAAACGCAAACCCTGTCGATTGCGGTGTACGAAGCCGTGCAAGCCGGGCAAGACGACGCCGCCTTGCAACTGGTGTGGGTCATCTCGGCCGTCTGCATCACGGTGCTGCTGCTGGCCGGGCGGCTCTCGCCCTGGCAGGGCCGCGCGCCAGAGAGCCTGCGATGAGCACCCACACGCCCCCCACCTGGGACCTGGCCCTGCGCAAGCATTGGCCCCACGCCCAACACCCCTTCACGCTCGACGTGGCGGCGCAGTGCCACGCGCCGCGCCTGATCTTGCTGGGCGAAAGCGGCAGCGGCAAAACCCAAACCATGAAGATGGTGGCCGGTGTGCTGCGGCCCGATGCCGGCCATGTCCGCCTGCAGGGCCACACCTTGTTCGACCACGCCGCCGGCCTGCACACCCCCGCCCACCAACGCCGCTTGGGCTGGGTGGCGCAGGACTATGCGCTGTTTCCCCACCTCAGCGTGGCGCAAAACATTGGCTTTGCGCTGCGCACCGGCTGGCGCAACCCGACTGCCGGGCACACGCCAGCGGCTGTCACTGACATGCTGGCCCGCATGGGCCTGAGCGCCGTGGCCCAGCACTTACCGCACCAAATCAGCGGCGGGCAAAAGCAGCGCACCGCCCTGGCCCGCGCCCTGATGAGCCAGCCCCGCGCCCTGCTGCTGGACGAGCCCTTTGCCGCGCTGGACCCGGCCTTGCGCCAACGCCTGCGCGACGACCTCGCCGCCCTGCTGGCCGAGCTGGCCTTGCCGGTACTGCTGATCACCCATGACGAGCACGACGTGGCCGCCCTAGGCGCCCTGAGCGGCGAAGTGCTGCGCCTGCCCCCGCCCCAGCGCTGAAACTGCACCCCAACCACCATGGCCCGCCCTCCCAAACGCCCTCGCCTCAGCCTGCAAGGCTCCATGTGGCTCACCGCCGGTGATCAGCCCCTGGGCGGCCACGGCCGCATCGCCCTGCTCAAGGCCGTCGCCCAGCATGGCAGCATCACCGCAGCGGCCAAGGCTTTTGGCATGAGCTACAAAGCCGCCTGGGACGCCATCCACGCCATGAACGAGCGCGCCAGCCAGCCGCTGGTGGCGCGCAGCACGGGCGGCCGGGGTGGTGGCGGCGCCAAGCTCACAGATTACGGACTGGCTTTGATTCAGCGTTATGAAGAAGTGGACGCCGTCCACCAACGCTTTGTGAGCCAGCTCGACCAACATGGGCTGGACCTGAGCCAGCCCTTCAGCCTGCTGAATGTGATGACCATGAAAACCAGCGCCCGCAACCAATGGGTAGGCAGCGTGGCCGCGCTGCGCGCCGGGGCCGTGAACGACGAGGTAGAACTGGCCCTGCCTGGCGGCCAGCGCCTATGGGCCACCATCACCCACGAAAGCACCCAAGCCCTGGGCCTGCGCCCCAAACAAACCGTCATCGCCCTGGTCAAAGCCAGCGCCGTGATGCTGGCCACCGAGGTGGGCACGGGCACCAAGCTCTCTGCCCGCAACCAATGGCCCGGCACTGTGGCCCAAATCACCCCCGGCGCCGTCAATGCAGAAGTGCTGGTGCACAGCGCCCACGGCGCCCACATTGTCGCCATCATCACCCAAGCCGCCGTGGCGGACATGGGGCTGCAGGTGGGCGGCCCCGTGGTGGCGCTGGTGCAGGCGTCGGAGGTGGTGTTGGGGGTGGTGAATTGAGACTGCACCAGCATCCGAAGACGGCGGCGCTATTCACGTTGATGCTGGGCCTGAGCGCCGCCTTTGGTGCCCGCGCCACGCCGTGTGAGGATAAGCTTCAGCAGGCGCGGCAACGCGACGGCAACACCATCATTGTCAGTACCCGCGAATGCACAAGGCCCACCGAACGGCGCATCACGGTCAGCCTCCAACGCGCTTCCGGCGCCCAAACGGTTCTGCACCGATTTCGCCAATCCACCGATCGGGCTCCGACAGGTGGCGCCACACTGAAGGACATCGACGGTGACGGATTCAGCGAACTGGAGCTGACCGGAGCTTGCGGATCGGGCTCGGTTTGCCAGCGAGCGCTATACAAGCTCAACGCCGCTGGAACGGAACTGTTCTTGCTGTATGCCGGCGGGACCTCAGAGGTCGAGGTGATCAGCGGCTACTTGATCGAGGGCGGCAAAGCCGGCTGCTGCACCTGGCACTTCCAGGCCTACAAGCTGCCTTCACAAGCCCGCCTCATTAAGGACACTGACCTTCACTATCGGATTGACGTTGGCCTGCTTGATGCAGCCATCGGCGCTTCGAACGACGGGCCCAGCCCCGACTGTCGCTTCACCACGAAGTCGGCAAACCGGTGGGTCGTCGTCGCGCCCCCCTCCAAGGCGCTGGAGAAGGTCTGCGAGGTCTATGGGCCTGACTATGTACTGGACAAAGCTCGCTGACGCGCGTGCGACGCCTCTGTACCACTTCGCACGCGTCGGGCCGATGAAGCGAGGCACTGACCTAGGCCCAAGCTGAGTCGCCGCTATGGCACCATGCGTCCACCATGATCACCTTGCACCACTGCGTCAGCGCCCGCTCGTTTCGCCCTCTTTGGCTGTTGGAGGAGTTGGCGCTGCCCTACACGCTGAAGATGTGGCCGTTTCCGCCACGGGTGCAGTCACGGGACTATCTGGCGCTGAACCCGCTGGGCACGGTGCCGCTGCTGGAGGTAGAAGGCGTGCGGCTGACCGAGTCGGCCGCGTGCTGCCAGTTCTTGGCGGCGCGCTTCAGCCCTGGGGTGCTGGAGGTGGCTGCGCATGACCCCGCTTATGGTGCCTATCTGAACTGGCTGCACATGAGCGACGCGACCCTGACCTTTCCGCAAACACTGGTGCTGCGCTACAGCCATTTTGAGCCGCCAGAGCGACAGCAGCCTCAGGTGGTGGAGGACTACAGCCGCTGGTTTGGAGCGCGGCTGCGGGCGGCAGAGGCGGCTTTGCAAGAGGCCGACACGCTGTGCGCCGGGCGCTTCACGGCCGCCGATGTGGCGGTGGGCTATGCACTGATGCTGGCCGAGCTGATCGGGCTGAGCAGCGCGTTTGGCCCGAACGTGGCGGCCTATTGGCAGCGGCTGCAAGCCCGGCCTGCGTATCAACGGGCACTGCAGGCGCAGCGAGACGCAGCCTTGGCGCAAGGGGTGTCCCCGCAGCCTGCAACTGCTTAGGGGCCGGTTAGGACTGGGCCGCGAACTCACCCTGCGCCGCCACAAAGCCCGCAAACGCCGCCAACAGCGGCTGATAGCGCGCCGCGTCGCCTTCTAGCTGCTGCAGGGCCAGCGCGGTGGCCTCCAGGGTGGAGCGTTGGTGCTGCGGCTGCTGCGCCTTGCGCAAAGGGGCATAGAGGCTGGGCGGTGGCGCCTGCAAGCTCAGGCGCGGGAGCGTGCCAAGCAAAGGGTTGCAGTGCAGCAGCTTGCGGCTTTTGCGCCAGGTGGCGTCCAGCACCACCAGGCAGAGCTGGCTCAAGTTTGTGGATGCGCTGGGCGTGAAGTGCCGCATGGCGGTGGCGTCGGCCACATCCAGGCTGCGGGGCTCGGCCGGGGGTGTGGCGGGGTAGAGCAAGACGGCCTGCCCTGGTGGGCCGAGCCACTGCTGCAGTGCGGCCTCGTCAAACTGCTCACCCACCTCCCACTGAGCCCGCGCCAAGCTCAGGCGCAGCAGCGTGGCACTGCCTTTGGCTTGGCCGGCCTCCAGCGGGTGCTGCAAGATCAACACCCGCGCTTGGTTCGGGGTGGGCCGCACCCAGGGGCACAGGCAGGCGCGCAAGGGGCGGCTGCAGCGCGGGCAAGTGGGGCGGCGGGTGGGGCTGCGGGCGGGGCTGAGATGGGGCAAGGTCGTCATGGGCGGGTGCCTGCACCCTAGTGTGGTGTTCGACGCTATCTGGAACATAAAGCCGCGTCTTTTGCGCCATGGCGGCGTTGCAAATCCTCGCGATACCACGGGGTATCGCTGCGGTTTGCGCCTTGCCCTGACCCAAAATCCATCGACTTTATTTGTTCCATCAAGCGTCAAACACCACACTAGCGCAAGTCTGCGCCCGCCTCAGTCACCCGGGGGCGCAAGGCCGCGTGCGGCGGCCCAATGCGCTCATGTGAGGCACCTCAGGGCGCCATGGCCGGGCAAAAGCGTTTGACATAGCTCTGGTGGCTGGGCAGGTGTTCCAGCGCCGCCTCCACCCCCTCGCGGATCTGCCCCAGGAAGTGGCTCAGCTCCTCGTCGCCCATCAGGTCCGCGCTGGGGTGGTGCTGGCGGGGCCAAAGGCCTTGGCCCAGCATGACCTGGATCCAGGAGTTCTCGGCAAACAGCTCATTGCCCTTGCGGAAGACCCGGCCGGTCTCTTGAAACAGCTCGATGCGGTGCTGCAAGCTGGGCGGGATGCTCATGTCGCGGCAGGCCTGCCAGAAGGGCGTGTCGGCGCGCTGGGTCACCTTGTAGTGCAGGATGATGAAGTCGCGGATGTGCTCGATCTCGTCACGGGATTGGGCGTTGTATTCGGCCACATCGCTGGGGCTGATGCCCTCGTTGGGGAACATTTGCAGCAGCCGCACAATGCCGCGCTGGATGAGGTGGATGCTGGTGGACTCCAAAGGCTCCAGGAAGCCGCTGGCCAGCCCCAAGGCCACGCAGTTGCCCACCCAGGTCTTCTCGCGCTGGCAGGGCTCGAAGGAGATGGGGCGCAGCGGTGTCAGCACCTCGCCGCTGATGCGGCCTTGCAGGGTCTGCTGGGCCTCGTCGTCACTCATGAAGCGGCTGGACCACACCAGGCCATTGCCCACCCGGTGCTGCAGCGGAATGCGCCACTGCCAGCCCGCTCCGTGCGCCATCGAGCGGGTGAAGGGCACCGGCTCGCCCGTGCTGGTGGTCTGCACAGCCAGGGCACGGTCGCAGAACAACCAATGCGACCAATCCTCGCAAGGCACTCCCAAGGTTTCGCCAATCAACAAGCCGCGAAAGCCGGTGCAGTCGATGAACAGGTCGCCCTCCAAGCGCGAGCCGTCGGTCAGTTGCAGGGCGCTGATGTGGCCGGAGTGGGGGTCTTGGTGGACAGCGCTGATCTTGCCCTCGCGGCGCTTGACGCCAAAGCCCTCGCTGAAGCTGCGCAGAAAGCGGGCATAGCGGGTGGCATCCAGATGGAAGGCGTAGTTCAGCGGGGTCTGTGGCCCGCTGCTGGGGCGGTGGGCAAACTTGCTCTCTTGGGCCGCGCGCAGCTCCAGGCAGTAGTCGCCATAGTCGCCCGCCAAGCCGCGCTCACGCCCCTTGCGCCAAAAATGCTGAAAACCCGCCGTCCAATGGTCTTTGCCGGTCAGGCCGAAGGAGTGGATGTAATCCTCTTGCACCTGACGCCAGCTTTCAAACTGGATGCCCAGCTTGAAGGTGGCTTGCGTGGCCGACATGAAGGCCTGCTCTTGGATGCCCAGCAATTGATGAAAAGTCAGCAGTGTCGGGATGGTGGCCTCGCCCACCCCCACGGTGCCAATCTCATCGGACTCGACCAAGCAGATTTCGAGCCGTTTGCCCAGGGTGCGGCCCAGGGCGGCGGCAGCCATCCAGCCGGCCGTGCCGCCCCCAGCAATCACCACTTTGCGAATGGGCTTGGGGCTCGCCGCAGCAGTGGCCTGTGTAGCGGGTGTTGGCAAAGTCGGCTGGGTCATGGTGTCAGCGGTTCAGAAGTTGCAGCAAGCGCGCCCGCAAGGGCCGAACCCGCTCGGGGCTCAGGGGGCCGAGCAAGCCCAGGGCGTGTGCCGGAATATGGGCGTGGCGGGTGGGCGGGTCAGCAAACACATAGTGGTGGAACTGCGCCGCCCAGGCTTGGCGCTGGGCCGGCGGCAAATCGCGTATAGACGACAGCGCCAGCAGCAATGCCGCCATCGGCGGGTCCATGAAGGCGGGGCTGGACCGCCACCAGTAGTTCAGCAACAGGTTGACGCTGTCCAAGGCCTCGACCTGATGCCACCACAGGCTGGGGATGAAGAGCGCATCGCCCGCCTCCAGCTCAAACACCTGCGCCGCCTGCTGAGCCTGTGCAAAGCGGGGGTAACGCGCTAGATCAGGCTCTGTCATGTCCACCAAGCTGATGGGCTGGCCCGCAGGCGTGAAGTCGAGCGGGCCGATGTAGAGATTCGGCAACTGCTCGGGCGCAAAGAGGGTGAAGCGCCGCCGCCCGGCCGCGACGCACGCCAGGTTGTCGGGCACATCTTGATGCGCGGCAATGCGCGTGCGGTTGCCCATCCAGAGGCTCATCAAGGCCTCTTGTGGCAAGCCTGATACGTCGTTCTCCCCCTGAAAGCCTGGGCAAACGCGCTCCACGGTGGTGGAGCCCACATAGAGCGCATCGGCCTGGGGCTGGCCAGCGCCCGCCACGAGCTGGCTCAGCACTTCATCTAAGCGGGCATGCTCGGCCGCAAAGTTAAAGCCGTCAAAGCGTTCGTTATAGAAAAAGCGCCCATGTGCACTGGCGGGCGCACGCCAGAGCGTGACCACCTCAGGCTGGCAAAAGCGCTTCACATAGGCCGCAAGTGCCACTGGGGACTGCCGCGCGGCCTGCACCACCGGCCAGTGGCTCACCAAACCCTTGAGCAGCACCGGCTGGCTGGGTGCCGGGCCTGACCAGGGCAGTGCCGGCGCCAGCCCTGCGGGCGATGCAGCGGGCTCAGACATGCGCAGCGAGCGCCCGTGCTTGACGCTCCATCAAGCTCGCAAATTGCGACTGTGAGGCCAGCATCATGTAGAGGCATTGCAGGTGGCCCTGCGCATGCAGCTCCGCCAAGTCTGCGGCCTGCAAGGCCGCCAAACGGTCCTCATGGACGGTGTAGAAGCCACCCAACTTGTGCGCTTGGCCCTGGGCGTCCTGGGTTTCCAGCACAAAGGGCTCCAGCAAGTCGTGGCTCAAGAGCGCACGCAAGAACTCATCGGCCTGCTGCACACCGTGGTGGATGGCGCCCAAGATGTCACTGATGCGCTGAAGGTAAGGCGCAGTTCCGCCATGGGGCAAAAACAAAGGCTCACCCTGGCTGCGGCTGAGGCGCGGGCTGTCCAGGTCCACATGCACTTGCAAGCCTTGACCGTCGCGCCCAATCAAAAAAGGCAGGCGCTGCAGGGCCAGCGGGATGTAGGCCGCGTCCCAGCCCTGCGCGTCCAAAAACAGGTTTTGGCCGGGCTGAAGGCCCAGCAGGGCCACCGCTTGAAAGCTCAGGCCATCGGCCGTCTTTTGGTAAACGATGGGGTAATGGGCCTGCAGCGCCCGGAACTCCGCCGGAAAGGTGTGGGCCAACATCACCGCATCGCCCAAAGCGGCATCCCGGCGGGTGATGACCCGCAGGTCGTGGTGCTCGACGTTGTTGAGCAAAACGTGTTGGGCCATCTCAGATCCTGTGCTGTCCGTGACGGACGATGTGTTGCAAAAGCTCACGCGGCGTGGGCAATGCCGCGGCCATTCGTTCGGTCTGGTGGCGAGCGTGCCGCATCAGGTGCATCACCTCGGCCGACAAGGGCTGTGCCGCGAGGCCCTGTGGCTTGACCCCCATGCCATACAGAATGTACTGGTAGCTGGCCGCGGGGAAGACCTCGTCGATGCGCCCAAAGTCATGCCGTGAGGGCGGGCGGGCGCGCCACAGCAAGAGTTGTTCGGCTAGACGCGCGGGGATGCTTTCGGCCTCTCGGTGCTCCCGCCAATAGGCCTCGTCCTGTCGCCGGCTCAGCACATAGTGCAGCTTCAGGAACTCAATCACCCGCCCCCACTTGTAGTGCATGGCCTCGTTGAAGCGGGCGGCCACCACCGGCATGTCCTCGCGGCTCGCGGGCAAGGTGTCGCTCAAAAGGGCGGCCGCCATCTCCACCATGGCCAGGGCCGAAGCTTCCAGCGGCTCAATAAAGCCTGAGGACAAACCGATGGCCACGCAGTTGTGCTGCCAAAAGCGCTCTCGATAGCCGGGCTCGAAGCTGATCTTGCGGGGCGTCAACGCCGCAACACCGTTGGCGCTGCGCTCCACATAACGCTCTAAGGTGGCCAGCGCTTGCGCATCACTGCAGTGCGCGCTGCTGTAGACCAGGCCGACGCCCCGGCGGCTCTGCAGGCCAATGTCCCACACCCAACCTGCCGCCTGGGCCGTGGCCACCGTCTGCGTGGCGATGGGACTGTCCGGCGCGGTGTAGGGCACTTGGGTGGCCCAGGCGCTGTCATTGAACAGCACAGACTTTTGTGACTTGAGCCCGACGCCCAAGTGTTGCCCCAGCAGCAGGCTGGCCATGCCCGTGCAATCCACGAAGAGGTCGCCCGGCACCTCGCCGTGCTGGGCCGTTTGCAGGCTCAGGATGTAGCCCTGCTCATCGCGCGTGATGCCCTGCACATCGGCAATGAGGTGGCGCACGCCAAGTTGCTCAAGGCAATGCCGCTTGAGCACTTGGCCAAACTTGGTGGCGTCGAAGTGATAGCCGTAGTTGGTGACGGCGGCGTACTGCGGCGTTTGCGCCTGCTTGGGTGCTCTGCCCGCATTGCACAGCACCGCTTGGGGGCAAGCCCATTCGGCAAAAGCTTGGTCGGGGAAATGGGTGGCCCAGGGCGTGACCACATCCAGCTCGCCAAAGCCTTCGGGCACGGAGAAGGGGTGGTGATAGCGGTCCTCAGGCGCACCGCTCACCCACCCGTCAAAGCGAGAGCCTTGCTTGAAGGCCGCGTCACACTCGGTGAACAGGGCATCTTCGGGCAGACCAATGGCTCTCAAGGTGTCGCGCATGGAGGGCCAGGTGCCCTCCCCCACCCCGATGATGGGCACGGCGGCAGACTCGATGAGCAGCACGCTCAAAGGCCGGGCCTGGTGGGCTTGGTGGGCTGCCGCCAGAATGGCCGCCACCAGCCATCCGGCGGAGCCCCCGCCCACCACCACCAGCCTCTTGACGCCTGCGCTCACGACAAGCTCACTCGCTGGATTCAGCTTAGAACTTGTAGCGTGCACCCAGCATGTAGCGTGGCCCCGTCTGCGTCACCGCGATCAGCTGCTCTTGCGTCCGGCCATGCAAGCGCTGAACCCCATCGTTGAGGTTGATGGCCTCGGCTTGGAAGCTCAGGCGATCGTCATACTTGTAGCCCACAGTCATATCCACCTGGCCATAAGCCTGGGTATAGACGGGGTTGGCCAGGCCGCTGCCATCGAACAAGCCGGTCAGGAACTTGTCGCGCCAGTTGTAGGCCAAACGGACTTGCCACTTGTCGCTTTCATAGAAGCCCACCAAGTTGGCCGAGTCACCCAAGCCCAGCAAAGCAAACTGCGCCTCGCGACTGGCGTTGTCGTACTTCAAGCCCGAGGTGACCTTGGTGTAATTGGCGGAGACGCCAAAGCCGCTCTTGCCGAACACGTGTTGCCAGTTGAACTCCAAACCCTTGATGCGGTCAGAGCGCTGATTGACCGGTGTGGAGATGGCAAACGTCGCCACCGGGTCCCCGGGCTGCCCAGCAATCGTGCCGGTCTTGTTGCCGTTGGCGTCATCTGGGCCGCGCGTCACGCCTTTTTGGCCGTCGTAGTTGGTGAAGATGTAGTTGCGAATGCAGGTCAGGTCGCTCTCGGCGCAGCCTTGCGCCACAGCTTCCTTGAACAAGGCGCCATTGGCTGGCGTGGTCAGGTTGAAGGGCGTGCCTTGCGTGGTGGTCACACCGATGAAGTTGTCGACATTCTTGACGAAGAGACCCAGAGCCACATAGCTGGCCTTGGCGTAGTAATACTCGGCCGAGAGATCGAAATTCTTAGACTTCAAAGGTTTGAGCGCCGGATTGCCTTGTGCGCCGGTGCCGCCGTCCAAGCGTGCCAACTGGTTCAGGGTCTGCCCGCCTTGAATGGCATCCCAGCTGGGTCGGCCAATGGTCTCGCCATAGCTGGCACGCACCTTGGTCTGGCTGTTGAGGTCCATGTCCCAGTCAATGCTGGGCAAGAAGTGCGAGTAGCTGCCGGTCAGGGTGGTAAAGCCGGGCGCGCCAAACTGGACCGTGAACTCGTTGTTACCCACCCAATTGATGCCGGTGGCCGTGGGCACCAAGGCGGTGGAGGTCACGTCCGTCTTCTCGTAGCGGCCGCCCACGGCAAGCTGCATGGGGACGACCAAGTCAAAGCCTATGTTGTATTGCAGGTGAGCGCTCTGGGACTTTTCCTTCACCCGGCGGTCCGTGGTGAAGACATTGGAGGCCAGATACAGCGACGGGTCACCACTGGCCTTGGCCGCCAGTGCACGCACTGTCTCAAAGTCGAAGGTGTAGAACTGGTTGAACAATGCTGGGTCGCTGCTGCCATTGATCTGGCCAAAGTACTGGCGCAGCGAGTCGAGCTTCCAAACGCTGTCGGGGTAGTCGGCCGCGCTGGTGGCGCCGCCCCAGGTGTCGCGCTGCACATTCGAGAAGGCAGTGCGGTTGTTCACCGTGGTGCTGGCCACACCGAAGTCCAGGCCAGAACCGTTATCGAACTTGTACTTGCCCTTGAACTGCACTTGGTCCACGCCGGACTTCATGTAGCTGTTGCGGAAGGTCGAGCCGGTGACCAGCATTGTGGAAGGATCAAGCGGCGCTGCAACGATGCTCAAGACGGGGAAGTCTTTGGTGAAGTCCACGCTGGTGGTGCCACGGGTAAAGGTGGCTGTGCCCAAGCCCGCGCTGGAGCCATAGGGGCTGTCTGCGCCCGACGTGGCGGTGGAGCTGTGTGCATCCAATTCCAAGCGCAGCTTGTCGGTGGCTTTCCAAGCCAGGTTCAGGCCTGTGGACTTGTTTTCGTTCTTGGTGGCGTACTGCGCCCCGGCCATCGCAATATCACTGGTGGCCGGGTTGATGGTCTCCGAGTAGAACTTGGGCGCGGCCACCGGGCCGTCCGTCCAAGAGCTCACAGATGGCCCGAAATTGAACCACGCCGACAACTCGTGGCGCTTGTTCTGCAGCTTGTTCTGGGAGTAGGTGTAGTCCAGCGTCGCGGTCAGCTCTTTGATCGGCGCATATTGCAGCGTGAGCTGGCCGTTGGTGCGCTGGCGCTTCACCGCGTTCACGCCGTACATGATGTTCTGCGGCACCGAGTAGATGTCGCTGGGCTTGGGCCGGTTGGTGATGTTCTCCGAGCCGGGCGTGCCAGGCTGAGGAATGGTGCCCCAGTTGTTCTCATCGCCCGCAAAGGGGCGCCAACCATTGGGCACCGACGCTTGGTTGAAGCCCAACTCACGCTCTTGGTAGCTGCCGGTGATGGCAACACCAAACTTGCCATCGGCGAAGGTGTTGCTGTAGATGCCCGACAACTCCGGCGTCACCGAATTGCCCTGCAGCGCTTCAGGCAGGCGGCCCGCAGAGTTGTCGAACACACCCTTCAGGCCCACGCTGGCCTGCAGTCCGGGGTTGTCAAAGGGGCGCGCCGTCTTGATGTTGACCACCGCCCCAATGCCGCCCGAAGGGCTAGAGGCACGGCTGGTCTTGAACACCTCCAGGGCGCTCACCGACTCCGAGGCCAGGTTCGCAAAGTCAAAGGCACGCGAATTCGATGCGCCGGTGTCGGCAATGCTGGCGCCCGGCATTTGGCGGCCGTTCAGCAAGATCAGGTTGTAATCGGGACCAGCGCCTCGCACCGTGATGCGCGAGCCTTCACCAATGGAGCGGTCAATCGAGACACCGCTGATGCGCTGCAAGGACTCGGCCAGGTTGGTGTCGGGGAATTTGCCGATGTCCTCCGCCACGATGCCATCCACCACGCCCTGTGCGTCACGCTTCAAGCCCATGGTGGTTTCCAGGCTGCGGCGGATGCCCTTGACGACCACACGCTCCACCGAGGCATCGGCCGCACTGGCTGCTGATGCAGGGGCTGCGGGCTGGGCTTGCTGCGCCATAGCGCCACCCGCGCCAAGCGTCATCAACAAGGTGGCGGCCGTCGCCACCTGGGTCATCACAAATCGGTGGCGAGGCTGAGCCAACATGCGGCTCTGGCTGAAGCGTGGGGTCACAGTGTCTCCTTCGATGTGCCAGAGGCTGTCGCTCTGGCCATTCCGTTTTGTCAGGGTCTGCTCGGGTCTGCCCAGCAATGAAAGCGCTTTCATTACTGGGCGTGAAAAGGCACCTCGCTCAGAGGTGCCGGTGCGGGGGCGATGCGTCGCCCCCGGCTGGTCGTCAGTTCACAAAGGCCAAGTCATCAAAGTAGAAAGTGCCACCGCCGCCATTGGCGCCCGTGGTCCCGAAGTTGAAGAACACCGACGCCTTGTTGTAGGTGTAGCTCAGGTTCAGGGCCGCCGTGCCGGTGGCTTGATTGGCAAAGTTGAAGGTCAAGGTCTGCCAACCGTTGGCCACCGTGGTGGTGGCCTCGGTCTCGACACTGCGGGTGCCGTCGGCCGCGTCCTCCACCTTCAGGCGCACCGGAATGCCGGCGGTCGGCGACCAGACGCGCAGCGTCATGCTGGTCTTGGTGGCGGTGAAGGGAATGGTGTCCAGCGTGAAGTTCGCACCGGTCGAAATGGTGGTGCCTGCCCACAGTTCGGCCGTGTTGGACTTGGTCGCACGGCCCACCTTGTTGGCGGCGTTGGTGGGGTCTACCACCACGGCAGAGTCC
Source organism: Ideonella paludis (assembly GCF_018069865.1). Taxonomy (GTDB): domain Bacteria; phylum Pseudomonadota; class Gammaproteobacteria; order Burkholderiales; family Burkholderiaceae_C; genus Ideonella; species Ideonella paludis. The sequence goes on from NZ_JAGQDG010000004.1 coordinate 284,042, forward strand.
TCGGCGCCGCCAAAGCCCGTCAGGGTGTAGGTCACCGCAGTATTGTCAAAGCTGACGGGGAACACGCTGGCTGGTGGTGTGGGGCAAGCCACTTGGAAGCTGGAACCAACGAAGGTCAGGTCGTCCATGAAGTAGACCTTGTCGCCACCGTTCTGGGCGCCGGTCTTGCCAAAGGCGAAGAAGATCGAGGCCTTGTTGTAGGTGGTGGCCAAGTCCAGCGCAGCAGTGCCGGTGGCCTGGTTCGCGAAGTTGAAGGTCAAGGTTTGCCAGGTGCCCGCTTCGGCTGTGGTGGCCTCTGTCTCCACACTCTTGGTGCCGTCACCCGCGTTTTCGACCTTCAGGCGAACGACGGTGTTGGCATCAGGACTCCAAACGCGAGCAGTCATGGTCTTGTTCGCGTCGCTGAAGGGCAGCGTGACCAGCGAGTTGCTCGGGCAGATCGCCACGGTGGTGCCGGCCCACAGCTCCGCGCCCGCAGCCTTCAGCACGCGAGCAACCTTGTTGGCGGCGTTGGTGGGGTCCGCCACAATGGTGGCGTCCTCTGCCCCCCCAAACCCGGCGAAGGTGGGCGCGGTGGTTTCGTCAAAGCTGACCAGCGTGGTTTTGGTCACCGGCGGCACGGTGTTGTAGGCCTGCGTGGCGCTGGCTGCTGCGGTGTTGGCATTGTTGGCGGCGTCGGCAAACTTGCCAGCCGCCACGCTCACATCCAAGGTGCCGGCGTTGTTGGCCGTGGGCGTGACGACCAAGGTGGCTTGAGTGGTGCTGACCGTCGTGAAGGTGCCTTTGGTGCCACCGGTGACCACCACATCGTCGGCGGTGAAGCTGGTGCCCACGCTTTCGCTGAAGGTGAAGGTGAAGGTCACAGGGCCAGTAGCCGTAGCATCGCTCACATTGTCGGTAATGGCCACGGTAGGCGCCGTGGAGTCGGCCGGGGGCGTGGGCGTGGGTGGCGCTTCAGCGTCGCCGCCGCCGCAAGCGGACAGCAACAGGGCAGCCGCCAAAGCGGTGGCGGTCGGGGCAAAGCGGTGCAGGGTCTTGTTCATGCTTGTCTCTCTCTCACTGGGTCGTGGTGGTCCCATCGGCCAAGCCCGCGGCTTGGTGGTGGGGGTGGTGGAGCCCGCAATGGGGCAGGTTCGGACAGATCAAACTTTCGGTGCAACGAATTGAAATATTGAAAGCGCTTTCAGCTTCATCGTCAAGAGCCTCCGTAGGTGTCCTCGTTCTCGCGGGTTCAGTGCCTCGGGTGTCCCTGGGGCCTCAGGGCTGGGACGCCGATTGCGCCAAGCTGCCCGGTGCCACGCTCAGGGTCTTGCCGTCACTGAACTTCACGTTGAGCGGGGCCTTGCCCGGATTGAAAGCCATATAGGTTTTGCGGCCATCGGCTTGCTTGAAGACGGCATACAGCGGTGTGTCAGCCTTGACGCTCAGGTCGGGTGCGCCCCACTGGCGCAGGCCCAGCAGCATGTGCAGCGCATGGCTGCGGCTGTCGCCCAGCTCGACCGCGCCCCAGCGGTTCCACTGGGCCAAGCCAGCGGCGGGGTCGGCCAAGCCCATGTACTTGGCAAAGATGTCTTGCCAGATGTCCGGCGGGTCGGCCCGCTTGCCGCGTGAGGCATGCAGGTCCATTTCGCCTTTGAGCGCGCCGAGGTTCTTCTTGACATAGCTGGGGCTGCTGGCCAGGTAGGCCGACGCGGTGGTGATGGGCAGCAAGTTGATGCCCTTGATCTGGCGGGGCTCATCCGTCCACCAGGTGTTGTGGGCCAGGCGGCCGCCAAACACCATGCTGACTTCGACGTTTTTGTAGTCCTTGGGCAAGGTCAGGCCGTGGATGTCGAACCAATAGTGGTTGATGGCCTGCACTTCGGTGCTGTAGAGAAAGGCACCCAGGTCACGCAAGGCGGTGTTGCCAGTGACCTCACCCCAGAGGATCAGGCCGATCCAGGCGTTGATGGCCTCAGAGGAAGACTCTTGGTTGTTGCCATGCGGCCCCAGGCCCACGCCCGAGGCCCACGAGTGGCCCTCGTACACATCGAAATTGCGCACAAAAGGAAAGCGCGAGCCGCCGCGCTCCATCGTGGCAATGTCGGCCACCAGCATCTCGACCATGCCGCCCCAGCGCTCTTTGGCCGCCCAGGCTGGGTCGCGCAGGGCCACCTCGGCGGCGGCACGGATCCAGTAGCCATAGTGGAAGTGGTGGTCGTTCATTTGTTCGACCGCAAAGTACTCGTCCGGATAAGCCACCACGGTGCCCAGGCGGGTGTCATAGTGGAAGTAGGTCTTGCTGTCATTCCCGGACAGCCACTCTTCAAAGCGGCCTTGCACCAGCTTGAGCAGCTTGTCGCGGCCCTCGGTGTCCCCTTGTTGTTCAACGACGTCCATCAATTTCACGACGCGCTGCAGGCCCTTGCCCTGCCAGTACGCGCCCTTGCCGATTTCCAGCATCATGCGGCGGGCATTGCGCTGGTCGGTCTTCATCACGTCCGCCAATTCAGCGGCCTTGTCGCCCGCATCCACCTTGGGCCAAAAGGGCACAAAGCCGTGATAGGGCTTGCGGGTGCTGAACTGGCCACCCGGCAACAGCTTGAGCGGGCCACGGATGGTGGTGTAGGCAGGGCCCAGCTTGCCCGCCAAGCTGGCGTTGTTGAACCAGTGGTGGGGATAGAGCGCGAGCAGTGGGCCGTGGTCCGGCCCTTCCATGACTTCGGCACGGCTGCGGTAGTCGGCCTGTACCTCGCTGGCCGCTGGGTCGTAGCGCCACTGCACCTCGGTATGGGTCAGAAAGGCATAGGCATGGCGGGCCACCAAGCTCAGGCTGGCGGCCGTGTCATCGGGCAGCGCGGCGGCGGCCAGATAGCCCTTGCCGGCCGGCAAGCGAGCCACCCACTGGCCGGGGCCAGAGGACTCCCAGCGCACGCCCGTCGGGCCAAAGGCCGCATAGCGCTTGACGCCCACCGTGATGTGCAGTTGGCGGGCATCGTCGGCCGCCACTTGGGCGGTGGCGCCTGTGGGCAAAGCCAGGCCTAAGTCACCGCGGCTCAGGCGCATCTGCACATAGGGGCTGCCGTGCGCCAAGGTGGCGGTGAATTGATCGGGGCCCTGCCCCATCGCAATGTCAATGGCCCAGTCGCTGGCACGCGCCAGCTTGGGGCGGTCAGCCTTGAAGCCAAGCGCACTGAAGCGCAGGGGCTCGGTGTGCGGATAGTGGATCTCGGTGTCTTTGCGCTCGGTGGGCACCACCACTTGGCTGGGGTAGGCCATTTCCAGGCCGTCGGTGGTGGCTTTGACCGTCAAGGGCTGGGCATAGAGCACCTCAGGCTCTTTGGCGAACACCAGGGCCGAATACCACTGGTTGGTCGGTGCAGCCTGTTTGGCCATGGCGTCAGTGCGCCACAGCGCGGCCGGAGGCGGCGCATCACTGCCACGCGGCTTGGCTTGATAAGCGCCTGCCCCCACCTTCACGGCCTGAGCCTGGGCCGCAGGCGTGGCCCACAGGAGCAAGGCAGCCCCGATGGCGACACTGCAGGCCATGAGCGGGCTGAATGAGCAAGCACGGCGCATGGGCTCAGCAGCCGAGCGGGAGGAGGCGAGGTGAATGTGCATGAGCGCATCATATTGAAAGCGCTTTCAAAACGCATACGATGGTTTTCCCTAGCCCGCGCGAACGCAAGCGTTTTCATCGGTAAAGCTGTGGCGATTTTGCTGCGCAGCGGCTGAACTCCCGGGAAAACCCGAGGCCGTTTGGATTGACCCTGAGCGGCGTTTCTTCATAATGATGTGAAAGCGCTTTCAACATTTCGTGTTTTCCTTGAAAGCATCCGCCCCTGCGGGCCCTCCACACCAGGCTCACACCATGTCCTCCACCGTGCCCTACCCTTTGCGCCGCCAACCCGCCCCGCAGCGGCGCGCCTCTGGCTTCACACCTCAGCTCAGCCACCTGACGATGGCCGTCTTGCTGCTGAGCAGCCCCTTGGCGCAAGCCGTGGACTGGGGCCCGTTCACGCTGACGGGCTTTGCCAAGGTGGAGTTCCAACGCGGCTCCAACAACTGCGAAGACTGCCAACGCTTCCCCGAAGAAAACCGCCAGCGTTTGTGGGCAGACGAAGTGGTGCCCGGCGCCCACTACGGCACCCGGGAAACCCATGTCACGCTGATGCAGCCTTACCTCGCCAGCAAGTTCGACCTGGGCCAGGGCTTCAAGCTGCAAACCCTGCTGAGCCAGCGCTGGCGCGATGGCAAGTCCGACATCAAGGGCTTTTGGTACGAGAAAAACATTGCGCTCAGCCATGAAGACTGGGGCAGCGTGCGCTTTGGCGCCATGCCGACCCGCGCGTGGAGCATGGCCGACTACCCCTACGGCACCCAAATCGGTGTCAGCGATTCCTGGGCCTCCAGCGGCGCGGGCTATGGCTTGCTGATGCGGGCCTTGCGCGTCAGCAGCCGCCCCTTGGATGTGGCCGGCGGCGACTTGGTGCTGGAAGCCACTTATGACGAAGGCAACGGCGGCTTCAAGATCAACAAGCCGCGTTTTGTGGAGTTGTATGCGCAGTACGTGAAGGGAGATTTGGTGCTGGACGCCATGGTGCAAGACACCCGCAACGGCACGCCCTCGGCCTGGGGCCATGGCCCCTTCACCGGCCTGACGCCCTTCTCCGCCGATGACGCCAAGCTGGGCGGCTCTGGCCAAAGCATTGCCATGCTGATGGCGCGCTATCAAGTGGACAGCAAATGGGAAGTGCTGGGCGGTGTGCGCCGCAACCGCTGGAGCGGCGCCTACGCGGTGATCACCCAGCCTGGCCCACCCGCGCAGTGGAACGAGATGTTCAACGTGCACTGGAACGGCACGCTCAACGGCGTGGCCAACCCCGGTTATGCCGCGACCTCCACCGACTTCAGTGGCGGCGTGCGCTACCGCCTGGGCGACTGGACGGCCTCCACCGGCATGGTCTATCTGGGCAAGGCCAGCACGAACAACCCCAGCGAGCGCGGCCAAAGCAATAGCGCGCTCATCAACACCGTGGGTCTGAACTACGACTTCCGCAATGGCCTGCAGGTCTACGGCATGGCGGGCATGGTGAAGTACGGCCGCCTGGGTTTGGCGCCGCTGTCCATGCCCAGCAACTCGGCCTTCACCGGCGTGGACCCTCGAGTGACCACCTCGGGCAACTGGTTCGGCGCTGGCGCCGTCTACACCTTCTGAGACACACCATCATGAGCACCCCTTCCCTCTTCTTTACGGGCCTGGCCGGGCGCACCCGTGCGCTGGCTGCCGGCTTGCTGGCGATGCTGATGGCCGCCTTGTTGGTGGCCTGCGGTGGCGGCGGCCAAGTGCCGGCGCAAACCGTGCAGGCGCGCACGTTGAGCCCTGAGTTCTTCAGCCGCAAAGCCGTCAATTACTCGCCCTACCGCACCAGCAACCGCGACACCGAAGTGGTCACCTCGGCCAACATCCAGCAAGACCTGGAGTTGCTGGCTCAAGGTGGCTTCACGCTGATCCGCTTGTTTGACAGCTCAGACGCCGTCGCCCGGGCCACCTTGCAAGTCATCAAAGACCGCAAGCTGGACATGAAGGTGATGCTGGGCGTGTATGTGGCCAGTGGCGACGACGCTTTCTCCAAGGCCGAGATGGCCCGGGGCGTGGCCTTGGCCAACGCGTACCCAGACATCGTGCTGGCGGTCAGCGTGGGCAATGAAACCATGGTGAGCTGGTCCTTCAACAAGATCGCCCCCGAGACCATGGCCGGCTACATCAGCACCGTGCGCAACCAGATCACCCAGCCGGTCACCACCGACGACAACTGGGCCTTCTGGGCCTCGGCGCCCAAGATCATCACCGACGTGGTGGACTTTGCGGCCGTGCACACCTACCCGCTGCTGGACACCATCTTCTCGCCCGACCTGTGGGACTGGCAGCAGACCAGCGTGCCAGCCGCCAGCCGTGCTGCTGCGATGATGGACGCCGCCATTGCCTCGGCCAAGAAGGAATACAGCGCAGTGCGCACCTATCTGGATGGCCGCGCCCTGACCAATATGCCCATCGTGATTGGCGAGACGGGCTGGAAGGCCATTCCGGCCGGCGGCGAGACCTCGCGCGCCCACCCCGTCAACCAAAAGATGTACTTCGACCGCCTGACCGCCTGGAAGGCCGAAGCTGGCGCGCCCAAGAACATCTTCTACTTCGAGGCCTTTGACGAGCCCTGGAAGCAAGGCGACGACAAGTGGGGCCTGTTCAATGTGAACCGCCAAGCCCGCTATGTGGTGCAAGGCCTCTACCCGCAAAACCTGTGGGAGCCGGGCAGCTACACCGCCGCCGACGCGCTTTACTACATCCCGCCGGTGAACAACGGCCCCGTCACCGCCAACCGCTACACCCTGTATGCCGAGGTGGCCGCTGCGGGTGAAGCCAAGCCTTCTGAGAACGGTGTCTTCAATGCGTGGGAGAACGGCAGCACCGCCGCCTACCCGGAGGTGTCCTCGACCGCCGCCCCCGGCGACGGCAGCAAGAGCATCGAGATCACACCCACGCCGCTGGTGTGGGGCTGGGGCTTGGCCTTGGGCCTGCCCACCACGGCTGAAGACCTGAGCAACTTTGGCAGCACAGGCCGCCTGAACTTCAGCATCAAGACCACCTATCCCGGCAAGCTGGAAGTGGGCTTCCTGACGGGCACCACGGCCGGTGGCAGCGCCTATGACGTCTACCTGCCCTTGAGCAGCGGCGAGTACGGCTATGTCAACGATGGCCAATGGCATGAGGTGTCGATTCCCATCAGCGCCATCACCCCGTTTGGCGCCATGGCCTTCGGCATGACCGACCCCGCCAAGTCCAAGCTGGACCTGACCAAGGTGACCAACCCCTTTGTGATCGCCGACCGCTACGGCGTCACCGGCAAGGCCCAAGGCAGCGCCATCAACACCAAGATCTATATCGACAAGATCTATTGGTCCAAGTGAGCGCAAGCCCACTCCACCATCCAGGGGCTTCGGCCCCTTTTTCTTTGACGCTCATGATCCACCCTACCCTCACCGCTCAACACAGCACGGCCTTCCTCAGCCCCCAGGCGGCGCTGAGCTGGCAAAGCGCGGTGCCCCATGGCCTGCCCACCGTTTGGGTCGACAGCAGCCGCCGCTTCCAAACCGTGTTGGGCTTTGGCGCCGCCTTCACCGAGGCTGCCGCCGTGACCTGGCAAGCCCTGCCCGCGCAGCAGCAGCGGGAGTTCATGCAGGCCTGCTTCAGCCGCGACGACGGCCACGGCTACACCTTGTGCCGCGTGCACATGAACAGTTGTGACTTTGCGCTGGGCAACTACGCGCATGTGGAACGCGAGGACGACTTCGCGCTGGAGAGCTTCAGCATGGCCCGCGACGAGCAAGCCCTGTTGCCCATGATCAAAGCCGCACAGGAAGTGGCCCGCGCCAGCGGGCAGGAGATCAGGCTGCTGGCCTCGCCCTGGAGCCCACCGGCCTGGATGAAGACCACCGGCGTGATGAACCACGGCGGCGAGCTGCGTGAAGACTGCCGTGCCGCCTGGGCCCAGTGCTATGTGCGCTTCATCCAAGCCTATGCCGCGCATGGCGTGCCGATTTGGGGCGTGACGGTGCAAAACGAGCCCGAAGCGCTGCAGCGCTGGGACTCCTGCCTCTACAGCGCCGAACAAGAGCGCGACTTTGTGCGGGACCACCTCGGCCCGGCGCTGCAAGCGGCGGGCCTTGGGCATGTGCGCATCATTGTGTGGGACCACAACCGAGACCGCATGGTGGAGCGCGTCAGCGTGGTGTTGAGTGATGCCGCCGCGGCCCGTTATGTGTGGGGCTGCGGCTTTCATTGGTACGGCGAAGACCATTTCAACCACGTTCAGTTGGTGCATGACGCCTGGCCGGACAAGCACCTGCTGTTCACCGAGGGCTGCCAAGAAGGCGGGCCCCACCATGGCTCCTGGGCGCTGGGCGAGCGCTATGCCAAGTCCATGATCGAAGACATGAACCGCTGGACCGAGGGCTGGATCGACTGGAACCTGCTGCTCAATGAAGAAGGCGGGCCCAACCATGTGGGCAACCTCTGCAGTGCACCGCTGATGGCCGACCGCGCCACGGGCCAACTCATCCGCCAGAACTCCTATGCCTACATCGGCCACTTCAGCCGCTTTGTGCGGCCCGGGGCTCAGCGCGTTCTGTGCGCAGCTTCGCGCGAGCGCCTGGAGGTCATCGCCTTTCGCCACCCCGACGGCAGCGTGGCCTTGATCGCCCTGAACCGCAGCGAGGACGCCCTGCCCTTTGCCATTGGCAGCGCGCAGGGCTGGGCCAGCACCGAGCTGCCCGCGCGCTCTATCGCCACTTACTGCTGGTGAGCCGCACGCCCCAGACGTGAAAAAGCCGACCACAGGGGTCGGCTCTTCATCGACAGGCCAGAGGTCGCAAGACCTCAGACGCTGGGATCAGTAACGGGGGCGATAGCCACCGCCGCCGCCGCCAGTGCCGCGGTCTTCCTTGGGGCGGGCCACGTTGACGACCAGGGCGCGGCCGTCCACGGTGTGGCCATGCAGGCCGTTGATGGCGGCTTGCGCCTCAGCGGGCGAGCCCATTTCCACAAAGCCGAAGCCCTTGGAGCGGCCGTCGTCGCGGTCGGTCATCACGCGTGCGGAAGTGACGGTGCCGTACTCAGAAAAATTCTGGTGCAGGCTGGCGTCATTGACGGAGTAGGGCAAGTTGCCCACATAAAGTTTGCTGCTCATGGTGGAGCCTTTCAAAGCGCAGCGCAGCCGCCAGAGTTGATCGGCTGCGCTGAAGAAAACGGATTAGGAGTCATCAACCCGCAGAGATGGAGACTCAAAGCAGCGTGAACGGTGCTGAGCCTCACAGACATCCCGAGGTGAGAGTTCGGAGACGGCTACCGGGGCGGTAGCGCGCGCGGCACAGGGCCACGGCTTGTTGCGGCCCAGTTTATTGCCAAACGGAATATTTAGCTATTCTTTTATTACGAACAGTATGAAAGACACCACCACCGAGGGGGCCGCTCAGCTCGGCAGGCCAAACAAGCCCTGCATCACCAGCTTGGGGCGACGATCCACGGTGAACAAGCCCCAGTGCTTCTCGGGCTCCATTGGGTCGGGAGAGCCCTTCCACGGCTCGTCAAAGGCTTCAAACACAAAGGTCAGGATGCCGGCCTCTTGGGACCAACTCATCAAGGCGCGGTAATAGACCTCTTGCAAGGACTCTGACACCAGCTCCAGCGGCATGCCGCGGCCATTGCTGTGGGTGGCCCAACCGGCCTCGGTGATGATCACCGGCTTGTCGGGGTAGCACCGCGCCACGCTCTCTACGTTGTCGCGGGTGTAGCTGATGGCTTCCTCAATGCGCTTGTATTCCCAGACCGGGTAGGTGTGGACGGAGATGAAGTCCAGCACTTCCACCAGCGGGGCCAGCTTGGTGATCCAGGGCACATAGTTTTCGCAGAAGGTCACGGGCTGCCGCAGCGCTTGCTTGACGTGCTGCACATAGGCCACCATTTGCGGCACCGCCACGATATGGTCGGACCACTCCACCGTGCACTCGTTGCCCACGGCCACTGCAAACACCAAAGCCTCGTAGCGCTGGGCCAAGCGGATCAGGCGCTCCAGCTCGGCGGCGTTCTCGGCGCGGTTCAGGGCCAGTTGTTCCTCGGTGTAGGTGCCGCCCCACGGGCAGCCAAAGTTGTTCAACTCGGCAGCCAGATAAGCGCCGAGCAAGACCTTGAAGGGCAGGCCTTCGGTCTCGATGACTTCCAGCACCCGCTCGGCATGCAGGCTGCAGTCATAGAGGCGCAGCAGCGTCCAGTTTTTCTGCAAGATCAGCAGGTCTTCGAGGATCTCTTCTCGGCTCGGGAAGATCTGCTCGCCAGGGCTTTGGCCCTCACGGTAGCCCGAGTAGCAAATCGCATTGCCCTGCGGCAAGTTCAAAGGGGTGCGCTCAGTCAAACTTCGCCCTCCCGTCTTTGTCCCAGAGGCCCCAGTAGGCCCCAACATCGCCTTCGGCACCGACCTTCCAGGCCTCGTCGTAGGCGGAGAAGTAAAACACCTGGATGCCCGCCTCGGCCGCCCAGTGCATGGTGTCGACAAAGTAGGCCATCGCCCCTTCGGTCGAGGGCTGCGCGCCCCAAAAAGCCGTGCCTTGGTCCGGCCAGCCGGTCTCGCTGATGATCACTGGCTTGGCACCGGCAGCCGCCTGGGTGCGCTGGAACATGCTTTGCATGTAAGCCAGTGCGCCTTCGCGGGGCACGCCTTCCCAGAAGGGATAGCAGTTGGCCAGCACCACGTCGCAGGCGGCCGTGATGCGGGGGTGCAATTCAAACAAATAGTAGGCGTCGACATAGCCCACGGGCACGCCCGGCACCGCCTGCTTGACACGCTCAATGGCCGCCAGCAGCACGTCCTCCGGCAGGTCTTCGCGCAGCAACACCTCATTGCCCACCGCCAAGATGTCGGCATGGCCCGCACGGGCCACCTCAATGACGGCCTGGATCTCACGCTCGTTGATCTCGGCATCGGTGCCCAGCCAAGCACCGACCAAGGTCTTCAGGCCCAGCTCGTGGGCGATGCGTGGCGTGTGCTGGTGCCCTTCGGTGCACGAGAAAGAGCGCACCCAGCGGCAGCGCCCCACCAGAGGCTGCAGGCGCGCACGGATCTGCGCCTCGCTCACCTCAGTGCCCGGCGCTTGGCCCTCCAGGTAAGGGCTGAAGCACAGGCCATGCACACCGCTGTTCAACAGCTCCGCAAACTGGGCGGACAGGGCCGAGCGCGCCGCTGGCAACCACACTTCGGGCGTGGCCTCGGCGTGTGTGGCCACAAGCTGGGCGCCGCTGTGCCGCTCGGACAGGCGCAGGCCCGCCTCCAGCCGATCTGCTCGGCTGTGATTCATGGGTCTAGACATCAAAGGTTCCGGATTAGGGTTTGGTTTGCCAAGGCATGCGGCCTCGGCCGCGCGGCAGGGTCTCGCCCCAGCCGCCGATCTTTTCGTAGACGCGGACATAGTCCACCACCAGCTCGGCCGGGAAGACCGTGTCCGGGCTGGGCACACCGGGGAAGATGCCGCCCACCGCCACGTTCATCACGAGGTAGAACGGTTGGTCAAAAGGGGCCGGCCACGGGTTCAGCTCGCTGGCGCGCTTGGGCTCGCGCCCGCCTTCAGCATCGGTCTTGCTGCAGCTCCACCAGTGGTCATAGGTGGACACGCACACATCGTCCACATAAAAGCGAATCTCCCCCGGCTGCCACTCGACGGCATAGGTGTGCCATTCGGCCACGGTGCTGCCGCCGGGCAAGGTGTAGGCCTTGGTGATGAGTGAACGCTTGGGGAAGCTGGAGCCAAAGTGCAGGCTGTTGAGCACCTCGTGCGGCTTGTCACCCACGATCTCCATCAGGTCGATCTCGCCCGACGCCGCCCAGCCGCCGTAACGGTCGTCTTGAGGCAGCATCCACAGCGCGGGCCACAGGCCCTTGCCCCAGGGCACTTTGGCTTTGAACTCCACCCTGCCGTAGAGCGTGTTGAACAGGGGCGACCCATCGCGCCGCCGTGTCTTGAGGCGGCCGGAGGTGTAGCCGCAGCCATGCAGGGGCTCTTTGCGGGCGCTGATGGTCACGCAACTGTGGGCCACACGCACATTGCGCGGGCTGTCGGTGTAGTACTGCAGCTCCTCGTTGCCCCAGCCGGGCACCCATTGGTGCACCCGGTAGTCAAAAAAGCCATTGCCCAGGTCGTAGTCCCACTTGCTGAGGTCGAGCTGGTCGCCCTCAAACTCATCGGCCCAAACCAGTCGCCAGCCCTTGCGCCGCTTGCCGCTCACGTCAGGCCACCCGGCGCGCGTTGGCGTCAAAGCGCAAGGCCCAGCGCGCATCCGGGCGCAGGCCCACCACATGGCCGGTGTCGATCTGGCTGTGCCCTGCGGCCACCTTGGCGCTGAGCAGCTGATCCGCGCCCTCGACCCGCAGGTGCAAGATGGAAACATCCCCGAGGTGCTCCGCCAGCTCGACCTTGGCGGGAATGCCTTCGCCCGCGCCCAGCACGTGCAGGTGCTCCGGGCGCAAGCCAACCCGCTGAACAGTGGGGGCCGCATCATGGGCCAGTGCGCCCCACAGCGCTTGGTGCGCGGCGGCGCCCGATGCGCTCGGCCTGTCCACCATGTTCACACGCGGCGCCCCGAGGAAGCCGGCCACAAACTCGTTGGCGGGCTGGTTATAAAGCTCCAGTGGCGCGCCCAACTGCTCGATGTGCCCCTTGTTGAACACGGCAATGCGGTCGCCCATGGTCATGGCTTCGACCTGGTCATGGGTCACGTAAATCATGGTCGTGCCCAGCTCTTTGTGCAGGCGGCTCAACTCAATGCGCATGTTCACGCGCAGGGCGGCATCCAGGTTGGACAGCGGCTCGTCAAACAAAAAGACTTTGGGCTTGCGCACAATGGCCCGGCCAATCGCCACGCGTTGGCGCTGGCCCCCTGAAAGCTCTTTGGGCAAGCGCTTGAGCAGGTCGGTGATGCGCAGCACCTCGGCCGCACGGCCCACCTGCTGAGCACGCTCGGCCTTGCCGACGCCCGCCATCTTCAGCGCAAAGCCCATGTTCTCTTCCACGGTCATGTGCGGGTAGAGGGCATAGCTCTGGAACACCATGGCCGCGCCACGGTCGGCCGGGCGCAAGTCGTTGGCGCGCTGGCCGTCGATCAGCAAGTCCCCGCCGGTGATGTCTTCCAAGCCGGCAATCATGCGCAAAGTGGTGGACTTGCCGCAGCCCGACGGCCCCACAAAGACCATGAACTCACCGTCGCGCACTTCCAGGTCTATGCCCTTGATGACGGCCACATCGCCATAGCTCTTGCGAATGCCTTTGAGTTGAACCTGTCCCACATCAGTCTCCTGTGCTCACAGCCACCAGGCTGGATGCTTTTTGTCGCTGCAAGAAATTGCGATACCAGAGCGCACTGTCTTTCAGTGTTCTTTGCTGAGAGGCATAGTCCACATAGACGATGCCAAAGCGCTTTTCATAGCCCGAGGCCCACTCGAAGTTGTCGAGCAAGCTCCACACCATATAGCCGCCCATCTTGACGCCTTGACGCATGGCCTCGGCCACTGCGCCAATATGCTCTTTGATGTACTTGACGCGCGGCAGGTCATGCACTCGGCCGTTGTCCAGCTGGTCTTTGAACGCCCCACCGTTTTCGGTGACGAACATGGGGGGCAACTCATAGTCTTGATGCAAGCGCACCAAGAGCTGGGTCAGGCCCTCGGGATAGATCTCCCAGCCCATGTCGCTGAGCTCCAAGCCACTTTGCTTGACATCCCAAGGCCCGGCTGCACTGATCACCGAGCGGGTGTAGTAGTTGACGCCCAAGAAGTCGAGCGGGGTTTGGATGGCGGCCAGGTCACCCGCTTGGATCTGCGGCGCGTCGTCACCCAAAAACGCCATCACGTCGCTGGGGTAGCTGCCCTTGAACAGCGGGTCCATGTACCAACGCACCAAGCGGCCGTCTTCCAGCACCGTGCGGGCCTGGTCTTCAGCGGAGTCGGTGGCCGCTTGGGTGGGCGAGAGGTTCAGCACAATGCCCAGGTCGGCCTTGCAGCCCTCAGCCCGGAGGGCCTGCACGGCCAAGCCGTGGCTGAGCAAGAGGTGGTGAGAGACCTGTGCCGCCACTGCCCGGCTCTTGAGGCCCGGCGCGAAATTGCCAATCTCATGGCCCAGCATGGCCATCACCCAGGGCTCGTTATGCGTGGCAATCGAAACCACGCGGTCGCCCAAGCGCTGGTGCAAGCCCACCGCATACTCGACGAAGCGGTGCACGGTGTCGCGGTTGGCCCAGCCGCCTTGGTCTTGCAATTCCTGCGGCAGGTCCCAGTGGTTCAGGGTGATGTAGGGGGCCACACCGCGCTGCAGCAGGCCATCGACCAAGCGCTCATAGAAGTCCAGCCCTTTGGGGTTCCATTCGCCACGGCCACCGGGGCGCACGCGAGGCCAGCTCACACTGAAGCGATAGGCGCTGACCCCTAAATTGGCCACGATGTCCAGGTCACTCTCCCAGCGCTGATAGTGCTCGCAAGCGATGTCACCGTTGGAGGCGTCAGCAATCGCTCCAGGCACCTGGCAAAAGGTGTCCCAGATGGACAAGCCCTTGCCGTCGGTGCGTGCAGCGCCCTCAATTTGAAAGGCGCTGGTGGCCACACCCCACACAAACTCCTGGGGGAAGTGGTGGGCTTGATCGAGGTAAAGGGCAGTGTTCATGGGCGGACGAGGGCCGTGAAAGCGTCGAGTGGGGCAGATGATGGGCAGCGGTTCACTTGACCGCGCCCGACGTCAAACCAGAAATCAATTGGCGCGAAGACAGGGCAAACAAAATCAGCAACGGAATGGTGGCAATGGCCGAGCCGGTCATCAGCGCACCCCACTCGGTGTCCACCGGGCTTTGCAGGCTGCGCAGCGCCAGCGGCAAGGTGAACATCTCCGGCGATCGCATCACGATCAGGGGGCCAATGAAGTTGTTCCAGGAGGCAATGAAGGTGATCAGCCCCAGCGTGCCCATGGCAGGCTTGAGCAAGGGCAGGACGATGCGCGCGTAAATGCCCAGCTCGCTGCAGCCGTCCATGCGCGCGGCTTCCACCAAGTCTTTGGGAATGGAGCTGGCCACAAACTGCCGCATCAAAAAGATGCCGAAGGCACTGGCCGCGCCGGGCAGGTAGAGCGCACGGGGTTGGTCGATCCAGCCCAGCACATCCATGATCATGAAGGTGGGGATCATGTTCATGAAGGACGGCAGCAGCATGGTGGCCATCACCAAGCCAAACAAAGCCTCCTTGAAGCGGAACTCAAACATGGCAAAGGCATAGCCGGCCATGGAGCAGAACAGCAGCGTCAAGGCGGTGTTGGCCAAGGCCACATACAGGCTCCAGCCCAGATTGCGCCAGAACGGGATGCGCTCGGTCAGGATCTTCAGGTTGAGCAAGAAGTCGTCACCAAAGAACACCGGCGGCGGCAGGCTGAAGATCTCTTCGCGCGAGTGGGTGGCGAAGACAAACATGAAATAGAACGGCGCCAGCATGATGAGCGCGCCCACGCCCACCAGGGCATAGGCCATCAAAGGCGCGGTGCGCAGCGGAGCAGAAGTCGTGTGCATGACAGGGGCCCTCACTCGGCAGAGCCACGAGGGCGGAAGGCGCGGTTGGTAGCCCAGGTGAGCGCCACCACCACGATGAAGAGCAACCAGCTCATGGCGCTGGCCGCACCGAAGTCGTTGAAGTCAAAGGCCATGCGGTAGAGGTAGATGGCGGTGGTCATGCCGGCTTGGTCGGAGCCGCCCCGGCCTTGGGTGAGGATGAAGGGCTCTTCAAACAACTGCAGGCCGCCAATGACGCTGAGCGTGACGCCAAAGAAGATCATGGGCCGCAGGCTGGGCAAGGTGATGCACCAGAACTGCTGCCACTTGCTGGCGCCGTCCATGGTGGCGGCTTCGTAAAGATCGGCCGGAATGGTCTGCAAGGCGGCCAAGTACAGCACGACGTTGAAGCCCACATAGCGCCAGAACACGATCATCGAGACCGCCGGCTTGATGTTCTGGGCCCGCCCCATCCAGTCAATCGGTGCGTCGGGCATGAGCCAGCCCAAGCCTGGCACCTGGCCCAAGGACAGCAGGGCCTGGTTGATCAGGCCGTAGTCGGTGGAGAACAGCGAGCTGAACAAGATGGCAATGGCCACGGTGGAGGTGATGTAGGGCAAAAAGTAGGCCCCGACCACCGCATTGCGGCTGCGATTGAAGGCGTTATGGATGAACACCGCCAAAGGAATGGCCACCAAGTGCTGAGGCACGCCCGAGGCCACGGCCAGCCAACCGGTGTTGCGCAGCGACTTCCAGAACCACTCGTCTTGCAGCGCAAAGATGAAGTTGTCAAAGCCCACAAACTCCATGGCCGCCAAGCCACTGGTCGGCTCCCAGGTCTGGAAGGCCAAGGCCAAGGAAAACAAGAGCGGGAACAGGCCAAAAACGCCGAACAGGATCAGGAACGGGCTGATCAACACATAGGGCGTCCAGCGCGGCGAGAGGCGAAGTGCAGCAGGAAATTTCATGGCGTCAGCGGTGCTCTCAGCGGTTGGCGCGGCGTTGCAGCAGGCGCTCGGCGTCGGCCAAGGCCGTGGCAATGTCTTTGCCTTGGTCCAGCACCTTGTCGAGTTCGGTATTGATCACTTCGTCGGCAAAAGCATCTTGCTTGTGCACGCTGACGGCTGTGATGCGCTGGGTGGCGTCGCGCCACTGCAGGCGCGCCTTCTGGCCACCCAAAAATGGCAGCGGCTCCTCAAAGAAGGGGTCATTCAAGGCTTCGGTCAGGGCCGGAAAGGCGTCATGCGCCTTGAAGGCGGCCAACTGTTGATCGCGCTGGAGCGTCAGGTGTTGAATCAAGTCCCAGGCCAAAGCCTTGTTGGCAGCCGGTGCGCCCCGGGCGATGGCAAAGAAGGTGCCCCCATAGGCCGCGAATGCGCCTTGCGGCAGAGGGGCGGCGCGCCACAAGCCCTTGGTGGCCGGGGCCAGCCAGTTGTTGAGGTGGCCGGCCAGCCAGGCGCCGGAGATCTGGGTTGCCAAGCTGCCGCGCTTGAAGCCCTCGGACCACTCGTTGGACCAAGTCCCCACGCGGGCATCCAGCTTGTTTTGGCGCACCTTGCGGGCCAGCTCAAACGCCCGCACAAAGCGCGGCGAATTGACCAGCACTTTGTTGTTGGCATCGAAGTAGAGGCCATCGCCCTGCGCAATGCCCACCCGGATCAAGATGTCCTTGAGGTCCCGCGCATGGGCCATCAAATAGGCCCCTGTGCGCGCCTTGATCTGCACGCCGGATTGCACATAACCCTCCCATGTCGCCGTCAAGTCCGCTTCGGTCAAACCGGCTTTGCTGAGGATGTCTTGGCGATACAGCATGGTGCCCGGGCCAATGTCCGAGGGCACCGCCACGATACGGCCCTTGCGAGACGTGGCTTGGGCCAGGGCATAGGGCACCCAGCGCTGCTGGAAGCGCTGGATGTCATAGGGCTGTTCACGCAGGTCTTCCAGACCGCCCCCCTGGGCAAAGCGCCCCACATAGCCGACCTCCAGGGCCATCACATCGGGCAGATAGAAGGCGGTGGACAGCGCCGTGGTCATGGCGGTGTGGTGGTCGGCAAAGGCCCGGCTGACCACTTTGACATCCACCGTGGGGTGGCGTCGCTGCCAAGCGGGCAGCGCCTTGCGCACGATTTCATCGACGGCGGGGTATGCGGCCACCACCAAGGTCGTGCGCGCCGGAGGTGCAGCCTGTGCCCAGGCCCCGGTGGCGCCGAACAAAACGCCCAAACCCACAGCGCCGCACAGCCCAGCGGCCAGCCGCCGTCGGCCAGCCTTTCTGGCAGGGACTTGCCCTGACTTGCCCACATTCATACCTGTCTCCGTTGCTGTGCGTTGTCGTTTTTGAAAGCGCTTTCAAAACTATAGTCGCAGGCACTCTGAGATGTCAATCAGGGTTGTGGAGGCTGCGCCAATTTCCAGGCCGACGGGATGCGCGGCCGGGTGCAAACACCACGCTACGCCTAACTGGGGCCTCAGCCAGGGCGGCGCCGGCTGGACTCGCGCACGATCAGGCGCGGCGCGGGCAAGACCAGCGTGGGCACCTGCCCTGCCAGCAATTGCAGCACGGCCTGAGAGGCCATGCGGCCCAGCTCATAGGCCGGCTGATGCACCGTGCTGAGCGGCGGGATGGTGTACATGGAGCTGGCCAAGTCATCAAAGCCGACCAGCGAGACATCGTCGGGCACACGCAGCGAGCGGCGGTGCAGGGCCAGAGCCGCGCCCAGCGCCATCTGGTCGTTGGCGCAAAAAATAGCGGTGAACTGCTGGCGCGAGGCGAGCAACTGCTCGACGGCCAACACACCGCTGACCTCGTGGTACTCACCGGGCACCACCAATGCGGGGTCAAACGCAATGCCCGCCGCCTGCAAGCCCGCCTTGTAGCCCTTGAAGCGGTCTTGCGCATCCGGGTGCTCGGGGTGGCCGGAGATGAAGGCAATGCGGCGATGGCCCAAATCAGTCAGGTGCTGCGTGGCCAGGCGGCCGCCTTCGAAGTTGTCAAAGTGCATGCAGAACAAATTGGGCGCCTTGAGCTGCCGCCCCACCACCACCAGCGGCAATTGCTTGGCCGTGGCTTTGAGCGCGCTGTCGGCAATGCGGCCGGTCAAGACGATGATGCCGTCCACCCGGCGTGAGCGCAGCACCTCGATGCACCGCGCTTCGGCCTTGGCGTCCCAGTGGCCGCTGACGAACAGTGGGCTGTAGCCCACGCTGTCGAGCTCATCCTCAATACCCCGCAGGGCCGCTCCATAAAAGGGGCTGTCCATGGCCTGGGTCACGACGCCAATGCTCAGGGTGCGCCCACCGGCCAGGCCGCGCGCCATGGGGTTGGGCACAAAGCCCAGGGCGGCTATGGCTTCGTCCACCGCCTGCTTCTTGGCCGCACTGACCACGGCCGTGCCGTTCAGGATGCGCGAGACGGTGCTGAGCGACACCCCTGCCGCCTCGGCCACCATCTCAATAGTGACGGGGCCAGCCTTGCTTTTGGTCTTGGGGGGGGCGCTGCTCATGACATCGGTTTCCGGGGATCAGCGGCAAGTGTAAAGCGCGCAGAGAGCGCTTTCATCCTGGGGCCTGCCCTCGGGTACAGTGTCCGCCTCTTCCAAACAGCCCATTGCATGAGCGCCGCTTTTCTCTGCCCACCAGCCACGGCCATCCTCCCGCCGAAGCCACGTCACCCGGCCGGGTGGCGGCCCTGGCCTGTCCCAGCCCTGGGTGTGGGCCTGCTGCTGGCCGCCTTCACGGCCAGCACGGCCTGGGCGGCGGGCCAAAACATCGTGGACGATGCGTGGGCCAGCGCCCAGGGCTATCGCTTCTCAGGCCGCTTAACGGAAGACAAGCACCAGCCCGCAGCCCCTGATGCCGGCCGCTTAAGCACGCTGTATCGCAGCGCCCGCGTGCTGGCGGCTGACCCTGCCGAGGGTGAAGTGAGCTGGAAGGTGGGCGAGCTGAGCTGGGCCACCCGCAGTGACAGCAAGGGCTATTGGCTGCTGCAAAGCAACCAAGCGCTGGGCTTGAAGCCCGGCTGGCATGAGATCAGCAGCCCAAGCGCCAGCAGCCCAGCCGGCCTCTTGGTGCATGAGCCGCGCAACCGTGTGGGCATCATCTCGGACATTGACGACACCATTTTGGTCAGCCAAGTCCCCAGCACCACCAAGCTGCTGAAGAACAGCCTGACCGTGCCGCCCGAAGCCCGCCAAGCCGTGCCCGGTATGGCCGCTTTGTATGGCCGCCTGACCCACCAGAACCCCAGCCCGGCAGCGACACCGCTGTTCTATGTCTCCGGCTCACCCAAGCAGCTCACCGACAGCGTGCGGCGCTTCTTGGCCAAGCAACAGTTCCCACGCGGCGTGCTGATGCTCAAGGAGGTCAGCAGCGACAGCCCCGACCCGCTGACCGACCAGCAGGCCTACAAAGTGGCCCGCATCCAGCAAATCATGAAGAGCCTGCCCGAGGTCAAGTTCATCTTGGTGGGCGACGACGGCGAGCGCGACCCCGAGGTCTATGCCGAGATCCAGAAGCAATTCCCCCAGCAAGTGGCCAGCATCTGGATCCGCCGTGTCAGCCCCGACCCCAAGCGCGAGCGCCTGGGCGGGCAGCAGGATGTGGCGGAGTTGTTGAAGCAGTAAGGCGGCTTACTTCAGCAGGTCCTTGACCTTGTCCAAGGCCGCCACTGCGCACTGCTCGTCCAAGTGGCCGCCGGGCGCACCGCCCACGCCCACCGCGCCGATCACTTCGTTACCCACGCGCACCGGCACGCCGCCACCCAGCAGCAAGAAGCCGGGGATGTGGACCAGGTTGGCGGCGGCGGGGTTCTTTTGCGCGCCGTCCATCATGGCCAGGGTGTTGTTCTTGGCCGAGGCCGAGGTGAAGGCTTTGTCGTGGCTGGCGCCCAAGGTGTGGGGGCCGGCGTTATCGGCCCGGTGCACCGCGCGCACGCCGCCTGCGCGGTCAACCACCGTGGCGGTGACGGCATAGCCATTGGCGGCGCAGGCGGCCACGGCGTGGCTGGCGATTTGGCTGGCCAGATCCAGCGACATATTGCGCTCGGTGCGCACGCTTTGGGCTTGGGTGGCTGAAGCAGCCAACAGGGCCAGAGTGAGGGTGGCAAGGGCTTTGTTCATGGTCTTCTCCGAAGTGAATGAGGGGGGTGAATCACACCGGTCTTCACTGTAGAAACCATGCAGCGCGGCCGCCATCCGGGCGGTGACGCGTGGGCCTCCGTAAACATACGGATCAACCCACCGCGCTGTGCCCACGCAGCGCGCTCATGCCGCCCCAGCCCCCTCTTCTACCAGCACCGCATAGTGGCGGATCAACTGCGCCAGCGAAGAGGCCTCCAGCTTGGCGCAGAGGTTGGCGCGGTGGGTCTCGACGGTGCGCGGTGAGAGGCCCAGCGCGCGGCCCATTTCTTTGTTGGTCAGGCCCGCCACGATCAGGCCCAGCACCTCGCGCTCGCGCTCGGAGAGCTGGGCGTATCGGGCGCGGGCCAGGCGGTCGCCTTGCAGGCGCTCGCGCGAGCGCACATGCTGGCGCACGGCGTTGTGCAAGGCTTCGAGCAGGGCCTCGTCGTTCACCGGCTTTTCCAGGAACTCGGCCGCGCCGGCTTTGAAGGCGCGGCGGCACATCTCCACCGTGCCGTGGCCGGTGAGCATGATGATGGGCTGATCCACACCTTGGGCAATGAGCTGGTCGAGCACGGTCAGGCCGCTCAGGCCGGGCATGCGCACGTCCAGCACGATGGCACCGATGGCCTCGCGCTCAAACTGGCTCAAGAAAGCCAAGGGCTCGGCCCAGGTTTGCACGCGCAGCCCTACGGTGGAGATGAGCAAGGCCAAGCTGTCGCGCACGGCGTGGTCATCGTCGATGAGGTGGATCAGCGGGGACAGGGGCGCGGTCATGCGGGGGCGAGCGGCAGGTGGATGGTGAACACGGCGCCTCGCGGCGCGTGATGGCTGGCCTCGATGCGGCCGTCCAGCCGGGTCAGCAGGGTTTCGCACAAGCTCAAGCCCAGGCCCATGCCCTCGGGCTTGGTGCTGAAGAAGGGCTCGAAGAGGCGGCGGCGGGTGTCTTCGCTGAAGCCGGGGCCGCTGTCGGCGATGCGCAGCACGGCCCAGGGGCCTTCGGCGTGCAACTGGATGTCTAAGCGGCGCTCAGGCACGGGCACCTGGGCCAAGGCCTGCACCGCATTCATCAGCAGGTTGTGGATGACCTGCTCCAGCGCCACGGGCTCGGCCAGCGCCTGCAGCGCCGGCAGGTCTGGCTGCACCTGAACCTCTGCGCGCGCCAACTCGGGCGCCAGCAGATGCAGGGTGCGCTGCACGGCCTGGGCCACATCCAGCGCCATGCGGTCGCTGGCCTCGGGCCGGGCCACGGTGCGGCGCAGGCGGGCCACCACATCGGCAGCCCGGTGGGCTTGGTCCACGGCCTGGCTCATGGCTTGGCGCGCAGCGCTGGCGTCTTCTTCTGCCTCGCCCTCGTCCAGCAAGCGCCGGGCCGCCTGGGTGTTGGCCACGATGGCGGTGAGCGGCTGATTCAGCTCATGGGCCAGGCCTGCGGCCAGCTCACCCAGCGCGTTGAGACGGGACACCTGACCCAGGCGCAGCAGCTCCTCGGCCCGGGACTTTTGCTCGCGCTGGCGGCGCCAGGTGCGCCACAGCGCCAGCAGGCCGCCCCAGGCCAATGCGGCCGCTAGCATGGCCGCCCAAGGCAGTTCAGCCCAGCCCACCTGGCGCTGCAGTTGCAGGCCAAAGGCTTGGCTCTCTGACGCCAAGGGCTTGCGCACTTCAAAGGCCCAAGCCCCCTGCCCGCCCTGGCCCGGCTGCAGCAGCCAAGCCTGGCCGCCTTGCCAGACGGTGACTTGCACTGGGCTGGTGTCACGGGGCAGCGGCCATTCGGCCCAGGGCACCGCCGCCGAGAGCTCAATCAACAAAGCCACCGTGCCTTGGGGCCCGGCCCGCAGCAGGCCATAGCGCCCTGGTGAGGCCGGCAAGGGCAGCACCTGAGCCTGGGCCGTTTGGCGAGAGCGTGCCTCGGCGGAAGCCCATTGAGCCGCAGGCCACAGGCCTTCGGACGGCTGGCGCAGCACCTGCAAGAACTGCGGGTAGAGCTGGCGCAAGGTGGCGTCGGCGGCCGCCGCGTCTGCCGGGGCCGAGTAAAGCGTTAAGGTGACCAACACCGCATCGTGCTGGGCCAAGCGCTGGCTGAGCAAGCGGTGGGCGATGCGCGCGTCGAGGTCAAAGGCCTCCCGCAACGTGCCCAGGCGCCATTGCGCCAAAACAGTGGCGGCCAGCAGCGCGCCAAGCGCCCACGCCAGCAGCCACCATCTCTCCGGTTTGCGCGCCCAAGGTTTCATGCGCGCATGGTAGCGGCAGGCTTACTCGATGTTCGCACCACTGAGCTTGACTAGGCGGTCCCAATTCACCATCCCAGGCTTCACGACCTCAAGTCCTCGGGGCAAGCTCCGAAAAGGTCGGAACAAGCCCTCACCGTGGCGACAGGCCGTCAATCTTTCAAATGTTCATCCGGGAAACACCGCCGCATTCGCTTCGCATCCCTACCCGACAACGCGGCTTCACGTTGATTGAGTTGATTTGCGTGATCGTGATTCTGGGTGCCCTGTCTGCCACGGCATTGCCCAAGTTCAGCGACTTCCAGCGCGACGCTCGCATCGCTGTGGTCACACGAACGGCCGCCGAAATCACGGGAGCAGCCAGAATGGCTTACTACAAGTGCTTGCTAGTTTCCGGCTGCTATGTCGCCTTACATGGCACGAAGTTTGACGCGCCCTCTGGGCTCAATGGCGCAGCCTGGAACGGCTGGCCGACAGGCCAGTCTCGCAGCGGCTATGCCCAAGGTATCAAAGACTGGATTACGATCTCAGGCTACACCGTTCACGAACTGAACACAGCAGTCACCGAGTTCAGGCTCATCAATTCACTGACTCCAACGGCTTGCCTCGCTCGGTACACAGAGACCTCTACCCTCGGAGTACCCCCGCAAGTTGTCACCGTGACGACAGGTTGCTGAGCCACGATCGGGCCGCCTTCTGCCAAGCGATGGCAGCTGCTACGGCCTGCGGCCTGCCGCCTGCGGCTCAGCGTGGGTCTTACTCGATGGTCGCACCACTGAGCTTGACCAGGCGGTCCCACTTCACCGCTTCTGCCTTGACGAACTGAGCAAAGTTGGCGGGAGTGTCGCCCACGTAGTCAGAGCCCGTGTCGGCCAGCACCTTTTGGAACTCTGGGGCCTTCATGACCTTGATGGCGGCGGCGTTGAGCTGCTCCACCACCGCCGGTGGGGTGCCGGCCTTCACAAAGCAGCCGTACCAGGCATAGGACTCCACGCCCTGCACGCCGGCCTCGGCCATGGTGGGCACGTTGGGCATCAAGGGGGAGCGCTTAGAAGCCGTGACGGCCAAGGGCTTGACGCGGCCCGACTTGATGTGGGGCATGATGGCCGCGAGGCTGTCGAACATCATGGGCACATGGCCGGCCAGCAGGTCGGCAATCGCCGGGGCCGAGCCCTTGTACGGCACGTGGCTGAGCTTGAGCTTGGCCGCGTCCATGAACAGCTCGGCCGTCAGATGCTGAGGCGTGCCATTGCCCGAGTTGGCAATCACCATGCCATCGGGTTTGCTGCGGATCTGGGCCATCAGGGCGGCCACATCGTTAACGCCCAGGCCTGGGTGGGTCACCAGCACCAAGGGCATGCGCAACACATTGGTGACGGGAATCAGATCCTTGGCCGGATCGAAGGCCATCTTCTTGTAGAGGCTGGGATTGATGACGATGGGCGCGCTGGAGGTGACCAGCAGTGTGTGGCCGTCAGCCGCTGCCTGCACCACACCGGCCGTGCCCAGATTGCCCCCGGCACCGGCCTTGTTTTCAACGATCACGGTTTGCCCCAGCACCTCTTGCAGCCCCTTGGCCAAGGGCCGAGCCGCAATGTCTGAGGGGCCGCCCGGAGGCCAGGGCACGACCATGGTGAGCGGCTTGGCAGGCCAGCCTTGAGCGCGAACGCTGGCGGCCGGGAGCAGGGCCATGGCGGCCCCCAATGCGAGAAGCTGACGGCGCTGCGTGGCGCCCGATTGTTGTTTGGACACAGAGGTCTCCTTCAACACGACCAAGAAGGAGCAGAGTCATCCCAACCGCAGGCACGGATGATGGTTCCGTTTTGCCACGACACTGCCTGATTCGCCGCCGATAAGCGGATCGACGGACTTTAGGAATTTGTCAGCTTGGCGTCATCCGTAATCCCCACACGATGTGGGGTACTCGGCCCACGCTCCCGCGCAGGCCGAGGGCGGCTGCTCAAGCGCTCTTGAGTGCTGCCGTGTCAAAGGGCAGGCTGCGCAAGCGCTTGCCCGTGGCCGCAAAGAGGGCATTGGCCACGGCCGGGGCAATGGGCGGCGTGCCCGGCTCGCCGATGCCGCCCGGTGCCTCGGTGCTGGGCACGATATGCACATCCACCTTGGGCATTTCATTGAAACGCATCAAGGGGTAGTTGTGGAAGTTGCCCTGCTCGACCTGACCGTCTTTGTAGGTGATCTGGCCATAGAGCGCGGCCGTGAGGCCAAACACCACGCTGCCTTCGATCTGGCGGTGAATGATCTCCGGGTTGACCACCTGCCCGCAGTCGACCGCCGCCACCACGCGGTGCACGGTGGGCGTGCCGTCTTTGGCGACCGAGACCTCGGCCACCTCGGCCACGACGGTGCCAAAGCTGGACACCACCGCAATGCCACGATGGCGGCCTGCGGGCAGCGGCTTGCCCCAGCCCGCCTTTTGTGCAGCCAGCTCCAGCACCTTGAGGTGGCGCGGGCTCTTGCCCAGCAAACCACGGCGGAACTCGAACGGGTCTTTGCCCGCCGCATGGGCCAGCTCGTCGATATAGCCTTCCATGAAGAAGCTGTTCTGCGAGTGCCCCACTGAACGCCAGAACCAGACCTGCGGCCCCGGCTCGGCGCGCGCATAGCTGATGCGCTGATGCGGGATGTCGTAGGGGTGGTCCGCAATGCCTTCCACCGCAAAGCTGTCTACACCACTCTCAGGAATCTTCATGAAGCCCGAGGCCGCCATGATGGACGGCGAGGCCACGCTGGCGGTAAACAACACCGGCTTGCCTGCCGCATCCACGCCACCGTTGAAACGAGTGACGGCAGCAGGGCGGAAGTAACCGGCCGCCATGTCGTCCTCACGGGTGTAGATCAGCTTGACGGGCTGGCCCGAGATCTTAGAGAGCAGGGTCGCGTCGATCACAAAGTCGGGTGCAAAGCGGCGGCCGAAGCCCCCGCCCAGCATCATGGTGTTGACCTTGACCTTGCCGGGCTGCACCGACGCCACTTGCGACAGGATGCCCTGCAGCGGGCCTTGGCTTTGGGTGCCGGCCCAGATCTCGACCTCGTCTGCCTTGACCCAGGCCGTGCAGTTCATGGGCTCCATGCAGGCATGGGCCAAGTAAGGCGCCTCATACACCGCCTCGACGCGCTTAGCGGGCTGCTGGGCCGCAGCATCGCCCTCGGTTTTGGCCACCGCGCCCGGCGTGGCCGCTGCCTCGCGCAACTGGGTGCTGATCTTGGCGCTGGAGAGGCCGGCCTTGTCGCCCCAATCCCAGCTCACTTTCAGGGCATCGCGGCCCTTTTTGGCGGCCCAGTAGCCCGTGGCCAGCACCGCCACACCAGAGGGCAAGCTGATGACTTGCTTGACGCCCTTCACGGCCTTGGCTCCAGCGTCGTCCACCGTGCCGGGCTTCACGCCGGGCAGGGGCGAGCGCAGCATCACGGCCACCAGCATGCCGGGTAAGTTCACATCGATGCCGAACTTGGCGCTGCCATCCGTCTTGCCCGGCGTGTCCAGGCGCAGCAGGGGCTGGCCGATCAGCTTGAAGTCTTTGGCGGCCTTGAGCGGCGGGTTGGCGGGCGCGGTTTGCTTGGCAGCCAAGGCCACCAAGTCGCCGTAGCGGGCCGTGCGGCCATCGGTCGCATGGATCACCCGGCCAACCTGGGTGCGGCACTTGTCCGGTGTGGTCTTCCATTGCTCAGCCGCGGCGGCCACCAGCATGGCGCGCGCCGCAGCGCCGGCCTTGCGCACGACTTCCCAATGGCCGCGCACCGTGGTGGAGCCGCCGGTGGCCTGCATCTGAAACGCCGGGTTGGCATAGGCCTTGTCGACGGGGGCTTGCTGCACCCGCACGCGGCGCCAGTCGGCATCCAATTCCTCGGCAATCATCATCGGGATGGCCGTCAGCACGCCCTGGCCCATCTCAGCCGAGCCGCACAGGATGGTGATCTCGCCATCGGGCGTGATGCGCAGCCAGGCGTTGGGGACGAAGTCACTGGCGGCAGTGGCCGCCGCACGGCTGGTGCTGGGCAACGCAAAACTCAAGGTCAGCGCGGTAGCGCCAGAGCCCGCCAAAAAGCCACGGCGCGTGGTGGACAAGGTGTCCTCGGTGGGAGTGGTCTTGCTCATGGTGCTCAGGCTCCTGCCGTCAAGATCACCGACGCGCCTTTGACAGCGTCGCGGATGCGGTTGTAGGTGCCGCAGCGGCACAGATTGCCACTCATGGCCTGGGTGATGTCGGCATCCGTGGGCTTGGCCTTCTTGGCCAACAGCGCGCAAGCACTCATGATCTGGCCCGACTGGCAGTAGCCACACTGCGGCACATCTTGCGCCACCCAAGCGGCCTGCACGGCCTTGCCCACCTTGCTGGCGCCTACCCCTTCAATGGTGGTGACCCGCTTGCCCGCTGCTGCCGACAGCGGGGTCTGGCAAGCGCGCACGGGCTGGCCGTCCAGATGCACCGTACATGCCCCGCACAGGGCCATGCCGCAGCCAAATTTGGTGCCTGTCAGCTGCAAATCCTCTCGCAAGGCCCACAGCAGCGGCATCTCGGGGTCGGCATCCAGGGTCACGGCTTTGCCGTTGACGGTGAGTTTCATCGGGTTCTCCACAAGGGTGACAGAGATGCCGCCTATGTTGCCTCAAACCGAGAAGCCCGTGGATTGAGCGGCCGATGCCCTACCCGCAGGGTGACGCGACCACTGACACCTGCACTTCGCGCTGAAGAAGACAAACCCCGTTAACTTCCAGCGCAACTCCGTTGCAAGCAGACGACGCCCATGCGGTGGATTCACCGCCAGGCACCCGCCTGTCACCGCACGGCCATGACGTGGGGTTACAAAGACGTTTGCCACACCACAGGCTCATGAGGCCAGGGTTGTGTGTCTAGCTGTAACGCAAGTCTTAAGCGTCAGACTTTGTCAGCACCAGCTCGTTTAGACTTTCGCTTGTTGGCTCACCTCTGTAGTTAACTCAGAGTGCCAATAAACCAAAAAGACGACGCCGCAACAAACCTCTTGACACCAAGATGGCGTTGACGGCTGAGAGCAATAAATCGTTGGCCGAGCGCTCATCAGGCTCGGGAGGAAAAAATGAAGAGGCGGACGTTGTTGGAAGGCGCGGGCGCGTTGGCGTTGCCCGCGTCATCGGGTTTGCTATGGCCCAGCGTGGTGCGGGCTGCACCCAAGGTCAGGGTCGGGCTGGCCCTGCCCTTCACCGGGGTGCAAGCCGAGGTGGCTGCGGACCTGCGCTTGGGCTACGAGTTGGCTTTTGCACATGCCGAACAAAGCGGATTAGAGATAGATCCCGTCTGGGAAGACGACAAGGCCAGCGCGGACGAGACCGTTCGCCTGATCGACAAGTTCAGCAAAGATCGCAGCATCATCGCCGCCTCGGGCATTGTGGGCACCCCCCATGCCAAGGCCGCACTGCCGGTGGCCATCAAAGGTGGCCTGCCGGTGGTGGGCTTGCGCTCTGGGGCCGCCGAGTTACGCGACGGCTCACCCTTGGTGTTTCATCTGCGAGCCTCTTTTTCGGATGAGCTGACGCTGATGCTCTCCACGATCAAGGGCGCCGGTCTGGACCGCTTGGCCGTGGTCTATTCGGACGACGCCTTTGGCAAGTCGTCCATGGAGCACGTCAAAGTGGCGGCGGCCAAATTGGGCCTGACCATCGCATCGGCGGTGGCGGCCGAGCGCACGGGCAAAGACGTGATCCAGGCGGTCGACAAGGCGGTGGACATTCAGCACAAAGCAGGTGCACTGCTGATGCTGATGATCGTGGCGCCCATGGTCAAAGGCGTGACGCACGCGCGCACCACCAAGTTCTTCATGAACCCCGTGTTCTGCATGTCTTTTTGCGCGACGCGGCAATTGGCGGACTCCACCGAGAAGAGCCTCGCGGGCCTGGGCCTGGTGTCGGCCTTTCCGCTGCCACGCTCCAGCACCACTGAATTGGCCGGCCGCTTCAGGCGCCTGGCCGAGGCGGCGAAGCGACCTGAGGCGCTGCGCTCGCTCACGGCGTTTGAAGGCTTTATGTACGGCTCGGTACTCAGTGCAGCCCTGAGCAAAGTGCCGGACGGCCAGCGCAGCAGCTTGCAAACTGCACTCAAGAGACCGATCGACCTGGCGGGCGTTCGCGTCGCCTTTGATACGCAAAACGTGGGCTATCACTACTTGCAGGTTGTCCGCAAGAGCGGCTCCGGGGAGATCAAGGCATGAACGTCACACAGGTGATTTATGTGGCGGCCGGCCTTCTACTTCCCCTGTATTACGTTCCCCAAGTTCTGAAATGCTGGCGTGACGACACCCAGCTCGCCGCCTACTCTTTGGGCAAGTCGGGCACGCAATTGCTGCTGCGCACCCTGATGCTGCCCTTTGTCTACGGCGTGGGTGATGCGACCATGAGCTTCATCGTCAGCCTCGATTTTGCCGGCCGGGCGGCTGAGTATGTGGCCGCCGTATTGGCCTTGCGCCGCCAAGCCAGCACCTGGCGTCACATTGCAAAGCGCTCACTGCCCCTCAGAGGCTGGCGTGCTGAGCCCGGCACGCCCACCTGGCAGCGCGAACCCGCGTTTGGCCAGTATGCGATGGAGCCTGGACAGCACGAGGGCTCAGAGCGGCCCGATGGCCGCACGATCAGCAGCCCCGGACGCTGATCCATCAGCCCTGAGAGGCGTCTGACAGAGACCTCAAGGACGACCGGGGCGATCCCCGGCTCCCATCATGATGGCCCCGGCATCGCGGTCAGAATACCGCCATGCATGCTTTCATTGCCTACCCACTGCTGTGCGCTGCCACTCTCACCGCCGGCTTGATCTGGCCGACGCTGAGTGTGCTGTTGTGGCTGGCCGTCCCAGCCTTGGTGCTGGCGGTGATCAGCTCGGTGCACCATGCCGAGGTCATTGCTCACCGAGTGGGAGAGCCCTACGGCACGCTGGTCTTGGCGCTGTCGGTCACCGTGATCGAAGTGGCGCTGGTCCTCTCCATGATGCTGGCGGGGGGCGCTAACGCGGCTACGGTGCCACGCGACACCATCTACGCTGCGGTGATGATCATCTGCAAC
This sequence comes from Ideonella paludis, assembly GCF_018069865.1. Lineage (GTDB taxonomy): Bacteria > Pseudomonadota > Gammaproteobacteria > Burkholderiales > Burkholderiaceae_C > Ideonella > Ideonella paludis. The sequence goes on from NZ_JAGQDG010000004.1 coordinate 313,544, forward strand.
GGCGTGGTGGGGGTGTGCCTGTTGGCGGGCGGCCTGCGGCACAAAGAGCAGAACTTTCGCATCGAGGGCACCGGCTCGGGCATGGCCGCGCTGGTGGTGATGTCGACTTTGGTCTTGGTGATGCCCAGCCTGACCACCAGTGCGCCGGGAGCCAACTACACGGCCTCACAACTGCTGTTCGTGGCGGCAGGCTCGCTAATCTTGTGGCTGGTGTTTGTCTTCATCCAGACCGTGCGCCACCGCGACTATTTTTTGCCCGCCCAAGATGCGGCGGATGAGGACGTGCATGCGACACCGCCGACAGCCCACCAAGCAGTGGGCAGCTTTGCGCTCCTGATCGTGGCCCTGGTCTCCGTGGTGGGCTTGGCCAAATTGCTATCCCCGACCTTGGAGGCGCTGGTGCGCCAATGGCAGGCCCCGACTGCCGTGGTGGGCACCTTGATTGCCATCATCGTCTTAGCCCCGGAAACCTGGGCTGCCATCCGGGCTGCCCGGGCCAACCGCCTTCAGACCAGCATGAACCTGGCCATTGGGTCGGCTCTCGCCTCCATCGGCCTGACCATCCCTCTGGTGGTGCTGGCATCCATTTGGCTCGATCTGCCACTGACCCTGGGCTTGGTGCCCAAGGACATGGCACTCTTGGTACTGACCTTTATCGTCGGCGCCATCACCTTGGGTTCAGGCCGCACCAACCTGATGCAAGGGGCGATCCACCTGGTGGTGTTCGCGGCGTTTTTGTTTTTGACGTTTGTGCCTTGAGGCCGCACAACCAATGAAAGCAACGGTCGTCGCCCAAGGACTTACGCTCGCAAGTAGCGTGCAAAGTTATCCAGGATGGACTGCCACCCCTCGCGCTGTTGCTCCTCGGAATGAGTCGTTTCAGGGTCAAAGCTGACGGTCACGGTGACGCCCTCTGGGCCCTGGTCGAACACAACGGTGGCGCTTCGGTCGCCAAATGCATAGTCAATGCGCCGATGCGTCTCCACTCGCGTGTATTCGCCCTCAAAGTCGAAGCCAAAGGAACCATCCTTGGCCTCCATTCGAGAGCAAAACTTGCCGCCGGGCCGCAGGTCAACCGTGGCCTTTGTGGTGTGCCAATCCGGTGAGGCAGTGTTCCAACACATGATGTCTTCTGGGGTGGTGTAGGCACGCCAGACTTCCGGCAGTGGCGCGGCGACAGTGGTGGAAACAGTGATCCTCATAGACGCTTCTCCAAGCAAGGGCAACATGAAGTGCCGGCAGTCTGCACGGCGGTCGCAAAGACTATAGCGGGCGTCTTCCTCCGTATGGGCTGCGGAGGCCGTGAGAAACTCGCGCAATGAAGCGCCCTCACCTCCGCTCTGCTCCTTCCGCCTCACGCCCATGACCCATCGCGGCCCCACCACCGTTACAGACCGGCATTTGTTCAATGCGGTGATTGACGCGCGCTCGCCCCTGGAGTTTGCTGAAGACCACCTGCCCGGTGCCATGAACTTGCCGGTGCTGGACGACGAAGAGCGCCGCATCGTGGGCACGCTCTACAAGCAGCACGGTGCGTTTGAGGCGCGCCGCTTGGGCGGCGGCATGGTGGCAGCCAACCTGGGCCGCCATTTGCGGCAGAGCCTGGCAGGCATGCCGAGTAGCTGGAAGCCGCTGGTGTACTGCTGGCGCGGCGGCATGCGCAGCGGCTCCATGGTGACCTGGCTGCGCATGGTGGGCTGGGATGCCCAACAACTGCAAGGCGGCTACAAGCGCTGGCGCCAGCATGTGATCGAAACCATTGCGCGCATCGCCCCGCAGTTACCGCTGCAGGTGCTGTGCGGCCCCACCGGCAGCGCCAAAACTCGGGTGCTGCATGCACTCTCGGCTCAAGGCGCGCAGGTCATCGACCTGGAAGGCTTGGCGCGGCACAAAGGCTCGCTGCTGGGCCACTGGCCCGGCCAGGCCCAGCCCAGCCAGAAGGCGTTTGAGACGCATTTGGCCACGGTGCTGGAAGGACTGGACTTAAACCGCCCGGTGTTCATAGAGGCGGAGAGTCGCAAGATTGGGCAGATCGCGCTGCCCACGCCCTTGGTCGAGCGCCTGCGCGCCGCGCCTTGCCTGGAGATCTGCGCCAGTGTGGAGACTCGCCTGGCCTATCTGCTGCGCGACTACGCCTACCTGGGGGATGACCCCGCTGCGCTGGCCCGCCGCTTGTCTGTCCTGCGCGAGGCCCACGGCGGGCAGGTGGTGGCCCAATGGCAAGCCTGGGCCCATGAACAAGCCCTGGCACCCTTGTTTGAAGCGCTGGCCACCCAACACTATGACCCGCTGTACGCCCGCTCGCAGAGTGGCAACTTCAAGCGATGGGCGGAGCGGCGGCCGATCGCTGCAGCACGTCTGGATGATGGCGGGATCGAAGACGTGGCCCATGCGGTCTTAGGGACTGTCGCGCAGCCCCCCTTGATTCGCCCCACTTAAGCGCCACAATCCAGCGTACAGCCCAACCGGGCTGCAGGCAGCCCCACCACCAGGAGGAATCATGGGCAAGGAACAACGCAGCAGCAAAGAAGCCAAGAAGCCCAAAAAGGAAAGCGGCCCGGCCAAGCCCATTGGCTCAGACCGCCCCGTCGCGCCTGTCACCGTGGTGCCGGTGCGTGGCAAGCTGAAGAACAAGTGATGCGCAAGCTCCTCTCCCTGGCTGCGCTGGCAGCTTGCAGTCTGGTCGGGCTCAACACGGCCTACGCAGAAAGCATTGGCGAGGTGGACACGGTCTTCAAGTTCATCGGCCCCGACCACAAAATCGTGGTCGAGGCCTATGACGACCCCAAGGTCTCTGGCGTGGCCTGCTATGTCTCGCGCGCCAAGACCGGCGGCATCAAGGGCGCATTGGGCTTGGCCGAAGATAAGTCAGAAGCCTCCATCGCCTGCCGCCAAGTCGGCCCCATCTCTTTTGCCAAGCCCCTGCCGCAGCAAGAAGAGGTGTTCAACGAGCGCATCTCGCTGGTCTTCAAAAAGCTGCGCATCGTGCGCATGGTGGACACCCAGCGCAATGCCTTGGTCTACCTCACCTACTCCGACCGCGTGATTGAAGGCTCGCCGCAAAACAGCGTCACCGCCGTGGCGGTGGAGCGCAGCACGCCCATTCCTGTCAAGTAAGCCCGGCGCACCGAGCGCCGAATGTCTATGTTGCATCACTCCACTCCCCTGGCCCTGGCTTTGACGCTGGCCTGGGCTCAAGCCGCCCTGGCTGCGACACCCGCCGTGCAAGGCCCTGAAAGCGTGAAGGACTGGGTCACCCAGGGCCAGCAGTTCATCGCCCAAGGCAAGGCGCTCAAGCCCATCGCGACACCGGCCAAGAACGTCATCTTGTTTGTGGGTGATGGCATGGGCATCTCCACGCTCACGGCCGCGCGCATTCTGGAAGGCCAGTTGCAGGGCAAGCCCGGCGAAGAGAACCGCCTGTCCTTCGAGACTTTTCCCTACCTGGGTCTGTCCAAGACCTACTCCTGGGACCAGCAAACCTCAGACTCTGCCCCCACCATGGCCGCCATGGTCACGGGCGTGAAAACTCGCGAGGGCATGCTCTCCGTCACCCATGAAACCGCCCGCGGCGAATGCAATGCCGCGCGGCTGGCGCAAACCACCGTACCCACCTTGCTGGAGCTGGCGGCCGCCAAGGGCAAGGCCACCGGCATCGTCAGCACGGCGCGCATCACCCACGCCACGCCGGCGGCCAACTACGCCCACACGCCCATGCGGGATTGGGAGTCCGACGCCAACTTGCCGGCGGGCTGCGAGGTCAAGGACATCGCCCGCCAGTTGATTGAAGTCTCGCCCACCGTGCGCCAAAGCCTGCGCGTGGTGCTGGGTGGTGGGCGCACCAACTTCTTGCCCAAAACCAATGCCAGCGGCCCGGTGCAAGACCCGGAATATCCCAAGCTGCAAGGCCGCCGCCTGGACGGCCGAGACCTGACGCAAGAGTGGCTGGCCAGCCGGGGAAAGCAAGCACGATTTGTCTGGAATAAAGCGCAATTTGAGTCCATCACTGCAGCCGGCAAGACGCAAGACGACCCCTTCGTGCTGGGTCTGTTTGAGCCCTCGCACTTGCAATATGAAGCCGACCGCGCCCAAGACCCTGCAGGCGAGCCATCGCTCACGGAAATGACGCGCAAGGCCATCGAGTTGCTGGCGCGCCAACCCAAGGGCTACTTCTTGCAGATCGAGGCCGGCCGCATCGACCATGCCCACCATGCCGGCAATGCAGCGCGCGCCCTGCGCGACACCATCGAGCTCTCCAACGCCGTGCGGGCTGCCATGGCACTGACCAAAGAGAGCGAGACGCTGATCATCGTCACCGCCGACCATAGCCACACCTTCACCGTGGCAGGCTATCCGCACCGAGGCAATGACATCTTGGGCTTGGTGCGCGATGTCCCCGAGGTCGACGGCCAAGCCCCGGCCCTGTCCAAAGACGCCAACGGCCTGCCCTACACCACCCTGGGCTATGCCAACGGCCCCGGCGCCCGCAAAGGCGGCCGCCCCGACCTGACCGGGGTGAACACGGCTGACCTGAACTTCTTGCAAGAGGCCACCGTGCCCCTGAGCTCTGAAACCCACGGTGGCGAAGAAGTGGCCGTCTACGCCCGAGGCCCGCGCGCCCACTTTGTGCGCGGCTCCATGGAGCAGCACTGGATCTTCCACGTCATGCGCCATGCCTTTGGCTTCTGACCGAGGCTTTCGGGCGGAGGTGTGGGCAGTGGCCGCAGCCGCTGCCCGGCGAGACGCCTCATCGCCAAGGCCGGCTTTGCGGCGCCGCACTCTCCTGGGCGGGCTGCTCGCCGTCGGCCTCTTGCCCGCAGCGGGCGCTTTGGCTGCCGCCCCGGCTTTGCCGACGGCTGCCCCTGCGTCCAGCCCCCCCCATTGGATGCAAGGCGCTCCGCAGCCCCTGGCAGCCCACTTCCAAGTGCGCCAAGTCCCCAGCGGGCCGGTGCAAGACTGGTACTTCTATCGCCAGGCCGACAGCGTCCACCTCATCAAGCCGCAGCACGAAGAAGTCTGGCGCTTGAGCCCCCAAGGCCAAGTCAGCTTTGAGCGCTTTTTCTTGGCCGACCGCCGCAGTGTGCACTACAGCCCCGGCGAGCTGCTGACCCTGGGCCTGCGGCCGCATTGGCCCGCCCTGCAGCGCTTTGCCGACCTAGCTGCTTGGGCATCATCGCCCGACAGCACCGCCGGCCAGTGGCGGCTGACCCTGGGCGGCGGCACCTCAGGCGGCCCTGCCCAAGAAGCACTCTGGAGCGAGGCCCTGCAACTGCCGCTCAGGATCACCCGCCGAAGCAGCCATGGAGCCTCAGGCCCATCAGGCGCGCTGGAATGGCGGCTCATCAGCCATCACCCCGCCCCGCTGGCCACATGGCCCCTGCCGAATGGCGCTGGGCGCAGCCTCGAACAAGTCGATGCCGCCGACCTGGGTGACCTGCTCGACAAAGACTTTGCCGCCAAGGCCGAGCGCCTGGATGTGATGAACGGCTGGCGGGCGGCGCATGAGCATTGAGCTGAGCTTCATGCACACAAAGGCCTCTCAAGAGACTTCACGCTCCAGTGGCCTCTGAAGCCACCACCCTCCAGATCTTTCGCCTTGCTGGAAAAGCGCATGTCCCTCATCGTTCACCACCTGAACCACTCCCGCTCGCAACGCCTGCTGTGGCTGCTCGAAGAGCTGGAGCTGCCCTACGAGATCCGCTTCTACCAGCGCAACAAAGCCACCATGCTGGCCCCGCCCGAGCTCAAGGCGGTGCATCCGCTGGGCAAGTCGCCCGTGCTGGAGGACGGCCCGCTCAAGCTGGTGGAAACCGGCGCCATCTGTGAATACTTGGTGGAGAAAACCGGGCGCCTCGGCCCCACTGACCCTGATGAAGGCCTGCGCCACTACCGCCAGTTTCTGCACTACGCCGAAGGCTCCGTCATGCCCACGCTGTTGCTGATGCTGGCCATGAGCAAAGTGCCGCTGATCGGCGGGATCGCGGTGAAGAAGGTACAGCCCATGGTGGACGTCCACCTGGACTACGTGGAGCAAGTGCTGGCCTCGCGCCCCTGGTTCGCAGGCCATGCCCTGACCGCCGCCGACATCATGATGAGCTTCCCGCTCGAAGCTGCGGTTTCACGCGCAGGCCTCGGCACCTCGCGCCCGGCCACCATGGCCTGGCTCCAAAAGATCCACGCCCGCCCGGCCTACCAAGCCGCACTCCAAAAGGGTGGCGATTACGCCTACGCTTGAGTCGCCCCTCAACCCCACAGCCCGCCCACTCGCTTCTGGTACTCCTCAGCTCAACACCGCAAAGTCCGTGTTGCGCTTGGCCAAATAGCTCTCCACATCCACCGTGTCGATCAGTTCAGGCTTCATGAACTGGGCGGCGTAGAGGCGGTAGACGCCGGAGCGCAGGAAGAGCTCGAAGACGTCGGGGTCGATGTGGCCGTCGCGCTTCATGAAGGAGAGGATGCGGATGGCCTCGGACAGCTTTTTGCCCTCTTTGTAGGGGCGGTCCACGGCGGTCAGGGCTTCGAAGACATCGGCCAGCGCCATCATGCGGGCCACGGGGCTCATCTCGGGGCCTTTGAGGCCGCGTGGGTAGCCGGTGCCGTCCATTTTTTCGTGGTGGCTGCCGGCGATCTCAGGCACCTGTTGCAAGTGCTTGGGGAACGGCAGTTGCGAGAGCATCACGATGGTCTGCGCGATGTGGTCGTTGATCTTGAAGCGCTCTTCGGGCGTGAGCGTGCCGCGCGGCACGCTGAGGTTGGCCAGCTCGCCTCGGTTGTATTGCCACTCCGGTGCGGCCATGGTGAAGCCCCAGCGGTTGCCGGGGGCGGTGACCGGCGGTGTGTCATGCGGGATCAGGTGCTCGGGCTTGTCAGCCAGCAGGGGCTCGGCCACGGGCAAGGTGGGCGCGGGCTGGGCCGCCGCCTTGCGCTGGCGCTCTTCGCGGGAGATGCCGATGCGGTCGTCCAGCGTGCGCATCCAGGTGCGGCTGCCGATCTCACGCAGGCGGGCCGCGCGCTCGGGCGAGACAAACTCTTCGCCTTCGTTGCACATGGCCACGTAACGGAATTCATGATCCAACTCGGCCAGCTCATGCATCAAGCGGGCGTGGGCCACGCTGCTGACCTCGCCCGCCACCACCGACTTCCACATGCGGATTTCGGCGTCGCGCTTAAGCACCTCAAAGCGCATGCGAATCTCATGGATGCGGTCGTACAGGGTTTCAAGCTTGGTGGCCTTGTCCACCACAAACTCGGGCGTGGTCATCTTGCCGCAGTCGTGCAGCCAGGCGCCCACATGCACGGCCTCCCAGTCTTGGGGCTTGAGTTGGAAGTCGGCAAAGGCACCGTCTTGGTCTTCACAGGCCGCGCGGGCCAGCATTTTGGTCAGTTCAGGCACACGAGCGCAGTGGCCGCCGGTGTAGGGGCTCTTGGCGTCGATGGCTGAGGCGATCATGCGGATGAAGGACTCGAACAACTCCTTTTGCGCACGGATCAGCTCGCGCGTCTCCAGCGACACCGCCGCCGTGCCCGACAGCGCGCTGACAAAGCTCAGCATGGCCTGGTCGCTGCGGCGCACGTCCATCAGCAGCAAGGCGCCCACCAATTGATGTTGGCGGTTGAAGAGCGGTACCGCCACGGCGTCGTGGTCGGCGTCGCCGCGCCGCTGGGGCAGCACGGCGCCCAGCACACGCCGCAGCTCGTCGGCGCTCACCTGCCCAGCCAGGGCGCCCGCCCCGGGCCGAGCCACGGCCTCTCGCAGCACCTGCGGCCAGGCCTCGGGCGGCAAGGCTTGGGGGTCAGCCACGGTTTGGGTCTCGGCCAAGTGGGCCGCCACCACCAGCTCCAGCGTGCGGCCTTGGCCATCGGCCAGGAAGAGCAAGCCGCCGGCAGCCTCGCCGGCGTCAATCATCTCGTTGAGCAGACGGGGCATCAGCCGGTCAAAGTTTTCTTCCGAGGCCACGGCCGTGCTGATGTCCAGAAAGCGGCGGATGGTGCGTTTCATGCTTTGCATGGCGCGCGCCAAATCGTCGACCTCTTTGACCACCGAATGCACATCCACGGGCGTGCTGACATCAAACTGCTCCACCGCTCGGGCGTGGCGCGCCAGCTGCTGCACGGGCCGCGAGATCTGCCGCGCCATCCACCAGCCTGCAGGCAGGGCTAGCAACAAGGTCGCGATGATGGCCAGCAGCAGCTCGTCGCGCAGGGCTCGGGCGCCGGCCAACAGCTCGTCTTCGGGCACCGCAAAGGCCAGGACCACCGTCTGCTGCGCTTGCTCTTGCAGCGGCATCACCACGACTTGCCAGCGACCGGTGTCGGTATGCACGGCTTGCGGCTGGCTATCGCGGGGCAGGGGCGCAGCGGCCAAGCTGGAGAGTGCCGGCAGCGCCAAATCAGCCAAGGTTGCCAGGCGCGGCTTGCCCTGGGCGTCCGTGGGCACAGGCAGGGGCGTTGCGCTGGCACTGGCCAGCACCCGGCGCTGGCTGTCCATCAGCACCATCTGCGTATGGGGCGTGAGCTTTTGGCGGCGCAGCACGTCGGACAAGGTGTCCAGCTCAATGTCAATGCCCACCACCACGCCCTCTACCGCGGTGCGCTGGGCCAGGGTCAGGCCCTGTTTGCGGTTGGTGAAAAACACATAGGGCTCGGTGCGCACCACGCCGCTGTGCGTCATGGCCCGGGTGTACCAGTCGCGCTCGCGCGCGTCGTAGCGGGTGTAGTCGGGCCGGATCTCGCGCTGCAGCTCTTGCTGCTGGGCGTTCAAGAACACAAAGGTGCCCACGTCGCGCTCGGCGTCGCGCTCAATGCTTTGCACCGCAAAGCGGGTGCCCGCCGGAGCCTTGAGAACCGCGGCCTCGTCGGCCGAGCGCACATTGCGCACCAGCAAAAAATCGCCGTTGGCATAGGCCACATACAGCGAGGTGGCGGCCGGGGCCGAGGCCAAGGTCTGCAAGGCCAAGGGCAGATGCGACAGACGGTCTTCTAGCGATCCCGCACGCAGCACGGCCTGCTGAGACAACAGCGCCACGGCAGACTCCGCAGGGGTGAGCAATTGCTGCCATTCGCTGCGAGCCTCGCGCACCACGCGCAGGCTGACATCTTGAGCCGCGGTCTCAATGATGCTGGCGCTGCGGCTGGTCGCCAGCCAAGCCAGCGTGCCGCCCACCAAAGCCAGCAAGGCCACAAACAAGGTGGTCAGATGAAGGTGCAGAGAGAAACGGCGGCGGGGCGCGGAGTGCATAGTGACGTACTGCTCAAAAACTAGCGGCCTGCCCCCGCTTAGCACCGCCATGCGCTGCGCCAGGAACCGACACCTCTAGGGGTCATCGGCCAGACCAGCAGATACCTTAGCGCAAGCCGCTGCGAACCTCAGCGCTCCGTGCCTTCTGGCCGCTGAAATCCCCCGTCTGCCCAGGCCGTGGCGCTGGCGCGGTCGAGCTTGAAGCTCAGCGGCGCGGCGCAGTCGGCCAGCAGGTCGCCGCCCTCGTCATGTGCGCTCAAACGGGCCCGGGGCTGCTCCTCGTCGGGCTCGATGTCCAGGCTCACGGTGACCCGGCCTTGGGCACAGCTGACGGTGATCTGCTTGTGCAGTTGGGCCTGCAGTTGCTGCTCGTGCCGCCGGATCACCTCAGACGCCGTCTTGACCAAGGTGTTGAAGGCGTTCACGTCCAAGGGCTTGGGGTCTTTTTTGTTGCGGCCCATGGTCCAGGGGCCGACGAGGGCCGGCTCGGCCTCGCCCTCCAAGGTCATGGCCACGGCCCAGCCGTCATCGTCTTCGTTCTTGATCACCTTGGCGGTCCAGCCTTTGTCGCGCCACAGGCGGGGCTCAAAAATGGTGGCGGCGGAGTCCGAGGTGAGGTCGTCGTGGTCTTCATGAATGCTCATGGCAGGCAGTGTAGAGGCCCCGGTGGGCCGCTGCACAATGGCAGCCACTGCCATGCCCAAAGCCGCTGTGTCTTCGCCCGCTGCCCTGCCCGCCTTGCCCTCCACCCCGCTGGAGGATGTGAGCCCCATCCCCACCGCACCCGGGGTGTACTTCTTTCACGGGGAAGGCCGGCTGCCGCTCTACATCGGCAAGAGCATCAACCTGAGGGCGCGGGTGCAGCAACACCTGCGTGCGCCAGAAGAAGCCCACATGATGGCCCAGACCCGCCGCGTGAGCTGGCAGCGCACCGCCGGTGAGGTGGGCGCGCTGCTGCTGGAGTCGCACCTCATCAAGACCCAGCAGCCCCTGTTCAATGTGCGCCTGCGCCGCAGCAAGCAGCTCTGCGCCTGGCACCTGCCCACCGCCCTGCAGCCGCCCGAGTTGGTCAACTCCCGGCAGTTCAACTTTGCCGCCACCGAGGGGCTTTATGGCCTGTTCGCCTCGGCCCACGCCGCCAAACAAGCCTTGCGCAGCCGGGCTGAAGAGTTGGGCCTGTGTCAGGTCATGCTGGGGCTGGAGCAAAACCTGGGACGCGGCTGCTTTGCCCGCCAACTGGGCCGCTGCCATGGGGCCTGCATCGGCCAAGAAAGCCCTGAGGCCCACCACCAACGCCTGCGCGCCGCGCTGGCCGAATGGGAAGTGCGGCACTGGCCTTTTGACGGGGCGGTGGGCTTGGTGGAGCGCGACGGCGATTGGGTGCAAACCCATGTGCTGGACCAATGGTGCTACTTGGGCACCCTGGAAGGCCCCCCGCAGCGCCGCGCCCCCAAAGCCCTGCCCTCACCCGCCTTTGACATGGACAGCTACCGCATCTTGATGCGGCCGCTGTTGATGGGGGAGCAGGAGTTGGTGCGGTGGCCAAGTCGCGCCTAGGCTGATGGGGCGCCTTCTCGGGCCTGCGTTGGTCTATCCGACCTGCCAGGCCACTCGCAAGCATTCAGTTCAGCGCTCAACCCTCGTGGCGCTTGAGGACGTAGACAAGCTCGACACAAACCTCGCCCCGAAATTCCACCGTCCGCTCTTCAATCTTGCGCATGCCCACGCGCTCCAGCAGTGCGATGGACGCATGATTGCGGGCGTCAGTGATCCCGTTGACGCGTTCCACCGCTGTGGAAAGAAAGATAAGCTGCAGCGCTTCACGAACCGCCGCCGTCCCCAACCCTCGCCCCTGAGCATGGCGAGCCAACGTGAAGCCGATCTCAGCCTCGCGCGCATCAGGCGCCAGATACAAGCCGATATCGCCGAGCAACGCTGAAGTCTGCGGCTCAGCGATGGCGATCTGCGCCCACTGACCCGGCCTGAACAACGGCGCCTTGTTCATCTCATCGAGGAACGTCCAGGCGTCTGCGTCCGACATCGCCGACCAGCCTTGATAGCGGCCGAGTTCGGCATCGGTGCGATAGGCCTGAAAAGCAGCGAGGTCGGCGACGGACAGGCGGCGCAGGAGGATGGCTGTGCCGTGGCGGGGCAAGAGGTCAGGGACGGTCGTCATGGAAGATCCAAGTAAGTAGCTGGGTTGCTGCCGGATGATGAAAACCAGCCTGCTTGCTCTCACTGTACTGGCCCGACACAGCGAATCGTCGCAGCCGCTCGCCCGCATCGTCTCTACACGGCGAACCACCCCAAATCGCCAAGCAGTCCGCCGACGCCCGCCTTGCGCAGCCACAGGCCGTGGCCCGGGGCGATTTCTTCGGTGCTGAGGCGCGCAGGGCGAGGGCGTGGCGCGTGGTCACGCGCGCTTCGAGAACATGCTCGCCGTCACTGTTTGACCATAGTGAGCCGAAGGCGAGCGGAGGGAGTTTGACGGCGCACGCGCTTGACCGAGCACCGAAGGGAGTCGGCTCTAGCCGACCGCCGATGCATGAGCCCCGGGCCACGGCCTGCGGCAGCGCACGCCCCACCTCAGCAGGCCGCCCTCAGCAAGCACCCGCCGCCAAAGCCACCCAACTCAACGCGCCCGCTCTCCCCCCTTGCGCCTTCCTGAGTTGGGCGGAATGTAGACATCCGTCTCATTGCCCCAGCCCTTGCCCTTGCGGCGCGAACTGGGCGGTGAACGGCGACGGTCTCGCCAATCGCAGCATGAGCAATCAAGACAGCTGAAGACATCTCCAAACCCACACCCTGAGCGGCCGCCACTGCCACCGCAGGACGCATCGCCGGGCATGTCGCAAGGCGCATCACAGCCGATGTCACACAAACCCTGCTGGGCCGACCAAGGGCCGCGATAAACCCGGCGTTGGGGCTGCAGAGGCCCATAGCGCCTAAAGGCCACGCCGCACATGAAGAGGCGTTGATTCAGCACCGAAAGTCCGCCCGGAACGCCCCAGCGCCGCACGGCCCGCCAACCCAAATGTGAGCAACTGGCGCGGCCAATGTGGCAACGGTAAGCGCAGGAAAAGCCCTTGTGGGGCGACACAAAGCGCTGATAGGCCGTGATGCCACCTAACACGGCCCAGCGCAACAGCCTGGACATCGTTGACGACGCATGAGTTTGCATGAGCCCAAGCAGAGTTTCGACACAACATCTTACGAGCGAAGCCGCTTGGTTCTCGCTCACAAACCCCCTACAGTACGGCAGCAGCCGGACCTTGCAGTACTCGGGTCTCATCACAAGCAGGTGAGGAAGGAGTCTCCACATGGCACCGCAAACATTGCAGGTGTTGGCCTTGGCCAGCGTGTTCATCGCCTTTGCGGTCGCAGAGATGCGGCTCGGGCGCTTTAACGACCCTCGTGGCAGCCGCGATGATGCCAAGTTGGACATCGCTGGTGGCGCTGCGCTGCTGCTGGGCTCCTTGACGGTGCTGAACTTAGCGCAGGCCTTGGCCGGACTGGCCTGGCCCGACGCACGGCAGACGTTGGCGGACTGGCCGGTCTGGCTGATGCTGCTGTGCTTTTTCTTGGCCGATGACTTGGTGCAATACCTCTGGCACCGTCTCTGCCACACCTCGGTGCTGTGGCCGCTGCACCGGCCGCACCACACGGCCCCTTATGTCAACGTTCGGGTCGCCTTTCGCAACAATGCGTTCTACTACCTGACGCTGCCAGGCCTGTGGCTCTCTGGCCTGCTGGTGTATTTGGGCATGGGTTGGGTCTATGTGGGTTACACCACGCTGAAGCTGACCGTCATCATGTCAGCCCACTCTGCCGTCCGCTGGGACGAGTTTCTCTTCCGCCGCCGCGCTTTGCGGCCGGTGGCCTGGGTGCTGGAGCGCTTGATCTCCACCCCGGCCACCCATGCCGCGCACCATGCTCTGAGCGAAGCCGATGGCATCGGCCGCCACACCGGCAACTACGGCAACCTGCTGTTCATCTGGGATGTGCTGCTGGGCACGGCTTACTTCACCCGGCGCTATCCGAAAGCCTACGGCCTGCCCGAGACTCATGCCCACACCCAGGCTCCTTGGTTGGAGCAGTGGTTGTATCCAGCGGTGCAGCGGCCATTGCTGCTGCACAAGACCCCCAACTCAGTGCATTTGTCAGAAACACCTCCCGCCGTCGCCCCCATACCCATCGCCAGCACTTTCCGGCCGAATGACATGGATGAAAAAGTGGCGCCCGAGGGCGCCACTTTTTGAACAAGAAGATTGCTTACTGCTGCTGAATGAGCGAACACTCCAGCACGCCCTTCTTGCCCTGAGCCTCCGGCACAGACTGCAGCTTGGAGCCACCGGACATCATGCCCATCTTGACCTCTTGCCACACGAAGTAGAGCTTTCCAGCTTCGGTTTGCAGGGTCAACTTGGAAGTGTCGCCCTGAGAAGTCAGCGTGTGCGAGCCTGCCGGCAAGTCGAACTTGAAAAAGGAATTGGGGCCGGTCGCCCCCGCCAGCTTGCCATTCACGGTCACGGGCATAGACAGCGCGGCACCCAGCGTTTCATTGCGATAGACGTAAACCTGCGAGATGCCCGGCTTGGGGGTGAATTGCTTGGCTTGGGCATCTGCATCGGCAGAGGCCTTGTTGACGCTGGCGCAGCCCGTTGCCAAAACGGCTGCAGCAATGACGAAAGACGCAGAAACAAAACGACGACTGAACATGTGGCCTCCTCGATGCCATGGTTATCGGAGTGCAATACCGCTCGCACTCCTTTGCGCCAAACCGAATGCGGGCCCGACAGCGGAGCTGCAAATCGTCTCTGGCACATCAAGATGCTAAGGCCTACACAGCGCTTTGACGATCCCACAGCCAAGGAGATTGGCGCGGACTTTCACTGATTCGACCAGCCCATGAAGGGTAACCACCTACCCGATACATCGACTCACGGCACACTCCGCCGCGCCCTCATGGCCCACAAGAACGGCAGGCCAAACACCGCAGCCTCCTTGGCATAAGCCTGCATGGGCCGCAGCACTTGGATGTCGAAGGCCTCTCCCCAGATGGACCGCAGTTGTGCCTCGGTGTAGCCCAGGCCGCCGCCCAGGGATTGGCGAGCATAGACGTCCTCGTCGCTCAGGCCGCTGCCGCCTTCGGGCTTGAAGCATGTCATGGCCAGTGTGCCGCCCGGCTTGAGCCAAGACGCGACGCGCTCCACATAGCCTGCTCTTCGGTGCGGCGGCAAGTGATGAAATAGGCCTGAGTCGCAGATCAAATCCACCGGCTGCGCGGGCCCTGGCCACTCGAACACCGACGCTTGAGAAAGGTGTACCGAGACCCCCGCCTTGGCCACGTTCTGCTGCGCCCAGTCAATGGCCGTGGCGGAGAAGTCCAAGGCCTCAACCGTAAAGCCTGCCCGTGCCAAGAACACCGAGTTGCGGCAATTGCCACAACCCAGGTCCAAGGCTCGACCTGGCATTGATGGACTGCCCGTGACCCACTCCACCAAGCTCTCATCGGGCGCATCGACAAAGAAGGGAACAGGCTTGGCACGTTGGGCGTAGAAGCCGTCCCACCAGGTGTCTTGCCGGTCGGCGAACAAGGCATCAAGGGCTTGAAGATCAGTCATCACTCAATGGTAATGCCACTGATCCAGCGCACTCCCGGTGTGATGTCGTCCCGCAGGGCAGGCTTGAAGGGCGGCACATCCAGGCGCTGCGGCGGTGCGCTGATGTGGTTCAGATCGATGGCCTGAGGCTTGCCCACCAGGCCGCACTCTCCGCGCTCTAGCTTGAAGTACAAGCCATTCCAAAGTTTGGCGCCAAACTCTTTGGGAAGCTTGTAGAGAAACATCAGCTGGTGTTCCAGCCAAGCGAAATCGTTACCCTGGATGGTGCCGGGCTGGGCATAGGGATAGGGCACATGGCAGGCCAGCTCGGTCGGACCTTCCAGGCACTTGAACTCCTTCATGGACAGGAAGTGGTCCCTGAAGCCCTGGTGGGCCATCTCCACCACAAAGCGGGTGCGGCCATCCGCTTGGGGCTGGAAGTTGACCGTGCCCACCACCAAGCGCTGTTGGTCGTTGGTGTGGGCGGTGATGGTCTTGCTGCCGGTCAGCTCCCAGGCTTGAGCGCTGGCGGCCAAGCCCGCACTCACCAGGGCCGCCGCCCATGTCTTGATGAGTGGCGTTGACCTAGGTTGAATGCGGGCGTTTGTCATTGCAATTAACGCTTGTAGTAAGCCAAACCGAAGGGGTTCACACCCGCCGTCAAGACCTTGGTCTGCGCCAACGCGCCATCGGGCGAGACGCTGTAGACCGTGACCTTGTCGGCCACCGGGCCAGAGTGGGTGACGAAAAGCTTATTGTCTCGCTTGTTGATCACCACGTTGTGTGGTGTAACTACCGTGGTGTTCAGTGCTGTACCCACCAGAGATTGGTCGCCAGTATCCACGCTGTAAAGTTGATTTCCCGGCAGGTTGGTAACGTATGCAAAACGCCCATCTCGGCTGCCATAGATGCCGTGCGTGCCCGTGAGTGCAATGGTGTTGGCGGCAGCACTGAGGTTGCGGTTGAGCACATAAATGCCACCCGTCTGGCAAGGCACGTAGAGCTGCTGCGCTTGCTCCATGAAGAACAGATGAGGGTCTTCTCCCACCACGGCTTCGCCCGTCTTGCTGAGGCTGGCTGTGTCGTAGGCATAGACCTTGTCCGGTGCACCGTCGATCAACAACGAGACAAAGGCTGTCTTGCCATCCTTGGTGAGGTAGACATCATGGGGTTTGGCATCCACCTTGATCGTGCGTACCGAGCCATCGGCCAGATTGATGACCGAGATGGTGTTGTCTACATCGTTGTTCACCCACAGCTGCTTGCCCTTGCCGTCAGCCCACATGTGGAACACGCCATTGCCCACGGCGATAGAGCGCTGAACCTTGAAGGTGCCGGGGTGCAGCACATGCACTTTGTTCTGCTTGCGGTCACCCACATACAGACGGTCCGTCTTGGGCACATACACCACGTACATGGGCTCAGACCCCGCGATGCTGACAGTGCGCTTGACCCGGTCGTTCTTGGCGTTGATGACGCTCAGGCTGCCACCGCCACGGTTGGCCACCACCACAGTCTCACTGCCAAACACACCGGCTTGACTGTGCGCCGCAGCGGCCAGCAAGGTGGCGAGGATCAGAGTCTTTTTCATCGGTACTTCCTTCAAAAATGTCGATCAAGTCGACGGGATGGGCGTGAACACGCCAACTCAAGGACGGCTGAATTGCGGCGGGCGCTTTTCGATAAAGGCCTGCATGCCTTCTTTCTGGTCGTGCGTCGCGAACAGCGCATGGAAGGCGCGGCGCTCCAGGCGCACGCCCTCGGCCAAGCTCATCTCTTCAGCGCAGTGCACGGCTTCGCGCGCGGCCAGCACGCTGGTGCGGCCGTAGCTGGCAATCGTGTGCGCCGCTTCCAGCGCCTTGGGCAGCAACTCAGCCAAGGGGAAGACCCGCGCGGCCAAGCCCGCACGTTCGGCTTCCACTGCATCCATCATGCGGCCGGTCAGGATCATGTCCATGGCCTTGCTGCGGCCGATCAAGCGGGTCAGGCGCTGTGAGCCGCCCATGCCGGGGATCACGCCGATCTTGATTTCCGGCTGGCCAAACTTGGCGTTATCCGCTGCGTAGATGATGTCGCACATCATTGCCAGCTCGCAGCCGCCGCCCAGCGCATAGCCGGCCACAGCCGCAATGCGCGGCAAGCGCAAGCGGGCAAACTGCTCCCAGCCGGCGAAGTAGTCGGCATCGTTCATCTGCTGATAGGTCTGGGGCTGCATCTCTTTGATGTCAGCGCCGGCCGCAAAGGCCCGGTCCGAGCCGGTGATGACCACGCAGCCCACGCTGGGGTCGGCATCCAAAGGCTGGAGGATGCTCATCAGCGCGCCCAGTGATTCAGAGTTCAGGGCGTTCAAGGCTTGGGGGCGGTTGAGGCGCACCAGCACCACGCGTTCATGGCGTTCAACAATCGGGTGAGACATGAGAAAGGTTCTTTCAAAGAGTGTGAGAGGCAGTGACGGCCGGCAAGGTGCGCTCAGGCTTCAGGAGTCCCAGATCGCGCCATAGCCCGGAATGCCGCGCAGCTCCACGCCCTGGATCACCGCCTGGGTCAGCTTTTGGTTGGCAATGCAGATCACTGCTTCGGCGCCCGTGCGGCGCACGGCTTCCAGCACCAAGGCCACCAGGTCGGGCTTGCCGTGGGTGTCTGTGTCCCAAATCAGCGCCTCGGGGTTGGCTTGCAAGATCTCGTCGACCAAGGCGTCGCCATAGGTCTTGCGCGGGTTGCGCGTGGCCCAGACCAAGTGCATGGGCAGCTTGTCTGCCAAGAGGTGGGGCAGCACGGGCCCGATGCCGCTGCCGGTGGCCACATAGACCACCTTCTTGAACAGCACTTCGATGTTGGCCACCCCACAGGTGGTGATGCCCTTGACCCACAGATGAGTGGGCGGCTTGTCGATCAAGGCACCCGTCCAATCACCAGCGCGGGAGATGATCTGCCGAAAGCCCTTTTCACCCGGTGCGGGGATGTTGGCAAAGGCATGCCATTCAATCAGCGGGTTCAAGCTGACGGTGTTGGATGAGCCCGGAAAGGCGTCGTCGCCATAGTTGTAGCGCACCACCACGGCGTGGTTAGAGGGCTTGGTGATCTCCACCTTGACGCGCTTCAAGCGCAGCCACGGCAGCAGGATGCTGAAGGTGAGCAGTGCCAACACCCACACCTCACCCTGGCGAGCCAAGCTGGCTCCGAGCGCTTGGCCTGCCGGCAGGCCATCGGCCACGGTGCTGACGGCATGGGCCCAGAACAGCGCCAGCGCCGTCCAGCCGCCAAAGCGGTGCATCATCTCAAAGCGGTTGTGCTGCTTGGCGCGGTAGCTCGGCAAGGCCATGGCGATGATGCCGCCCAGGAGCAGCAGCAAGGCCACACCCAAGCCCATGGTGAGCGCCGACACGCCCTGACCGCCTGCGCTGACGTGCCAAGCCTGGGTGGCCAGCAGCACTGCAAACCAGACGGAGCCCAAAGTGGTGCCACCGCTGTGCAGGCCGCCAAAGTGATAGACCTTGGCCAACTGCCAGCGCACGCTGAGCGGCCAAGAGGTGGGTGCCCGCGTGGCCAGCCAGAACAAGGCATTCACCACATACTGCTGGCGCACCAGAATCGCCATGGCGAAATTGGCCAGCATGACCTGGGCGATGCTGCCCATGGCGGCGTGCTGAGCATCGGCCCACCAACCCCCTTGAAAACCGCTGTAAGCGACCCAGGCGTTGACCAACACCACCAACGCAAACAAGCGGTGGTACTGGATCATCTTGGGGTGGGACCACAGGCGGCGCCACGCGCTGGGCGCGCCATCTTGAGGGGGGGCAGGTCTGAAGTCTGGCACCGGCGTGGCCATGCCGGTGGGGGTTGACGTGTTCGTCATGCGGTCTCTCCGAGGGAAGCGTTGTGCGCATCGAGCAGCGGCTGGGCTTGCGCCAGCAGCAAGCGCTTGTCCACCTTGCCGCGCTCGGTCATGGGTAGTTCATCGATGGCAATCACCAGGGCCGGCACGCAGTAGTAGGGCAGGCTGCGGCGCACCTGGTCTTGGGCGTCGGCCACGTCCACCGTGGCCGGGGTGACAAAAGCCACCAGGTCGCGGCTGTTGGCCTTCAAGGTCACGGCACGCCGGCAGCCGGGGCTGCGTTCCAGCACGGTGGAGACGGCATCCAGCTCCACCCGGAAGCCGCGCACCTTGACTTGGTCGTCCACACGGCCGAAGTGCTCCAATTGGCCCTGCTCAGTCCAGCGGCAGAGGTCGCGGGTGCGGAACATCATCCGACCGCCTCCCAGGAAGGGGTCGGGGCGATAGCGCTCTGCCGTCAAGCCAGGGTTGCCGATGTAGCCGGCACTCACACAGTCGCCGCCGGCCCACATCTCGCCCACCTCGCCAATGGCGCAGGGCTGCATGTCTTCGTTCAACACATAGACCGTGTTGTTGGGCGTGGGGGTGCCGATGCTCAGCACCTCGTCACCCGGCTTGAACTGCGCCAAGGTATTGACGATGGTCACCTCGGTGGGGCCGCAGCCGTTGTGAAAGGCGCAGCGGGCGGCCCAGGCCTCGGCCAGAGGCCGCGGGCAAGGCTCACCGGCCAGGGCGACGGCTTGGATGTGGGGGCAGGCCGCCGGGTCCAGCTTGGCCAAGATGGAGGGCGTGGCGATCAGCACGTTCACGGTGGCCGCCGTCTCGGCAAAGTCTTTGCCGCGGATCACCAGCGTCGCGCCATGCGAAAGGCAACCCAGAATCTCCCAGGCCGCCATGTCAAAGCCGATGTTCAGCACCTGGCCCACGCGCTGGCCGGGCGCCATGCCCAAGTTGCCGGGTGCGGTGTGGATGATGTTGCAGACATTGCGGTGCGTCACCATCACGCCGTTGGGCTTCCCGGTGGTGCCCGAGGTGTAGAGCACAAAGCACAAATCTGAGCCGGCCACATAAGGCTTGCGCAGGCGCGAGGGATGGGCCGGGGGCGGCGTGGTGCTGCACAGGCTTTGCACATCGATCGCCACGTCGTCCCGCGCCAGGGGCAAGCCAGGGATGAAGGACGCCGTGCTGAGCACCACCTGAATCCCGGCGCTGTCCATCACTTGGCGCAACATGGGCGCGGGCACGACACCTGCGTCTTGCGGCACATAGGCGGCCCCCACCTTCAAGATCGCCAAGATGCTGACCACCATGGGAAAGCCGCGCTGCAGGAACACGCCCACGCGGTCACCCCGGACCACGCCTTGCGCCTCCAAGCGGCGGGCCAAGTACTCGGCATAAGCATTGAGTTGGCCGTAGGTCCAGGCCTGGCCTTGGTGTTCGACCGCCCAGGCGTCGGGTTGCTGCTGCGCTTGCGCCTCGATGGCGTGATGCACGCACTCAAAGGGCAAGCGTTGCTGAGGCCCCCAGCCAAAGCTCACGAAGCGGGAGTCAGTACGCGCAATCGCCTCTTGCAGCGGGCTGGGCGGGGGAGTCAGCGGCTGGGGCGCACGCATCAGCGGCTGATTGGCCGGCGGCGCTGTCCAACGCTCCAAGCCCGGCTGTAAACCAAGCGCAGCGGGATTCAAAGTCAGGGAAGACGCCAGTGGATAGCTGGGGTTCAGTGCAGGTTGAGCCATGGGATCTCCATAGAGGCAGGACACATGGCTGGGCACTTTAGGAAGCAAAGATCACAAATACGTCACGGTCTGCTCAGCAATTGATGGCGATTCGGGCACCGAAAGTTGTCAGGAATCGGCACTCACAGCGACTACCCCTTTGTGAGCAATTGCTGAAGATTTCGTGATGATTCGACGCCCTCCTTCCCGCCCAATCGGTGCTTCCGCCGCTGTGAGCCGCCCCATGAGCACCCTGACCCTCCCCGCCAGCAGCGAGACTGCACTGGCCAACCGCCGCATCTTGGTGGTTGAAGATGAGCCTGACATCGCCGCCCTCCTCAAGCTGCATCTGGGCGAGTTGGCCGAGGTGACCACCGCCGACAACGGCCTGAGTGGCTTGGAAGCCGCCCAGCAAGGCGATTGGGACGCCATCGTGCTGGACCTGCGCCTGCCCGGCATGGGCGGGCTGGATGTCTGCCGCGAGTTGCGGCAAAGCGGCGACACCGTGCCCATCCTGATGCTGACGGCCCGCGCCACCGAGCTGGACCGGGTGTTGGGCCTGGAGCTGGGCGCAGATGACTACCTGACCAAACCCTTCGGCGTCTTGGAGCTGCAAGCCCGTATCCGAGCCTTGTGGCGGCGCAGCGCCAGCACGGCCAGCCAAGCACAAGCCGCCTCTGCCCCCGGCCTGCCGGCTGAAGAGACGGAGGTGGTGCTCAGCCGCCTGCGCTTGAACCGCATGCAGCGCCGCGCTTGGCTCAATGAGGCCGAGTTGACCTTGACGCCGCGCGAGTTCGATTTGCTGTGGTTCTTTGCCAAGCAACCCGGTCGAGCCTTCAGCCGTGCCGAGTTGCTCTCCGCCGTGTGGGGCTATGGCCATGACGGCTATGACCACACCGTCAACACCCACATCAACCGCCTGCGTAACAAGCTGGGCGAAGACTCCTGGATCAACACGGTCTGGGGCGTAGGCTATCGCTTTGAGGTGGTGGCATGAGCCAAAGGGTGCCTTGGTGGCGGCGCCTGCACATGCGGCTGTCGGCCAGCATGCTGCTGGTGCTGCTGGCCCTGGGCGGCAGCCTGGCCTTCTGGCTGGACATGAACCTGCGCCGCCAACAAGACGCCCTCTGGCAGTGGCAAGGCCTGGCTTTGGCGCAATACATCAACAGCCAGCAGCCCCAGCCACTCATCGATGAGCAGGGCAAAGTGCGCTCGGAGCTGGTGCGCAGCTTGGCCATGTATGCGCGCCTGATCAACCCCGCGCTCGAGGTCTATGTGCTGAACCCGCAGGGCGTGATCCTGGACCATACCCAAGACGGACAAAATGACCCACGGCCGCAGGTTCAGCAGGTGGACCTCGGCCCGGTGCAGGCACTGGCGCGCACCCCACTGCCCGAGCTGCCCGTCTATGGCACCGACCCGATTGCGCCGGACAGCCCTAACCTGATCTCCGCCGCCAGGCTGGAGGTAGACGGGCAGACGCGCGGCTATGTGTATGTGGTGCTGCGCGGCACCCGCGCCAACCTCCTCACGATGGACGCCGTGGCCGACCCCCTACGTGCGGCGGCCTGGCGCTTTGTGCCCGCGGTATTGCTGGCCGCCGCCGTGCTGATGCTGTTGGCGCAGTTGCGCATCACCCGGCCGCTGAGCCGCTTAACGGCCTTGCTCAGTGAGTTTCGAGCCGATGGCCACGAAGCCGGCCTGCCCGAGCACACGCCCCGAGACGAGATCGAAGAGGCCACGCTGGCCGCCCAAGCCTTGCGCGCACGCGTGCAGCGCCAGCTCAATCAGATCGAGGACAACGAGCGCCAGCGCCGCGAGCTGATTGCCAGCATCTCCCACGACCTGCACACGCCTTTGGCCAGCATCCAAGGCTATGCCGAAACCTTGATGCTGCAGCAGGCCACCTTGACCCCGGAACAGCGCAGCCAACACCTGCACACCCTGATGCAGAACTGCCACCGCCTGGAGCGGCGGGTGAATGACTTGTTTGAACTCTCCAAGCTGGAGTCGGGCTACACCCAGGCCCAGCCGGAGCCCTTTGCGGTGGCTGAATTGGCCAGTGATGTGGTGCAGAGCTTGCAACTGCTGGCGCAAACCCGCGGCGTCACGCTGGAGATGGCGCCACCGCCCGCCGATGAGCGGGGCCGCGAGCTGCAGGTGCATGCCGACATCGGCATGATCGAGCGAGTGCTGCAAAACCTGATCGACAACGCCATCGGCCACACGCCTCCTGGCGGGCGCGTCGCCCTGCGGATTGCCGCCGAGCCTGAGCGGGTGACCGTGGAGGTGGCCGACAGCGGCGAAGGCATTGCTGCCGAGGACCTGCCCTTCATCTTTAACTTGTTTTGGACGCGGGGCATGCCCACCGCGGTGCCGCAGAAGGGCCAGGGCCGCGAACGCCGCAGCCGCGCCCGGACGGGCCTGGGCTTGGCGATTGTTCAGCGCATCTTGGCGCTGCATGACAGCCAGCCGCAGGTGCGCTCCAGCCGTGGGGCCGGCACCATCATCAGCTTTGCGCTGAAAAAGGCCTAGGGGCGTTCAGCCGCAGATCAGACCGCCAGCAGCTGCGCCAGGCTGACGCGGCCCATGCCCGGGTCCTCGCCGAGGATGGCGGCGACACCATAGCCCGGCTCGGCGGTGTCACAGCGCTGCGGGCTGGACAGAGGCTGGCCGCGGCCATCGGTGAGCACGGCCACGATAGGTGTCTTCACACTGCCGCCCCGCTGCACCACCACGCCGGTCTCACCGCCCATCAGGCGCACAAACACGCCCGGAGGGTAGAGGCCAAACTCTTTGACGATGGCGTTGATCATGCTGCTCTTGGGGTCTTGCATGAAGACCATGCGTGCGGCCTCGTCCGGCGCCATGGCTTGGCGGTTGGCGCGACGGCTGAGCTTGGTGGTGTAGATGTCCGCCTGGCGAACCAGGTTCGCCAAATCGCTGGTGTCGCGCAGGCCACGCGGGTAGCCACTGCCGTCTTGCACCTCGTGGTGCCACAGCACGGCCTTGATCCAATCGGTGTCGGTCACGCCGGCCAGCAGCAACATGCGCGCGCTGAACTCCGGGTGGGCCAAGACCGCCTGACGTTGCTCCGGCGTGATCGGCGTGGTTTGACTGGCCAGTTGGCCCTGCAGCTCGAACATGGAGACATTCATGGTCAGCGACACCTTCATGGCGCGCTCTTGTTCGGCGTCACTCCAGCCTAAGCGGCGAGCCACCAGGGCGGCGGTGATGCCGGTGTGCAGGGCATGGTCCATGCCGTACTGCATCAGTGGATTGGCCTCTTGGCGCATCACTTGGAAGATGGCCAGGTCGGGGTCGCGCTCCACCAAGGCGAGAACAGGCTGGCTGGCTTGCTCCAGGGCGGCGGGGAAATGTTCGTCGGCGCAATGACCCAGCGCTTTGTGCAGGTCGTCCATGCAAAAGCGCCACAAGCCCGGCAAGGCCTCACGCGGCGCGTTGCGGATGCGCTCTGCCGGGGTCAACAGCTCTTGGAGATCGACCAGCGCACCGCGCTGGAAGAGCAGCTCCAACTGATGCGCCGTTTGCACCACCTGGCCCTTGGCCAGCATCAGCGCGTGGGAGGCATCCAGCACATTGAACGGCAGGGCCTGGCCCAGGGCGATGCGATGCTTGACGGTGACCAGTGGGGTATACGGCATGGTGAGTCCAACGATGGTTATGAGTCTCGACTTCGCCCTGTATCTCCAGGGTTCCATGAGAGTGTCTCCATCAGTGGCACCGTACAAAGCCCCAAAAAAGCGGGCTTTGTACCGTTAAATACCCCCCATATGTCAGAGGCGCACGCGCACCCCCACCTGGAATGCGCGCGGTGCGCCAGGGGCCACAAACAGGGCTTCGCTGCCAGCCCCGGTGTAGCGGCCTTGCGCATCAAACTGGGTTTCCGCCAGGGCGCCAAAGCTTTCGCTTTGGCGGTTGAAGACGTTGCGCACATTGGCAAACAGCTCCACGCCCTTGAGGTTGGCGGGCTTCCAACTGGTGCGCAGGTTCAGCAGGCCATAGCCCGGCAACTTGAGCCGCACGCTGTCGTCATCACCGTCTTCCAGCAGGCCATCTTCATTGCCGGCCACGCCACGGCTGGACAGCAGTTGGGCATCCAGGCCCACGGTCCAGCCTGGGCTCAGTTCGCCATCCAAGGCCAGCTTCAATTGGTGCTTGGGCAAACCAGCCAGACGTGTACCCGGGGTGATGGTGACGTTACGCTCGCCCTGGCGGATCACGCCTTCGGCCTGGTAAGTGGCCTCCAGATAGCTGTAGCCCACACCGACGGTCCACGCGCCCCAGCGGTTTTGAACCTCGGCGTCCAGCCCTTGGTGGCGAGTGCGGTCGAAGTTGCGGAAGTAGCCCAACTGCCCCGTGACACTGACGCTGGAGAAGAGGATGTCATCGCGGTTGTCGGTGCGATACAGGGTGAGGCTGCCTCGGGTCTGGCCGGGCTTGGCCTGCAGACCACCAAAGCGCAGGCCCAGCTCCAGCGAGGTGGACACCACGGGCTTGAGGTAGGGGTCGGCCTGCAGGCCGGCGGGCAGACGGCAGGGCTCTTCTGGGTCGGCGCAACCCAACTCAATCACGGTAGGCACGCGGCTGTTGCGGGCCACATTGGCGAACAGGGTCGGCCCGGCGTCTAAGCGATGTGCCACGCCCAAAGCGGGGTTCCAAGTGCGGTAGGTGAAGGTCTCGGTGGGCTTGACTTCCAACTCCCCGCTGTCGTCATCCACCGTGTCGAGCTGGTTGCTGACACGGGTTTGGTTGAAGCGCAGCGTGCCCGTCACATGGGTGTTCGCCGCGAGCTTGAAGGTGTCGGTCGCATACAGCGCAAAGGTGCGCGTGCTGCCCACGACTTTGGCGCTCAGCTCGGCGGGCTCGTCTTCTGGCACCACGCCGCGGGTGTCGTCAAACTCGCCCTCTTGCTCGGTTTGCTCATAGCGCACCCGGGCGGACTCCAAAGTGCCGCCCAACTGCCATTGGTGCGCACCGCTGCGGCCTGAGAGCGCCAGCGAGAGGCCGCCCCCGCGCTGGGTGGTCAGCGTGCGGTTCAGCGAGGCATTGACATCCGATCCCTCCACCACCTCTTCGGCCTCGTCTCCGTTCACCGTTTCACGGCGGGAGTCACGCCACCACACCAAGGTCTCCAGATTCATGCCGCCGTCCAAGCTGCGGCTCCATGAGCCGGTCACCTGGCTCAGGCGGTTGCGGGTCAAATCAGGATGGGTGTAAACCGCACTGCGGCGCAGAGCGCCCAAGTCGGGGGTGCCCTGTCCGTCCTCATCCAAGGTCACCCAAGGCACCAAGCCGTTGCCGATCAAGGTGCTTTGGCCGTGCAAAAGGCCCAGGCTGAAGCGGCCCAGCTCGCCTTGGTGGCCCAGCTTGGCATTGAAGTGGGTCAAGTCGCCCTTGGAGTGGTCCCGCCAGCCGGTTTCATCAAACCCACCCACGGCCACATAGTGGTCCCAGCCGCCCTCATGCACCGCGCCATGGGACGCATCCATGCGCTTGCGGCCAAAGCTGCCCAGCGACAAATCCGCCCGCAAGCCCGGCGCGGTGCGGCCGCTGGCCGTGGTCATGGCCATCGCGCCCCCCAAGCTGTTCAAGCCAAAGGCCGGGTTGGCGCCGGGCACCAAACTCAGGGCATCTACCGAGAACTCGGGGATCAAGTCCCAATTCACCACATCGCCAAAGGGCTCGTTGACACGCACACCATCCAGGTACACGGACAAACCCTGAGGCGCACCCAGCAGGCCCGAGGCCCGGTAGCCCCGGAAGCTCAAATCACCTTGGAATGGGCTGCCCTGAATGTCATTGACCAACACGCCAGGGACGCGCCGGGCCAGGTGGTCGCTGAGGTTGTCGGCTTGCCCCTCTTCCAGCGCTTTGCGCTTGATCACATGGGTGGTGTAGGGCAAGGCCTCACGCGATACGCCCTGGCCGGGCAAGGGCGAGGTGCCAATCACTTCCACAGTTTCGGTGGGGGCGCTGGGCGCGGGCACTGTTTGCGCCATGGCCCAGCCTTGACACAGCAAGAGGCTGGCCAGGGCCACGGGCTTGAGGGCGGGCTTGAAGGCCAGCAGAGTGCGGGCGGCTCGGGTGTGAGGGGTGCTTGTCGTCATGGCTTGTCTCGTGCCTTAGAGAGGGAACAACAGAAAACACCCGCCATCAAGCAATCACCGTTCCAGATCGTTCGGGAATTCTTCCTGACTTGCAGCAGCGCAGCAGCGCGCGCACGAGGCCTGATACGCTTGGCGCATGTCTGGGCTGCCCTCTCCTACTGTCTTGCGTGTCGTGCTGGTGGATGACCACGCGGTGGTGCGCACCGGCTGCCGCCGCTTGATGGAGTTGGAGCCCGACCTGCGCGTGGTGGGCGAGTTTGGTGACGCCGACTCGGCCCTGGACTGGCTGCAGGCCCAAGCCCCGCAAGCGGGCGCAGCGGCTGAAGTCATGGTGCTGGATTTGTCCATGCCCGGCCGCAGCGGCCTGGACTTGCTGCGGCGCGTGGCCTTGCGCTGGCCCTCGCTGCGGGTGCTGATGTTCACCATGCACGACAGCAGCGCGATGATCCAACAAACCCTGGCCGCGGGTGCCCACGGCTTTGTGGCCAAAAGCCGCTCGCCCGATGAGCTGATCGCGGCCATCCGCCAGGTGATGCGTGGCCGGGTCGTGGTCTCAGACGCTGAGCCCGCCCTTCCCCAAGACGCGCCGGCTCACACCCAACTCAGCGCCCGCGAGTTCGATGTGATGCGGCTTTTGGTGGAAGGCGAGAGCCTGGATGAGATTGGCCAACGCCTGTGCATCTCCCCCAAGACGGTGGCCAACTTGCAGACCCTGCTGCGCCGCAAGCTGGGCGTGAACAACAACGTGGAGTTGTTGCGCTACGCCCAGATGCACCGGCTGTTTGGCGCCTGACTCACAGCACAAAGTCAGTGGCGACCAAGCTGATGTTGCCGTTGACCTTGATCAGGAAGTCCGCCACGCCATCGCCATTGAGGTCGCCATAAATGGTGGTGCCTGTCGCTGTGGCCACTGAGCGCAGCTCGCCCGCGTGCCGCGTGAAGGCCCCGGCGCCCAGGTAGTTGAAGGCTTGGTCACCGGCCAGCAGGCTGTTGGCATCCAAGGCAGACAGGTCGATGCGGTCGCCTTGGGCCTGCGAGAAGTCGGCAATGGTGTCGGTGGTGGTGCGGGTGTTGCCCAGGTCGCTGAAGAGGTCGAACAAAAAGGTGTCGGCGCCCAAGCCGCCGGTGAGGCTGTCCACACCCGCGCCGCCATGCAGCACATCGGCCCCGGCACCGCCCAGCAAGGTGTCCTTGCCGTCGAGGCCGTGCAGCACATCGTTGCCCCCCGCGCCCGTCAGCACATTGCCCAAGCTGTTGCCACTGCCGTTTAGGCCGCCCAAGCCCGTGGCGGTCAGGTTCTCCACGTTTTGGGTCAGGGTGTAGAGGGCCAAATCCGTCAGCACGACATCCGCACCTTCGCCCAACACCTCAAAGACCAGATCGCCGAGGTTGTCCACCACATACTGGTCATTGCCCGCGCCACCAAGCAAGGCGTCCGCCCCACCCGCACCATTCAGGGTGTCGTTGCCCAGCCCGCCCAGCAGGCGGTCTGCGCCGCCCGCCCCCGTCAGTTGGTCATTGCCCGCTTGGCCTTGCAGGTCAGCCGCCGTGAAGCTGGGCGCAGCGCTCACCACGTTGGCGTTCTTGTTGGTGGTCACCGCACTCAGGTTGACATGGCCCGTGGCCGTCGTGCCGTCGCTGGCGGTGACTTGATAGTCAAAGCCTCCGGTGGCCTTGCTGGCCGTCACCACCAGTTGCCCATCCACCAGGCTGACCGTGGCGTTCACGGCGTTGGAGACGCCGGTCACCGCCAAGGTCTGCGCGTTGGTCACGCTGTCGTTGCCCAGCAATTGCGCAGCCCCCAAGCTGCTGGCCAGGCCCATCGTCAAGAACAGGCTGTCGGCTTGCGGCGTGATGACGGTGGGCAGTGGGTCGGTGGTGCCTTGAATCTCAAAGCTCAGCTCGGAGAGCGACTCCGCACCATGCGCATCCACCACCCGAATGCTGAAGACCTCTTGCACGAGGTCGCCATCATTCAAGGCCTGGGTCGCGGCCAAGGTGTTGTCCAGGCTGTAGGTGTAGCGGCCGTCAGCCTGCACCGTCACGCTGCCATAGCGGCCTTGCACCGAGCCGCCGACGGCCAGCCAAGCTCCAGTGGCCCCCAGGCCGCCGCTGCGCAGGCTGGCGACTTGCAAGGTCTCGCCCAAGCCCACGGTGGCGAGGTTGGCATCGCTGTCATTGGCCAGCACATCGCCTTGGGCGGTGGGCACACCGGGTGCGGTGCTGCTGGCTTCGACCAAGGTGCTGCCGACATCGCTCAAGGCCTCTGGCCCGACGTTCAAGACGCTGGCCAGCGCGAAGCTGCCGTTGTTGAAGGTGATGGTCTCGACCGTGTCGACCTGATCGCTGCCCTGGCCGTCCGCGCGGCGGTCGGTCAGCGTCAGCACATCGGCCGTCATGCTGGCATCAAAGTCGCGCCAATGGCCAGCGAAGACCGCTGTGTCTTGGCCCACACCGCCACTCAAGGTGTCGTTACCGCGCCCGCCTTCCAGCTTGTCGTTGCCCAACATGCCCAACAGCACATCGTTGCCATCGTGGCCCCAGAGATGGTTGTCATCACTGCCACCGCGCAAGGTGTCGTTGCCGTGGCCGCCTTCGGCATCCTCAATGTGGGTGGTGGTGGCTTCCTCCAAGCCCTTGAGGATGGCGTCCACGATATTGCTGCTGTCGGCCGTGAGGGTCACGACTTCGCCACGCCCAAGGTCGGTGGCCAGGTTTCGGTAGATGCCTTCGTAGTTGTTGGCGATGGCAAAGATCGGGATGATGTTGGCCGCCTCCAAGGCCGCTTTGACCTGCTGGATGACAGGGTAGTCTTCCAGGGCCCCATCGCCGGGCGTGAACGCGTCGCCGTTGTTGGGCGTGAAGATCCCCGCCGCCGCACCGTCACCCGCTTGGTGGAAGGGCGCGTCGGTGAACAGCACCACAAAGCGGCCCGCATCCGTTCTGAAGCCCACGTCTTGTGCATGCAAGGCCAGTTGCATCAAGGACTCGATCTGCGCCTCGGGCTCATCGTTGCCATTGCCAATCACCATGGCGTTGTAAGCGGCCGTCAGCAGGTTCTCATTGCTGGTCAGGCCTTGAGGCATGCGGTAGACCCATTCGCCGCCGATGCCAAAGGGAGAGACGGGTTTGTCGATGAAGGTCGATGCACCAAACACGCTGTCCTGCTGCACCGCGCGCAGTGCCGTCACGATGCTGGGCACCAGGCCGCGCACGGTGGCGATGTCGTCCCCAAAAGAGCCCGAAAGGTCTTGCAGGAACTGCACGTCCAGAGGCAGCTCGGTGCCGCCATGGCCGGGGTCGCAGTCGTGGTCGTCGATGTGGCTGAGGTCCACCCCTGAGAGGTCGATGTAGTTATCGTCCCAAGACTCGCTGGCGTCCAGGGTGTCGTGGCCTAAAAAATCTTCCAGGTGCACGGAGCCACCGGAGATGACGTAACGGTCGTCACCCGCGCCCCCGGCCAAGGTGTCAAAACCCGCACGCGACACCAAACGGTCGTTGCCATCGCCGCCCAGCAAGGTGTCGTCGCCAGCGCCGCCGTCCATGTCGTCGTCACCCGTGCCGCCCGCCAAACGGTTGTTGCCGGCGTTGCCGCCCACCTGGTGGGCATCGCCCGTGAGGCGCACCACCTCCACGCCATCGGGCGTGGTGGCCAGGTCCACGCTGGCATAGAGGGTATCCACCCCTTCATCAGCGGCTTCGATCACCACATCGCCGACGTTATCCACAAAGTAGGTGTCATCGCCCAGGCCACCGGCCAGCGTGTCTGCGCCCGCGCCGCCATCCAATGTGTCATGACCCTCGGCCCCATTCAAGCGCTGGCCGCCGGCCGCACCGGTCATGAGGTTGTTCAGGGCATTGCCTGTGCCCACCGTGCCTTCTCCCCAGACTTCCAAGGCTTCGACCTCGGCGCCCAGGGTGTAGTCGCCCAGGGCGCGCACGGTGTCGGTGCCGCCAGCGGCCAGCTCGGTCACCACGTCGCTGGCCACATCCACCACATAGAGGTCATCTCCGGCCCCGCCGATCAAGGTGTCCGCACCCGCCGCGCCATCCAGCGTGTCCTTGCTGGCCGTGCCGGTGATTTCATTGCCCAGGCTGTTACCCGTGCCCAGATGGGCCGTGCCTTGCAGGACCAGCTTTTCGACCTCGGTGGCACTGAGGGTGTAGTCGACGCTGGCCCAGACGGTGTCTACGCCTTCGCCGGCCAGCTCTTCGATTTGATCGGCGGCGTTGTCCACCTTGTAGAGGTCATCGCCCGCACCGCCACGCAGGGAGTCAGCACCCGTCGCACCATCCAAGGTGTCGTTGCTGATATTGCCGATAATCAGATTGGCCAGTGCATTCCCCATGCCGCTGCTGGCTGCCCCCGCCAGGGTCAGGTTCTCGATATTGGCCCCTAGCACGGTGTTGATGTGGGCCACCACGGTGTCGGTGCCGCCACCCACGGCTTCGATGGCCACGTCGCCGATTTGGCTGATCACATAGCGGTCGTCGCCCAGGCCACCGGTCAGGGTGTCGACGCCGCCGGCGCCGTCCAGCACGTCATTGCCGTCCGTGCCAAGCAAGGCGTTGGCCGCCTCATTGCCCGTGCCGCGCCGCGCCCCGCCCCTCAGCACCAGGGTCTCCACATTAGCGCTGAGGGTGTAGTCGATATGGCTTTCAACGGTGTCTTGGCCTGCAGCAAGGCCTTCTGTGACCACATCACCCGTGTCATCGACGATGTAGGTGTCATTGCCAGTACCACCCACCAAGGTGTCAGCGCCTGCCGCACCGTCAAGAAAGTCGTTACCCGTGCCGCCCGTCAGCACATTGGCCAGTGCATTGCCTGTGCCTCGCCAAGCCAAGCCGGTCAGCACCAGGTTCTCTACGTTGGCGGACAAGACGACATTGGTCGATGCCCGCACCGTGTCGGTGCCACCGCCCACGGCTTCATTCACCACATCGCTGAGGCTGTCGACCACATAAACGTCGTCGCCCGCTTCACCATTCAGGGTGTCTGTGCCGGCGCCACCGTCCAGGGTGTCATTGCCCACACCGCCCATCAAGGTGTCGTCGCCACTGCCGCCGTCCACGCTGTCGTGGCCGGCATCTGCCGCCACCACATCATTGCCGCCAAAGGCATAGATCACATCATCGCCCACGCCGACTTTGAAGCGATCCCCGTAGCCTGGGATCATCCAGTCATTGCCGTTGGTGCCGTAGATGTTGGTGTCAGGCTGCCAACTGGCCGGCGTGTACAGCAGGTAGGCGCTCTCGCCGGTGCCCGGTGCACCCATGAGCAAGTCGGCCGTGCCGTCTCCGTTCTTGTCCGAGGTGATGCTGACGGTTGAGCCCAGGGCGCTGCCCGCTGCGCCAACCACCTTGGCCCCGCCCACACCTTGGGCCACCAGGGACAGGTCGATGTTGCGGCTGCCGCCGCCCCACACCACATACACCGCCCCCGCGTTGGCGCCGCCCTCGTTGTCGGCGGGTGTGCCGATGACCCAGTCGGCCACCCCATCGCGGTTCAGGTCGGCGCCGCCGGTGACGCTCATGCGGCTCAAGGCGCCCAGGCTCGCGCCGGTGATGTAGAGACCGCCCACCCCCAAGCGCACATCGGCCAAGTTGACATTGCTGGTGTTGGACTTGCCCCAAACCAGATAGGCGCTGTTGGAGCCCGTTGCACCAATGAGGATGTCCGCCAGGCCATCGCCGTTCACATCACCCACGCTGCTGACCGCGCCGCCCACGGCGTCTCCCGACACACCCGTGATGCGATAGCCGCCGTTGCCCGCTGCGACGGAGGTCAGGTCCAAGGTCGAGGTGGTGGACTTGCCAAAGGCCACATACACCGCCCCGGCGTTCGGTCCGCCGATTTGGCTGCTGGCAGCGCCAATCAACAGTTCTGCCTTGCCATCACCGTTTTGGTCGCTGATGGTGCTGATGATGCTGCCGACGGCGTCACCCGCGTTGTCACCCACGATCTTGTAGCCGCCCGTGCCCGCAGCCACCGCGCTGAGGTTGACCACCGCATTGCTGCTCTTGCCCCACACCACATAGGCGGCGCCGGCGTTGTTGCCCCCGGCATCTTGGCCCGGCGCGCCCACAACGATGTCGACCTTGCCGTCGCCGTTCAGGTCCGCCACCGACAAGATGGCGGTGCCTGCCACATCGCCAGCAGCCTCGCCCTTGATCGCGTAGCCTTTGCCGCCGCCGGTGAACGGATCCTTCAGGTCAATGCCACCGGCCGTGGCTTGGCCCCACAGCACAAAAGCGGCTCCTGCATCCGTGTTGACACCCACTTCCATGCCGGGCGCACCCACCAGGATCTCCGCCCGGCCATCTCCATTCAGGTCGGCAGCACTGCCCACGGCCGCGCCGGCGCGGTCCCCAGCCTTGACGCCGTCGATGATGATTTCGTTCAGGGTGTCGCCCATTTGCACCGCACTGCCGCCGGTGGCTGGGGCCAACTGCACAAACACGCGGCCAGCGTCCACGGCTTTATCGTCATCGCCGGGCGCGCCAAAGATCAGGTCATCAACACCGTCGCCGTTCAAATCCAAGATGCCACTCAACCAAGGGGCACCGGTATAGGCGCTGGCGTTGAGCCCGAAGTCGCCCGCCGCGTTGGGCAAAAAGCGCACGGCCCCGCCTGTGGCATAGGCGTTGCTCAAGTAAATCTTGGTGGGGGGCAGAGCCATGACGTCGTCCTCGTTGATGCTTGTGCGAGGAGGATAGTCTTTAACTGTGCATTATTCACATATCCAACAAGCCTGCTCGACCTTTGGCTGGGTGCCGGATCAGTCGCTCCATCGGACCGCTCTCCTGGGAAAAAGGGGCGTCAGAGCCCCTGGCCCGAACGCCAAAGTTTTTCACCTTGATACCCGCTTAAGCTCCCTTAAGAAAAAAGCCCCCCGGGGTGAGCGGGGGGCTTTTCCACGTCGAACGCTGTGGGCTTACTGCGGTGCGACCGGCGGCAAGCCGGGGATGGGCATGGGCTTGCCATTCAGGGTGGCGGCGCCATTCTTGAAGCTGGCCTTGGCGACGAGGAAGTCCCCTTCACGCACCACAAAACCTTGAGCAATGGCCGGCTCAATCATGGCGTTAATGGCTTCATCGGTCGGCGCCTCGCCGTCGCCCTTGGAGGCATCGGCAATGGCGCGCAGCCACGCAGTGGGCACCTTCACGTGCGCGTTGGCCACCACTTTCTTGATCAGCGCCATCGGGTTCGTCGCACCAGGTTTGACCTCCTCGGCGGTGACACCTTCGGTGCCCAGCGAGTAGCCGAATTCACCTTCCTTGCCTTGGTAGGTGGCCGCCACCTTATCAATGCCGTACTGCGGGTTGTGCGGCAGCAGGGCCATGAGCTTCATGGGCAACTCGGCTGAGACTTGCTGGATCTTTTGCTCCAGCGCAGCTTTGCCGGCATCGCCTTGGCAGATCAGGCCCATGTTCTCTTTGTTGATGAAGGAGAGCGCGATCTCTTCAATGGTGGGCAGGTGAATGCGCTTGGCCGACTCTTGCCACAGGACTTTGTCGACCTTGTAGCCATTGACCTCTATGGAGGTGCTGCCCTCGGCAGCGGTGCTCAGCAAGTCGCCATCCACAGTGACCTTGGAGCTGAATTTCGCGCCTTTCATCAGCAGCTTGACCGCCTCGCCGTCCTCGGGCTTGCCAGCCACCTCAATGCTGGCGATCTCGCCGGTCGCCGTGCCCGGGGAAGCCCACCAGTACTTGCCACTGGTGGCGTCGCCAGTGGACTTGAAGCCCACCATCTTCACCACGGCGCCACTGTCGGCATCCACCATCTCCAGGCTGGGCATGGCCATGTCGTAATGGGTGGCAGCGCCTTTCTGCACGCTGCGTGCCGTCAGACCTTGCCAGGTCAGTTGCGTGCCGTCTGGCAACTTAGCCTTGACGCTGGGCATGGCCATGTCGCTGGTGATGTCGCCGCCGAGGCTCACGACGCTGTGCACCGTCAGCGGTGCGGCATCCAGGCCGATGGCTTCTTTGAGCTTGGCCTTCACCTCGTCACTCAGCACAAACTCCGAGTCAATGACCGCGCCGCCGACCGTGCTGAAGCCCGGCAGCGGGCCGTGCTGGATGCGGTCGCGCCATGTCAGGGGGAAGGAGGTGTCGCCACAGCCCATCTTGAGCGTCAGCGTCCGGGTCGCACTGGTGAAGGTCTTCTCGTACTTCAACTCTTGCACCGTCACCAAGGGAGCGAGCTTGTCCAGCATCTGCCGGGTCTCGGTCGTCATCTTGGCTTCGATCTTGTTGCCGGACATCACGGTGCCCGCCGCGCCCGCAGCCACCACGGCCACAGCGCCACCAGCGACCCATAAACCCACTTTGCTCATGCCAACACTCCCTCTATCGATGCAATGAAGAACCAGGCCCGGGCCCGGCGAATCCGACAGTCTAGCGTTCTCTGCCCCCAGTCTTTGATCTCACGGTTCCGGAGGCCAAATCCTGCACAAGGCTTGCGGGGGCAGCCCAAAGCCTGGCGGAGCTCTAGTGGAAACCCCCAGGTGAATCTGCAGTGCTTTTGTCTTGCGTCAAACTGGGGGGCTCCCTATGATTAACCGACCGGTCGGACTATTAATAAAGGACTCTCCATGTCGGATGCTTTGGTGCTGGTCAGCGACACAGGCGCGGTGCGCACGCTGACGCTGAACCGCCCGCAAGCCTTGAACAGCTTCACGGCCGAGATGCATGCCCAACTGCGCCATGCCTTGGACGAGGCCGCCGCCAGCGCCAGCGTGCGGGCCGTGGTGTTGACGGGTGCAGGCCGCGGCTTTTGCGCCGGGCAAGATTTGAATGACCCGGCCATGGTGCCCGATGTCCAAGGCCAGGTCGACATTGGCGCGGTGATTGAGGCCAACTACCGCCCGCTGGCCCTGCGCATCCAAGCCATGCCGGTGCCGGTGATTGCCATGGTCAATGGCGTGGCCGCCGGCGCAGGCGCCAACTTGGCCCTGGGCTGCGACATCGCCATTGCCGCTCGTTCGGCCAGCTTCATTCAAGCCTTCTCCAAGATCGGCCTGATCCCCGACTGCGGCGGCACCTGGCTGCTGCCTCGCGTGGTGGGCCGTGCTCGCGCGCTGGGCCTGGCCATGACGGGTGACAAGCTCAGCGCCGAGGCTGCAGAGCGGATGGGCATGATCTGGCAATGCGTGGACGATGATCAGCTCAGCGCCACCGTCCAAGCCCTGGCCGCGCGGCTTGCCGCCATGCCCTCTCGGGCCCTGGCCGCCACGCGCCGCACACTCGATGAAGCCTCGCAGATGACCCTGGAGCAGGCCTTGAGCCTGGAAGCGCATTGGCAGCGCGAGCTGGGCCATGCGCATGACTTCCGCGAAGGCGTCGAGGCCTTCCAGCAAAAGCGCGCGCCGCAGTTCAAGGACCGTTGAGATGAGCCAGAGCAAGGACGCACAACGCGTGGCCGAGGCCTGCCGCGATGCCATGTGGGCCAATGACCGCGCCTCCAAAGCCCTGGGCATGCAAATCCAGGCCGTGAGCCCGGGCGGTGCCGTGATGAGCATGACCGTGCGCGAAGACATGCTCAACGGCCATGACACCTGCCACGGCGGGCTGATCACCACCTTGGCGGACTCGGCCTTTGCCTTTGCCTGCAATGCCTATAACGAGATCACCGTGGCCTCGGGCTTCGACGTGAACATCATGGCCCCCGCCCGCTTGGGCGATGTGCTGACGGCCACCGCCGTGGAGCAAAGCAAGTCCGGTCGCACGGGGGTGTACGACATCACCGTGAGCAACCAGGCTGGGGTGCGCGTGGCCATCTTCCGTGGCCGCTCCTACACACTCAAGGGCAAGCCGCTGCTGCCTGCCGCTTAACGCTGAATCTGAGAGAAATCATGACGGTCAAGCACCCTGCCCCCGGCGACCTGGAGCCCATCGAACGCGCCAGCCGCGACGAGATCCAAGCCCTGCAACTCAAGCGCCTGAAGGCCACGCTGCAGCATGTGTATGCCAATGTGCCGCATTACCGGCAGGCCTTTGACGCCAAAGGCGTGCACCCCGATGATTTGAAGACCTTGGCAGACATTGCCAAGTTTCCCTTCACCACCAAGCACGACCTGCGCGCCAACTACCCCTTTGGCATGTTTGCCGTGCCGCGCGAGCGCGTGGTGCGCGTGCATGCCTCGTCGGGCACCACGGGCAAGCCCACGGTGGTCGGCTACACGCAAAACGACATCGACCGATGGGCCGGCTTGGTGGCCCGCTCCATCCGGGCGGCCGGTGGCCGCGCGGGCGACATCATCCACATCGCCTATGGCTACGGCCTGTTCACAGGCGGCTTGGGCGCGCATTACGGCGCCGAGAAGCTGGGCTGTACGGTCATTCCCATGTCGGGGGGGCAAACCGAGAAGCAGGTGCAGCTGATCACCGACTTCCAGCCCGACATCATCATGGTCACGCCCAGCTATATGCAGGTGATCATTGAAGAGTTCCGCCGCCAAGGGCGCGACCCGCGCGAGATGTCCATCAAGGTCGGCATCTTTGGGGCCGAGCCCTGGACAGACGAGATGCGCCGCCAGATCCAGGCCGATGCCGACATCGACGCGGTGGACATTTATGGCCTCTCCGAAGTGATGGGGCCTGGTGTGGCCAGCGAGTGCGTGGAGAGCAAAGACGGCCCGGTGATCTGGGAAGACCATTTCTACCCCGAAATCATCAACCCTGAAACCGGTGAGCCGGTGGCCGACGGCGAAGAAGGCGAGTTGGTCTTCACCACACTCACCAAAGAAGCCTTCCCGGTCATTCGCTACCGCACGCGCGACCTGACCCGGCTCTTGCCCCCCACTTCGCGCAGCATGCGCCGCATCGGCAAGATCGTGGGCCGCTCGGATGACATGCTGATCATCCGCGGCGTCAATATGTTCCCCACCCAGGTCGAAGAGCTGGTGCTGCAAACCGAAGGCTTGAGTGGCCAGTACCAAATCGTGGTGAGCCGCGAAGGGCTGCTCGATGAAGTCGAGGTGCGCTGCGAGGTGCTGCCCACCCATGCCCAGGCCGACCGCAACGCCATCGCCAAAGAATTGCAGCACCGCATCAAGACGCTGGTGGGCGTGTCCACCCGCATCAAGATCGGCGACCCGGAATCGGTGGAGCGCACGCTGGTGGGCAAGGCCCGGCGGGTGATCGACCAGCGGCCCAAGTGAGCCGGGTGATACTCGCGGCTCACTGACTGCCCTGCCCTTTATGGCCCGACCTCGCTCCGCCGGTTACGACGACCAACGCGACCACATCTTGCGGCAAGCCGCCGCCTTGTTCGCCGCCCAGGGCTATGCCGCGACCTCCATGAACCAAGTGGCGGCGGCCTGCGGGGTCTCCAAGGCCGCGCTTTATCACTATGTCCGCGACAAAAACGAGCTGCTGGCCGATGTGGCCGAGGCCCATGTCTTGCGCTTGGAGGCCGTGGTCAGCGACATCAGTGCGCAGGGGCTGGAGCCCGGCGCCCACCTGCGCGCCTTGATCTCGGCTTTTGTGCACGAATATGCCAACGCGCAAAACGAACATCGTGTGCTGACTGAAGACGTCGCCTTATTGGCCGAAGAAGAGCGCGCCCGCGTGCTGGGGGTTCAGCGGCGTGTCGTCGCCGCTTTCTCCTCAGCCGTTGCACGCTACAGGCCGTCCCTTCAAGGGGCTGACTTGCACAAGCCGCTGACGATGTTGCTGTTCGGCATGATCAATTGGATGTTCACCTGGTTCCGCCCTGATGGGCCGCTTTCACACGAACAGATGGCGCCGCTGGTGGCCGACCTGTTCATGGGTGGGTTGCAGGCATTGCAGCCCGAGTCCTTTTCCCCTTCCCCTCACGTCAAGGAGACAACGCAGTGAAGAAGATGATCAAGACCTTGGTGGCCACGGCCACCCTGATGGCCGCTGGCGCCACATTCGCAGACATCAACGTGGGGGTCACCGTGTCCTCCACCGGCCCGGCCGCTTCGCTGGGCATCCCCGAGAAGAACACCATCTCGCTGCTGCCCACCAGCATCGCGGGCCAGAAGATCAACTACATCGTGCTGGATGACGCCTCGGACACCACCAAGGCCGTGGCCAATACCCGCCGCCTGATCACCGACGACAAGGTCGACATCGTGCTGGGCAGCACCACCACGCCCAACTCCCTGGCCATGATCGACGTGGTCGCTGAAGCCCAGGTGCCGATGATCTCCATGGCCGCCTCGGCCCGTATCGTCGAGCCCCAAGACGCCAAGCGCCGCTGGGTCTTCAAGACGCCGCAAAACGACATCATGATGTCGCTGGCCATTGCCACCCACATGGCTGACCAGAAGGTCAAGACCGTGGGCTTCATTGGCTTTGCGGATGCCTATGGTGAAGGCTGGTTCCAAGAGTTCGGCAAGGCCGCAGGCCTGAAAGGCCTGCAAGTGGTGGGCTCGGAGCGCTACAACCGCACCGACGCCTCGGTCACCGCGCAAATCCTGAAGCTGGTCGCCGCCAACCCCGACGCCATCCTCATCGCCGGCTCTGGCACACCGGCCGCGCTGCCCCAAGTCGCCTTGGTGGAACGTGGCTACAAGGGCAAGGTCTACCAGACCCACGGCGTGGCCAATAACGACTTCCTGCGCGTCGGTGGCAAGAACGTGGAAGGCACCTTCCTGCCCTCCGGCCCGGTGCTGGTGGCGGCTCAGTTGCCCGCCAACCACCCGGTGAAGAAGAGCGCCACGGAGTACGTCACCAAGTACGAAGCCGCCTACGGCAAGGGCAGCATCTCCACCTTTGGCGCACATGCCTGGGATGCGGGCCAGTTGATGGCTGCTGCCGTGCCTGTGGCGCTGAAGAAGGCCCAGCCTGGCACCCCGGCCTTCCGCGCCGCCATGCGTGACGCCCTGGAGCAAATCAAGGAAATGCCCGGCGCCCACGGCATCTTCAACATGAGCCCTGGTGACCACCTGGGCCTGGACCAACGCGCCCGCGTGATGGTCAAGATTGAAGGCGGCACCTGGAAGCTGCAGAACTAAAGCTTCTGAGCCGCCCTGAAAAGGCCGCCTCCTGGGCGGCCTTTTTCATGCCCGCATCATGGTGCGCTGATCTGCGCACGCACCCACGCGCCCAAGGTGCCCAAGCGCGCGTAAACGCCTGGGTAGTTGGCCTTGCCGCAGCCATTGCCCCAGCTCACCACACCCACTTGGGTGTCGAAGGCACCGGTGCTGCCCTTGGCAAACAAGGGGCCACCGGAGTCGCCCTGGCAAGTGTCTTTGCCACCCACCCCCATCAGCCCGGCGCAGATCTCCTGCTTGCCGATGTCGCCATCGTAAGAGTCAGGGCCGTTGCACACAGCACGGTCCACGATGGGCATCTCAACCTCCAGCACCACCTTGGACGACTTGCCCAAGAACTTGGTGGTGCCGTAGCCCATGGCCATGGTGGGCGCGCCCGATGGCGCCACCTTCTTCTCAGCCTTGGGCGAATCCACAAACTTGGCTGGGGTGATGTCGTTGACGGCTTCCGCCAGCTCAATCACCGCCACGTCAAAGTCTTGGCTGGTGTACTTGGGGTGAATGGTGATGGCCGATGTGTTGACGCGTCGCCCCCCCTCCAGCAGGCTGAGCGTGCCCACCAGGATCTGGATCTCGCTGGGGCTTGTGCCCTCTACGCAGTGGGCCGCTGTCAGCACATGGCGGGGGCTGATGAGCGAGCCACCGCAGAACTGGGCCTTGGAATTCGTCGCGATGCTGCTGTCCATCAGGGCGACAAAAAACGGCCAACTGCCAGGTGCCGCCGGTGTCCCGCCGACGACTAAGGGCGCAATATCAGCGTTAGGCTTCAAATCCACGCCCAGCTGCTGGGCCCGCTCCTTTTGATGCGCGGCCACTTTGGCACGCAGGGGTGTGACGCCCTGGGCCAAGGCCGAGCTAACGACACAAATGCTGGCCATCGCAAGGCCGAGGGTCTTCCAGTGTGCTGACAGAAACATAGTTCTCTCCAACGTGAGTGAATAGGCGTCGCCTGCAGCGGGCCGCTGCAGGGCTTCGTCATTGAGCAACAGCGCCGCGGCGCTGTCACGCTTCACACAAGGGGGAGCCCCTAGTTTCCGGGGGCGTTCAGCGGCCTGTCTTCTTGCGCGCCGGGCCTGATGAGCGGCCCGCCGGTGCAGCACCCGCGCGCTGCGGCTTGGCCAAGCCGGTACGCCCCGTCGTATTGCGTGGCGGCAGGCCCGTGTGCTGGGTCAACACCTGACCCTTGACCGGCTGCCCACCCGCCTTGAGCGCAGCAGGCGCCGGCGCTGGCGTGGAGTTGGCCCGCCGAGGGCTGACATAAGCGCCATCGGTGGCCGGCTGCCAGGTCGGGATCAGGTGATGCTTGCCGTTACCGATCAGGTCGGCGCGGCCCATCGCTTGCAAGGCCTCGCGCAGCAGGGGCCAGTTGTTGGGGTCGTGGTAGCGCAAAAAGGCCTTGTGCAAGCGGCGGCGCTTGTCGCCCTTGACGATGTCCACCTTCTCGCCCTTGCGCACATCGCGGCTGATGCCCTTGAGCGGGTTCAACCCCGAGTGGTACATGGCCGTGGCGGTGGCCATGGGGCTGGGGTAGAAGGTCTGCACCTGGTCGGCGCGGAAGTTGTTGTGCTTCAACCAAACCGCCAAGTTCATCATGTCTTCATCGCTGGTGCCAGGGTGGGCGGCGATGAAATAAGGAATGAGGAACTGCTTTTTGCCCGCCTCGGCACTGAACTGCTCGAACAGGGCCTTGAAGCGGTCATAAGTGCCAATGCCCGGCTTCATCATCTTGGACAGCGGGCCGCCTTCGGTGTGCTCAGGCGCGATCTTCAGGTAGCCGCCCACATGGTGGGTGACCAGCTCCTTCACGTACTCGGGGGATTCGACCGCCAGGTCGTAACGTAAGCCTGAGCCAATCAAGATCTTCTTGATGCCGGGCAAAGCGCGGGCACGGCGGTACATCTTGATCAGCGGCGCATGGTCGGTCTTGAGGTTGGGGCAAATGCCCGGGTACACGCAAGAGGGCTTGCGGCAGGCGGCCTCGATCTCCGGGGTCTTGCAGCCCAGGCGATACATATTGGCGGTGGGGCCGCCCAGGTCACTGACCACGCCGGTGAAGCCCTTGACCTTGTCACGGATCTCTTCGACCTCGCGGATCACCGAATCCTCGCTGCGGCTCTGGATGATGCGGCCCTCGTGCTCGGTGATGGAGCAGAAGGTGCAGCCGCCAAAGCAGCCGCGCATGATGTTGACGCTGAAGCGGATCATCTCCCAGGCAGGGATCTTGGTCTCGGCGTCATGGCGGCCCGAGGCGTCGGCATAAGCCGGGTGCGGCGAGCGCGCATAGGGCAGGTCAAACACATGGTCCATCTCGGCCATGCTCAGCGGGATGGGCGGCGGGTTGACCCACAGATCACGCTGGGCATGGCCTTCGCCGTGGCTTTGCACCAGGGCGCGGGCATTGCCGGGGTTGGTCTCCAGGTGCAGCACGCGGCTGGCATGGGCGTAGAGCACCGGATCGCTCTTGACCTGCTCATAGGCGGGCAGGCGGATCACCGTGCGCTCGCGCGGCGTCACCAGGGCGCGGCTGTCGCTCTTTTGCAGCGGGCTGCGCACCAGCATCACGGGCTTGGTGGCAGGCTCGGCCTGAGGTGTGGCGGCGGCCTTGGTGCTGGCGCAATCCACGCCTTGCTCGGCCGCGGCTTCTTCGGTGGTTTGATAGGGGCTCAGCAGCGCATCGATGTGGCCCGGGGTGTCGACCTCGGTGGAGTCCACCTCAAACCAGCCGGCCAAGTTCGGGTCGTCTGAGCGGCGCATGAAGGCCGTGCCGCGCACATTGGTGATGGACTCGATCGGCTCTTTGCGCGCCAGCCGGTGGGCCACCTCCACGATGGCGCGCTCGGCATTGCCATAGAGCAGCAGGTCGGCCTTGCTGTCCACCAGCACCGAGCGGCGCACCTTGTCTTGCCAGTAGTCATAGTGCGCAATCCGGCGCAGCGAAGCCTCGATGCCGCCAATGATGACGGGCACGTCTTTGAAGGCCTCGCGGCAGCGCTGGGTGTAGACCAGGGTCGCGCGGTCGGGCCGCTTGCCGGCCACGCCGCCGGGCGTGTAGGCATCGTCCGAGCGGATTTTTCGGTCGGCCGTGTAGTGGTTGATCATCGAATCCATGTTCCCGGCGGCCACGCCAAAGAACAGATTGGGCGCGCCCAGGGCCTTGAAGGCCTCGGCGCTGCTCCAGTCGGGCTGGGCAATGATGCCCACACGAAAGCCTTGCGCCTCCAGCACCCGGCCAATCACGGCCATGCCAAAGCTCGGGTGGTCGACATAAGCGTCGCCGCTGACGATGATGATGTCGCAGCTGTCCCAGCCCAGCTGATCCATCTCTTGGCGGCTCATGGGCAAAAAAGGCGCCGTGCCAAAGCGCTTGGCCCAGTAGGGCCGATAGGCCGTCAGGGCTTTGGGCTTTTCAGGCAAGGTCGCAGCGGGACGGGCCGCAGCAAGAGTGGGGGAAGACATGAGCAAAAAACACCAGCGTTCAGGGGCGGCAGCGGGGCAAACACCCGCGCATCGCAAGGCCGGATTGTCCCTTGTTGGCCGTCTGCGGCCAAACCCTGGGCAGAATGCCCCTCCTCATGGCCCCTGCCTTCAGCCCTCCGCAGCCCCCGCTGGCTGCCCCATGGCCCCCCTTGATCGGGGTGGACTTCTCCAGCAGCCCCACGGCGCGCAAGCCCATTGTGGTGGCGCAGGGCGAGCGTATCGGCGCCGTGGTGCGGCTGGGCGCGCTCTCGGCCCTGCCCACGTTGAGCGACTTTGGCGCTTGGCTGAAGCGGCCGGAGCCCTGGGTCGGCGGCTTTGACCTGCCCTTTGGCCTGCCCCGCGAACTGGTGGCGCACTTGGGCTGGCCGACCGACTGGCCAGCCCTGATGGACCACTACGCCCAGCTCAGCCGGGCGCAGATCCGCGACACCTTTGCCGCTTTTTGTGCCGCCCGCCCGGTGGGGCACAAGTTTGCCCACCGCGCCTGCGACAAGCCCGCGGGCTCGTCCCC
Source organism: Ideonella paludis (assembly GCF_018069865.1). GTDB lineage: Bacteria > Pseudomonadota > Gammaproteobacteria > Burkholderiales > Burkholderiaceae_C > Ideonella > Ideonella paludis. The sequence goes on from NZ_JAGQDG010000004.1 coordinate 357,082, forward strand.
CTCGATGAAGTGGGTCAACCCGCCGGTGGCCTACATGCTGCACGCCGGGGTGCCGCTGCTGCGCGAGGCGGGGGTGAGCTTGCCCGGCTTGGCCGCCGGTGACCCGCAGCGCGTGGCCCTGGAAGCCTACCCCGGCCTCTTGGCCCGTGACGTGCTGGGCCAACGCTCCTACAAGGCCGACGACGTGGCCCGCCAGACGCCCGAGCGCCTGATTGCCCGCAAAGACTTGGTCGACGCGTTGGAGCAAGGCCGCACCCGGCTGGGCTTAAGGCTCAAGCTCAGCCATGCCCAGCGCGAAGCCCTGGTGGACGACCCCCAGGGCGACAAGCTCGACGCCGTGCTCTGCCTGATGCAAGCCGCCTGGGCCTGCACCCAGCCCCGCTGGGGCTGGCCCGAAGGGGTGGACCCGTTAGAGGGTTGGATCTTGGCGGCGTGAGTGGCGCCAGAGCTTATTTGACGGAAGCCAGCATGTAGTCCAGCCCAGCCGCCAACTCTTCGTCGGTCAGCTTGGGGTTGCCGGAGCGCGGGGGCATGGCGCCTTTGCCTTTGATGGCGGACTCCAGCAAGGCAGCGCGGCCGGTGGCCACGCGGGGCGCCCAGGCGGCTTTGTCACCCAGCTTGGGGGAGTTGGCCAGGCCAGGGGTGTGGCACATGGCGCAGTTCTGGTTGTAGACGGTCAGGCCATCGGGGGCGGCTTGGGCGCCAACGCTGAGCACCGTCATGGCGGCCACGGTGAACAGGGTGCGAAGGGTCAAAGTCATGAGGGCTCCAGAAAGCGAGTGGGGAAATGGCGAGGGTCTAAAGCCCTGCCAGCCCGCATACGCAAAGCCTGTGCCCGGTGGCCCGCAGACCGCAAAACGGGGTCAAGCCGCGCAAATTGCTTGGGTTAACCCGAGTCCTTCGACACAGTCAGTGCTCCGCACTGCGACACTTGCACCCGCAATTCCGTGTCTAGATCATTCGGGTCTAGGCGCGAAGCCGAAGACAGTGCTACAGCACGGCGAGGCAAAGCAACAACGACACGGATGATTTAGACACGGAATGAGCCGAACACGACGCATCCTCCGATTAGCCAGAAGCGCCCGCCTGACCACGTACTTGATCGCGCTGTGGCGCCTGGCCAAAGACCCCCGAACACCCTGGGCCGCGCGCGCCCTGACCGTGTTTGTGCTGGCCTATGCGCTGAGCCCCATCGACCTGATCCCCGACTTCATTCCGGTGTTGGGCCAACTGGATGACTTGGTGCTGATCCCGCTGGGCATCACCCTGATCGTGCGTTGGGTGCCGGAGGGTTTGTGGCAGGACTGCATGCGGGCTGCCAAAGAACAGGCATTGACTTTGCCCCGCTTGTGGTGGGGTGCGGTGCTGATCGTCGCGCTGTGGCTGGCCTTGCTGGGCTTGTTCGTGTGGTGGCTGGTGGGCACTTTGGCGGAGGGCGCATGACCTGCTGGCTGACACTGGCCCTGAGCGGCGCCTTGGCCGCCGTCACCGGTGGCGCCTGGGCCGCCCCTTACAAACCCACGGCTGAAGCGGCTGTGCGGGTCCAGGTGCTGCGCATCAGCGATGGCGACACCTTGTGGGTCACACCCCTGGACGACAAAGCCCGTCGCACCAAGGTACGCATTCAAGGCATTGATGCGCCGGAGCTGTGCCAAGCGGGCGGCCCGGCCGCGCAAGCCGCGCTGCAGCGTTGGGCACAGGCCGCGCCCTTGAGCATGACGGTGACGGGCCGCGACCAACACGGCCGCGTGCTCGCCCGGCTGCACAGCGGCACAACCGACGTGGGTGAAGCCTTGGTGCGTGAGGGCCAGGCGTGGAGCTACCGCTTCCGCGACGACCCTGGGCCTTACGCAGCTCAGGAGCGGCAGGCGCGGCAAGCCAAGCGCGGCCTTCATGCCGACGTCAGCGCCCTGCATCCACGCGACTTCAGGCGCCGCCACGGGCCGTGTGACGACGACGGCCGCGCAGAGCGCCGCTGATCAGCGCAGCGCCGCCAAGCGCAGCTTGGGCCAGAGGAAGGTTTGGACCGTGGGCCACCAAGCGCCACCGAGGTCGAGGTCCACCGTGTGACCCGTGCCGTGATCGACCACCACGCAACTGTTGCCGCTGGCGTTGATGCGCTGCTGGGTCACCAGCACATTGCCCGTCCAGGTGGCGCCTGTCGTGGGGTCGGTGGGGTTGGCGTGGAAAAGCTGGACCGGCGTGTCCGTGGCGTCATAGCGCAGGATGGGGGTCGTGTCGACCAAGCTGTCGATCAGCGTGGCGCCGGTAGACACCGCAGCCGCCACCTTGGCCGAGACATTGGGATAGTCGGACACGGTGCCGGCCAATTCATCCCCCGAGATCGCATTGGTCAGCGAGAGCGCACCGCCTGCCGAGCCGCCAAAGGTGGCCATGCGAGTGGTGTCGATGAAGTAAGTGGCAGCATTGGCCTTGAGGTAACGCACCGCATTGGCCGTGTCTTCCGCGGCCTGCGTCATGGCGCGCAGGCGGGTGGCCGCATCGACTTCGTTGTTCGGTGTGAGGCGGTAGTTGATGGTGGCCGCCACATAGCCCGCTTGAGCGTAGCTCAGGGCCTTGCCTCGGTTGTCCTCTTTGGAGCCCGCCACAAAGCCGCCACCGTGAATGAAGATCACCATGGGCTGCAGCTTGTTCGCCTTGGCATTGGGGGGCACCCAGATGTCCATCAACAGCGTCAGCGTGGGGTCGTTCTTCTCGCTGGCTTTGGTGCGGTCGGAGGTGTATTGCCCACCGCCGTTGGGCCGGGTGGAGTACTTCACGTCTTTGTACTCGGTGAGCTGAGCCACCGTGTACTGCGTGCTGGCATACAGGCCCGTGCTGGGAATGTCGCCGTTAGGAGGCGGTGTGGGCCCTGGGCTTTCTGTGCCGCCACCGCCACCGCAGGCCGCCAACACGGCCAAGGTCGATGCCGCAGTGAGTGCGTGAATGAATTTCATGGTGATCCTCCATCCCAGATCGAAGTGCGCGAGTGTGCCCGCATTCGGCGCGCAGGGCAGCGAGTTTTACGCCTGCCCCACACACAGCAACACTGAGCAATAAAGCCCGTGCAGGCTGGGCTTAACGACGCATCAAGGTGCTCTTGCCGAACAGGCTCTCGATCAAATCGACGGCCACCATGGCCGTCTTGTTGCGCACATCCAGCGCCGGGTTCAGCTCCACCACGTCCAGGCTGGCCATGCGGCCGGTGTCGGCAATCATCTCCATGCAAAGCTGGGCTTCGCGGTAGGTGGGGCCGCCGGGCACGGTGGTGCCCACACCCGGCGCAATGTCGGGGTCGAGAAAGTCCACGTCAAAGCTCACGTGCAAATGGGTGTTGGCGTCCAAGGTGGCCAGCGCCAGCTCCATGGCCTGGCGCATGCCCATCTCGTCGATGTAGCGCATGTCAAAGACCTCCAGGCCCTGCTCATGCACAAAGCGCTTTTCGCCCGGGTCCACGCTGCGAATGCCGATCTGCCGCACCCACTTGGGGCTGATGGCCGGCACCTTGCCACCGATCTCGATCAGCTCTTGGGGGCCATGCCCGCACAGGCAGGCCACCGGCATGCCGTGCACATTGCCGCTGGGCGTCAAGGCGCTGGTGTTGAAGTCGGCATGGGCGTCCAGCCACAGCACGCGCAGCTTCTTGCCCACATCGCGGCAGTGGCGCGCCACCGCGCTGATGGAGCCCAGGCCCAGGCAGTGGTCACCGCCCAGCAAAATAGGCAAATGGCCTTGGCTCAGCTCGGCGTACACCGCCTCGTGCACCAGGCGGTTCCAGGTGACCACCTCGGGCAGGTGGCGGTAGCCCTCGACGGGCGGCTGCCAAGGGTTGGCGGGGCCAGAGAGATTGCCTCGGTCCAAGACGGTGAGGCCGTGGCTCTCCAAAATGGGGCCGATATTGGCCACGCGCAGGGCTTCTGGCCCCATGCTGGCCCCCCGCGCACCGGCACCGATGTCGGTGGGTGCGCCAATGAGTGAAACGGTTTTCAGCATGGGGTGACATTGTGCGGCCTGCCCCAGGGCTTTGGAGAGGGGCAAAACGCTAAGCCCCTAAGAACGGAGGCGTTCGGCCTACATGTCCTCGGCGTGCTGGCCCTCAGAAGTTTCCGCCTCCAGGCCATAGTCCGTGGCCAAAATCTGCCAGGCCTCTTCGGCGCTCTCGACAAATCGGAACAGATGCACGTCGTCGGGGCTGATCATGCCGGTCTCGACCAGCCAGTCAAAGTTGATGAGCTTGGTCCAGAACTCGCGCCCAAACAGCAAGATGGGCCGGCGGCGGCACTTGCCGGTTTGAATGAGCGTCATGGTCTCGAACAGCTCGTCGAGCGTGCCAAACCCGCCAGGGAAGCACACCAGCGCCACCGAGCGCATCAAGAAGTGCATCTTGCGCAACGCAAAGTAGTGGAACTGAAAGCACAGCTCGGGCGTGATGTAGGGGTTGGGCGCTTGCTCGTGAGGCAGCACGATGTTGAGCCCCAGGCTCTTGCCGCCCTGCTCAAACGCACCGCGGTTGCCCGCCTCCATGATGCCGGGCCCGCCGCCCGTGCACACCACAATGGGCGTGGCCAGCGCGCGAGAGCGCTCGGTAACGATGGCCGCAAAGCGCCGCGCTTCGTCGTAATAGCGGCTCATGGCCAAGCGCTGCTCGGCCTGAGCCACGGCCTGTGCCCTGCCCGCTGCTTGAGCCTGGGCCAAATGCTCGCGCGCGTCTTCAGGGGCCGGAATACGGGCACTGCCAAAGATGACGATGGTGTGCTCAATGCCCTGCTCTTGCTGCACCAGCTCAGGTTTGAGCAGCTCAAGCTGCATGCGCACGGGGCGCAGCTCGGGCCGCAGCAAAAACTCGCTGTCGGTGAAGGCCAGTTGGTAGCTGCTTTCAGGGCCGTCGTAGCGCGGCGGCGCTTTGACAGCCGCAGCCTCTTGGCCAGCGGGGGTGAAGTTGGGGGCGGTCAGCGCAGATTTTTTGCTCATGCGCGTTTATAGCCTGCCGCAGGCCACCCTGTGCCGCGCGGGGGCAGGCAGATCGTCAGTGGGTGTTGCCGCACACCGGGCACTGGGGCTGAGCCGGCAGGCGGATGTCATCCCAGCGCATGTGGCGGCCATCCAGCATTTGCAGCCGCCCGGCCAGTGAGCTGCCCAGGCCGATCAGGAGCTTCAGGGCTTCGGCCGCCTGCATGGTGCCAATGATGCCCACGAGTGGCGCAAACACGCCCATGGTGGCGCAGCGCACTTCTTCAAAGGTGCTCTCGGGCGGGAACACACAGGCATAGCAAGGCTGGCCGGGCGTGCGGGTGTCGTAGACCGAAATCTGGCCGTCAAAGCCAATCGCCGCGCCCGAGACCAAGGGCTTGCGGTGCTTCACACAGGCTGCGTTCACCGCATGGCGGGTTTGGAAGTTGTCGCTGCAGTCCAGCACCACATCAGCCTGCGCCACAGCCCCCTCCAAAAAGGCCGCGTCGGCGCGCTGGCGCACCACCTCGACCTTGGCACCCGGGTTGATGGCCAACATGCTCTCGCGGGCCGAGTCGGCCTTGGGCTGGCCCACGCGCGATTGGGTGTGGGCGATCTGGCGCTGCAGGTTGGTGAGGTCCACCGTGTCGTGGTCCACCAGGGTGATCTGGCCCACCCCGGCCGTGGCCAGGTACAGGGCCACCGGAGAGCCCAAGCCTCCCGCGCCAATGACCAAGGCACGCGCGTCCAGCAAGCGCTGCTGGCCTTCAACGCCAATCTCGTCCAGCAGGATATGGCGCGAATAGCGCAGCAGTTCGTCGTCCGTCACAGCGGGGCGCTTACTCGGTCTTGGCTTCAGCCTTGCGCTCGGTGACGGACTTGCTGACCATCACCGGTTTGCCGCGCAGCTTGTTCAGGGCCTGGGCCAGTTGGAAGTCTTCCGCGCTGCCAAATTCCGGCAGCGGCTTGATCGAGTCTTTGGACTTGGCCAATTGCTCTTCCAGCTTCTTGCGGGCTTCTTCGCGGGCCTTTTCGCGGGCTTCATCCTTCTCTTCGGCACCGTTGTTCAGGTGCTTTTCCAAGTCGGCCTCGCGGGTGCGCAGCGCGGCAAACACATTGCCTTCAGCGGTTTCGTCCAACCAAATGTCGGGCACGATGCCCTTGGCTTGGATGGAGCGGCCGCTGGGCGTGTAGTAGCGCGCAGTGGTGATCTTCAGCGCCGTCTCGGGCGAGAGCGGACGCACGGTTTGCACCGAGCCCTTGCCAAAGGTTTGCGCGCCCATGATGACGGCCCGCTTGTGGTCTTGCAGGGCACCCGCCACGATCTCGCTGGCCGACGCCGAGCCTTCATTGACCAGCACCACCAGAGGCACACTCTTGAGTGCTGCGGGCAGCTTGCGCAGCGGGTCTTGGCCGCCCCGGCGCAGGTAGTCTTCCGGTAAAGCCTTGTACGTGGCCTTGGAGTCAGCCAACTGGCCGTTGGTGCTGACCACCTCCACCCCGGCCGGCAAGAAGGCCGCAGACAAAGCCACAGCGCCCTCCAATAAGCCACCCGGGTCATTGCGCAAATCCAGCACCAAACCCTTCAGGTTGGGCTCTTGCTTGTAGATCTCGTCGAGCTTGCGCACAAAGTCGTTGACCGTCTGGTCTTGGAACTGGCTCACGCGCAGCCAGGCATAGCCGGGCTCCAGCACCTTGGCCCGCACGCTCTGGACCTTGATCTCTTCACGCACGATGGTGACGGGGAAGCTGCGGCTCTCCGACTTGCGGAACACCGTCAGCACCACCTTGGTGGCCGGGTCGCCGCGCATGCGCTTGACGGCCTGGTCCATGCTCAGGCCTTTGACGGCCGTGTCGTCAATCTTGGTGATCAAGTCGCCGCTCTTGAGCCCGGCGCGGAAAGCCGGCGAGCCCTCGATGGGCGAGACGACCTTGACCAGCCCGTCTTCCATGCCGATCTCGATGCCCACGCCCACAAACTTGCCCGAGGTGCCTTCGCGGAATTCTTTGAAGCTCTTTTTGTCAAAGAACTGCGAGTGCGGGTCCAGGCCGGACACCATGCCGCTGATGGCGTCATTGATCAGCTTTTTCTCGTCGACCGGCTCGACATAGTCGTTCTTGACCATGCCAAACACCGCCGCCAACTGCTGCATTTCTTCCAGCGGCAGCGCCGTCTGGGAGCCTCTTGCAATGGCTTGAAACTGGATGGTGGTCAACGCACCGGCCACTGCCCCTAAGGTCAGCAAGCCCGCAACTTTCAGTTTGGCACCCATGTTTTTCCTGCCTTCTCGCCATGTGAACGCGGGCAGATCAACCCGCCACGCGAGTATAGGACTGCGCCGAAGCCCCCACCATCCCGCTAAACCCAAAGCAAGCCCCGAAACACGGGCTTTTGCCGCGAGCGGCCACTTACTGCGGGGGCGCTTTGCGCATCTTTACGGCCTTTGCTCTGGCCACATCACCATTGACGGTGCCCAAGGCCGCCAGAAGACGCAGAACTTTTCAGCTGCGTCCCGACTTCTTTGATGCGTCGCCGCGCTACTTCAGGCTGATCCAACACACTTCGCACTACTACTTGCATCCTGCGGTCATGGCTCAGGTAGTTCAAAGGGGAGCAATGTTGCTCACGCAGCGGCGGCATCCAGCTGCAAGGCTTGGAGTGGTAGGCAACAACCAAGCTATCGTCCCAGTGATAAGCCACACCAAATTCTCTAAGGTAGAGAGGTCGGCTGCCGTTGCTAGTGATGAGAAACGCCTTCCCCGTCGGTGTTTTATAGAAGTCCAGGTCAAACCTTAAACTCACCCATGGATCGACCCCGTCAGGCGACCTATGTTCGATCAATTGCATCGTTTTCTCGGTACTGCACCAAGTCCAATGCGGACCACGTTTGCAACTTGACTCGTGGGGCAAAAAGTCATCACGTAGCTGCCTAAACTCTGGATGCGTGCCATCTGCCAAATACAAGTGAGCAAAGTTCTGCTCGGTATATGGGGATTGACTAAATATCTCCAGCCTTAATAGCCGTAATGGCGCTGCTCGACAAGCTTTTACAGGCAACGTGTCAGCGGCAGTGTTTTCGGTAGTTCTAGGGTCTCTCATCCGCCATAGCTTTGGGTCCACCCGAACGCGATGATTACCGATTTGAAAGTAGCGCGCACCGTCACTCTCGCAGCTCCCGATGTTTTCTGCGCCTGGCCCTGCTGCGATGGCCCTCTGGGCGGTTAGACGCGGCAAAGGTGATGGTTCGGCAGGCGATGGCGCTCGCAACTTCCACCACGCTGCCGCCGCCAGCAAGGCGATCAGCCCAACAGCAATGGAGGCTGTGTTTCTGCGCCGTGTGCGGTTATTAGTTTGCTCAGGTGTCATTTAGTGTTCAGCTTGCCTTGCATAAGAGGAACGAAGACTAGGGCCTTTGCCCCCCCCCCAAAGACACGGACTCTGCCCACCTTTGTAGACCGGACGAGCAGGTTGTTTCAGTCGCGCATTGCCCTGCAGCACGCCAGGGCGACTGGGATCAAGTCGAGGCGAGTTCCCGTCATCGCTCCCTACCCGCCGTCTCGATCTCCTGCCTCAGTGGGCTGATCAGAAAGTCAATCACCCGCCGTTTCCCCTTATGAGTCTCCGCCGTCAGGTTCAGCCCCGGCGCCAGCTTAATCGGCGTGGTGGGGCTGTGGCCTGCTGCAGCCTTATCTGGTGAGTTGATGCGCAGCGTGGCGGGGAAGCGCGCCCGCGTCTTCTCGTCTACCACCGCATCAGCCGCCAGGTGCTGCAGTTGGGCTTGCAGCGTGCCGAATCGGGTGTAGGGGTAGGCTTCGCGCTTGATGGTCGCAGGCTGGCTGGGCTGCCCACAGTCTGTTTGGAGGGTGGCCAAGCGGTCTCTGGCTCGCCAATGCCGCGATGCGGCTCGCTGGTTCTTGACAGGCCGTAGCGGGCGGATTCCAGTGCTTGGCTGCGGCGCTGTGGTGAACCAGAACATGCGGCCTACTGTAGCCGCCAGCGCCTTCTACTGCCGCGCGAACGTCACCACATGGTCCACCTGGGGCCGAATGCCAATCCACTCGCCGACCTGGTGGTCGTGGTGGGAGGGCACATGGGCCAGCACTTGCTCGCCGCTGGCCAGGCGCAGGGTGTAGAGGAACTCAGAGCCTCGGAAGGCTTTGCGCTCGATCTGGGCTTTGACGGTGGAGTCGTCGTCGTGGACGATGTCATCAGCCCGCAGCAGCACGTCGCACTGCCCGCCGGGGTAGGCGCTGGGCAAGGGGCACTCGTCGGCGTCGGTCAGGGGGCCCAGCGGGGTTTCCACATGCGGGGGGGTGCCGGTGATCTGGGCCGGGGTGAAGACGCCGTGGCCGATGAACTGGGCCACAAAGCGGGTGGCCGGGCGGTGGTAGAGCGCATAGGCGTCGCCCCATTGCTCCAGGCGGCCTTGGTGCATCACGCCGATGGCGTCGCCAATGGCAAAGGCTTCGAGCTGGTCGTGGGTGACGAACAAGGCGGTGGCGCCGATCTGCTTCAAGATGGCCCGCACGTCTTGGGCCAGGCGCTCGCGCAGGTCCACGTCCAGGCTGGAAAACGGCTCGTCCAGCAGCAAGAGCTTGGGCTGGCGGGCCAAAGCCCGGGCCAGGGCAATGCGCTGCTGCTGGCCGCCAGAGAGCTGGTGCGGCAGACGCTTAGCGTTGTGGGCCAGGCCCACCAGGTCCAGCATCTCGGCCACACGGGCCGTGCGCTCGGCTTTGGGCAGGTGCTTGATGCCAAAGGCAATGTTGTCGGCCACGCTCATGTGGGGGAACAGCGCGTAGTCTTGAAACACCATGCCAATGCCCCGGTCCTCCGGCGCCACTTGGCGGCCCGAGGCGCCGTCGCTCAGCACATTGCGCTCCATGCGCACTTGGCCGTGGCTGATGGGCTCCAGGCCCGCCACCGCCCGCAGCAGCGAGGTCTTGCCGCAGCCCGAGGGGCCGATCAACACCCCGATTTGCCCCACACTCAGCCCCAAGGAAACGCCGTCGACTGCCAATTTGGCACTCTTGCCCTGCCCGTAGCTGATGCTGACTCGATCCAATTGCAAAAACATCGGCCTATGATAGCGACCCAATGGAAATGAGGATTATTCGTATCTGCGGCAAGAGGGGCCGCGCGTGAGGCTGTTGCTGCTGATCATCACCGCCCTGCTGGCCTTGCCGGTGCTGGGCGTGCTGGGCGCCTGGGGCCTGATGGACGCCCAAGCCTTCAGCCTGCTGGCCCACCAGTGGGAAACCGTGCTGCCCACCTACACCCTTCAGTCGCTGCAATTGGTGGTGGGCGTGGGCCTGGGCGTGGCCCTCTTGGGCGGCGCGGCGGCGGCGGCTGTCACCTTGTTTGAGTTCCCGGGTCGGCGCTTTTTTGAGTGGGCGCTGCTGCTGCCCCTGGCCCTGCCTGCTTATGTGCTGGCCTATGCCTACACCGACGCCCTGCAGTTCTCGGGCCCGATTCAAGCCGGCTTGCGCAGCGCCCTGGGCGCCCAAGGCGCGCTGTGGCCCGATGTGCGCAGCCTGGGCGGCGCCACGCTGCTGTTCATCATCAGCCTCTACCCTTATGTTTACCTGCTCACCCGCACCGCGCTGGCCGACCATGCCGGCCCGGTGATGGAAGCCGCCCGGCTGCTGGGCGCACCGCTGCGCCGCCGCGTGCTGGAAGTGGCCCTGCCCATGGCCCGCCCAGCCCTGGCGGCCAGTGTGGCCCTGGCCCTGATGGAGACCTTGGCCGACTACGGCGTGGGCTCTTACTTTGGGCTCTCCACCTTCACCACCGGCATTTACCGCGCCTGGCTGGTGATGGACGACCGCATTGCAGCGGCGCAGTTGGCCAGCCTGCTGCTCATCGTGGTGGGCGTGCTCTTGGTGCTGGAGCAGCGCGCGCAATCTCGCCTGCGCTTTGCCAGCACCCGCGCCGGTGTGCCCGGCGGCCTGACGGCCCAGCCCACGCCCTTGAGCCTGATGGGCAAGCTGATGGCCTGGGCGGTGTGCGGCCTGCCGGTGCTGCTGGGCTTTGTGGCCCCGGTGCTGTGGCTGCTGCGCCTGCTGTGGCTGGAGGCCCAAGCCAGCGAAACCCCGGTGTTTGTGCCCGACTATTTGGCCCGCTTTGGCGACTGGGCTTGGGCCAGCTTCCGCCTGGCCGGGGGCGCGGCCGTGCTGGCCGTGGTGTTTGCGCTGGCCCTGGCCTTCACCCTGCGCCGCCATGCGGCCAAGCGCGGCGCACCGCTGCTGCGCGGCGCGGCGCGCTTGGTCTCGTTGGGCTATGCCATCCCCGGCGCGGTGGTGGCCGTGGGCATTTTGATGATCACCGGCGTCATCCAGCAATGGGCGCCGCAATGGGGCGTGCCGGTGCTGGTGACGGGCACGGTCTTTGGCCTGATGTACGCCTACTTAGTGCGCTTCTCCGCCGTGGCCTTGCAGTCGGTGCAGGCCGGTTACGCCAAGCTGCCGCCGTCCATGGACGAATCGGCCCTGCTGCTGGGCGCCGATGCCCAGCGCACCTTCATGGAGATTCACCTGCCGCTGCTGGCCCGCTCTGGCCTGGCCGCTGCGCTGCTGGTGTTTGTGGACGCGATGAAAGAGCTGCCCGCCACCCTGGTGCTGCGCCCCTTTGGCAGCGACACATTGGCCGTGGTGGCCTACCAATTCGCCCGCGACGAGCGCCTGGCCGAAGCCGCCCTGCCCTCGCTGGCCATCGTGGCAGTGGGGCTGATTCCGGTGCTGATGCTCTCAAGAGCCTTGCGCAAGGCTTGAGCCCGCGCTTTGGCAGCGCGATGGCTGGCTGGCGTGGTGCCCCCGGCAGGAATCGAACCTGCATCTGAGACTTAGGAGGTCCCCGTTCTATCCATTGAACTACGGCGGCTGAGGGGGCGGATTCTAGTGTGGATTGCCCCCTCCCTCCTGCAGCCAAGAGCACATCGGGCTGTTTTGACTCACCCCACACGCCGACCATGAACATCGTGATAACACCCCTGGCTGCCGCTGACGCCCTGGGCGTCAAGCAACTCCTCATGGCTGGCCTCACAGAGCGCTGGGGCCACTATGTGCCGAGTTTCAACCCAGACATTGAAGCATTCCCTGAAGCGCCACTGGGCGCATTGACGCTGGTGGCCAAAAGGGAGGGGGCACTGGTCGGTACAGGGACTCTGCGGCTCTTGGAAGGGCCTCGCGGCGAGATCGTCCGGATGTCAACAGCTACAGGGAGCAGGCGCATGGGCATCGCTGCGTTGGTCTTGAAGCGGCTGATCGCCCACGCTCAGGCCAGTGGAGTGAAAGAAATCATGCTCGAAACGACGTCATCGTGGGACTCTGCGATAGCCCTTTACACCCAACACGGCTTCGTCAAGACCCATGAGCACGATGGCGACAGCCATTTCGCTCTTCGGCTTGACTGACCGGCCTCTAGCCTTGAGCGAGCGTGTAGAGAGCCTCAGCACGTACCATTGCAGTCTCGTGTCGCCGCCTAGCGCCAAGGCGCTTCTCCTGAAACAACAAGCACCATGACCACCGTCCGCAAATTCATCCCCCAAGGCCAGGGCCTGGCCGCCGTGTTGTTGCGCCGCGCACCTGCGCTGGCGCTGAGCTTTGCGCAGCGCCAGCACCTGCCTGCTGAAGCCACCGATGCCAACGGCCGCACCCTCACACTGGCGCTGCCTGCCGGCAGCACGCTGCAAGCGGGCGACGCCTTGCTGGCAGAGGATGGCTCGCTGGCCGTGGTACAGGCGGCACCGGAGCCACTGTGGCGCGTCAGCCCTTGCCCAGAGCATGGCAGCGCGGCCGACCTGCTGCGCACGGCTTATCGCTTGGGCCAGCAAGGCGTGGCGGTGGCCGTGGAAGCCGACCATTTGCTGGTGCAGCCTGATGCAGCCTTGGGACACACCTTGGGCCATTGGGACATGGTGATGGCGGAGGTGACACAAGGCTTTGCGCCGGATGTGACGCCGGCCGCTTGCGGGCACGACCATGGTCATGACCACGGCCATGTTCATGGGCCGGGCTGTGGGCACGACCATCATGGACACGCGCATCACGGCCACGACCACGGCCATGTTCATGGCCCCGGCTGCGGGCATGACCACAGCCATGCGGACCATGCCCACGCGCCAGCGGCCCCAGCCCCGGCAGCAGTGCCCGTGCAGTTTGTGCGTCAGCGGCCGGCGGCTGCGGCCACACCGCATGTGCATGGGCCAGGTTGCGGCCATGACCATGGGCATGACCATGGCCACGACCACAAACACGAATGAGTGACGCCCCCACGCCCGCCCAGCCGCGCAACCCTTTGCATGGCGTGACGCTGGAGGCCATCGTCACGGCCCTGGCCGGGCATTACGGTTGGGCCGAGCTGGGCCAGCGCATTCCGATTCGTTGCTTTCAAAGCGAGCCCAGCGTGGGCTCCAGCTTGAAGTTCCTGCGCAAGACGCCCTGGGCGCGCGAGAAGGTTGAAGGGCTTTATCTCTTCATGCTGAGAGACCAGAAGCGCCAGCAACCCAAGGGCTGAAAGGGGCGCGAGCCCCTCGCGGCTCAGCGCCGCTCTTGCACCTGCAGGTCTTTGGGCACGCTGATCAAGTACTCCGCCTTGAAGCGCTGCACCTCACCCGGCTTGAGCGTGGTTTGCCACTGGGCAATGCCGGGCTGGGACTGCCAGGCTTGCGCGTCCACCGCAGGCTCGAACTTGGTTTGGACGGTGATCTGCTCGTCGGTGCTGACGGGGAAGGCCTCGATCACCCGCAAGGCGATGGGTGTTTTACGGCGGCTCTCGACCTCGTAATGGCGGGCCTCGCGGCGCACTTGGCGGCTGCTGATGAAGCCGGTGGTGGAGGTGCGCTCATCGGCCGGCAAAGAGCGCACGCTGACCAGTTCATCGCGGCCAAAGGGCAGGCTCAGGCGCTCGGCATTGCCCTGGCGCCATACGCTTTGGCCCACGGCTTGGGTGCCGCGCATCAGGCTCATCGGCCCGTCGGGCCACACCCCAGCCGGGCGCGCCACCTCGGCCACCAACCATGCGCTGGCTTCTTGAACCGGCACGGCTTGCACCACGACGGTGGCGGGCCAGCGGGCTGTCTCTAGGCTGAAGGAGACGCGCTGCTTGCCGCTGGCCACGTCCACTTTGCCGGGCACGGCAAACTCGGTGGCAAATTCGCTTTGGCTGACTTGTACGGCAAAGCTCATGTCTGCCTCAGCCTCGGCCGAGCGGCCAAAGTTGCTGAGCGGCGCTGCTTTGGGGGCCACGGGGGCGGGGGCCGGAGAGGGCATGCCATAGGCGCTTGCCCTCTCTACAAGGGGGGGCCGGGGCGAAATCTGCCAAGGCCGAGGCTGAGGCCCTTGCGTCGCAGCTTGAGGTGAGCCGGTGGACAGGCGCATGGCCACGCCCACCCAGTCTTCGCCGCTGCGCTGGCTGACCTGGGCCATGCGCTCCACATCCACCTGCGCTGCTGCAAGGTCCAGGGTGGCGCGGTAGGCCGGGGCCCAGGTGGCGCCAGGCACTTGGTAGCTCAGGCGCAATTCACCCTCTTGCCCAGCCGCCACTTGCACCGTCAACTGGCGCACATCGCCCGGCGGCTGTTGGCGGGCACGTTGGGCCTTCAGGGGCTTGAGCTCCAGCTCCAGTTTGTCGCGTTCGCGCTGCAGGCGCTGCTGTTGCTGCCCGGCCTCCAAGCCGCTGCGCTGCACCTGGGCCAAGGTGGGGCCCAGCGGGCCGCTCAAGGCAGGCTTGGCGCCTTCGGCCTGGCCCAGGCTCTTCAGCACATTGAGCACCAGCTCATGCGAGGCCTGCTCGTTCTGCAGGGCTTGAATGCGCTCTTCCAGGCTGGTGATGCGGGCCTCCAGCGGGCCGTTCTGGCAGGCCGGTGCTTCATCGCGAGGCAGGGTCAGGGCGCTGACCGCCCCCACCCGGAGGCCCGGCGTGGCTTCTACGCGCAGCGCCGCCATGTCGAACTGCGTGCTTAAGCAGCCCAGCACCACTTCTTTGGCACCGACGGGCACCTTCGCCACCCGCTCGACCACCGCCACGCCAGGGTAGACCGTGACGCTGTGAATCCGCGAGGCCACTTCGGCCGCCTGCGCCAAGGGCGCAAGCGCCAGCACGCCCCACACACTGACGGCCCAAGGCCTGACCACACCCTTTGACATGCGCATGCTCCCCACTGAGTTGATCTATGCCGACGATTGTGACGCTGCTGGGTGTCTGTTCCGTAAAGTGACACACTTGGCGTCACAGCCCGTGTCTCCCCCAGGGCGCAAACGCGGGCTTAACGACTAGGATCAAGCGGAGGCTGGCGCTGTGCCCGCCCTTTTTCATCCTCAGGAGAGCACCGTGGCCGACACCATCAAATACCTGCTCAGTGAAGAGCAGATGCCCAAGGACTGGTACAACTTGGCGGCAGACCTGCCGGTGCCGCTGCCTGCGGTGCTGCACCCCGGCACGATGCAGCCGGTGGGGCCGGATGACTTGGCGCCGCTGTTCCCCATGTCGCTGATCGCGCAAGAGGTGTCGACTGAGCGCTACATCGAGATCCCTGAGCCGGTGCAAGAGGTGTTTCGCCAGTGGCGGCCTTCACCCTTGTTCCGCGCACGGCGGCTGGAGAAGGCCTTGGGCACGCCGGCCCGCATTTATTACAAATATGAGGGGGTGAGCCCCGCCGGCTCGCACAAGCCCAACACCGCGATACCGCAGGCCTTCTACAACCGCGAGGCGGGCATTCGCAAGCTGACCACTGAAACGGGTGCGGGCCAATGGGGCACCTCGCTGTCGTTTGCGGGCTCGCTGTTTGGCATTGAGGTGCAGGTGTTTCAGGTGCGGGTGTCCTACAACCAAAAGCCCTATCGCCGCGCCGTGATGGAAACCTATGGCGCGCAGTGCGTGGCCTCGCCGTCCGAGCTCACTCAGTCTGGCCGCGCCATCTTGGCGCAGAACCCCAACCACCCCGGCAGCCTGGGCATTGCCATCTCCGAAGCGGTGGAGTTGGCAGCACAGCGCGAGGACACCAAGTACGCCTTGGGCTCGGTGCTCAACCATGTGCTGCTGCACCAAACCATCATCGGCCAAGAGGCGATTGCGCAGTTGGCCATGGCAGGCGACGACCCGGATGTGATCGTGGGCTGCACGGGCGGCGGCTCCAACTTTGCGGGCATTGCCTTCCCCTTCCTGGGCCTGCAATTGAGGGGCGGGCGCAAGCGCCGCGTGGTGGCGGTGGAGCCTGCGGCCTGCCCATCCTTGACGCGGGGCAAGTACGCCTATGACTTTGGCGACACGGCCCACCTGACCCCGCTGACCAAGATGCACACGCTGGGCTCCACCTTCACGCCGCCGGGCTTTCATGCGGGAGGCTTGCGCTACCACGGCATGGCGCCCATGGTGTCGCACCTCAAAGAGCTGGGCTTGATCGAGGCCACGGCCTATCACCAGACGGCTTGTTTTGAGGCTGGCGTTGCCTTTGCGCGGGCCGAGGGCATCGTGCCCGCACCCGAGGCCAACCATGCGGTGAAGGGCGCGATTGAAGAGGCGCTGCGCTGCAAGCGCGAGGGCAAGAGCGAGGTGATTTTGTTCAACCTCTGCGGCCACGGCCACTTCGACATGCAGGCCTACACCGACTACTTTGCCGGCAAGCTGCAAGACCTGAACTACGACGAGGCCGAGCTGGCGATGGCGCTGTCCGGCCTGCCCTCCGTGCCGGCCTGAAAGCCACTCAGGGGCGCGCTAGGGCCTGTTAACACTACGGCAAGGGGACGCGTTGTGAGTCAAAAAGGGCGCAGGCAAGGCGCAAACCGCAGCCGGGCTGCCTGCCCGGCGAGGATTTGCAACGCCGCATGCGCCCTTTTTGGCCAAAACCCGAAGGGAAGCGGCGGATTGGGCTGCCCCTCGTCGTTGCAAAGCTTGCCCGCACACGAGTGCGGGCGGCGCAATTCGCCTAGATGGGCAGCCCAATACGCCGCTTCGCGCCCCTTGACGTAGTGTTAACAGGCCCTAGAAGCTGACCGGCGCCATCATGACGCCATAGTTGGCCAAGCGCGCCGCGAGCGCCTCGGCCTCGGCCTGGCTGGGCAGGGGCATCAGCGCCAGCACCTCGCCCTCGGGCAGGCGCAAAATTTCCGCGCGCATGCCGTTGAGGTGGCGGCCCAAGATCTTGGCCAGCTCGCGCTGGGTGGCTTCAATCTCCGCCCGGCGCCAAGTGGGCACGGTCACCAGGGCATGGATGGAGGTGGCGACGGGGTCGGGCTTGGCGTCTTTGGGCGCGGCCGCGGCAGCTTTGGGCTCTGCGGCGGCTGGGCTGGCGTCGGCAGCAGCCGCTTTGGCGGGGGCGTGCTCTGTTGCATGGCCAGCGTCTGCAGCTTTGGCTGGGGCCTCACCGTGCCCGGCCTCGGCCTTATGTTCAGCGTCGTGGCCGGCTGCGGCAGAGGCGGCGTCCGCATGCGCCCCCGATGCGGCGCCAGAGGCGGCCGGGCCGGCCTCGGCGGCAGCATGAGCCGCTGCGGGCTTGGCATGGTCCTCACCGTGGGCAGCGTGCTCATCGCCATGGGCCGCCGCAGAGGCGGCTGATGCAGCCCCCGCCTTGGCTTTGGCCTTGGCCGGCGGGTGGGCCGCTGGTGCGGTCAAGGCCTTGTAGGCCCAAATGCCGCCAAAGGTCAGGGCCACGGCCAAGCTCACGCCACCGGCCAAGATACCGATGCGCTTCAGGCTGAACTGGCGGCGGCCCAGGGCCTGCTTCAGGGCACCCGGTGCCAGCAGCACACGGCGCACCTCGCCCTTGGGCGTCTTGAAGGCCGCGGTCAGCAGATACAGCGGCTGGGGGCTGGCAGCGCCCGCGCGGGTCAGCAGCACGCGGGTGGGCCAACTCGGCTCACCCGTGCGCTGCAAGGCACCGTGGCGCTGCGCGAACTTCACGATGCGCGTGTGCGCCAGGCGGTCGATCAACTGCTCGTCAAAAAAAGCTGGCTTGGGGCCGGTGGGGCCACGGCTGAACCAGCGCTTCCAGCCGGTCGGCTCTTCGGCGCGCACCATCAAGGGCGCTTCAAAGGGGAGTTGCACAAAGCCCAGCCCGCCCACGTCGGCCGCCGTGATGCGGGCAGCCAAGGGGTGGCGGTTGTGCCACTCGACCACGGCCTGGATAAGGCCTTGGGGGCTGACGCCAGCCGCGGCACCCGGTGCATGCACGGCAAAGAAGCCCTCATCTTGGATGACGGCACTGGCGTGCGCGGCAGAGGCGGTAGGCGCTGCGGCGTGCGCTGCCGCGCTGGGGGGGTCGATTCGCTCGGTCAGCTCCGGCGCATCGGCGTGGGCTTCACTCATGGGGCGCGCCTTTGAGCGGCGCGCCGCTCATCAATGAATGGAAGAGGGTTGACGCAGCGCCTTGACCGCGCCCTGACCCACGGCTGCGCCAAAGCGCTTGGCCAGTCGTTCAGCGACGTTGTCTTGGGGCGTGTAGTCAATCACATCCTCCGCTTTCACGACCTCGCGTGCGACGAAGTCGAGGTTGCCGAAATGGTCGGCCAAGCCCAGCTTGACCGCCTCTTCACCATTCCAAAACAGGCCAGAGAAGGTGTCGGGCTGCTCTTTGAGCCGCTCGCCTCGGCCTTCTTTGACCACGGCAATGAACTGGCGGTGGATTTGATCCAGCATGGCTTTGGCATAAGCGTCTTGCTTGGCATTGGGCGGCGAGAACGGGTCCAACATGGCCTTGTTCTCACCCGCCGTCAGCAGCCTGCGCTCGACCCCCAGCTTGCTCATCAAGCCCGAGAAGCCAAAGCCGTCCATCAGCACCCCAATGGAGCCGACGATGCTGGCCTTATCCACGTAGATCTCATCGGCACTTGCGGCGATGTAATAAGCCCCAGAAGCGCAGATTTCCTCAACCACTGCGAAAACTTTCTTGTTATGCAGGGCTTTGAGGCGGCGAATCTCGTCATAGACGATGCCCGCTTGCACGGGGCTGCCGCCCGGTGAGTTGATGCGCAAAACCACCGCCTGCGCGCCTTCGTCTTCAAAGGCCTGGCGCAGCGCACCCACTAAGAGATCGGCACTGGCCTCGCTGTCGGGAGCGATCTCGCCGCGCACTTCGACCAAGGCGGTGTGCGGGGTGCTGGGGGCCGTGCCATGCACCAGGCCTGGGCTGTTCAAGACCCAGAAGCTGGCCAGCACCAGGCCCAAGAGCGCAAAACGCCAGCCGTAGCGCCAGCGCCGCTCGCGCCGCCGCTCGGCCAGCAGCTCCACGCCCAACTCGCGCACCAAGCCCTCCAAGCCGGCCAAGCGTTGAGCTTCAGGGCTGGGCTGGGCTGCAGGCGTTGGCGCGGTGGCCGCCACCCCGGCTGCAAGCGGGCTGGCGGGCGGCGCATCCGGTGCCACCGCAGGCGTTGCGGGTGCCAAGGGCGACTCAGAAGGATCGTTGGAGGACTGCATGGTCGCGACCAGTCTCAAAAAACGACGGGTTGCACGTCGGGGTTGGGTATCCAAAACACTTGGCCGTCGCGCTCGAAGACGTCGACCACCTGCAGGCCATCACCCCGGCAAGGGCCGCCCGTGCAGCGGCCGTTCGAGGGCTCATACACCGCACCGTGGATGGAGCAAATGATCCAGCGCTTGTCCTCATCCAAGAACTTGCCGGGCTGCCAGTCCATCTCAGTGGGCACATGGGCGCAGCGGTTGAGGTAGCACACCACCTTGCCGTCAAAGCGCAGGGCAAAGGCGCGGGCGGGCTCACGCCACAGCATCACGTCAAAGACCACGGCGTCGCCCCGCTCCAGCAGCTCAGCGCTGGCGCACAAGGCTTGGGGCTCGGACATCTTGGGCTCAAGCATGGGTCAGCAGCCATTGGCTGAGTTCTGCCGTGGAGTGCGCCACGAACAGTGGGTTCAGGGGCGCAAACTCGGCTGGGTCGTGCGCGCCATAGCTCACACCGACCGAGGCCACGCCGGCATTGACCGCCATCTGCAAGTCGTGGGTGGTGTCGCCAATCATCAGCACGCGGTGCGGCGGCAAGCCATGGGCGTCCATCAGCTCGTGCAACATGCGCGGGTGGGGCTTGGAGAAGGTCTCATCCGCCGTGCGGCTGTCGTCAAACAGGCCTTGCAGCTCGGTGTGGGCCAGCGCTTCATCCAGGCCACGGCGGCTCTTGCCGGTGGCCACGGTCAGCAGATGGCCGCGCGCTTTGAGCGCATGCAGCATCTCCAGCGTGCCCTTGAACAAGGTGATTTCATGCTGGCGCGCCATGTAGTGATGGCGGTAGCGCTGGCCCAGCTCGGGGTAGCGTTCGGGGGCCAGGCCCGGGGCCGCATGGCGCAAGGCATCTTGCAGGCCTAAGCCAATGACATAGGCGGCTTGCTCGTCGCTGGGCACGGCCACACCCAGGTCAGCACAGGCGCCCTGAATGGCGAGCACGATCAGCGCGGTGGAATCGAACAGGGTGCCGTCCCAATCAAAGGCGATCAGGTCATAGCGTAAATCGGGGGAGGTCGTGCGGTCGGGCATGCAAGGAGCAGCAAAGGATTTCAATGGGGGTCAGACAGCCGGCTCAGCAGTGTCGCGCATTCAGGCGGCAAAGGAGCCTTCAGCTCAATGCGCTCCCCGCTGGCAGGGTGGTCAAAGGCCAGGCGGCGGGCATGCAGGAACATGCGCTCAAAGCGCAAGCCCGCCAGTCCATCGCCACGCGCCAGGGCCTTGTTCAATAAGAAGTCGCCGTATTTATCGTCACCCACGATGACATGGCCGCTGTGGGCTAGGTGGACACGGATCTGGTGGGTGCGGCCGGTCTTGATGGTCACATCCAGCAAGGTGTAGCCCTCAAAAGCCCGCGCCACCCGCACCAGCGAAATGGAGCGCTGGCCGTTGTCGTCCTCCGGCGTGGTGGCGCGCACGCGGCGCTCACCTTCCGGCGTCAAGAACTTGTGCAGCGGCACGTCAATGACCTTGAGCTTGGCCGGCCAGGTGCCCACCACCAGGGCGGCGTAGGTCTTGCCCGTCTCTCGCTGGCGGAACTGGTCTTGCAGCTTGGTCAAGGCGCTGCGCTTTTTGGCGACCAGCAGCAGGCCCGAGGTTTCGCGGTCCAGGCGGTGCACCAACTCCAAGAACTTGGCCTCGGGCCGGGCGCTGCGCAATTGCTCGATCACGCCAAAGCTCACCCCGCTGCCGCCATGCACGGCCACGCCAGAGGGTTTGTCGATCACCAGCAGGTGGTCGTCCTCATAAAGAATGGGGAACTGGCGGGCCGGGGCTGGCGGCGCTGCGGCCTCGCCGCCGGGTGCGGTGGCCGAGACGCGAACCGGTGGCACGCGCACCACATCGTCCAGCGCCAGCCGGGTGTCGGCCTGAGCACGGCCCTTGTTCACCCGTACTTCGCCCGCGCGGATGATGCGATAGACATGGGTTTTGGGCACGCCTTTGAGCTCGCGCAGCAAAAAATTGTCCAGGCGCTGCCCGGCGCTGCCTTCATCAATCGTGACCATGCGCACTTGTGCCGCTGCGGGCGTTGCCGCCACCGCAAGGGCCTTAGGCCTAGGGATTGCCCCTGATTTGGCGCCCTTGTTATCGACGGCAGGACGCCGGGATTTCGCATTTATAATGGGCTGCGCCACGATTGAGCTGTAAGTGCTTGATTATTCTGAGTTTACCCGGGCTCTTACAGGGATATCGTGCGCCGATGCGCCGTAAAGCGCATTGAAAAGGTGATGCAACACCTTTTGGAGAGGCGGAATGGCGGGTCCCGATGTGACCGTCGGCTGCAAATTCAAGGGTGGCAGAAGAACAATGGATGTGCCGTCCCCGGCGCGTGGGCCTTGTGCCATGCCGGGAGACCCAAAGGTTTTTGACGAGCACGATGCGCCCCAGCACTTCGCAAAGTGTCAGGGCACGCCGGGCTCGCGCGCAAAGAAGTTTCGTTTTCATCGCTCCTGCATGAACTCCCTCCACCACCCCCACCCGCCCATGGCAGGCCCCGGCATTGCGCCGACGAGGCCCGAGCCCGAGCGCTGCGGTGGGCCAAGCCGGGCGCTCTACCAGCCCTGCTTGGAGCGAGAGAGCCTGCCAGAGCCTTGGGGCAAACCTTCCGCGCATGCGCCAACGCTGCTTTGCTGAGCTGCCTGCTTTTTAGGCAACCCCGCAATCCAAAAGCAGTCCAGGGCGATTCCTTCCACCGGCCAACGCTTGTTTTTCGTGCATCGGTTGGGGCTTCGCCCGGCAACCCCCGTTGCCGTGTGGGGCCTTCACGTGAGTCGTGCTGACCTGTGAACACTCAGGCCAGCACGCGTGGAAGGAGTGCACATGAAGCGCATGCTGATCAATGCGACGCAACCTGAAGAGCGTCGCCTGGCCATCGTCGATGGCCAGAAGCTGCTGGATTTCGAGACCGAAATCGAAGGCCGCGAACAACGTAAAGGCAATATCTACAAGGCGGTGGTGACCCGCGTCGAGCCCTCGCTCGAAGCCTGCTTTGTCGATTACGGTGAAGACCGCCACGGCTTTTTGCCGTTCAAGGAAATCTCCAAGTCCTATTTCAAAGAAGGCGTCAGTGTCCGCGACGCCAAGATTTCAGACGTCATCAGCAACGGCCAAGAGCTGTTGGTGCAGGTCGAAAAAGAAGAGCGCGGCAACAAGGGCGCAGCCCTGACCACCTTTGTCAGCCTGGCCGGTCGTTATTTGGTGCTGATGCCCAATAACCCGCGCGGCGGTGGCGTCAGCCGCCGTATTGAAGGCGAGCAGCGCGAAGAGCTGAAAGAAAACCTCGACCAGCTCGAATATCCCAAGGGCATGAGCCTGATTGCCCGCACCGCTGGCATCGGCCGCACGGCTGCCGAGCTGCAGTGGGACCTGAACTACCTGCTCAAGCTCTGGGACGCCATTGACGGCGCGGCCAAAGCCGGCAAGGGAGCCTACCTGATCTACCAAGAGTCGTCGCTGGTCATCCGCGCCATCCGCGACTACTTCACCGCCGACATCGGCGAGATCTTGATCGACACCGACGACATCTTCGATCAAGCGCATCAGTTCATGAACCACGTGATGCCGGAGTCGGCCGCACGTGTGAAGCGCTACCGCGACGACGCGCCGCTGTTCAGCCGCTTCCAGATCGAACACCAGATTGAAACGGCCTTCAGCCGCACGGTGAACCTGCCTTCGGGCGGCGCCATCGTGATCGACCACACCGAGGCCTTGGTGGCCGTGGACGTCAACTCGGCCCGTGCCACCCGTGGCAGCGACATCGAAGAGACCGCCACCCGAACCAACCTTGAAGCCGCCGATGAAATCGCCCGCCAGTGCCGCCTGCGCGACCTGGGCGGCCTGATCGTCGTCGACTTCATCGACATGGAAGAGAGCAAGAACCGCCGTGAGGTCGAGCAGCGCCTGAAAGACGCGCTGCGCTTTGACCGCGCCCGCGTGCAGTTCAGCTCCATCTCCAAGTTCGGCCTGTTGGAGCTGAGCCGCCAGCGCCTGCGCCCGGCGCTCTCCGAAGGCAGCCACATCACCTGCCCGCGCTGCAATGGCACCGGCCACATCCGCGACACCGAGTCCTCGGCGCTGCAGATCCTGCGCATCATCCAAGAAGAGGCGCTGAAGGAAAACACCGCCGCCGTGCACGTGCAAGTGCCGGTGGAAGTGACCTCCTTCTTGCTGAACGAGAAGCGCACCGAAATCACCAAGATCGAACTCAAGCAGCGCACCACCGTGCTGCTGGTGCCCAACAAGCACCTGGAGACCCCGAACTACAAGCTGGAGCGCCTGCGCCACGACGACCCGCGTCTGGAAAACCTGCAAGCCAGCTACACCATGATCGAGGAGCCGGACGACGAAGTCGCCATCTCCCGCCGCGAGAAGGCCAAGCCCAAGCAAGAGCCGGTCATCAAGGGCGTGTTGCCCGACCAGCCGGCTCCCATCGTGCCGCCGCCCGCCCCCGTGGCCGCTCCGGCACCCGTGGCTGTGGCCGCCCCAGCAGCGCCCGTGGCGGCCCCCGCCAGCAGCGGTGGCTTCTTCGGCTGGCTCAAGAGCTTGTTCGGTGGCGCGAGCCCCGCACCCGCCCCTGCCCCTGTGGCCGCCCCCAAAGCGCCGGAGGCCGCACCGGCCGCAGGTGGCCGTGACGGCCAGCGCGACAGCAAGTCCCGCAATGGCCGCCGTGACCGCAACGACCGCGGCGGTGAACGCAGCGAGCGTGGCGACCGCAACGAGCGCGGTGACCGCAACAGCAAGCCCAGCCAAGGCCGTGTCGAGAACAAGCCCGAAGGCAGCCGTGACGAGCAACGCAACAGCAGTGGCAACAGCCGCCGCGACAGCGGCCGCCGTGACCAACGTGGCGACCGCCGCCCCGAGCAGCAACGCGGCACGGAAGAGGCAGATGCAGCCCGCCTGAATGCCCCCGCCGCCGAACGCAGCGAAGGCCAAAACCAGCGCCGCAGCCGCCCCACTGAAGCGGACGCCGCACCGGCAGACGCCAACGCCTTGGCCTTGGTGCCCCAGGCTGATGGCAGCACGCCTGAAGCCGGCAGCGACGCTGAGCGCAGCCGCCGCCGCCGCCGCCGTGGCCGTGGTGGCCGCGAAGAAGGCCGCGACGACAACGCCGCACGCGCAGAAGGCGAAGACTTCAACGACACCCAGCCCCAAGCTGAGTTGAGCGTGGCCGACGCCCAGAGCGTGGATGCGGGCAGCCGCCCGGATGCCGCCCCTGCGGCCGAAGCCGGTGAAGACGGTGGCCGCCGCAGCCGTGGCCGTGACCGGGGTGACCGCCCGCGCCGCGAACGCCGCGACGAAGCCGCCCCGGCGCAAGACGCCGCAGTGGCTGCGGATGCTGCGGCCGACGACGCCACGGCTGTGCGCCCCTGGTGGGAAAGCGCGGACGGTGCTGCTGCACCGGCCCCGGCCCCTGCAGCGGCTGCGCCTGCACCCGCCCCGGTGGCGAGCCCTGCGCCCGCCCCTGTCGCTGCAGCACCAGCGCCCGCCCCTGCAGCTCGTCGCGAGCCCGTGCGTGTCGAGCCCTATGTGCTGGCCATGGACGAGTTGCAGCGCATTGCAGAAGGTGCTGGCCTGAGCTGGGTGAACTCGGATGCCGACAAGATCCGCGAGGCCCAAGCCGCCATCGCCGCAGAGCCCAAGCCCGTGCATGTGCCACGCGAGCGGCCCCCTGTGGTGGTGGTCGACGAAGGCCCGCTGGTGTTGGTCGAGACCCGCAAGGACCTCAGCCAGTTGGTGTTGCCGTTTGACCAGCAAGCGCAACAGCAGCAACAACAACAGCAGTAAGCCGTGCGACGGGGCCGATCACCGGCCCTGCCCACTACCCCAACAAAAAGGCCGCTCTGAGAGCGGCCTTTTTCTCTGGGAGAACACATCACCCGCAAAGCTGGTGATCAGCCCTCCATACGCTCCAGAGCTTGCTGATAAGGCACATGGCGCATCAGCTCATCCCAGGGCAGGGGCGCAGTCTGCGGCAACAAGGCGCGACGGCGCACTTCGCTGTGCGGGTTGGTGGCCCATTGGCCGCGCGCAGCGCCCTTGGCCAAGCCTTCCAGCAGTTCATCGACCGCACGCCCGCCGTTGACCTGGCTTTGGTTGCACAGCAGCACCATGTCGCAGCCCGCATTCAGCGCCGCCACACCGGCCTCGACATAGCTGACAGGCTTGCCGTCCAGCATGCGGGCGCCTTCCATGCTCAGGTCGTCGCTGAACACCGCGCCGGTAAAGCCCAGGTCCACGCGCAAGATGTCTTGCAGCCAGGTGCCGGAGAATCCCGCCGGGCGGCTGTCCACCTTGGGGTAGATCACATGGGCGGGCATCACGCTCTTGAGCGAGCTGGACAACCATTCATAAGGCTTGGCATCGTCGCCCAGCACCGCCTTCTTGGCGCGCCTGTCCACCGGGATCTCGGTGTGGCTGTCGGCCTTCACAAAACCATGGCCAGGGAAGTGCTTGCCGCAGTTGGCCATGCCGGCCTGCAACAAGCCCATCATCAGGCTCTTGGCGAGCATCGTCACCACGCGGGCGTCGGCGTGGAAGGCGCGATCACCAATCACCCCGCTGCTGCCCCAGTCCAAGTCCAGCACCGGCGTGAAGCTCAGATCCACCCCGCAGGCACGCAGCTCACTGGCCAGCACAAAGCCGGCAGCCGTCGCCGCATCGGTGGCGGTCAGCGCGTCCTTCATCCACATCTCGCCATAGTGGCGCATGGGTGGAATGTGCGTGAAGCCATCGGTGCGGAAGCGCTGCACGCGGCCGCCCTCGTGGTCCACACACACCAGCAAGTCTTCGCGGATGGCCTTCATCTCGGCCACCAAGTTGGTCAGCTGATGCCGGTCTTGCCAGTGGCGAGCAAACAAAATAACGCCCCCGGTAAAGGGGTGCGCAAGGCGGCGGCGGTCGTCGGCACTGAGTGACGGGCCGGCAATGTCAAGAATGACAGGGGCGTGGCGTGAAGTCATGACGGCATGCTACCAAGGGATGACAGCCGCTTTGTTTACAGTCGCTGCAATCTATGCATTCCCACCCGAGATCGCCATGGTTTTAGCCGCTGAATCCAAACGCCTGATCACCGCCGAGCAATTGTGCTGGTGGCCCGGTGGCCCGGCCCACAGCTTCACCCTGGGGCCCGGCCTGAACTGGGTGTGTGGCGGCGAGCAGCGCGGCAAGAGCAGCCTGCTGCAGGTGCTGGCAGGGCAACGCACGCCGCTGAGTGGGCGCTTGAACAAGCCGCCCATGAGTTGCTGGGCCGAACACACTGTGGACCCGTCCCTGGACCACACCACTGGCCAAGCCTGGCTCGCCGCCCAACAAGCACGATACCCGTCTTGGCAGCGTCCGCTTGCCGCCGCTTTGAGCGAGGCCCTCCATCTGGAAGAACACCTGCCCAAACCCTTTTACATGCTCTCCGCAGGCAGCCGCCGCAAAGTGGGGCTGCTGGCTGCGGCGGCCAGCGGCGCCGATCTCGTCTTGCTGGACACGCCCTACGCCGCCCTGGACCTGCGCTCTTGCCGTTTGCTGGATGAACTGCTGAGTGACGCGGCGGACAGCCGCACCCAAATCTGGGTCATCGCCGATTACGCACTGCCCGCGGGGCTGGCGGGTGTGACCCTGGCAGGGGTGGTGGATCTGGGTGAGTGAGACCGCGATCGCCTCACACCCACCCCATCGCGCCCGCCAAGGCCCCCGCGCCCAGCAGCCACAGCAAGTGGACTTGCGTGCGCCAGACCAGCAAGAGGCTGACGGCGGCCAAGGCCGCCAGTCGGGGCTCGGCCCAGATGCCCGCACTTTGCCCCACCAACCAAGCCGTTGAGAGCATGACGCCCACCACGATGGGCGCCATGCCTTTTTGGAAGGCTTGGACCCCCAGGCGCTGACGGTGACGCTGAACCCACCGGCTGGCGCCATAGGTCAACGCCGCGCTGGGGGCCAAGACGCCGCCCAGCGCCACCAGCACGCCCATGGCCGCCAGACTGGATTGCCAGAGCGGGCCGGCGGCTGCCGGCACCGATGCCCAGCCCACTTGCCAGCCCAAGATGGCAATGAACATCACATTGGGCCCGGGGGCCGCCTGGGCCAAGGTGATGGCCGCACCAAACTGCACCTCACTGATCCAGCCATGCTCGGCCACCAAATAACGATGCAGTTCAGGGGCCAGTGTCATCGCGCCACCCACGGCCAACACCGAGAGCGAGAGCTGAAAGCCCAACCACTGCAGCCAGTCTGCCGGGCTCATGCGGCCCCCTGCTTCAGGCGCCAGCCCGTCCAAACGCACGCCAAGCCGCCCAGGCCAAAGACGCAGGCCACCAGCGGCACGCGCCACCAGGCGATGGCCAACAAGGCCGCGCCCGCCACAGCGGCGCACCACAGCGGGCCCATCGGGTGCTTCAGCAGCGGCCGGGCCAGCTTGAGGCAAGCGCCGGCAATGAGGCCCACCACCACCGCCATCATCCCGCGCAGCGCACCCGCCACCGGCGCCAGGCTGGCCCACTGCTGATAGGCCAGCAGCAGCACCAAAAGCAAGAGCAGCGGCAAAGTCAACAAGCCCAGCAGCGCCGCAGCGGCGCCGCGCCAGCCACAGCAGCGACCACCGAACACCACCGCCAAATTGCAGACATTGGGGCCCGGCAGCACCTGCGCCAGGGCCCAGTCTTCCAAAAACTCTTCATGAGTGAACCAGCCGCGCCGCTCGACCAACTCGCGCTGAGCCACCGTCAACACACCGCCAAAGCCCTGCAAAGCCATCCAAGAAAAAGCCCAAAACAAGGGTGCGGGGTGACGCGGCAAGGCAGGCCGCTCGGGTTGGTTGGTCAGCGTGCTCATGGCAAGGCAGTGGGGCTGGGCATGTCCGTAGTCTCCCTGATTTCTGCATCAGACGAAACGCAGATACTCTAGTCCTCTAGAGGTCTATAGATGTCCACCATTTTGCCATTTCAAGCCGTCACCCACGAGCCTGGGCAAAGCCGTTATGCCGCCCTGGCGGCTGCGCTGAAGGCCCGCATCGTCCGCGGCGAATGGCCGCCGGGCAGCGCCATCCCAGCTGAGCAAAGCCTGGCCGATCAGCATGGTGTGGCCTTGGGCACGATGCGGCGCGCTTTAGAGCTGCTGAGTGAACAAGGCTTTTTGGACCGCCAGCATGGCCGTGGCACGTTTGTGAAGCCAGGCCTCAGCGGCGCGCCCATGTTCCGCTTCTTCCGCTTTGGGGAGGGCGGCGACACCCCACCCCAGTCCAGCATCCTGGCCCGCCAGACTCAGGCCGCCAAGGCCGAGGTGGCTGCCGCACTGGGCCTGGGGCCGGGCGAGCCGGTCTTGCACCTGAAGCGCTTGCGCAGTGTGGCCGGGCAAGCTTGTTTGCTGGAAGACATTTGGCTGCCCCTGCCCTTGTTTGAGCCCTTGCTCTCGCCCGAGCACCCCACCGCCGACTGGGGAGACCTGCTCTATCCGCTGTTTGGGCAGCGCTGCGGCGTGCATGTGCACCGCGCGGTAGACAGCATCAGCTTCGGGCAGCTCAGCGCCAGTGCGGCGCGGGCCCTGAAGCTCCCAGCAGGACACCCCTGCGCCCGTGTCAGCCGCCAAGCCTTTGACATGAGTGGCCGCTGCATTGAATGGCGCCACACCGTGGGCGACGCTCACGCGTTTCACTACACCGTCTCAATTGTTTGAAGGAGCACCCCATGAATGACAAGGCTTGGATGCA
Organism: Ideonella paludis; assembly: GCF_018069865.1. Lineage (GTDB taxonomy): Bacteria > Pseudomonadota > Gammaproteobacteria > Burkholderiales > Burkholderiaceae_C > Ideonella > Ideonella paludis. The sequence goes on from NZ_JAGQDG010000004.1 coordinate 386,169, forward strand.
ACGTCGCCACTGGCTGGCCTTGGCCGCATGGGGCATCGCGCCCATGGTGCGGGCCGCCGACATTGCAGGCGGCAAACCCATCACCTTGCTGGTGAGCTATCCGCCGGGCGGTGGTGCGGATGTGATGGCACGCCTGGTGGCACCGCGCCTGGCCGAAGCGCTGGGCCAGCCTGTCGTGGTCGACAACAAGCCCGGCGCCAGCGGCACCTTGGCCGCCGGGCAAGTGGCCCGCGCCACGGCGGATGGCAGCACCTTGCTGCTGGACGCCTCGTCGTTTGCGGTGAACCCCGCGCTGTTCGACAAGCTGCCCTACGACAGTGCCACGGCCTTCGCACCTTTGGCCGTTCTGGCGCAATACCCCAATGTGCTGGTGTGCACGCCAAGCTTTGAAGCCAAGACGTTGGAGGATGTGCTCAAGATGGCTCGGGCACAGCCCGGTCGGCTGGCCTATGCGTCCTCGGGCAATGGCTCGGCCCAGCACCTAGCGGGCGCTCTGTTTGAAAGCATGGCCAAAGTGGATTTGATCCACGTGCCCTACAAAGGCGGTGGGCCTGCACTGAACGATGTGATGGGCGGACAGGTGCCGCTGTTCTTTGCCAATGTGGCGTCGTCGCTGGGCCATATCCGCTCGGGCCGGCTGCGGGCGCTGGCCGTCACCTCCACGCGCCGCTGCCGGGCCTTGCCCGATGTGCCCACGCTGGACGAGCGGGGGCTGAAGGGCTATGAGGTGCTGGAGTGGAACCCCGTCTTGGCCCCCGCCGGTGTGCCCGCCCCCGTTCGCGCCAAGCTGGCGGCCGGCTTGCGCAAGGCCATGGAAGACCCGGAGGTGCTGGGCCGCGTGCGCAGCTTGGGTGGCGATGTTTTTGCGGGCAAAGAGGCCGAAGCCCAAGCCTTCTTGACGGCGCAGATGGCGCTGTGGGCCAAGGTTGTGCGTGAGCGCAAGATCAGCCGTGAGTGATGCCGCTCTGGAGCGCTGGGACTGCCATGTGCATGTCTTTGAGGCTCAGGCGCCGGTCCAAGCTGGGCACTACCAGCCGGCCGATGCGCCACTCCAAACCTTGCAAAGCACGGCCAGCGCCCTGGGCGTCAACCGCTTGGTCTTGGTGCAACCCAGCGTCTATGGCCACGATCACCAAGTGATGCTGCGCGCCCTGGCGCGAGCGCCGGGCCAGCACCGGGGCGTGGCCGTGCTGCCGCCAGACATCAGCGACACCCCGTGGGACGAGCTGCACGCGGCAGGCGTACGCGGCACACGCTTCAACCTGGTTTCGCCCGTCGGGCATGCCGGGCCGCCCTGGGCAGATTTGGCGCGCTTGGCCCCCGGTTTGCGCGCCCGCGGCTGGCATGTGCAGTGGTACGCGCGGGCCGAGGATTTGCCACGCTTGGCGCAGGCCCAAGAAGAGACCAAGCTGCGTTTTGTGCTGGACCACATGGCCGGCCTGCAGGCCCACCATCTGCATCAAGAACCACTCTGGCAAGCTTTGGCCGCGCTGGCCAGCCGCGGTGCCTGGGTCAAGCTGTCGGGCTGGTATCGCTTGGGCAGTGTGTTCCCTTATACCGATCTGTACCCCGTCGCCCTGCGTGTGCACCAGCTCTTTGGGCGACGCTGCCTCTGGGGCTCTGACTGGCCCCACACCAGCTTTGCGCCGGGCACTGCGCCGACCTATGCTGACCTTGTTCACCCCGTACAGGCCGCCCTGGGCGAGACGGCCATGAGCCCACTCTGGGGAGCCAACGCCCGCTCCCTCTACCTTGATGAAAGCAGCCCCTATGTCTAGCCCTTTGATCGATCGCCGCACCCTGTTGCAAGCCAGCGCCGCCAGTGCTGCTGGCTTGATCCTGCCCGCCGCCCAGGCCCAAGCCTGGCCCAGCAAGCCGGTGCGGCTGGTGGTGCCTTTTGCGCCAGGTGGCAGCTCCGAGATCGTGGCGCGCACCACGGCGCACGAGATGGGCAAACACCTGGGCCAAAGCGTGTTTGTCGAAAACAAGCCCGGTGCCGCGGGCAATGTGGCCATGCAGGAAGTGGCCCGCGCCACCGACGAGCACACGCTGATCCTGGGTCACATCGGCACCCTGGCGGTGAACCCCTATATGTTCGACAAGCTGCCCTATGACCCGAACAAAGACTTCCGGCCGCTGACGCTGCTGGCCAAAGTGCCCAGCCTTTACTTGGTGCACCCAGATCTGCCCGTCAAAAGCCTGAAGGAGCTGATCGCCTATGCCAAGAAGAACCCGGCCAAGCTGAACTATGGCTCGGCCGGCAATGGCAGCGCCGGGCACTTGGCGATGGAGTACCTGAAGATGGTCACCGAGACCTTCATGCTGCATGTGCCCTACCGCGGCACCGGCCCGCAACTGACCGACCTGCTGGCCGGGCGGCTGGACCTGGCCTCGGTCGGCGCGCCTGCGGTGCTGCAGTTCATCAAGACGGGCAAGCTACGTTGCATCGCCACCGGCACCCCACAGCGTATCCCACAGCTCCCTGATGTGCCCACCGTGGCCGAGCAAGGCTGGCCGGGCTTTGAGATGACGCAGTGGTATGGCTTGATGGCCCCCTCGACGCTGAAGCCTGAGATGGCCGACAAGATCGCCAACGCCGCCATCAAGGCGGTGAAGGAGCAAAGCTCGCAAGACAAGCTCACCGCCGATGCGGCCCAGGCCGTGGGCAGCAGCCCCGCAGACTTCGCGGCCTTCATCACCAAGGAGCAGCAGCGCTGGAAGGCCGTGGTGCAACGCGCCAAGATCAAGCCGGACTGAGCGCGTGTCCGCTGAACCATCGGCTGCCTGTCTATTTGCGCACCGGTGCTGAGGCGCACCCTATCGCGTTCATCCCGTCTGCCTGCTGTTCATCCCGCCGTCCTTGCGGCTCATCGCAAGCGCATGGCGGCGGGTGGATGGGCTCTCTACAGTTCAAGCCATCGACAACGTGAACACCGCTTGAAAGGAGCCGATCATGAACGCTCAAGCCCTCGTCCTCAGCAGCGTCTCTGCCCGCATCACCGCCTTCCTCGGCGCCAGCCTGCTGTCGCTGTGTGTGCTGACCGGCATCGACACCCTGGCTGCCCGTGACTACGCCGCTGCCGTGGCCGCCCACAGCGGCAGCAGCAGTACCTGGCAAGTGGCGGAGACTCAGACGGTGGTCGTCACCGCCAAGCGCCTGTCCTCGATCTGATCTGACATCTGGCCCTCTGGGGCAGGTCGTCCCGCAGGGCATTGTGGCGGGGGCTGCGGGCCTTGGGGCCAGTCGGTATGATCGTTGGGATACAGACTGCCCGACCGCCATCATGCCGCACACCATCACCCTGCACCGCGTCCTCAAAGCGCCCGCCGAACGCGTCTATCGTGCCTTTTTGGATGCCGACGCGCTGGCCAAATGGATGTCACCGAATGGCTTTACCGCCAAGGTGCATCACCTCGACGCCAAGGTCGGCGGCGGCTTTCGCATCAGCTTCACCAACTTCAGCAATGGCCAAAGCCATGCTTTTGGGGGCACCTACTTAGAGCTGCTGCCGAACGAGCGTCTGCGCTACACCGACCAGTTCGAAGACCCCAGCTTGCCCGGCACCATCGAGGTCACGATCTCGATCAAGCCCGTCTCACTGGGCACCGATCTGCGGATTGAGCAGGCGGGCATCCCGGATGTGATTCCGGCCGAGGCTTGTTATGTGGGCTGGCAAGAGTCTTTGCTGCTGCTGGGCAAGCTGGTCGAGACCCAAGTCGAGTAAGCCCATCATGAGTGACGCCAACACCTACACGCCACCCGCTGTCTGGACCTGGAACCAAGCCAACGGCGGCACCTTTGCCAGCATCAACCGGCCGATCAGCGGGGCCACGCATGAGCAGCCCTTGCCCGTCGGGCGCCACCCCTTGCAGCTCTATTCGCTGGGCACCCCCAACGGCGTGAAGGTCACCATCATGCTGGAGGAGCTGCTGGCCCTGGGGCACGGCGGGGCCGAATACGACGCCTGGCTGATCCGTATCCATGAGGGCCAACAGTTTGGCAGCGGCTTTGTCGAGGCCAACCCCAACTCCAAGATCCCGGCCCTGGTGGACCACAGCGGCGCCAAGCCGCAGCGGGTGTTTGAGTCGGGTGCCATCCTGATGTACTTGGCCGAGAAGTTTGGCGCCTTCCTGCCCACCGAGCCTGCAGCACGCACCGCGTGTTTGTCGTGGTTGTTCTGGCAGATGGGCAGCGCGCCATTTCTGGGCGGCGGCTTTGGGCATTTCTATGCCTATGCGCCGGTCAAAATCGAGTACGCCATCGACCGCTATGCCATGGAGGTCAAGCGCCAACTCGACGTCTTGGACAAGCACCTGGCCCAACACACCTATCTGGCGGGCGAGGACTACAGCATTGCCGACATGGCCACCTGGCCTTGGTACGGCGCGCTCGTCAAAGGCGTGCTCTACAACGCGGGCGAGTTCTTGCAGGTCCACGACTACACCCATGTCCGGCGCTGGGCTGATCTCATCGCCCAACGCCCGGCGGTGCAGCGGGGCCGCATGGTCAACCGCACCTTTGGCGAGCTCAGCAGCCAACTGCATGAGCGCCACGACGCCAGCGACTTCGACACCCGAACCCAAGACAAGCTGCAGGCCGCGCGGCCATGATCACGCTCTACGACTGCGCCACCGCGCCCAGCCCCCGGCGGGCGCGGATGCTGCTGGCCGAGAAGGGCGTGGCCCATGAGACGGTCCAAATTGACTTGAGGCAGGGGGAGCAGATGGGCGAGGCCTATCGCGCCATCAACCCCCAGTGCACGGTGCCTGCGCTGCGCACCGAAGAAGGCGTGGTGCTGACCGACAACGCCGCGATTGCGGCCTATCTGGAAGCCCGCTTTCCCGAGCCGCCGCTGATGGGCCAAAGCCCCACCGACAAGGCCGAGATTGCCAGTTGGCACTGGCGGGCCGAGTTTGAAGGCCTGATGGCGATTGCCGAGGCGCTGCGCAACAGCAGCCCGGCCATGGCGCGCCGCGCGCTGCCCGGCCCGGTGAACTATGAGCAAATCCCCGCCTTGGCAGAGCGCGGCCTGCACCGCTTGCAGCAGTTCTTCAGTGAGCTGAACGCCCACCTCGAAGGGCGCCGCTTTGTGGCCGCTGAGCAGTTCAGCATCGCTGACATCACCGCCGTGGTGGCAGTGGACTTTGCACGGGTGGTCAAGGTCAAGCCAGATGCCGAGCAACACCCGCATCTGCTGCGCTGGCGCGCCGACATGGCGCAGCGGCCTGCCATGGCACTTTAGCTATCATCTGCGCCCACCAAGATCGAGGAGGAGCGCATGAAAACATTGGCCATTGCCAAGGGAGAGTTGTGGCTGCACGAGGGAACGAACAGCCCACGCCAGATCGTGTCCGCCTTTGCGCGCGAAGTGATCGAGCGCGACGAGCGCAGCCGCCGCACCACCTCGTGGAAGCATGCGCCCCGCGAGCAGCAAAGCGGCGTCATTCCCAGCAGCTCCCTGTGGGGCACCCAGCAAAGCGCCGCGATGGCGCCGCCCAAGTTCTTGCAGGCCTGCTTCGGGGCCAATGATCAGACCATCTACTACGTGCTCAAAGTCGGCGAGGCCACGGGCCTGTTCCGCCAGCATTTGGATGAAGACCGCGAAGTCCGTTTGTTCCATCGCACGGGCTTCAGCATCGACGGTTTGGCCTACAACCCGCAGGACCAGCGCTTGGTGCTGGGGGTCCGCATGCACGACGGCACAGCGCAGCTGGAGGTCTATGACGAAGACGGCAACCTCAAAGGAGCCATCACCGGCGGAGACAGCCAGGACGGCCACCCCGCGCTGGTGCCTGGCAGCGCCAGCACCATCGTGTTCCAAAGCACCGGGGTAGCCCGCCACCCTGAGCATGGCTATGTGGTGGCGGCCAGCCACGCCACCGTCTGCAAGCTGGACTACCGCAGTGGCCAGCTAGAAACCCTGCTGGACGACAAACACTTTGACTTCATCGCGCCAAAGGTGGGTTCGGACGGCACGCTCTATGCCATCCGCCGCCCCATTGAAAAGCCGCCCACCGAGCGCGCGAGCAACGCCCTGCTGGACACGGTGATGATGCCCATCCGGCTCATCAAGGCTGTGTTTGGCTTCCTCAATATCTTCTCGATGCTGTACGGCAAAGAGCCGCTGCGATCGGCCGGTGGCCCACGCACGCCCGAGCTCGATCAAGACCTGGGCCGGCTCTGGCTGCATGGCCGCATGATTGAGCTCAGCAAGGTCCGCAACGACCCTGGGCATGCGGGCCACCTCGTGCCAGCGAGCTGGGAGCTGGTGCGCCAACCGCCGGGGCGTCAGTTGCAGATCGTCGCCAACCATGTGGCGGGCTTTGATGTGTTGAGCAATGGCCAACTGCTCTACACCAACGGCTATGAATTGACCCATTGGCAGGATGGCCGCAAGACCAGCCTGGGGCGCCACGAGCTGATCGAAACGGTGGCGGTGCGCTGAGCGCACCCCGCTGCTGCAGCCGCCACACGATGCACGCCCTGCTTGCCACCATCGCCAGCCTGCCCTTGCCCGCCGAGGCTTGCCGCGTCTTTCATGGGCGCGGCGGCCTGCACCCAGGCTGCGAGCAATGGTCACTCGATTTCTATCCACCCGTTTGGCTGCTGACCAGCTTTGCCCCGGTCACTGACGATGAGTTAGCCCAGATCGGCCAGGCACTGGCCACCCGCTGGGCCGAGCTGGCGCCAGGCCAGCCTTTGAATTGGGTGTTTCAGCATCGGGATGAGTTCCGCGTTCAGAACCGTTTGATGGCCGGCAGCGTGCCCTCGCCACACCTCGTGAGTGAGCACGGTGCACGCTACGAGGTGCACCTGCTGCGCGGCCAGAACCACGGCCTGTTTTTGGACATGGCCGCTGGCCGCCAATGGGTACAGCGCTGGGCGCAAGCCCACCCGCGCGGCCGCGTGCTGAACCTGTTTGCCTACACCTGCGCTTTCTCGGTGGTGGCGCGGCTGGCGGGTGCGGGCTCGGTGTTGAACTTTGACATGGCCAAAGGGCCGCTGGCCCAAGGGCAGCGCAACCATGAGCTCAACGGCGTGCAAGAGGGCACCGCCTTCATGCCGCATGACATCTTCAGCTCTTGGGGCAAGATCACCCGGCGCGGGCCCTATGACCTGGTGATTGCCGACCCGCCCAGCTACCAAAAAGGCAGCTTTGTCGCCACCAAGGACTACGCTCGCCTGGTGCGCCGCCTGCCCGACCTGATCGCCCCCGGCGGCCATGCGCTGCTGGCTTTGAATGCCCCCGAGCTGGGCCCGGCGTTCTTGCTGGACTTGGTCCAGCAGGAGGCCCCGATGTTCAACTTGGTGGAGCGGGTGGCCAATCCCGCATCCTTCGCAGATGCCGATGAGGACCGCGCGCTCAAAGTCTTGGTCTTTGAGCGCGCGACCTCGTCACGCTGACACGAGGCGCTGAGACGAATCGGTGCGGAACTCGCTCACCACGGTCGCCAGTCGAGTCGCTTGTTCGTTCAAGCTGGCCGCAGCGGCGGCGGACTGCTCGACCAAGGCAGCGTTTTGCTGGGTCATTTGATCCAAACGGTTGACGGCCTGGTTCACCTCGGTCAGGCCATCACGCTGCTCACGAGCGCCGGCTGCAATGTCGCCAATCAGGTCGGCCACGCGGCGAACGCCACCCACGATGTCATTCATCACCTCACCGGTTCGCTGGACCTGCGCAGCGCCCGTGTTCACATGCTCCACCGACGTGTCGATCAGGGTCTTGATCTCCCGAGCCGCCACCGCTGAGCGCTGCGCCAAGCTGCGCACCTCGCTGGCCACCACAGCAAAGCCGCGGCCCTGCTCTCCGGCACGGGCAGCTTCAACCGCAGCGTTCAGCGCCAAGATATTGGTTTGAAACGCGATGCCGTCGATCACGCCGATGATTTCAGAGATGCGATTCGAGCTCTCCGTCATCTGATCCATGCTGTCGACCACCTTGCCCACCACCTCACCACCACGGTGGGCGGCCTCTGCCGCCGAGCGGGCCAGCAAGTTGGCCTGATCGGCCACTTCCGCAGAGTGAATCACGCGGTCCGCCATGATGGCCATGGAGCTCGCCGTGTTCTGCAGGCTCGACGCAGTGGTCTCGGTGCGGTTGGAGAGGTCCAGATTGCCTTGCGCGATTTCGGACGCCGCCAATCGCACGGACTCGCTGCTGGATCGAATGTCATTGAGGGTGCTGCAGATCTTGCCCACAAACTGGTTGAAGTCTTGGGCGATCTCCGAGAGCTCATCGCGGCCCGAGTGGCTCAGGCGTCGCGTCAGGTCGCCATCGCCTTGAGCGGCTTCTCGCATCGCATCACGCAAGCGGGACAGGCCCCGCAGTTGCACCGACACCAGGCCGCCGAGCAGCACCACACACAGCACCGACAGCGCCAAGCCCACGATGACGGACTCCCACATCAGCGCTGTGAACTCGGATAAGGATTCATCACGGTGCATGGCCACCACCAGGGTCCAACCCGAGTCACCCACGGTTCTCGCTGACAGCAACATGTCTTGGTCGCCGATCCGAGCCTGCAAGAGTGAACCGTCCGCCGTGCTGAGCCATTCAGGGGTGATCAAGGGACTCAGCTCCAAGGCGGGCTTCATGCGCCGCTCGGCTTCAGGGTGCACCAACACCTGACCGGCCTTAGACACCACAAAGCCATAACTCAAGGGCGTCGGCTTGACCAGCAACACGCTCTTGGCCACCCCCTCCAGCGACATGTCCGCCCCCGCCACGGCGGAGAGCGTTCCAGCGGCGTAAACGGCCTTGGAGAAAGTCACCACCAGCTTGCCCGTCTTGGCGTCCAGCACAGGCTCGGTCAATTCCACGTTCTCGGACTCCAGCGCTTGCTTGTACCAAGCTTTGACCGTGGGATCGACCTTGCTGCCCAGATCCTGCAGCGAAGACGAGGTGAAGCGCTTGTCCACATAGCCAAAGTAGGTGCGTTCAAACCCGCCCGACTGTGCGGCCTGCAGCAGCTTGCCGGTGGGGTCAGGGTGGTCGGCCGCTGGGACCAGAGACTCCAGCACGGCCGCATGGGCTTCAATCCAATCCTCGGTGCCCGCCACCACCGCCTGGCTCAGAGAGCGTGCCTCGTCCCCCAAAGAGTGAAGTGCCGCATCCCGCGCCGCATAGGCGTTGTACGCCGCGAGACTGAGCATGCTCAGCAACATCATGACACCGGTGGCGGCCACCAAGCGACCGCGCAATGTGTGAAGAGCAGAGATCATCGGGACCTACTTCCGTGCTGCAGTTCTGATGTCGGCCCGACTGACATAGTGAGCTACTACGACCCCAAACGCTGGCAGCAAGTGTGTAGAAGTTCCGACCCTAGTAGCGGGCAGAAATCCGTCCTCAATACTTGTCTAATCAAGTGGATTCCGACATATGTCTGGTCAAAGCTGTCAAACGGCTGTCGCTCAAAATCAATGTAGTTAACCTCCATCATCATGGGGCTGGGTGCCCATGCTCTGCATCACCTGCGCCGCGATGCCTAGGGCCCGCCAACGCAGCGCCGGCTCATAGACATCACACACCAGCATCAGCTCGTCCGCCCCAGTGGCTTGCAGCAGCCGGGCAAAGCCCTCGCGCACGGTTTGGGGGCTGCCAATGACGGCGGCGCCCAGAAAGTCGGCAATGCCGGCACGTTCAGCCGGGTTCAACTGGGCCACGTAGTCGGGCACCGGCGGCCCGAGGCGGCGCCGGTCACCCCGCAAGATGCCCAACACCCGCTGATAGATGCTGCTGGCCAGGAACTGCGCTTCGTCGTCTGTGGGCGCGGCCACCAGCGGCACCCCGATCACCACATAAGGCTTGGCCAGCGTGGCCGAGGGCTTGAACGCGCTGCGGTAGACCTCCAAGGCCTGCATCAGCATGCGCGGTGCGAAGTGCGACGCAAAAGCGTAGGGCAAGCCCCGCTCGGCGGCCAACTGTGCGGAGAACAAGCTGGAGCCCAAAAGCCAGATTGGCACCTGCGTGCCCGCGCCCGGCATGGCCACCACGCGCTGGCCCGGCTGCGCGGGGGCGAGAAACTGCTGCAAGGCTTGGACCTCGCGCGGAAAGTCTTCTTCAGTCTCGGGCCTGTCGCGGCGCAGCGCCCGCATGGTTTCGCGGTCGGTGCCGGGGGCGCGGCCCAGGCCCAGATCGATCCGGCCCGGGTAGAGCTCGGCCAAGGTGCCAAAGGCTTCGGCCACCACCAGCGGCGCATGGTTGGGCAACATGACGCCGCCCGAGCCCACGCGAATGCGCTGGGTGGCACCCGCAATATGGCCCACCAACACCGCCGTGGCCGAGCTGGCAATGCCCGCCATATTGTGGTGCTCGGCCAGCCAATAGCGGGTGAAGCCCAGACCCTCCACATGCTGGGCGGTGCGCCGCGCCACGGCCAGCGCATCGGCCACACTGCTGCCCTCTCGAACAGCGACCAGATCCAACATCGAGAGGGGCACAGGGCGAAGGGTGTTCATGGCGTGATGATGCCTGCAATCCGCTGGCCCTGCGGGCAGCGCGAAGAGCAAACCCAAGCGCTATGCGGCCATGCTGGTGTGGTGCTGCGCCGCCAAGGCCGCGCCCAGCACGGCCAAGCCATGCTCGATCTCCTCGGCCGTGCTGTTGAGCCTGGGCATGAAGCGCAGGCAATGCGGGCGCGCCGCGTTGACCAGCAGGCCGCGCGCTCGGCAAGCGCGCACCAAGGCGGGGGCATGGTCCTGGCCCAACTCCAGCGCCCACAGCAGGCCGGCGCCGCGCACTTCACCCAAGCCATGCTCTTCCGAGAGGGCTTGCAAACCGCGTTGCAACTGCAGCCCGATGCGGCGCACCTGGGCCAAGAAAGCGGGCTGGCTGATCTCGGCCAACACGCCCAAAGCGACCGCGCACATCAAGGGGTTGCCCGCATAGGTGCCGCCTTGGTCGCCATGCTCGAACACGCTGCAGTGAGCCTGCGCCAGCACCGCCGAGATGGGCACGCCGCCGCCCAAGCCCTTGCCCAAAGTCAGGATGTCCGGCCGCACGCCAAAGTGGTGAAAGCCGAACAGCTCGCCCAAGCGGCCGCAGCCGGTTTGCACCTCGTCAAAGATCAGCAGCAAGCCTTGCTCATCGCACAGCGCACGCAGCGCCTGCAAGAAGGCTGGCGAGGCCGGCCGCACCCCCGCCTCGCCCTGCACCGGCTCCAGCATGATGGCCACGGTGCGCTGGCTCAAGCGCGCCTTCACACTGTCCAGGTCATTGAGCCGCGCTTTGGCAAAGCCTTCCATGCGCGGCGCAAACATCTCGTCCCAGCCGGGTTTTCCGCTCGCGGCCATGGTCGCCAAGTTGCGCCCGTGAAAGCCGTTCTCAAAGGTGATGATCTCGTGCGCCCCCGCTCGATGCAGCCGCCCCCACTTGCGCGCCAGCTTGATTGCCCCTTCATTGGCCTCTGCCCCCGTGCTGCCAAAGAAGACTTGATCCATGCCGCTGAGCCCACACAAGGCTTGCGCCAATTGCAGGGCAGGCAGGTTGTAGAGCGCGGGGCTGGGCGTCAGCAGCAAGCTACTTTGCGCCTGCAGCGCCTGGCTGATGACCGGCGGGCAGTGGCCCAGCGCATTCACGGCCCAGCCTTGCAGCCAGTCCAGGTAGCGCTGGCCGGCGGCGTCCCACAGCCAGGCGCCCTCGCCGCGCACAAAGACCTGCTCGGGGCGCTCGGTCACGGGCATCAAGGTGTGGACGTTCAAGGAAGGCAGGGGCTGTGGGCAGGTCATGATGGGCCTTTCAATCAAAAGTGGCGAGACAAAGAAAAAGGCCACGGGGTGAACCGTGGCCTTGGGGGGAGAAATGGGAGTCTGGGGCTTAGATCGACTTCGGCTTTCTCTCACGCGCAGCGCACGGCAGCGAGCGACGGGCTCGTGCAGCTCGTGCGGCTCGCGCTTGGGCAGCGCTGGTGAAAGAAAGGGCGATCAAGAACATGAGGGACATCTTAGGCCAACACCGTGTCAACCCGCATCCGCACCGTTGCAAGATGTGGACAATGCACTGGCCCCGACCTCCAACGAGTGCACTGCCCATGTCCCCTGACACCGCTTCGCATCGCCTTGGCCCCTCTGCCGCCCGATGGGCCATCACGGCCTGGTGCACGCTGACCCTGGCCGCAGCCGCCACAGCGAGTGAGCCGCCAGTGGGCAGCGCCAGCGCTGCACCCAGCACCGTCCGGGTGGCCTTCCATGGCCACGAGAATGGCTTCGACCCGGCCCAAATCTCAGACGTGGTCTCGGCGGCCCTGGTGGGCAGCTTGTTTGATGCGCTGCTGACCTACGACCACCTGGCCCGCCCCGCCAAGCTCAAGCCCAACACCGCCGTCAGCTTGCCTGAAGTCAGCGACAACTACACCCGCTTCGTCTTTCGCATCAAGCCGGGCATCACCTTTAGCGAGCACCCGGCCTTCAAGGACAAAGCGGGCCGGCCCACACAGCGCGAGCTGGTGGCGGCCGACTATGTCTACAGCATCAAGCGCTATTACGACCCCGCCGTGCGCAGCCCCACGCTCTTCCATTACCAAGGCGCAGGCCTGTTGGGCCTGGATGAGCTGCGTCAAAAGGCTTTAGACACCAAGACACCCTTCCCCTATGACACGGAGGTCGAAGGCCTCAAGGCGCTGGACCGCTACACCCTGCAGATCCGGGTGGCCAAGCCCGCGCCGCGCCTGCCCTATGTGCTGGCCACACCGGCCTTGAGTGGTGCTGTGGCCCGCGAGGTGATCGAGAGCCTGCCCGACACCAAGGCCGCCATGGCGCACCCGGTGGGCACCGGCCCCTTCAAGCTCGGAGCCTGGCGGCGCGGCTCACGCATCGTGCTGGAGCGCAACCCGGCGCACCAGCACAGCGTGCACGATGAACAGCCCGCGGCTGACGACGCCGAGGGCCAAGCCATCGCCCAGCGCTTCCGGGGCCGCAAGCTGCCCATGGTGGACCGCGTAGAAGTCTCCATCATTGAGGAAGCGCAGCCGCGCTGGCTGGCCTTTTTGAACGGCGAGTTGGACATGGTTTGGGTGCCCGACGAGTTTGTGGGCAGCGCAGCGCCCCAGGGGCAGGTCGCTCCCTATTTGGCCAAGCGCGGCGTGCGCATGACCCGCGTGGTGGCCCCTACCACCCGGCATGTCTACTTCAACTTGGAGAACCCCATTGTGGGCGGCTACACGCCCGAGCGCGTGGCCCTGCGCCGCGCCTTGGCCCTGGCCTATAACGCACCGCGCGAGAGGGCCTTGATGCGGCGCGGCCAGATGAAGCCGGCGCAGAGCGTGATCCCGCCCCAGGTCAGCGGCTACGACCCGGATCTAAAGTCAGAGATGAGTGATTACGACCCGCAGCGCGCCAAAGCGCTGCTGGACTTGGCCGGCTATGTGGACAAAGACGGCGATGGCTGGCGCGACCAGCCCAATGGCCAGCCCTTGCAGCTTGAGCTGCACACCGAACCCACCCAATTGGCCCGCCAATGGCAGGGCCACTGGAAGAGCTCGATGGATGCCATTGGCGTGAAGATGAGCTTCCGCATGGGCGCCTGGCAAGAGAACATCAAGGCCGCCCGGGCGGGCAAGCTGATGATGTGGACCACCGGCTGGAGCGCTGCCATCCCGGACGGCAGCTACTTCTTGGACCTGATGTACGGCCCCAACAAGGGCCAAAGCAACTATGCGCGCTTTGACCTGCCGGCCTTCAACACCCTCAACGAGCAGCAACGCGTGCTACCCGACGGCCCCGAGCGCCAAGCGGTGATCGCCCAAGCCGTGAAGCTGAGCCTGGCCTATATGCCCTATAAGGCCAGCGGGCATGACGTCAACACCTGGTTGTATCAGCCACGTGTGCAGGGCTTCCGCCCGCATCCCTTCATGCGCGACTTTTGGCGTTTTGTGGCGCTTGAGCCCTGAGGGCTAGCGGCGCAGCGGCTTGAGCAGGTCACTCAAGCCGTTGTGGTCGATCTCCTGCATCAGCGCCAGCAAGCGGCCGATCTCGCCCTTGGGAAAGCCCTCGCGCGCAAACCAGTTCAGGTAGTTGCCGGGCAGGTCGGCCAACAGCACGCCCTTGTGCTTGCCAAAGGGCATGGGGGTGCTCACCAGTTTTTGCAGGTCTTCCGGGTGCATGGGTCAATGAGGAGCCAAGGGGGGCCATGGTAGCCGCTAGGAGCGTGGGCGGCAGAAGTTCAGGCTCGCGCCGTGGGGAGTTGCGGTGCATGGCAAGGCGCGCACGAGGCGCATGGCCGACCCCTGCAACGAGTGCGCAACGCCGACAGGCACCGCAAATCGCTACGGCCCTTCGGGTTGGGGCGGCTTGGGGGTCCATTCGTCGTTGCAACGCTTGCTCGAACAGCACGTGCGAGCGGCGCGCTGCGCCTAGACTGCTCCCCCCAAGCCGCCCCAACGCGGGCCTGAATTTCTGCCGCCCACGCTCCTAGGCCCCACTATGATGTGCTGCTCACGGCCCCCCAGCGATAGAAAGCCCCGCTCATGACCTCCCTCTATCAACAGCACCTGGACCGCAACCCCGCCAACCATGCACCGATCACGCCGCTGCTGTTCATTGAGCGCACGGCCGAGGTCTATCCGCAGCGCACGGCCATCATCCACGGCGCACTGCGTCAAACCTGGGGCGAGACCTATGCGCGCTGCCGCCGACTGGCCAGTGCCTTGAGCCAAGCGGGCATCGGCGTGGGCGACACCGTGGCGGTGATGCTGCCCAACACACCGCCCATGGTGGAGGCCCACTTTGGCATTCCCATGGCGGGCGCGGTCTTGAACGCGCTCAACACCCGGCTGGATGCGGAGAGCATTGCCTTCATGCTGGACCACGGCGAGGCCAAAGCCGTGATCGTGGATGTAGAGTTTGCCGCCACCCTGCAGCGCGCGGTGGCCCTGCGCAAAAGCGCGCAGCCGCTGTTGGTGATTGATGCTGAAGATGCGCTTTACACCGGCCAAGCCCAGCGCGTGGGCAGCACCACCTATGAGGCCTTTTTGGCCCAGGGCGACCCCGCCTTTGACTGGGCCTTGCCGGCCGACGAGTGGGACGCTATTGCACTGAACTACACCAGTGGCACCACCGGCAACCCCAAGGGCGTGGTCTATCACCACCGGGGCGCGGCCACCAACGCCACCTCCAATATCTTGGAGTGGGATCTGCCCAAACATGCGGTCTATTTGTGGACCTTGCCCATGTTCCACTGCAATGGCTGGTGCTTCCCTTGGACGCTGGCGGCGCGCGCTGCCGTCAATGTCTGCCTGCGCAAAGTCGAGGCCGCCGCGATGGCGCAGGCCATGGCCGAGCATGGCGTGACCCACTATTGCGGCGCGCCCATCGTGCACAGCCTGCTGGTCAATGCCCCGGCCGAGTTGAAGGCCAAGCTGCCCCGTGGTGTGAAGGCCATGGTGGCCGGTGCGGCACCACCGGCCTCGCTGATCGAAGGCATGGAAGCCCTGGGTTTTGACCTCACCCATGTCTATGGGCTCACCGAGGTTTACGGCCCGGCCACGGCCTGCGCCAAGCATGCCGAGTGGGAGCAGTTGGACATCGGCGAGCGCGCCCGCTTGAACGCCCGCCAGGGCGTGCGCTATCACCTGCAACGTGGTGCCGCCGTGCTGGACCCGGCCACGCTGCAGCCCGTGCCCTGGGACGGTGAGACCATGGGCGAGATCATGTTCCGCGGCAATATCGTGATGAAGGGCTACCTGAAGAACCCCGGCGCCACCGCCGAGGCCTTTGCCGGCGGCTGGTATCACACCGGCGACTTGGCCGTGCAGTACCCAGACGGCTACATCAAGATCAAAGACCGCAGCAAAGACATCATCATCTCGGGCGGCGAGAACGTCTCCTCCATCGAGGTTGAAGACGTGCTCTACCGCCACCCCGACGTGCTGGCCGCCGCCGTCGTCGCCAAGCCGGACCCGAAGTGGGGCGAAACGCCCTGCGCCTTCATCGAGCTCAAGGCCGGCTCACAGCTCAGCGCTGAGGCGGTGATTGCCCACTGCAAACAGCATCTCGCCGGCTTCAAGGTGCCGCGCGCGGTGGTCTTTGGCGAACTGCCCAAGACGTCCACCGGCAAGATCCAAAAGTTTGAGCTGCGCAAGCAGGCCGGGTCCGCGTCCGCCATTGATGTCTAAACCTTGACCCGAGAGTTCCACGCCTCACCATGACCACCGCTGCCGCCCATTTCAACGTCGCCTTGCTGGCCTTTGACAACATGGAGGCGCTGGACTTTGCCGGGCCTTTTGAAGTATTCACCACCGCCGCGCGCGTGGCCCGCAAGCGCTTCTCTGCCCCGGCAATCCAACCCGGTTCGGGCACCGACCCGAAAGACCTTTTCAGTGTGTGTTGCGTGGCCCGCAGCCTCGGCCCGGTCAAAGCCCGTGCGGGCCTGCGCGTGCTGCCGGATGCAGACTTTGCGCAATGCCAGCAGGCCGACCTGCTACTCGTGCCCGGTGGCGTGGTGGACGCCGCGCAAGCCTGCCCGCAGACCTTGGCTTGGGTGCGCCATCTGCACGCCCACAGCCCTTGGACGGCCTCCGTCTGCACCGGCGCCTTCATCTTGGCGGCTGCGGGTGTGCTGACCGATGAGCCCTGCACCACGCATTGGGAAGACCTGGTCGACCTGCGCGCGCAGTTCCCAGCGCTGCAGGTGCAAGCGGGTGTGCGCTGGGTCGAAGCCCAGCAAGGCCGCTTGGTCACCTCCGCCGGCATCAGCGCCGGCATTGACATGAGCCTGCACCTCGTAGCGCGCATGGCGGCTTCAGTGGGCTGGGACGGCACCGCCCTGGCCGAGGCCACGGCGCGGCAGATGGACTATCCCTGGGTGCGGACTTGAGCGCGTTGACAACAAACGTTCAGGATCAACGCCCCCAGTTCATGGCCATGACGACTGCACCTTGCCCCCATCATTCACGCCAAAGCAACTCATGGACTACAACGCACCCCCACCTAGCGATGACCAATTGCCAGCGCTGCTCAGAGCACTCTGCATTCGCGCGGCCGACGCGGATTCTGAGATTCGTACCGCCGCAGTCGAGGACATTTACGAGATAGCCTTCAAAGTCGGAGCCAAGGCATCCAGTGCTATTCCTGTGCTGGTAGAAAGGCTGGCAGACACCGTTCCGAAAGTCAGTGAAAGTGCATCTTGGGCGCTGAAGTACTGTGCGCCGAAAAGTGTTGCAGCGTTGACGGAGTCCTTGGCCCATCAGTTCAGTCAGGTTCGGGAGAAGGCCGCCCAAGCGCTGGGCAACATCGGGCGGGACGCGCGAGATTCGGCACATGCTCTGCGTCCGCTGCTTCAAGACTCAGCGCCGCTTGTCCGTCAAAAAGCTGCTTGGGCTTTAGGCCTGATGCACGACGACCACCCCGACACACTGGAGCAATTGCATCGCCTGACCCGCACCGAACAGCCCGCCGACCTCTCGGCTGCGCTGCATGCCTTGGGTAACCTGGGCAAGAACTCCGAGAACACAGAATTGCTGTTGCCCTTCAAAGAGGTCATCATGGCTGCGACCAGCCACAGCAGCTCAGCGGTGGTGAGGTCCGCGCTCTATGCGTCCAAGTCTTTGGGGTTGACCTCTCAAGAGCAGGCCGACTTGTATGTATCGACGCTATGCGCAGAGTCAACACTCTCGGACACACAGCTGACGTTTCACGCACTGGCTGATCTGGCACCCTCCGTGGATCTGTCAAGGGCACTCCCTGTCTTCATGGCGATCCTGAACACCCGACAGGACACGGCGATCAGCGTGTGCAAGGTGCTTGCAGTGATGAAGCCAAGGCCTTCAAGCGCCATCGAGCAGTTGGTGGCACTGTTGGATGAAGACAGATTCGTACTCCCGGCGGCAGTGGCTCTGTGGGCGATTGAGGGGCGAACCGAATCCTTCATGGCCGCCATTGAACGATCCCACCCCATAGCCGACGAAAGCCTGTGCGACTTCATCTGCGCAATGGGGCCGGCAGCGATTCCCTTGATACCCAATGTCCTGGCTGCACTGGCGGAAGAGGACTGGGACCAGCAGTGGGCCGCTGCAGACGCCTTGTGTGCCATTGCGTGCCCTGATCCGGCAGTGGTGCAGGCCTTGATGGATGCGCTTGGCCACCCCAGCCCTGTCGTGAGGTCCGCTTCAGCGCGAGCCTTGGCATCACTTGGGGCCAGCAGTGTCGAAGCCCTGACGGCTGTTTTGAGCAACAAGGAAGATGCACGTTCGGCATGGGCTGCGCTTTCGCTTGGAAGAATTGGCCTACAGGCCAGCTCGGCTGTTGAGGTTCTGCGCTCCAGAATGCTGGAGGGCACCGAACCGCTGCACAGCAGTTGCGCTATTGCCTTGGCTTACATTGCGCAAGACGAGTCTTCCATCCCCGCGCTCATCGACACCTTGCAGAGCGAAGAGCCATCAGCACCGCGCAAAGCCGCTGCAGAAGCTCTGGGCGCTTTGGGGCCTGCTGCAAAATGTGCCATTCCAGCGCTGAGATCTGCGGCCGAGGATGTGGATTTCGACCTTGCAGATGCAGCCATGGGGGCCCTATCCGTGATCGAAGGATCGCGCCACTGAAGGGCGCAGCATGCTCAAAGCGAACCTTCATGCTCTAGCATCGGCAAACGTCACTCAAGGTCGCGGCGCATACGCCTCATCAAAGGTGGCGCATGGCCGCGTCTGTGGGCTGGGACGGCACTGCCCTGGCCGAGGCCACGGCGCGGCAGATGGACTATGTGTGGACGCAGGTTTGAGCGCTGTGCCACCTTCAGCACAGCCGCTGCGCCCTGTGAGCTAGCTGACCCACTCACGGTCTGATTCAATAGGCACTCCAACACGGAGTGTCCTCATGCGCTTTCCATCTTTCCCAAAGTTCTCTTCAACCCTTCTGGCCGCCTTGCTGATCGGCGCCCCAGCCGCCCAGGCCCAGAGCACCGCACCCATGACGCTGAGCAGCCCGGACTTGGCCAGTGGCCAGTTCAGCCTGCCCTTGGTGGCCAACGGCTTTGGCTGCACCGGCCAGAACGTGTCTCCGGCCTTGAGCTGGAACAACGTGCCTGCGGGCACGCAATCTTTGGCCCTGTTGATGCACGACCCCGACGCGCCGACCGGCAGTGGCTTTTGGCACTGGGTGGTGCTCAACCTGCCCGCCAACACCACCGGCCTGGCCCGTGGCGCTGGCACAGGCGCGGGCCAACTGCCGGCAGGCAGCGTGGCCGGCAACACCGACTTCATGAACACCGGTGTCACCGGCGCCGGCGGCTATGGTGGCCCGTGCCCCCCCGTGGGCCACGGCCCTCACCGCTACAACTTCACGCTCTACGCGCTGGCGGTGCCTGATGTGTTTGCAGCCGCAGGCATCCCACGCAATGGCACGGCCACGCTGGCGGGCTTCGCGCTCAACCATGGCCTGGGCAAGGCGGTTCTAGCCAAGGCCAGCTTCACCGCGACTTACCAGCGCTGATCCGGCGCCGGCTAAGGACAGGTCATGGGCGCGCCCTCAACTGGCTGGGCGGCGCGCCAAAGCGCTGCGCAAAGGCCGCGCTGAAGCGCCCATGCGACGCATAGCCGCAGGCCAAGGCCACTTGGCTGACTGGCCAATCGGTGGTTTGCAACAAGCCCAGGGCCGCATCCATGCGGCCTTGGCGCACGCAGGCTTGCAGCGTGCTGCCCTCTTCCCGCAGACGGCGCTGCAAGCTGCTCGGCCCCACGGCCAAGCGGGCCGCCACCTCAGCCAAAGTCCAAGGCCCATCCGGCTGATGCGCGACCAGCGCCTGCACACGGGCCACCCAGCGCTGCGCCTGCGGTGGGGCAAAAGCCCAGCCCGCTTCGGCCAGCAAGAGCAAAAGCTCCAAGGCTCGGTGCAGGCGCAAGGCCTCGGAGGCCTTGCTAGCGGCCACGGCAGCCACCCGTTCAAACGCATCGGCCAAGTCGCCTATCAACGCTAGCCCCACCGCACCCTTGGGCGCCCGGGCGGCGGCACATTGCGGCGCAAACTGCTGGCCGAAGCGGCTCAGCACCTCGGGTGAGAGCACCAACACCTCTGCCACATACCAGCCGTTATCGCCGGGCGTGTTGGCGATCTCCCAGCGCAAGCCGCCGGGCATCAGCACCAACGTGCCCGCTGTAAAACGCTGCACGCGCCCACCCGCAAACACTTGCTTGACGCCATGCACCACCGCCACTAAGGCCGCATGGTGCGTGGCCACCTCGTGCAGGTGGTGAGGAGTGGCGACGCGCAGGGTGTGGTGGGTCAGCATGGGGCTTAGTTTCTCAAGCATCGGCCCAACACCCCCTCGTCGCCACGTTCAACGCCCTCGAATCATGGCCATGACTTGGCCGGCGTCCAGCGTGGCGGCTTTGTTTTGGATTTGGGGCAGGTATTGGCTCTGCAGTTGCTTGGCCGGCCCCAAAAGGCTTTGGAAGGTCTCGCGCAGCACCTCGGTGCTCATGACCCGGCCGCCGGCGTAATAGCGCTTGGCGACCTGGCCCAGCGCGTAGGTGGTGGCGAATGAGAAGGCCATGCCGGTGGCTGCGCTGCCGATGCTCCCGAGGGTCTTGCCGGCGACCTTGCCCAACAGGCCGCCCAGCAGCTTGCGGCCCATCTGCTCTACATACTGCGAGGTGATGCCCACGCCAGCCGCGGCGATGAACTCTTTGATGTGACCTTGGTCCATCGACACACCATGCGCCTGCCCGATGCTGTAGACCATCTTGACCTGCAAAGGCACGATGGCCATCGAGGCCCAAGATTGCGGCAGCAATTCCAAGGCGCCGTTAAGCAAAGCGTAGTTGAGGATGGAGCGATCCAGCTCTGCCTCGTTGGCGCGCGCAGGCACAGCGCTGGCAGGCGAAGGGGCTGCGGCGGCCACTGCCACCGGCGCCGCCGCCACAGCCGACTCCGCCACGGGGATGAAGGGCTCCACCTCGCGTTGAATGGCTTGTGCTTGCGCCTCGGCCACGCCGAGCTTGGCTTTGAGCTGCTGCAAGAAGCCGCGCTCGATCTCGGTGATCTGGCCGTCGGCCTCGCACACGCACAGCGCCACCTCATAGGCATAGTGGCGCAGGCCCTCATCGGCCAAGCTGGCCACCGCCTGCTCCAGCGTGAAGCGCTTGAGCAGCACGTCTTGATAGAGCGTTCGCAGGTCCGGCGCGTGCGCCTCAGACCCCAAAGACTCTGCGATGCGGCGAATCTCCTCGCGCTCTCGGTCGTGCTTGGCGCCATCCGCAAAGGCGGCATACAGGGCAATAGCGAGCAGGGCTTTTTGATCTTGCGAGGTCATGGCGGGGCTTTCCAAGGGTAAGGACAGAGCCTCTGACTCGGTGCAGGGCCTAGAGTTCCCACCCCCCTCAGACGCGCTCGTCGCGTCAAGGCCGCCGTGCATACGCTGCATCAAAGGCGGCCCGCAGCGCGGGGCTCACCGCCGGCAAGCCTTGCACCACCTGCAGGGCCCAATCGAAGTAATCGCGGCGGCGCTGCAGTGGCCAATCGGCCGGCGGCGAGGTGGCAATGTCCCGCAGATTGCAGGTCTTGTCGGCCAGCTTGACCAGCGCAGCCTGGGGCGACTTGTGCGGCGCATGCTCCACCTGCAAGGCCTTGCGCTGGGCTTTGGGCAGGGCCTTGTCGTCGGTCAACTCGGCCACCACGGCGGCCACTTGCGGGCCGAAGTGCGTGGTCAATTCCTCCAAGCTGGTGTCGGTGTCTTCCACCGTGTCGTGCAGCACCGCCGCCTGCAGCACCACAGGGTCCGTCACGCCGCCTGTGTTGGCCAGCAATTGGGCCAGCGCAATGGGGTGGTTGATGTAGGGCGAGGCCTCGGCATCTTTGCGGCGCTGGTCGCGGTGCTTGGTGGCGGCAAAGGCCAGGGCGTTGAGCAGTTGGGCTTCAGGCGACATGAGCAGACTCCTTCGGGCTGCGCTCATTATCCAAGGGCCTGCCTTCGACTGCGGCAGGGCGCCCCCCTAAGCCGCTGCGTGTGCAAGGCCGCGCCCCCCAAACATCGGCACCCTGCCCCCCTCTGGGCAGTGGATTAGCCCGGCACGGAAGCCCCGCTAACGTGCAGTGCATGCCCACCATGTTGGCGGGCAGCCCACCTTACGGAGATTGCCATGAACACCGAATTCTTCTCGCAACTGCAGGCCATGCAGACCGTCACTCAGAACCGCCTCGACAGCTTGGTACAAGAGCTGAGCAAGCGCGCCCAGGTCGTCAATGAAGCCTCGATCAGCCATTTGATCGAGCGCGGCGTCATTGCCAACATGGCTAAAGACGGCTGCTGCAAGCCCGACGCCGGCACCTGCTGCCCTAACGCCAAGCGCCACCTCGTGGCCAACCCGATCAAGACCCTCTAAGCCTGAAGCACCATGCCTGTACCGCAGATGTTGAGCCCCCAGCTCTTGGACGCACCGATGCTGAACTATCTGCGGTGCAAGTTTCCCCATCTCTCAGCCGATGAGCTGGCCGTGCAAATCGAAGAGACCTTGCGCTTCTTGTTCATTTCGGACGAGTGCAAAGGATCGATCCCGGTGTCGCGCGAGATCGATGAGATCTGGCACGCCTGGATCTTGCAAACCCAGGAGTACATGGCGCTGTGCGAGCGCCTTCCCACTGGGCGCTACATCCATCACAGCTCGAACCAATATCTACGCTACTTCGACGCCTTAGTGGGTGAAGGCGAGGACCTGAGCGAGAGCGTGAGGATGCTGGCCCTCTACGTCGCCAACTTCGGCCCGTTTGAGCCGCAGCGCGCCCAGCATTGGCTGCTGGTGCGCCACATGATGACCCAATGGCATTGGACGCTAGAGGCCGTCAATGAGTGGCTCGACGCCGATCAGGCGCTGGAGGCGCCCCATGGCGGGGCTGAGCGCTACGACCTCCCCCAAACCCCACTGACCGCTGAGGGCGCCAACGACAGGCTACCGCGCGCTGCTGCGCCACACTCATCTCGCTGATTGCTGTATATTTATACAGCTTGCGTACACCACGTCTGCCAATCAGCCGTGTGGCAACGCAGCCCCACCAAGCCCACACCGACCCCAAGCCTTCCGGCCGGCCATGAGCAGCAGCAGTCACCTCCCTCCATCCCCCACACGCGCCCACCTCACGCGGCTGATGAAGATCTGGCGCTCGGCCGGCTGGCCCAGCCGAGACCCGATTGATGTGGACCTGCTGGCTGCCGGCTGGGTGAGCCTGGTGGGCGACCACCCCGCCCAAGAGTGCTTGAAGCTCACCGACGCCGGCTTGGCCCTGCTGGCGCAGCATCGCCAAGGCCAGCGCCGCGCGGCCAGCACCCACGACAAACTGGCCCTGCGCATGGCCGACCAGTTGATGGAATCCGGCCGGCTGGTGTGGCATGAGCTGTCGCTGCGGGCGCAAGTGGCCTGCGATGTGCCAGCCGCCACAAACCCCTCATCCAGCGCGTTAGGCGGCAGCAGCAGCACGCCAGCCCAGTCCTTCATGGGCACACTGCCCAGCTTGTGGGGCGATGAGGATGCAGGCACGCTGCCTACACCAGCCAAGCCGGCTACCCAGTGGCGCTTGGCCAGGCCTGACTTGTTCTCGCTGCGGCGCACCAGCAACCCGGCCTATCTGCAGCCCATGGTGCACGAGATCAAGGTCAGCCGGGCTGATCTGTTTTCAGACCTGCGCAACAAGGCCAAGCGGGCCTCTTACCAATGGCTGTGCAGCGAGTGCTATTACGTCTTTCCGGCCGGTATGGCCGAGCCCAAAGAGCTGCCGGAAGAGCTGGGCGTGTGGGTGATGCACAGCGACGCCGACGGCAGCCGCCTGGAGATGCTGCGCCCTGCCCGACACACGCCCTGCACCCTGCCCTTTGACGTGTGGATGGCCTTGGCACAGGCGACACCGCTGGCAGCGCCCCAGGTGGAGACGGTGCAAGCAGAGTTGTCGGAGGCCGCTGCCTGAGGCCCCGCCCCGTGGAAGCAGGCTTGTTGCTGCCTCAACTCCGCCTGTAGAACTCAGCTTGGGAAGCGCTCGATATGTGTCTCGCCGCTGCGCCCGTAGTAGCTGACATGCTTTCCGGTGATCCACACCGTGTAGCCCGCACAACCCGCGCGCTGGGTGAGCCGCTTGAACTCCGGGTACATCACCCGGCCCTGCTGGGCGCCCAAGATGGCGGCGCGCACACCCGCCGCATTAAAGGCCGGTGCGATGGGCTCTTCGGGCTTGTCAAAGCCCAGGCTCAAGGTGGCGCCATCCGGCAGGTAGTAGGTGGCCACGCCTGCACGGTAGTCCACGTGATAGGACTCCACCTGCACGCTGAGCAATTGGCCAATGACTTCGCCAAAGTGAATGCGGCCTTCATTAGAGGCCTCGAAAGTGTGTTGAATAACGCTGCGGGTGTGTTCGTTCATGGTGCGTTTGTCCTTCAAGCCACCGGCATGTCAAACACCATGCACGTGGTGGTTGCGTGGGCATAGAGCTTGCCGTCCGGCCCCACGATACGGGCCTCGGCCGTGGCCAACTGGCGGCCGCAGTGCAACACCTCACCCAGCGCGCGCAGCGGCCCGGTCTTGGGCGTGGCGCCGCGGACGATGTTCACACTCAACTCAGCCGTGGTGTAGCCCCGGCCAGGCGGCATCAGCGTGTGCACCGCGCAGCCCAGGGCCGAGTCCAGCAAGGTGGCATACCAGCCGCCATGCACCCCGCCCATGGGGTTCAAGTGCTTGAGCTGCGGCGTGCCCTGAAACACCGCCTTGCCTGGCGACACCGACACCAAGCCAAAGTCCATGGTGTCCGAGATGTGCGGGTAAGGCAGCTCGCCCGCCAGCATGGCCTGCAGCACCTCCAACCCACTCTTGCCTGCGGCTTGGGCGGGGGTGACGAAGCCTGCGTTGGGCGCGTTGGCGCGGATGCGGGCCAGCACGGCGTCGTACTCTTGCATCCATTGGGCCAGGGTGTCTGCGGGGGTCATGGTGGGTTGGGCAGGGAGTTGTGGGCTGAGCGATTTTGCATCGTCGCCCTTGAATCCCACCGGCCCACTGCGCGCGATCAGCAAAGGCCGTGCCTTCGGGCACGCTTCACAGGGGCTCGTCAGGCGAGAATCCCCCTCCTCCACCGCCGCCGACACCCCACCCATGACCGACGCCTCCCCCCTCTACACCACCCTGCCCCACTGGCCCAGCGCTTACCCGGCCAGTGGCGCCAGCGGGACGCTCAAAGTCCATAACGAAGACTTCGTCGTCACCGAGCTGCCGCTGCAATTGCCCTCGGGTGCGGGTGAGCATATTTGGGTGGATGTGGAGAAGAACGGTGCCAACACCGTCTACGTGGCCCAGCAGTTGGCCCTGGCGGCTGGGGTGAACGAGTGGGATGTGGGCTATGCGGGCCTCAAAGACCGCTACGCCATCACCCGCCAGTGGTTCAGCATCTACTTGCCCAAGGGCGACACACCCGACCTGACCCAGCTTCAGCACCCCGAATTTAAGGTGCTGAGCCAGAGCCGCCACGTCAAAAAGCTCCGCCCGGGAGACCTGCAGGGCAACCGCTTTCGCATCGTGCTGCGCGAGGTGAGCGGCGAGCGGCAAGCGCTGGAGGCCAACCTGCAGGCCGTGGCGGCGCAAGGCGTGCCCAACTACTTTGGCGCCCAGCGTTTCGGCCACGATGGTGGCAATGTCGAGCAAGGCCGCGCCATGCTGGCGCGCGAGATCCGCGTGCGCAACCCCAAGAAGAAGGGCATCTACTTGTCGGCTGTGCGCTCCTTCGTCTTCAATGAAGTGCTGGCCCAGCGCATCCAGCAAGGGCAGTGGGGACAAACGCTGCCGGGCGATGTGCTGACCGACGCCGGCCAGCCCACCGGGCCACTGTGGGGCCGGGGCCGGGTGAGCACCACCGACGATGCTCAAGCGCTGGAGATGCGTGTGGCCGAGCGCCACGCCGCCCTGTGCAGCGGCATGGAGTTTGCCGGCCTGGAGCAAGAGCGCCGCGCCCTGGTGGCCAAGCCCGCAGACATGAGCTGGGAGTGGCCGCAAGCCGACCAACTGGTGATCACCTTTGCACTGCCCGCCGGCACCTATGCCACGACGGTGCTGGGGGAGATCCTCCAAACCTCAGAGCCGGAGCGGCTGACGGAGGGTGAGCCAGGGGCGGTGGAGTAAGAGGCCCCGTGTCAGACATGCCAGGCTAGCTTGCCCTATGGACAAACTTTTGCTGCAACAGATGGTGCTGGAGCACCTTGCCCAAGACCTGCTGCACACCGAGCAGGCCGCACAGGCCGCCCATGAAACGGCGACGCACGAAGAGAACATCGCCGAAAACAAATACGACACCTTAGGCCTGGAGGCCGCCTATCTGGCCACCGGCCAAGCGCGCCGCGCCGAGGCCATCCGCCAAGCCCTGACCCACTGGCGGCAGTTCCGCCCCCGCCCATATGACGCAGGCAAAGGCATCCAACTCGGCGCGCTGGTGAGCCTCGTGGATGCCGACGGCCAGCCGCAACACGTCTTCCTCGGCCCCGAGGGCGGCAGCATGAAACTGCGCTGCGGCGACCAGCTTGTTCAGGTCATCAGCAGTGAGGCGCCTTTGGGCCGGGCCTTGCTGGGCAAGTGCGAGGGGGATGAGGTGGCGGTGCAGGTGGGGGCCAGCAGGCTTTGGTTTGAGGTGGTGGGGGTGGGGTGAAGGGCACGCCAGCCCGAACTGGCCCATGGCCCACCAAGCTCATTGGCATTCCGACACTCTTCGAGCTTTGAAGTCAATGGTCGGGAATCCACTGATGGCCTTCTCGGTTAAGCCAATCGCAGCGTCTAGGTCCTTCACCAACTTCATTGGGTCGACATCACCGGGTGCCTTGTCCTCAAATTCCTTGAATCCCAATTGGTTCACAGCAAACTTCAAGCTTTCCGACCACACGTCCATGCTCCTGCGCTGACTCGCATGCCATCGGCGATAGTCCCCGACTACCATTGCCTTGGCAACCGCCAAATCGTTCTCGGCATCGACACGCTGCGAATCGTCAGCGATCGTGAGCCGGTGGTCCAACTTCTTCAAGCAACCCAGCGCCGAGTTGACTTGGTCCACATTGAGGAGTGCTGTTTTAGCAATGGTTGCCCGAACTGCTCGTAACCGCTCTGGCCTGCCATCCAACAGGCTCACCAAAGCCTTGACCTTCTCTGCCAATGCTGGCTTGGTCGGGGTGGTCAGCTCCAGCTTCAGGCTACTCACTTGCTTATCCAAAGTGGCCGTCGCGACCTGCACCGCGGTCAATGCCGAAGTGGCCAACTCCTGCGAACTGACAGCCGCAGCTTCAGGACCATCTTGGCTAGCCTGTGCGGGCGCCGTCAGTCCTCTTACACCTCCAGAACCCAGAACAGGACGGACGGCTTGACCCTCAACGCGAAACGATGGAAGCTCCAGATCTTCTGGTTCGAGCTTACCGTCCCGTTGTTTGGCCAAGGTCTTTTGCATGGCATTGGTTTGCAAGACATTGTTGAGCGTCACCGCCATCATGCGCAACCCAGGGTTCTCTACCGTCTGAATGGCCTCCTTAGCCTGCTCCAAGCCCACTACCAAGGTGCACGCACCGTGATAGCGAGCGGCATCTGCCAATGCGGCCTGCAGTGTGTACTCGGTGCTGCTCGACCGGCGAGCTGCAATTTCACCGAGGATGGCTTTGCGGCGAAGCTCGATCCCAGGGATGATCACGTAACTCGCCAAGTTACCCATGAAGCCTTGAGCAATTTCTGCCTGCACACCGCTGCTGATGCCAGCTAGCCCACCCAGAATCTTCGCGTCCTTGATACCGCCCACAATTCCTGCCGCCCCACCCAGCAGCGTGGTGGCAGAGCCGAGCCCGGACTGCAGGTAGGCGTCAAATCGGTTGAGGTAAACCTTGTACGCACCACAGCGCTGATCAGAGGCCCCAATCAAGCGGTCTTGAATTCGGTTGCGTCGGTTCGGAAGATCAACGTAGTTGTAGAACGCCACCTCGGCCAGTGCCAACTCACGCCGCGCCGCGCCGTCCTGCTCCGCCGCCAAGCCCTCTGCTGGACTGATGACGAACAGGCTCGATGCCTGAACCGCTGAAGCCTGAAGAGCCGATCGTTTGTTTTCCGGGTCGATCAGCGTGATCAGATCAACCATCTCGTAACGCTCGTTGTCAAACTGCGGATTGGCTCCGAACGTGGTGACCCTGTCCTTTGAACGCAGCGAATCTTTAGGCCCAATGGCGCAACCCGCCGTGGCCGCACAGAGCCCGATGATGAACAGTCGGCTTAACAAGCCGCCGCAATGAGAAAGAACCGTTTGCATATCAGCACTCCTTAAGGGTGGGGCTGACAGCCCCAGAACTCAAAACTCATATCCTGACCGTTGGCATCACTTGACGCCCTTTGGTTGATCCGGACGGAGCTGCTCTGAGGACTCAGCGGTGGTTAACACCAACTCCTCCACAAAGCAATTGAACTGCGACCTCCAGATATCGCCATGATTGGCAATCAATTGGCGGTCCACCGCAACCACCCAGGCTCGCGGATAGGGCGGAGACTTGCCCAGGTGCTCGAGCCGGGAACCCGAGGCCGGGAAGCTGCGGGACCACCCCTCTGTGGCGGGCTCTTTGCCCCAATGGCTTTTGCTTGCCGCGCACTTACTGTTGCTGACTTCTCTCTCGAGCTTGAGGCGGTGGGTTTGAAAGGGCGCATACAGGCCCACAGCCGTTTTGTCCATGTCGTACTCGCCATAGCGAACGGGTAGGCCCAGGCGGTCTTGCCGCGTCAAGTCGATATGGGTTTCTAGCGGTATCGACAGTGTCCTGCTCAGCGGAAACCAGAAACCAACATCCGAGTCACCTTCAGAGGTCAAGACCACCATGCGGGGTGAGCCAGGCTGGTTGTAGAGCGCCTTCTTTCCCTTGAGCCACACCTGCTGCTGCACATCGTGCACTTCCAGAAAGTGTGTGGCCTCGATGGCAGGGTTCACCAAGACGTAAAGGCTGTCGGCGGCCTTCTCCGAAGCCCCAGCCGCACCGGGCTGGCACGCAGCGCCACAACCGGCTGCGTCCAAGTCTTGGATCACTTCTCCATAGACCTGGTTTCTTACCGCAGACATCAGCACCGACGCCCCCAGGCTATGGCCAATGGCCACCAAGCGGTCCTTGGAGTGTTTAGGGCTGGGCCGCAGGCGCTGCAGCAGCTCGAACACCGCGCCGCGCCCCACTTCCATGCTCACGTTCTTGCGGTCCCAAATGGTGGCCAAATCCAGCGCCTTCAGATTGGTCGAGGCGCCCCGCCAGCCCACGTATACCCCCACCACATGCCGAGAATGGCTGTTCTTGGCGAGGTTTGTAAGCAAAGCTTGAAACTGCTTCACATTCTCGTCTTCTGCCCTGGCGTCATGCCGCCAACCGTGGATGAACACCACCACATCTTGCGGCTTCTCCCGCAAGCCACCACGCTGCCGGATGCTTTGGAGCACGGCATCCAACTGTGCCCGGCTGTGGAAGTGGCCCTGCTCGGTGAACTCCACAAAGTGCATCAGGACATGATCGGGTGGAGGGCTGGCGCTGGCCTCGGCTGACTCAGCTTCCGCCGGAATGCTTGCCTTAATGATCGCTGCGCTGCCGCAAGCCTTGCCAGCCTCAGGCTCCTTCGCACTGTTGACCACGCACACCTCCGCTGTTTGCGGACGGATCATCTCTGTGCTGGTGCAGGCAGACAAAGCAATGGAAACTCCCAACCCAACCCACTTGAACATATCGTCTCCCTTCGCCCGGCGCACACTAGGCTGCTGGGTGTAAGTGTGCTGATGTTCTGTGCGGGCCTCATCCCCCAAATTGCTGAGGATGAGGCAAGCCCGAAGCTGGCGAAGAGTGTCTTGGGGCCCCGGCTGCGGGAATTACAGCAAAGGTCGACTGAAAGAAGACTCCGTAGGCGGTCGGAAGATTCGGTTTGGATGTTCACTGCGTTGATGAGCAAAAGGCGCTCTGGGCAAGTTCAAGCCGCTATCGCACGCTGAATCAGGTGAAATCTGCGTGGTACGCTCATCTGCACTGACCAACTACGAAGTCTGACCTAAGGATGGATGACACCGCGCGGTACTACCAGCAATTTGCTAACGAGTTCTTCGAGAGCACGGTCGGTGTCGATATGTCGCCCATACGCAATCGCTTCGCGAACATGCTTGAAGCAGGCGCAAGGGTCTTGGACGCTGGTTGCGGTTCTGGCCGAGATGCCAGGGCGTTTGCGCAGCAAGGCTTCTGCGTTTCCGCTTTTGACGCATCTTCTGAACTCGCGAAGCGTGCCTCTGACCACTGCGGATTCTCTGTAGAAGTTCGGACATTTCAGGAGGTTGACGAGGTCAACGCCTACGACGGAATCTGGTGCTGTGCCAGCCTATTGCATGTCGCCCCTGAGGAGATGCCCGGTGTGCTCTCGCGACTCTGGACTGCGCTGGCACCCGGAGGCGTCCTGTATGCCAGTTTCAAATGTGGCACGGGCACCAGACTCCACGGCGGCCGGTGCTTCACCGATGCCGACGAGTCCAAGGTAAAAGAGTGGCTTGCCGCCCTCCCCGACCTGGCGCGCTCGGAGATCTGGATCACAGACGACCAGCGGCCAGACCGGGTGGAGAAGTGGACCAATGTCTTGGCCACGAAGGCCTCTGCGTCTCGGCGACGTCTGGTGACTGGGGACAAGGATTACTTTCTCCCCCATTTGTCTGAGGCCATGTCGTCAGCCACAGAGATCGACCTGGCAGTCGCCTTCATCAAGACAACCGGCCTTCGCCTGCTGCTGCCTGATCTCCAGGCGGCGCTCGAAAGTGAATCCGGCCGCAGGGTCCGCGTCCTGACCAGCGACTACTTGGACATCACCGACCCAGAGGCGCTGCGACTGCTCTTGTTGCTTCAAGAGCAAGGTGCTGAAGTCCGCGTCTTTGTGACAGCCGGCAGCAGCTTTCACCTGAAGGCCTACATCTTCACCCGTCTCTCTGAGGGCAATCTGGTGGCGGGTACGGCGTTCGTTGGATCGAGCAATATCAGCCGGCAAGCCCTGCAAGAGGGCTTGGAGTGGAACTACCGCGTCGTTTACCCGGGTGACCGTGGATTTCTGGAGGCCAGAACTCGGTTCGAAGAAATCTTCACGCACAGCAGGACTGTGGCTTTGTCAGACGCGTGGATCGAGTCTTACGAGAATCGGCGTGTGCCGCCGCCTCGATCCGTGGCGCCTGGAAGCCATGAACAGGAAGCGCCGCCTGAGCCGACTGCGGTCCAGAAGGCAGCGCTTGCCGCTCTCACCGAAACCAGGCAGCAGGGATTCCGGCGCGGGGTTGTCGTCCTGGCCACTGGCCTTGGAAAGACCTGGCTCGCTGCATTCGATGCAGCCCAACTGAGCGCGCGTCGGGTTCTCTTCGTGGCCCACCGCGAGGAGATCCTCGCCCAAGCGGCGGCGACGTTCCTACGTATCCGCCCTGCCGCCCGCGTCGGCTACTACATGGGGCGCAGCCGCGACGCTGAAGTCGATGTGCTGTGCGCCTCCGTCCAGACACTCGGTCGCGCTGAACATCTAGAGCGGTTTTCCCCGCAGCACTTCGACTATGTGGTCATCGACGAGTTTCACCATGCGGCGGCCTCGACCTACCGCCGATTGCTCGGGCACTTCGCGCCTGCCTTCCTGCTCGGGCTGACCGCCACACCCGACCGCACAGACCAGTCCGACATCCTGTCCTTGTGTGACGACAACTTGGTCTTCACACGCAATCTCTTTGAGGGCATCCGAGCCAAACTACTGGCTCCCTTCCACTACTACGGCATCCACGATGAGTCGGTCGACTACCGTGAAGTGCCTTGGCGCAATGGGCGGTTCGACGCTGAGGAACTGTCGAACAAGCTGGCAACGCTGGCACGGGCGAGACACGCCGTCCAACAGTGGCAGCTACGTGCCCAGAAGCGAACGCTCGCCTTCTGCGTGTCGACCAAGCACGCCGAGTACATGGCCTCGCAGTTTCAAAAAGCAGGCATCTCGTCGGCTGCGGTGTACGCGGGGTCCACTCTCGGACGGGCTCAGGCGCTGGAGCAACTGCGAGACGGCCAACTCAGCGTTATCTTTTCCGTGGACTTGTTCAATGAAGGCGTCGACGTCCCTGGTATCGACACGGTAATGATGCTGCGGCCCACCGAGTCGAAGATCCTCTTCCTTCAACAGCTCGGACGCGGTCTGCGCCTGAGCGAAGAAAAGGAACACCTCGTGGTTCTGGACTTCATCGGCAACCACCAAAGCTTTTTGCAAAAGCCGCAAGCGCTGTTCGGCGTTGGCGCAACCTACAACGCGCTTGCCGCCTTCGCTCGCAAGGCCGAACAAGGCCGACTTGAGCTGCCCGAAGGCTGCTACGTCAACTACGACCTGAAGATCATTGAGTTCCTGAAGTCGCTGGACAGCGCAGGGACTCAGAAGGACTACGAAGCCTTGCGCGCCAGCCTTGGCCGGCGACCGACACTGTCTGAGTTTTATCGCTCGGGCACCAGCATCCAGGCCATGCGCCAGCAGCATGGATGCTGGTTCGAACTGGTCAACACGATGGGCGACCTCGATCACGACGAGGTAGGTGTTCTCAAGACGTTGGGAGGATTGCTGCGCGAGGTCGAGATCACGCCAATGACCAGAAGCTTCAAGATGGTGTTGCTTGAAGCTTGGCTAGAGTTGGACGGACTGGTCACGCCACCCACGGTTGCTCGACTTTCACAACGATCTTGGGAAGTGCTCCATCGTCGGCCCCGCTTGCTCAGCGATCTTTCAGAACAAGTTACCCGGCTAACCGATGGACTCGACGTACGCTGGATCAAATACTGGCGCGACAACCCAATCAACGCCTGGATCGGCGGCAATCGGGTTGCGACCACGGCTTCATTCTTCCGTGTCGAAGAAGATCGGTTCTCGCTGGCGCAACCTTTGCCACCTGAAGCAGCGGATGCGGCAGCGGCACTTCTCCAAGAACTGGCCGCATATCGCCTCGCCACCTACGAGGCACGTCTCCCAGCAGTGGCAGAGCCGTCGAACGTTATTCCCTTCCCCTCCAAGCAAAGGGCGGAGGTCGAGTTGCCGTACTTTCCGAACCTGAAGATCGCTTGTGGTCACTTTCGGGCAGGTAGAACAGACGCCGAAGAGCATCGCCGTTTGCCAGAGGCCTACGGCAAGCTGGACGCAACGCGCCACTTCATTGCGCGCGCATCGGGCAACTCCATGGATGGCGGAAAAAACCCCATACGCGATGGCGACTACCTGCTGCTGGAACTGGTGAGCTCCGGGAATGCTGGGTCAATCACGGGCACAGTGATGGCAATCGAGAAGCAGGACGAAGCCAGTGGCGACAACCAGTACCTCTTGCGCGTAGTCACCAAAGCCAAGGGCGGTGCCTACATCCTGAAGGCCAATAATCCTGCCTACGAGGATCTCCCCGCAACGGATGAGATGCGAACACTGGCACGGTTGAAGGCGGTGGTCGACCCGCTTGACTTGGCTGTGGGCCAGCCTTTCGCAAGGGAGGACATTCCTGCGCTCTTTGGGGAAACCTTCAATCCAGGCAGTTGGAACGTAGGGCACGTTGTGCTGAATGACAAGAAGGTGCACGTCCTACTGGTGACCTTGAACAAGCAAGGCAAGGCGCAGGAGCATCGTTATCACGACCACTGGATTGACGAGCACACCTTCCATTGGCAAAGCCAGAACGCTACGACGCCTGCGAGCAAGAAAGGTCAGGAAATCATCGGGCACGCGGCGAAGGGCGTTTCCATCCATCTCTTCGTGCGAGAGACTAAGCTCGGAGGCGGCAAAGCTGCGCCCTTCGTGTATCAAGGCCCTGTGACATACCAGTCACACGTCGGCAGCAATCCAATGAGTGTGACCTTTAAGCTGTAGTTGGCGTGCCTGTAGAACTGTGAGGCATCTCAAGGCATTCCTTGCCTCGACACATTGGATCTGCCTTTGTAGCCTTTGCACGGTGGATGTACTCCCACCCGGCTTGTGGCTACGGCCGCCCCTTCGGGGCTTAACTTTGCTGTCGCAAAGTTAGCCTGCGCCGCAAGCCCAGAACCCTGGCGCGCTGCGCGCGGGGCCGCTGATGCGGCCCCCAAGCCAGCCACGGTCATTCGACCGTGACTGACTTGGCCAATACAGGTTGTGCCACTCCCACCCGGCTTGTGGCTTCGGCCGCCCCTGCGGGGCTTAACTTTGCTGGCGCAAAGTGAGCCTGCGCCGCAAGCCACGCCCCCTGCGTGCGCTTGCAGCGCACGGGCGCTGCGCGCCGCCAAGGGCGCGACGGTCATTCGACCGTCACGCTCTTGGCCAGGTTGCGTGGCTTGTCCACATCCGTCCCCCGTGCACACGCCGTGTGATACGCCAGCAACTGCAGCGGCACCACGTGCAAGATGGGGGACAGGGCGCCGTAGTGTTCGGGCATGCGGATGACGTGCAGGCCGGGGCTGGATTCGATCTTGGTGTCGTCGTCTGCGAAGACGAACAGTTCGCCGCCGCGGGCACGCACTTCCTGCAGGTTGCTCTTGAGCTTTTCGAGCAGGGCGTCGTTGGGGGCGACAGTGACGACGGGCATCTCGGCCGTTACCAGGGCCAGGGGGCCGTGCTTCAGCTCACCGGCGGGGTAGGCCTCGGCGTGGATGTAGCTGATCTCTTTGAGCTTGAGCGCGCCTTCCAGGGCGATGGGGTAGTGCAGGCCGCGGCCCAGGAACAGGGCGTTTTCTTTGCGGGCAAAGGCTTCGGCCCAGGCCACCACTTGGGGCTCTAGCGCCAGCACGGCTTGCAGGGCCACGGGCAGGTGGCGCATGGCTTTGAGGTGCTGTGCTTCTTGCTCGTCCGTCAGGTGGCCGCGCACTTGGGCCAAGGCCAGGGTCAAGAGGAACAGGCCGGCCAATTGGGTGCTGAAGGCCTTGGTGCTGGCCACGCCCACTTCCACGCCGGCGCGGGTGATGTAGGCCAGCTTGCACTCGCGCACCATGGCGCTGGTGGCCACGTTGCAGATGGTCAGGGTGTGCTCCATGCCCAGGCTGCGGGCATGCTTGAGCGCAGCCAGGGTATCGGCCGTCTCACCGCTTTGGCTGATGGTGACGACCAGGGTGCGTGGGTCGGGCACGCTGTCGCGGTAGCGGTATTCGCTGGCAATCTCCACGCTGCAGGGGATCTTGGCAATGCTTTCCAGCCAGTACTTGGCCGTCATGCCGGAATAGCTGCTGGTGCCGCAGGCCAAGATGAGCACGCGGTCCACGTTTTTGAAGACGCTGTAGGCGCCGTCGCCAAACAGCTCGGGGGTGATGCCTTCCACGCCTTCCAGGGTGTCGGCCAGGGCTCGGGGCTGCTCGAAGATTTCCTTCTGCATGTAGTGGCGGTAGGGGCCTAGCTCGGCCGCGCCGCTGTGGGCTTGGACGATCTTGACCTCGCGCTCGGTGGGCTTGAAGCGCTCGCCATCTCGCGCCAGCACCCAGTGCTTGCCCAATTGCAGGTCCACCACGTCGCCCTCTTCCAGGTAGACGATGCGGTCGGTCACCCCCGCCAGGGCCATGGCATCTGACGCCAAGTAGCGGGCGGTGGGGTCTGCCTGAGTGCCCGATTCCGTGCCCACACCCAAGATCAGGGGCGAGCCCTCACGGGCGCCCACCACGCGGCCGGGCTCGTCGCGGCAGAACACGGCGATGGCATAGGCCCCGCGCAGGCGCAGCACGGCGCCTTGCACGGCCTCGAGCAGGTCGCCGGCATAGAGGTGGTGCACCAGGTGGGCAATGACCTCGGTGTCGGTTTGGCTCTCGAACACATAGCCCTTGGCCTTGAGTTCGTCGCGCAGCTCGTCGTGGTTTTCAATGATGCCGTTGTGCACCAGGGCGATCTGGCCGCGGCTGAAGTGGGGGTGGGCGTTGTGCACGGCCGGGGCGCCGTGGGTGGCCCAGCGGGTGTGGGCAATGCCGGTGCCGCTGGCCACGCCGTCGTCTTCCGTCATGGTGCGCAGCTCGGCCACGCGCGAGGTAGAGCGGCTGCGGCGCAGCTCGCCACCCTGGTGCACGGCCACGCCGCAGGAGTCATAGCCCCGGTATTCCAGGCGCTGGAGGCCCTGAACGAGGATGGGGACGATGTTGTTTGCGCTGACGGCGCCGACGATGCCACACATGGTTTGGATGCTCCCGAATGCAGCGCTGGGGCTGCGTTTTGCAATGGGCAGATCCTAGCCCTGCACCAAAGATTTAAGCTTTCAAATTGATTGCCATCGTGAACTTTTCAATCACTGAATTGATGTGCGGATGATTTATTTCATTTACGATACTTGGATGGATGAATCACTCATGCTGGACGAGCTGGATTGGCGCCTGTTGGAGCTGCTGCAGGCTGACGCCAGCCTCACCAACCACGCGCTGGCCGCCGCCGCGCTGTGCAGCCCGGCCACGGCGCTGCGGCGGGTCAAGCGGCTGCGCGAGGGCGGCGTCATCGAGCGCATCACCGCGCTGGTGGCGCCCACGGCAGGGGGCCAGGGCCTGAGCGTGATCTGTGAAGTGGCGCTAGACCGGCAAGGTGCCGAGCACCAAGCCGCGTTTGAGGCCCGGGTAGTAGCCCACCCAGCGGTGCAGCAGTGCTGGCAGGTCTCGCCGGGGCCGGACTTTGTGCTGGTGGTCTGGGCGCCCAGCATGGCGGCCTTTGCCAGCCTGACCCAGGTGCTGTTCACCCAAGACGCCAATGTGCGGAACGTCAAAAGCTACTTCGCGCTCAAGCGCTGCAAGTTCGCGCCGGCCATCCCCAAGCCCGACGGCAAGTCTTAAGGCCCTGTCGTTATCCCTAAACTGGTTTTGTTTGGGGCTTTGCCACACTGGCTTTGTGAATAGACTGGCCGCATTGGCCATGAGCAAGAACACCCCCCCTCTCTACGACACCCCGCCGGACACCCAGGCGGTAGAGCAGCAGATTCGCATTGCCCAAGCGGCCATGGTGTTTGCGCGCTCGCGCAACACCACGCTGGCAGGCCTGCCCATCGCGGCGATGTTGTGCTGGATGTTGTGGGACTTGGCCCCCACGCCCATCTTGATGGCCTGGTTCGCGGGCAAGTGTGTCAGCAGCTCCGCGCGGCTGTGGGTCAGTTGGCGCTTCAAGCACGACGACCCCGCCCGAGGCCCTTTTTGGGTGCGCCGCTTCGAGTGGGCCTTGTTTGCCGACGGCGCGATGTTTGGGCTGCTGGGCTCAGCCTTGCAGCCCGCCAACGACCCGGTGCTGGGCGCCACCTTGGTGACCACCGTGGTCGCCATCGGCGGCATCGCGCTGGTGGTCATGGCCATGAGCTTTCGGACGCTGGTGGCCATGGCCCTGCCCTTGATGGTGCCCAGCATCGCCTACCAATTGGCGCTGGGCACACCCGTGGGCCTCTACACCGGCATCGGCTTGACGGTGTTCTTGGTGATCGTGGTCGTCGAGGGCAAACGGGCGGCAGAGCACACCCGCTCCATGCTGCGCCTGCGCTTTCAGATGGACGAGTTGGCTCGCCAGCGCCAGCAAGCGCTGGACCTGGCGCACCGCAACAGCGCCGTCAAAGACCGCTTCTTGGCCACCATGAGCCACGAGCTGCGCACCCCGCTGCACGGCATGCTGGGCTTGGCCCGGCTGATTGAGGCCGACCACCAGCCCGCTGCCAACCCCGAGCAGGTGGGCCACCTGCAGATGCTGCAACGCACCTGTGAGCACCTGCTGGGCGTGATCAACGATGTGCTGGACTACTCCAAGATCGACGGCGGGCACATGCAGCTCGCGCAGCGCCAGTTTGACCTGCGCGCGCTGCTGGAAAGCGTGATGGCCGTCTCCACCGTGCAGGCCGACGACAAAGGCCTGCGGCTGAACCTGATCTGTGAGCCCGCTGGTGAGCATTGGGTGCTGGGCGACCCCACCCGCCTGCGCCAGATCTTGATCAACCTGGTGGGCAATGCGGTGAAGTTCACCGAGCAAGGCGGGGTGTCCTTGCGCAGTCGCCACCAAGCAGACGGCAGCACGGTCATTGAAGTTCAAGACACCGGCGAAGGCATTCCCGCCGACCAATTGGAAGCCGTGTTCAGCCCCTTTCATCAGGTGGACGACACCGACCGCCGCCGCCACGGTGGCACCGGCCTGGGCCTGACCATCTCGCGCGAGATTGCGCGGGCCATGAAGGGCGAGCTGGTTTGCCAGTCCGAGCCCGGCCAAGGCACCACCTTCCGGCTGACGGTGCACCTGCCGCCTTCGGCGCCGTTGGTGCAGCAAGACGCCCACAGCAACCCGTCGGTGCCACTGGACGACCTCAAGGTCTTGCTGGTCGAAGACAACCTGGTCAACGCCCTGGTGGCTGGGGCCATCTTGAAGACACTGGGCATTCAGCATGACCAAGCCGAGGATGGCAGCCAAGCTGTCACCCGCTATGCCGCTGCGCGCTATGACCTGATCTTGATGGACTGCCAAATGCCCGGCATGGACGGCTTCGAGGCCACGCGGCAGATCCGGGCGCTCGAGCAGATCACCGGCCAAACCCATGTGCCCATCGTGGCGCTCACCGCCAATGCGCTAGAGGGCGACCGCGAACGCGCCCTGGACGCCGGCATGGACGACTATCTGGCCAAGCCCTTCACCGACGGTGACTTGGCCAAGGTGATCCGCCGCAACGTGCAGCGCTGAGGCGTTGAGGCGGTGCGCCGTCACGCCAGCACGCACC
Organism: Ideonella paludis; assembly: GCF_018069865.1. Taxonomy (GTDB): domain Bacteria; phylum Pseudomonadota; class Gammaproteobacteria; order Burkholderiales; family Burkholderiaceae_C; genus Ideonella; species Ideonella paludis. The sequence goes on from NZ_JAGQDG010000004.1 coordinate 424,789, forward strand.
GGTCTCGGCCCTGGCGCTTGGCCTGATAGAGCGCCGCATCGGCACGGCTGATCAAAGAAGCCGCAGGCTCTCCCGGCGCCGCCTGGGCCAGTCCCATGGAGACGCGGTAGCTCAGCTCGGGGTGGCTGGCCAGCGGCCGAGAGGCCCGCACCGACGCCAGCACCCGCTGCATCACCTGCTCGGCCTCGCTCAGGCTCAAGCCTTCCAGCACGGCCATGAACTCTTCACCGCCCATGCGGCCACACACATCCACCCGCCGAATGCCCTGCTGCAGCAGGCGGGCAAAGTCGCACAACACCGCGTCACCCCCGGCGTGACCCACACTGTCATTGATCTGCTTGAAGTGGTCCAGGTCCGCCATCACCACACACAGGGGCGTGTCTAGGCGCCCGGCCAGACGCTGGCTCAGTTGGGTCATCACAAAGCTGCGGTTGCCCATGCCGGTGAGAGCGTCTACCAGCGAGGCACGTTGAGCCTGGTCACGGGCCACCCGCAGCTCGCGGTGGTCGCGCGCCAAGTCAGACACATCGCTGCCCAGGCACAGCATCCAGCCGCGCTCGTCCACCGTCTCGGTCATCAAGATCCAGCGGCCATCGTGGAGGTCGGTTTCAAACTGGCGGTATGGCAGCTTGCCACGGCGAGAAGCCGCCGAGGCCAACCAGGCCTCGAAGTCGTCGGTGTTGATCACCGTGCCGCGCTGCGTGGCGTGGCAGTGGCGCATCATCTCTGCCCAAGTGGGGTGGCTGCCCGGCACCACGGCCAAGGCCTCGCAAAAGGCCGCATTGGCCCAGACCAAGCGGTCATCGGCATCGAACACACCGGCCAGAACCTGCGCTTGGCTCAACAAGCCGGGCAGCAGCTCGGCCAATGCCTGAAGAGGAAGGGACGGGTTGAGGGCCATCCCGCCATTGTCGGCACTACGGGCGCAAGCCTTGAGCAGATTGGGTGGCCCGCTGCGCATCCACGGAGGTGATACGCCTGGGCGGGTCTGCGGGCAGCGTCTCCACAAAGCTGCGGATGGCCCAAACCTCGTCCCGCGTGAGTACATCCTTCCAGGGCGGCATATGCACCACGCCCGCCCTTACCTTGCCCTCGTTGACCGAGCGCAGAAAGTAACGATCCACGTCGGCGGTGCAATCGGCTTTCAGGCTCGGCTCCTTGAGACGGCGGCAAAAGCCATCCATGCGCCGCAAGTCCGGGGCTTCAGCCTGTGGGGTGGTGGCATTGAGGCCATGGCACTCGGCGCAGTGCTGGTTGTAGAGCGTCAAGCCTGACGCCACAGCCCCAGACTGCCCGCGAAGAGTGTTGGTCTCTTGCGCCAGGAGCGGCCCGGTTGCCACGAGAAGCATCAGCGAGCCCAAGGACAAAATGCGACGCTGTTGACGGAGAAGTGGCTGCATCACCAATCCTTAGGGCAAGCTTTACAGCCTTGCAAGTTGGCATCCGGAAAGATGGTGTAGCGCAGATGTGCACCGTCCATGTCGGCGTTCAATAGATTACTGCCCACAAACTTGGCCTCTTGCAACTCGGCGTTGATGAGTTGGGTGCCCACAAACCACACCAAGTTCAAGCGTGCGGCTTCCAAGCTTGCGCCGGTCAAGTCCGCACCCGACAGGTCGGCACGGAACATCCGAGCCTGGGCCAAGTTGGCGCCCACCAGGCGGGCGTTCTTGAAAGACGCCCCCGGCGCGTTCAAGGCATAGGCCTGCACCGCCGTCAGGTCCGCGCCATCCAGCACCGCACCTGCCAAGTTGGCACTGCGCAAGTTGGCGCGGGCCAGCTTGGCCCCGCTGAAGTTGACACCGCGCAGGTCCTTGCCGACCAGGTCGGCATGCCGCAGGTCTGCACCTGGGCAGTGCGCGTAGGGCCAGAGCTTGCAGCCGTTGATGACCGTCACCTCGGGTGGGCTGGCCGGGCCTGCAGGCTGCGCCCCAGCGGGCGCAAGCCCGCCCAGCGCAGCGCACAGCGCCAACCCACGCCAGGCACCAGCCAGCCCGGTGGGGCGTGCCGGTGCGTGCATCACTTGGACGCGACCTTGGTGGCCTTGGGCAACTTGAAGACCCAGTAGCTACCGCCTTGCGTCACCTGTTTGGTCAAGTCGGCCATGTCGCCGCCCCACAGCGGCACGGCGCCGCCATAGCCCGAGGACAAGCCAATGTACTGCTCACCATCTTGCTCCCAGGTGATGGGCACCGACACCACCCCAGAGCCGGTTTGGAACTTCCACAGCTCCTTGCCGTTCTTGGCGTCAAACACCTTGACGAAGCCATCGGAGGTGCCTGTGACCAACAATCCACCGGCGGTGGTCATGGTGCCGGCCCACAGCGGGAACTTCTCCTTCTGCTCCCAAGCGATCTTGCCGGTCTTGGGGTCGATAGCGCGCAAGATACCGACATGGTCGTCATACAGGCGCTTGATGCGGAATCCTTGACCAAGGTAAGCGGAGCCCGCCTTGTAGGTCAGGTTTTCGGTCCAGTAATCCATGGCCCAGTGGTTGCCAGGGATGTAGAACAGGCCGGTGTCCGGGCTGTAGGACATGGGCATCCAGTTCGTGCCGCCCAAGAATGGCGGCGAGACAAACACTGCCTTGCCCTTGTCTTGCCCGGCTTGCGGCTGGGGTGGGCGGTTGCCGGTTTCAATAGGCCGGCCCGTCTTCAGGTCAAATCCCTTGGCCCAGGTGATGCCGTCCACAAACGGCCAGGCATTGATCAGCGAGGTGGGCTTGTTGGGGTAGCCAGCGCCGGTGGCGAGCTTGCTGCGGTCCGTCACAAAGAAGAAGCCGTTGCGGTCAGCATGGGCGCTGGCCTTGACGGTTTTGCCGTCTTTGTCCTTGTACTCAAACAGCACCACCGAGTTATTGCCGGAGAAGTCCCAAGCATCGTTGGGGGTGTGCTGGTAGAAGCCCTTCAACTCACCCGTGGTGGCGTCCACGTAAGCTTGACCTGAAGTGAACAAGCTGTCCCAGTTTTGGGGGTCGTCACCTTCCTTGGTGCGCTTCCAGGTGTTCCAGGGTGCGGGGTTGCCGGCACCAATCACGATGGTGTTGGTCTCTGCATCGAAAGCGGCAGACTGCCAAGGCGCGCCGCCGCCGTGGCTCCAAGCCTCCACCAGGTTTCCGTCTTTGTCGCGCGGCCAACTCGGCGCCCGGGCATCACCCGTGGTCGTGCCGGGCTTCCCATCCAAGCGGCCGGTGTGGCCTTCCACCAAGGGACGGGCCCAGACTTCGGCGCCAGTGTCCGGGTCGCGCGCAAAGAGCCAACCCACCACACCGAACTCATCACCCGATGAGCCGTGGATCAGCAGCACACGGCCATTCTTCTCTTTGACGATGGTGGGCGCACCGGTCATGGTGTAGCCAATCTTGTGGTCGCCAAACTTTTCGTTCCAGACGACTTTGCCCGTGGCACGGTCAAGCGCCACGATGCGTGCATCCAAAGTGCCAAAGAAGACCTTGTCACCATAAATGGCAGGGCCACGGTTCACTACGTCGCAGCAGGGGCGGATGTCATCAGGCAAGCGGTGCTCGTACATCCAGAGTTGCTTGCCAGTCTTGGCGTCCAGCGCATGGAAGCGAGAGTAGGAGCTGGTCACATAGATCACGCCGTCGTGCACCAGGGCTTGCGCCTCTTGGCCACGCTGCTTTTCGCCGCCGAAGGAGAAGCTCCACGCGGGCACGAGTTGATCCACATTCTTGGTGTTGATTTGGCGCAGCGTGCTGTGGCGTTGGGTCTTGAGGCCCAAGCCATAGTTCAGCACGTCTTTGCCAGTCTTGTCGTCGTTGGCAATGTCTTCCCAGGTGACGTTCTTAACGGCAAAAGCCGAGGTACTGGCAGCACCAAGTGCCACTAGCGCGGCTGCAGCCAAAGCATGAAGGGGGCGAGCGGATGAGGCATTGAAAGGCATGGATGTCTCCTTGTTGTGGGTGCAGGCAGTCTAGAAATTCAGGGGCTTGGCGTCTCGGGATCGAGTCCCCTGCAAGACGGGAAGCATTCCCGCCTTTTTGAGCCGCTTGGGGCGTGCTTCTTGCTTGCCTAAGGCGCGCAACCAAGACGGAGACAGCCTGTGATTCGAGTGCTACTGTTAGACGACTACGCCGTGGTGCGCGCGGGCTACCGCTTGCTCATTGAGGCTGAACCCGACATGCAAGTGGTGGCCGAGGCTGCCAACTCTGCGCAGGCCTGTGAGGCCCTTCGAGAGCAGACCGTGGATGTCGCGGTGATCGACCTTAGCCTCAAGGGCGACAGCGGCTTCGAGGCCATGCGGCGCCTGCGCGAACGCGACCCGCACATCAAGATGCTGGTCTTCACGATGCATGCGCAGGAGAGCTTTGTGCAGCAGGCCCTGCGGGCGGGCGCCACAGGCTACCTCACCAAAGACAGTGACCCCCACGAAATGGTGCATGCCATTCGGGATGTGGCCTTTGGGCGCCGGATCTGCTCTAGCGATGTGGCCGAGATCCTGCTGCACGACGCCGCCAAGCAAGGCCAAAACACGCCGCTGCAAAAGCTCACACCGCGAGAGTTCGATGTGCTTCGCCTGGCCACCGGCGGGCAGGCCACGGACGAGATCGCTAGCGCCCTGCACATCAGCGAGAAAACGGTGTTCAACACCATGTCCCTGGTGCGCCAAAAGTTGGACATGCGCAGTGACTTCAAACTGCTGCGTCTCGCGCTGGAACAGGGTTTGGTACAGATCTGAGGGTTTCCCATGAAAGGTGACTTGCCCTGGGATCTCCCGCGCCTGGTGATGCGCCGATCTTCGCTGGTGGGAGCCATCGCGCTGGCGCTGGCCTTGGCATTAGGCGTGGCACGCACCAATGAGGCCGTGGAAGAGGAAGTCGCTGCGGCCACCACCTTGGCCGAATTGGTAGCGCACTTGGCCAGCCTGGCTCAGTTGGATGAAGACGCTGCCATCAGCACCTTGAAGCGCATAGAGTCTGAGGAGCCGCTGCGCCACCTTCAGGTGAACATCACCACCGCCGAAGGACGCCAGATTTTCGCTTCCGGTGCCGAGACGCCCAAGATCTTGAGACGTCTGGCCCACTGGCATCGAGAGGTCTTCGACCCGCCCGAACACAATGCCGTGAGCTGGCCCATTGCGCGGCAGCAGGGCAGGCCGTGGACGGTGACCGTGCGAGCCAGCACCGAAGGCGAGTTGCACGAGGCCGCGCAAGACATGGCCAGCTCCTGTCTCATCATGCTGGCCTGCATTACAGGCCTTTTGGCCGTCATGCGTTGGAATCTCCTGCTCGCCTTCAAGCCACTGTCTGGCCTTCTAGACGCCATCAGGGCTATCGAGCACGAGAACCTACAGCCTGTTCAAGCCCTGCCCAAGATGCCGGTCCGGGAGCTGGAGTCCATTGCTGCCGCGCTGCGACACCTAGCGCTGGCCTTGGAGAGCGCCGAGGCGGCACGCCGCACCCTGAGCCAAAGGATTCACACCCTCCAAGAGGAAGAGCGCGCTCATCTGGCACGAGAGTTACATGACGAACTTGGGCAGCGCTTGACGACGCTGCGCTTCAACACGGCTTGGCTCAGCAAAGCACTGGTGAATCAGCCCGAAGCTCTGGCGGTGGTGTCTGGCATGGCTGACCGCTGCACAGAGATACAGCTAGATGTCAGGCACTTGTTGGACCGCCTGCGTCCCTTGGGAGAAAAGTCCCATGATGGCGCTGACGCTGCGCTGCGCAGCGAGCAGCTCATGGAGATGCTTAGCGAGCTGATCGGCAGTTGGCAGCGCACGCAGAAGGGTGTGCATTTCAAATTCGATCACATCGGCCTTTCCCCAAGCACCTTGCTGCCTCGTGAGGTGGCACTGGCCGTATACCGACTGAGCCAAGAGGCCCTGACCAACGCCGCCAAGCACGCCCACGCCGGCGAGGTGAGCTTGCGACTGAGCCTGACACCACCCCAGGATGAACGCCAGCGAGACGCGGCGACCCTGCACTGGGTGGTGGAGGACGACGGCCAAGGCCTCGATCAGCCCGATGCCGCCAAGCAGCGCGGTAACGGCTTGGTCGGCATGCAAGAGCGCGTGTGGTCGCTGGCCGGCCAGTGGCTGATGCACCCTGGTTCAAATGGCAAAGGGCTGGTGCTGGAAGCACACCTGCCATTGCCAAGCCGCAGGGACATCCTCACTTCAGGTGCTGGCCCAGAAAACCCAGCACCTTGCTGAGGTTGGCCGCACTGCCAAACTGCGGCCCGCCGTGGCCGGCGCCTTCGAGCTTTTCAACGCTGACCTTGGCCTCGCCCAGCACCGCCTTCAAGGCGGCGTGGAAGTTCAGGCTTTGGGTGTAGGGAATCAGCGGGTCGGCGCTGCCCACTTGGATGAAGAAAGGCGGGTCTTGCGCGTCGATGTAAGTGGCTGGGTTGGAGCGTTGCACCAGCGCCAAGTGGGCGGGGCTGTTGGCGTCCACCCCCAGGTAGGCCGACTCATTGTCAACGTTGTAGTGGGCCGCAAAGCCCAGGGCCCGGCCCTCGCTGACCATGGTGGCGAAGTTGATGGGGCCAAACCAATCCACCACGGCCTGCACCCGAGAGGACACCCCCAGGTGCGCGCCCTCGGTGCCCTCCAGCTCTGCCACGCCGCCTGAGGTGCCTAGCATTGCGGCCAGGTGGCCACCGGCTGACGCGCCCCAAACGCCGATCTTGCTGGGCTGGATGCGGTAGTCGCTGGCCCGGGCCCGCAGAAAGCGCACTGCGGCCTTGGCGTCGTGCACCGCTGCGGGGAAGGTGGCCTCGCCACTCAAGCGGTAGTTGATGGCCACGGCCACATAGCCTTGGGCCACCAAGGCGGCGGCATTGGCGGCGTCCATGGCTTTGTCACCCCGCTTGAAAGCGCCGCCATGGATGAGCACCACCGCCGGAAACGGCCCCGCCCCGGCCGGCATGTAGATGTCCATCTTTTGCGCGGCAGAGCGGCTGGCGTAGGCCACATCGCGCAGCGTTTGTGCTGGCGCATCTGCGGGCACCGCCCCTGCGGCCGACGCCGTGGGGGGGGCCGTGCTGGCGTTGGGGCTGGTGCAGCCTGGCAAAGCCATGCCCAGCCCAAGCACTGCGGCGCAGAGCCCGGCCCATGTAGCAGCGCTGCGCTGCATCGAAGGTGTTGTCATGTCGTGAATCCTTTCCTAGGGCCTGTTAACACTACGGCAAGGGGACGCGTTGTGAGTCAAAAAGAGCGCAGGCAAGGCGCAAACCGCAGCCGGGCTGCCCGCCCGGCGAGGATTTGCAACGCCGCATGCGCCCTTTTTGGTCACAACCCGAAGGGAAGCGGCGGATTGGGACGCCCCTCGTCGTTGCAACGCTTGCCCGCACATGAGTGCGGGCGGCGCATTGCGCCTAGATGGGCGCCCCAATTCGTCGCTTCGCGCCCCTTGCCGTAGTGTTAACAGGCCCTGCCGACATTGTCCGGCCCCCTCAGGCCAGACGCTGCACCAACCACACCAAGGCCATCAGCAAGGTGCCCACTGCCAACACTTGGCGAGCCAGCGTGGCACGCGGGTGGCTGCTGCGGCACAGCAGCAGCGCCACGGGCGCCATCAGCACCAGGGCCAGCACCTGGGCCAGCTCCAGGCCCAAATTGAAGGCCAGGGTGGCCGACAGGACCTGCTGGGTGTCGAGCTGCAATGCCGCCAGCCCTTCTGCAAAGGCGCTGCCATGAATGGCCCCGAACACGGTGACCAAGAGCAGCTCGCGGCCTGGGAACAAGGGCTTGAGGGCGTGCAGGGCACACAGCGCCACCGTGGCGGCAATCAAGGCCTCCACCAGCGGGCCGGCCGGGGGCAGCCAGTGCAGGGCCACGGCCATCAAGGCCAGGCTGTGCCCCAGCGTGAAGGCGCTCACCCGCCACAACATGGCCTGCCACACCGCGCGCTGGGTGGGCGCCGCTTGCCAGTGCCCCGCCTGCACGCTGAGCCCTGCGGTCAGCCACAGCGTGGCCAAGAACAGCAGATGGTCGGCCCCTTCCATCAAATGCCAGAAGCCCTGCTGAGCCAGGCTGATGGCGGCCGCCCAGGGCGTGGGCGGGCTGCGGTGCACGTCCAGCCACAGCGGTGTGTGGGTTAGGCTGCCCAAAAGACGCGGCGCATGCGGCAGGTCCCCGCGCTCCCAGTCTTGCGTCAGGGTGAAGACCGCCACGTGGGTCGCCACCTCGCGGGTGATGAGCTCATAGTGCAGTCGCACGGACTCCGCTGGCCCACCGCCCGCTGGGCGCAGTTGCCAACGCAGCAGCCACTCATTGGTGCCGGGCTCCGGCGGCAAGACCTCGTTGCCCACGATGGCCCAGGGTTGGCCGTCATGCCCCACCGCACGCAGGCGCCCCTCGGCATAGCCACGCACGGCCGCCACCGTCAGGGCCGCGGGCAGCTCGGCCGGGGCTTGCTGCGCGGCCTGCGCCAAGGCCAGCATCAGCCGGTCCTCGGGCACGCGGGCTTGCACCTGCCAGTGCTGCGGCAGCACCTGCACCGACACCTGCGACTGCGGCATGTCATGGGCCTGCACCCCCAGCGCGAGGCACAGCCAGAGCCACACCCCACACCACCCTCTGCGCCACGGCGAGCCCATCGTCAACACCCCGCTTTAGAACGTGAACAAGCCACCATAGTCGAGCTGCTTGTCGCGCCAGACGCTGTGGTAATGGTTTTGTGAGCGGATGACGATGCCACCTTGCACCGAGAACTCGATCCAGGCGCTGGGCCCGTCAATGCGCACATAAGAGCCGCGCGTGGCCAGGTCGGTGTATCCGGCCCAGGCAATGCGGGTGTCGGCCAGGGCGGCGTCGGTGACATAGGCTTCGGGCTGGCCGGTCTTCACATCGGCCGCATAGCTGAGGATGGCGGCCTTGACCAAGGCTTGCTGATCGGCGCTGAGCTGGCTGACCTGCAGGCCCTCACGCACGGTGGGGAACTTGCCGTCTTGCTGCGGGCGCACCAGCAGGTCGTCATAGGCTTGCGCCAGCTTGGCGCTGGCCAGTTGGGTGGCATCCAGGCCACCCAGCATGGCCAGCAGGGCATTGCGGCGGCTGGCCATGGGGGCGTGGTCCACGCCGTTGGCACTCCAGGCGGTGGGCTCCACGGCCACAAACATGGGCGTGGCGCTCAGCACCTTGCCCGACACCGTGATGTGGTGGGTGTAGTGGTGGCCGGTGAACTGCAAGATCCACGACGAGGTGGTGCTGGGCGAGCCCAGGAAGGCGATGTAGTAGAGGTCTTCGCCATAGCCGCTGGTCAAGCCGCCCAGGTAGGCGTCGGCCGCGCGCAGCTCGTCCATGGTGGTTTGGCCTTGGGCCGTCAGGGACGCGCGCAGCAGGGCCAAGGCCGCTGTCTTGGCGGTGGCGTCCAGGCTGCTCAGGGGCAGGCCGCTGCGCGCCACCATGCCCACCGGCAGGTTGGACCAGCGCTGCGTGGCATTGCTGGCCGAGAGCGCCACCACCACACTGCTTTGTTGGGTGGTCGAGAGGGTGGCCAAAAAGTTGTTGGCCAAGCAGGTGAGTTGCGCGGCTTGCTCGGTCTGCACGCTGCAATCGCTGGCCACTGGCGGCGTGGTGGGCGTGGTCGGCGTGGTGGGTGTGGTGCCCGAGGCGTCGGTGCCGCTGCTGGCGTCGCTGCCGCCGCCGCAGGCCACCAACAAGGCCAGGGTGGCGGCGGCCACCGCGCTGAGCAGGGCGGCGCGGCGTGGGATGGATGAATGAAGCATGGGGTTCTCCTTCGGGCTGATCACAAGCCCTGAATGAGGGCCACAGCCGCCATGCTGGGCCCACCCCGTGAAGCCTTGCTGTCTGAATTACATCAAGTTGGACACATGCCGCGCGGCAGCGCCATGCGCACCGTCAAGCCCCCACCCTCGCGGGCATGCAGGCTGAGGTGGCCGCCATGGGCCTGGGCCACTTGGTGCGCAATCGCCAGGCCCAAGCCCCAGCCGCCCTGGGCGGCATCGGGCGCCTGCACATAGGGCTGCAGCACCTGGTCAAGCAGCTCGGCAGCCAAGCCTGGCCCACGGTCGGAGACCTCAATCAAGACCTGGTCGCCCTCCTCTCGCAGCCCCAGCTCGCCCCCGCCGCCGTGGCGCACCGCGTTGTCCAAGAGGTTGGACAGCGCCCGCCGCACCGCCAGCGGGCGGGCCATCAGCGGCGGCACCTTGCCGTGGCAGTGCAGCGGTGCGGGCACTTGCTCATACTGCTCGTTCAAGTCGTCCACCACGCTCTCGGCCAGCGCGCACAAGTCCAGGCGCTGGGGGGCTTCGGCCTCCACGCCGCGGCTCAGCAGCGTCAGCGATTGCTCTAGCAAGGCCGCCATGTCGCGGGCGTCTTTTTGCAGCGCGGCCAGCTCGGGCGTGGCGCGCGGCGCCATCCCATCCAGGCGCAGTTGCATGCGGGTGAGCGGGCCGCGCAGGTCGTGGGCAATGCCGGCCAGCAAGGCTTGGCGCTGGCGCACTTGCTCGGTGATGCGGGTCTGCATGGCATTGAACAGCGTGGTGGCCTGCCGCGCCTCCAGCGGGCCTTCCACGGGCAGCGGCATCAGGGCTTGGTCGGCCTGCATCGCAGCGGCCGCCTGCGCCAAGCGCTGAAAGGGCCGGGCCAGCACACGGCTGCCCACCCACACCGCCAGCGCCGCCGCCAGCACCTGGGCCAGCATGGCCAAGCCCAGCCACTGTGGTGGCGGAGGCGGGCTGCTGGGCTGAGGGCCTAGGCTGATTTGAATGAGCATGAAGGTCAGGCCGTGGCTCAGCAGCAGCAGGCCCAGCATCAGCATCACCAAGCGGCCAAACACCGTTTGCCAGCGGGTCAAAAAGCTCATGGCGCATCCAGTTGATAACCCAGGCCGCGCACGGTGCGAACCACCTGCCCGTCCTCGTCTTGCAGCTTGTGGCGCAGCCGGCTGACCAGCAGGTCGATGCTGCGCTCATGGCCCACCGCACGCGGCTGGGCTTGGGCCTGCAGGTCGGCGCGGCTCAGCACCTGGCCTTTGTGCTGCAGCAGGCACATCAGCAGCCGAAACTCCGCGCCCGACAGCGGCACCACCAGGCCGTCGGCGCGCTGCAGCTCACGCTGGCTCACCTTCAAGGTCCAGCCCGCGAACTGCCAAGCCTCTTGGCGGGCTTCGCCACTCTGGCGCCGCATCAGCACCTTGACGCGGGCCACCAGCTCGGCCGCATCAAAAGGCTTGACGACATAGTCGTCCGCCCCGCCGTACAGCCCCACCACGCGGTCCAGCGGGTCGCCCATCGCGGTCAGCATCAAGATGGGCAGGCTGAAGCGCTGGCGCACCGCGCCGCAGAGGGTGAGGCCGTCGTCGCCGGGCAGCATGCGGTCCAGGACCAGCACGTCCACATCGCCGCGCGCCAGGCGCTTGAGCAAGCCCTCGCCGCTGAGCTGATGCTCTGCCTCTAAACCATGGCGGGCCAGGGCTGCACACAGCAGCGCACCGATCTCGGCATCGTCATCGACGATCAAGACCCGAACCATGGCCGTCAGCGCTTGAGCAGCACCAAGCCCTTGAGGTACTCGCCCTCAGGGAAGCAGATCGTGGTGGGGTGGTCGCTGGAGGCTTCCAAGCGCTGCAGCAAATACGCGTCCACCTCGGCGTCCATGCCGGCACCCGCCACGATCTTGTGGAAGAGCTCCGCGCCAATGCCACCCGAGCAGCTGAAGGTCAGCAACAAGCCGCCCGGTTTGAGCAGCTTCAGGCCCAGGCGGTTGATGTCTTTGTAGGCGCGGCTGGCACGGTCGGCATGCGCGGCGCTGGGCGCAAACTTGGGCGGGTCCAGGATGATGGCGTCAAAGCTGCGGCCGTCTTTGAGCATCTGGCGCAGCGTGCCGTTCACATCGGCATCCAAGGCGGTGTGGTGGGCGGGGTCAAAGCCGTTGAGCGTGACATGCGCCGAGGCGCGGGCCAGGGCCGGGGCGGACGAATCCACGCTCACCACCTCGGTGGCGCCACCGGCCAGAGCGGCCACGCTGAAGCCGCCGGTGTAGCTGTAGCAGTTGAGCACGCTCTTGCAGCCAAACTGGCGCACCATGCGGGCGAACAAGGCGCGGTTCTCGCGCTGGTCCAGGTAGTAGCCGGTCTTGTGGCCCTCTTCCACATCTACGGTCAGTTGGATGCTGTGCTCGCGCAGGGTGATGGTGGTGTCGCCCCCACCACGCAGCCAACCCTTGGCGGGCTCCAGGCCTTCGAGCTGGCGCACGCCCGAATCACTGCGCTCATAAAGCCGGGTGCAACCGGTGGCCGCCAGCAGCGCATCGGCCAGCACGTCCTTCCAGCGCTCGGTGCCCGCAGAGAGGAACTGCGCACTGAGGATGTCGTCATAGCGGTCGACGATCAGGCCCGGCAGGCCGTCGGCCTCGCCATGGATCAGGCGCACGCCATTGCTCTGAATCGCCAGCCGCTCCCGCATGGCCACGGCCGCTTGCACGCGGCGCTGGAAGAAGGCGACGTCAATGCGCTCGGCCTCGTCAAAGCTCCAGGCGCGCACCCGGATCTGCGAGCTGGGGCTGAACGACGCCCAGGCCAAAAACCGGCCGTCGTGGCTCTCCACCCGCACGGTTTCACCGGCATCGGCCTTGCCCTTTTCCACACTGCCCGCAAACACCCAAGGGTGGCGGCGCAAGAGGGAACGCTCTTTTCCTTCACGTAAACGGATCGCTTTCATGGGGCGAGATTGTCGCTGCTGTGGCGCGGGCCGCGGCGGCGGCGCTGGGCAGTGGGCTTGAGCGGCGCATCCCACGGCATCTCGCCCGCGCCAAAGCGGCTGGCGAGATGATCCAGCAAAGCCCGCAGCAGCAGGGGCTGGTGCTGGCGGCTGAGGTAGACGGCATGGATGGCCAAGGGCTCGGGCTCCCACTCGGGCAGCAGCCGCTGCAGGCGGCCCTCGGCCAGGTCCTCACCCACAAAGTAAGTGGGCAACAAGGCCACACCGGCACCCGCCAGGGCCGCCGCCCGGGTGACCGCGGCTTCGTTGCTTTGCAAGGGGCCGTGGACCGGCACCTTGACGGTCTGCCCCGCGCGGTGCAGCGTGAACTCGGTGCGGCCCACAAAGGCGTGGGTCAGGCAGCGGTGATGGCGCAGGTCCAAGGGCTCGGCGGGCGCACCGTAACGCTGCAAATAAGCCGGTGCGGCCACCACCACCGAGCGGCACACGCCCAAGCGCCTTGCCAGCAGGCCTTCATCCAACTGGTTGCCGATGCGCACTGCCAAGTCGATGCGTTCCTCCACCAGGTTGACGGTGCGCTCCACACTCAGCAGTTCGATCTGGGTCTCGGGGTAGAGGCCCAGAAACTCAGCCACCACCTGGGCCAGAAAGGCTTGGGCGAAGGAAGTGCTGGCCGTCATGCGCAACTTGCCCTGCGGCGTGCTGCGGCGCTGGCTGGCCTGGGCTTGCAGCTCGTCCATCTCGGCCAGGATCTGCTTGCAGCGCGGTAGGGCCTCCGCGCCCGCGTCGCTCAAGCTGACCCGGCGGGTCGTGCGGTGCAGCAGGCGCGCGCCCAGGGTCTGCTCCAGGCTCTCTAGGTAGCGCGAGACCATGGCGCGCGACAGGCCCAGCGCTTCGGCGGCCTGGGTCAGGCTGCCACGCTCGGACACCTCGGTGAAGACTTGCAAGGCGGTGATGCGGTCCATGTTGAGGTCGCTTTGATGAGATCGCTTGGATTAGTTCAATTTGGTAGACAAACTATCGCACAAATGGCTGTTTATCTGCAATTCAGTGATCAATACAGTCCAACCCATCGCAACACCTTGGGTTTTGAAAGGACCGCATCACCATGACCCGCTCTCTCATCGCCACCGCCGCCCTCTTGGCCACCACCCTGGGCGCCAGCGCTGCGCCGCTGCAAGTCAAGGTCTATAACGCCGACGCCAACAGCTTTAACGTCAACTCCACGCTGGTCACCGGTGAGAAGGACGCCATGGTCATCGACGCCGGCTTCACCCGTGCGGACGCCTTGCGCATTGCCGCCCAAGTGCTGGACAGCGGCAAGACCCTGAAGACCATCTATGTGAGCCAGGCCGACCCCGACTACTACTTTGGCGTGGAGACCTTGAAAGAAGTGTTCCCCAGCGCCGAGGTGGTGACCACGCCGGCCGTACTGAAGGTGATCGAGAAGAAGCTACAAGCCAAGCTGGGCTTCTGGGGACCCAAGATGGGCGCCAACGCCCCGCGCAAGCCTGTGCTGCCCACCGCGCTGGCCAGCACCACGCTGAACCTGGAAGGCCACACCATCGAGATCAAAGGCACCGAAGGCCTGCTGGCGCATCGGCCCTATGCCTGGATTCCCTCAGCCCAAGCCATCGTCGGCAACGTGGGCGTGTTTGGCCAGATGCATGTGTGGACCGCCGACACCCAAAGCCCCGCCGAGCGCCAAGCCTGGGTGGCCCAGCTCGACGACATGAACGCGCTCAAGCCCCGCATCGTGGTGCCCGGCCACATGAAGGCCGGCACGCCGCTAGACGCCAGCACCATCCGCTTCACCCGCGACTACCTGCAAACCTTTGACCAGGCCGCCGCCAGCAGCGCCAACAGCGCGGAGCTGATCGGACGTATGAAGGCTGCTTACCCCGAAGCGGCGGGTGGCCTCTCATTGGACATCGGGGCCAAGGTGCACACGGGGGAGATGAAGTGGTGAGACAGAAGCGGGCTCACCCCGCTTACAGTCAGCCCCATGCACATCGCCATCCTCACGTTCGACGGCTTCAATGAGTTGGACTCGCTCATCGCCCTGGGCGTGCTCAACCGGGTCAAGACGCCGGGCTGGCGCGTCAGCCTGGCCGGCCCCAGCCCCACAGTCACGTCCATGAACGGCGTGACGCTGCACACCCACTGCGACCTGGCCGAAGCATGCACTGCAGACGCCGTGCTGGTGGGCAGCGGCATCAAAACCCGCGAGATCGCCGCCGACCCCGCCCTGATGGCGCAACTGCACCTGGACCCGACGCGGCAGTTGGTGGGCGCGCAATGCTCCGGCACCCTGATGCTGGCCAAGCTGGGCCTGCTGGGCACCGTGCCAGCCTGCACCGACCTGATCACCAAACCCTGGGTGCAAGACGCCGGTATCAAAGTGCTGAACCAAGCCTTCTTTGCCCAAGGTAATGTGGCGACTGCGGGGGGCTGCTTGGCCTCGCCCTATCTCGCAGCCTGGGTGATCGCCCGGCTGCAAGGCTCGGATGCCGCCCGGGAGGCGCTGCACTATGTGGCACCGGTGGGGGAGAAGGAGAGTTATGTGGAGCGGGCGATGGGCCAGATCAGTCCGTATCTGTAGCGCCCTGCTTTCAAATCCATCAGCTCATCTTCAACGCTAAAAATCTGGCCTTGAACTGAAACCGCCAACCACGGCTTGACTCCCAGGGAGGTGCTTATAGCAGTTGAATACCGCTACTTCGGCTGCCCCAGTTTGTCAGCCCGAAAATAGGTGGTTCCGATGTCGTACCGGTGACGACAGGTTTTGATGAGGGCATCAATGTCTGCACCTCCTCCGTTCAAGTCTCGCAGGTGAGCGATGAACTGATGGCCCGAAGGATCATCCACCAAGTAGACCCGGTACGCATGGTGAAGATCAAGGCTGCCAAGGTAGCCAAACCTGATCTTTGTCTGTTTCTCAACTGGTCCCTTGAGCACCCTTGTCACCGTAGCCAGGTAGGTGTAGCCGCAAAGGATGTCTCCATGTCGGATCTCAGAGGTGTCAGAGACAAGCACCTCTGCGACGATGTCTGCTCGTGCGGCAGAGACCTCAGCTGATGGAGGCACGATGCTTCGGGCTGGTGAGTTCGAAAAACAGACGACCATGCACGTCGCAACAAGCAACTTAAGGGTGCGAGAAGCGGTGGTCATATGTAGGCTACCTCTTTGATTCAGTTAACTTCGTGCGATCTCCTTGGACACCGACTTCCTTGAAATGCGACGGCTGCCGATGGTCGTCAACCAGCTAGCCGTCATGGTGCTTGCGAAGTGCATCAAGCAATTGTTCTCTGTCTTCCGGTAGACCGAGCACCATTGTTTCAACCGTTGGCTTTCGCTGAGGCTCTTGCTCACGGGGAAGGCGTTTGCCTACGTACTCCGCAGCCTCAGCTAGAGCATTGCGACAGTACGAGCTTGAGATGTGCTCCCAAGCGGAGACAAGGGCCAGTGTGACAAACGCCGAGAAGTCTCCCTTCGCACCTGGATTCCCGCCAGTCCATAGCACGACGCTACCTTGCTGAAAGTGCAGCAAATCTGAAGGCATACCGTCGATAACTATGCCCGGCACCGCACCAGGGCGCGTTACCGGAACCATAGAAGAGCGTAGTTGTGCGAAAGTCGCAGCAGGAATAGTGCCTTCAGCGCGATCCGTGAGCGATGGCCTCGGTTCAAACTGGCGCCAGATCTGGAATCGGGCGCAAACCACGGAAACCTTGCCTTCGACAAAGGTAAGACACACCTCTGGATGAAACGACGGCATCAGCAGCAGACGTATCGCTTCCGGCACATTGCAGCACGCTGGATCTGCCTCGAACGAAGGTAACCCCATGCACTTGCAGATGGCTTCCGAGGTGTACTTGTCTGTTCGCATATGACGTCAACGTCAGAATTAATCGGCTGGCGCGGCTTTATTGCGCGGCGCCAGGTGTACCTCAGGTTTGGCATCTTGAGACAGTCCTGCGGCGACGAGAACGCGATGCACATCGGCTGCTACTGCCGTGCGTTCGTGAGCTGCGACTCCGAGTCCTTCAATCTCACCGGCTCGCGCGGGCAGCGCTCTCAACAGGTTCCGCAGGTCATTCATGAAGTCGCTCGCCTCGGATAGCGAGGCTCCGTACGAAATCGCTGTGCGGGCGATAGCCAGCAATGCCAGCGTTGACTCGAGCCGATCGGGTAGCTCTTCAAGCTGAATCTCTTCCATCGTGTAGCACAGCGCCTGTTCGGGACGATAGGCTTGTAGACGAATCGCCTCAGAGAAGTATGAGCTTGCGCGAGCCAAGCAATGTTCGTAGCTCCGCCGGCAATCCATTGGGTAAATCGGCCGGTAATCCATTGCGCGTCCTGGATGCCTCACGGCTTGAAGTTTGGATCATTCTTCCGTCTGGGTACCTCGCCCCCCTCTGACAGCCCTTACCGATACCGCTCCACCGTCAACCCCTCCGTCTCAATCTCCGGCTTGCGCCCCCCCATCCAATCCGCCATCAAGCGTCCCGTGCCGGCTGCCATGGTCCAGCCCAGGGTGCCGTGGCCGGTGGCCAGCCACAGGCCTTGGATGGCGGTGGGGCCGAGGATGGGGGTGCCGTCGGGGGTCATGGGGCGCAGGCCGGTCCAGAAGCTGGCTTGGGCCACGTCGCCGCCCTTGGGGAAAAGGTCAGTCACGACAAACTCAAGCGTTTTGCGGCGGCCAGCGTCGAGCCGTAAGTCAAAGCCGGAGAGTTGGGCGGTGCCGCCCACGCGGATGCGGTCGCCCAGGCGGGTGACGGCGACTTTGTGGGTTTCGTCCATGATGGTGGACTCCGGCGCTTTGGCCGCATTGCTGATGGGCACGGTGATGGAAAAGCCCTTCACCGGATAGACGGGGATGCGCACGCCCACGGCCTGCAACATGGCCGTGCTGTAGCTGCCCAGGGCCAGCAAGGTCACATCGGCCTTGACCAGGCCTTGGCTGGTTTGCACGCCTTGCAGTTGGCCGCCTTCCACCACCAAGCGCTCGATGGCGGTGTTGAAGCGAAACTGCGCGCCCATGCCTTGGGCCAGCTTGGCGATTTCGTTGGTGAAGATGAAGCAGTCGCCGGTTTCATCGCCCGGCAGGCGCAGGGCGCCGACGAATTTGTCTTGCACATCGGCCAGGGCCGGCTCATATTGCAGGTATCCCGCGCGGTCCAGCACTTGGTAGGGCACTTTGTATTGCTGCAAGATCTCGACGTCTTTGCCAATGCCGTCGAGCTGCTTTTGGGTGCGAAAGAGTTGCAGCGTGCCTTGGGTGCGCTCGTCATAGCGGATGCCGGTGTCGGCCCGCAGTTGCACCATGCAGTCGCGGCTGTATTCAGCCAGGCGCACCATGCGCGCTTTGTTCTCGCGGTAGCGGGCTTCGGTGCAGTTGCGCAGCATGGCCATGCCCCAGCGCCACATGGCTGGGTCCAGCATGGGCTTGATGACCAAGGGCGAGTGGTGCATCAGCATCCACTTGATGGCCTTGAGGGGCACGCCAGGCCCGGCCCAAGGGGCCGAGTAGCCGGGCGAGACCTCGCCCGCATTGGCAAAGCTGGTCTCCAGCGCCGGGCCGCTTTGACGCTCGATGACGGTGACCTCATGGCCGGCGCGGCTGAGGTAGTAGGCGGCGGTGGTGCCGATCACACCACTGCCCAGGATGGCGATCTTCATGGGATGCTCCTTTGCGGAGCCCCAAGTATCGCCGTCAAGTTGGACCTTAGAGCGCCAGCACCTTGATCAATCTGGCCTGGTTCAAGGCTTGGCGCAGGCGCATCTGCACCGCCTCTTGCTCGGCGGCCAGGCGGGCATTGCGCACCTGCAGCCAATCCAGCTTGGCAATGCTGCCCACCTCATAGCGCAATTGGGCCAGGCGCTCGGTGCGCTGGGCCTCGGCCAAGCGGGCGGCTTGGGCCTGGGCTTCGGCAGCCAGGGCCTGGCGCTCGGCCGCCACTTGCTCGATCTCGACCTGGGCTTTGTGCAGGGCGTCGCGCAGGCTCAGGGCAGCGGCTTCCACATCGGTGTGGGCCTGGGCTTGCTGCAGCTCCAGGCGCCGCCAGTCCACCAGCGGCACCACGAGGTTGGCGGCCAAGTTGGCCAAGGGTTTGTCAAGCCAGTCGCGCCACTCACTGCCGCCTGTAGACACACCGAGGCTGAAGCTGAGTTGGGGGTAGCGTGCGGCCTGGGCCACGCGCTGCTGGGCCAGGGCCACATCCACGCCCCAGCGGGCACGCTGCACATCGGGGCGGCGGCTCAGCACCTCGCCAGGGCTGCCCAGGGCCAGCGCCGGCAGCGTGGTGCTGGGCATCTGCAAGGTGGCAGGCAGCACCAAGCTGCTGTCGTCCAGCAGGGTCTCTAGGCTCAGTTGCTGCAGCAGGCGGTCTCGGCCCTGTTGCACCTGGCGCACTTGCAAGGCCTGCAGCGCAATCGCAGCTTTGTCGACCTCAATGGGCAAGAGCTTGCCTTCTTGTACGCGCAGGCGGGTCAACGCCAGGATCTCGGCCGCGCCTTGGCGCTGGGCTTCGATCAAAGGGGCCTCTTGCGCCAGGGCCGCCAGGGTCCAGAAAGACTCTGCCACCTGGCTGCGGATCAGGCCTTGGGCGGCCAGCACATCGGTGTGCTGCGCCTCCAACTGCGCGGCCTGGGCCTGGGTGGCGGCAGAGAGCCGGCCCCACAGGTCGGCCTCATAGCTGAGGCCCGCGCTCAAGCTCATGCTGCGGCTCAGGCGGCCTGCCTCCAGTGGGCGGCTGGCCGAGGTCTGCAGGCTCAGGCTGGGCCGGGGCTCTTGGTCTTGCTGGCTGGCTTGCCACGCGAGCTGGGCTTTTTGCACCCGCAACAGCGCTTGGCTCACATCGCGGTTACGCGCCACGGCTTGGGCCTGCAGGCTGCGCAACGCCGGGTCGGCCCACAGGGCCCAGGCGTCGGGCGCGGCGCTGGCGCCCGACGCGGCTGCGTCGGCGGGCACGGCCTTCCAAGGGGCGGGCTCTGGCGGCGCATGGGGGGGCTTGAGCGGCGCACTGCTGCAGGCCGCCAGCAGCAAGGCCAAGGTGGTCAAGGCAAAGGTCTTCATCGCATCATCCTCATTCGCGGGCCAGGGCGTCCACCGGGCTCAGCGCTGCGGCACGGCGTGCCGGCAGGGTGCCAAAGATCAGGCCCACCAGGGTGGACACCCCAAAGGCCACGGCCAAGGCGGTGCCATCCACGTGCACGGTCAGTTTGTCTTGGAAGGCGTTCAAGCCGGTGGCGGCCAGCCAGCTCAAGCCCACCCCCACCAAGCCACCCAGGCAGCACAAGACCACCGCCTCGACCATGAACTGCAGGCGCACATCGGCCTGGCGCGCGCCCACGGCCATGCGGATGCCGATCTCACGGGTGCGCTCACTCACCGACACCAGCATGATGTTCATCACCCCCACGCCCCCCACCAGCAGCGAGATGGCGCCCACACCGGCAAACAGCAGGGCCATGGCGCCGGTGACGCTTTGGATCTTTTTGAACTCTTCGTCGGCATTCCAAGAGTCAAAGTCTTCAACACCGTGAAGCGCTTTAAGGCGGAAGTGAACTTGCTTGCGCACCTCCTCAGGCGGCACGGTGAAGTCCAACAGCACATGGATCTGGTCCGCATCTACCCGCAAGTCCAGCTTGCGGCTGAAGGTACTGACAGGCACCAAAACCTGCCCCAGCCAGGCACCGAACTGCACCGCACCGCCCGTGTCAGGCTCCACCACACCGATGATGGTGACGGGCAAGGACACGCCCACAGGCAACTCCGCGCCCGCCCCCGACGCCAAGGCCTGCGCTTGGGCAGCCTGCGCCTCCATGCCGCCACCGGGCGCGAGCAGCAGGGTCTTGCCCACCGGGTTCTCGCCCGGCTTGAACAGGTTTTTGCGGGCCTTGTCGTCAATCAGCGCGACCTGGGCGCTGCTGCTCAGGTCCAGCGGGCTGAGCATCCGGCCCTCCACCAGCTTGAGCTTGCGCGCCGACAAGATGTTGGCATCGGCCCCCAGCACGCTGACCATGCTGTCGCGCGAGCCATGCCGCGCGGTGAGTTGAACCTCGCGCTCCACCGTCACCCCCTTGACGCCGGGCAAGGCGCGAATGGCTTCGATCTCATTCGGCCGGAAGGGCTGGGGCTGAGTGCCCGGTGGCAGGTTGGGGTTGCCGCGCCAGACCGGAATGCGGCCTGACAAAAAGCTGCCCACGTCTTTCTCGATGCTGCTGCGGGCTGCGGTGGTCAAGGCCATGATGCTGACCACGGCCGCAATGCCGATGCTGATGCCCAGCATGGACAGCGCCGTGCGCAGGCGATTGCCCTTGAGCGACAGGGCCGCCGATTGCAGGGCCTCGCGCCATTGACCTTGGCGCTGTTGCCACCAGCCGCCGGCTTGCAGCGCCGGGCCGTCCTCACCGGCAGCGCTGGCGGCAGGTGGGCGGTGGTCGGGCGGCGTGCCGCTGTCGCGCAGCACCTCGCCGTCGCGCAGCTCGATCACGCGCTTGGCATGGGCCGCCACATGGGCGTCGTGGGTCACCAAAATGATGGTGTGGCCCTGGGCATGCAGCTCGCCCAGCAAGGCCAGCATGTCTTTGCCTGACTGTGAGTCGAGCGCACCGGTGGGCTCGTCGGCCAAGATGATCTGCCCGCCGTTCATCAGCGAGCGCGCTATCGACACCCGCTGCTGCTGGCCGCCCGACAGCTCATTGGGCTTGTGGTGCATGCGCTCGCCCAGGCCCAGGCGCGCCAGCAGGCTCTCGGCGCGCTTGATGCGGGCAGCACCGGGCACGCCGGCATAGACGGCCGGCAGGGCCGCATTGGCCCGCGCATCCAGGTGCGGCAGCAGGTGATAGCGCTGGAAGATGAAGCCAAAGCGTTGGCGGCGCAGCGCGGCCAGCTCATCTGGCCCTAAGCCCGCAGCGTCTTCACCGTCGATCAGGAACTGGCCGCTGCTGGGGGTGTCCAGGCAGCCCAGCACGTTCATCAAGGTGCTCTTGCCCGAGCCCGACTGGCCGATGATGGCCACGTACTCGCCCGCCTCAATGCGCAGGCTGACGCCGCGCAGGGCATGGACCTCGTTGCTGCCCAGCAGATAGCGGCGCGAGACATCGCGCAGGTCGATCATGGCCATGATGTTCAGGATTTGGCCGAAGCCGCCGACGCCGCCGACGCCGCTTCAGAAGGCGGTGCCAGCAACACCTTCTCGCCGGCCTTCAGGCCGTCGAGCACCTGCACCCGCGCGCCATCTTGCAGGCCGGTGCGGATCTTGCGAGATTGGTGGGCGCCCTTGGCATCCACCACCTGCACGGTGAAGCGGCCGTCATCGGCCCGCTCACCCAGGGCCACGGTCGGGATGGTCAGCACACCCTTGGCTTCGCCGGTGGCAATGCTGACCTGCACGGTCATATCGGGCAGCAGCTTGCGAGCTTTGTTGTCCACCTCAAACAGCACGTTATAAAACACGGCATTGCCGGCGCGTTCCGGCACGGGCTGGATCACCCGCACCACGCCTTCGTAGCGCTGGGCCTCGCCCGACAGCGTGATGAAGCGCGCCTTCTGGCCCACCTGCACCGCAGAGACATCGGCCTCGGGCACACGGGTGCGCACGGTGATCTCGTCCATATTGGCCAAGGTCACCATCACCGGGGTGATTTGCACGGCGATCACGGTTTGCCCCTCTTGCACCGGCAGGTTGACGACCACGCCGTCAATGGGCGCGGTGATGGTGGCATAGCCCAGAGCCAGGCGGCGCTTGTCGAGCTGGGCCTGCAGGCTCTTCAGGCTGGCGTTCTGGCCGCGCAGGTCGGCTTGCAGCTTGAGCAGCTCGGCCTCGGCCCGCTCGGCCTCGGTGGCGGCCGTGGCCTCGCCGGCCAGCAGGCGGCGCTGGCGGCTCAGCTCGGCCTGGGCCAGCTTCAGGTCGGCTTGGCGGGCATCGATCAGTGCGGCTTGCTGGGCCAAAGCCGCTTCGGCTTGGGCCACTTCGCTGCGGGCGAGCTCAGGGTCCAGGCTGACCAGCACATCGCCCTTCTTGACCTGCTGGCCGAGCTGCACATGGATCTTGCGCACCTGGCCGCTGACCTGGGCGCCCACATCCACCTTGACCCGCGGCTGCAAGACACCGGCCGCTTGGACGGCCTGCACCACGTCGGTGAGCTTGGCCTCGCCTTGCGGTGGCGGGGCCGGTGCCGGCGGTGGGTTGAGGTGTTGGTAGCCCGCCCAAGCGGCCAAGCCCAGCAGCACCACACCACCTCGAAATGCCCATTTGCGGGTGCGCGCACTGAATGGAGGAAATGCCATGAGTTACTTTCAAACAAACAAGGAACTGCGCCCTGCCTACAGGCCAACCGGACATTGCATCATGCGGGCAGCGGCGCAGACTCAAGGCTGGCTCAACGCCCTTGCTGACGGCGGTAGAGCACGCCCCAGGCACCTGCCGCGGACAAGGCCAGGGCCAGCAGCAACCAGGGGCTGGCGAGGTCGGCCACCCGCTGCTGCAAATCGGCCATCAGCCAAGGCGCTATGCCGTCGAGCTGGCCACTCAGCACCGTCTTCTCCTCCAGATGGAAGCCCGCGTCACCCGCCGCACCGGGGAAGAGTGCGGCACCGACGTTGTCAGCCAAGGCCTTGACGCTGTCCAGCAACCACGCTTGGCCGTAATACTCCTTGAGCACCATGCCGCCCACGCCCACCACAGCCACGAGCACCGGCACACCCCAGCGCTTGAGCCAGGCCGAGGCCGCCATCATCAGCAGCACAAAGGGCAAGGCCCACAGACCCGCCAGCACCAGGCCCGCAAACACTCTCAGCGTCCCGGCCGCGATCACCACCAGCAAGGCGGCCCAGGGCATGGTGGTCAAGCCCGCCAGGCCCAGGCCTTTGATGACGGTAATCGGGCCAATCAACAAGCCGCCCAGCAGCCCGATGGCCACCACCATCATGGGGAACAGCCACACATGCATCAGCAGCATGGCGCCCAAGGTCTGGGGCTGGCCGACAGGCAAAGACAGCCAGAACTCGATCGAGCGATCTTGTTGGTCGCGCCGGGCTAGGCCCGAGGCCTGGAAGGCGGTGGCGGCCACGGCCAAGACCAACAAGATCATCGCCGTGCCGAAGGACACGATCATCATCAGGCCAGCACCCGACATCTCGCCGGGATCATCGCCATAGGCATCCACCGTGCCAAAGACCGTGGCCAGGAACATCAGCGCCACCGGGATCAAGCCCAGCGCCAGCCAGCCCTTGCGGTGCTGCAGCCACTCGCGCAGGAGCAGGGTTTGAAAGACTTTCATCGAGATCATCATGTTCTCCTTCAGGCGCGACGGTTGAGTTCCGGGGCGCGGGTCAGCGCCACGAACAAGTCCACCAAGCTGGGGCGCACGCGCTGGCCCAGGGCCACCACCGCATCGGGCGGGGCGCCGTCAAACAGCGCGGCCGATTGGCCATGCTGGCGATAGCGCAGCAAGGGGTGGGCCGCCGCCACCGCGTCGGCGGCGGCCGCGTCGTGGCTCAGGGCCACAAAGCGCTGGTCCAACTGGTCCAGGCTGATGTTGAGGACCACTTGCCCTTCGTTGAGCATCAGCACATCCGACAGCAGCGACTCCACCTCTTCCACCTGGTGCGTGGAGATGATGACGGTGCGCTCGCCGTCGCACCACTCGTCGATCAGCATCTCGTAAAAGGATTTGCGCGAGAGCACGTCCAGCCCCAGAGTGGGCTCGTCCAGGATCATGACCTTGGCGTCAATGGCCGCCACCAAGGCCAGGTGCGCCTGCACCACCATGCCTTTGGAGAGCTTGCCCACGACATCATCCAAGCCCACGCTGGTGCGTCTGAGCAGGTCTTTGGCGCGTTCGGGCGAAAAGCCCGGGTGCAGGCCGGCCATCAAGGTGATGAGTTGCCCCACCTTGGCCCAGCGCGGCAGCACGGCCACATCGGGGATGTAGCACAGGGACTTCAGCAACTCGGTGCGTTGGGTGCTGGGGTTCAGGCCCAGCACGCTCAAGCTGCCTTCGTGGCGCTGCAGGCCGACCAGGGCCTTCATTAAGGTGGTCTTGCCTGCGCCGTTGTGGCCCAGCAAGCCCACGACCCGGCCTTTGGGAATGCTCAAAGACAGGTCGGTCAGGGCCTGCTTCTTGGCAAAGCGCACGCTCAAGCCTTGGGCGCGAATCAGCGCGTCGGTGTCAGTCATGTGGGGTCTCCCAGTCCAATTGCGCAGGGCTCAAGCCCAGTTGTTTCAGGCGTTGGCGCAGTTGCGGCCATTCGCGCTGCATGAATCGTTCACGTTCGATCTGGCGCAGGCGCTCGCGGGCGCCCGGCCTCACAAACAAGCCCAGGCCACGCCGGTTCTCCAAGAGCCCGTCGTCATCCAAGGCCTGCAGCGCCCGGCCCACGGTCAGCGGGTTGAGCAAGTAGTGACTGGCCAAGGTGCGCACCGAAGGCATGGCTTGGCCTTCGGGCGGGTCGCCGTCCAGCAACTGGCTGGCCAGGCGGTCGGCCAACTGCCGGTAAATCGCTTGTCGGTTGTCCCAATCATTGACAGGGTGTCGCATCACATGTCCTGGGTGTGTTGGTGATGTAGCACACTGTAGAAGGGCGCTAGCCGCACCGCGAGCGACTTGCGACGAACTGCAGATCGGCGCGATAAGCGGGTCAATGCGCTGGGGCTGCTGCCGCAGAGGCTGCAGCCGGGCCTTGCAGCATGTGCTCGCGCCAGCGCATGGCTTGGTGGATGCGGGTGCGGGCACTCGGGTGGTCGAAGAACAGCACTTCCTCGATCGGGCCGGGGTCGGCCTTGCGGTACTCCACCAGCTTGAGCAAGGCCTCGGACATGCCCACCGGCTCGCGGGCGGTATTGAGGCCGAAGTAGTCGGCCTCGATCTCGGCGGTGCGCACGATGGTGTTGATCAAAGGCGAGATCAAGAACATATAGCTGGAAAACACCACCACGAGCAAAGGCAGGCTGGCCACATCACTCAGCCGTGTCACCCGCCACGCGGTGCCAAAGCGCGCCAGCAAGCGGCCCATGAGCCAGTTCGACACCGCAAAGCCGATGATCACCAGCAGCCCCATCTGCAACAGCATCTTGGGCACATGGTTGAGGGTGTAGTGGCCAATCTCGTGGGCCATGACGGCGCGGATCTCGGGCAGGCTGGCCCGCCGCAGGAGGTTGTCGTTGAGCCGAATGGCTGCCGTGCCGAGCAGGCCAGACACATTGGCGCTGACCCGCGTGGTCTGCCGCGAGGCATCAAACTCAAAAATATTGTCTGCAGGGACGCCATTGGCTTGTGCCATGGCCAAGACCTGGGTCTTCACCGGCCCGGCCTCCACGGGCTTGTAGGTGTTGAACAGCGGCTCAATGAACACCGGGCTGACGGCCACCATCACGGTCAACAAGCCACTGACCAGCAAGCCGCCCCACAGCCACCAGCGTGCCCCGCTGCGGCGCAGCACGGCGTACAGCAGGGCCACCAGCACAGCGCTCAGCACCATGCTGACGGCCAAGTTGAGAACATGCTCGCTCAGCCATTCCCCAAAGCTCTGGGTGGCCATGCCGTATTGGTGCTCACGCACAAAGTCTTGGTAAATGCTCAAAGGCAGGCTCAGCACCCAGCCCGCCACGGCATACATCGCTCCATAGCAGGCGTCCACGAAAAAGGTCCGCTTGAGCTTGCGCTCGGCCCACGCCCTCAAGGCGGTGGACGGGCGCGTCCACAGCAGCAGTGCGGCCAGGCCCAAGCCCCACACCCAGTTCCACAAGTCCAGCCAGTAGCCGCCTTCAAAGTAGGCGTCTGATCGCGCCTTGACCTCTGCGGGGATGCGGTCCATCCAAGCCTGTGTGGCAGCGTTGGCTTCCACCGGCAGGGCCGCCACCCAGGCGGCGTCGGCGGGCTTGAGGTAGAAGGCGGAGGAGGCCGCAGCGGCCGGCGCATCAGGGGCGGCCACGGCGGCCGACAGCATCAACACGCACAAGGCCAGCAGGGCGGTGGCCCGGTGCCAAAAGGAGAACGTCATCATGGGCAGCTTTCGGGATGCGAGGACAAGCCTTGGCGAGCAAGCGCAGGGGCGCTTTGCTTGCGCCGCAGTGTGCCAGCTTGCAGGCCCGCCCAAGGCCCGGACACCCCCCCACGAATCGCAGTGACACCGACGACCATTGCGCCCTCCCAAGGCGGGCGACAACACATCGGCAGCAGCGCGAGGTCGACGTGTCTTGGCATTCCTTCATGCGATGAGCGGGTCTCGGTTTGGGCTGCACCTCAATCCATGCAAAATCGGCGCCCAACAGCACGGTGGCTTTCCATCAGCCACTCCACAGCATTCCAACCCGGCCCCCAAGCCGGGATCGTCCGAGGGAGCCCCCTTTGAGAAAAATCGGCAGCGCCATCCTGGTGCGACAACGGACGCGTGAGCCTGCCCGAACGGTCGAGGTGATCGCCTTGGACGAGGCGGGGTCTGAGGCCAATGCCGCAGCGGAGCAGTGTTTGGTGCATGTGCGCAGCGGGCCGCAAGAGTCCACGCTGACCGTGCTGCCCTGCTCCCAGGCTGAAGCCCTGCGGCGGGCGCTGAACTACATCCAGCGGCGTCTGGCGGCTGGCGAACAACTGCTATCGCATGACGGCCTGCCGGGGCTGGAGGCACTGCAAGCGGCTGTGCCTGCGCCGGCCGCACCCGCGCCTTCGACCGCGCCACCGGCGCTGGCGCCCGCCATCGCCGCACTGGTGGCGCGCTTTCAGCCGGATGCTTGGAAGCTGCAGTCGCCGGAGCGCCGCTCGCGCAGTGCCTGGCGGGTGGGCGAGTGCAGCGACGCCACTGCCCCAGACAGCCCCACGCAGCAAGCCTTGCGTGGCCTGGCACCGCGCTTGGTCGCTCTGTTGGGCACCGGGAACGACCTGTTGGATGGGAGCTTGGCCGTGGCCCTCGGTCGCCTGGGCGACCCGGGCGCTGCCGAGGCCCTTCAGCACTTGTCTGTGCAGGCGCGCAGCCCGGCCACGCGCCGCATCGCACGGCAAGCATGGCTGATGTTGCTGAGCCCTGAGGCCCGTGCCGCTCAAGTGGCAGACACGCTGCCCGGCTGGGCCGCCCCGCTCGCGTCCGAGCGAGGCGGCCACGAGCTGGTGGCGGAGGTCCAGGCGGCGCTGCAACAGCATGGCCGCGATTGGGCCTCGCTGCTGCAAGACTGGTACGAGCGGGCCTGGGTGCAGGCTGCGCCGCGCGCTGTGCTGCTGCGGCTGCTGCAAGCGCTACCGTTAGAGGGCGCGTGCTTCCAGGGTGTGCGCTATGTCTATAAGGCGGCAGAGCTGCGGCGCGACGCCGAAGTCCTCGGCCTGCTGCACGCGCGCTTTGAGAATGCAATGGCTGCGCCGCTGCCCGAGGCGCGTTCCGGCGCACCGCGCGCGTTCGGCCCCCGCACCCGGGATTACCTGCGCTTGCGTGGCTGGCGCAGCATTCGGCGCTTGGCCGCGCTTTCGCACCCGCATGCTGCAGACTTAGCGGTGGAGATGCTGCTGGGCCTGGTCGACGATGAGCAGCCGCCACCCCGCGAAGAACAACGTTGGGTGCTTGTGGAGCAGCGCTACCAACGCAGCGTCCGCCTGCATCATCGTGGCGCGGGGTGGATGCTGGTGCCCAAGCTCTTGCTGGCCCGTTGGCCGGCGCTGCAGACGAGTGCACGCGCCAAGCGCTGGTGGACCTTGCAACCCTTGGACACCACGCAAGCCCTGCCAGAGCGCACCGAGGCCTTGCAAGACCTGTGGGACGCCCACCCCAACGCCTTGCTGCGCCTGGCCATGGAGAGCCGCAGCGCCCTGGTGCAGGCCGTGGTGGCGCGCGCCCTGCAAGACCATGTTGACGTGCTGGAGGCACAAGCCCCGGCGGTGCTGAAACGGCTGTTGCAAAGCCCTTACGCGCCCACGGCCGCCCTCGGTTTTGCAACAGCCCGCGCCAAGGTGGAGGGCAGCACGGACATCGCCCAGCAGATCCCGTGGCTCAAGCTGCTTTCAGGCAGCGCCCATGCGCCGGCCCAAGACTTTGCATTGCTGCACCTGGCGGGCAACCCTGCGGCTTTTGCGCAGCACGCCGACCTCGTGCTCGCGCTGCTGTTCTCGGCGCAAGAGCGGGCGCGCCGCCAAGGGCACGGCCTGGCCTTGCTGGCCACGCCCGACGCGCTGCTGGCAGAGCTGCAAGACACCCTGCTGGCCCTGGACCCCGCAGACCCGGGCCTCGCCGAAGGTGCCGCACTGGCTGAACAACTGCTGCAAGGCCCGCTGAAGGCTGCCGCAGCGGCGTGGCCCGGCCTGGCCTCGGTCTTCACCTTGCTGGACCACCCGGCCGTGCCGGTGCTGAACCTGGCCGTGACGTGGGTGCTCTTGCATCCCAACGGCCTGGCCTTGATGCCGCCGCTGCTGCTGACCCGCCTGATGCGGGCCGAGAGCGCTGAACGCCGCGCCTGTGGGGCTCGGCTGCTGGCCGCCCTGCCCGATGCCCTGCTCAGCCAGCAGGTCGAGCTGCTGACGGCCCTGGCCTTGAGTGAACACGCGGCCATACGCGCCGCCATCGCGCCAGCGCTGCTGCGCCTGGCCCGCAAGGACGACACGCTGGGCCGGGCTCTGGCGGCGCGCCTGCATGACAGCCTGTTCCAGACGGAGCGTGGCGACGACTTGCATGAGGACGTGCTGCGCTGGCTCACGGGCGAACTTGCGGCCTTCGCGCCCGCGCGCGAGGCCTCGGGCACCTGGCGCGCCTTGCAGGCCCGCAGCCGAGGCGCACAACGCTATGGCGCCTGGGCCTTGGCCGCTCTGGCGCCGGCCGACTTCAGCCTGCGCCAGATGGCCACGCTGGCGCGGCATGCAGACGCCGAGGTGAGGCAATGGTCTCTTCGCGCCATCGACCACACGCTGGTGGCCCCCATCAGCCCACAGCAAGCGGCCGACCTGCTGCCACTGGCCGACACCGGCTTCGACGACAGCCGCCACTATGCCCAGCAGCTCTTCGGCGAGAGACTGCCCGATGATGCGCTGGAGGTGGACTTGCTGATCGCCTGGGTGGACCACCCTCAAGCCTGGGTGCAGGCCTTGGGCCGCAGCCAGTTGGTGCGCCGCATGAGCGCTGCAGACGCCAGCCTGTGCCTGACCCGCCTGAGCCAGCACCCAAGCACCGAGGTGCAGCTCTTCGTGACGCAATGGCTGCTGGACCTGCCGAGCAGCGATGCGCCAGCCCTCGCGCGACAGTTGCGCACGTTGACGCCGTACCTGCTCACGGTGCTGAGCCAAGTGCATCGCGGCCGGGTGGCCAAGGCGCGCATCACCCGCTTTCTGCGGGCGCACATTGAGGCCCCTGAAACCGCCGTGGTGGTGGCTGAAATTTTTGCGCGTCAGGTGGTCAGCGCCAGCCTCACCGACAAGCCGCAATACATCGCCGGCTTGCGTGACATCGCGGCTCGGCACCCGAGCATCGAGCTGCCCTTCTTGAGCTGGAAGACCCCGGCCCTGCACCGCCCCTGAACCGCCATGCAATTCCGCTACAAGTATTACGGCAGCACCACGGTGGACGACTCGTCCACCGCCCAGGCCTTCAGCTTTGCGCCCGACACGCTACGCCCCCCGACCTTTTTTGAGGGCATGCTGCGGCGCGATGCGTCTTGCAGCCTGGCCCTGCGAGAAGCGCTGTCAGCCCTGCACGCCGTGGTGGTCAGCGACCAACGCTATCGGGGACGCGACCCCCAGGCTTACCAGCAATGGCTGCAGGCCAATGAAAGCAGCTTGCTGGCGCAGTTCATGGCGCAGGCGGCGTCGCTGAAGGCCCGCGCCGAAACCCTCGGTGCCGAGCTGAAAAAAGTGCGTGAGGAGAAGTCAGCGCTGCTCGCCCCCTTTGATGCCGCGCGGCAAAAGTACTTCAACTGGCTGTATGAATCGAACCGCGATGCCTGGTTTGTGCTCGACCCGGTCATCACGGTGCATCCAGAGCGCCTCCTGTTCGAGGCCTTCAGCCAAGATGAGTCCAGCTATTGCGCCGTCAGCGTGAAGCACGATGTGTTTGACCGCGTGGGCGAGATGGCCTGCGGGACCACCAATATCGACTACTCGGCCAGCTTGTTCGACGAGTTCCAAAAGATCCGCGACTACAAGGACACCCGTTTCCGAATCGACCCAACAGGGTTCAATGTCACCACCGGCACGGACCCGAGTTTTCAAGAATCCAAGATCGACCTGCCCGACAGTTGGGTGCGGGGCTTTTTGCAGGTCTCCAGCGCCATGACCTTGCCGGCCACGGTGCTGGAGCTGCACCCCATGGATTTGCACAATGTGTGCAGCCTGCTGCGCCAACGCAAAGAGCGCGCCGGGCCGCGCTCGCTGCGCTTTGAGCTGCAACCGGGCCAGCCCGCCAAGATGGTGCTGGAGCCTTGGCAGATTGAGCTGGTGGCGCGGCGCAGCGCGGTGGTGGGCGCCCCGCTGACCGAGGCCCGCAGCATTCGGCTCTGGGGCCGCCGCCGCTTGCTGACGCTGGAGCGCTTGATCGCCTTGGCCACTCGCGTGCGTGTGCACCTGCTGGGCAGCGGCCTGCCCAGCTTCTGGGTGGTGGAGATGGGGGACATCACGGTCACGCTGGGCCTGTCGGGCTGGACCGCCAACGATTGGTCTCAGGCAGGCCGCTTCGATTTGCTGCAGACCCGGCACGAGGTCAGCGACTTGGCCAAACAGCGGGTGGCGCAAGCGCTGCAGTCAGCGTGGCTGGCCACCCCCGCCGAGCTGGCGGAGCGCACCGGCCTGGCGCAGGCCGACGTGCAGGCCGCGTTGACGCTTTGGGTGCAGGCAGGCCGGGCCGTCTTTGACCTGCCTAGCGGGCGCTTTGCCTGGCGCGAGCTGTCGCGCGAGCCGCTGCCTTTGGACAGCTTGCGCTTTGCCAGCCCCGAAGAAGAACAGGCCCTCGCCCACGTTCACGCCCGCCGCGCGCGCTTGACCGAGGTCACCGAGCACGGCGAGCGCATTCGCCTGCGTGGCAGCGTCAAAGACGGCCGCCACAGCCATGAACCCACGCTCCTGCTGAACACGGATAGACAGATTCAAGAGGGCACTTGCCAGTGCAACTTCTTCACCCAGAACCGGCTGCGGCGTGGCCCCTGCAGCCACATGCTCAGCGTGTTGTTGCTGGCACAAGCCAAGCTCACGGCCGCACCGGCCAAGGAGGTCGCATGAGCGGTGGCTCGCATATACTGAAACCGAGTGCAGTGCGCTGGCTCTTGCAACCCGGGCGGTGTTTCGCCGCCCTTGTTCACCGCCGTTCTATGCGCCACGGGTGCCGTCTTCACTGTGCCGGGCTGCCACCCATCGCGCAATGCCAATCGGGCTCGCTTCGAGCACATTGGCGCGATGGGTGGCGCCCGGCGTCGAGTGGACAGCCCCCGTCCCTCAAGCCTTTCAGGCTCTTCGACGAGAAGCGCACTGCACTCACCTTTTCCCACGCGCCAAGGCGCCCTGCCAATGCCAGATCAAGGCTCAGCACAGCCTGCGGAGGTGCTGCATGACGGAGCGCACCCCCACCCGTGCGGAGTTGCTGGCCCGCATCGCCCTCAGCAGCAAAGACGCCGTCGTCTTGGCCGAGATGCAACGCCTGGGTTTTTGGCCCAAGGATGCCGCGCAACCCACACTGGAATCAGCCCTGATCCAGCGCGAGGCAGAGCTGCAGCAAGCGCTCAACGAGCTACAGGATGAATTGAGGGTCAAGGGCGACCCCCAAGCGGCCTTGCAAGCCATGCGGCAAGCGCGCATGGCGCGCGCACGCGAGCAGCGCGAAGCCCACGCCCAAGTCCGCGAGAAAGCGCGTTACGAGCGCGCCCTGCGCTGGCACCAGGCCCGCGACACCGAGGTGGGCTTTCTGGGCCTGGGAGTCTCGGGCGGGCTGCAGGCGGACGCCGACCCGGCCGGCACCACAGCACGCTTGGTGCGCAGCGGTTTGCCGGCCTTGAGCACACCGCTGGAACTGGCCCAAGCCATGGGCCTGGGTTTGCCGGAGCTGAAGTTTCTGTGCTTTCACCGCGAGGTGGCCCGCACCACGCATTACCGCCGCTTCGATCTGCCCAAGAAGACCGGCGGCGTTCGGACCATCTCGGCGCCCATGCCACGGCTCAAGCGCGCGCAGTACTGGGTGTTGGATCAGATCCTGGTCAAAGTGCCGTGCCACGATGCCGCACACGGCTTCATGCCGGGCCGCAGCATCGTCAGCAATGCGGCGCCGCATTGTGCGCAAGCAGTGGTCATCAACCTCGACCTGAAGGACTTCTTCCCCAGCATTCACTTCCCGCGCATCAAGGGCGTCTTTCAAGGCTTGGGCTATGGCGAGGCCGTGGCCAGCCTGCTGGCCCTGCTGTGCAGCGAGAACGTCTGCGACGAGTTGGAGGTGGATGGCGAGCGCTTTTTTGTGGGCGGCAAGGGCCGTGAGCGCGTGCTGCCACAGGGCGCGCCCACCAGCCCCATGTTGACCAATATCTTGTGCCGCAAGCTGGACCGGCGGCTCCAGGGCTTGGCCGACAAATTGGGCTTCACCTACACCCGCTATGCCGACGACCTGACCTTCTCGGCGTCTGAGGAGGGCGCCACGCGGGTCGGCAGCCTGCTGCGTCAGGTGCACCATGTGCTGCGCAGCGAGGGCTTCACGCCGCACCCCGACAAGCAGCGCGTGATGCGCCAAGGGGCTCGGCAAGAAGTCACGGGGGTGGTGGTCAATGCCAAGCCCTCGGTGTCGCGCACCGAACGCCGCAAGCTGCGCGCGGCCTTGCACCGCGCGAAGACGCAAGGGCTGGCGGCCGCCACCTGGCAGGGGCAAGCCGCCAGCCGGGACGTGCTGGTGGGCTATGCCCGCTTTGTGCGCATGGTCAGCGCCCCCCAAGGCCAAGCCCTGCTGCAACAAGCCCTGGCTTTGCCTGGCACGGCGCCCTCAGCGGCGGCTGCCCGTGCTGACGCCTTCCGCGTGATGGCCGCCAAGGGCCAGGCACCGCAGCGCCGGCAAGGGGCGTGGTGGCAGCCCACGCCGCCGCCGCTGCCGCAGCTCGCCTTGACGGCACAGCAGGTCAAGACGGCTCGCCAAGAGCGGCTGAATGCCGAGCGCGCAGCGCGCCAAGCGGCCAAACGGCCGGCAGCACCCGCACAAGGCCGCGACGCGAACACCCAGGCGCCAGGGATGTCTCACACCCAAGGCCACACCCCAGACGCCCCCACCACCAGCGCCCCACCCGTGTCGTGGTGGCGTTTCTTCCTGCAGTTGTTCATCCTGATCCGCGTCGCCGTGGGCCTCAAGAGTGCGCTGTTCTTGATGTTGGGGGCGCTGTGCTTGGGCCATGCGTTGATGACGCGTCGCCAGGGCTGGATCCGGTTCGCCCTGACCTTGGTGATCCTGGCCGTGTTGAGCAGCTTTACCAAGCTCTAACGAACACGATCAGCAGGGCCGCACAGGGCTGTAGGCGGGTGCCGTCAGCAGCGGTGGCTCATTTGCGCTTGGCGCGCGGATGGGCCGCGTCGTAAACCTTGGCCAGGTGCTGAAAGTCCAGCCGGGTGTAGACCTGGGTGGTGCTGATGTTGGCGTGGCCCAGCAGCTCTTGCACGGCGCGCAAATCGCCACTGGATTGCAGCACATGCGAGGCAAAGCTGTGGCGGAGCATGTGCGGGTGCACCGAGGTGGGCAGGCCGGCATCCAAGGCCAGCGCTTTGAGGCGCAGGCGGATGGCCGCGTCGCTGAGGCGCTGGCCGCGGCGCCCCACAAACAAGGCGGGCTCTTGGGCACCCGCCAGCGTGTCGCGCACGGCGAGCCAGGCTTGCAGGGCCTTCAAGGCGGGGCCGCCCACCGGCACGCTGCGGCGTTTGCTGCCCTTGCCCAGCACATGGGCGGTGGCGTCGGGCACATCGACCCAGCCTTTGGCGCCGGGGCTGGCGTGGGCATCCAATCCGACCAGCTCGCTGATGCGCAGGCCGCTGCTGTAGAGCAGCTCGACGATGGCATGGTCGCGCAGCGCCAGGCGCTCATCGCCATCTTCGCGTTCATGGCTGGCCAAGGCCACGGCCTGATCGACTGACAAGGCCTTGGGTAAAGGCTTGGCCGCTTTGGGGCCGCGCACGCCCTCGACGGGGTTGAGGCTGACGCCGCCCTCTTGGCCCCACCAGCGGTAGAAGCTGCGCCAGGCCGACAGCTCCAGCGCCAAGCTGCGCGGGCCCAGACCCTGGCCATGCAGCAGGGCGCTGAAACGCCGGACATGCGCCGGCTTGAGATTGGCGATCTCCAGCCCGTGCTGCTGCGTCAAGCCCAAGAGGCGTTGCAGTGCAGTTTGGTAGAGCACCAGCGTGCGCGGCGCCAAGCGGCGGCTGACTTGCACGTGCTCCAGGTAGCGGGCCATGGGCGCTGGCCAGGGCAGCAGCGGTGCACCGGCCGGGGCCGAGATCAGCGCGTCAGGCGGGGCTGTCACGCTGCTGTGCTCTGCGCTCAGGGCAGCAAGCGCGCCAGGGCAGCGCTGGCGATGTCGCCAATCTGCTCCAGCAGCTCGACACCCATGTCGGACTGATAACGCAGGGCATCGGGCGAGCCCAGCGCCAGCAGGCCAAAGCACTGCGCGGCGGTCTTGCCCAGGCGCAGCGGCACCAACGCCATGGACTGCACCGGCACCTCGGGCTCAAACCAAGACGCCGCTTCAAAGCCGGAGTTCAGGCCGCAATAGGGCATGGTCAAGCTGGCGGCCAAGGCCTTGGCATCATCGCTGACGGTTTGGCTCAAGTTCAGGGCAGCATGCTCAGGCGCCAAGCCCCAGACGCGCAAGGCCACTTGGGGCACCATGAACTCGTGCTTCAAGCCGTCGATCAAGGCGGCCTCAATGGCTTGGGCTTCGCGGGCCAGCAGCATGGTGCAGGTCCAGCGATGCAGCCGGCCGCTCAAGGCTTCGTTATCCTGACCGGCCCGGATCACGTCCATGAACTTGCGCTCCAGGCCCTTGATGCGGTCACGCAGCAGCTCAATCTGCCGCTCTTGCAGCGACACCGCGCGTGCGCCGTGGGGGCTGACCAACTGCACGGTGGAGAGCAGTTGGGCGTGGCGCTCAAAAAACGCGGGGTTGTTGGCCAGATAGCCCGCGATGTCGTCTTCAGTGATGCCGGACACGCCGGTGGGGGAGGTGCTCACAGCTCAATCTCTCCTTGGTAAACGGTTTGGGCTGGGCCCGTCATCATGACGGGCTGGCCAGGGCCGGCCCATTCAATGCGCAACTGGCCGCCACGGGTTTGGACTTCGACGGCCGCATCGAGCCAGCCTAAGCGGATGCCCGCCACCACCGCAGCGCAAGCACCCGTGCCGCAGGCCAGGGTTTCGCCAGCGTCGCGCTCGTAGACGCGCAGCGCGATCTGGTCGCGTGCCACCACCTGCATAAAGCCCACGTTGACGCGGCGCGGGAACTGAGCATGCGACTCGACGATGGGGCCGATCTCGGCCACCGGTGCGCGCAGCACATCATCCACCCGCATCACCGCATGGGGGTTGCCCATGGAGACCAACGCAATCTCGACTTCACGGCCATCGGGCAGCGGCAGAGACCAGACATCCACGCCATGCTTGGCGCGCGGGCTCAAGGCCTTGGGGTCGAAAGGCAGATCCGCCGGCGCAAAGGCGGGCTCGCCCATATTGACGGTGACACGGCCATCGGGCGCTTGGCGCAACTCCAGCAAGCGGTTCACCGTTTCCACACGGATCACGTCTTTGTCGGTCAGGCCTTGTTCGCGCACATAGCGCACAAAGCAGCGTGCGCCATTGCCGCAGTGCTCGACCTCTTCGCCGGTGGCACCGTTGTAGATGCGGTAGCGGAAGTCGACCTCGGGTTTGGTGGAGGGCTCCACCACCAGGATCTGGTCGGCTCCGACGCCAAAGCGGCGGTCGCCCAGGCGTTGGAGTTGTTCGCGCTGCAGCGTGAGCGGCTGACGGGTGGCGTCCAACACCACGAAGTCATTGCCCGCCCCCTGCATTTTGGTGAATCGAATGTGCATGGGCTGATTATCGACGCAGGGCCTCAGTACAAGCGGGGCTCTCCCGGCGGGCGGGTTTTGAAGCGCCGATGCACCCAGAGGTATTGAGCAGGCATTTGGCGGACTTCGTCCTCGATCCAGGCATTGATGTGGCGGGTATCGGCCAGCTCATCGCCGCTGGGGTAAGCCCTCCACGGGGGCAAGAAGCGCACGCGGTAACCCTGGCCGCCTGGCAAGAACTCCGCCACCACCGGCTGCACCGTCATCTTCAAGCTCTTGGCCATGCGGGCTGGCGCCAGCAAGGTGGCGGCGTCGACGCCAAAGAAGGGCACAAAGGCCGCGTCGCGCAGGCCGAAGTCCATGTCGGGCAGGTTGAAGAACACCGCCCCGCGCTTGATGGAGCGCACCAGGGGCAAGGCGCCTTCGCCATGGCGGGAGAAGACCTCGCCGCCGCCAAAGCGCAAGCGGCCGTGGCGCATGGCAGCGTCCAAGGTGGGGTTGCTTTGGCGCTGGTAGATCGAGGCGACCCAGCGCTTCTGAAACAACTGCGACGCCACGCCCGCCACATCCAGGGCCAGAAAGTGCGGCACCAGCCACATCACGGCGCCAGCATGGTCTTGGGCAAAACTCACTTCGCCCTCGACGTGGATCAGGCGCCTCAAACGTTCGGGTGAAGCCCACCACAGCACACCGCGCTCCAGCAGGCTGCGGCCCAAGAGCGCAAAGTGTTCACGCAGCAGCGCTTCGCGCTCGGCGGGCGGCATGTCGGGCATGCACAGTTGCAAGTTGCGCCGCCCGATGCGCCGCCGCGAGCCCCCCAGGCGGTAGAGCAGCGTGCCGAGGCCCCGCCCCACCGAGGCCAACACCGGCAGCGGCAGCCAATGCAAGCACCACAACACGGCCAGCAAGGCCTTGGCCCCCCATCGGGAGAAAGTCGCCTTCATGGGCTTTCACTCCCCGCCACGTCTTGGCCGCGGGGTTGTTTGTAGCGGTGGTAACCCCATAAGTACTGCTCGGGTTTTTGCATGATGACGCGCTCCATGGCGCGGTTGATGGCGGTGGCCGCCGTGACTTGGGCTGCGGCATCATCAGCCGCTGGCAGGGTCTCACCCAGCGGCTCAAAGTGCATCACAAAGCCTTGGCCTTTCGGCAGGCGTTCGCACCACACAACCACAGCCAGTGCATCGGTCTGAGTGACCAAGCGGGCAGCCAAGGTCACGGTGTAGGCGTCCTGTCCAAAAAATGGGGCCCACACGCCTTGCCCCTGGGGGGGGACTTGGTCTGGCAAGAGCCCCACCATCTCGCCCTTGCGCAGCGCACGCAGCATGTGGCGCACGCCGCTCAACGCCGCCGGCACCGTGGCCAGGCCAGGGCGGGCACGCGCACCCTCTTCAAGCTCACGCAGCAGGGCCGAGCGGGCTGGGCGGTACATCACCGTGAGAGGCCGCAAGTGGCCCCAGCGCTCCACCACAGCGCGGGCCGACACTTCAAAACTGCCCAAATGGGGTGTCAAGAACACCAAGCCTTGCCGAGCCCCCAGCGCTTGATCTACCCACTCAGCCCCTTGCCAGCGCACCCGCGAGCCCAGACGCTGCTCAGCGGGCATCAGCCACAACCACAGCGCCTCGGCGGCCATGCGCCCGGCCTCGGCCACCGAGGCCCGCCGCTGTGCCGGGCTCAAGCCCGCAAGCACAGCGTTTTGGCCCAAGCGGCGGCGGTAGCTGGGCGACAGCGCCCAGGTCAGCCAGCCCAGGCCCGCGCCTAAAGCCTGCAATCGCGGCAGGGGCCATCGGGCCAGCCAGCGCAGGAGTGACATCATCATCTCTATAATTCTTTAATTAATCGCCGAGTTAACAGGACAACTTGCGGGGCGATGCAGGTGGTTTTCAACCGATCCTGCCTGGGTTTTTTCTTGAAAATCCCGGTCCAAATGCCGCTAAAGCGTTCGCCGCTCAATCAGGTTGCAGAGCAGGACGACGCCCTACAGTGACCCGCAACCAGATTGAAAACACATATGGCGAACGATTATCTCTTTACCTCAGAGTCTGTCTCTGAAGGCCACCCCGACAAAGTTGCGGACCAGATCTCCGATGCGATCCTGGACGCCATCTTCCAGCAAGACCCGCGCAGCCGCGTGGCCGCCGAAACCCTGACCAACACCGGCTTGGTCGTGCTGGCCGGTGAGATCACCACCAACGCGCACGTCGACTACATCCAGGTCGCCCGCGACACCATCAAGCGCATCGGCTACGACAACACCGAGTACGGCATCGACTACAAGGGCTGCGCGGTGATGGTCTGCTACGACAAGCAGTCCAACGATATCGCCCAGGGCGTGGACCATGCCTCCGACGACCACCTCAACATCGGCGCCGGTGACCAAGGCCTGATGTTTGGTTACGCCTGCGACGAAACGCCGGAGCTGATGCCCGCGCCCATCTACTACGCCCACCGCTTGGTGGAGCGCCAGGCGCAACTGCGCAAAGACGGCCGCCTGCCCTTCCTGCGCCCCGACGCCAAGAGCCAGGTGACCATGCGCTATGTCGATGGCAAGCCCCACAGCATTGACACCGTGGTGCTGTCCACCCAGCACAGCCCGGACCAAAGCGAGACGGCCACCAAGATGAAGGCCAGCTTCACCGAAGCCATCATCGAAGAGATCATTAAGCCGGTGCTGCCCAAGGAGTGGCTGCAGGACACCAAGTACCTGATCAACCCCACTGGCCGCTTTGTGATTGGCGGCCCGCAGGGCGACTGCGGCCTGACTGGACGCAAGATCATCGTCGACACCTACGGCGGTGCCTGCCCCCACGGTGGCGGCGCATTCAGCGGCAAAGACCCCAGCAAGGTGGACCGCTCGGCCGCCTATGCCGCCCGCTATGTGGCCAAGAACATCGTCGCCGCGGGCCTCGCCAAGCAATGCCAGATCCAGGTCGCCTACGCCATCGGCGTGGCCCGCCCCATGAACGTGACGGTCTACACCGAAGGCACCGGCGTCATCCCCGACGACAAGATCGCTGCATTGGTGCAAGCCCACTTCGACCTGCGCCCCAAGGGCATCATCCAGATGCTGGACCTGCTGCGCCCCATCTACAGCAAGACGGCCGCTTACGGGCACTTTGGGCGCGAAGAGCCTGAATTCACTTGGGAGAGAACTGACAAAGCTCAGGCGCTGCGTGCAGCGGCTGGGCTGTAAAGCACGGCGTTCGCGCCCTCTCTCAATCAAAGGCCTGCTCAGCGCAGGCCTTTTTCATGGTGTTGCGCCCTCGCCCCACTGGCCAAAACCAGCCCCTTACACTTGCGGGTCGCCCTTCAGGGCCCGAATTCGCATCACTTTGGATCTTTTAACGACATGAAAGCAGCAACTCGCTTCCTCGCTCCCGGCCTGATTCTCGCCGTCGCCACCATCGTGGGCGGCTGCGCCACCGAACCCACCGCACCGCCCAAGCCCATGCCCGCCCCCGCGCCTGCACCGGCGCCGGTCGCTCCGCCCGTCGCCAAAGCGCCACCGCCCCCCACCGCGCTGCAACTGTTCGAGTCGGCCATCAGCAAGGCTGCGGCCGAAGACAACGTCTCTCTGAACAAGACCGACAGCGGTGGCTTGGTGCTGCGCGCCGGCGGTGACGGCACGTTTGCCCTGGCCAGCAGCCGCCTGAACCCCAAGTTCGCCGAGTTCTTGGACGAGTTGGCCAAGACCCTGCAAGCCCACCCCAAAGTGACCGTGCTGGTCACCGGCCACACCGACAACGTGGGCAACGCCAAGAACAACGAAACTCTGTCCGCCGCCCGCGCCAAAGCCGTGATGGCTCAGCTCGTCAAGCTGGGCGTGGCGCCTGAGCGCGTTTCAGCCATGGGCAAGGGCGCCAGCGAGCCCATCGCCAGCAATGACAGCGCCCAAGGGCGGGCCGTCAACCGCCGC
Source organism: Ideonella paludis (assembly GCF_018069865.1). Lineage (GTDB taxonomy): Bacteria > Pseudomonadota > Gammaproteobacteria > Burkholderiales > Burkholderiaceae_C > Ideonella > Ideonella paludis. The sequence goes on from NZ_JAGQDG010000004.1 coordinate 465,340, forward strand.
GTGGATATCTTGGTGAGTGAGGGTGGGCGCTGAGATCGCCATAGCAGCGCCCTGAGCCCTGGCCTGCAAAGCAGCCCAGACTCGACTCAGGGCTGTGACGCCCGCCCGCCTGCTTGCGCTGAAGACACCATGCGTTGAATGTTTTCAGCCGCTTGCTCACCATGCCCGGTGAGCAGGCTGGCGCGCATCCGACGAACCACTTCCACGAACGCCGCAATGGACTCAGGGCTGTCCAAGTCACGGTAGGTGGATAAGAAATCTGCAGCGGGCACCAGCACAGAAGACTCACCATAAAGAGCAAGTCGCGCCGTGATGCTCTGCGAATGACGTTCAGCGCTTGGCCCAGCGACAAAGTAGGTCACAAAGTCTTCATACGCTTTGGCGCGCATCTCTGTTTTCGGGGCTTTCTTTTCAGCGCGGCGCCCCCACCAGTTGTTGAGCAGTGAAGCGACCAACGCACCGCCGGCAGAACTCGCCGCCACGGTGGTCAGCGCCGCCAAGGACAACTCCGAAAAGCTCATTTGAAACTCTCCAAGGGAAGGCTGCCGCCAGCTTCCATCGCCGCAATGGCCGCCCTGGCCTCATCGCCTTGCGGAATGGGCCGACCACTGTCGCGCCACTCCACCGCAGCTTTGAAGCCCTCGGCTTGGGCCAGGCGGCGGAACCACAGGCCTTCGGGGTTGTGGCGGGTGATGCCGTCGAACACGGTGGACAGGGTTTGGGCTTGGTCCAGGCCTTGCAGTTGCATCACTTGGTTGAGCACCAGCTTGTGCATGGCCAGCATGCCGGTGGGCACGCCGGCGATGCGCAAGGCCAGGCGCAGGACCTCGGCTTCCAACGCTTCGGCCGGGTGGGCACTGTTGGCCAGGCCCCAGTCGGCAGCGGTGCGGCCGCTGATGACGTCGCCGGTGAACATCATCTGCCGTGCGCGCACCGGACCCAGCCGGTAGGCCCACATGGCAGTGGTGGGGCAGCCCCAGACCCGAGTGGGCATGTAGCCAATGCGGGCGTCGTCGGCCATCACCAGCAGGTCGCAGCACAGGGCGATGTCGCTGCCCCCGGCCACGGCCGCGCCATGCACTTTGGCAATGGTGGGCTTGCGGCTGTGCCACAGGGTCATGAAGTCCTCGGTGAAGCCGCGCATGACGGGGTAGTCTTGCATCGGGTCCCAGGGCTCTGCTTCTTGCTGGCAGGGGTGATCGACCCGACCTTGGCCAAAGGCCTGCAAGTCGTAGCCGCCGCAAAAGCCTTTGCCCGCGCCATCGACAATGATGACGTGGATGCTGTCTTGGCCTTCCGCCCAGCGCACGGCCTGGCGGATCTCGCCGGGCATCTCGCCGTTGATGGCGTTGAGCCGCTCGGGGCGGTTGAGCCGCAGGCGGGCGATGCGCGGGTGCTGGAGGTCGGGCTCGATGGAAAGCGTGCTGTAGGCGGGCATACGTCAGACTTTAGCGGCTGATTTAGGGCCTGTTAACACTACGGCAAGAGACGCGAAGCGGTGAATTGGAGCACCCATCTAGGCGCAATGCGCCGCCCGCACTGATGTGCGGGCAAGCGTTGCAACGACGAGGGGTGCCCCAATCCGCCGCTTCCCTTCGGCTTGTGGCCAAAAAGGGCGCATGCGGCGTTGCAAATCCTCGCCGGGCGGGCAGCCCGGCTGCGGCTTGCGCCTTGCCTGCGCCCTTTTTGACTCACAACGCGTTCCCTCGCCGTAGTGCTAACAGGCCCTAGGCTCTTTCTCTTGCAGCAGGCGCCACATCACCTTGCCCGCGCCGGACTTGGGCAAGGCTTGCACAAACTGCACGAGGCGCGGGGCTTTATAAGCGGCCATGTGCTCATGGGCCCAGGTGATGATGTCTTGCTCGGTGGTCTTGCCCACAGCCTCGGCGCGCAGCACCACCACGGCTTTGACCGTCTCGCCCCGGTATTCGTCGTGGGCGGCAATGATGCAGGCCTCGGCCACCGCCGGGTGTTTGTAGAGCAGCAACTCCACCTCCGACGGCCAGACCTTGAAGCCGCTGGCATTGATCATGCGCTTCAAGCGGTCGGTGATGAAGAAGTAGCCGTCTTCGTCCATGCGGCCCAGGTCGCCGGTGCGGAAGAAGGCCTTGCCGTCGATCTGCACAAAGGCCGCTTGGGTGGCGGCGGGCTGCTGCCAATAGCCCTTGAAGACCATGGGGCCGTGGGTGACGATCTCGCCCACCTCGCCCACCGGCATTTCTTGCAGCGTGTCGGGGTCGACCACGCGCGCATCAACGCCAAAGATAGGCATGCCCAAGCACTGCAGCTTGGCCCGCTCGGGCGGGTTGGCGTGGCTGGGGGCCGCCGTCTCTGTCAGGCCATAGCCTTCGGCAAAGGTCAGGCCAAATTGATCGCGCAGGCGCTCGGCAATGGCTTGAGGCATGGCCGCGCCGCCGCCGCTCAGGTAGGTCAGCGAAGACAGATCGAACTCGGCCAGCTTGGGGCTGGCCAGCAGGTCGATGATCATGGTGGGGATGCAGGTCCAGTGCGTCACGCCGTAAGTGGCAATCAGGCGGGCGGCCAGCTCGCGGTCCCAGCGCGGCAGGATGACCACGGTGGAGGCTGTCAGCACCGGGCTGAGCACGCCATAGAGCATGCCGGTGATGTGAAACATGGGGACCACGCCCAGGCTCACGGTCTCGGCGCTGGCATGGCTCCAGAGCGCGCCGCCGATGGCGTTGGGCATCAGCGTGCGGTGGGTGTGCATGCAGCCCTTGGGCAGGCCGGTGGTGCCCGAGGTGTAGGGCAGCAAAGCCAGGTCGTCCGCCTGGGCCTGTGGCGGGCCGGCGGGGGCCAGGCCTTGGGCCAGGGCGTCGGGCCAGCGGGTCACCGGCACACCACCGGTCAAGGCGGGCGCATCGGCCCGCAGCCAGGCTTCCAAGGTGGGGCCGGGCGACAACTCAGGCGGCGTGACCTCGGGCATGGCGTCGGCATAGCGGGTCACCAGCAAGGCCTTGAGTTGGCGCTCGGGCGGCAGCGCGGCATTGGCGCCATGCACCACGGCCGCGCCATCGGCGCCGCAGATCACCACCTTGGTGGCCGGGTCGGTGATGTAGTGGCCAAACTCATCGACCTTGTTCATCGGGTTGACGGGCACCACCACGGCGTCGCAGCGCATCACCGCATAAAAGGCCACCACGTACTGCGGGCAGTTCTGCAAGAACAGCGCCACCCGGTCGCCCTGGCCCACGCCCTGGGCTTGCAGCCAGCCGGCCAGGCTTTCAGCCTGCGCCTTGAGCTGGCCAAAGCTGAGCGGCTGGCCAAAGAACACATAGGCCGCCTTGGCGGGGTAGCGCGCCGCCGAGACCTCCAGGTTGAACCACAGCGTGGTCTCGGGCAGCACCAGTTGGCGCGGCAGGCGGCGTGGCCAATGGGCCAGATGGGGGCGATCAGCAGGCACCATGAGGTCTCCCGGTCAGTAGTGGCCCTAGGCTACCCGCTGCAGCACCTGCCAGCCACCGGGGCCAGCCCGGGGGTGGGCTGTCGCCAGAGTGACGCCCACGCCGCCTTGTGTGGGTCGCTGGCCTAGAATGAAATCTTCCTCGCCATAGAGCTGTCTTGCCATGGGCTTCCCCACTCGTCGCGCCGCTTTGCTTGCCTTGTGCATGGGTCTGGCCGGGCCCGCGTCGGCGCTGGACAAACCCACCGGGCCGGTCGTGCTGAGTGTTGGCGGTGACATCGTCTACCGCAATGCAGGGGATAGGGCCGACTTCGACATGGAGATGCTGGCGGCTCTTCCGCAGCACACCTTGATCACAACCAGCCCCTGGCACCGCCAGCCCACCCGTTTCACCGGGCCGCTGCTGCGGGATGTCTTGGCCAGTGTGGGCGCGACGGGGCGCAAGGTGCAAGCCACCGCACTCAATAACTATCAAATTGAGATTCCCACTGAGGATTTCGAGAAGCACAGCGTGGTGCTGGCGCGTTGGGTCAATGGCCAACCTGTGCGTATCCGTGACAAAGGCCCCTTGCTGATCATGTACCCCTTTGATCAGACCCCCGCCTTGCGCACCCAGGTTCATTACGGCCGCGCCATCTGGCAACTGCGCCGCTTGGACGTGCTGTGAAACCCGCCAAGCCAGGCCGTTGGCGCTGGAGTCCGACGCCCTCGGGGCGGTTCACGCTGCTGATCGGCGTGGTGCTGATCGGCGCCTTTGCGGCAGTGGCCTGGGTACAGTCGCGCCAGTTTTCGCTCTTGCATGGCACGCAGCAACTGACCGACGACAACGTGGTCTGGGCCTTTCAGCAGCTGGAAACTGAGTCGCTGCTGCTGAACGAAGCCTTGCGAGATGCCACGGAAGCGCCCCCTCAGCTGAGCCAGACAGCGCTGCTGGAGCGCTACGAGATTTTCGTCAGCCGGGTCAAGATGATCGCGCCGGCCACCTCCCAGCACATCATTGCGCCAACGACGCAACACACCGCCACCTACGCGCAGCTGGAAGACTTCATCGCCACCTGGGACCCGGTGCTGGGCGAAGACACCGTGGGCATGGTGCCGGTGGCCTCTTTGAAGGCCATGAGGCGTGCGCTGCACGAGCTGCGCGAACCCCTGCATCGGCTCACGCAACTGGCCACGCGCTTGAACTCCGAACGCCACGCCCTGCGCAACGGGGCCATTCGCGAGCAGATCCATCTGGGCATTGGCCTGACCATTTTTCTGAGCTTGGCCATGCTGGCCTTTGCCATCATCGTGGTGCGCCAGTTGCGTGCTGCGGAGCAACGCGGGCGCGAGCTGGAGGCCTTGGCCCAAGGCCTGCGTGAGGCCAGCGAGGCCGCCGATGGCGCCAACCGGGCCAAGTCCGCGTTCTTGGCCAATATGAGCCACGAGCTACGCACGCCTTTCAACGGCCTGCTGGGCATGTTGGCCCTGTTGGACGACACGCCGCTGAACGGCGAGCAAAGCCGCTTTGTGCACACGGCCCGAGAGGCCGCCGAACACCTGTTGGCGGTGCTGAACGACATCCTGGACATCTCGCGCTTAGAGGCTGGGCGCATGACCTTGCAGTCCGAGGTGATGGACTTGCATCGGCTCTTGAGCGATGTAGAGACGGTGATGGCCCCTTCTGCGCAAAGCAAGGGGCTGATGCTGAACTTGAGCCTGGACCCCAAGCTGCCCAAGTGGGTGCGAGGTGATCCGACCCGCATCAAGCAGATCCTCTTCAACTTGCTCAGCAATGCCATCAAGTTCACCGACCAAGGGCAAGTCTCTCTGGAGGCCCTGCAAGAAGCCCCCGGGGACGAGCACAGCCCCGCGCGCATCAGCCTGACTGTCAAGGACTCCGGCATTGGCATGGACGAGGTGACCCAGCAGCGGCTGTTTCAGCGCTTCAGCCAAGGCGACCACAGCATCTCGCGCAAGTATGGCGGCACGGGGCTGGGGCTGGAGATCTCCCGCAGCCTGGCCCGCCTGATGCATGGCGACATCACCGTCACCAGCAGCCCCCAGGCGGGCAGCGCCTTCAGGCTGGTCCTCCCGCTGAGCCTGAGCGAGAGCAGTGCAGCCAGTGCGCCGGTCATGCCGCTGGCTTGGTCCACCTTGCCAGCGCTCGATATCTTGGTGGCCGAAGACCATGAAACCAACCGCATGTATGTCGGCACCTTGCTGACGCGCTTGGGCCACAGCGTGCGCTTTGCCTTGAATGGTGAACAGGCCTTGCGCGAGGCCGAGCGCCGCTTGCCAGACCTGATCTTGATGGACATTCACATGCCCGGCATGGATGGCCTGCAAGCCACACGGGCGCTGCGTGCAAGGCCGCAGCCGCTGGGGCGCGTGCCCATCATTGCGCTGACGGCTGACACCCACCCCGACACGCGCGAACAAGTGCGCTTGGTGGGCATGAACGACTTTTTGAGCAAACCCTTTCGCTGGCCTGAGCTGGAGGCGGCCCTACGCCGCCTGCCGGGCTTGCGCCCGCTGAGCCCGCCTGGCCAGCAGCCCTTGGCGACAACACTGCCGCCCCCTGCGCTGGCCCCTCGGCCCGACGCCGTGCCGCCGGCCCCAGCCGCGCCGTCAACGCCCGCGCCAAGCCAGCCGGCCGAGCGCCCCGCCCCGCCCCGCAGTGCTCGCCTGCCCCCCGGCGCCATGCGCCAGCATCTTCAAGCCGACACCTTGTTGGAGTTGTGCGCCTTGCTGAAGGTCGAGGGCTTGCGGCCCTTGCTGAAGTCCTTTTTTGAGGACGATAACGCCAGCTACGCCCGGCTGTGCGAGGCCGTTCGCCAGGGCCGGGTGAGCGAGGTACCCGGCCTGGCACATCAAATCAAGGGCGCGGCTCAACTGCTGGGCTTGGCCCTGGTGGCTCAGCACGCCAAAGCGCTCGAGCTGGCCGCCAAAGCCGGTGAGCCCCTGCCCGACACCCAAGCGCTGGAAGAGGCCTGGGCCACCAGCGAGCAGCTCTGCCGAGCCATGGGTTTCTTGCCATAGGGATAGCGGGGATGGGCCTGCAGCGCGGATTGGCAGACACTGCGCAGCACCTCACCACGGCCCTACCAAGGCCTTGCTGCGGCGCACAGCGCGCTGCAGCCCCCGGCAACCATCCCTGCTGAGAAAGACCTGCCATGCGCTTTACGCTCCGTCATGCCACACGCTGTGTCCTCCCTGCCCTGCTCTTGCTGGGCCTGGGCGCCGAGGTGGCGGCCAGCACCTTGAACCAGAACGTGTCCTGGACGATCAACCGTGCGGGCACCAGCACCAAGTACCGTGTCGTGGCCTACGGGGATTCCATTTATGCGGGCTACAACGGCTCCACCATCAGCGTGGCCAAGTATTCAGCGCCCACGGTGGATGCCGAGTATCTGTCCGCCACCTGGAATGCCGACATCGAAAGCGTGCGGCGCACCAAGTCGGGCGCGGTGGCCCAAGATGTCTACAAAAACAAGATCGTGGCCGAGCGCTCCTACATGCAGCACAGCAGCACTCGGGTCGTGACCTTTGAGATGTGCGGCAACGACGGCCTGCAGGCCCGTACCGCCTTCAAGAACCAAAACGGCACCTGCAACTACAAGGTGCTGACGGATGCCGAAGCCACCTGCAAGACCTATGTCGGCCAGGCCATGGACTACATCAATGCCAATGCCTACCCCGGTACCAAGCTGAAGATCATTGGCAACCTCTACTACCCCGGCTACGACGCCGACAACACGCAAAGCACCTGCAAAGACGCCAGCACCGGCGCCACAGTGAAGATGCAAGACCGCTTCTTGCCCTCCCTCGCCCGCATGAACTACTGGATGTGCGAGTTGGCCCGCACCAAGGGCTTCCAATGTGCCGATAACTTTGCCGAGTTCATGGGTGCTGACATCGACACCAATGGCGACGGCTTGGCCGATGTAGATGGCCTGCGCTACATCCCTGGCGAGACCGAGCAGAACTATGTGCTGCGCATCACCTCCACGCTACGCAGCACCATCCGTGATGCCAGCCAGCACTTCACCTCGGCCAGCAGCAGCTTTGACTACATCCAGTCGGATGACGTCCATCCCACCTACACCGGCACCACGGTGACCTCCGGCTTGCTGGGCGACACCAAGGGCTCGGGTGCTCCGCGCGCCACCAGCTTCCCGAACGGCAAAAGCCCCCTGTGGAACCAGTACGGCCACGAGCGCATGGGCTGGCGCCTGTCCACGTCCAATCCCCCTGCGCCTTGACGGGTGGTGACGCAGGTCCACTATGCCCCCGAATGAGGCTGTACAGCGGGGCTCAGGGCTGAGCCGCTTGGGGACCATGGTGGCTGTCGCTGCCGCAGGCTTGGCCGTCGCCGTGGGGTGGCAGGCTGCTGAGGACCAAGCACCGGAAGCGCAAGACCCCACCCCGTCAATCGCGGAAGCGGCCAGCGGCACTGCAGCCTCAGGCGTCCCGGCCTCTGGGCCCACCACGGGCCGGGCGGCAGTGCCGGCCTCATCCCCGCCATCGGGCAAAGGCCAGGGCCAGGGTCAGGGCGCTGCTCCAGCCGCGCAAGACCTGGCCGCCCATGTGCCCCCCGGTCAAGCGCCGGCCATGGCCGAGGTGATCCAGCGCCTGAATCAAGCCGGCGTGCACAGTGGCCTGGGCGCCTTCAACCCGCCCGGCACCCGGCCGCCCTTGATCGGCCTGGCCGTGCCCGAAGACTTTGAACTGCCCGCGGGCTTTATGCGCCACCACCAAGCCACGGACGACGGCCAACGCATTGAGGCCGTGCTGATGTTCACGCCCGACCACCCTTATGTGCTGGCCCACCCCGACCTGCGCCACCGGGTGGTGCCGCCCGAGATGGCACCCGAGGGCCTGCCCCTGCGCACCATCACGCTGCCGCCACCCCGGAGCCGCCAGCCTTGAAGCCAGCGCTGGCGTTTTGTCTGCGCAGCGGGCTCGGGCCGGTGGTGCTCAGTGGCTTGCTTTTGGCACTCTACGCCCAAGGGCCTGGCCTGTGGGCGCTGGGCTTCTTCGCGCTGCTGCCTTGGCTCATTCACTTGAACCGCAGCCGCAGCCTGCGCGGTGCGCTGCTGCAAGGCTGGCTGTTCAGCGTGCTGCTGTGTGGCGCCTGCCTGAGTTGGTTCGGTGTGGCCATCGGCCACTACACGCAATGGGGCAGCGCAGGGGGCTTGTGTGCGCTGCTGCTGGCTGCGCCACTGTTGCAGCCGCAGGTGATGGTGTTTGCGCTGGTGCGCCACAGCGTGCGCCTGCGCTATGGGGCCACGCTGGGCGCCTGGGCGGGGGCGGCCGCCTGGGTGGGCACCGAATGGGTCTGGCCCAAGCTTCTGGGCGACACCTTGGGCCACGGCCTGGCCCCCGCCCTGCTGCTGCGGCAAGCGGCCGACTTGGGCGGCGCGGCGGGGCTGACCTTGATGCTGCTGCTCTGCAATGAGGCCCTGGCTGCCGCCTGGGCTCAGCGCAAAGCCGGCGCAGCGCAGTGGCTCAAGCCCTTGGGCTGGGCAGCGCTGGGGCCAGTGGTGCTCTCAGCCTATGGTGCCGTGGTGGTGATGACCTGGGCCCCGGCCCCTGGCGCGCCGCTGCGCATGGCGCTGGTACAGACCAATATCACGGACTACGAAGCGCTGCGAGAACAGCAAGGCAGCTATGCCGTGGTGCGCCAAGTGCTGGAGACCCACTTTGCGATGAGCTATGACGCCGTCGAGCGCCAAGGCGCCCAAGCGGTGATGTGGACCGAGACCGCCTACCCCACCACCCTGGGCCAGGCCAAGAGCGAGCTGGGCGCAGAGCTGGACCAGGAAATCTTGGCCACCATTGCGGCGGCGGGCGTGCCCTTTGTGTTCGGCACGTATGAGCGCGACGAAGGCGGTGAGTACAACGCGGCTGCCTTTGTGAACCCGGGCACCGGCTTGCTGGGTTTTTATCGCAAGACACGGCTGTTCTTCTTAACGGAAACTGTGCCGGCGTGGGCCGACGGCCCGCTGCTGCAACGCTGGCTGCCCTGGGTGGGGCGTTGGCAGGCCGGCAACGGTGCGCGGGTGTTTCCGCTGCGGCTCCAAGGCGGCCGAGAGGTGCCGGTGCTGCCGATGATCTGCCTGGACGATGTGGACACGAGCTTGGCCTTGCAGGGCGCACGCCAAGGGGCGCAAGCCTTGCTGACCTTGTCCAACGACAGTTGGTTCAGGCACGCGCCGCAAGGCGCCCGGCTGCACCAGGCCGTCGCCCTCTTCCGCAGCATCGAGACACGACTGCCGCAGTTTCGTGTCACGCCCAGCGGCTACAGCGCGGTGTTCGACCCGCTGGGCCGCGTGGTGGCCAGCGCTGGCCTCGGCGAGCGCGCCTTGGTGGTGGGCGAGGTGCCTGTTGGCCCCGCACCGCCCACCTTGATGCTGGCCTGGGGCGATTGGGTGGGCGGGGTGTGCTGGGCCTTTTTGGCGCTGCTGGGGCTGAAGACTTGGGGCCGCTGGGCCTGGCCTGCGGCCAGCGCGCAGCCCCAAGCGGAGTCCATGCCCGCCCCCACCATGGCCGCGGCGCCACGGACCGTGCGCGGCTTGCAGGCACTGGCCGGCCTCAGCGCCCTGGTGCTTGCGCTGGCCTGGCTGTTGTGGCCCGCGTGGCGGCCGCAGGCCGGCTTGCAGCTCAAGCTCTTTGCGGCCCTGGTGCTGCTGCCTCAGTTGTGCGCTTGGGCCTGGGCCGCCCGGCGCAGGCTGCGGGCCGCATCCTCAGACCTGCCACCTCAGGCTCGGCCCACGCTGTGGGCCCACCCCGCCTGCAAATTCGGCCTGCTGCCTTTGGCGTTGGCGGTGGTGGCCTTCCGCCTGCATCAGCACATTGTGTTTGGCGGCACCTGGGGCGAGTGGCAGAGCCTGGGGGCCGGGGCGTTTCTCAGTGGCTTTGCACTGTGGTGGGCCATGTGGCTGATGGGCGTGGTGCTGTGTGCTGCGGTGCTGCGCGCTGCCCTTGAAGGCGTGTGCTGGCTGGTGCAGCGCGCACGGCCCGACACGGCCGCGGCGCTGCGCCCGCTGCTTGAGCGGCTGAGTTTGGCCCTGCTGTATGCAGGCCTGCCGCTGTGGCTGTGGTTCAGGACCTGGTGATCAGACGATCACACGATCACCGGTTCAGGCTCCAGCCGAATGCCAAAGCGGCCGTACACGCTTTCTTGAATGGCGCGGGCCAAGGTTTGGACCTCCGAGCCCACGGCATCGCCGCGATTGACCAGCACCAAGGCTTGCTTCTCGTAGACACCGGCATGGCCGATGGTTTTGCCCTTCCAGCCACAGGCGTCGATCATCCAGCCCGCTGCCAGCTTGAAGCTGCCGTCAGGCATGGGGTAGTGCACGATGTGAGGGTCGCGCGCGATGATGTCTTTGCACTGCTCGGGGCTGACCACCGGGTTCTTGAAGAAGCTGCCCACATTGCCAATGACGGCCGGGTCCGGCAGCTTGGCGCGGCGGATCTCGCAAACCCAATTGAAGATGGTGCGGGCATCCGGGCTGGCGTTGCCGGTCTCGGCCATCTTGCGCTCTAGGTCGAGGTAGCTGAGCATGGGCTGCCAGGGCTTGGGCAAGGTCAAGCGCACGCGGGTGATGACGCTCTTTCCTGCCAGGCCTTGCTTAAAGACGCTGTCACGGTAGCCAAAGTGGCATTGGTCCGGATAGAGCGTGACGGTGCGGCCGGTGGTCAGGTCCACCGTGTCCAGCGAGTGAAAGCGGTCTTTGAGCTCCAGGCCGTAAGCGCCAATGTTTTGCACGGGCGCTGCGCCCACGGTGCCCGGGATCAAGGCCATGTTTTCCAGGCCGCCCAAGCCTTGGTCCAGGCTCCAGGCCACCAGGTCGTGCCAGCGCTCGCCGGCACCGGCCTCTATCACCACCGCCTCGGGGCCGTCTTCCAGCACCTTCAGGCCCGGAACTTCGATCTTCAGCACCAATTCGGGCATGTCCCGGGTGAGAATCACGTTGCTGCCGCCGCCCAGAATGAATTTGGGCGCGCGGCCCATGTCCGGTGAATCGACGACGCGGCGGACATCGGCCTCTGAGGTGATGCGCACCAGGCGGCCTGCCAAGGCAGGCAGGCCAAAGGTGTTGTAGGGCTTGAGGCTGACGCCGGTTTCGATCTGCATGGCAGAATTTTCCGCTTTTTTCCCGCGCCGGCCCCGGCCCCTCCAGCAAGAGAGACATCATGCCCAGTTTTGACGTAGTGCTTGAACCCGATATGGTCGCCATCAAGAACTCGGTGGCCAACGCCGAGAAGGAAATCGGCACCCGCTTTGACTTCAAAGGCACCAGCGCCAGCGTCGAGCTCAAAGAGAAAGAAAAAGAGCTGGTGCTGATTGGCGACAGCGACTTCCAGATCGAGCAGGTCAGCACCGTGTTGATCGGCAAGCTCACCAAGCAGAACGTGACGGTGAACTACCTGGACATGAGCGCCAAGATCGAGAAGATCGGTGGCGACAAGGTCAAGCAGGTCTACAAGATCAAGGCGGGCATCGAGGCGGAGCTGGCCAAGAAGATCACCGGCGCCATCAAGAACAGCAAGCTCAAGGTGCAGGCCAGCATCCAAGGCGATGAAGTGCGCATCACCGGCAAGAATCGCGACGACCTGCAACTGGCCATTGCCCTGCTGCGCAAAGACTTTGCCGACCAGCCCCTGAAGCAGCAAAACTTCCGCGACTGATGCAAGTCACGCCCCTGCCGCTGGTGGCCCTCAGCGCCGCGCAGCCCGTGCTGCAGACGGCACGCCTGCGGCTGGTGGGCGATGACCCGCACCTGGGGCCTGCGGTGGCCGACTATGTGGTGCGCAACCGCGCCCACTTTGCGCCCTGGGACCCACCCGCGCCGCCTGAGTTTTTCAGCGCCGACGGCCAAGCCGAGCGCGTGTTGCAAGGCGTGGCCGCTTTCGCCCGCGGTGAAGCCTTTCGCTATTGGTTGCTGCCTGCCGACGCGCCCGAGCGGGTCATCGGCTCCCTCCACTTCAGCCAAATGGCACGCGGCGCTTTTCAGAATGCCATGCTGGGCTATGCGCTGGACCAGGCTGCCCAGGGCCAGGGCTTGATGCACGAGGCCCTGCAAGCTGGCTTGGCGGAGATGTTCTCGCCTCGCGTCAACCTGCACCGCATCCAAGCGGCTTGGCAGCCCAGCAACCTGCGCAGCGGCGCGGTGCTGCAGCGCCTGGGCTTTGTGCAAGAAGGCCTGTGCCGCGACTACCTCTTCATCAACGGCGCGTGGCGCGACCACTGCATCAGCGCGCTGCTGAACCCCGCCTTCCAAAAACCACCCGGCTGGTCAGCTTGAAGAGGCCGAAGAGGGGCTGTGCCAGCCCGCCTTGCCATCATGGCGGGCTTGGCGCTCTTGATCGGCTTGCATCTCGCGCTCGAACTGCTCGCGGGCCTGGCGCACGCGCACGATGAGGTCTTCTTCGTTGTGGCGCTCGGCCTGGGCTTTGCGCAAGAAGTCGAGGGAGTAGCGCCTGAAGTTGTCGGCCATTTGCTTGGCTTGGGCGCGGTCCATGCCCAAGGCTTCGAGGGTGGAGCGGCCGCTGCGCAGCGAGGACTCAAACACCTCGCGCTCCACATGGGGCACGTTCAGTTCAGCCAGCTCCATGGCGTGCAGCGCGTCCCGCGCGCGGGCCACGATCTGCACATGGGCAAACTCATGCTGCAGCACCTCTACCAAGCGGTTGCACTGGGCCGAGTCATCGACCGCGACGACCATGGCTTTGGCGTGGTGGATGCCCGCCGCATGCAGCAAGTCGGGCTGCGTGGCGTCACCAAAGTAGACCTTGAAGCCAAAGCGCCGAGCGCTGTCCACGGTATCGGCGTCGTGGTCGATCACCGTGGGCTTCACGCCTGCGGCCAGCAGCAAGCGGCACACGGTTTGCCCATAGCGGCCAAAGCCCGCCACGATGACGGGCGGGTGCTCGTCTTCGATGGCATCGGCCTCGCGCTCTTGGGTGCTTTGTCGGCACCAGCGGTCAAACACCATCAGCAGCAAGGGCGTGCTGACCATGGAGAGCGCGGCGATCAAGGTCAGCAAATTGGCTTGGGCCTCGGGCAGCGCGCCAGAGACCTTGGCGGCCGACAAGACCACGAAGGCGAACTCGCCCACTTGCGAGAGCAAGACGGCCAGCAAGGCTTTGTCCCGACCGCGCAAGCCCACCCAGGGCGCCAAGCCCCACAGGGCTACCAGCTTCAAGCCGACCACGGCCACGAGGCCCAGCACCACCTGCACGGGGCTGCTGGCCAGCAGGCCTAAGTCCATGCTCATGCCCACCGCGATGAAGAACAGGCCCAGCAGCAGGCCCTTGAAAGGCAGGATGTCGGTTTCCAAGGCGTGGCGGTATTCCGAGCTGGCCAAGAGCACGCCGGCCAAGAACGCCCCCAGGCCCATGGACAAGCCCACGTGCTCCATCAAGGCGGCGACGCCCAAGACCAGCAGCAAGGCAAAACCGGTGAACAGCTCTCGCACCTGCATGCGGGCCACAAAGCGCATCACCGGGTAGGCCACATAGCGGCCCAGCACCACCACCGCGGCCACCGCCGCCACTTGCCAGAGCGGCCCCTGGTGCGCGTGGCCTGCAGTCTCGGCAGCCGGTGCAGCGGTGCCCAACACGGCCGCCAAGGCCAAGAGCGGAATGGCCGCAATGTCTTGGTAGAGCAGCATGGAAAAGCCGCTGCGGCCCACGGGTGCCGCCATCAGGTTGCGCTCTTGCATCAGGGCCACCACGATGGCGGTGGACGACAAGGCCAAGGCCAATGCGCCGATCAAGCTGGCCTGCCAGGTCCAACCCACCAGCAAGCCCACTGGGAACAGTGCGGCCGCACAGGCCAGCATCTGCAGCGTGCCACCGCCAAACACGGCACCGCGCATCTCCCAAAGCCGCTTGGGCTCCAACTCCAGGCCGATGACAAACAGCATCAGCACCACGCCCAGCTCCGAGACATGCAGCAAGGCTTGCGGGTCATTGACCAGCCCTAAGCCGACCGGCCCAATCGCCACGCCGGCCACCAGATAGCCCAGCACCGAACCCAGCCCCAGGCGCACGGCCAGGGGCACAAAGATCAAGGCCGCGGCCAAGAACAAGATCGCTTGCATCATGGGGCAGTCCCTCCTTGCACACCCACGCTCTCGAAGGCCTCACATTGCGATTTGAGCGACGCACACCAACGGCTCAGCTCCTCCGGTGCGGTGGAGTGGCCGCCATGCACCACAAAGGGCGCAAACCACTGCATGCCGCAAAAGCGGGCCGTGTGTTCAACCGGGGCCACATAGTCGGCAAAGGGCCGCTTGTGCATGCCGTCTGGCGTATAGGCCTCTTGCGAGCCGCCTGCGCTGGCCACCCACCAGCAGGCCTTGCCCTTCAGCGCCTCACCGCCGTGGCCATAGGCCCAGCCGTGGGACAGCACTTGGTCGATCCAGTGCTTCATCAAGGCGGGCACGCTGTACCAGTACACCGGCGCCAGCCAGACAATGTGCTGGGCACGCAGCAAGGCTTGCTGCTCGGCTTCCACATCTATGTCGAAATCAGGATAGAGCTGGTAGAGCGAACGCACTTCAGCGCCGGGCCGCGATTGCAGCACCGACAAAAGGTCTTTGACCACGCGGGACTGCGAGGGCCGGGGGTGTGCATGAATAATCAGCATGGGTCTCAAAGCATCAAGAGCTGGCGTGATCAGCCATCATAGACAGGCCCACCTCGCACCCTGATCCTCGTTCACTCTTATTCACGGTTCATGTCAATTTCTCGTCGTCACTGGTGGCAAATGGCACTGGCGCCCTGTTTGGGCTGGGCACTGCCGCAAGGCTTATGGGCGCAAGCGCCCCTCGAAGCCAACCCCTTCACCCTGGGCGTGGCCAGCGGCGCCCCCAGTGAGAGCAGCGTGGTGCTGTGGACGCGGCTGATGCCCCCCAACCCCTATCGCAACCCCTGGGCCGATCTGCCGCTGGAGGTGCGCTGGGAGTTGGCCCTGGACGAAGGCTTCAAGCAGTTGGTTCAAAGCGGCTCCCATACCGCGCTGCCCGCCTTGGCCCACAGCGTGCATGTGGAGGTGACAGGCCTGGCTGCCGCGCAGCGCCTGTTCTACCGCTTCAGCGTGGCGGGCTTCACCAGCCCCACGGGGCAGACCCGCACGCTGCCGCGGCCGCAGGATGAGCTCACCAGCCTGCGCCTGGCGTTTGCCTCCTGCCAGCGCTATCACGCCGGGCACTTTGGGGCCTACCGCGCCATGCTGGCCGACCAGCCCGATCTGGTGCTGTTCTTGGGCGACTACATCTATGAATCCGGCGGTCGGCTGGGCGAGTTCCGTGGCCCGGTGTCTGCGGCCGCCACCGCGCTGAATGATTACCGCGAGCTCTACGCCTTGGCCCACAGCGACCCTGCCCTGCAAGCCATGCACGCGGCCTGCCCGTGGCTGGTGACCTGGGACGACCATGAGGTCTTCAACGACTACGCCGGCGGCCCGCTCCAGGGCGAAGGCCGCTTTGGCAGCACGGGCCGCAGGCGCTCAGCTTACCAAGCTTGGTATGAACACATGCCCGTCTCACCCCGCACCTTGATCGGTGGCTTGCAAGGCCTGCTGAGTGGCCCGGCTGCGCTGCAGGTTTATCAGCGGGTGGCCGTGGGGCGATTGGCGATGATCCACCTGCTCGACACGCGGCAATACCGCGACGACGCCGTGCGCTGCGGCATCGGCGGCCTCTTCAAGCCCGAGGACTGCGAGGAGGCCAACAACCCCGGCCGTAGCTTGCTGGGCTCGGCCCAAGAAGCCTGGCTGCAGCAAGGCCTGCAGCAGCAAAGCCCAGCGCATGCCGCCACCCGGCAGCGTTGGAACCTGATCGCCCAGCCCACCACCGTGTCACGCCGCCTGCTGCCAGCCCTGGGCGAGCGCAGCTTCAGCGACGGCTGGGACGGCTATGTCGCCACGCGCGACCGCCTGATCAAGAGCTTGCAAGACCAGCAAGTCAGCGGCCCGGTCATCCTGGGCGGCGACATCCACGAGCACTGGGCCGCCCACCTGCACGCCGGCCCCGGCGCCACGCAAGGCCCCATCGTCGCGCCGGAGTTCTGCTGCACCAGCATCACCTCCCGCGCCTTCGGCGGCCTGACCAGTGCCGAGATCATGGCCCTGAACCCCCATGTGCAGTTCAGCGCCCGCCAACAGCGCGGCTATGGCCTGGCCACCCTCAGCCCTGAGCGCCTGCAGGTGCAGATGAGGGTGATTGACGATGTGTTCAAAGAATGGCCCAGCGTGAGTACGGCAGCGCAGTTTGAGGTGGCAGCCAGCAGCCCGCGCATGAAGAGGCTTTAGCGCCCCTTAGCCCGACACCACTGCCCGGCCCCCTTCAAGGCAGAGGCCACTGCAACACCAGTTCTTCGCCCAGCATGTCGATGATCTTCAGGGCCACGGTGCTGCCCGCCGGCGGGGCGGGCAGCTCGTAGCGGCCTTGCACCAGGTCTTGCTTGCGCTCGGGCACGTCGGCCAAGGCGACGTTGAAAACTTGGCCGTCGTGCTGCGGGTCGATCAACACCGTGTCCACCACCGCGCGCCAGTCGCTGATCTGAGCGCGGAACACGCCTTGCTCCAGATTCAGGCGCTGCAAAATGGTGGGCGACACCACGTCTTGAATCTCCACCACCAGCCGCTCGCCCTGGCGCTGCACGGTGGCTGCGGCCCACAGCGGCTCGTGGCGGATGAAGCCACCAAATTTGCGGTCGGTGCGCAGCTCTATCAGGTGCAGCTTGTTGATGGGGCGGTTGCGGTTATAGGCCTCCACCCAGGCGCGGGCGTCGTGCTGTAGGCCTAAGCTCACCACCAATACATCGCGCTCTTCGCTGGGGCGGGCGGCCAGCTCGGTGCGCACGGCCTCCAGGTCCAGCGGCGTGAGCGGGTGGTTAAAGGGCACGATCTTGACCAAGCGCCCGCCCTGCGTGCCATCAAAAAAGCTGTCGGTGCGGGTGCGCGCCACGCCCAGGTGCTGGCAGGCCAGCTCTACCGCTTCGTTGTGCTGAATCTGCAGGTCATAGTCGTTGACCCGGTAGGTGGCAAAGCTGAGTTGCGCCGGGCCGGGCGCGGCCTCTGGCCCGCCATCATCAGCCGCCAACAAGCTGCTTTGGGTTTGTGCGGCCAGCGCGGCGGCTTGCTCGCGCATCAGCGCTTGCACGCGCTTGGCGGTGGTTTGCAGCGCGCCCTTGTTGATGTCGCAGCCAATCCAGCGGCGGCCCAGACGCTGGGCGACGGTGGCGGTGGTGCCCGAGCCGATGAAGCAGTCGAGGACGATGTCGCCGGGGTTGCTGGAAGAAGCGATGACGCGTTCAAGCAATGCTTCCGGCTTTTGAGTTGGGTAGCCCAATAATTCCTGCGACTGATTGTGAATTGGACGAATGTCCGTCCAGATATCCTGCGCCACGCCGCCCTGCTGTACGGCGTCCTCAAGATACCGCTTTAGGCGCGGAACGCCGTTCGACTTTGGCCAGTGAATGCGCCCTTCTTTGTCCCATTGATCGAGCGTTGAGACACCGACCTTCCAATGGTTCCCGCGCTCAGCCGGGTTGATCCCGCGCCATGGCTTGCCTGTCTCACCGTTTCGCAGCCCGGATGCCATCAAGTCGCCACGCGCATAGCGCTTACCAGTTCCGGGCTCGACTTGGTCAAAGAACTGCTCAAGGTACTTCTCCCCAAGCTCGATCTTCTGCGAGTTCCACACTCTCTCCGCTGGGCCGTAGTAGTAGATCGTGTCGTGGATGGTTCCAAATCGCGCGGAGTCGTTATGTGCGCTGACTCGCTGCCATACCAACTCATTCACAAATTGGTCGGGGCCAAAGACCTCGTCCATAAGAAGCCGGAGGTAGGAGTTTCTCGATGGGTCGCAATGCAAGTAAATCGCCCCATCCTCCGCCAACAACTCCCGCAGCATCAGCAGCCGCTCATACATGAACTGCAGGTAGTTGTCGTTGGCCCAGATGTCGCTGTACTGGATCTGCTCGCCCAGGGTGTAGTCCTCGCCGTCGATCTTGACGGTGCCCTTAGCGCCGCGCAGTTGCACCTTGCGCACATAGTCGGCGCCACTGTCAAAGGGCGGGTCGATGTAGATCAGCTTGACCTGGCCTCTAAAGCCCGTGGCCAGCAGGTGGGCCAGCACGTCTTTGTTGTCGCCGTGGTAGAGCAGCCCGGCCTGGGGCAGCCCGGCCGGCCAGCCGGCCCAGCGGGCGCTGCTGGAGCCAGGGCCAACGCCCGCTGGCGTGGGCGCGTCAAAGCGCTCGATGGCCTGGGCCGGGTAGGCCGTCAGGCGGGCCAGGGGCTTTTTGCCCACCCAGGTCAGCATGGGCCGGCCTTTGGCCTTGGCCACGGTGACGGTGCGGGGTTTGGTGGGGGTCTTGTCGCTCATGGTGGGCTGTAGTTGGGTATCCGGGCGGGGCTCAGCGGCCTTGGATGAAGTGGCGCACAGCGGCCTTGCCTTCGTCGGCCAGCTCATGGCTGGCAAACAGCACTTGGTAGCGCAGCAACTCCGGGTTCAGGGCCTCCCAGCGCTTCAGGGCCACGGCTTTGCGGCCTTCGGCGGTTTGCGGGGCTTGGCCTTGCTCAAATCGGGCGAAGTCGGCCTTGATGTCGGGGCTGAAGATGTCTTTTTTGATCTCGACCACCAAGTGCTTGCCATCGGCGCGGCGCAGCACAAAGTCGGGGGTATAGCGGTGCCAGCGGCCATCGTCGCCCAGGTACTCGGCCGAGAGGTCGGTTTTGCTGGGGTCGGTCAGGCCGCCGGTGAACCACAGGCCTTCGATCTGGTGCGGCTGGGCCTGCAACTGGGCCAACACCCAATCCAAAAACTCAATCTCCGCGCCGGAGTCGAA
This sequence comes from Ideonella paludis, assembly GCF_018069865.1. GTDB lineage: Bacteria > Pseudomonadota > Gammaproteobacteria > Burkholderiales > Burkholderiaceae_C > Ideonella > Ideonella paludis. Next base: position 484,610 of record NZ_JAGQDG010000004.1, read on the forward strand.
GTTATAGCCTTCGTAGTGGAAGCTGTGCGCCAGGGCGTGGGCGCTGTCGGCCGTGTCGGCCGCCGTTTTGTAGAGCTTTTCGCGCTCTTTGGCAAAGCTGATGCGGGCGGTGTAGACGGTGGGGCTCTGTGGGTCTTGCGGGTTGGCGGGGCGGGCGTCAAAGCCTTCGGGCTTGACCAGGGCCACGGCCACGTCGATCTCTTCGGTGTGGGCCTCGTAGTGGGCGCGTTGGGCTTCGATTTGCGCGCCCAGGGCGGGCAGGTGGTAGGCGGGCACGTCGCCCTCGGGGCCATAGGCGGTGCGCAGCGCGGCCAGCAGCTCGGGCGTGGGCAGGTGGTAGTGGGCGGCCAGCTCGGCGGCGGCGGCATAGGTGTTCAGCTCGGGCGGGGCGCTGGGCAGGGCATCGTCGCCCGCGTCCACGCGCTGCAGCAGCGTGTTGCCGCCGCCGGTGTGCACAATGTCCAAGGTCTGCATCAGCACGGCACGTGGTGGCTCCACCTGCGGCACGCTGAAGGCCAAGGGCTGTTCGCCCTGCGGGGCCGCCGCGCGGCGGTAGCGCAGCACACGCTTTTTGATGAGCAAGGGCGGCAGTTGCGGCTGGCGCAGCACGATCTCTTTTTCCACCCGCTCGACCTGCTGTTGGTTCAGGTCTTTGAGGCTGGTGCCGTAGGTTTCGGCCAGTTGCGCTTCCAGTGTCTTCTTGTTGGCGCTCGTCAAATAAACCCGCGCCGGGTGGGTGTTGCCGGGCACTTGGCGCAGGCAGCGGGTGGCGGCTTGCAGCACAAAGTTATTGCTGTTTTTGAGCTTGCGCACCAGGCCGCAGGCAAACAGGCTGGGGCAGTTCCAGCCCTCGGTGCCCATGTTCACCAAGAGCAGCACGCGGTGGGGCGCTTGGGGTTGGTGGGCCAGAGCTTCAAACTGGCGGCGCACGGCGTCGCTAGAGCCGCCGTCCACGGCCAGCACTACATGAGGCCCAATGCCGTGCAGTGCCAGCGCAGATTCGACCGCGCCGCGCAGCTCATCACGCGCTTCAATGTTCGGGAAGTACAGCGCCAAGCGGGCTGGCGCACCAGGCTGGCTGCCCTGCGGGGGCAGGCTCACGGCCCAGTAGTCGCGCACAAAGTCGTCGATGATGGCGGCGACCAGCGCATCGCCCTGGGTGTCGTCCAGCTCCAGCACTTTGATGTTGCGGGCCAGGGGTTTGAGCACGCCGTCGTTGATGCCTTCACCCAGGCCGTACCACACCACCACGTCGCGCAGGGGTTGGCGCTCAAAGTAGGGCGTGCCGGTGGCGTTGATGACGACGATGAGGTTAGTCTCTTGCGCCAAGTAGTCGATGGTGCGACGCACTTTTTTAATGCCATCGTCTTTGAACACCAGCTCACCGCTGTCTTTGTCCTTTTCCCACTTGCCCAGCAGCTTTTGGCCGTAGGTGTGGTGAGCCTCGTCGGAGAACACCGCCAAGTGCGGCAGCGAGGCGATGGCCTGCAAGCGCAGGTTGGCCAGCTCGGTGGCTTCTTCCAGCTTGTGGTGGGTGATCAGCGAGATTTGGTTGGCCGGGCCGCGCTGGCTGGGCTTTTGGATGCGGATTTTCTCGGTGTTGGTGACGATGACGTTGAAGGCGCTGCCCCAGGTGATGGGGATTTGTTTGTCGCCGTCTCGGGTGAAGGTGAGCTTGAAGCTGGCCGCAAAGGGCTTGTGCAGGCGGGCGGGCAGCAGGCGCTCGTAGGGCACGTCGGCCAGCTCGCGCAGCGCGCTCAAAATGGTTTTGCCCGGCGCAAAGATCAGCGCGTTCTGCACAAAGGGGCCGTCGGGGTGCTCCAGCGCCATGGCGAACTCGGTGGCCACGATGGAACCCATCAAGATGGTTTTGCCCGCGCCCATGGCCAGGGCCAAGATGTAGCTGGCGTAGTCCAGCGTCAAGGACTCGCGCAGGCTTTCCAACTGGTGTTGGCGCACAAAGGCGTCGTCGCTGCGCACCCGCGCAATCAGCGCGGCGTAGTCATAGCCCGCTTCTTCAAACAGCTTGGCGTTGACGCCCATTGCGCCCAGGCGCTCGGGCAGCTTGGGAAACAGGGCTTCATACAGCTCGGGTGTGGTGGGCGTGCCCAGCACCAAGCGCAGGTACCAATAGGTTTCTAGGGCGCGCAGTTGGGCACGGCGCAGGTAACGGAGCTGGCCCGTCGCCGCGTCTTCCGTGGCAAAGGCCAGGATCTCGCGAATGGTGGGGTAGGCGTCACAGGCGTAGTGACTGGCCCGCCAGGCGTCCACCCGGCTGGCCAAGGCTTGGTAGAGATAGCTCATGGGTGCGCAACTGTCGCATGAAATGGGCATGGTTCTGCGCTTTGGTGCGCGTCCACAAACAAACCGGTTTCGCGTCTATCTGCTCCTCAAAAGTCCATGTCACGGCGCCACTACGATCCCTTGGGTATGTCTAGGCTGACTCTTCACCAATGCCTCGGCTCGAGCAATTCGGACGCCTGCTCTGAGCGCCAAAAAGCCCAACGGAAAGAAGACCAAAGCAGTGAAGGCAAACGTGATGATTGCCTGGGTGGGCGATAGCGACTTGAAGACCGGAAACGCTACGGGGGCAGAGGCCGCAAGGCAGCAAATTAGATACAACACGAAAAAAAACACCTTTCGAACACGTCTTGGCCAGGGTGATTCATACCTCTGTTTGAACACGATTTGTCTGCTGGTAGCAGTTGTCAGATGCTCCAAATATGGTTTGCCCAGTACGTAATCCTTTAAGGCTCGGGCCGAATCGTGCAAAGAGAGGATGTATTCAATTTCTCCAGCTGAAAGACTTGTGTCACCTGCAATGGCTTGGTAGCCCTTCTGCTTGAGGAAAGGGTGCATCTTGGGGTTGTCATCGACTTCCTTGAGGAAATCTCGGGCGAACTTGTACTCTTCTCGAAGGTGACTGCGCCTGCCGCGCAGAAGCTCCTCCATAACCTTCCAGGTTGCTACTGGGCCACCGAACAGGGTAACGAGCTTTATCAGATCATCGAAATTCATACTTCTAGATGCTAGTGATACGTTAACGTGATGAGGATCCTTCGTGTCGGCATGATCGGCCACGACGCAACCATCTCAGCCCAACGGGTTGATGCAGCACAACCGTGCTTACCCTTTTCAGCACTCAGCCCGGTTTGGTCCCATTGACCACCTCAACACCTATTGCGAGCACTTCCTCCAGCTTGCGCCGCCACCCCGCCTTCGTCGCCTCGTCCACAAAGCTGGCCTCAAAGCTATTGAGCGCCAGCTTGCGGGCTTCGGCCAGGCCCAGCTGGGGCAAGGCCTCGAAGGTGGCGAGCCAGTTGGCGTTCATGGTGCCGCCGAAGTAGGCAGGGTCGTCAGAGTTGATGGTGCAGGCCAGGCCTGCCGCCAAGAGCGCGGGAAGCTGGTGTTGGCTCATGTGCGGGTAGACACAGAGCTTCACGTTGGACAGTGGGCAGACGGTGAGCGGCACGCGCTCTGCGGCTAAGCGCTGCATCAAGGCCGCGTCTTCAATGGCGCGCACGCCGTGGTCGATGCGCTCGACCTTGAGCACCTCTAACGCACTCCAGATGTAGGCGGGGGGGCCTTCCTCGCCGGCGTGGGCCACGACGTGCAAGCCCAGCTCGCGACAGCGGGCAAACACCTCGGCGAATTTCTCGGGGGGGTGGCCCAGCTCGGAGCTATCGAGGCCCACGCCGATGAAGTGATCGCGCCAGGGCAAGGCGGCCTCTAAGGTCTCAAAGGCGGAGGCCTGGCTGAGGTGGCGCAGGAAGCACAGGATCAAGGCGCTGCTGATTCCCCAGCGGGCTTGAGCCTCCCGGCGGGCACGGGTCAGGCCCTCAATGACCACGCCGATGGGCACGCCGCGCTCGGTGTGGGTTTGCGGGTCGAAGAACAGCTCCGCATGAACGACGTTATCCTGGGCGGCTCGCTCGAAGTAGGCCATGGCCATGTCAAAGAAATCTTGCTCTTTGAGCAGCACACTGGCCCCGGCGTAGTAGATGTCGAGAAAGCTCTGCAGGTCGGTGAAGGCATAGGCCGCCCGCAAAGCCTCGACGCTGTCATAGGGCAGCGCGACCCCATTGCGCTGGGCCAAGGCAAAGATCAGCTCGGGCTCTAATGAGCCTTCGATGTGAATGTGCAACTCGGCTTTGGGCAAGGCGCACAGCAGCGCAGGGGATACGGTGGTCATGTGACAGTCCTCGTGAACAGATGAGATGAAAAAGGCCGCCCGGGGGCGGCCTTTCTTGGCGTGGCATCTCTGGCCATGCCGCGAGGGCTTACTTGCCTTCGCCAGGCACCTTGCCTTCAACACCCTTGACGTAGAACTTCACACCCCCCAGGAACTTGTCGTCAGCGACGGCGTCCTTGGCGATCTGTTCCTTGCCGGTGTTGTCGACGATGGGGCCCTTCCAGATGGAGAAGCTGCCGTCCTTCAAGCCAGCCTTGATCTTCTCGACCTTGTCCTTGACGTCAGCGGGCACGTCTTCAGCGATACCGACCATGTCGATCGCGCCTTCCTTGACACCCCACCACACGGACTCGCCACCCTTCCAGGTGCCTTCCAGTGCGTCGCGGGTGGCCTTGACGTAGTAGGGACCCCAGTTGATGACAGCCGAGCCCAGGTGAGCCTTGGGGCCGTAGGCGGTCATGTCGCTGTCCCAGCCAAAGGCGCGCTTGCCCTTTTCTTGGGCTGTCTTCAGCACGGCGGGCGAGTCGGTGTTTTGCATCAGCACGTCAGCGCCACCATTGATCAGGGCAGTGGCCGCTTCGGTTTCTTTGGGCGGGTTGAACCACTCGTTGACCCAGACCACCTTGGTCTTGATCTTGGGGTTCACGCTTTGCGCACCCAAGGTGAAGCTGTTGATGTTGCGGATCACTTCAGGAATGGGGATGGAGCCGACCACGCCCAGGGTGTTGGACTTGGTCATCGCACCCGCGATCACACCGGCCATGTATGCACCTTCGTAGGTGCGGCTGTCGTAGGTGCGCATGTTCTCGGCGGTCTTGTAGCCGGTGGCGTGCTCGAACTTGACGTCCTTGGCATCCGGCGCGACCTTGAGCATGGGCTCCATATAGCCGAAGGTGGTGCCGAAAATCAGCTTGTTGCCTTGACCGACCAGGTCACGGAACACACGCTCAGCGTCAGCGGCTTCAGGCACTTTTTCGACGAAGGTGGTGACGACCTTGTCGCCGAATTCCTTCTCGATGGCCTTGCGGCCGTTGTCGTGGGCAAAGGTCCAGCCACCGTCGCCCACCGGGCCGACATAGGCAAAAGCAATCTTCAGCGGCTCAGCCTTGGCGGCGGCAGACGCAGGTGCCGAGGCAGCCGGTGCGGCGGCAGGTTCTGCGGCCTTGGGGGCCTCAGCGGGCTTGCCGCAACCGACCAGCGCTGCCGTGGCAGCCAGGGTCGAGAAGCCAGCGAGCTTCAACAAAGTACGCTTGGAGTGAAGTGTCATGAAGTCTCCTCAAGAGGGGGGTGGGTTGCGGCAGCCATTATCCGCCGGGTGTGAAAGGCTTGCCCAAAGAAGCGGGCATGTTCATCTTGATCCAAGTGGGGTTGCGCGAGATCAGCACCAGCACCACGATGGTGGCCACATAAGGCAGCATGGTCAGGAACTGGCTGGGGATGTCCACGCCCTCGCTTTGCAGGTGGAACTGCAGCATGGTGACACCGCCAAACAGATAGGCCCCCAACAGCACGCGCGCCGGGCGCCAAGTGGCAAAAGTGGTCAAGGCCAGTGCGATCCAGCCGCGGCCAGACACCATGCCCTCGACCCACAGCGGCGTGTAGATGACCGACAAATAGGCACCCGCCAAGCCGCAGAGCGCACCGCCCACCACCACGGCCAACAAGCGGATGCGGCGCACCGGATAACCCAGCGCATGGGCCGACTCGGGCGACTCGCCCACCGCCCGCAGCACCAAGCCTGCCCGCGTGCGGTAGAGGAACCACGCCAGCGCGACGGCCAGCAGCATGGCCCCGTACACCATGGGATGCTGCTTGAACAAGGCGGGGCCCAGCAGCGGAATGTCCACCAGGCCTGGGATTTCGAACTTGAAGCGGTCGCCCAATTTCTCTTGGGTGAAGGGGGCCCCCACAAAGGCCGAGAAGCCGGTGCCAAACAAGCTCAAGGCCAAACCCGTGGCGTATTGATTGGTGTTGAGCCAGATCACCAGCCAGCCAAACACCAGCGCCAGCACGGCGCCGGCCCCCATGCCGGCCATGAAGGCCAAGCCGTCAGAGCCCGTGCGGACCGCCACAGCAAACCCGGCGATGGCAGCCACCAGCATCATGCCCTCGGCCCCGAGGTTGACGATGCCCGCGCGCTCATTGATCAGCAGCCCCAAGCCCGCGATGGCCAAGACCGTGCCCGCACTCAGCGTGGCGGCGATCAGCAATGCAATTTCATTCATGCGCTCTGCTCCCGGCCCCAGCGAATGCGGTAGTGGATCAAGGTGTCACAGGCCAGCAGCGAGAACAGCAGCAGCCCCTGGAACACACCGGTCAAGGCTTTGGGCAGGCCTAAGCGCGATTGCGCCAACTCGCCGCCGATGTAGAACATGCTCATCAACAGCGCCGAGAACACCATGCCCACCGGATGCAAGCGCCCCACAAAGGCCACGATGATGGCGGCGAAGCCATAGCCTGCCGGCACATAGGGCGTCAACTGCCCCAGTGGCCCGGCGGCTTCTAGGCCGCCGGCCAAACCGGCCAAAGCGCCAGAGATCAACAAAGCTGTCCACAGCGCCGTGCGCGAAGAGAACCCGGCATAGCGCGCCGCCGCCGGGGCCAAGCCGCCCACCTGCATCGCAAAGCCGCGATAGGTGCGGAACATGAACACCCACAACAAGCCCACCGCCGCCAGCGCGATCAAGCTGCCTGCATTCGCCCGCAGGCCGTCAAACAGGCGCGGGATCTTGGTGACCGCATCGAAGGTGATGGTCTGTGGGAAGTTGTAGCCGTTCGGGTCTTTCCAAGGCCCATAGACCAGCCAAGACAAAAGCATGTCGGCCACATAGACCAACATCAGGCTGACCAAAATCTCGTTGGCGTTGAAGCGGTCGCGCAGCAGCGCCACGATGCCGCTCCAGACCATGCCGCCCAGCATGCCGGCCACGAGCACCGCCACCACAATCCAGCGGCCCGTGCCAGGCCCGGCCTGCATGGCCACCCAACCGGCCGCCAGCGCGCCCACCACAAACTGGCCCTCGGCGCCGATGTTCCAAACATTGGACCGGAAGCACACCGCCAAGCCCAGGGCGATCAAGATCAGCGGCGTGGCCTTGACGCTCAGCTCCGACCAGGCATAGGCGTTCTTGATGGGCTCATAGAAGAACACCTGCAAGCCCTTGACCGGGTCTTTGCCCAGGAGCGCAAACATGATGATGCCGATCACCACGGTGATGACCAAGGCAATGAGCGGTGAGGCCAGCGCAAAGGCCCGCGAGGGCTGGGGCCTCACCTCCAACTTAATGAACGACATGCTGGCCCTCCTTATTCGCTGCGGCTGCGGCAGCCGTAGCTGAGGGCGCGTCCCACAAGCCGGACATCCAAGCGCCGATGCGCTCGATCGTGGCCTCGGCGGTGGGCAGTGAGGGGCTGAGGCGCCCTTGAGCCATCACGACCATGCGGTCGGAGATTTCAAACAACTCGTCCAACTCCTCACTCACGACCAGCAAGGCGCAACCTGCATCTCGCAGGGCGAGCAACGCGCCCCGGATCTGCGCGGCCGCGCCCACATCCACCCCCCAGGTGGGTTGGGAGACGATGAGCAACTTCGGCTTGGCGTCGATCTCTCGGCCCACCAAAAATTTCTGCAGATTGCCGCCCGACAGCGAGCGCGCCGCTGCATCTGGCCCACCGGCCTTCACGTTGTAGCGGGCGATGAGATCCGCCGCCAACTGCCGCGTCTGGGCCAGGTTCAGCCAGCCCCCGGCCTTCACGGCCCCGGTGCGGGTCAACAAGGTGTTTTGCGCCAACGACAGCGTGGGCACCGCACCGCGGCCCAGGCGCTCTTCAGGCACAAAGTGCAGGCCCAGGGCGCGGCGCTTGCGCGGCGAGGCGCGGGCAATGTCGCTGCCAAACAGCTGCACGCTGCCCGGGAGCGCACGCGGGTCTTCACCCGAGAGGGCGGCCATCAGCTCTTGCTGGCCGTTGCCCGACACCCCGGCCACGCCCACGATCTCACCCGCCCGAACTTGCAAGCTGATGCCTTTGAGGGTGACCCCAAACGGATCTTGCTGGGCCAGCGACAGGTTTTGGACCTCCAGCACCGGCGCACCCGCCGCACTGCTTTGGCGGTGCAAGGTGGGCGGCTCGGCGCCAATCATCAGGCGCGAGAGGCTGGCATTGCTTTCTTGCGTGGGGTCGACCTCGCCCGTGACCTTACCGCCGCGCAGCACGGTGCAGTGGTGACACAGGGCGCGGATCTCATCCAGCTTGTGGCTGATGTAGAGGATGGAGCAGCCCTCGGCGCTGAGCTGGCGCAGGGTGATGAAGAGCTTCTCGACCGCCTGGGGTGTCAGCACCGAGGTGGGCTCGTCCAGGATCAGCAATTGCGGCTTGGTCAGCAGCGAGCGCACGATCTCCACGCGCTGGCGCTCGCCCACGCTCAGGGTGTGCACCGGGCGCAGCGGGTCCACCGGCAGGCCATAGCCTTCAGAGACCTCGCGGATGCGGGCCACCACCTCGGGCAAGGGCATGGCTTTATCCAGGCCCAGCCACACGTTCTCAGCCGCGGTCAGGGTGTCGAACAGCGAGAAATGCTGGTAGACCATGCTGATGCCCAAGGCCCGCGCCGCCGCCGGGCTGGCCACTTGCACGGCCTGGCCGTTCCAGAGGATCTGGCCTTGGTCGGGCTTGACCGCGCCGTAGATGATTTTCATCATCGTGGACTTGCCGGCCCCGTTCTCGCCCAGCACCGCGTGGATCTGGCCGGGCGCCACGCGCAGGCTGACCGCGTCATTGGCCCGCACCGCCGGGTATTGCTTGGTGATGCCGCGCAGCTCCAGCCTCAGCGGCGCGGTGGAATTCGGGGGAGCGGTCATGCAAGCATCCTCAACGTTGTTCTTGGCGGGTCAAGCCTCTGATTGTCGCCCGGGCGAAGGCGCACGCCGATAGCGCAATCCCCCAGCCACCCAGGTCGCCACCACATGGCGGTCGTCGCCCTGGGTGATCCAGGCAAATACAGCGTCATGCACATCCTGTGCCACGGCCTGGCGGCGGGCCTCCAGCGGGGTGCAGGCCTTGTCCCACACCACCACATCGGCCATCAGGCCAGGCTCCAGCGCACCGATCTCCTGCGCCAGGCCCAAGGCCTGGGCCGCGCCGCGCGTGGCGGCATGCAACAAGGCCCAAGCCGAGACATGCCGCCCTGCCATGGCCTGCACCTTGTAGCCATCGGCCAGCGTGCGCAGCATCGAGAGGCTCGTGCCCCCACCCACGTCCGAGGCCATGCTCACGGCGGTGCCCGTCGCCTCAGCCGCCGCCCAGTCGAACAAGCCGCTGCCCAAAAACAGATTGGACGAGGGGCAGAACGCCAAGGCCGCCCCACTGTGGCGCAGCAGGGCCCGGTCTTCATCGTCCAGCCAAATGCCATGGGCCAGCATGGCCCTGGGGCCCAGCAGGCCAAAGCGTTCGTAGACATCGAGGTAGCTGCGCGCCTCGGGGAACAACTCGGCCACCCAGCGCACCTCGTCGCGGTTCTCGGCCACATGGGTTTGCATATAGAGGCCGGGGTGGGCTTTCATCAAGCCGCCGGCCATGGCCAACTGCGCGGGGGTGGAGGTGGGCGCGAAGCGCGGCGTCACCGCATAGGCCAGGCGGTCTTGGCCATGCCAGCGCTCGATCAGCGCGGTGCAGTCGCGTTCGGCCTGCGCCACATCGTCGCGCAAAAAATCAGGCGCATGGCGATCCATCAGCACCTTGCCGGTGATCAGCCGCATCTGCCGCGCCTGGGCCGCTGCAAACAGCGCATCGACCGAGTGCTTGTGCACCGTGGGAAAGACCATGGCGCTGGTGGTGCCCTGGGCCAGCAGGCTGTCGAGGAACAGGGCCGACAGGGCTTGCGCATGGGCCTCGTCGGCCATGCGGGCTTCTGCGGGGAAGGTGTGGGTGTTGAGCCAATCCAGCAATTGCGTGCCCCAGGCGCCGATCACGTCGATCTGCGCGCTGTGCACATGAGTGTCGATGAAGCCCGGCAAGATCCAGCGGCCCCGATGGTCTTCTTGGGGCCAGTCCGGCCCCGGGGCTTCGGCCTGAACAGCGACGATGCGCTGTCCGTCGATCAGCAACCAATGGTCGGGCCGCACCCGCACGCCGGTGGACTGCGGGTCCTCCAAAGCGGGTTGGGCGCTGAAGTCGATCAGGTCGCCGCGCAAGGCGACACGAGAGAAAGGCTTTGAATTCATGACACTACCCGGGTCGCACCACCCAGGGCCTGCAGTTCACGTGTGACCTCGCGCACCTGCTCGCGCAGCCAGCGCTGGGCGGGCGCGCTGTGGTTGCGCTCATGCCAAAGTTGGTAATAGGCCAGCGGCGGGCAAGCCACTGGGCAGCGCACCACCCGCACCGGCAAGGTGTGGATGTGACGCTGGCAAAACAGGCGCCCGGTGGTGAGCACCAAATGGCTGCGCGCCACCATCATGGGTGCCAAGCTGAAGTGCGCCGTGCGCACCGTGATGCGGCGGCTCATGCCTTGCTCGGCCAAGAATTCATCAATCACGCCCAGTGCACCAGGGTGCAGGGGCGTGGGGGCGATGTGGTCGCTGGCGAGATAGCGCTCGGGCCCCCAGGCGCGGGGGTTCTTCACCGCCGGGTGGTCGGCCGCCACCAGGCACACCACCTCGTCGCTCAGCAGCTTGCCCAGGTGCAGCTCTCCGGGCGGCGAGAGCCAGTTGCCGATGACCAGATCGACCTCGCCCAGCGCCAGCTTGCGTTGGTAGTTGGAGTCGGCCGACAGCGGGTGCATCTCCAGCGTCACACCCGGCGCTTCGCGCTGCAGGCGCGCCACCACGCCGGGCAAGAACCAGGGGTCCAGGTAGTCGGCCGCCGCCACCTTGAAGGTGAGCTGGGCACGGGCCGGCTCAAACGCCGCCGTCTTGCGCTGGGCACCAAAAAGCTGGGCCGCTTCTTGCAAGAGGCGCTCAGCCGGGGCCAGCAGGTCCAGCGCAGCATCGGTGGGCACCAAGCCTGTGCCTGAGCGCACCAAGAGCGCATCACCCGTCAGCCCCCGCAAGCGCTTGAGCTGCGCGCTGACCTGCGGCTGGGTGCTGCCCAGGCGCAACGCGGCACGCGACACACTGCGTTCACTGATCACGGTATGCAAGACCCTCACAAGATGAAGGTCGATGTTCGCCAAATCCGGCTGTTGCGTCATATCGTTGATCGTATTCCAATCATGCTTCAAACCCTATACACAATCACCCCGACTGGGTTTACCGTCTGGGTTCTGCACCACGCTGCTCACCCCTTCCCTTCAGCCTTTTCCCCTCGACCACCATGGCCCCACACGACACCCCGCGCCCTTTGCGATTCGTCTTCCGAGGCCAGGTGGTGGAGATCCCCCGAGGAAACCCGCAGCAAACCGTGTTGCAGTGGTTGCGCGAAGACCAGCACGCCTGTGGCACCAAAGAAGGCTGCGCCGAGGGCGACTGTGGCGCTTGCACCGTGATCGTGGCGGAATTGGCCGACGATGCAGAAGGCTCTGCGGCCGTGCACGCCGATGGCCTGGCCCTGCGCACCGTGAACGCCTGCATCCGCTTTTTGCCCACCTTGGACGGCAAAGCCTTGCTGACCGTGGAAGACCTTTCCCCGCCCGATGGGCCGCTGCACCCCGCACAAGAGGCTCTGGTGCGCTGCCACGGCAGCCAATGCGGCTTTTGTACCCCCGGCTTCACCATGACCCTAGCGGCCTTGCACGAGCATCATGCCCGCGCGGGCACCCAGCCCAGCCGTGCTGCAGTGAGTGAGGCGCTCTCTGGCAACCTCTGCCGCTGCACCGGCTACAGGCCCATCGTCGACGCCGGCCTGCAGATGTTGCCGGCGGGCGGCAGCGCCCCGGCCTTGCCCTTGCAGGGCGTGCGCGAACAATTGCAGAGCCTGCACAAGCTGCACAGTGGCCACACCCTGCACTGGCCGCACAGCGACACCCCGTTTTGGGCCCCGCGCAGCGAAGACGACTTGGCCGCACTGCGCCTGGCCCACCCCGACGCCCGCCTGGTGGCCGGCGCCACCGATGTGGGCCTGTGGGTGACCAAACAGATGCGCACCCTGCCCGGCATGATCTGGCTGGGCGATGTGGCCAGCCTGCGCCAGATGCAGGAGCGCGAAGGCAGCTTGCTGATCGGCGCTGGCGTGCCCTTGGAAGACGCTTGGCAAGCCCTGGCCCGCCATTGGCCCACGCTGGCAGAGATGGGCCAGCGTTTTGCCGGGCCGCCTGTGCGGCATGCCGGCACCCTGGTGGGTAACCTGGCCAATGGCTCGCCCATTGGGGACGCTGCGCCGGTCTTGATCGCCCTGGGCGCTCGCCTGCATTTGCGGCGCGGCGAAGAGCAGCGCAGCCTGCTGCTGCAAGACTTCTACCTCGACTACATGAAGAACCAGTTGCAGCGCGGCGAGTTCATCACCGGCGTCAGCGTGCCGCTGGACACCCGCGCCAGCGCCCCGCCCGGACAGCCAGGCTGGCAGGTGCAGGCACACAAGCTCTCCAAGCGCTGGGACTGCGACATCAGCGCGGTGAGCGCGAGCTTTGCACTGCGGCTGGACGGCAGCGGCGACGAGGCCCGCATTGCCGACGTGCGCTTGGCTTTTGGCGGCATGGCCGGCGTCGTCAAGCGCGCGGCGCACACCGAGGCCGCGCTGCGCGGCCAAGCCTGGACCGAGGCCACGCTGAAGGCCGCCCAAGCCGCCCTGACCCAAGACTTCAGCCCCCTGACCGACCTGCGCGCCAGCCGCGACTACCGCCAGCAAGGCTGCGCCGCGCTGCTGCAACGCCTGTGGCTGGCAACCCGGCCGACGAACCCGCTGCCTGCGTCCGCGTGGCGCATCAACGCCGTGACAGCCCATCGCACCGAGGAGGCCCTGTGATGGGCGCGGTTCACACCACAGGCCCGGTGGGCCAGTCCCTGCCGCACGAATCGGCCCTGGGCCATGTCACCGGGCGCTCGGCCTATGTCGATGACTTGCCCGAGCTGCAAGGCACGCTGCATGCCGCCTTAGGCCTCTCGCCCGTGGCGCATGGCCGCTTGCTGGGCATTGATGTGGCCGCGCTCAAAGCCCAGCCGGGCGTGGTGGCGGTGTTCACCGCTGAGGACATCCCCGGCCCCAACGACTGTGGCCCCATCGTGCATGACGACCCCATCTTGGCCCAGGGCGAGCTGCGCTACCTGGGCCAGCCGGTGTTTGCGGTGGTGGCGCAGACGCGCGACGCTGCCCGCCGCGCGGCGGCCCTCGCCGCCAAAGTCATCCAGCACGAGCCCTTGCCTGCGCGCTTCTCACTGCGCGAGGCCCATGCATCCGGCGAGCATGTGGTGCCGCCCATGCGCTTGGCCCGCAGTGCGTCGGGCGCCGGTGTGGCCAGCGCGATGGCGCAGGCGCCGCACCGGCTCAGCGGCCAGTTCAGCCTGGGCGGGCAAGAGCAGTTTTATCTGGAAGGGCAGATCTCCTATGCCGCACCGCAAGACGACGGCGGCCTGAAGATTTGGTGCTCCACCCAGCACCCCAGCGAGATGCAGGCCCTGGTGGCCCATGCCCTGGCCTGGCCGCAGCACCAAGTGCAGGTGGAGTGCCGCCGCATGGGCGGTGGCTTTGGCGGCAAAGAGTCTCAGTCGGCCTTGTTTGCCTGCGTGGCCGGCCTGGCCGCTGCGCGGCTGCGCCGGCCGGTGAAGCTGCGCCCAGACCGCGATGACGACATGCTCATCACCGGCCGCCGCCACGGCTTTGAGTTTGATTGGGCCGTGGGCTTTGACGACGCAGGCCGCCTCTTGGCCCTGGACGTGACCCTGCTGGGCCATGCCGGGCATTCGGCCGACCTCTCGCCGCCCGTGATGACCCGCGCGCTGTGCCACATCGACAACGCGTACTGGCTGCCCGAGGTCTCGCTGCTGGGCGCCCTGCCCCGCACCCACACCCAAAGCAACACGGCCTTCCGCGGCTTTGGTGGGCCGCAAGGCGCGCTGATCACCGAAGTCATCATCGACCACATCGCCCGCCACTTGCAGATAGACCCGCTGGCCGTGCGCCAAGCCAATTGGTATGGCCAAGATGGCGACGGCGAGCGCAACACCACGCCCTATGGCCAGAAGGTGGTGGACAACGTCATGCCGGCCCTGGCGGCGGAGCTGGTGGAGCAGGCCCGCTATACCCAGCGCCGCGCTGACATCGCCACCTTCAATGCGCACAGCCCGGTGCTCAAGAAAGGCCTGGCGCTGACCCCGGTGAAGTTCGGCATCTCGTTCAACGTCAACCACTTCAACCAAGCGGGCGCGCTGGTGCATGTCTACACCGACGGCACGGTGCTGGTGAACCACGGCGGCTGCGAAATGGGCCAAGGCCTGCACACCAAGGTGGCGCAGGTGGTGGCGCATGAGCTGGGGCTGGAGCTGACCCAGGTGCGCATCACCGCCACTGACACCAGCAAAGTGGCCAACACCTCGGCCACCGCTGCCTCCACAGGGGCCGACCTGAACGGCAAGGCGGCTCAAGACGCAGCGCGCAAGATCCGTGAGCGACTGGCCGCTTTGGTGGCCACCGGCTGGGGCTGTGCGGCGGCTGATATTGCCTTTAGACAAGGCCAGCTCCACGGCCCCCGGGGCCAAAGCCTGAGCTTCAAAGACGCCGTGGGCCAGGCCTATCTGGCGCGCGTGCAGTTGTGGGCCGATGGCTTCTACGCCACGCCCGGCCTGCACTGGGACCGCCAAACCTTGAACGGCCGGCCCTTCTATTACTTTGCCTATGGCGCAGCGGTCAGCGAAGTGCTGCTCGACACCCTGACCGGCGAGTGGAAGCTGCTGCGTGCCGACCTGCTGCACGATGTGGGCCAGTCGCTCAACCCGGCTTTGGACATCGGGCAAATTGAGGGCGCCTTTGTGCAAGGCATGGGCTGGCTGACCACGGAAGAGCTGGTCTGGCACCCGCAGACGGGCAAGCTGCTGACGCATGCGCCCTCAACCTACAAAATCCCCACAGCCAATGATGTGCCCGAGGCCTTGCACACCCGCTTGTTTGCCAACCGCAATGTGGAGGACACCATCCACCGCAGCAAAGCCGTGGGTGAACCCCCGCTGCTCTTGGCCTTCAGCGTGTTCTTGGCCCTACGCGACGCCGTGGCGGCCTGTGGTGCGCCCGGCTGCCAGCCACCGCTCTCGGCCCCGGCCACGCCCGAGGCCTTGCTGCGGGCGATCCATGCCGTCCAAGCCTGAAGGGCACGTTCAACGCCATGATTGCGGCTCCTGAGCTGTCCCTGGCCACCGCCGAAGCCTGGTTAGCCCGTGGGGAGGCCGCCCTGCTGCTGCGGGTGGGCGCGACCCGAGGCTCAGTGCCGCGCGAACAAGGCACCACCATGCTGGTGAGCGCCAGCGAGGTGGCCGGGACCATTGGCGGCGGCCACCTGGAATGGCAGGCGATTGCCCGCGCCCGCGAGGCATTGGCCCAAGGGCGGGCCGAGCCCGAGGTCTGGAGCGTCAGCTTAGGGCCCAGCTTGGGCCAATGCTGTGGCGGCGCCTTGAGCCTGCACTTTGAGCCCCTCAGCACCCAGAGCCTGGCGGCCTGGGCCAGCCCACCGCCGCGCTTCAGGCTGCAGCTCTATGGCGCGGGCCATGTGGGCCGGGCCATTGTGCAGGCCTGCGCCACCCTGCCCTGCACAGTGCGCTGGCTGGATGAGCGCGACGCTGAGTTCCCAGCCGCCCCCCTGCCCGCCCACATCCACACCGTGGCCGCCCAGCCTCTAGAGGACGAAGTGGCCGATGCGCAGCCCGGCGACTTCCACCTCATCCTGACCCACAGCCATGCCTTAGATTTGGCGTTAGCCCATGCGGTGCTGCAACGCGGTGACGCCGGCTGGCTGGGCCTGATTGGCTCTGCCACCAAGCGCGCGCGCTTCGAGCACCGCCTGGCCGAGCGGGGGCACAGCCCTGAGGCACTGGCCCAGATGGTGTGCCCCATTGGCCTGCCCGGCATCAGCGGCAAAGAGCCGGGCGTGATTGCGGCCTCAGTGGTGGCGCAGATGCTCCTGCACCGCGGCACCTAAGCCCGCGCGTACAGCCCGCTCTGTATCAAAAGCCCGAGCCCGGCAGCGCCAGAAACGCCTCCTCTTCAGGCATAGAGGGCCGCCCCAAGATCGCGTTGCGGTGCGGATAGCGGCCAAAGCGGTCGACGATGGCTTTGTGGCGCAGCTCAAATTCATGGCTAGACGCGGAGGCATGCGCCTTGAACAAAGGCTCGGCCACCGCATGAACAGCGGCTGATTCGCTGTGCATATAGGGCAGCAGCAAGAAGTTGCGCTGACGCTCTTCCAGCGCTTGCAGCGCACCGGCAGCCACGGCCTCTTGGGCCAGGGCCAGCGCCATCGCATCTTGCGCAAAGGCCTGCGGGGTTTGGCGATAGACATTGCGCGAGAACTGGTCGAGCACAATGATCTCGGCCAAGCGCCCCTGCGCCGTGGCCCGCCAGGCCCACAGCTCGCCCGCCGCAGCCTGCTTCATCACGCCCTCAAAGCGCTGACGGATCAGCGCATCAAAAGCGCTGTCGGTGGCAAACCAAAGGCGGGGCTCAATCTCTTCAAACCAAAACGAAAGAACGGTGGTGTGCATGGGCTTCCCAAAAACAGGTGTGGCTGCATTTCACCTCTTTGGTGCACTGAACTGTGGCCGCGAGCCTTGAAAAGACCCCTCAAGCGTGGGGGATCCAGCCCCCTGGCGCGCGGAAAGCCCGCCTTGCCCCCGCAGTGGCAGACAGAATGCGCCCTGTTTGGCCTCTCCGGGGCTGAGTAGAGGAAGGCGAACGTGGCACTGGATTGGATGAACTCCCTGGCAGGCTTGCTGGTGGGCTTGGTGGTGGGTGTGACCGGCGTGGGCGGCGGCGCCCTGATGACGCCGATCTTGGTGCTGGTGTTTGGCGTGTCGCCGCAGACGGCTGTCGGCACTGACCTGCTTTATGCCTCGATCACCAAAATGTTTGGGGTGGGCGTGCACCACAACCATGGCACCGTGGACTGGGAGGTGGTCAAGCGCCTGGCTTGGGGCAGCCTGCCTGCGGCCGCACTGACCTTGGCCTGGATGAGCTTCTCGGGGGCCAACCGCGTCAAGAGCGGCCTCATCATCGACATGGTGGGCGTGATGCTCATCGTCACCGCCCTGGGCATTGTGTTCAAAGACCAGTTGCAGGGCCTGGGGCGCAAGATACGCGTCACCAACTCCGAGCAGTTCAAGCATGTGCAGCCGGTGCTGACGGTCTTGGGCGGTGTGGTGCTGGGCGTGCTGGTCACCCTGACCTCGATTGGGGCCGGCGCCCTGGGCACGGTGATGCTGGTCTACCTCTACCCGCTGCGCCTGACCCCCTCCAAGCTGGTGGGCACCGACCTGGCCCACGCCATCCCCCTGGCCATGATCGCGGGCCTGGGCCATCTGACCATGGGCAATGTGGACTACGCCCTCTTGCTCAGCCTGCTGGTCGGCTCCATCCCCGGCGTGCTGATCGGCGCGCTCATCAGCACCCGCGCCCCCTTGGCGCTGATCCGCTATGCGATCGCCATCGTGCTGGGGGCGGTGGCGGTGAAGATGCTGATGCTGTGAGGCTCAGGTGGAGCTGCTGCTGTCGGGCTTGACCCTTTATCTGCCCGTTCTGCTCGCAACGGGCTTGGCCTTCAGACCTGGGCATCGACTTGAGCGACCCTGGACCTTCGTGCTGGTCGCCCCTGCGATTGGCTATGGCCTGGCGGTGATGACCGTACTGGGTGTGGAGGCGCCCTTGAGCGTGCTCCACATGCTGCTGATCCCGACCTTGGAAACACAGGGACTGGACTTGGCTTGGTGGAACCACAGCGTGCGGTGGTTCAATGACCACACGGTCCTCTTGCACGTCATTGGCGGAGTGGGCTTGAGCGTGGGCTCCACCGTGCTACTCCTTCGACGCTGGCCTCAGATACTCAAGGCCGTTGGACCCTGAGCTAGGTTCATGATCCCGAATCTCAGGCACCAAGTGCGCGGCTCTATCTACCGCAGACCCGCTGCCATCATCTGCAGCTGAGCTGCGTACTCGAAGAGATGCGCAGCTCAGCGACGCGTCCACAAATCACCTTCACACCGTCAAGATGGTGCACCCCGTGGTCTTGCGGGCTTCCAGGTCGCGGTGGGCTTGGGCCACGTCTTCGAGTTTGTAGCGTTGGTCGATGCGGATCTTGACTTGGCCGCTGGTGACCATGGCGAACAAATCGTCGGCCATGGCTTGGGTGCGTTCGCGGGTGGCGATGTGGGTGAAGAGGGTTGGGCGGGTCACATAGAGCGAGCCCTTGGCGGCCAGCACGCCGATGTCCAGCGGTGGCACTTTGCCCGAGGCATTGCCGTAGGTGGCCAAGAGGCCAAAGGGCTGGAGGCAATCCAGGCTCTTCATAAAGGTGTCGGCGCCCACCGAGTCGTAAACCGCCTTCACGCCCTGGCCGCCGGTGATGGCTTTGACCCGCGCGACAAAATCTTCGCTGCGGTAGTTGATGGTGTGGCTGGCACCCAGCTCACGCGCCAGCGCGCATTTGTCGTCGCTGCCGGCCGTGCCAATCATCTGCAGGCCCATGGCTTTGGCCCATTGGCAGGCGATCAGGCCCACACCGCCCGCAGCGGCGTGGAAGAGGATGAAGTCACCCGCCTTGAGGCCGCCTTGGGGTTGGGTTTGGCGCAGCAGGTATTGGGTGGTCAGGCCCTTGAGCATCATGGCCGCGCCTTCGTCAAAGCTGATGGCGTCGGGCAGCTTGCAGACGCATTTGGCAGGCATCACGCGGCGCTCGCAATAGCTGCCGGGGGGCTGGCTGGCATAGGCGGCGCGGTCGCCCACCTGCAGGTGGCTCACGCCCTCGCCCACGGCTTCGACCACGCCTGCGCCCTCCATGCCCAGGGCCAGCGGCAGCGGGTTGCCGTAAAGGCCGGTGCGCTGATACACATCGATGTAGTTCAGGCCCACCGCGTGGTGGCGGATGCGGATCTCGCCGGGGCCGGGCTCGCCCACCTCGGTGTGCACCAGTTCAAGCTGTTCGGGGCCACCATAGGCTTGGATGCGGATGGCGCGGCTGGAGTGGGTCATGGGGATCTCCTGATGTCTGATCGGCTCACAAAACTCAGCGCAGCGGTTCTGGCTAGGCGGATCCGGCGCAGACAGTACACGGAGTACGGCAAGCCGGGCCAACGACGCCAGAAGAGTTTTGTGAGCCGATCTTATCGTGTGGGCCAGGTGCGGGTTTCGCCGAGGCGCAGGGTGGTAAAGGCATTGTCAGGCACACCAAAGGCTTGGCGGGCCTGGGCCAGGTCTTTGGGGGCTTGGTCTAGCGGCTCGTCGCACAGGCCCTCAAAGGTGCCCCAGTGCACGCCGACACTTTGCTTGGCGCCCAGGTCGAGATGGATCTGCGCCGCTTCAGCCGGGTTGATGTGCTGGTTCTTCATGAACCAGCGTGGCTCATAGCAGCCGATAGGCACCAGGGCCAGATCGAACCCTCCTTGCGCTTGCTCAGGCTTGAAGTGCGCGCGGATGTCGGCAAAGTCGGGGCTGTAGGCGGTGTCGCCGGTGTAGATCAGATGAAAGTCGGGCGCCAGGGCTGCAAAGCCGCCCCACAGCGTGGCGCGGCGGTCAAAAGGCGTGCGGCTGGACCAATGCTGGGCGGGGGTGAGGACAAACTCCACCGCGCCCACGCGGTGGCGGTCCCACCAGTCCAGCTCCACCACATTCTGAATGCCTTGGTCTTCAAACCACGCCTTCACGCCCAACGGCACGATGAACAGCGGCGCGCCACCGGCCTGGGCCGCCAGGGCCTGCACAGAGGCCACATCCAGGTGGTCATAGTGGTTGTGGGAGATCAGCACCACGTCGAGCTTGGGCAAGGCCGCCACGTCAACCGGCAGTGGCGCCACGCGACGCGGCCCGGCCCACTGCACCGGTGAGGCGCGCTCGGAGAACTGCGGGTCGGTGATGAAGCGCAGGCCGCCCATCTGCACCAGCATGGTGGAGTGGCCAAGCCAGGTGGTGCTGGGGCCGGGGGCGTTGAAGTCGGGCGTGGCGGTGGGCAGGGGCGGGTCGGGCAGCGGCGGGTTGCTGCGAGTCGCCTGCCACTTGATGACCTCCCACTGGCTCTTCATCTCATTGCCGCCGTAGCGGTTCTGAAAGCCGGTGGGGGTGTGGTGGGACTTGGCCGGGTTGTAGGCGGCGTTGTCGGCGGGTTGCGCGGCGGCCCACAAACCGCCACCGGCCAACGCCAAGACCAGCAGCGCCCAGCGCCATTGATTGAATTTCAAAGCCATGGCGGGACTGTAGCGGCTGGCCGCTATGCTTGCAGCCCATGACGAACAAGCCCCTCAGCCCTCGCATTGCCCTGCTCCTGACCCTGGCCCCGCTGATGTGGGCGGCCAACGCGGTGGTGGGCCGCATGGCGGTGGGCAGCATTCCGCCGGTGGCCATGAACTTGGCGCGCTGGGTCATTGCCTTTGTGCTGCTGCTGCCGCTGGCCGGGGCCGTGCTGCGCCAGCGCGAGGCCATTGCCCAGCGCTGGCGCTATCTCTCGATGCTGGGCCTGCTGGGCATGGGCTGCTACAACGCGCTGCAGTACATGGCCCTGCACACCAGCACGCCCTTGAACGTGACGCTGATTGCGGCCAGCTCGCCGATCTGGATGCTCTCCATTGGGGCGGTCTTTTATGGTGTGCGGCCGCGCGCGGCGGACCTGATTGGCGCGGCGCTGTCGATGTTAGGCGTGGTCCTGGTGATTGCCCGTGGCAAGCCCAGCAACCTGCTGAGCCTGCAGTTTGTGCCGGGCGACTTGCTGATGCTGCTGGCCATCTTCACCTGGTGCCTCTACAGCTGGCAATTGGCGCGGCCACCGGCGCATATGCAAGGTGAGCAGCGCCCGGCCTGGGACTGGGCCGCGTTTTTGATGGTGCAAATGGTGTTTGGCCTATGCTGGAGCGCCTTGGCCACGGGCATTGAAGCCAGCGTCAGCCCCGAGCAGTGGCGCTGGAGCTGGCAGGTCGGCGCCATCTTGCTGTTCGTGGCGGTGGGGCCCAGCCTGATCGCCTATCGCAGTTGGGGCATCGGCGTGGGTGCCGTGGGGCCAGCCATTGCGGGCTTCTTTGGCAACCTCACGCCGGTGTTTGCGGGGATTTTTTCAGCCGCGCTGCTGGGCCAGTGGCCGCAGTGGTTTCACCTGGCGGCTTTCGGCTTGATTGTGCTGGGCATTGTGGTGTCGGCCAAGCGATAAGCTCCACATGCGGGCCCCCCGCCTGCACGTTCAGCCAAGTCACTTCAAGTGGCTGCGGAAGAAGTCGGTAAAGCCCTTGTAGTCTTCAGATTTGGGGATGTTGTCGATGGCCTGGCAGAGGGAGCCGATACGGGCCTTTTGATAGGCTTCGCAGATCTTCAGGCCCGCATCGGGGTGATGTGTTTTGGCTTCGCCACGAGTCACCAAGCGCCTGAAAAATGGGGCCTCGAACTTCAGCATGATCGGTGGCGACAGGCGATGCACGCTGCTGGCGGCCGAGCCGAAGTTGGCGTATTGGGGGTGGTCCTTTCGGAAGTCCTTGATGTAGGCCTTGCGGTCTTCGGGCACCAGGAACCACTTGGCGTTCTCGGTCTCCCTGTAGGTGGCCTGCGCGTTATAGGCATACACCGCGTTGACCAGCGAACTCTGGCCCGCTGCCCCTTGGGCGCCCTCCACTTTCAGGTCGGTTTGCTGAGCCTGCCAGACATTCAGCGTGCCTTGCGAGCCCCCGATCAAAAAGATGTTGTTCGGGTCAATGCCCAACTCATCAGCCATGTTGCGCAGGCTTTGGACAGCCAGCCCGATGTCCCAGTGTGGCGGCGGGACGATGTAGTCGTTATGAACCGGGTGGCGATACTCGATGGACGCCACCGCAAAGCCCGCCGCCTTGGCGGGCAGAATGATTTTGTCGTAGAGCGTCGGGTTGTTGGGGTCGCTTTGGACGGGAATGTGTTTCACACCACCGCCCGGATGCGTCCAGATGACCAAAGGCTGCTTGGTGGCGCCGCGGCTGACCGGCCAGAAGTCGAAGTCTTGTTTAAAGGTGTCCGGATAGGTCGGGTCGAACCAAGATTCAGTGCCCCAGTCGATGCGCCGATAGCACCCGCAATCTGGGCGCCAATGATCTTCAATGTTTTGCGTTTGTTGGGCCTGTGCGGCGGGCGCTTGCAGGCACAAGGCCGCCAGAAAGCTCGTCCATAAAGTCTTCATCTTCTACCTCCCTGAGTTCCACTTGAGTGCCGCCCGGTGCTTTGCTTTGGTGAGCGGCTTGACTGAGGCTTTCGCCCTTCATGCTTTGGAGCGCAGCTCTGAGTCAATGCGCCAGCAGCTCTACAGCCCCCTGCTGGGCTGGCACATCAAGTAGACGATTTTTGCGCACGAAAGGTGACATGCGCCTCCCTCTTGCTGGGGAACTAACCAAAAATCTACACAGATTGTTGGCGTCTCAGCGCCATTTGGCCAACAGCCATACGCCAGTGAGCACCAAGCTGGTTCCCACCAGCACCAGGGGGGTGAAGGGCTCACCCAAGATCCAGACCCCCAGCAGAATCGTGGCCATGGGACCGACCATGCCAGCCTGCGAGGCCAAGGGCGCGCCCAAGCGCTCGATGGCCATCATCACCATCAGCACCGGCGCCACAGTGCACAAGGTGGCATTGAGCACCGACAGCCACACCACTGGCATGGGCACCAGGGCCGCTGACAGTGGCTTGACCCACAAAAAGTGAGCGATGCAAAACACTGAGGCTGCGCTGGACGCCAAGCCCACCAGGCGCAGCGAGCCCAAGCGCGCCACCATGGCGCCGCTGGCCACCATGTAGATGGCATAGCTGACGGCACTGCCAAACACCAAGGCCGCGCCCAACAGCACATGCGAGCCCTGCAAGTGCAGCTCTTGCCCAAACACCAGCACCGTGCCGCCATAGCTGATGGCCAGCGCTAAGCCATGACGCCAAGTGACTTTGTAGCCCTGAAACACCACGGACAAGGCCAACACGATGGTGGGACCTAAATACAAGATGAGCCGCTCAAGGGAGGCCGTGATGTAGGCCAAACCCATAAAGTCCAACAAACTGGCGAGGTAATAGCCGCTGAAGCCCAAACCCCAAATGGCCAGCTTGTCTCGCCGGGTCAGCGGCGGCTTGCCGCGCCCAGCATGCCAAGCCAGCAGCAAGAACAGCGGCAGCGCCAGCATCATGCGCCAGAGGATGAGCACCACGGCGTCCACGCCAGGGTAGCGGTAGGCCAGCTTGATGATGATGGCTTTGCCTGAAAAGCCGAGCGCACCACCAAAGGCCAGCAGCAGGCCAGGGCCTATAGCGCGAAAGGTCTTGCTGACCTGATCGACGCGCATCAGAACCCCAGGGCAGCACCGTCACGGCGCGGGTCGCTGGCGGCGATGTAGCCACCATGCGCGTCATCACGCCAAATGAATTGCCCGGCGCCAAACTGGCCGGGGTCGGTGATGTCGGTGAGCTGGTGGCCCAGCGCCGCCAAGCCTGCGCGCAAAGCCTCAGGCGCGCCCTGCTCCAGCGAGAGGCTCAGGCCTTGCTCAAAGCGCCAGCGCGGCGCGTCGCAGGCCACTTGCGGGTTTTGGCGGTGGCAGAGCATGCGCACCAAGGTTTGCACATGGCCTTGCGGCTGCATGTGCCCGCCCATCACGCCAAAGCTCATTTGCGGCTGGCCATTGCGGCTCAAAAAGCCGGGGATGATGGTGTGGAAAGGCCGCTTGCCCGGCGCCACCACATTCGGATGCGCCGCATCCAAGCTGAAACCATGGCCGCGGTTCTGCAGCGATAAGCCCCAGTCGGGCAAGACCACGCCCGAGCCAAAGCCCATGTAGTTGCTCTGGATGAAGCTCACCATCATGCCGCTGGCATCGGCCGTACTCAGATAGATGGTGCCGCCCTTGGGCGGCGTGCCGGGGCCGAAGTGCTGGGCGCGGTGGGGGTCGATGAGGCGTGCGCGCTGCGCCAAGTAGTCGCGGTCCAGCAGGCTGCTGACGGGCAGGTGCATGTGCCGGGCCTCGGCGACATGCGCATGCAGGTCGGCGAAGGCCAGCTTGATGGCCTCAATCTGCAGGTGTTGGCAGGCGGCACTGTCAATGGGCAGGGCGGCCAGGTCAAACTGCTGCAACATGCCCAGCGCCATTTGCGCCGCAATGCCTTGGCCGTTGGGCGGGATCTCATGCAGGGTATGGCCTTCAAAGCCCTGCGCCAAGGGCGTGACCCACTCCGCTTGATAGGCGGCCAGGTCGGCTTCGGTCAAGGCACCGCCTTGCTCTTTGGCCGCCCGGGCCATTGCACTGGCAATCTCGCCCCGGTAGAACGCTTCACCGCGGCTGCTGGCCACTGCCCGCAGCAAGCGGGCTGCGCCCTGGGCGCGAAAGCGCTCACCCACCTCAGGCGGCCGCCCACGGGGCAAGAACATCTCGGTGAAGCCCGGCTGGCGGGTCAGCTCAGTGACTTGCGCGGCCCGGGCCCAGGCACGCTGCACCAGCACCGGCACGGCCTCGCCGCGTTCCGCCATCTCGATGGCCGGCGCCAACACATCGGCAAAGGGCAGTCGGCCCAAGCGCTCGTGCAGTGCGACCCAGCCGCCCACCGCGCCTGGCACGGTCACGGCGTCCCAACCCCGCATCGGCGGGCTGGTGGCCTCGGCACCGTAGCGTTGCTTGAAGTACTCGGGCGTCCACGCCTGCGGTGCGGCACCCGAGGCATTCAGGCCGTGCAGGCGCTGGCCATCCCAGACGATGGCGAAGGCATCGGAGCCCAGGCCATTGGCACAGGGCTCCAGAAAGGTCATGGCCGCTGCTGTGGCAATGGCCGCATCCACCGCATTGCCGCCCTGCCCCAGGATGCGCAAACCGGCCTGCGCCGCCAGAGGGTGGGAGGTGGCCACGACATTGCGGGCCAACAGCGGCTGGCGATGACTGGGGTAGCCGGGGTGTTGGTGATCAAAGACGAGCATGGGCCCAAGTGTCGCCCATGTCGGTCAGGTCGGTGGGCACAGGCCTGCAATGGCCCGCATCCAGCCCAGCCCAAGGTGAGAGGCGCGCTCTTTTCTCAGGCCCCTCGCCAACCGCCGACCTAAGTGGCCCTTGGCGCGCTCACAGGGCCATGCGCGTGGTGCCGCCTTCAGGCGTTGTCATGTCCACCGTCGCTTGCCGAGCCTGCAGGTCCACGTGCAAGTGGACCCATTGATCCTTGTTCACCCACCGCAAGCTCAAGGCGTCCTCAGCGCTGTCCGCGCATTCAAACTGGCCGCCAAATGCAGGGTGTTGATTGCGCAGGCGAATCAGTTCGCACAGTCGCTCAACCACGGGTTGCTTCAATTGGGCGTGAACTTCGCCCTCGGTGTAGTGGTGGCGGTTGATGTCGCGCCCAACCCGGGTGCGCTCGAGCAGGCTCATGTCATTGCGCCCCGCCAACAAGCCCACATAGTAGACCTGAGGGACGCCGGGCATGAAGAACTGGATCGCGCGAGCTGCCAAGTAGGCCGAGTCATCGGCGCCCAAGGCGTCGAAGAAGGTGCAGTTGACTTGGTAGAGGTCCAGGTTGGAAGCGGCAGCACCCGTGGCTTGGCGGCTTTGACCCCCACTGTTGGCATGGATGCGCTCGACCAAAGCATCGAGCTCTTCAGGCGGCACCAGCCCCGGCGAGCCTTGGCGGTCCGCGGCGTCAGCACCAATGTCGATGATGCCAATACCGTCATGGGTGTCCAGCACCGTCAAAGCGTTGTTGGGGCGAATCGCGATCCAGCGCTTGAGCGGGCCGCTCTGCCCGAAAAACAGGGCGTGCAGCACCAGGGGCGGCAGGGCGAAGTCATACACCCAATCCACCTTGGCTGCGATCTCGATCTGCCGCTGATAGTAGGCATGCACCTCGACCAGCACTTCGATCTTTCTCGCCCGAGCCTGCTGTGCAAACTCGGCAATGAAGTCAAAGGTCTCGGGCATCATGAAGCAGTTGGCACCCGCCTTTTTGATGGCGTAGCCCACGGCGTCCAGGCGCACCATGCCAATGCCGTTGGCCGCAAAGGTGTCGAGGATGCTGTGCAGATACGCCTGCCCTTGGGGGTGGCTCACATCGATGTCCAACTGCTGTGGCGTGAAGGTCGTCCACAGCAATTCCTTCTCACCCGTGGCCAGCGTGGTCACCGTGAAAGGCAGGCCTGGGCGTGGCCTGTAGATGCTCAACAAGTCTTGCTGCGTGGCCCCCTGCGGGAACACCGAGGCATGTGTCAAGAACAGGCCCGCATAGGCCGAGGCCGCGCCCTTGGCGGCATAGTCCTTGAACTGCGGAGACTCCGAGGACACATGGTTGACGATCACGTCCCCCATGATGTCCACCGTCTCGGACAAGGCGCGCACATCAGACCAATCACCCAGGCGCGGGTCGACCTGCGTGTGATCGATCGGGTCAAAGCCGGCGTCTGAGCCGTCAATGGGATAGAAGAAAGGCAGCAGGTGCGCCCCACCAAACAAGCCCTTCAGCGGCCCTTCCAGCAAGGCCTTGAGTTCGCGCATGCCACCACCACTCAAGCGGTCGACATAGGTAATGAGTTGAACTTGGTTCTTCATCAAAGTGTCACTTGGAAGCAGCCGTTGGGACGCGCAGCACTGCCACTGCCGCACAGGCCAGCAGCACGCCGGCCAGGCGAATCACGTTGTCAGGCTGGCCACCGAGCACGCTGTGATAGATCAGCGGCAAGGTGACCATCTGGATCAGCATGGGAATCACGATGAACATATTGAAGATGCCCATGTAGACCCCGGCCCGCTCTGGGGGAATGCTGCCGGCCAGCAGCACATAGGGGTTGCCCATGATGGAAGCCCAAGCCAAACCGATGCCGATCATGGGCAAGAACAGCAAGGCTTTGTCTTGGATGGTGGGCAGCATCCACATGCCCAAGGCAGCGGCCAGCAGGCAGGTGGCGTGCACGGCCTTCGGGCCCCAGCGCCGCACAAAGGGCAGCATCGCAAAGGCCGCCAAGAAGGCCACGAAGTTGTAGAAGCCGCCGATCTGGCCGTTGAGCAAACTGGCGTCTCTGAAGCCCGCAGACTGAGCGTCTGTGGTGGCAAACATGGTCTTGGCCAAGGCCGGGACGATGTAGATCCAGTAGCACATCATGCCGTACCACTGGAACAGCTTCATCCACCACAGCTTACGCATGGTGGGCGGCATGTGCTTGATCGCATCGACGATCTCCGCCAGAGTGGCGCCAACGCCTTTCGGGGCTGCAGCAATGCGCTGTCGCTCCTCATCGGTCAGCGGCAGCTCGGGCACCTTTTTGACGGACCACCACACCGTGGTGAAGGACAGCAAGGCGCCAATCAAAAAGGCGGTCAGCGTGGCTTGGGGGATGTGGTTATCGCCGACCGCATCTTTGTTCATGCCCATCCACACCAAGAGACTGGGCGTGAGGTAGGCCAGCGTTTGCGCCAAGCCGGTGAAGGCGCTTTGGGTCAAGAAGCCGCGGGCATGCTGGTCTTGATTGAGCCGATCGGACACATAGGCCCGGTAGGGCTCCATGGTGACGTTGTTGGCGGCATCCAAGATCCATAGCAGACCTGCTGCAAACCACAGCGTCGGGCTGTAGGGCATGGCCAAGAGGCCCAGGCTGCACAGAATGGCACCAATCAAAAAGTAGGGCGTTCGACGGCCCCAGCGGCTCTGGGTTCGGTCGCTCATGGCGCCCACAATCGGCTGCACCAACAGGCCCGTGACCGGCCCCGCCAACCACAGCAGCGGCAGCTTGGATTCGTCAGCACCGAGGTACTGATAAATGGGACTCATATTGGCCTGTTGCAGACCAAAGCTGAACTGAATGCCGAAGAATCCGACATTCATATTGATGATCTGCGACAGCGAGAGGTGGGGCTTGAGTGCGCTCATGATCTGGCGATGCCTGGAGTGAAAAGGGCGCCACCGTCGGCGGCGCCCTTCTTGACCTGTGAAGAGCGAGCAGGGCAGGCCTGCTCTGGCAAGGCGCTTAGAAGCTGTACTTCAAGGACACGCGTGCGCTGCGACCGTTGATGGCGCGGGCAATGTACAGCGGGTTGTTGGTCAAGTTGCCTTGGCCTTCGGCTTCGGTGTAGCCCAAGGTGTTGAACAGGTTGTTCACACCCAGGGAAGCGGTCAGGTTGCGGGCCACCTCGTAGTTGGCGAACAGATTGACCGTGGCATAGCCAGGCAAGACCACCACGTTGTCATCCTGGGCGTAGGACTTGGTGGTGCCGATCAAGCTGCCACCGACTTCCACCGGGCCAAAGACATAGCTGGGCGAGACTTGGTAGACCAAGTTGGCTTGGCGACGCGGGGTCTTGCCGGTGTTGGCACCCGAGGTGATTTCAGCATTGGTCAGCGTGAAGCCGCCGGTCAGGCGCAGGTCGCCAAAGCTGGCTGCCAATTCAGCTTCAATGCCTTGCGACTTGTAGGCGTTTTCTTTGACGGTCTGGGTGGTCAACTCAAAGCCTGCACCTTCCTTGGTCTTGGCCAAGAAGGCCGTGACAAAGGCGCTGTAGCCCTGGGTGCGGTACTTCACACCGGCTTCAAACTGGTCAATCTTGCTGACGGGATAGGGCGCACGGCCGCTGTCCACATCGGCATCCCACACCACGCGGTCCGGTGACTTCCAGGTCACACCGTGGCTGAAGCGGGCAAAGGTGGCCATGCCCTTGTTCAGCTCATAGTTGCCGCCCAAGGAATAAGAGGTGCCGCTGGTGCTCCAGCCAATGGTGTTGGTCTTGGCGGGGTTCCAGGTGTTGCCGCTGGCCGCATCACCAAACTTCTGGGTGCCGGTGCCGCGCTGCTTGTCAAAGCGGATGCTGCCGTCCACGCTCAATGGGCCGTTGTCATAAGTCACCGCTGCATAGGGCGCCATCGCCGTCACGCGCACATCGAGGTTGCGGAAGCAGCAGCCGCCCCAGGTGGTGGTGGCATCACCCACGGGCTGGGTGGTGACCTTGCCGGTGTTGTCGTAGAGAGCCGCACCGTCGCCGGTCAGGCCAATGTTGTAGCGGTTCCAGTACCAGGTCTGGCCGATGTTCTGGATGCCCGAGAACAAGCCACCGGTAGCGGTCAGCTTGGCGTTGCCATCGAGCTTGAATTCCTTTTGCAGGCGGGCGTCATTGAAAACGTTGCCCATGTCGTCCAACGAGGTGTTGAAGATGTGGGCCGAGAACACCGGCGTTGTGCCGGTGTATTGGTTGGCGCCGTTGGCGGCATCCGTGGCCGCGCCGCCAGCCGGGAAGACACCGATGAAGCGGCCCGTGATGTCGCTCTTGCGGAAGCGGTTGCTGAAGCTCAGACCGTTGCCCAGGTTGAATTGGCCTTCGATGCCAATCGAGTTGACCTGCACTGCCAAACCATCTTGTGGGTTGGTGTTGACGGTGTTGCCGTTTTTGTCGACCACGGTGTCGTTGGCGAACCGCGAATTCACGAAGAAGGCCGTGCGCGGATCAATGCCTTGGATGGTGTTGATCTTGCTGCCCGAGGTGGTGACGGGCACTGGCAAGTAGGTGGGTGTGCGGTCATTCAGGCTCTTGAGGTTCAGGCGCAGATAGCTGCCCTGCCCCAGATCCTTGGTCAAAGCGGCGCGGAACTGACCGCCGTTCTCGACCGTCGCGTCGGTGTTGCGTGTGCCTTCGCCGATGCGATAGAAGCCACCAAACTGCAGGTTCAGGCCATCAGCCACCTTGGTGCCGTAGGCGAAATCCAAGCGCTGCTGACGATGATCCAAGCCGAGGCCGAGGCCCACAGCGCCGCCGTTGGTCTTGCCGGTCTTGCTGCGGAAGTTGACGATGGCGCCAGTGCCGTTGGTGGTCATGGTGGCCGAGGAGCCGCCACGAATGGCTTCAACGGTGTCGGTCATGTAGTCGGCGCGGACAAACTGGTCGGCCGTGGCGAAGGAGATGTCACCGAACAAGATCACGGGCAGGCCGTCTTCTTGCAACTGGACATAGCGACCGCCGCCATCGGACATGGGCAGGCCACGCACGCCCAAGTTGGCATTGCCTTCGCCGCCACTGGCCTCAGCACGCACGCCAGGGACATTACGCAGCACATCAGCGGCACTGGAGGCCACCGCGTTTTGCAACTGCTCCGCATCCAAGGTCGAGACCGACACCGACTGCTTCATCTTCGAGCGGGCGGTGGACGTACCCGTCACCACCACACGTTCAAGTTGCAAGGTGTCAGCTTTGGCCTCTGCCTTGTCATCAGCAGCGGCGGTCTGGGCATGTGCGCCCGTGGCCGCAAAGCCCATCAGGATGGCCAGGGACACTGGGGTCAAGGTTGCAAACGTCTTCATGAAATGCGTCTCCGAGGGTGGAAAAGAGTGCCGAGCGCAGCGGTCTTGGGTGTTTTTGGGGGAAATTCTTCGATGGCAACCACACGTAGCGCACGGAAGCCCTTGAAGACGTTGTGATGTTCCCAGCTTATTGCAATCGGTTGCATTAGTGCAAACCCCGAATGACTCAGCGGCGCCACAGCCCCCCGCATCGAAGCCAAAAGACCGCCGACACGGGGGTGAAGTGGGGGTGGAGCGCGTGCCACCCCGGCCAAGAAGTCAGCGGAGCAAGCGGCGCTCAGCACGCCTCCACAAACCCCGGGCCCTTGAACACCCGGATCGCATTGCCGCGTTCCACCCCGTGGTGCTGGATCCAGCGCTGCTGACGCGCGGCTCGATCTGCGGCACTGGCCCTGTCGGCCAGCTTGTGGCTCAACAAGGCGCGGGCCAAGCGTTTGTTGGCATGCTGGCTGCGCTCGGTTTGGACCTTGACGCTCAGACCCGTCGGCAGATGGGTCAGGCGCACCGCCGAATCGGTTTTGTTGACATGCTGACCGCCAGGGCCACTCGCGCGCAAGGTTTCAAAGCACAAGTCTTGTTCACGCAGCGCCTGATCCTGGCCATCGGTGGCTTCGTCCTCAAAGGCCTCAGCGCCAATGAACCAGTTCTTCCGCTTGTGCGCTGGCCGGTAAGGGCTCACGTTGATCCATTGAAGACTGCCGCTCCACTGCGCTGCCAGCGTGCGCGCCTGCGCGCCTTCCAGCGCCACGAGCACCGAGCGAAGGTTGCCCTCCATTGCGCTGGCTACTTGCTCTAGCAGCTCGGTGCGAACGCCTTGTTGATGCGCCTCTTCAAGCAAGCGAGCCAGTGCTTTGCGAACGCCCAAGCAGCATTCCTCTGGGCCTGTGTTGGCCGTCAGTTGCAGCATGATCATTCGCAGCACTCCCCGCGGGTCTTGTAGGTCAGCACGGGCTTAAGCCGTGCGAGCAGCTCAATCAGGCCCGCCCCCACCAAGGCCTGCACCACGCTGTCGATGCCTTTGTAGGCCTGCGGTGCTTCCTCATAGATGAGTTGGCGGTCGTTGCAGATCACGCGGCTGCCCAGCGCCGTCCGGCCCATTTGGCTGGGGGTCGTCAGCTTGAACAAGCGGTCTTTGCAGGCCGAGCGAATCCACTTGCGACCTGCCCCATGCGCCAACGACAACAGGGTGTCGTGGCACAGGCGACGTGGCCTGACCAAGTAGCTGTAGTCCCCGCGGGAGCCAGGGATCATCACTGGCCCTTGGTCGGAAGGCGTCGCACCTTTGCGATGCAACCAACCCTGCTGTCCGCCCACACTCGCAGCGGCCACAAAGTTGTGGTGCACATCGAGCACGCACTCGCCTTGTGCACGCACATTGTTCAGCAGCCGCTGTGCGACCAAGCCACGGTTGCAGCGCGCAAACAGTAGGGCGGCATCATGCTCTCGGAGATAGGCCACGGCCGCGTCTTCCCCGGCCTTCAGGCCCCGATGACCGAAGGCCTCGACATGCCGGCGCAGGATGCGCTCGCCCAAACCGCGCGAGCCACTGTGCACCAGCAAGAGCAGATGGCGCGGGCTCAGACCGAGATCGGACACCGCCTGTTCAACATAGACCGTGTCCACCTGCTGAAACTCAGCAAAGTGATTGCCGCCGCCGATGGTTCCCAGTGATGCCAGGTGCTCGCCAGGCGCCAGACCCTGCGCCTGCGCGGCTTGATCGCGCAGTTCAAGATCCTCCAGCGGGCCATCAATATTGCCAACGCGTTTGTCCAACTTGTCGAGGCGCACGGCGCTGGCCAACAGGTCGGTTTGCCACAGCGCCATGCCGCAGCCAATATCGTTCCCCACCAGCGTGGGGTAGATGATGTCCTTTGAGAAAAAGGCCGCACCCACAGGGTTGCCGCGACCAGGATGAAGATCCGGCATGCCCGCCACGCGTTGCATGCCCTCTAATTGCGCGGTGGTCAGCAGCTGTGCAATCGCTGCATCTTCCATCCACGTCGAGTCCGTCGCGACCACGCAGGCGCGGTCCGACAAGACCTTGACAAAATTGCCCATAAAAATCCAGATTCAAAGTGATGAAACCGGACTGGGACAGACGCGCGCAAGCCACCGCACCGCGCAAAGCGGTGCTCAGTGGGGCGCGAAAAGAAGTGCGGTGAGGCTGCTCAGTGCAACAACTCAGCCACCGTCGACCCAGCCCACAGGGAGGTCGTGTTCTTTTGCATATTGTTCTCCTTGTGAAGTCGATGGATGGGGGTGCGCCGCCCTTGCGGGGGCCGTGCAAGCCGTGGCGCGCGAAGAGGGCCGCACTGTAGGGGCAAGTGGGTGTTCAGGTCCAGCCTGGCCTGTGCGGTGCGACGTGTTTATGCGACAGCACCATGAAAAAGGGCTGACCAAAGTCAGCCCTTGCGAGGTGTCAGGCGCCAGGCGTCAATCGTCTTGGAACGCCTCTTCCCGCTTGGAGCGGATCGAGGGCAGCAGCACCACCACGATCATGGCCAGGGACGCCAGCAGCAAGCCTGCGGACAGTGGCCGGGTGGCAAAGGTACTCCAGTCACCACGCGAGAGCAGCAGAGCGCGGCGCAGGTTTTCTTCCATCATGGGGCCCAAGATGAAGCCCAGCAGCAATGGCGCAGGCTCGCAGCTCAGCTTGTAGAAGACATAGCCCACAAAGCCGAACAGCACCGCCATGTAGATGTCGAAGTTGTTGTTGTTCAGCGTGTACAGGCCGATGCAGCAGAAGGTGAGGATGGCCGGGTAGAGCACGCGGTAAGGCACGGTCAGCAGCTTGATCCAGATGCCGATCAAGGGCAGGTTCAAGATCACCAGCAGCAGGTTGCCGATCCACATCGAGGCGATCAGGCCCCAGAACAGCTCGGGGTTGGCCGTCATCACTTGAGGACCGGGCTGGATGCCCTTGATGGTCATCGCGCCCACCATCAGCGCCATCACCGGGTTGGGCGGAATGCCCAAGGTCAGCATGGGGATGAAGCTGGTTTGTGCGCCGGCATTGTTGGCCGACTCGGGGCCCGCCACGCCGCGGATATTGCCCTGGCCGAAAGGCACCTCGTTGGCACCCATGCGCATCTTCTTCTCGACCGTGTAGGCCGCGAAGGACGCCAGCAAGGCACCGCCGCCGGGCAGCACGCCCAGGATGGAGCCCAGGGCCGTGCCCCGCAGCACGGCCGGGAAGCCCTCTTTGAAGTCTTGGGCCGTGGGCCACAAGCCCTTCACGTCTTTGGTGAAGACCTCGCGGTGTTCGGCGGGACGGCCGAGGTTGGCAATGATTTCGCCAAAGCCGAACACGCCCATGGCGATGGTCACAAAGCCGATGCCGTCGGTCAGCTCAGGGATGTCAAAGCTGTAGCGTGGCACACCCGAAATAACGTCGGTGTTGATCTGCCCCAGCAGCAGGCCCAGCACAATCATGCCGATGGCCTTGACCAAGGAGCCTGAGGCCAGCACCACGGCGCCGATCAAGCCCAGGGTCATCAGGCTGAAGTATTCGGCCGGGCCGAACTTGAAGGCCAGCTCGGTCAGCGGCGGCGCGAAGGCCGCGATGATCAAAGTGCCCACGCAGCCAGCGAAGAAGGAGCCCAAACCGGCCGCCGCGAGCGCAGCACCAGCGCGGCCGCGACGGGCCATGGCATAGCCGTCGATGGCGGTGACCACCGAGCTGGATTCACCGGGGACGTTGATCAAAATGGCGGTGGTCGATCCACCATACTGAGCGCCGTAGTAAATGCCGGCCAGCATGATCAGCGCAGGCGTCGCGTCCAGGGCATAGATGGACGGCAGCAGCATGGCGATGGTGGCCACCGGCCCCAAGCCCGGCAGCACACCGATCAGGGTGCCCAGAATGGCACCGCCCAAAGCGTAGAGAAGGTTGGTGACGGTGAAGGCCGTCTGCAGGCCCAGGCCCAGATTGGATAAGAGATCCATGGTCAGCTACTCCTTAGGCACCGAACATGGTGGGCCACAACGGAATGGTGAGCTTCAAGCCCGCCACAAACACGGCATACGACAAAGCGATCAGCACGGCAGCATTGATGAGCGACGCCTTCCAAGTGAACTCGTCACTGGCCACGCTGGAGGCAATGACCAGCAGAGGCAGGCAGATCACCATGCCCAAACGCGGCAGCAAGAAACCGAACAAGGCCACCGAGGCCAAGATGATCAACAGGGGCCGCCACGCAAAGGCACCGACCGGGTCGCCATCGGCGGTCTCAATGGTCAGCGCCGTGAAGATCACCAGCGCGCCCAGGACCGCCAAGATCAGCCCCAGGCCGAAGGGGAAGTAGCCGGGGCCTGGGTTGGCCGAGCTGCCAAAGCTGTAGTTGGTGGCACCCCAGGCGAACGACAGTCCGATGGCAATGAACATCAGGCCGGACCAGAAGTTCCTTTGACTTTTAATTTTCAACGCAGTCTCCTCACGGTTGCAGTGACTGCGTGAATTCTATGAACGGCTCACCCTGCCGGCGCTGTGGAATACACGTAAGGCGATGCAGGGGCGGACTGCCGGGTAATCCCTATCAGCAGCCCCCAATAATCGACATGCAAAGCGCGGCTGCGAGCGCCGCCTGCGCGCGACCTCAGGCCTTGCCCGCTTCCCAGCGCGGTGTGCCACGCAGCACTTCATCCAGCGTGGTCACGCCTTCAGCCACCTTGGCCAGGCCGGCAATGCGCAGCGGCATCAGCCCTTCAGACACCGCATGCTTGCGCAGCGCGGCCATGTCGAGTTCGGGATGCAGTGCATCGCGGCAAGCATCGTCGATCTGCATCAGCTCATAGAGCGCCGCACGGCCACGGTAGCCAGTGTTGCGGCAGGCCTCACAGCCCACCGCCTTGTAGGCGCGCACCGCACCGCCCAAGGCCCAGGGCTTGGCCAGAGCATTCAAGGACTCTCGGGTCACCGTCGGGTCCGGCTTCTTGCACGAGGGGCACAGTGAGCGGGCCAAGCGTTGAGCCAACACGCCAATCACCGTGGCGGAAATCAGGTAAGGCGGCACGCCCAGGTCGATCAGGCGGGTGATGGCCGAAGGCGAGTCATTGGTGTGCAGGGTGCTGAACACCAGGTGGCCGGTCAGCGCGGCTTGGATGGCCATCTCCGCGGTTTCAAGGTCGCGGATTTCGCCGACCATGATGATGTCCGGATCCTGCCGCATCAGGGCGCGCAGGCCCTCGGCAAAACCCAGCTCAACGGCCGGCTGCACCTGGGTTTGGTTGAAGGCCGGCTCGATCATTTCGATCGGGTCTTCCACCGTGCAGACGTTGACCTCTTCGGTGGCCAGCTTCTTGAGCGTGGAGTAGAGCGTGGTGGTCTTGCCCGAGCCCGTGGGGCCGGTGACCAAGATGATGCCGTGGGGCCGGGTGATCAGCTCACCCCAGCGTTTGGCTTCATCGGGGGAAAAGCCCAGGGCGTCGAAGTTTTTGTCAGCCGCACCGGGGTCGAAGATCCGCATCACCAGCTTTTCGCCAAAGGCGGTGGGCAAGGAGGACAGCCGCATTTCGACCTCAGCCCCCCCATTGGGGCCGCCATCAGGGCGGCGTGTTTTGATGCGGCCGTCTTGCGGCCTGCGGCGCTCGATCACGTCCATGCGGCCCAGCAGCTTGATTCGCGCCGTCATGGCCAGCATCACGGCCTGTGGCACCTGGTGCACGGTGTGCAAGACACCATCAATGCGAAAGCGCACCGCGCCCATGTCGCGGCGAGGCTCCAGGTGGATATCGCTGGCGCGCTGGTCAAAGGCGTACTGCCACAGCCAATCCACCAGTTGCACCACACCCTGGTCGTTGGCGTCCAGGTTGTCGCGGCTTTTCAGGTCCACCAGTTGTTCAAAGCTGGCGGCCGCCGAGGCGCTCTCGTTGCTCTTGCGTGCCACGCGGACATTGGTGGCCAACTGGTAGAACTCTGCGGTGTAACGCGCAATGTCATCGGGCGCCACCACCACCAGCTTCACCGGCCGCTTGGCATGAGCCTCAATCTCGTGCACCCAGTCGGTGTCAAACGGCTCGCACGTACCGATGGTGACGTGCTTGGGCGTGAGCTGCAGAGGCAACGAGCGGCGGCTCTCGGCATAAGCCTGGGACATGACCTCGGTGACCCGGCTCGCGTCCACCCGCAGCGGGTCGATCTTCATCAGCGGCAGGTTGAAGCGGTCTGCCAACCAGGCGGTGAGGCTGGTGGTGCTCAAGGCCTGGCCGTTGCGCGCGTCGCTCAAGCCGGCGCCGCCCAGGCGCATCAGCGGATGCAGGCTGGAGCCGGTTTGGGCATAGCGCTTGGCCAAGCGCTCGGCCTCGGGGCCAGGCAGCACGCCGTCTTCCTTCATCCAGGCCAGGAGCTGACGCAGCTCCAAACGGCCTTTGGGCAGAGAGCGGGTCGGGGCAGTCTTGGTGTTCATGGCGCCAGGGTCAACAAAGAAGGTCAGGCCAGCACCGCAGGGTCCAGCGGGCGCACCATGCGCAGCCACTTGCGGGCAGGCAACTCGTAACGGGCTTCAATATGCTCAGCCCGAGCGGTCAAGGTGGCCCGGTCAGGCACCTGCACACCGCGCGCCGCCACGATGACGGTATTGCCCTCTTTGGTGGGCCGCAGGCTCCAGACTTGGTCGAGGCCAAACACCCGCGCAATGCGCCCCGCACTGCGGGCAAAGCTGGCGTCGCGGCCGAAGAGGTTGACGGTCATCAGGCCGCCTTCGTCCAGCGCGTCTCGGCAAGCCGCATAAAAGTCTTCGTCGTCCAACACCGGGCCTGCGGCCTCGTGGTCGTAGAGGTCCACATTCAAGACCTGGGCTTCATGTCGGTTGGCGGGGTCGCGCACCCAGCGCGCAGCATCGGTGTTGACGACGCTGAGCTTGGCGTCGTCATCGCCCAGGCGAAACCACAGCTTGCAGGCGCTGATGACGGTGGGATTGATCTCCACCACCGTGGTGCGCATGCGCAGCACCTTGTGGCTGAAGCGGGTGATGGCCGCCGCCCCCAAGCCCAGCTGCACACTGTGGCCGGTGGTCAGCTCCTCGGTGGGGCGCCAGAGCATCCAGGCCATCATGCGTTGGATGTATTCCAGCTCCAGCGCGTTGGGCTTGGCAATGCGCATCGCGCCTTGGATCCAGATGGAGTCCAGGTGCAGGTAGCGCACACCATTGTGTTCAGAGAGGGTGGCACCCACCAGGTCTTGGGCGGAGGACTTCATCGCGTCTGGGCAAAGCGTATGGGCAAAGGCGCACGATACCGCAGTGCGACGCTCAGGGCAGACCTTAACCCGCGTTAGACAGCAACTTGGACGCGGCTTGTTCTTGCTTTTCAGAGGTTTGCATCAGCTTCATCTGCTGTTCAAACTGACGCGCGGCGGTGATCATGGCGACCATGGTCTCCACAGGGCTGACATTCGATCCCTCCAACACCCCGTCTTGAATACGGGCGGTGGCATCGGCGTCCAAATCGCCATCGGGCCCACGGAAGAGGCCATCGTTACCCCGGGTCAATGGCTGCTCGGGCGTCACCAGCTTGAGCCGTCCAATGGTCTGAGGCCTGGCCCCCGCCACGGTCGCACTGACCGTGCCATCCGAGGCAATCTGCACTTCGGCATTCGGCGGCACGGTGATGGGCCCGCCATCGCCCACCACTTGCAGGCCGCTGCGCGTCACCAGCAGACCTTCGGCGTTCATGTCCAGGCCCCCAGCGCGGGTATAGGCCTCGGTGCCGTCCAGGGCTTGCACGGCCAGCCAGGCATTGCCCTTCATGGCCACATCGAGGTTGCGGCCTGTGTGCTGCACCGCACCGGGCTCGGGGTTGTAGCCCACCGTCGTCTCCAGGGCAAAGACACGGGTGGACGCGCCATCGCCCCGCACCGGCACCGCCCGAAAGGCCGCCATCTCTTCGCGAAAGCCGTTGGTCGACACATTGGCCAGGTTGTGCGAGAGCACCTCTTGGCGGTGCATCGCGGCCTTGGCGCCGGTCATCGACAGATAGATCATGCGGTCCATGGCAGGCTCCGGCGGGTGAACAACAACTCAGTCACGATCAGCGCAGATTGACCAAGGTTTGCATGACCTGGTCCATGGTCTTGATGGTCTGCGCATTGGCTTGGTAGTTGCGCTGGGCGGTGATCATATTGACCAACTCACCCGTCAAGTCCGTTCTGGAATCTTCCAGTGCGCCGGCTTGCAGCACGCCCATATTGCCCACACCGGGTGTGCCCACAATCGGGTCACCCGACGTGAAAGTGCGCTGCCAGCCATTGCCACCAATCGGCTGCAGGCCTTGCAAATTGCGGAAGGTGGCCAACTCCACCTGCCCCGCCGGCTTGGACTGGCCATTCGAGTAACGCGCCATCACGACGCCGGAAGACTCCACCACGATGCTGGCCAATTTGCCCGGCGCATAGCCGTTTTGAGCCAGGTTGGTGACGCCAAACTCGGCACCAAACTGGGTGCTGCCGCGGAAGCTCAGGTCCACTGCGGGGATGGCCAGGGTTTCAGCGCCAGCGGCATTGGTGGAGGACGGAATGTCCAGGGTGATGTTGACCGGTGTGGGATTGGCGCCGCCGGGCTCAAAAGCCAAGGTGGTCAATGGCTGGGGGTCCGCCGCACTGCCGCCCAAGGTGGTGCCGTTGGCCGTGATGTAGACGTTCCATTGGTCGGTCGCCGCCTTTTGGAAGTAATAGGTCAAGGCCACCGGCTGGCCTTTGGTGTCATAGACCGTCAGGGAGGTGGCTTTGTTGTAGGTGGTGGCGTCGGAGAAGTCCACCCGCGGTATCACGGCCGGACCCGGGTCGGTCACGCCCAAGCGGGAGTCCAGGTTGAACTCCATGTCAATTTCATCGGTACGCGCGGGCGCAATGCCGGCGGTCGGCAACTGCAGCGGCACAGCCAACCCCGGCTGGATCACGCCTTCCAGGTCGGCGGTATAGCCCACCAGCTTCAGGCCCCCGTTGTTGGTGATGAAGCCATCTTTGTCAACCTTGAACTGCCCATTGCGCGAGTAGGTCATGGGGTTAAAGCCATCGGTCAGCTGGAAGAAGCCCCCGCCATTGATGGCCATGTCCATGGGGTTGTCGGTCGACGTGATGTTGCCTTGCAAGAACTGCTGGGACACCGCCGCCACTGTCACGCCAATACCCACGCTTTGCCCGCCGTTGCCGCTCAAGGCATTGGCATACATGTCGGCAAACTCGGCGCGCGAGGCCTTGAAGCCGAAGGTGTTGGCATTGGCAATGTTGTTGCCAATGACTTCGAGGTTCTTGGACATGGCATTGAGTCCAGACAAACCTTGTTGAAAGCTCATGGGGTGCTCCTGACTGAAAGCGTTACTGCGGGGAAAGCGAAGAGAGGGCGGGGATCAGAGATAGGTCCAAACAGCGTCATGGGCCAGGCGCTCGCCATTGGCCAACTCAAACGCCACCGTGCCTGCAAAGTTGCTGACAGCGGTGACCCGTTGATGCTCCAGCGCCAAGGACTCCACCGGCTTGCCATTGGCGGTGGCGGTGACCTTGAAGTTCAGGGCCGTGCCCGTCCACGCGGAAGGCACCTCCCAGTTGATGTCGTGGCGGCCCGCATCCAGCGCGCTCATCTCGATGCGGTCGACGGTTGTGCCGCCTGGCGTGGTGATGTCAATCACAACCTTGTCGGCCTTGCTCTTCAGCTCAAAGCCGGCGTCGGCCTTGGTGCCCTGCACGCGCAGGGAGTTGCCTTCAAAGGCCACGTCATGCCCCACCAAAGCTGCTGCCTGCAGGGCCTGAAGCTGGCCGAACTGAGTGGACAGGCCGCCCAAGCTGGTGTTGAGGTTCTCTAGGCCACTGACGGTGCTGATCTGCGCCATCTGGCTGGTGACTTGGGCGTTGTCCAAGGGGTTGAGCGGGTCTTGGTTCTGCATTTGCGTGACCAAGAGCTTCAAGAAGCGGTCAGACTGCTCCGTCGCACTGGGGCTGCCGCCCGCGAGGGCGTTGGTCTGAGTGCTGCTGGTGCCTGTGGTGGAGGTGACGGAGGTCATGGGGAGCCCTGATGGAGAGGTGAAGCGGAGTGGCTAGGCGGCGCTGACGCGTCAGCCTTGGCCCATTTGCAAGGTCTTGAGCAACAGGCTCTTGGCCGTGTTCATGACTTCAATGTTGTTCTGGTAGGAGCGCGAGGCGGAGATCATGTTGACCATCTCCTCCACGGCGTTGACGTTGCTGAAGGTCACATAACCCTCCGCATCTGCGGCTGGGTGCGAAGGGTCGCGCACCTTGCGGCCCGGCGTGGCGTCTTCGGTGACGTTGGACACCCGCACGCCCGCCGACGCGGTGACAGGGCTCTCGGCCTGACCTTTGGCGGCTGCGCCCGAGGCGTTCATCAGCACGGTTTGGAACACGACTTGCCGCGCCTTGTAGGCTTGGCCGTCCGGACCGGCCACGGTGTCCACATTGGCCAAGTTGGAGGCCACCACATTGAGCCGCTGGCTTTGCGCACTGACGGCGCTGCCAGAGATATCAAAGACCTTGAACATGCTCATGATCGACTCCTGTCATCAGCCCTGGCTCGGGCTCTTCATGGCATCGAGCATGGTGCGCACGCTGCCGTTGATGAAGCGCAAGGTGGCTTCGTACTTCACCGAGTTCTCGGCAAAGGTGGCGCGCTCGCGGTCCATGTCCACCGAGTTGTTGTCGAGGTTGGTTTGGCTGCCTGCGGCATAGCGCAGGCCCGACTCGCTGCGCGCCCCAATCTGCAATTGCATGTGGCCGCGGCTGGTGGCTGCCAACTGGCTGGGCGGCGGCAGGCCTTGAGTGGCTTCACGCAAGGCTTGCGCAAAGTCCATGTCGCGGGCCACATAGCCGGGCGTGTCCGCATTGGCGATATTGCTGGAGATCAGGCGCTGGCGCTCCGCGCGCAATGACAGGGCCGTGGCCTGGAAGTCCAGCGCTTGGGTCAGTCGATTGAGCATGGAGGGCTCCTGCAAAAGGGCTCAAGAAAGAGATGCAAAGGGCCGACATTCGAAACAAGAGTCCCGGCCTTGCGCCGATTGTGAGAAGCCATGGCGCACGCTGTAGATCCGAAAAGCGCCCGACTCGCCATGCATTTCCCGGCTCAGCCATTCGGCGCAGCCTGTCACCATGGGGGCCTCTGAATAGCCTCTAAGCTGCCCCTATGCCGACACCCTTTGCCCTGCCCTGGACCACGCTTTGCCGAGGCCTTGCCTGCGGCATGGTGGCGGCTGGCGCGGTGGCGGTGCAAGCGCAGGCAGTGGTGCCCGCTCCAACCAGCCCCGCCCCCGCCAAGCCGGGCGATGCGCTGGTGACGCTGATGGCCCCCCAACTGGAAAAGTTGGCGCGCGAGGGCGCGGCACAAGTCTTGAGCCAGCCGGCCCGCATTGAAGTGCAAGTCGGGCAGTTGGACCCGCGCTTGAAGCTCGCGCCTTGCGACAAGATCGAGCCCTACCTGCCCGCTCATCAAGCGGCCTGGGGGCGCACGCGCATCGGCCTGCGCTGTGTTCAGGGCACTCGTCTTTGGAACGTCAGCTTGCCCATGACGGTGCAAGTCTGGATGAAAGCCGTGGTCACCACCGCAGCCCTGCCCATGGGCACCACCTTAGAGGCCAGACACCTGACCTTGGCGGAGGTGGACATCGCGGCCGAGCCCGGCGTGGCGTTGTTGAAACCCAGCCAGGCATTGGGCCGTAGCTTGGCAAGGGCCCTTCCGGCAGGGGATACTCTGCGTCAATCTGACTTCAAAGCCCGCCAGTGGTTTGCGGCGGGCGAGAACGTCAAGGTCATTGCCAGCGGCCCAGGCTGGCGCGTCGTCACAGAAGGCCAAGCGCTTTCAGCGGGCATTGAAGGGATGCCCGTGAAGGTCAAAGTCGAGAGTGGCCGTTTGTTGCAAGGCCGGGCTGTCGCCGACCGCGAGGTCGAGGTGATGTTGTGATTCTTCTGCGAAACTTTGGGGCACCCCCCATAAATGAATCTAAAGTTCCGCCCGGAGGCTCCGAAAGCCAAGACATGTCGATCGGGCCGACGCTTTCCAAGGCCCGTTGGAGCAAACCATGAAAATCGGATCTGTTGAAAACAAGGCCTCTCTCACCCCTGTGCAAACCGAGCGCAAGCCCGGTAGCGACAAAGGTGTGAGCCGAGCGGAGGGAGAGCCGAGCGCCAAGGTGGCCATCTCCTCAGCGGCCAGCCTCTTGAGCCAAGCGGCTGACGACCCCAGCTTTGACGCCGCCAAGGTCGAGCGCATTGCCCAAGCCATCAAGGACGGCAAGTTCGAGATCAACGCGGACAAGATTGCCGACAAGTTGATTGCCAACGCCCGCGAGTTGTTGGAGCGGCCGCGCAACTGAACCCCTGGGGGCTCACACCCCTGATGTGATGTCCCTGCCCGCCACCCGCCCGAGCCACTGCCATGCCTCAGCCTTCTGTGGACCCTTCCGTGCAGCACGATGCCGACCAGCTTGAAGCCAGTTTGGGCCATGTCGAGGCGCATCTGGGTGCTTTGGGCGATGCGCTCAAGCTGCAAGACGCCGTGGCCACCGAGGCCGCAGCCAGCAATCTGCACCGCGCTCTGGGCCATGCCATGGAGTGCTTTGCGCGGGCCGCACGCCGCGGCGCCGTCCCCCCTGCCCTGCGTCGCCGCTTGGCCGTGACCGGCGGTCAAGTCGCTGCCCAACGCGAGGCCGTGGCGCGTGCCACGTCGGCGCTGGACCGCGCCATCGACATCCTCATCCCCGACATGGCCGCAGCCCGCCAAGGGCCGATGTACAGCGCTCAAGGCCTGTCAATGCGGGCCAATTCCGGCGGTTTGGCCCAGGCCTGAGCCGTCTTCTCCCCTGCCGCAACGCCCACTTCGGTGGGCGTTTTTGCGTCTGGCTCAAGCCAATTCGATCAAATGGCGCAAATCCCACTCTTGACGCGGGTTGGCGGTGGCGCTGCGCTCGGCGTGTTCATGACGCTTCAAGGCCAGAAACAGCGCCCAGAGCGGGTCACCCAACAGCTCGCGCAGCGCTTGGCTGCGCGTCAAGGCGTCTAAGGCCTCGGGCAAGCTGCGCGGCAGCGCCAGGGACTCGGCCGCGCCACTCTGTGGAGGCTGGGCCTGCGTCAGACCCCGCAGCCCCAAGCTCAGCGTGGCAGCCAAGGTCAGATAGGGGTTGGCATCGCCGCCGGGCAGGCGGTTTTCAACACGGCGGCTGCTGGCGCCCGAGGCAGGAATGCGGAATGCCAAAGAGCGCGCATCGTGGCCCCAACTGGCGTGAGACGGCGAGGCGTCGCTGAGGCGAATGCGGTCAAAAGACATGTCGTAAGGCGCAAACAAGGCCATGGCCGCAGCCGCCTCGCACTGCAAGCCCCCGATGAAGTGCAGCAAGGCTGCGCTGTCCTCGCCCTCGGGCGTGGCGAACACATGCGGCCAGCCCCTGCGGTCACGCCGCTGCAGGCTCACATGCCAGTGCGTGCCCACGCCCGGCTGGTCCAAAAAGGGCTTGGCAGCAAAGCAGGCCAGAAAGCCGTGGCGCGCCGCGACCTCACGCGCCAAGCGCTTGAAGCGGAACACCGCATCGGCCTGCGACAGCGGCTCACCGGGGTGGAAGTTGACCTCGAACTGCGACAGCGCCGACTCGTGCGCATGGCCGCTCCAAGGAATCTCCAGCGCCTGGCACTGTGTGCGCAGCTCATCAAAGTAAGGCTCGAAATGGCTCAGGCGCTCCAGTGAATAGGCTTCACAGGCTCGCTCTTGCACTGGCGCGTGCGGCGAGGGGAGCGCCGCCTCAAGACCCGGCGCTTGTGCACTGCGGCTCAATAAGAACAGCTCCAACTCCGGGGCCACCAAGGCTGCCATCCCCGCGCGCTCATAGCCCGCAATCACCCGCCGCAGCGCGGCGCGCGGCGACAGCGCACTGGCATCAAACTCGCCCCCGGCATGGCGCAGCCGGCCCGTGGGCTCGCAGATGACGGTGCACTCCTGCGCTCGGCCCGGCCGCTTGGCCAACGTGGTGAGGTCGGGCACCAGATGCACATCGTCGTAGGTTTTGGGCAGCAAGGGGCCAAACACCTCGGCGGACTCACCGGCCGACACGGTCAGCCCCCAGACCACCGAGGGCAGGCGACAGCCCGCTGCCGACACAAAGTCATCCGCATGGACCTGCTTGCCGCGGGCCACTGAGCCGAGGTCTGAGGTGGCGCATTCCACCCAGGTGCTGCCGGCATGGGCCAGGGCGTGGATCAGGTCTTGGCGGGAAGGGGGGGCAAGAGGCAACAACATGAGTCTGGTGGGGAAATGGGCCATAGCCGCACCACAGCGGCGAAGTTCTTGGCACTATAGGCGCCTTCGCTCGTGACTCTCCTCGCACACCATCACCATGACCACTCTTGTCTCCAAACGCCAGCTCCTCATAGTGTGTGCAGCTCTGGCCGCCCTGCCCGGCTGCGGCGGCACCGCGCCCTCCAGCCCTGCGCCCGAGCCGCCAGCCGCCGG
Organism: Ideonella paludis; assembly: GCF_018069865.1. GTDB lineage: Bacteria > Pseudomonadota > Gammaproteobacteria > Burkholderiales > Burkholderiaceae_C > Ideonella > Ideonella paludis. The sequence continues at coordinate 529,590 of NZ_JAGQDG010000004.1, forward strand.
CTTGCGCGTGACCTCGCTGAACACCTCCTTGACCCAACCGTGGTCCTTGGCGCACCTGCCCGGTGGCGGGATGCTGGTGACGGAGAAGGCCGGCACTTTGCGCCGTCTCAGTGCCGATGGGCGCCAAGCGCTGGCCAATATCAGTGGCGTGCCCATGGTTCATGCCCAAGGTCAAGGAGGCCTGCTGGATGTGCTGCTGGCCCCCGACTTTGCCAGCTCAGGATGGCTGTACCTGAGCTACTCCGAACCCGGCGCAGGCAGCGAAGCCGGCTTGAGCGGCACGGCGATCTTCAGGGCTCGGCTGCAGGGCGACGCGCTGGTGGAGGGCCAGGTGATCTATCGCCAGAGCCCCAAGGTCTCGGGCAACGGCCACTACGGCTCGCGCATGCTGTTTGGCCCGGACGGGCAGCTGTGGGTCTCCTTGGGGGAGCGGCAAAAGGAAGCACCCGCCCAGGACTTGACGGGCACGCTGGGCAAGATCATCCGCCTGCGGCCTGACGGCCAGCCTGCCAGTGACAACCCCGCGTGGCCCAGTGGCAGCCGCCCTGAGATTTGGAGCCTGGGCCACCGCAATCCGCAGGGCTTGGCCTTCCACCCCAGCACCGGTGAGCTGTGGGCCACCGAACACGGCCCGCAAGGCGGTGATGAGCTGAACCGAATTCGCAAGGGGGCCAACTATGGCTGGCCCACGCGCAGCTATGGCTGCCCTTATGGCTCGCCCGTCGGCGAGGCCTGCCGCATCGGCGGCGGCAAGCATGCGCCCGAGTTCGTCGAGCCCATCTCCACCTGGGTGCCCACCTCCATTGCCCCCAGCGGCCTGCTGTTCTACAGCGGCGAGCGCTTTGCCGAGTGGAAGGGCCAGGCCTTTGTGCCGGGCTTGGCCGGCAGCAGCGTCTGGCGCATCGTGTTGCAGGGCGACACCGAAGTCAGCCGCGACGAGCCCTTTGGCCGCCTGGGCGAACGCATTCGCCACATCAGCCAGGGGCCAGATGGCTGGATCTACTTGTTGAGCGACAGCGGCAAGTTGCTGCGGGTGGAGCGCTAAGCGGCAGAAATCCTGGCTCCAAAGCAAAGCGCCTCCGAAGAGGCGCTTTGCAGGCTGGGCACTTAACGCTCAGCGTCAGGCCTTACGGCTGCGCTGCTCCACACGCCGCATCAAGTCGGGCATTTGGCGCTGCATGGCCTCATAGCCGGCTTGGATCATTTCCTTGCGGACATTGAAGTCGCTGCTGGCGTATTGGCCGGTGTCGGGGCGCACGATCACATCGGCACCCGCGCCTTCTTGGTCAGCCAGCGCACGGCCCATGATCTCGAAGGACTGCAGAATCACTTCGTACAGGCCCGAAAAATCGGAGCGGCGCGGCCGCGTGGCCACATCCACTGCCAGCACCAGGTCGCAGCCCATTTGGCGCGTCACCTTCACCGGCAGGGGCGAAACCAAACCGCCATCCACCAGCTCACGCCCACCCATCTCACGCGGCACAAACACACCCGGGATGCTGCAGGAGGCCCGCACCGCATCCGCCACCGGGCCTTGCCGCAGCACTTGCAGCTCGCCGGTTTTGAGGTCGGTGGTGACCGCGGCATAGCGGGTCTTGAAGCTTTCGATGCGCGCGCCCTTGAGGTAGTCGTTCACGACCCGCCACAGCGCATCGCCTGCCAACATGCCGCGCTTGCTGGCACTGGAGAAATCCGCCACATCCACTTCGCGGATGCGCAGGGCGACTTCTTCAATCTGCCAGGGCGTGAAGCCTGCGGCATAGAAAGCGCCGACCAAAGAGCCGGCACTGGTGCCGACCACGACCTCAGGCTTCAAGCCTGCTTGATCCAGTGCCTTGAGCACACCAATGTGGGCAAAGCCCCGCGCCGAGCCACCGCCCAGCGCCACGCCGATCCGCGGCTTGCTGCCATCTGCGTTGGCCGCACCAGCGGCTGCGGGCGCGGGCTTGCGGCTTTGGGCCACCGCTGCTTGTGCTGCGGCCAGCATGGCCCCACCCGCCACACTGCCTTGCAGTGCGTGGGCCAGCCATCGGCGGCGCTCCATAGGCTGGCCGCTGGACTGCTCGTCGCGGCTCATCGAGCGCCACCTTCAACCGGCTTGACCAGGCCCTTGTCGATCAGGTCCTTGAGCTTGCTCCAGGCTGCTTCGAAGGAGCCTGGATGCTCGCCCTCGGTCAGCTTCTCCACCTTTTCGTCCAGGATGATCAGCTCCACACGACGATTCAGGCGCTTGCCTTCCTCGGTGCTATTGGCCGCCGCCGGGCGGTTGAAGGAGTAACCCAGCGCGTCCATGCGCGCGGCCTCCACGCCACGAGCTGCCAGCGCATCGCTCACGGCCTTGGCGCGGGCCTTGGAAAGCGCATCATTCAGGGCTGCAGAGCCGTCCGCATCGGTGTGGCCTTCCACGGAGACACGCTTGTCGGTCTTGGTGGTCAGCAACTTGGCCACGCGGTCCAGGAAGGGACCGGCCTCAGCCGCGTTGAAGCTGGACTTGCCCACTTCGAACAAGACGGTGCTCGGCAGCACGATCTGCACACCGCGTTCAATCTGGGCGATCTGCAGCACCGGCCCCTTGTAAGGTGGCGGCGGGGGCGGTGGGGGGGGAGGCTCTGGCGTGGCACAGGCAGCCAAGAGCGCGGGGATGGCGACGCACAGCAGGCGGCGCTTCAGATCAGTCATGCTTGTCATTAGGTGTTCCTCCTCATCAGCCAAAACATCTGGCTGCAACGAGTGAAGCATATTGTCTCGCCGACAGCATGCCCATTGAAGAGCGGCGAAGCGGTGACTAAATTTGCACGCTGCACAAGTGGTGTGGTGAAAGCGATGTGGGATTGGGCACAGCGCCACACCAGAGAGGCACCTCTCTCTACAATGCTGCGGTGCACGATCTCAACGCAGACCTCCATTGCCATTCCACTTTTTCAGACGGCAGCTTGCCGCCTGAAGTGCTGGCGCAGCGCGCTGCAGAACGCGGCGTTGAATTGTGGGCACTCACTGACCATGATGAAGTCAGCGGTATTTCCGCAGCCCGGGCGGCCTGCCAAGCTCATGGTGTGAGCTTCATCACGGGGGTCGAGGTCTCGGTCACCTTCGCCGGTGAGACCGTGCATATTTTGGGTTTTGGTTTTGACGAGCACCACCCCGACCTGGTGGCGGGCCTGGCCCAAGTGCGCAGCGGCCGTCTGGCCCGCGCCCGCGCCATGGGCGACAGCCTGGCCCAAGTGGGCATCAAGGGGGCCTATGACGCGGCCTGCGCCCTGGCCCCCAACCCCGAGCTGGTGTCGCGCACCCACTTTGGCCGCTTCTTGGTAGAGCAAGGGCATTGCGCCGACATGGGCGAAGTCTTCAGGCGCTATCTCAAACCCGGCAAGCCCGGCTATGTGCCCCACCAATGGGCCGGCTTGGGCGAGGCGCTGCGCTGGCTGCATGGTGCGGGTGGCGTGACCGCCATTGCCCACCCGGCCCGCTACCCCTTCAACCCCACGGTCGAATACGCCCTGTTCTCGGAGTTCCAAGGCCACGGCGGCCAAGGCGTGGAGGTGGTGTGCGGCAGCCACACGGCAGCCGATGTAGAGCGCATCAGCGGCCTAGCTCTGGAGTTTGGCCTGCTGGCCACGCGGGGCAGTGATTTCCACTCCCCCACCGAAAGCCGGGTCGATCTCGGTGAGTTACCTCTCTTGCCGGGCCGCCTCACGCCCATCTGGACGCTTTGGCCCGCACTGGCCCAGGCCGCCGCGCGCGCACAATGACACCATGTCCCAGTACTTTGAACTCCACCCCGACAACCCGCAGGTGCGCCTGCTGAAGCAAGCCGCGCAAATCTTGCACAGCGGCGGCATTGCGGCCGTGCCCACCGACTCCAGCTACGCGCTGGTCTGCCACTTGGACGACAAAACCGCCGCCGAGCGCCTGCGCAAGATCCGCCAGGTGGACGACAAGCACCACCTGACCTTGCTGTGCCGCGATCTCTCAGAACTGGCCAACTACGCCAAGGTCGACAACCGCCAGTTCCGCCTGCTGAAGGCCGCGACGCCTGGCCCCTTCACTTTCATTCTGGAAGCCACCAAGGAAGTGCCGCGCCGGCTGTCTCACCCCTCACGCCGCACCATCGGCCTGCGGGTGCCTGAGCACAAGGTCTTGGAGGCGCTGCTGGCCGAGTTTGGCCAGCCGCTCCTGGCCACCACCTTGATTCCGCCCGGCGAAGACCTGCCCTTGAACGACGCCCAAGAGATCCGCGAACGCTTTGAAAAGCAGCTTCAGTTGGTGATCGATGCCGGGGCTTGCGCGATGGAGCCCACCACCGTCATTGACCTCAGCGGCGACGAGCCGGAGGTGGTGCGGCGCGGACAGGGAGATCCGGCGAAGCTGGGCTTGGAATGAGGGCTCGGCCCTTGGGTTTGAACTATGGTGGACCGCGCCTGAGGTAAACCCTCTCGATACCAAACTGCAGGTCCGCACTCACAAACTGATCCGCACTCAGTTTGACCAGGCGCCTGAGCTCACTCCGAATAGAAGCCTCAGTGGCGCCCGGCTTCTGGACTTGAGTCTTCATCTCCAACGCACCACCGATCACCGACCAAGTTCCTCGCTCAGGTACGTGTTCAACCGTCCCTAGCGAGGTCTGCGTCCAGCCAGTCCGCACGAAGCGGCCATCCTCAGACAGAACGAGCTGGCTGGTCTTGCGCTCGCCCATCACCGCCACGCTGTGCTCCCAATGGCCAACGAGCAGTTGGCGAGGGTCGGTGGCTTGGGGAGAGGCACATCCGGACAGCCCCGCTACAAGGGCCAAAACCATCCAGAAGAGGGCGTGGCGCACGGGTGATAGGTAGCTTAGGCCGCCGCCGTCACCACTACTTCAATCTTCCACTCGGGCCGCGCCAGGGCGGCTTGCACGGTGGCGCGCGGCGGGGTGTGGCCGGGCACGACCCACTGTTCCCACACGGCGTTCATGGCGGCGAAGTCAGCCAGGTCGACCAGGAAGATTTGCGCGCGCAGGATCTTGCTCTTGTCGCTGCCAGCGCGGGCCAGCAGGGCATCCACGGCAGCCAGCACTTGCTGGGTTTGGCCGGTGATGTCTTGCGAGCCGTCTTCGGCCACTTGGCCGGCCAGATAAACCACGCCGTTGTGGACGGCCATCTCCGACATGCGGGGGCCGACGTCGAAGCGTTGGATGGAGGCAGCAGTCATTCAGTGTTTTCCTTTGCGCTTGGCATGATGATGAGAATGGGAATGTGAAGAGGCCTGGGCCGCTGGGGCCGGTGCTGCGCCGGCCGCCTTTTGGCCGATGCGGCTTTCAGTGCCGGCCATCAGCTTGCGGATATTGGCCTCGTGGCGCCACACCAGCAGCAAGCTCATGATGGCGATGGGCAGCACCATCAAGGAAGGGCCCCAGATCAGCAGTTGATAAAACGGCGCGAACAGTGCCGCGACGATGGCCGCCAGCGACGAGTAACGGGTGAAGAAAGCCACGATCAGCCAGGTACCCAAAGTGGCTGCGCCCAGGATAGGGTTGATGGCCAGCAACACACCGGCCGCGGTGGCCACGCCTTTGCCGCCTTGGAAGCTGAAAAACACCGGCCAGAGGTGGCCCAAGAACGCGGCCAAACCGACAAAGGCCACGGTGCTCTCGCCCCAGCCAAAACGTGGCATCAGCCACAGCGCGGCCAGCACCGGCACATAGCCCTTGAGGGCATCGAACACCAGGGTCAGGATGGCGGCTTTGCGGTTGCCCGAGCGCAGCACATTGGTGGCGCCGGGGTTGCCCGAGCCATAGGAGCGCGGGTCATTCAAGCCCATGAGCCGCGAGACGATCACGGCAAAAGAGAGCGACCCGATGGCATAGCCCACCAGCACCGCGACCAAAGAATTCACAACATCCATGCTGAGCACCCAGGGGCACGTGGAGGCCCCGAAAAACGGTCGTCAGTGTAAGGGAGGTCAGTAACGCCCCGACAAGCCCGCCATGCGCAGGTACCAGTGGGCCAACCAGGCCACCAGTGCACGGCCCAACACGGCCGCCGGGCCGGGGGCATAGCTGCCGGGCAAGACCTGGCGCGAGGCGGCACGCGCTTGCGCCAGCTCAGTGCACACCTCCCGCGCAAACGCAGCGTCTTGCACCACCACATTGGCCTCCAGGTTCAGCAGCAGAGACAAGGGGTCGATGTTGGAGCTGCCCACCGTGGCCCAGTTGTCGTCCACCACTGCCACCTTGGCATGCAAGAAGGCAGGCATGTATTCGTAGATCTCCACCCCCTCGGCCAGCAGCTCGTTGTAGAGCACGCGGGCGGCCATGCCGGCGATGCGGTAGTCCACCTTGCCCTGCAAAATCAGCCGCACCTGCGCGCCGCGCCGCGCCGCTGCAATCAGCGCACGCCGAAAGTTCTGCCCGGGGTAGAAGTAGGGCGTGACCAAGTCCACCCGGCTGCGCGCGCCTTGAATCGCTTCGATGTAAGCCCGCTCAATGCTGCGGCGTTGGCGCAGGTTGTCGCGCACCACCAGGGCGGCCCGCATGGGCTGCTCAGCCTCTGCGGCCAGGGGCGCTGGGCGTTGGCGGCTGCTGCGCCGCCATTCCCGCCACAGCTCGCGCGCGGCCTTCACGGGCTCTGCCCCCCGCCACACCGCCTGCACCTCTTGCCGCCATTGTTGGCCCATGGCCGCACGTGTCCAGACACTGCGGGTGGCCTGGCTGATGTCGGCCACCAAGGGCCCGCGCACCGCCACGGCAAAGTCCAAGCGCGGCTCCTCGGTGGGGCCGTGGTTCATGTCCAGGCGGTCACCAATGACATTGATGCCGCCCACAAAGCCCAGCACGTCATCCACCACACACAGCTTTTGGTGCAGCCGGCGCAACTGCCCAGGCTGCAGCCAGTTCCACCACCGCGTCAACGGGCGAAACACCGTCAAGCTCACGCCGGCCGGCAACAACCACGTCTGCACCTGCTCCAGCGAGCGGTTGGAGCCAAAGCCATCCACCACCACCTTCACGGCCACGCCGCGCTGGGCTGCTGCGGCCAAGGCCTGCGCCAGCGCTTCCGCCTGAGGGTCATCGTGAAAGATATAGGTGGCCAGCCACACGCTGTCGCGCGCCTGGGCGATGGCCTCGATCATGGCGGGGAACAAGGCGTCTCCACCGCGCAGCAAACGCACTTGGTTGCCGCCCAGCCAGCGCAGGGGCTCACCGCTGCGCCAGGCCTTGAGCTTGGCCGCGGTGCCAGCAAACGCCAAGGGCGGCGGCGCAGCCATTCAGCTCAGCTCCAGCTCAACAATCAAGGGCAGGTGGTCCGACATGCGCGCCCAGGCGCTGCCTCGGGGCACCTGCGTGCTGAGGCAGCGAAAGCCGCGCATATAGACCCGATCCAGCGCGAATACTGGCACCAAGGACGGAAACGTCACCCGCTGATTGGGCCGCCCGGCCGGTGCCACCGCGCGGGTCAGACCCAGCGCCTCCATGGGACCGCCAAGCCGCTCACTCCAGTCGTTAAAGTCTCCCGCCACCAGCAGGGGTGCTCCGGGCGGTACCTCGCGCTGCAAGAATTCTTGCAAGCGCTGCACCTGGCGCACCCGGCTGGCATGGATCAGGCCAAAGTGAGCCACCACCACATGCACCTCGGTGCCTTGCCAGCGCACAGGCACATGCAGCAAGCCGCGCTGTTCAAAACGGTGGTCAGAGACATCGTGGTGCCCCACCTCGCCCAAAGGCCAGCGCGAGAGCAAGGCATTACCATGCTCGCCGTGCCGCGTCACCGCATTGGTGCGGTAGGCCGAGGCATAGCCCTCCGGCGCCAAGAAATCAGCCTGACCTTCTTCGGGCCAGCCAAACCAGGTGCGGTCGAAGTGCTTGGCTTCGCGGGCATGGAAGAGCCGCACTTCTTGCAGGCAAATGATGTCGGCGTCCAAGGCCTCGACGCCCAAGCCCAGGTTATGGATCTCTAAGCGCTTGCGCGGGCCAATGCCGCGCACGCCTTTGTGGATGTTGTAGGTGGCGACCCGCAAGACTTGGCTGGTGAACAGCGTGCTGGGGGCGTGGGTGGTCGAGCGAAACACACGCGGCATGATTCATCAGCCCTCGGTGGCCGCCGCCGCCCAGCGCTGCAGGTGCAGCACGGCTTCTGCATTGGAGGGCGAGAAGCAGCGGTCCGCGGCCTCGCGCCAAGGCAGCCACTGGTAGGCGGTGTGCTCGCGCGGCGCCAAGCGCACGGGCGTGCCACTCGGCACGCACAGGCCAAACACGCGTTCGGTGTTGTGCGTCACCCCCGGCGCATAGCGGTGGCGCCAACGCGGGTAGATCTCATAGACATTGGCCAGCGCCCAGTCCTGCAAGGCCGACAGCGGCACCTCGGGGCTGCCCACCACGATGCCGGTTTCTTCCTGCACCTCGCGCACGCAGGTGTCCCGCCAATCTTCGTCCAAGCGGTCTTTGGAGCCGGTGACGCTTTGCCAAAAGCCCGGCGCATCAGCCCGCTCGATGAGCAACACCTCCAAGTCAGGCGTGTGGATCACCACCAGCACGGACTCGGGGATCTTGGGTGGGCGCGGAGGCTCAGGCGGCGTTGCAGCAGGGGTCAGCATGTCGCCATGCTATCTCGGCCAGCCCGTCCCTCAACGCAATCGGGCAATGGCCACAAAGGCGGTGGTCATCAATGCGCCGTGCAGCACGGCCGCCGCCACTGTGCATTGCAAGGCCCATCGCAGCCGCTGAGGTTGACGGCGGTGGCGCCATAACTGCGCAGCCGCCCATAGAGACAGTGGCGCAGAGCCCAGCGCCCACCAAGCCGTACTGGGCAGCCAATCCACCCACCACCAAGCAGCCACCCACAGATGGGCGCTGAAGACGCCCCCCGTGTAGACCACAGCGCCCACCTCAGGCCCCCAACGCACCACCAGGGTGTGCTTGCCGACTTGGGCATCAGCTTCAGCGTCCGGGAACTCGGCCACCCACAGCACCGCCGCCACCAAGAGCCCGATGCTGACGCCCGAGATCGCCGCCAGGGCGCTGAACTGATGCCGCTGCACCAAGTCGGCCCCCCAGACCACAGCCCACCACGCCAGGGCCACGGAGAGCTCGCCCCATCCCCGGTTCATCAGGCCTACTTTGGGGCTGGAGTAGGCCCACCCCAAGGCCAAACCAGCCAAGCCCAGGAACAGGAGTGCGGGCCCCACCCGCGCCGCTAACAAGATGCCGCCCACCACCACCACACCGGCCAGCACCTTGACGGCATCTTGCACTTCAGAGAGGCTGAAAACGCCGTCTTGAATGGCCCGCGAGCCACCGGTGAACGGGCCGATACGGCCATGGTTGACGGCGTCGGAGCCGCCCAGGGCATCGCCCACATCGTTGTGCAGATTGATGGCCGCATGGGCCAGCAGCGCCAGCAGCACGGTGACCACGGCGGCGGCCGGGTCCCAGCCGCAGCCGCAGGCTTGTGACTGGGCGATGCCGGTGGTAGCGGCAAACAATGTCACCAGTAAAAAGCCGGGGCGGCTGGCGCGCCACCAAGCAAAAGCGCGTGAAGTTGAGTGAGCAGACATTCGCTGAGCATGGCCGATCTGGGCGCACTGCGCAGTGACCTGCATCACACAAGAAAAAGGGGCTCCGAAGAGCCCCTTTGACGGTCAGCCTAGTACCGCAGATCAGGCGGCGGGCTGAGCGTTGCGCAGGCGGATGTGCAGCTCGCGCAGTTGCTTCTCGTCGACCATGGACGGGGCGCCCGTCAGCAAGCACTGGGCGCGCTGGGTCTTGGGGAAGGCGATCACGTCGCGGATGGACTCGGCCTTGGTCATCAAGGTGATCAAGCGGTCCAGGCCAAAGGCCAGGCCACCGTGCGGGGGCGCGCCGTACTGCAGTGCATCCAACAGGAAGCCGAACTTGACCTTGGCGTCCTCCGGCGTGATCTTGAGCGCGCTGAAGACCTTGCTCTGTACGTCGGCACGATGGATACGGATGGAGCCGCCACCCAGCTCCCAGCCGTTCAGCACCATGTCATAGGCCTTGGCGATGCAGGCACCGGGGTCGGTGTCCATCAGGTTCTCGTGGCCGTCCTTGGGCGCGGTGAAGGGGTGGTGCACGGCCGCCCAGCGGTCGTTCTCTTCGTCGTGCTCGAACATGGGGAAGTCCACCACCCACAGCGGGGCCCACACGTCGTCGAACAAGCCCTTGGACTTGCCGAACTCGGAGTGGCCGACCTTGATGCGCAGCGCGCCAATGGCGTCGTTGACGATCTTGGCCTTGTCGGCGCCGAAGAACAGCAGGTCGCCGTCTTGCGCCCCCGTGCGCTTGAGGATCTCGGCAATCGCGGCATCGTGCAGGTTCTTGACCACCGGCGACTGCAGGCCTTCACGGCCCTTGGCCATGTCGTTGACCTTGATCCAGGCCAGGCCCTTGGCGCCGTAGATCTTGACGAACTCGGTGTAGCCGTCGATCTCGCCACGGCTCATCTCCGCACCACCGGGGATGCGCAGGGCGACCACGCGGCCACCGGGGGTGGTGGCCGGGCCGGAGAAGACCTTGAAGTCCACGTCCTTCATCACCTCGGTCAGCTCGGTGAACTCCAGCTTGACGCGCAGGTCCGGCTTGTCCGAGCCGTACTTGAACATGGCGTCGGCGTAGCTCATCACCGGGTAGGCCGGCAGGTCGACGTTGATCGCGTTCTTGAAGACGGTGCGGATCATGCCCTCGAACATCGCACGGATCTCTTCTTCGGTGAGGAAGGAGGTCTCGATATCGATCTGGGTGAATTCGGGCTGGCGGTCCGCACGCAGGTCTTCGTCGCGGAAGCACTTGGTGATTTGGTAGTAACGGTCAAAGCCCGACACCATCAGCAGCTGCTTGAACAACTGGGGCGACTGCGGCAGCGCGAAGAACTGGCCGTCGTGCACGCGGCTGGGCACCAGGTAGTCGCGCGCGCCTTCGGGCGTGCTCTTGGTGAGCATCGGGGTTTCGATGTCCACAAAGCCTTGGGCGTCCAAGAACTTGCGCACTTCCATCGCCACTCGGTAGCGCAGCATCAGGTTCTTCTGCATTTGCGGGCGGCGCAGGTCCAGCACGCGGTGCGTCAGGCGCACCGTTTCACTGAGGTTGTCGTCGTCCAACTGGAAGGGGGGCGTCACCGAGGGGTTCAGCACTTCCAGCTCGTGGCACAGCACTTCGATCTTGCCCGACACCAGGTTGGCGTTTTCAGTGCCGGCCGGCCGCGCGCGGACCTTGCCGATGACCTTCAGGCAGAACTCATTGCGCACGCCTTCGGCGGTCTTGAACATGTCGGCGCGGTCGGGGTCGCAGACGATCTGAACCAGGCCTTCGCGGTCCCGCAGGTCGATGAAGATCACACCGCCGTGGTCACGGCGGCGATGGGCCCAGCCCATCAAGGTCACGGTTTGGTCCATCAGCGCTTCGCTGACCAGGCCGCAGTAGGTTGTTCTCATGGGGGCACTCCTGTGCATTGAATTCGGTGAAGTGCGCGGCTCAAGGGCCGGGCACGAAGTGAGTCGTCGTCAGGCGGGTGGTGCGCGTGGTGTGCACTCAGGGCTGAGGGCCTGCCGGGCAGCCTTCAGCCCCGTCGATTGGGGTCGGCCTCCTCCGGCTGCGCCACCGCGCTCGCCGGGGGCGCCACCACGCCCATAGAGATGATGTACTTGAGCGCTTCATCGACGCTCATGGCCAGCGGCTTGATGCTGCTCTTGGGCATCATCAAAAAAAATCCAGAGGTGGGGTTGGGCGTGGTCGGCACATACAGGCTGACATGCTCACCCACCAAATGCGCGGCCACCTCGCCGCTCGGGCGGCCCGTGACAAAGGCAATGGTCCAGGAGCCTTCACGCGGGTACTGCACCAAGACCGCCTCGCGAAAGGCATTGCCGCTGCTGGAAAACAGCGTGTCAGAAACCTGCTTGACCGAGCTGTAAATGGACTTGACGATAGGGATGCGGTTGAGCAGCCGGTCCCACTGCTGCACCCACCATTGACCAAAGATATTGGTCACGAACACGCCGGTGAGCAGCATCAACGCCAGCGTCACCAAGACCCCCAGGCCGGGAATGTCTTTGAGCTTGACCAGGCCCGGCACCAGCGTGTCGAACAGACCGAGCACCCCGTTGAACATGCCGTCCATGAGGCCGACCACCCACAGCATCACCCAGATGGTGATGGCCAAGGGCATCCAAGTCAGCAGGCCAGCAATGAGGTACTTTTTCACAGAGGGTCAAACTCGCGGCAAGAGGGCAAGGGCATCAGGGACAGGCCAGGGAACACAGAGCGCGGCCCTGAGCCCCGCACTCAATGGCAGGCGCAGGAGCCACCGCAGGGCGTGCCACCCGAGGGCGCCGCCGCAGCAGAGGACTCCGACGCGGAGCTGGCAGCAGCGGCACCAGCGGCCGCGGTGCTCGCAGCGGCCGTGGCCGGCGCGGACGTGCCGCCACCGCCCTTGAAGTCGGTGGCATACCAGCCCGAGCCTTTGAGCTGGAAGCCCGCAGCGGTCAACTGCTTTTGGAATTGCTCAGCACCGCAATGGGGACACACGGTCAGCGGTGCATCGGACATCTTCTGCAGCACATCCTGCTGATGGCCACAGGCTCCGCACTTGTAGGCGTAAATTGGCATGGCAGTCTTGATAGTTCAAAAGGCCGAGAAAACCCTCGATTATAGAGGGTGGCCCTTTTTCAGTCAGGCGCTCAGTGTTTGGCCGCCGCCGCCTTGGCCATGTGCAGGGCCGTTTCAATGGAGTGGCCCTTGTGCTTCACCAGCTCCGGCGTCAGGCTGCCCAGCACCATACCCAGTGCCGACGCGGCCAAGCCCAACAAGTTAGAAGGGATCATGGTGGAGGCCCCCATCCAGTCCAGGCTGAGCCAGGTGCCAATGCCCAAAATCACCGACAGCAAGGCGCCCTGGGTGTTGGCGCGCTTCCAGAAGGCCCCCGCCACCAGCGGCACAAAAGCGCCGGTCAAGGTGACGTTGTAGGCGCTTTGCACCATCTCATACATGGTGCTCTGGCTGTTCAAGGCAAACAGCAGCGCAAAGGAGGTGAAGGTCACCAAGATGATGCGCAAGGTCAGCAGGAACTGGCGGTCACCCATGTTCGGCACAAAAGGCCGCAGGATGTTCTCGGTGAAAGTGGCCGTCGGTGCCAGCAATGCGCCACTGGCCGTGGACAAGATGGCCGACAGCAAAGCCCCAAAGAACATCACCTGTGCCCAAATCGGCATCTTGCCCAGCACCAGGTCGGGCAGGATGCGTTGAATCTCGCGGGCGTCTTCAGAGCCGAACAGTGCCTTCAACTCGGGGTGAGCGACCAAGGCAGCATAGGCGATATAGATGGGCACAAAGGCCATGAAGAAGTAGAAGACACCGCCCAGGATGGTGCCGCGCACAGCAGTCTTCTCGTCTTTGGCGCTGGTCATGCGCTGGAACACGTCCTGCTGCGGAATCGACCCAAAAGCAAATGCGAAGAACGCCCCCGCCATGGCCCACCACCCCGCCGCATCCATGTCCGAGGGGAACATCACGAACTTGCCATCTGCCACGGCCTGCGAGATGACTTTGTCCATCCCGCCGGCCTGGCCGCCCACCAAACCGGCCACCAAGAGCAAGCCCAAGACGATGATCACCGTCTGGAACAAGTCGGTGAAGGCCACTGACCACATGCCGCCGAACACGGTGTACACCAACACGACCACCGCGCCCAGCATGATGGCGTGATTGAGTTCAATGGCACCACTCGACAACACGTGAATGACCAAACCCAAGGCCGTCAATTGGGCCGAGGTCCAGCCCAGATAAGACAGCACGATGGCGATGCTGGTCAACACCTCCACGCTCTTGCCGTAGCGGACCTTGTAGAAGTCGCCGATGGTCAACAGATTCAGGCGGTAGAACAGGCGGGCGAACAGCAATGCCGCCAGCACCAGGCACACGGTGGCACCAAATGGATCGCCGGGAATACCGTGCAAACCATCTCTGGCAAAAGTGGCCGACACCGACAGTACGGTCTCCGCCCCAAACCAGGTGGCAAACACCGTGGCCACATTCATGTAGAGAGGCAGGCTGCGACCAGCCACCAAAAAGTCTGTACTGCCGTGCACCCGCCGAGCGGCCAACAGACCAATGCCAATGGTGACGGCGAGATAAACAGCGACAAAGGTGATCAACACAACACGACTCCTCGTCCAACGATGCTCATTGATGGTGTGAAAACAAACCCGCAGTGTAGCCAGAGGCCTGCACGGCCAAGGCTCCTGCCTGGCGCAGCAGGCTCCGTCAGTGCATCAGCGCCAACCACCAGCGCGCAGCCAAGGCACCGGCGACAAAGCCCAGCACGCCGATGATGACTCCGCGTATCAGGCGATTGGTGCGGCGCTGCTCTTGCAGCAGGTCTTGTAGCAACACGGTGTGGTCAGGCGCCCGCGCCTGGAGATTGGCATGCAGCAGCCGAGGCAATTCGGGCAGCAATTGGGCATAGCGTGGGGCTTCGGCCTGCAGTTGGCGCAGCAGTGCGCGCCAGCCCACTTGCTCGTTCATCCAGCGCTCTAGAAATGGCTTGGCCGTGGCCCAGAGATCAAGCTCGGGGTCCAACTCGCGGCCCAGGCCTTCGACGTTCAACAAGGTCTTTTGCAGCAACACCAGTTGCGGCTGGATCTCGACATTGAAGCGGCGCGAGGTTTGGAACAAGCGCATCAGCACCTGGCCCAGCGAAATCTCTTTGAGCGGCCTATCGAAATGCGGCTCACAAACGGCGCGCACGGCTTGCTCGAGCGCGTCCACCCGGGTGTCAGGCGGCACCCAGCCGCTTTCCACATGCAGCTCTGCCACGCGCTTGTAATCGCGGCGGAAGAAGGCGATGAAGTTCTGCGCCAGGTACTGCTTGTCGTTCTCGGTCAGCGTGCCGATGATGCCGAAATCCAGCGCGATGTAGCGGCCGAAGGTCTCGGGCGCCACGCTGACCTGGATGTTGCCCGGGTGCATGTCGGCATGGAAAAACCCATCGCGGAACACCTGGGTGAAAAAGATGGTGACGCCATCGCGCGCCAGCTTGGGGATGTCCACCCCGGCATCACGCAGGCGCTGCACCTGGCTGATGGGCACGCCGTGCATGCGCTGCATCACCATCACCGTCTCGGTGCACAGGTTCCAGTGCATCTCGGGCACCATGATCAGCGGCAGGTCCGCCATATTGCGGCGCAACTGGGCTGCGTTAGAGGCCTCGCGCACCAGGTCCAGCTCGTCATGCAGATAGCCATCAAACTCGGCCACCACCTCGCGCGGGCGCAGCCGCCGGCCATCGGCACTCAGGCGCTCGACCCAGCGCGCCAGGATGTGCAGCAGCGACAGGTCGTCGTCAATCACCGACAACATGCCCGGCCGCAGCACCTTAACGGCCACCTCGCGGCCATCGTGCAAGGTGGCAAAGTGAACCTGGGCGATGGAGGCACTGGCCACCGGCTCGGGCTCGATGTGGGCAAACACCTCGTCCAGTGGGCGGCCCAAGCCCTGGCGGATCAGCGCCAGCGCCTGCTCAGAGGCAATCGGCGGCACCTTGTCTTGCAGGCGCGCCAGCTCGTCGGCAATGTCCAGCGGCACCAGGTCGCGCCTCGTAGAGAGCACCTGCCCGAACTTGATGAAGATCGGCCCCAAGGCCTCCAAGGCCAGGCGCAGGCGCTCACCGCGCGGGGCCTCAAAGCGGCGGCCCCGGGTGACACACCAGCGCACGGCTTTGAGCCAAGGCTGGGGCGCATTGGCCAGGACGAGGTCGTCCACGCCGTAGCGCATCAGGGTGATGATGATGCGGCCCAGCCGCGCCCAGGATCTCATCGGGGGCTCAGGGCTTGCGGCCCAGGCCAGCCACCACGCTGGCGACACCTTGGGCCAGCGACTGCGCCACCCCACCCAGTTGCGCCGCCACGCGGCTCGCGCCTTCGGCCACCACGGGGCCGGCCACGCGCTCTAAATCGGCCGCAATGTCCCAGCGCACATTGGCCAAGACCCAGTTGATGTCCGCCGCCAAGGCCACATCGCCTTCGATGCGGACATTGGGAATCTGCCCTGATGCCAGTTGCTTGGCCGCGGCCAGCGGGTCAGATGCATCCACCGTCAAGCGCAGGTCCACGGCCTCGGGCACCGCCTCCCCAGGCTCAGGCGCCTCAAACAAACCAGCCGGGGTCAGGCGCAGGCTCAAAGGGGGCGGCGGCGGCAAGGGCAGGCGCCAACCTTCCACCTCCACCCGCAGCCAGCGGCCGCTGTGCGCCTTGAGCCGCGCCATGGCCGGCGGTGCTGCCATCAACACATGATTGGCCAGCAAAACAAAGCGTGCGGTGGCCGCGGGCGCCAGGGTGTCGATGAGCAGATTGGGCATGGTGGTGAGGAGGTGGAGCGGGCGTCAAGCCCACCCGAAAAATCTAGAACTTGGGCTTATCAACCTTGGCGCATTGCAGATCACGGTACTGAAACTTGGACCGATCATCTTTGGAGCTGATGGCGCCTGTGCCCGACAGCGTTCCAGCCACCCGATCCAGCAACCAAGACTCCGAGTTACCCGTACTGCTGCTGCCATAGGTGGCTCGAATGGTGCGATCCGACCACACGGCTTTGAACCCATCGTTGTCCGTGCAGAAGTTGCTCTCAAACTGAAAGCCGCCAGGCGTGGTGCCAGAAATCACAATGCACTGCCTGCTCGCCGAGATCGACCTCAGTTGAACCGACACGGTGGAAGACGCATTCTTGAGTGCGGATGATCGGTCGTAATCGGTGCAGACCAAGTCAATGGGATCTGTCCGGCCCTGAGCTTGAGCCAGGCCGCCCACCAACGCCCACATCACCATCAGTCCTCGCATCTTCATCTCCAAGCCCCTTTCGTACACACCGCATTGGCAGCAGACCACCGCCCCGCGACCGCGCGGTCAGTTGGACGGCAAGCCGACATCGTTGGGCTAGGCATTTTAGGAGCCGCGTAGGCCGGGCTGAGTGGATGTCGGCCCACCGCCTCAGCCCTCAAAGCCTTGCGGATTGGCCTGTTGCCAGCGCCAACTGTCGGCGCACATTTGGTCGAGGCTGCGGCTGGCCTGCCAGCCCAAGCGCTCGCGAGCCAGGGTGGCGTCGGCCCAGAAGGCGGGCAGGTCGCCGGGGCGGCGGGGGGCGATGTCGTAGGGGATGGGGCGGCCGGAAGCCCGCTCGAAGGCCTTGACCAGATCCAGCACGCTGATGCCTTGGCCGGTGCCCAGGTTGACGGTGAGCGACTGCTGCTCGCGCAGCAGGTAGGACACGGCGGCCACATGGCCTTCGGCCAGGTCCATCACGTGCAGATAGTCGCGCACGCCGGTGCCGTCATGGGTGTCGTAATCGCCGCCGAACACGCCCAGGCGCTCGCGGCGGCCCACCGCGACTTGGGTGACGTAGGGCATGAGGTTGTTGGGCACGCCGCGCGGGTCTTCGCCGATGCGGCCGCTCTCATGCGCGCCCACGGGGTTGAAGTAGCGCAGGTAGGCCACCTTCAGCGCGGGGTCGGCGGCTTCAGCGTCACGCAGAATTTGCTCGCCCATCAGCTTGGTGCGGCCATAGACGTTCATCGCGGCCAGCGGGTGGGCCTCGGTGTAGGGCAGGAACTGCGGCTCGCCATACACGGTGGCGCTGGAGCTGAACACAAAGTGCTTGACCCCAGCCCGGGCCATGGCCTGGTGCACGGTGACCAAGCCGCCAATATTGTTGGCGTAGTACTTGAGCGGCTGGGCGGTGGATTCACCCACCGCCTTGAAGGCGGCAAAGTGCACCACCGCGTCGATGGCGTGGGCCGCAAACAGCGCGTCCAGGGCCGCGCCGTCGTTGACATCGCCTTGCACAAAGACAGGGGTCTCCCCCATCAACTCGGCCAGCCGGCCCAGCACTTGGGGCGAGCTGTTGGAGAAATCGTCCAGGCCCACGACCTCAAAACCTGCGGCCTTGAGCGCCACCCAGGTGTGGGAGCCGATATAGCCAGTCGCCCCGGTCAACAACACACGCTTCACAGCTCTTTCCTCCATCTTGTCTTCGTTTGTCTTTGCGCTGTGGCGCTCTGGGCCGCAGCGCCTGTCAGGCGGCGCTCAAGCCCAGCTCAGCACTTGATACCCACGTGCAGCGCGACCACTCCGCCGGTCAGGTTGTGTACGTCCACATGGCCAAAGCCGGCTGTCTTCATCATGGCTTTGAGCGTGGCCTGGTCGGGGTGCATGCGGATGGACTCGGCCAAGTAACGGTAGCTTTCAGCATCGCCGGCCACCATCTGGCCCAAGCGCGGCAGCACCTTGAAGGAGTACCAGTCATAAGGCTTTTGCAGCGCAGGCGCCACCTTGGAGAACTCCAACACCAGCAGCCGGCCGCCTGGTTTGAGCACGCGGCACATCTCGGCCAGGGCCACGTCTTTGTGGGTCATGTTGCGCAGGCCGAAGGCCACGCTCACCAAGTCAAACGTGGCTTCTGGGTAAGGCAGCTTTTCGGCGTCGCACAGATTGGTGGGCAAGGCCAGGCCTTTGTCCAGCAGCCGGTCGCGGCCGGTGCGCAGCATGGCCTCGTTGATGTCGGTGTGCACCACCATGCCCGTGGGGCCGACCTTTTTGGCAAAAGCCATGGACAGATCCCCAGTACCGCCCGCAATGTCCAGCGCCTTTTGCCCAGGCTGCAGGTTGGCCACGGCCACGGTGTAGACCTTCCAGGCGCGGTGCATACCCATGGACATCAGGTCGTTCATCACGTCGTACTTGGACGCGACGGAGTCGAACACCCCTTTGACCTTGCTGGCCTTGACGGCCTCGTCCACGGTCTCAAAACCGAAATGCGTTTGCGACATGCGGCGCTCCTTGGTTCTCAGTGCGACGCGCAGCCGGACGCAGCCTTGGGCGCCATGGGCGCGTCGCGGTCCACGCCGGCAGCCTGCAAGCGCTCTTCGTACTGGGCCCACAGCGCCTCTTGCTGGCTGCCCAGCTTGTAAAGCGTCTCCCAGGTGAAGATGCCCGACTCATGGCCGTCGTCAAAGGTGGGCTGGATGCCGTAATTGCCGACCGGCGCTACACCGCTGATGCCGACATGGCGCTTACCCGTCTGCAGCACTTCCTGGCCGGGGCCGTGGCCTTGCACCTCGGCCGACGGGCTGTAGACGCGCATCAGCTCAAAGGGGATCTTGAACGAACGGCCATCGGAGAAAGCGATCTCCAGCACGCGGGTGGCTTGGTGCACGGTCAGCGCGGTGGGATGGGGGGCGTTGCTCATGAGGCTTGTCCTGTGGTGAAGGCGGTCAGCGCAGTGTGCACCGCCTGTTGAACCTGTGTGTCAAGGGTAGGCCAATCGCAGGCTAGGCGCTCGGCCGCCGAAGGCTCAGGCGTGCGCTGGCGCGGGCCCCAGATGGGCTGAGGAAACTGGGCGTCCCAGTCAAAGCGGGCGATCACATGCCAGTGCAGATGCGGCACCACATTGCCCAAGGCCGCGAGGTTGATCTTGGTGGGCTGCAAGGCTGCGCGCAACACCCGCTCGACGGCCACCACGGCCGCCATGCAGCGTGCGCGCTCGGCATCCGTCAGGTCACTCAGCTCGGCCACATGGTCGTTCCAGATCACGCGGTAGAAGGCGGGGAACTCGGGGGCGTCCAGCACGCGGATGACGCGCAGGTCCGCCTCGCAGTGCACCAGCACCGAGGCGGTAGATTGAATGCCCTCGCAGAGTTCGCAGCCAGGATGCTTTGCCATCAGACGAGGACTCTTTCAATACCGCCGTTATTGGCGCGTTGCACATACTCAGGCATCCACTGCTCACCCAAGATCTGCTTGGCCATCTCGACGACGATGTAGTCGGCTTCCAGCAGGCCGTTCTGCAGGTCATCGCCATAGCGCGACAGGCCTTGCAGGCAGCTCGGGCAAGAGGTGAGGATCTTCACCGGGCCTTGCGCGGGCACGGCACCGGTGGCGCGCAGCTCGGCTTCGGCCTTGCGCATCTCCTCTTCTTTGCGGAAGCGGACTTGGGTGGAGATGTCGGGGCGGCTGACGCCCAGTGTGCCGGACTCCCCGCAGCAGCGTGCGGACTGCACCACCGCCTCGCCCACCAAGGCCTTGACCGTCTTCATGGGGTCTTGCTGCTTCATGGGGCTGTGGCAGGGGTCGTGATAGAGATAGCCGCCCGCGCCCGGCTGACTGGCCTGCGGCAAGGTGATGCCCTTCTCCAGCAGGAACTCGTGGATGTCGACGATGCGGCAGCCGGGGAAGATCTCCTCAAACTTGTAGCCCTGCAGTTGGTCAAAGCAGGTGCCGCATGAGACCACCACGGTCTTGATGTCCAGGTAGTTCAGGGTGTTGGCCACGCGGTGAAAGAGCACCCGGTTGTCGGTGATCATCTTCTCGGCTACATCAAATTGGCCCGAGCCGCGTTGTGGGTAGCCGCAGCAGAGGTAGCCCGGCGGCAGCACCGTCTGCACTCCGGCATGCCAGAGCATGGCCTGCGTGGCCAAACCCACCTGGCTGAACAAGCGCTCGGAGCCGCAGCCGGGGAAGTAGAACACCGCCTCCGAATCCACCGTGGTGGCTGCGGGGTTGCGGATGATGGGCACGTAGTCTTTGTCTTCAATGTCCAACAAGGCGCGGGCAGTCTTCTTGGGCAGGCCGCCGGGCATCTTTTTGTTGATGAAGTGAATGACCTGCTCTTTGATGGGCGCGGTGCCCACCGTGGCCGGCGGCGCACTGGTTTGCTTGCGCGCGGCCAGCTTGAGCACATCGTGCGCCAAACGCTGGGCCTTCATGCCCACGCCCACCATGGCCGCGCGGGCCATCTTGATGGTCTGCGGGTTGGTGGCGTTGAGCATCAGCATGGCCGCCGCATTGCCAGGGCGGAAGCTCTTTTGCCCCATCTTGCGCAGCAGGTTGCGCATGTTCATGGAGACATCGCCAAAGTCGATCTTCACCGGGCAGGGGTTGAAGCACTTGTGGCAGACCGTGCAGTGGTCGGCCACGTCTTCAAACTCTTCCCAGTGCTTGATGGACACGCCGCGGCGGGTTTGCTCCTCGTACAAAAAGGCTTCAACCAAGAGCGAAGTGGCCAGGATCTTGTTGCGCGGGCTGTAGAGCAGGTTGGCACGCGGCACATGGGTGGCGCAGACCGGCTTGCACTTGCCGCAGCGCAGGCAGTCTTTGACGGAGTTGGCAATGTCGCCAATGTCACTCTGCTGCATGATCAGCGACTCATGCCCCATCAGCCCAAAGCTGGGCGTGTAGGCATGGCTCAAGTCGGCCGCATGCACATCCGGCCCCAGGCCGGTGAGCGCTGCACCGCGCAGCAGCTTGCCCTTGTTGAAGCGGCCTTCCGGGTCGACCTTGGCCTTGTAGGCGGTGAAGTTGGCCAACTCCTCGTCGCTCAAAAACTCCAGCTTGGTGATGCCAATGCCATGCTCGCCCGAGATCACACCGTTCAAGCTGCGGGCCAACACCATGATGCGGCCCACCGCCTCATGGGCGGTTTGCAGCATCTCGTAGTTGTCGGAGTTGACGGGGATGTTGGTGTGCACATTGCCGTCACCGGCATGCATGTGCAGCGCCACCCACACGCGGCCGCGCAACACCTCTTTGTGCAGGGCCTTGCAGGCCTCCAGCACGGGCGCAAACACCGCGCCGGCAAACACGGTTTGCAGGGGCTTCAAGATCTGGCGCTTCCAAGAGGCGCGCAGGCTTTGGTCTTGGATTTGGTCAAAGAAGCTGCGGCCGGCTTGGCCGTCCACCCCGGGCTGCACCACGTCCAGCCCGTCCATCCACTGCTGCCACTGCTGGCGGGCTTCAGCAATGAGCGCCAGAGCGCGTTGGCAGCGCTCGTCCAGCACCTCGGCGCTGGGCACATCGCTGGGGTCATCAGTATTGCCCAGGGGCAAATGGCCGCTGCCAAAGAAGGCGCTGAGCTTGTCGGCCAGCGCGATCTTGTTGCGCAAGCTCAGCTCGATATTGATCCGCTCAATGCCCAGGGTGTATTCGCCCATGCGCTCCAGCGGGATCACCACGTCCTCATTCACCTTGAAGGCGTTGGTGTGCTTGGAGATGGCCGCCGTGCGCTTGCGGTCGAGCCAGAATTTTTTGCGGGCTTCGGCCGAGACGGCCACAAAGCCCTCGCCCGAGCGGCCATTGGCCAGGCGGATCACTTCGCTGGTGGCACGGGCCACGGCGTCTTCGTCGTCGCCCACGATGTCGCCGATCAGCACCATCTTGGGCAGCCCACCGCGCTTGCTCTTGGTGGCATAGCCCACGGCCTTGAGGTAGCGGTCGTCCAGATGCTCCAGGCCGGCGAGGATGGCCCCTGCTGGCCTTTTCATCTCCTCGAACATGAAGTTCTTGATCTCGACAATGGACGGCACGCATTCCTTGGGGTTGCCAAAGAACTCTAAACAGACCGTGCGGGTTTGCTTGGGCATGCGGTGCACCACCCAACGCGCGCTGGTGATCAGGCCGTCACAGCCTTCTTTCTGAATGCCGGGCAGGCCGGCCAAAAACTTGTCGGTGACGTCCTTGCCCAGGCCTTCTTTGCGGAAGACGCGGCCCGGGATGTCCAGGCGCTCGGTGCGCTGCGGCACTTTGCCGCTGGCGTCATAGTGGCGCAGCTCAAAGCTGGCCACCGCTACATCGTGGATCTTGCCCAGGTTGTGGTCCAGGCGCACCACTTCCAGCCAAGTGGCTTGCGGGGTGACCATCTTCCACGAGGCCAGGTTGTCCAGCGCCGTGCCCCAAAGCACCGCCTTCTTGCCCCCGGCATTCATCGCGATATTGCCGCCCACGCAGGAGGCTTCGGCACTGGTCGGGTCCACCGCAAACACAAAACCGGCGCGCTCGGCGGCGTCCGACACCCGCTGGGTCACCACGCCGGCACCCGTCCAAATGGTGGGCACGGGCTGGGCCACACCGGGCAGCTCGATCAGCTCGACCTCGGTCATCTGCTCGAGCTTTTCGGTGTTGATGACCGCGCTCTTCCAGGTCAGCGGCACCGCGCCGCCGGTGTAGCCGGTGCCACCGCCGCGCGGGATGATGGTCAGGCCGAGCTCCACACAGGCCGCCACCAGATGGGCCATTTCGGCCTCGGTGTCGGGGGTCAGCACCACAAAGGGGTATTCGACGCGCCAGTCGGTGGCGTCGGTCACGTGTGACACGCGCGACAGCCCATCGAACTTGATGTTGTCTTTGGCGGTGTGCCGGCCCAAGAGCTTGCGGCAGCGGCCGCGCAGCAGCAGTACATCGACAAAGCGGTCGGCAAAGCGCTGCACCGCGCCCTGGGCGAGCGCCAGCAACTCGCCCACATAGGCGTCACGCACGGCATCGGCCTCGGGCTTGCGGCGCTTTTGCACCTCGCCCAGACGGTGTTGCAGGGCCTCGATCAGCAGGTCGCGCCGCTTGGGGTTGTCCAGCAGGTCGTCTTCCAGATACGGGTTGCGCTGCACCACCCAGATATCGCCCAAGACCTCGTAGAGCATGCGGGCCGAGCGGCCCGTGCGGCGCTCTTCGCGCAGCAGGTTCAGCAAGTCCCAGGCCCGAGAGCCCAACAGCCGCAGCACGATCTCGCGATCGGACAGCGAGGTGTAGTTGTAGGGGATCTCGCGCAGGCGTGGCGCCTCGGCGTCATGGGCGCCAGCGGCGGCTTGGAGGGCGGTGAGGGACTGCGGTGCGTTCATGGCGGGCAGGCGGCCTGGCCTCCGCCACCCAGCGGGCTTGGGAGGGAGCCAACCTGTCAGAGAGCACGGGCTAAGGTGCAAAGGAGGAAGCGGCGAGGGTGAATCCTACCGCAGTGCAGCAAACCACCCTGTGGGCAAGGACACACCGGCCCCTCTTTTGGCGCCAGTGGTGTGGCCGGGAAATCCCTGGGCGGCTGGGGCCTCAAGTCATGCGACAACACCGTTCTGTCACCAACATTGGCGACACTGCCGCGGTCAACCGTCTTGGGCGGTGCTACTTTTTACGGAGATTCCATGCAAAAACGTCTTCTCGCCCTGGCGGCCGTGGCCGCAGCCGGCTTGGCCCAGCCCGCCTTTGCCCAAGTGGAGGTGCAATGGTGGCACTCCATGGGCGGCGCCCTGGGGGAATGGGTGAACGACCTGGCCAAGGACTTCAATGCCAGCCAGAAGGACGTCAAGATCGTGCCGACCTTCAAAGGCAGCTATGACGAGTCCATGACCGCCGCGATTGCCGCTTTCCGCGCCGGCAATGCACCGCACATCCTGCAGGTGTTTGAGGTGGGCACCGCCACCATGATGGCCTCCAAGGGCGCCATCAAGCCGGTGGCCGAGGTGATGAAGGAAGCCGGGCAGAAGTTTGACCCCGCTGCCTATGTGCCGGCCGTGGCGGGCTACTACACCGCTCCCAATGGGCAGATGCTGAGCTTCCCCTTCAACAGCTCCACCCCCGTCTTCCACTACAACAAAGACGCCTTCAAGGCCGCCGGCCTGAACCCGAACAAGCCACCCACCACCTGGCCTGAGGTGGCCCTGGCCGCGGCCAAGCTCAAGGCCAGCGGCCACAAGTGCCCGTACACCACGTCCTGGATCAGCTGGACACAACTGGAGAGCTTCTCGGCGTGGCACAACACCCTGTTTGCCACCAAGAACAACGGCTTTGGCGGCTTGGACGCCCGGCTGGCCTTCAACACCCCGCTGCATGTGCGCCACATCGAGAACCTGGGCAATATGGCCAAGCAAGGCCTGTTCGTCTACAAAGGCCGGGGCAATGCCGCTGATGGCACTTTTGTCTCGGGCGAATGCGCCATGATGACGGGCTCCTCGGCGCTCTACGGCAATGTCAAGCGCAATGCCAAGTTTGCAGCCGGCATTGGCACCCTGCCCTACTACCCCGATGTGCCGGGCGCGCCCCAAAACACCGTGATCGGCGGCGCCAGCCTGTGGGTGATGAGCGGCAAGAAGGCCCCCGAGTACAAGGGCGTGGCCGCTTTCTTTGCTTATCTGTCGCAAACCGATGTGGCGGCCAAGAGCCACCAGCGCACCGGCTACCTGCCGGTGACCAAGGCCTCGTTTGAGATGACCGACAAGTCCGGCTTCTACAAAGAGAACCCCGGCACAGATGTCTCGGTGACGCAGATGATCCGCAAGACCACCGACAAGTCGCGCGGCGTGCGCTTGGGCAACTTTGTGCAGATCCGCACCCTCATCGACGAAGAGTTGGAAGGCGTGTGGGCCGGCAAGAAGGGCGCCAAAGAGGCCCTGGATGCCGCCATCACCCGCGGCAACGAGCAACTTGAGCGGTTTGAGAAGACTGCAAAAATGTAAGATTGCTCAAGGGGCTGACCAGTCTCTGAGGCCGTGACCCACGGGGCGCCTAAGGAAAGGCGCCCCGTTGACTTTGAAGCGTATGGAAAAACGAGTCCTGTTCCGCTCGCGCTGGCTGCCCTGGGTGCTGATCGCGCCGCAGATGGCCATCGTGCTGGTGTTCTTCTTTTGGCCTGCGGGCCAGGCCTTGTGGCAAAGCGTGCTGCAGCAAGACGCCTTTGGCACCAGCACCGAGTTTGTCGGCCTAGAGAACTTCAAGCGCCTGTGGGCCGATGCCAGCTACTTGGCCTCCTTCAAAACCACCGCGGTGTTTTCGCTGCTGGTGGCGGTGTGTGGCTTGTCTCTCTCGCTGCTGCTGGCGGTGATGGCCGACCGCGTGGTCAAGGGCGCGCGGCTCTATAAGACCCTGCTGGTCTGGCCCTATGCCGTGGCCCCCGTGGTGGCCGGCGTGCTGTGGATGTTCATGTTTGCGCCAGGCATGGGCGTGGTCAGCCATGCCTTGGGCCTGATGGGCGTGGACTGGAACCACCTGCTCAATAGCGGGCAGGCCATGACGCTGATCGTGCTGGCCGCCGTGTGGAAGCAAATCTCCTACAACTTCCTCTTCTTTCTGGCCGGCTTGCAAGCCATTCCCAAATCGCTGATCGAGGCTGCCGCCATGGACGGCGCCGGGCCTTGGAAGCGCTTTTGGACGGTGCAGTTCCCGCTGCTCTCCCCCACCGCGTTCTTCCTGCTGGTGATCAACATCGTCTACGCGTTTTTCGACACCTTTGCCATTGTGGATGCCGCCACGCAGGGCGGGCCGGGCAAGGACACGGCGATCTTGGTCTACAAGGTTTACTACGACGGCTTCAAGGCCCTAGACATGGGCGGCTCGGCCGCGCAGTCGGTGGTGTTGATGGTCATCGTGGTGGCGCTGACGGTGGTGCAGTTCCGCTTTGTCGAGCGTAAGGTTCAGTATTGAAGGCTGCCCATGATTGAACGTCGCCCCATCGCCACCTTGATGGCGCACCTCGTGCTCATCTTGGGGGTGCTCATCGTCGCCTTTCCCATCTACCTGACCTTTGTGGCCTCGACCCAAACCGCTGAGGTCATTGCGCAGAGCCGCCCGCTGTCACTGATCCCTGGTGGGCATGGGCTTGAGACCTACCAACGCGCGCTGTTTGGCGGCAAGAACGACTTTGGCAGCGAGCTGCCGGCGGCTGCGCCCATGATGCTCACCAGCCTGATCAGCGCCTTGGTCATTGCCGTCGGCAAGATCATCATCTCGCTGCTGTCGGCGTTTGCCATCGTCTACTTCCGCTTTCCGCTGCGCGGCCTGGTGTTCTGGATGATTTTTGTGACGCTGATGCTGCCGGTCGAGGTGCGCATTGGCCCGACCTACGAGGTGGTGTCGCAGTTGGGCATGCTCAACAGCTACGCGGGACTGACGGTGCCGCTCATCGCCTCGGCCACCGCCACCTTTCTCTTCCGGCAGTTCTTTTTGACCGTGCCTGATGAGTTGGTGGAGGCCGCGCGCATCGACGGCGCAGGCCCGCCGCGCTTTTTCAAAGACGTGCTGCTGCCGCTCTCCACCACCAGCATCGCCGCGCTCTTCGTGATCCAGTTCATTTACGGCTGGAACCAATACCTCTGGCCGCTGCTGGTGACCACCAACGAGGGCATGTATCCCGTGGTGATGGGCATCAAGCGCCTGATCGCCGGTGAGTCCTACACCGAGTGGAATGTGGTGATGGCCACGGCCATGTTGGCCATGTTGCCGCCAGCGGCGGTGGTGATCCTGATGCAAAAGTGGTTCGTCAAGGGCCTGGTGGATACCGAGAAATAAGATGGCAAGCATTTCCCTTCGTGCAGTCGAGAAGACTTACGGCCGTGGCGCGGGCGCCAACAAGGTCATCCATGGCGTTAACGCTGAAATCACCGACGGCGAGTTCATCGTCATCGTCGGCCCCTCGGGCTGCGGCAAGAGCACGCTGCTGCGCATGGTGGCGGGCTTGGAGGAAATCACCGGCGGCGAGATCGCGATTGGCCCCCGCGTGGTCAACACCCTGGAGCCTGCCGAGCGCGACATCGCCATGGTGTTTCAGAACTATGCGCTCTACCCGCACATGAGCGTGTACGACAACATGGCCTATGGCCTGAAGATTGCCGGCAAACCCAAGGCTGAGATCGAGCAGCGCGTCCAAAAGGCCGCCAAGATTTTGGAGCTGGGCGCTCTGCTCGACCGCAAGCCGCGCCAGCTCTCTGGCGGCCAGCGCCAGCGTGTGGCCATGGGCCGAGCCATTGTGCGCCAGCCCCAGGTGTTTTTGTTTGACGAGCCGCTCTCTAACCTCGACGCCAAGCTGCGCGCTCAGACCCGGCTGGAGATCCAGAAGCTGCATGCCGAACTGGGCGTGACCAGCCTCTTCGTGACCCACGACCAGGTCGAGGCCATGACCCTGGCCCAACGCATGATCGTGATGAACGGCGGCCGTATGGAGCAGATCGGCACCCCCGAAGAGGTCTATGCCCGCCCAGCCACCACCTTTGTGGCCAGTTTCATCGGCTCACCACCCATGAACCTGCTGCGCGGCAGCGCGTTGCACGAAGCCTTCCAAGTCAACGGCACCCACCTGCCCTTGCCGGCGGCAGCACCGCGCATCGGTGACCTGATCCTGGGCCTGCGGCCCGAGCATGCCCAGATCCAGCCCGCCAGCACCGACGGCACAGGCTGGCCCCTGCAGGTTCACTTGGTAGAGATGCTGGGCGCCGAGCGATTGGTGCATGGCACCATCGGCCACAGCACGGGCGCCAGCAGCACCTTCACCGTGCGCATTGACAGCACCGACCCGGCGCCCAAAGCCGGCGACACCGTGCACCTGCATGCCGCCGCGCACCATGTGCATTGGTTTGACGCCAGCACCCAGCAGCGTGTGGAGGCCAGCGTCTCATGACGAGCTTTAAAGTTGCCCCGGCTGATTGGCCGCTGCCGCTGTGGATCGCCCACCGCGGTGCAGGCAAGCTGGCCCCCGAGAACACGCTGGCGGCCTTTCGCGAAGGCGCCCGATACGGCTACAGCGCCTTTGAGTGCGACGTCAAACTCTCGGCGGACGACGTGCCCTTTTTGCTGCACGACGCCACCTTGGACCGCACCACACCCCAGCGCGGCTTGGCCAAACAGCACGCCTGGCACCACTTGTCGCAGGTCGATGCCGGCGGCTGGCACAGCCGCGCCTATGCGGGCGAGCCCCTGCCCTCGCTGCAGGCGGTTGCTGCTTTCCTGCGCCGCAATGGCTTCGGGCTGGATTTGGAGATCAAGCCGACGCCGGGCGACGAGGCCCACACCGGCCGTCTTGTGGCGCAAGCAGTGGCTCAGCTCTGGGCAGGCGCCACACCCGCCCAAACACCGGTGCTCAGCTCATTCAGGCCCGAAGCCCTGCAGGCCGCTCAAGCCACCGCGCCCCACCTGCCCCGGGCCTTGCTGGTCGACACCCTCTGGGACGGCTGGTGGCCCGCCGCCCAGGCGCTGGACTGCGCAGCCGTGATCACCAACTACGCCTTAATGGATCAGACGCTGATCAAGAAACTCCACACTGCCGGCATGCGAGCCCTGGTCTACACCGTCAACGATGAAGCTGAGGCACAGCGCCTGCTGAAGCTGGGCATTGACGGGATCATCACGGATGCGGTGGACAAGTTTTCGCCGGGATGAGCAGCTCGCTCACGTCGTCGCCTCATCCACCACCTGCGTGCCCGGCACCGTGTCTTGCGGCTTGGGCAGCACTTTGACGCCGCGGATCACCGGCCAGTGCCAGGCCACTGCGCACATCAGCAAGCAAGTGCAGCCGGCAAAGGCCAGTGAGGCGCGCAGGTCCACGTGCTCTCCCAACCAGCCACCGATCAGGGCGCCCGGGCCAGCAGGCAACAGGATGAGCCAGCGCACGGTGCTGGTCATGCGGCCCAGCATGGGCTCGGGCGTCACGGCTTGGCGCAGTGAGATGAAGTTGATGAAGATCAGCACCGCGCCCACGCCGAAGAGCGAGAGCATCAGCCCGAACATCCACACGCCCAGGGTGCCTACTGGCGCCACCGCCAGCAGCAGCCAGCCCAAAGCGGTGATGAACCAGCCCAGGATCAGGCAAGGCCCAGGCCCGATGCGCGCGCTGATGCGGTGGCCCAGCACACTGGCCGACACGGTGCCCACGCCCAAAGCGATGTAAGACAAGCCGATGGCTTGCTCGCTCATATTGAGCGTACGAGTCGCGAAGAGGATTTGCACCACCAGGGCCGCCTGATGGCACATCTGCCACACGCCCACGCAGGTGGCCATGGCGATCAGCAGCGGTTGTTGACGCACAAAGCGCAGGCCTTCCATCAGGTCAGCCCGAAAGCGCCGCCAGCCTTCGCCTTTTGGCACCTCTTTGCGCTGCTCGTGGACCTTCACGCCGCGCAAGATCCACGCCGAGATGGCCAGCATCACTGCGTCCACCAGCAAGGCCACCGGGGCGCCGAGAAAGCGGATCAAAGCGCCGGCAACGCCCGGGCCCGCCACCTCGGCCCCCGAGCTGGCCAGTGCGTTCTTGGCATGAGCCTCGACCAGCCGCTCGCGGGGCACCACTTGTGTCAGCACGATTTGCGCGGCCGAGCCTGCGGTGGTGTGCACCGCGCCAATGGCGAAGCCAACGGCATACAACCAGCCCATATTGAGCCAACCCAGCCACCACGCCAGCGGCACGGTGGCCAGGGCCACACCGAGCAAGGCTTCGCCAAAGATGTAGACGGGCAGCTTGAGCACACGGTCCAGCCACACCCCTGCGGGCAGAGAAAAAAGCACAAAGGGCAGCAGTTCAGCGGCCAGCAACCAGCCCATTTGGGTGGGCGTGGCCTGCAGCAGCACGGCCGCCGTCAGCGGCAGGGCCAGCATGCTGACTTGGCCGCCGAAGGAGCTGATGAGGATGGAAGTCCACAGGCGGCGATAGACCGCGTCTCGCAGTAAGTCGGTGGGCGACAGGGTCAGGGCGGCCCGGGCCTTGGCCCCGAGCGCGACGACGGCCCCATTCAAAACATTCAACACAAGGTTCTCCCTCAACTCGAACTCAAGCCTTGTGGGCTTGGAAAGGGCATGGGCTCCGGTGCGGCGCCTCTGCAAGATGGGCCACGGGGTGAGCGCTGCGGAAGAAGGGGGCCTCTGGTCCTACTTGCCGCCGTGGTGACCGGGGCCTGGACTCAGAAGCAAAACAACAGAGTCAGGGTCCGGATCGCCGGGAGCGAATGCGGGGTACCACACCGGTGCCCGCCATCGCACCACGCGCACACGCCGCCCACAGCGAAAACGCTGGGTGCAGTGCGGTGGGGTGGAAGGGGGTGTTCATGGTGGGTCCAAGAATGTGAGATGTGCGTGGCATCCTAACAGCGGCCCCCCACGGCAGGCAAGCACCAATGGTGGGAGAGCGCGTGTCTCCGTGATAATCCGTGGCATGGATTCCACCGACCCCATGGACCTCTACTTCACCGAACATGTGGTGGGCCCCACCGCCGTGGTGCAGTTGGGGCGTTCGGCCACTGTGCGGCGGCAGCCCAAACGCGGCGTGATGCTGGACATGCTCAAGGACAAGCCCATGCTGGTGGGCATCGCCGCCCAAAGCTTGTTGGCCAAAGACCCCGCCCGGGCCATTGCCGGCAAGCCGGTGTCGCTGCCCGGCCTGCGCAATTGGCGGCGTGCGCTGGTGGTGGGCGGCCTGCTGGCTTGGTCTGCCCTGCTGGTGGTGGCCACTCGCTGGTGGCCTCTCTGAACTCCTCACCTTTCTGGCTGACCCGGGACACATACTTTGGATGCATCGCAGGACACACTGGTCATTGACCCAGTGAAGCTCAACATCGTCAACCGAGTCGCCGCGGGCTCCTCGGTCTCAGGCGAGCAATTGCATTTCAAAGGTGGCTTGCTGCTGCAGGGCTCTTTGAGCGGCCGCGGTGAAGTGGCCGGCCGACTGGTGGTCTGGCCGACCGGCCAGCTCATTGGCAAGTACAAAGTTTTTGGCGATGTTTACCTGCTGGGCCACCTGGGCGGGGTGACGGACGAGATCGATCCGCACACCACCTTGGAGTGCCACGGCACGGTCTATGTCTCCAGCACCGGTGTCTCCACCGGCACCATCATGGCGCATCGACTGCGTATGTATGATGGTGCGACCCTGCAAGGGCCTTTCCGCACCTTGCGCTCCAATCAATCCTTGCCGGTTCTGAACCGGCCTTGAACGGGCACCCAGACGTGAACGATTTGCCCCAAGACTCAGAAGACACCGCAGCCGGTGGCCTTTCAGACGACCACCAACGCACCCAACCTGGCGAGCTGCAAGACGGCCCGCCCAAGGTCGCGCTGGGCCACACCATGCCTGAAGTCGGCCGCGTGCCCGTGTTGGCGCCCTCGCTGCAAGGCTTGGCCTCGCAAGGGGGGGCGCTGCGCCACTCCACACTGGCGCGGGGCATGGAGTTCTCCGGCTCTGCCGTGGTGGTGGGCTCTTTGACGGTGGCCGGTGAGGTCACGGGCCAGCTCAGCTTGCCGGCCCCAGCCAACGGCCATGTCACCGTCACCGAAACCGGTGTGGTGGAAGGCGACATCTCGGCCCGCAATATCTCGGTGCTGGGCCGCACCAACGGCTTGTTGGACGCGCCCGGCGGCAAGGTGTCCTTGCACGGCACGGCCAGCGTGACCGGGCGCATTCGCTATACGCACCTGCAGGTCAATGGCGCCGATCTGAACGCGCAGCTGGAACGAGTGCGCGCGGACGCGGATGGCAGCGCGGGCTGAACGCCCTCCCATCCAACCCCTGGCGGCTGAAGAGCTGCGCCGCGCGGCACTGGCTCGCTCCACCAAGCGAGGCAAGCGCGTGGCCATGCGTCGGCTGGCTTGGCGCTGGACGGTCTGGGGCTTGGGCCGTGCCTGGGAGAAGGCGTGGCCGGTGTGGCTCGCGCTGGCGGCGGTCTTGATTTGGTTCTTCTGGCCCAGCCAAGAAAAGCCTGAACTGAGCAAGCCCGACAGTGCTGCCGTGCGGGCCGCCGCAGCCAGCGTGCTGGGCAAGGCACCGGTGGAAGAGCCTGTAGCCAAGCCCGCACCAGCGCCTAGCGTGGCCGAAGCACCCTCAGCGCCAACCGCCGTGGTGGCCCCTGTGGTCGCTCCGACACCAGCCCCAGTGGCCAGCGCGCCTGCGGCCTCCCCTTTGGATTTCCCGCCCGGCCCCCCTCTGATCTTGCGTTTGGATGACCGTGTCGAAACACCGAGACCACGCCCAACTCGGGCAAAATCAAAACCGCCCCAACCGGCGGAATTCAGCGTCGATAACAGGAGAGACTCCAGTGAGTAACCATGACAACCATCGGCCCCCTGCACGCCTGGTGCCGGCCGAGCAGCTGAACAACATCTCCAGCCTGATCGCCGAAGGCGCAGTCTTTGAGGGCAACTTCAGTTCGCGCGAAGACCTCGGCCTCAAAATTGACGGCGTGCTCAAAGGCAATATCAGCTTTGCCAACGGCGGCACCGTGCACATCGGCCCCACCGGCCTGATCGACAACACCACCATCGAAGCCGATCACATCCTGCTCGAAGGCCAGGTGCGCGGCACGCTGATGGCGCGCAAAACCCTGGAGATCACCGGCACCGCCACCTTGCTGGGCGACGCGCTCTACGACGCGCTGCTGGACATCCACCCGCGCGCCAAGCTGCGCGGCAAGGTCGAGTTCCGGGGCGACCTGGAGCTGCGCACCGCCGAAGGCACCGGCTCACGCTGAAACGCAAACCGCCCCTGAGGGGGCGGCTTGTGGTGGGCGAAGCCCGCTGCAGGCTCAGCTTGGCATCAAGAGCGGTAGTCCGCGTTGATGCGCACGTAGTCGTACGAGAAATCGCAGGTCCACACCGTCGCCTGGGCTGAACCACGGTTCAGGTTCACCCGCACGGTGATCTCGGCCTGCTTCATCACCCGCGCGCCATCTTCCTCGCGGTACTCGGGGCGGCGCCCGCCTCGGGTGACGACATGCACGTCGTCGAGATACAGGTCGATCAGGCCTTGGTCCAGGTCGTCAAAGCCCGCATAGCCTACCGCCGCCAAGATGCGGCCCAGGTTGGGGTCGCTGGCAAAGAAGGCGGTCTTCACCAAGGGTGAGTGGGCCACGGCATAAGCGGCTTGCAGGCACTCGGCCTCGGTCTTGCCGCCTTCAATCTTCACACTGATGAACTTGGTGGCGCCTTCGCCGTCGCGCACGATGGCCTGGGCCAGCTCTGCCGCCACCGCCGACACCGCCGCCTGCAAGGCTTGGCCCTCGGCGCTGTCGAGCGAGCTGATGCGCGCATGCCCGGCTTGGCCTGTGGCCATCAAGATGAAAGAGTCGTTGGTGGACGTGTCGCCATCAATGGTGATGCGGTTGAACGATGCATTGGCAGCGTTTGTCACCAAAGGCTGCAGCAGCTCAGGCGCCAGCACCGCATCCGTGGCCACAAAGCCCAGCATGGTGGCCATGTTGGGGCGGATCATGCCGGCCCCCTTGGAGATGCCGGTGATGGTGACCGTCTTGCCGCCAATCTGCACTTGGCGCGAGGCGGCCTTGGGGCAAGTGTCGGTGGTCATGATGCCCTCGGCGGCCCGCGCCCAATGCGCAGGCGCCAAGTCTGCCAGCGCAGCGGGCAGGCCGGCGGCAATGCGGTCCACCGGCAGGGTTTCCATGATCACGCCGGTGGAAAAGGGCAGCACTTGCGTGGGCTTCAGGCTCATCTGGGTGGCCAAAGCCTCGCAGGTGCTGCGAGCGCGGGCCAGGCCATCGGCGCCGGTGCCGGCATTGGCATTGCCGGTGTTGATGACGATGGCCCGAATGGCTGTGGCGCCCGTCGCCAAGTGCTCCCGGCAGACCTGCACGGGTGCCGCGCAAAAACGGTTGCTTGTGAAGACCCCGGCCACCGCCGTGCCCTCGTCCAACGCCATCACCACCAAGTCTTTGCGGTTGGCCTTGCGCACCCCCGCCTCGGCCACGCCCAGGCGCACGCCTGGCACGGGCAAGAGTTGTTCAGGGGCAGGAGTGGTGTAGTTGACGGGCATGGTGAGCAGCAAATACGCAGCAAGAGTGAAGCGACGATTGTACGAAGCTACACCTGTCTCAACGACTTGGCGTCAAGAGGCCCAAACGACTTCTTGCTGTGCTGATGCTGCACCGGGCCGAAGGCGATGCCAGGCCTGCTGAAGCAGCGTGCGCTCAAGCCCCCAACCAAGGCCAGGCGCTGCCCAGCACCAGCACGCCCACGCCCAACAGCAACACGCGCCGCACCAGGCCCATGCTGCCAGCCTCCAGGCGCTCCAAGGCACCGTCAGCATCGTCGGTTTCGCCAGGGTGCCAAACGGCCATTTCGCTGTGGCCACGCGGCCAGGTGCTGGGGTCTTGGGTATCGATCGTGACTTTCATGTTCTTGTCCTCCACTGCAATGGACCCAACGGGTCAAGCGACGCGTTGCGTCCAGGTAAAAAACTGCTCCCTCATCGGCGCCACCTGCCAGGCTGGCTGGGCCACCTGCCACACCGGCGCTGCGGGTGGGCGAAAGCCACTGAAGCGGCGGGGGGCCGCTCCGTGGCGGGGTTGGTCGGGCACCACCGGCTGAAACCGGCGCAGGCTCTCTAGCGACTTGTTCATCGCCTCGGGGTTGCCCAGGTGCAGTGCGCTGTCGGCGGCGCGTACGGCCTCCGAGATCAAGGCACGGGCAAACGCGCCGGCGGTCCCAATGTCGTCAAAGTCTTGCATCAGACGAATGCAACGCGCTTGTTCGGCGCGGAGTTGTTCAGGCAATGTGGCCATGGTGTTGACATCCTCTCCAGTTTGATCAGGCACTGCGCTTGGCGCACCGTGTTGCTTGGTGTGAAGAGCTGGGGCCAAAGGGCCGTGAACTCGTCACGGATGGCATTGAACCGCTGATCCCCTCGCAACAAAACGCGTGCAAAACTGCCTGAACAACCCTGGTGAGATTCGATCATCAGACGATTCCCTCTGCCCCACAAGAACCTCCCCCCATTCGGGTGTGACGGTAGGCCGACATCCCCCCTCGCACCTCCTCATTTCATAGGAGACCTGTCATCAAAATGACTCAGCAGCTCGGCCAACAGTCTGTGGTTCGGGCCTCGCACCGTCTGTGCGGCTGCTCACCCAAGACACCTCAGCAGGCCCAATAAAAAACCCCATCAGGTATGCCCTGTGGGGTTTTCGTAGGGCTGCTCTGAAAGCTAAAGCACTTTCATGAACAGCGTGTGACAGCGTCGGTGTGTGGATTCCATGCCGGGCCTGGCCCCCGGCGAATCTTGTCGCTGGATTTACTTCGTGAGCTTGGCGGCCTGCTCGCGCACCGTGGCCAGCATTTCTTTGGCCACACGGGTCAGCGGCCAGGGGCGGCGTGGCATGCGGCAGGTGGGCCGGTCTTCACCTTTGGCCACGGGGGCCTGGTACTCCGCTTGATGCACCGGCAACTGCGGGATCTTGCCCACGAAGAAGGCCTTGAACTTGGTCTCGCGGTGGTACTCCTTCAAGAACTCGATCCAGTTATTGCCCTTCAAGAAGTCGATGACCCCGGTCTGGGCCGGCGGCAGCATGATCACTTGGCCGTTGGCATCCTTTTGCGGCTCCCCTTGGGCGTTCAGCAGCGGGAACGGCTGGGGGTCGGTGTCGATGTAGTAGTTGGAGCGCCAGTCCCACTGGCCCTCGCGCAGCGGGTCGGGCAAGAAGATGTTCATGGCCAGGGTTTCTTCGGTGAAGTCCCACTCATACTGGCCCTCGTGCGGTTCGTCGGCCATCCAGGGCATGCCCTTGTCGCCATAGCGCTTGATGTCTTTGAGCAGGCTGGCCAGCATGGCCGCCGCATCTTGCACGGCAGGGTAGCCCGCCATCAGCGGCCCTGCCATTTGCGCGGCCAGGCTGTAGAGGTCGGTCAACTGGTCTGGCGCTTCCAGCTCCATGGGGAATAGGGTGTCGTACTGCTGGGCCTCAAAAATCGCCTTCTGGATGGCCGCCACCGTGCCCGCCCGGTTGGAGCTGCTGGCCATGGCGTCCAGCAACTTGCCGGCCAGCACATGCACGCCTTCTTTGATGTCTGCCATGCGCGACAGCGCCAGCGCCCCGCCCACCGTGGGGTGGCCACCCTTGGCCGCCAGCACCGCATGGTTGGCGTCCGTCAGCCACTGCGCCAGCTCCAGCGGCGTGGCCCGGCCCACATCGGCCAGCTTTTGGAAGGCCAGGGCATAGGCTTGGCCGGCGGTGAAGAAGTTGTAGTTGCAAAACCCCCCCGCCGCCTCGGCATATGGCGCCACCGTGTGCAGCAGCTCCGCCGACATGTTGAAGCAGTTGTCGAAGTAGATGGCCGCCAACTTGGGGCAGCCCTGGTGCTGCGCCGACTTCAGCGCCTGGCCCAGGGTGTGGGTGGGCATGGGCTGGTGGTTGATGGGGGTGAGGGGGTTGCCGCCGGGGATTGTGGGGAAGGCCTCCCAGAGCACGGGGGCACCATCCTCGCCGGACGAAGAAGCTGTCCTGGGTTGGGCACTTTGTGACCCAATGTTCCATTGGCGAACTTGCCCTTGGCACACTGCCTGCCATGTCAGGCGAGTGAGATCCAACTCCGGCAAATACCCTGCACCATGCCCTTCTATACCGAGCACAACCTGAGCTTTGGGATAAGCCTCATGCACCTGCAGCAAAAAATTGCTCAGGGTTCGGTCATTGCGCATGTCCAGCTTCCAAAGACTGCGCAGAGTCATTCCCTCTGGCCCCTCAACGGGGATATGAATCAAGTAACTGTCTGCTCCCGCGCGATCCATAAGAACCATGACCGGTGTACCTGCCTTGGCCACACGGCGCAAGGCGTCCATCAGAGGGTGGTCTTCCAATGCCTTGGTGGTGCCATCAGGAAAACTGCTCAAGGTTTCGTCCGAGCCAAAGGGCACATAGACCGCCAAAACACCGTTTCGGGCTTGGATGAGGGGGGTAGGGGTGATAGACGATTGCATCGGTTACTGCTCCTGTCAAGATGTAGAGGTAACGTATGCTAGATCGCGAACCCTCGCAAGCAAACTCACTGTTTCTTGCTGGTGATCCGGCATACCGAGACGAAAGCCAGACGATTGAACCTACCTAACCTCTGAATCTTTTGAAACTCTTTGTGACCGCAATCAGAAATGCCATCTAGCCATCGTCTGTCACACGCCGCCTGGTCCGTGCTGCTGGATCAAGCGTTGGACGGCTTGCGGCAAGGGGGGGTTCGGCCTTGGCCCGCAAGCCGCTGGCCTCGTTTGAAGCACCATTTGGAGAAGGAGTGGCTAGGGCCAGTCTGGGGTACCTGGGGTGATCAAGTGGCCCCTCACGAGCGCTGGTCGGCAGCCGTGCATTTACTGCTTCAGTGGGCGTGCGGTTTGATACGACCAGATCACCAAGCCGCTTCAGGCCTCGGCCAGATTCCCAGAACCGCATGGGTGGAGCAAACGGCATGGCGGCCATTGCTGGCCATCGCCGCCACCTCAGGCCTAATCTCAGTTCCAGACTTTCCTCGCCACTACAGACGTAGCCCTGGTGAAAGTGCGCTGGACGCTCTGTGTGGCCTCTGGTCGGTCGGAACCAGCACCACTTACCGGTATATCGAGAAGGGCCGCCGCACAGTAGTCGAAGCTCTTGTAATTGCGCAACTCAATGCGCAGCAGCGCTGGACTTTGCGGGAAGTTGCTATGGCAACTCGTGGCCCTGGTGTTTCTGAGGCTTGGCACCAGGAACAGGCGAAATCCCTGCTCCAGTATGACCACGCGATGGACGCGGCGTGGCACTACATTCATGCTCAAAAATGGCACCAATTGGCCGAATTACTGAAGCGCCGATCACTCGAACTGGCCTCACACCCGGAACATAGCGCATTGAGTCAACTGCTCAGGCGCTCAATCACTGACACCTGCAGCAAGGTGGCCGTGACACTCGGAGAAAGCTTCACTTGGAGTTGCATTGGGGACTCCGCAAAGGAGCTGCACTGTTTGCAGCTGGCACTTCGAGCCGCAGAGACTATACGTACACCGGAGAAGCCATTTTGGCTGGGCAAGGCGATGTATGCATTGGGCTATTTTTTTAACGCCCGAGATCCTGATCAAGCCATCAGCCATCTGGAGGCTTCGGCACAGCAGTTCCTTCTCTCATCTCAACAATCGTCCTGCGACGATCTGTGCCAAAGTCAGAATGGGTATGTAGCGGTTTTGGCGACACTGGCATTTGTTCAATTGCGCCGAAGTAGTCCTCAAGGGACCGTGCTGCTACACGCTGCAGATATGGCTGCAGCAGAGTGCAAACACTTGGAAGTAGATGCCGAGGGAATGCTGCTCAAAGCTCAGGCTGAACATGCGCGTTGCAACGATAACATTGAGGACGCTATACGTTATCGTCAGCAAGCGTTGGTGCTATATCAACGCGCGGGAGATCTGAAAGAAGTTGCCGAGTCTCACAACAATCTGGGCCAGCTGTTAGTGGTCGCTGGTCGCATAGACGAGGCAAGAAGATACTGCAATCAAGTTGTTGATATGGCGAAGGTCCTCTCAGTCAGACCAGAGACTTTACTCAGCGCACACGGTGGACTTGCATTGGCAGCGATGACCATTGGTGAACATGAAGTAGCGATCTCCCACCTACATAGAGTCCTGAGAATCAGTGAAGAGGCGGGGCTTTCTAGGCACAGGCTGACCGGACTGATCAATTTGGCTGAAGTTCATTACTTGCGATTTAGATCTCTAGGCGTTGCATATGATGAGCAAGCTGGAGACCTATACACAGAGCAGAGCCGCTCGCTTGCGATTCAGTTGGGACTCCCTCAGCTAGAGAATAGAGCCCAATCCCTGAAACAAGCCACCCTCAACCCCCAAACCGCCGTCCACCACCTCCTCCCCGTCGAAACATCCGCCCACCCCGGCGAGTTCGCCAAGATCGAGGCACTTCGCGCCGAACTGGCACTGCCCCGCCCCCCGACCCAGCGGGCGCGCACGCACATCGCCTTATCTCAGCTCTATTTGCGCATTGCCGCCAAAGAGCGAGACGCAGCGCGGAGCCTGATGCAAACGCATGGCCTCAGTGACTTGGAATCGGAGTTGGAAGCCCTGCAGCAAACCTGGGCGCATGACGGCAACTTGGCCAGCCAGTTGAACCAACGCTGGCGCGAGCAAGTGGGGGATTGGCTGACGGAAGCACAGCGCAAAGCCGTGCTGGCGCGGCTGCTGGAAGAAGGCAGCCTGAGCAAGAGCAGCTATGGCGAGGCCGCCGAAGTCAGCCCCGCCACCGCCAGCAAGCACCTGGGCCTGTTGGCCGACAAAGGCCTGCTGGAACAGCAAGGCCGCGGCCCCGCCACCCGCTATGTGCTGCCTTCGGCAGCAGCCTCATCAGGCGGCGCACCCGCCGCACCGCCGGTGCATTGAGGGCTTAAGCGGGCGTGGTGCGGCGAAGCAGCTAGTCCGTCTGGCCTTAGACGAAGGGAAAGCTTTCCCATTCCAAAGACGGTGGAACCGACACGAAGGGAAACACCTCCCACTGCGGCTGAGCCTCCACCGACTGCACACCCCCTGCCACCTGCTGGAGTTGGCTGAGGTCGAGTTCTTGAGGCTGGGTCATGGTTGGGGTGTTCATGATGAGAGTTCTCCTGTGCGTTGGCTTTGTGGTTGACAGATGACACCTGCATATGTGCTGGCAGGCCCCCTCATTGAACCGTTAAGGCTCTGCGTCAGCCATCCCCTCTGCCACCTCCGTTGGGGGGATGAAGGGGGCGAGGTAGAAACCCTGAGCGCAGGGTAGGCAGGAAGGTCGTCAGTGCCAGGCTCCATGCGCATTGATACACAGCATCGTCAGGAGCTAGACTGTCCCCGTTTTTCGAAAGCAGCGCGCCCGCATTTTTCGCTATGCGGATCACACACTTAGGGAGGTAGCCAGATGAATGATTTTCCTTCGTCCCCCAATATGACCCTCAAGGTCCTATCTGCACTCATGATTTGTGCAGGCGTCGCGGGGTGCGCATCAGTACCACGCAGCGGGGATGAGGCATCTTTGCGCACTTTGAAAAAGCTGGCAGTTGTTTCGGTGCTGGGGCAAAAAGTGGAGCGCACCTATATTGGTTTCACGGTGTTCAACAACGCTTACAGCACAGAAGACTTCACTCCCTTGAAGCTCGATGAGTATTTTGAAGGTTTGATGGCAGGTGCCGTTAGCAGCACCGGCAGAACTGTTCAATCTACTACATGGGATAGGGCCAGCCTCGCGAAGGCTAATGAAGACATGAGGGAGGTGGATGTCAGCAAGATATCTGACGGTATCGCGCTGGTCTGTCGAAACGCTGGTGCAGATGCGGTATTGCTATTGTCTGCATCAACTTCCAGTTACGGGAGCTCCTCAATCCGCTTTACTGGCCTTAGTGTCTGGGCGGGGATCAATCGTCCTGCGTTACTTGACACGCACGGAAGGCTGTCTCTTATTTCTTGCTCCGGTCAGCAGTTGTTGGCAAATCGGATTCTTGGAGAAGGTCAAGGCTCAGATGGAAAGCTGTTTCAAACCTCAGTCCCCTCGCCCGCTAGAGCTCAACTGCAGAAAGGCGATAGCTGGACTTCAGAAGAGAAAGCTCGCATCGCAGCTTCTGTGAAAGAAACAAACACCAAGATATTGCCGGGCTCAACGTTAAAGCTCTTAGGTGAGAAATGATGCTTATTCAAGCACCTTAGCGTCATGAATTGCCTGCGAGCTTCGGCCACGCCGCAAACAAAGCCTGGTCCACCAGTTCGCCATGCACCCCGCGCTCGCGATGGTGCAGCGTGCCCTCGCGCACCATGCCTAAGCTCTGGGCAAAGCGCAGGGCGCGGTGGTTGCTGAGCTCGGAGATGGCCTCCACACGGGCAAAGCCCAGCTCAAAGGCAAAGTCGAGCACGGACAGCACGGCTTCGCGCATCAGGCCTTGGCCTTGCACGGTGGCGTCGCCGACGTAGCCGATTTCGGCGCGGGGGACTTCAAGGTCAAAGCTGTGCAGATCAATCCGGCCGATCAGCGGCGCGTCAGGCGCGTGGCCGGCAAAGACGTGGAAGACGATGTCTTCGCCTGCGTCCACAAAGCCTAAGGCCCGGGCGCAAAAGCGCTGGGCGCGCGCCAGAGTCCAGGGTTGTTGGGCCCAGGCGATATAGCCCAGGGTGGGCAGGTTGCGGTTGACCAGGTCCATCAGGGCCTGGGCGTGCGCTGCGGCTGGGGTGGCCAGACGCAGGCGGGGGGTGAGCAGCTCACGCCGGGCGGCGATGAGCCGGGCGGGCGTGAGTGGATGGTGGGCTGTCGCCAATGGCTATGCCCTGAGCGCCATGTTCAGGCCAAGCGGCCGTGGCACTGCTTGTACTTTTTGCCGCTACCGCAGGGGCAAGGGTCGTTGCGACCCACGCGGGGCACTTCGTCGGCCAAAGTCGCTGGGTCCACCTCTTGGCTGACGCTGCCGTCTTCGTTGGGGTGGGTGTAGGTGACGTTTTGGATGGACTCGGCGCGCTGCTCCAGGTCTTGGGCGGCTTGCTCGACTTGCTCTTGGGACTGGATGCGCACCGTCATGAGGATGCGGGTGACTTCCATCTTCACCACGTCCAGCAGTTGCGAGAAGAGGTCGAAAGCTTCGCGCTTGTACTCTTGCTTGGGGTTCTTCTGCGCATAGCCGCGCAGGTGGATGCCCTGGCGCAGGTAGTCCAGCGCGGCCAGGTGCTCGCGCCAATGGCTGTCAATGCTCTGCAGCAGCACCATGCGCATGAAGGGGGTGAACTGTTCCAGGCCCACGATGTCCAGCTTTTGCTGGAAGGCGGCGTCGGCCGCAGCCACGACCTTTTCGAGGATGTCGTCGTCGGTGATGGAGTCGCTGGCTTGCACCAGCTTTTGCAGCTCCATCTCCAGCGTCCACTCTTCGCGCAGCACTTTCTCGAGGGCAGGCAGGTCCCACTGCTCTTCCAGGCTTTCGGCGGGCACGTAGGTGCGCACCACGTCGGTCATGGTGGCACGGCGCAGGTTGGTGATCTGGTCGTTGAGCGACTCCGCGTCGAGGATCTCGTTGCGCTGTTGGTAGATGACCTTGCGCTGGTCGTTACTGACGTCGTCGTATTCCAGCAGTTGCTTGCGCACGTCGAAGTTGCGGGCCTCGACCTTGCGCTGGGCGCTCTCGATGCTGCGGCTGACGATGCCGGCTTCGATGGCTTCGCCCTCGGGCATCTTGAGGCGGTCCATGATGGCGCGCACGCGGTCCCCGGCGAAGATGCGCATCAGCGGGTCTTCCAGGCTCAGGTAGAAGCGGCTTTGGCCGGGGTCGCCCTGGCGGCCGGCACGGCCACGGAGCTGGTTGTCGATACGGCGGCTTTCATGGCGCTCGGTGGCGATGATGCGCAGGCCACCAGCAGCCTTGACCTGCTCGTGCAGGCCTTGCCATTCGCTCTTGAGCTGCTCGATCTTCTGAGCCTTGGTGGCATCGTCCAGGGCTTCATCGGCCAGGATGAATTGTTCCTGTTTTTCAACGTTACCGCCCAGCACGATGTCGGTGCCGCGGCCCGCCATATTGGTGGCGATGGTGATGACACCGGGGCGGCCAGCCTGGGCGATGATCTCGGCTTCCTTGGCGTGCTGCTTGGCGTTGAGCACGTTGTGCGGCAGCTTGGCGTCTGTCAGCAGACGCGAGACGAGCTCGGAGTTCTCAATGCTGGTGGTGCCCACCAGCACGGGCTGGCCGCGCTCGTGCGAGGCGCGGATGTCGTCCACCACGGCGTTGTACTTTTCGCGGGTGGTTTTGTAGACGAGGTCGAGTTCGTCCTTGCGCACCGTGGGCCGGTTGGGCGGGATCACCACGGTTTCCAGGCCATAGATTTCTTGGAACTCATAGGCCTCGGTGTCGGCCGTGCCCGTCATGCCGCCGAGCTTGCCGTAGAGGCGGAAGTAGTTCTGGAAGGTGATGGAGGCGAGGGTCTGGTTCTCGCTTTGGATCTGCACGCCTTCTTTGGCCTCGACGGCCTGGTGCAGGCCATCGGACCAGCGGCGGCCCGTCATCAGGCGGCCGGTGAACTCGTCGACGATGACGACCTCACCTTGTTGCACCACATAGTGCTGGTCGCGGTGGTAGAGGTGGTTGGCCCGCAGCGCGGCATACACATGGTGCATGAGGCTGATGTTGGCCGGGTCGTAGAGGCTGGCGCCTTCGGCCAACAGGCCGGCATCGGAGAGCAGTTGCTCAGCGTGCTCATGGCCGTCTTCGGTGAGGAAGACCTGATGGGTCTTTTCATCCACCGTGAAGTCGCCGGGCTCGATCACGCCCTCACCCGTGCGCGGGTCGGCCTCACCAATCTGCTTCTTGAGCTTGGGCACCACGGCGTTGATGCGCACATAGAGCTCGGTGTGGTCTTCGGCTTGGCCGGAGATGATGAGGGGCGTGCGGGCTTCGTCGATGAGGATGGAGTCCACCTCGTCCACGATGGCATAGGCTTGGCTGCGCTGCACGCGATCAGCCGGCTCCATGACCATGTTGTCGCGCAGATAGTCGAAGCCGAATTCGTTGTTGGTGCCGTAGGTGATGTCGGCCGCATAGGCGGCTTGCTTTTCTTCACGGCTCAGGCCGGGCACGTTGACGCCCACGGTCAGGCCCATGAAGTTGTAGAGGCGGGCCATCCACTCGGCGTCGCGACGCGCCAAGTAATCATTGACCGTCACCACATGCACGCCTTTGCCGGTCAAGGCATTCAGGTAGACGGGCAAAGTGGCCATCAAGGTCTTGCCTTCGCCGGTGCGCATCTCTGCGATCTTGCCGTTATGCAGGGTCATGCCGCCCAGCATCTGCACGTCAAAGTGGCGCATCTTCAAGGTGCGCTTGCCAGCCTCACGCACGGCGGCAAAGGCCTCGGGCAGCAGGGCGTCCAAGGTCTCACCCTTGGCAAACCGGGCTTTGAACTCCTCGGTCTTGCCTTGCAGCGCGGCGTCATCCAAGGCAGAGAACGTGGACTCCAGGCTGTTGATCTTCTCGACCACGCGGCGGTATTGCTTGAGCAGGCGGTCATTGCGACTGCCGAAAATCTGAGTGAGAAGCTTGGGCAACATGCTGCGATGGATGTGTAGTGAGTAGGGCGCCGCCGGGATTCA
Organism: Ideonella paludis; assembly: GCF_018069865.1. Lineage (GTDB taxonomy): Bacteria > Pseudomonadota > Gammaproteobacteria > Burkholderiales > Burkholderiaceae_C > Ideonella > Ideonella paludis. Next base: position 573,968 of record NZ_JAGQDG010000004.1, read on the forward strand.
CCCGCCAAGGGTGGACCGCCAACAGATGGGGGCGCCGGGGCGCAACGCAAGGCGCGCGAAACCGCAAATTTTAGCACCCAGGGGGTGGAGCGCCCCGGGCTTGCAGGCTGCAAGCAGGGGGGCCGAGGCCCCCTTCAGCACAGAGAGCCAAGCGGGTGTGGCGTTTGGCGCAGATCTCAGCGCTTGGTGGCGTTGGCCATCGCGGGCGGCGGGCCGCCTGCCAGGAAGCGTGCCGGGTCTTGCGGCACGCCATCAACCAGCACCTCAAAGTGCAGGTGTGGGCCTGTAGAGCGGCCGGTGCTGCCCACCTGGGCCACGGGCTGGCCGCGCTTGATCAGATCACCCGTTTTGACCAAGATGCGAGAGTTGTGGGCGTAGCGCGTGACCAAGCCATTGCCGTGGTCCAGCTCCAGCAAGTTGCCGTACTGCGGGTGATAGTCGGTGGAGAGAACCACGCCACCGGCAGCCGCCAAGATCGGAGTGCCTGGCGGCGCGGCAAAGTCGATGCCCGTGTGCAAGGCCGCGCGGCCCGTGAAGGGGTCACTGCGAAAGCCAAACCCAGAGCCCACGGGCATGTCGATGGGCTTGCTGTTGGGCACCATCAGGGTGCTGAGGCGCTTCTCGAAGAGTCGCGACTCGGCCAAGGTGAACAGGTCGCCCTGCTGGTCTAGCGAGTGCTCCATCTGCGTGATGGTGTCGTTGAGCTGTTCCAGCGTGGGGTGATCCAAGGGCACATAGGGCCCGCCCGAGCCGCCGGGCTTGGCGTCGCGCTGCAAGGCTTTGAGGTCGTCCACCTTGACGCCCGCCAAGCCAGTGACGCGCTCGCCCATGGCTTCGAGCTTGACCATGCGGCCTTGCAAGTCCCCCACGCGGCTGGCCATGGCATCCAGGTTTTCACGCATGAAGCGGTCGCGCTGGGCGAACTCATCCCGCACCACCAGCTTCACCAACTGGCTCACCACCGGCCAGCCTTCGCGGGCGGCGGTGAGGAAGACAAAGTGATAGACCAGACCGGACACCAGCATCAGGCCCACCAGCAAGGCCGTGCAAGCCAGGGCGAGCTGGGCATGGTTGAAATTCAGGACCCGCGTTCGCGCGGTGCTGCCTGAGGTAATGAGAATTTGCATCGTTACACTCCTGCGCATGAACCCCAGCCGCCAAGAACCCAAGACGCGCCCGATCAGTGAGGCCCTCGGGGCCAATGCCACATTGGGCTCGCTGCTGGCGCGGCTGAAAGAGTCTGAAGCGCGACTGACGACGGTGAGGTCCGTGCTGCCAGCGGCACTGCGGCCTCATGTTCGCGCTGGTGTATTGGACGACACCGGCTGGAACTTGCTGGCCCCCAATGGGGCGGTGGCCGCGAAACTCCGCCAATTACTGCCCATGATTGAGCAGGTCTTGTTGGATCAAGGCTGGCAGCCTACTGCAATACGGGTCAAGGTTCAAGCGCACAGGCCCTGAGGGGCTGAGGCTTGAGGGAGATGGTGCCGGCTATCGGATTCGAACTGATGACCTACCGCTTACAAGGCGGTTGCTCTACCAACTGAGCTAAGCCGGCGTTTCTGGGCCCAAGATAGCGTGCGCTGCGGGGCTCAAGAGGGCTGCATTCTAAGCGGGTTTTCAGCGCAACCCGGCGCAGCAGTGTGAAAGAGTTGGGACTACTTGACGCGCTTAAGCGAAGGGCGCCCTGCCGGCGGCGACGGTGGCGCGGGAGGGGTTGGCTCGTCGTCAGCGTCGCTGGCCGTTGGCGCGGCTTCTGCGGGCGGCTCTGTGCCCGCCAAACGCAGGCCAGGCTTTGGTGCCTCTTCTGTGAGCGCAGCCTCTGCGGCTTCGACCGGCATGGGAAAGGCCATCCCTTGCCCGTTCTCACGGGCATAGATGGCCACCACATGGTCGACGGGCACGACGATCTCCCGGGCCACACCCCCAAAGCGCGCTTTGAACTCGATGAACTCATTGCCCAGCTTCATGCCGCTGGTGGCTTCGAAGCCGGCGTTGAGCACGATCTCGTTGTTCTTCACGTACTCCATCGGCACTTGCACACCCGGGCCGACATGCACGGCCAAGTAGGGCGTGAAGCCGTTGTCCGTGCACCAATCATGGAGAGCACGGATGAGGTAAGGCCGGGTGGAGGTGCCCTGGCTGTCGCTGGCGTTGGGAGGTGTCATGGTGCCCGCGTGAACTGCTTACTTGCGCATGACCTTTTCGGACGGGGTCAACGCTTCAATGTAGGCCGGGCGCGAGAAGATGCGCTCCGCGTACTTGAGCAGCGGTGCCGCGTTCTTGGAGAGGTCGATGCCGTAGTAATCCAGGCGCCACAGCAGCGGGGCGATCGCCACGTCGAGCATGGAGAAGTCATCGCCCAGCATGTACTTGTTCTTCAAGAAGATCGGGGCCAGCTGGGTCAGGCGGTCGCGGATCTGTGCGCGGGCCTTTTCAGCTTGCTTGTCGGTGGCTTTGACGCCGCCGCGGCCTTCCAAGATGTTGACGTTGGCGAACAGTTCCTTCTCGAAGTTGAGCAAGAACAGGCGCACGCGCGCACGAGCCACCGGGTCCCCGGGCATGAGCTGCGGGTGCGGGAAGCGCTCGTCGATGTACTCGTTGATGATGTGCGACTCATACAGGATGAGGTCGCGCTCGACGAGGATGGGCACCTCGTTGTACGGGTTCATCAACGCGATGTCTTCAGGCTTCGCGTAGATATCCACGTCGCGGATTTCGAAATCCATGCCCTTTTCGAACAGCACGAAGCGGCAACGGTGCGAGTAAGGGCACGTGGTACCGGAGTAAAGCACCATCATGGTGGTGGGCTCCTAGAGTGAAAGCGAACAGGGTGGACGCCAAAAACACAAAAGCAGTGGGCACCGTAGCACTCACTGCGCGAGCTTTCGGCCGGGCCCTTGTGGGGCCCTGGCCGGTGAGCTTATTTCACGTCTTTCCAGAAGGCAGCATTCAAGCGCCAAGCCAGAACCGTCATCAAGCCCAGGAAGAACAGCACATACACGCCCAGGCGGAAGCGCTGGTTTTGTGCGGGCTCGCCCATCCATTGCAGGAAGGCGACCAAGTCAGCCATGGCGGAGTCGTACTCGGCCGGGGTCATCTGACCCTTGGTTTCGAGTTGGAAGCCCTTGAAGTGATGCACCGTCTTGGTCGCATCGTGCGGGTCCTTGGCGTCTTCATAGACCGCGCGCTGGGTGCCTTGCAGCTCCCACAGCACGTGCGGCATGGCAACGCTCGGGAATGCCGTGTTGTTCCAGCCGGTGGCCTTGGTCTCGTCGCGATAGAACGAGCGCATGTAGGTGTAGAGGTAGTCTGCACCCGTGCCCTGAGCACCCGCGCGTGAACGTGCGATGACGGTCAAGTCCGGCGGCGCAGCACCAAACCACTCCTTGGCTTCGCGGTTGTTCATGGCCACGGTCATGGTCTCACCGACCTTGTCGGCCGCGAACATCAAGTTGCCCTTGATCTGCTCGTCAGTCAGACCCAACTCCTTCATGCGGTTGTAGCGCATGAAGGAGGCCGAGTGGCAATTCAGACAGTAGTTGACGAACAGCTTGGCACCGTTTTGCAGGGCAGCTTGGTCCGTGACACGGTCCTTGGGGAACTTGTCCCAAGGTGCGCCGCCACCTGCAGCCAGCACGGGGCCAGCCGCCAGGGTCAGCGCAGCCAGGCATCCCGCAATGAATTTCTTGATCATGTTGAGGCTCTCCTGAGGCTGGATCAGTGCGGGTGGAAGGTCACACGGTCTGGCACGGGCTTGAATTGGCCCATCTTGCTCCACCACGGCATCAGCAAGAAGAAACCGATGTAGAACAGGGTGCCGATCTGAGAGATCAAGGTGCCCATGAAGGAAGGCGGCTGAATGCCCAGGTAACCCAGGATCAAGAAGAAGGCCACGAACACGCCGTACACGTACTTGTGCTCCGTCGGGCGGTAGCGGATCGACTTGACCGGGCTGTGGTCCAGCCACGGCAAGAAGAACAGGATCACGACCGTGCCGCCCATCACGACCACGCCCCAGAACTTGGCGTCAAAACCTGCCAACACGGGGTTAGAAACGCTCATGCCCATCCAGCCAGCCACCACTGCAGGCACGCCGAACAGGAAAAACAGCAGGCCCATCAGCCCCCAGTAAGCGGTCTTCACCACGGCAGGCAGCCGCGACGGCCGCACCACGATGAAGCCCACCACCACGAAGAACAGCCAGAAGACCGGCATGAAGGCCGAGGTTGTGGCACGCAGCATGGAGTAGAACGGGGTGAAGTACCAGACCGGCGCAATGTGCGCTGGCGTCTTCAGGGGGTCAGCCGGGATGAAGTTGTTGTACTCGAGGAAGTAACCGCCCAGCTCCGGCGCGAAGAAGATCACCGCGCAGAACGCCATCAGGAAGCCACTGACACCCAGGATGTCGTGAACGGTGTAGTAGGGATGGAAGGGAATGCCATCCAGGGGGCGACCTTGGGCATCCTTCTTGGCCTTGATTTCCACACCGTCAGGGTTGTTGGAACCCACTTCGTGCAAGGCGATGATGTGCGCCACCACCAGCCCCAAGAGGATCAGGGGCACGGCAATCACGTGGAAGCTGAAGAAGCGGTTCAGGGTGGCGTCACCGACCACGAAGTCGCCACGGATCAGCAGAGCCAATTCCTCGCCCACAAAGGGCACGGCCGCGAACAGGTTCACGATCACCTGTGCACCCCAGTAGGACATCTGACCCCAAGGCAGCAGATAGCCCATGAAGGCTTCAGCCATCAGGCAAAGGAAGATAGCGCAGCCGAAGATCCAGACCAGTTCACGCGGCTTGCGGTACGAACCGTACAGCAGACCCCGGAACATGTGCAGATACACCACCACAAAGAAGGCGGAGGCGCCCGTGGAGTGCATGTAGCGGATCAACCAACCCCAGGGCACATCGCGCATGATGTACTCGACCGAGGCGAAGGCCACGGGCACGCCCGAGGCGTTCAGCGACGCATCGGGTTTGTAGTGCATGACCAAGAAGATGCCGGTGACGATTTGGATCACCAGCACCAACAGGGCCAGCGAGCCAAAGAAGTACCAGAAGTTGAAGTTCTTGGGCGCGTAGTACTCGGAGAGATGCTCCTTGTACATCTTGGACGCTGGGAAGCGGTTATCCACCCAGGTCAAGAGCTTTTCACCTACCGAGGCGTCGGCGGGCGCAACTTTGAATTCAGCCATTGAATTGCCTTTCGTGTGTCCGTGACGCCGCTTTAGGCCTTCTTGTCCTCACCGATCAGCAGCTTGGCGTCGGAGAGGTACATATGGGGCGGAACTTCGAGGTTGTCCGGCGCGGGAACGTTCTTGAACACCCGGCCAGCCATGTCGAAGGTCGAACCGTGGCAGGGGCACAGGAAGCCACCGGCCCAGTCATTGGGCAACGAAGGCTGTGCGCCGGTCTGGAACTTGTCCGACGGCGAGCAGCCCAAGTGCGAGCAAATACCCACGGCCACAAAGAACTCTTCTTTGATGGAGCGGTGGGTGTTCTTGGCGTAATCCGGCGTCGGATAGGCCTTGCGTTCAGAGTTGGGATCAGCCAACTGCGGGTCGAGCTTCTTCAGGGCTGCGACCTGCTCGGGTGTGCGACGCACCACCCACACCGGCTTGCCGCGCCACTCCACGGTGAGCTTCTCGCCGGGTTTGATGGCGCTGATATCGACCTCAACGGCCGCTCCAGCAGCTTTAGCACGCTCTGAGGGTGCGAAAGTGCTGACAAAGGGCACGGCCGTGGCCACACCGCCAACGGCACCAGCGCAGCCTGTGGCAATCAGCCAGGTGCGCTTGCCTTGATCCACCGCGTTATCACTCATGTGAGTCCTTCTTGGAGCTTGAGGAATGGTCGTCTGGGTCGTCGGCTCAACACTCGACACTTTTCCGACTTTGTTCTCGGGCAATCCGGCATTTTAGCGGACAAGCTACAGGCTCCCGGCACTTCGCACGCAGATCAGGCCCGAATCGGCGTAAATACCTTTGACACAGCCCCTGTATTCGCCATACTCCCCCCGGCAGTGACTTCAGGGAAAGTCACATCGTCTCAACAACTTAGAGGAGTTTTTCATGGGATTTGCAACTGAATTCAAAGAGTTTGCGATGAAGGGCAATGTCGTCGACCTGGCCGTCGGCGTCATCATCGGCGGCGCCTTCGGCAAAATCGTCGACTCCATCGTCTCGGACTTGATCATGCCGTTTGTGGGCGTGATCTTTGGCGGCCTGGATTTCTCCAACAAGTTCATCCCCTTAGCTGGGCAAACTGCCACGACTTTGGTCGAGGCCAAGAAGGCCGGCGCAGTGTTTGCCTACGGCAGCTTCATCACCGTGGCATTGAACTTCATCATCCTGGCCTTCATCATCTTCGTGATGGTCAAACAGATCAACCGCCTGAAGAAGGCCGAGGCGCCCGCGCCTGAGGCCGCGCCCGTGACGCCGGAAGATGTGGTGCTGCTGCGCGAGATCCGCGACGCCTTGAAGAACCGCTGATACCTGTGGCCGGGCCTGGGCGCCCAGCCCGAGCGCTCAATGGCCCGGTGCTTGCCCCGTCAAGCGCCGGGCCATTTGCATCGCGGCCACCAAGCTGGATGCATCCGCCACGCCTCGGCCCGCAATGTCAAAGGCCGTGCCATGGTCGGGGCTGGTGCGCACCAGCGGCAAGCCCAGGGTCACGTTGACGCCCTGCTCTACCCCCAGGTATTTCACCGGGATCAAGCCGTGGTCGTGGGTCATGGCCAGCACAAAGTCGAACTCGCCTGGGTGGCCCGGTGCGTGGCGCGCCCGCATGAACACGGTGTCTGGCGCGAAAGGCCCGGTCACATTCATCCCCATTGCTCTGGCTTGAGCAATAGCCGGGCTGATGATGTGAATCTCCTCATCGCCAAAAAGGCCGCCCTCCCCCGCGTGGGGGTTGAGGCCTGCTACAGCAATGCGCGGCGCGGCGATGCCGAAACGCAGTGCCGCCTCATGGGTGATGCGCAAAGTCTCGACGATGCCGGCGACATCCAGCATCTCAATCGCTCGGCGCAAAGAAACGTGGATGGTGACCAACACCACACGCAGCTCGTCGTTGGCCAGCATCATGCGCACGGGCGGCAGCGGTGCGCCGGGCGGCACACACAAGGCCTGCAGCATTTCAGTGTGGCCTGGAAAGTTCACCCCGGCCGCTGATAAGGCTTCCTTGTGGATGGGAGCCGTGACGATGCCTGCGCCCTCGCCCGCCCGCACAGCCGCCACTGCAGCCTCGATGCAGCAAGCCGCCGCCGCACCCGCTTCAGCGCGCACTTGCCCCCAAGGCAGGTCGGCCAGATTCGCCGCCAATGTAGGCGGCTCCCAAACCCGCAGGGCACTGCCGCCCACTGCCTGCGCTTGCGCCAAGCTGGGCCATGATTCGCACGGCACGAGATCCCCTCCCAGGGCGTGCTTCACCACCTGTGCTGCACGCGCCATCACCGACTTGCAGCCGATCACGACCGCATCGCCAAGCGCTCCCTGCAGGTGAGCCTTGAGGATGATTTCCGGGCCAATACCACAGGCGTCGCCCATGGTGACAAGCAAGGGACGTGCGGGCGTAGCGGAGGCAAGGGACATGAGCGTGGTCTTCAGGCGGGGTTGGGGAGGTCAATGAACTCGTGCTGTAGTCCAAAGTGTTGGGCCAGATGAGCGCCCAGGGCCGGAGCGCCATGTCGCTCTGAGGCATGGTGGCCGCAGGCAAGAAATGCCACGCCAGTTTCTCGGGCCAAATGGGCTTGCGGCTCAGAGACTTCACCAGTCAAGAATGCGTCTGCACCGGCAGCGATTGCCGCCTCAAAGTAGCCTTGGGCACCGCCGCTGCACCAAGCAATGCGACGCAGGGCTCGGCCATCGCCGGGCAACACCAGCACGTCGCGCTGGGCCACCGCCTGGGCTTGCTGGGTCAAGGCCTGCAAGGTGGTGAGGGTGCCGGCTTCACCCACGAAACCCAAGGCTTGCTCGCCAAAGCGGCCGTCAGCGCAGAGGCCCAGGGCGGCGCCCCACTGGGCATTGTTGCCCCACTCAGCATGCGCATCCAAGGGCAGGTGATAAGCGAAGAGGTTGATGTCATGCGCCATCAAGCGCGCCACGCGCGCCTTGAGCCAGCCCGTCAGGCGGCCGTCTTGCCCCCGCCAAAACAGGCCATGGTGCACCAGCACCGCATCCGCCTGGGCCGCCACAGCAGCCTCAATCAAGCCCAGGCTGGCCGTGACCCCAGAGACCACTTTGCGAATCTCCGGGCGACCCTCCACCTGCAAGCCATTCGGCCCATAATCCTTGAACTTTTCCACCTCCAGCACCTGCCGCAGATAGCGGTCCATCTCGTCGCGTGCCACCATGGGGGTTGTGCTCCTTTGAAAACAGCAATGTGCAGAATCTGGTTGGTATTCTCTCAGGCGGTCACCGTGGCGGTGGCCATCCTCTTCGTGCTGATGACCTTCAAGCCGCAATGGCTAGAGCAGCCTCAGCGCTGGATGCCGCCCGGCGTAACCATGGGCCAGCCCACCGCGCCCGTGCTCCAGGTGGCGCAAGCAGCCTCCGGAGTCACCGCCACGCAGCCCTTGAGCGCCGCAGCCCAGCGCGCCGCCCCCGCCGTGGTGAGTGTGACCACCAGCAAACACGCGCGCTCTGTGGTGCGCGGTGACCCCTGGTTTCACTATTTCTTTGGCCAAAGGGGCGGGCAACAGGCCCCGGATGCGCCGGAGGGCCTGGGCTCAGGGGTGATCGTCAGTGCAGATGGCTATTTGCTCACCAACAACCATGTGGTGGAGGGCGCGGACGGCATCACGGTGCGCCTGTCGGACGGCCGCGAGGTCAACGCCACCTTGGTGGGTGCCGACCCCGAGACGGATGTGGCGGTGCTCAAGATCAATGCGGACCGACTGCCCGTCATCACCTTGGGCTCGCTGAGCCAGTTGCATGTGGGCGATGCGGTGCTGGCCATTGGCAACCCGTTCAATGTGGGCCAAACCGTCACCTCAGGCATCGTCAGCGCCCTGGGCCGCAGTGGCTTGGGCCTGTCGACCTTTGAGAACTTCATCCAAACCGATGCCGCCATCAACCCTGGCAATTCGGGAGGCGCATTGGTCGATGCCGCTGGCAACTTGGTGGGCATCAACACCGCCATTTATTCGCGCAGCGGCGGCAGCCTGGGTATCGGCTTTGCCATTCCTGTGGACTTGGCGCGGCAAGTCATGGACAGCCTGATCAAAGACGGCCAAGTGACCCGAGGCTGGATGGGCGTGCAGCCCCGCGAGTTGGACCCAGACTTTGTGCAGAGCTTCAAGCTGCCAATCTCCGAGGGCGTGCTGATCACCGGGGTGCTGCAAGACGGCCCAGCCAGCCAAGCGGGGCTCAAGCCGGGCGATGTGGTGGTGCGCATCCAAGGACAGCCCGTGCGCAGCGTGTCGGAGTTGCTGAGTACTGTCGCTGCCATCACGCCGGGCACTGAAGCCTTGATCGCCGTTCAGCGAGGTGAACAGGCCCTCGAAATCAAGGTCACCATCGCCAAGCGCCCCAAGACGCAACAGCGCCGCCGCAATGGCGGAGGCGGCGAGTAACTCGGCGCCTCGGGCCATGAAAAAGGGGCTGCGCACGCAGCCCCTTTTCAGGATCCTTCCGTATCACTGCGCCTCAGCGTCCTCAGGCGCTCGCGTGTGCTTGTTGAACAAGCCTGCAGCGATGATGCCGACTTCATAGAGGATGCACATAGGAATGGCCAGCGCCAATTGCGACACCACATCGGGCGGCGTAATGATGGCTGCGATGATGAAGGCGAGCACGATGAAGTAGCCTCGGAACTCCTTGAGCTTCTCGATGCTGACGATGCCCATGCGAGACAGCACCACCACCACCACGGGCACTTCAAAGGCCGCGCCGAAGGCGATGAACATGGAGATGGCAAAGCCAAGGTAAGCCTCGATGTCGGGGGCGGCCGTCACGCTCTCAGCGGTAAAGCCCTGAATGAACGCGAAGACCTTGCCAAAGACAAAGAAATAGCAAAACGCCACGCCGCTGTAGAACAGCACCGTGCTGGAGACCACCAAGGGCAACACCAAACGCCGCTCATGCGAGTAGAGGCCGGGCGCGATGAAACCCCAGGCTTGGTAGAGCACCACGGGCAAGGCGATCATGAAGGCGGCAATCATCGTGACCTTCAGCGGCACCATGAAGGGCGACAGAACACCTGTCGCGATCAGCTTGGCACTGCCAGTCAATGAAGCCACCAAGGGTGCGGCCAGCAGGTCGGTCAACACCGGCTTGCCCACCCAGCCCCATTGCCAAGCAGACAGGGCTGCGAACACCACAGCCACCGCAATCAAGGCCTTGACCAAACGGTCACGCAACTCAATCAGGTGAGAGACAAAAGGGGCTTCGGTGCCTTCGAGTTCGTCAGGCTTGTGGTCACTCATCGGGGGCTTCCAGGCCGCGCAGGCCGGAAGCGCGCCACTCGGGCCGCCCCCGACTGCACGTGGGTTCGCACGCCTTGCCGCTGTTTGAACCAACGCGGCGTGGCGCTGCGCTTGACGCGCCAATTCTTCTTGGGATGCTGGTAGGTGGGCGGGGCCGGTGTCCAGTAGTCAGTGCCCGAGTTGGCACCGTCGCTGCTGAGCCCGGCGGTCGCTTCACTCCAGCTTTGCTCAAAGCTGCTGCTGGCCTCGTTGACCTCACGGTGAACGGTTTGCTCGACATCCCGCGCCGCCGTCTCGAACTGGGACTTCATTTTCTGAAGTTCCTCCAGCTCAATGGACCGATTCACCTCGGCCTTGACATCCGAGACATAGCGCTGCGCCTTGCCAATGAAAAAGCCCACCGTCCGTGCCACGCGCGGCAGCTTTTCAGGGCCAATCACAATCAGTGCCACCGCACCGATCAGCGCCAATTTGTCAAAGCCAAAATCAATCATGCAAGGCAGGTGGCAAAAAGCCTAAAGACCTGGGGCAAGACAGGCTCGCACCAAGTCGGAATCCGGCCATTGAGCCGATCAAGACTTTGTCTTGGCGTCGACGTCAACGGTGTTGGCGTCAGCCGCTTTGTTGGCGGTGACTTGCTGTGCAGGGGCCTCAGGGGCGCCTTCGGTGCCGCCCTTGACGCCGTCTTTGAAGCCCTTGACCGCCTGACCGAGGTCAGAGCCGACGTTTTTCAGCTTCTTGGTGCCAAAAATCAGCACCACGACGACCAACACGATCAGCCAATGCCAAATGCTGAACGAACCCATAGTAGATCTCCAATCTAGGAAACAGTCGATTCTAGTCGGCCAGTGTTCGTGGCCCGGTGTTTGGCCTCAAATGCCCTGTGCCTCAACCCCGGCTCCAAGGCCGTGGGCCGCCCATGACGTGCATGTGCAAGTGCATCACCTCTTGGTGCCCATCATGCCCGGTATTGATGACTTGCCTAAAGCCATTGCTCACACCCAATTGAGTCATCAAGGTGGGCACCAAAGTCATCATGCGGCCCAGCACCGCAGCCTCAGCGGCGGTGACCTCAGCCATGGACACGATGTGCTGCTTGGGAATCAGCAGGATGTGCACCGGCGCCCAAGGGGCGATGTCGTGGAAGGCGAGGATGTCCTCGTCTTCGTAGACCTTTTTGGCCGGAATTTGGCCGGCAATGATCTTGCAGAAAATGCAGTTCGGGTCAGCGTGGCTCATGGTGGTGAGGCTTTGGTGTCAGGTGGGCATGGCGCGGCGGTCATTCAGGGCCAACCAGCCCCGCACGACGCGATAGAGGAACCACAGTGAAACGATGAACCAGGCCACCATGCCGGGCACGACCAACAGCAAGAAGAGCGGCGAGGTGATGACGTAGAGGCCAAAAGCCCACAGCACGCTGCGGATGCGCCAAGCGAAATGGCTTTCTTGCCAGGTGCCACGGGCGTCGTCTTTCTTGAACAGGTCGATGAAGAAAGCCACGATCAACAGCAGCACGCTGGGCTGAAAGCCCGGCACCACGGCCCCCACCGCCACGATGCCGTGCAGCAAGTAGCTGATCATGCCGATGGTGCGCAAGGACGACTCGCGCTCGGGGCTCAACACCACCTGGGGGGCTTCATCCATGCTCAAGCTCCTTCGCTCTCACGTTGCTGGGCTTTGCGGGCCGCAAACTCTTCCAGGCCTGACAGGCCCTCGCGGCGCTCCAACTCGGCCAAGACCTCGGCCGGGCTCAAGCCGAAGTGGGCCAAGGCCACCAGGCTGTGAAACCACAGGTCGGCCACCTCGTAGACGATTTTGGTTTTGTCGCCATCTTTGGCGGCCATCACCGTCTCGCAGGCTTCTTCACCCACCTTTTTCAGAATGGCGTCCGTGCCCTTGTGGAACAGGCGCGCCACATAGCTTTTGTCAGGGTCGCCGCCACGGCGGCTTTCGATCACGGCCGCCAAGCGTTCCAGGGTGTCGTTGGAGTTCATGGCCACCTTATTTGTAGATGGAGGCCGGGTCTTTCAAGACCGGGTCCACAGATTTCCATTCACCGTCTTCCAAGCGCTCATAAAAGCAGCTGTGACGGCCAGTGTGGCAGGCAATGCCGGGCTCATGCCCCAATTGGGTGATTTTGAGCAGCACCACGTCTTGATCGCAGTCGAGACGGATTTCATGCACCTGCTGCACATGGCCGGATTCTTCGCCCTTGGCCCAGAGCTTGTTGCGCGAGCGGCTCCAGTACACCGCCTGCATGCGCTCGGCCGTCAGCGCCAGCGCCTCGCGGTTCATCCATGCAAACATCAGCACATCGCCTGTTGACGCTTCTTGCGCGATCGCGGGCACCAGGCCCTCTTTGTCCCAACGGACTTTGTCCAACCAATTCATGGCGAAAGTGTAGCCGTCTGGGATGTGCGGGCTTGTGACAGGTCTTCAATCGCGATGCGTGGGCCCGACAAAGCTGCGCTCTGCCGCGAACCACTGCAAGACAGGAATGGTGCCGGGCAGCACCGGGTGGCTGACCACAGGCAGGGTCTCCCAGGCCATGCTTTGGCGCTCGCGCATTTCAAACTCACCGGTCCAGTCAAAGACCTTGTGGAAATGCAGACGCACGCGGGCGTGGGGATAGTCCATCACCAATTGCTGCCAAGGGTGGCTCTGGCCAATGGTGATGCCCAGCTCTTCTTGCAGCTCCCGGCGCAGCGCTTGGTGCACGGTTTCACCGGCCTCCAGCTTGCCGCCCGGAAACTCCCAATAGCCGGCGTAGACCTTGCCCTCAGGGCGAGAGGTCAACAGAAAGGCCGCCTCTTGCCCTGAGGCATCACGCTGCACCAAGACGCCGACCGCCACCTCAACCGGCACGCGGTCACCCGGCTGTGCCGGGCCCGTCACAATGGACGCGCTCATGCGGCGGCCCCTTGGGCCAAAGCCCTGCGCCCCGCCCAATCGCGTGCAAACTGGCCGGCAACCCGGCCGGAGCGCGAGCCGCGCTCCAGCGCAAAGATCAGCGCCTCAGGCCGCGCGGCCTCGATATCAGCCGGCGCCACACCCAGGTGACGCAACCATTGAGCCACGATGGCCAGGTACTCGTCTTGGCTGAAGGGGTAGAAGCTGATCCACAAGCCAAAGCGCTCCGACAGCGAGATCTTTTCTTCGACCGCCTCGCCAGGGTGCAACTCACCGTCGTCGGTGTAGCTCGCACCGAGGTTGTCCTTCATCTTCTCGGGCAGCAAGTGGCGGCGGTTGCTGGTGGCATAGATCAGCACGTTGTCACTGCTGGCCGCCACCGTGCCGTCCAGCATGGACTTCAGCGCCTTGTAGCCCGCTTCGCCTTCTTCAAAGCTGAGGTCATCGCAGAAGATGATGAAGCGCTCGGGGCGATCAGCCACCAACTCGGCGATATCAGGCAGGTCGGTCAACTCAGCCTTGTCGACCTCGATCAAGCGCAAGCCCTGGGCGGCAAACTCATTCAGGCACGCCTTGATCAAAGAGCTTTTGCCCGTGCCCCGTGCGCCGGTGAGCAGCACATTGTTGGCCGGCGAGCCCGCGACAAACTGCGCGGTGTTGCGCAACAGGCGGTCGCGCTGGCCGTCAATCTCTTTGAGGTCAGACAGGCGAATCCCCGCCACATGCTTGACGGGCTCCAACACCGCCAAGCCTTGACGGCGCCGATAGCGAAAGGCCACTGAAGCGGACCAGTCGGGCGCGCTCAAGGGTTTGGGCAAGAGGCCTTCCAGGCGAGACAACACGGCCTCGGCGCGGAACAGCAAAGCGTTCAAGGCCTCGGCACTCAGGGCCGACGCAGAAGGGGAAACGACAGGCTCAGTCATAGGCCCAGAGTTTAGGGCCTGCCCAGCAGGCGCCTGCGGTTTGCAGCGCCGGCTGCGAGCCCTTGGTCAGGCCAGCAGCATCAAGGCCACGTCCAACTGCTCGGTGGGCATGCGCTTGAAGCCGGAGCGCGCATAGCGCTGCAGGCGGCCCATGATGAAGGCCGTGAGCGCCGAGGCCTGGCCATTGGCGTCGACGGTGGGGGTGGCCGAACCCTGGGCTTCAGCAGCGCCGCGCAAGCACTGGCGCAGTTGCGACTCGACCCGATCAAAGAACTGGTTCATGCGGGCGATCAGGCGTTCGTTCTCAAACACCAGCGCGTCACCCACCATCACCCGTGTCATGCCCGGATTCTTCTCACCAAATTGCAGCAACACATGGGTGATACGGCGCGCTTGTTGGTGAGCATCGGGCTCGCGTTCGCTGATCTGGTTGATGAGGGTGAAGATGCTGGACTCGATGAACTCGATCAGCCCTTCGAACATCTGCGCCTTGCTGGCGAAGTGGCGGTAGAGCGCAGCCTCACTGACAGAAAGCTTGGCCGCCAAAGCGGCGGTGGTGATGCGGTCTGCACCCGGTTGCTCCAACATCGAGGCCAGAGCCTGCAGGATCTGCACCCGGCGCTCACCCGGCTTAGGCCGCTTGCGCGCAGGCGCGGTGGCTTCTTCAGCGGGGCTGTGGTCTGCGGCGGGGGCCGGATCGGCAGGGTCAGGCAAATCGGACATCACAGCACCCGGTGCAACTGTTGGAGCTTGGAGATTCTTGCATAGACATAGGCTGGTTTGCGGTGCAGGTAAACACCGACCTCCGGGCCATGCGCATGGTGCTTGAGCCAGCGTTGCATCCACACCGTGCGCATACCCACCCGGTGAGCGGCCTTCTGGTGCAGCAGGGTATCTTCCACCAGGATGCAGGACCTCGGGTGAACCCCTAGACGCGCGGCTAACGCACGAAACATGCGGGCATCTGGCTTGGGCCGCAATTGGCCGAACATCTGCATTTGCTCAATGCCGATGATCTCGTCAAACAAACCATCCAGGCGCAGCGCCCGCAGCACGCGCCGAGCATAAGCCTGACCAGCGTTGGTGAGGATGATCTTGCGGCCCGGTAGGCGCCGCAGCGCTGCAGCGTCATGCACATGGGTCACCACCTCTTGTTCCAAGGTGGGAAAGCGATGCGTCTCATCCACAAAGTCGCGCACCGAGATGCCGTGGTGGCGGATCAGCCCCAGCAGGGTGGAGCCGTAGCGCGCCCAATAGTCGGCGCGCAGATGGTCGGCCTCAGCCCAGCTCACCTGCAAGCGCTCGGCGATGAAGGCATTCATCGCCCCGTCAAAATGCTTGAAGGCTGAGGCGCCCGCGTTGTGCAGCGTGTTGTCGAGGTCGAACAACCAAACCGGGCCGGGACGGCGAGCTGCCACGCTCAACGGGCCCGGATCATGGTGCCGTAGGCTTGGTCGGTGAGGATCTCCAAGAGCATGGCGTGCGGAACGCGCCCGTCGATGATGTGCACGGCGTTGACCCCGCTCTTGGCGGCATCCAAGGCGCCGGCGATCTTGGGCAGCATGCCGCCCGAGATGGTGCCATCCGCAAACAACTCATCAATGCGCTTGGCCGTCAGGTCGGTCAGCAGTTGACCTTGCTTGTCCAGCACGCCGGTGATGTTGGTCAGCATCAAAAGCTTTTCGGCCTTCAGCACCGTGGCCAGCTTGGCTGCCACCACATCCGCGTTGATGTTGTAGCTCTCATTGTTCTCACCAAAACCGATGGGGCTGATGACGGGAATAAAGGCATCGTCTTGCAGGGCCTTCACCACACTGGGGTCGATGCTGTCGATCTCGCCCACCTGACCCACATCATGCTCTTTGGTGGGGTCATCTTTGTCCAGCATCTTCAGCTTCTTGGCGCGGATCATGCCGCCATCGCGGCCAGTCAGGCCCACGGCCTTGCCGCCGGCGGCATTGATCAAGCCGACGATGTCCTGCTGCACTTCACCGCCCAGCACCCACTCCACCACTTCCATGGTTTCTTCGTCGGTGACGCGCATGCCTTGGATGAACGTGCCCTTCTTGCCCAGGCGGTTCAGCGCATCGTCAATCTGTGGCCCACCACCGTGCACCACCACCGGGTTCATGCCGACCAGCTTGAGCAAGACCACATCTTCCGCAAAGTCCTGCTGCAGTTCAGGGTCGGTCATGGCGTTGCCGCCATATTTGATGACCAGCGTCTTGCCGTGGAACTTGCGGATGTAGGGCAGCGCCTGGGCCAGGATCTCGGCCTTTTCGCGGGGCAGGATGTGGTCGATCGAGGTGGTGGCAGCAGTCATGGTGTCAAAAGGCTCGAAGTGGGGTTGATCGTCGCGTTGCCCCGAAGGCGTGGCAACATTGACGCCATTCTAGGAGCCTGTCTTCCTGCAGCCTGGCTGCAGCGTTGAAGGATGGAAAGGAATCTCTATGCACGACCTCACCGCTCTCACGCTCCGCCGCACCCTGGCCGCCCTGGCGCTCAGCGCCACCGCGTTGTGGGCGCAGGCCGCCGAAGGCGAGATCAAAAAGATCGACAAAGCTCAGGCCAAGGTCACTCTCAAGCATGGCGAAATCAAAAACCTCGACATGCCCCCGATGACCATGGCTTTTAAAGCCAAGCCTGCCCAATTGCTAGACGGCCTGAACGAAGGTGATCGCGTCAGCTTCACCGCAGACAAGGTGGATGGCCAGTACGTGGTCACACAAATCAAAAAGCTGCCCTGAGCAGCCTGAGCGCTAGAACGAAAAAAGGGGTCCCTCGCGGGACCCCTTCTTGCGTCCGGGGGCAGTGGTCTGCCCTCCAGCGCTCTCCTCAGCACATTACTTGCCGCAACCCTTCTTCTTGATGCGGTCATAGGCAGCCTTGGCTTGGACCAGACCGAAGCCAAACGATGTGTCGCGGCCAGGTGTACCCAGATCCAAGGCGCTCTTGTTCAGAGACGCACGGATTTGCTCGCCGGTGCAAGTGGGGTAATGGCTCCAGATCATCGCAGCGACGGCAGCCACGTGCGGGGTGGCCATCGAGGTGCCGTCGAACTCAGCGTAGTTAGAGGCCGTGACTGTCACCGTGGCCGACTGACCCAGCTGAGTCAACATGGCAGCGCCTTCAGTGTCCGAAGCCGTCACCGATTGAATGGTGGTTGCTGTGCCACCCAAGGTGCCACCGAAGCCACCCGCGATGTTGTTGTAGACGATCGCGCCCACGCCACCGCTGTTCTGGCAGTTCAGCACCTTCTCAGAGAAGGCGATTTCGCCACGCTGGATCAAGCAAACCTTGCCAGCCATGGCCGTATCCACCACCTTACCCAAGCCGAAATTGGCCAGAGGAGCGGTCACCGTGCCGTTGGGCGAGCCTGCCATGCCGCCGGGGGCATAAGCCGTGGCACCGACCGTCAATGCGGAATTGGTGCCCGTACCCATCGGAACGGTCGACAACACGGCCACGGCCGGGCCGGCGATTTCCACGTCCTTGTTGCGCTGAGATGCGGCGTACAGCGCCTTGTTCATGTCCACGCCACCGACGGACACCACCGACTTGTAGCCAGCGGGGTAAGAAGTCTTGGTGTTGCCACCATTGCCAGCGGCTGCGATGCTCAAGATGCCAGCGGCTTGCAGGTCAGCAAAGGTCTTGCTTTCCAGCGGGTTGTTCAGCGAGCCACCCAAGGACATGCTGATGATGTTGGCACCTGCTGCCTGGCACTTCTTGGCGGCATTGGAGAGGGTCGAAGAATAGGCCCAGCCGTCTGCGCCAAACACCTTGACGATGTGCAGCTTCAGCTTCTTGTTGGGGTTCACGCCCACCACGCCCACGCCGCTGTTGTTGACGGCGGCGATGGTGCCGGCCACGTGCGTGCCGTGGCTGTTCTCGTCGGTGTACCACCAGCCGGTGCCGGTGTCGAACTCGCCCGTCACGTCGTTGCCGGCCAAGTCTTCGTGGCTGTTGTCAAAGCCGGAGTCAATGATGCACAGCTTGCGGTTGGCAGCATTGGCATCCAGGTTAGGCACCAGGTCCGCCTGCACCAGCTTGATGCCGTACGGGGTCTGCTGACCAGTCATGTAAGGAGGGCCTGAAGGTGTGCTGGTGGACAGGGCATAGCGGGGTGCGTCGATCGACACATCCGCAATAGCAGCATGGCCACGCAAGGATGCCAGTGCCTTGGTCGGCACTTCAGCGGCCACGGAGCCACCACCGATCATCTCCAGCTTGACCTTGCCACCCAGCATGGCCAAAGCCTTGCGAGCTGCAGCTTCGGCTTGCGCCTCAGACTTGAACTCCACGATGACGCGGGTGGTGTCGGCGGCTTGGGCCATGCCCATGGTCGCCAGGGCCAGGCCCAATGCTGCGGAAATGCGGGTGAACCGCAGGGTCGACTTGATCGTCATTCAGCTTCTCCAGCTACAACAAAGTTTGATATGCACCGAGGGTCCGGTTCTCTGCGCTGCGCGGCAAGACCACGCCGCTGAACACCGCCCTGGATGAACAAGCCGCGAGTGTCATGGTCGCCTCGATGGACGTCAACGCCACTCCCCATGATCAAGGGGTCGGCCAGGGTGCCTAAAGGCGTGAATTAGTCGCACATCGGGGGAAAACACCGAGCCGCGAGCATCCCGCCGGGCTGGGGTGTATCCCTTGTGAAGAGAGGGTTGGTAGGCCGTATAGGACTTGAACCTATGACCAAAGGATTATGAGTCGAAATCAAAGCCTTGCGGCAGTCAGAAGTCTAACGCTAAGCGTTTGATTTGTATATGTTTTTTCTTACCGCAATTGACTGGAGGTTGCCTGATTTTCGGCCTTCACTGTGCCAGTTTTGTGCCAGTTCCGAAGGTTGTTGAGCCCGTGAGGAAGGGGCAGTAAAGCCGATTCAAGTCGCAGCAACTCAGCATTGTCTGTTCGCCGCGGCCTGGAGCCCGTAGATGGCATCGTGTTGGCTGACGTCAATGCTCAGCTAGCATTGAGAAATGGCACTACAAGAACTCCTCACCGTGATAACGCTGATGGCAGTCATCGCGACTCTCTGGCGCTTCTTTCTCCTAGTCAAACCTCTGTCAGAACATCAAAGGTTTACGCTGAATCACGCGAGCAAGCGAGTCCCCCTCGCCGCAGCCTTGCTGCGAAAGGGCAGTACAACCCGCCACGAGTATCGCCAAGTGCTGATCGCAATCGCCAGAACTGGCCACTGCAAGTAGGGGAACCGTCCGCGACGTGCAAGGGGTCAGCCCGGTACGATGGTCAACGAGAGATCGTTGAAGACCAGCCCTGCTCCAGTTGCCTGCGCATCTGCGCGCTCTCCGCCTCCAGGCTGTCTTTGGGCAGTTGCTTTAAGCACTCTGCGAGCTCTTGCGGGCTCATGGGCGGCGGGGGCGCTTGATGGCCTCTGGCTTGCGCTGCCTGTCCGTCCCAGGCAAAGGGGTTGCTGAAGCGCGGTGCGTCGGGTTGGCAGTCGTTCTTGTACAGCGGCGGGCCGTCTGTCTCAAAGGGCTGGAAGGACACCGTTCTTTGAAACACCAGGGGTTTGCCAGTGGGCGTGGGCGGCAGGGGCGGCATTTGCTGAATCGCTTGCCGTGCCAGTTGCTCGGCCTTGGCGGATGTGCTCCACAAGGTGTCCAGCCTGGCCAGGCTGCCATCCGGTGCAATCTCCACCTCAAAGCGCACCGCGCCTTGGTCTGGCCCCTCCACGGCCGTGCCCATCAGGCTGCGCACATGCTGGCCCCAAGTATGACGATAGCGTTTGCTGTTCTTTAAGGTGTATTGCCCGGCCAGGGCCCATTCTTCAGCGCTGGGCGTGGCGGGGGCGGCCAGCGTAGCCGGCGCTTTCTTCGGGGGATCGGTCGGCGCGATGGGCGCGGGCTTGGTGGGGAGCGGGGGCGCTGCCTTGGGCGGCTTGGCCTGATGCTTTGGCGGCGGCGGGGTCAGCGGCGGCTCAGGGGGCGGTGTGGGCGAGGCCGCCGGCAGGATCATCACGACCTCCTGCTTGGCCACGGGAGGTGGCACCCGCACAGCCAAGCGGTCGGCGCTGATGCCCCACAAGCCCCACGCATGAACCGCCACCAGAAGCGCGGCCAGCAAGAGGCGAAGAGGACGGGGGCTCGGCATGTCAGGAGATCAGCGTTTGACTCATCATTCTAACAATCATTAGAATGATTGCATGGAAAAGCGCGAACTCAAAGACCTGTTGTACGAACAAGTCGCCCGCATCGGCAAAGCTGTGGCCAGCCCGAAGCGGCTGGAGCTGCTGGAGCTGCTGGCTCAGGGTGAGAAGTCTGTTGAAGTCTTGGCACAGGAGCTGTCTGTGGACATCAAGCTGGCCAGCGCACACCTCAAGGCATTGAGGGAAGCGCGCTTGGTGAGCGCTCGCAAGGAGGGCAAGTATGTGGTCTATCGGCTCTCAGGGGGGGACGTCGCGGGCCTGTGGGTCACCTTGAGAGAAGTGGCCGAGTCGCATCTTCTGGAGCTACGCATGGCCTTGAATCAGATGGTGGCTGAGCCCGGCACCTTGACCCAGCTCGATCGTCAAACCTTGATGTCTCGTGCAAAGCGTGGCGAAGTGGTGGTGATCGATGTGCGCCCCACAGAAGAGTATGAGCTTGCTCACCTGCCTTTTGCGCGCTCTATGCCGGTGGACGAAATCACCAGCCGGCTCGCTGAGCTCCCCAAGAACAAAGACATCGTCGCCTATTGCCGTGGACCCTTCTGCCTGTTTTCGCAAGAGGCCTATCAGTTGTTGAGTGCCAAGGGCTATCGCATCCACAAACTGTTGGATGGCGTGTCTGAGTGGCAAGCGGCGGGCATGCCGCTGGCTCAGACGCACTGAACTGCCCACATCACCAAAGACGTCCCCAAAGAGGCCCTTCATGTTCTTCAAGCAACTTGCGGCCCGTGAGGCCTCCTTGTCCTATTTCTTCGGCTGTGCGGGCTTGGGCAAGGCCGTCGCGGTCGATGTGCTGGCAGGTGATGAAGATTGGTTCATCGCTCAGGCGCAACAGGCGGGCGTGGCAATCACCCATGTGATTGACACGCATGTGCATGCAGACCAATACAGCGGTGGTCGAGCGCTGGCGCGTAGGACATCGGCGCACTACTGCTTGCACGAATCGGCACGAGACATCGTTGCCTTTGACTTTGAGCCGCTCCGAGACGGCCAGAGATTAGATGTCGGCAACGTCAAGATCGAAGTGCTCCGCACCCCAGGTCATACGTTGGACAGCATGTGCCTGCTTGTCAAGGACGCTCGTCGCGGAGACGCGCCTTGGTTTGTCGTCACAGGGGACACCTTGTTTGTGGGTGCTGTTGGCAGACCGGATCTGGCGGGGCGAGAACGCGACATGGCAGGCTTGCTATGGGATAGCCTGCAAAACAAGCTGTTGACATTGCCCAGCGAAGTTGAGGTTTATCCAGGGCATCAAGCGGGCAGTGCCTGTGGCGCAGGGCTGTCTGGAAAGCCTGCCTCCACCATTGGGTTCGAAAGACGCTGGAACAGTGCCCTCAACATGGATAGGAGCAGCTTTGTCGAACAGCTCGTGGCCAGCATAGGACCGCGGCCTTCGGACATGGACGCCATAGTGGCTGCGAACACCTCTGCCTGATGCACTCGCCACCATCAACAGCAGTGCTGCTTCGAGGCATCTCGGCCAACCGTGCCCAGTTTGGACATTGGTTGCTGCAGGTGCTACTGGTAGGTCTCACGCTTGGTATGACCCGCACCGTGGTGCCCGCTGTGGCAGAGGCCGAGTTCGGGGTGCCGAAAAACTCGTTTCTGCTCCTCAGCACCTTGGTGATGGCCTTTGGCGTGGTCAAGGCCATCATGAACTTTGTGGCGGGGCGGCTTTCTGAGCGAGTTGGCAGACGGCGAGTTTTGCTGCTGGGGTGGTGGTTTGCCTTGCCCATTCCGCTGATCCTGGGCTTGGCGCCCAGTTGGGCGTGGGTGGTCGCAGCCATCGCTCTGCTTGGCGTTAACCAAGGCCTGACATGGTCCATGACGCAAACCGCCAAGCTGGACATCACTCAGCCCAGCGAGCGTGGTTTAACGCTGGGGCTCAATGAATTTGCGGGATATGTGGGTGTGGCCTCGGCAGGACTGTTGACGGCTTGGATGGCCACGCTCTGGGGTGCACGGGAAGGTCTGATGGTCTTTGGCATCGGGGTCACCTTGGCTGCTCTTTGGCTTTCAACCCTTTATGTGCAAGACACCTTATCTTGGGCACGAGTGACACCACCTGCACTGAGTCCGCAAGACAGCACTAATCCGTCGCCAGAGCCTCCCAACACCTGGGAGGTGTTCACGCTGATGAGTTGGCGGGATGCCCGTTTGCTGGCGCTATGCCAAGCCGGCTTGGTCGAGAAATTCGTTGATGCGCTGGTGTGGATCGTCTATCCCATTTATCTCCTGAAGCAAGGCTTGAGCCTGCCCGAGGCCAGCGCTGTGATTGGCGTCTATGGCATGGTTTGGGGGGTGTCGCAGTTGTTCACCGGCCGGTGGTCAGACCGCTTGGGGCGCCATCGGCTGAATGTGGGCGGCATGTGGCTGTGCGGCACAGGCGTGGCCATGATGGTGATGATGAACAGCTCGGGAGGATGGATGCTCTCGGCGGCGTTGACCGGTTTTGGCATGGCCATGCTCTACCCCAACTTGTCTGCAGCTGTGGCGGACATTGCACCGCCACTGTGGCGAGGCTCAGCCATCGGTATTTACCGCTTTTGGCGCGACCTCGGCTACGCCTTGGGTGCTCTGGGCCTGGGCTTGTCGGCTCACTTTGCTGGGCAGTTGGAGTCCGCTTTTTGGTTTGTAGCGCTGTCCATGGGGGTGTCGGGAGCGTGGCTGGCGTGGAAGGGGCAGGAGACCCATCCGAGTTTGGTCGCGCCAGTGCGGGAGACCCAAAATCCTGCCAACCTCGCCACACAAGGGCAGACGCCGAAGCGTGGAACAAGGCTGCCCCCATGAAGCCAGAGCAACTGATCTTGGCGCACGAGCCGCTGTTGCGCATGGCCGTTTTCTGCGCTGTATTCGCAGTGGTGGCTTGTTGGGAGCAACTCTCGCCACGCCGGGTGCTGAGGCTCAGTCGCCAGCAACGCTGGGTCGCCAACCTGAGCATCGTGCTGCTCAACACCTTGGTCGTGCGTGGGGTGTTTCCAATGGCGGCGGTCGGCCTCGCGGCACTGGGCGTTGACCGCGGCTGGGGGCTGCTGAACAACTTTTCAGTGCCGACGTGGCTCGCCATACCGCTGGCGGTCGTGGCCATGGACTTCGCCATCTGGTTTCAGCATGTGATGGTGTATGCGGTGCCCGCACTTTGGCGGCTCCATCGCGTGCACCATGCAGATCTTGATATCGACCTGACCACCGGAGCGCGCTTCCATCCGTTAGAGATCCTGCTGTCTATGACCTTCAAGTTCGCCACCATCACGGTGCTGGGTGCACCCGTACTGGCTGTGGTGATCTTCGAGATCGTGCTCAGCAGCTGCGCCATGTTCAATCACGGCAATATCCGCCTGCCTGCAGCGCTAGACCAAGCATTGCGATGGGTCGTGGTCACGCCCGACATGCATCGGGTGCATCACTCAATAGAGGCCGACGAGTGCAACACCAACTTCGGATTCAACCTGGCCTCGTGGGACCGTCTCTTTGGCACCTACCGAGAGCAGGCGCGGGCCGGGCAGATTGCGATGACCACCGGCATCCAAGGACACACGGAACCGAGAGAAGTGGCAAACCTACCGGGTCTACTGCTCATGCCCTTCAGAAAAGGTGTCCGTAACGGCGAAATCAATCGCACTACCACTGATGGCCCAATCTCGCGAGAAACACCACCGCAATGAGGCAGAAAGTGTCGGCGACCTGACTTCAGAGTCTTGGGAGGCGAAGCTGAAATGCTTGTCAAACATCCTCCCGTCAATCACGGTGATTTATTGACCTGCCGTCCCCGGGCTGTTCCCTCGACAAACTAGCGTTAGAGGCTTGCGCTGTGAGCGCGAGCCACCGCCACCATCGCCGCCACGCACAGCCAAGCGGCCAAGCCAGACGCCATCTTGGTACGCAGCGTCGGTGCGCGCTTGAGCGCCAATGATCCCAACACCACATAAGCCACCAGGAGCATCAGTTTGACACCCAACCAGGTGTCTCGTAGAGGGTTCAGTTGCAGCAAAGTCCACAGGGTCACGCCTGCGCATAACAACAACACGTCGACGCCCACACTCAGGTGACGCACTCGCGGGTGCATGGGCCAAGTCGCCCGTGTCCAGGTGGCGATCAGCCGCACACTGAAGAGGCCAATGCTGAGTGATACGCACCACAGGTGCAAAGTCTTGATGGCCGGATAGGCGCTCACCAGCGCGCTCCAAAATTCACTATTGGCCATGTGTCTCACAGGCTTTCATTCCCAGGCGCCGCGCTAGCTTGTGAAGATTGCTGGCATCCATCTGCAAGGAGCGGGCAGCCCGGGACCAATTGCCGCCGGATTGGCTCAAGGCGAGCTCAATGCTCTGCCGCTGGGCTGCTCGGCTGGCTTGTCTCGGAGAACGCGGGATTTCAGCGCCAGGTGTCGATGCGGTGACCTGAGATATGCCAGGACTGGTCGTGTCGGTGGGCGCAAGCCCAAGGCTTTCGGGATGAATGACGGCGATGCCATGGCCATCCTGGGCCACCTGGGCTGCGCGCAGGGCGGCGCGGCCCAGCACATGCTCCAGCTCTCTCACATTGCCCGGCCAATCATGGGCCAGCAGCGCGCACTCAGCCTCATCGCTGAGCCGAAGGCCGCGGAGCCCTAAGCGCGCGCGGTTGACCTCCAAGAAGCGACCCGCTAGGGGCAAGATGTCGTCGTGACGGTTTCTGAGCGGCGGGATCAGCAAGGGATAGACCGTCAGTCGGTGATACAGGTCAGCCCGGAAGGAGCCTTCTTTGACGGCTGTTTGCAAATTGCGGTTGGTTGCGGCCACGAAACGGACATCCACCTTGCGAACCTTGTCCGAACCCAAGCGCTGAATCTCCCGGTTTTGTAGCGTCCGCAGCAGCTTGGCTTGAAGACTGAGGGGCAGCTCGCCCACTTCATCCAAGAACAAAGTGCCCCCCTGCGCGGCTTCGATGCGACCTGTCCGCTCGGTGGTCGCACCGGAGAATGCGCCTTTAGCATGACCAAAAAGCTCACTCTCCGCCAAGCTTTCGGGCAGCGCTGCGCAGTTCACCATGACCAAAGGCTGACCATGGCGCGGCGATAGCCGATGCAGACGGCGTGCCAGCAGTTCCTTGCCCACCCCCGTTTCTCCCAGCAACAGCACGGTCAACTCGCTCTGAGCCACCACCTTGCTTTCGTCCAGAAGGCGTCGCATGGCGTCGGAATGAGCCACGATCTCGATGTCATCGTGACCGGGGTCGGGCAACACGATTTGATCTTCTCTGCTGCGCATGACTCGGGCGTGGCTGTGCCGCAGGTCTTGTACTTCGCGCTCCAAACGCGTCAAGCGGATAGAAGCTTCTAAAAGGGGAACCAGCTCAGCCAGCCGGCTGCGGTCGTGGCGGGTTAGCCGGCCACGGGTAAGGCCATCAAGCGTCAACACGCCCCACGGGCGGCCTTCTTGCTGCAGGCGAATGCCCATGCAGTCATGCACTGCGAGAGCCTGCCCTTTGAGTCCTTCAATCAAGCCATCGTAAGGGTCTGGAAGCCGACTGTCAGCGTCAAAGGTCACCACCTCTCGGCTGGCCATCAGTGCGGCCAAGCGTGGTTGCTCCGCCAGCGGAAAGCGCCGCCCTAAGGCGTCTCGTGTCAAGCCCACAGCCGCCAAGGGTCGCAAGCAATCCACGGCGCCGGGCTCCAGCGCCAACAAGGCGACGGCATCGCAGCCAAAGCCCGCACGCAAGCTGGCCACCATCCGCTGCAAGCGCACACCTGAAGGCAGGCCGACCGCCAAGTCATTCAACAAGCTGGTTTGAATCATGGTCATTTTTACCCACAAGGGTCATTCTGACCTCAATCACTCGGGTCACTTTGACCCAAATCAGCGCTAAGTGTTTGAAGACCCTGTCCGGTCAGGCTGGCACGGTGCATGCGTAGAGCAGATTCACTCTTTTCCCACTTTGGAGATTGCACATGACCACCCCTCAGTTCCTCGACCGCTCCTTGGGCGACCTGGCCCGCAGCATCCCTGGCGCCACGGCCGTGTTTCACCAACACGATCTTGATTTCTGTTGCGGTGGTAAGAAAACGCTGCGCGACGCTTTGGCTCCCCTAGCCCTGGATCCCGAAATCGTGACCTTGGCGCTCACACAATTACTTGACCAGCCCGGCGCGATAGAGCGTGACTGGCGCGACGCCACTGCGCCCGAATTGATTGCGCACCTTCTGGAGCGGTACCACGAGCGTCATCGTCAGCAACTGCCTGAACTGATCCGCCTTTCTCGCAGGGTAGAGACCGTCCATGGTGACCGTCCCGAATGCCCCCATGGCTTGGCCAGTCACTTGGAGACCATGCTCCAAGAGTTGGAAAGTCATATGCAAAAGGAAGAGCAGATTCTGTTTCCACTCTTGCAGAAGGGCGTGCCGCCGCAGGGGCTGCCTCCTGTGGCCATGATGCGCTTCGAGCATGATCAACATGGCGAAGCTCTGGCCCGCATGGTGGCTTTGGCCCATGGCTTGGTGCAACCACGCGGCGCGTGCAACACCTGGCGGGCCTTGCTGACGGGCCTCGTGACCCTGAAACAAGACCTAATGCAGCACATCCACCTCGAAAACAATGTCTTGTTCGAGGGGCTGAATCAGACAGCCGAGGCACCAGCCAGTGCCTGCGCCTGCACGGCGCACGCCCAAGCAGCATGACAAACCTCATGGGGTCTGGGCGCAAGCCCTTTCCCCTCTGCCCGCCACATCCTGAGCGCCTCTGCTGGGGCTGCGACCTCTACTGCCCAGCGGGGCAGCTGAGGTGCGGCAATGGCTCGGAGCGAACTCAGCACCCCATTGAATCCTTTGGCCCTGACTGGGCCAGTTGGGGCTTAGCTCCCTCGGGCAATGGGCCTGCCAGTGGCCAGATCGATCACACCTGCTCCGCCAAGGGATAGAGTTCCTGGTTCTCGCGACGAACTCTTTCGTGCAAAGCCTGAAAGACGGTATTGGCATCAGCCTTGAAGGCATCTTGGTTGTCAACAATCAGCTTGCCATAGGCCCACTTCTGGGTGAAGGCGCCATAGACCTTGGCCAAGTCGCCCATCTCTGACTGAAATTGTCGGGCGGTCTCGGCGGGTGCTGAGGCTGACTGCCGCATCAGGGCGGGGTAAAGCACCGCGTCTTCTGCGTTGAGATGCAGCTTGATCTTGGCGCTGAGCTGATGCAGGTGCTCCACGATACGGTCAGCGTTTTGCGCCAAGCCCTGCTGCACCAGCAGGCGAAGGTCGGCAATACCTTTGGCAATCACTTGATGATCGGCTTTGAAGCGTGAGATGTCCATGGGGCGCCTTTCAAATTGAAGAACGGTGTGATCGGCTGAACCTTTGTCAGCTTGAGGCTGCGGACCCCGGAGTAGTTCTTCAGAACTATGTCCGTCAAGACACCATCGTTCTAACGCATCAGCCACCCTGACGCTTAGCGGTATGGTGATCGGACAGTGGATTCGCGACAGTAGGGGTGTTCTTCAAGAGACACACCATGTCCACTTCCACTCCGCTTCCTCCCAAGGCCTGGTCGGTGCTGATCGTCAGCACCCTGGCCTTCACCGTCTGCTTCATGGTCTGGATGATGTTCGGCGTCATCGGCATTCCGCTGAAGAAGACGCTGGGCCTGAATGCCACCGAGTTCGGCCTGCTCACCGCCACGCCCGTGTTGACGGGCTCACTCATCCGCGTGCCCTTGGGCATCTGGACCGATAAGTACGGCGGACGCATTGTGATGGCCGTATTGATGGCGGCCACCATCCCCGCCATTTGGATGATGAGCTACGCCACCCAGTATTGGCAGTTCCTAGTGATCGGCCTGTTTGTGGGCTTGGCCGGGGGAAGCTTCTCGGTGGGCACGCCTTATGTGGCTCGCTGGTTTCCTAAAAACAGGCAGGGCATGGCCATGGGGGTTTATGGCGCGGGCAACTCGGGCTCGGCGGTCAACAAGTTTGTCGCCCCGGCCTTGCTGGTGGCCTTTGGCTGGACCGCCGTGCCGCAGGTCTATGCGGCCGTGATGCTGGGCACGTTGCTGGTTTTTTGGTTTGGTAGCGCCAGTGACCCATCGCACTTGGTTACCTCTAAGGCCAGCTTTGGTGAGCAGCTCAAGGCGCTGAAGGACCCCAAGGTGCTGAAGTACTGCCAGTACTACAGCATTGTGTTTGGCGGCTATGTGGCGCTGGCCCTGTGGATGGTGCAGTACTACGTGGGCGAGTATGGCCTGGACATCCGCTATGCCGCTTTGCTGGCGGCCTGCTTCTCGCTGCCCGGTGGGGTGCTGCGCGCCATTGGCGGTGTGTTGTCAGACAAGTTTGGCGCCCACAGCGTGACCTGGTGGGTGATGTGGGTGAGCTGGGTCTGCCTGTTCTTGCTGAGCTATCCGCAGACCGACTTCACCATCCTCACCGTCAACGGGCCGCAGACCTTTCACATCGGCCTGAATGTTTATGCCTTCACTGCCTTGATGTTCATCTTGGGCATCGCCTGGGCCTTCGGCAAAGCCAGCGTCTTCAAGTACATCAGCGACGACTACCCGCAGAACATCGGCGCCATCAGCGGCATCGTGGGCTTGGCGGGTGGCCTGGGTGGCTTTGTGTTGCCCATCTTGTTTGGCGTGCTGATGGACCTGACCGGCATCCGCTCCAGCGCTTTCATGCTGCTCTATGGCGTGGTCTGGGTCTCGCTCATCTGGATGTACTGGACGGAAGTCCGCCGCACCGAGGTGATGGGCGCCAAAGCCCCTGAAGCCCCGTTTTCGCGGTCGTTCGCGCGCTAACGCGCTTTCTCTCCTTCTCTACGCGCGTTCGACCGCACCTCTCTCTTTCTTCATAGGAGCCCCTCATGGCATCCGTCATTGCTCACTGGAACCCGGAGGACAAAAGCCTCTGGGACCGCAGCGGCCACAGCGTGGCCACCCGCAACCTCTGGCTCTCCATCCCGGCCTTGACCCTGGCCTTCGCGGTCTGGATGGTTTGGTCGGTGGTGGTGGTCAACCTGCCCAATGTGGGCTTCAAGTACAGCACCAACCAGCTCTTCTGGCTGGCGGCCTTGCCCGCGCTGTGCGGTGCCACGCTGCGCATCTTTTACTCGTTTGCCGTGCCCATATTTGGCGGCCGCCGGTGGACAGCTTTGTCCACCGCCAGTCTGCTGCTGCCGGCCCTGGGCATTGGCTTTGCGGTGCAAGACCCCAACACCTCTTATGAGGTGATGGTGCTGCTGGCCTTGCTGTGCGGCCTAGGCGGCGGCAACTTTGCCAGCTCCATGGCCAACATTAGCTTCTTCTACCCCAAGGCGCAAAAGGGCTATGCCTTGGGCATGAACGCGGGCCTGGGTAACTTGGGCGTATCGCTGGTGCAATTCGTGGTGCCCTTGGTCATCACCGCCGGGGTGTTTGGGGCGCTGGGCGGCGAGCCTGCGCAGAGCGCCAAAGGCCCGCTGTGGTTGCAAAACGCGGGCTTCATCTGGGTGCCTTTCATTGCGCTGTCTGCATTGGCAGCGTGGTTTGGCATGAACGATCTGGCCGAGGCCAAGGCCTCATTTGCCGACCAGGCGGTGATCTTCAAGCGCAAGCACAACTGGCTGATGTGCTGGCTCTACCTGGGCACCTTCGGCAGCTTCATCGGCTACTCGGCCGGCTTCCCGCTGCTGATCAAAAGCCAGTTCCCCGGCATCAATGCGCTGCAGTACGCCTGGCTGGGCCCGCTGGTCGGGGCACTGTCGCGGCCCCTGGGTGGCTGGCTCTCTGACAAGTTGGGCGGGGCACGCGTGACCTTCTGGAATTTTGTGGCCATGGCCCTGGGCGTGCTGGCCGTGCTGCACTACCTGCCACAGGCCGGCCAGGGTGGCGACTTCATGGGCTTTCTGGTGGCGTTTATGGCCTTGTTCGCCTTCGCGGGGATTGGCAATGGCAGCACCTTTCGCATGATCCCGGTCATCTTTTTAACCGAGCGCCAGCGCGCCGCCGGGCCCAGCCCTGCCGCCCGCGAACAAGCGGTGAAGGACGCCAACAAAGAGGCGGCTGCGGTGCTGGGCTTTAGCTCCGCCATCGGTGCCTATGGCGGCTTTTTCATCCCCAAGAGCTACGGCACCTCCATCGCCCTGACGGGCGGCCCCGACGGTGCGCTCTATGCCTTCATCGTGTTCTACCTCAGCTGCATGGCCATCACCTGGTGGTGCTACAGCCGCAAGAACGCCCCCATGCCTTGCTGACCTCAAAGGTTTGACATGTCCCATTTTCTCGATCGAC
>NZ_JAGQDG010000005.1 GCF_018069865.1 Ideonella paludis
TAACCAGGTGCGCTGACATGTTCAAGTGGCTACTCGACAACAGCCTGGGTAACCGCCTGCTGGTGATCATCGCCAGCGTGGTGCTGATGGCCTACGGCGCTTTCACCCTGACGCGCACGCCGGTGGATGTGTTCCCCGATCTTAATAAGCCCACGGTGACTATCGTTACCGAGGCCGGAGGCATGGCCGCCGAAGAGGTGGAACAACTCATCACCTTCCCGCTGGAAACCACGATGAACGGCCTACCCGGCGTGGAGACGATCCGCTCGGTCTCCTCAGCCGGCTTGTCCTTCATCTACGTCACCTTCAACTGGAACACCGACATCTTCCGTGCCCGCCAGCTCGTCAGCGAGCGCTTGGCGTCGATGGAAGAAGGCCTCGCCGAAGGCGTGCTGCCGCGCATGGGCCCGATCAGCTCGATCATGGGCGAGATCATGCAGATCGCCATCCCGGTGGACACCAGCAAGATCTCTGCAATGGCCGTGCGTGAATACGCCGACTGGGTGCTGCGGCCACGCCTGCTGTCGGTGCAGGGGGTGGCGCAGGTCATCCCGATCGGCGGCGAGGTGCGGCAGTTCCAGGTGCAGCCCAATACCGTGCGCATGGCCGAGCTGGGCATCAGCCACGAGCAGATGGAGGCTGCGCTCAAGGGCTATTCCAGCAACACCTCTGGCGGCTTCCTGGAGCTTAACGGGCGGGAGTACCTGATCCGCAACCTGGGCCGCACCTCCAGGCTGGATGACCTGAAGAACCTGGCGCTCACGGCCAAGAATGGTCAACCCATCCTGATGCGCCAGGTTGCCGAGGTGACCTTCGCCGCGGCCACCAAGCGGGGTGACGCGGGCTTCGAGGGCAAACCGGCTGTGATCCTGGGCATCCAGAAGCAACCCTCGGCCGACACCATTGCGCTGACGCGCAACATCGAAGAAGCGTTGGCGGGCTTGAAGACCTCGCTGCCGGCCGGCATGGAGGCGCCCAAGGTCACCTTCAGGCAGGCCAGCTTCATCGAGGCGTCGATCACCACCTTGCAAGGTAAGCTGATCGGCGCGTCGGTGTTCGTGGCCGTGATCCTGTTCTTCTTCCTCGGCACGCTGCGGCCCACCATCATTGCGCTGACCGCGATCCCGGTGTCGATCTTCATCACGGCCCTGGTCTTCCGCTACTTCGGCTTGTCGATCAACACCATGACACTGGGCGGCCTGGCCATCGCCATCGGCGGCCTGGTCGACGACGCGGTGGTCGGCGTGGAGAACGTGTTGCGGCGCTTGAAGGAAGACCGCGCCAAACATCCCACCTCGCGCCTGCACCCGCTGGAGGTGGTGGCCCACGCCACGATGGAGGTGCGGTCGGCCATCCTGTACGCCACGGTGATCATCGTGCTGGTGTTCATTCCGCTGTTCGCGCTGCCGGGACTGGAAGGCAAGCTCTTCGTGCCGCTGGGCATCGCGTTCATCGTGTCGACGCTGGCTTCGCTGATCGTCTCGGTGACGGTGACCCCGGTGCTCAGCTTCTACCTGCTGCCGCGCATGAAGAACCTGGACCACGGCGACACCAAGGTGCTGCGCTGGCTGAAGTCCAGCTACCAGTCGTCGCTGCAATCGGTGCTGAATGCGCCGAAGGCTGCCTTGACTGCGGCGGGTGCGGCGGTGGTGGTGGCGATGGCGGCGGTGCCGTTCTTCCCCACCACCTTCCTGCCGCCCTTCAACGAAGGCACGCTGCTGATCGGCCTGCGACTGAACCCCGGTGTCACCCTCGCCGAAACCTCGGCCCTGGCCCGCCAGGCCGAAGTGCTGGTGCGCCAGGTGCCCGAGGTCACGCACGTCGGCCGACGCAGCGGCCGCGCCGAGCTGGATGAGCATGCCGAAGGGGTGCACGTCAGCGAGCTGGACGTGGGCCTCAAACCCACGGCTGAGCTGACACGCACCATGGACGAGATCAAGGCCGACATCCGCGCACGCCTGGTCAACATGCCGGCTGCGCTGGAGATTGGCCAGCCCATCTCGCACCGCATCGACCACATGCTCTCGGGTGTGCGCTCGCAGATTGCGATCAAGATCTTCGGCGAGGATCTGGACGCCTTGCGTGGTCAGGCCGACGTGTTGCGCGCCAAGCTGGCTGCCATCCCGGGCGTCGCCGACCTGCAGATCGAGAAGCAGGTGCTGGCGCCGCAGATCAAGGTGCGGGTGGACTACGCCGCGGCCGCGCAGTACGGCGTGCCGGCGCCCCAGGTGCTGGCCACGCTGCAGAACCTGGTCGAAGGTGAGAAGGTCACGCAGATCGTCGAGGGCAGCCGGCGGTTTGCGCTGGTGGTGCGTGTGCCGGAATCGGCGCGCTCGGTGGAAGGCCTGGGCCAGATCCTGATCGAGACGCCGAATGGCCGCATCCCGCTGTCCAAGATCGCCACCATCGAAGACGGTGACGGTCCCAACCAGATCAGCCGTGATGATGGCAAGCGGCGCATCGTGCTGTCGGCCAATGCTTCCGGCAGGGCCCTGTCGGAGATCGTGGCCGATATCCGCGCGGTGGTGGCGGACACCAAGTTGCCCGAGGGCTATTTCATTACCCTGGGCGGCCAGTTCCAGGCGCAGGAGGAAGCCTCCCGTCTGGTCGGTCTGCTGAGCATCGTGTCGCTGACGCTGATGTTCGTGGTGCTGTTCAGCCGCTACAAGTCGGGCGTGCTGGCGGCGCTGATCATGGTGAACATCCCGCTAGCCCTGGTGGGTGCGGTGATCGGTCTGTGGCTGTCGGGTCAGCCGCTGAGCGTGGCCGCTCTGGTGGGCTTCATTACCCTGGCAGGCATCTCCGTGCGCAACGGCATCCTGAAGGTCAGCCACTACATCAACCTGATGCGCTTCGAGGGTGAAAACTTTGACCACAAGATGATCCTGCGCGGCTCGATGGAGCGGCTCAGCCCTGTCCTAATGACGGCGTTGGTGACGGCCTTCGCGCTGGCGCCTTTGCTGTTTGAGGCTGAACAGCCCGGTACGGAGGTGCTCCACCCCGTCGCAGTGGTCATCTTCTCCGGCCTGATCAGCTCCACGCTGCTCGACACCTTCCTCACGCCCGCGATGTTCTGGCTCTTCGGCCGCAAACCGGCTGCAGCGCTGATGGACAGCAAGGACGCCGAGGCCCTTTGATCCCTCTGGTGGCGAGTTCGCCCGCCATCTTGTTTTCCCTCAACGCACTCTCTTGAAAGAACTTTTATGAACAAGCAAGCACTCTTGGCCGCCCTGGCGCTGACCCTGGCCGGCTCGGCATTTGCCGCTGGTGACCACACCCACGAACACAAGCCCATGCACGGCGGTGTGGTGGTTGAGGTCAAGGATATGGACTATGAGCTGGTGGCCAAGCCCACCACCATCCAGTTGCACCTACGGGATCACGGCAAGGCCGCCGACGTGAGCAAGGCCAACGCCAAGCTGACCTTGCTGAACGGCACCGACAAGCAAGAGCTTGAGCTGAAGCCCTCCGGGGACAAGCTGGAGGCGATGGGCAATTTCAAGGTCGGACCAGGCACCAAAGCCGTCGCCGTCGTCACCATCGCTGGCAAGCCCGCTGGCACGGCACGCTTCGTCCTCAAGTAAAGGGAATAGCCATGGGCCAAACTCTTCTGACCCATCGCAGGGGTGTGCTGACCGGCTTGCTGGTGGCGGGGTTGACGCCCTTGGCCGGCTGCATGAACAAGCCCTTGCGCCCTGCGAACACTGACGGCACCTATTGCTATTCAGTGGGCAAATCGCTGCGCCGCAATGAGACCTGCACAACCGCGCCCATCCCAACGATGCAGGCTGAAGCAGAAGCCAAGCGGTTTGAACCTTCGCCCGGTCTGCTCACCGTCTACGTGGTGCGCAAGCGCTGGGGGGACGCCAAGAACGTGGTGCGGCTCACACCGAACCAGGGCTCGGCAGTCACGATGGTGCCCGAGTCGTTCGTGCGGCTGCGCCTGACGCCTGGCACGAACAAACTCGCAGCCGCTTGGGACGAGGGCAACACTGCCCTTGAGGTTACCGGTAAAGCAGGCGAGGTGGTGTTTGTTGAACTGATCGGCTCGGTCTGGTCGTGGGGCAGCAGCTACCGGCTGGAGAGCGGCAACCCCACGGAGTCGCGCGCGCGGGCCCTCGGGTTGCGCTTGGTGGCCGATATCGGGTGATTTGACGACCTGCCATGCGAAATCGCATTCCGGATGCGGACATCGCGCAGCTCATGCTGTGGATCTGGATCGCCGTGGTGCTCGTTGCCGTTGTGCTCTTCGCGCTGTGGCGTCGATGGCGACGAGCGCATCCGCCACCCAAGATGACGCCCAAGCCTGCCTACAGTCAGTCGTTGGGGATGAGATTGGCAGCAGGCCGACGAGCCGCAGCAGTCAAAACCGAAAGCAAGCGCGGGCCACCATCATCTGGCGGCCCGCGCGGTAGGTGAAGGCGGGAGGTGTGTCAGCCGCCGCGCTGCAACTCCAGCCGCACGCGGCGCTCTTCGGCGGGCTCATTGCGCATCTCGTCGATCACCTGCTGGCGGGTCTTCGCGGGGCCGGTGGCCTTCTGCGGCAGCGGTGCGTTGCGCTGAATCAGCGCCAGGGTGCCGTCCTTGCGCGCAGCCTCGAGCTCGGCCAGCACCTCAGCGCGCGTTTTCGTGCTCTTCCAGTGGTCGGGATGCTCGGTGTAGCCCCTCTCATTCGAGGCTGGGTGGTACAGCGAATTGGCCTGCGCAACCATGGGCAGACCCAAGGCCAGAGCAACGACGGAGAGAGCGGAGTGTTTGCGGATGTTCATGGTCCTGATTCCTTTGTGAAGTGGCCGTCGACCTTGTGTCGCGGCATGCCTGAGGGCATGGACATGACTATAGAAATTCGCCCCCAACAGAGATGCGACCAACACATGACAAAACGGTCATGTTCAGGCCGCTCTAGTTGAAGGCTGAAAGAACATGAAACTCTTGGTGATCGAAGACGAGATCAAGCTTGCCGAGTACCTGCGCAAGGGGCTGGGCGAAGAAGGCTACATGGTGGAGCTGGCACACAACGGCGTCGATGGCCTGCATCTGGCGATGCAAGGCAGCCACGATCTGATCGTGCTGGACAGCATGCTGCCCGGCATCGACGGTCTGGGCGTGCTGGCAGCCTTACGGCAGAGCAAGCAGACCCCCGTGCTGATGCTCACCGCGCGACAGCGTGTGGAAGACCGCGTCAAGGGCCTGCAAGCCGGGGCCGACGACTACCTGCTCAAGCCGTTTGCGTTCTCCGAACTCGTGGCGCGGATACAGGTGCTGCTGCGCCGAGCGCGCCCAACGCGCGAACCTGAGGGGGCAACGGTCCTTGGCCTGGCCGACCTGGAGCTGGACCTTGTTCGGCGCAAGGCCACCCGGGCTGGCAGAAGGCTCGATCTCACGGCCAAGGAGTTTGTGCTGTTGACGCTGCTGCTGCGCCGCCAGGGGGAGGTGCTGTCCCGCACCGAGATTGCCGAGCAGGTGTGGGACATCAACTTCGACAGCGCCACCAACGTCATCGACGTGGCGGTGCGCAGATTGCGAGGCAAGCTCGATGCGCCCTTCGAGCGCCCCTTGCTGCACACGGCGCGGGGCATGGGCTATGTTCTGGAGGTGCGCGACGAATGAGCAGGAGCCGTGTTGGCTCGCTCGGTCGGCGGTTGTCGATCTGGCTGGCGTTGCAGAGCCTGGCGGGGCTCTCCGTGGTCTGCGTTGCGGTCTACGCCGTCACGCACATGAACTTTGATGCCAGGCAGGCTGAATCTTTGACGCAGAAACAAGCTCAGGTGCGGCACCTGCTGACCGAGCCAGCTTCGCGTGATGACCCGGCCGTGTTGACCCACAAGCTGGATGATTTCTTCATCGGCCATCAGGAATTGAGCCTGTTGCTTCAGCGGCCGGACGGCAGCGTCTTCTACCAGCGCACCGGCGGCGGCGCGTCGAGCAACTTGCGCCAAGCTCGTTTTGAAGTGGCTGCGCAAGCCACCGCACCGCTGCCGCTGACGGCCATCTTGTCGCTGGATACCAACGACGACCATCAATTGCTGCGCCGGTTGGCGTTCACTTTGTTGGCGGCCGCGTTGGCCGGGGCCGCATTGGGTTCGACCGGTGGCTTTGTTTTGGTACGCCTGGGCTTGCGCCCGGTGCGTGAGCTGGTGGAGCAGACACGCCGGCTGGCGGCAGACACCTTGCATCGGCGCCTGGATGGTTCCGGCCAGGCCGAGGAGCTCGAACCGCTGATCGCGCAGTTCAACGATTTACTGGGGCGCCTGTCGCTGGCCTATGAGCAGCTGGAGGGCTTCAATGCCGATGTCGCCCATGAACTGTGCACCCCGCTGGCGACCCTGATCGGCAGCACGGAGCTGGCCTTGCGCAGGGCCCGTGGTGCGGATGAGCTGCGAGAAGTGCTCGGCTCAAACCTGGAGGAACTGCAGCGCCTCGCGGGCATCGTGCAGGACATGCTGTTCCTGTCCCAGGCTGATAGGGGCAGCTCGGCCCGCCGTGTGGCCACGGCCAGCCTGGCTGCGTTGGCGCAGCGGGTGGCTGAATACCACGATGCAGCGTTGGACGAGGCCGGTCTCCGGGTCGAGGTGGTCGGTGACGCTGCCGGAGAGTTCGACCTGCCGCTACTGCAACGTGCCCTGTCCAACCTGGTGGCTAACGCCACGCGCTACGCCGACCGTGGGACGAGCATCCGCATCGACATTTCCGAGGCAGCCCCTGGGGCGCTGCGGGTGGTGGTGGTCAACCAAGGTGCCACCATCGAGCCCGGGCACCTGCCCCGGCTTTTCGACCGCTTCTTCCGTGGTGACCGGGCCCGCAGCGGTGCCCATCAGAACCATGGGCTGGGCCTGGCCATCGTCGCTGCGATCGCACGGATGCACGGCGGGCAGCCGTTTGCGAGTTCAGCAGATGGCGTCACCGCGATCGGCTTGACCTTGCTGCGCGCACTAGGCGCGGGCAGTCCGTCATCGAATTCGGGGGCCTGACTGTCCTGAGGTGCCGACCGCAGGGCCAGCCAAGCTCTTGTCAGAGCTTGTCGTCGTTCAGCAGATGCGCCATGTCAGGTGGCAGGGCCATCGGTTCGAACGGGCTGACGTCGGATGTGCCGATGTTGCCCAACGGCAGACGGCCGCTCAGGTGCCCGATGGGTGTGAGCACCAGGCGCAGAAGTTGCCCACGGAGTTCGCGGCCGTCTCGCAGTGCCCAGGCGGCACGCAGCATCAGCAGGTGCACGCGCAGGTGGGGGCCGATGTCCCGCTGACCAAGCACATGGGCGCGCTGCAGCGAACGCATCGCGGGCATCGGCTGCGCTGCAGCGAGGTGATGCCT
Source organism: Ideonella paludis (assembly GCF_018069865.1). GTDB lineage: Bacteria > Pseudomonadota > Gammaproteobacteria > Burkholderiales > Burkholderiaceae_C > Ideonella > Ideonella paludis. Next base: position 7,315 of record NZ_JAGQDG010000005.1, read on the forward strand.
GGCTTCGGCCATGGCGGCAACGAAGGCCATCGCGCCTTGAGAGCCGGGTGTCATCGGCCTTGTACCCTGGCTTTCAGCAAACGCAGCCCGTTGACCACCACCAGCAGGCTGGCGCCCATGTCGGCGAACACCGCCATCCACATCGAGGCATTGCCGAACACCGCCAGCACCAGGAACACCGCCTTGATGCCCAGTGCCAGCGCGATGTTCTGCCACAGGATGGCGTGTGTCGACCTCGACAGGCGCACCGTCTCGGCAATGCGCCGCAGGTCGTCGTTCATCACCACCACGTCGGCGGCTTCCATCGCGGTGTCTGTGCCGGCCGCACCCATGGCCACCCCGATGTCCGACTGGGCCAGCGCTGGCGCATCGTTGATGCCGTCGCCGGTCATGGCCGTCATGCCGTGCTGCGCCTGCAGGGTCTTGATGGCGTCCAGCTTGTCCTGAGGCAGCAGGTTGCCCCGGGCTTCGGTGATGCCGGCCTCTTGCGCGATGGCCGTGGCCGTGGCCTGGTTGTCGCCGGTCAGCATCACCGATGTGATGCCCAGGGCCTGCAACTCGGCCACCGCTTCACGCGACGATGCCTTGATGGTGTCGGCCACCGCAAACAGGGCCACCGGGCCGGTATCGCAGGCCAGCAGACTGACGGTGCGGCCAGCCTCTTCGTGCGTGAGCAGCGCCGCCTCCAGCGCGGGCGAACACTGGCCGCGTTCCTCGATCAGGCGGTGGTTGCCCAGCACCCAGGTTTTTTCGGCGATCTCGGCCTGCACGCCGCGCCCGGTGATGGCCTTGAAGCCTTGGGCTTGAACGCTGTTGGGCTGTAGCCCGGCCGCGATTGCGCGCGACACCGGGTGGTCGGAGTGGCCGGCCAACACGGCGGCCATGTGTTCTGCGGTGGCGGAGTCAACGCCCGCGGCTCCGGCGGTGTCGAGCACCTGCCATGCCACCAGCTTGGGCTTGCCCTCGGTGACCGTGCCGGTCTTGTCCAGCGCGATGGCCTTGAGCTTGCGCGCCCCCTCCAGGTACACGCCGCCCTTGATCAGGATGCCGCGCCGGGCCGCGGCCGCCAGGCCGCTGACGATGGTCACCGGCGTGGAAATCACCAGCGCGCAGGGGCAGGCGATAACCAGCAGCACTAGGGCCTTGTAGACACCCTGCATCCAGGTCCAGCCCAGCAACCATGGGCCAAGCAGTGCTACGGCCAGTGCGACGACAAAGACTGCCGGCGTGTAGACCGCCGCGAAGCGGTCCACAAAGCCCTGCGTGGGCGCGCGTGTTCCCTGGGCCTCTTCAACCGCGTGGATGATGCGTGCCAGGGTCGAATTCGAGGCCAGCGCCGTGACGCGGAACTCGAAGCTGCCGGTGTCGTTGATGGTGCCGGCAAACACCGGGTCGCCCACGGCCTTGTCCACCGGGATGCTCTCGCCGGTGACCGGGGCCTGGTTGATGCTGGTGCTGCCTGCCGTCAGGACGCCGTCCATGGGCACCCGTTCACCCGGCCGCACGCGCAGCACCGCGTCCAGCGCCACGCTGGCGACTGGCACAGTCGCCCAGCTGCCATCGGCCTGGCGCACGGTGGCTTCTTCCGGCGCCATGGCCAGCAAGCCCTTGATGGCATTGCGAGCGCGGTCGACCGCGCGCGCTTCGATGGCCTCGGCGATGGCATACAAGGCCATCACCATCGCCGCCTCCGGCCATTGGCCGATGGCGAAGGCGCCGGTGACGGCCACGGTCATCAGGGCGTTGATGTTCAGGCGTCCGTGCTGCAGCGCAATCAAGCCCTTCTTGTAGACGTCAAAGCCCGCCAGCCAGATGGCGGCAGCGGCCACCGCCAGGCCGGCGCCTTTCCAGAGCAGCGTGTCTGGCGCGAAGTAGCCCACCAGCTCGGCAACGATGGCCAGAGCCAAGGCCATACCCAGCGTCCCGTAGCTGGCCTGCTGGACGCCATGGTCGAGCCCGTCCTCGGCGTCGGCATGTCCGGACGTTGTACCCGGCTGGGGCACTGCCAGCGGCTGAGGATCGAAGCCGGCCTTGCGCATGGCAGCCACGGCCAGGTCCACGGCCGGCCCAGGGGCATCCAGCGCCAAGGTGCGTTGCCCGAGCTGGAAGGTCAGCGCCCGGATCCCGGCAATGCCTTCAACCGCGCGGCGGATCTCGGACTCTTCAGACGCGCAGTCCATCGTCGGCACCCGAAAGCGCGCCAAGCCAGCGCCCTGCGATATCGCGGACGCTGCTGGCGCCGCAGGTGTGCTACAGCCGCAGCAAGGCGCGTGGCTCTCTGATGAGGGCAGTGTTTGTGCAGCAGTTTCTGGTCGATCCACGATCATGTCCCGTTGTTGGATGTCGCCATTAAAAACCCTGAAGCCAGTGTAAGGTCAAGCCTTTGTTGGCAAGAGGGGACTGCATGCGCATCGGAAACTTGGCTGAGGCGACGGGCACCCCGGTCGAAACCATCCGCTTCTACGAGCGCGAAGGCCTGATCCCCGCCGCGCAACGCAGCGAAAACAACTACCGGGTGTACACGGTCGCACATGCTGAGCGGCTGGCCTTCATCCGCCAGTGCCGCAATCTGGACATGGCGCTCGATGAGATCCGTGCGCTGTTGCGTCTTCGGGACGCCGCGCCCGAAGACTGCGGCGAGGTCAACAAAATCTTGGATGCGCACATTGAGCATGTGGCCAAGCGCATTCGCGAACTGCGATCGCTCGAATCGACCCTGAAGGCCCTGCGTGCGCGCTGCCAGTCACCACATGCGATGGAAGCGTGCGGCATCCTGAATCACCTGGACAATGCCGCCTCGCAAGGCACCAGGACGGCCGGTCACCTCCACATCCGCGGTGCCCACTAGGGCCGCAGGGCCGGTGATAACGCGGTCACCTGATGTCCGTACCAACCCAGCTGGGCGCACGATGTTGGTTTTCTGAGCTGATCCCAAGGAGGAATGATGCTTCCAAATTGGCAATGACAGTTATCCACAGATCACTCCACCCAACAAGTGTTCGTGGGTGAACTCTTCACTTCGAATTCGATGCTTCTGACAAAGGTATCGTCTAGCGAGCACATCGCTGGACTTGGTGTTCATGTCAAATGGAATACGCAGCTGCTGCAGTTGCGGATCAGATCATGCGCTCAAACGTCCTGCCGGAAGCGGTCGTTCGAGGCGCACTCGATGAACTCTGTGGAGACGAAGCTGGCCTCAAGGCAACGTCAGACCAGCTGCGCAATGAGATCGAGGTCGGTCTGGGCATTCGAATCGAACACAGCACCAATGCTGTGTTCGATGCGGTGTTGCAAGCTTCTGCGCACAAAGAATGGCAGCTTCGGCAAGCCGCTTTGGCGCAGAGCACAGTTGGATTTCGACTGATGAGGCGTCCGAGCTCGGTTCACTTAACAAATCAACAAGTGTCGAGGTGCATTGAGTTTGGAACTGCTCAACAAAGCGCATTAAGCACTTAGAGAAATTCGTGGCATTGGATCTAGAACGACTGACTCATTGAGTTTGAATGTTCATTGTTGACCCCTTGAGCAGACCTGCCAGGTCGATTCAGGCATCGCTGGCCTGCGACTTGCCCCTGACCTGCCGCCGTTGCTGGGGTGAGGGTAGGGAGCCGGAGGCGAGCACTCCGGCTCCCTTTGCATCCTCAAAATCATGGGATGCGCAGCAACGGACCAGGGTAGATCTTGTACGGATGGCTCAGCATAGGGCTGTTAGCCTCAAGAACATTGGGGTAGTCGCTGGCATTGCCGAAGTGCTCTTTGGCGATCTTGGATAGGTTGTCACCCTTGACCACCGTGTACCAGCGCGACTCGTTGGCCGGTTGGGCAGCCGTAATCAAGTCCTTGACTCCAGTTACTCCTGTAACGTTGCCGCAGCACAGCACATTCTTCTCTCCGGTTGCTTGGTCTGGGCTGCTTGCCCGTTGACCGTGGTCTGGCTGAATCAAGCACTTAGAGGAAACCATGGCACAGAATCCGATATGGTTCGCTCTTTGGATTTGGAAAGTTCCTTCATGACACTCTTTGCACAGACGTAACGACCACACTTGTGCAGCTCGAGAAGCATCACCTATACACCATTCAGACCGAACGCCGCCCATACCCGTGGGTTGGCTAGCCTGGGGTTAGGACTACGCTGGAACTCGCGCTTAGTCGTGGCCAGAGCGGATACAGGAGGTCGCCCTTGACGAAGATGCGTCAAGAAGCGGGTCACGAACTGAGCTGTACTCGCATCCTGTATCTGCCAAAGTGTTTGCACCGTACTGCTCGCGCCTGCAACCATGGCGGCATATGGCAAGCCCACTAAGCCCTCACTGCGACTGATTGCCCCACGACCGCTATGACATGAAGATAGGATCAGTACCCGGGCGTTCAAATGCAGTCCTAACAGGTCAGGGGCGTACAGTACACCGTCTTCAGTGTGGTCTGGACCATCGCGGCCCAACACGATCGCTGATAACTCCGGCCAACGAATATCGAACCAGCCATGTGTAGCCATCAAGACCACATCAAAGTCCTTCAGCTTACCTTGCCGAGACCATTCGCGCAGGCGGCGCTCAGAAGCCATACTTCCCAGCCATATCTCACTCTGTGAGCTACCGAAAACCTGGCTGGCGCGTTCAACTTCTATTCGGGAGTAAGGTAACCGCTGCAATTGTGAAGGACTTATGTCGACGCCTTGATCGCCGCGATCTCTGACCGACTTCACGAGGTAGCGTCTTTCACGTGTCGCGTCTGTGCCTGATGGCTCAGTGCGGTGACCGTAGTGCACATCCCCAAGTGCCAGCAGACGGCTATTTCGATTAGCAAGATAGTCCTTCTGTCGGCGTTCCTGCAGACGTGTGGCGACACCAAGACTTGGAATCAATTGCACATCAGCTTGCTGAACAAGATGGCGCCCCCGCCACAACAATGCATCCCAAGGGATTGTCCACAGTTGACCGTCTGGGATGATGGCTAAAGACTGACCAGCCTTGAGACGCTGTCCATGTAACGGACTCAGTAGGTAATGGCCCAGTTGACGAGCTAGTTCCTGATACGCAGCTTGACCTTGAACTTCTTTGCTTCCGGGTGGCAAACAGCTAAGCGATGACTGGTTTGCCGCACGCGGATGACTGATCCAGTTACGAGTAGCTTGCCGTTGCAGATACTGTAGGTGCTGGGCCCACTCGGCAGTACTGCATCTCTCGCTTGCGCCACTCAGTAGCCAAAGCGACTCCCCATTGATCTTGGCCGAATAAACTTTCCTGGGTTGGCCATGCTCGTCGACCCACTGGCTCGACTCGGGACCGCTTGCGGTCCATGCACGAAAGGCCTCTATGGTCCAAGACAAGTGGGGCGCAGAAGATAGACCTTTGCTAGATATCTGTCCGTCTGGAGTTCGCAGATAGGCTTGATACCGACCATCTGGCTGCTGTGCATAGATCAGACTTGTACTGCCTACTAGCTGTTTCCATTTCCCAGCTTCATCCACTAGCCCTTCCGCTTGACGTAAGGTGCGGCCTAGGTCTGCCAACGCGCTTTCTAACTTCCGTCTCTCACCACGCCAGCCTTCCGACTGCGGAGAGTTGGCTTGCTTAGCGATGCGAGAATCGAGGATCGCTACTCGCTCTAATGTCTGGTTCCATGACTCGAGCATTTCTTTCGGCATCGCACGTGCCGTTAAGCCCTCTCGTAAGGCTAACCAGTCCAATAGGCCGTGAGCACGCCCCTGCTCTAGGGTGTCAAGGCTATCCTCAAACTGACCCAACTCGCGTTGCAGAAAACTGCGCAAGCCGTAAGCATCAGAAACCAGCTCGGAGAACTTAACTTGCGAGGCTGGACCAGCCGCTGCTCCCATGACAAAGCGCTGGACTTCCAATTGTGGAATTAGGTCGCCCAAAGCTACAAGGGCATCTATTCTGCTTCCTCGAGCAGCAAGTGCACGTGCAAAGCCTAGTTGCGCCCACATGGTATCCATAGCGCTCTTTCCGCCTAAGCGCATCCATTCACGAGTCAACTGCTCAAACAGATGGAGAGCTTCATCTGCCTGCCCATGGTGAAGATGTATGGTGGCGAGAAAAGACTTTGCCTTAAGCGAATAATGGCTAGAAGGTCCAAACTTTGACTCAATTGTCCACTGCAATCTCTTTACGTTAGCGATTGAATTTAACTCAAGGGATCCATTCCACCTCGAGAACTCCTGATTTAGTCGTGCACTCAGGGTGAGCTCGAACAAAGAACCGTGGCGGGCTTCCAAGATGTTGCCGGCCCGTCGAAAGGCTGATTCGGCAAGAGTGAATTGATCATCTTGAAACAACGCTTGCCCCAGTACATTCCAAGCCATACCGGTGTCGGGATGCTCCGCAGAAAGCGCCATCTCATGACGATTAACAACCTCTCTCGCTAGGGTCAAGCCTTCCGTAGTCTTGCCGCTTCGTATGAGCACCTGAGCAAGGTTTCTCTCTGCGGTCAAGCGTTGAAGGTGATTTTCCGCCAGTCTTGCCTTCGATATGTCAGCTGCCAATTGAGCTAGCACGACTGAGTCCCCCAAATTACCTGCAAGACCCAAGCCTAGCGCCAAGTTTGTCGCGACTAGGACGCTCAATTCTGGTTCTAGCGACTGGTGATTCCGGAAAATCAGGTCACGAAGCTGCTTCAGCTCGACAAGTGCTTCGTCATAACGTTGCAAATACAGATACGAGACGGCCAAATTTTGTTTGGCCATGAGTGTATTTGAGTGATGTGGGCCATCCTGAATGATCCTCAAGGCAACTAAATGAGCCTTCTGGTGAAGAGCTTCTTCGTGCCGCCCCAGTTCACTCAGAGCCATCGCTTTCAGATTTAGCAACTCTAGTTGCAGCTCGTTAGCGGGGTCAGCTGCGTTGTCACCTAGTAGTGCCTCGGCGCGGGATAGAGCTTGGGCAAATAGTCCATCATCGTGTAGGCGGTTGACTTCAGCGACCATTGCCTCTGTGACCGTTGCTCTAGCTATCGCTCCGTTGCTACCAAACAATGTGATACAAGCTATGCACAGAAGGGATAGGGTCCTCTTTCCCACCGTCATGGCGGTCCCGCATCTATCTGTATATCGGCTTCACCTTGACCGTCTAAAGACAGTTCCATGGCAGCCAGGGTTGCAGATACCGCATCTAGGTGCTCGGCAGACACCTTCACTCTCAGATGCACCTTTCCTCCAACTTCCGACAGACTAACCTCCGCGCCGCTGCTGCGTAGCTTCGCCGTTAACTCCTTGGCAGCCATTGCTGGTTCGACATGACGTAATCGTTGAGTCATAGCCTTGCCCGGCATGCTACCGCCACCACGTGGAGTCAATTCTTGCCCGTGCTGCCAAGCTGGCAAGGCGAAAGCAATGGCCACCACGGCAGCAGGCGCCAAATAGCGCCCCCATCGCCACCAAGCATCATTGGCTGCAGGCCTAGCCCCGCTTACATTGGTGCTAGTTCCGACACTGGCCCGTTGACGTGTATCGTGCTCCGCTTTCAACTCAGCCCAAGAACGTGGCGTTGCCTTTGCGGCCGAGTTTGCATGGGCATCTGCACGCAACTGCTCTCGCCAGAGCCTACCCAGTTCGCCCGCCGGTCCGCGAGCAGGTCCGCCACGCAAACCCTCGTACCAGGCGGATTCATCTTCGGCAGAAGTGGGGGACGGGTCAGCAGTCATTGCATTCCTTCAACATCATGTCTTTCAGTAGCTTGTAGGCCTTTACTATCCGTGACTTGACGGTGCTTAGTGGCAGCCCGAGCTTCATCGCTACTTCAGCCTGGGTCATGTCCTCATAGACTGCCCAGTGCAGGGGTTCTGCCAAATCTGGGTGGCAGCGTGAGAACTCAGCGTAAATCCGCAGAAAGCACTCCCTGTGCTGCTGGTCGGTTAGACGGTCTTCCTGTGGATTGGTCAATGTCCTGTCAAACTGCTCAGGTAAGTCGTGCGATGCGCCGATGGTGACCAGCGTCACCCGATGTTTGCGAAAATACTCTAAACGCAGGCTCAATATGACGGACCAAACCCACGTGAATAACTGGGCCTGATTCCTACCCTCGAACTGCCATAGCTTGTCCCAAGCGTGGCAAAGACCGTCATCAAGTAGCTGCTGTTTAACGTCATCGGGCAACGGGTCGCGCTTGAATATGGCCCGGAAGCGCTCATAACTCTCGGCATACATCTGCTCGAAATCTTTAGCCCAGGGTGAAACTAAGCTAGGGTGTTCAGACACTGGGGGCTCCTTGTCTTGCGGACAGCCAGCGCATTCGATCGTCGCCTACGACTACAGGCCAGGGGCCATGCCGTTGAACAATACTAGGATGTTGCCGCAAGGCAGTGGATAACGTAGATGCCGAGTCAAATGCTTCGGCCCGAATCAAGGAAGACAAAGTATGGGTGAGTAGGCCAAAAGTGCGAAGACGGCCGTCTTGCGGATCGGGTAGCTGGCATTCAACCGCGCTCGACTGGGCCATTGCTGCACAAGCGAAAACCCGCCTCTGTAGAGGCAGCGGGGGCGGCCAGATGCCTTTGCTAGCACGGCCGGATGAGGCCTCGAGTTCCACCCCTTTGCTGCGTTGCGCTTCTCGCCAAGTTGGTAGAGGCACACCTAAATCGGCGGCGGTGACGGCACGATGTATGTCGCCAGCTTTGAGTAATGCTGAGCTCTCCCGCATCAGGCCAGCGGCGTGGCAGCAGTCGAGAAAGACCCAGCAGTACACCCCTTTCGCCGCCAACAGGTCTAGCCATGCTGAAAGTGATGTGTCTGTAAGGGCATTGGGCAAATAGCCCGTCGTCGCATTTCCTCGCCAAGGCAGCACATCTGAAAGCAGCATGACCTCATCCAGTCCATCCGACTCCGTGAGAGCTCTGTGCTGCGAGGCGGGTGTCTGGGCTCCGTGCCCAGAAAAATGAAAGAGCACTCGGTCTCCCCGACGCGCGCTAGTCAATACCCGTGACATTGCTTTCTGAACAGCGGCATAGCTCGGTGCACTCTCGCCAGGGGCCGTGCTCAATGCTTGGATCTCCGTTTCGAGAAGTCCGGCTGCTAGCAGGCTTTGGCGCAAGAGGCTTACATCGCGGGCGGGCCCGTCAAGCCATAGGGAAGGAGTGAGTGCGGCAACTGTGCCGACACCAATCAACAGCGCGTGCGTGCGTGTGGGTGACAGCGTAGCCCGAGAGGGGCTCAACGTCGCACTTAGCCCCAGCCCCAACCCAAATCCCAACACGCTCCTACGACGGCGGTCCAATCTCATAGGTGATCTCCTCGATGACATGCAGCGGTGAGAGCACTGATGCATAGCCACCTTACACATCTTTTTTGCCTTCATGATAGGCCATTGCGGTGAACCTAAGTTGCAAAGTCGATGTGCGTAGCAGGTTGATTGCGGCAAGCACATGCCAGCCTTCACTACGCACCAAAGGATATAGGCCCTGAATGCAACCTGAATGTGATCTTTGGAACGGGTTGCCGCGCCCCTCGTCGTGAGAGGCTCCAAGGACATGTCCCTGGAAAATAGTCGGAAATTAAGTGACCAAAGACAGTCGATCCCGTCTAACAACACACAAGGATCTGTGCGTTCGTGCCTTCCCTGGAATAGGAGGACTTTCCGTGACTTCAAAGATTGCCGCAATTTCAATCATTTGCTCAGCATGCTGTTTAGCTCTTGCAGCTTGCGGCGGAGGTGAAGACCAGAGGTCCGAAGGGACGAACATGGCAGAGCGTCCTCGCGCAATGTCTGTTCGTCCAGAGGGTAAAGCTGCCGAGCCAACCCACAAGGAGGTCATTGTTCTACTTCGCGACGGAATTCCGTCAAGCTCGCCACAGTTGTTGAACCAAGTGTTGGCAGAGGGGCGGACTGCCGGCTATTCACTTCGGTACGTCGCAGACGTAGCCGTGGGTGGGTGGGTTATTGACTTAGGGAAGGCTGCCAAGCTTGCGGATGTTGAAGCGCTCTCAAGACACTTAGCCTCAAAGATTTTTTCAGTGGTCGTTGTTGAGCCAAATCATTTGGTGTTCCCAACAGCGATTCCGAACGATCCAATGCTGGTTGATCAATGGTCATTCGGTGCCGCTTCGTCAGGTGGCACAAATGTCCTCGCCGGCTGGGATTCCGCAACAGGCGCAGACGCCGTGGTGGCCGTTCTGGATACGGGGTCGATAGTGCACGAGGAGTTTGCCGGACGTGAGGAACCGGGATACGACTTTGTCAGCAGCCTTGTCAGCGCAAATGACAAATCCGGGCGAGACGCAGACCCAGCGGACCCTGGAGATTGGACGGATGCAACTACATGTGCCACAAAGGGAGAGAGCTCCAGTACTTGGCATGGCGCACGCGTTGCGAGCACGATTGGGGCTGCTGCGAACAACGCAGCAGGTGTTGCTGGTATCGCGTACAACAGTCGCGTAATGCATGCGCGCGTTCTAGGACGGTGCGGGGGCTCGGCGTCCGATGTGGCTGATGCCATCGTGTGGGCCGCCGGGGTCACGGGCGGAACTGTGCCCGCTCCTGCACGGCCGGCCCGTGTTCTAAACCTATCTTTCGGCCTTGCGTTGGCAAATGGGTGTTCTGCTGTGTATCAGCGAGCAGTCGACTCGGCTCTTAAGGCAGGTGTTTTGGTGGTAGCTGGTGCTGGGAATGATAATTCCAACGTTGCCTTCTTTTCGCCCGGCAGCTGCAATGGGGTGATGTCTGTCGCAGCGCTCGGGCGGGCTGGCAATCGCGCTAGTTACTCTAACTTTGGAGCGCGAGTTGATGTCTCAGCACCTGTAGGCGATCACAGAGATAGCCTAAGAATCACTGCAGCAACGAACCTGGGGGCATCATCCCCTCAGGCACCAGGTTACATGCAAGAGTTCTTTGGAACCTCTGCAGCTACTCCACACGTTTCTGGAGTCGCTGCACTCATGCTTGAAGCAAACCCCGCCTTGCTTCCGCATGAACTTGGAAGGCTTCTACGGAATTCTGCGAGTCCTTTCATTAGTGCATGCGACAACTGCGGATCAGGGGTCGTTGACGGGCTGGCGGCGGTACAGGCTGCCCGCGCTATTGAATCAGAGACTCAAGAAGGAGAGTCCAATGGAGGCAAGAAGAACGACAGCAAGTCTTCTGCCCAGGTTTTGACCGCTATCCCTTCTCGTGTGAAGGGAAGTTTGCAATCAGCGACCGACATTGACTTCTACAGAGTAGATGTGCCCGCGGGACAGAAGGTCCGTGTCGTTGTGGCGAGTCTTCTTCCCGTCGATATGGATGTTGCTGTTTCAGGAGGTAAGTTTACTCAGCTTGCAGTTAGGGGTGCTTCCGGAATGGTCGACTATGTCGATCTGACTAACAGTACTACATCAACTCAAGTTGCCAATCTGCGTGTCTCGCAAGTTGGAGCAACCACTGCAGGTTACCCGCTGAGTTATGCGCTCCGTGCCATTGACGTGCCAGCGCCTGCTCGTAGCCCTGTAGTTACAAATTTCATCGTGAGTCAAGCTTCGGCAGGGCAACCTGTACAAGGCAGCTTCAACGTTAATGATGCGGACGGCGTTTCGCTGAAAACATTGCGAGTGCATGTCGGTACTAATGGTGCAGCCGGTTCCGATGACTGCTACTTGAATATTGATCCTCAACTCGGAACTAAGCAGTTCCAGTTCAACGGCAGTGGGATCTCTGAAGGTGCGGGTTGTGCTCAATTGCTGCCTTCTCCCGGTCAAACTAAGAGGCTGTACTTTTGGATTGAAGCAGTTGATCACGACCAGTTCATTGCCAAACCGTCATACAGCAGTGTTGATTACCTTGGCGGTGCACAAACGCAGGTCCCTTTGATAACGGCGTTCAGTGTCAATCAAGCAACTGCAGGTTCGCCTATGAACGGAAGCTTCAATGTTGCCGACGCAGATAGCAACAGCTTGAGGACACTACGCGTTCATGTTGGTGATCAAGGCTCCGCTGGAACATACGGATGCTTCCTCGACCTCGATACAGCCTTGGGTCTCAAGAGCTTTAGCTTCAGCGGCAGTGGAACCTCGCAGAACGGTCAGACCTGTGCAGGATTGATTCCACTGTCTGGGCAAAGCAAGACGCTTTGGTTCAAGGTGGAGGCTGTAGATCCAGACAACAACAAAGCTCTGATAGGCGTATCTGGAAACCCGGTTTCCGGTGTGTACAGGGCCGGTGGAGATTTGAAGCCGACGATCACGGGGCTGACAGCAGCGACACCCATCACGACTGGTGGTGCGTTGAGTGGCAGTTTCACGATCACCGACCCCAATGGTGATCAAGTGACCAAGCTGCGGGTTCACGCAAGCTACAGCTATGACGGCTCTAGCTGCACGATGGACATTGGCACCTACAGCAGTAGTCAGCCAGGAGGTCTGAAGTCTTTCAGCGGTTGTTCGTCGTACACCACGACACCAGGAACCGTGTACCTCAAGGTCGAAGGGTGGGATGTCAATGGCCTGCAAGCCGATGTCGTGAGAACGACAGTGCAGGTCAATAGTGCTACCTACAGCAGTAGTCAGCCAGGAGGTCTGAAGTCATTCAGCGGTTGCTCGTCGTACACCACGACACCAGGAACCGTGTACCTCAAGGTCGAAGGGTGGGACGTGAATGGCCTGCAAGCGGACATCGTAAGAACGACGGTACAGGTCAATGCGACCATGGGTACGGTTTCCGGACGTACACCAGACACACTGACCAGGAATGTTTCTACAAGGGTAACCGTGACTGGAAGCGGCTTCCCCGCAACGGCTGTATTCGCAATTGATAACGTCGTGTGCAACTCTGACTATCAGCGCACTGGCACCACGTCCATATCACAGACCTGTATAGCACAGCCCGGTACACCGTCCACGACGTACCTGAGAGTCAAGGACGGACCTGGAGGAAGCTATCTCTCAAATGGCAACGGCAGCTTTGCATTCTCTGTGCGCTGACCTGGATTCTTAACGTTGCTCATGCAAATATTCAGGTCGAGTACACGAATGGCTTGTGGTATGAGCGGGTTATGCAAGTGAATTATTGGCCAAATGCTTAATCTACCAAAATGGAACTAAGGTAGCGAACATTCATAACTAAGGATGTAACGAAATGGGTCTCTATGCTTCGACTTCTTTGCTGCTATTTAATACTCGTGAAAAATTGCTCTTGCCTTTTATCAGAGATAGCCGCAAAGCTCGGTCCGCGATGGTGGAAAAATGGCACCTAGGCATGCTGACAGTCCTTCTCCTGCTTGGATCTAGTGCTTCCGCCGCACCACTATCCGAGTCCATTTCTATCGTTCCATTTAATATGTATGGTCCGGCGGGAACAATTCAGCTAATCCCTTTTTATAATTCAGCAAGTACATTGCAAATTAAAGCCCCGGCGAGTGGTCGATATATTCTTTCCTTTTCAGCCGAGTGTACTGTTTCCGGCTCCCTTGGAAGTATTGATAATTGGATGGATGTGGACATTATTGTAAACACATTCGTGGTTCCCCCTACTTCTGGAAATTTCGACAAATTCTGCTCTACGGATGGATCCGGAGGTGCTACTGGTACAAATAGAGTATCTATCATTATTCCGATTAGTCTTGAAAAGGGGAGGAATTCATTGCAAATTCAAGCGAGAATCAATTATGGGGAATCGAGCGTCAGGCTGTCGAATATGGTGGTGTTGGTGTTTTAGATGGTTGGAAAAACTGATCATTCGACACTTACTGACGCAGCGTAGGGAGTGATTTGGGTTAGATCCTAGCCCAATAAATCAATGGCGGAGGGCCTGCATTAAAGGCGTGCAATTCAATAAGAGTCGACCAAGCGATTAACTTTGGGGCTACATATCTACAATGTCATTGATCACACTGCTATGCCTTCAACTCGAACTCAAGCAACTCCAGGGTCAGATTAGTAGGCAAGAGCAAAAGCCGATGTGAATATAAGTGGCGAACCTCGGTTGGCTGGGGGTGTGCGCTAAGTAAAATGAATACAAGTCAATAACTCAAGAAATGGAAAAATGACAAATTTTTAAAGCAAGCCACTGATATCATCTAATGTTCATCCGGGCTAATATTTTGGTTGGTTGTCGTTTGAAATATAGTATTGTATGGGCGTTGCCTGAACTAGCTAGCCATTCCCGTGATCTAACTCGGCGTAAAGTTGGAAAAATCGACCTTTGGATGAGATAAATTTCAATTTCTGCAAGGTGTTGTAGATCTCTTGCCACAAATAATCGCATAAATAAAACAGTAATTGAAGAATCGACCGGTTAGGCAAAGTGTGTTTGCCGACATATTTGCGCTCAATAGGGTGCAAATATATTTATGCTGAAAAGAAAAACCAACTTTTTAAAGGAGAGCGTATGTTCTTTCGCACGCAGGTAAAAATCATCGCCGCTGTATCTTTGTTGGCTAGCGCATCCACCCAGGCCGCACCGCCCGCCCCATCTAAGTCGGTCTCATTTGGATACGTTTCGCCGTTTACTGGGCCACTAAAATTGCTAAAAACACATCTTGAACACTATAACGAACAAGGCTTAGCTGTCGGGCCTGATGCTTGGTACGGAAGTCCTCTGACTGTGTCCTGCCCCAACGCTGCAGGCTGCTATGTTGTTGTCAGTGCAAATGCTCAGGTTTACAGCTTTTCATCACCCCGGCCTGTCGCTTTAGGCATTCAGATCGGCAGCTATTATTCGGCCCCTTATAATATCAAAGCGAATCAAGATGATTTCACATTGCTAAGCTATAAAGTGGGAACTATGGTTCCAAAAGGAGATCATAAGATAATGACTAGGTATATTGGCGCAGCAGGGACGCCAGCATCGCTGTTTGAATATACCACAGAGGTAAGTGTGTATAAGCCAATTTAGTTGGCTCTTGTTTCGGCAAGGCAGGCATTTTTGCTTGGTTTTGCCGAAACTGACGCAGCATTTCATTGCACATCTTCCTGGGTCGAGTTATTTGGTGTATCATAAATAACTCGATTTGAACTGGGCCGAAGGGCGAGAAATTGGGCCCGCCGGCACGGTTGCGTTTCTGGCCACGCTGCGGCAGGATATTTATTGCCTGATGCACTTGGCGTTGCGCTGAGCTTGGTGATCGTTGGCGGCTATTTGGGGTCGTTTCAGTGGTAATCCCTCCACAAAACCAGCGCCCTGAAAAGTAGAGACTCTCACAGGAGAATCTCTACCATGAAGAAATCGCGATTCACAGACAGCCAGATCATCGAAGCCCTCAAACGCGTGGAGGCGGGTTTGGCCGTCCCGGAGCTGTGCCGAGAACTGGGCATCAGCACGGCCACCTTCTACAAGTGGCGGAGCAAGTTCGGCGGCATGGACACGTCGCTGATGACGCGCATGAAGGAGCTGGAGGAGGAGAACCGTCGGCTGCGCAAGATGTACGTTGAAGAGAAGCTCAAGGCCGAAGTGGTCACGGAGGCGCTCGCAAAAAGTGGTGAAGCCATCTCGCCGCCGCGAGATGGCTCATTGGGCAGTTCAAGACAAAGGGTTGGCCATTCGTGCTGCCTGCCAAGCCTTCGATATCAGCCAGGCCTGCTATCGGTATGAGGCCAAGCGCAAGTCCGAGGATGACGAGATTGCGGACTGGCTGCTGCGCCTGACGGACAACCATCGCAACTGGGGCTTTGGTCTGTGCTTTCTGTACCTGCGAAATGTCAAAGGCTTTGCCTGGAACCACAAGCGTGTGTACCGCATCTACAGGGAGCTGGAGTTGAACCTGCGCATCAAACCCCGCAAGCGCCTGGTGCGTGAGAAGCCTCAGCCACTGTCAGTGCCCGAGGCCATCAACCAAGTCTGGTCCATGGACTTCATGCACGACCAGCTTGAGGACGGGCGAAGCTTTCGGCTGTTCAACGTGATCGATGACTTCAACCGCGAAGCCTTGGGCATTGAGATTGCCTTCTCACTACCCTCGCTGAGAGTGATCCGCGCCCTGACGCAGATCATTAGCTGCCGAGGAAAGCCCCAGACCATTCGTTGCGACAATGGCCCGGAGTACCTGAGCGCAGCCATTGAAAGCTGGGCCAAAGCGTGGGGCATCCAGGTCGAGCGGATCGAGCCTGGCAAGCCGCAGCACAATGCCTACGTCGAGCGGTTCAACCGAACCGTGCGCTACGAATGGCTGTCGGAGTACCATTGGAGCGACCTTGAAGAGGTCAGGCTCCACGCCACAAAGTGGATGTGGCAGTGCAACCATGAACGCCCAAGCATGGCCTTGGGTGGCATCACCCCCAAGCAGCGGTTGGCCATGGCCGCATAGCTCTACTTCTCGGAGCGGTGGGTTTTGGGGGGACTACCGAAAGACCGCAACCGCTGCAACGCGGTCTACCGCAAATCGAAGTTGGCTTTAGACTGAACTGCGTTACTCGAGGTTGAAGCCTTGAGCGGTCACATCCGCCACTCGATATTCGATGCTGAGGGAGGCGTGCAACCCCACTGCCACTGAAAGCATGTAGGCGCAACGCGCGATACTAGGCATTTGTCCTCGGTCTTAAGCATTGTGTTTGTCCTTCGTTGCACCCAGAAGCTCCTCGACAGGCTCAACGCCACGCCAGATTCGGAGTCGGTGCCGCCAGACACAGTCCTTGGCGACTGGTACGCCAATCTGATTCGGGTTGGCCGGACTCAGGTTGTGCTCGCGGTCCGTGAGCGAAGTTTGCTGCCCGTTGTGGTGCCGGCCCGGGATGGTCATGCCCTCGTCCAGCGGCTCTCCGACGCCCTGGGACCGATGCTCACTGCCATCGGCGTCCCAACGGCCGATGCAGATGCCGAATGCAGAGCAATGCAACATTGGGCCGTGGGAAAGACGGCAAACCGCCGCGTCCTGAGATCGCTCAACGATTTGGCAATTCAACTGCAAGTCGGGCTGCTCGACTATCCAGATCGCACGCTGCTCGCGCATTCGCTCTGGTTGGCACAGACGCCCTTGAAGGTCATCGACTATGGTGCACCTGACCAAGCAACACTGGCCGCGTTCGTTGCCCATCGAGCGCTCCGGGTGGCCAAGAACCGATGAGCTTCACTCGGCACCTCCCGCTGCTCTAGGGCCTGCCAGCTGGCTCTGAATTTGCCAGTCACCCTGGGCTCCCCTGCCAGGTCGTTTGGGCTCGTGACGCTTCACTGGCCCTAGCCCGACGCCGGCAGATCAGCCCGACAAGCGCCACCCAAGAAATTCCAAAAAGTCTTTCAAAAACAATCAGTTAAGCCACTCTTGCGTTCCAAACTCAGTGAACAAAGTTCCAAACTCAATGACTTTCGACAGCGGGCATGCTTGGCATATTTCGCGCCCGCTGTGGCGGCATGACCTCGCCACCCAGGGTTTGCGCGCGCCCAGCAGGAGACATCTTGCGCATGTTTCCATGCCGCATATGCATAGTGGGGATGGGCGACTGAGTTACGGCACCGTTACACTGCCGTGACAAGCCCTTCGCAGGAAACGGGGCCTGGGGGTCTATCCGCCACCGAAACCCGTCGTAACCTGCATGACAGCTTCATCCCTCAGGCTGTCGAACCTTGCTGGTCCTGGTCTCTTCAGGGTGGGCATTGGGCGAGCCTCTGGCAGTGGCCGGGCGCTCGCCCAATCCCATTTTTGAACCTTAGATTGGAGTCTTGTCATGAACCGTCCTGTCACGGAAGCCCTGCGGGTCAACGCCCCGGCCTACGTCAAAAACGCACGTCTGATCGAATGGGTCGGCCAAGTCGCCGCCCTGACCGAGGCCAAAGACGTCTACTGGTGCGACGGCACCCAAGAAGAATACGACCGCCTCTGCCAACAATTGGTGGACGCCGGCACCTTCAAGAAGCTCAACCCCGCCAAGCGCCCGGGCAGCTACCTGGCTTGGTCTGACCCCTCTGACGTGGCGCGTGTCGAAGACCGCACCTATATCTGCAGCGCCAAGAAAGAAGACGCCGGCCCCACCAACAACTGGATGGCCCCGGCTGAAATGCGCGAGCTGCTGCAAACCGGCGACAAGGCCTTGTTCAAGGGCGCCATGAAGGGCCGCACCCTGTATGTGGTGCCTTTCAGCATGGGCCCGCTGGGCTCGCCCATCGCCCACATCGGTGTCGAGCTGTCGGACAGCCCCTATGTGGCCGTCAACATGCGCATCATGACCCGCATGGGCCGCAAGGTGCTGGAGTTGCTGGGCGAAAACGGCGAGTTCGTGCCCTGCGTGCACACCGTGGGCGCCCCCCTGGCCGAAGGCCAGAAGGACGTGACCTGGCCGTGCAACCCCACCAAGTACATCGTCCACTACCCCGAGACCCGCGAGATCTGGTCTTACGGCTCCGGCTACGGCGGCAACGCCTTGCTGGGCAAGAAGTGCTTCGCACTGCGCATCGCCTCCACCATGGGCCGCGACCAAGGCTGGTTGGCCGAGCACATGCTGATCCTGGGCGTCACCAGCCCGGCCGGCAAGAAGTACCACGTCGCCGCCGCCTTCCCCAGCGCCTGCGGCAAGACCAACTTCGCCATGTTGATCCCGCCCAAGGCTCTAGGCGGCTGGAGCGTGACCACCATCGGTGACGACATCGCCTGGATCAAGCCCGACGCCAACGGCCGCCTGCGCGCCATCAATCCCGAAGCCGGTTACTTCGGCGTGGCCCCCGGCACCAACACGCTGACCAACCCCAACTGCATGGCCAGCCTGAACAAGGACGTGATCTTCACCAACGTCGCCCTGACCGACGACGGCGACGTCTGGTGGGAAGGCATGGGCGACGCCCCGGCGCATTGCATCGACTGGCAAGGCAAGGACTGGACGCCTGCCATTGCCAAGGAAACCGGCGCTAAGGCCGCCCACCCCAACGCCCGCTTCACCGTGGCCGCCACCAACAACCCCGCGCTGGATGCCGCCTGGGACGACGCCGCTGGGGTGCCGATTGATGCCTTCATCTTCGGTGGCCGCCGCTCCACCACCGTGCCGCTGGTGACCGAGGCCCGCAACTGGACCGAGGGCGTCTACATGGCCGCCACCATGGGCTCTGAAACTACCGCCGCTGCTGCAGGCCAGCAAGGCGTGGTGCGCCGCGACCCCTTCGCCATGCTGCCCTTCATGGGCTACAACATGAGCGACTACTTCCAGCACTGGCTGAACCTGGGCGCCAAGCTGCAAGCCCAAGGCGCCACGCTGCCGCGCATCTACTGCGTTAACTGGTTCCGCAAGGGCGCCGACGGCAAGTTCGTCTGGCCGGGCTATGGCGACAATATGCGCGTCATGAAGTGGATGATCGAGCGCATCGAAGGCCAACAAGGCGGCACCGAGAGCCTGTTCGGCGTGAGCCCCACCTATGACGAACTGAGCTGGGACGGCCTGGACTTCAGCCGCGAGCAATTCGCCAACGTCACCAGCGTGGACCACGAGGCCTGGGTGCAAGAGCTGAAGTTGCACGACGAGCTGTTCACCCAACTGGCTTACCACCTGCCTGAAGAGCTCAAGGCCACCAAGGCCAAGCTGCAGGCCAAGCTGTCGGCCTGATGGGCTGAGCATAGCGGCGGGCCCAATGGCGCACCGCCCCAGCAAGAAGCCACCGCATGCGGTGGCTTTTTTATGCTCAAAAGCTAGCCTTGGACGCAGGGTAGAAGAGCGATCAACAAGCGCTGTATGACAAGAGCGCTGTTTGCACGGTTGGCCCAGGCGCACGGCCACACCAGGCACGCTGACCTAGCGCAAACTCATATCCAGCACTGGAAGGTCGCCCTTGATGGATCTGATATGTCGCAACTCACCCTCCCGGTCTTGGAGGGCCAGCGCGACATCAATGCTCTGCTGGTGAACGCCCAAACCGATAGGCAGCGTGCTAGATTCGCTCACGGCCAACTCCAAAACCTAGTGGCGGCACGCTGACAGAGCACCAACCCGGTGCATAGGTGGTGGTTGGCAGGCACATGGCCTGCAACCTCTGTTTGCGCTGGAAATGGGCCGCCTGTTCCTACGAAGCCCTCTTGCCTAGTCCACATGAAGTCACTTTTTGCACTGCCTCCAGGCTGGAGCCCTGGCAAGCTGTGGGTCTACGCAGCTATCGGCGCCGCCCTGACCGTCGCGGTTGTGCCGTGGAGTGCCACTACAGGGCGAATTCCGGACCAACAGAGCTTGGCCTCTGCATCTGGGACGTTGACGTCGATAGCAAAACACAAGTACGGCATCAAGTTCGAACTTTCCGGCCATGAGAGGGTCTTTGACTATCCGTCCAAGCATCGCGGGTACGACATTGTTCTGTCCGCACTTGAGACAGCAGGAAAGGACGAAGTCGTAGTGTTGTACGAGAGGTCCCCGCGTTCACCCTGGTTCTCCGATGAGAAGTACTACGACGTCTGGCAAGTGCAAGTAGGCAATAGATTGACGCGCTCGCTTCAAGACGCTCAAGCTGGATGGAAGTCCGACGAAGCAATCCGTCCATGGCTTGCAGGCGTCTTCGCGATCTGCAGCCTCTATCTGGCTGTAATGGGCTATCGAGCACATGCGGCCCGAGCGGAGTCGCGGTGAGGAATAGGCCCTCTAACATGCCTCCCGGATTGTCAGCAGTTGGATTTCTTCAATAGCAGCATTCAAGACGTTGAAGATGAGCCAATGCATGGGCTCCATTCACAGGTCGTGCAACTAGCGCAATACCAGCACAAAACTCCTCGCGCAGCTTGTGTATGGACAAGATGCCTTATGGCGTCGTCGGCCGGTCGTCGGTTCCAGCAATTCGCCGCTGATTCACCTCACCACCCACACCATCGCCGTGCGCCCCGGCACCATCAGCTCGCCAGTTTGGGCGTCTAGGCTCGCCTCGCGCACGCGCTTGTCGGCCGCGCTGGGGCTCAGGTGCACGGGGTGCAAGGCCCAGCGTTTGCCGCTGATCGCGGGCAGGCTCAGGCGTTGAGCCTGTTTGTCGGTGTTCAGCACCACCAAGACGGAGGCGAAGTTGGCTTCTTTCAGGCCTTGGCCGTTGAGCAGGGCCACGATGACGGCTGGGTTTTGCTGGGGGCCGGTGTTCAAAAAGCTCAGGCGTTGTTGCACTTCGGCGCTGCTGCGCAGGCGGAAGAGCACGGAGCTGTCGCGGATGCGCAGCAGGTCCAGCGTGGCGTCTCGGGTGAATCGGATGTCCTCAGGGCGCGGGTTGATCTGTGCATTGGCAAGCAGCGGCTGCATCAGCGGCCAATCTTTGCCGTTATCACTCTCGGGCGGCAGGCCGCTGCCAAAGTGGTTGGTGCTGGCTGAAAAGTCCAGTCGGTTGAAGGCGTCGCCCGAGTTGTAGCTGTTGCGGTCCAGGCTTTTGCTGCGCAGCAGCTCTTGCCCCGCATGAAAGTAAGCCACGCCTTGGCTGAAGGCCACCAGGGCGTTGCCCAGCACTTGCACGCGCGCGCGCTCTTGCGGCGAGGTGCCGGTGGGCAGCTTCATGGCGTTGGTGTCGAAGAGGGTCTGGTTGTCGTGGTTCTCGACATAGTTCACCACTTCGGCGGGCTGGCTGGCAAAGCCGGCGGGCTGGCCGCCGTAGTCGATCTCGGCGCCGCGCTTGACGCTGCCGTCGGCCGTGGTGAAGCGCACATCGCGCAAGGTGCCGGCCAGGCCCAGGCGGATCATGTCGGCGGCGCGCATCAGGTCGCCCGCAGAGGCGGGCGCGGCTTGGGCGTTGGGGTCGGTCACTTGGCCATTGAGCCAGCCTTGGCGGGCGATCAGCGCCACGCCGCTGTCGCCGGCGCTGCCGCCGCGCGCGGCATCCCTCATCCGGTCGTTAAAGCTGCCAATGCCGCTGCCGTTCAGGCTCAACTGGCTGGCTTGCACAAAGCGGGCGCTGTTGGCCACCTCGCCGAAGTTCCAGCCTTCGCCGATGAAGTGGATGTCGCGGCCCAGTTCGCGCTTCAGGCGCGCTCGCATGGCTTCCATCACCGAGCGGGGCTGGTGGCCCATCAGGTCGAAGCGGAAGGAGTCGATGTGGTGGTCACGCACCCATAGCAGTACCGAATCGCTCATCAAGCGCGCCATCATGCGGTGCTCGGTGGCGGTGTTCTCGCAGCAGGTGGAGCGCTCGATCTCGCCGGTGGCGCTCAGGCGGTGGTAGTAGCCGGGCACGATTCGGTCCAGCACCGACATCTCGCTTTGGCCTGAGGCAAAGGTGTGGTTGTAGACCACGTCCATGCCCACCCGCAGGCCAGCGCGGTGCAGGGCTTGCACCATGGCGCGCAGCTCGCGCACGCGGGCGGCGCCGTCGTCGGGCTGGGTGGCGTAGCTGCCTTCCGGCGCGTTGAAGTGGTAAGGGTCGTAACCCCAGTTGTAGCAGTCGGCGTCGCGGCTGGCGTTCACGGCGGCTTGCTGGGCCTTGCCATCGCGCGGGCCGCTGGTGGCGGGCGTGACGCAGCCCGTTTCAGGCACGCTGCTGAGGTCGTAAATGGGCAGCAAGTGCACATCGGTCAGGCCGGCTTGGGCCAGGCGCCGCAAGTGCTGCATGCCTTGAGATTGGGCATGCGTGAAGCCCAGGTACTTGCCGCGATGGGCCGCGGGCACGCTGGTGTCGTCGCGCGAGAAGTCGCGCACATGCAGCTCGTAGACCACCAAGTCAGTGGCATGGGCCACGGTTTGCGGGCGCGGCGTGCTGTCCCAGCCCGGTGGCTCGGTGTCGGGGTGGTCCAGGCGCAGGGCCACGCTGTGGCGGGAGTTGTTGGTCACGCTGACCGAGTAAGGGTCGGTCACGCGGTTGCGCACCAGGCCGGCGTCTGGGGTGACCACGTCCACCAAGTAGCTGTAGCGCTGGCCGTGCAGGTCTTGCGGCAGTTGCGTGGTCCACAGGCCGGTGGCGTCTTCGCGCTGCAGCGGGCGCAGCACGGAGGCCTTACCCTCGCCGGGCTTTGGGGGGTGCAAGCAGAGCATCACCCGCTGTGCGGTCGGCGCCCACAGCCGGAAGGTGCTGCGTTGCGGGGTGACGGTGGCGCCCAGCTCGGCGGAAGACTCGGCCAGCGCGTAGGCGTCGTCCAGCGCGCCGGGCAATTGGGTGGCGGTGGCGGCCAGGATGCGGCCTTGTGCGTCTTCTTTCAGCAGCCACATCTGGGCCGTCCAGGTCTGAGCCAGGTTCATGGCGTCGCGGCCTGAGACACGCAGCCGCACGCCCGGCTTCACATAGGCAAAGCGTTGGGCGGTGACGGGCGGCAGGTCCGAGTCGTCGATGCTCAGCTCCAACACCCCATCGGCGCCGCTGAGCGCCTCGCCCACCTTGGCCACCAGGCCTGCGCTGTGGGAATAGGCCAAGCGCCAGCGCACCCCGGGGGCGGCTGTGTGGCCGGGCCATTGCAGGCGAATGCCATCCAGCCAAATGCCTTCGGCCGTGCGCAGCTTGGCGGCGGCCGCCTTCAGCACGGTGCTGTGAGGGCCATCACAGTCTTGCGCCGAGGGGGCTGGGGGCAGGGCTTGGGCCCACAGCGGCGTGCAGGTGGCGCCCATGGCCAGTAACAGACTCAATTGGCGCAAGCGGGGAGCGAAAGGCATAGGGGTGCGATGTGTAATGAAACTACATTGTCAGGGCGCCATTGCGCTGGAGCATAGCGGGGTTATATCTAGCAACCGGTATCTTGCAAACCGTGCAAAATGTAGTTTGGCTACATATCGCCCCACTGCCCAGGACACATCATGCCTTCTCTCTCGCGGGCCGCACAGGCCTTGGCCCCTCTGCTGGCACGGCCGCTTTGGCCCACTTTGATGGCGGGTTTGCTGTGCACCAGCATGGTCTGGCCGGCAGGCTCTGCGGCGGTGGCTGCGCCCACGGCCAACGCCCTGGCCGCCCAGGCCACCACCGTGGACATCTCGCCCGTCGCGCCCGTGTATCGCCCCAGTACCCTGCCCACAGGCTGGCACCACGGCGTGTTCATGGAGATATTCGTGCGCGCCTTTGCCGACAGCAATGGCGATGGCATCGGCGACCTCAAAGGCCTGACGGCCAAGCTGGATGATCTGAAAGACTTAGGCGTCAGCGGCATTTGGCTGATGCCCATCACCGCCAATGCGGATGGCGACCACGGCTATGCCACCACTGACTTTCGCGCCATCGCGCCCGAGTACGGCACGCTCGCGGACTTTGACGAGCTGCTGCGCCAGGCCCACGCCCGTGGCATCGGCGTGGTGATGGATTACGTCATCAACCATGCGGCCGCCCAGCACCCGCTGTTTCAAGCCGCCGTGGCCGACCCGAAAAGCCCGTGGCGGGATTGGTTTGTGTTTGCCGACACCGAGCCCCAGGGCTGGGACATCTGGGGCAAGAACCCTTGGTACCTGAGCAGCGCCCAGCACTGGAACAGCAAGCTGGAGCCCAAAGACCTGCCCAAGGCCCCGCCCGGTGCGCGGGACTTCTACTTCGGCACCTTTGGCCCGCACATGCCCGACTTCAATATGCGCAACCCCCGCGTGGTGAAGTACCACGAGGACAGCCTGCGCTTCTGGCTCAACCGTGGCCTGGACGGCTTTCGCCTGGACGCCGTGCCGCACCTGATCGAGCGCGACGCGGTGAACTGGAATGACCAGCCCGAAAGCCGCCAGCTGACCAAGCGGCTGCAAGACCTGATCACCGCCTATGACAAGCGCTGGGTGGTCTGCGAGGCCACGGCCGAGCCCAATGATTGGGGCCACCCCCAGGTCTGCGGCAGCGCCTTTGCCTTTGGCTACGTGCACCACTTCGTCAAAGCGGCCCAGGGCGAGCCCGCCTCCATTCAGGAGCTGGCCCGCTACTGGCGCGAGGCGCCACCCGAGCGCTGGGGCATGTCCACCATGATCTCCAACCACGACATCTTCGCGGGCGAGCGCCTGTGGGACCAGCTCAAGGGCGACGAAGCCCGCTACAAGCTGGCCGCGGCCAGCTATTTGCTGCAGCCCGGCACGCCCTTCATCTACTTTGGCGAAGAGATCGGCCAAGCGGGTGTGCCCGGCTTGGGCGGCGACTTGCCCTTGCGCTCACCTCGCTCTTGGACGCCGGAGCCGCAGACCGCCGGCTTCACCACCGGCCAGCCCTTCCGCCCGCTGGCCCCCAATCTTGCGCGTTACAACGTGCAGAGCCAATCGGCCGACCCGCAATCCCTCCGCAGCTTTTACAAGGCTTTGATTGCGCTGCGCCGCCAGCACGCGTCCATCGCCCAAGGCAGCTTTGAGCACAGCGCCGTGCAAGGCCAGACTTTAGTGTTCCAGCGCGCCCATGGCGCGGACCGCACCTTGGTGCTGATCAACTACGGCACCGAGCCGCAGGCCGTGGAGGTGCCGGGCCTGCCAGCCGGGGCGCGCCTGCAGCCGCTGTTCCAAGCCCAGGCCACACACGCCCAGGCGGGCCGCGTCACTGTGCCGGGTTTGGGCGTGCAGGTCTGGCAGGTGCAGCGGTGATCGTTGCCACACGCAGCCACTGCGATTCCCTTCAAAACCTTTGACGCACGGCCCTCGCGCTCAGCCGCCACAATGGTCTCCATCGTCTCTTGGAGCCCCTCATGACCGTTGATCGCCCCACCGAACATCCCGTCGATGCCTTGTTCACCAACCGTTGGTCGCCCCGCGCCTACAGCGGCGAAGCCATCGATGATGCAACCCTGATGCGCTTGTTCGAGGCTGCCCGCTGGGCGCCCTCGGCCTCCAACCTGCAGCCCTGGCGCTTCCTTTATGGCAAGGCCGGCACGCCCGCCTGGCAGCCCATCTTCAACACCCTGGTGCCCTTCAACCAGAGCTGGGCGGCCAAGGCCTCGGTGCTGATTGCCGTCGTCTCCCGCGTGCGCTCCACGCCACCGGGCAAGACCGAGAAAGTCGACAACGTATGGCACGCCTTTGATGCGGGTGCGGCCTGGCAAAACCTGGCCCTGCAAGCTTCGCTGCTGGGCTGGTATGCCCACGGCATGGGCGGCTTTGACAACGCCGCCTTGCGCCAAGCCTTGAACGTGCCCGAGGACTACGCCATCCATGCCGTGGTGGCCGTGGGCAAGCTGGGCGACAAGGCCCAACTGCCCGAAGCCCTGCAACAACGCGAAGGCCCGAGCCCCCGCCAGCCCCTGGCCGCCATGGTGGCCGAAGGCGCCTTTCGCTTTGAGGCCTGAGTGAGCCTCGCCGCGCTGCCCGCCGAGGCATTGAGCCGACTGGACGCACTGATCCAGCAGGCCCAAGCCAGCGGCCAGCGCCGCCTGCTGGGCTTGGTGGGCGCGCCAGGGGCCGGCAAGTCCACCTTGGCGGCGGCCCTGCAGGCCGCACGCCCCGGCGCGACGCAAGTCGTTCCCATGGATGGCTACCACCTGGCCAACAGCACCCTGGCGGCCCTGGGCCGGCGCCAGCGCAAAGGCGCGCCGGACACTTTTGATGCGGCGGGCTTTGTGGCCCTGCTGCAGCGCTTGCGCGCACCGGGCGGCACGGTGGTCTACGCCCCCGAGTACCGCCGCGAGATCGAAGAAGCCGTGGCCGGTGCCATTGCCATCCCACCCGAGGTGCCCCTGCTCATCGTCGAAGGCAACTACCTGCTGCTGGAAGATGCGCCGTGGGCCGAGTGCCGCAGCCTGCTCGACGAGGCCTGGTATGTCGACGTCGACGACGCCCTGCGCACCGAACGCCTCGTCGCCCGCCACCGCCACTTCGGCCGCAGCGAGGCCGACGCCCGCGCCTGGGCCGCGCAGACCGATGAGCCCAATGCACGGCGCATTGAGGCGAGCAGGGGCAGTGCGGATTGGGTGCTGTGCTGTTGAGAGGGATGGAACATTCGTCTGTTTCAGCGTAAATTGGGTACATTGGCAAACTCTTTGAGTTCACTCAGTCTCACTATTAAATTCAGGAGGAATATATGAAGAAAGCAGTTCTAACTCTTTGCGCATTGATGCCAATTGTCGCGGCAAGTCAATGCAATGTCACCTATTTGGGTGGGGAGGTGACCGACCATCAAGCAAGTAGTTATCCAGTTGCTGTGGATAAGGACGGGAACTCATACGGGAATTTCTCATACCTCGGTATGAATGTTTGGGGGCCGGATGGCTCGACTGTAGCGGTATCTTCACCGGAGCCTACAACCGCACCATTTCAGCTTTCAATAAATAACAAAAAACAGGCCATCGTTAATAGTGATTCATGGTGCTGGCCCGAGTTCAGAGACTACAGTACTGACATGATGATTTGGAATTGGGAGCAAGGTACGAAAGTTTGCCTAAAGCCGCTACCTTTTCAACTTCCGGAGGGGTTTTTTTCATCTTGGCCTCAACCGCCTGTTACAGTGATTGATGATAAAGGCTGGGTATATACCTCAGTCCCAGATAGGGGTACGCTTAGAAATCGAGCCATTGTTTGGCGAAATAATGGTGTTGCGGTTGAGTTACCTGTATTGCAAGGCGGTTTACGGCACTACATCAACGGCGGAAATACCAGTGGGCTAGTGGTTGGACAAGCGTCTACAGATGGGCGGGATTTTCGTTCCGCGCCGATTGCTTGGAGATCAGGAAAAATTGAACGATTGCCCCTGCCTGAAGGATTTACGGCCGGTCGCGCCGTATCGGCTTCCAGCAATGGGGATATTGTGGGTCAAGGATTTGTTGGTCGACGCCCATCTGGCCTATGGTGGTCTGAAGGTAAAGTAAAGGAGTTACCTCTCGGGTTTACCCCCTCGCACATTAATCGCCATGGGCAAATTATTGGGCGCGCAGGGAAAAATTGGCTGCCCGCTATCTACAAAAATGACGAAATCGTCCTCATCAACACTATTATGCCGGCCTCCTGGCGTGAAAAGGGCTATGAAGTGACATTGCTCACTGACATTAACGACAAGTCTGAAGTGCTGGCTAAATATCTTGGCGGGCCGGACTTTCGCTATGGTTCAGTATTGCTGAGAGGCTGTTTTAGTAATCAATAATCATCAGGAGATAAATGGAGATCTTTGTTGTTGATGAGCCCCCGCATGAACGAATCTTATTGCCTCGATAAGTGATGACCCTGCTGCTTTGGGCGCTCAGCGCTGGCCTTGTCCTCCTCGGCTTTGCGGGCATTGTCTTGCCTGCCTTGCCCGGCACTTTGTTGGTCTGGGCCGGCTTGCTGCTTGCGGCTTGGATTGACGACTTCCAGCGCATCGGCGGCTGGCCATTGGCCGCCATCAGCGTGCTGGCCGTCATCGCCTGGGCTTTGGACTATGTCGCCGGCCTGATGGGCGCGCGCCACTTGGGTGCCAGCAAGCAAGCCTTGATCGGCGCGGCCCTGGGCACCGTGCTGGGCTTGTTCATGGGCTTGGTGGGCGTGTTCTTCATGCCCTTGGTCGGTGCGGCCGTTGGCGAGTACTTGGCCCGCCGCGACCAGCACGACGCCGCCCCCCAGGCCCTTAAAGTCGGCGTGGCCACCTGGGTGGGCATGCTGGTGGGCATGCTGGCCAAGTTCGTGCTGGCCTTTGTGATGATTGGGGTGGCGGTGGCGGCTTATCTGTGGTGAGGCACGCTTCTGGTGACGCAGTTCCTTACGAAATCCCAGCCCAGAGTCATTAACCGGCCTCCCCCGGACTCGATCCATTGCAGATGCGGCTGAAGGGGCTGCTCATTTCGATACGCTGATCGCTGCCATGCAGGTACTACGCTGAGCACGAATCACACCCTAGAGGTTGCGAAGGCACCTGGACCTTTACTTGACAAGCGGGTCGAAGCGAGCTGAGGCCTGATCGGCGGATGCTGGCAACCATCGTCCACGAGGTCTCCCCGATGGTGGCACCCTAGGCACTCGCGTAAAGTCCAGTTCAGAAAGGGAAGGGCCCTTTCAAAAAGATTTGATGGAGCGAGGAGAGTTGTGATGAAGAAGCAGTTTTTCTGGACAGCGGCATTGATGGTACCGCTGGTGGTGAACAGCCAATGCCGAGTGACGGAGCTAGGTGGAGTCTCCGATATAACCCCAAACTGGCCTGTGGCGCTGGACAAGAATGGCAATTCGATGACCGTTTTCCAAGGCGGGCCAACGATTTGGGGTTCAAATGGCGCCGTAAAGGCGTCGGCTGACATTCAACTGCCCGAGGGGCCATACGCGTTGTCTATGAACAATGTGGGTCAAGCTGTTGTGCGTGTAGGCAACTGCTCTTCGGCGCGTCCCACCTACAGTTCAGATCTGGGTATTTGGAAGTGGACGGATGGCAGCGTTCAGTGCTTGAAGCCATTGCCGTTTGAAGTGCATCCAGATTTCCTGCAGCAAGGCAGCGATGCGGCGACTGTCATTGATGACAAAGGATGGGTTTACGCCAACGTTACTGACACCTTGAACGTGAACCGTGCGATGGCCTGGCCACCCAATGGTGCCCCAATCGAGCTTCCGGCTCCGAGTTTTTCCGTTTATCGCAAAGCACTAGGAGGTAGCGCTTCAGGCCTTGTTGTCGGCGTGGTCTCGAATCACCCGGACCTGAGTTTGGGCGGTGCGCCTGTGATGTGGAAAAACCGAACGCCGTCATATCTTTCGATTCCCCTTGATATGCGACAGGGTGAAGTCCAATCCGCTGCGAGCAACGGTGACATGGTGGGGCGGGTCGCTGGTCCTACGGCATCATTCTCCGGAATTTGGTGGAAGAGCGGCGGCCAACAGTATGAGCTCATGCCGAATTTTCGACCCTCGTTCGTCAATCGATACGGTAGGTCCGCTGGCTGGGCTACAACAGTGCCGTTTCTGACGCCTGCCATCTACGCGAACGGGGCGATGACAGAGATACAGAAGATCGTGCCATCTCGGTGGGCGAAGGCTGGAAACACTGTGGTGGACGTCAAAGGCTTGAACGACAAGTCTCAGATTTTGGTGACTTACCAAAGGAATTCGCCAGAAGGGTCAGCTTGGGGGGCAGCGTTGCTATCGGGTTGCTTCGGGGCCAAGTCCTAAGGTTGTGATGTGGGCGGCCCCGGGGCTACTGGATGGCGCACCGTGAGGACTACACATTGCGGGGAGGGTTGATAGTCATCCCTCCCACCCCCGGCAAATGCTGCCCCGAGGTCACCCCCATCGACACATAGATGCTGGTCAGCCCATCGACGCCCACATCGGCGGGCTGCACCCAGGCTTGGGGCACGTAGATGAGGGCGCCGCCTACCGGCACCGGCGCGGTGGGCACCAGCACGGCCAGGTAGGGTGCGCCGCCCACCAGCACCGGCTCGGGTGAGGACAGCAAGCCCAGCACGGCAGCGGCTTGGCCGGGGCCGCCAAAGTGCAGCCAGACGGGGCTCATGGAGCGGGTGCCTTGCTCGTCGCGTTGCGCCATCAGGCCCACCAGCTTTTGCGCCATGTCGTAGATGTGACGCACCACCGGGATGCGCTGCATCACCGCGTTCAGGCCTTCCAGTAGCACCGGCTGCAAGCGCGTTTGCACCAGCAGGCCTAAGGCCAAGATGCTGAGCAGCACCAGCCCTAAGCCCAGCAAATAGCCCACCACTTCGGAGCCACTCACGTCCAGGCCCAGGCTGATCAAGGCCTTGCCAAACAAGCTGGTCGGGCCTAGCCAGGCGTAGAGCAGACGCACTGCCCAGACCAAGATCACCACGGTGGCGGCCAAGGGCAGGGCGGCCAGCAGGCCGGTCAAAAACACATTCGCCAAACGGCGCAAACCCGGTTTGATCATTGCGCGGCCTCCACCACCATTTGCACGCGTTGCTGGCCCTGAAACTCATCGACGCTGAGCCGGTAGGCCAAGCGCACGCGGTCGGGCAGCGGGTCGGTGTGGCCGAACCAAATGGCGTCGCGCAGCGTGCCTTGGGGACCGCCATGGCGCACGCGCAGCTTCAGGTGCGTCTCGCCCACCAGACGCTGCTGCACCACGTCCACCTCGTCGCAAAACACCGGCGCCGGAAAGCCCTGGCCCCAGACCACCTCATCCAGGGTCTGCACGGTTTCGGCATTGAAGTACTGCAGCGGCAGCGGGCCGTCGGTGGCCAGGGTGCGGGTCAGCGCGGCGGCGTCCAGCCATTCGCGGGCGACCTGCTGCAAAGCGGCGTCAAAGGTGTCCACATCTTCTTCGGCCAGGGTGCAGCCCGCCGCCATGGCATGGCCGCCAAAGCGCTTGAGCAGGTCGGGGTGGCGCTTGGTCACCAGGTCCAGCGCGTCGCGCAAATGAAAGCCGGGAATGGAGCGGCCCGAGCCTTTGAGCAAGCCATCGCTGCCCAGGGCTAACACAAAGGTGGGCCGGTGCAGGCGGTCTTTGAGCCGCCCGGCCACAATGCCCACCACGCCTTCGTGAAACTCGGGGTCAAACAGCACCAGGGCCGGGGGCGGGTCGCCTTCAGGCATCAGGTGCTCCAGCGCGGCCTCGGCCTGTTCGCGCATGCCGGCTTCTACAGTGCGGCGCTCGCGGTTGATGGCGTCCAACTGTTGGGCCAATTCTTGGGCGCGGCCCGGGCTGTCGGTCAGTAGGCATTCAATGCCCAAGGTCATGTCGGCCAGGCGCCCGGCGGCATTGATGCGCGGCCCTAAGGCAAAGCCAAAGTCGAAGGCCGAGGCCCGCTCGATGCGGCGTGCGGCGGCATGGAAGAGCGCGGCCACGCCGGGCTGCATACGGCCGCTGCGGATGCGCTTCAGGCCTTGGGCCACCAAGCGGCGGTTGTTGGCATCGAGCTTGACCACATCGGCCACCGTGCCCAGGGCCACCAGGTCCAACAGCGCATCCAGCCGGGGCTGGCTGGCGGCGTCAAACACGCCGCGCGCACGCAGCTCAGCGCGGGTGGCCAGCAGCACATAGAACATCACGCCCACACCGGCCAGCGCCTTGCTCTCAAAGCCGCACTCCGGCTGGTTGGGGTTGACGATGACATCGGCATCGGGCAGCAGCACCGCGCCATCGACCAAGGCCGGCAAGTGGTGGTCCGTCACCAGCACCTGCATGCCGAGGGCCTTGGCGCGCGCCACGCCCGCGTGGCTGGCAATGCCGTTATCGACCGTGATCAAGACCTGCGGCTGGCACTGGGCTTGGGCCAGGTCCACGATGGTAGGCGTCAGGCCGTAGCCGTGCACGGCGCGGTCGGGCACCACGTAGTGCAGCTGCTCCGTGCGCGCCCCCAACATGGCCAGCCCGCGCAGGGCCACGGCGCAGGCGGTGGCGCCGTCGCAGTCGTAGTCGGCCACCACGCACAGGCGCAAGCCTTGCTGCAGGGCGTCGGCCAAAAGCTGCGCGGCAGCCTCACTGCCCTTGAGTTGCGAGGGGGGAAGCAAGCGGGCCAAGTTGTCGTCCAGGTCGTCTGCGTTCCTGATGCCCCGTGCGGCAAACAAGCGGGCCAGCAGCGGGTGCAGGCCGCTTTGCTCCAGGGCAAAGGCGGTGCGGGGGGCGGTGTCTCGGGCGGTCAGCTGAACCATGTTTGGACGCTTGCGTTAGGGCTAAAGAAGAGAGTTGTCAAGACGCAATGGGAGGAGGACAGTGGTCGGGGCTGCCTCTAGCATGAGTTCAGACAGCGCTTCAGAGGCATTCTGCAGGCCCTGCAGTGACGAGGAGGGGCGTTGTCGGCTGTGCTTGTGCTACGGCTCCACATCAACATCAACAGGAAGACATTCACCATGAAGACTCACCTCATTGTTTCCGCTGCCTTGGTTGCCCTCAGTGTCGTCAGCGTGTCGGCGTCCGCCGCCATCAAGTCGGCCACCTTCCGCACTGAATCCAATTTGCCTATCTACGGAACGGGTGCGCCCTTGGTGCTGAGCAAAGGCTCGCCGCTGGTCGCCGGTGCAGACGAATTGACCGGCGCCCATGTGATCTCCAATCCGGACGGTTGGGGTGGCGGCATTGTCCACATGGACCTGGACAAGACCACGAACATTTTGACCTTGAAGGCTCAAGACAACTGGGACTTCCAGACCTTCCACGCCTCGGTCGGCTTTGTCCGATTCACCAACGCCACTGAGTCTATTTGCGGCATCAAGTACCTCGGCGGCAACATCACCACGCCGGCCATCACGCCATCGGCCACCTTTGTAGATAACGGCGTGTCCATCTCCTATGTTGTGCAAGATGTTTCGGGCGGGGGCTATTTCAATTTCGTGATGGGCGCCACCGCGCAGTTTCAGATTGAGACTTGCGTGCCCAGAGCGACCGAAAAGGCCTCGGTGCCTGGCCGCAATCACTGAGCTCACAGCGCCATCAGCAGCGCGCTGGCCTGCGGCTTTTTGGCCCACCAGCGCGCCCACAAGCTGGGCTTGGCACCTGGTGCCCAAGCCTGGCTGTGCCGCTCGCCACACAGGGTCACCACCACGGGCTGGCCTGTCTTGGCGGCCGCGCACAGCGGCGGCATCAGCTCCGCATCCAGCGCCTGCCAAGCGTCCGCCCAAGCGGCCCAATCCTCGGCCAACAGCGGCCCGCGCAGGCGCTCATCCACCACCACATCTACCGGCTCTTGCCAAGCCTGCGGGCAGGCGCCTGTGCCGCTCAGCCAAAACGAGTTGATGACCGGCAGGCCTTGGGCCTCGCGCACTTCGTTCAAGGGGTGAGCATGCAGCAGCATCTGCGCTTCGGCTTGCAAGCGGCGCAACCGCCGTGCGGCCTCGGGCGGGCCCAGCCACAGGTCGACATTGCGGCCAATCACCCGGTCTAAAGAGGCGGTGGGCAAGTGGGCCAAGCTCTCATGCTCGGCCAGCCATTGCAGCGGGCTGCACCAGTGCAGCCGAATGCCGTCGTCTTCAAACAGCGGCCGAATGGCCTCAAAGGCTTGGCGCGATGCAGCTTCATCGAGCTGAAGCTCCGCCGGGTTGACCAGCGAGAACTGCTCCGTCCCGACATGCCAGTGCGTGGGGCTGACCCAGGCCCAGCCGCTGCCCGGCGCCGGCGCCAAGCCCGCGCGCTGCGCCGCTTGGGCGGCCCAAGGCAGGAGGCCGTCTTGCAGTGGCCAACCCAGGGCTTGGGCCAAGGCGCGCTCATGCGGCGGGCTCAGGGTGTATTCATCCCCTTCGTCCACGGGCTGGGCCTGCAGCTGTGCCAACAGGGCTTCCAGGTGCGGCAGTTGCAGCGCGCCCAAGGTGTGCTGGGCGGCCTCGGAGGTGGCCGAGGCAAAGGGCAGGATCAAGTGCCGTGGGGTCGAAGCGGTCATGGGCTGGATTATCCGGCGCATCAATCCCTGACGCTTTGGTGATGGTTTCGTGAGGACTATCCCGGCCCCGCCGGGAATCATGAGCGCACTGACATCCACCGCAACCTGCACAGCGCTCGGGGGTGTTTGTTCACCTCCCCCACTGCTGACCAAAGAGACACACCATGAACCGCAAACTCATCACCTCCTTGACCGTGCTGGCCGCCGCAGCCACCCTTGCCGCCTGTGGCGGTGGCGACGACGGCGACGCCACCTTGCGCGTCCAATTCAATGGCCTGGAAGACCTGGGCGCCACCTCGGTCTATGAGGGCTGGATGGTGGTGGACGGCACGCCCGTCACCACCGGCCGCTTCACCATCAACAGCGCCGGCAAGCCCAGCCAGACCGACTTCATCGTGCCCCGCGCCCAAGCCGACCGCGCCACCGCCTTTGTGCTGACCATCGAGCCCGCCACTGGCGACGTGCCGGCTGCCAGCAACCAGCACATCCTGGCGGGTGATTTCAATAGCGCCCGCACCTCGGCCACGCTCAGCATCGGCCACGCCGCCGCTTTTGGCAATGACTTCAGCAGCGCACGCGGCAGCTTCTTCTTGGCCACGCCCACCAGCGCCGCCACCGACGACAACGATCAAGGCATCTGGTTCATCGACCCCAGCTCCGGCACCATGCAGCCCAGCCTGACCTTGCCCGCGCTGCCCACAGGTTGGGTCTACGAGGGCTGGGTGGTGGTCAATGGCAAGCCCGTCAGCACCGGCCGCTTCAGCAGCGCCTCCGGGGCCGACAGCGACATGGGCGGCCCGGCCGCTGGCCCCTTGGGTGCGCCACCCTTCCCCGGCCAAGACTTCATCAACCCCGCCACCAAGCTGCCCGGCGGCATGGCCGTGATCTCCATCGAGCCGCAGCCTGACAACAGCGCGGCGCCCTTCACGCTCAAGCCTCTGATCAACACCAACATTGCCAACCTGGTGGGCGGCAGCAACCCGCAAACCCTGACCAACCAAGCGCGCACCAATGCGCCCACAGGCTCGGTCAGCATCATT
The DNA here is from genome assembly GCF_018069865.1 of Ideonella paludis. Classification (GTDB taxonomy): domain Bacteria; phylum Pseudomonadota; class Gammaproteobacteria; order Burkholderiales; family Burkholderiaceae_C; genus Ideonella; species Ideonella paludis. The sequence goes on from NZ_JAGQDG010000005.1 coordinate 42,300, forward strand.
CGCTAAAGCCTGCTGTCCAAGGGGCGGGGGCTGCATCCGGTAGCATCCCGCCCATGAGCTTTTTCTCCTCCTTGCCCTTTGAGTGGCAAATCGGCTGGCGCTACACGCGGGCCGGGCGTGCGGGCCGTCGCAACGGCTTCATCTCTTTTATCTCGCTGATCTCGGTGGTTGGCATTGCGCTGGGCGTGGCGGCGCTCATCATCGTGCTGTCGGTGATGAATGGCTTTCAGACGGTGGTGCGCGACCGCATGTTGGCGGCCATTCCGCACATTGAGGTCTATGAGTCCAGCGGTACCGGCCTGGCCGATTGGCAGGCTTTGGCGCGCGAAGCCCAGCAAGAGCCCCTGGTCAAGGCAGCGGCGCCCTTTGTCTCCAGCCCTTCGCTGCTGGCGCGCGGCGAGGCGATGCCCGGCGTGCTGGTGCGCGGCGTGCTGCCCGAGGCCGAACAGCACATCACCGACCTGGCCGCCAAGATGAAGGCCGATGGCGTGCTGGACCAACTCCAGCCCGGCGCCTGGCGCATCGTCATCGGCGTGGACCTGGCCCGCGCCTTGGACGTGAAAGTGGGCGAAACCGTCAACGTCATCACCCCCGGCATTCAAATGACCCCAGCCGGTGGCATGCCCACCATGCGCAAGTTCACGGTGGCCGGGATCTTCAATGTCGGCCACTTCGATTACGACAACACCTTGGTGATGATGCACCTTGACGATGCCGCCCGGCTCTATCGCACGGGCGGGCCGCAAGGCATTCAGCTGCGCCTGAGCGATGTGCATGAAGCCCGCGCCACGGGCTTCCGCTTGGCCGACATGCTGGGTCCTAAAGTCATTGTGAGAGACTGGACGCGCACCAAGGCGCAGTGGTATGACGCCGTGCAGATCGAGAAGCGCATGATGGGCATCATCCTCACACTCATCGTTGCGGTGGCGGCTTTCAATCTCGTCTCCACCTTGGTGATGACGGTGACGGACAAGCGCGCCGATATCGCCATCTTGCGCACCTTGGGTGCCAGCCCGCGCTCGGTGATGGCTATTTTTGTGGTGCAGGGCGCGACCGCCGGCATCATCGGCACGCTCTCGGGCGTGGGCTTAGGCCTCTTGGTCGCCTTCAATGTGGATGTGATTGTGCCCTTCATCGAGCGCCTGCTGGGCGTGGCCTTTTTGCCGGGCAACCTCTATATGGTGACTCAGATGCCGAGCGACCCGCAGTGGGCGGACATCGGCCCCATCACCGCCATCTCCTTGATCCTGGCCTTCTTGGCCACGCTCTACCCCAGTTGGCGGGCCAGCCGCGTGAACCCGGCGGAGGCCCTGCGCTATGAGTAAGCAGCACGACATCGTTCTCTCAGCGACGCAGTTGCACAAGCGCTTCACCGAAGGCCCGCTGGATGTGGAGGTGCTGCGCGGCGTGGACCTGCACGTCAGGCGCGGCGAAACCCTGGCCATCGTCGGTGCCTCGGGCTCGGGCAAAAGCACCTTGCTGCATCTGCTGGGCGGCCTGGATGTGCCCACCCAAGGCCATGTCGAGCTGATGGGCCAGCGCCTTGGCCAGCTCAACGCCGCCCAACAAGGCGCGTGGCGCAACCAGCATCTGGGTTTCGTCTACCAATTCCACCACCTCCTGCCCGAGTTCACCGCGCTGGACAACGTGGCCATGCCGCTGCGCATCCGACGCCAGTCCGTGGCCCAGGCCCGCCAAGCGGCCCAAGCTGCCCTGGCCAGCGTGGGCCTGGCCGAGCGCGTGCTGCACCGCCCCTCAGAGCTTTCCGGCGGCGAGCGCCAACGCGTGGCCATTGCCCGCGCCCTGGTGAACCAACCCGCCTGCGTGCTGGCCGACGAGCCCACCGGCAACCTCGACCGCGACACCGCCGACAAGGTGTTTGCATTGATGCTGGAGCGCGCCCGCGAGGCCGGCATGGCCTTTGTGCTGGTCACCCACGACAACCAATTGGCCGCACGCTGCGACCGCCAAGTGCGCTTGGAGCGCGGGCAGCTCGCCGCCTGATGTGGATAGACACCCACTGCCACCTCGACGCGCCGGAGTTCAGCGCCGACCGCGCTGAGGTGGTGGTGCGTGCGGTGGCCGCCGGTGTGGGCATGCAGGTCATCCCCGCCGTGCAGGCCGCGCACTTCGAGGCGGTTCGCGCCTTGGCGCACGAGCAAGGTGTGAGCTATGCCCTGGGGGTGCACCCGCTCTATGTCCACCGTGCAGCGCCCGATGAGCTGGAGCAACTCGACCACGCCCTGAGCCGCTGGAAGGACGACCCCCGCTTGGTGGCCGTGGGCGAGATCGGCCTGGACTACTTTGTGCCGGGCCTGGATGCAGCCCTTCAAGAGCGGTTCTATTTGGCGCAGCTCAAGCTGGCCCGCCAGCATGGCCTGCCGGTGATCTTGCATGTGCGCCGCTCGGCCGATGGCTTGCTCAAGGGCCTACGGCGGCATGAGGTTTGCGGTGGCATTGCCCATGCCTTCAATGCCAGCGATGCGCAAACAACGCAGTTTGTGAGCCGGGGATTTGCGCTGGGCTTTGGCGGTGCCATGACCTTTGAGCGTGCCTTGCAGATCCGCCATCTGGCCCGCACCGTGCCAGAGACGGCCTTGGTGTTGGAGACGGATGCGCCGGACATCCCGCCGCATTGGCTCTACCGCACGGCCGCCGAGCGCGAAGCGGGCCTGAGCAGCCGTAATGAGCCGGCCGAGCTGCCGCGCATCGCCCAGACCCTGGCCGACCTGCGCGGCTGGAGCCCGGCCCAGACGGCTGCGGTCACCACGGCCAACGCTTGCCGCGTGCTGCCGCGCCTGGGCGCCCTGGCGCATGGCTGATGCGCCAAACGCACCACGCCTGACCGGCTTGGCACCGGCCGTGGCACCCCACACCCGCTTGCTGGTTTTGGGCAGCTTTCCGGGTGTGGCCTCGCTGCAGGCGCAGCAGTACTACGGCCACCCGCGCAATCACTTCTGGCCGCTGATGAGCGCACTGCTGGCGCAAGACTTGGTGAGCCTGCCTTATGCGCAGCGCTTGGCCGCTCTGTTGGCGGCTGGCGTGGGCCTGTGGGATGTGTACGCCGCTTGCGAGCGCCAAGGCAGCCTCGATGCCGACATCAAGGCCGCAGAGTTCAACGACCTGCCGGGCCTCTTGGCCCAGTTGCCGCAGCTCAAGGGCATTGCCCACAACGGGGCCGAGTCCGCACGTGGGCGGCGCTTCACCGAAGGCTTGGGCCTGCCGGTCTTCAAGCTGCCTTCCACCAGCCCGGCCAATGCCAGTTGGACTTTCGAGCGCAAGCGCGCCGCCTGGGCAGTGGCCTTTAGCGCCTGTCTCTGAGATGGCCGGGGTCCTTCCCGTTTCTTCATGCATCGTCCTTGCAGAAAGGTCTTCCTCATGCCCGTCTTTACCCCTGCGCAGATGCTCTGCGAAACCTCGCCCAGCACCAACCCCGCCGAGCCCAACCGCTGCCTGTGGATCTCCGAGCCCGGCGGCCTGACGCAGTTCGGTGCCTATGTGGAAGTGCTGCAGCCCGGCGCCGTGTCAGCCCGCCCGCATTGGCACAGCGCAGAGGACGAAATGGTCTATGTGCTGGAGGGTGAGATCACCCTGATCGAGGGCGACACTGCAAGCCTCCTGCGCCCCGGTGATGCCGCCACCTTCAAAGCCGGTGTGCCTGTGGGCCACTGCCTGCACAACCGCAGCACGGCACCCACCCGCTGCCTGGTGGTGGGCACCCGCGCACCGCAAGACCGCATCACCTACCCAGGGCTGGACCGCGTCTGCGTGCGTGACCGTTCTTTGCCGGATGATCTGTGGGAAGACGGTGAGGGAAAGGCTGTGGAGAGCCCGTTCAGTTCTTAGGCTTGTTGGTGTGCCCGTGTTCGCCGTCGAAATCCCGCAGTTCGCCTGCCCTTATCCCAACCAGCTCCACACCTGAAGGGAAGGGTATGAGCGGCGAGGAATTCGTGTGGCGCTGCGTTGGTGAACCTGTGACAAGAGGATGCCCACAAGGCTGCCCAACGCTCGATCGAGTGGCGTTGATGTCGGCATCTCGCGAAGCGCATTTGTCGCAGAGTGGGTCTGTGTGGCATGCTTGTGCGTCCGGACGTTCAGTCCCAGCAGGAGTCTGCTTATGTCAACCCCAGTACATGAACTCGAAGCAGAGGTTCTCAGCCTCCCAGCGGCTGACCGAGCGCGGCTACTGGAGCGCCTGTTGGAGAGCTTCGATCACGACTCAAAAGTGGAAGAGGCATGGTTGGATGAAGCGCTGCGTCGTGAGCAAGAGGTTCTGGCCGGCCAAGTGGCTATGGTTCCCGGGCGGGATGCGTTAGCCCGAGTTCGTGCGCAGCTCAAGTGAGCTATGAGCTTCACCCCGCTGCTGAAGCAGAACTTGCGGTCGCGGCGAAGTATTACGCCGAAGAAGCCACTGTCCGCGTGGCAGAGGCTTTTCTGGCGGAGTTTGAAAGGGTGGCCGAGCTGCTTGGAGGCCACCAGCGTCTAGGCACACCAGCCAGAAGCGGCCTGCGGGTCTTCCCCTTTCATCGGTTCCCGTACTCGCTTGTATATCGAGAATCGACCAATGGTCCCTGCATCTATGCGGTGGCGCATCACAAGCGGGAACCAGGGTACTGGGCCAGTCGGCTGTAGCGCGCTGCCGCCTTCTCCGACGGGCCAGCAAGCTCTAAGACTTCCTTCAGCCCCACCCCCGACCATGACAGCCTGTTCACTGCATTTACAGGTTGTCTGTCATGCGTCATCTCCTTCTTCTTGCTGCCTTGGCCACGGCTGCCGTGGCGGCGCAGGCCGCCACACCGGCTGAGCTGCAAGCGGCCTACACGGCCCAGGCGGGCAGCCCTGCGCAAGCGGCGCGCGGCCAGGCCTTCTTCACCAGCACCCATGGCAAAGAGTGGTCGTGTGCCTCTTGCCATGGCGTCAAGCCCACGGGCCCGGGCAAGCATGCCGCCACGGGCAAGACGATTGGGCCGCTGGCGCCGGCCTTCAACCCCGAGCGCTTCACCGACAACGCCAAGGTGGAGAAATGGTTTCGCCGCAACTGCAACGACGTGGTCTCGCGTGAATGCACAGCCGCAGAAAAGGCGGATGTGCTGGCCTGGTTGCAAAGCTTGAAGTGAGCCGGACGCCTCTCATGACCTTCTTCTCTTCCTCCTCCTCCTCCTCTTTCCTGGTGCGCACCACCGCCTTGGCTGCCTTCTGGCTGACTACGCTGGCCGCACCGGCCTGGGCCGACGACCATGGGCCGCGTGTGCCGCTGCTGGCGGCCTACAAAAGCGAATGCTCGTCTTGCCATGTGGCGTATCCGGTGGGCTTGCTGCCGGCGGCGTCTTGGCAGCGGCTGATGAGCCATCTGCCCAAGCACTTTGGCACCGATGCCTCCCTGGACGCGGCCACCACCAAACAGATCAGCGACTGGCTGATGGCCAATGGCGGCGGCCGCCGTGCGGCGGAGGCGCCGCCAGAAGACCGCATCACCAAAGGCCGCTGGTTCATCCGCGAGCACGACGAAGTGGCTGCCGATGTGTGGAAGCGCCCTGCCATCAAGAGCGCCGCCAACTGCGCGGCCTGTCACACGCAGGCGGCTGAAGGCAGCTTCCGTGAGCGCGACATTCGCATTCCCAAGTGATTCCATTTCTTGAATTTAGAAACGGAATGGAGATGAATATGACTGAAAAAGCTGCCCCACGCATCTTGGTCTGGGACTGGCCGACCCGCGTCTTTCATTGGCTGATGGTGCTGTGCTTTACGGGTGCTTGGCTCACCTCTGAGAGTGAGCGTCTGCAACTGGTGCACATCACGCTCGGATACACCATGGCTGGCTTGGTGGCCTTTCGCGTGGTGTGGGGGCTGATGGGCACGCGCTATGCGCGCTTTACCAGCTTTGTGCGCGGGCCTGCGGCGGCTGTGAGCTATGTCAAGGGCGTGGTCGCCCGTGAGCCGCAACATCATGTAGGGCACAACCCGGCCGGGGCCTACGCGGTGCTGGGCTTGTTGGCGCTCGGCGCGGGGGTCACCCTGACGGGCTGGCTCAACGACAGTGGCGATGCCCCGCATTGGTTGGAAGAGGCACATGAACTGTTGGCGACCGGCATGTTGGCTTTGGTGGCGGTGCATGTGCTGGGAGTGGTGGTGGGCAGCTTGGCTCACCGCGAGAACTTGGTGCGTGCCATGTTCACTGGCCGCAAGCAGGGCAGCCCGGAGCAGGCCATCCGCAGCGCTTGGGCCACGGTCGCCGCGCTGATGCTGTGCGCGGTGCTGGGCTGGTGGGCCTGGCAATGGCAACATGCCCCGAGCGCCTCAGGTGCGCCAGGCGTAGTCCCCAGCGCAGCGGCGCCCGGCACGGTGGGCGCGTGGCTGACGGCCTTGAAGAAACACGACGATGATGATGGCGACGACGATTGACGAGGGCAGGGGGCTGTATGCGAATTTTGTTGGCTGAAGACGATGCCCTGTTGGGCGACGGCTTGCGCAATGGCCTGCGTCAACATGGCTTTCAGGTGGATTGGGTGCGCGACGGCGAGGCCGCCCAGCGCGAGCTGCGCGCCCAGCCCTATGCTGCGGCCGTGCTGGACCTCGGCTTGCCCCGCTTGGATGGGCTGGATGTGCTGGCGCAGATCCGCCAAGCCGGCGTGACCCTGCCCGTGCTGGTGCTCACGGCACGAGATGCCGTGCCGGACCGCATCAAAGGCCTGGACTTGGGCGCCGACGACTATGTGGTCAAGCCCATCGACCTGGACGAACTGGCCGCCCGCTTGCGAGCCTTGGTGCGCCGTGCGCATGGCCAAGCCACTGAAGTCTTGCGTGCTTGGGGTGGTGTGAGTCTGGATGTCTCGGCCCGCAGTGTCAGCAAAGACGGGCAGCCTGTGACCCTCTCGACCCGCGAGTTCGATTTGCTCCAAGCCATGGTGCTCAACGCGGGCCGCGTGCTCTCGCGCGAGCAATTGGAGCAACACCTCTATGCCTGGGGCCAAGAGGTGGAAAGCAATGCCATCGAGGTGCACATCCACCACCTGCGCCGCAAGCTGGGCAGCGACCTGATCCAAACCGTGCGCGGTGTGGGCTACTTGCTGCGCAAAGAGGACAATCCCGCCGCATGACGGGCGCTCCTTCCACTTCCACCCCGCGCAAGCCCTGGGCCTGGCCGGCCTCGCTGCAGGGCCGGCTGATGGCCGCGGCCTTGGGCCTGCTGGTGGTGGTCTGGAGCGCGACGGCCGTGGTGACGTGGGCCGATGCCCGCCACGAGCTGGACGAGCTGCTGGACGGCCACTTGGCCCAAGCCGCCGCCTTGCTGGTGGTGCAGCAGGCTCACGAGATTGAAGAGCTGCAAGAGGACGAAGACCACCACGAGCGTCGGGGCGTGGATGCCCCCTCGCTGCACCGCTATGCGCCCAAAGCGGCCTTTCAGGTGTGGCATGAGGGGCAGTTGGTGCTGCGCTCAGCCGGCGCCCCGGCGCAGCCCATGGGGCCGGATGGCCAACACTTCAGCCAGGGCTTTGACACCATCACCATCGCGGGTGAGCGCTGGCGCGTCTTCACCACGCGCGGGGCTGAGCAAGACGTGCAGGTCTACGTGGCCGAGATGGTGGACTCCCGCGCCGCCATTGGCCGCGCCGTGTTGCGCAGCGCCTTCTGGCCCGCAGCACTGGCCCTGCCGGTGTGGGGCTTGGGCTTGTGGTGGGTGATCCGCCGCGCCGTGGCCCCGCTGCGGGACCTCAGCAGCACCTTGGCTGCCCGGGCGCCTGATGCGCTGCAGGCGGTGGAGTTGGCCGAGGATGCGCCGCAAGAAATGCGGCCTATGGTGGACAGCCTCAATGGCTTGCTCGGCCGCATTGCCAGCCTGATGGAGGCCGAGCGCCGCTTTACTGCAGACGCCGCCCATGAGCTGCGCACGCCCATTGCCGCCATCCGCGCCCAAGCGCAAGTGGCGCTGGGGGCCAGCGACGACGCGCCGCGCCGTCACGCCCTGCTGGCCACCTTAGAGGGCTGTGACCGCGCCACGCACCTGGTGACGCAGTTGCTCACCTTGTCGCGCCTGGAGGCTGCGGGCAAGGCGGGCTTGGTCCCGTTGGATTTGTCCCAAGTGGCCCAGCGCGTCTTGGCCCAGGCCGCCCCCCAAGCCTTGGCCAAATCCCAGCAGTTGTCGCTGCAGGTGGGGGAGGCCAGTGACGACGACGCGCCCTTGCCGCCCGTGCCCGTCAATGGCCTGGAGACCCTGCTGGAAGTCCTTCTGCGCAATGTGGTGGACAACGCCATCCGCTACGCCCCCGCAGGCGCCCAGGTGCAGGTGCAGCTTCAGCCCGAGCCGGGCGGCGCCGTGCTGTGCGTGGAAGACAGCGGTCCCGGCATGAGCGACGCCGACATGGCCCGCCTGGGTGAGCGCTTCTTCCGGGTGCTGGGCACCGAGCAAAGCGGCAGCGGCCTGGGCTGGTCCATCGTGCGGCGCATTGCGGCGCTGCACCACGCCGATCTGTCGGTGCAGCGCTCCCCTGGCTTGGGCGGCTTGAGGGTGACTGTGCGGCTGGCTTGAGCGGGGCTGGCGTTGGCTGGGCGTCCCGCCCTTTATCGCATGCAGCCGCCGTTCATGCTGCCGCCAGCGCGTCCTGTCGCAGCGCTCTGGCGTGCCGTGTGGAGAGCTTCTACAGTTCAGCCATCAACACACCGGAGCCTCTCATGTCACTCGCCGAAGACCTCGCCTGCTTGGACGAACTGCACCGCCAAGGTGGCCTGTCCGATGAAGAATTTGCCCAGGCCAAAGCTAAGGTGCTGAGCCGTGGCGAAGCCCCTGTGCGCCACGATGCAACCATCGTTCATGCGCTGAATGGCCTGCGCCGCAGCCGTAGCGACCGTTGGTTGGGTGGCGTCTGCGGTGGCGTGGCCCAAATGACCGGCGTGGCCGCCTGGATCTGGCGCGTCAGCTTTGCTTTGCTGACGCTGTGCGCCGGCAGCGGCTTGCTGGTCTATCTGCTGCTGTGGATCTTCGTGCCTGAAGAGCCTGTGGTCACCATGACCCCGCGCCAACTGGGTAGCTGATCACAAACGCTGCAACACCAATCTGGCCGTGGCCGGGTTGGTGGCGCACACCACGTTGTGCACATCACAAGCCCGCACCAGGGCGTTGATGTCGGGCTCATGCGGCTGCGGCGTCATTGGGTCGCGCAAGAAAATCACCGCGCTCACCTCGCCCACCGCCAGGCGAGCCCCAATCTGCAGGTCGCCGCCCAAAGGCCCGGAGAGCAGGCATTCCACCGTCAACCCCACCTCTTGGGCCAAGCGACCCCCTGTGGTGCCGGTGGCCATCAGGGCGTGTTGCCCCAGCTGCGGCGCAAACTCGCGCGCCAGCGCCACCAGGGTGTCTTTCATGCGGTCGTGAGCGATCAGGGCAATGTGCATGCGCCGATTGTGGGGCGCTGCGGCTGGGCCTGGGTTTCCAATCGGTTACCCCGCCCTCGCCATCGCCTCCAGCAACTGTGCCGTGCGCCGCGTCAGCGGTGTGCTGCGGCGCTGAGCGGGTTCGGCTAGGCAGAGAGTGCTGATGATCTGCGGCGCTTCGATGGGGCGCACGCGCAGGTGTTGCAGCGCGCCGTGGGCGCGCACGGCGCCTGCCGTCAGCGCGGCATGGCCCAGGCCCGCGCTGACGAGGTCGGGGATGACGCCCACGCTGGAGACTTCCCACACCACGTTGAGTTGCACGCCATGCAGGGCGGCTTGCGTCTCCATCAGCTTGCGAAAGGTGTGGCCGCGCTGCGGCATCACCAAAGGCAGGCCGGAGAGTTGGGCAAAGCGCATCGGCCCGGTCACGTCTTGGCTGACCTCGGTGGCCACGGGGCTTACCAAGCACAGCGCCTCTTCGATCAAAGGCCGGGTGCTGACCTGGGCCGAGGGCTCAGGGTTGTAGAGCAGGCCCAGGTCCAGCCGCCCGTCGCTGAGCCACTCGCTGATGTGCATGGAGAAGCCCTCGATGATGGCGCAGCGGGCTTTGGGCATCTGGATCTGAAAGGCCTGGATCAGCGGCAGCGTCCACTGCCGCGCCAGGCTGGGCGGCAGGCCAATCGCAATCTGCCCGGCCGGCTCGTCCCGCCCGGCTGCGACCTCGCTGCGTGCCACTTCCACTTGCTGCAAGATGGCCCGGCCATGGGCCAGCAAGCGCTGGCCCGCCTCAGTCAGGGCCACGCCCCGGCCATGCCGCAGCAGCAGGGTCTCGCGCAGCTCGGTCTCCAACTGCCGCACCTGGCGTGAGAGGGCCGGCTGGGCCACATCCAAGATCAGCGCGGCCTTGCTGAAGCTGCCGGCTTCGGCCACTTGCACAAAGGTGCGGAGTTGACGGAGATCCATGGTGTGGGGCGGGGAAACCCGCATGAGCTATGCCCAAATGGTATAGCAGCTAGTCGGCTGTTGGGCTTGGAGCGCCCGGCGCCGCCGCCAACAATGCTGCCATGGCAAGCTCCTCCACGTCATCCCCACTGCGCTGCATCTCTTCCATGGCCACGCGGCTTTTGTTGGAAGAGCTGCTGGGCGAGCATGGCCGGCGCACAGGCCAGTCCGTGGCGCTGGAATCCGTGGGCGGGGTGGATGCCGCCAAGCGGGTGCAAGCCGGCGAGGCCTTTGACGTGGTGGTCTTGGCCGACGATGCGCTGGCCAAGCTGGCGGCTGCAGGCCATGTGCGGCCTGAGAGCGTGCGGGCGCTGGTGCACTCCCCCGTCGCGGTGGCGGTGCCTGCGGGGCGGCCAGAGCCTGACATCTCCACTGAGGCGGCGCTGCGTCGGGCGGTGGCCCAAGCGCCGCGCATTGGTTACTCGACAGGCCCCAGCGGCACGGCCTTGCTGAAGTTGTTGGAGGGCTGGGGGCTGCTGGCGCTGTTGAAAGACCATCTCATCCAAGCTCCGCCGGGTGTGCCCGTGGGCCAGATGCTGGCCACCGGCCAGGTGGACCTGGGTTTTCAGCAGCTCAGCGAGCTGCTGCCGGTGCAAGGCATCACCCGCCTAGGCCTGATGCCCCAGGGCGCCCAGATCATGTCCACCTTCAGCGGCGCAGTTGCCCACACCAGCCAGCAGCCCGACGCGGCTCAGGCGCTGCTGCGCTTCCTGGCCTCAGACGGGGCTGCTGGCGCCAAAGCGCGCCAGGGCATGACGCCCGCCTGAGCCCACCGCCTTCAAAACACAAGGACCTTGTCATCATGATCATCGACGTTCACGGCCACTACACCACCGCGCCTGCGGCGCTGGGGGCTTGGCGCGACCTGCAGATTGCCGGCCTCAAAGACCCCAGCCGTGCGCCCAAGGCCAGTGACTTGAAGATCAGCGACGACGAGATTCGCGAGTCGATTGAGACCAACCAGCTCAAGCTGATGAAGCAGCGCGGCAGTGACCTGACCATCTTCAGCCCACGCGCCAGCTTCATGGCCCATCACATCGGGGACTTCAACACCTCGGCCACCTGGGCGGCCATTTGCAACGAGCTCTGCTACCGCGTCAGCCAGCTCTTCCCCGACCACTTTGTGCCGGCGGCCATGCTGCCGCAGTCGCCGGGGGTGGACCCCGCGACTTGCATCCCCGAGCTGGTGAAGTGCGTAGAGCAGTACGGCAATGTGGGCCTGAACCTGAACCCTGACCCTTCGGGCGGCCACTGGACCAGCCCGCCGCTGTCGGACCGCCACTGGTACCCGCTGTACGAGAAGATGGTGGAGTACGACCTGCCGGCCATGATCCATGTCTCGACCAGCTGCAACGCCTGCTTCCACACCACCGGCGCTCACTACCTGAATGCCGACACCACGGCCTTCATGCAGTGCCTCACCTCTGACCTGTTCAAGGACTTCCCGACGCTGAAGTTCTTGATCCCGCATGGCGGCGGTGCGGTGCCTTATCACTGGGGCCGCTTCCGAGGCTTGGCCCAAGAGCTGAAGAAGCCGCTGCTGCAAGAGCACTTGCTCAACAACATCTTCTTCGACACCTGTGTCTACCACCAGCCGGGCATCGACCTGCTCACCAAGGTGATCCCGGTGAAGAACATTTTGTTTGCCTCCGAGATGATTGGGGCGGTGCGCGGCGTCGACCCTGAAACCGGCCACTACTACGACGACACCAAGCGCTATGTGAACGCCACGCCGAACTTGACTGATGATGAGCGTTACCAGGTCTTTGAAGGCAATGCCCGCCGGGTGTTTGGCCGCCTGGACGCGACACTCAAGGCCCGTGGCCTGTGACTCTGGAGAGCAGCATGTACGAACTCGGCGTTGTCTACCGCAACATCACCCGCGCGGACCGCGCAGCCACCGATGCCATGGCCGCTTTGGGCAGTGCCACCGTGCACGAAGCCATGGGCCGCGTGGGCTTGCTCAAGCCCTATATGCGCCCCATCTACCCCGGCGCACAGGTGTCGGGCACGGCGGTGACGGTGCTGCTGCAACCCGGCGACAACTGGATGCTGCATGTGGCGGCCGAGCAGATCCAGCCCGGCGACGTGGTGGTGGCTGCCGTCACCTCGGAGTGCACGGATGGCTACTTCGGTGACCTGCTGGCCACCAGTTTCCAGGCGCGCGGTGCGCGGGCCTTGATCATCGACGCCGGCGTGCGCGATGTGAAGACCCTGCAGGCCATGAACTTCCCGGTCTGGAGCCGCGCCATCTCGTCCAAAGGCTGCATCAAGGCCACGCTGGGCTCGGTCAACATCCCTGTGGTGTGTGCCGGCATGGGGGTGCAGCCAGGCGACGCCATCGTGGCGGACGAGGACGGCGTGGTCTGTGTGCCCGCGGCGCGTGCTGTGCAAGTGGCCGAGGCCGCCGCCAAGCGCGAAAGCTTCGAGGCCGAGAAGCGTGCCAAGCTGGCTTCAGGCATCTTGGGCCTGGACATGTACAAGATGCGTGAGCCACTGGCCGCAGCGGGCTTGCGCTACATCGATTGATCAGAAGAAAAGCCTTTCCTTCCTTCCCCACCGTGTTCCCTTGCAGGAGACAAACCCCATGACCTTCGTCCTCAAAGCCCTGGCTGTGGCTGCCACGTCGTTGGCGCTGCTGGCCCCCAGCGTGCAGGCGCAAGACTTCCCCACCAAGCCGGTGCGCATCATCACCCCCTTCCCGGCCGGGGCTGGCCCCGAGGCCGCACTGCGCGTGTTGGCCGAAAAGCTGCAAAAGAAATGGGGCCAAACCGTGGTGGTCGAGAACAAGCCCGGCGGCAATGGCTTCATCGCCATCGACACCTGGAAGCGCGCCAACCCCGATGGGCATGAGCTGATCCAGCTCGACAACGTCCACCTCACCACCTACCCCTCGCTGTTCAAAAAGCTGCCCTACGACCCGGCCAAAGACTTCGAGCCCATCGCACCGCTGTTCCGCACCTACTTCTTTGTGGGCGTGGGCGCGGGCAGCAAGTACAAAACCGTGGGTGACATCGTGGCCGATGCCAAGGCTCACCCCGGCAAGCTGAACTACGGCTCTTGGTCGGTGGGCAACCCGGTGCACCTGGGCTCGGCCCTGCTCGAAGCCATGACCGGCACCCAGATGCAGCATGTGATCTACAAAGAGACCGCCATGCTCTACACGGCAGTCGCCACCAATGAAATGGACTGGGCTCTGGGCTCGCTGGCCACCGCAGGCCCGATGCAGCGCGCCGGCAAGCTGAAGTTCATTGCCGTCACCGGGCCCAAGCGCCACCCCGCCTTCCCCGACGTGCCCACCGTGGCCGAATCGGGTGGGCCGGCGGGCTATGAAGTGACGGGGTGGACCATGGTCGCCGCCCCCAAAGGCCTGCCCAAGGCTGTGGCCGACAAGATCCAGCGCGACATTGAGGCGGCCCTGGCTGAGCCTGACATGAAAGACCGCTACGCCACCTTTGGCTACGAGCAGTTCCCGGTCACTCGCGATCAGTTCATGGCCTTCATCAAGTCCGAGACCACCAAGGCGGCCGACATCGTGGCCCGCACCAAGGCTTCGCTGGACTGATCTCTGGCCATCCCTGCCGGGGCGGCTTTTGCCGCCCCGACTCCTCGCACACACCGCACACCTCCCATGAGCCGAACCACCTCGGGCGACTTCCAAAAAACCAGCGGCTGGCTGGATTGGTTTGACGGCCCTGCCAAGCCCCGCTTCCAACTGCCCGCAGGCGCCGTGGACGCCCACTGCCATGTGTTCGGTCCAGGGGCCGAGTTCCCTTATGCCCCCGAGCGCAAGTACACGCCGTGCGACGCCAGCAAGGCGCAACTCTTTGCGCTGCGCGACCATCTGGGCTTTGCTCGTAACGTCATTGTTCAGGCTACTTGCCATGGTGCCGACAACCGCGCCATGCTGGATGCCTGTGTGGCCTCGGGTGGCAAAGCACGCGGCGTGGCCACGGTGCGGCGCAGCGTCACTGATGCCGAGCTGCTGGCCATGCACGCCGCCGGTGTGCGCGGGGTGCGCTTCAACTTCGTCAAACGCTTGGTGGACTTCACGCCCAAAGACGAGCTGATGGAGATCGCGGGCCGCATTGCCCAATTGGGCTGGCATGTGGTCATCTACTTCGAGGCGGTGGATCTGCCCGAGCTGTGGGACTTCTTCACCGCCTTGCCCACCACTGTGGTGGTGGACCACATGGGCCGCCCCGATGTCAGCAAGCCGGTGGACGGCCCCGAGTTTGAGCTGTTCTTGCGCTTCATGCGTGAACATTCCAACGTCTGGAGCAAGGTGAGCTGCCCCGAGCGCCTTTCCGTCACCGGCCCCAAAGCCTTGGAGGGCGAGCAAGCCGCCTACCGCGACGTGGTGCCCTTTGCGCAGCGCGTGGTGCAAGCCTTCCCCGACCGTGTGCTCTGGGGCACCGATTGGCCGCACCCCAATCTGAAAGACCACATGCCCGACGACGGCCTGCTGGTGGACTTCATCCCTCACATTGCGCCCACCGCTGAGCTGCAACACAAGCTCTTGGTGGCCAATCCCATGCGGCTCTATTGGCCGGAGGAACAGTAAATGGCCCTAGACAAACCCTATAAAGACGTGCCCGGCACCATCATCTTTGATGCCGAGGAATCGCGCAAAGGCTACTGGCTCAACCAGTTTTGCCACTCGCTGATGAAGCCTGAGAACCGCGCCCGCTTCAAAGCCAATGAGCGCGCTGTGCTCGATGAATGGCCGCTGACCGAGGCACAAAAGCAAGCCGTGCTGGCCCGCGACCTGAACGCCTGTATGCGCGAAGGCGGCAACATCTATTTCTTGGCCCGCATTGGCGCCACCGATGGCCTGTCTTTCCAGCAAATGGCCGGCTCCATGACGGGCATGACCGAGACTGAGTACCGCGCCATGATGATGGCCGGTGGACGCTCTCCTGAAGGCAATCGTTATCTGGGCGAAGACGGCGACGCCCAACCCCACCGCCAGCCCCAAGGTGCGGCGGGCCGCAACAAGGATTGACACACACCATGGCACGCATCACCGCCTCCGTCTACACCTCGCATGTGCCCGCCATCGGCGTGGCCCTGGACCAGGGCAAGACCCAAGAACCGTACTGGCAGCCCTTGTTTGCTGGCTATGAGTATTCCAAGCAATGGATGAAGGACAACACGCCCGATGTGGTCTTCTTGGTCTACAACGACCATGCCACCAACTTCAGCCTGGAGTTGATCCCCACGTTTGCGCTGGGCTGCGCGGCCGAGTTCCCGATTGCCGATGAGGGCTGGGGCCCGCGCCCCCTGCCCACGGTGCAGGGCCACCCCGAGCTGGCCGCCCACATTGCGCAGTCGGTGATCCAGCAAGACTTTGACCTGACCCTGTGCAATGCCATGAAAGTGGACCACGGCCTGACCGTGCCGCTCTCTCTGATGTGCGACAACCCGCCCATGCCCGGCGGCGCTTGGCCCTTCAAGGTCATCCCCTTCCATGTCAATGTGGTGCAGTACCCGGTGCCCTCTGGCGCCCGCTGCTTTGCGCTGGGCCAGGCCATTCGCCGTGCGGTGGAGAGCTTTGACCAAGACTTGAACGTGCAGATCTGGGGCACAGGCGGCATGAGCCACCAGTTGCAAGGCGCGCGCGCTGGGCTCATCAACAAGGCTTGGGACAATGCCTTCTTAGACCGTCTGATCGCCGACCCTGCGGGCCTGGCCCAAGTGCCGCACATTGAGTATGTCCGCGAGGCGGGCTCGGAGGGGATTGAGCTGGTGATGTGGCTGATTGCGCGCGGCGCGATGGCCGATGTGGCCGGTGGCCCCGCGCCCACACTCAAGCACCGCTTCTTCCACGTGCCGGCGTCCAATACCGCGGTGGGCCACCTGATCTTGGAAAACAACTGACATGACCCGAACCCTCAAAGTCGCCCTGGCGGGCGCCGGTGCTTTTGGCATCAAGCACCTGGATGGCATCCAAAACATCGACGGTGTTGAAGTCGTTTCGCTGATCAGTCGTGAGCTGGACAAGACCCGCGAAGTGGCCAAGAAGTACGGCATCGCCCATGTCAGCACCGAGCTCGGTGACGCCCTGGCCCTGCCCGAGGTGGACGCCGTCATCCTCTGCACCCCCACGCAGATGCATGCGGCCCAGGCCATGGCCTGCATGAAGGCCGGCAAGCATGTGCAGGTGGAGATCCCCCTGTGCGACGTGCTGGCCGAGGGCGAAGACGTGCTGCGCGTGCAGCAGCACACCGGCTTGGTCGCCATGTGCGGCCACACCCGCCGCTTCAACCCCAGCCACCAGTGGGTAAACGGCCAAATCAAGGCGGGCGCGTTCAACATTCAGCAGATGGATGTGCAGACCTATTTCTTCCGCCGCACGAACATGAACGCCTTGGGCCAGCCCCGCAGCTGGACCGACCACCTGCTGTGGCACCACGCCGCCCACACGGTGGACCTGTTCGCCTACCAATGCGGCAGCCCCATCGTGCAGGCCAACGCCTTGCAAGGGCCGATCCACCCGACCCTCGGCATTGCGATGGACATGAGCATTCAGCTCAAGGCCGCCAACGGCGCCATCTGCACCCTGAGCCTCTCCTTCAACAACGACGGCCCCTTGGGCACCTTCTTCCGCTACATCGGCGACAGCGGCACTTACATCGCCCGTTACGACGACCTCTTCAACGGCAAAGAAGAGAAGATTGACGTCAGCCAAGTGGATGTGTCCATGAACGGCATCGAGCTGCAAGACCGCGAGTTCTTCGCCGCCATCCGCGAAGGCCGCGAGCCCAACGCCAGCATCGCCCAAGTGTTGCCTTGCTATCGGGTGCTGCATCAGTTGGAGCGGCAGTTGCAGGGGTGAGCGCCGCAATGTCAACGACCCGCCCCCTCGGCCCCTTCCACGTCAGTCCCATCGGCCTGGGCTGCATGAACCTCAGCCATGCCTATGGCGCACCGCCCAGCACCGAGCAGGGGCGAGCCTTGCTGCACCAAGCGCTGGACGAGGGCTGCACGCTGTTCGACACCGCTGCACTCTACGGCTTTGGGGCCAATGAGTCTCTGGTCGGCCCGGTGCTCAAGCCCTTCAGGCAGCGCATTACGTTGTGCAGCAAGGGCGGCATGGCGGGGGTCACTGGGGCGGATGGCAACATCACCCGCGTCATCGACGGCCGCCCCGAGGCACTGCGCAGAAACTGCGAAGACAGCCTACGCCGCTTGGGCACGGATGTGATCGACCTCTACTACCTGCACCGCTGGGACAAGCGCGTGCCCATTGAAGAGTCGGTGGGCGCGATGGCGCGGCTGCTGGCCGAGGGCAAGGTGCGCGCTTTGGGCCTGTCGGAAGTCTCTGCCGCCACCCTGCGCCGCGCCCATGCCGAGCACCCCATTGCGGCGTTGCAGTCAGAGTACTCGCTGTGGACCCGCAACCCTGAGATTGCGGTGCTGCAAGCCTGCCGCGAGCTGGGCGTGGCCTTGGTGGCCTTCAGCCCGGTGGCGCGCGGCTATCTGGGCAGCCTGACGGACGTGAGCACGCTGGACGCCAAAGACATTCGCCGCAGCATGCCCCGCTTTGCGCCCGCCACCTATGCGGCCAATCTCGCGCTGCTGGCCCCTGTGCAGGCCCTGGCCGCCGAGCTGTGCTGCACGGTGGCGCAGCTGGCTCTGGCTTGGCTGCTGCACCAGGGTGAGCACATCATCCCCATCCCTGGCACCACGCAAGCCCAACATCTGAGCGACAACTTGGCAGCCAGCCGCATCACGCTCAGCGCAGCGCACGTGGCCCGCTTGGGCGAGGCCATCAACCGCCACACCGTGCAGGGCGCGCGTTACAACACGGCGACCCAGGCGGAGATTGATACCGAGGAGTTTGGCCAGGGCGCCTGAGCGGGATCAGCCCGACCTGAACAAGCCCGCCAAGCGCTCCACCGCTGCCACTGAGGCGGCACGGTCGGGCGTGGCGTCTGCATTGCCCCAGTCGCCCACCGATTGGGCTTGCACCAAGATGCCGTCTTTGCGGCTCACCATGAAGAGGTTGTGGCCACGCCATTGCAGGCCGTAGTTCACCCCGGCTTGCGGCACCAGCCGCGCTGTCTGGCCCCGCACCGGCACCAGGCTGTCGTCGCCCCACAGGGCGCGTGCGCCCCAGCCTGTGGCGTTGACCAGCGTGGTCTCGGGCAGGCTGCTGAGCTGGCGCGGGTGCTCGAAGTGGCGGGTGATGATCTCGCCGCCGTCGCGCATAAAGCCGTTCAACAGCCACTCGGTGTAGGCCGGCAGGTTGAAGACCATCTGGGTGTAGCGGCGCACATGCGGCACGGCAAAGGGGTGTTGCTCCGGCTGCAACAGCACCGAGCGCGGGCGAATATCGCCAATCAGGTCTTCCAGGTCGGGGTAGTCGGGCTCCTCGTCATGCGGCGGTACCGACGCCAGCTCGGCGTCAAAGGGCACGTCTGAGAGGAAATAGCCGTCTTGCCACATCACCGGCTCCCCCGGTAGGCCCAGCAGGCTTTGAAAGCGCTGGAAGGAGAAGCGTGCCATGGCCTCCCATTGGCTTTGAAAAGCGGGCGTGGCTTGCGCCTCGGTGCAGATGCGAGACTCAGGCGACCAGACGCCCGTCGCGGCCGAGGAGCGCACCTCGGGCGGCCGCTCGGCGCAATAAATACGCACCTTCAGCCCGGCCATTTGGGCCAAGCGCGCCGTGGTCAGGCCAATCGCCCCGCAGCCGATCACGCCCAGGCGCGTGGCCCCCGTGGCCTGCACCAGGCGCAAGGCCTGCTGGGCCGAGCCCCAAGAGAGTGACCAGCCCGCGCCGCCGTGTCCGTAGTTGTGCACCACCGTTTGGCGCCCCAGGCGCTGGGCCTCGATGCGCGGGCCTTGGGCCCGAAACGGCCGGGTGCAGCAGGCCACGGCAATGATGCGGTCGGGCCGCGCCCAAACAGGCGTCAGTGGCGCGGGCGTGGCCCATGGCGCAGGGGTGGTTTGCGCCTGAGCGGACGAGGCCAAGGGCAGGAGCGCACTGGCGGCCAAGGCCTGTGTACTGGAGAGAAGGAGTTGGCGTCTTTGCATGGCGAGGCCATTGTGACTGGACGAGCGAGGATGTGGGCCGGCGGCTGGCCGCCGCCACCCGATGGCGGGCCTGGCCACTTGAGCGGCCCGGCTTTGCACATCGGCAACATGCCTGTGTCACCATTCCACCCCATGCTGCCGTTATGCGCAGCAGCGATCATCCGGGAGCCCCTCACCATGTCTGAAGCCCACCTCACTCGCCGCAGCGCCTTGCGCTGGGCCTTGGCCAGCGCAGCCGGCGGCTGGCTGCCCTGGGGCGCGGTGTCGGCCCAAGCCCAGGCCAGCGTTCCGACCCCTGCGGCCACGGCCATGGCCTTGCACCTCAGCCAGCGTCTGGGCTACGGCCCGGTGCCGGGCCAGCTCAGGCATGTGAGCCAGCAAGGCTGGCAGGCTTATGTGAATGAGCAGCTGGAGCCGCAGCGCTTGCCGCTGCCGGCAGAGCTCAGCAGCGCGCTGGCCGGCCTCAAGACCTTGTCTTGGAGCCAGACGGAGCTGATCGAGCAGTACCGGCGCTTCACCAAAGAGGCTCGCGTGGCCAAGCAGCAAGACGAGGCCAAGGGCAACCCGCAGCGGGCGCAACTGGCGCGTCAAGTGGGCTTGGAAGCGGGCGAAGCCCGCGTGCTGCGCGCGCTCTACAGCCCCCGGCAGTTGGAAGAAGTCTTGGTGGAGTTCTGGTTCAACCACTTCAATGTCTTCATCGGCAAAGGCCTGTGCCGCGTGCTGATGGGCAGCTATGAGCAGCAGGCCATTCGCCCCTTTGTGCTGGGCCGCTTCAGAGACATGCTGGGCGCAACGGCCAAGCACCCGGCCATGTTGTTCTACCTGGACAACTGGATGTCGGTGGGCACCGGCACACCGGGCGCGCGCGCGGCGGGCGACCAGCCCAAAAAGCCCAGTGGCCTGAACGAAAACTATGCCCGCGAGCTGATGGAGCTGCACACCCTGGGCGTGGACGGCGGTTACACCCAGCGCGATGTGACCGAGCTGGCCCGCATCTTCACCGGCTGGGGTTTGAACATGCGGCCCGATGGCGACGACAGCGCCTTCCAGTTTGCGCCCCGTCGCCACGACCCCGGCGAGAAGGAGTGGTTGGGCCGCCGCATCAAGCCGCAAGGCCAGGCCGAGGGCGAGCTGGCGCTGGATGTGCTGGCCAAGCACCCCTCCACCGCACGCCACATCAGCCGCAAGCTGGCGCAGTACTTTGTGGCCGACGAGCCGCCCGCCAGCTTGGTCGACAAGCTCGCGGCGCGCTTCACCCAGACCGACGGTGACTTGAAAGTCGTGACCCGGACCTTGCTGGAAAGCCCCGAGTTCGCAGCGCCCAGCGCCCAGGGCAACAAGTTCAAGCCACCTTATCGCTACTTGCTCTCTGCATTGCGTGCCGCGGACACCCAAAACATCCAGGTGCGCCCTCTGGTGGCGGTGCTGCAGCGGCTGGGCATGCCTTTGTTTGGCAGCCCCACACCCGATGGCTACAAGTACACCGAGCGGGCGTGGCTCAGCCCCGATGCGTTGCAGTCCCGCGTGAGCTTTGCCACGGCGTTTGCGGCGGGTCGCCTGCCCGGCGCCCAGCGCGACGACGACGAGCCCGGTATGAACGAGATGCGGGACATGAGTGACAAGCCCCGCAAAAATGCAAAGCCAGAGCAGGGCGAGAAGCGGCCCAAAGACAACCAGGCGGAGGCGCGCATGGCGCAACGCCGCTGGGAAGAGGTCGACGCGGACGCCCTGCTCAAGACCCTGGGCCCGGCCATTGGCCCCAAGACTCGCGCCGTGGTGGAGCAATCCGAGCCCGCGCTGCGTGCGGCCCTGATCCTGGGCAGCCCTGATTTCATGCGTTACTGAATCGACACCGACTCAGCGAGGACACACTCCATGCAACGACGTGACCTTCTCAAAGCCGCAGCCCTGGGCTCGGCCCTGTGGTTCCCGGTGGGCCGCCATGCGATGGCCCTGGCCCGCCCCGCTGCGCAGGCGGCCCAGCCGCGCTTGGTGGTGATCCTGCTGCGCGGTGCCATGGACGGCTTGAGCGTGGTCGCGCCCTATGCCGACCCCGACTATGCCCGCGCCCGCCCCGACCTGGCCATGGCCAAGCCGGGCAGCGCCGACGGCCTGCTGGACCTGGACGGCCGCTTTGGCCTTCACCCGGCCTTGGCACCGCTGATGCCCCTGTGGCAGAAGGGCCAACTGGGCTTTGTGCAGGCCAGTGGCTCGCACGACCCGACGCGCTCGCACTTTGATGCGCAGGACTATATGGAGACCGGCACCCCCGGCCGTAAAAGCACCCAAGACGGTTGGCTCAACCGCCTGATGCAGGCCTGGCCCGCCAGCGCCGAGCTCGGCGCCTCGGCCTCCCGGGCAGTGAGCGTGGGCGCAGTGCTGCCGCGCATCTGCCAGGGTAGCTACAACATCGCCAACTTGCCCTCGGTGGCGGCCGTCGCGCGCCTCGGTGTGTTGGACAAGCCTCGCGTGGCCAGCGCCTTTGAAAAGCTGTATGCCGGTGACGACGCCATGGGCCGCGCCTACCGTGAGGCCCGCCAGGCTCGGCAAGAAGTGCGCGCCTCCATGGAGGACGACCACGGCCCTGAGATGAACGACGTGGACCGCGGCGCGCCGCTGCCCAACGGCCTGCCCGACGATGCGGCCCGCCTGAGCCAGGTGATGCGCAACGACCCGCGCGTGCAGATGGCCTTCTTGGCGCTGGGTGGCTGGGACACCCACTCCGGCCAAGGCACCGTCAAGGGCCGTTTGGCCAACGGCTTGGCGCCGCTGGCCCGGGGGCTGGCTGAGTTGGCTCAAGGCCTGGGCCCGGTGTGGCAGGACACGGTGGTGATGGTGATGTCCGAGTTCGGCCGCACCGTGCGCCAAAACGGCACCGGTGGCACCGACCACGGCCACGGCAATGTGATGATGCTGGCCGGTGGCCGCGTACACGGCGGCAAGGTGCACGGCGAGTGGCCCGGCCTGGAAAGCCGAGCGCTCTACGAAGGCCGCGACCTGGCTATCACCACCGACTTCCGCGACGTGATCGCCAACGTCATGGCCCGCCACTTGCGCCTGCCCGATTCGGCCATGGCCTCGGTCCTGCCGGGCTACAGCGGGCCCGCTCGGCGGCTCGATCTGTTCCGGGCGTGATTACCAGCGTTACAAGCCGCTGTCCCACTGCAGCTTGGCAAAGGCCTCGCGTCGCGTCGGCTGGCCGGTGCTGGCATCCCATTGCAGGCCCAGGCTGACCTGCCAGTGCGGGTTCAGGCGTTGGCGCCACATCAAGGAGCGGTGCTGCCGCTCGCTCAGGGTGCCGGCGTCAAAGCCCGCGGCATCGCGCTGGCTGCGCTCTTGCTGCACGATGGCGCGCAGGCTGCGCCGGGCGTCCAGATGCCAGCGGGCCAGGACCTGCCAACCCAGGTCGAGCAGCGCTGGGTGCCCGGCTTCGGCGCCGATGCGCAGGCCGGTGAAGACCGGGTCCACCTCCAGGCTTTGCCCGCCGGGCAAGGCCCACCGTGTCTGGGCCATCACTGACCAATTGCCACCCGTACCCAAACGGTCTAACTCGGTGTCCAACAAGCGGCCCCAGCTGCCGACGGCGGCCAGGCTGGTCAGCCACGGCCACGGAGCGCTGGACAGGCCTGCTTGCACATGGGGTGTGGCGTGCAGCACGCCACCGCTGCGGGCCCGCTGCTGGGCTGGCCCTGCATTGGCCCAGAGCACCGTGCGCGCTGGGGCTTGCAGCCAGCCGCCCAGGCGCAGGCCGCGGTGGATCACCTCTCCGCCCGGTTCGGCTTGGGGGCGGTCGCGCAAGCTGCGGGACTCCTCCACCGAGAAGTGCAACTCTGTCTCGTGCAGCGTCAGGCCGTCGCTGCCCCAGGGCAGGGTTTGTTCACCCAGGCGGCGGTTCAACTCCAGCTTGGCGTGCCACAGACCGGCTTGGTCAGAAAAGCCCTGCAGGTTCACAAACTCGGGCGCCACCCAGCTCGCCTCGGCATAGTTGAACCACTGCGGGTTGCTGTGCGTGGCCTGGGCCCAGAGGCGCGCCCCGCGCTCGGGCGAGCCACGGCGCGCGCGCGTCAGGCCGTCGGCATCGGCCTCAATGCTGTTCTCGCTCAGCAGCCCATGCCAACGCCACTGCAGGTGGTTGTCGTCGCGGTGCAGGCGTTGCACGCCATCCACGCCCCAGACGCGATTGGCTTGGTCAGCCGCCACTTTGCGCTCGGCCGCCATCAGACCCAAGGTGCGGTCCTCGGCCTGCCAGCGGCCACGCAAGAGCACCGAACTGCTGGGGGCGCTGAAGGTCCAGGCCTCGGTGCCCCAGGGGCGGCCCCGCAGCGCCACAGCGCCGGCGCGGTCTTCGAGCAGCAGCGCCGTGGCATCGGCTTGCGCGCCGCGCCAGGTGCTGCGTACACCCCAGCGCGGGTCGGCCACGGTGCGCGAGTAGAAGGCCGGTGCGGTCAGCCCCAGCACGTCCGCGCTCTCTAAAAAGTAGCTGCGCTTTTCGGGCAATTGGATGGCCACAGCCCGGTTGCCTTTGGCCTGCGGCGCGTCGATCTCCACCTGGGCGAAATCCGGGTTCAGCAAGGTGTTGAAGACCCAGTCCGCGCGGGGGCGCCACAGGGCTTCCAGGCTTAGCGAGCCCTCACCCTGGCGCGAGCCGTCTTCCCGAGCCTGACGCAGCGTCCACTCGGCGCGTGCCGCGCTGATGCTTTGGCCTCGATGCTGCTGCAGCGTCTCGCGCAGGCCGTCGAGGGGCCGCATGTGATGGATGAAGCTCAGCGCTTCGGGGTCGGCCTCCTGGCTGATCAGCAGCAGGCTCTTGGCGCTGGGCACCGCACGGGCCACCAGCAGGCCCCAGGGCTCGTCGCCGTCAAAGGGGTAGCGCAAGGCTGCCAAGGGCCAGCGGATCTCCATGCTGTAGCCGTCGTCTAAGCTGGCCACGGCCACCTCGACGGGGAAGTCCGGGCCCAGGTCGTCTTCATCATCGGCCGCCCGATAAAGCCCGTCCGTGATCACGCCGGCCAGGCCTGCTTTCACAAACACCGCAGCCTCGCGGCGCCCTGTGGTGTCCAGCCAGATGCCGATGTAATCCTGGTCGGCCTCAACGCCATCGTGGCGGCTCAGCAGCGTGCGCGTGGCCTGGGTGTCCCACGCGCGAATGCCAAAGACCAAGGCCTTGTCGTCCACCACCACCTGCACCTCGGTGCGCAAGGCCTGCGGGAAGGCGCCATTGGCCACGGGCGATCGTTGGGCAAAGTGGCTGTGCCGTGCGGCGCGCTGCCACACGGCATCGTCGAGTCGGCCATCCAGGCGCAGCGGCCCCTCGTCAGTGCCCAGTCGCAGGGCTTGGAAATGGGAGGGGCTGGCCGGTGTCGAGGCCTGTGCGCCGCCCGTCAGGGCCAGCGCCAGTGGGAGCGCCAAGCGCATCAAGACAGCGTGAGAAGAGAGCAGGGGCGACATGGGCGCCGATCACAAAAGACAGGCGTTAACCGCCGGGGGTAGAAGTGTAACGAGTCGCAAGTTGCCCAGGCCGCGAGGGCGGGCTTTCTCCGCGCCAAGTCGGCGCGCGCTCAACCGCCGCTCAGGGCCAACAGCACCGCCACCTCATCGCCCTCATTCAGGCGGAATGACAGCTCGCGCAAGGCTTGCCCGTTGACGAAGACACGCATGTGAGGCCGCAACTGTTGCTGCTCGTCCACCACCCGAAAGCGCAGGCCGGGGAAGCGCTGGTCCAGGTCGGCGAAGAGAGCGTGGAGGGTGTCGCCGCGCGCTTGCAGCCGGGTGTCGCCGGTGTAGCTGCGCAGGGCAGCGGGCAGCAGCACCTTGACCAAGGGCGGCAAGCTTGTCATGGGTGCGCTCAGGGCAGAAGGGCCGCTTCAACGGCGTAGATCTCGGGCAGGTGCCGGGCGATGTTCTCCCACTGCTGGCCGCCGTCGCGGCCAATCCAGAGCTCGCCGCTGGTGGTGCCCAGGTAAAGCGCGGGCTGGGGGCCGAGTGTGTCCACCGTCATGGCCTGGCGCTTGATCGTCCACCACGCTTGCTCGGCGGGCAGGCCTTGGTCTTGGCGTTGCCAACTGGCGCCTGCATCGTGGGTGACATAGGCGGCGGGGCGCCCGGCAGGGGCGGTGCGCGGCCAGACATCGGTGCCATCCATGGGGAAGACCCACGCGGTGTCGGCATCATGAGGGTGCACCACCATCGGAAAGCCGATGTCGCCCACCTCCGCCGGCATGGCGCGGCCAATGCGCTGCCACCGCGTGCTGGGCCTGTCTAGACGATAGATGCCGCAGTGGTTTTGTTGGTAGAGCCGATCCGGCTGGCTGGGGCACAAGCGGATGCAGTGCGGGTCGTGAGCTGAGACATCGGCCGGGTTCACGCCTTCCACCACCTCCATGCCCTCGATCAGGGTGTGCCAGCTTTGGCCACCGTCGCGAGACTCATGCACGCCACCGCCCGACATGCCAAACAGCAGGTGATCGGCGTTGCGCGGGTCGACGATCAGCGAGTGCAGCTTGGGGCCGTCGGGTGTGCCGTCCTGCACCGTGCCCATCCACTGCCGAAAGCGGGCATCGTCGTTGATGGCCGGCAGGGGCATCCAGGTGTCTCCGCCATCGTCCGAGCGGAACAGGCCTTGCGGCGAGGTGCCGGCATACCAGCGTCCCGGCTGGCTGGCATGGCCGGGTGTGAGCCAAAACGTGTGGTCCACGCTGCGGGCCGGCAGGCTGCCCGGGCCCGCAGGCTGGGCGGCTTGCGCAAAGGCGGGCGGTCGGCGGGCTTCCGTCCAGGTTTGACCCAGGTCACTGGAGCGAAACACCGTTGGCCCCAAGTGGCCGGTGCGGGCCGCCGCCAGCAGGCTGCGGCCATCGCGCGGGTCCAGCATCAGATGGCTGATGGTGTGGCCCAAGAAATGGGGCCCGTCGAGCTGCCAATGCCGGCGCTGCGCATCGCCATGAAAGAGCCAAGCGCCTTTGCGCGTGGCCACCAACAGCAGCGGGCGGGTGGGCATTTTGGGCATCTTTTATCTCCTCATTGAGGTTGCGCAGAGGCAGTGCATTTATTGAGCTCAGCGTACCACCTTGGCGTGTCATCCGCAGAGGCCTTGGCTACACTTTGGCATTGGCCTTAAACGTATAGAACATGCCATTCGACCCCTTGCGGCCTGAGTATGCGGCCGGCTTGGAAGTGGTCCAGTCGATAGAGGAACGACTGGTCCCCGCCACCGGCACCCAGCGTTGGGTGCTGCAGGCCCATGTGGCCTGGTACCAGCGCCAACGCGACAAAGCCCGTGCGCAGGCCTTGGCGGCAGAGCTGGAGCCCCTGCTGCGTGGGGTGGTGCAGACCGACCTTGCGCTGTGTGCCGTGTTGGCGCGTGTCTTGTTGGTGCGCGCTGAGCAGCCTTGGCTGGATGGCGACACCCATCAAGCACAGGCGCTGGCGCAAGAAGCGCTGGCGCTCGGGGCGGCGCAGGGCGACGCTTTGCTGGTGGGCGATGCCCATGCCCTGCTCGCGCACATCGTGTGGCAGCGTGGAGAAGACAACACGCCCTGCTTCCAAGCCGCCCATCACGCCTATGCGCAGGCCGGTGACGCACGGCGTCGGCGCTTGCTCGGGCTGCGCGAGATCTTTGGCGTCGCCCTGCGCGACCTGGTCAGTGCACGCGCGATGCTGGCGAATTTGGGCCAGGACCATCCCGAGGATCAGCATCCCAGCGTCAAGGCCTGGCGTTTGGCGGTAGAGGCCAATGTGCTGGAGCATGCTGGCGATTACGCCTCGGCACTGGAGCCGCTGTCGCAGGCCGTGGGTGCGGCCTTGGCCAGCGGCCAGCATCGTGTCGCTGCCATTTGGTCTGGCAACCTGGGCATCTATCTGCGCAACCTGCATGATTTGTCCGGCAGCTTGATGTGGTGCGAACGGGCGTTGGCCCTGGCGCGCCAGTTGGATTCGCGGGTGATGCAGGCCACCTGCTTGTCTCAGCTGGGCTCTCTCTTGGGCAAGCTCAAGCGCTATGACGACGCGGTGGAGATCCTGGTGGCGGCCGATGAGGCCATGGTCGCGGGCTCTGAGGCGCGGGCTTACAACAGCCACCACCTGGCCTGCGTTTTCATTGCCATGTCGGACTGGGAGCGTGCTGCCCTTTGGTTGGGCATCGCCTTGCCCCAATTGTTCGCGACAGGGCGGCGAGTTTCCATCAACACCGCGCAGTTAGACCTGGCCACGGTCTATGCGGGCCAGGGCCACATCGCGCAGGCTCAGCAGCTCGGGTGGCAGGCCCTGGCCGATGCCCGCCAGCACCATTTGCGCAGCAACGAAGTGGCCGCCTTGCAGACCTTGGCCGACCTGTGCCTGCTCGACCCCTCCGTCCAGAGCGCCCGCCAAGCCCTGGGGCATCTGCAGCAGGCCCTGGCAGTGGCTCGCAGCATTCCAGGCTTTCAGATTGAACCGAAGCTGTTGGAATCACTCGCGGCCCAGTGGGCACGGCAGGGTGATTTCGAGCAGGCTTATCGCTACCTTCAGGAGGCCGCTCAAGCGCGCGAGCGTGTGCTGGGCCTGGAGGTTGGCCAGCGCGCGGCAGGCCTGCAAGTGCGCTACAGAACCGAGCGCCTGCGCCAAGAGGCCGATGTGCTGCGGCGGCTCAGCGAGTCAGAAGCGCAGCGCGCCAACGACCTGGCCGTGGCCCATGACACCCTGGCACAGCTCGCCCAGTTGGGCCGTGAGTTGACGGCCATGGTCACCGAGTCCCAAGTCTTCGAGGCACTGGAGGGCTATCTCTACCAGTTTCTGGATGTCTCGGTGATGAGCCTCTACCTGCTGGAGGCCGAGACAGCCACCCTCAAGCGGGTGTATGGCCGCCGGCAAGGCCAGCCCCTGCCGGCCTTGCACTTGGCGCTGGACGAGCCCGACAGTGCGGAGGCCCGCTGTGCGCTGGAGCGCCGAGTGCTGCGCCTGGAGTCGACCTGCCTTGGCGACGACAGTGCGGAGCGGCAGTCCCCCACGGGTCAAGCCTCTGACGTGCACTTCATGATGCTGGCGCCGCTGATGGCCGGAGATACCGTGCTCGGCGTGTTGGCGGTTCAAAACGAGGCACGCCACCCTTACAGCGAACGTGAGGAATCGATTTTTTGCACCCTCTGTGCCTATGGCGCCATTGCCTTGGTCAACGCCCAGGCCTTGACCCGCTTACGCCAGGCGCAAGAGCAGCTCATGGCGCAGAACATGGCGCTGGAGCAACTGGCCGTGACCGACGCGCTGACCGGCTTGCCCAACCGCCGCCAGCTCGACACGGTGCTGAGCCGAGAGGTGGCCCGCGCGGCGCGCTACGGCACGCCGCTGGTGCTGATCTTGCTGGACATTGACCACTTCAAGCGCATCAATGACGAGCATGGCCATTTGCTGGGTGACGAGGTGCTGGCGGCCTTGGGCCACTTGCTGCGCCACCAGCTGCGCCAGACCGATGTGGTGGGCCGCTGGGGCGGCGAAGAGTTTTTGGTGATCTGCCCGTCTATCGAGCTGAGTCAAGGCCTGCACATCGCCGAGACCCTGCGCGCCGCGGTGGCCCGTCTGGTGCAGCCCGCTGTGGGGCCGCTGAGTGTGAGCCTCGGTGTCGCCGGCCATCGGCCTGGGGACACCGCCGTCACCTGCGTGGCTCGGGCAGATGCCGCGCTCTATGCCGCCAAGCGCGCCGGGCGCAACCGCGTGGAGGCTGAGCGCTAGCCGCGCTGCTGAAGCTCTTCCCAACGCTCCATCAAGCCCAGCAGTTCGTCATCGATCTGGCCGTGGCGGGCGGTCACTTCGCTGATGCGGGCGGCACCTTGGGTGTAGAGCTCGGTGCCACTCATCAAGGCGGCGAGCGTGGCTTGTTCCTTTTCCAGCGCTTCGATCTTGCCTGGCAGCTCGGCCAGCTCGCGCTGTTCTTTGTAGCTCAATTTGGCTTTAGGTTTGGCGGGTGCAGCCGCGGCAGGCGGTGCCGGGGCGGGCGCAGGTGGCGTGCTGCGGGCGGCCTCAGCGGCGGCGGCCTTTTGGGCGGCGGCTTCGAGGGCGCGGCTGCGGTCGCGCTGGGTGATCCAGTCCGCAATGCCACCTTCGTATTCGCGCCAGCGGCCTGGCGCCACATCGCCTTCCCAGACCATGGTGCTGGTCACGACATTGTCTACAAATCGGCGGTCGTGGCTGACCAAAAACACCGTGCCGTCGTACTCCTGCAGCAGCTCTTCAAGCATCTCCAGGGTTTCGATGTCCAGGTCGTTGGTGGGCTCGTCCAGCACCAGCACATTGGCCGGGCGGGCAAACAGGCGGGCCAGCAGCAGGCGGTTGCGCTCACCGCCCGAGAGCGTGCGCACGGGCGACTCTGAGCGCGCCGGGCTGAACAAGAAGTCGCCCAAATAGCTCTTCACATGCTTGCGCTGGTTGCCAATCTCCACCCACTCGCTGCCGGGGCTGATGGTGTCGGCCAGCGTTGCATCCAGGTCCAGCGTGTCGCGCATCTGGTCAAAGTAGGCCACGCTCATCTTGGTGCCCAAGCGCACCTCGCCGCTGTCAGGGGCCAGCTCGCCCAAGATCATCTTCAACAGCGTGGTTTTGCCCACGCCGTTGGGGCCGATCAGGCCGATCTTGTCGCCGCGCAGCACGGTGGTGGAGAAGCCACGCACCAGCACCTTGTCGCCATACGACTTGCTGACGTTCTCCAGCTCGGCCACCAGCTTGCCGCTGGCGCTGCCCGTGTCGATGTCCAAGCGAACCTGACCTTGCACGTTACGGCGCGCTGCATGCTCCAGCCGCAGCGCTTCCAGGCGCTGGATGCGGGCCACGCTGCGGGTGCGGCGGGCTTCCACGCCCTTGCGGATCCAAATCTCTTCTTGGGCCAGCAGCTTGTCAAAGCGGGCATTGGCCAGGGCTTCGTTTTCCAGCTCGCGCTGCTTGGCGGCTTCAAAGGCGGCAAAGTTGCCGGGGTAGCTGCGCAGCTGCCCCCGGTCCAGCTCGATGATGCGGGTCGACACCGCATCCAAAAACGCCCGGTCGTGGGTGATCAGCACCAGAGCCCCGGCAAAGTTGTTCAGCAGGCCGGCCAGCCAGTCGATGGAATCCAAGTCCAGGTGGTTGGTGGGCTCGTCCAGCAGCAGCACATCAGGCATGGACACCAGCGCGCGGGCCAATGCTACGCGCTTGCGCAGGCCGCCTGAGAGCGTGTTGACCAAGACATCCGGGTTGATCTTGAGCCGGTCAATCGTCTGGGCCACGCGCTGTTCCCAGTTCCAGCCGTCCAGGGCTTCGATGCGGGTCTGCAGCGCGTCCAGGTCCTCGTCCTCGGCCATGCTCTCGTAGCGCTGTCGCAAGTCCACCACCTCGGCCACGCCTTCGCTGACCACTTCAAACACGGTGTTGCCAGGCTCCAGGTGCGGCTCCTGCGGCACATACTCGCGGCGCACGCCAGTTTGGGCTTGCACGATGCCGTCGTCAGGCTTTTCCAGCCCGGCCAGGATTTTCAGCAGCGAAGACTTGCCGGTGCCGTTGCGGCCAATCAGGCCCACGCGCTCGCCGGTCTCCAGCGAAAAGTCGGTGTGGTCAAGGAGTGCCACGTGGCCATAGGCCAGGTGGGCTTGGGTCAGGGTGATCAGGGACATGGGGGGGGATTGTCCCCGAGACCTGATGCTCAGCCCCCATGTTCACGCAGCCAGGGCTGCAAATCCGACAGCGGCATGGGGTGGGCGAACAGAAAGCCTTGAAAGTGATCGATGCCGCACTCTCGCAACCACGCCCACTGCTCGGGGTGCTCAACGCCTTCGGCCACCACCCGCAACTGAAGGCGTTCGGCCATGCCTTGAATGCATTCGAGAATGGCGCGCCGGCGTCCCAAATGCCCTGGTGCAGCGGTCAGAGACCTGTCGATCTTGAGTTGATCAAAGAGACCGCGGTCCAGCAGGTCGAAGTTGGCAAAGCCCGCCCCAAAGTCATCCAGAGCCAGCCCAAAGCCGGCGGTGCGCAAGGCGATCAGTTGCTGTACGGCCAGCGGATCGTCGCTCAGCGGCCGGGACTCGGTCAGCTCCAGTACTAAACGCTGTGGGGGGATGCGATGGGCCTGAAGAATGCCCAGGAACTCGTCCACCAAGGCTGGGCGGCTCAGCTGCATCACCGAAAGATTGACCCCAACGACGAGGCGCGAGTCCTGCGTTGGCTGCGCCAAAAACTCGGCAGCCGAGGCCACGGCCCAGCGCCCGAGATCATGGATGCTGGGCCCTTGCTCAGCCAGCGCCACAAATTGTTGAGGAGGCACCCAGCCCCAGTGCTCGTGTGGCCAGCGCGCGAGCAACTCCAACTGCTGGCTGCTGCGCCCGTCGGTGTTCATGATGGGCTGGAACCAGGCTTGAAGCTCCTGCCGTCCCAAGGCCAGAGGCAAGTCGCGTTTGAGCAGGCTCTGGCGCACATCAGCAGGGCTGAGCGGCGTGTTCACTGGCGCACAGGGCCACAGCTCGTCAGACGGGCGCGGCTTCGCGTGCAACAGGGCCAGCACGTCTTGAATCTCCAGCACCATGGCGTGCAGGCCATGGTGCTGGGCTTGCTGGGCCCATTGCGCCAACTGCTGGCAGGCACGCTGGCGCTGCCCTGTGCGCCATAGGGCCTCGGCATGGACCACGCGAATGCCCAGCCAGTCCTCCACAGGTGCGCTGGCATGGAGCTGCTCTTGGGCCAGCTCGCACAGTGCCAAGGACTTTTCTGCGCTGCCGCTGCGGGCATAGGCCAGCGCCAGTAAACGCTGCGCGCTGCGTTGACGCCCCTGCAGTTGGTCCAAGCTCAACCCGCCTCGTGCGCGAGGCTTGAGGCTGTTGAGCCTCGTCTGCGTGGCTTCCAGCAGCCCAATCGCCTCGGCCCAGCGCTCCAGGCCGATCAGCACCCTGCCAAGATTGAGCGTGAGGCTCAGGCCTAAAGACGTCGGCTGTGGCGCCTGCAGCAAACGAAGGCCATTGCGGAGTACACGCTCGGCTTCTTCCAGCTGCCCCAGCCGCCCCAGCAAAGGGGCCGTGGCGCACAGCACGCGGGCTTGCAAGGTGGGGTCTGCGCTGGCGTCAGCCAAGGCCTGGGCTTGCGCCAAGGTGTCGAGTGCTGCCTCGAAATGGCCTGCCAAATTGATTTGAATCCCCGCCAAGTCGATCAAGAGCACCGCCAGCAAGGGCTCTTGGTGTTGAGGGCTCAACTCCTGTCGCAGGTGCTGCATCTCCGACAAGGCTTGCTCGGTATGACCCAGCCGCCAGTTCGCCTTGGCGCGCTGCATGCGCAGGTGGCAACGCGTGCGCGCCGAAAGCCGCGGGTGCCTCAGACGCTGCTCGACCTGTTGCAACACCTCGTCGGGCTGGGTCCAGGCGACGGGTGTGGGCGGGGAGCGGTGAGATCCTGAGCGAGCGGGCGATGTCTTTGGGGACATGAAGCGGTGGCTCCTGAAGGCCAGAGGGGGTTCTCCAAGCGAGGTGCAGTATAGGAGCTAACGGATACTTCAAGAGGCATGAAAACTCCGAGCATAGGCGTGCTCTGCGAGCTCCCTGATTCGGTGAGAATAGCCTCGTCATATCACTGACGAGGCTGCGCATGTCCGACGCAAAAACCCGCCCCACCGCTGCCAATGTCACGGCCTTTCTGGATGCCAAGGCCGAGCCTGCGCGGCGCGGCGAGGCCGACCAACTGCTGGCCCTGATGCGCCGCGTCACCGGCTGCGAGCCGCAAATGTGGGGCGAGAGCATCGTGGGCTTTGGCCAGTATCACTACCGCTACGAGAGCGGCCGCGAGGGCGACGCACCGCTGGTGGGCTTCTCGCCGCGCAAGGCCGACTGGAGCATCTACCTTTTGGCCGGCACAGAAGGCAGCGAGCAAGCCGCGCTGATGCAACGCTTGGGCAAGCACAAGATGGGCAAGGCCTGCTTGTCGGTGAAGCGCCTCACTGACATTGACCTGGGCGTGCTGGAGGAACTGGTGCGTGGGTCGGTGGCGGAGATGCGGCGGCGCTATCCATGACGCCGCTGTTCACCAAGCTCAACCTGGGTGCACACCGCAGCCTCTTGGTCTTGAATGCCCCGGCCAGCTTCGAGCCCGAGTTGGCCGCCTTGCAGGGCGTGACGCTGCACCGATCACCGCCCGCCAGTACCGTTGCCTTTGCCCTGGCCTTTGCGCAGACCTTGGCCCAGCGCGACACCTTCAGCGCCCAACTCGCCCAAGCCACCCAAGGCGACGCCGTGGTTTGGCTGGCCTATCCCAAAGGCTCGTCCAAACACTTGCGCTGCGAGTTCACCCGGGACAGCGGCTGGGCCATCCTGGGTGCAGCGGGCTTTGAGCCGGTGCGCCAAGTGGCGGTGGACGAAGACTGGTCGGCACTGCGCTTCAGGCGCGCCGAGTTCATCAAGACCCTGGTCCGCCACCCCGACGGTGCCGAGTCCAGCTTGGGCAGGGTTCGTGCCTTGGCCGCCAAAGCCAAGCTCTGATGGCGCGCAACATCGAAATCAAAGCCCGCCTGCGCGACCGTGCCGCAGTGGAGGCCAGAGCCGCTGCGCTGGCCCATCACGGCCCAGAGCGCATCGCACAAGACGACACCTTCTTTCACACCCAGCAAGGGCGCTTGAAGCTGCGCACCTTTGAGGACGGCCACGGCGAGCTGATCTTCTATCAACGCCCCGATCACTCTGGCCCCAAAACCTCGTTCTACCTGCTCAGCACCACGTCTGAGCCGGACACGCTGCGCGAGTCCCTGACCTTGGCCTGGGGCCAAACTGGACGCGTGCAAAAACTTCGCACGCTCTACCTGGTCGGCCGCACCCGCGTGCATCTGGACGAGGTGCAGGGCCTGGGCGCTTGGCTAGAGCTAGAAGTGGTGCTGCAAGAGGGCGAGCCGGAAGAGCTTGGCGTGCAAGAAGCCCATACGCTGATGGCACGCTTGGGCGTGTCGCCTGAGGATTTGGTGCAGGGGGCGTATGTGGACTTGCTGGCTCACCGAGCCGCCACATCCGCTTCCAACTGATCCACAAACCGCTTCGCCACATCAAACCCCGTCTGGTCCGTGATCTCTTGGAAGCAGGTTGGGCTGGTGACGTTGATCTCGGTGAGGTGGCTGCCGATGATGTCCAGGCCGATCAGCATCAGGCCGCGTGCAGCGAGCTTGGGGCCGATGGCTTGGGCGATCTCGCGGTCGCGGTCGGTGATGGGGCGGGCCACGCCCTTGCCCCCGGCGGCCAGGTTGCCGCGCACTTCGCCGCCCTGGGGGATGCGCGCGAGGCTGAAGGGAATGGGCTCGCCGCCGATGACCAGCACGCGCTTGTCGCCGTCCACGATCTCGGGCAGATAGCGCTGCACCATCAAGGTCTGTGCCCCATCGCGGTTCAGGGTTTCGATGATGGCGCCTAGGTTCAGGCCGTCGTCGCGCACGCGGAAGATGCCGCTGCCGCCCATGCCGTCCAGCGGCTTCAAGATGATGTCGCGGTGCTCGGCGTGGAAGGCGCGCACATCGGCGGCTTGGCGCGTCACCAGCGTGGGCGGGGTGAACTGGGGGAACTCCAGAATCGCCAGCTTTTCGGGGTGGTCGCGCAGCGCTGCAGCGCGGTTGAAGACTTTGGCGCCCTCGGCCTCGGCCCGTCCCAGCAAATGGGTGGCATAGAAGAACTCGCTGTCAAAGGGCGGGTCTTTGCGCATCACCACCGCGTCAAAGCTGGCCAGCGCGGTGCGGCTGGTGGGCGTTTCGGTGAACCAGGGCGCGTGGCCGTGCGGGTCATGGCTGACATCCACCGTGATGTGCCGCACCGTGGCGCTGACTTTGCCACCGCTGACCCAATGCAGGTCACGCGGCTCGCAGGCCGCGATGCTGTGGCCGCGCCGCGTGGCCTCGCGCATCATGGCAAACGTGCTGTCCTTATAGGTCTTGAACGATTCCAGCGGGTCGGCAACGAAGAGCAGGTTCATGGTGGGGACTCAGCAAAAAATGGAGGACTGACTCCAGTGTGCCGCCAATCGGCGGCGGGCATCGGCCAAACCGTGCAGAATGCGCCCCCATCACAAGGGCTTGTTGCATTGCACCATGAGCGTACACACCTCTGAGACTTCTTCGGCCACGGCGCGTCCGGCGGTCAGCTTGCCGCGTCTGCGCGACATGGCGGCGCGGGGCGAGAAGATCACCATGCTGACGTGCTATGACGCCACTTTTGCGCAGGTCTTGGACGGCGCGGGCGTGGACGTGTTGTTGGTGGGCGACTCTCTGGGCAATGTGGTGCAGGGCGAGAAGAGCACGCTGCCGGTGACGCTGGAGCACATGGCCTATCACACGGCCTGCGTGGCGCGCGCCAAGAAGGCGGCTTGGCTGATTGCTGACATGCCCTTTGGCGCTTACGAGGCCTCGCCCCAGCAGGCTTTTGCGGCAGCCACCGCGCTGATGCGGGCGGGTGCGCAAATGGTCAAGCTCGAAGGCGCTGGGCCTATTGTTGAGACCGTGCGCTTCTTGGTGGATCGGGGCATTCCGGTCTGCGCCCACCTGGGCCTGACGCCGCAGCGCGTGCATGCGCTGGGCGGCTTCAAGGTGCAGGGGCGGGACGACGGCGGCGCGGCCCAGCTCAAGGCCGACGCCCGCGCGCTGGCCGAGGCCGGTGCGGCCATGCTGGTGCTGGAGCTGGTGCCCTCGGCACTCGCGCGCGAGATCACGGAAGCCTTGCCAGGCCTGATGACGATTGGGATTGGCGCTGGCGTGGGCACCTCGGGCCAAGTGCTGGTGCTGCACGACATGCTGGGCCTGACCAGCGGCAAGAAGCCCCGCTTTGTGCGCGACTTCACCCTGGAGCCCGGCAGCGGCACCGTGCTGCCCACCGCGCAGGCCGTGGCCCGCTATGTGGCCGATGTGAAGGCCCAGGCCTTTCCTGATGAGACCCAGCACGGGTACTGAAGATAAAGAGCAACACCATGCAAGTCATTCACACCCTGGCCGAGCTGCGGGCCGCCCTGGCCGGCCGCCCCGGCGCCGCCTTTGTGCCCACCATGGGCAATCTGCATGAAGGCCACCTGGCTCTGGTGCGCGAGGCGCGTGCCCAAGCCCTGCCGGGCGCGCCGGTGGTGGCCAGCATTTTTGTGAACCGCCTGCAGTTCTTGCCGCACGAAGACTTTGACCAATATCCCCGCACCCTGGCACGCGACAGCGAGCTGCTGCAAAGCGTGGGTTGCGACATCGTTTTTGCACCCGCTGAAAAAGAGCTTTATCCCGAGCCGCAGACCTACAAGGTCCACCCGCCCGCCTCGCTGGCCGATCTGCTGGAAGGCGAGTTCCGCCCCGGCTTTTTCACCGGTGTGTGCACGGTCGTGATGAAGCTCTTCCAGTGCGTGCAGCCCGAGGTGGCGGTGTTTGGCCAGAAGGACTACCAACAGCTCGCCGTGGTGCGCGGCATGGTGCGCCAGTTTGCGATGCCGCTGCGCATCGTCGGCCTGCCCACGGTGCGCGCGGATGACGGCCTGGCGCTGTCTTCGCGCAATGGCTATTTGAGTGCCACCGAGCGCGCTGAAGCCATCCACCTCAAGCGCACGCTGGACGCATTGGCTGCAGCCAGCCGCATTGCCGGCACACCGCTGGCCACGCTGGAGGCGCAGGCCATGGACGCGCTGCGCGCCCGCGGCTGGGCGCCCGATTACCTCACCCTTCGCCGCCGAGGCGACCTCTTGCCCCCCACCGACGAAGAGCGCTCACAAGGCGCCCCGCTGGTGGTGCTGGGCGCCGCGCGGCTGGGCACCACCCGGCTGATCGACAACCTGGAATGCTGATCCACCATGAGCTCTGTTTGCACGGGGGCCGCTGAGGCGCCCATCCACCTGCATCGTCCCCAGCCGGCTGCCGAGGCCGCAGACGCCGCCGCCGCGCGCTGGCGCGTCGAGCAGATCGAAGCGCTGTTTGAGCTGCCGCTGACCGAGCTGCTGTTCCAGGCCCAAACCGTACACCGCCAGCACTTTGCCGCTGACGAGGTGGAGCTGGCCACGCTGCTGTCCATCAAGACCGGCGGCTGCCCCGAAGATTGCGGCTACTGCCCCCAGTCGGTGCACTACGACACCGGCGTGGAAGCCAGCAAGATGATGGAAGTCGATGCCGTGCGCGAGGCGGCCTTGGCCGCCAAAGCCGCCGGTGCGACCCGCTTTTGCATGGGCGCGGCCTGGCGGGCCCCCAAAGACCGCGATGTGGAGAAAGTGGCCGAGCTGGTGCGCGAGGTCAAGTCGCTGGGCCTGGAGGCCTGCTGCACCCTGGGCATGCTGAGCAAGCCGCAGGCCGAGCAGCTCAAGGCGGCCGGGCTGGACTACTACAACCACAACCTCGACACCGCCCCCGAGACCTACGGCCGCATCATCACCACCCGCGACTACCAAGACCGCTTGGACACGCTGGAGCATGTGCGCGGTGCGGGCATGTCGGTGTGCTGCGGGGGCATCGTCGGCATGGGCGAGAGCCGCCGCGAGCGCGCAGGCCTGATCGCCCAATTGGCCAATCTCGACCCTTACCCCGAGTCCGTGCCCATCAACGAGCTGGTGCAGGTCGAAGGCACACCGCTGGCTGGCACCGACAAGCTCGACCCGTTTGAGTTTGTGCGCACCATCGCGGTGGCGCGCATCACCATGCCCAAGGCGCGCGTGCGCCTCTCGGCGGGCCGCCAGCAAATGCCCGAAGGCATCCAAGCCCTGTGCTTTGTGGCCGGCGCCAACTCCATCTTTTACGGCGACAAGCTGCTGACCACCGGTAACCCCGATGTGGCCCGCGACCAAGCGCTGCTGCAGCGTTTAGGCCTGCGCGCCCGCGCCACGGGCGGCTGAGCGCCACCACGCCAGCACGCCCTGACCCGCCACGCGCCCGCTGGCCATGCTGGCGCTGAGCAGGTAGCCGCCGGTGGGGGCGTCCCAGTCCAGCATTTCACCGGCGCAGAACAGGCCGGGTTGGTGGCGCACCATCAGGCCGTCGTCGAGGCTGGCCAACTGCACGCCTCCGGCGCTGCTGATGGCCTCGTCCAAGGGCCGGGCGGCGTGGGCCACCAGGGGCAGGGCCTTGATGCGGGCGGCCAGCCAGGCGGGGTCGCGGCTTTGGCGGTTCCAGTCTTCCAGGCTCAGGCCTTCGCGCAGCAGGTTGGCGGGCGCGCCGCTCAAGCCCGCTTTTTCTTTGAGGTGGTTGGCCATGGAGCGTGTGCCTTGGCCGCTGGCCAGGGCTTTGTGCAGCTCGGCCTGGCTGCGGTGCGGCACGAGATCCAACGTCAAGGGGGCTTGGCCGTCTTGGGCCAGGCGCTCGCGCAGCAGGCGGCTGGCGGCATAGACGAGGTTGCCCTCCAAGCCGGTGGCGGTCAGCACGCACTCGCCCAGGCGGTCAAAGCGTTCGCCGTCCGGGCCGTCGCAGGCCAGGCGCACGTTCTTCAGCGGTGTGCCGGCGAATCGCTCTGCCAGGTGCGCGCTCCAGCCGATGTCAAAGCCGCAGTTGCTGGGCGCCAGCGGGGTGATGGGCAGGCCGGCGGCTTGCAGCGGCGCCACCCAGGCACCGTCGGAGCCCAAGCGCGCCCAACTGCCGCCGCCCAGGGCCAGCACCACCGCGTCGGCGCGGTGCTCGGCGCGGCCTTGCGGCGTGTCAAAGTGCAGCGTCCAGCCGCCCTCGGCGCTGCGCGCGCCAAAGCCTTCGGGCTGCCAGCGGTGGCGTTGATGAAAGCGCACACCCGCCGCGCGCAGCCGCGACAACCAAGCCCGCAGCAGCGGCGCCGCCTTCATCTCGGCCGGAAAGACCTTGCCCGAGCTGCCCACAAAAGTGGCGATGCCTAAGCCCTCTGCCCAGGCGCGCAAGCCCTCGGGGGAGAGGGCCTCCAGCCAAGCGGCCACCCGCTCCGCCTCGCGGCCAAAGCGGCGGGTGAAGGCTGCGCGGGGCTCGGCATGGGTCAGGTTCAGCCCGCCTTTGCCGGCCAGCAAGAACTTGCGCCCCACCGAGGGCATGGCGTCAAACACATCCACCTGGGCACCGCCCGCCGCCAGGGCTTCGGCGGCCATCAGCCCGGCGGGGCCCCCGCCCACCACGGCCACGCGCAGGGTGTCAGCGTGTGGCGTCAAAGAAGAAGAAGGCCCGGCGAGCGGGGCGGAGTCAGGGGCAAAAGCGTGGGTCATGAGGCGTGGCAGTCTATGACACGGGCCTGCTTGCTGCCGGCCCGCCCGCAAAAAGAAATCGATACAAACGGACACACTTGGGGCCGGCGTGGCGCTTAAGTGGCCCGCGCGCGCGACGAAGGCAGCCGCTAGCCCCTTCTGTCATGCCCTTTTCCGAGCCCACCAACGCCCAAGCTACTTCTCGCGAAGGGGAACTGCGCGCCCTGCGCCTGCTGCTGCCCATTGGCGCGGCCGTGGTGCTGTTGATCTCCGCGTGGGAGCATGCCAACGGCGTGGTCTCGTGGTGGGACCGCTACCTCTACCCGCTGCTGGTGACGGTATTTGCCGTCGGGGGCCTGACCCTGTGGCGCTGGCCTCAGTACCAGGGCGCGGTGCGCCTGGTGTCTGTGGTGACGGTCAATCTCTACCTGATGGCCGTCTTGCTGATGGTGCTGTTCATCGGCGACGCGCCCTTGAACCAATACACCCTGCTGACCACCCTGGTGTGGTTGCCCTTTGGCTATGGCCTGATCTTTGTGATGCTGGCGGCGCGCCCCGCCATGTTCATCTCCTTCATCGTCGCGCTGCTCACCTTCACGCCCATCTTTGTGGCGATGGCTTTCAATTTGCGGCCCAACTGGGGCCAAGAGTTCACCACCACCATGCCGGTGCTGGCGCTGTCGCAAGTGGTCTACATCGTGCTGCTCTTGGCCATCTCCGACCTGCGGGCCAGCTTTCACCGCGCCAGCGCCCGCCTGCAAGTGGCGCAAGAGCTGGCGCTGAGTGACGCGCTGACCGGCGTGGGCAACCGCCGTGCCCTGCAAGAGCACCTGCGCGCCGGGCTCTCGGTGGCCGAGCGCGGGCATGTGCCCACCAGCATCATCTTGATGGACATCGACCACTTCAAGCCCATCAACGACAACCACGGCCACAGCGGCGGCGACCAAGTCTTGGTGCAAATGGCCCAGCTCTTGAGCGACCAGTTGCGTGCCAGCGACCGCTTAGGCCGCTGGGGCGGTGAGGAGTTCATGGTGGTGGCCCAGGCCACGCCCATGCATGCGGCACTCGAATTGGCCGAGCGCATCCGCAAGGCCGTGGCCGCGTTTGAGTTTGCCCATGGCGACCCGGTCACCCTCTCTTTGGGCGTGACCCAGACCCTGCCCGGCGACACCGCCGACAGCCTGGTGCACCGGGCCGACAAGGCGCTCTATCGCGCCAAGAACAATGGCCGCAACCGGGTCGAGGCGCAGACGGTGATCACGGCTCACTGAGCCATGGACACCGCTTCCAACACCCGCAAGATCTCCCGGCCATAGGCTTCCAGCTTCTTGGCGCCCACGCCGCTGATGCCGGCCAGCGCGTCCAGGCTGTCGGGCGCATCGGCCGCCATTTGCGCCAGCGTTGCGTCGTTGAAGACGATGTAGGCCGGCAGGTTGTGCTCCTTGGCCACCTCGCTGCGCCAGGCCTTCAGGGCTGCAAAGCGGGCCTGGCCTTCGGCGTCCAGCGTGGCGGCGGCGCGTGGCACCTTGGGCGCCACGCCGGCCTTGCTGCTGCGGCTGCCCCTGCCACGGGGCGTGGGCTCGCGCGGCTCCCGCAGCTCGATCTTGACCTCGCCGCGCAGCACCGCGCGCGCGCTGTCGGCCAGGCCCAGGGTGTAGTACTCGCCCTCGGCCACCACATGGCCCAGCGCAATCAACTGGCGGATCACGCCGCGCCACTGCGTCTCTGAAATGGCCCGCCCAATGCCCCAGGTGGAGAGCTGCTCATGGCCGCGCTGGCGGGTTTTCTCGGTCGAGGCGCCACGCAGCACGTCGATCAAATGCGCCGAGCCAAAGCCAAAGCCCGAATGCTGGTGGCAGCGGTAAATGCAGGACAGCGCCATGCGCGCGGCCTCGGTGGCATCCCACCTTGCGGGGGGCTGCAGGCAGTTGTCGCAGTTGTTGCAGCGCCACCCCGATTCACGCTCTTCGCCAAAATATTGCAGCAGCCGCACGCGGCGGCAGTCCAGGCTTTCGCTCATGGCCAGCAGGGCGTCCAGCTTGCTGCGCTG
Source organism: Ideonella paludis (assembly GCF_018069865.1). Lineage (GTDB taxonomy): Bacteria > Pseudomonadota > Gammaproteobacteria > Burkholderiales > Burkholderiaceae_C > Ideonella > Ideonella paludis. The sequence continues at coordinate 83,848 of NZ_JAGQDG010000005.1, forward strand.
CAGGCGCTTGAACTCCTCGCCCGCCGCGCTCTCGTCAATCATGCGGCGCTGGTTCACCACATCGGCCAATCCGTAGCTCATCCATGCGTTAGCCGGCTCACCATCGCGCCCGGCGCGGCCGGTTTCTTGGTAATAGCCTTCAATGTTTTTGGGCAAATCCAGGTGGGCCACAAAGCGCACATCGGGCTTGTCGATGCCCATACCAAAGGCCACGGTGGCCACCATGATCAGGCCGTCCTCGCGCAAAAAGCGGTCTTGGTGGCGGCGCCGCGTGTGGGCGTCCAGCCCGGCGTGATAGGGCAGGGCACTCAGGCCCTCGTCTTGCAGCCACTCGGCCGTCTCTTCCACCTTCTTGCGGCTTTGGCAGTAGACGATGCCCGCATCGCCCTCGTGCTCGTCGCGCAAAAAGCGCAGCAACTGAAGGCGCGCGTTGTCCTTCTCCACAATCGTGTAGCGGATGTTGGGCCTATCAAAGCTGCTGACAAAACGCTCGGCCTGCTGCAGGCTCAAGCGCTCCAAGATGTCGGCCTGGGTGTGGCTGTCGGCGGTGGCCGTCAGCGCCATGCGCGGCACGCCGGCAAAGCGCTCAGTCAGCACGCCCAGTTGCAAATACTCCTCGCGGAAGTCATGGCCCCACTGGCTCACGCAGTGCGCCTCGTCAATCGCAAACAGGCTCAGCTTCTGCCGCTCGTGCAGCGACTCCAACATCGCCAAAAAGCGCGGGTGTGTGATGCGCTCGGGCGCGGCATACAGCAGCACCAGCTTGCCCGAGAGCAGGTCACGCTCCACCTGCTGGGTGCCTGCGCTGTCCAGCGACGAGTTCAAAAACGCCGAAGGCACGCCCGCCTCGTCCAGCGCGCCCACCTGGTCGTGCATCAGCGCAATCAAGGGGCTGACCACAATCGTCACGCCCAGGCCTGCGCGGTGGCGGGCAATGGCCGGCACCTGGTAGCACAGGCTTTTGCCGCCGCCGGTGGGCATCAACACCAGCGCGTCTTGGCCCTCGATCACGCTGCGCACAATGGCGGCCTGGTGCCCCCGGAAGGCGGTGTAGCCAAAGACCTCGCGCAGAATGGTCAGCGGGTCGGTGGAGGTGGGGTCGGCGCTGGGCAGCGCGGCATCAGGCAGGGTGGACATGGGCATCGCCCGGCATGGTACCCGGTGTGCGACCATGCAAGCCTCCGAATCACCCCGCTTGGAGCCCACGATGACGCCGTCCCCAGCCGACCCGCTGACCCCCGCTCAACTGCGCGAGCGCCTGATCCGCAATATGGACGAGGCCCTGGCCGGCCCGCAGGCGCAGCGCTTCTCGCGCCCGCCGCGCTACACCTCCACCTTTGCCTCGCTGACCGAAGGCACCGCCGCCACGCAGATGGGCTGCAGCGTGGACGTGGTGCCCCCCGGCCAACAAAGCTGCCCCTACCACCTGCACCACGCGCAAGAAGAGATGTTCGTCATCTTGCAAGGCCAAGGCCACCTGCGCGTGGCGGGCGAGCTGCTACCGGTGACGGCCGGCGACGTGATCACCATCCCCCCCGGCCCGCTCTACCCGCACCACCTGCTCAACACCTCCGACGCCGAGCTCAAGTACCTGAGCATCAGCACCCAGATCAAGCCCGAGATTTGCGAGTACCCCGACTCGGCCAAGTCCATGGCCTGGGCGCCGGGGGTCAAGCTGGTTCAGCGGGCGGGGGAGGCGGTGGATTATTGGGAGGGGGAGGTTTGAGGGGGCATTAGCCGTTGTAGACGACGGCGATCTTGTTCCCCGTGGGGTCTCTCATATAGGCGGCATACCAGTTGGGCCCGTAGTCGGCGCGTGGGCCAGCAGCCCCTTCGTCCTGAGCGCCTTGTGCCATCGCCGCCGCATAGAAGGCATCGACTTGGGCGGGAGATGCGGCCGGAAATGCCACCATCACCCCGTTGCCCGCACTGGCCTGTTCACCATTGAAGGGTGTGCAGACCCACACCGTAGGGCCCTCACCATGGCCCCCTGCCGAGTAGCCACGCCAGCCCGGAAAGTTGGCATGCGAGGACCAGTCGATGGTGGCCAGCACCTCATCGTAGAAGGCATGGGCGACGGCGACGTCTTTGGCCCCTAACGTAACGTACAAATTCATGATGTTCCCTTTGGAAGTGAAGCTTGCGAGTGGCGACGTCAAGGCGGCGTCGTGCGTCATCTCAAGTAAAAGATAAATACTGTATGTAATAACAGTATTCCGTGCAAGTCATTCCACTGCGGACAGGCGCGGTCTGGGGCGGTTGCTTCAGGCTGATTGCAGACATTCGACGACTCCCCTTGGCTGTCTGCTTTGCGCTTAAACAGTCGTTCGCCACCCTGGCCCCAAAGGGTTTCAGCCCTCTTGAGCAAGCGCATCGAGCGGGCTACGCACCGCACCCCCGCCCATCTTCAATACATGGGTGTAGATCATCGTCGTGGCGACATCTGAATGCCCGAGCAACTCCTGCACGGTGCGGATGTCTGTGCCACTCTGCAGCAAGTGGGTTGCGAAGCAATGCCTCAGAGTGTGAGGCGTGGCCGGCTTGGCGACGCCGGTGGCTTGAACTGCGCGCTTGAACGCCCGCTGGAAGGTCTGGTCGTAGAGGTGATGCCGTCGCACCACGCCGCTGACTGGATCAGTTGAATGGTGATCTTGAGGGAACACCCAGAACCACGGCCAACTTGACCCCATGCGCGGGTACTTGCGCTCCAGCGCATGTGGCATCTCAACCCCGCGGTACCGGCCTCCACGTCTGCCGCCCACAAGGAACGCGCCAAGCCCAGCTGAGCGCGCAGTGCCGGCACCAATGACTGCGGCAGCATCACCACACGGTCCTTCGCCCCCTTGCCCTCCCGCACGATCACCGCACGCTGGCCGAAATCCACGTCCTTGACCCGCAACTGCAGGGCTTCGGTGATCCGCAGACCGCAGCCATACAGCAGCTGTGCGAGGAGTTGATGCTCGCCAACCATGGCGCGCAGCACCTGACGTACCTCCTCCACGGTCAGCACCACTGGCAGCCGGCGTTGCCGCCTGGGATGTCCGATTTCCTTCAGCCAGGGCAGTTGATGGCCCAGCACCTTGCCGTAGAAAAACAGCAGGGCGGACAGCGCCTGGCTGTGGGTGGAGGGCGCCACTGATCGATCATTTGCAAGGTGCGTGAGAAACGCCTCCACCTCGGAGCCGCCCATCTCAGCGGGATGCCGCAGGCCGTGAAAGCGAATGAAAGCCTTGACCCAGTAGACGTAAGCCTCCTCGGTGCGGAGGCTGTAGTGCATGAAGCGCAACCGTTCACGAAGCTGCGCCAACAGGCGTGGTGACTTCAGTGGCGGCAGGTCTTGACCGGGCGGCTCGGGACGAAGCGTCTTGCGTGGCGGCAGTGCGGGTACAGCGGGAAAGGTGACTGGCATCATGGCCTCCCGGTGCACGCTGGGCTCTCAAAGAGAACTTGTAACCGCGTGCCGCTTTTGTCGAAAATTTAATGCTGGATAAATATACAGCTTTTGAGCAAAAGTGTTTATGCGACAGGCACTTTTTTGCACTCACCCCGCCCGTTTTAGGGAGCAGCCTTGCTGCCTAGGTGGCGTATGCTGTCTGTATAGAACACGTTAGGCCGCAAACAACGACCCGAAGAGCTATTCCTTAGGTTAAATGGAGAACCCATGACGGATGAAAGCAAAGTAAGAGATGTTGTTGACGCCGTGACAGGCGTTGTACAAGCTGTCCCCGTCTACCAAGATGTAGTTCAGCCTGCTGCTCAAGAATTAGGCAAAGCACTCCAAACCGTTGCCAAATCAGTCCATCTCGCGCTAGCACCAGTCAGCGCCCTTGTATGGGGATACGATCAAATTAAGGATTTCGTTGCCACAAAGGTGGCGGAGCGACTTAAGAATGTTGCCGAAGAAAATATTGTGACGCCGAAGCCAAATGTAGCTGGACCTGCGCTGGAGTCATTGCGTTACACAGGACATGAGAACTCTCTCAGCGAACTGTATGCGAACCTGATCGCTGCTTCAATGGACAAAACAACTGCAGCAGGCGCGCATCCTGCCTTTGTAGAGATAATCAAGCAACTCACGCCTGATGAAGCAAAGCTGGTAGGGCTTTTCATCCGCCCCCGAGCCTTCCCCCTGCTAAATGTCCGCCGGGAATACAAGCAACAAACCCCAGAGAAGAGCGGCGGCAAAGACGTTATGATTAACTTTTCGCTGTTGGGCCAAGAAGCCAATCTAGAGTTTCCACACTTAACGCCAACCTACATCGATAACCTCTGCCGCCTGGGATTGGCAGAGGTCCCGGCGATGTATGAGTACACGGCCCCTCGTGTCTATGAGGCCCTAGAAAATGCTCCTGCTGTGCAGAATCTGAAAGCTCAGATTGATGCAAATGAGGAATGGACTTGCGTATTCGAGCGGAAAGGATTACGAGTCACGGAACTTGGAAAGCAGTTCGTAGCCGTTTGCGTTCAGAGCAAAGCGTAGATTGGCACATCAAGTTCGACATAAACCACAACAAATATGCGCGTGGATTGACATGTGAAGTGCAACACACAATGTAAATTCAGGCCATGCGACTTGCCAAGCCTTCCGCTACGCGCCACAGCCTAACTGTCGGTTCAACGCGGACGCCAACACTGGCCATGGCTTCGCCATTTTCATGGCCAGCATTGGTGCCCTTCAGTCGCTGCGCTCCTTACGGCGCCGGTTAACCTGGGCGTTAGGAGTCACGGATGCCCCGCATACGCGAAGACTGGTTCGAAGCTGAGCAACTCATTCGAGCTGCGCAGGACGGTGACCTGACTTCGGTTCAGCGCCTCGCGTCGGAGGGGTTCGATGTCAACCTGATGGACGAAATCGGCAAGAGTGCACTGCACTATGCCGTCGAAGGTGAGCATTACAAGGTAGTCCAGTGGCTGCTGGAGCATCACGCGAATGTGAACCTGCACGACGAAGACATGATCGGGGAGACCGCGCTATCGCTGGCCGCCCAGCGCGACTACCCTGAGTTGGTCGAACTACTCCTCACACATAGAGCCGACCCGGACATTGCTGGCTGGATGCAGCAAACGGCCCGAACACGAGCACATCAGCGGAAAGATTCAGACGGAGTCAAGATCGCCGCGCTCATTGAGCTCTACAAGCCTACCGAGCCGAACCCTGGCTCTCGGAAGCAACGAAAGTGACGCCTAACCCCTCGCTGGAACCGACGCCCACCGTCATGGCACTTGGCCAGCTTCCCGGCTTAGGTCATCATCCGTCCAGCGGGCCAAGCGCCATGCCGGCGTGCGCGGCTCAGCTCGAACGTTAGGCGTCAAATGAGCCCGTCGCCACTTTCATTGCCGACCGATCTTCCTGCCAAGCTTCTCAAGCAGGCTCCTGGGCAGTTTGAATGTGTGTTCGTCAATTGCGAGCTTCACAACACGCCCGGTGGAATGACGGCTAGCGCCGACTTCTTTGCTCTCACGCGCAAGCTTTTCGGTGGGTACGTTCGAAATCAAATCACGCTAGATCTTGAGTCCGTTCGGGCCATGTCAGCCCTTGGAGAGCGCCTCATGAGCGAGCATTCAACCGAGCACCTCACCGTTGACGTGGTGATCGAAAAGAGCAGGGCTGTCCACGCCTTCCTCGATCTCGAGCAGCTTCCTCGCCTCAAAGGAGGTGACGACTTCTACGCACGGAAGCATGAGCAATACATTCAAGCCTTTCCTGTGCTTCGGCACGCTCCGGCGAGAGGTGGTCGAGCGTGACGCCTAACCCCTCCGTCAAGGGGACGTCCCGCAGGCGGGCCGCCCATTACGTCGAACGTTAGGCGCCTCAAATGAATCAACCGTCCATCGTGACAGCGCTGGAAGAACCGTATCCGGCTTACAGCGGTACGATGGATGCTTCTCATATCCTGTTGGCGGGCCTTCAATGGCCGACTGAGTATTGGGTTGGGTTGGCGCTCGGCTGGTTGGAGCAAGGTGCACCCATAAGCCAAGCAATCCTTAAAGAGTTGCAATGCCTAGCTACTAGTGCTTCGCTCTCACAGAGCGTTAAGCATCGTGCGTTTGGGCTTGTTCGGCAGACCTTGCAATCGCTGCCGATTGAAGAACTCGACGTTGTTCGCGTGGTGGCACTTCATCAAGTGGCTCGCATATACGGTGGGACTGCGACGGTAGAGCGGGTGCCCCAGGTCGGTGATGTCGGAACAGTTGTACATGTTTACCAGCCAACGTCGACCGAGCGCCGATTCGAAGTTGAGGCCGTAGACAAGGACGGCTTTACCTTATGGATTGCGGATTTTGATGCAATGGAGCTAAGACTTGAGCTCAAGCACTTTCAATCCGGCGCCTAACCCATCGTTCAACCGGACATGCTCCGGCGTTCCGACGCCGGGCTCCATTTCATTTTGCCCGGCTTCGTCACTCTGTCGCATGCCGGTTAACTAAAACGTTGATGCTATCGCCTACGGCGATGACCGCTTTGTAGCGCTGAGCGTGCGTTCACCCCAAAGCCCCGGCTGACTGCAATCGCTGCAAACCAGTCGTCCAACGGTGCGGCGGCCCTCCCAAGTGGTTGATGCATACCCCGCCATGGGCTGCTCAATCACTGTTCTGCCGGGCAGCAGTACCGGCGCGGCTTAAACCTGAATCGGCCCCCACCCCACCGGAGATTGCGCCGCCACCCACGCTGTAGTCGCCCACGCCGCCACATTCACCGGCAAGGTCGCTGGGTCCACTTGTTCCAGGGTGTCGTTCTCGGTGTGGTGCACATCAAAGTAGCGGGTACCGTCTTGCGTCAGCTCCAGGCCGGGCCAGCCGTATTTGCGCATCAAAAAGGCGGCGTCGGGGCCGGGGCTGCCTTGGTTGGCTTGGGTCTCTGGGCGGGCAATGCCCAGCGGGGCCAACAGCTCGGCCAGGGTTTGGATGACGGGTAAAGCCTCGTCGCGCACGCGGCTGCGCAGGCGCCAGGGCTGGCCCGCGCCAAAGTCGGACTCGCTCAACATTTGGTGTGTTTCGCGGGCATGGGCTTCGCCATAAGCCAGGGCGCCGTCAAAACCGTTTTCTTCATTGGCAAACAGCACCACGCGCACGGTGCGGCGGGGGCGCTGGCTGCCTTGCAGCAGGGTCTTGGCTGCGGCCAGCACAATGCCCACGCCGGCGCCATCGTCCACCGCGCCTTGGCCCACGTCCCAAGAGTCGAGGTGGGCCGAGAGCATCACGATCTCATGGGCCAAGTCGGTGCCGGGGATCTCGCCCAGCACGTTGTGCGAGGTCGCCTCCACATGGCTGACGTTACGCATGTTCAGCCGCATGCGCAGGGGCTGGCCGTCGGGCTGCAGGCTGCGTTGGTGCAAGCGGGCGATCAGCTCGGCGTCGGGCACGGAGACAGCCAGTGCCGGGATCATGGCCACTTGTTTGTCATAGCGCATGGCGCCGGTGTGGGCCAGGCGGTCGCGGTCGGTGCCAATGGAGCGGATCACCACGGCCACTGCGCCTCGGCGGGCGGCTTCCACCGCGCCGCCAATGCGGGCCATCACGGCCAGGCCGTAGCCGCTGCCGTCGCGGCTGCGGCTCATGCGCTGGTCCACAAAGACGATGCGGCCTTTGGGGCGCTCGCTGGTGTCGGCCTTCAGCGCGGCCAGGTCGGGGTAATAGGCCACTTCAGCATCCAGCCCTTCAGGCGCGGTGCCAATGCTGTTGCCCAGGGCCAGGGCGGTCAGCGGGTGGGGCACGGGGCTGGTGAGCATCACGTTCAAGGGGCCGCGCTGCCAGACCTTCATGCTCACCGGCTCGGCGCGCACGGCGGCCAGGCCCAGGCGCTGCATCTGGGCTTGGGCCCAGGCCACGGCGCGGGCATCGGCGGGCGAGCCTGCGGGCCGGGCGCCGACTTCGGTCACCAAAGATTCGGTCAGGGCATAGGCCAGGCTGTCTTTCAGGCCCAGCTCGCGCAGGGCTTGGGCGTGGCGCAGGTCGGCCGCCGAGAGGGCGGGGCTGCTGCTGGCGCCTTGGGCGCGGGAGAGCAAGGGGGTGGCCAGGGCACCCAGCCCGGCAAGGACGTGTCGACGATGCAATGTCATGGGAAACCCGGCTTCTGAGTTGGGGGGGCGCGCCGCAAGCGCGCGTTTGCCCGTGGGAGGGCGCTGGTGGGCCAATGCTAATCTCTGCGGCCGCTCGCAAGTGGTTTGGGCGGCCAGAACAACTTGAGGTTTGCTGTGGACGGGGTGAGAGCAGGCGTTTGCAAAGCGCTGGTGTGGGGCGTGTGTGCGTGGGCCTGGGCGGTGCAAGCCAGCCCCAGCGCGCCGCTGCAATGGGGGCCGGTGGTCGAGAAGCACTTTGGCGTGGCGGTGCCAGACCCTTATCGCGGCCTGGAGCAAGTGCGCAACCCGCGCGTCAAAGCCTGGCTGGCGCAGCAGAGCCAAGCGGCCCAAGCCAGCTTGGCCGCGCTGCCGGGGCAGGCCGAGGTTTTGCGGCAGATGGTGGAGCAAGACGCCGACCTGCCCGCGCGGGTGACGGATGTGCGGCGCTTCCCCAACGGCCAGCGGGTGTTCTTGCGCCGCCAGACCGGCGAGGAGCAGTTCAAGCTGGTGGTGCAGCCGGCGGGCGAGGCGCCGGCTAAGGTGCTGGTGGACCCAGAGGCCTTGAGCCGCAAGCGCGGGCCGGTGTATGCGCTCAATTACTTCCAGACCTCGCTAGACGGCCGCTGGCTGGCCTATGCGCTGTCGCGTGATGGCTCCGAAGACGCGACCTTGCGGGTGATGGACACCGCCAGCGGCAAGGTGGTGGGCCCGGCCATCGACCGGGCGGAGGTGGGGGCGGTGTCCTTCACGCCCGATGGCCAGCACCTGGCCGTGTTGCGCTTGCAGGCGCCGGGGCCCCAAGCGCGGGCGCAAGACCGTTATCTCCACTCGGCCGTGTGGCTGATGCAGCCGGGAGCACCCTTGCAGCAGGCGCGCAAGATTTTTGGTCCCGGTGTGGCGGGGGTGCGTGTGAAGCCCGAGGATGTGCCCGAGGTGGAGTTCAGCCACGACGGCCGCTGGGCCATGGCCACGGTTTACACCGGCACCCAGCAAGACGTGGGGCTGTGGCTGGCGCCGGCAGCGTCGGTGCTGGAGGGCCGCCCGCAGTGGCGCAAGCTGGCCGATGCGGCAGACCGCGTGGTGGGCAGCGCCTATGGCCACGGCTGGCTCTACCTGCGCAGCCGCCAGCAAGCGCCCAATTACCAAATCTTGGCGGTGGATTTGCGCAGCGAACACGCCAAGCCGGCCTTGGCCGATGCGCAGGTGGTGGTGCCGCACAGCGAGCGCGTGGTGATGGGCATGACGGTGGCTGAAGATGGCCTGTATGTCGAGAGCCGCGACGGCAACGTCAAGCGCTTGTCCAAGCGCGCCCATCGTGCAGATGCCGCCGTGCAGGAGGTGGCCCTGCCGATTGACGGTGCCTTTGCGTTGAGCAGCGACGCCTGCTTGGCCAGCGTGGGCCACCCTCAGGTGCCGGGCTTGGTGCTGGACCTGCAAGGCTGGCTGCACCTGCGCCAGCTTTATGAGGTGCGGGCTGATGGCGCCGTGCGCAACACCGGCTGGCAGCCCACCAGCCCTTTGGCCACGCTGCCCGACGCCCAGGCCACCGAGGTGCTGGTGCCCAGCCATGACGGCGCCTTGGTGCCCATGTCCATCGTGCACCGCAAGGGCTTGGTGCTGGACGGCAGCCACCCCACCGTGCTGTGGGCCTACGGCGCCTATGGGCACACCGAGGAGCCGCACTTCAGCGCCTTTGCGGCCTCGTGGGTCAAGGCTGGTGGGGTGTATGCCGTGGCCAATGTGCGCGGTGGGGGGGCCAAGGGCGACGCCTGGTATGAGGCCGGCCGCAAAGCCACCAAGGCCAACACCTGGCTGGACACCATCGCCTGCGCGCGCTTTTTGCAGCAGCAGGGCTGGACCTCACCCGCCAAGCTCGGCCTGTGGGGCGTGAGCGCCGGGGGCATTGCGGCTGGGCGGGCCATGACCGAGCAGCCGGAGTTGTTTGGCGCGGTGGTGTTTTCTTCGGCCGCGCTGGACATGGTCAGCGCCGAGCGCGAGCCTTATGGGCCCACCAATGTGCCCGAGTTCGGCACCGTGCGCCGCGAGGCCGACTTCAAGGCCTTGCTGGCCATGAGCACCTACCACCACATCCGCGACGGCGCGGCCTATCCGGCCGTGCTCATCACCCACGGCATGAGCGACCCGCGTGTGGCGCTGTGGAACAGCACCAAGACGGCCGCCCGCCTGCAGGCCGCCAGCCGCAGCGGCCAGCCAGTGTGGCTGTGGGTGGACGACCAGTTGGGCCACAGCCTGGGCCACACCCGGGCGCAAGAGCTGCGCGGCCTGGCCCTGGTGCAGGGCTTCTTCAGGGCGCAGCTGGGGCTGGTGCCGCGCTAGGAGCGTGGGCGCCTTACATCACGGCCGGAGAGGCGCCGCGCGTTTTGAGGGTGCAACGTTGCGCCACGCACTGGGCGCCCGGGTCCGGCAGCATGGCGCAAATGGACATCATCCCCGAGCGCTCGACCTCGGCCTTGCGGGCTTGGCCATAAGCCTCCACCAGTTGCTTGAGCTTGGCTTCATGGCTGGCGCTGGTGGACCACGCCAGCCAGGCCTCCGGCCCGCCACAGGCGCGGTGGCCCACACCGATGGTGCGGCATTGGGCGTCGCTGGTGCAGGCAGCTTCTCCAATCTCGTCGCGCACTTGCTGCGCCAAGGCCGTTGCCCCGGCGGGCACGGCGGCGGGGGCATTGGCCGCGGGCTTGTTGGCGGGCGCCGCGCAGGCGCTGAGCATCGCGCAGCTCAGCAAGAGGCCCGACAAGGCGGGGCGCGCCAGGTGCAAGGGGGAAGGCATAGCAGTCTCCATCGATCAGGCCATGGGCAAAGTGTGGCACCAATTCGGGGGCGGGCGCTGGCCCCTCTGAGGGGAGCGCCCAAAGCCATGGCATGCGGCACAATCCAGGGCCGCGCGGCGCTTCGGCCCTGAACCGTTTGAGGCTGCCGCGCCCCCTTTTTTGAAGCCGACCCAGGGAGCGCCCATGGCATCCGTCAACAAAGTCATCATCCTCGGCAACCTGGGGCGCGACCCCGAGGTGCGTTACACCCCCAACGGTGCCGCCGTGTGCAATCTGCGCATCGCCACCACCCGCAACTGGAAGAGCCGCGACAGCGGCGAGCGCCAGGAAGAAACCGAATGGCACTCGGTGGTCCTCTATGACCGCCAGGCCGAGATCGCTGGCGAATACCTGAAGAAAGGCCGCCCGGTCTACATCGAGGGCCGCCTGAAGACCCGCAAGTGGCAAGACAAAGAAGGCCAAGACCGCTACACCACTGAGATCGTCGCCGACTCCATGCAACTGCTGGGCGGCCGTGACGGTGGCGGCGGTGGTGGCGGTGGCGACGACGAAGGCTACAGCCGCGAAGCCCCCGCGCCCCGCGCCGCCCCCGCCCCGCGCCGCGAAGCCCCGGCTCCCCGCCCTGCGCCCAAGTCGTCGACCGGCTTTGACGACATGGATGACGACATCCCGTTCTGACCGTCAAACAGCCCGGTGATCCCTCTGCACCCAAGCCCCACAGTGACTGCTGATGGGGCTTTTTATTGGCTCCCCCCAAAGAGCACGGCCATCGCGCTGGCCTGGATGGCCCTGGTGGGCGCTGCTGTGTTGGCGCCTCAGCCCGGCCGCGCATCAGACGGCCCGCCACAGGTGTCGCCAGCCGACGCGCCAGCGGCCGTCATCCGCTTGCCCTCGGCGGTGGTTGGGCAGCGCTACGCACAGGCGCTCATCAGGGGCGGCCAACCGCCCTACTCGGTGGTGCTGGAGTCTGGTCGCTTGGACGATGTAGGCCTGACGCTGGATGCGACGGGGCTGCTATCGGGGCATCCCACACAGCCTGGCCGCTTTGTGTTCACGCTGAGCGCCCAAGACGCCCGGGCCGGTGAGCCTGTTCGGCAGCGCTATGTGCTGCATGTCTTGAGCGCTCGAAAGCCGCGGTAGCCGGCGCTGCTCGCCGGGGCGCTGAGCACGCCTTCATCCATCTCCGGGCGCAGACTGCGTAGTCTTGGCCCGCCCCAACAGCCCCAAACCCAAAACCGCCAGCAGCAGGCCTGCGCCATAGATGGCCGCGCTGCGGAGTGTGAGTGCGTCGGGGCTGGACAAGGCCACGGTGCCGGCGGCCAGGCTGGCAATGCCCAGGTAGAGCGGCACATGGCCGTAGGCCCAGAGGCGCATGCGGCGGCCGGCGGCGGCGTCCGCAATGTGGCGCTCGCCATGGCCCCGCACGCGGTCGAAATAGGCCCGCCACAGCGCAAAGCTCAGCAGCCCACCCAGCCCGGCGGCGATCACGCTAGAGAGGTGGAGGTGCTCGCCATGGTCCAACGCATGCACCACCGAGGCCATCCCTTCGCCCAGCAGGATGATGGTGAACAGGCCAAAGCGTTCGGGCAGATGCTCGGGGTGGGGCGGCACTTCGGCCGTGTGGCGCGCCACCAGCCAGGGCGAGAGCAAGTCCAGCCCCAGGGCCAAGGACCAGCAGGCCCAGCGCTCGCTGCCGGGCCACGCGACACCGGCCAGCCACAAGGCCGCTTGCACTGCATAGAGCGTGCTGTAGGCCCGGATCAGGCCCGCAGCGCCCAGCCAACGCCGCTCGGTCTGGTAGGCGCCTGCCAGCAGCAGCTTGAAGGCGGCCAGCCCGATGCCAAAGGCCCAGGCGCGTTCGGTCAATGGCGCCGTGACACCGTAGCCGATCAAGCAGACCGCGCTGATCTGCGCAAAGCCCAGCAGGCGCTGGCGCGGCAGGTCTTGGTCAAAGCGCGTGCCATAAAAGGTGTGGCCCAGCCAGCACCACCACATGGCCAAGAAAGCCAGCGCGAACTGCACGGCCCCACCCAAGGTGTAGTGGTGCGCGTAGGCGCCGGAGAGCTGCGCCACGGCCACCACAAACACCAGGTCGAAGAAGAGTTCGAACCAGGTGGCTTTGCGGCCGTGGGCGTGGGGCGGCAAGTGGGCGGGGACCTTGGACATGGCGCTCTGGTGGGCGGGGTGAGATGCAGGGGGTGTTCCGGGCGCAATCAGGCCATCTGCCAGGCGCTGAGGTGCTGCTGCACAAAGTCTTCAAAGCGGCGTGGTGGCTGGCCCGTCAATTGCTGCACGGTGTCTGTCACTTCGGCCACCAGGCCTGCGGCAATGGCTTGGTTCAGGCTGGACATGACATCGACCGCGAAGTCGGGCATGCCCATCTCACGCATCGCCTGCACCGCAGAAGCCTCAGGGATCGCGACCCATGTGACGGGCCGTCCGGTGGCGTTGGCAATGGCCGCCACCGCCTCTTGGGACGTGAGGGCCTCGGGGCCGGTCAACACATAGGCCTGGCGGGCATGGGCTGCGGGGTCTTTGAGCACGGTGGCAGCCACGGCGGCAATGTCGCGCACGTCCACAAAGGGCACGCGGCCATCGCCGTGCGACGAATAGAAGCGACCCGACTGGATCATGCCGGCTTGGAAGCTGCTGAAGTTCTGCATGAAGTTTTTGGGCCGCAGGAATGTGCAGGGCACACCGCTGTCTTGCAGGGCTTGGTCGACCTGGCCTTGGGCGCGGGCGATGGCCAGCGGCGAGAGCGGGTCGGCCCCCGCGCCAGAGATGCGAACCAAGTGCTTGACCCCTGCCGCCTGTGCGGCACGCGCCACGTTCTTGGCCATCTCCACCATGCCTGGGTGCAAGGGGATGACGATGAAGGCGATCTCCACGCCAGTGAAGGCTTGGGCCAGGGTGTCGGGCCGCGTGAAGTCCACCGCGCGGCCGGGAACCCCGGCCACCGCGTGGCCTTGAGTGCTGCCCGCCAGCAGCCCAGCCGGGTGCTGGGCCAGCAAGGGTAAGAGCGCGCCGCCAACTTGGCCAGTGGCGCCGGTGATCAGCAAGGTCGGTGGTGTCATGGCTGTCGCTCGGCGAGTCATCGTGTCAAGGCCGCCCACACCATGTTTGGCGAGTGGCCCATCACCCGCACCATGCGCACCCACAGCAGGGTCATGTGCTCCAGGTGCAGGGCTTGCTCCAGCCCGCCCACATCCAAGGGCGCCCAGCCCAGGGCGGCCATCAGGCCGGCAACGGTTTGCTTGGCGGGCGCGTCGTTGCCGCAGTACATCATGGTGGGCAGCACGTTGTAGCCGGGGTAGGCGCTGTTCTCGAAGTTCTCATAGCCGTAGATGGTGAAGGCCTTGACCACCCGCGCTTGGGGTGCCAGGGCTTGCAGGGCTTGTGAGCCGGCTTGCTGGCTGGCCAGGCCGTGGCTCAGCCCGGGGCCGACCGGGTTGGTGCAGTCCACCAACACCTTGCCGGCCAAGGCATTGGCCAGAGGCGGGATGACTTGCTCATTCACGCTGTAAGGTGTGGCCAGGAAGACCACATCGGCCTCCTGCACAGCCTGCTCCATGGGCCGAGCTTGCAAGGCCGGGTTGCGGGCCTGGGCTTGGCGCACGGCCTCGGAGTTGGGGTCGCGCGCAGCGAGGGTGACCTGGTGGCCCAGGCGCTGCAGGTGGTCGGCCAAGGGCGCGCCGACATTGCCGTAACCGATGAAGGTGATGTTCATGGGGCTGCTCCCTGGTCAGGCTTTGGACTTGCGTGGTGAGAGTTGGGCGATGACCAGGCGCGCCACGCTGCGGCCGCTGTGCTGCTGCTGGCCGGTGATGAGGTGGCCGTCTGCGACGGCAAAGTCGGCCCACATGCCGCCTTGGACATAGCGGGCGCCGCGCTCCTTCATGGCCGGCACGACGTACCAGTCGAACAGCTTGGCGCCAATGGCTTTCTCGACGAACTGATCCTCGGCCAAGGAGAAGCCGGTGACCTTTTTGCCGGCGATCAAGTAGCGCCCGTTGCCCAGCTTGGTGTCCACCAGCGCGGCGACACCGTGGCACAAGGCGGCGGTCGGCTTCTTGGCCTCGTAAAAGGCCGCCAGCAAGGCTTGCAAGGCCTTGTCGCTGCGGAAGGTGAACATGGGCGCTTGACCACCGGCGACGATGACCGCGTCATAGTCGCCGACCTTGACCGATGCCAAGGCGCGCGTGCCTTTGAGCAGGGCTGATGTCTTGGGCGAGGTCAGGAAGCCCAGGCTGACGATGTCTTGGGCTGAATAGCCGCTCTCGTGGCGAGGGTCGGAGTAGGGGTCGATGAAGAGGTCGCCGCCCTCGGGGCTGACGATGTCCACGGCATAGCCCGCATGCACCAGCTCGTCATAAGGGTGGCTGATTTCAGCCGCCCAGACGCCGACCGGCCAGCCATTGCCCGCTTTGCTCATATTGGCGGCGACCAGCAGCACACGGCCTTTGGGGGCGGGGCCTTCGGCGGCAGAGGCTGTGGTGCTCAGCACCGTGGTGGCCGCTAAAGCGCTGGCTGCGAGAGAGAGGAATTGACGTTTGTTCATGGTGTAGCAAGCAGAAAAGAAGGGGGTGGGTCTGCCAGGGCGCTCAGCGGCCCAGGGCCTCGATCACCAGGCGCGCGGTCTCGGCACCGGAGAAGTTTTGCTGGCCGGTGATCAGGTTGCCGTCGCGCACGGCAAAGCTGCGCCACAGGCCGGCCTGCACATAGTTGGCGCCGATCTCGCGCAGCTTGTCTTCAATGCGCCACGGCATGACGTGCTGGTCGCGGGGCAGCAGGCCGTAGCTCCACACGGCGTTGTCGGCGAAGTCTTCTTCCACATTGGCAAAGCCGGTCACGGTGCGGCCTTTGGCGATGAACTCGCCGCTGCGAGTCTTGGCATAGGCCAGCACTGCCACGCCGTGGCACAAGGCGGCGGCCACTTTGCCGGCCTCAAAGAAGGCGGCGAACTTGGCATGCAGCTCGGTGGCCCGCTCGAACGTGAACATGGGGGCCTGGCCACCCGCCACGACGAGGGCGTCGAAGCGGTCCAGCGCGATCTCGGCCACCGGCCGGGTGTTCTCGACCAGGGCCTTGAGTGCGGGCGTGTGGATGAAGCCTTGGCTGATGAGGTCGCTTTGGCTGTAGCCGCTGGCGTCGTTGGGGTCGCTCATGCCGTCGGCCTGGCAGGCGCCACCGTCCGGGCTGAACACCTCCACCTCATAGCCCGCTTCGTGGAAGGCCAGGTAGGGGTGGGTCAGCTCGCTCCACCAAAAGCCCACCGGCCAGCCGGTGGTGCTGGAGACCGCCGGGTTGGCGATGACGATGGCCACGCGTTTAGGGGCGCGGGGGTTGACGGGGTTGGTGTCTTGCAGGCTCATGAAGAGGCTCCTTGGATCAGCGATGCCCGCACTTTGTCATTTGCCTGAGAATTGATAAATATCTGTCTATGGCACCATGTGTTACCAAAGGAGACAACAATGGACTTGCAAGCCCTTCAGGCCTTCATCAAGGTGGTGCAGACCGGCAGCTTCACCCGTGCCGCAGACGCGCTAGGCACGCACAAGGCGCACTTGTCGCGGGTGGTGAGCCAGTTGGAGCGCGAGTTGGGGGCGCGCCTGCTGGAGCGCAGCACGCGCTCGCTGTCCTTGACCGAGGTGGGCCGGGAGTTCCACGAGCGCGGTGTGGCCATCTTGGCGGCGGTGGACGATGCCCGCCAGGCGGTGGAGCAGTCCCAGGCCGAGCCGCGCGGCACGCTGCGGCTGACCTGTGGGGTGGAGTTCGGCATGTTGGCCGTCAGCGGCTGGATCCACGACTACTTGGCGCGCTACCCCCAGATGAAGGTGGAGGCCGAGATCACGGGCCGCATCGTCGATGTGGTGCACGAGGGCTTTGACCTGGCGATCCGGGTTGGCCATCTGCCCGACTCCACGCTCACGGCCCGGCGCCTGGGCAGCCTGAGCTATGCGCTGTATGCGGCGCCTGCCTATTTGCAGCAGCGCGGCGTGCCCCGCACGCCGGAGGAGCTTTCCCGGCATGAGTTGCTGGTGTTTGCGCCGGGCAGTGCCACCACAGCCTGGGTGCTATCCCGCGACGGGGACACCAGCCGCGTGCCGCTGATCCAGGCGCGGTTCAGGGCCAGCAGCAGTTTCGCGGTGCGCGATGCGGCGGCTGCGGGCTTGGGCGTTGCGCTGCTGCCGCAGCTGATTGGCGAGCCGCTGGTGGCCGCAGGGTTACTGCGTGGTGTGCTGCCGGGCTGGGTGCCGCCCGAGGTGCCGGTGAGTGCGGTGTTCGCCAGTGCACGGTTTCTGGCCCCCAAGGTCAGGGCCTTTGTGGAGCTGGCTCTCACGTCGTTCAAGGGCGTGACGCCGCCGTGACCGGTCGTGCCGCTGAAGGACGCCGTCCGTCCAGACAGGCGCCTGGGTGCGGCCAACCGCCGCAGGAATGCCGCTATGGTGCCGAGCCGAGCTGGGACGGGGGCTAGAGCGCTCGACACGCCCGCCTCAGATGCCGCAGGCCGCTGTGCTTGTCCATCGGACATAAGTGGCTTTGCGGGACTTTTCCTTGTTTTTGCGGCTTTCCAGATTTGTAGTGACAAAGATGTTATAGATTGAGATACAAATCTCGTCTAATATGGCTTGATCTTAGTTAAGAGAGCTTGATCATGGCAGTACTGCAACACGAGAAGAGCCGGACCGACTTGCTGAACCGCCTCAAGCGTGCCGAAGGGCAGCTGCGGGGCATTCAACGCATGATCGAAGGTGGTGAAACTGCTTTCGACATTGCAGGGCAGATGTCGGCTGTTCGCAAGGCGTTGGACAGCACCTATGTGCGCATGACCGTCTGCGTCATGGAGCAAGAGTTGGCCGGGAAGGTCAACGACAACGCCCGCGGCCGCAAGCAGCTCGCCGAGGTGATGGACGAAGTCCAGTCCTTGTTGTCTAAGGTGCGCTAAGCCCTGGGCACTAGGCCAACCTGGCCGCCAGTTGCAGCAGCTCGCGAGGGCTGAAAGGCTTGACCAGATAGTCTGTCGCACCGGCGGCCAAGCCGGTGGCGCGGTCTTCCGGCCGAGCCTTGGCACTGAGGATCACGACCTTGCTGCGTTTCAGGCGCGGGTCGTTGCGAATGCGCCGGCAAGCCTCGATGCCGTCAATGGCACCGGGCATCATCACGTCCATCAGCACCAAGTCCGGGGTCAGGGCTTGGGCTTGCTTGACCCCGTCTTCGCCATTGGCGGCTTCGTGCAAGTCATAGTCTTGCAGCTCCAGGGTCATCCGAACCAATTCTCGGATATCGGCTTGGTCGTCAACGATCAACACACGTTTCATGGGCGCTCCCAGATGATGGCTCCGCAGCGACAGCCGCAGCCACCCGCTGACGCGCACTTTAGGCCGCCGCTACAGCGCTGATAAGCAGAAACAGGGGGCGAATGGGCTGATGTTGCAGCCTTTGCGCGGTGGTGGTTCGCGCGATATTGCGAGAACTTGCCGAAGACTGCGAACCCTTATGCCCACCACCTTGCTTCCTGCCAGTACCTTGCGCCGCATGGACTACACCATGGTGGTGCTGTCCATTGCCTTGGGTGCGCTTTGCGTGGCGTTGACCTTCGATGGGCCGCTCGCAGGGGCCACGCAGCTGACGATGGGCGCAGTGCTGCTGGTGACGCCGCTGCTGGCCTACCGCTGGGCGGGAGACACTTGGCTGCGCTGGGTGTTGGCACTGCTGGCCACCGCCCTGAGTGCAGCCCCTGTGGTGTTGGCGGGGGGCCGGGCCGAGTATGTGCTGCTCATGATGTTGACCCTGTCGGTGCTGCCGGTGTATCGGGCTTGGCCGCTGATTGCGGCTGCAGGCGTGCTGATGACGGCGCACCTGATGACCTTGTCCCAGTGGGGTTTAAGTCCCGGCATGAATGGTGCTGCACTGAGCCTGGCCGTGGTGGTCGTGGCATCGCAGACGGCCTATTTGGTCTATGTGGCTTGGGTGGGCGGGCGGCGAGACCGCGAGCGCTTTGACATTGAGTTCCTGGTCAAGGCCATGGGCAGTGACGGCCCGATCCGCCTGAACTTCGACGCCGTGCGCGCCGAATCTCAGCTCGGCCAGCGCCTGAAGCATGTCCAAGACCGCATGGCCGATGCGCTGCGCCAAGTCGAGGCCTCTACGCAGGGGGTGCACGGGGTCTCCGATGTGCTCAAAGACAGTGGGACCGAGTTGATGCAGCGCACCGAGAGCAGCGCCAATGGCCTGCGGGATGCCGCGATGGTGTTGGAGCAAATCACGGTCATCGTGAAGTCCAGTGCCGAGGCAGCGCTGGAAGCGCGAGCCCATGCCGACGCGGCCTCGGAGTTGGCCTCGGGTGCCGGCAAGATCATTGACCAGATGGTCGGGCAGATGCGCCACATTGACCAATCGGCGCGCCGCATCACCGACATCATTGCGGTGATTGACGGCATTGCCTTTCAGACCAATATCCTGGCCTTGAATGCAGCCGTTGAGGCCGCCCGAGCCGGTGAGCAAGGCCGCGGCTTTGCGGTGGTGGCCTCCGAGGTGAGGTCGCTGGCCATGCGGGCCTCGGACGCGGCCAAAGAAATCAAGGGCCTGATCGCGGACTCGCTGCAGACCGTGGAGCAGGGCAATCACTTGGCCGATTCAGCCGGCGACAACATGCAGCACTTGGTCGAGGCGGTGCAGCGAGCGGGCAATGTCTTCCGAAGCTTGTCGGCCGACACCGATGAACATGCCAACAGCATTGAGGCGGTGACTCAGGCCGTGAAGGACCTGGACGAGCTGACGCGGCAGAACGTCGCAGTGGCGGAGCGGGCGGATGAGGCCTCGCGCACCTTGGCCCAACATGCGGGCGGCCTGAGCCAAGTGCTGGCGGCCTTTCGAATCTCCCACACCATGCCGCCGCCGGTGCCTGTCAGCGCCATGTCGGCGCCCATGGCGCCCCCGCCACGCGCTGCCGCCAAGGTGGCGGCACCCGCGCCGGCGGTGGTGGATTTCTTCTGAGCTTGCCCGTCTTGACGGGCTGAGGCGGTCAGCCGGCAGCGGCGCTGTTGAGCGGCCAAGCCAGCGTGATGAGCGCCCCGCCTTGCGGGTTGTTGGCCGCCTGAATCCAGCCGCCATGCGCCTGCATGATGCGGCGGCAAATCGTCAGCCCTAAGCCCGTGCCGCCGGAGCCGTCCTTGGTGCGGCTGGACTGCACGAAGGGCTCAAAAATGTGCTCGCGCTCATCCTCCGGAATGCCGGGGCCTTGGTCGCTGACCGTGAGCTGCACCGTTTGGGCCTGGCTGCTGAGCACCAGGCGGATCACGCCACCATCGGGCGAGAAGCGCAGCGCGTTGGCAATCACATTGCGCAAGACTTGTTGGATGCGGAAGGCATCGAGCTGCATGGGCGCCACCGCGGCCCCCTGCTCCCAGGTAAAGCTCACGCCGCGGGGCCCTGCCAGCGGCTCAAACTCGGCCAGGACTTCTTGCACCTGCAGCGAAAGATCGGTGCTGGCCAACTGCATGCCTTGGGCATCGCCGTCGAGCTTGGCCACATCGAGCAGGTCGTTCACCAGGGCCAACATGCGTTGCCCGCCCACGTGGATGCGGTCGAACATGGTGTGCAGGCGCGCGTGCTCCTGGCTGTACTTCACGCCCAGCTCAGAGAAGCCAATGATGGACTGCAGCGGTGTGCGCAGCTCGTGCGACATATTGGCAATGAACTCGCTCTTGACGCGGTTGGAGTTCTCGGCCGCGTCGCGCGCCAGGCGCGTGGCACGCTCGGCCTCGCGGAACTCGGTGACGTCGACGATGTTGCCAATCACTCCTGCCGGTGTGCCATCGACTTGGGTGAAGCTGACCTTGGTGGTGATGGTGTGGCGCAGCGCGCCATCGCTGCGGCGGTGAATCCCCTCCTTGCGGACCACCTCGCCGGCATTCAAGGCAGCGAGCTCGGCCTCGGTCTCGGCCGGCTCACCGCCTTGGCCTGCGGCCTGGCCCAGCAGGCACAGGCCGGTCAGCTCCGTCCATGCTTTGTTCACCATCACCAGGCGGCCTTGGTCATCCTTGACGAAGATCGGTGTGGGCGTGGCCTCAATCAGCTGGGCGGTGAAGTCGAGTTGCGCTTGCAGGCGGCGGCGGGCGCTCTCACGGGCCGAGACATCGGCGCCAAAGCCGGCGAAGCCCTGCAGGCTGCCGTCTGGCCCATGCAAGGCCGAGAGGCTCAACTCCATCGGTAAGCCAACACCAGAGGCCGTGCTCAGCTCCACCGGCAAGGGGCTTTGCGGCCCACGAGCGGCATGGGCAATGAGCTGATCGACGGCAGCGCGGTCGCGCTCCACCATCAGACGCTGCAGCGGCACGCCCAGCGCTTCAGCGTCTGGCCTTTGGGTGATTTGCTGCCAGCGTGGGTTCACATAGGTGAGCCGCCCTGAGGCATCGGTGCGGAAGATCCACTCGCGCACGCCCTCAATGAGCACGCGCAGCTCGCGTTCGCTGTCGGCCACCCGCTCATTCGCGCTGTGCAGCGCCAGGGTGACATGCTCATGGCTGCGCAGGCTGCGGGCCGCCAGCGAGGCCAGCCCCAAGATCACCACACTGGCCACCAAGGCGCCTAAACATGCGGCTTGGGCCAGCGGCCAAATGTCGGCGATGGCTTGGTCGTAGGGCTGCTCCACCATGACCACCAAGGGCTGCCGGCGCAGGCTGCGGAAGGCCAGCACGGCGGCTTGGCCGTCCAGCCCTTTGTCGATCAGGTTGCCGCTCTCGCGATCAGGCAAAAACTGCTGGAAGGCAATGTGCGTGTGCATGGACTGACCCGGCTCGGCCCGCAGGGCCGAGGTGCCGGTCAGCAGCACGCCGTCAAAAGCCAGCAGTGCGCCCACGGCCCGCTCGTTGTCCAAGGTCAGTGCGTGCTGGTTGGCAAAGTAGTCAGGGTTGATGGTGGCCACCAGCCAGGGCGCGGTCGCGGCGTCACCGCTGAGCCGCAGCAGCACCGGCATGAAGCTCTGGTTGTTCTGCGGAGGGGTGCCGGTGGCGCGGTCCAGCGCCCACTGGCCCAGGTCTCGCCCGGCCAGCAAGCGGGGCACCACACCGCCGTTGGGGCGCTCGGCTGTGCCCAAAGCGGCCAAATCGACTTGCGCGCCCACATTGGCCGGCAGCGAGCTGGCGGTGACCTTGCCTTGTGGGTTCACCACCGACAAGCTGCGCACAAAGGGCAGGCCTTGCAGCAAGGTGGCCATGGTTTGGCCCAGTCCTTCGGCATGGGTCAGGTGCAGGTCGTGTTCGCCTTGCAGGCGGCCAGCATGGGTGGCGGTGTCTTGGGCAATGGTGTCCTGCACCGCGCCCAATACCACATCCACCGTGTTGAAAGCGCGGTTGGCATGGTCTTCCAGCGCCCTGGCGTTCAAGGCCGTGCGGTCCAGCGCCTGCTGCTCCATCCCCTTGAGCTCGATGACCATGAAGGCCGCCAAGGCCATCAACATGCAGGCCAGCAGGGAGAAGCCCGCCCACCAGGCGGCGCGCTCAGTCAGCCACTCAGGCAAGACGGCGCGCTTGGCCGAGTCTGTCATTTCTTGACCACAATCTCACTCAAGCCGGCCCGCTTGGCCGCAGCGTCCAGACGCCCGTCTTTCTTGATGCGCGCGACAAAGTCGTCCACTTTCTTCAGCCAGGCGTCGTCGCCCGGCTTCACCGCATAGGCATAGGGCAGCACAAAAAAGGGCGTGGGCGGCGAGATCAGCTTGGCCCAGTCGGCGTTATCCAGCAAGCGGCGGCTGTAGGGGTAGTCGGTCATGAAGACATCCACGCGGCCGGCCTCCAGCTCTTGTTCGCGCGTCTGCGGGGGTTTGACCACCACCATCTTGGCTTGCTTCAAGGCGTCGGTCATCACCGGCTCCATGAAGGTGCCGGCCTGCACGGCCACCAGCACGCCAGGCTTGTCGATGTCGCTCCATTGCTTGACGGTGCGGTTAGAGCGGGTGGTCACGCCATAAATGTCGCTTTGCAGATAGGGCTGGCTGAAGCGCAGCACCTTGGCCCGTGCGGGCAAGACGCCCACCGCAAACATGGCCACATCGCACTTGTCGGTGGTCACATCCTCGACCAGCTTGGCAAAGGAGGAGTCCACATACTGGACTTTGGCGCCCAGGTCTTTGGCGAACTCGGTGGAGAGCTCGATGTCGATGCCGGTGAGTTGCTGGGTGCGGGGGTTGCGCAAGGTGATGCCGTAGTAATCGGGCCAGATGCAGACCTTGACGGTTTTGCTGGTGGCGACGCGGTCAGCGACCTCTGCGGCCACACTGGCGCTGGGGGCGAGCCCGATGATCAGGAGCCCGAGGGCAGAGGTTTTTGCAGCAAGGGCGAGTAGGCGCATGGAGAGTCCTTGAAGAGGCTGAAAGCGGCACAGCGGGCCGGATTGTGCTGAGTCTTGGCAAGCAGGGGAAGAGACGTTGCAAGTGCTTGCTGGCAACAGGGGCGACGGGTTTTCAGGCTTGGGTGGTAGATGGTCATCGGCTGGCGCGCGCTGTCCTTGATACTTGAGGCCAAAGTCTCTGAGGTTTTGCCATGCCCAACACCACGCCTGCCCACGCCCGCACACCTTGCCTGCCGACGATGGATGAGCAACGCACCGAGTTACACAACGAGGTCCATGCCCGCCCCCCGGCCCGTATCCGCTTGCCCGCTTTGGTAGTGCTGGTGGTGGTGCTGAACGACGCCGTCAGCCGTGAGCAGGAATGGGCCCACCTGCGCCGCCTGCCCGGCCAAGACGGGCTGGTGCTGGAGGCTTTGCAGGGCAACTTCTTGCGCCTGCGCCTGGGGGGCCGCACCCTGAAGTGGGAGCGCCACAGCGAGTACACCCGCTATGTTCTGGTGCAGCCGCTGCCCGAAGGCACGGGCTTGGGGGCCGAGGAGCCGGACCTGCTCAGTGGCATGTTGGTGGGCACCGACTGGCTGGCCGGCATCCCGGGCCGCACCATGGCGGCCGTGCAAACCGCCTTGGTGGAGCACTCCTTGGACGATGCACCGGCCGCCTTGGCCTTGGCCCAGCGCTGGCTGGGCGGCGGCACCGTGGTGGCGTCGTTGATGGGCCATGGGCACTCGCTGGCGGTGACCAAGTTCAAGCTGCGCGACGATGGCTTTGAGCGCATGGTGCTGGTGATGCCGCCGGGCACCACCGAGACCCGTGCGGGCCGCGTCTCCCAGCGCCTGCTGGAGATGGAGATTTACCGGCTGATGGCCTTGCGTGGCCTGCCGGTGGCCAAGAGCTTGGCCGCGCCGCTGGCCGAGGCCGAGCGGGCGCTGGCCGATGTCACGGCCCGCCTGGACGCGCACCAGGAGTCGGAGCAGGTCTTGTTGGATACCCTGATCAGTGTCGCGGCCAAGGTGGAGCGGGCCACGGCCGAGTCCATGTACCGCTTCTCGGCCACCCTGGCCTATGACGGCTTGGTGCGCCAGCGCATCGCCGAGATGCGCGAAAAAGCCATCCCAGGCACCCAGACCTTGGGCGAGTTCATGCAGCGGCGGCTCTCACCCGCCATGGCCACCGTGGCGGCCACGGCGCAGCGCCTGAATGCGCTGTCGGCCCGCATTGAGCGCGCCAGCAGCCTGCTGCGCACGCGGGTGGACATTGCCACCGAGCATCAAAACCAGCAGTTGCTGGCCAAGCTGACCCGCGGCCAAGACCTGCAGCTCAGCCTGCAAACCACGGTGGAGGGCCTCTCCATTGCGGCCATCAGCTATTACGTCATCAGCCTCGTGCTCTATGGCGGCAAGGCCGCCAAGGCAGCGGGCCTGCCGCTCAACCCCGAGATGCTGGCCGGCGCCTCCATTCCGCTGGTGCTGTGGGCGGTGTGGAAGGCCACGCAGCGCGTGCATGCGCGCCTGCATGGCTCCTCAGGCGGGCACTGACCGAGCGCACACTCAGGGCTTGATGTAGCCAAAGCCCTGGGTTTGCAGCCGCGCAATCCGCACCACACCCGAGGGGGTGAAGTTGGCCTCTTGAATGAACTGCTCCTTCTTGAGGCTGCGGTTCTTCAGGGTGATCTCGCAGACCTCAAAGCTCACGCCCCGCGCCACCAAGGCCGAGACCAAGGCGTCATAGGCATTGCCATTGCGGTCTTTGGCGCCTTCCATCAAAAAGTCCACGCCCTCGCCATGGCTCACCACGGTGATCTTGGCGCTGGGGTCCACGTCCAGGTGGTTGCGCAGATTGCGCAGGCCCGACAAGGCTTGGCTGGCTGCGTCATTGATGTGATACACCACCTTGTCTTGGGCGAAGCTCAGGCTGCAGGTGGCGGCCAGCACACCGGCCAGCACAATGGATTTCACGCTCATGGAAAACTCCGGGGTGAGTGAGGTCAATCTCTATAAGTCTTGGATGATGCATCATCCGCACCTGTTATCTTGTCCTTGATTTCCCCCAGGCGCTCATGACCTCCTCCAATGCCCCTTTGAAGTTTCTGCATCCCGGCTGGTTCACCATGGTGATGGGCGTGGCCGGCCTCTCGCTGGCCTGGCACCGCGCCGAAGGCCTGATGGGCGAGATGGCCAGCGGCATCGCGCTGGTCTTGGGTGCGTTGGCGGCCCTGATCTTCATCGTCTTGGCAGCGGGCACCTTGCTGCGCCTGCAGCGCCACCCCGAGGCCTGGCAAGAAGACCTGCGCCATCCGGTGCGGCACGCCTTTGTGGCCACCTTGCCCATCTCACTGATGCTCTTGGCCACCGTGGGCGTGGCGCTGTTTGGCCCCAGCGCGGTGGCGGCCGGCCTGTGGTGGGTGGGCTCGGTGGGGCAGTTGGGTGTCACCTTTTGGGTGCTGGCACGTTGGTGGCAGCCTAAAGCGCAAGGCGGCTTGCAGTGGCCGGCGGTGACGCCCGCTTTGTTCATCCCTATCGTGGGCAATGTGCTGGCACCGCTGGGCGGTGTGCCGCTGGGGCATGAGCTGTGGGCAACGGCCCAGTTGGGCGTGGGCGTGCTGTTCTGGCCCGTGGTCTGGACGCTGCTGATGGCCCGCATCCTGGTGCAGGGCGCTTGGCCGGATCGCCTCCTGCCCATGAACTTCATCTTTATCGCGCCACCCGCCGTGGTGGGCTTGGCGGTGCTGCAACTGGGCGCACCCGCCCAGGGCGGCTGGCTGTTGTGGGGCATGGCGCTGTTTGTCGCAGCGTGGGTGGCCAGCCTGGCGCCGCGCCTGCGCGCCCTGCCTTTTGCGCTGCCGCATTGGGGCGTGAGCTTTCCGCTGACGGCGCTGACGGCGCTGACGCTGCGCTTGGCCACACCGGGTAGCGCGTTGGCGGTGCTGGGCCCGCTGCTGCTGGCGCTGAGCACGCTGGTGATCTTGAGCCTGTTGATGGCCACTTGGCGCGGCCTGCGTGCGGGCACCTTGCTGGCGCCCGAGCCGGTGGCCGCCATCGTGCCGGTGGCCGCGCCTGCGGGCTGATCAGCCGGGTGTGGCAGCGGTCTGGCGCTGCTGCAGCCAGGCGTCCAATTCTGCGGCGGGCATGGGCTTGCCAATGTGCCAGCCTTGGGCCTCATCGCAGCCCATGGCGTGCAGGCGCTCCAGCACGGTGGCGTTCTCTACGCCTTCGGCCACGACACTCAAGCCGAGGTTATGGCCCAGCTCAACGATGGAGCGCACGATCATCGCGTCCTTGGGCTCGCGCTCCATGGCCCGCACAAAGGACATGTCGATTTTCAGCTCATGCACCGGCAAGGTCTTGAGCGTGGCGTAGGAGCTGTAGCCCGTGCCGAAGTCGTCGATGGACAGCTTGTAGCCCCGCGCTTGCAGGGCCTGCAGCGTTTGCACCGCGCGCTGCGGGTCGCTCATGATGGCGCTCTCGGTGATCTCCAAGCACAGCGCACTCGGCGGCACACCCGCAGCCGCCGAGCGGGCGTCGAGTTGGTCCAGCAAGTCGGGCTTGGCAATGTCATGGGTGGAGAGGTTGATCGACAGCCGCCCCTCAAAGCCCTGGGTGCGCCATGCCGCCACGATGCGGGCGGCCTCTTCCACCACCCAGAGTGTCAGGGTGTGGATGAAGCCCGTGTCCTCGGCAAAGGGGATGAACTGCATCGGCGGCACCATGCCGCGCTGCGGGTGTTGCCAGCGCACCAGGGCCTCGCCGCCCACGATGCGCCCGCTGCCCACGGCCAGCTTGGGCTGCACAAACAAGCGCAGCTCGCCCTCGCGCACGGCGCGGCGCAACTCGCCCAGCAAAGACAAAGTCTGGGCGCTGCTGGCATTCAGCTCCGGGCTGTAGACCAGGCTGCCCAGCTTGCGCTGTTTGGCCGCATGCATGGCCATCTCGGCGTGGCTCAGCAGCACTGCGGGCGTTTCGCCATGGGCCGGGTAGGTGGCCATGCCAATGCCGGCGCTGACATCCACCGGGTGCTCGTTGAGCAGCAGCGGCGGCACCAGGGCCTCATGGATCTCGGCGGCGGCTTGCTCGGCCTCTGCCACGCCCGCATGGGGCAGCAGCAGCGCAAAGTCGTCGGCACTGAAGCGCGCCACCAGGCCCCTGCGTGGGGTGGCCACGCTTTGTAGGCGCTCAGCCACTTGCACCAGCACTTGGTTGCCGCTGTCATAGCCCAGGTTGTTGTTGACCTGCTGCAGCCGGTCCAGGTTCAGCAGCAGCACGGCGGCGGGCAGACCGCCTTCATCCAAGGCCTCTTGCAAGGCCTCGCTGAAGCGCGCCCGGTTGGGCAGGCCGGTCAGGGTGTCGGTGAAGGCCAAGCTGCGGATGGCTTCATTGCGTGCGTCCACGTTGCCACGCATTTGCTCAAAGGCTTGGGCCAGCTCGGTGACCTCGTCGTCGGCTTGGGGCAGCGCGATCGGGGTTTTGAAGTCGCCTTCGCCAACGCGGCGACTGGCGTCCACCAAGGCTTGCAGAGGGCGGGTGACGCGCCGTGCCGTCCACACGCTGCCGGCCACCAACACGCACAAGCCCAGCAGCGTGATGCCTAGCAGCAGCCACTGCAGGCGGCGGTAGGGGGCCACCGCGGCGTCCACCGAGCGCCACAGCACGGCACGCAGCTCGCCCTCGGGCGTTTTGAGCCACGACACGGCATGGCTTTGCACCGCCACGCCAGCCACCTGGGCCTGCCCCGCACCCAGCGGCCATTGGGCCAAGTTGCTGGCAGACAGGCCGGGCAGGCTGCTGGCCACGACACGGGTTTGTGAGGGGCTGATCTTCAGCCAGGCCATGTGCAGGTCGGACAAGCCATGCAAGTCCTTGGGGGCTGCGTCGGTCAGCGGAAAGCCCATCACCACCCAGCCCACCAACAGCGGCGCCTTCATCGGCACGGTCACCACTTGGTAGGCCTGTTGATCGACCAGCAGCCACTGGCTGAGCTGCGGGCTGCCATCGGCTTGACGCGGCAGTTGGCCCAAGGCTTGTCGCAGCGCCTCATCGCCGCCGCTGACGGCCCGCACTTGGAGGTCCGGCCCCAGCCAAGCGGCCAGCGTGGCGCCAATGCGGCCGGACTGGTTGGCCAACGCGTCTTGGATGGTGGCGCTGTCTTCGGAGTTGACCGCCGCACGAAAGCCATAGTCGGCGGCCAGCAGCGCCGCGCCTTGCTGCAACTGCTGCGCGCTTTGCGCCAAGAGCCGTTGCAGCACGCGCTCGCCCACTTCCAGCTCATCTTCCAGCAGCGCCCGCGCATTGGCCTCGATGCTGTGGCGGATGCTCAAAAAGCCCAGGCTTTGCACCACCAGCATCAGGGCCAGGAACAGGCCCAAGATCCGGCCTGCCAAGCCACTGTAGATAGGGCGGTGTTTCATGAGGCCGGCAAGTCCAGGGTGATCTGCTCACTGCCGTTCACCGTCACCGGCTTGAGCAGCCCTTGCGAACCTGCGGGCAGGCTGGGGTGCCAGGCCCGCAATTGGTAGGCGCCGTTGGGCACCTCGTCCCAGCGGGCGGTGCCGGGTGCGGCCGTCTTGGCCCACCAGGGCGTGTCGGTCACCACCACCCAGCCCACCATTTGGTCATGGATGTTGCAGCCCAAGACCACCACACCGCTGCGCTCAAAGAGGATGGGCTTTTCAGGCTTGCCCACATAGAGCTTGATCTCGAACTTCTTGGCCGGCGAGAAGGAATACACGTGATGGCGCACCGTGTCACGGTTCGGAAAACTCACGGCCGTCCCCGCCGTCACCACACTGACCAAGGGCTCAAAGCGCCGCTGGCGCTGGCCAATCTCCACCTCGGCCATGGGTTTGACCGGCGCTTTGGCGCCGAGGGGCTCCAGCATCAACACCGCATCCACCAGGGGCTGGCCCTGCTGGCCGCGCACGGTGACGCTGACGCTGCCCGCCGTGGCAGACAGCGCCACCCCGGCACAGCACAGGCTGGCCAAGGTTTTGAGCAAAGGTGGAAGCGCCATGGGAAAACCAGTGAAGGAGGAGAGGCCCGTCGATCACCGCTTTTCGGCTGTTGGGTGGGGGAGCTTGAGGCCGAGTTGGGGCGGATCGCTCAAGGCTTGGCGGATTGCCTGGCCCTGGCGCGGGCTGGTCCCCAGGGCTCATGCGAGAGGCGGTCGGCTGGCGCCGACTCCCTTGCGGTGCTCGCGCTGGCCTGGGCGCTGCAGAACTCGCTTCACTCACTGGCGCTCGTTACGCTCAATCATCTGCTGCGAGTAAGAGATTGATGCTCCACAGCGCGTCTCAAATCGCCCTGCGGCCCACCCCGCGCAAGGGTGGTGGGTGCGGCGCCACGGTTACTCTGGCGAAGGCCGCCTTGCCTTTCGGGCGGTATGTAGGGCCACAATGCCGAGAGACAGTTGCTGAAGAAATGGCCAAGGGGGTGTAGTAGGCATCCAGCACGATCACGCGGTTTTCGGGCTTCAATGCCGTTGTTGTCGAAACTCGAAGTAAAGCTGGCCGAATTGGTCATGCAGCATGTCGCCTTCATCTCTGCCGTACTTGAAATGGACGCCTTGCCATTGAGCCGGAGGAACATCCTTCGGAGCTGCAACATTGTCCAGGAGGTGGAAAAACTTCATGAAGGCGCATTCGCAAGCTTGGGCAATGAGCCGTTTTAAGACGAGCTCCTGAGCGGCGGTCAGCTTCATGCTTTCGAGCGCATCCGCGTCGGTGTCCGTGATCGCGCCGTCGGGTGGGTAGGACAGGACGGCATTGCGCGCGATAGTCGCTTGCATGCTCTTCTGCCAAACCGGATGGGTGATGTCCAGAGGATCAAGCCGCTTAGCGGACTCGATATCGGCTGCAGTCAGGAACCCCTCTCGGGCGTCGTCAGGCACTGCTTTCCCAAGAGGCAAGAGCGCGGACTCGCTGGATTCCGCAATGATTCTGTGGATCTCAAGCATCAGCAGGCGTTCAAGTTCGCTTTGATTCATGAAGTGTCCTATCGCGGTTCATGAGCGAGAGCCTTTGCGATGCCCTCATCTGCACGAGCCATGTTCATCGACGGTTGCAGTCCAGGACGCATGGAAAGGCAGAGAGGGATGGGGCGTGATGCAGCGAAGTAAAGAAGGAGGCCGAAGGCCGGGTGACATGAGCGGAATCATGCCCCATCCCTCTCTGCGCGCTCCAGCCGCAGCAGATTTCCGTCACAGCATACGGCGACGCAGCGACAGGCACACGCTTCATGACTAAAGCCGACGCCCTCACGCCTCCTCCCCCAAGAACCCCCCACTCTGATGCGCCCACAAGCGCGCATACAAACCCCCTGCTGCCAGCAACTCAGCATGGCTGCCTTGCTCGACGATGCGGCCTTGGTCCATCACGATCAGGCGGTCCATGGCGGCGATGGTGGAGAGGCGGTGGGCGATGGCGACCACGGTTTTGCCTTCCATCAGTTGGTAGAGGCTGGCCTGGATGGCGGCTTCGACCTCGCTGTCCAAGGCGCTGGTGGCTTCGTCCAGCAGCAAGATCGGCGCGTCCTTCAGCATGACCCGGGCGATCGCCACGCGCTGGCGCTGGCCGCCCGAGAGCTTGACGCCGCGCTCGCCCACATGGGCGTCGTAGCCGGTGCGGCCTTTGGGGTCGGAGAGGCCTTGGATGAAGCCGTGGGCCTCGGCGCGCTGGGCGGCGGCGACCATCGCGGCATCGTCGGCATCGGGGCGTCCGTAAGCCAAGTTGTCGCGCACCGAGCGGTGCAGCAGTGACGTGTCCTGCGTCACCATGCCGACCTGGGCGCGCAGACTGTCTTGGGTCACTTGCGCAATGTCCTGGCCGTCGATCAAGATGCGGCCCGCGCGCAGGTCATGAAAGCGCAGCAACAGGTTCACCAGCGTCGATTTACCCGCGCCTGAGCGGCCCACCACGCCTATTTTTTCGCCGGGGCGGATGGTGAGGTTCAGCGTGTCGATGACCTTGGGGCCGTCGCCATACGCGAAGCAGACCTCCTCAAACTTGACCTCGCCGCGCTTCACGTCCAGCGCGCGAGCTTGCGGCGCATCCAGCACGGTGGGCGCTTTGGAGAAGATGTCCATGCCGTCTTGCACCGTGCCGATGTTCTCGAACAGCGAGGCCATCTCCCACATCACCCAGTGCGAAATGCCATTCATGCGCAAGGCCATCGCGGTGGCCGCGGCGACGGCGCCCACGCCCACCTCACCGCGAGACCACAGCCACAGGCCCATGCCGGCACTGCCGGCAATCAGGCCTACGCTCAAGGACTGAATGGTGATCTCCAAGCCCGTGGACAAGCGCATTTGTGCATAAGCCGTGCCCATGAACTCTTGCATGGCATTGCGCGCATACAGCGCCTCGCGCCGGGTGTGCGAGAACAGCTTGACGGTGGCGATGTTGGTGTAGGCATCGGCCACCCGGCCCGTCATCAGCGAGCGCGCATCGGCCTGGGCTTGGCCCACACGGGCCAAGCGCGGCACAAAGTAGCGCAGCGCCACCAAGTAAAGCCCCAGCCAGACCATGAAGGGCAGCATCATGGTGGTGGAAAAGCCCGCGACGATGGCCACCATGGTGCCAAAGTAGATCAGCACATAGACCAGGATGTCGGCCACCGTCATCACCGTGTCGCGCACGGCCAGCGCCGTTTGCATCACCTTGGTAGCCACGCGGCCGGCGAACTCATCTTGGTAGAAAGCCAGGCTTTGCGCCAGCATCTGGCGGTGGAACATCCAGCGCAGGCGCATGGGGAAATTCGCATGCAAGGCCTGGTATTTGGACAGCGCCCACACGCTCATCAGCAAGGGGCTGGCCAGCACGGCCGCGCCCATCCACAGCACCTGGGTCTGGTGCTCGGCCCACCAAGTGGCCGGGTTGGCGCCCGACAGCCCGTCGACGATCTCACCCATGAAGGCGAACATCAGCGCCTCAAAGATGCCGATGGCTGCGGTCAACAGGGCCAGCACCGCAATATGGCGGCGCATGCCGGCGGTGCAGGCCCAGATAAAGCGGCCCAGGCCCTTGGGGGGCACGGGCGGCAATTCGTCAGGAAAGGGGGCGATCAGGCGTTCGAAGTAGGCAAACACGGCGGCTCTGCGTAGGCATGAGAGCCCTCGACGTTAGCCTATACCGGGCCTGCTTGCCGCAAGCGCCCGAGGAGGCCCTGCTCACATCGGCGTGGGCGTGCCCGCCATGCGGTCGTACTTGCTGAAGTACTGCCGGGCCAGCGCCACCAGTTGCGCGTCTGTCGGGTGGTCAGCCTTTTGGCTGGCAACGATGGTTTTGGCCACCGCCGGCAGGTGCTTGGTGCAATGGGCCTTGAACTCATCGTGCGCCGCGCCAGGGCCCACCACCAAGACCTCGTGCACGCCGGCCAGCGCTTGCGCGACATGGTTGTAGAACTCGGCCTGCGCCTTGGCATCTGGGCCGTGGTGGCGGGGGTGGTGCGAGCGGGCTTTGACGCGCGAGGCTTCGACCGACTCTGGGTCGAACTGCAGCACGTGGGCTTCTTGATGGTCCATCCAAACGACGGCGTGGAATTTGCTCATGGTGTTGTCCTTTCAGTGAGCGTGTGATTCAAAGGCGGTGGTGGGCGACTTGGCCCTCATGGGCGCTTTGGCAGCGCACACAGCGCTCGGCCCAAGGCTCGATGGCAAGGCGCTCGGCGGCAATCGCGTCGCCGCAATCGATACAGGTGCCGAAGTCGTGTTGATAGAGGCGCTGCAGGGCGCGGCTGATCAGGGCTAACTCTTGGTTGACACGGTCCGAGCGGGCCATGTCCACCTCGCGGTCGGCGTCGCGCTGTGGGGCGTCATCGCCGTCTTGCGAGAGCAGCTCGTGGGCGTGCTCCACGCGGCTCTGACCCTCTTGGTGGGCGTCGAGCTGCTGGGTCAGGGCTTGTTGCCGCTGCCGCAAGAGGGCTTCCAGGGTTTGTCGTTCGGGGGTGTTGATGATGGTGCTCATGAAGGGGTCTCCTTGATGCTCATCGTGCGCCTGCGGGGGGGTGTTTGCCTTGACGGGGGTCAAGGGTGCTGCCGGTGCAGGCCCCTGCCTACAATGGCCGCTTTCCGCACTCTTGAGAGGCCTCTCGACAGGCCCGCCGCGCCATGTGCCAGCTCCTCGGCATGAATGCCAACACGCCCACCGATGTGATGTTCAGCTTCACCGGCCTGGCCACGCGCGCCGACGAGCACAAAGACGGCTTTGGCATTGGTTTTTTTGAAGACAAAGGCGTGCGGCTTTTTGTGGACCACCACAGTGCTCGCCAGTCGCCGGTGGCCGAGCTGGTCAAGACCTATCCGATCCGCAGCAAGCAGGTCATTGCCCACATCCGCAAGGCCACCCAGGGCGTGGTGGCGCTGGAGAACACCCACCCCTTTCAGCGGGAGCTGTGGGGCCGCTATTGGGTGTTTGCCCACAATGGTGACTTGAAGAACTTTGAGCCTCGGCTGCACGGGGCCTTCAAGCCTGTCGGCTGCACCGACAGCGAGCGCGCGTTTTGCTGGCTGATGCAAGAGCTGGCCAAAAGCCACGCCAGCGTGCCCGATGTGGCCGAGCTGACCCACACCTTGGCTGAGCTGATGCCGCAGCTGCACCGCCACGGCACCTTCAACATGCTGCTCTCCAATGGCCAGGCCCTGTGGGCGCATGGCTCGACCAAGCTGCATTGGCTGGTGCGCCAGCACCCGTTTCGCCGGGCGGCGCTGCGTGATGAAAACTTGCAAGTCGACTTTGCCAGCGTGACCACCCCGCAGGACCGCGTGGCCGTGATTGCCACCGAGCCGCTGACCAGCGACGAAGACTGGCAGGCTTTTGCGCCGGGCGAGTTGCGCGTGTTTGTGGACGGCGCGCCGCGCTGACATTCATGCAGGCCATCTGCCGTTCATGACGGCCAGGATGCACTTCGCCCGCTGAATGCGCCGCCGCCGCGCTGGCCTGCCTACACTGCACGCCATGTCCACGAGCCACAACGCCTTACAACGCGCCTACTTCCGCTGGGCCGAGCCTCACTACCTGCGGTTGCCGCTGGAGCTGCGGGCCGAGGCGCGGCGCATGGATGAGTTTCTCTACACCACCCGCGGCGGCTTGGCTCTGTGGCTGGGCTGGTTCGCGGCGGTGGCGGGCTCCATGGCGGGGCTGGTCTACGGCGTGGGCATGCCCTGGGGCTTGGCGCTGGTGTGCAGCGTGGGCGTATGGCTGGGCATCCTCATCGCGTTGGGCAGCGCCTGGCTGATGCCCGATAAGTTCACCGGCACGCGCCTCTGGCGAGGGGGCCTGTTGGCGGTCGTCATGGCCTTTGCCGGCGCCTTCACCGGCTTCTTGGTGGGGCGGCTGACGCGCAAAGGCAATCTGGCGCTGGCGTTTGAAGACCTGGGCGACAAGCTGGCCATTGCCGCCAAGCAGGCCACGCCCATCTTGCTGATCGGGGTGGTGGCCTTGTTCGCGCTGCTGTGGGGCGTGGCGCAGATCCGCCGCACCCAAGCCCAGCAGCAGTTGGAGCAGGCCCGCGTGGTGCAAGCCCAAGATGCCTTGGCCCGCCAGGTGGCCGAAGCCCGCCTGAAGCTGCTGCAAGCGCAGATCCAACCCCACTTCATCTTCAACACCTTGGCGGCCTTGCAGCATTGGGTGGACACCTCCGACGCCCGGGCTGCGCCCTTGCTGCGCTCGCTCACCGGCTTTTTGCGCGGCTCCACCGAGCTGATGGCGCGTGACGAGGTGGCTCTGGGCGAAGAGCTGGGCCTGGTGCGCCACTACCTGGCCATCATGCAAGCGCGCTTGGGTGAGCGCCTACAGGCTGAATTGAGCAGCAGCCCTGAGGCTGAAGTGTGGACGCTGCCGCCCGGCCTCTTGCTGACCCTGGTGGAGAACGCCTTAGAGCACGGTGTGAGCCCTGCGCTGCAGCCGGTGAAGGTGCAGGTGGCGGCAGCGGTTCAAGAGGGCCACTTGAGCGTGACGGTGCAAGACAGCGGCCCCGGCCTGAGCCCCGACTGGCAAGAAGGCGTGGGCCTGGCCAATGCGCGCGAACGCCTGCGCCACCGCTTTGGCGACCGAGCCCACCTGCGCGTGGAGGCGGCAGAGCCGGGGGTGCGCGCCACGCTGAGTGTCGCGGGCCCGGCTGCGGTGGAGGAGGTGCGCCATGTCTGCTGATCGCATTGATTGGAGCCAGCTGTGGTATCCGGGACCGGCGCGTCGCTTCACACCGGAGGAGTTGGCACGGGCGGGTCGAGATATGCCCTCCAAAACCTTGATCGTCACTGTCGGATTCAACTTGCTTTCGATGGCGCCCATGATTTGGGTGCTTTCGGGTGCCGATTACCGTTGGGCCATCGTGGGCATCGTTTTCGCCTACCTGATTCTTTTTCTGCCCCTGGCCTCATGGTGCTGGCGACAGCCTGTGCGCAGCCGCATGATGGTGGCGACCTTGGCTTTGGCTGTTGTGCAGGTGGGGTTGGCGCTTTGCATGCGCCAACTTGGTTTGGAGCGAGAGGCGCGTCATACGCTGGCTGCTGTGTCGGGCTTGGCTTTTGTGGCGGCCGCGGCAGGTCTGTGGGTCTGGACCGCCACCCGCTCCAGCCAAATCTCTGCTCGCCTGCGCGAACTCGACGAGCGCGACCAAGCCATTAGCATGGCCTTGCAGTTGGCCACGGCCCAGGTTCAGCCGCATTTCTTGTTCAACTCACTCGCGTCGCTGCAGCACTGGGTCAGCACGGGCGATGGCCGAGCCGCGCCACTGCTGACCGCGCTCACCGCCTACCTGCGTGCGACCTTGCCGTTGTTCGAGCGCCGCAGCCTGAGCCTGGCCCAAGAGCTGGAGGCTGTGCGTCACTACCTGGCGGTGCTGGAGCTGCGCTTCGGCCAGCGCCTGCGCAGCAGCGTGCAGGCCGCCCCCGACACCCTGCAGGCCAGCCTGCCGCCCGGCGTGCTGCTGACGCTGGTGGAAAACGCGGTGGAGCACGGCTTGGCGCCCAAGCTGCAAGGCGGCGAGGTGCGCGTGGATGCAGCGACCGCCGCCGACGGCCGCGTCCGCATCACCATCTGCGACGACGGCGTGGGCCTGCCCGACGCGTTGCTGAACCCCATTGCTACCACGCCCGAGCCCGCCAACGGCCGCGGTGTGGGCCTGCGCAATACCCGCACCCGCCTGCAGCAGTTGCATGGCGACGCGGCCGAGCTGCATCTGTTCAACCCGCCCAGCGGTGGTGCCTGCGCCGAGCTGCTGCTGCCCCCGGGCCCATCCGCCCGTTCGTGAAACCCGCTTGACGCCCACAAGGTTTGAGATGAGCACCACCCCCCTGACGGCCCTGATCGCCGACGACGAAGAAGCCCCCCGCGCCCAGCTCAAAGCGGCGCTGCAACAAGCCTGGCCCGAGCTGCAGATCGTGGCCG
Organism: Ideonella paludis; assembly: GCF_018069865.1. Taxonomy (GTDB): domain Bacteria; phylum Pseudomonadota; class Gammaproteobacteria; order Burkholderiales; family Burkholderiaceae_C; genus Ideonella; species Ideonella paludis. The sequence continues at coordinate 120,426 of NZ_JAGQDG010000005.1, forward strand.
AAGCCAGCAATGGGGTGGACGCCTGGGACGCCTATCTGGAGCACGAACCTCAGGTCTGCTTTCTGGACATTCGCATGCCCGGCCTCTCGGGCATCGACGTGGCGCGGCGCATCGGCAGCCAGACCCCGGTGGTTTTTGTCACCGCCTTTGGCGACCATGCTGTGACGGCCTTCGAGGCCGGGGCGGTGGATTACGTGATGAAGCCCGTGGAGCTTGCGCGCCTGCAGCAAACGGTGGAGCGCCTGCAAGCGCGGTTGCACACCCACGCGCCTGCAGCCCCCCAGCCGGATCTACAGGCCTTGTTGAGCCAGTTGGGCCAGAGCTTGCGCAAGCCAGCCCCGCTGAGCGTGATCCAGGCGGCGGTGGGTAAAGAAGTCAAGCTGCTGCGGGTGGAGCATGTGGTCTTTTTCGAGGCCGACTCGCGCTACACCCGCGTGGTGGTGGACGACCCCGTCACCGGCCCCAGCGAGGCCCTGATCCGCACCCCGCTCAAGGAGCTGCTGGCCCAGTTGGACCCCGACCAGTTCTGGCAAGTCCACCGCTCGGTCATCGTCAACCACCACCACATCGCCAGCGCTGTGCGCGTGGACGAAGGCACCATGGTGCTGACCCTGCGCGGCCGCCCCGACCGCCTGCCCGTGTCTCGGCATTTTCAAGGGATGTTCAAGGGGCAGTGAGCCCCCGGCTCATGACGCCAAGGCACCCCGCTGAGTGAAGCCCACAGGGATTTGAGGTGGGCCGGGCTCGTACATGTCTACATAAATGAGCCGGTCCTGATCTGTTCCGTCGACCCGAACGCGATAGACATCCAGCAGGCCGAGGCCCAGGGGTGAATGCACGCTGGGGAACTCGCAACAAGCGCCCTGCCGCTCATACTCCAGCGGCTGGCCTTGGGGGCCACGAAGGGCGTTGAGCAGCAGGATGTGAACCCCTGTGCGAAGCCGAGGGCCGACCTTGATGGGCTTCTCTTTTGTAAAGCCATAGTCGGGATCTCGGGAGGTCAAGAGCGGTGTTCTGAAGTAGGGCGCCTGCGTGTCAGAGCGTCCATTCGGAACACCTTTTCCGGCCTTCGTTGATTTGGCCAGTATCTCGGGGGCGGCCTGCGGCGGGGGCGTGGGCGCCGGCGGGGCTTGACAGGCTGTGATCAGCGCCGACAGCGTGAGGGCGATGCACAGACGAAGGGAGGAGCGGCGCATGGGCTTGGGTTTGATGGGGTGAGCGGATACCTTGCATCTTAGAGGCTTGTTCGGTTGAACCCTTAGGCGCTGGGCTGTCTTGCTCCCTCTAAACTGTCTTCATCCGCACTGACCGCCTGATGTGATGCCCACTTCCCTTCCCACCCCCCACTTCGACCGCTTCTACCGCCACCCTGAACTCACCGCCTTGCTGCAAGCCTATGCCGATGCGCGGCCGGACTTGGTGCAATTGCGGGAGCTGGGTAAAAGCCATGAAGGGCGGCCGATCTGGGTCGTGGTGCTGACCAACACCGCCACCGGCGCCGATGAGGATAAGCCGGCGATTTGGGTGGACGGCAACATCCATGCGGCGGAGCTGACGGCGTCTACCGCCTGCTTGTATTGGCTGCATCAACTGGTGCAGGGCTATGGCAGCGATGCCGCCACCACCGAGCTGTTGAACACGCGGGTGGTCTATTTGGTGCCGCGCCTCAACCCGGATGGGGCGGAGTGGGCCCTGGCCGACAAGCCGCGTCACATCCGCTCTTCCACCCGGCCTTATCCGTTTGACGAGCCGCATGTCGACGGGTTGACGGTGGAGGATGTGGACGGCGATGGCCGCGTGCTGCTGATGCGCATTCCTGACCCGCACGGCGGCTGGAAGCCCCACCCCGAGGAGCCGCGGGTCTTGATCCCGCGCCAGCCCGGCGAGTTTGGTGGCACGTATTACCGCGTGCTGCCCGAGGGCACGGTGCAGCAGTTTGATGGCGTCACGCTCAAGGCCAACCGCGATGTCGAGGGCCTGGACTTGAACCGCAACTTCCCCTCGATGTGGCGGCAGGAGTTTGAGCAGGTGGGGGCCGGCCCCTACCCCACCAGCGAGCCCGAGGTGCGGGCCATGGTGGACTTCATCGTCAAGCATCCCAACATTGGCGCGGCGGTGAGCTTTCACACCCACTCGGGCGTGATCCTGCGGCCCATGGGCACGCAGAGCGACACCGACATGACGCCGGAAGACCTGTGGCTGATCAAGCGCCTCTCCGACATCGGCACCGAGCTGACGGGCTATCCCAGTGTCAGCATTTTTCATGACTTCAAGTACCACCCCAAAGAGGTCATCACCGGCACCCAAGACTGGGTGTATGAGCACCTGGGCGCGCTGTTCTGGACGGTGGAGATTTGGGCGCCCAACAAAGAGGCGGGCATCACCGACTACGACTGGATCCACTGGTACCGCGACCATCCGCCCGAGGATGACCTGAAGCTCTTGAAGTGGAGCGACGAGCAGTGCGGCGGGTTGGCCCATGTCGATTGGTACCCGTTTGAGCACCCGCAACTGGGCAAAGTCGAGCTGGGAGGCTGGGACCGCCTGAACTTCTGGCGCAACCCCCCGCCGCACCTGCGCGAGCGCGAGGCGGCGCGGTTTCCAAAATGGCTGACCCAGATCGGCCTGACCCTGCCCAAGCTGGAGTTGCTGCATGCCACCGCCGAGCCGCTGGGCGACGAGCGCTGGCGCGTGCGCCTGGCCGTGGCCAACGCGGGCTACTTGCCCAGCCACATCACCAAGCGGGCGGTGGAGCGCAAGACCTCACGGCCCTGCGTGTTTGAGCTGGACCTGCCCGAGACGGCGACGCTGGAGATGGGCACGCGCCGCCTCGAAGGCCCGCACCTGGACGGCCACGCCGCCAAGCAATCCTTGCAGGCCTTTTTGCCCAGCAAGGAGCTGACGGCCGACCGCGCCCAGGCCGAGTGGATCGTCAAGGCACCGGTGGGCACGGTGCTGCAGCTCAGCGCCCATGCGGGCCGAGCGGGGCGGGTGCGGGCGAGTGTGACGCTGGGCTGAGCGGCTCAGCCCGCCAACAGCGCCATGGCGGCTCGCGCCGCCGCGCGCCCTTCATCGGTGGGCACCACCCACAGCTCCACCGCGCTGTCGGCGGCCTGCAGGGCTTGCACGCTATCGCCACTAGCGGCTTGGTTGGCGGTACCGTCGAGCTTGACGCCGAGATAGGCGAGTGCGCGGGCGACCTCAGCGCGCAGCAGGGCATCGTGCTCGCCAATGCCGCCGGTGAAGGCGATCAGATCCACGCCGCCCAGCAGGGCCACCAAGCCGCCCATCTCGCGCACGATGCGGCGGGTGAACAGCGCGATGGCTTCTTGAGCGGCGGGGGCTGGGCTGGCGCGCAGGGTGCGCATGTCGGCGCTCAGGCCCGACACGCCTTTGAGGCCACTGTCTTTATAGAGCAGCTCTTCCACCTGAGTGTGGCTCCAGCCCTGGCGCCACAGGTGCAACAGCACGCCGGGGTCCAGGCTGCCGCTGCGGCTGCCCATCATCAGGCCGTCCAGGGCTGAGAAGCCCATGGTGGTGGCCACAGAGACCCCGCCTTGCGTGGCGCACAGGCTGGCGCCATTGCCCAAATGGGCCAGGATGGCGCGACCTGAGGCGCACGGGCTGCGTGCAGCCAGCACCTCGCTCACATATTGGTAAGACAGGCCATGGAAGCCGTAGCGGCGCAGGCCTTGCTCTGCCAGCGCAGAGGGCAGGGGCAGGCGCTGCTCCAGCGGTGGCAGGTGGGCATGAAAGGCGGTGTCAAAGCAGCCCACTTGCGGCACGCCGGGCAGGGCGTGGGCAAAGGCGGCCACGCCGGCCAGGTTGTGCGGCTGGTGCAGCGGGGCCAGCGGGTTGAGCGCCGCCAGAGCGTCCAGCGTCGGTGCATCCAGCAGGCAAGGCGCCACACAGACGCTGCCGCCGTGCACGATGCGGTGGGCCACGGCCTGCAGTGGCACCTGGGCGGCGCTCAGCAGGCTCACCAAATGCGTTAAGGCCTGGGCCATGGGCGGCTCGGCGCTGGCGGGAAGGGGCTGACTTTGGCCCTCGGCCTTCAGGCGCGGCTGGCCGCCGGGCTCCAGCCCTTCGTAGGTGCAGGTCCAGCGCGCAGGCCCTTCGGCGGGGTAGAGGCCGCACTTGAGCGAGGACGAGCCGGCGTTGACCGCCAGCACGGCGGGCTGGCCTTCAAAGCGCTCGCGCAGGGTGGGCGTCACGGGCGGCGGCCCACCAGGGCGGCCAGGGCGGCCGAGGCCACGCGTGAGGCGGCCGTGTCGGCACGGCTGGTCAGCGCGATGGGCACGCGCGCGCCCAGCACCACGCCGCAGCTGGCGGCGCCGGCCAGGTAGTCGAGCTGTTTGGCCAGCATATTGCCGGCCTCTAAATCGGGCACCAGCAAGATGTCGGCGTCACCCGCCACGGTGGATTGGATGCCTTTGATGCGCGAGGCGTCGGCCGAGATGGCGTTGTCAAAAGCCAGCGGGCCGTCGAGCAGCGCGCCACTGATCTGGCCCCGATCGGCCATCTTGCACAGGGCGGCGGCGTCCAGGGTGGAGGGGATGCGCGGCGTCACCGTCTCCACCGCCGAGAGAATGGCCACCTTGGGGCAAGCCACGCCCAGGGCGTGGGCCAGGTCAATGGCGTTGCGCAAGATGTCGGCCTTGGTCAGCAAATCGGGCGCGATGTTGATGGCTGCGTCCGTCACCAGCAGGGGCTTGGGATAGGCGGGGACATCGAGCCGGAAGATGTGCGACATGCGGCGCTCGGTGCGCAGGCCGGGCTCGGCCAGCACGGCTTGCATCAACTCGTCGGTGTGCAGGCTGCCCTTCATCAGCGCATGGGCCTGGCCAAGGGCTGCGAGGCTTGCGGCCATGGCGGCGGCGGCATGGCTGTGCGGCGCGGCGATGAGGCTGATGCCGGCCAAGCTGCGGCCCAAAGTGTCGGCCAATTTCTGGATGCGCGCTTCAGGCCCGATCAGCAGCGGAATGATGAGCCCGGCTTCGGCCGCGTCCAGCGCACCGCTCAGCGAGGCTTCGTCACAGGGGTGGGCCACGGCGCAGGGCACGGGCGGGCGGCCACGCAGCTCGGCCACCCAGGCCGACATGCGCGCTTCGGCGGCAGCGGCATCCGCACGGTGGCCTGCGGGCAGGGCATGGTCTGCCGGGCGGCTTAAAGAGGCATTCATGGTCAGGGCGTCAGAGTTTGCTGGCTTCGTCGCGCAGGGCGGCGGCCAAGGCGGTGTGGTCGATGCGCGCATGGCGCGGCGTGGTGGGCAGCAGCAGGCCGTCGCGCTTGAAGCTGCTGACCAAGCGGCTGGCCGTCTCGATGGTCATGTCCAGCATGGCGCTCATCTCTTGGCGGCCGGGCAGCCAGATTTCGCCGCCGTCGGCATATTCGGTGAGCTTGAGCAGCAGCCGCAGCATGCGGTAGCGGGCAGGGCCGGCGCACAGCTCGGTCAGCCATTCGTCGGCGTCATCCAAGGCGCGCTGCCAGCGCTTCATCATGTCGCGCATCAGCTCGGGCTGCTCGCGGGTGAGGTCGTCCACCAAGGTGCGCGGCAGGCGGCAGACCTCCACCGGCGTGCAGGCCACGGCATCGGCGGCATAGCTTTGGCCCAGCATGGCCTCCATGCCCAAGAGGTCAGAGCGGCCGGCCAGGCGCAAGATGCGGCGCTCGCCGCGCTCGTTGTTGCGCTCCAAGCGCACCACGCCAGAGCGCACGGTGAAGGCGGCATGGCCGCTGCCTTGTGCTTCGTACAGGCTTTGGCCGGGTTCCAGCTTCAGGCTGGCGATGTGGACATGGATGTTGTCCAGCTCGGCATGATCCAACACGCCAAACAGGGCGAACTTTCGGACGCCGCACTCTGCACACACCCGCGCTTGGGGGTTGAACAGCGGCTCCTGCGGGGTCAGCGGGATGATGGTGGCAGGCATGTGCTCAGTATGCCGTCTGCGGGCGGCGAGCTGGCGGCCGGCAAGAGATGACCCCGGCATGAAAAAGCCGCCCAAGGGGGCGGCTTGAATCAGGAGGGGAGAGAAACCTTGGGGCGATCAGCGCTTTTGATCGGCCTTGAGCACACGCGCCATGCAACGGCGGTCATTGTGAATGGCCATGCTCCAGAAGGGCTCGAACTTTTGGCCCTTGTCGTCCCGCGCGGCCGGGGCCACCGGGTGCAGGCGCTGAGCAGGAAACTGAGGATGAGCAGACTTTTGCATGATGGTTCGCTTTGACTTCTGGCGCAGGCCTGAGGGGCTTGCGAGCAGTACAACGAGTCATCTTTCAGCGCCGATGACAGAAATTTGAAAATTTTTTGCATCCGTGCAGACCCGTGGTTTTGACGGACTTTACTCAGGCGCTTGTGCGGCGGTAATGTGTGCGTTCACTCTCTATATAGGCTATAAATAACAAGCCATTGGGGCTGTGGCGGTGACGGGTCAAGGCCGTTCATGACGCATTTGTGGCGTTAGCACGGGCCTTGTTCAGGCCTTCGCAGCGGGCCGGTTGGGCCAAACAGCCCCGGCCCGTTATCATGGTCGGTTGCCCGCGATGCGCCTTGCCGACCCCATGCCACACACCGATTTGCCCGCTGTCTCTGCTGCTCCTTCGACAGGCTTGCCCACCCTGTCCGCCACGGCCTTGGCCCAGGCCGCCCGCATCTCGGTGCGCGGTGCCCGCACCCACAACCTGAAGAACATCGACCTCGACATCCCCAAGCACGCCTTGGTGGTGATCACCGGTTTATCGGGCTCGGGCAAGTCCTCGCTGGCCTTTGACACCCTGTATGCCGAGGGCCAGCGCCGCTATGTGGAGAGCCTCTCGGCCTATGCGCGGCAGTTCTTGCAGCTGATGGACAAGCCCGATGTGGATGTGATCGAGGGCCTGTCGCCCGCTATCTCCATCGAGCAAAAAGCCACCAGCCACAACCCGCGCTCCACCGTGGGCACGGTGACCGAGATCCATGACTACCTGCGCTTGCTCTATGCCCGCGCCGGCACGCCGTTTTGCCCCGACCATGGCCTGGCCCTGCAGGCGCAGAGCATCAGCCAGATGGTGGACGCGGTGCTGGCGCTGCCCGAGGGCACCAAACTGATGGTGCTGGCCCCGGTGGTGCGCGACCGCAAAGGCGAGTTTTTGGAGCTGTTCCAAGACATGCAGGCCCAGGGCTATGTGCGCTTTCGGGTGGATGGCCAGGTCTTGGAGGCGGCCGATGTGCCGCCGCTGAAAAAGGCCGAGAAACACGACATCGATGTGGTGGTGGACCGCCTCAAGACCGGCGAGGGCATGAAGCAACGCTTGGCCGAGAGCTTTGAGGCCGCGCTGCGCATTGCCGACGGCCGGGCGATTGGGCTGGAGATGGACACCGCCAAAGAACATCTGTTCTCGGCCAAGTACGGCTGCCCGGTGTGCAGCTACTCGCTGCAAGAGTTGGAGCCGCGCCTGTTCTCCTTCAACTCGCCCGTCGGCGCCTGCCCGCACTGCGATGGCTTGGGGCTGCAAACCGTGTTCGACCCCGACCGGGTGGTGGCCTTCCCGACGCTGTCGCTGGGCTCGGGCGCCATCAAGGGCTGGGACCGACGCAACGCCTACACCTACTCCATGCTGGAGAGCGTGGCCAAGCACTATGGCTTTGACCTGGAAACGCCCTATGAAGACCTTCCGCCCAAGGCCCAGCAGGTGCTGCTTTACGGCTCGGGCGGCGAGGACATTGAGTTTGTCTACGAGGCCGAGGGCAAGAACGGCAAGCCGCGCAGCGTCAAGCGCTCGCACCCGTTTGAAGGCGTGATCCCGAATTTCGAGCGCCGCTATAAAGAGACGGATTCGGTGGCGGTGCGTGAAGACCTGGCCCGTTACCAAAGTGCCAAGCCCTGCGGCCATTGCGGCGGTGCGCGGCTGCGGGTGGAGGCGCGCAACGTCTTCATCCCCGGCACCGACGCGCAAAAAGGCCGGCCCATCTATGAGGTGGAGCACCTGACGCTGGCCGATGCCCTGGCCTGGTTCAGCAGCCTGGCCTTGACAGGCGCCAAGGCCGAGATTGCCGACAAAGTGGTGCGGGAGATCCGTTCGCGTTTGCGCTTTTTGAATGATGTGGGCCTGAACTACCTGAGCCTGGACCGCAGCGCCGACACCTTGAGCGGCGGCGAAGCCCAGCGCATCCGCCTGGCCAGCCAGATTGGCTCCGGCCTCACGGGCGTGATGTATGTGCTGGACGAGCCCAGCATCGGCCTGCACCAGCGCGACAACGAGCGCCTGATCGGCACCTTGAAGCACCTGCGCGACTTGGGCAACAGCGTGCTGGTGGTCGAGCACGACGAGGACATGATCCGCGCGGCCGACTGGTGCATCGACATGGGCCCGGGGGCGGGCAAGCATGGCGGGCAGGTGATGGCCGCGGGCACCCCTGAGCAGGTGGCGGCGCATCCAGATTCCCTCACCGGCAAATACCTGGGCCAAGTGCTGCGCATTGCGGTGCCCGAGAAGCGCCACAGCCTGGCCGACAGCACCGACCCCAAGACCTTGCGGGTGGTCAACGCCCGGGGCAACAACCTCAAGGGCGTGACGGTGGAGTTCCCCGTGGGGTTGCTGACCTGCGTGACGGGCGTGTCCGGCTCGGGCAAGAGCACCTTGGTCAATGACACGCTGTATGCGGCGGTGGCGCGCAAGCTCTACAACAGCCATGCCGAGCCGGAGGCTCACGACACCATCGAAGGCTTGGAGGCCTTTGACAAGGTGATCAATGTGGACCAAAGCCCGATTGGCCGCACACCGCGCTCCAACCCGGCCACCTACACCGGCTTGTTCACGCCCATCCGCGAGCTGTTTGCCGAGGTGCCCACGGCGCGCGAGCGCGGCTATGGTGCGGGCCGCTTCAGCTTCAATGTGGCCGGCGGGCGCTGCGAGGCCTGCCAGGGCGACGGGGTCATCAAGGTGGAGATGCACTTTCTGCCCGATGTCTATGTGCCCTGCGACACCTGCAAGGGCCTGCGCTACAACCGCGAAACGCTGGAAGTGCTCTACAAGGGCAAGAACATCGCCCAGGTGTTGTCACTGACGGTGGAAGAGGCGCATGCCTTTTTCAGCGCCGTGCCCAGCATTGCGCGCAAGCTGCAAACCTTGTTGGATGTGGGCCTGGGCTACATCACCCTGGGGCAAAGCGCCACCACCTTGTCGGGCGGCGAGGCCCAGCGGGTCAAGCTGGCGCTGGAGCTCTCCAAGCGCGACACCGGCCGCACGCTCTATATCTTGGATGAGCCCACCACGGGCCTGCACTTTGCCGACATCCAGTTGCTGCTCAAGGTGCTGCACCAGTTGCGCGATGCGGGCAACACCATCGTCGTGATCGAGCACAACCTGGACGTCATCAAAACGGCGGATTGGCTGATCGACATGGGGCCGGAAGGCGGCTCGGGTGGCGGCACAGTCTTGTCCGAAGGGCCTCCTGAGGTGATTGCCGCTTGCGCGGCCAGCCACACCGGGCGCTTCTTGCTGCCTCTACTCAGCCGCTGAAAGCGCTCAGGCGGCGAGCACGGTCACCCGGTCGCGCCCGCCAGTTTTGGACGCATACAGCGCTTGGTCCGCCCGCTGGAAGAACTCGGTGGGCGACTCGCCCAGCTTGTGGCGGGTCACGCCCAGCGAGAGCGTGACGCGGGCCAGGGTTTCTTCGGCACCATGGCGCCGAATGCGTGCGGCGCTGATGCGCTGGCGAACCATTTCCGCCAGAGATTGCGCGTCGGGCAGGGCGGATTCCGGCAGCAGCACGGCGAACTCTTCGCCGCCCACGCGCGCAGGCAAGGCGCCCTGCGGGGCCAAAGCCTTGAGCACCGCAGCGACCGCCTTGATGACCTGATCGCCAAACGGGTGGCCCCAGGTGTCGTTGATCTTCTTGAAGTGGTCGATGTCGCCCACCAACAGGCAGGGGGCGCTCTCACCGCCGGCCACGGTGCTGGCCAAACAGGCGGCCAGGCGCTGGTCAAAGGCGCGGCGGTTGGCCAAGCCGGTCAGGGCGTCCAGCAGAGATTCCTCGCGGGCTTTGCGCACCTCTTCGCGCAAGGCCATGATCTGCTTTTGGCTGTCGTCAAAGCGGTCTTGCAAGGCTTTCATATTGCCTTGCATAGCGCGGGTTTCGGCCAAGGCTTCGGCCACGGCGTCGGCATGGCCGTCACCTTGGTCGAGTGCCGTGGAGAGCCGGCCCAGGGTTTCGCCGAAACGGGCGGTGTCGGTGCCGGCTTGCGCGGCCGAGGTGGCCATATGGCCCAACACGCGCTGAAAGCCTTCGGTCACGCGGGCGGCGGTGTCGGCGTCGATGTCGGCCACATGCCGGTCAAATAAATGCCGGGTGGTGGTTTCGTCCAGGGTGCCGCTGCGGGCCATGACCTCGTCAATCGCCTGACGCAAATCAGGGTTGCGATTGGACACATAGTCATACCAAATGGCGTAACTCACTGGGTGCAGACCAGCGGTCTGGCGGGACATCAGTGGCAGTGCTTTACGCAGGAGTTCGGCGCTTTGCTCGATGCTGTCTTCGTACTTCACAAACTTCCCCAACGACTTTGAATTGACGCTGTGCCAGTGAAGGCCACAACGCAGACTGGCGGGTGAGCCCCCAGCCGTAGCACGGCATCAATGTACTCCTGTGCGCCGCTGCTGTGTCGTTGAAATAGTCGCAGCTTGTACCGCATTTGAAAAAGCAGTTGTCGCCTGCAACGCAAGGCCTCAGAATCCGCGCTTCAACATTTTTGCTTGTTCCTTGAGGTACACCAAAGAGTATGCCCAAGGCAGCGATGATGCTGTGCGTGAGCATAGGCTTCGCTGAAAAGCGTGACGGGATAGGGCTTACCGTCACGAGGGAAGGTGGTATGGATGTCAGACCTGTGTGCGCCAATGGCCGATGAACACCTACGTTTGGAGGTGTTGCGCAGCTTGCGGCTGCAGGAATCGTCGCCGGACCCCAGCTTTTTGCCGCTGGTGCGTCTTGCAGCTCAATTGACGGCTTGTCCTTCTTGTGTGCTGTCAGTGCTGGAATCTGAGGTGGTGCGCCCCTTAGCGTGGTGGGGCTGGCCGTCCGATGCCATGCCCCGCGAGGCGACGATGTGCGCTCAGATGATCAGCCAGTCGTCGGTCCTGGTGGTTCCGGATGCGCGCAAGGATCCGCGCTTCATGCATCTGCCGTCGGTCAATGGGCCCTTGGGCGTGCGCTTTTATGCGGCGGCAGCGATACAGGTTGACGGTGAGGTGGTCGGCGTTTTGTGCGTCCTCCATACCGAGCCCAGCACGCTGTCCAGCGTGCAGTGTCAGTCGTTGCAAGAGTTGGCTGAGTTGGCAGCGTCCTTGTTGATCCAAGGCCGGCAACGCCGGGAAGCGGATGACCATGCGCAGCGTCTCTATGATTTGGCGCGCGCCTCCGGTGATTGGATGTGGGAGCTGGATGCCCAAGGCTGCTGTACCTGGATTTCTGGGGACATCCAGGCCGTGACAGGGGTTCACCCTCGCGAGTTATTGGGCAGCCCCATGCCGCCAGAATGGCTGGTCGACGACAAGGGCGAGCCCTTGAACCCCCCACAACTGCTGAGCGACTTGCTGGCCACACGTCGGCCGCTGTCGCGGGTGCTCAGCCGCTGGGATGCGCCGCAAGGGCCGGTGTGGCTGTCGCGCAGCGCGCTGCCCGTCTTTGATGCGCAGGGCGGGTTTGTGGGCTATCGCGGCACAGCACGCAATATGAGCTCCAAGCTGGTGGCCCAGCAACACCGGCGCGAACAAGACGAGCGCCTGCAGCGACTCTCTGCCGAGGTGCCGGGCGCTTTGGTGCAGTTTGTGGTGCCGGCCGAAGGCGGTGACCCGCGTTATCTCTATGTCAGTGCAGGCCTGAGCCGCTGGATTGCCCCAGTGCCGGAGGGCACCACCGCGCTCGCGCCGTTTGGCCCGGCGGATGACATGGTGCCTGACGACCAAGCCCGTTGGCGCGCGGCGCTCAAGCGCTCAGTCAACAGCTTGCGGCCCTTGCAGGTCGAGTACCGCCGCCGCAGCGGCCGAGGGCCTCAGCGCTGGTTCGAGACCCGGGCTTCAGCCCAGCGGCTGCCCGACGGCAGCACGGTGTTTCATGGCTTCACCGCGGACATCACCGAGCGGCGCAATCTGGAGGCTTCTCGACTGGAAAACGAGGTGCTGCGCCGAGAAAAGGCGGCGGCCGAGGCGGCCAATGTCGCCAAGAGTGAGTTCCTCTCTCGAGCCAGCCATGAGCTGCGCACGCCACTCAATGCGGTGGTGGGCTTTGCGCAGCTCATGACCTTGGATACCGCCAACCCGCTGCCGCCCGAGCAAGCGCACCGTTTGGTCGGCTTGCGCAGTGCCGGGCAACGCTTGCTCGATCTGGTCAACGACGTGTTGGATGTGGCTCGCATTGAGGCCGGCGGCCTCAAGCTCAAGAAGGAATGCGTGGACCTGGGGCCTGTGGTGGCCACGTGCCTGGTCACCATGCGCCCCATGGCGGCCGCGCGGGAGGTGGTGCTGCTGGCCGAGCTGACGGAGTCCGCCGCGGTTTGTGGCGATGCCATGGCGGTCGAGCAAGTCTTGATCAACTTGCTGAGCAATGCGATCAAGTACAACAGGCACGGGGGGCGGGCCACCGTGAAGGTCTCGGCGGAAGGCGAGTTTCAGGTCCTGTCCGTCACCGACCAAGGCTGGGGCTTGGATGAGGCGGCGCAAAGTCAGTTGTTCCAGCCGTTCAACCGTTTGGGAGCAGAGCGGCGCCGTATTGAAGGCAGCGGCTTGGGCTTGGTCATCGTGCGAGATTTGGTGCATGCCATGGGCGGCACCATTGAAGTCATCAGTGCGCCTCAGCAAGGCGCGGAGTTCCGGGTCCGGCTGCCCAGAGACACCGCCAAAGAGCTGCCAAAGGCTGAGCCTGAGCTGCCCCGAGGGCTCTCGCGTGAGCCGCCTTTGGCCACCAGTTCCGGCACGGTGTTGTATGTCGAGGATGAGCCACTGAATGTGCTGCTGATCCAGGAGGTGTTCCGGGCCTACCCCGGCTGGACGCTGCACATTGCCACCGATGGTGCCTCAGGGGTGGCCATGGCGAACGCCTTGCAGCCCGACCTGGCCTTGATCGACATGAACCTGCCTGACATCGGCGGCTTGGAGGTCTTGCGCCTCTTGCGGGCCTCGCCCAAGACGGCGGGCCTGTGTTGCGTGGCGCTGTCGGCTGACGCATTGGCCGAGCAGATCACCGCCGCGCGGGCGGCTGGCTTCGACGACTACTGGACCAAGCCCATCGACCTGGCCAACCTGATGCCGGCCGTGATGCGGGCGCTTCAAGCGCACGCGCGCCCATAAAAAAACCGACCCTCAGGTCGGTTTTGCGCTTGGCCACCGCGGCTGCGGTGGCGTGGGCAATCAGCTCAGGTGGCTGTTGATCAGCTTGGTCATCTCGAACATCGAGACTTGTGCCTTCTTAAAGATTTCCTTCAGCTTGGCGTCGGCGTTGATCATGGTGCGCTGGGCCTTGTCTTGAAGATTGTTCTTCTTGATGTATTCCCAGACCTTCTTGGTCACCTCGGTACGCGGCACAGCCTTGTCGCCAATGATGGCGGCCAAAGCGGCGCTGGGCGTCATGGCCTTCATGAAGGCCGCGTTCGGGGTGCGCTTCTTGGCCGGAGCCGCCTTCTTAGCAGGCGCTGCTTTCTTAGCAGGTGCTGCCTTCTTCGCTGGAGCCGCTGCCGCCTTCTTGGCCGGAGCTGCCTTCTTTGCAGGAGCTGCTGCCGCCTTTTTCGCGGGAGCCGCCTTCTTGGCCGGAGCGGCCTTCTTCGCAGTTGCCATATCGATTCTCTCCATCAAAGGAATGTTGATGTGCCAGACCTGGGCGGCAGCCGCGTGAGCCACCGATCCTCTACGTCAATGAGCGGGGTGAATGGTACTGCGTGTACGAGGGGCTGAGAAGCGGTTTTCCCAGGTAAATCGTGCTGTGACCCCCGTGAAACCACGCTTTTTGTCGTTCGCAGGCATCAGGCGTGGGGTTTGTGTTGCTTCAAGCGCTGCGCGAGGACCGATCCAGGCGCTGCAAAGGTCTGTCGCGACACCCTTAAAAATACGGTGCAGGGTATGTATCGCGACCTTGGCGACTTGCAAAACCCCGGCATGACCTCAAAATGCCCCCGGAAGAACTGCCTGAGCGCTGTCGCGCGCAGGGGGTTTGCCCCACAGAAAAGAGGAGCCAGATGAAGCTGATTGTGCGTTGGGCCCTGTTGGCCGTGGCCTTGCTGTCGGTGGCCCAGGTTTATGCGGGTGTCACCTTGACGGGCTATACCAGCGCCTTGCTGGCGGCCGGGGTGCTGGGCTTGCTCAATACCCTGGTGCGGCCCTTGTTGGTGCTGCTCACCTTGCCCGTCACCTTATTGACCTTGGGCCTGTTCTTGTTCGTGATCAATGCCCTGATGTTTTGGTCAGCGGCCGGTTTATTGGCGGGCTTCAACGTCACCGGATTCCCGGCCGCCTTGATTGGGTCTCTGCTCTACAGTGCCTGCGGCATGATCATCGATGCCGTGGTGGAGCGCTTGTTCAGCCGCCCGGCGGCTTGAGCCTTACTCAGGCCGCTCGCCGCGCATCTCGGCCAGCAGCCGACGCCGCGGGACTTCCAGATCCCGCAGCCGCGCGGCGATGATGCTGGCCTCCACGTCGTCGCGGTAGTCCGGCGCGCGGAAGTTCTCCTGGGCGACCCTGAGGCGATCATAGGCACCCAGCAGATCGCCTTGGGCATGGGCGGCCTCTGCGGCGGCGCGCATGGCACGCAGCTTCAGCCCGAGGGGCTCTGCGCATTGGGCCAAGGTTTGCCAGGCGGTGGCGTCTTGCTTGTGGTCCGTCACCCAGGTTTGCAACTGCTCCATCGCCGCACGCAAGGCCTGCGCGCTTTGCGCTTGGCCCGCGCGGTGCCGCGCCAGCGCAATCTCGGCCCGCATCAGCAAGCCTGGCCGGCTGGAGTCTGCGTCCAGCGCCGGCATCAAGGCCTCCAGCTCGGGGCTGAGAGGCTCGCCGCCACCGCGGGCACGCTCAATCAAACTTTGGGCCTTGAGATGGGCCACGGCCAGACGCGCAAAGGGCTGGGTCTTCAGCGCGCCTTGAACAGCCAAGGCCTCGGCGTCTTTGATGAACTGTGCGGCCTTGGCATGGTCACGCAAGTGCACCGAGGCCAGCGCAGCCGCATATACCGCGGCCAAGCGTGCCTCACCGACTTGCGGGGAGCCGGGCTCGCCTTGGTTTTGCAGCCGACGCAAGGCCGTCTCGCTGCGGTCCATCAAGACGCGAGCGCGGGCCTGCATCAAGGCATGGCGCACCGGCTCGGCATAGGCGGGCGGAGCGGGCCGGTTCTCGCGGGTGCGCAGGCGCGCTTCGCTGATCCGCTCAATCGTCAGCGGGTGGGTGCGCAGATAGGGAAACTGGTTGTTGTCATTCAGCCGCGAGGCTACTTCCATCTTCTCAAACATGCCCGACATGCCGGAGGGCATGAAGCCCGCCAGGACCAGCAGTTCAAAACCGATGCGATCGGCCTCGCGCTCCATCTCGCGAGTGAAGTTGATCTGGCCTTGGATCATCGCGGCCTGACCGCCAGCCACCACGGCTTGGGCCACATCCGCATTGTTGCTGCGGCTGGCGGCAATCAGGCCCAGCAAAACGGCCGCCATGGCTGCCGTGCCCTGGCGTTGGCCATTGACCATGCCCCGCGCGATGTGGCGCTGGTTGATGTGCGTGAGCTCATGGGCCAAGACCGACGCCAATTCGTCGCGCGAGGCGGTCATCCCGATCAGGCCCAGATACACCCCGACATAGCCCCCGGGCATGGCGAAGGCATTGATGGCCTTGTCACGCCCCAAAAAAATCTCCCAGGCAAAGGCGCGGTCCATATCGGGGCTGATGTCGCCGCGTGCGCGGGCCGCTTCCAGCAGCGGTGTCCAGAGGCTCTGAACATAAGCCTGCAGCAGGGGGTCATCGAGGAAGTCGGGGTCGCGGCGCAACTCCCGCATATAGCGGTCCCCGAGCTTGCGTTCAGTCAGCAAGTCCACATCGTCGGACACCGAGTCGCCCAGTGACGGCAGGTTGACCTGCGCTTGCGCTTGCGGCGCCTGGGCTGTCGCCATCAAGGTCATCAAGCCCAGCAGGGAAAACGCACGGGTCAAACGGGAAGTGCTCATCAGGCAAGGTCTCACTGCGCCACAACGGCGGTCAAAGCTCACCGCTATCATGACACCGACTTGTATCTCCGATGTTGCGCCTGCTATGAATGACCACCTGACCCATTTCGATGACCACGGCCAAGCCCATATGGTCGATGTCGGCGCCAAAAGCGAGACCCACCGTGTTGCGGTGGCTACCGGCCAGATCCGCATGCTGCCTGCCACGCTGGCGCTGATCACCAGCGGCAGCGCCAAAAAGGGCGATGTCATCGGCATTGCCCGCATTGCCGCGATCCAGGCCTCTAAGCGCACCGCCGACCTGATCCCTCTGTGCCACCCTTTGCCCTTGACCCGCGTGGCAGTGAGCTTTGACATCAACGAGGCCGCCAGCACCGTGTCTTGCACCGTGCAAGCCGAGACCTATGGCAAGACCGGCGTCGAAATGGAAGCCCTGACCGCCGTGCAAGTGGGCCTGCTGACCATCTACGACATGTGCAAGGCCGTGGACCGAGGCATGGTGATGGAGGGTGTGCGCTTGCTGGAGAAGCAGGGCGGCAAGAGTGGGCACTGGGTCGCCCCGAGCTGACGCCATACCCTAACCTAGGGCGGCGAGACCCGGCACAATCCGGCCATGAGCATTGCACCCACCAAGCGGCTGCGCGAGCCTGCGCCTGATCGCCCTCAAACTTTGGGCGAAGAGATCGCCAACGCCATCAGCCATGGCCTGGGCTGTGTGTTGGCCATTGCCGCACTGCCAATCTTGGTGCTGGATGCGTGGATTGAGGGGAGCGGCTCCGACGTGGCGGCCGTGGCCGTGTTCGGCGCCTCCATGATCCTGCTTTATGGCATCTCAGCGCTCTACCATGCGCTGCCGGCGGGCCGGGCCAAGCTGTGGCTCAATCGGCTGGACCATGCTGCCATCTATTTGTTCATTGCGGGCAGCTACACGCCGTTCACGCTGGGGGTGCTCAAGGGCGGCTGGGGGTGGACCCTGTTCATCATC
This sequence comes from Ideonella paludis, assembly GCF_018069865.1. Lineage (GTDB taxonomy): Bacteria > Pseudomonadota > Gammaproteobacteria > Burkholderiales > Burkholderiaceae_C > Ideonella > Ideonella paludis. Next base: position 137,583 of record NZ_JAGQDG010000005.1, read on the forward strand.
GTCTGGAGTGCAGCGGCCGCCGGTGTGGCCATCAAGCTGCTGAACCGGCTCAAGCACCCGTGGCTCTCTACCGGCCTCTACGTCGCGATGGGCTGGGTGGCGGTGCTGGCCGCCGGCCCGCTGATTGAGCGCATGCCCGTGGCCGGCTTGGCCTGGTTGGTGGCGGGTGGGCTGAGCTACACCCTGGGCGCTTTGGTGTTCCTGATGGACAACAAGATCCGCTACGCCCACTTTGTCTGGCACCTCTTTGTGCTGGGGGGCAGCGTCTGCCACTTTTTTGCGGTGCTGGGCTACGCTCGCTGAAGCGCAGAGGCCTGAGCACTCATCCACTCGATCACGGCTTGTCGCGCTTCCGCGTTCAAATGCAAGCCCAGCTTGCTGCGGCGCCACAGCACATCCTCGCCGGTCAGGGCGAACTCTCTGGCTTGCAGGTGGCGCAATTCCGCCTCAAACACCCCGGGGGCCACTTCTGCGCCTAAGCCTTGCAGCGAGGTGGCCGCCCCTAGCAACTGGCTGACCTGGCCGCCATAAGCGCGGGCCCAGCGCAGCGCCAGGGCCGGCGGCAGCCACGGGTGGCGTTGCTGCAGCGCTTGCACAAAGCGGGCAAAGTCGGTGTCTGGCCGCTGCGGCGGGCCAATCCAGGCGCTCAGGTCGCCACCGGGCAAGAGCGCGCCTTCCGTCCAGGGGTGGCGTGCCTCGCCCAGCAGGCGGCCGACCTCGGTGGCCGCATCCTCCGCCAGCTTTCTGAAGGTGGTGATCTTGCCGCCCCACACACTGACTAATGGTGCCCCCCCCGCTGGCGCGGTGGCCCCCCCGAGGGGGGCAGCAGACTTGCTTGGGGCGGCCCGGCGCGCGTCTGATGGCGGTGCCCCCCCCGCTGGCGCGGTGGCCGATGGCGCCCCGCCCAAGGTCGGCAAGACATTGCTCTCCAGCATGTAGTCCCGCGTCACTGCCGAGGGGTCGCCCGAGTCGTCGTCCAGCAGCGGGCGAACGCCGCTGTAACTCCACGCCACGTCAGCCGGCGTGATGGGGCGCGTGAAGTAGCGGCTGGCTTGCTCGCAGAGGTAGGCCACCTCGGCCTCGCTGATGCGGGCCTGCGCCGGGTCGCCGTGGATCTCCTCATCCGTGGTGCCGATCAGCGTGAACTCGCGCTCATAGGGGATCGCAAAAATGATGCGCTTGTCCGGGTTTTGGAAGATGTAGGCGTGGTCGTGCTCAAAGCAGCGGGGCACCACGATGTGGCTGCCCTTGACCAGGCGCAGGTGCTTGGTGGCCAGGGCCTCACCCTGGGCGGGTGTGGCCGTGCCGCGCAAAAAGCTTTCGGCCCAGGGGCCGGCCGCGTTGACCAGGGCGCGGGCCTGCACGGTTTCTTGCCGGCCATCGGCATGGCTCAAAGTGACCAGCCAGCCTTGGGCGCTGCGCTGGGCGGCCGTCACCGCGCAGCGTGTCAGCACCCGCGCTCCTTTGGCGGCGGCATCTTGGGCGCACAGCAGCACCAAGCGGGCGTCGTCCACCCAGCCGTCTGAATAGACAAAACCTTGGCTGAAACCGGGCTTGAGCGGCGCGCCCGCCGGGTGCTGGCGCAGATCGACGCCGCGCGAGCCGGGCAGCACCTCGCGTTTGGCCAGGTGGTCGTAAAGGAACAGGCCCAGCCGGATCATCCAGGCCGGGCGCAAGAAGCTGGCGCTTGGGTCGTGTGGCATCACAAAGCGCAGCGGCCACATGATGTGCGGCGCGCTGCGCAGCAGCACCTCGCGCTCTTTCAGGGCTTTGCGTACCAGCGAGAACTCGTAGTACTCCAAGTAGCGCAGGCCACCGTGGATGAGCTTGGTGCTGGACGACGAGGTGTGCGAGGCCAGGTCGTCCCGCTCGGCCAAAACCACCCGCCAGCCGCGCCCGGCCAAGTCACGCGCAATGCCCGCGCCATTGATGCCGCCGCCCACTACCAGCACGTCGCAGGGGTGAGGCTCGGCCTGTGAGATCACGGAGTTCTGGTCCACAGCAATCTTGAGGATAGGATGGCTGCACTCTACCTTCATCCGATTGCAGGAGCACCGCTCATGGCTTATCTCTTGGCTTTGGACCAGGGCACGTCCAGCTCGCGCAGCATCATCTTTGACGAGCAAGGCCGACTCATCGCCTCGGCCCAGCGGGAGTTCACCCAGCATTTCCCACAGCCCGGCTGGGTGGAGCATGACCCGCTGGAGATCTGGCAGACCCAGCTCGCCACGGCCCAAGAAGCCATCGCCAAAGCGCAGATTCCGCCGCAAGCCATTCGCGCCGTCGGGCTGACCAACCAGCGCGAAACCACCCTGGTCTGGCACCGCCAAACCGGCCAGCCGCTGCACCGTGCCATCGTCTGGCAAGACCGGCGCACGGCAGAGCTGTGCGCCCAACTGCGCCAGCACGGCCATGCCAAGCTGATCCGCGAGACGACAGGCTTGGTCATCGACCCCTACTTTTCAGGCACCAAGCTGCGCTGGATCTTGGACAACGTGGCCGGCGCCCGCGCAGCGGCTGAGCGCGGCGAGCTGGCCTTTGGCACAGTTGACAGCTGGTTGCTGTGGCAGCTGACCGGCGGGCGCGTGCACGCCACTGATGTCAGCAATGCTGCCCGCACCCTGCTGTTTGACATCCGACGTAACGTGTGGGATGAGCAACTGCTGAACCTGCTGAACATCCCACCCAGCCTGATGCCCAGCGTTCACCCCAGCAGCCACCTGTTTGGCGAGACGAATGCCGAGCTGCTGGGCGCCGGACTGCCGGTGGGCGGCATGGCTGGCGACCAGCAAAGCGCGCTGTTTGGCCAGGCCTGCTTCAAAGCCGGTTTGGCCAAAAACACCTATGGCACCGGCTGCTTCATGCTGACCCACACCGGCGCACAGTTTCAAACCAGTGGCAACGGCTTGCTCACCACCAGCGCCTGTCAGGTCGCAAACCAAGCGCCACAGTTTGCGCTGGAAGGCAGCGTCTTCATCGGCGGCGCCGTGGTGCAGTGGCTGCGCGACGGCCTCAAGGCCATCCACAGCAGCGCCGACGTACAACCCCTGGCCGAAAGCGTGCCCGACGCCGGCGGCGTGATGTTCGTGCCCGCCTTCACCGGCCTGGGCGCGCCCTATTGGGACGCCGAAGCGCGCGGCGCCATCGTCGGCCTGACGCGCGGCAGCACCGTGGCCCACATCGCCCGCGCTGCTTTGGAGAGCATCGCCTTCCAAAGCGCCGCCCTGCTGCAAGCCATGAGCAAAGACGCCGTGGCCGCCTGCGGCGCCCCCGTGAGCGAGCTGCGCGTGGACGGCGGTGCCTGCGTCAACAACCTGCTGATGCAGTTCCAAGCCGACCTGCTGGGCATCCCCGTGCAGCGCCCCCAAGTCATCGAAACCACCGCCCTAGGGGCCGCCTACCTGGCCGGCCTGGCCACAGGCGTGTGGCGCAGCACCGAAGAACTCTCAACCCAATGGAAGGTCGAGCGCAGCTTCCACCCCACCATGCCGCGCGATCGTGCGGCCGAGTTGATGGCGGGCTGGGAGCGGGCGGTGAGGCAGGCGGTGGGGCGGGGGTGATTGGGGGGGCTTGCAAGGAAGGGTTTCATGCCAACGGGTGGGGTGGCCCCTCGACCTTGAGCGAAATCCCGGCCCCAAGTTTCCCATCAGGGTTCAAGTCAGGCTCAAGGGGGCAGGTTTGTGCTACCCGGCGGAGCCAATGGCAGCATGACACTCGACCCACAACCCAAGCACAGCTCGCGATAGCTTCGGGTGGCCTGCTCGAAGAGCCTGCCGCATGCAAGACATGGGAAATCTAGCGCGGGTTCGTGGGTGAGCGTAGACGCTCAATCCTTGTGGGCCGAACGAGTGCCACCCATTCGCCCTGTCGCCTGGCGGGGTCTGCGCGACAGGGGTCGAAGTGAATCAGGGCCTCGCACTCGATGTCTTCGGGCTCATAAATCAACACACGCATACCTTCTGACAAACGCAAGCCCTGCGCAGCCAGGCTAGACAATGTGCCGTAGCCTGTAAGCGGAATAACAGCGAGGCCAGTGGCATTGGTGCCGTGCTCGATGGCATTGAAGTCGGCATAGACCTGAGGCAGGCGCATGTGATTTCGGAGGGGCAGGCAGCGACTGGGCGGTAGATGGCTGGATGCTGTGGCGCGAGTCAAGGAACGCGGAGTGAGTCAGACATTAGAAAAATTCGGTCGGGGCTACACACTCAGCCCCGGATCATGCTCTAGCCCTCAGGGCGACTATTGACGGGAACTACCTCGCATCCAAGGATCACCAGTCGTTCAACCACACCGTTCTCACCGGGCTTGAGCCAAACACTTTTCATGGCCTTTTGAAACGCAAGATTCGTGCTGGCCTCTTGTTCAAGTCGCTCAATGTACGTGTCAGCGTGTGCTCCAACAAAGTCCTCTAGCGGCCCTGCCCCAATTTGCTCCAACATCTCTGGTTCGGCGCTGTCGATGAGCGCGAGGAGTGTCTCCCACGCATCGACTGGGCTCTCTCGGATCAGGTCGTCTAACGCCTCGAACGCCCACCAGTTTCGCTGGTAAGTGAGCCAAGCAGTAACGAGGGCGTTTCGATCAGTCATGTCGTTCAGAACGGTCAGGTTTGGTGTGTTGCTAGGCCGCTCCCCTCATCTTGAGAAGTCCTGCCGGTGACTCAGAGGCACTTTTCAGCAGCCTACTTTGGCCAAGTGACCCGATACACGTTCAGGCCATCACGCCAATACGATTTGCCTTGATGAACCCGGATGTTCAATTGAGGCGAATCGCCAATCGTTTCGCCATCTTTGATCACCGGGCCCTTCGACGCCAAGTACTGCGCCATTCCCAGAAGAAGTGGGAACACTTCTCGCCCAGATCGATTGACATCTTTGGCCTCAATCTCGTTCAGGCCGAGTTGGTCCATGCCAGAAGTCGATAGCGAGAAGCCCTTTTCTGCGTCATTGGTAATTCGGAAATTGACCCAAAGCCAGATCGGGGGCTCTTCCCTGCTGATCTTTGCAGACTTTCGCAAGAAGGCGTCTCGAGACTGAAGGCTTGCCAGCCAGTAGCTGGCTATCGCATTGTCATTCATCACTGCGCTGACTGCGTCAGTGAGCAAGAGCCGGGTGTCTAGTGCGTCGAGGGATGACTGCATCACTCCCACCACCGCCTGCGCCCGATGCCCGGACGTTGCTTCGCAGGCTTGTCGCCAGTACCAAGCGTTGACGCAAAGGTCCTTGATGAGAGCCTCTGGGGCCGGCTTTGGGACTAGTCTCACCAGGACAATGGCTTCGCCGACACGTAATGCAATGGCATCAGCATCTTCATGCTCCACACCCGTGATCTTGAGTCTGCCCGCAAGGCGACTGGCCAGCTCCTGCTGAAACTGCCTCGCGCTTGGAAGCTTCGGTTCTGCGAGAAGGACTATCGATACAGTGGACTTAGATTCGGTCTCCGAAGCCTGGGCTGACAGTACAAGTGACAGTAAAGCGAGGATGAAAAGTATCGAGCGCATAAGGTGCGGGCAGAGGTTTGGGGACAGGGCCACAACGCCGGGTACACATACTTTTATTGCCGGTCAGCCCATCGCGAAAGGCTCGGGGGCACTATAGCCCCATGCATTCAGCGTTTGAGCGCGTCTGTAACGCGGGCAGTAGGCGTCATGCCGCTGGATTAGAGGAGCCGAGGGCACTGCATTTGACTCCCGTAGCCGGTTGCAACGATGGACTCGCGCTGGCGTAGGCCGTGGCCTGGGGCGATTTCTGAGGTGCGGCGGCGCGCAGGGCAAGGGCGTGGCGCGTGTATTCACGCGATTCAAGAACATATTCGCCGGAAGGGTTTGACCATAGCGAGCCGCAGGCGAGCGGAGGGAGTTTGACGGCGCACGCCCTTGCCCGAGCACCGACGGGAGTCGGCGTGAGCCGACCGCCTCAGCATGAGCCCCGGGCCACGGCCTGTGCCAGCGCATGCGCATGCGCCACCTGCTTAACGCACAACAGACCCTCCGAATAAAACCGCCCCGCCGAGTCACAGCAAAGGCCGAACCATCAGACTTCCAAGGCCACGGCCAATGATCCATCTGCCCAATCGCCAGCCCGGCGACAATCCAGCATGAGCGTTTCATCTTCTCCCGTGTCCCAATCCTCCGCCACCCCCTCCGCGCTGGCGTTTTCCCACCTGCCGCTGAATGCGGCTGCCCAGGCCAACTTGGCGCAGCTGGGCTATGCACAGATGACGCCGGTGCAGGCGGCCAGCTTGCCGGCGGCACTGAGCGGGCGCGACCTGATCGTGCAGGCCCCCACAGGCAGCGGCAAGACGGCAGCCTTTGGCTTGGCTTTGTTGCATCGGCTGGACCCCAGCCTGTGGCAGGTGCAGGCCATGGTGCTGTGCCCCACGCGTGAGCTCGCCGACCAGGTGACCGAAGAGCTGCGCCGCCTGGCGCGTGCGGCCGGCAACGTCAAGATTTTGAGCCTGTGCGGCGGCGCCACCATGCGCCCGCAGCGCGAGAGCCTGGCCCATGGCGCCCACATTGTGGTGGGCACGCCGGGGAGGCTGATGGACCACCTAGAGAAGGGCAGCTTGCAGCTCGGTGCCTTGAACACCCTGGTGTTCGACGAGGCCGACCGCATGCTGGACATGGGCTTTTACGACGACATGGTGACGGTGGTCAGCCAGTGCCCGCCGCAGCGCCAGACCTTGCTGTTCTCGGCCACCTACCCCGAAGGCATCGCCAAATTGTCGGCGCGCTTTTTGCGCCAGCCGCAAAGCATCACCGTGGCCGCGCCGGCAGCGGCAGCCAAAGAGGCCACGGCCGGCGGGGCCATTCGCCAAGTGGCGTTTGAGGTGACCGAAACCGAGCGCCTGGACGCTGTCTCTAAGCTGCTGAACCACTATCGCCCGGCCAGCACCCTGGCCTTTTGCAACACCAAGCAGCAATGCCGCGATTTGGTGGATGTGCTCACCGCCCAAGGCTTTGTGGCCCTGGCCCTGCATGGGGACTTGGAGCAGCGCGAGCGTGACCAGGTGTTGATCCGCTTTGCGGGCCGCACGGCCTCGGTGCTGGTGGCCACGGATGTGGCGGCGCGGGGCCTGGACATCGAGCAGTTGGAGGCGGTGATCAATGTCGAGGTCACGCCCGATCCCGAGGTGCATGTGCACCGCATTGGCCGCACCGGCCGGGCCGGGCACGATGGCTTGGCGCTCAGCCTCGTCAGCATGGACGAGATGGGCCGCATCGGCCGCATTGAACTGGCCCACGGCATGACCCTGCCCTGGCAGCCGCTGAGCGATTTGACGCCTGCGGCCGGCGGCCCGCTGCGCCCGGCCATGGCCATGCTGCAAATCTTGGGCGGCCGCAAAGAAAAAATCCGCCCCGGCGACGTGCTGGGCGCGCTGACTGGCGAGGCCGGCTTTGCGGGCAGCCAGATTGGCAAGATCAAGGTGACAGAGTTCCACACCTATGTGGCGGTGGAGGCGGGCATTGCCCAAGAGGCGGTCAAGCGCCTGAGTGCCGGGCAGCTCAAAGGTCGCAAGGTCAAGCTGCGGCTGATGGACGATGTGGTGCGCTGAGCAGGGCTGACCCTGACGGTGCCTTAACGCGCCAACAGGGGCCAGAGCTGTGGGGTGGTGAGCAGGGTGGTGGCGCCGAAGACCACCACGCCGAGGATCGCCCACAAGGCGCGGGCATCGTCCACCGGGTCACCGTAATCGTTCTCGCCCGCGCTGCCCGGCCACAGTATCAGCACCAGGCTGAAGAGGCCGTTGAGGGCGGGCACCAGTTGCAGCAGCGCAAACCAGCCACTGCGGTTCAGGTCGTGCAGGCGCAGCACGGTCAGGCGAACGCCCCACCACGCCAAGACCACACCGAGCAGCAGGCCGCCCCAGAGCACCCCCGCATTGGACAAGGTGGCCGCCAAGACCAGCGCGCCCATCCATAGCCCTAGCCCAGCGGCCAGGCCCAAGGCACAGCAGCCCATGAAGCGCACGCGGCCCATGCGGCCTTCCACGGAGAGGCTCAGCAGCGGTGGCAGCTCATCGCCGTCCAACTCGGCATCGTCCTCACCGTTGAGGCGCGCTTGCTCTTGGGCCAGGCGCTGTTCATTGCGGGCGCGCAGCTCTTCCAGGCGGGCTTGGCGGCGGGCTTCGGCCTCGGCTTGACGCGCGGCCAAGGTGCGCGGCATGTCGCACACGCAGGCGCGGCAGATCACCCGCTTGGATTGGCGTTCGCCACAATTGGGGCAGGTGATCTCTTCGGCTGCGTTGCTGGCGGCAGGGCTGGCGCTGGCCGCGGCAGCGCGTGGGGCTGCCGCAGGCCGGGTGGCGGGTGCAGGGGGCGTTGGCAGCTCGCTGTCGGGCACCAGGGAGAGCATCAGGCTGGTGTCGGGCGGCGGGGCTGCGACGCTGGGGCGCACCACGGCGGGTGGCGCAGGTGCTTTGGCCTTGGCGGCAGCGGCGGCGGCGGCGCGCGCAGGGGGCGCCGGTTGAGGGGGGGCGGGCAGGGCGGCGGTGTGGGTGGCTGCAGGCTTGGCCGGAATGGCGTGCAGCACGGCGCCAATGGCACGAAAGCGCTGGACCCACTCGGCGGCCTCAGCGGGGGCGAGGTCGCGCTTGATGACCACGCGCTGCCCGGAAAACAGTTTGTTGAGGCGCTGCTCATCCAAGCGCAGGCGGCGCCCTAGTTTTTCTCGCACCTGAGCATGAGAAAAGCCCGCCAGGATCTCGCCTGCAAAAACCAGTTGAACCGCTGTACTACTCATGGGCTTTGACAAAACACGTACCCTGAAGTGTCGCCGCGCTTCCTTAAAAATGCTGTGATGAAGCGTGTCTACCTCGGCTGGTGTGCGCAGTAAGTCGTGAAATCAGCGACGAAGTGCACACAAGAGGGGCTCTTGCAGGCTTTAAGCCTGTGGCAAGAATGGGCCCTCGGCTTGGTCAACAATACGCGGTTGTTCCCACGTCTTGTAGGCTGCTGGCCGGGCTGGCAGGTGGGTGGCTCGGTCTTTGTTGAAGTTGTGTGGCATGTCCGATCGTTCTTGGCGCTGGTCGCCCTTTTTGCGGGTGCACGGCCTGCTGATCCCTTTGGGCTTGATCCTGCTGGCCAACGTGCTGCGCTTCAGCGGCTGGGATGATCGCCTCACCGCGCTGTTTTTTGACCCGGTGGCGATGACCTTTCCGGCCCGCGATTGGCCCGGCCTGGAGCGCTGGGGCCACCATTGGGCCAAGACGGCCGTGGTGTGCGTGTGGGTGGGCTTGCTCGGGGCTGCCGTGCTGGCGCCCAAGCTACCGCGCTTGGCGCCCCATCGCAAGCTGTTGTGGCTGACGGTGGCGGCCATGGGCTTGGGGCCGATCCTGGTGACGCTGATCAAAGACATCAATACCCATGACTGCCCCTGGAACCTCAAGATGTTTGGCGGCCCGGATGACTATTCGGCCGAATGGTTTGTGTCGCGCAGCCGAGCGGGGCGCTGCTTCCCTGGGGGGCATGCGGCGGGCGGTTTCTCAGTGATCGCGTTGGCCTTTGCGGCTGCGGCGCTGGGTTGGGTGGGCCGGGCTCGTGGCTTGTTGCTGCTGGCCATTGGGGTCGGGCTAGCGTTCAGTGCGGTTCGTGTCGTGCAAGGGGCGCACTTTGTGAGCCACAACCTGTGGTCGGCCGCCATTGATTGGGCTGTGGCGGCCTGGATCTTGGCCCCTATGATGCCCGCTGACCTCACCGCCACCCTGGGCCGCGCCCAGCGCACTTCAGGACCACACGCATGACCCGCGCTGCACCACGCTCCAAAATTTCCTTGTCCCGGTCGGGTGATGCCGCCGGTTTCTCGACCGAATGGGTGGTGTTGGCCGTGCTGGCCCTGCTGGTGCTGCTGGGCAATGCCGCTTTTTGGCAGCAGGCGCTGGCCGGGCGGTCTTGGGCCGATTGGCAGACATGGCGCTTTGCGCTGTCCGTCGGGGTGATGCTCACGGCGGCGCAAGCCGTGCCGGTGCTGCTGCTGGCCAACCGCTGGACCACCAAGGCTTTGTTGGTGCTGTTGGTGGTGTGCAGCACGGTCTCTAGCCACATGATGAGCCGCTATGGCGTGGTGATGGACCCCAGCATGCTGCGCAACGCCATGCGCACCGACGTGCGCGAGGCCACCGAACTGGTCAACCTGGGCCTCTTGGGCAGTGTGGCCATGGGCGCAGTGGTGGCCGCCCTGCTGTGGCGCTTGCCGCTGCGGCAGCGGCCCTGGCGGCGTGCGCTGTGGGTGCGTGGCGCCACCATCGTGGGTTTGCTGGTGCTGACGGTGGCGGCCTTGCTGCTGGTCTTCCAAGACTTCGGGTCCATGATGCGCAACCAGAAAGAGCTGCGCTACAAGATCACCCCGGCCAGCGTGATCTGGTCCAGCATCAAGGCGACGGTGGACGATTTGCGCGTGGCCAATGCCCAGCGCGAGCCCTCACAGCCCGCACAGCGCCTGGCCAAGGCAGAAGGCCGCAAGCCGCAATTGCTGGTGATGGTGGTGGGTGAAACCGTCCGGGCCATGAACTTTTCGCTGGGTGGCTATGCCCGCGTCACCAACCCCGAGCTGGCCCGCATCCAAGACTTGATCTACTTCCCCAAGACGGAAGCCTGCGGCACCTCGACCGAGGTGTCTCTGCCTTGCATGTTCTCGGCCCAAGGGCGTGAAGACTATGACGAAGACCTGATCCGACGCAGCGAGAGTGTCTTGCACCTGCTCGACCGCGCGGGCCTGCGCGTGGTGTGGCTGGACAATCAAAGTGGGTGCAAGGGCGTGTGCCAGGGGCTGGAGACTCGCGACGTCAGCAACGGGACCGACCCGGTGCTCTGCCCCGATGGCCGCTGCTACGACATGGCCCTGGTGGAGGGCTTGAAGGCCGAGATCCAGCGCTCTGGCGCCGCGGCGCCCGCCAAGGACACCGTGGTGGTTTTGCACCAGTTGGGCAACCATGGCCCCGCTTATTACAAGCGTTACCCCGAGAACTTCCGTCGCTTCATGCCCGAGTGCACCCGCAATGAATTGCGGGAATGCAGCCGCGAAGAAATCGTCAACGCCTACGACAACGCCATCCTGTACACCGATCACCTCTTGGCCAGCACCATTGCGCTGCTCAAGGAGAAGCAAAGCCAGTTCGATGTGGGCTTGATCTATGTCTCAGACCATGGCGAATCGCTGGGGGAGAACGGGGTGTTCCTGCATGGCTTGCCCAGAGCGATTGCGCCCAAAGAGCAACTGGCCGTGCCCATGTTGTGGTGGCTGGGCAGCGACCCCAAAGCGGGCTGGGGGGTGGATGCGGCCTGTTTGCGCCAGCGCGCCGAGCAAGCGGCCAGCCACGACAACTTGTTCCACTCCATGCTGGGTTTGATGGCGGTGCAGACGCCGCCCTACAAGCCGGAGCGCGATCTGCTGTCGAGCTGCCGGGCGCGCTGATCAGTGAGGCGCTAGGCTGCGCATCACGGCGTGCAGCAGTTGCTGGCTGTCGACCGGCTTGGTGAGGTAGTCCGCAAAGCCGATGCGGCGGCCGCGCTCGATGTCTTGCGTCATGGCGCTGGCGCTGACGGCAATGACCGGAATGTCTCGCGTGCTGTCGGCCGCTTGCAGGTGCCTGAAGACCTCAAAGCCATCCATTTCCGGCAGTTGAATGTCCAACAGGATCAGGTCGGGCTTGTGTTGGCGGGCCAAGGCCAGGCCGTCTTGCGGCATGGCCGCCGTCAAGACCTTTAGGCCGGGGAGGCGCGCCAGCATGGCCTCCATCAGCAAGGTGTTGACGGGGTTGTCCTCGATGTAGAGCACGGTACGGTCCATGGCGGCCGCGGCCAGCGCCATGTCGTCGGGGCTGTGCATCTGCTGCGGCAGCGCGGTGGGCATCTGCAGGCTGGTGTGCGGCAAGGTGACCCAGAAGAGGCAACCCTTGCCCACGCTGCTGTTGACGCCGATATGCCCGCCCATCAGCGCCAACAAGCGTTGGCTCAGCGCGAGGCCAATGCCGGCTCCTTCGATCGCGCCATGCTGGGCGCCCAAACGCTCAAAGGCCTGGAACAACTTGACTTGCTCATCGGCACTCAGGCCGGGGCCGCTGTCTTGGATCTCCAGGCGCAAGAGTTCGCCTGACCGCGCCCAGCGGATTTGGACGGTGCCGCCCTTGTGGTTGTATTTGATGGCATTGCTCAGCAAGTTCAGCAGCACCTGCCGCAGGCGGGTTCGGTCGGCCAAGACCATTTCGTCGGGGGCACTGCCGGTGGGCGGAACAACCTGCACATGGTGTCGCTCGGACAAGGGTTGAATCAAGAAGCGGCACTCATCCACCACCTCGGCCACCACCACGGGCTCCAGGCTGACCGCCAGGCGGTCGTTCTCGATGCGTGCCAAATCCAGCAGGTCGTTGATCAGGGCCAGCAAGTGCCGGCCGCCGCGCAGGATCTCGCGCAAGTAGAGCCGGTGGGTGGCTGACAAGGCATGGGCGTCCGCCTCCAGCAGCTGCCCAAACCCTAAGACCGAGTTCATGGGGGTGCGCAATTCGTGCGACATGCTGGAGAGGAATTGCGACTTGGCGCGGTTGGCGCGCTCGGCTTCGTCTTTGGCCAGCACCAAGGCCGCTTGGGCCTGCTTGAGCGCGGAGACATCGGTGCCAAACGCATAGCAACGGGGCTCGCCGGTGTGCGGGTCCGTGCCCCGCGCCAAGGTGATCAAGGTGTCGATCTGCGGGCCGCCGTTGAGGCCCGGCAATGGCGATTCATAGCGCACCCACTCCCCTTGCAAGGCTCGCTTGACCAAGGGCTGGAGGTACGCGTGCTTCTCGGGGCTCACCATCTCCGCCACGGTGCGGCCAATCCACTGCTCGGGGCTGCGGCCAGAGGCACGGGCCAAACGCTCGTTGACAAAGGTATAGCGCAGCTGCGCATCCAAGCAGGCGCAAAAGCCGGGGAACACCTCCAGCAGCAACCGTTGCTCAGTTTGGCTGGCCAGCAACGCCTTCAGGGCGACCTCATGTTCGGTGACATCGCGGCTGACGCGCACGGCGCCCCGCGTGCCGGTGACCGGGTCCACATAGGGGTGGAAGGTGGTGTCCAGCACTCGCCCCATCACGCCTGGGGCGTTGAAGGTGCCGCGGATGGTGCGCTGCTTGCCGTCTTCGAGGCAGGCTCTCAGCGCCTCGACGCGCGCGGCACTGACACCAAATCCCGGCAAGTCGTTGTTGTGGCGGCCTAGTGCTGCTTCGCGAGAAATGCCAGTGGCACGGCACCACGCATCATTGACCGCGCGGATAGTTTGATGCTGATCCACTACGCTGACGATGTCAGAGATATTGTTCAGCACGAACTCATAGGTCTTGAGGGCGTCTTGCTCGGCGGTGCTCAGCGGCAGTGGCGGCCGATGCGTCAGTGGCGCCAGCGGCAAGCGGCCCCGCCGTGCGGCCTGGCGGCGGCGCCACAGGGGGGTGGCGGGCAGCAGCAGCCAGGCGGCCACCAGGCAGGCCAGCAGCATCGACGTCTGGTGGCCTTGGGTCAGCAGCGTCAGCAGGGGGGGCAGCACCAAGCCGGCCAACAACACCAAGGCGGCGCGGATGTCGAAGGACAACAAGGCCCAGCCCAAGCCGGCACTCAGGCACAGGGCTGTGAGGGCGATGGGCAGGAGAGGCTCCAAGGCGAGTGCCGCAAAGCAGCCGGCCGCCACGCCATGCAGGCCGATGGCCCACCGCAGTGGGGTGAGGCGCGCGGCATCTTGCTGGGGGCTCTCGCCCCGAAGGTGTGCGATGAATCCCCAGAATGACAGCGTTAGCACAGTGAGTGAGCCCATGCTCACCAAAATGGGGGCGGCCAGTGGTTGCTGCGCCAGGGCTGCGATCAACACGGCCCAAGGCAAGAGCATGACGGCTGCACGGGGCCAAACGCGCTGGTGGGCTCTCACCCACCTGGCGGGAATGTGTGCAGACACAGCGCTGCGCGACGTCGTTCTCATGGGCCTTTCCTCGGCGGCGGCGCATGTCAGGGTGCGGTGTCCCTGTCCCTCGGGGGGCCGTGCATCGGGGGTTGAGCCGCCCGACGCCCGGTCAATGCTTTTGATCGTTAGGCAGATGGTGCCACAAAGCGCTAAGGCAAAAACCTGATATTCACGGGGGTGCGAGCGCTCGAAAAAAGGCTATGCTGCGCGCTGAAACTGTGATGCGCTCAAGGCCCGCTATGGGTGGCCCGGCTCGCATCAGGCGGCTCAGGCCGCACGCGCAGTGCCCACAGCACCCCAGCCACCAACAGTGCCACACCCGTGGTGGTGGTGGCATCCGGCCACTGACCGCGCAGCGCGTAGGCATAGCTCAACGCAGCCAGCGTTTCAAAGACGATCAACTGTCCCACCAAAGACGTGGGCAAACGCTGGCTGGCCTCGTTCCAGCACAAGGTACCCAGCCACGAGGCACACAGACCAATGGTCAGCATCAGGCCCACATAGGCTTCGGGACGCGGGCCCAAAGGCATGGTCCAGGGCGCTTGTGTGGCTTCGAAGTAAACCCAGGTCAGGCCAAAGCCGAGCAGGGCGACCGGCAGCGTCACCAGGCCTTGTGCCGTGGCCCAGGTACGGGGGGATCGGTCTTGGTGCGCGCGCAGCCAATCCGCATTGCGGATCGGATACCACGTCCAGCACACCACCGCGCCCAAGGCCAATAGCGCGCCCATGACGTAGCGGCTCAGGTCGGCTTGGGGGTCGGCGCGCAGCAAGCTCAGCTCATGCTGATTGACCAAGCCAATCCCGGCTGCAATCAGCAGCAATGAGGGCGCCAGCTTCAACCATGGCAGGCGGCCATCGCGCTGCGCGTCGCGCAGGTTGGACGTGATGGCGATGACCACCGGCAAGGTGCCGATGATCATGGTGGGCAAAGGCCCGCCCGCGCGTTGAATGGCAGCCGACAGGCACAGGTAATAGATGATGTTGCCGACTAACGTTAACTTGAGGGCCTCTATCCAATCGGCTCGTGTGAGCTGCCGAACGGCCGCCCAATCCAGCCACGCCAGTGGCAATGCAATCAGTCCAAAGGCCAAGTAGCGACCGAACGACAGCATCACGGCGGGGTAGTCGGCCAGCAGCAGCGGGCCGACAAAAACAAGCCCCCACATCAGGCCTGCAGCGAGGGCAAAAAGGGTGCCGAAAAGCATGAGAAACGTCGAACCGTTTTGAGGCCAAAAAGGGCATGTTCGCACGCTCCGGTAAAGTCACGCCTGTGAGTGCATTTCAATCTATCGAACTAAAAGCGGCTCAACGCCGCTACGAGACCGGGCTGCTGGCCCTGGATGGTGTGGATCTCAAGGTGGCCCGCGGCGAGCTGGTCAGCGTCGTGGGCCCTGCGGGCTGCGGCAGAAGCTCGCTCTTGCGGCTGCTTGCAGGCCTGGATCGGCCCAGCAGCGGCGAGGTATTGCGCAATGGCGAGCCCGCCCGCGGAGCGCTGTCCGACGCCGGCATGGTGTTCCAAGAACCCACGTTGATGTCCTGGGCCAGTGTGGCGGTCAATGTGGAGTTGCCGCTGCGTCTTCAGGGCGTCTCGCCCGAGAAGCGCGAAGCCGCGGCGCGTGACGCTTTGCAACGCGTGGGCTTGGCCGACCTGGCGGATGCCGCACCGCGTGGCATGGACCGTGCGCAAAAAATGCGTGCGGCCTTGGCGCGTGCCTTGGTGGCCAAGCCCGCCATGCTCTTGCTGGACGATGCGTTTGCCGGCTTGGAAGATGCGTCGCGTCTGGTCTTGCAAGACTTGTTGCTGAGCCTGTGGCGCCCTGAAGGCGGCACGGCCAAGTTTGCGGCGGTGGTGGTGACCAACAACGTTGAAGAGGCGGTGATGTTGGGTCAGCGTATCGTCGTGATGGCGGAGCGCCCGGGCCGAGTGGTCGAAGAGATCAAGGTCACTGGCACCGCCAAGCGCGATGCCAGCTTCCGGGACTCTGCGGCCTTCAGCAAAGCCTGTGAAAAGGTGCGTGCTGCTTTGGCACGGGTGTCTGCGCCCACAGAGACCATCGCCGGTTAAGCGCTTGCGCCAGCGCTGCGTGCTGGCGCTGCTCTCTCCATCAAAACAAAAGGCCGCTTTCGCGGCCTTTTGTCGTGGCGCCAAGGGCTTACTTGAAGCGGTATTGCGCGCTCAGGTAGAAATAGCGGCCACGCGGGTCGGTGTAGCTGGGGTCGTAGCCGGAGATGAAGTGGTAGGCCTGGTTGGAGAACGGCGGTGCGGTGTTTAACAGGTTTTGCACGCCCGCCCGCAGGACCAAGCCCTTGCTGGCTTCCCAACTGCCCGAGAGGTTCCACAGCGAGTAGGCCTTGACCCGGTTGTTGTCCACAATGCTGCCGGTGTTGGTGTCGATGGCGTTGTTTTGGTCCTCGTAGCCCGACAGATAGCTGTTGGACAGGGTCGCACCCCAGTCACCCGACTCCCAATCCAGGCTGATGGTGTGCCGCCAGCGCTGCACCACGCCGTCGTTCACAAACTTGCCCAAGTTGCTGATGTAAGGGTCGCCGTTGCCGGTCTGGCGCTTGGACGACAGGGCCAGGGTGCCGTTCAAGCGTGCGCCGAAGGTGCCGATGCTGGTTTTGAGGCCCCGCAGGTTCAGGCCAATGTCCAAGCCGCTGGCCTTTTCGCGACCCCGGTTTTGTTTGTTCAACTCGATGAAGCAGATATCAATGTCGTCTTCATAGTAGTCGCATAGCCCTTCGTCCTCACCGTAACGGTGCACTAGTGACTCGTACTTGGCTAGATTACCCAAGATGACATCGACACCCAAGGTGCTGATGAGGTCTCGCTTCTCGATGTTCCAGTAGTCCACGCTGAGGCTGAATTGCTCATTGGGCTCGAACACCGCGCCCAGGGAGAACTGCTTGGATTTTTCGGGCTTGAGTTGAGGGTTAGAGTAGGTGCGGGTTTCCCATCCATCAGCGCAGTCAGTTAAGGTTCCACCGGTTTCTAGGCACTTGGGATCTGCGATGGTGGCGGCCTCACCGGTTGCTAATGGACGATAGAGGTCTGTCATCGAAGGCGCGCGGAAGCCTGCGCCCACCGAGGCGCGCAGCAGCACCTCTTTGCTAGGCACATAGCGCAGGCCCAGCTTGGGGCTGGTGGCACTGCCGGTGACCTGATAGCGCTCGTGGCGCGCGGCCAGTTGCAGCTCCAGTTCTTTGCTCAAGGGTGCGCTCAACTCGGACCACACCGCTGAAACATTGCGGCTGCGGCGGAAGTCGGCATCCGGCCCCTGCGAGCTTTCGCCCAAGATGGAATCTGCGGCCAACTCAGGCGACTGGTGATACTCCTGCGACTCACGACGCAACTCAGCGCCCACGGCCAAGGCGAGGTTGCCGCCTGAGAGCTTCATCAGGTCGCGGCTGCCTTTGACATCCAGGCTGGTCATGGTGCCGGTGGCGCGGCGCACTTCGCCGCGGAATTGGGAGGCTTCGTAGACGGCGAGGCCAGCCGCGCTGGAAGGACCGAACAGGTTGATGCTGCCGTTATCGATGCCGTCCAGCACCTTTTGCTCGATCAGGTAGCCGTTATGGTCGCGGTCTGACACCTTGTTCACGCTGTGGTTCACACCGACCTCGTAGTCCCAGCTCGCCAGTGTGCCGCTAGCCCCCAAGACCAGGCGCTGGCCAGTGGAGACCAGCTCGCTGGTGCGTTTGCCGGCTTCGCTCAGGCGGGCGCGGACCGTGACGAACTCTCCACCATTACCTAATGTATCGAGGCCAGTGTTTTCGAGGCCTGGAATCTTGCGGTAATCAACTTCGAAGTCTTGTCGATTGGGCGTGCCAACGTAGTAAGAATTTGATCGCATCAGCGCGGCTTCGGCAAAGAGTTGGTGGCCGCCTCCGATGTCCAAGACCCCTCGACCAAACAGACTGGCCTTCTTGGTCTCAGGGTAGAGCTCCAGCTCTCTCATGTAGTCGTATGTGCAGGCTAAATCTCCACCAATGCCGGTGGGCAAGTACAGACTAGAAGGCGGGTTGCACACATCATTCTTGAGTTGAAGATTGATGGTTCGGTTGCTGAACTTGTCATCATCGAAAAAGTAGGGTTTGCCATTAACCAATAGAGTTCCGCGTTCGGAGATGCGTGCGGCTTGGGCTGAAGACAACCTCAGGTTGGCGGGGAAGGGCACCCCAGACAGCAGGTGAGGGAGCCGCTCGGGGATCTTCAAATCACTGATGAACTTGCGCTGCGAGGTGTCCAGGCGGCTGGTGGATTGAACGTCCAGCACGCCAAACACATTGAAACCGTCTTTGCTGAAGTCTCCCCAGCCGCCCGCCACGGAGGCGCTGCGCTTGCCTGCACCGCCCTCTTGGGTGTTGCCGACCAAGGCGTTCACTTCGACGCCTTGGTAGTCCCGGCGCGTGATGAAGTTGATCACCCCACCAATCGCGTCACTGCCGTAGAGGGCGGAGGCGCCATCGAGCAGGATCTCTACGCGCTGAATGGCGGCTGCGGGGATGTTGTTCAGGTCCACACCGACGCTGTCGCCTGGCGAGGCAAAGTTGGCCAGGCGGCGTCCATTCAGCAGCACCAAGGTGGAGCTCACCCCCAGGCCGCGCAAGTTCGCGCCATTGAAGCCCATTTGGTCGCGAAAGCCGCCGGTGCCGATGCTGACGCCGTCGGTCAGGTTATTGGCACTGGCGCTGATGCGCGACAGGATCTCAGAAGCGGTGGTCAGACCCGCCTTGTTGATCTCGTCGCGCGAGATCACCTGCACCGGCAAGGCGCTTTCACCGTCAATGCGCTTGATGGCCGAGCCCGTCACTTCCACCCGCTGCGTGGGGGCGGTGTCTTGGGCCAGGGCGGCCAGCGGCAGGCTGCTGGCCATGGCCAGCAAGGTGGCGCGGGCCGTGGTGCTCAATCGGAGGGGGCGAGAAGAGATGCGCAAGGCCATGGGCTTTCTCCAAGAATGTGAGACTTGTCATGAACGACGATGCAGTGTCCCTAGCTTGTCAGGAATCCTGGCCCGCAACCTCGGGATCGTCACGCTTCGATGGTAAAACCAGAACTCCTCATTCAGCCTGACGGCAGCGCGGCTGTTGCGTTTGGGCTGATGTGCAAAACGAGAATTGACAAGGGTGAGTGACTATGTGGCAGACGAGCGCGGCGCGCAGGCGTTGTTTGGTGGGTTTGCTGGCAGGGGCGCTGTGGGGCGCGGCAGCCGTGGCGCAGCCCAGTGCTGCGGCCAGCAGCAAGACGGCGCCGCCCCAGGGTTATGCGGTCATCATTGGTGGCGCCCTGAAGGCGGATAACGAAGATGTGTGGGCGCGCATGGTGGAGCTCTCCGGCGGCAAGGGCTCGCGCTGGGTGGTGTTTGGCACCGCCTCGGGCAACCCTGACCAAACGGCGCGCCGCGCGGCCGACATGCTGACCAAGCGAGGGGCGGTGGCGGAGTCTTTGCCCGTCGCACCGCAACTCAAGTGGGTGGATCTGGACAAAGCGGTGAGTGACCCGGCATTGCTGGAGACCGTCAGCAGCGCCACGGGCGTGTTCTTCACCGGCGGGGCGCAAGAGCGCATCGTTGACACCTTCGCCCCCGGTGGTCGCACCACCCCCATGCTGGAGGCCATTTGGGGCGTCTATCGGCGCGGCGGCGTGGTGGCGGGCACCTCGGCGGGGGCGGCCATCATGTCCACCGTGATGTTCCGCGACGCGCTCTCTGTGTTGGCCGTGATGAAGGGCCAGTTGCGCGACGGCAAAGAGGTCGACCGTGGCCTGGGCTTTGTCGGCCCCAACTTGTTTGTGGACCAGCACTTTCTCAAGCGCGGCCGCTTTGGCCGGATGATCCCGCTGATGTTGGCCAAGGGCTATAAGTTGGGCCTGGGCATTGACGAGAACTCGGCCGCCATTGTCCAGGGTGACATGATTGAGATCATCGGCGCCAAGGGCGCGCTGCTGGTGGACTTGAACGATGTGCAAACCAACCCGGCCATCGGGGCACTGAATGCCACGGGCATTCGGCTCAGCTACCTGGACCGCGGGGATCGCTACGACCTGGGCTTGCACAAGGTTTTGCCCTCGGCGCGCAAGCTGCGAGGCAACAAGCTGGACCCGAACGCCGCCAACTACAAGCCGGATTTCACCAACGACCCCTACTACACCGACATGCTGGGCGACACCACCATCAGCAATGCCATGGGCGTGTTGATGGACAGCACCCAAAAGGAGGCGCGTGGCATGGCCTTTGACCCTAAAGCCCAGCCGTCCGACGCCACCGCCGACCTCGGGTTTTCCTTCAGGCTCTACAAAGGAAAAGACAGCATCGGCTGGTACTCTGACGAGTTGGGTGCCGATGAATACACCGTCTCCAATGTCTACCTTGACATCATGCCGGTGCGCATGAGCCGCCCGCTGTTCACCCCTTGGTCTGGTCGCTAATGCCCTGCGCAATGCTTGCCTTTTGAAGGAGCTTTTCCCATGCAAAGACGTCACCTCTTCACCGCCTTGACCCTGGCTTGTGCCGCGCTGGCCGCGCAGGCGCAAGCCCCCGATTGGAAGATAGTTCGCATCGGTGTGGAGGGTGCCTATCCCCCGTTCTCGGAGGTGGGCACGGATGGCAAGCTCAAGGGCTTTGACATCGACATGGCCATGGCGCTGTGCGCCGAGATGAAGGCCGAGTGCACCTTGGTGCAGCAGGAGTGGGACGGCATGATCCCGGCGCTGCAGGCGCGCAAGTTCGACGCCATCATCGCCTCCATGGCCATCACCCCCGAGCGTCAAAAGCAGGTCAACTTCACGGACAAGTACTACAACACCCCGCCCGCATTTTTTGGCAAGGGTGGCGCGCGGGACATCAGCCCGGCCGCGCTGAAGGGCAAGAAGATTGGCGTGCAGCGCTCCACCAGCCATGACCGCTATGCCGCCGCTTACTACAAAGACAGCGAGATCGTCCGCTATGCCAAGCAAGACGAGGCCTTTCTCGACTTGGCCGCGGGTCGCATCGATGTGGCCTTGTGCGACCAAGTCGCCGGCACCGACGGCTTTTTAAAGAAGCCGGCTGGCAAGGGCTTTGGCGTCTTGGGTCAGCCCAAGGATGACCCGGCCATCTTCGGCTCGGGCTCTGGCATTGCAGTGCGCAAGGCCGACGCCGCCTTGCAGCAAAAGTTCAATGCGGCCATTGCCGCGGTGCGGGCCAACGGCACGTACAAGAAGATCCAAGACAAGTACTTCGATTTCGACATTTACGGCAAGTAAGCGGAGTCGGGGACCATGTTGCATGGCTATGGCGCCAGCCTGTTAGAGGGCGCGCTGCTGACGCTGGCGGTGGCGCTGGGCGCCTTGGCGGTGGCCTTTGTGCTGGGTTTGATGGGCGCGGTGGCCAAGCTCTCGCGCTGGCGCAGCCTGCAGGTGCTGGCCGAGGTCTACACCACCTTGATCCGCGCGGTGCCCGACCTTGTGATGATGCTGCTGGTGTTCTATGGTGGGCAGATGGCAGTCAACAAGCTGGGCGAGCGCCTCGGCTGGGACTATGTGGACATCAACCCCTTTGTGGCGGGTGTGCTGACCATTGGTTTCATCTTTGGGGCGTATCTCACCGAGGTGCTGCGCGGGGCCTTTCTGGCCGTGCCGCCGGGGCAGCGCGATGCTGCGCTGGCCTTTGGCATGCGGCCTGGGCAGGTCTTGTGGCGCATCGTTGGGCCGCAAATGCTGCGGCATGCGCTGCCCGCACTCTCCAACACTTGGTTGGTGATGATCAAGAGCACGGCCATCGTCTCAGTGATTGGCCTTTCAGACTTGATGAGCCGCGCCGGCCAAGCCGCCGGCGCCACGCGTGAACCCTTCTTGTTTTATCTGGCGGCCGGTGCCATGTATCTGCTCTTCACCACCTTGTCGGAGTGGGGCTTTGCCTGGGCGCAGCGGCGCTTGGATGTGGGTGTTCGGCAGGTGGCGCTGTGATGGAGTGGGGTGTTGTTCAAGACAGCCTGCCGCAGTACTTGTCGGGCGCGTTGGTCACGCTGCAGCTCTTGGTGCTGGCGTGTGGCCTGGGCTTGGCCGCTGCGCTGCCGCTGGCCATGTTGCGCAGCCTGCCGTCGCCCTGGGCGCACAAGCCGGTGTGGCTGTTCACCTATGTGATCCGCGGCACACCCATGCTGGTGCAGCTCTTCTTGCTTTACTACGGCCTGGCGCAGTTTGAGGCCGTGCGCGCCAGCGCGCTCTGGCCCTGGCTCAGCTCGGCCTGGTTTTGCGCGGTGCTGGCCTTTGCGGTCAACACCTGCGCCTACACCACCGAGATTTTGCATGGTGCGATGAAGGCGGTGCCCGCGGGCGAGATCGAGGCCGCCAAGGCCTTGGGCATGAGCCGCTGGGTGATGCTGCGCCGCATCGTGTTGCCCTCAGCGTTTCGGCGGGCGCTGCCGGCCTATGGCAACGAGGTGGTCTTGATGCTGCATGGCACGTCGCTGGCCAGCGTGGTGACCTTGTATGACCTGACCGGCGCGGCGCGCGAGCTGAACTCGGTGCACTACCTGCCCTTTGAGGCCTTCATCACAGCGGCCGTGTTCTACGCGCTCATCACCGCTGTGCTGGTGGCCCTGTTTCGCGCGGCCGAGCGCCGTTGGCTGCAGCCCATGCTGCCGCGCTGATTGTGAATGTCTCCCCCATGAAAACCGTTCATCACACCCTGATCCAAGACACACCGGGCGACCAACTCCAGCTCGTCAGCCTGCATTTTGGCGAGCCCGGGCGCGGCCCCAAAGTCGCCATTCAAGCCTCTTTGCATGCGGACGAAGTGCCGGGCATGTTGGTGGCGCATCACCTGCGCCAGCGCCTGCTCGACCTTGAAGCCCAGGGGCACCTCCTGGGCGAAGTGGTGTTGGTGCCCATGGCCAACCCTTTGGGCTTGCGGCAGTGGGGCTTGCGCGGCTTTCAGGGCCGCTTTGACATGAACTCGGGCGAGAACTTCAACCGCCGCTATGCCGACCTCTGCGCACCGGTGGTGGCGGCTGTGCGCGACAAAGTAGGCCCCGATGCGCAAGCCAATGTGGCCCTGGTGCGCCAGGCTTTGCAAGAGGCTGTGCAGGCGCTGCAGCCGGCCAATGCGCTGGAGCACCTGCGCCAGACCTTGCTGGGCTTGGCCATCGATGCCGACGCCGTGCTCGACCTGCATTGCGACGGTGTGGCCGTGATGCACCTCTACACCACCCCCGCCACATGGCCGCAGGCCGAAGTGCTGGCGCGTTGCATTGGGGCGCGCGTGGCCTTGTTGGCTGAGCATTCGGGCGGCGAGCCGTTTGACGAGGCTTGCTCGCAAGTCTGGGTGGACATCGCTGAAGCTCTGGGCGCTGAGGTGCCGCTGCCGCCGGCCTGCATGGCGGCCACCATTGAGCTGCGCGGCGAGATGGATGTGCGCCACGAACTGGCCCGTGAAGATGCTGAGGGCATCCTGCGCTTTTTGAGGGCGCGCGGTGTCTTGCAGGCTGATGACAAGCCCTTGCCTGCGCTGCTGTGCGAGCCCACGCCGCTGGCGGGTTCTATCCCGATGGCGGCACCGCATGGCGGCATGGTGGTGGCGCGGTGTGAGGTCGGCAGCCCCGTGAAGCAGGGCGAGCCCTTGATCGACGTGATCGACCCCTTGAGCGGCCAGGTGAGCACCTTGTGCGCACCGGTGGACGGCTTGTTCTTTGCCCACGACTGCAAGCGCTTTGCCTACAAAGGCATGGCCTTGGGCAAGGTGGCGGGCCGCGAGGCACAACGCAGCGGCGCGCTGCTCTCGGTATGAGCCAAGGGGCTACGCTGCAGGTCGACAACCTGCACAAGAAGTTTGGCCAGCGCGAGGTGCTGCGCGGCGTCAGCCTCACGGCGCGCCCTGGCGACGTGGTGGCGCTGATCGGCTCCAGCGGCTCGGGCAAGAGCACCTTGCTGCGCTGCTTGAACCTCCTGGAGCAGCCGCATGACGGCCGCCTGAGCCTGGGCGAAGAAACCTTGAACCTGGTGCGCGACCGCGACGGCAGCCTGCGGGCCCAAGACGCGGCCCAACTGCAGCGCTGGCGCACGCGCCTGGCCTTTGTGTTCCAGAGTTTCAACCTGTGGCAGCACCGCACGGCCTTGGAGAACGTCACCGAGGCGCCCATCCATGTGCTGGGCCGCCCTAAAGACGAGGCCATGGCGCGCGCGGAGCAATTGCTGGCCCGGGTGGGCTTAAGCCATCGCCAGCATGTCTACCCCGCGCAGTTGTCCGGTGGCGAGCAGCAGCGCGTGGCCATTGCCCGCGCCCTGGCCATGGACCCCGAGGTGATGCTGTTTGACGAGCCCACCTCGGCCCTGGACCCTGAGTTGGTGGGCGAGGTCTTGCGCGTGATGCGCGAGCTGGCCCAGGAGGGCCGCACCATGCTGGTCGTGACCCACGAAATGGAGTTCGCCCGCGAAGTGGCCAGCCATGCCATCTTCTTGCACCAAGGGGTGATAGAAGAGCAAGGGCCACCCAGGGAGATCTTGGTTCGTCCACGGAGCGAACGCCTGGCACAGTTTCTGTCGGGCGGCGTGAAATAGGCCGCATCATTCCTGGGTGGGTATGTGGTTTGTCGGGAACTTCAGACGGCTGCCTTCCAGCGCGCTCCTAGACTTGTGTGCCCCCCCAACCTCATTGGAGCAGCCCTAGGGGGAGGTGGACCGCAACGGTCTGGGCGTTGACCACTTAGGAGTAACTATGAAGAAGTCGTTGATGGTGGCAGCACTGATGACAGTGCTGTCTGGCGGGGTGTCGGCTCAAGGGTATGGCGGTGTGGATATCGGCAGCACCAAGATCACGGATCTGGGCACCAAGTCAGGCCTGGGCGTCTATGGCGGGTACGCATTCAACAAGTCGATGGCTGTGGAATTGGGCTATCGGAAGCTGGGTTCTTGGAAGGTCGGTCTGGCCGATGTTGACGTCACGACCTTCCAGTTGTCGGGTTTGTTTGGTGCGCCCATCAGTGACAGCGTCAGTGCCTACGCACGATTGGGCATGGGCCGAGTCAAGGTCAAGGCCTCCTTGGTGGCGACGCCTTACAGCCAGGGCTCTGAGAGCGAGTCCAAGTTCCTGTGGGGTTTGGGTCTCGACGCTAAGTTTGCCGACAATCTGTCCGGCCGCGTTGAGTACCAGAAGCCAGCCAGCGATACGGGCACCTTCAGTGTGGGCCTGAAGTACAGCTTCTGATTGACGCTGTCGCTGCTGAAGGGGCCGATGACCGAAAGTCATCGGCCTTTTTGCTGCGCGACACACCTGTCTCGGGTTTTCATCGGCTTGCGCAGCCGTTGATGCGTCGAATAATGCCCGCATGTCCATCCACGCCTTTGCCCCCCGTCCGCGTCGCGCCGCTCAAGGCGTTTGGCTGCCGGCGGCCTGCCTGGGGCTGGACGAAGCGGCGGCCCAGCAGGTGCTTGCCGACTGGCTGCGGGCCCGGGGGATCTCTGCCCCGCTGAGCTTGCAGGCCGGCGTGCAGGCCAGCGAGATTGGCTGGTGGGCGAGCCTGGCGCCCGAAGCCGCCCAAGCTTGGATGCCGCACTTCGACACACTGAGCTTGGCCGAGGTGGTTGAGGCCACGCTGCAGGTGCCGCCCGAGCAGGCTTTGGCCTGCGAGACCCTGGTGGCCATGCTGGGCTCGCCGCTGGGCTATCCCTTCAACAGCTTGGAGGCCTGGGCCTCGGCGGTGCGGGTTCGCTGCCATATTGCGCAGGCAGCCCAGCGCACGGCGCTGGCCTTCAAAACCCTGGCCGCGGAACGCCCCGAGGCCTTCTGGCGCTATGACGAGGA
This sequence comes from Ideonella paludis, assembly GCF_018069865.1. Taxonomy (GTDB): domain Bacteria; phylum Pseudomonadota; class Gammaproteobacteria; order Burkholderiales; family Burkholderiaceae_C; genus Ideonella; species Ideonella paludis. The sequence continues at coordinate 163,282 of NZ_JAGQDG010000005.1, forward strand.
CCACGGTTTTGTGCTGCAAGCTGGGGCTAGCTTGGTGGAGGCCTTGGTGGCGGCCACCCAGCCTGAGGCCACCGGTCGCCTCTATGACTTCTCTTGTTACCGCGCCACAGAGTACGTGATCTTGCTGGGCGTGGTGCGCGAATTGGCCGCTCACCATCCCGCCTTGTTGGCGCAGTTGCAGCAGGTCAATGAGGTTCACGCCATTCGCTCAGGGCTCTTTCACGATACTTTCTTGGTCGAGCATGGCGAGCATGCTGCGCCGCTGCCCCCCAAGTTTTATGTGCCCGGCGACAGGGTGTGGTTTCGCAATCCGGACATCGTGTCGTCTGACATCACCGGCTATGAAGGCTCATGGGTGATCTACATGGGCGGCGGGCTGTTCAGCAATTTCTGGCGCCGCGATGCGCCCTTCACGCTCGAAGCCAAGTGCGTGGAGATCTTTCATTGGCGCCATGCGATGGCCCTGGATGAGGACGGTGACTTGTGCATCGACGAAGGCCTGGTGGCTCGCCATGTGGCTGACACCGTGGCCGACCCCCAGCGCCTGGAGCAAGTGCTGGGCCGCATGATGCGTCACCGGGATGGCAAGGGTGTCTATGCCGATGGGGGCTGTATTGACACCACCCGCGAGCATCCCCGCTGCGTGGCCCTGGCGGAGACATCCCTACCGGCCACCTTAGCCGACTTGATGCAGCAGTGGGCGCAGCCCGCTTGCCGGGATTCCGCGCCTCAGGTCCAATGAGCTCGCAGCGCCGCTAGGCCATCCCCCTGGGGAGGGATGGTGTCTGCCAGCGCCCTCTCCTACACTCGGTGCGTGATGGACACACTGAGGGGTACTCAACGATGCGCGAGCCCGGCGGGACTTCCTTGACCCCCTGGGGCCCCAAAGGCCTGCCCAAAACGCTGCTCTGGACCTTGCTCGGTCTGAACCTGCTGGCCTTCACCCTGGCCGTGCTCACGTTGAATTACAGCCGCGAGCACTATCGCGAACAGGCCTTTGTGGCCACCCGCAACATCGCGCAGTTACTGGAACGCGATCTGACGGCGGACCTGGATCGCATCGACCAGATCCTCACCGATGTGCAGACGGAAGTGGAGCAACAACTCATCGCTGGCGCCTTGCAGCCCGCTGCCCTCGATCAACTGCTCAGCCGGCGCAGCTACAGGCTGGATGAACGAGACGCCTTGCGCGTGGCCGATGCCCAAGGGCGCTTGATTTATGGCTTGCCCCCTGGGCTCTCCTCCCAGGTCCAAATCGCGGACCGGCCTTACTTCCAGCGCATGCAGTCCGACAGCAGCCCTGGCGTGCAACTGTCAGAGCCGGTCGTGTCGCGCGTCACCGGCCGATGGTCTTTGGTTGTCGCGCGCAGGCTGACCGACCCCCTGGGCGAGTTTGCCGGCATTGTGTACCTGGCCTTGCGCCTGGATGGTTTGGAGCAGCGCTTTGCCAGCCTGGACTTAGGGGCTGCTGGTGCTGTGTCATTGCGTGACGCCCATCTGCACCTGCTGGCCCGGCACTCGGTGCGGCCCCAAGGGCCGACCCCGGTGGGCGAGCAGCGCGTCTCGGAGGACCTGAAACAAGCGCTCGCCCGAGCGCCTCTGCGTGGCGAGTATGTGGCGGCCACGGCACTGGATGGCATTGAGCGCGCCAACTCGTATCGACGCCTAGAGCGCTATCCCTTGCTGATCATCGTGGGCTTGGCCACGGACGACTACCTGGAGCGCTGGTGGAGCGAGTTGACCTTGACCTCGACTCTGATGCTGAGCTTTGCAGGCCTCAGTGTGCTGTTTGCGGGGCATCTGCGTGCGTCCTGGCGGCTGCGAGAGCAGGACATGCACAGTCTGGCGGCTCAAGGCGAAGTGCTTCGTGAGAGCGAGCAGCGCTTTCGCCTGTTGGTGCAAGGTGTGCGCGATCACGCCATCTTCATGCTGTCGCCCGAGGGCACTGTTCTGAGCTGGAACGACGGGGCCGAACGCTTGAAGCTCTGGACAGAAGCAGAAGTGGTGGGTCAACACTTCTCGGTGTTCTATCCCCCGGAGCTTGTGGCGGCCGGAGCGCCCGAGCGGCACCTGGCGCGGGCACGCACCCATGGTCACCATACGGTCGAGGAAATCCGTGTGCGCAAGAGTGGTGAGCGCTTCTGGGCGTCGGTGACACTCACGGCCTTGCATGACCAGGCCGGTCGCCTGACGGGATACGCCAAGTTAACGCGTGACATCACGGTCTCAAAACGGGTTGAGCTTCAGGAGCGCCGCCGCCGCACGGTGTTGGAGATGATGCTCAGTGACGCACCGCTGTCGGCCACCTTGCAGGCAGTTTTGCAAGGGCTGCCTGACCAGGGCGTGGGGCTGACTTCCGCGGTGCTGCTCAAGCCAGCGAGCGCGTCAAGCTTGATACTGGCCGCCCAGCAACCGGCAGCAGGCGCTTGGCAGAGCTTGCTCAGCGCGCACCCACTGGACACAGCCGACCCCTGGGCGGATTGGCTGCAATCGGCCCAACCCTTCTTGCTGTGGGGCCCGGACCCGCAAGACCCCGCTTGGTGCATGGCGGCACGCCAGGCACTGGGTGTGCAAACCCTGCTGCTGTGGCCGATTGGGCCGCGGGGTGCGCCCGCTCTGGGCGTGGTGGTGCTGGGGGTGAGCGACCCCACCCAAGAGAGAACGGCCTTGGCGGCGCTGGCACAAGAGGCAGCAGACCTTTGCTTGATCATCGTGCAGAGGGCTCGCAGCGCGGAGGCGCAGGCCCTCGCGGCGTCGGTGTATCAGGCCTTGGGTGAAGCCATTGTCGTGACCAGTGCCGCCGGCGAGATACAAGCCTTGAACCCCGCCTTCCAGCAATTGACGGGCTATCGCACCGAGGCTTTGCAAAGCCTGCCTTTGAAGGACTTGGCCGAGGACAGCAGGGAGTCGGCCTGGTGGGCTCGGCTCTGGCAGAGCCTGGAGACCACCGGGCGCTGGCAAGGTGAGGTGCGCACGCGCTTTGCCCATGGTGAGGTTCGGCCTCAGTGGTGGATGATCAGCACCATTGAGGATGAACAAGGCACGGCGCAGAAGCGGCTGCTGATCTTGTCCGAAGTGACTGACAAGAAGCGGGCTGAGGAAATCATTTGGCGGGAAGCCAATTACGACCCCTTGACCGGTTTGCCCAATCGGCGCCTGTTCATGGACCGTCTGGTGCAGGCGCTGAAGCGGGCGCAGCAAGGCCGTGAAGGCCTGACCTTGATGCTGATCGACCTGGACCATTTCAAATCGGTGAACGACCAGTGGGGCCACGAGGCCGGCGATGTCGTCCTGCAGACCGCTGCCCAACGCCTGTTGGCCTGCGTGCGCTCCACCGACACGGTCGCTCGCTGGGGCGGCGATGAGTTCACCGTCTTGCTGACCGGTGCCGAGGACGCCGCACGGGCTGGCGCCTTGGCCGAGCGCATGGTGGCGTCGCTGTCAGAACCCATTGCTTGGGAGGCCGAGCGCTTGAACATTGGGGCCAGTATTGGGCTGTGCCTGGCGGGCTCATCGCCGGACGACGCCGAACGACTGCTGAGCCATGCCGACCAAGCCATGTACCAGGTCAAGCGAGCGGGCCGTGGGGGCTTCCGCTTTTATGCGGGCGAGGACGACCTCTCTGCCAGTTTGACCAAGGCCCACAAGGCTTGATTCATGGGCGTGGCCACGCCCAACTCCGCACCTCGCCGCGCCACGAAGCCGTTGAGATGGTCGATCTCGGTGGGCTTGCCGCGGGCCAAGTCTTGGGCGGTGGACGAGCGCTGTGTGGCCATGCTGACCGCGACCTGGGCGGTGGCCGCCCACATGGCTTGGCCGTCCAGTGTCAGGCCTTCGGCCTGGGCCACCGCCAAGACTTCATTCACGATGGCCTGTTGAAAGGCCTGCAAGCCGGGCTGCTGGGCCATCACGCCGTAGGGCTGTTGGGTCAGGGCGGAGATGGCGTTGTAGGCGCAGTTGATCAGCAGCTTTTGCCATAAGGCTTCCATCACCTGGCTGGAGATGCTGACGCCGATCTGTGCGGGCGCGAAGTGCGCCACCACGGCCTGCAAGCGCTGCATCAAGGCTGGGTCTTGGGCCTGGGCGGCGGTGCGCGGGCCAATCACCAGCTCACCCCGGCCATGGTGGCTCACGTGGCCCGGCCCCGCCATGCCCGTGGCCACATACACGACGGTGGGGATGACGCAGGCGGCCAAGTGGCCGGCCAAGGTGGCTGCGTTCTCGACGCCGTTTTGCAGGCTCAGCACCAGGGCGTCTGGGCGCAGCAGCGGCGCGATCTGAGCCGCAATGCTGGCGGTGTCGGTGGATTTGACGCAGACCAGGACCAAGTCTGCGCTGCGCAGAGGCTCCAGGGAGCTGGTGGCTTGCACGTCAACGGTGTGCCGCTGCCCCGCCATGTCCAGCAGCAAGCCGCGGCCTTGAATGGCCGCCACGTGGGCGTCCCGGGCGATCAAAGTGACAGGCCGGCCGGCGCGGGCCAACATGGCCCCGTAAAAACTACCGACGGCGCCGGCGCCCACCACCACCGTGGAGGAAAACAAGTTCTGCATGCCTCAAGCATAGCAAGGGGGGCATCAAGTGTGGGGGGCGCTTGTGAACCCAGGTGCTGAGGCCCCCGCGCCAGCGCAGAATCACGCATCTGTTTTGATAGGCACGACCTATGACCATTCGATCCACCGCGCTGGCCCTGATGCTGGCGACCTTTGGCGCGGCCACGCTGGCCGCCACCCCAGTGGCTGGGCTGGGCCCCCTGCAGCAGCCGCTGTGGCTGCGCAACCCCGCCATTTCGCCGGACGGCAGCCAGATTGCGTTTGGCTTCCAGGGCCATTTGTTTGTGGTCCCCACCCAGGGCGGGGCGGCCCGTGTGCTGGTGGCCAACAGCCATCACAACACCCAGCCGGTGTGGTCACCGGATGGCCAGCAGATTGCCTATGCCTCGGATGCCCACGGCAGTTTTGATGTGATGCTGGTGTCAGCCCAAGGCGGGCCCTCGCGCCGCCTGACGCATCACTCGGCGGCCGAGTTGCCGGCCAGCTTCACCCCTGATGGGCGGCATGTGCTGTTCAGCGCCGCGCGCGCCGACAGCGTGCGCAATGTGCAGTTCCCCAGCCGCGCGGTGACGGAGCTCTACAAAGTCTCGGTCGACGGCGGCCGCCGCCCCGAGCAGGTGCTGACCACCCCGGCCTTGTCTGCGCAGCTCAACGCCGCGGGCAGCCAGATGCTGTATGAGGACTGGAAGGGCTATGAAGATGATTTGCGCAAGCATCATGTCTCGCCAGTGGCTCGTGATGTCTGGCGTTATGACCTGAAGACCGGCCAGCATCATCAGCTCACCCGCTTTGGGGGCGAAGACCGCAACCCGGTCTGGTCGCCCGATGAGCAGACGATTTACTTTCTGAGTGAAAAGAGCGGCTCCTTCAATGTCTGGAAGATGCCTGTTTCGCAGCCCGACGCGGCGGTGCAGGTCACCCAGTTCAGCAAGAACCCGGTGCGCTCTTTGAGCATTGCCCGCAATGGCACGCTGAGCTTTTGGTTTGACGGAGAGATCTACACCCTGGCGCCTGGCGCGGCGCAGCCCACCAAGCTGGCCCTGAGCATTGCGGCGGACACCCAGGCCCGCGCCAAAGAGGCGCTGACCTTGCGCCAAGGCGCCACCGAGGTGGCGCTGAGCCCCGATGGCCAGGAGATGGCCTTTGTGGTGCGCGGCGAGGTGTTTGTGGCCTCCACCGAGTTTGGCGATACCCGGCGCATCACCGACACCCCGGGCCAAGAGCGCTCGGTCAGCTTCAGCCCCGATGGCCGGCGCCTGATTTATGCGGCAGAACGCGCGGGCGTGTGGAGCTTGGTCGAGATTGCGCTGGTAGGCCCCAAGAAAGACGTGCCCTATTTCTTCAGCGCGACGCAGTTCAAGACGCGCACCGTGCTGAGCAACGCGCACGACAACTTCCAGCCGCGCTACTCGCCCGATGGCAAGGAAGTGGCCTACTTGGAGAACCGCAACACCCTGAAGGTGTTGAACCTGGCCAGTGGCCAGACGCGCGTGGTCATGCCGGGTAGCGCCACCTATTCCTATGCCGATGGCGACCAGTGGTTTGACTGGTCACCGGACGGGCGCCACTTGCTGGTCAATTTTGTCGACCGCAATCGTTGGAGCAGTGAGGTCGGTTTGGTGGACGCCCAAGGCAAGGGCGCGATGCTGAACCTGACGCACAGCGGCTATGAAGATGTGCGCCCGATCTGGGCCATGGGCGGTCAGATGATGATCTGGGCCAGCGACCGCATGGGCTTCCATGCCACCGGCGGCGCGGCCCAGCATGACATCTATGCCTTGTTCTTCACCCGGGCGGCGCAAGACCGCTTCAAGCTCGACAAGACGGACTTCGCCTTGCTGAAGAAGCGCGAAGACGAGCAAGAGAAGGCCGAGGCCGAGAAGAAAGACAAACCCGACGAAAAGGCTGGCAAAGCCAAGAAGGCTGAAGGCAAGGCCGCCGAGGGGGCCGAGGAGATCAAGCTCCCAGCGCCGCTGGCCATTGAGCGTGACCGCATTGAAGAACGCACCGCCCGCCTCACCACCCAATCCGCCGTGATGCGCGATGCCGCCATGAGCAAGGATGGCGAGACTTTGCTGACCCTGCAGCAGGTGGCCGATGGCGTGGAGTTGTGGCTGCACAAGCCGCGCGCCAAAGAAAGCCGCAAGCTCAGCAGCTTTGCCGGCGGCCCCAACCCCGAGGCCCCGACCCTGCTGGTCTTGGATGCCAGCACCGAGAACGGCGTGGTCTTGTCGGGCGGCGTGATCCACAAGTTCAAAGTGCCCAAAGACGAGGGCGAGTTCAAGGCCGAGCCGCTGAAGTGGGCTGCCTCGTTCACCCTGGACCGGGCGGCAGAGCGGGCTGAGATGTTTGAGCATGTCTGGCGCCAGACCAAGGCCAAGCTGTACGTGGAGGACATGAACGGCGTGGACTGGGACGGCTACAAGAAGATCTATGCCCGCCAACTGCCCTACGTCAACAACAACCACGACTTTGCCGACCTGCTCAGTGAGATGCTCGGTGAGCTGAATGTCTCGCACACCGGGGCCAGCTTCCGCGCCAACCGCAAGCCTTTGGACACCACGGCCGAGCTGGGTGCCTTCTTTGACGAGACGCATCGCGGGCCGGGTTTGAAGATCGCCGAGATCTTGGACGGTGGGCCGCTGGCCCCCGCCAGCTTAGGCCTGAAGCCCGGCATGGTGATCGAGCAGATCGACGGCGTGCCCATTGCGGCCGGTGCCGAGGTGGACAGCCTGCTGACGCAAAAGATTGGCCAGCGCCTGCGCCTGACCGTGCGTGACCCGGCCACGGGCAAGGCCGCCGAGCACAGCGTCAAGCCTATCCATCCGGGCGAGCACGAAGAGCTGCTGTATCGCCGCTGGGTGCGCCAGCAGCGCGAGACAGTGGACAAGCTCTCAGGTGGACGTTTGGGCTATGTGCATGTGCGCGGCATGGACGACGAGAGTTACCGTGACGTGTTCTCCGAGGTCATGGGCCGCCACAGCGGCAAGCAAGCGCTGATCGTGGACACCCGCTTCAACGGCGGCGGCAACCTGACCATGGACTTGGTGACCTTGCTCTCGGGCCGCAAGCATTTGGAGTTTTTGCCGCGCGGCCAAAGCCTGGGCTGGGAGCCTGCGGGCAAGTGGCACAAACCCTCTTTGGTGCTGATGAGCGAGAGCAATTATTCCGACGCGCACCTCTTCCCCTGGACTTATCGCCACTACGGCCTGGGCAAGCTGGTGGGCATGCCGGTGGCGGGCACGGGCACGGCCGTGTGGTGGGAGACGCTGCAAGACCCCAGCTTGGTCTTTGGCATCCCGCAAGTGGGCTTCCGCGACCAGAAGGGCGAGTTCATGGAAAACGCCCTGGTCGAGCCTGATGTGCGCGTGGCCAATGACCCCGCCCTGCTGGCGCAAGGCCGCGATCAGCAGTTGGAAGCGGCCGTCAAGGAACTGCTCAAAACCCCTTGAGCCCCGCAGTGGCGGGCCGGCCGGCACTCAGGCGCTGCTGGCCTCGCCGTCAAAGTCCACCAGCACGCTGGCCAGCTCCAGCGCGCGCCAGAGGTGGGGGGGCATGTTCAAGATGCCTTCGGGCGTCTTGGCCCAGCGCGTCCAGGCGCTGATGTCGTGGTGCTGCTCGGGGGTAAGCAAGTGTTTGGCCAGCATCTCGTCAAGCGTTTGCATATCACCCTCCAGTGCGGTGTTGACCCTTGCTGCAAATCATCGCACGGATGAGTGGAATGCCAATGGCTTGAATAAGCGCCGCCGCCCCCCACTTCCTTAGGGTCTGTTGACATACAAATCCTGCCCGCGCAGGAGTGTCCAAGGGCGCTGGAGTAGGCGCGATCCGCAGCCCGGGCTGATGCCCGGGCAAGGTGAGCAACGCCCGCCAGCACCCTTGGACGCCCTGCCCTCAGGGTGAGTCCTACAGGCCACGCCATTCGTTGTTACGCCGCTTGCCCGCACAGAGGTGCGGGCGGCGCAGCGCGCCTAGACTGGCATGGCCTGCAGGGCTCACGCGGGTAGGATTTGTATGTCAACAGACCCTAATCTCTCGACTGAAGGGTGTGGTGGTGAGTGAACTCACAGAGGTGATCGGGTCGGCGGGCCTGCTGCTGGTGCTGACGCTGCTGGCGCTGGGCTGGCTGCTGCGCGAGCCGCTGGCGCAGGCCTGGCGGCGCAGGCGGCTGGCTCAGCAGCCCTTTCCGGCCGCATGGCGGGCGGTGCTGCGCCAGCATTGGCCCTACTTTCGGCGCATGCCCGCAGACCTGCAGTTGCAGCTCAAAAAGCGCATGCAGGTGTTCCTGGCGGAGAAGCCCATCATCGGCTGCGGCGGCCTGGAGGTGACGGACGAGATGCGGGTGCTCATCGCCGCACAAGCCTGTTTGCTGCTGCTCAACCGCAGCCAGAGCCGCTTTGACGGCGTGCGGCAGATCCTGCTCTACCCGGGCGCGTTTTGGGTGCAGCGGCCGGTCACCCAAGACGGCGGTGTGCAGCACGAGCAGCGCCGCGCCTTGTCCGGTGAGTCGTGGGTGCAAGGCCAGGTCATCTTGTCGTGGGACGATGTCTTGAGGGGGGCGGCCGATGCGGGCGATGGGCAGAACGTGGTGATCCACGAGTTTGCCCATCAGCTTGACCAAGCCAAAGGGGCGGCCACCGGCCTGCCGGCTGACATCAGCCGCTGGCAGCGCGCGCGCTGGGCGGCGGTGATGAGCGGTGAGTATGCGGCGCACCAACAGCGCGCGGCGGCGGGCCAGGTATCGCTGCTGAGCGACTACGCCGTGACCGACCCTGCAGAGTTCTTTGCCGTGGCCAGTGAGGTGTTTTTTGAGCAAGCCGAGGCCCTGTCGCAACAGCACCCGGCGCTCTACGAGCAACTCAGCCGCTACTACCGCCTGAACCTGCTGAGCTGGTCATAGATAACTCAGCGCGGTTTGTGCGCCGCTGATGAGCACATGGCTGACGGTCAGGCCAAAACCGATGGCGCCCAAGCCCACCGCGCCAGAGAGCAGCAAGGCCAAGCCGTCACGGAACATCCAGCCCAGGCTCAGCAGCATCAGGCTGATGGCGGGCAGCACATTGCCAAAGGGCAGGGGCAGCATGATGAGGACAGCCATCATCGCAATCCAGGCGCTCCACCAGGTGTGGGTGAGGCGGTGGTGAAGCCAGCCCCAGCGCTCTCGAAGGCAGCGTGAGGCCTGCTCGTACGTCCAGGCCAGCAGGCGCAGACAACGGTTGGACCACTGCGGAGATAGGTTCACCTGTGCCAACTTGGCCGGCAGAGGCGGTGGCTGGTCGTGGTCGCGCCGCCATTGCCACGCCAAAGCCAGAATGAACAAGGACAACACCGTGCCCACGCCCGCAATCGGGATGGTGCTGCAGAGGGCCAGCACCATCAGCAGAACGGCCACCGAGCCTTGGCCGTGCAAGTCCAGCAGCTCTTCCAGGCTCATGGCCGTGGCGTCCGGCGCGGCCTCTCGCAGGGTCTGCGCCAAGCTGCGGGCGCACCAGTCTTGCGTGGCGCTACTCATGCCACCACCTGTGGGCTTGTGGGCCGCGGCTGGCTCTGGCGGATCATCCAGCGCACCCAGGCATGCAGCACGCCGCCCAGCACCAGCAAGGCCAGCACGCCCACGGCCCACAGCACCCATAGCACGGGCTGCAGCCAGCTCAGGGCTTCAGCCAACCAAGGCCAGCTCGTGGACAAGCCTTCCATCAGCGCCTGGGCCAAGCTCTGCCATTGCGCCACATCACCCCAGCCCATCCAGGCCGAGAGCTGCAGCAGCCAAGGCGGTGGCTCCCAGGTCTTGAACACAGCGGCCCAATCGGCCGCAGGGCTGGCGCTGGCGGTGTCCACCACCCAGGACAACAAGCTGCTGAAGAGCCAAGCGCCACCGCTCCACAGCGCGGCCAGCAGGCCCACGACCACCCAGATCAAGGTGGTCCAACCGGACTTTGAGGAAGAAGGAGTGCTCATCACCCCAGTATGCAGAGCGCGAGGCACAGGTTCAAGGGTGGGCTGGCGGAATAAAGGTCAGGAAAAACCTGAAGATCGATGGATCTTCAGGGGTGTGACACCTTCGAATGAGCGCCTTGTGCGGATGTTAGAAAAGGACGGGCGCTTTGTCGTTGACCGGCGCGTAGTTCAAGGAACGACTCCTCAGCGCCAAGCCGAAAGTACGACTGCTCTGCAGCGATTGCAGTCCGCCGGGGCTTTGGGGTGACGCACGCTCAGCGCTACAAAGCGGTCATCGCCGTAGGCGATAGCATCAAACGTTCTAGCTCAGCGGGCGGCGTAGCCGTCCGATGCAGCGAAGGGTTGAACCGCAACTGCACGTCAGAGGCCTCACGAAACGCGAAAGTGAACGAACTCACCTGGTTGCCTTTCACCGAGCAGACGCGACAGGTCGCGCAGCCCCTCGCCGTGTAGGCGCAGTCCAGCCGAATACCCGGCGGGAACTTCCGCAAGCGACTTGCGAAACACGAACACTTCATCGAGCGTGAGTGCAACGCGAGCCGCGACGCCCAGTTCGACGGTGGCGAAGTCAGGCAAAGATGCGGTGACTCGGGTCTTGCAGATGGCAGTAAAGGTGGTTCCGATCGGCACAGCGGTGTATCCATTGGAGCAAACGACCATGCCGTCTGGCTCGATCCGATCTACAAGGACATCAGGTGTCGCCATTGCTGTTCAACGTTCGCGCTCAGCGGGCGGCGAAGCCGTCCGCTGCAGAGAGGGGCTAAGTGGTGACATGCGCTACCTTCCCCAAGAGGATTAAAGAAACTCTGTTGCGGCCGCTGTCCCAATGGACGACCTTCTCTGCCGCTGTGTAGAAGTGCTCGTATCCCATCAGATCGCCATAAGCCTCAACGGTGACGGAGCGATCCGGTTCGCCAAACTCACGTAGAAGATGATCGTGATCTTTGATGTAGCCGAAGCACTGCAGATGATGTCCATAAACTGCGACGCCGATGACTCGGCCATCGGCAATGTGAAACCCGAGGCTACCTTCGCTATTTAGTGTTCCTCCATAGGATAGCGCGCTGCCAACGACCTCCTGAAACGGAATGCGCGCGCCCGACTCATCGAAATACTCCGCGCCGTCCTGTGCTGTCCACGACGAGCTGTGAACGATTTGGGCCCGCGCCTGCTGCACGGCAACCTTGGCTAAGACATCCTGTGCTGGCCCGCCAAGCGCAACACCCGCCACTGAAACACCCTCTAGCCGCAGCTTGGGATCTTTGAGAAATTGGGTTGTTCCGAGAAGCTCAATCATTGGTAGTGGAGCCGCTTAACGTTTGAATTCAGAGGACCAGCCAGCGCAGCTGGCGCAGGTCCGCTGCAATGAATGGTTGGGCGTCACCGCGCCGCTACCCTGTGTGCTTGCGATGCTAGCCAGACTGCCAGTTCCTCTGCCCGACTTGGGTTCCCGATCATTAGATCGCTTTGCCCCGGCGAGACAACCTCGCAGTAGTGCTTTCCGGGCCACATTCCCTCATCGTTCCAGTCGCCCGTTCCATTGACCATGAATCGAAGGTCTTGGTTGTTTGGGACGTTGACGCGCTTGTAGCGAATTCCTGCCCACCACCGCTCAATGACTATGTTGTTCGGATGAACTGATACCTGATAACGAAAGGGCAGTACAAGCAGGGATAGCGCAGCAAGTGCCACCAAGGTGCATAGAAACGCTGTTTGCCAAGGCATTGCGAAGAACCCTGGAACAATCAGCCATGGCAACACACCGCCGGCGATTCCAAACCAGTTGAAGACGGCAGAGGAGTGATCGAAGCCAGCGACTTCTGCTGACCTTGCCCCTGTTTCGTAGCGGGATCGCATGCGGAACTCAGCCTCTAGAGTGACGCCCAACGTTCGAGCTCAGCCGACCAAGGCAGCGCAGCTGGCGCGGGTCGGCTGCAGCGAAGGATTGGGGCGCTCGCTCGACGGACGCCTCGCTTGTGTTTCGAGCGAAAGGAACAACTTCCAGCGGCTGTCGAGAATCCTGCAGTAGCCCACCGCAGCATTGCCAACTCGGCCAGCTTTGAACTCAAGTTCGATCGCGACAAGTTTTTGCCCTGTGTCATCGATGACCTCGGCCGATTGGTAGGAGTCACCTAGTTTCTTTAAACCTGATCGGCAAAGGGACACAGCCAACTCAAATTTCGATTCGCCGATTGCAGCAATCCCATCCTTCAGGAGCGCTCCCGGCAAGCACTCACCGTTGGCAAGTGCCGATCCGTGGAACGCTGCTGCAAGTAGAAGAAACTTCATTGGCAAGCGCCTCAACGTTCGCGGTAAGCGGGCCAGCCAGCGTAGCTGGCGCAGGTCCGCTTGACCATCAGGTTGGACATCACTCCACGTCGTACTGACATTTCGAGCCCTCAGACTTTTTCGTAAAGCAGCCGGCAGCCTGCGTAGGCATAAGCAGCGACTCCGGGAGTGGGCATACGGCTGGATCACCCCGTTGGAGTTGGCGATTGCGGTAACGACATGGCAGAACGTCCGCCATCTCCTTGTCCTCCGACCACATGCGAATCGGTTCGCCGTGTGAAACCTCTACAACCCAAGCAAAGCGAGTTCCTTGGCCCGGACTTGTGGCGAACACGACCTGACAACCGGAGTAGTTGGGCCCAATGTCACCGGTTCGTGGAAAGACTAAGAGAACAAAGCCGTGCCCACCTTCCTCGCCCGACTCAGTTGGAGGCCGCGAGAGACTGCAATTGGATCCGGATGGGCGCGGCTCTGCAGCACTCGCCATCGTCCAGATCAGCATGGCAAAAAGCGCCAAAGCAATTCGCTTCACGGTGATGCCCAACGTTTGACATGAGCGGTGGCAGACCGGCGCAGCCGGTTGGACATCCGCTCGATGGGAGGGGTTAGGTTGCAGCTTGGCCATGGGCAGGCCCCGCAAAGTAGATACTTTGCTCAGCGCCGAAGCGGACAACCTTGCGGAGTAGACGAAAGCCAAGGTGCTCAAGAAGACGAACTGAGGCGGTATTGGCCGATTGCGTTTCGGCAACTATACGGCGAAGGCCCAGCGTGCCAAAAGCTCGGGCGACGACTTGGCGAACGGCTTCCGACGCATAACCCCGCCCCCAATGCTCTGGCAGGAAGAGATACGAAACCTCGAGGTCTTCGAGTTCGTGATGCCGATCGAGCACTACAACACCGAGCAGTGGGCTACCAAGGCTCTCACGCACAGCCCAGGCGTGGGTCGACTGCTTTGCAAGCTCGGCTGCTCGCTGCTCGGCCAGTTGCGGGCTGAGCGGACCACCCAGAAACGCTCGCACTTTGCACTCGGAGAACAGGCGGGCGACCGACGCGAGGTCGGCTGCTTGAATGGAATCAAGAACGCATGCAGACGTGACCATGCAACCTAACGTCTGACATAACTGGCGCTGCGCGGCTTCATCGCGCAGCGTCCGTGTTGATGGATGGGTTAGCGATTTTCATTGCTAAGGTCAAAATTTGAGCAAAACCTACTCTCGGCAATTGCCTTTGCGACCCACTGCAGGTTCTGAAGATCCCAGAGTGTTGAGTAGTACGGCCGATTGAACCGCTCAACCAACCCAGAGTATTTGGTCGCAGCCTCTTTCTTCATCGGTAGTCCGTCTAGCCATAGGCCGAAGCCGCTGCTAATTGACAAGATTAACGAGCGCCCTTTTAGATCCTTTGATATCGATTCGGGACTTGGGTCGTGAATAGGACTTGCAAGTCGATAGCCGTTGGGATACCACGATTTCAAGTCCAGAGTCAGCCCAGATTCCACCCCGGCATCTTTTACGCCTATGCCATCTGGATACCCTTCGATACTTCTCGCGGTCGCTATCACCTTTGCTATCTTCACTGTCAGCAGCATATTGCATTCCTTGTGACCACCCCACTGCGATAAGTGGCACTTGATGTCTGCTTCGATAATCTCACCAAGAGCAATATGTGTCGAGTTACAAAGAATTTGTTCGCCTGTGGCGAAGTTTGAGCTAATAGCCGGAAGTGGAATGCCTGCAAGCACCACGAGCAAAAACCAGTGACGTGTCATAGTAGGCAGATCGCTAACGTCGGCGCTCAGCGGGCGGCGTAGCCGTCCGCTGGAGCAAAAGGTTAAAGCGAACTTGGACAATCCTCATTGCTTTCGCTGGAGCAGCGACCTCACTTTGTCCCGTTCGTTGATCGTGTACTGAAACGACGGGTCAAGGCCTACCGCATGATCCAAATCATGCAATGCGTCCTCAAGAAGACCGAGCTCGGCCTGCATGTAACCTCGTGTTCGCCGAAGCCAGACATCGTTTGGTGCGATAGAGATCGCAAGACCAAGGCTTTCCATCGCTTCGGTAATCCGCCCCAGCTTGTGAAGCATCACGCCTTTGTACTGCGCCGGCATGTGACTGTCTGGAAGCGCTGCAATGGCTGCGTTGAAGTCGACTAACGCCTCTTGGTTCTGCCCGATCTCCCACCGTGCAATCGCTCTGTTGTGAAGTGCCGCTCCAGTGTTGAGTCCCTGGTCAATGAAGCTGGTCAACTCACCAATGACGAGTTCGTAGTCCTCGATCTCGTCGAGCATCAGCGCCGCATATGGCGTATCGAAGTAGTCGCTCATGCGCTTTAACGTAGAGGTGAGCCGAGGCTGCCGGCGTGGTGCCTTGGCCGCGAGACCGAAGATGAACTACCCCGGCATCGCGGCCAAGGTGCCACGCCGGTGGACGTCGGCTCGACCGGCAAGTTAGGCAACGCCCGGGTTGTGTGCAGAGACTGGCTAGTAGTCATCGGCCAAGACCAGGATCCACCAGAGCTTGGGCTCTGGTACGTATACGCAGAACGATGCCTCCAGCGTATTGCCGCTTGAAAGCTCAGACCATGCCTCATCATCGAGTCGATAGGCCAAAAGCGAAGCAGGCTCGGCCCCAACAATCTCTTGTAGCAACGCCTGCGCAGTTTCTCGGGCATCGCCAACGCCTGAGACGACGTCCCTTGTCGCGGTGCCGCCAAGCAACAATTGAATGAGGGCCCCTTCAAACTCGAAACGCTGCTGCAACGAAAAGTGTTTGGCGGCTTCGAGATTGAGCGCCCCAAGCTCAGGCAAGATGTAGCTCGCTTTCAGTTCGGCTAGGAACTCGAGCAACACCACTTCATGCATTCGGCCAAAGCCGAAGTTGGGGTAGCTTTCCTGCGGGGAGACTGGCTCGACGAAGAAGGAATGCAGGATTCCTTCGAATCGAGTCTGGACCGATGCGAGCGTTGTTGAGTTGCGCTGCGTTGTGCGAAGCATGGCCTAACGTTCGACGTAAGGGGTCTGCCGCAGGCAGGTCCCTTTGACGTAGGGGTTAGGCAGCTGCGCGCACCTCATTGCTTGAATGACCAAAGGTGATCAATATCTTGAACGTCGAAGTCTGCTGCCTCGACGAAGCTGGCAAGCATTCTAGGAACATATGTTTCGATCGGTTCGGCAGAGCGTGAGGTACGAATGGTCACTTTCCACTCGGGAATTTCGCCCCTGCAAACAATTAGAAAGTATTGGCTTGGCTCGCCTTTGACGACACACACTTCGCAAGACGAAAGGTCGTCTATGGTCTGCTCGAAGACGAAGCCGTACTTGCGAGATAGCTCAGCTTCTTGAAGTGGCGTGAGAGCCAAATCTTGCAGAAATTCAGTTTCCCGTGGGACTTCTTTGAGTGATGTTGGCTGATATGTCACCGACGACCTTCCAAAGATGTCTAACGTCGCCGTTCAACCGACGCCGAAGGCGGTCGGTTGCAGCGGCCTGTTATACGGCTTTTAGAGAACATGCAAGTTGTCCAATTCCACGCGAACTTGCCCCGCCTCGATTTCAACGAGCGTCATTTCTAAAGTCAGGTCTGAACGACCTTCCTCCAGAGTGTATGCCGTTGCTTGGACGGACCATGCGCGTGGCGACGCATCGTTGACTTCAACCACATCAATTGGCAAATCTCCCGCATGTGGCCAAGCCGCAATAGTGAAACGGTAGTCGCGAACTGCGCGCTCAATTTCCGCCGCACCTAACCGGACTCCTCCAGTCTTTCTTGCCAGTGCATCGTATTCACCCCGAGCCAGATAGCCATAGATGTCCTCGACGGCAGCGCGAATATGAGCGTCCATGTCAGGCCGTACAACGTTGGAGCTGAGAGGCCGAAGACAGCTGGCCGCGCGCAGCGATGATGAACTGATGAGCGTAGCGCGGCCAGCTGGCAGAGGTCCACTTCAGCGACCAGTTAGGCAGCGCCAGGGCACTCAACGGTCCTGCTCCTTGCCAAGAAGGGCAAGAAGTTCTTCATGCAGCGCATCGGCTGCTTGAACCTCGTGCGCCCAAGCGGGTGAACGGGCGAACAACTGCTTAGCCTCACCGAGGGTAACCATCCGGGATTGGTGGATTGCCTTGATGGCTTGCACTGGAGTTGCGCCATGCGTCCGAAGCAGTGCTAGCGCCGCATCAAACGTTGCTCCGCCAGCCATTGCAGATTCAAGAAGCGCCGCAAAACGATCCATGCCTGCTGCCTAACGTCGGACGTAACTGGCGCCGGAGCGCAGCGGAGGGAACCGAACTGCGCAGCAGTTTGGCGTCCCGTTGACGGACTGGTTAACGCGGCACCCCGGTGGTGAGGTCACTTCAAATCCTCGAGCCAAATTCTCTCGATGTAGCCCGACTCGCCGAACCTACGCACTTGTGTGATCAGTGCTTCGCGCGTGAGGCGGCTCAGCCAAGCCGGAATCGTATTTTCCAGATGCGCTGCCAACAAGGACCAGTCGGAATCAACCGGGTGGTTGCTGTGATCATAACGAAGAAGCTTGCTACGGTATTGAAAGTCGCCTGACTCAATTTCATGGAGGGTGAGCTTGAAAGGATAGGCATGCGGCTCTTTTTCAAACTCAATGGACTCTTGCTCCAAGTTGCGCATGCCGCGCCGCCTGACGCAAACCACAAATGCGACCGAGCCGGGAAGCTGGAACTTCCCTCCCATACGGATGAACGACACCTGCCATTCGCCGAACGCTTTGCTGGCGAATGACTTGTTCCGCACTGACCATGATTGGCCATCAAGATGCGAAAGAAAATGGTCAAAGTTCATTTGTGCGCGCTAACGTGTTCTATACAGACAGCATACGCCACCTAGGCAGCAAGCCTGCTCCCTAAAACGGGCGGGGTGAATGCAAAAAAGTGCCTGTCGCATAAACACTGTTGCTCAAAAGCTGGATATTTATCCAGCATTAAATTCTCGACAAAAGCGGCACGCGGTTACAAGTTCTCTTTGAGAGCCCAGCGTGCACCGGGAGGCCATGATGCCAGTCACCTTTCCCGCTGTACCCGCACTGCCGCCACGCAAGACGCTTCGTCCCGAGCCGCCCGGTCAAGACCTGCCGCCACTGAAGTCACCACGCCTGTTGGCGCAGCTTCGTGAACGGTTGCGCTTCATGCACTACAGCCTCCGCACCGAGGAGGCTTACGTCTACTGGGTCAAGGCTTTCATCCGCTTTCACGGCCTGCGGCATCCCGCCGAGATGGGCGGCTCCGAGGTGGAGGCGTTTCTCACGCACCTAGCAAATGATCGATCAGTGGCGCCCTCCACCCACAGCCAGGCGCTGTCCGCCCTGCTGTTTTTCTACGGCAAGGTGCTGGGCCATCAATTGCCCTGGCTGAAGGAAATCGGACATCCCAGGCGGCAACGCCGGCTGCCAGTGGTGCTGACCGTGGAGGAGGTACGTCAGGTGCTGCGCGCCATGGTTGGCGAGCATCAACTCCTCGCACAGCTGGGCTTGCTCAAAAAGGCTGAACTACCCCTTGGGCCCATGGCGGCGAACTGCAGCTAGAGCGCAAAGCAGACTGTCAAGGTGAGTCGTTGAATGTCTGCAATCAACCTGTCGCCGACATTCACAATGAATGAGGTTTGCTAATCCTTTAGAGCCGCAACAAGCGCCGTGCTTCGTCCGGGCTGGCCAGCGGGCGCTCCAGCTCTCGGGCAAGGCGTGCCACCCGAGCCACCATCTGCGCATTGCTCTGGGCCAACTCGCCCTTGCGGTAGTAGACATTGTCTTCAAAGCCCACGCGCACATGGCCGCCCAGCACAATGGCCAAGGTGTTCAGCGGCAGTTGGGCTGCGCCAATGGCGGCGACTGTCCAGGTGGCGTCTGCGGGTAGTTGGGCGCGCAAGAACATCAGCGACTCTGGCGTGCCCGCCATGCCGCCGGGGATGCCCAGCACCAGGTCAAAGTGGGCCGGGCTGGGCAGCAGGCCTTTTTTGAGCCAGCGCAGCGCGGTGCTGAGCATGCCGCTGTCAAAGATCTCCAGCTCAGGCCGCACGCCATGCTCGGCCATGACGCGGGCGAACTCGGTGATGTCGTTCGGGGCATTGAGGAAGACATCGTCACCAAAGTTGACGCTGCCCATGGAGAGCGTGGCCATCTCGGGCTTGAGGGTGACGGGGGCCAAGCGCTCGGCCGCTGTCATGCCCACCGCGCCGCCGGTCGAGACCTGCACGATGACATCGCTGCGGGCTTTGACCTCGGCGATGATCTCGCGATAGACCTCGCGGTCTTGCGTGGGCGTGCCGTCCGCCAAGCGGCCATGCACATGCACCATGGCCGCGCCCGCCTCGGCACACTCGGCCGCGGCAATGCCGATCTCACGCGGCGTCAGCGGCAGCGCAGGCTGCTGCGCCCGCGTGACCTCGGCGCCGGTGAGTGCCGCCGTGATGATGAGCTTGTCCAAGTCACCCCTCCTGTATTTCTCTGTGCCTCTGTGTCTCTGTGACGGTCTTCCCAATCAGCCCGGCTTGCGCTGGAACCCCACCGGCACCACGCAGGTGCCCGAGGCGCGGCACACCACCACCGGCGGGTTCAAGACATCGGCGGCAGAGACCTGGCCCGGCACGTTCGCCGCGCTGATGACCTTGCGCGCTTCAAATTCCATCTTGCGCGAGCTCTTGCCCATCTGGGTGATGCGGCCGTGGGCCTCGATGAAATCGCCGGCCAGCACTGGCGCCAAGAACTCGACCTTGTCGTAGGCCACAAACAGGCCTTCATCGCCGTCGCTGCGGATCAGCAGCTCGGTGGCCACATCGCCAAACAATTGCAGCATCTTGGCGCCATCGACCAGGTTGCCGGCGTAGTGGGCATCGTGCGAGCCCAGGCGTAGGCGGATCATGCTGGTGATCTCTTGGGTGTCAGACATGAGCCTCGGCTCCTTTGAAGCGTTGAATCCATTCGTGGATGGCAAACGAGGCCACATCCTCGGCATAGGTCTTGGTGCCAAAGCCGGCGTCGTAGCCCAGCTCTTTGGCCAGCTCATGGCTGATGCGGGGGCCGCCCACAATCAGCACGACCTTCTCGCGCAGGCCTTCGGCTTCCAAAATGTCAGCCAGGCGGGTCAGGTTGTCGAGGTGGATGTTCTTTTGCGTCACCACCTGCGAGACCAGAATCACATCGGCTTTTTCTTCAATGGCCCGTGCCACCAGCACCTCAGAGTCCACCTGCGCGCCCAGGTTCAGCGCACGGATCTCGTGATAGCTCTCCAGCCCTTTGTGGCCGTTATAGCCCTTCATGTTCATGATGGCGTCGATGCCCACGGTGTGGGCGTCGGTCTCGATGGTGGCACCGATCACCACCATGCGCCGGCCCATGTGCTTGGCGATCTTGGCATTGATGCCGTCTTTGTCCAGCACCTCAAACTCAGGCTTGGCCACCTGCAGCGCGGAGAGGTCGACCTGGTATTTGCATTGCCCATAGACCACGAAGAAGCTGAAGCCCTGGCCCATGCTTTCGGCATGCACCACGGCGGGCTCCTCCAGGCCCATTTGCAAGGCCAGGCGCTTGGCGCCCTCCTTGGCGGTCTCGTCCAAGCTCACCGGCAAGGTGAAGGAGAGTTGAACCCGGCCGTCCCCCAGCGTGTCGCCGTAGGGCTTGACCCATTGCTCAGGCAGTTTGATCTCAGACATGGTGTGCAGCGCCGCCGTTCATGCGGGCAGGGAAGGGGTTGTAGTACTCAGCGGTCTTGGCAATCACACCGTCCAGGCCCTTGCCGCCGGTGGGGGTGCGGGAGATGTCCGCAAAGGTGCCTTCGCCGATCGCGGCGGCCAGGCCGATCTGCTCAATGCGGGCCAAGATGGCTTCGGTTTCGGCCAGCACGGCTTGGGCGCGGCGCTCCACCAGGCCGCCTGGCTTGACTTGCAGCTCGCTGTGCAGGTCCTTCATGGTGCCAAACACATACTTGGCGTTCTGGATGGCCAAGAAGCGGTCTTGGATGAAGGGCGTGTGGATGGCCTCGGTCATCATGCCCAGCAGGTGGATGTGCTGGCCGGTGACGGTGCTGACCACATTGAACAAGGTGTCCTGCACCTGGCCCTTGAAGATATTGCCCGTCATGTGCTTGGTGGGCGGCATGTACTTCAGTGAGGCCTCCGGGAAGACCTGACGCACCAGTTGCGCATGGGCCAGCTCCCACAAAAAGCCGTTCTCCAGCTCGGGGTTGATCTCGAAGGCATGGCCCAGGCCCATCTGGTCGGGCTTGAGCCCGGAGAGGTAGGCGAACTGCTCGTTGATGAGCTGGGAGGCCAGCACCGTGTGCGCGGCCTCCACGGCATCGGCCGTGGTCAGGTAGTTGTCTTCACCGGTGTTGATGATGATGCCGGCATAGGCGTTCACCATGCGCGAGAAGAACTGGTCAATGAAGGTCCGCTTCATATTGATGTCGCGGAAGATGATGCCGTACATGGAGTCGTTGAGCATCATGTCCAGCCGCTCCATCGCGCCCATCGCGGCGATCTCGGGCATGCACAGGCCGGAGCAGTAGTTGGTCAGCCGGATGTAGCGGCCGATGCGCTGCCCCACCTCGTCCAAGGCGGTGCGCATCAGGCGGAAGTTCTCTTGCGTCGCAAAGGTGCCGCCAAAGCCTTCGGTGGTGGCGCCGTAAGGCACATAGTCCAAGAGGCTTTGGCCGGTGGAGCGGATCACCGCGATGATGTCTGCGCCTTGCTCGGCCGCTGCGCGGGCCTGCGCCACGTCTTCGTAGATATTGCCGGTGGCCACAATCAAATACAGCCAGGGCGTGGGCGCATCGCCTTGGGTGCTCAAGAACTGCTGGCGCTGGGCGCGTTGGCTCGCAATGTGCTGGCACATGCGGTCGGCCAAGGCGTCGGCCTGCTGCCGCGCAGCGCCCAGGTCTGCAGGCATGTTCAGGGTGATCTGGCCCGCCGCCACGCCCTCGGCCACTTGCTGGGCGCTGAGCTGATGCTGCTGCATGGCGGCCCCCACCATCAGGGCTGCGCCATGGGCCAGCAGGCCTTGGGCTTGCAGGTGCTCGACCACGCGGTTGGGCAGTGGCACCTCGTTCTCGTCGATGCCATCAATGCCCATCAGGCGCAAGGTGGCGCGCTCCACCGTGGTGGTGGTGAAGGCCGACATCTCGTCATAGACCTGGCGCGCAATGCGCCGGGCCGAGCCCCGGGCGCGGTCAATCTGCGCCGTGTCTAACTGCAGGGGGTTCATGCGGAAACTCCGTCAAATTCAAGCAGCACATCGCTGACACACAGGCCGGGGAAGGCGTGTTGGGCGGTGGCTAAAAAGTCGTCGGCCTGGAAGCTGCCGCCGTAAGGTGAAAAGGGGTTGACGGTCAGGCCCATCAAACGGATGGCACGGTGCGCCAAGAGCTGCGCGCCCAGGCGCTGCAGTTGCGCCAAGTCGCTGGCTTCGACGAACAGCTTGGTGCCGTCCGCCACCATCACGGTCAGGCCCGGGTTGGCTTGAGCCAAGCTCAGCAAGGCTGCCCACAGCGCGCGCCCCACCGCACCGCTGACCGCCACCAGCGCCACGGCCCGGCCCTGGGCTTGGGCCAGCAGCGTGGTGCCAGCGTTCAGCGTGGCAATCGGGGCTTGAAACACGGCCTCACCCGCCGGGCCCCACAGGCCCACGCCACCGTCCTCAAACACCATGGCGCAGCGCTGTTGCACCTCGGCAGGTGCTGCGGCCAGATTCAGAATCGCGAGGCGGTCGCGCGTCTTGCGCAGCACATCGCCCATGCCACCGCCCAGGGCTGCGCCCGTGGCCAGCACCACGCCGTCGGCAATCGCCGGCGAGGCATGGTGGCTGCGGCCCAAGGCGCCGTCCAGCATCACGCGGTCTGCCCCGCATTGCTGCAAGAGCGCGATGGCCGTGTGCTGGTCCGCGCTGCGTGAGGCCCCGGCAATCTCCATCTCGCCCTTCTCCAGCACCTGCACCAGCAGGATCTCGCCCATGGGGCTGGAGATATCGGTGCTGCCCAGATAGCGGGTCTTGACCTTGGCGCGTTGCAGCGTGGTGCGTGCGGTGGCCACCAAGCTGCCCGGCCACACCATCACCGGGGGCTTGGGCACTTGGAAGACCTGATCGCGGTCTTCACCATCGCGGCCAATGCTGGTGACCCCGGCCGTGCAGCCTGCCTGTGCCGCAGCGGCTAACACATGGTTGAGCGCCACCGTCTTGCCGGTGTTCTTGGTCATGCCCATGAAGGCCACGGTACGCACGTCCGAGCCGACGATATGGCGCCACAGCGGTGAGCGAGGTTCAGACATACAGCTCTTCAAACAGGGCGCGCAGCGCAGGGCTTTCGCGCAGCAGGCCCAAGGCATGGTCGGCATGGCCGGTGGCGTAGCCATTGCCCACGATCATTTGCACATCTTTGCCCACGCCTTCCGCGCCCAAGGCGGCGGCGGTGAAGCTGGTGGCCATGGAGAAGAAGTAAATGGTGCCGTGTTGGCGCGTGGCCAAGATGCTGCCCATCTCGGTGTTGGGGATGTTGACGCAGTTGATCACCACATCGGCCAGGCGGCCTTGGGTGACGCCTGCCACCGCTTCCATCAAGCCCAATGCATCGCGGGCATCGACCTGCAAGGTGTGGTCGGCCCAGCCGAGCTGGCGCATGCGCGCGCAGTCTTTCTCGAAGGGCGAGACACCGATCACGCAGCCGCTGGGGCCGGCGCGCTTCTTGGCTTCATAGACGCACAGCGTGCCTGACTTGCCGCCGCCGCCAATCACCACCACGGTTTGGCCGGGCTGCACCAGGCGGGCTGTTTGCGCCGGCGCACCGGCCACATCCAGAATGGCCAGGGCCAGCTTCTCGTCGATGTCAGCGGGCAGCTTGGCATAGAGCCCGGTTTCAAACAGCACGGCTTGGCCTTGGATGTCGATCTGGTCTTTGTCCAGGTGGATCTTGACGATCTGGTCAATGCGCAGGGGCGTGAGCGACAGCGACACCAGGGTGGCGATTTTGTCGCCCACCTTCAGGTCGGTGCGGCCGCTCAGGGCCGGCCCGATCTGCGCGACGGTGCCAATCAGCATGCCGCCCGAGCCCGTGACCGGGTTGTGGTGCTTGCCGCGGGTCTCCACAATGCCCTGCACGATCTTGGCTACGCGGTCCAGATCACCGGCGGCCTCTTGTTTGATCTGGGTGAAGCTGGCCGCATCGATGTTGAGGGCCAGCACATCAATCAGGATCTCGTTGTCAAAGATCGACATGGTGTTGTCGATCTTCCAGGCCCCTTGCGGCATCACACCTTGGGGCTCCAGCACGCGGTGTGTTCCGTAAGGCGACCCTGGTCTGAAGACTGCGTTCATGCCGGGCCTTCAGTTGCTGGTGGTGGGCAGGCTGAAGTCTTGGCCCAGGCCAGGCATCTCCACCGTCATGCCTTTGTAGTTGCGGCACTTCACGGTGGTGCCACTGCCGTCGGGCAAGGGCTCTTCACGCACATAGGTGGGGATGATGGGCAGCTTGCCCAAGCCGCCCAGGCCATCCACGATGAAGGTGGGCACGGCCGGGCCGCTGATCCAGCCGCGCAGGCCTTCATAGAGCTCCAGCATGCGGCGGTGCGGCACGATGAAGTGGTGAGCGCCTTCCACCATGTCGGTGGAATACACATAGTAAGGACGCACGCCCATCTCAATGGTCTGCATGAACAGCTCGCGCATCACTTCCACGCTGTCATTCACCCCCTTCAGGCAGACGGTTTGCAGGCCCATCATGATGCCGGCCTTCTGCAGCATCTTCACGCGCTGGCGCAGCAGCGGGGTGATCTCTTTGTGGTGGTTGATGTGGATGTTGACCATCTGCACGCGGTGCTTTTCCAGCACGGCGCACAGCTCGGGCGTGATGCGGGTGGGCAGTTGCACCACCATGCGCGAGCCCATGCGCAAAAAGCGCACATGCGGGGCGCGGCGGCGCAGCTCGCCCAGGATGTAGTCCAGGCGCTCGTCGGTGAAGGTCAATGGGTCGCCGCCCGACAGCAGCACATCCTCAATATTTTTGTTATCGGCGATGTAGTCGATGGAGGCTTCGATCTCGTCTTTGTGCACCGAGCCCGTGGGCTGAGACACCATGCGCTTGCGGGTGCAGAAGCGGCACAGCGTGGCACAGGTGTTGGAGACCAAGAACAGCACGCGGCGCGGATAGCGGTGCACAACGCTGGTGCCAGGAATGGTGTCACCCTCTTCGCCCAACTGGTCGAGCATGGTGGCAAAGCCGGGCTTGGTTTCTTCGTGGAAGCTGGGCAGGTACTGCAGGCGGATGGGGCAGTTCGGGTCGTCGCGGTCCATCAGCTGCGCCATATAGGGCGTCACGGCGATGGCGAACTTTTTATAGACCGTCTCGTTGACGTCTTCCACATGGTTGAGCACGCCCATCAGGTCCGAGTGGTGGGTGTAGCGCCGCGCAAACTGCTTTTGCCAGTCTTCGCTCTCTGGGTCATAGGCTTGCAGCGCTTCATAAGTGAGCAGCTTCTTGGGAGAGGTGGCGAAATCAACTTTTTGCAGCATGGTGTGCCTCGGCAATGTGGTGGTGAGCGGCCCGGCGCTTTGTCTCGTGCAACCCTGATGGTCGCAGGGTGATGTGCCGTCAGTGTAGAAATCCAAGCGGCCGAATAAAACTGTCAAAGTGAATGATTCAAGTGCCAAAATTCAGTCACTTTGACTGACGATCATCCACAATGAAAAAAGCACTCTCTGCGGCCCCTGCGGCAGCCGGCCTAGACGCCCTGGATCACCAGTTGATCGAGCTGCTGAAGGTCAACGCCCGCCTGCCCTTGGCCAGCATTGCCAAAGCCTTGGGCTGCGCCCGCAGCACGGCGCAGTTGCGGCTCAAGGCGCTGGAGGCAACGGGGGTCATCACCGGCTACACCGTCAGCGTGGCCAGCACGCGCGGCAGCAATGTGATCCGCGCCATGGTGCTGATGTCCATCGACACCCAAAACGAGGCCGACGTGATCAAGGCCCTGTCCAAGCGCCATGAGATCACCAAGCTCTACACCGTCAGCGGCCGCTACGACCTCTGCGCCCTGCTGCTGACCGAGTCCACCCAAGAACTGGACGCCGTGATCGACAAGATCCGCATGGTCAAGGGGGTGCGGGATACCTTCTCGACCATTTTCCTAACGGCGAAGTTGGACCGCCCCGAGTGATCGTGGCCGACAGGGTCCTTGTGAGCCGCTCCCGGCGTCCTCGCAGCCTCACACCTGCGGCAACAAGAACCGCCGCTCCCACGCGCTGATCTCGCGCAGGTAGCTGTCATGCTCCAGTTGCTTGACGGCTAGATAAGCGCGCACAAAGTCAGCCCCCAACAGCCGTGCGGCATGGGGGCTGGCGGCGAGGCGGTCGTGGGCCATCAGAAAGCTGCGCGCCAAGGTGTGGGCGTGGTCGTAGCCATTGCCTTCAATCGGAGCGCTGGGGGTTAACTGCTCTTGCAAGCCGGCCAGCCCAGCAGCCAGTGAGGCAGCAATGGCCAAGTAGGGGTTTGCGTCGGCGCCGGCGATGCGGTTCTCGACGCGCCGGGCCTCGGGGCCGCTCAAGGGGATGCGCAGGCCGGTGGTGCGGTTGTCGTGGCCCCAGTCCAGGTTGATGGGTGCTTGGCTGCCGGTGACATAGCGGCGGTAGCTGTTCACAAAGGGCGCGTAGACCAGCATCAGGTCCGGCCCATAGGCCTGTAGGCCACCCAGGTAGTGGCTGAACTCGGGGGTGGCGCTGCTGTCTGCCGCGCTGAAGATGTTGCGGCCTTGCCCATCGACAATGCTCTGGTGCAGGTGCATGGAGCTACCCGCCTCGCCCGAGAGCGGCTTGGCCATGAAGACGGCATTGAGGCCGTGCTTGAGCGCCACTTCCTTGGCCGCCATCTTGAAGAGAAAAGCCTGGTCGGCCACGGCCAGCGCGTCGCCATGCAGCAGGTTGATTTCGTACTGCGTGGGGCCGACTTCGTGGATCCAGGTGTCGGCGCGGATGCCCAAGGCATCAATGGCGGCATGGAACTCATCCCAAAACGGCGCCAGCTCATTGAGCATATTCATGCTGAAGGCCGACTGCCCCACTTCGGCGCGGCCCCCACGGCCCACGGGCGCGCGCAGGGCCTCGGCGGGGTCGGTGTTGGCGGCGGTCAGGTAGAACTCAATCTCAGGGGCGACCACTGGCGTCAAGCCGGCCTGGGCATAGCGCGCCAGCACGGTCTTCAGCACCGAGCGTGGTGCAAAGGCGCACAGCGTGCCGTTCATCTCCACGCAATCGTGAATGGCCATATAGCGCGGCACGCTGGCCCAGGGCACGGGCTTGAGGGTGGCCATGTCGGGCACCAGGCGCACATCGGGGTCGGCGTCGGGGAAGATGGGGTCGTAGGAGTACTCGCCCGTCACGCATTGCATGGGGATGGCCTGGGCGATGCGCAGCTCCTGCCCCTTGGCAAAGCTGACGGCCGGCATCAGCTTGCCGCGCGGGTAGCCCGAGACATCGGGGAAGAGGCATTCCACGTCGCGCACGCCTTCGGCGCGAAAGCGTTGAGCGAGGTCGGTGGGGTGGGTGCTCATGGTGCAGGCGGGCGGCCGCGGGGCGGCGGTCAAAGTCGCAATGTGTCCATGCTGACACAACTTTCATGCGCTACTGACACAGCGCTGCTCTTTAATCCATGGCATCGAAGCCCATGGCGCACAGGCGCCCCACGCAGGAGAGATGACCATGTCCCAACACCCCCACGGCTTAGCCCAGGATCTCGCGACCTTGATGCAACAAACCCAAGCCCGGCGCCAGGCGCTGCGATGGCTGGCCGGCGCGGGGGCGGTGGCCTTGGTGGGCTGCGGTGGCGGCGGGGACGACAACAGCAGTGACATTGGGTCCGGCAGTGGCAGCGGTAGCGGCAGTGGGTCGGGCTCAGGCAGCAGCGCAAGCTGCTCTGTGGCTCCGGAAGAAACGGCGGGGCCTTATCCAGGTGATGGCTCCAATGCCAACAGCAGCGGCGTGGCCAATGCCTTGGCCCTGAGCGGCATCGTGCGGCAAGACATTCGCAGCAGCTTTGCCGGGGCGACCGGCGTGGCCAGTGGCGTGCCGCTCACGGTGATTTTGGATCTGGTGAATGTCAATGGTGCTTGCGCCGATTTGTCGGGCTATGCCATCTACCTGTGGCATTGCGATGCGCTGGGGCGCTATTCCATGTACTCGTCGGGCATCACGGCCGAGAACTATTTGCGTGGGGTGCAAGCCACCAACAGCAGTGGCGAGGCGAGCTTCACCACCATCGTGCCCGGCTGCTATGACGGGCGGGTGCCCCATATGCACTTTGAGGTCTATCGCAGCACCACCACGGCCACCTCGTTCAGCAACAAGCTCAAGACCTCGCAGCTCTGCTTTCCCAGCAGCATGACGGACGCGGCCTACGCCACCTCAGGCTATAGCGGCAGCGCCGCCAATGCCGCGCGCATCAGCTTGGCCAGCGACAACGTGTTCAGCGATGGCTACAGCACCCAGCTCACCACGGTGACAGGCAATGTGACGGACGGCTTTGTGGCTCGGCTGACCGTGGGGATCTCAGTGTGACTGAGTTAGGCTCTGCAGCTTGACTGTGGAGACCTGCCCGATGACCCGCTGTTTGCTGGTGGACGACGATGCCGCATTGCGCACAGAGCTCAGTGAGTACCTGCAAGGCTTTGGCTTTGAGGTGACGGCGGTGGCCTCTGGCGTGGCGATGCGCCAGTGCCTGGCGGCCCAGCCTTTTGCGGTGGTGCTGCTGGACGTGATGCTGCCCGGCGAAGACGGGGTCAGCCTGCTGCGCGGCCTGCGGCAAACGAGCAGCACACCGGTCATCATGTTGACGGCGCGGGGTGACACCTCCAGCCGTGTGCTGGGCTTGGAGTTGGGGGCTGACGACTATGTGGCCAAGCCCTTTGAGCCGCGCGAGCTGGTGGCCCGCATTCAAGCGGTGCTGCGCCGGGGCAGCGGCGGGCAAGACCCCGGGCGGCGCTATGTCGCATTTGCCACGTGGCGTTTTGATCGGGTCGCGCGCCAACTGATCTCGGCCGATGACGTGGTGCTGCCGCTGTCTAGTGCGGAGTTCAGGCTGCTGGAGGCCTTTGTGTCAAAGGCCGGCCAGGTCTTGAGCCGAGACCGTTTGCTGGAGCTGACGCGGGCGCCCGGCGTCGAGGTGAATGAGCGCAGCATCGACCTGGCGGTTTCGCGCCTGCGCACCAAGCTGGGCGATGCCTCGCGGGAGCCCGGTTTGATTCGCACCATCCGCGGTGAGGGTTATCTCTTTGACACCGAGGTGGCCTGAGATGCGCCAAGCCTTCGCCCGCTGGGACACGCTGGGCCTGCGTCTGTTCCTGCTCATGTGGCTGGCCCTGGTGCTCAGCCATGCGGCAGCCTGGGGCTGGAATCAACTGGGGGGGCCAGCCAGCCCCTCACACCGACCCCCAGGCCTGGGTGATGGGCCGCCCGCCCTGCGCTCGGGAGCAAGCCCTCCGCCAGGGGCCCCGCACCCACCCGGCGAGGGGCCGCCACGGCCACCCGCGCCCCGTGCAGAAGGCCAGGGTGATTGGCCGACCTTTCCGTCGCTGCCGCCCATGTCCATGGACGGTGGTCCCGGCCTGCCCGCTGGCGCACTGATGGCCGACTATGGGATCCGCCTGCTCTTGATCGCCTTGGCCTCGTGGTGGGGAGCGCGCTGGTTGGCCCGGCCCATGGCCCAGCTCAGTGCAGGCGCACAGGGCTTGGAGCGCGCCCTGAGCTTGGGCCTAAAGCCACCACAACTGGAGGAGCACTCGGGCACGCGAGAGGTGCGCCAAGGCGCTGCGGCCTTTAACCAGATGGCGGCTCAATTGAAGCGTCAGTTCGATGAGCGTGGCTTGATGGTCGCGGCCATGTCGCACGACCTCCGCACGCCCTTGACCCGGCTGCGGGTGCGGCTGGAGGGCGCACCCATGCCTGAGGAATGGCGCGCCCGCAGCATCAGCGACCTGCAAGAGATGTCGGCCCTCATCGATACCACCTTGGAGGTGTTCAGCCTGCAGAGCCGGCCGCCCGGTGCTTGGCAGCGCGTCGAGTTGTCGGCCCTGCTGCAAGCCGTGGCGGACGATGCGGCAGAGTTGGGCCAGGAGGTGCAGAGCTTGGCCACCGAGCCCGTCTATGCCCAGACCGACCCTCTGGCACTGCAGCGTATCGTGGGCAATTTGGTCAGCAATGCGGTGCGCTATGGGCAGCGGGCGCGCTTGAGCCTGCAACGTGACTCGGAGAGCCGCTTGTGCATTCACGTGGAGGACGACGGGCCGGGCATCCCGCCCGCCCTGTTGGCCGAGGTCATGCAGCCCTTTGTGCGCTTAGAGGCCTCTCGCAACCGCGAGACGGGTGGGGTCGGGCTGGGTCTCTACATCGCCCGGGAGCTCAGCCGACGCCTCGGGGCCGAGTTGCACCTGCGCAATCACGCCAGCGGAGGCCTGCAAGCCATCGTCCGGCTTTAGCGCTGCGCATCAACCCTGGCCAAGGGCGGCAACATGTCCCCCGACACCAAGGCGGTCAGCAACTGCTTGATGCCCGGCAGTTGGGCACAGGGCGCCAGCACATGGTCGCGCAGCAGGGGCAGCACCCGGCTGCCCGATTGGTACATCGGCGTGAAGACGGCGCTCATGGCTTGGTAGCTGCGCACATGCCAACGCCGCATCGCTGCATAGCGGGGCAGGGCCCGCTCCAACGGGTGGTTTTGCAGGGCCGTGAACAGGGCCAGGGCGTCCAGCAAGGCCATATTGGCGCCTTGTCCCAGTTGGGGGCTGGCGCGGTGGGCGGCGTCGCCGATGAAGACCAGGCCGGGTTCGTAGGGGCGCCGCAGCGTGCCGTGGGCATAGCGGGCCGGGGTCATCTGCGCGGTGTCGGTGATCTGCGTGATGAAGGGATGCAACTCCGGCCACAGGCCCAGCGCCTGGGCTTGCCAGGCGGCGAGATCGGTGTGCGCCCAGGCGTCCAAGTCTCGGGCGGGCATGGACCAGAACAAGGCGGCGCGAGGGTCCGAATCACCGGGGAGGCGCCCCACAGGCAGCACGCCGACCATGTGGCTGGCACCTCGATAGCGCTGGCGCAGTTCATTGAAGGGCAGGGCGGTGTCATGGGGCCAGCGCACCGTGCCCCAGATGGCGCCGTAGTTCAGGGGCCGCGCCTGCAGCGTCGAGAGGCGCGAGCCCGCGCCACTGGCGTCCACGACCAGGTCCACCGCCTCCAAGGCCTGGCCCTGGGCATCGCGCAGCACCCGCTGGCCGCTCTCCAGGGTCGCACTGTGAATGCTCATGCGGGTGCGCACCGGCACGCCAGCCGCTTGCGCGGCTTGCCACAGCACCTCGAACAGCGCAGCGCGGTGCAGGGCCAAGCCCGGCTGGTCGGGCCGGTAGGCGACATCCAGCACCGAGCGCCCCTGGGGCAAATGGCCTTGCATGCGCACGAGGGGGGCGCCCATGGCGCGGGCCTGGTCGCCCAGGCCCAAGTGGTCCAGAACGCCCAAGCCCACCGGTTGAATCACCAAGCCGGAGCCCACGGGCTTGGGCTGTTCAAAGCGCTCCCACAGGCACACCTGGTGCCCCGCCCGCTGGACCATGGTGGCCAGGGCCAGGCCACCGATGCCAGCGCCCACGATGGCAATCTTCATCTTGTCTGGGGGATCGATGACCGATCCGTTACACCGAGGGCCGCATCATCCCAGACGAACGCAGCACTTTCCTTCGGCCTTGGCGCGATACAGCGCCACGTCAGCACGCTTGAGGGCAGCCAGTGGGTCCTCTTGTGAAGAAGTCACGGTCGCCACGCCGGCGCTGAGGCTCAACTGAAGCGTCTGCCCCGTCGCGGCGAGGTGCAGGTCACTCTGGCTGGCGTCCACAAAGCGTTGGGCCACTTGTTGTGCGACCTGTGGATCGCCGCAGTCATGCAAGACCACGGCAAACTCGTCGCCCCCCAATCGTGCCACCACATCCGACGGGCGTTTCACATGGCTGAAACGGGCGCCCAAGGTGCGCAAAACCTCGTCACCGACATCGTGGCCATGGCGATCGTTGATGGGTTTGAAGCCGTCGAGGTCCAGCATGATCACGGCATAGGGCGTGCCGTGTTGTTGCAGGGCTTCGCTGGCCTGGGCCAGTGCGGCATGCAGGCTGACCCGGTTGGGCAAGTCGGTCAGGACATCGTTGTAGGCCAGCCGGGTCATGGCCCGCTCGGCTTCTTGGTGCAGGGTCACGTCCTCGGCCACCAAGATGATCATCGAGGGGGCCACATCATCATGCAAGGTCAGGGCCAGCTTACAGGCAATGAGCCCGCCGTCGCTGTTGCGCAGGGTGGCCAGCAGGTCACGGATCGAGCGGTCTTGACGGGCTTGCAACTGCTGCACCAAGGCCTGCCATTGCCCGGGCTGCGGCCACAGGCTCGCTTCCCCCAAACTCTGGCCGGTGTCAACACGCAGGCCGAACAGGCGGTGCCAGGCATCGTTGGTGGCCACCAGTTGGCTGTCTTGCAGGCGGACCACGGCCGTGGCCACCGGCAGAACCTTGATGAGGTTCAGCAGGCGGGTCTTCATGGTCAGCACGGCATCGATCAAGGGCATCTGCCCCCGCTCGCCCGGGGCGCTGGCGTCCTGGGTCAAGTCGCCCCGGATGATCTGCTGCGCCAGCGCAATCACGTGTTGGTCGTCGTAGCCTTCTCGGCGCAGCCAAATGGCCAGGTAAGACATCATCCCGACGAAGGGCAGAAAGTAGAGGACGTGGATGGCGAAGGTCGCCCAGAAATGGGTGTTGTCAAACACGTAGATCGGGCTGCCTCGCCACTGGGCATACCCCAGCAACAGGTGGTGCAGATAGATCACCACGGTGGCCATCACGATGGTGCGCCAGTCGCGGTAATACAGCAGCACGCCGATCAGGCCGAACGCCGAGAAGTGGGCTTCTATGTCGCCGCCCGTCTGGTGGATGATCAAGGCGGTGAACACCATGAACCCGCTGGCCATGAAGAGGCGGGTGATCAGGGCGCCGTTGTGCTGCCGTGCCAGCCAGGCTCCTAACAAGGCGGTGGGCAGGCCAATGGCCAGGGCCGACAGGTAGGTGCCGCGCAGGGGGGCCAAGGCCAGGCAGACCAGCAGGAGAAACAGGCTCATGCGCACCATGATCCGGTCGGCGCGCTCGCGATAGGGCCGCACAAAGGGGTCGAATGCCGCTTCGGCGGCCAGCAGGCGGCGGATCATCGGCGCACGCAAAGATCCATCAGGGCGGCGTCCTGCAAGGCCAAGGCCACCAGCCCCAGGGCTGCCCCCAGAGCCCACAGACTCACCACCGCCCCAGGGTGGCGTTTGGCACTGTCGTGCAGGCGATGCGCTGCCGATGCGGCGGCAGGCCAAAAGCCCCGCTGACGCAGAGCCTTGTTGATGCATGTGCAGCAGGCGAGCTTGGCCCGAACGATCACGGCGGCCCTCTTCTTGGTTGACACCCTCCACCCCATGCCCGAGAGGCACGGTGGGCAGGACGCTACCTTAGCGGGGTTTGGCCTGGTCGATCAACAGAAAATGTCAGCCAGTGCGGCGCTGTTCCGCGTGGAGCAGGGCATTGCGGGCAGGGCCGCGGGTGGCGCTGGCCCGCGCGATGCGGGCCGCCGCCTCCCGCCACCTTATGCCGCCTTATGCCGCCTTATGCCGCCTTGCGCTGGCTGCCGCTTTGGCGCCACTGGTCCATCAGCGATTGCCACTGGCCGCGCACGGCCGCCAAGTGGCGGGCCTTGACGTGGCCATAGCCGCGGATGTTCTCGGGCAGGCGGGCGATCTCCAGCGCCAGGGGCAGCTTCTCGGCGCTCAGGCCTTGCAGCAGGGTGTCGATGGTGTCGCGGTATTCGCCGATCAGCGCGCGCTCGGTGCGGCGCTCTTCGGTGCGGCCGAATGGGTCCAGTGCGGTGCCGCGCAAGCCTTTGAGCTTGGCCATCAGGCCAAAGGCGCTGCGCATCCAGGGGCCAAAGGCTTGCTTCACCGGCTCACCTTGGGCGTTGGTCTTGGCCAGCATCGGCGGCGCCAAGTGGTGCACCAGCTTGAAGTCGCCCTCAAACTGCGCATTCAGCTTGGCCAGGAAGCTGGGGTCGGTGTGCAGGCGCGCGACCTCGTACTCGTCCTTGTAGGCCATCAGCTTGAAGAGGTAGCGGGCCACGGCCTCGGTCAAGCGGGTGCTGGACAGCGGCGCCTCGGCGGCGCGAACCTTCTCGACAAAGCTGCGGTACTGGGCCGCATAGGCCTCGTTCTGATAGCCCGTCAAGAAGCTGACGCGCTGGGTGATCATGTCGTCCAGGCTGGTGCGCTTGACGAACTGGATCACCTGACCCGTGGTGAACAAGGCCTTCACGGCGGCCAAGTCGTGGGCGCAGCGACGGCCCCACTCGAACGCGGCCTTGTTCTTCTCGACTTGCACGGCATTGAGTTCAATGGCGCGCATCAGCGCGGCATGGCTCAGGGGCACGCGGCCCTTTTGCCAGGCAAAGCCCAGCATCAAGGGGTTGGTGTAGATGGAGTCACCCAGCAGTTGGGTGGAGACTTCTTCGGCATCAAAGGCCGCCAAGTGCTGCGGGCCCACGGCGGCCGCAATGGCGGACTCGCAGGCCTCAGCCGGGAAGCTCCAGTCCGCGTCCAGCACAAAGTTGGCGGTGGGGGTGCGGTGGTTGTTCATCGCCACAAAAGTGCGCTGCGGGTGCATCACCGACAGCGTGGTCTTGTTGGCGGTGGTGATGGCCTCGCAGCCGATGATCAGGTCGGCCTTGGCCGTGTCTACCTTGGTGGTGTGAATGGCGTCCAGGGTGTTGGCGATCTGCACATGGCTCCAGGTCGCACCACCCTTTTGGGCCAAGCCCGCCGCGTCTTGGGTGATGATGCCCTTGCCCTCAATGTGCGCCGCCATGCCCAGCAACTGGCCGATGGTGATCACACCGGTGCCGCCAATGCCGGCCACCACAATGCCCCAGGCGGTGTCGCAGGCGGGCAGGGTGGGCTCGGGCACAGCAGGCATGCTGGCCGCGGCGCCTTGGGCTGGCTTGGCCTTTTTGAGCGTGCCGCCTTGCACCGTCACAAAGCTGGGGCAGAAGCCCTTGACGCAAGAAAAATCTTTGTTGCAGGTGTTCTGGTTGATCTGGCGCTTGCGGCCAAATTCAGTTTCCAGCGGCTCCACGGAGACGCAGTTGCTCTGCACGCCGCAGTCGCCGCAGCCCTCGCACACCAGCTCATTGATGACCACGCGCTGCTCGCTCTCGGCCATGGTGCCGCGCTTGCGGCGACGGCGCTTTTCGGTGGCGCAGGTCTGGTCGTAGATGATGGCCGTGGTGCCCTTGATCTCGCGGAATTGGCGCTGGATGGCATCCAGCTCATCGCGGTGGTGCACGGTGATGCCGGGCAGCAGGCTGACGCCGTCGTACTTGCCGGGGTTGTCGCTGACGATGACCAGCTTGGCCACGCCTTCGGCCGTCAAGCTCTGCATGATTTGCAGCACGGTGTGGCCTTCGGCGCGCTCACCCACGCGCTGGCCGCCGGTCATGGCCACGGCGTCGTTGTAGAGGATTTTGTAGGTGATGTTCACGCCGGCCGCAATGCTCTGGCGGATGGCCAGTAGGCCGGAGTGGAAGTAGGTGCCATCACCCAGGTTGGAGAAGATGTGTTCTTCTTTGGTGAAGGGCGCCTGGCCCACCCAAGGCACGCCCTCGCCGCCCATTTGAGTGAAGGTGCTGGTGCTGCGGCCGGGCATCCAACTGACCATGTAATGGCAGCCGATGCCGGCCACGGCGCGTGAGCCTTCGGGCACGCGGGTCGAGGTGTTGTGGGGGCAACCGGAGCAGAACCAGGGCGTGCGGTCCCCGGTCTTGACCTCCAGCGTGGCGAGTTCGCGCTCCTTGGCCTCGATGACGGCCACGCGCTGGTCCATGCGCTGCGCCACGTCATCGGGCACGCCCAGCTTTTTCAGGCGCTTGGCAATGGCCTTGGCGATGAGGGCCGGGGTCAGGTCAGCCTTGGCGCGCAGCAGCCAGTTCTCGCTCGGGTTGGGGCGGCTCCATTCGCCGCCGGTGTTGTCGCCCTCGGCTTCTTCAAACTTGCCGATCACATTGGGGCGCACATCCGCGCGCCAGTTGTAGAGCTCTTCCTTGAGTTGGTACTCAATGACCTGGCGCTTTTCCTCGACCACCAAAATCTCTTGCAGGCCTTGGGCAAAGTCGCGGGTGATGGTGGCTTCTAGCGGCCACACCACATTGACCTTGTGCAGGCGCAGGCCAATGGCGCGGCAGATGTCATCGCTCAAGCCCAGATCGGCCAAGGCCTGGCGGGTGTCGTTATAGGCCTTGCCGCTGGCGATGATGCCGAAGCGGTCTTGCGGGGTGGCAATGACGTTGTAATTGAGCTTGTTGGCACGCACATAGGCCAGGGCGGCGTACCACTTGTAGTCCATCAAGCGGGCTTCTTGCTCCAGCGGCGGGTCGGGCCAGCGGATGTGCAGGCCACCGGCCGGCATCTGGAAGTCCTCGGGCAAGAGGATCTTCACGCGGTTCGGCGAGACATCCACGCTGCTGCAAGACTCCACCACCTCTTGGATGGTCTTCATGCCGGTCCAGACCCCAGCAAAGCGGCTCATTGCAAAGGCATGCAGGCCCATGTCCAGAATGTCTTGCACGCTGGAGGGGAAGAAGGTAGGGAAGCCGCAGGCTTTGAAGACGTGGTCGCTCTGGTGGGGCGCGGTCGAGCTCTTGGAGACATGGTCGTCACCGGCAATCGCAATCACGCCACCATGCTGGGCCGTGCCGGCCATATTGGCGTGCTTGAACACGTCCAGGCAGCGGTCCACGCCCGGGCCCTTGCCATACCAAATGCCAAACACGCCATCGTGCTTGGCCTTGTCTTTGTAGAGGTCGAGCTGCTGCGTGCCCCAGACGGCGGTGGCACCCAGTTCTTCGTTGACCCCCGGCTGGAAGACGATGTTTTGCGTGGCCAAGTGCTTTTTGGCCGCCATCAGGGCTTGGTCATAGCCGCCCAGCGGTGAGCCGCGATAGCCGCTGATGAAGCCGGCGGTGTTCAGCCCCACGGCCGCGTCACGCACCCGCTGCAGCATGGGCAGGCGCACCAGGGCTTGCACCCCGCTCATGAAGGCACGCCCCTCAGGCAGGGCGTATTTGTCGTCCAGGGTGACCTTTTCCAGCGCGAGGCGAATGGAATCAGGCAGTGGTGCGTTCATGGTTTGTCTCCGTGGGGCGCGAGGATAGGGCGCGAAAGGGGGCGCACGGCAGACAGGCTTGTGACCCGGCCGCAGCCCCACACCTGCGTGAAGGGCGTGTGGGTCAGAGTGTAGGGCTAAGCCCGCGACAGGTGCTTTCTTTCAATTGCTTGTTATTCTTCTAATTGGCAAGAACATTGCCAAAAAAATGAATCAATAGAAAGAATAATGCCTTGATGGGGTGGTTTCGGGTAAACCACGAGCCTCAAGCAGGGCGGTGAACCCGTGCCAAGTAAGCCGGCATCTCGGCGGCTGGCAGCGCAGGGCTGTAGAGCCAGCCCTGAAAGAGGTCACAGCCCAAGTCTTGCAGCAGGTCGCGCTGAGCCTGGTGTTCCACGAACTCGGCCACCACGCACACACCCTGAGACTTGCCCAAGCGGGCCACGGCGCGGATGATGTCTTGGTCGACGGGGTTGTTCAGCACGTCGCGGGTCAGCCGCCCATCCAGCTTGATGGAATGCATGCGGAAGCGCTGCATATAGAGCAAGGAGGTGCACCCCATGCCGAAGTCGTCCATGGAGAGTTTGAGACCCAAGGCCTCCAGTTCAGCCAGCGTGTCATCAGCCTGCTGCGAGGAGGACATCATCCGGCCTTCGGTGATCTCCAGGTCCAGCGAGGGCGCATCAAGGTTGTGGCTTTGCAGGGCTTTGCGCACGACGGTGACCCAGTCGGGGTTTTCCAATTGCGCAGGCGACATGTTGATGCTCACCACGAACCCGTCCCAGCCCGCGCGCCGCCACTGCGCCAAGTCAGCACACGCTTGGTTCACCACCCAGTGACCAATGGTGTGAATGGTCTCGCACTCTTCGGCGATGTTGATGATGGCTGCCGTTGGGATCGGGCCATGCACCACATGGCGCCAGCGCAGCAGGGCCTCGACGCCCACCACGCGGCCGGTCGCATCATGCTGCGGCTGGTAGGCCAAGGTGACCTGGGGGCCCCCTAAGTCACGGCGGAAGTCCTCCATCAGCGCCCGGGCGATGTCGCCGAGGTTGTCAGCGCGCTCCAGCAAGCTCGGAGGCGCCTGGATGGGGTTGGTCAAAAAGCTCAACGCGGCGCTGAGCGTGCGCTGATTGCGCCGCTGACGCTGCGCTTCCAGCCGTCGCACATAAGGCAGATAGATCAGCACAGAACAGCACAAGGCCACCGCCTGCACTGCCGCGCCGGACCAGGAATCGGTCAACACATATCCGGAAATCAACATGGGCGTGGACCAGACCACAGCTTGGCCGCTCAGGGCCATGCCACCCCATTCCACGGCCGCCACCGCGATCAAGCAGTTGAGGGCCGGTGCCGCCACAAAGGGCACCAGCAGCGCGCGCCCGAACACCAGCGGAATGCCGAAAAGCAGCAGCTCGTTCACATTCAGCAAGGCCGGCAGCGCTGAGAACCAAGCCAGCTTGCGCAAGCCCGCGTCTTTGCAATTCAACAGGCACGCGATGATCAAGCCCCAGGTTGCCCCAGCGCCCCCTAAGTGGGCAAAAGCGTTGACAAACGTGGGGCTGGCCGCGTGCGGGGCATAGAGCACAGCCGGGTCTGCAAGATAGGTGGCGCCCGCCGCGCCCATGCTCAAGAAAAGCTGCCCGCCATTGATGCCCACCAGCCATAACAGCTGGTTGATGAGGACCAGCAAGACATTCATCAGCCAAGCGCCCGGTAGATGGGCTTGGAGGGTTTGATGCAGGGGAGCCAGCACGGTGCTCAGCAGCCAAGGCCCGATCACACTGCTCAAGGTGTGGTGACCCAGGTAGACCAGGCCCAGAACAATGGCGGCTTGCTCCGACAGGCGCAAGGCTTGCTGCAGCGGCACGCCCGACTCCAGGGCATTCAGCCCCTCATGACGCGGCAGCCAGCGGCTGGCCCAATGCATCAACTCTGCCGTGGCCAGGCCCACGAGCAAACCTTCCAAGATATGCACATACCCCAGGACACTCAAGTCCTTGGGCTGACCCGGCAGAACCACCAGCATGAACCCCGCCGCGGCCACCGCCGCCACGCTGGCTTGCGGCGCTTCCGAACGGGATCCATGCTCCGCCAGCAAGGCCGACAGGCGCATGGCAATCACCATCGCGCTGGCCAGCCCCATGATCCCCATCGTGGCGTTGAGGCTCAGTGCGGCGGTGTCGGCCCACTGTGGGCCGAAAGACTGGCTCATCCACGCGTTATAGCCTTGGATGGGGAGGTAAGCCAGGACGTTGGCCATGGCGCCCAAGAGCGTGAGCGGCAACAGCGCCACAAATCCTTCGCGAATGGCATAGGCCCAAAGACGGCGCCGGGACAAGCGACGCGTCTCTTTGGGAGCTTGAAAGCCGAGCAGTGTGGAGTCTGGCGGATCTTTGGGTCGCAAGGTGCTGGTCGAGGTGAGGCTTGACATAGAGGTGGCCGTAACGCAAAGCTCACGCACAGGAGACCAAAGGCCTCCTGTGCGCCAGCAGGAGTGAACATGGAGCACGCTTCAGCCGGGTAGGCTGGGTGCTTGTCGGTCATCACTCCCCGTCGACTACGGTCTTTATGGGTATGCCGCGAACCTATACTAGCCGCTCGACCACAGGGCGCCTAGCCGGACATATGTCCCCTCCGCGCTGTATACCTGATGACCTGGGGCCTCAAAAGCCATGACTCACAGCATCACGCCCCCACAGGCATTGACCGCGACATCGGTGGCGCCTCAGCTCGACCGTTACGACATCGCGATTCTTGGCGTGCTGCAGCGCGACGCCCGTATCTCCAACGCTGATTTGGCGGCCGCCATTGGTTTGTCTGCCGCCCCCACCTGGCGGCGAGTCCGGCGTCTCGAAGAGCTGGGGGTGATCACCGGCTACCGGGCCGAGATTGACCGACGCAAGATAGGCCTGGGCGTGCTGGCCTTTGTGCGGGTGGATTGCGAGCGCGACAACGCCGAGGCGATGCGCGCCTTGGAGGCGGCGATTCGTGAGTTGCCTGAAGTCATCGCCTGCCACTACATCAGTGGGGCAGGCACCTTCGAGTTGCAAGTCTTGGTCACTGATCTGGACGCCTATTCACGCTGGACCATGGACACCTTGTTCAAGCTGCCCAACGTGAAAGACCTGCACACCAGTTTCTCGCTCGGGGAGATCAAGGCGTCGGCGGCGCTGCCGTTGGGGCATTTGTTGGCTTCGGCGGAGCTGCCCAAGTGAAGCCTCAAGCCGGGGGCCTGAGATCCGAAATGAAGTTCATGAAGACTCTTCTTTGTGGGGCCGCGCTGGCGGCTTCAGGCCTCGCGGCCGCTCAACCTTGCGAAGCTCCCGCGACAGCCACGGCATCCAAGGCCTCGGCGACGGATGCGCCACCCGCGGTGCGCCTGCGTCTGGAGTTGCGTGACAGTCTGCCCGCGGCCTCCTCGGAGACGGTGGTCTCGACCCAGTCTGGCGCAGGGCGACCGGTGCTGACTTTGTGGACCGACAACAACCACGGCGTAGAAGCGCGAATGAGCCTGGTGGCGCCAGCACCGCAGGGCGCGTTGCACTGGATGTGGTCGGCCCAGCAGGGTGCCGTGGTCACGCCTGCGGCACCGCACAGCCCTACGACGCCTCAAGCTCGCTGGTGGTTCTGCCCGACATGGGCGGGCGGGACGTCCCTGGTGCGCGTGAGCTATGAAGCCCCTGCCACCGATGCTGCCGCTTTCAGCCCCGCGCGGCCGGCCCTGCGTGGCCACATCAGCGTGCCCTTGGATGAATGGGTGCCGCTGTGGGCGCCGCAAGCAGAGCCGCCCAGAACCGGGGGCGATGTGGTCTGGCGCAGCAACCATGCCGCACCGCTGCCGCGCCTGGACATGCGCTGGCGCCGCGAATAAGCGGGCCTTACTTGGGCCAGAGCACCCAGGTGCGCAGTGCTTGCTTGGTGCGCCCGGCCTGGGCTTCGGCCTCGTCGCCCCAGCCCCAGAAGTAGTCGGCACGCACCGCGCCCACAATCGCACTGCCGGTGTCTTGCGCCACCACCAAGCGCTGCAAGGGTTTGGTGCTGAGGGGCTCCGTCGCGTCCAGCCACATCAGGCTGCCGTAGGGCACGCTTTGGGGGTCTACCGCCACCGAGCGTCCCGGGCTCAGCGGCACGCCTTGCGCGCCTTTGGGGCCGACGCTGGGGTCGGGCAGAGGCTCCTCGCGGAAGAACACCATGCGCGGGTTCTGCCACATCATTTCTTGCAGGCGCGTGGGGTTGCGCCGCGTCCACTCTTTGATGCCCGGCCAGGAGGCTTCGCTGGCCTTGAGCTCGCCTTGTTCAATCAGCCAGCGGCCGACCGAGCGGTAAGGGTGGCCGTTGTGATCGGCATAGGCAATGCGCACCATGCGCTCGCTGCCGTCGGGCTCTTGCAGGCGCAGGCGACCAGAGCCTTGGATTTGCAGGACCAGCGCATCCAGCGGGTCGTCCAGATAAGCGATCTCACGGCCCTTCACGGCAGCTTGAGCGGCAGGAAGGGACTCCAGCTCTTGCCGCGTCCAATAGGGGCGGCGGCTGGCCAAGTCTGCGGGCGGTGCCCACAGCGGCACGCGGCGGGTCTCGGTGGGCTGGCGGCTGGCAGTCATCAGCGGCTCGTAATAGCCAGTCAGCAGGCCTTGGGCGTCGCCGGTCAAGGACTCCACGCGGTAGACGCGCAGGCTGTCTTCCAGCCAGCGGCGGGTGGCGATATCGTCCTTGAGGGTCTGGGTGCGCAACTGCGCGCAGAGCATCAGCCAGCCCTCGGCCGGGCGCACGCAGCTGCGGCGCAAGGCGGGCAAGACCTCCGTCACGCGGTCAAGGCCCCAGCCGGGCAGCTCGCCCCAGGCGGCAGGCACCCAGCGGGCGCGGGGGCGCTCCACCACGCCGGCGGGCCATTCCAGCTTGGGCGCCGCAGGCACTGCAGTGGGGCTGGCCACCGGCGGCACAGAGGAGGCGGGCTGAGGCTTGGAGAGCCATTGGCAGCCCGTCAGCAGGGCCATGCACAGCAGCGAGAGCCCGGCCAGCGAGAATGGGATGGAGCGCGCCTCGGGGCGCGAAGAGGTGTGGTTCATGACGATTCTGATTCTGGAAGCTTTGGGCGCTGGCGCCTTGCTGATCTTCATTGTCTGGTGGACGATGTTCTCAGGCCGCAAAGGCGGTGAGCCACCCCCAGACCATGCCACACCCGGCGACGCGCCCAAAGCTGAAAAAGACATCACACCGGGGGCTTGAAGAAGCTGCCCGGCGCTTGGCGCCAACGCTGGCGCAGCGCGGCATAGAGGCGGCCCCGCTCTTGAACCTGCAGCCCGCGTGAGGCCAAAGCCACCCGAAACGCCAGCGTAAAGCTGACGGCCAAGTTCAAGAGGCCGGTCACGCCAATGCCTGCCAAGCACCACCAAAACGCGGGCTGCTGAAAGATCTCCAGCCCCAAAGCCCCCACCGCCGCCGCCAACTGGCCCATGCCCAAGGTGACATGGCGAACCTCCAGCGGCAAGCCCACAAAGGCCGCCAAGGCAGGGATGATGCCCAGCATCAGGCCCAGGGAGACATTGGCGGCCAGCCCCGAGATATTGCCCCGCCACCACCGCGCCCAGCGCTGCGCCCGGCTGGGCCCCAGCAGGTCGGTGATGCGCGGGTTCCAGGCCAGTGCGCTTTCCAGGCGATGGTAGACAAACCAGTTTTCGACCCAGCCGGCGATCAGGCTGGAGGCAAACAGCAGCACGCCGGTAAAGGCAGCAAACAGCGCGGTTGGGCCGAGCAGCGTCAGCGAATGCAGCACATAGTGCGCGTCCTTCTCGCCCACCAGCGGTGCGCCTTGCACCCACCACGCCAAGCCTTGGGCGGCCAGCACCACGGGGGCGACCAGCGCGAGGTTGCCCACAATGCCTGCAATCTGGGAGCGGATGAGGTGGGTGACCTCATCGACAAAGCCCTCGATCGCGCCCTCCTGCTGGCCGACGGCCTCCAGCTTGGCGGCCAGGGCAGGGGCGGTCATGGCCGGCTGTTTGGTGGCCACGGTCCAGTGCAGCAGGTGCACCAGCACAAAGCTCAGGGCGTAGTTCACGCCTGCCAAAAAGCCCACCCAAAAAGCGCTGACCTGTAGCGCGGTGAGCGCAAATTTGGCCAGCGTGGTCAGGCCAATCACCGCGCCGCCGCCGGCCGCCTTGCCCAGCATTTGGCGGTACTCGGCGCGGTCGCGGGTGATGTAGTGCTCGCCCGTCTCGGCACTGCGCTCGGTCACCTTGCGGGCCAAGAGCGCATAGTGGTGGGTGAACAGCGCACCAATGCCCTGGCGGTCTTGGGCTGCGCTCAGCAAGGCCAGCCACAGGGCCTTGAAGGCCGGGGCGGGCTCGGCGGCCAGGGCCGCGTCCAGCAACTGTTCAATGCGCTGGGCGCGCTTGCGCATCTGGTCCATTTGGAAGACCACATCCACTGAGATGCCCCATTCATCCAGGTGCTGGCGGGCGCTGTGGGCGGCGTCCAGGCAGCGGCCCAAGACGGCGCGCAGGCGGGCCGCATGCGCTGCCAGTGCTTCGGCGCCGGCCCCTTGCTGATGGGCCGCTTGCAAGGCCTCAGCCAGCGCCACCACTTGGTGAAAGGGCCGGTCGGCCATGTGGCTGGGCGCGATGCGTGAGCGCAGGGCTTTGCTCAGGCCATTGGCGCGGATCTGGCTGGCCAGCAGTTGCACGGCCTCCACCATCTCGTCACGCCAGGCCGCGGGGGTGCCGCTGCTGTGCTCCAGCCAGCGCAAGAGGCGGCCCAAGGTGGCCTCGTCCAGGGCCGCGACCCAGGCCGCATCGTCAGGCCGGTTGAAGAGCAGAGAGAACAGCTCGCCCGCATCCGAGGTTTGTGGCGTGCCCGGCAGCCAGGCCAAGCGCAGCCGGTCGCCCAACTCGCTCACAAACCCTTGTCGAGGCGGAAAGCCAAAGTCGGCCAAGAGCCCGTTGCTGTCCAAGTCGCGCAGGCTGTGGTGCACCACACCCCCTACGCGCTGGCTGATCTCGGGCTGGGTCTCCAGCACATCGAGCAGCAGCCCCATGCGCA
This sequence comes from Ideonella paludis, assembly GCF_018069865.1. Classification (GTDB taxonomy): domain Bacteria; phylum Pseudomonadota; class Gammaproteobacteria; order Burkholderiales; family Burkholderiaceae_C; genus Ideonella; species Ideonella paludis. Next base: position 207,317 of record NZ_JAGQDG010000005.1, read on the forward strand.
CCACGGGCCAGGGCGTCAACGAGTGGGCGCCCTCCGGCGGCGGCTGGCGCAGCCAGTCCATGAGGCGCACCAGCCAGAGATGGCGCTCGATGGCGGAGGCGGCCGGGTCAGCGCTGTGCAACAGCGCGCTCAGGTCCCACGCCATCAGTGCAGAGCTTGCGCCTGCGCCAGCTCGAAGGCGGGTACCGGCGTGTCAAACCAATGCGCGTCCTCGGTGATGCAAAAGAACGTGCCCTGCATACGACCCCGTGGTGTGGCCAGGCGGGTCCAGCTGGTGTATTCGAATTGCTCGCCGGGCTTGAGGACCGGCTGATGCCCGACCACGGCCAAGCCTCGGACCTCTTCGATGCGGCCCAGGGCGTCGGCAATCTGCCAGTGGCGAGCCACCAGTTGCGCGGTGACCGTGCCTATGTTGCGAATGGTGATGGTGTAGGCAAAGGCGTACACCGAGTCGGCGGCCGAGGACTGCTCAGGCAGGTATTGCGTGACGACCGAACAGGTGAATTGGGCTGTGCTCATGGTGGGATGCTAGCCCACCGTCTTTAAAATCGCGCTTTTCCTCTCTATTCGCCCCTGTCGGCGTCCCAGCCATGAGCACTTACCGCATTGCCCCCAGCATTCTTTCTGCCGACTGTGCCCGCCTGGGTGACGAGGTGCGCAATGTGCTGGCCGCAGGCGCCGACTGGATCCATTTCGATGTGATGGACAACCACTATGTGCCCAACCTGACCTTTGGGCCCATGGTGTGTGAGGCTCTCAAAAAGCATGCCGTCAAGCCCGACGGCACACCGGCCCCCATCGATGTGCACCTGATGGTGCAGCCGGTGGATGCCCTGGCCCAGGCCTTTGCTCGGGCCGGTGCCGACATCATCACCTTCCACCCCGATGCCTCGGCCCATGTGGACCGCACGCTGCAGCTCATCAAGGCCGAAGGCTGCCAAGCCGGCTTGGTGTTCAACCCCGCCATGCCGCTGGACGTGCTGGAGTGGGTGATCGACAAGGTCGATGTGGTGTTGCTGATGAGCGTAAATCCAGGCTTTGGCGGCCAGAGCTTTATTGAGAGCACGCTGCGCAAGGCCGAGTTGGCGCGCAAGATCATTGACGCCTCGGGGCGCGACATCCGCTTGGAGATCGACGGCGGCATCAAGCCCGACAACATCCGCCGCGTGGCCGATGCCGGTGTCGACACCTTTGTGGCCGGCAGCGCCATCTTTGGTAAGCCCGACTACAAGGCGGTGATCGACGCGATGCGTGCGGAGTTGGCGCGTTGAGCCTGCTCGGCTTCACGCATGATCTGCGTGCTGCCATCGTCGACCTGGATGGCACGATGGTGGACACCCTGGGCGACTTTGACGTGGCGCTCAACCGCACGCTGCAAGGTCTCGCTTTGGCAGAGGTGAGCCGGGCTTTCATCGAGCGCACCGTGGGCAAAGGCGGCGAGCATTTGGTGCGCCAGACTTTGGCCCATGTGGGCGCCGATGCAGCCCTGTTTGACGCAGCCTGGACGGCATATCAACAGCACTATGCCGAGGTCAACGGCCAGCATTCCCAGGTGTTTGAGGGCGTGGTCGAAGGCTTGGAAAGCTGGCGCGCGCGCGGCTGGCGCTTGGCCTGCCTGACCAACAAGCCCCAAGCCCCGGCGCTGGCGCTGCTCCAGGCCAAGGGCTTGGCCGGCTTCTTTGAACAATGTTTTGGGGGCGACAGCTTTGAGCGCAAAAAGCCCGACCCGCTGCCGCTGCTGCGCACCTGCGAGGCGCTGGGTGTGGCCCCGGCACAGGCCCTGATGGTGGGCGACTCGCGCAATGACGCTGAGGCCGCCCGGGCGGCCGGCTGCCCGGTGGTGCTGGTGAGCTATGGCTATAACCACGGCGAGCCCATCCAGTCGGTGGGTGCGGATGCGGTGATTGAGCGCTTGGACGCGCTCTGAGTCTCGCCTGCGCCTAGTCGAGATCGAAGCCAAGCACCACCACGCCCGGTTTGGCGGCATCGATGGGGGCAAAGCGCCATTGGGCCACGGCCTCCAGCGCGGGGGTCTCTAGGCGGGGATGGCTGCTGCGCAACACGCTCGGAGCGCTCACGCTGCCGTCCGGCAGCACGGTGAAGGCCACTTCGACTGAGCCTTGGCGCAGGCGTCGCTGAAGGGCGCTCGGGAAGTCGGGCTCAACCTGATTCAGCAATCTCAAGGTGGCCGAGCTGGCTGCAGAGCCGGTCGCCCTGTCCGCCTGGCGGCTGTTGGCGGACGATGTGGCAGCCGGTGACGCCGTGGTGGCTCCTGGCGCGGTGGGGGTGGAGGGGGCGCTCAACGCCGCAGGCTCAGCGGCCGGGGGCGCGGGCAGGCCTGCGGCAGGTGGGGCGCTCTCCAGCGTGGCGATCAGGCGCTCTGCGGCTGCGTTGGGCGGGGGGTCCGAGGTGGCCAGGGCAGGGCTGTCAAATATGGGGGTCACACGTTCCGTGATGCCGCTCACACGGGTAGGCAGGGTGGGTGCCGAGGTGGCCGCCTCAGCCGTTGCAGGCGCTGCTTTCGTGGCGGGTCGGGCCGCACTCTTGGGGCGCGCTGCGGGCTGCTCTGGCGCCTGCGCATTCAGTTTGATCCAGTAGTACGGGCGCTCTGCGGCCCGCTTGACATGGTCGGCAATCGGCGCCGAGGCTGCGGGGCTGGGCGGTGTTTGAGCCAGCGCACTGGCGCCTCCTGCAATCAGCAACACCTGGGCGCACCCTTGGGCCAAGTGGGTGGCGCGACGGCGAAGCGCCCTGCGCAAAGCAGCAATCAGAGACATCAGCATGGTTGAGAAACAAGGGTGAGCGGCTCATGCTGGGTCGCAGCAGAACCAAACCGTGCTGCGCTCCTCCAGCGGTGACCGGTGCGCAGCGTGGGCGCCCAGTGTCGACGCAGTCGACGGGGCTGTCCATGCGGGATGCCTCTGACTGTGCCGCACTTCACAGCGCGACCGGCGGGATGTGAGGGCGCGGGCACTGCTAAACTCTGAGCCTATGTTCACTTCGCGCAAACAGCTGTCGCTCACGCACCCCCGTGGGCACGACCGGGGAGCCTGGCCCTGGCGTCGCTGGTCATCAACGACTGCGCTGTTTGCCGCCTGAGCGGCGCGGGCCACGAGCCCCGCTGCGTTGCGGCTTCCTTGAGTGGGTTGAGTCTCTCCCCTCCCCACGCTTCTCTCCTGCATTTTTGGCGCACTGTCTGGCAGCGGCCCACGGGCTGGGCTGACGGGCGGTGGTGCACCTCCAGAGGATTCCGCTGTGATCACCGAACTTGAATTCAAAAGCCTGGCTGCCCAGGGCTTCAACCGCATCCCCTTGATTGCCGAGGCCTTTGCCGACCTCGAAACCCCGCTCTCGCTCTACCTCAAGCTGGCCGGCGGCCAGCGCAACAGCTTTTTGCTGGAGTCGGTGGTGGGTGGCGAGCGCTTTGGTCGCTATTCCTTCATTGGCCTGCCGGCCCGCACCCTGCTGCGCGCCACCGGCCAGCGCAGTGAGATCGTCACTGATGGCCGGGTGGTCGAGACCCGCGAGGGCAACCCGCTGGACTTCATTGCCGAGGTGCAAGCCCGTTTCAAGCCCGCGCTGCGGCCCGGCCTGCCGCGTTTTTGCGGGGGGCTGGCCGGCTACTTTGGCTATGACACGGTGCGCCATATCGAGCCCCGGCTGCAGGGTGTGAAGAAGCCGGGCGGCATCGGCACACCAGACATTCAACTGCTGCAAACCGAAGAGCTGGCCGTCATCGACAACCTCTCCGGGCGGCTCTATCTCATCGTCTGGGCCGACCCCGCCAAGCCCGAGGCTTGGTTCGAGGGCAAGCGCCGCCTCTCGGAGTTGGTGGACAAGCTGCGCTACAGCGTCACCGCGCCGCAGGTCAAGCGCGGGGCCAGCCATGCCGTGGAGCGCGAGTTCGACAAGACCGCGTTTTGCGCGGCCGTGGAGAAGGCCAAGGCCTATATCGCGGCGGGGGACTGCATGCAGGTGGTGCTGGGCCAGCGCCTGCAAAAGCGCTTCACCGAAAGCCCGCTGAGCCTGTACCGCGCGCTGCGCTCGCTCAACCCCAGCCCTTACATGTACTACTACGACATGGGGGACTTCCAGATCGTTGGTGCCTCGCCTGAAATCTTGGTGCGCCAAGAGACCCGCGACGAGGGCGAGGTGGTCACCATTCGCCCGATTGCCGGCACCCGCCCGCGCGGCGCCACACCCGAGCTGGACAAGGCCATGGAGGCCGAGCTGCTGGCCGACGCCAAAGAGCGCGCCGAGCATGTGATGCTGATCGACTTGGCCCGCAACGACATTGGCCGCATCGCCCAGACCGGCAGCGTCAAGGTGACCGAGGCCTTTGGCATCGAGCGCTATTCGCATGTGATGCACATCGTCAGCAATGTGGAAGGGCGGCTGAAAGAGGGCTTGTCCAGCCTGGATGTGCTCAAGGCCAGCTTCCCGGCCGGCACGCTCAGCGGTGCGCCCAAGATCCGCGCCATGGAGATCATCGACGAGCTGGAGCTGACCGAGCGCGGCATCTACGGCGGCGCCTGCGGCTACCTCAGCTTTGCGGGCGATATGGACGTGGCCATCGCTATCCGTACGGGCATCGTCAAGAACAACACCTTGTATGTGCAGGCGGGTGCCGGTGTGGTGGCGGACTCTGTGCCCGAGCTGGAGTGGAAGGAAACCGAAGCCAAAGCCCGTGCGGTGATCCGCGCGGCCGAGTTGGTGGAAGAAGGTTTCTGAAGGCAGGCCACGAGGAGCACAACATGCTATTGATGATCGACAACTACGATTCCTTCACCTTCAACCTGGTGCAGTACTTTGCTGAGCTGGGCGAGGACGTGAAGGTGGTGCGCAACGACGAGATCACCCTCGACGAGATCGCGGCCTTGCAGCCCGACCGGCTGGTGTTTTCGCCGGGGCCTTGCTCGCCGGCCGAGGCGGGCATCTGCGTGCCAGCCATTCAGCGCTTTGTAGGCCGCTTGCCCATCTTGGGCGTGTGCCTGGGGCACCAAAGCATTGGCGCCGCCTTGGGCGGGCGCATTGTGCGGGCCAAGACGCAGATGCATGGCAAGACCAGCGTGCTGCGCACCGACGGCCGGGGGGTCTATCAAGACCTGCCTGAGCAGTTCACGGTGATCCGCTATCACTCCCTGGTCATCGAAGAGGCCAGCCTGCCGGCGGATTTGGAAGTGACCTCGCGCTCCGAGGATGGCGAGATCATGGGTGTGCGCCACAAGAGCTTGGCCGGTGGCCCCGCACCCCTGGAAGGCGTGCAGTTCCACCCGGAGTCCATCCTCTCGGAGCATGGCCATGCCATGCTGAAAAACTTCTTGAACATGGGGCGTGCAGCATGAAGGTTGTGGACTTACGCAGTGACACCGTCACGCGGCCGACTGCTGCGATGCGCGAGGCCATCGCCCGTGCCGAGGTGGGCGACGATGTGTTTGGCGATGACCCCACCGTGCTGGCGCTGCAGGCTCGCGTGGCCGCCTTGACGGGCAAAGAGGCGGCGCTGTTCATGGCCTCGGGCACACAAAGCAATTTGTGCGGGATGCTGGCCCATTGCCAACGCGGCGACGAATACATCGTCGGCCAGTTGGCCCACACCTACCGTTATGAAGGCGGTGGTGCGGCGGTCTTGGGCAGCATTCAACCCCAGCCCTTGGTCCAAGATGCTCAGGGGCGCATGGCACTGGCCGACATTGCCGCCGCCATCAAGCCCGATGACCCGCACTTTGCCCGCACGCGCCTGCTGTGCCTGGAGAACACCTGGAACGGCCAGGTGATGAGCCACGACTATTTGGCGCAAGCCACCGCGCTGGCGCGCCAGCATGGCTTGGCCTGCCATTTGGATGGCGCACGCGTGTTCAATGCCGCGGTGGCTGACGCCGGGCCTGGCGGCGATGTGCCCGCTGCGCTGCGGCGCATCACGGGCTACTTCGACAGTGTCTCGGTCTGCTTCAGCAAGGGCTTGGGCGCGCCGGTGGGCTCCATGCTGTGCGGCTCGCGCGAGCTGATCGCCCGCGCGCACCGGGTGCGCAAAATGGTGGGCGGCGGCATGCGCCAAGTCGGCCTGTTGGCGGCGGCGGTGGACCATGCGCTGGACCACCATGTCGAGCGACTGGCGGAGGACCACCGCCGTGCCGCCAAGTTGGCCCAAGGGCTGCAAGGCCTGCCGGGATTGAGCGTGCGCTCGGCGGCCACCAACATCGTGTTTGTCGATGTGGACCAGGGCCGCGGTGCGGACCTGCTGGCCCACCTGAAGGCGCGCGGCATCTGGGCCACCGGCCTGATCGGCCTGCGCTTTGTGACCCACCTCGATGTGGATGACGACGGCATTGAGCGCACCCTGGCGGCGGTGCGTGAATTCTGTGCGCAAGGCTCAACTGTGTCCGCTTCACCTGCGGCGGCTGCCGGCCCTTACTGAACTCGATTTTTGGAGTGACCATGCCCATCACCAACACCGAAGCCCTGACCCGCGTCATTGACCACCGCGAGATCTTCCACGACGAGATGCTGGCCCTGATGCGGCGCATCATGAGTGGCGAGATGTCGCCAGTGATGATTGCGGCCCTGTCGATTGGCTTGCGGGTCAAGAAGGAAAGCATTGGCGAGATCGCGGCGGCCGCGCAGGTGATGCGCGAGTTTGCGACCCCCGTGCCAGTGGCCAATCGTGAGCACTTGGTGGACATCGTGGGCACCGGTGGCGACAGCTCGCACACCTTCAACATCTCGACGGCCTCGACCTTTGTGGCGGCGGCGGCCGGCGCGCGCGTGGCCAAGCATGGTGGGCGCAGTGTGTCCTCCACCTCGGGCAGTGCCGATGTGATGGAGGCCTTGGGTGCCTACATCAACCTGAGCCCCACGCAAGTGGCCGAGTGTCTGGAAGAGTGCGGCATTGCCTTCATGTTTGCGCCCAACCACCATGCCTCGATGAAGCATGCGGCGCCGGTGCGCAAAGAGCTGGGTGTGCGCACCATCTTCAACATCCTGGGTCCCTTGACCAACCCGGCTGGCGCGCCCAACCAATTGATGGGCGTGTTCCACCCCGACTTGGTGGGCATCCAGGTGCGGGTGCTGCAGCGCTTGGGCTCCGAGCATGTGATGGTGGTCTATGGCATGAATGGCATGGACGAAATCTCGCTGTCGGGCGAGACCTTGGTGGGTGAGCTCAAAGACGGCTCGGTCAAGGAGTACATGGTGCATCCCAGCGATTTCGGCCTGCCGGTCTACGACTCTCGCGTGCTGCGAGTGGCCAATCAGCAAGAGTCGGTGCAATGCATTCAGCGCGTGTTGGCCAATGAAGACGGCCCGGTGCGCGATGTGGTGCTGCTGAATGCCGGTGCGGCGCTGTACTGCGCGGGCGTGGCAGGCTCGGTGACAGAAGGGGTGAAGCAAGCCCGTGAAGCCGTGGCTTCGGGGGCGGCCGCCGCCAAGCTGTCGCAGTTTGTGGCCATCACCAACCGGCATCGCCCGGCGGCTTAACGGAGATCGGGCATGAGTGGAACCCCAGACATCCTGCGCCGCATCGTCGAGGTCAAACACCAAGAAATGGTGGCGGTCAAAGCGCGGCGCTCGCTGGCCAGTGTGCGGGCTGAGGCCGAGTCGCGCCACGATGTGCGCGGCTTCGAGCGCGCCTTGCGCGCCAAGGTGGCGCAAGGCCAGCCCGCCGTGATTGCCGAGATCAAAAAGGCCAGCCCCTCCAAAGGCGTGCTGCGTGAAGACTTTCGCCCGGCCGACATCGCCCGCAGCTACGAGCAGCATGGCGCAGCCTGCTTGAGTGTGCTGACGGACGAGCAGTTCTTCCAAGGACACGCCGACTATCTGCAGCAGGCCCGTGCGGCCTGCGCCTTGCCCGTGCTGCGCAAAGACTTCATGGTGGACGACTACCAAGTCTTTGAAGCCCGGGCTTGGGGAGCAGACTGCATTTTGCTGATTGCCGCCTGCCTGGACGATGCGCAGATGGCCGACTTGGAAGCCACGGCGCAGGCGTTGGGCCTGGATGTCTTGGTCGAGGTGCATGACGCGCGCGAGTTGGAACGCGCCTTGCGCTTGAAGACGCGCTTGGTGGGCATCAACAACCGAGACCTGCGCAGCTTCGAGGTCTCGCTGCAGACCACGCTGGGCATGCTCAAAGAGGTGCCTCCTGATCGCCTGCTGGTGACCGAGTCGGGCATCTTGAGTCGGGCCGACGTGGCCCTGATGCGGGCTGCGGCCGTGCATTGCTTCCTGGTCGGCGAGGCTTTTATGCGTGCGGCTGAGCCGGGCGAGGCCTTGGCGGCTTTGTTTGCCTGAGGCCAAGGGGGTGGCGCAAGGGGATTTGTTTGGCGGGCCGTCCGCGGCGGTGTCCTCGCTCGGCCTGAGTGCGCCCTTGCCGGCCTTGATGGCCGAGGTGCCGCAAGACTGGCAGCCGGTGCTGCGGGCCTGGGCAGCGTCGCCTGCCGGGCAGGGCTTGCTGAGCTTTGTGACGCAGCGCCAGGCCCAAGGCGCGGTGATCTACCCGGCCACGCCCTTCAAGGCGCTGCAACTCACGCCGCTGGCTTCGGTGCGCGTGGTGATCTTGGGTCAAGACCCTTATCACGGCCCGGGGCAAGCCGAAGGCCTGGCCTTTTCGGTGCCGGTCGGGCAGAAGATTCCGCCCAGCTTGCGCAATATCCATAAAGAGCTGCAGCGCGACCTGGGACTGACGGCGCCCGCGCATGGGCAGTTGGCGGGCTGGGCGCAGCAGGGCGTCTTGCTGCTCAATACCTGTTTGACGGTGGAGGACGGCCAGCCCGCCAGCCACGCCAAACACGGCTGGGAGGCTTTGACCGACGGGCTGATCGCCGCTGTGGCGGGGCTGGATCGATCCGTGGTGTTCATGCTGTGGGGCGCGCACGCGCAGGCCAAAGCGGCGCTGATCGAGGCCGTTGCGCCGGGGCGGCATCTCTTGCTGCAGGCGAATCACCCCTCGCCGCTGTCTGCTCAGCGCCCGCCCGTGCCTTTTCTGGGCTGTGGACACTTCAGCGCTTGCGGCCGAGCCGGGGTGGAGATTGATTGGGCGCGTTCCCTGCCTCTTTGAGGCGCATCTTGCAAAAGCTGAAAAAACAGTGCTACACTCTCAGGCTCGCTGCGGAGGGGTGGCCGAGTGGTTAAAGGCAGCAGACTGTAAATCTGCCCGCATAGCGTACGCTGGTTCGAATCCAGCCTCCTCCACCACAGCGAACGAACGATTGGTCAAACAATCGGGCAAGCAATTGGTCAGAGAGCCTGTCGCTTGGTCTGCATGAGCAGGCCGCCAAGCGGGAGTAGTTCAATGGTAGAACCTTAGCCTTCCAAGCTAATGACGCGGGTTCGATTCCCGTCTCCCGCTCCAGTGAAGGTCAGGGTTGAGAGAGTTGGTTGAGTGATAGGTCGACACAGGCCTGGGTGCAGTCCCCCTTCGGGTGTGGCCGTTTTTAGCCCTGTGTCGATGCCCATGTGGCTCAGTGGTAGAGCACTCCCTTGGTAAGGGAGAGGTCGCGCGTTCGATCCGCGCCATGGGCACCACCCTCTTTGAAGTTTGTCTGACGTTTTTGAACTGACTTGGCCCTCGCGGGCACATGATTAGGAGCGCAAGATGGCAAAAGGTAAATTCGAACGGACCAAGCCGCACGTGAACGTGGGCACCATTGGTCACGTGGACCATGGCAAGACGACGCTGACGGCAGCGATCACCACGATCTTGTCGGCCAAGTTTGGCGGCGAGGCCAAGGCCTACGACCAGATTGACGCAGCGCCTGAAGAAAAGGCTCGCGGCATCACCATCAACACCGCTCACGTCGAGTACGAGACCGCCAACCGCCACTACGCGCACGTTGACTGCCCCGGCCACGCTGACTATGTGAAGAACATGATCACCGGTGCCGCCCAGATGGACGGCGCGATCCTGGTGTGCTCGGCCGCTGACGGCCCCATGCCCCAGACCCGCGAGCACATCCTGTTGGCTCGTCAGGTGGGCGTGCCCTACATCATCGTGTTCCTGAACAAGTGCGACATGGTGGACGACGCTGAGTTGCTGGAACTGGTCGAAATGGAAGTGCGCGAGCTGCTCTCCAAGTACGACTTCCCCGGCGACGACACCCCCATCGTCAAGGGTTCGGCCAAGCTGGCCATCGAAGGCGACAAGGGTGACCTGGGCGAGCAAGCCATCATGCGTTTGGCCGATGCGCTGGACAGCTACATCCCCACGCCTGAGCGCGCTGTGGACGGCACCTTCCTGATGCCTGTGGAAGACGTGTTCTCGATCTCTGGCCGTGGCACCGTGGTGACTGGTCGTGTGGAGCGCGGCATCATCAAGGTTGGCGAAGAAATCGAAATCGTCGGTATCAAAGACACCCAGAAGACCACCTGCACGGGCGTGGAAATGTTCCGCAAGCTGCTGGACCAAGGTCAAGCGGGTGACAACGTCGGTATCTTGCTGCGCGGCACCAAGCGCGAAGACGTCGAGCGTGGTCAAGTGCTGTGCAAGCCCGGTTCGGTCAAGCCGCACACCCACTTCACGGCTGAGATCTACGTGTTGTCCAAGGACGAAGGTGGTCGTCACACCCCGTTCTTCAACAACTACCGTCCTCAGTTCTACTTCCGCACCACCGACGTGACCGGCGCTGTGGAACTGCCGGCCGACAAGGAAATGGTGATGCCTGGCGACAACGTGTCGATCACCGTCAAGCTGATCGCCCCCATCGCCATGGAAGAAGGCCTGCGCTTCGCTATCCGTGAAGGTGGCCGTACCGTCGGCGCCGGCGTGGTTGCCAAGATCCTCGCCTAAGTGAAGAAAGCTGCAGGGGTATAGCTCAATTGGCAGAGCGTCGGTCTCCAAAACCGAAGGTTGTAGGTTCGATTCCTACTGCCCCTGCCAACTGATCTGAACGACGTCGCGAAGTCGTCCAGATCAGGAAGCCAAGAGAAGTCAACGCTGCATCTCGCGATGCAGCCCCGGCCCTGACAGCCAGCCCGCAGGCGAAATGCCCCGCGGGCTTTGCTGCTGTTGGGACTTTGTCGTCTGAGGTGATGTGCGCCTTGGGTGGCAAAGGGAAAATGTCAGGAAGTCATGTCCACGAACACGCAAGTCGAAACCATCTCTACCGGCGCTGATAAGGCCAAGCTGGCCGCATCTGTGGTGCTGGTGCTGGGTGCGATCACCGCCTTCTACCTGCTGAATGGCAAGGACATGTGGATGCGGGTGGCCGTGTTGCTGGTCTTGTTGGCCATGGCGGCGGGTACCTTCTTTGTCTCTGACATGGGCAAGCGCCTCATCGCCTACGGCCAAGAGTCGGTGCGCGAAGTCCGCAAAGTGGTGTGGCCGACCCCCAAGGAAGCCGGTCAGATGACGCTGTATGTGTTCATCTTTGTGGTTTTGATGGCCCTGTTCCTGTGGCTGACCGACGTGACGCTGAGTTGGATCTTGTACGACCTGATCCTGGGCTGGAAGCACTGATCACGGTCTCTCGACGTCACGCACACTAGAAAAGGACTCTTCAGCATGAGCGAAACCATTGCCAATGAAGCCGGTGCCGCAGCACCCGCCTCCAGTCCTCTGCGTTGGTATGTGGTGCATGCCTACTCCGGGATGGAGAAGGCCGTGGAGCGCAACCTGCGCGAGCGTATTGACCGCGCGGGCATGCAGTCCAAGTTTGGCCGCATCTTGGTCCCCACCGAAGAAGTGGTCGAACTGAAGAACGGCAAGAAGTCGGTCACCGAGCGTCGTTTCTTCCCCGGCTATGTGCTGGTCGAGATGCTGATGGACGACGAGTCTTGGCACTTGGTCAAACACACCTCCAAGGTCACCGGCTTTGTGGGGGGCGCCAAGAACCGTCCCGCGCCGATCTCCGAAGCGGAGGTGATGAAGATCGTCAACCAGATGCAAGAAGGCATCGAGAAGCCGCGCCCCAAAGTGGAGTGGGAAGTTGGCGAGTTGGTGCGTGTCAAGGAAGGCCCGTTCACCGACTTCAACGGCGCTGTCGAAGAAGTCAACTACGAGAAGTCCAAGGTTCGGGTATCGGTCACCATTTTTGGTCGCGCCACGCCCGTCGAGCTGGATTTCTCCCAAGTCGAGAAGGTCTGAAGCCAGTCTTCAGGCCTGCGGCTGAAGCCCGATAGGGTGGAGGTCAAAGGATTGAGCAGTCAGCGGTGTTGACCGACCCGGCACCGCTGATGAAGTTTGAAACGGGTCATTTGACGAGGAGCCGAGGCGGCGCAAGCGGCCTAAGCGTTTGTACTCGAGGAGCCAATCATGGCAAAGAAAATTGTCGGCTTTATCAAGCTGCAAGTCCCGGCCGGCAAGGCCAATCCTTCCCCTCCTATCGGCCCGGCGCTCGGTCAGCGCGGTCTGAACATCATGGAGTTCTGCAAGGCCTTCAACGCCCAAACTCAGGGCATGGAGCCTGGCATGCCGATTCCGGTGACCATCACCGCTTTCGCAGACAAGAGCTTCACCTTCAAGATGGGCACGCCTCCCGCGACCTATCTGATCAAGAAGGCCATCAAGCTGGACAAGGGTTCTGACAAGGCTCACCTGAACAAGGTTGGCAAGATCACCCGCGCTCAGCTCGAAGAGATCGCCAAGTTGAAGATGAAGGACCTGACGGCTGCCGACATGGACGCCGCAGTCAAGACCATCGCCGGCTCTGCCCGTTCGATGGGTGTGATCGTTGAGGGGGTGTGAGATGGCAAAGCTGACTAAAAAGGCCAAGGCCCTGCAGGGCAAGGTTGACAGCCTGAAGCTGTACTCCATCACTGACGCTCTGGCGCTGGTCAAGAGCTGCGCAACCGCCAAGTTCGATGAGTCCATCGACGTGGCCGTGCAGCTGGGCATCGATGCCAAGAAGTCGGACCAAGTCGTTCGCGGCGCTGTCGTGATGCCTAACGGCACCGGCAAGACCAAGCGTGTGGCGGTGTTCGCCCAAGGCGCCAAGGCTGAAGAAGCCAAGGCTGCTGGCGCTGACGTCGTGGGCATGGAAGATCTGGCTGAGCGCGTGAAGGCTGGCGACATGCCCTTCGACGTGGTTATCGCCTCGCCCGACACCATGCGTATCGTCGGTACCTTGGGTCAGATCCTGGGCCCCCGTGGCCTGATGCCTAACCCCAAGGTGGGCACGGTGACTCCGGACGTCGCCACGGCTGTGAAGAACGCCAAGGCAGGTCAGGTGCAGTTCCGCGTTGACAAGGCCGGCATCATCCACGGCACCATCGGCCGTCGCTCGTTTGACGACGACAAGCTGGTGGGCAACTTGGCCGCTCTGCTGGACGCTCTGAACAAGGCGAAGCCCGCTTCGTCCAAGGGTGTCTACCTGCGCAAGGTGGCCGTGTCGTCGACCATGGGTGTGGGCGCACGCGTCGACATCTCGTCGGTCAACCCGGCCTGATTTTGAATACTGTCAGCACGGCCGTCTTGACGTGCTGACAGCTCATGGTGGTGGAGTCTGGGTCGCAAGACCTGGCTTTCGCCATCCAAGACCGCTGGTGACTGCTGCTCTCGGGCGGCAGTCTTAATCGGTGGCCTGAGGCCCGCTTCAGGCGTCCTGCCAGCGCAGATGGCGTCCACGCCGTGACGATGATTCTCTGAGAAAGCCCCTCGTGGTGAATTTGGAGCGTGATTCGGAAACGGTTAGGTCGCTGAACCCCCGGTGTGTCCACCGAGCCCGCAAGGGCCACGGAGGCACGTTTTTGTGAGGAGTAGACCTTGAGTCTCAACCGCAACGAGAAGGCGGCCGTGATCGAGGACGTGGCAGCGCAAGCCGCCAAGTCCCAGACCCTGGCTCTGGCCGAGTACCGTGGCCTCACCGTCGAAGCCTTGAACAAGCTGCGCGTCGAAGCGCGTGCCAAGGGTGTGTATCTTCACGTGCTGAAGAACACCCTGGCGCGTCGTGCTGTCGCTGGCACCCCGTTCGAGGTGGCGTCGGAGAGCATGGTCGGTCCGCTGATCTACGGCTTTTCTGAAGACGCTGTTGCCGCGGCCAAAGTCATTGCTGACTTTGCCAAGGGCAACGACAAGCTGGTCATCAAGGGCGGCGCCTATGCAGGCAAGGCTTTGGATGTCGATGGTGTGAAGGCCTTGGCGTCTGTGCCGAGCCGCGAAGTGCTGCTGTCCCAGATCGCTGGGCTGCTCAAGTCGCCGGTTCAGCGCATGGCTGCTGTGCTGGCTGCACTGTCTGAGCAACGTGGTGGCGCTGCAGAGGCTCCGGCCGCTGCTGAAGCTCCTGCCGCTTGATCGCCTACAGCTTTTCCCAATTCACTGAATCAAACAATCGAGGTAACTCAAATGGCATTCGATAAAGACGCCTTCCTGACCGCCCTGGACAGCATGTCTGTCATGGAACTCAACGACCTGGTCAAGGCCATTGAAGAGAAGTTCGGCGTGTCCGCTGCTTCTATGGCTGCTCCCGCTGCTGGCGGCGCTGCTGGCGGTGGCGCTGCTGCTGCTGAAGAGAAGACCGAATTCAACGTCGTGCTGCTCGAAGCCGGCGCGAACAAGGTGGGCGTGATTAAGGCCGTGCGCGAGCTGACCGGTCTGGGCCTGAAGGAAGCCAAGGACTTGGTCGACGGCGCTCCGAAGAACGTCAAGGAAGGCGTTGCCAAGGCTGACGCTGAAGCCGCTGTCAAGAAGCTGGTGGAAGCCGGTGCTAAGGCTGAACTGAAGTAATTCAGTCCGCTGTCAGGAGGCTGGGAGTCCCCCAAAGGGCTCCCGGCCTTTTGTGCTTTCAAGCACAAATCCCTGCGAGAGCAGCTGGAAGCCCCGTGCGTCATAATGCCGGGTTTTCCAAGTGTTCTCTGATCCGACTGCAGAGGAACAGGTTTGGTCGGACTCCGGTGCAACGCCGGGGTTGTCCGCCAGCGGTTGGTAGTGGCCAACCACCAAGCTTTCAGGCCGTCCAAAAGCGGACTCCAGCCTGCATAAGCCAGTCGCCGACGAGGCGTTTCCGCCAACAGGCCCTAAGGAGCCTTTGCGGGCCGTCGCTACGGAGTGTTCAATGGCGCAAGCATCCCCCTACAGCTATACCGAGCGCAAGCGTATTCGCAAGAGCTTCGGCAAGCGCGAGAGCGTTCTCAACGTCCCTTACCTGCTCACCATGCAGCAGGTGTCTTATGTGGCCTTCCTCCAGAAGGACACCCCGCCCGCACTGCGCAAGCCTGAGGGCCTGCAAGCTGCCTTCCTCGCCGCATTCCCGATTGTTTCGCACAACGGTTTTGTGGAGATGAAGTTCATCGAATACAACATCGCCAAGCCCACGTTCGACGTGCGCGAGTGCCAGCAGCGGGGCTTGACCTACGCTGCAGCCGTGCGAGCCCGCCTGCAGATGATCATCTATGACCGTGAGGCCCATCCGGCCAAGGTGGTCAAGGAGATCAAGGAGCAAGAGGTCTACATGGGCGAAGTGCCCCTGATGACGGACTACGGCTCTTTCATCGTCAACGGCACCGAGCGCGTCATCGTCAGCCAGTTGCACCGCTCGCCGGGCGTGTTCTTTGAGCACGACAAGGGCAAGACCCACTCCTCGGGCAAGCTGCTGTTCTCGGCTCGGATCATTCCTTACCGCGGCTCTTGGCTCGACTTCGAGTTCGACCCCAAGGACATCCTCTACTTCCGAGTGGACCGCCGCCGCAAGATGCCGGTCACCATCCTGCTCAAGGCCATCGGCCTGCAGCCGGAAGCCATCCTGGCCCACTTCTTCAGCAATGACAACTTCCGCCTGATGGACACCGGCGCGCAGTTGGAGTTCGTGCCTGAGCGCATGAAGGGTGAAGTGGCTCGCTTTGACCTGACCGACAAAGAAGGTAATGTCATTGTCGAGAAGGACAAGCGCATCACCGCGCGCCATGTGCGCCAACTGGAGCAGTCGGGCACCAACTTCATCTCGGTGCCGGAAGACTTCCTGGTCGGCCGCATCGTGGCTCGCAATATGGTCGACGGTGACACCGGCGAAATCATTGCCAAGGCCAACGAAGAGCTGACCGAGTCCCTGCTGAAGAAGCTGCGCTCGGCCGGTCTGAAGGACCTGCAGTGCCTGTTCACCAATGAACTGGACCAAGGCGCTTACATCAGCCAGACCCTGGCCCAAGACGAGACCGCAGACCAACTGGCTGCGCGTGTCGCCATCTACCGCATGATGCGCCCTGGCGAGCCGCCCACCGAAGACGCTGTCGAAGCGCTGTTCGGTCGTCTGTTCTACAACGCTGACACCTACGATCTGTCGCGCGTCGGCCGCATGAAGTTCAACGCCCGCGTGGGCCGCGAAGTGCCGGAAGGCCCGATGACCCTGACCAACGAGGACATCCTCGACGTGGTCAAGATCTTGGTCGAGCTGCGTAACGGCCGTGGTGAGGTGGACGACATCGACCACTTGGGCAACCGTCGTGTGCGTTGCGTGGGCGAGCTGGCTGAGAACCAATACCGTTCTGGCCTGGCGCGTATCGAAAAGGCCGTGAAGGAGCGTTTGGGCCAGGCTGAAACCGAAGCCCTGATGCCGCACGACCTGATCAACTCCAAGCCCATCTCGGCGGCCTTGAAGGAGTTCTTCGGCGCCTCGCAGCTGTCGCAGTTCATGGACCAGACCAACCCCCTGTCGGAAATCACGCACAAGCGTCGTGTTTCCGCACTGGGCCCGGGCGGTCTGACCCGCGAGCGCGCAGGATTTGAAGTGCGTGACGTGCACCCGACCCACTACGGTCGTGTCTGCCCGATCGAAACGCCTGAAGGCCCGAACATCGGCCTGATCAACTCCTTGGCGCTGTACGCTCAACTGAACGAGTACGGCTTCTTGGAGACGCCGTACCGTCGCGTGGTCGATGGCAAGGTGACCGACCAGATCGACTATCTGTCGGCCATCGAAGAAGGCAAGTACGTGATCGCTCAGGCGAACGCGACCTTGGGCAAGGACGGCCAACTGACCGACGAGCTGGTGTCGGCCCGTGAAAACGGCGAATCCGTGCTGCTGTCGCCCGAGCGCGTGCAGTACATGGACGTGGCCCCCGCGCAGATCGTCTCGGTGGCGGCTTCGCTCGTGCCCTTCCTGGAGCACGACGACGCGAACCGCGCATTGATGGGCGCCAACATGCAGCGTCAAGCTGTGCCGACCCTGCGCCCCGAAAAGGCCTTCGTGGGTACAGGCGTGGAGCGTGTGGCGGCTGTGGACTCGGGCACCGTGGTGACGGCGCGCCGGGGTGGCGTGGTCGACTACGTGGACACCAACCGCATCGTGATTCGCGTCAATGACGCGGAGACCGTGGCCGGTGAAGTCGGCGTGGACATCTACAACCTGATCAAGTATCAGCGTTCCAACCAGAACACCAACATTCACCAGCGCCCCATCGTGCGCCGCGGTGACCAGGTTGGCGCGCGTGACGTCATCGCTGACGGCGCGTCCACCGACCTGGGCGAGTTGGCGCTGGGCCAGAACATGCTGGTCGCCTTCATGCCCTGGAACGGCTACAACTTCGAAGACTCGATCCTGATCTCCGAACGCGTCGTTGCCGAAGACCGCTACACCTCGATTCACATCGAGGAACTGGTGGTCATGGCCCGTGACACCAAGCTGGGCAGCGAAGAAATCACCCGCGACATCCCCAACCTGTCCGAGCAGCAACTGGCTCGCCTGGACGAGTCGGGCATCGTCTACATCGGTGCGGAAGTCAACCCCGGCGACGTGCTGGTCGGCAAGGTCACGCCCAAGGGTGAAACCACCCTGACGCCTGAAGAAAAGCTGCTGCGCGCCATCTTCGGTGAGAAGGCGTCCGACGTGAAGGACACCTCGCTGCGTGTGGACCAAGGCACCAGCGGCACCGTGATCGACGTGCAAGTCTTCACCCGTGAAGGCATCCAGCGTGACAAGCGCGCTCAGCAGATCATTGACGACGAACTGAAGCGCTTCCGACTGGACCTGAACGACCAGCTGCGCATCGTGGAGGCGGACGCCTTCGACCGTATCGAGAAGCTGCTGGTGGGCCGCGTGGCCAACGGTGGCCCGCAGAAGCTGGCCAAGGGCACGGCGCTGACCAAGGACTACCTGTCATCCATCGACAAGTTCCATTGGTTCGACATCCGCCCGGCTGAAGACGATGTGGCCAACCAGCTGGAGTCCATCAAGAACTCCCTGGAGCAAACCCGTCACAGCTTCGACCTGCTGTTCGAAGAAAAGCGCAAGAAGCTCACCCAAGGCGACGAGTTGCCGGCGGGCGTGCTGAAGATGGTCAAGGTCTACTTGGCCGTCAAGCGCCGCTTGCAGCCCGGTGACAAGATGGCCGGCCGTCACGGCAACAAGGGCGTGGTCTCCAAGATCACCCCGATCGAAGACATGCCTTACATGGCCGACGGCACACCGGCTGACATCGTGTTGAACCCGCTGGGCGTGCCCTCGCGGATGAACGTGGGTCAGGTTCTGGAAGTGCACCTGGGCTGGGCCGGCAAGGGCATTGGCCAGCGCATTGGCGACATGCTGCAGCAAGAGGCCGCCGTGGCCGAGCTGCGCAAGTTCATGGATGAGCTGTACAACCAATCCGGTGGCAAGAAGGAAGACCTGAGCGCTTTGTCCGACACGGAAGTGCGCGAAATGGCCGCCAACTTGGCCAAGGGCGCGACCTTCGCGACGCCGGTGTTCGACGGCGCCAAGGAAGAAGAAATCCGCGGCATGCTGAAGCTGGCTTACCCGGATGACATCGCGGCCAAGAAGGGCCTGACAGCCACTCGCACCCAGGCTTACCTGCATGACGGCCGCACCGGCGAGCGCTTCGAGCGCCCGACCACCGTGGGCTATATGCACGTGCTGAAGCTCCACCACTTGGTGGACGACAAGATGCACGCCCGCTCGACGGGGCCCTACTCGCTCGTCACGCAGCAGCCGCTGGGTGGTAAGGCGCAGTTCGGTGGCCAGCGTTTCGGTGAGATGGAAGTGTGGGCCCTGGAAGCGTACGGCGCTGCCTACGTGCTGCAGGAAATGCTGACCGTCAAGTCCGACGACGTGAATGGCCGTACCAAGGTGTACGAGAACATCGTCAAGGGTGAGCACTCGATCGACGCCGGCATGCCGGAATCGTTCAACGTGCTGATCAAGGAAATCCGGTCACTTGGTATCGACATCGAATTGGAGAAGAACTGACTTGTCAAAGCCGCGCCATGCGTCGTTGAAGGGTGGTCGGTTGCATAGCGCTGCCGAATGTCCCGATGAAGGGCCCTCCCTCTCGCCTAGCCTGGCGCACCTTTGCCGGCGTCATTTCCCTGCCAACGCGTTGAGTACCTCATTTAGGAGAAAGCCATGAAAGGCTTGTTAGACCTCTTTAAGCAGTTCACCCCGGATGAACACTTTGATGCGATCAAGATCGGGCTCGCGTCGCCCGAGAAGATCCGCTCGTGGTCGTTCGGCGAGGTGAAGAAGCCCGAGACGATCAACTACCGTACCTTCAAGCCCGAGCGTGACGGCTTGTTCTGCGCCAAGATCTTTGGCCCGATCAAGGACTACGAGTGCTTGTGCGGCAAGTACAAGCGCCTGAAGCATCGCGGCGTGATCTGCGAAAAGTGCGGCGTTGAAGTCACCCAGACCAAGGTGCGTCGTGACCGCATGGGTCACATCGACCTGGCCGCACCTTGCGCCCACATTTGGTTCTTGAAGTCGCTGCCGTCACGTCTGGGCCTGGTGCTCGACATGACCCTGCGCGACATCGAACGCGTGCTGTACTTTGAAGCGTACGTGGTGGTGGACCCCGGCATGACGCCGCTGAAGAAGTTCAGCATCATGACCGAGGACGACTACGACGCGAAGCGCCTGGAGTTCGGTGACGAGTTCATCGCCCTGATGGGGGCTGAAGGCGTCAAGAAGCTGCTGGAAGACCTGGACCTGGAAGTCGAGATCGACAAGATCCGCAACGACGCCACTGGCTCCGAGCTGAAGATCAAGAAGAACTCCAAGCGCCTCAAGGTCATGGAAGCCTTCAAGAAGTCGGGCATCAAGCCGCACTGGATGGTGATGGACGTGCTGCCCGTGCTGCCGCCGGACCTGCGTCCGCTGGTGCCGTTGGACGGCGGTCGTTTTGCGACCTCTGACCTGAACGACCTCTATCGTCGCGTCATCAACCGCAACAACCGTCTGGCTCGTCTGCTGGAGTTGAAGGCCCCTGAGATCATCGTGCGCAACGAAAAGCGCATGCTGCAGGAAGCCGTGGACTCGCTGCTGGACAACGGCCGTCGTGGCAAGGCCATGACCGGCGCCAACAAGCGCGCGCTGAAGTCCTTGGCCGACATGATCAAGGGCAAGAGCGGTCGTTTCCGTCAGAACTTGCTGGGTAAGCGGGTCGACTACTCGGGTCGTTCCGTCATTACCGTGGGCCCGACCCTCAAGCTGCACCAGTGCGGCCTGCCCAAGCTGATGGCGCTGGAGTTGTTCAAGCCCTTCATCTTCTCGCGTCTCGAGGCAATGGGCATTGCCACCACCATCAAGGCGGCCAAGAAGGAAGTCGAATCCGGCACGCCGGTGGTCTGGGACATTCTTGAAGAAGTCATCAAGGAACACCCGGTCATGCTGAACCGTGCGCCCACGCTGCACCGTTTGGGCATTCAGGCGTTCGAGCCCGTGCTGATCGAAGGCAAGGCCATTCAGCTGCACCCGCTGGTCTGCTCGGCCTTCAACGCCGACTTCGACGGTGACCAGATGGCCGTTCACGTGCCGCTGTCCATCGAAGCGCAGATGGAAGCCCGCGCGCTGATGCTGGCCTCCAACAACGTGCTGTTCCCCGCCTCGGGTGAGCCCTCCATCGTGCCGTCGCAAGACGTGGTGCTGGGCCTCTACTACGCGACCCGTGAGCGCACCAATGGCAAGGGCGAGGGCATGGTCTTCTCCGACACCGTGGAGCTGCAACGCGCGCTCGACAACGGCGCCGTGGAAATCACTGCCAAGATCAGCGTGCGTCTGGTCGAGTGGACCAAGGACGCCAACGGTGAGTTCCAGCCCGAAACCAAGTTGGTGGAAACCACGGTCGGTCGTGCGCTGTTGTCGGAGATCCTGCCTAAGGGGCTGCCGTTCTCGAACATCAACAAGGCGCTGAAGAAGAAAGAAATCTCGCGCCTGATCAACACCTCCTTCCGCAAGTGCGGCTTGAAGGAAACCGTGGTGTTCGCCGACAAGCTGCTGCAGTCGGGCTTCCGTTTGGCCACGCGTGCCGGCATCTCCATCGCCGTGGACGACATGCTGGTGCCGCCGCAAAAGCCCGCTCTGATCGAGCGTGCTGAGAAGGAGGTCAAGGAGATCGAGCAGCAGTACGTCTCGGGCCTGGTGACCGCCGGTGAGCGCTACAACAAGGTGGTGGACATCTGGGGCAAGACCGGTGACGAGGTCGGCAAGGTCATGATGTCCCAGCTCTCCAAGGAAAAGGTCCAAGACCGTCACGGCAAGGAAGTCGACCAAGAGTCCTTCAACTCCATCTACATGATGGCGGACTCCGGCGCCCGCGGCTCTGCAGCGCAGATTCGCCAGTTGGCTGGTATGCGGGGTCTGATGGCCAAGCCTGACGGCTCCATCATTGAGACGCCGATTACCGCGAACTTCCGCGAAGGCCTGAACGTTTTGCAGTACTTCATCTCCACCCACGGTGCTCGTAAGGGCCTGGCGGACACGGCGTTGAAGACCGCGAACTCCGGCTACCTGACCCGTCGTCTGGTGGACGTGACCCAAGACTTGGTGGTCGTTGAAGACGACTGCGGCACCGAGCACGGCTTTGCCATGCGTGCTTTGGTCGAGGGCGGTGAAGTCATCGAGTCGCTGCGCGACCGTATCCTGGGCCGTGTCACGGCCGTGGAAGTGCTGCACCCCGAAACCCAGGCCTTGTTGCTGCCGGCCGGCACCATGCTGGACGAAGATACCCTGGATGTGCTCGAAGCCGCTGGCGTCGACGAAGTCAAGGTCCGCACACCGCTGACCTGTGCCACACGCTTCGGCCTGTGCGCTCAGTGCTACGGCCGCGACCTGGGCCGTGGTGGCCGCGTCAACACCGGTGAAGCGGTGGGCGTGATCGCTGCGCAGTCCATCGGTGAGCCGGGTACCCAGCTGACCATGCGGACCTTCCACATCGGTGGTGCGGCTTCGCGTGCGGCCATTGCATCCAGCGTGGACGCGAAGTCCGATGGTTTCATCGGCTTCAACCCCACCATGCGCTACGTGACCAACGGCAAGGGCGAGTTGGTGGTGATTTCGCGTTCCGGCGAAATCATCATCTCCGACCAGCACGGCCGTGAGCGTGAGCGTCACAAGGTGCCTTATGGCGCGGTGCTGAACATCAAGGCGGACCAGCAGATCAAGGCTGGCACGGTCTTGGCGAATTGGGACCCGCTGACTCGACCCATCATCACCGAATTCGCTGGTAAGGCGCAGTTCGAGAATGTGGAAGAGGGCGTGACCGTGGCCAAGCAGTTGGACGAGGTCACTGGTCTGTCTACCTTGGTGGTGATCGACCCGAAACGCCGTGGCGCTGCCAAGGTCATTCGCCCGCAAGTCAAGCTGCTGGACGCGGCCGGCCAGGAAGTGAAGATCCCCGGCACCGACCACTCGGTGACCATCGGCTTCCAAGTCGGCTCGCTGATCCAGATCCGCGACGGCCAAGACCTGGCGCCTGGTGAAGTGCTGGCACGTATTCCGGTTGAAGGTCAGAAGACCCGAGACATTACCGGCGGTCTGCCGCGTGTGGCCGAGCTGTTCGAAGCCCGCTCACCCAAGGACAAGGGCGTGCTGGCGGAAATCACCGGCACCATCTCCTTCGGTAAGGAAACCAAGGGCAAGGTTCGCTTGGAGATCACTGATCCGGAAGGCAACAAGCACGAAGAGCTGGTGCCCAAGGAAAAGAACATCCTGGTGCACGAAGGCCAAGTGGTCAACAAGGGCGAATTGGTGGTGGACGGCGCGGCCGACCCGCAAGACATTCTGCGCCTGCTGGGCGTGGAAGAGTTGGCGCGCTACATCGTCGACGAAGTGCAGGACGTCTACCGTCTGCAGGGCGTGAAGATCAACGACAAGCACATCGAGGTGATCGTTCGCCAGATGCTGCGTCGGGTTCAGATCGTCAATGTGGGCGATTCGTCCTACATCTCGGGCGAGCAAGTCGAGCGCTCCGAGCTGTTCGACACCAACGACAAGCTGCGTGCCGAAGGCAAGGTGCCTGCCACCTACCAAGACGTGCTCTTGGGCATCACCAAGGCCTCGCTGTCGACCGACTCCTTCATCTCGGCGGCTTCCTTCCAGGAAACCACCCGCGTGCTCACCGAGGCTGCCATCATGGGCAAGCGCGACGAGCTGCGTGGCCTGAAGGAAAACGTCATCGTGGGTCGTCTGATCCCTGCCGGTACCGGCATGGCCTTCCACCAGGCTCGCAAGGCCAAGGAAGAGATGGACGACACCGAGCGCCGCGCCATCGCGATGCAAGAAGCGCAAGAGTTGGCCTCTGCCCAGCTGGCCAGCTTGGACGCTGAAGGTTCGGACAGCAGCGAAGGCTGATGATCCCCCGGGCCCGGTGACGACTGGGCCTGTCCATCCGCAAAGGGAGCCCTCGGGCTCCCTTTGTTCTTTCTGGTCGCTTGAGCGCTAGGCGTCCGCTGCGTGGACGTGGGCGGTGAGCCCGGGCCAGTGTTCGGGCGTGGTGATGGTGACGCCGTGAGCTGCGGCGCGGCGGGCCAACTTCAGCAGGGCTTTGTCGCGGCTGATCAGCCAGCGTGCCTGCTGAGCCAGCGCCAAGTCAATGAACTGCTGGTCGCTGGGGTCGCTGCAGCGCAAGCGCGGCAAGTCTTCGCTGCTTGGCGCGGGGACCACCCGGGCCTGCTGCCAGCGCTCGGTGTCCAGCAGCACCGCTTGGCGGGCCGCTTCAAAGCGCACTGGCTGTGGGCGAGCCAGCACGAAGCGCAGCTCGTCCAACATGCTGGCGCAAACCACCCATTGCAGCTGTTGAGCCGCGAGTGCTTCGCCAATCGGCGCCCAAGCCGGATTGCTAAACACCCAACCGTCCAGGATCACATTCGTGTCCAGAACAATCCGAGGCAGGTCTAGATCGGCGTCTGCGCCGACGTCCGCAGCCTCACTCAAACGCTATGCCCTGTGCTGCGGCTGGACTCGCGCTGCACCAACTCGGTGGGCAGCTGAATCGGCGCGACCTTCTGCCCCTTCATCAAGGCCACAAGGGCTTCCACCATGACCACCCCGGCACGGTCGATCGACTGGCGCACCGTGGTCAGGGATGGGTGGAGGTGGCGAGCCAGTTCCACATCGTCATAACCCACCACAGGAATGTCTTGCGGCACCTGCCGCCCTTGAGCGCGCAGGGCGTTGATGGCGGTCATGGCCAACAGATCCGAGCAGGCAAACAGGCCGTCGACGGGGGGTTGAGTGGCCAGGTAGTCGTCGATCATTGGGCGAGCCAGATCGGTGGCGAAAGGGGCCTTCAACAAGCAGCCTTCCTCGGGCTTCAGGCCTTGGGCGCGCAGGGCGTTCACAAAGCCTTCATAGCGCTGTGCCACTTCAGGCAGGTCCGTGTCGCCGACAAACAAAATGCGCTTGCAGCCCTGGGCCAAGAGGTGGGCTGTGGCCAACTCGCCGCCCGCGACGTTGTCGCTGCCCACGGTGCAATAAAGCTGGCCGGGCAGTTGCGCCCCCCAGACCACAATCGGCACGCCGCGCAGGGCCAGGGCATTGAGCTGGTCGTGGTGATGCCATTGGCCGATCAGCAACACGCCCATGGCGCGGCCGGTGTCCACCAGCGAAGCGGCGTGGTCCAGGCGCTCGGCATCCACCCGCGAGAGCAGCACGTCGAACCCCTTTTCCGTCAGTGCGTCCGCAATCGAGCCCATCAAGGCCAGAAAGAACGGGTCCGAAATGTGCTGCCGGCTTTGGGTGTCCAAGGGGATCACCAGCCCGACCGTGCGGTTCTGACCCAGGCGCAGGTTCTGGGCCCCGACATTGATGGTGTAGTTCAGCGAGCGTGCCAGCTCGATCACCCGGGCCCGCGTCTCGGGGTTCACCAACTCGCTGCCTGACAGCGCGCGCGACACGGTGGAGACGGAAACGCCCGCCAGCCGGGCCACATCGGCCATTTGCAGGCGGCGCTGTTTGGCGCTGTCGGAAGGATGGGTGGCGGGCGGGGTGGTCGGTGCGGGGCGATTCATGCCGGTCTTGAGCGGTCTACAAAGCGCTTGGAGCGCTCAGGGCGGCAGAGGGGAGACCTGCTGCCGTCAAGGGAGGCCGATTCTCACACGCGCCGCCCCAGCGCCGCCATGCGTGCAGACCTTGAGCGGAAGCGTCGGTCAAGGTGGCTGAAAACAGCGAGGCTTGCGGCTTGGGCCTGCACTACATATAATCGTCGGCTTTTCGGCAGTTTTTGCCGTGCCCATTGCTGCGCGCTATTGTGCAGCAAGAGCGGGTCAAAAACACCTAAAACCCAATCAAAACAAAGCCTTAGCGCTGTGCTGCCCATGTGGCAGTCGCCTTGAGGCTTGGCGAGAAGGGGTGAAGCGGTGCCTAGAGTGGCCGGAAAGTTTTTTAGTCGTAACTTCAAACGGGAACAAGTTACCCATGCCAACGATCAATCAGCTCGTGCGCCAAGGCCGTAAGGTCGAGGTCACGAAGTCCAAGTCGCCTGCGATGCAAAACTGCCCGCAGCGCCGCGGTGTTTGCACCCGCGTCTACACCACCACCCCCAAGAAGCCGAACTCCGCGCTTCGTAAGGTGGCCAAGGTTCGTCTGACCAACGGTTTCGAGGTCATCTCGTACATCGGCGGTGAAGGCCACAACCTGCAAGAGCACAGCGTTGTGCTCGTGCGCGGCGGCCGTGTCAAGGACTTGCCCGGTGTGCGCTACCACATCGTCCGTGGCTCCTTGGACCTGCAAGGCGTCAAGGATCGCAAGCAATCGCGTTCCAAGTACGGCGCGAAGCGTCCGAAGAAGAAGTAATGTGCCGCGCCGGCTTTTGCCGCGCTGTCTCGTTGCTGTGTCGAACACGCCAGAGTCTCAGATCTGCTGAGAGCCTGGATGTGAATTGCGGTAAGCCAAGAATTGGCCCCTGCCGAGTAAGTGAAAGATCCGCTTCAATGTGATCTTTCAAGGTGTACGGGAAACCGTCGCCAACTGAAGATGAAGGAAGAGAGAAATGCCTCGTCGTCGCGAAGTCCCCAAGCGTGAGATCCTGCCTGATCCGAAGTTCGGTTCTGTCGATCTGTCCAAGTTCATGAACGTGGTCATGGAATCCGGCAAGAAGGCCGTTGCAGAGCGCATCATTTACGGTGCCCTGGAACAGGTCGAGAAGAAGGCCAACAAGGATCCGCTGGAAGTCTTCATGGTTGCTCTGAACAACGTGAAGCCGATGGTTGAAGTGAAGTCCCGCCGCGTCGGCGGTGCGAACTACCAAGTTCCCGTGGAAGTTCGTCCTGTCCGCCGGATGGCTTTGGCCATGCGTTGGTTGAAAGAGTCCGCTCGCAAGCGCGGTGAGAAGTCGATGGCTGCACGTTTGGCCAATGAGCTGCTGGAAGCCTCTGAAGGCCGTGGCGGCGCCATGAAGAAGCGTGATGAAGTCCACCGTATGGCTGAAGCCAACAAGGCCTTCTCGCACTTCCGCTTCTGATCCACCGTTTTTCAGCCGCTCAGGGTTTCTGCTGACCCCGGGCGGCTTTCGCCGTTTCAGGCAATTGGAGTTACACCATGGCTCGCAAGACCCCCATTGAGCGCTACCGCAATATCGGTATCTCAGCGCACATCGACGCTGGCAAGACCACGACGACCGAGCGCATCCTGTTCTACACAGGCGTGAATCACAAGATTGGTGAGGTGCATGATGGCGCCGCCACCATGGACTGGATGGAACAAGAGCAAGAGCGTGGTATCACCATCACCTCTGCTGCGACCACCTGCTTCTGGAAGGGAATGGACAATTCCTACGAGCAGCATCGCTTCAACATCATCGACACCCCGGGGCACGTGGACTTCACCATTGAGGTGGAGCGTTCCATGCGCGTGCTGGACGGCGCTTGCATGGTCTATTGCGCTGTGGGTGGCGTGCAGCCCCAGTCTGAAACCGTGTGGCGTCAGGCGAACAAGTACAAAGTGCCTCGTCTCGCCTTTGTGAACAAGATGGACCGTACGGGTGCGAACTTCTTCAAGGTCGTCGACCAGATGAAGACGCGCCTGAAGGCCAACCCTGTGCCTATCGTCATTCCTATCGGCGCTGAAGAAAACTTCACCGGCGTGGTGGACCTCATCAAGATGAAGGCCATCTTGTGGGATGAGGCCTCGCAAGGCATGAAGTTCAGCTACGAAGACATTCCCGCTGACTTGGTGGAAGTGGCCAAGGAATGGCGCGAGAAGATGGTCGAAGCTGCGGCTGAAGCCACCGAAGAGTTGATGAACAAGTACCTGGAAACGGGCGACTTGACCGAGGAAGAAATCAAGCTGGCCATTCGTACCCGTACGATCGCCACCGAGATTCAGCCCATGCTCTGCGGCACGGCGTTCAAGAACAAGGGTGTGCAGCGCATGCTGGACGCCGTGATCGACTTCCTGCCCTCGCCGGTGGACATTCCTCCGGTCACTGGCACGGACGAGTCCGACAATGAAATCAGCCGCAAGGCCGATGACAACGAAAAGTTCGCCGCCTTGGCGTTCAAGCTGATGACCGACCCCTTCGTCGGCCAGCTGACCTTCGTGCGCGTGTACTCGGGCGTGTTGGCGTCGGGCACCACCGTCTACAACCCGATCCGTGGCAAGAAAGAGCGTATCGGCCGGATTCTGCAGATGCACGCCAACCAGCGTGAAGCCATCGAAGAAATTCTGGCAGGCGACATCGCTGCTTGCGTGGGCTTGAAGGAAGTGACCACGGGCGAAACCCTGTGCGATCCGGATGCCGTGATCACCCTGGAAAAGATGGTCTTCCCTGAGCCTGTGATCTCGCAGGCCGTGGAGCCCAAGACCAAGGCTGACCAGGAAAAGATGGGTCTGGCGCTGGGCCGTTTGGCTGCAGAAGATCCTTCCTTCCGCGTGCGCACCGACGAAGAGTCTGGCCAGACCATCATTTCCGGCATGGGCGAGCTGCACCTGGAAATCATTGTCGACCGCATGAAGCGCGAGTTCGGCGTGGAAGCCAACGTGGGCAAGCCTCAAGTGGCTTACCGCGAAACCATCCGCAAGACCGCGACCGACGTCGAAGGCAAGTTCGTGCGTCAGTCCGGTGGTAAGGGCCAGTACGGTCACGTGGTGTTCACCGTCGAGCCGCAAGAACCCGGCAAGGGCTTCGAGTTCGTCGACGCCATCAAGGGTGGTGTGGTTCCTCGCGAATTCATCCCTGCCGTCGAAAAGGGCGTGATCGACACCCTGCCGAACGGCGTGTTGGCCGGCTACCCCGTGGTGGACGTGAAGGTCACGCTGACCTTCGGTTCGTACCACGACGTGGACTCGAACGAAAACGCGTTCAAGATGGCTGCTTCGATGGGCTTCAAGGACGCTTGCCGCAAGGCCAGCCCCGTGATCCTCGAGCCGATGATGGCTGTGGAAGTCGAGACCCCGGAAGACTACGCCGGCTCGGTGATGGGCGACCTGTCCAGCCGTCGTGGCATGGTCCAGGGCATGGACGACATGGTCGGCGGTGGCAAGATCATCAAGGCCGAAGTTCCGCTGTCTGAAATGTTCGGCTACTCGACCACCCTGCGTTCGATGTCGCAAGGCCGCGCTACGTACACCATGGAGTTCAAGCACTACAGCGAAGCTCCGAAGAACGTGGCGGACGCGATCATTACTGCCCGCGGCAAGTAAACACACCCCCGAAGCGCCTGCGGCGCTCCCCCTCAAGGGGGCTCCGCCAGCAGCCCGGCCAAGCCGGGCTGCGGCTCCCACCAGATGGGTTGCGCTACTTTCTTTGTCTTCAGCGCCTCGCACAACGAGGTTGGCTTGCTGCCCGTGGCAGCCAAGGCTGGAGACGTTAAACCGACACGGGCAACTGTTCTTTCTCTAGGAGTTTGAAATGGCAAAAGGTAAGTTTGAGCGGACCAAGCCGCACGTGAACGTGGGCACCATTGGTCACGTGGACCATGGCAAGACGACGCTGACGGCAGCGATCACCACGATCTTGTCGGCCAAGTTTGGCGGCGAGGCCAAGGCCTACGACCAGATTGACGCAGCGCCTGAAGAAAAGGCTCGCGGCATCACCATCAACACCGCACACGTCGAGTACGAGACCGCCAACCGCCACTACGCGCACGTTGACTGCCCCGGCCACGCTGACTATGTGAAGAACATGATCACCGGTGCCGCCCAGATGGACGGCGCGATCCTGGTGTGCTCGGCCGCTGACGGCCCCATGCCCCAGACCCGCGAGCACATCCTGTTGGCTCGTCAGGTGGGCGTGCCCTACATCATCGTGTTCCTGAACAAGTGCGACATGGTGGACGACGCTGAGTTGCTGGAACTGGTCGAAATGGAAGTGCGCGAGCTGCTCTCCAAGTACGACTTCCCCGGCGACGACACCCCCATCGTCAAGGGTTCGGCCAAGCTGGCCATCGAAGGCGACAAGGGCGACCTGGGCGAGCAAGCCATCATGCGTTTGGCCGATGCGCTGGACAGCTACATCCCCACGCCTGAGCGCGCTGTGGACGGCACCTTCCTGATGCCTGTGGAAGACGTGTTCTCGATCTCTGGCCGTGGCACCGTGGTGACCGGTCGTGTGGAGCGCGGCATCATCAAGGTCGGCGAAGAAATCGAAATCGTCGGTATCAAGGACACCCAGAAGACCACCTGCACGGGCGTGGAAATGTTCCGCAAGCTGCTGGACCAAGGTCAAGCGGGTGACAACGTCGGTATCTTGCTGCGCGGCACCAAGCGCGAAGACGTCGAGCGTGGTCAAGTGCTGTGCAAGCCCGGTTCGGTCAAGCCGCACACCCACTTCACGGCTGAGATCTACGTGTTGTCCAAGGACGAAGGTGGTCGTCACACCCCGTTCTTCAACAACTACCGTCCTCAGTTCTACTTCCGCACCACCGACGTGACCGGCGCTGTGGAACTGCCGGCCGACAAGGAAATGGTGATGCCTGGCGACAACGTGTCGATCACCGTCAAGCTGATCGCCCCCATCGCCATGGAAGAAGGCCTGCGCTTCGCTATCCGTGAAGGTGGCCGTACCGTCGGCGCCGGCGTGGTTGCCAAGATCCTCGCCTAAGGACACCTACCATGTCCAAGCAAAAGATCCGCATCCGCCTGAAGGCCTTCGATTACAAGCTGATCGACCAGTCTGCCCTGGAAATCGTTGACACCGCCAAGCGCACCGGCGCGATCGTCAAGGGCCCCGTGCCCCTGCCGACCCGCATGCAGCGTTTTGACATCCTGCGCTCGCCGCACGTCAACAAGACCTCGCGTGACCAGTTCGAAATCCGCACGCACCAGCGTCTGATGGACATCGTGGACCCGACCGACAAGACGGTTGACGCCCTGATGAAGTTGGACCTGCCCGCGGGTGTCGACGTGGAGATCAAGCTCCAGTAATGCCCAATCCGGTGAGGGTGCTTGCACGCTCACCGGACCCAGCATATACTCGAGAGCTTTTGCGGCGATGGGGTGGCCTGTTTTTGGGTCGCCCTTTTGCCGTGAGTCGTGCTGATGATGTTCCAAAGGTCAACTTTGGGCCTAAGTCAGCGCATTAGTCAGTTCGGCCAATCGATGTCGAACTTGTGAAACCCAGCCTCAGTCAAGCCTGTGCTTGCGAGGGGCGGAGAAGAACCATGAGTCTAAGCAATCGTCTCGGATTGCTGGGCCGCAAGGTGGGCATGATGCGCGTGTTCACAGACGACGGCGATGCCGTTCCTGTGACCGTGCTGGATGTGTCCAACAACCGCGTGACCCAGGTCAAGACCGTAGAGACCGACGGCTACAGCGCCATTCAAGTGGCGTTCGGTGCGCGCAAAGCGTCGCGCGTGACCAAGCCGGAAGCTGGCCACCTCGCGAAAGCGGGCGTTGAAGCCGGTGAAATCCTCAAAGAATTCCGCGTCGCTGCAGAAGTGGCTGCTGAGTACAAGCCGGGTACGGCTGTGCCAGTGACCCTGTTTGCCGCTGGCGAAAAGGTGGACGTGCAAGGCACTTCCATCGGTAAGGGATTCACGGGCACCATCAAGCGTCACAACTTCAGCTCGCAGCGCGCCTCGCACGGTAACAGCCGTTCGCACAACGTGCCGGGTTCGATCTCGATGGCGCAAGATCCGGGCCGCGTGTTCCCGGGCAAGAAGATGTCGGGCCACCTGGGCGACGTGACCGTCACCACCCAGAACCTGGACATCGTTCGCATTGACGAAGCCCGCCAGTTGCTGCTGGTGCGTGGCGCCGTGCCGGGTTCCAAGAACGGTTTCGTGACCGTGCGCCCTGCCGTCAAGGCCAAGGCCCAGAAGGGAGCCAACTGATGCAGCTCGAGCTCCTGAACGAACAAGGTCAAGCCACCGCCAAGGTGGATGCACCGGATACCGTGTTTGCGCGTGATTACAACGAAGCTCTGGTTCACCAGATCGTTGTGGCCTACCAGGCGAATGCTCGCCAAGGCACCCGCAAGCAACTGACCCGCGCTGAAGTTCATCACTCCACGAAGAAGCCGTTCCGCCAAAAGGGCACCGGCCGCGCTCGTGCAGGTATGACGTCTTCGCCGCTGTGGCGTGGGGGTGGTCGCACCTTCCCGAACACACCGGACGAGAACTTCTCGCACAAGGTCAACAAGAAGATGTACCGCGCCGGTATGGCCACCATCCTCTCCCAGCTGGCCCGTGACGGCCGTCTGGCTGTGGTGGACTCGCTGACTGTTGAAGCGCCGAAGACCAAGCTCTTGGCTTCGAAGTTCAAGGCCATGGGCCTGCAGTCGGTGTTGGTGATCTCCGACGTCGTGGACGACAACCTGGCTCTGGCTTCGCGCAATCTGCCTAACGTGCTCGTCGTTGAGCCGCGTTACGCTGACCCGCTGTCGCTGGTCTTCTACAAGAAGGTGCTGGTGACCAAGGCGGCCATCGAGCAGCTCAAGGAGATGTACGCATGAGCGCCGCATTCAAAGAGGGCCGTCTGGCTCAAGTGCTGGTGGCACCGGTGATCTCCGAGAAAGCCACTCAAGTCGCTGAAAAGCAGAACCAAGTTCTGTTCAAGGTCTTGCGTGACGCGACCAAGCCCGAAATCAAGGCCGCTGTTGAACTGATGTTCAAGGTCGAGGTGGAGGCTGTGAACGTCGTGAACGTCAAGGGCAAGGTCAAGCGCTTCGGTCGCTCGATCGGCCGTCGTGACCACGTCAAGAAGGCCTATGTCTCGCTGAAGGCGGGCCAGGAGCTGAACTTCTCCGGGGAGGCCGCGTAAATCATGGCAGTCGTCAAAGTCAAACCAACCTCGCCTGGCCGCCGTGCCGTGGTGAAGGTGGTGCACAAGCACCTGCACAAGGGCGCTCCGGAAGCTTCGCTGCTGGAACCCCAGAAGCAAAACTCTGGCCGTAACAACAACGGTCACATCACGATGCGTCACAAGGGTGGTGGTCATAAGCACCACTACCGCGTTGTCGACTTCAAGCGCAACAAGGACGGCATTCCCGCGAAGGTTGAGCGTATTGAGTACGACCCCAACCGTACGGCCCACATCGCTCTGGTGTGCTACGCCGACGGCGAGCGTCGCTACATCATCGCTCCGCGTGGTCTGGAAGTCGGTGCAACCATCCTGAGCGGCTCGGAAGCGCCGATCAAGGCGGGCAACACCCTGCCGATTCGCAATATCCCCGTCGGCTCGACCATCCACTGCGTGGAAATGATGCCTGGCAAGGGTGCGCAGATCGCTCGCTCCGCTGGTACCGCTGTGACCCTGATGGCGCGTGAAGGCACCTACTCGCAGATCCGTCTGCGTTCGGGTGAAGTGCGCAAGATCCACATCGATTGCCGCGCCACCATTGGTGAAGTGAGCAACGAAGAGCACAACCTGCGTCAGTACGGCAAGGCCGGCGCCATCCGCTGGAAGGGCATCCGCCCGACCGTGCGTGGTACCGCCATGAACCCGGTCGACCACCCGCACGGTGGTGGTGAGGGTCGTACCGGCGAAGGCCAGGCTCCAGTGTCGCCGTGGAACACCCTGACCAAGGGCTACCGCACTCGCAACAACAAGCGCACGCAGACGTTCATCGTTTCGCGCCGCAAGAAGTAAGGGCTGGACCATGGCACGTTCACTCAAAAAGGGTCCCTTTGTGGATCATCACCTTCTGGCCAAGGCTGAAAAGGCCGTCGCCACGAAGGACAAGAAGCCGATCAAGACCTGGTCGCGTCGCTCTACCATTCTTCCCGACTTCATCGGCCTGACCATTGCTGTGCACAACGGCAAGCAGCACGTGCCGGTGTATGTGTCTGACCAAATGGTCGGCCACAAGCTCGGCGAGTTCGCACTGACCCGTACGTTCAAGGGTCACCCTGCGGACAAGAAGGCCAAGAAGTAAAAGGACACGACGATGGAAACCAAAGCAATCGTCCGTGGCGTTCGCCTCTCCGTGGATAAGGGCCGCCTCGTGGCAGACCTGATCCGTGGCAAGAAGGTTGACCAAGCCCTGAACATCCTGGCCTTCACCCAAAAGAAGGCCGCCGGCATCGTCAAGAAGGCGCTCGAAAGCGCCATCGCCAACGCCGAGCACAATGATGGCGCAGACATCGATGACCTGAAGGTCACCTCGATCTACGTCGAGCAAGGCACCACGCTGAAGCGTTTCTCGGCCCGCGCAAAGGGCCGTGGCAATCGCATCAGCAAGGGTACCTGCCACATCTATGTGACCGTCGGGAACTGAGGAAGACCATGGGACAAAAAATCCATCCAACCGGCTTCCGCCTGCCCGTCACCCGTGCATGGGCGTCGCGCTGGTACGCGAGCAACAAGAACTTCGCCGGCATGCTGGCTGAAGATCTTGATGTGCGCGAGTACCTCAAGGCCAAGCTGAAGAGCGCCGCTGTGTCGCGCATCCTGATCGAGCGTCCTGCCAAGAACGCCCGCATCACCATTTACTCGGCACGTCCGGGTGTGGTGATCGGCAAGAAGGGTGAAGACATCGAAAACCTGAAGGCCGAACTGACCAAGCGTCTGGGCGTGCCTGTGGCCGTGAACATCGAAGAAGTGCGCAAGCCTGAAATCGATGCTCAACTGATCGCTGACTCGATCACCCAGCAGCTCGAAAAGCGCATCATGTTCCGTCGCGCCATGAAGCGTGCGATGCAGAACGCCATGCGTTTGGGCGCTCAAGGTATCAAGATCATGTCGGCCGGTCGTCTGAACGGCATCGAAATCGCTCGTACCGAGTGGTACCGTGAAGGCCGCGTGCCTCTTCACACCCTGAAGGCTGACATCGACTATGGCTTCTCTGAAGCCAAGACGACCTACGGCGTGATCGGCGTGAAGGTGTGGGTCTATCGTGGCGACCGCCTGGCCAATGGTGACGCTCCGGTGATCAACACGCCCGCAGGCGCTGAAGATGACCGTCGCCCACGTCGCAACGCTCGTCCGGGTGCCCCGGCCGGCCGTGGCCGTCCTGGTGGCGATCGTGGTGCTCCCCGTGCGGACAAGCCCGCTGAAGCCGGCGCAGCCGGTGCTGGCGCACCTGCAGCAGCCAAGCGTGTCCGCAAGGCCGCTCCCGCTGCCGGTGAAGGCAAAGGAGAATAAGCATGCTGCAACCAGCACGTCGTAAATACCGCAAGGAACAAAAAGGCCGTAACACCGGCGTCGCTACCCGCGGCGCTCTGGTGTCCTTCGGTGACTTTGGTCTGAAGGCGACCGAGCGCGGTCGTCTGACGGCTCGTCAAATCGAAGCGGCTCGTCGTGCCATTTCGCGCCATATCAAGCGCGGTGGCCGCATCTTCATCCGCATCTTCCCGGATAAGCCGATCTCGCAAAAGCCTGCCGAAGTCCGTATGGGTAACGGTAAGGGCAACCCTGAGTACTACGTGGCTGAAATCCAGCCGGGTAAGGTGCTCTATGAGATCAATGGCGTTCCCGAGGCGCTCGCCCGTGAAGCGTTCACCCTGGCGGCAGCCAAGCTGCCGCTGCGGTGCACCTTCGTGGCTCGCCAGCTCGGCGCTTAATCCGCGCAGACACAAGGAAAGCACACCATGAAAGCATCTGAACTGCGAGCCAAGGACGTGGCCGCGCTGGAAAAGGAAGTCACCGACCTCCTGAAGGCGCACTTCGGCCTGCGCATGCAAAAGGGTACGCAGCAGCTCGGCAACACCGCGCTGTTGGGTAACACCCGTCGCGACATCGCTCGCGCCAAGACCATCTTGGCCGAGAAGAAGAGGGAGGCTGCGAAATGACGCAAGCTCAAGAAACCACGACCAACACTCGGACGCTGGTCGGCCGCGTGGTCAGCGACAAGCGCTCCAAGACGGTCACCGTCCTGGTCGAGCGTCGCGTCAAGCATGAGCTCTACGGCAAGATCGTGGCCCGCTCGCGCAAGTACCATGCACACGACGAAAAAGGCGAATACCACCTGGGTGACACCGTGGAAATCGCCGAGTCGCGCCCCATCTCCAAGACCAAGAACTGGGTCGTGACCCGTTTGGTCGAGAAGGCTCGGTTGATCTAAATAGATGAGCATTACAGACGCAGCTTTTGTGCGGCTGTAAATTAGGCAGCTAAACGCAATGTTTGGCTGCCTAGTTTGCTATGGTCTTGGGAAGGTATTGCACGCCTTGATTTTTTGTTCTATGCTTGGCGCGCTAAGAGGCCTTTTAAGCGAATTGAAAAGGTAGAAGATGAAGATCTTGGACCATGTCTTGTTCGTTGAGGGTAATGACAATTTTGTATTTCGAGACGTCGCAGATAAGCTTCGCTTAGGTGTTGTGACGAATGGAAAAGGAAATAATTCCCCGGCGTTTCAGGATGACTTGGCAATTAAGTCAGCGAAAGAGCGTGAAGCTGAAATAGTGGCATCGGCTAAGAGATTGTTTGCTGACATGCTTGCTAACGATCGATAGCGGAGTTGCTGTGACGAGGAAGATAAATAAAAAATATTTGGCGAGAATTAGTCCAGAGAGGGTTTCAAGTCGAATGAGCCTTCTTAAATGCGCTGGGGAAGTTCTTGAAAAGACTTTACCTGAGGGGTTGACGTTGTCTACCACAAGCGTATTGCTGCATGCGGTGGTAGTCTCGCATTTTTTGGATGTTGAACGATTCAAAGAATTTCATTGCGAGCCGAAAGATGCAGGAGAGGAAGCCAGAATTAGTTACCCAAAGATTGCTGCCTTCATGATTAAATGGGTGGCAAAGATCAGGCCCTTTCGAGTTGAACTAGATCCGAATTCTGGTGAAAAAATAACGGCCGTAGAATGGGATTTTTATTCCGTACAAATAAATGCGTTAATTGCGCCTATTTTGTATGCGATGATCACTAATCAACCCCCATTTGAAGATTACCGAATAATTCATGAGCTTCAGTTCGGCAACCTTGGAACCGATGCATTGGTGCTCTTGCTGGAGAGGTAGGCTCGCTCGTGAAGATTGACGATTCTGACTATGAGTTCGCATTGGCCCGAAAATTTGCTGAAAAATTAAATTCGGCGACTGATCGGACGGAAACAGAAAATAAGCAAGTCGCTGCGGTAGTGGCTCACGAAGCAATTCGAGAGGTCAAGAGTCGACTCACATGGCCATTGATTGCTGTTGGTGCTATATTCATAGCCAGCAACATTTCGGTCCTGATCTTACTGGGGGTTGCCATGACGTATGATCAAAATGCAATGTCTTTCGCGCTGGAAAGAAAAATGGCATATAACCGATTAATAGAGCCACAAGTCATACTGTCCCTTGTTGCTGGTGTCACTGTTCAATCGGTTGTGGCATTTACGGTGATTGTCAAGGGATATTATCAGGCAACCAAATAGTAAAAATTGATATTGTCTCATCTGAGACTGTTTG
The DNA here is from genome assembly GCF_018069865.1 of Ideonella paludis. Classification (GTDB taxonomy): domain Bacteria; phylum Pseudomonadota; class Gammaproteobacteria; order Burkholderiales; family Burkholderiaceae_C; genus Ideonella; species Ideonella paludis. Next base: position 244,216 of record NZ_JAGQDG010000005.1, read on the forward strand.
GTTATTTAATGTCAATAGTACTAGATTTCGACCCAATGAAAAGACACCATTCGCTGGTGCTCATCGTCCTTGGTGTGGGTCTGCAAAATTCACTGAATTGTGACCGCAATGCATTTTCGAGCGATGTTTTTGTTCATTGGAATGACTCGATTGCCATATATGGAGAAGAGGCAACGTGGTTGGGGTTCTGGGGTGCATAACGTATCGTTTCGCAAGCAGAGCTTAGTCGGTCATTTTTGATGACGTTGCTGCGGTCTCTGCCTTGCGCTCGATGCAGAGAGTCTGTTCCGGCTGGGGGTAGGGTTTTGACCCGCTTGATTGAGAAGGCCAACTTGGTCTAAGGCGGCAACCCTGCTTCGCACGGAGGTCTTTAGGGGTCAATGCGTAGGGTAGGGGTGTAGCAGCGATACTCGCGGCCCACCGTTTCGGATCATGCATCTGGCTGAGGCCTTGCGCAGCACCAGAGCAGCCCGCCCTTCGGCGGGCTTTTTCATTTCAGGAGACTTTGATCATGTTGAATGTTGGCGACAAGCTCCCCGCAGGGGCACTGCAAGAATTCATTGAAGTGGAGGGCGGTGGTTGCAGCCTGGGCCCCAACAGCTTTGATATCGAAGCCTCGACGCGTGGTAAGACCATCGCGATCTTCGCCTTGCCTGGCGCCTTCACCCCGACGTGCTCCGCACAACATGTGCCGGGCTATGTGGCCCAGGCCGACGCCTTGCGCGCGGCGGGCGTCGATGAGATCTGGTGTCTGTCCGTGAATGACGCCTTTGTCATGGGCGCCTGGGGGCGCGAGCAAAAAACGGCCGGCAAAGTCCGCATGATGGCGGACGGCTCAGCGGACTTCACGCGCGCCACCGGCTTGACCCTGGATCTGACGGCGCGTGGCATGGGTGTGCGCTCGCAGCGCTACTCCATGTTGGTCGTCGACGGCGTGGTCAAGACCCTCAATATCGAAGCGCCCGGCAAGTTCGAAGTCAGCGACGCCGCCACCATGCTGGCACAAGCCCAGGCCCGCTGAACGCGCGCCACAAAAAAGCTGCAAAAGGTGTTGACATGGAGTTAGCACCTCACGCATAATCGAGAGCTTCGCTGGTGAAGCGTGCTCTTCAGTCTTTCCGAAGTTGCCTTTGGCGCTTCGGAGGGATTTGAAAGTACCGCTCACTGGTTTCAGCCCAAGCGGCTGTGTGCATGCTTCAGGCGTGTGCTCAGCAAGACGGGCCCAATACTGACCGCTTATGCGCAACCGTTGTGGTTGTGCGCAGCGGGCCAAGTTGGGGATAAGACATGATCCAAATGCAATCGCGACTCGACGTCGCGGACAACACTGGCGCGAAGTCTGTCATGTGCATCAAGGTGCTGGGCGGCTCAAAGCGTCGCTATGCCGGCATCGGTGACGTGATCAAGGTCAGCATCAAAGAAGCTGCGCCGCGCGGTCGCGTCAAAAAGGGCGAGGTCTACAACGCTGTGGTCGTTCGCACGGCCAAGGGCGTTCGTCGTCAAGACGGCTCGCTGGTGAAGTTTGATGGCAACGCTGCAGTGCTGCTGAACGCAAAGCTCGAGCCCATCGGCACCCGTATCTTTGGCCCCGTGACGCGTGAACTGCGTTCCGAGCGCTTCATGAAGATCGTGTCGCTGGCGCCTGAGGTGCTTTGATCGTCCGCCACGAGTAAAGGAAACGCGATGAACAAGATTCGCAAGGGCGACCAAGTTGTCGTCCTGACTGGCCGAGACAAAGGCAAGCGTGGCACGGTGTCGCTGCGCGTTGATGCGGACCACGTGGTGGTTGATGGCATCAATATGGTCAAGAAGCACGTCAAGCCCAACCCCATGAAGGGGACGACTGGCGGCGTGATCGACAAGACCATGCCGATCCACCAGTCCAATGTGGCCATCTGGAACGCAGCAGCTGGCAAGGCTGACCGCGTGGGCATCAAGACGCTGGCCGATGGCAAGCGCGTCCGCGTGTTCAAGTCCAGCGGCGAAGAAATCAAGGCCTGAGGAGTGCTGGCATGAGTCAAAAGCAACAAGCCGCGATCGTGGCCCGTCTGCAGGCCTACTACCAAGAGAAGGTCGTCCCCGACATGGTCGCCAAGTTTGGCTACAAGTCGGTGATGGAGGTGCCTCGCCTGACCAAGATCACCTTGAACATGGGCGTCAGCGAAGCTGTGGCCGACAAGAAGGTCATGGATCACGCTGTGGGCGACCTGACCAAGATTGCAGGTCAAAAGCCTGTGGTGACCAAGTCCCGTAAGGCTATCGCTGGTTTCAAGATCCGCGACGGTGTGCCTATCGGTTGCATGGTCACCCTGCGTGGCGCCCGCATGTTTGAATTCCTGGATCGTTTCGTCACTGTGGCACTGCCCCGTGTGCGTGACTTCCGTGGTATCTCTGGCCGCTCGTTCGACGGCCGGGGTAACTACAACATCGGCGTCAAGGAACAGATCATTTTCCCGGAAATCGAGTACGACAAGATCGACGCGATCCGTGGCATGAACATTTCCTTCACGACCACTGCGAAGACCGACGACGAGTGCAAGGCACTGCTCGCCGCGTTCCGCTTCCCGTTCAAGAACTGAGGTGACCTGTGGCAAAACTCTCCCTCAAGCAGCGTGAAGACAAGCGTGAAAAGCTGGTCGCCAAGTACGCAAAGAAGTACGCGGAGCTGAAGGCCATCATTGACAACGCCAAGAAGTCCGATGACGAGCGTTATGCCGCTCGCCTGGAGCTTCAAAAGCTGCCGCGCAATGCAAACCCGACACGTCTGCGCAATCGTTGCGCCCTGACGGGTCGTCCCCGCGGCACGTTCCGCACCTTCGGCCTGGCCCGTAGCAAGATCCGCGATCTCGCCTTCAAGGGTGACATCCCTGGCGTGATCAAGGCCAGCTGGTAATCGAGGCGATAAGGAGAAAACTATGAGCATGAGTGATCCTATCGCCGACATGCTGACCCGCATTCGCAATGCGCAGGCTGTTGAAAAGTCGTCGGTAACCATGCCGGCTTCCAAGATCAAGACTGCAATTGCGCAGGTGTTGAAGGACGAGGGCTATATCGATGCCTTCGCCGTTCGCGCCGAGGGTGGCAAGAGCGAACTCGAAATTTCGTTGAAGTACTACGCCGGTCGCCCGGTCATCGAGCGCATTGAGCGCGTGAGCCGCCCTGGCCTGCGCATCTATCGCGGTCGTGAGGCGATCCCTCAAGTCATGAACGGCTTGGGTGTTGCCATCGTGACCACGCCCAAGGGTGTGATGACGGATCGCAAAGCGCGCGCTGCCGGTGTCGGTGGCGAAGTGCTCTGCTACGTCGCCTAACTCCACGAAGGAAGGAATCGAGCAATGTCCCGCGTAGGAAAAATGCCGATCACCGTCCCGCAAGGCGTGGACGTGAAGATCGCAAATGGCCAAATCACCGTCAAGGGTGCAAACGGTACGCTGGTGCGTGCTGCGAATGCGCTCGTGACCATCAAGAATGAAGCTGGTGTGGTTCAAGTGGCTCCGGCCAATGACTCCGCCGAAGCGAACTCCATGAGCGGCACCATGCGCGCACTGCTGGCCAATATGGTCAATGGTGTGAGCAAGGGCTTCGAAAAGAAGCTGACCTTGGTGGGCGTGGGTTTCCGTGCCCAGGCCCAAGGTCAAAAGCTGAATCTGCAGATCGGCTTCTCGCATCCCGTCGTCAAGGACATGCCTGCCGGCATCACCGTGACCACGCCGACGCAGACGGAAGTGCTGATCAAGGGTGCGGATCGTCAAGTGGTGGGTCAGTTGGCCGCTGAAGTGCGCGCCTTCCGTCCGCCCGAGCCTTACAAGGGCAAGGGTATCCGCTACGCCGACGAGCGTGTGGTCCTCAAAGAGACCAAGAAGAAGTAAGGAGCGACACCATGCTGACAAAGAAAGAACAGCGTCTGCGTCGTGCGCGTCAAACGCGTGCTCGTATCGCGATTCAAGGCGTCGCCCGCCTGACTGTCTTCCGCTCGAACACCCACATCTACGCCAGCGTTATCTCTGGCGACGGCGCTGTGGTGGTGGCTTCGGCCTCGACGGCAGAGAAGGAGCTGCGCGACCAATTGGGCGGCAATGGCGGCAACGCTGCTGCAGCTGCCTTGGTGGGCAAGCGTATCGCCGAAAAGGCCAAGGCTGCTGGCGTCGAGAAGGTTGCCTTCGACCGCGCTGGTTTCGCCTACCACGGTCGTGTCAAGGCACTGGCAGAAGCTGCTCGTGAAGCAGGTCTGCAGTTCTAAGCGGCCGGATAAGGAATACTGAAAATGGCAAAGTTCACTCCCCGCGCCCAGGCTGAAGGCAATGACGACGGCCTGAAGGAAAAGATGATCGCGGTTAACCGCGTCACCAAGGTTGTTAAGGGTGGTCGTACCCTGAGCTTCGCAGCGCTGACCGTGGTTGGCGACGGCGACGGCCGTGTCGGCATGGGCAAGGGTAAGGCCAAGGAAGTGCCGGTGTCGGTGCAGAAGGCCATGGAATCTGCTCGTCGCGGCCTGTTCAAGGTCAGCCTGAAGAGCGGCACCATTCACCACCGCGTGGAAGGTCAGCACGGCGCAGCTCGCGTCTTGATGATGCCCGCACCGGCTGGTACCGGCATCATTGCTGGCGGCCCGATGCGCGCCGTGTTTGAAGTGCTCGGCATCACCGACATCGTGGCGAAGAGCCATGGTTCTTCCAATGCCTACAACATGGTTCGTGCCACGTTGGACGCTCTGAAGAACCTGTCGACTCCCGCCGAAGTCGCCGCCAAGCGCGGCAAGACAGTTGAAGACATCTTCAACTGATCCGCGCCCAAGGAGAAGACCAAATGACTGAAGCCAAAAAGACCTTGACGGTCAAGCTGGTGAAGAGCCCGATCGGCTGCAAGACGTCGCATCGCGACACCGTGCGTGGCCTGGGCCTGCGTCGCCTCAACAGCCAGCGCGTGTTGGAAGACACGCCTTCTGTGCGCGGCATGATCAACAAGGTGGCTTACCTGGTTCAGGTGCTGTAAGTCGGCACGAACGAGGAGAAACAACATGCAACTCAATACTGTCAAGCCCGCTGAAGGCTCCAAGAAGGCTGCGCGTCGCGTCGGTCGTGGTATTGGCTCCGGCTTGGGCAAGACCGCTGGTCGTGGCCACAAGGGTCAAAAGTCGCGTGCCGGTGGCTACCACAAGGTGGGCTTCGAAGGCGGTCAGATGCCGCTGCAGCGTCGCCTGCCCAAGCGTGGCTTCAAGTCTGCTTTGTTGAAGTACAACGCTGAGCTGACCCTGTCTGAACTGCAATCCTTCGGCGCTGACGAGATCGATCTGCTGGCACTCAAGGCCGCTGGCCTGGTTCCGCAAATTGCTCGTAACGTCAAGGTGATCAAGTCCGGCGAGTTGACCAAGAAGGTCGTGCTCAAGGGTATTGGTGCCACTGCGGGCGCCAAGGCTGTGATCGAAGCCGCTGGCGGCCAAATCGCCTAAGACTGGCGATTGATTAGGATCTGACCACTCGTGGCAACCTCTCAGACTCAGTTGGCTAAGAACGGCAAGTTCGGCGACCTTCGTCGTCGGCTTGTGTTCCTGCTGTTGGCCTTGGTGGTGTATCGGTTGGGGGCGCATATCCCCGTGCCGGGCATCAACCCTGCCAAGTTGCAAGAACTGTTCAGCGGCCAGCAGGGCGGCATCCTGAACTTGTTCAACATGTTCTCGGGTGGTGCGCTCTCTCGTTTCACAGTGTTTGCACTGGGGATCATGCCGTACATCTCGGCGTCGATCATCATGCAATTGATGGGGCATGTGCTGCCGGCACTGGAGGCGCTGAAGAAGGAAGGCGAAGCGGGTCGTCGCAAGATCACGCAGTACACCCGCTACGGCACCTTGGTGCTGGCTATCTTCCAGTCCTTGGGTATTGCCCTGGCCTTGGAAGGAAGTGCAGGTTTGGTGATCACGCCGGGCTTTGGCTTCCGTATGACGGCCGTCGTGAGCTTGGTGGCAGGCACGATGTTCCTGATGTGGCTGGGTGAGCAAATCACTGAGCGGGGTCTGGGCAACGGCATCTCGATCTTGATCTTTGCGGGTATCGCTGCAGGCTTGCCGGGTGCGATCGGTGGCTTGTTTGAATTGGTTCGTACCGGTGCGATGAGCATTGCGGCTTGCCTGTTCATCATCACCTTGGCTGTCGGTGTCACCTTTGCCGTGGTGTTTGTGGAGCGTGGCCAGCGCAAGATCTTGGTGAACTATGCCAAGCGTCAGGTCGGCAACAAGGTCTACGGTGGGCAATCGTCGCACCTGCCCTTGAAGCTGAACATGTCGGGTGTGATTCCGCCGATCTTCGCCTCGTCCATCATCTTGCTGCCGGCGACGGTGGTGGGCTGGTTTGCCACGGGTGAAGGCATGCGTTGGTTGAAGGACATCTCGGCAGCTTTGTCGCCAGGTCAGCCGATCTACGTGTTGCTCTATGCCGCGATGATCGTGTTCTTCTGCTTCTTCTACACGGCACTGGTGTTCAACAGCCGTGAGACCGCAGATAACCTGAAGAAGAGTGGCGCGTTCATCCCCGGCATTCGGCCTGGTGAGCAAACGGCCAAGCACATTGACAAGATTTTGGCCCGCTTGACGCTGGCAGGTGCAGCCTACATCACCTTGGTGTGTCTGCTGCCCGAGTTCTTGATTTTGAAGTACAACGTCCCGTTCTATTTTGGTGGCACGTCGCTGCTGATCATCGTGGTCGTGACAATGGATTTTTGGGCTCAGGTCCAGTCTTATGTGATGAGTCAGCAGTACGAATCACTGTTGAAGAAGGCGAATTTCAAGGCAAGCTGATCGGTGTGGGTCAGCTGCGGTTAGAGCAGCCATGGCGAAAGACGACGTCATCCAGATGCAGGGTGAGATCCTCGAAAATTTGCCTAACGCCACCTTCCGTGTGAAGTTGGAAAACGGGCACAACGTCTTGGGTCACATTTCGGGCAAGATGCGCATGCACTACATACGCATCCTTCCTGGGGATCGGGTAACAGTCGAGCTAACGCCGTACGATTTGAGTCGCGCTCGCATCGTGTTCCGCGCGAAGTGAGTGTTTGAATAGGTCAAGGAGAAGACCATGAAAGTCGCAGCATCAGTCAAGAAGATGTGCCGCAATTGCAAAATCATCCGCCGCAATGGGGTGGTTCGGGTGATCTGCACCGACCCGCGCCACAAGCAGCGGCAAGGCTAAGCGGCCTCGCTTGAGCGAATCGAAGGAAGCACAATGGCACGTATTGCTGGTATCAACGTTCCGCCGCAAAAGCACGCGGAAATCGGTCTGACTTATATCTACGGCATCGGCCGTACCACCGCGCAGAAGATCTGCACCGCGGCCGGTATCCCGTTTGCCAAGAAGGTCAAGGACCTGACTGACTCTGACCTGGAGAAGATCCGGGAAGAAGTCGGCAAGCTGACGATCGAAGGTGACCTGCGTCGCGAAACTTCGATCAACATCAAGCGCCTGATGGACTTGGGTTGCTATCGCGGCTTCCGCCATCGTCGCGGTTTGCCCATGCGTGGTCAGCGTACCCGCACCAATGCTCGTACCCGCAAGGGTCCGCGTAAGGGTGCTGCGGCGCTGAAGAAGTAAGCCCACCCACTGACTGGTAGAAGATAAATGGCAAAAGCACCCGCCAATAGCGCTGCACGTCGAGTGAGCAAGAAGGTCCGCAAGAATGTTGCGGACGGTATCGCCCACGTGCACGCCTCGTTCAACAACACCATCATCACCATCACCGATCGTCAGGGCGGCGCGCTGTCCTGGGCGTCGTCGGGTGGTCAGGGTTTCAAGGGTTCGCGTAAGTCGACGCCTTTTGCAGCTCAGGTGGCCGCTGAAGTGGCCGGTCGCGCTGCTCAGGAACAAGGCATCAAGAATCTGGACGTCAAGATCAAGGGCCCAGGCCCCGGTCGCGAGTCCTCGGTGCGTGCTCTGGCGTCGCTGGGCATCCGCATCAACTCCATCTCCGATGTGACACCGGTGCCGCATAACGGCTGCCGTCCGCAAAAGCGTCGTCGCATCTGAGTTGAAAGCGGGGTTGCCAATAACCCTGCTACAATCAAGAGTTGCCTGAACGCCGGCGATGGAGAAATCCATCGTCGGCTGTTTCGACTCTGGCAATTTGCAAGCCCACCGTCTGCGCACTGTCTCCCTGCATCCAGCAAGGGCGGTCGCCAGACTTGCGTGTCCAGCAAGCCTCAATGCTTGCCGGTGCACGTCAGACCATCGCATAAGGAAGCAACGTGGCACGTTATCTCGGCCCCAAGGCCAAACTTTCCCGCCGTGAAGGCACCGACCTGTTCCTGAAGAGCGCACGCCGCGCCATCAGCGACAAGGCCAAGTTCGACTCCAAGCCTGGCCAACACGGCCGCACTTCGGGTCAGCGCACTTCGGACTTCGGTCTGCAACTGCGTGAAAAGCAAAAGGTCAAGCGCATGTATGGCGTGCTGGAGCGTCAGTTCCGCCGCTACTTCGCTGAAGCTGACCGTCGCAAGGGCAGCACTGGCGCTAACTTGCTGACCATCCTCGAATCCCGCCTGGACAATGTCGTCTATCGCATGGGCTTCGGTTCGACCCGCGCAGAAGCTCGTCAGTTGGTGTCTCACAAGGCGCTGACCGTCAACGGCGTTGTGGTGAACATCCCTTCCTATCAAGTCAAGGCTGGCGATGTGGTCGCCATCCGTGAGAAGGCCAAGAAGCAGCTGCGCGTTGCGGACTCTCTGAAGCTGGCTGAGTCGATCGGCTTGCCGGCTTGGGTGTCGGTCGATGCCACCAAGCTCGAAGGGACCTTCAAGAAGGCTCCGGACCGTGATGAGTTCGGCGCTGAAATCAATGAGTCGCTCATCGTCGAGTTGTATTCGCGTTGATGTTGACTGCTGGCTGGCGGGTGCGCCTGTGCCAGCCACACCCCGCTGCGGCATGCCGGTTCCGTGGCGGGTTTTTTCGCTTCCGGCGTGGTCCGTCAGCCTTATCGGTGTAACGAGCCGAGGGTATTGAGAGGAACAGGACTTACATGCAAACCAATCTGCTGAAACCCAAAGCCATCGTTGCGGAACCCCTGGGCGGTCACCGCGCCAAAGTCACGCTGGAGCCGTTTGAGCGTGGTTACGGACACACGCTCGGCAATGCGCTGCGTCGTGTGCTCTTGTCCTCGATGGTGGGCTATGCGCCAACCGAAGTGACCATCGCAGGTGTCCTGCACGAGTACTCCACCATCGACGGCGTGTCCGAAGATGTGGTGCACATCATGCTGAACCTGAAGGGCGTGGTCTTCCGCCTGCACAACCGTGACGAAGTCACCCTGGTGCTGCGCAAAGAGGGCGAAGGCCCTGTGACGGCGGCTGACATTCAGACCCCGCACGACGTCGAAATCGTCAACCCTGAGCACGTCATTGCCCACCTGGCCCAAGGCGGCAAGCTGGACATGCAGATCAAGGTCGAAAAGGGCCGTGGCTACGTGCCGGGTACCTTGCGTCGTCATGGCGATGAGCCGACGAAGTCCATCGGTCGCATCGTCTTGGACGCCTCCTTCTCTCCGGTCAAGCGTGTCAGCTACGCCGTTGAGAACGCTCGCGTTGAGCAGCGTACCGACCTCGACAAGCTGGTCATGGAGATCGAAACCAATGGCGCTATTTCGCCAGAGGAAGCGATCCGCGCCTCGGCCAAGATCTTGGTGGAGCAGTTGGCTGTCTTTGCACAGTTGGATGCCGGTGATCTGACCGACATCACCGCGCCGGCCAAGAGCTCTGCGGTGTTCGATCCGATCCTGCTGCGTCCTGTGGACGAGCTGGAGCTGACCGTGCGCTCGGCCAACTGCTTGAAGGCAGAGAACATTTACTACATCGGCGATCTGATCCAGCGCACTGAGACTGAATTGCTCAAGACGCCGAATCTGGGTCGCAAGTCCCTCAACGAAATCAAAGAAGTGCTGGCCTCGCGCGGCCTGACCTTGGGTGCCCGTCTCGAAAACTGGCCTCCTCAAGGATTGGACAAGCGTTAATCAAGCATTTCAACAAGGGGCGGAGCATCCTGCTCTGCCCGGTGCACCCAGCAGTACCTGATCCGGCTGCTGGCTATTACTCAAGGAAAGGAAAGCACCATGCGTCACCGTCACGGCCTCCGTAAACTCAATCGCACCAGCGAACACCGCGCAGCCATGCTGCGCAATATGTGCGTCTCTTTGCTTCAGCATGAAGCCATCAAGACCACCGTGCCCAAGGCCAAAGAACTGCGTCGCGTTGTCGAGCCGCTGATCACCTTGGCCAAGGAAGCCACCGTCGCCAACCGTCGTCTGGCCTTTGCCCGTCTGCGTGACCGCGATGTCGTCACCAAGCTCTTCAACGAACTGGGCCCGCGTTACAACGCTCGTCCGGGCGGCTACACCCGCATCTTGAAGATGGGTTTCCGCGTCGGCGACAACGCTCCGATGGCCTATGTAGAACTGGTCGATCGTCCTGAAGTCCAGGCCGAAGCCGCTCCGGCAGCTGCAGAATAAGGCGAGAAGGTCTTCGGGCCTTCACTACAGCGCTCAAAAGGGGTCGGCATTGCCGGCCCTTTTTCTTTGCCGCAGTCCATCCCAGGCGAGGCGGTAGGTGAGCAACCGCCGTGGTCAGCGAGCGCCCAAGGAACTTTGGGGGCTTTGCAGGGCTCCATCCTGCGCCATTCAACTTGGGGACAGCCGCCGCGCGGCGTTCGAGATAACCTTGGACATGACTATTTCTTCCTTCTGGCGTCCGCTGCAGCGTCGTTTGGGCCTCTGTGTGGTCTGGGCCAGCGTGCTTTGGGCCCTGCTTGTGCCCGCGGCGCAGGGCGCGCAAGAGTTTCTGGAACCTGAACAGGCCTTCAAGTTCAGCGTCAAGGTGCTTGATGAGCGCACGGCTCAAATCAACTTTGAGATTGCGCCGGGCTACTACCTCTATCGCGAGCGGCTGAGCGTTCAAGTCGACGCGGCCACCTTGGGGCCGGTGGTGCTGCCCGCTGGCAAGGTTAAGTTCGACGAAACCTTCCAGAAGGAGGTGGAAACCTGGCGCGAGCAGGTCACGATCAACGTGCCTCTGGTGCAGGCCGCTGGGCCGGTGCTGTTGCAGGTCATGAGCCAAGGCTGTGCCGACGCCGGCCTCTGCTATCCTCCCATGACGAGCCAAGCCCAGTTGTCGCTCGCGGCCTTCGGCGGCAATGGCAGCGCGGCTGTGGTGACTGACGCGGCTGCTGCGCCTTCGGGGCTGCTGGCAAAAGCGCAAGAGTCACCCGCCGCTGCAGCACCGAGCGCGGTGCAAGACGGAGCTGCGGCAGTCAGCACCCAAGAAGGATCCCGGGTTGAACGGTTGCTGCAGGGAGGGTCTTACCTCGCTGTGGTGGGTGGCTTCGCCGTGATGGGCCTGCTCTTGGCCTTCACGCCTTGCGTGCTGCCCATGCTGCCCATCCTGTCGTCCATCATTGCCGGCGGTGGAGAGGTCAGTCGACGCAAGGGTCTGGCCTTGGCATTCGCCTACTCCCTGGGCATGTCGCTGGTCTACACCGCCTTGGGCGTCGCAGCAGGCCTGGCTGGAGAAGGGCTCGCTGCTGCTTTACAAAAGCCTTGGGTCTTGCTGTCTTTTGGCCTGCTCTTGGCGGTCTTGTCGCTGTCCATGTTCGATGTCTTCGAACTGCGTCTGCCTTTGGCGCTGTCCGGGCGTCTGGATGGCGTCTCTCGGCGCTTGCCCGGCGGACAATTTGCGGGCGTCTTCTTGATGGGTGGTCTCTCGGCGCTCATCGTGAGCCCCTGTGTCACTGCACCCCTGGCTGGAGCACTGCTGTTCCTGAGCAAAACCGGCGACGTATGGCTGGCAGGTTCTGCGTTGTTCGCCATGGCCTGGGGCATGAGTGTCCCCTTGTTGATTCTGGGCGCATCGGCAGGGCGTTGGCTGCCGCGCTCGGGCTCCTGGATGCACGCCATCAAGCGCTTCTTTGGCCTCTTGCTCTTGGGCGTGGCGCTGTGGATTGTTCAACCCGTTTTGCCGAGCGCCCTGGCCCTGGTCGCCTGGGGCGTCTTGGCGCTGGTGGCCGGATTCATGCTTAGGCCTTTTGACCCCCATCCCCACAGCGCGGCACCTCGGGTTTGGGTACAGCGAGCCGGCGGCTTGGCCTTGCTGACCGTTGGCGTGTTGCAACTGGCAGGCGCCAGCTCTGGCGGGATGGACCCCTTGCAGCCCTTGGGCCATTGGGGTCGCGCATCCGCTGCGCCAGCCTCGGTGGGCCCACAGTTCCAGAAAGTGAAGTCAGAAGCGGAGCTGGAGGCTATCCTGAAAAATGCAGGAAGACCCGTGATGCTTGACTTCTACGCCGACTGGTGCGTGTCGTGTAAAGAGATGGAACGCTTCACATTCTCCGACCCAGCCGTGCAGGCGCGGCTCTCCAAAGCGCTCTTGCTCAAAGCCGATGTCACCGCCAACACTCCCGATGACAAAGCCTTGCTCAAGCGCTTTCACCTCTTCGGGCCGCCGGGCACCATCTTCTTCGATGCACAAGGAAAAGAACTCCCTGAAGTCCGCGTTATGGGCTTTCAGTCCGCGCGAGACTTTGAGAAAACTTTGATGGCGGCTGGCCTCTGAGGCCAATCCATGCCATAATCACAGCTTCAGTCGCGGGGTGGAGCAGTCTGGTAGCTCGTTGGGCTCATAACCCAAAGGTCGCAGGTTCAAATCCTGCCCCCGCAACCAAATCATCAGCAAAAGTAGACCAATATTTTTGCTGACCGAAAGCCCTCCCTGCCTTGAGTAGCGAGGGCTTTTTGTTTGGTGCCATCACAAAAGCAAGCTCAACAAAGTGTGGTGTTGATCGTGCGGCCTTCCTGAAGGGTCTGCGGGCTTCCCCGGGGCTTGCAACCAAGCAGCCTGCCCGCACCTAGAATCCGCTTTTGATCCAAGGCCCGCCGCCGATGTGGGCCAAGTCTGTCTTTAAAGGAATTGTTGTGTTCATTTCCAGCGCATATGCCCAAGCTGCAGCCCCCGCAGCGACCCCCGCCGGTGCCGGCGGCCTGATGTCCTTCCTGCCTCTGGTGCTGATGTTCGTGGTGTTGTACTTCATCATGATTCGTCCTCAAATGAAGCGCCAGAAAGAGCACAAGGCCATGATCGACGCCTTGGCCAAGGGTGACGAAGTCATCATCGCTGGCGGCGTATTGGGCAAGATCGCCAAGTTGGGCGATGCCTATGTGCACGTTGAAGTCTCGCAAGGGGTCGAGTTGCAAGTGCAGCGCGCCTCGGTGTTGCAGGTTTTGCCCAAGGGCAGCGTGAAGTAATCGCAGCTTGTTGAGGCTGGAGCCCGTGCCACTGCGCGGGCTTTCCCTTTTCTTTGACCCAGGCCCAGGCGCCTGAGGATGCACGCATGAATCGCTATCCCTTGTGGAAGTACCTCATCCTGGCTGTCTCGCTGGTGGTGGGCTTGATCTATACCTTGCCCAACTTCTTCGGAGAGGCCCCAGCGGTCCAGGTCTCCAGCGGCAAGGTGACCGTCAAAGTCACGCCGGCCATGGTGTCGCAGGTCGAGACGATCTTGGCTGAGGCCGGCGTCAAGCCCGACTTCGTCCAGTTTGATGGCAACTCCATCAAGGCGCGATTCCCGGACACCGACACGCAGATCAAGGCCAAAGACGCCATCAGCCGGGTGCTGAACCCCGATGCGGCCAATCCGAGCTATGTGGTGGCGTTCAACCTGATCTCACGCTCGCCGCAGTGGCTGACGGCCCTGCATGCCAACCCCATGTACCTGGGCCTGGACCTGCGGGGCGGCGTCCACTTCCTCATGCAAGTGGACATGCGTGCTGCGCTGACGAAGAAGGCTGAATCGCTGACCAATGATGTGCGCTCGCTGCTGCGCGACAAGAACATCCGTCACGCTGGCATCAGCCGCGATGGCAATGATGTGCACGTGCTGTTCCGCGATGCGGCGTTGCGCCTGGCGGCCAAGAACGCCTTGCTCGATAGCCAGCCTGATGTGGTCTGGACCGATGTGGCCGCTGAGAACGGCGAATTCAAGCTGGTGGGGGCGCTCAAGCCGGAAGCGGCGCGCAAGGTTCAAGATGCGGCGCTGAAGCAAAACATCACCACCCTGCACAACCGGGTGAATGAGTTGGGAGTGGCCGAGCCCATCATTGCCCAGCAAGGGCTGGATCGCGTGGTGATTCAGCTGCCTGGTGTGCAGGACACCGCTAAAGCCAAAGACATCATCGGCCGGACCGCTACGCTCGAGTTGCGTATGGTCGACGAAAGCGCCGAAGCCGGGGCTGCGGCCGCCGGCACTGGCCCAGTTCCCTTTGGCACGGAGCGCTATGTCGAGCGCGGTGGTGCGCCGCTGATCGTCAAGAAGCAGGTCGTCCTGACCGGCGATTCGCTGTCCGATGCTCAGCCTGGCTTTGACCAGAACCAGCAGCCCTCGGTGTCGCTGAGTGTAGATGCCAAGGGCGCGCGCATCATGCGCGATATCTCGCGCGAGAACATCGGTAAGCGCATGGCCATCTTGATCTTCGAAAAGGGCAAGGGTGAAGTGGTCACCGCGCCCGTCATTCGAGGTGAATTGGGCGCTCGTTTCGAGATCACAGGCCGCATGAGCACCCAAGAGGCCAATGACACCGCGTTGCTGCTGCGTGCGGGCTCATTGGCCGCGCCGATGGAAATCATCGAAGAGCGCACCATTGGCCCGAGCTTGGGCAAGGAGAACATCGAAAAGGGCTTCTACAGCGTGGTGTGGGGCTTTGCCGCCATCGCGGTGTTCATGTGCCTCTACTACATGCTGTTCGGCGTGTTCTCCACCCTGGCCTTGGGCTTCAATCTCCTGCTCTTGTTGGCCATTTTGTCGATGCTGCAGGCGACGCTCTCCTTGCCGGGCATTGCCGCTATCGCGCTGGCCCTGGGCATGGCCATTGACGCCAACGTGCTGATCAATGAGCGTGTCCGGGAGGAGTTGCGCTCCGGGGCCTCGCCGCAGGCGGCCATTCATGCGGGCTATGAGCGGGCCTGGGCCACGATTCTCGACTCCAATGTCACAACCTTGATTGCCGGTCTGGCCCTGTTGGTGTTCGGCTCCGGCCCCATCAAGGGCTTTGCCGTGGTGCACTGTCTGGGCATCGTCACCTCGATGTTCTCGGCGGTGATGTTCTCGCGCGGCTTGGTCAATCTTTGGTATGGCGGTCAGAAGAAGCTGAAGTCTGTGTCCATCGGCCAAGTGTGGCGGCCGCAAGCCGCGCCCGAGGTGTCGTCTGCGGATGCCGCGGAGACCGAAGGCGCCTCAGACGCCTTGGCCGCACCTCGCTCCGACGCTGCGGCGGGCCGCTGAACGCTTCCTCATTCAACCCAAGCAGGTGCTCTCCGGAGTGCCTGCCCTGAGATCCAGCACAGGACTCCATCATGGAATTCTTCCGTATCCGGCGCGACATCCCCTTCATGCGGCATGCGCTGGTGTTCAACATCATCTCGGCGCTCACGTTCGCAGCCGCAGTCTTCTTCTTGGTCACTCGGGGCTTGCACTTCTCCATCGAGTTCACCGGTGGTGCTGTCTTGGGGGTGGAGTACGCGGCACCTGCTGACCTGAACAAAACCCGAACCACCGTCGAGAGCATGGGGTTTGGTGAAGTTCAGGTCCAAGGCTTCGGCTCTGCGCGCTCGGCACTGATCCGCTTGCCCCTGCGTGGGGACATGAAGCAGGCTGAGTTGACCGAGAAGGTCTTTGCCAAGCTGTGTGCTGCGGAGTCGGGCACGGTCCAATCCAAGACCGAAACCACGCCCAAGGGCGAGCAGGTCACGCGCCAAGCCTGTTTGGTGGGCGACACGGAGCCGGTCAAGCTGACCAGCACCGAGGTCGTGGGTCCTTCAGTCGGTGAAGAGCTTGCGATCGACGGCGCCATGGCCCTGCTCTTTGTGGTGCTGGGGATCATGGTGTACTTGGCTGTTCGCTTCGAGTGGAAGTTCGCGGTCGCGGCCATCATCGCCAACCTGCACGACGTGATCATCATCTTGGGCTTCTTCGCCTTTTTTCAGTGGGAGTTTTCGCTGTCGGTGTTGGCGGCTGTGCTGGCAGTCTTGGGCTACTCGGTGAATGAATCCGTGGTGATCTTCGACCGGATTCGCGAAGCCTTCCGCAAGTATCGGAAGCTGGACACCCAACAAGTCATCGATCACGCCATCACATCGACCATGAGCCGTACCGTCATCACGCACGGCTCAACCCAGATGATGGTTTTGTCGATGTTGCTCTTTGGTGGCCCGACGCTGCACTATTTCGCAGTTGCGCTGACCATCGGAATTTTGTTCGGCATCTACTCTTCGGTCTTCGTCGCGGCCGCTATTGCCATGTGGCTCGGGGTAAAGCGTGAAGATTTGGTCAAGGCTGGGCCGGCCAAAGAGGGCGATGTCAATGATCCCAATTCCGGTGCAGTGGTGTAGAGTGGGCCGTTAGCATCGGCATATTCATTCCATCAGACATGGCAGGGCACGCTTCACCAGGCGGAATCATCGATCAGGCAAGGCTGTTCTTCGCGGAGCAATTCGTGAAGGACACGCAGGCTTTGCTGGATGCCGCCACGGAGAGTGCCGCCAAGCTCGTGGAGTTGACCGCCGAGCGGGCGGTCGCCCAGGCCCGACGGGACATGTTCCAGGATATCCAGCGCCATGCTGGCGCTTGGCCGGCGCAGCTCGGCGAGGACCTGCGGGAGCGGGTCAGTGCGGGCGACTCGTTGAGCTCGACAGCCACCGCCTTGGTGTCTTCGCTGGCGGTGCGGGTTGATCTGTCGCTGGTTGACGACGAAACGGTGGACCGTGACATCATCATGTCGCGCCTTTCGCTTGCACTCCAAGACATCACCACCTGGGAATACACCGACCTGCGGGCCCGTCTGGCCAAGATCAGCCAGCGTCAGGATGTCGATGAGACGGATGTCTTCAAGGCCCAGAATATTGCTCGCCTGCTCGTGAAGTCATGGATGGCGGTGGGCTTGAGCCTGAAAACCTGGCAGGCCTTGGAACAAGACATGCACAAGGCCTGCGGCCAGCGTTTGCTGGAGGCCTATCACGAGACCAATGCCTGGTTGGTGGAGCGGGGCGTTCTGCCCGAGGTCGACCTGCGGCCTTTCATCCGGCGCGCTGAAGGCCACAGCAGCGGCCGCCCACAGCTCGACATTCCCGCCGATGGCGGCGGCGGCCCGACCGGTATGTCGACCAGTGTCGGCCCCTATGGCACGCAGGCGGGCTCGCCCTATGCCACGGGCACCTACGGTGGGGCTTACTCCCCTCAAGCCACAGGCACCTTTGACCCAGTGCAGGGCCAAGGCTATCGAGGTGCGCCCGCGATCCCCCCCGGCCAAACGGCGGCAGCCCAGAGGGGCTCCGCTGCGGCGGGTCGCCTGCCGAACTTGGATGACGAAACCCGGATGCTGACCCGGCCGGCGCCGGCGCATTGGGGCGAGCCGAGCCCGGTGGGCGCGCATTTCAGCGCCATGATGGAGCGGCATCTCCCCGGCTTCAAAGACACCTCCAGCCCCAGAGCGCCCTCGCAGCGCCTGGCACAGGCCATGGAGCAGGTGCAGGCCCGGGTGGCGCACCAGGTCGAGCTGCCCTCCAGCGACACGCATTCCGACCCATCACCGTCGGCCTTGCTGCGCAACATCCGCGAGCGCCATGCTGACCTTAAGCAAGCCGCATCGTCCCCCGCGGAGCGCGCGACCATCGAGTTGGTCGCCCTGCTGTTTCAAGCCATCCTGACCGAGGACCGCTTGCCCGCGTCCTTGCGGGTCTGGTTTGCTCGACTGCAGATGCCCACCCTTCGGGTCGCGATTGCCGAACCCGATTTCTTCTCCAGCGAAGAACACCCCGCGCGCCGTCTGATCGACCGCATGGGCGCGTGTGTAATGGGCTTTGAGGGCGATGCCGACGTCATCGGTTCTCCCTTGGAGACCGAAATCCGCCGCGTGGTCCAGGTGGTCGAGGCCTTCCCGGACACGGGGCGCCGCGTCTTTCAGACGGTGCTCAACGAGTTCGAAAAGTTCTTAGAGGCCTACTTCCGCGACCACAACGACACCACGCGCTTTGCCGTGTCTTTGGCGGAGCAGGTCGAGCAGCGTGAAACGCTGGCCATCCAGTACACCATTGAGCTGCGCAAGATGCTCAGTGACGTGCCGGTGCAAGACGGCGTGCGCGACTTCCTCTTCCACATCTGGGCCGATGTGCTGGCCACCTCCGCCGTGCGCCACGGTGCGCAAAGCGAAGAGGTGCGACGTGTCCGCGGAGCCGCCACTGAGCTGCTGTGGACGGCGGGCGCCAAGACCACCCGCGAAGAGCGGGCCGAGGTCATCCGCCGCCTGCCGCCACTGTTGGCCACCTTGCGCCAAGGCATGACGTCGGCCGGTCTGTCCACCCAGCGTCAAGACGAGTCCCTCAAAAGCCTCAATTTGGCCCTGGCGGCCGCCTTTGGTGCGCGCGCGGTCAGCATCAGTGATGAGCAGCTCGACGCCTTGAAGCGGCGCCTGGAAACCATTGAAGAGTTGCTGCCCGACGAGGACTTCGAGCTCGATGAGTCCTGGGTGCTGGACGAAGCGAGCCATGAGCAAGAAGGCCTAGAAGTGGTCAGCGATGGTGGCTCCTTGCCGGGGCCACAAATGCTGGAAATGGCCGAACGCCTGCAGCCAGGCGAGTCCTTCCACCTGGACTACCGCGGCCGCCAAGAGCGCGTGCGTCTGGTGTGGCAAGGCATGAGCAAGCAGCTCACTTTGTTCAACGGTGCCAATGGCCGCTGCGTGTTGTTCCAAAAGGCGCGCTTGGCGGCGTTCTTGCAGGCCGGCTTGCTGATTCCGGCCCAAGAAGAGTCGCTCACCACGGCCGCCACGCGCAGCGCCATCAGCAAAATCAACGCTGACCCGGCACGTTTGCTGGGATAGCTGCGGCGTGGGCTGATTGCTGAGCGTCTCCGGGGCTTCGGCTGCGCCCGGCAGCGCTTCAGTGAATCAAACGATCTTCAGGCGCGACGAACAGCTCGTCCAGGATCAAGGCATCCGGCTCTTCGCCCAAGCTCCAGAACACCATCAAGACGATGATCTTCAGGTCATCCAGCGAGAGAGGGCCGGCGCCGACTGCCCAAGCACGGTCGATGACGAACTCGCGCAATGCCGGGGTCAGCACGCCTGCGGACTCTAAGAAGCTGATGAATGCGATGCACTCAGCGCCCAACTGCTCCTGCTCTTGAGGGGCGTAGAGGCGCAGGCTGCGCGACGAGGAGTCATCCAGCAGCGCCCGCGATTGTGCGTGGCCGTTGAGGCCAGACAACCAACTCAGCGCCTCCTGGATTTCGTCGGACTCAAACCCTACAGCGGAGAGCTTGCGGCTGAGCTGATCGGGCTCGGGGCAGGCGTCAGGTCGCCAGTAGTTTTCGTACAGGTAGACCAGAACTTCAAACATGATGCGAGCCACTATACCCGAGCCGGCCCGCCTGGGCGGGCAGCAGCCCGTCAAGCCTGGCCGCAGCGTTGAAAGTAGCCACCGGGCAGCCGGGCAACCTCGCCGGTGAGCTCCAGCTCCAGCAGCCGCGCAGACAGGGTGGCGGCAGGCCAGCCCGTGCGGGCCACCAGTGCATCCAGCGACAAGGGGTCTTGCCCCAAAGCCAGCAGCAAAGGGTCCGTGGTGCGGGCGCTGGCGACTGCTGGTGATACACCCTCCGGCGCACGTGCGCTGGGTGGGCTCAATAGCGCCGTCTGGGCCCGCAGCTCTTGCAAAATGTCTTCACCCGTTTCGACCAACTTGGCGCCCTGCTGGATCAAGCGATGGCAGCCCTTGGCCACGGGGGAGTGGATGGAGCCGGGAATGGCGAAGACTTCTCGGCCACACTCCGAGGCCATGCGGGCGGTGATCAAGGAGCCCGATTGAACCGCGGCCTCCACCACCAAGGTCCCCAGTGACAGGCCCGCAATGATGCGGTTGCGCTGCGGAAAGTGCGCTGGCAGCGGTGGCGTGCCGGGGGCAAACTCGGTCAGCAACAGGCCTTCTTGCGCAATGCGCTCGCCGAGCTTTTGGTGCCGGCGCGGGTAAAGCTGTTCCGGCCCCGTGCCCATCACCGCAATCGTGCTGCCTCGGCCACTCAAGCCGCCTTCGTGAGCGGCGCCGTCGATGCCTGCGGCCAGACCGGACACGATACACAGACCCGCGTCACTGAGGTGCTTGGCAAAGGCGCGGGCGTTCTCAATGCCCTGGGCCGTGGCATGGCGGCTGCCGACAATGGCGAGTGAGGGCTGCTGCAGCAAACTCACTTGGCCGCGGCAAAACAGCAGAAACGGTGGGTCCGCCGTTTGGAGCAAGGCTGCCGGGTAGGCAGGCTCGCCCAGTGCGATCACCTGGGCGCCCGGCGTGGTGGCCTGCCACTGCAGGCCGTGCGCCACGATCTGCTGCGCCAAGTCGCTGGGCTGCGCCAAGGCTTTGGCGGCGTCCGCGCCGCCCACTTCACGCCAAGCGCCAGGGCCTGCGTCCAAGACCGCTTGGGGTGACCCAAAGGCCGCCAGCAGACGCCGCACGGCCGCGGCCCCAAGACCAGCGCGAGGGTTCAAATACAACCAGGCTTCCAGCTCCTTGCCGTCGGCCATGGTCTGCCTTTGTCCTCAGGGTTGGCTGAAGCGATCGCCCGCCTGCACCGGCTGCTCGGCCTGCAGGATCAGGGCATAGGAGACGCGTTCGAATACCCGGAACACAAACAAGGTGCCGTGGCGCTCATCGGGGATGGCCAACGTGGCACGGTCACCGGTGATTGAGTCGCGCTTGATACCGCCCTTGGCCCAAAGCGCCAGTACATGGCCGCGCTCCATGCCGTCTTGGGCGCCTCGGTTGATGGCCACGATCTGGTTTTGGCCGGCGACTCGGCCGTCACCATAGATGGACACGATGCGGCCGTCGACCGGGCCATTGGGGCTGTGAGGTGCAAAGGCCTCGGTGTCGCGGGCCGGCAGCGGAGCGAGGCGGACGCCGACATCAGCCTCTTCGCGCAGGCTGGTGACGCGAATGCTGTGCGGCACGACCAAGTCTTTGCCATCCGCCCCTAGGCCCGAACCCGCGGCACCCTCGCCACGGCGCACGATCTCGGCGACCCCAACATGGCGGGCTTCAAACCCGAGCACTTGGCCGGTTTGGGGGTCGCGCAGCGGCTTGGGGCTGCGGAACATCTGCCAATTACGGGCCGCGTCCACGTCACCCCGGACATAGGCCACTTCACCCTTGGAGACCAACATGCGGCCCGCTTGGGTCGCCACCACGCGAGGGGCCGACTCCAATTCGTTGCTGTCAAAGACGACTGCATCGGTGAGGAAGGGACCGATCAGTTGCATGGGAACGGAGGCAATCGCGCCCAAGGTCAGGGGCTCAGCGCGGACGCTGGGGCTGAGCTTGGTGAGGCCGGCCTCGCCGCTCGCGCCGCCAGGGCCGCCCACTTGCTTGCCCATGCGCAACACGGCCTTACCGTCGGCGGTACGCTCCAGCACCAACACCTGACCTGGGTAGATCAGGTGAGGATTGCGAACGGCGGCTTTGTTCATGCCCCACAGCTCGGGCCAGCGCCAAGGCGACTTGAGGAACAGCTTGGAGATGTCCCAGAGCGTGTCGCCGCGCTTGACCGTGTAGCTGTCGGGGGCATTGGCAGCCAACTCGGACAGCGGTACACCTGCGTCGGCGACCTTGTTGGCCGTGGCTTGCTGCTGTGGCGTAACCCCTTGCGCCAAGGCGCCGGGGCCTGCTGCGCACAGCGTCAACACGGCGCTGAGGGCCAGCGAAAAGGCAAAAGGTGGACGGTGATGGAATCGGCTCATGGTGTGTCGCTCCCGGGCAATGAGCCGGAAATTCTGGGCAGTGCAACAATTCCGGGTGTGAACCCCGGTGCGATTCTTGACGGGGTGTGCACATAACCACCCGCTGAAATGCTGAGAAAGCTCCGCAAATTCTGCCCCTAAAGCCTTGATGCCGCAATGAAACAAGGGTCGCCAATGAGAAACCATTCGCGTCTTTGACCGGGTTAACGCCCGCTCGTTGTGTCGCCTCAACATCCTGCCCAGGCCTTGCCAGGCCGCAACCGTGCTGATTCATGGCTCTTCTGAACATTCTCCGCTATCCCGATCCCCGCCTGCACAAGGTGGCCGCACCCATTGCCCAGGTCGATGACCGAATTCGCACATTGGCCGCCGACATGCTGGAAACCATGTACGCCGCTGAGGGGGTGGGCCTGGCCGCCACCCAGGTCGATGTGCATGAGCGCTTGATCGTGATGGACACCTCCGAAAAACACGACCAGCCCTTGGTCTTGATCAACCCTGAGTTGATCGCCGTCAGCGACGAGATGATGCTGGGCGACGAAGGCTGCCTCTCCGTGCCGACCATCTACGACAAGGTCGAGCGTCATGCCCGGGTGACGGTCAAAGCACTCGATCGCCATGGCCAGCCCTTCCAGTTCGAGGCCGAAGGCTTGGCCTCGGTCTGCGTCCAGCACGAGATGGACCACCTGCGCGGCAAAGTGTTTGTCGAGTACCTGAGCCTGCTCAAGCGCGAGCGCATCAAGGTCAAGATGATCAAGCGCACGCGTGACGAGCAAAGGCCATGAGCATGGCTTCTGTGCCTGGGGCTGCGCCGGCTGGTCTGCGGGTTGCGTTTGCGGGCACGCCCGAGTTTGCGGCGGTGGCCTTGCGGGCGATTCACGCCGCAGGCTTTGAGCCGCCGCTGGTGCTGACCCAGCCCGACCGGCCGGCGGGGCGCGGCATGAAGCTCCAGGCGTCGCCGGTCAAACAGGCCGCGCAAGAATGGGGTGTGCCGGTGGCTCAGCCGCGGAGTTTGCGTCTGGACGGCAAGTATCCCGAGGACGCACGGGCTGCTCAGCAAGCCTTGCAAGCAGCGGCCCCTGACGTGCTGGTGGTGGCTGCCTATGGTCTGATCTTGCCCGCCTGGGTGCTGACCTTGCCGCGCTTGGGCTGCCTGAACATCCATGCCTCGCTGCTGCCGCGCTGGCGCGGTGCGGCGCCCATCCACCGTGCCATCGAGGCCGGCGACGCCGAAACCGGCATCACCTTGATGCAAATGGATGAGGGCCTGGACACCGGGGACATGCTGGCCCTAGAGCGTCTTGCCATTCAAGCGCAGCACACCACCGCCAGCTTGCATGACGAGTTAGCGGCCATGGGCGGTCGCATGGTGGTGGCCGCACTGCAGCAGTTGCGCGTTGGGCCTCTGGCGGCCACGCCGCAACCCAGCGAAGGCATTACCTATGCCCACAAGATCGAGAAATCGGAAGCCGCACTGGACTGGACCCTGCCGGCTGAAGTGATCTCCCGCCGTATTCGGGCCTTCGACCCCTTCCCTGGGGTGAGCTTTGACTGCGCTGGCGAGTCCGTCAAAGTCTGGCAGGCCACGGTGCTGAGCGGCCTTCACGGCCAGCCCGGCCAGGTGTTGGATGCCAGTGGCGACCGCTTCATCGTGGCTTGTGGGCAAGGCGCTTTGGCCCTGCAGCAGGTGCAGCGCCCCGGCGGGCGGCGGGGCCCGATTGCCGCCTTTTTGCAGGGGCGGCCCGGTTTGGTGGGGCAGTCGCTTCTCCTGGCGGATTGAACTTTGCGGGTCCGCCCGCATCTCAGGGGGCGGTGGGCTGCTTCCTGCCCACACACCTCCAAGGAGTTCTCGGCATGTTCAATCTGATGAAGACCGCCATCCTGATGGCGGCCATCACCGCCCTGTTCATGGTCATTGGCCAGTTTCTGGGGGGCCAGACGGGCATGATGATCGCGCTCGCGGTGGCCGTGGGCATGAACTTCTACAGCTACTGGTTCTCGGACAAGATGGTGCTGCGCATGTACAACGCGCAGGAGGTCGATGCCCAGAGTGCGCCGCAGTTCTATCACATGGTTCAAGAGCTGGCCGAGCGGGCGCAGATGCCCATGCCGCGCGTCTACCTGATCAACGAGCAGGCACCCAATGCTTTTGCCACCGGCCGCAACCCTGAGAACGCGGCGGTGGCGGCCACCACCGGCATTTTGCGGGTGCTCAACGAGCGCGAACTGCGCGGCGTGATGGCCCATGAGCTGGCCCATGTCAAGAACCGCGACATCCTGATCTCCACCATCAGCGCCACCATGGCTGGCGCCATCTCCATGCTGGCCAACTTCGGCATGATGTTGGGCGGGCGAGACAGCGAAGGCCGCCCGGTCAATCCCATCGTGTCTATCTTGGTGATGTTCCTGGCCCCGCTGGCGGCCAGCGTGATTCAAATGGCCATCAGCCGCTCGCGTGAGTTTGAGGCCGACCGTGGCGGCGCCGAAATCTCTGGCGACCCGGCTGCATTGGCCTCGGCTCTGCAAAAAATCCAGCGGGTCGCCCAAGGTGTGCCTCTGCAGGCCACCGAGCAGCATCCCGAAACCGCCCAGATGATGATCATGAACCCACTGTCTGGTGGTGGGCTGCGGGGCTTGTTCTCCACGCACCCGGCCACCGAGGAGCGGGTCGAGCGCCTGCTGGAAATGGCGCGAAGCATGGGGCGCTGAGCGGCGGTTTGCCGTCACGAGCTGTTGCAGGGCAGGGCGCATCGCGCCCTCAAGCGACAACGGTGTGTGGCCGATAAGACCTCAGAGGCACCCTCAATGTGCCGCGTCCTTCGGCTCTCTTGCTCACCGCCATGCGCTCACCTCTTCTGTCGCTTGCTCTGCTGGCCTCCGCCCTGACCTTGGGTGGCTGCGACATGCTGGGCATCGAATCGGCCACCGTGGTCGCTGAAAAGCGCACGGCCGAGGGCAAGGCCTTGGGGGCGGCCTGCCGCCATGCCGGGCGGGCCATTGAGGACTGCTACACGCTGAACAAAAAGTCTGACAAAGCCGCCATGTACACCGGCTGGCGCGAAATGGACGACTACATGCGGGAAAACAAGTTGGAGCCGGTGATCCCGGTGGTGCCGCGCGACCCGCCCAAACCCAAGCCCAAGCCGCCCGCCGAGGGTGAAGAGGGCGATGCTCACGGCGCAGCCGCTGATGGGCACGCAGCCAGCGAAGACAAGGCCGCTGATAAAGCGCCAGACAAATCCGCTGACAAATCCACGGTCAAGTCCGCCGGCAAAGCGGCTCACTGAGGCGCGCCAAACGGGGCAGTGCCTGCGGACGCCAGCCGTCCCGTCCGGGCGTTGTTGAGAGCGCTGCGCGTCATAGGACAATGGCGGGATGCATTCCCTGCCCTCCGTCCTGGCCCTGCGCCACCACCCTGAGTTTGAGCGCGGCGCCCGCGATATGGCGTCCGCAGCCCTGGGCATTGGCGCCTGGGGCTTGGTGACCGGTGTGGCCATGGTCAAGTCGGGCCTGGGGGTGCCACTCTCCCTGGCCATGACCTTTCTGGTGTTCGCGGGCAGCGCCCAACTGGCTTCGTTGCCCTTGATCATCGCCGGCGCACCGGTCTGGCTGATTTGGGCCACCGCGACCTGTGTCAATCTGCGCTTTGTGATCTTCAGCGCCGGCCTGCGGCCCTACTTCGCGCATTTGCCGCTCAAGCGCCGCCTGACGCTGGGCTATTTCACGGGCGACTTGAACTACATCTTCTTCCAGCGGCGCTTCCCTGAACCTCGCCCCGCCGATGGCCAAGAAGCTTATTTCTGGGGCAGCGTGGCCACCAATTGGGTGGCTTGGCAGACCTTCTCCGTGGCGGGCATTTTGTTGGCCAACGTGATCCCGCCGCATTGGGGCCTGGGCTACGCCGGTGTGCTGGCGCTGCTGGGCATCACCGCCTCATTGCTGACCACGTCGACCACCTGGGCGGCGGCCGGCGTGGCGGCGGTCGCCGCCGTGGCGTCCTATGGTTTGCCGCTCAAGCTGCACATCGTGGTGGCCATCGTCGCGGCCATCGTCACCGGGCTGGCGCTGGAGCAATGGCAGCGCCGCCAGCGGGGAGTCGCTCCATGAATGAATGGATGGCGCTCTTCACCATCGTGGGCTTGGCGGTGATCACCGTGCTGTGCCGCAGCTTCTTTCTCATCCCCAAGACCGACCTGCCTATGCCTGATTGGCTGCGTGATGCGCTGCGTTACGCCCCCTTGGCGGCCTTGGTCGCCATTGTGGTGCCTGAAACCGTGCTGACCCAAGGCCACCTGATCCAAACCTGGCAGGACCCCCGCCTTTTCGCCGCGGCCGCGGGCCTCGCCTGGTATGTGCTGCGCAAAGGCATTCTGGGCACGATTGTGTGCGGCACTGCCGTGCTGCTGGTGCTGCGCCTGGGCCTGGGTTGGACCTGATTTTTGCTTTGTTTTTGAACCTCAAGAGGAGATTGCCATGAAAGTGATTCGATTCGCCGATCTGGTGGCCCAAGGCCAAGTGGAAGGCAAACGCGTGTTCATCCGTGCTGACCTGAACGTGCCGCAAGACGATGCCGGCAACATCACCGAAGACACCCGCGTGCGGGCCTCGGTGCCCTGCATCGAGCTGGCGCTCAAGGCGGGTGCCGCCGTGATGGTCACCTCCCACCTGGGCCGCCCCACCGAGGGCGAGTTCAAGCCCGAAGACTCGCTGGCCCCAGTGGCCAAGCGCATGGGCGAGTTGCTGGGCCGCGAAGTCAAGCTGGTGGCCAATTGGGTGGACGGCGTGCAAGTCGCGCCGGGCGAGGTGGTGATGCTGGAGAACTGCCGCGTCAACAAGGGTGAAAAGAAAAACAACGAAGAACTCGCCAAGAAAATGGCGGCGCTCTGCGACATCTTTGTGCACGACGCCTTTGGCACTGCCCACCGCGCCGAGGCTTCCACCTATGGCATCGCGCAATTCGCGCCCATCGCTTGCGCCGGCCCCTTGTTGGCGGCCGAGATCGACGCCATCTCCAAGGCCTTGGCCAATCCCAAGCGCCCCTTGGTCGCCATCGTCGCCGGCTCCAAGGTCAGCACCAAGCTGACCATCTTGCAAGCGCTGTCCAAGAACGTGGACGGCCTGATCGTGGGCGGCGGCATTGCCAACACCTTCATGCTGGCCGCAGGCCTGAAGATCGGCAAGAGCCTGGCCGAGCCCGACCTGCTGGGCGAAGCCACCGCCGTCATCGCGGCCATGAAGGCCCGTGGTGCTGAAGTGCCGATTCCTGAAGACGTGGTCTGCGCTAAGCGTTTCGCGGCCGATGCTGAAGCCACGGTCAAGGCGGCGACCGACGTGGCCGACGATGACCTGATCCTGGACATCGGCCCCAAGACGGCCGCCAAGTTGGCCGCTCAGCTCAAGGCCGCAGGCACCATCGTTTGGAACGGCCCGGTCGGCGTGTTTGAGTTCGAGGCTTTTGAAGGCGGCACCAAGGCCATCGCCCAGGCGATTGCCCAGAGCAGTGCCTTCAGCATTGCCGGCGGCGGCGACACCCTGGCAGCG
The DNA here is from genome assembly GCF_018069865.1 of Ideonella paludis. Classification (GTDB taxonomy): domain Bacteria; phylum Pseudomonadota; class Gammaproteobacteria; order Burkholderiales; family Burkholderiaceae_C; genus Ideonella; species Ideonella paludis. Next base: position 271,552 of record NZ_JAGQDG010000005.1, read on the forward strand.
ATTGCCAAGTACGGCATTGAAAAGCAGGTGGGTTACATCTCCACCGGCGGCGGCGCCTTCTTGGAGGTGTTGGAAGGCAAGACCTTGCCGGCCTTCGAGATCCTCAGCAAGCGCGCAGCGGGCTGACACCCGAAGGGCTCTAGGGCCTGTGCTGCAGGCCCTGGAGCATTCTGCGCGCGCCGCAACAGCACATGGGCGAGCTGACATGGCGGAGCGCCACAACAACTTCAACATGCTCAGGCTGGTGTTTGCCAGCATGGTCATCTTGTCGCACGTGCCTGATTTGCAGGACGGCCATCGACAGCGAGAACTGCTGACCCAGGTTTTTGGAACGCTGTCATTTGGCGAACTGGCCGTTGACAGCTTTTTCGTGCTCAGCGGCTACTTGGTGAGCAAGAGCTGGATGGCTCGTCCAGTAGCCCGCGCCTACTTGGCCGCGCGGCTGTTGCGCATCTTTCCGGGCTTTGCGGTCGCGTCCTTGATCTGCGCCTTGGTCGTTGGGCCGATGTACGGCGGGGCAGAGTACCTCGAGCAGTTCAATGGGCTGCGCTATGCCTGGACCTGGATCACTCTGGCGCCACCGTCCACGCCACCTGTGTTCGCCGGTACACCCTATCCCCTGCTGAATGCCTCCTTGTGGACGATTCGTTATGAGTTCTTCTGCTATCTCTTGGTGATGGCCTTGGGCCTGTTGCTGCCGCTGCAGCAGGCCCGCGTCTGGGCAGCTTTGGCGGTGGTGTTGGTGGTCGCGTTTGTCAGCCTGCGTATGGGCGGCTGGACGCCCCCTTCGCCCATGGTCGAAAACCTTGTGCGCTGTGCCATGGTGTTCTCTGCCGGCGCATGTTTTGCTTGGTTTGAGTCAGGTTGGGTCTGGTCTGGCACTCGGGCCGCTGTCGCACTGCTGATGTGGCTGTTGTTGATGCCGCTGAACCCTTTGGCCGAGGTGGCAACGGCCTGGTGTTGGGGCTATGCCATCTTGGTTTTTGCCAAACAGGGGCTGGGGCCGCTGGCCTTTCATCGCCTGCCCGACATGTCCTATGGCACATACCTTTATGCGTGGCCCATCAACAAGATTCTGCTGTGGCATTGGCCAGATATGCCCTTGGTTTGGGGCGTCACTCTGACCATGGCCCTTTCGATGGCAGCTGGGGCCCTGAGCTGGCGCTTTGTGGAGCGACCAGCGCTAAGGCTCAAACAGCGCGGGTTGACGTGAGGCCGCTGCGCGCTGAGGCCTCGTCATCAATTCATGCAAAAACGGCATGATGTGGGCCCTACGGATGGGGGGACTGCTGGCAAAGCCTACAGTGCCTTCTCCCAAGGAGACTCCACCGAATGACCTCAAAAAACCTCAGCGCTGCCGAACAGGCCCTGCGCGATGCCGCCCTCGACTACCACCGCACCCCCACGCGCGGCAAGATCGCCGTCAATGCCACCAAGCCGCTGTCCAACCAGCGTGACCTGAGCCTGGCCTATTCGCCGGGCGTGGCCTATGCCTGCTTGGCGATCGAGGAAGACCCGTCGCTGGCAGCCGAGTACACCTCGCGCGCCAACTTGGTGGGGGTCGTCACCAACGGCACGGCCGTGCTGGGCCTGGGCAATATCGGCCCCTTGGCCGGCAAGCCGGTGATGGAAGGCAAGGGCTGCTTGTTCAAGAAGTTTGCCGGCATCGATGTGTTTGACATCGAGCTGGCCGAGAACGACCCCGACAAATTGGTCGAGATCATTGCCGCCATGGAACCCACGCTGGGTGGCGTGAACCTGGAAGACATCAAGGCGCCCGAGTGCTTCTACATCGAGAAGCAGTTGCGCGAGCGCATGAACATCCCCGTCTTCCACGACGACCAGCACGGCACGGCCATCATCTCGGGCGCGGCCTTGCTCAATGGCCTGGAGCTGGTGGGCAAGAAGATCGACGAGGTCAAGCTGGCGGTGTCGGGCGCCGGGGCCGCGGCCATTGCCTGCCTGGACCTGATGGTGGGCCTGGGCGTTAAGCCCTCCAACATATTTGTCTGCGACTCCAAAGGCGTCATTCGCGAAGGCCGGGGCGACAAACTGGATGAGTCCAAGCAGCGCTATTGCCAACAAACGACGGCCCAAACCTTGGCCGATGTGGTGGCCGGGGCCGATGTGTTCCTGGGCTGCTCGGCCGCTGGGGTGCTCACCGCCGAGATGGTCAAGACCATGGCCAGCCAGCCCATCATCTTGGCGCTGGCCAACCCCGAACCTGAGATCCGGCCCGAATTGGCCAAGGCCGTGCGCCCGGATTGCATCATTGCGACGGGGCGCTCGGACTACCCCAACCAGGTCAACAACGTCCTGTGTTTCCCCTACATCTTCCGCGGTGCGCTGGACTGCGGTGCGACCCGCATCACCGAGGCCATGAAGCTGGCCTGTGTGCGCGAGATCGCCGCCTTGGCCAAGGCTGAGGCTTCGGACGAAGTGGCCGCCGCCTATGCCGGCAAAGAACTGAAGTTTGGGCCTGAGTACCTGATCCCCACGCCGTTTGACGCGCGCCTCATCCTGCGCATTGCGCCGGCCGTGGCCAAAGCCGCGGAAGAGAGCGGTGTGGCCACTCGGCCCATCACCGACATGGAGGCCTATCGCCAGTCCTTGAACCGCTTTGTCTCGCAAACCGGCATGCTGATGCGCCCGGTCTTCATGGCGGCCAAGGCGGCGCCGGCGCGCGTCATCTACGCAGAAGGTGAAGACGAGCGCGTGCTGCGTGCGGTGCAAGTGGTGCTGGACGAGGGCTTGGCCAAGCCCATTTTGGTGGGCCGCCCGGCGGTGATTGCCATGCGCATTGAGCGCGCCGGCCTGCGCCTCAAACCCGGTGTGGACTTTGAAGTGGTGGACCCAGAGAACGACCCGCGCTTCCGCGACTGCTGGGAGGGCTACCACCGGCTGATGGGCCGCGACGGCGTGTCGCCAGAAACCGCCAAATCCGCGCTGCGCCGCTCCAACACCTTGATCGCCAGCATGCTGCTCAAGCGCGGCGATGCCGACGCCATGCTGTGTGGCTTGGTCGGCCGCTTTGATGCGCACTTCGAGCATGTCAAGACGGTCATCGGTGCTCGCCAAGAAGGCGGCGTGATGGCCACCATGAACGCGCTGATGCTGGAGCAGCACACCCTGTTCATCACCGACACCTTTGTGAATGAAGAGCCCAGCGCGGCCGAGCTGGCGCAGATCGCCCAGATGGCGGCTGATGAAGTGCAGCGCTTTGGCTTCCCGGCCAAGGTGGCGTTCTTGAGCCACTCGATGTATGGCTCTTCCAGCCGGGGCTCGGCCAAGCGCATGCGTGCCGCACGCGATCTGTTTGTGCAGCAGGCCCCGCACATCGAGTGCGATGGCGAAATGCACGGCGACGCGGCACTGTCTGAAACCATCCGCCAAGCCGTGCTGCCCGAGACCACGCTGAAGGGCTCCGCCAACCTGTTGGTGCTGCCCAATATTGACGCGGCCAACATCTTGTTCAATGTGCTCAAGGTGACGGGGAGCCATGGCGTCACGGTCGGGCCGATCTTGTTGGGCACCGCTGCGCCGGTGCATGTGCTGACGCCCTCAGCCACCATGCGCCGGGTGGTCAACATGACGGCCTTGGCCGTGGCCGATGTGGCCGCTGCCGCCAAGCGCTGAGGCCGCTGCGCGCCCCGGTAACCTAACGGTAACCCCCGAGGGGCTGGGGCTGCGTATGATGGTGTGCTGACAACAGCCCCTCAGACTGCTGAAGGGCACTACTTTCGGAGACTCCTTGCATGCCCCGCGCTACCAAAATCGTTGCCACCCTTGGCCCGGCCTCCAGCGACCCCGAGGTGCTGGAGCGGTTGCTGCGGGCCGGCGTGGATGTGGTGCGGCTGAACTTCAGCCATGGCAAGGCGCAGGACCACATTGACCGTGCCAACTTGGTCCGGGCCTGTGCAGCCCGGGTGGGCAAGCCCATTGCGCTGATGGCCGACCTTCAAGGCCCCAAGATCCGCGTTGGCAAGTTCGCCGAAGGTCGCGTCATGCTGGAAAACGGCCAGCCCTTTGTGCTGGACGCTGCGCGCACCGAGCCCGGTGACATCAACGGCGTGGGCTTGGACTACAAAGAGCTGCCCCGTGATGTGAAGCCCGGCGATGTGCTGTTGCTCAATGACGGCCTGATCGTGCTGACCGTGGACCGCGTTCAAGGCGAGCAGGTTCACACCTTGGTGAAGATCGGCGGCGAGCTCTCCAACAACAAGGGCATCAACAAGCAAGGGGGCGGTTTGACGGCCCCTGCCCTGACGGGCAAGGACATGGACGACATCCGTACGGCCATGAGCTTCCAGTGCGATTACCTGGCGGTGAGCTTCCCCAAGAATGCCACCGACATGGAGATGGCGCGCCAACTGGCCAATGTGGCGGGCGAGCCCTACCGCCACAAGCCCTGCATGATCGCCAAGATCGAGCGCTCCGAGGCCATCCCGCACCTGGAAGCCATCTTGCGCGCCAGCGACGGCATCATGGTGGCGCGCGGTGACTTGGCGGTGGAAGTGGGCAATGCGGCGGTGCCGGCCCTGCAAAAGCGCATGATCAAGCTGGCGCGCGAGCTGGACAAAATCGCCATCACCGCGACACAGATGATGGAGTCCATGATCCAAAACCCGGTGCCCACGCGCGCCGAGGTTTCAGACGTGGCCAATGCGGTGTTGGATGGCACCGACGCTGTGATGCTCAGTGCTGAAACTGCCGCAGGCAAGTACCCTGTGGAGACGGTAGAGCAAATGGCCCAGATCGCGCAGGAGGCAGAGCGTGCCGAGGATGTTCACCTGGACGCCGACTTCACCAACAAGCGCTTTGGCCGGATTGACCAGTCCATCGCCATGGGCGCGCTGTTCACCGCGCACCACCTGGGCTGCAAGGCCATCATCGCGTTGACGGAGTCGGGTTCGACGGCGCTGTGGATGAGCCGCCACAACATCCAGGTGCCGATTTTTGCGCTGACCACCAAGGCCACCTCGCAATCGCGCATGGCGCTCTACCGCAATGTGCGGCCCATCTTGATGTCCACCTTCACTGACCGTGACTTGGCCTTGGCCGAGGCCGAGCGCATCTTGGTGGCCAAGGGCGCGCTCAAGCCGGGCGACACCTATGCCATCACCTGCGGCGAGCCCATGGGTTACCCCGGCGGTACGAATATGTTGAAGGTCTGCCGGGTGGATTGACCGCGTTTTTGCCCGCGAGAAGCCCCTAAGGCTGTCAGTCTCTACAGAGCTTGGGGCCTTTAGAATCGTGAAAGTTACGACGCGGTTACGGCCTGCGTTGGCCTTTGAAGGGCGCTTTAGCACCTTCACGGCGCACCGGTTTCTTTCACTTCCTCGGGGTTTCCCATGCCACTCGTTTCCATGCGCGAACTGCTGGACCATGCTGCCGAAAACGGCTATGGCATTCCGGCCTTCAACGTCAACAACCTGGAGCAAGTCCAGGCCGTGATGGCGGCTGCCGATGAAGTCGGCGCCCCTGTCATCCTGCAAGCCAGCGCGGGTGCGCGCAAGTATGCGGGCGAGCCCTTCATCAAGCACCTGATTCAAGCGGCTGCAGAGATGTACCCGCACATCCCCTTGGTGATGCACCAAGACCACGGCACCAGTCCCAAGATCTGCCAAGGCGCACTCGACCTGGGTTTTGGCTCGGTGATGATGGACGGCTCTTTGATGGAAGACGGCAAGACGCCGGCTAACTTTGACTACAACGTCAATGTGACCCGTCAAGTGGTGGAAATGGCTCACCGTATTGGCGCCACCGTCGAGGGTGAGTTGGGCTGTCTGGGCAGCCTGGAAACTGGCGAAGCCGGTGAAGAAGACGGTGTGGGCGCCGTGGGCAAGCTCGACCACAGCCAGATGCTGACTGACCCCGAAGAGGCCGCTCAGTTCGTGAAAGCCACCCAACTGGACGCGCTGGCGATTGCCATTGGCACCAGCCACGGCGCTTACAAATTCAGCCGCAAGCCCACTGGCGATATCTTGGCCATCAACCGCGTCAAGGAAATCAACGCCCGCATCCCCAACACCCACTTGGTGATGCACGGTTCGTCCTCGGTGCCCCAAGAGTTGCTGGCCATCATCAACCAGTACGGCGGCAAGATGAAAGAGACCTACGGCGTGCCGGTCGAAGAGATCCAGCAAGCCATCAAGTACGGTGTGCGCAAGATCAACATTGACACCGACATTCGTTTGGCGATGACGGGCGCTGTGCGCAAGTTCATGGCCGAGAACCCCGACAAGTTCGACGCCCGCGAGTGGCTCAAGCCCGCCCGCGAAGCCGCCAAGCAGATCTGCAAGCAGCGCTATCTGGAGTTCGGTTGCGAAGGCCAGGCTGCCAAGATCAAGGGCATGAGCTTGTCCGACATGGCGGGGCTCTACGCCCGCGGCGCCCTGGCTCAACAGGTCCGCTAAGCCCCTCAGGGGCGTGCAAGGCCGAAACTATCGGTCTTGCACTCCTATGATTTGTGGAGGGGGCGTCAGGTCGCTGTCCGCCTGGGCGACCTACAATCTCAGGCCTTTGAGACCTTGCCTGAGCCATGGACAACGCCCTGCACACCAGCTCCCTTCACTCTCTCCCGCTGCTGGCCAGTGGCAAGGTGCGCGACAACTACGCGGTCGGCCATGACCGCCTGCTGATGATTGCCACAGACCGCCTGTCGGCTTTCGATGTGGTGATGGGGGAGCCCATCCCTGGCAAGGGCGCACTGCTCACCAAGATGGCGCTGTTCTGGTTTGACAAGCTGGGCCATGTGGTGCCCAACCACCTGACCGGCGAAGACCCCTTGAGTGTGGTGGCCCCCGACGAACGTGCTCAAGTTGAAGGGCGTGCCATGCTGGTCAAGCGGCTCAAGCCACTGCCCGTTGAAGCGGTGGTGCGCGGCTACTTGGCAGGCTCCGGCTGGAAGGAATACCAACAGAACCAACAGGTGTGCGGTGTGCCGCTGCCCGCAGGCCTGCAAAACGCATCCAAGCTGCCCGAGCCTATCTTCACCCCGGCCACCAAGGCTGAGATGGGCGACCATGACGAGAACATCTCGTTTGCCCAGATGGTGGCCATCATTGGTGAGGACCTAGCCACCCGCGTGCGCGATGTCTCGATCCGCCTCTACAGCGAAGCCGCAGCCTATGCGCTGACCAAGGGCATCATCATCGCTGACACCAAATTCGAATTCGGTCTGGACGAGCAGGGCACCCTGACCCTGATGGACGAGGTGCTGACCCCAGACTCCTCGCGTTACTGGCCTGTGGAGGGTTGGAAGGAGGGTGCCAACCCGCCGAGCTACGACAAACAGTTCGTTCGGGATTGGTTGGAGTCAGCGCAGGTCAATGGCCAAGCTTGGAACAAGCAAGCCCCTGCGCCTGCATTGCCTGCTGAAGTCACTGCGCACACTGCCGACAAGTATCGGGAAGCGTTGCAGCGGCTGGTGGGCTGAGGAGCATTGATGGTCGTCCCCCGTCTGTTGCAGCAACTCGACCAAGCCTTCGCGCAGTCTGAGTCCTCGCTAGAGCGCGAGTGCCTGAAGGCAGAGCGCGTGGTGGCCATGGCGCGCTTGGGCATGATGGTGGAGGCGCGTATGGCGCTGGGGCAGGTCAAGGCCCAACTTAAGCGCCAAGTCGAGCCGCGTTTGCAGGGCTGGGCGACTTACGCCGAGGCCGTGCTGACCTACACCGGCGACCATCATGCGCCATCGATCCGGGGCCTGTTTGTCCAGGCCAAGCAGCTCGCGCTCACCGCTGGCGATCAAGCCTTGCAAGCGCACACCAGCGTGTGGCTGGCGTCGCTGGATTTTCAAGAGGGGCTCTGGACCGCTTTTGCCGACGAGTTGATCTGGTCCATGCCCGAGCTGTGCCTGGCGTCCTCAGCGCGCCTGGAGTTGTTGATGGCGCGGGCCTACAGCTATGCGGGCCGGCCAGAGCAGTCGGCCGGCTATTACCGCGCCGCCCACAGGCTGGCGGCGCTGGACGGTGACACCGCCATGATCGGCGCCATCATCTCGACGCGCATGATTTTTCAAACCGATGCGCTGGCGCTGGAGGATGCCTTCGGGCGTTGCGCCCCAGAGGCGGCGCGGCGCGTCATGATCGAGGTCGAATCCTCGGTCAACTTCAATGCTGGCATTGGCAAGGCCGATCGAGTGTCCTGGAACCCGATGCTCAAGGCCATGGTCTGCATGGCCATGAAGCGTTACGAGGAAGCCACCGCGCTGCTAGAGACCCATATGCGCAATGCCATGGCCGATGGCTTGGGTGCGCACAGCGCCTACTTTCATGCGGCGCGCGCTTGGTGCTTGTGGCAGGTGGGTGAACAAGAAGCGGCGCGACGCGATTTGGTCACCGCGCGGGCGCATGTGGCGGACATGCCCGACCCCGACGACCTTGCGGCCACGCACGCACGGATCGCGTCGGTCATGGCCGTCATGGGCCAGGCTGCGGAGGCAGCCCAGCATCAGCGTGAAGCAGAGCGGCAGCTCCAATGGCTGAAGCATCAGCAGGCCGAGTTGTGCATCCAGTTGGCGCGGGTCGAGGCCGAGCGCGCCCGCCTGCTTCAGAAGTCGGCCCACTGACTGTGCACCGGGCGGGCTGCTGAGCGGCCTGGGGCGTCCCGCCAGAGGGCTTGCCCCAAATGGCTCAGAACAACACCATGCTGAGCTTGCGCCGGTACTGATCCACCACCGGGTCATTGGGCGCGACCGCCGCATGGCCGGCGATCTCCAACGTGCCCTTGCCGCCAGAGGCGGCCTCGGGCGCGGCTTTGGGCAGTGGCTTGCTCATCAACTCCAAGATGGCGACATAGGTCTTGCGTGCCAGGCCCTCGTTCCAGGCCTTGTCGCGCATCAGGATCTCCAGCAACTCGTCCATGGCTTGCGTGGGTTCGCTCTCCACCATCTTGCGCTGGGCCAGGGCATAGCGGGCGTCAAAGTCGCGGCGGTTGGCCTCAAAGGCCGCGCGCAACTCGGCTTCAGCGCGGGCGCTTGGGTAGGCTTCAGCGGCCTTCAGCCACTGCTCCACCGCAGCAAATCGGGTGTCGGACAAGGTCTTGGCCGCCACCGGGTCAAAGGCGAGCCGGGCTTGTTGGGTGCGCTGCGGCTCGTGCCGCGCCATCTCCAACAACAACTTGAGGTAGTCCAGACGTGCCGCATCGTTGGCCGGGTCAATGGCCACGGCCTCTTGCAGCTTGTCGAGCGCGCTCAAAGGGTCTGCGCCCTGGGCGAGCATGGCTTCTGCCTCCTCCAGGTCGGCCTCCGCTTCCAGCGCATCCTCAGTGGGCACGTGCTTGTCCAAGAAGGCGCGGATGTCGGATTCAGGAATCGCACCCACAAAACCGTCAACCGGCTGGCCTTGCGAGAACATCACGCAAAACGGGATGGAGCGCACGCCAAAGGCTTGGCTGAGTTGCCCCGCAATTTCGGGCTGTTCATCGCTGTTGAGCTTGGCCAGCACAAAGCGGCCGCCGTAGGCCACTTCCAGCTTCTCCAGCACCGGACCCAAGGATTTGCATGGCCCGCACCATGGCGCCCAGATGTCGAGCAGCACCGGCTGCTGCATGGAGGCGTGGATCAAGTCGGCTTCGAAGTTCTGCAGGGTGATGTCGATCATGGTCGCGTGGAGTGGCTACGGAGGGCAGAAGGCGCCGGAGCGCCCGAGAAGAGGGAGATGGGGGCTAACCCTGGCGACACAAGCGTCGTCGCCTAAAATCACCGGTTTACACAATGTCGGAGCACTGAGCCTTGAACACTGCCCAACCCGTGGTCGGGATCGTCATGGGGTCTTCCAGTGATTGGGAGACCATGAAGGCTGCTGCCCAGATTCTCGCTGAGTTCGGCGTGGCTCACGAGGCTCGCGTGGTCTCGGCCCACCGCATGCCGGACGACATGTTTGCCTACGCCGAAGCCGCCCAGGCGCGAGGCTTGCAAGCCATCATCGCCGGTGCGGGCGGTGCCGCGCATTTGCCAGGCATGTTGGCGGCCAAGACGGTGGTGCCGGTGCTGGGCGTGCCCGTGGCCAGCCGGCATCTTCAAGGCGTGGATTCCTTGCATTCCATTGTGCAGATGCCCAAAGGCATTCCGGTGGCGACCTTTGCCATTGGCACGGCCGGGGCCGCCAATGCCGCGCTGTTTGCTGTGGCCATGCTGGCCAACCGTGATGACGCCCTGCGGGCCCAGTTGCAGGCCTATCGTGCCCGCCAAACTGAGGTGGCGCGGGCCATGACGCAGGACCTGGTATGAGCACAAGGGACCGCCAAGCGCTGCTGCCCGGTGCCACCTTGGGCGTGATGGGCGGCGGCCAATTGGGCCGCATGTTTGTGCACGCCGCCCAAGCCTTGGGCTACAGCACGGCGGTGTTGGACGCCGACCCGCACAGCCCCGCAGGCTTGGTGTCGCACCATCATGTGCAGAAGGCCTATCTCGACGCCGAAGGCCTGCAGCAGTTGGCCGCGGTGGCCCAGGCCATCACCACCGAGTTTGAAAACGTGCCGGCCGAGGCCCTGCGCACCTTGGCCCAAAGCCGCCCTGTGGCGCCCAGCGGCGATGCGGTGGCCATCTGCCAGGACCGTGCCGCCGAGAAGGCCCACATCACGGCGTCCGGTGTGCCTTGCGCGCCTTTCGCCCTGATCGACTCTGAGGCCTCGCTGGCCCGTGTCAGCGACACGCTCTTGCCCGGCATCTTGAAGACGGCGCGCATGGGCTATGACGGCAAAGGCCAAGTGCGCATCCAGAGCCGGGCTGAGTTGGCCGAGGCCTGGGCCGGCCTGGGCCGCGTGCCCTGCGTGCTAGAGCAGCGCTTGGCCCTGCACCGCGAGTTGAGCGTGATCGTGGCGCGCGGCGTGGATGGTCAGTGGGTGCATTTCCCGGTGCAGCAAAACCTGCACCGTGAGGGCATCTTGGCGGTGACGGAAGTCCCGGCACCGGACGTCGACCCCGCCCTGGCCGCCCAGGCGGTGGCCCATGCCGGTGCGATTGCCCAGTCCATGCACTATGTGGGCGTGCTGTGCGTGGAGTTCTTTGTGGTCAAGGCGGCCGATGGCCGCCTGAGCCTGGTGGCCAATGAGATGGCCCCGCGCCCGCACAACTCCGGCCACTACACGATAGACGCCTGCGATGTGTCGCAGTTCGAGCTGCAAGTGCGTGCCATGGCCCAACTGCCCTTGGTGGCGCCCCGCTTGCACTCGCCCACCGTCATGCTCAACCTGCTGGGTGACCTGTGGTGGCGTGACGGCGTCGAGCGCACACCGGCCTGGGATGCTGTGCTCGCCTTGCCCGGCGCACATCTGCACCTCTACGGCAAAACCAGTGCCCGGCCCGGCCGCAAGATGGGCCACCTGACGCTCACGGGCGCCGATGCGGCCAGCGTGCGGGCCGTGGCCCTGCAAGCGGCCAGCCTCCTGGGCCTGCCCGCGTGGTGAGCATCACAGCATGACCGTGCTCCAGGGCGCTTCGGCGCAAGCCGTGACCCAAGCGGCCCAATGCTTGGCCGACGGGGGCTTGGTGGCCCTGCCCACGGAGACCGTCTACGGCCTGGGCGCACGGGCTGACGATGACGCGGCCGTGGCCGCCATCTTCGCCGCCAAAGGCCGCCCGGCCGACCACCCTTTGATCGTGCATGTGCTCGACGCGGCCCATGCCGCGCCCTTTGCCGCCGCTTGGCCTGAGAGTGCCCAGCGCCTGACCGCCGCCTTTTGGCCTGGGCCTTTGACGGTGATCGTGCCACGCACGCCAGGTTTGGCCCAAGCCGCTGCTGGGGGCCAGTCCACGGTGGGCTTGCGCTGCCCGGCACATCCGGTGGCCCAGGCCTTGTTGGCCGAAGCCGCCCGTCTGGGCGTGCGGGGGGTGGCCGCCCCCAGCGCCAATCGCTTTGGTCGGGTCAGCCCGACCTCGGCGGCGCATGTGGCCCAAGAGTTTGGCGATGCGCTCTTGATTCTGGATGGTGGCGACTGTGAGGTGGGCATTGAGTCGGCCATCGTCGACTGCAGCAGTGAGCAGCCCACCTTGCTGAGGCCGGGCCAACTGAGCCGCCACGCCATTGAAGCCGTGCTCGGGCAGTCCTTGCAAGCGCCGGGCTTGCATGCGCCCAAAGCCTCAGGCACGCTGGAGGCGCACTATGCGCCACGGGCCAAGGTCAGGCTGATGAGTGCTGCCGAGCTGCAGACAGCCTTTACCTTGGTGCAACCATTGAGCGCCACGGGAGGGCCGGTGGCAGCGGTATATTCACGCACCGTCTTTCCGGCGGCCGACTCAAGCGCACAGTGGCCGCACCGCCGCATGCCTGACAATGCGTCTGATTGCGCGCACGAGTTGTTTGCCGTCTTGCGGGCTTTGGATGACACCCAAGCCCCGCTCCTCTGGATCGAGCGGCCCCCGGATTCCCCAGAGTGGGAAGGGGTGCGAGATCGGCTACAACGCGCCGCTGCGGCCTGACGCAGCGTGCCTAGACTACAACGGAGTTTTTATGACATTCGCCCCTTGGGCCTCGCGCCTGACGGCCCCTCTCTCGGTGTTGGCCCTGAGCACTGCTTTGTTGGTGGGCTGCGGCGGCGGCACCTCGCAGGTGGACCAGTTCCGGCCCGCACGCTTGCTGAGCTTTGGCGATGAGATGAACCTGCTGACGACCGACGGCAAGAAGTACAGCGTCAATGCGATCAGTGACACCGACGCCGTGCTGTGCGTCAACAACCCCCTTTGGGTGCAGACCGTGGCGACCTATTACGGTCTGACTTTCGCCCAGTGCAACCCGAACAATGTCACGGACATCAAGGCCTTCAATTTGGCGACCGTTGGCGCCGGCGTGAATGAGTTCTTGACTCAAGTCGACACCTTTGAGGCGAGCAATGCTCTGACCAATAACGACTTGTTGACTGTGCTGGTGGGTTTCAACGATGTGAAGGCGGCCTACGCCAAATACCCGGCGCTGAGTGAGGCGACGCTGGTGGCTGAGATCCAGGCCAAAGGTCAGGCCCTGGCAAGCCGTGTCAACGCCATCACGGCCAAAGGCCCTCGTGTCTTGGTCTCTACCGCCACAGACATCTCGGTGTCTCCTTGGGCGGTGAATGAAGGCCTTGCCACGGATGGCAAGGTGCGATTGGCCTTGTTGGACCGACTGACCAAAGCCTTCAATGAAGCGCTGCGCAATGGCTTGGTCAACGATGGCAGCAAGATCGGTTTGTTGCTTGGCGATGACCTCTCGCGCGCCATGGCCAGCGACCGCACTCGGGGCGCCTACGGCATTGCCAACGCCACGGTGGCGGCCTGCAGCGTCGCCTTGCCCAACTGCACCACCAAGACGATGGTGACCAATGCCACTGCGGCCACTTACCTCTGGGCGGACGACACCCGGCCGGGCTATGTGTTCCACACCTATTTGGGCAACCAAGCGACCTCGCGCCTGTCCAACCTGCCGTTCTGACGGCGGCCCTCACGGGCCTCAGCTCACGCGCCAGCGCCCTTGCGGTGTTTGGCGCGTTTGTCTTCTTGCAGCTTGATGATCAGAATGCTGGCGGCCATGGGCAGCGTGATGCTGTTGGAGGCAATCAGCGCCCAGTCCTTGATCGCCAAGCCATAGGCCAACCACAGCGACACGCCGACGGTGAACGCCAGATAGGTGAGGGCCGAGATGCCCTCGACATTGCGCGTGCGCAGGGTCAACCACGCTTGGGGCACAAAGGCCAGGGTGGTCAAAGTGGCGGCGGGGTAACCTAGCCAGCGCAGGCTGTCAGCGTCCATGAGTGATCGAGGTTCAGCGAGTGGGAGCGTCGCGGATTGTCCACTGAACCAAGGCGTCAAAGGCTGGGCGGCCTGCGGCTGCATTCGGGTGGTTCAAGATGGCCACCAGCACATAGCGCTTGCCGCTGTTGGACAGCACATAGCCCGCGACGGCCGCCACGTCGCGCAGCGAGCCGGTCTTCAGGTGCGCCCGGCCCTGCGGGGCTTTGGAGCGCCGCAGTGTGCCATCCACCCCGCTGATGGGCAGCGAGCTCATCAACTCGGCCATCACTGGGCTGCTCCAAGCCTGCTGCAGCAAGCGCGACAAGCCCTGTGCGGTCAGCCGGTTGTCGCGTGACAGGCCCGAGCCGTTGTCCACCACCCAGCCCTTCAAGCCTTCTTCACCCAAACGGCTGGCCAAAAAGCGCCGGACCTGTTCGCGGGCATCGTCCGGGGTGATGGCGCCAGCGGGCTTGTCGGCCAGCCCCAGGCTCAAGAACACCTGCTCGGCCATCACGTTGTTGCTGAACTTGTTGATGTCCCGCACCACCTGTTGCAGCGGCGGCGAAACCTGTTCAAACAGCAAGCGTGAACCCGGCGGCACGCTGCCGTCCTTGACCTGCCCGCTGAGGCGGCCGCCCAACTGCTGCCACATTGCCTCCACCAAGCGGGCATTGAAGCTGGCTGGGTCGCCATAGGCCATGGAAAAGCTGCGCTCGCCGCAGCTCACCGGGTAGCGCCCCCCAAAGCGCATCAGCTTGGGCTCGCCCCATTGCGGTTTAAGCTGGGCTGACCAATCCTCGCAAGGCACGGCGGCCAGCGGCACGGTCTCGTCGGTGCGCACGCCGGCCAGTGGTGGGTCGGTTTGCACCAGGGCCAGGCCGCGGGCCGTGTCGGGCGTGAAGGTGTAGGTCACGGCCTTGAAGTTCATCATCAAGGCGTCCGGCCGCACGTTATAGGGCTGGCTGGCGTCGTCATCAAAGGCCTTGGGCGAGACCACGGGCAGGTTGAACAGGCTGCGGTCCAGCAGCAAATCGCCGCGGATCTCGCGAATGCCCAATTGCTGCACCCGGCGCAGCATCAGCCAGACCCGCTCCAGCACCAAGCTCGGGTCGCCCGAGCCCTTGATGATGAGGTTTCCTTCCAGCACTCCGTCTTTGACCGTGCCCTGCACCCAGACCGGGGTGCGCCAACTCCACGCCGGGCCCCATTGGTCCAGGGCTGCATAAGTGGTCACCAGCTTGAAGACCGAGGCTGGGTTGACCGGCTCGCGCTCGCGCCAGCCCAGCTTTTGGCTGCCGCTGCCCACCTCCTGC
Source organism: Ideonella paludis (assembly GCF_018069865.1). Lineage (GTDB taxonomy): Bacteria > Pseudomonadota > Gammaproteobacteria > Burkholderiales > Burkholderiaceae_C > Ideonella > Ideonella paludis. The sequence continues at coordinate 286,570 of NZ_JAGQDG010000005.1, forward strand.
ACGGCCACCACCAAGGCGCTCTCAGGCAGCTTGGCGCGGCGCAATGCCGCCTCCACTTCGGCGGGCAGGTCTTGGGCCAGGGTCGTCAGCGGCAGGCTCAGGCAGAGCGCGGCCAAAGGGGCGAGGGCGGGAGACCCGCCGGTGCGGCGCAGGGTGTTCAGCATGGCGGCGATGTTCGCACGGCTACACTTCCAGGCTCGGTGAGACATGCTCAGATCCGTCCCATTTCCCTTACGGCTTGCCCCATTTTGACCCCATGAAGTTGCTGGCACTCGACACCGCGACCGAACACATGGCCCTGGCCTTGTGGGACGGCAGCGCCGTGGCCGAGCCTGGCACGCACCGGCTCGCTGACGGGGGTGCGCAGTCCTCTGCCCATCTCATTCCCATGCTGCTGGCGATGCTGGCGGAGCGCGGCCTGCGTTTGTCCGACCTCGACGCCATCGCCGTGGGCCAAGGGCCTGGGGCCTTCACGGGGCTGCGCACGGCCATCTCGGTGGCCCAAGGCCTGGCCTTTGGGGCGAACAAACCTGTGCTGCTGCTGGACTCCTTACTGCTGGTGGCCGAGGCGGCCCACCTGGAGGCCCCGGTAGCCTCTGGCAGCACCGTCTGGGTAGCGATGGACGCCCGCATGGACGAAATCTATGCCGCCGCCTACGCCCACGACGGCCACACCTGGCAGACGCTGGCCGCGCCCGCGCTGATGGACGCCCCCAGCCTGAACGCCGCTTGGCAGGCCTTGCCGCCGGCCTGTGTGGCGGGCTCGGCGGCAGCGGCCTTTGGCGAGCGCCTGCACACCCAAGGCCTGCTCACGGTGGCGGGCGTGACCCACCGCGCCCAGGCGCTGCTGGCACTGGCGTGCGCCGCCTGGCAGCAGGGCCCCAAGGTGGCCCCTGAGGACGCGCAGCCGCTCTACCTGCGCGACAAGGTCGCCCAAACCACGGCGGAACGCTTGGCCCAGCGCCTGGCTAAAGAGCAAGGGGCGGCCCCGTGAGCGCGCGCCCCAACCCCCAGCAGGCCACCCTGACGCTGCGCCCCATGAGCGTGGCGGATCTGGACACGGTGATGGCCATTGAGCCGCGCGCCTATCCCTACCCCTGGAGCCGGGGCAATTTCACCGACTCCTTGGCGTCGGGCTATTTGGCCTGGATGCTGGAAGCCAGCACCGAAGCCCCGCGCCGCGCCGAGCGCGACACCGAATGCCTGGGCTATTACGTGGCCATGCTGGGCTTTGAAGAAATGCACTTGCTCAACATCACTGTTAAGCCCGAGGCCCAAGGCCGCGGCCATGCAGTGAGCCTCTTGAACCACCTGGCCGAGCGCAGCCGCGAGGCCCAGGTCCACAGCCTGTGGCTGGAAGTCCGCCGCAGCAATGCCCGCGCCCGCGCGGTGTACCAGCGCTGGGGCTTTGCCGAGATGGGCGTGCGTCGAGGCTATTACCCGGCCGCCGGGGGCCAGCGCGAAGACGCGGTGCTGATGAGTTGGCGCTTGAATCAAGAAAGTCTTGGCCATGCGCTGGACTGAACGCCAACAGAGCATCTTGTCGGCCATGGGCTTGAAGCCCTGGGGCCCGGCACGCAAGGCATCTGCACCCGCGCCTGCGCCCGTGGAGGCGGCGGTGATGGCCCAGGAGCCTGCCCCGCCAACGGCGGCACCCCGCCCAAGCCCTGCGCCCGTGGCACCTGCTGCGCCCGTGGCTGCACGGCCCATCACCGTCACCCGCGACAAGCCTGCTCCGATGGCCGGCGCTGCGGCCTTGGCGGGTGCGGCGGTGCAGGCCTTGCGGCCCGAGGCCGACAAAGCCCGCGCGGCCGAGATCGCCCAGATGGACTGGGCCGGTCTGCAAGAGGCCGTGCGCCAATGCCAAGCCTGCGGCCTGTGCCAAAGCCGCAAGCAGACCGTGTTTGGCGTGGGGCACGAGCACGCGCATTGGATGATCGTGGGCGAAGCCCCCGGTGAGCAAGAAGACCAGCAAGGCGAGCCGTTTGTCGGCGCGGCTGGGCAACTGCTGGACCGTATGCTGGCCGCGCTGGCGCTGTCCCGCAGCGAGGGCGACGCGGCCCAGCGCACCTTCATTGCCAACACCCTCAAGTGCCGCCCTCCGCGCAACCGCAACCCCAGCGCCGAAGAAATGGCCCAGTGCGCGCCGTTCTTGCAACGTCAAATTGAGCTGGTCAAGCCCAAGCTCATTCTGGCCATGGGCCGCTTTGCCATCCAGCAATTGCTGGGCACCGAAGAGCCCATCGGCAAGCTGCGCGGCCGCCTGCATAGCTATCAGGGCACGCCCGTCGTCGTCACCTACCACCCCGCCTACCTCTTGCGCCAGCCGCTGGACAAAGCCAAAGCCTGGGCGGACCTGTGCCTGGCAGCCGACACGGTCGAGAAGCTGCCCGGCTGAGCCTTTGGGGCCGCCGTGTTTCCGCTGCCGCCCCCTCTTTTCCACGCAGGAATCCCGACATGACCTTGCGCGCCTCCCCCGCTGCTCTTGCGGCACTCTTGCTGGGCTGCGCCAGTTTGGCCATCGCCTCCGCCCCCTGGGCCTTGAACCTGCCGTGGCTGAACTTTGTGTTCAAGCCCTTGGCCACCCTGGTCATCATTGCCTACGCCTGGGGGCGCGGCCTGAGCGAGCCTCTGTTGCGCCGCTGGGTGGTGGCGGGCTTGGTGCTTTCATTGGGTGGTGACATCGCCTTGCTCTGGCCCGAGCAAGGCTTTCTGCCCGGCTTGGTGAGCTTCTTGCTGGCCCACCTGTGCTACCTCTGGGCCTTCACCCGCCGCCAGCGCCTGGCCGCATGGTGGCCGGCCTTTGCGGCCTATGCCCTCATCGCTGCGGCCGTGCTGTCGCAACTCTGGCCCGGTGTGCCGGGCCCCCTGCGCGGCCCGGTGCTGGCCTATGTGCTCTGCTTGGGCGCCATGGCGGCGCAGGCGGCGGTACTGTGGCGCCAAGGCGAGCCGCGCGGCTGTGTGTTGGCTGTGGGCGGCGCACTTTTCATGCTGAGCGACGCGCTGTTGGCCACCAATAAATTCGCGGGGCCGCTGCCCCTGGCCAGCCTGTGGGTGCTCAGCAGCTATTGGGCGGCGCAGTGGTGTATTGCGACAGGCCTAGCGCCCAAGGCCGCTTCGCTCACTTCTTCTGCTTCACCGGCCTCGTCCACCCCGCAATCGCCATCTGCTTGGCGCGGGTCACGGTGAGCTGGCCTTCTGGTGCATCGCGGCTGATGGTGGAGCCGCCGCCGATGGTGGCGCCGGCGCCGATGGTGACCGGGGCGATGAGCACGCAGTTGGAGCCGACGTGCACGTCGTTGCCGATGACGGTGCGGTGCTTGTTGGCGCCGTCGTAGTTGGCGGTGATGGAGCCAGCGCCGTAGTTGACGCGCTCGCCGACGGTGGCGTCGCCCAAATAAGCCAGGTGGTTGGCTTTGGAGCCCCGGGCCATGGTGGAGTTTTTGACCTCGACGAAGTTGCCGATGTGCACCTCTTCGGCCAGCACGGCGCCAGGGCGCAGTCGGGCATAGGGGCCGATCAGTGAGCCCGCGCCAACGCTGGCGCCTTCGCTGCCGCCATCAATGTGGGTGTAGGGGTGGATCACCACGCCTGCGCCGATGGTCGCATTGCGGATCACGCAGTGCGCGCCCACGCGCACATCGTCGCCCAGGCTGACTTCGCCTTCAAAAATGCAGCCCACGTCGATCTCGACATCGCTGCCGCAAGTCAGGCTTCCGCGCAGGTCAAAGCGGGCTGGGTCGGCGAGGCGCACGCCTTGCTCCAGCAGGGCGTTGGCGCGGCGGGTTTGCAAGCGGCGCTCCAGGTCGGCCAATTGCAGCGGGCTGTTCACGCCCAGGACTTCGGTTTCATCGGCCGCGCTGGCGCTGGTGACGGCCACGCCCTCGGCCACGGCCATGGCCACGATGTCGGTCAGGTAGAACTCGCCCTGGGCGTTCTGGTTGTTCAGCGCCATCACCCAGCGTTTCAGCGCGGCGGTGGGCGCGGCCATCATGCCGGTGTAGACCTCGCGGATCTGGCGCTGGGCTTCGCTCGCGTCTTTGTGCTCGACGATGGCCTCAATGCCGCCCTTAGCGTTGCGCACGATGCGGCCGTAGCCGGTGGCGTCTGGCAGCGTGACGGTCAGCAGGGCCAGCTTATCGCCGCCGCAGGCCGCGGCCAGGGCTTGGGCCGTGGCGGCCTCGATCAAGGGCACGTCCCCGTTCAGGATCAGCGTCACACCCTCATCGCCCAGGTGGGGCACCACCTGCTGCACGGCATGGCCGGTGCCCAGTTGCGGCTCTTGGCGCACGCTGCTGAGGCCCACCACGCCCAGGCCTGCCACACTGGCTTCCACCACCTCGGCACCGTGGCCGGTGATGACCAGGGTGCGTGTGGGCTGGAGGGTGGCGGCGGTGTGCAGCACATGGTGCAGCAGCGGGGTGCCGGCCAAGCGGTGCAGCACCTTGGGCAGCTTGGAGCGCATGCGGGTGCCTTTGCCCGCGGCCATGATGACGATGTTCAGGGACATAAAAACCTACAAATCAGGGCAAGGTCACCGCCACGTTGTGGGGTTCGTTCTGGACCTTGGGAAACTCGGCCAGCGAGGCCAAAAACATGCCTTGCAGCACGCTGGTTCCACCGACGGTGCCGCCGTTGCTGCGGGCCCGGGTTTCGTACAGGGCCTCACCGCTCTTGCGGTCGCGGATCAGCAGGGCCACTTCGCGTTCATACTCCACGGCCCCCCAGGGCGCCACCACGCCCCAGCCCAGCCGCGGGTATTGGCCACCCATGCGGGTGCCGATCGTCAGTCGGCCCCACAGCGGGTCGTCCCAGGGGGAGCGCACCTGGCGGGAGACCTTGGCGCCAATCTGCACCAGCACATCGGGCTCGCTGCCTTCGGCGGCCGGTGCAAAGCCCGCACGCGCCAAGGCCTGGGCTGCGGCGTCCTCCAAGGACTGTTGCATCTCGGGCTGCGTGGCTTGCGACGGCAGGCGCTCAAAGCGGTAGGTGCCGGGTTTGCGCTCGGCGGCCCAGGCGCCAAAGCTGGCCACTTCGGCATGGAAGGTGTTGACCAGCGCGCAGCCACCCAGGGTGGCTGCCAGCAGCAAGGCCGCCGCGGGCGCCAAGCGCAAGGCGTGGCGACGCGTGAGGGCAGGGGAGGTCGCAGCAGTCATGGCAGTCTCCTTCGTGGTCTGCAGGCTCATCAAGGCTTGGAATCGTCCCACATCAGCCTCACCGTTTGAACTTCTTTACCTGCGTTTGCGGTGGGGGTGGCGCAGCTCTCTTCGTCCTCGTCAAAGGCTTTGTCGCCTTGCGGGTCAGGGATGCCGGTGGCTTTGATGCTCTCAAACGGATGCAGCTTGCGGTCCATCATGTGCGAGAGCGTGATGTTGCCCATGGCGCTGAACATATTGTCGATACGCCCCGGGTATTGCTTGTCCCATTCGCGGATCATCTTCTTGGTCAGCACGCGCTGCAGGTTCTCTTGGCTGCCGCAGAGGCTGCAGGGGATGATCGGAAACTGACGGTGATCGGACCAGCGCACCAAGTCGTCCTCGGCCACATAGGCCAGCGGGCGGATCACCACAAACTCACCGTTGTCGCTGACCAGCTTGGGCGGCATGCCCTTCATCCGGCTGCCGAAGAACATGTTCATCAGCAGGGTCACCACCATGTCGTCGCGGTGGTGGCCCAGCGCGATCTTGTTGCAGCCTAGCTCCCGCGCCACGCGGTAGAGGATGCCCCGGCGCAGCCGCGAGCACAGGCTGCACATGGTCTTGCCTTCGGGGATGTGGCTCTTGACGATGCTGTAGGTGTCTTGCGTCTCGATGTGAAACGGCACGCCGACTTGGCGAAGGTAGTTGGGCAGCACCTCGGCCGGAAAGCCCGGCTGCTTTTGGTCGAGGTTGACGGCGATCAGCTCAAACTTGATGGGCGCCCGCTTTTGCAGGTTCATCAAGATGTCCAGCATGCTGTAGCTGTCTTTGCCGCCCGAGAGGCAAACCATGACCTTGTCGCCGTCTTCAATCATGTTGAAGTCGGTGATGGCTTGGCCCACTTGGCGGTGCAGGCGCTTGCTGAGTTTGTTGGTCTCGAAGGCGGCCTTCTTGGCTTGCTTGGCGGCCAGCTCTTCGGCGCTCAAGGGGGCGCTCGCTTCGGGGGTTTGGAGAACGTCGCTCATACGTGCTTGCTCAGTCTTTCATGCCGAAGACTTCCACGCCCACTGCATCGCAGTCGGGGTAGACATCGGGCTTTTCAGTGGACACGCGCGCGGCCCGCACATTCGGGTGGGCCAGCATCAGGGCCAGCACCTCGTCGCACAGGGTTTCTTGCAGATGGATGTGGCCTTTGGAGACCCGCTCGGCAATGGTGCGGCGGATGAAGTCGTAGTCCAGCACCTCGTCCAGCTCATCAGCCTTGGGCGTCGAGGTGGCCAGAGGCACATAGAGGTCCACATTGATCAGCACGCGCTGCTCGCCCTTTTTTTCGAAGTCGTGCACGCCGATGTTGATCCACACCTCGTAGTCGCGCAAAAACAGGCGGCGGCAATCGCGCAGGCCAGGGTGAAGCAAAGAGGTCTGCATGATGAGATTAGCCTTGAGAGTTCAATGATTGTTGCGCCAAGAACAGCACGTCGCGCGGCTGCGCGGCCAGGTGCTGGCCACCGTCCACCAACAAGGTGGTGCCGGTGATGGCGGGGGATTCAATGCAAAAGCGCACCGCCCGCGCAATGTCTTGCGGGGTGGACGAGCGCTGCAGAGGCGTCAACTGGTGCGCGGCGGCAAATTCGGCCTCGTTCATGGGGCCCGAGACCAGCGTCACGCCGGGGGCCACGCCCACCACGCGCACGGCCGGTGCCAGGGCTTGCGCCAGCAGCACCGTGGCCTCGCGCAGCGCGGCCTTGGAGAGCGTGTAAGAGAAATAGTCTGGGTTGGGGTTCCAGAGTTTTTGGTCCAACAGGTTGACCACGCAAGCCTGGCCGCCGCGTTCGGCCACATGTTGCGCCAAGGCTTGGGCCAGCAAGACCGGGGCCACGGTGTTGGCCTGCCAGTGCGCGCGCAAGGCCTCGGCCGTCAGCGCCTGGCTGCTGGCAGGGCCGGGCGCGTCGTAGTCAAAGCGCGAGGCATTGTTCACCAGTGCATCCACCCGCCCCAGCGCCGCCACCGCGCGCGGCAGCAGGCCCGCACAGGCGCTGTCGTCGCTCAAGTCGGCGGCCAGCACCGCCACGCGGGCCCCCAGGGCTTGCAGTTGGGTCACCCCCTCTTGCACAGCCGCCGCTGCCTCACCATCGGTGCGCCGCACATGCAGCGCAATATCGTGGCCCGCAGCGGCCAGCTCGCACGCAATGGCCAAGCCAATGCGGCGGGCTGCCCCCGTCACCAAGGTGACCGGGCGGGTGGGGGCCGATGTCGTCGCGGAGAGGGGGGTGAGGAGGGGCACGAACCTACAATCCAAGAATGCAAAAAATGCCGTCGTCCAAGCCTGCTGACACAGCCGGTGGCGAACCCCACAGTTTAAATGGCCGCCCTGACACGGGCGTGCTCGCCGAATTGAGCGCCCAGATTCGTGGGGCCATTGCCCGCAACGGCGGCTGGCTGCCCTTTGACCAGTTCATGGGCCTGGCGCTCTATGCCCCGGGCCTGGGCTACTACAGCAACAGCAGCCGCAAGTTTGGCGCCCTGCCCAGCAGTGGTAGTGATTTTGTGACGGCGCCTGAACTGTCACCCCTGTTCGGCCAAGCCCTGGCCCAGCAGGTGGCCCAAGCCCTGCAAGCCACCGGCACGCAAGAGGTGTTCGAGTTTGGCGCGGGCTCTGGCGCCTTGGCCGAGCAGGTGATCAGCAGCCTGGAGGCGCTGGGGCAGCCGCTGGCCCGCTACACCATCATTGACCTCTCGGGTGAGCTGCGCGAGCGCCAAGCCCTGCGGCTGGCCCGCTTTGGCGATCGCGTGCAGTGGGCGCAGACTTGGCCTAGCGCCATGCGCGGCGTGGTGCTGGGCAACGAGGTGCTGGACGCCATGCCGGTGAACCTGCTGCACTTCGACGGCCAGCAGTGGCTGGAGCGCGGCGTGGTGTGGGACGAGGCCACCCAAGCCTTTGCCCACGCCGACCGGCCCACCGATCTGCGCCCATCGCTGGAAGACCTGAGCGGCTTTGTGCCCGGCACCACCACCGAAGTCCACCCCCAGGCCGAGGCCTTTATCCGCAGCCTGGCCGAGCACCTGCAGCATGGCGTGGCCCTGTTCCTGGACTACGGCTTCCCCGAGGCCGAGTACTACCACCCCCAGCGCATTGGCGGCACTTTGATGTGCCACCAGGCCCATGTGGCCGACACGGACCCGCTGGTGAACGTCGGCCTCAAAGACATCACCGCCCACGTCAATTTCACCGGCGTGGCGCTGGCTGCCCAAGACGCTGGCCTGCAGATTCTGGGCTACACCAGCCAGGCCCGCTTCCTGATGAACTGCGGCCTGATGCCCCTGCTGGCTGCCGCCAGCGTGCAGGAGCGCACCATGGCCCAAAAGCTGATCACCGAGCACGAAATGGGCGAACTCTTCAAAGTCATCGCCCTGGCCTCCGCCGAGGTCACGCTGGACCCTGTGGGCTTTGTGGCGGGTGACCGCACGCACAGGCTCTAAGCCATGCGCTGGCTCATCGTCTTCCTGCTGGCCTTTCTGATTTTCAACCGCTTGGGCGCGTGGCTCGGCCGCATTGGCCTGGGCCGCCTGCCCGGCGATGTGCGCTTCACGCTCTGGGGCCGCGAGATTTTCTTGCCCTTTGCCAGCAGCATCGTGCTGTCGGTGCTGGCGGCGGGGATCAGTTACATGCTGTGAGCCTTACAGGGTGAGGCGGCGCCAGCGGCTCGTTTGCGAAGCGATGACGACGACAGCTAATAGGGCCACGAGGCCAGAGGCAAGGAGGATGACAGCGACGATGTCGAGTTGCAACAGCTCGGCAGCACCCTTCAGGCCCCCTACAAAGAGGCCCAACATCAACCCCACTGCGACAACCCACAGAGCTCCTCGAACGGAATGTCGTTGTCGGATCGCGACCAAGCTCAGCTCGACCAAGAGACTGGCCGCTATGGCTGCGAACAGACTCAGCGTATCCATGAGTGTCCAGTGCATGCCCCAAGCAAAACCGAAGGTCACACAGGCTTTGGAGGTCGCTGATCCCCAGGTGGTCGGACAGGTGCCGTAGAGCCACAGCGCTTCGCGCAGCAAGGTAGAACGATGCAGCCCCCGAGGCAACAGGAGGCCGCGAGGTGGTGGCATCACCCGACCGTCCATCCGGTTCAGATCAAACAGATTTGCTGGGATGAGGGCGACCAGAATCGGAACGAGGGATTCGTTGAAGCCAGGCCACAGCCAGCGACTCACCATGGCCGAACCGATGAACAAGGGTAAGGGGATGATCCGCTGCAGCCATCGGTCCACCGGCGTAGGAGGGGCTTCGATCAGGCTTCGCAGCTGACGCTGTTCAGGCTTGTCTCTCGCCAAAAGGTGCGAAGGTGATGCGAGCAGGTCTGTCAGTGAGAGCGAGTCTGCTTTCAGAGGGGCCCCGATTAGCACTTGACCCGTCTTGCGAATCAATGCTGCAGAGGCCAGTATCAGGATCGCACTGATCACCAGCATGACGCTTGGCGCATTCACGCCCTGCATCCAGGCGGCGAGATCTGAAAAGAGCCACTGCTGGGAGCTCCAACTTGCTAACAGCACCGCACCGAAGAGCGCCGAAACCACCCAGCGTGTCCAAGCCAGGCTCAAGCCTGCTGCCATGCTGAATGCCAGCAGCGCGCTAAACCATATCCACACCGTGACCCCGTGATGAGCTTGACTCAGAAAGGCTGCTGGGATGACCAAGGCTACCCACCAGGGCAAGGCCCAAGCTAGTAACCACCGCCGCCACCCTCGTCGCGCCCAGTGCTGAGTCTCGGGGCGGCGCAATGTGGGCACCAATTGCCCGCCGAGCAGCGCAGATTGGAGCAAGGGCGCAAAAGGAATCAGCAAGCTTCCCAGCACCCAGCTTGATTCGTCATGCGCGCCCTTGAACAACATCATCCACAGCGGTGCCGCCACGCACAAACCAATGAACACCGCCCCCGCATGCCCCACCTTGGCCCCCCGCCACAGGGTCAAACTCAGTGCCAAGCCCGGGCTCATGCCTGCGCCTCGCTGACGAACAGGTCTTCCAGGGCTTGGTGTCGCTGCTCTTGCACCTCGTCCCACGGCGCGTTGATCACCACTTGGCCGTCTTTGAGCATCACCAGGTGGGTGATGACGCGCTCCAAGTCGCTGAGCAAATGGCTGGAGATCACCACGGTGCGTGGCGCAGCGCGCTCGGTGTCCCACTCAAAAAGCAGCCGCATAAAGTCCCGGCGCGCCAAGGGGTCGAGGTTGGAGACGGGCTCGTCCAGCAGCAGCACATCGGGGTCATGGGCCAGGGCCAGCACGATCTCCAGCTTTTGCTGGTCGCCGCCACTCAGCGCAGACACCTTGGTGGTCTCACTCAAGGCCAGACGTTGGCAAAGTTGGTGCGCGCGCTCAGCAGTCCAGCGCGCATAAAAGCTGCCGATGTATTCGATGTGCTGCCACACGGTCAGCCAGGGCAGCAGATCAGGCGCTTGGCTGACCAGGCCTAGGCGCTCACGCACGGCATCACTTAAGTCCATGCTGTCGCAGCCCAGCACCGAGGCTTGCCCGCTGCTCGGCGGTGTGAGCCCGGCCCAGCAGCGCAGCAAGCTGCTTTTGCCCGCTCCATTGCGGCCCACCAGCCCGACCACGGCGCCGCTAGGGATGTCCAAGGAGGTGGGCTGCAAGACGGTGTGGGGGCCGTAGCTCAGGCTGAGCTGTTGCAGGCGGAGTGCTGGGGTGTTCATGTCAGTCAGGCTGTATCTGTGGCGTGGGTGATGACTCGTCAGCGCGATGAGTGGTGAGGCATGTGATCAAGGTCTGCTCAAACGCCGCCAGCGCCTCCGCAGGAGTAATGCCCAGTTGCAGCGCTTGGCGTGCAGCGGCTTCTAAGGTGGGCATCAGCAGTGCGGCGCGGTCGTCGGCGCTGGGGGGGCTTTGGTCGGCCACCACCATGCCCATGCCGCGTCGGCGCACCAGCAGGCCTTCGGCCTCCAGTTGGCTGTAGGCCTTAGAGACGGTCATGGGGTTGATGGCATGGGCCAAAGCCACGGCGCGCACGCTGGGCAGCTCATGGCCGGCGGGCCAATGGCCACCGGCGATGTAGCGGCGCGCTTGGTCGACGATCTGGCGGTAGATCGGCGTCGGGTCGCTGGGGGTGATGGCAAAGTCCATGGGCTGCATTGGTGTATTAATTCAATAATACACATGGCCCGCGGCGTGCGTCAACCCGACCTGTGTCGTAGCCTGGCCTATATGTTGAAGCGGCGCCCAGGGGCGCCGCAGTGCGAGGGGTCGTCAGATCGCAGGGCCTTGTGCCCTGCAAGGGGTCACGCCGCGTTCTTCAGCGGCGGCCGCTTGGACTGCTCAAGAATCTGCGCAATGAGCGTGCGCTTGCGCATGTCGGCCTGCTCATTCGGCCCTTGGCAGGTGCCCGCCGCATGGTGGCCGCCGCCGCCGTGTTCCAGCATCAGTGCGCCCACGTCCATGGGGTTGCGCTGGCCGAAGATGGACTTGCCTACGGTGTAGACGGTGTTCTGCTTTTCGCGGCCCCACATCACGTGCATGGAGATGTCGCACTGCGGGAACATGGCGTAGACCACGAAGCGGTTGCCCGCAAAGATGGTGTCTTCTTTGCGCAGGTCCAGGATGACCAGGTTGTCGTGGACTTCGGCCACGCGCTGAATCTGCTCGCGGAACAGGGCGTGCTGGGCGAAGAAGAGATCGACCCGCTCTTTGACATCGGGCAGGGCCAGGATGTCGGCAATCGGCATGTCGCGGCAGCATTCGATGAGCTGCATCATCAACTGGTAGTTGGAGATGCGGAACTCTCTGAAGCGGCCCAGGCCCGTGCGCGCGTCCATCAAGAAGGACAGCAGCTCCCAGCCTTGGGGGTGCAGCACATCGGCCTCGGTGAATCCGGCGGAGTCGGCCTTGTCCACGGCATGCATCATCTCGTCGCTGATGCGTGGAAAGCGGGCCTTGCCGCCAAAGTGTTCATAGACCACACGCGCGGCGGATTTGGCATCGGCCTTCAGCACATAGCCGGGCGTGGGCTTGCCGTTGTTGCGCTCGGCCTCGCTGGAATGATGGTCAAAACACATGCCGCAGCCGGGCACATAGGGCAGGTTGGTGAGGATGTCTTGCGCCGTCACCGCGACCTTGCCGTCTTGCACGTCCTTGGGGTGCACAAAGACGATCTCGCCCAGCATGTCCATTTCTTTGAGCAGCACGGCGCAGACCAGGCCGTCCATGTCGCTGCGGGTCAACAGGCGGTACTTTTGAGGGGCAGAGGTCATGTGTGTATAGCTCCCAAGGTCAATAAAGCTGGCGCCGGCTTGTGACCAAGCGCCTGCCGCTATTTCGGCCAAAGTGGGGCCAGCTTTACCTTCGGCTCAGCAAGCGGCCGTGGCGCTGGGTAGAAAGTCTCAGGCCGGCACCGGCTGCGCCTGGTGGGACAGGTTCACGATGCGGTCGATCAAGCGTTGCTTGCGTTGGTCCGCCTGCGCATTGGGGGCTTGGCACGCCCCGGCGCCATCGTGGCCACCGCCGCCGTGGTCCAGCATCAAGGCGCCGACATCCATCTTGTTGCGGCGGCCAAAAATGGACTTGCCGACGGTGAAGGCGGTTTGGTCGCTGTGCCGCGAGCGCAAGATATGCATGGAGATGTCGCACTGCGGAAAGACGGTGTAGACCACGAAGCGATTGCCCACGTAGATGGGGTCTTCGTCGCGCAGGTCCAGCACCACCAAGTTGCCGTGTACCTGGCCCACACGCCGCAACTGCGCTTCAAAGGCCTCTTGCTGAGCAAAGTAGCGCTCGGTGCGCTCCTTGACATCGGGCATCTCCAAGATTTGATCCACGCTCAGCGTGCGGCAGGCGTCGATCAACATCTCCATCAATTGATAGTTGGAGATGCGGTAGTCCTTGTAGCGGCCCAGGCCGGTGCGTGCGTCCATCAAAAAGGACATCAAGGCCCAGCCGCTGGGGTGCAGCACCTCCTCACGGCTGAAGTCGGCCGAGTCGGCGCGGTCCACCGCGTCCATCAGTGCGGGGCTGATATTGGGAAAGCTGTCCGCACCGCCGTAATAGTCATAGACCACGCGTGCTGCGGACTTGGCTTGAGCGTGCAGGACATAGCCTTGGGTGTTGAAGCCGAGGTTGCGCTTGGCCTCGCTGGAGTGGTGGTCAAAGCACAGGGCGCAGCCGGGGAGGTAGGGCAGGTTAGCCAGGATGTCGTGCTCATGCACCTCGACCTTGCCGTCTTGCACATCTTTGGGGTGGTGAAAGACCACCTCGCCCAAGAGGCCCAACTCCTTCAGCAACACCGCGCAGATCAGGCCGTCCATATCACTGCGGGTCAGCAGCCGGTATTTGTCGGGAGGGGTCGCAATCATCAGTCTGTACGCCAAAGTTGGGAGGGCGCAGGCGAGCTTCCGCCATGCGTCCGCCCGCTATCGTCCCGAAGCGCCAGTCCTCAAGCCGCTGATGCACACAGCAGCGCAGAGTGCGCAGTTCTACACGTTTGCCGCACTCAAGGCCGCTTCGCGGGCCCGCTGCAAGGCCTGGCCTACGCCGGGGCCACGCACGCCGCGGGCCAGGGCGTCGGCGGCCACGGCTGCGGTGTCCACGGCGTCCAAAACGGCCAATGCCTTCAGAAGCCGCGGGCGGCTGGGGTAGGCGGCGTCGTCAAAGCCGAGGCGGCCGCGCGCATCGGCCTCGCAGGCCAGCAAGGCCTGCTCAAAGCGTTCTCGGCGGCGGAAGGCGTCGCAGCGCTCGATCAGCCGCAGCAGGGCGGCGGCACTGAGTTCGGTGGCACGGTGGATATTGGTGTGCTCCCGCGCCACCATCACGGCCAGTTCGCCGCAGTCGGTCGGCACTTTGAGGCGCTGGGCCGCTTGCCGGGTCAGGCGCTCGCTGCGGGCTTCGTGCGCAATGTGGCGTGGCCACTCGGCAGGTGGCGTGCTGCCCTTGCCCAGGTCGTGGCAGAGCGCGGCAAAGCGCACCGGCAAGGGGGCGTCTAGGCGCGCGGCCATGTCCACCACCATCAGGGTGTGCACGCCGCAGTCCACCTCCGGGTGGTGCAGGGGCGGCTGGGGCACGCCCCACAGCGCATCCAGTTCGGGCCACAGCCGGGCCAGGGCGCCGCAGTCGCGCAGCACTTGCAGCATGCGGCTGGGGCGGGCTTCCATCAGGCCGCGCGACAACTCTTGCCACACCCGCTCAGGCACCAAGGCGTCCACCTCGCCGCTGGCCACCATCTGCTGCATCAGGTGCAGGGTTTCAGGGGCCACGCTGAAGTCGGTCAGGCGGGCGGCAAAGCGGGCCAGGCGCAGGATACGCACCGGGTCTTCGGCAAAGGCAGGGCCAATGTGCCTCAGCACGCGCTGCTGCAGGTCGGCTTGGCCACCATAGGGGTCGATCACCTGGCCGTCGGCGTCTTGCGCCATCGCATTGATGGTCAGGTCGCGCCGCTGCAGGTCTTGCTCTAGCGTTACATCGGGCGCGGCATGGACGGCAAAGCCGTGGTAGCCGGGCGCGGTTTTGCGCTCGGTGCGGGCCAGGGCATATTCCTCATGGGTCTGCGGGTGCAAAAACACGGGGAAGTCTTTGCCCACCGCCACAAAGCCGGCATCGAGCATGGCCTGCGGCGAGCTGCCCACCACCACCCAATCGCGGTCATGCACGGCGCGGCCCAGCAGGGCGTCGCGCACCGCACCGCCCACCACATAGCATTTCATGGCGCTGGAGGCAGCTCGCGCTGCATCATGAATTTGCTGATCTCGGGCGTGAAGCCCGCCACTTCCCAGACCATGCGATAGCCCAGCTTCTCGTAAAACCCCCGGGCTTGAAAGCTGAAGGTGCTCAAGTAAATGCGGCGCACGCCACGCGCTTGGGCGGCGTGTTCGAAGTCTTGCATCAGGCGCCGCCCGATGCCGCTGCGGCGCATGGCCTCATCGACCCAGACCTGCTCGACCTCGGCGCACTCGCCCCAGGTGCGGCCGACCACGCCCCCCAGCGTCGCACCGTTGTCATCTTGGGCGGCACACACCAAAGGCTGCACCTGCTGCAAGGGGGCATGGCGCAGGTTGTGCTGATCCAGCCCCGCATCGACGGCCTCGACAATGCCTGCCGGGCGCTCTTGGGTGGTGATCCAGCGGATGTCGGACATGGCGAGGCCCACAGCAGGGCGTCAACGATGCAAGGCCCGCCACGCATCCAGGCGGGCGCAGCCTTGATGGTGGCGCAGGTAGGCTGGGGCCACGGCCATCAAGGCGGTGGGGGTGATGCCCAATGCAGCCAGCCCAGGGCGGCCCGGTGTGGCCACATTGGGTGTGGTCATCGAGGCCAGGTTGTCGCGCGACATCAAGGGCTCGCCGGGCAAACATTCCATGGCCAAGGCTTGAAGCTGGGCCAGCGCTGACGGCAAGGGCAGCACGGTGCGGGAGTTACCGCTGAGTTGTCCGGCGGTCTCGACCAACTGCCGCAATGTGAAGACCTCCGGCCCGGCGCACTCGATGGTCTGGCCTGCGCTCTGGGGCTGGCGCAGGCTGGCCACCAAGGCTTGCGCCACATCGCCCACCCACACGGGCTGAAAGCGTGCCTCAGCCCCCGCCAGCGGCATGAAGGGGAACAGGGCTTGCAAGGCCGCAAAGAGGTTCAGGAACTTGTCATTCGCGCCAAAGATCACCGACGGCCGCAGCACGGTGAGCTGCAAGCCTTGGCTTTGCGCCGCCTGCTGCAGCGCCTGCTCGCCGGCCGCCTTGCTGCGCAGGTAGTCAGAGGGGGCTGGCGCACTGGTGTCGGGCACACCCAAGGCACTGACATGCACCAAGCGGCGTACGCCCTGCCGTGCCATTGCCGCCACCAAACGCCTGGGCAAGCCCACATGCACCTGCTCAAAAGCAGCAGCGCTGCCGTGCAGGATGGCGACCAAGTTGACCACGGCGTCGCAGCCGTGCAGCAGTGCGTCCAGCGCCGCGTCTTGGTGGATGTCGGCTTGGATCAAGTCCACATTGGGCAGCATGCGCACGGCTGCGGCGCGCTGGGCCCGGCGCGAGGGCACGCGCAGCCGAGTGCCGGCAAACGCAGGGTCGCGGGCCAGTGCATCGCACAGGGCGCTGCCCACAAAGCCGGTACCGCCCAAGACCAAGACCTGACGTGCGCTCATGGCAGCTCCTTGTCGGGAGCCGGGGCCTGGGCGTCGCGGGGGCCGATGGTATTGCCCAAGCGCGGCTTCAATGCCACGGGCTTGCCAGCCGCTAAGCCGGCGTAATAGCTGGCGTTGGACAGCACGCGCTTCACATAGTCGCGCGTCTCATGCAGCGGAATGTTCTCAATCCAGATGGCGGTCTCCAGCACCGGGCCTTCACGCCAGCGCCGGGGCCGATTGGGCCCAGCGTTATACGCCGCAGCGGCCATGGCTTGGGAGCCGCCCAGGTCGTCTAACACCATCTTGAGATAGGCATTGCCCAGCCGCAGGTTGGTGTCACGGTCGGTGATCATCTCGGGCTTGTAGGGCAGGCCGATGCGTTTGGCGGTCCAACTGGCCGTGGCCGGCATGATCTGCATCAGGCCCGACGCCCCGACATGCGAGCGTGCCGCGATGATGAAGCGCGACTCTTGCCGGATCAAACCATAAACGTAGGCTGGGTCCAGGCCCGCCTCGCGGGCACGCGGCACCACCTCATCGCGCAGCGGCCAAGGAAAGCGCTGCTCCATGTCCACCTCGGTCTTGCTGCGCTCACTGGAGTTGATGCAGCGGTCCCAGATCTCGCGGCTGCAGGCCAGTTGCGCGGCGGCCAGCAGTTCGCGATCGGTCATGCCGATCAGCGAAAAGTTCCACTCGCGCACGCCCTCGCTGCGCAGGCCCAGGGCCAGGGCCGCCAGCGCACGCTGCAGGCCGGGGTGGTTGCGCGCCGCGTCGCGCTCGGGTGCCGTGGGGGCAGCGGGCTTGGGTGGCAAAGGCTGCACAGCGCCAAGGTCTTCAGAGGCCAGTTGGCCGTAGAAGTGCAGCTCGTCCGACAGGTCTTTGAGCAGCCCGCGCGCTTGCTCGCGCTGCTCGTCGCCCGCGCTGCCAGGCTTGGCCAAGCCCTGCAGTGCGCGCGCTCGCCAATAGCGCCAGGTCGGGTCGGCACGCTCTTCTGGGCTCATGGCGTCGATGGCGCGCAGGCTCAAGACCCATTTCTCGGTGTTCCCGCCCAAGCGCAGGGCGGTGCGGGCGTGCCAGCCCAGGGTTTCGTCGCTCCAGTCTGGCTTGTCGCGCAACTTGGATTTCAGGCTGTCCCAGGCGTTGCGGCTCCATTCCAGCGACTCCGGCCGCAAGGCCAAGGCTGCTTGCTTGGCGGTTTGGGCCCAGGCCCAAGCACCATGCTCGCCGCCCAAGGCGCCGGCCCAACGCTCTTCCAGCAAGCGCGCAGCGGCGGCCGGGTCACTGGCGGCCAATCGGCCCAGGGCGATGGACGCCAGCTCGCTGCGGGCATGCCCCAGCGCAATGGCTCGGGTGTTGATGAAACGCGAGGGGTTGTCTAGCGCATCTTGGGTGGAAGCGGCCACGTGGTCGCCCAGCAGCGAGGCGGCTTGGCGGGCCTGCCGCAGCCGCGCATGCTCGGTGGCATGACGTACTTTGCGCCACACGTCTTCGGGCATGAAGCGCTCGCTGTCCAACTGGGCTTTAGCCAGTTGGTGGCAGCCGTCGTCGGCTTCTTTCTGGGCCATCCAGGCTTTGCGAGCGGCGTCACGCACGTCTTTGCCCGCTTGGTGCTCGGCCAGCAGCCGGTAGCAGTTCACCTCGCGGTCGTCGTTCATTTTGAAGCGCGGCACCTCTCGACTGAAAGCGGCCCAGTCCCGGCGCCGGCCCAGCTCCAGCAGCCAATCATTGCGCAGCCGGTCTTCGACATAGCTGCCGGGCCAGCGGGCATAAAAGGCGTCAAGGTCCTCGCTGCGCGCTTCGGGCAGGCGCAGGTTCAGTGACCAATAGTCGGCCCACGGCGCCAGCGGATGGCGCGCGTCCATCAGCGCATTGCGCAGACTGGTGAGCTTGACTTTGTCTTTACGGACAAAAGCTTGGCGCGCATCGCGAATCAGGTCGTCCGCACTGGATTGAGCCAGGGCGCTGAAGCTGGCGACAGAGGCGGCCAAGGCCGCCAGCGCAAGGGGAATTCGGGTTTTCCACATGACGGGGCACTGTACCCCGATCTGCCCCTCGCGCGCAGGTCAGCAACGAGTCAACGATGCTTGCGATAGGGTTCTTCGAAGTCCAAGTATTCCTGCTCCGCCAGAGCCTCGCTGACCCAGGCGGCGACGCCCGGTGAGGCCCAGACGCGGTCCATGTAGGCGGCGACCGTGGTGTTGACGGGCAGGGCATAGGTGCGCAGCCGCCCCACCACCGGGGCGAAGTAGGCGTCCACGATGCCGAACGCCCCGAAGAGGAAAGGCCCGCCGCTGCTGGCCAGCGCTTCGCACCACAGGGCTTGCAGGCGGTCCAGGTCGGCGCGCACGCTGGCTTGCTCTTGCAGCACGCGCTGGCCGACCTCCGGCAGAGAGGCCTCGATGTTTTGCGGGCAGTGGCTGCGCAGCGCGCCAAAGCCGCTGTGCATCTCCGCACACAGGCTGCGAGCCCGGGCGCGCTGCAAGCGGTCGCGCGGCCACAGCGGGTGCTCGGGGTGGCGCTCGGCCAGGTACTCGGCAATCGCCAGGGTGTCCCAGACGGTAAAGCCGTCGTCGATCAAGGCCGGCACCTTGCCCGTGGGCGAGATCTCGGCCATGCGCTGCTTGAAGGCCGAGTCGGGCGTGAAGCCGTCGAAGCGCACCATGTGCTCCTCAAAAGGGATGCCAAAGTGCTGCAGCAGCACCCAAGGCCGCATGGACCAAGACGAGTAGTTCTTGTTGCCGATGACGAGTTTCAGCGTAGACATGGTGTGCCCCAAAGGCAGTGAAGAATGAGCGTGATGCTAGCGCGATGACACCTGCCCATGGGTGCAATCGCTGCATGGCGACCATGCGCGCTGTGCATCAATCGCTGTCGATCTCGGCTTCGGGGTCTGGCGTGTCGCCGATCGCTTGGCGGGTCAAAGCGGCTTGCTGCTGCACCCAGGCGCTGAAGGCCAGCACCTCGGGCCGGGGTTGGGCACCGGCCCCGCCCAGGGGCAGCAGCCAATAGCACCACGGCGCCCAGCGGCGGCCCTGCGCGCCGAACGGTTCAATCAAGTCGCCGTTTTCCACCGCCTCGTGCACCATGGCCAAGCGGGCCAGCGCCACGCCCTGGCCAGCCAGCGCGGCTTGCATCTGCTGGTGGGTGTAGTTCATGCTGAGCCAGCGCCGTGGAGCCAGGCCAGGCAGGTGATGGGCGGCGAGCCATGCCCCCCAGCCCAGCTCGCTGGCATGGGGTGAGCCGTCGTCCATGTCGAGCAAGGTGTGCTGGGCCAGGTCGGCCGGGCGAGCCAGTGAGGGCGCCTCGCCCCGCGCGATGGCTTCGGCCAAGCGGCGGCCAATCACCGGGGTCAGCACCTCGCCAAACAGACGTTTGGAGGCGGGTGGTGCGCGCTCCGGCCGGCAGTGGCGCAGCGCCAAGTCCAGTTCGGTGTCGTCTTCGTCCACCATGCGGTCTGACGCTGCGATGCGGATGTCGGCATCGGAGTGGTCGTGCTCAAACAGCGGCAGGCGCGGCATCAACCACAGCGAGGCAAAGGACGGGAAGGTGGTGACGCTGACCTTGGCGCGGCTGCGGCTCATGCGGATCTGCCGCACGCTGGCGTCCAGCCGAGCCAGCAGCGGCTCGGTCGCCCGCAGCAGGGTGTGGCCTGCGGCAGTCAGCTCGACTTTGCGGGTCGCCCGCTGAAACAGCGGCGCGCCCAATTCCTCCTCCAAACCTTTGATTTGGCGGCTGACGGCAGGCTGGGTCAGATGCAATTCTTCAGCCGCCGCGCTGAAGCTGAGGTGCCGGGCCACAGCCTCAAAGCTGCGCAGACAGTCCAAGGGCAAGGGGCGGTGGGGTGGTCGATTCATGATGCCAGCTTATCAATCTTGAACCGCAATGTCATTGGATTTGTCGCTGTCTCCCTTGCATCATGCAGGCACTGACCAGGAGCTGATTCATGACTTCCACACCGCTTCACCACGTTCAACGCCTGCGCCTCAGCGGGGATGCACAGCTCTGCGCTGTGCAGGGCACGCTGTGGGTGACCCGCGACCATGACCCCGAAGACCATGTGCTGCGCGAAGGCGCTTGCCTTGCCGTGCGGCGCGGTGACTGGGTGACGCTGGAGGCCTGGCACCACGGTGCCCCCAGCGCCTGGGGCTTGCGGCCCGAGCCTCGCCGTCAAGGTTTGGCGAGTCGCCTCTTTGCAGCCGGTTTGGCGCTGCTGGCCGCACGGGTGCGTGGCTTGGCCGGGGCTTTGCTGGCCTTGGCGCGCAGGGCTGAGGCCATGGCTTCACGGGCCCAGGGTTGCATCTCGGCCACCGACTCCAAGGCCTCGGCCGGCACGGTGTAGTAGCGCAGGTGCCCCATGCGCCCGTCGGCCATGATGTACTCAAAGCGGCTGCAACCGGCGGCTTCAAAGCGTGCTTGGTTGTGCTCATCGGCCTTGAGATAGAGCTGATCGTTCAGGATCAGGGCGATGAACAAGTCGTCCACATAAATGCCGTGGCCGCCGAACATGCGGCGTGAGCGTACGCGCCCTTGAGGGCTCAGCAGTTCAAGCGCCCAAGCCAAGAGCTCGGCACTGGGAGGGGGCGTCTTCATCCGGCGTGGCGTGTCGGGTAGGCGGATGGCGGTGACCCATGCACAATCGGGCCTCCGCCGCTTTGGTCTATTGAGGATCGACGCAAAACAGGCATGGCGTGTTGCTTCGGCTTGCCGTACCGGGTGTATGGCCTGCGCCTTCGCACCTCGCACCGCCCGCTTTGCGTCAGTCCTCTTATTGTGAGGCGCATTTGCAGCGCTGAGTGACCCGCCATGACCCTGCCGTTCAAGCTCAACCTCGAACCCTCCCGCGACAAAGCGGTGCTGCGCAAGCAACTCCAGGCCGAGCGCCTGAGTTTGTTAGACAGGCACCAGCGGGCCGCCCATCTGCAAGAAGTGCTGCAGGTCTGGCTCATCAGCCGCAAAGAGCAGACCATCGGCGCCTACTGGCCCATCAAAGGTGAGTTTGACGCGCTGCCCGCGCTCTATCGCTGGAGCGAAGCGGCCGAAGGCCGGCGCATCGGCCTGCCGGTGATCAACCGGGAGACCAAGCAGTTGACCTTCCATGTCTGGTATCCCGGCTGCCCCATGGAAGATGATGCCTACGGCATCCCCAAGCCCAAAGACACCGAGGCCTTTCATCCTGAATTGCTGCTGGTGCCTTGCGTTGGGTTTGGTCCAGGCGGCACGCGCTTGGGCTACGGCGGCGGCTTCTATGACCGCACCTTGGCGGCGCTGCAGCCTGCACCCTCCACGGTCGGTGTGGGCTATTCGCATGGCTATGTACCCTGGCTGGAGCCCGAGCCGCACGATATGCCGCTGGATGCGCTGCTGACCGAAGAGGGCGTGTTCTGGCAGCGTGAGTGATGGCGGCATGAGCGCCTTTTTTTCCGACCTCAACGGGGCCTGGCAGCGGGGTTTCCCGCGCGCCTTCGAGGCGGAACAAGAACGCACCTACGGCGAGTGGCTGAACCGCAGGTTGATGGCGGTTCGTCGCGTGGCCACCTTGGTCGGCGTGGCTGTTTGGTGTCTGTTCTTGGTGTGGGACTACGGCTTGGCGCAAGCCGATCCGCGTTATGCGGCCGTCATGCCCCTGATTGCGGGCTTGCGGGTGTCGGTGGCCTTGGTCATCTTGGCCGCACAAGCCGTGTTTGTGTCCTCGCCCCGCGTGTTGTCAGAGCCGGGCTATGGTGAGCGCATCATTTTGTGGACGGCGGCCTTTGCTTACCTGGGTTTGGCGGCAATCGTGGCCATCATGCCGCCGCCTTATGATCAGCTTTACGGTTTCACGGGCCTAGCGCTGGTGAGCGCCTTCACATTTGGCTTGTATGGCCTGTCTGCTCGCACGGCCACCTGGTTGGCGGCTTGGCAGGCCTGTGCGCTGAGTGCTGTCATGGCTTGGTCCACCACGCAAAAGCCGACCATCATGCCGGCGGCTGTGGCCCAGCAGTTTTCTGTCAGTGCCTTGCTCTTGTTGAGCTTGTTCATTGGCGTGGGTTGCATGGTGTGTTGGCTGTTCGAGCTGATTTCGCGACGCAGTTTTTTGGATCAGCAAGCGCTGGCCGCACAAAACGAGGAGATCCGCACGCATGGCCTTGAGGTGCAGCGCTTGCATGACGCGCTGGCGGAGTCCAGCGCAGAGGCTCAAGAGCGATTGCAAGCGGTGATCCGGCTCAAAGAGCGCTTGCACCAAGAGGCAGAAGCCCGGAATCGGGAACGTACGCAGTTCATGGCCAATGCGGTGCATGACTTACGCCAGCCGGTGCAGGCCATTCTGGCGGCCATGTACCCCGTCTCAAGTGCGCTGGAGCGTGGCGATCGGGAAGCGGTGTCGCAACTGCTGCAACTCTCGCATCAAGCCACGCATTTCCTGCAGGATCAACTGACGGGCATGCTGGAGATTGCGCGCTTGGAGTCGGGGCGGGTTCAACCAGACTTGGCGTGGATCGACTTGAGAAAGCTGGCGCAGGACATGATCAGCGCCTTCTCGGCGCAAGCCCAGTCCGAGGGCGTGCGCCTGAGCTTGGAACTGCCCTCAGATGCGTGCTGGGCCCGCAGCGATGCACAGTTCTTGAGGCGCATTCTGGGTAACCTCATCAGCAACGGCATCAAGTATCGACGCGCAGACGCGCCGGGCGGCCCCTGGGTGGGTGTCAGCCTGCGCGCCGTCGAGGGGAAGGCCCGCATCCAGGTCGCCGACAACGGCTTGGGCATTGCGCAAGAGCTTTTGGATAAGGGGCTTATCTTCCAGCCCTTCTTCCAGGCCAACAACATGCTGGCCCAGGCCGAGAAAGGCGTGGGCTTGGGGCTGGCAGTGGTGCAAAAGCTCTTGGCCTTGCTCACCGAGCATGACTTGGAGGTTCGGTCTGAGCTGGGAGGAGGCTCCTTCTTTGAACTGAGCCTGCCTCAGATGGCCAACGAGTTGCAGTCCGTCGCCCTGCGGCTGCCGGATGACCTGGACCTGCCGACACTCTCTGGCCTTTATGTGGCCCTGGTGGAGGATGATGTGATCGTTCGGGAGTCCCTGCAGCACATGCTGAAGGTGGTCGGTGTGCGCTGTGAGCCCTTTGCCGCCTACGATGATTTGGCCGGCGTGGCCGAGGATCTGGAGCGCATACCAGACCTGGTGATCAGTGACTACCGCCTGCCCGCTGGCCGCACCGCTTTGGATGTGCTGCGTCTGCAGCGGGCGGTGTGGCCGGACGTCCCGCTCATGGTGCTCAGTGGAGAGCCCTTGGATGTGCAGAGTCAGCCCGAGCTTGCTGGCGTGACCTTCATGCGCAAGCCTGCGCCCGTGGAGAGCTTGCTGCGTGAGTTGGTGGCCCTGTCGCGACAGGCCCGAGGCGCGGTAGGCTTACCCTGACAAATGTCGGGGCCCTCATCAAGGGGGTGGACTCGCGCCTCACTTAGCGCATGATGAGATACCCTGCAGGCTGTTGGCCTCTTATGCACGGGTCGTTAATCCGGATTGCGAGCTTTGAGCCCCTTGGACCCTTCTCCCGCGACGGCAGAAGAAAGAACCCCTGCTTGGTCGCCGCTTGGCGCGAGACGCTGGCGCATTGGATTGCGCCAGGCCATTGCCTTTCCGGTGATCGCCGTTCTGGTGTTAACGCTGGTCTTGCAAGCCAGCCTGCAGGCCCGCAGCATCCAGCAACTGCTGGACGATGAGTCTGCCCAACTGCTGCGAGGCCGCACAGCCACCGTCATGGCTCGGCTCGACTTCTACACGGCCGCGCCGGTGTATGCGCAGAAAGCCCTGGCTGAGCTGGTGCTCAGGCAGGGCGCACTCAGCACCTTAGATCCCGAGCCATTCAGCGCCTCGATGCTTGGCTTGGCGCGCAAGCACTTTGGCCAAGAGCAGCACCTGAGTGTTTTCAGTGTGGGAACCATACGCGGCGACTACATCGGCTTTCGCCGCAATGCCGCAGCCGACTTCGACCTGATGATCCGGGATGCCCGTCAAGAGCCGGGGCTGCGGATCTACAAGGGCGCGGAAGCGTCTGTCTTGGCCACGACCGTTCCGGCCTACGACCCGCGGGTGCGCCCGTGGTACTTGCCGCCCGCACAGCGCCGCGCGCCGGTCTGGAGTGAGCTGTATGTGAACCAAGACGAGCGGCAAGACCTCGCGATGTCCTACTGCGGCCCGATCGAAGTCAAGGGGCAGCTGCTGGGCGTGGCGGCCATTGATCTCAGCTTGCAGGGCTTGAATGCGCAGTTGCGGGCCGAACTGGGCGCCTTTGGGGGCCTGCTGTTGATCATCGACAGCCAGGGTCGCTTGGTGGCGCACTCGGAGCCCGGCCCGGTGGTGATGTCGGCCTTGCAGGCGGAGCAGCCGCTGCAGCGTCAGCGCCTCGAAGACCACGTCAACCCCTTGGTGCGCGCCATCGCGCCTTGGGTGGCGGCGCGTGCGGCGGCCCAAGAGGCCGACTTTCGGCTCGAGCACCTGGGGGACACCTATCACGGGCGTGTGATGCAGTTTTCAAGACCTGCTGGGCTGGAGTGGCGCGTTGTCGCCTTGCTCCCAGAGGCCGCCTTGCTGGGGCATATTCGGCGCACGCAATACGCCAGCGTGTTGATGTCTATGTTGCTTGGCGCTGCGGGCCTGGCCCTCATCGTCTGGGTGGTTGGCGGCGTGACCCGGCCGTTGCTGCAGGCGGCACTGGCCGCTGAGCAGCCCACCCTGACGGCCGTGAAAGACCTGACAGCACAGCACACCTTGGTGCGCGAACCGGCCGTCCTGCTGAGAGCCATGTCGGGCATGGCCGACCGCCTGCAGGAGTCCTTCGCCACCTTGCGCCGGCAAGCCTTGGTCGACGAGATGACGGGCTTGGCCACGCGCCGTGGCCTGTTGGATGAGGCGGGGGAGTGGATGCCGCAGTCCTGTGCGCTGGTCTTGGTGGGGCTGGATGACTTTCGTAGCATTAACGACATCTTGGGCTACGCCTCAGGCGATCAAATTCTTCGGCTGATCGCGCAGCGCTTGCAGGCTCACTGCCCGCCCTCGACTTTGGTGGCGCGGGTTGGCGGCGATGAGTTCGCGGTCCTGCTGCGCTCGCAACGGCCTGGCGACGACCTGTATGCGGTGGGGCGTGACATCTTGTCGGCCTTGGATGAGCCCTTGGAGATGCGCGGGGAGGCCTTGTCTGTGCGAGCCAGTGCAGGGGCCGTGGGCGGCACCTTGCAGCCGGGTCAGTTGCCCGAGTGGTTACGGCAGGCCAGCATGGCGTTGGGGCAGGCCAAGAGCCATCATCGGCTGGACTGTGTGGTCTACAGCGACGACTTGCTCACCGCTTCGACGGCGCGCACCCGCTTGGTCAATGAGTTGCGAAAGGCGGTGGCGCGGCAGGAGTTTGTGGCCCACTATCAGCCCATTGTGAGCCTGACGTCGGGCGAGGTGGTGGCGGTCGAAACTTTGGTGCGCTGGCAGCACCCAGAGCGCGGCTTGCTGGCGCCGGCGCATTTCTTGGAGGTCGCAGAGGAGTCCGATCTGATTGTTCGCTTGGGCGAACACATGCTGCGCCAAGCCTGTCTGGACGCTCGGCAACTCTTCGAGCGGCGTGGCATTTGGTTGGATGTCCACGTCAATGTCTCAGCCCGCCAGTTGCTGCAATCCAACTTCGTGGCCATGGTGATGGGCGTGTTGGACCACACAGGCATGCCGGCACAACACCTGACTTTGGAGTTGACCGAGTCCTTGTTCATTGGCGGAGCCGAGACCAGCACTGGCCCCCTGTTGGAGTCGCTCAAGCAGGCGGGCATCCGGATTTCCATCGACGACTTCGGAACCGGTTACTCGTCGCTGTCTTACCTGGAGCGGCTACCCCTGGATGGGCTCAAGGTGGATCGCAGCTTTGTGCAACTGCTGGACACCCCCAGCCACCGCGGTGCGGGCTTGGCGGCCGTCATCATCGATGTGGCGCACAAGCTCAGCCTAGAGACGGTGGCCGAAGGCGTGGAGACGCCCACCCAAGTGCAGGCCTTGCGAGCCATGTCTTGCGAGCGGGCGCAAGGTTTTCTCTTTGGGCACCCCGCGCCCATGTTTGCGTTGGACTTGGGGCGCCGCGACTTGGCTTAGAAGCGCTTGCCGAAGCCCACGCTCAGCAGCAGGGGGTCCACCTTGAAGGTGCCGGCATTGGTTTCGGTCGCGCCGACCAGCACGTCGGTCTTGATCTGCACCTTCTTGGCATCCAAGTTCAGCACCCAGCCGCCGCCTACGGGCACGTCCACACCGACTTGCAGGGCCAGGCCGAAGCTGTTGCGCTTCAGGTTCGCGCCGCCGTCCAGCAGGCGCACGTCAGACACATTGGTGTAGTTCACACCTGCACCCACATACGGGCGGAAGCCGCTCGTGCCGGTGAAGTGGTACTGCGCCGTCACGGTGGGCGGCAGGTGCTTGAAGCTGCCGATGGAGGCGCCATTCGAATACACCGTTTGCTTCTGCGGCACGGTCAAGATCAGCTCAACGGCGACGTTAGGCGTGACGAAGTAGCTGATGTCCACTTCGGGCAGCCACTTGTCGTTGATGGTCAGGCCCAGGCCTGTGCTGTCCTTGTTGGCCGACTGCAAGTGAACGGCGCGGGCGCGCACGAGCCAGTCACCGCTGTCTTGAGCGGCGGCGAGTTGCGGGGCGGCGAGAGTGGCCACAGTGGCCAGGGCGATCAGGGTCTTGTGCATGTCATGCTCCTTGAGTGATGAAACCAGAACCTCGCTGGAGGTCTTGGGCTCATTTCAGCGCCGAGGCGCAGGAGCAGACTTGTTCGACATCAAGCCTGTGGTGGCACGAAGTCCGAAGCCGATCCAGCCTTGATATGGCTCAGAGCTTGTGCAAGTGGCTGATGCGCGCGCGCGACGATCAGGCTTGCGTGAGGGGCGCGGGCCGTGGCACGCGCAGACCCAGACGCGAGACTTCAATGATCAACTCGGTGCGGCGGGTCACCTTAAAGTGCCGCAGCAGCTCCGACACATAAGTCTTTCGCACCGTGCCTTCGCTGATGCCCATTTGCCGCGCAATGCCTTTGTTAGGCATGCCTTGGCACAGGTAGTAAAGCACCTCGGTCATGCGGGGCGAAAGGGCGTAATCCGCCAGGCTCTTGGGGGCCGGTGGGCGTTCGGTAGGAAGGCCGTGGTCCCCGGCTGCGAGGATGGACGCGGGCAGAAACACGCCATCGTGGAGCACCGTGCTCAATGCCTCCACAAACACCGACTCGTCACCAGAGCTCTTGGCAATATAGCCCGACGCTCCGGAGGCCAAGCAATGCAGCACGGTCTCTCGATCATCGGACGCCGACAGCATGATGACCTTCACCGGCAAACCTTGCTGGCGCACATGGGCCAAGAGATCTAGGCCCGACTTTGCGGAGCGCAGATCAATGTCCAGCAGCACAAAGTCGATGGGCGTCTGCGCCAGTTGCCGCAGCGCATCGTCATAGTCGCCGGCTTCGATGATTTGCAAGCCGGGCTCGACCATGTGAAGCATGGTCTTCATGCCGGCTCTCACCAGGCTTTGGTCTTCCACCAACAGCACACGCGTTGTCAACGACGTGGGGTTGTTAGCCTGCAATTCCTCCGCGGACAGCGCGGGCATATCGCCATCCAGGGAGGTCTCCAACGATTTTTTTCTGAGTGGGCACATGGCGGCTATTGTGATGTAAATCTCGCCGCCGATAGAAATTACCCAGAACTTAAC
This sequence comes from Ideonella paludis, assembly GCF_018069865.1. Classification (GTDB taxonomy): domain Bacteria; phylum Pseudomonadota; class Gammaproteobacteria; order Burkholderiales; family Burkholderiaceae_C; genus Ideonella; species Ideonella paludis. The sequence goes on from NZ_JAGQDG010000005.1 coordinate 314,549, forward strand.
GTCCTAATCGGCGACAAACTTCCAGGGAAAGAGCTGACTGATTAAGTGTATAGAAGTGGATTCCTGGGGCTCCGCCCGCAAGTAAGCGCTCGCACAACTTGGTCACGACGTCCAAGCCAAAATCTCGCACGGCTGTGGCGTTGTCCATGAAGCCCTCCATCTTCAGTGCCACCCAACGCGGAATCTCGATCCCATCGCGCTGGGCAAACTGGGCGATGCGCGCATAGTTGTGGATGGGCATGATGCCCGGCACGATGGGGGCCGTCACACCCAGCTTGCGCACTTCGTCGACGAAGTGGAAGTAAGCATCAGGGTTGAAGAAGAACTGCGTGATGGCCGCATTGGCACCCGCTTTCATCTTCTCGGCGAAGTGCTGCAAGTCTCGTGCAGCATAACGCTGCTGCGGATGGTACTCGGGGTAGGCCGCGACTTCGATGTGCCAATCCTCGCCCTGCGTCTCACGGATGAAACGGACCAGCTCCGCAGCGTAACGGAATTCACCAGCGACGGCGGTGCCACTGGGCAAGTCGCCCCGCAATGCCACCAAGCGGCGGATGCCTTGGGCCCGGTAGGTTTGCAAGATCTCGGCAATGCCCTCGCGGGTGGAGCCCACGCAGGAGAGGTGCGGTGCAGCCTCGTAGCCCATGGCAGCAATGTCCTGCACCGTGGCCAGGGTCTTCTCGCGGGTGGCACCGCCAGCGCCATAGGTCACGCTGAAAAACTCGGGGCTCACCACCGAGAGGTCTTTCACCACGGTCTTGAGCTTCTCGCTGCCGACGGGGGTGTTGGGGGGGAAGAACTCGAAGCTGATCGGGGCTTGTCGTTCACTCATATCACTCACTCCTTGTCGAGCGCGGCAGGCACCGCCTCGATGAAAAACTCTTTATTGCCGTCGCCGCCCGTGATGGGGCTGTGGTGCCAGCCCACGACGCTCAGGCTCAAGCGCCCGCAGGCCTTGCGCAGCTTGGCTTCCACATGGCCATAGGCCGCTTCGCTCTTGACCAGGCCACCGCGGCCGATGTCCACCGGCTGCAGCTCAAACTGCGGCTTCACCAGCATCAGCATGCGGCCCCCCGGCGCCAACAAGGGCACCAAGGCCGGCAGCACCAGGGCCAGCGAGATGAAGGACAAATCACCGGTGATGAAGTCAAAGCCCGCCGCGGGCGCATGCTCGCCCAGGTGGGCGGCGGTCAGTTCGCGGGCGTTGAGGCCTTCAAACGCGGCGACCCGCGGGTCCTCGCGCAGGCGTTGGGCGAGTTGGTCGTGCCCCACGTCCACCCCCACCACCTTGGCGCACCCTTGAGCCAGCAGCACGTCGGTGAAGCCGCCGGTGCTTTGGCCCACGTCCAAGGCCGTGGCCCCACGCAAGGGCACGCCCAGCGTGGACAGCACCCCTTCGAGCTTGAGCCCGGCCCGTGAGGCCCAGCGCAGCTCAGCGTCATCGGTGACTTCCAGCGTGCAGCCCTCGGGCACCTGTTCGCCCGCCTTCTTAGGCAGCGTCCAGCCCTTAGGCCCCAGCCAGCGCACGGCGCCTTGCTCGATCAGCCGCTGTGCGGCCGATCGAGTGGGGGCCAGCCCTTGTTGGACCAGCAGTTGATCTACTCGCATCAATAGCGATATGAATCGGGCTTGTAGGGGCCGGTCTTCGCCACGCCGATATAGGCGGCCTGCTCGTCGCTCAGCTCGGTCAACATCGCGCCGACCTTCTTGAGGTGCAGGCGAGCGACCTTCTCGTCCAAGATCTTGGGCAGCACATAGACCTGGCCGACTCGGTAGGCGTCAGGGCGGGTGAACAGCTCGATCTGGGCGATGGTCTGGTTGGCAAAGCTCGACGACATCACAAAGCTGGGGTGGCCGGTGCCGCAGCCCAGGTTCACCAAGCGGCCCTTGGCCAAGAGGATGATGCGCTTGCCGTCCGGGAAGATGATGTGATCGACCTGGGGCTTGATCTCTTCCCAGGTGTACTTTTCCAGCGAGGCGACATCGATCTCGTTGTCAAAGTGGCCGATGTTGCAGACGATGGCCTGGTCCTTCATGGCGGCCATGTGCTCGTGGCGGATCACGTCCTTGTTGCCGGTGGTGGTCACGAAGATGTCGGCCTTGTCGGCGGCGTACTCCATGGTCACGACCTTGTAGCCTTCCATCGCGGCTTGCAGGGCGTTGATGGGGTCGATCTCAGTCACCCAGACTTGGGCGCTCAGCGCGCGCAGGGCTTGGGCCGAGCCCTTGCCCACATCGCCATAGCCGGCGACCACGGCCACCTTGCCGGCGATCATCACGTCGGTGGCACGCTTGATGCCGTCCACCAGCGACTCGCGGCAGCCATAGAGGTTGTCAAACTTGCTCTTGGTCACCGAGTCATTCACGTTGATGGCGCGGAACAGCAGCTTGCCTGCCGCCGACATTTCCTTCAGGCGGTGCACGCCGGTGGTCGTTTCTTCGGTGACGCCGATGATCTCTTTGCTCTTGCGGGTGTACCAGGTGCCATCCACGGCCAGCTTGGCCTTGATGGCCGCGAACAGCTCGCGCTCTTCTTCGCTCTTGGGGTTGGCGATGACGGACAGGTCTTTCTCGGCGCGCTGGCCCAGGTGCATGAGCAGCGTGGCGTCGCCGCCGTCGTCCAAGATCATGTTCGGGCCTTCGCCCGCGGTGCCTGCGGCGCCGAAGTCAAAGATGCGGTGGGTGTAATCCCAGTAGTCCTTCAGCGACTCGCCCTTGTAGGCAAACACCGGCGTGCCGGTGGCCACCAAGGCGGCGGCGGCATGGTCTTGGGTCGAGAAGATATTGCACGAGGCCCAGCGCACTTGGGCACCCAAAGCCTGCAGGGTCTCCACCAGCACGGCGGTCTGGATGGTCATGTGCAGCGAGCCGGTGACGCGCGCGCCCTTGAGCGGCTGGCTGGCCGCGAATTCTTCGCGGATGGCCATCAGGCCGGGCATTTCCGTTTCGGCGATCTTGATCTCTTTGCGGCCCCAGGCGGCAAGGCTCAGGTCGGCAATGGCGTACTGGTCAGCGGCCAGCAGTTGGGTGGGGTGGGTTGCAGCGTTCATGGGCAAAGACTCCGTGTGGTTCAACAGGAATCCCGCATCACATGTTCTGAACGCGGCTGACATCAGACGCGACTCACCCACGGCCAGAAAAGGAATGCGGGTGAGCGCCGTTGCCAAAACAGTGCGAGGCACTGGCTTGATGGGTTCGAGCCTGGGGCCTCTCACCACGGTGGGTGGGCCTTGCAACGCTCCTCGAACAGGTCAGCAGTGTATATCGGCCGCGCCAACCCTTGCTTAAACACGGGGCTGGCCTGTCATGGGACTGTCACAAGCTTGGCATATGATTCGATATTGATAGAAATATTGAATCGGGCTGATGCTCACCCAGCAGCAGCGACGGGCCGTCCATTGAAAGAGGAGTCAGCATGCGAGTCGGCATTAACGGAATGGGGCGCATTGGGCGCTTGGCTTTGCGGGCAGCCATGGGGGCTGCAGAGCGCGGCAGCGATGACCCGCGTGCCGGCAACCGGCTGGAGGTGGTGCACCTCAATGAGCTCAAGGGCGGTGCTGCTGCCACCGCGCACTTGCTGCAGTTTGACAGCGTTCAGGGCCGCTGGCGCACGGAGATAGCGGCTGAGGGGGAGTCGGCGATTCGGATCGGAGATCGCGCCCTGGGCTTCAGTGCGCATGCCACAGCCGCAGAGATTCCCTGGGGCGAGTTGGGTGTGGATGTGGTGCTGGAGTGCACCGGCAAATTCTTGACCCCGGAGACGCTGCAGGGCCATCTGGATCGTGGTGCCAAGCGGGTCATCGTGGCGGCCCCGGTCAAGGTGGGCGGGGTGTTGAACATCGTGGTGGGCATCAACCACGGCTTGTATGAGCCCAGCCGAGACCGCATCGTGACGGCGGCCTCGTGCACCACCAACTGCTTGGCACCGGTGGTCAAGGTTGTGCATGAGCACCTTGGCATTCGCCACGGCCAGATCACCACCATTCACGACCCCACCAACACCAATTTGATGGTCGATGCGCCGCACAAAGACCTGCGGCGCGCGCGCAGCGCCATGCTGAGCTTGTCGCCCACCACCACCGGCAGCGCCACCGCGATTGCCTTGATCTACCCCGAGCTCAAGGGCAAGCTCAATGGGCATGCCGTGCGGGCGCCGGTGCTGAATGCCTCGCTGACGGATTGCGTTTTCGAGCTCAAGCGGGAGACCACCGCCGAAGAGGTCAACCGCCTCTTTGCAGAAGCGGCCCGAGGCGAGCTGGCCGGCATCTTGGGTTATGAAGAGCGGCCCTTGGTCAGCGCCGACTATGCCCGCGACACACGCAGCAGCATCATCGACGCGCCCTCGACCATGGTGACCGACGGCACCTTGCTCAAGGTCTATGCCTGGTACGACAACGAAATGGGCTATGCCTGCCGCATGGTCGACTTGGCCTGCCACATGCAAAGCCAGGGCATCTAAAGGGGCGATGAGGGCATGAACACCGGCACCCGCAACTACGCCGTCGTCACCGCAGCCTATTGGGGCTTCACCCTCAGCGACGGCGCCCTGCGCATGCTGGTGCTGCTGCATTTCTACCGCTTGGGCTACTCGCCCTTCACGCTGGCGTTTCTCTTTTTGCTCTACGAGGCCATGGGCATCGTCGCCAACCTGATTGGCGGCTGGCTGGCCACGCGCTACGGCATCAAGCGCATGCTGACGGTGGGACTGTTCACCGAGATCGTGGGCTTTTTGCTCATGTCGGCACTCTCGCCAGGATGGTCGGCAGCGCTGTCAGTGGCGTGGGTCGTGGCGGCGCAGGGCATTTGCGGGGTGGCCAAAGACCTCACCAAAACCGCCAGCAAGTCGGCCATCAAAGCCACGGCGGGGGATGCCTCCGGCCAGTTGTTCAAGTGGGTGGCCTTCTTCACGGGCAGCAAGAACGCGATGAAGGGTGTGGGCTTCTTCCTCGGCGGCCTGCTGCTGCAAGCGCTGGGCTTCCAGGCGGCGCTGTGGGTGATGGCGGGACTGCTCACGCTGGTGCTGTTGGGTGTGGCAAGCTTTGTGCCGCCGCTGATGGGCAAAGCCAAAGCCTCGAAGTCGGCCAAGGAGCTGTTTGCCAAGAACCAGGGCATCAACTTGCTGGCAGCGGCGCGTGTGGCTTTGTTCGGGGCACGTGACGTCTGGTTTGTCGTGGGCGTGCCCGTCTTCCTCTATGCCTCTGGCTGGACCTTCACCATGGTCAGCGGCTTTGTGGCGCTCTGGACCATTGGCTATGGGGTGGTCCAAGCCGCAGCACCTGCCCTGATCCGGCGCAGCGAGGATGGGCTCAGCACCGAAGTCCCAGCGGCGCGTTTGTGGTCTGCCTTGCTGGCGATTGTGCCCATGGTGTTGGCTGTGCTGGTGGCCTTCAAGGTGCCGCATTTGGAGTGGGTGGTGGTGGCCGGTCTGGGCGTCTTCGGCTTCGCCTTTGCCGTCAACTCCTCGGTTCACTCCTACCTGGTCTTGGCCTACGCGGGCTCTGAAAAGGCCGCGGAGGATGTGGGCTTCTACTATGCCGCCAACGCTCTGGGCCGCTTCTTAGGCACCTTGATGTCGGGGCTGCTGTATCAGTGGGGTGGGTTGATGTTTGCCTTGGTGGGCTCGGCCGTCATGCTGACGATTTGTTGGCTGGTCTCACTGGCCTTGCCCTTGACCCGTGCTCTGCCGAGCACTGCGGCTCAGGCTCAAGCCTAGGCTGCCACAGGGAGCCGCGAAGATGGAGCCTCCAGTCCACCCTACCGCCTTGATGGACGAAAAAGGCGCTGTCGCCGCGCTGGCGGCGCTGGCCCAGGAGATGCGGTTGCGCATTTTCCGCGCCTTGGTCGGCGCAGGGCCGGCAGGCACCACGCCGGGTGAGCTCTCGAGCTTGCTCAATGTGACGGGTTCCACTTTGTCCTTTCACCTCAAAGAGTTGACCCATGCAGGCTTGGTGACGCAAGAGCGCGAAGGCCGCCATCTGTTCTACAGGCCCGCCATCGACACGATGAACGGATTGTTGACCTATCTGACGGCCCATTGCTGCCAAGGCTCAGCCGCCCAGGGGTGCAATCTGCCATCGCCGGCCACGCAGTGCTTTTCTTCAGGAGTCACCATGAATCCCAAGAGCTACAACGTTCTGTTCATCTGCACCCACAACTCAGCGCGCTCCATCATGGCTGAGGCGCTGCTCAACCACGTGGCACCCGCCCACTTCAAAGCTTTCTCCGCAGGCAGCCAACCCAGGGGTGAGGTTCATCCCTTGGCCTTGCAAACGCTGGAGCGCATGAGCATTCAAGCTGAGCAGGCGCGCAGCAAGAGCTGGGAAGAATTTGCGGCACCGGACGCCCCAGCCATGGACTTCGTTTTTACCGTGTGCGACAACGCAGCGGGCGAGGTCTGCCCGGTCTGGCCTGGCCAGCCCATGACGGCCCATTGGGGTGTGCCTGACCCCTCGGACATGCGCGGCAGCGAAGAGATCCAGGCCAAAGCTTTCTGGGAATGTGCCGTCACACTCAAGCGGCGCATCGACCTGATGCTGGCGCTGCCGCTGGCATCGCTGGACAAGCTGGCCCTCCAGCGCGAGATCACCGACATCGGCCGGCGTTGAACCGCCGCGCAGAGCCCGTCAGGGCCCTGTCGTTGAGGCGCTGTAGGGTGCCGCCATCCAGCCCAGTCTCGGTCTTCCTGAGCCTGGGCCTTCTGCTTTCTTGATAAGGGGACCGCCGTGGGCCTGTTTGAGCGTTATCTGACCGTGTGGGTGGGGCTGGGCATCTTGGCAGGCGTCGGCCTGGGGCTGCTGGTACCTGGGGTGTTTCAGGCGGTGGCCGCGCTGGAGTTTGCGCAAGTGAACCTGGTGGTCGCCGTTTTCATCTGGGTCATGATCTACCCGATGATGATCCAGATCGACTGGCAGGCCGTGAAGGGCGTTGGCCAGCGGCCGCAGGGCTTGTTGCTCACCTTGGTCATTAACTGGCTCATCAAACCCTTCACCATGGCGGCCCTGGGTGTGCTGTTCTTTCAGCACTTGTTCGCAGCCTGGGTGGACCCGAAGTCGGCCAGCGAGTACATCGCGGGCATGATCTTGCTGGGTGTGGCGCCTTGCACCGCGATGGTGTTTGTGTGGAGCCAATTGGTCAAAGGTGATGCCAACTACACCTTGGTGCAAGTCTCGGTGAACGACCTCATCATGATCTTCGCCTTTGCACCGATCGCCGCCTTCTTGCTGGGCGTGACCCAGGTCACGGTGCCTTGGCAGACGCTGCTGCTGTCCACGCTGCTGTATGTGGTGTTGCCGCTGCTGGCTGGCATGGCCACCCGCAAGGTCCTGCTCCAACGCTCGGACTCAGCCTTGGGGCAGTTTGTGGCACGCCTGAAGCCTTGGTCCGTTGTGGGCCTGATCGCCACCGTGGTGCTGTTGTTTGGCTTTCAGGCCGGCACCATTGTCGAGAAGCCGGGTGTGATCGGCCTGATTGCCGTGCCCTTGGTGTTGCAGTCCTATGGCATCTTTTTCATCGGCTGGTGGGGCGCGAAGTGGCTCAAGCTGCCGCACGACATCGCGGGTCCTGCGTGCTTGATTGGCACCTCCAACTTCTTTGAGTTGGCTGTCGCCGTGGCCATCTCGCTGTTTGGCTTGAACTCCGGCGCCGCCTTGGCCACGGTCGTGGGCGTGCTGGTTGAAGTGCCTGTCATGCTGTCGCTGGTGGCCATCGTCAATGCGCGAAGGCCGTCTAGCGCCTGAGGGCTGCGCGACCGAGCTTCAGTCAGCTTGGCGGCCCATCTGCAGCGGATGGGCCGCAAGCTGCATGTTCGCGGGGACTCAGTTGCCGATGCGGCCACCGTCATTCTTGGTGATGACGATGGTGGCTGAGCGAGGCCGCTTGCCCGCCCCGTAACCGGCGTTGGACGGCCACTGGCTGGTGTACTTGCTCGGGTCGGCAATATCCGCCATCTTCGTGCCTTCACCGGGGTGCTGGATGTTGATGAACAAGGTCTTGCCGTCCGGCGTTTCCACCAAGCCGGTGATCTCGCAGTCCTTGGGGCCGACCAAGAAGCGCTTGAGAGTGTCCGCCGTGGGCGCCTTGCCCAAGAAGGTGTCCACACTGAGGGTGCTGCTGTGTGCCAGGGTCTTTTTGGCACCGTCGCCCACGCTGCCAGGGATGCCCGCCAGCATCATGCAGTTGCTGGCGTCGGTGTAGGCGCCATCATCGGTTTGGATCCAGCAGATGCCCGTGGACTTGCTGAAGACCAGGCCATCGGGGCTGGAGAAGTCCTGGTCGGCCGTCAAGCTCGACAGGTTGACCAAGCCCGTGTCGGCATCAGATTGCGCGCCGAACAAATACACATCCCACGTGAAGGCCACTGCGGCGCCGCCGCCGCTGCCTTCCTTCACGCGCAGGATGTGGCCGTTGACATTGCCCTGCTGGGTGCTCGTGCCTTTGACGTCGCTGTAGGCGCGCGGGTTGGCGCTGTCTGGTGCCAGTTGTGTGGTGCTGCCCGCCGTGGGCGCAACGCGGCGATTGCTGTTGTTGGTCAGCGTGAAATAGATTTCGCCGCTGGTGGGGTGGGTGGCGCACCACTCTGGGCGGTCCATCTTGGTGGCGCCTACCGCGTCCGCCGCCAGGCGGCAGTTGATGCGGATATCGGCCTCATCGGCAAAGGTGTATGCGGTGTAGCTGCTGGGGATGGCGGCCAGGTTCAGCTCGATCCACTGGCCCGAGCCGTCGCTGTTGAACTTGGCCACAAACAGCTTGCCGCTGTCCAGATACTTGGCGCCGGTCGCGATTCTGTCTACGGGGTTGGCATCGGCGGCAGACCACGCATTGTCGGACACAAACTTGTAGATGTATTCGTTACGAGCATCGTCGCCCATGTAAACCGCCAGCTTCTCGCCGGCCTTGGGCAGCGAGAAGGCCGCGCTTTCATGCGCAAAGCGGCCCAAGGCGGTGCGCTTGACCATGCGGCTGGACGGGCGGTAGGGGTCCATCTCCACGATGTAGCCCATGCCGTTCATCTCGTTGCGATAGTCGTCAGACCCATCGGCGGAGGTGCCCGTCTTGGCGTTCAGCCAGCGCGCATAGATGTCAGCGCTGCCGGCAGACTCCCAGCCGTGACGCGACGTGGCACCTTCGGCGCGGCCGTAGCGCTTCAAGGCGGTGACGGACTTGTCATTGCCGCGGGCGGCATCGTCGCCCACCGGGCGCGTGAAGTAGCCAAACCAGTTTTCTTCGCCGGTCAAAAAGCTACCCCAGGGAGTCTTGCCGGTACCGCAGTTGTTAAGCGTGCCGCGGGTGCGGGTGCCGTCGATGGAGTACTTGGTGACCAGTTGGGCGTGACCACGTGCCGGGCCGCTGATCTCGACCTCGCTCAGGGAGGTGACTCGGCGGTTGTAGGCGGAGTCCTTCACATAGGCCCAGGTGCTGCCCGTGCGCTTGACTTCCACCACGGAGATGCCATGGATCGCGGTTTCTTTATCGACTTCGCTGGCCGGGCGCGGTAGCGTGGCGGTGCCGCCGTTGGCATGGAGGAAGAAGGACGAGCGGGTCTCGTCCGTGGTGGCCTCGTGGTTGATGGCCAACAGGCCGCGATCGTTGGCGCTGCTGGAGGGCAGGCCGTCGCTGGAGAGACCGAACCACTCCATGCCGTCATGGTGGTCGCCGGCACGGCGCTCAAAGTCGGTGTCGGTACCGTCGTTCTTGAAGGCGGCGGTGTCGGCGGTCAAGGGGTCGCCCAATGCATACACCACCGTGGCCGTGTAGCCACTGGCCAGGGTCACGGTGTCCGCGGTGCTCTTGGCAACGGCTTGGAAGCCCAGCTTGCTCATCGGGCCAGTGTCTGCAGCCGGGGGTGGTGCAGGCACTGGGGCAGGCGTGTCGTCGCCGCCACCGCAGGCCGCCAGGGAGATGCTGCCAAACAGGGCCGTGGCGGCGGTGCCGACGCTGCCACGCAAGATGTTGCGGCGGCTCAGGCGCGCATCCAGCACGGTTGCAAAGTGGGCGTTGTCGCTGGTGTTGGAGTTCTCGTCATTGAAGTCGGATGAGTGGCTCATGGTCTGTTCCTCAGGGGTGATTCATTGCTCAAAGAGCAGGTGAACCTGAGGTTAGACGTGGCGTGTGACGACTTCGAGACGGGGAGATGACAGGCTTGTGACGTGAGTGTGGCGGGACCTGGGTGGGCCGGTTCGCTGGTGCCTGTGCTTCACCTGCCGCGCTTGTACGGGTCTTTCAAGCCCAGGCCTAGCATGATCTCGGTCTCACGCGCTTCCATAGCCTCGGCTTCGGCCTCATCATCTTCATGGTCCCAGCCCTGGGCATGCAGGGTGCCGTGCACCAGCAAGTGCATGTAGTGGTCGGCCACGCTGATGCGCATCTGCTTGGCCTCGGCCTCGACGATGGGCGCGCACAGCACCAAGTCGGCCATCACCACGGGCTCATGGCTGTAGCTAAAGGTCAGCACATTGGTGGGGTAGTCCTTGCCTCTGAACTCGCTGTTCAGCGCCTGGCCTTCGACCTCGTCCACGATGCGCACCGTGATCTCGCCGGGGGCCTCCAGCGCATGGCGAATCGCCCGCGTCACTTTGTGCCGAGGCAGCAGGCTGCGATGCCGACCATCGGCACACTGAAGCGACAGGGTCAAGGGGTGCAGGGCTTTGCTCATGATGGCGTGCGGGTGGGGTCAGCGGTTGTCACGGGGGCGGTCGTGTGAATGGTGATGTGGGGGCTGGGTGTCGGCCTGTTGCTGGGCCTCGTAGGCCTCGACGATGCGCGCCACCAGCGGGTGGCGCACCACATCGGCACTGGTGAAGCGGGTCATCGCAATGCCCTTCACATCGCGCAGCACCTCGGCGGCGTCGATCAGGCCGCTCTTCATGCCGCGCGGCAGGTCGATCTGGCTCACATCGCCGGTGATCACGGCCTTGGCGCCAAAGCCGATGCGGGTCAGGAACATCTTCATCTGCTCGGGCGTGGTGTTCTGAGCCTCGTCCAAGATCACAAAGGCATGGTTCAAAGTGCGGCCGCGCATGAAGGCCAGCGGTGCAATCTCCAGCGTGCCTTTTTCAAAGGCCTTGGTGACGCGGTCAAAGCCCATCAGATCGTAGAGCGCGTCATACAGCGGCCGCAGGTAGGGGTCGACTTTCTGCGTTAAGTCGCCAGGCAAAAAGCCCAGGCGCTCACCGGCCTCTACCGCCGGGCGGGTCAGGATGATGCGCTGCACCCCGCTGCGCTCCAGTGCATCGACTGCGCAAGCCACCGCCAAAAACGTTTTGCCCGTGCCGGCCGGCCCGATGCCAAAGCTGATGTCATGCGACAGGATCTGCCGCAGGTACTGCATTTGGTTGGGCGTGCGGCCAGTTAAGTCGGCGCGGCGGGTGTGCAGCACGATCTCGCCTTCACCCACTGCCCGCGCCGACACCGCGGGGCCGTGGCCGCGCCGCAGGTCATCCAAGGCCAGCTGAAACAGCTCGGGCTTCAGGGGTTTGGCCGCGCGCTCATAGAGGGAGGTCAACAGCGCTTGCACGGCCTCGGCGTCGCGCTTGGAGCCTTCGATGCGGAATTCCGACTGCCGGTGCTGGATGGCAACGGGCAACACCTCTTCAATGGCACGCAGGTGCGCGTCAACGGGGCCGCACAAATGGCCCAGGCGGGTGTTGTCCAAGGGTTCAAACTGATGCTTCAGGATCATGGGGTGCATTGTCCGGCATCGCGCTGCCGCCTTGTGGCGACCCCGATAATGCGCCGCATGATTGGACGACTCACGGGTCTCATCGCGGAGAAGACCCCTCCGCAAGTGCTGCTCGATGTGGGCGGTGTCGGCTATGACGTGGAAGTGCCCATGAGCACCTTCTACAACCTGCCGGCGCTGGGCGAGCGCGTCACCTTGCTGATCCACGAGGTGATCCGTGAGGATGCCCACCTCTTGTTCGGCTTTGGCACGGCGGCCGAGCGCGCCACCTTCCGTGAGGTGGTCAAAGTGTCGGGCGTGGGGCCGCGCACGGCGCTGTCGATTTTGTCGGGCCTGTCGGTCACCGAGTTGGCGCAGGCCGTCTCGCGCCAAGAAGGCGGGCGGCTGCAGAAAGTGCCGGGCATCGGCAAGAAAACAGCCGAGCGCTTGCTCTTGGAACTCAAGGGCAAGCTAGGCCCCGATTTGGGCCTGCCAGCCGGTGGGGCCGTGGTCAGCGACAACCAAGCCGACATCGTCCAGGCCTTGATGGCCCTGGGCTACAACGAGAAAGACGCCGCTGCGGCCTTGAAGAAGCTGCCCGCCGATGTGGGCGTGAGCGAGGGCATCAAGCTGGCGCTGAAGTCGCTGGCCTGAGCCCTGCTTCAGGCTTTACTTGTGCATGCCTTCGTGGGCCTTGGGCATGGCCAGGGCCTTGATGGGCGCCTTCACTTCGAGTGTTTCTTTCTTGCCGTCCTTGCCCTCGATGGTCAGGGTCAGCGGCACGGTCTCGCCGTCTTTCAAGGGCTGCTTCAGGTCCATCAGCATCACGTGATAGCCACCGGGCTTGAGCTCCACCGGCTTGCCTGCGGGCAGATCCAGGCTGGGGATGGCGGCCATCTTCATCACGTTGCCGTCCATCTTCATCTCATGCACTTCCACCACCCCGGCCACGGGAGAGGCGGCTGACAGCAGCTTGCCGCCCTGGGTGCTCGTCAGTGTCATGAAGGCGCCGGTGGCCTTTTGCTGGGCCACCGTGCCACGCACCCAGGCGTCTTTGACGGTGGTTTGCGCAAAGGCGGGCGAAGCGACGAGGGCGGCGGCCAAGCTGGCCAGTGCAAACAGTTTGTTCATGGTGATCCTTGATCGGTGAAGGTGATTCAACCCGGATAGAGACGAACGGGTTGACCAAAAGTTCAATGTAGCGCGCGTTTTGAGGTCAGGTCGGGCTCAGCACGCCCAGGCGCTGGCTGCCGTCGCTGCGCGTCATGCCGCTGGGCCACTCGGCCTGCACCAGGCGCGAGAGGCTGAAGCTGGCCCCCTGGCGCTGGCGCCCGGCCAAGATTTGGGTGCGCTTCAGGTTGGCAAAGATGCGCGAGACGGTCTCGGGCGCGGTGTCGATGATGGCGGCCATGTCCTTGATGGTGGGCAAGGCGCACTTGCCCTCGCCCGACCAGGGCGTGCCCTCAGGCGTCAGCGTCAGCAGCAGGTGCTTCAGGCGGTCTTGGGCCGGGCCGCTGCGCAGCTTGACCACATCTTCGCCACGGCGTTGCTGCTGCAGCAAGCCCTCGATCAGCGCCATGCGGCGCTGGGTCTCGCCGGGCAACATGCGCTGGCGTGCGCTGCTGGGCACGATGGCCCGCGCGGTGTAGGCATAGGGATAGGCCGCCAGCAACTCCAGCCCCAGCAGGTCACCCGGCAAGGCCAGGTGCACAAAGCGTGGGCCTTCGCGCTCCATGCGGTCTAGGCGCACAGCGCCCGACTCCAACTGCCACACCGTGCCCGAAGCGCCGGCCTCAAACAGCGCCTCGCCACTGGCCAGGTGCATCAATTCCAAGGAAGAGGGGGTTTCCAAACTCATCATCAAACTCCCGCAGCCGCCGGCCCGTCAGGGCTGGCGTTGCAAGGCTTGCGGCCCTGCGCTGCGCAACAAGGGGATGGCTGTGCGGCCCGGGCCTGCACTGCCGTACCTGCGCGAACTTGCGCTTGCGCAGGAAAGATACGGGTTTCTACCAGGGTTTGCCGTCATGGAACTTGCGAGACATCAAGTCTTGTGGACTTGGAGGGAGCGCGCGTTGAAGGTTGAGAAGGACGTCACAGCGGATCCATCGCCGAGGCGTTCAGGGGTGGCGGGCTGCAGCAGGTGCCGAGGCACCATGGCTGGCGGGGCCGTGGGCTTGGCCAGGCTGCAGGCGAATGGTTTGCTTGAAGGTGCTGAGCTGTTGGCGGTGCGCTGCGGGCAGCCGGGCTTCCGCCGCCGCTTGGGCGCGGCTCAGGCGCTGGGCCGCAGGAGCGGCCAGGCCCGCCTCAGTGAGCAGCGACGCACGCTGGAGCTCGTCGCCGCCGCAGACCAAGACCTCCCAGGTGCTGCCATGGCGTTTCAGCAGCGCCCGGCCCCCTTGCGGGCCTTGGGTCCAGCCCGCGAGGGCGTGCTCGCCGTCGACGGTGACAGGGCTGACGTTCAGGGGCGCATCGGGGCGGTCAAATTGTTTTTTCAAGGCGGCTGACACCGCCTGTTCGTCAGTGGGCGCGGCGCAGGCCAGCAGGCTGCTCAAGCCCAGGGCGGTGGCCAGCAGGGCGCGATGGAAGACATGCGGTGTCATGGTGATGTCCTTCACAGGCTGAGGTTGAGCCCGACCTGCACCGAGCGCCCCGCCATGGGGTAGTTCGGGCGGTAGGCATAGCGTTTGTCGCCCAGGTTCTCCAGGCCGAGGAAGACTTCACCGCGCGGCCCCAAGGCCGGCACGGCGTAGGCAGCGCGTCCGCTGAAGACGGCAAAGCCGCCCACACGGCCGGCATTGCTGCTGCCGTCTGCGCGGGCTTGGCTCAGGGTGTTCATGGCGCTTTGCGCCTGGCCGTCGGCCGAGACACGCCACGGGCCGGCTTGCCAGGTGAGCCCCAGGCCCAGACTGCGTTCGGGCGCGTAGGGCAGGTCGGTGCGAGACGGGTCCAGCAGCGTCACGTTCACATGGCTGCTCCACTGCGGCGACCAGCGGCCTTGCCAGCTCAGCTCGGCGCCGCGCATCTCATAGCGGCCCAGGTTGGTCCAACTGGGCAGCGCCACAGCGGGTGGGAAGGCAAACACATAGCGGTCGGCCACAGCGTCCTTGAACAAGGTCACATCCAGGCTGTGACCAGCCTGCGGCCGCCACTGCATCCCGGCTTCCAGGTGGTTCATGCGCTCGGGGTTGAGCTCACGCCAGCCATTGGGTGAGGCGGCCAAGGGCGGCACCAGGCTGTTGAGCAACGGGGCGTCCAAGCCCGGGTGGTTCAGCCCGCGCGAGGCGTTGAGGCGCCAAGCCCAGGTCGAGCCCTGCTCCAGCACCACGCCCACATGCGGGGCCGTGCTGCGGCCATAGACGCTGTGGTCATAGAGCCGCAGGCCCACCGAGGGCTGGATCTGCCAGTCGGTGCTCAAGGCCCAGCGCTGGGCCAGGGCCAAGTGGGGCGAGCTCAGGCGCATGCTCACCCCCTCGAAGGCGGTGAAGCCGTTGAAGGCCACGCTGCCGTCGATCTGGTCCACATCCCAGCCAGCCTGCAGCTCGGCACCGGCCCAGGGCTGAGCGGTCTCTTGCCAACGCCAGCCGCGCAGCGCGAAGGTGCTGCGGGTGACGGCCGCCTGGGGGTTGTCCCAGGTGCCCGCACCGTGGTTGTCATAGACCTGCAAGCGGCCGCGCCAGGTGCCGTGTTGGTGGCTCAGGCTCAGGCTGCTGAGCGTGCCGCGCGTGCTGAACTGGCCGGTTCGGCTGGCCGGCAGGCCTTCTTCGCCAGGGTCAGAGACTTTGTTGTCGGCGCTCAGCAGCAAGGCGCCCACCGACCACTCGGGGCTCAGGCGCCAAGCGGCACGCAGCAGGCTGTTGTCCAAGCGGCCTTGGGCGGCGTCGCGGTGGCCATCCGATTCGGCATGGCTCTGCGCCACGGACAAATCCACATCGCCCCAGCGGCCACTGAAGTCCGCTTGCTCGACCAGGGTGCCAAAACTCCCCCCCATCAGCCGCAGGTTGCCGCGCACGCCGGCTTCTTTGGCCTGGAGCGGCAGCATGTCGATGGCGGCAAAGGTGTTGCCCAGCGCCTGGGGTTGCGGCCCCTTGAGCACGCGGATGCGCTCCATGCCATGCACGGGCAGCAAGTCCAGCAAGGCGTGGTTCCACACGCCCATGTAGAAGGGCAAGCCGTCGACAAATGTCTTGACCTCGCTGCCCGGCCGGCTGGCCCCCAGGCCGCGCACATAGACGGCGCCACCTTCGTCGCCGCCGAAGGAGCCCACGGGGTTGAAGCGCGACACATTCACGCCCGGCGTGCGCCGCAGCGCAGCAGAAAGATCCAGCGCTTGCAGGTCGCGCACTTGGGTCGTGCCGACCTCGGTGCTCAGGCTGCCAAAGGCATCCACACGTTGTGCCTCTACCAGCGGCGGGGCGATGACCTCCACCCGCTCTGTCGGGGGGGTGGACTGGGCCAGAGCCCCTTGGCAGGCCAGAACGGCGGCCATCGACAGCAGGTGGTGGCGAGGGCGGGTCGCGGTGAAACGGGGCATGGTCGGTGTCTCCGAGGGTTACAGCAAAAATCAGGGGTTCGCGTTGCGGGGCTGTTGCACCCACACGCGCACCTCTATCGATCCACTGCGCTCAAAGCGCAGGGTCAAGGGGAAGCGGTCGCCCGCCTGCAAGGGCGATCTCAGGCCTTGCAGGCTGAGGCGCCAGGGGCCGTCATGGCGCAGGGGCATCTCACTGTGGGGAGCGACGGGCAGGGCCTCCACCGTGCGCCAGGCTTGGGCCTCGCGCTGCTGAATCAACACGGCGCTGGCCACGGGCGTGCGGCCGCCCAGCAGGCGGTCGGCTTGTCGGCCGCTGTTGCGAAGCTGGCGCAAAAATGCAAATCCTTCCAGCATGCCCGGGGCGGATGGAATGGCGTAAGGGTGGTCCAGGGTCAAGTCACCGAGCTGGCTGCCGTGGGCCACGCTCTGGCCACAAGCCAGCAGGGCCAGGCCAGCACCGGTGGCTTGAAGGAGGTGACGCCGCTGCACTGTGGCCATCACCAGCCTCCTTCCAGCAAGCGTGGGCCCTGCCACAGCAGGCGCAGGGCGGCATAGGGCTGCGTGGTGGCGGCGCGTTCTTGGCCCGCCTCCAGCCACAGCTGCACCGGCGACCAGCCGCTGTAGCCCAACGACAGGGCGGCGCGGCTGACCGGCTGTGCGCCCGTGAAGCCGGCTTCGGTGGCCAGCAGGCTGGCGCCGGGGCCGTGCAAGTCCTGGCGTGTTTGCAGATGCTCCAAACGCGCGGCAACCTGCCAAGTGGGCCGCCAGCGCCACTGGCCTTGCAACCACACGCCGCTGGTGTCGCCCGCATAGGTGGCGCGGCCATTGACCGAGCTGAGATCCCCCCGCTCGCGCCGCCACAGGCCTGCCGCTTGCAGTGTCCAGCGGCCGTCGTCGCTGTCGGTGGCAAGGCTGGCCGCCAAGAGCTGGGCTTGGCCATCAAAGCAGATCCGCTGTGCCATGCTGACGCGGCAGTCTGGAACGCCGTGGCTGTGGCCGACCCCGCCCACGCCTTGCACGGCGGCCCCTCGGCCCTCAGGCTGGAGCCACACCGCGCCCACATCGGCCCGCCAATGGCCCCACTGGCCTTGCAGGCGCAGCGAGGGGGCCGCCGCTCCATGCGGCCCGGCGGGGAACTTGCGCGCCCGCCACACGCCCAGTTCGACCTGGCTCAGGCGAGGCCCTTCCGCGTCGTTCGGGGCTGCTTGCCATTGCAGGCTGCTGCTGCCGTCCACCCAGGTGGTGTTCAACACCGTTTGCTTGGCCAAAGGCGCTTGGGCGAAGGGGTCGAGCTGACCGGCCTGCCCGATCACCGCGCCCAGGGGCACGGTCTGGCGGCCAAGGCGCCAGCGCAGTTGCTCGCCGGGCTGCCACCAGCCCACCGTCCACTCGCCTTGCACACGGGCCACCTCCACGTGAGGGGCATCGCGGTCGTGCTGGCCCAGCGCCCACTGGGCGGACCAGTGCCGGTTCGCGCGCAGGCCGAACCCCAGCACGGCGTGTTCCAAGCCCAGCTCGCCGCTGCGGTCGCGGGCCTGTTCACCCGTCAGCAGCACGCCAGCGTGCCGAGGCGTGGGCCAGGCTTGGTTCGCGTGAATGGCGCTCAGCGCCACGCCCGCAGACAGGCGCCAGCCCGGCATATTGGGAACGGCTTCGTCCTCCAGCTCATGGGCCACGCCCAGGCTGGGCCAAGCCAAAGCCATCAGCAGGACGCACACACCAGGGCGTGGCACGCCCGCGTGCAAGAGGCGATGCTTATGGGGCTGCATGGGGGTTGGAAAACTTGGGGTTGGTGAGGAAGTCCGAGTCGGTCAGCGTTTTGAGAAACGCCACCAGATCGGCCTTGTCTTGGGTCGTCAGGTCGATGCGCGAGATCAGGTCGCTCTTGTTGGGGTGCGCCCGGCCATCGCCCGCGTTTGGGCCGCTGGTGATGTGGCGACCACCGGCGGCATAGAAGTCCAGCACCTCCTCCAGCGTGGCCATGCTGCCGTCGTGCATATAGGGGGCGGTGACGCCCACATTGCGCAAGCTGGCGGCGCGAAAGCGGCCTCGGTCGGCGGGCTTCTCCGTCAGCTCGAACAAGCCCTGATTGCCGGCGGGGAAGTTGCCTGTGCCGCCCAGGTTGTAGAGGCCGGTGTTGTGAAAGGGGATGTCCAGCACCTGGGTCGAGGCATGCACCACCTGATCATTGAAGTTAAATCCAGCGTGGCAGTGGAAGCACTCGGCCTTCTCACTGTTGAAGAGGTCCAAGCCACGACGCTCACTCTCTGTCAGGGTGACGGTGCCTTGCAAGAACTGGTCATAGCGGCTGTGGCCCGAGATCAGCGTGCGCTGAAAGCTGGCAATCGCGCGGGTGATGTTGGCCCAAGAGATCGGTGCGTCCACACCGGGGTAGGCGGCAGCGAACAGGCTGGGGTAGCGGGCATCGCCACTCAGGCGCGCCAGGATCTCGGCCACATTGCCGTCGTTGACACCCAGCTCCACCGGCGTTTCAGAGAACAGCGGCACCTGCATCTGCGCTTCCAAGCTCAGCAGCGAGGGGTTGGCCCAGGTCAAGGTCGGGTGGTAGGCCACATTGGCCAGCCCTTGCGAATTGCGTGGGTGTATGGCACCCGTAGAGCCCACGGCCGTGATGCGGCCATCGGTGAACGCCTTGTCTTGGTGGTGGCAACTGGCGCAAGACTGCGTGCCATTGCCCGAGAGCCGCTTGTCATAAAACAGAAAGCGCCCCAGCTCCACTTTGGCGGCGCTCATGGGGTTGTCTGCGGGGACTTTGGGTGTCGGGAAATTGGCGGGCAATTGCCAGGTCCAGCCATTGCCAGGCTGGGTTTGCGCCGTGTCGTTCACCGTCACGCCGCTGCCCCCGCAGCCCCACAGGGACAGCGTGCCTGCGGCCACGGCTGCCCCTGCAAGGCCCAGCAACGCCTGTTTGAAGCGTTGCATGCGCATCACTTGCTCACGGCCCTGAACAGGGTTTGGGTGGGAGTGGTGGCCAACTGTGTGCCAGTGATCAGATCCAGACCCAAGGCATTGAAAACAGCCGGGCACTCTGGGTCCGTCGAGCCGGACATGCAGCCCCCAGGGCCTGCGCCATTGACAGTCACGTTGTTGCCGGCCAGCAAGGCCTTCACATCCACCGCGACCTTCTGGCTGTCCGGGTTGAAGCTGGCCAGTGTGATCACGGGCCGGTCTGGGCGTGCGCAGGTATCCACCTGCCCGGCGGCGGGGTTGGTGCCGGTGCAGCCGGTGGAGCCCAGGTGAGTGAAGAAGGTCGGCGCCGTCCAACTGGCGTTGGTGACCTCAATCTTGGTGAACTTGCGCCCACCTGCCCAGCTCCAGGCCATGCCGGGGTGAACAGCGTTGTTGATGACCGCCGGGGTCACCGTGGTGGCTGCTGTTTGGTCGGTGTGGTTGAGGGCCAGGGGCACCCCCAAGGTCATCTTCATGCCCACGTAGTCGCCAGCCGGCACGGTGCCTTTGATGCTGGCATTCATTTCTGTGGTGCCTGCGCAGGTGCCGGTTTTGTCTTCCAGGTCGATCAGGGTGAGGGTGTCGCTGCCCTTGGTGGTGTTGTAGTTGTCCTCGGTCGACAAGACCAGGGGCACTTCACTGCCGCTGCGGGTGACGAGCTTCACATTGGCAATGTAGAAGCGCATGTCGGCCAAGGTGCCGCTGGCGCTGGTGGTGCCCAAGCCGCTGAGCGTGGAGGCGCAGGTGATGGGGGTATCGCCGGCCACGGCGGCAAACTCAACGCGCACAGCCTTGGGGCCTGTGTCTTCTGTGCTGTCGCCGCCGCCACAGGCGCTGAGCGCGGCCAGGGAGGCTGCGGCCAAGCCGCTGAGCATCAGGGTTTTGTTCATGTCATCAATCCTCTTGATTGTTTTGGGTGGGGTGGGAATGTGCAGGCTCGGCCAGCGCCACACGCTGTGGGCTGGCGTCGGCCCGCAAGGGGGGCGGTGTCAGGGGTGGCATGGGCTCTGCGGCCAAGCCGGAGCCCAGGCTGACCGCCAGTTGAAAGATCACCAGCACGGCGGCCACATGCGCGGCCACAAACCAGCGGATGCGGCTGGCGTGGTCCACAGCGGGCTTCATGGGGTGCCCCCTTCATGGCGGGCCACCAGCGTCGGTGCGGCGGGGGCCTCGGGGTGGCAATGTTCAGTGGTGTGGGGCTGTGCGGCAGCGACAGGCCTCAGCGTCAGGGGAGGGGTCTGGCGCGAGGCTGGGCCGGCGGTGTGGATGATGCTGCTGGTCAGCAGCCACAGCGCCATGGCCAGCATGGCGCCGATGTTCAAGATCGTCATCCAGCGGACGACGCGTTCCAAGAGAGACACGGTAGGGACTCCACAGGGGCGCCCTGGGCCTCAGGTCCACAGCGTGGACGCAAGGCATAACGAGGGGGCAGCCCGGGTCACCCGAAGGTGACAAAGCTTGCAAGGCAGGCAGCGCCAACGCGGCGGCCTGCGGCAAGAGCGGCGGGTGGATCAGCCGCGCAGCGGAGGGGCTCGGGGGTGGGCGCTGGCCCAGGCAAACAGCGGCCGTGGGGCCTGCAAGAACAGCTCAGGCACGGCCTGGCTCAGGCCCTGGTGTAGAGCGGGGCTTGCGCTGGCGGCCGGTGGTGCAGCGGGTGACGCTGCTAGGCCGCACAAAGCACAGTGCTCTAGGCTGTGGGGAGAGAGCGTGGCATCCGCAGGGATCTCTTCCCCGCTGAGACTGACCACCTTTATGCCCTGCGGTGTACAGATTTCCGTCCAAGGGGTGGACCCCTTGGAATGAGCCACTGCATGCGAAATCGTCGGAGCCACGCTCAGGCCGAAGATCGCCAACAAGGCGATCCACGAACAGCGGCGGAGGTGGTGACGAATCAGGGCAAGCACGGGCGCATTCTATGCACAGCGCGGGCCGCAGTGCTTGAGCAGGCTGCATCGAGCCGGCCACTGCGCCTGCAAGCCCGTGGAATCGGAGCTCGCCCAGCCACGCCAAAGCTGGCGATAATCCCTGTATGTCCATCCAGACCGACGATTTTGGAGATCTGCCTGCCCGCCCGGCTCGGGTGGTGGCGGCCAGCCCCGCGACCCCGCAAGAAGAGGCGCTGGAGCGCGCGCTGCGGCCCAAGGCGCTGCAAGAGTATGTGGGGCAAGCCAAGGCGCGGGAGCAGTTGGAGATCTTCATTGGTGCGGCGCGCAAGCGCAGCGAGGCGCTCGACCATGTGCTGCTGTTCGGCCCACCGGGTTTGGGCAAGACCACGCTGTCGCACATCATCGCCACCGAGCTGGGTGTGAACCTGCGCCAGACCAGCGGCCCGGTGCTGGAAAAGCCCAAAGATTTGGCCGCCATCCTGACCAATCTCGAGAAGAACGATGTGCTCTTCATCGACGAGATTCACCGCCTGAGCCCTGTGGTCGAGGAAATCCTCTACCCGGCCCTGGAGGACTACCAGATCGACATCATGATTGGCGAAGGCCCGGCGGCCCGCTCCATCAAGCTCGACTTGCAGCCCTTCACGCTGGTGGGGGCCACCACGCGGGCCGGCATGTTGACCAACCCGCTGCGCGACCGCTTTGGCATCGTGGCGCGGCTGGAGTTCTACACCGCTGAAGAGCTGGCGCGCATCGTCACGCGCTCGGCCGGTTTGCTCAACGCGCCCATTGAGCCCGAAGGCGCCTTGGAGATTGCCCGCCGCAGCCGCGGCACGCCGCGCATTGCCAACCGCCTGCTGCGCCGCGTGCGCGACTATGCGGATGTGAAAGGCACAGGCCGCATCACCCGCGAGATGGCCGATGCTGCGCTGAAGATGTTGGACGTGGACCCGATGGGCTTTGACGTGATGGACCGCAAGCTGCTGGAGGCCGTGGTGCACCGCTTTGACGGCGGCCCGGTGGGCTTGGACAACGTGGCTGCTGCCATTGGCGAAGAGAGCGGCACCATCGAAGATGTGATTGAGCCCTACCTCATTCAGCAAGGCTATTTACAGCGCACACCGCGCGGCCGTGTCGCGACCTTGATGGCCTGGCGCCATCTGGGGCTGACGCCGCCCTCGCGCGCGGGCGATCTCTTCGAGTCCTGAGGTGGCTGCGCCGCTGACCCTGGCCTGCCTGTGCGCAGCCTGGTGCAAGACCTGCACCGAATACCGCCAGGCTTTTGACGCCCTGGTGGCCCCCACACCCGGCTTGCAAGCCGCCTGGGTGGACATTGAAGACCACGCCGATGCGCTGGAGGCCTTTGGCGAGGTGCCCGATGTTGATGACTTTCCGACCTTGCTGCTGATGCGGGGCGAGCAGCCGCTGTTTTATGGCCCGGTGCTCCCGCATGCGGCGGTGGCCCAGCGCTTGCTAGCGCAGGCCGACGCGCTGCCGGTGTGCGAAGAAGCCGAGGTGCAGCACTTGGCGCAGGCCGTGGCAGAGCTGCTGCGCAGCGGGCTGCTCAGGTGACGTCAGACGCGCGATTGCCAAGAAGGTAACGGGCGCCTGAGCCGAGCGCCTGGGCCGCATCACCGGGGTTGTAGAGCGCGCAGCGTTTGAGCGAGAGGCAGCCGCAGCCGATGCAGGCATCCAATTGATCGCGCAGCGTGCACAGCGCGGCAATGCGTGCGTCGAGCAGCGGCTTCCATTGGCGCGACAGGCGCGTCCAATCGGCTTGGGTGGGCGTGCGGCCTTCGGGCAGGCTGGCCAGGGCTTGGCGGATGTCATCCAGGCTCAAGCCCACGTTTTGCGCGGCGCGGATAAAGGCCACGCGGCGCAGCGCCTCACGCGGGTAGAGCCGCTGGCCACCGCTGCTGCGCAGCGCAGCGATCAAGCCTTGGTCTTCATAGAAACGCAGGGCGCTGGTGGCCACGCCGGCCCGCTGGGCCAATTGGCCGATGCTCCAGTGTTCGCTCATGAGGTGTCTCGAAGGTGTGTGCTCGCGGCAAGTGTAAAGCGCTTGACTTCAAGTTCACTTGAACTTTGAGAATGCGCCCACCACCAACTTCCTCAAGGACATTCATCATGAGCCGCATCACTTTGGAACATGTCAATCTGACCGTCACCGACCTGCCCGCCACGCTGCACTTTATTGAGCTGGCGCTGCCGGATTGGCGCGTGCGAGGCAGCGGGCAGATGGACTGGTTTGGCAAGACCATTGACTGGTGCCACGTGGGCGACGACCACAGCTACCTGGCCTTGCAAAGCGGTGGCGAAACCGCGCCCATTGATTGGCAAAGTCACCACACGGCCGTCAAGCACATTGGCCTGGTGGTGCCGGATGTGGCGCAGGTGGTCGAGCGTTTGAACGCTGCGGGCTATCCGCTGGACCATTGGGGCGGCACGGGGGCCGCCCGCCGCAGTGCCTATGTGATGGCACCGGGGGCGCTGCAGTTTGAGTTTGTCCAGTACGACAGCGACAAGATCGCGCTGCGCAATGACTACTAGGGTCTGTAGGGCTCACGCGGGTAGGATTTTTAGGTCAACAGACCCTACGCCACGCTAAAGCGCAGCTCGCGCGTACCGGTGCGGCCTTGGTCGTCGCTGACCTGCAGCACCAGGCGGTGCTGTCCACTGGGAATGGCGGCTTGCTCGACGCGCAGGCCGTCGGGCTGCACCTTGACGCTGGCCAGCAGGCGCTGCGTGAGGTCGAGCTTGAAGGCACCGTAAAACACCCGAAAGCTCTCTGGGGCAATGCGGGCGCCTGCGGCCGGCTTGAAGGCGAGTTCGATGGGCACGGGTGAAGGCAGGGCCGTCTCGCTGACCGTGGGGCGCAGCACCTCGATGACTGGAGCACCTGCCGCTCGGGTGGCGAACAAAGGCGCATCCAGGTCTGCGGCCAGTTGCCGGGCTTCGTCTGGGGTGATCAGCCACGGGGCGCTGTGGCCTTGGGCGAACACGTTGGGGCAGGCGAGGGCCGCGCTGCACTGCAGGAGTCGTCGGCGCATCAGCGTCATGGGCGAACCTCTTCCAGATCTAAGAGCGCCGCCGCAAAGGCGTCGCCGCAGGGCGGGCTGTGGCAGCCCGCTGCGCGCGAGCCCAGCAGCCATTGCACGCGGGCGCGGTTGTGCGCGTCCAGCAAGGTGCGCACAAAGGGGCCGTCGCGCCCGGCGGCTTGCAGGGCGCTCATGTCACGCGGGCCGTCGCTGACCATCACCAGCAGCCGGTCACGGCCCGCAGGCCCGGCGGCGGTGAGCTGCCATTGCGGGCGTGGCAGCAGCAGGTTCTGGCCTTTGACGATGCGGTTGTCGCGGTCCAGCTCGTTGGGGAAGAGCAGGGTCAGGGCGCGACCATCTGAGCCGGCCATGGCGACATAGACATAGCCGTCTTGCGCGCTGGTGATCGACAAGTCCAAAGGGTCCACACCAATGCGCAGTTGCGTGCGGCTGCTCGCCACGCGCAGCTCGCGCTTGTGGTCGCGCTGGGCATGGAGCTGGCTCAGGATGTCGGCGGCGCTGGCCTGCGGCGGGGCCAAGGTGACGGGGGTGGGCGCTGTGGCCGTGCTGGTGGGCTTGGGCGGCACGACGGGCGCGGCGGTGGGGGCGGCAGGGGCGGGCCGCTCGGGCTGCGGGGCTTGGGCAAAGCCATTGGGCACAAACTGTTTGTTGCCCGCCAGGGTCAGGTGGTGCGGGATCAAATGCGGATGAGGCCGCAAAGTGGCTTCGAGCGTGGCTTGCGCGCAGTGCACCAGCTCCTCGGCGGTGATGGCGCCGCTGCCATCCAGGTCTTTGGCTTGGCCGCGCAGGCACTGCAGCAAGGACTGTGTGGCCAAGCCGCCCGATTGCGGGTTGTCGAAGCTCACTTCGTCGGGGCGAGAAGAGGCGATGTGCACCACATCGCCCAAGCCCATGCCCGCGGCGGTGGCAGCCTGCGAAAAGCTGCGGGTTTTGACATTGCTGGGCTGGCTGCACTGCTCACTGACGCCCGACATCTTGGGCCGCCAATCGCCCAGCAGGCTGCGGCTGGCTGCGCCTTGCTTGGCACCGCCGGAGTGGCAGGCGTCGTAGACCACGAAGAGCTTGTCGGCCTTGTCGCCCACGGGTTTGAGCAGGCGGGCAAACTCGCGGTGGGTGAAGTCCTTCAGGTCATGTGGGATCAGGGTTTCGACACAGGCCGACTCCTGCGGGTCGTGATAGCGCGAGCCATGCCCAGACCAATACACAAACACGCGGTCGCCGGGCTGCACCCGGGCTTGCAAGGCGGCGATCGCCTGCATCACGCCGGCCCGCGTGGCTTGGCCATCGCGCAGTTCGGTGATGTTGGCGTCGGGGACTTGCAGCAAGGCCGCCATGGCACGGGCACTGCGCATGTCGTGGCCAATGCCCAGCAAGGTCTCCACCGGTCTGGCGGGGTCGGCGGCATAGTGGCCGACGCCAATGATCAGGGCATGTCGCCCGGCTCTGGCGGGTGGCGCCTCTGCTGCGGCGGCGTGCGACGGCGCAGGCCCCAACAGCCAACCCGACAGCAAGATCATCAGCAGGCTGAGCCCTCGCAGCCACAGGCGCAGGGGCTTCATCGCAGGGCCAGCGCGCCTTGGCGCTGCTCGTAGCTGGTGAGCTCTTCGCGGTCGCGCCGCTCCAACTGGCCGGTTTGGCTGCGGACCTCAATGTCCACGGCCGCGTAGTAGCGCAGTTGCGGCACATACCAGTAGGTGTGCAGCCAGCGGTTGGCCCAGCGCTGGCTACCGCGCGTGCTGTCCACCGAGGCATCGATCTCAATGCGCAAGGCCTCAAACTCACCGGCCGGCACGCGCACGGTTTCTCGGGCTTTCACGAGCATGTCAGCGACCACCTTGCGCAGCGTGGGGTCGCCGTCGGGGTTTTGGACCTCGATTTGGTACTCGACCTTGCGCCGCTGGCCGACTTGCATGTCCTCCCACCAGCGGGCCTGGTAGGGCTTGTAGAGGGTGCGCGGCTGGGTGTCGGAGCGGGGCGATTCCAGCACCCGGCCCAGCGGGTCCATCAAAGTGCCGCCGCCGGTCAGCCATTGGCCATCGGGCAGCACTTTCTTGACCTGGGTGCTGTAATTGCGCACGACCTCGCCGCGCCATTTGTCGACGACTTGGAAGTTCCAGCGGTCGCCCACGCTCAGGCCACTGGCGGTGCTGACTTGGCCGGCGGGCGAGGGCTTGGTGGCCGCGGCCATATCCGGTGTCCAGCCGGCAGGGCGGGCGCCGACGCTTTGACGGGGCGCAGCGGCCGGCCAAGCCAGGTCGGCTGCGGGCGCGGCGTCCACCCCCTTGGGTGGCGATGCCAAGCTGGCCAGGACGGCGGCGTCAGCCTGCGCGGATTGCCGCGGCCCGGCCTCGGGCAGGGGGATGGCGGCTGCAGCGGGAGGTACTTGTGCCGCTGGGCGCAAGGCTTGGGCTGCCGGTGTGGGTGTGGGGGCGGGCATACTCAGGCTGAGCACGCGCTGTTGGGCCAAGGCCGCAAAGCGGCTTTGCGGGTAGCGGCGCAAAAAGGCCTGCAGCTCGGCCGGGCTGCTGCTGTCTTTGACGGCATCCCAAAAGGCTTGCTCCACCGCCTCGGGCTGGGCGCTGGGCGCGGGGGCGGCGGCTGCGGCGCTGGCTTCTGCCTGCCGCGGTGCTAAGAAGTAGAAGTCACCCTCCAGCGAGGTGCTCTCCCACGGGATCTGCTTGCCTTGCGACTCTTTGCGCACGGCCACGCGCACCTGTTTGAACACGTCCTCGACCTTCATGCCCGGTGCGCGCATCAGGCGCAGCAGGTGCTCGGTGTAGAGGCCATGCTGGCCGCTGCCGTCGCTGCTGACGGAGCCGGGCGCGGTGGCAAAGGCCACCAAGGTGCCGACGGGCGCTTCCATTTGGGCCAAGCCTTGGGTGGCTGAGCGGAAGCTGCGTGCAAAGGGGTTGTTGCGGCAGGCGTCCAGGATCATCAGGTTGGTGCCGTTGCCCGCACTCTCCATTTTGTCGAGCACGGCCTGGGCATCCATGGCTTGATAGGCCACCTCGTCTTCACGCTGGATGTCCGCGCCGACCGGGATCAGGTAGTTGCGGCCTTTGATCTGCATGCCATGGCCGGCAAAGTAAAACAGGCCCGAGCCGCCCTGGCGCAGGCGGCTGCCGAACTCCCGCACCGCGCCCATCATGTCCTTGTGGTTGGCATTGAGCTTCAAGATCACCTGAAAGCCGGCCGCTTCCAGGGCTTTGGCAATGGCTTTGGCGTCGTTCAGTGGGTTGTTCAGCGGCGCATCGGCATAGTTGTTGTTGCCGATCACCAGCGCCACCCGCTGTTGCGTGGCGGTGCCGGCGGCCTGGGGCTGCACGGTGAAATTGCGGCCCGTGTTTTGGGCCACGGCCGGGCCGGTGGCCAGCAGCGCCGCCAGGGCGAGCGTGGACAGCAAAGGAGAGAGACGTGGAGACATGCCGAACCCAAAGGGGAGGTCTGCATGTCATCGGACAGGCGCTGCCGGACTTGAGCGCCCGGCTCGCTACTCCGGTGTGCAGACGCGCCCAATCAGCCACAGCAGGCCCAAGACGCCCAGGGCTGCGGCGGCTTTGTCCAGCCAGGGCAGGGTGTGCGCCAGCCATAGCAGGCTGAGGACGGCGCCCAGGGCGCACAGGCCCAAGGCCCAGGCCAGCGTTTGGCGCTGGCGCGAGAGGGGCGGGTTGTAGAGCGGGCGATGCAGCTCAAACGGTGGGCTCGGGTCTTGGGCCGCCACATCGGCGGGGCGCCAGCCCGGCGGCATCAGCCACACCTTCAGTTTGTCGATGGGGCTTCGGGTGCGCCAACTGTCTTTGAGCAGCGCGCTGTAAACCTCCAAGTTGGCCCAGACCGGGTTCCAACTGCGCAGGGGCTTGCGGGTGCCGTAGACGATGGGCTCCAAGTCGTCTTCCTCGATGTAGGTGCCGAACAGGCGATCCCAGACCATGAAGATGCCGCCATAGTTTTTGTCGAGATAGCGGTCATTGACGGCGTGGTGGACGCGGTGATTGCTGGGCGAGCAAAACCAGCGGTCGAACCAGCCCAGGCGCCCGACCTGCTGGGTGTGGACCCAAAACTGGTAGAGCAGATCGATCAGGCCAACCACGGCGAACACCAGCGGCGGAAAGCCCAGCACGGCCATCGGCAAATAGAACACCCAGCCCAGCAGGTGGCCGGAAGAAGTTTGCCGCAGGGCGGTGGAGAGGTTGTAGTCCTCGCTTTGGTGGTGCACAGCATGGGCCGCCCAGAGCACCGCCACCCGGTGGCCGCAGCGGTGCAGCCAGTAGTAGCAAAGGTCGTAGAGCAGCAGGCCGCTGACCCAGACCCAGGCTTGGTCGGTGGGCAATTGCCACAGCGAGGCATGTTGCCAAACGCTGGTGTAGACACCCACCGCCAGCAAGGCCGTGAACAGACCCACCACCTGACTGAGCATGCCCAAACCCAGGCTGTTGAAAGCGTCGTTGAGCCGATAGGTCGGATGGCCGCGCCGCAGGCCGACCCACCACTCCAGCCCGATCAGCAGCAAAAACACAGGGCTGGCCAGGGCAATGATTTGAGACGAGGTCATTCGGGAGGAGGCCGTCAAGGTGGGTCGAGCCACCCATGCTGCCCCAAAGCGCAAGGCTTGTGAGTTGGGGCTTTCATGAGCCTGCTGGCGCCGGAATCGGCGGGACATGGCCCTGCTTTTCAGCGCCTTATGCAGGACGACACCACGCGACACTGGGTGTCAGAGCTTGGCGTCGAGGTCGGTTCGCTGCCATGCATTGCACTTTTGAGAGGGATGAGCCATGACAATTTTGGCAAACACGGGAATTGGTCGTCGCTTGTTGTGGGCCGCTATCGCACTGGTGGCTGTGCTGGGCGGGATGGCTGCGTTTTCGTGGTCGCGACTGGATGACTTGCACAACCTCACCTTGGACACTGAAAAGATTCGTGTGCCCCAGTTGCAGCGCGTGGCCGACATCGAGCTGAACGTGACCCGCGTGTCCTTGCAGATTCGTCATGCACTGCTGGTGCGCAATGATGAGGACCTCAAGGCCACACTGGCGGACATCGGCGCCAAGCGCAAGCACATCGAAGAAACGTTCCAAGCCTACGGTAACGCTTTGACTTCCGACATCGGCAAAACCGAGTTCGCGCGCATTCAGCCGGTCGCCCAGGCCTTTTGGGAGATCGGCAGCGCCAACATCGAACAGATCACGGCAGGCCAAAAAGACGCGGCCTTTGATACCTTGGTCAGCAAGACCATTCCGGCCCGCAACAAGTTGCTCGAAGCTCTGGCCGGTGAGAAGAAGCGCCAGGGCGAATGGCTCGCCCGCGACCTGAAGGACATTGATGACCGAGCCACCTTGATGGCTCGGCTGATTGTGGGCATGGTGGCGCTGGCGGGTGCGGTGCTGCTGACTGCGGCCTGGATGATTGCCAACACCCTGCGCCGCCGTGTGGCTGTCGCCCAGCGTGTGGCTGATGCCGTGCGGGAGGGCGACTTGAGCGTGGTGGTCAAAGACGATGTGCGCGACGAGTTTTCGCCGCTGCTGGCAGGCTTGTCTCAGATGCAAACCTCGCTGGCGCAAGTGGTCAGCACGGTGCGCCGCAATGCCGAGAGCGTGGCCACCGGCAGTGCGCAAATCGCGCAGGGCAATCAGGATCTCAGCGGCCGCACCGAGCAGCAGGCGTCCGCACTAGAGCGCACCGCGTCGGCCATGGAGCAACTCGGCTCCACCGTGCGTCAGAACGCCGACAACGCCCAACAGGCGAACCAGTTGGCCATGGGCGCGTCGACCGTGGCCGTCCAGGGCGGCGATGTGGTCGGCCAAGTGGTGGAGACCATGAAGGGCATCAATGAAAGCTCCAAGAAGATTGCCGACATCATTTCGGTGATCGATGGCATTGCCTTCCAAACCAATATCTTGGCGCTGAATGCGGCGGTGGAAGCCGCCCGTGCCGGCGAGCAAGGCCGCGGCTTTGCCGTGGTGGCCGGTGAGGTGCGCAGCCTAGCCCAGCGCAGTGCTGAAGCGGCGCGTGAAATCAAACAACTCATCACGGCCAGCGTCGATCGCGTGGAGCAGGGCTCGGCCTTGGTCGATAAAGCGGGCCACACCATGGAAGAGGTGGTCACGGCCATCCGCCGCGTGACCGACATCATGGGCGAGATCAGCACGGCCAGCGCCGAGCAAAGCGCCGGCGTGGCCCAGGTGGGCCACTCGGTGACGGAGATGGACCAGGCCACGCAACAGAACGCCGCCTTGGTGGAAGAGAGCGCCGCTGCCGCAGAGAGCCTGCGCACCCAAGCCCAGCAGTTGGTGCAGGCCGTGGCCGTGTTCAAGCTTGGCGGGCAAGACAGCCAGCCCAGCTACAGCGCAGCGCCCGCTGTAGTGGCCAAGCCCGCGCCCGTGGTGGCCAAGGCACCCGCGGCCCCGCGCGCCGTGCCGTCCAAGCCCCAAACGCCCCCGCCACCGCCCGCCCCCGCCGCCACAGCGCCCGCCGCGCCGGCCGTGGCAAGCACGGCGAGCGACGACGACTGGACGACGTTCTAAGCCCGCCTCAAACGGCTTGCGTCGCGCCGTCGCTGGCTTCGTCCAGCGCCTGCGCTTCCAGGTGCTGGGTGTCTGCCCAGCCGACCACAGTAAAGCCTTCGCCGGTGTAGAGTAGGCGGTTGATACCGGTGTTGGGCAACTCCCAGGTGCGCGGCGCGTTCAGCGCCATGTGCGACGCGGCACGGTAAAGGCAGTCCAGCACACCGCCGTGCGTCACGATCACCACGGTTTGGCCCTCATGCGGCGCGGCCAGGGCGGCGAAGGCGGCCACACAGCGGTCTGAAAACGCCTGCAAGGTCTCGCCGCCTTCCGGGCCAAACTCAGGCAGACGGCGGCGCCACAGCTCACTCAGGTCGGGCCAATGTTGCTCGATCTCCGCGTAGGTCTGGCCTTGCCAGATGCCAAAGTGCCGCTCCCGCAGGCTGGCATGTGTTTCTAAGGGCAAGTCCAAGGCCTCGGAGATGGCGCAGGCCGTGTCTCTGGCGCGGCTGAGGTCACTGCTGTAGAGCACATCCGGGCGGTCCTCCAGCAGGCTTTGCGCGGTCAGCCGCGCTTGCGCCTGGCCTCGCTCATTGAGCGGCACGTCCAACTGGCCTTGCAGGCGGGACGCCACATTCCAAGCTGTTTCGCCATGCCGGATGGCGATGATGCGCGTGGGTTCCCGCATCACACCCCCCAGACGATGGGTTCGTCGGCAGCTTGGCAGCGCTGCATCATGTCGATCAGCGGCCAGGCCCGCTGGCGCAGCGAGATGCTGGGGGCGGCGGCCTCATCGTCATCTTGCGCTTGTGCCTGCGCGCGCTCTTCATCTGCGATCGCGGCCTGCAAGGCCGCAATGGCCGCCGAAAAGGCGGTGGGTTCGATGATGCCTTTGGTCGCCGGTTCCTTGCCCATCAGGGTGAGCAAGCGGTCGCCCAAGGCACCGAGCATGATCACATCGCCCGACGCCTTGCT
The DNA here is from genome assembly GCF_018069865.1 of Ideonella paludis. Taxonomy (GTDB): domain Bacteria; phylum Pseudomonadota; class Gammaproteobacteria; order Burkholderiales; family Burkholderiaceae_C; genus Ideonella; species Ideonella paludis. Next base: position 346,126 of record NZ_JAGQDG010000005.1, read on the forward strand.
TTTGAATTTATAGATCACAGTCGTCCCAGAGTTGGTGGAATCACGACTGCATTGTCCTCCCAGGCTGCCCCTGGGGCGCTGTCACGCAGGCTGCAGGCTGTTGACGTCGGTGCCGAAGAAGTAGCTCAGCCGCTGGCGGGGAGCCAAGAACTCTGCGGCTTTGGCGGGCAGTTGGTCTGGCTTGATGTTGCGCCGAATGCCCAGGTCGCTGCGTCCTTCGAGATTGAGGTGCAGCCGGTCCTGTCGCGGCGCACGCTGGTCATGCACCAGCACCGTGGGTTTCAGCGGCCGCTGGGCGTTCACGGTCATCACCATGGCGAAGCGCTCGTCGGACAGTTGCACCACCGAGCCTGGCGGGTAGATGCCCATCATGCGAATGAAGGCGTTCAGCAGGCTGATGTCGAAGCGGCTGCGGCTTTGCGCAAACATGCGCGACAACGCTTCGTGGGGCGTCAGCGCCTTGCTGAGGCTGGCCGGGTTACAGAGTTTGTCGTAGTGATTGACCAGGGACACGATGCGCGCGGCCTGGGTCATTCGCTCTTGCGGGCAGCCGGAAGGAAAGCCCGAGCCGTCGGCCATTTCGTGATGCTGGGCCAGCACCAGCAAGCTGCCTGCACTCAGGCCCATTTGGCGGCCCATGGTGATGCCTTGCGCCACATGGTCGCGATAGCGGGCTTGCTCGGCCGCGGTGAAGTTGTCTTGTTGCAGCCGCAAGCGGTCGGGCAAATTGAGTTTGCCCACATCGTGGAGCAAGGCGCCCGTGCCCAAGTCCATCAATTCGTGGTCTGGCCAACCCAGGTGTTTGGCCAGCAAGAGCGACAGCACGGCGACGTTCATCGCATGGGCCGAAGCGCGGTCGCCGCTGGGCTCACCCAGCACGCGCAGGCACAACTCGCCGTCGCCGATCAGCATCTTGTCCAGCAAGGCCCGAGTCAAAGCTTGGCTGGCGTCTCGGGCCGCAGGGGGCGCTGAGAGCGCCAGCTCGTTGACGTGGCGCAGGTCTCGGCAGGCCTCGCTGAACTGCTTCTCGCACAAGCGTTGGGTGGCTTCTTGTCCAGCCAGCGCCTTGGCTTGACGCTGGCTGGGGGAGTCTTCCTCAGCGCTGTGCGAGGCGGGAGGGGCGGCCGCCGGGATGGGCGCTTCGGCCACCAACTCCGCGGTGGTGTGCAGGGCGTCGCTGCGAGCGGCCTCCCAGCGCACTTGGCGCAGGCCAAGGCTGCGGATGGTGTCGATCTGCTCTTGAGAGCTGATCTTGAAGCTGGACAGCGGAAAGGGGTGGGACATCCACCCGAGGTCGAGGTGGATGAACATCCCCACCCGCAGATCCTCAACAGGGACTTTGACGGTCATGGCGGTGCTCAAAAAGGCCTTTTGCTGGGAGTTTGCAAAAGGTCTGCCCTTGTTGTCGGCTTCCAGAGGGGGGCACTTGACCCCCGACTTTTGGGGGGGATGACTCCCTCAGCGTCGAACTTGAGTGCCCAAATACCGCTTACGCCAGAAAAACACACCCAGGCCCACGCCAACACAGAGCATCAAACCCAGGGCGACCAAGAAGCCTGTGCTGCTGTGGATCAGCGGCAGCGCATCGAAATTCATGCCGAAGATGCCGGTGATCAGGTTCAGCGGCAGGAAGATGGCGGTCAGCACCGTCAAGGTGCGCATGATGTCGTTGGTGCGGTTGCTCAGCGCCGAGAAGTGCATTTGCACCGCGCCGTCGGCCGATTGCTCCAGGCGCCGCACATGGCTGAGTACGCGTTCGATGTGCTCCAGCACGTCGCGGGAGCGCACGCGCAGCAATTCGCGCTCACGGCGCTTGGTGGCGTCGGCCTCCAGCGGCCACTCATCCAAGGCGTCGATCCACTCTTGGATCGCGCTGCGTTGGTCTTCGCAGGTGTCTTCCAAGCGGTGCAGGGCGTCGCGCGCGGCCAGCAGAGCGGGCCAGTCGTCAAAGCGGCTGCGCGGGGCCAGCAGGGCGGCCTGCAGGGCTGTGAACTGGCGCGTCAGCATGCGCCGAAGGTCCAGATAGCTGTCGACCATGTGGTTGACCATGCGCAGCATCAGGTCGGCCGGGCTGGTGGGCAGGCGCGCGCTGCCGCGCAGGTCCGGCTCTTGAGAGTGCTGCTCCAGCCGCTGGGCAAAGTGATCGAGCACCTGGCAGTCGTCCGGGTGGACCGTCAGCAGCACCCGGTCAAAGATGGCGAAGCCGACCGGGTTGGTGTCGATGGCCTCCAGGGCCTGGTGCAGACCGTCGAGCGCGTGGGGCGACGCGTCCTCGCTGTCCTTGGGTTTGGCATTGCCGGGGGCGGCGGCCAAGCGCCGAAAGACCAGCATGTCGTACCAGGAGGTGTCCTCGAAGTGCGACGGGAGCTGGGCATTGAGCAGGTCGCTGGTGTGCAGGTCCACCAGGGCGGCGCCCACCCAACGGTTGAGCCCCGCTTGCACGGCCACCAAGTGTTCGGTCAGCTCAGTCCGGGTGCAGCCCAGCCACAAAAAGCCGTCATTCGGCAGATCTTCCGGCAGCGGGCCCAGTGCGGTGAAGCCCTCTGGGCGAATCAAGAAGACGCGCATCGAGGGCTCAATCTCGACGCAGCAGCCGAGCGGCTTCGAGAGCAAAGTAGCTCAACACCCCATCGGCACCCGCACGTTTGAAGGCCAGCAGCGACTCCATCATCACCGCGTCATGCTGTAGCCAGCCGTTGGCCGCGGCCGCCTTGAGCATGGCGTACTCGCCGCTGACCTGGTAGGCAAAGGTGGGCACGCGGAATTCGTCTTTCACGCGGCGCACGATGTCCAGGTAAGGCATGCCGGGCTTGACCATCACCATGTCTGCGCCTTCGGCAATGTCCAGCGCCACTTCGCGCAGCGCTTCATCGCTGTTGGCGGGGTCCATCTGATACGTCTTCTTGTCGGCCTTGCCCAAATTGGCGGCCGAGCCCACGGCGTCGCGGAAGGGGCCGTAAAACGCGCTGGCGTACTTGGCGCTGTAGGCCATGATGCGGGTGTGAATGTGGCCCGCGCCTTCCAGGGCTTGGCGGATGGCGCCGATGCGGCCGTCCATCATGTCCGAGGGCGCGACGATGTCGACGCCGGCTTGCGCTTGCACCAACGCCTGGGCTTTGAGCACAGCCACCGTCTCGTCATTCAGGATGTAGCCCGAGTCATCCAGCAAGCCGTCTTGGCCATGGCTGGTGAAGGGGTCCAGCGCCACATCGGTCAGCACGCCCAGCTCAGGGAAGCGGGCCTTGAGGCCCTGCACCACGCGGGGCACCAAGCCATCCGGATTGGTGGCTTCACGGCCATCGGGCGTTTTGAGGCTGGCATCAATGACCGGAAAGAGGGCCATCACCGGAATGCCCAAGCGCACGCAGTCCTCGGCCACTGGGTAGAGCAAGTCCAGGCTCAGACGTTCTACGCCGGGCATGCTGGCGACGGGCTCGCGGCGCTGCTGGCCATCCAACACAAAGACGGGCAGGATCAGGTCTTCGGGCCGCAGGTGGTGCTCGCGCACCATGGCGCGGCTGAAAGCATCATGGCGCAAACGGCGCGGGCGGCTGGCGGGATAGGCGGGCGGTGTCGGCACGACGAGTTCCTGTGGTTCTAGGGGGGTGGTGCGGCAGGTGCCGCAAACTGTGCATTTTGCGGGGTTCTTGCCGATTGCGGGCAGGTCCTGCGGTGTTAAAGTCACTCCTGAGTGGTGCCCGTGAGGGCGCGCTCCCTGCTTTTCCTCCCTGAGCAGGTGCCTTTACGTGATGACAGCGTCAAGGCTTTTCAGCCCAGGCCTTCATGGCCTGGGCTCTTTCTTTTCTGGCGCCCTTTTTTGTGGCCGCCCCGAGATCTTCGCGCTGCAAGCCGCCCCTCATAATCCGGGCATGAGCACAAGCTATCTTTGGATCAAGGCCTTTCACATCGTCTTTGTGGCGAGCTGGTTTGCGGGCTTGTTCTATTTGCCGCGCATCTTTGTGAACCTGGCCATGGTGCCGCAAGAGTCTCATGCTGAGCGCGAGCGCTTGCTGCTGATGGCGCGCAAGCTCTCCCGATTTGCCTTGATTTTGATGGTGCCTGCGCTGGTGCTGGGCTTGGCCTTGTGGTGGATGCTGGGCTGGCATGTGGGCGGCTGGATGCATGCCAAGCTGGCGCTGGTGGCGCTGGTGCTGGGCTATCAGCATGCCTGCCACCGCATGCTGCACAAGTTTGAGCATTTCGAGAACCGACGCTCGCACCGCTGGTTCAGGGTGTTCAACGAGGTCAGTGTGCTCTTGTTCATCGCCATCGTTGTGTTGGTGGTGGTCAAGCCCTTCTGAGCGCCGTCATGCGGGCCCAGGGCACCAGCTCCGCCGTTCCGCTGGCCTGGGTCCTGGTCGGGCTGATGGTCTACGCCAGCCTCTACCCCTTTGTGGGCTGGCGCTGGCCCGGCGGCGAAGGGTGGTCGTGGCTCGTGCTGCCCATGCCGCCGTGGCGCGACCGCTTTGACATGTGGGCCAACCTGCTGGGTTACGTGCCGTTGGGCGCCCTGGTGTACGCGGCGGCGGTGCGCAGCGCGTGGCGGCCCTTGCCGGGGGCGCTGTGGGCGGTGCTGTTGCCTTCTGCCTTGTCCTACAGCTTGGAAGTGACCCAGCAATTTCTGCCGGGGCGTTACCCCTCGCTCTTGGACTGGATGCTCAACAGCGCTGGCGCGGCGCTCGGCATGGTCTTGGCCGGGCTGGCGCAGTCCCTGGCTTGGGTGGATCACTGGCAAGCCGCCCGAGAGCGTTGGTTCATCCAGCGCAGCGGCGGCGCTTTGGCGTTGATGGCGCTGTGGCCGGTGGGGCTGTTGTTTCCCACTCCTTTGCCCTTTGGTCTCGGCCCCGGCTGGGAAGGCCTGCAAGCGGCCTTGTTGCAAGGCTTGGCCGATGTGAGTTGGGCCGAGTCGGTGCGCAGCGCCGTGGCCGACGTGCCGGTGCCGGCCCAACGCCTGCCTTTGCTGCTGGAAGGTTTGGGCGTGGCCCTGGGCTTGCTGGTGCCTTGTTTGCTGGCCTATTCCGTGACGCCGCCCAGCTGGCGCCGCTTGGTGATGGTGCTCGGGGCGCTTGGCTTGGGGTTTGGCACGGCCACCTTGTCGGCAGCGATGAATTTTGGGCCGGAACATGCCTTGGCGTGGATTGCACCGGTGGTCGTGCGCGGGGCCTCGGTGGCGGCGGCCGTTGCGCTGGTCTTGGTGTGGGTCAACCAGCGACTGGCCGCCACGCTGGGCTTGCTGGCTCTGGCCATCATGCTGGCGCTGGTGGCCCAGGCCCCGGCCGACCCCTACTTTGCGCAAAGCTTGCAGGCTTGGGAGCAAGGCCGCTTCATTCGCTTTCACGGCTTGGCGCGCTGGGTGGGGCTGTTGTGGCCTTGGGCTTGCGCGGCTTGGCTGCTGGCGCGTATTGCCACGCGCTGGCGCTGAGATCAGGGTTTTCTCGGCCCCTGCCTACAATCGGCGAATGAGCTATTACAAGCACCACATCTTTTTTTGCCTCAACCAGCGTGAGAACGGTGACGCCTGTTGCGCCCAGCAAGGTGCCCAAGCGGCTTTTGACCACTGTAAACAGCAGGTCAAGGCGGCGGGCCTGGCCGGTCCTGGCGGCGTGCGCGTCAACAAAGCCGGCTGTCTGGACCGCTGTGCGGGCGGGCCGGTGGCCGTGGTCTACCCAGAAGAGACTTGGTACACCTTCGTGGACGCTTCTGATATCGATGAGATCGTCGAGCGGCATTTGAAGGGCGGCGAAAAGGTTGAACGCCTGATGTTGGCGCCCAGCGTGGGGCGTTGAGGCGGGCCCATGAACGCGCAAACGCAACGATCACAGATGGTGGGGCCGGCCGGCGTTCTGGCGCTGGCGGTGGATGAGCCCGCCCAGCCGCCTTGCGGCGTGGCCGTGGTGTGCCACCCGCACCCGCTGCACGGTGGCACGCTGGACAACAAGGTGGCGCAGACCTTGGCCCGGGCCTTTGTGCAACTGGGCTATCGGGTGGTGCGCTTTAACTTTCGGGGCGTCGGGGGCTCCGAGGGGCAGTGGGATGAGGGCAGGGGCGAAGTGGATGATGCGCTGGCGGTGATCGCCGCGCATCGGCAAGCGGGCCAGCCTTTGGTGCTGGCGGGCTTTTCCTTTGGTGCCTATGTGGCGTCGCAGGCGGCGCATCGCCTGAAGGACACGCCCCACGCCGTTCAACGCCTGGTGCTCGTCGGGCCGGCCACCTCTAACTTCGACGTGGCCCCCGTGGCCGCCAACACCTTGGTGATTCACGGCGAGGCCGATGAGGTCGTGCCCCTGTCGGCCACTTTGGACTGGGCCAGGCCCCAGGTTCAACCGGTGGTGGTGGTGCCGGGCGTGGGGCATTTTTTCCATGGGCAATTGGCTTTGCTCAAGTCGCTGGTGGTGGCGGCTTGGCAGCCATAAAGCGGCCCTGACATTGACCGTGCTTGGCCCTGCGCTGTGGCAGAGGGGCCAGCCTGACTTAGATTCTCATGAAACTCATCCATTCCGTTCTGTTGCTTTCTTCACTGGCGCTCACCTCGACCGCCATGGCGCAAGCCGCACGCGCGCCTGCCGCTGCGGGCTCGGCCGCCGTGGCCGCCATGGTGGCGCCGCAAGCCCCAGAGGTCGCCGCCAAAGGCTTTTTGCTGGTGGACATGACCACCAACCAGATCCTGGCTGAACGCAACGCGGATGCGCCAGCGGAGCCGGCCTCCTTGACCAAGCTGATGACCGCCTATGTCGTGTTCTCGGCCCTGCGCGACCGCAAGATCGCCTTGGATCAAAAGCTGCCTGTCTCCGAGCGGGCTTGGGCCGAGCGCAAGGGGGGCGGCTCTTTGATGTTCATTGACCCCAAGATGACGCCCACCGTGGACGAACTGCTCAAGGGCATGATCGTGCAGTCGGGCAACGACGCGTCGGTGGCTTTGGCGGAAGGGGTGTCTGGCTCGGTCGAGAGCTTTGTGGCCTTGATGAACAAACAGGCTGAAGCCTGGGGCCTGAAGAACACCAGCTTCAAGAACGTCACCGGTTTGACGGAGGCAGGCCACCGCAGCACGGCGCGCGAGCTGGCCGTGATTGCGCAGCGCATCATCCGCGACTTCCCGGATCGCTATGCCTACTATGCGATCAAGGATTACGCATTCAACAACATCAAGCAAGACAACCGCAACTTGCTGCTGCGCCGGGACCCGACGGTCGATGGCATGAAGACGGGCTTTACCGAGGCGGCGGGCTACTGCTTGATCGCCTCGGCGCAGCGCGACTTCCCCAACGGCAAGCGGCGCTTGCTGTCGGTGGTGTTGGGGGCTGATTCGCTGCAGTCGCGTGCCAATGAGAGCCAAAAGCTGCTGAACTGGGGCTATGCCACCTTCGATGCCGTGCGCTTGTTTGATGGCAGCAAGCCCGTGCAAACCGTGCCAGTTTGGAAGGGCTCGGCCAATGAAGTGGCGATTGGTGGCGTGGAAGGCGCCGTCTATGTGGCTGTGCCCAAGGGCGAGGCCGAGCGCCTGAAGACCTCTATCGAGCGCATCGACCCCTTGCTGGCTCCTCTGGCCAAGGGTCAGCGTGTGGCGACCTTGAAAGTCACGACGGGCGCTGGCGCCGTGGTGGCCGAGCTGCCTTTGGTGACGCAAGCGGCCGTGCCCGAGGCGGGCGCCTTGGGGCGTGCTTGGGATGCCATTCGGCTGTGGATCAAGTAAGGTCGGCTGATGGGCAACGCTGAAAAAGACCCTTGCGGCGCGTGCATCCTCGACTTCGGGCGGTCTGCCTCGTTGCAAATGCTCGCGATACCTGCAGGTATCGCTGCGCTTTGCGCCTTGCATTCCATCCCGAATCGAGGCGCTCGCCTCTGCAGGGACTTCTTCAGCGTTACCTTTGCTTTTGGAGACGCCTGTGACTGCTCTGCCTGACACCCTGTGCGACCTGAATGACGAGTTACTACCGCTGAGCCAAGCCAAGGTTTCGGTGCTGGACCGGGGCTTTCTGTTCGGCGATGGGGTCTACGAGGCCATGCCGGTATACGGCCGCAAGCTGTTTCGCTTTGATGAGCACATGGCCCGGCTCAGTCGCAGCTTGGCCAAATTGCGCATCCCCAACCCGCTGGATCGCGATGCTTGGCTGGCGCGGGTGCGTCGGCTGGTGGCGGCGCACCCAGCGGACGATCAGGTGGTGTACTTGCAAGTCACCCGCGGTGTTGCCCCGCGCGACCATGTGATGCCACCGGGCTTGATCCCTACCGTGTTCATGATGAGCAATGCGATGAAGCCGGTGTCGGCCCAGCAGCGGCATCAGGGCGTGGCCTGCATCACCGCGCGCGACTTCCGCTGGGAGCGTGGTGACATCAAGAGCATCTCTTTGCTGGGCAACGTACTGGCGCGCCAGCTTTCGGCCGATGCGGACGCGGCGGAGACGATTCTGCTGCGCGATGGCGCAGCCGGTGGGCCTTGGTTGACCGAAGGCTCCTCGTGCAATGTGTGGTTGGTCCATGAGGGCGCGCTGCTCGGCCCCGTGATGGACGAGCATGTGCTCGAAGGCATTCGTGTGGGTTTGCTGCGCGAGCTGTGTGAAGGGCTGAACCTGCCCTTCAACTTGCGGCCGCTGAGTGAGTCAGACTTGCGCACGGCCGACGAGATCCTGCTGTCGTCCACGGGCAAAGAGGTCTTGGCCGTCACCCGGCTGGACGGCGAGGCCGTGGGCCATGGCGCCTTGCGGGGGAAGCCCGGCCCCGTCTATGCCCGGCTTTATGAGGCCTACCAGCAGGCCAAACGCGAACAATCGATTTGATATGCCAGACATCCCTCCCGAGCAGTCGCTCATTGAGTACCCGTCCTCATTCCCCATCAAGGTGATGGGCCAGCATGTGCCAGGCTTTGTCGAGGCGATGATCCATGTCGCCCAACAGTTCGACCCCAACTTTGACCCTGCCACGGTGGAGCAGCGTCCCAGCAAGGCCGGCAACTACCTGGGCGTGACCTTGACCATCACCGCCACCAGTCGTGAGCAGCTTGATGAGATGTACCGAACGCTCAGCTCCCACCCGATGGTGAAGGTGGTGCTGTAGGCGCTTCCTGCGCTGCCAACTCGGCCAGCTTGGCAGGGGCGGCTTCGTCACCTTGCCGGGCGGCTTGTTCGTACCAATAACGCGCCAGTCGCAGGTCCTGCGACACACCGTCTCCGCGCTCATAGAGCGAGGCCAGGATGTACTGCCCGCCCACGTCACCGGCGGTCGCCGCTTTGCGGTACCAGTGGGCCGCCTGCGTGCTGTCTGCGGCGGTACCTCGGCCCATCAGGTAGGCGGTAGCCGCCGCCATCTGGCCGTCCACGCTGCCGGCTTCGGCGGCCTTCAGGTACCACTGCAAGGCGCGCTGGCGCTGGCCGCCGCGCTGCGGGCTGTCGAACCACTCGCCCAAGGCGAACATGGCGGTGACAAAGCCACATGCGGCCGCGCGCTCAAAGCCTTGCTGTGCCGCTTTTGCGGAGGCGGCGCGGGCCTCAGCGCGGGCATGCATGACGGCCAAGTTGTAGTGCGCTGCGGCATGCCCTTTGCGGGCCAAGGCTTCGAACTTCTGCTGGGCTTGTGGCCAGCGGCCTTGCACATAGTCGACCAAGGCGGCCGCGAACGCACGGTCATGGGCGGTGGGCGAGTCAGGCGCTGAAGTGGCCAAGCAGGTCGAGACGGCTTGCGCGGGCAGGGCGGTCAAGCTGCACAGCGTCAAGGCCGCCGCCGCGGCTGGCCTTCGCAGCAGGTTGGTCAGCAGGGAGGCAGGGGGCATGGTGGGCTTTCTTCAGGGCTTTCGCGGGTCAAGGACAATGGCGGGATGAGTACGCTGGTTCAAGCAGGCGCGCATCCCGTGCCTTGGATTCGTCGCGATGTGGGGCTGCAAGCTTACGCCGAGGTCTTCGAGCGCATGCGCGCGTTCACCGAAGCCCGCACCGCCGACACGCCCGATGAGTTGTGGCTGGTCGAGCACCCGCCCGTGTTCACCCAAGGCCTGGCAGGCAAGGCCGAGCATGTGCTGCTGGCCGGTGACATCCCGGTGGTGCAGAGCAACCGCGGTGGCCAGGTGACCTTTCATGGCCCAGGCCAAGTGGTGGCTTACCCGCTGGTGGACCTGCGTCGGCTCGGCATCTACGTCAAGGAATATGTCTTTCGCCTGGAGGCGGCGCTGATCCAGACACTGGAGGCTTTTGGCGTCGTGGGCTTTCGGGTGCCGGGGGCGCCGGGGGTGTATGTGAACCTGGCGGATCCGTTCAACCTCGGCTTGCCCGCCGGGCCCAGGCAAGACGTTTTTGAAGGCCTGGGCAAGATCGCCGCCCTGGGGATCAAGGTCAGCAATCACTGCACCTACCATGGCCTGTCCCTGAATGTCGCCATGGACTTGGAGCCCTTTGTGCGCATCAACCCATGTGGCTATGCGGGGCTCAGAACAGTGGACCTCGCTACACTGGGCGTCCGCGCTGAGCCGGCGGCCGTGGCCAATGTGCTGGCTGAGCGGCTGGGTCATCATCTGGGCCACTCGTCAAACCCTGTGCCCGTCGCCTTTTAAGAGAGCCTTGTTCATGGCCACCGAGAACGTCACCCACCAAGCCAAGACTGGCGCCGATTACGACGCCACTGCCAAGCAGAAGGCCCAGGCCAAGACCGCGCGCATTCCCATCAAGATCGTGCCGGCTGAGACGCTGAAGAAGCCGGACTGGATTCGCGTCAAAGCGGGTTCGCCCACCACGCGCTTCTACGAGATCAAGAACATCTTGCGCGAGCACAAGCTGCACACCGTGTGTGAAGAAGCATCGTGCCCGAACATTGGCGAGTGCTTTGGCAAGGGCACGGCGACCTTCATGATCATGGGCGACAAGTGCACCCGCCGCTGCCCCTTTTGCGATGTGGGCCACGGCCGCCCCGACCCGCTGGATGTGGATGAGCCCGCCAATTTGGCCAAGACCATTGCGGCGCTCAAGCTGAAGTACGTGGTCATCACCAGTGTGGACCGCGACGACCTTCGCGACGGTGGCGCTGACCACTACGCACAGTGCATTCGCGCGGTGCGTGAGCAGTCTCCCGAGACGCGCATTGAAGTGCTGGTGCCGGACTTCCGCGGCCGCTTGGACAAAGCGCTGGCCATTCTCAAGGCAGCGCCGCCCGATGTGATGAACCACAACCTTGAGACCGTGCCGCGCCTCTACAAAGAAGCTCGGCCGGGTTCGGACTATCAGTTCAGCTTGACGCTGTTGAAGCGCTTCAAAGAAGAAGTGCCCGACGTTCCGACCAAGAGCGGCTTGATGGTGGGCTTGGGCGAAACCGATGAAGAAATCTTGGCCGTGATGGCCGACATGCGGGCCCACAACATCGACATGCTGACCATTGGTCAGTATTTGGCCCCCTCAGGCCACCACCTGCCGGTGCGCCGCTATGTGCACCCCGACACCTTCAAGATGTTCGAAGCCAAGGCCGTCGAGATGGGCTTCAGCCATGCGGCCGTGGGGGCGATGGTGCGATCAAGCTACCACGCTGACCAACAGGCCGCCCACGCTGGCGTGGCCTGATAAGGCGGGGCGGGCGGCTTAGGCCGCCAGCAACTCTTCGATCTGCTTGTGCAGGGCTGCGAAGTCCGGTGGGCCCACATAGCGCTTGACGATGCGGCCTTGCTTGTCGATCAGGATGCTGGTGGGCGTCAGGCGCACATCGCCAAAGGCTTTAGCGACCGCGCCGCTGCTGTCCATGGCCACATGAAAGGGCAACTGCCGGGTTTGGGCGAAGTTGCTGACGAAGGCGGGGGTGTCGTAACTCATGGCCACCGCGTAAGTCTGATAGCCCTGGCCTTTGTACTTTTCAAAGGTGCTGACCAGTTCGGGCATTTCTTTGACGCATGAGGTGCAACTGGTGGCCCAGAAGTTCACCAGGGTCACTTTGCCTTTCTGGGCCGTCACGGCGTGGCTGCTGCCGTCCAGCAACGTGATTGCGACATCCGGCGCGGATTCACGCGAGGAGCAGCCCGACAGGATCATGCCGCCCGTGCAGGCGGTTGCCAGCAGGCCGGCGCAGGAGGCAAGATGACGACGACGATCCATGGAGGACTCCCTATGAAGCGACGGCAGTTTACGGCAGGCACTTTGGCAGCGCTGGGCGTGGGACTTTCCACCCCCCAAGCACAGGCCTTTCAATTGAGCAACGCGGATGCCTCTGCAGGCGTGAAGGCAGCCTTGGAGCGCGGTGCCGTCGCGGCGGTGGGATTGCTGGGGCAAACCGATGGTTTCCTGGGCAACCCTCAGGTGCGCATCCCCTTGCCGGGTTTTTTGAATGAGGCCGCCAAGGTGCTGAAGTTCACCGGCCAGCAAAAGCGCGTGGATGAACTGGTGACCGCGATGAACCGGGCTGCCGAAGCGGCCGTGCCGCAGGCCAAGGAATTGCTGGTCAATGCGGCCAAGAGCATGTCGGTCCAAGACGCGGCGCGCATTGTGCAAGGCGGCGAGACCTCGGTGACGCAGTTCTTCACCGACCGAACCCGCGCTGCCTTGACGGAGCGCTTCTTGCCCATCGTGACCAAAGCCACCGAGCAAGTGGCGCTGGCTGACAAGTACAACGCCGTGGCCGGCAAGGCCTCGGGCCTGGGGCTGGTGAAGAAGGAAGACACCAATATCCAGGCCTATGTGACGCGCAAGTCCCTGGATGGGCTCTACTTCATGATCGGCGAGGAAGAGAAGAAGATTCGCCGCGACCCGGTGGGGACCGGCAGCGACATCTTGCGCAAGGTGTTTGGCGGCTGAGTCGCCACGGTGCAGCCCGCAGAGCCGGGCGACCTGCGCCCTGCGCTGAGGCGTCACATATTGCGCGACAACTCGTAAATCAGCGCAGAGGGCAGGGACTGCAGCACGGTGTCGCGGCCAATGACGGCATGGCGACGGCCGTTTTCACCGCTCAGGGCGAAGCGGCTGCCCTCTTCAGCGATCTCGATGAACACGAAGTTGGGGAAGTCGTGCGACAAGCCGCTGCGCAGGCGCTCGAAGCGCTGACCCGCTGAGGCCGACTCGTAAATGATGGCGTGCGGCAGAGTGTCTCGGCAGTACTCTTCGGCTTCGTCGACCGAGCTGACAAAGTCAAGCACCAAGCCCATGTGCCGGATCGCATCGCGCACCTCGGTGCGCAGTTCTCGCCGGGCAGCCAGCACGAGCACTTGGCTGCCGGCCAAGGGCTTGGAGTTCTCGGACACGCCAAAGTCGGGCTCCACATCGGCAACGCTGACGCCCTCAATCTTGTCTTGCACCGTGCGGGGAAACTCGATCAAGACGGAGCTGGTTTCCGAGGTGTCGACGCGGTCAATCACCAAGCCCAGCGTCCAGCAAATCTGCTGGACCAAGCGCCAGGTCATGGAGTCCAGGCCCGGCGTCGCGTCGTGCCGGGCGACCACATCGGCGGGGGCCTCGCCACTGGCCTTCAGCAAGAACTGGCAGAACAGGCGAGCGTGCGCCGGCCAGGGCTTGAGGTCGATGCGGAATTCGATCTGCTCGCGGGCATGCTCCAGCGCCCAATCCATGACAGATTGAACCAAGGTGTGGAGCAGGGTGGGGTCCACAATGACTTCCGCGGGCCGCAGGGCTTGGCGCACTTCAATGCCACGCGCGGTGGCTTCTCGGCCGCGTTGCACCAAGACATCTCGAACCACCTGGGTGATCGTGATCTGCTCGGGGCTTTGTCGGATGCGCCCTGAAGCGAATCGCGCCAATTGTTGGCCAATCATGCCCACCCGCCGTGCTTGTTCGATTTCTTCGCGCAGGGCGCGCAAGCCGGCACGGTCGATCTTGCCAGTGGTGGCCAGCACGGTGACCCGCTCTAGGGCACTGGACAGCGATTGAGCGATGTCACTGCCCACCTGCCCAATCAGCTCGCGCCAGTGTTCGTCGCTGGACGATTGGATCAGCGGCGAGGCAGTGTGCGGTGTGTCTAACGGAGGCGGGAGGATGGCATTCATGATGAACCTAGACTTCGGGTTAACCCGGTCTCGGGCATTTGGATATTGACACGATTGGCTACATTTGTGGGGCCTTGTTCGTGTTGCTTGCGACGAAGCCGTGAGAAATTGCCCGGGGAATCATGGTGGATGAGGCCCCAGTTGCACATCCTCTGCATCGGGGAGGTAGGCCCATCAAAGTGGGGATAATCCAGCCATGATCGGATGTGCGCCGCTAGATCCACCTCGTTTTTATCGTGGTCTTCATGGGCTTGCTCTCGTGGGGGTGATGTGCGCGGGCGCGTTGAGCGGCTGCGCGCCTGCGATGAATTGGCGGGAGATTCGAGGCGACCAGTCGGGGGTGGTGGCAAGTTTTCCTTGCAAGCCGGATTTGCATGTTCGCCAAGTCAAGCTTGAGGGCCTCGATGGCACATCGCTGCCTATGGCACTCAGAGTGTGCGAGGCGGGGGAGCACACCTTTGCGATGACGGAGGTCGATGTACAAGACCCTGCCCGCGTCCCCGTGGTGATGAAAAACCTGCTTATTGCTTACGCGGGTAATGTGGGCGCCCAGGCCCGGGCGGGTGCGCGCCAAGACTGGGCCGTGAAGGGGATGACGCCTCAGCCTGACGGCGGGCGGTGGCGCTTTGACGGGGCGATGCCCTCGGGCAGGGCTGTCCAGGCTGAAACGGGTCTGGCGTCTCGCGGTACGGTGATTGTTCAGGTGAATGTCAGCGGTCCGAGCGTGCAGGCGGAGGTGGCCAAGCAGTTCTTTGAAGGATTTGTCTTCTCAGTGCCTTGAGGAAACCATTTAGCTGCACGAGCTGAGAAGCTAGCAGATACTTCACCCATGACTACACTCTTGATCATGGCCCATGCCCCACTGGCCAGTGCGCTGCGCGACGTGGCGGCTCATGTCTGGCCAGAAGCGGCTCGAGAGGTCTTGGTCTTGGACGTGCGCCCGGAGTGGGACGGTGAGGCGGCTGAGGCGGCTGCTCAGGCGCTGATCGCGCAGTCCGCCCCTGGCGATGTCCTGATCTTGACGGATGTATTCGGAGCCACCCCCTGCAATGTGGCCCAGCGGCTGGCGGATGGACGCAGTGTTCGGGTTGTGGCCGGCGTGAATGTGGCGATGCTGTGGCGGACGCTGAGTTACGCTCAGGAGCCTTTAGATGCGCTCGTGGCCAGAGCGGTTGCCGGGGGGGCTCAAGGGGTTCTCCAACTGGCGCCGCAAGCGCCTCAAATTCAAACTCAGAGACCACCACGTCATGATCAAGAGCACCCTGACCATCAGCAATAAGCTGGGCTTGCATGCCCGTGCCTCGGCCAAGTTGACCAAGCTGGCTGGGAGTTTTCAGTCCGAGGTGTTCATGACGCGCAATGGCCGCCGTGTCAACGCGAAGAGCATCATGGGAGTGATGATGCTGGCTGCCGGATTGGGCACTGAGGTTGAACTGGAAACAGAGGGGGTTGATGAGCAACAAGCCCAGGACGCCATCACGGCACTGGTGAACGACAAGTTCGGCGAAGGGCAGTAAGCCTCGCAGGCATCTTCGGCGGGCCTGCCCCCTCATGGCAACTGATACATTGAGACCATGAGCATTCAAGTGTTTGGCCTGCCGGTGTCCCGCGGGGTTGCCATTGGTCGCGCGGTACTGGTCGCGTCCAGCCGCGTGGATGTTGCCCACTATTTCATTGAGCCTGCACAGGTGCCCGAGGAGATCGCGCGCTTGCGCCGTGCGCGTGACGAGGTCGCTGAAGAGCTGGTGGCGCTGAAGCAAGAAGTGCCCGAAGACGCCCATGCGGAGTTGGTGGCCCTGTTGGATGTGCATCTCATGCTGCTGCATGACGAGATGCTGGCGGATGCAACCAAGCAGTGGATTCTGGAGCGGCATTACAACGCTGAGTGGGCGATGTCGGCCCAATTGGAAGTTCTCGCACGTCAGTTTGACGATATGGAGGACGACTATCTGCGTGAGCGCAAGGCGGACCTGGAGCAGGTGGTCGAGCGCGTGCTCAGAGCGCTGATGCGCACCAGCCGACGCACGCGCGGTGAGGAGCCAACGGCACCGATTGCGCCCCGTGACTTCGGCGGAGATGATCAGCTGATCTTGGTGGCCAATGACATCGCACCGGCCGACATGCTGCAATTCAAGCGCAGCGTGTTCACGGGGTTCGTCACGGACGTCGGCGGTCGAACCTCGCACACCGCCATCGTGGCCCGCAGCATGGACATCCCGGCCGTGGTCGGCGCTCGCGAGGCCAGCCGCATCGTTCGCCAAGATGATTGGGTCATCATTGATGGCGACGCTGGGGTCATGATCGTCAACCCTTCGGCCATCGTGTTGGAGGAGTATCGATTTCGGCAGCGCCAGATCGATCTGGAGCGGGCGCGCCTGCACCGGCTGCGCAACACCCCGGCGGTCACCCTGGATGGAGAGCGGGTCGAGCTGTTGGCCAATATTGAACTGCCCGCAGATGCGGCTGCTGCCCTGGAGGCGGGCGCTGTGGGGGTGGGTTTGTTCCGCAGCGAGTTCTTGTTCATGAATCGCCAAGGGAATCTCCCGGGCGAGGAGGAGCAGTTCCTCTCCTACAAAGCGGCGGTCGAGGCTCTCAAGGGCTTGCCGGTCACGATCCGCACCGTGGATATTGGTGCGGACAAGCCGCTGGACAGGATGTCTAACCATGAGCTCCGCCACGAGCACACACTGAACCCAGCGCTGGGCTTGCGGGCCATTCGCTGGAGCTTGGCGGAGCCCGATATGTTTGCGCAGCAGTTGCGCGCACTGCTGCGTGCCAGCGCATTCGGCAAGGTTCGGGTGCTGATCCCCATGGTGGCGCATCTCTCCGAGGTGGCTCAGATCCGTGCTGGACTGGAAGCGGCGAAACAGCAACTTCAGCAGCGCGGGCAAGCCTTCAGCGATGTGGAGCTGGGCGCCATGATTGAGATTCCGGCTGCGGCGCTGATGATCCGCTCCCTGTTGCCGCACTTTGACTTCTTCTCGATTGGTACCAACGATCTCATCCAATACACCTTGGCCATCGATCGTGCTGATGAAGCGGTTGCTCATCTTTATGATCCGTGGCACCCAGCGGTCCTGCGTCTCATTGAGCACACCATCACAGAGGCCACTGCGGCGGGCAAGAGCGTCAGTGTCTGCGGTGAGATGGCTGGGGATCCGGCCTTCACTGAGGTCCTGCTGGCGATGGGGCTGAGGAGTTTCTCGATGCACCCTGCTCAAATCAGCGCCATCAAGCAGCGCGTCCTGCGAGCAGACACCAAGCATTTCGCCGCCTTGCTCAGTAATGCCATCGCGGCAGATGACCCGCAAGTGGCCTGGCGAAGTGCCGCAGGGCAGCGCTAAGGGCCAACAAAAGAGAAAAACAAGAGGGCACTTGCGTTCAACAAGAATTCAGTGCTATAGTCGAGGGCTTCGCTGATGACACGGCTTTGCGGCAAGCAAAGCGGTAGATACCAGTGAAGTAGAGGTCGGCGAACAAGTGATCATCACTTCAAGCCGCAAGCGATAAAAGCCTAGTGCTTGACAGGGTTTTTAAAACAAGTCATAATCGCTCCTCTTTGCTGATGACAACAAATCAACAGCAGCAACGACGAAAGTCGATGTTCTTTAAAAACTAACAGCCGATAAGCGTGGG
This sequence comes from Ideonella paludis, assembly GCF_018069865.1. GTDB lineage: Bacteria > Pseudomonadota > Gammaproteobacteria > Burkholderiales > Burkholderiaceae_C > Ideonella > Ideonella paludis. The sequence continues at coordinate 363,719 of NZ_JAGQDG010000005.1, forward strand.
CGTTAAGAGGCGAGTGCCAAGTGTCTTAGGACACATGGTCGCAAGACCTTAATGCTCATGGAAGTGAAGTTCACTTCAATTCTTTGAGCGAAATTCAAGGTTTAAGCCTGATGACCATAGCGAGTTGGTCCCACTCCTTCCCATCCCGAACAGGACAGTGAAACGACTCAGCGCCGATGATAGTGCGGATTCCCGTGTGAAAGTAGGACATCGTCAGGCTAATATCCGAGAGAAACGCCCGGTTTTGCCGGGCGTTTTTATCTCTGAAGCATGAGATCTGTGCTATGATCCCATCCTTCAGCGATAAGCTGGATAGATCGCAAGATCAAGCTCTTTAAAAACTAACAGCCGATAAGCGTGGGCGTTAAGAGGCGAGTGCCAAGTGTCTTAGGACACATGGTCGCAAGACCTTAATGCTCATGGAAGTGAAGTTCACTTCAATTCTTTGAGCGAAATTCAAGATCGAACTGAAGAGTTTGATCCTGGCTCAGATTGAACGCTGGCGGCATGCCTTACACATGCAAGTCGAACGGTAACGCGGGGCAACCTGGCGACGAGTGGCGAACGGGTGAGTAAAGCATCGGAACGTGCCCAGTAGTGGGGGATAGCCCGGCGAAAGCCGGATTAATACCGCATACGACCTAAGGGTGAAAGGGGGGGATCGCAAGACCTCTCGCTATTGGAGCGGCCGATGTCAGATTAGCTAGTTGGTGGGGTAAAAGCTCACCAAGGCGACGATCTGTAGCTGGTCTGAGAGGACGACCAGCCACACTGGGACTGAGACACGGCCCAGACTCCTACGGGAGGCAGCAGTGGGGAATTTTGGACAATGGACGAAAGTCTGATCCAGCCATGCCGCGTGCGGGAAGAAGGCCTTCGGGTTGTAAACCGCTTTTGTCAGGGAAGAAATCCTTTGAGCTAATACCTCGGGGGGATGACGGTACCTGAAGAATAAGCACCGGCTAACTACGTGCCAGCAGCCGCGGTAATACGTAGGGTGCAAGCGTTAATCGGAATTACTGGGCGTAAAGCGTGCGCAGGCGGTTATGTAAGACAGAGGTGAAATCCCCGGGCTCAACCTGGGAACTGCCTTTGTGACTGCATAGCTTGAGTGCGGCAGAGGGGGATGGAATTCCGCGTGTAGCAGTGAAATGCGTAGATATGCGGAGGAACACCGATGGCGAAGGCAATCCCCTGGGCCTGCACTGACGCTCATGCACGAAAGCGTGGGGAGCAAACAGGATTAGATACCCTGGTAGTCCACGCCCTAAACGATGTCAACTGGTTGTTGGGAAGGTTCCTTCTCAGTAACGTAGCTAACGCGTGAAGTTGACCGCCTGGGGAGTACGGCCGCAAGGTTGAAACTCAAAGGAATTGACGGGGACCCGCACAAGCGGTGGATGATGTGGTTTAATTCGATGCAACGCGAAAAACCTTACCTACCCTTGACATGGCAGGAATCCTGTAGAGATATGGGAGTGCTCGAAAGAGAACCTGCACACAGGTGCTGCATGGCCGTCGTCAGCTCGTGTCGTGAGATGTTGGGTTAAGTCCCGCAACGAGCGCAACCCTTGTCATTAGTTGCTACGAAAGGGCACTCTAATGAGACTGCCGGTGACAAACCGGAGGAAGGTGGGGATGACGTCAGGTCCTCATGGCCCTTATGGGTAGGGCTACACACGTCATACAATGGCCGGTACAGAGGGCTGCCAACCCGCGAGGGGGAGCCAATCCCAGAAAACCGGTCGTAGTCCGGATCGCAGTCTGCAACTCGACTGCGTGAAGTCGGAATCGCTAGTAATCGCGGATCAGAATGTCGCGGTGAATACGTTCCCGGGTCTTGTACACACCGCCCGTCACACCATGGGAGCGGGTTCTGCCAGAAGTAGTTAGCCTAACCGCAAGGGGGGCGATTACCACGGCAGGGTTCGTGACTGGGGTGAAGTCGTAACAAGGTAGCCGTATCGGAAGGTGCGGCTGGATCACCTCCTTTCTGGAAAAAAGCACTTCAAATCTGAAGCGCCCACACTTATCGGCTGTGAAACAAGCAACAGTGAAAGCGTGTAGCCTGGTGAGCGTCAAGATGGCACGAGCCTGAGCGGACGCGAAGACGGGCCCGACACGCGTCCGAGATGCGTGGGTCTGTAGCTCAGTCGGTTAGAGCACCGTCTTGATAAGGCGGGGGTCGTTGGTTCGAATCCAACCAGACCCACCACCAAATTGGGAATCTTGGGGGATTAGCTCAGCTGGGAGAGCACCTGCTTTGCAAGCAGGGGGTCGTCGGTTCGATCCCGTCATCCTCCACCACTTCACTGTAGAGCTTGCGAGAGCAAACCAAAGCATCCACTTGATGAGTCAGGTGGTTTTTTGGTTTGCCTTCGACAAGAAGGCTTAGTTCTTTAAAAATTTATAGAGTCGAATCTGTTGTCGACGGAAAGTTGATCGGGGGTAAAGGCCCGAGAGACACCGTGCCGTCGGCAACTAATGATTGCGTCACCAGATACTTCAACTCTAAATACAGAGTTAGAAGACGGCATAACGCGAAATACTCAATGTTGATTCCGGTAGTCACCGGGATTGACACAGTCCTTGACGACGCCTTAAGCATTGGGCGTCAAAGTTATAGGGTCAAGTGACTAAGTGCATGTGGTGGATGCCTTGGCGATTACAGGCGACGAAGGACGTGATAGCCTGCGATAAGCTTCGGGGAGCTGGCAAATTAGCTTTGATCCGGAGATTTCCGAATGGGGAAACCCACCCTTAGGGGTATCGCAATCTGAATACATAGGGTTGCGAGGCGAACCGGGTGAACTGAAACATCTCAGTAGCTCGAGGAAAAGACATCAACCGAGATTCCGAAAGTAGTGGCGAGCGAAATCGGAACAGCCTGTGCTCTTTAGCATTACTCTTATCAGAACGGTCTGGAAAGTCCGGCCACAGCGGGTGATAGCCCCGTATGGAAAAAGAGTTTTGTGGAACTAAGTGCACGACAAGTAGGGCGGGACACGTGAAATCCTGTCTGAATATGGGGGGACCATCCTCCAAGGCTAAATACTCGTAATCGACCGATAGTGAACTAGTACCGTGAGGGAAAGGCGAAAAGAACCCCGGGAGGGGAGTGAAATAGATCCTGAAACCGCATGCATACAAAAAGTAGGAGCCCGAAAGGGTGACTGCGTACCTTTTGTATAATGGGTCAGCGACTTACATTCAGTGGCAAGCTTAACCGAATAGGGAAGGCGAAGGGAAACCGAGTCCGAATAGGGCGTCTAGTCGCTGGGTGTAGACCCGAAACCAGGTGATCTATCCATGGCCAGGATGAAGGTGCGGTAACACGCACTGGAGGTCCGAACCGACTAGTGTTGCAAAACTAGCGGATGAGCTGTGGATAGGGGTGAAAGGCTAAACAAACCTGGAGATAGCTGGTTCTCTCCGAAAACTATTTAGGTAGTGCCTCAAGTATTACCATCGGGGGTAGAGCACTGTTATGGCTAGGGGGTCATGGCGACTTACCAAACCATTGCAAACTCCGAATACCGATGAGTACAGCTTGGGAGACAGAGCACCGGGTGCTAACGTCCGGACTCAAGAGGGAAACAACCCAGACCGCCAGCTAAGGTCCCCAAAATTGGCTAAGTGGGAAACGAAGTGGGAAGGCTAAAACAGTCAGGATGTTGGCTTAGAAGCAGCCACCATTTAAAGAAAGCGTAATAGCTCACTGATCGAGTCGTCCTGCGCGGAAGATGTAACGGGGCTAAGCCAGTTACCGAAGCTGCGGATGCATAGCAATATGCGTGGTAGGAGAGCGTTCTGTAAGCCTGCGAAGGTGGATCGTGAGGTCTGCTGGAGGTATCAGAAGTGCGAATGCTGACATGAGTAGCGTTAAAGGGGGTGAAAAGCCCCCTCGCCGTAAGCGCAAGGTTTCCTACGCAACGTTCATCGGCGTAGGGTGAGTCGGCCCCTAAGGCGAGGCAGAGATGCGTAGCTGATGGGAAACAGGTCAATATTCCTGTACCGATCTATAGTGCGATGTGGGGACGGAGAAGGTTAGCTCAGCCAACTGTTGGATATGTTGGTTCAAGCCCGTAGTCATGCCCGGTAGGCAAATCCGCCGGGATTAGATGAGAGGTGATAACGAGTCTGCTTGCAGACGAAGTGAGTGATACCCTGCTTCCAGGAAAAGCCACTAAGCTTCAGCTATAGACGACCGTACCGCAAACCGACACTGGTGCGCGTGATGAGTATTCTCAGGCGCTTGAGAGAACTCTGGAGAAGGAACTCGGCAAATTGACACCGTAACTTCGGAAGAAGGTGTGCCTTTAGTAGGTGAACCATTTACTTGGGGAGCCCAATGAGGCCGCAGAGAATCGGTGGCTGCGACTGTTTATTAAAAACACAGCACTCTGCAAAGACGAAAGTCGACGTATAGGGTGTGACGCCTGCCCGGTGCTGGAAGATTAATTGATGGGGTGCAAGCTCTTGATCGAAGTCCCAGTAAACGGCGGCCGTAACTATAACGGTCCTAAGGTAGCGAAATTCCTTGTCGGGTAAGTTCCGACCTGCACGAATGGCGTAACGATGGCCACACTGTCTCCTCCAGAGACTCAGCGAAGTTGAAATGTTTGTGATGATGCAATCTCCCCGCGGAAAGACGGAAAGACCCCATGAACCTTTACTGTAGCTTTACATTGGACTTTGAACAGATCTGTGTAGGATAGGTGGGAGGCTTTGAAGTAGGGACGCTAGTTTCTATGGAGCCAACGTTGAAATACCACCCTGGTGTGTTTGAGGTTCTAACCTTGTCCCGTTATCCGGGATGGGGACAGTGTATGGTGGGCAGTTTGACTGGGGCGGTCTCCTCCCAAAGTGTAACGGAGGAGTTCGAAGGTACGCTAAATACGGTCGGAAATCGTGTTGATAGTGCATTGGCATAAGCGTGCTTGACTGCGAGACTGACAAGTCGAGCAGGTACGAAAGTAGGACAAAGTGATCCGGTGGTTCTGTATGGAAGGGCCATCGCTCAACGGATAAAAGGTACTCTGGGGATAACAGGCTGATACCGCCCAAGAGTTCATATCGACGGCGGTGTTTGGCACCTCGATGTCGGCTCATCTCATCCTGGGGCTGTAGCCGGTCCCAAGGGTATGGCTGTTCGCCATTTAAAGAGGTACGTGAGCTGGGTTTAAAACGTCGTGAGACAGTTTGGTCCCTATCTTCCGTGGGCGCTGCAAGATTGAGAGAGCCTGCTCCTAGTACGAGAGGACCGGAGTGGACGCACCGCTGGTGTATCGGTTGTCATGCCAATGGCATTGCCGAGTAGCTAAGTGCGGAAGAGATAACCGCTGAAAGCATCTAAGCGGGAAACTCGTCTCAAGATGAGTCTTGCCGGGGCCTTGAGCCCCCTGAAGAGTCGTTCGAGACCAGGACGTTGATAGGCTGGGTGTGGAAGCGCAGTAATGCGTTAAGCTAACCAGTACTAATTGCTCGTGAGGCTTGACCCTATAACTTTGACGCACAGTCAAAGCGATGTTATGCCATAATCTGGCTACGCAATCATTAATGATTCGACTCTATAAATCAGTTTAGTTACCTCAAATAACTAAACTAAAGTTTAAGCCTGATGACCATAGCGAGTTGGTCCCACTCCTTCCCATCCCGAACAGGACAGTGAAACGACTCAGCGCCGATGATAGTGCGGATTCCCGTGTGAAAGTAGGACATCGTCAGGCTAATATCCCAAAAAGGGCATCGTCGTTGACGGTGCCCTTTTTCTATTGCGCGGCGGTTAGGCCCCCTCCGCGGGGATGGTCGTATCACCAACTGAATCGCTTGAAGTTGTTAATACTTTTGAGGTGCTGCGTCGTTTGCTGGAGCGTCTGGGGACCACATACCCATTGGAAGAAGTCGTAGTGCTTGGGTTTGGGGAAGGCCATCAGGTACTGAAAGTGGCAGCGCAATTTATCAGCCTTCAGCGCTTGATATCGGCCGCTATCCATCTGTTCGGCATAGCGAGGGGATAGGCGCTTGACGTTCTCCGAGTGGGCATCGCTGTCATGCGGGCTCGCGCAAGGGTCTGTCAGTGCAAAGCAGCATGCATCAGGTGGAGCGCTCACATCAATCCAGGTCAGTGATTTACTCTGACCCAGATGTTTGAGCGCTACGCGAAAGGACTTGGCTTCGGGCTGATGGCTCAGTACCGGGATGCACTGGCCGAGTGTGAGCAAACTGACTGCCTTGCGGGTCTTCTGGGTTCGCTCTAGCCGATCTATGGCGCGTGACAATGCAGCCACGGCTGCAATGCAGCCTGAGCTGTGTGCGACGACCTGGACCTCATCATCGTCGCCACTGGCCATGCGGTTGGCTATCACTTCCGACCAGAGCGAGATGCGCCCATCGATCTCCGGCGCTTGGCCGCGTGCATAGCGCAGCAAACTGGCTGTGCTGCGCATCAACCAGCCCCCTTGCCCGTAGCGCCACCCTCTTGGCAGCATCAGGGCCGCACCAAGCGCAAGGGCTGCGCCGAGCCCATAGCTCACTTGAATTGGCGCGCTTGGTGTCGCAGCCGCGCTCATCGCCCAAAGCAGGCTGAGTGCCGTGACCGCACTGAAGATACCCACCAGCCCTACCAGGGAAGGCAAAGCCAGCGTCAGTCCCGCCACCCAACTGAGCCGGCACATGCTGAGCCATGAACCATTGCCGAGCAGCCCTAGGGTGGCGCTGACTGTGACATGCGCCAAGCGGACAGGCCCTCGTGGCCAATGTTGGCGGACGAGATCGTCCCACCGCAAAAACTGGTAGCGCGTCTCAACAGTCTGACCGCTGTGCCCGGTATACGTGACGTCCCATGAAGAAACGTGTGGGCCTGCAGAGGTCCTCGGTCCAATGCAGAGCTCATAGTCCGTGACCGCGGACTGTGCGGCCGCCTGTTCGCAGAACAGACGGTGATAGTGGCCGGGGCCTTGCGGGTCAAAGCCTGCGATGTAAAAGACAGTGCGCCTTTTCACCGCCGGCTGTGGCGGACCGATATCTGGCTGGACCTCAGGCGCGGACTCAGACATCGAGCTCAGAAAATGGTTTGCTTGTGCAGACCCTTGGCCAGCATCAAGTCGACCAAGGGCTGTTCTCGCTTATTCGCGCGTTGGCAATGGCCGCGTTGGAAAAAATCGGTGACCCGAATCACCACCTTGGCCCAGCGCTTCTCCCGCGCACGCCAAGCGTGCGACGACACGGACTCCCAGGCATAGCCATTGAAGAGGGTGGCATTGACGAAGTGATCCAAGGCGCGAACGCCAGCCCGGCCTCGGGCTGTCGAGCCGGCAAGGCCGACGACCACCAGCAAAAGGTAGCCCGCAATGGCCATGGGCACGATCGCAGACATCAGCAAAAAGCCGGCGAGCCTTTCCTTCATGACAAGGCCTCTCTCCGACTGAGCGCCAACCAGATGCCATTCCCCGACCGGATCGTCAGTCGGCCCACTGGCTTGGGCACATGACCGGGCACGGGCGCGACGACGAAATGCTTTGCCATCGTCGCCAAGATCAATGCAGCTTCTTGCTGCGCAAACGCCGCACCAATGCAAACGCGAGGTCCCATGCCGAAGGGCAGATAGCCGACGCGACTCGATTCCTGAGCGCTGGGTTGGTCGGCTGCGCTGTCGGACTCGTAGCGATCAGGGTCGAACTCATCCGGCCGCGCCCAGAGTTGGCGGTGCCGCTGAATCAACCAGGGCGACACCACCACCGTGGCCGCAGCCTTAAGGGTCTTGTCCCGCATGACGCAAGGCCCAGCCGCCTGCCGCGCCAGGAAGCCCACCGGCGGGAAAAGCCGCAACGTCTCCTTAAAGACATTCCGACACAGCACGAGGGCGCGCAAATCAGACGGATCGCACGACTCATCCGGCAAGCCGACCTCCGCTTCATCATGCATGCGCTCTTGAATGTCCGGGCTCTGAGCCATCAGATGCAAGGACCAGGAGAGGGCGCTCGCCGAGGTCTCGTGCCCGGCCAAGAACAGCATCGCTACTTGATCCACCAACTCCTCAAAGCTGAATCCCTCTCCGGTCTGCGGGTCTCGCGCAGCCAGCAGATAGCTGAGGAGGTCCACCGGGCCCGCCGAAGGGTCTCCCGCCCGCGAGGCCTCGTAGCGAGGCTTGATCAGCTTCACCAGCAAGGCTCGAATCTCGACGGCCGCGGCTTCGCTCTTGGCCCTGCCTCGCCAAGGCCGCCACCAACGCAGCCCGAACAGCGCCGGCAAGACCATCTTAGGCGCCAACGCCTGGTACCGCGAAAAGGCCTCAAACACCTTGGTCGCGTCCCCCGCCTCCAGAGGCTGGGAGAGGATGGTGCGCAAGATGATGTCGGCGGCCACATGGGTCATCTCCGCCTCCATGTCGATGAAGCTTGGGCCCTGGCCACGGGCGCGCAGCCGCGCCACCATCGCTTGTGCGGCTGCCTGCATATGCCCATAGACGTGGCGCACGCGGGCCGCTTCAAAAGCCGGCTCCATCAGCGCGCGTTGCTGACGCCATTGCTCACCATGGGTGGTGAAAATGCTATCCCCCAGCAAGGGGCGCAAGGCCTGACCCAGCAGGTCACTCTTAGGGAATGCGTCGGCCTCTGACACCAAGACGCGCTTCACCAAGCTCGGTTCATTGACCATGTAGAGATCAAGTCCCGGCAGATGAAGCTCGCCCATCTTCATCGTGTAGCTACGGACATACAAGCCGTCCAGCCAGGAGTGCTGTTTGCTGAAAAACATCCGCCACCAAGGCGGCCTGCGCTCAACGGGCGCTGGGTAGTGAGGGCAGAACTTAGGCGCGACCATGAGTCTGTTCGATGGAAGGAGCAAGCGCTGATCCCGATGCATGATGCAACTGCCAATGAGCCCGCAAGGTCAGCGGCCCTGCCGTCAAGCGGACATAGTCGTAAGCACCAGGGCGCGTGGAAGACCGAAGATATTGCATGTGCATCGACAGCCGGTTGCGCTTCACGACCTCATAGGCTGCTGGGTCCATGATCGCATGGAAGCGTGGCGAACCTTGCCAAGTGGTCGCGGCGCCTGGCACCAGCCACGGGCCGACGCGATGGAAGGCGGCCCAGTCCCCGGGCGCTGAATAATCGAGCCAGGTCAATGGTGCATGCGCCACCACGAGGGCCAAGTCTCGCCGAAAAGCGCTGGCTGACGAAAAGAACGCAACCGCCGGCGTGCAATGCCCCAGGGTGAGGCAGCTCACGCGCGGGCCGTCTTGCCCCAACCATGGTGCACGCTCCAGCACGCGCGCCAACACACTGGCGGCCACGATGGAGCCGGTGCTGTGGCCCACAATCAACACCTCTTGGCAAAGCTGATCGGGGTCGCGTCTAGCGGCCTCCGCCGCAGCCACCACAGCGTCTGCCATGTCGGAGACTCTGGCGTCTAACTCCGGCACACGTCCGGCGGCTTGGAGATGGCTGAAGCCATACAGCCGCACCAGCCACTCTGAATCCAGACGCGTCTCCACCTGACGCCACGCGAACAGCCAAAGACAGGGGGCCAGCAGCCAAATCCAGGTCGACCAAGCAGGAAGCAACTTGGCCGCGACAAATGCAGACAAGGCGCACATCAGCGCCACACCCAAGGCAATCAGCAAGGGGAACATGCCCAGGAGCCAGGTGTCTTTGGCGACCGGCCATACGCGTCCAAACAGGCCTTGCCGCGTGCCGCCCACGTAGTAGCGCCAATACGCGCCCAAGGCATGCCAGAGGTCACGGTGCCAATGCTGGCGCACGATATCGTCCCAGGCCAGCACCGTGAACCGGGTGTCATGGCCGCCAGAGCGCCCACTCCAGCGCACATCCCAAAACTGCTGCCAGGAGCTGACTTGGCGCAAAGGCCCGACGGCGACCGTCTCCTGATCGGCGCTCAGGCAGCGATGCTTGGCCGCGCCGCGATACAAGCGGTGATAGTGACGAGGACTCTTGGGATCAAATCCCCCCACAAAGAAAACGAGCCGATGCCACTGCATCCCTGCATTGTGGCCGAGGCCTGTCTCCAAACTGCCCCCTAATTGCTCAGCACCGACAACACTGATTCCGAGCGCCGAACATGGCCGCCGTCCACCAAGCCCGCCACAAGCTCGGCGCTCCACCGAACCAGCGCGGTCGGATCGCCGTGACCCAAATGTCGCGCCATGGTGCGATAGAGCGGTGTGCCCATCAGCCACTGCTGCAATGCGGCCTCACTGATCTGCTCCACCTCCATCAGATGGAACATCAGCAAGGCCCGGGCCGCGTGCAGCACATGCCGCTCGGGCTTGCGCTCGAACACTTCCAGCCGCTCACGGCTGGCCGCCAGGGCTGCCGCCACATCCTCAAACACCGCACCGTGGCCCGGCACCACCAGCGTGGGGGCTAAGCGCTCAATGAGATCCAGCGTGGCACGAGTGGCGCTGAAGCCAGGGCCGCCTTCCAGCTCGGGAAAGATGATGGCCAATCGCTGCTCCCAGAGCGCGTCCCCCGCAATCAAAGTGCGGCTCTGTGGCTCGAACAGCATCACGGCGTCCATATCGTGCCCAGGGGCTGCGTGGACTTGCCAGCGGCCTGCGCCCAGTTCAATCTCATCCCCGGCAGCCAACGCGCCCTGCACCGCAAAGCGCTCGCAAAACTGACCGACGGCGTCGTAGCTCAAGCGCGAACGGTCCCACTGCGAGGCCGCTGCCCAGTGACCGATGGGAACCATCGTGGCCAACTCTGGATAGCGCGCCTGCAGCAGACGGTTCCCCCCGCAGTGGTCCGAGTGCAGGTGGGTGTTGAGCAAACGCGCCAAGGGCTGGCCGTCCAGCACATGCTCCAGCAAGGCCAGGGTCATGGGCGCATGCCGGGCATAGCCGCTGTCCACCAGGCTGGCGGGCACCGCGCCCTCCGCGCGAAAGACAGCCTGGTTCGACGACAACCAATCCCGCTGCAAGACCGTCAAACCCAAGGAGGCCAACACCCCGGCCGCGCCGGGGCTGGCTGTCACGCCGCGACGGTGCTGCGCAATTCGCGACGCAGCACCTTGCCGACATTGGACTTCGGCAACTCATCGCGGAACTCCACGTACTTAGGCCGCTTGTAAGCCGTGAAGTTGTCGCGGCAATAGGCCACGATGTCTTCCTCGTCCAGGCCCATGTCCTTGCGCACCACATAGAGCTTGACCGCTTCTCCCGAGCGCGCATCGGGCACGCCCACCGCCGCGCATTCCAGCACGCCCGGATGGAGGTTGACGACTTGCTCGATCTCGGTCGGGTAGACGTTGAAGCCCGAGACCAAAATCATGTCCTTCTTGCGGTCCACGATGCGGACATAGCCGCGCTCATCCATGATGCCAATGTCGCCGCTCTTGAAATAGCCATCCGGCGTCATCACCAGGGCTGTTTCGTCAGGCCGCTGCCAATAGCCCGCCATCACCTGTGGGCCTCGGATGCAAATCTCCCCGGTCTGGCCCAAGGGCACATCGCGTCCTTCATCGTCACGAATGGCGATGTCGGTGGAGGGAATGGGCAGCCCAATCGTGCCGCTGAACTCGGTCACATCCAAGCGGTTGCTGGTGGCTACAGGCGAGGTCTCTGACAAACCATAGCCTTCGACCACCGGGCAGCCGGTGATCTTCAGCCAGCGCTCTGCCGTGGCTTGCTGCACGGCCATACCGCCGCCGTTGGAGACCACCAGCTCCGAGAAATCCAGCCGCGCAAACTCCGGTTCATTGGCCAAGGCGTTGAAGAGCGTGTTGACCGCCGGGAACATATTGATGCGGTACTGCGCCAGGGTTCGGATCAGGCCGGTAATGTCACGCGGGTTGGGGATCAGCAGATTGGTCATGCCCAAGCGGGCACCCATCATGTAGCAGATGGTTAACGCAAAGATGTGGTAGAGCGGAAGCGCGCAAACCACGGTCAATGGCTTGTCCCCCAGCTTGTCCAACATGGGCTTGAACCACGCTTCGGTTTGCACAATATTGGCCACCACATTGCGATGCAGCAGGGTCGCGCCTTTGCTCACGCCTGTGGTGCCGCCGGTGTACTGCAAGAAGGCCACGTCCTCGGGCCCCAGCGGCACCGGCCTCAAGCTCATGCCCCGGCCCGCCTCCAGTGCGGCATTGAAGCGCGTCACACTGCAGTTGCCGTCCAGCGGCAGGCGGAACTCCGGCACCATCTTGGCCAGGTGGCGCACGGCAAAGTTCATCCATTGCCCCCACCAGAAGTTCAGCTGATCGCCCATGGCCGCCAACACCACATGCTCAATCGCGGTGGCATCGATGACCTCTTCCAGCGTGTGGGCAAAGTTCTCGAGCACCACGATGGCCCGTGCGCCGGAGTCTTTGAGCTGGTGTTCCAACTCGCGCGCGGTGTAGAGCGGGTTGACGTTGACCACCACGCAGCCGGCACGCAAGATCGCGCCAATGGCAATCATGTACTGCGGCAGGTTGGGCATCATCACCGCCACCCGGTCGCCACGCTGCAGGCCCTTGGATTGCAGCCAGGCCGCCAAGGCCGCCGAGCGCTCGTCCAGTTGGGCAAAGCTCATGCGCGCATCCATGCAGATGGAGGCTGTGCGCTGCGGGTGGCGCCGCCAAGCCGCTTCCAAGAGGCTCACCAAGGAGCTGTGCTCGGAGACATCGACGGTGGCAGGGACAGAGGGCGGATAGTGGGCCAGCCAAGGCTTGGCGTCAGTGGGCGAAGTTGACACGTTCAAAGATCCAGACGCGTTGATGACCAAACCCCATCGTCGGTGCGCAGCTAAGGCAACGCAACAGGGCTTGTCCCAACTCCGCGCGAGAAATCAAGGCGGCGTTGTCGCACTGGAGACACCGTCGAACAACTGCGTCATCAATTGACCTTCACGCGCCTCGATTTGTGCCAGAAACTGGTCGGCGCGTCCCATGGTGGCAAAAGCCTCAAAGCCCCGCTCCAGGAAGTTCTGCAGGGCTTCCAGACCCGCAGCTCGGGCGGGGCCGCGCATCAGGCGCAGGCTGTGGCGCAGCAGGGGCTTGCGTGTCAGCCGCTCCAGGCGACGACCCAAGGCCAGGGCCATCTCCAACTGCGCAAAACGCTGTTCACGGCACCCCGTGTTGCGCCAGCAATCGCCATAGCCCCCAGCGTGGATAGGGCCATCAGCAAGCTGGCTCGCCATTTGAGAATCCAGCGACTCGGACAAGGCGTGCAGGGCGGCCAAGGCCTCTACGGTCTCGACGACCTCCGCGGGAAACAGCTTGACCAGGGCCGGGACGATGCGTGCGAACTGCGCATCGCGTTGCGCAAAGTCCTGCGGGCCATACAGGTCCTCCAAAAAGAATCGTGCGGCCGCCCCATAGCGTGCATCGCGCAGCAGATCATCGTGGGTGCGCGCAAAGCGAGCCTGTTGCCAAGCCTTCAGTGCGTTGACTTTCCGGGCCAAGTCAGGGTCTTGGCTGCGCCTCTGGCGCTCTGCGTCAACAGCCATCAAATGGGCCAAGATAGAGGTGGCGGCTTGGGACATGGCGTCATCCTAGCCTGCCTTTCCGCACGGGCGAATGAGTTGTGCGCCTCTTCTTGCGCTCGCCTTAGTGCAGCGGCTCTAGGCTCCGCAGCAGCTTTGATGCAACACTGCGCGCCATGCAACGACGCACTCTACTCAAGCTTGGCGTAGGCGCCGGCGTGGCCGTGGCGCTGGCGGGCTGGGGGGCGGCTGTGTGGCGGCCGGGTTGGGTCGATGGGCGCCTGTCCGCCGACGCTAAGCCGATGTGGTCTGCCGTGGCTCGTGCGGTGCTGGAGGGCGTCTTGCCCTCAGACCCGGGCGTACAGCGCTTGGCCCTGGAGCATCACTTGGCGCGCCTTGAGGGCGCCATCGCAGGCTTGGCGCCCGCCACCCGCACCGAGCTCTCAGAGCTGATGGCCCTGCTGGGCACAGCGCCGGGGCGCTTGGCCTTGACGGGCTTGTCGGAGCCCTGGGCGCAAGCCACGGTGCCTGACATTCAAGCGGCGCTTCAAGCGATGCGCGTGTCCGACAGCGACACCCGTCAGCAGGTCTATCACGCCCTGAGAGACCTCACCAACGCGGCATGGTTTGCCGACGCAGGCGCCTGGGTAGCCTTGGGCTATCCCGGCCCCGTGGCGATCTGAAAGGCCGAATCCCATGGCAGATGGACTCCCGCTGACTCACCAAGCCTTGCCCGCGGCGCAGCGCGGCGGCGTGCCCGACCCCATCTTGGCGGGCCTCGCGCGCGGCTGGAAGGTCAAGGGCGGGCCCCACGGCGCCTTGCCGGCACAGCTCCATTGCGATGTGGTCATCATTGGCACCGGGGCGGGCGGGGGCATCACGGCCGAGCTGCTGACGAAGGCGGGCCTGTCCGTGGTAATGGTCGAGGAAGGCCCCCTGAAGTCGAGCAGCGACTTCAAGCAACTGGAGTCCGAGGCCTACCCATCCCTGTACCAAGAGAGTGCTGGGCGCAAGACGGCGGACAAGGCGATCACGATCTTGCAGGGGCGCTGCGTCGGCGGCTCGACCACCGTCAATTGGACAAGCTCATTCAGAACACCCGTCGATACGCTTCGACATTGGGGGCTGCACTTCGGCTTGTCGGACTTCACCCCCGAGGCGATGGCCCCGTGGTTTGAGCAGGCCGAGCAGCGCTTGAACATCGGTGACTGGCTGACGCCACCCAATGAGAACAACGAGCTGTTGCGGCGGGGGGCACAGAAGCTGGGCATTGAGGCTTCGGCCATTCGCCGCAACGTTAAAGGCTGTTGGAACCTGGGCTCGTGCGGCATGGGCTGCCCCACCAATGCCAAGCAATCCATGCTGGTCACCACCGTGCCTGCCGCTCTGGATGCGGGTGCACTGTTGCTGGTGCAAACCCGGGCCGAACGGCTGCAGATGGCCGGCCAAAAGGTGGAGTCCTTGCTGTGCCATCCGATCAAGCCGGACGGAACGCCGGACGCCAACTCGCCATGCCGCATCGTCGCCAAGCATGTGGTGGTGGCAGCCGGGGCCATCAACTCACCTGCGCTGTTGATGCGCTCAGCCTTGCCCGACCCGCATCAGCGCTTGGGCAAACGCACCTTTTTGCACCCCGTGGTGATGTCTGCGGGCACCTTCGGCCAAAAGGTTGAGGGCTGGCAAGGCGCACCGCAGACCATTTACAGCGACCACTTTTTGCATACGCAGGCCATCGACGGGCCCATGGGGTACAAGCTGGAAGCGCCGCCCATGCACCCCCTCATCTTTTCGTCAACCTTGGCGGGGTTTGGCATGGCGCAGACGGAAACTTTGCGTCAGTTCCCCCACATTCACACCTTGTTGGCCCTGCTGCGCGATGGCTTTCATGAGCAGTCACCCGGAGGGCAGGTTCGCTTGCGCAGCGATGGCTCGCCTGAGCTGCATTACCCGCTCAATGACTTCGTGATGGACGGGGCACGGCGCGCGTTGATGAGCATGGTCGAGATTCAGTTCGCCGCCGGGGCGCAGCAGGTGCAGGTGATTCATGAGCAATCTCCCGTGATGCGCTCTTGGGCTGAAGCCCAGGCGGTGCTGAAGTCGCTGCCCATGGTGCCCTTGAAGACGCGTGTGGTCAGTGCCCATGTGATGGGCGGCTGCGGTCTTTCAGGCACGGAGATGGGGGGCGTGACGCGCCCTGACGGCGTGCACTGGCAGGTCGAGAATCTCTCGATTCACGACGGCTCTTTGTTCCCAACCAGCGTGGGTGCCAATCCGCAGCTCAGCATCTATGGTTTGACAAACCGTCTGGCGACAGGCCTGGCCCAGCGCTTAGGAGGGCGTCCCGTGCGCCTCGTGGCCTGATGCTGGCTCGCCTACAAGTTGCACTGGTGCTCGTTTGGTTGCTGGCCGTGGCCTGGGGCCTGCATTGGGCCTTGCAGCTCCACGCCAGCGTGCTGCGTGCTCTCGGGGTCGTGGCCTTGGCTGTGACATGGCATGCACTGTGGTTGGCGCTGACGTTTGCGCTCATGAGCTGGCGCAATCGTCCCGATGCAGCCCCCAAGCCCAGCCGGGAAGAATGCTTGCGGGCCTGGTGGGGTGAGGTCTTGGCGGCCCCCAGGGTTTTCGCCTGGCAACAACCGTTTCGCTCCCGTGCCTTGCCGGATGACTTGGCTGGTGCGTCAGCATCCGAGACCGACGCTCCCAAAGTCGGCGTGGTGTTGGTGCACGGCTTTGTATGCAACCGCGGCCTGTGGAACCCTTGGATGAAGCGGCTGCGCGCTCAAGGGGTACCTTACCTTGCGGTTAACTTGGAGCCGGTCTTCGGTGTGATTGATGACTACACCACCGTCATTGAAGAAGCCGTGCAGCGTGTCACCGAAGCGACGGGCTGCGCGCCGGTCATCGTGGCCCACAGCATGGGCGGCTTGGCGGTGCGGGCCTGGTTGCGGCGCTATCAGGCTGATGACCGTGTTGCCAGCGTTGTCACTATCGGCACGCCGCATCAAGGCACTTGGCTGGCCTATTGGGGCTCGACCCCCAATGCTCGGCAGATGAAACCTGGTGGTGTTTGGCTCACGCACTTGGCGGCCGACGAACCAGCGTCAAGAGCGCGTCGCTTTGTATGCTGTTTCAGTCACTGTGACAACATCGTCTTCCCCGCCATGACCGCCGTACTGCCAGGTGCGCGAGCGGTACTGGTCCGGGCTGCGGCGCATGTGGACATGGTAGGCCGCTCCGAGGTGTTCAACGAAGTCCTCGTCGCGATCAAGGCGGCGCAGGCTGTTGCACAAAGCACCGGAGCGCGTCAGGCCTGAGAGGCAGCTCCACAGTGGCAGCGTGATGAGCCAGCACAACAGGCGGGCGTCTCCCGCCTCGCCCTTGAGCACGTTCAGCGCCCACAAGGTCAAACCGGCGATGACCAGTGCAACGCTCAACCACAGTGCCAGCGGCGCTGAACGGCCTTGCCAGACCTGTTGCAGGGCGCGAGAGGCGCAAAACCACGAGACGCCCGCATACAAAAACGCAGCGCACGCAGTGCCGACCAGTGAGCCTTCCGTCATGGCGGCTAGCGGGTCTACAGAAGGAAGGTGAGGCAGGCCGCAGGCCGTGGCCAGGGCCATGGCGATAAACAGGGCCAATGCACTGCGACGCCGCAGTTCTGGAGTCATCGAGGGTACTGCACAAGTTGATCCAGCTTGAAGTTTCGATCAAGCAGGCCTATCTTGCCTATCACCCTGATGGGGGTGTCCTCAGACCGGTGCGGTGCTGGATTCTGGCGGCTCCAAGCGGCTTGCACTGATCGACTTCCGCGCCGCGGGCCAGTGCGGCAGAGCGGCTGTTGAAGCCTCAGCGTTCGATGTCGTGCAAGAGGCTCAGGGTGGGCTCTGGCCCCAGATTCAGCAAGTGGCTGATGTCGGTGACATCGTCTGGGATGGCGGGGTTGTCCCAACCCTGGGAGGTATGTCTCGCAATGCGAATGGCCAACAGAACATTGCGGACTTGGCTGGCTTCAGCGTGGCTGTCGTCGGTGATGCGAATCAGCAACTCAGGGAGATGCCAATCGACCATCAGCGCATGTTGGATTTCAGCCAGGGTCACGCCCAGCAGCTCTCTTTGCACCGTGTTGCTGCGCAGCGTGGGGTCTTGGCGCTGGCGCTGTTGAATCTGCAGCGCCAACTCGGGCGCATGCAGCCACAGCAGCATTTCTGCAAAGTCATGCAGCAAGGCAGCTTCGTGGATCACCGGTGCGTCATGGTCGCCTCGGTGGGCTGCGAAGGCCATGGCAAAGCGGGCTGCGCGGCGGGCCCGCCGCAGCACTGCGGTCAAGCCGGCGCGCGCCTCAGGCTGACCATGTAAGTGCTCTTCGATCGTGGGCTGCGGGCCAAACGTTCTGAAAAAGGGCGTGATGCCGATCAAGACCACCGCTTCTCGGGCGGTTTCTACGTCGGTGGTGCGCCGTTCGCGATGCACGGTGGCGGAATAGGCCAGCAGCTTCAGGGTCATCAAGGGGTCTGCCGAGACCACGTCCGCGATCATGCGGGCATCGACATCGTCTTCCATGTCCCGCAAGTCTTCTAGGTTCGCCGCCGTTCGACGCAGAACGGGCAATTCAACCAAGCGGAAGTAACGCATCCAGCCCGCCAGGTCGTGCGGATAGCGGGGGGCGTCAGTGGGGGCGGGCGCAATGTTCATGGCAGAGAGATGGCGAGGACAACCCCCGCCATCTCTCTATCGGCGCTCAAGCGTTGGAACTTGAGCCGCAGCCATCACAGGCGCTTGACACCCACATGGCCGACCAGTTCGCCATTCACGTACAAGGCGCCTTCCGGTGCGCCGGCTTCGGCATGGAATTCCCACAGGGGGTCCGTTTGGGCGGCCGGGCGGCGCGCGGTGATGGCCCAATGTCTGGCCTTGCGCCAAGCCCAGGCGCATGCGCGCGCCATGGCTTTGGCCATGCTGTGTCGCCTTCCGTGCGGCCACACGGCGTGGGCGCTGATCAGAGTTCTCGTCATTTTTTCGTCTCCCAGGTCGGCGTCGGGGGTTTCAAGCCCGTACGCTGGGTGGATTCAGGGGCTGCGGTGTTGCCGCAAATCGAGCTGTCGCAATTCGCTGTGGAGCGCACGTTGGGCGCTTTGGCGTCCTGCGGTGGTGCTGCGGCGGTGTGAGCCGGCTCGGCGCTGGAGGCTGGCGGCCACCAGGGGGTTACGCGGCTTGAGCGTGGGCAGGCGGAAGGTCATGAAGGGCTCCTTGAGCAAAGGTGCCGACGTTTGGCCATGCAGCGGCCAAGCCAGGGTCGGCTGTCAAAACACGTTCAGAAGGTGCGCCGGGCCTGAGACCGGCTTGCCCTGAGGGGCAAAGCCGTCAGCCCAGTGCGGACGAGGCCGTTGAAGTGATCAGGGGCTGCATCTCCACCACGGCCGGGGTGTCAACACAGCAGAGTGACAACAAGGACATCAGCTGGCGCTGGTGAGGTGGAGGGCCAAAGTGGCTAAAAGCGACCTTGGGGCGGAGAGTCGACATGATAAACAAAAGATTATCTTGCGCAAGCAAAATTTATCATTTGAGCAACAACAAGCGCCTGCTTGGTGGCGCGCTCCGCCTCAATGCGCGCCACAGCAGCAAGGAATGCCCCGGCTGACTTCAGCGCTTGGACTTCAAAGGCGCGATGCCCCGCTGCATTTGCTGCCACAGCGCCTGGTCTGCATCGGGTGCAGGGGCCGCAGGGCTGGCACCCGGCGCTGCGCCCGCCGCTGCCGGGCGCATTGCGCCTCCACGGTTCATGGCAGGCAGAGGAGCCTCTTTGCCCGGCGCTTCCAGCACATCACCCAGCAAGTTCAGCAAAGCCTTCTTGGCCCGGGTGGGATGGCGTCTGTAGTAAGTGAGCACCAACCCCACAATGAAGCGTTCGTCGTCATCTTGGGGCAGGGGTGGAGCTTCTTGTGCTTCTGCGGCGGCGGCGTTAGGTGTGGCGCTGTGGACCTGATCCATCCAGCCGGCCGGCTTATGGCAGCACTGCTCAAACTGCCGCGCCAGACGCTCGCCAATCTGCCGAGAACGCCCTTTGATCTGGCTCCAATAGCTGGGCTGGATTTGCAAACGCTCGGCAAAGCGGCCTTCGAGGCCCCGCAGCGTGGCCGCGTCGGCATGTTTGGCGGTTAAACGGACGAACTCATCGAACAAAGAGAGCGCGTTTTCGAGGCGAATGGCGGCCACGTCGCGGGGTGCTTGCATGGGAGCGATGATAAAGCCGCACGATGCCTGAGCCGGCTCTTATGGTTGTTCCCCTGTCACCGCCCGCGGCGGACATGGCAGCATCGCACCCCGAGCCGCCTGCAGTTTGGGCGGTGACACAAGGGTCGCCTATGCTTTGGCCGATGCGCCTCTCAACTCAATGGCAAGGACTGCGCCGTGCGCTGCGCTATGCGGCAGCCGTGGTGCTGGCATTTGCTGTCACCGCGTCCCTGCCCTTGGTAATCTAAGGCCTGTGAGCACCGCGGCAAGTGGACGCTTGGTGAGCCCCCTTGGCGTCAGTCAAGAGGCGCTAACCGAGGTGGTTGTCCCAGGCCTTGACCTGTGCGCTTGGGGTGGCTGATGGGGCTTGTGGTGTCTGCCACGTTTGGCCTGCCGCCCAGCCTGGGCTCAAGGCGCCGGCTTGGGGCCAGGCGGTCACGGAGCGCCGCTGCCCGGTCAGATCCCAGCGCGCCAAGGCGCCCAAGGGGGCTGGGGGCAGCCCCGCGCGGCTGGCGCTGACGACAAAGCCTTCTGCGTCGGCCGCAATATCACCCCCGTAACCGCCCAGTCCTGGGTGTGCTTCGGCCAACCGCAGCGCCTGGCCATCGAACAGCGCGAGCAGGGGCGCGTCAAGCCGCGCTGCGGCCTCCGGGTGTTCTGCCTGCAGCGCAATGCCAATGCGCCCGCTGGCGTGACGGGCCAAATGTCGCAGCGAAAGGTGTCGGTCGGGCAGCGTCCAAGCGCCCTGAAGCGCGCCGTCGCGCAGGGACAGCCGCACCAGCGAGGACTGCAAGCCAGTGCTTGCGCGGCTCACGCCAGCCGGGGGCGCGCCGCCATTGGCCACCAGCACATGCCCGGGCCCGTCCAGCAGGGCCATGTGGGGGTCCAGCCCGCCGGTGGGCCAAGCTGCTTGCTCGGCCAAGCTCTGCCGGTCTCGTGCCACCAGCCAGCCTTGCCCATGGTTGGCATCTTGCTCGATGGTGTAGATCAGCTCGGCTTTGGCGGGCACGAGCGCATGGCCGCCCAAGACCCTGACGCCGCTGAGCCAATGCCATTGCGGAGGCCGGGCCTGCTGCGGATGCCAACGCAGCAGCCATTCCCCAGGGCGGCGCGCCACCACCAAGACGCTGCCATCGGCCTCCAGCGTCAGGCCGTGGGCGCGTGTCGGTAGCGCTTGAGCGGCCAGCACGCGCAGTGACGCATCACTGTCCGCCTGCAGCAGGCCCACCCAATGTCGGCCGTCATGGCCATCCCAGGCGGCGACGCAACGGGGCTGTGCGCCATCGTTCGCAGAGGCCCAAGCGGTGCATGGCCCAAGCATGGTCGCTCCCAGAGCGGCCAGGTAGCGGCGTCGATCAAGACCCGTCGCCATCGGAGAATCCCATGGTCACCTTGAGTGCGGGTGCAACCTGGGTGTTCAAGAGCTGCCCCAGTTGATTGAGACAAGCTGCGGCGGCCAGCAAGGCTTTGGGCTCCTGGCCTTGCTTCAGCGCTTGGTCGCACCGCAACACTTGGGTGCGCCATGCGGTGGCTGCTGCAGGGTTGGCGGCGTGCCGCAGTTGCTGCTCGATAGACAGCTTGTTGGGCAGCAGCGCCAAATCGCGCAGGGTTTGCCAGCGCAGCTCGCGCTCAGCGGCGGCCCCGTCGCTGTAGGGCCGCGGCCAGGGCGAGAACGGCGGCTTGGACTCCAACACCTTGAGCGGCCGCTCGATGCCGCCCACCCACAGCTTGTTCAAGCCAGATTGCCATTGGTTGACGAACTCCTCGTACTCCAACACCACGGCCTCTGCATGGCGGCGCTGCACAGCCTGGGCCTTGATCAGCGGATGCAACTCGGTGATCTCGCGCAGCCATTCACCGCTGGTCGATTGAAGATAAGGGCAGAGCGGCACGCCCTCCAAGGCCGACTCCGGCGCAAACAGCATCCACTCCAAGGCGCCCAAGCCTTTGGAGGCGGGGCCGACCTTGTCGATCACTTTGGCGCCGTCGCGCTCCTGCTGCATGGCTTTGCGGATCAGCTCCGGCACCGGATGCCGGCTGTCCAACAGGCGCAGGGCATAGCGCTCGCGCATCGGCCCGCCATCTACCGTCATCAGCCGCGTCCAGGGGGCCAAAACTTTGCGCCAAGCCTCTTGGGCGGCGCCTCGGCTGCCGGGCTTGCGGCAATAGGCGGTGGTCGCCGCATGCAAGGCCTTGGAGGACGCGAGCACTTGGTCTGCATGCGGCCCGTAGTGCTGGCTCCAGAGGTGCTGGAGGTACTCCTTGCGGCTGGCCAAGGTCTTGGCGTCCCAAGCCTGCGCCACGGAGGCTTGGCCGGGCCCGGGCGGCTGGCGAAAACTGGGCTGTGCCAGGCTCGCAACGCTTGCGCACAAGCCCAGCATTCCTGCCGCGCACCAGTGCCACACCTTGTTCATAGCGACTCCACAAATCGGACCAAGGCTTCGCGCTCGCTGCGGCTCATGGCCAGCACGGCACGCCGAGCCTCCTCGGCCTCTCCGCCATGCCACAGCACAGCTTCCAGCACACCCCGCGCACGGCCATCATGCAGCAAGCGCTGGTGGCCGTTCACTTCCTTGATCAAACCAATGCCCCACAGCGGCGGCGTGCGCCACTGGCGCCCATTGGCCAGGTGGTCTGGGCGGTCGTCGGCCAAGCCTTCGCCCATGTCGTGCAGCAACAAATCGGTGTAGGGCCAGATGCGCTGCCCCGCCACACTGCGCGGCGACAAGCGCGGAAACGGCGGCTGGCCGGTGATATAGCTGGGGCGGTGGCATTGGGCGCACTGCGCTTGCTCGAACAGCCGCTGTCCCAAGCGCACGGTCTCGTTAGTCGGCTCGCGCCAAGCCGCCGGGGCCAGCGCCGCTTGGTAGAGCACCACTTCGCCCAAGGTGTGGTCATCAATCTCGTGGGCCGAGCCTTTGGCGCCTTTGGGGGCGGCCAGGCAATCGGCTTGCTTGGGCATGCAGGCCTCGCGCGCAAAGTGGCGCGAGGTGATGCCCAAGTCCCCTTGAAAAGCCGCCGCCGTTTGGTGGGCCAGCGAGGCGGCATTGGCCTTCCAGCCAAAGCGCCCGACTTTCATCGCCCCGGCGAAAGGGTCCCACACCTGGTTGAGTTGGCCCTTGATCGGGCCGGGCTGGGCCGCTTGGCGCGCCACGTTCTGGCGCAACTCGGCCTCTGGGATGGCTTCGAGCAGCCCCACCCCGGCCAATTGCGGCGCAATGCGCGGGCCGATCATCGTGCCTTCCGCCAATGGGCCATAGGCGAGGTCGGCGATGCTGTAGTGCGGCTTGAGCAAGGTGTAGGGCGTGCCGTCGGCAAAGCTGCCCTTGACCTCGCTGTAGCTCAGCACGACCCGCCCTTCCGGCTTGACCCCTTGCACAGCCATGGTGTTGAGTTGTTCGCCATAGCTGGGCTCCCACACGGGCGCGCCGTGCCGCCCGACCCCGGGCACCGACAAGCGCAGGAGCAAGGCGGCGCTCGGCGTCAGAGCCTCCGGGGTGAGGCCCTGGTCAAAGTCGTGCGGCGCTCCCCGGCCATCTTGGATATGGCAGCCGCCGCAGGAGCGGGCCAGGAAATGCGGACCCAGGCCGTCGCGCCCGGTGGTGGAGGCTGGCGCTTCCACCCAGTTGCGCCTGAAGAACGAGTTGCCCACCGCAAAGCGGGTGCGCTCGGCCTCGGTCAGCGTGGCCAAAGGCATGGAAAACGCATTGCGGCCGCGGACCTCAACCGTCGTTGCGCCGCCGCTGTTGAGCGCTGGCGCCTGGGCCGAGAGCGGCAGCCCCAGGCCCATCAACGCCGCCACCGCCACTGCCCCCAAGACCGCCGCGCGCATCGGGCTCAGCCCTTTTGAAGGTGTTGCAGCCCCAAGCCCTGCGCTGCGCGCGCCAGGTCGCGCGCCTGTGCACTCAGGCTGTCTGCCAAGGCCTTGAGCCGAGCGCGACCGGCCTTGTTGCTGGCGCGGATTTGCTGGTCAAACGGGGCCGGTATGGCCTGCGCCAAGCGCAGAGACTGCCGCATCTGCCGGTCGATGCGCTGGGCCAACTTGGCATCGACGCGTTCGATGACCCGCTGCAGGCCCGGGCCTTGCAGCACACTGCCGTCTGCCCGTTGATAGCGCCCTTGCCAGACATTGAGCAGCCCTTGCGCGTTGGCTACCACGTCGTGGTGGGTGGTGTCGGAGAAGCAGGAGTGCTCATCCTCTTGCTGGCGGCTGGCCAGGGCCACTTCAATGCGCTCCCCCGCCAACTCGCCCCGCGACAGCGTGCCCACCCCGATGATGATCTTGCGAACCGACTCCAAGCCGCCGCGCTCAAAGGCCGCGCGATAGTTGTCGGCGCCCGGTGCCCAAGCGTCCAGCACGCTGCGCAGGTCGTCCAGCAGCAGCGCCATCATCACCGTCAGGGCTTGGCGTCGCCGCGCTGCATGTGGCGCTTTGCCGTCGATGAAATCTTCAGGCGGACGCTGGCCGGGGCCGTCGTCACGCTCGTCTTGTCCCCAGAGCAAAAACTCAATCGCATGCCAACCCGTGGCGATGTTTTCTTCGCCTTGGCGCTCATTCAAGGCCGTGAGGGTGGCCTTATCCAGCGTGATGCTGGGGTTGTTGATGAAGCCCGACCCGGGGCGCCCGGCCACGCTGTCGATATAGGCCTCGTCCAGCGGCCAGGCGTTGATGCGCGGCTCCGGGCCGTCCTCGGCGTCGATGGGGCCGCCGTAAAAGCGATAGGCCTCGGTTTGCCCATAAGTTTGCCGCGCTCGTATCCAGGCTTCACGCGCTGCGGCCAAGCTGCTGGCGCTGGGGGCGGCCACCAAAGCCTCAATGCGCTGGCTCAGCACCTGCGCCAAGGCCAGGCTGTCGGCATAGCTGGCGTGCACCAGTGTGGCGTGGTGCTTGACCACCTCCGTCAGCAAGGCCTCAAGGTGTGCCGGCGCGGCAGCCGGTGTGGCCCAAGCCGGTGTCAGGCCTGTCAGCGCGATCGCGCTCAGCAGGCTGCGGCGGCGCAGGCCTCGGGGCGGTGAATACTGGGGATCAGGCATAGAGGCTATTGTCAGCGGGTGGCGGCACCAAGTGGCTGGTGTGGATATCAGCGATGGAGGCACAAGCGCACAGGGCCAGCGCGGCTGACAGCTCGTCGCGCAGCAAGCGGATCATGCGCGCGACCCCCAGCGCGCCATCGCAGGCCAGGGCGTGCACTTGGGGGCGGCCCAGCAGCACGGCATCGGCGCCCAAGGCCAAGGCCTTGAAGACATCGGTGCCGCGCCGAATGCCGCCGTCCACCAGCAAAGGAAAGCCGGGCGGCACGGCGGCCCGCACCTGGGGCAGCGCCCAGGCCGTGCTGACGGTGGTGTCCAGGGTGCGGCCGCCGTGGTTGGAGACGATGAGCCCTGCCACGCCCAGCGCGACGGCGCGGGCCGCATCGGCGGGGTGCAGCACGCCCTTGAGCCACAGCGGTAGTCCGAGCGCCGCGCAGGCGGCTTGCAGCGCCGCCACATCGTCCCAGCGCACGGCCTGCGCCAGCAAGTCCGCCAAGCCGAGGGGGGCGGGGTGGGCGGGCAGGTTCACCGCGCGAATGCCCTCTGGCAGCACAAAGCCGGCACGGCGTTCGGCATCGCGCACGCCATGCACCGGGGCGTCCACCGTCAACACCACGGCCTGAAAGCCACAGGCTTGAGCGCGCTGCACCAGGCTCAAGCTGCGCGCCAGGTTGCCCTGCCAGTAAAGCTGGAACCACAGCGGGCCGGCGTCCGGCTCGGCCGCAAAGATGTCGGCCACGGCTTCCATGGGCGTGCTGGACTGCGAAGACAAAACCATGCCCGCGCCTTGCGCTGCCGCCGCCAGCGCGGTGGCCCGCTCGCCGTCCGGGTGGGCCAACTGTTGAAAGGCCACGGGCGCCAGAAAGAGCGGGTGCGCCATGGCTCGCCCCGCCACCGTGCATGCGGTCTGCTGCAGCGCGCCAGGGCGCAAGTCATTCAGCACCCGCGGCCACAAGCGCAGCGCTTGCCAGCTCTGCTGGTTGGCGCTGGCCGTGTCGCCGTCGGCGGCGCTGCCGTTCAGATAAGCCCAGTGGGCCGCAGGCAGCGTGCGAAAGGCGTGAGACTCGAAGTCCCGCAAATTGAAAGCAGCCACGGGCATCAGGGGTCTCAGGTGTCCGCCCAAAGGCGCAAGAGGTTGTGATAGACGCCCGCCAAGCGGACGGTTTCGGGCGAGTCGCCATGGCGCTCGCGCAGCGCCATCAGGTTCATGTCCAGGTCAAACAGCAGATCGCGCTGGGCGTCCTCACGCACCATGCTCTCGATCCACAAAAAAGCGGCCAGCCTCGCGCCGTGCGTCACCGGCTCGACGCGGTGAACAGTGTTGCCGGGGTAGAGCACCAGGTCGCCCGCCGCCAGCTTCACGCGTTGTTCTCCCAAGCGGGTGTCGATGACCAACTCGCCGCCCTCGTACTCGTCGGGCTCGGCCAGGAACAAGGTCGCCGACAGGTCAGTGCGCAAGCGTTGAGCCTGTCCCTGTGAATCGCGCAGGTGTCGGATGGCCGCATCCACATGGTCGCCGTAGGCGTTGAGCGCGCCGCTGTATCGGTTGACCATGGGCGGGAAGATGCGCTTGGGCAGCGCGGCTGAAAACAGCAGGGGGTGCCGCTCGACCGCCTCCAACACCAGCGCCTGGATGCGCGCGAGCGCAGGGCTGTCCAGCGGCAGTTGCTCGTTGCGTTTGGCTTGGGTGGCTTGAGAGCCGGCCGAGACGCCGCCATCCACCCAGGCGGCCTCTCGCAACAAGGCCCTTGCCTCAGCCAGTGCTCCGCGTGAAAGCACCTGGGGAATGTGCAGCATCATGGGTGGGCCTCAGAAGGTGTAGGTGCCTGTGAGGGCGACGATGCGGCCCGGGCCGGGGATGTAGTGGCCGCTGTAGAGCTGGTCTGCATAGAGCTTGTTGGCCACGTTGCTGATGTTGGCCTTGAGCTTGAATTGATTCGGCACCACCACCCACTCGGCCATCAGGTCGGCGGTCACAAAGCTGTCGGCCGCCCAGCCTGGGTTGCGGTTGGGCGTTTGCGAGCTGCGCGCGTTCAAGCCACCGCCGACGCGAACCGTGGGGGTGACTTGATACGTGGTCCAAATCGTGCCGGAGTGGCGGGGTGTCAGCGAGGGGCGCGTGCCTTGGCCTTCGGACCCTGCCACGCCGATGTCGATATTGGCCACCGGCAGCCACATGTACGAGCCAAACACTTCCCACTGCGGGGTGATGCGCCCGGCCAAGTCCAGCTCGGCCCCTGCCACATGGCGCTTGCCCGACAGCGTCACCAGATTCACCAGCGGGTCGGTGTTGCGCTCATGCAGCTTGGTCGAGCGGAAGGCCGCCGCGCGCACGCTGAATTGGCCATCTGCCGATTCCCAGCGCCCGCCCAACTCCACGTTCACGGATTGCTCAGGCGGGATGTCCACATTGGCGGCACTCAAGGAGTACGCATCGCCCGAGGTGTTGAAGGACGTGGCGCCTGACAGATGAAAGGACAGCCGCTCTGAGGGCTGGTAGAGCACCCCCGCGCGCTTGCTCCACTCGCTCACCTTCATGGTGTAGCTGGCGACGGTGTCGGGGCCAGCGGCGGTGGTGGGGATGGAGTAGGTGTTGTACTCGCCCTTGAGCTTGTCAAAACGCAGTCCGAGCAAGAGCTTCCATTCGGGGGTGAGGGCCACCAAGTCTTGGGCGTAGACGCCCACACCGGTTGAGGTGTAGTCATTGCTGACCCGCAAGACGCGGCGGCTTTCGTCGATGCTGGCGCCGTCGTCCGGCGTGCCCACCGTGGTGGTGGGCTTGATCAAGTCCACGCCGCCTTGGGCGGCACTGCGGGCGGCATACACCGTTTTCTTTTCCAAGGCGGCATCTACCCCTGCTTGCACCTCATGGCGCAGGCCCAGGGCGGTGAATTTGCCGCTGTAATCGCTTTGCAGAAAGGCGGTTTGAAGATCCTGGATCTTCAGCTGTGTGCCACGGGTCAAGACAGACGACGCACCAAAGGTCTGTAGCGAGGCCGGGACCGTTTGGCTCGGGCACGCGGGGTTTGGCGTGAGGGCACCTGTGGTGCTGTTGACGCTAGGCCCGCACAGGCGCACGGTGCTGGCCCGCTGATCTCGGGTGTAGTCGCCCAGGCGCAGCTTGGTCGTCAGTTCGGAGTTGATGCCAAAGCGGTGCGTGTGGCTGGCAGTGGCCGTGGTGGCGCTGCCTGCATTCACGTCGCTGGCCATGCCGTAATAGGCCGTGGGGTCCAGCGGCAGCGTGGTGGTTTGGTCGGCCGTGGCGCCATTCGGATAGGCCGCGCTCTGGGCTGGCGTGGGCCGGATCCATGGCATGCCGTAGTTCATGCCGTTTTTGTTGTCCAGATGCGAGAGGCTGAGCGAGAACTCGTCGCGCTCGCCCATGCCGGTGCGGTAGGTGCCGGCCACGCCGGCTTTGTTGATCGAGGAGCCCGCGCCGTTGTTGTCGGCCACGGTGTTCATCACGCCGATGCGCAGCGCACTGTTGTCATCGACCCGGCGGTTCACATCCGCCACCACGCGCAGATAGTGATGGCTGGCCACCGTGGCTTCGACGCTGCCCTCGTTGATGCCGCGTGCCACTTTGCTGACCTGGTTGACGGCGCCGCCGGTGGAGCCGCGGCCAAACAGCATGGAGGCCGAGCCACGCAGCACCTCGACGCGGTCCATG
Organism: Ideonella paludis; assembly: GCF_018069865.1. Lineage (GTDB taxonomy): Bacteria > Pseudomonadota > Gammaproteobacteria > Burkholderiales > Burkholderiaceae_C > Ideonella > Ideonella paludis. The sequence goes on from NZ_JAGQDG010000005.1 coordinate 392,084, forward strand.
AAGAAAGTGTCGCGCTCATAAAAGGCCGGGTCGCGCAGGCCATCGACAAACACATCACCGGTCGACTGCAGCGCAAAGCCGCGCAGGCGGATGTCTTCCTCGCCGCCTTCGGCGGCCAAGAAGGTGATGCCGGCGGTGTTTTTCAAGGTCTCTTTAAGGGTGTCGAGATTGCGGTCATCCATCAGGCGCTCGGTCACCACGGTGATGGACTGCGGCACATCCCGCAGCTCTTGCTGGCCTTTGCCAATGCGGGTGGTGGTGGCTTGTACGGCGTCTTTGCCTTGGGGCTCGGCCTGGGCTTTGACCTTGACGGCGGGCAGCACGGTCGGCTGGTCCGCGTTAGCGGATGCAGGGGTTTGCGCCAGGGCGAACCCGGCTGCCAGGGCACCCAATGGCAAGAGGGCGGCACGCGCCGCCGTGGCGCTGGAAGAAAGCTTTTTCATGGAAGGGGAGGCTTGATCAAAAGTGGGGGAGGACCGCTGTCGAACAAGTCGATGGGCTGGCTGAGCCTTGAGCGAACGGCCAGGGCCGTGCACGCAAGCGACCGCGGGGCTTGGTCAACACCAAGAGACCCGGGCCTGGCTGGCGCAGCGGAGGAGAGCTAAGCAAGAAAAGGGTAGGAGGTGCGCAGACCCGTCAGTGAGGCTCTGGCTGGGTCACAAAGCCGACCTTGATGAGCTTGGCGGCTGCTGTGTCGGCTAAGGTCTCGGCCACGACGCGGTAGGCGACGGCCTGGTCGGCCTTGAGGTGGATCTCGGGCTGCGTCGGCTTGGCACCTTCGGCCGCAAAGCGTTGCGCCGCTTCAGCGCGGCTGATGGGCTCGCCGTTCCAGAAGCGCTCGCCTTGGGCATTGATGGCGAACTCTATTTTGTCGGGCACGGGCGGATTGGGCGCTGAGCTGGCGGTGGGCAGGTCCAGCTTGACGGCATGGGTCAAGAGCGGAGCGGTCACGATGAAGATCACCAGCAGCACCAGCATCACGTCGATCAGCGGCACCATATTGATCTCGGCCACGGGAGCTGCCGTGCGTTGTTTGTCAAAAGAGGCAAAGGCCATGCGGGGCTCCTGCTTATGCCGTTACCGCCTTGAGCGGTGCCACGGCGGGCGGTGCGCTGGCGGGGCGGCCAGCGCCTGGTGCTTCGCCCAGCGTGAGCAGGCTGTGCAGCTCGAACGCGAAGGCGTCGAGTCGCCCGCCCAGCACCCGGTTGCTGCGGGTGAAGGCGTTATAGGCCACCACGGCGGGGATGGCGACGGCCAAGCCGATGCCGGTCATGATCAAGGCTTCGCCGACTGGGCCCGCCACCTTGTCCAAGGTGCCGGCGCCACTCATGCCTATGGCCAGCAAGGCGTGATAGACCCCCCACACCGTGCCGAAGAGGCCCACGAACGGTGCGGTGGCGCCCACGGTGGCGAGTGTGGTCAAGCCAGACTCCAGCCGCGTGGTTTCTTCGTCCAGCACCTTTTTGATGGTGCGGGTGATGAACTCGCTGGCGGTGCCGGCTTCGGCCAGCTTGGCCGCACCGTGGCGGGCGTGGTGTGCCTGGGCGTGCAGGGCATGCGCACTGAGGTGCGAGAACGGGTCACGCGCGCCGTGCGTGGCAATCTCCGCACGTACTTCATCCAAAGTGCTGGCGTTCCAGAAGTGGTTCAAAAACTCGGTGGAGCGCTTGGAGCGCAGGGCCTGCGCCAGGCCCTTGGCCAAGATCAGCGCCCAGGACGCTGCGGACATCAGCAGCAACAAGACGAGCAAGGCTTTACCCACCCCATCGCTTTGCGCGATGAAGTGGCCAAACCCAAGCGTGGAATCGGCGGTGGGGGTCATCAGGTTTACTCCAAGCTGTATTCGAGGGGGGCAATGGCTGTCCAGGCCAGGGCTTGGCCATTGCGGGTGTAGGGCACGAAACGGGCGGCGCGCAGGGCTTGCAGTGCTTGTTCATCCAAACGAGGATGGCCCGAGCTTTTATGCAGGCTCACCTGAGTGGGCAGGCCTTGGGCATCCACCACTAGACGCACCAGTACCGTGCCTTGCTCGCCCAGACGCACGGAAGTGCGGGGGTAGACCTGCGCAGGCGGCACGGTGTAGCGCAGGTCTGTGGCGGCCAAGGCCACCGGGCTGGCGGGTAGCGCTGGCGGGGCCGCTAGAGCGGGCGGAGCCGGTGGGCTGGGCGGCGTGGAGGCTTGCACCGCTTGTGGCGCAGGCTCCGGCACCACGACGCTGGGGGCTTGCTGGGGCTGGGGTGAAGGAGCCACCGCCAGCACGGGCACCGCTTGCGGCTGCACCTTGGGGCGCGGGGCTGCCGGCGGGGGGGGCGGCTGGGGTGCCGGTACGGGTGTGGCCACCCATTGCACCAGCACAGGGGCCGCAGGGGCCAGAGCCTGTTGCACGGCTTGCATCTGCAGCAAGCCCCAGGCCCCGGCCGCATGTGCGACCACGGCTGCCACCGTCAAAGCCCGCCGCTGGGGTGGGCTCAAGTCGGAGGGCTGAGCAGGTGGGGGGCACAGAGCAATGGGAGACATGACGGTACGCTGTAGTGCTTTGTATCATATTGCAAATGCGAACGATTCGCAATCAAATAAAGTGGGTGTTCGGGGGTTCAGGTGGGATGCTCAGGGGATGTCCGCGGGGCTGTCGGGGGCGGTCGCGGCGCGCAAGGCGCGTTGCAGCGCACTTTGGCTAGGGGTCTCCACAAACACGCAGCGCTTGCCGGTGCGCTTGCAGTGGCCCTTGACCTTCCAGTAGGCGTCGTGGCTGATGCAGCCGGTTTGGCACAGCACCAGGTCGGCGGCCACCAGGGCGGCGTCGAGCTGATGGAGGTTGTGCTCTTCGCCACCATCGTGATGGAGGAACTTTCCGCCCGTGTGCTCGACCAAGCGTCGGTACACAGGCACGCTGGCGCTGCGGCCGCCTACACACAGCACGGCCTTCTGAATGCCCCCAAAGGCCGGGCCTTGCCCGTCCCGTCCCCCCACGGAGGGGCAAGAAAACTTGGGGCGGCCCTGCGTTTCCTTGAGCGTCAGGTTTGGCAAGCTCTCGGTGTCATCGGGCAGGCCGATCTGCGACGCTGCCACTGGGGCTTCAGGCGGATGCACCGACCGGGCTTCGAGCTGTTGGATGCGCCATTGCGCCGCTTGCAGGGCGCGTTGGGTGCTCTCGAGGCGTTCGGTCAGCCAACGCTTGTCTTCGGTGAGCGCGAGGCGTGGCTCCAGGTCCGGCACGCTGGACTTCAGCTGCGTCACTTCGTCCAGCGCCTGAGCCAGCAGCGTGTCGCGCTGCAACAGCTCTCCCCGGAGGCGCAACTGGCTCGCCTCCAGGCGCTCGACTTGCCGCGCGAACTCTGCCGCCTGGCGCGCGCTGCGGCTTTGTGCGCCCGCCAGTTCACGCCCGAGGACGGCGTTCTCTCGGAGCAAGTCTTGAAAGCGCTCGGACTCCACACGCTGCATCATGCCGACTTGATGCTGCAGCATGTGCACGTCCTGCAGCACCTGCTCCAGCAGCGGCGCATCGCAGGCGGGGTGAGTCACCACGCTCCAAAAGATCGCGGCGATGTCAGGGCTGTGCAGGCCTGCGCGCCAGGTGTCTGCCAGGGCAGGGGTGTCCTTGAGTGTGCGGTGGCGTTGCAGCGCGAGGCGGTAGCGCTCATCCAATGCGTCTTGAACGCGCTGCGACACCGCGCTGCGCTGCTTGCATTCATTGATGACCCCGCAGTGCAGCTCATAGTCAATGGCCTGCACCTCGCCGCCGACTGCTTTGCCCACCAGTTTGCGCAGCAGAGTCAGCGGCAAGCAAACCCCGATCACCGGGCACAGTGCATGGTGAGGCAACTCCCAAATGCGCGCACGGCGGGAACTGCGAGGCGGGGCGACGCAAGGTGTCTGGGTGCGCAAAGGCTGCGCACTGAAGTGGGTCTCGGCGGGCTGCGCAGTCAGGCCCGAGAAGATGTGTGAGGGTTGGGTGCACATGGGTGGGCCTCAGTCGGCGTGGCGGTGCGGGTCGCACAGGGGGATGTCGGCAATCCAGTCCATCCAAGCGCGCCACAGCGCGCCCTCGCAATGCGGCGAGCGCAGCGGTGCACCGATGGTGAGGGCGACGGTGTGCTCCGCGTCCCACAGCCTCAAGCCCTGACGCAGACCCAAGGCTCCACGCCAACGCCGCCACTCTGTGCGAGCCACTTGATGCTCATGCCAACACAAGCTGGTGTCGCCGAGGTGTAGGGTGATCTGGCCATGGCGCCAATCACAGGCCCATAGTGGCCCCTGCACTGTGTCCGTGCCGCACTGTGGCCCGACCCAAGCACCGCTCAGGATGAGGGGGTGGGCTTCTTGAGCGCAGAGATGCAGCAGCTCCTGCGCGCGGTCTACGTCCAGCAGCAGGCTGGTTTCTTGGGCGGCGGCCACCGCAGCGAGCGGGCGGCCCGACAGCAAGGGCGAGGCAGTCAGCATGGGAGCTCCTGATGGGGAGAAACTGGCCCAGGCTGGCGGCGGGCTGGCAGGCCGAATGGGGACGAGGACGATCTGCGACTACTTGGTCAATATCAACTTGCCCAAGGCGGTGATGCGAAGCCGATAGGACTGGCCGTGGTGCTCAATGATCAGTTCCTGCTGGCCTTTGAACAACAGGGCGCTGTCCCAGCGAACAGGGCCCTCGTCGGGCGGTGGCAGACCCGCCGGCCCGGTGGGGCGGGCCAAGGCCTGTGACGGGGCGAGATGCAAAGAGGTGGGCATGAAACAAGTCTCAGCGGCAAGCAGGCACGCAGCGCAAGCGCTACAACACAGCAGCAATTGTAATGCGAATCATTCGCATCTGCAAGAGGCCATCGAGACGCGGCGCACCGGCGTCAAGCAGGGCGCACCAGCGTTAAGCAGGGCGCGCTGCGGGACGGCATCACGCCCGGAATGCAGAGGCGTGCGGCCTCGCGCTACTGAAACGCCACTTCCGCGAAGGCCCGCAGCTTGCGGCTATGCAGGCTGCCCGCCCCGGCTTGGCGCAGCAGCTCCACCGCGCGCAGGCCAATGCGCAAGTGTTGATCCACCCGCTCGCGGTAGAAGTGGTTGGCCATGCCGGGCAGCTTGATCTCGCCGTGCAAGGGCTTGTCGCTCACGCACAGCAAGGTGCCGTAGGGCACGCGGAAGCGAAAGCCATTGGCCGCGATGGTGGCGCTCTCCATGTCCAAGGCCACGGCCCGGCTTTGGCTAAAGCGCCGCTCGGGGCCGGGGTGCGGCAGCAGCTCCCAGTTGCGGTTGTCGGTGCTGGCCACGGTGCCGGTGCGCAAAATGGTCTTCAGGGCTTGGCCGCTGAGTTGGGTCACATCCGCCACCGCTTGCTCCAACGCCACCTGGATCTCCGCCAAGGGCGGGATGGGCACCCACAGCGGCAACTCTTCGTCCAGCACATGGTCCTCACGCACATAGCCGTGGGCCAGCACATAGTCGCCCAACTGCTGGCTGTTGCGCAGGCCCGCACAGTGGCCCAGCATGATCCAGGCATGCGGCCGCAGCACGGCAATGTGGTCGGTGATGTTCTTAGCGTTTGCGGGGCCCACGCCGATGTTCACCAAGGTGATGCCGCTGTTCTCCCCGCGCTTGAGGTGATAGGCCGGCATCTGCGGCAGCCGAGGGGGCGCCTGCCCGCTGCTGGCCAGGGCGCTGCCGGCGCGTGGGGTCAGCACATTGCCGGGCTCCACAAAGGCCTCGTAAGGGCTGCCGGGGTCGCTCATCAACTCATGGCCCAAGCGGATGAATTCGTCGACATAGAACTGATAGTTGGTGAACAACACAAAGTTCTGAAAATGCTCGGGCAGCGTGCCGGTGTAGTGGCGCAGGCGCTGCAGCGAATAGTCCACCCGCGGTGCGGTGAAAAACGCCAGCGGCCAAGGCTCGCGGGGGCCGGGCTCATGGGTGCCGTTGGCAATGCCGTCGTCCATGGCCGCCAAATCGGGCAGGTCGAACAAATCGCGCAGGCGGCCCCGCTGCTGAGCGCTCAGCGATCCTTCCACATGGTCGTTGTCAGCCAGCGAAAAATGCACCGGGATGGGCTGGTTGCCCAGTCCCACCTCCAGGGCCACGCCGTGGTTGCGCAGCAGCAGGTCAAACTGCTCGCGGTAGTAGCCCGCAAACACATCTGGCCGGGTCAGCGTGGTCTCATAAGCACCGGGGCCGGCCACAAACCCAAAGCTCAGTGGGGACTCGGCGCGCGCCACCGTGTCGGTCACTAAGCGCACGCTGGGGTACCAGGCGCGCACCCGAGCCGCGGGCATTTGCCCGGCCACAAAAGCCTGCAAATGATGGCGCAAATGCCCCACCTGAGCCTGGTAGAGGGCCTGCACATGGGCCAGGGCAGCGGTAGCGTCCGAAAAGGACTGGCGAGGGGTGAAGGGCGCTTCAATCATGGCCCATTCTGGCCAAGTCTTGATGCAGACGACAATTCCCCGCCTTATCGGCGGCCAAAGCAGGCTTTGGCCCGCCTACACTTCCACACTGCGACAAACCGACCTTTGATTCTGTGCCGCCTCTCGGTGGCCATGTGCTCATGACCTCATCTCGATTGGCCCGCTTGGCAAGCTTGTCTGTCTGCGTGGCCTTCTCTTCCGCCTGGGCTGTGCCTGCGCCGAGTGCACCTGCCGCGGCAGCATCGGCCCCCGGGCCCGCAAAACCCTCTGCCACTGCCTCCTCCAAAGACGCAGCGTCTGCGGCGGTGTCGGCCAAAGCCGAGCCCACGACCAGCAACAAGCCTGCATCCACCAAGCCTGCGCCCGCCAAAGCGCCGCCGCCGGCCCCCGTCCCCACTGATTTGCCAACGTGGTGCAAGACCATTGCCGAGCGGCTCACCGCCTTGCCCTTGCACCAATGCTTGAACACGGGCCTGCAGCCCGGTGATGGCCGCTCGGTGCGTGGCATTCCCTTGTGGTTTCGGGACATCAAGCCCGCCTCGGGGGCCCCTCGCTTGAGGGTGCTGGTCTTGGGCGGCATCCACGGCGACGAAATGGCGTCCGTCAACTTGGTCTTCAATTGGCTGGAGCGTTCGGTCAAGTCCAACAATGCGCCGATTCACTGGCGTGTCGTGCCCTTGGTCAACCCCGACGGCTTGCTGCGCAAGCCCGCCACCCGCACGAATGCGCGCGGGGTAGATCTGAACCGCAATTTCCCGACAGCGGACTGGGCCACCAATGCGCGGAGCTACTGGATCAGCCGCACGGGCAAAGACCCACGCCGCTACCCAGGGCCTGCGGCCATGTCCGAGCCGGAAACCCGCTGGGTGCAGCGCCAGTTGGAGCAGTTCAAGCCCAATCTGATCGTGTCAGTGCATGCGCCTTACGGCGTGCTTGACTTCGACGGGCCGCCGCCGCCGCCCGATAAGCTGGGCAATCTCTACCTCGATCAAGTGGGGATCTACCCCGGCTCCTTGGGCAATTACGGTGGCGTGGTGCAGCGCGTGCCGGTGGTGACACTGGAGTTGAAAGACGCACGGCAGATTGCCGCGAGCGAGTCAGCGGCCATGTGGACGGACCTGTTGGGCTGGATCGACCGCCGCTTGATCAATGTGGCTCAGCAAGGCAGCACCACCAAGCAGCCGTAAAGTCCTGTAAACAAGGGGGGAGGGGCTCAACCCGGGCGTCTCACGGGGCGTTGAGCGGCTATCGTGTCAATCTTCCCCCGTGTGCAAAGGACTGCTCCCATGAACAAACTCTCCCTTTCTCTGGTGTGCGCTGTGGTGGCCCTGACGGCCGGTGTGGTGCAGGCGGCCGATGACAGCCAACGCATGGATGTCAAAGCCTACAAAGCCCTGGACAAGGACGGCGACAAGCGCATCAGCCGCGAGGAGGCGCAAGGCCACGCCATGCTGTCCAAGCACTTCGACCAAATGGACGACGACAAGGACGGCTACCTGAACGCCAAGGAAGTGCGCAGCTACGCCAAATCCCATAAGGGTAAGGGTTTTGACAAGGTCGACAAGAACGACGACAACGTCATCACCCGCGATGAAGTCGCCAACAACCCCAAGTTGGCCAAGCGCTTTGAAGCGGCCGATACCAATAAGGACGGCAAGCTCACCAAGGAAGAAGCCAAGAACTTCCGCCACGACCACAAGAAATAATCGGTTTGTCTGCGCTGGCAGACTTCTCTGATGCACCGGGCCCCGCTAAGATCGTGGGACATAACCACTGATCGGTCCGGTGCTTTCCTCTAGCGCTCCCATACCCCCTGTGACGATGGCGCCCTCTGCGCCCGCCAGTGTGGCCACGGTTGATGCGCTCAACGATCAAGCCGCCCGCCTGCTGGGCGAGGATCCCCACAGCGCCCTGGTGCTGGCCCGTGAAGCCGAGGCCCTGGCCTTGCGTCTGGACTACCAGCGCGGCTTGGCCTGCGCCTACCTGCGTGCTGCGCGCTGCCAGTTTGTGCTCTTGGACCGCCACGACGGCGTGATCGAACTGCTGCAGCGGGCGGTTTCGATCTATGAGCTGCTGGGTGACCTCAGCGGCCAGGCCGAAGCGCTCAACCTCGTGGCCAATGTGCACGCCTGCCGCAACGATGGCGAGCAGGCGTTGGCGGTTTACCACCGGGGCTTGGCGTTGCGTCGCCAATTGGGCGACATGGTGGGCGAAGCCGGCTCGCTCAACAACATCGGTTCCGTGCTGCGGGAGATGGGCCAGTTTGCCGATGCCCTCAAATACCTGCTGATGAGCCTGGAGCTGGCGGAGTCAGCCCACGACACGCGCGCCACCGCCTATGCCATGTCCAATATCGGGGGCGTGCTGGCGGAGTTGGACGACCGTGCCCGGGCCGTCGAATACCACCTGCGGGCCCTGACGTTGGTGCGCCAAACACCTGACCGCGCCTTGGAGGGCTCCACCCTGACCAGCCTGGGCCGTTTGCTGATGCGCAGCGGCCAACTGCCCGAGGCCATGCGCCACCTGGAGCGCGCGCTGGACATCACGCGCCGCGTCGGTCATCTCGCCGATACCGGCTTGGCCCTTTTGGGCCTGGGTTTGGCGCACCAACAAGAAGGCGCTTATGACCGGGCCGAGCGTTTGCTCTTGGAGGCGCTCACCCTGATCCGCCGCAGCCACCGCCGCGGTGCCGAGGCCGAGGTGCTGCTGGCGCTGGGCCGCAACCGCTGGCTCAGTGGTGCGGCCAGCCCCGCCGTTGATCTCTTGAGCCAGGCCCTGAAGCTGGCCGAGGTGCTGCGGGCCGACCACATCAGTGGCAAGCTCCACGAGCTGCTCTCGCAGATCCATGAGCAGCAAGGCCATGCTGCCGCTGCGCTGCGCCACTTCAAAGAGTTTTATGCCTGCCAGCAGCGCATCCACGGCCAAGAAACCCAGCGCCGCGTGCGGGGCTTGCTGGGCCGTGCCGAGCTGGAGCGGGCGCATCTGCAAGTTGAGCATGAACGCAAGCGTGGCGACGAATTGGCCTCGGCCCTGGGGCTCGCGCGCGAGTCTGAGCGGCAAAAGCAAGAGCTGCTGGCCCAGCTCTCTCAGCAGGCCGACATGCTGCGCCAACTGGCGCGTGAAGACGGCCTGACCGGCCTGGCCAACCGACGCTGGCTCGATGCCCAGCTCGACCGCGAACGCGAGCGCGCCCGCCGTTATCGACATGGCCTCTCGGTGGCCATGGTGGACATCGACCACTTCAAGTCGGTCAATGACCGCTTCTCGCACCGGGTGGGTGATGAGGTGCTGCGCCGCGTTGGCCGCCTCTTGCGCGACACCTGCCGCAGCGGCGACATTGTCGGCCGCTACGGCGGGGAAGAGTTTGTGGTGGTCTTGGTCGAGACACCGCTGGCGGCGGCCACCGCTGTCTGCGAAAAGCTGCGCCAGCGCATTGCCGACCTCGACCTCTCAGACATACACCCGGACCTCAAGCACATCACCGTCAGCATTGGCGTGGCGGGCGATGCGGAAGACCCGGTCGCCCACAACCTGCTCAACGATGCTGATGTCCAGCTTTATGCCGCCAAGCAGGGCGGGCGCAATCAGGTCCGCAGCGCGGGTCTGGGGGCCCCGCAAGCAGCCAGCGCTTGATCAGCAGCAGCCGGTGTTGGCCTTGACGGGAATGCCGATCGGCTTGCCACGCGGCGTAGGCGGGCAGCACGACGCCCCAGCCTCAGCGCCGGCCGCAGCCTCATGGAACACGGGGATGTCCCCCAAGGTGTGGAAGTGTTCCCAGGCAATGCCCTGCGGGTCGGTGACCCAGTGCTTCTCGCTGCGGGCATAGCAGCAGGTGGTCGCCCCTTCATCCAAGAGCGCCAGGTCGGCGGCCTCGGCGCGCGCCTTCAGATCGGCCAAATCCTCGGGCTTGTCGGTCTGGATGCCCAGATGATCAATGCCCGGTGCTTGGCCGCGCGTGGAGATGGCGAAGTTGACCGGCGGGTCTTCCAGCATCCACTTGGCATAGTCGCTCTCGTGGCGGGTCGGCTCGGCGCCAAACAGCTTGGCGTAAAAGCCAATGCTCTGGGCCAGATCGGCCACATGCAGGTGAACATGAAAGCGCTTCATCTCAGGGCTCCTTGTTGAGGGATGGGTGGGGAGGCGGGCAGCACAGTGCGGCGCTCGTGGCCTTCGGCGGGCAGGGGGCTCCCGCACAGCAGTTGTCTGTCAGATAAGTCAGCAGGCCTTGCATGCGCTCAAAGCCCGCGCGGTAGATCAAGTTCCGACCCGAACGCTCTGGCGTCACCAATCCGGCCTGGGTCAGCTCTTTGAGGTGAAAGGACAAGGTCGACGCCGGCAGCCCCAAAGCGTCTCCCAGGGCCCCTGGCGTCAAGCCTTCGGGGCCGGCCACCACCAAGGCTCTGAAGACCTGCAGCCGGGCCGATTGGGCCAGGGCAGCGAGAGCGCGAATCACGGCTTTTTCTTCCATGATTCCAGTTTAATGGAAATATTGGAGGTGGCGCAACTGTTTTCTCGCGCAATGATCACTCCAAAAAGGGTTCGGGCAGATCTATCACTGCCCAAACCCCTTGAGGGCTTACCGCTGAGGCTCAGTCTTCGGACTTCTCGCCGCTGTCGGCGGCACTGGCCTGCTTTGCAGGCCGATCGCTGCGCGGCTGGTTCGCCGGGCCTGGGCGCCCGCCGTCCCGGCGTGGGCCGTTGCGCGGGGCATCGCCGTCACGACGCGGGCCGCGGGGGCCATGATTCGGGCCATTCCCGGGGCCGTTGCGAGGGCCAGCGTGACGTGGGCGGTCGCTGTGGGGGCCGTCACGGCGCGGGCCGGGGCCTGGGCGGCGGTCTTGCGGGGGGCGGCGCTCGCCTTGGGGGGCAAAGGCGGGGCGTGCGGCCGCCATCTCGACGGCTTCCACACGGGCCTGCGCCAAGGTCTCTTCCAAGGCCTCAGGCGTCAGGCCTTTGAGTGCGCAGAAGTTGGCCAGGGTCAGCGTGGTGCGCTCAAAGTCGCGCAACAAGCGCTGGCGCTGCTGGCGCTGCTCTTCTTCGGCCGCGCGGCGCTCTTGGGTGATGTTGCGGCGCCGGGCCAGTTCTTGCTCGGCGGCATCGCGGTGCTCCTGGGCCAGTTCGCCCGCGGGTTGGCCGTCCAGGTCAAAGCGTTGGCGCGCGCGGGTCAGCGCAATCAGGTAAGAGGTGCTGCCGGTAAAGCGCCGGAAGAAGGCGGACAGCGCGGCCTTGGTGAACACGCCCGGCGCGCGCTCTTGAATATCCGCTTGGATCTTCAGCTTCAGGGGCTTGGGCGAGCCGCCAAACAAGGCTGGAAACCGCTGTTTCAGCTCTTGGGCGCAATCGGCCGCGGTCATGCCTGGCGTGCCGGCGGCGGCCGGGGCTGCTGCAGTGCCTTCTGTGGCAGGGGTCGCCACTGGGCTGGTGGGGGCTGCCGGTGCAGCGCCGTCTTGAGGGCGTTCAGCCGAAGAGGTGTCAGGCAGATCGGGCTTGGGAGCGTCAGACATGGTCGCAAAGAGTGGCCAAGCCGAGCTTGGGCGCGAAAGCAAAACCTCGATTGTGCCTGCTGCGCCTGACGCTCCGTGCATCGCTCACCAAGGCGGCGAGTTGTCGTCCTCTGCGGTGGCCGGCAAGGGGCTGTTTGTGCGGGCGGGCGCAGCGGCGGCGGCCGGTGCCGCGGGGGCTGCAGCAGGTGCGCTGGGCAGCACGCCGGGCACAGCGCCCAAAGCCTGCTCGCCGCCCAGGGCCTCGATCAGGTCGGGCAGCAGTTGGATCAACTCACCCGTGGCGATGGCCGCATCGGCATCAAAGCCGTCCTCGGCCTTGGTGGCGCCTGCGCCTTCAAACACGCCGTCTTCGAACTGGATCTTCTTGACCTGCAACTGCTCGGTCAGCACAAAGCTCACCCGGCCATGCCAGGTCAAGGCCAGGCGGGTGGGGCGCTTGCCCAGGCGAATGTGTTGGCGCACCTCTTCGCCGTCCAGCGCATGGCGGGCATAGCGCACGGCGGACTTCATCTCGTCCACGGCCTTGAGTTCGCAGTCGCGGTCTACAGTGAAGAAGGGCGGGGCCTCGCCGCTCTCCAGCCAGCCGGCCATGGCCGAGGCGGGCGACAGTGCGGTTTGCAGAGCCTGCACGCCAAAGCCTTCCAGCGTCTTGACCAGCATGGTGATGACCACCTCGGCGCGGCTGGTGCTGCCGGCGTCCACGCAGACGAACTTTTGCTTGGGCGCAATCCACACTGAGACGCCGGCCATCTTGGTGAAGGCCTGAGGCAGCAACTCTTGCGTGGCTTGTTCGCGCAGCTCCTTGCTTTCACGCTTGCCGGGTTTGCGGCCGGTGCTGGCTTCCACCTGCTGGGCCATTTCATCGGCACGGCGCTTGACCACCGAGCCGGGCAACAACTTCTGCTCCACCTGCAGTCGCATCAGCCAGTGGCCGCCCACCACTTCGATCAGAGGCGCTTCCGCCTCGCCACGCGGGGGCACCCAGCCCATCGATTGCGGCTGCGATTTGCCGCAAGGCGTGAAACGTTGCTTGAAGGCCGCCTCTTGAGCCGCAGACAAGGTCGGGTCCCATTCCGGGATCAGGCGATAGACGATGAGATTCTTGAACACGGTGCTTTATTCCCTGAGGGCGTGCCCATCGATCTGGGCAAGGGGCGCGATTGTGACTCAGAGACTCAAGCACACCACGCCCAGCGCCATGACGGCTGCGCCAGCCAGCCGCGCGCCCCGGTCTTGCTCGCCCAGCAGACGGCCCCCCAGCAGGGCAGCGAAGAGCATGGACACCTCGCGCGCCGGGGCCACGTGGGAGAGCGGGGCTTGCTGCGCGGCATACAGCACCAGCACATAGGCCAAGGGGCTGAGCGCAGCCATCACCAAGCCGTAGCGCCATTGCGTGCGCCAGGCCTCGTTGAAGCGCGCGCGGTCTTGCCAGACCTTGGGCAGCATGAAGGGGATGCGCAGCAGGTTGCCGAAATAGTCAATCAAGATCGGCGACATCAACGCCACTTTGACGGCATACCCATCAATCACGGTGTATCCCGCGATCAGCAAACCCGTCAGCCCGCCCCAGGCCACCCCGGCCATCACGCGTTGGCGCTGGGTGGGGTCCTGGGCCTTATTCAGCAACGCAGTGCCGCCCGCAATCAGCCAAATACCTGCTGAAATGCACAGCACCCCAGCCAAGGTCGACCAGCGCAGCGGCTCACCCAAGAGCAGCACCGCGCCCACGGTGGTCAAGAGGGGGCCGGTGCCCCGCGCCACGGGGTAGACCACGGTGAGATCTGACGCCCGGTAGCCCGCCAACAGCACATTGAAATAGAGCAGGTGGGTGAGCCCGCTGGCCAGCACCAGGGCCCATTCCCACCAGCCCCAGGCCGGCAAGGCGCCCCAAGCCGCCCACATGCCCACCGGCGCCCACAGCAGCACGATCATCAGCGCCGACATGAACACAAAGTGATGGTCGCCGCCCGCTTTCTTGGCGGCCAGGTTCCACGTGGCATGCAGCAAGGCGGCCACCAACACCAGGGCCAAGGCAGTCAAAGGCATGCGGGCATTGTGCAATGGCGGCCGCGCCTCAATAATCCGCGCCCATGACAAATCCTGTACTGGTCGAGGTGCTGCGCGGCGAGCACGTGGAGTCCTTTCATCGCGGTGCTTGGGCGGTGGTGGACGCTGCGGGCGCGGTCGTGGCCAGCGGCGGCGACATCGAGCGGCCCATCTTCCCGCGCTCGGCGGTCAAGGTCTTGCAGGCCTTGCCCTTGGTGGCCTGTGGGGCGGCCGATCACTTTGGCTTGGATGATGCGGCGCTGGCCCTGGCCTGTGCCTCACACGGCGGCGAGCCTGAGCATGTGGCGGTGGCGGCGCAGGTCTTGGCGCAACTGGGCCTGGACGAGCGCGCGCTGGAGTGCGGTGCACACTGGCCCGGCTTTGAGCCGGCCAAGCTGGCGCTGGCCCGCACGGGCGAAGAGCCCCACCCTTTGCACAACAACTGCTCTGGCAAGCATGCGGGCTTTGCTTGCCTGGGCTGCTGGTTGGCCAAGGGGCAGGGGCAAGAGTTCCGGGGTTTTCTGAGCGGCTATGTCCAGCCGGACCACCCAGTGATGCAGACGGTCAGCCAAGCTTTAGAGGCTGCCACTGGCTTTGCGCTGCGCGACGCGCCAATGGGCATTGATGGCTGCTCCATCCCCACGTTCGGCATTCCGCTGCGGCATTTGGCCCTGGGCTTTGCCCGGGTGGCCAGCGGTGTCGGCCTGTCGGCAGACCATGCCCGCGCGGCGCAACGCCTGCGTCAGGCCGTGGCGCGCCAGCCGTTCATGGTGGCGGGCACGGGTCGCTTTGACACCCGCGTGATGCAGCACTTTGGCGAGCGGGTGTTTTGCAAAGTGGGTGCTGAGGGCGTCTACTGCGCGGCCTTCCCTGAGCCGGGCTTGGGCGTGGCGCTGAAGATGGACGACGGCAACAACGCGCGTGCTGCCGAAGTGGCCATGGCCGCGCTGATCGCCCGGTGGGTCCAGCGCGACGACGATGATGCCGACGTCCTGGCGCCGCTGCTCAACCCCGTGTTAAGCAACTGGCGTGGTCTGCGGGTCGGTGCCTTGGCCCCCTACGCTCACTTCTTGGCGTCGGCTTCCAGTTCAAAGTGAATGGCCTTGGGGACCACATTGTTGTGGTCCAGCGGCGTGCGCTCGGCAAAGCTCAAGACCTTGGGCTTGTGGCCGGCGCGAGTGGCCTTGAATTCGTACACGCTGAACCAACCAAACTGATCCTGCACATCGTATTGAAACGGGGTGACGCCAATCACTTTGTCCAGATACACCACCTCGGCACCCGGCGGGTTAGAGCTGAACTGAGCGGTGGTGGTGCAGGCGGCCAAAAGGGCAGCCGCAGCGGCGATGGCGGCGGTGCGGAAGGGCTGTGACATGAGTGCTCCTATGCGATTTATAACGACACCGTCGGGGACCGGCCTCTGCCTCAAAGAGGAAAGCTCTGTGGTTTGATACGGTGTGGTTACAGTTTGCAACCTTTGGGTGGCCGCTGCGCACTTCTGCGGTTAGTAAAGATGCTGTCGGGCCCTGAAAAAGCTGCGTCCTTGTGACGCCATGCACAAGCCTGATGCCAAAAGGCTCAAGCAATAGGCACAAATTCGCATGCGGGTTTCGGCGTCTCAGCGCCGCGAAGAGACGCTTGAGCGGCTAGCATCGCGGCATGAATGCTGCTGCCCAAAACCTGGCGCCCTATGCGCGGGTCAAACAACACCTCAAGGACGGATTGGCAGAGGGCCTGTGGCCACCGGGGGTGCAGATGCCCTCAGAGTCGGAACTGGTCGCACAGTTCGGGGTGAGCCGCATGACGGTGAACCGAGCCTTGAAG
The DNA here is from genome assembly GCF_018069865.1 of Ideonella paludis. Lineage (GTDB taxonomy): Bacteria > Pseudomonadota > Gammaproteobacteria > Burkholderiales > Burkholderiaceae_C > Ideonella > Ideonella paludis. The sequence continues at coordinate 407,844 of NZ_JAGQDG010000005.1, forward strand.
GAGCTTCAAGCCGAGGGCTTGGTCAATAGGGTCCAAGGTGTGGGCAGTTTTGCGGCGCCACTGCACAAGGTGTCGTCCATGCTGCGGCTGCGCGATGTCCACGATGAGATCGCAGAGCGCGGCCATGTGCATCAGGCGCAGGTGCACCTGCAGACCACCGAGGCGGCCACCAAGGGCTTGGCGGCGCAGTTAGGGCTGAAGCCCGGCACCAAAGTCTTCCACACCTGCATTGTTCACCTGGAGAACGGCGTACCGCTGCAGGTCGAGGACCGCTATGTCAACCCGACGGAGGCACCGGACTATCTGGCTCAAGATTTCAGCCAGACCACACCGACCCACTACCTCTTCGAGGCCACCGCGCTGTGGCGAGCCCAGTACACCATCGAGTCCAGCTTGCCCACGGCTCAGGAGGCGCAGTGGCTGGGCATTGCAGCGGCCGACCCCTGCTTGGTGGTGGTGCGCCGCACCATGAGCCGCACCGGCGTCATCACGTTGGCGCGGCTGGTTCATCCGGGCGGCCGCTACGTCTTAGAAGGCCAGTTTGAGCCCTGAGCACGCCAAAACGCGGCGATGAACTCGGGAAAACGCCAGCCAGTTTTTGCTGATTTGCACTAGTGGTCGGCCCACAGGCGGCCCATGATCGAGCCTTCTTCATCCGCAAGTTTGTTCGAGGTGTGCTCATGATTCGTCGTCGCCAGGTGGTGTCTGGGTTGGGACTGGGCTTGTTGGGCGCGGCGGCGTCGGGGCCGGCAAGGGCGCAGGCCTTTCCGAGCAAGCTGTTGACCGTGGTGGTGCCCTACCCCGCGGGCGGCGGCTCCGATTTCGTCGCACGGACCGCGCAGGGCGAAATGCAGCGGATCTTGGGCCAGCAAATCATTGTCGAGAACGTCGGCGGGGTGGGCGGGGCCTTGGGCCTCCAGAGAATGTTGCAAGCCCCGGCCGATGGCCATGTGATGACCCTGGCCTCGCCCATGGAGCTGATCCAGTCGCCCATGGCCATGTCGGCGGTCAAGCACAAGCCCGAGGATGTGAGGCTGGCGGCCTTGATCGTGCGGGCCGAGATGATCATGCTGGTGCGCAAAGACATGCCGGCCAACACCGTGGACGAATTGGTGGCCTTGTCGCGCAAGCCCGGCGCCAAAGAGCTGAGCTACGGCAGCGTGGGAACGGGCTCCATGTACCACCTGATGGGTGAAGTCTTTGCCAAGCAAACCGGCGTGAAGTGCCTGCATGTGCCCTACAAGGGCGCTGCGCCCATCATCACAGACCTGCTGGGAGGGCAGATCGACATGGTGTTCATTCCCTTGGCAGGGCCGGTGGTGGGCTTGCTCAAGGAGAACAAGGTCAAGGCCCTCGGCATTGCCTCGCGCCAGCCGCACCCGGCCTTCCCCCAGGTGCCGACGCTTGCCTCCTCGCAAGCCCTGGACGGCTTTGAATACGACCTCTGGGCCGGCATGGTGGTGCCCAAGGCCACGCCCGACGCGGCCGTCGAGAAGATCAACAAAGCGGTGTACGAAGCCCTGCAAAACGCCGAGGTGCGCAAAGCCTACGAGGGCACCGGCCAGCATGTGGCCAAGCCCATGTCGGTCGCCGAACTGGCCAAGCTCTACACGGCGGAGATCGCGCGCTACCAAGCCATTGCCAAGGGCCTGAACCTGCAGCCGCAATGAGCATGATGACCGGTCTCAGCGGCGACCTCACGGACCTTGACGCCACCGCGCTCTCGGCGGCCATTCACGCCCAACAAGTCTCCTGCACCGAGGTGATGCAGGCCTATCTGGCCCGCATTCACCGGCTCAACCCGCAGGCCGTGGCCATGGTCAACCTGGCCCCGGACGAGGCTTTGCTGACGCAAGCCGCCGAATGTGACGCTGAGTTGGCGCGTGGCCACAGCCGAGGCTGGCTGCATGGCATTCCGCAGGCCATCAAGGATGCCTCCAATGCCATCGGCTTTCCGACGACCTATGGCTCGCCCCTGCTGCTGCGCAGCATGCCGCGTGAAGACAACTTGATGACCGCGCGCATGAAGGCGGCAGGGTGCATCGTCATCGGCAAAACCAATATGCCCGAGTTCGGCTTGGGCTCGCACACCTTCAACACGCCGTTTGGCGCCACACCCAATGCTTGGGACCCCGCCGTCTCGGCCGGGGGCTCCAGTGGCGGCGCAGCCGTGGCCTTGGCGCTGCGCCTGCTGCCGGTGGCCGATGGCTCGGACTTCATGGGCTCATTGCGCAACCCGGCGGGCTGGAACCACGTCTTGGGCTTTAGGCCCAGCCAAGGGCGCGTGCCGTTTTACCCCGTGCCCGATGTTTGGGTGAACCAGCTCGGCACCGAAGGCCCCATGGCGCGCAGTGTGCGCGACCTGGCCCGTTTGCTGGCCACTCAAGCAGGCCCCGACCCGCGCACCCCGCTGGCCCTGACCGACCCGGTGGATGACATTGCAGCCGTGGCTCAAGAGGCCGGCACCCCGCAGGCCGCACAGGCCTTGAAGGGCTTGCGCATCGGTTGGTTGGGTGACTTGGGCGGCCACTTGGCCTGTGAAGACGGCATTCTCTCGGGGCTGGAGTCACATCTCCAAACTGCGGTGGCTGCGGGCGCGAAGGTGGTACCTGCCCGCCTGAACATCGACCTGAACGCCGTCTGGCAAGCCTGGTTGATGTGGCGGCGGGCTCTGGTGGGGCCGCGAGTGGCGCCCATGCTGCAGGCCAACCCGGCCTGCCGCGCCCAGATCAAGCCCGAAGTGCTCTGGGAGCACGACAACGCCCAAGGCCTGTCGTACATGGAGTTCCAGCGCGCGGCGGTGCTGCGCAGCAGCTTTTTGCAAGCCATGGTGCAGCAGTTCGAGCAGGTGGATGTGCTGGCCCTGCCCACGGCGCAAGTCTGGCCGTTCGCGGTGGGCGAGCGCTGGCCGCAACAGATTGCGGGCCGCAGCATGGACACCTATCACCGCTGGATGGAGTGCACGATTTACGCCACCTTTGCCGGCCTGCCCGCCGTCAGTCTGCCAGCGGGCTTTCATGCCAATGGGCGCTGGCCGCTGGGCCTGCAGCTCATCGGCAAGCCGCGTGGCGATGCGGCATTGCTGCGCGTGGCCGCCGGCTTTGAGGCCATCGCGCCGGCCTTGTACGCGCTCAGGCCACCTGCCAGTCAGCTCGGCTGATGTGCTGGGTCAGGGCGGCTTGCGGCTGGCCCTCGACCCACCATTGCAGCGTCAGTTGCGCGTCGTCCACCGTCAGCAGCGCAAAAACACCTGATTTTTTGCCCACCAAGGCGGTGATGCTGGCCGGCTGGGCCATGGCACTGGCGGTGGCTTCGTAGAGCCGCCCGCGCTCGCGAAAATCGGGCTCGTGGATGTCCCCGCTCAGCACCAGGATGCGGTGCGCTTGGGCTTGCTGGCGCAACCACACAAAGTCGGGGTAGTACGTCTTCCAGTCGTTCAGCGTGGTGCCGCTGGCCACCAGGTTGATGCCGGGCTCGGGCAGCAGAGCGGCCTGCAAGGCTCCTCGCTGCACCTCCCCCAAGAGGCTGGCACGCGAGCCGGCAACGGGCCGGAAGCTGCGGCCATCGGTGAGGTGCAGGCGCAAGCCGGGGGCCAGGTCCACCGTCTGCGCGATGCTGCCCAGGTCGTGCGTCGCCACACCATCCGGCACCGGGTTGGCAGGGTAGTGCAGCGGCTGGGTCTTCAGGGTGTCGCGGAACTGCTCGAACAAGACCCGGGCGCACTGCCGGTAGGCCGGCGGCATGTAGCGGCTGTCGGTGAACTCGTCGGTATGCGGCTCCAGGCAGCGGCCGTTGTCGCAGCCCAGGTCATGGTCGTCCCAAATGGCATGAATCTGGCGGCCTACGAGGGTGTGGCGGAAGTGCTGCACGGCCCACTGCTGGGCGTAATAGCCATGCATGCGCTGCGCAAACTCTTCGAGGGGCAAATGAATGGCTTTGCCGTTGCCGATGTGGTCGCCCAGGCCGTAGTCCATGTAGATGTTGTCGCCCAACAGCACGATGTGCTGGGGGTTTTGGGCGGCCAGAGTGGCCCAGGTGCTTTGTTCGGGGTCGCGCACCGCATCGCAGCAGGACGTGAAGGCAATTTTGACCGACATGGAAGGCTCCTTAAGGGTCCCCGATGCTGCGTTCAAGCGCGGTCTTTGCCAAGAGGCCATCCTCCTCAGTTCATGGGAGCTTCCCTCGGCCGCTAACGCCCCGGCTCATGCCAAGATGCGCGCCATGAATTTGATCACCGTCGCCTTGGTGGAAGACGATGTCCGCATCCGTGACCGTCTGGTCCAAGTCATCCAACAAGCCCCCACTCTGAAACTGTTGTTCGCGGCCGGCACGGCAGCCGACGTCCTGGCCTGGCTGCCCGACCATGCGGTCGACGTGTTGCTGGTCGATTTGGGCCTGCCCGACCGCTCCGGTCTGGAGGTCATCCGCGAAGCCCGGCGCCTGCAGCCTGCATGTTCGTCCATGGTCATCACCATGTTTGGCGATGAAGCCAGCATGCTGGCGGCCTTTGAGGCTGGTGCGCGGGGCTATCTGCTCAAAGACGGCACCGAGGCCGACCTGGCCGGCCATGTGCAGAGCTTGCATGCGGGCGGCTCACCCATGACCCCCATCATCGCGCGCCAGCTTTTGGCGCGCTGGCAGTCGGTGCGGCCTGGCCCAGCGCCTGCGGAGCCCAGCCCTCGAGCCAGCGCACGCACGGCGCCCAGCGAGGTCAGCAAGGTCGAGGGGCTCTCCCCCCGTGAGTCTGAAGTGCTGGACTTGGTGGCGCGTGGCTTCATCTACCAAGAAATTGCTGAACGCATGGGCGTGTCCATCTCGACCGTGCAAACCCATGTGCGCAACATCTACGGCAAGCTGGGCGTGCACAACAAGGCCGAGGCCGTTTTTGAGGCGCGCCAGTGCGGCTTGCTGAGCTGAAGCCTTCTCTGTTCATTGCGAGCATGGGTGCTGCGCTGCTGCTGGCACTGAGTTTGCTGCTGGCCTGGAGCACGGGCTGGCACTGGAGCCCGACGGAATCGGCCGCCGTGCACACCTTCACGCAGGCCGATGCCTTGTTTCAAGCCGAGGGCTTAAGCCCTCAGCGCGCGCAGGTGAGCCTGCGCCACCGCTGGGACAGTGCGTTTCCGGGGCGCAGCGGACAAGCCCGCTACACCGTGACCTTGCCGCCTGCGCTGCTGGCCAATGAGCCGGCCTTGGGCGTTTACCTGGAGCGTGTGGGCAACCAGGCCCAGGTCACGCTCAATGGCGTTTTGCTGCAGCAGTGGGGCGAGCCGCGCTCACCGGTGTATGACGCCAGCAAGTTCAGCCGCGTGCTGGCCCTGCCCACCGCGTTGCTGCAAGGCGCCGGCCCGCATGTGCTGGTCATCGAGCTGCACGCCCAAGCGCTGCGTGGCGGCGGCCTGTCGCCGGTGGTGGTGGGCCCGCTGGCTGCGGTCTCGGCCCTGCAAGAGCGACAACAGTTTTGGTCGCAAGGCCCGGCTGCGGCCTATGCCGCCTGCTTGCTGCTGATGGGTGGCTTGGCCGCTGGCCTGTGGTGGCACCAGCGGGAGCCTTTGTTTGGCTGCTTCAGCTTGGCTGCCTTGTGCGGCGCCGTCCGCCCGCTCGACCAATGGCTGCAACACACGCCGCTGCCCTGGCCCTGGTGGGGGGCAGTGCTGGCGCTGGCCTATGGCCTGCAGTTGGGCCTGATGGCGCGCTTTGTGTTGCTGGCCTTAGAGCGCAACATCCCTTGGTTGGTGCGCAGCATTCACCTGGTGATCGCCGGCATGGTGGTCTTGGTCCTGCTGTCGTTTTCCATGGGGCTGCCCCAACTGTGGACTTTGGCCCTGGTGCTGTTGGAGGCGGTGGGCCTGGCCTGTTTTGGGGTGGTGCTGCAAGAGGCGCTGCAGCGGCAGCGGCGGGCAGCGTGGTGGTTGCTGGCCGCAGGCGGTGTCACGCTGCTGGCCGGCACGCACGACCTGCTGCGCGTGCGCATGGGGCTGTGGGGCGGGTCGACCTTTGCTTTCACGCCGCACGCCATGTTTGTCTTTGTGCTGTTCTTGGCAGCGCTGGTGGTGTCGCGCTTCAGCCGCACCACCGAGGCCTACCGTGCGCTGAACGACCAGCTCACCGAGCGCGTGGCCGATAAAGAGCAGCAGCTGCGCGCCGCCTTTGAGGCCCTGCGCCAAGAGCAGCAAGAGCGCGCCGTGCTGGGTGAGCGCCAGCGCATCATGCGCGAGATCCACGACGGCATTGGCTCGCAGTTGGTGGGCTTGCTCAGCTTGGTGCGGCAAGAGCCTGTTCAGCCCCTGGTGCTGGAAGAGCAGGTGCGGCAGGCCTTGGATGAAATGCGCATGGCGGTGGACTCCTTGCAGCCCATGCAAAGCGACCTCACGGCCGTGCTGGCAACGCTGCGCTACCGCCTGCAGCCGCGCCTGAAGGCTGCGGGTATTGAGGTGCAGTGGGACGTCGACACCCTGCCGCCCATTCCAGGCTTGGAGCCGCCGCAGATCCTGCAGGTTCAGCGCATCTTGCTGGAAGGCTTCACCAATGTCATCAAGCATGCCAAGGCGAGCCGCGTGGTGGTGCAGGCTCGTTGGCAGGCGTCGCCTCAGCCCACCATCTGGCTGGCCTTGATCGACAACGGTGTGGGCTTGCACATGCCGGCCAGCACCCATCCGGGTTTGGGTCTGCCCAGCATGCAGGCGAGAGCCCAGGCGCTGGGGGCGACCCTCACGCTGACGCCCGGTGACGAGGGCGGCGCCGTGCTGGGGATGCGCTGGCCTATCCCTGGCGCGGCCTAGACGCCTTTGTGTGAACTGATCCCGGTTGGGGTAGGTATTCGGGCTTTAGTGCCCGACCCCTGCGGCCGAAAATCTTCCCGAAGTCCGTCCATTTGCCGAGACAAAGGGAAGCCCCATGCGCTTACTCCATTCATTGCGTTGGTCCATCGCCACCCTGGGGGCCGTCGGTGTTGTCGCCTCACTCATGGTGCTCGGGCAGGGCCTGTGGGCGCAGCAGCGCATGGGCCAAAACGCTGGTGAGGCCTTTGTCGCCAAAGACGTGGTGGCAGACATCTTGCCGCCGCCCATGTACCTCATTGAAATGCGCCTCATCCTCTCCCAAGCGGTAGAGGGGACGCTGGAGGTCGCCGAGGCCAAGAAGCTGGTGGACCGCCTGGCCAGTGAGTACCAAGCACGGGTGGACTACTGGACGCAAAACCCGCCGCATGGGCTCGAGAAGCAATTGCTGGGTCGCCAACACGAGGCCGGCAAAACCTTCATCGCCGCAGCGCAGACGCAAGTGATCGCCAAGCTGCAAGCCGGCGAGGCCGATGCTGCCAAGCAAGCCTTGGCCGAGGTTCACAAGCTCTACCTGGCCCACCGTACGGGCGTGGATGAGACCGTGGTGGCCGGCAACGACTTTGCGGCGACCTCAATGGCGTCCTTCGCTGCGGCCCAAAAGCAGTCGTCCACCACGGCCTTGCTGGTGGCCGCTGCTGCCGTGGCGCTGGTCTTGCTGCTGGCCCGCTGGGTGCTGCGCAGCATTGAGCAGCCGGTCGAGCGCTGCACGCGCATGGCCCGCAAGATCGCGGGCGGCGACCTGACGCAGTGTGAACAAACCCAAGTCCGCCGCCAAGATGCCATCGGCGCCTTGGAGACGGTGCTGTGCGAGATGCAGGGCCAGTTGGCTCGAACGGTGGGCGCCGTGCGGCGCAACGCCGAAGGCGTGGCCTCGGCCAGCGCCCAGATTGCCTCCGGCAACCTGGACCTCAGCCAGCGCACCGAGCTGCAAGCCGGCGCCCTGCAGCAAACCGCGTCCACCATGTCCAACCTGGGCGAGGCCGTGCGCCACAACGCCGAGCATGCCCAGCAGGCCAACAGCCTGGCCTTGGCCGCCTCGTCCGTGGCGGAGCGCGGCGGTGCGGTGGTGGGCCAAGCGGTGGAAACCATGAAGGGCATCAACGACAGCAGCCGCAAGATTTCCGACATCATCTCGGTGATCGACGGCATCGCCTTCCAAACCAACATCCTGGCGCTGAATGCAGCGGTGGAGGCCGCCCGTGCCGGTGAGCAGGGCCGCGGCTTTGCCGTGGTGGCCGCCGAGGTGCGCAGCCTGGCAGGGCGTTCGGCCGATGCCGCCAAAGAGATCAAGCAGCTCATCACCGCCAGCGTGGAGCGCGTGGAGAGCGGCACCACCTTGGTGGACCAAGCGGGTGCCACCATGAGCGAGGTGGTGAGCGCCATCAAACGCGTGACCGACATCATGAGCGAGATCAGCCACGCCAGCGCTGAACAGCGCGCAGGTGTCGAAGAGATCGGCGACGCCGTGCGCCAGATGGACCAGTCCACCCAACAAAACGCCGCCATGGTGGAAGAGGTGGCCGCTGCGGCGGGCAGCCTCAAGACCCAGGCCGACCAGTTGGTTCAGGCCGTGTCGGTGTTTCAGCTGAGCGCCTCTGACCCGGTTCGCACCCCTTCGTTAGCAGCGCTGAAGCCCGCAGCTTCGCCCACACCGATGGCCGCCGTGGTGCCCACCAGCCCGAAGCCGGTGGCTGCGAAGCCCACCGCGCCAAAGCCTGCGCCCGCCCCGGCTCCGGCTCCAGCGGCGGCCGGCGCCTCAGACGACTGGGAAACTTTCTGAGGCTGACCCTGAGGCATACCGCCCTGGGTTGCGCATTGCATCACGTCTGCACAGGCGAGAGGGCCCCTGTACGGCGGCCCTGCGCCCTATAGTCCGCGCCGACACCTTTCAGACAGTTTGAAAAGGACGCTGCGGATGTTTCGCATTCAACAGAGTTGGCACCTGCTTGGCGCCACTTTCCGCTTATGGTCTGGCACGCCGTGGCTCTGGGGCTATGGCGTGTTCTGGGTCGCCCTGGTGTGGGCGGTCTGGTGGCCGCTGTCTGGGCCAGTGATTGAGTGGATGATCAGCACAGCCAAGCAGGGCGATGAGACCGCGCTCAACATGGGTCTGTTGCAGACCTTGGGCGTCTATATGGCCTTGAACCTGCTGCGCATGGTTTTTGGCTTCTCGGTGGCAGGCTTGGCAATGGCCCGATTGGAGGGGCATCGGCCGACCGGCTGGGACGCCTGGGATGCCATTGTTCGCCACCTGGGGGCCATCTTCTGGCTCAGCCTCCTCCACTCGGTGGTGGGCATGGTGCTGGAGCAGTTGCGCGAGCGCTTTGGCTGGTTGGGTGAGCTCCTCAGCAACGTGGCTGCCATGCTCTGGGGGCTGGCGACCTCCCTGACCATCCCTGCTTTGGTGATGCGTCAGGAAGCCTCTTGGCAAGAAGGTCTGTCAGAGAGCGTGAGCCTGTTCAAGCGCACCTGGGGCGAGAACCTCGTGGCCACGGTCAGCAGCGGCTTGGCGCTGGGCCTGCTCACCCTATTAGTGATGCTGGCCTGGCTGGTCTACGCTTTGCTGCAAGCCCCTGCGCTGGCCTTGCCCACGTTGATGAACGGCGCAGTCATGATTTTGTTGGCGTCTTGGGTGCTGGGCGCCTTCTTCCAAGAAACCTTCAACACCGTGCTCTACCGCTATGCCCGCCTGGGTGAGGTACCCGACGCGTTTGTCGAGATCGATCTGCCCAGTCAGTTTGTGCCTAAGACCGCGTGATCACCAGTGCTGAAACGGCCGCTGCGACAAGCTGGCATTGAAGTAACGCGCATCCTGTGTGACTTCTTCGCCCAGCCAGTCGGGGCGGTCAAAGGCGGCGTCTTCTGAGGGCAACTCCACCTCGGCCACCACCAGCGGGGCATTCTCGCCGTGGAACTCGTCCACCTCCCAGGTGGTTTGCCCGACCTGCAGCACATAGCGGGTCTTCTCGATCAGCGGCCCTTCGCAGAGCTGCAGCAAGGCCTGCGCATCGGCCAGCGGGATGGGGTATTCGAACTCGGCTCGCGTCGCCCCTTGGGTCAGGCCCTTGATCGTCAAGAACGCCGCCTCGCCCGCCACGCGCACCCGCACCGTGCGGTGCTTGTCGCGGTTCAAATAGCCTTGGGCATAGCGCACACCCGCCGCCTCGCGCCAGGCCGTGCCCGTCACCAAAAACTTACGTTCTATCTCCAGTGCCATCGCACGCCCTTCGCGTTCAGACCGTTGTTCATGACATGCGCTTGAGTGCGCTGCTCGTCATTGGTTTTGAGACCACCACCACACACCCGCCGCCAAGGCCGCCACGGAGAGTGCCAGGGCTGTGATCTTGGCGGCCGACCAAGGCCGGTCGCCCTCCAAGCGGCCCGTCTGCCCATTGATCACCACCTGCCAGACCTTTTGCTGCCAGGTGTAGCTGTAAATCCAAACCGGCATCAGCACATGCCGAAAGCGGATCTCGCTGAACTGGCTGTTCACGCTGTGCACCCGCTGCTCGTCCCCGCCGATGTCGCGCCGTACCGCCGACTCAATGCGCGCCTCAAAGCGCTCGCGGGCTTGCTCAAAGGCCGGTGCCAGGCCCAGTTGATAGGCCTCGACGGTGAAGCCGGCGGCCATGTCGGCGCTGGGCACTTGCAGGGCCGACAGCGGCGTGTCCTGCACCGCGTCAGCCAAGCTGGGCGGCACCCGGTGCGAGGCCAGCACCAGTTCGTCATCAAACTGCAGGCTCACCACACCTTGGGTGGGGAACCAGTCCGTCACGGTACGGCTTTCGCTGACTTGGCGGCCTTGGCTGTCGGTGCGGGTGTCGGTGACGGTGCGATGCACCCCACGCGCCCCGCTGTAGTGGCTCACCGACGACGCATCAAAGGTCCAGCAGGGCACATACACACCGCGGCCACTGTCGGGTGCCGAGACCATGCGTTTGAGCGCATTTGGCGCAAACCACAGCCCCTGCAGCCATTGCTTGAACAAGGCTTTGGCGGCCGCGTCGTCCACCTTGAACGGGGCCATGGCCTTGGGCTGGATCTGTCGCAAGGACTGGGCCGCACCGGCCACCAAGGGGCTGCGGCAAAACGCGCAAGGGGCGGCCACCACATGCGGCTCAAAATGCGTTTGCGCCCCGCACTGCGGGCAGCTCACCACCTGGGGCTCAATGCTGGGCTCATCCCCGGCCCGCAGCGCCAAATAGCGCTCATAGTCATGCTCGGCCAGGGCGGTGCTCAGGGCGTCGTCGGTGACGGGCTCGCGTGCCAAGCCCCCACCGCAGGCCACGCAGCGCAGCCGCCCCTCGGTGGGGCTGAAATGCATCACGCCGCCACAAGCGGCGCAGGCCGGCGGGGTTTGGTTCAGAGGGGTATGGGGCATGGTGAAGACAAGCGCGACGAGGCCGATTGTGCCCGCAGCCCCTCAGCCAGACGCCTGCCGATAGCCTCTCGCATTCACCCCGTAGCGCCGCTTGAACTGCACATTGAAGTGCGAGGCCGTGGCAAAGCCGCAGTCTTGGGCAATGCGGGCCACCGGCTGGGTGGTTTGGCGCAGGGCCATGGCGGCGGCGCTGCAGCGGGCGTCGTTGAGGTAGTCCGTGAACGTCTTGCCCAACTCGCGCTTGAAGAAGCGGCTGAAGGCGGCCGGGCTGATGTGGGCGATGCGGGCGGCGTCCTCCGCGCGCAGCGGCTCGGCCAAATGCGCGTGCAGCCAGTCCACCACTTTGTCGATGCGCCGGGGTTGTGGGCTGCTGGTTGCGGGGGCGGCCAGACTGGCCGTGGACAAGGGCTGTAGCGCGTCGGCAGGCGCCTCATTCAAGCGGGCCAACAGGTGGATCAGGCCAGCGAGCTGGTCCAGTGGGGCGCTGTTGCGCACATGGGTCAGCGCCTGGGTGATCAAGCCGTGGCAGGCGCTGCCCGGCCGCACTTGCAAGCCCCGCTGCGAGCGGTGCACCAGGGGCTGCAAGGCCGCCAGCTCGGGCAGGGCCGGGCGCTCGAACAGCGCCGGGTCGAACTGAATCACCGTGGCCAGCGCCTTGCCGCGCCAGCCCGGGTGGGTCAGCCAGGTGTGGGGCAGGTTGGGGCCTAGCAGCACCAGGTCGCCCGCTGCAAAGGGGGCTGAGTGGTCGCCCACTTGGCGCAGGCCCTCGCCGCGCTCCACCCAGGTCAGCTCCAAGTGGTGGTGGCGGTGGCGCGGCGCTTTGAAGGCGCTCAGCTCCAGGCGCAAGCAGCGCAGGGTGGCGTGAGGGTGATGGACATGCTCTTTGGTGGCCCGCATGACTGAGAGTGTGCCCGAAGAGGGTCAAAAAACAGTCAAAACCAGGCAAGCGGCAAGGCCACAGGCCGCGGCGGGCCGCAGACACTGGCGCTATGTCAGAAGCCACCTCGACAAGCCCTGCTGCGCCGCCTCTGCACACTGAAACCACGCCCCCGTGGTGGCGCGGTGCGGTGCTCTACCAGATCTACCCGCGCAGCTTTGCCGACAGCAATGGCGACGGCATTGGGGACTTGGCCGGCATCACCCAACGCCTGCCCTATGTGGCCAGCTTGGGTGTCGATGGCCTCTGGATCTCGCCCTTCTTTCCCTCGCCGCAGCGCGACTTTGGCTACGACGTGCAGGACTACTGCGCCGTCGACCCCCAGTTCGGCAGCCTGGCCGACTTTGACGCGCTGGTCGGCCGTGCCCACGACCTGGGCTTGAAGGTGGTCATCGATCAAGTCTGGTCACACACCGCGCTGGAACACCCCTGGTTTGAGGAGAGCCGCCAGAGCCGCGACAACCCCAAGGCCGACTGGTATGTGTGGGCCGACGCCAAGCCCGATGGCAGCCCGCCCACCAACTGGCAAAGCTGGATGGGTGGCGGCACCTGGACCTGGGAGCCGCGCCGCCAGCAGTACTACCTGCACAACTTCTTGCCGCAGATGCCCGACCTCAACCTGCACCACCCCGAGGTGCAGGACGCCATCCTCAGCGTGGGCCGCTTTTGGCTGGCGCGCGGCGTGGACGGCTTTCGGCTCGACACCGCCAATTACTACTGCCACGACCTGCAACTGCGCGACAACCCGGCCCAGCCCCCCGAGCGCCGGGGCGATGTGCCGGCGGCGATCCAGCAGCACCTGTTCAACATCTGCCAGCCGCAGACGCTGCCTTTCTTGGAGCGCATTCGCGCTTTGATGGACGAGTTCACAACGGAAGAGGCGGGCCGAGCGCCGGGCCGCTCCCAAGCTGGCCCGCATCCCCTCGGGGGATCGACTGACGTACCCGTCAGGCGAGGGGCTCCATTCACTGTGGCGGAGATCGGCTCGGCCAACAACCTGACCCGCATGGTGGAGTACACCGCTGGCACCCAGCGCCTGCACACCGC
>NZ_JAGQDG010000006.1 GCF_018069865.1 Ideonella paludis
GCTCGCCCCAGCGGCACCAGCGCCCGCGCCGGCTGCGGCGCCGGCCGCCGCTGCGGCCCCGCGCCCGGCCAGCAGGCCGCCCACTGCCCCGCCGCCCAAGGCGGCAGCGGCGGTGGCGAAGGCGCCCGTCAGGCCCACCGTGGCGGCGGCCAGGTTGGGGAACATGCGGGCCACTTCAGAGCCGCTCTCAAAGATGCCTTTGAACACCGGCTCCACGGCCTTGAAGGCGGTGTCTTGCGCAAAGGCCAGCTCGTTGGCGGCCTGCTGCTTAGCGAAGCCTGTCTCTTGGCTCATCACGCCAAAGGCGGTGTTGATGGCGCCGGTGTCTGCGCGGCTGCGCTGCATCACGCTCTTGATGTAGTCGCGCTGGCCCAGCTCGGCCACCAGGGCCATCAGGGCTTGGCGGTCCTGGATCACCTGCCCCACGGCCTTGCCCTGCAGCAGCTGCAGCACCGAGTTGGCGGCGTCGGCCTTCTCGCCCGCCGTGCCCGCTGCGGCCAGCTTGCGCTTGGCTTCGACAAAGGCCTTGTCGCGGCTGGCGACCTCGTCGACCAGGTCAACAAAGGCGTCCAGCGCGTTCACGCCCTGGCCCCGAGCCTTGGCCAAACGGCCGGTGAGGTCGATGCCTTGCTTGCTGAAGTCGTTGGCGGTGTCGCGGCTGTTGATCTTGGCCAGCAGGTTCACTAGGTTGTTTCCGGCCTCGTCCTTGGTGCCCGCCGTCGTCACTCCGGCCTGCATGCTGGCGAGCAGCCTGCGGAAGTCCCCCATGCCGCCCATGCCCGCAGTGCCCGCAGCGGCCATGGTTTGAGGCAGCCACTTGGCCATGTCGCGCAGCTCAAAGCCACCGGCTTGGCCTGCGGCCATGGCCTCATTGAGCACCTGGTCCATCTGCTCCATGGGGATGCGGAAGCTCTGAGCGCTGCGCACGCCGATCATGCCCAGCTCTGTGGGCGTGGCGCCGCTGGCGGTGCTGCCCTTCATCAGGCGTGGCAGCAGCGTGATGGCTTGCTGTGGGCTCATGGTGCCGCTGGCGATCAGCGCGTCCAGGGCCTCGGCGGCGCTGTCGCGGCTGCCGCCGCCCACGCGCACAGCCGCGCGGATGGCGGCGTCCAGCGTTTGCTTGCCGTAGATGCGCCCGGCCACGTCGCGCTGCGCGAAGGCGGTGTTTGACATCTGCGCCAGGCGGGTGGAGTAATCCATCGGCCGCTGGGTCATGGCGCCCACGGCATAGGCCCCGGCCGCGCCCCCGGCCATCACTTGCGGCGCAGCCTTGGCGGCGGCTTTGGCATAGCGCTCGGCGGCGCTGGCCACTTGGTCATAGCGCACGGCCAGGCGGGCCAGCACCATGGCCTGGCGCTCAGCGCTGGCGGTGCCCGCACCGGCCACGCGCAGCAGCACCTTTTCAAGGCGGCCCACTTTGCCCTCGGTGTCGCTCAGGGCCTTTTGCACGCGCTGCTGCGCCTCGACCATCGCCTTGGCGTCTTTGCCGCTCTGGGTCTCCAGGTTGCTCAGAAGCTGGATGACGTAGCGCAGCTTTAGATCACGCATGGCCTGCCCCGGCGGTCAGGGCTTGCTCTTGAGGCGCTGCAGCTCCGCCGCCATGGCCCGCAGCCGCGCCGTTGGCAGGCCCTCCAGCGTAGTCGGCGAGCAGCTCAGGGCCAGGCTGAGCCGCAGCAGGAACCCGTCCCACTCCCTCAGCCTGGCCCAGGGGCTGTGGGGCTTCTTTGCCCTTGCTGCTGGTGCCCGCCACGATGGCGTCAAAGTCTGCCTGGCTCATCAGGCCGTTGCGCACCTCGGCGGCCAGGGTCAGCAGGAACACCCGTTTCTCAATCAACCCCAGGTCATAGCTGCTGAGCTTGTCGATCAGCGGCAAGTCGATGATGTCTTGCCCAATGCGCACGCCGTCACACTCGAAGCACTCGATGTGCCGCACCGTGAGTGCGTGCTTGAAGTCCTCTTCACTCACCAGCAGCTTGGGCACGCCACCCACGGTGACCACCCGCTCTGCTTGGCGGCAGGCCCAGCGCTCGTCGCCCACGTTGGTGTCACGCAGGCGCACCAGGCGGTATTTGATGGCCTTGCCGCCGTGCGTGGTGGCGGGCAGGCCGTGCTTTAGCTCCAGGGTGTAGAGGTCAAGGCTTGGCGGGGTTTGTGTGTGTGCATCCATGCCCCGCATCTTCTTCGCCGGGGGGCACGCAGGCCCCTGTGAAGTGGTTCACAGCCCACCCTTGGGGCAGCCGAGCAGGCACAAAAAAGGGGCCAAGGTTTGCACCCCGGCCCCTGCTAAAAGCGCCCCTGCGGCGCTTGCCTTGCCTACCTTGCCAAACTCAAACGCTCAAAGCCATTGCGGCTCAGACAGCACCAAAAAGGTCACGTCCACGGGGCCTGCGCCCAGGTCGCCCATGCTTGCGAAGGTGCAGCGCGTCATCAGCACGCGGCGGCCGCTTTGGCTATCTCGGGCGGTGATCTGCTCGTCGCGGATGCTGCGCAAGTCGTCGGGGCTCATCTCCGGGCCAAACTGCACCTGCATGCGCAGGCTGCGCGGGATACGGGCGCGCTTGCTGAAGTCGTCGCCCAGGCTGCTGGGCACGGCGGTGTTCTCGTAGCCCGCAAAGCCGCTGCCCACCACGCTGCCGTCCACGGTGTTCAGGCCAATGCCTCGCGCCACCACCTGGTCAAAGTGAAGAAGCTGGTTCATCTCAAATCTCCTTGAATGTGTTTAGTCGCGGCGCGGTGCTTAGACCTGGCCCGCCACCACGTAGCTGGTGATCTCGGTGCCGTAGTGCTGTGTCACGATCACCGGCTCGTCCACGATCTTCAAGCGCCCATTGGGGGCGTCGATCTCAATCACCAAGGTGTCTTGGTAGTAGCTCGGGTTTTGGCAGATGCCGGCATCGCACAGCACCTTGTAGAGCCCGATCATGATCTCCTGCGCCAAGTCCTTGGTCATGATCTTCTGGCCCGGGATCGGCTCATCCAAGTACTGCGCCAGCTTGAAGCCCTGATACTTGATCTGGAACTCGGTGACGTGGAACCAGCGGTAGTAAGACATTGTCTTGATCCACGCCAGCTCGGCCATGCTGCGGTCTGCCGCGCCGTTGAGCGTCATCGTGTATGTCGTCACCGCGCGGCGCAGGTAGCCCGTGCCGTCCGTCGCCACTTGCAGGGGCATGCCGCCTAGCTGCAGCAGCGCGTTGGCCTCATCGTCACTCATGCGGCTGGTGTTGATCGGGCCGAGGTAGCCCGCCAGCTTGACGCCTGTCACGGGCAGCGTCGGGTCGATAGCGGCCAAGCTTTCGATGGCGGCGCCGGCCATCGCGGCGGTCAGCCAAGGCGGGGTCAAGTCTTGCCGGGTCGTGATGCAGTGCACATGCGGGCTGTTGCGCCCATTGAGCCAGGCGCTCAGGGCCGCCTCGTTGCCGCGCACGGCGGTGATGACCTGGCCGTCTTGCATGTTCTGCGCCTGCCAGCGGGTGTCCATCTCCAGCTCAAACACGCGCATGGACTCAGCGTCAGAGAAGGGGCAAACGATCTCGGTGGCCCGGTAGCCCACCAGGGCGGCGGAGATGCCGCTCATGCTGGGCAAGCCGGTGCCGCCCGTGGGGTTTGTCCAGGTCACGTTCAGCTCGTCTGTCAAGCGCTCTTCAGGGTAATAGCCTTCGCGCAGACTCAGGCTGTTGCCCGTCTCGCCGTCCCAGACCATGGTGATGGTCACATCGTTGGCGGGTGTGCCCACGGCGGCGGTGACGATTCGTGTGGGGTCGGCGTTGATTGCGGCCACCACCTTGGCGGCCAGCGTCACGGGCGTGTCCGTGGTGCCATAGCTCACTGCATAGCGGGTGTGGCCCACATAGACCACTGTGGTGCCGGGCACCGTGAAGGCGGCGCCGGGGGTCTTGGCGTTCTGGAATGTGAACTTGCCAACGGCTGGAGCTGTCGTGCCCGCGTTGAGCGCGACTGCAATGCAATCAATCGGCAAGCCCTGGCCCGCGTTGGCTTTGGCCGCCCGCCACATATGGGCCAGCATGCTGCGGGAGCCAAATTGGAGGTCGGCCTGCTCTTGGCTGTTGATGTTGATGATCGTGCCGAGCCCGGCGATGCCGGAGCCCGCCTTCATCCCGACAAGCAGCAGGCGGCGCGGCATGCCGCGCAGGCCACGGATAGCGCGGCTGAAGTCGTTCTTCTGTGCCACAAAGGGCAGCAGCCATTGCAGGCTGATGATGTTCGGGATAGCCATGGTGTGTGGGCTCCTTCTGGGGGTCTTTAAACGGGGTTTGCAGCGGCTTTAAGCCACCAGCACCAAGCAGCCGTCTTGCAGGCGCTGCAGGGTGTGGGCGGTCACGCGCTGGGGGGTGGGCTCACCGGCCGCAAAGCGCTGGCCGGTCTCCAGGTTCATCAGCGCGCCGGTCGGGTCCTGCACCGTCACTTGCTCGCCCAGGGCGGGCAGTTGGGGCGCGGCTGCGGGGCTGCTGGTGCCCTGCTCTTGCACTGCGGCGGGGGCGGTTTTGGCTTTGGCGTTCATGGTGGGCTCCAAGGGTTTGGCTTAGCGGGGGAACTGCACGTCCTCTTGCACTTGCAAGGGGTTGGGGTTGGGTGGCACGGGCGCCTCGGGGGTGGTGCCTTGCCAGCGGGTTAGGTCGGTGATGTGCACCGTGCGCAGGTCAAACAGCGCGCCGGGCGCGACAAGGGGCTTTGCCTCTTGCTGCCAGCGCAGCATCCACAGCGCCAGGCCGTGCTTGTCCAGCGCCGGGCCATAGAGGTTCTCGGCATCGGCCTCGTCGTTCAGCGGGGCCAGGGCCATGGTGGGGGCGTCGGTGGGCTGCCAGGCCTCCAGCAGCAGGCCCACCTGGTCGGCCAGGGCCATGCACTCAGACATGCGGGCCTCGCGGCTCTTGCTGTTCTTGGTCACAACAAAGGCGGCCATGCTCACCAGGCGCACGCGCCGCCCGCTCAAGCGCTGGGGCTCTTTGGCTTTGCGCCAGCCTAGGCAGGTGACGAAGACGGCCGGGCAGTTGAAGCCCACGCGCTCGATCTCCGCCGCGCTGAACTCGCCCGCGTACTCGCGCACCTCGGCCACCTGGCGTGGGGTGAAGCCGGCGCGCAAGTGCTCGACGGTGGCTTGCAGCAGCTCCACGCTCATGCTTGCGCCTTTCTGATCTCGGCCACCAGGTAGTCGCCAATCTGGCGTTCTGTGGCCTCTGTCATGCCCAGCACGGGGCGGGCGGGCAGCGTCACGCGCAGGCCGCGCCCCGCTTTGCCGCCGAAGTGGTGGATGGCCGCATACACGCGGTTAGAGCCCACCTCCACGCCGTCTGCCGTGAGCTGATAAACATAGCTGTCGCGCAAGTGGCCCTTGGCGATCAGCGTCTTGCCCTTGCGGGCAATGGCGGCCTTGCTCTGGGGCATGGGCTGGCCATCAAACAGCTTTTGCTCGTGCAGGGCGTCTTGCACGTTGGCCAGCATCGTCTCGCCGATCTCGCGCCGCGCGGCGGCAAAGTGCTGGCGCCCCAGCAGCGCCAAGCGCCCCATGTGGCGCAGCACCGGGCCGTTGTCAAAGCGGTAGACAACGCCTGCCATCACAAGCCCCCAAAGCGGGTCCAGTCGAACCCGCTCGCCGCTTGGCCGCTGCGCACACTGCGGCCGGTGGTGGTGGGCTGGCTGGGCTCTTGCGCGGCGGGGCCTGCCACCAGCTCCACGCGGCCGTTGGCCACGTCCACCAGCCAGGCGCGCCACAGCTTGCAGCATGCGTCCATGCGCTCGGTCGCGTTGTCGGCGTCATCAGCCAAGCCGCAGCGGGCCAGGGCCAAGCAGCAGTCCTCCAGCGTGGTGGCGGCGGTGGTGGCCGGGGCCAGGGGCAGCGCCACACGCTTGGCAATGTAGCCGTCGATCAGGTTGGTGCTCACTGTCAACTGGCGCTGCAGCCGCTCCACGGCGTTCATTGCGGCTGCTTGCTCCGGGCCGGTGGGGTTGCCGCCCCAGGTGCCGGTGCCTTGCACCACGTTTAAAGCGTCTTTGAGCAGGGCTTCAGTGAGCAGCCGGTCTTCATCGGCCAGCAGCTGCGTGGCCTCGGTGGTGCCATAGCGCTGCAAGTAGCGCTGGGCGGTGGCATAGGGGCCAACTGCGGGGGCGCTGCCGGGGGTGGCGTTGGGGTCAACGATGAGGGGCATGTTGCGCTCCGTCCTTACACCACGTTCAGCACCGGCGGGGGCAGCTGGCGCAAGGTCAGCAGGCTCCACTCCAGCGTGACGGTGCCGGCCGCAGCCAGCTGCAGCTTGATGGTGAAGCTCGCCTGCGTGCAGGCCGCACCAGGGGGCAGCACAAAGGGCTCAAACAGCGCGGGCTGGTCGTCCAGCACAAGCTCAAAGGGCGCGGGCTCGGCCACGTTTTGGTCTTGCGCAATGTGCGCCGTCAGCCGTGCGGCCACGCCGTCCACGGTGGCCTCGATGAAGTGCTCATAGCCGCCCAGCACGCCCGGCGCGCTTTGCTCCACCCGCAGGCCTGCGGCGGCTTCAAAGGGCAGGCCGTCAGCTAGTCGGGCTTGCAGCAGCGTCTTGAGCTGCCAGCTGCCGAAGCCCTCGTACTGCACCTGCCAGCCGTCGCCCGCAGCGCCCGTGATGACCATGCGCTGCACATAGCCCCGGCCGTCTGCGCGGGGCACCAGGCTGCACACCATGCTGCGCCCTGCGCTGCCCGTGGTGCCGATAAAGCCAATGCCTGGGTCCACCAAGCCGGTGGCCTTGTTGCCCGTGCTGGCGGGGGCCACCAGGCCGTCAGTCGTCCAGAAGCCCTGCACCAGCTGGCGGCTGGTGGCGCTGGCGCTCAGGCGGTCATGCACGCTGGCGGCGCGCCAGTCTGGCAGGCCGCCGCCCAGCAGCGGGCGCAGCGCGTTGGCGCAGGCCTCGCCCTTCTTGCGGCTGGCGCAGTGGTTGCTGTGGACGTTCGTTGGGTCAGCAAACCACTTGGGGTCGCCCATGCCCGTGGCGGGGTTAACGGTAAGCGGGAACTCGTCAACAAGCAGCAGGCGGGCGTTGCGCATGCGCTCTTCAAAAAGCCAGCGGTTCACCGGCAGCGCGTTGCTCATCTGCGTGGGTGTGAGCGTGGGCACCGCAGGCGGCAGGATCACCAGCACCCAAATGCCCTGGGCCGTGAAGTGCCGGATCATCTCCTTCATGCGCGCCTCAGACCCGGCCGTGTCGTTGCCCAGCACATCATTGCCCAGGCCCCACTCGCCGATCACCAGCTCGGGCGCCAGGGCGTCAATCTCTTGGTAGTACTGCAGCTTGCGGGCCGTGTTTTCACCGCCCATCGCAAAGTTGGCCACGAGGCGCAGCGCGCCGCCCAGGGCTTGGTTGCACGCCCGCCACCAGCTGGGCGCGGCGTGAAAGCCCAAGAAGCGCACATCAGTGCTAAAGGTGGCATTGGGCCGGCCCGGCGCGGGCATGGTGAAGGTGCGCGTGCCGGTGCGGGTGATGGGGCCGGTGACGCGCCACTCTTCAGCCGCCGTGGTGGGGTTCTTCAGGCCCACGCTCACGCGGTGGCCGGTGTGCGCCATATGGTTCAGCCCGGTGGTGAAAGTGGCCACGCCATTGCTGATCACCACATCGGCCCCCAGCACGCAGTGCACGCGCTGGCCGGTGCTGCTGGCAAAGATCACGCTGCGCAGCCCGCCGGGGGGCAAGCCCACCACCTTCTTCAGGGCCTTGGCCTGCTCCACCGAGACCGGCATGGCCTCGGGTGCGGTGTAGGGCAACACCTCCACCGCGCTGCGCAGCACGGCCCCGGTGATGGCGTCTCGCACCTCCACAGTGCCGCTGCAAAACGCCAGCGCCTGGCCGCGCGGGTCCGTCGTCACCACATTGCTGGCCAGCGGCTCCGTGGCAGTCAGGCTGGCAAAGAGCGGCACCGGGGTGCCATCTGGCCGCACAAGTGCCAAAGCCCGCGCGGGCAGTACGTTGCCCTCGGGGTCGGTGAGTGTGATGTCAAAGATGCCAGCCATGCCCGGCACTGTGCCGGGCATGGGGCTAGCGGGGGAGTGTGAAACGCTTCACAGCGTGGGGGTCACAGGGTGGAGAGGGCCTGGAGCTGAGCGTCTGAAAGACCGGATGTGGGGACGATCCAAACGCTCTTGATGAACATTGACCCTGCGCCTCCGGTGCCGTCGCGGCCAATCTGAACTGCTGTGATTCCTGGCGGCTGGGTGCCCGCTGTTCCGGCTGTCGCCAGCACGCCGTTAGAGGCCGCGCGGAAGGCCGCATCCCTCACGCGAAGAACAGACTTGGCCGCGCCTGTGCCACCAGACTGCTGGAGGTAAATGTCTGTCGTGTTCCGCACCAGGGCAAACTGTGACCCGTTGGGATGAACAAAGAAGCCTGTAGAAACATTGGACCCACCAGCAGCGCCGACTCGCAACTGAGCAACAGGAGGGTACTGGTTTGGCACCCGGTAGATAACCTCATACTCCATGCCAATCGCGTACTCAGCACCGAGGGTGATGCCCATGTCGGACAGCAGAGCGGAGAGGCTGAAATTGGGCACCGTCACAGCCGAGCCCTGCGCCACGGTGAACGGGACCGGGTAGGCGGTGTTTGTATGGTTTGCCCCGGCAAGCAGCACACCCTCAACACCATCGGACACGAATGCTGTAGCCGCGCCTTTAGCAAGATATAGGCGCGCTGAATATCCGCCCGCACCTGGCGCTGTCTCGCTCAGCGAAACCATCACCCACCCGTCAGCCAATGCAGTCACCACCGGAGTCAGGCCTGGCCCAATCTGCCCAACAATTGCACGCGTGCTGAGGTCAACAATTGCCCCCCGGTCAACGGCACCAGCTCCGGTAAATGCAACACCGATTTGCGTTAGCTCGGCCGGCTTAACAAGCCATACAGCGCTATATGCTTGCCCGGAAGTCGCGGAGATTACCGCCGTCTGCACTGCATGGCCTGTCAGCGTAGCGTTTCCAACAAGTTTGTAGGCCGCCCCAACACCAAGGGGGCTGGGCGCTGCGACAGCAACCACAGCAGCTTGGTTTTTAATCCAGTCCACTGCGGCAGGATTGGTGCTATTCGTGGCGTAGTTCACCCAGCCCGGATCAAGCCGCACACCGGTGGTGCCCCATGGCACTTGCGAGCCCGAGTAGGCCACCATCGAGCCGTCAGCCTGCGGCTCGTAGACCTCGGCGGCGCGGTTGAAGGCTAGGCCTGGGCGCATGTACCGCGTGCGGCTTTCCAGCAGGCTGACGGCTCCAACATCAGCCAGCGAGAGCCGGCTGAGGTCTTGAACCTGGGTGTCCGTGAGTGGCTTCGATGGCACCAGCCAGAGGCCGTGGACATGGCCAGAGAAGTCATTTGCCGGGCCGCCCCATGGCGCGCCTGCAAGTCGAATGTTTGTCAGGCCAACAGGCAGAGCACACGCAGCATCCTGCGGCGCCAAGATGCCATTGACGGCGGCTCTGCTGTCGTTTGCCTTAGCGCGCAAAACAGCACGCTGACGCTCGCCAACGCCCGCCGCATTTGTGGACATTCCCTCAAGCTGCGGCGTGCCGCCTGACAACATCGAGAAACTCTGAGCCGCCGAGAAGTTGCGCGGAATGACGTAGATGCTGTTTGCAAAGGCGCCAGAGGACAGGCCCATGACCACCTTGTCGGCGGCAGTTGTCAATGTGGTGTAGTCAACCCCCGCCGTGTACTCGGACCCCAGCGGCGTGCCGAGCGACGAAAGGAGTGCTGTGCAGTTGGCGGCACCGATAGTTGCTGCGCCGGCCGCAAGTGGGACCGAGTAGCCCGCATTGGTGACATTGGTAAGCCAAACGTCAAGCCCAGATGCGCCGTCCCCTGTGTAGTTGGCCGTCGCAGCCGCGAACGTGTTGGACAGTCGAACCTGGGTGTTGCTGGTGACGGTAGAGGTTGGCGTTGACACCATGTTGCAGCGCCAATAGCCGTCAGCGAGAGGCTCGGTGTTTGCAATGACACCGGCAGAGGCAACGCTTGCACCGTTGGCCAGATCAAAGCACGCAAACAGGTTTGTGCCGAACCCCGTCGAGGTCTGCACAAGCAGTAAATAACGCTTTGCGCTGCCGGCCCGCTCCTTGGCCACCACGCTGACCGTGTGCGCAACAGATGCGGTGTAGGCCGGGTTTGTGCTCAGGTTGTGAGCGCCTGCGCTGGTGTCCTCTGTGAGCGACCATGACTGAGTGAGCCGGTCTGGCCCAAGCGCGGACGGCACGACATTGTTAAAGCCGACCTTGCTGCGCAGAGACATATCGCGCGGATCAGGCCAAAGCTGGGTAAAGCTCGGGTCAAACCGAAACCCCCAGCGCCCATTGGCCCACTCTCGCGGGATCACATTGGCCGCAAAGCTGGACATCGAGCCGTCAGCTTGCGGGCACCACAAGTCAGGGCCGCTGCGCGTGTAGGTGAAGCCAGAGGCCAGCAGGCCGGTGGCGGCGTCGGCCAGGAACACGCGGCCGTAGGGGTCGCCGATGCCTCTACGAATCCTCCGCCCCCGCACCGGCCCACCCGCCACACGCAGCGTCATAGCGGCTTACTCCCCCACCCCAAAGTAGCACTCGATCTCTTGCGTGCCGCTGGCCACTTGCGCGCTGTAGTGCGTGGCGTCGCCGATGTGCCAAGAGCCCTTCTCGCCGGGCAAGATGGGCATGGCGCGGGCGTCACCCGTGGCCGTGGCCACGGCCAGGTCGCTGCGGCCAACGACCAGGCGCACCACGGAGGGGCCGGGGTTGTAGACCATCATCTCGGTGGCCCGGGTGGGGTTGGCGGGCAGCGCGGTGACGGCGGCGGCCGTGGATGCCGTCAAACCAAAGCCGGTGCGCCACAGGCTGAAGTTAGGCATGGGCTGCGCCCTCGTCTTCATCGGCAGCGGCTTCGGGCGTGTAGGGCTTGACGGTGTGGCCCAGCAGCGGCCCAGCGTCTTCATCGCTCAGCCAAACGCGGTCGCCAATCTCGTGGCGCTTGCCGTTGTTGAGCGGGCTCACCACTTCGTATTCCAGGCGGCCTTGCTCGTCCCGCACGGGGCCTTCTGGGGCGGCGGGTGCGGCTTGCTCTGTTGCGGCCAGCACTTGGGCCACAGTGGCCAGTGCTGCGGACGCGGCGGCGGCTGGGCCGGCGCCCAAGATCACCACGTCGGTGTTCGGGTCGTTGCCGACCTGGTCGCTCGCTGCGCCTTCGCCGGCGAGCTCGGCGCCCGTGCCGCCTGAGGATTGCCCGCCGCTCTCGGGCGCGGCGTTATCGGTGGCCGCGTCGCCTTGCGCGGCGGTCGTTCCCTGAGCATTGGTGTCTTGTTGGTCTTGCCCCTGCTCTTGCGCGGCGGGGGTGGTGCGTGGGCTTTGGGGCTTGGCTTTTGCCATGGCGGGCTCCGGTAGGTGTTGGCTGTGTGGGGGCGGTGGCCACGGCACCAGGTGGGCCGTGGCCGGGGGGCGCGGTGGCGCCCCAAGGCTTGCTTAGGCGACGGCGTTCTGGAAGTAGTAGCCCGCCTCTTGCATGGTCACCAGCTCGATGACTTGCTCACCCACGCGCACAATCTGGCTGCCACGCACGCCCTTGGTCGGCGCGTCGATGGTGCCCGCGATACGGCTGCCCCACTGTGCTGTGAAGCCGAAGGTGGGCATCGGGCTGCGGGTGTTGCGCACGGCGGTCTCGATCTTGAGCAGCGCGCAGTGCTTGCCCCACAAACGGCTGTAGCTGGCCGTTTGGCCCTTGTTGGCCGTGTTGGCAAAGGCCTGGCCCACGTGCACGCGGCGCAGCTCCAGCAGCGCGGCTACGGCCTCGCGGGTGGCGTAGCCACTTGCGGCCAAGCCGCCTTGGCCGCCCGTCATGTTCAGCACAGCGGCCACCACCTTGGGGTGCTGGCGGAAGGCCGTCCAGGTTGCCTGGCCAAACACGATGTCGGTGGGGCGCACCAGCATCTTGTCCATGGCGGCCAGGATGGCGGCGACGGGGTTGCTGTTGGTGTAGTCCGACCACTGGCCGACGCCGGAGAGGGTCTCGCGCAGGCTGGAGCTGTAGGTGTTCAGGTTGAACACCAGGTTGGCCACGCGCTGCTCGCGTGCCATCTCCAACAAGACCGTGGTGTTCTCGGCCGCGATGTCCAGCGGGTTGGCGCCGCTGTTGCTGTTCTTGGCGTTGTCCACATCCTTGTTGGGCACCAAGTCGTCCAGCGCGTGGTCTTCGGTGGCGGCCGTCACATCGACGCTACCAAACTCGACCTGGTTAGGCTCGCTGGTGCGGCCGACCTTGGTGTCGGGGATGGTGAACACCTCGGAGGTGTTGAACTTGGTGTAGACGAACTTCTCGCCGTCTGTCTGCACGCGGGGCAGCACGGCGTCGGCGATCATGCCCTCGGGCTTGATGGCCAGGGCGATTTGGGTCAAGCGCGGTTGCACTTGCATGGGGCTGGTGTTGCTGCTCACAGAGGGCTCCTAGTAGTTTGTTGAAGCGGTGCTGCCTGGGCCTTAGCCCTGGATGCGCATGGGGCTGACGAGCACTTTGATGATGTCGCCGCTCACACCGGCCGTTTCAGCCTGGCCGATAGACCAGACATTGGCGCCAGCGGCCGGGGCCGCCACCACCAATCGGCCGTTGGCGTCTGCCACCAGCGGGTCGCCGGCGGTTACGGTGCCGCCCAACTCGAACTCTTCAAAGCCCAAGCGGGTGACTTCGATGCGGTCGCCAGCCACGCTGGCGCCCAAGCGGCCGGAGCCACCGATCACCTTGTCTGCGGCGGCGGTGGCCAGAACCACGGCCAGCTTGGCGGTGTCGAACTTGACAGCGCGGTACGGGGGGACGACAGCCGAGGCGTCGTAGTTTTTGCGAAGGATGGAAGGCACGTTGCGCTCCTGTGTTGACCGGGGTTTGGGGGCAGCGCCGCTTACTTGGCAGCGCGTTGGGTGACGTGGTCGATGGCCTGGCCGATGCTGATCGTGTGGCCCTTGGCCGCTTCAGCGGCCTGGAACTGGCGGGCTTCTGCGGCCACCTCGGCGTCGGTCTTGTTTCCTTGGCCGGGCGCGGGGTCGCCGCCGTCCTCTTGCTTGCCCAGCTTGATCTGCGGCGCCAAGCGCCCCATGAACTCGGCAAAGAACTCGGCGGCCGGCTTCTTGGCTGGGGTGTCGGTGCCCGGCGCTGCAAAGGTCAGCTCAAAGCCGCCGTCTTCAATGGCGGCCATGAACTCGGCCAGGCCGGCTTCTTGCGCGGGCAGCAGCTTGCCCTCGGCCTTCCAGCCGGTGATCTGCAGCTTGATGCGCTCGCCTTGGCGCTCGCTCTTGAGCTTCTTCAGCTCTTCGGCTTGCGCGGCAAATTCGGCGGCGGCTTCGGCCTTGGCTTTGGCGGCGGCCTCTTGGGCGGCGCGCTCCAGGTCTGCGGGGGTGAGGCTCATGGTGTGGTCTTCTCCAGGGGTGGGGGCGGTGAACATGGGGCGGGGTGGTGCGTCTTCTGTGGCCTCTTTGCTGGCCAGCTCGCGCAGCTGGGCTGCGGCGGTGCTCACGCTGCTGATGCGCCACTCGGGCAGCAGGCGGTCGGCCTCTTCCAGGCCTTTGTCGGCAATGGTTGCTTCACGCATGGCGCGCAGGGTGGCGGCAATGTCATCAAGCGCCCAGCCGGTGATGCGCTCGTCGTCGCCGCTTGCAAACTCGTGCGCCTCGGCGTCCTCAGCCGCGCTGAACTGCACGGGCTTCAGGCCGTCAATGGCCGGCGGGGCGGCGCCCAGCCAGCCGATGTGGCGCACGCGCCAGCCGTGCTGCTTGTCTTTGACCACGGCCACGCTGCGGTTGCGATAGGCACCCTGCGCCACGCCCGCTTCAAAGCTGGGGTTCACGTCGTCGAACTTGGCAAACAAGCTCTCGCCGTCGCGCTTGAGCGTGGCCCAGCCGTAGGCCGGGGCGTCGTGCTTGGGGTGGCCAATCACGGCGGGGGGCTTGCCCAGGGCCACGTTTGCGACCATCTGATCCAGGTCAGCGGTGCTGAAGGCGCACTCGGTGCCTTTGCTGTCGGTGTGGGCACCGGCTTTGAAGACCTCGATCCAATCGGCCAGGCCTTTGAAGGCATGGGCGGCGGCATGGGCCGGTGGCTTGGGTGTGGGGTGCTTGTGTGGCATGCCGCCACTGTGCCCACCGCTGCCCGCTGGGGGCAGTGTGAAACGCTTCACAGCGTTGGGATGGGGGCTGAACCCCGAAGGCCTGTTTAAGCCATTTTTTCGACCCCGCCTGTCCACAGACAGCGGAAAACCGGACAGCAGGCCTTGTTGGGGCCGTTAAACGGCTCTAAAACATGGTCAGGCTTGCAGGCAAGCCTAGCGTTTTGCCAATCCGAAGGGGTTGTGGGCGGTGGGCGTGCCTTCGGCGCTGGTTTCGGGCTCGGCGTCTTCTTTGTCGAGCCAGTCGCGGAAGATGTCCATCTGGCCGGCGGCGGCGGCTTCGGCCTCGGCTTGGCAGATGGTGATCACATGGCGGCGGGTGTAGTTGGTCTCTACAGCAATCTCGCCTTGCGTCCAGCCCTCCCGAGCCAGGGCGTGCACGCGCTGGTGCCGGTATTGCTGCAGCACCTTGTCGTACTTGGGCAGCTCAAGGGTGATGCCCGCGCACTCGGCCACCAGGGCGGCAAAGGCGCTGTGGCCCACCACGTCATACAGCCAATGGTCGCGCCGCACCCGCACGGGCACCGTGAGCTGCGTGCCGCCCCGCTGGGCGGCCAGCTCCAGGGCCGGGCCTTCACCCATCACGCGGATGAGCAGGCGCAGCTGCGGCGGCAGCAGGTGCGTGTTCAAGCACTGGGGGGCGGGGCGCTTGGGGCGGGCCATGGGTGCGGTGGTTCCTGCTTGCTCAATCAGCCGTTGACCTGCGCGCCCACGCGCTGGCCCCAGGCTTTCATGCCTTCGATCAGCTCGGCCATCTGGTAGCCGGTGATGGTGGCCATGCTCTCCAGGCCTTTGACCTGGCGCAGCGCCCAGGCCTCTATGGCGGCGTTGCAGGCCTCGGCGTTGGGCGGGTGGCCCACGGCGTTCACAGCGGCCAGGGCGTACCACATGGCGCGCAGCTTGCGGTGCTGGGCCTCGCGGATGGTGTGCACCGCAGGCTTGGCATTAGCGCGGGGCTTGGGCGCAAAGCCCATGGCCTTGAAGCGGGCCAGCACGGCTTGGCGCTCGGCCGGGGTCATCTGCTTGGCGCTGCTCTTGCCTGTCACGCCCTCCAGCACGGCGCGGTATTGGTCTTCAGCCAGGCCCAGCACGCCACGCCCGATGTGGATCAGCTTCACCTCGATAGCGTAGGCGGGGTCGTCCGCGTGGGTGGTGTCGTCGATGACGACGGCCTGGGGGCGGGCGCTCATCACAGGGCCTCCACGGTGAAGGGCTCGCCGCTTTCAGTGCCCCAGTCTTGGGTGTGGCTCGTCAGCACGGCCAGGGTGCTGGTGTAGCCGAAGGGGCTCTTCTCGTGCAGGGTGAACATGGGCCTGGCGGTGCTGTTCTGCAGCCCGCACAACAGGCTCACGCAAGACATCATGCACACCTCCAGCTCGGCCCGGTTGGTGGCGGGCAAGGTGCCCAGGTGGTGCCGCCCTTGGCCGTCTGGCAGCTCGATGTACAGGCGGTAGCTCTTCATGTTCATTTGCTTGTTCTCCGGGTGTTTGCAAGGCTTGCTCAAACGCTCTTCACAGGGGCTTTGCTGAGCGTTTGAAAAAGCCCCCGCCATTACTTGCGCGGGGGTGAAAGGGGCCTCGTAACAGGCCAGGGAGTCGAGGGGTTAGACGGCAGCCAAGCTCAGCGCAATGGGCTGGTACTTGCCGTTGTCGTCGCGTTCGTAGAAGCGGATGTATGCGGTGGTGCTCACGGCCTTGCAGGCGTCGCTGATGAGGTTCATCGCGCGCTGCCACTGCTCGTCTTCGATCTTCAAGCTGCGCAGGCCCAGCACGCGGGCGGTGCTGATGTTGCCGGCCTTGTCGACCTGGAATGCCTGCTGCACCAGGGCCTGGATGTTCTTGTTCGCGCCCTTGCTCCAGGCGTGCACGCACTCGTCGATGATCTGCTTGGCCACTTGCAGGCGCTCGTCGAACATGAGCTGGTCTTGCATGGCGCGCTCAACCTTGAAGCGGGCGTCGAAGCTGGTCAGGCTGATGTTGCCCTTCTTGCCGCCCCATGTCACACCATGCTCGGCGGCGCTGGCGGTCACAAAGTCTTCCACCTCGCCCATGGCCAGCAGCTTGAACTGGCCCAGCGTCACTTCCAGCTCGCGGGCGGCCTTGATGAGCTTGCGCACGGTCTTGTCGCGGGCCTTGTCTACGGGCTTGACCTTGTCGGCCGGGATCAGGTTGCCGTTGCCGTCTTCCCAGTAGCCAGCGGGCACGGTGCGGGGGGTTGTTTCACTCATGGTTGTTCGCTCCTTCAGCGGTGGTGGTTGCAGGTTGCTCTGTAGTGCCGCCCTGGCGCTGGGCAAGGGTGGCTTCAATCTCGGCGCGCAGCTTCAGCGCGGCGCGGCTGGGGCCGGTGTAGGCCGGTGGTGGGGGTTGGGTCAGCGGCAGCGGTGCGGCCGCAGGCAGCTTGCCGCCCAGCACTGCCGCCTGGGTCACCGCCTGGGCCACCACTTGGGCCACGCTGGTGGCGCCTGGGTCGCGCCAGCCAGCAGCGCGGCGGTTTTGGCGCTCGGCCTCGGCGCGGCCTTCGGCGTCGCGCTCATGGCGGTCCACCATGCGCACGATCACTTCGTATAGGTAGGCGTTGCCGTCAAGGGGCAGTTGCAAGGTGCCTTTGTCTTTGGCCTCGTGCACTGCGGCCAGGGCCATGCGCCAGGTCTCGTGCCCGGCCTGCCAGTCGCGCCCCTTGCGGGTGATGGCACCGCGCTTGATGTCGGGCACCAGCTCGGCCAGCAGGGCGGCCACGCGGCTCATGCGCAGGCGCTGCTTGGCCGGCTTGTGCAAGCGCAGGTAGCGCACCACGTCGCCGCCCAGGGGCAGGCTGGTGGTCAGCACATCGGCGATCAGGCGGCGGGTGTCGGCGTCGTCGATCATGCGGCCCAGCAGGCCGTCCAGGCTCTCTTCAGCACCGCAGGCGGGGCACACGTTCACCAGCTCGGCGCTTGTGTTCGTCACAGCCATGGCGTAGCCCCCTTCAGGTAGCGCCACAGGGCACGCGCCAAGCGGCGGGTGTTGCGGCGCAGCTCGCGGGGCCAGCGCCGGCCGGTGCGGGCGGTGTAGGGGCCGTCGATCACGCCAGGGGCAAAGGGCCGTTGCAGGCGCATCACATGCTGGCCGCTGATGGCGGGGCAGTGGCCGCCCTTCTCGCACAGGCCGTCGCAGCAGGTGCGGTCGTCAGGCTTGCGCATGGTCTGCCTCCTTGGCCTGCAAGGGCTGCACTTCCACGCGGGCCAGGTTGTTGGCGCCCCAGCGCTCGATGGCGGCGTCGTAGGCGTCAAAGGTGGTGGGCACGGTCATCTCCACCTCAAAGCGGCGGTTGTCAACGGTGCGCACCTGCAGCAGCACGCGGCGGGGGGTGGCTTGTGGGGCGGTGTTCATGCGGCCCTCCCGGCTTTGGCGGCTTGGCTCAGGGGGCGCATGAAGAGCACCTTGGTGGCTACGGCCTCCACAAGCTGGGCGCTCAGGGCCTTGCCGCTGCCGTAGTCCTTGATGGCGGGCACAAGGCTTTCCATCAGCATGCGGGCGCTGCCGGCGCAATAGGCCCACAGGGTGTCCAGCACGTCGTCGGGCACGTCGCCAAACTCGGCCAGGGCTTCGGTGGCCATGGCGTCGGCGTCATCGCGGGTGATGCACTTCACGGTTTCGGGCCACATGCTCACGCGGCTGCGAATCTGGTCAAACTGGCCGGTCTCGGGCTTGAGCAGCTGCATCAGCTTCTCGGTGCCCACCAGCACGGTGCCGATTTCGGCTTTGTCGCGGATGCGGCGCACGTAGTGCAGCGCGGTGTCGTTCAGGCTCTCGGCCTCGTCAACGATCAGCAAGTAGTGAGTGTCCTTGAGCGCCTTCACCACGTTGTTGAACATTTGGTCAACGCTGATGGCGGTGGGGATGCCCAACTGGCCGTGCAGCTCCAGCAGCAGGCTCTTGGCTGTCATGCGGGGGTTGCTCTCGATCAGCAGGGTCTGGGGCTTCTCGCGCCAGTACTCTTTGAGCGTGCGGGTCTTGCCCACGCCCACGCGGCCACACACCACGCCAAAGTTGGCGTGCTTGCGGGTGCGGTCGCACACCACAAAAACCAGCTTGTGCACGCTGCCCTTCACATAGCCCGGCGTGCCGTCGCCCAGGCGCTCGGCCTCCAGGTGCACGATGGCCAGCATCTCGGCCAAGTAGCTGCTGGGGCTGCTGGGGTACTTCTGGTTCAGCACCTGGCTCACGGTGCTGCTGCTGATCTTGGTCTTCTTGGCCAGCCAGCTGCGCGGCAGGTCGCGGGCTTGCAGCCAGGCGATGATCTCTTTGGCGGCGGCGCGGTCTTGCTCCGAGTAGAAGCTCGGGGCCGGGCACACAAGGTCGGTGCCCGCAACAGCGATTTGGACGGGGTTATCGGCGGGGTTGCTCATCAGTCATTCCTCCAGGACAGGACGTCGATATCGATCACATTCGCGCCGCTGTTGGGCAGCGCGGGCTTAGGCGTGGCGGTTGTGGTGTTGGTGGGCTCGGCGGGGGGCAGCGCGGCGCGCTCCAGGTCTTCAATGGCCGCGACCTGGTCGGCGGTGGTGATGGCGTCCGCACGGCGGGCCTGGGCCTCTTCGTAGTGGCGCTCCAGGCGCTTGAGCTGGCCCTGCAGGCGCTTGTCGCGCTGCTCTTCAATGCGGCTTGTTGGCAGCACGCCGATGGTGTTGACCAGGCGGGCTTCGCACACCAAGCGGCCCTTGGTGTCTTGCACCCACACGGTTTTGTCGTTGTGGATGTCGTACTCCACCACCAGCTTCTTGCCGTCGTACAAGGCCAGGGCCTC
This sequence comes from Ideonella paludis, assembly GCF_018069865.1. GTDB lineage: Bacteria > Pseudomonadota > Gammaproteobacteria > Burkholderiales > Burkholderiaceae_C > Ideonella > Ideonella paludis. The sequence continues at coordinate 18,928 of NZ_JAGQDG010000006.1, forward strand.
GTGGAAGTAAAAGCGGTTGTGGATACGCACGGTCTGCCGCTGCACGGTGGCCTCTTTGCTGGGGCGCATCACTGCGCCAGCGTCCACCCCCAGGGGCACGGGCACCAGCTCTGCCCACACCTGGGCCGGGGTGCGCCCGCCCAGGCTGTCCATGGGCTCGTTGTGGTACTGGTCGAGGAAGGCGCGGAAGCTCTCCACGTACTGCGCAAAGCTGGGCAATGTGCGCTTGCCGCTGGCCAGCTCGGCGCTCAGGCGGCGGTTGATCTCGGGCGCCATGTCGTCGCCGCAATAGACCAAGCCATCAGCAAAGAACTTGTCGTGCTTGTCGCGGGCGGTGCGGAACCACCGCTCGATCCAGCCCTTGCCGTGCGGGTTGCCGGGCAGCGCACCGATGACGGCAATGCTGAACTTGCTGTACCAGCCCGTGGCTTCATCCGTCAGCATCTTGTTGCGGTAGCCAGCGCCTCGGTCGATGTAGAGCCATGCGGGCACGTGGTCGTTGCTGACCATGGCGTGGCTCAGGGCAAACATGGTGGAGAGGCCCGACTCACTCTCGGTGAAGTACCAGCCCGCCACGTACTTGCTCTTGATGTCGATGAAGGCGGTCAGCTCAGGCCGGAAGGGCTTGCCGGTGTTGGGGTGGGCCACGTAGCAGTCCACGGTGTGGCCGTCACCGGCCAAGATTTCGCCCACCAGCACTTCGTCCAGGTTGCGGCGCTGGTAGCCCTGGCGTGTCAGCTTGTGCAGGTGCTTGCCAATGCGGGCGGGGCTGTTCTCGCCCAAGGTGGCGGGCAGGGCCTTCAGGTAGCGCTTCACGCGGCTCTCTGTGGCCTCGGGGTGCCCCTCTTGGCGCAGGCGCCAGGCCACGTCGGCAAAGCCGGGCTTGCTGGGTTGGTTGTAGATGGCCACGGCCCGCGCTTCCCAGCCGTAGTCCTTGCGCACGCGGCCGGTGTGGGCGGGCAGCAGCGCGGCCTTGCCGCCGCTGATGTAGGCGCGCAGGTAGCGCTTGAGGGTGCTCTCTGAGCCGTCAGCCCCCAGGGCCTTCAGCACGTGGGCGGTGTTGGGGTCGAGCAGGCCGCCCTCGGCGCGGGCCAGGAACAGGCGCACGGCGTTGTTCTGGCTCACGCCGGTTTCCACCATCTTGGCCAGCGGGGCCACGATGGCGGCGCGCAGCTCGGCGGTGCGGCGCTTGTCCTCTGTGGCGGCGGCCCATGGGTCCGCAGTCAGTGCGGCGGGCAGGTCGCTCATATGACGGACGTTTGCGTTGACGAGTTTGAGTAGGGCGCCCATGGCAGGTGTTGTGTGTGTGTTGGGGGCGGCGTAGGGGATGGGCCTCTGGGGCTTACCAGGGGCGGCGCGGCAGCGGCGCGGGGCAAGTCACGGCAGGCGGGCGGCGCACTTGGGCGAAGACGTCGTACAGGCGGGGCCAGTCGGTGTAGTCGGCCAGGTCGGCGTCGTCGGGCACCAGCAGGGCCTGGCGCACGGTGTCCACGGCGAACATCTCCACCACGCCCCGGTGCGCGTCGCGCACCTCCAGGAGCGAGCCTTTGATCTCAGCCGTCACCTTGGGAGACCCCCCCATTCGGGGGAGGCGGTGTTGCTGGCCGGTGTGCAGGGTGATGAGGGCGTGCATGGGGGTGGGCTCCTGCTCAGGCCTTGCCGGGCGCCTTGGGGGCGTTGGTGGGGCGGCCACGGCCGCGCGGGCGCTCTTGCTCGCGCTGGTGGGCGCGGAGGTCTTGTTCGTAGGTGTGGGTCTGGGCCAGCACCTTCCAGGCGTCAGCGCACTCGGCCAGCTCCTGCTGGGTGAGGTAGCTGCTAGGCACCGGCTCTGGGCGGTCGCCGTCTGGCAGCAGGCCCACGTACTTGCGCAGCACGCCGTCGATCTGCAGGCGCAGGGCTGTCAGCCCGCTCACCGCCAGGCGCACAGTGCCGTCCACCCAGTCGTGGGCGGGGCCGCCGATCATCATGGCCAGCTCGGGGCCGATGGCCTCCACGCTCTTGAGCGCAAGGTCTACCTTGCCGGTGTTGGCCACAAACTCAGCCCGCAGGTCTGCCACGGCCACGGGCACCGCGTCTTCGCGCTCCACCGGGGTCTTGGCCAGCTTCTTCTTCAGGCCGGTGGCCTCGGCCTCGGCGGCGTCGCGTTGGGCCTGGGTGTCGGCGATCTCGGCTTCCAGGTCACGCAGGCGGGCGCGGAGGTCACGCACGCTCAGGGTGCTGATGTCGATGTCGCCGTCTTCCAGCATCTGGTCGACGACTTCGGGGCTCGCATTGCCCAAGGCCAGCACCTTGCTCTTGCCCAGGCTCAGCACCTGGTCGCGCTGGTCTTCAGGCAGGCGGGCGGCCAGGGCGGCGCCGTTCATGAGGGAGTAGGCGCGCTGCTTGTGCATGCCCCGCTCAGCCAGCAACTGCAGGAACTGCTCTTGCGACACGTCGCGCTTCAGGCTGGCAAGCAGGAGGCCGGCTTCGACAAGGCTGCGAGTGGCGCTGTTGTAGGCCACAACGGCGCGCTCGGCGCGCACATCGGGGGCGACGGTCAGGTCAAGGCCCAGGAAGTCGGCCAGGGCGGCGTCAGCCTCGCCAAAGGCGGCGCGGTCGCTCAACACCTCAATTTCTCCAGTCCGCACGTGCGGACTGGCTCCCTTTGCGGGCTCGATGACTTCGGCGGCGGGGGTGGCTTTCTTGCTCATGGCGTGGCTTTCGTGTTCAGTGGACGGTGGCGCCGCAGGCGTCGGCCTGGGCTTGCAGGGAGGCGATCTCTTCAGGGCTGGTGGCGGGCAGCTCGTTGCTCATCAGCACCAGGCGGGTCAGCACCAGGGCCATATCAGCGGGCGGCACGGTGGCCAGCAGCGCGGCGCACATGTCGTGCACCTCTTGCGGGCTCAGCTGGCCCGCAAAGGCGAGCTGCAGGCAGGTTTGGCTGTCGGTGCTCAACAGGCTGTAGGCGCGGGTGATGGCCAGCACCAGGGCGGCGGGGTCTTGGGGGCGGCTCATCGCTTCATCCCCAGGGCAATGGCGATGCGGTGGCCCATGCCGTAGGTGCCACGGTTGACGCCGCGCACGACTTGGCTCACGGTGGCGTAGGGGTAGCCGTTTGCCTCGGCCCATGCCTTGAGCGTGGTGCCGCGCTCGTGCAAACGGGTCTTGGCCTCTTCAGCGGTCAACAGTGCGCCGCTGGTTTGGGGCTTGGCAGGCTGGCGGGCCTTGGGGGCTTTGGCCGGGGTGCTCATATGCGATCAATCTCCGGTGGTTGGTTGTTCGATTCGGAGCGAATCATAACGCTCGATTTCGATCAACGCAAGCGCTAATTAATCGCATGCGAGTAAGACGACGCCCGAAACCGATCAAGCCCTCTTTCAGGTGCAAGCCGGGGGCTATCCGTTACCGGGTAAAGGCGGGACAATTCACTACGAATCGTGTTGTTTTGCGATCAAGGTTTTATGCACGCCCTCTCGACTTCAAGCACCCCGGACAGCGCGGCCGACAGCACGGCCATGGCGGAGCGTGTCCGTTCTGTGTTGCTCGATAGCGGGCTAGATGGCACCGTTTTTGCCGCGCGCTTGGGTGTGCCCTACAGCACCATGCGGGCCTATCTAAGCGGCGCTCGGGCGCCGAGCATCGAGTTCGTCACAGCGGCATGGCGCCATATGGGCGTGAACACGACTTGGCTGTTGACCGGCGAAGGCGCAATGAAGGCTGAAGAGGCACCCGCGCCCAGCAGCCACATGGCTGAAGCGTTTGTCTCTGTGCCCTTGCTGCCGGTGACGGCAAGCGCCGGCCCGGGCGTCGTCAACGAGCCCGCCGCGCAGTACCTCGTGCCGGGCTTGGCGTTTAGTCGCGACTGGATCAGCTCGCGGCGGCTGAACCCTCAAAACCTGCGAGTGATCGAGGTACGCGGTGCCAGCATGGAGGGCGTGCTTTCTGATGGCGACAAGGTGCTGATCGACATGAGCGACACGGCCCCCAAAAGCGGCTTTGTCTATGTCTTACGCCAGGGCGATGAGCTGCTGGTCAAGTACTGCCAGCTCCTGCCTGGCGGCTTGCTGCGGGTGAGCAGCGCAAACCCCACCTACGCTCCGTATGACGTAGACCTGGCCAAGACGCCAGATGTCCAGATCGTCGGGCGTGTGGTGGCTTCAATGCACGAGTGGTGAAGAGCCACGGGGAGGTTGAATGTTTGGGTACACCTTATCGAGAACCGGATGGGTCGTTCTTTGGGTCTTGTCGCTGCTGTTCACTTGGCAAGTCGCTCGGTCTACGGCACCGGCGGCAATAAAGCCGGGGCCTGAGCGCGTCATGGAACAGCGGCCACCGTCGGCAGGCATCGTCCCGCCTCCTAAGCCTACGCGCGCCCATAACTACGACTCGCAAGACGGTATCGCCTACGGCTACACGGCGGTCATCAGTCAGAAGCAACGAGAAGAGGGCCGAGCCGCCGCCAACGTGCTCATGTTCAAGTACGCGGGCAGCAAGAACGGAAGGCACCAGATTCACAGCAGGGATGGTGACTCCCTGGCCGCATATGAGTGCTCCGCGCCTTGTGACGTGATCAAGGTCATGCAGGTCACTGATGCGGACTACCTACGCAACAAGGTTTTCACCGAGCACATCCGTGCGGAGCCAAACGCCATTGCATCACTTGCGCTCGACGACGCTATCAAGGGCAAGCTCAAAGAGTATGCCGAGTACCACGGGGACATGATGGTCGGTGTTTGGGTTGATGAGGTTAAGGGCATCCAGCGGACCAAGCTTGGCCCGCGACCAAAGCTATGAGCGCCGCCCCCTGCTGGCACTGCATCAGCTGGGGCGGCTGGGCCTGGGGCGGCCCGCACAGCTTTTGCCGCGACCCGCGCTGCCCCAAGGTGCAGGCGTCGCCCGCAACGGGCTGCTGCAGCTTTGAGCGGGCGCCCGGTGTAGACGACGAGGCCGGGCCGCCGCCTTACCCGCCGCCCGCCGAGCTCAACCCTTGAGCCTCTTGCCCACCGCGTAGGCGGGCTCCCAGCTCGCCAGCGCTGGGTCTTGCTCATGCCGCTGCAGGCGGCCTTGGGCCAGCAGGCGCAGCGCGTCTCTCAGCAGCCGCACGCCCATGGGGCCTAGATCGCGCTCCCACAGGCTGCGGGCGTCATCACCCGGCCTTACCCAGCACCAGTCTTGCAAGGCGATGGGGCCGGTGTCGGCTCCGTCGTCCATCCAATAGACCGTGCCGCCAGCGACCTGGTCGCGCATGTGCAGCGTCCATACAATCGCGTCTCTGCCCCGGTGCCGGGGTAGCAGGCTGGGGTGGTAGCCCAGCGCCCCGTGGCGGGCCTTGGCGCGGGCCTCTGAGGTGATGAAGACATGGGCATGGGCACACACCAGCACGTCCACGCCGTCAGGCACCCACACGGGGCCAAGCGCGGTGGGCACTTGGCACACGGGCACGCCCAGCTCGTTGGCAAGTGCTGCCAGGCGGTCGTCGCTGCGCGGGGCGCTCACGGCGGCCACGTCGTGGCCCTCGTCTATGCACATGCGCAGCACTTCCAGGCCCAGCCACTTCTGGCCGATCAGCATCACCCGCATAGCGGCTCCCCCAAGTAGCGAAAGCCCTGCACGGCCCTGAAGTGGCCGCCGTGGCCCGCGCCATGCACGCCCGGCTTGCCTTTGCGGGCGGCGGACGCCTGCAAGGTCTGCATGCTTCTGGCCCTGTCATCGCCCACCAGGTTGGCCGAGACTTGCGTCCACTTCGCGCTGCGGCGCAGTGCCGCCGCTAGGCCAGGGTGGCTGGTGTGGAACAGGGTTTTCATGGGCTTTGAATAGCGGTTTTCGCCCTGGCGCCAGCGCTCGCACACGGCGTCCAGAAAGCGCAGGCCCACGCCCGCGCCTTGCCACTCGGGCATCACCACCAGGCGGCAAGCTCGGGCCTCTGCCAGGCCGGGCCGGGTGCTCACGGCCACATGGGCCACGGGCGCCCCGGCCACGCTGGCCACGTAGTTGGTCGCGGCAATCATGCGCGGCAGCTTCAGATAGTGATGCGGCTCAAAAGCTGGCCAATGCTCCCAGCCGGTTTGCCACAGCTCCACGTCGATGCGCGGCCGTCGCCGAAGCCACCCCCGTGAGAACTGGCCCGTGGCGGTGTCAAACACCCAGTCGGGCTGCACCCAGTCGAGGATGTCGTAGTGGCAACTCAGCAGCACAGCCCGGCCTTGGGTGCGGCGCCAGGCCTTGGCAAAGGCGCCCGCGCCGATCTGGGCGATCTGGCGGTCTACCACGCTGCTAAACTCGTCCAGCACGGCACGGGCCGGGGCCTCGGCGATCAGCCGTGCCAGGTTGGCGCGGAACTGCTCGCCGTTACTCAGCACCGGGTAAGGCCGCAGCCAGGTGGGCACGCTGCCCAGGCCCACGCTGGCCAGGGCGGTGGTCACGTCATCAAAGCTGCCCTCGGGGGTGATGGCGTCGATCAGCGGCTTGTCGGCGGGCCAGCTGGGCGCATAGACGGCCCCAGCGCCCCACAGGGCACGGCCTAGGCTCGTCTTGCCACTGCCGCTGGGGCCTACGATGACCCCAAGGCTCCAAGGCGCGCTGTCGAGGTCTAGCTCTGCGTCCAGGCTGAAGTTGGCGCCGCTCTCCACGTTGAACAGGCTTTTCACCCGGGCGGCGCGGTAGCTGTTGAAGTCCGCGCAGCTGTGTTGAATGGTGAGCTTCATACGCACACCACCTTGGGGGCGTGCCCCTGCTTGAGCAGCCGGTTATAGAGCCGCTGCTGGTCGGCCTCGGTGGCGCACTCCAGGATGATCCCGAAGCGGCGCCGGTAGGCAAAGCCGTTCTCGCCCGGCCGGGTGATGGGGTTACGGGGGTGCTTCTTTCGCGGGGGCGCTCCCCGCTGTGCGGTCGTGGTCATGGGTCAACTCCTCACGGTTTGACGCTCCACGGCGCTCAGGGGTGGGGCTCTCGGCCCTCAGGTCGTTCAAGGTGCCGCAGCGCGGGCACTTGATCTGCAAGCGGCGGTAGTCGCCCACCGCCAGTTTGCGGGCGCACTGCCCGCATCTGATTTCTTCCATGGCATCTCGGATAATGCGCCCGCCTGTACAGGTGGCAGGGCCTTAGGCTGATGCCGTGGCTACTCACGGCGGAGGCGGGTGTCCTGGTGTTAGCGCACCAGGGCACTCGCCCTGTTCTTTAGTCGGTGCTCTCCTTACAAGCGATGCGGGCCACAGCGGGAAACTCGGTGTGATCCACCCCGTCCAGCATGCGGCCGGCGGCGGCCTTGCCAATGCGGGCGCCATGCCACCACTCGCCCCACTGCTTGAACAAGAAGGGCACGTCCGCCCGGCGGCATTGGTCGCGCAGGCCACGCACCCAGTCCGGGTGCATAGGCCTTGCGCCTGGGCCTGACTCACCGCCCACGATGACCCAATGCACACCGCCGTCGTCAGGCTTGCGCAGCTTCATCTGTCGCAGGCCTCCACGGGTGCGTGTCTCCCCGGTCGGCACGCTGAAGAAGTGGAAGCGCAGGTCAACGGGGCCGAGTAGCGGCTCCACGCTCAGGAAGCGCACGCTTGCGGGCACCTCCAGCAGCTTGGGAATATCCCGATCCGCCTCGGCTTGGTTGCAGATAGTCGCGCCAATCCAGACGTTCGACCACGGGTTTCCGTCCCACTCGGCGGCGCCGACAAACTCGCCCGCAACTGCTGCGGCTGCGTTGTTCAGCATCCCGCGAGCGTTGCCGATGCGCTTCGTCAACAGCAGCCAGTCAAGGTGGGGTGTCACGGCGATCAGGCGGAACAAGTCCCATCGCCACCACTCCGGCACCTGGTTGTCAAACACATCGGCCAGGCTGGCACAAAACACCCTATAGCGCCGCCCCTCGGCCTGCGCTTGGGCGTTCCACTTCAGGGGCGCTGCCCAGGTGCTCTTGCTGGTGCGGCGGCGCTCGCCACCCCACACCACGCCCGCAGCCTTGCCCCCACGCTTGGCCCAAGCCTCGGCGTAGCAGTGGTCGCACGCGGGGCTTACTTTGGTGCAACCCACCCACGGGTTGAAGGTGTGGTCAGCCCACTCGATCTTGGTGTCTTGTGCCATCACAAGCCCCCCTGCGCGGGCTTTTCCCACTCCACCATCCAGCCCTCAAGCTGGCCCTGGTGCGCTTCCTGGAAGTAGCCGTACAAGTCCTCTAGGCATGTGAAGCCGTCTTGCTTGGCCAGGGCCACTTTCTCAGCCACGCCCAGCAGCTGGCCATCCACAACGATGCTGCGCTCCTCACAGTCGATCTGCACACCGTGCACAGCCGTGGCCGGCGTAGCCAGCAACAAGCGCGTGCCACTGGTGCGCAGGCCGGTGTAGAGCTTCAGCGTGTCGCCCGCCTTGGGGCGGCGGCCATCGGCCCGTTCTTTGCGGATGGTGCTGGTCTTTGTGCCCGCTTCAATCGCGGGGGCAAAGGCCTTCATGAAGTTGATCGTGAAGGTGGCCATCTCACACCCCCACGCGGGCGCGCCAGCCGCGCCACAGGGCGGTGGTGATGAGGCTGTTGTAGTCGCCAAGTGGGGCGCTGTCATTGCTCAGGTCATATCCCAGCGGCTTGGCCAACGCCTCAAAGGCTAGGCGCTCAGCCTCCAGCACCTCGGCGGGTGTCGCAAAGTCTTGGTAGGCAAACGGGCGCGGCTGCAGCGCCCAGCGCTGGGGCTTGCGGCCCTGCACGCCGCCCGCCGCCTCGCCTTTGTCTGCCAGGTAAGCCATGCCGCTGTCCTTCAGCTCTTTAAGCCACAGCAGCAGGGTGCTTTCATGGGCGCCCACCATCTCTTCCAGGTCTTGCAGGGTCTTGGGGCCTTTGGCCAGTGCGGCCACCAGCTCACACATCCGCACCACGGTGTCGAGCTTGCGTTTGCCCTCGGCGGGCTTTGGGTTTGAGGTCATGTCAAGGCTTTCTGTCGGTGTTGGTTTGGTGTTTTTCTATTGCACCGCCACAGCCGCTTTGCGTCCCCTGTGAACCGTTTCACAGGGGCCATATCAGGCCCATTCCAGACACTCAGGGCTCGTGCTTTTGCATGTCTCGCTTAGACCCTATTCACCCGTTTGGAGCCCTCTATGCCACGAATGTTCATCTGGTTGATCTTCACCATCTTCTTGTTCAGCGCCGCGCTGTTCGCACAGCACACACACCCTGGCTCGATCTTTGCTGTGAGCCTCTACAAGGCGCACCTGATGAGCTTAGGCGGCTGGGGCGGCTACTGGCTTGACCGGGCGCTGTTCCCCTATGCCCGGCCGCATGAGTACCTGCTGCTTGATGAGATCAGCATGGACCCGGAAGACTCGGCCAAGATCGCTGGCGCCGAAGGGCTAGACTTCTTGGAGGTCAGCTCAACCGCCTACCCCATGGCCATGATGCGCCGCGCGGTGATCGTCGTCGGCTGCCTCATCTGCGTCGGCCTGGGGGCCTGACATGACCCGCGCTTTTGCACGCTTCTTTGGCTATGCCGTTCTGCTGGCCGTGCTGTTCACCAGCGTGCTGGCCCAGGCCCAGCCCGCACAGGCCGAGCGCTACAAGCGCACGCTGCGCCAAGAGGCGCACTTGGCCTGGGGCCTGGGCGCGCCGGTGGCCACCTTTGCGGCGCAAGTCCACCAAGAGAGCATGTGGCGCGAGGATGCCCGCAGCCAGGTGGGCGCGCAAGGCTTGGCCCAGTTCATGCCCGCCACCACGCAGTGGATCGGCGGCGCCTATGCCAGCCTGGGAGAGCGAGCGCCGCTCAATCCCACCTGGGCGCTGCGCGCTTTGGTCACCTACGACAAGCACCTTTACAGCCGCGTTAAAGCGGCTTCGCACTGCGAGCAAATGGCCTTTGCGCTGGCTGCCTACAACGGCGGCTTGGGTTGGGTCTACAAGCGGCAAAAGCTCAGCCCCAACCCCGGGGTGTGCATGGGTGCCACGTGCGCCATCAACCCCGGCGTGAGCCCGGCCAGCCAGCGCGAGAACGAGCACTACCCGGTGGTGATCTTGCGCAAGTGGGAGCCGCTGTACGCAAGCTGGGGCATGGGGAGCTGCGCGTCGTGAGCCGCGTCTACCTCTTCAGTGCTGTATTCATGCTGCTGGCGGCACTTCTGCTGGGCGGCTTTGGGCTTGGCACATACCACGGCGCCCAAAAGTGCCGTGCCAACGCAGCCGCCACTGCGGCCACTGCCCAAGCCGCCCAGGCCACCGCCACCACCACCGCCGTGGTGCAGGCCGCAAGCGCTGCCCAGGCCACCACCGCTGCAGCCGTGGCCAGCGCTGCCCGTGTGGGCCAGCGCCGAGAGGCACACCGCGCCCAGGTCGATGCCTTCTTCACCCCCTTGCAGGAGCCCGCCGCCTATGCTTCCCAGCCCATCTCTGAACCGCTCTCTGCTGCTGCTGAGTGCAGCCTTGATGCTGACGGCCTGCGCCGCTGGGCCGCAGCCAATGCCGGACCCTGGGGCGGTGATGCAAGCCACCCGCCCGGTGCCGGTGCCGCCCCCGGCCAGCCTGCTGACGGTGCCGCCCACGCTGCCCCCACCGCGTTCGGGCTCGATGCCCGACCTGCTGGCCAACCACTTGACGGTGGCGCGCCAGTACCACCTTCTGCGCTCTCAGGTGTGCCTGCTGCTGGCACACCTGGGCGCGCCCACTGACGGCTGCCCCCAGTAGGCAAGACCTAGGCCGCCACCCACCACCACTACAAACCGTTCGGGACCACCACCATGTCGCAGTCAGACGCCGAAACAAACGCCAAGCTCTTGCAAGAGATTGCAGAAGTCCGCGGTGACCTCAAAACCATCACCGCGCTGCTGCAGCACCAGGCCGAGAGCAGCGAGCGGCGTCACGCCGACCTCAAAGAGCACCTGAGCCAGCGCCTGGACGGGCACGAGCGCCGCATCGGCAAGCTGGAAGACAACGAGCGCTCCACGGCGATCAAGGCCGCAGGCTTGGGCGTCGTCACCAGCGCGTTGGTGGCCGCTGGCATTGCCGCACTGCGCGGCGGCCTGAAGTAACCCGCCCGCTTTCAGCCCATAAGCCCGCATGGCCTACGACACCGCCACCCGCAACAAGCTGCGCGCAAAGTACGTGCAAGGCATGGCGCTCACCTCGGCTGCTGAAGCCGTGGGCGTGCCCTATGCAACATGCCGCACCTGGAAGCGCCAGGCCGCCGAGAGCGGTGATGACTGGGACGTGGCCCGCAACGCCCGCCGCATGACCAAGGACGGCGTGGCCGAGATGGCCAACCAGGTGATGCACGAGATCGCCGAGCAGTTCTTGGCCACGATTGAAGCGATCAAGGCTGACAAGAAGATGGGCGCCGAGGCCCGCGCCAAGATTCTGGTGCAGCTGATGGACGCCTATAACAAGGCCATCCACGCAACCGGCAAAGCCACGCCCCATGCCAACCGCCTGGCCGTGGCCATGGACGTGGTGCGATTCCTCACCCAGCGCATGCACGGCACCGCCCGCGCTGAGTTCTTGGCTGTGGTCGAGACGCTGGGCGACGCCCTGGTCAAAGAGTTCGGGGCGCAAGCGTGAGCCGCACCAAGGCCATCAACCCCAAGCTCTTCTTGGCCGAGCTGGCCGCGTATGCGGACGAGCAGCGCAAGCTGATCGAGGCCGACTGCGAAGGCTTCAGCACCGACCCCGCCGCCCAGGCTGAGCGCGTCAAGCGCGCCCAGGCCGACTTCCGCTTCTTCTCCAAGACCTACTTCCCGCACTACGTCAAAGGCTCAGAAAGCGCCTTTCACACTTGGTTCTATGACCGCGTGCCGGGCCTGATCGACGCGCCATCTGGCGCCCTGATCAACGTCTCCGCCCCACGGGGCGAGGCCAAGTCCACCTTGGGCACGCAGTTGCTGGCGCTCTGGTGCATCGTCACCGGCCGCAAGCACTTCATGCCCGTTGTGATGGACAGCTGGGACCAAGCCGCGACCATGCTTGAGGCCATCAAGACCGAGCTGACGGCCAACCCGCGCTTGATGATGGACTACCCCAAGGCCACAGGCGCCGGCCGCGTCTGGAACGCGGGCGTCATCCTCACGGCCAACAACGTCAAGATGCAGGCCTTCGGCTCGGGCAAAAAGATGCGGGGCCTGCGCCACGGCCCGCACCGGCCCGACCTGGTCTTTCTCGACGACATCGAGAACGACGAAAACGTCCGGCAAAAGGCCCAGCGCGACAAGACAGAAGACTGGGTGGCCAAGACGGTGCTGAACCTTGGCCCGCCTGACGGCAGCATGGATGTGCTCTATCTGAACACCATCCTGCACTACGACTCGGTGGCAAACCGCTATCACAAGAAGCCGCGCTGGGTGCGGGTCAAGTTCAAAGCCATCACCCGCTGGCCCGACAGGCTCGACCTGTGGGAGCAGTGGGAGCAGCTCTACCTGGCCGAGGCCGATGACGACGACAGCGGCCTGCAGGGCAACGAGGCCCCCACCGCCGCCGCGCAGTTCTACGAGCAGAACAAGGCCGAGATGGAGCGGGGCGCCGTCGTCTCTTGGCCCACCATGCGGCCTCTCTTGCGCCTGATGCAGATCAGGGCCGAAAACCACAAGGCCTTCGACTGCGAATATCAAAACGACCCGACCAACGACGAGACGGCCCTTTTCACGAACATGCAGTACTGGGTTGTTCCCTGCCGAGACTGGGTCTTCTATGGCGCACACGACCCCAGCCTTGGCAGGAACAACAAGGGCAACGACCCCATGGCTTGCCTGGTGGGCGGGTTCGACCGTGAGAAGGGCATCCTTGATGTGGTGGAGGCCCGCGTGGCCCGCATGGTCCCCAACAAGCAGATCGACCTGATCATTCAGTATCAGAGCGAGTACAACTGCCTGGCGTGGGCGTTCGAGGCTATCCAGTTTCAGGAGTTCATGCGCCAGATTCTGGTTGCACGAAGCGCCGCTGAAGGTGTCCCGGTGCCCGCATTGCCCGTGACACCGCACTCGGACAAAGACCTGCGCATTCAGGGCATCAGCCCCCATGTGTTCAATGGCCTGATCCGCTTCCGCCAGGCGCACACGACGCTCAACACCCAGTTGCGGCACTACCCCGAGGCCGACCACGACGACGGCCCAGACGCACTAGAAATGCTTTGGAAGCTCGCCGTCTCGCGCCGGGGTGGAACGCCCAAGATTCGCACCGGCAGGCGCCGCGCCCCCGCCTTGCCCACCCCGACCCACTGAGACCAAACCACGCCATGGCCCTCCTATCAAAACTCATTGGTGGCTTGCGCGGCATGCTGGGCAAGCCACAGGCCACGCCCGAGACAGACCCGCAGCTTTGGCTTAACGGTTTGCTGGCCATGCCTGACCCAGACCCGATCCTCCGAAGCATCGGGCAGGCAGAGCGTGTCTACAACGGCATGGTGCGCGAGCCCCACATCCTGGGCGAGATTCGCAGCCTGCGGGGAAACTTCCGCTCCTACAAGTACCGCCTGCTGCCGGGCAATGAGGGCGACGCGGCGAGCCTGCGCGCCCATCAAATCTGCGAAGAGTGGATGCGCAGCACCGCCCCCTGCGGTGTGGACACCAACGGCGTGCAGACCGACTGGATGGAGGTGATGTGGCAGATGGCCAGCTCGGTGCTTTACGGCTACCGCGCCCACGAGGTGGTGCCCGACCTGGTCAACGGCCTGTACCTGCCCACAGCCGTGGTGGATAGGCCCAACCGCCGCTTCACGTTCAAGGCTGATGGTTCACCGCTGCTCATCAGCAAAGGCAGCGGCCTGCAGGGCGAGCCTGTAGACCCATGGCGCTACGTCATCAGCCGCCACATGGCAGACGCCACCAACCCCTACGGCATCGCGATCTTGAGCGCGTGCTTCTGGGCTTGGACGTTCAAGACCGGCGGCTGGAAGTACTTCGTCAAGTACTGCGAAAAGCACGGCCTGCCGTGGCCCGTGGCCCGCTACCCCATGGGCACCTCTGAGGCGGACATCGACAAGCTCGAAGCCGCTATTGCCGAGATGGTGGAGAGCGGCTACGTCGTCACGCAAGAGGGTACGGGCCTAGAGCTGCTGGTGCCCAGTTCCTCTGGCTCTGGCAGCCTGCCGCAGCTTCAGCTTATCCAGCTTGCCAATGCCGAGATCAGCAAAGCGATCAACGGCCAGGCGATGGTCTCCGAGCTGAACGGCGTGGGCGCCCGCGCCGCCAGCGAGACGGCGGCGGAGCGCCAAGCCGCCATCAACGACAGCGACCGCGACACCGCCGCCGCTGGCATGGGCCAAATTTTCAAGTGGATCACCCGCTGGAACATCGGCGACGGCGTCGCACCGCCCACGCTGGAGTTCTTCCGCAACGAGAAGGCGGGCAAAGACCGCGCCGAGACTTACCAGATCGCCGTGGCCATGGGCGCGAACCCCAGCAAGAGCGCACTGCTGGAAGAGCTGGGCATCCCCGAGGCTGAAGACGAGGCCGACCGGCTCACCGCCCCCAAGGCAGCTGCCCCCGCGCTGCCCGCTCAGCCCTCAAAGCCCGCCCCTAAGCAGGGCGAGCCCACACCGCCCACCGAGCTGGAGCTTTCCGGCCTGGCCGGGCTCACCTTTGCCAAAGCGGCAGGCATGACGGAAGAGGAGGCCATCACCCTGGCCACCGAGGCGGCAGACCAGGCGATTGAAACGTCCATGATCGCCCCCGTCGCCCAGATGCTGGCCGACTACGAGGCCCAAGGCAAAACCCTGGCCGAGTTCAAAGCCGCCCTGGAAGACGTGGTGGGCGTCATGGACGACGAGGCCCTGCGCGAGGTGATCGAGCGCGCCTTGCAGTACTCCATCCTCCGTGGCTCGGCCACCAACGCAGCATGAGCACCAAGCCCCGCCTCTACGTCGCAGGCCCCATGAGCGGCCTGCCCGAGCTGAACTTCCCCGCCTTCCACCAAGCCGCCGCCGCCCTGCGCGCCCGGGGCTTTGAAGTGGTCAACCCGGCCGAGATCAACGTCGATCCCGCCGCTGGCTGGCTGGCCTGCATGCGGGCAGACATCGCCCAGCTGATCACCTGTGATGGCCTGGCTATGCTGTCCGGCTGGGAGAAAAGCCGGGGGGCGAAAGTTGAATACGAATTAGCCAGGGGCCTAGGGCTGACAGTTAAGTCCGTTCAGTACTGGATGGCGAAGTAATGGCCGTTGAGCCCTTCGGCCTACGCTTCGACGAGGCCATCCAATACCTGCGCGGCAAGCTGCCCGAGGCCAGCGTGCGCTGGGACGACCTGGCCGGGCCGGTCCACGGCAAGGTGTTTACGGTGGCCGGCGCCACCACGGCCGACCTGGCGCGCGACATTCAAGACGCCCTGGTCAAAGGTCTGGAGAGCGGCCAAACCCTCACCGCGTTTCGCAAGGACTTCGACCGCATCGTCCAAGAGCGGGGCTGGTCTTACAACGGCAAGCGCGGCTGGCGCACGGCGGTGATCTTCGACACCAACATGCGCAGCGCCCACATGGCCGGGCGCTGGGCGCAGCTCCAGGCCAACAAAGAGGCTCGCCCCTTCCTGCAATACCGCACCGCAGGCGACGCCCGCGTCCGCAAGCAGCACCGCCAGTGGGACGGCAAGGTCTACCCTGTCGACGACCCCTTCTGGTCAACCCACTACCCGCCCAACGGCTGGGGCTGCCGCTGCACCGTGCGCGCCTACAGCCAGGCCGAGATGGAGCGCAAGGGCCTGTCCCAGTCCGAGCCCTTCCAGATGCAGACCCGCGACGTGGTCACCCGAGACGGCGAGATCACCGACCGCGTGCCAGTCGGCATCGACCCTGGCTGGGATCACAACGTGGGCAAGAGCTGGATCACGCCCGAGCTGGCGCTCGGCGCCAAGATCGCCCGCCTGCCCAAAGAGCTGCGCGGCCCGGTGACCGACAAAACCGTTTCTCCGGCCTTTCAAACAGCCATTGAAGCCAATTGGAAAGCCTTTCAAAACAGCGGCAAAGCCGCCCAAGGCGACGCCCAAATCCTCGGCTTTCTGGATAGCGCCATGCTCGACGGCCTAGAAACCGTGGCCGCCGTGGAGCTGCGCGGCAGCGCCATCGCCGCCACCGCCGACTTGGCCAACGCCTGGCCCCAAGAACTGACCGACCGCGTGCCTTCGCTGCTGCGCGACTACCGCGCCGTGCTGTGGGACCGCCAAGCCGCCCAGTTGGTGGTGGTGCCCGACGTTGCCCGGCCCGCCCAAGGCCAAGCCCAGGTGATCCGCGTTACCCCCAACGTCAAAACCAAGTACGGCACCGCCGCCGTCGTCACCGCGCTGGAGGCCCACTCCACCGCCGACCTCGCCACCCAGCGCTACCAAGTCATCGCGGGCCGCGCCCCCCGCTGACCCCGGGCCGGCTCCCGCCGGCCCCAATTTCGAGCGCTTCCCAGCGCCGTCTGCATCACTCTCCAGCCCCGCCCCGCCTATTTTTCGACCCAAAACCGAGCTTTTTTCTAACTCCCCCTGGGTCAAAATAAACGTCTGAGCTTCTCCCCCGCTTTTTCCCTAAGTCTTTGATCCGCCGCCGTTTTTAGGCTTTTTTGGGCCGTCTGGTCTTTGGATCAATTCAAACGTCCCCCCCCTTTTGACAGGCGTCGTTGGGTCCTGCGACATCTACATCTCCCCAGGGAGAACTTCTATAAATGGTCGTTTTGCACATTCTGGCACGCTGCTTGCAATGTTGAAGGCAGGCCGGCCCATTGGGGGCAGGCCCCACTGGCAGACAAATCTGCCCTTCAAGACCTTCAGGAGAAGCATCATGACCAAACTGTCCAACACACTCATCGCTGTCGCCGCTCTGCTGGCTTTGAGCACCGCCGCTCAAGCGCAAAGCATTCGCGTCAAGTGCGAGAAGCGCGCCGACCGCTCCACCGCCTCCATCGACGGCACCAACCTGGTTCCCGGCACCTACAGCGCCGTGCTGACGTCGGGGCCCAACACGGCCCAAGCTGCCGCGCGTGCGAGCGTGGGCGACGAGGTCGGTTTTGACTTCTCCAGCCAGCAGCGCGACATCCGCCGTGGTGCCACACCGCTGTCCACCACCTTCATCACGGGCGGCCAAGCCACCGGGACCTTGCTGGATGCAAACGGCCAAGTCGTCGCCACCCAGACAGCACGCTGCCGCGTCCGCTGATCTCAGCAGTTTGAGGGCCGTCAAGGGCTTGCTCCATGCAAGCAGCGCAATGCCCTTGACCGCGCCCCATCCCTTACCATCTGCGCTGATGACAGCACGCCACCGCCCCTTGACGCGCCAGTTTCTGTTGCTGGGTGCTGTGGGCATGGCCTTGTTGGCGGCCGCCTTGGCCCAGGTGCTCACGGGCTTTATGCAAAGCCGACTGCTCGCGCGCGATGCGGCACTCAGCCAAGACTTTGTTCAGAGCGTGGCAGACACCCAGCATGTGGTGCCGACGTTTCGCCGTGGCTCGCTGGAAGGCGACGCTGGATTTCAAGAATTCCTGGCACACATATCGGCCATGCCGGATGTGCTGCGCATCAATGTCTACACCCCGGAGCGGCGTGTGCTGTGGTCCAGCCGACCTGAGCTCACCGGCCGGCAATTCGGCGCCAATCACGAGCTGGATGAGGCGCTCTCCGGGCAACTGGTGGCGCACTGGGCCGAAGATCATCACAACAAAGCCGAACACCTTTTGCTGGCGCCCTCACGCAGCGGCTTTGTAGAGAACTACATTCCCGTGAAAGACAAGGCAGGCGGCCAGGTAGTGGGCGTGATTGAGCTCTACCGCCAGCCGACCGCGCTGACCCAAACCATTGCCGAAGGTGAGCGGCGCTTGTGGCTGGGCGCGGCGCTGGGCGGCACTTTGCTGTTTGGCCTGCTGAGCCTGTTTGTGCTGCGCATCGAACGTGACCTGCGCGCCCAACAGGCCCGCTTGGTCGATGCCGAAGCTCTGGCCATGATGGGTGAGATCGCGGCCTCCGTGGCCCACAGCATTCGCAATCCACTGAGCTCCATCCGCAGCTCGGCTGAGTTGCAGTTGGCCCTGGGCAGCGATGCGCCGATGGCGCCTCAAACCATCATGCGAGAGGCTGACCGGATTGAAGCATTGGTGCGTGCTTTGCTCACGTATGGCAGCGAGCACACCACCAGTCTGGGCCGCTGCGACGTGGCCACGGCGCTGGAAGCCACCGAAGCGCGTTTTGCCACCGACTTGAAAAGCCAAGGCAAGCCCTTTGTCTGCGAATGGCCGGACGACCTGGGTGAGGTGAACCTGGACCCCGTGCTGATGGCCCAGGTCCTGGCCTCCTTGATGAGCAACGCCGCCGAAGCCAGCAGCCCAGGCCAGACCATCACCCTGTACGCGCGGCGCCAGGGTGCACAGGTGCGCATCGTCGTTGCCGACCAAGGCAGCGGCATCGCCAGCCACCACCAAGCCCAGGCGGGCCGTCCCTTCTTCACCACCAAGCCCCAAGGCCTGGGCATGGGCTTGCCCCTGGCTCGCCGCGCTGCCGAGCGTGCGGGAGGCACGCTGCATTTGGAGAGTGCGCCCGGCGCCGGCTGCTCGGCCATCCTGACATTGCCCGTTCGGCCCGCCCAAAACCCAGAGCCCAGCGCCAGTGCGACGCCACTGGCCCCCACGCCATGAGTCATGCGGTTCTGATCATTGACGACGAAGAGACGCTCGCCCGCAATGTCGCGCTCTATCTGGAGCGACAACACTATGAGTGCCGGGTGGCCAGCAGTGCCGAAGAAGGTTTGGGCCTGTTCCAAAGCTTCAGGCCCGATGTGGTGCTGCTTGATCACAACCTGCCGGGCATGAAGGGTCTGCAAGCGCTAGAGCACTTGAGGGCTCTAGACCCGCAGTGCTGCGTGGTGTTGATGACGGGCTACGGCAGCGTGGACCTGGCAGTGCAAGCCTTGAAGTCCGGCGCTGCGGATTACCTGACCAAGCCCGTGGCGCTGGCGGAGATGAAGCTCGTCCTGGAGCGCTTGCTGACCCAAGACCGCCTGCAGCGAACAGTGCGCTATTACGAAGGCCGCGCGGCCGCCAGCAGCGGCTTGGACAAACTGCTGGGCCAGTCTGCTGCGATGCAGGCCTTGAGGGCGCAAGTGGCCTCTCTGCTGGAGGCCGAGCGGAACTTGGCCGATGACCAGGCGCCGGCGGTGTTGATCCGTGGCGAGACGGGCACTGGCAAAGAGTTGGTGGCCAGAGCGCTGCACTTCGACGGCCCGCGCCAAGCCCAGCCCTTTGTGGAGCTCAACTGCGGCGCCCTGCCCGGCTCTTTGATCGAGGCCGAATTGTTTGGCTACGAGCGCGGCGCGTTCACCGGGGCCCAGCAGCGCAAGGTGGGCCTGGTGGAAACCGCCGAAGGCGGCACCCTGTTTTTGGACGAAATCGCTGAGACGGAACCGGGCACGCAGGTCAAGCTGCTGAAGCTGCTGGAAGAGCGGCGCGTGCGGCGCCTGGGTGGCTTGCGCGACCAAGCAGTGCGTGCGCGCATCATCAGCGCCACGCACCAGCCGCTGGAGACCTGGGTCAAAGAAGGCCGGTTTCGCGCTGACCTGTTCTACCGCCTGCGCATTGTGGAGTTGGTGGTGCCACCGCTGCGCGAGCGGGGCGACGATGTGATGCTGCTGGCCCAACGCTTTCTAGACCAGCAAGCCGCCCGTTATCGCCGTGAAGGCTTGTGCTTTGACGCCGGCGCGCAAGACGCGCTGTTGCGCCACCACTGGCCCGGCAATGTGCGCGAGCTGCGCAACACCATCGAGCAAGCCGTGCTGATGGCCCGCGGCGAGCGGGTGACTGCCGCCGACCTGGGCCGCAGCGCTGGCAGCAGCACAGCGCCACAGGCCGGGCCTGCAGCAACGCCCTCCACAGAGGAAGACCTCAATCTGGGCCGCACAGAGCGGCGCTTGATCCAGACGGCCCTGGCCCGCACCGAGGGCAATGTCACCCACGCAGCGCGGCTGCTGGGCATCTCACGCGATACGCTCAGATATCGCCTGGAGCGTTTGGGGCTGGGCGAGGCTCACTGAGCCTGCTGCACGGCGGCAAGCTGGGTCAGCATCTCGCGCACCATGGCTTGCAAGTCAAAGCGCTGAGCCCAGCGCCAGTCGCGCTGCGCGGCGCTGTCATCAATCGAGCGCGGCCAGGAATCCGCAATCGCTTGGCGGAAGTCCGGTGCGTAGTCGATCTGGAAGCCAGGCAGTTCCGCAGCAATGGCCTCAGCGATCTGCGCAGGCGTGAAGCTGATGCCCGCCAGGTTGTAGGAGGTCCGCTCCTGGATGGCATCGGCCGGCGCGTCCATCAGCTCCAGCGTGGCTCGGATCGCATCGTCCATGTACATCATGGGCAGTGCCGTCTCGGGCCCGAGGAAGCTGGTGTAGCGGCGTTCTTTGAGGGCCGCGTGAAAGATCTCCACCGCATAGTCCGTGGTGCCGCCGCCGGGGGGCGTCTTCCAGCTGATCAAGCCGGGATAGCGGATGGAGCGCACATCCACGCCATGCATGCGGTGGTACCAGGCGCACCAGCCCTCGCCCGCCAGCTTGGAGATGCCGTAGACCGTGGTCGGCTCCATGATGGTTTTTTGCGGGGTGAAGTCGCGTGGCGTGGTCGGGCCAAAGGCCGCGATGGAGCTGGGCCAGAACACGCGCTCCAGCTTGTGGGTGCGGGCCACTTCCAACACATTGAGCAGGCCCTTCATGTTCAGGTCCCAAGCCCACATCGGGTGCTGCTCGCCTCGTGCTGACAAGGCTGCAGCCAGGTGATAGACCTGGGTGATGCTGTGGCGCTCGACCACGGCGGTCAGCGCCGCGATGTCGGTCACATCCAAGGTCTCGTGCTGCAGGGTGGGCACGCGGCCCTTGGGCGACACGTCGCTGGTGATCACAGCTTGTGGGCCCAAGCGCTGCGCCAGGGTTTCGGCTAGTTCCGTGCCAATTTGGCCGTTGGCACCAATGATGAGAATGCGCGGGGTGCTCATGGGGGCGCTCCTTACTGAATCAAGCCCAGCTCGCGACCGGCCTGGGTAAAGGCCGCCACGGCTTGCTCCAGGTGCTGGCGATCATGCGCAGCGCTCATCTGGCAGCGGATGCGGGCCTGGCCCTTGGGCACCACGGGGAAGAAGAAGCCGACGGCATAAACACCCAACTCCAAGAGGCGAGCGCTGAGCTGCTGTGCCTTGACCGCGTCATAGACCATGATGGGCACGATGGGATGATCACCGGGCTTGATCTCGAAGCCCGCGGCTTGAATCGCCTCACGGAAGTAGCGGGTGTTGTCTTCGAGCTTGTCGCGCAAGGCGGTGGAGCCTTCCAGCAGGTCGAGCACGGCGATGGATGCGCCCACGATGCTGGGGGCCACGGTGTTGGAGAAGAGATAGGGGCGCGAGCGCTGGCGCAGCAGCTCGATCACCTCTTTGCGGCCCGCCGTGAAGCCGCCCGACGCACCGCCCAGGGCTTTGCCCAATGTGCCAGTGATGATGTCAATCTTGCCGAACACACCCCGGTGCTCATGCGTGCCCCGGCCGGTTTGGCCCATAAAGCCCGAGGCGTGGCATTCATCAATGCCGAGCAATGCGCCATAGCGGTCACACAGCGCTCGGATCTTGTCCAACTGTGCCACTGTGCCGTCCATCGAGAACACGCCGTCGGTAAACACCAGCTTGAAGCGCGCCCCCTTGGCGTCGGCTTCTTGCAAGCAGCGCTCCAGATCAGCCAAGTTGTTGTGGCTGTAGCGCCAGCGTTGAGCTTTGCACAGGCGAATGCCGTCGATGATGGAGGCGTGGTTCAACTCGTCGCTGATGATGGCATCGGCTTCGCCCAGCAGGGGCTCGAAGAGGCCGCCGTTGGCGTCAAAGGCGGCGGCATACAAGATGCTGTCCTCGGTGCCCAGAAAACGCGCCAAGCGGGCCTCCAAGCGCTTGTGAAGGTCTTGTGTGCCGCAAATGAAGCGCACCGAGCTGAGCCCATAACCATGGGTGCGCAGCGCCTCATGGGCGGCCTCAATCACGGTCGGATGGCTGGACAAGCCCAAGTAGTTGTTGGCACACAGGTTGATGACTTGGCGGCCATCGGCAGTGCGCACCACCGCGCCCTGCGGCGTGGCGATGATGCGCTCGCCCTTAAAGAGACCTGCATCCTTCAAGCCTTGCAACTCGGCTTGGATGTGGGTCAGAAAGTCGGTAGGTGTGCTCATGATGCGGCGCGGCTCTAGGTTGTGAGATGATCGCGCCATTGGACGCGTTCATTAGAAATGCGTTTGTTCGATATATCGAACACGTGCGCAGTATTACGAACAAGCTGTTGGCCGTCAAGCCCTTGTCCCCACTTTTTGCCCTCCTTGAGGTGATCCGCCCAAGGCTCTGCCATGAACCTGCCCCGCCCTGCCCCTGCCGAGCCACCCAAAGTCGGCCAGACCCTCGCGGGCCTGCGCCAAGCCAAAGCGCTGTCGCTGGATGAACTCTCGCGCCAAGCGGGTGTCTCTAAATCCATGCTCTCGCAGATCGAACGCAATCAAGCCAACCCAACCGTCGCGGTGGTTTGGCGCTTGGCGAATGCCTTGGGTGTGTCGATGGCCGACCTGTTGGGCGGCGACAAGCCCCCAGCACCGCCTGTCACCACGGTGGCCGCCCATGCCACGCCCTCCTTGCGCAGCCCGGACGGCCTGTGTGAGCTTCGGATCTTGGGGCCTATTGAGCTGGCAGGCGTGTTCGAGTGGTACGAGCTCGTGATTCAGGCCCAAGGCGCTTTGGCCTCGGACGCTCACGAGCCGGGCTCCCGGGAACACCTCACGGTGCTCGAGGGTGAAATGCAAGTCAGCACAGGCGGGGTCGACAGCCTGCTCGCCCCCGGTGACACCGCACGCTATGCGGTCGATCAGCCGCATGTGATCCGCAATCTGAGCACCGCACCGGCCCGCGGGCTGCTGGTGGTGTTGCACCCCGCCTGAGCGGCACTCGCCCTCAGTGGCGCAGCAGGTCCGCCAGCACCATACGGTCCAAACCAGCCCGCGAGCGGAAGGTCAGCAGTTCATCCTGTGGTGCCAGAAGCATGCTGTTGATCAAGGGCGCCGCCACCGTGTGCTCGGGCTCAGCCAGTAGCACATAGCGCTGGCCCCCGTCCTCGTCGAGCCGTGCCACCCAATCCAGGCCCATGAGCTCTTCGACCACCGGCTCCAGTTGGATAGGCTCAATGCGAAGCTGGGTGGCCAAATGCGCCATATCGAGGCCTCGCACACTCGCTGTACGGGCTTGGTTGAGGGCAGCCAAGACTTTGAGTGCAAGCGCAAAGCGCAAGCCCGGCGTGTCGCCCAAACGGACGACGCGCATCTGGAGGCTGGGCGCATACGCCGCCACCACCGCCCCTAGCAGCACGATCACCCAACTCAAGTACAACCACAGCAAAAAGATGGGCACGATGGCGAACGCGCCATAGATGGTGGAAAAGGAGCCAACGGAGCTGACATACCAGCTCAGTGCACGCTTGGCCAATTCAAAGCCCACCGACACAAAGATGCCGCCGGCAATGGCATGGCGCCAACGCACATGGGTGTTGGGGACATAGTGAAACAGGCCCGACATGGTCACCGCCAACAAGACGAACTCCACCACATCAAACAACAAGCGTGTGCCCCCAGCCATGTTGCCGACAAAGCCTTTGGAGGCCGACACAGCATAGGAGGTGAGGCTCAGACTGACCCCCAGCACCAAGGGCCCCAGCGTGGCAGCAGCCCAGTACACCAGGACCCGCTGCGCCAGTGGGCGAGGCTTGCGCACGCGCCAAATGCCATTGAGCGTGCGGTCAATGGTCAACATCAGGGCCAGCGCACTGACCACCAAGAACACCAGCCCGGCGGTGCCCAGCTTATGGGCTTTGCTAGAGAACTGTGTGAGCGCGCCCAACACCGGCTTGGCGATGCCGTCCGGCACCAAGCTTTGCAAAAAGTACTTCTGCAGCGAGTCTTGGAAGTTGGCGAACATGGGGAACGCCGTGAACACGGCCAGCATCACCGTGAGCAAGGGCACCAGGGCAATCAGGGTGGTGAAGGTCAAGCTGCCCGCAGTCAGCCCCAAGCGATCTTCTCGGAACCGCAGGCGCAAGGTCTTGACGGTGTCAAACCAAGGCCAGTTTCTGAGGGTCTCTAGGGCTTCAGCCAAACGCTGGCGTCCATCGCCGCGCCAGTCTCTTGTGGTGCTCATGGCGGCTATCATGCCAAAGATGTTGTCAGATTCTTCCGTCGTCGATGCTTCCGCTGAGGGCTCGCACCCTCCTCAACGCCCCAGCGCCAAGGTGCGCTGGACGCGAACGGTGGCCCTTTCCGCCGTTGTCGCCTTGATCTGCCTGGGCTTGGCCTGGGAGCTTTGGCTCGCACCCACCGGCCGTGGCACCTTGGCCATCAAGGTCATCCCTTTGTTTTTCCCGCTGGTGGGGCTGTGGCGCTATCGCCTCTACACCTATCGCTGGCTCAGCCTTTTGGTCTGGGTGTATTGCGGCGAAGGCTTGGTGCGTGCGACCAGCGAGACCGGGCTGTCCCAGATTTTGGCCATGATTGAGGTGGCCTTGTGTGTGGTCCTGTTTGCGGCCTGTGCGGCCCAGGTGCGGTGGCGCCTGGCACAGGGGCAAGTCACTGAATCGCCACCCTCCTCCGCGCCTTGATGTCCCGCTTTCACGAACTGCTCGCAGAGCTTAGCACCCTGTTGGGCGCCACCCAGGTGCTCACCGACCAAGATCTCAGCGCTTGGGAGTGGGATTGGCGCAAGCGCTATCGAGGCCGCGCACTGGCGGTGGTTCGCCCAGCCTCTACTCAGGAGGTTGCCGCTGTCGTCAAGGCCTGCGCTCAGCATGGCGTCGCCGTGGTGCCGCAAGGCGGCAATACGGGGCTGGTGGGCGGAGGTGTGCCGGATGAGTCGGGCCAGCAAGTGGTCCTGAGCCTGAGCAGAATGCGGAAGGTCCGCGCCTTGGATACCGCCAACCTCACGATGACCGTGGATGCCGGCGTGATCTTGGCGCAGGCGCAAGCCGCAGCCGCCGAGGCGGGCCTGCTGTTTCCGCTGAGCTTGGC
Organism: Ideonella paludis; assembly: GCF_018069865.1. GTDB lineage: Bacteria > Pseudomonadota > Gammaproteobacteria > Burkholderiales > Burkholderiaceae_C > Ideonella > Ideonella paludis. The sequence continues at coordinate 43,875 of NZ_JAGQDG010000006.1, forward strand.
GGCAGAGGGCTCGTGCACCATCGGCGGCAACCTAGCGACTAACGCCGGAGGAACTCAGGTATTGCGTTACGGCAATGCACGGGAGTTGTGCTTGGGCCTGGAGGTCGTCACCGCCCAAGGCGAGGTCTGGGAGGGATTGAGTGGACTGCGCAAGGACAACACCGGCTACGACCTGCGCGACCTGTTCGTAGGCAGTGAAGGCACTCTGGGCGTGATCACGGGTGCGACCCTCAAGCTCTTCCCTGCCCCAGCGGCCAAGGTCACGGCGCTGGCGGCCTGCCAAACGATTGATCAGACCGTTGCCCTGCTGCATCGCGCCCGGCAGCACTTAGATGCCCAACTGACGGGCTTTGAGATCATGGCTGAAGCGGCTTTGCAACTGGTGGCTCAACACTTCCCCGCTCTGAGCCAGCCCCTGCCACCTGCGCCGTGGTGCGTGCTGCTGGAGGCTTCTGGGTCTGAGGCTGCCTGCCGTTTGGCAATGGAACAGGTCTTGGAGTCTGCACTCGAGGCCGAGGAGATTCATGATGCCGCCCTGGCGGACAGCCTGGGTCACGCCAAAGCCATGTGGCATTTGCGCGAGTCCATCCCACTGGCACAAAGCCAAGATGGGCTGAACATCAAGCACGATGTGTCTTTGCCGGTGTCGGCCATCCCGGCGTTCGTGCGGTCCATGGGTCAGCGCCTGTCCGATGCGCTGCCGGGTGTGCGCTTGATCACCTTTGGGCATTTGGGGGACGGCAATTTGCACTACAACGTGCAGGCCCCCGTGGGCCAAGAGGCCGCGGCATTTCTGGCGCAGCATGAGGCCCCCATCAACGCTTGGGTTTATGACGAGATCATGCAACTCGGCGGGTCGTTTTCAGCCGAACATGGCATTGGTGCCTTGAAGCGTGAAGACTTAGCCACGCGCAAGTCGGCGGTGGCCGTGGACATGATGCGCGCCATCAAGCGGGCGTTGGACCCGCATGGCATCCTCAATCCGGGCAAGATGCTTTGACCTCCACGCCGCGCCACCAAACGCGGTTGCAAAGCAAGGCCGCAGACGCGCTGGGCCTGACACACCTCAGTGGGTCGGCCCGGTAAGGCTTTTGGGTGTAGGGAGCGCCACCACCTCAATCCCCTCCTCAGCCAGTTCGGCCCGCTCTTGCGCGCTGGCTTGGCCGCGAATGTTGCGGGCGGCCGCTTCCCCGTAGTGGATGCGGCGTGCCTCCTCAGGAAAACGAGTCCCCACATCTTCTGTATTGGCCATCACGGCCTTCACGGCCTGCAGCAGTCCGCCCTGCAGCGCCGCCAAGGCCTTGGCATGGTCATGCTGCGCTTGGGACACTGGGGCTTCAACGGGCGCGGAGACCTCGGGCCCTGCGGCTGCGCCCAAATTGAGCCTGGGGGCACTGGGCAAGCGAGTCACCTGCGTGTCCTCACACAGCGGGCAACTCAGCAGTCCGCGTTCTGTCTGAGACTGATAGTCGGCTTCCGAGCCAAACCACCCTTCAAAAGCGTGGCCATGCGCGCAGCAGAGGTTGAAGACTTTCATGCGCCAACCTTAACCCTGCGGCGCCTCAGTCACAGCCATCCAGTTCAGAGGCCATTGGCCACTCTGGGACTTTTGCAGCCACATCAGCGCGATCAGCGACTTGGCGTCGGTCAGCGCGCCCTCATAGGCGGCTGCATCCAGGGCCGCAGTCTCCATGGCCAAAACTTCGATGAACTCCCCTTCGTCCAAGCTGCGCTGGCCAAGGTAGAGGTCGCGGGCAAACCAAATCTCGATGAACTCTGTGGAGTACGCCACGGTGGGGTGCAACACGCCCGCACGCGCCCATTGCCGGGCTCTATAGCCGGTTTCCTCGGCCAATTCGCGCATCGCGCAGCGCTGTCCGGTCTCACCAGCGTCTAGCTTGCCGGCCGGGAACTCTAAGATGACCTGCTGCAAAGGATAGCGATACTGCCGCTCCACGATGACCCGACCATCGTCCAGGATGGGCACAACCATCACGGCCCCCGGGTGGACCACATACTCTCGCGTGGCCTGGCCACCATCAGGCAGCCCAATGGTGTCTCGGCGGACATCCAAAAAGTTGCCCCGCACCAGTTGCTCTGAACTGAGACGGGTTTCGACCAAGTGAGCGTCAGACATCAGCGCGCGGCTGCTTGCGGAGATAACGCCAAATGAAGCCCGGGAAGGCCAGGGTCACAAACAGGCACACGAACGCTGCGTAAAACTCCCAGCGCTGCGGGGCGATTTGACCCAAGCTCGATTCCAGCAAGCTGCCCGCCAGGAGCGTGAGCCCACCAAAAAGCACCAACTCAAGCAAACGCCACGCGAAAGACTTGGGCGCTCTTTTGGGGCCCACCAGCAAAACGCGCTCGTTGGCAAAGGGCAAGTTGGCGGCCAAGACCGCCAACACCAACACCACCCAAACCGCTGTGGCAGAGGTCATGATCGGCGGTGGCTCAGCTGGCCAGGGCCGCGACGATGGTCTGGCGGCACAGTGCCATCAAGCCTTCGGGCATCAAGCCCAGCCCCAGAGCAGCCAAGCCATTGGCCGCCAGCAAGATGCCAACAGGGCCTTGTGCGGGCACGGGTGCCGCGTCTTTGGGCTCGTCAAAGTACATGACCTTGACCACACGCAGGTAGTAGAAGGCACCGATCAAGGACAGCATCACCGCCGCGATGGCCAAACCGATGTACAGCGCTTCGTTCGTGCTGACCAGGGCTTGCAGGATCGCAAACTTGGCATAGAAGCCCACCATCGGGGGCACCCCTGCCAAAGAGAACATGAAGATGGTCATCACGCCCGCCAGCCAGGGATTGCGCTTGGCCAAGCCAGCGAGGTCCGACACCTCATCGCTCTCGAAGCCCTGGCGGGACATGAACATGATCAGGCCGAAGGTGCCCAGCGTGGTCAACACATAGGTGATCACATAGAACATCGCCGAGCTGTAGCCGTTAGCGGCATTCAGCGTGTTGTGTGCCACCACCGTGGGCGTGAAGCCCAGCAGCATGAAACCCAGCTGCGCAATACCCGAGTAGGCCAACATGCGCTTGAGGTTGGTCTGGGCAATCGCGGCCAAGTTGCCGACCGCCATGGAGCAGACGGCCAAGAACATGAACATCTGTTGCCAATCGTGGGCGACGCCGCTGAGGCCTTCGACCAAAATGCGAATCGTCACCGCGAAGGCCGCCAACTTGGGGAAGCCACCGATCATCAAGGTGATGGCCGTCGGCGCACCTTGATAGACGTCTGGCACCCACATGTGGAAGGGCACCACGCCCAGCTTGAATGCCAAGCCAGCCACGATGAACACCACACCAAAGGTGAGCACGGTGGGATTGATCTTGCCGGTCTGAATGGCATTGAAGACTTCGGGGAGATCCAGTGAGCTGGTGGCACCGTACATCATGGACATGCCATAGAGCAGGAAGCCGCTGGCCAACGCGCCCAGCACGAAATACTTCATCGCGGCTTCAGTCGCCACCGCATGATCGCGGCGCAGGGCCACGAGTGCGTAGAGCGACAGGCTCATCAACTCCAAGCCGACATAGATGACCAAGAAGTTGTTGGCCGAGATCATCACCGACACGCCCAGCAAAGCCAGCAGCGTCAAGACGTACAACTCGCCTTTGGACAGTTCACGGCTGCCGATGTAGGGCTGGGCATAGGCCAAAGTGATCATCACGGCCACACCGGCCGCCACCGCCAGCAAATGCCCCATGGGGTCAGACACCATCAGGCCCTGCAGGGCGTTGACGGAAGCCGCCGCACCCGTAGCCAAGCCGTTGCTCAGAAGGTTGGCATGCATCAGGGTGAAAACCGCCACGGATGCTTGCGACAGCCAGAAGGTCACGCGACGGCGTTCGTCCATGACCCACAGGTCTGCCAGCGCGATGACGCAGGCAGCCACGAGCAGAAAAATCTCAGGTGCGGCGACGAGCCAGTTCAATTCATTCATAGTGCTTTCCCGGCCGCGTCAGTTGATCTTGGACGCTGCCACGTGCTTGAGCAGCTCGGTGACGGACACATGCATCACATCCGTGAAGGGCTTGGGATACAGGCCCATGGCCAACACAGCCACAGCCAGGATGCCCAACATCACGAACTCACGCGAGTTCAAATCGGTCAGCTCGCGGACGTTGTCGTTCGCCACATCACCAAAGTAAACGCGCTTGACCATCCACAGGGTGTAGGCCGCGCCAAAAATCAGCGCCGTGGCCGCCAAGGCGCCAATCCAGAAGTTGTACTGCACGGCGCCCAAGATCACCATCCACTCGCCGATGAAGCCTGCCGTGCCTGGCAGACCGGCATTGGCCATGGAGAACAGCACCGCAAAGCCCACGAACTTAGGCATGGTGTTGACCACGCCGCCATAGGCTGCGATCTCTCGAGAGTGAACGCGGTCGTAGAGCACGCCGATGCACAAGAACATGGCGCCCGAGACAAACCCGTGCGAAATCATCTGCACGATGCCGCCCGCCATGCCCAACTCATTGAAGAGGAAGAAGCCCAGAGTCACGAAGCCCATGTGTGCAATCGATGAATAGGCGACCAGCTTCTTCATGTCTTGCTGAACCATGGCCACCAAGCCGATGTAGATCACGGCAATCAGGGACAGCGTAATGATGAGCCATGCGTACTCATGAGCCGCATCCGGGGCGATGGGCATGGAGAAACGCAGGAAACCATAAGCGCCCAGCTTCAGCATGATGGCGGCCAGCACCACCGAGCCGCCAGTAGGCGCCTCGACGTGGGCGTCCGGCAACCAGGTGTGCACTGGCCACATCGGCACCTTGACCGAGAAGGCTGCAAAGAAGGCAAAGAACAGCAAGGTCTGCGCCGACATGGGCAGCGGCATCTTGTGCCAAGTCTGGATGTCAAAGCTGCCACCAGCCTTGAAATACAGATAGGTCAAGGCAATGAGCATCAAGAGCGAGCCCAGCAGCGTATACAGGAAGAACTTGAAGGCCGCATAGACCCGACGCGGACCGCCCCAAATCCCGATGATGATGTACATCGGGATCAAGGTCGCTTCAAAGAAGACGTAGAACAGCAGACCATCGGCGGCAGCAAAGACGCCAATCATCAAGCCCGACAGGATCAGGAACGCACCCAGGTACTGGTGGGCACGGTCGGTGATGACTTCCCAGGCTGCGATCACCACAATGATGGTGATGAAGGCCGTCAGCAGCACAAACCACACCGAGATGCCGTCCACACCCAGGTGGTAGTTGACTTTGAAGGACTCAATCCAGGGCAGTTTCTCGACGAACTGCAAACTGGCTGATGCAGTGTCAAAGCCCGTGATCAGGGGCAAGGTGACCAAGAAGGACACCACGGCGCCCACCAAGGCCATCCAGCGGGCGGAATCGGCACGCTCGTCGCGACCGAAAGCCAGCAAGACGGTGCCGAATGCAATCGGCAACCAAATGGCAACACTCAAATAACCCATTCTTTTTCTCCGCCTGTCCGATCAATGGCCCATCAGGCTCGAAAGAAATGGCCACAACTGCCAGGTCATCAAACCGAAGATACCCAGCACCATCACGAGCGCATACAGCGACAAATAACCTGTCTGGAATGTTCTGACCACGCCAGCCAAGGCCCCAACACCTTGCGCTGAGCCATTGACCACAGCGCCGTCAATCAAGGCCATGTCGCCGCCCTTCCAGAGGCCAACACCCAGCTTGCGGGCACCAGCGGCCAACACATTCTCATTGAACCAGTCCATGTAGTACTTGTTCTCCAAGATGCGAACCACGGGCGACAAGGCGCGTCCGATAGCCGCAGGAATGGCCGGGTTGACCATGTAGAAGTAGTAGGACACCGCCACACCAGCCACCGCCAACCAGAAGGGCAAGGTGGACACCGCGTGCAGGGCCATCGCCGTTGCGCCGTGGAAATGCCCGGCAATGACCGACATGGCAGGATGAGCGGCCGCGTTGACCACGATGGCATCCTTCAGGAAGTCACCGTAGAGCATGGGCTGGATCGTCAGGTAGCCGATCAGCACAGAGGGAATAGCCAACAACACCAGAGGCGCGGTCACCACCCACGGCGATTCATGCGGCGCATGGTGCTCGCCATGATCGTCGTGATGATCGTGCTCACCAGGGAAGGGCTTGTGATGGAAGTGCTCCTTGCCGTGGAAGACCAGGAAGTACATCCGGAAGCTGTAGAAGGCCGTCACAAAGACACCCGCTACGACGGCGAAGTACGCAAACCCAGCAGCCGGCAAGGTGCTGGCATGCACCGCTTCGATGATGGAGTCCTTCGAATAAAAGCCCGCGAAGAACGGCGTGCCGATCAAGGCCAGCGAGCCCAGCAAGGACGTGATCCAGGTGATGGGCATGTACTTGCGCAGCCCACCCATGTTGCGGATGTCCTGATCATGGTGCATACCGATGATGACCGAGCCGGCCGCCAAGAACAGCAAAGCCTTGAAGAACGCGTGCGTCATCAGGTGGAAAACGGCCACGTTGTAGGCAGAAACACCCAGGGCCACCGTCATGTAACCCAGCTGCGACAGCGTCGAGTAGGCCACCACGCGCTTGATGTCGTTCTGGATGATGCCCAGGAAGCCCATGAACAAGGCCGTGATAGAGCCAATCACCAGCACAAAGTTGAGTGCCGTATCGCTCAGCTCAAACAGCGGCGACATGCGAGTCACCATGAAGATACCCGCTGTCACCATGGTCGCAGCGTGAATCAGCGCAGAGATAGGTGTTGGGCCTTCCATCGAGTCAGGCAGCCAGACATGCAGGGGGAACTGCGCCGACTTGCCCATCGCGCCGATGAACAAGCAGATGCACGTCACGCTCAACAGCGCCCAGTCAGTGCCAGGGAAACCCAACTTGGCCAGATCGCCCGCCTTGGCAAAGACTTCGGTGTAGTTCAGCGAGCCGGTGTAGGCCAAAACCAGACCAATGCCCAAGATGAAGCCGAAGTCACCCACACGGTTGACCAGGAAAGCCTTCATGTTGGCGAAGATGGCCGTGGGCTTCTTGAACCAGAAGCCGATCAGCAGGTAGGACACCAAACCCACAGCTTCCCAACCGAAGAAGAGCTGGAGGAAGTTGTTGCTCATCACGAGCATCAACATCGAGAAGGTGAACAAAGAGATGTAGCTGAAGAAGCGGTGATAGCCCGGATCTTCTTCCATGTAGCCGATGGTGTAGATGTGCACCATCAGCGACACGAAGGTGACCACGCACATCATCATCGCCGTCAGGCCGTCGACCATGAAGCCGACTTCCATCTTCAAGGGGCCAAGCGTCATCCACTCATAGACAGTGGCATTGAAGCGAGCGCCGTCCACGGCCACATCTTTCAGCACCATGGCTGAAATGATGAAGGCGATCAGCACACCCAGGATGGTGACGACGTGCGAAGCGCGCCGTCCGATGACTTTGCCAAAGAGACCGGCAACGATGGAGCCCGCGAGAGGCGCCAAGGGGACAGTCAGCAGCAGGGATTGGGAGAGTTGGGTAGACATTTCTCTGGGGCTCCGTGCGGGGTTACCCCTTCAGCGTGTCGAGCTCGTCCACCGCAATGGTGGAGCGATTCCGGAACAGCACGACCAAGATGGCCAAGCCGATGGCTGACTCAGCAGCCGCCACGGTCAGAATGAAAAAGACGAAAACTTGCCCAGCCATATCGCCCAGATAGTGCGAGAAGGCCACGAAATTCATATTCACCGCCAGCAGCATCAGCTCGATGGCCATCAGCAGCACGATCAGGTTGCGGCGGTTCATGAAAATGCCCACCACCGACAAGGCGAACAAGAAGCCGCCCAGGGTCAGGAAGTGATACAGCGAGACGCCCGTGCTCATGCCTGGCCTCCTTCTTGTTTCTGTGCCTCGGAGGGCTGGTCCACCACAGCCGCCATCTTGACGACGCGCAGGCGGTCCGCCGCTTTGACGCGCACCTGCTCAGACGGGTTCTGATACCGGCTGTCCTTGCGCTTGCGCAGTGTCAGGGCAATGGCAGCGACCATGGCCACCAACAGCAGCACTGCGGCCACCTGCAGCGGATAGAGATACTGCGTGTAGATCTCAACCCCCAAAGCGCGGGTGTTGCCCAGCTTGAGGACCGCAGGGTCCATGGCATCTGCGACCGGCAGATTGAAGCCCTGCTTCATGACCAAGGCCATCTCCAGCGCGATCAGCACGCCGATAAAGGCTGCCAACGGGAAGTGTGTCCAAAAGCCTTCACGCATGCTGTCCGTGTTGATGTCCAGCATCATCACGACAAACAAGAAGAGCACCATCACGGCGCCGACATAGACCAGCACCAAGGTGATGGCCAAGAACTCGGCCTTCAACAGCATCCACACACAAGATGCGTTGAAGAAGGCCAGCACCAAGAACAATGCGGCATGCACGGTGCTACGCGCCGTAATCACTCTGAAGGCTGAAAACAACAGCACACCAGAGAACAGGTAGAACAAAGCGGAGATGGTCGTCATAGGTAAAACGCGCCGATAAGTTGCTGCGCCTAGGTCAGCGGGCTACAAAGCCCGCAACGCCCGGCTTAGCGGTACTTGGCGTCAGCCTCCTTGTTGGCTGCGATGTCCTTCTCGTAGCGGTCACCCACTGCGAGCAGCATCTCCTTGGTGAAATAGAGGTCGCCACGCTTTTCGCCGTGGTATTCGAAGATGTGCGTCTCGACGATCGAGTCCACTGGGCAGCTCTCTTCGCAGAAACCGCAGAAGATGCACTTGGTCAGGTCGATGTCATAGCGCGTGGTACGGCGCGAACCGTCATCCCGCTGGCCGGCTTCGATGGTGATGGCCATGGCCGGGCAAACGGCTTCGCAGAGCTTGCAGGCAATGCAGCGCTCTTCACCGTTTTCATAGCGGCGCAGCGCATGCAGCCCCCGGAATCGCGGCGACAGCGGCGTCTTTTCTTCGGGGAACTGCACCGTGATGTTGCGGGACAGGAAATGTCGTCCTGTGAGGGCCAGGCCTTTCCAAAGCTCTAGGAGCAGGAAGCTGGAGAACAGGTCTTTGAGGGGAGTAGCAGCAGACATGGATGGGCGCCTTGCCTTACTTCCAAATGTTGAACGGTGACTGGATCCACAGGCCGACAACGACCAGCCAAACCAGGGTCACGGGAATGAAGATCTTCCAGCCCAGACGCATGATCTGGTCATAACGGTAGCGCGGGAATGAGGCGCGGACCCAGAGGAACATGGTGACTACGACGAAGGTCTTGAGTCCGAGCCAGATCCAGCCAGGGATCCAATTGAAGACCGCCGAATCGATAGGAGGCAACCAGCCGCCCAAGAAGAACAACACGGTCAGCATGGACACCAAAATCATGTTGGCGTATTCGGCCAAGAAGAACATGGCAAAGGACATGCCCGAATACTCAATCATGTGGCCGGCCACAATTTCAGACTCACCTTCCACCACGTCAAAGGGGTGACGGTTGGTTTCAGCCAAGCCAGAGATGAAGTAGACGACAAAGATAGGCAACAGAGGCAGCCAGTTCCAGGACAGGAAGTTCAAGCCCATGTCAGCAAACTGGCCCTTGTCCTGCTGCATCACTACATCGATGAGGTTCAGACTGCCCGAAACCATCAGCACGATGACCAGGGCGAAACCCATGGCGATCTCATAGGAGACCATTTGGGCAGAGGCCCGAAGTGCACCCAAGAACGCGTACTTGGAGTTCGAGGCCCAACCGGCAATGATCACACCATAAACCTCCAAGGAGGTGATGGCCATCAGGAACAGCAAGCCCGCATTGACGTTAGCCAGGACCACATCCGGCCCGAAGGGGATGACCGCCCATGCCGCGAGTGCCGGCATGATGGTCATGATGGGGCCGAGGAAGAACAGGCCCTTGTTGGCCGCCGTCGGGCGAATGATTTCCTTGAAGATCAGCTTGACCGCGTCGGCGATCGGCGTCAACAGACCTTTGGGACCGACTCGGTTAGGACCGGGGCGGACCTGCGACCAGGCAATCGCCTTACGCTCCCAGAGCGTCAGATAAGCCACGCAGCCCATCAAGGGCGCGACCACGGCAACGATCTTGATCAGCGACCACACGACGGCCCACAGTGTGGGCCCCATGGTCGAGAGACCGAGTTGATAGAGTTGTTCGATCATGTGTGTTCCCGTCTCGTCTCTCAGGCCGCAGCGACCTTGCTCACCGAGATCTCACCAAACATCGCGCCCAGGGCCGCGGTGTCGGGGTGGCCTGCAGGTACTCGAATGGTGTTGGCCGCCAAGCTGCTGTCCAACACGGCGGGCAAGACCACACTGGCCGAGCCCTGGCTGACGAGCACTCGGGCGCCTTCGGTCAAACCCAAGGCCGCCCAGACAGCCTGCGGCAAACTGGCCTTGGGAGCGCGTGCATCCGCCGTGCGCTGCAGGGCGTCAGCGCGGCGCACCAGCGCATCCGTGCTGTAAATGGGCACGTCAGCCACACGCTGCAGTGCGCCGGCGGCCACAGGCACGCCACCGGCCTTGATCTCGTTGCTCAGTTTTCCGGGCAGGCTGTTGACGTCGCCGAGAGCCTCCGCGCGGACTTCTTCCACCGACTCTTGCTCAAAGCCTTGCAGGCCGAGCAAGTTGCCCAGCACCCGCAAGACCTTCCAGGCGGGACGGGAATCGCCCAGCGCCTTCACGACGCCGTGGAAACTCTGCAAACGGCCTTCGGCATTCACATAGCTGCCTGCAGTCTCGGTGAACGGTGCAATGGGCAGCAAGACGTCGGCGTTGTCGACAGCAGCATCACGGAAGGAGGTCAAAGCAACCACCAAGCCAGTGCCCTTGAGCGCCGCTGTGGCTGCAGCAGCATTGCCTGCGTCCAGAGCCGGCTCAACATTCAGCAAGAGCAAAGCCTTCATGGGTTGGCTCAGCATTTGGCCCGCGTTCAGGCCGGCCTCACGGGGCTGAGCGCCCACCAATTGCGCGCCCACAGCGTTCGCAGCGGCGCCGAAAACACCAACCTTGGCACCCGTCTGCTGGCCAATCCAGTTGGCCAGTGCCAGCAAGGCCGAGGCTTGGGGGTGCTGCTGGGCTGCGTTGCCCAGGAGGATGGCCGACTGTTGGCCCGACATCAAAGCGTCTGCGACAGCCTGCGCGGCCGCGTCAGCCTGCCCGGACACCGGAGAGGCCGCACCCTTGGCTGAAGCCACAGCCGCGGCCACGTTCGCCAAGGTTTGCAGCCATTCGCTGGGCGCGGCGGTCAGGCGACCTGCCAAGCTCATGGCCCAATCGTCATGCACGGCGTTCAAGCTGAACACTTGCGCGCCACGGCGAGTGGCCTGGCGCAGACGCTGTGCGAACAGCGGGTGGTCTTTGCGCAGGAAGGAGCCCACGACCAAGGCACGGTCCAAGGTAGACAGCTCGGCAATAGGCATGCCCAGCCACTGAGCGCCCTGTCCCAACGTGAAGTCGGCATGACGCAGACGGTGGTCGATGTTGTCGCTGCCCAAACCGCGGACCAGCTTCGCAAGCAGGTGGAGCTCTTCCACGGTGCTGTGCGCGGTGCCCAATGCGCCGATACCTTGCGCACCGAACTCACCCTTGACGCGCTTCAGGCCATCGGCGACATAGCCCAGCGCCGTGTTCCAGTCGACGGTGATCCACTCGCCGCCTTGCTTGATCATGGGGGCAGTCAGACGCTGAGCGCTGTTGAGCGCTTCGTAGCTGAAACGGTCACGGTCAGCAATCCAGCATTCATTGACCGCTTCGTTTTCCAGCGGCACCACGCGCATGACCTGATGGTTCTTGACCTGAACAATCAGGTTGGCCCCTGTGGAGTCATGAGGGCTGACGCTCTTGCGACGCGACAGCTCCCAAGTGCGCGCGTTGTAGCGGAAGGGCTTGCTGGTCAGCGCCCCGACCGGGCACAGATCGATCATGTTGCCCGACAGCTCAGAGTCAATGGTCTGGCCGACGAAGGTGGTGATCTCGGAGTGCTCGCCGCGATGCTGCATGCCGAGCTCCATCACGCCAGCCATTTCTTGGCCGAAGCGGACGCAGCGGGTGCAGTGGATACAGCGGCTCATCTCTTCCATGCTGATGAGCGGACCCACGTTCTTGTGGAACACCACGCGCTTCTCTTCTTCGTAGCGTGAGGCTGTGCCGCCGTAGCCCACGGCCAAGTCTTGCAACTGGCACTCGCCGCCTTGGTCGCAGATCGGGCAATCCAGGGGGTGGTTGATCAGCAGAAATTCCATGACCGACTTCTGGGCCTTGAGGGCCTTGTCGGACTTGGTGCGCACGATCATGCCTTGTGTCACGGGCGTGGCACAGGCCGGCATGGGCTTGGGGGCCTTTTCCACATCGACCAAGCACATGCGACAGTTGGCGGCGATGGAAAGCTTTTTGTGATAGCAGAAGTGAGGGATATAGGTGCCTGCGGCATCTGCAGCATGCATCACCATGCTGCCCACAGGGACCGAGACCTTCTTGCCGTCGAGTTCGATTTCAACCATGTTCTTCGTGTCCGCGTTTTAGACGTAGGCAGGGACCACGCAGGTCTTGTGCTCGACGTGATGGACAAATTCGTCGCGGAAGTGCTTGAGCATGCCGCGCACTGGCATGGCCGCCGCATCACCCAGGGCGCAGATGGTGCGGCCCATGATGTTCTCGGCGACGTTGTCCAGCAAGGCCAAATCTTCCATGCGGCCTTCACCGTGTTCGATGCGGCTGACCAGGCGGTGCAGCCAGCCTGTGCCCTCGCGGCACGGTGTGCATTGACCGCAGGATTCGTGGGCATAGAAGTAAGACAAACGCAGCAGGCTCTTGACCATGCAACGCGTCTCATCCATGACGATGACTGCGCCTGAACCCAGCATGGAGCCGGCCTTGGCGATGGAGTCATAGTCCATGGTGCAGTCCATCATCACGGACGCAGGCAACACCGGTGCCGACGAGCCCCCAGGAATGACGGCCTTCAGCTTCTTGCCGCCTTTGACACCACCGGCCAACTCCAACAGTTTGGAGAACGGCGTGCCCATCGGAATCTCGTAGTTGCCGGGACGTTCCACGTCGCCCACCATCGAGAAAATCTTGGTGCCGCCGTTGTTAGGCTTGCCGCACTCCAGATAGGCTTGGCCGCCGTTGCGGATGATCCAAGGCACGGCTGCAAAGGTTTCGGTGTTATTGATGGTCGTCGGCCGGCCATACAAACCAAAGCTCGCAGGGAACGGCGGCTTGAAGCGAGGTTGCCCCTTCTTGCCTTCCAGCGACTCCAGCAAGGCCGTTTCTTCACCGCAGATGTAAGCGCCAAAACCATGATGAGCATGGAGTTGGAAGCTGAAGCTGCTGCCCAGGATGTTGTTGCCCAACAAGCCTGCGGCGCGGGCTTCTTCCAAGGCTGCTTCAAAGCGCTCGTAAGTGCCGAAGATCTCGCCGTGGATGTAGTTGTAGCCCACTGTGATGCCCATCGCGAAAGCCGCAATGGCCATGCCTTCGATCACGCTGTGCGGGTTGTACTGAAGGATGTCGCGGTCTTTGCAGGTGCCCGGCTCGCCTTCGTCCGAATTACAGACGAGGTATTTCTGCCCTGGGAAGGCGCGGGGCATGAAGCTCCACTTCAGGCCTGTCGGGAAACCAGCGCCGCCGCGGCCACGCAAGCCCGAGGCCTTCACTTCCGCAATCACCTGGTCTTGCGTCATCGGCTCAGTGCCATCGACGCCCAAGATTTTGCGCAGCGCTTGGTAGCCACCACGCGCTTGGTAATCCGCCAGATGCCAATTGCTGCCGTTCAGGTCTGCGTAGATCTGGGCACCGATGTGACGACCATGGAAACAAGTGTGATCGCCGGTACTCTGGAAACGTGAGAGATCGAGGGTCATGCTCAGACCGCCTTTCCAGATTCAGAGGCCTTGATCAAGTCGACCATTTCGTCGAGCTTGTCGTTGCTCATGTAGCTCAGCATTTGGCGGTCATTGACCAGCATCACGGGTGCATCGGCACAAGCGCCTAAACATTCGCACTTGGCCACGGTAAACAGGCCGTCGGCGGTGGTGCCACCGTCCTCGACACCGAGCTTCTTGCAGAGATGCTCCAGCGCCTGTTGGCCGTTGCGCAGCTGGCAAGGCAGGTTTGTGCACACGTTCAACTTGTACTTACCCACCGGGTGCTGGTTGTACATGTTGTAGAAGGTGGTGACTTCGTGCACGGCCATCGCTGGCATACCCAAGTACTCAGCGATTTGAGCTTCGGCGTCCGTCGACACCCAACCCTGTTCCTGCTGAACAATGGACAAGCAGGCCATCACAGCGGATTGCGCCTGCTCTTTCGGGTACTTGGCAACCTCTTTGGCAAATCGGGCCAAGGTCGCGTCACTCAGCTTCACAGCGGTGGTTTGAGCTGCAGTCATCGATCAATCTCACCAAACACAATGTCCATGGTCCCGATGACTGCCACGGCGTCGGCAATCATGTGGCCACGGGCCATTTCATCCAGAGCGGCCAAATGGGCGAAGCCTGGGGCGCGGATCTTCAAGCGATAAGGCTTGTTGGCGCCATCGCTCATCAGGTAGATACCAAACTCACCTTTGGGGTGCTCGACGGCGGCATACGCCTCGCCTTCGGGCACGTGGAAGCCTTCGGAAAAGAGCTTGAAGTGATGGATCAGCTCTTCCATCGAGGTCTTCATCTGCACGCGCGACGGCGGAGCGACCTTGTGGTTGTCGGTGATCACGGGGCCGGGGTTCTTGCGCAACCAATCCACGCATTGCTTGATGATGCGGTTGGACTGGCGCATCTCTTCCACGCGAACCAAGTAGCGGTCATAGGTATCGCCACCCACGCCTACCGGCACGTCGAAGTCCATCTTCGCGTACACATCGTAAGGCTGGGTCTTGCGCAGATCCCATTCCACCCCAGAGCCGCGCAACATCGCACCGGTGAAGCCGAGGTTCAGTGCACGCTCAGGCGACACCACGCCAATGCCGACCGTACGCTGCTTCCAGATGCGGTTGTCGGTCAGCAGGGTTTCGTATTCATCGACCAGCTTGGGGAAGCGATTGGTGAAGTCTTCGA
Organism: Ideonella paludis; assembly: GCF_018069865.1. Taxonomy (GTDB): domain Bacteria; phylum Pseudomonadota; class Gammaproteobacteria; order Burkholderiales; family Burkholderiaceae_C; genus Ideonella; species Ideonella paludis. Next base: position 58,880 of record NZ_JAGQDG010000006.1, read on the forward strand.
TGAAGTCCAACAACGAGCCTTGGCGGTTCTCGTTGAGCTGCTTGATCGCGCGCTCATTCTTGATGCGGCTGACCTTGTACTGCGGCATGCTGTCCGGCAGGTCGCGATAGACACCACCTGGGCGGAAGTAGGCCGCATGCATCCGCGCACCCGACACCGCTTCGTACATATCAAAGAGGTCTTCGCGCTCGCGGAAGCAATAGATACAGATATTCATCGCGCCGCAGTCCAGGCCATGACAGCCCAGCCACAGCAAGTGATTCAGCAGACGCGTGATTTCCGAGAACATCACGCGGATGTACTGCGCACGCTCCGGGACTTCGATGCCCAACAGCTTTTCGATGGCCAAGCAATAGGCATGCTCGTTGCACATCATCGAGACGTAATCCAGACGGTCCATGTAGGGCAAGGACTGGATGTAGGTCTTCTGCTCGGCGAGTTTTTCGGTGGCGCGATGCAGCAAGCCGATGTGCGGGTCGGCGCGTTGGATCACTTCACCGTCCAACTCCAGCACCAAACGCAGCACACCGTGGGCTGCCGGGTGCTGAGGACCGAAGTTCAGCGTGTAGTTCTTAATTTCTGCCATGGCTGATAACCTTTAGTGCAGGCCGCCGTAGTTGTCTTCACGGATGACACGCGGGGTGATCTCGCGCGGCTCAATGGACACAGGCTGATAGACCACGCGGCGCTGTTCCGCGTCGTAGCGCATTTCGACATGGCCCGACACCGGGAAGTCCTTGCGCATGGGGTGACCGATAAAGCCATAGTCCGTCAAGATGCGGCGCAAGTCCTGATGGCCTTCAAAAATGATGCCGTAGAAGTCAAAGGCTTCGCGCTCGAACCAGTTGGCGGAATTCCAAATCGGCGTCACGGCAGGCACCACAGGCAGGTCGTCGTTTGGTGCGAACACCTTGAGACGAACGCGCCAGTTCAAGCTCACTGATAGCAAGTGGGAGACCACGCAAAAACGCAGGCCGTCCCACGGTTGATCTTTGTAGCTGGACATGTCCAAGCCGCACAAATCAATCAGTTGTTCAAACTTCAGCTTTGGGTGATCGCGCAGCGTGGTGGCCACATCGATCAGATCAGCAGCCGCCACCGTGATGGTGATCTCGCCGCGCTCGCGCTTGAAATCTCGAATGCGTTCCCCCAGAACCTCGTGCAAGGCCGCCTGGAGTTGGTCAAGTCGTTGGGTCATGAATCTGTTGCCTCAGCGAGCGATGGTGTTTTCGCGCCGGATCTTGGCTTGCAGCTGCAAGATGCCGTAGAGCAAGGCCTCCGCCGTCGGGGGGCAGCCAGGCACATACACGTCCACAGGGACGATGCGATCACAGCCACGAACCACAGAGTAGCTGTAGTGGTAGTAGCCACCACCGTTGGCGCACGACCCCATGGACATCACCCAGCGAGGCTCCGCCATCTGGTCATACACCTTCCGCAGCGCGGGGGCCATCTTGTTGCACAAGGTGCCCGCCACGATCATCAAGTCAGATTGACGAGGGCTGGGGCGAAACAACATGCCAAAGCGGTCAATGTCATATCGCGCCGCGCCGGCATGGATCATCTCCACCGCGCAGCAGGCCAAACCAAAGGTCATAGGCCACAGAGAGCCCGTCTTTGACCAATTGATGAGGGTGTCGACCGAAGTCGTGACAAAACCCTCTTTCAGAACGCCTTCAATACCCATTGCGTATGCCTTCTTTCCTGATGCGCCCAATTCAGCGCGGGACTCGAAAAGCTGATGCCAGGTGACATCCACTCAGACTTTGGAGCCATCACTCCCAGTCCAGTGCGCCCTTCTTCCACTCGTAGGCAAAGCCCACCACCAGAATGGCCAAGAAAACCATCATCGCCCAGAAACCTGACGCCCCGATGTCTTTGAGCGAAACCGCCCAAGGAAACAGGAAAGCAATTTCCAAGTCGAAGAGGATGAACAGAATGGCGACGAGGTAGTAGCGCACATCGAATTTCATGCGCGCGTCTTCAAAGGCCTCGAAGCCGCATTCGTAGGGGGAGTTTTTGGCAGCATCAGGGCGATTGGGCCCCATCAAGAAACCCAAGACCTGAGGCACGACGCCGACACCGACACCGACCAAAATGAAGAGGATCACGGGGAGATAGGCTTGCAGATCCATGGTCAGTGTTCCAGCGATGATCAAAACTCATCCGGCCATAAAAAAAGCGCGCCATTCATAGCCCACTGCTGTGAACCACTGACTTAGCGCGCCCCCTTCGCATCCCTCATGTCTCAGGGCGCTCAGCAAGATGCCGGATAAAGATCTTGCTGATATTGACTGGTGCCGACGGCGAGACTCGAACTCGCACAGCTTTCGCCACTACCCCCTCAAGATAGCGTGTCTACCAATTTCACCACGTCGGCTAAACAGGCCTTGCGCAAACCCAATGGGCTATGGCTCGGTCCGTTAAGCTACTCTCGCTTGCTTGAGGATTTGCTTGCTGAGTAGCCTCAAATTCTAGCCTGAAAAATCACCTTTTCCAGGGTTTCTGTGTAGGAATGTCATCAGCGCGCTGCGCTTGCCGCCGAGGCGCCAGACTCCAAGGCCGGAGCGGGTGCTGCCGAAGGGATCTGCGGCACTGCAGACGCTGCTGGAGCGGCAGGGATGGCACGCTCCAAAACGCTGCCACTGTCAGCCGGGCTGGTGTTGGCTTTGTTGGACAACAGCGCCAAGCCCAATGTGGAGGCGAAAAAGATGGCGGCGCACACGGCTGTGAAGCGCGACAAGAAGTTGGCGCTGCCTGTCGCGCCAAAAAGACTGCCCGAGGCACCGCTGCCGAAGGACGCGCCCATGTCCGCACCCTTGCCGTGCTGAACCAACACCAAACCAATCATGGCAATGGCGGCCAACATCTGGACCACCACCAAGAGACTTGACCAAACTTGCATAGCTTAAAACTCCACTAAATCAGTATTCGCTTATTTGGCGGCGCGGCAGATCGCCACAAAGTCAGCCGCCTTCAAAGCCGCTCCGCCAATCAGGCCGCCATCAATGTCTTTTTGCCCAAACAAGCTGGCTGCGTTATCTGGCTTCACACTGCCGCCGTACAACAGCACCATGGACTCCGCCTTCGGCGTCGCCGCTTGCAATTGAGCCCGCAACAAGGCGTGCACCGCTTGCGCCTGCTCGGGCGTGGCGGTGCGGCCCGTGCCGATGGCCCAAACAGGCTCATACGCCACGATCATTTCGCCCACACAATGGCCCAAGGTGTGAATCACGGCGGACAGTTGCCGCTTCACCACCGCATCGGTCTCACCGGCCTCCCGCTGAGCCAGGGTTTCACCCACGCAGACGATGGGCGTGACACCCCGCGCGAGCGCTGCCTTGGCTTTGTCGGCCACCAACTGATCGCTCTCCGCGTGATAACCGCGGCGCTCCGAATGGCCGACGATCACATAGCGGCAGCCAAACTCGGCCAACATGCCCACCGACACTTCGCCGGTGTAGGCCCCTTGCTCGTGCGCGGAACAATCCTGCGCCCCCCAGCGGAGGTCGCTGGTGGCCAAAGACACAGCCGTGTCCGCCAAATAGGGGTATGGGACGCATACCGCCACATCGCAATCGAAGGGTCGCGCCTGGGTGATGCCTGCCAACAACTCCGCATTCGCTGCGCGGCTGCCATGCATCTTCCAGTTCCCGACCACGAGTTTGCGTCGCATGTTTTCTTCCTCAAATCTCTGTTGTTTCACCACTGCAAAACGATCTTGCCGACGTGCTGGCTGGCTTCCATCAAGGCATGAGCATCGCAGGCCTGCGCCGCCGGAAAAGTCCGCTCAATCACGGGCTTGATGCGCCCGGCCTCGATCAGAGGCCACACCTTTTCACGCAGGGCTGCCGCAATGGACGCTTTGAAACTGACGGGCCGAGGCCGCAGCGTTGAGCCCGTGATCGTCAGACGCCGACGCAGAACTTCACCGGCGTTGAATTCTGAGCGCACGCCACCTTGAACCGCGATGATCACGAGGCGGCCATCGTCGGCCAGGCACGACACTTCGCGCCCGACATAGTCGCCCGCCACCATGTCCAGGATCACATCCGCACCGCGGCCGTCGGTCAACCGCATAACCTCTGCCGCAAAATCGGCCGTCCGGTAATTGATGGCAGCATCGGCCCCCAGCGCCACGCAGGCTTGGCATTTGTCATCCGAGCCTGCTGTCACCAGGACACGAGCGCCCCAGGCCTTGGCCAACTGAATGGCCGTCACACCGATGCCACTGGCGCCACCTTGCACCAACAAGGTTTCACCGGCCTGCAACCCACCTCTGACGAAGACGTTGGACCAGACCGTGAAGAAGGTCTCCGGCAGCGAGGCCGCCTCAACATCCGACAGGCCTCGGGGCACAGGCAGACATTGCGCAATCGGTGCCACGCACAGTTCAGCATAGCCACCGCCCGCCACCAAGGCACAAACGCGGTCCCCCACCGCCAAGCCGGCGGCGGCCATGGCCTCGGCATCGCCCGAGACCACGACGCCCGCGATCTCCAGACCCGGCAAGTCAGACGCACCGGCGGGTGGCGGATACGCGCCCTTGCGCTGCAGCACATCCGGCCGATTGACACCGGAGGCGCAGACGCGCACCAAGACTTCTCCCGCAGCCGCAACAGGATCAGGGCGCCGGCATTCCACCAGAACCTCAGGTCCACCCGGCTGAGAGATAGCAATGGCGCGCATCGGCGGTGACTCCTGGTTTACTGCTGCTGTTGCTGTTGCTGCTCGCCTTGGTCGCCAGCGGTGTCAGCATCCCGAGGAGCTTGCTCGGCACGCTCGCGACGAGGACGATCACCACGGTCGCCGCCACGGCCACCGCGATCACCGCGGTCGCCATAGTCGCGACGTGGACGCTCGCTGCGGGTCTCTTCTTCCATGCCTTCAGGACGATCCAGCAAGGCTTTCAGAGACAGCTTGATACGACCCTTCTCGTCGGTCTCCAACACCTTGACCTTGACGATCTGTCCTTCGGTCAGGAAGTCGGTGACCTTCTCAACGCGCTGGTGGGCGATCTGGCTGATGTGCAGCAGGCCGTCCTTGCCGGGCAGGATGTTGACCAAGGCACCGAAGTCCAAAATCTTGGTGACCGGGCCTTCATAGACCTTGCCGATTTCCGCTTCTGCGGTGATCTCTTCAATGCGCTTTTTGGCGTAAGCCGCCTTTTCGCCATCGGTCGAAGCGATGGTGATGGTGCCGTCTTCCTCGATGTTGATCTGCGTACCGGTTTCTTCGGTCAGCGCACGGATGGTGGCGCCACCCTTACCGATCACGTCACGGATCTTCTCCGGGTTGATCTTCATGGTGTAGAGGCGCGGGGCGAACTGCGAGACTTCCGTCTTGGATTCACCCATGGCTTCGACCATCTTGCCCAAGATGTGCATGCGGGCTTCCTTGGCCTGAGCCAGTGCCACCTGCATGATTTCCTTGGTGATGCCTTGGATCTTGATGTCCATCTGCAGTGCCGTGATACCCGACGTGGTACCGGCCACCTTGAAGTCCATGTCGCCCAAGTGATCTTCGTCGCCCAGGATGTCGGTCAGCACCGCAAAGCGATTGCCATCCTTGATCAAGCCCATGGCGATACCCGCAACGTGCGCCTTCAGGGGCACGCCAGCGTCCATCAAGGCCAGGCAGCCACCGCAGACCGAAGCCATCGAGGACGAGCCGTTCGATTCGGTGATCTCGGAGACCACTCGCATCGAGTAGGGGAAGTCTTCCTTGTTCGGCAACACGGCGACCAAAGCGCGCTTGGCCAAACGGCCGTGACCGATTTCGCGGCGCTTGGGCGAGCCCACGCGGCCGGTTTCACCGGTGGCGAACGGAGGCATGTTGTAGTGCAACATGAAGGCCTCGCTGAACTCACCCGCCAGCGCGTCAATCTTCTGCGCATCACGGTCGGTGCCCAGGGTGGCAGCGACCAAGGCCTGAGTTTCACCGCGGGTGAACAAGGCCGAGCCGTGCACACGTGGCAGCACGCTGTTGCGGATCTCGATGGCACGCACGGTGCGGGTGTCTCGGCCGTCGATGCGGGGCTCACCAGCCAGGATTTGGCTGCGCACGATGCGGGCTTCGATTTCAAACAGCAAACCGTCGACTTCCACGCCATCGAACGAGGCGCCTTCAGCCGTCAAAGCAGCTTTGACGCTGGCGTAGGCCTCGCGGCAAGCTTGCGTGCGAGCTTGCTTGGAGCGAATTTGGTAAGCCGCGCGCAGAGCGGGCTCCGCCAACGCCGTGACCTTGGCGATGAAAGGCTCGTCCTTGGCCGGCGCTTGCCAGTTCCAGGCCGGCTTGCCTGCGTCACGGACCAGCTCATGAATGGCGTTGATGGCGATCTTGCCTTGATCGTGGCCAAAGACCACTGCACCCAACATGACTTCTTCGGACAGTTGGTTGGCTTCAGACTCCACCATCAGCACAGCGGCTTCCGTACCCGCCACGACCAAGTCCATCTGAGAGTCGGCCAACTGGGTCTTGCCCGGGTTCAGCACATACTCGCCGTTGATATAGGCCACGCGGGCTGCGCCAATCGGACCATTGAAGGGGATGCCCGACACCGACAAAGCGGCGCTGGTGGCGATCATGGCGGCGATATCGGCCTGAACTTCAGGGTTCAAACTCAGCACATGCACCACGACCTGCACCTCGTTGAAGAAGCCTTCGGGGAACAGCGGGCGGATGGGACGGTCGATCAAACGGCTGGTCAGGGTTTCCAGCTCGCTGGGGCGGCCTTCGCGCTTGAAGAAGCTGCCCGGGATCTTGCCGGCGGCATAGGTCTTCTCGATGTAGTCGACCGTCAGCGGGAAGAAGTCTTGGCCAGCCTTGGCGTCAGACTTCGCGACCACGGTCGCCAGGACCACAGTGTCTTCGATATTGACCAGCACGGCGCCGGTGGATTGGCGAGCGATTTCGCCCGTTTCCATGGTGACCTGATGGGGGCCCCATTGGAAGGTCTTGGTGACTTTGTTGAACATGCTCATAGATCACTTTCGGTGAAGAAGACGCGCGGTGTCGGCGGCGTCAAAACCGGGATCAGACAGCTGCGGGCGGGATGCCATTCCAGAGGCACATCGTGTGCGATACACCTTTGGAATGACACAGCAATGCCCCGTGGCAATCTGCTCCAAAACGACAAAAGAAAAGACAAAGAGCCTGTACTGGCGAATCCTCCAGACAGGCTCTTTTCCATGTGCGCAGAATTACTTGCGCAGACCCAGCTTTTGAATCAAAGCGGTGTAGCGGTCAGCATCCTTGCCCTTGAGGTAGGACAGCAGGCGCTTGCGCTGGTTAACCATCTTCAGCAGACCGCGACGACCGTGGTGGTCCTTGAGGTGCAGCTTGAAGTGGGGGGTCAGCTCGTTGATGCGAGCGGTCAGCAAAGCCACTTGGACTTCGGGAGAACCCGTGTCAGCAGCGCCGCGGGCGTGGGCCTGAACAATCTCGGCCTTCTTGGTAGCAGCCATGGTCATGGCGATTTCCTTTATAAATGGTCCCCGCCGCCATGTACTTAAAGCGTTGTACTGCGCTGCGGTTTCCTGTTTCGACTTGCGATCACGGGTGAAACCGACCCATGTCGTGCTTGGTTTGCCCCCTTCAAGTCGCCTTGATTTGGACAAAACCACTGGATTCTAACCCAAAGCACCCCTGCACTCCAAAGCACGATCAAGAGGGCATCCACACCCCTAAGCTGCAGACCCCTAGGGTGTGGGTGGTCGGGTAGTTTCCCGCCCCCCCGTCGGGGGAGAGGCGCACTAAAGTCGGCGCTGCCAAATTACGTCGACCTCCTGAAAAGGGGGCGGCCCAGATAAACCTCACATTTTGAGTTCAACCCATGAAACAGTTTTCTAGCAAGCTCTGCACCGTGATGGTGGCCGTCGCCGGCCTCGCCTCTGCTTCAACGGTATTTGCGGCCAAGGACGATATCCTGAGCCACCGCTGCCACACAGTCGCCCCCGAGCCGGCCGAGCGTGCTGCCATTGACGAGCGCCTCAGCGCCTTCCGCAATATGCGCATGGCGCGCGGGGTTGAAGTTCAGCGCGCCGTCGGCAGCGTCACCATCCCGGTGTGGTTTCATGTCATCCGCAAGGGCACCGGCATCGCCAACGGTGATATCCCGCAGTCGCAGATTGACGACCAGATCGCTGTTTTGAACGCCGCCTATTCCAGCACCCCGTTCGTTTTCCAGCTGGTGGGGGTTGATCGGACTACTAACTCGACCTGGTTCAAGATGACGCCCGGCACCAAAGCAGAGAAGGCTGCGAAGACCGCCCTGCGCAAAGGCGGCCCCGAAACCCTGAATCTCTACTCGGCCAATCCTGGTCTCGGCCTGTTGGGTTGGGCCACCTTCCCGAGCAGTTATGCGGGCGCACCGACCCAGGACGGTGTGGTGGTCAAATTCTCCAGCGTCCCTGGCGGCACCGCCGCGCCCTACAACGAAGGCGACACAGGCACCCATGAAGTGGGCCACTGGCTGGGCCTCTATCACACCTTCCAAGGTGGCTGCGCGAATCCCGGTGACTCCGTGACGGACACCGCTGCAGAAAAATCTGCGGCCTATGGTTGCCCAGTCGGCCGTGACACCTGCACCGGCGCGGGTCTGGACCCCATCACCAACTTCATGGACTACACCGACGACAGCTGCATGAACCAGTTCACCGCCGGCCAAGTCACCCGCATGGACCAGATGCATCAGCAGTACCGCACACCGGCACTGCGCCTGAGCAGCCGCTGATCCCTGTCAGGCCTTGGGCCTGAGCCAGCCGCCCCACATCAGTCGGGCGGCTTTTTTCCGTCAGGCTGCGGGCCGCACCATACGGCAAGTGCTGGGCATGCTCAGCTCAGCAGGCTCGAAACGGCGCACGCTGCGGAACCCAAAGCCGGACCCCTCGACATCAAAGGCCACGCCGTCTTTGCCCGCCTTGTCCATCACGCTGACATAAAGCGGTTGCTGCAACTGGTGGTCTTGCATGCGCATCACGCCGGAGTGAATGCCCCCTAAGGCGCGGCCATCGTAGCTCATGCCCTCCAAGGCTCTTGCGACGGCCCCGGCCTCCGTGCTGCGGGCCTTCTCCATGGCTGCGACCACCATCTCCACGGCAGATTGCATGCGCGCATGCAAGTAGTCGTCCTTGGGGTCAGGGAAGCGCTGGCGGAACTGCTTGACGAAGTGATCCGACGCCTTGCCACCCGCATTGGGGTGCCACTCTGCCACCGCCATGACTGAGCCCACACCAGCTTCGCCGATAGCTGCCGGCACACCCAACGCGTTGCCGTAAAAGGTGTAGAACTTCACCGGCAAGCCCAGGTCTCGAACGGCCTTGACCAGCAAGGTCAAATCATTGCCCCAGTTGCCGGTGACCACGGCTTGCGCGCCACTGGCGCGAATTTTGTTGGCATAAGGCAAGAAGTCCTTGACGCGCCCCATCGGGTGCAGCTCTTCGCCGACGATCTCGATATCTGGGCGTTTCGCTGCCAACATGGCCCGCGCCTGCTTCACCACATGCTGACCGAAACTGTAGTCTTGGCCGATCAGATAGACCTTCTGCGTGCGGGTGTCGCTCTTCATCACCTCGGTCAGTGCCGCCAAGCGCATGTCGGCATGGGCATCAAAGCGGAAGTGCCAAAAGCTGCAGCGCTCATTGGTGAGCGCAGGCTCCACCGCGGAGTAGTTCAGGAACAAAGCTCTCCGGCTGGGCTCGCGCTCGTTGTGCTTGTTCAAGGCGTCAATCAGGGCCCCCGCAATCGCCGAACTATTGCCCTGCAGGATGACCGAGATGCGCTGGTCTGTGGCGCCTTTGAGCTGCGCCAAGGCCTCGTCGGTGTTGCCTTTGCTGTCAAACCGAACCAAGTTCAGGGGCCTGTTGCCACCCGGCAGGCGCACGCCACCCCGAGCATTGACGCGCTCGGTCGCCCACAGCAAGTTGCGCCAAACGGCTTCACCCGCGTTGGCGAACGGGCCAGAGAGCCCTTCGATCAATGCAAGGCGGATTGGCTCAGCATTGGCGGAGGCCCAGCCCGGCAGGGCTAAACCTGCGGCGGCCGCAGCCAAACAAGAACGTCGAGAAAATGCAGTGCGGTTCATGTCAAAAGTACCCTCAAAACAAAATGCCGCTGACTCCTCAGCGGCACTCTTGCTGTTCATTTTAAGAGTGAGTCACCGGGACCAGCACGCATCCCCCCACAATGCTCAGGTCTCGGCTCTGAGGGCCTCACTCAGCGGCCAGCGCGGCTTGACATCAAAGCCGTAGTCAGGCTGAGGGGCCGCAAGGCCTGCGTCCAGCCGCATGGCGGCGGCCATCGCAATCATGGCGCCGTTGTCCGTGCAAAGCGCGAGTTCTGGGTAATGCACCTGCCAAGCCCGTTTCTGGGCCGCTGCATTGAGCTGACGACGCAGCTCTGAATTGGCGCCCACGCCACCTGCCACCACCAGGCGGGTCAGGCCAGCGGCCTTCACCGCCCGAACGGCTTTGGTCACCAAGACCTCCACAATGGCGGCTTGAGTGCTGGCGGCCAAGTCCGCGCGCTGCTGCAGCGTGGGGTCATCGCCCAGGCGCTTGAGCGCCGTCATGACCGCTGTCTTCAATCCGGCGAACGAAAAATCCGCATTGCGCTGATGCAGCAGCGGCCTGGGCAGCTCAAACGCCGCCGGGTCGCCTTGAGTCGCCAAGCGCGCCAAGGCCGGCCCGCCAGGGTAGCCCAAGCCGAGCAGTTTGGCCGACTTGTCAAAAGCCTCGCCGGCCGCATCGTCGATGGTTTCGCCCAAGAGACTGTACTGCCCTACCCCGTCGACCCGCATCAGTTGCGTGTGGCCACCGGACACCAGCAAGGCCACAAAGGGAAAGCGGGGGGGATCAGCCGATAAAAACGGCGACAGCAAATGCCCTTCTAAGTGGTGAATACCGATGGTGGGCTTATCCAAGGCTGCCGCGATGGCACACGCAGCCCCAGCCCCCACCAGCAAAGCGCCCGCCAAGCCAGGCCCACGAGTGAACGCCACAACATCCACGTCGGACAGGGTGAACTGCGCCTGCGACAGCGCTTGCCGGGCCAGAGGAATGACCCGCCGAATATGGTCGCGCGAGGCCAACTCAGGCACTACGCCACCATAGGCTTCGTGCATCTTGACTTGGCTGTACAAGGCGTCGCCCAACAGACGCGGCAAGCCATCAGACTGCCGAGCCACCACAGCCACCCCCGTCTCATCACAAGAGGACTCAATGCCCAAAACAATCATGCAGCCTCCCTGTGGCAGTTGGGGCTGCCGCAGCGCCCCCACTTTGGAACAAATGGTCACGATCAAGCAGGTCTTCCCCAAGCGCGATGGAGCCGTTCAGAGGATATGCTCTGCAGGATGAGGTCAGCAACAGAACCTCACGCAGTCACAGAAATACATAGGGATCGTTGGGACCATGAATGAGTTTAAGTTGACCGCCTGGCCAGACCTGCCAGCGGCATTCCGTCAGATTGGCTACCGGCGCATGCTGAGCGACCTCTCGCAGCGTCACATCACGGAGGCCGAGCTCGTGCGTGGCAGCGGCCTGTCGCGCCACGAAGTGCGCTCACTGCTGCATTTTCTCAAAGAGAAGCACCTGCTCGACACCCGGCCCTGCCACCGCACAGAAACCCGCTGGCCGCGCCCAACGCTGGCACGCCTGCGCCAATGGTGGCGGGTGGTGCGCGCCTGACATCCCGCCAGGCCTGCGCTCAGTGGCGCTCTCGGGCGTGGTTGATCGTGTATTTGGGAATCTCGATCAACACATCCGCGTCACTCAAGATGGCCTGACAGGCCAAACGAGAGCTGGGGGTCAGGCCCCAAGCCTTGTCCAACAGGTCTTCTTCGATTTCGTCGATCTCGCCCAGCGAGCTCAGGCCTTGCTTGACCACCACATGGCAGGTCGTGCAGGCGCAACTCATCTCGCAAGCGTGTTCCAGCGCAATGCCGTTCTCGACCAAGGCCTCGCAAATCGAGGTTCCAGCGGGTGCTTCAATTTCGTCGCCCTGGGGGCACAACTCAGCGTGCGGCAATATCTTGATCACTGGCATGGGGTCAACCTTTTCAGAGCGCGTCCAGGCGGCGCCCAGTCAGCGCTGCTTGGATGCCACGGTTCATGCGGGCAGCGGCAAAGGCTTCCGTGCCTTGCGCCAAAGCTTCCACCGCATCGTTAATCTTTTGGGCGCCGTCTAGGCCGCGGGCTTCGGCCGCAGTGCGGCTCAAGGCCTGCAGCAGCGCCTCGATGGACTGGCGTTCTTGCTCGTCCAGCAAGTCACCATCTGCAGCCAGCGCTGCGCGGGTGGCCAAGCTCATGCGCTCCGCCTCCACAGCCGCCTCTCGCAGCCCACGCGCCTGCATGTCTTCTTCAGCGCTGCTGAAGCCGTCTTTCAACATGCGGGCAATGTCATCATCCGCCAAGCCATAGCTCGGCTTCACTTGCACGGCAGCCTCCACGCCTGACGTCAACTCCTTGGCATTGACGCTCAGCAGGCCGTCGGCATCGACTTGGAAGGTCACCCGGATGCGAGCCGCCCCAGCCACCATGGGCGGGATACCGCGCAGCTCAAAGCGCGCCAATGAACGGCAATCGCTGATCAGCTCGCGCTCACCCTGCACCACGTGCACGGCCATCGCCGTTTGGCCGTCTTTGAAGGTCGTAAAGTCTTGGGCCTTCGCGACCGGGATGGTGGTGTTGCGCTCAATCACGCGCTCCACCAAGCCGCCCATGGTCTCCAAGCCCAAAGACAGCGGGATCACATCCAAGAGCAGCAGTTCCCCATTGGTCGCATTGCCCGCCAAGGCATTTGCCTGAATGGCGGCACCAATCGCCACCACCTCATCCGGATTCACATTGGTCAGCGGGGGGCGACCGAAAAACTGGCCCACCGCCGCTTGCACGGCAGACAGCCGAGTCGAGCCGCCGACCATGACGACACCTTGAACCTCGTCGCGCTGCACCTTGGCATCACGCAGCACTTTGCGGACCGCCGACAGCGTGCGATCCACCAAAGGTTTGGTCAGGCCGTCAAAAACCTCTTGGCTCAGGGGCAAAGAGACGGCGCCCGAAGACAGCGTCGCGGTCAATGTGACTGGGTGGCCGAGGCTCAGGGCTTCTTTGGCGGCCCTGGCGGCCACCAGCAATGAGCGCTGATCCTGCGGTGATTGAATGCTCAGGCCGGCGCTGGCCACCGCCCAGTCGGCCAAGGCATGGTCAAAATCATCACCACCCAGCGACGCATCGCCGCCGGTGGCCACCACCTCAAAAACACCTTTGGAGAGGCGCAGCAAAGAGATGTCGAACGTGCCGCCGCCCAGGTCATAGACGGCGTAGAGGCCTTCGCTGCCATTGTCTAGGCCATACGCCACCGCTGCGGCTGTAGGCTCGTTGATCAGGCGAAGCACATTCAACCCGGCCAGTTGCGCGGCATCTTTGGTGGCTTGGCGCTGCGCATCGTCGAAATAGGCTGGCACGGTGATCACCGCGCCATAGAGGTCGTCGTTAAAGGTGTCTTCAGCGCGAAAGCGCAGGGTGGCCAGGATCTCGGCGGACACTTCCACCGGCGTCTTCAAGCCCTGGCGAGTTTGCAGCGCCAACATGCCGGGTTGGTCCACAAAGGCATAGGGCAATTTGTCGCGATGCGCCACATCAGCCACCCGACGGCCCATGAAGCGCTTCACCGAGACGATGGTGTTCTCAGGGTCCTCGGCTTGCGCCGCAGCAGCCTGCCAGCCAATCTGGCGGCCCTGCCCTTCCAGGTAGCGCACAACCGACGGCAGCATCAAGCGCCCTTCCCCATCGGGCAAGCATTCCGCCACACCGTGGCGCAGCGAGGCCACCAAGGAGTTGGTAGTGCCCAAGTCAATGCCCACCGCAATCCGGCGCTGGTGAGGGTCCGGCGCTTGGCCTGGTTCAGAAATCTGCAACAAAGCCATAGGGCATCAAACTTCAAAGGCTTCCAGCCGACGGCCAAGGTCAGCACGGAAGCGGTTCACAAACATCAGGGCGCGCACCTGCTGGGCGGCGGCGGGGGCATCGCCTTCTTCATCCAAGAGCCGGGCCAGATCCGCCAACACCGCGCGCTCAGCCTGGCTCACGGTGTCATCCAGGGCCTCGACTTCGGCTTGGGTGCGGGCCTCCTCCAGCGCCTCACGCCAAGCCATCTGCTGCATCAAGAAGGCACCTGGCATGGCCGTGTTGCTCTCGGCATTCACGGGAGCCCCTCGCAACTCGCAGAGATACTGGGCTCGGCTCTGAGGGTCACGCAGGCGCTGGTAGGCTTCGTTGACACGCACGGCCCATTGCATGGCCACGCGCTGTGCGGCTGCGCCTTGGCTGGCAAACCGGTCTGGATGCACCTGCCCCTGCAGTGCACGCCACTGTTGGTCGAGCAGCGCCCTATCAAGCGCAAACTGCTGGGGCAGGCCCAGCAGTGTGAAGTCGTCGTCTTGGAGGTTCATACCCATCAGGGCCGGGCCAGCCCGCACCTCGCAGGGTGCGGTGGCTCATGCCACAGGCTCATACCCGGAATGATTCGCCGCAACCGCAACGATCTTTCTCACGCGGGTTGTGAAACTTGAAGCCTTCATTCAGGCCTTCACGCACGAAGTCCAGCTCGGTGCCGTCCAAGTAAGGCAGGCTCTTGGGGTCAATCAACACCTTGACACCGTGTCCTTCGAACACCACGTCATCGGGCGTGACATCGTCGGCGTACTCCAGCTTGTAGGCCAAGCCGGAGCAGCCTGTGGTCTTCACACCCAGGCGCACGCCCACGCCCTTGCCACGTCGGGCCAAATAGCGCGTCACATGCCGTGCCGCTGCTTCAGTCAGGGTGACAGCCATGACGATCAGCTCGCTTGCGTGTTGTGGCGCGACTTGTAGTCATCCACAGCCGCCTTGATGGCGTCTTCGGCCAAGATCGAGCAGTGAATCTTGACCGGCGGCAGGGCCAGCTCTTCGGCGATCTGCGTGTTCTTGATCTCAAGCGCTTGATCCAAGGACTTGCCCTTGACCCATTCGGTCACCAAGGAGCTCGATGCAATGGCCGAGCCGCAACCATAGGTCTTGAAGCGTGCGTCTTCGATCAAGCCGGTCGCCGGGTTGACCTTGATCTGCAGCTTCATCACGTCGCCACAGGCTGGTGCACCGACCATGCCAGTGCCTACGTCGTCGTCACCTTTTTCGAAAGCGCCCACATTGCGGGGGTTCTCGTAGTGATCAATCACCTTGTCGCTGTATGCCATGTGTGTTCTCCAGATTCAATGTGCGGCCCATTGGATGGTCGAGAGATCGATGCCATCCTTGTACATATCCCACAGCGGAGACAGCTCACGCAGCTTGGCCACCCGCTCCTTGAGCGTGGCAATGGCGTAGTCAATCTCCTCTTCCGTCGTGAAGCGGCCAATCGTCATGCGCAGCGAGGAGTGCGCGAGTTCATCGCTGCGGCCCAAAGCGCGCAACACGTAGCTGGGCTCCAGGCTGGCGGACGTACAGGCCGAGCCTGAGGACACCGCCAAACCCTTCACGCCCATGATGAGCGACTCGCCTTCCACATAGTTGAACGAGATATTCAGGTTGTGGGGCACCCGACGGGTCAAGTCACCATTGATGAAGGTCTGCTCGATCTCCGACAAGCCCTTGACCAAGCGCTCGTGCAAGGCTTTGATGCGGACATGCTCGGTGGCCATCTCTTCCTTGGCGATGCGGAAAGCCTCGCCCATGCCAATGCACTGGTGAGTGGGCAAGGTGCCCGAACGCAGGCCGCGCTCATGGCCTCCGCCGTGCATCTGCGCCTCCAGGCGCACTCGCGGCTTGCGGCGTACATACAGTGCGCCAATGCCCTTGGGGCCATAGGTCTTGTGCGAGGCCAAGCTCATCAGGTCGATGGGCAAGTTCTTCATGTCGATCTCGACCTTACCCGTCGCCTGTGCGGCATCGACGTGAAAGATCACCCCACGCTCACGGCAGAGTTGCCCCAGCGCGACCACGTCTTGGATGACGCCGATCTCGTTGTTGACAAACATGACCGACGCCAAGATGGTGTCCGGGCGAATGGCCGCCTTGAAGGCGTCGAAGTCCAGCAAACCATCCGCCTGAACATCAAGGTAGGTGACCTCAAAGCCCTGACGCTCCAGCTCACGCATGGTGTCAAGTACGGCTTTGTGCTCGGTCTTCACCGTGATCAGATGCTTGCCCTTGCTGGCATAGAAATTCGCCGCGCCCTTGATGGCCAAGTTGTTGGACTCGGTCGCACCGGAGGTCCACACAATCTCGCGAGGGTCAGCGCCGATCAGGTCCGCGACCTGTTGGCGCGCCTTCTCAACCGCCTCTTCGGCCTCCCAGCCCCACGCGTGGCTGCGGGATGCAGGGTTGCCAAAGTGCTCTCGCAACCACGGCACCATCACGTCAACAACGCGAGGGTCCACCGGCGTGGTGGCACCGTAATCCATGTAGATGGGGAAATGCGGGGTCATGTCCATAGCAAAGCTCGCCACAGCGGGCACGCAAAGAGCCGCGCCGGGCAAAAGGGAGTTACTTAGAAAATGCGTTGCCCAAGGCAAACACAGAATTCGGGGCCGTGATCTTGATGGGCTTGACCACCGGCGCTGAGGAAATGGCACGCTTCAGCGGTGTCTCCTCAATCGACACACCCTTGGCGAGTTGGTCATCCACCAGCTTTCGCAGGGTGATGGAATCCAGGTACTCGATCATCTTGGCGTTCAAGTTGGCCCACAACTCATGGGTCATGCAGCGGCCTGCGTCATCGCCCATGCAGTTTTCCTTGCCACCGCAGCCGGTGGCATCAATGGGCTCGTCCACGGCCACGATGATGTCGGCCACACTGATCTCATCCGCCTTGCGGCCCAGTGAGTAGCCGCCGCCTGGGCCCCGCGTGCTTTCCACCAGTTCATGGCGGCGTAGCTTGCCGAACAATTGTTCGAGGTAAGACAGCGAGATTTGCTGGCGCTGGCTGATGGCCGCCAGAGCCACAGGCCCATTGTTGGAGCGCAAAGCCAGATCAATCATGGCCGTGACCGCAAAGCGGCCTTTGGTCGTCAAACGCATGAAACTCTCCTGTCTAGGGTCAGCACGATGCTGGCCGATGCCGAACTGGCACCTGACGCCAGATCCACGGTGGTGGGCTTCATCACACCGATGCGTCGGCGGGTAGGCCGACATCACCCGGAAAAACCCTTGGGTGATTCCGACTGATTTGCTCGATTATAGGGGAAGCCGAGTCTTTTAGTCGTGTATCCGGCAGAAAAGTTCCCTGCGTTTTGCAGGGTCAACGCGCTGCGTGCCTTTTGTGCACCTCGGACAAGGGGATGACCTGGGCGTCGTGGCCACCACCCGCCCCAAAAGCCTGCTCGCGCAACTGCGCCAATTGGTCGCGAATCCGCGCCGCCTTTTCAAACTCCAAGGCACGCGCGCACTCCAGCATTTGCTTTTCCAGCGTTTTGATGCGTTTGCTGAGGTCTTTTTCGCTCAAGATCTCGATGTCTGCCGCCTGCTGGGCCAAACGCAAGTCGTCTTGGCCGGACTTCTCAGCCACCACGCCGTCAATCAACTCAATCACGCGTTTACGAATGCCCTGCGGCACGATGCCCAATGCCTCGTTATGAGCGATCTGCTTGGCCCGGCGCCGTTCCGTCTCTGAAATGGCCTTTCGCATGGACTCGGTGATGCGGTCCGCATACAGAATGGCGCGTCCATTCACATTGCGCGCTGCACGCCCGATGGTCTGAATCAGGCTGCGCTCCGCGCGCAAGAAGCCTTCTTTGTCGGCGTCCAAGATGGCGACCAGGGCCACCTCCGGGATGTCCAAGCCTTCACGCAGCAGGTTGATGCCCACCAGCACATCGAAATGCCCGAGGCGCAGGTCACGGATGATCTCCACCCGCTCCACCGTATCGATGTCTGAGTGGAGATAGCGCACCTTGACGCCGTTCTCGGTGAGGTAGTCCGTCAACTGCTCGGCCATGCGCTTGGTCAGGGTGGTGATCAACACACGCTCGCCGGCCTCCACCCCCTGGCGGATCTCCTGCAGCACATCGTCCACCTGGTGGGTGGCCGGCCTCACTTCCACAATAGGGTCCAGCAAGCCTGTGGGTCGCACCACCTGCTCGACGACCTGACCCGCGTGGGTCTTCTCGTAATCGGCAGGTGTGGCCGAGACGAAGATGCATTGGCGCATGCGGCGCTCAAACTCTTCGAACTTCAGCGGTCGGTTGTCCATGGCACTGGGCAGACGAAAGCCGTAGTCCACCAAGGTCGATTTGCGCGCGCGGTCGCCGTTATACATGCCACCAAACTGGCCGATGGTCACATGGCTTTCGTCAATGAACATCAGCGCATCGGCCGGCATGTAGTCCACCATGGTCGGCGGCGGGTCGCCCGGCGTGGCGCCCGAAAGATGCCGGGTGTAGTTCTCAATGCCCTTGCAGTGCCCCACTTCTTGCAGCATTTCAATGTCGAAACGGGTGCGCTGCTCAATGCGCTGAGCCTCGACCAACTTACCCTCTTTCACATAGAAGTCCACCCGCTCACGCAACTCCGCCTTGATACCCTCCAGAGCGGCCAATACTCGCTCCCGAGGGGTGACGTAATGGCTGGCCGGGTAGATGGTGAAGCGGGGTACTTTTTGCCGAACTTGGCCGGTGAGTGGGTCGAGCAAGGAGAGTGATTCGACATCGTCATCGAACAGCTCAATGCGCACCGCCAACTCGGAATGCTCCGCCGGGAACACGTCGATGGTGTCACCACGCACCCGGAAGCTGCCCCGGGAGAAGTCGATGTCGTTGCGGCTGTATTGCATGCGTGTGAGTTGCGCAATCACATCGCGCTGGCCGATCTTGTCCCCCACCCGCAAGATGAAGCGCATCTGCGTGTAGTCCTCGGGCTTGCCAATGCCATAGATGGCGCTGACGGAGGCCACCACAATCGTGTCGCGCCGCTCCAGAACGCTCTTGGTGGCAGAGAGCCGCATCTGCTCGATGTGCTCGTTGATGGCCGAGTCTTTCTCGATGAACAGATCCCGCTGCGGCACATAGGCTTCGGGCTGGTAGTAGTCGTAATAACTGACGAAATACTCCACCGCGTTTTTGGGGAAAAACTCGCGGAATTCGGCATACAACTGCGCAGCCAAAGTTTTGTTATGCGCAAAGATGATGGCGGGCCGACCCATGCGAGCGATCACATTGGCCATGGTGAAGGTCTTGCCCGAGCCCGTGACGCCCAGCAAGGTTTGAAAGGCCAACCCGTCGTTCAAGCCTTCGACCAGGCCGGCAATCGCTGCGGGCTGATCGCCTGCGGGTTGATAAGCGCAAAACAGCTGAAACGGTGAATCGGGAAAGCTCACGAACTCGCCCGCGGGATATTCCACATCGGGCACAGCAGCCACAGCATCTGACATCGGGTATTCCCTGAAACTTTGCGTAAAATCGCGCGGCTTGACCCGGCTGGGCCCAAGCGAACCTGACAGCGTAGCGCATCTCCGAGCTGCCTGCGCGCTACTTTCTGCATCTCCCCTGATACACAGGACCCACCCATGTCGCTCTTCGCCGCCGTCGAAATGGCCCCTCGTGACCCGATCCTCGGGCTCAACGAACAATTCAATGCCGACACCAACCCTGCCAAAGTCAACTTGGGCGTGGGTGTGTACACCGACGAAAACGGCAAGCTGCCCTTGCTGGCCTGCGTCAAGGCCGCCGAACAGCAATTGATCGAAGCGGCCCGCGCTCGGGGCTACCTGCCCATCGACGGCATTGCGGCCTACGACAAGGCCGTGCAAGGCCTGGTCTTTGGCGAGAACAGCCCGCTGCTGGCCGCCGGCCGCGTGGCCACCGTTCAAGCCCTGGGCGGCACCGGTGGCCTGAAGGTTGGCGCCGACTTCTTGAAAAAGGTCAACCCCAGCGCCAAGGTGTTGATCAGTGACCCCTCTTGGGAGAACCACCGCGCTTTGTTCACCAATGCGGGTTTCACTGTCGAGACCTACCCCTACTACGACGCCGACAAGCGCGGCGTGAACTTCGAGGCCATGTTGGCCTGCTTGAACAGTGCCGCCGCAGGCACCGTGGTGGTGTTGCACGCTTGCTGCCATAACCCGACGGGCTATGACATCAGCGCCGCCCAGTGGGAGCAAGTGATTGCGGCCGTCAAGGCCCGCAACTTGGTGGCCTTCCTCGACATGGCTTACCAGGGCTTTGGCGATGGCATCGCCGAAGACGGCGCCGTGATCGCCCAGTTCGTGGCCGCAGGCATTGACTTCTTTGTCTCAACCTCGTTCTCCAAGAGCTTCTCGCTCTACGGCGAGCGCGTGGGGGCGTTGAGCGTGGTGTGCTCCTCCAAAGAGGAAACGGCGCGTGTGCTGAGCCAGTTGAAGATCGCCATCCGCACCAACTACTCCAACCCACCCACCCACGGCGCGCAAGTCGTGGCCACGGTGTTGACCACGCCCGCCCTGCGCGCCCAGTGGGAGCAAGAGCTGGCCGGCATGCGCAACCGCATCAAGGCCATGCGCGGCGCTTTGGTGGAGCAGCTCAAAGCGGCCGGCGTGACGGCCGACATGAGCTTCATCACCACCCAGCGCGGCATGTTCAGCTATTCGGGCCTGAACAAGGCCCAAATGGAGCGTCTGCGCAACGAGTTTGGCGTCTATGGCGTCGACTCGGGCCGCATCTGCGTCGCGGCTTTGAATGAAAAGAACATTCGCTACGTGACAGAATCCATCGCCAAGGTGCTTTAAGGGCGCCTAGGCACCGCTCTCTAAGAAAGGCCCTCATCAGGGCCTTTTTTCTTGTCTGACAGTCACTTACCCCTCATTTCAGCCTTTAGGCGGCATGCCGATTACGCATGATGCTGTGGAATGCACTGATGTAGAACTACCATGTTGCAGTGCACAATTCAATGCATAGCCCGTGCAGCGCTGTCTTGTCAGGCTGGCATCAGCCACCCCTTGGCATCATTGCTGTCTGGACTTGATCGTCATCAAGCCAATTTAGGAGCCCCTTCATGCTGTATCAGCTCTATGAGACGCAACGTGCTCTGATGGCACCGTTCTCTGAATTCGCCAGCGCCTCGGCGAAGCTTTACAGCCACCCGCTGTCACCCTTCACCCACACTCCCATGGCGCAGCGCGTCTCGGCGGGTCTGGATCTGATGCACCGCTTGGCCAAGGACTACGAGAAGCCCGAGTTCGGCATCAAGACCGTGAAGGTCAACGGCACCGAGGTGGCCGTTCAAGAACAGGTCGCCATTCACAAGCCCTTTTGCCGCCTGATCCGCTTCAAGCGGTTCACGGACGAGACAGCCGCCCTGGCCACCATGAAGAACCAGCCCAAGGTGCTGTTGGTCGCGCCCTTGTCGGGCCACCACTCCACCTTGTTGCGCGACACCGTGCGCAGCCTGCTGCAGGACCACAAGGTCTACATCACCGACTGGACCGACGCCCGCATGGTGCCCACCGAAGTCGGCCCCTTCCACCTTAACGACTACGTGCGCTATGTGCAGGAATTCATCCGCCACATTGGCCCCGAAGTCAATGTGATCTCGGTGTGCCAGCCTACGGTGCCCGTGCTGGCGGCCATCTCGCTGCTGGCCACGCATGGTGAGTTCACACCCCGCACCATGACCATGATGGGCGGCCCCATTGATGCGCGCAAGTCGCCGACGGCCGTGAACAACTTGGCCATGAACAAGAGCCACAGCTGGTTCGAGAACAACGTCATCTACCGCGTGCCGCCGAACTTCCCCGGCGCCGGTCGTGCCGTTTACCCAGGCTTCTTGCAGCACACCGGCTTCGTGGCCATGAACCCCGACCGCCACCTCAGCTCGCACTACGACTACTTCCTGGACCTGATCCGCGGCGACGACGACAGCGCGGAATCCCACCGCGAGTTCTACGACGAGTACAACGCGGTGCTGGACATGCCCGCCGAGTACTACCTGGAGACCATCAAGGCCGTCTTCCAGGACTTCGCCTTGGTCAATGGGACCTGGGAAGTGGACGGCACCTTCGTGCGCCCGCAAGACATCAAGACCACCGCCCTGCTGACCGTCGAGGGTGAGTTGGACGACATCTCGGGCGCTGGCCAAACCAAGGCGGCGCACGACCTGTGCACGGGCATCCCCTCCGAGCGCCAATTCCACTACGACGTGGCCGGCGCTGGGCACTACGGCATCTTCTCGGGCCGTCGTTGGCGCGAAAAGGTCTATCCGGAAGTGCGCGCCTTTATCGCCGCCAATCACCCCAAGGCTGTTGAACCAACGCCCGCGCCCGCCCCTGCCGCGGAGCCCGTGGCACACATTCCTGCCGTGGCGGCTCCCGCGCCCACGCCTGCAACGAGCGCTGCGCCTAAGGCGCCGGCTGCTGCCCGCAAGCCTGCAGCCAAGGCAGCCACCCCGGCTGCTAAGCCCAAGCAAAAGCCCGCGGTGAAGGCGGCTGCACCGGCCCCGCAGCCGGAGCCCGTCGTCAAGGCGGCAGCACCAGCCCGCAAGGCCGCGCCGCGCAAAACGCGCGGCTGACCCTGGATACGTGAGGGTTCCCCTGCCGAGGCCGACTCGGCAGGGATAATCGGGCGGGTGAACCCCGCCCTTTCTTTTTCTGTCGAGGCATTGGCCCAAGCGCTGGATGCCGCCCTCCCCCAAACCCAGTGCACCCGCTGTGGCTACCCGGACTGCCACAGCTATGCCCTTGCCATGGCGCAGGGCGAGGCCCCCATCAACCAGTGCCCGCCCGGCGGTGCTGAAGGCATCATTCGCCTGGCAGCACTGTGCCGCCAGCCCGTGCAAGCGCTGAACCCCGCGCATGGGCTGGAGAAGCCGCGCGCTGTGGCCATCATCGACGAGAGCTGGTGCATCGGCTGCACGCTGTGCATCAAGGCCTGCCCGGTGGATTGCATCGTCGGCGCCTCCAAACGCATGCACACCGTGGTGGAAAAGGATTGCACGGGGTGCGAGCTGTGTGTGCCCGCCTGCCCGGTGGACTGCATCACCATGCAGCCTGTGACGGGCGAGGCCACCGGCTGGGCGGCGTGGAGCCCAGAGCAGGCCGAGCAGGCCCGCCAGCGCTATGCCTTCCACCAAATGCGGGTAGAGCGAGAGAAGCGCGAGAACGACGAGCGCCTGGCAGCCAAGGCTGCCCACAAGCTCTCGGACCTGGAGAACCAAACCCTGCACACCGACCCGGCGGTGATCGAGCGCAAGCGAGCCGTCATTGAAGCCGCTTTGGCCCGAGCCCGCGCCCAGCGTGCTCCGACTGAGAGTGAGAAAGGCGACTCGTGAACACCCAGCAGATCGAGACCTTTTTTGCCACGCTGCAGGCCGCCAACCCACACCCAGAGACCGAACTCCAGTTCACCAATGTCTTTGAGTTGCTGGCTGCCGTGCTGCTCTCAGCGCAGGCCACAGACGTCAGCGTCAACAAGGCCACGCGCAGCTTGTTTGCCAAGGCACCCACGCCTCAAAAAATGTGGGCGCTGGGCGTGGCGGAGGTCGAGCAGCACATCAAAACCATCGGGCTGTTTCGCACCAAGGCCAAAAATCTGGTCGAAACCAGCCGGATCTTGGTGACCGACCATGGTGGCAAAGTGCCCCACAGCCGCGAAGCCTTGGAGGCCTTGCCCGGCGTGGGCCGCAAGACGGCCAATGTGGTGCTGAACGTCGCCTTCGGCGAGCCGACCATGGCGGTAGACACCCACATTTTCCGGGTGGGCAACCGCACCGGCCTGGCGCCTGGGCGCAACCCGCGTGAGGTCGAAGACGCCCTGCTGGCACGCATCCCTGCGGCCTATAGAGTGGATGCACACCATTGGCTGATCCTGCATGGCCGCTACATCTGCCAGGCTCGCAGCCCACGCTGTGCGGCCTGCCAGGTATCGAGCTGCTGCGATTTCGAGCCCAAGACGACGGCTCGCTAAAAGCCCAAGGGAAACTGGCGGTTCAGGTGTGCGCTTTTCACGGCTTTCGGAAATAAAGGGGCGCCAACAATGAACCCATGTTCAGCACACCGCCTCCACGCCGACACGCCAAGCCCGCCCGCTGGTGGTCCGCATGGTGGCGCAAGCGCCATCCCCGCGACGCTCGCCCCTCGCGCCTAGAGGTCAAGCCGCCCGCACTTTGGGGCCAAGCCGAGCCCGTCTGGCTGGCCCTGTGGCACTGGCTGCGCGAAGACCCTGCCACCGAGCCCATGGAAGTGCCTCGGCTGGAGTTGGCGCGCCAAGACTTTTGCGCCGCGCTGAACGACTTTCGCAGCGAGGACGCTGAGGATTTGCTTTACCGCGCCAAACATGCGCGCTCCTTGCGCGAACTCTGGCACCTGCGCGCAGAGCTCTACCACCTCATCGCCTGCCGCTTCAACCAACACGAGGCGGATCGGCGCATGGCCACCGTCAATCAACACTTTCCCGTCGGCACGCCCGGCGGCAGACCCCTCACCACACGAGACGCCCATGGACACGACCACCTCGCGGAACGCTAAGCCCACCCTCACTTGGGGCCTGCCTCAAGACCGAGCGGCGCAGTTGGCAGCGCGCCAGGCCTTTGTGGCGATGAAGCGCCTGTTCATGGACGCCGTCGCGCCGCTGGGCGACGGCAAGGGCGACTGGCTGCGCCGGCAGGTGCGCCTGGCCAATGAACCCATCGACTTGTGGCTGCTGCGCGGTCCGGTGATTGCCGCGCTGCGCGTCGATGAGCATGGATCCAGAGAGCTTCGCGCCCAGCTCTACCATGGTCTGGACAACGTCTTCCCTGAAGCCTTTGGTCTGGATGGCCCGATGACCCTCCCGCCACAGATGGACTCAACGGCAGCGTGGCAGCCGCCACAAGCCGATCTGCGCGTTGCCGCCTAAGGCTGGCCCTCAAGCGGCTGTCAAGTCGCATTCTTCCTGTCGGATGAAGCTGTGACACAGTGCACAATTGCGCCCTGTGAACATCATCATCCTCGACGACTATCAGGACGCCGTTCGCAAGCTGCCTTGCGCGGCGCGGCTCAATGACCTCAATGCCAAGGTGTTCACCAACACCGTGAAGGGCTTGGGCCAGTTGTCGGTCAGGCTCAAAGACGCTGAGATCCTGGTCACCATCCGCGAACGCACGGCCTTCAATCGCCAGCTCCTCGAAAAGCTCCCTCGGCTCAAGCTGATCTCCCAAACGGGACGCATTGGCAACCACATCGATATCGAGGCCTGTACCCGTCTGGGCATCGCGGTAGCTGAAGGCGGCGGCTCCCCTTATGCGCCGGCCGAGCTGACCTGGGCTTTGATCATGGCGTCCATGCGGCGCCTGCCGCAATACATCGGCAATCTCAAGCACGGTGCATGGCAGCAAGCCGGGCTGAAGGCGGCTTCCATGCCGCCCAACTTTGGCATCGGCATGCAGCTGCGTGGCAAGACCCTGGGCGTCTGGGGCTACGGCAAGATTGGCAGCATCGTGGCGGGCTACGGCAAGGCCTTTGGCATGGACGTCAAGGTCTGGGCCAGCGCCGACAGCCGCCAGCGTGCGCGCCAAGATGGCTATGCCGTCTTCGAGTCTCGCGATGAGCTGTTTGAATGCAGCGATGTACTCACGGTTCACCTGCGCTTGGCCGACAAGACCCGCCATCTCGTCACCCTGCAAGACCTGGGCAAGATGAAGCCCACCTCCTTGTTCGTCAACACCTCGCGGGCCGAGCTGGTCGAGGAAACCGCGCTGGTGGCGGCGCTCAACCGCGGCCGGCCTGGCATGGCCGCTGTCGACGTTTTCGAGAGCGAGCCCATTCTCCAAGGCCACCCGCTGCTGCGCCTTGAGAACGCGGTGTGCACACCGCACATCGGCTACGTCGAGCAGGCCGGCTACGAGCAGTACTTCAGCACCGCCTTTGACAACGTGCTGAATTTCATCGCCGGCACCCCCACCAACATCGTCAACCCGGACGTCCTGAAGGTCCACCGCTGATGGCGCAAGGCTCGCCCCAAGCGGTGAGCCCGTCCGCGCGCTGGGCGCTGCTGTTTGGCAACTTTGCTATCGGCTGTGGCGTGATGGTGGTGGGCGGCTCGCTGAACGACCTGACGCGCTCCCTGCAAGTCAGCGTGGCGGTGGCGGGTCAGCTGATCACGGTGGCCGCCGTGATGATGTGCTTGGGCGCGCCCTTGCTGGCGGCCGCCCTCACCCGCTGGGACCGCCGCAAGCTGCTGGCGCTTGCACTGGCCTGGTATGCCGCAGGGCATGCCCTGTGCGCCCTGATGCCGGACTATGCCGCGCTGATGCCTTTGCGTGCGCTCACAGTGCTGTCAGCGGCCGTGTTCACTCCGCAAGCGGGTGCGGCCATGGGCTGGCTGGCGCCCCCTGAGCAGCGCGGCCGTGCGATCACCTTCGTGTTCTTGGGTTGGTCCGTGGCCTCGGTGGTCGGCATGCCCTTGCACTCCTACATCGGCGAGACCTGGGGCTGGCGCTCGGCCTTCGGCTTGGTGGCCGTGTTGGCGGCGGTGGGCGCGGCCTGGGTGTGGCAGGCCTTGCCAGAGGGCATCCGGCCGCCGCCCATGAATCGGCAGGCTTGGCGCGAGGTGTTTTCCCACCCCAGGCTGATGCGCATCGTGGCCGTCACCGCGCTGGCCGGCGCGGGGCAGTTCACCCTCTTTGCCTACATCGCGCCTTATCTGCGCCAGGGGCTGAAGGCGCAGGCGCCAGAGATCAGCTTGGTCTTTGCCTGCTTTGGCACGCTGGGCCTGATCGGAAACCTCTGGCTCAGCCAACGCGTGGACAAGCTGGGCGCGGCCAGAGCGGTGGGCTGGCTGCTGGCGCTGCAATGCCTCTCCATGGCGCTGTGGCCGCTGGGCGGGTCGGTGGTGGTGCTCTTGGTGGTGGTCGTCCCCTGGGCGCTGTCGGGCTTTGCCTGCACCTCGGCCCAGCAAGCCCGCTTGGCCACGGCGGCACCGGCGCTGGCCCCCGCACTGCTGGCCATGAACACCTCAGCCATCTACCTGGGTCAGGCCCTTGGCGCAGCGGGCGGTGGGCTGATGATGACTGCCAATATGGCCGCTGGCCGCGACACCTTCATGGGCCTGAGCGTGCTCGCCTTGGGCTGGACCTTGCTCGCCCTGTGGCTCAGCCACCGCGTTCGCCAAGAGGGCTTGCGCGCCAAGGGCTGAGGTTCAGTTCGGGTTCTCGAAGAACACGTAGTGGGTGTACTCGCCAATCTCAAAGTACACCCGCTTCTCACCGGCATCGGCTTGGCCGTTCAGGTTTTGGTCCAGCACACCGTAGCCATAGCGATAGGCGCGAGGCAGGTTGTCGCTGGTGCCCAGTGCCGTCGAGAGCTTGTCAATCTTCAAAAAACGCTTCACCACCTTGTCACCTGCGTAGACCTCCAACACGCCGTTGGTGCCAGTCCAGTTTTGGATGTCACGCTTGATTTGGTTTTGCTGCTCTTGGGTGCAAGCTGTCAACAAACCTAGCCCCAGCACTGCGGCGCACACTGCGCCTGCCTTAATCATGCTCACAGAGACCCTTCGTCCTTGGTGCCAAAAATCTTGTCGCCGGCATCACCCAGGCCCGGGATGATGTAGCCCAACTCATTGAGATGGCTGTCGATGGCCGCCGTCCAGCAGCGCACATCCGGGTGCGCTGCCTGCAAGGCCGCCACCCCTTCAGGCGCGGCCACCAAGACCAGCGCCCGCACATCTTTGCAGCCGCGGCGCTTCAGCAAGTCGATGGTGGCAATCATCGAGCCGGCCGTCGCCAACATGGGGTCGATGATGAGGGCGGTGCGCTCCTCCAAGTGGCCCACGAAGCGTTCAAAGTAATGCTCGGGCTGCAGCGTTTCATGGTTGCGTGACAGGCCCACCACACTCACCTTGGCGTTGGGGATCATGTCCAGCACGCCATCCAGCATGCCCAAGCCCGCGCGCAAGATCGGCACGACGGTGACCTTGCGGCCGGCAATCTGCTCCACCTCGGCCGGGCCACTCCAGCAGTTGATGGTGACCGAAGCGAGGGGAAAGTCGGCCGTGGCCTCATAGGCCAACAGACGGGCCAACTCGCCGGTCAACTCGCGAAACTTCTTGGTGGAGATCTCCGCTTCGCGCAACAAGCCCACTTTGTGGCGCACGAGCGGATGGTGAACGGCAATCACTGGCATGGTGGTCTCTTCAAAGTCAAATCAGATCAGGCTGAACGCTCAGCCCTTGCGCTGGCGACGCGCTTCATACAAGCAGATGGCGGCCGCCACCGACACATTCAGGCTCTCTACCGCCCCGGCCATCGGAATAGAGATCAACTGGTCGCAGGTCTTGCGGGTGAGCTGGCGCATGCCGGGGCCTTCCGCCCCCAGCACAATGGCCACCGGCCCGGTGAAGTCCACATCCCAAAGCGTGTGCTGGGCATCATCACTGGTGCCGATGATGCGAATCCCGCGCTCCTTCATTTCATTGAGGCTGCGGGCCAGGTTGGTCACCATCAGGTAGGGCACCGTCTCTGCCGCGCCCGAGGCCACTTTGGCCACTGTCGCGTTCAGGCCCACGGCGTGGTCTTTGGGGGCGATCACCGCATGTGCGCCCGCGCCATCGGCCACGCGCAGGCAGGCGCCCAGGTTGTGTGGGTCTGTCACGCCGTCCAAGGCCAGCACCAGTGGTGGGTCTTGCTGCAAGGCTTCGACGTCCTCCAGCACCTCATCCAAAGAGTGCCGCTGCGCCAAGGGCTTGACCCTAGCCACCACACCCTGATGGCGCGGGCTGCCTGCCAGCTTGCTCAGGCGGCTGTCGTCGCTGTCAATCGCCTTGGCGCCAGCCTCTTCGCAACGCTCCAAAAAGCCCCGCATCCGGGCATCGCGACGTTCGCCGTCGTAATGGACTTCGATGATGGACTCCGGTGCCGTCTTCAGGCGCACGGTGACGGCGTGAAAGCCGAACAAAACTTTGTTGGACATAGAGCACATCGCGCCTGGGCGCGTCAAAAGCATTGGAAAAGTGCAGCGAGCCTAACAGCAAGCCACGGCCAGGGCGATCAAACCGATGAAGATCGGTTGGTGCAGCATGTAAAAACTCAAGGACCAGCGGCCCAGCACGGCCAAAGGATGCGCCCAGCGCGGGATCGGCCCCGCCCAGGCCTGGGGTTGCTGCCGCTGAAGAAAGAGGCCCAGGGCCAAGCCCATAAGCATCACGCCCAACCAAGGGAACACCGGCACATAGTCTTGCGTAACCGGCAATCGGGTCACCAGGCCGGTCCAATTGCCCCAGCGGCCATTCAAGGCCTCCAGAGCCACCCATTGGGGCAAGGCCAGCGCCAACACGCCCAGCCCCAGCAAACCCAACGGCCCCAGCGTGCGCAGCAGGGGCCAGCACACACGCAGCAGCAAGATCATCACCGCCAAGCCGTGCAGCACGCCAAAGTGAATCCAACTCAGAGGAAACATCCAGGCCGACCCTGCCGACACCAGCAGCGCACACCCCGCCACCTGGCCCCAACGCCGCCAAAACCGCGCCCAAGACTGCCCCGCCTGCAAGGCCACGGCCTGGCCCATGCCTGCGCACAGCAAGAACATCGAGACGATGGCGGTGCGCTGCCAGGTCCAAAATGGGTCGCTCAGAAACTGCTGCGGCGGGTTAAGCAAGCCCTTTTGGTTCAGGTCAAAGCAGAAGTGAAATACGGCCATCCAGATCACGGCCGCGCCACGAAGGGCGTCCAGCCGGTCAAAACGCTGCGCGGAAGCCAGCGGAGAAGCGAATGGTTCAGTCAAAGACATGGCCTGGAAGATACCGCATGAATGATCACGGATCTGCAGTGCGGCTATGCTCTGAGCATGACTGCCAGCCCTCCCCCCCGCCGCACCGCCCTTGAGCAAGATCGCTTAGACAGTGCGCTGAAAGACTTGTTCGAGCAGCGCATCACCTTCAATCAGACCTTGGGCCTCACGGTGGAGAGCCTGGCTGCCACCGGGCCCACCGCCCGCATCACCATGCGGCCGGAGTTGGTCGGGCACTTCCTTTATGGGCGCTTGCATGGCGGTGTGATCTCCGCCACCTTGGACGCCATGGGCGGCTTGGCCCTGATGGTGGCGATTGGCGAGAAACACCCCGACGAAAACGCCGAGCAAATCATGCATCGCTTTGCCCGCATGGGCACGATCGATCTGCGGGTGGATTTTTTGCGACAAGGCATCGGCCAGCATTTCATCGCTTCGGCTGAAGTCACCCGGCTCGGCGGCCGGGTTGGCTCCACCCAAATGCGCTTGGTCAATGATGCCGGCCTGCTGATCGCCACCGGCGCCGCCGCCTACATGGTGAGCTGACGGCGACCTGTCGACTTCCTCCTTAGTTCTTGCGATGCGGCTGGCGTGGGCAAGGCCCACCATCGCGGCTGCATGCTCGGGCATGGCTTCAGCAGCGGTCGGGTCTGTATGAGGTTGGGCATGCGCCCCCACCCCCGACGACTGGAGGAAGTATGAAGTCTTTGTTTCTGACCAGCGTGGCCACGGCCGCGATGCTCTGCAGCAGCCCCACCTGGGCGCTGGAGAGCTTTGCCTCATATGACAAGTTCAATGCAGCGCCCATTGACGCGAGCAAGTGGGCCAGCTTTGAGCGCATCCGAAAAATCAAGAGTGGCACGCTCAATCACGTTCAGCGAGACTGGGGCACCACCCAAAGCGATGCAGGCACGCAGGGCGTGAGTTTCGGCACCAGTCTCACCGACCCAAGCCGAGTCACCCAACTCAAGGCGACGGTCAAAGTGGCCAGCATCGAAGCCTCAGGCTGCTCTGCCAACCCGAGCGCCAGCGCTGCACGGGCCCGCTTGATAGGCACCTTCTTCAACACAGGCGCTCCGGTTTCAGGAAGCATGCAAGGGGATGTGCTGGCCCAAGTCTGGGTGGGACGCTTCAGCAACAGTGTCGACGCGCCCGGCACCTTGCAGGTCGGTGGTGGCGTGTTTGTCTGCCAGAACAGTGACTGCAGCCTCACCACGACCATCGGCACCTTCAGCAATCTGGGCACCGCTACATTGGGTCAGAACGTGACCCTCCAGTTGGAATGGGACAAGGCGGCCAAAACCTTCACGGCGGTGCGTGACGGCACGGTCAACAGCAGCGTCAGCTACACCGTCAGCGACAGCATTGCTCCGGGCAACCACTTCAAGCAGGTGGCCACTCGGACAGACACTGCCGCATGCCTCAGTGGGCCCCGGACCACCGCAGCCATCGATGCGACCTTTGACAACGTCGCCGTCAACAAATCTGCCAAGCCTTGAGCCAGGAGTTCGCCATGCGCTTTTTCACCCTTTCTACGCTCATGCTGGCCGCATTGGCCAGCACCCCCAGCATCGCTGCTGAAACTTACGTCACTTATGACGCCTTTAACGCAGCCAGTGGCACCCTCAGCCCCAGCCTGTGGAACCAAATCGAGTTGGGCCGCGAGGTCAAAACCGGCTTTGCCTCCATGCGCCAGCGCAACCTCGGCCAGCAGATCAGCAACAGCGGCACCCTGAACCTCAGCCACAGCCTGCCCTTTGACGAGCCTTGGCGCATCACCCAAATGCGCGCCGAGATCACCGTCACCAGTGCCAGCACCGTGGCCTGCGCCGCCAATACCAGCCCCACTGAAACCAATGCCCGGCTGACGGGCGCCTTCTTCAACAACGGCGTGCCCACACCGGGCAATGCCACTGGCGACGTGGGCGCGCAGATCCGGCTGGTCTTGCGCAGCAACTCCACCGCGCCTGCAGGCACCTTGCAGGTGGAAGGTTTAGCCTACCGCTGCACCAACCCTGACTGCAGCAGCACGGTGCTGGTGGGCGCTGTCCAGAACTTAGGCACGGTGGCCGTGGGCAGCATGGTTCGCGCGCAAGTCGAGTGGGACCAGCCCAACAAGCGCTTCTTGCTGACGCGCGACAGCAACCCGGCTGTGTCCATTGGCTACACCGACAGCGACACCTCCGGCCCCGGCAACCCCAACAAGCTGCTGGGCATTCGCCAACAGTTGGCCAATTGCTTCAGCGGCCCTCGCACCGAAGCCGATTTGGAAGCACGGTTCGACAATGTGGCGGTGAACGCTTCAGGCACGCCATAAGGCACCTGACAGGTCTGACAGCGTCAGCAAAAAGCGGCCGTGTATGGGCTACCATCGCGGCCGTCTTTTCACTCCTCAAGCGCTGCTACCAGCGCCATTGCCATGCAAGTCGTTTGCCTCGATCTCGAAGGTGTGTTGGTCCCAGAGATCTGGATTGAGTTCTCCAAGCGAACCGGCATTGCCGAGTTCTCTCGCACCACCCGGGACGAACCGGACTACGACAAACTGATGCGCTTCCGGATCGACCTGCTGGCCCAGCACGGCCTGAAGCTGGCCGACATCCAGGCCGTCATCGCAGGCATGGCGCCTCTTGAAGGCGCGCGCGAATTCTTGGACAGCCTGCGCTTGAGCTACCAAGTCATCATCTTGTCGGACACCTTTTATGAGTTTGCCGACCCGCTGATGGCCCAACTGGGCCGCCCCACCCTCTTCTGCCACAAGCTGCTGGTCGATGACGAAGGTTTTGTGCGTGACTATCGCCTGCGCCAGCCCGACCAAAAACGCAAGGCCGTGGAGGCGCTCAAGGGCCTGAACTTCCAGGTTATTGCTGCGGGCGACTCTTACAACGACACCGGCATGTTGAGCGCTGCCCACGCTGGCTTCTTCATCCATCCGCCAGCCTCCATCACCCAGCAGTTCCCCCAGTTCGCAGTGCATCACAGCCTGGTGGACTTGCGCGCCTCGATCGACGTGGCCGCCGCACGCTTGCTGGCCTGAACGCTCTGCTTCAGGGCCGCTACCATAGCGGCCCTATGGCCTCATCTCACACGCCTCGCACCCGGCAGCTGGAGCTGCTCTCCCCCGCCCGTGATGCCGACCTCGGCATCGAAGCCATCAACCATGGCGCTGATGCCGTCTACATCGGTGGGCCGGGCTTTGGCGCCCGTGCCTCAGCGGGCAACAGCGTTCAGGACATTGAGCGCCTGACGCGCCATGCCCACCGCTTTGGCGCCAAGATTTTTGTCACGCTCAACACCATCTTGCGTGACGACGAACTGGAAGGCGCGCGGCAAATGGCCTGGGATGTCTACCATGCCGGTGCCGATGCGCTGATCGTCCAGGACATGGGCCTGACCCTGCTGGACCTGCCGCCGCTGCAGCTCCATGCCAGCACCCAGTGCGACATCCGCACGGTCGAGAAGGCTCGCTTTCTGGCCAACGCTGGCTTCTCGCAGATTGTGCTAGCCCGTGAGCTGGACTTGGCCCAGATCCAGGCCGTGGCCCAGGCCTTGCCCGACACCGTCATTGAGTTCTTCATTCATGGTGCGCTGTGCGTGGCCTACAGCGGCCAGTGCTATGTCAGCCATGCGCAGACGGGCCGCAGCGCCAACCGCGGCGATTGCTCACAGGCCTGCCGCCTGCCCTGGACGGTGACTGACACCCAAGGCCGTATCGTGGCTCACGACAAGCATGTGCTGTCCATGAAGGACAACGACCAAAGTGCCAACATCCCGGCCTTGGTCGATGCCGGTGTGCGCAGCTTCAAGATCGAGGGCCGCTACAAGGACATGGGCTATGTGAAGAACATCACCGCCCATTACCGCCAACTGCTCGACGAGGCATTGGCGCAGCGCCCGGACCTGGCCCCAGCCAGCAGCGGCCAGACCCGCTTTGACTTTGCCCCCGACCCGCAGCGCAACTTCAATCGGGGGGCGACCGACTATTTCGTCAATGGGCGCCAAGACGACATCGGCGCCTTCGACAGCCCCAAGCACGCCGGTATGCCGCTGGGCTGGGTCAGCCATGTGGCGGCCGATCACATCGAGGTGCAACTCGACGAGGGCGTGGGCCCCGTCAACAACGGCGACTCCATCACCTGGTTCGATCTACAGCAAGAACTTCAAGGCATTCAGGTCAACACGGCTGAAGCCTTGGACGCTGGGCAGACCCGCTTCAAGCTGGCGCTCAAAGACCTGCCCAAAGCCTGTAAAGACCTGCGCCGCCAGACCGTGCTGCACCGCAACCGCGACATGGCCTGGGACCGCGTGCTGCGCAAAAAGAGCGCAGAGCGCCGCATCCGCGTGGACCTGCATCTGGCCGACACCCCCGAAGGCTTTGTGCTCAGCGCGACCGACGCCGACGGCCACTATGCGCAAGCCACACTCGCCACCGAGCACCTACCGGCGCAAGACGCCGAGCGCAACAGCGCGCACCTGCACAGCCACCTGGCCAAGCTGGGAGCCACGATCTTTGAGGCCGGTGAGATCAGCCTGCACATGAGCCAGCCCTGGTTCCTGCCGCCCAGCCAACTCAACACCCTGCGCCGTGAGGCCATCGCCGCGCTGGAAGCCGAGCGAGAGGCCTGCCGCGAGCGCCTGCCCAAGCAGGCCCCCGTCGAGCCCCCGGCCGTCTACCCCGAAGACACCTTGAGCTACTTGGCCAATGTGTTCAATCACAAAGCCCACGAGTTCTACGTGCGCCACGGCGTGAAGGTGGTGGGCTCAGCCTATGAAAGCCATGAAGAGCTGGGCGACGCCAGCCTGATGATCACCAAGCACTGCGTGCGCTTCTCACTGAGCCTGTGCCCTAAGCAAGCCAAAGGCGTGACCGGCGTGCAAGGCACCGTCCGCGCTGAGCCCTTGACCATCCAACACGGCGACGACCTCTTGACCCTGCGCTTCGACTGCAAACCCTGCGAGATGCATGTGGTGGGCCGCATCAAGAAAAACGTGCTGCAGCAGGCCAAGGCGGAGGCGAAGGTGAGCCCGGTGAAGTTCTACCGAGCGCGGCCATAAGCCGCGCTCCCTGCCACATTGATAGCAGGGTTTCCTCAGCGCCTTAGCGGACTTGCCCCCCGACTGCGTCGCGAGCCAATGCTTTCAAGCGGAGACCTTCAGGGGCCATGGCAGGCTCCTTCTCCTTGGATTGACGCATGAGACTTGTGGCACCTGCTTGCGTCGGTTTGACCGCAGGTCCTGTGTCGATGTAGTGCATCAAGCGTCGAGGCATGGAGAGCAGAATGTGGCCATCAATCTTGGAGGTGATTCGATACTCCTCCATGACCCACTGCGCAGTGCCCACCCGACGCACAGGCTCCCAAGGGCGAGCTCTCGACATGCTGGCCGTTTCTAGGCTGTGGTTGATGTTCAGCCCCGAGAATTGCCAGGTCCAGCCTGCTTGTCGAGTCCAGCCGAAATCGGGACCACCGTAGCTGTACACATCACCGCTGAAGTCGGTGTACATGTTGCGAAAGTATTCCGTGGGAATCAAGCCATGTGCCCAAGAACGCGAGGCAGCCGCCACATCGCCAAAACCGCGACTCGGCCGGTAGGGGCTGACCCACCACGCTGAGGCCCAGGTGAACTGGCTGCCATTGAAATCTCCCATCAGCCACACCTCGGCTCCAGTAGCCTTGTCACGACTGAGGCGGGTGTAGCGGCGTTCACCACCGGGAAGGCTCAAAGCCCACCATCCCTCCGCATTGACGGCCGCTGGCACGGAACGCCCGGACTTCTCGAAGCGCAGCACGCCGCTCGACTGCCACGTGACAACATCAGCGGCCATGGTGCCGGGGAAAAACTCTTGCGGTGTGTATGGGTCTTCGTGCACGCCCGCCCACTTTGTGCCGGGCACGACGTCCGCCATGCTGGGCCGCTCGCTGAGGGCGAGATGGCTGAGCGTCACGCCTGCATCGCTTGGACTACCGAAGGGTGTGACCTGTCCGACATTGCAACCCGCGATCTCCACATCCACACCTGATTGGACCACCGCGGTCTGCCCCTTCTTGGCCGAGCCACTCAAGCGCTTCAGGGTGAGGGTCTGAATGTCTCGGCGCCACGCCTGCTGAACTTGGCAATCCGTCCAATCGCCAAAGACCTCGTAGCTCAAGGGCGTCGTCAAGTTGATGGTTCTTTGGGTGCCACTGTCGGTGTACCGCCCCGATCTTGCTCCCAGGCTCGTGGCCACCTGGGCCGCCTTGGTCTTGGCATTGGTATCCACCAAATACGCTGTACCGACGTTGAAGTAGGCGGTTTGGACCGCATGCGCTTCGAAGGCTGCACTGCTGCCCACGACAAACAGAGTAAACCCCAACGCTCGTATCGCTGTCTTCATGCGACTCTCCTCTTTTTGGAAGCGAAAAGTATGCCCCACGGGTGTGCGGTGGAAACATCGCCCCCCTAAAGGAAAACCCCCTGGGCCGTGGGGCCTCAGGGGGTCGGACAGGTGAATCCACAGCCCCGTCGCCGAGGCCACGGTGCTGCAGATCAAGGCGACATGAGGCTTAGTTCGGCGACACTCCCAGCGACTTCACCGTCTCCAGGTTCAAGAAGCCATCGACCGGCAAGCCTTTGGATTGCTGATACTGGTTGACCGCACGCATGGTTTGCGCACGCAGCACACCGTTGAGGGGCCCGGGCTCAAAGCCGGCAGCCTTCAAGGCGCGTTGGATTTCGGTGATCTTGGTCGGTGTGGCATTGGTCTCGCACAGCACGGCGCGTTGCTCGGTCTTACCTTCGGCCACTTTGACCTGGTAGGTCAGTGTTTCGTACTGGGCTGGGACCTCCACTTCGCGCAATGAGGCGGGCTGGTCAATCACCTGACGGGTGATGGTCTTGGTGATGGCCGGGATGACTTCCTCGCGGAAGCTGGCCGGGGTGTCGATGACACGGCGCTTGACCGTCTCGTAGACCGCAGGCACCGGGATCTTGCGGGTGCTGGCCGGGGTGTCCACGACACGGCGCTCCACCGTCTTGTAGACGGCCGGGATCTTGATCTCACGGGTGCTCGGCGCCTGGTCCACCACTTCGCGCTCCACGGTCTTGTAGACCGCCGGAATCACGATCTCTTCAGTGCGCGCTGGCGTGGCTACCACGCGGGTCTTCACCACCTTGGTGGTGCCGGGCACTTCGATGGTGCGCACACTGGCGGGCTGGTCCACCACCTGGCGGCTCACCGTTTTGTACTCGGCAGGGATCTTGATCTCGCGCACATAGCCTTCGGTGCCCGACTCGGCTCCTGCGCTCTTGGCGCCTGCGCCCATCAGTGCACCGGCGCGCAGCACGCGGTCGCCATTGGGCGCAGCCACGATGTCGCCCTTGTCGTCAAACTTGTAGCCTGCGGCCTTGAGCTTTTCGATATCAATGACTTGACGCGTGATGGTTTGGTAGGTGGCCGGGATCTCCTGCTCGCTGGCCGCTGCTTCTTGATTCATCACCTGGCGGGTCACCGTGCCGTACTCGGCGGGGATGATCTCCTCGCGCACCGTGGCAGGCGTGCGCAGCACTTGGCGGCTGATGGTTTGGTACTGCTCAGGCACTTCCACCAAGCACATCACGTCGTCGTCCAGGCGGGTGTTGTCGGCCGTAGCACCTTGCAGGTCCACGCTGGCCCCATCGACCTTGCCGTCTTTGCCGACGACAAAGCCGCGCAGCGGACGCACATCGATCGCCTTGCCAATCCAGGCGCGGCCGCGCTTCCATTCCTTGGAGGCATCCGCCACCTTGATGCGTTCGGTCACCGTGTCGTAGACCGCAGGGACCTGGATCAGGCGCTTGGACTCGGCCTTGACCACCACTTGCTCGGTGACCGTCTTGACGCTGGAGCGCGAGGCCTGCAGCTTGGCGCTGGCTTCAGAACGCAGCACTTCTTCCTTGATGGTCTTGAGCGGCAAGGCAATCGGCTCGTAACGCAGAGATTCAGCCTTGGCCAAGACTTGCTCGCTCACGGTCTTGTAGGTGGCTGGCACGGTTTCCACACGGGTGGTGGCGGGACGGTCCACCACGGTGTCTTCTTTGTCCGCGTAGGTAGCCGGAATGACCTTCAGCTCCTTGCGCTCGGGGCTGACCATGACTTGCTCGCTCACCCGCTTGAAGGTGCCCGGAATGACTTCGATGCGCTTGCCTTCAGGCTTGACCAAGACCTGCTCGGTCACGGTCTTGTAGGTCGGCGGCACGGGCTCTTCGCGGAAGCTCTCCGGACGCACCAACACTTGTTCGGTGACGGTCTTGTAGGTGGCGGGAATCGGAATCTGCTTGGTGATGGCCGGGCTGATCACCACTTCTTCGCTGACGGTCTTGAAGGTTGCGGCCACCGGCTCAAAGCGCTTGGTGGCAGGCACCTTCAGCACTTGCTCCGTCTTGTTCTCAAACTTGGCGGGCGTCAGCACATTGGCATAGCACTCGCTACTGGCGGCCGCCACCTGGCTGCCAACGGGACGCGGCAGGTCACCCTTGAAGTTGTTGTCGCACTGCTGCATGGTGGCGCGCACCGGTGTGCCCGCAGCGTCGAAGTAGACATTGACGGACATGTTCGGCCCGTAAGGCACGTACTTGCCAATCAACGCACGGCCCACGCCATCGCGGTTGTCGCGGCGGCCTACGCCCAGGTCGCAAGCACCCTTTTCATAGCCGGCCAACTGGCCCAGCTTCATCACCTTGACGTCGACTTCGCCGGCGCGCTTGAGCGGTGGTTGGTGGGTGAAGGGCTCATAGAACTTGGCGTTACCGGCGGCCACCGCGGCGTCGCATTCTGCGGCGGTGTCGTAGCCCACATTGCCGTGGTTGTCTGTCACCATGCCCGCTTGGGCGCTGGCGGCCAGCACCATTGAGGCGCTCCAAACAAGCTGCGCAGCAGCAACAGCAGACGATTTACGCGTGATCTTCATGGCCTTGGGCCTCCTCGTATGGGTGAGGCACGCCGCCAGCCACAACCCCTTTGCGGCTCGCTTCTCCTGACGTGCGGCGCCATATTAGGGAGCGCCTCTGCGCTGTGCCGCTCAGCCAGAAAACCAGCTCAGAACCAAAGGCAAAGGTGTGAACAAATACCCTTTGATGTTTCTGGAGGAAACCAAGCTTGTCGAAGAATCACGGTGCGCCGCGAGAGGCCCTGAAGCTCGTATTTCAGTAATGCGGTGGCAGCTCGTCTCTCAAGCTGCGAAAGCCGGGGCCACCCTCTGGCGCCTGCTCACGCAAACGCCTCACCTCTTTGAGCAGCAACTCAATATGGTCTTGTTGCTGGGTGACCATGGCGTTGAGCGTGTCCACCAGGTCTTCGGTGAAGCTGAGCTTGATCTCCAAATCCGTCAGGCGGCTTTCAATGTCTTGAGGCGTCATGCCTGCATGTTCCCACACCCGCCACCGGAGCCTCCAAAACAAAGGGTTTACCCGAGACCCAGATGGAGACATGCCCCCAGACCGAGCCCCGCGCGCGCCCCCACAATCGGCGCATCTTTTGTCAGCCTGCCGTCATGACCGCCTACCCTCACCTGCTTGCTCCTCTGGACCTGGGCCACACCACGCTGAAGAACCGGGTGCTGATGGGCTCCATGCACACCGGCCTGGAAGAAGGCCGTGACCTGCGCCGCTTGGCCGCCTACTTTGCCGAGCGCGCCCAGGGCGAGGTGGGCCTGATCGTGACCGGCGGCTTTGCGCCCAACATCGAAGGCTGGGCCAAGCCCTTTGCGGGCACCTTGGCCACCCATGGTGCGGCCAAGCGCCACCGGCTGGTGACCGACACCGTGCATGCCGAGGGCGGCAAGGTGGCACTGCAAATCTTGCACACCGGCCGCTATGCCTATCACCCGCTGGCGGTGGCGCCCTCGCGTATCAAGTCCCCGATCTCGCCCTTTACCCCCCGTGCGCTGAGCAGCCGGGGGGTGGAGCGGCAGATCCGCGCCTTTGTGCGCTGTGCCAGCCTGGCCCGCGAGGCGGGCTATGACGGCATCGAGATCATGGGCTCCGAGGGCTACTTCATCAACCAGTTCTTGGCGGCGCACACCAACCAGCGCGACGACGAATGGGGCGGCGACTACAGCCACCGCATGCGCTTGCCGCTGGAGATCATGCAGCGCACGCGCGAGGCCGTGGGCCAAGACTTCATCATCATCTACCGCCTCTCCATGATCGACCTGGTGCCCGGCGGCTCCACCTGGGACGAAGTGGTGCAACTCGCCAAAGGCATTGAGGCGGCGGGGGCCAGCATCATCAACACCGGCATTGGCTGGCACGAGGCGCGCATTCCCACCATCGCCACCAGCGTGCCTAGGGCCGCCTTTGCGTGGCTGACCAAGAAGATGAAGAGCGAGGTGCGCATTCCCCTGGTCACCAGCAACCGCATCAACACGCCCGAGGTGGCCGAGCAAGTGCTGGCCGATGGCGCCGCTGATCTGGTCTCCATGGCCCGCCCCCTGCTCGCCGATGCGCACTTTGTGCGCAAGGCGCGCTTGGGCCAGCCCGAGCGCATCAACACCTGCATTGCCTGCAATCAGGCTTGCCTGGACCATGTGTTTGTCAACAAAACCAGCTCCTGCCTGGTGAACCCTCGGGCCTGCCACGAAACTGAAATCCGCATCCACGCAAGCCCCAGCCGCCGCAAGCTGGCCGTGGTGGGCGCCGGGCCCGCAGGTTTGGCGGCGGCCACCACCTTGGCCGAGCGCGGCCATGAGGTTCACCTGTTTGACGCCAGCTCGCAGATCGGTGGCCAGCTCAACCTGGCCAAGCAGGTGCCGGGTAAAGAAGAGTTCCACGAGACGCTGCGCTACTGGACGCACCGCGTGGCCGACACCGGCGTGCACCTGCACCTGAACCAGCGCGTCAGCGCCACCGACCTGGCCGGTTTTGCCGATGTGGTGCTGGCCAGCGGTGTGACGCCGCGCAACCCGCGCATCCCGGGCCAAGACCACCCCAAAGTCTTGAGCTATTTGCAGGTCTTGCAAGGTGCGCCCGTGGGCGCGCGGGTGGCCATCGTCGGTGCGGGCGGCATTGGCTTTGACGTGGCCGAGTACCTGGCCCACAGCGGCACCTCCACCGCGCTGGACTTGCCCGCGTGGTTGGCCGAATGGGGCGTGGGTGACCCGGCTCAGCACCGTGGCGGCCTGGTGACGGAGATGCCTGCCACGCACGCCCCTGCGCGCCAGATCACCTTGCTGCAGCGCAAAGCCAGCAAGCCCGGAGGTGGACTGGGCAAGACCACCGGCTGGATCCACCGCAC
Source organism: Ideonella paludis (assembly GCF_018069865.1). Lineage (GTDB taxonomy): Bacteria > Pseudomonadota > Gammaproteobacteria > Burkholderiales > Burkholderiaceae_C > Ideonella > Ideonella paludis. The sequence continues at coordinate 99,831 of NZ_JAGQDG010000006.1, forward strand.
CACGCTCAAGCGCCTGGGCGTTCGCATGCTGGGCGGCGTGAACTACGAAGAGATCAGCGACCAAGGCCTGCGCATCAGCGAAGGCGAGCAACGCGAGAACCCGCGCTGGCTGGAGGTGGACCACATCGTGCTGTGCTCCGGCCAAGAACCGCTGCGCGAGCTGCAAGCCCCGCTGGAAGCCGGTGGCGTGCGGGTGCACATCATTGGCGGTGCCAAAGAGGCGGGCGAGCTCGATGCCAAGCGGGCGATTGACCAAGGCGTGCGGCTGGGGGCCACGCTGTAAGCCTTGGCGCCGCTGGCCTGCCAGCAGTTATGCTTGCAGCGTTGGCGTTGTGACAGCTGCGGGAGGCGCGATGGGCTTGAAGATCTACTTGGCAGGTTTCGACGTGTTTCGCCTCGACGCCAAGGCGCACGGAGAGCGTCTGAAAGCCCTGTGCGAGAGCCACGGCCACCAGGGTCTCTATCCGCTGGACAATGACTGCCCCGCCGGCCTCTCAGGCCCAGAGGCCGCGCAGTGGATCTATCGTGCCAACGTCGATTTGATCCGCCAAGCCGATGTGCTGGTGGCTAACCTGAACAACTTTCGAGGCCTGGAGCCAGACTCGGGCACGGCGTTCGAGGTGGGTTATGCGGTGGCCTTGGGCAAGCCCGTGTGGGGCTACTTGGAGGACCACCGCCCCTTGCATCAGCAGGTGCTGTGCACCGAGGCGGCCAAGGGGCACTACGTCGATGCGAAGCAACTCACCGTCGAGAACTTCGGCCTACCGCGCAATCTGATGTTGGCCTGTGCGGTGCAAGGCCTTCACCACAGCTTAGAGCAGTGCTTGGCCAGCATCACGCCAAAGGGCTGAGGCGCTGGCCCGCAGGCCGGGCTAGGCGTGGGCCGATTCAGCCCACCCACTTGCGCGCGTTGCGGAACATGCGCATCCACGGGCTTTGCGCCGAGATGTCGCCGTCCGTCCAGCTCATCAGCACGTTACGGAAGACGCGCTCGGGGTGGGGCATCATCACCGTGAAGCGGCCGTCCGCCGTGGTCACGCTGGTCAGGCCCTCCGGGCTGCCGTTGGGGTTGAGCGGATAGGCTTCGGTGGGCTGGCCGTGGCCATCGACAAAGCGCAAGGCCCGTGCCACTTGGGCGCTGTCCCCGCGCTGGCTGAAGTCGGCAAAGCCTTCACCGTGTGCCACGGCAATGGGCAGGCGGCTGCCGGCCATGCCCTGGAAGAAGATGGACGGGCTCTCCAGCACTTCGACCTGGCTCAAACGGGCCTCGAACTGTTCGCTCTTGTTGCGGGTGAACTTGGGCCAGTGCTGAGCGCCAGGGATCATCGGGCTCAAAGCAGCCATCATCTGGCAGCCGTTGCAGATCCCCAGTGCAAAGGTGTCCTGGCGGCCAAAGAACGCGGCGAATTGTTCGGCCAAGGCCGGGTTGAACAAGATCGAGCGGGCCCAGCCTTCACCAGCGCCCAGGGTGTCGCCATAGCTGAAGCCGCCGCAAGCCACCACGCCATGGAACTGGTCGAGCCGGGCGCGGCCGGCCTGCAGGTCGCTCATGTGCACGTCATAGGCTTCAAAGCCGGCCTGGTCGAACACATAGCTGGTTTCGACATGGCTGTTCACGCCCTGCTCGCGCAGAATGGCGACCTTGGGGCGCGCCTTGCCAATGAACGGGGCGGCGACGTTGTCGGCCGCATCAAAACTCAGGGCTACGTGCAAGCCCGGCTGCTCGGCGCCGGCCAGCGCATGTTCGCTGTCAGCGCAAGCGGGGTTGTCGCGCTGGCGGCTGATGCGCCAGCTGACCTCGTCCCACTGCTTGTGCAGCTCTTCCAGCGGGGCGCTGAACTGGGCCTTGGCATCGCGCCAGACTTCGAGGCTGCGCTTGTCGTTCGCTTTGCCGACCACATGGCTGGCCTTGGCCAGGCCATGGGCGCGCAAGGTGGCGAGCACGGCGTCGCGGTCTGCGGTGCGCACTTGCAGCAAAGCGCCCAGCTCTTCGTTGAACAAGGCCTTGAGGGTCAGCTCCTCGCGGCGACCGCTGGTCTGGCTGGCCCAGTTCTTGGCGTCGCCCATGTCGGCGCGGCTGTCGCTGATGCCGTCGCCTTCGGTGACCAGCATGTCCACGTTCAGGCTGAGGCCGCGCTGCCCGGCAAAGGCCATTTCGCAGGCCGCCGCCCAAAGGCCGCCGTCGGAGCGGTCGTGGTAGGCCAGCAGCTTGCCCTCAGCGCGCAGCGCGTTGACAGCCGCCACCAAGGACTTCAGCAGCTCGGCGTCGTCCAGATCGGGCACTTGGTCGCCAAACTGTTGCAGGGTCTGGGCCAAGATGGAGCCGCCCATGCGGGCTTGACCACGACCCAGGTCCACCAGGATCAAGGTGGTGTCGCCGGGCTGCAATTGCGGCGTCAGCGTGCCGCGCACGTCGTCCAAGGTGACAAAGGCCGAGACGATCAGCGACACCGGGGCCACCACTTGCTTGGTCTGGCCCCCCTCTTGCCAGCGGGTGCGCATGGACAGGCTGTCCTTGCCCACCGGAATGCCAATGCCCAGTTGCGGGCACAGCTCCATGCCGACGGCCTTGACGGTGTCGTACAGCGCCGCGTCTTCGCCGGGCTCACCACAGGCTGCCATCCAGTTGGCGCTGAGCTTGACGCGGCTGAGTTCGATGGGCGCGGCCAGCAGGTTGGTGATGGCTTCGGCCACCGCCATGCGACCGGAGGCCGGGGCATCCAGGCTGGCCAGCGGGGTGCGCTCGCCCATGCTCATGGCCTCGCCGCGGAAGCCGGCATAGTCGGCCAGGGTCACGGCGCAATCGGCCACCGGCACCTGCCAAGGGCCGACCATCTGGTCGCGGTGGTTCATGCCGCCCACGGTGCGGTCGCCAATGCTGATCAAAAAGCGCTTGGAGGCCACAGTGGGGTGGCGCAACACGTTGCGGCAGGCGTCAGCCAGCGCCACGCCGTCGAGCTTCAGGGCAGGCAAGGCACGGGCCACGCGCTTCACGTCGCGGTGCATCTTGGGCGGCTTGCCCAGGAGCACGTCCGTGGGCATGTCGATGATGCGCTCGCCGCCGGGGCCGTCCTCCAAGATCAGCTCTTTGTCATCGGTGGCCACACCGACGATGGCAAAGGGGCAGCGCTCGCGCTCGCACATCTGCTCAAACAGCGGCAGCAAATCCGGGTTGACAGCCAAGGTGTAGCGCTCCTGGCTCTCGTTGCACCAGATCTCCTTGGGCGCCAGGCCGGTTTCTTCCAGGGGCACTTTGCGCAGGTCAAAGCGCGCGCCCTTGCCGGCGCCGTCCACCAGCTCCGGGAAGGCGTTGGAGATGCCACCGGCGCCCACGTCATGGATGGCCATGATGGGGTTGGTATCGCCCAAAGCCCAGCAGTGGTTGATGACCTCTTGCGCCCGGCGCTCGATCTCGGGGTTACCGCGTTGCACGCTGTCAAAGTCCAGCGAGGCGGTGTTGGTACCGGCCGCCATGGAGCTGGCTGCGCCACCGCCCATGCCGATGCGCATGCCGGGGCCACCCAGTTGCACCAGCAAGGTGCCGGCGCCAAAGGGCAGCTTGCGGGTTTGGCTGGCACTGATGCTGCCCAAGCCACCGGCGATCATGATGGGCTTGTGATAGCCACGGCGGATGGCGTTCTGGCGGCCGTCAGCGCCCTCGCCCACGGTTTGCTCGAAGACACGGAAGTAGCCGGCCAGGTTGGATCGGCCGAATTCATTGTTGAAGGCTGCGCCGCCCAGGGGGCCTTCGGTCATGATCTGCAGCGGGCTGGCAATGTGCTCGGGCTTGCCGTAGGGCTGGGTTTCCCAAGGCTCGTTGGTGCCAGGCAGGTTCAGGTTGCTGACGGTGAAGCCGGTCAAGCCGACCTTGGGGCGCGAGCCACGGCCGGTCGCCCCTTCATCACGAATCTCGCCGCCTGCGCCTGTGGACGCACCGGGGAAAGGCGAGATGGCCGTCGGGTGATTGTGGGTTTCCACCTTCATCAGCACATGGGTCAGCTCCTCGCGCGGGCCATAGGCCGGCGCGTTGGTGAAGCCTTGGGGCAGCCAGCGCTGCACCACGCCGCCTTCCATGACCGAGGCGTTGTCGCTGTAGGCCACCACGGTGTGCTGGGGGTTCAGCTTCTCGGTGTTGCGGATCATGCCGAACATGGACAGCGGCTGCTTCTCGCCATCGATGCTGAACTCGGCATTGAAGATCTTGTGGCGGCAGTGCTCGGAGTTGGCCTGCGCAAACATCATCAACTCCACATCGGTGGGGTTGCGCTTCAGGCCGGTGAAGGCCTTTTCCAGGTAGTCGATCTCGTCGTCAGACAGGGCCAGGCCAAACTCAGTGTTCGCCTGCACCAGGGCCTTGCGGCCCAGGCCCAGCACATCGACGTGGGCCATGGGCTCAGCGGTCTTGGCGTCAAACAGATGCACCGCCGCTTCGCGCTCAAAGGCTACGTTTTCGGTCATGCGGTCGTGCAGGGCCAGCGCGCAGGCCTGCAGCTCCTCGGCGCTCAAGGCCTTGCTGGCACCCGTCAGGCCGGCGATCAGGCCGTCTTTCAGGTGCAAGCGGTACTCGGTGACGCGCTCCACGCGGTGCAGGGTCAGGCCGCAGTTGTGGGCGATGTCGGTGGCCTTGGAGGCCCAGGGCGACACCGTGCCCAAGCGAGGCATCACCACCACCAAGGCGCCGTCATGCACTTCGGCCGCATCACCATAGTGCAGCAACTGGCTGAGTTTGGCCTGGTCGTGCTCGCCCAGTGGGGCGTCTGTCCAGACCCAGTGCACATGGCGAGCGCTGACGCCGGTGATGCGCGGGCAGGCGGCTTGCAACACGGGGAGCAGCGCGGCGGCGCGGAAGGCGGACAGGGCGTTGCCGCCCTCAAAGTGCATCAGGTGCTTGGCAGCTGTAGACATGGATTCCCGTCGAGGTGGCGGCGGTGGATGGCGCGCGGGTGGCGCTCAAAGTGTGCGTTTGCCCCCGCGCTGTGCGGGGTGACGCCCGTGAAAACCCGCGATTTTAGCGGCCCGTGGATAATCTCGCCATGACGATCACCATCAAAAATGCTGCCGACATTGAAGGCATGCGCGTTGCCGGAAGGCTGACCTCGGAAGTTCTGGACATGCTCGTCGAGCATGTGAAGCCCGGCGTCACCACGGACCAGCTGGACAAAATTTGCCATGACTACATCGTCTACGAGCAAAAAGCGATTCCGGCGCCGCTGAACTACGCGCCCAATGGCTACAAGCCTTACCCCAAGTCGATTTGCGCCTCCATCAACCATCAGGTCTGTCATGGCATCCCCAATGACCGGCCGCTGAAGAATGGCGACATCGTCAACTTGGACATCACCGTCATCAAGGACGGCTGGCACGGCGACTCGTCGCGCATGTTCATCGTGGGTGAAGGCTCGATTGCCGCCAAGCGCCTGTGCGCCATCACCTATGAGGCCATGTGGAAGGGCATCCAAAAAGTGAAGCCCGGCGCCCGCCTGGGCGACATCGGCCATGCCATTCAGACCTTTGCCGAGAACCAAGGCTTCTCCATCGTGCGCGAATTTTGCGGCCACGGCATTGGGCGCGGCTTCCATGAAGAGCCGCAAGTCATGCACTACGGCCGCCCCGGCACCATGGAAGAGTTGGTGCCCGGCATGGTGTTCACCATTGAGCCCATGATCAATGCGGGCCGCCGCGAGATCAAAGAGCTGGGCGACGGCTGGACCATCGTCACCAAAGACCGTTCGCTCTCGGCCCAGTGGGAGCACACCGTGGCCGTCACCGAGACGGGCTACGAGATCTTGACCACCTCTGCTGGCTGCCCGCCCCCACCGGCCTTCATCACAGCCTGAGCATGCCTCTCGCCGCTGTAAGCCCCCTGCCCCTGGCTGAGCTGCGTCAGCAGTTCAAAGGCGGCAAGCAAGCCCTGCTCGACACCTTCGCAGCGGCCCGCCCCACCGTCAGCAGCGCAGCACGCTTGCTCAAAGCGTTGGCCAAGCATGTGGATGCCACGCTGCTGACCCTGTGGCGACAAAGCGGCCTGCCCGCAGGTGCCGCCTTGGTGGCCGTGGGCGGCTATGGCCGCGGGGAGCTGTTCCCCTATTCCGACGTGGACGTCTTGGTGCTGGTGCCCGAAGCCCTCGAGGGCGACGAGCATGCACCCACGCGCTCGGCGCTCTCAGACTTCATCACCGCCTGCTGGGACATCGGGCTGGAGATCGGCTCCTCCGTGCGGACGGTCGAGGAATGCTTGGCTGAGTCGGCAGGAGACATCACCGTCCAAACGTCCTTGATTGAAGCGCGCTTGATTGGCGGCTCGCGGGCCTTGTTCAGCCGCATGAGCGCGCAGCAGCGGGCGGAAGTCGATGCGGGAGCCTTCATGCGGGCCAAGACGCTGGAGATGCGCCAGCGCCACACCAAGTACGAGGACACGCCCTACTCGCTGGAGCCCAACAGCAAAGAAAGCCCAGGGGGCTTGCGCGACCTGCAGGTGGTGATGTGGGTGGCCAATGCGGCCGGCCTGGGCCGCAGCTGGACCGAGTTGGCGGCCAATGGCTTGATCACACCCTTCGAAGTCAAACAGTTGCAAAAGCACGAAGGCGCCTTGAAGCTGATTCGCGCCCGCCTGCATCTGGTGGCCAAGCGGCGTGAAGATCGCCTGGTGTTCGATCTGCAAACCGCCGTGGCCGAGAGCTTTGGCTATGTGGCCACGCGCAGCGAACGCGCCTCCGAGGCCTTGATGCGCCGCTACTACTGGGCGGCCAAGGCCGTGACCCAGCTCAACCAGATCTTGATGCTCAACATCGAGGAGCGGGTCAGCCATTCTGAGGCCACTCCCATGCGACCCATCAATGCGCGCTTCCTCGACCGCGCCGGCATGCTGGAAGTGGCACGCGACGACCTCTATGAGGACAACCCGCACGCCATCCTCGAGACCTTTCTGATCTACCAGCAGACGCCCGGCATCAAGGGCCTGTCGGCGCGCACGCTGCGCGCGCTCTACAACGCGCGGCATGTGATGAACGGCAAGTTCCGCACCGACCCGCTGAACCGCGAGATGTTCATGGACATCTTGCGCCAGCCCGAAGGCCAGACTCATGCCTTCCGGCTGATGAACCAGACCTCGGTCTTGGGCCGCTATCTGTGGGTGTTCCGCGGCATCGTGGGCCGCATGCAGCACGACCTGTTCCACGTCTACACCGTGGACCAGCACATCCTGATGGTGCTGCGCAATGTGCGGCGTTTCTTCATCCCTGAGCATGCGCACGAGTACCCGTTTTGCAGCCAGTTGGCCGCGAACTGGGACAAGCCTTGGCTGCTCTACGTCGCAGCCCTCTTCCACGATGTGGCCAAAGGTCGTGGCGGCGATCACTCGGAGTTGGGTGCGGAGGAAGTGCGACGCTTTTGCCGAAGCCACGGCTTGAGCCGAGACGACACCGAGTTGGTGGCCTTCTTGGTGGGGCATCACCTGACCATGAGCCGAGTGGCGCAAAAAGAGGATCTCTCAGACCCAGGGGTCATCACTCGCTTTGCCGCGCAGATGAAAGACGCCCGCCATCTGACGGCCTTGTATTTGCTGACGGTCGCGGACATCCGCGGCACCAGCCCCAAGGTCTGGAACGCCTGGAAGGCTCGGCTGCTGGAGGACCTCTACCGCTACACCTTGCGGGTGCTGGGCGGCTCGCCGCCCAACGCCGACGCAGAGATCGAAGCCCGCAAGCAAGAAGCCCAGCAGATTTTGGCCTTGCACGCAGCCCTGCCAGGCACCGAGCAGCCGCTCTGGAAAACACTGGATGTGAGCTACTTCGCGCGGCACGACGCGGCCGAGATCGCCTGGCATGCGCGCGCGCTGTGGCGGCATCTCGAGACCACCAGCCCCGTGGTCAGCGCACGCCCGTCCCCCATCGGTGAAGGCCTGCAAGTGCTGGTGTTTGCGCCCGACCAAGCCGACCTCTTCGCCCGGCTCTGCGGCTACTTTGACGGCGCAGGGTTTTCGATCCAAGGCGCCAAGGTGCACACCACGCGTGCGGGCTATGCTCTGGACACCTTCCAAGTGGTCAGCGCGACGGACCCCGATCAAGGCATCGCCGCCTATCGCGACATGATCTCGCTGGTCGAGACCCAGATGCAGCAGGCCTTGCGGCCAGAGAGCCCGCTGCGAGAGCCCAGCCGAGGCCGGGTCTCCCGCCGCGTGAAGTCCTTCCCGGTCACCCCGCGCGTCTCGCTGAGGCCTGATGAGAAGGCCCAACGCTGGCTCCTGAGCGTCAGTGCAAGCGATCGATCTGGGCTGCTCTACGCCATAGCCCGGGTCCTTGGCTCGCACCAGATCAGCATCCAATTGGCCAAGGTTTCTACCTTGGGTGAGCGGGTGGAGGACACGTTCTTGGTCAGCGGCGACGCCTTGCAGCATGCCAAACATCAACTCCAGGTGGAGTCCGAGTTGCTCGACGCGGTGGCCTGAGTGCGCCCCTCAGCCTTGGCGCCTCCCGGAACACCCTCAGTGTGAAGGGCCAGCGCCTGAGGCATGATCAATCGCATGGCTGGACTTGCTCAATATCAAGTCCATCAACTCAATGTGATGTCAGGATATCGCCCCATGCCCATGAAGATGGCCGAAAAGGCGCTGCAGGAATCTCGCAGCTTTGGTGTTCGCCGTATCCCGGTCTTGCGACCCTTGGGGTGGCTTGCGCGTGGCTGGAAGGATTTGATGACGTCACCGGTGCCGGGCCTGCTGCATGGTTTGGCCTTTGCAGCAGGCGCGGCCCTGGCGATCTACATCGCTGGCAATCGGTTTTGGTTGTTGGTCGGCTTGTTCTCGGCCTTCCTGATCGTGGCGCCCATCTTGGCCACCGGCCTCTACCAAGTCAGCCGTCGCATTGCCCAAGGTGACAAGCCCGGCATTGAAACGTCGATGGCTGCCTGGAAGCCCAGAGACGGCAGACTTGTGGTGTTCGGGGTGCTGCTCGGCTTGACGGGCTTTGGTTGGATGGTCACCTCGGCCTCCCTGATCATTGGGTTTGCAGGCGCGCCCGTGAACACGCCCATGGATTTCTTGAAGGTCGTGGTGTTGGCCCCCACCGGTCATGTTTTTGAAGTTTGGCTGGGCCTGGGCGCTCTTCTGGCCGCCCCGGTGTTTGCATCGACCGTCGTCGCCATCCCCTTGTTGCTCGACCGCCATATCGGCATCTTGGGAGCGATATTCACCAGTTGGCGCGTGGTGATGGAGCACCCTGCCCCCTTGGCCCTGTGGGCTGCATTGCTGCTGGCCATGACCCTGTTGGGCATGGTCACGGTGGTCGGCTTGATTGTGATCGTGCCCTGGTTGGCCCACGCCAGCTGGCATGTCTACCGCGACACGGTAGACACCTCGGGGCTGTCGGAGCGTTCCTGATGTTCGGCTACACCGAAGAACAGATTGCATGGTTTGGCCTGACCTTCGGGGTCACGGCCTTCATGCTCTACATGGTCTTCATCATTTTGCAGTTAGCGCGCGAGTCCCGCGCGGGACGATTCGGCACTTTCATTTTGCTGCTGGGCTTGGGCGTGGGTTTGCTCGGTTTTGCCGCCAAGGGCCTGATCAAATACTTCATGGCTGGCATCGTCGAATGAGCGGCTCTGGGTCGCTCGGGCGCGCCGTCTCGGGCACCATCGGCAAGCTGGTGCCACAGCGGCACTCCCTTTTGGACGATGCCCAAGCCATCGTCACCGGCACGCTGTTTGTGGCGCTGGGCCTGCTGCTCTTCAAGCAAGCCGGCCTGATGACGGGCGGCATTGTGGGCTTGGCCTTTCTCACGCACTACGCAACTGGGTGGACATTCGGTGCGGTGTTCTTCGCGCTCAACTTACCCTTTTACATCCTGGCTTGGCAGCGCATGGGCGCGCGTTTCACGCTCAAAACCATGGCCGCCGTCACCTTGCTGTCTGTGGGCTCACAGGGGCTGCCCCAGGTGCTGACGCTGCAATCGGTCAACCCGGTGTTTGCAGCCATCGCCGGGGGCCTCTTGGTCGGCGCGGGCTTTGTGGTGCTGTTCCGTCACAAAGCCAGCCTCGGCGGCTTGAACGTGCTGGTGATGTGGCTGCAAGAGCGCTTTGGCTGGAGCGCGGGCAAGCTGCAGATGGGCATTGACGCGGTGATCCTCTTGGCCTCGTGGCCACTGATGGACGCCCAGCGCTTGGCGCTCTCCATCTTGGCTGCGGCTGCGATGAACTTTGCACTGGCCGTGAACCACAAGCCGGGCCGCTACGTGGCGTTCTAGCGCGCGGGTGGCGCCATTGAAAAAGGCCGACTGTCGTCGGCCTTTTTTGCGTCCCCTGACTAGAGCCCCCTCTTGGAGGGGGCTGGGGGAGCTCACTGAACCCCGCAGGGTTAAGCGCGCAGCGCTTAACCCATGTGCAGGCCGCCGTTGCAGGAGAAGTCGGCGCCGGTGGTGAAGCCGGAGTCCGGGCCAGCCAGCCAGGCCACGATGGAGCCGATTTCTTCGGGCGTGCCCAAGCGCTTGACGGGGATGGTGGCGACGATCTTTTCCAGCACTTCGGGCTTGATGGCGCGAACCATGTCGGTGCCGATGTAGCCCGGGCTCACGGTGTTGACCGTCACGCCCTTGGAAGCCATTTCTTGGGCCAGCGCCATGGTGAAGCCGTGCATGCCAGCCTTGGCCGCCGAGTAGTTGGTCTGGCCAGCTTGGCCCTTCTCACCGTTGACCGACGAGATCTGGATGATGCGGCCCCAGCCCCGCTCGACCATGTCTGGCACCACTTGCTTGGTGACGTTGAACATGGAGTTCAGGTTGGTGTCGATCACGGCGTGCCAGTCATCGGGGGTCATCTTCAAGAACATGCGGTCCTTGGTGATGCCGGCGTTGTTGACCAACACATCGATGGGGCCGTGCTCTTCCTTGGCCTTGGAGAAGGCCGCGACGGTGGAGTCCCAGTCGCCCACATTGCCCACCGAAGCGTAGAAGGTGAAGCCCAGCGCCTTTTGCTCATCGAGCCACTTGGCGTAGTCGCGGCTGGGGCCACAACCCGCGATGACCTTGAAGCCTTCCTTGTGCAGGCGTTGGCAGATCGCCGTCCCGATGCCACCCATGCCGCCGGTGACGTACGCTACTTTTTGACTCATTACATTGCTCCTGTCTTGATGAAATCGAGAATCGACGGCCTTGATGATGAACCGCCGATTCCCTGTGTTTGTTCAGTGAATACCCGCTGATCAGCGCTCAACGGTCAGCGCCACACCCATGCCACCGCCGATGCACAGCGAGGCAATACCGCGCTTGGCATCGCGGCGCTGCATTTCGTGCAGCAGCGTCACCAAAATGCGGCAGCCCGAGGCGCCGATGGGGTGGCCAATAGCAATCGCGCCGCCATTGACGTTGACCTTGCTGGTGTCCCAGCCCATTTCTTGGTGCACGGCGCAGGCCTGTGCCGCAAAAGCTTCGTTGATTTCCAACAGGTCCAGGTCGGCCGCCTTCCAGCCGGCACGCTCCAGCGCCTTGCGCGCCGCAGGCACCGGGCCCATGCCCATGATGGCAGGGTCCAGGCCCGACGAGGCATAGCTGGCGATACGGGCCAGGGGCTTCAAGCCCAAGGCGGCTGCCTTGGCAGCGCTCATCAGCATCACGCCGGCCGCGCCGTCATTGATGCCCGAGGCATTGCCGGCGGTGACCGAGCCAGCCTTGTCAAAGGCGGGGCGCAGGCCCGCCAGCGCCTCGGCGGTGGACTTGCGGTTCAGGAATTCGTCGGTGTTGAAGACCAGTGCGTCACCCTTCTTCTGGGGGATCAGCACGTCAACGATTTCGTCCTTGAACTTGCCTGCGTCTTGCGCAGCGGCCGCCTTTTGCTGCGAGGCCAGCGCCAGGGCGTCTTGCATCTCGCGGGTGATGCCGTACTTCTTGGCCACGTTCTCGGCGGTGATGCCCATGTGGTACTGGTTGTAGACGTCCCACAGACCGTCATTGATCATGGTGTCGACCAGCTTCCAGTCGCCCATGCGCGCGCCGTTGCGGCTGTTGGGCAGCACGTGGGGCGATGCGCTCATGTTCTCTTGGCCGCCGGCGATGACGATGTCGCTGTCGCCGTCACGAATGGCTTGCGCGCCCAGCATCACGGCCTTCAGGCCAGAGCCACAGACCTTGTTGATGGTCATGGCGGGCACACCATGCGGGAAGCCCGCCTTGATGACCGATTGGCGGGCCGGGTTTTGGCCGCTGCCGGCCGTCAGCACCTGGCCCAGGATGACTTCGCCGATTTGCTCGCCGCTGAGGCCCGAACGTGCCAGCAGGCCCTTGAGCACCGTGGCGCCCAACTCAGGGGCTGGCACACCAGCCAGCGAACCACCAAACTTACCCACCGCAGTACGGGCTGCGGCCACGATGACGATGTCAGTCATATTGTGTCTCCTATCGAATGGACGAACTTTGAATAAGGGACGCAGGCTGCCAAACCAGACCTGCGCCCCACCGAGCCCTGCGCTGGGGGCCCGGGGGAGAAACTCAGGCCTTGGCCTTGACGTAGCGGCCCGGGGCGGGCTCGATGGCCTTGTACTTGCGGCTGCCCGGAGTCTTGGGCGCGGCAATCATCTTGCCGGCATGGCCGCCCAGCCACTCAGCCCAATCGGGCCACCAACTGCCGGCGATGGACTCGGCACCTTCAAACCAGTCATCGGCCTTGGCCGGCAGATTGTCGTTGGACCAGTAGTTGCGCTTGCCTGCCTTGGGTGGGTTGATCACGCCGGCAATGTGGCCGGACGCACCCAGGATGAAGCGCTTCTTGCCCTTAAAGACGCCGGTGGAGGCATAAGCGCCCTGCCACGGCACGATGTGGTCTTCACGCGAGGCGTAGAGATACACCGGGGCCTTGATGGCACCCAGGTCCAGCTTCTCACCACAGACGGTGAGCTTGCCCGGCACCTTGAGATTGTTTTCCAGGTAGGTGTTGCGCAGGTACCAGCAGTACATGGGCCCCGGCAGATTGGTGGAGTCGCCGTTCCAGTAAAGCAGGTCAAACGGCGGTGGGGTCTCACCCTTCAGGTAGTTGCCCACGACGTAGTTCCACACCAAGTCGTTCGGGCGCAGGAAGCTGAAGGTCTGGGCCAGCTCTTGGCCCTTCAGCAGGCCAGGCCCCTTGGGCGACTGCGCGCCGATGGTCATCTCACGCAGCTGCACCGCAGGCTCATCAACAAAGATGTCGAGAATGCCCGTGTCGGAGAAGTCCACAAAGGTGGTCAGCAGGGTGACCGAGGCCGCGGGGTGCTCACCGCGGGCGGCCAACACGGCCAAGGCGGTGGACAAGATAGTGCCGCCCACACAGAACCCCAAGGTGTTGAGCGTGTCTGACCCGGTGATCTCCTTGACCACGTCGATGGCCGCGATGGGGCCCTGCTCGATGTAGTCGTCCCAGGTCAGATGGGCGCAGGACTCGTCGGCATTGCGCCAGCTCACCACGAACACCCGGTGGCCTTGCTCGACGGTGTAGCGGATCACCGAGTTGGCAGGCTGCAGGTCGAGGATGTAGTACTTGTTGATGCAGGGCGGCACGAAGAGCATGGGCTTTTCGTGGATCTTGGCCGTCAGCGGCTTGTATTCGATGAGTTGGAACAACTCATTCTCGAACACGACGGTGCCTTCCGTGGTGGCCACATTGCGGCCCACTTCGAAGACGCTTTCGTCCGTTTGCGAGACATGACCTTGTTGCACGTCGTGCCACAGGTGCTGCAGGCCTTGGCTGATGCTCTCGCCCTTGGTCTCCAGGGCTTTGCGCTGGGCCTCAGGGTTCAGGGCCAAAAAGTTGCTGGGGCTGACGGCATCCACCCACTGCTGCACCGCAAAGCGAACGCGCGCCTTGGTCTTTTCGTCGCCTTGAATCTGCTCGGCCATCTGCATCATGGTGCGGGCATTCAGCAGATACATCTGCGCGGTGTAGGCGGCAGCGGGGTTGTCCGCCCAGTCTTTAGCCGCAAAACGCCGGTCTGCCGGCGGCGTGACTTTCGCACCGCCTTGGCCGGTCACCGCTTGGAGCGACTCATTCCAGAGCTTGGTGGCTTGCTGCAGGTAATCGGACTGCACCGACGACATCGCCTGCGGCGGCAGACTCAGATCGCTCATGGACTTCCAGATCTGGGTCAGCGCGGCGCCAAAGGCCTCTGTGCCGGCCAGCACTTGCGCACCGGCCTCTCCCGAAGACGCTGTCGTCTTTTTGCTCATGCTCATGTCTCCTTGCGACCAAGGCCGCGTTGTCGGTGTGCCGTGGGGCGCACCAGCCTCTAACATTCAGCGCGCCTTGCCTCTTGGCTGAGGAGAGCGCACGCTTGAACATCGCTCATGCGGGCTTTCCACTTTGTACGGCGGCAAGCTTACCTCATGATGACTCTAATTCTCATTAAGTGATATTGCGTATCACCATTTGAAATATGTACATTGTTGCCATCGCCTGGATGTTCGTGGTCGTGCTGATGGCGGCCGCCGAAGCCACGTCTTCACAAGGCTCGGTCTTGGGTGCGCTGATCACTTTCCTGATGTACGGCGCACTGCCCCTGGGCCTGGTCCTCTACATCATGGGAACGCCGATGCGCCGACAAAAGCGGGCCGCGCGCGAAGCACAAGACCAGGCGGCCCTGGCAGCCACGTCAGCCACCCCCTCAACGCCGCCACACAGCAGCCGCATGGCGGCCGGTGACACGGTCCCGCCGGAAGGAAAAGAACCGTGAGGCATCGCTGTAGGTGCACCACGTTCCACCACTGATCTGCTCGACCCCGGCTTGCCGCAATCGACAACGGGCCAACCCCGCCAGGTCTGCCCACCATTTCCCAGGCGCAGCGCCCGGTCGGAAGTAGGCGGCGCCTGCCGCACCAAAGGCCTCGCGCACGTCCTCCCCGACCTCAAATGCATCCGGCCCGATACAGGCCCCGAGCCAAGCCTGGACAGCGCTGGGCTGGGACTGCGTTGCCGCGCACAAGGCCTCCAGGGTGTTCTCCAGAACGCCAGCGGCCAAGCCGCGCCAACCCGCATGGGCCGCTCCCACGCCTGAGCCATCGGCGCAAGAAAACAACACCGGCAAACAGTCAGCGACCAACACCGTGCAGGCCAGCCCGCGCTCTGTGGTGATGCTGGCGTCGGCCTGCTCAAAGCTGCTCTGAGGTGTGAGGCCGCCCTCGCCCCCCAGCCGCACCACTCGGCAGCCATGGACCTGATCCAGATAGACCGGCTTGGCGCCCTCCAGGGCAGCCGCAAATCGGCCTTGGTTCTCAAACACGGCTGCAGGCTCGTCGCAAGCGTCGCCGCGCAAGCCTGGGGGACGCAAGTTCATGCTGTGGAAGGGGCCGGCACTGACGCCCCCTGCCCGTGTTGCCATCAAGCCGCCCACACGTGCCGTCAGGCCTTCAGCCACCAACCACTCCCCGTGGCGGGCGCCCTGCATCATCGCGTCATTGGGCATCAGGGCATTTCTCCGGGCGCGTCGCTTCAAAGGCCTCCAACTTCATGCAGTTGGCAAACACGCGCATGACATTTGGGACATGCTCCGTGCGGCACTCAAAGCGCTGGGCATTGAAAATCTGCGGCACCAGCACACAGTCCGCCAATCCGGGTGTCTCGCCATGGCAATACGTGGTGGGCTGGGCAGCCAACTGGCGCTCTACCGTCTCCAAGCCAGACTCCACCCAGTGTCGGTACCACCGGTTCTTGTCGTCCTCGGACACGCCCAAGCTCTGCGTCAGATAGCGAAGCACTCGCAAATTGTTCAGTGGGTGGATCTCACAGGCGATGTCGAGCGCAAGCGCCCTCACCCTGGCCCGCCCTAGCGCATCGCTGGGGAGCAAGGCAGGTGTGGGGTGGGTTTCGTCCAGGTACTCCAAAATCGCCAGTGATTGGTGCACCAGTTTGTCTTCATCTCTGAGCAAAGGCACCAAACGGGCGACCGAAACGGCCGCAAAGCCTTCGCTCGTTTGCTCGTTTCGGACCAGGTGTACGGGCGTGTAATCGAATGACAGACCTTTAAGGGCCAGGCCAATTCGAACGCGATAGGAGGCCGAGGATCGGAAGTAATTGAACAATTCCATGGACAAGCTCCAACAAGGCAATTTCTAAACGACCGGTACAGCAAGGAATGAGACATCCATGGCAGTAATCTCACACTCCTGACGCGCGCGCGGCCACTGTGGATGATGATGCCACGCCCGGGCGCTACACTCGACCTTCCATGCTGGCACGACGCCCTATCAAATACTGCCGCGAGTGCGGCACAGCGGTTCAATATCTGATCCCAGCAGACGACTCTCGTCCGCGGGCGGTATGCCCCGCTTGCGCCACGATCCATTATGAGAATCCACTCAACGTGGTCGGGACCCTCCCCGTCTGGGGCGAGCAAGTGCTGTTGTGCCGTCGCGCCATTGAGCCGCGTCACGGGCTGTGGACCTTGCCGGCAGGCTTCATGGAATTGAATGAGACCACGGCTCAAGGCGCCCAGCGAGAAACAGATGAGGAAGCGGGTGTTCGTATTGAGCTTCAGGATCTGTTTTCTGTGCTGAATGTCGCGCGGGTGGGCCAAGTCCACTTCTTTTATCGCGCCCGCATGCTCGACACCACTATGAACCCGGGGCCAGAAACACTGGAGGCCCGGCTTTTTTACGAACACGAGATACCTTGGGACGAGCTGGCCTTCCGCACCGTGAAAGAAACCCTGAGCTTCTTCTTTGAAGACCGACGCCAGGGTCAATTCGTGGTGCATTGCGCCGATATCGCCTGAATCGAACTCTTAGACCTAGGGGCCGCAGACGCGGTATTGGCCACTCCATGACAGATCCACGCTCGACGCCACCGTCCGGCAGCCCAGACGCTGCTCCTGTGCCCTCACCGGCCGGCGCCCCCAGCCCCGTGTCTCAAAGCGCCGTGCAGCCCGCTGCGCCAGCCCCAGCCGCCGCGGCACAGGCGGCAGCCCCACGCGTAGCGCCGCAAGATCGTATGCGTGAAGACTTGCTCCGCACCGACCCCTTGCTCGACTGCTTGGTGGAGACCTGCCGCCTGCACGGCCACAGCGCCACGCGGGCGTCTTTGTCGTCGGGCTTGCCGTTGGCAGAGGGCCGCTTGCCCCTGGACATGGCAGAGCGCGCGGCAGCCCGCGCGGGCATGTACACAAAGCTGGAGCGCCGGCCAACCGACGAGATCGACGCCGCCGCTTTGCCGGCGATCTTGGTGCTCAAGAACAACAACGCCTGCGTTTTGTTGGGCTGGGATGGCGACAAAGCCCGTCTGCTGCTGCCTGAAACCGGCCAGGGCACCGTGACCTTGAGCAAAGCGGAGCTCAACGAACGCAGCACAGGCTTGGTGCTCTATGTTCGGCCGCACTTCCGCTTTGATGGGCGCTCGGCCGAAGTGCGCCCGCCCAAAGAGGGCCATTGGTTTTGGGGCTCCTTGCTGTCTCAGCGCTTTGTCTACAAGGACATCCTCTGGGCCGCCGCACTCATCAACCTGTTTGCCATCGCCACCCCTCTGTTCTCGATGAACGTGTATGACCGGGTGGTCCCGAACAACGCCGTTGAGACCCTGTGGGCCTTGGCTGTTGGCGTGTTGTTGATCATGCTGGCGGACTTGGTCATGCGCAAAATGCGCAGCCGA
The DNA here is from genome assembly GCF_018069865.1 of Ideonella paludis. GTDB lineage: Bacteria > Pseudomonadota > Gammaproteobacteria > Burkholderiales > Burkholderiaceae_C > Ideonella > Ideonella paludis. Next base: position 117,426 of record NZ_JAGQDG010000006.1, read on the forward strand.
TTTGTCGACGAAGCCAGCGCCCGCATCGACGTGCAGATCTCAGCCACCCTGATGGAACGCGTGCTGGGCATGAAGCTGGAAAACCGGCCCGCCTCTGTCGGGTCCTTCGCCAGTAATTTGCGCGGCTTCGAACAGGTGCGCGACCTGATCGCCTCGACCACCGTGACGGCATTGGTCGACTTGCCTTTTGCCCTGTTGTTCTTGCTGGTGATCATTCTGATCTCGCCTTGGCTGGCCCTGCCCACCATTCTGGGCTTCGTGGCCATCTTGGTGGCGGGCTGGATGATTCAGGACAAGCTGCATGCCCTGGCTGAGACCACCTACCGAGCCTCCGCAGCCCGCAACGCCACTTTGATCGAGAGCCTGTCGGGCATCGAGACCATCAAGACCCAGGGTGCCGAGGGTGTGATCCAAGCGCGCTGGGAGCGCGCCAACGTGTTCTTGGCGAACACCAACGTCAAGATGCGCGCCCTGTCCTCCGGCGCCACCTACATGACCAACTTCATCGTGCAGTTGGTGAGCGTGGTCAACGTGGTCGGTGGCGTCTACCTGATCAGTGAACGGATGCTGACCATGGGCGGCTTGATCGCTGTGGGCATGTTGGCGGGCCGGGCTTTGATGCCTGCAGGTCAAATCGTCGGTCTGCTCATGCAGTACCAAGGCGCCCGCACATCTCTGGAAGGGCTGGAGCAAATCATGGCCAAGCCCGTGGAGCGCCCTGACGGCACGGCCTACATCCACCGAGCCAAGCTGAAAGGCGAAATCGAGTTCCGCAATGTCAGCTTCGGCTACCCCGGCCGCAAAGACAGCGCGCTCGACGGTGTGAGCTTCCGCATTCGGCCAGGCGAGCGGGTGGCCCTGATCGGCCGCGTGGGCTCAGGCAAGTCGACCATGCAAAAGCTGATGATGGGGCTCTATCAGCCCAAGTCCGGCTCGGTGCTGCTGGACGGCATTGACATCAATCAGCTGGACCCGGCCGATTTGCGTCGCAATATGGCCTATGTGTCGCAAGACGTGCTGCTGTTTTACGGAAGCCTGCGCGAGAACATCACCTTTGGTCTGCCGTTTGCCGATGACAGCGCCGTGGTGGCTGCAGCAGAAGCCGCGGGTATGGCGGACTTTGTGAACCGCCATCCTGAGGGCTTTGACCTGAATGTGGGCGAGCGCGGAGAACAGCTCTCGGGCGGCCAGCGCCAAAGCGTCGGCTTGGCGCGCGCACTGCTGCACAACTCGCCGATTTTGCTGCTCGACGAGCCCACCAGTGCGATGGACTTCTCCACTGAAGCCGCCATTACCCAGCGCTTGACGGAGTTCAGCCGCGACAAGACCGTGGTGCTGGTCACGCATCGAACATCGTTGCTGTCTATGGTCAGCCGGGTCATCGTCGTTGATGGCGGCAAAGTGGTGGCCGATGGGCCACGCGACCGAATCATGGAAGCCCTGCAGGGCGGCCGCATTGCGAGGGCCGCATGATGACTCAAGCTCCTATGAATGCTCCCAAACCTGACCAAGCGGGCGCGCCCGCTCCGGCCTCGCCCGCGGTGCAAACCAGTCTTGTCGATGCGCCCATCCAAGGCCCGGCAGGCGGCGAGTTGACACCAGCAAGCACACCGCCCGCCGGCGAGAAAGAGCCCTCCGCCTTGAAGCGCAAGCTCAAGCCGCTGACGGACTTCTTCCTTGCGCCGTCGACCGGCATGGATATGCCAGGCATGGCTCAGTTCGAACTGGCTGCCAACGGGGTGATGAGCCGCCAAAGCACGCTGCGTGCGCAGCAAATTGTCCGCATGGCCGTGGCCATGTTGGTCATCCTGCTGATTTGGGCCGGCTTTGCGCACGTCGATGAAGTCACTCGCGGCGAAGGCCGCGTTGTGCCCTCGCGGCAGTTGCAGGTGCTGCAGGCACTTGACGGCGGCGTGGTAGATGAAATCTTGGTGCGAGAAGGCGAAGTCGTCGAGGCAGGCCAGCTTCTGCTGCGCATCGATGAAACCCGCGCCACCTCAGGTGTGCGTGAGAGTGCCGCCCAAGGATTAGCCCTGTCAGCCCGCGAAGCACGTCTGAGAGCCTTGGCTGAGGGCAGCAGCTTCAGGCCGCCTGAACCTTCCAATGATGAAGAAAAGGCTGTGGTTGAAGAAGAGCGTCGCCTTTACGAGTCCAAAGTCACCGAGCTGAGCACCTTGGTTTCTATCAGCCGCCAGCAGCTCTCGCAGCGCCAACAGGAGTTGTCGGAGATGCAGTCACGCCGCGCAGCCGCCCTGCGCGCACTGGACTTGGCCCAGCAAGAGCTCACACAGACTCGCCCCTTGTTGGCAACCGGTGCGGTGTCTTCTGTGGACATCTTGCGCTTGGAGCGCGAGGTCAGCCGCAGCCGAGGTGACGCCGAGCAGGCCGCCGCTCAAATCAGCCGGGTTCAGGCCGCCATCGGCGAGGCCAACCGCAAGATCCAAGAAACGGAATTGAGCTTCCGGAACGAGGCTCGCAAAGAATTGGCTGAAACCAAGGGCAAGATCAACGTGCTGAATGAGGGCGCGGTCGGCCTGGCTGACAAGGTGGACAAGACCCAGGTCAAGTCCCCCGTCCGCGGCCGTGTACAGCGCTTGCTGGCCAAGACCGTCGGTGGCGTGGTCCAACCCGGTAAAGACATTGTTGAGATCGTTCCACTGGATGACACGCTGATGCTGGAGGCCAAGGTCCTGCCCAAGGACATCGCCTTCATTCGCCCCGGCCAAAGTGCCATCGTGAAGTTCACTGCCTACGATTTCTCCATCTACGGTGGCCTGGAAGCCAAGGTCGAGACCATCAGCCCAGACACGGTCATCGATGAAAAGGGTAACGCCTATTACTTGGTACGGGTGCGAACGGACCGCCCTAGCTTGAGCGATAAGCTGCCCGTTATTCCCGGCATGACCGCCGAGGTCGATGTGCTGACCGGCAGCAAGACCGTGCTGTCGTATCTGCTCAAGCCCGTCTTGAAAGCCAAGGCCTATGCCTTGCGCGAGCGCTGACCCCCTCAGGCTCGATACAAATCGCAATTTTTTGATTTCCGGCACTTTTTGTGCCGGAAATCACATTCAGCAAGCCAACTGATCCCACAAGAAGCATGGGCAACATGCCTACTTCCTGTTGTATCTAAGTTTAGTTACACTCCTGCTTTGGGTGAAATCCATCACATCCGACTGGATTGAATCACCCCACAAGGCGCGGCAAGTACTATGCTGGCGCCAACTGTTTGTTCCCCAGTGGAGAGCTTCGTATGTCGTCGTCTAATACGCCCAACCCCCATTCTTCCGTTGCTGCTGTCCAGGGCACCGGAGCCGCTGCGTCGCTGACTGCCGCTGCCAAAGCCGCAGCGGCCAAGGCCGTAGCCAATGATGCAGGCCTGCAAGATGCGATTGCCAAGGGCTACCAGCCGGCTCGAATCCTGGGCGGCAAGGTGGTGGGCGTTTGGGGCGGCGCCCTGCTGCGCACCGCAGATGGCGAGCTGCGCCCGCTGAAAACAGGCGATGTCATCAAGAAGGGTGATGTGGTTCTGACCACCCAGGATGGCATCGTTCAGATTGAAGGCGCCAAGACGACAAACTCCGCCCTGATCGACCGAGTCATTGCTGACATCGGCGCCCCAAAGCCTGAGGAGCCGACTGGGGTTGGTATTCAGGGGCCTGGTGGTGGCGACAATTTCTTGCCTGGCCTGCGCGTTGACCGCGTGGTCGAGGCCGTCACGCCTGCCGGCTTGGGCTTTACCGAAGTCGCCGCCGACACCGAAGAGATCCAATTTGACACGGCAGCCGATGAGCTGGCCGCGGCTGAGCTGGCCGCTTTGCCAGATGTCTTCACGGGTAACGAAGACACACCCATTGTTTTCAACCCCACGACGAATGACACGGCTGGCAATGCAGGTCCGCTCACGGTCACCAGCATTGCAGGTCAACCCATCGCGGTAGGCACCCCCGTCAACCTACCTCAGGGTGTCGTGACGCTGAACCCGAATGGCACGTTGACCTTCACGCCCAACGCCAACTTCAATGGGCAAATCAACTTTCCCTACGTGGCGACAACCCCCAGTGGCTCGACAGTCACCTCGACCGTCACACTGAACGTCACGCCAGTCAATGATGCCCCCGAAGGCACAGACGCGATCCGCCAGACCTACGAGGACGTGCCTTACGTCCTCCAGACCAAAGACTTTGGCTTCAAGGATGTTGACAACGACACCTTGGCAGCCGTGCGCATTGACACCTTGCCGACCAATGGTCGCCTGACCCTGAACGGTCAGCCCGTTGCTGATGATCAGGTCATTTCCGCAGCAGACATCGCAGCAGGCCGCCTGCAGTTTGTGCCGGACGCCGACGAAAACGGCACGCCTTACGGCTCGTTCACGTTCTCGGTGCAAGACTCTGGGGGCGCCTTTGATGCCGCGCCCAACCGCTTCACGCTGAATGTGGACCCCTTGGCAGAAACGCCAGCGGCCAACAACGACGCGATGAAGACCGAAGAGGGCAAGCCTGTCGTGATCGATGTGCTCGCCAACGACAAAACGCCAGTGGGCACCACCCTGACGGTCACCGAGATCAACGGCAAGCCGGTGACGCCCGGAACACCAGTGCCCATCACGGACAGCACGGGCCAGCCCATCGGAAACGTGGTCGTTTCACCTGATGGCAAGGTCACGTTCACGCCTGAACCGAACTACCAAGGCCCGGTCGACTTCACCTACACCGCCACAGATGGCAAGACGCCTGTGGAAGGCAAGGTGCATGTGGATGTCACCCCGGTCAACGACGTCCCTGTGGCCACCGACGACAAAGCCACGATTGAAGCCGGCAAGCCCACCACGCTGGACGTGCTGGGCAACGACACCGACCCGGACAAGGACCCGCTGACCATCTCGGAGATCAACGGCCAGCCGGTGACCCCGGGCACGCCGGTGACCTTGCTCGACCCCGTGACCAAGCAGCCCGTGGGCACGGTCACCGTCACACCGGAAGGCAAGATCACCTTCAACCCGGCGCCGGGCACCGAAGGTCCTGTCACCTTCGAATACACCGTGAAGGACCCGTCGGGTGCCACCGACAAGGCCACCGTGACTCTGGATGTGGGCGGCGTCAATGACGCCCCCGTGGCTCAGGCCGATGTGGGCTCGACCACTGAAGACGCCATCCTGACCGTCTCTGCCGCCAATGGCGTGATCCAGAGCGGTGCTGCGCCTGCAGGCCGTGACTCGGATGTCGATGGCGACAGCTTGGCTGTGTCCGCCGTGTCCTTTGGCAACACCGTGGGCAAGGTGGGCTCGCCCATTGCAGGCGCCTTCGGCACGCTGACGCTGAACGCTGATGGCTCTTACAGCTACGTGCCCAATGCCGCTGCGCAAGCGCTGGACACGGGCGAGAGCGACCGCGACATCTTCACCTACACGGTGACCGACCCCGCTGGCAAGACGGCCACCACCACGCTGACCATCACCGTCACCGGCGTCAATGACGGCCCCGTGGCCATCGACGACAGCGCCCTGACCCCTGTGGGCACCCCCGTCACCATCCCGGTGCTGGGCAATGACACCGACCCCGATGGCGAGCCGCTGACCGTCACCCAGGTAGACGGCAAGCCCATCAGCCCGGGCAACCCCGTCTCGCTGACCGACCCCGTGGGCAATCCCATCGGTACCGTCGCGCTCAACCCCGATGGCACCCTCACCTTCACGCCCGCTCCGGGCTATGAAGGCCCGGTGGACTTCCCTTACACCGTCACTGACGGCACCACCACCGACACCGGCAATGTCCATGTCGTGGTCAGCTCCACCAACCGTCCCCCGGTGGCCGACGACAACTATGTCCAAGGCATCGAAGGCACGCCGGTCACGTTCGACCCGCGCTCTAACGACTACGACCCTGACACCGATCCGATTGCGATCACCCAGATCAATGGAAAGCCCATTGCTGTGGGCTCGCCCATCACGCTGCCTGAAGGCACGGTCGCTCTCAACCCCGATGGCACGCTGACCTTCACCCCGGCCAAGAACTTTGATGGCCCGGTGACGTTTGAGTACACCATTGCTGACGGCCGCAGCGGCACAGACACCGCCAAGGTCGTCATCAATGTGGCGCCGCTGGACAACTCGCCAGCCGCCAATGACGATGTGGCCACCACGCCGGAAGACACCCCGGTGCTGGTCGATGTGCTGGCCAATGACAAGGACTTGGACGGCGAGAAGCTGACCATCACCGAGATCGACGGCCAACCTGCTGTGGTGGGCACGCCGGTCACCATCACCGATGACCAGGGCACCCCGATTGCCACCGTGACGCTGACGCCTGAGGGCAAGCTCAATGTGGTGCCGGAGCTACGTGCCCAATGCCGCTGCGCAAGCGCTGGACACGGGCGAGAGCGACCGCGACATCTTCACCTACACGGTGACCGACCCCGCTGGCAAGACGGCCACCACCACGCTGACCATCACCGTCACCGGCGTCAATGACGGCCCCGTGGCCATCGACGACAGCGCCCTGACCCCCGTGGGCACACCCGTCACCATCCCGGTGCTGGGCAATGACACCGACCCCGATGGCGAGCCGCTGACCGTCACTCAAGTGGACGGCAAGCCCATCAGCCCGGGCAACCCCGTCTCGCTGACCGACCCCGTGGGCAACCCCATCGGGACCGTCGCGCTCAACCCCGACGGCACCCTCACCTTCACGCCCGCTCCGGGCTATGAAGGCCCGGTGGACTTCCCCTACACCGTCACCGACGGCACCACGACCGACACCGCGAATGTTCACATCGTGGTGAGTGACAACAACCGTCCGCCTCAAGCAGGCGACAACGTGGTCGACGGCCAAGAGGACACCCCCGTCACCTTCGATCCGCGCTCGAACGACTTCGACCCGGATACCGACCCTCTGACTATCACCGAAATCAATGGCCAGCCCATTGAGCCGGGCCAATCGGTCGACCTGCCGCAAGGCAAGGTCAGCATGAACCCGGATGGCACGCTGACCTTCACGCCCAAGGACAACTTCACCGGCCCGGTCACCTTTGACTACACCGTTGAGGATGGCCGCGGTGGCTCTGATGTGGCACAAGTCACCATCAATGTCGCCAACACCAATGACTTGCCTGAAGGCACGGACAACACGCGGGGTACTGCGGAAGACACCGCGTATGTCCTGAAGACAGAGGACTTCGGATTCAAGGATGTGGATGGCGACACCTTTGCCGGTGTGCGCATCGACAAAGTGCCGACCGCTGGCACCTTGACACTCAACGGTCAAGCCGTCGCGGCGGGCCAGTTCGTGTCTGCACAAGACATTGCGGATGGCAAGCTCCAGTATGTGCCTGCAGCGAATGAGAATGGGCGCCCGTACGGTAGCTTCGATTTCTCCGTGCAAGACAGCCAGGGCAGCTTTGACGCCAAGCCCAACACCTTCACCCTGAACGTCGGTGAGTTGGACGACAGCCCCTCAGCGGTCAATGACACCGCGACGACGGCTGAGGACACCGCCGTCATCGTGGACGTGCTGAAGAACGACAGCGACCCCGACAAGGAAGACACGCTGTCTATCGTGGCCATTGACGGCCAGCCCGCTGTGGTGGGCCAGCCTGTGAGCATCAGCAAAGACGGCGTGGTCATCGCCACCGTGACGCTGACGGCCGATGGCAAGCTCAGCGTGCTGCCCGCACCGAACTACAACACCGAAGGCAAGGACCCGATCACCTTCGACTACACCATCACCGACGGGCGCACCGAGGTGAAGGCCAAGGTCGAGGTCGTGGTCACGCCGGTGAATGACGGCCCGAACGCGGTGGATGACAAGGCCACCATCGCCGAAGACACCCCACAAGTGGTCAAGCTGGTTGACAACGACAGCGACCCAGACAATGCCAAGGCCGACTTGAAGGTCACCAACATTGCAGGGCAAGACGTCAAGCCCGGCGACACCGTGGAGATCAAGGACCCGAGCGGTAAGTTGCTGGCCACCGTCACGCTGAACCCGAACGGTCAAGATGTGACGGTCGACCCCGTGGCCAACTATGTCGGCCCGGTCGACTTCACCTACACCATCACAGATCCGCAAGGCCTGAAAGACACGGCCAATGTCACCGTCGATGTGGGCGGTGTGAATGACGCTCCGGAAGCCCGCCCCGACGTGGGTAACACCAATGAGGACACCTCCTTGGTGGTGAACGCTGCCAACGGCGTGATCCAAAGCGGCTTGAGCGCGGACGGCAAAGACACGGACATTGATGGCGACAGCCTGAGCGTGTCGGCCGTGGCCTTTGGCAATGTGGTGGGCACCGTCGGACAAGCCCTGCAAGGCAAGTACGGCGCCCTGACGCTGAATGCTGATGGCTCCTACTCTTTTGTGCCCAACAGCACGGCCAACGCCTTGGACGATGGCGAGACCGGTCAAGACGTCTTCACCTACACCGTTACCGACCCAGGCGGCAAGACCTCCACCACGTCGCTGACCATCAACGTCACCGGTCGCAATGATGGTCCCGTGGCCATTGACGACTCGGGCAAGACCGACGAGGACAAGCCGGTCACGCTGAACCTGATCGCCAATGACAAGGATGACGATGGCGAGAAACTGACGATCACCCAGATCAACGGGCAGAACGTCAGCTCGGGCCAAGTCGTCCCTGTCAACGATGGCAAGGGCACCAAGATCGGTGACCTGCTGATCAACGGCGACGGCACAGTCACCTTCACACCAGTTCAGGACTACAACGGCCCCGTCGACTTCAAGTACACCGTCTCCGATGGCACAGCGACCGACGAAGGTGCTGTCCATATTGACGTGGGGGCCGGTAACGACGCTCCTACTGCCCGTGACGACTTGGTCAATGGCCAAGAGGACAAGACCGTCACCTTTGACCCGGTAACGCCCAACGACACCGATCCGGACAAGGACCCGCTGACCATCACCCAAGTGGCCGGCAAGCCCATCTCGGTGGGCAACCCTGTGACGGTGCCCGAAGGCAAGGTCGAACTGAATCCGGACGGCACGTTGTCCTTCACGCCAAACAAGGACTTCAACGGCCCGGTCACCGTCACCTACACCATCAGTGATGGCAATGGCGGGACCAGCACCGCCAATATCAATCTGGACATCAAGGCTGTCAACGACAATCCGGATGCAGTCAATGACACCAAGGCCGTCACCGAAGACACACCGGCCACCGGCAATGTGTTGGACAACGACACTGACGTGGACAAGGACAAGTTGTCGGTCACCGGCTTCACCATTGACACCAATGGCGATGGCACACCTGAGTCGTTCAATCCGGGCCAGAAGGCAAGCTTGGTCAATGCCGCTGGCAAGCCCATCGGCGACCTGACCATCAATGCGGATGGCAGCTTCACGTTCAACCCCGCCAAGGATTACTTCGGCCCTGTACCTGTTGCAACTTACTCCATCACTGATGGCCAGGGAGGCGAGGACTCGGCCACCCTGACCCTGGGCGATGTGAAGCCAGTGGCTGACACTCCTGAAGGCACGGATGCCACCAAGACGACGGCTGAGGACACCGCTTACGGCGTGACCGCCGCCGACTTCGGCTTCAAGGACGTGGACGGCGACACCTTTGCCGCTGTGCGCATTGACACCTTGGCCACTAATGGCGTGCTCAAGTTGAACGGCGTGGACGTCACCCTGGGCCAGGAGATCTCGATTGCCGACATCAACGCCGGCAAGCTGCAGTTCGTCCCGGATGCCAATGAGAACGGTGCTCCTTATGGCTCCTTCACCTTCTCCGTCAAGGACAGCTCGGGTGCCTTCGATTTGGTGCCCAACACCCTGACCTTGAATGTCACCGCCCAGGCCGACACCCCCACGGGCGCCGACATCACCAAGACCACCAATGAAGACACGCCTTACGTCATCGGCAAGGCTGACTTCGGCTTCGCCGATGTCGATGGCGACACCTTCAAGGCAGTCCGCGTGGACACCCTGCCGACCAATGGCACGCTCACCCTCAACGGCGTGCTGGTCACGGCCGGTCAGATCATCACCGTGGCTGACCTCGACGCGGGCAAGCTGCGCTTCGTGCCGGACGCCGACGAGAACGGCACGCCTTACGGCAACTTCACCTTCTCGGTGCAGGACTCGACCAACGCGTTCGACGCAGCGCCCAACACCTTCACGCTGAATGTGACTTCGGTGGCAGACACTCCGGAAGGCGCGGATGCCACCCGCACGACCAAGGAGTCGACACCGTACACCGTCCAAGCCAATGACTTTGGCTTCAGCGATGCAGATGGCGATACCTTTGCCGCTGTGCGCATCGACACCCTGGCCACCAACGGCGTTCTGAAGTTGAACGGCGCGGCCGTCACCCTGGGTCAGGAGATCTCGATTGCCGACATCAATGCCGGTAAGCTGCAGTTCGTCCCCGATGCCAACGAGAATGGCTCGCCCTATGCCAGCTTTACCTTCTCGGTCAAGGACAGCTCCGGCGCGTTCGACCTTGCCCCCAACACCTTGACCTTCAATGTGACGGACGTGGCCAACACACCTGATGGCACCGATGTCACGAAGACCACCACGGAGGACACTTCCTACACCATTGCAAAGGCTGACTTCGGGTTCAAGGACGCGGATGCCGGCGACAGTCTGAAGGCAGTTCGCATTGACACCCTGCCGAACAATGGCTCGCTCACCCTTAACGGTGTGCTCGTCACCGCAGGTCAGATCATCTCTTCGGCCGACATCGAAGCCGGCAAGCTGAAATTTGTGCCGGACGCCAATGAAAACGGGACGCCTTACGGCAGCTTCACCTTCTCGGTGCAAGATTCGTCAGATCTGTTCGACACTGCTCCCAACACCTTCACCCTGAACGTGACCCCGGTCGCGGACACCCCAGAAGGCACGGATGCCACCAAGACTACGGCTGAGGACACCGCTTACGGCGTGACTGCCGCCGACTTCGGCTTCAAGGACGTGGACGGCGACACCTTTGCCGCTGTGCGCATCGACACCTTGGCTACCAATGGCGTGCTCAAGTTGAACGGCGTGGCCGTCACCCTGGGCCAGGAGATCTCGATTGCCGACATCAACGCCGGCAAGCTGCAGTTCGTCCCGGATGCCAATGAGAACGGTGCGCCTTACGGCTCCTTCACCTTCTCGGTCAAGGACAGCTCGGGTGCCTTCGACCTGGTGCCCAACACCCTGACCTTGAATGTCACTGCGGTGCCAGACACCCCCACGGGTGCCGACGTCACCAAGACCACCAATGAAGACACGCCTTACGTCATTGGCAAAGCCGACTTCGGCTTCGCCGATGTGGACGGCGACACCTTCAAGGCCGTCCGTGTCGACACCCTGCCGACCAATGGCACGCTCACCCTCAACGGCGTGCTTGTCACGGCCGGTCAGGTCATCACCGTGGCTGACCTCGACGCGGGCAAGCTGCGCTTCGTGCCGGACGCCGACGAGAACGGCACGCCTTACGGCAGCTTCACCTTCTCGGTGCAGGACTCGACCAACGCGTTCGACGCAGCGCCCAACACCTTCACGCTGAATGTGACTCCGGTCGCGGACACCCCAGAAGGTACGGACGCCACCAAGACCACGGCGGAAGACACCCCGTATGTGGTGACGGCGGCCGACTTCGGCTTCAAGGACGTGGACGGCGACACCTTTGCCGCTGTGCGCATCGACACCTTGGCTACCAATGGCGTGCTCAAGTTGAACGGCGTGGCCGTCACCCTGGGCCAGGAGATCTCGATTGCCGACATCAACGCCGGCAAGCTGCAGTTCGTCCCGGATGCCAATGAGAACGGTGCGCCTTACGGCTCCTTCACCTTCTCGGTCAAGGACAGCTCGGGTGCCTTCGACCTGGTGCCCAACACCCTGACCTTGAATGTCACTGCGGTGCCAGACACCCCCACGGGTGCCGACGTCACCAAGACCACCAATGAAGACACGCCTTACGTCATTGGCAAAGCCGACTTCGGCTTCGCCGATGTGGACGGCGACACCTTCAAGGCCGTCCGTGTCGACACCCTGCCGACCAATGGCACGCTCACCCTCAACGGCGTGCTTGTCACGGCCGGTCAGGTCATCACCGTGGCTGACCTCGACGCGGGCAAGCTGCGCTTCGTGCCGGACGCCGACGAGAACGGCACGCCTTACGGCAGCTTCACCTTCTCGGTGCAGGACTCGACCAACGCGTTCGACGCAGCGCCCAACACCTTCACGCTGAATGTGACTCCGGTCGCGGACACCCCAGAAGGTACGGACGCCACCAAGACCACGGCGGAAGACACCCCGTATGTGGTGACGGCGGCCGACTTCGGCTTCAAGGACGTGGACGGTGACACCTTCGCCGGTGTGCGCATTGACACCTTGGCCACCAATGGCGTGCTCAAGTTGAACGGCGTGGCCGTCACCCTGGGCCAGGAGATCTCGATTGCCGACATCAACGCTGGCAAGCTGCAGTTCGTCCCGGATGCCAATGAGAACGGTGCGCCTTACGGCTCCTTCACCTTCTCGGTCAAGGACAGCTCCGGCGCCTTCGACTTGGTGCCCAACACCCTGACCTTGAATGTCACTGCGGTGCCAGACACCCCCACGGGTGCCGACGTCACCAAGACGACCAATGAAGACACGCCTTACGTCATTGGCAAAGCCGACTTCGGCTTCGCCGATGTGGATGGCGACACCTTCAAGGCCGTCCGTGTCGACACCCTGCCGACCAATGGCACGCTCACCCTCAACGGCGTGCTTGTCACGGCCGGTCAGATCATCACCGTGGCTGACCTCGACGCGGGCAAGCTGCGCTTCGTGCCGGACGCCAACGAGAACGGCACGCCTTACGGCAGCTTCACCTTCTCGGTGCAGGACTCGTCGAATGCGTTTGACTTGGTGCCCAACACCTTCACCTTGAACGTGACGTCTTTGCCCGACACCCCTGACAGCCAGGATGTCACCCGCACCACGAACGAGGACGTCAACTACATCGTCAAGTTGGCTGACTTCGCCTACGCAGATGGTGATGGTGATGCTTTTGCCAGCGTCGTGATTTCGAGTCTGCCGACTAACGGTCAGTTGCTGTTCAATGGCCTAGCGGTCACCGTGGGTCAGACCATCAACACGGCCGACATTACTGCCGGCAAGCTGGTGTTTGCTCCTGACCTGCATGAAAGCGGCACCAACTACGCCACCTTCACCTTCCAAGTGAAGGACAGCACCGGCGCGCTGGATGCCACGCCCAACACCTTCACCATGAACGTGACGGCTGTGCCAGATGCCCCCACACTGGCGGTGGGTGCCAAGAGCTTCTCCATCGCGGAGAACTTCGAGAGCGTGAACCTAGGCGGCACCTACTTCAAGAACATCGACCCCACCACGCTGACCGGTGGCATCTGGCGTACCGACAACAAGGCGGTGGGCACCAATCCCAAATCCGTCGAAATTGCCGAGTTCGCCAACACCACCTGGTATGGCGCCACCAGCAACGGCACCAATGGCACCCGCGCCATTGAGCTGGAACAGAACCCTGGCGATCGCTCGAACCTGTTCACTGAAATCGCCGTTGAGAAGGGTGAAGTGTTCTCGTTCTCCTTTGATGCGGCTGCGCGTCTCAGGAACAATGGGGCGGACATCACCAACAAGACGTCGGTCTTCTATGTGTACTGGGAAGGCCAGTTGGTCTACACCTTCAACTCCTTGAGCGGCACCTTCACCAACTTCCAGATGGACTTGGTTGCCACTCAGACGGGCAATGCACGTCTGGAGTTCATTGCCGGTGACTCCGACTCCTTCGGTGCCATGGTTGACAACATCAAGGTCGATCTGCGCCAGAACACCGGGGTGCAAGGCTACGTCGTCAACGTGCCGGACCTCACCGCTGGTTTGGTGGACAAGGACGGCTCTGAGACCTTGGCTCTGCGGGTTGAAGCGATTCCGGTGGGCGCAGTGCTGACCGACGGCGTCAACTCCTTCACCTCGGCTGCTGGCGCCACCACCGCCACCATCACAGGTTGGGACCTCACCAAGATCTCGCTGCTGCCGCCTGCGGCATTCTCCGGCACCATTGACCTCACTGTGGTCGCGACAGCCACGGAGGCCTCTAACAACACCTCAGTGAGTACCTCCAAGCAGGTGCAGCTGACGGTCTTGGCAGATGCCAACAACCAGTACGGCGCCGCCGCGGATGACACCCTGGCAGGTACTGCCAATGCGGACCGTCTCTGGGGCTTCGAAGGCAATGACCGCCTGTCGGGTGCTGCTGGCAATGACACCGTCATTGGCGGCGCTGGTAACGACACCCTGGCCGGCGACGATGGCAACGACCTCTTGGACGGAAGTGCGGGCACAGACAGCCTGGCCGGTGGCTTGGGCATCGACACCCTGCAAGGTGGCATCGGCAACGACACCTTGACGGGTAATGACGGCAATGACGTCTTCCGTTGGTCGCTGGGCGATGGTGGCACGGCTGGAGCGCCGACCCGAGACGTCATCACTGACTTCTCGACCTCGGCTGTGGGTGGCGACATCCTTGACCTTCGTGACCTGTTGCAGGGTGAAGAGGTCAATGTGACGACTAATCTGCACAACTACATCGACATCGACACCACCTCTGTGGCTGGCCAGACCATCATTCGAATCAGTACCACGGGTGGCTTCACCAACGGTGTCTATGACGCCAGCAAAGAAGATCAGTCCATCACGCTCAGCAACATCAATCTGCGTGCAGCATTGGGTCGGCCGAATGGCACTGACCTCGAGTTGCTGACCGATTTGTTTGCGCGTAAGCAGTTGATCATCGACGGGGTCTGAGGCATCTACCCGCCATAGGCGGGTAGCTCATCCCGCCTAAGCCGTACCCGCTCCTGGAGTTGGTACGGCTTTTTCTTTAGCGGTGCGTCAGCAGGTAGTGCAGACGCCTCGCCCAGCGCTGCCATCCGAGATAGCGCGGCTGTGCCAAAAAGCTTTGCCGAAAGCGCGAAGGGACGCGCGCATCGTCGAGCCAATCCCCTTCAAACAGACGCGCGGCGCGTTGCTGTCCTGCGGTGCTGGTCGCCTCCCATCGAGGAATGAACGCGTCAGGAAAGTACGGCACATCGTAAAAGTACTTGCATGCCGCCACGCGATAGATGGGCAAGGCGGGACGCAAGACTTTCGCAAAGCCAGACAGGGCCGAGGAGCACTTCAGCACCAAGGCACAGCGCGACAGCAATACGCAATCCAGCAGCGCACGGTCAGCTCGATCTTGGTCCTGCACGCCGCTCTTGTGGAAGCTCACAGCCCCGAGGTTTCGCACCTCGCGCTCCGGGAATCGCTGGCGCGCCGCGCTGACAAACCCTGCTTCGTCCGTCGCAATGAACAGCGTCTTGAGATGAGGATGCGCTTTGAACGCCTCGTCGGCGGCAGACAGCATGTCGTCGTAGCTCACCGGATTGGTGTCGTGCAGCGCTTGGTTCTTATCGGTCCCGCGGTAATGCAGGCCCAGCGTGCCCTCAGTCAGAGCAAACTCATCTGCACGCTGCTCGATGCGAGCAGGGACCTTGAAAAAGCGGTGCCACAGCGCATGCAGCCCCGGCCAATCATCGCCGAGCGCACTCAATGCACGTGACCTCAAGGCCAGCAGACTGCGCTCGACCCGCGGGCCTTCAGCAGGGGTGTAGGCCAAGTCAAAGACACCAGGCAGAACCACATGGTCTGGCCCCTGACCGTAGAAACGAGAGCGGATACCCCACTCGGGCCACCGTCCCTCACTCTGAAGTGAGGGAAGAATCTCGAAGACCCAAAGCACGATTTGCCCGAAGAGACCCTCTTCTAGATCGTGGAGTTCAGTGGTGATGGTCCAGTGTTTACAGCCTGTCATTCCAACTCGCGTTAACGAGCGGATGGTAACAAATGCTGGACCACAGGCCCGGTAATGCCGTCGACGCCGCATTCCCAAAGCACCTGCGCGTCCAGGGTATCGATGACGCCCTCGGCAAACACCGACAAGCCAATGCCATGCAGCATGCGGGTCATGCCCTCGATGTGCTGCGCACGCGCACGGTCCGAGGCCAAGCCTTCCGTGGTGCTGGCGTCAAGTTTGATGAAATCAAGCCCTGCTTCAAGCAAGGCTCTCGACTCCGACAGCCGCTCTCCCGCGTGCTCCAGACCGACACGCGCACCGCTGGGCCGCAGGTGCTCCACCAGTTCCCGCACTTCTTCCAAATGGGTCAGTGCGCCAGCCTCAGCGACTTCCAGCCACAAGCCGGGCGCTTGGGAGGGCGCGGCACGAACCAGGTCCCGCAAGCGATAGATGAACGACGAGTCCCTCAATGAGCCGGGACTCAAGTTCACAGCTCTTGCGCGACCATCCATCGCAATGGCCTTGAGGGCCAACTCAACCGCCATTTCGTCGATCCGGGCTGTCATCTCGGTGCGACGCGCCATGGGTAACCACTGTGCAGCGGGCACCAATGGCCCCTCAGGTTCTAGTCGCAAGCGCAGTGGGCACTCTTGATGCACCACGGCGCCCATGGCGTTGACCAAGGCAAACTCCACCAACTCCCCGCGGCGCTCCAGCAACGCTTGCTGAAGATGCTGACGCCATGTGTCCTCACCCAATATCAGGCCTTCGCCGGCATCGTCCATTTCCACAGCAAATGGCCCGCGGGCTTCAGCTTTGGCGAGCGCCTGATCGGCCGCAGCCAACAGCGAAGAGATCGGAGCACCATGCCACCAACGAACCGCCCCGATGACGATGTTGATGTCGCCCTCATGCGTTTTGAGCAAACTGCGCAGGCGAGCAGACACATCGAGCGCAGGGTCGCGCAAAGACTCCACGTCGGGCACCACCATCGCAAAGTCAGACCCGTTGAGTCGCCCGACTTCACCGCCACCGGTGCGTCGCACTGACTCCAAGACTGCGGATGCTGCCTCTTGGAGCAAGCGGTCGGTTGCGGGATGCCCCAAGCGCCGATTCAAGCCCTGCAAATCGACAAAGCGCATCAGAATCAGCGCCCCGGCAGCACTGCCATCCTCGCTGCCCAACAAGACCCTCAAGCGGCCCATGAAATAGGCCCGGTTCGACAAACCCGTGAGTGGGTCGCAGTGGGCTTGCCGACGCAATTGCTCGACCTGAGCTGCTTGCTCGTCAAACATGCTCTTGAGCCGCGCCACCATGGCATTCATGGCGCGGGTGACGTTTCGCAGCTCAGGCACAGACGGCTCAGACACCGTCACGAAGCGGCGCTCGGTGATGGCGTCTGCCTGTTGCACGGCTTGGTCCAGCGGCGCACGGATACGTCGGACGCCCAGCGTCGCGACTGCACCGGCCCCCACAGCCAGCAGCGACAAGACGGCCAAGGTTCGCAACGTGCCTTGCCAGAGTTGATCGTTCACAAAGCTCGACTGGCTACGCACCTCAACGCGGCCAATCTGCTTCCAGCCGTCCGAGACCAGCGCCAGGCCGGCGTTGGGTTCGACACCCAGCCAGCGAACAAACCAGTCTGGCGCAGCGGTGGTCGCTCTTTGCGCACGGCGCTCGACCAAGACAGCGCCTGTGGGCGATCGCAGTGAGATCAGTTCGTAGTTACCGGTATCGAACTGACTGGCGATCATCAGTTCCATGGCCGTCGCGTCGCTTCGCTGCTGCGACAGCGTCAGGGCTAATGACTGTGCGACATCATTATTTTTGAGGCCCAACTGACCTTCGAGGTAGCCCCGAGCCGATTGCACCGTGATACCCAAGGCTCCGACAAATGCCAGAGATAAGGTCAGCACAAGAAGTAGCCACACTTGGCGAATCAATGACATGCGATCTCCTTGGCCGTACTTATACCTTGAGCCTTGAACTTTGTTCAGGCTAATAAAGGCCATCCAAAGCGGCTCTTCGCAGAATATCGCGCCAGCGCGATAGCCGCTCTGAAGGGTTACCGGCCACGTTCACGGCGCTAACCCCCTCCCAAAGCCCCTCGGCATTAAAGCTGAAAACAGGGGTTAAGTCAGGTCGGCGACCGGCAGGACGCACTTCGGTGATCAGATTGTCCAGCACCAAAGGCTCAGCATCCGGTGTCGGATAGTAGGCCAGAACCATATGGGCGACCGACGGCCCGCCCGGCCCCCCCATCACCGCACGGACGTAGACCATTCGTAACTTTTTGTGAGGAACACCCATCGCCGTGAGTGTGAAGTACTTGGCAATCGCATAGTCTTCACAGTCCCCGGCGCCGCGCTGTAACAACTCCAACGGGCTGGTCCAGTAATCGGGCTGGCCCCAGTTGTCTTGGTCTTCTCGGAACAAGACCCGACGGTTGTAGAACTCATTGATCGTATTGACCTGAACCAGCTCTGACTGACCCTGAATGGGCGCCACGACCTGACGCAGCAATCGCACACCCATGAGGGCATTCTCACCATGCCTCGCAGCGGCGGCCTGAACCCGGTCCGCATCCCATGCCAGCCCTAGGTGCAGCGGCACAAAGCAGCACAGCAGCCAGCACAGCGCGAGCACCCCGGGTGATCTCGACACCTTGAACGCTAGGATTCGGCGGTTGACGGGAAGAAACGACATCACCTTGGATGTCGGCAGCAGACTTCAGAAGTTGAACTTCGCACCGATAAAGTGCGCGTTGCTGTCGCCCAAAGACCACAAGGTCCCCGAAAAATCGCGGTGAGGCTCTCCCGCGTCCGCGATACCTTGTTTTCGGGGTTACCAGTTGGTCGTTCTATCTAGTACATTTAGCAACGCTTTTGTGTCCACAACCATGTAGGGACCCGTGACCATGAAGAAAAAACTACTTGGCCTTAGCCTGTTGACTCTGGCCTGCGCTTCGGCAATGGCGCAGAACCAGGCGGTTGTCTCAGCGGCCCAAAGAGCCATTGAGACAAATCCAGAGGTCGCAGCCAAGTTCAACGCATTGCGTGCTTCTATTGCAGAAGTTGACGTGGCGTCTGGCGCATTGCTGCCCCGCGTCGACCTGTCCGGCGACGTTGGCCGTACTCAGGACAACGTCGACAACCGCCGCCCCTCTGAAACCCAATCCTTGAACCGTGCAGGCTTGGCCCTGACGGTCAATCAATTGCTGTGGGATGGCTTAGCCACCAGCAATGAAATCAAGCGTTTGGGCCACTCCAAATTGGCGCGCTATTTCGATTTCATCGACGCCACTGAGCAAACTGCTCTGGAAGCCACTCGCGCATTCCATGACGTCGAGCGCTTCCGTCGCTTGGTGAAATTGGCCGAAGACAATTACGTCCAGCACAAATACGCCGCCGACCAGATTCAGTCGCGTGTGCGTGCCGGTGTGGCTCGTGGCGTCGATCTCGAACAAGCCGGCGCGCGCTTGGCCTTGGCGGAGTCGAATCTCGTCACCGAAAAGGCCAATCTGCATGACGTGACCGAGCGCTATCGTCGCGTGGTTGGCGAACTGCCGCCAGCGTCGCCCGGCGCGGCCCAGCCCCTGGCCCGTCCCCTGCCCGCTTCCGGTGCCGCTGCCTTGGAAGCCACTGCCCTGAACAGCCCCGCCATCGCTGCTGCCGTCGAGAACCTGCGCGCCACTCGTGCCCAGGCTGAAAGCCGCAAAGGGGCCTTCCAGCCCAAGGTGGAAGCCCGCATTCGTGGCGGCGTCGGCAAAAACCTCGATGGCACGCTCGATCAGACCCGTGACATCAACGCCCAGTTGGTGCTGAACTGGAATCTGTTCAACGGCGGGTCGGATCAGGCTCGTGTGCGTCAAAGCACCAACCTGCTGAACCAGGCCATGGACCTGCGGGACAAAGCATGCCGCGACACCCGTCAGACCGCTGCAATTGCCTACAACGACGTCAAGAAACTCAGCGAACAGCTGGCCTACCTTGACCGCAATGTGATCGCCATTGAGAAGGCTCGCGACGCCTATCGCCAGCAGTTCGACATCGGCCAGCGCAGCTTGCTGGACCTGCTGAACGCTGAGAACGAGCTCTACACCGCCAAGCGTGCATACGCTGTGGCCGATGCTGACTTGCAAGTGGCGACCGTGCGCACCCATGCAGCCATGGGTACGTTGGTTTCCGCCCTGGGTCTCGCTCGCGCCGATGCCAAGACCTTGGCACCTGAAGGTGACAACTGGGCCGCCGGTGAAGACGCCGCCACTCGTTGCCCTCTGGCACCGACGGACGTCGCCACCACCAGCAAGGATGAACTCGACGCTCGTGCTCGCGCCATGACCGGCCCAGCCAAGGCTGCGCCGGCACCGGCTGCCCCTGCACCAGCGACGCCTGTGGCGGCCACCAAGAAAACGGTGGAAGAAGGCTTGGCAGAACAGCGCCTGCGCGATTGGGCTGCTGCCTGGATGTCCAAGGACTTGACCCGCTACTACAGCTTCTACAGCCCGAATTTCGGGCCGATCAAGGCTGACAAGTCGAAGTGGCAGTCGGAACGCAAGCGCTTGGTGACGAAGCCGGGTGAAATCAGCGTGGTGCTTGAAAACCTGGTGCCCAAGCAGATTTCTGCTAATCGTGTCGAAACCAGCTTCAAGCAAATCTATAAGTCCTCCAACTTCAATGACACCATGTTGAAGACGTTGACCTGGGAGCGCAGCGGCTCTGAATGGCTCATCGTGAAGGAAAGCAACCGTTGATCTTCGGGTCAAGTCAGTGATGGAGGGCGCGCATGTCGCGCCCTTCGCATTTCTTGCCCGGCTTTGCGGGTTTCAGTTTCATATTCGCTGTGGTTTTTAGATAGACTCCTAGGCAGTCGGTCCTCCGTCAGGCGATAGGCGTGATGTGTTCGTCACCCAACCTTTCACCCAGCGGCCAGTACGTTCAGCATTACTCAAGAGACACCATGCAGGCACATCGAATTGCACCCCCAGCATTTGCGCTCAACCGCTTGGTTGCGGCGGTTTGCTTGGGCTCATTTATGGCCCTGTCAGCCGTTGCTCAAACGACGCAAAACAGTGGAGAAACCGTCGAGATTCAGCGGCTGATCAAAGACGGGCAACATGCCCAAGCACTGAAACTGATTGACGAGTCTTTGGCCAAAAACCCCAAAGACGCTCAAATGCGTTTTCGTCGTGGTGTGGCGCTCTCCATGTTGGATCGGAAAGCCGAAGCCTTGAGCGTTTTCCAAAAGTTGGTCGAAGACCACCCAGAAATGCCGGCGCCGTATAACAACATGGCCGTTATCTATGGGGCTCAGGGCGAGTATGACAAAGCCCGCGGTGCACTCGAGCGTGCGATTCGCACCAACCCGGCCTATGCCACCGCCTATCAGAATTTGGGGGACGTCTACGCCCAACTCGCCAGCCAAGCCTATTCCAAGGCCCTGCAGTTGGATAAGTCGGACACCTCGGTCACGCCAAAGCTGGCGCTGCTGCGGGAATTGACCACTGGCACCGCCGGCAATGCAAGCCCGGCTGCGCCGGCCAAGCGTGACCCCGTCGTGGCGGCAGCCCCGGCCGTGTCGCCTTCACCAGCCCCTGTGCCCGCCCCGGCACCGGCCGTCACCACCACCAAGCCGACGGTGCCCACAGCCACGCCCCCGACGCCGCCCGCATCCGCGCCTGCTGCGGCCAAGCCCGTGGCGACAGCCAACAGCGTGGCGGATGTGGAGTCCGCGGTGAAGAGTTGGGCTGCGGCCTGGAGCAAACGCGATATGCAAGGCTACTTTGCAGCCTATGCCCCCGACTATGTCGGCAAGAGTGGCTCGCGTAAGGCGTGGGAACAGAACCGTCGCGATCGCATTGCCTCTCGGCAGAGCATCAAGGTGGATATCAGCAACCTCCACGTCACCGTCAATGGCGATAAGGCCACTGCGCAATTCCGCCAACGCTATGAGTCCGATGCGCTGAGTAACACCAGCTCCAAGACCCTGCAGTTGGTGAAGTCCTCCAATGGCCGTTGGGTGATTCAGCAAGAATCCGGCGGCGGCTAAGTCGCGTCTGCGAGAATGGGAGGCGCCTCAGGTGAGGCGCCGATTTTGACCATGGAGAAACGTTCTCTGACGCCCCGTCGTGTGACCCTCGCCCTCGGAGCAGCATTGCTGCTTCTGAGTGGCGTCTACGCTGTAAGCAAGAGCGATAGTCCGGATTTCAGCCCCATCGAGGTGGCGACCGCACTGCCCTCGACTGCCCCCACTGTCGCCGCCTTGCGCCTGGCTGATGATGCCTCCTTGGCCACACCCAGTGCAGGCGTGGCCGTGTCTGGCAGCCCAGAAGCCCAACTCATCCAGGTTTACCGACTGATTGCGGACCAACGGATGTCCGAGGCCCTGGTGGCGGCGGAGAACCTGACCCGGCAGTTCCCCACCTTCAAGCTGGCGCAATTGGTTTACGGTGACCTGCTAGCAGCGCGCTTCGCACCGTTGCCCGCTTTTGGCGGCAAGCACACCAAGCAAGCCAGCGCCGGTCAATCGGCGGAACTGGCCGTGCTGCGGGACGAAGCACGACAGCGCATTCGTGCCCTTCAAGAGCGCCCTCCTGAAGGCGCCGTGCCTGATGAGTTCGTTCAGCTGCCCCCCAGCACCCGGTATGCCATTGCCGTTGACACCAGCCGATCGCGTCTCTACTTGTTCGAGAATTTTCCCTCTGGGCTGAAACTCATCAGCGACTACTATGTGTCGGTCGGCAAACAGGGTGTCGACAAGCTCGTAGAGGGCGATCAGCGCACACCTCTGGGGGTCTACTTCATCACCGACCGTATTGATCCCAAAGCCCTGGAAGATCGCTTCGGTGCCGGCGCCCTGCCCCTGAACTATCCCAATGCCTACGATAAGTTTCGTGGCCGCACGGGCAGTGGCATCTTGGTCCACGGCGTTCCTTCGAACACTTACTCACGCCCCCCCTTGGACAGCGATGGCTGCATTGCCTTGTCCAATGAAGATTTGCTGCGTCTCTCCAATCAGCTGCCGCAGCGGGACACGCCCGTGGTGATCACACGCCAGGTACGCTGGGTGAAAGCCAATCAGCCCAGCGAAGGCCGCCAAGCCTTCCTGGACAAAGTGAGGCAATGGCAAGATGCACGCCTGCGTGCAGACCGACAGACCCTGGAGTCACTCTACGCCAGCACTCAGAGCACAAGCTCGACCGCGCTGGATAACAACAAGGCCAAACAGCGCCTGACCCAGCCCATCACCGCCATCGACAACGTCAGCGTGCTGACCTGGCATGATGACAAGAACAAGATGGTGGTCACGTTTCGCGAGTTGGTGGGCAGTGGCAAGCGAGAGCGCGAGCGTGTGATGCGTCAATACTGGAGCCGTGCCGAGGCGGACGAATGGCGCATCTTGGCCGAAGGCCCGGTTCGCTGAGCCCGACCACGGGAACACGGCCCACGCGGTGAGGCCCTGCGTTGTGGCGTGCCCCCTCTGACCAGAAAGGCCCACGATGCCCGACGCAACGCCCATCCTCGCCATCCAGCCCTTGGGCTTCCCTTGGCAGACGCTCGACCCGTTTCTCTTTTGCGTCTACCACCTAGACTCCTACCCGGCGGGCGATGACGCGCAGGGTGTGCCGCGCGCCGCACTTGCTGGTCGTCCCCTGGGCAACGACTTCGAACCCAAAGACGGCTGGCGCATGTATCACGGCCAACACGTGCCCGGCTTTCCGCGCCACCCGCATCGAGGCTTTGAGACGATCACCATCGCGCGGCAAGGATTCATCGATCATGCTGATTCCCTGGGCGCCACGGCCCGATTTGGCCAAGGCGATGTGCAATGGATGACGGCGGGGCGTGGCATCGAGCACAGCGAAATGTTCCCGCTGCGCCAGCCCGCAGCCCCGAACACCACCGAGTTGTTTCAACTCTGGTTGAACCTGCCGGCGCGGAACAAGCTGGTGCAGCCCCACTTTTCCATGTTGTGGGGCCACACCCTTCCCCACCTCCAGATGACCGATGCGCAAGGCCTGGCCACGGAGGTCTGCTTGATCGCTGGTTCACTGGGTGAACACAAGGCCCCCGCGCCGCCGCCGCACAGTTGGGCCGCAGAACCGGACAACCACCTCGCTGTATGGACCCTGCGCATGGCACCGGGGGCGCGCTGGACCTTGCCGGCTGGTGTGGAGGGCGTCAACCGTGCGCTCTACAGCTTTAGCCAAGCCGCCGAGCTGGACATCGCAGGCCACAGGCTCAAGCATCCCGCCTTCCTTCCATTGAGCGCGACGTCAGCGATCGAACTGGAGAATCGCGGGAGTGTCGTCGCCGAGTTCCTTTATCTGCAGGGGCGGCCTATCAGCGAACCCGTCGTGCCCTATGGGCCGTTTGTGATGAACACAGCCGGCGAGATTCAGCAAGCCATGCAGGACTACCGACAAGGCCTGTTTGGGCGCTGGCCCTGGCCCAGCGACGGCCCGGTGCACGCACGGGACCAAGCGCGCTTCGCCATCCATGCAGACGGACGACGGGAAGATCCGCCCTTGGCGACATCCTAGGGCAGCCCGCTGCATGCTGGGCGAATCGAAATTGCCGTAACACTTCGGCTTTTTCTGACCATTTGTCAGATTGTCACAATGCTTCTTCTGACCAGATAATCCGGCCTTCCCTCGAGGGGAGTAGCAAGCTGGGCGTACCCATGGTGCCCTGGCGACAGTGTCCGTCAATACGCGGCCGATATAACAAGTAGCCGCCGGACCTGTCGAGCTCGGTCCTTTGCCCGAGCCATGCAAGACCTTGCGGGTGTTCTTCAACACCTCTCTCTTTTGCAAAGACCTATCCATGGAAACCATAGCACCCCTTTGGCTCTGGCTGGTGTTCGTCGGCTTCGTGCTGGCAGCGCTGTTTGTCGACTTCGTCGCCCTCAACAAGCAAGGCGCCCACGTCGTTGGCGTCAAAGAAGCGCTTCACTGGTCCATCATTTGGATCGCCCTGAGCTTTGTGTTCAATGGCCTGCTGTGGTGGGCGGTCAAAGACACGACCGGTTCAACCGAACTCGCCAATGAAAAGTCATTGGAGTTCCTCACGGGCTACCTGATTGAGAAGAGCCTGGCCGTCGACAACATCTTTGTCTTCCTGCTGATCTTCACCTACTTTGCGGTGCCCCCGGCCTACCAGAAGCGGGTGCTGATGATCGGCATCATCGGCGCCATCGTGCTGCGCACCATCATGATCTTGGTGGGCGGTTGGCTGTTGGCCCAGTTCCACTGGATCCTCTACCTCTTCGGTGCCTTCTTGATCATCACGGGCATCAAGATGTGGTGGGCAGCCGGCAAGGAGTCTGACCTCGAAGACAACCCGGCCCTCAAGCTCCTGCGCCGCATCATGCCCGTCAGCAAAGAGTACGACGGCGAGAAGTTCTGGACGATGGAGAACGGTGCCAAGATTGCGACACCGCTGTTGATGGTCGTGGCCTTGGTGGGTTTGACCGACGTGATCTTCGCCGTGGACTCCATCCCCGCCATCTTCGCCATCACCAAGGACCCGTTCATTGTGCTGACCAGCAATGTGTTCGCGATCCTGGGCTTGCGCGCGATGTTCTTCCTGCTGCAGGCTGCCGCCAGCCGCTTCCACCTGCTGAACTATGGCTTGGCGGTGATCCTGGTCTTCATCGGCACCAAGATGATGCTGATCGATGTCTTCAAGATCCCTGTGGCGGTGTCCTTGGGCGTGGTGCTCAGCATCTTGGCCATCACCATGGTGTGGAGCTCCAAGACCGCTCCCAACACCTGACGTGCAGCCACCGAGCAAACAACACCCTTGAACAAGGAGTCCTGACATGAAGATTTTGTTGGCTGTCGACGGCAGCCCCTTCACCAAAAAGATGTTGGCCTACTTGGCCATTCACGAAGAGATGTTTGGCCCGCAGAACAGCTTTACCGTGTTCACCGCCGTGGCAGCCCTGCCTCCGCGGGCCCGGGCGGCTGTGGGGGCCGACGTTGCACGCGGCTACTACAAGGACGAAGCCGCCAAGGTCGATACGCCAGTGCGCAAGTTCTTGGCTCGGCATGGCATCCAAGCAGAGGTCTGCCACGAAGTCGGCTCGGCCGGCGAGTTGATCGCCAAAGCCGCCGAAAAGGGCAAGTTCGATCTCGTGATCATGGGCTCGCACGGCCACAGTGCCTTGGGCAATTTGGTCATGGGCTCGGTGGCAACACGCGTGCTGGCCCACTGCAAAGTGCCGGTCCTGCTGGTCCGCTGACGCTCGGCGCTCTCTAAACCCTTGGGGCCTTGCTGGCAACGGCAAGGCCCTTTTTCTTGCAGCACCATGGCGCCCCCTCGCATTCACCTCTAAAGATCCATGCCCCCTACCGTGTCGGAGCCACCATGCCCACGTTGTTCCTAGATGCTCGAAGCCGCTGGGGGCCACGGCCGCTCTGCTGGCCCCCCGGCTCTGGGCCTTGGAACCGGCAGCAAGCAAGATTCCCAGTGCCGCAGATCACTCGCCACTCATGTCTGCAGCCAAAGACCAAGGAAGCCGCGACACCTGCGCCGCGTTTCCAACGAATGCCCAACTGGAAGCTGCCATCCGACGGGACCTGGGCCAATCCGTGGTGGTCTCCGAAGAGTTCGCCTTTTATCTGGCCCGGCGCAGCCCATGGAACGGCCCCGATGAATCCATGCCGATTGATCCGTTTGTCGACGGTGCTATAGAGGTCGGCTCGCTGCCAGAGCCTGACAGGCCTTATCGACTCGAGTTGCCGCCAGGATGCACGTCGAGCGCGTCCGTCACACCGAGCGCTCGTGCAGGGATGAAGACCTCCTCAGCCCCGAGGCCTTGCCGAGCGCCTGTGCCACCACATGCTTGGGGACGCACCTGGGGCCGTGAGGGCTTTGGCTGGATCAGCTTTGAGGACATGGACTCCGCCCTGGTGATGGGCTCTGGCTTTGTCACGGCCAGCGACTTGCCCAAGGAGAAGACCTTCGGCTTGGTCTGAGCCTCGGTACCCAGCCGCCCTCATCCCCCGCGCAATTCAGCGCAGGTCCTGGGCGCATCGAAAGCCGATGTACACCGCGTAGAAATCAGCGGCCTTCCACGCAGTCACGTCAGCGCGCATGTGCGGCGCACCGTACCACCACGAGCCCCCCATCGTGCGGCGCTCCGCCCCTTGTGCATCGCTCACCCATTCCCACACATTGGCCCCCATTTCGTGCAAGCCGTTCACACCCGCCGCGGTGGCCCCTGCCGGTGCGGCGCGCGGCCACGCATCGCGCTCGCTGGTGTTGGCACCGGCCGGGCTGTCACCCGTGGGGTAGGTGTAGGTCTTGCCACGCTGCCAAGGAGCTGGTGGAGACGCTCGCTGCTCGGTGTAGGCCGCACTCTGCCACTCGGCCGCGGTGGGCAGCCGCCCGCCCGCCCAGCGGCAGTAGGCGGCAGCCTCGGCGTGGGTCAGGTGCACGGCAGGTAACTGCCCAGATGCAGGCGGCGTGCCCTCAGGCGTGCGCCAAGTCCATCCCGGGCGACGCTGCCAACCACCCACATACTCAAAGCCGCCCCCTGCGCGCTCAGCCTCGGTGAGCAAGCCGGTCTCATGAACAAAGCGCGCGAACTGAGCCACCGTGACCTCGGTGCGGTCGATGGCGAAACCGGGCAGAGCGACGCGGTCAGGGCCGGCGGTGGCCTCGGACTGAACACTCACAGTCAGTCCTGCAAGCAGTGAGAGGGTGAGAAGGACAGAGCGGTGGCAGGTCATGCTGCGCATCATGCGGCAAGCCCACAGCCCCTCACGGCGCTGCGGCCTTTTGCGCTTGTGCTTAAAGTCAGGCGCCACGTCGTCCAATTGGCCAACAATTGCTGTGACCTCAGTCATACGTCACCGATAGCGCCGCCATGAGTACTGGCGCATGCCACGGACCCGAAGGATGCCCATGAAGATCATTCACAACCCTCTGCACGCTCTGCATCAAGGCCGAGAGGAGATGTTCCGTGGCCGCATGGTGGCCTGCCATGAGGTGCCTGCGCGCCAGGACTTTGTGCTGGCAGCGCTGCAGCAGCGCGGCTTCGGACGGCTGGAAGCGCCACACGGTCAAGAGATCGACATCGATGCGGCCATCGCTCGTGTGCACGACCAAGGCTATATCCAGTTTTTGGCAAAGGCTTGGGATGACTGGGTCGCGATGGACCCCGCCAATGCACAACGTGATGCACTACCCTCAGTCTGGCCACTGCCCAGCCGTCACGGCTTCCGAACCGATGGCGCGCTGCTCAACTTTGCAGCCCGCCTAGGCCGGTATAGCTTTGATGCAGGCAGCCCCTTGATGCAAGGGACCTGGGCCGCCACACACATGGGCGCGACTTGCGCTGTCAACGCCGCCCGTGCGGTGCTGGCTGGCGAGCGGGCAGCCTGCGCCCTGACTCGCCCTCCGGGGCACCACGCTGGGCCCGACTTCTTTGGCGGCTATTGCTTCTTGAACAACGGCGCCATCGCCGCACAAGCTCTGCGCGACGGGGGGCACGCCAAAGTCGCCGTCTTGGACATTGACTACCATCACGGCAACGGCACCCAAACCATTTTTTACGATCGTCCCGACGTGTTCACCGTCTCTTTGCACGGCGACCCGGCCACCGAGTACCCCTTCTTCCTGGGCCATGCCGACGAAACGGGCACGGGGCTGGGCCAGGGCTACAACCTGAACCTTCCGCTGCCTCGCGGCACTGCTTTCAATACCTGGCGGCTCGCACTCGATCAAGCCCTGAGCGCCATCACCCACTATGCGCCCACCGCCTTGGTGGTGCCTTTTGGCTTGGACACCTTCAAGGACGATCCCATCTCCGGCTTCACACTGGACAGTGAGGACTACACCACCATTGGGCAGGCACTGGCAGGCTTGGGCTTGCCCACGGTCTTCACCTTTGAAGGCGGCTACGCCGTTGAGGCGGTCGGGACCAATGCGGTCAACCTTTTGGAGGGCTTTGGGGCCCACTGAGTGGCGCCCAGGCTGAATCAGACGAGACAAAAAAAGCCCCGGCGGCGAACCGTCCGGGGCTTCGTTATTGCAGGCACTCAGGCTGCTTACTTCTTGCTCGGCGGCAAATCCGTGCAAGACCCATGCGCCACTTCCGCCGCCATGCCAATGCTCTCACCCAGCGTGGGGTGCGGGTGGATGGTCTTGCCGATGTCCACGGCGTCGGCGCCCATCTCAATGGCCAGGGCGATCTCGCCAATCATGTCGCCGGCATGGGTGCCGACGATGCCGCCGCCCAGGATCTTGCCGTGGCCATGCGCTTCGGGGGAGTCATCGAACAACAGCTTGGTGAAGCCTTCATCGCGGCCGTTGGCGATGGCGCGGCCCGAGGCCGTCCAGGGGAACAAGCCCTTCTTGACCTTGATGCCTTGGGCCTTGGCTTGGTCTTCCGTGAGACCCACCCAAGCCACTTCAGGGTCGGTGTAGGCCACGCTGGGGATCACGCGGGCGTTGAAGGCGGCCGAGGCCAACTCTTTGTTGCCCTGCAACTCACCGGCGATGACTTCCGCCGCCACATGCGCTTCGTGCACGGCCTTGTGCGCCAGCATGGGCTGGCCCACCAGGTCGCCGATGGCGAAGATGTGCGGCACGTTGGTGCGCATCTGGATGTCGACGTTGATGAAGCCACGGTCCGTCACCGCCACCCCAGCCTTGTCGGCGCCAATCTTGCCGCCGTTGGGCGTGCGGCCCACGGCTTGCAACACCAGGTCATAGGTGCCTTCACTCTTGGTGCCATCCAGGCCCTCGAACTGCACAGTGATGCCCTCGGGCTTGGCCACAGCGCCCACCGTCTTGGTCTTCAACATGATCTTGTCGAAGCGGCCCTTGTTCATCTTCTCCCAGACCTTGACCAGGTCGCGGTCCGCGCCTTGCATCAGCCCGTCCATCATCTCCACCACATCCAGGCGAGCGCCCAGGGTGCTGTAGACGGTGCCCATCTCCAGGCCAATGATTCCGCCACCGACGATGAGCATCTTCTTGGGCACGGCCTTGAGCTCCAGTGCGCCGGTGCTGTCCACAATGCGCTCGTCCTTCGGGAAGAAGGGCAGGTGCACGGCTTGGGAGCCTGCGGCAATGATGGCGCTCTTGAACTTCACCACCTTGGTGGTGCCGGTCTTGTCTTGGCCGCCGCCCGTGGTTTCTTCCACCCGCACATGGTGGGGGTCGATGAACTGCCCAAGGCCGCGCACGGTGGTGACCTTGCGCATCTTGGCCATCGCGCCCAGGCCGCCGGTCAGCTTGCCAATGACCTTTTCTTTGTGGGCACGCAGCTTGTCGATATTGACTTGCGGCGCCCCAAACTCCACGCCCAAGGCGCTTAGGTGGCTGACCTCGTCCATCACTGCGGCCACATGCAGCAGCGCCTTGGACGGAATACAGCCCACATTGAGGCACACACCACCCAGGGTGGCATAGCGCTCGACGATCACGACCTTGAGGCCCAAATCAGCCGCGCGGAAGGCCGCCGAATAGCCGCCGGGGCCGGCTCCCAGCACCAGCACGTCGCAGTCCACATCGGCTGCGCCGCTGTAGCTGCCGGCCGGGCCGGCTGCCACCGCTGGCGCAGGCACCGGTGCCGGTGCCTGTGCCGCAGCGACCGCGGGCGCTGGTGTGGGCGCAGGCGCAGCATCGGCCGTTTCCAACACCAAAACCACCGAGCCTTGGTTGACCTTGTCACCCACCGCCACTTTGAGCGCCTTGACCACACCCGCATGCGAGCAGGGAATCTCCATCGAGGCTTTGTCGCTCTCCACGGTGATCAAGCTTTGCTCCACCTTCACGGTGTCGCCCGGCTTGACCAGCACTTCGATCACGCCCACGTCTTTGAAGTCGCCGATGTCCGGCACCACCACATCTATCGTTGCCATGGTGGTCTCCTTACAAAACAATGCGACGGAAGTCCGCCAGCAGAGATGCGAAATAGACGTTGAAGCGCGCGGCTGCGGCACCGTCGATGACGCGATGGTCCCAGCTCAAGGAGAGCGGCAGGATCAAGCGCGGCACAAACTGCTTGCCATCCCAGCGCGGCTCCATACTGCTCTTGCACACCCCCATGATCGCGACCTCAGGCGCATTGATGATGGGCGTGAAATAGCGCCCGCCAATGCCGCCCAAGGACGAGATGCTGAAGCAGCCGCCCGACATGTCGGCGGGACCCAGCTTGCCGTCGCGGGCCTTCTTGGCCAGCTCGCTCATCTCTTGGCTGATCTGGAAGATGCCCTTCTTGTCGGCGTCTTTGATCACCGGCACCACCAGGCCATTGGGCGTATCGGCCGCAAAGCCGATGTGGAAGTAGTTCTTGTAGACGAGTTGATCGCCATCCAAAGAGGCATTGAACTCAGGGAACTTCTTCAGCGCCGCCACAGCCGCCTTGATCATGAAGGCTAGCATTGTGACCTTGATGCCCGACTTCTCGTTCTCTTTGTTGGTTTGAACGCGGAAGGCTTCGAGCTCGGTGATGTCGGCGTCGTCATGGTTGGTGACATGCGGGATCACCACCCAGTTGCGGTGCAGGTTGGCACCACTGATCTTCTTGATGCGCGACAGGTCTTTGCGCTCGACGGGGCCGAACTTGGCAAAGTCCACCTGCGGCCAGGGCAACAAACCTGGGAAGGCACCGCCCGCTGCGGCCGGTGCGGCTGCCGGGGCTTTGGCCTTTTGGGCGGCCGTTTGCAGGCTGCCGGCCATCACGCCCTTGACGAAGTTCTGCACGTCGTCAGCGGTGATGCGGCCCTTGTGGCCCGAGCCCTTGACTTCTGCCAGGGGCACGCCCAGTTCACGCGCAATCTTGCGAATGCTGGGTGAGGCATGGGGCAGGCCTGCTGCGGGCGTGCCGGGTTGGTGCGCAGGCTGCGCAGAAGCCACGGCCACGGCAGGCGCGGCCGCAGCCGCAGCCTGGGCGGGAGACGCCACAGGTGCTGCCGCGGGTGTGGGAGCAGGAGCAGCGGCGGCCACCGCAGCGCCCTCGCCTTCCAAGATCGCCAGCAGCGTGCCTTGGTTGACCTTGTCACCCAGGGCCACCTTCAGCTCCTTGATGACGCCAGCATGCGACGAGGGGATCTCCATCGAGGCCTTGTCGCTCTCCACGGTGATCAGGCTTTGCTCCGCCTTGACGGTATCGCCCACCTTGACCAAGAGCTCGATCACGGCGACGTCTTTGAAGTCACCAATGTCGGGCACCACGACCTCAATGCGGCCCACCGCAGCCGCCACCGGGGCAGCGGGTGCTGGTGCTGCAGCGGCAGGCGCTGCAACAGGTGCGGCGGCTGCAGCCGGCGCAGGCGCCGGGGCTGCCACCGCCGCGGCGCCGGCCACTTCCAGCATCAGCACTACCGTGCCTTCGTTGACCTTGTCACCCAGGCCCACCTTCAGCTCTTTGACCACGCCAGCGTGCGAGCTGGGGATTTCCATCGAGGCCTTGTCGCTCTCGACGGTGATCAGGCTTTGCTCTGCCTTGACGGTGTCGCCCACCTTGACCAGCAGCTCAATGATGGCCACGTCTTTGAAGTCGCCGATGTCGGGGACTTTCACTTCAATCAAACTCATGATGTGTCTCCGTCCCCGTTTTAGGCGTACAGCGGGTTGATCTTGTCGGCCTTGATGCCGTACTTGGCAATGGCTTCCGCCACCTTGGTCGCCGGCACGCTGCCTTCTTCTGCCAGGGCCTTGAGCGCGGCCACCACGATGTAATGGCGGTTGATCTCAAAGTGCTCACGCAGCTTGGAGCGGAAGTCGCTGCGGCCAAAGCCGTCGGTGCCCAGCACCTTGAAGGTGCGGCCCTTGGGCATGAAGGCGCGCACTTGCTCGGCGTAGTTCTTCATGTAGTCGGTCGAGGCAATCACCGGGCCGGGGTGGCCGTCCAATTGCTGAGCGATGAAGGGCACGCGCGGGGCGTCCGTGGGGTGCAGCAAGTTGAAGCGCTCGCAGTCCTGGCCTTCGCGGGCCAGCTCGTTAAAGCTCGGGCAGCTCCACACATTGGCGGCCACGCCCCAATCTTCTTCCAGCAGCAGCTTGGCGGCTTGAGATTCACGCAAGATCGAGCCCGAACCCAGCAGATTGACGCGCGGTGTCTTCTTGGCGCCCTCTTCCAGCAGGTACATGCCCTTGATGATCTGCTCCTCGGTGCCAGGCTTCAGGCCGGGCATCGGGTAGTTTTCATTCAGCAAGGTCAGGTAGTAGAAGACGTTCTCTTGCTTCTCGACCATGCGCTTCAGGCCGTGCTGCATGATCACCGCCACTTCGTGGGCGAAGGTCGGGTCATACGAGATGCAGTTCGGAATGGTGCCGGCCAAGATGTGGCTGTGGCCGTCTTCGTGCTGCAGGCCTTCGCCGTTCAGCGTGGTGCGGCCCGAGGTGCCGCCCAGCAAGAAGCCACGCGCTTGCATGTCACCCGCCGCCCAAGCCAAGTCGCCAATGCGCTGGAAGCCGAACATCGAGTAGTAGACAAAGAACGGGATCATCACCCGGTTGTTGGTGCTGTAGCTGGTGGCGGCCGCAATCCAGCTCGCCATGCCACCCGCTTCATTGATGCCTTCTTGCAGGATCTGCCCGGCCTTGTCTTCGCGGTAGTACATCACCTGGTCTTTGTCGACCGGCGTGTAGAGCTGACCCTTGGGGTTGTAGATGCCGATCTGACGGAACAGGCCTTCCATGCCGAAGGTGCGGGCCTCGTCCACCAGGATGGGCACCACGCGCGGGCCCAAGGCCTGGTCGCGCAGCAGTTGGTTCAAGAAGCGCACATAGGCTTGGGTGGTCGAGATCTCACGGCCTTCGGCCGAAGGCTCCAGCACCGCCTTGAAGGTCTCCAGCGGTGGCACGGTGAAGCTTTCCTCAGCCACAGGCCGGCGCTTGGGCAGGTAGCCGCCCAGCGCCTGGCGGCGCTCTTGCAGGTACTTCATCTCCGGCGTGTCGTCAGCCGGCTTGTAGTAGGGCAAGTTGGGCAGTTCGCTGTCGGGGACCGGGATGTTGAAGCGGTCGCGGATGTAGCGGATGTCTTCGTCCGTCAGCTTCTTGGTCTGGTGCACGGTGTTCTTGCCTTCACCAGCCTTGCCCATGCCGTAGCCCTTGACGGTCTTGACCAGCAGCACCGTGGGCTGGCCTGTCTCGTTGTTGTGCGCCGCATGGAAGGCGGCATAGACCTTCTCGGGCTCATGGCCACCACGGCGCAGCTCAAAGATCTCCTCGTCGCTCATGTGCTCGACGAGCTTGGCAGTCTCGGGGTACTTGCCGAAGAAGTTCTTGCGGATGAAGGCGCCATCGTTGGCCTTCATGGCCTGGTAGTCGCCATCCAGGGTTTCCATCATCAATTGGCGCAGCTTGCCGCTCTTGTCGCGGGCCAGCAGTTCGTCCCAGCCCTTGCCCCAGATCAGCTTGATGACATTCCAGCCGCTGCCCCGGAACTCGCCTTCCAGCTCTTGGATGATCTTGCCGTTGCCGCGCACCGGGCCGTCCAAGCGCTGCAGATTGCAGTTGACAACGAACACCAGGTTATCCAAGCCTTCGCGGGCCGCTAGGCCAATGGCGCCCAGGCTTTCCGGCTCGTCCATCTCGCCGTCGCCCATGAAGGCCCAGACCTTGCGCTTGGCCGTGTCGGCAATGCCGCGCGCATGCAAGTACTTCAAGAAGCGAGCTTGGTAGATGGCCATCAAAGGGCCAAGACCCATGGAGACGGTGGGGAACTGCCAGAACTCCGGCATCAGCTTGGGGTGCGGGTAGCTGGGCAGGCCCTTGCCATCGACTTCTTGGCGGAAGTTGTCGAGCTGGGCTTCAGTCAGGCGGCCTTCCAGGTAGGCGCGGGCGTAGATCCCAGGCGCGCTGTGGCCTTGGATGTAAAGCAAGTCGCCGCCATGGTCGGCGCTCTCGGCATGCCAGAAGTGGTTGAAGCCAGCGCCCAGCATGGACGCCAACGACGCAAAGGAGCCGATGTGGCCGCCCAGATCACCGCCGTCGGCCGGGTTCAGCCGGTTCGCGCGCACCACCATGGCCATGGCGTTCCAGCGCATATAGGCGCGCAGACGCTTCTCGATGGCGATATTGCCGGGGCAGCGGGCCTCTTGCGAGGTCTCAATGGTGTTGACGTAAGCCGTATTGGCGGAGAACGGCAGGTCCACGCTGTGCTGACGAGCTTCCTCGAGCAACTGCTCCAACAAGAAGTGGGCGCGCTCGGGGCCCTCGGCGGTGATGACGGCGGTCAGCGCGTCAAGCCATTCGCGGGTTTCCTGGGCATCCACATCGATGGCGGACGCTCCAAGGCGGGAATCAGGCATGGCGGACATGGTTTGTCTCCTATTGAAAGGCCATGGGTCGTAAGGTGGCCGAGAGTGTGGCACAACTTGGTCTGTATTTCAAATGGCGGCTATTGATTTCGTATTGTGAGAAATACGTACTTCGATGAAACCAAGTTCAGGCAAGGAACGGCCCTTCGCGATAATGGACACCAATGTCTGACCTGCGTGAAGCTCCCAAACCCACCCCTTCCCGACTCAAGCGGCTGGCCGGACGTTGGTGGCGCCAACAATCGCCCTCGCGTCAGGATCGCTTTGCGACCATGGGGCCGCTGGTGTCGGTGCTGCTGTTCCTGGCCGCCATCACCTCGGCGTTTTGGTACCTGCGCAATGAAGAAATTGACCGCGCCACCGAAGCCCTGCACCGGGACACCGAGGTGGCCCAGCAGCAAATCCGCCTGCACCTGATCGAAAACCAGGAGCAATTGGTGCGCATGGCGCGGGAGCTGGTGACCCGCGACATCGACGCCAAAGAGTTCATGGACCAGGCCGCCACCTTCCAGCGCGAGCGGCCCGAAGTGCGTTTGGTGGCCTGGATCAATGCCCAGCGCGAGGTGCGCGCCAGCCAAGCCGTCAGCACTTTTCACCCAGAGACGGCCCCAAATGGCGAGATCCCCGAGCCGGCTCTGCCGGTGGAGAACCAGCGCAGCGAAGCCGAAGCCGCCTTTTTGGCCGCCCGCGACGCCCGCCAGCCGCTCTACTCCAAGCCTTATAACGACGCCCAAGGCGCGCCGGTCTTTCAGCTTCATGTGCCTTTGATCGACCGCCACGGCTTTGCCGGGGCCATCGTGGTGGAGTACTCCATCGAAGCCCTGCTGCGCTACTTTGTGCCGACCGAGGTGACCCGTCGCCACGCGATTGCAGTGCTAGGGCCAGACCAGCGTGTGCTGACCGGGACCGTCAACACCCCGACCCAAACCCAAAGCAACAACACCCTCGCCTACCAAGTGCCCTTGGCGCCGCTGGCCAACGGCATGCAACTGCGGGGTCAAGGTTTCCGCACCTCCATTGGCCTGATCGGCAACACCTTGTTCTGGATGGTGGTGGCCCTGTCCGTGCTGACGGTGTGGATGCTGCTGGGCACTTGGCGCCATATGCGGCGCCGAGGGCAAATTCAAAAGGCCTTGGTGCAAGAGACCAATTTCCGGCGTGCCATGGAGAACTCCATGCTCACGGGCATGCGCGCCATGGACATGAACGGCCAAGTCACCTATGTGAACCCAGCGTTCTGTGCCATGACGGGCTACTCGGAGGCCGAGCTGGTGGATGGCTTTCCGCCCTTTCCCTATTGGCCCGAGGATCGTATTGAAGAGAACATGCGCCTGCTGCAGCAAGAGTTGCAGGGCCGCAGCCCTGCGGGTGGCATCGAGGTCAAGGTCAAGCGCAAGGACGGCTCGGTGTTTGATGCCCGCATGTATGTCTCGCCCCTGATCGACCCCAAGGGTCAGCAAACCGGCTGGATGACCTCGATGACCAACATCACCGAGGCCAAGCGCATCCGCGATCAGTTGTCTGCGTCCCACGAACGCTTTACCACCGTGCTGGAACAGTTGGACGCAGCGGTCTCGGTGCTGTCGGTGCAGCAAGGGGAGTTGCTGTTCACCAATCGCTCGTATCGGCTCTGGTTTGGCGGCGACGCCAAGGGCCACGAAGGCCTGACCAGCGTTGGCATCAGCCCGCCTTTTCAAACCGAGGGCGACGATGAAGTCGACACCCTCTCTGGGCTGCCCACCCAAGAGCTGATGGAGTCCGGCGCCCAGCCCCGCGAGGTGTACATCGAAAGCCTGCAAATGTGGTTTGACGTGCGCAGCCGCTATTTGCAATGGACCGACGGACGCTTGGCGCAGATGTTGATCGCCACCGACATCACCGCGCGCCGTCGCATCGAAGAGCAGGCCCAGCAGCAGGCCGAGCGGGCCGCCGCAACCAGCCGGCTGATCACCATGGGTGAGATGGCCTCCTCGGTGGCGCATGAGCTGAACCAGCCGCTGACCGCCATCACCAACTACTGCAACGGCATCGTCAGCCGTGTGCGGGCTGGCACCATCCAGACCGAGGACATGATCGCCGCCCTGCAAAAGACCGCGCGGCAGGCCGAGCGAGCCGGCCAGGTCATTCACCGTATCCGGGCCTTTGTGAAGCGCAGCGAGCCGCAGCGTCAGGCCTCACAAGCGGTGGACATCGTGGAAGACGCGGTGGAATTGGCCGGCATCGAGCTGCGCCGCCGCAAGGTCAACATCCACACCTATGTGGCCCAACGCCTGCCGCCCTTGATGGTGGACCCGATCCTGATCGAGCAGGTCTTGATGAACCTCCTCAAAAACGCCGCCGAGGCCATCGATAACGCCCAGATGCCGCCGTCACGGCGCCATATCGAGCTGCGGGTGGTGCCCAAGCACAGCGCGGAGGAAGGTGGCGTCATTGAGTTCAGCGTCACCGACACCGGCCCCGGCATGAAAGAAGACGTGCTGGCACGGCTTTACGAGGCCTTCTTCTCGACCAAGGTCGAGGGCATGGGGATCGGACTGTCTTTGTGCCGCTCGATCATTGAGTCGCATCAAGGGCGCATCCGGGCCCAGAACCTCTACAATGGAAGTTCCGTCACAGGCTGTCGCTTCGCAGTGACACTGCCTGTTGACCTGACCCAGAAAGCCGAGGGCCCTTCTGTGCCCGACGTGCCGATGGAAGCCGCAGTCTCCAACCCCAACGCATCGTCCTCATGAGCCTGATCCCTAAGAAAGGTACCGTCTACGTTGTCGATGATGACGAAGCGGTCAGAGATTCCCTGCAGTGGCTCCTTGAAGGCAAAGACTACCGCGTCAAATGCTTCGACTCTGCCGAGTCCTTCCTCTCACGCTTTGACCCGCGTGAAGTGGCCTGCCTGATCGCCGACATCCGCATGGACGGCATGAGCGGCCTGGAATTGCAAGACCGCTTGCTCGAACGCAAGAGCCCCTTGCCCATCGTCTTCATCACCGGCCACGGCGACGTGCCCATGGCGGTGAACACCATGAAGAAGGGCGCGATGGACTTCATCGAAAAGCCCTTCAAGGAAGAAGAGCTGCTGTCGCTGGTGGAGCGCATGCTGGACCAAGCCCGCGTGGCCTTCAGCCAGCACCAAGAGCAAGCCAGCCGCGACGCCCTGCTCTCACGCCTCACGACGCGTGAAGCCCAAGTGCTGGAGCGCATCGTCGCCGGCCGCTTGAACAAACAGATCGCCGACGACCTGGGCATCAGCATCAAGACGGTGGAGGCGCACCGCGCCAACATCATGGAGAAGCTCAACGCCAACACCGTGGCCGATCTTCTCAAGATTGCACTGGGTGCCAACGCGCCCGCAGCCAAGGCCTGAGCGCCCACGCAACCGCACACCACTGACGGGGCCCTTGGGCCCCGTTTGCCATTCCTGACCTCGTCTTCATCTCCTCAAGGACCACCATGACCGCCCGCATCATTGATGGCAATGCCCTCTCCACCCAACTCCGCGCCGAAGTCGCACAGCGCACCGCCGCCTTGACAGCCCAAGGCCGCCAGCCCGGCCTGGCCGTCATCTTGGTCGGTGACGACCCCGCTTCCGCCGTTTATGTGCGCAACAAAGTCAAGGCCTGCGAGACCACTGGCATCCGCTCCATCCTTGAGCAATACCCCGCCAGCATGAGCCAAGCCGAGTTGCTCGCCCGCATCGACGCCCTCAACAACGACCCGACGGTGCACGGCATCTTGGTGCAAATGCCGCTGCCCAAGCACATCGATGCGCAAAAGGTCATCGAGGCCATCTCCACACGCAAGGATGTGGACGGCTACTCGGTGCTGTCGGCTGGCGAGACCATGACAGGCTTGCCCGGCTTTCGCCCCTGCACCCCGTATGGCTGCATGAAGCTGATCGAAAGCACCGGCGAGTCCCTGAAGGGCAAGCACGCCGTGGTGATCGGCCGCAGCAACACCGTGGGCAAGCCGATGGCACTGCTGCTCCTGCAGGCCAACGCCACGGTCACCATCTGCCACAGCGGCACCCCGGACCTCGGCGTCTATACCCGTCAGGCGGACATCGTGGTGGCGGCTGTGGGCCGCCAAAACACCCTGCGCGGTGACATGGTCAAACGTGGGGCTATCGTCATCGACGTGGGCATTAACCGCAATGAACAAGGCAAACTGTGCGGTGACGTTGACTTTGAGAGCGTGGCACCGGTGGCCTCGTGGATCACCCCCGTGCCCGGTGGCGTGGGGCCTATGACCATCACCATGCTCATGGTCAACACCCTGGAGGCAGCCGAACGCACAACGCGAGGCTGAGGCAACACTTAAAAGGACTCGCCATGACCAATCCCCTGCTGAACACCGACGGCCTGATGGCCTATGACGCCATCCGGCCCGAACATGTGGCGCCTGCCGTTGAGGCGCTTCTGGCGCAGTCCGCGTCAGCCCTGGAGCAGGTGGTCAGCGACGAGGTGCCTGCCGAGTTCGACGCCATGGCGCGCGTGTTGTCGGTGGCCACCGAGCGTTTGGGCCGTGCTTGGGGCGCCGTGGGTCACTTGCACCGTGTGGCGAACACGCCTGAGTTGCGCGAGGCCTATGGCGCTGCATTGCCCCGGGTGACCGAGTTCTTCACCCAACTGGGTTCGGACGAGCGTCTCTATGCCAAGTACCAGGCCTTGGCCGCCAGCCCCGCAGGCCAAGGCTTAACGCCCGCACGCCAGCATGCGCTTGGGCAGTGGCTCAGAGATTTCAAGCTGGGCGGCGCAGATTTGCGGGGCGACGCCAAGGCGCGCTATGAGCAGATCCAAGACCGCTCGGCCGAGTTGGAGCAGAACTTCTCCAACCATGTGCTGGACGCCACCGATGCCTTCGCCTACTACGCCAGCGCTGAGGAGATGGCTGGTGTGCCCGCCGATGTGCTGCAAGCCGCGCGTGACGCCGCCGCTGCCGAAGGCAAAGACGGCCACAAGATCACCCTGCACTTCCCCAGCTACTTCCCGGTGCTGCAGTACGCAACAAACCGGCCGCTGCGCGAAAAGCTGTATCGCGCCTACATCACTCGCGCCAGCGAGCTGGATGCCCCCGAGCGCGACAACTCTGCCTTGATGACCGAGTTGCTGCAACTGCGCCAAGAAGAGGCGCAACTGCTGGGCTATGCCAACTATGCTGAGGTCTCGCTGGCCACCAAGATGGCGCGCAGCCCCACGGAAGTGATGCAGTTCTTGCGTGACCTCAGCAGCAAGGCTCGCCCGGCCGCCGAGCGTGACTGGGCTGAGTTGAAAGACTTTGCTCACGCGGCATTGGGTTTGACCGACCTGCAGAGCTGGGACGTCCCCTTTGCCAGCGAGAAGCTCAAAGAAGCCCGCTATGCCTTCAGCGAGCAAGAGGTCAAGGCCTACTTCCCGCTGCCGACCGTGCTCAAGGGACTGTTCGGCATCATCGAGCGCTTGTTCGATGTGGCCATCAGCCCTGCCAGCGCACCGGTGTGGCACGAGGCCGTGCAGTTCTTCCGCATCGAACGCGCGGGGCAATTGGTGGGCGAGTTCTACCTCGACCCCTATGCTCGGCCCGGAAAGTCCCCCGGCGCCTGGATGGACGATGTGCGCTCGCGCTGGGTGCGCGCCGATGTCGGCCGACTGCAAACCCCTGTGGCCAATCTGATCTGCAACTTCGCCGCACCAGTCGGCGAGAAGCCCTCGCTGCTGACCCACGATGATGTCATCACCCTGTTCCACGAGTTCGGCCACGGCCTGCACCACCTGCTGACGCAGGTCGATGATCTGGGCATCTCCGGTATCTCGGGCGTCGAGTGGGATGCCGTGGAGTTGCCCAGCCAGTTCATGGAGAACTTCTGCTGGGAGTGGGAGGTGCTGAACACGCTCACTGCCCATGTGGACAGCGGTGAGCCCATGCCGCGCGCGCTCTTTGACAAGATGCTGGCAGCCAAGAACTTCCAAAGTGGTCTGCAGACCTTGCGACAAGTGGAGTACGCCCTGTTCGACATGCGCCTGCACACCGAACCGGAAGCCGCCACCCGTGTGTTGGCGGTGGCGGAGGAAGTCCGCCAAGAAGTGGCCGTGATCTTCCCACCCGCCTTCGCGCGGGGTGCCCACACCTTCTCGCACATCTTTGCGGGGGGCTACAGCGCCGGTTACTACAGCTATAAATGGGCAGAAGTTCTCTCTGCCGACGCTTGGAGTGCTTTCGAGGAGGCTGGTGTTCTGGACGCACGCACCGGGGAGCGCTATCGTCGAGAAATTCTTGAGGCCGGTGGCAGCCGCCCTGCCCTGGAGAGCTTCAAGGCCTTCCGTGGCCGCGAGCCCCAGATCGACGCGCTGCTGCGGCACCAAGGCATTGCGGCCTGAGGTCGTTGTCTTCACCGTCTGGTTTCGTCATGAACACTCTCCGTCCCTTTCTGGCCAGTTGCGTGGCCCTCTGGGCATCCGCGGTCTGTGCTCAATACAAAGTTGTCGGGCCTGATGGCACGGTCACCTATACCGACCGTCCCCCGCCAGATGCCAAGGCGCAAGCGGTGCCCGTCAGTGGCGTCGGAGGCCGCGTCGATGCGGCCAACCTTCCCTCGTCCTTGCGGCCCATCGTGGGCCGCTATCCGGTCACGCTCTACACCAGCCCAGGCTGTACCCCTTGCGATCAAGGTCGCTCGCTGTTGATGCAGCGAGGCATTCCGTTTGCAGAGAAGCGGGTTGAAACCGACGCCGACACGGCCGCCCTGGCCAAGCTCTCAGGCGACCGCAACCTGCCGGTGCTGACCATCGGCCCTCAGCAACTCAAGGGCTATCAGTCCAATGATTGGCAGGGCTACCTGGACGCTGCGGGCTACCCCAAAACCTCGGCGCTGCCCCCGAGCTACCGCAACCCAGCCCCGACGCCGCTGACCACCCCAGCCCCTGCGCCCAAGCCCATCGAGCAACGTCGGCCTGAGCCCACCGCGCCCGCTGCGCCGCCGGCTGACCCTAACGCGCCGAAGATCCGCTTCTGATGGGCTAGTGGGTTCAGTGCCCCGGCCGAGCCTGAATGCGGCTGGCCGGCACTTGGGCCATGAGCACCAAGGCCGCCATCAGCCACATCGGTGCCCAGGGCACGGTAGCCGCCGCCAGCACCCCAAAGCCCAGGGGCATGACGATGGTGGCCGCGTTGGTCGCGAGCATGCGGACGCCCAGGGCTTCGCCGTGCCGGTCTGAGGGCGTGACCCGGTGCAGCATGGCCAAGATCATGGGCTGCACCGACCCCAAGGCCAAGCCTAAGGCGGCCGATCCCAGCATCATCCCCACAGCGCCCGGCAGATAGGCATAGACCAAGCAGGTGGCCGTGGCCAGGGCCATGGCGGCACGCAGCGCCGCGCGCTCGTCCAGACGGTCTGCAAAACGGCCGATCAACAAGCGAACCACGGTGGCCGCAGCGGCAAAGCTGCCCAAGACCAAGCCAATGGCTGAAGCGCTCATGCCGCGGACATGGCCAATCACCGGCACCGCAAAACTGTGCGCGTCCCAGCAGGACGATAGCGCCAAGTTCACCAAGATCAGCCAGCGCAAAGCGGGCAGGCGCAACAGCGCCAAGGCCCCCCGGCCCACGCTGCCCGAGGCCGGCTCTTTGGCGGCTGCGGGCACGCTGCGCGGCACCCGCATTGCCAGCCACCACGCCAGGAGCGGCAGCACCGCCGCAAACACGAAACCGGCCCGAAAGCCGACATGGTCGATCAACAGCCCGACCACCACCGGCGCCAGAGCGTTGGACAGGGCCGGCCCCAAGGCCACCCAACTGAAGACACGTTTGAGGTCGGACGGATCACGCGCCATCAAGCCCGCTTCACGCTGCACGCCCACCGCCGCCACAGCAATCGCCCCGCCGGTGGCCAGCGCCGCCACAGCCAAGGCGACCGGGTGTTGAGACACCACGGCCACCGCCGCGCCACCGGTGCCCAGCAGCACGCCCACCCCTAAAGGCTTGTGCATGCCGTACTGGTCTGCCAGCCGCCCAGCCCACAGCGACAGCGCAATGGGGGCCACCGCAAACAGAGAGAGCAAAGCGCCCACCATCCATTCCGGGTAGCCCCGGTGCAGCACCAGCAAGCTGGCGGCCACCCGCGTGGCGGCCATGCTGGCATGCACACACACCAGCATGGCGATCACGGCCGGGAAGGCCTGCCTCAAGGCTTGGCTGTGCGCCGCCTCGCCCCTCACCCTTGGGCCTCGTCATCGTCCAGACCTGAGGCGCCTAACACGCCCCCCATTCGCTCCACAGGCATGGCTTCAACGCCCTTGAGCTTGCGGGTCATCGCCCGGGTGCGCACCTCGGCGGCGTCAATGGTGCTGCTGGCCTCTTCCAGCTTTTTCTTGGTCTTGGCCAGCACCTCGCCAAAGCGGCCAAACTCGGTCTTGACCGCCCCGAGCACCTCCCACACCTCGGCAC
This sequence comes from Ideonella paludis, assembly GCF_018069865.1. Lineage (GTDB taxonomy): Bacteria > Pseudomonadota > Gammaproteobacteria > Burkholderiales > Burkholderiaceae_C > Ideonella > Ideonella paludis. The sequence continues at coordinate 160,933 of NZ_JAGQDG010000006.1, forward strand.
TGCGCTTCTCAATGGCCAGGGTTCTGAAGCCCATCTGCAGGCTGTTGAGCACCGCCAAAAGCGTCGTCGGCCCGGCCACCAAAATGCGCTGCTCGCGCTGCAGGCTCTCCACCAGCCCCGGGCGGCGCAGCGCCTCGGCATAGAGGCCTTCGGTGGGGACGAACAAGATGCCGAAGTCCGTGGTGTGCGGCGGGGCCAAATACTTGTCACGGATCTGCTTGGCCTCGGCGCGCAAGCGCGCCTCAATGGCCTTGGCCGCCAACTCCACGGCAGGGGCGTCCGCCTCGTCTTGGGCCTGCAGCAGGCGCTCATAGTCCTCGCGTGGAAACTTGGCATCAATAGGCAGCCACAGCGGCCCCGTGGCGCCCTGCCCGCCCGGCAACTTCAGCGCGAACTCCACCCGCGCGCCGCTGCCCGGCACGGTTTCCACATTGGCGGCGTAGTGCTCTGGGGTGAAGACCTGCTCCAGCAGCGCGGCCAGTTGCACCTCGCCAAACACGCCTCGGGTCTTGACGTTGCTCAGCACCCGGCCCAGCGAGCCGACCTCGCGCGCCAAACCCTGCATCTCACCCAAGCCTTGGTGCACTTGTTCCAGGCGATCGGCCACCTGCTTGAAGCTCTCGCCCAAGCGCTGCTCCAGCGTGGCATGCAGCTTTTCATCGACGGTGGCGCGCATGGCCTCCAGCTTGCGCTCGTTGCCCTCTTGCAGTTGGGTCAAGCTGTTGGCCATACGCTCGCGCAGCTCGGCCAGTTGGCGCTCCAGCACCTCGGCCAAACGCTCCAACTGGCCCACTTGTTGGCGGCCCAACACATCAGACTGCTGCAGCAGGGTTTGCTGGGTCAAGGCCAGTTGCTGGCCGACCTCGGCGCGCAAGTCGCGTGCGGTGGCCATCACGGCCTCACGCAGTTCGCGCTCTAAGCGCTCCGCATCGCGCTGCTGGCGGCTTTCGGCCTGGGCCATCAGGCTCGCCACATCCGGGCCACTGGCGCGGCGCAAGGCCATCCACAGCAGCACCAAGACATTCAGGATCAGGAGAATCAGCAGGCCCCAGAGCAGGGGCATCTCAGACAGAAGGGGCGCAGCGGGCATGCCCGCATTCTGTCAGGCTTGCGCTCACCCCACTTCTGAGTACCCCCAAGGGCCAGGCTTTGCCCGTCCCGGCCCCCCAAGGGGGCGCAAGAAAACTAGGGGCGGCCCGGCGTTTTCTTGAGCGGCAGGACTTGTGGATTCAGCGCAGTGGGCGGCTGCCCGCCGCTAAAGGCCGCAATGAGGTTGTCTGCCGCCAAATTGCACATGGCCAAGCGCGTGGGCAGGCTGGCACTGGCGATATGCGGCGTCAGCACCGCATTTGGCGCCGCCAGCAGGTCTGGGTGGACCTTGGGCTCACCCTCGAACACATCAATGCCAGCCGCAGCGATCTGGCCCTCGGCCAATGCTTTGGCCAAGGCCGCATCGTCCACCACCCCGCCCCGAGCAATATTGGTCAGTGTGGCGGTGGGCTTCATCAAGGCCAGTTCAGCCGCGCCCACCAGATGGTGGGTTTGAGGCGTGTAGGGCACCACGATGACCACATGGTCGGCACGCTGCAGCAGCTCCGTCTTGCTGACGTACTGAGCCTTCAGAGCAGCTTCTTGCTCAGGCGCCAAGCGACTGCGGTTGTGATAGAGCAGCGACATGCCAAAGCCGTGCACGCCCCGACGCGCTACCGCCTGGCCGATGCGGCCCATGCCCAAGATGCCGAGAGTACGGCCGTGGATGTCGGCACCCGCAAAGAGATCCATGCTCCACTGCGTCCACTGCCCGGCGCGCAAAAAACGCTCGCTTTCCGGCACGCGGCGGGCTGCCGCCATCATCAACGCAAAACCAAAGTCGGCGGTGGTCTCGGTCAGCACATCCGGTGCATTGCTCACCATCACGCCATGCGCCGTGCAAGCCTCGATGTCGATGTTGTTGACACCCACCGCCATGGAGCACACGGCCTTGAGCTGGGGGCAGGCCTGCAGCAAGGACGCGTCGATGCGTTCGGTGGTGGCCACAAACACCGCATCGCAGCCTTGCAGTTGATGCCGCAATTCGGCGGCGCTCAGGGCCGCATCACTGTCATGCCATCGAACATCAAAGTGGCGCCGCAAGCGCGCGACCACCTCCGGAAAAATGCGTCGGGTGATCAGCAGACAAGGAGAGCTCATGAGTCGGAGGCTTTCAAAAACCACAGAAAAGGGGCAGGCGCTGGCTCAAGGCTCCGGGCAGACGCAAGCCGCTGCCCCCTGATTTTCCCTGAGCGCTTGGCATCACCATTTTCAGCTGTCTGCAAAGTTACGCCGCCTAGAATCCCGCCACTCTTTGAAGGACAAGCGTGCTGCTCCTCATTGTTCTCCTTCCACTGTGCATGGGCACGGCACTGACTTTGTGGCTAGGCCGCCGATCTCGGATGGGGTCTGCCCTGGCGGCGGCCACCGTCACTGCGGCCAGCCTCGCCCTGCTCTTGCTCCAGGCGCCTGAGGTGATGTCCGGCCAAGCGCTGAGGCAGAGTTGGTCTTGGGTGCCGGAGATCGGCCTGAACCTGAGCTTCCGCTTGGATGGCCTTTCGCTCTTGTTTGCGGGCCTGATCCTCTGCATCGGCTTGCTGATTGTGCTGTACGCGCACTTCTACTTGAGCCCTCAAGACTCCGCCGGCAAGTTCTTCAGCGAGATGATGCTGTTCATGGCGGCGATGCTGGGAGTGGCCTTGTCGGACAACGTGCTGCTGCTGGTGGTGTTTTGGGAGTTGACCAGCATTTCCTCATTTTTGCTGATCGGCTATTGGAGCCACCGCCCTGAAGCCAGAGCCGGCGCCCGTCAGGCCTTGGCCGTCACCGGCGGTGGCGGCTTGGCCATGCTCGGGGGCATGGTGATGCTGGGGCAGGTGGCCGGCACCTATGAGCTCAGCGGCATGCTGGGCCAGGTAGAGGCCATTCAAGCCTCCCCGCTGTTTGTCCCTGCTTTGATCTTGATCTTGCTGGGCTGCCTGACCAAAAGCGCTCAGTTTCCGTTTCACTTTTGGCTGCCGGACGCCATGGCGGCCCCGACGCCGGTTTCCGCCTATCTGCACTCGGCCACCATGGTCAAGGCCGGGGTGTTCCTCTTGATGCGCCTGTATCCGGTGTTGTCGGGCACGGGCTGGTTTGAAGCCATCGTCAGTGCTGCCGGCCTCACCACCGTGGTGTTTGCGGCCTTTGTCGCGATCTTCAAGCACGACCTCAAGGGCCTGTTGGCCTACTCCACCATCAGCCATTTGGGCTTGATCGTGTTCTTGATCGGCCTGGGCTCGCCATTGGCCGCGGTGGCGGCGGTGTTTCACGTGCTGAACCACGCCACCTTCAAGGCCTCTTTGTTCATGATCGCAGGCATCGTGGACCACGAAACCCATTCGCGCGACATGCGCCAGTTGGGTGGGCTGTGGAAGTTCATGCCCTGGACTGCGACCCTCTCCATGGTGGCTGCGGCCTCCATGGCCGGCGTGCCTCTGACCAATGGCTTCCTCTCGAAGGAGATGTTCTTCACGGAAGCCGTGAACGCCAGCAGCGGCCTGTGGGCCATCGCGGTGCCTGTGCTGGTCACCCTGGCCGGCATTTTCAGCGTGGCCTATTCGCTGCGACTGGTGCATGACACCTACTTCAACGGTGAGCTCGGCGATGTGCCGAACAGCCACCCCCATGAACCACCGCTGGGCATGAAACTGCCGGTCATCGTGCTGGTCACCCTCTGCTTGGCTGTGGGCCTCTTGCCGGCCCTCACCTTCGGCCCCTTGGTGCATGTCGCCACCACCGCCATGGTGGGCCAGCCGCTACCGGCCTATCACCTGGCGATTTGGCACGGCTTCAATCTGCCCCTGCTGATGAGTGCGGTGGCACTGGGTTTGGGCGTGGCACTCTACCTCGCATTAGCCCGTGGCAAGCGGCTGCATGGCCTGAACTCCGAAGACTGGTTTGGGGTGCTGACCGGGCGAGCGATCTTGAGCCGTTTGATGGACGGCCTCTTCGGACTGTCGGGGCGCCTGTCTGCACGGCTTGAAACCGGCTCCTTGCAGCGCTATGTGCTGTGCTTGGTGATCGCAGCCATTGTCTTGGTGGGCTCTCAATTCATGGGTCAAGACATCAGCACAGGCCAGCGGCCCCAAATGCCGGCCAACGGTTTGGCCATTGCCATCTGGGCTTTGCTCGCCGTGACCTGCGTGGCCCTCGTCCTCACCCACCGCCAACGCTTTCAATCCGTGGTCTTGGTGGGTGTGGTCGGGCTGGTCACCTCGCTGTGCTTTGTGAGCCTGTCCGCACCAGACTTGGCGCTGACCCAGCTCTCGGTCGAAGTGGTCTCCACCGTCATGCTGCTGATGGGCCTGGCCCTGCTGCCACAGCAGTCGCCCAAGGAGTCCAGCTCCGCGCGGCGCACTCGCGATGCGCTGATCGCCCTGACCGGCGGCGCGGGCATGGCTTGGGTCGCCTGGTTGTTCATGACACGAGACCTGGAGTCCATCTCCTGGTATTTCTTGGCCCAATCCCTGCCCATGGGCGGCGGCACCAATGTGGTCAACGTCATCTTGGTGGACTTCCGGGGCTACGACACCTTTGGCGAGATCACCGTGTTGGGCATTGCCGCCATCGGCGTGCTGGCACTGATGGATGGCCTGCGTGCGCGGCGCCCTGCAATGGACCCCGAGGGACGACGCTGGACCTTTGCAACCCCGCCGCTCTTGCTCAAGGTCGCGGCCTCGGTGGTGCTGCCGCTGGCCCTGGTGTTTGCGCTCTACATCTTCATGCGCGGCCACAACCTCCCCGGCGGTGGCTTTATCGCGGGCCTGATCACCGCCGTCGCACTGGTCTTGCAGTTCATGGCCATGGGCCAAGACCGCGCAGAAGCCATGATGCAAGCTCATGGGGGCCGCCGATTTGTGCGCTGGATCGGCAGTGGCCTGGCGATCGCTGGCCTGACAGGGGTGGGAGCCTTTGTGTGGGGCCGCCCCTTCATGACCAGTGCGCATGGGCATCCGGCCGTGCCGGTCTTGGGTGAGTTGCCCCTGGCCTCAGCCGCTCTGTTTGACCTGGGTGTGTTTTGCACCGTGGTGGGCGCCACCTTGCTGACCATCTCTGTGCTGGGCGCGGTCAGCCGTGAGCGCGGACCCAAGCCTGTCTCTGATTCGGGAGTCCCCGCATGAGCATGGAGTTTTTGCTGGCCACTGGCATTGGTTTTGTCACCGCCTGTGGCCTTTATCTGATGCTGCGGGGCCGCAGCTTTACGGTGGTTTTGGGCTTGAGCCTTTTCGGTTATGCCGTCAACGTGTTCATCTTTGTCATGGGGCGTTTATGGGTCAACGGTGCGCCCATTTTGGGCGGCACAAGCCCTATGGCAGATCCCCTGCCCCAGGCCTTGGTGCTGACGGCCATCGTCATTGGCTTTGCGACCACGGGCTTTGTGATTGAGCTGGCCTTGCGCAGCCGCCATGAGAGCGGCAGCGACCACGTGGATGGGCATGAGCCAGGTCATGCGGTGGGCTACTCCGCCAGCAGCGAAACGAGCGCCCGATGATGGAATCTCTGTTCCAGTTTTGGGTGTTGCATGGCCCGGTGTTGTCGGTGCTGCTGCCCTCTGCGACAGCCGTGCTGTTGCTCTTGTTGGGCGAACCACAAGGCATGAGCCAGACGGGTGGCGGCCACGATGGCGCCGCTCTGCGCTGGCACAGGCGTCTGAGCATGGGCTCGGTTCTCCTGGGCTGCGCCATGGCGATGGCCTTGGTGTGGCGCGCCATGGACGGCCCCCCCATCACCTATCGCCTGGGCGAATGGCCAGCGCCCTTCGGCATTGTGCTGGTGCTGGATCGCCTCTCCGCCCTGATGGTCCTGCTCACCTACGCGGTGGCGGCCCCGGCGCTCTGGTATGCGCTGGGCGGCTGGGATCGCCGCGGGCCTTACTTTCACGCCATCTTCCAGTTCCAGTTGATGGGGCTGGCCGGTGCGTTCCTGACCGGCGACTTGTTCAACCTCTTTGTCTTCTTTGAGGTTCTGCTCATCTCGTCTTACGTGTTGCTCTTGCATGGGCTGGGCACAGAACGCCTGCGCATGGGCTTGCACTATGTGGTGCTGAACCTGGGAGGCTCGGGCCTGTTCCTGATTGGGCTGGCCATGCTCTACGCCGTCACCGGCACGCTGAACATGGCTGACCTCGGCCAGCGCGTGGCGCAATTGCAGGGGGACAGTGCCAGCCTGGCGCGCGCCTCATCGCTGCTGTTGTTGGTCGTGTTTGGCCTGAAAGCCGCCGTCGTGCCGCTCTACTTCTGGCTGCCTGGCACCTATGCCTCTGCCAGCGCCCCGGTGGCAGCCTTGTTCGCCATCATGACCAAGGTCGGCGTCTACAGCATCATCCGGACCCATTGGGTGATCTTCGGCGACGGCCCGGGCGAAGCCGCCCTGAGCGCTCAAGCCTGGCTGCTCCCTGCGGCCTTGCTGACCAGCGTGCTGGGTGTCTTGGGCGCCTTGGCGTCTCACAGCCTGAGCCGCTTGGTGGGCTACCTGACGGTGTCCTCCGTGGGCACGATCCTGGCTGCAGTCGGCCTCTTCACGCCCGACACCTTGTCGGCGGCGCTCTACTACATGCTGCACAGCACTGTTGTGATCGCGGCTCTGTTCTTGCTGGTGGAGTTAATGGCCGCCCAACGCGGCACCGCGGGCGACGCCCTTCAACCCGCCAATGCCGTCAAAGAGCCTGTGGTGCTGGGCCTGATGATGCTTTTGGGTGCGGCCTCTGTGGCGGGCCTGCCGCCTTTGCCGGGCTTTTTGGGCAAGCTGATGATCTTGCAAAGCAGCGCAGCCCTGCCCACACAAGCCTGGGTGTGGACGGTCGTTTTGTGCGTCGGCTTTGCCACTATTGTGGGTTTGGCAAGGGCGGGGGTGATCATCTTCTGGCATGTCCAACCCACCAGCGGAACGCCCACCGAATCGTCGGGCTCCAGCCCCAAGATGCTGTCAGCGGCTGTGGTGCTGCTGATTCTCTCTGTTGGCTTGGCCGTCAGCGCCTCGCCTCTCAAGCGCTATACCGACGCCACTGCACAGCAATTGGCGGACCGCGACAGTTACTTAAAGTCTGTGTTAGGGGATTCGCCCGGCGGGACAACGCGCCTCTATGACGGGCAGCCCGCACCGACCAAGGAGAAGCCATGAGGCCCCTGCCCCCCGCCTCCAGCGTTGAGGCTGCAGCCCCTTCCGCATCGCCGTGGATGGCACACCCCGTGCTATCGGTGCTGCTGGGGCTGAGTTGGCTCGCGCTGTCGCAAAGTGTGGCGCCTGTGCACCTGCTGTCCGCCACCTTGATCGGCCTGATCGTTCCCCGCTTGGTCCACCCTTTCTTGCCCGCTGCTGGCCCGGTGCATTGGCCCAGTGCTTGTCGCTTGGCCCTGGTGGTGCTCTGGGATATCGTGATCTCCAACATCACTGTGGCGCGCTTGGTGTTGGGGCCCCTGGAGCGCATGTCTCCCCTGTGGCTCAAAGTGCCGCTGGCCAGCCAGCATCCCCGGGTTAACGCCTTGTTTGCCAGCATCATCACCACCACACCGGGCACGGTCTCGGCCGTGGTGGACGAAACGCAAGGCGTGATTTGGGTGCACGCCTTGAATGGCGATGACCCCGCCGCGATGGTGGCCGACATGAAGACTCGCTACGAAGCCCCACTGTTGCGTGTGTTCTACCTGGATGAAGGGAGCCCCTCATGAATGTGCTCGATCTCGCCCTGAACATCGGCTTGGCCTGCGTCACCTTGGCCTTGCTGATGTGCGGCTGGCGGCTGTTCAAGGGGCCGCACGCCACCGATCGCATCTTGGCGCTGGACACCCTTTACATGAACGCCGTGGCCTTGATCGTGCTGCTGGGCATCCGTTGGCGCACGGAGTTGCTGTTCGAAGGTGCCCTGATCGTGGCCATGCTCGGGTTCGCCTCGACCGTGGCGCTGGCGCGCTACCTCAGCCGTGGCGACGTGGTGGAATGAGACTCAAGGACCCCATGCAATGAACCTCGTGCTCGAATGGCTTGCCGCCTTGCTGGTGGTGGTGGCGGCCTTCTTTTTGCTGGTGGGTGCCCTGGGCTTGGTGCGCCTGCCTGACTTCTACATGCGCCTGCATGCGCCCACCAAGTCGTCAACCTTGGGCGTCGGGGGCGTGTTGCTGGCGTCCATCATCGTGGCGGCCAGCCAAGGCCGCTTCGGCTTGGCCGAGTTGCTGATCACGCTGTTTGTCTTTGTGACGGCCCCGGTCTCGGCCAATTTGCTGGCGCAGGCCGCCCTGCACCAAAAGCTGCCTTCTCGGGCCGAAGCCCCCAGCGATTTGCCGCCCCAGGATCCTGAGGCCTCCGCCTGAGCCAGGCACGTGGGCGTGCGGCCCCGCGCCTGCTTGGCCTTGTCAGCGCATCACTCCCAAAACCGGGCAAATCCTGAGACGGGCTCACGCGCGGTCACCAGGCTGTTCTCGATGGCTGCGGGGTCGGCAAAGCCCAAGGCCATGCCGCAGACCACCATCTGCTCAGGGGGCAGCGACAACTCCTCTTCAATCACCCGGTGGAATTGCGTGAAGGCCGCTTGCGGGCAGGTGTCCAGCCCACGCCCGCGCGCGGCGATCATCACGCTCTGCAAGAACATGCCGTAATCCAGCCAACTGCCTTGCTGCATCACGCGGTCGATGGTGAAGATCAACCCCACCGGTGCGTCAAAGAAGCGGTAGTTGCGGGCGTGTTGGGCTTGCATGCGGGCTTTGTCATCTTTGGTGATGCCCAAGAGCGAATACAGATCCCAGCCCACTTTGCGGCGGCGGTCGATGTAGGGGCTGCGCCACTCGGTGGGGTAGTAGGCGTATTCCTCGCTGTGGGTGGCGCGTTGGGCCGGGTCGAGGTAGGCCGCCTCAATGCGTTGGGTCAAGGACTTCAATCGCTCACCCGTCAGCACATGCACCTGCCAGGGCTGGGTGTTGGTGCCGCTGGGTGCGCGCGCAGCCACCGCCAACAACTCCTCCAGGGTTTGACGCGGCACGGGCGTGGGCAAAAAGGCGCGGATCGAGCGGCGCGACTGAAGCGCTGCATCCACAGCGGCGGTCTGGGCAGCATCCACGCTGCGGTCTTGGGGCAAGGAAGTGGTCATCGGTGATGCTTCTGGGTCAAACAAAAAAGGTCAAAGCAAGGGCGTCAACGCCGCCTTCAAGGCCGTGGGCAGCGCTTGGGGGCGGCGCGTCTGGCGGCTCACATACACATGCACAAAGTGGCCGGCCGCTGCACTCCAAGGCGCACCGTGGGCAAACAGCCCAATCTCATAGCGCACGCTGGAGCCGCCCATTCGGGCCACGCGCAAGCCCGCCTCCACGGCTTGCGGAAAGGCCAGTGACTCAAAGTAATTGCATTGCGTCTCCACCACCAGGCCAATGACTTCGCCCTGGTGAATGTCCAAGGCGCCCGCTTCGATCAGATAGGCATTCACGGCCGTGTCGAAGTAGCTGTAGTAGACGACGTTGTTGACATGGCCGTACACATCGTTGTCCATCCACCGGGTTTGGATGGGGCGAAACAGCTTGAAGTCGCTGCGGGGCCGGGCCTGAGGGCGTGGCAAAGTGGGTGCGTCCGACATGGCTGGAAAGTTGTCGCGGAAGGCACCCATTTGAACAGCCTGCAGCCGCTGCTCAGGCTGGGGATGCCCCGAAGGCGAGCCTCAGGACCGCCAAGCCGCCCACGCTTGGGCCGCCAACTCCAGCGTGTGGTGTTGCAGGGCCACCGTGGTGTGGATGTCATGCCCATACCCCCCCGCCATGCTCAAGGCGACGGGGATTCGCCGCTCCCCCAGCCAACTCAGCACGCGGCGGTCCCGCGCCGCCAAGCCCTCGGCGCTCACCTTGAGCCGCCCCAGGCGGTCGCCTTCGTGCGGGTCGGCACCGGCCAGGTAGAAGGCCAAAGCGGGCCGTCCATCCCACCAGCGCTGCTCGATCTGCGCCAAGGCCTGATCCAGCGCGGCCAAGTAGGGGCCATCCTCGCAGCCATCGTCCAAGTCCACATCCAAGCGGCTGGCCACTTTGCGAAAGGGAAAGTTGCGCGCGCCGTGCATGGAAAAAGTGAAGACAGTGTCGTCCTCGGCAAAGATCTCGGCCGTGCCGTTGCCTTGGTGCACATCCAAATCAATCACCAGCACGTTCAAGCCTTGGGCCTGCAGCCGGTGCCACTCCGCCTGCATCTGGCGCGCCGCCACCGCCACATCATTGAAGACGCAAAAGCCCGAGCCCTTGTCAGCGTTGGCATGGTGCGTGCCCCCCGCCAAATTCGCCGCCACGCCCTCCACCAACGCGGCCCGCGCCGCAGCCACCGTGGCCCCCACTGAACGCCGCGCACGCTCGGCCATCCAAGGCGACCACGGAAAGCCGATCTCGCGCTGCTCGGCCGGCGAGAGCAAACCCTGCAGCACAGCCGTCACATAGCGTGGGCTGTGAGCCAAAAGCAGTTCAGCCTCGCTGGCTTCTGGCGCCTCATCCAAGCGGATGTGAGGTGACAGTGCCGCCACGCGTTCGCGCAGCAAGGCGTACTTGCTCATGGGAAAACGATGCCCGGGCGGCAGTGGCAGAACGAATCGGTCCGAGGTGTAGGCCAGCATGAGCCCATTGTGACGAGGGCGGCGCGAGGGCGTTGTCACCACCCCGTCACGGCCTTGGCGTACCGTCGGATTTAGGGGCTCACAACTATTTTGCTGCACTGCAACAAAAAACGCTTGCAATGCGCCAGCGGACCCTTAGAATACGAATCATGTTGCAGCGCACAATGAAAGTTGTTGAGTGAGCTGCCTGTGAGTTCCTAAACCGTTGAACCAGGAGATTTCTCATGCTGACCGCCGAACAAATCGTTGCCGCCCAGAAAGCCAACCTCGAAACTCTGTTTGACCTGACCAACAAGGCCTTCGAAGGCGTTGAGAAGCTGGTTGAGTTGAACCTGCAAGTGGCCAAGGCCTCCATGGGCGAAGCCGCTGAAACCACCAAGGCTGCCCTGGCTGTCAAGGACGCCCAAGAGCTGCTGAGCCTGCAAGCTGGCCTGCTCCAGCCGGCCGCTGAAAAGGCTGCCGCTTACAGCCGTCATCTGTATGACATCGCTGCGGCCACCAACGCCGAAGTGACCAAGGTGGCTGAAGCCCAAGTCGCTGACCTGCAAAAGAGCTTCACCGGCCTGGTCGACACCGCCGTGAAGAACGCTCCTGCTGGCACCGAAAACGCTGTGGCCTTGGTGAAGTCGGCTCTGGCCGCTGCCAACAACGCCTACGACAGCGTGCACAAGGCTGCCAAGCAAGCTGCTGAAGTGGCTGAAGCCAACTTCCAAGCTGTGAGCAACACCGCTGTCAAGGCCAGCCAGCAAGCCACCAAGGCTCGCCGCGCTGCCTAATTCAGACGCTGCGCCTCTGACCGAGGCGCAGGGCTGAAACGCCTGAAGTGCGACTCAGGCTCCGACCCGCCCCACGGCAGACGTGCGGCGGGTTTGTTTTCTAGCGGGTCAGGGCCGCAATCTTCTGCTTGATGGCAGGCAGTGCCGCCAAAGCCGCCTCTCGGCCCGAAGCAATGGCCTTATGGCGCGCCGTGAAGTCGGCACTGGAGACACCGGCGAGCGGCGGACGGATCACCACATCGGCATCCTTCAGCTCCCAGGTATTGATGCTGCGGCCCATGATGGCCACGGTCTGCATCAAGATGTCGATGGGCCCGGCCGTGGGCTTGCCCTCGGGGGGCGATGAGATATCGACCCCAATGACCAGGGTGGCACCCATCTGCCGGGCAAAGCGCACCGGCACCGGCGACACCAAACCGCCGTCCACATACTCACGCTCGGCAATCTTGACCGGCTGAAACACGGCCGGCACCGCACTCGACGCCCGCACCGCCGTGCCCACATCGCCGCGCTGGAACAAGATGGGCTGGCCGTCAGCCAAGTCGGTGGCGACGATGCCCAGCGGCAGCTTCATGCGCTCGATGGGCACGCCACCGGTTTGCGTGCGCATGTACTTGGCCAGGGCCTCGCCCTTGATCAGCCCGCGGCCCGGAAAGGCCCAGTCCGTCAGCGCCGATTCGTCCATGCCATCGGCCATCTTGGCCAATTCAGGGCCGCCGCGGCCGGACGCATAAAGCGCCGCCACCAAGCTGCCGGCCGAGGTGCCTACGACGAGGTCGGGCTTGATGCCATGCTCCTCCAAGACCTGGATCACCCCAATGTGGGCAAAGCCACGAGCCGCACCGCCCCCCAGCGCCAAGCCAATGCGCGGTGGCTTAGGCGGCGGCGGCGGAATGACGGACGGGGGCGGCTGCACAGGCGGCGGCGGCACGGGGGTTTGGCAGCCCACCAAGGCCAGGGCGGCCAGCCCCAAGCACCACTGGCGGCGGCCTGCCGAATGTGGTGCGGCAGAAGGATCAGAGGCATTCATCCGCCCATTCTAGGAAGAACGAAAAGCTTCTATATATCTGCAGAGAATTTATAAACACCAAGAATGTAGTTCTCAAGCATATAGAGAGTCCTTACAGTCGCCCCCAAAGCCCAAGAAGGGCGTCTTGAACACTCTCACTCCATGTACCAGTACACCGCTTTTGACCGCCAAGTCGTCCGCCAACGCGCGGCACAGTTCCGCGATCAGCTCGAACGCAATCTTGCGGGCGAACTGGCCGACGACGACTTCCGCCCCTTGCGCCTGCAAAACGGCTGGTATGTGCAGCGCCACGCCCCCATGCTGCGTGTGGCCGTGCCTTATGGCGAACTCTCCAGCAAACAACTGCGCCAACTGGCTCTGATCGCCCGCCAGTACGACCGCGGCTTTGGCCACTTCACCACCCGCCAAAACCTGCAGTACAACTGGATTCCGCTGCGCCAAGCGGCCGATGTGATGGACAAGCTGGCCGAAGTCGACATGCACGGCATCCAGACCAGCGGCAACTGCATCCGCAACATCACCTCCGATGCCCTGGCCGGCATCGCGCCCGACGAGATCGTTGACCCCCGCCCCTATTGCGAAATCCTGCGCCAGTGGAGCACCTTGCACCCTGAGTTCGCCCATTTGCCGCGCAAGTTCAAGATCGCGGTCAGCGGCGCCCAGGAAGACCGCGCCGCCATCGGCTGGCACGATGTGGGCCTGCAATTGCTGAAGAACGAGGCCGGAGAAGTCGGCTTCAAGGTGCTGGTGGGCGGCGGCATGGGCCGCACCCCCATCATCGGCTCGGTGATCAACGCCTTTGTGCCCTGGCAGCAGATCCTCGTCTACCTGGAAGCCATTGTTCGCGTCTATAACCGCTTTGGCCGCCGCGACAACCTCTACAAGGCCCGCATCAAGATCCTCGTCAAGGCTGAAGGCCAGGCCTTTTTTGACGCCGTCAACGCCGAGTTCGACAAGATCCTGACTCTGGACGCCGGCGGCCGCGAGCACATCATCCCGGTGTCCGAGCTGGAGCGCGTCAGCCGCTCCTTCCAAGACCCGGCGGGCGTGCGCCCCGCCACCAATAACTTCGACCCGCACCGCACCGGCAACCCCCAACCCGCTTTTCTGCGCTGGCTGGAGCGCAATGTGCAGCCGCATCGCGTGCCGGGCTACCGTGCCGTGACCTTGTCGCTCAAGCGCGTGGGCTTGGCCCCGGGTGACGCCACCGCCGATCAGATGGACGCCGCCGCCACCATGGCTGACCGCTACTCTTTGGGCGAGCTGCGCGTGACCCATGAGCAAAACCTGCTGCTGCCCTGGGTGCGCGAGGCGGACTTGGCTGCAGTCTGGCATGCCGCCAAAGAGGCCGGCTTTGCCACGCCCAACATCGGCCTGCTGACCGACATGATCGCCTGCCCCGGCGGCGACTTCTGCGCCTTGGCCAATGCCCGCTCCATCCCCGTGGCTGAAAGCATCACCGAGCGCTTCGACGACCTGGACGAGCTCTACGACCTGGGCCCGATTGACCTGCATATCAGCGGCTGCATGAACTCCTGCGGCCACCATCACACCGGCCACATCGGCATCCTCGGCATCGATAAAGACGGCGACGAGTGGTACCAGGTCTCGGTGGGCGGCTCCGATGGCAGCACGCTGAGCGGCGCCTCCACCCCCGGCAAGGTGATTGGCCCCTCCTTCGCGGCCGATGAAGTGCCCGATGTCATCGAGGCCTTGATCGAGGTCTATCGCCAGCAACGCTTGCCCGGCGAGCGCTTTGTGGACGCCGCCCGCCGCATTGGTGTGCCGCCGCTGCGCGCCGCCGCCGACGCCGTGCGCCGCACCACCGCCCGCACCGAATCCGCCGACCCTGCCCTGTCCATCTGAGCCCGAGCCCCAACATGCAATTCATTCATTCTCAAGACGATGTGTGGCAGCGCGTAGGCGGCGAAGACGGCCCTCAGCCCCACCCCAAGCCCCGGGCCAACGCCTTGCTGAGCTGGGAACAGTGGCACGCCGTGCGCGACACCTGGCCCCAAGGCCTTTCGGTGGGCGTGATCCTGCCGAATACGGTGGATGTGGAAGACCTCAGCGACGACCTGCCCCGCCTCAGCCTGCTGGCCTTGCAGTTCCCCAAGTGGACCGACGGCCGGGCTTACAGCCAAGCCCATGTGTTGCGCGCCCGCCTGCGCTTCAAGGGCGAGGTCCGCGCCGTGGGCGAGGTGCTGGTGGACATGATGCCCCTGCTGCACCGCGCTGGGTTCAATACCGTTCAACTCCGCCCTGACCAACGCGAAGCCAGCGCCCGCCGCGCGCTGAGCCTGGTGACCGAGAATTACCAAGGCGATGTGCACGTCACCCGCCCTGTGTTTGCGAGGACTGCCGCATGACTGCCCCCCACACCACCCCCGACGAGGACTTTGCCCCGTTGAACTTTGGCCCGTCGAGCGCGATTGACCTCTACGCACGCAAGACCGAAGGCTATGAGCAGCGCGTGGCGGACACCCTGGCTTTGCTGCAGCAAGCGGCTGCCGAGCACCCTGAGCAGATCGTGCTGGCCAATAGCCTGGGTGCCGAGGACATGGTGCTCACCGACCTGATCGCACGCCACCAGTTGCCCATCGCCCTGGGCACGCTGCAAACCGGCGCCCTCAACCCTGAAACCACCGCGCTGATCCCGGCTATCGAGCAGCGCTATGGCCTGAAGGTGGAGGTTTATGAGCCGCAGCACGAGGCAGTGGTGCACTTCGTCAAGACCCATGGCGACAAGGCCATGTACCAAAGCCTGGCCTTGCGCAAGAGCTGCTGCCAAGTCCGCAAGATGGAACCGCTGTCGCGCATGTTGGCCCAGCGCACGGCCTGGGTGACCGGCTTGCGCCGCGAGCAATCCGCCAACCGCGGTGCGGTGCCGCACCGTGAAGTCGAAGCCAACGGCCGCACCAAGTTCAACCCGCTGGCCGACTGGACTTGGGCCGACATCTGGCATTACATCGACACCCACAACGTGCCTTACAACGCCCTGCACGACCAGTTCATGCCCAGCATTGGCTGCGCGCCCTGCACCCGCGCGATTGCGGTGGGCGAGCCCTTCCGCGCTGGCCGTTGGTGGTGGGAAGACGAGGCTGCCAAGGAATGCGGCCTGCATGTCAAGGCCGTGAACACGGTGGCGGCATGAGCACGTCAGCCCTGAGCACGGGACCGCAGCCCGGCCATGTCTGCTTCATCGGCGCAGGCCCCGGTGCGGCCGACCTGATCACCTTGCGCGGCGCCAAAGCCTTGGGCCAGGCCACCGTGGTGCTGTTCGACGCCCTGACCGACCCCGGCTTTCAAGCCCTGGCACCGCAGGCGCTGTGGGTGGACGTGGGCAAGCGCGGCTTTTGCGACTCCACGGCCCAGGCCCACATCAATGCCTTGCTGGTGCACTACGGCCGCCAGGGTGAGCGCGTGGCCCGCCTCAAAGGCGGTGACCCCAGCGTCTTTGGCCGCCTCGAAGAAGAGATCGAGGCCTTGGCGGCGGCCGGCCTGAGCTATGTGGTCATCCCCGGCATCACCGCCGCCTTGGCCGCCGCCGCCGCCACCGGCCGCCCGCTGACCCGGCGCGGCTGGGGCCGCAGCGTGGCCCTGTCTACCGCCATGACGCGTGAAGGTGCCTTCACCGCCGGGCAGCGCGCTGACACCGAAGTGTTTTACATGGCGGGCCGCCAGTTGGCCGCCCTCTCGCGCCGCCTGCTGGAGGCCGGCTGGGCGGCGGACACGCCGGTGCTGGTGGTCTCGCGGGCCGGTTGTGCAGACCAGTCTCAGTCGGACCACACCGTGGCCACCCTGGCTGCCGCTGTGGTGCTGCATGCCGGCCGCCCCACCGTGGTGACGGTGGGCGTGGGTGCCCGCGCGCTGAGCCCTCAAGCACCTGCGGCAGGGGCGGATCTCAGCGAGATTGAGGGTCATCACGCCGAGGCGCTCGCCAGCACCTAAAATCCATTGTTTTTCGGCACTTGCTGGCGTGCCGCCTGCCGCCAGACTGCTGCCCACACCATTTCCTAGACCGAGGCTTTGGCCTCATCCAAAAACTTCTCGACCATGACCCACGTCGTCACCGAAGCCTGCATCCGCTGCAAGTACACCGACTGCGTCGACGTTTGCCCCGTCGACTGCTTCCGCGAAGGCCCGAACTTCCTGGCCATTGATCCGGATGAGTGCATCGACTGCGCCGTCTGCATCCCCGAGTGCCCGGTCAACGCCATCCTGCCCGAAGAAGATGTGCCCGGTGACCAACAGGCCTACATCAAGCTCAACGCCGACTTGGCCAAAAAGTGGCCCAGCATCACCAAGCGCAAGGCCGCGCTGCCCGATGCCGACGAGTGGAAAGACCGCAAGAACAAGCTGGATCAACTGATCCGCTGAGCTCCTCCCCACCACGCTTCAAAGCCCGCTGTTCAGCGGGCTTTTTGCTGGGCGGCTTAAAATGTTCGTCTGTTGTGGCTCAGCGCGTCTGGGCCACAGCGTCGCTAGGGGTGTTGTCAGCACAGCTTGCTGTGCTGCCGACTGAGACAGTCCCTTTGAACCTGATTGAGGTAATCCTCGCGCAGGGAAGCCATCGAACCGTTGTGGGCTCCGCTTTTTGCGGCCCCCACTCAAAGTCTCCCGATGTTGCCCACCTGCCATCAACGCATGAGTTGCGATGGCACACACTGCTTTTTCCTCCCGCGCCTGGGGCTTGGCCCTGGCACCCTTGTTCACGCTGAACTTCCCGCTGCATGCGCTGGCCCAAGCCAGTGCTGAGGCCGCCAAGCCTGAGTCGGTCACCGTCACCGGCCGCTACGAGGCGCCGCCTGCGCAGATGGCCGGTTTTGGCGAGGTGCCGCTGGCCCGCACACCGCTGCAGGTCACCAGCATCAACACCACGGCCCTGCGCGATCTCGGCATCGACACCCTGGGCGAGATCACCAAGCTCGATGCGAGCATCAGTGATGCTTACAACGCACCAGGCTATTGGTCGTCGGTACGCGTGCGCGGCTTTCAACTCGATAACCGCAACAACTACCGCCGCGACGGCCTGCCCATCAGCGGCGAAACCTCGCTGATGCTGGACAACAAAGAGCGCCTCGAGGTGCTCAAGGGCATCAGCGGCGCCCAAGCGGGCCTGAGCAGCCCCGCAGGCTTGGCCAATCTGGTCGTGAAGCGCCCGCGCGGTCATGCCACCAGCCTGCTGCTGGGCTGGACCGAAAAAGCCAGCCTGAAAGCTGCCGTGGATGTGGACCGCCAATTGGGCGCCGCGGGCAGCGAAGACAGCCTCGGCCTTCGCGTGAATGCCGCCTACGAGAAACTAGAGCCTCAGCTTCGTAACGCCAAAGGTGAGCGAGGCCTCTTGGCCGCAACCCTGCAAGCCAAACCCAGCCGCGACGATGTGCTGGACGCGGAAGTCGAGTGGAGCCGCCAGTCTCAGCCCAGCGTCCCCGGGTTCAGCCTCTTGGGCACGCGCCTGCCCAGCGCGGATGAGTTTGACCCGCGCTTGAACCTGAATAACCAGTCCTGGAGCCAGCCCGTGGTGTTTGAGGGCCAAACCGCCAGCCTGCGCTGGACGCGGGCCTTGAGCAAAGACTGGCAGTTCACAGCCCATGCCGTCAGCCAACACCTGCACACCGACGACCGCCTGGCCTTCCCCTATGGCTGCAGCGCCGAGAACAACTACGACCGCTATTGCAGCGACGGCAGCTTCGACCTCTATGACTTCCGCAGCGAAGGCGAGCGCCGCCGCACCCAAGCGCTGGCCTTGAATCTTGAAGGCCAGTGGCGCACGGCCCACCTGAAGCACCACCTCTCGACCGGCCTGCAATGGAGCCAGCTCACCGCACGCTTTGGCCGCCAAGCTTATAACTGGGCCGGCGTGGGCCAGGTGGATGGCAGCGTGCAAGTGCCCGCCGCGCCGGATCTGACCGATGAGAACACCCAGCGCGATGAACGCAGCCTGGAATGGCACCTGCGTGACCGCATGGAGCTGGCCCAGGACTGGAGCCTGTGGCTGGGTCTGCGTGCAAGCCAACTCGACCGCAGCAGCGTGCGCACCGACGGCAGCCGCGCCATCCGCTATGAGCAACGCTTTGCGACGCCTTGGCTGGCCGCGACCTGGCAATTGAGCCCGGAGACCATGGCCTATGCCAGTGCGGGTCAAGGGGTGGAGACCGACGTGACCCCAAACCGCTCGCGCTACACCAACCCTGGCGAGCCCCTGCCGGCGCTCAAGAGCACCCAGTATGAACTGGGCCTCAAGCACAACAGCAAGGCGCTGGGCTGGGGGGTGACCCTGTTTGACATCCAGCGTCCCGTGGCCGCTGACTTTGGGGAGTGCGACCTTGAACGCAGTTGTACCCGCCGCATCGATGGCCATGAGCGGCACCGTGGCCTAGAAGCCAACGCCGACTCCCGCTGGGGCGCCTGGAGCTTGCGCGGCAGTGCGCTGTGGCTGCAAGCCCGCCGCGAAGGCAGCGCCACGGCCAGCATCAATGGCTTGGTGCCTACCAACGTGGCCCAGCGCAGCCTGCGCGTGATGGCGGCCCATCAACTGGCCGCCCTGCCCGGCCTGACCCTGCAAGCCCAACTGGCCCACGAAGGACCGCGCTTTGTGCTGCCGGACAACAGCCTGCAAGTCGCGTCGTGGACCACCACCAGCCTATCGGCCCGCTACAGCCTGAAGGCCGCAGGGGCAGAGTGGCTGCTGCGCACGGGCTTGGACAATGTCTTTGACCGCCGTGCTTGGCAAGAAACACCTTATCAGTACGGCCACAGCTACCTCTACCCGCTGGCGCCGCGCACCTGGCGGGCCTCGCTGCAAGTGAATTTGTAAGGCGAGTTCGCGAAGCAGCGAATTTTCTGCCTATAATCTGAGGCTTCACTTCCCCGATAGCTCAGTCGGTAGAGCGCCGGACTGTTAATCCGTAGGTCCCTGGTTCGAGCCCAGGTCGGGGAGCCAAGTGAACCTGATTCGTTAGCGTACCGATCAATTCCTCGATAGCTCAGTCGGTAGAGCGCCGGACTGTTAATCCGTAGGTCCCTGGTTCGAGCCCAGGTCGAGGAGCCAAATCAAAAAGCCGCCCACTGCATGCAGGGGCGGCTTTTTTATGGGCCAGTCCAGGCGCTAGGCCATGGGCAACAAGACCTGAGCTTGCGTGCCCTCACCCAAGGTGCTGTTCAAGACCAGCTGCCCTCGCAGCAGTTCCGCCACCTCTTGGGCCAAGCTCAGCCCCAAGCCGGCGCCGGGCACATGGCCGCTCTTGTCGGCCCGCCAGAAGCGCTCCGTGGCATGGCCCAATTGCTCGGCATCCATGCCGATCCCTTGGTCACACACGCTGATGGACAGCCCGCTGTGCCCTCCCAACGTCGCCGCTGTGCCCAGCCGGATCACCACCGGCGTGGGCGCTGCAGAGTACTTGTAGGCGTTGGAGAGCAGGTTGCGCAGCACTTGCTTCACCTCGGTCGGGTCGGACTGGGCCACCCACGGCCCCGGCCCCGCCTCCAAGAGGGGCGCCAGTCGGTCGGGGGGCACGGGATACTCGCTGATGACCTCAGACACCAGCAGGTGCAGATCGACAGGTTCCAAGTCGAAGGCTTGCCCACCTCGCGCATCGATGCGGGCCATGTCCAGCAGTTCATTGACGATGGTCATCAACACTTCGCACTGGCGATAGATGGTCGCCAGCATCTTTTTCTGCCGCTCGGGCGGCATGTCGTAATTCAGCAGCAGCTCGGTATAGCCATAGACGCTGGCCAGCGGCGTGCGCAGCTCATGGGCTGCCGCCGTCAGGAAGTCCGCCTTGATCTGCTCGGCCTCCAGCTCCACCGTCACATCGCGCACGCGCAGCAAGTGGGTGCCTTCGGTGTCGCTGCCTTCGCTGGCACCACCTGCAGCCGTGACGGCCTGGTGCCATGAGAACTCCACCGTGCGCCCCGGCGAGGCCGTGACACCGGTCTGCACCGAGCCCTCGTGCAAAGTCGCCTCATCCAAGCGCAGATCCGCTTGCGTGCTGAGTTGGCTCAGCGTCTGCAACACGGCCTGCAAGGTCTGGCCCATGGCCGCCTGCACGTCCAAGCCGGTCAGGCGACCGACGGCGTCGCTGGAAAAACGCAGGCGATAGTCCTCGTCAAACGACAAGAAGCCATCCGGGCTGATGGCAGCAATCGCCCCCAACTCTTCTTGGCGGCGTCGGATGTCCGCCTGAATGCGCTTGCTGTCGTCAATGTCGTGCATGGAGCCAGCGATGCGGCTGTGCAGCGCACTGCCATCACGGAACACTTTGCCAAGCAGCTTGAACCAACGATAGGCGCCGCTCTTGGTCTTGAGGCGGCACTCCACGTTCAGGTGCGGCGCATCGTCGAGGGCTCCACCCAGTGCCTCGAAGTAAGAGGCCTGATCGTCTTCATGCACCAGGGTGTCGAACACGGCCAGGTCCGCGGAAATTTCACCCGGGCTGTAACCCAACATGCGATAGAACTGCGGCGACCACCACATGGTTTGGCTGTGCGTGTCCAGCCAGTCCCAGAGCGCTTGGCTGCCGCCTTCCAGGGCCAAGTCCAAGCGCTCTTGGCTGCGCTTCAGGTCATCAATGTCTTGCAGCGAGCCCGCCATGCGCCGGTGCTCGCCGTGTTCGTCGCGCAGCACCTTGGCGCGCGAGCGGAACCAGCGGTAGCCGCCGGCCTTGGTGAGCAGGCGAAACTCCACCCGATACTCCGCGCCGCCTTCCAAGGCCTGCGCGAGCGCCGTGAACGTCGCCTCCTGATCGTCGGGGTGGAGCAGGCTGTCGAAGCTCACCAAGCTGGGCTCGATCTCGCCCGCCTCATAGCCCAACAAGCCCACAAATTCCGGCGACCACCACATGTCTTGGCTGTGCGTGTCCAGCCAGTCCCACAGGCCGTCATTGCCGCCCTCCAAGGCGATCCGCAAGCGATCATTGCTTTCGCTCAGGCGCTCCTGGGCGCCCCGCTGAGCCGTCATGTCTGACGCGACGAACATGATGGGGCCCAGCGCATCAGGCACCACGCGCCAGCAGGACACCTCCATCCACAAAGGTTGGCGCTGCGGGCGCGCAAAGCAGACCAGCCCACAGGCTTGGCTCGCTGCGCCCGATTGGCTCAGCGTCTGCCAAGCAGTTGGGCCTTGCCAAGCACTCACCCAGGCTCTGAGATCGCTGCCCAGAAGGTGCGTCAAGTCGTCTTCGAACGCTTGTGCGAAAGCCGCATTGGCCCAAACCAGGTGACCCTCGGTGTCGGCGGCAAAAGCGGGCAAGTGCCAGTGCTCCATGAACTGAACACCCACGGGCGACGCCGCGAGCACGACTTCCATCGGTGCGCGATCCGTCATCCTGGCCCTCTAGTTGGTTCAGCGTTCATCTGGAGAGGGTTTTCGGCCAATCCATGGGCCTTGTGTAGGACATATGTCAGTGCGCTCCGCAGCGGCCCAAGGCCCAGAATCGCAATGCGAAGGAAACACCCTGTCACCGCTGAAGAATGCGCACGCCGAGAGCCAGCGCGCCGCGCAAGGAATGCGAGTTCAGCGTGCATATTGCTCAAGAGTGCCCCCAACAGACCGATAGGACGTCATGAACTTAGGAGGGTTACGTCACACCGTGCGACACGCCTGCGTCGCAGTCTTGCTGGCGCTGGGCACGTTCGTGCACTCGCGCTCAGAGACGCAGGCCATCGACCAAGAGATCGAGCGCATCGTGGGCCAGCCCAGCACAGAGACGCCGGCCATGCGGGTGGCCTTGCAAAAGCTGCTGCAGACGGCTGCCCCGCAAGACAAACCCAAACTTCTGCTGGCCTTGGGCTTGGTGAGGCCACCCAACACCCCGGTCGGCCCGGAACTGTTTGACGAACTGAAGCGTCTGGACAATGCCGATGCACGGGTGGCCTCTGGGATTCTGCAAGCCACCATGGAGGCGCATGCCGAGGCAGCCAAGCGTTGGCTGCGTGATGCCATGGCGGACATGACACCGGATGTCGACGACATGATTCGCCTGCGCTTGCTGGACCTGCTGAGCGCCGTCGAGGAAGAAACGGGGCATTTTGAAGAGGCGCTGAGGCTGCGCCTGCAATGCCTCGAAGTCACCGAGAGAGTCGGTAATGAACGGCGCATCATCCTCACACGCTCGTCCGTGGCCTTGCTGTACCTGAATTCGCAAGACCTGAAAGCGGCCCGTGCTTTCAACACCAAGGCGCTGGCCCAGGCGCGAGCCTTCGGCCATCCGGAGCTCTTGGCGCAGGTGCTCAACACCCAAGCCTTTGTGGAAGCCGACTCCGGCGATTCCGTCACCGGCCTGCTGTACATGCAAGAAGCGCTGAAGCTGATGGAGCAGCTCGGCAACCCCCACGGATTGGCCCTGTTCTTGGCCAATGCCGCAGACTTCAGCCTGAAGAGCCAAAACGCAAGCCTGGCCACGCAGCAATCAGAGCAGGCCTTGCGCATGGGGCGTGAGCTGGACGACAAATATGTGATGTCAGTCGCCTTGTCCAACTTGGCCATGGCCAAGATCATGCAGGGCCAGTTTGAGACCGCCAAAGCTCGGCTGAACGAGGCGATCCACATCGACGAAGAACTGGGCCAGATCAGCGCGAAGTCCGGGCGGCTATTTGAAGCAGCCGGCTACTTTGAGCGCGCTGGCGACCTCAAGACTGCGCTGAATCTCTACCTTCAGCATCGTCAACTGGCAGACCAATTGTTCAAGGAGAAGCAGCAGCGAGCCATGCTGGAGATGCAGGCCAGCTATGAACGCAAAGAGCGCATGCGAGAGCTGCGATGGCTGCGCGAGGAGTCTGCCCTGCAAGAGGCCAGCCTGGAGGGGGAGCAGCTTCAAGAACGTACTTGGCTGGTCATCGCCATCGTCAGCGCCTTGACGATGGCCCTGCTGGCCCGCCTTTGGCGCCAAACCCAACGCACCAATCAGCAACTCGCACAGGTCAATGCCCAGTTGTTGGTTCAGAGCGAACGCGACCCGCTCACCGGGCTGGCCAACCGCCGCCGAGCCGCGCAGGTGATGGCCGAGCAACAGCGGGATGGCCGCTGGCAGGGCTGCTTGATGCTGATCGACCTGGATCACTTCAAACGCATCAACGACGAGTTCGGCCATGCCGCCGGCGATGCCGTGCTGGTGGGGGTGGCGAGCCGCTTGAGCGCCGCCGTCCGCTCCGACGACTTGGTGGTGCGCTGGGGCGGCGAAGAGTTCCTGATCGCCACCCACATGGCCACGCCGAGCGATGCCGAGCACCTGGCCCAGCGTGTGCTCGACAGCCTCAGCGAAGCGCCTGTGCAGCACGAACGCCGCAGCATCGCCATCACCGCATCCGTGGGTTATGCCTGCTTCCCCATCGGCCCAGGCCAGCTCATGCTGCCGTGGGAACGCGCGGTGGATGTGGTCGACACGGCGCTCTACCTGGCCAAAGCCCACGGGCGCAACCGCGCTTACGGGGTCAAGACCGATCGCATCGCCCATGAAGGCGAGCTCTTGGCGCTGGCCTCTACGCTCGAAGAAGCCTGGCGCAAAGGGGATGTCGACCTGCAGCTCCTAGAAGGCCATGCTGAAGCCCAGACGCGGGGAGTGGCCGCATGAAGTGGGCCGCCTTGCTGTTGCTGGCCTTCGGCATCGCCCCCTGCGCCCAAGCCACCGCCTTGACGGACACGCTGGACAAGCTCGAGCGGCAAGGCCGCGAATCGCCGGAGCCTGCGCTCAAGGCCCTGGAAGCCTTGAAGGTGAGCCGTCCGGACGATGAGTTCCGGCGGCAAGTCACCAAGGGCTTGATCTTGGCCGCCAACGGCCGAGCCAAAGAAGCCAGAGCCCTCGCAGACGCCTTGCGGCAAGCCAACCCGGTGCCCGGTGACAGCGATGGACAGGCCGCTGCCGACATGGTGCTGGCACAGCTCGCGCAAGTTGAGGCACAGCCTGAGGCCACAGCGAGGTTGGCTCAGTCGGGCTTGGCGCGGCTGCAGTCTGCCTGCGCCCAACAAGCCCCAACGTGTGGCTGGCGCCTGCGCTGGCAGCTCGAAATGCTGGCCAGCGGGGCCGCACGCATCCGTGGGCTCGACCATGACGCCCAGCAGTTGGCAGACAGCGCCCTGACCATTGCACAAGCCCACCAAGACCCTTACCGGCAATCCTTGTCAACGCTGTCACTGGCCATCCAAGCCATGCGGGTCGATGAGCTGGACGCCGCCGAGGCACGCCTGCGAGAGGCCCGCCAGTGGGCCGAGCGCTCTCAAGAGCCCGACATGAAGGTGCGTGTCCTGATGTTCACCGCAGAGCTGCATCAGCGTCGCAACGATCTGCCAGGCGTCCAGATGCACCTGCGCGAGGCTTTGGCGCTGGCCCAGTCGGCCCAGTTGACCCGCCAGACCAGCAATCTGTGGATCAATCTCTCAGACTGGGCCTTGAACGCTGGCCGGCCGCAAGAAGCCATCCGAATGCTGAACCAGGCCCACCACGGTGTGCGCGCCCTCAACGACCGCCGGCTGGAAGCAACGCTTCACCACAACCTGGGCATGGCACGGATTGCACTGGGCCAGATCGCTGCCGGCAAGCGTGAGGTCGAAATGGGGCTGGCGTTGTGGGAAGGCTCGGGCGCGCATGATGAGCTGGCCGCCTGCTTGCAGGAGTACAGCGAAGCCCTGGCGCGGGTGGGTGACACCTCGGGCGCACTCTCGGCCTATCACCGCGAGCGCAAGCTCAAACGAGAGGCCATGGCTGCCGACCGCGAGACCGCGCTGGCCAGCCTGCACAACCGCTTTGAGCGCGACGCCCAAAAGCGCGAGATCGAACTCCAAGCGCGTGAGAACGCTGTGCAGCGTGTGCGCCTGGATAACCACCAAGCCAGGCAACGCCTCTGGGTTTGGCTGGCCGTGCTGGCTGGCTTGATCATGGTGGTGCTGGGCCTGCTGGTCAGGCGCATGCGGCAGGCGCAACAGCTCTTGCGGCGCCGCCAAGACGACTTGCGCGTGCAAAGCGAACAAGACAGCCTGACGGGCTTGGCCAACCGACGCTGCCTGCAACGCAGCCTGCAGGCGGCACAGGGCAGCAGGGGCGAGTATTGCGGCGGCTTGTTGTTGATCGACCTCGATCATTTCAAACGCATCAACGACGACTACGGACACAGCGGCGGTGACCTGGTGCTCAAAGAGGTGGCGCGCCGGCTCTCAGGCCTGATGGGCCCGGGCGATGTGCTCGGCCGCTGGGGCGGTGAGGAGTTCGCCATCCACCTGAACCCTGCCCAGCCTGCCCGAGGAGCCCAGATGGCCCAAGCCGTCTTGGCGGCCATCGGCGAGCGGCCGTTTGAGCTGCCTACGGTGTCGCTCACCGTCACCGCGTCGGTGGGATTCGGAGCCTTCCCGCTCTCGCCTGACAGCTTGCTGATCCGGTGGGAGCAAGCCTTGAACCTGGCTGACATGGCGCTCTACCTGGCCAAAACCCAGGGCCGCAATCAAGCCCTGGGCATCCGCGGCTTGCAGGTCGATGGCCCAGAGGCACTGGCCGACATTGAGGCCGATTTTGACGACGCGCGGCGTTCGGGCAAAGTGCAGTTGCAGGCCGTGGCCGGCCCCGCATTGCACAATCCCGCTCATGCCAGCCAGACGCCTTCGCCTCGCCTTGTT
Source organism: Ideonella paludis (assembly GCF_018069865.1). Taxonomy (GTDB): domain Bacteria; phylum Pseudomonadota; class Gammaproteobacteria; order Burkholderiales; family Burkholderiaceae_C; genus Ideonella; species Ideonella paludis. The sequence continues at coordinate 186,990 of NZ_JAGQDG010000006.1, forward strand.
GAAGCTGATGGCGCTGTGCGCCCTGAGCGGGCCGCTGTGCCAAGTGAGTGCCCAGAGCCGGGACACCACGGAGCTGAATCTGGCGAATCAAGCCGAGCTTGAGCAGGTCGCGGGCCTTGGGCCGCAGTGGGCTGAGCGATTGCTGCAAGCGCGCAGCCAAGGCCTGTTCGTCGATTGGGCGGATGCCCAGCGTCGCATCAAAGGCCTGGGGCCAGCGAAGGCGAAGCGCTTGTCCGACCACGGCCTGCGCATCAACGGCCAAGCCTGGCCGGCCCCTAAGCCGGCGACATCACCGTGAGTGCAGCGGCCGACGAACCCAGCGCAGGTGCCGACACGGCCGCAGGCTCACGCCAGCCAAAAAAGCTCAGCACTTCTGCTCGCCGCGCCTGGGTGTCGGCCTCGCCCAAGGCCATCAGCTCGCGGGTGTAGTCCGACTCAAAGAGCAAGTAGCTGGCCAAAGCGGCCCCACGTGCGGTCTGGCCTTGCCCATTCACCCCCACGCCGCGCAGCAGCGCCCGGATGGGCGTGGGCAAGGCGTTGAGATGGCGGGCTGCGATATCGTCCAAGCGCTGGGTGGGCGCAATCACCAGCACATCGATGGGCCGCAAATGCGTGTGGGCCCGCGCCTCGGGCGGCAAGAGCCGCAGCGTCGCATTGATGCGCTGCAGGCGCTCCACATCCACGGCCAAGGCATCCAAAAAAATGTTGGAGAGCGCATGGCCGGCGATCTGCGCCATGTTCGGGTAATCGGTGCTGCCCACGCGCCGCCCCGGCGGCTCATGCATGCGGCCGGCCCCCACCACCAACACGCGCTCGGCCCCCAAGTGCACAGCGGGTGAAATGGGTGCAGCCTGGCGCATGGAGCCATCGCCAAACCACTCTTGCTCGCCCAAGAGCGGCAAGCGGGTGGCCGGAAACACAAACGGGATGGCCGCAGACGCCAGCAAGTGCTCGACACTGATGCGGCTGTGTACCGCCATGCGCTGCGAGCGCACCCAATGGTCGGCGGGCTCGGCCGCGTCATAAAACGTCACATGCTGACCACTGCTGTAGCTCGACGCACTCACGGCCAAGGCCTTTAAGTGCCCTTGGGCTATCAGTTGCGGCACGCGCTCCACCGCCACCATCTGGCTCAGCAGGCTGGCCAGCGGGCTGTTGTCCAAGAGCGAGCGGGGCTTGAGCTTGCGCCAGCGGGCAATCACCCAGCCAATCGACATCATGGTCAACCAGCTCGCGCCGCTGCGGATCACACCGATCGAATCGGCACGGTAGACCTGGTCTGCATGAAACTGCGCCCACACCTCGACCAGCTTCGTCACTGCGAGGTCAAAGTCATCGGCACAACCCGCCAGTGCGGCGGCGTTGATGGCGCCAGCCGAGGTACCGGCAATCACCGGGAAGGGGTTGCCCGGCTCTGCGGCGCAGCCTTGGCGAATGTCTCTCAGCGCTTTCAACACGCCCACTTGGTAGGCCGCACGCGCACCGCCCCCCGTGAGGATCAGGCCGGTTTGCGGAAGGTAGGTCATGATCGATCCAGTCTAAGGGCCTGGGGGCGCCGCCAGGGGCTCAAAAAGGCGGGGCATCACCGGGCATCTTGAATGCCAGACGTTAAAGTCAATCTCTCATGGTCGCGCCCGCCTCTTCCTCCTTACACCCTCCCGGCCTCTTGGTGCTGCACGGCAACCGCCTGGAATGGCTGGCCGACGCCGTCGCCCAGTGGCTGGCCGCCCACCCCCTGCCGCCGCTGGAGCCAGAGATCATGCTGGTACCCTCCAACGGCATGGCCGAGTGGCTGAAGATGAACCTGGCCCAGCGCTGGGGCGTGTGCGCGGCCTCGCAGGTGGAATTGCCGGCTCGCTTCATCTGGCGCCTCTACCGACAGGTGCTGGGGGCGCACACCGTGCCCTTTGAGTCGGCACTGGACAAAGCCCCGCTGACCTGGCGCTTGATGCAAGGCCTGGCCACCTGGGCCCAAGAAGACGCCTTGGTGCCCCTGCGCGCTTACCTGGGCCACGGCGAGCAAGCGGCCACCCGCCGCTGGCAACTGGCCCAAACCCTGGCCGACCTGTTCGACCAGTACCAGATGTACCGCGCCGACTGGCTGGACGATTGGGCCGTCCAGCATGATGTGCTGCGAGCCCCAAGCGGCGGCAGCGCCCCGCTGCCCGCCGACCAAGCCTGGCAGGCCGCGCTGTGGCGCAAGGTGCTGGCCACCGTGACCGACGAGGCCGACCAGCGCGGCCTGCGCCCCGAGGTGCACAGCCGGGCCATCGCCGCTCTGCGCGGCGGCGAGCCCACGGCCCAGCCCCTGCCCGGCCGCGTGCTGCTGTTTGGCACCACGCACTTGCCGGCCACCACGCTCGATCTCCTGGCGGCACTCGCCACCCGCATCCCGGTGATGCTGGCCCTGCCCAACCCTTGCAGCGTCTATTGGGGCGACATCATCGACGGCCGCGAGCTGCTGCGCGCCGCCAGCAAGCGGCAGACGTCGCGCGGCGCAGACTTGAGCCTCGTGCCCCTGGAGCAGATGCACGCCCATGCCCACCCGCTGCTGGCGGCCTGGGGCCGGCAGGCCCGCGACTTGGTGCGACAACTCGACGCTTTCGATGAGTCCCAGCGCCTGCAGGCCGCATTGGATGTGCCCCGCATCGACCTGTTCGACGACAGCCCGGCCGACACCCTGCCCTGGCTGGGCCAGGTCCAAGCCCATATCCGCGACCTGCGCCCGCTGCATGAGCACCCGCGCCTGGTCTTGGCAGATGAGGACCAAAGCATCGTCTTTCGCCGCTGCCACAGCCTAGTGCGCGAGCTGGAGGTGCTGCAAGACCATTTGCTGAGCCTGATGGCGGAGGGTGGGGGTGAGCCGCTGCACCCACGCGACATGGTGGTGATGGTGCCCGACATCGCCGCCGCCGCCCCGGCCATCCACGCGGTTTTTGGCGCCATGCCGCGCCACGACCCCCGCTTCATTCCTTTTGACATCGCCGACCTCTCCAGCCGCGACACCAGCCCTTTGCTGGCCGCGCTGGACTGGCTGCTGCGCCTGCCTCAGCAGCGCTGCACTCTGTCTGAGCTGCGCGACTTGCTGGACGTGCCGGCGCTGCGCCAGCGCTTTGGCCTGCCCGAAGACGGCCTGCCCCGCCTGACCGCTTGGATGGAAGGCGCCGCCTGGCGTTGGGGCCTGGACGCCAACCACCGCGACAGCCTGGGCCTGGGCGCCAGCGGCGAGACGACCTCGGGCCTCTGGGCCCTGCGGCGCATGCTGCTGGGCTTTATGAACGGCCCACGGGGCGACGGCGAGTTTGCGGGCATCGCCCCTTACACCGAAGTCGGCGGCCTGGAGGCCGAGCTGGCCGGCAGCCTGGCACTTTTGCTGGAGCGCCTGCTGCACTGGGCGCAGCAGCTTTCCAAGCCCGCCACGCCCACGCACTGGGCCGAGCGCTTCCGCGCACTGCTGGCTGACCTGCTGCTGGCCAAAACCGACGACGAGCGCCAAACCTTGGCCGCGCTGGACAACGCCCTGGGCACCTGGCTGGCGCACTGCGCCGAGGCGCAGTTCAGCACCGAGCTGCCGCTGGAGGTGGCCCGCGAGGCTTGGCTGAACGCGGTGGACGAGCCCTCCATCAACAAGCGCTTCAAGGCCGGTGGCCTGACCTTCTGCACGCTCATGCCCATGCGTGCTATTCCCTTTGAAGTGGTGGCTTTGCTGGGCATGAACGAAGGTGACTACCCGCGCCGCAGCCCGCGCAATGACTTCGACCTGCTGGCCCTGCCGGGCATGGCGCGCCCGGGCGACCGCTCGCGCCGCGACGACGACCGCCAACTGATGCTCGACGCCCTGCTGGCCGCGCGCCGCGTGCTCTATCTCAGTTGGGCTGGTTTCAGCCCACGCAATAACAGCGAGCAACCGCCCTCGGTGCTGGTGGCCCAACTGCGCGACTACCTGGCCAGCGGCTGGGGCGAGGCCGCTGTGCAGGCCCGCACCGTGGACCACCCGCTGCAGCCCTTCAGCCGCCGCTACTTTGAGCAAGGCAGCGCCCTGCACACCTGGGCGGCCGAGTGGCGTGGCGCGCATGACAGCCCCAGCGACGTCCCACAGCATCAAAGCAGCGCGCCGACGGATGGCCCGCAGCCCGTCACGCTCAAAGCGCTGGCCCGCTGGCTCAAGAACCCGGTGGCCGACTACCTGCAGCGCCAGTTACAGGTGGTGTTGCGCGACCCCGAAGAAGGCGCTGGCGACGACGAAGTGTTTGCCCTGGATGGCCTCTCGCATTGGCAACTGGGTGACGCGGCCTTGCAAGGCCTGCAAGCCCCGCTGCTGGCCCTGTGCCAAGACGGCGACACCAGAGCCGCACAAGCGCAAGTGCCGGCCCTGATGGACGCGATGGTGCAGCGCTGGGCCCGCGCGGGCCAACTGCCCCTGGGCGCGCCCGGCGAGCAAGGCCTGGCCCGCTTGCGCGCCACCTGGCAGCACAGCTTGCAAGCGTGGCTGCAGGCACTGCAAGCCTGGCCCCAGGCCTTGGGCCCGGTGGCCCTGCACTGGCCCCATGAGCAAGCGCCGCTGGACGACTGGTGCCCAGGCTTGCGCGGCCAACCCAAGAGCCCCGGAGCCTTTCAGTGGGTGGAGGTCTCGGCCAGCAAAGTGGCGATCCGCGCCACCCGCCAGAAGCAGGCGGACCGCGTCCGCCCCGACAAGCTGCTGGCGGCTTGGGTCGGCTTGACGGCACTGGCCGCACAGGGGCAACTCGCCGGGCTGACCTTGATCGGTGCGGATGCGACCGTGCGCTTGGAAGCGCCAGACGCCGACAGCGCCGGTGAGGTGCTCAACCAACTGTTGAGCACCTGGGCTCAGGGCCAAACCCGGCCCTTGCCGCTCACCTTGAGGGCCGGCTTGGCCCACGCCCTGGACCAAGACGTGGCCCAGGCCTTTGAGGGGGACGAACGCCAAGTCGGCGACGTGGATCACCCCGCCGTGGCCAGGCTCTTCCCCGACGCCGAAAGCCTGTTGGCCAGTGGCGAGTTTGAAGATCTGGCCGAGGCGGTCTATGAGCCGCTCGCCGCCTGGGCCACCAACGCGCAGATCGAATGGCATGCCGAGGCCGGCGACGAGCCGGATGCGGAGGGCCGCGACGAATGATGAGCACCGACGACACCGTGCAAGACCTGGCCCCCTTGCGCTTTCCGCTCTGGGGCAGCCGCCTCATTGAGGCCAGTGCGGGCACCGGCAAAACCTGGACCATGGCCGCGCTCTACGTGCGCTTGGTGCTGGGGCATGGCGGCGAGGCGGCCTACCCGCAGGCGCTGCGGCCCGACCAGATCCTGGTGATGACCTTCACCCGCGCCGCAACGCGCGAGTTGAGCGACCGCATTCGGGCCCGCTTGGTGCAAGCGGCACAGGCCTTCCGGGGCAGCCTCTCGGCCCAAGACGAGGACGGCTTTCTCAAGGCCCTGAAAACGGATTGGCCTGAAAGCCAGTGGCCGCAAGCGGCTTGGCGGCTAGAGCAAGCGGCCAGCAGCATGGACGACGCGGCCATCCACACCATCGACGCCTGGTGCCAGCGCATGCTGCGCGAACACGCGCTGGACAGCGGCAGCCTGTTCGACGAAACCCTGCAGCCCGACGAGCAAGCCCTGCGCCAACAAGCCCTGCAGGACGTCTGGCGCCAACAGGCCTACCCGCTGAGCCCAACGCAGATGGCGGCCTTGGCCAGCGTCTGGCCCAGCCTGGATGCGATGGAAGCCGACCTCAAAGACCTGCTGCCCCACACCCTGCCCGACTCACCCCATGCCAACTTGGCGCAGGCGCTGGATGACGTGGGCGGTGAGCGACTGCGCCGGGTGCAGGCCGCACGCCAGGGCTGGGCTGAGCGGATAGTGGCAATGAGCCAATGGTTCGAAGTGCAACTGGCTAGCAAGGACTGGAATGGCAACAAGCTGAGATCGACCAGCGTCCAGAAGTGGCTGGACGCGCTGGCGTCCTGGGCCCAGCAAGAGGGCGCAGAATCACTGGACCTCAAGGCACTTGGGGCTGGCGCAGAGAAGCTGAGGCCCGAGGGGCTGCTCGGCTGCCGCGCCAAGCATGCAGCGGATCCTGTCTTGCCGCCCCTGTTTGCCGAGTTTGCGCAACTGATGGACGAGCTCGCCACCCTCCCCGAGCTCGCCCCCGCCCTGCGCTGCGTCGCCACCCATGCCGTGCAGCGCCGCCTGCGCGCCCTGCAACAAGCCCGGCGGGAATTGGGCTTTGGTGAGGTGCAAGAGCGTCTGGCCAAAGCCCTGGCTGGGCCGCAAGGCGCACGGCTGCGCGAGCGCATCGTGGCGCAAACGCCGGTGGCCTTGATCGATGAGTTTCAGGACACCTCAGCCCTGCAGTACCGCATCTTTGACGCGCTGTTCCACACGGCCGCCAACGACCCGGCCACTGCCCTGCTGCTGATTGGCGACCCCAAGCAGTCCATCTACCGCTTCCGGGGGGCCGACATTGCCAGCTACCTGCAAGCGCGCCGCGCAACGAAGGGGCGGCACTACCGCCTGGGCACCAACTTCCGCTCCAGCACGGCCGTGGTGCAGGCGGTCAACGCGCTGTTTGAGCAGGCCGAAAGGCGCGACGCCAACCGCGGCGCCTTTGCCTACCGCGAGGCTGATGGCCGCAACCCCCTGCCCTTCACGCCGGTGCAGGCCCAAGGCCGCCGCGAGCGCTGGGTGGTCGGTGGCGTGGATCAAGCCGCGCTGACGGTGTGCTGGGACGGCGAGCTGCTGAACGGCGACGCCTACCGCGCGCGCATGGCCGCCCTGGCCGCCGAGCGCATCTGCACCTGGCTGATGGACGAGGGCGCAGGCTTTGACAGCCAGACCCCGAATCAGGGCTTTGTGCGCCTGCGCCCCGCCGATATCGCCGTGCTGGTGCCTGGCCGCCGCGAGGCCCAAGCCATGAGACGAGCACTGCGCGCCCGCGCCCTGCCCTCGGTCTATCTGAGTGACCGTGAGTCCGTGTTCGACTCCCAAGAGGCCTTGGACATGCTGCGCTGGCTGCAAGCCGTGGCCCAGCCTGGCGACCTGGGCCTGGTGCGCGCCGCCTGGGCCAGCAGTACCTGGGCGCTGAGCCTTCCTGAACTGCAGCGCATGGCCCAAGACGATGCGTTGCTCGACGAGCGCTGCGAGCTGATGCGCAGCCTGCAACACATCTGGCGCAGCCAGGGCGTGCTGCCCATGTGGCGCCAGACCTTGCATCGGCTGGGGCTGCCGCAAAGGTGGCTAGCCCAGCTTGGTGGCGAGCGCCGCCTCTCCAACGTGCTGCACCTGGCCGAGCTGATGCAGCAAGCCTCGCAAGACGCACTGGCTGTGCCGGGCGAAGCGGGGCTGATCCGCTGGCTGACCCAGCATGTGCTGGAGGCCCGCGCCGGGCGCAGCCAGGCGGAAGACCAGATCGTGCGGCTGGAGAGCGACGCGGACCTGGTCAAGATTGTCACCATCCACCAAAGCAAGGGCCTGGAGTACCCGCTGGTGCTGATGCCCTTTGCGGGCCATTTCCGCCCCCTTCAAAAGTCGGGGGTCAAAGCGGTGCAGCGCGCCCTGCCGGACAGTGCTGACAAGCAATGGGACCTGAACCCCAGCGACGAGACCAAGGCCGCAGAAGACCATGAGCGCCTGCGCGAAGAGCTGCGCCTGCTGTACGTGGGCCTGACCCGCGCCCGCCATGCGCTGTGGCTGGGCTTTGCGCCCCTGAGGCATCAGAACAGCAAGTTACCCCAAGGTCACCGCAGCGCCTTGGGCCGGTTGTTGCTAGGGCCTGAGGAGGTCGACGTCCGAGCCCTTGAAGCGGCCGTAGACGACTGGCCGGGCCGCCGCACGCTGGGCGCTGCGCTGCGCATCGAGCCCGCCCAAGACCCAGCCCCGCTGACCCGCTGGGCGGCCGCCGAGGCCCCGCCTGCGTTGGCGCCCTCCCGCCCCTATGCCGGTGGCTTTGACACCCGCTGGGGCGTGGCGAGCTTTTCATCGCTGGTGCGGGCCATGGGGACGCACAGCGCCGCGCTGACGCCCCTGCCCCGCCAGGCCGCAGAGGATGAAGCCCTGGCCGACGCGCCCGACGTGCCGCCTCCACCCACGCCCGTCGCTTTAGCACCCTGGCACCGCTTTGAGCGCGGCGCGCTGGCGGGTAACTTTCTACATGAGCAACTGGAGTGGCTGGCCCATCATCACTTTGCCTGGGGTCCAGGCACCGACGTGGCGCTGCGCCAGCGCTTTGAGCGCGCAGGGCGCAGCGCCCAAGCCGACGACGGCGTCGCCTGGTTGCAAGCCCTGCTGGCCGCCCCACTGTGCGATGAAGCAGCGCAAGGCCCCGGCGTGCCCGCCCCAGCACTGCAACGGGTGATGGCCGAGATGGAGTTTTGGCTGCCCGCAGCCCAGTTAGATGCGCCCGAGGTGCACCGGCTCTGCCAAACCCAGCTTTGGCCCGATCTGCCCCGGCCCGCCCTGCCCCAGCGCCAACTGCACGGCCTGGTGATGGGTTTTGCCGACCTGGTGGTCGAGCACGAAGGCCGCTTCTGGGTGTTGGATTACAAGAGCAACCACCTGGGCTCGCAGGACGCCGCCTACACGCCCGAGCGCATGGCGCAAGCCTTTGTCGAAGCCCGCTACGACGTGCAGGCTGTCCTCTATCTGCTGGCCCTGCACCGCCTGCTGCGCAGCCGCTTGGGCGCCGCTTACCAGCCTGAGCAGCACTTGGGCGGCGCGCTCTATTGGTTCATCCGCGGCGTGGCCGCCCCCAGCCATGGGGTGCTGACGGTGCCCACGCCCTGGCCGCTGCTGCACGCGCTGGACGCCATGCTGGAGGGCCAGCCATGCTGAGCACCAACCTCACCCGCTCCTTGTTTGACGAGCCCGACGCCCCAACGCCGGCGGCCGCCACGCTCAGCGCACCGGAGCTGCTGGCCACGCTGCGCCTGTGGGCCGAGCAAGGCTGGCTGAGGCGGCTGGATGCCGCGCTGGCCGCGCTGGTGCACGAGCTGCACCCCGCGAGCCCCCCAGCACTGCTGCTGGGCGTCGCCCTGCTCTCCCACCTGGAAGGCCAAGGCCACACCTGCATGCCGCTGCAAGCCCTGCACACCCAGCGCAGCACCTGGCTGCCCTGGCCGCCGGCAGGCCAAGCGGCGCTCGACGCGCTCTGGCCCTTGCTGCCCACCCAAGAGGCGCAGTGGCTCAGCGTGTTGGCGGGCCAACCCACGGTGCGTGAGCCGCAGCAGCCGGACCATGGCCAGCCCCTGGTGCTGGCGCAGCACCCGCTGCGGCTCTACCTGCGCCGCCACCATGCCGACGAGCAGGTGGTGGCTCAGCACCTGAGCCTGCGCAGCCAAGCGGCGCAGGATGCGCCGGCGCCCAGCCTGCTGCGCCCGGTCTTGGACCAACTCTTTGGCGCGGCTGAGGGGCGGCCATTGGACTGGCAGCGCCAGGCCTGCGCCCTGGCCGTGCGCGCCCGGCTGGGTGTGATCACCGGCGGCCCCGGCACCGGCAAGACCTACACCGCCGCGCGCTTGCTGGCCACGGTGCTGGCCACCACGACCGAGCCCAGCCGCTTGCGCATTGCGCTGGCCGCGCCCACCGGCAAGGCCGCCGCACGGCTCAAGCTCAGCATTGCCGACGCGCTGCTGACCTTGCCCCAAGTGACCTCGCCCACCACGGGCGAGACGCTGCACATGCCTGCGCTGGTCAACCGCCTGGAGACCGCCCGCACCCTGCACGCCTGGCTGGGCGCCCGCCCCGACACCCGGCAGTTCGCCCGCCATGCCGGCGACCCGCTGGCGGTGGATGTGATGATCGTGGACGAGGCCAGCATGATCCACCTGGAGATGATGGCCGCCCTGCTGGACGCCCTGCCAACCCAGGCCCGCTTGGTGCTGCTGGGCGACAAAGACCAGCTCGCCTCGGTGGAGGCCGGCGCCGTGTTGGGCGACCTCTGCCAAGGCGCTGAGCGGGGAGGCTACAGCCCCGACACCGCCGCCTGGCTGCAGCAAGCCACCGGCCAGGCCTTGCCCGCCGAGATGCTGGCCACGAGCGCGCCTAAGCCCCTGGCCCAGCTCACCGTGATGCTGCGCGAAAGCCGCCGCTTCAGCGGGCCCATTGGCCAATTGGCGCTGGCCGCCAACCGGGGAGACGCCGCTGCAGCCACCCAGGCGCTGACGCAGGCCGGGCCAGAGCTGGCCGCTGACTTTTCAGGCCGAAGCGACCGCCTGACCCACCTGGCCTTGCATGGCCGCCCAGAAGCCCCTGAACCCGGTGGTTACGCCCGCTGCCTGGCCGCATTGGCCGAGCGCCCTGCCGCCAGTGAAGAGGCGCACCAGCGCTGGGTGGCAGCGCTGCTGCAGGGCTTTGAGCGCTTCCGCCTGCTGTGCGCCACGCGCGAAGGGCCCTGGGGCGTGAGCGGGATCAACGCCGCGATTCAACACGCTCTGGCGCACGAGGGCCTGCTGCGCCCGGACGGCCTGTGGTGGCCCGGCCGCCCTGTCATGGTGACCCGCAACGAGCCTGCCTTGGGCGTGTTCAACGGCGACATCGGCCTGACGCTGCCGGCCTGGGCGGCGCCCGGCCAGGCCCCAACGCTTAAGGTGTGGTTCGCCCAAGGCGACACCCTGCGCGCCATCAGCCCCATGCGCCTGCCGCACACCGACACCGCCTTTGCGATGACGGTGCACAAGTCCCAAGGCTCCGAGTTTGGCCACACCGTCCTCGTCTTGCCAGACCAAGGCGGCCAGTTGCTGAGCCGCGAGCTGGTCTACACCGGCATCACCCGCGCCCGGCTGGCCTTCACCTTGGTGTGCCCACAGCGTCAGATTTGGGGGCAGGCGCTGGAGAAGCTCACGCAGCGGGCGAGTGGTTTGGCTTTTGGCATGGACGCATGAAGGCTGAGTCCCCGACCCTGCTGCGACGCCGCCCACACCGAGACCCGCTACAGCCCCTTCACTGACATCATCACGCCCTGACACAAGCCACGAGGAGCCTGCACATGTCCCCCATCGCCAAGAACACCATTTGCATTTGGTATGACAAAGACGCTGAAGAAGCTGCTCGCTTCTATGCGGCCACGTTTCCAAATTCTTCAGTGGACGGCGTGCTGCACGCGCCGGGGGACTACCCATCGGGCCAGCAAGGCCAGGTGCTGACGGTGAACTTCACGGTCTTGGGCATCCCGTGCATGGGCCTCAATGGGGGCCCGGCCTTCAAACAGACGGAGTCGTTCTCCTTCCAGGTCGCCACCGAGGACCAGGAAGAAACGGACCGTTATTGGGACGCCCTCATCGGGCACGGCGGCCAAGCCAGCGCTTGCGGGTGGTGCAAAGACCAATGGGGCGTGTCATGGCAGATCACGCCCAGGGTCTTGATGCAGGCGCTTCACGACCCGAACCCGGCCGTGGCCAAACGCGTCTTTGACGCGATGATGACCATGGGCAAGATCGATGTGGCTGCGATTGAAGCAGCCCAACGAGGATCTTGAGCGACGAATTCGTTGCTGCACGCCTGGGCAGGCGCCGAGGCGCAGGCCAGGAATGCTGCCCCCCGGGCAAATCATCTACCCGACTTGCGAGACAACTGCGACGATATCGGGCATGAAGCAGTTGAGTTGTGGATCCAGTGCGGGACGAGGCGCAACAGATGTCGCGCTGGTCGATGGGGGCCAGCCAGTGCGCCTAGACAGGGTCGAGGAGCCTGCCCGAGGTACAGCCCGACATCAGGGAGTGGCCGCGACGCAGACGGGCGGCGTGCAAGCCCATCAGACCACAGGCTTTTAGCCGACTGAGCACACCTTTTCGGCCTGATGACCCATGCTCAAAACATTCATTCCTCCAAAATTTGAAGCCGCGCTGGAGCATGAGTTCCGCTTGAGTTTTGATGAAAGCTGGAAGCCTGTCCGAAAAGTCGCCACGCTCGGCTGCATGCTGCTCTGGATATGCCTGATCCCCTGGGACTTCTACCTGGCCCATCAGGACACTCAATTCAAGGCCATCGTCTACGCCCTGGTTCCCATGCGACTGGCCATGTTCGTGTGGTTTTCGATCTTCTATTACATCGCCTTCAAGACCGATTTACCCAAAACCAGAATCTCAACCCTCAACGTCATCATCATTGCATCCTTGGTATTGACGGAGGCCTGCCTGTTTTACTGGGCATTGACCGTTCCACCCAACTACGTCCCTGTCTATTTTCCGAATGGGATTTTGGTGGTGATCTCAGCGGCCTACTGCTGCTTTGGTTTGCATTTCAGACCTGCCGTGCTGTCGTTTCCTGCGGTGGTCGCCAGCATTTACCTGTGCGCCACCCTGACGCATCAGTCGAACGCCAACCTGGGACAAGTATCAGCCGACACCACCTCCGTGGTCTTGCTGCTCATTCTCGGCCTGCTCTGGGGCTGTCTCGTGGCGTGGGTGATTGAAACCGAGGCCAGACGAGGCTTTATGGCCCGGAAGCGACTGGCCAAAGCCAATGAGGAGATTCGCATCGCTCATGCTGAGTCAGAGCATGACCGGTTGCGACTGTTGGAGTTGCAAGACCAAATCAGCCGCGACATCAAGCTCAAAGAGATTGAGCAAGCCAGATTCTTGGGAAGTGCCGTTCACGACTTACGCCAACCTATACAGGCCCTTGAGGCGTTCAATATCTCGCTCTCCCGAGCCATCCATGCGCAGGACGATGCACGCGCGCATGAGTTATCTGAGTTCTGCAGCAAGGCCATCAGCGTCATCAAGGATCAGCTCGCCTCCATTCTGGAGTACACGAAAATTCAATCCGAGGCGATCAGCATACAAACACAAGCGGTCAGTGTGTCAAAGCTGCTGCAGAACATTCAATTCGTTTGGCAACCTCACGCCCAAGCCGCGGATGTCGATCTCATCATTCAGACGGATGCCCAGTACCACATCCAAAGTGATTTTCAGGTCCTGCTGCGCATCATCGGAAATCTGATCAGCAACAGCATCAAGTATCGAAGCCGACACTTGGATTCTGTGCGCTACGTGTCTATCACGTTGGAGGCCACGGACTCCAATGTGACCGTGCATGTGGCTGACAACGGCGTTGGCATACCCGCAGAGGCCATTGAGTCCGGCGAGATATGGCGCCCCTTCATGCAGATTCAAAAAAGCGCCTTCTCTATCGATCGGGGCGTTGGGCTGGGTTTGGCCATCGTGGCACGACTCATCGCTCTCTTGCCAGGGCATCAACTGCGCATCCACTCTGAGGTCGGCCGCGGCACCACGGTGAGTGTGACCCTGCCCCGAATGGCAGAAGCCAGTTCCGCCTCCCTTGCCCGGGGCTTCGAGGTCGAATCAGCCTCGATGTCACGCCCTGATGTTGATTTGCTGCGGGGACGCTATGTGCTGGTGATTGAAGATGATCCGCTGGTTCGCCTCTCCTTGTGCACATTGCTCCAGGACTACGGCGCGCGGCTGGAGAGCTACTCGGATTACCTCTCGGCGGTCAATGGCATACAAAGCCTGGAGCGGCAACCCGATGCAGTGATCAGCGACTTCAGCCTGCCCGATGGCGCAACGGCCATCGATGTCATGACGGAGCTGAATGCCTCATGGCCCGGCACGCCCATGATGATCCTCAGCGGAGAGTCTGACAATCTGAGTGACAAGCCCGGCTTGGAGCATGTCCTGTGCATCACCAAGCCGGCCGATTCCGCTCATCTATTGGCGTCTTTGTGCATGACCATGCAACGCGCCAAGCTCAACCCGGTGCCACAAGGTGCTTGAGCAGTGCCGGGCCACGCCGTGGGATCAAGCCAACTGAAACTGCTGCACCGCAGCCTGCAATTTGACGGCCTGGTGGCTCAGGCTTTCAGCGGCTGCCGCGCTTTGTTCCACCAAGGCGGCATTCTGTTGAGTGACGTGGTCGAGTTGGCCGACCGCGTCACTCACCTGACCGATGCCGGTGGTTTGCTCGGACGAGGCATGACTGATCTCACCAATCAAGTCCGCCACGCGGCGCACATGGGAGACGATCTCAGTCATGGTGGTGCCGGCATCGCCCACCAGGCGTGAGCCGGCCTCGACCTTCTCGACGCTACCGCTGATGAGCGTGCGGATTTCTTTGGAGGCCTCCGCACTGCGTTGCGCGAGGCTGCGCACCTCGCTGGCCACCACGGCAAAGCCACGGCCTTGCTCGCCCGCGCGGGCGGCTTCGACGGCGGCGTTCAAGGCCAAGATATTGGTCTGGAAGGCAATGCCATCAATGGTGGCGATGATCTCGCCGATCTTCTTCGAGCTGGCACTGATTTCGCCCATCGTGCTGACCACCTGGTCCACCACGGCGCCCCCGCGCATGGCGACCTCGCTGGCGGACACTGCCAGTTGATTGGCTTGTTGGGCGGTGTCGGCATTGTGTTTGACGGTAGAGCTGAGCTGCTCCATGGCAGCGGCCGTTTGCTCCAGGTTGGCCGCCTGCTCTTCAGTGCGCTGGCTCAGGTCCGCGTTACCCGCGGCAATCTGTGCGGCCCCCGTCGCGATACTGTCTGCGCTGTGGCGCACATCGCCCACCACGGTGGCCAAGCCACGCGTCATGTCGGAGAGTGCCTGCAGCATTTGGGCGGATTCATCCCGGCCCTGTGCGGCGACTCTGACGTTCAAATCGCCCGAGGCCACCGCCCGCGCCACATCCACAGCCTCGGCCATCGGGCCTGTGATGGAGCGCGTCACCAGCACCGCTGCCGTGGCGCCAAACAGCACAGCCACCAAGAGCATGGCGCTGACGCGCCACATGGCGGTGGTGAACACCTCTTGGCCATGCTCGAAGTCCAGTTTGGCGTCCTTGAGCTGAAACTCCACCAGCTTGCTGACGGCATCGCTGACCGGGTCGATGGCCGGATACAGCGCCGTGGCCGCAAACTGGGCCAAGGCGACGCGGTCGTCGGCCTTCATCAGGCGAATCTCTTCTTCGGTGGTTTTGTCGGCCGTCTGGATCAGCGCCGCCGCAGCGTTGGCCAGCGCCACTTCGTCGCCCTCTTTGGGCAGCTGCGCGTAGGCCGTCCAAGCGCTGTTGATGTCCTTGCGGGCCTGCTCGATGGCGGCAATCGCTTTGTCGGAGGGCATGGCGCCATCGCGCACCTTGTGAGCGGCGTCCACGATGGCCACGGCATAGCTGTCTGCCACGACCTTGAGCTGAGTCAAGGGCACCACCCGTCCGCTGTACAGCGAGGCCATGTCTTGGTTCAGGCTGCTCATGCGCCACAGGGAAGTGCCTGCCACCACGAGCATCATGCTCAACAAAATGCCGATCAGCACCGTCAGGCGCGCCCCAATGGATACCTTTCTCAACGACTGCATCTTGACCTTTCAGCTGCGCGAGCAAAACCACTTGCCCCGGCGCGGATGGCTTCTGAGAACTGGCCATCTCCCTTCGGTATCGGCAGATTACCCGCAGGCGTAAATCGTGATCGGTCTTGGCAGCGTCAAAAAACAGTGCTTTTGCGCCAGCTCAAAGCACCCTGATGGGTATCACGCCAGCACTCGGCAACTGCCGTGCCCGCAATTGGCCGCAACCACCGTCCACATCCTGCCCCGCCGAGTGACGCAGCTTGGTCAAGATGCCGCGCTGGTGCAGGGTGCGGGCCATCGCCGCGGCCTTCTCCCAGGCTGGGCGGCGGTAAGGCAGCTCTGGCACGCTGTTGTAGGGAATCAGGTTGAGCACCGCATAGCGGCCACTGAGCAGCCGGGTGATGCCTTCCACCTCTTCGGGCGTGTCATTGACGCCGTCAATCAGCGTCCATTGCACCTGCACGGGGTAGCCCGTGGCGCGGCCGTAGTCATCGGCCCGCTCCACCAGCTCTTCTGGGCTGAGGCGCGGGGCACGGGGCAGCAGCTCGGCCCGCAAATCAGCCCGGCTGGTGTGCAGCGAGAGCGCCAGGGCCGGCTTGACGATGCCCAGCGGCAGGCGCTCAAAAGCACGCTCATCGCCCACCGTTGAGAACACCAAATTCTTGTGGCCGATATTGCCCAGCGTGCCCAAGAACTCAATGGCCTCCAGCACATTGTCCAGGTTGTGAGCGGGCTCGCCCATGCCCATGAAAACCACCTTGCTGACCGCCCGGCGGCGGCGGGCCAGCACCACTTGGGCCACGATCTCGGCGCTGCCCACCTGTGCGATCAGGCCGTCTTTGCCCGTCATGCAAAAGCGGCAGCCCACCGCGCAGCCGACTTGGGTGGACACGCACAAGCCGCCGCGCGGCAGCAGCACGCTCTCCACCGTTTGGCCAGAGGCCAGCGCCACCAGCAGGCGCTCGCCATCTTCACCGGGGTGGACAGAGTGCAAGCGCGCCAAGCCCTCCCACTCGGCCAGCAAGCCAGGCAGGGCTTGGAACACCGCCTTGGGCAAAAAGGTCTGCAAGGGCTTCTTGGCCGATTCCATCGGCAAGGCCTGCACCCAGGGGCGCAGCAAACGCTGTTCGTGCACAGGGGCAGCGCCCAGGTCGGCCAGTCGGCGGCGGATATCGGCGAGTCGCATGGTGGCGGGCAATGTGCGGACGGTGTGTCGCGCGTTTGGAGGACGGCGCCGGGCCGCCGTGGTGCTCATCGAGCAGCAGTCGAAACGTGAATTATCCCCTGCGTCACGGCTTTTGAGCGGCGTAAGCCCGCCCGCGCCTTGGCATGCACTCAACTCGGCGGCGGGCCCTACCGAAGATAGCGATACCCCGGACTAAGGTCGACTCTCTGGCCTCGGTGCTGGGCTTGGCGCTGGCTTCAACCATGGCACCGCAATGACCTTGCTTGCAATGCAAACCTGTTGCCGGGACAGGAAACCGTACACATGAATGTCAAGTGCTTTAAGAAGGTGTTTTCTCGCCGAACCGGGTGCTGGGTGGCGGTCGCAGAACACGTCATTGGGATCGCTGGTTCACAGGCGTCGGGGCAGTCCGCTGCGCCCAGCAGCGCGCAGCGGTGCGCGTCTTTTGTGGGCGCCTTGACGGCGGCTTGCCTGTGCTGCCAGATCGCCTGGGCTCAAGGCCTGCCCACCGGCGCGTCGGTCCAGCATGGGCAGGTCGTGGTCGGCCAGAGCAGCCCCACGCGGCTGAATATCGTGCAGGGCAGCGACAAAGCCATCGTGAACTGGCAGAGTTTCAACATTGCTGCAGGCTCGCGCGTAGAGGTTCAGCAGCCTTCGACCACCTCCGTCCTGCTCAACCGCGTGGTCGGCGCTGAGGCCAGCACCATCTTGGGGCAACTCCAGGCCAATGGCCGGGTGGTGCTGGTCAATCCCAACGGCGTGTTCTTTGGCAAAGACGGCAGTGTCAGCGCCACCGGCTTTACGGCCAGCACCTTGGGCCTCACGGACGCCAGCTTTCTCTCCGGTGAGATGCGCTTTGAGCAACAGGGCAAGCCCGCTGAACTGCGCAACCAAGGCCTGATCAAGACCCAGGGCGGCTATGTGGCCTTGCTGGGGGCCAGCGTCAGCAATGAGGGGCGCATTGAGACCCAGGGAGGGGCCGCACTCCTGGCTGCCGCGCAGGCGATTCACCTGCCCTTGAGCCACAGCGGCCGCATCAAGCTGGCCATTACCCCAGCGCAGCTCCAGGCACAGGTGGCCAACAGCCCCACGGGCACCATCGTCACGCAAGGCGGGCAGGTGTATATGCAGGCGGCTGCCCTTCAAAATGCGGTGGCCCGCATTGTGCAAAGCGGCGGTATCGACACCTCGGCGGCACAAGCCGGGGCGGTGCATTTGCTGGCCGACAGCGGGGAGATTCGGGTCGATGGCCACATCAGGGCCGTCAGTGCAAGGGGCGACTCGACCCGCACAGCCCCCGCCGGGGGAGACATCTACATCGGGCGCGACAAGGAGACCCAGGTCCTGGCCGCTCACACCGATGTCAGCGGCGCCCACCTGGCCAGCCCCGGCGGCTTGGTCGAAACCTCAGGGCGCCACCTCATCACGGGCCAGACCCAGGTGAACGCGGGCACGTGGTTGCTTGACCCGGACAACATCGACATCACCAACGCCGCAACGCCCACGACTGGCTACTCCAAAGTCTCAGCGACAGACGTATCCAACGCTCTGAATGCCGGGGCCAACGTGGTGATCCACACCACCAACGGCGTCAGCACCTCTGCCAGCAGCGTCCCCTACACCGCCGCCAACCCGGGCGAAGGCAATATCTTGGTGTCCTCAGCCATCACCAAAACCAGCGGCAGCGATGCCAGCCTGAGCCTCACCGCCGACAACGGCCTGACGGTCAATGCCAACATCACAGCCACCGGGGGCTCCACCGGCACGCTCAACATCAACCTGACCGCGAATGGACAGACCTACGGCAAGCCCGTGGGCACCATGAGCGCCGCCGAGCGGGCCTTGAGCCGAGGCCTGTTCATCAACGGTGCCACGCTGTCTGCGAAGGGCGGAGACATCGTCTTGAGTGGCACCACCTATGCCAGCACCAGCGGCAATGCCAATGCTGGCCCCACTAACGCGGTGGGCAAGGGCATCCAAATCCACAACGCGGCCACGCTGACCGCCCGCGACATCCTGATCACCGGTGTGGCCGAAAACCAAGCTGGTGAGAGCAGCACGCCGCTGCTGATCCAGCGCTACCCCTCGGTCTCCACCTTCACCGCCAGCCGCGACATCACGCTGACCGGCACGCTCAAGGGCGCAGGCAGCGGGCCAGCGATCAGCTTGGCTGAGAGCGGCTGGGGGTCTCAGGCGGTCAGCATGACAGCGGGCAGAAACCTCACCCTGCGGGGCAACAGCCGAGCTTCCAGCAGCAACACCTCCAACACCATTTACGTGGGCTCAGGCTTGCAAGCCCGCGCGGTGGGCCATGTGGTCGTGCAGGCTGAAGCCCTCAACCCCAGCGTCACCGCCATTTACTTCTACTCCAACCCCACCACCATGAACGGTGGGCTCAATGGCAATGTCAGCCTGCGCTCCATCGACGGGACTGGTGCGGCCAGTGCTGACGTGCTGGTCCAGGCCAACCGCGGTGGCATCCATTTCAACAACCTGTATCCAGGCACCCTCTCCAAGGCCGTCACCGGGCGCAACATCACCCTCGACAACACCGGCGCGGGCATGGCCATCGGCGCGGGGACGGCCGTCATTGGCAGTGGTGGCACAAGCGGTGCCTCCATCGCCAACGGCGGCAGCATTGACCCAGGGACAGGCGCCATCACCAAGGGCAACGGGGCCGCGCAAGGCACCACAGGCATCAACCTGGCCGACAGCCGAGGCTTCACCGCCAGCGGCTATTTGCACGTTCTGGGCGTGACGGCATCCCCCTCCAATTCACCAACGGGCTGGATGGGTGCAAGCCTCTCCGGCCTGATCCAGGCTGGCAATTTCAGCCTCCAAGGTGAAGCCGCGCCCACCGGCTGGAACAACTCGGCCACCGGCCTGCGCTTGGTCAACGGCACCCAGATTGCAGGCACCAGTGCCTCAGGCAGCAACTTGCTCAAAGGAAGTTACGCGCCCACGCAATATGGCTCCAGCAGTGCCCTGCTGGTCGGCGAGAACAGCTCCGCCACCGTCACCCTCGGCAGCGCGAGCACACTGCGCATCGAAGGTGACAGCAGTGCCTATAGCGCCTATGTCAACAGCGGGCAAGTGGCCCGCGGCATCTTGACCCAGGGCACGGTCAACACCTCGGGCACAGTCAACTGGGTGGGCAGCTCCCGCTCCAGCGACGGCATCCTCAGCAGCGCCACCCTCCATCACAGCGGCGGTGCGCTCAGCTTCAGCGGCAGTACCTCCCCGTTGGGCATTGCCACCGGGTTCACCTCCAGCGGCATCACGCTGAATGGCGCACTGAACGTCGCCGATGGCAGCTCGGTCAGCATGGAGGGCAGCTATACCGGGCGGGCGACGAACGCCGGGGCGGCCCACGGCCTGAAGCTCGTTGGCGCCATCACCAGCAGCGCGGGCAGCCCAGGCACGCTGTCCTTGACCGGCACAGCAGCAGCCATTGCCAACAGTGCCACCAATGAGGTGGGCCTGTCCGTCGGCGCTTTGTCGGGCTGGGGTGACACCCGGCTGTTGGCGCAAAACCCCATGGGCTCAAGCGGCGCGGCCTTGATCACCACCGGCGCGATTGATGTGGGCAGCCGTGGGCTTCAAGTACTCGCCAATGGAGGTCAGATTCTCCAAAACGGCGGCACCACCTGGACGGCAGGTCAAGTCACGGTTGACAACAGCGGCGCAGGGCGCACCAGCTTGATCGCCGACGCCAGCAGCAGCTCCGCGCCGATCAGCCTGGGTCAGGCCTATGGCGGCAGCCTTGCGGCGGGCCAGGCCATTGCCTTGGGCTCGGGGCTCAGCTTGGGCAACGGCGTGGTCTTGGCCGGCACGGTGGCCGCATCTGGCACGGTCGATGTGGCGGGCGCCTCTGCGTCCGGCAGTGCAGCCAGCAATGGGCTCTATGCCTCGGGCACGCTCAGCAGCAGTGGCGGTGACATCCGACTCACCGGCCATAACCAAGTCGGCGCAGGCGTCACGCTGCAAGGCCAGGTGACAGCCAGCAACAGCATCAGCATCAATGGCTCCTCCCACAGTGCGATCAGCACGTCCCAGGGCGTCGTCATTCAAGGCGCAGTGCAAGCCCTGACGGGCGACCTCAGCCTCGTGGGCAGCACCAACAGTGCGGTACAACGGGCGGTGGCCATCACCAACAATGGCGCGGTCAACGGGTCACTGGCGCTAGCAGGCAACGCGCGCCATCTGCTGATCCAGGCCGACACCCTGTTCATCAACAACGGCGCCAGCGTCAATGCAGGCGCGAGCGGCACCGTGAGCCTGGAGACCCTCAGCGGCAATGCGGTCGAGCTGGGCAGCGCAGACACCTTGAGCGCCAATCCCGCCTCCCGGGTGCTGGGCTTGGATCAAAGCGAGTTGAACCGCATCACGGCCGCGCAACTGGTCGTGGGTCAGGCCAGTGGCGGCCCCATCAAAGTGGCCAGCGCCGTGGCCAGCGCTGACAGCTCCGGGCACTTGACCCTGCGTTCTGGCGGCGCCATTGAGGTGGCGAGCGACCTCACCGTGGGAAGCACCGGCGGCAAGCACCTCAGCTTGGAGTCCCTGGCCGGGGCCGGCAGCATCAGTGCAGCGGGTGTGATTCGGGCCGATCAACTGAGACTGATCGCCACGGACGCCACGGCCGCCCTCGCTTCGACCCCTCACCTGGTCAACACCTTGTCCGCCCAAGTCAAGTCACTGGACTTCCGCAACGGCCAAGCCCTCACGGTCGGCACAGCCCTGGGGGCTGAGGGCATCACCGCCCGTGACGGCGTCAAGGTGGTGACCACCTCGGGGGACTTGTTCCTCGACAAGGCCGTCACCAATATCTTGAGCGGGCAGGTCGTACTGGGCGCGGGGGTCGCATCGGCGGCTGGCGATGGCAGCGGCGGCGACATCAAGACGCAGGCGGGCGCCGCGGTCAGCAATGGTGGCAGGGCGGTGCGGCTCTACACCGGCTCCACCGTCGGCACGGGCAACCTGGGGATGGTGAGCTCGGCGCTTGACACTCTGTTCTACGCTGGCAGCAGCCAAGCGCACAACGCCGCTTTCCTGCGAAGCGAAGGGGACAGCATCGCTTCAGGGCCGCCCATCCAGGTGCTGTTTCGTCAGGCAAATGCGCCGACGGTCACGGGGGCGCTGAACGGCGTGGCCCTCGAGCGCCCCTACAACGGATTGACGCTGCAAGCCAACGCCGATCTGAGCACGCTGCATGCCGCGCTGAAGGCGGCGCCAGGCAATAGCGGCCATTTCTCTGTCGCCGTGGGGGCCAATGACTTCGGCATCGCCAAGGCCGACGTGATTGATCAGTTGGCCTTGGACGCCTCGACGCAGGCCCTGAGAAACGTGAAGCGCGGTGGCCAACAAGCGCCAGAAGCGTATGCGCTGGGCTGGGACACCAGCCTCCTGCCCGCACTGGGTTTCGCCTTCACGGCCCAGGGCGCGCCCAGCAGCACCCTGATGCTGACGCCCAAGGCGGCCAGCATCACCGGCATAGCCACCACACTGACCTACAACGGGCAGAGCCAGTCTCAGCAGCCCGCGCAGTTGTCCGGCTTCTTGCAGGCCGATCTGAATGCCGGCACCGTCGCCGCCACAGGCTTGGCCACCGGCCGCAATGCGGGCAGCTACAGCTCTAACTTGGCGGTCACCGGCGCCGATGCTCAAAACTACGCTGTCACGGTCCACAACGCCGATTTGGTGATCGCCAAAAAAGCCGCCAGCATCACCGGTGTGGCCACCACGCTCACCTACAACGGCCAGAGCCAAACCCAAAGTGAAGCCGTGCTCTCCGGCTTTGTGGCCGCGGATGTGAACGCCGGCACCGTCGCCGCCACGGGCTTGGCCAGCGGCCGCAACGCGGGCAGCTACAGCTCTAACCTGGCGGTCACCGGCGCCGATGCCCAGAACTACGCTGTAACGGTCAATAACGCCGATTTGGTGATCGCCAAAAAGGCCGCCACCATCACCGGTGTGGCCACCACGCTGACCTACAACGGCCAGAGCCAAACCCAAAGTGAAGCCGTGCTCTCGGGTTTTGTGGCCGCGGATGTGAATGCCGGCACCGTCGCCGCCACGGGCTTGGCCAGCGGCCGCAATGCCGGCAGCTACAGCTCCAACTTGGGCGCCACCGGCGCCGATGCCCAGAACTACGCCGTCACGGTGAACAACGCCGATTTGGTGATCGCCAAAAAGGCCGCCAGCATCACCGGTGTGGCCACCACGCTGACCTACAACGGCCAGACCCAAACCCAAAGTGAAGCCCTGCTCTCGGGCTTTGTGGCTGCGGATGTGAACGCCGGCACCGTCGCCGCCACGGGCCTGGCCAGCGGCCGCAATGCCGGCAGCTACAGCTCCAGCTTGAGCGCCACTGGCGCCGATGCCCAGAACTACAGCGTCACGGTGAACAACGCCGATTTGGTGATCGCCAAAAAGGCCGCCAGCATCACAGGCGTTGCCACCACGCTCACCTACAACGGCCAGAGCCAAACCCAAAGTGAAGCCCTGCTCTCGGGCTTTGTGGCTGCGGATGTGAACGCCGGCACCGTCGCCGCCACGGGCTTGGCCAGCGGCCGCAATGCCGGCAGCTACAGCTCCAACTTGAGCGCCACTGGCGCCGATGCCCAGAACTACGCCGTCACGGTGAACAACGCCGATTTGGTGATCGCCAAAAAGGCCGCCAGCATCACCGGTGTGGCCACCACGCTCACCTACAACGGCCAGAGCCAAACCCAAAGTGAAGCCGTGCTCTCGGGCTTTGTGGCCGCGGATGTGAACGCCGGCACCGTCGCCGCCACGGGCTTGGCCAGCGGCCGCAATGCCGGCAGCTACAGCTCCAACTTGAGCGCCACTGGCGCCGATGCCCAGAACTACACCGTCACGGTGAACAACGCCGATTTGGTGATCGCCAAAAAGGCCGCCAGCGTCACCGGTGTGGCCACCACGCTGACCTACAACGGCCAGAGCCAAACCCAAAGTGAAGCCGTGCTCTCGGGCTTTGTGGCTGCGGATGTGAACGCCGGCACCGTCGCTGCCACGGGCCTGGCCAGCGGCCGCAATGCGGGCAGCTACAGCTCTAACTTGGCGGTCACCGGCGCCGATGCTCAAAACTACGCTGTCACGGTCAATAACGCCGATTTGGTGATCGCCAAAAAGGCCGCCAGCATCACCGGTGTGGCCACCACGCTCACTTACAACGGCCAGAGCCAAACCCAAAGTGAAGCCGTGCTCTCGGGCTTTGTGGCCGCGGATGTGAATGCCGGCACCGTCGCTGCCACTGGCTTGGCCAGCGGCCGCAATGCCGGCAGCTACAGCTCCAACCTTGTGGCCACTGGCGCCGATGCCCAGAACTACGCCGTCACGGTCCACAACGCCGATTTGGTGATTGCGCCCAAGCCCCTCAGCGTCACCGGAACAGTGCTGGCGGACAAGCCCTTTGACGGCTCCACCACGGCTTTGGTCTCGCAAGTGGGCCTTTTGCAGGGCGTGGTGGACGGAGAAACATTGACCCTATCGGCGCAAGCGAGATTTGCCGATACACAGGCAGGCATGGGCAAGCCGGTGACCGTCAACTTCAGCATCGCTGACGGTCCCAGCGGCATGGCCAGCAACTATGTTGTCAACCCCAGCTCCACTGTGATGCAGGCCACGATCATTCCTAGCGCCAAAAAGACCGATCCCACACCGGCATCGCGCATGAGCACCGGTGGAGGAACACGGGTTTGCATTGCCGGCGTTCCGCGCGGCGACAACGGCAAGCCAGGGGCAGCCAGCGAAGGCGATGGACAGTCCACGTCTTGCAAAGGCGGCCCAGAGTCGGTGAGCCAATCCACGCCCCCGTCAGGCCCATCGCTCCATGCGCAGGCCTCTTAACACCTCTCAGCTGAGGCCCGCAAAAGCCCTGGACGTGCCCCGCGTCGCGTGGAGGATCTGCGCCCTATCTGCAGCCCTGGCGGCCGCCCCTGCCCTGGCTCAATCTACCGTCGGTGACGTCCGCAGAGCCATTGAGGACAGCACGTCCTTGAGCCGCGCGCAGGGCACCGCCCAACACAGCAGGGCTGAACATCGCTCTGGCGTGGTCATCGTCAATCTGGCTGAGCTGGAGATTGAAGGCCACACCGTATTGGCCCAGTCCGCCCAAAGATACTGGCAGAAATTCCTTGGCAAACCCGTCCATCAAGAGGATCTGCAACAGTTCAGGTGGTGGCTGACGGAAGAAAGCAAACGAGAAGGGATGCTGGTGTTCGCGCAGGCCGCCAGCAAATTGACTCAAGATGGCAGGGAGGTCCTGATTTTGAACCTCACCACCCCGACCATTCATGCCGTCCATATTGAAGCGAACAATGACTCGCTCGATCAAGACGATCTCAAGGCCCTTGGCGATATTTTGTCCAAACAACTCTTGGTAGGCAGCCCCCTCGATGTTGGCAGCCTGGATCAACATTTAGATCGAGCCAGCTTTTATCTACCCCTCAATATAGAAGCCACTGTCAAGCCGGTGGGGCCAGAGTTGGTGGATGTCGTGATACACGTGAACGCTGTAGAGCGTCAATGGGGCGAGGTGCAGAATGTGCTGCTGCAAATCAACAATCACGGACTGAGGCAATTTGGAAAACCCCAAATCCTGGGGCGAGTATCCCTGGGTGGGTGGACCCCGCACGCCTCGGCACAACTCACAGCCTTGCTGTCGCAAGGTATTTCACACCTCTCTGCGGATTATGAATTTTTAACACCATTCTTGAGGGGTAGAGCACGTGTGTTCAGTGCCTACTCCGGCAGCCGCAGCATCCAGGGAGGCGATGCCTCCACCCAAGGCCGCACTCGGGAGCTGGGCTTGGGTCTCAGCCGCCAAGAGGCCCAGTGGCGGGACCTCACCATGCTCAGCAACACCGAGTTTGCCACCCGGCACAGCATGAACAGTTTGGTGGCCTCCAACGCGACCACGGGCGACATACGGGAAGACCAATGGCGATGGAGCCTCGCGCTGAGTAATGAACGCGTCCAACGCTTCCCGGTGGCCGCCAACGTCCAATTCGCCTCCGGACACCTCAGGGCTTTTGCGGGCGAGCCGCTGATCGAAGGCAGATACTACAAGGTGCAGGCGGGATTCAATATCAAGCATCCGCTGTCGGCCGACGGCCACTGGTACGGCCAATTGAAAGCTCAAGCGCAGCGAATCAGCCGAAGTGTGGACAGCTACAACAAGTTTTCCATCGGCGGACAGCAAGGGGTTCGAGCCTATACGAGCGCAGACGGGGTGGGCGACGAGGGTGCGGTCGGCTCCGTTGAACTCCATCACAAACTCGGCGACGGTTTGATCGCCGGCCTGTTTTATGACGCTGGCCGGATACGCCCCAGCAAGAATCAGTCATCCGCCTCATTTGAACAACCATACTCGCTCAAGGCGATGGGCGTTCAATGGATCAGCGCCTGGAAGTCTTGGCGTCTGACGGGGTATATCGCCAAAGGTCTGGGCACTTATAAAATGACCGAGGCACAAGCCTCTACTGCAGAATCAAAACCTGGCGCGCTGAGGGTTTCATTCGCCTTGTCCCTGCAGCTTTGATGGCGCCCAGCGTCATTTAACAATTCATCACCTCACCGGATTTGCAAGCAGTATTTGCAAATCCCTAAAGGCAACGCTGTGCCTGTGTGAGTGACTGAATTTGGGGACATTTGGGACGCTTTTCTGCGCATCATCCAAGGGGCGCTTGCCTAGCATCTGGGGAAAGCGAATTCTCCCCATGAGCACCACATCCACCCTTCCCGCCCCCGCCAGCACCCCTGCCAGCCCGGCCGCGCCGGACGCCCTGCAAGCGGCAGCGCTGCAGCGCGCCCGCGCCGGGCAGATGCCCCTCAATGAGCTGCTGGACTTGGCTCAGACCTGGCAGACCCAAGGTCAGGCGACCCAGGCCGTGCTGCTCTATGGCGAATGGCTGGCCCACAACGATGCGCCCTTGCGCCATGTGGCCTGCTTCAACCAAGGCACGCTGCTGGCGGCCTTGCAGCGCGACGATGAGGCGGAAACCGCTTACCGGCAAGCCCTGGCGCTCTACCCGAACTTTCAGCAGGCGCGCCTGAACCTGGGCCATGCGCTGGAGCGCAAAGGCCAGCCCGAAGAGGCCTTGGCGCAGTGGCAAGCTGTGGTGGACACCACGGCCGACACCCACCACGACGCCCTCACCCTGCGCCTGCATGCCTTGAACAATATGGCGCGGCTCACCGAGACCTTGCGCCGCTTTGACCACTCAGAAGCGCTGATGGTCAAGAGCCTGGGCCTCAAGGCCGCGCAGTTCGACGTGCTGCAGCATTACGTCCACATCCGCCAAAAGCAGTGTGAGTGGCCGGTGTGGCAGCCAGTGGCCCAAGTCACGCGCAACCAGTTGCTCTTGGGCACCTCGCCCTTGGCCATGCTGGGCGCCAGCGATGACCCGGCCTTGCAATTGCTGGCCGCACAGCGCTTTGTGCACGACCGCCTGCCCGCCCCGCCTGCCGTGCCCCTGCACAGCCTGGGGCCCAAGCGCGAGGGCAAGATCAAGATCGGCTACCTCAGCGGCGACCTCTGCCTGCATGCCGTCGGCCTGCTCACCCCTGAGCTGCTGGAGCTGCACGACCGCGAGCGCTTTGAGGTCTATGGTTTTTGCTGGAGCAAGGACGATGGCACGCCGCAGCGCGCGCGCCTGGTCAAAGCCTTAGATCACCATGTGCGCATTGGCCACCTCGACGACACCAGTGCCGCGCGGCTGATCACCAGCCTCGGCGTGGACATCCTCATCGACCTGCAAGGCCTGACCAACGGCGCGCGCCCCGGCATCTTGGTGCAGCGCCCAGCGCCTGTGCAGGTCAGCTACCTGGGCTTCCCCGGCACCTGCGGCATCCCCGGTGTGGACTACATCTTGTCCGACCGCTTTGTGCTGCCGCCCGAGCTGGAGCCCTTCCACACCGAGCGGCCCTTGCATGTGCCGCACTGCTATCAGGTCAGCGACCGGCAGCGCGAGATTGCCCCCCCACCCACGCGCGCCCAATATGGCCTGCCTGAGGACGCATTTGTCTACTGCTCCTTCAACAACACCTTTAAGTTCACCGAGGAGGTGTTCAACAGTTGGATGCGGGTGCTCAAGGCCGTGCCCAACAGTGTGCTGTGGCTGCTGGCGGACAACGACTGGGCTCGCGACAACATGCTGGCCTGCGCGCTGAGCCATGGCGTGACGGCCGAGCGCCTGATCTTTGCGCCGCGTGTCTCTCCCCCGGAGTATCTGGCCCGCTTTGCGCTGGCTGACTTGATGCTGGACACCTTCCCCTACAACGCCGGCACCACCGCCAGCGATGCGCTGTGGATGGGCCTGCCGATCTTGACGCTCTCCGGCCGCAGCTACATCTCGCGCATGGCCGGCAGCTTGCTCACCGCCGCCGGCCTGCCCGACCTGATCACGCACACCTTGGCGCACTACGAGCGCAGCGCCATTCGCCTGGGGCAAAACCCGGGCCGCATCACCTCGCTCAAGCGCTATCTGGCCGAGCATGGGCGCAGCTCAGCGCTGTTCGACATGCCCGCCCGCGTGCGCGACATCGAAGACGCCCTGCTGCCCCTGGCCCAAGCCGCCCGGCAAGCTGCCTCCCCGGTTTAATCAGGACGAGCAGTAGTGCAAGACTGGGACATCCCTGACCTGTCGGACCCTGGCGACGCCGACGGCGGCGCGCCGGGCGCGGCCGAGCCCCTGGGCGCAGCGCCCCCGAGGGCGCCTGCTGCGGCACCCGCGGTGTCAGCCCCCGTGGCGGCTGCCCCGGCGCGGCCCGTGCCCACCCTGCCGCCAGAGGACGCGCTGCCCCCAGCCGCGGCCGCCCCTGCTCGCAGCGCAGCGCCGGCCACCGCCGCCGCCGCGCCGCGGGTCGCACCACCCCAGCAAGCCACGCCACCGCCGCCTGAGCCGCCGGCCCCACCGGCCTCCAGCGTGCCGCTGTGGCAGCCTGCCGCCGACATGCCCGATGGCCCCGAGGCCGACGCGCTGCTGCAAGCCTGCCTCTGGATGACCCGCCACCATGGCCGCGAGCGCTCCGCCGCGTCCTTGCTGGCGGGCGTGCCGCTGCGGGGCGGCCTGCAACCCGACCAAGCGGTGCGCGTGCTGCAAGAAGCGGGCTATCACGCCCAGTTGCTGGCGCGGCCCTTGCAAGACCTCTCCAACCTGCTGCTGCCCGTCATCGCCTTGTTGCGCGATGGAGACGCATGCGTCATCACCCGCCGCATCTTCTCGCCCGATGGCGGCGACACCCATTACGAAATCGTCCTGGCCGGGGCCAGCGGCGCCACTTGCGTGGTGCCCGAGGCCGAGTTGCTGGACGAATACCTTGGCCATGTGCTGGCCGCCGCCCCGCGCCTGAGCCAACAAGCCCGGCGCGACCAGCCCGATGCCCTGATCGAGCCCGGCAGCCATTGGCTCTGGGGCACGCTGCGCCGCTTTGGGCCTTACTACCGCTCCGCCATGCTGGCCGCCCTGGTCAGCAATGTGATGATGATGGTGGGCGGCCTGGTGACCTCGGTGGTGTTTGACAAGGTCATCCCCCACCAAGCCTTTGTCACGCTGTGGACGCTGGCCGCCGGTGCCGCCTTGGCTTTGCTGCTGGACCTGGCCGCCAAGCAGATCCGCGCCCACTTGATCGACCTCTCAGGCCGCAAGGCCGACCTCATCATCGGCTCGCTGCTGTTCCGCCAGACCCTGGGCGTGCGCATGGAGCACCGGCCGCAATCGTCCGGCGGCTATGCCCACCACCTGGCGCAGATTGAGACAGTGCGCGACTTCTTCACCTCGGCCACGCTGGCCACGCTGTCCGACCTGCCCTTCATCGCCCTCTTTGTGGCCATGACCTTCATGATCGGCGGGCCGCTGGGCTGGGTGCTGCTGCTGTCCATCCCGGTCATCCTCATCATCGTGGCCGTCATCCAAGGCTCGCTGCGCCGCTCCATGCGGGCCAACCTCAACCACCAGACCGACCTGCAAGCCGTGCTGGTGGAAACGGTGGAAGGCCTGGAAGACCTCAAGGCCAGTGGTGCCCAAGGCCGCTTCCTGCACCGCTATGAAACTGCTACAGCCCAGGCCGCGGCGTCTTCGCTGCAGGCCCGCTCCATCTCCAGTTGGAGCAACAACCTCAGCAGCGCGGCCCAGCAGGCCGTGACCCTGATCATGCTGGTCTGGGGGGTGTACCTCATCCGCGACGGCATCATCACCGCCGGTGCCTTGATCGGCGCCGTGATGTTCGCCGGTCGCGCCATCGCGCCGCTGGGCAGTGTGGTCTCGCTGGCCGTGCGCTACCAAGGCGCCAAGGCGGCGATGCAGGCGCTCGACCGGCTGATGCAAATGCCAGTGGAGCGCGACGAGCAGCGTGCCTATGTGGCCCGCCCGCGCCTCAAAGGCGGCCTGGCCCTGCGCCATGCCAGCTTTGCCTACCCCCCCACCGGGCACGACTTGGCCCCCACGGTGCTGCAAGACATCGAGCTGACCATCAACCCCGGCGACCGCGTCGCCATCTTGGGCCGCATCGGCAGTGGCAAATCGACCCTGCTGCGCCTGTTGGCCGGGCTGTATCAGCCCACCCAAGGCCGGGTGGAGGTGGACGGCATTGACCTGCGCCAGATCGACCCCGCCGACTTCCGCGCCAAGGTCGGCTTTGTCACCCAAGAGCCGCGCCTCTTTGGCGGCAGCTTGCGCGAGAACGTGCTGCTAGACCGCAGCGCCGCCGAGGCCCACCACCTGCCCACCGTGGCCCAGCTCACCGGCCTGGACCGCTTGGTGGCCAGCCACCCCATGGGCTGGGACTTGCCCGTGGGTGAACGCGGCGCCCTGCTCTCGGGCGGCCAGCGGCAACTGGTGGCGCTGGCGCGCTGCCTCATCACCTCGCCGCAGATCTTGCTGATGGACGAGCCCACCAGCTCCATGGACGCGCAAACCGAGATCGCCTTCCTCTCGCGCCTCAAGAGCGTGGTCGGCCAACGCACGCTGGTGGCCGTGACCCACCGCCCCGCTGTGCTAGAGCTGGTCACACGGCTGATCGTGGTGGACAACGGCCGCATCCTGATGGACGGGCCTAAGGCCCAGGTCTTAGCGGCGCTCTCGGGCCAGGCCCCGCACCCGGCCGCTGCGGCAAAGGCGCAGGCGGCCCAGGCCGCAGGAGCCGGCGCATGAGCAAAGAAAAGCGTTGGCGTGCCGTGCTGTCGGGCCGGGCCGACGGCGTGGTGGGCGGCGGCGGTGCCATGGCGCCGCCCAGCAGCCGCCCCCTGCATGTCGCCTCCTCTGCCGCGCCGCCCAAGGCGCGTTGGCGCTTCTGGCCGTTGGGCAGCTCAAGCGGCGCCCGCCGCCACCGCCCGGTGCGGGAAGAAGACCTGAAGTTTCTGGATGCCGTCAAAGCCGCGCAGCAAGTGCATGCGCGCCCCGGCGCCAATGCCGCGCTTTACCTGATCGTGGTGGGCGTGGCCGCCATCACGCTGTGGGCGGCGATGACCCAGGTCGAGCAGATCACCCGCACCGAAGCCCGCGTGGTGCCGGAAGGGCGTGAGCAAGTCATCTCCAGCCTGGAGGGCGGCATCCTGCGCGAGCTGATGGTGCGTGAAGGCGCCCAGGTCACCGCGGGCCAGCCTTTGGCGCGGCTGGACCCGACGCGCTTTGAATCGCAGCAGAGCGAGGGGGCGTCACGCGTGCTGTCTCTCAAAGCGACGTTAGCAAGGCTGCGGGCCGAGGCAGATGGCCGCGCTTTAAGCTTCCCTGCCGACGTGGCCCGCGAGGCCAAGCTGGTGGCCGCCGAAACGGACGCCTACACCGCCCGCCGCCGCTTGCTGGCCGAAGCCATCGGCGCCAACCAAACCAGCATTGCCCTGGTGCAGCGCGAGCTGAACGTGGCCCAGCACATGAGCGAGCGCGGCCTGATGTCAGATGTGGAAGTGATGCGCCTGAAGCGCCAGATCAATGACATGCGCCAGCAGTCGCTGGAGCGCGCCAACCGCTTTCGCCAAGAGGCCAGCACCGAGCTGCTCAAGGTGCAGGCGGAGCTGGCGCAGTTGGAAGAACAAATGGTGGCCCGTGAAGACGTGGTCAAGCGCACGGTGCTCAACTCGCCCGTGGATGGCCTGGTCAAGAACATCCGCGCCAACACCTTGGGCGGCGTGGTGGGGCCGGGCGCGCCCATCATGGAGATCGTGCCCAAAACCGCGCGCTTGCTGGTCGAGGCCAAGGTCAAGCCTGCAGACATCGGCTTTGTGCGGGTGGGCCAAACCGCCACCATGAAGCTCTCGGCCTATGAGTTCAACCTCTATGGCGGCCTGACCGGCACCGTCGAGTCCATCAGCCCTGACGCTCTGGGCGAGCCCGACAAACCCGGCGGCGGGCCCGATGCCACCTGGTTCCGCGCCCTGGTCAGCATCGACACCTCCACCCTGCGAGCCCAAGGTAAGGAGCTGCCGGTGATCCCCGGCATGACCGGCACGGTGGAGATCAACACCGGCCAGCGCAGCGTGCTGGACTTTGTGCTGCGGCCGCTGCTCAAGGCCAAAGAGGCCTTCAGAGAACGCTGAGGCCACAAAAAAGGCTCCCGAAGGAGCCTTTCGCAAGCCTGGGCGGGGGCCGCTCAGAAGTAGTAGTTCAGGCCCACCGAGAAGTGGGTGCCGTCGATGGACTGGCTGCCCAAGGTGTAGCTCTCGTTGGTCCAACGCAGGCTCACACCCACCTTGCCAAACAAGTACTCGCCATCAACGATCAGGCCCTTCTTGCCCTTGGGGCTGAATTCACCGACCTGTGACGCTGCGCCGCTGGACGACACATTGGCCGCAAAAGGCACCCGCACCCCAAAGCCAATGCGAGCCTTCGGGTTCAGGTTGTACTTGGCCATGAGCTCCACCGGAAAGCGCTGGAAAGTGACCCGGCCGTTCTTGGCATTGGTGGTGTAGAGGTGGTAGCCCAGGCTGCCCACGACCGACCAGTCTTCATCCACGCGGTAGTCCAGGCCACCCTTGAACTGCACGCCGTCACCGGCCTTCATGTCTTGGGTAGAGCCATCGGTGTAGCGGATATTGGCCAGGGTGTCACCACCGCTGCCCAAGTCCAAACCCACAAAACCGCGCACCTGGCCCGGTTCGGCCGCCAGAGCGGCGCCACTCAGGGCGGCCAAGGCCACAGCGGCCAGCGTTGTCTTGAACATGTTGTGATCCTTTTTGTGCGACATGAAAGGCCTCCTCTCGAGGCGGTGCGCAATTCTAGGAGCCGCCAGCAGCCGCCCCACCCCAGGGGCTGCGCCGGAGTTGGCAATCCGCCACGCCTTTCAAAAGCGCTGGCCGCAGGCCTGCAGCGCTGGCCGTGGCGCAGAAACACGGGGCTCAGCGGGCGCTCATTCGCGCTTTAGGCCCCTCAAGTTGGCGGTCTACTGAGGCCAGCAACTCTGACCGGGGGCTTTGCTGCCCTTGCATGCCATGGACACCTTGAACCACCGCACCGCCCGTCACCGTGCCCGCGCACCCCGCCCTGCCCTGCCGGGCAAACCCACGGCCATTGCCGCTGTGGTGATTGCCGTGTTGGCGGCGGCGCTGATGAGCACCCGGGCTGAAGCCGCTTCGGCCTGCTCAGAGCCTGCGAATAACGGCAAGAACGAGGTCACCGACCCCGCCGCCGCGCGCTTGCAACTGGTGAGCCTGGTGGCCGCTGCGCAAAAGCGCAGCCAGTCGGTGGGGGCATCCAAGCTGCTGGCCGAGGCAGCCGCCTTCGATGTGGAAGAAATGCGAGCCGCAGGCAAGCCTCAGCTCAGCTTCAACACCAGCCTGGGCCCCGCCGGCAGCAAGCCCGAAGGCGGCGAGCACAAAGCCAGCCTGCAATGGCGCACCGGCGTGAACTTCTCTTGGGCGCTGTATGACCACGGCCGCGTCGAGCACCTGACCCGCTGGCGCGCCAGCCTGGCCGACGCTGCCCAACAAGGCCAAATCAGCTTGTCTGAACAAGTGGCCCTGCAAACCGTGAACCTGGCCATGGAGCGCAGCCGCCACCGGCTGCACACCCAAGTCTGGGGCCAATATGCGGCCAAGGTTTGCAAGCTGGTGGACTCGCTTGAACAAATCGTCGCGGCTGACAAAGGCCGGGGCAGCGAGCTGGTGCAGGCCCGCAAAACGCTGCAGCAAGTGCAGCTCTCGCAAGCCCAAGCCCGCACCCAACTGGCGGTGACCGAAACCCGCCTGAAGCGCCTGGTGGGCGAAGAGCTCCCCGAGCCGGCCAGCCTCTCGGCGCTGCTGCCTGGGGTGCCAGCGCTGGCTGACCTGCAAGACCGCGCCGTGCGCTCGGCCGACATCGTGGCACTCGACGCCCAGGCCAAGGCTGCCGCCAACCTGGCTGACGCCACAGTGGCTTCGCAAAAGTTTCAGGCGGGTGTGGCCGTCAGTGTCAGCACTGCCCTGGGCAAAGAAAAATCCGGCGCCTGGAATGCGGGCGTCAGCCTCAGCATGCCCATCTTGAACCCCGGCGCCGACCCCGCCGCGCAAGCCGCCCGGCTGCGCGCCAACGCCGCCAAGCTGCAACGCGATGATGCGCTGGAGTCCCTGCGCAGCCGCTTGGCCGAAGTGCACCAACAAGCCGAGGCCTCCAGCACACGGGCCCGCGAAGTGGTGGGCGTGCTGCGCAACAGCGAGCGCGTGCGCGAGGACACCCTGGCGCAATGGCAGCAGTTGGGCCGCCGCTCTTTGTTTGATGTGATGTCCGCCGAGGGCGACCACTTCAACCTGCGCTTGGCCTATGTCGACGCCCTGCACGACAGCCAGCAATCGATGGCTTTGCTGTGGTCGCTGGCCGGTGGCATCAGCCAGCCCCTGAACTGAGCCTACAGCCCCCAGGCCGCGCCACAGCCACCTCAGGCCTTGAGCTTCAAGATCATGGCAATGGCTTCGGCCATGGCCTGCTCAATGGTCAGCGAGTCGGCAAAGTCTTTGCCGATCAAGGTGGCCACGTTCCAGTTCTTGTCAGCCACCGTCTGACGCCATTGCGGCGTCTCGGTGGCGCGCGTGATGATGCGGCGCAGATTGGCCTGTTGCTCCTCGCTGATCTTGCCGGCCGCAAACACACCGCGCCAATTGGCCAAGTCGGTTTGAATGCCGCCTTCAGACAGCGAGGGAATGCCGTAGAGCTTGCGGCGTGACGAGACCGCCAGCGGCGTCAACACCTTGGCCTCGATGTCGCCCTTGAACTCGCTATAGCCCGAGATGGCCACCGTGGCTTTGCCGCTGGTGATCATGGCCACCGCCTCTTTGCCGCCGGGGTTGGGCTCGTACTTGAGCTTGGAGACATCCAGGCGCAACTGGCGCGCCATCATCGCGGCCAGCATGTGGTCCACCCCACCGGCCGAGCCGCCCGTGAACACCACGCTGGAGAGGTCACGCTTCATCTCATCGGCCAGGTCTTTCAAGTCCCTGATCTTGGACGTTGCGCCGCTGACCAGCACCATGTAGTCGCTGGTCAAGCGTGCCAAGGGTGTGACCTGGGCCAGCGTGATCTTGGGGCGGCTGGCCGCAATGGCGCCCACCATCACCATGCCGCCCACCAACAAGGCCGCCGGGTCGCTGGAAAAGCGCTCCACAAAATCGGCCAAGCCGATGGTGCCGCCCTTGCCGCCTTTGTTCTCGTACTCCACCTTCTGCGCCAGGCCCGCAGCCTGGATGGCCGCCCCCAGGGCGCGGCCGGTTTGGTCCCAGCCGCCGCCGGCGCTGCCAGGGATGTAGATGCGCATCAGCGGCAGCGCCACAGGCGCCGGGCCGGCGGGCTGGGGGGTCGGCGCGGGGCGATTGGGCGCCGGTGCTCGGGGTGCCGCGGGAGTGGCCACGGCCTGTGCGTGAGCCCCTTGGCCCAGCGCTGACAACAGAGTGCCTGCCGCACCCGCCAAAACCCAAGAACGACGGTCCATGACTACCCTTCAACAAACGAGTGGCCGGGAGTGTCGCTCATCTACAGCCCGGATTGAGGCTTGCTCGCACGCTGGCATGGGGATGGCAGGGCTTTGTGCACGGCAGCGGGCAGGCCCGGCTGGGCAGCCCGCCGGCTCGCCAACGCGCCGCGCGTGCAGATGCCCGCCAAAGGTGCGGTTCCGCGCGAATAAGGCACGGATTCGCGTTTTGAAACACTTTTATGGGCTGTTCGCCACAGAAGCGGGTATCTACCTGTACTCCTCTGCAAGCTTCTTCTCCAAAATTAAAACGAACGGTCGTTCTATTTAAGGAGACAAGCGATGACCCTGCCCCGTCCTTCCGCTTTGACATCAGGCCGCGCCTGGTGCCGCCTGCTGGCCGTGGCCACGGCCAGCCTGAGCCTGTGGGCCAGCCCCGCCGCCCAAGCCGGCGTGAACTGCCGCCCCGCCACGCCGCTGGAAGCCGCCACCTGGGTGAGCCCCGTGGCCAAGCCCGGTGTGATCTCGCCGTATGACGGCACCTGCTTTGCCACCGGCTACACCGTGGTGGGCACCGACGGCGTGCGCATGACGGCCAATGTCTTCTTGCCCCGGGGCGCGAACGAGCCTGGCCGCAAGTTCCCCGGCGTGGTGTTCATCTCGTCTTGGGCCGCAGCCGACTTTTTTGAGTACATCGGCCAGCAACAGCGCCTGGCCCAAGACGGCTACATCGCCATGGCCTACACGGCCCGCGGCTTTTACCTGTCTGAGGGCACCGTGGGGGTGGCCGGTCCACAGGATGTGTCGGACGTGTCCTCGGCCATCAACTGGATGCTGACCAACACCCCCGCCGATGTGCAAAACATCGGGGCCAGCGGCATCTCCTATGGCGCCGGGCTCTCGCTCTTGGCAGCGGCCGCCGACACCCGCATCAAAGCCGTCACCGCCCTCTCGGGCTGGGGCACGCTGATGGACCAGCTCTATGGCCAAGACGCCGCAAACCCCACCTGGGCCAACATCCTCTTCCTCTCTGGCGCCGTGACCGGCCGGCTGGACCCCATCGTCGCGGAGTACAGCGCTGCTATCCAAAACCCCGACACGCCCAAGAGCAAGATTGACGAGATCCGCGCCTGGGGCGCCGAGCGCTCGCCCTCCACCTTTGTGGCCGCGCTGAACCAGCGCAAGGTGCCGATCTTCATCTCCAAGAACATGCAAGACGACATGTTCCAGTCGGCGTCCAGCCTGAGCCTGTTCAGCCAGCTGACCGGGCCTAAGAAGTTCTTGCTCAACCCAGGCATTCATGCCATGACCGAGCTGCCGGGCGCCACCTTGGGGCTGGACAACTACCCCATGGACCAAGCCCATCGCTGGCTCAACCGCTTCTTGAAGGGCGAGCAAAACGGCATCGACCAAGGCCCCAAGCTCGACTGGCAAGTCAAGTTCAGCACCCGCCGCGAGACGCTCTCCAACTGGCCCGCGCCTGAGCTGAAAAACACCACCTACCACCTCAGCCCGCGCGGCGCCTTTTATTGGGACATCTGGTGCTTCTGCTTCCGCGGCCACAACGGCGGCCTCTCCACCACCAAGAACACCAAGGCCGGCAGTGACGCGATGAGCAACCTGCTGGACACCACGGCCACCACCGGCCTGATTCCGATCTTGTCGACCACGGGCGAGAGCATTGGCCTGCCGGTGCTGAACTACCTGCCCAGCGTGGCCTGGAACCACGGCATCCGCTATGAAGGCCCGGCGCTCAGCCAGCCGCTGCAGATCCGGGGCATCCCACAGCTCAAGCTGCGTGTCACGCCCAGCCAAAGCCGGGGCATGGTGGTGGCTTATCTCTACGATGTCGGGCCGCTGGGCTTTGCCACCTTGATCACCCACGGCGCCCGCGCGGTGCACTGGGCCACACCGCGCAAGACCATCGACTTCCCCATCGACCTGGCGACCACGGCCTATGACCTGCCCGCCGGCCACCACCTTGGCATCGTGCTGGACACGGCCGACAGCCTGTACGGCTCGCCCGTGCGCTTTGGCGAGGCCTTCAGCATGAACATCGAGTTCTCCTCCAGCACCAGCTCCACCTTGCTGCTGCCCACCCGCTGAAGCGGCCCGCGCTGAGGGGGCCGCGCGCACCCTCAGCTTCTGGCGCATCCGGCCGATACAAAGGGCATGGATGCGTTACCGGCCCAGCCCTCGTCGCGCACGGATGTCTTGCTGAGCATCCGTGGGCGCATCACTGCGCGCACCGGGCTGGTGGCGGCGGGGCTGATCTTGCCCTTCAGCGCCTTTCATCTGAGCCAAGGCCGCTATGCGCTGGCGCTCTTAGACCTCTTGGCCGCCCTGATCTTTGGCGGCAATGCCTGGGCGCTCATCGTGCGCGACAGGCCCCTGATGCCCTACCCCGCCCTGGTGGCCGCGCTGGCTTTGGCGGTGTTGGGCTCGGTGCACTTTGTGGGCGGCGTGGCCTTGCATTGGGCCTTTCCGGCCACCATGTTTTTTTACCTGGTGCTGCCGCGCCGCCAGGCGCATGTGGCCTGTGCGCTGCTGCTGCTCAGCGGCAGTGGCCTGTCCTACTATCACCTGGGCTTGGCCAACTGCGTGCGCTTTGTGGTGACCGCCGGGCTGACGCTGCTGCTGATGAATGTGGTGTTGGGCTTGGTGGGCGAGCTGCAACAGCGCCTGATCACCCAAAGCCTGACCGACCCGCTCACTGGCGCCCTGAACCGCCGCGGGCTGGATGAAGCCCTGGCCCAAGCCTGCGCGCAGGCCGCCGGCGGTGAACAAGCTGCGCTGGTGTCGTTTGATGTGGACCACTTTAAGTCCATCAACGACCGGCTGGGCCATGCCGGCGGCGATGTGGTGCT
This sequence comes from Ideonella paludis, assembly GCF_018069865.1. Lineage (GTDB taxonomy): Bacteria > Pseudomonadota > Gammaproteobacteria > Burkholderiales > Burkholderiaceae_C > Ideonella > Ideonella paludis. Next base: position 225,242 of record NZ_JAGQDG010000006.1, read on the forward strand.
GCGCGAGGTGGTGAGGGCCGCCCAAGCACGGCTGCGCGCCGGGGACCGCCTCTACCGCTTGGGCGGTGAAGAGTTTTTGGTGCTGCTGCAAGCCAGCAGCACCGCCGAGGCGGCCGACCTGGCCGAAGACCTGCGCCACTGCATTGCCAAAGCCGAGGCGCTGCAGGCCAACCCGGTGACGGTGAGCGTGGGCGTCAGCGCCTGGCGCCCTGGCTTGACGCCGGACTCCTGGCTGGGGGCGGTGGACACCGCCATGTACCGCGCCAAGGGCCTGGGCCGCAACCGGGTGGTGGTGACCTGAGGCCTGAGGCGCGGTGCCTCCGGTGCGCTTTTAAGAGGCTGCTAGGCCAAAGTCAGCCCGCACCGCGCGGGCTTTTTGCCGCTCGGCCAGGCTGGTGGGCTGCTTGGCCAGCACCACGCGGGCACTGGCCGCAGCTTGCGCGGAAGCCAGCGGAAAGCCCTCGGCGTCTTGCCAGCCCACATGGCGCACCTGCAAGCGGTGCTCAAAGCTGCCGCTGCCCCAAAAGCTGTCGGTCCAGGGCGCCAGCGCTTCTTGCAAAGCTTCTTCGGGCGTGCGGCCAGAGGCCTGAGGCACCTGCCAGCGCAGCACCACCAAGCCCTCTTCGGCCAGCAGGCGCGCGGCAGCGCCCAGCGCAGCGGCGTGGTCGGGGCGGCCCGGGCGCCACACACCTAAGTCCACCACACTCAAGCTGCCCAGGCGGGCCTCCCAGGTGGTGGGCAAGGCGGCGCCCAGGTCCAGCACCTCGTCGCAATCGGGGGCTTGCAAGCCCTGCGGGGCACGCACATGCCACCAGCCGGGCCAGCGGGCCTCGTTGGCGCCCAGCAGGCGCAGGCGGTCCAGCACGGGGGCTGCTTGGCGCGCGCTGCTGCTGGCGGCCCAGGTGGCCTCGGCCAAGGCCAGCGCGGCGGCAATGCCGGCATGCGGGCCTGCTTGCCACTGGGCCAAGGCTTGCTCGGCTTGGGCCACAAAGCCTTCGCTCATGGCGCCACCAGCCAAGGCTTGGGTCAAAGACTGCGGCGTGGGCTCGAACCACTGTACGCCAGCCATCAAGGCCGGCGGCAAGCTGATTTGTGCGTTATTGGGCCGCTCAGCCAGCACGGGCGTGCCGTGGCGCAGTGCCAAGGCCATGCCCAGCGCATCCACCGGCGCGTCGTCTTCGCGCAGCAGCATCAGCATGGCTCGGGCTTGGCCGCACAAGGCCTGGCGCTCGGGGCCGGCCAGGCTGTGGCTCCAGCGCTCGACGCCAATGCCCATCTGCGCCATACCGGCCAAGAGCGCGCCTTGGCGGGCCGTGGCCTCGCCCGGCATCAGCAGGCCCAAAGGCCGCTGGGCCAGGGGTGTGGTGGTGTTGGGCACAGCCTGCAGCGGGCCGGGCAGCCAGTGCGCCACCGCAGGCTCGCCGGGCTGGCCGCTGCGGTAGCAGGCCTCGGAGCCGGGCTGGGTCTCTAGCACCGGCCAGCGCTTCAGCAAGCGCAGCGCCGCTGGGGGCATCTCCAGGCTGCCGGGCTTGAGCGGCACGGTGTTGACCAGCACGCAGGCTTGGCCGGCCGCTGCCGCCGCATCAAAGCCGTATTGCACGCCAAACACAAAGTTAACGGCGTCGGGCCGCAACTGCTGGCGGGCGAGCGTCACGCTCAGGCCTGCGGCTTGCAGCTCTGCGCGCAGCGCCAAGGCGGCGTCTAAGGTTTCAAGCGCTTGCGTGTCTCCCCAAGGGTGCACCACGCAGATGTGGGCTTGAAAGGGGGTGGGCGCAGCGGCTGCGGCGGTGCCAGAGGCGGTGTGAGGTTGGCTCATCAAAGGGTGCTCCTTAGGCGGCCAGGCGCTGCCGTGCGCGCTGGGCAATTTGTGCCTCTAGCGTGGCCAGGCAGGTGTAGCTCTCTTGCAAAAAGGCTTGGCGGTGGTCTTCAATCCACTGCCGGTAGGCGGCAAAGCCTTCGGCCATGCGGGCGTGGTCCACCATGGCCTCGCCAATGCGGGCCAGCACCTGGGGCACGCACAGGGTGTGGCGCTCGTCAAACTTGTAGTCGGGGCCAATGGGCACGTCTACCTCGTTGCCCGCGCTGCCTTGGGTGTTGGTGATCACCACGCAGCCGCACAAAGCGGCCTCACGCGGGATGCGGTCTCGCCCGGGGTGCGGGCCGAAATCGACATACACCTTAGAGCGGCCCAGCAACTGCGCCACCTCGGCCGGGCTCATGTTTTCAATCGGCACCCACTGGATCTCGGCCGGCGAGGCCGCCATCAGTTTCTGCGTGAACTCCAGCCCCTTCTTGGGGTTGTAGGCCACGATGTTCTGCTTCTCGCCACCGCGCAGCGCGCGCGCGCGCTCCACAATCTCGTCGCGCACATAGTCCGTCAGCATCAGAGCCTCGGCCCCCTGGCGCGCCACAAACTGCCGCGCATATTCAGACTGTGCAAAGTGGACCACGCCAAAGCGTGGGTCAAACACAAAGTCCAGCGGGCCACGCTGCCCGGCCGGCATCTTCTGCGCCTGGCGCATGGCCTCGTTGCGCACCGCAAAGTGCTCCACGCTCAGCCACCACAGCGCCCGCGTGGCGTGCCGCAGCTCTAGCAATTGCAGCGTGCCCGTCTCTGGCACCACCACCACGCTGTCTGGTGCATCCACGATGTCGCGCACCACCCGCGGCCGGTACATCTTGAACACCGCCGGTGTGGGGTCTGGGTCGTCCTCCGGCAAATACACCATGGCCATGTCGTAGCCCAGGCGCTGCCCGGCGTCGACAAACTGGTGCAGGGCCTCCGGCCCCCCGGTGACAGATGAAGCTGGGCACAAGACATGGACTTTCATGCCTTGAGTCTAGGCAGGCGGGGCGGAATGCAACGGTGAGAAAAAGGGGGTGGTTGGGGGGTGAGCTTGGGGGTTGGGGTGGGGACTGCGTAACGTATGGATTAGGGAAATCGAGGGCAAATTACGCACAGAGAGGGCCTCTTTCAGTGCCGAAAGTCGATAAAGTGACCAATATCCGCTCTGCCAAAGTGTCGACTTGTCAATGCTGCTTCAACGTCCGTCTCAACATGAAAATCATCATTACTGACAAGAACTTAGTGGCCAAGCACTCGAACCTGCCGAATGCGGCAGGTTTTTCGGGCGATCAACGTTTTGGCTAAACAAAGAATTAGGCCTCACTAGGACAATGGTTAATATGGCGACTTCCAAATCAGAAACTATGCGCAGCGGGCATCGCCAGCGCCTCAACTTGACCACTATGGATCTAGGCATTGAACTCACGCCTAGAGCCAGACAGTGTGCACTTGAAAGGATTCGAGCCGCTTCGCTGCAGTCCCTGAACTGTCATTCCGAGGCTGAGCTCTACGAAAATATGAATAAGATAGTTCGGAGGGCGACGGAAATTACTGCAGATAGGCGGTCCGCTCCGAGTGGTCCCAAACAACTGACTTCTTATGACCTCCAGAATTCACTGAAGTCCCTTTGTCCCATTTGGCCCTTCTGTTGAAATCATGGACGAGCAAACAAAAACTGCCTTGAGCTACGCCACTGAAGTGGTTAAGCATCTTCTGACATTGTCAACGGGCGTTATTGCGCTCACAATTATCTTCACAAAAGATTTCAACGCGAAACCCACAAATGCGCAAGTGTGGTCAATGAAATCATCTTGGGGACTGCTTCTGGCGTCGATCGTGTTTGGTCTTGCCACTATGATGGCGCTAGCGGGGACCATAGCAAAAAACCCCCCTCTTTCGGCATCGAGTATTTATGAGAATAATGTGAAGATCCCGATGACGCTCCAACTTCTAACCTTTGTGCTAAGTATGGCCGCCACAATTTTATATGGCTGGTCTGCGGTGTGAACCTACGCTTACTCATTGGACATAAGTTGAAACATCACAAACATGCAGGTTAAACCGATTCGTTCGGTTGCAAATATTTAATATTGGAGATGAAGTGAATATCAAAAACTCTAATCCCGAAGTTGATTTCGGTGAGCTTATAAAGGACGATTATCTCAAATTAATCGAGTCTTCATTAAATTCGATTGCGCAATTCGATTTTGATGAACTGTTAAATAGAATGATTTTGTTATTCATTGAAAAACCCGACGAGGCCGATAAAGTCCTATTGATTACAGATAAGTTTTACATATATAAGGAAATATGGAAAGCAATCCTGGAAAAACTTTACAATGAGTTTTTGCCGCACTATCACTTTGAATTTGATTGGGAAATTGAAATATCCCCCTACACTCTTACTCTGTGCGAGATAACAAAAAGCAGAAGATGCGAGAATGAATTTGACATAATAAGGAGATTGCTAAAAATTTCAGATCCGCAATTTGATACTGATTATCATGAGATTTTGAGAAAACTTGGCCTTGATTCGTTAGGACTCCCCGATGGAGTGATCGGAAAAATCCCTGCGCAGCTAGTTCCAGAGACAAGAATTGATCAATTAAACTTGTTATTTCGCTTAATGACTTTCCCCCCTCTTGATGGACTTGCAGTTTTTTATGTGAGATACGGCAGTTATACCAAACAGAAAATTGAAAGCTTATCATTTTTCTCACCTGGAAATAACCTTTCCAAAACAGTAGACTTCAAATTGCAGGGACCGTTGGCTGATTCATTTTTTGACATATCACATAAAATTTTTCAAAAATACGGACTAGACAATATAGAGTCCAACGAACAATTTTCCACGTATAGAGATGAGTTTGCATCCATAAGGAAAGCCGCCAAAGAATTTAAGGCGCAGCTCAAGGATAAATTTATATGCTCATGTTGTGGAGAAGAGCAGGAAATTAACCTGCCTGAAGAGGTAGCACAATTTAAGTTTCTGATCGAAAGCAGAAAATTATCCAGGGAAATTGGACTATTATATATAGACGATTACATTTTGGATTACAAAGAAAGAATAGCAAATATGCTATCGAAGCTTACAGAGCACATCAATGCAGCAGAGCACCCAAAATGTTTGATATTGGTCGAGGGCGAGAGTGAGGAAGTCTTTATTCCAATAATTGCTCTGCGATGCGGCTTTAATTTATATTCACACGAAGTAAAAGTTTATAATTCAAAATCAAAACAGAAGCTTGAATCCGATTTCATGAGCTTCAAATCAAAGTATCCAAAACTAAAAATGATCTGCATGTTAGATTCTGACGCCACAAGAGAAAGAGATGGGCTTAATCGAATTATAAAAAATAATCGTGAAAAATACCATCTGACTTATATTTCGAAGGGCTGCTTTGAAGATCTATTCAATTTAGAAGATTCTATTCACATTTTGAACGAATTATATCCAGAAGGCGAACTAATATCTATTGCCGACTTCGAGAAAGGAAAAGATTTCATGGCCAACGTGAAAAAAATATTGCATCTTAAAAAGAATGCTCAATTTGATAAAGTGAAATTCGCTCGGAAAATGGCATTTCTGATTAAGGCAACAAACATACCTAAAGAAATAGGAGAAGTACTTAAGGCGGCAGAAAAATTCACAGCAAAGAAGATCTTTATCGCAAGCTAAGCAATAATTACGTACACCAAAAGAAATATAGACTGGGTAGCACGCAGCGATATAAATCCGTAACCTGAGTCGTTTGTTGGATAAGCCCGGCCAGGATGAATTGAGGCTATTGCCGCTGTAGAATGATCCGAAATCGGATATAAGGTCGGCGGCGCTGGGCGCAGGGGACCGGGTCGCTGCTGATCCGCTGAGGGCGGTGACGCGGGATAGGTTGAAGCTGTCTGAATATCTTCGAATTTGAACGATCGCCGCCTCGATTGACTCGATGCGTAGTTTGGCCGAAACCCAGCCATTGAGGGGTGGCCGTTGCAGCGGTCGTGCTGGCAGTAAGTTTTGACCACCGAGAGGTGAATTTGTCAGTTTGGAGATCCTGGTGGCGTGCCACAGCCCCGCACTGCCGACGCTTGCTTCATCCGTCTGGGGCGCACAATCACCATGGGCTGCTCACAGGCGCAGCGCCAGACCGGGCGTGATCCGGCCTGGAGGGGGCCTGAATCAGCTGCATCAGCGTACACCGCGTGTCGTGGTGCCTGAAACGATACGCGGTAAACCCGGCAGGCAAACTCGAGCATGGGTGAAATTCTTCGTCAAAAACATGGCTCACTTCCCACACATTCAATGCATGCGACCATACCTTGCGAGGTCAACAGCGTCCGGGCCGTCCCTATCCGGAGCGGCTTCGTCCAACCGGCCAGTCGAGCCGAATGATTTTCAGCCAGTCCCTTACTTTTGGCTAGACAGCATAAAATACAGGATCTCTATCAATGCAGACAGTTGAATACAGTCTTTTTAGAGTCAAGTTTATTAAGCCAGCTCAAGGATCACTCTTCAATCAGAAGGCGAACCCACAAGATCTTCTAATCGCCGCTGTAATGCAGAAGCCTTCTGGTGAGTTAAGGGCTGGATATTACTGGCATATTGGAAATGTGCAATTATTTAACAATGCAAGAGGATACTTTGCAATTGGGAGAACCACAACCTCCTCGATAGAGAAATTCGACGAAGCCAGCGGAAACTTCATCGAAGAAGAAACAGAAGAAAGCCCTTACACTCATTGTGTTTTTGATGCATCAATTGGCTTCATTGGGATTGCAAAAAAATCAAACCTTTCCCAAACAACGAAGGGTATTGCGAACAGGCTGGAGGAGCTTCTTTCCTTAACTGATGGCGTCATCGAAAATAGCATATCAGTTGAAGTAAGGCCAATCCCAGACCCAGATGGATTCCTCAAAGCAATCACAGAAGCATACAAAGTCTACAGTTACACAGCAACCTTCCGGGGGCCTAACCCTTTTGATGCAGATGAGCACTTCCAGAAGCCGCTTGCTGTATATTTGTCCGCAGCTAACGGCCAAAAGGGAAAGGCAACAATTAACGGCGATGATTTAAATCGAGAAGTTCTCACTGAGGTCACAAGAAGTACGGCGGCAACAGGGAATGAAGCAGCGGCGCGGGTTCAGAAGAGCAAGAAACAAAAGGCAATTACCATCAACCTACGTGGAGACCCAATTAAGCGTAGACACGACGAAAATGAGCATAACCCAGAGATTGTGCTCAATGACTTGATGAATCAATACATGAGGGTCCGTCGCAATGAAGCTGATTAGAGTTTTATCGGTGGGAGAACTTATCGAACGTATCAACAGCTTACCAAATCACTACATCTACAGAGGTCAGGCCAATTCAAATTGGCGCTTAGAATCATCACTGGAAAGAGTCGTCGGGGCCAATTGGAACTCGAAATCAGCTCAAATTTTTGAAGACTTCTCGCTTGAGTGCTTTCAATCAAAGTTTCACCTTTATGACACCGAGAACTGCTCGCCCAACTCAAAGCTGGCTTGGCTCGCGGCTATGCAGCATTATGGAGCCCCGACGCGATTAGTAGATTTCTCCGAAAGCCCGTATGTCGCCCTATATTTCGCCTTAGAAGCTATTAATCAGGCCACCAAAGCCGACTTTTCACTTTTCATGATTGACTATCGAGCAATATTGGAGAAGTCGATAGAGCATATCAAGTCTGTGGATCGAGACTTCAAAGAAACAAGGCAATCCATTCAAGGAAAGCAAGACGAAGTTTTCGAGCGGATCGTTGATCGTTTCTCTTATGACATCGCGTGGATTACTGAGCCAAAGATTCTCAATGCTCGAATTGATCGTCAGTCAGGTTCATTTCTTCTATCCGGGAACAGAGGAAAGAGAATTGAGGAGGTACTGTCTTCGGATCTTTACAAAGACGTCGATATGCAGAAGCTAGAAATCCCAAGCGAGTTAGCTTCCGGAGTTTACGCATTACTTCGTAAAATGAACGTGACAGGCAAGAGTTTATATGGTGATCTTGATGGTCTTGCCAAGTCCATTCGAATGGAGATGCAGGTATATTCGGTCTAGCATCGCGACCAATCGGATGCCCAAAATCCCAAGGCTTCGCCATTTTCATGGGCTTTTTGGCGTGCTCTACTCGCTACGTTCCTTCAGGTCCCGCTTACCTTGGGCGTAGCAACGGGTGTCATAAGTCAGCTTCTTATATTAAAATAATTCTATGGATATCAAGAATTTTGACGCGCTCCACTTCCCATGCAAAGCCACTCGCTATCATCCACCATCAGGGTGCTTTTCGCTGCTGCGGTGGCCTTGTATGCACTCCATACACTGTTAAATTTATCTATGGTCGCGTTCAAGGCCAAGCGATCGGAATCATGGCCTCGCGTAGAGGGCAGAATCATCAACTCAGCGGCGAAAATTGGGTGTGGCAAACAGGGTAATAAGTTCTATCCTGATATCAAATATGAATACATCGTCAACAGCGGCGGAACCTATACCAGCAATAATGTGGTATTTGGGTATGACCCCTGTGGCTCACAGCAAGAGGCTGCGCAGTTTGCTCAAAAATTTCCGCTTGGAGCAACGATTCCAGTCAGCGTCAACCCCAGAGATTTATCCGAAGCAGTGCTGATGCCTGGCACGATGCGATACATTCCGTGGGAGGTCATCGTTGCTCTTTCAATCATCTCTTTCGCCGGTTGCATAACCATCATCAATTACGTGCGTAAAGAGTCATGAAATTTCTCTTGCACACATGAATAGCAAAATAATTCTCATTGTTTTGTTTCTGACCTTGGGCCTTTCCGGGGCGTGTAGCGGCTACTATGAAAGCCATCATCGGGCAACGCCCAAAGCCTTTGACATCCTCTTCTTGGCGGTGAGCACGGTGCTGGTGTACCGCTGGTATTACCTTGATGCGGCCGCTCGGGCATACCGCCGCACAGCGCTGTTGGGAGGGGCCGTCATCATGTTGCCGCTGCTGGCCCTTCCGTATTACCTTTTCCGCAGCCGGCCCACTGGCCAAAAGATGCGCGCCTTGTTGGGGTACTTCGGGCTGTTGGTGTTGGCCATCGTCACCATCGTGCTGGGCGGCTTGCCCTTTGCCCTGGCGGATGTGGCGACCACTCCCCGATAGCAAGCCATCATGCAGGCTGATTCATCCTCACTCCACTTTCGCGCGCTCACCCCCGCCGACCAGCCCGCCCTCTGGCACTGGCTGCACATCGCCCTGTGGGACCCGCCCCCTGCCCCGCTGCGGCCGCTGGAGGTGCTGCAACACCCTGGGGTGCGGGTCTATGCCGAAGACTGGGGCCGCGCCTCTGATGTGGGCGTGGTGGCCGTGGTGGCGGGGCAAGACGCGGGGGCGTGTTGGATGCGCCTGTTGCCTTCGCAGGTGGGCTTGGCCTACGTGGACGAAGCGACGCCTCAGTTGGGCATTGCGCTGGAGCCTCCGTTCCAGCGGCGGGGCGTGGGCAAGCCTTTGATGCTGAAGGCCCTACAGGAGGCGGCTGAGGCGGGCTATAAGCAGGTGGCTTTGACGGTGCACCCGCAGAATGGCGCGCGGTTCATGTACGCGCAATGCGGCTTTGCGTTTGTGGAGCTGCGCAACACCTACCACCTGATGGTTGCAAGGCTGTAGCCACTGCCCATCGCCGCCCCCTTCCTACCTCCACGCCCATGCCCACCCCTCCCCCCTGGCTTGAACTACCCGCCCTGTTGGTCGTTGTAGGCGTCGGCCTTTACTTGCTGGGCCTGGGCTTGGCCGCGCTGCTGGCCCCTCGCCTGGCATCGCGCTTTTTGCTGGGCTTTACCAGTTCTGCGCGGGCGCACTATGCCGAGTTGTTCACCAGGGTCTTGGTGGGCGGCTCCCTGATGGCGGCGGCGCCGCGCTTGGCGGCTTCTGGCGTTTGGGCGGTATTTGGTGGGGTCTTGGTGGCCACGTCGCTGGTGATGCTGTGCCTGCCCTGGCGCTGGCACCAGCGTTTTGCCCAGCGCAGCGTGCCTGCAGCGCTGCGCCATGCGGCATGGGTCGGTGTGGGCGCTTTGGCTGCGGGTGCGGGGCTGTTGGGTGCGCTGGCGGTGGGCGCTGAAGCCCAGGGGCTCAGCGCTGGGTAGACCTTTCAGCCCCCTGCCCGCCACTCCAGCACTTCGTCACCGTGCCCGTCCACCTCGCCCGTGCTGCGCCAGCCCAGGTGGCGGTAAAAGCCGTATGAGCGCACCTGTGGGTCGGCCGAGCAGGCCAAGAACAAGCGCTGGTGCCCCTGCGCTTGCAGCAGCGCCATCACTTGGCGCAGTAGCGCCTGGCCTATGCCCTGCCCTTCAAAGCCCGGCAGCAGGGCCAGCACCACCACTTCGCCGCTCTCCAGGCTGCCAAAGCCATAGCCCACCATCTGGCCGTCGCACTCGGCCATCACGCCCTGCAGCACCCCGGCGCGGATATCTGCCGCCCAGCTCTCCGCAGTGATGCCCAAGGCCGCCAAGCGGGCCGGGCTGATGGCGTTCTCGCGGGTTTGGCCACGCAGGCGGATGTAGTCCTCTGCGCGCTCTGGCGGGGCGGGGGCGTAGCGGAGGGTGTTCATGGGGCGGGCCTCTGTGGCCCGGAGTGTAGAGGCCAGCCCCCAAGGAAAAAAGCCGCCAGCTTGCGCGGCGGCTTTCGTGGGGCGTGCCTGCGCAGCCGTGCTGGCGACGCACAGACCCCGTGGAGGCTTAGATCAACACCTGTCGGCGCAGCGCCTCGTCGTCCAGCAAGCTGGCCAGGCTGGGCGCTGCCAGGGCCGCAGCCGGCGCGGCTTGGGCCACGCTGGCGGCTTGGGCGCTGTCTTGCAGCAGGCCTTCGGCCGGGGCGGCCAGCAGCTCGCCCAAAGCGGGTGCTGGGGCTTGCTCACCCTTGGCAAACCACACGTCGGCCATGGCGTGGGTGCTGCCGTCGGCGGTGGTGTAGTCGGACACCAAGCCCAGCAGGTTGCCGTTGTTCACCTCGGTGCCGGCCGCAGCCTGCAGGTTCAGGCTGGTGATGCCCAGCTCGGTCAAAGACTTCAGCTCGCCAGCGTCCGTCACGCCGTTGCTATTGCCGTCCACCCACACTTGCAGTTGGTTCCAGTTGGCGTCAGCGCTGCTGAGCATGTGGTCGCCGTTGCTGTCTTCCCAGCGCATGGCTTCATAGCCGTCGCCCGCGCGTTGGCCTTGGGCGTTGTGCGTGCCGATGCCAAACAGCTCGCGGCCGTCGTTGATCAGCCCGTCGCCGTTGCGGTCCATCACCAGCAGGCCGTCGTTCGCGCCCACCCAGCCGGTTTGGCGGGCGGTGCCGGTGGCCATCACGTCAAAGCTCACGCCCTCCGCCGCGGCCAAGGTTTGGATGCCGTTGCCGTCCAGGTCCAGCACGATGGGCGTCGCCAGCATGTAGGTGTTGAGCTGGGCCGTGTTCATGGCCGCCACGTCTTCGCCCTCAAAGGCGCCGATCTGCGTGGTGGTCATGGCCGCAATGTCGGCGGTCTCCAGGCCGGCGATCTGGTCGGTGGTCAGGGAGACGATCTGCTCGGTGGTCAGGGCGCGCGCCTGGGCGGTGCTCAGGGCCGCGATCTGGCTGGTTTGCAGGGCCTGGAACTGGTCGGTGCTCAGTGCCGCAATCTGGGCTGTGCTCAGGTTGGCCACTTGCCCGCCTTGCAGGGCTTGGATGTCGTCTGTGGCCAAGGCGGCGATCTGCGCCGTGCTCAGCGCGCGCAGCGCCACCGTGCTCAGGCTTTGCACTTGGTCGGTGCTCAGGGCGACGATCTGGTCGGTGGTCAAGGCGGCCATGCTGGCTGTGCCCAGGGCTCGCAGGTCGGCCGTCTCCAGGGCGCCGATTTGGTCGGTGGTCAGGCCCGCGATCTGCGCCGTGGTCAGCGCAGCGGCTTGTGCGGTGCTCAGGGCTTGGATGCCGTCGGTGCTCAGGGCGGCCAGCGCCTCGGTGGTGAGGGCCCGAATGGACGCCGCACCCAGGGCCGAGAGATCCGCCGTGCCCAGCGTGGCCAGGTGGTCCGAGGTCAGGGCCGCGACTTGGGTGGTGGTCAGGGCCGCAAACTGCGCCGTGCCCAGGGCGTCCAGTTGGTCGGTGGACAAGGCGGCAATCGCTGCCGTCGTCAAGGCCCGCAGGTTGACCGTGCCCAGCGCGGCTATGTCGGCCGTCTCCAGCGCCGAGACTTGCTCGGTGGACAAGGCAGCCACTTGCGCGGTGGTCATGGCCGCCACTTGGGCGGTGCTCAGGGCCGCCACGCCATCACTGGTCAGCGCGGCCACTTGGGCCGTGCTCAGGGCCTTGATGTTGGCCGAGCCCAGGGCGGCGATGTCGGCGGTGTCCAGGCCGGCAATCTGCGCCGTGGTCAGGGCCACGGCTTGGGCCGTGGTGAGGGCGGCCATCTGGGTGCTGGTCAAGGCGCCCAGTTGGTCGGTGCTCAGCGAGGCCACTTGGCTGGTGGTCAGCGCCGCCACTTGGGCCGTGCCCAGCGCAGCCATTTGGTCCGTGCCCAGGGCTGCCAGTTGCGCGGTGCTCAGTGCCTTCACGTGGGTCACGCCCAGCGCGGCCAGGTCGGCGGTTTCCAACGCGGCCACTTGGGCCGTGGTCAGGGCCGAGGCTTGGGCGGTGGTCAGCGCGGCAAACTGAGCCGTGGTCAGGGCATTGAGCTGCGCGGTGTCCAGCGCGGCCACTTGGGCCGTGGAGAGCTGGGCCACTTGCGTGGTGCTCAGGGCGGTGACCTGGCCCGTGCCCAGGGCATTGAGCTGGGCCGAGCCCAGGCTTTGGAGCTGGGCCACCGTCAGGGCCCGCAGGTCAGCGGTCTCGATGGCAGCCACTTGGTCGGTGCTCAAGGCCGCAACCTGTGTGGTGCTCAGCGCTGCCACTTGAGCGGTGGTCAGGGCTTGCACATCGGCGGTGGTCAGGGCCACCAGTTGCTCGGTGCTCAGCACTCGCAATTGCGTGATGCTCAGGGCTGCGGCTTGTGCGGTGGTCAGCGCGGCCATTTGTTCAGAGCTCAGCGCAGCGACTTGCGCCGTGCTCATGATCTTGAGGTCGGCGGTCTCGATGGCGGCCACTTGGTCGGTGCTCAGCGCTGCCACGCCAGCAGTGGTCAGGGCCAGCACTTGGGTGGAGCTCAGAGCCGCCACTTGGCTGGAGCTCAGGCCCGCCAAGGCGTCGGTTTGCAGCGCAGCGATGGCGGCGGTGCCCAAGCGAGCCAGGTCGCCCGTCTCGAAGGCCGCCACCTGGTCGCTGGCCAGGGCCGCCGCCTGGGTGCTGGTGAGCACCGCGGCTTGGGCGCTGGTCAGCGCCGCGATCTGGTCGCTGGTCAGCGCGGCCACAGCGGCCGTGCCCAGGGCCTTGACGGCTGCAGTGCTCAGCACCGCAAAGTCCGCCGTCTCCAAGGCCGCGATTTGCGCGGTGGTCAGGCTGGCCGCTTGCGCGGTGGTCAGCACCGCAGCTTGGGCGGTGGTCAGGGCGTTGAGGTTGTCGGTGCTGAGGGCCGAGACTTGGGCCGTGCTCAGGGCCGCCACTTGCGCATTGGTCAGTGCGCTCATTTGCGAGGTCAGCAAGGCATTGAGCTGCTGCGAGCCCAGTGCCGCCATTTGCGCCGTGCTCAGCACGCGCAGGTCCTGAGTTTCCAGGGCCGGCATTTGGTCGCTGGCCAAGGCACCCACTTGTGCGGTGCTCAAGCCGGCCACTTGGCCCGTGGTCAGCGCCGCCACCGCATCGGTGCTCAGCGCGGCCACTTGGGCCGAGCTCAGGCCTTTGAGGCCCAAGGTGCTGATGGCGGCGACGTCCTCAGAGGTCAACTCCGCCACTTGCTCGGTGGTCAACGCAGCCAATTGCGCCGAGCCCAGCAGCGCGAATTGCGCGGTGCTCAGGGCGTTCAGGCTGTCGGTGCTGAGGCCGGCCATTTGCGCCGTGGTCAAGGCCGTGACTTGGCTGCTGGAGAGCGCGGCAATCTGGGCCGTGCCCAGCGCATTGAGTTGGTCCGAAGCCAGCGCGCGGATCTGGGCGGTGCTCAGGGCGCGCAAGTCTGCGGTTTCGAGCACGGCCATTTGGTCGGTGCTCAGCGCCGCCACTTGGGCGGTGGTCAGGCCAGCGGCCTGGGCGGTGGTGAGCGCGGCAATCGCGCTGGTGGACAGCGCCGCCACCTGCTCGGTGCCCAGCGCCTTGAGCGTGTTGACAGCCCAGGCGGCCAGGTCGGTGGAGACCAAGGCTGCCGCTTGCTCGGTGGTCAGCGCCGCAGCCTGGGCCGAGGTCAGCGCGGCCATTTGGCCAGTGCCCAGGGCATTGAGCGCGTCGGTGCTCAAGGCGGCCACTTGCGCGGTGGTCAGGGCCACGATCTGGCCGGTCGAGAGCGCGGCCAGTTGCGTGCTGGTCAAGGCATTGAGCTGGTCAGAGCCCAGCGCCGCCACTTGGGCGGAGGTCAGCGCGCGCAAGTCAGCGGTCTCGATGGCGGGCATCTGGCTGGTGCTCAGCGCGGCCACTTGGGCGGTGGTCAGCGCGGCGACTTGCAGCGTGGTCAAGGCGGCCATCGCATCGGTGCTCAGCGCCGCCACTTGCTCGGTGCTCAAGCCCTTGATGCCGGCCACGCTGATGGCGGCCACATCGTCGGACGTCAGCGCCGCGACTTGGCCCGTGGTCAGCGCCGCCAACTGGGCCGAGCTGAGCTGGCTGAACTGCTGGGTGCTCAGCGCGTTCAGGTTATCGGTGCTCAGGCTGGCCATTTGCGTGGTGCTGAGCGTGTTGATCTGCGTGCTGCTCAGCGCCCCCATTTGCGCCGTGCCCAGCGCATTGAGCTGCTCTGAGGCCAAGGCGCGGATCTGCGCACTGGTCAGTGCGCGCAGGTCGGCCGTCTCCATCGCAGGCATTTGCGTGCTGCTGAGCGCCGCAATCTGGGCGGTGGTCAGGCCGGCCGCTTGCGCGGTGGTCAGCGCGGCCACGGCGCCTGTGGACAAGGCCGCCACTTGTGCCGTGCCCAAGGCTTTGAGGGTGTTGACCGACAAGGCGGCCAGGTCGGCCGCTTCCATGCCGGCCGCTTGTTCGGTGGTCAGGGCAGCGGCTTGAGCCGTGGTCAGCGCAGCCATCTGGCTGGTGTTCAGTGCGTTCAGCGCAGCGGTGGTCAAGGCCGCCACTTGCGCGGTGGTCAGGGCGATGACTTGGCCGGTGGTGAAGGCCGCCATCTGGGTGCTGGTCAGGGCGTTGAGCTGGTCTGAGCCCAAGGCAGCCACTTGCGTGGCCAGCAGCGCGCGCAGGTCGCCCGTCTCAATGGCTTGCACCTGGGCGGTGGTCAGCGCGGCCACCTGGGCGGTGTTCAGGCCGGCCACCTGGGTGCTGGTCAGCGCGGCAATCACCTGGGTGGAAAGCGCCGCCATCTGGGCCGTGCCCATGACGTTGAGCGTGCTGACGGCCAAGGCCGCCACGTCGCCAGGCTCCAGCGCGGCCATTTGGTCGCTGCTGAGGGCCTGCCACTGCGCACTGGTGAAGACGCCCATCTGCGTCGGGCTCAAGGCCTGGACTTGGGCGGTGGTCAGGCCCGCCACCTGGTCGGTGGTCAGGGCGCTGACTTGCTGGGTGGCCAAGGCCGCCACTTGCGCGCTGTCCAAGGCGCCCAACTGATCCGTGCTCAAGGCCCGCAAAGCGGCGCTGCCCAAGGCCCGCAGGTCCAGGGTTTCCATGGCCGCCAGTTGCGTGGTGGTGAGGGCCGCCACTTGCTCGGTGCTCAGCGCCGCCACCTGGGCCGACGAGAGCGCCACGAATTGCGCCGTGCTCAGCTCGGCCACGGCTGCCGTGCTCAAGGCCCGCAGCGCAGCGGTGCCCAGCACGGCCAGGTCGGCGGTCTCCAAGCCGGCGACTTGGCTGCTGGTCAAGGCGGCCCATTGCTCAGTGCCCAGGCCTGCCGCTTGGGCCGTCGTCAACGCGGCCACCTGGGCCGTGGTCAAGGCGGCGATCTGGCCGCTGCTCAGGGCCCGCAGCGTGGCCGTGCTCAGCGCGGCCAGGTCGGCGGTTTCCAGGGCCGCCACTTGGTCGGTGGTCAGCGCGGCGGCTTGGCTGCTGCGCAGGGCCGCAAAGTGGGCGGTGCCCAGGGCATTCAAGTCTTCGGTGACCATGCCGGCCAACTGGGCCGTGCTCAGGCCCGCAGCTTGTGCCGTGGTCAGGGCGCCAAACTGGGCAGTGCTCAAGGCATTCAGCGCCTCGGTGCCCAAGGCACCCAGTTGCGCCGTGCTGAGCACGGCCAAGTCAGCCGTTTCCAGCGCAGCGACTTGGTCGCTGGAGAGCGCGGCGACTTGCGCCGTGGTCAAGGCACGGGCCTGGGCGGTGGTCAGCGCGGCAACTTGGGCCGTGGTCAGCTCGGCAATTTGCTCGGTGCGCAGTGCAGCGAGCTGCACCGTGCCCAGCGCCGCGACTTGGGCGGTGCTCAAGGCCGAGACCTGGTCCGTGGTCAGGGCCTGAATCTGGCGTGTAGAGAGGGCTAGCAGGTCGGCGGTTTCCAGCGCTTGGACCTGGGTGGTGGTCAGCGCTGCCATGTGGTCGGTGCGCAAGGCGGCGGCCTGGGCCGTGCTCAACACGCCAATTTGCGTGGTGCTGAGCGCGGCCACAGCGTCCGTCTGCAGCGCCGCGATGTGCGCGGTGCTCAACACCGCCAAGTCGGCGGTTTCTAGGCCCGCCACTTGGTCGCTGGTGAGTGCGGCGGCATGCACCGTGGTCAGCGTGGACCATTGGCCGGTGGTCAAGGCGGCAATGGCGTCGCTGCTGAGCGCCGCGAACTGCGGGCCGCTCAGCGCACGCACCACCGTGGCGCCCAGGGCGGCCACATCGGCAGTCTGCAGCGCGGCCAACTGCTCGGTGGTCAAGGCGGCAGCTTGGGCGCTGGTCAGCGCAGCAAACTGGCTGGTGCTGAGGGCATTCAGCGCATCGCTGCTGAGGCCGGCCACCTGCTCGGTGCCCAGCGCGTTGACTTGGCTGGTGGCCAGGGCCGCGACTTGGTCCGTGCCCAGTGCATTGAGCTGGGCAGTGGAGAGGGCCCGCAACTGGGCGGTGGTCAGCGCCCGCAAGTCGGCGCTTTCAATGGCGGCGACTTGGTCGGTGGTCAGCGCGGCCACTTGGGCCGTGGTGAGGTTGGCAAACTGCGCGGTGGAGAGCGCCCGCAGATCGTCCGTCTCCATCGCAGCCATCTGGCCGGTGGTCAACGCGCGCACTTGGGCGGTGGTCAGCGCGGCAGCTTGGGCGGTGCCCAGGGCGGCCACGTCGTCGGTGCTCAGGGCCGCCACTTGGGCCGTGGTCAGCGCGGCCACTTGCTGGGTGCGCAGGGCCGCCACATTGGCGGTGCCCAAGGCGGCCAAAGATTCGGTGCTGATGGCGCGCACGGCCGCTGTGCTCAGCGCGGCCACAAAGCTGGTGTCCAGCGCCGGGGCTTGGGTCGAGTTCAGGGCTGCGGCATGGGCCGTGGTCATGGCCGCCACTTGGGCCGTGGTCATGGCATTGAGCTGGGCTGTGTCCAAGCCCGCCACTTGGGCCGAGGTCAAGCCCAGCACCTGGGCGGTGCTCAGGGCCGCCACGCCAGCGGTGGTCAGGGCATTGAGCTGGTCGGTGCTCAGGCTGGCCAAGGCGCGCGTGCTCATGGCGCGCAGGTCGGCGGTCTCAATGGCCGCCATCTGGTCGGTGGTCAGCGCCGCAGCCTTGGTGTTGGTCAGCGCGACGAACTGCGCGGTGGTCAAGGCCTGCAGGTCGTCCGTCGTCAGGCCCGCCACTTGGGTGGTGCTGAGGGCATTGATCTGGGTGGTGCTCAAGCCGGCAATCTGGCTGCTGTCCAGCGCGGCCAGTTGGTCGCTGGAGAGGGCTTGCAGCGCTGCGGTCTTGAGCGCGTTGAGCTGCGCGGTGCTGAGCGCCGCCATTTGGTCCGTGGTGAGCGCCGCAGCCTGGGCCGAGGACAGCGCTTGCACCTGCGCCGTGCTGAGGGCGGCCACCGCCTCGCTCGACAAGGCCGCCACTTGCGCGCTGCCCAGGGCCATCAAAGCGGCCGTGCTGAGCACGCGGACATCCGCCGTCTCCAGGGCATTGACCTGGGCCGTGGTCAGGCTGGCGACTTGCGCCGTGGTCAGGCCAAACACCTGAGCAGTGGTCAGGGCTTGCACCCCGTCCGTGGAGAGGGCCGCAATCGAGGCCGTGCTCAGATTGCGCAAGGTATTGACCTGCAGAGCGGCCACATCAGCCGTCTCCAGGGCCGCCAGTTGAGCGGTGGTCAGGGCGGCAGCTTGGGTGGAGCTGAGCACCGCAAACTGCGCGGTGCTCATGGCGTTGAGGCTGTCGGTGGTCAGCGCGGACAACTGGGCCGTAGTGAACTTGCTGACCTGGGTGTTGTTGAAGGCAGCGATCTGCGCGCTGTCCAGCGCGTTGAGCTGCTCGGTGGTCAGCGCCGCAATGCCCGCCGTGGTGATGGCGCGCAAGTCAGCCGTTTCCATGGCCGCGATCTGCGTGGTGCTCAGCAAGGCCAGGTTTTGCGCGGGGATCACAGCGACCTGAGCCGTGGTCAGGGCGGCAATCTGTGCCGTGGAGAACGCAGCCCAGTCTTCGGTGGTGAGGCGGCTGATCACCAGCGTGGACAGGGACGCAATCTGCGCGGTACTCAGATTGGGAATGATGGTCGCCATGGGCGCAGCTCCAAAATAGGTGCGGCTCCGCCCAACACGGGGGAGCCTCTGGGCCAGCGTTCAGGGCAGCGGCGTGCGCAGGCGGCAGGCCTCGGCCCTGAATCTGGTCCGTCCCAAGGAACTTCGGCGGTAGAGCGCCAGACTTGAGGACAGACTGCCGCGTCTGGCGCGCCAAGTTGTGCCTCAATGTGTGGCCGCATCACGCGCACAAGCGCAGCGCTGCCGCACGCCCGCTTGGGCGCGCGCACCCGCCACCACCGGGTGGCCCCGGCGGTGGCTTGGCTTGTCTCGGCTTAGATCAGCACTTGGCGGCGCAGGGCTTCGTCGTCCAGCAGGCTGGCCAGGTTGGGCGCAGCCAGGGCAGCCGGCGCGGCGGGGGCCACGACGGCGGCGGCTTGGGCCGTGTCTTGCAACAGGCCCTCTGCGGGCGCAGCCAGGAGCTCAGACAAGGCTGGTGCTGGGGCTGCGCCTTGGGTGAACCACACGTCGGCCATGGCATGGGTGCTGCCATCGGCGGTGGTGTAGTTGGAGACCAATCCCAGCAGGTTGCCGTTGTCGACCTCGGTGCCGACTTGCGCTTGCAGGTTGAGGCTGGTGATGCCCAGCTCGGTCAGCGACTTCAGCTCGCCGGCATCGGTGACACCGTCGCTGTTGCCATCCACCCAGACTTGCAGCTTGCTCCAGTTGGCATCGGCCGCGTCGAGCATGTGATCGCCATTGCTGTCTTCCCAGCTCATGGCCACATAGCCGTTGCCGGCGCGTTGGCCCTGGGCGTTTTGAGTGCCGGCCCCGAACAGCTCACGGCCGTCGTTGATCAGGCCGTCGCCATTGCGGTCCATCACCAGCAAGCCGTCGTTGCCGCCCACCCAGCCGGTCTGGCGCAAGGTGCCCGTGGCAGCCACGTCAAAGGCCACACCGTTGTCGACCGACAGTGTCTCGATGCCGTTGCCGTCCAGGTCCAACACCATGGGGGTGATGGCGAAGTAGGCGTCCAGTTGGCTGGCGTTCATCGCGGCCACGTCTTCCGCTTCGAAGGCGGCTTGTTGGTCGCTGCTCAAGGCGGCAATGTCGGCCGTCTCCAGGCCGGCGATCTGGCCGGTGGTCAGCGCCACGATTTGCTCGGTGGTCAGCGCCCGGGCCTGGGCCGTGGTGAGCGCGGCGATCTGCGCGGTGCCCAAGGCCTGGAACTGGTCCGTGGTCAGCGCCGCCACCTGCGCGGTGGTGAGGTTGGCGATATGCCCGCCTTGCAGGGCTTGCACATCGTCGGTGGCCATCGCAGCGATCTGGCTGGTGCTCAGGGCGCGCAGGGCTGTGCTGCTGAGGCTGTGGACTTGCTCGGTGGTCAGGGCCACGATCTGGTCGGTGGTCAGGGCCGCGAAGGCCGCTGTGCCCAAGGCCCGCAGATCCGCAGTCTCCAAGGCCGCCACCTGGGTGCTGGTCAGGCCCGCAATCTGGGTGGTGGTCAGCGCGGCCACTTGCAAGGTGCTCAGCGAGGCGATGTCATCCGTGCCCAGCGCGCTGAAGGCTTCGGTGCCAATGGCGCGAATCGAGGCGGTGCCCAGCGCAGCCAAGTCGGCGGTGCTGATCGTGGCCAAGTGCTCAGAGGTCAGGGCCGCGATCTGCGCCGTGCTCATGGCGGCGAACTGCGTCGTGCTCAAGGCATCAACCTGCGCGGTGGACAGCGCTGCAATCGCATCGGTGCTCAGAGCGCGCAGGTTCACCGTGCCCAAGGCGGCCATGTCAGCCGTCTCCAGCGCAGCCACTTGCTCGGTGGACAGCGCCGCGACTTGCGCGGTGGTCAGCGCCGCCACTTGCGCGGTGCTCAGGGCGCCCACAGCGGTGCTGGTGAGGGCGGCGATTTGAGCGGTGCTGAAGGCCTTCACATTGGCCGCGCCCAGGGCGGCCAGGTCGGCGGTGTCAAAGCCGGCAATCTGGTCGGTGGTCAGGGCCACGGCCTGCGCGGTGGTCAATGCAGCCACTTGGGTGCTGCTCATGGCCACCAGTTGGTCGGTGCTCAAGGCCGCCACTTGCGTGCTGGTCAACGAGGCCACTTGCGCGGTGCCCAGCGCGGCCACCTCGTCGGTGCTCAAGGCGGCCAGTTGGGCCGTGCTCAAGGCACGCAAGGCCAAGGTGTTCATCGCGGCCAGGTCAGCCGTCTCCAAGGCGGCCAACTGCGCCGTGGTCAGGGCCATGGCTTGCGCCGTGGTCAAGGCGGCGAACTGGCTTGTGGTCAGGGCGTTGACTTGGGCTGTATCCAGTGCGGCCACCTGGGCGGTGGACAGCGACGCCACTTGCGTGGTGCTCAGCGCCGCCACTTGGGCCGAGCCCAGGGCGTTGAGCTGCGTCGAGGTCAGGCTCTGCAATTGCGAGGCCGACAAGGCCAGCAGGTCGGCGGTTTCCAGGGCCGCCACTTGGTCGGTGCTCAGTGCAGCCACATGGGTGGTGCTGAGCGACGCGACTTGGGTGGTGGTCAGGGCCTGCACATCGGCCGTGCTCAGGGCCACCAGTTGCTCGGTGGACAAAGCGCGCAATTGCTGGGTCGCCAAGGCGGCGGCTTGGGCGGCGGTCAGCGAGGCCACCTGGTCGGTGGTCAGAGCCGCAATCTGGCCGGTGCCCATGGCCTTGAGGTCGGCAGTTTCAATGGCGCGGATCTGGTCGGTGCTCAGCGCGGCCACGGCGGTCGTGGTCAGGGCGGAGAGCTGGGTCGAGGTCATGGCCGCGACTTGGGTGGAGCTGAGGCCCGCCAGCGCGCCCGTCTGCAGCGCCGCAATGGCGGCGGTGGTCAACAGCGCCAAATCGTTGGTTTCAAGCGCGGCCACTTGGTCGCTGGACAGTGCTGCGGCCTGGGTGTTGGACAAAGCCGCCGCGTGCGCAGTGGTCAGTGCGGCCACTTCTGCCGTGGTGAGCGCAGCCACAGCGGCCGTGCCCAAGGCGCGCACCGCAGCGGTGCTCAGCGCCGCCAGGTCCGCCGTCTCCAGCGCGGCGATCTGCTCGGTGCTCAGGCCAGCGGCCTGGGCGGTGGTCATCACCGCAAACTGGGCGGTGGTCAGGGCATTGAGCTTGTCGGTGGTCAGGCCGGCCAATTGCGCCGTGCTCAGCGCGGCCACTTGCACCGTGGTCAGCGCCGCCATCTGGACGGTGCCCATGGCATTCAACTGCTCGGTGGACAGCGCCCGCAGCGCGGCCGTGCCAATGGCACGCAAGTCTGCGGTTTCGAGGGCCGGCATTTGGTCGCTGGTCAGCGCGCCAATCTGGGCCGAGCTCAGGCTCGCCACCTGCGCCGTGCTCAGGGCTTGCAGCGCATCGGTGGACAAGGCGGCCACACGGTCGGTGCCCAAGGCCACCACGGCGGCGGTGGTCAAGGCGGCCACATCACCGCTCTCCATCGCGGCCACTTGCTCCGTGGTCAGCGCAGCAGCATGCGCAGCCGTCAAGGCGCGGATCTGGTCGGTGGCCAAGGCGTTCAGGTTGTCGGTGCTCAGGCCCGCGACCTGGGCGGTGCTGAGGCTGGCCACCTGGGTGGTGCTCAGCGCCGCCATCTGGGCGGTGCCCAAGGCGTTGAGCTGCTCGGTGGCCAGCGCACGGATCTGGGCCGTGCTGAGGACGCGCAGGTCCGCTGTCGCCAAGGCGCTCATCTGGTCGGTGCTGATCGCCGCCACTTGCGCTGTGGTCAGGCCAGCGGCCTGCGCCGTGGTCAGCGCTGCGATGGCATCGGTGGACAAAGCGGCCACCTGGGCGGTGCCCAGCGCCTTGACCGTGTTGACGGCCATGGCGGCCAGGTCGGCCGTCTCCAGCGCGGCGGCTTGCTCGGTGGTCAGCGCAGCGCCTTGGGCGGTGGTCAGCGCGGCCATTTGGCCGGTGCTCAGGGCGTTCAGGGCGTCGGTGCTCAGCGCAGCGATCTGGGCCGTGGTCAAAGCCGCGACCTGGCTGTTGGAGAAGGCCGCCATCTGGGCGCTGGACAAGGCGTTGAGCTGCTCGGAACCCAGCGCGGCGACTTGCGCCGTGCCCAGGGCTCGCAGGTCAGCCGTCTCCAGAGCTGGCATTTGGTCGGTGCTCAGGGCCGCCGCTTGGGCGGTGCTCAGTGCAGCGGCTTGAACCGTGGTCAGCGCGACGATGGCGTCGGTGCTGAGGGCGGCCATGTGCTCGGTGCTCAGGCCTTTGAGGCCGTTGACGCTGATGGCTGCCACATCATCGGTGGCCAGTGCGGCCACTTGGTCGGTGCTCAGCGCGGCGAGCTGCGCCGAGCTGAGCAGGCCGAACTGCGCCGTGCTCAAGGCGTTCAGGTTGTCGGTGCTCAGGCCCGCCATTTGCGTGGTGGTGAGCGCGGCGACCTGGGTGTTGGTCAGCGCGGCCATTTGCGCGGTGCCCAGGGCGTTGATCTGCTCGGTGCCCAGCACCGCCAGTTGGGCGGCGGTCAGGGCGCGCAGGTCGGCGGTCTCCAGGGCCGCCACTTGGTCGCTGGTCAGCGCGGCGACTTGCGCCGTCGACAAGGCTTGCACATGCACGGTGCTGAGTGCCGCAATGTCGTCGGTCTCCAAGGCGGCGACTTGGTCGGTGCTGAGCTTGTTGACTTGGGCACTGCTCAGGGCTGCCACCTGCGCGGTGGTCAGGGCCGCCACTTGGGCCGTGGTCAGCGCTTGGACTTGGGTGCTGGTCAGGTTGCGCAGGTCGGCCGTCTCCAGGGCTTGGATCTGGTCGGTGGTCAACGCGGCCACTTGGGCCGTGGTCAAGCTCATGGCTTGGGTCGAGGACAGCGCGGCAATTTGATCGGTGGCCAAGGCGGCCAATGTCTCGGTGGTCAAGGCGGCCAGCGCGGCCGTGGTCAGAGAGGCCACGTCGGCCGTCTCCAAGCCGGCCACTTGGTCGCTGGTCAGTGCTGCCGCTTGCGTCGAGGTGAGCTGGGCCACTTGGGCCGCCCGCAGGGCCGTGATCTGCTCGGTGGTCAGCGCGGCCACAGCGTCGGTGGTCAAGCCACGGATGGCGGCAGAGCCCAAGGCCGCCACATCGGCCGACTCCATGGCCGCCACTTGGGCCGAGCTCAGGGCACCGGCTTGAGCGCCGGTCAGCACTGCCATTTGGGCCGTGGTCAGCGCGTTGAGTTGGTCGGTGCTGAGGCCCGCGATTTGGCCGGTGGTCAGGGCCGCCACCTGGGCATTGGTCAGGGCCACCATTTGCTCGGTGCCCAGCGCATTGATTTGCGCGGTTTGCAGCGCGGCAATCTGTGCCGTGCTCAAGGCCCGTAGGTCGGCGGTTTCAATGGCCGCGACTTGGTCGGTCGTCAGGGCCGCCAGTTGGGCGGTGGACATCGCCACGAAATGCGCCGTGGTCAAGGCCTGCAGGTCGGCAGTCTCCAGCGCAGCGGCTTGGTCGGTGCTCAGAGCTTGAACCTGGGTGTTGGTCAGGGCGGCAGCCTGGCCCGCCGTCAGCGCAGCGACTTGCTCAGTCGTCAGCGCACGGATGGAGGCCGAGCCCAACTGGCGCAGGTCGGCGGTTTCGAGGGCTTGGATCTGGTCGGTGGTCAAGCTGGCCACTTGGGCCGTGGTCAGGCTGGCCGCTTGGGTGCCGGTGAGGGCTGCGACTTGCTGGGTCTCCAGCGCCGCCAGCGTGGCCGTGGTCAGGGCAGCCAGCGAGGCCGTGTTCAGCGCGGCGACTTGGGCGGTGCCCAGGCCCACAATCTGGTCACTGGTCAGTGCGGCGGCTTGGCTGCTGCTCAGCGCACCCGCTTGGGCCGAGGTCAGCGCGGCCAGCGACTCGGTGGTCATTGCGGCCACGGCCTCGGTGGTCAGGCTGCGCACCGCATTGGTGGACAGGGCTGCTACGTCGGCGGTCTCCAGCGCGGCGACTTGCGCGGTGCTGAGCGCGGCGGCCTGCGCCGTGGTCAGCGCCGCAAACTGCGCGGTGCCCAGGGCATTGAGGTTGTCGGTCGACAAGCCGGCCACCTGGGCGGTGGTCAGCGCCGCCACTTGCGGTGCACGCAGCGCAGCCATCTGATCGGTGGACAGCGCATTGAGCTGGGCGGTCGACAAGGCTTGAAGCTGAGCATTCGTCAGGGTGGCCAGGTCCGCCGTCTCCAGCGCAGCGGCCTGGTCGGTGGTCAGCGCTGCCACCTGCTCGGTGCCCAGCGCCATCACTTGGGTGGTGCTCAGTGCGCGCAGGTCGTCGGTCTCCAGCGCAGCGATCTGGGCGGTGGTCAGCGCCCGCAATTGCTGGGTGGTCAGGGCCACCATTTGGGCCGTGGTCAAGGCTTCGACTTGGCCGGTGGTCAGGGCCGCCACGGCGGCTGTGCCCAACTGGCGCAAGTCAGCCGTCTCAATGGCTTGAATCTGGTCGGTGGTCAGGGCCGCCACCTGGGCGGTGGTCAGGCCTGCGACTTGTGCGCCGGTGAGGCCCGCAATTTGCGCGCTGTCCAAGGCCGCCAAGGCGGCGGTGGTCATCGCGGCCACCGAGGTCACGCCCATGGCCGCCAGGTCTGCGGTTTGCAGGCCGGCCACTTGGTCGCTGGTGAGCGCAGCGGCATGGGTGGTGTTGATGCTCGCGGCCTGCGCCGTGGTCAGTGCGGCAATGGCTTCCGTGGTCAGCGCGGTGAACTGGTCGGTGCTGAAGTTACGCAGGGCTGCGGTGGTCAGGGCGGCCACATCGGCCGTTTCCATGGCCGCGACTTGGGTGGTCGTGAGCGCAGCGGCTTGCGCCGTGGTCAAGGCCGCCACTTGCGCCGTGGTCAGGGCATTGAACTTGTCGGTTGTCAGGCCAGCAATCTGCTGGGTGTTCAAGGCCGCGACTTGGGCGGTGGTCAGGGCACCGATCTGGTCCGAGAGCAGCGCATTGAGCTGGTCGGTGGACAGCGCCCGCAGCGCTGCCGCGCCCAGGCTGCGCAGGTCTGCGCTTTCGATCACGGCGACTTGGTCGGTGGTCAGCGCGGCCACTTGGGCCGTGGTCAGGCCAGCCACTTGGGCGGTGGTCAGGGCCACCACATTGGCGGTGCTCAAAGCCGCCACTTGCTCGGTGGCCAAGCTGGCCAGTTGCGCGGTGGTGATGGCGGCGGCTTGGGTCACCGTCAAGGCGCCGATCTGGTCGGAGTCGAGCGCACGCAGTTGGGTGCTGCTCAGGACCCGCAGGTCAGCCGTCTCCAGCGCCGCCACTTGGTCAGTGGTCAGCGCCGCGATTTGCGCCGTGGTCAGGGCCACCGATTGCGCAGTGGTCAGGGCCACGGTTTGCGCCGTGGACAAGGCGGCCACGGTGTCAGTGGCCAAGGCGGCCAGGGCCGAGGTGGTCAAGGCGGCCAAGTTGGCAGTGGTCAGGCCAGGGATCTGCTCGCTGGAGAGCACCGCGGTTTGGGTGGAGGTCAATGCCGCGGCTTGCGCCGTGGTCAAGGAGGCCAGGTCGGCGGTAGTCAGCGCGGCAATGGAGGCCGTGCCCAGGGAACGGATACCGGCGGTGCCCAAGGACGAAATGGAGACATTGCCCAGCGCCAGAAGTTGGTCGGGCGTCAGCGCAGCAATCTGGGTCGCCGTCAAGGCGGCCACTTGCGCCGTCGTCAGCGCGGCCAGGTTGTCGGTCGACAGGGTCGAGACTTGGCCGGTGGTCAATGCGGCGATCTGGGTGTTGGTCAGCGCAGCCACTTGGCCGGTCCCCAGCGCATTGAGCTGCGCAGAGCTGAGCTGCACCAATTGCGCGGTGGAGAGGTTGATCAGGTCGGCGGTTTCCAGCGCCGGCATTTGCTCGGTGGTCAGCGCGGCCACTTGAGCGGTGGTGAGCTGGGACACCTGTGCGGTGGTCAACGCCGCCACGGCCGCCGTGGACAGGGCCGCAATCTGATCGGTGCTCAGGGCACGCAAGGCGCTGGTGCGCAAGGCGGCCACGTCGGCGGTTTCAAGGGCAGCGACTTGGTCGGTGGCCAAGCCGGCCAATTGCGCGCCGCTCAGCGCCTCAAACTGGGCCGTGGTCAGGGCCACCAAGGCGTCGGTGTCCATGGCCGCCACTTGGGCCGAGCTGAGCGAAGCCACTTGGCCGGTGCTGAGCGCTGCGGCCTGGGCGGTGGTCAAGGCATTGACCTGCTCGGTGCTGAGCTGGGCCAGCTGAGCCGTGCTCAGCGCGCGCAGGTCGGCGGTTTCCAGGGCGGCGACTTGGTCGGTGCCCAAAGCCTGCAGTTGCGACCCGGTCAAGGCGCCCATTTGCGTGGTGCTCAGCGCTTGGACCTGGGCGGTGCTCAGGCCCGCTACTTGGTCGGTGGTCAGCGCATTGACTTGGTTGGTGGCCAGGGCAGCGATCTGTGTGCTGTCCAAGGCACCCAATTGCGCCGTGCTCAAGGCACGCAAGGCCGCGGTGCCGAGCGCGCGCAAGTCGGCTGTCTCCATCGCCGCCATCTGGGTGGTCGTCAGGGCCGCCACTTGGTCGGTGGTCATGGCCGCAAACTGGGCCGTGGAGAGCGCGACCAACTGCGTGGTGCTCAGCTCCGCCACAGCGGCGGTGCTCAAGGCCCGAATGGCGGCGGTGCCCAGGGCGGCCAGGTCAGCGGTCTCCAAGCCACTGACTTGGGCGCTGGAGAGTGCGGCCAGTTGCTCGGTGGTGAGCGCGGCGGACTGCGCGGCAGTCAGGGCGGCCACCTGGGCGGTGGTCAGGGCCGCGATCTGCGCCGTGGTCATGGCGCGAATGGCGGCGGTGTTGAGGGCGGCCAGATCGGCTGTCTCCAGGGCGGCCACCTGATCCGTCGTCAGCGCAGCGGCCTGAGCGCCCCTCAGGGCCGCAAAGTGGGCGGTCCCCAGCGCATTCAGATCCTCGGTGACCAGACCGGCGACTTGCTCGGTGGTCAAGCCGGCGACTTGGTTGTTGGTCATGGCCGCAAACTGGGCCGTGCTCAAGGCATTGAGCTGATCGGTGTCCAGGGCGCCAAGTTGGGCGGTGCTGAGCGCGGCCAGGTCTGCCGTCTCCAGGGCGGCGACTTGGTCGCTCGACAGCGCGGCCACTTGCGCGGTGGTCAGGGCCGCCGATTGCGCGGTCGTCAGGGCTCGGATCTGGTCGGTGCTGAGGGCAGCCACCTGCTCCGTGCGCAAGGTCGTCAGTTGGGCTGTGGCCAGGGCCGCCGTTTGCGCGGTGGTCAGCGCAGGGACTTGGTCCGTGGTCAGCGCCCGCAGCTGAGTGCTGGACAGCGCCCGCAAGTCCATGGTTTCGATGGCTTGGATTTGCGTGGTGGTCAAGGCCGCGACCTGGGCTGTACCCAGTGCTGCAGTTTGGTTGGTGCTGAGCGCCGCGATCTGGGCCGTGCCCAAGGCCGCCAAGGTGCCGGTTTGCAAGGCAGCGATGTTGGCGGTGTTCATCACCGCCAAGTCCGCGGTTTGCAGGCCGGCCACTTGGTCAGTGGTGAGCGCAGCGGCCTGCACCGTGGTCAGCATGGCCCACTGGCCGGTGGTCAGCGCACTGATGGCGTCGGTGGTCAGGGCCGCAAACTGCGGGCCACTCATGGCCCGCAAGGCCAAGGTGCTCATCGCGGCCACATCGGCGGTCTCCAGCGCGGCGATCTGCGCGGTGGTCAGTGCGGCAGCTTGGGCTGCGGTGAGCGATGCAAACTGCGCCGTGCTCAGGGCGTTGAGCGTCTCGGTGGTGAGGCCAGCAATTTGATCGGTGCCCAAGGCGGTGACTTGGGTGTTGGTCAGCGCCGCGACTTGAGTGCTACCCAGCGCATTGAGCTGATCCGTGGACAGCGCACGCACTTGGCCCGTGGTCAAAGCGCGCAAGTCGGTGGTCTCCAACGCGGCCATCTGGCCGGTGGTCAAGGCTGCGACTTGGGTGGTGGTCAGGTTGGCAAACTGCGCGGTGGTGAGCGCCTGCAAGTCGGCCGTCTCCATGGCCGCCAGTTGCGCGGTGGTCATGCCCCGCAGTTGAGCGGTGGTCAAGGCGGCCGCCTGAGCCGTGCTCAAGGCCACCACCTCCTCGGTGTTCAAGGCAGCCACTTGAGCGGTGCTCAGCGCCGCCACTTGGCCGGTGCGCAGCGCTGCAATGCCGGCGGTGCCCATGGCGGTCAGGGCCTCGGTGCTGATGGCGCGCAGTGCGGCGGTGCCCAGGGCTGCAATGGAGGCGGTGTCCAGGGTCGAGGTTTGGGCCGAGCCCAAAGCCGCCGCTTGGGCGGTGGTCAGCGCCGCGACTTGGGCGGTGCTCAGGGCGTTCAGCCGGGTGCTGTCCAGGCCGGCCACTTGGGCCGTGCTCAGGCCTTGAACCTGGGCGGTGGTCAGTGCGGCCACGCCGTCGGTGGTCAAGGCATTCAGTTGGGCGGTGCTCAGGCCGGACAGCGCGCGCGTGGTCATGGCGCGCAAGTCGGCGGTCTCCAGGGCGGCCATTTGCGCGGTGGTCAATGCCGCCGCCTTGGTGTTGGTCAGCGAGGAGAACTGCGCCGTGGTGAGGGCCTGCAGGTCTTCAGTGGTCAGCGCCGCCATCTGAGCTGTGCTCAGGGCGTTGATCTGGGCGGTGGTCAGGCCAGCAATCTGGGTGCTGTCCAAGGCCGCCAACTGGGCCGAGGACAAGGCCGCGATGGCCGAAGTCTTGAGCGCGTTGAGTTGAGCGGTGCTGAGCGCGCCCATTTGGTCGGTGGTCAACGCAGCGGCCTGAGCCGAGGTCAGGGATTGGGTCTGAGCCACGCTCAAGGCGGCCACAGCAGCGGTGGACAGCGCCGCGACTTGGCCTGTTCCCAAAGACGCCAACGCGCCAGTGCTCAGCGCGCGCACATCGGCCGTCTCCAAGGCATTGACCTGGGCCGTGGTCAGGCCGGCCAATTGGGCAGTGCTGAGGTTGGCGACTTGGCCGGTGGTCAGGGCTTGAACGCTGGCGGTCGACAGGGCGGCAATCGACGCGCTGCTCATGGCTCGCAAGCTGGTGACCTGCAAGGCGGCGACGTCGGCGGTCTCCAGCGCAGCCACCTGGGCGGTGGTCAAGGCGGCCGCTTGTGCAGAGCTGAGCACCGCAAACTGCGCGGTGCTCATGGCGTTGAGGCTGTCTGTGGTCAGCGCCGAGAGCTGGGCGGTGGTGAACTTGCTGACCTGGGTGTTGTTGAAGGCTGCGATCTGCGTGCTGTCCAGCGCATTGAGCTGCGCAGAGGTCAGCGCGGCAATGCCGGCGGTGGTGATGGCCCGCAGGTCCGCCGTTTCCATGGCGGCGATTTGCGTGGTCGTCAGGCCAGCCAGGTTTTGCGCGGGGATGGCCGCCACCTGAGCGGTGGTCAGCGCGGCGATCTGCGCCGTCGAGAACGCTGCCCAGTCCTCTGTGGTGAGGCGTGCAATCGTGGCCGTGGAGAGGGCCGCGATTTGGGCAGTGGTCAGGCTGGTAATGATGGTCGCCATGCGCGAAGCTCCGAGAATCTGGTGTGCCCCATCCAACATGGATGGAGGCTCTAGACCGGAGATCGACACAGTGGCAAGCCTCATGGGCTCACCACGGCCCCTTTACCCGGTCCGTCGTACGGGACTTCGGCGGGGCGGCTTGAGACTTGAGAATGAAATTCGAATTGGCTGCCTAAACGGGCTTGTTCGTGACATGCGTCCCGAACATTCAGGAAGAGCTCTCTGTGGGGCCAGGACGCTGCTCCAACAGGCTTAAAACATCGGAATGGAACTCCCGGCGATAAAGAATCCACACCACAGACGCGGTGGCGACCATACAAGCCCAAGGTGAGAAGAACCAAGCGATGGCGGGAAAGGACATGTAGCAGGCGCGCAGGCCGTCGTTGAAAGTTTCTGCCGCCAAGCCCATCACGCCACCGGCCCGGTCGGCAAAGGCTTGCCGAGCTGCATCGTCCCACGCTTCAGAATGTTGAGGCGCCGCGCCCAGCAAGAGCGCTCCGAAGGTGTACTGGCGCATGCTCCAGGTGAAGCGGAAGAAGGCAAACACAAAAATGCCCGTCAGCAGCACCAGCTTGAGCTCGAACACCAAAGCCGTGGTGCGGGCCGCAAAGGGCAGGTCTTGCACCAAGGTGACGGTTTTGTCGCCCGAGCCCAAAGCGGCCAGCAAAGCGCCCAAGATCAGAATCGAGGTCGAGGCAAAGAACGAGGGGCTGGTGGAGAGGTTTTGCACCACCACGCCATCGAGCACCCGGTTGTCGCGGAAGGTGGCGCGCCACATCCAGAGATGGCGCTCACGGTTGGTGGCCACCAAGATGGACGGGTGGGTCGCGGCGCGGCGCCGTGCAAACCAGACATAGCCGCCCCAGCCCGCGAAAAAGCCGATCAGCGCCAACCAGTCCAGCAGAGGCAAGGCGCTCAGAACTTGAATACTCAGTGTCATGCCTGGGACTGTAGCGGCTTCTGTCGGCCCTGCCGGCCGTTCAGCGGGCCAGGTCGAAGACCAAGACCTCGGCGCCCTGCCCTTGGCCGAGGCGCAGTTGCGTCTCGCCGTCCAAGGTGGCCGCATCGCCAGCCAGCAAGCGGTGGCCGTTGACCTCCAGCTGACCGCGCACCAAAAAGACGTAGCTCAGCCGCGTGGGGTCCAGCGGCACAGTGGCGGCCTCGGCGCCGTCAAAGCGACCCAGGCTCAGGCGTGCATCGGCGTTGAGCGTGATCGCGCCGTCAGCACCGCTGGGCTGCGCCACCACTTGGAGGCGGCCCTGCTGGCCAGCGGGGTCAAAGGCCTTTTGCTCATAGCCCGGTGTCAGGCCCTCGGCACGGGGCAGCAGCCAGATCTGCAAGAAGTGGGTGTGCCCGTTCTGGCTGTGGTTGAACTCGCTGTGGCGAACACCGGTGCCCGCTGTCATGCGCTGCACTTCGCCCGGGCGGATGACGGTGCCGTTGCCCATGCTGTCGCGGTGGGCCAGCTCGCCCGAGAGCACCACGCTGACGATCTCCATGTCGCGGTGCCCATGAGTGCCAAAGCCGGTGCCCGGCGCGATGCGGTCTTCATTGATGACACGCAGATTGCCCACGCCCATGTGAGCGGGGTCGTAGTACTCGGCAAAGGAAAAGCTGTGCTGGCTGTGCAGCCAGCCATGGTCGGCCAAGCCTCGGTCTTCGGAGCGGCGCAGGGTGATCATGGTGGAGTGCTCTCGGGTCAAAGAAGTGATGTGTCACTGTAGGAGCAAGCCGGCGCGCCAGGGGCTGAGCCTCTTGAAGCCTTAATTCAAATAACATGAAGCATCGCCGCTTCTCAGCACACGCCGTGGACCAACGCAACGCCCTGACCCCTGACGCTCTGACCATGATGGACACCATCGCCCGGACCGGCAGCTTTGCCGCCGCCGCCCGCGAGCTGGGCAAGGTGCCCTCGGCCTTGACCTACAGCGTGCGTCAACTGGAAGACGCCCTGGATGTGCTGCTCTTCGACCGCCGCTCTCGGCAGGCCAAGCTGACGGCCGCCGGCGAAGAGCTGGTCAGCGAAGGCCGCCGGCTATTGGCCGAAATGGATGCCGTGGCCAACCGAGTGCGGCGGGTGTCGACCGGCTGGGAGGCACAGCTCACGATTGCCATCGACGGCGTGATCAACCGCCCCACCGTGCTGGAGCTGTGCGAAGCCTTTTACGCCCTGCGCCCGCCCGGCCATGAAGCCAGCGGCCCCGGCACTCGCTTGCGCCTGCGCACCGAGGTGTTGGCCGGCACATGGGAGGCCTTGATTTCGGGCCAGGCCGACCTGGCCGTGGGCGTGCCCTTTGAAACCGCCCCGGCCACCGGCATTGAGTGCCAGCCCTTGGGCGAGCTGAACTTTGTGTTTGCGATGGCGCCGCACCACCCGCTGGCCGCCCTGCCCGGTCCCTTGAGCGACGCCGACATCGTGCACCACCGGGCGGTGGCGGTGGCCGACTCGGCGCAGCGCTTGTCGCCCATGACGGTGAACCTGTTGCCGGGCCAAGACGTGCTGACCGTGCCCACCATGCAGGCCAAGATCGAGGCCCAGTTGCGCGGCTTGGGCTGCGGCTTTTTGCCTGAGCCCCTGGTGTGCGACCTGGTACGCGCCGGCCGCTTGGTGGTGCAAAGCGTGCAGCGGCCCCGCCGCAATGCCAAGCTGGGCTATGCCTGGCGCACGGCCTCGGTGAGCGCGCCGCGCAAAGCCCCCCAAGGCCTGGCCCTGCAATGGTGGCTGAGCCAGTTGCAAAGCCCCGCCACGCGCCGCGCCCTGCTGCAACGCGCCAGCGGCATGCAAGGCCTGCACACGGACGTGGAATGATGAAGCCTCGGGGTCGCTTTGCGCCCTCACCCACCGGCCCGCTGCACGAGGGCTCGCTGGTGGCGGCCCTGGCCAGTTGGCTGGATGCCCGCGCGCAGGGCGGCCAATGGCTGGTGCGCATCGAAGACGTGGACACGCCCCGCTGCGTGCCCGGCGCGGCCGAGCACATCTTGCAGCAGTTGGCGCGCTGTGGCCTGCACCCGGATGAGCCGCCGCTGTGGCAGTCGACCCGGCATGAGGCCTATGCACAAGCCTTGGCGCAGTTGGTGCAGTCTGGCCTGGCCTATCCCTGCAGTTGCAGCCGCCAAGACATTGCCCGCGCTTTGGCCGCGATGGGGCTGGAGCACCAACGGCATGGTGAGCGGGTCTATCCGGGCACCTGCCGCCAGGGCTTGCACGGCGGCGAGGCGCGCGCGTGGCGGCTGCGCACCGACTTGCACCCGGCACTGGCCAAGCCGCTGACCTGGCATGACCGCCGGCTTGGGGCCCAAACCCAATGCGTCAGCACGGCCGTGGGTGACTTTGTGCTGAAGCGCGCCGATGGCCTGTGGGCCTATCAATTAGCGGTGGTGGTGGACGATGCGGCGCAAGGCATCACCCATGTGGTGCGCGGTGAAGACTTGGCCGACAACACGGCTCGGCAGATGGGCTTGCAGCAGTGCTTGGGTCTGCCCACACCGCGGTATTTGCACACGCCCTTGGTATTGGCGGCAGACGGGCATAAGCTTTCCAAGCAGAACGGCGCCGCGGAGTTGGACCTGGCTGACCCCTTGGCCGCTTTGCAGCGCGCAGGCGCGGCTTTGGGTCTGCCACCACACCCAAGCACGGCGGGTGCCGACTCCTTGGCAGATTGGCTGGCCTGGGCCGTCAGGGCTTGGGCCAATCTTTATGTTCGCCCCTGAGAATACGGGCGTGTGCGCCGTACACCCTGCCCCGTAGCCCCTGGCGTTGAGTGACAGATGTTTGATTTCAATGCGTTTTTCGCCTTCACGCCCGAGTGGGATGGGCAGGGCTTCTTCCGCTCAGCCTTCTTTGGGGCGTGGGCCAGCCTGTCGCCCCTCAGCTTCGGGCTGCAGCTCCTGACCGGGCTCGGCACCTTGGCGGCGGGCATTGCGTTGATTCGCGCTTACCGGGCCAAGCGCTTGCCCATGCCTGGCGTCAGCCGCATTGAGGCCTCCTTCTTGCGGCACTTGGCGGGCTGGTACTTGGTGACCGGCGCCCTTTGGCTAGAGACTTGGCTGGCGGCAGACCTTTTGGGGCAAGCCGCCGATGCGTCCGTGCTGCTGTGCTTGGCCAATGGCGGCTTGATGCTGTGCGTCATCAAGTCGGGGAGCTGGATCTTTCGCAAGGTGATGCAGCCCCAAGACTTGCTGAAGTTTTCGCTGTGGTGCATTGAGTGGTTCTTGGTGGCCTCGGTGGTCTTGTCCTTCTTGGGCCTTTACTCACCCTTGGTGGGTTTGGTGCAAGCCGTTCACTTCAAGGTGGGCGACCAAGTCTTCAAGGGCCAGAACATTGTCGAAGGCATTTTGATGGCGGCGGTCGCCTTCACCTTTGCTGCACAACTGGCCCGCTTGTTGGAGCTTTGGCTGAACCGCTATGCCGCGCGCAAGGGCCTGCATCACAACGACGCGCTGTTCCTGAGCCGCATCTTCGGCACCTTGCTGTTTGTGGGCACCACCATCGGGGTGCTGACCCAATCGGGCATTGAAGGCGGCACGCTGGCTGCCTTTGCCAGTGCGCTGGGCATTGGCTTGGGCTTTGGTTTGCAGCAGGTGGTGATCAACTTCTTCAGCGGCCTGAACATCTTGATGGAGCGCACCATCAAGCTCGGGGACTTTGTCACCATCGACAAGGTCACGGGCCGAGTGATTGACCTGAACCGCCAGTCCATCGTGATCCGCGATGGCGACGGCACCGAAAGCCTGATCCCCAACTCCGCCATCTCGCGCGGCACGCTGCAAAACCACACCCTGAGCAACCCCGACTTTCGGGTGTCGTTCACGCTGGAGTTGGCCAGCATCGAGCACTTCAACCAAGCCCGCAGCATCATTTTGAGTGTGCTGGACATCCACCCCCGGGTCTTGGCCAGCCAGCCGCGCAATGTGCTGATCACCAGCCTCAAAGAAGACTGCGTGACCTTGGAAGTCAGCCTCTGGATCAACGACCTCGACCGAGGCCGCAAGCCGCTGATCTCGGAGTTGCTGTTTGGCATCGGCATGGGGCTGCGCGAGGCCAACATCCGCCTCAATGACACGGACGACTGAGAAGGCCGCTCGGACGGTGGCATGATGCCGGGCTTTCGCCCTTCATTCCCCACCTGAACAGGACTCCTCATGAGCACCCCCAGCACGGGCCTGCAGATCGACGACACGGTCGTCGGCAGCGGCCCCACCGCCCAAGCGGGCCAGACCGTCACTGTCCACTACACCGGCTGGCTGCATGATGCCGCCGCCCCCAACCAGCGCGGCCGCAAATTCGACTCCAGCAAGGACCACGGCGAGCCCTTCGAGTTTGATCTCGGCGCCGGCATGGTCATCCCGGGCTGGGACGAAGGCGTGCAAGGCATGAAGGTCGGCGGCACCCGCGTGCTGACCATCTCCCCCGAGCTGGCCTATGGCGCCCAAGGCGCCGGTGGCGTCATCCCCCCGAACGCCACCCTGGTGTTTGAAGTCGAACTGCTGCCCACACCCGAGCGGCCCCAGTTGCAGATCACCGATGTGGTGGAAGGCTCTGGCGCCGTGGCCCGCGAAGGCCACTCGGTGACCGTGCACTACACCGGCTGGCTGTTTGATGAGAACGCGCCGCAGCAACGCGGGCGCAAGTTCGACTCCAGCAAAGACCGCAACCGCCCCTTCGAGTTCGACCTGGGCGCCGGCATGGTCATCCGCGGCTGGGACGACGGCGTGCAAGGCATGAAGGTGGGCGGCACTCGCGTGCTGGTCATCCCGGCCCATCTGGGCTATGGCGCACGAGGCGCGGGCGGCGTGATTCCACCCAACGCCACCCTGGTGTTTGAAGTCGAACTGCTGGGCGTTTAAAGCGGGGCTGCTGGGGGCTTGCAGCCCAGCACCTGCCCCTGGCCCTTCAAGAAGCCGCGGCGCACAGCGCCCGCGGCAATCGCCGCCGCCACCTTGGCGGTTTGGCGCTCTGCCCCACTGAGCTTGCGCAGCCAGCCCCTGAAGGGAATGGCGCCTTCCACCGCGCCCTTCACAGCGCCGGTGGCAGCATTGCCCACGGCACTCGCGCCACGCTCCAGTGCGCTGGGGTTTTGCGGGTTATGGGGCACGTCCAGATCCGGCCCCAGTGCCTCATTCAGTGCGTTGATTTCAACCAGCAAGCTGTCGCAAGACAGCGCCGGCTGCAGGGCGTAGGGCGCACGCACCGCGTCTTGCAGCACAGCGGGGATCTCCACCTTCACCACATTCAAGTCGCTCAGCGGCGTGGTCGCAATCTGCGCCACTTTGTCTGAGCCCGTCGGCGGTGTGCTGCTGGGTGTGCTGGTTTGGCAGCCTGCCAAGCCCCAGGCCAAGCCCAGGCAGCACAGCAGCGGATATGCGGGACGAATGCGTGGGGTCATGGTGGCCTGTCTGCCCTTAGGCTTTTTTCACAAACTCGGTCTTGAGTTGCATGGCGCCAATGCCATCGATCTTGCAGTCGATGTCATGGTCACCGTCGATCAAACGAATATTGCGCACTTTGGTGCCCACCTTGATGACCGTGGACGAGCCCTTGAGCTTCAAGTCCTTGATCAGGGTCACGCTGTCGCCGTCGACCAGCACATTGCCATGGGCGTCGCGCCAAACGCGAGCGGCTTCATCGGCCACTGCGGCAGCTTGCTGCGGCCATTCGTGGGCGCACTCGGGGCAGACAAACATCGCCCCATCTTCGTAGGTGTATTCAGAGCCGCATTTCGGGCAAGCAGGCAAGGACATGGACAGCACCAAAGTCAAAAGGCCATTCTCGCCGCTCGACCGCGGCGGGCCTCAGACATTGAGCAAATGCGTGCGGTAATGGATCAACTCGTCGATGGACTCGTTGATGTCGGCCAGCGCCGTATGGGCTTGGGCCTTCTTGAATCCCTCGGTGGCTGCAGGCTTCCAGCGCTTGGCCAACTCTTTGAGGGTGCTGACGTCGAGGTTGCGGTAGTGGAAATAGGCTTCCAGGCCGCGCATATAGTTCGCTAGGAAACGGCGATCTTGGCAAATGCTGTTGCCACACATGGGGCTCTTGCCCTTGGGCACGTACTCGGCCAAGAACTCAATGACGCTGGCCTCCGCATCAGCCTCGGTCACTTCCGAGGCCTTGACGCGGTCAATCAGCCCGCTTTTGCCATGCGTGCCTTTGTTCCAGTTGTCCATGCCATCGAGCACCGCGTCGGTTTGGTGGATGGCGAACACCGGCCCCTCGACACGCACCGTGAGATGGGGGTCCGTCACCACCACCGCAATCTCGATGATGCGGTCTGATTCGGGCTTCAAGCCCGTCATCTCCAAATCAATCCAGATCAGATTGTGTTCGCTCTTGGTCAGAACGGGGGCGGTGGTGCTCATGGGCGCGCTCTCATCAACGGTCATGGGCCCATTCTCCACCAACTACACTTGAGCCCATGCCATCTTCGTTTGTGACCTGGGCCTTTTGTGCCGCTGTGCTGGCCTCTTTGGCCACCAAATTCTGGCTGGCCTCGCGCCAAATGCGGCATGTCCATGCCCACCGCGACACCGTCCCGCCCGCCTTCGCAGGCCAGATCAGCTTGGCAGCCCACCAAAAGGCCGCCGACTACACCGTGGTGCGCAGCCAGTTCGGGCTGCTCACAGAAGCCTTTGGAGCGGCGGTGCTGCTGGGTTGGACCTTGCTGGGGGGCCTGGATGCCCTGAACACCTGGGTCTATGGCCTGGTGCAGCCGGCCTGGGGGGATATGGCCTATCAACTGGCCTTGTTCGGCCTGTTCGGCGTGATCGGCGGTGCGCTGGATCTGCCCTTCTCGCTGTGGCAGGTGTTCCGCATTGAGCAGCGCTTTGGCTTCAATCGCATGACGCTGAAACTGTTCATGGCCGACATGATCAAGGGCAGCGTCGTCGGTGTGCTGATCGGCGTGCCCCTGCTGAGCGCCGTGCTGTGGCTGATGAATGCAGCGGGCAGCTTGTGGTGGCTGTGGGCCTGGGGGCTGTGGGCCGGCTTCATTCTGTTGATGCAACTGATCTACCCAACGCTGATCGCGCCCTTGTTCAACCGCTTTGCGCCGCTGGAAGACCCGGCATTGACCAGCCGCGTACAAGCCTTGATGCAGCGTTGCGGCTTCAAGGCCCAAGGCTTTTTCGTGATGGACGGCAGCCGTCGCTCCGCCCATGGCAATGCCTATTTCACGGGCCTGGGCCGCAGCAAGCGCGTGGTGTTTTACGACACCTTGCTGGCGCGCCTGCAGCCCACCGAGGTGGAGGCTGTGCTGGCCCATGAGTTGGGCCACTTTCACCACAAGCATGTGCTCGTGAACCTCTTCACCATGCTGGGGGTGAGCCTGGCCGGCTTGGCCTTGCTAGGCTGGCTGAGCGGCCAGATGAGCTTCTACACCGGCTTGGGCGTCAGCCCCAACGTGGCCTCACCCTCCCATGCCCTCGCCTTGATCCTGTTTGGCATGGTGCTGCCGCCGTTCATGTTTTTTGTGTCGCCGCTGATGGCGCTGCGCTCACGCAAGGCCGAGTTTGAAGCCGACGCCTACGCCAGCCAACATGCCGACGGCCAAGCTTTGAGCCAAGCCCTGCTCAAGCTCTATGAAGACAATGCCAACACCCTGACACCGGACCCGCTCTACGTGCGCTTCTATTACTCGCACCCTGCCGCATCGGAGCGCTTGGCCGCATTGGCCGCGCTGGGGGCGCGCCGCCCGGCAGAGCCAGGGCTGGCCGCATGAGCAAACACGCGCATTTGCAGGTCGCCCTGGTGGTGGGCGCGCACGGCCGCCATGCCGTGATTGAAACCCCTGAGGGCCAGCGCTTGATGGCCCACCCGCGTGGCAAGAAAAGCGCCTGCGTGGTGGGCGACCGCGTGCGCTGGGCCGTGGCGGGCGACGAGGCGGTGGTGGAGGCCGTTGAGCCCCGCCGCAACCTGCTCATGCGCCAAGACGAGTGGCGCACCAAATCATTTGCCGCCAATTTGGACCATCTCTTGTTCATGGTGGCGGGCGAGCCCATGTTCAGCGAGGCGCAACTGACCCGCGCCTTGATTGCCGCCGAAGACGCCCGCATTCCCACCACGCTGTTGCTGAACAAGGCCGACCTGCCCACCGCCGACGCGGCGCGGGAGCGCTTGGCGCCCTATAAGGCGATGGGGCTGACGGTGCTGGAGACCTCGCTCAAGCGCGACTTGGACGGTGCACGGGCCTTGCTGGCTCCCTGTTTGGCCGGCCGCACCACCTTGATCCTGGGCGCCAGTGGCATGGGCAAGAGCACCTTGATCAACCTGATGGTGCCCGCTGCTTCAGCCCAGGTGGGCGAGATTTCCCAGGCCTTGAACTCGGGCAAGCACAC
Source organism: Ideonella paludis (assembly GCF_018069865.1). Classification (GTDB taxonomy): domain Bacteria; phylum Pseudomonadota; class Gammaproteobacteria; order Burkholderiales; family Burkholderiaceae_C; genus Ideonella; species Ideonella paludis. The sequence goes on from NZ_JAGQDG010000006.1 coordinate 264,396, forward strand.
CACCACCACCTCGACCTGGTTCTGGCTAGATGGCCTCAGCGGCAGTGACACGCCGCAAGACCCACACGGCCAGCGAGCTGCCTTGATTGACTCACCGGGCTTTCAAGAGTTTGGGCTGATGCACATCACCCCGCAGCAATTGCCAGAGCTGATGCCGGATTTCCGCGCGCACTTGGGGGATTGCCGGTTCTACAACTGCACGCACCGCCATGAACCGGGGTGTGGCGTGCGCGCGGCTGCCCAGCGCGGTGAGATCAGCCCTTCTCGCGTCCGCCTCTACGAAGGCCTCTGGGAAGAGCTGGAAGCGGGCCAGCGCAAGGGCTGAGTTCAGCCCAGCAAGTTGGCCAGGGTCAGCAAGGCCAGCAGCAGCATCCACAAGACCACCGAGCGCCACACCAGACCCACGACAGCGCCCAGGTGCGCCAGCTGAGGCGGCAGCCCTGGTGTCGAGCCTGAGGCTTCGCCGTCGGCGGCATCGACCCCGACGGTGAAGGACTTGGAGCGATCCGGTGTGACGCCTGGGGCGCTGGCGCCCCCCAACTGCACCCCGACCGCCCCTGCCGCAGCGGCCAGGATGATGCCTTCGTTGGCATGCTTCCAGAGCTCAGCATCGCGCCGCCAACCGGCCACAGCTTCTTCAAAATTGCCCACCACGGCAAAGCCGAATGCAGTCAGGCGGGCCGGCACATGGTCGATCAGCGCAAAGGCCTTTTGAGACAAATCGCGCAGGCCTTCATTCACCGCCACCCCCAAGCTCAGACTCTTGAAGGCCCAGTAGCGGCTGGCGAATTCGGCCATGCGGTAGAGCACCGCGCCGGCCGGCCCGAGGCCCAGGCCAGACAACACCACAAACCAGAAGAAAACGCCGAACACGTGGCGGTGTGCGGCCAGCAGCGAGTGCTCGATGACATGGCGAAGCAGCTCAGTGCGCGGCAACTCAGAGGTGTCCAGATGCCGCCACTCGGCCAAGAGGCTGCGGGCTTGGTCTTCATCACCACGCTCCAGCGCATCCCGGATGTCGGTGAAGTAGTGGCTGAACTGGCGAAAACCCAGTGTCAGATAGAGCACCGCCACATCGAAAGCCAAGGCCAAGAAGAAGCTGACGTACTGCGACAGTGCAAAGTGAATGGCCCACGCGATGAGGGCAGGCACCAGGGCCGTGACGGCCCAAACGATGCGCGCATGTTTGGGCTGGCCCGCGTCGAAGTTGCGCCCTGTCCATCGCACCCATGCCGTCAGGGAATCGTGCACCCAATTGTCGCGAGGCAGGGGTTTCACCTGCTCCACGATCAGCGCAAAAAGTACGGCAAAGAAGCTCATCGCCCAGGATGATAACGAGGGATTCGTCTTGTCTTCATCCCGCGCTTGCAAGCGTCAGGGCATTGGCGCATAGAGGCCACAATTTCAAGCCGGCTGCGCGTCTGCCAGCAGGTGATAGAAGTTGCGCAGCATGGACGCGGTGGCGCCCCAAATGAAGTAGCGCTGGTCTGCCGCATCGTGCCAAGGCATGGAGAGGTACTGGCGCTTGTGGCCCTGCCATTCATGCTCATGCCACTGGTGATGGGACGGGTTCATCAGGTGACTGAGTGGCACTTCAAACACCTCAGCCACCTCGCCAGGGTCGGGCTGCCACGGCAAGTCGGGCGGCAGCAAGGCCACCACCGGCGTGATGACGAAGCCCGTCACCGTTTTGTAGGCGGGCATGGTGCCCAGCACGTCCACCTGCTGCGGCATCAAGCCGACCTCTTCTTTGGCCTCACGCAAGGCGGTGGCGATGGATGAGGCGTCATCCGGCTCACGCTTGCCACCCGGGAAGCTGATCTGCCCCGCATGGTGCTTGAGATGAGAGGTGCGGCGCGTCAGCACCACGCTGCTGACCTGACCGTCTCTCACGACCAAGGGCAGCAGCACGGCCGCTTGGGCCGGTGGCCGCTCAGGTTTCAGGTCGAGCCGAGCGGCATCGCCTTGGATCACCGGTCGCCATTGCGCCGCCGACTGAATCCGCTGCCGCACCCACGCGGCCTGGAGAGCTCCAGCGGACAGCGGCTGAAGATGATCATCGCGCCGAACGACCGTGGTCTTTTCAGGGTCGAAGCCAGGGATGCCGCGACCAGCGGGAACAGTACTCATAGCGGCAGAGCATAAGGCAAGGCAGAAATGCAACAAAGCCGCTTCACCGTGAGATGAAGCGGCTTTGGCAGAAAAACTGGCATCGCGACAGCGATGCACTGGGCCTGGATCAGGCCAGCTTTTCTTTGATTCGAGCCGACTTGCCCGAACGCTGACGCAGGTAGTACAGCTTGGCGCGGCGGACATCGCCACGACGCTTGACTTCGATCGACGAGATCAGCGGGCTGTACAGTTGGAACGTACGCTCCACGCCTTCGCCGCTGGAGATCTTGCGCACGATGAAGCTGCTGTTCAGGCCGCGGTTGCGCTTGGCAATCACGACGCCTTCGTAAGCCTGCACGCGCTTGCGGGTGCCTTCAACGACGTTCACGCTGACGATCACGGTGTCGCCAGGAGCGAAAGCCGGGATGGTCTTGTTCAGACGAGCAATTTCTTCTTGCTCAAGGGTTTGGATCAGGTCCACAGGGTTCTCCAAAAAGATCGTGCCGACGCGGGTTTGAAATGGATGAGCCATGCTCGTTGAGCTTGACTCTGCCCGGCAGAGGATCGAAAAGCTGATGATTATAGCGCGAGAGTCGCCAAATAGCGCTCATCGGCTTTTGAAAGCCGCCCGGCCGCCCGCGCGGCGGCGATCAGGTCGGGCCGCCGCTGCGCGGTCAGGCTCAGCGAGCGCTCGCGGCGCCAGCGGGCAATGTCGGCATGATGGCCGGACAGCAGCACGGGCGGCACCGGCTGATCGCCTTCAGGCAAGGCCAGCACCTCCGGGCGGCTGTAATGCGGGCAGTCCAGCAGGCCGTCTTCGAAGCTGTCTTGCTCATGGGAGCGCGCATCACTGAGCACCCCCTCTTGCAGCCGGGCAATGCCATCCAACAGGGCCAGCGCCGGCAACTCGCCGCCCGACAGCACAAAGTCGCCCAAGCTCAGCTCCAAGTCGACCTCGCGGTCCAAGACGCGCTGATCAATCCCTTCATAGCGGCCGCACAGCAGCGTCGCGCCGGGGCCTTGAGCCAGTTCACGAAGCAGGGCCTGGTTGATGGGCCGCCCGGTGGGGCTGAAATGGATGACGGGGCCGGCTGTGGCTCCCGCCTCGGAGCGAGCGTTGCGCACTGCGCCCAAGGCCTTGAGCAAAGGCTCGGCCAGCATCACCATGCCCGGCCCGCCGCCATAGGGGCGGTCATCGACACGGCGGTAGTTGTCGCTGGCGAAGTCGCGCAGCGGCCAGAGGCGGACATCGACTTGCCCCGACTCAAACGCACGCCGCGTGACACCCACCGTCATGAAGGGCGCAAACAACTCAGGAAACAGGGTGATCACGTCAAAGCGCATGGCACCCTCCAGGGCGTGCGCGCGGCCGAGTATGGCAGCGCTCAGTAATCCAGACCCCAGTCGACGATGATGCGCTTGTGCTCCATCTCGACCTTGTCCACAAAGGCGGCCACAAAGGGGATCAGGCGCTCCGCCTCGTCGGGCTTGGCATCGGGAGCGGCATCAGGCTTGCGGATGCGCAGCACGCTGTGCGGGCCGGTGTCGAGCAGGTCGACGACCTCACCAAGCAGGTCGCCTTCGCGATTGAACACACTCAGACCGATCAGATCGACCCAATAAAACTCATCGGCGCTCGCCGTGGGAAAGCTTTGGCGGGAGATGAACACCCGCACGCCCTTGAGGCTTTCCGCCGCGTTGCGGTCTGGAATCTCTTGGGCCGTGGCCACAATCACGTCACCCTGCTCGCGCGCGCTGGTGATCTTCAACAGCGGGGGCAGTGGCACGGACGCTTTGGCGGGCTTGGCCACCAAGGCAGGCTTGTGGGCCTGAGGCAGCGCTGGCTGCAGGAACCAACGCCGCGAAGAAAACAGGGCCTGAGGGTCGGCGGAAAAGGCTTGCACCTTGAACCCGCCCTTGATGCCCCAGGCGTCGATGATGCGGCCAACTTCGACCGCGTCATCCGGCCATGCGAGAGCGTCTGTCACAAGAAGGAGTCCTCTTGAAGGGGCGCACCCAGCACGGCCTTAAAGACCATCAGGCAGCAGCCTTGGCCTTGGCTTCACCGATCAAACGCTTGACGGTGTCAGAGACTTGGGCGCCAACGCCAATCCAGTGGGTCACGCGGTCTTGGGCCACGCGCAGACCTTCAACGCCTTCCTTGGCCATGGGGTTGTAGAAACCCAGGCGCTCGATGAAGCGGCCATCACGGCGCTCGCGGGAGTCAGCCACAACGATGTTGTAGAAAGGGCGCTTCTTGGAGCCGCCACGAGCCAAACGAATCACGACCATTTTGTCGTCCTTGAAATCATGGATTCGACCGCTGAACCGAGGAGACACCGCAAGGTCAGCCAGCCTGAAACCGGCTGCACCACATGCAAACCGGCATGATCCAGCCCCGTAGATACGCCGCTGACGCTCAAGCATCTTTGAAAGACGCCCCTGCCCTCAGTGACCGTGGCCGAAACATGAGATTATAGACGGTTGTTTGCACACCATCTAGCGCCCATGTCCGAAACAGCTTTGTTGATCCGCCCCAGCACGGATGCCGACCTTGCCGCCATCACCGCCATCTATGCCGACAACGTCCTGCACGGCACCGGCACGTTTGAGCTGGAGCCGCCCGACGAGGCTGAAATGGCCCGCCGCCGAGCCGATGTGCTGAGCAAAGGCCTGCCCTGGCTGGTGGCCGAGCGTGCGGGCCAAGTGCTGGGCTATGCCTATGCCAACCATTTCCGGCCGCGCTTGGCTTATCGCTTTTGTGTGGAAGACTCGATCTACCTCGGGCCGCAGGCCAAGGGCCAGGGCGTGGGCACCTTGCTGCTGGCAGAGTTGATTGCTCGCTGCACAGCGGCCGGTGCCCGCCAGATGGTGGCGGTGATTGGTGACAGCGCCAACTTGGGCTCTGTGGGTGTGCACCGCCGGCTGGGCTTTGAAGATGCCGGGGTGTTGAAGAGCGCTGGCTGGAAGTTCGATGCCTGGCGCGATGTGGTGCTGATGCAGCGGCCACTGGGCCTGGGTGACAGCCAAGCCGCCAAGGACGTCGCATGAGCACGCCGACGCCAAAATCCAAAACCCTGGCGACCTGGCTGGCCGTTCTGGGCGGCACCCTGGGTGCCCACCGCTTCTATCTGCATGGCCTCAAAGATCCCATCGCCTGGTTGCACCCCTTGCCGACCTTGGTGGGTTTGGCGGGCGTCATTCGGATGCGCAATCTGGGTCAAGACGACACCGTGTCCTGGCTGCTGATCCCCATTTTGGGCGCGATGATCTCGGTGGCCATGTTCAGTGCCATCCTGATTGGGCTGACCAATGACGAGCGCTGGGCCGAGCGCCACGGCGCAGGCCATGGCCCGCAAGCCACTGGCTGGGGGCCGGTCCTGGGCGTGGTGGTGGCCTTGTTCCTGGGTGCCGGCGTCTTGATGGGCAGCATTGCCTTCGGCGGCCAGAAGTACTTTGAGTGGCAAAAAGAAAAGGCCGCTGTGGCGACAGCGGCCTTGGACTAAAGCCCTTTAAAGCCCCCCAAGGGCCGGGCATTGCCCTTCCCTGCCCCCACGCGGGCGCAAGAAAACTGGGAGCGGCCCAGCGTTTTCTTGAGGGCTGGACTCAGAACAACAAGGTGCTGAGCCAGTAGAACATCCCCGCCACGAAGGCCGAGGCCGGGATGGTGAAGATCCAGGCCCAGACAATATTGCTGGCCAAGCCCCAACGCACCGCTGATGCGTTACGGACTGAGCCCACACCCACAATCGCGCCGGTGATGGTGTGTGTGGTGGAAACCGGGATGCCCAGGCCGGTGGCCAGGAACAAGGTGATGGCACCACCTGTTTCAGCGCAGAAGCCCCCCACAGGCTTGAGCTTGGTCAGCCGCTGGCCCATGGTCTTAACGATGCGCCAGCCGCCAAACATGGTGCCCAGGCCAATCGCCAAGTAGCAACTCCAGATGACCCAGTTCGGTGGCGCCTTGGCGTCTACCGCCATATAGCCCGCCGCGACCAAGAGCATCCAAATGATGCCGATGGTCTTCTGCGCATCGTTGCCGCCATGCCCCAGGGAATACAAGCCCGCCGAGACCAGCTGCATGCGGCGGAACCAGCGGTCCACCCGGATCGGCGAAGTGCGCCGGAAAACCCAGGCCACCAGCACCATCATCAAGGAACCCAGCACAAAGCCCAGGAAGGGTGACACAAAGATGAAGACCACGGTCTTCAAGATGCCCGCGCCGATAAGCTTGCCAATGCCGGCTTTGGCCATGACCGCGCCAATGATGCCGCCGATCAGCGCATGTGAGCTGGACGAAGGGATGCCGTACCACCAAGTGATGACGTTCCAGGTGATGGCCCCGATTAAGGCACCGAACACCACGTGGTGGTCCACCACGCCGGGCTCGACGATGCCCTTGCCGATCATGCTGGCCACCTTCAACTGAAAGATGGCAATCGCAAGCACGTTAAAGAAAGCTGCAAACAACACCGCTTGCTGCGGCTTGAGCACGCCGGTGGACACCACCGTTGCAATGGAGTTGGCTGCGTCGTGAAAACCGTTCATGAAGTCGAATGCCAGGGCCAAAACCACCAGCATTGCCACGACCCAGAACGCAATGGAACCTGCTTCCATGGGAGATCAACCTTTGGGTGTTGATCGTGAGATCAGGAGTTTTCGAGGACGATGCCCTCGATCAGGTTCGCCACGTCTTCGCAGCGGTCGGAGATGGACTCCAGGTGCTCATAAATGGCTTTGAGCTTGATCAGCTCACGCGTGTCTTGCTCTTCGCGGAACAGACGCGACATGGCCGAGCGCATCACGCGGTCGGCATCGGACTCCAAGCGATCAATCTCTTCGCAGGTCTTGAGCGCGGACTCCGCCACTTCCGCGTCGTTCAGACGAGGCAACAGAGCCACCGCACTTTGAACGCGCTCACAGCATTTGACGGAAATCTCCGTCAGGCGCTGCACGTCGTCGGTCATACGTTGCACGTCATACAACGCCATCACTTCGGAAGAGTCCTGGAGCAAATCCAGGATGTCGTCCATGGCGTTGATCAGGCTGTGGATTTGCTCGCGGTCGATAGGGGTGATGAAGGTGCGATGCAGCAGGCGGTTGACCTCCGCCGTGATGCGATCGGCATTGCGCTCGGCCGCATCGACCTCGCTGGCGTACTTCTCGCGCAGGTCCGGGGCGTTGTAGTACTGCACCATCGACAAAAAGGCGCGCGAGCCTTCGACGATGTAGTTGCCGTGCTCGTTGAACAACTGAAAGAAATTGCCATCTTTGGGCAACAGCTTGCCGAAAATCATCTGAAACTCCTCTTAGGGCGCTGATCGGTCGCGCAGCGTCGACAGCTGGCTTGGCTCGTTACCCAACGTGACCAAGCCGTAAAGCGCGGGGATTATGGTTTTGTCACAAAACCTTCATCACGTTGTCATCTCCGCATTGTATAGGCGCGACCTCAGCACGCCTGTGGACCCTCAGGCCCGGAAGATGAAGTACACCGCGCCGATCAGGCACAAGCCCGCCCACAGGTAGTCCAGCTTCAAGGGCTGCCCCATGTAGAACACGGCAAAGGGCACGAAGACCGCCAGCGTAATGACTTCTTGAGCAATCTTGAGTTGGGCCAGGCTGTAGCCGCCGCTGTAGCCAATCCGATTGGCTGGCACTTGCAGCAGATATTCAAACAGCGCAATGCCCCAACTCACCAAGGCAGCCACCAACCAAGGCTTAGCAGCCTGATGCTTGAGGTGGCCGTACCAAGCAAAGGTCATGAATAGATTGGACAAGACCAACAAACCGAAGGTCTGCACACTCAGTGGCAGGCTGCTGAAAAAAGCACTCATCAAAGGGCTCCGCTCACGTCAATCGGGCCATCGCTTGCCCTGAGGTGCTGCTCACCCAGGCCCCGACAGCCCCCGTGGGCACCACGCCGGGGATGTGCACATCAGGCAGCAGGTCTTGCAGCGGCTGCAAGACAAAGGCCCGCAGGTGCATGCGCGGATGAGGCAGTGTCAGCCGCGGCGTGTTCATCTGAAGCTCGCCCATCATCAGCAGATCCAGATCCAAGGTGCGCGGCGCATTGGGATACGGGCGCTCCCGCCCATGCTGCAATTCCAGGGCTTGCAAGGCCTCCAGCAGCTCCAAGGGCTGCAGGCCCGTTTGCAGCCAGGCGACCGCATTGATGAAGTCAGGGCCTTCGGCCTGCCAGGGCGCGCTGCGGTAGAGCGGCGAGCAGGCCAACAGCCGCGTCTTGGGCAAGTGCCCCAAGGCCTGGGCAGCGCTGCGAACCGCGCCCACGGCGTCCCCCAAATTGGCCCCCAGGCCAATCAGGGCATGGTCAGGCGCCAGCGCCACCATCGCCGCCCTGCCCGCTCGGCGCTGCCGCAGAACCACGCGCGCCAGAGGGCTTGCGGCGACGACGGCGGCGCTTGCGCGGCGCATCTGTGCTGCCGGCCTCTGCACCACCTTCGTCAGCCGCATCCTCGCCCTCGGGCTGAGCAGAGGCGTCAGGGTTCGATGGAGATGGACGCGGGGCAGCGCGCGGCGCCCCGCCCTCGGGCTTAGGCGATTGGCGCTTGCCACGCGAGCCAGGCGAGCGGCTGCTCTCGCGGGCAGCCTCCACCAAGGCTTCACGGTCAGCGTCACTGCCCAGGGAGAAGTCTTCCCACCACTCAGCCAGTTCGGGGGAGGCCTCGCCCACATCCGCCCGCAAGCGCAGGAAATCAAAGCCCGCACGGAAGCGGGGCTGCTCCACCAAGGAGTAGGCCGATGAGCCCGTGCGGCGGTCAAAGCGCGGCTGCATCATCCAGATCTCGCGCATGTCCGCCGCCAACTTGCCGCGGCCAGAGATGTCGCCGATGCGGGCGTCAAACACGCTGTCAATGGCTTGCTGCAAGGCGGGCGTCGGGTGTTCGCCTTTGGCCTTCAGGTCGGCCCAAGCGTTTTGCACGTCATGCCAGAGCATGCAGGCCAGCATGAAGCTGGGCGCCACAGGCTTGCCCTCGCCCACCCGGCGGTCGGTGTCATTGAGCGCCAACTCAATGAACTTCTGGCGCGGGCCCCCTTCTTCGGTGCGGCTGAAGACGGAATCCAGCACCGGGAAGATGCCGCGCTCCAAGCCCTGTGCTTTGAGCTGCGCCAAGCTGGCCAAGGCATGGCCGGTTTGCAGCAGCTTCATCATCTCGTCAAACAGGCGCGAGGCCGGCACGTTGGCCAGCAGCGCTGCCGTCTCACGCAAGGGCTTTTGCGTTTTGGGCTCAATGGCGAAGCCCAGCTTGGCGGCGAAACGCACCACGCGCAAGATGCGCACCGGGTCTTCGCGATAGCGGGTCAGCGGGTCACCAATCATGCGCAGCAGCTTGGCTTTGGCGTCCTTCAAGCCGCCGTGATAGTCAACCACGGTTTGAGTGCGCGGGTCGTAGTACATCGCGTTGACCGTGAAGTCGCGGCGCGCGGCATCTTCAATCTGCGGCCCCCAGACGTTGTCACGCAGCACGCGTCCGCTGGCGTCCACCACATGGCTCTTGTCGGCAATGGCCGCCTTGGAGGTCTTCTCGTTGCCTGCCACCTGCTCGGCCGCACTGGCATCCAGATAGGCCCGGAACGTGGAGACTTCAATGACCTCGTGATCTCGGCCGCGGCCGTGAATCACGTGAACAATGCGAAAGCGCCGACCGATGATGAAGGCGCGACGGAACAAGCCTTTGACCTGCTCCGGCGTGGCATTGGTCGCCACATCAAAATCTTTGGGGCGGCGATGCACCAGCAGGTCGCGCACCGCGCCCCCCACCACATAGGCCTCGTAGCCGGCATCTTGCAAGGTGGTGACCACGCGCACCGCCCGCTCATCGAGCAAGCTGGGGTCGATGCCGTGCTCTGCCGGCCCAAACTCGACGCGCTTGCCCAGGGGGATGCGGGCGGCTTTGCTGCTCTTGGGCTCTGCGACGTCGCCGTCAGATTTGCCCAGCAGCTTGCTGATGAATTTGCGGATCATGTGTGAAAGAGGTTCAGGATGCGCCAGCCGCGTTCGCGGGCAATGGCTGCCAGTGCTGGGGTGGGGTTGGTGGCGATGGGCGTGCGCACACGCTCCAGCAGAGGCAGGTCGTTGGTGGAGTCACTGTAGAACACCACGTCGTCAAAGCTATCAAGGCTCAAGCCTTGCTCGGCCAGCCAAGCTTCCACGCGGTCAATCTTGCCCGCCTGATAGGTGGGCACGCCCTCAATGGCGCCGGTGACTCGGCCTTGATCATCACGCTTCAGGTTAACGGCCAGAATGTGGGGAAGCTCAAAGGCGGCCGCGATCGGCCGCGTGACGAATTCATTGGTGGCCGTCACCATCGCGCAGAGGTGGCCCGCCTGCAGGTGCTGGCGCACAAGCTGGCGCGCGCTGTCGTGCATCATGGGCTCAATGACTTCACGCATATAGCGCGCATGCGCCGCCGCAGCCTCTTCGGGCGAGCGGTCACGCCACACCGAGGTGGCAAAGTCGATGTACTCGGCCAGATCCAGCCGCCCGGCTTGGTACTGGGCGTAGAACTCGTCGTTGCGCCGCTGCCAAAGGTCAGCATCGGCCCAACCCAAGGTCACCATGAAAGCGCCGAAGGCGTGATCGGAATCGCCCGGCAGCAAGGTGCCGTCCAAGTCAAAAAGGGCCAAGGTTCGGCTCATGCTCAGCAACTTCCTTCTTCAGCAACCATTTTTTTCAGCAGTGGCACGGTGACGACACGCTTTTCAGCCAGAGAAAAGTGATCCAAGCGGTGCAGCAAAGCCATTTGAGAGGACAGGTCGCGCGAGAAACGCGTCATCAAATGTTCCATCACTTCGTCGGACAACCACAGCCCTCGGCGATCGGCTTCACGACGCAAGGCAGAGCGTGTGGCGGCCTCGTCCAAGGGCTGCAGCGCATAGACCGGCCCCCAGCCAAAGCGCGAGCGCAGGTCTTCGCGCACCGGCAAATCCACCGGTGGCAGGCTGCCCGAGCAGGCCATTTGAATGCCGTGGGTGGCAGCCTCCACAAACAGCGTGAAGGCGGCGTGCTGACGCGCGGCGTCCAGTTGCTCTGCGCCTTCGATGACGATCAGGGTCCAGCCTTCATCGAAGGCCCACGGCAGAGGATCTTGCGCCTTGAACCACCCACAGCGCCCACCCAAGCTGCGCACCTGAGCGGCCAAGGCCGACAGCAGATGCGTCTTACCCGAGCCCTCGGGGCCATGCAGATACAAAGGTGCCGAAGGGGTCGACCATTGGCGCAGCGCAGCCAGAGCCATCGCGTTATGGCCCGGCACAAAGGTCTCAAAGCTGGGCTCTGCACCCAAACCCATATCCAGCGGTAGTTGTTTCATCCGCGGTACAACTCGCTGTTCAGATACGTCACCTTGACGCGGCGCAGGGCCACCAGCAGCACGGCCGACACGGGCAAAGCGATCAGCACACCGACAAAGCCGAACAGGTGGCCAAAGGCCAGCAGCGCAAAAATCACAGCCAAGGGGCTGAGGCCAATGCGCTCGCCCACCAAGCGCGGCGTCAACACAAAGCTCTCCAGCACTTGGCCCAGGCCGTAAACAAGGGCCACCGCGCCCACGCCCCACCACCCGGTGAACTGCAACAAGCCGGCCAACAAGGCCAACACGGCCCCCAGGCCAAAACCCAAATACGGAATGAAGATGGCCAACCCGGTGAAGATCCCCACCGGCAAGGCCAACTCAAAGCCCGCTAACTTCAAAGCCACGGTGTAGTACAGAGCCAGCGCCAGCATCACCGCCAACTGACCGCGCAGGTATTGGCCCAGCACGTCGTCGCACTCGGCCAAGAAAGCGTCGGTGCGGGCCTGAAAGCGCGGGGGCACAAAGCGGCGCACCCGCTCCACAGACGGCGACCAATCCAGCAACAGGTAAAACAGCACCATAGGCACCAGCACCAAGTTGCCCAGCAGCGACAACACCACGCTGCCGCCGATGCGTGCCGAACTGAGCAAGGTGGCGAGGCCATCTTCCAAGTTGCCATCAAAGAACTTCAACGCCATGGCCTTGATGCCCGCCACGTCCAGCTGCACTTGGACACCGTACTGCGCTAGCAGCGGCGTGAGGTGTTGATTCAGCCGCTCCGCCAAGAGTGGAATCTGCGCCTTGAGCAGCGGAATCTCTTTGGAGAGGATGGGGATGATGAGCAGCAGCAGCGACAACACACCCAGCAGCGCCAGCAAGACCACCATCGTCACCGACAAGGTGCGCGGCACACGGCGGGCCACCAAAGCCTCTACCGCCGGGTGTAGGGCATAAGCCAGCACCGCCGCCACGATGAAAGGCGTCAACACCGGCGCCAACAGCCACACCACGCCCATGAGCGTGGCTGCAATCAGCAGCCAGCGGAACATTTGGCGCTGGTCAGGGGTAGGTGTCATGCAATCGGTAGGCGCCTCAAGGGGCGATGAAAAGGGTTTCAGGAACGCTGAGATTGTAGGTGCTGACCCTAGGGGCCTTGGGCGCCCTAATGCAGCAGAGGCCGTGGACTGCTTCGCAATGCGTCCACACGGGCACGCAGCAAAGGTGCGTCGGCCGCATCGGGCCTTTGCGCCAAATAAGCGCTCAAGTCCGACTCCGCGGGCTCATCCAGGCCCAGCTCGGCCAGCACCAAGCCCCGGTCGCGCCGCTCCTCCCAGGCCTCGGGCAGGAGTGCCACCAGACGCTCTTGAATGGCCAACAAGCGCGGCCAGTCTTGACGTTCTCGATACAGCGCTTTGAGGTTGCCCAGCAAGCGCGCCAGGATGTAGCGCGGCTCCGTGGACTGCAAAAACAGGCCCAGCGGCGCTTCGAAGTCTCCCACCAGGCCTTGGCGTTGGCGGAAGGGCTCCAGCCGCTCCTCCAGGGCTTCACGGCTCAGCGAGCGGCCCGTGAAGGGGTCCATCACCACCTCACCCGCCGGCAGACGCAGCTTGACCAAGAAATGCCCCGGAAAGGACACGCCGTGGGCCTTCAGCCCAATGTGCTGGGCCATTTCCATGTAGAGGAGTGCGAGCGAAATGGGAATGCCGCGCCGCGTGCTCAACACACGATGGATCAGGCTGTTCTCAGCGGCGTAATAGTCGTTGACATTGCCCGAGAAGCCCAATTCCTTGAAGAAATAGCGGTTCAAGGCTCGCAAGCGCTGCACCGCCCCCGCATCTTGGGGCAGGCGCTGCTTCAAGCGTTCGGCCAGGGCCTCGACTTCTGCCAGCACGGCTTCTACGTCGAGCACCGGGTCGTCGTCCAAGCCGACGGCCGCAGCGGCTTCGAGCAGCGGAAAGTGATCGTCCTCCGCCACCAAGGCAGCAAAGTACTCAAAGGCACTGGTCGACGCGGGAGCCCAACGCGAAGTCATGGCTGCAAGTGTAGAGGCCTCTGCAGAAGCTTTCAGCCCCGGCGGACAAAACTGCGCAGATTCAAGCCCGTCAAGCGCAGGACCGCAAAGTAGGCCGCAATGGCGGTCACGATGATCAGCGCCAGCCAACCCGCGCGCGCCAGGCGGTCAGCCTGCAGGGCAATCCAGTCAAACTGGGCCACCGCCCACCACAGGCCCGCCCCCATCAGCCCATTGGCGAGCAACAAGCGCAGACCAAACACCCCCCACCCCGGCAGCGGGGCATACAAGCCCTGGCGGCGCAACCCCATGAACAGCCAGACGGCATTCAAGGTCGCGCCCAAGCCAATGGACAAGGCCAAGCCCGCATGACCCAGCCAGGGCACAAACGCAATATTCATCAACTGCGTCGCCACCAGCACCACTATCGCAATGCGCACCGGCGTGCGCATGTCTTGCTTGGCAAAAAAGCCCGGCGCCAAGACCTTGACGCCCACAATCCCCATCAAGCCGACGCCGTAGGACTGCAGGGCCAGCGCCGACATGGTCACGGCTTCGGCACTGAATTTGCCGTTGTGGAACAAGACCGCGATCAGCGGTTGGGCCATCAGCAACAAAGCCACCGCGCAAGGCAGCGCCAGCAGGGCCACCATGCGCAGACCCCAATCAAGATGGGCTGAATACCCTTCTCGGTCACCCTTGGCCTGCAGCGCCGAGAGGCCTGGGATCAGCACCACGCCCAAGGCCACGCCCAAAATCGCGGTGGGCAATTCCATCAAGCGGTCGGCATAGAACAACCACGAGACGGCCCCCTCGCCCAGATGCGAGGCAATTTGGGTGTTGATGAGCAATGAGATCTGCGCCACCGACACCCCCAGCAACGCCGGCCCCATCTGCGACAGCACTCGACGAACCCCGGGGTGGTGCCAAGCCGCACGGATGGCCCGCCCACTCAGCCCAATGCGGGGCAGGCAGCCAATGCGATGCAAGGCCGGGATCTGAATGCCCAACTGCAATGCGCCGCCAATCAACACGCCCGCCGACAAAGCATGGATGGGGGCAATGCCATGGCTCTTGAGCAAAGGTGCAATCCAGAGCGAAGCGCCGATCATGGCGACATTCAGCAACACTGGGGTCGCCGCAGGCACTGCGAATTTCTTCCAGGTGTTCAAGACACCCGCCGAGAGCGCCACCAAGGACATGAAACCGATGTAGGGGAACATCCAGCGGGTCATCAACACCGCCAAGTCCATCTCCTTCAGGCCCGCACCAAACATCCACACGATGATGGGTGCACCCGCCACACCCAACACGCACGTGGCCAACAAGCACCAAAAGAGGACGGTGGCCACGGCATCGATCAAGCTACGGGTGACTTCGTCGCCTTCACTCGCCCGCGTGGCGGCCAGCAGTGGCACAAAGGCCGCCGAAAAAGCGCCTTCGCCAAACAAGCGTCGCAGCAGATTCGGAATCCGAAACGCCACGTTGAAGGCATCGGTCAGCGCTGTAGCGCCAAAAGCGGCTGCAATGAGCTGGTCGCGCACCAAGCCCGTGATGCGGGACAGCATGGTCCACAGTGAAACAGTCGATGCGGCCTTGAGAAGATTCATAAAGCGGCCGCGCGGCAGCGCACAGCAAAACGGAAGCAGGGCAAATAGTGCGCGCGAAGGGCTGCGCGCCGGGGAGCGGCAGATTATAGAAAGCGTTGCAGGAGGACAGGCCTTTGGGCAGCGGCCGACAGTTTCCCCATCCCGGCCGCACCCTAAATCTAGAGCATCGGCTCGGGCATAGATTGCCAAGTTATTGAAATAACTGCTATACTCGACAGTCTTTACCACCTGGACAACCATACAGCATGGCCACCTCTTCCAAAGCCAAGAAGCGCACAGTGCGCCTGGCCTCGGGCCGCAAGCGCGCCCGCCAGGACGTCAAGTTGAACGAAGCGAACTCTTCGCTGCGCTCCAAGTTCCGTACCTCCATCAAGAACGTGCTCAAGGCAGTCGCCAAGGGTGACAAGTCCGCTGCGACTGAAATGTTCAAGACAGCCCAAAGCGTGATCGACTCGATCGCTGATAAGGGCATCTTCCACAAGAACAAGGCAGCACGCCACAAGAGCCGCCTGTCGGCCAAAGTCAAGGCGCTCGCCGCCTAAACGAAACCCCCAGGTGGAAAGAGTAAGGCCCCGCAATGCGGGGCCTTTTCATTGCTGAGTCGCCAAGTGCTGCACTCAGCGAGCCGGGAGGCTCCACTCAAGAACCGGGCTGTTCCGGCAAATAGCAGGCTTCCACCACCTGCAGGCCGTTGTCCCGGGCGAAATTCATCACAAAATCCCAGGCCATGGGCTCAATGCCCTTGAGGGCCTCGTTGACGATGACGCACTTCACGCCATTGATGACACGCGGCACACAGTACGGTGAGTAGCCAATATAGGCGCCGATGCCGCCCTGCACGCCGCCTGGGCGAAAACAGGACATGGCACCCGCCAAGCGCTCCGCCCAGTCACTGGGGCGGAAGGTTCGGCCATCCAGGGTGATTCCCTGGATAAAGAGTTCGCTGGGCTTGGACACTGACTTGTGGTTCGAGTTGGCAGGCACGGGCGCGGATGGTACCGACAAAAGCTGGCATGGCGCTGTCGCCTGATGCGCATGGGTGGCGCCGGGTGACGGTGGCGCTATTGTGCCTTGGAGTTGTTGCACCGCAGCAAGCATGGTGATCATTCAGCGTGACCGAAGTTCATCTCTTCGGCCTCTTGGGACGCGGCTTTAGAATCAAAGCGTGGGCTGGTGCGACTTTCGGCCTGTTCGGCTGGAGTCAACGCACCCGCCCATTGCTTTTTGGCCCACCCTCATTTCTCATTTTTTGGAGATCCTTAATGTCTACCGACATGTCCCACGTGATGAACACTTATGGTCGCCTCCCCATTGCGCTGTCGCATGGTGTGGGCTGCCGAGTGTGGGACACCGAGGGCCGACGTTACTTGGACGCCTTGGGCGGCATTGCCGTCAACACCTTGGGCCATGCGCACCCCAAATTGGTCGCCGCCTTGCAAGCGCAGGTGGGGCAGATGATCCACTGCTCCAACTACTACCAAAGCCCGCTGCAAGAGCAATTGGCCGCCAAGCTCTGCGAACTGTCTGGCTTGGACGCCGTGTTCTTCTGCAACTCTGGCCTGGAAGCCAATGAGGCGGCGCTGAAGATCGCTCGCAAGGTTGGACATGACCGCGGCATTGATCGCCCAGAAGTGATGGTGTTTGAGAAGGCTTTCCATGGCCGCTCCATCGCCACCTTGTCCGCCACCGCCAACCCCAAAGTCCAAGCCGGCTTTGGCCCCTTGGTGGAGGGCTTTGTGCGCGTGCCACTGAACGATTTGGAGGCCGTGCGCCAAGCCATTGCCAGCCACCCCCAACTGACCGCCATTTTCTTGGAGACCATCCAAGGTGAAGGCGGCGTGGTGCCGGCCCGCATCGAGTTCTTGCAAGGCCTGCGCGCCCTGTGTGACGAGCACAACTTGCTGCTGATGCTCGACGAAGTGCAGTGCGGTATTGGTCGTACCGGCAAGTGGTTTGCCCACCAGTGGGCCGGCATCCAGCCGGACGTGATGCCGCTGGCCAAGGGTCTGGGCTCGGGCGTCCCCATTGGCGCGGTGGTCGTCGGGCCGAAGGCCAAAACCATCCTCGGCCCCGGCAACCACGGCACCACCTTTGGCGGCAATGCGCTGGCCATGCGTGCGGGCATCACCACGCTCGAAGTCATGCAAGCCGAGGGTTTGATGGCCCACGCAGCGGAGGTCGGCGGCCATCTCAGCGCCAGCTTGGCGCGCGAGTTGGCCGGTGTGGCCGGCGTGAAGGAGATTCGCGGACAGGGCCTGATGCTGGGCATTGAGCTGGACCGCCCTTGCGGCGTGATCCTGACCCGTGCCATGGAAGCCGGTTTGCTGGCGTCGGTGACGGCCGACACCGTGGTGCGCATGGTGCCGCCACTGATTCTGAGCCGCGACGAAGCCGACGAGATCGTCAGCCTGCTGGTCCCCATCATCAAGACCTTTCTTGCCGAGCCTCGGGCCTGAGAACCCATGAAACCGGGAATGAGCCTCATGAAACACTACCTGCAATTCAAGGATCTCCGGGCCGAAGAGTATGCCTACCTCTTCGAGCGGGCCCGGGTCATCAAGCAGCGCTTCAAGAACTACGAGAAGTACCAGCCGCTGGTGGACCGCACCCTAGCCATGATCTTCGAGAAGGCCTCGACCCGCACCCGCGTCAGCTTTGAAGCCGGCATGTACCAAATGGGCGGCTCGGTGGTGCACCTGACCACCGGCGACAGCCAGTTGGGCAGAGCCGAGCCGATTGAAGACAGCGCACGCGTGATCAGCCGCATGGTTGACATCGTGATGATCCGCACTTTTGAGCAGACCAAGATCGAGCGCTTTGCCGCGCACTCGCGCGTGCCGGTCATCAATGGCCTGACCAATGAGTTCCACCCTTGCCAGATCCTGGCCGACCTCTTCACCTACCTGGAACACCGTGCGCCCTTGAACGCCAAGGGCTATGACCTGGACTGCCTCAAGGGCAAGGTCGTGGCCTGGGTGGGCGATGGCAACAACATGGCCAACACCTGGCTGCAGGCGGCGGAGATCTTGGGCTTCACGGTCCATGTCAGCACGCCGGGCGGCTACGAGGTGGACGCCAGCGTCGCGGGCATCAGCAACAGCAACTGCTACAAAGTCTTCAAAGACCCTGTCGAAGCCTGCCGTGGTGCTCACCTGGTGACCACCGACGTTTGGACCAGCATGGGTTACGAGGCCGAGAACGAAGCCCGCCTCAAGGCCTTTGCCGACTGGTGCGTGGACGCCGAGATGATGGCCCAGGCCCAGCCCGACGCACTGTTCATGCACTGCCTACCCGCGCACCGTGGCGAGGAAGTCACTGCCGACGTCATCGACGGCCCCCAATCCGTCGTCTGGGACGAAGCAGAGAACAGAATGCACGTGCAAAAGGCACTCATGGAGTACCTTTCGCTCGGCCGGATCGGCTAAAAAGCCGAGACGGCGGCCCGTCAGGGCCTGCAGACTGTTCGATCACGAAAGACAGACGGTCGCCTCAGAGCGGCCGCAGGAGACAGACACCATGAAGTTGGCGGTGATCACCGACCTGCACGCCAACCGCGAAGCGGTGGAAGCTGTGCTGAACCACGCCCATGCGCAGGGCGCCGAACGCTTTGCTTTCTTGGGCGACTATGTCGGCTACGGGGCCGACCCCGGCTGGGTGGTGGACACGGTGCGGCGCTACATCGCCGATGGAGCGATTGCCGTCGGAGGCAACCACGACGCCGGTGTGGCGGAGGCCCCCTCGCCCAATATGCGGCCGGAGGCCCGCGTGGTGCTGGAATGGACGCGCGCCCAGCTTGATGCGGATCAACTCGCCTGGCTTCAAGGCCTGCCACTCTCTAAGACTGACGGTGACATGCTGTTTGTGCATGCCAACGCCTTTGCGCCGGCTGAGTGGGAGTACATCCAGGGCCGCATCGAGGCGGTGCGCAGCCTGCATGCCACGACCTGCCACTACACCTTCTGCGGTCACATGCACGAGCCCAAGCTCTTCCACCTCTCAGGCACCGGCAAGGCCGGCGACTTTGTGCCCACACCGGGCATTGAGATCCCCATTCCGTCCCTGCGCCAATGGCTGATCGTGCCGGGCTCGGCGGGCCAGCCGCGTGACGGCAACCCGGCCGCTTGCTATGCCCTCTTCGACACCGACGAGCAAACGCTGACCTTCCAGCGCGTGCCCTACGACTTCGAACTGGCAGGTGCCAAGATCCGCGAGGCGGGGCTTCCTGTGCGATTGGCGGAGCGTCTCGCGCATGGACAGTAACAGCTTCACCGGCTTTGCCAGCGACGCGGCAGAAGTCGGACTGAACCCGCTCGAAGCGGGCCAGGAGATCGACGGTTTCAAGCTCGAAGAGCGCTTGCACCAAGGCGGCATGGCCACACTCTGGCGGGTCTCCATCCTGCCCGACACACCGCAAGGCGCCAAGCTGGCCGCTAAGGTGACGCCGGGCATGCCGCTGATCATGAAGGTGCCACGCATCAAGGGCGGCGAGGACCCCGCCACCATCGTGGGCTTCGAGGTCGAGCGCATGATCATGCCCACGCTCACGGGGCCGCATGTGCCCAAGTTCGTGGCCAAGGGTGACTTCACCCGCCAGCCCTTCATCGTGATGGAGCACATCCCCGGCGCGAGCCTGCGGCCCCGGCTGGATGACGCGCCACTGTCGCTGGACGAGGTGGTGGAACTGGGCTCGCGGGTAGCCGCGGCCCTGCACGAGCTGCACCGTCAGCATGTGGTGCACCTGGACATCAAGCCCAGCAACATCCTCTTCCGGCCGGACGGCACTGCCGTGCTGATCGACTTTGGCCTGTCGCGACACGACCACCTGCCCGACCTGCTGGACGAAGAGTTCACCCTGCCCATGGGCACCGGGCCCTATATGTCGCCCGAGCAGGTGCAGTTTGTGCGGAATGACCCGCGCTCTGACCTGTTTGCCCTGGGCGTGATGCTCTATCACCTGACCACCGGTGAGCGGCCCTTCGGGGCGCCCAACTCCGTGCATGGCTTGCGCAAGCGCTTGTTTGTCGAAGCCGTGCCACCGCGTGCCATTCGCCCGGACTGCCCACCCTGGCTGCAAGAGGTCATCCTCAAGTGCTTGGAGGTCAAGCCCGAGAACCGTTATCAGAGCGCGGCGCAGTTGTCACTGGCCCTGCAAGACCCGACGCAGATCCCGCTGACCAAGCGGGCCGAGCGCATGACCCGCAGCGGCGCCCTCACTCGCCTGAAGCGCTGGTTCTTTGCCATTGGCTCCGAGCCGGAGACGCGCGGCGTCAGCGCGACCCAGGTGGTCAACCAGAACCCCATCATCATGGCGGCGGTGGACGTTGAAAACGCGGCGCCCGAGCTGATCGAAAAACTCCGCGAGACCGTCAGCCGCATTGTGCTGACCGAGCCCGGCGCACGCCTGGCCTGCGTCAGTGTGATGAAGATTGCCCGCATTGGCATGGACGAGCTGACCGACGAAAAAGGCCAAAGCGTGCACGTCAAGCAACTCATCAGCCTGAAGCACTGGGCCCGCCCCATCAGCAAGTCGCTCAATCTGCAAGACGGCCGGCTGACCTTTCATGTGCTGGAAGCACCCGACGCTGCCTCGGCGATCGTCGAGTTTGCACGCCGCAACCAGGTGGACCACATCGTCATGGGCGCACGCGGCCAGTCCGCCCTGCGCCGCTACCTGGGCAGCGTCTCTTCCCAAGTCGTGGCGGAAAGCGATTGCACGGTGACCGTGGTGCGCGCCAGTGCCCCCACCGAAGACGCGGGCCAATGAGCGCGCAAGACAACCCTTGTGTGGGCTGCGGTGCGTGCTGCGCCAGCTTCCGCGTGGACTTTGCGCGCCAAGAGCTGCTCAGCGAAGGCGGCAGCGTGCCGGACGGCCTGACGGTCGACTTGAACGACTGGACCTGCCGCATGCGCGGCACCGACCATGCGCAGCCGCGCTGCGCCGCACTGACCGGCCAGGTGGGCGTCAACGCCCAGTGCGGCATCTATGAGTGGCGCCCCGGCCCCTGCCGGGAGTTTGGCGCGCTGTCGCCCCTCGGACGGGGCGATGAGGCCTGCGCCCGGGCACGCCAGCGTCACGGCATGGCCCCTCTGCCCGGCTAACCCGCCGCCACGTTCACCCCGTGTTTTCCCTGGGTGTTGGGGGCAACCGACACCATGAGGCAGCCATTGGCGCTAACTTCGCGCCCATGGATAAATACTTTAGTTGTCAACTAATTGACATCAGCCCGCCGGTGCGCACCGGCTCGCCGGTGTTCCCTGGCGACACGGCCTATCAGCAGCAATGGGGTGCCACCATTTCACCGGGCTGCCCGGTGAATGTGGCCAGCCTGACCCTCTCGCCGCATGTGGGAGCCCATGCAGACGCGCCGCTGCACTATGACCCGCAAGGGCCCTCCATTGGCCAGGTCGACCTGACACCGTATCTGGGCCCCTGCCGCGTCATCCATGTGATGGGCTGCGGCCCTTTGATCGAGCCCCAACATCTGCAGCATGCCTGGGCGGATTTGCCACCACGCGTGCTGGTGCGCAGCTACATCCGGCAGCCGCAAGACCACTTTGACACTGCCCTGCCCGCTTTCGCGCCCGAGACCATCACCGCGCTGGCCGATGCGGGCGTGCTGCTGGTGGGCATCGACTCGGCCAGCGTGGACCCGGCCGACAGCAAGACCCTGCCCAGCCACCAAGTGCTGCGCCAGCGGGGTTTGCGCGTGCTGGAAAACCTGCTGCTCGATGACGTGGCTGAGGGCGACTATGAGCTGATCGCCCTGCCCCTGAAATTGATGGAGGCCGACGCGTCGCCCGTGCGGGCGGTGCTGCGACCCCTGGCTTGAAACTTGAAAGACAGCGATGACACTCACACGACAAGACTGCCTGGCGTTGGACGCCGCCGACCCCCTGGCGCCGTTGCGCGCCCAGTTCCAACTGCCTGAGGGCGTGAACTACCTCGACGGCAACTCGCTCGGCGTGCTGCCGCGCAGCACCGGTCAGCGGGTGGCCGAGGTGATCCAACAAGAATGGGGCGAAGGCCTGATCCGCAGCTGGAACAGCGCTGGGTGGATCACCCTGCCGCAGCGCGTGGGCGACAAGGTCGGCCGCCTGGTGGGCGCCCAGCCGGGCGAGCTGGTGGTGGCTGACTCCACCTCCATCAACCTCTACAAAGTGCTGAGTGCGGCGCTCAGCATCGCCCGCGTCAATCACCCCGAGCGCAAGGTCATCCTCTCTGAGCGCAGCAACTTCCCCACCGACCTCTATATCGCTCAGAGCCTGGCCGCTCAGCACGGCATGACGCTCAAGCTCACTACGGCCGAGCAATTGGCCCAAGACCTGAGTCAGGACGTGGCGGTGCTGATGCTGACCCATGTGAACTACCGCAGTGGCCGCATGTTCGACATGGCCAGCGTCACCGCCCAGGCCCATGCCGTGGGGACGCTGACGGTGTGGGACCTGGCGCACTCGGCCGGCGCCGTGCCGGTCGACCTCAACGGCGCGCAAGCCGACTTCGCCATTGGCTGCGGCTACAAATACCTGAATGGTGGCCCGGGCGCTCCGGCCTTTGTCTGGGCCCATGCACGCCACGCCGACCGCTTCTGGCAGCCGC
Source organism: Ideonella paludis (assembly GCF_018069865.1). Taxonomy (GTDB): domain Bacteria; phylum Pseudomonadota; class Gammaproteobacteria; order Burkholderiales; family Burkholderiaceae_C; genus Ideonella; species Ideonella paludis. The sequence continues at coordinate 287,040 of NZ_JAGQDG010000006.1, forward strand.
TCTCGGGCTGGATGGGCCATGCCCATCCCTTCACCTTCGACACCCAGTACGCCCCAGCCGCAGGCATCTCGCGCTATCTCTGCGGCACTCCGGCCGTGCTGGCCATGTCGGCGCTGGAGTGCGGCGTGGACACTTTGCTGGCCGCCGAGCCGCTGGGCGGCATGGCGGCACTGCGGGCCAAGTCGCTGCAGTTGACCGACCTGTTCATCGCCCAGGTGCGCGAGCGCTGCGCGGGCCACGCCCTGCCGGTGGCCACGCCGCCCGCGCACAGCGAGCGCGGCAGCCAGGTCTCTCTGGCCTGCCCTGAACACGGCTACGCCGTGATGCAAGCCTTGATCGCGCGTGGTGTGATCGGCGACTTCCGCGCCGGCGACGGCACCGCCGCCGAGCCCGACTTGCTGCGCTTTGGCTTCACGCCGCTGTATGTGCGCTTTGTGGATGTGTACGACGCGGTCACGGCGCTGGCCACGGTGCTTGACAGCGGCGAATGGCGTGAAGCCCGCTTCAACCAAAAAGCCGCAGTGACCTGAAGGAGCGCGCCATGACTTGCCCTTATCACGCCCCTCACAAGGGCCCTGAAGCTGCGCCCACCGGTGCGGAAGCCATCGTCCACGAAGAAGGCGCACAGCTCGATTTCTCGAGCAGCATGACCTACGGCGATTACCTGCATCTGGACGAAGTGCTGAGCGCCCAGCACCCGCTCTCACCCGATCACAACGAGATGCTGTTCATCGTGCAGCACCAAACGAGTGAGTTGTGGATGAAGCTGATGCTGCACGAGCTGCGTGCCGCCGTCAGCCACTTGGCGCAAGACGAGCTGCCGCCGGCTTTCAAGATGCTGGCCCGCGTCTCCAAAATCATGGAGCAACTGGTGCACGCCTGGGACGTGCTGGCCACCATGACGCCGCCTGAGTACTCGGCCATCCGGCCCTATCTGGCGCAAAGCAGTGGCTTTCAGAGCTGGCAGTACCGCTGCATTGAGTTCAGCCTGGGCAACAAGAATGCCGCCATGCTCAAGCCCCATGCGCATCGGCCCGACCTGCTGGCCCCGGTCGAGCAAGCCTGGCGCGCCCCGTCGCTGTACGACGAAGCGCTGCGCTTGCTGGCCCGCCGCGGCATTGCCGTGCCGCGCAGCCACACCGAGCGCGACTGGACCCAGCCCTACACCGCCAGCCCCGAGGTTGAGGCCGCCTGGCTGCAGGTCTATCGCAACCCCCAGGCTCATTGGGACCTGTATCAACTGGGCGAGGAGCTGACCGATCTAGAAGACGCCTTCCGCCTCTGGCGCTTCCGCCACCTCACCACCGTGCAGCGCGTCATTGGGGTCAAACGCGGCACCGGCGGCACCGGCGGCGTGAGCTACTTGCGCAAGATGCTGGACGTGGTGCTGTTCCCTGAGATCTGGGAGCTGCGAACCGACTTGTAAACCGGCGGCTGCCCAAGGGATGCGACCGTTCAAGCGCGCTGGGTAGGGACTCCCCTATTTGCACCCCCGCGCTGCCGCCGCTGCTCCTAGAATCCGCGCTTCACCCGCACACCTGCCACCCGCTTTCACCCAAGGCGGTGGCCCAACGGAAGCCTGACCATGGACACCCGCACCGCCCCCGCCCGCCTTCGCATTGCCCGCTTGCGCGAGGCCCTGCAAGCCCACCACCTGCACGGCGTGCTGGTGCCCTCCAGTGACCCGCACATTTCCGAGTATCTACCCGGCCACTGGCAGGGGCGTGAGTGGTTCTCGGGCTTCAGTGGCTCGGCCGGCACCTTGGTGGTCACCCTGACAGACGCCGCCCTGTTCGCCGACGGCCGCTACTGGGAGCAAGCCGAGCGCGAGCTGCAAGGCAGCGGCATTGAGCTGGTCAAGATCCCCACGGGCGCTGCGGTGCACCACCTCGACTGGATCGCCAGCCACCTGAAGACCGGCGAGACCCTGGGCGTGGACGGCATGGTGCTGGGCCTGGCCGCGGCACAGCAATTGCGCGCCGCCACCGACCGTGCAGGCATTGTGCTGCGCACCGACCTGGACCCTCTGGCCAGCGCCTGGGACGAGCGCCCTGCCCTGCCCGCCGCGGCCATTTATGACCACGTGGCGCCTTATTCACCCATGAGCCGCGCGGCCAAGCTCGACATCGTGCGTGCCGGCATGGCCCAGCATGGCGCGACCCACCACTTTGTCTCGACGGTGGACGACATTGCCTGGATCACCAACCTGCGCGGCTCGGACGTGGACTACAACCCCGTCTTCCTGGCGCACTTGCTGGTCAGCACCACAGGCGCCACGCTCTATGTCGGCGCGGGCAAAGTGCCTGCCGCCTTGGCGGCCCAACTGGCCAACGAGGGCATCACCCTGGCCGACTATGCCCAAGCCAGCAGCGGCTTGGCCGCATTGCCACGCGACGCCCGGCTGCTGATCGACCCCCGCCGCGTCACCCTGGGCCTGCGCGAAGCCGCCGCCCAAGGTGTGACGTTGATCGAGGCCATCAACCCCAGCACCTTGGCCAAGAGCCGCAAGACGGCTGAAGAAGCGGCCCACATCCGCGAAGCGATGGCCGAAGACGGCGTGGCCATGTGCCACTTCTACGCCTGGTTCGAAAAGGCCAAGGCCAGCGGCGAGCGCATCACCGAGATCACCATCGACGAGAAGCTCACCGCCGAGCGCGCCCGCCGCCCCGGCTTTGTGGGCCTGTCCTTCCCCACCATTGCCGGCTTCAACAGCAACGGCGCCATGCCGCATTACCGCGCTCTGCCCGAGCTGCACTCGGTCATTGAGGGCAATGGCTTGCTGCTGATCGACTCTGGCGGCCAGTACCTGGGCGGCACCACCGACATCACCCGCGTTTGGCCCGTGGGCACCATCACGGCCGATCACCGCCGCGACTTCACCCTGGTGCTCAAAGGCACGCTCAACCTGAGCCGTGCCCGCTTCCCCAAAGGCACACCCTCGCCCATGCTGGACAGTCTGGCCCGCGCGCCGCTGTGGGCCGAAAGCCTGGAGTACGGCCACGGCACCGGCCATGGCGTGGGCTATTTCTTGAACGTGCACGAAGGCCCGCAAAGCATCAGCAAGGCCATCCCCGACGCCCACATGGCCATGCTGCCCGGCATGATCACCTCCATCGAGCCCGGTCTCTACAAGCCCGGCCGCTGGGGGGTGCGCATCGAGAACCTGGTACTCAATGTAGAAGCGCCCAGCAGCGAGTTCGGCGACTTCCTGCAGTTCGAAACCCTGACGCTGTGCCCCATCGACACCCGCTGCATCGACATGAGCCTGATGCGCGCCGATGAAATCGCTTGGCTCAACCAGTACCACGCCATGGTGCGCGAGCGCCTGGCCCCGCGCCTGCAAGCCCCCGAGGACCGCGCCGCGCTGGCTTGGTTGATGGAGCGCACGGCCGCCATTTGATCGGCGCTGCCCCTGACGCAACAAACCCGGCCTTGGCCGGGTTTGCGCGTTCTGGGTGGCCCCTCTGGCCCTCAGTTCAGCGGGTTGCCCCGGCGTGCACCGGGCTCCTTCTCTTCTTGGCGGCGAGGCTGGGGCTGCTCACGGTTGAGCGGGTTGCCATTGGCTGAGGGCGCAGGGCGCGGCTCAGGCGGCCGCACCATCTGCACCTCCGCTTGGCGCGGCGGCTGCACCGGCATGGGCCGCGCCTCTGGGGCGGGCTGGGGCGGCATCACGCGCTGCGGCTCGGGCCGGGGCATCTCCACCACCCGCGGCGGGTTGGGCAGGGCACGAGGCACCTCTACGCGTGCAGGCTCAGTGCGCGGAGCCTCCACGGCCAAGCCGGGTCGCGTTGGGTTGGTGAAGCTCGGCGCCACCGGTGCGGGCACGGGGCTGGCGGGCGGCTGCACCACCTGCACCGGCGCGGTGCCGCGCGGCACCTCCGGACGGACGACACCGTTGCTCCTGCGCTCACCGATGGCCGCGGCACGGTCTGCGGCCACGGCATCACGTTCGCCCTGGGTTTCATAAGGCGGGCGCAGAACCTGGGCTTGCGCCTGGGGCACCGCGCTGACTGGCTTGGCAAAAGGCGGCGCCACAGTGGCTGGCGCCACGGTCACCGCCTGCGGTGTGGTGCCAGGTGCCACTGCGCCCCCCCCCTGCGGCTGAGTGGGGGCCATCAAGGCCGGGCCAGTCTGCACCCCCACGGGCCGCAGCGTGACAGCGCCCGGCGCCGTCGGCGACACATTCACCGCCGGGCGAGCTGAGGGTTGGCTGACCGGCGTCACGGCGGCTGCAGCCGCCGACAAGCCAGCGGGCACAGGGGGCGCCACGGTCACCCACTGAGGGCCTTCACCCGGGCGGCCACGGCCACGCATCACTTCTTCTGCAGGGCGCGGCGCCACACTGCCCACCTGGGTGGCCGCCAAGGCATTGCTGGGCACGACGGAGACCCCCCCGGCCACGCCTTGGTTGGTGTACATCACTGGCTGCCCTGGCGGCGGCACGGGCCGCGTCGGGTTGGGCACGTATGGGGTGTTGATCGCATGCACATAACGCGGGGTGTAGCCGTAGTAAGGCTGGTAGTACTCACGCGGCGCCAGTGGCACCCAGCCCACACTCGGGCCGATGCTCAGGCTGACGCTCAGGTGAGAGCCGCCGACCCAAGCCACCATGGCGGGTGCATACACCGGGCGGCGCACATAAGCGCCCGGCACCCAGCACCACGAGCCGCCCCAGAAGGCCCACCGGCCGTAATGGAAGGGTGCAAAACCCCAAGGTGCGTTGTCCACCCAGGTCCAGCCCCAAGGCGCCACCCAGGTCCAGCGGCCATCTCGATACGGGGCCCAACCGCTGCGCACGGTGGTGGGCACCCAGATGGTGCCGTACTCGGGGTGGCGGTCCCAGCGGCCATAGCGGTCCAGGTCCTCCACACCCGTCATCTCCGGCAGCGCGGGGCGGCCAGACTGCGCATAGCTCGGCGGGCGCAGGTCTTCGGTCTTGGCCCAGCGCTCAAAGTCGTCACCGGGCAAGGTGGCCCAGCTGTAATGAGTGGCTTGGCTGCGCTGGTCCACCCAGAACTCGGCGCGCTGGCCGTTGCTGAGCGTTAGCACGCTGTCCCGGGCGTCAAAGCGCATCTCACCGTTGTAGACGGCCGCAAAACTGCCCCGGTCGGAGTGGTCCACGCGGTAAAGCCCCGTGGTGCGCGGCGAAAAGCGGCCCACGCTGGTTTGCAACTGCACTTCGTCCACCACTTCATGCTCGCGCACCCGCACGCTGACCCCGCCGGCACGGACCAGCAGCTCAATGCGCTCGTCGTCCAGGCGCAGCACTTCCATGTCAGTGCGCTCATCGAGCCGAATCGTGGAAGACCCCACCTGGACGACCAAGCGGCCGTTGGCGTCGGTGGCCAGGCGCTCACCGCTGGTCAGCGGGCGGTTCAGCACCGCAGAAGTCCATTCCTTCTGGCCGCGCTCCAGCAGCCATACCTGGCCCTTGGTTTCGGCCAAGCGGCCCACCCGCCCTGGGGGGTCGTCCACCGCACGCGCCGCGCCAGCACTTAGCACCAGCGCACTGGCCAGCAAGGTCCACAAAAAAACAGCTTTGGTTCGCATGGCGAGATTCTCCTTAGGCGCCTAACGCGCCAACCCCTTCGCACGGCGACGGGCTTTACACCGAGCAACGCGCCTGACGCCCGACAGGGCAGGCTCAATCCAAGTCCAGCAGTGCCCGCGCTGGTGGGCGTCAGTCGTCCGACGCTGGATCCAGACCAGGGAAAAGCACCTCGGTAAAGCCCAAGAGCGTCAAATCGCGCATGCGCGTGGGATAAAGCCGCCCGATCAGATGGTCGCACTCGTGCTGCACCACCCGGGCATGAAAGCCCTCGGCCTCCCGTTCAAGGGGCTGCCCCTGCGGGTCAAAGCCGCTGTAGCGTATGCGCCGAAAGCGCGGCACCTGCCCGCGCAGCCCCGGCACCGAGAGGCACCCCTCCCAGCCCAACTCTTCCTCGGGCTCGCCGTTCGGGCCAGCCAAGGGGGTGATCACCGGGTTGATCAACACCGTGCGCGGCACCGCCGGCGCATCGGGGTAGCGCTCATTGCGCTCAAAGCCAAAAATCACCAGCTGCAAGTCCACCCCAATCTGCGGCGCCGCCAAGCCCGCCCCGTTGGCTGCCGCCATGGTCTCGAACATATCGGCAATCAGCGCATGCAGCTCGGGCGTGTCAAACGCAGTGACGGGCTGAGCGACGCGCAAGAGGCGAGGGTCGCCCATTTTGAGGATGGGGTGGGTGGGCATGAGACGATTATCTGCGGCGGAGTGAGGCCCGCACCACCCCGCTATCATCCCCCGCACCCCAGCCCTCTCTTTGCCCCGCCATGCTCCGAGCCGCTGCCTTCCTCTTGCGCCCTTATCGCGATGACGACGCCCCCGCCATGAGCGCCGGGGTTCGGGAGTCGGTGCAAACGGTGGGCCGTTGGATGAGCTGGGCCAAGGCCGATTTTTCGGACTACGACGCGCTGTGCTGGTTTGCGGCCTGCAATGCGGCAAGAGCCGCTGGTGAGGCGCATGAGTTCGGCATCTTCACGCTGGATGGCCAGTTCGTGGGGGGCTGCGGCCTGAACCAATTCAATGCCGTCAACAAGTTTTGCAACCTGGGCTATTGGGTGCGCAGCTCGAAACAAGGCATGGGCGCAGCGACCTCGGCGACGCTGGCCCTGCGCGACTTGGCCCTACAGAACCTCGGTCAGGCGCGTGTGGAGATTGTGGTGGCCGATGGCAATGAGCCCAGCCTGGCCGTGGCGCGGCGGGCGGGTGCGGCTTATGAGGGCCTGGCTCGCCGTCGACTGCAACTCCATGGGCAGGCGGTCGATGCCCATTTGTTTGCTTTCACTGCTTCTTAACTCATGATGAAAAACACCTTGATCTTGCTGACCCTGAGTGTGGCCCTGTCTGCGTGCCAAGCCTTGGGTGAGGTGGCCTATGACTTGGCGCTCGACGCCCAAGGCGATCAATGCAACTCGACGCTGAGCTATGACGCGCAACGTGCGTGTAAGGCCAAGGTCGAGACCAGCCGCCAACAGGCCGAGAAGGTGCGCGCTGAAGGGAGCAATGGCGGCCTGGAGAGGCCCGCGAAAGGCAAGGACTTGTGCTTCATGCGGGCGGGCGAGCGGGTGTGCCCAAACTGAGCCTGCTGAGCTCAGCCGCAGGCCTCCACATTCACACTCACCAAAGGCTCGGCCCTGGCGCCGCCGTTGATCATGCCGCGCAGCGGGGCCACGTCGGCATAGTCGCGGCCCCAGGCCAGGGTCACGTGGTCGGGGCCGACGACCAGGTCGTTGGTCGGGTCCAGGGCCACCCAGCCATGCAAGGGGCACCACACCTCGACCCAGGCATGAGAGGCATCGGCGCCCACCAGCTTGGGCATGCCCGGCGGCGGCAGGGTCAGCAGGTAGCCACTGACGTAGCGGGCTGACAAGCCCAAGGCGCGCAAGGCGCCCATCATCACGTGGGCTAAGTCTTGGCACACCCCTTGGCCGCCGGCCAGCGCCTCGGGGGCCCGCGTGTAGACCGTCGTGCTGCCAGGCACATAGGCGATGCGCTGGTGCACCAGCTTCATCAGACGCTGCGCCCCGGCCAACAAGGGCACATCCGGGGTGTTGAAGGCCTCGCGTCCAAACGCTGCCAACGCAGGGCTGAGGGGCACGCAGGGCGAGGCCAGGCTGAACTCCACAGCCTCCGAGCGCGTGGCGCCAGCGTGATAACGCAGACCTTCAGCCACTTGCGACCACGCCGGGCTGAGCTGTGGTGACAGACCCGGCACCCAGCCGACGCCCGCTTCAAAACGGCTGGTGACCCGCAGTTGCTCGTGCCGACGGGAATGGCTGAAAGCCAGCCAGCGGTTGCCAAACACATCCTCATGCAGTTGGCCCGGCGGCACAGGGCCGCTCTCGCCCACACCCGCTTGCAGCCACTCATCGGGCGCTGGGCTGATGTGCAATTGCCAGCCGCGCACTTGCTGGCGCGGTGTGCTGCGCGGCAACAGCCAGCCCAGGTGATGACCCAGCTCCACGGGTGGCGCGTAGTCGTAGCGGGTTTCATGCACCACGCTGAGCCAGCGCGCCGGGGCAAAGCTCAAGGTCTTGGGGCTGAGGCTGCTGCTGCTCGTCATCATCACTGCTCCGTGCCACCAAAGCTGAACGAGCGCCGCAGCGGGACCTCGGGGCTGAAGCTCATGCTGACATGGGCAAACAAGCGCTGCGCAATGGCGTCTGACAAGCCGGCCATCTGGGCACTCGCCACGCACAGGGCTTCGCGCAACGCCGCTACACCAGCCTGGTCACCCATGCTTTGCGGCAAGACCCAAGTGCTGGGATTGGGCAGGCGCTGAGCCCAGGCCTCGGCCCAGTCGGGGTCGTGCTGGGCCAGGCGGCGCAGGCGGTTCTTCAGGGTGCTGGCCACCCAGGCCAGCGAGCGCGGGCTGTCGGCGTCGTGTACCAGCAGGTGCAGCAGGGGCAGCATCTCGCGCCGCCCTTGAAACTGCGCCCTGAAGGTGATGGTGGCATCAAACAACTGCAGCAGCGCGGCGGCGCCTTCATCCAGCTCCGGCAGGCCGTGGGCCAAGCCGATGTCCAGCACCTGAGCCAGATAGTCCATGCGCTCGATGTGCCGGCCGACACTGAGCAGGCGCCAGCCATCGTCGCGCATCATGCGGTCGGTCTGGGCGCCGGTGATGGCCGCCAATTGCATGGCCGAGAAAGTCAAGACGGCCAGAGTGTCCGGCGGGTTGGCGGCCTGCTGCGCCAAGGGGCCCAAGCGCTGGCGGACATTGGCCTCGGCCTCATGGATCAAGGCCCAGTGCTCAGACGCTAAGCGGTCGCGCAAACCTGAGGCACAGGCTTTAAGGCACTGCAGGTTGTAGGCTAGGCTGACGCTGCCATGAGGGTCGCCCAACTGCTGGCTCAGGCTGCCCACCAAGGCCGGCACCGAGGGCCACGGCGGCGCTTCTTCGTCCACCAAGCCGGCCATGCGGGCCATGTGCTCCAGCGCAGCCCACAGCGGGGCGGGTGCGTCGGTGTGAGAGGCCACCATCAAGCGGGCCAGCGCCACTTGGGCATCAGCACGCTCGGTGTAGCGGCCCAGCCAGAAGAGGTTTTCTGCGGCGCGGCTGGTGACGATGCGCGGCGCCTCGGCCAGGGCGGCCGGGCTCAGCGGCTCGCGCAGCGGTGGGCGCAAGTCGGCGGGCTCAGGCGTGGCAGGCCCCGCATGGGCCATGGCGGGTTCGCCCACCACCCAGGCGTCAGCACTGGCGCTGCCGCGCTGCATGGAGAGCCAAGGGTCATCGCCCCCATCGCCTTGAGCGGCAATGCGCACCAGCCCGCCAGGCACAGCCTGCCAGCCGCCTTGGCCGTCAGACAGCACAAACACGCGCAGCACGGCGGGGTGCGCTGCCAAATGGCCGCCGCGCCACACCGGTGTCTCAGACGGCCGAACGCGGGCCTGCAAGGTATGGGCGGCCGGGTCAGCGCTGATGGCCTGCACCCATTCGGCGCGGGCGGCGGGGCTCAGTGCATCGGCCACCCGGGGCGCAAAGCTGTGGGTGGTGCTGCTGGCCGTGAAGGTGGGCGCCACCACAAAGCCGCTCAAGTCGCCTTTAAAGGTCTGCCAGACGCTGCCCTCGCCGCACCACCAGGCCTCGGAGGCCGGCAGGCTCAGGGTCTCGCCCAGCAAGCGCTCGGCCACGCCAGGCCAAAAGGCCGCCAAGCCAGGGCTCTCCAGCCAGCCAGCCCCGGGCGCATTGGCCACCACCACCTGGCCGCTGCGCATGGCCTGCAGCAGGCCGGGCACGCCCAAGGTGGAGTCGGCGCGCAGCTCTAGCGGGTCCAAGAATTCATCGTCCACCCGGCGCAGCACCACATGCACCGGCTCCAAGCCGTGCAAGGTCTTGAGGAAGACCCGGTTGGCCCGCACGGTCAAGTCGGACCCTTCCACCAAGGTCAGCCCCAGGTGGCGGGCCAAGAAGACCTGCTCAAAATAGGTTTCGTTATGCCGCCCGGGCGTCAGCAGCACCACGCGGCTGCGCTCGCCCGCCGGGCTCAGGCGCAGCAGACCTTGCATAAAGGCCCGGTAGGCGCCATCCAGCCGCTGCACACGCAAGGCCTGCAAGCTGCCCGGAAACTGCGGCCCCACGATGGCGCGGTTCTCCAGCAGATAACCCAAGCCTGAGGGAGCTTGGGTACGCTGGGCCAGCACCCACCATTGACCTTCAGGGCCGCGGGCCAGATCCAGCGCCAACACATGCAGATGAACGTCGCCCAGGGGCCGCACACCATGCAAGGCGCGCAGATATTGAGGGTGGGCCAGCACCAGTTGGGGCGGCAGCAGGCCTTCATTCAGCAGCAGGCGCGGGCCATAAACATCGGCCATGGCGGCGTTCATCAGCCGGGCGCGCTGCACCGCACCACTGGAAATTTGCGCCCAATCAGTGGGGCTCAGCAGCATGGGCAGCAGCTCCAGCGGCCAGGGGCGCGTGGCCTCATGGCCATCGCCAAAGACGTTGTAGCTGGCGCCGTCCTCCCGCACGCGGTGACGCACCTGCGCCGCGCGCGCATTCAAGCCTTCAGGCTGGGCCACGCCGCTGGCCGCAAAAAACTGTTGCCACAGCGGCGCGGTGGTCGCCCCGCCTTGGCACCACTCGCTGTAATGCAGCGGCTGGCCGGGCAGCACCCAGGGGTGCAGCCAAGCCAGCGCATCTTCAGCAAGGGGTGACAAGGACGATCGCGCGCTCATGCCCACATCATGCACGCCTTCGGGCCGGGGCTTGGAAGGCGGCGGTGCAGCGTGGCTCAATGGGACACAAGAAAGTCGCGGCTGATGCCCATGCCGAGGTCGGACACCCGGTCCAAGAACTGCGTCAGGTAGGCGTGCAGGCCAGTGGCCAGGATCTCGTCAATCCGGCTGTAGGCCAGCTCGGCCTGCAAGCGGCCAGCGCGGCGCAAGGTGTCGGTGGACTGGTCGTTGGCCACCAGCTTGAGGTTTTCCAGCACGCCATTCATGCAAGCCGCCAAGGAGCGCGGCATGTCCGGGCGCAGGATCAGCAGCTCGGCCACTTTCTCCGGCTGAATGACGTTGCGGTAGACCTTGCGATAGACCTCGAAGCCAGACACCGAGCGCAGCAGCGAGGACCAGTGATAGAAGTCGTACTCGCTGTCGTCCGTCTCGGGCGCAGCCTCATCATGCGGCAGCAAGCCGGCCGCCGCCTCTGCAGCATGGAAGTCGCCCTTCAGGGCATGGAACTTCACATCCAGCAGGCGCGCGGTGTTGTCAGCCCGCTCCAAGAAGGAGCCAATGCGCAGGAAATGGAAGGCCTCGTCCTGCAGCATCGTGCCTACCGTCACGCCGCGCGAGAGGTGCGAGCGGAACTTAACCCACTCGAACAAGGCGGAAGGGTCGCGCGTGAGGAGGCCATCAGCCAGCAGGCGGTTGAACTCCAGCCACGTCTGGTTGGTGGTCTCCCAAACCTCGGTGGTCAAGGTGCCGCGCACAGCGCGGGCATTCTCGCGGGCGGCCTTGAGGCAGCTCAGGATGGACGAGGGGTTGCGCTCGTCGCGCACCATGAACTCGGTGACATCGCGCGGGTTGACGGTCTTGTAACGCTGGGCATAAGGGGCCGTCAGCTCAGAGATGCTCAGCACCCCTTGCCAGCCCAGCTCGGCACTTTCAGCCGACTGCGGCAGCAGCGAGGTTTGCACATTGACGTCCAACATGCGCGCGGTGTTCTCGGCACGCTCGATGTAGCGCGACATCCAAAACAAATGGTCGGCGGTTCTTGACAGCATGGTTTTCTCCTTAGGACCGCTCGTTCAATCTTCCAACACCCAGGTGTCTTTGGTGCCACCACCTTGGCTGGAGTTGACCACCAGCGAGCCTTCTTTCAGGGCCACGCGGGTCAAGCCCCCCGGCACCATCTGCACCGTCTTGCCCGAGAGCACAAAGGGCCGCAGGTCGATGTGGCGTGGCGCAATGCCGGCCTCCACAAAGGTCGGGCAGGTGGACAGCGACAGCGTGGGCTGGGCGATGTAGTTAGACGGATTGGCCAGCAGTTGGGTGCGGAACTCGGCGATCTCCGCCTTGGTGGCGGCCGGGCCCACCAACATGCCGTAGCCGCCAGCGCCGTGCACTTCCTTCACCACCAACTCGCCCAGGTGATCCAGCACGTACTGCAGGTCTTTGCTGTCGCGGCACAAGTAGGTGGGCACATTGTTCAAGATGGGCTTCTCGCCCAAATAGAACTCCACCATCTTGGGCACATAGGGGTAGATGGATTTGTCATCGGCAATGCCGGTGCCCACCGCATTGGCCAGGGTGACGTTGCCCGCCTTGTAGGCGCGCAGCAGGCCCGCACAACCCAGGCGTGAGTCGGGGCGGAAGACTTCGGGGTCCAAGAAGTCGTCATCTACGCGGCGGTAGATCACATCCACCCGGCGTGGGCCGCGCGTGGTGCGCATGAAGACGAAGTCGTCTTTGACGAACAGGTCTTGGCCTTCCACCAACTCCACACCCATTTGCTGCGCCAAGAAGGCGTGTTCAAAGTACGCCGAGTTGTACATGCCGGGGGTCAGCACCACCACGGTGGGCTCGTTCACGCCTCCGGGCGACACACTGCGCAGGGTGTCCAACAGCAAGTCGGGATAGTGCGCCACCGGGGCAATGCGGTGCTCGGAGAACAGATCGGGGAAGAGCCGCATGGTCATTTTGCGGTTCTCCAGCATGTAGCTCACGCCGCTGGGCACGCGCAGGTTGTCCTCCAGCACGTAGTAGCTGCCGCTGCCGTCTGGGTTGGCAGCGCGCACGATGTCGATGCCTGCGATCTGCGAGTACACACCACCGGGTACGTCCACGCCCATCATCTGAGGGCGGAACTGCGCATTGCGGGTGATCTGCTCTTCCGGGACGATGCCGGCCTTCAGAATTTCTTGGCCGTGATAGATGTCGTGGATGAAGCGGTTCAAGGCTGTGACGCGCTGGCGCAGGCCTTTCTCCATCTCGCGCCATTCATGGGCGGGGATGATGCGCGGGATCAGGTCAAACGGGATCAGGCGCTCGGTGCCCTCGCCGGCGTCCTTGTCGCCATACACCGCAAAGGTGATGCCGACGCGGCGGAAGATCAGCTCGGCCTCTTCGCGCCGGGCGCGCATCACATCGCGCTCTTGTCGGCCCAGCCAGCGGTCGTAGGTGCGGTAGTGGTCGCGAACCGTGGTGCTGGTCGCGTGCATTTCGTCAAAGCTTGGTCTCATAAAGCGGTCTCCTGCCCGATTGACTGTAGCAACATCCGAGCCAGTTCCTGCCGAGGGCACACCCTAAAGGTGCATAAGCTTTGCAAACGCCGGTGTGTCAGGGCTGCGCCTGCCAATGCCAGTAACGCTGACGCACCACCCGAGTGCAAGCCCCACCCTCGGCGCCCCAAACCCAAGCACCACAGTGGTCGCTGCGCACCACAGGGATGCCTGCCTGGGCATAGCGGGCCAGCACGGCGGGGTGCGGGTGGCCAAAGCGGCTGCGGTAAGCCACCTGGATGATGGCCACGCGCGGCCTCACCGCCTGCAGGAAGGCGGCAGTCGACGAGGTTTGGCTGCCGTGATGCGGCACGACCAGCACCTCGGCCGGCAAGAGGTGAGCACTGTGGGCCAACAGCAGCGCTTCTTGCTCGGCCTCGATGTCGCCCGTGAGCAGCGCGCTGCGGCCTTGGGCATCTGTGACCTTCAACACACAGCTCACGGTATTGGGGCGGGCCAGCGGTGCTGGCGGGCCGGGCTGCGGGTGCAGCACCTCAAAGCGCACGCCATCCCACAGCCAGTGTTGGCCCGCCTCGCAGGGCAGGTGCCGCGCGGCTTTGCGGCGCAGGCCATGGCTGGGCTCCAGGCTGCTGCGCATTTGCAGCACCGGCAGGCCTTCCAACACGGCATCAGCCCCGCCCACATGGTCGGTGTCGCGGTGGCTCAAGATCAGCTCATCCAACTGCCGAATACCCTGGGCTCTCAAGAGCGGCAAGACGATGCGCTGGCCTGCGTCAGCGTCTCGCGCGAACTTGGGGCCAGTGTCGTGAAGCAGCGCATGGTGCGCCGTTCGGACCAGCACCGCACTGCCCTGCCCCACGTCCAAGGCCAGCAACTCAAACTGACCGGGTTCGGGTTTGTTCAGGGGCGGCATCAGCAGCGGCAGCATCAGCAGGCCGGCCAACACACGTCTAGGCCAGTGGCCGGGCCACACCACGCCCAGCGCGCCGATGAGGCCCAGCCCCACCGCCCACCACGGTGCATCGGCCGCCACCCAGCCCGCGCCGCCCCATTGCGCCAAGTGCCCTAAGGCCCACAGCAGGGGCGCCACGGCCCAAGCCGCCAGGCACCAAAAGCCCGACCACAGCATGCCCAGCAAGGCCAGCGGCGTGACCACCAGCGTGACCCAAGGGACGGCGAAGAGATTGGCCACGAAGCCCACCAGAGAGACCTGGTTGAACAAGATCAGCGACAAGGGTGCCAAACCCAAAGAAGCGACCCATTGCGTATGCCACGCTTGGGCCATGCTTCGGCGCAGGCGCTGCGCCCAGCCGAGTGGGGGCTCAGGCGAAGCCTCGGCTTCAGCCAAAGGCGGCGGCTCGGGCGAGGACAGCATCAGCAGGCACACCGCCCCAAACGAGAGCCAGAAGCCGGGTGCCAGCAGCGCCCACGGGTCGCACATCACCACGCCAACCGCCACCCACAGGGCCAGCAGCCAGCCCGGCCAGTTCACGCCCAGACTTTTGAGGCCCGCCCCCAGCGCCAACATGCCCACCGTGCGTTGCGCGGGCACGCCCCAGCCGGCCAACAAGGCATAGCCCACCGCCAAGAGCACACCGCCCCAACGCGCGGCCAGCGGTGCAGGCCACCACAAGCAAAGCCGGGCACTGCGCCGCCAGCCCCAGCCCACGGCGCGCGAAGCCATCCAGGCGAACAAAGTGATGTGCAGACCGCTGATGCTGATGAGATGCGCGATACCGGTGCGCCGAAAGACCTCCCACTGCGGGCCTTCAATGGCCGCTTGGTCCCCCACGCTCAGCGCGGCCAGCACGGCAGCGGCTTGGGCATCGGGCACGGCCAGCAGCACGCGGTCGCGCAAGGCCTGGCGGGCTTGCTCGATGGGCGCGTCCCACAGGCTGGCGGTAGCCAAGAGCCGGGCTGGCAGGGCCGATGGCGCGCGCACAGCCCCCACCGCGCCCAATTGCCGCTCGAACAGCCACAACTCGGCATCAAAGCCGCCAGGGTTCATCACGCCATGCGGGCGCTTCAAGCGCACCGGCAACTGCCAGCGCTCCCCCGCCTGCAGGGCCTCTGGTGGGCCGGCCAGCAGGGCATCCTCTTGCCAGCCGCGCCGCCATGTCAGCCACAAGCGCTGAGGCACCTGCACCACCGCAGAGGGCGCGGCGAGGTCTTGCGCCTGCTCCACCTCGAACACAAACTGCACGCCGTCGGCGGTGACTTGCGGCATGTCCACCACCTTGCCCACCAGCAGCAGCTCTTGGCCTTCCAACTCAGGTTGAAGCACGGCCTGCAAGCGGGCAATGGCGCGGACCTCGGTTTGACCCCAGGCCAGCAAGGCGGTGCCCACCACCATGCACAGCACCGCCAGGGCTTGTGCACCACCGCTGCGCCAACGGCGCCAGGCCCACAGCGCAACAGCCCACAGCCATGCGCCCAACAGCATGCCCGCCTGAGCCCACGGCCCAGACCAGCAGCGCGCCTGGGTCAGTTGAGCAAAACAACCACCCAGTGCTGCCAGCGCGACCAGGGAGAGCACCCATGGCCATCGGATAAGCATCCCCCAGTGTAGGATGACCGGCTTTCAGATTTCCCCTTGGAGAAACCCCATGTCTGTTGCTGCTCGCCTGAAGGAATTGGGCATTGAGCTTCCCCCCATCGCCATCCCTGCTGCGGCCTATGTGCCCTTCGTGCAAACCGGCAATTTGGTCTTTTTGTCCGGCCACATTGCCAAGAAAGACGGCAAACCCTGGGTGGGCCAGTTGGGCCTGACCATGGCCACCGAAGAAGGCAAGGCCGCTGCCCGCGCCATTGCCATCGACCTGCTGGGCACACTGCAAGCCGCCTGCGGCGACCTGGACCGTGTGGCCCGCGTCGTCAAGGTGATGAGCTTGGTCAACTCCACCTCCACCTTCACCGAGCAACACTTGGTCACCAACGGCTGCTCTGAACTGCTGGGCGAAGTGTTTGGCCCCACCGTCGGTGCCCATGCCCGCAGCGCCTTTGGCGTGGCGCAGATCCCTATGGGGGCTTGCGTCGAGATTGAACTGATCGCCGAACTCAAGGCCGACTGACCATGCGTCTGCCCTCTTCACGCCTCGTTTTGCTCGGCATCACCGCAGCCGCCTGGGGCGCGGTGGGGGCCGCCTTGGTGTCGCAGTTTCATTACGATATGCAGCCTTGCCCTTGGTGCACGCTGCAGCGTCTGATCTTCTTGGTGATAGGCGCCCTGACGGCCCTGGCCGCCGCCCTGCCCCACGGCGCTGGCCGCAAAGCCTTGGCTTGGTTGGCCACGCTGATGGCCGGCTGTGGCGTGGCCGCGGCCCTGTGGCAGCACAAGGTGGCCGCACTGGACACCATGGGCTGCGCCCAAACATTGGCCGACAAAATCCTCTCCAAGCTGGGCTTGTTTGACCTGGCCCCGGATGTGTTCGCGCCCACGGCCTCGTGCGCCGAAGCCTCGGTGGACTTGCTGGGCGTGCCTTATGCGCTGTGGAGCTTGGCCTTGTTTGCCTTGTTTGGCCTGACCACCACCGCCTTGGCCCTGCGCCGACATGACTGAGCCGACGACCGACTTCATCCAGGTGGTGGACGGCGCCTTGAGCGCGCCTTTCTGCCAAGCCCTGATCGACGCTTTTGAGGCCAGCCCGCACCGCGTGGCGGGGCAAACCGGCGCGGGGGTGGACGAGAGCAAGAAGATCAGCACCGATCTCTACCTCAACCAACACCCCGAGTGGCGCCCCGCGCTGCAAGAGATCCAAAAGGCCACCACCCTGCATTTGGCCGAGTACTTCAAGCGCCACCACTTTGCGCTGATCGCGCCCATGGCGCTGACAGTGCAACACCCCGAGACGGGTGAACCGACCGCGCTGACCCACGACAACTTCGACACCGTGGGTGCCCCCCAGGCCATGGACCTGATGCGCACGCTCTACCGCTTAGGCCCCATCCAGATGCAGAAGTACCCGCAGGGCCGGGGCAACTACAACTACTGGCACTGCGAGCATTACCCCGACAACGCCCGCTGCGAAACCCTGCACCGCAGCCTGCTGTTCATGTTCTACCTGAACGACGTGGCTGAAGGCGGCGAGACCGACTTCTTCTACCAGCAACGCAGCATCCAGCCCCGCACCGGCCGCATGGTCATGGCTCCCGCCTACTTCACCCACACCCACCGGGGGCGCGTGCCGATCTCGGGCGATAAGGTCATCTTGACGAGTTGGGTGTTGTTGAATCGGGCGGAGGCTTTGTATGGCTGAGGTCGACCGATAAACTACCAGCCTCAACCGGAGCCCGCCATGCCAGACCGCGTCGAAGAACTCGCTGCCCAAGGTTTCTCATTGCCACCTGCCGAGAGGGTGCGGCTGCTGGATTTGTTGCTCGATTCGCTGAATCAGCCCCGTTCAGACGCCGAAGACGAAACCTTGAAGCTGGAGATTGCGCGCCGCGTCGCCGCACATGAACGCGGAGAAGGCCGTCTCTACGAGATGGATGAAGTCTTGGCCGAAGCGGCCCGCATCGCGCCTTGAAGCCACTACTGCTTCGGGAGGAAGCGCGCGCCGAGTTGTTGCGTGAGACGCTTTACTACGAGGGTCAGCGGCCAGGCACTGGCAAGCGCTTCAGGGAGGCCGTGGCCCAGTCCTTCGGCCTCATTCGACGATTTACATCGGGCGGAGCACCCGGACCTGCAGGGACACGTAAGTCCAAGGTGCGCGGCTTTCCGTTCACGGTCGTCTACAGAGACGAGCCCGAGTCCATCATCGTCTTTGCCATCGCACCCGATAGGCAGCAAACCGGCTATTGGCTGCCGCGCATCAGTGATAAAGGCTGAGGCTGCGAGCGCGCTCCAATGACCACCGCCAGGGCCCAAGACAGCTCAATCTTCCGACTCCACCTACCGGTTTTGGCGATGTGGGGCTAGTCTCCTTTCCGTTCACAACCCTGTCGGGCACCATGGCCACCGTCTCCTGCTGTAGCGAAAACAGCCATCAGCGCAATATCCTCACATCGCCAACTACGTGCGTCAGTCATGAGGCCCTGCCGCAACCTTGGCCAGCGACTTGCAGGTAACCGACATCGTCAAGACCTCGGTGCTCAAGCCCGCGATCACGACCATCGAGCAAAGTCTCGCGACCCGCACCATGGGCCAGTTGCGCCCCGATGACGCCCAAGCCTTGCGCGATATCCTCGCTGAGGTCATTGCGTTTGACCCTTAAGGTCATTGATTAAGTTCCGGTGCCATATTGGCCAGACAGCCAACGCCTCGTTGCATCAGCCCAGCCTAATTGGGGGCCAAAGGTTCGAGATCTGGTCCTTTTGACGCACAGGCTCCAACTTACGCAGGTCACGCAAATCTCACTCGTTGTCCTCACGTGCCCATTTCTCAGCCTCTTGGACGCCTTCAGCGCTCTCAACGAGAAAGGCGTACGACTTCGAGAATGAGAAGGCATTGCTCTGCTTGGCAGCAGCAACAGCTTGAGGTGAGTCGCGCGGAACATCAGCTAAGTCAGCCAATCTAGTGAGCTGAGCATAAGAACGCATGAACTTCTTTCCCGTCACTATCGATGTGAAGTTCAATGCAGCTCCCACCGCTCTAGGTTCATAGTACTCACCGCAAGCAGCCAGCGCATCTGCATAGTCTGTGAAAGGAGCGCGGTCACGCAGAACCTCATTGCCCGCCTTGATGGTCAAGAAATACATCGCTTCGTCCGATTGCTGCAAAGATTGATCTTCTGTCCAGGGGGCAACGGGGCCGCCTTAAACACATCCTCAAAGTTTCCCGCGTTCCAGCTCGGCAATCAACGGGCCGACACAACCCAATGACAGATCGACCGCTTTGGCGACGGTGGACACGGTCCAACAGCCGCAAGCGTCAGCGCACCTAAGGGCCCATTTGCAGCGGCAAAGCAGCAAAGCCCCTGCTCAACTCGGCAACACCCTCATCACCTTCACCGCCCCCTCGATCTTCAGCCCCTTGCGGGCGCGCTTGCCTTGGTGGCGGCTGTAGGCCACGCCGCTGATGACTTCGTCTTTGGCCTTGCCGGCGCGGCCGGTGCCCAGCACGCGCACGCTGGCTTGGCAAGCGCTGACCGAGATGAGTGGGTCTTTGGCGTCCACGTCCATCAGGGTCAGTCCACGGCCACCATTGGCTTGGAGCTTCAGCTCAGCCAAGGGGAAGACCAGCAAGCGGCCGGTCAATGAGAGGCAAGCCACTTCCTGGAGTTGCGGCGGCACGGGCGCGGGTGGCAGCAAGGCTTCTGCGGCGTCCAAGGTCAAGAAGCTCTTGCCGCCCTTTTGGCGGCTGTTCAGGTCGCTCAAGCGGGCCAGCAGGCCAAAGCCGCCGGTGTTCGCCAAGAGCAGCACTTGGGTTGCCGGGCCTGCAAAGTAGTGGGCCAGTTGCGTCCCCGCTTCCAGGTCGATCAGGCTGGTGATGGGTTGGCCATCGCCCCGGCCGCCGGGCAGGCCGGCCACGGCCACGCTGTAGACGCGGCCGTTGGAGCCAAAAGCATAGAGCGTCTCGACACTGCGGCAGGCAAAAGTGCCGTAGAGGCCGTCGCCCGCCTTGAAGCTCAGGGTGTTGGCGTCCACCTCGTGGCCTTTGAGGGCACGCACCCAGCCCTTGAGGCTGACCACCACCGTGACGGGCTCGTCCACCACCTTGATCTCGGCCACGGCGCGCTTTTCTTCTTGGATCAGCGTGCGGCGGTCATCGCCATGCTGTTTGGCATCGGCTTCGATCTCTTTGATCACCGTGCGCTTGAGCGCGGCTGGGCTGCCCAAAATCTCTTCGAGCTTGGCCTGCTCTTCGCGCAGCTTGCTGAGCTCTTGCTCGATCTTGATGGCTTCCAAGCGCGCCAGTTGGCGCAGCCGGATGTCCAGGATGTCGTCGGCCTGAATCTCGGTCAGCTTGAAGCGCGCGATCAGCGCTTCTTTGGGCTCGTCCGACTCGCGGATGATGCGGATCACCTCGTCGATGTTCAGCAGCACCAGTTGCCGGCCTTCCAGCACATGGATGCGGTCCAGCACCTTTTGCAGGCGGTGCTGGGTGCGGCGCTGCACCGTGGTTTGGCGGAAGGCCACCCACTCGGTGAGCATCTGGCGCAAGCTCTTTTGCACCGGCCGGCCATCAATGCCGACCATGGTCAGGTTGATGGACGCATTGCTCTCCAAGCTGGTGTGGGCCAGCAAGGTGGAGATCAAATCTTGCTGCTCAATCGTGCGGCTCTTGGGCTCGAACACCAGGCGCACCGCCGCCTCTTTGCTGGACTCGTCGCGCACGGTGTCCAGCACCGCCAGCAGGCTGGCTTTGAGCTGCAATTGCTCGGGCGACAAGGCCTTTTTGCCGGTCTTGACCTTGGGGTTGGAAAGATCCTCGATCTCTTCCAACACGCGCTGGCTGCTGACCCCCGGCGGCAGCTCGGTGACCACCAATTGCCATTGACCGCGCGCCAGCTCTTCAATCTTCCAGCGTGCCCGCACCTTGAGGCTGCCTCGGCCCGAGGCATAAGCCTCGCGGATGTCGGCGCTGCTGGAGATGATTTGCCCACCGCCAGGATAGTCGGGGCCGGGCATCAGGCCATACAACTCGTCGTCGCTGAGTTTGTCGTTACGGATCATGGCCACGGCCGCCGCAGCCACCTCGCGCAGGTTGTGGCTGGGGATCTCGGTGGCCAGGCCCACGGCAATGCCGCTGGCGCCGTTGAGCAGCACAAAGGGCAGGCGCGCGGGCAGCAGCCGGGGCTCCTCAAACGAGCCGTCGTAGTTGGGCACAAAGTCCACCGTGCCCTCGTCCAGCTCATCGAGCAGCAAGCGGGCGATGGGGGCCAGGCGCGCCTCGGTGTAGCGCATGGCGGCGGCGCCGTCGCCGTCGCGGCTGCCGAAATTGCCTTGGCCGTCGATCAGTGGGTAGCGCAGCGCAAAGTCTTGCGCCATGCGCACCATGGCGTCATAGGCGGCCGTGTCGCCGTGCGGGTGGAACTTGCCCAGCACATCCCCCACCACCCGCGCGCTCTTGACCGGCTTGGGCGCCCCACCCGAGCCGCCATGGCCCAGGCCCATGCGCTGCATGGCGTAAAGAATGCGGCGCTGCACCGGCTTGGCGCCGTCGCAGACATCGGGCAAGGCCCGGCCCTTGACCACGCTGAGCGCGTATTCCAAATAGGCCCGCTCGGCATAGTGGGCCAGGGTCACCGCGCTGTCGTCACTGCCACCGGGCGGAGGGGCAAAACTCAAAGGGGTTTGTTCCATTGTTCAGATCATCAGCAGTCTCGAGCGCAGCGTCGCACTCACTCAGCGCAAGGTGGCGGTGGGTGTGGCGGTGGTGGAGACCAAGTTCATGGTTTTGACGTTGCGCTGCTGGCGTTGTTGCAGCAGCTCCCAATAGATTTCAAGCACGAGGTGCACATGGGCCTCGGTTTCGGCAAAGGGGGGCACTTTGCCGCCGTGGCGCTTCACCTTGCCTTCACCCGCATTCCAGGCCGCCAAGGCTGGGGCGATGCCGCCCATGCGGCGCGAGAGGTCGGCCAGCATGCGCGCCCCCGTCATGATGTTGCTGCGCGGGTCGCGCAGGCGCTCTTCCACGGGCCGGGCCGCACGCTCAGCCTTGGTGGCATAGCGCTCGCCGGTGTCGGGGGTGATCTGCATCAGGCCCATCGCGCCTTTGGGCGACACCAAATCTGGCTTAAAGCCGGACTCCACAGCGATCACGGCCTGAAGCAATTCCACATCCACGCCGGTGGCTGCTTCAGCCTCGCGCAGAACGGGCAACAGCGCTTTGACTTCGGGCGCAAAAGCCAGCCACGTCAGCAAGGCTTGGCGAGAGGCCACTTTGCCGGGCACGCGGCCCACGTCTTCGCCACCCTGGCGCAAGACAGGGGTGTAGCGCCTGTCTTCCTTCTTGGACGAAAAATGAGCCACGCCTTGGGCATCGACATAGCCCCACAGAGGCGGCTCAGCTGCGCGCGCACTCACGCCCGACAACCAGACCAGGCTGGCTGCTGCGAGCTGAGGCGCGCCGCACCACTTCATGCGTTCGGGTCCTCTTGGCCCATCGCACGGCGGGCCTGGTATTCGCGGTCGAGCAGGCTCATCACGATCAAATCATCGTAGCCATCGGCACCGTCCACCTGCACGCGCACGCTCTCACGCAGGCGGCCTTCTTCGACAAAGCCTTCGCTGAGGTAAAGATGTTGGGCACGGGTGTTCAGGCCTTTGACATCCAGCCAAAAACGATGGGCCTTGAAGTCTGAAAACGCCATGCGCTTGAGCACCCTCACTGCAGCGCGCCCCAAGCCTTGGCCTTTGGGCTGAAGCACCAAGCGCTTGAGCTCCACGCTGCCATGGGGGTTGCGGCAGCCCTGCAAGATCACAAAGCCCTGGCGCTCGTGGCTCTCGCCGGCCTCGATGATGAAGTGGCGAAAGTCAGGGAAGCGGATCGCGCCTTCATGCTGGGTGCGATCCCAGGGCGTGATGAAGGGCAGGTTGCGGGCATCGTGCTCGATCTCGACCACGGCATCCAGGTCTGAGAGCAGCGTGGGGCGCAGGCGGATGGGCATCAGATGTCCACCTCCACGGCGTCGCCGTGCAGCTCCATCAGGTCACGCCGGGCCTGGGCTTCGCCCTTGCCCATCAGCTTGCTCATCGCGTCTGCGGTGCTCGCAAAATCAAGCTGGCCATACTGCACTTGCAGCAGGCGGCGGGTGTCGGGGTTGAGCGTGGTGTCCCACAACTGCTCCGCACTCATCTCACCCAGGCCTTTGAAGCGGCCAATGCTCCAAGAGCCTTCTTTGACGCCTTCTTTGCGCAGCTTGTCCAGTGCGGCGTCGCGCTCGCCGTCGTCCAGCGCATAAATCTTGGCCGCCGGCTTTTTGCCACGCGCGGGCGCATCCACCCGATAGAGCGGCGGCTTGGCCACATAGACATGGCCGGCTTCGATCAAGCGCGGGAAGTGGCGGAAGAACAGGGTCAGCAGCAGCACTTGGATGTGCGAGCCGTCCACGTCGGCGTCAGAGAGGATGCAAATCTTGCCGTAGCGCAGGCCAGAGAGATCGACGCTGTCGGTGGGGCCATGCGGGTCCACGCCAATGGCCACCGAGATGTCGTGGATCTCGTTGTTCTTGAACAGCAGGTCGCGTTCGACCTCCCAACTGTTCAGCACCTTGCCACGCAGCGGCAAGATGGCTTGGGTTTCTTTGTTGCGGCCCATCTTGGCGCTGCCACCGGCCGAGTCGCCCTCGACCAAGAACAGCTCATTGAGCTGGGTGTCACGGCTTTCGCAGTCGGTCAGCTTGCCGGGCAGCACGGCCACGCCGGAGCCCTTGCGCTTCTCCACCTTTTGACTGGCGCGCTGGCGCGTCTGGGCTTGCTTGATCACCAGCTCGGCCAGCTTTTTGCCGTGCTCCACATGCTGCGAGAGCCACAGCTCCAAGGCCGGCTTCACATAAGCGGACACCAAGCGCAGCGCGTCGCGGCTGTTGAGCCGCTCTTTGGTCTGGCCTTGGAACTGCGGGTCCAAGACCTTGGCGCTCAGCACAAAGCTGGCGCGCGAGAACACGTCCTCCGGCATCAGCTTCACGCCCTTGGGCAGCAGGGAGTGCAGCTCGATAAAGCCCTTGATGGCGCCAAACAGGCCGTCTTTGAGGCCGGCCTCGTGCGTGCCACCGGCCACCGTGGGGATCAGGTTGACATAACTCTCGCGCAGCAAGGCACCGTCCTCGGTGAAGGCCACGCACCAGGCGGCGCCCTCGCCTTCGGCAAAGTTGTCGTCTTCACCGCTGCCTGCGTAGTGCTCGCCCTCAAAGAGCGGGATCATCGGGTCGGCGGGCAGCGACTGCTGCAGATAGTCGCGCAGGCCGCCCTTGTAGAGCCAAGTTTGGACGTCCCCCGATTTTTCGGTGGTCAGCGTCACCGTCACACCCGGCATCAGCACGGCCTTGCTGCGCAACAGGTGCATCAACTCGTGGCGGGGCAGCTCAGCGCTTTCAAAATACTTGGCATCGGGCCACACGCGCACCGAGGTGCCTTTTTTGCGCTCACCGGCTGCCGCCGGGCGCACTGCCAAGGGCTCGATGACATCGCCACCCGAGAAGGTCAAGGCGGCCGCTTGGCCGTCGCGCCACACCGCCACTTGCAAGCGCTTGGCCAAGGCATTGGTCACGCTCACGCCCACGCCATGCAGGCCGCCCGAGAAGCTGTAGGCGCCGCCCGAGCCTTTGTCGAACTTGCCGCCCGCGTGCAGGCGGGTGAACACGATCTCCACCACGGGCACCTTTTCTTCAGGGTGCAGGCCAAAGGGAATGCCGCGGCCGTCGTCGTCCACGCTGACGGAGCCGTCGGCATGCAAGGTCACGGCAATGCGCTTGCCATGCCCGGCCAGGGCTTCGTCGGCCGCGTTGTCGATGACCTCTTGCACGATGTGCAGGGGGTTGTCGGTGCGGGTGTACATGCCGGGCCGTTGCTTGACGGGCTCCAGGCCTTTCAGGACACGGATAGAGGCTTCGCCGTAGGTCGGCTCAAGGGGTGCAGGTCGGGTTGCCATGGCGGGGGATTGTAGGAAGCGCGGTGCCGGGTCAAGCGCCAGACAAGCGCTGAAAAGTCGGCTGTGTTTTCATACAGTCTACGTCAGGAGCTCCCAAAGCCCGCGCCGAGCGCGCCACAAAGTGATCTCGACGGCCGCCTCCCGGGCGGCTGTCACCCGCGCAGCAGCGGCCGCGGCGCGCATGGGCTAAAGTGCCCGCGATGCGCGCGACCTCTTCCCCCACCCCAGCCACGCTGTCGATGTTCCAAGTGCTGCTCTGCGGTGCGGCCATCGTGACGCTGTCCATGGGCATTCGCCACGGCTTTGGCTTGTGGCTGGCCCCCATCACCACCGAGCGCGGCTGGACGCGCGAAACCTTTGCCTTTGCGCTGGCCATCCAAAACCTGGCCTGGGGCGCCGCAGGGCCGGTGGCGGGCATGTTGGCGGATCGCTTCGGCGCCTTCAGGGTCTTGATCATCGGCTCGCTGATGTATGCGGGCGGCCTGGTGCTGATGGGCTTGGCCACCTCGGGGCTGGCCTTCACCGGCAGCGCCGGGGTGTTGCTGGGCATGGCGCAGTCGGGCACCACGTATGCCGTGGTTTATGGCGTGATTGGCCGCAATGTGGCGCATGACAAGCGCTCTTGGGCCATGGGGGTAGCTGCCGCCGCCGGGTCTTTTGGTCAGTTTTTGATGGTGCCGGTGGAGAGCTGGTTGATTGGCTATGCCGGCTGGCAAAACGCGCTGTTTGTGCTGGGCTGCGCCGCGTTGTTCATCATCCCG
Organism: Ideonella paludis; assembly: GCF_018069865.1. Taxonomy (GTDB): domain Bacteria; phylum Pseudomonadota; class Gammaproteobacteria; order Burkholderiales; family Burkholderiaceae_C; genus Ideonella; species Ideonella paludis. The sequence goes on from NZ_JAGQDG010000006.1 coordinate 312,564, forward strand.
CTGGCCTTTGGCCTGAAAGAGCCCGCGCTGGCCAGTGGCACGGGCCAGCCCAAGCAGAGTGTGGGCGCAGCGCTCAAGGAGGCCCTGGGCAACCCCAGCTACCGCTGGCTCACGGCCGGGTACTTTGTGTGCGGCTTTCAGGTCGTCTTCATTGCGATTCACATGCCCAGCTACCTCAAAGACAAAGGGCTTGGCCCTGAGGTCGCCACGGCTGCCTTGATGCTGATTGGCCTGTTCAATGTGTTTGGCACGTACATCGCCGGTAGCTTGGGCCAGCGCATGCCTAAAAAGTACATCCTGTCGACCATCTATGCCTTGCGCTCAGTCGCCATCATCATCTTCTTGTTCGCCCCACTGACGCCTTGGAGCGTCTACCTGTTTGCCTCGGTGATGGGCTTTTTGTGGCTGTCCACCGTGCCGCCCACCAATGCCATCGTGGCGCAGATTTTTGGCGTGCAATACATGTCCATGCTGGGCGGCCTGGTGTTTTTCAGCCACCAAATCGGCTCCTTTGCGGGCGTCTGGTTGGGTGGTTTGCTCTATGACGCCACCGGCAGCTACGACATCGTCTGGTGGATCTCCGTCGCCTTGGGCGTGTTTGCCGCCTTGGCCAACTTGCCGGTGCGCGAGGCGGCCCTGCAGCGTGTTCCCGCCGCAGCATGAGCCCCACCATGGCCCACGACCCCACGCCCCAGCGCCGCCGATGGTTGGCGGTGCTGGTGTGGGCGGCCGTCGCGGCTGCCCTGCTGCTGGTGGCCCAGTCCTACCTGAGCCCTCACCTGGTGGTGGACTTGGCGAATCGAGTCTGGAGTTGCTTTTGAGTCTGGTTCATGTGGTGCAGGCCGAGGGCCATGGCGCGGGCGCCGCGCCCTCACCCTGGGTGACGCGCTGGGCGCATTTGGCCCCGCCGGGCTGCCAGGTTTTGGATTTGGCCTGCGGCGCTGGCCGCCATCTGCGCTATTTCGCGGCGTTGGGCCACCCGGTTTTGGGGGTGGACCGCGACGAGATCGCGCTGGCCAGCCTAGCCCGCTTGCCCGAGTTACAAGGTCGCGCGCAGTTCTTGAGCGCTGACATTGAGAACGAGGCTTGGCCTTTGGCGGGCCAGCAGTTTGGTCTGGTGGTGGTCACCAATTACCTGTGGCGGCCCCTTTTGCCGGCCATCGTGGCGGCGGTTGCACCGGGCGGCGTGCTGCTTTACGAAACTTTTGCAATGGGTCACGAGCGGGTCGGCAGGCCCTCTCGGCCCGACTTTTTGCTGCAGCCCGGCGAGCTTTTGAGCGCCTGCGCCACCCTGCGCGTCATCGGCTACGAAGACGGCACCGTTGATCAGCCCTTGCGCGTCATCCAGCGCATCGCGGCGGTGCGCCAGCCCGAGTCTTCTTCTGGCACTCTGGGCTGGCCCCTGGCCAAAGAGGCCTCTGCTGCGGGCTAAAATCAGTGATCCCGAAGGAAACCCAATGAACCGGATTAAAGGCAGCATCCCGGCGCTTGTGACGCCCATGCATGAAGACGGCAGCGTGGACTACACCACTCTGAAGTCCTTGATCGACTGGCACATCGCCGAAGGCACCGACACCATCTGCGTGGTCGGCACCACGGGCGAATCCGCCACCGTCAGTGTGGAAGAGCACTGCGAAATCATCCGCGTGGCCGTGCAGCACGCCGCGGGCCGCCTGCCCATCATGGCGGGCGCCGGGGGCAACAGCACCGCCGAGGCCATCGAGCTGACCAAATTCGCCAAGCAAGTCGGCGCCGACGCTTCGCTGCAAGTCGTACCCTATTACAACAAGCCCTCGCAAGAAGGCATGTACCGCCACTTCAAGGCCATTGCCGAGGCGGTAGACCTGCCGGTCATGCTCTACAACGTGCCCGGTCGCACCGTGGCCGATATGCAGCACGACACCGTGATGCGCCTGACCCAAGTGCCCGGCATCTTTGGCATCAAAGAAGCCACCGGCAATATTGAACGCGCGGCCTGGCTGATCAAGCATGCGCCCAAGGGCTTCAAGATCTTCTCGGGCGATGACAACACCGCCGTCGCCTTGATGCTGCTGGGCGGCCACGGCAACATCAGCGTCACTGCCAACATCGCTCCGCGCCTGATGCATGAACTGTGCGTCGCCGCCACCAGCGGTGAGATCCAACGTGCCCGCGAGATCCACTTCAAGCTGCTCTCGCTGCACCGCGACCTCTTCTGTGAAGCCAGCCCCGCACCGGCCAAATGGGCCCTGCATCGGCTGGGCCGCTGCCGCCCCACCGTGCGCTTGCCCTTGGTGGAGCTGACCGCCGCCGGACAAGCCACTGTTGAGGCCGCCCTCAAAGATTGTGGTCTGATCTGACCTTTCTTTCTCTCTCTCGCCCATTCACGGCTGGGCACTGACCCGGCCTCTCGGAGACGCAACAAGTGACCCAACCGACCGCCAACAAGCCTGTGCGCACCGCCCTTGTGGGCTTGACCCTGGCCCAGGCTCTGGCATTAGGGGGCTGCTCTGCCCTCAGCGATCTGACCTCGGGTGACCGCATCGATTACCGCAGCGGTGCAGCCAAGACCAACCCCTTGGAAGTGCCCCCGGACCTGACACCGCTGGCCAAAGACAGCCGCTATCTGCCGCAGGCAGGCGCCATCAGCGCCAATGCCTTGCAGCAAGGCGCTGGCAAGCCGGCCAACGCCAGTCAATCGGTGGCTTTGAACCAATCGTCCGATGTCCGCATCGAGCGTTCGGGCAGCCAGCGCTGGTTGGTCAGCAGCCGCACGCCAGAGCAACTCTGGCCCCTGGTCAAACAGTTTTGGCTGGACCGCGGCTTCACCCTCAGCACCGAAACCCCCGAAGCCGGCGTGATGGAAACCGACTGGGCCGAGAACCGCGCCAAGCTGCCGAATGACTTGATCCGCAACACCCTGGGCCGCTTGATCGACTCGCTCTACTCCACCGGCGAGCGCGACAAGTTCCGCGTGCGCCTGGAGCGCAGCAAGACCGGCACCGAGATCTACCTGAGCCATAAAGGCCTCGAGGAAGTCTTGACCGGCGACCGAGTGCGTGACGGCTCGACCGCTTGGACCCAGCGCGCCCCGGACGCCAACCTTGAAGCCGAAATGCTGACCCGGCTGATGATCAGCCTGGGCGTGCGTGAAGAAGCCGCTCGCACCGCCGTGGCAGCCACCACTGCTCCTGTGGTGGCCAAGGCCCGCGTGATTGCGGGCGACAGCGCGGCACTGCAAGTGGATGACACCATTGAGCGCGCATGGCGCCGTGTGGGCCTGGCCCTGGATCGTGGCGGCTTCACCGTGGAAGACCGCGATCGCGCTCAAGGCATTTACTTTGTGCGCTTTGTGGACGCCAAGGAAGCCGCCAAGGACGACGGTTTCTTTGCCCGCCTCTTCAGCAGCAAAGACGCTGTCAACCCGCTGAGCCGCTACCGCATCGTGGTGACGGCCGATGGCAGCAATACCCGCGTCAGTGTGCAAAACAGCCAGGGTCAACCCGATAACTCGGCCAACGCCCAAAAGATTGTGGCGCTGTTGGTTGAAGAGCTGAAGCTCTGACACCGGCGGTCTCGCACGATGCATCAGGGGCCTCTCGGGGCCCCTTTTTCATGCCCGCGCGTGAGGCCTCAGCCGCCGCATTGCGCGGGTCAGGCTACTGAGCGAAGGCCGGACGCAAAAAAGCCGCCCGAAGGCGGCTTTTTGAGCCCGGTACAGCCTGGGCCGTACCGAAGTGCTGAGCAGCTTACTTGGAAGCAGCAGAAGCAGCAGCGTCAACCACGGCCGAAGCGGCAGCGGTAGCAGCAGAAGCAGCAGCGCCGACAGCGGTAGCAGCGGAAGCAGCAGCGTCAACAGCAGGAGCAGCAGCCGAAGCAGCCACGGCAGCAGCCGAAGCGGCCATGTCGGCAGCAGCAGCCTCAGGCTTCTTGCCGCAAGCGGCCAAAGAAGCAACAGCGATCAGGGAAGCCAACAGGAGCGACTTGTTCATGGGAATCCTCAATATAGGTCGAACGAAATTACCAGTAATTTTGGAAGCCCGCTCTTTGGCGCGCCTCCTCCTCACAACTCACAGAGAACCAAAGACCAGAAACGACACTGATCACCAGAGTTAGTGTCTCCAGCGAGGTACTTTCCTGAGCCTAGCCTCTGATTATAGCCACATTAGGGAACAACCCTATACAGCCATGAAACCCACGATCAAGGTGGTCTCTCTATGTTGCAAAACTGCGTCAAGAGAGCCACTCTCGTCGACAAAAGTCCCTCATTCAAAGGGTTTGGGCCTCAATCCCATAAGGCTATTCAAGACCGTGTAGCCAACCACTGCAGGCCCAATCATTGAGCAACTCAAAGGCATCGGGGCTCAATGCAGCCACTTCTTTGGCGCTGAGTCGCCGCTCATTGGCCAAGCGCTGCATCAAGCGGGCATCTTTGCCACCGGCGCGGAAGGACTCGCCGTTGATGTAGATGCAACGCGCATCAAACATCATCCGGGTTCGCGCGTCCAAGCGAGCGCCCTGACCCGGCTCCACCGGCTCACCGGAAGCAAACCAGACAATGTCCTTGGGCTCGGTCAGCGTCTCGCCCAAGGCACAGTGCAGGCTGTGCATGTCGTTCAGCGCCTCGATCACCGCTTTGGCCGCAAAGGTCTGCAGCGCCTCTGGGATCAAGCCCGGCTGGTCGGTGGCGCTTTGAGCGGGGTCGCGATAGTGCGGCTCTTGCTCGGGCGCCTCTAGCGCATCAATCATGCGCTGCAAGACCTCACGCGCGGTTTGCGTGGGCGTGGGCGTGCGGAAGCCCACCGAGCAGGTCATGCAATCCTCGCTCTCGGCGATGCCGTCGTGGCCCCAGCGCGGCGGCACATAGAGCATGTCGCCCGGCTCCAGCACCCACTCTTCGGTCGGCTCAAACTGTGCGAGCAGCTTGACTGGCATGCCCGGCACCAGGCTGTGGTCCTTGACGGGCCCCACACGCCAGCGACGCCGGCCGCTGACCTGCAGCAAAAACACATCGTAGGAGTCGGTGTGCGGGCCCACGCCGCCGCCGGGCGTGGCATAGGAGATCATCACATCGTCGAGCCGTGCCTCGGGCACAAAGCGGAACTGCTGCAAGAGCTCATGCGCGGCGGGCACATGCAAATCCAAACCTTGCACCAGCAGGGTCCAATCCGCCTGCTTGGTCGAGGGCAATTGGCGCCGCCCAAACGGGCCGTGACGCAGCTTCCAAGCGCCGCCCTTGCGGGTGATCAGCCGAGACTCCACATCCTCGCTGCCGGCCAGGTCAAACAATGCGCTGCGCGCCAAAGGGGGCTGCACGCCGGGGATGGCTTGCCGGATGAGGCAAGGCTTTTTCTGCCAATAGCGGCGCATGAACTGCGCGGGCGAGAGGCCCCCCAACAGGGGCAAAGTGCGTGTGGGATCGATGCTCATGGGCTCGATTGTCCACGGCCTTGTGCGATCATCCCTGGATGAACATCACTTCTCCTTGCGTGGTGACGCTCACTTGGGTACTTTCTGATGCCCAAGGCCAGCTCATCGATGAATTGACCGATCCCGTGGAGTTCTTCTACGGCGGCGAAGACCTGCTCCCCAAGGTCGAAGAGGTCCTGCTGGGCCAACACGAGGGCTTTGAAGCCCATCTGCACCTGGAGCCTGAGCACGCCTTTGGCGACTACAACCCTGAGTTGGTGTGCTTTGAAGAGCGCGCTCTGTTCCCAGAACAGATCGAAGCCGGCATGCAGGTCGAAGGCCTGCCTGAAGGCGCGCAAAGCGCCGACATGCCGCAGGACCTGATCTACACCATCACCGAGGTCTACCCCACCCACGTGGTGCTGGACGCCAACCACCCGCTGGCCGGCATGGCCCTGCGCATTGCCCTCAAGGTGGTCGATGTGCGTGAAGCCACCGAGGACGAGCAAAGCGCCGGCTCGGTCAGCGAAACACCGCTGTCCCTGATGCGTGGCGCACCACCCGACGCCTCACTACACTGAGCCCCGATTGCGCCACTGCATGACGCCCTCCTTCAAGACCCCTGCGCCCAAACTTCGGTGCCTGCGCTGGGCTGCGACCGCCCTTGCAACGGCCTGCGCTGCACTGGCGACGCAGGCCGCACCGCCCGCCTCTCCCACGCCCCTGGCGGCGGCTGATGCCGCCTCCACCGCCGTGACGGAGATCGCCCCGCCCACCGACGCCGCACCGCCCTCGTCGCTGGGCCAGCGCATCTACAGCCAAACCAAGCCGCGCCTGCTGCAGGTGCGCACCTTGCTCAAGACCCAAGACAGCCAGTCCTCAGTCGGTTCAGGCTTTTTGGTGAGCAATGACGGCCACCTGATCACCAACTACCACGTGGTCAGCCAGTACGCGCTCAAGCCTGACCGACACCGCTTGGTCTATGTCTCGGCGGACGGCCAGCAAGGCGCGCTGGAGCTGCTGGCCGTGGATGTGATCCACGATTTGGCCCTGCTCAAGCCGGCCGACCCTAAGGCCTTGACGGGGCGTGGCGCGATCAGCTTCCGGCCCAGCAGCCTGCCACTGGAGCGTGGGGCGCGCATGTTCGCCTTGGGTAACCCGCTGGATGTGGGCTTTGCCGTCAACGAAGGCGCCTTTAACGGCCCTGTCGAGCGCAGCTTCACCGAAACCCTGTTCTTTGGCGGCGCCATGAGCCCCGGCATGAGCGGCGGCCCGGCCCTGGACGAGCAAGGCCGCTTGGTGGGGGTGAACGTGGCCAAGCGCTTGGATGGCGAGCAGGTCAGCTTTTTGATCCCGGCCAAGTTCGCCGAGAGCCTGCTGAACAATGCCCGCAACGGCAAGCCGATCACGACACCGGCCTATCCGCAGCTCACCGAGCAAATCACCGCCCACCAGCAAAAGCTGACTGAACGCTTCATGGCCCAGCCGTGGCGCTCGGCCGGGCACAGCCGCTACACCATCCCAGTGCCTCAAGAAACCTTTATGCGCTGCTGGGGCCAAGGTGCGGGCAACAGTGGCAACCGTGGCCTGCAGTTTGAGCACACGAACTGCGAGATGGACAGCCGCTTGTTCATCAATGGCAGTTTGGACATTGGCCACATTGGCGTGCGCCACGAGGTCTATGACGGCAAGCGTATTGGCCCGCTGCGCTTTGCCCAGCGGCACTCCGGCAGCTTTGGCAACGAGCACTTTGGCTTTAAGTCCAGCCAAACCACGGCGCCCCAGTGCAAAGAACGGACCGTGCATGCGGGCGACAACGCCAGTGGCCTGCCACTGCGCGCGGTGGTCTGCATCTCGGCCTACAAAAAGCTGCCCGGTCTCTATCGCATGGGCGTGCTGGTGGCCACGCTCGACCAAAGCACAGGCGGCGTTCAAGGCCGCTTGGATGCGGTCGGTGTCAGCTTCGACAACGGCCTGAAACTGGCTCAACACTACATCAACGGATTCGGATGGATCGCCCCACAGAACGCGTCGCGCTGATCGAGGTGCTGGACCGTGACGGCCAAGTGCTGCGCACGGTGGATGTCCACACCTGGCCCATCAGCCTGGGCCGCAGCCTCAGCAACGTGGTGGTCTTGGACGACCCACACGTTTCAGCCTCTCATGCGGTGTTGGAGCGTGCGGCTGACGGCACGGTGCTGCTGCGCGTGGGCGACACGCTCAACGGCGTGCAGGTCGGCCGCCGACGCCTGAGCGCAGGCAGCCAAGCCGCCTTGCAAGACGGTGTCGACACCTTCACGCTGGGCCAAAGCCGCATTCGCCTTCGTCTGGCCGAAACCCCGCTGGCGCCCGAGCAAGCGCTGACCACGGCCGAGACGCCGCTGGCCGTGATGACCGGCCTGATGCTGGCCCTGGTGCTGATGGCCGTGGCCGAGCATTGGGTGTCCACCGACCCCGGCGGTGAATGGACGCAATGGCTGGGCGTGGTGCTGGGCTTGCCCCTGGCCCTGGCTGGCTGGTGCTTGATCTGGGCCTTGGCCTCCAAGCTCTTCAGGCACGGTTTTGACTTCCGCGGCCACATGGCCACGGTGCTCAAGGTGCTGGTGCCGGTGCAGGTGGCCGAGTTGTTGCTGCCCCAGTTGGCCGCCAGCCTGGACTGGCCGGTGCTGTGGCAAGCAGTGCACCTGATGGCGCCGCTGGCTTTAGCCGTCTTGGTGTGGCAGCACGGCCAGCGCGTGCTGCCCAGCCGTAGCCGCACCGTCAGCCTGACGGTAGGCGCCCTGACCCTGGCCGGTGTGGGTGTGACAGCCGTGATGCAGCACCAGCGCACTGAGAGCCTGAAGCAAGCGCCCTATATGAGCACCCTGCCCCTGCCCGCCTTGCGCTGGCATGCCAGCGTGCCCGCAGAGCAGTTCATGAACGAGGCCCGCAGCCTGGAAGAAGGCCTGAAGGCCCGGGTGGCAACGGCGCAAACCGACGACAGCGACGACGAGCTCGACGAAGAGTAAGCACGCGCCCAGCGCGTACTCAGCGCCAGCTCAGCGCGTGCCCGTGGAGCCAAAGCCCCCCACGCCGCGCTCGCTCTCGCCAAAGGCCTCCACCCGCCGGAAGGCCACCTGCACCACCGGCACGATAACCATTTGCGCAATGCGCTCCATGGGCTCGATGGTGAAGGCCGTGGAGCCACGGTTCCAGCAGCTCACCATCAACTGGCCTTGGTAATCGGAGTCGATCAAGCCGACCAAATTGCCCAGCACGATGCCGTGCTTATGGCCCAGGCCCGAGCGCGGCAAGATCATCGCCGCCAAGCCAGGATCGGCAATGTGCACGGCCAAGCCGGTGGGGATGAGCTGGGTTTGGCCCGGCTCTAGCACCAAGGGCGCATCCAGGCAGGCGCGCAGGTCCAGCCCCGCACTGCCAGGCGTGGCATAGGCGGGCAAATGGGCGTCCATGCGTGCGTCCAGCACGCGCAGGTCAACAGTGGTCATGGTTGGAATGAGGTTCAGGTCGGGTCAAGCTCAGGCCTTGGGCAGCCTGCGCGCAATGTCGGCCACCAGGGCGCGGGCCAGGGCCAGCTTGGGCGCACGGCTGCCATCAGCGGGCAAAGGCTGGTCGCCCTGGGCATCCACCAGCAGCAGTGCGTTATTGTCTTGGCCAAAGGTGGCGGGGCCGATGTTGCCCACCACGAGGGCCACTTTTTTGCGCTGTAGTTTCTGCCGGGCATGGTGGGCCACGTCTTGGCTCTCGGCCGCAAAGCCCACACACAGCGGCGGCTGGGGCAAGGCCGCCACGGTGGCCAGGATGTCGGGGTTCTCGCTCATCGCGATCTGCGGCACTTGGCCTGAGCCGTCTTTCTTGATCTTGTGCTCGGCCAGTTGTGCCGGCCGCCAATCGGCCACGGCTGCGGTGGCAATGAACACATCGTGGGCGGCGGCCAGGGGCAGCACGGCGTCCAGCATTTGTTGGGCGCTTTTCACGTTCAATCGGGTCACGCCTTGGGGCGTTTCCAGGTGCACCGGCCCGGCCACCAGGGTCACCCGGGCCCCGGCTTCAGCCGCCGCACGCGCCAGGGCGAAGCCCATCTTGCCGCTCGACAAATTGGTGATGCCGCGCACCGGGTCAATGGCCTCGTAGGTGGGGCCTGCGGTGATCAACACCCGCCGCCCCGCCAAGACCTTGGGCTGAAAAAACGCCACCAAGCCCTGCAGCAGTTCTTCAGGCTCTTGCATGCGGCCTTCGCCCACTTCGCCGCAGGCTTGCGCGCCCGAGGCCGGGGCCAACACATGCGCGCCATCGGCCTGCACCTGGGCCATATTGCGCTGGGTGGCGGGGTGGCTCCACATCTCGCGGTTCATGGCCGGGGCCAACAGCAGGGGCACGGTGTCGCGCGGGCGGGCCAGGCACAGCAGGCTCAGCAGGTCGTCTGTCACGCCAGCCACCAGCCGCGCGATGAAGTCGGCGCTGGCGGGGGCCACCACAATGGCATCTGCCTCTCGCGAGAGGTTGATGTGGGCCATGTTGTTGCCCTCGCGCGCATCCCAGGTGCTGGTGTAGACCGGCCGGTTGCTCAGTGCTTGCATCGTCACCGGCGTGATGAAGGCCTGCGCGCCTTCGGTCATCACCACCTGCACCGTGGCGCCGGCCTTGGTGAGCAGGCGCGTCAGCTCGGCCGCCTTGTAGCAGGCGATGCCGCCGGTCAGGCCCAGCACGATGTGGCGGCCGGCCAGGTCTTGAAGGTCTTGAAGGGGCTCGCTCATGCCTGCACTCTCTGGCTGCTTCACTGCATCTGTGCGCCGTGGCACTTCTTGAACTTTTTGCCGCTGCCGCAGGGGCAAGGGTCATTGCGGCCGGGCAGCTCACCCACCCGGCGCTGCGGCGGCTTGGGCTGGTGGCTCAGCCAATAAACGCGCAGGTCTTGGGCGCCGTAAAGCGCCTCCTCCACCCACTCATCCCGGGTCAGTTCCTCGCCCTCGTAGAGGTCCTCGGCCACCTCTTTCAGCTCTTCAGCATTCAGGGTCAGCGAAATGATGCGCATCAGGCATTCATCGTAGAACTGGCCGTCTTCGGTCTCCACATCGGGCTCGGGCCAATCGGCGGGGAAGTCGCGCGTGGCCTCCATGAAGCCATAGGCCCAGACCTCGCCGGTGGGCTCCAGCAGGTCCAGCTCTTCGGGCTTGATATGGCCCTCGGCGACCAAGCGTTGTTTGTCTTCGTCGGTCAGCTCGATCATCAGCGGCGCCAGGCGCATCACGTCTTCGTGCTCGACCAACTCTTCCGGGTCCATCTGCTCCAGGATGATCTCCCAGCGCTGCTCCAGGGCCGCGCGCGCGGGCACGGCCACTTCCGGGTCCGCAAAGGCGCGGGCAAACACGCCCCCGGCCATTTTTTCCAGCCACTCATCCACGGGGATGCGCCGCGGCCCCGCAGCCAGGGCCGTCATATAGCCGTCCAGCCACTCCACGGACACCGCCTCTTCAAACCCCGCCATTTGGCGGCAGACGTCGTCCAGGGCTTCGATCTCTTCGGGGGTGCTCATGCGGGGCTCGGCCACGGGGTGCTCCAGGCGGTGGGGGAAGGCCGACAGTGTCTCATGGGCAGCAGGCCGGACACCCACCGGGGCACTTACAAGCCGCCACACACTTAATATTTCATTCAGTTCTAATATTTATCATGTGCAATATGCACTTTCTTGAAACTGACAGACCCGCTGCCAGCCGCCAAGACTTCACCGGAGACCCCCTCATGCGTATTCCTCAGCTCTTAGGCGCGGCATTGGCCAGCCTGACCCTCAGCACGGCCTTGCAGGCGGCCGGCGTGTCTGCCGTCCCGGCGGGCCGCCTCTTGGCCTCGAACTGCTTTCAGTGCCACGGCACCAACGGTGCTGGCCCGGGCTTTGACCGCCTGGCCGGCAAGTCGGCCAACGAGATTTTTGAAGAAATGAAAGACTTTCAGGCCGGCAAAGAGGGCAACGGCATCATGGCCAAGCACGCTTGGGGCTACACCGACGAGCAACTGCGCGCCCTCTCCACCTGGCTGTCGCAACAACCTAAAACCGCCTTGAGGAGCGCCCCATGAGCCACCCGACCCTGAACCGCCGCCAATGGCTGATGGCCGCTGCCGCCGCTGGCCTGCTGCCCCTGAGCTATGCGCAAACCGGCCCGCTGAAGGCCAACGCCCGCGTCATCATCATCGGTGGCGGCATGGCCGGCACCACGCTGGCCAAGTACCTGCGCCTGTGGGGCACCAACATTGATGTCACGCTGATCGACCGGAACGCCAAGTACACCAGCAACATCATGAGCAGCCTGGTGCTGACTGGGCAGCGCACGATCACCAGCCTGCAATACGCCTACACCACGCTGAAGCAAAAGTACGGCGTCAAGGTGCTGACCGATGAAGTGCTGGCCGTGGACCCTGCGGCCAAAAAAGTGACGCTGGCCAGCGGCAAAGTGCTGGTGGCTGACCGCATCGTCATGGCGCCCGGCATCAGCTTTGACCCCGTCCCCGGCCTCACCGACCCGCTGGCCATGCCCCACGCCTGGCAAGCCGGTGTGCAAACCACCACCCTGCGTAAGCAACTGCTGGCCATGCCCGCCAACGGCACCGTGGTGATGAGCATCCCCAAAGTGCCTTACCGCTGCCCCCCTGGGCCGTATGAGCGCGCCTGCCTGCTGGCCGACTGGCTGAAGAAAAACAAGCGCCAAGCCAAGCTCTTGGTGCTGGACGCCAACCCCGACTTTGTGACCGAGAAGGACAACTTCTCGAACGCCTTCTTCAACCTGCACGGCAGCGTCATTGAGTACCGCACCAGCACCGAGGTGCTCTCGGCCGACGCCGCCACCATGACGCTGCAAACCACCACCGGCGCGGTGGCAGGCCACGTGATCAACCTGATCCCGCGCCAGCGCTGCGGCCCCATCGTGGCGGCCACCGGCTTGGCCAATGCCACCGAAGGCCGCTTTGCGGGTGTCAGCGTGCTGAACTATGAAAGCACCGTCAGCCCTGGCGTGCACATCATTGGCGACAGCAGCGCCACCACCCAGCCCAAGGCCGGCCACATTGCCAACCAAGAGGCCAAGGTCTGTGCAGACGCCATCGTGCGGGCCTTTGCGGGCGAGCAGCCTGACCCAGCACCCGTCACCAACTCGGCCTGCTTCTCCACCATCACCATGACGCAGGCCTCATGGCTGGAGGCGGTGTTCCAGTACGACCCGGTGACCCGCCTGATGACGCCGGTGGCCAACGCCACGGGGGCCTCCATCGGCTGGAGTGGCGACAACTTTGACCAGATGAACACCTGGTTCAAAGCGCTGATGGCGGACAGCTTTGCCTAAGCCTTGGGCGGCTCGTCGTTGACCAGACGCTTGCCCAGGCTCACCACGCCGTCATTGGTAAAGCCAATGGCGGCGTAAAAGCCCAGCACCGGCTCATTGCCCTCGCGCACCTGCAGGTTGATCTTGGGGCAGCCGGCTTCGGCCAGGCGGGCCTCGGCCCAGTTCATCAGCGCCCGGCCCAGTCCGTGGCGCTGGGCGGCGGGGTCCACCGCCAGGTAGTTGATCCAACCCCGGTGGCCCTCATAACCGGCCATCACCGTGCCCAGCACCGCCGCTTCGCTGCCAGGGCGCGCGTCCACCATCACGCCAAACAGATCAGGCTGCACCGCCAGCTTGCGGGCAATGTCCTTGGCCGGGTCGTTCCAGGCGCGCACCAAGCCGCAGCGGTGCCACAGGGCTATCACCGCCGCCTCATCTTGGGGCTCAAAAGGCCGTATCAACGGGCCTGGGGCTTGGGGCATGAGGGCTCCTTCACTTTTTCTGTGCTGTAGGCGGGCAATGCTCAAGCCTGGGGGGTGACCCGGCCAATCAAGCCAGCGCCTGCGCACCGGCCAAATAGTCAGCCTTGCCCAAGTCCACCCCGTTGTGGCGCAGCAGCGCATAGGCCGTGGTGACATGGAAGTAGACATTGGGGATGGCCCAATGCTTCAGATAAGCCTCGCCCTTCATGGTGCGCGTGGCCTCTTTGCCCACCGGGAAGGTGATGTCCTGCTCTTCGCGCCCATCAAACGCATCAGCCGGCACGGTGTCCAGCCAAGCCAGCGTCTTAGCAATGCGCTCTTGCAGTTGCGCCAACGTGGTTTCGTCGTCCGCAAACTTGGGTGCCGCCAGCCCACTCACCCGCGCCGTGCCGTTCTTGGCCGCATCGCACGCAATGCGCACTTGCGAGGCAAAGGGCAGCATGTCTGGCGCCAAGCGCAGCCCCACAAATACATCCGGGTTGAACTGCCGCATGTGGGCGTTGGCCTCGGCCTTGCTGAGGCAATGCGCCAGGTTGGCCAGGGCGGTTTTGAAAACGGGCAAGGCGGCGGAGGTGAGGGTGATGGGCATGGGGGCAAGTTCCTTAGGTATGTCAGTGGTAACTGAGGGGCCATCTTAGTCAAGGACTGCACCGTTTGCTCAGTGAGGGCCAAGGCCGCTCTCAGAAAGACAATAGCGGTGCGTTCCTTCGCCCTTTAGGGCTGAGCCGCATAGCCGTGGCGTTCTAGTGCCTTGCTGATGGGCATTGCTGACCAGCGCACAAGAAACTTGAAAGCGAGCGCGCCATCCATGACGCCATGCATCGTCAAACGCACGCGGCCGAGCACAGGCCTCGACGATGGAAGAACGATACATCCCGCCTAACTTTTCGGACTCGTCTTTGGCACAAATCCGATGCAGTCTGACCGCTGAGGAAAAGGGCTCCTCACGTGTTTGTTATGCCCTGTGTGACTAGCCGCAACGCTCAGAGCCCTGCCCACTCCCTCACCACCCCCGGCAACTCCGCCGCCGCGCCCTCCACCGCCACGCCTTGCCCGCTGGCCCATTGGCGGGCGGTGTGGTGGCGGTCTTGGGTGTGGGGGTGGCTGTTCAGCCAGGCGGGGGCTTGGGGGGGGGGCGTGGTGGCCTGCTGGGTTTGCAGGGTGGTGAAGAGGCGCAGCACGCCGCCCACATGGCCATAGCGCTGGGCCACGGCGCGGGTGGCGTCGGCGTCGGCTTGGGCTTCTTGCTCGCGGCTATAGCCTTGCAGCAGCAGGCCTGCGCCTTGGCCCAAGGCGCCGCTGGCCACCTCGCTGCCGGCGCTGGCCGAGAACACGCTGAGCAGCAGGGCCACGCCCACGCCGCGGCCCATGCTGGCGGCCACGTGGCGGTGTTTGACATGGGCCATCTCGTGGGCCAGCAGGGCGGCCAGTTCGTCTTCGCGCTGCATCTTGGCCAGCAGGCCTTTGAAGACCACGATGCGCCCGCCCAGGGTGGCATAGGCGTTGACATGCGGCTCGTCTTGCACGCGCACCTGTATGGGCATGTCGGGCGGCACGCCCAGGGGCTGGCGCAGGCTGTCGGCCAGGGCTTGCAGGGCCTGGTTGGCGGCTTGCTCTGGGGCCGGGCGGCTGGTGTCTGGGCCGGCGGGGCCCCAGAGTTGCTCGGCCAAGGCCACTTCATAGGCAAAGGGCACGCGGGGCGCCAGCCAGGTGGCGCCCACATGCAGCAGGCTCACCAGGGCCACCAGCACGCCCACCGTGCCCAGCACCAGCCACACGGCCTCGGGCAGCAGGCGCTCGGGTTGGGCGTTGATGCCTTCGGCCGGGGGGCGGTTTTCAAACTCCATGGGGGTGGTTGGTTGGGGGCTGAGCGGCTGGGCGCCTTCAAGGCTTGAGCGCGGTGCCGTAGGCCAGCACTTCCATGCAGGGGGTTTGGCTGCCCGCAATGCGCGAGCTCTCAAACCGCAGGCCAATGACCATGGTGGCGCCTTGGGCGGCGGCCTCGGCCTTGAGGCGCAGCAGGGCCTCGCGGCGGCCGCGCTCCATCAGCGTCTCATAGCTCTTGAAGTTGCCGCCCACCAGGTTGCGCAAGCCCGCGACAAAGGTCTTGAAGTAGTCCGAGGAGACCACCACGCTGCCTGTCACCAGGCTGCTGCGGTGCTGGGCCACGCCGGGCGGTGGCAAGCGGGTAGAAAACACCAGCACATGGGCCAGGGCTTGTTCGCGCTCTCGGATGGAGGCGTAGTGCCGCTTCTCCAAGATGCGGCCCACCACCCAGCCCAGTAACACCAGAATGAGCGGCAGAATGAACTGCGCAAAGTTGAGCCATTGCATGAGCGGGCTCCGATCAGGCTTGAGGCGGCTCGCCGCCTTCTGCCGCAGCCGCCACCACCACGGCCGAGCCATAGGCCAGGATCTCGGCCGCGCCCATGGTGATGGAGGTGCTGGCAAAGCGCACGTTCAGCACGGCGTTCGCCCCCATGGATTGCGCCTCGGCGACCATGCGGCGCACGGCTTCTTCGCGAGCGTCTTGCATCAGCTCTGTATAGGCCTTGAGCTCGCCGCCGACGATGTTCTTGAGCCCGGCCAAAAAGTCTTTACCCACATGCTTGGCCTTGACGGTGCTGCCTTGGGCCAGCCCCAGGTGTTTGACGATGCGCTGGCCGGGCAAGGCTTCGAGGTTGGAGACAATCATGGTGTTTGTGGCAGTTCAAATGCGTTAGAGAGGGGTGGGGCCAGTATGCCAGCGCCCTCCCCGGCGCTACTGCCCCCTCCAGAACAGCAGCCAGAAAGTCGTTGAACCATGCACGCCCACACCACCACCCCGCCCTCCCCTGTTGAAGCCTGGGCCCAGCGCTTGGCCGGTGGGCCGCACATTGCGGGGGCGGTGTACGGCACCATCATTGCCATGGCGGTGATGGGCGCCTGGCTGGCGGACCCGACCTCTGGCGCCTGGGAGACCCTGGCCAGTGTGGCCGCCACCTTGGTGGTGTTTTGGATTGCCCACGTGTATGCCCATATGGTGGGCCAGGGCCTGAGTGGGCCGCAGGGCGTGGCGCATGAGTTGAAGCACGCGCTGCAGCATGACTGGCCCATTGTGCAAGCCGGCCTGCTGCCGGCGCTGGTGCTGACGGTGGGCGGGCTGGAATGGGTGGATGAACGCCTGGCCATGAAGGCCGCCATCGCCACCTCGGGCGCGGTGCTGCTGGCCATCAGCCTGGCCATGTCGCGCGCAGCGGGCCGCTCTTGGGGCACCTCTGTGCTGTTGGCCCTGTTGCTGGTGGCCTTGGGTGTGTTGGTGGCAGTGTTGGAGGTGATGCTGGGTTGAGCCACTCAGCGGTGGTCAAAGCTCAAGACCCGATACAGCTTCCAGCGCCCTTCCACCAACAGCCAGGTGTGCACAAAGCGCGCGCGTGAGCCATAGCGCGGCGCTTGGCCTTTGGTGGTTTCAAAAAACTCATGCTCGCCCATCTGCACGGCGCCATAGAGCTGACCATTGTTCTTGAGCGGATAGACCTGCATGCTGCCGGGAATGAGCCTGCGGGTGGATTGATAGTCCGCGCGGCCACACAAGCCGGTGCTGAAAGACTGCAGAAAGTCATCGTGGCGGCTGGTGCCGCTGAGGTCGTGCATGAACTCCAGTTCGGGGTGCAGGGCGCTGGCCATGGCGGGGATGTTGCAGCGGTTGAAGCCTTGCTCAAACATCTGCTCGTCCATGGCTTGCAGGCTGGCGGCCAGGGCTGCGGGGGTGTTCAGGTCTGCTGCAGGCTGGAGCGCTGGCGATGCAGCGCTGGTTTGGGCATGGGCAGTGCTGACGGCGGCCGCTGCGGCCCACAGCAAGAGCACGATCCTCCAGGGGTCGATGGCCGGTGTCGTCATGGGCTGGGGCTCCAGGCAGTGAGTGAACGCGCAGTGTGGCCCACAGCGCACGCCCCGTCTGCCCTGAGGCGACAGGACGGCGCTGGGGCCGATGGAGGGCCTTATTGCGGCAGTGCCATGGGCTCTGGCCGCCAACGCGCCATGTTCAGGCAGTCGGCATATTCACCGTGGCGGATGGCATAGCCGCGCAGGCGGCCCTCTTCCACAAAGCCGTGGCGTCGGTAGAGCGCAATGGCGCGGGCGTTGTCGGCAAACACCGTCAGCTCAATGCGCTGCAGCGTCGTCCAGTGGTCCGCGTAGTCGGTCAGCGCAGCCATCAGCGCGTCGCCCACGCCTTTGCCTTGTGCGGGCACGGCCACGGAGATACCCAGGCCGATGGCATGCCGGCGCCGCAGCAGGGGCGAGCTGCCAAACAAGCCCGCACTGGCCACCACCTGCCCGCCCAGTTCTGCCACCAGTGAGATATCCATGCTGCCCGGCGCCACCGGGGTGGACAGGCGCTCGCGCCACATCGCCTCGCTGGGGTGCGGCAGTTGCAGCAGTTGGCCAAACACCGCAGGGTCCGCCATGTAGGCGGCCAGGGCTGCGGCGTCGTCAGGGCGGCTGCGGCGGATGTTGATCTCAGAGGATGGGGCAGATCGGGCGGGTTTCACATCAAAGCTCCTTCAGGGTTTGGAGGCACAAACAAAAGGCTTGCTGGTTGGCGGGCAGAAAAACAAAAGGCCCGCTGGTGAGCGGGCCTTGGTGGGTGGCAGGGTCACTGCCGGGAAAGCTGCGGGCTCGCTACGCGCTGGAGGGGCTTGGGGTGTGAAACATCGTCTGGGTGACGATGGCGCACACGTGCGCAAACACACCACCAAAGAGGTGGGCCGCTAGCAGGGCCAGACGGGGAGTGGTGTGCAGAGAGCTCATCAGGCCAGTATGAGGGGCCGGCTGCGGGCTTGTCAATGCGATGCGGTGCCAGGCACGGCCAACGCGTTGCGCAGAACCTGCAGCAGCAACGCCTCTGAAGCTGCCAAGGCCGCAGGCTGGCCGCCCACATGCACGCCTTGGCCCGGTCGGGTGCCGTTGGGCACATCGCGGCGCAGGCGCACTGGGGCGGTGCTGTCAAAGCCATGCACTGCGCCTTCAAACAACTGGGCTTGTACGGCATGGGGGCCTTGGGCTTCGCGGGCCAGGGCCACGCAGGGCTCGGGGGCGGTCCAGTCGTCGTCGGCGCCCAGCATCAGCCACAGCGGCGCACTGGGCTCAAAGCCGCGTTGGCGCTCAGCCTCGCAACCGGGGTAATAGGCCACGGCGGCGGCGGGGCGCACCGGGCTTTGGCGCACCTCTGGGTAGCGGGCGTTCAGCGAGGAGAGCACCGCACTGCCGCCATGCGACCAGCCCATCAGCGCCAAGCGCTGTGGGTCCACCCCGGGCTGTTGGGCCGCCCAGCGCAGCGCCGCCAGCGCATCGGCCCGGCGGTGGCCTTGGTGCACACGGCGCTGGCTCAGGCGCTGAGTGCACAGCTCACGCTCGCCACGGGGTGTGAGCGAATCGACGATCAGCACCTGCCAACCTTGGGCATGCAGCAGCGCGGCATAGTGTTTGAAGCGCGTCGACAAAGCACGCTCACTGCCCACGCGCTGCTCGCCCCGCTCAGACCCGCTGAACATGCCCCCGCAGCCATGCAAGAGCACCACCAAGGGGCTGGGCTGCGCGCTGGACACCGGCCACCACCATGCAGGAAGCATCGGGGTGGTGGCGTCGCCCGAGGGCAGCTGAACCCATTGCGGCTCGAACGATGTGGGCGGCGCCGCGGCACTGGCGGGTGGCGCGCTGGTGCTGTCGTGTGGGGCGACTTCGGGCCAATGGCTGCATCCCACCAAGGTGGCCCCTAGAAGCAGCAAGCCCAGCACGGGCGTCAGACGAGAAGGCATGGAGCGCATGGGCCGATGCTACGCCGATGGGCCGGGCCGCTCACTCGGCTCCAGCGCTGCCAGCACCGCCGCCACACGGCCGGCCACAGGGCCTCGCACGTGCAGATAGGGCATGCCCCGCTGGGCCAGCGCCTGCAGCGTCCAAGCATGTTGGCCTTGCTGCCAGCTCAGGTCGCGCCGAGTGCCGTCTTGCACCAGGCCAAAGTCCGGCTCACACAGCACGTTGAGCGCATACGGGCGCAACGCCCAAGGCCGCAGTGCAGACGCTGCGGGGCTGCTGTCCAGCTCGGCATAGCCCAGTGTCGTCAAGGGCGAGGTGTCGCAGACCAGCACGCGCCCGCCCGCGCGGGCCACGCGCAGCGCGGCCTCGTCTTCCAGGCGGCATTGCTCCTGGGCAATTTGCAGCAGGTCGTCGGGGCCGAGTTGTCCGCCCCGCTGCTCCCACCACTGGCGGCCAAACTCGGGCACCCATTCGGTGTGCAGCGCCTGGGCCAAGGCCTGCGCCAAGGTGGTCTTGCCGCTGGACTCGCCGCTCAGCAACACCACACGAGGCAGCCAGTCGGCCCAGACTTCGGGGGCCAGGTGTTGGGCATGGGATGCGGGCTGGGCGCGAATGCGGCTGGCAGAGATCGGGTGGGCGCTTCGGGCTTCATCCACAAGCACCGCCTGCATGGGCTGGCCCAAGGCGGCAGACAGCACGCGGGCGCAGGCCGGGCCCCAAGGCTCGCTGCAAAACAGGGCCTCGGGCGACGCGTACAGCTCAGCCCTCAACACCGCCGTTATAAGCCATGCCAAATAGTGCTGATGACTGGCATCGTCGGCGTCATTTTCAGGCATGGGGCGACACGCCAAGCCCAGGGCTTGGCAGCGTTGGGCCACCCAGGCGTCGTCAAAGGCCAGTGCCCTCACGTTCGCGTGGCGCTGGGCCGCGCGGGCATCGAGCCAGCTTTGGCGCCGGGTTCGGCTGCAGCCGGCCTGCTCAGGTTGGCTGTAGCCCAACACCAGCAGGTGCTGGCAGGCCTGTGCGGCCTGCTCGATCAAGAACTCATGGCCCAAGTGCAGCGGAGAGAACTTGCCGACCACCAGGCCTTGCTTGAAGCGCGGTGGGATCATGCGCCCTGCCCAGGCTGCAGGCGCCACTCGCGCCACCAACGCCATCCCCCCCACCACGCATTGAGCCAATAGGCGGCATAGAGCACGGCGGTGAGGTGCAGCTCGCGCTGCCAAAACAGCGGCACGCTCAAGGTGTTGACCAGCAGCCAAAAGGCCCAAGTCTCCAGGCGGCGCGTCATCAGCAGGCCTTGGGCCACTAGCGAGAGGCTCATCACCGCCGCGTCTTGATACGGCAGGAAGGCCTGGGTGTGGTGAAACAGCAAGCTGCCATAGCCCCAGGTGAGCAAGCCTGCGGCCACCGCCAGGCCCAACAGCAAGGGCCAACGCGTGCGGGTGATGGGGCGCGGCGTGGCGGCCACCCCGCGCCAGTACCACCAGCCCCAGAGACTGCTCAGCAGAAACAAGCCTTGCAGCGTGGCATCGGCATAGAGTTGGTTTTGATAGAACAGCACCCCAAACAAAGCGCAGCCAACGACACCTGTCCACCAGGTCGCCACATGATTGCGCGCAGCCAGGAAAATCGACAAGGTGGTGACCGCGTTGGCGGTCATCTCCAAAGGGCTCATGTCTCGTCTCGCGTGTATTGGCGGACCTTGTCGTCTGCCGTCAAGGCGCTGGTGTGCAGCGGCCAAGGGCCTAGCAAATGCCGCAGGCCCTGCTCAATCCCTTGCAGCGTGGGGCCGCTGGGCAGCGGGTCCAGCCGCAGGTGCAGGGCACCGCTGCTGGCCTGATGCACCGCCCAACGGCGCAGGGGGTGGCGCTGCAGCAGGTGGGTCAGCTCGATGTTGTTGAGCCACTGGCCTTGGGTGGTGACAAAGCGCACCGGGCTGCGGCCGTGCAGGTCGGCCAGCATCCAGCCGCTGGGGCGGCGCACCCAGCGGGCATGGTCACCCGTACGGTAGCGCAACAGAGGCAGCAGCGGGTTGAAGCCGCCGGTCAGCGTGATCTCGCCCAGCTCGCCTTCGGGCAGTGCTTGGCCCCGCTCGTCGACGATCTCGATGAACAGGCCCGGCTGCAAGGGCTGCCAAGCCTGCTCTGCCGGGTGCCACACGGCCATGGGGCCGGCCTCGTTCATGGAATAGAGGTCCAGTACGGGGCAGGCCAAGCGCGCCTCCAGGTGCTGGCGCAGGCCCTGGCTCAGGGCCATGGAGGTGGAGAGCAGCGCGCGCGGCCGGTGCTGCAGGGGCAGCTGGGCCAGCTCGGCCAAAGACACCGGGTCGCCTGAGATCAGCTCCGGCGCCAAGGCGTCCAAATAAGCGGCGCGGTCCTCGGGCTGGCGCCACTCGTGCGGCGCCAGGTTGAGCTTGACCACGCCGCAATCGCCCTGCAGCGGGTTGACCGAGGCATAGGTGAAGCAGCGCTGCTGAAAGCCGGCCAGCACCACCCCCACCTGCCCTGCGCCCGCCCGCAGGTGGATGCCAAAGTGCGCCAGGGCCCGCTGGTGAAAGGCGCGGTAGTCGGCCGCCACGCTGGGCAGGGACGGCACTTTGAGCGGGTGGCCGGTGGCGCCCGAAGTGCTGAAACAGATCAGCGGCTCTTGCGCCGCGCGGGGGTGGGTGGCCCAAACATGGCGGGCCAGGTCGGCGCTCAGGTCGGCACGCTGATGGGTCGGCATTTGTGGCCACGGCAAGGGCCTAGGGGCCAAGCCCGCCCAGGCCGGGATGTGGCCCCAGCGGCGGGCCAGCCAGGCATGCAGCCACCAAGGCCGGCGGCCCGGCAGGCCGGGCGGTGGCAGCGGCGCGTGCCGCCACAGCACTTGGCGCCAGCGGCAAGCCTGCTGGGCCGCCGCCGAGAGGCGCGGCCCGCTTTGGTTGCGAAACAGCGGGGCCTGAGGGTGCTGGCACATCCGGCGCCAAAGGGCCAGGCCTTGCGGGCTGAGCGTGGGGAACAGGGCCGCAGGCGGCTCGCCACTCAAGGCCGCCCAGGCGCCCTCATTCCCGGGTGTATTTGTCTGCGCCATCTTGGGCATCGGGCTCGTCGAGGCGGGCCTGCCATTCAGCAGTCGTGCGGGCTAGAGGGGGCGGCGGCGCAGGCTTGGCACTGCTGCGCACCAAGCCCCACATCAGTGATCCGGCAGAGAGCCACAGCAACAGGCTGGCCAGTGGTGTCATCCAAGCGGTGCCAAGCTTGGCCAGCAGCATGCTGGCCCCCACCACCCCCATGACGAAGGCCCAACCCGCGCGGTTGGAGTCCAGCACCAGCATCACGGCCGCGACAGCCAACAGCAACCAGCCCATGCCGGGCGAAGCGCGCCACAGGCCCATCAGCCCGCCAGTCAGCGCCAAGACTACGGCCAAAAAGGTGGCCGAGATGGCGCAGGCCACGGGCCCTGTCGGCAAGACTCGGCGTTTCTCAGCCTGATGCACGGCAAAGCCCAGGCCCAAGACCCAGCAGAACCACATCCACCAGGGCATGTGGGCAAGGTTCAGCAGCTCAGCCACACCAGCCCCTTAGGCAGCGGGCGGATCGTCCTTGCCGCGGGTGGGGCTGGGCAGTGGCATCGCGGGCTCATCCACCGTGCGCGCCTCCACGTCCACCACCTCGCTGTCCACCGGCCCAGGGCCGGGGCGCTGCCAGGCAAAGCCGCCTCTGAAGCCGCCTTTGCCGCTGCCGAAGGCAAAACCGTTGGCGGCGGCCGGGTCGGGCTTGGTGAAGAAGCAGCCCCAGATCGTCAGGGCCAGCGCGATGAGCAACAGAATGCTGTTGATGGCGCGCAGATCGAGCAGCAGCCCGAAAAACGCCGTTAAGGCCACGAGGCCAAACAGCGGCCAGGAGATCAGCGCCAGCATCATCACGCCCCACCAGCCCTTGCGGGCGGCAAAGGCCGTCAGCACGGGGGCCAAGGCCACGCCGATGACCGCCGTGGCTTTGGGGCCGGGGTAGATGCCCACCAACTCACGGCCAAAGCTCAGCACGGCCGCAAAAACGAACAGTGCAAAGCCCGCGCCGCGCAGCTTGAGGGCCAAGGCTGAGCGCGGCATGCCGCTGCGGGCGTTGACCCAGAAAAAGGCGGCCAGCCAGACCAGCCACCAGACAAAGTGCATGTCTGAGAGCTGGGCCAGGCTGCTCCAGGTGGAGGAATCAGGCATGCTCAAACGCGCTCGGCCACCCAGCCACGCACCGAGGCCAGGGCCTCAGGCAGCTTGCTGGCATCGGTGCCGCCGGCCATGGCCATGTCAGGCTTGCCGCCGCCCTTGCCGCCCACTTGCTGGGCCACAAAGTTGACCAACTCACCGGCCTTGACCTTGCCCAAGGCGTCGGCCGTCACGCCGGCAGCGATCTGCACCTTGGCGCCGTCCACGGCCGCCAGCACGATGGCCGCCGTCTTGAGCTTGTTCTTCAACTGGTCCATGGTGGTGCGCAGCGTGGCGGCATCCGCGCCTTGCAGCGTGGCGGCCAGCACTTTCAGGCCGTTCACATCGACAGCTTGGTTCACCAGCTCGTCGCCCTGGGCCGAGGCCAGCTTGCCCTTGAGCGCGGCCACTTCCTTTTCCAGGGCGCGCACTTGGTCTTGCAGGCTGCCAATGCGCTGGGCCACTTCGGCCGGAGCGGCTTTCAGGGCGCCGGCCACGTCGTTGACGGTGGCTTCCAAGTTTTGCAGATAGGCCAAGGCGTTGTCGCCGGTGACGGCTTCGACACGGCGGATGCCGGCGGCCACGCCGCTCTCGGCCACGATCTTGAACAGGCCGATGTCGCCCGTCGCCTTGACGTGCGTGCCGCCGCACAGCTCTTTGGAGCTACCGATGGACAGCACGCGCACGGTCTCGCCGTACTTCTCGCCAAACAGCATCATCGCGCCGCTCTTTTGCGCGTCGTCCAGGGCCATCACCTGGGCCTGGGCTTGGGCATTGGCCAGCACTTCAGCGTTCACCAAGGCCTCCACCTGGGCGATCTGGGCCGCGGTCATCGGGGCGGTGTGGGCAAAGTCAAAACGGGTGCGGTCGGCGTTGACCAAGCTGCCCTTTTGCTGCACATGGCCGCCCAGCACTTCGCGCAGGGCTTTGTGCATCAGGTGGGTGGCGCTGTGGTTGCGCACGGTCTTGGCGCGTTGCTCGACATTGACCTTGGCGGTGAAGACATCACCCACCTTGACGCTGCCTTCGGCAATGTGGCCATGGTGGCCAAACACATCGGCCTGGATCTTGAAGGTGTCGCTCACCTCGACCTTGGTGGAGGCATTGCGCAGCTCGCCCGCGTCACCCGCCTGGCCGCCGCTCTCGGCATAGAAAGGCGTGTGGTCCAGCACGATGACGGCATCGTCACCGGCCTGGGCCTCGGCCACGGGGCTGCCGTCCACATAGACGGCCACGACCTTGGAGGTCTCGCACACCAAGTGCTCATAGCCATGGAAGGCGGTGGCGACACCGCTGTACTCCAGGCCTGCCGCCATCTTGAATTTGCCGGCGGCGCGGGCTTGCTCGCGCTGGCGGTTCATGGCCACTTCAAACCCGGCTTGGTCCACCGTCACGCCGCGCTCGCGGCAGACATCGGCCGTCAAATCGACCGGGAAGCCATAGGTGTCGTGCAGCTTGAAGGCGGTTTCGCCGTCGATCTGCTGGGCGCCGGTGTTCAGGGCGTCTTCCAGAATTTCCATGCCGCGGGCGATGGTCTGGAAGAAGCGCTCTTCTTCTTGCTTCAGCACCTCAAAAATGCGGTTAGCGCCTTGTTTAAGCTCAGGATAGGCCTCGCCCA
This sequence comes from Ideonella paludis, assembly GCF_018069865.1. GTDB lineage: Bacteria > Pseudomonadota > Gammaproteobacteria > Burkholderiales > Burkholderiaceae_C > Ideonella > Ideonella paludis. Next base: position 337,350 of record NZ_JAGQDG010000006.1, read on the forward strand.
TCTCCACGGCCAAGGGGTGCACCAGGGTGTGGAAGAACGGGGCGCGCGCGCCCAGCTTGTAGCCATGGCGAATGGCGCGGCGGGCAATGCGGCGCAGCACAAAGCCACGGCCAGCGTTGCCGGGGATCACGCCGTCGGCCACCGTGAAGGAGCAGGCGCGGATGTGGTCGGCAATGACCTTGAGGCTCGGGCTGTCGGCGTCGCAACCCGCCTCGCCGGGCTTCACGCCTGACGCGAAGTCCACCGCGTTCTTGGCGGCGGCCAGCAGCTTGACGAAGAGGTCGATCTCGTAATTGCTGTGCACATGCTGCAGCACCGCGGTGATGCGCTCCAGGCCCATGCCCGTGTCCACGCTGGGCTTGGGCAGCTTGTGCATCACACCGTCTTCGGTGCGGTTGAACTGCATGAAGACGTTGTTCCAGATCTCGATGTAGCGGTCGCCGTCTTCGTTGGGGCTGCCCGGGGGGCCGCCGGCCACATCGGGGCCGTGGTCGTAGAAGATTTCGGTGCAGGGGCCGCAGGGGCCGGTGTCGCCCATCATCCAGAAGTTGTCGGACATGTAGCGGCCGCCCTTGTTGTCGCCGATGCGCACAATGCGCTCGGCGGGCACGCCCACCACCTTGTTCCAAATCTCATAGGCCTCATCGTCTTCGGAGTAGACGGTGACCCACAGCTTCTCGGCCGGCAGCTTGAACTCTTTGGTCAGCAGCTCCCAGGCATATTGAATGGCGTCATGCTTGAAGTAGTCGCCGAAGCTGAAGTTACCCAGCATCTCAAAGAAGGTGTGGTGCCGCGCGGTGTAGCCCACGTTGTCCAGGTCGTTGTGCTTGCCGCCAGCGCGGATGCACTTCTGGCTGGTGGTAGCCCGGCTGTAGGGCCGCTTGTCAAAGCCCAGGAACACATCCTTGAACTGGTTCATGCCCGCGTTGGTGAACAACAGCGTCGGGTCGTCCCCCGGCACCACGGGGCTGGAGCCCACAATGGTGTGGCCCTTGGACTCGAAGTACTTCAGGAACGTGTTGCGGATCTCGGAGGCTTTCATCCGGCAGTCTTTCAGCGCTGTGCCACCACGCGCAGCGCAGCAGGCATTTGAGAGGTTGGACGGGGCCTGACACGAAGGCCGAGAGGCCACCGTGAGGCGAAGCGACGATTATAGGGAGCGGCCCCACGGCCCCCTTGTTTGATGCCCTGAGCACCGGTGCTTTGGCGCGCCGCTGCAACGAGAATCAAGGCTATCGGGGCACAGACCCCAAGAAGCGAGTTGATATTGAGGAGGTTCCCCATGGAGATGGCGCAGTTTGAGCGCATGGTTGCGCGCCTAGAAACCAGCAGCCAGCAGCGGCCCTGGCTGTATATCGCCCAGGTGATGGGCCTGGTGCTGCTGGGTTTTGTGATTCTGCTGGCCATGACCGGCTTGGCCGGGCTGGTGCTGCTGGCTGCGGTGGGCGGCTTGATCTGGGTGCTGGCTGTCGGGCCCGGGGCTGTGTGGCTGCTGGTGGCCAAGCTCGGTAAGTTGCTGATTTTTGCGCTGATTCCCTTGTGGATGCTGCTTCAGAACTCCTTCAAGGCGCTGCTCATCCGCCTGCCTGCCCCCCAGGGCCGTGCGCTGAGCCGCCAAGAAGCACCCGCCCTGTTTCAAGCCTTGGACGATATGCGCCAGCGCATGAAGGGCCCGCGCTTTCACCATGTGCTCTTGGTGGACGACGTGAACGCCGCCGTGGTGCAACGCCCGGCTTTTGGTTTGATGGGCTTTCCGCGCAATTACCTGCTGCTGGGCCTGCCCCTGCTGGAGGCCATGACCCCCGATGAGGCCTTGGCAGTGGTCGCCCATGAGTATGGCCACCTGAGCGGCGCACATGGCCGCTTCGGGGCCTTCATCTACCGCTTGCGCCTGACCTGGTCCACCGTCCAAGCCCATGTCGACGCTTGGCAAGGCCGGATGGGCAAGCTGCCCAGCCGCTTGGTGGGGTGGTACGCCCCCTACTTCAACGCCTACACCTACGTGCTGGCCCGGCAACAGGAATACCAAGCCGATGCCGCTGCGGCTGAGCTGGTGGGCCTGCCCGCAGCCCAAAGCGCACTGAAGCGCAGCAATGTGGCGATGGCCTGCCATTCCGCCTTCATGGACAAAACCATTGAAACAGTGCGCCTGCAGGCCCTGCCGCCCAGCGACTTGGCCGTGCGCTGGGCCCAAGAAGCTGCTGCCGAGCAGGCGGCCAGCCCCCGCTGGCTGAACGATGCGCTGGACCGCCAAGCCAACCCGCTGGACACCCACCCGACTTTGCGGCAGCGCTTGCGTGCACTGGGCGTGCCCGACGAAGACCTGAGCCACAGCCCGGACACCTTGACCGGCCCCTCTGCCGCCCAAGCCTGGCTGGGTGAACAACTGCCGCAGTTGCGAGAGGCCCAGCAGACGGCTTGGCGGGATGCTGTGAACGAAGGCTGGGCCCAGCAACACCAAAGCTGGGTAGAGCGCCGCAAAGCCTTGGCCGACCTGCTGGCCTTGGACGAGCGCAACAGCGACCAAGCGCTGGAGGTGCTGCGCCTTCAGCTGAACCTGGAGCCAGAGGCCGACCATCGCGAGGGCCTGGCCGCCTTCAATTCGGCCCACCCTGACCATGCGCTGGGGCAGTTTCTGGAAGGTGTGGCCCGCCTGGACCAAGAGGACGACAGCGGCTTGGCCAATCTGGAGCGCGCCATCGCCTTGGATGCCGACGCCACCAAGGGCGCCAGCGAAAAAGCATGGCGCTACCTGCTGAGCCGAGACGCCGCCGCCGCCGAGGCCTGGGCCCAGCGCTGGCGCGACCGCGACGCCTGGGAACAGGAGCGTGCACGCCAGGTGGACACCCTCAGCGACCAAGAAGTGCTGTTGGCGCCCACGCTGAGCGCTGAAGCCCGCGCCCAAGCCGCCACCCTGATGTCCCGCCACACCCAAGGCGTGAAGCGGGCCTGGCTGGCCCGCCGCCAGATTGCCGCAGACCCGAACGTTGAGACCTATGTCATCGTGTTGGAGCTGACGGCCTGGGCCTCATTCCGCAGCAAAGGCCCGGAGATCGTGCAGGCTTTGGCGAAAGAAGAATGGCCTTTTGTCACTCACCTCTGCCTGCTGAAGTCCTTCCCTGGCTACAAAGCCAAGGTGAACTTGGTGGGTGACCCTCTGCTGCGCTAACGCGAGAGATTGGCCCCCAGGAACTCCCACAGCTTGGGCTCCTGGGCAAAAGCCACGTTGAAGCGCATCCAGGGCGTGGGTGCCAAGTCTGCGGTGAAGAGGTGGCCGGGGCCGAGCATGATGTCTTGCTCGCTGGCTTGGTTGGACAGCGGCAGTGAGTCGGCCAGCGCCGGGTGGCGGGCCCAGAGGAACATGCCGGCCTTGGGCTCGGCAAACAGCTCAAAGCCCTGGGTTTGCAAATGCCCCGCCACCTGCTGGTGAGCCTGGGCCAAGCGCTCGCGCAGCGCCTTGAGGTGCTTGCGCCAGCGCCCTTCGGTGAGCGCGCCATGGGCCACGCGCTCGCCGAACTCGGCGCTGGTCAGGCCCGAGATCATCTTGAGCTGCGCCAAATCCTCGATCAAGTCGGGGTGAGCCACGGCATAGCCCACGCGGATATTGGGCGAGATGGTCTTGGAGAAGCTGCCGATGGTGATGACCCGGGCAAGTTGATCCAGGCTGGCCAGCGAGGGCCGGGGCTCCGGGTCCAGGTCAGCGTAGATGTCGTTCTCGACAATGATGATGTCGTGCTTCTCGGCCAGTTGCAGCACCCGGTGCAGATGCGCCAATTGCGCCACCGAGCCCGTCGGGCTTTGCAAGCGCGGCTGGGTGAAGAAGACCTTGGGCCGGTGCGCCACGATGCGCGCCTCCAGCGCGGCCAGGTCCCAGCCCTGGGGCGTGCGCGGCGCGCCCACCAACTCTGCCCCCTGAAAACGCAGGCTGAACAGCAGGTTGGCATAGCCGGGGTCGTCCACCAACACTGCATCACCGGGCCGCACCAAGCGGCGCACGGCCAGGTCCAGCGCCTGGCTGGAGCCCTGGGTCAGCAGCACCTGGGCCGGCTGCACGGCCACCTCTTGTTCGGCCAGGGTCTCGCAGATCAAGGCGCGCAGCGGCGGGTAGCCTTTGGGGTCACCATAGCCGCCCAGGTCGGCGTCGTCAGCCGCCAAAGCACGCAGAGCGCGGCGCACGCCGTCTTCAAACAGCCAGTCGCTGGGCAGCCAGCCGCAGCCGGCCTTCACGCTCAGGTGGCGGTGCTCAAAAATCTTGCGCAAGTACCACATGGCATCAAAGCCCTGGCCCACGGCGGGCAGGGCTTGCGGGGCCGCGTTGGCCACCACTCGCTTGCGCACAAAAAAGCCGGAATGCGGACGCGAGACCAAAAAGCCCTGGGCCACCAGCCGGTCGTAGGCCTCGACCACGGTGAACACGCTGACCTGGTGCGCGTGGGCAAACTGCCGGATGGACGGCAGCTTGGTGCCCGAGCGCAGCGCGCCGCTGGCGATCTGGCTGGCCAAGCCGTCCACGATCTGGGCCACCAGCGGGGTGGCGGATTGGGGCTGGAGTTGGAGCATCACGCCAGCATCTTAGGGCAAGGCTGTACAGGGTCTCGGGCCTGTACAGTCTTTGCGCTGTTGGGCTGGGCTGTACATGGCTGCGGGGCTGCGCTGGCCGTACAGTCGAGCGAACCCATCCTGGAGATTGACATGCCGCTTGACCCCAAGACCCCTGCTCAGACCAACGCCGCCCTGATGGCCCGCCGCAAGGCCGCCCTGCCCTCGGGCCTGGGCCAGACCTATGAGGTGTTTGCCGCCCGTGCCGAAGGCGCTGAGATTTGGGACGTGGAAGGCAAGCGCTACATCGACTTTGCCGGGGGCATTGCGGTGCTGAACACCGGCCACCGCCACCCCAAGATTGTGGAAGCGGTGAAGCAGCAGCTCGACCAGTATCACCACACCTGCTTCCAGGTGCTGGCCTATGAGCCCTACGTAGAGTTGGCTGAGCGGCTGATTGCCAAGACCCCAGGCAATTTCGCCAAGAAGGCCTTTTTCCTCTCGAGTGGCGCCGAAGCCGTGGAGAACGCCATCAAGATCGCCCGCGCCGCCACCAAGCGCCAGGGCGTGATCGCCTTTGGCGGTGGCTTCCATGGCCGCACGCTGATGGGCATGGCGCTGACCGGCAAGGTCGCGCCCTACAAGGCCGGCTTCGGCCCCTTCCCGGCCGAGATCTACCACGCCGAGTTCCCCAATGCGCTGCATGGCGTGAGCGTGGCCGACGCGCTGAAGTCGCTGGAGCATTTGTTCAAGTACGACATCGAGCCCGAGCGCGTCGCGGCCATCATCTTGGAGCCAGTACAGGGCGAAGGCGGCTTTTATGTGGCGCCGCCTGAGTTTGCCCAGGCGCTGCGCGCCTTGTGCGACAAGCACGGCATCGTGCTGATCGCCGACGAGGTGCAAACCGGCGCCGGCCGCACCGGCACCTGGCTGGCCTGCGAGCAATGGGACGTGGCGCCGGACCTCATCACCATGGCCAAGTCCATGGCCGGTGGCTTCCCCCTCTCGGCCGTGATTGGCAAAGCCGAGATCATGGACAAACCCGGCCCCGGCGGCCTGGGGGGCACTTATGCCGGCAACCCGCTGGCCTGCGCTGCGGCGCTGGCGGTGCTGGACGTGTTTGAGGAAGAAAAGCTGCTCGACCGCTCCAAGGCCGTGGGCGAGCGCCTTCGCAAGGGCCTGACCGCCCTGGCCAGCCAGCACAAGAGCATTCTGGATGTGCGCGGCCTGGGCGCGATGATCGCCATCGAGCTGTTCAAGGGCGGCGACATCACCCAGCCCGATGCTGACCTGACCAAGCGCGTCTGCGCCGAGGCGATCCAACGCGGATTGGTGCTGTTGTCATGTGGCGTCTATGCCAACGTCATCCGGGTGCTGGTGCCGCTGACGGCGTCAGATGCCATTTTGGATGAAGGTTTGGCGGTGCTTGGGGAATCCCTCAAGGCGGCGGGCGCCTGAAGCCACGGTAGAGTGCAGCCATGACCACCTCTTCCTCACCACTCTCCCAGCTCAACGACCCCAGCTTGCTCAAGACCGACGCCCTGATCGGCGGCGAGTGGGTGGCGTCTTCCAACCGCTTTGCCGTGACGGACCCAGCCACCGGCGAGCACCTGGCCGATGTGGCCAACCTGGGGGCCACCGACGCACACAACGCCATCGTCGCGGCCAACAAGGCTTGGCCTGCTTGGCGCGCCAAGCCCGCCAAGGAGCGCGCCGCTATCTTGATGCGCTGGTTTGCCCTGCTGCACGCCAACGCCGACGACCTGGCCCGCCTGATGACGGCCGAGCAAGGCAAGCCCCTGGCGGAAGCGCGCGGTGAGGTCACCTATGGCGCGAGCTTTGTCGAGTGGTTTGCCGAAGAGGCCAAGCGCGTCTATGGCGAGACTATTCCCACCACCGACAACAACAAGCGTTATCTTGTCGTCAAGCAGCCCATCGGCGTGTGCGCGGCCATCACGCCTTGGAACTTCCCCATCGCCATGATCACCCGCAAAGTGGCCCCAGCCCTGGCTGCCGGCTGCCCAGTGGTGATCAAGCCCGCCGAGCAAACGCCGCTCTCCGCCCTGGCCGTGGCCGAGCTGGCCCAGCGGGCCGGCATGCCTGCGGGCGTGCTGAACATCTTGACGGCCGATGGCGACAACTCGATTGAGATTGGCAAAGTGCTGTGCAGCTCCGACGTGGTGCGGCACTTGTCCTTCACCGGCTCCACCGAAGTCGGCCGCATCTTGGCCGCGCAATGCGCGCCCACCATCAAGAAGATCTCGCTAGAGTTGGGCGGCAATGCACCCTTCATCGTGTTTGACGACGCAGACCTGGACTCTGCCGTCGAAGGCGCCATGGTCAGCAAATACCGCAATGCCGGACAAACCTGCGTGTGCGCCAACCGCTTTTACGTGCAGAGCAGCGTGTACGACGCCTTTGTGGCCAAGCTGGCCGAGAAGGCGGCCGCCATCAAGGTGGGCAATGGCTTTGAGCCCGGCATCAACCAAGGCCCGCAGATCGACGAGCCGTCGATGCAGAAGATCGAAACCCTGGTGGCCGACGCGCTGGACAAGGGCGCCAAAGTGGTGGTGGGCGGCGAGCGCATTGGGGAGCGTTTCTACACACCCACGGTGCTCTCAGGCGTGACGCCCGAGATGCGCGTGGCCCGCGAAGAAATCTTTGGCCCAGTCGCACCGATCTTCCGCTTCGACACAGAAGCCGAAGCCATCGAGTTGGCCAATGCCACCGAGTTCGGCCTGGCCAGTTATTTCTATAGCCGCGACATCGGCCGCATCTTCCGCGTGGGCGAAGGCCTGGAGTACGGCATGGTGGGCGTGAACACCGGTCTGATCTCCACCGCCGAAGTGCCCTTCGGCGGCGTCAAGCAATCCGGCCTGGGCCGCGAAGGTGCACGCCAGGGCATGGATGACTATGTAGAGGTCAAGTACCTCTGCTTGGGTGATATTCAGAAGTAAATCAGCGGCTTGGCAGTAACGCGCGGCGGTTTGAGCGTGCGCTGCCACAAGCCATGGCCCGGGGCTCATGCATCGGCGGTCGGCTGAAGCCGACTCCCTTCGGTGCTCGGTCAAGGGCGTGCGCCGTCAAACTCCCTCCGCTCGCCTTCGGCTCGCTATGGTCAAACAGTGACGGCGAGTATGTTCTTGAAGCGCGCGAATACGCGCGCCACGCCCTTGCCCTGCGCGCCTCAGCGCCGAAGAAATCGCCCCGGGCCATGGCCTGCGGCAGCGCGGTGAGGGCGGGGGTGGCTTGCGGACGGGACACGATGTGTCGATGCCGTCCGTCTTAGTGGTTCGCCGAGCCAGTAGTGCCGTGTTCTCTGCAGTGCTGGGCTGATCTCTCGGGAAAGCGTCATCAGTAGCAAACTCATGAGGACGTTTATGTAGGTGCCCGCTTGAGTAGATCTTTGACACCCTTCCCCCTGCCGAATTCGCCCAAACGGTCTAACCGACTAATGACGCCAAAGGACATGGGGAAGAAGACTGACGGGATCGCTATGGGCTAGGCTAAAGAGAGCTAGATTTGAGACACAGCCCTGATTTCCAAAACATCAAGTCTCATGCAGCAATGTGGACAAGGCCTAAAACCTTGCTACTGAGTTCGGCGCGAAAATGGGAGGTCTTCGGTGACAGCTTGGGCTCGCCTCAGTGATGTCGGTTTTCTCGGCGTCGATTTTGAATTCGAAAGCTCGGTTCCGGCCCTGGCCGCAACCCGATTCGTATACGAGCAGCATCGCCTCTCAGCCTCGCTCAACGGTCAACTTCTAGCCGTTAGCGATGGTGCAAGGCGGCTTCAATTGGGATCAGAAATTTACAAGCCAGTGCGAAAGTGGTTTCGCGTCGTTGCATGGACTGGCTCGGACGGAAGGACTCTGGATCTAGCGTGGAGGCGCGACCAGCTCTTGGGGCCAGAACTGCTCTTGCTCATCGAGCCTGGGTCCCGCCGCTACTCGATCGGCAGCGATCAATTGCAGAGATTTAGGATCGGAACGTCTGTGAGTATCGTGAGCTCCGATCCACATGCAACCGATCATTTCGGGGCTGAGATGATTGGTTTGCTGACCTATGCGTGGGCCATGTTCGAACGGGACCGGCGCGCGACAGCATGAATGTGGGTACTAGGACTTCACCGCATTGACTGGCAGAGGACCTGAAGCCGTCTCGCGACGGCTAGCCTCGAAACCCCACGCCTCGTCAACTCAGCACGCCGCCATGCCCACGACATCCAAGAAACTCACCCTCCGCCTCGTTTGCCAGTCGATGCCCGAAACACCGTCTGAAGAAGGCCCACTGGACGTCGGCATTCAAGACAAAAAGCAGGCTGTGCACGCCGGGCGAAAGGGCCAAGACGGTGAGATGTGCTTTGAGTGCTCAGCCGAGGCACGCATCGATGCCTTGAGCGGGGACATCGATTTTCGGGGTCCGTTTGTCCACGGTACGCCCCAAGCTCGCTTCCTGTACCTGAGCTGGAAGCGCACAGGTGCCAGCGCCACGCCTTGGTACTGGCGGCTGAAGATTCCGCTCGCCGGCATCGGTGCTCAAAACATTGCCACGCTGCGGGGTGGCGAGTGGCTTGTCGCAGACATCACGGGTCGGCGCCCACATGCGTCCGAGCCGATTATTTGGAAGCGCGTCGCTGACGAGAAAGCGTGAAGCGCTCGCTCGCGCCACCACGCCAACCGCCCTGGCGCGGGGTAGGCCCCAGGGCGATTTGAGAGGCGCTGAGGCGCGCAGGGCAAGGGCGTGGCGAGCGTAATCGCGCGCTTCAAGAACATACTCGCCGTCATTGTTTGACCATAGCGAGCCGAAGGCGAGCGGAGGGAGTTTGACGGCGCACGGCCTTGCCCGAGCACCGAAGGGAGTCGGCTTTAGCCGACCGTCTCTCGCATGAGCCCTGGGGCCTACCCCGCGCCTGGGCTAGCAGGCCACCACCTGAAAGCGGCATCGAACTGGCAGAGCGGCCCTTCGACAGGCTCAGGGCGAACGGTGGGGAAGCTTGGCTCCACACATGCCGCTATGAACGCTCAGGCAGGCCGAGTGCGAACAATTCAAAACCGTGGCGTCAAGACCAGCTCAATCGTCATTCGCCGCCGCATCCGCCGCCAGCAAGCGGCCGAGCTGGCCGACTGAGGCTTGGGTGGCCGCATGGCGCAGCAGAGATTGCGCGTCGCGGCCATGGGCGGGGTACTGGCCCACGCCGGCGCGGGCGGTGATGGGCACGGCTTGGCCGCCGACTTGGAAGGGCTGCATCACGGTTTGCACCAGCTTTTGGGCCACGCGCTGGCCATCGTCTTCGGCGTCTATCCAGGCCAGGAGCACGGCAAACATGTCGCTGCCTAAGGACGCCACCACGTCGCTGGCGCGCAAAGAGGCGCGCAGGCGCACGGCGGCTTTGCGGCGCAGCACGTTGGCGGCTTCAACGCCGTAGGCCGACTCGACCGGACGGAAGCCGTCGAGCTGCAGCACGATCAAGGCCATGGAGGCGGGCTCGCGCTCGCGCAGGGCCAGCAGATGGGTCATGTGCTCCATCAACTGGCTGTGGTTGGGCAGGCCAGTCGCCAGGTCGCTGCTCAAGGCACGGCGGGCGATGTCGTCGGTGCGCTTGCGCTCAATGGCCAGGCGCAACACGCGGCCCAGCATCTCGGGGTTGACCTCGCGGGTGGAGATGATTTCGCGCACGCCTAACTGCACCAATCGCTGGCAGAGGGGCCAAGAGGGCTCCAGCGCCATCACCACCACCGTGGTGTCCAGCAGAGCACTGGGCAAGCCCGTCCAGCCGGCCAAGGTCTCAACGCCGCCGATCAGGTTGAGGTCAATCAGCAGAGCGTGATGGCTCTCCTGGTGCAAACGCGCTGAGGCCTCTTCCAGCGACGGGCAGGCCTGGGTCACAAACGGCCCAAAGGCCGAGGTGAACAAGTCGGGGGTCTTGGTGGAAAGGCAGAGAACCTGGAGCGGGCTGGACATGATGACAACGGCGGATTTTGTTTGCAACCATGATGCCTAAGCGTGCTGACGCGCACCAGCGCGAAAACACCCAGAGACACAGTGTCAAGCTGTCAGGACTGCGTCAGACATGACCATACGGTGGTGTATGCAGCAAGCTTCGTGCCCAGTGCTAACGGGCCGGCGCCTTTGCAGCACGGCCCAAGCAAGCCGTCTTCAGTGCGCCTCGTCCCAGTTCAAGCCCACCCCCACCTCGGCCAAGAGCGGCACGCGCATCTGCGCCACGCCGGCCATCAGGCGCGGAATGGCCTCGCGGGCCCAGTCCAGCTCGGCCTCGGGCACTTCCAGCACCAGTTCGTCATGCACCTGCATGACCATGCGGCTGGCGCGCTGCTCGGTGTCCAGCGCGTGTTGCACCGCCACCATCGCCAGCTTGATCAAATCGGCGGCTGTGCCCTGCATCGGTGCATTGATGGCCTGACGCTCTGCACCAGCGCGGCGCGGGCCATTGCCGCCACGGATCTCGGGCAGCCACAGGCGGCGGCCAAAGGCGGTTTCCACATAGCCCAGCTCGGCGGCGCTGGCCTTGGTCGATTCCATGTAGCGCTTGACCCCGGCAAAGCGGTCGAAATAACGCTCGATGTAGTTCTTGGCGGCCTTTTGGTCTATGCCCAAGCTCTGCGCCAAACCGAAGGCGCCCATGCCGTAGATGAGGCCGAAATTGATGGTCTTGGCATAGCGGCGCTGCTCGCTGCTCACGGCCTCAGGCTCCAGGCCAAAGACCTCGGCCGCCGTGGCGCGGTGCACATCCAGGCCCTGCTCAAAAGCGCGCAGCAGGCCCGGGTCTTCGCTCAGGTGGGCCATGATGCGCAGCTCGATCTGCGAGTAGTCGGCGCTGACGATGCGGCAGCCCTCAGGCGCAATGAAGGCCTCGCGCACCCGGCGGCCTTCAGGCGTGCGGATGGGGATGTTCTGCAGGTTCGGGTCGTTGCTGGACAAGCGCCCCGTCACAGCCACCGCCTGCGCATAGTTGGTGTGCACGCGGCCCGTGCGCGGGTTGATCATGCCCGGCAACTTGTCGGTGTAAGTGCCTTTGAGCTTGGCCAAGCTGCGGTGTTCCAGCAGCTTGGCGGGCAGCGGGTAGTCGGCCGCCAGCTCTTGCAGCACCTCTTCATCGGTCGAGGGCGCGCCCGAGGCCGTCTTTTTCTTGACGGGCAGGCCCAGCTTGCCAAACAAGATTTCCCCAATCTGCTTGGGCGAGGCCATGTTGAAGGGCTGGCCCGCCACCTCATAGGCCTCGGCCTCCAACGCCAGCATGCGCTCGGCCAACTGCTGGCTTTGCTGGGCCAGGCGCTGGCTGTCGATCAGCACCCCCGTGCGCTCCATGCGCATCAGCACCGGCACGGCGTCCATCTCGATGGCGCGATAGACATGGCTGAGGCCCGCATGGGCCTCGATCTGCGGCATCAGGGTCTGATGCACCTGCAGGCACATCTCGCTGTCTTCACCGCTGTAGGTGGTGGCGCGCTCGATGTCCACCTGCGAGAAAGAGATTTGGTTCACCCCTTTGCCGCACAGCTCTTCATAGCTCAGGCCTTTGCGGCCCAGGTGACGCTCGGCCAGGCTCTCCAGGCTGTGCTTGAGGTGGGCCTCCAGCACATAGCTTTGCAGCATGGTGTCGTGCTGATAGCCCTGCACGGCAATGCCATGGTTGGCAAACACATGCAGGTCGTACTTGATGTTCTGGCCCAGCTTGGCAGCTTGGGCGTCTTCCAGCCAGGGCTTCAGGCGCGCCAGCACTTCGTCCAGCGGCAACTGGTCCGGCGCGCCAGGGTAGTCATGCGCCAGCGGGATGTAAGCCGCGCGGCCTGGCTCCACCGCCACGCTGAGGCCCACGATGCGAGCTTGCATGGCGTCCAGCGAGTCGGTCTCGGTGTCCAGCGCCACCAAGGGGGCAGCAGCCAACTTGGCCTGCCAAGCTTCAAACTGCGCCCAGGTGCTGATGGTCTCGTACTCGCGGGCCAGGTCGGTGCGCGGTGCGGCGGGGGCGGTAGGCTCGAACAAGTCACCCTGGGCCCGAGACGGAGCTGGTGCGGCTTCAGGGCTTCTACTGCGGCCCAGCTCGGCCTCCAGTTCGCGGCGCCAGGTTTTGAAGCCATAACGCTCATAAAAAGCCAGCAGGCCTTCGCGGTCCACCTCTTTGAGCGCCAGGGCTTCAACCGAGGGCCAGCCCTCGACATGGCCCGCCAAGTCGCAATCGGTCACCACGGTGATGAGCTTGCGGCCCATGGGCAGCCAGTCCAGCGCCTTGCGCAGGTTCTCACCGGCCACGCCCTTGATCTGGCTGGCAGCAGCCACCACGCCGTCCAGCGAGCCATGCTCGGCCAGCCACTTCACCGCCGTTTTGGGGCCCACCTTCTCAACCCCAGGCACGTTGTCCACCGTGTCGCCAATCAGGGTCAGGTAGTCGATGATGCGGTCGGGTGGCACGCCAAACTTGGCCAGCACGCCGGCCACATCCAAGTGCTCCATGCTCATGGTGTTGATCAGGGTGACGCGCTCGGTCACCAGCTGCGCCAGGTCTTTGTCGCCGGTAGAAATCAGCACCTGGTGGCCGCTGGCTGCGCCCACGCGGGCCAGGGTGCCAATGGCGTCGTCAGCCTCAATGCCCGGCACTTCCAATACCGGCCAGCCCATCAAGCGCACCACCTCGTGGATGGGGGCGATCTGCGCGCGCAGGTCGTCGGGCATGGGGGCGCGCTGGGCCTTGTACTCGGGGTACCACTCGTCGCGGAAGGTCGGGCCTTTGGCGTCAAACACGCAGGCGGCGTGCCCTGCGCCCACTTGCTCGCGCAAGCGCTTCATCATGGCCACCATGCCGTGGATGGCGCCAGTGGGCACGCCCCCCGGACCCCGCAGATCGGGCATGGCGTGGTAGGCGCGATAGAGGTAGCTGGAGCCATCCACCAGCAGCAGAGAGGCTTTGTTGGGCAGTGCGGGGTCTTGCATGCTGCCATTGTGGCGCGGACTCGGGTTTGTCGCCCCGGGTACACTGCGCGACATGCTCAAAATCAGTCAGCCCTTCGCCCTTGCTTTGGCACTGTCCTGCGCCGCTGTGCTGCCTGTGCAGGCCGCCGAGCCCACCCCCGCCGAGTCTGGCGTGCGCGGCGGCGAGGCCGCGGTAGAGCGCAGCGTGATTGAAGACGATCAAAACCGCATTGAGTCGCTCAAGGTGCGTGGCCAGACCGTGCGCATCACAGTGCAATCCAAGGTGCCTGGCGCCAAGGCCTACGACATCACCGTGCCGGACACCACCGGCCGGGCCGCGGAAGCCGACCCTAAGGCGGGCAAGCGGGTCTGGTGGGCCCTGAACTTTTAATTTTTGGTGGTCGCCGCTGGGCGGCTGCTCACACTGATCTTTTGCCATGGCCGTCTACACCGACGTTCAGCCCGAGGCTGCCCAGACATTGCTGGCGCAGCTGAGCCTAGGGCCACTGGAATCCTTGACACCCATCGGCGCCGGGATTGAAAACACCAATTACTTCGTCCGCACGCCTGAAGCCGTGTGGGTGCTGACGCTGTTCGAGCGTCTCTCTACCGCCGAGCTGCCGTTTTATCTGCAGCTCATGCGGCACTTGGCCGACCGGGGCCTGCCGGTGCCCGCGCCCGTGGCGGGGCCTGAAGGCGGCTTGATCCACGAAGTCTGCGGCAAGCCTGCGGCCCTGGTGAATTGCCTGAGTGGCCGCGATGTGGTCGCCCCCTCCTTGGCGCAAATTCGCCAGGCTGGCGAGCTCTCAGCCCGCCTGCACGTGGCGGCGGCAGACGCCCCGCTGCGCCAACCCAATTTGCGCGGGCCGGCGTGGCGGGAGCAGGCCGCCCAGGTGGTTGCCCCGTATCTGCAAGGCACCCAAGCCGTGCTGCTGCAAGAAGAGTTGGCCCACCAGCACCTGAGCTTGGCCTCGGCAGATGCCCAACATGCGCCGCAAGGCCCGGTGCACGCGGATATGTTCCGCGACAACGTGCTGTTTGACGGCGAGTCCCTCAGCGGCGTGATCGACTTCTACTTCGCAGGGGTCGACCATTGGGTGTTTGACTTAGCGGTCACCCTCAATGACTGGTGCGTGGACTTGAGCAGCGGCCACCTGGTGCCCGAGGCCGCACAAGCCTTGTGCGAAGGCTATGCCCAAGCCCGCACGCAAGCGGGGCAGCCGGTGACGGCGGCAGAATGGCGCTTGCTACCCGCCATGCGCCGTATGGCCGCCTTGCGGTTTTGGTTGTCGCGCTTGGCTGATTGGCACCTGCCTCGGGCCGCCTCGCTGCTGACCCCCAAAGACCCGGCGCATCTGGAGCGCGTGCTGCAGGACTGCCGCGCCCAGCCTTGGCGACCTGCTCTTTGACATGCCCTTACCCTGACCGTACAGCACACACACCACCATGGGACTCCGACTGTTGACTCCACCAGCCTCTGCCGGCGTGCAGTGGGTGCGTGAAGGGCTGGCCAACTTTTTCAAGCAACCGATGGGCTTTGCGAGTTTGTTCGTGATGTTCCTGCTCGCGGCCCAGTTGCTAGGCCTGGTCCCGGTCGTGGGCAGCCCCCTGGCACTGATGATGGTGCCACTGCTGGGTCTGGCCTATATGTGCGCGGGGCTGCGCACAGCGCGGGGCCAACTGGTGCAGCCCCAGGTCTTTGCCGAGCCTTGGCGCCAAGGCCCGGTGGTGCGCCGCAACCTGCTGCAGCTTTGTGCCCTCTACATGCTGGCGTGCGTGCTGTCTATTTTGATGTGCGATGTGCTGGACGGCGGCGAGTTCAACCGCCAGTTGGGCCTGCTGTCGGACGCGATGGCCAAGTCTCAAGACATGGAGCAGTTGGCGATCTCGCCCGCGATTGCGCAAGGCATGTTCATGCGTCTGGTGGCCACCACGCTGGTAGGCCTGCCCTTTTGGCATGCCCCAGCCCTGGTCATGTGGGGCCAGCAAAGCGTGGCCCAGGCCCTGTTCTCCAGCACCATTGCCTTGTGGCGCGCCAAGGCGGCGTTCACGGTGTTCGGCTTGGCCTGGGCCGGCGTGATGGTGGGCGCGATGGCTGTCGTCGCAGTGCTCTCAGGCCTCTTGGGCGGCGGCCTGACCATGCTGGCCGTGGTGCCGCTGGGCATCGCGATGATCGGGGCCTTCCAAGCCTCGCTCTACCCCACTTATCGCGACTGCTTCGGCGAACCGGAATCCGCTTGATCCCGCGCCTGCACGGCCAAGCCCACTTGGCCACGGTTCAGCGCAGCTTCAAAATCTTGCTCCACCACATGGAGCTCAGCGACGTCTGAGACGTCCAAGGCTGTCAGGCCAGCAGCGCAGTCACGGCCACGGCCTTTGGCTGAATAGAGCGCCATGTCGACCAGGTTCACCGCCTGCTCCCAGTCCAGCGAAACCATCTGCCGAGGCAAAGGGAAGCGCGCGTAGCCCAAGGATGCGGTGACGGGAAGCTGCCGGCCATCGGGCAGCACCACCGGGTGGTCGCCCACCACGGCCAACAAACGGCGCGCCTGAATGTCCAGGCTCTCGGCGGCCAAACCGGGCACGAAGATCAAAAACTCCTCGCCACCCCAACGGCACACCAAATCATCGCTGCGCACGGTGCCACCCAGGCGGCGCGATAGCTCCACCAGCACCGCGTCGCCGGCCGCATGGCCGTACTCGTCGTTGATGCGCTTGAAGTGATCCACGTCCACCAGCAGCAGCCCCCCCTCAAAGCCCGCACCGGAAGAACCCGGCGCACTGCCGCCTCCGCGGGCCCGCAAGAACGAAGAGGCCGCCCCCGGCAGCGCGGGCGCAGCCTGCACCGCCAAGACATCACGGAAATGCCGTCGATTCGCGAGGCCAGTCAACGGGTCGCGCTCGCTTTGAACCCGCAAAAACGCCTCGCTGCGGCGCAACTGCAGATTGGCCTTGCGGGTGCGCTGCACCAGCACCACCACGCCCGCCAATGCGGCCACCAGCAGGCCTGCGGCCACGGCCCAAATGCGCTGTTGAAGGCGTTGGTTTTCCAGGCGCGCCGCCTTCACTGCGTTGTCACGCTCCAAGAGCGCCAACTCTTGCTGCTCGGCCTCGGTCCGGTAGCGCGCTCTCAGCTCTCTCAAACTGGCTTCTCGGTTGGCCTCGTGCATTTCATCGCGCAGCGCTTGCTCACGGTGGTAGAGCGCCAAGGCCGCTCGCGCTTCGCCACGCTCGGCCAGGGCATCGGCATACTCCCGCAGCCCAGCCAGCATGGCCCCTTGCGCACCCCCCTCACGCCACAGCGTCTGCGCAGCTTCCAATTCTTGGGTGGCCACACTCACTTGACCCAAGGCCAGGCGCGCCAAGCCACCGTTGTGAAGCAGCGGTGCGACGAAGTGCAAATCGTTGAACTGCCGCACCACAGGCAGCGCATCCAACACCACCGCCAAAGCATCCTTGGGCTTGCCTTCGTGGAGGTAGTTGGCACTGAACTCCACCGCCATTTGCGCCTCCATGCGCGACGAGCCAAACTGCCGGGCCAGGCGGCGCGCCTCCTGCAGCAGCAGCTGAGCGCCGTGGCTGTCTCCCTGCGCTGTGCGCAGGGCCGCTTGCTCCACGCGCAAGCGAGCCAGTGCGTCCAAGGCATTGGCCTGCCGAGCCATGGCTTCGGCCCGCTGCAAGTAGTGCTGGCTGCGATCGGGCTCCGCCAATCGTTGCGAGATCACGGCCAGCAGTGTGGCCGCCCGGACCTTGAGGCGGCCGTCGCCGGATCGCTCAGCCCAGCGCTCAGCATCCTGACCAAACCCACGAGCCTCCACGAAGAGGCCCTGCCCCATCGCGGCCACGCTACGGACATGTGCAGCTCGCCACCCGGACCGTGCGTCACAGAACAAGGGCTGGGGCGTACCGCCACAGGCGGACTCATAGCCCAGCACCGCCTTTTGGGCCAGGTCGCCAGCCTGAACAGATTGCGCGCGATAGGCGTGCATCACCGCCAACGCCAGGGCGCGATCGACAGCGGCCAATCCCCCGGTTTCCGTGGTCAAGGACTCCAGTTGCCTCAGCGCCGATTGGTGTGTCGCAGCATCTCCCACGGCGGCAGCCACCATGGCGCGGCTGTGCCAGATCATGCGCTGCCACTGCGCAGCCGGCATTCCTGCAGGCGGCTGGGCCAGGGCCAGCTCCAAGGCTTGTTGGGCACGTTCAGGCGCATCAAAACCGTAGCTCTGCCACTCATGCACCCAGCTCATGGCCTCTGCGGCTTGGGCATTGGCCGCCAAAGGGGCAGGCTCAGGCCTGGAGGCCCAGGCCAAGTCGGCTGCCGCCAGCACACTGACGACGACGAAGAGCAGCCGTTGCCATGTCCTCATGAGGCACTTCCCATGGGGGGCAGACCGGCCGTTTCGATCAGGGTCATGCCGCCGCGCCGCCAAGCGCCCTCAAAGTCCTGCATCAAAGCCTGCAACTCCTGCGTGTTGTGGGCGGAGAGATGTCGGATGCCGCAAGCCCGGTTACGACCTTGGGTTTTGGCCAGATACATGGCCGCGTCCACCAAGTCCAGGGCTTGATCCCATTGCAGTTCAAGCGGCCCAGGCGCCAAGGGAAAATCGGCGTAACCGATGGAGGCAGTGACCGCCAAATGGCGCTGCTCAATCACCACCGGCAAGGCCGCTAAAGATTGCAGCAAGCGCTGAGCCAGCAAGTCAGTTTGCTCGGGCGTGCTGGAGCGCACCAGGATCAGGAACTCCTCACCGCCCCAACGATAGACGCGATCGTTCTCTCGCAACACAGCCTTGAGCCGGCGCGCCACCTCGATCAGCACCACGTCGCCCGCCGCATGGCCATAGGTGTCGTTGATTTGCTTGAAGTGATCAAGGTCCAGCAGATACAGGGTGCCGCGCGCCACCACACTGCTGGCCATCAAGGCCTGGCCATGTCGCCGGTTGGCCAGGCCCGTCAATGGGTCTTGCTCCCCTTGAACCTTGAGCTTCTCGTTATTGCTGCGCAGCGCCAGTTGCAAGCGGCGCATGCGCCCATAAAAGAACACCGCCAAGGCGAGCAAGACCAAGGCCAAGGCAGACACCAAGACCCAGAGCCTGAACATCAGGGTGGAGCGCGTCAAGGCTTCTTCCTTGAGGTGGTTCTCATCGGCCAACAAGGCGCGCTCACGGTGCCGGCGCTCGGCGTCAAAGCTCTCTTGCAGCTCCAAGACCGCATGCAATCGAGCCTGCCGCGAGACCTCGTCGGCATAGTGACGGTACTCACGATAAGCCGTGTAGGCATCCGCCCAATGGCCGCCCTCTTCCAACAAGCCTCCGAGCTCAAACATGACCTCGGCCATCTCCACCACCTCATTGGAGCGGCGGTAACCTTCCACCACCGACCGAATGGCGGCCACACCCTCCGCCTTACGGTCCAGCCCAATCAAGGCAAAGCCTTTGTTGAGCTGCGCCAAGATTTCAGCCTCGCGGTAGTGCGCTTGCTGCGCCAAGGGCAGCGCCTTTTCTGCCGTACGAAGAGCTTGCGCGTAGTCCTTTCGCTGAAGATAAGCGTCGGACAGATTACCCGTGGCCAGGGCCTCATCCCGCACCGAGCCGCCTCGCTTGGCAAAGCCAATGGCTTGCTGAAGAGCTTCCATCTCGGCTTTCTGGTCACCTCGGGCCGTGGCCAAAATGGACTCGACCAGCAAGACCTCGGTCAATGAGCGCCAATCCCCCTGCTGCGTGGCCAAGGCTCGCGCTTCATTGTTGGTGGCCTGTGCTTTGTCGAGGTGGCCGGCGCGCCGGTAGGCATCGGCCATCAAGCTGCGAACGCTGCTGGAAGCCCAGTGCTGCGGCAGCGCATCAGCAAGCCGCAAAGCCTCTTGGCGGCGGGCAATGGCTTGCTCCAAATTGCCCAGGCTTTCTTTGATCCCCGCGCTGGTCAGTAGACAGGCGAGATGAACACCCAGGCGGCTGTCCGCATTCAAGGTGGGCAGGACGTCGTCGATCAAGGTATCCAACTGACCCAAGGGCGTCTTGTTGCGGCTCAACTCCGCGCGCAAGCAAGCCGCTGCGGCGCGTGCATCCTCGCGGGCCCGCGCCGGCGCCAAACGCAAGCCGCGTTGGTCCAGCTCCATGGCATAGCGTTCGGCCTGCTCGGTCTGCCCAAGGTCATGGGACACCTCACCCAGCACTCTCAGCAGGTCGATCTGCTCTGGGTCATCGGGGGACATGCCCGCACGCATCATCAAGAGCTTGTCGCGAGCCAAGTCAGGGCGCGATCGGGCCTCGTCTTCAATGGCCAGGATACGACTGAGGGGCTGGCTGTGCGCCGCCAGAGGGAGGCCCACCAGCACGAGCCAAAGAGCTTGGCACACCGCAAACGCCAGCCCGCCACAGGCGGCAGCCGGGTGAAGGCGGTGCGCAGCAGCCAAGGGCTTACTCCACGATGGTGAGCTTGGCCACACTCAGCGCCAGCCATTTAGGGCCGTGGCGGCCGAAGTTGACCTGGGCACGGGCCTCGGTGCCGCTGCCCTCCAGCGTCACGATCACCCCTTCACCGAACTTGGTGTGGAAGACCGACATGCCGGCCTTGAAGCGCTGCCCGCCCACTTCCGTGGGGCTGCGCGTGGGCATGGGCGGTGGGGGAGCAGGCGTCCGATATGGCTGCTGACCCGCGCCCACCATGGACTGCAAGCCACTGCCGCGCTGCCAAGCGGCTTGATAGTCGCGTGCGAAACCACTGCCGAAGCCTTGGGTGCGCGGCGTGAGCCACTTCAGCGCGGTCTCGGGCAGCTCATCAAAGAAGCGGCTCTTGATGTGATAGCGCGTCTGGCCGTGCAGCATGCGGGTTTGGCTGAAGCTAAGGTAAAGCCGTTGGCGCGCCCGGGTGATGGCCACATACATCAGGCGGCGCTCTTCCTCCAAACCATCGGGCTCATTGGCCGAGTTCTCGTGCGGAAACAGCCCCTCTTCCAAGCCAGTGATGAAGACCGCGTCGAACTCCAGGCCCTTGGCCGAATGCACCGTCATCAACTGGATCGCGTCTTGGCCGGCTTGCGCCTGGTTGTCGCCGGCCTCCAGCGCAGCATGCGTCAAGAAGGCCGCCAGCGGGCTCATGATCTCACCGGTTTCAGCGTCAGGTTTCAGGTCCACCGCCGCGACGGCACGCGGCAGGCCTTCGGCCATGCTGCCCGGGGCCAGCTCATCCACGGGCAAAGCCACCGCGTCTTTGCCAAAGCCCTCTTGGGTGACAAAGGCCTCGGCCGCGTTGACCAGTTCTTCCAAGTTCTCGATGCGGTCGGCGCCTTCCTTTTCGGTGCGATAAAAATCGACCAGGCCACTGCGTTGCAGCATCACCTCAATGATCTCGCGCAGCGTCAAGCCGCGCGTCTCGTTGCGCATGCTGTCGATCAGTTGGTTGAAGGCCACCAAATTGCCGCCACCCTTGCCGCCCACTGCGCCCACGCTCTGCCACAGGCTGCGGCCACTGCTGCGGGCAGCGTCTTGCAACTGCTCCAGCGTGCGAGCGCCAATGCCCCGCGTCGGGAAGTTGACCACCCGCAGGTAACTGGTGTCGTCGTTGCAGTTTTCGATCAGGCGCAGATAGGCCAAGGCATGCTTGACCTCAGCCCGCTCGAAGAAGCGCAGGCCGCCATACACCCGGTACGGAATGCCCGCATTGAAGAGGGCCGACTCGATGACACGGGACTGGGCATTGCTGCGATAGAGGATGGCGATCTCGCGACGCGCCATGCCTTGGCGGTGCAGTTGCTGGGCTTCTTCCAGAATCCATTGCGCCTCTGAGTAGTCGCTGGCCGACTCCTGCACGCGCACCGGCTCGCCTGGCCCCGCCTCGGTGCGCAGGTTCTTGCCCAAGCGGCGACTGTTGTGGCCAATCAGATGGTTGGCCGCGTCCAGAATATTGCCGCAGGAGCGGTAGTTGCGCTCCAGCTTGATGATGTGCTGGACGCGGAACTCGCGCTCGAAGTCGGCCATATTGCCCACCTGCGCGCCACGGAAGGCATAGATGCTCTGGTCATCGTCGCCCACGGCCAGCACCGAACACTGCGGCCCGGCAAACATCTTCAGCCAGGCATATTGCAGGCGGTTGGTGTCCTGGAACTCATCCACCAAGATGTGGCCAAAGCGGCGTTGGTAATGCTCGCGCAAGGGGGCGTTGTCGCGCATCAGCTCATAGGTCCGCAACATCAACTCGGCAAAGTCCACCACGCCCTCGCGCTGGCATTGGTCTTCATAGGCTTGGTAGATCTCCACCAGCTTCTGCGTCTGCCCGTCGTGGATGGCCACATCACCCGGGCGCTTGCCGTCTTCTTTGGCCCCCGCGATGAACCAGCTCACCTGCTTGGGCACAAAGCGCTCTTCATCCAGGTTCATGCCCTTGATGACACGCTTGACGGCGGAAAGCTGGTCACTGCTGTCCAAGATCTGAAAGGCCTGAGGCAAACCTGCCACCTTCCAGTGGGCCCGCAAAAAGCGGTTGCACAGGCCGTGAAAGGTGCCGATCCACATGCCCCGCACGTTCACCGGCAGCATGGCCGACAAGCGGGTCAGCATTTCTTTGGCGGCCTTGTTGGTGAAGGTCACCGCCATCACGCCACCAGGAGACATTTGGCCGGTCTGCAGCAACCAAGCGATGCGCGTGGTCAGGACGCGGGTCTTGCCAGAGCCGGCACCGGCGAGGATCAGGGCCGGCACATGCGGCAAGGTGACGGCTTCGTACTGCTCAGGGTTCAAGCCCCGCAACAAGCTGCCTGCAGGCACAGAGGACGGGTCAGAAACTGGCGCTGGCGCCGAGGGGGGATGGATCTCCATCGGTGGATTGTAGAGACGGTGTTCGCCGCTTTGAGACGACGGGTTGTGACAGGGTGCATACACCCCACGCAACGCGGCGGCCAGAGCCTGCGTACAATCGATCACCGGGCCCAAATTCTGGCGCCCGGTTTTTTGTGCCCACCGCCCTGCCCTCAGGCGTGTGCACAGCCCTGGCGCCCTGCCAGGTGAGCCGGGTCTCCAGGTCAAGCGCTCGCAGCCCTTTGCCGGCGCACTGCTTCTCAACGCGCCGCATCCTCAATGGAGCCTGTGAGATGGAAATTTTTGACTATGACAACGTCCTGCTCTTGCCCCGCAAGTGCCGGGTAGAAAGCCGCGCGGAGTGTGACACCAGCGTCGAGTTTGGTGGGCGGCGCTTCAAGCTGCCGGTGGTGCCGGCCAATATGAAGACCGTGTTGGACGAGCGCATTGCCGAGTTCTTGGCCGCGAATGGCTTTTTCTACGTCATGCACCGCTTTGACCTGGACAACGTCTGCTTTGCCAAGCAGATGCGCGACAAGGGCTTGATGGTGTCCATCAGCTCCGGCGTGAAGCCGGCCGATCGTGACGTCATCGACCGCTTGGCGGCTGAGGGCGTCGGCGCGGACTACATCACCATTGACATTGCCCACGGCCACGCCGAGAGCGTGCGCCAGATGATCGAGTACATCAAAGCCAAGCTGCCGCAGGCTTTCATCATCGCCGGGAACGTGGGCACACCGGAAGGCGTGATCGACCTGGAAAACTGGGGCGCCGACGCCACCAAAGTGGGCATCGGCCCCGGCAAGGTGTGCATCACCCGCCTGAAAACCGGTTTTGGCACCGGTGGCTGGCAGCTCAGCGCGCTGAAGTGGTGCGCCCGCGTGGCCACCAAGCCCATCATTGCCGACGGCGGCATTCGCCACCACGGCGACATTGCCAAGAGCGTGCGCTTCGGTGCGGCCATGGTGATGGTGGGCTCGCTCTTTGCCGGCCATGAGGAGTCCCCCGGCGCCACCGTCGAGGTGGATGGCAAGCTCTACAAGGAGTACTACGGCTCAGCCAGCGACTTCAACAAAGGCGAGTACAAGCACGTGGAAGGCAAGCGCATCTTGGAGCCGGTCAAAGGCAAGCTGGCAGACACTTTGCGCGAGATGCAAGAAGACCTGCAAAGCTCCATCTCCTATGCCGGCGGCCGCGCCCTGCACGACCTGCGCCGGGTCAACTATGTGATCTTGGGCGGCGAGAACGCGGGCGAGCACCTGCTGATGTAAACCCCGGAGCCAGCGCGGACTTGCGCTGCGGGGCTTCACCATGAAAAAGGGCCTGCACGTGCAGGCCCTTTGCGTTGGAGCGCATGAATCAGCGCGCCACCATGCCCCCAAAGCGGTCGCCGGGCTCGCCCTGCCAAGACTTCAAGAGCTTGGACGAAGCCGACTGCGGCTGGACCCGATCATTGGTCACAGCGGGGCAGCCCAGACCATCCGCATGGTTGGCCGCAGCCACCAGCAAGGGCTCGCTGACCGAGCCCAGCGGCTTGGTGAAGTCTTCGGCCACCGGGCAGGTGGCGGCAAAACCGTTGAAGTAGCGGCCCTCATTGCGCGCATTCACCGATTCGAAGTTGACCACGCTGTAGGTGGTGCCGCAGCCATCCGCCTGCGGCAAAAAGCCGACCGGCTTGCCACAGGTGGTGTTGCCAATGGTGACCACGCTGACAAAAGGCGACAAGGCGTTGATGAGTTGCTCGCTGGCCGAACAGGTGCGCGAGCCGGTCAGCACATACACCCGGCTCATGGCCAAAGCGTTGATCGGATTACCGAAGGTGAAGGTTTGGTTGGACGACGAGTGCTTGTCGTTGTAGAGCAAGCTGGCAAACGCAGCGCCTGAGGTGCGATGAGACGCAGGGTAGGACGCGATCTTGCTGGCCGTGTCCACCAAGCCGCCCCCGTTGTAGCGCAAGTCAATCATGACTTCAGACACACCGTCGCGCTTGAACTGTGCAAAGGCCGCATCCAGCGGATTGATGGCCTGGCTGATCATGTCCTTGACCATCACATAACCCATCTTGCGCCCTCCTGCGGAGAGAACCGTCGTGCTGGTCGGGACAGGCACCAAGCTGTAAACCGCTGAGGTCAAGGTCACCAAGCGCGCTTCAACGCTTCCGGATTTGCCGACCATGAGGTTCAGAGTTTGGCCCGCAGCGGTGGCGCTGAGCGCCGCATAGTTGTCTGTGCTGATGACGGTGGAGGACGGGACACCGTTGACGGCCAAGACCACATCGCCGCGCACCAAACCCGCTGCAGCGGCTGGAGAGCCAGGCTCCACATAGCGAACGTAGAGCGGTGAATTGGGCTGCCCAGTGACTTCGCGACCGGCCACCATCACGCCATAACCCATGGTTTGGCCAGCGCCGAAGAAGCGCTCATAGTCGGCTGTGGGGATGGAATAGCTCCAGCGATCCGCCGGGAACACTGAATTGCCGCCTTGATACAGCTTGGCCTTGAAATAGCTGTCCACGGTGCTGTAGCCCACAGGGCTCGGATCTGGGCTCAGTGCGTACCAGTAGTACCAATCGTTCATATAGCTGCGCAACCAGGTGTTCTGGTCGGCCACCGAGCAAGACTGGGGCGGAGGAACATAAGTACCGTCATCTCCGCCCCCGCAAGCCGTCAAGGCGGCCGTAGCCGCCAAGGTCAGGCCCAGTGCCACACGGCGCACTGCGCCAGTCTGAAAAGCAGTTGCTTGAACACGCATTTTGATTCTTCCTTTTTGGGGGCAGCAATATCAAAAACAACGGTAACACGGCAGCCTCAAGGTTCAGTCAGCGCCGCAGCCCGACACCCTAGACCACCACCTACAATTGAGCAACTCCCTAACTCGGTTTGGCGTTGACCGTGGCTTCACGTAAAGCTAGGTAATGCCTGGATGTGCCATGACTGAACTCGCGAAATCCTTCGACCCCTCCCAACTTGAGCGCCACTGGGCCAGCTTGTGGGAGCAAAGCGGCCTCTACCGGCCGACCCTGGATGCCTCCAAGCCCTCTTTTTGCGTGCAGTTGCCTCCGCCCAATGTGACGGGCACCCTGCACATGGGCCATGCCTTCAATCAAACCATCATGGACTCGCTCACGCGCTATCACCGCATGAGTGGCTTCAACACCTTGTGGGTGCCGGGCACCGACCATGCGGGCATTGCCACCCAGATCGTGGTGGAGCGCCAGTTGCAAGAAAAGGGCATCAGCCGCTACGACATGGGCCCGACCCCGGAAGAAGCGCGCAAAAACTTTGTCGCCAAGGTCTGGGAGTGGAAGGAGCAAAGCGGCTCGACCATCACTGGCCAAATGCGCCGCATGGGCGCTTCAGTGAGCTGGGACCATGAGTACTTCACCATGGACGAGAAGCTCTCCAAGGTGGTGACCGAGACCTTTGTGCGCCTCTACGAAGAAGGCCTGATCTACCGCGGCAAGCGCCTGGTGAGTTGGGACCCGATCTTGAAGTCCGCCGTCTCTGACCTGGAAGTTGAAAACGAAGAGGCCGACGGATCGCTGTGGCACATCCGCTATCCCGTCGAGGGCAGCACGGAATCCTTGGTGGTCGCCACCACCCGGCCCGAGACCATGCTGGGCGACACCGCCGTCATGGTTCACCCCGAAGATGAGCGTTATACCCACCTGATTGGCCAGCAAGTGCGCCTGCCCATCACCGGCCGCTTGGTGCCGGTGATTGCCGACGATTATGTGGACAAAGCCTTTGGCACCGGCGTGGTCAAAGTCACCCCGGCGCATGACCAGAACGACTACCAAGTCGGCCTGCGCCACAGCTTGCCCATGCTGACCATCTTCAACCTGGAGGCCAAGGTCAGCGCCCATGAGGCAACGGACATCCCCGCGGCCTATGTGGGCCTGGACCGTTTCGTGGCCCGCAAGCAGATCGTGGCCCAACTGGAGGCCGAAGGCCTGCTGGTGGAAGTCAAGAAGCACAAGCTGATGGTGCCCAAGTGCGCGCGCACCGGGCAGATCATCGAGCCCATGCTGACCGACCAGTGGTTCGTGGCCATGACGAAGGCCGGCGCCAGCGGCCAAAGCATTGCGGAAGAAGCCATCGAGGCGGTGGATTCAGGGGCGGTCAAGTTTGTGCCCGAGAACTGGGTCAACACCTACAACCAGTGGATGAAAAACATCCAAGACTGGTGCATTTCGCGCCAGCTTTGGTGGGGCCATCAGATCCCGGCCTGGCATGGCGAAGGCGGCGAAGTCTTTGTCGCTCGCAATGAGGCTGATGCCCGCGCCCAGGCCGCCGCCGCAGGCTATGCCGGCGCCCTGACCCGCGACCCCGACGTGCTGGACACCTGGTATTCCTCCGCTTTGGTGCCCTTCTCCACCCTGGGCTGGCCTGAAAAGACCATCGAGCAAGACCTCTTCTTGCCCAGCCAAGTGCTGGTGACGGGCCACGACATCATCTTCTTCTGGGTCGCCCGGATGATCATGATGACCAAGCACTTCACTGGCAAAGTACCTTTCAAGGATGTCTACATCCACGGCCTGGTGCTGGACGCTCAAGGCCACAAGATGAGCAAGTCCGAGGGCAATGTGCTGGACCCGGTCGACCTGATTGACGGCATCGCGCTGGCCCCCCTGCTGGACAAGCGCGTGGTGGGCCTGCGCAAGCCCGAGACCGCACCCAAGGTGCGCAAGAACACCGAGAAGGAGTTCCCAGAAGGCATTCCCGCCTATGGCGCCGACGCACTGCGCTTCACCTTTGCGGCCATGGCCACGCTGGGCCGCACCGTCAACTTTGACTCCAAGCGCTGCGA
Organism: Ideonella paludis; assembly: GCF_018069865.1. GTDB lineage: Bacteria > Pseudomonadota > Gammaproteobacteria > Burkholderiales > Burkholderiaceae_C > Ideonella > Ideonella paludis. The sequence continues at coordinate 364,423 of NZ_JAGQDG010000006.1, forward strand.
GGGCTATCGCAACTTCTGCAACAAGCTCTGGAACGCCACCAAGTTTGCGCTGATGAATTGCGAGGGCCAAGACTGCGGCCTGATGGAGCACACCAAAGACGAGTGCTCGGTGGGCGGCGCGGCCCACGGCTATATGAGCTTCAGCCCTGCCGACCGCTGGATCGCCAGCGAGCTGCAGCGCGTGGAGCAAGCCGTGCACCAAGGCTTTGCCGAGTACCGCTTGGACAACGTGGCCAACACCATCTACCAGTTCGTGTGGGACGAATACTGCGACTGGTACCTGGAAATCGCCAAGGTGCAGATCCAAACCGGCAGCGAAGCCCAGCAGCGCGCCACCCGCCGCACGCTGATCCGCACCCTGGAGACCGTGCTGCGCCTGCTGCACCCCATTGCGCCCTTCATCACCGCCGAGCTGTGGAACACCGTGGCGGTGGTGGCCGGCCGCAAAGCCGAGGGTGACAGCAGCACCGTGGCCGCGGCACGCTACCCGCAGCCTGAGCTGGGCAAGATCGACCCCGTCAGCGATGCTTGGGTGGCACAGCTCAAGTCGCTGGTGGGCGTGTGCCGCGCGCTGCGCAGCGAAATGGGTCTCTCGCCCGCCGAGCGTGTGCCCTTGGTGGCGCATGGCGATGCCGAGTTCTTGACGGCTGCCGCACCGCTGCTCAAAGCCTTGGCCAAGCTCAGCGAGGTGCAAGTCATGAACGACGCCGCCGAGTTTGCCGCCGCCACTGAGCTGGCCCCGGTGGCCGTGCACGGCCAGGCCCGCTTGGCCCTGAAGGTGGAAATTGATGTGGCCGCTGAGCGCGAGCGCATCGGCAAGGAGATCAAGCGCATTGAAGGCGAGGTCACCAAGGCGGAGGGCAAGCTGGGTAACGAAAGCTTTGTGGCGCGCGCTCCAGCGGCCGTGGTGGAGCAAGAACGCGCACGTCTGGCGGAGTTCAGCCGCACCTTGGAAGGCTTGCGCAGCCAATTGAACAAATTGCCCAACGCTTGATGGATCCCGTCGATCTGGCCACCGCCTTGTCATCGGCGGGTGCCAGAATCGGCCACAGCATGAGCGCTGTTCAAAAAAAGACAGGAGTGGAACGCATGAAATCCAAGATCAACAAGGCCATCTTTCCGGTGGCAGGCCTGGGCACGCGGTTTTTGCCCGCTACCAAAGCTCAGCCCAAAGAAATGCTGCCGGTGGTGGACAAGCCCCTGATCCAGTACGCCGTCGAGGAAGCCTACGCCGCAGGCATCCGGCAGATGATTTTTGTGAATGGCCGCCACAAGCGCGCCATTGAAGACCATTTCGACTCCGCCTTCGAGCTGGAAAACGAGCTGGAGACCCAAAACAAGCGCGAATTGCTGTCGCTGGTGCACTCCATCAAGCCCGATGACATGGAGTGCATCTACATCCGCCAGCCCAAGGCTTTGGGGCTGGGCCACGCCGTGCTGTGCGGCCAGTGTGTGGTGGTGAATGAGCCCTTCGCCGTGCTGTTGGCCGATGACCTGATGGTGGGCCAGCCGCCAGTGCTCAAGCAGATGGTGGATCAGTTTGAAGAGTGGCAAGCTTCCATCTTGGCCGTGCAAGAAGTGCCCCCCGAACACACCAAGCGCTACGGCATTGTGGCCGGCACCTCGGTGAACGATCGGATGATGGACCTGACTCACATCGTCGAAAAGCCCTCTCCCGAGAACGCCCCCTCACGCTTGGGCGTGGCAGGACGCTACATCTTGACGCCAGGCGTGTTCCGCGAAATTGCCAACCAACCCCGCGGCGTGGGCGGCGAGATCCAGCTCACCGATGGCATTGCCGCGCTGATGCGCCGCGAAAAGGTGTTTGCCTATCAGTACGAAGGCAAGCGCTATGACTGCGGCAGCAAAGAGGGCTTTTTGGAAGCCAATGTGGAGTTGGCCCTGGCGCACCCGCAATTGGGCGCGTCGTTCAGGCACTACCTGAAAGGCCTGACGCTCTGACGCTCACGCGCCAGACTCCCACCACTCAAAGGGCTGCTTCGCGCAGCCCTTGGTCATTCAACGGCGGCGCAGGTAGTGGACGAACTCTTCGCCCACGGTGTCTTGCTGCAGCAAGTCATTGCCGGTCTGCCGCGCAAAGGCTTGAAAGTCACGCGCCGAACCAGGATCGGTCGCGATGACCTTCAGAACCTCACCACTGCTCATCTCTGCCAAGGCCTTCTTGGCCTTCAAGATGGGCAAGGGGCAATTCAGCCCGCGGGTGTCGATTTCCTTGTGCGCGTCCATGCGTGTCCTCTGATGCTTGAAGCCTGATTTTAGGCTTTGAATTCCATGAAACGAGGCGTGATACCCCGCCCCCTCAACCAGTCCGCCATGGCCAAGCCTGTTCCGGCCGGCCAGCAGATGATGTCTTCGGGCTTGAACAGCTTGTATTCGGCCAATTCGGGGGACAGCGAGATCTCACCCCGGGCCTGCACATGGTAGGCGATGATCACCTGGTTCATGCGCAGGAATTCATACACCCCAATGAGTTTGACGGACTCGGCCACCAAAGAGGTCTCTTCCAGCACTTCGCGCGCGATACCGGCCTCGGGGCTTTCGCCCGCCTCCATGAACCCCGTGATGTGCGCAAACATCCGCCCCTGCCACGCCGCATTGCGGGCCAGCAGCACCAAGCCCTCGCGGTCTACGCATTCCACCACCGCCGCCAGCACCGGCGTCGGGTTATTCCAATGGGTGAAGCCGCAGGCTGCACAGCGCAATCGCGTCTTGGGGCCGCCGTCCTCCTGGGCCTCTACCCAGGCCAGCGTCGCCGCACACCGCGGGCAGTAGGTGAAGGCCGTGCCACTCATGGCCGTCAGGCCGGAAACACGCCGGTGGAGAGATATCGGTCGCCCCGGTCGCACACCACAAACACGATGGTGGCGTTGCTGACCGTCTTGGCCACCTGCAAGGCGGCCCAGCAGGCTCCGGCGGCGGAGATGCCGACAAACAAGCCTTCTTCAGCAGCCAATCGCCGTGCCATGTCTTCAGCGTCACTCTGGCTCACATAGACCAGTTCATCGACAGCCTTGGGGTCAAAGATCTTGGGCAAATAGGCCTCGGGCCACTTGCGGATGCCGGGGATCCGGGAGCCTTCAGAGGGCTGGGCGCCAATCACGCGCACCGCATTGCTCTTTTCTTTGAGGAAGCGCGACACGCCGGTGATGGTGCCCGTCGTGCCCATCGCGCTCACAAAGTGGGTGATCTGGCCTTCAGTGTCGGCCCAGATCTCCGGCCCGGTGGTTTCGTAGTGCACCAGCGGGTTGTCCGCATTGGCGAATTGATCCAGCACTCGGCCCTTGCCATCGCGCTGCATTTGCTCGGCCAAGTCGCGTGCCAGCTCCATGCCGCCGGACTTGGGTGTCAGGATCAACTCCGCGCCAAAGGCCTTCATGGTCTGGGCGCGTTCAATGGAGAGATCCTCCGGCATGATCAAGACCATGCGGTAGCCCCGGATGGCCGCAGCCATGGCCAAGGCAATGCCGGTATTGCCCGAGGTCGCTTCAATCAGCGTGTCGCCGGGCTTGATCTCGCCGCGCAACTCAGCACGTCGGATCATGTGAATGGCAGGCCGGTCTTTGACCGAGCCTGCCGGATTGTTGCCTTCAAGCTTGCCAAGGATGATGTTGCCGCGCTGGGCGAGCTCAGCACCGGGCAGGCGTTGCAACCGTACCAAGGGCGTGCGGCCGATGGCGTCTTCGAGCGTCAGGTAGGGGGGCATGGCTGGTGAGCGAGGTGATGCCGTGTGATTATCACGGCACCGCCTGCTCTGTGCTGCGGCCCCGGCCTAAAGCCCGAGGCGCCTGAGGCCCCAGCGCCCAAGCCAGCGCGACACCGCCTGGGCCTTTCAAGCGCCTCAGGGCTGGTTGATCCAGGTTTGAAGGTTGTTGTTCACGGCCTGGGTGATGCGTGTGCCGCTGTTGTTGCCGCCCGATGCCGCATACGCATGGATCGCAATACCGCAGTCGCCCTGGCAGGTGCCCGGGCCAGTGCCATCGGCCTGCACCACAGGCGCACCGCTTTGACCCCCTGCGGTGTCAATCGGGTAGCGCGTCTTGCGGGCTTCGGAGACCGCAACTGCGCCAGCACCGCCCCACTGCGTACCGCTGAGCTTGTCGCCGGGGTAGCCGAAGATACCGATCGGCACGCCCACTTGGGAGGCCGTGGTCCAAGCCCGGCCCAGCCAACCCGTTGTGTTGCCAACGGTGCAGTTCAGGCGCGCAGCGCCGTAGTCATACTCTGGGTTGGCGCTTGAGGTCCAGCCGGTGACGGAATGCAAGCGAGTGGCAGTGCAGGAGCCATAAGGAGAGAGGCCACCATTGCGAGCCGGGTAGAACACCACGTTGGTGGACCACACCCCCGTGCTGCCGCCAGAGTGCACGCAGTGGCCTGCCGTGGCCACCGTGTTGTTGCTGATGAGCCAGGCGGTGCAAGAGAAGCTGCCAGAGCCTTGGTTGAAGGTCAGCAAGCCCACCGCACGATAGGGATAACCAGACTCTTGAGGATAGACGCGGAAGCGACGATCCGAGTTGATGACCGACTCCGGGTCCAGCGCTTCCGCCGCAGAAGCATAGGGCGCCATCTTGGGCTTGAAGGTCGCGGCAAACACCGCTTGCTCTGCCGCCGTCAGGCGCGAAGCCGGGAACTCAGCCTCGGCATCCAGAGCGACACCGCGCTTGTTGTGGCCCGCAAATGCGCCGCCCGGCACCGTGCTGGTCACCACCAGCGAAGGCATGGTGCCATCGCTGGCCACGGGCAGGTTCTTGTTGTCAGCCTGCGCGGCAGAGGCCAGGCCCAGAGCAGCCGTGGCCAAAGCCAGGGTGGTCAGACGACGGGATGTGAAAGCAAATGACATGACATCTCTCCTGTGTGTTTGAGGGTGTTGCCAGTGTTGGCGGGCGGATCATGGGCGCGGCTGGCCCCGCTCGCAATGGGCTGGCAGCCCGCTCCCCCGCGTGTGCCAGGGGGACTCCCCCTAGGGATGGGGACGAAGACTTTGCGGCCCCCTAATCACTCAATTTTCAAAATCGCCCAAAGCTTGTGTCATAATGGCGGACTACGTGATGCACAGCAGAGTTCTCAACTCAGCAAAGCCCACACACCGTGCCCGGGTGGCGAAATCGGTAGACGCAAGGGATTCAAAATCCCTCGCCGCAAGGCGTGTCGGTTCGAGTCCGACCCCGGGCACCACCCCTCAGTCGGCCCCTTCGCGGATCCTCCGACTTCGCGACAAAAGCTCCTGCGAGTGACTATGCCGCCTCTTCCCCGCCTCACCAAGATCTTGCTGCTGACCTGCGGCGCCTTGTTTCTCATCGAGTCTTTGCTCGGTAGCAGTTTGGCGCTCGACCGCTGGTTTGGCCTGTGGTCACTCAACTCCGGCCACTTCATGCCCTGGCAGTTGCTGAGCTATGGGCTGCTGCACAACAGCATCAGCCATTTGGTCTTCAACATGCTGGCGCTGTGGATGTTCGGCTCTGAGCTGGAGCGCCTGTGGGGCGACCGCCGTTACGGCCAACTGCTGCTGGCCGCCACCTTCACGGCCGGCCTGGCCCAGCTCGGCATGGGTTTCTTGTCGCCAGGCGCCAGCGTCACGGTGGGCGCCTCTGGCGCCACTTACGGCCTGCTGTTGGCCTACGCCTTGACCTTCCCACGCAAGCAGTTCGACTTGGTTGGCTTCTTGCCCATGGTATTGATGATCCTGCCAGGCCAGTTGTTCTACACCCTGGGCCTGATTCTGTTCGTGGTGCTGTTCACCAACCGCGCCATGGTGCCCATCCCTCCCCTGCCCATTCCGGCGCTGCAGATGGTCATGGTCTTCGGTGGCTTGGAGCTGCTGATGGGCGTGATGTTCTCGCGCTCCGGCATTGCCCACTTCGCCCACCTGGGCGGCATGTTGGGGGCCTGGCTGATGCTGCGCTACTGGCGCGGCCAGCCGCCCTTCAGCGCCAAGAAACGCTGGTAAGGCCTTCGGGGGCCAGCGCGCACAAGTTCGCGCTTGAGTTTGCGCCTAACGCCCCGCCTTCAACGCCGCTTGAACGGTGGGATAGCGCAGCGCCACACGCAGCTCTTGCTTCAGGCGTGCATTGCGCAGGCGGCGTGACTCACTCAAAAAGCTCATCTGCATGGGCGACAGCGCCGCTTGCGCCTCTGTACGGCTGAGCCTGGGTGGACGCGGCAGGCCATGGTGGTCGGCCACAGCATCGAAGTGATCCCCCATGGTCAGGGTGCTGTCGTCGCACACATTGACCACGCGCTGCGGCAAGCCCCGCCACAGCGCCGCCACACAGGCCCGTGCCAAGTCATCTGCATGGATGTGGTTGGTGTAGACATCATCCTCCGCGCGCATCACGGGCGCCCCCCGCAGCACCCGGTCCTTGGGGTCGCCGCCCTCGCGGTCTGCCGCATAGATGCCGGGGATGCGCAACACACAGGCCCGCAGGCCCAGCGCCCTGCCAGCCCAGCGCACGCGGCGCTCGGCATCCACCCGACGCCAAGCGCGGTCGGTGCTGGGGTTCACCGTGCGGGCTTCATCCAGCCAAGCGCCTCGGGCATCGCCGTAGACGCCACTGGTGCTGCCGTAGACCAAGACTCTGGGCTTGCACCGCCTGGCCAAGGCTTGCACCAAGCGCTGGGTGCGGCCATCGGCGTGGCCCTGCGAAGGCGGCGGCGCCAAATGCAGCACCGCATCGGCCAAGCCGCCCAAGCGGGCCAGGCTCGCGGCGTCATCTAGATTGCCGATCAAAGGCGTGGCCCCGGCAGCGCGCAGCTCTGCCACCCGGTCTGCCGAGGAGGTCAGCGCCAGCACGCGCCAGCGGCCCTGCAGCAAGCGCAGCACGCGCAGGCCGACATCGCCGCAGCCAACGATCAACAACACCGGTTTGCGGTGCCGGGACGAGCGCATCAGGGACATGACGGGATGGGGGACAATTCCGAGCTGTTGAACGAGAGGCCCAGTGTACGGGCCACCCCTCTTGTCTTGCCTTGTCCGACACAGCCCGCCGCACCATCATGACGTTTCGCATCACCCTCACCCCTTCCGAGCGCAGCTTTGACGTGGCCCGCGACGAGCCCATCTTGAATGCCGCCATCCGCCAAGGCATTGGCCTGCCCTATGGCTGCAAGGACGGGGCATGTGGCTCCTGCAAGAGCCGCCTGCTGGACGGCCGCGTGATCCACGGCGCCCACCAAGAAAAGGCGCTCTCTGCCGCCGAAGAAGCGGCCGGGCTGATCTTGACCTGCTGCGCCACGCCCACCACCGACTGCACGGTAGAAGCCAAGAGCGTGCCGGGCCTGGGCGAGCACCCTATCCTCAAGATGCCGGGCCGCATCCTGAGCTTGAGCAAGGCCGCCCCGGATGTGATGCTGATGCGGGTGCAACTGCCGGCGAATCAAAACTTCAGCTTTCATGCCGGGCAATACGTGGAGTTCATCTTGCGCGACGGCAGCCGCCGTAGCTACTCCATGGCCAATGCGCCGCACAACCTGGGCACACCACCGGCCATCGAGCTGCACATCCGCCACATGCCCGGCGGCAAGTTCACCGACCAAGTCTTCAGCACCCTGAAGGAAAAAGACATCGTTCGCATGGAGGGCCCGTTTGGCAGTTTCTTCCTGCGTGAAGAGTCCGACAAGCCCATCATCCTGCTGGCATCGGGCACCGGCTTTGCCCCGATCAAAGCCTTGATTGAGCGCATGCAACAACAAGGCATCACCCGCCCCACCAGCCTGTACTGGGGCTGCCGCAGCCAGGCTGACCTCTACCTCTTGGACTGGGCCACCCAAGCCGCCGCCAACATGCCGCACCTGACCTTCCACCCCGTGCTCTCCGAGCCGGGCGCTGGCTGGAGCGGCCGCACCGGTTTTGTCCACCAAGCCGTGATGGCCGACTGGCCCAGCCTCAAAGGCCATCAGGTCTATGCCTGCGGCGCCCCCGTGATGGTGGACAGCGCCCAGCGCGATTTCACCGCGCAATGTGGGCTGCCTTCGGAAGAGTTCTACGCCGACAGCTTTACGTCGGAGGCAGATAAGGCGAAGGCCTGAAGTTCATGCGCCGAAGCCAAGGTGACATCGACTTGAGCTATCGCATTGGTGCTGGCTCGGTCGGCATGTTCGCGGGCGGCGCATTCGGCTTGTGCTTGGCTTTCGCCCTGATGGCCGCAGGCTTGGCCGATGTCGATCTCGCCAAACCCGTGATAGGTGGCGCGTTGGCGGGCGCCATCAGCGGACTGCTGATGCCCAGCGACACCATGGATGCAGCGGAGTCATTGCTCCATGTCCTTTTCGGCTATGTCCTTGAGCGAACGGACCTCATCGACCCCCAAGCGCCGCGCCATTTGCGCCTCGCCTTTCTCTTCGGGTCCTTGACCGCCCTGCTCACCTATCTGTTGACGGGCTAGCAGCGGCGGCCATGGTGAGCCAGGCCTGAAACGTGATCAAGCCCGGCGTCTCCGCTTTGTGCGCCGGGTAGATCAGCCGATAGGCCCGCCCGCTGTCTTGCGAGTGCGGCAGCAGTTGCACCAGCCGCCCGCTGGCCAGCTCTCGCTCAATCAGCAGGCTGGGCACCAGGGCCGCGCCCAGGCCTTGCGCGGCCGCTTCGGTGAGCATGGAGAACAGCTCCATCCGGGCCCCGGCCATGTCATGCTCGACCTTCAGGCCTTGCGACTCAAACCACTGGCGCCAGGCATAAGGACGCGTGCTGGCTTGTAGCAGGGGTAAGCGGGCGACATCTTCTGCGCTCTGGCAGGGCTGGCCTGCCAGATGCCGCTGGACCAAGCTGGGCGCAGCCACCGCAATCAGGTGCTCGGACATCAGCACCTGGCCGGTGGTGCCGGGCCAAAACGATTCACCGGGGTGGATGGCGGCATCCAGTGGCGTGTCTTCAAACAAAAAGGGCCGCGTGCGCGGCGTCAGGTGCACGGTGATGCCCGGATGCAGGGCCTGAAACTCGGTCAAGCGTGGGATCAGCCATTGGGTGGCGAAGGTGGGCACCACGGCCAACTCCAACGCGCCCAGGGCCTCGCCCAGGCCCGCTTGGGACATCAGGTCCAGGGTGTCGCGCTCAACTTCATCCAAACGCGTGGCCACGCTGCGGGCATAGCGCTGGCCAGCCTCGGTCAGCAACACGCCACGTTGGCCTCGCCGAAACAAGGCTACGCCTAAGAACTCTTCCAGGCTGGCGATTTGGCGGCACACCGCGCTTTGGGTCACGGCCAATTCATGCGCCGCCTTGGTGTAGCTCTGGTGCCGGGCGGCAGCTTCAAAGGCGGCGAGTGCCGCGGTGGACGGGATTTTGCGGCGCACGGGGCCTCCGAAGTGCATTGATCGCACACATGGGTGCGAAATTTTCGTTTGCTACCGGGTAGGCTCTGATTCTAAGATGCAGGAATCGAACTTGTCGGAGACACACACTCATGAACGCCAGCGCCACCAAAGCCCGATTCAACTGGGAAGACCCCTTGCTGCTGGACAGCCAGCTCACCGATGACGAGCGCCAGGTGCGCGACGCCGCTCGGGCCTATTGCCAAGACAAGCTGGCGCCCCGGGTATTGAATGCGTTTCGCCATGAGCAAACCGATGCGGCCATCTTCCGCGAGATGGGCGAGCTGGGCCTGTTGGGCCCCACCATCCCTGAGGCCTACGGAGGCGCGGGCCTGAACTATGTCTGCTACGGCCTGGTGGCGCGGGAGGTCGAGCGCGTGGACTCGGGCTACCGCTCAATGATGAGCGTGCAGTCGTCCTTGGTGATGGTGCCCATCCACTCGTTCGGCAACGAAGCCACCAAGCAAAAGTACCTGCCCAAGCTGGCCACGGGCGAGTGGATTGGCTGCTTTGGCCTGACCGAACCCGACCACGGCTCAGACCCCGGCTCCATGGTCACCCGCGCCCGCAAGGTCGATGGTGGCTATGAGCTGAGCGGCGCCAAGATGTGGATCACCAACAGCCCCATCGCCGATGTGTTTGTGGTCTGGGCCAAGGACGACGGCGGCCAGATCCGCGGCTTTGTGCTGGAAAAAGGCTGGAAGGGCCTGACCGCCCCTGCCATCCACGGCAAGGTAGGCCTGCGCGCCAGCATCACTGGCGAGATCGTGATGGACAAGGTCTTCTGCCCCGAGGAAAACGCCTTCCCTGAAGTGCGCGGCCTGAAAGGCCCTTTCACCTGCTTGAACAGTGCGCGTTATGGCATTGCCTGGGGCGCTTTGGGCGCGGCCGAGTTCTGCTGGCACACCGCCTTGCAGTACACGCTGGACCGCAAGCAGTTTGGCAAGCCCTTGGCCGCCAATCAACTGATCCAGAAAAAGCTGGCCGACATGCAAACCGAGATCACGCTGGGCCTGCAAGGTTGCCTGCGCCTGGGCCGCATGAAGGACGAGGGCAGCGCCACGCCGGAGATCACCTCGATCATGAAGCGCAATTCCTGCGGCAAGGCCCTGGACATTGCCCGCACTGCGCGCGACATGTTGGGCGGCAATGGCATTTCGGACGAATTTGGGATTGCCCGCCACTTGGTGAACCTGGAAGTGGTGAACACCTACGAAGGCACGCATGACATCCATGCGCTGATTTTGGGGCGTGCGATGACGGGGATTGCGGCGTTTTGAGCGTTGCAAGTCCCTATTGATTCGTTGCGTCAAGACGGTTTCCACAGCCCTTTCGACCGTTTCAACGAGGCAAGAGGGACTGCCCGCCGCACCGCTCATGTCCCCCGTCCAAGGCCAAAGGCCTTGGCCTCCTCCTTTACTTCGCTATGCGGCGGGCAGTCCCTCTCGCCAATCCCAGCGCGCAGCCCTATGCAGGCTTCGCGATTGAAGTCCCTCCACTTCGGCCCGTAGGCGATGTGGGGTGACTCACAGAGCGAAGTAAAGGAGGAGACGGCGGCGCAGCCGACGGCGGGGGACTGAACTCGGACATGAACAGTCCTGAGGACTGTTCGTGCCTAGTGAAGGCCAGCGGCGCTGCCGCTGGCATGAGCGGCGTGAGTCGCCCCGCAGCGCCTACCTGCACAACCCATTGCAGTCAGCAATCGGATCAAGAGCATGACCCCAACCTCCCTCCAAGGCTTAAAAGTTCTCGACCTCTCCCGCGTCCTGGCCGGCCCCTGGGCCAGTCAGTTGCTCGGGGATTTGGGCGCGGATGTGGTCAAGGTCGAGCGCCCCGGCGCCGGTGACGACACCCGGCACTGGGGCCCGCCTTGGGTGGCTGAGCCCAGCGCCGAGACCGGCCCTCAAGCCGCCTACTTCCAGTGCGCCAACCGCAACAAACGCTCCATCGCGGTGGACATGGCCACGCCAGACGGACAAGCTTTGCTGCGGGAATTGGCGGCGCAGGCCGATGTGGTGCTGGAGAACTTCAAGGTGGGAGGCCTGAAGCAATATGGCCTCGACTACGACAGCCTGAAGGCACTCAACCCCCGGCTCATTTACTGCTCTATCACCGGCTTTGGCCAAACTGGGCCCTACGCGCCGCGTGCGGGCTACGACTTCCTGATCCAGGGCATGGGCGGGTTGATGAGCCTGACCGGGCGCGCCGACACCGAAGACGGCGCAGGGCCGCAGAAAGTAGGCGTGGCCTTGGTGGACATCATGACCGGCCTCTACGCCACCATCGGCATTCTGGCTGCGCTGAACCACCGGCAGACCTCGGGCCAAGGCCAGCATGTGGACATGGCACTGCTGGATGTGCAGGTGGCCACCCTGGCCAACCAAGCGGCCAACTACCTGGTGAGCGGCGTGGCGCCGAAGCGCATGGGCAATGCGCACCCCAACATCGTGCCCTACCAAGACTTCCCAACGGCCGACGGCGACATGATTTTGGCCGTGGGCAATGACGGGCAGTTTGCCAAGTTTTGTGCCGTGGCGGGGCGCCCGGAATGGGCCATCGATGAGCGCTTTGCCAGCAACCCGGCTCGCGTAGCGAACCGCGCAGCACTGATCCCGCTCCTGCGCCAAACCACGGTGATGAAGACCACCGCGGAGTGGGTGGCAGCGCTGGAAGCCGCTGGGGTGCCCTGCGGTCCGATCAACCGGCTTAACGACGTTTTTGCCGACCCGCAGGTGCAGGCGCGCGGTCTGCTGCAGCACCTGCAGCACCCGACCCTGGGCGAGATGCCTTTGGTGGCCTGCCCCATCCGCTTGTCGACCACGCCGGTGCGGAACCGCTTGGCACCACCCACACTCGGCGAGCACACCCAAGAGGTGCTCGCCGAGTGGCTGGGTCGGGCCTAGGCCCCGTACTTACTGGCCGGCCTTCACGGGTGCATCGCTGGCCAACTCGACCGCAAAGGTCAGGCCCAGCTTGGCGAACTTGACCGCATGCGCGGCTGAGTTGTTCGACTTGGCCAAGGTGTCGTTGGGCGTGTGGATCAGCTTGTTGTCCGCGGCCAAGCTGGACTCGAACGGGAACGAGGCGGCATAGCCGCGCTTGGTCCAGGACGCATGGTCTGAGCAGGCATAGCCGCACGCATCTTGGGTCACCGTCAACTCGGGCAGGTAGGCGGTGGCCAAGGCCTTCACAAAGTTGTTTTGAGCGGCGTTGGTGTAGTCCGTGATCAAGGTAATGTCGCTGGTGGGTTGACCTTGGTAGTTGGTCATGTCCAACTGCATCACGCCCACCACCTTCTTGCCTTGCTTTTTGTACTTGGCGGCAATCGCATCCGAGCCCAGCAGGCCCACTTCCTCAGCGGCATAGCCCATGAACTGCAAGGTGCGCTTGGGCTTGTAATTGCTGGCCAGCAGCACCCGCATCACCTCTTGCAAGCTGGCAATGCCCGAGGCGTCGTCATCAGCGCCTGGCGCGCGGCTGTTCTCACCGGTGAGGAAGCCGACCGTGGAATCCAGGTGGCCGCCGATCACCACAATCTCGTCGGGTGCATGGGTGCCCTTGATGCTCAAGATGACTGACTTCTGCGGCCACTTCTTGTGGGCAAACTGGCTGACCGTGATGTCCGTCCGCCCCGCCGCCATTTGCTTCCAGGTATTGAACAGATCGTTAGACGCGGCCGTGCCGTGACTGGTCTTGTAGAAGCGGTTTTGATAGTCCGACAGCTTTTGGATGGTGGACAGCACTTGGCTTTCCTGCACCTGTGTCAGCAGAGGCGTGACCGTGCTTTGGTTGTCAATGGCGTAGCTGGGGGCCAGTGCCGTGGCCTCTTTCGCGCGGGTCAGGTGGCCCCGCAATTCCTGCAATGACTGGCGGGCTTCAGCACGCGAAGCATGGACGATGTAGCCACCGCAGCGGTGCAGCTTCTCGTGCACTTCGGTCGAGAGGCGATGCAGTTGATCCTCATCGACCTGCAGCACATGGATGCGATCCGTCCGCGTGGTCAGGCTCTCAGGGCTGCCCACTGCTTTGGCCAGCATGCCCGCCCGCGGCACATTCACCTGAACATCGTGGCTTTCAGTGGACTTGGCTTGCGGGTGGGCAGCGCGGAGCAATTGATAAGCGTCATCGCCCATAGACACCCAGATCTTGGGGCCAGCCACAGCGGCTTGGGCAAAAAAAGTAGCACAAGCCAGTGTGGCTGCACTCAAAACAAGTTTTTTCATGATGAAGGGTCCTCAAAAAAGAGTGGCAAGCCCTCCAGGCTCATGGCCCGAAGGACTGGGCCGGGCCCGCCCAGCAGCAGAGTCCGCCCAGGTGAGCGACAATAGCGGGCTTTCCCTTAACCCACTGCCGGCGAAACCCTGGGTTTTTGCCGCCCTCCCTAGAACTTCTACGATGAGTGCCTTCAATGAAGAGCGCGTGCTGAGCGTGCACCACTGGACGGATAGGCTGTTCAGCTTCACGACCACCCGCGACACCTCGCTGCGTTTCTCCAACGGCCACTTCACCATGATTGGCTTGCGTGTCGATGGCAAACCGCTGCTGCGGGCGTATTCCATCGTCAGCCCCAATTACGAAGAAACGCTGGAGTTCCTGAGCATCAAGGTGCAGGACGGCCCGCTGACCTCGCGCCTGCAGCACATCAAGGTGGGTGACAGCATCATCGTTGGCAAAAAGCCCACGGGCACGCTGCTGATCGACTATCTGCTGCCTGGCAAGCGCCTCTACCTGCTGTCCACCGGCACCGGCCTGGCGCCCTTCATGAGCGTGATCCGTGACCCGGACACCTATGAAAAGTTTGAGCAAGTCATCCTCATCCACGGCGTGCGTGAGGTCAAAGAGCTGGCCTACCACGACTACATCACCCAAGAGCTGCCGCAGCATGAGTTCTTGGGCGAGATGGTCAGCAAGCAATTGCTCTACTACCCCACGGTGACCCGCGAACCCTACAAAAACCAAGGCCGCGTGACCACGGCACTGGAAGAGGGCAAAGTGGCTGAAGCCTTTGGCATCCCCTTGCTGAATGCCGCTGAAGACCGCGTGATGATCTGCGGCAGCCCCGAGATGCTGCGCGATTTGAAAGCCATGATGGAAGTCCGGGGCCTCAAAGAAGGCAACACCACCACGCCCGGTGACTTTGTCATCGAGCGCGCCTTCGTCAGCCAGTAAAACGCCTGCCCGGACCCGCATGCACAAGCCCCCGCCACCGCGCCTGATGGGCGAGTTGGCGTGGCTGCATGAGGATGACTGGCTGGTCGCCGTCAATAAGCCGGCGGGCTTGCTCTCGGTGCCCGGGCGCGGCCCAGAGAACGCCGACTGCGCCGCGCTGCAAGTGCAGCAGCGCTACCCCGATGCCCGCGTGGTGCACCGCCTGGACATGGGCACCTCGGGCATCCTGATTTTCGCGCGCCACTTGGCAGCGCAGCAGGCCTTGTCGCGGGCCTTTGAAACCCGCCAAACCGACAAGCGCTATGAGGCCTTGGTCACCGGCTTGGTGCAGGCCGATGATGGCGAGGTTGACCTGCCCCTGCGCTGCGACTGGCCCAACCGCCCGCGCCAGATGGTGGATGCAGAACAAGGCAAGCGCGCGCTGACGCGCTGGCAGGTCTTGTCCCGAGACGCCGCACAGCACAGCACGCGCATGGCGCTTTTTCCCGTGACCGGGCGCTCGCACCAGTTGCGGGTGCATATGCAGGCGCTGGGCCATGCCATCGTTGGCGATGAGCTCTATGCCGAACCTAGAGTGGCCGCGGCCTCGCCCCGGCTGATGTTGCATGCAGCGCAATTGGCACTGCCTCACCCGGGCACGGGCTTGCGTTTCGTGGTCGAATGCCCCACACCCTTCTAGGAAGCTCCACCCCCATGCGCGTGCCGGTTGAACTCTCCAAAGCCTATCGTCTCTTGAACCACGGCCCGACCGTGCTGATCAGTGCCGAATATGGCATTCAGCGCAATGCCATGGCTTGCGCCTGGGCCATGCCCCTGGATTTCGACCCGCCTAAAGTGGCTGTGGTGATTGACCGCAACACCTTCACCCGAGGCTTGGTGGAGTCGTCAGGCCGCTTGGCCATTAGCGTGCCTTGCGTGGCTCAAGCACGCATCGTCACCCTGCTGGGCACCCACAGCGGCCATGAGCAAGACAAGTTGGCCGCCTATGAGATTCAAGTGCTGGATGAGCCTTTGGCGCAATCGCCCTTGATCGCGGGCTGTGTCGCGTGGCTGGATTGCGTGTTGATTCGGCGCCCCGAGATTGAACAAGCCCACGACCTGTTTCTTGCCGAAGTGACCCACGCCTGGGCCCGCACCCGAGTGTTCAGCAATGGACGGTGGCACTTTGACACCGCGACCGACAGCTTACGCACCCTGCATCATGTGGCCGGGGGGCACTACTTTGCCACCGGCCAAGAGGTGGATGGCCACCGCTGAAGTGCAAGCCGTCACTGCGCCGCTGAAGCAGCGGCCAGAGGCTGGCGCAGCCGGGCTTCGAACTCGCCGGGCGCGACATACTGGATGACGACCCGGCTGGCCGATTGATTGGCGCCGGGCACCGCAATGGCCACGCCCGTCGCTGGGTAGAGCAACTGAACCTCCCCCCCGGCGCCGGTGACGCGCTCCGCGGGCTCCCCAAACCGGGCCACCAAAGTCGCCTCATCCAAGCGCGCAGCGGGCGTAAAACTCAGGCCCACCAAACGGGCTTGCGAGGCCAGGCTCTCTGCATTGCGCACATCCAGGTCGTCCGCGGCCAGGCTCAATTGGCGCACGCGCCCGCCGGACCCCACCTCGCGCTTCGGTGAACGCTCGGCGGCTTTGCGGCGCAAGGCATCGTCCACCTCAAAGGCCAGCACCAAGCGGCCGGTCACAAAGCCGGCCTCTAGGCGCTCGACAAAGCCTTCCAAGGCTGGCGCTTCTTCATCCTTGGTGCCAATGGCTTGAATCAGGGCCAGATGCAGGTTGTCGCCAAAGCGCGCCTGGGCTTGGGGCAGGCCAGACTGCCCCACCAAGAGGCCGAAGACCTCGCTGCCCTCGGCCGTGGGCTTGACCTGCCAAGGCAATCCTTGCGGCGCTGAAGCCGCGGCGGCGACGGGCGGCGGGCTGGTCCAGACCGGAAAGATCAAAGCCCCCGCCAACACAAACAACACAAATGCGGTGGCCAACCAGACAGGACGCAGCCACCACACGCCGCGCGAAGCCACAGAGGCAGACGACAATTCACTCATGCGCTGATTGTCTCCTCGGCTCTCTTGCACGGCCCTGTCAAATTCACGCGCCGGGCCCCCAAACCACATAGGACATTTCCCATGACAACACTGACATTACTGACCGGCTCATCCCGTGGTATGGGCGAGGCCATCGCCCGGCAATGCCTGCAGGCAGGGCATCAGGTGCTGGGCATCGCTCGACACGCCAATGCCAGCTTGGGCGCCTTGGCAGGACCTCAGCAACTCACGCAGTGGGAGGTCGACCTGACCGACGCCCAAGGCGTGGCCCAACGCCTGGCGGCTTGGCTGGGCGAACAAGACGCCCAACGCTTCAAATCGGTGCAGTTGATCAACAACGCTGGGGTGATCGCCACCCTGGCCCCGCTGTCACAGGTGCCCCTGGCCGAGACTGTGGGAGCACTTCGGGTGGGCCTGGAGGCCGCGATGCTGCTGACCAGCAGCTTTTTGGCGGCCACGGCGCACTGGCCGGCGCAGCGCAAGGTGCTCAACATCTCGTCGGGCTTGGGCCGTCGCGCCATGGCAGGCAGCGCCTCTTACTGCGCGGCCAAGGCCGGCATGGACCACTTCAGCCGCGCCGTCGCACTGGAAGAAGCGGCCAAGCCCCATGGCGCGCGCATCGTCTCGCTCGCACCGGGCGTCATTGCTACCGACATGCAAGTGCAGTTGCGCTCAGCCGATCCGCAGCAGTTTCCTGACCGCAGCGCCTTTGAGCAACTCCTGGCGCAAGGCCAACTCGCCAGCCCCGATGAAGCCGCACGCAAAGTGCTGGCCTATCTGGCGCGGGCCGACTTTGGCAGCCAGCCCGTGGGCGATGTCAGAGATGCGTGATCTTCAAGGACGGCGGCGCGGTGCAGCCGCCGACGGTGCGCCCGTGCCTGGGCGGCGCTCAATGTGACGGAAGGTGATGCGGCCCTTGGAGAGGTCATAGGGCGACAACTCCAGCGACACGGCGTCACCCGCCAAGATGCGGATGTGGTGCTTGCGCATCTTGCCCGAGGTATAGGCGATCAGCACATGGCCGTTTTCCAGGGTCACGCGGTAACGCGAGTCGGGCAACACTTCGTTGACCACGCCTTGCATCTCAATCAGTTCTTCTTTCGCCATCGCGATTCTCCAAAAGAGCAGTATTCAAACGGGCTGCGCACCTCGCGCAGCCCCATCAGTTCAGGGTTCGCTCGTAAGCCTGGGCGCTGCGGCTGTAATGCAGCAGAGTGCCACGGTAGGGGCCAGACAGCGCACCGAGATCCATCAAGCTGTGCTGCACCAAGGTGTAGCCCAGCGCCATCATCTGGTGGGTAAAGCGGGCACGGTTGCCACGGTTCGGGTCGACGATCAGCACCTCGCCCGCAGACGTGGCGTGCCGGCTGATAAAGCCCGACAGCACCCCGGCCTCATCGCGCTCATAGAGCACATCGCTGCCCATGATGACTTCATAGCGGCCGTCCACAGGCGCGCGCGCCGCAAAGCCGGGCAAGGCCGCCGGCTCGGCCCAGTTGCCGTGGCGGTAAGTCATGTCTGCCAAATCATTGGCTTTCACATTGCGCTGCAGAAAGGCCTCCGCGAGTGGATGACAGTCGCTGGCGGTCACCAAGGCGCCACGGCGGTGGCTGACCAAACTGGCCAACCCCAGGCCGCAACCCACCTCAAGAATGCGCTCTCCTGCCACCACTGGCCTGCGGCCCATATGAGCGGCCAACTGCACGCCCGAGGGCCAGACCAATCCAAACAGAGGCCATGCCGCCGACGAAATGCCCAGTGCTGCTGCCTCGCCAGACGGGTCGGCAAACTGCTGGCGATCCAGCAGCGAGTGGATGTGCAGGTCGGCCACACCAGCGACCGCAACGCACTCTTGCTTCAGCAGGTATCCGGGCAATGAGGACTCCGTCAGGACAGAGACCCCACGCTCAGGCGGCCTCCGGTGAAAGGGCGGACGGATCCGCAGCCTTGACCTTGAGTCCGAACCAAACGAAAACCGCCACGAGACCGGTACGGCCTTGCAGCGGTGGTTAGCCCCCGAGTGTACCTCAGCCCCCAATTCGCGGACAGTCCCTCAGCGATGGGGCTCCTAGAATGCAGCGCCGCTCAACGCTTTCACCCTCCCTCATGCCCTTAACGGCCTTGATCCTGCAGTTTGTACGCCGCCACGCCTGGGCTTATACCGCCGCAGGCCTGATGCTGCTGGGCATTGCGCTGATGACGGTCTGGGTGCCGCGCCAAATCGGGCAGGTGGTGGACGGTCTGGTGCAGGGGCGTTTGGCGGGCGCTGCGTTGTGGGCGGAGTTGGGCTGGCTGCTGGGCGCGGGCTTGGCCATCTACCTGCTGCGGGCTGGATGGCGCATGGCCTTGTTTGCGGCGGCCTATCGCATGGGGGTCGAGCTGCGCGCCCAGTTGTATCAGCGGCTCTCGCTGCAGGGGCCGCGCTTTTATCAAACCCACCGCACCGGCGACCTGATGGCGCTGGCCACCAATGATGTGGACGCCGTCGAGATGGCGGCCGGTGAGGCCTTGCTCGCGGGCTTTGATGGCACCCTGACCTTGGCCCTGGTGGTGGGCACCATGGCGCTGGGCGTCGATGCCCGGCTGGCGGCGGTGGCCCTGCTGCCCTTTCCCTTCATGGCCCTGGCCTTTTGGTGGATTTCTCGGTATGTGCACGACCGCTCCAAAGCAGCACTCGACCGCTTTGGCCACCTCAACGATCATGTTCAGGAGACGCTGTCGGGCGTGCGAACTTTGCGCGCCTTGGGCCTGGAAGCCCAGAGCGCGCAACGCTTTGGCGAGCTGGCCCGCTCAGCCGCCCAAGCTGGCTTTGAAGCCCAGCGCTGGGAAGCGCGCTACGAGCCCGCGGTCGGCATCAGCTTGGCCTTTGCCAGTGCCGCCTCGCTGGGCCTGGGTGGCTGGCTGGTGTGGCAGCAAGAGTTGACCATCGGCCAGTTGACCAGCTTTGGGCTGTACCTGACGCAGCTGATCTGGCCCATGTTTGCGGCAGGTTGGGTGTTGTCGCTGTGGGAACGCGGCCGCGCGGCTTGGGGGCGCTTGAGCGCGGTGCTGAATGAGCCCTTGGCCGTGGATGACGAGGGGACCATCACCGAAGCGCCGGCCGGCGCCATCGTCTGGGACAAGGTCAGCTTCCATTACCCGGGCAGTGCTCAGCCCGCACTCGACGACGTTGCGCTGAGTCTGCCACCCGGCCAGACCCTGGGCTTGGTCGGCCCCACGGGCAGCGGCAAGAGCACCATCATCAAGCTCTTGCTGCGCCAATGGACGCCACAGCACGGCCAGCTTCGCTGGGGGAAGCACGACATCAGCGACTACCGCTTGGCGGCACTGCGCCAAGCCACCGCCTGGGTGCCTCAAGAACCGGTGCTGTTCAGCGCCACCGTGGCCGAAAACATTGCCTTGGCCAAGCCTCAAGCCAGCCGCGAGGAGATTGCCGCCGTGGCCCGCATGGCCGCGGTGGAAGAAGACATCTTGCGCCTGCCGCAGGGCTATGACACGCCCGTCGGCGAGCGCGGGGTGACCTTGTCGGGCGGGCAAAAGCAGCGCATTGCGATTGCGCGGGCCTTGCTCAGTGAAGCCCCAGTGCTCTTGCTGGACGATGCCCTGTCAGCCGTAGACACCGAGACTGAAACCCGCATCCTGCAGCATCTGCGCCAGCACTTGCGCAGCGGCTCTCGCCAGCGCAGCGTGGTCGTCGTCAGCCACCGCTTGTCGGCCGTGGCCGAGGCCGACGAGATTGCCGTGATGCGCCAGGGGCGCGTGGCCGAGCGAGGCTCACATGCTGACCTCTTGGCCCTGGGCACAGAACAAGGCTGGTATGCCCATCAATGGCGGATTCAGCAACTGGAGGCCTCGCTGCAAGGGGCGGGAGCCGCACCATGAGCAGCCACAACGACAACACAAGCCCAGAATCCTCCACCGCTCAGGCCGCCCGCCTGCTGTGGCAAGCCGCCCAGCCCGACCGCCGCACCGTGCTGTGGGGCTTGGCCTGGTTGATCCTGGCGGCCGGCCTGGATGCCGCCGGCCCGGTGCTGGGCAAGTATTTCATTGACCGCTATCTGCTGCCACGCGACCCCATGCTCAGCACCATGGCGGCGCTGCTCATTGGGGTGTTCATCACCGGCAGCCTGGCCAGCCTCTTGCGCTATTGGCAGCTCACGCGGCTGGCCGGGGTGGCCATGCGCTCGGTGCTGCGCATCCGAGAGCAGGTCTACGGCCATGTGCTGCGCCTGCCCATGAGCTTCTTTGACCAAGCCATCACCGGCCAACTGGTGAGCCGAGTGACCAATGACACCGAGTCGGTCAAGCAGCTTTATGTGCAAGTGCTGTTCGTGATGCTGGATGCCATGGTCATGCTCGGCATCATGCTGGTGACCATGGCGCTGTTGGATGTCCGGCTGATGCTGATCAGCGCCGTCATGGTGCCCGCCGTGGTGGCGGTGGTGGTGGGTTATGGCCGGCTCTCGGGCCCCGCCGTGGCCCGCACCCGCGAGCTGCGCAGCCAGCTCAATGCGCAGACGGCAGAGTCGATTGGCGGCATGGTGGCCCTGCAAGCCACCGGGGCGACCGCGCGCTATGGCGAGCGCTATGCCGAGGTCAACCAAGCGCACTATGACTCGCGGCTGATCGAGGTGCGGGCCAATGCCTGGCTGCTGCGGCCCGCGCTGGACCTGATTCATGTGCTGGTATTGGCCGTGGTCATTGCGGCCTGGGGCGCCCAAAGCGAAGGACTGGCCTTGGATGCCTTGCAGGTCGGTCTGCTCTACGCCTTTGTGGGCAGCTTGGGCCGAGTCACCGAGCCCTTGATCCAGTTGACCATGCAGTTCTCGCAATTGCAGCAAGCCACGGTCTCTGCCGCACGGGTTCACACCTTATTGACCCAAGCCCAGGCCGAGCGACCGCACAGCACGGGCCAGGTCACGGCCGGTGCGGTCAGCCTTCGCGAATTGGACTTCGCCTATCAGGCGGAACAACCCATTCTGAAGAAGGTGACCCTAGACATCGCACCCGGTGAGTTCATTGGCATTGTGGGCCCCACCGGCAGCGGCAAGAGCACGTTGCTCTCGCTGCTCTTGCGCTACTACCCTCTGCAAGATCCTGCGCAGCTTTGTGTAGACGGCCAGCCGCTGGGCTGGCTCGACGAAGACGCCTTCCGCCAAGCGGTGGGCCTGGTGCCGCAAGAGCCCTTTCTGATGGCAGGCAGTGTGCGCGACAACATCGCCATGGGCCGCCCCTTGAGCCAAGAGGCCCTTGAACTCGCCGCCACCCAGGCCGGTGCCAGCGGCTTCATCGCCCGCCTCAGCGAAGGCTACGACACCGTGCTGGGCGAAGGCGGGGCACGCCTGGCAGTGGGCGAGAAACAGCTCATTGCCATTGCCCGGGCACTGGCAGGCCAGCCGAAAATCTTGCTGCTGGACGAAGCCACTTCACACATCGACACGGCCACCGAACAGGTGGTGCAGCAGGCCCTGCAGGCCCTGCGGGGCAAGATGACCTTGATCGCGGTAGCGCACCGTCTCTCCACCATTCGCGAGGCCGACCGCATCCTGGTGCTGCAGCAAGGCCGGGTCGTGGAATGCGGCCCTCATGCGGCGCTGATGCAAATCACCGACGGTGTGTATCGACGTCTCGTGGAGCTACAACAACTCCACGAGGACGAATTGGGCGACAGCCCAGAAGGCCAGGCGCCACCTGCCTGAGTGGTGTGCTCAGTGGGGGGGCTTGTTGCGGTACATGGCCGCATCGGCCTTGCTGACCAAGGTGTTCACGTCGCTGCCATCCTCCGGATAAAGCGAAGCCCCCACCGACACGCTGATCACACCCCCTGCATCGGTGGACACCCCATCCAGGGGCGTGGTGAAGGCCTGCTTGAGCTTGTCGATCACCAGGGCCAGGCTGGCTTGTTCAGCCATGTCGTCAAGCAAGATCAAAAACTCATCCCCCGCCCAGCGGGCCACCAAGTCGCCCTCTCGCAACTGCGCCTGCAGACGCTGGCCCACAGCCCGCAGCACGCGGTCACCCGCCTCATGGCCGTAGTGATCGTTGACGGCCTTGAAGCCATCCACGTCCAAAAACAGCAGCCCGAAAGACTTGCCGTCGTCGCCACGCCGGTGCAGCTTGATCCTGTCTTCCAGACGCCGCACCATGGCCTCTCGGCTGGCCAAGCCGGTCAAGCGGTCGGTGGCCAGCTTATGGCGCATCGCGGAAAAGCTCTCGGCCAAATCGCCAATCTCGTCTGAGCGCTTGATGCGCAGCGGCGTGTCGAACTGCCCGTCGCCCACCTCTTTAGCCGCAGTAGCGAGCTTGCGCAAATCGCGCGACACCACCGACAGGCTGAACATGCCCACACCCACGACGGCAGCCGCCGCCAAAAGACTCAGCAGCACCGTTTGGTAGACGTTGTCCGTCACCGTCTTGAGAAAGTCACTGCGAGGAACCGCCACCGCAATGATCCAGTCCAATCCAGCCGTGTCGCGAATGCGCGCATAGGCCACCTGCACCGGGACACCGTCAGGCCCGGTGATCTTGCGGGCCCGCACCCCCAAATCGCCTTCTTGGCCCTGCATCAAGGCCCGCACTTCACGGTGTACCGACGCCAATAAGGGGTCGTCGCTGTCACCGGCATTCAGCCGCTGATGCACGCCTTGCTCGTCGCGCCGCAGATAGTCGCCCCGAGAAGTGGCAATGAGCTTGCCATCGGGTTCCTCAATGAAGGCAAAGCCGTGGCGGCTGACGGGCAGCGAGCGCACAAAGTCGCTGAGCAGCTTCAGCGACACATCGGTGGCCACCACGCCCTTCATGGCGCCATCTGGTCCCAACACGCGCCGAGCCCTCGTGGCCACCAGCTCATTGGTGCGAAAGTCAATGTAGATGGACGTCCAGGTGTCGGTGGCCGCTGCGGCGGCCGCTTTGTACCAAGGGCGTTGGCGTGGCTCAAAGACCTTGGACTCTTGCTCGGCGGGCCCCAAGGCACCGTCAATGCCCGTGAAGCGGTAGAGCGTGCGAGGCCCCTCGCCACTCAGACGCAAGCGCAACTGCGCGTCAGATTCAGAGTCGCGCCACAGGCCAAAGAAGTGGCCCTGCTCATCACCGTAGTAGGCGTAGTTGTTCAGGCCCCGATGCACCGAGGTGGCCAACCAAAAGCGGGTGCGCAGGGCCGTCACATCTTTGGCAATGTTTTGCGGTGCGGCCACGCCTTTGGGGAAGGCCGTCTCCAGCACCGCACCAGAGCCATAGACATGCCGCTCCACGGCCTGGGCAATGCGCGACACCGTCTCTGTCAGCAACTGGTCTGACAGGCTGTCCACCGCATTACGACCTGCGCGGTAGGACAAAGCGCCCAAAATCACAGCCAACACCAAGACCAGCACCACATAGGGCACGGTCAGCAGCTGACCCAGACTCAGCCTGCGAAAAATGGGCATTCGACACCTCCGAACCCTGACGGCTCACCGGGACTGAACCGCGCAGTTGCCTCCCTCGAGAGCAACTGCTTCATCACAATGGTTCGGGCCAGTCTACCGCGACAGATGTGGGGATTCGGTGCGAAAGTGGAGTCAAGCCCCTAAGGCCGCCCTTTCAGCCGTGGTGGCGCCTCAGGGTCAATACGCCCGCCCGCTTTACTGCTGCTGAGCAGCCAAGCGCGCGCGCTCGCGGGCTTCGTCTTCACGGATGTGCGTGATGAAGTAACGCGTATAGAAGCCAGCCATGCCCAAGGTGATGGCGATGACGGCAGCGCTCAACAGACCGTAGTCGGTGGTGAAGAAATCAGTCAGTGCGTGCATGGTCCCCTCCTTCAGGGCGTCAATCAGCGATGCCGCTATCTGACACCCGCGCGGACCGAAGCGCTTTGCGCTGGCGCAAGGCTGCGGCACCCCTCATGCACTGCGTTTGACCTGGATCAGACCGGGCCTTGGAAGCCCCCAGCGCGGAAGGTCAAGACCAAGGTGTCGCGGTGTCCAGCGCCCTCCGCCTGCACGGGTTGAATGGGCGTGGACTCATGAATCACCCGCTCATCGTCCAAGAGCAAGGTGCTCCAGGGCTCGCTCAACGTGAAGCGCAGGCCTTCATGGCTTTGTGCCGCGAACACGCGCGTCTCACCGCCCTTGATCTGGTGCCGGCCGACCATGGTGACGGCCACCAGGTCGACCCCATCGCGGTGCGCGCCTTCGGGCGTGGGCCGGCCGATGCCATCGGTGGTGTCGATGCGAAACACATGCGCCTCGACATACCAAGGCTGCGCGCCTTTCAGCGCACTGACCCGCGCGCCCAGCGCCGCCAGCCAACGCGCCCAGAGCGGGTGCTGGGCCATGGCCGGGTGCATGGGCTCAAACTGGCGCTCGATGCCGCCGTGCAAGGCGTTGTACTCCACCGGCTGCCAATGCGCGCGGTGCGGCACTTGGCGCACCGTGGCGCCATCCACCACAAAGCAGCTGTGCCGCCGCCGCCGGTAGCGCCCCCCATCTTTGAGGTAAGCATCAGGCGGCAGGTCGTCCCAGCACGCACGCCAGTCTTCCAAACCAGCTACCGCCGCCCCCAGTAATGCCGCCCCCCCCGCTGCATCCAGCACCGCATAACCCTGGCGGGCCAAGGTGTCGTCCACAAGTTCCGGAGGCGTGACGGGCGGCTTCAGCATGATGAGAGGGCTCAAGAAAAGGCAAACATCGGAGTGAGCATTGTGCCCCTGAGCGAGGTGATTCAGCCTGAGAGTGATGCAGGTGCTTGTGCATATGCTGACCCCGATGTGGGGCGCCCTAGCACATGTGTCCCAAGGCCTGATGAACTTGCTTGGGCGGTTCATGCAACGGTTAACGCGAACGCCGCGCCACAGGCATTCCCCGCCGCTCATGCCTGGCGCTCCGCGTCAGGCGTTCGCCAGGCATAGACAGTTCACTGAACTGTCTATGTCCGGGCTCACTCACCCGGCCTTCGGCCTCCTTCTTTACTTCGCTCTGGGGAACCCCTGTGTCACTGCGTCTTCACCCTGTCGGCCAAAACTACTGGACCTAAGCCAGCGGCTAATCGGCCGGCAGTTCCATTGCCCTCAAGCGTTGCCCTCTCAGGGCACCAACATACCGATCAGCAAGGGAACTTGGGGGCGTGATGCAGCGAAGTAAAGGGGGAGACGGCGGCGCAGCCGCCGTCGGAGGACATGAGCGGAATCACGCCCCCAAGGTCCCTTGCGCGTAATTCCCCCCGCAAGCACTCTCTCAATCTGCCCGCTCAATCGTCAGCGCAATCTCCCCCACGCCTTCCATTTGCCCCGTGATCTTGTCCCCCGCCACCACCGGCCCCACACCCTCGGGGGTGCCGGTGTAGATGACATCGCCGGGCTGCAGGTGGTAGTAGGTGGAGAGATCTTCGATGATCTCGCGGATGTTCCAGATCAGCAGATTGACATTGGACGACTGCTTGGGCTGGCCGTTGACCTGCAGCGCAATCGTGCCCTGCTCGATCACCACGCCGGGCATGGGCACCACGGGTGAGATCACCGAGCCGTCTTCGACATCTTTGCCCAAGTCCCAAGGGCGGCCTTTGTCGCGAGCGATGAGTTGCAAGTCGCGGCGGGTCATGTCCAGGCCGCAGGCATAGCCGTAGATCAGCTCATGGGCATCGGCTGCCTTGACCTGAAAGCCGCCCTTGCCCAGCACCACCACCAACTCCATTTCATAGTGGTAATTGGCGGTGGACGGCGGGTAGGCGATGGTGGCGCCAGACTCCACCAAAGAGTGCGGTGACTTGGTGAAGTAAAAGGCCCGCTCATTGGCCTTGTCCACCGGCTTGCCCACCATCTCCATGGCGTGGGCGTGGTAGTTGCGGCCCACAAAGAAAAGGCGGTGGACGGGCAGGCGCTGGGTGCTGCCGTGCACAGCAAGAGAAGGCGTGGCGGGCGGGGCCCACAAAAAGTTGGTGTGGCTCATGAGGTCTCCTGGTCAGCCTCGATTTTCATAGACACCGAGCTTGCGGTGCAGCGGCGATTCATCGGCCATGAAGAGAAAGGCCGCCTCCGTCTCGGAGCGGTTGCGCAAGCGCACCGCGGTATAGCCCGGCGCACAAGCGGTGTCGGCCTCGGCCAGGGTGAAGGCGTGACCTTCAACGTCCATGTCCGTGCGGCCTTCGATTTGGTGGAACACGCAGGCCGGCGAGCGGGCCGGCAAGCGCAGAGTTTGGCCGGGGCGCAGCATCAGGGCATAAAAGCCCAGGATGTTCTCAGCATCCTCACCGGTCTCCGGGTTGATGTAGGTGACTTGCACGCACTCCAAGCTCGGCTGGTCTTGCGCCAGCGACTCCAGCGCGGCGCGAGTGTCCACCCAGGGGTAGCGCAGCATGGGGTAAGCCCGTTCGCTGCGGGTGAAGACGGGCGTGGGCGCCACGCCCGCGCGGCGGAAGGCGGCGTCACCCCGGCCCGGCTTGACCGCCTGGCGCTCACCGTTGACGTGATAGCTGGCCTCCATGTAGTACACCAAGGGCAAGTCCAGCACATCGAGCCACACCACCGGCTCATCGCCATCGTGGCCGTGCTCGTGCCACAGGCCCGTGGGGGTGAGGATCAGGTCGCCACGGCTCATGGGGCACTTTTCGCCGTCCACCGTGGTGTAGGCCCCCTCGCCTTCCACAATCATGCGCACGGCATTGGGCGTGTGGCGATGGCTGGGTGCCCACTCTCCAGGCAGCAGCAGTTGCATGCCCAGATAGATGGCCGCGCTGGCCTGCATCTTTTCCAGCCCATGACCCGGGTTGGCCAGCACCAGCACGCGGCGCTCGGCTTTCTCAATGGGCGTCAGCTCGCCAGCCTGCAGCAGCAGGGGCTTCAAGCTGGCATAAGGCCAATGCGTCGGCCGGGTTTGGCGGGTCGGCACCTTGGGCGGCAGCACGGCACGCAGGCTGGGCCACAGCGGCACCAAGTTCAGCGCCTTGAGCTCATCGCGGTAGCTCTGAGGCAGGTCTTCGAGTTTGCCGAGTTCGTTCATACGGGTGCTCCCTGTGCAGCCAGGCAATTGCCCACATTCCAGCCGTACAGCCATTCCATCGCGTCATAGAAGCGCTCGGCACTGCGGCCGCGCCACAGGTCGTTGCGCACCAAGCGCTCGACACCCTTGGCGTGATAAATCCGCCCCATCTCTCGGGCGGACAAGACAATGCGGGCCGTGCGGGCCACGCGGGAGCGTTGGTAGAGGTCGAGCGCCTGATGCCAATCGTTGCCGTGTACGCGCAAGGCCTCCCCCAGGGTCACCGCATCTTCCAAGGCCATGCAGGCGCCCTGGGCCATGTATTGCGTGGTGGGGTGGGCGGCATCGCCCAGCAGCGTGACGCGGCCATAAGTCCATTGGCCAATCGGCTCTTTGTCCGCCGTGGCCCAGCGCCGCCAGCTCTTGGGCAGCTCAATCAATTGCCGCGCCTTGGGGCAAATGCCTTGGAAGTAGCTCTCCACCTCGGCCTTGCTGCCGTCACGCACGCCCCACTCTTCTTGCTCGCGGCTGTGGAAGGTCACGACCACGTTGTACTGCTCGCCACCGCGCAGCGGGTAATGCACCAAGTGGCAGTTGGGGCCGACCCAGATGCTGGCCGCATTCCACTTCAACTCGTCGGGAAAGTCGGCCTTGTCGACCACAGCCCGATACACCACATGGCCGGTGACACGGTGCGGGTCGTTCACATACTGCTGGCGGACCACCGACTTCACCCCGTCGGCACCAATCAGGGCCACGCCGCGATGCCGCTGGCCGTGCTGGTCGATGGCGGTCACGCCCTGCTCGTCTTGCTCCACCCGCTCGATGCGGGTGTTGGTCAGGCAGTGCACCTTGCCGGTGGCCTGCGCGCCCTCGTAGAGCGCGCCATGCACATCGGCACGGTGGATCACGGCGTAGGGGTTGCCAAAGCGTTCACGAAAGCGCTCGTCGGTGGGAATCTTGCCCACCTGGTACTCGTCGATAGCGTCGTGCATCACCATGTAGTCGGTGAAGACCGCGCGGCTGCGGGCCAAGTCGCCCACGCCCAGTGCGTCAAAGGCATGGAAGGCGTTGGGGCCGAGCTGGATGCCGGCCCCGATTTCGCCCAGCTCCGCCGCCTGTTCCAGCACCAGGACCTGAAAGCCTTGGCGCGTCAAAGCCAGGGCGGCGGCCAGGCCGCCGATGCCGCCACCGGCGACCAACACCGGGCCGGCCTGAATGGGCGGGCGAATGTCAGGGTTCGTCATCGTGACTCCAATTTAATCAGTACACTGATGATTAGTATAGTCATAATTCCGCTCAAGAAAACGCCGGGCCGCCCCAAGTTTTCTTGCGCCCCCTCGGGGGGCCGGGACGGGCAAAGCCCGGACCTCGGGGGTACACCTCCTCGCCGAGGGTTGACCCTCGCCGCCCACCTCCTCCTGCTGCCATGCCCGCCACTGCCATCGACTTGGACACTCTTCCCGGCCACCACATCCGGCGCTTGCACCAGATTGCCGTGGCTGTGTTCTTGCAAGAAACCGAAGACCACGGCATCACGCCGGTGCAGTTCGCGGCATTGCAGGCTGTGGCCAACACCCCCGGTTTGGACCAACGCAGCCTGGCCGCCCGCATTGGCCTAGACACCTCCACCTTGGCCAATGTGGTGGACCGCTTGGAAACCCGCGGCTGGATGCAGCGCAACGCCTCGCCCGAAGACAAGCGGGTTCGCCTGCTCACCCTCACCCACGAAGGCGAGCAGTTACTGGCCGGCGTGCTGCCCGACATGCAGCGCGCCCAAGAGCGCATCCTGGCGCCCTTGCCCAAGGCAGAGCGCAAAGAGTTCATGCGCATGCTGCGCACCTTGGTGGACGCCAACAATGAATTGAGCCGGGCGCCCAGCACTTCACAGTAAGGTCAGCCTTGCGCCACGTCGTCAAGGCGATCGCTGGCTATCATCCCCGGCTCTTTCGTCTTGGGGACCTTGTGGCGCTCACCGTTTTGCTTGGAACGACCGTGTTTCTCTCGGCGTTCCTGCTGTTCCTGATCCAGCCCATGGCCGCCAAGGCCATGTTGCCCACCTTCGGCGGCACCTCTGCAGTCTGGGTCACCAGCCTGGTGTTTTTCCAAACCACGCTACTGCTGGGCTATGCCTATGCGGACCGCCTGAGCGCCTGGCTCGGGGCACAGGCCCGGGTGCGGGTTCATATCGGGCTCCTGCTGGCCTCCCTGGTGTTCCTGCCCCTGCAGGTGCTGAATCGCAGCAGTGACATCGCTGGCAGCGCCTCACCCAGCATCGGCGTCTTGAGCTTGCTGCTCCTGACGCTGGGGCTGCCCTATCTGCTGCTGTCGTCGACTGGCCCGCTGCTGCAGGCCCTCCACCACCTGCGCTTTCCAACCCGCAATGTCTATCGGCTCTACGCCATCTCCAACTTGGCCTCGCTGATCGCCTTGCTCGCCTATCCCTTCACGGTAGAGCGTTTATGGCCCGTCGAAACCCAGTTGCAAACCTGGAGCGGCGCCTATCTGGTGTTCGTGCTGCTGTGCGGTAGCACCTTGTGGCTGTATGCCCGCCCAAGACCTGCAAGCCCCTCCGCCCCCGAGCCCTCTGAGGCTGCTGCCGTGACCAACCTTGCCCCGGACGCTGCCCCGACCGCCCGCACCCAAGCCCGCTGGCTGGGCTTGGCCGCTTTGGGCTCTGCGCTGTTGGTGGCCACCACCTCGCACATGACCCAAAACATCGCCAGCATCCCTCTGTTTTGGGTGCTGCCCCTGGGGGTGTACCTGCTGTCCTTTGTAATCACCTTTGACAACAGTCAGTGGTACGCCCACCGCCTGGCGCTGGTGCCGGTGATGTTCGCCCCAACCCTGATGATCCTGACAGTGTTTGCGGAGGCCGAACGCCTGAGCATCCTCACCACCTTGAGCGTCAACACCCTGGGCTTGCTCGTGTGCTGCTGGTTTTTGCATGGCGAGTTGGCGCAGTCGCGCCCTCAGCCCCGCTATCTCACACGCTTCTACCTGATGATCAGCGCGGGCGGCGCGCTGGGCGGCGCCTTGGCCAGCATCGTCGCGCCGGCGCTGTTCAACAGCTTCATTGAGTTTCGTCTGCTCTTGGTGGTGTTCGGCCTAGTCAGCGTTGCCGGACTTTGGCCCTACCTCACGCGCAACCTGGTGGCCAAAGGCCTGCTGGGTCTGCTGTTGCTGAGTGTCGGTTTGAGCGCCCTGCTGGCAGGCTGGAGTGTTTACTCGGACCACCAAGGTCGCCTCTCAGCAGTGCGCAACTTCTATGCCGCCACCTCGGTGAATGAACGCACGCTGCGCAATGGCCAAGTGCAGCGCTTGCTGGTCAATGGCAATATCCGGCATGGCTCGCAGTTCATGATGCCCGAGGCTCTGCAGCAGCGTGCTGGCGACTACTACGGCGCCAGCAGCGGCATCGGCAAACTCATGGCCGCACAGCCGACCACACCCAGCCGCGTCGGGGTGATTGGCCTGGGGGCGGGCGTGATGGCCAGCTATGCACGCGAGGGCGATCACTTCACCTTCTTTGAGATCAACCCACAGAGCATAGACGCCGCGCAAACCCAGTTCACATACTTGCGAAATGCACGCGGCCACATCGATATGCGCTTGGGCGATGCGCGAATCGAGTTGCAAAAGCAAAAGGCTGCGGGGCAGCTTGCAGGGTTTGACCTGTTGGCTGTGGACGCTTTCTCCGGCGATGCCATCCCCGTGCATTTGCTGACGCTTGAAGCTTTGATGCTCTACCGCGCCCATCTGAAGCCAGACGGGGTGTTGGCCCTTCACATCACCAACAAGTACCTCGACCTTCAGCCGGTGCTGGCGGCGGCCGCCCGAGCTTTGGATGCAAAGGCTTGGTTGTTCGAAAGCAAGCCGCGCAACGACCATGAGTCCACGTCCGTCTGGGTGATTTTGACGCCAGCCTCAAGCACCGAGGCACCACGACCGTGGCACACTGAGGGCAAGGTGCTGGATGAATCAGCCCCTGATTCAGACCGTTACCTCTGGACAGACCTGAAGAACAACCTCTTCGACGTGATGATCTTGCGCCGCTGAGACGAAGCCTGACGGCCGCCTCATCAGCCCACCGCTCAATGCCCTCTGCCGCTGCGACAAGCACCCCACGCCTGCCGAGCCTCGACACCCTGCGCGCACTGGCGATTGCGCTGGTCTATCTCTACCACTACCCCTTGTTCGCCGACGGCCGCTTGGCCTTGGGGCCTGTGGCCGAGCTGGGCTGGATCGGCGTGGACCTGTTCTTTGTGCTCAGCGGCTACCTCATCGGCAAACAGATCTTGGGGCCGCTTCACACCGGGCAGCCGTTTGCATTGGGCCGCTTCTATGCCCGCCGGGCGCTGCGGACTTGGCCAGCGTTTTGGGTGGTGCTGGCCGCCTACTTTGTGTGGCCCGCCGAGATGGGCGGCCGCACACCGCCCGACTTATGGCGCTTTTTGACCTTCACCCAAAACTTGGGGCTGCAGCCCGGCACCGCGTTTTCACACGCCTGGTCGCTGTGCATTGAAGAGCAGTTCTACCTGCTGCTGCCGCTGGTGGTGCTGGCAACTCACCGCTGTGGCTGGCGGGGCGCCAAGGCCTGGGCCTTGGGGGCGGCCTTCATCGCCCTGGGCGTGGGGGCGCGGGCGTGGTGGTGGCCGCAGGTGGGGGACAAGCCCATGGCCTACTACGCCGCCATTTACTACAACACCCTGTGCCGCTTTGACGAACTGCTGGCGGGCGTGGCGGTGGCGGGCTTGCAGATCAGCCAGCCCGCCGCCTGGGCTTGGCTGATGAGCAAGCGCCGCGAGCTGACAGCGCTGGCCGTGGCCAACTCCGCCCTGCTGGCCTGGGCGCTGCTGACACACTACTTTGTGGACGGCCCAGGTTATGGCGCGGTGATGACCATCTGGGGCTACACCTGGGTGGCCTGGAGCTTTGCGCTCTGGCTGGTGCTGGCCTTGCACCCGGCGACTGCGCTGCACCGCTGGCAGGTGCCGGGTGCGACCACGCTGGCCGGGTGGGCCTACACGCTTTATCTGGTGCACAAAGCCGTGGGCCACCTGTTGGCTCCACGCTTGGCCGAGCAGGGGCTGGCGCCTTGGCCGACCTTTGCCGTGGTGACCCTGGCCAGCTTGGCGACCGCTGCAGCGCTGAGCGCCCTGGTCGAGCGCCCGCTCATGCGCTGGCGTGACCAGCGGTTTGCGGCCCACTCAGCGGCAGCGTGACGATGACCTTGAGGCCGGGCTCCGCCTGCGCAAACTGCAGCGTGCCGCCATGCGCCTCGGCCACCAAACGGCAGAGGTGCAGGCCCAAGCCCACGCCACCGGTGGAGCGGCCCCGGGCGGCGTCGGTGCGATAGAAAGGCTCGGCCAAGTGGGCCAGTTGCTCGGGCGTGACGCCGGGGCCGTGGTCGCGCACCGTCAAGGTCAGCGCTTGAGCCGACCAAGCGGCATGCACTTCCACGGGGGCGCCGGCACCGTGGCGCAAGGCGTTGTCGATCAGGTTGCGCAGCAGCAAGGCCAAGCGGGTGCGGTCGCCCTGCCAGGCGGGCGCTTCGCCGCTGTGGCTCACATGCACTGTATCGGGCGTGGCACAGGCTTGCACCGCCTGCTGCAGCAGCCCGGCCCAGTCGATCGGCTCCAGGTTCAGGGCCTGGTGGCGCCGGGCCAGGCGCTCGCTCTCCAGCAGGTCGGTGATGAGGTCGCGCATCTCGCCCAGGTCGCGCAGCAGCGCGTCACGCGCAGCGCCCTCTTCCACCAGCTCGGCATTCAGGCGGGCCCGCGTCAGTGGCGAGCGCAGCTCATGGCTGATGGCCAGCAGCAGCGCTCGCTTGGCGTCCAGCATGCCGCTGAGGTCTGTGGCCATGTGGTTGACGCGCTGGGCCAACTCGCCCAGCTCATCGGCCCGTCGCACCGGAATGGGCTGACTGAAGTCGCCCTGGCCATAGCGGCTGGCGCCAGCCGCGATGTCGTCCAAGGGCTTGAACAAGCGGCGCACCAAGGCATAGGCCAAGCCCGTCAAGGTGAGCAACACGGCCAGCGTGATCCAGCCCACCATCTGAGGCTGGCGCACAAAGGAGCGCACGTCCACACCAAAGGTCAGGGTGTGGCCGTCGGCTGTCTGCCGCACCATCCAGGTTCTGCGGCCCGGGTGGTTGGGATGGTCTGGCGCATCGGCGCCCGGGCCGGGGCCATGGGCCATGTGGCGGCGGTGCTCGGGTGGCAAGAGCAGCGGCGGTGGCGGCAGGGGCGGTAAGTCGTCCAAATCCGGCCCCGACTGCCATTGCACCAGCGGGCCTTCAATGCGCAGGGTCACGGGCAGGCGTTGGGTCAGGGCCTGGGCGCGCTCAATGCTGGGCGGGCTGCCCACCTCGTCGGCCAGGCGGTCGATGTAGTCGCGCACCAGAGGGCGGATGGCACCGCGCCAGCCCTCACCAAAGGCACGCTGCATGCCCAGCGAAAACGTGACGCTCATGGCCAGGGCCAGCACCACGAACAGCGCCACCAGCTTCAGGCCCAGCGAGCGCTGCCAGCGCACGCGCCAGGTCGGTGTGCGGGGCGTGGGGGCGGCGCTCATCGGGCCGGCCCCGCCGCAAAAGCATAGCCGGCATTGCGCAGGGTCTTGATGCAGTCCAGCGGCTCCAGCTTTTTGCGCAGGCGCGAGACGAGGATGTCCACGGCGCGGGTGTAGAGGTCAGCATCATGGCCACGCAAGCGGCTGAGGATGTCATCGCGGCTGAACACCTTGCGCGGCTCCTGGGCCAGCAGCAGCAGCAGCTCGTACTCGGTGCCGGTCAGCGCCAAGACTTCGCCCTGGCGGATCACTTCTCGGCGCGGCAGGTCGATCTGGAGGCCCTCGAAGCGCAGCATTTCGGCCTCGGCCGGGCTGGGCGAGGCAGCCACTTTGACACGGCGCAGCACCGTGGTCAGGCGGGCCGCCAGCTCACGCGGCTCAAAGGGCTTGGGCAGGTAGTCATCGGCCCCCATCTCCAGGCCCACCACCCGATCGGTCAGCTCGCCGCGTGCAGTCAACATCAGCACCGGCGTGCTGTGCTGGCGGCGAATCTCGCGCAGCACCTCAAAGCCGTCCATCTCCGGCAGCATCACATCCAGGATCACCGCATCAAAGGGCTCGGCGGCAAGACGCGCCAAGCCCACGCTGGGGCGGTCGGCATGGCTCAATTCAAAGTCGTAACGCTTCAAATAGGTGGCCAGCGGTGGCGCCAAGTGTTCGTCGTCGTCGATCAGCAGGATGCGGTGCATGGCAGGAGTTTAGGACTGACGCAAGGCTGGCAGGGCGAGGCGCGAAGGCGCCGACAGTACATCTGGTACGGCAAGCCGAAGCAACAACGCCCGGCCTGCTTTGCGGAAGTCCTACCAATGAAAGAGCCGACTCCGAGTGTGCATCAGGGTCGGCTGGAGTTCTGCAAGGCTTAGCGTGCAGGCGCGTCCTTGGGGCCGTGGCCACGGTGTTCGCCTGGGCGCCCCTCGGGGCCATGCCCCATCATGCCGCCGCGGCGGTTCATGAACTCGCGCACCTTTTGCTGCTGCTCGGGCTTCAAGCTGTTGAAGAAGGTGGCTGCGGCGCTGATGACTTGCGGGCTTTGCAGGCGGATGGCCTCGGTCTTTTCGTTGACCAGGGTTTGGGCCTTGGCCACGTCAAACTGGTTGCCCGCGATCAGGGCTTGCATTTGCTCGCGCATGGCGCCGGGCTGGCCGCCCGACATGGCTTTGCGCTGAGCCTCCAGCTGAGTGCCCAGGGCCACTAGGTATTGCTTCTGGGTGGCGTCCAGGGCCAGCTCTTTGCTGATGCGGTCGGTCATGCGCTCGCGCATCTGGGCCATGTCGGCTTCACTCATTTGGCCATGTCGGCCGAAGTGATGCGGGCCGCCTTGGCTGTAGGCCACGCCGGCAATCAGGGCGCCTGCGCTGACGGTGGCGATGAGGGTGCGTTTGATCCAGGTCTTCATGGTGACTCCTTCGGGGTGAAAACGTTGTTGCGATGGGTGTCACTGTGCCTGGGGGCGGCTGACATGTCCTTTCGGTGCGGTTTCGCTGTGTTTCGTTTTATGTCATCCCCGATAGAAGCCGCGCACAAAAGCCTTCTGGCTAGGCGGCCCGGCGCAGACAGTACACCCCGTACGGCAAGCCGGGCCAACGACGCCAGAAGGCTTTTGGGCGCGGCTACCCAAACCAGCCCTGTAGAAACCAGCCTTCCGTCGCCGCCTCAGCGGAAGGCAGGCGCGGCTTGTAGACCCAGCACAGATGGCCGTTGGGCAGGCCAGCGATGAAGTAGTCGCGCACGGCCAGGTGCTCGTCCCACCAGCCGGTCTCGATGCGCTCGGGGCCTTCGAGCAGGCGCAAGGGTTGGCCTTGCAGCCACGGGCGGCCCTGGCGTTCGGGCAAGGCTTGGGCTTGGGGCAGCAGCCACAGCGGGCGGGTCATGCGCGGCAGCGCCGTGGGGGCCGTGGGGGCTGATTGGCCGGCCGGATGGGTGGGCATGGCCTGCACGGGGTGGGTGCGGGTGGCGCATTCGGGGCGATGGTCGTGCACCAGCCGCAGGCTGTGGACGGCCTCAGCCCCCAAGCGGGCCTGCAAGCGGTCGATCAGGCGCAGCAGCCCTTGGGTGTCTGGCCCGGCCAACTCCGGGAACAGCTCACCGCTGGGGGCGGCGGTGAACACCGGCTCCGCACAGTGCAAGGCCAGGCCCAGCACCGGAGCTTCCAGGGGCTCGCGGGCCAGGCGCTCGCGCAGCACAGCCAGCCAATGGGCGACATCGGCACTGGGCTCGGCCAGGGCCAGGCCCAGCACGCTGCGATGCGCCCCCGCTTCACCTTGTGAGCTGGCCCGCAAGCGCGTTTGATGCTGCAGGCGCAACTCAAAGCGCTGCACCCGGGCTTGATGCGCCCGTGCCCATGCCGCCAAGCGCTGCAAGAGCACGGCGACGGCGTCCAGCAAGGGCTCGACCTGCTCGGTGCGAAAGGGCAGCTCCAGGCTGCTGTCGAACTGGGTCGGCGGGCTGATCCAGTCGCGCGGGTCCGCCTCCTCGCCATAGGCCCGGGCCAGCAGGGTCAAGCACTCAGGCCCCAGCCGGCGCGCCAGGCCGGCGCGGGGCTGGGCGCGCAACTCACCCAAGCGGCTCAGGCCCAGCGCCACGCAGCGCTCGGCCAGCGGGGCGGGCAGGCCCAGCGCCACGCAGCGCTCGGCCAGCGGGGCGGGCAGGCCCAGCATGCTGACGGGCAACTCATCCAGATGCCGGGTCCACGGGGCATGGGGCAAGGGCTGGCACAGGCGCGGTGGGGTGGGCGACGGCGTCAAGGCCTGCGCCTGAGCCTGAGCCAGCCAAGCGGCCGCCAAGGCGGTGGGCGCCTCGGCCCAGTGCAACTGGTGGCCCAGCACGGCCAAAGCGGCCTGCATGCGCTGCCACAAGGCTTCTGCGCCGCCAAAGCAGCGCAGGCTGGCTTGAACCTCGGCCAGCACCGTGTGCGGTGCTTGCCAACACACCGAGGGGCTGAAGGCCAGCAGCGCATGCGCCAGGGCATTCAGCGCTTGGCGGTCACGGGCCTCGTCCGCCGCCCCCAGCACCAAGCTCGGCACCAGCGCCAGGGCGGTGGCTCGCTTCATGCCGGGCTGCACCCCCGCCTGGGCGGCCACGGTATTGGCCGCCACGATGCGGTGCTGGACCACCAAGGCCAAGGGCGTGAGGGGCGCAGCAGCCCCTAAGGTGGCCGCAAACGCCTCCAGCGACAAAGCCGGTGCATGCACCCCAATCCAGCGCATAAGCCGGCTCAGAGCGCTGCCGCAGCAGCAGGAAACGCAGGGCGCGTGGGCATGATGACGGCATCTCAGTCTCAATACGAAGATGCGCAGAATACTGTATTTTTATACAGTATTCTGTGAGGTCGTCAGCCCTGCGTGGTCAACGCGTCTTGGCGCGACCGGCCTCCACAAACTCGCGCACAAACTCGCGCAGATCGCGTGTGGGCTCACGCGGGCCGACGGTGGTGGTGCGAATGTCGCGCATGCGCTCGGCCGGGCGTGCCAAGCTGCTGAGATCACCCGACAAGGGCATGGTGATGGTGGACTTTTCGGTGTCCAGCGTCACCTTCACCGGCGCATAGGCGATCAAAGGGTTGGGCTTTTCGGCGCTGATCACCACCCCCAGGTTGTGTCCGGCTTCAAAAATCCGGTCGTCTGCATTGATCTCCCAGGTCAGGGTGTACCACTTGCCCGGCACCAGCTCACGCTTTTTGTCCCAGCCCTTGAAATGCCCGAGATCGGCAATGGTGCGGGACACCACATAGGCCGCCCCGGTCTTGCCGTAGTCCACCACACGGGCTTGAAGACCAGCCGCCGCCTTGTCCACTTGCACCCGCACGCTGAGGGTGGCGGTGCCTGCCAAGCGCACCGGGCTGCTCAGGGTATTGCTCAAGAACACGAGCCGGTCTGTGCGGGCTTGGGTGGGGTTGGCGACGATGCTGTCGCGGGAATAGGCCGCCGCCTGCGTGAAGCTGAGATAGCGCTCGGCCACGCTGGGGGCGGCGGCACTGGCGCTCAAGCGGCCAGCGGCTTGGCCCAAGGGGGAGGTCAGCTTCAAGGTGTGGTCGGTGATGCCGGCAGGCGGCCAGACCGCATCGGTCGACCAGGTCTTGTTCTCGCGCTGGATGATGGCTTGCGGCTCTTGCGGCACGCCGTTATCCAAGCCTTGCAGGTAGTAGTCAAACCACTGCAGCAGCGGCGTGGTGTAGGTCGAGCCGAAGTCGTAGAAGGGCTCGATGTGCTCGCCCTGATGCAAGAACAGGCGGCGCTCCACCCCCAAGCGGCTCAGCTCGCTCCACCACTCCCCGAACTGCCGGGTTTTGACGTTCTCGTCGTTCAGGCCATGCACGACAAACACACTGGCCTTGATCTTGGCGGCATTGATGCGGAAGTCCCGCACGCTCCACCACTTGTTGTAGTTACCGGTCGGGTCATCCGAGCTGGTTTGCAGCACCGGGGTCAAGTCGCGGCAGGTCTGGCTGAAGTAGTTGCTGACATAGTCATTCAGAAAAGTGACATGGTCCGCAAAGAACGGGATGCCATTGCCGCGGGTGTAGTCGTACCAACTGGAGATGGCCGCCACGGGCACAATGGTCTTCAAGCCCTCAACACCGGTGGAGGCCACTGCATTGGCAATGGTGCCGTCCCATGAGACCCCGATCATGGCGGATTGGCCGGTGCCCCACAGCGTGGCATCGGCCGGCGAGCCATCGGCATAGAAGCCGCGCGCACGGCCATTGGCCCAGTCAATGACCGCCTTAGACCCTTGCACCTCGCGCGTGCCCCCCACATCGGCGCAGCCGGTTGAAAAGTCGGTGCCCGGCAATGCCACCGTGGCCACGGCATAGCCATAGGGCACGAAGAAGTCCGTCTCCCATTCTTGCCGGGGCTGCTGCGCAAAGTACGGGGAGGCGTGGATGATCAAGGGCACCTTGGCACCCGGCGCGGTGTTGGGGCGCGTCAGCTCCACCCGAATGCGGTCTGACTTGCCATCGCGGTCATCGTCGCGACCGGTCTCGACAAACACCACCTCACTGATGGCCTCGGCGCGATTGAAATAAGGCACGGTCTTCTGGCCCACCACCCAGGGCCGGCCCTGCGCCCCGCCAGCGGCTGAGACGGGAGCGCCGAGTGTGATCAAGCTGGTGCCGACAAGCAGCCCCGCCATACCGCGGTAAAGCATCGAATGAGTCCATGTCATGGTGTGACCTCGTACAGGATGTTGAGCAACAGGCATCGCCACACTATAGAAGTGCATACCCCATAGAGCAGCCGGACTCCCTAGTTCGACCTAGGGCTTGTGAACAGGCCCTAGGGTGCTTCGAACCCTGCGGCGGGTTGGCTTGCAGCGCCAGAGCGGTCGGTCTCCACGCCCGCTGGCCCATGGCGGCCAAGCGGCGGCGCCACCGACACCGCTGCCGCACGCTGACGCAAGCGCTGGGCGGACAAGGGGGCGTTGATCTGCGCGGCCGCGGCATCCTCGGCCCAAGCTTGGGCCACGCCCAAGCCCCGTGCGGACAGAACAGCCGGCAGCGGCAGGAGCAAAGGCTGGGTCCAACGGGGGCCCCGCCGCTTCACCCCCGTCAAGGCCAGCAGATCGGGCCCGGCCGCCTGCAGGCGCAGGCGCAAAGGGGCGGGACTGGCCTGGGCCGCGTCAGACTCTGGCCGCCACAAAAAAACCGGCCCCGCCTGGGCCTGGGCGGCCAGTTGCAAGCGGCGCAAGGCCTCTTGTGGCAGGTGGGCCGGCAGCCAGGCCAGCACAGCGCCCGCTTGGCCACTGCGCAAGGCTTGCTCCAAGGCCCAACACAGATCCGCCCAAGGCGCGCGCGGTGCCCCCTTGCGCACGGCGCGCCGTGGTGGCGCCAATTCAGGCCGCACCACCACGCAGTGCTCCGGTGCGCAGCCCATTTGCAACAAGCCGGCTGCGGAGAGCAAGGCCGGGGGCTGCACCCACAGCAAGGCCCGCCCTTGCGCACTCAGGCGCGCCAGCAGCGGCGCCAAGAGCCTCAGCTCACCCAAGCCAGGGGCCGGCAACAGCAGCTCCGTCAAAGCTCGCCCAGGCCAGCCTCCGCCGGGCAGTTCGGCATCCAGGGCGGCCCAGCCGCTGGGCCAAACATCATCGGCCGCGCGCCCACTCGCCAAGCCCGTGCGGGCACGCCAGACCAAAGGATGCAAGGGCCCGGTGGTGGCCAAGCGCACGGCCGGTGATGGTGGCGCCACACCAGCAGGGCGGCAGAAGACGGGATCGATCAGTGTGCTCATGGGACTGTATGTTTATACAGTATCATGCCGACTCTTGAGGCCTTGATCAAGTTGCCTTTGCAAAGCGCCTTGCGCCGCGCATCCCTGCCAGGGCTCGGCACCCGCCGACCCTGGCTGCTTTTTTAGGGGGGTGTCGCCGGCTTATTGTCGGCTCAAGCTTGAAATATTCATCTCCACCGCGGAGAGCCTGCAAGCATCAATAAGCATCGCCGCGAGAGCAAAGAAACTTTCATTTCTAAAGTGCAATGAAGTCGCCGTCGGCAAGCCCCTCAAAAACAATATCTTGAAGGGCCGACAGTTTCAGTATCCTGGGGGATTTTGCCTCGGCGCAAACGCCTCACACAGCCGCTAGAGCAAAGCCGCCTCCACCAGGGAGAGGCCGGCCATGCCGGGCACAGTCCAGCATGGCCGGCCCGAGACATTCATATCCAAAAAGATATCAAAATAACCACTTCTAAACTATTTGAGAGGTTTATTTTGGCACTCTGAAACTGTGAATATTCCGCACCCCACAGGAATAGAGAAGGAGAACTCTTCCAAGCGCTCTTGAAGTTACTAGAATAATTTCGCAACCATTGCTTACATCTATTTGAGCAATCCCCGTCAAGACGCAAAGGAGTCCCCCGTGTCCACCCCCTCAAAAGTCAAAGCACGCATGCTCAACGATGCCAACGCGACTGCAGCCGGCGCGACAGCGGGCGTGGCGCGAGTTGACGAGAGCCTGCAAGCTGCGGCGAG
>NZ_JAGQDG010000007.1 GCF_018069865.1 Ideonella paludis
ACTGGGTGCGCTCGGAGCCGCTGGGGGCCGGGGCGCAAAGCGGCAGCTTTGCGGGCACGGTGGGGCTCTTCAATGCGGGAGTGGCGGACGTCAGCAACGCCAGTTGGAGTGAGGTGGGTCGCATCTCACCCACGGTGCGCTTGGCCAGCGGCAGCTACTTGGGCAGCAGCCTGACCAGTGCGGGCAACCCGATTGGCGTCATGGGCTGGACGCATTGTGCGAGCGAGAGTGGTGGCAGTGCCAACGCCTGCGTGGTCCCGAGTGGCGTGACAGCGGCCGTCTTTTTTGGGGTGTCCGCCTATGGTGTGATGCGCACCGGGCAAACTGGCAGCGTGCCCTGCAGCATTGCCTACTTTGGCGACCCTGCGGTGGGCCAAAGCAAGGCCTGCTACTACACCGCCCTGTCGGGGGCGGGCAGCGTGACCACCCACATCCAAGTCAGGCCGGCGCGCCTAGAGGTGGCGGCCGCTGCTGCCTGCGGCAGCTTCAGCTATGCCGGCCAGCCCTTTGGGGCCACGGTGACAGCGAAGAACGCCCTGAATGCGGTCACCCAAAACTACGCGGGCGCGGTGGCGCGCAGCGTCAACTTCAGCGACAGCAGTGGCAATGCCAATGGCAGCCTCAGCGGCAGCGTGCCCGCCAGCAGCTTCAGCGCCGGTGTGGCCACCCTGGCCAACACAGTGGCCACGGCCCCGGTGTTCAGCTTCAGCAACAAGCTCACTGCGCCGCAGACCATCAGCCTCAGGGCGACGGATACCGACGGTGTCAACTCCAGCGGCTATGACGGCAGCCAAACCCTGCGCAGCGGCCGACTGCAGATGAGCAATGCCTTTGGTGGCGACAAGAGCAGCCTGCAGATTCCCTTGCAACTGCAGTACTGGAGCGGCAAGAGCTGGGTCAAGAACAGTGACGACAGCTGCACGGTGATCCCCACCGCCTCGGTGGTGCGGGCCCAGACCTTGAACCACAACAACAGCACCGCAACCTGGAGCAGTGCCATCAGCAGCATCAGCCTGAGTGGGGGCAGCGGCTTCATCACCCTGGGCGCCCCCAGCCCCAGCGGCACGGGCACGGTG
The DNA here is from genome assembly GCF_018069865.1 of Ideonella paludis. GTDB lineage: Bacteria > Pseudomonadota > Gammaproteobacteria > Burkholderiales > Burkholderiaceae_C > Ideonella > Ideonella paludis. The sequence continues at coordinate 1,077 of NZ_JAGQDG010000007.1, forward strand.
GACTTGTCCATCAACCTGGGCAGCAGCAGCACGGGCCAGAGCTGCTTGGCGGCCAACCCTGCCAGCACGGGCGCGGGCTTGCCCTGGCTGCGCTCGCGCCAGGGTAATTGCGCCAGCACGTTTGACCGCGACCCGTCAGCCCGGGCGAGTTTTGGGGTCTATACGCCAGAGATTCAGAAGTCGGTGCATGTTCGGGATGTTTTCTGAGCTGCCATCAACGAGCCCATGCCAGGTCGGCCTGAGCCATCTCGACCTCGTGCGCGGCGATGAGCCCAATGGGATGGGGCCGAGCATGCAAAAAGCCTTGCACCAGCTTGATGCCGGCCCGCTGCACGGCTGCCAGCTGCCGCACCGTGGCCACACCCTCTGCCACCAAGGACATATTGCGCTGTACCGCCATGCGGTGAATGGATTGCAGTGGCGCGTCGTCGCCCTGAGCTGCCGCTTGGATGACTGCAGCATCAATCTTCAGCACTGAAAAGGGCAGCTCTGAGAGCCGCTGCAAATTGGAGTAGCCGCTGCCGAAGTCGTCCATCGCCAGCCGGTAGCCTTGTTGTGCCAGCCAGGACATTGCGGCCCCAAGACTGGCGTCGTAGGTGACTTGCTTTTCCAGCACCTCCAGCGTGATGCGTTTGGCCTCCAGTCGGTTGGCCAAGACCTGGGTGTGCAGCCACTGCGCCGCCTCCACGCTGGTGAGCATGGCGGGGTCGATGTTGATGGACAGGTGCAGGCCCTTCAGCGCCTCGTGATGGGTGGCCAAGGTTTCCAAGATGCGGCGGCACAGCAGGCGGTGCAGGCCGTCGCTGTCGACCACGCCCAAGAAGGTGCCGGGCATCAGGCGCTGGCCGGGCGCTTCGGGGTGAGGCAGGCGCGCCAGGACTTCATAGGACTTGATCTCATGGGTCTCGGCGCAGACGATGGCTTGGAGGTCGAGCGGCAGCGGCATGCCGTCCAGCGCTTGGTGGGTCCATTGGCGAATTTGTTGCCGGTGCGGTGGGCGGTTCTCGGGCGGTGCACTGGTGGGAGGCTGGCTGGCCACCGGGCCGGTGTGGTTGCGCTTGGAGGCATACAAGGCCAAGTCGGCGCTGTGCAAAGCCGCTTGCCACTCTGAGGCAGGCTTGGTCTCGCAGCCCACGCTGGCTTTGCAAAAGACGGGATTGCCCAGGCCCAAATCCCACCACCGCGCCAAGCGGTGATAAAGCTCTTCCGCCATCTGCAGCATTTGCACCCGGCTCCAGGGGCCGGCGTGGCTGGTGATTAAGATCAAGAACTCATCGCCTCCTAAGCGAGCGAGCCGGTAATGGGCGGCTTGATGCTGGGTTTGCCATTCCTCCACTTGTCGGCGCAGGCTGTCTGCCACGGCGCGCAGCAGCCGGTCACCCGTGGGGTGGCCATACAGGTCATTGACAGACTTGAAGTCGTCCAGGTCAATGCAAAAGACCATCACATCAGAGGCCGGCTCCTCGGCGCTGGCTGGCGAAGGGGTGTCGATGGCATGGCGGTTGTCCAGCCCGGTGAGACTGTCTTGGAGCGCCAAACGCTGGTACTCCAGCTTCCAGCGCAAGGCCTCTTTGAGCAGAGGAATCAGCCGCATCGACAACACCGCCGTGCAGGCGGCCCCGCAAAACACCCACACCACCAAGGGGGTGCGTTCGGCCTGCTCGCCCAAGGCCAACCAAGTGGCCGGCAGTGCCAACACCAACAAGGTGGCGCCGACCAAGCTGGATGCTCCGAGGTGGTTGAGGGCTTGGCGGGGCTTGCTGGGCGGGGCGGGCATGCGCGTGTAGAGCATGACGATGGCGCCCGCAGCAGAGATGGCGATGTTGGACCACTGGCTGAGCGACAGCACGCTGTCTGGAGTGGCATAGCCCGCCAGCAAGCACAGGGCGAAATGGCTGAACAGAAGGACCGAGCCCACCATCAAGATCATCTCTGTGGGCTCCAGCTTCATCCGTGCCTTGCTGACCATCAGCCCGGTGCCGATCATCATGAACACCCCCGGCGTCAGGTAGCCCACCGTGATCAGCAGGCTGGGGCTGTGCATGAGCGTGGCGCCGTGTGCCGGACCCAGCAGCACCGGGAAGACGCAGGCCAGCAAGGCGGTGCTGATCATCAGGCTGTCAGCGCACATGCCGGGGGTGTTGAGCCTGTCTTCTAGCCGCCGCAGCTCGTGGATCGAGAAGCGACCGATGTAGAACGTGAAGCCCACCAAGCAAAGCACATCCACGACCAGATTGGCGCGGCCCATTGTTTCTGCGCCCAGCCAGCGGTTGAGTTCGATCAGCGGAAACACCACCAGCATCAGCACCAGCAAGTCGTGCCGATGCGGCTCGATGGCGACCGAGGGTCGGTAGTGCTTCAGGTAAAGCGCCGCGTTGACCCAGCCGCTGATGACCCAGAAGAAGTTGGACTCAGCCAGTGTTTGAGCGCTGAGGTGCAGGCTTGTCGCAAAGACGAGATAGTCCAATGGCAAACGCCAGCACAGGGGCGGGGCGCTTGCGGGGGGCGGAGGGGTGGGCGTGCTGGACATGGTGGAGCGGCGGATGTCTGGCAGATCCATCACTGCTCTCGCAGAGTGTGCAGCAGGGCGACGCGCTGAGAAACCTGACAGATGTCCCCGCAGACGCAGGGGTTCTCCGCAGAGTTGGTGGGTGTTCGGGCCGCTGTTCGGCGCTTTGGATGCACGGTGGACCGAAACAATGGACGGTGGTGGCTTTGCGACCTCAGCACGCGTGATGAGGGGCAGGGCACCGGTACTGCATGAGCCGAATGATTGATCTGGGAAGACACCGTTTTTGGCGTTGGCTCGGCCTGTGGCTGGCCTTGTGTGTGCTCGCGCCTGCCGCGCAGGCCGCGGCCTATGTGTTTCCGGGCAACTTACCGTCCACGTGCACGGGCTCAGGCCCCAGCTATACCTGCACGGGCCTCACCCTGTTGACGGGTGACACCGTCACCATCAACAGCCCCACGCCGGCCACCATCACGGTCAACGGTGCGCTCAATGCCACCGGAGCCAGCATCAACAGTGCCGGCAACACCGCCGACCTGACCTTGAACGTCACCGGCGCGGTGACGCTGACGACCAGCAGCATCAAGGGCAATGTCAACTCGGTGGGGGCCACGCTGAACACCGGCTCGTCCATCACGGGCAACTTGGCGGCAGGCGCTGCCACCATCACGCTGGCAGCCAGCACCACGGTGTCGGGGAACGTGAGCTGCACCGGCACCTGCTACTTGGGCATGCAGGGCAATGACATCACCATTGGCGGCACCACCACGGTCGGCCACCTTTACAACTGGGGGGCCTACCGCGCGCGCTTTGGCGGCACCATCACGGCGCACGATGCCTACATCTACCTGGGCTATGACGCGGTCGTGAACGGCGATGTGAAGCTGCTGGCCACCTATGCCAACTATGGCTATTACGTCTATCTGCAAGACCGTGCAGTGGTCAACGGCTCGGTGAGCAATGCGCAGTCCGGTGGCATCTATCTCTACAGCAGCAGTCGGGTGACGGGCGACGTCTCCATCGTTGGGGCCATGACCGGTGGCGTTTACATGTATACCAGTGCGACGGTGCAGGGCAATGTCACTTGCAGCGCCTGTCAACTCGATTTGCAGGGCAATAACACCGACATTGGTGGCACCACCAACGTGGCGCAGATCGGGAATACCGGCAACTACAGCAGCTACGCGGGTGCGAAGTTTGGTTCGCTGTTGGTGGCGCCCAGTGGCAACACCGTCATCGCCAGCAACGGACAAATCCTGCTGGGCAACACCACCACGGTCAAAGGTGGCATGAGTGCGACGCAGGCCATCACCATTGGGTCCGGCCTGACGATCACGGGCAATGTGTCGTCGGGCGCCGCTGTCAGCGTCGGGGCTTCGAGCTTGGTGACGGGCAGCATGACCGCGACGGGCAGTGTCACCTTTGCCAACTCTGTGACTGTGACGGGCAACCTCACCACCTCCAGCAGCTTGACTGCGGGCGTGTCCACGGCCGTCCAAGGCAACGTGAATGCCTCCGGCTCTGTCAGCCTGGGCAATTCGTCGGCGGTCACAGGCTCGATCACCGCGGGCTCGGGGGTGTCGTTGGGCACGGGCAGCACCGTGGGCCAGTTTTTGAATGGTGGCAATGGCACCGTGACCTTGACGGCCAACAACAGCATTGCGGGCAATGTGAGCTGTACCGGAACCTGCTACCTGAGCATGCAGGGCAACGACATCAGCATCGGCGGCACCACCACGGTGGGACACCTCTACAACTGGGGCTCGTACCGGGCCCGATTCGGCGGCTCCATCACCGCCCACTATGCCTACATCTACATTGGCTATGACGCCATCGTCAATGGCGATGTGAAGCTGCTGGCCACCTATGCCAACTACGGCTACTACGTCTACTTGCAAGACCGGACGGTCGTCAACGGCACGGTCAGCAATACGCAAACGGGTGGCATCTACCTGTACGCGAGTACGCAGGTCGGTGGCGATGTGGCCATCACCAACACCGCAGCCGGTGGCACGGGTGTTTCGAGCAACAACATCTACATGTATGTGGGCGCCAAGGTGCTGGGTAATGTGGCGTGCAGCAACTGCCAACTGGACATCCAAGGCAACAACATCGACATCGGTGGCACCACCAGCGTGGGCCTGATTGGCAACCCTCAGAACTACACCAGCTACAGCGGTGCCAAGTTTGCGAGCCTCCTGAGTGCGCCCAGCGGCAACACCGTCAATGCCAGCAATGGCCAGATCTTCCTGGGCAACACCACCACGGTCAAAGGCGGCATGTATGCCTCGCAGGCCATCACCGTGGCCAACAGCTTGAGCGTGACCGGCAGTGTCACGGCGGGCGGTGCCATCAGCCTGGGCTCCTCGGCCTTGGTCAGCGGCAGCTTGGTGTCAAGCGGCAGCATCACCACCACCACCAGCACCACGGTGCAAGGCAGCATCACAGCGGCGGGGTCCGTCAGCTTGGGCAACTCTGCGGCGATCACCGGATCGATCACCGCAGGGTCGGGGGTGTCGCTGGGCACCGCCAGCACAGTGGGTCAGTTCTTGAGCGGCGGCAGTGGCACGGTGACCTTGACGGCCAACAACAGCATTGCCGGCAATGTGAGTTGCACGGGAACCTGCTACCTGAGCATGCAGGGCAATGACATCAGCATCGGTGGCACCACCACGGTAGGCTACCTCTACAACTGGGGCTATTACCGCGCCCGCTTTGGCGGCACCATCACCGCCAGCTATGCCTACATCTACATTGGCTACAACGCGGTGGTCAATGGCGATGTGAACCTGTTGGCCACCTATGCCAACTATGGCTACTACATCTACATCCAAGACGGATCGGTGATCAATGGGTCCGTCAGCAATTCGCAGTCCGGAGGCACTTACCTCTACAGCAGCAGCCAGGTGACGGGCAATGTCTCCACCGTGGGCGCATTGGCCGGCAATATCTACATGTACGCCAATGCCAAGATCGATGGCAATGTGTCTTGCACCCACTGTCAACTCGACTTGCAAGGCAACAACACCGAGGTGGGTGGGACCACCAGCGTGGCGCTGATCGGCAATACCGGCAATTACAGCAGCTACACCGGCGCAAAGTTCGGCTCGCTGCTGGTGGCGCCCAGCGGCAACACGGTCAACGCCACCAATGGGCAGATCTTGCTGGGCAGTAACACCACGGTCAAAGGCGGCATGTATGCCTCGCAGGCCATCACCGTGATCAACAGCTTGAACGTGACCGGCAGTGTCACGGCGGGCGGCGCCATCAGCCTGGGCTCCTCGGCCTTGGTCAGCGGCAGCTTGGTGTCAAGCAGCAGCATCACCACCACCACCAGCACCACGGTGCAAGGCAGCATCACGGCGGCGGGGGCCGTCAGCTTGGGCAACTCTGCGGCGATCACCGGATCGATCACCGCAGGGTCGGGGGTGTCGCTGGGCACCGCCAGCACAGTGGGCCAGTTCTTGAGCGGCGGCAATGGCACGGTGACCTTGACGGCCAACAACAGCATTGCCGGCAATGTGAGTTGCACGGGAACCTGCTACCTGAACATGCAGGCCAATGACATCAGCATCGGCGGCACCACCACGGTAGGCTACCTCTACAACTGGGGCTACTACCGCGCGCGCTTTGGCGGCACCATCACCGCCAGCTATGCCTACATCTACATTGGCTACAACGCGGTGGTCAATGGCGATGTGAACCTGTTGGCCACCTATGCCAACTATGGCTACTACATCTACATCCAAGACGGATCGGTGGTCAATGGCACCGTCAGCAACGCCCAGAGTGGCGGTGTCTACCACTATGCCAACAGCACCTCCCAATGCACCCGTACCCTGACGTCAGGGCCTATCACCCTGTACACGGGGGCCCGCCCTGGCGGTGTGTGCTGCGGCAGTGCTGCCTTCGGCTCCTCCTGCAGCAGCAGTTGCGTCAGCAACAGCTCCGGCCTGACCATGCCGGTGGGCTGCCAGCCGCCTTATGGCTTGAATGGCAGCTACTACAACACCACCGACTTGACGGGCGCGGTGGCCTTGTCGCGCCGCGATGGCCCGGTGGACTTTGATTGGGGCGCAGGCAGCCCCGGCACGGGCGTGAATGCCGACTACTTCAGCGTGCGCTGGACGGGTAATGTGCTGGTGCCCTACACGGGCTGGTACACCTTCCAAACCCAAAGTGATGACGGCGTGCGTCTCTGGGTCAATGGGCAGCAGCTCATCAACAACTGGACGCTGCACGGGCCGACGGATGACACCTCGACGACGATTTACCTCAAAGCGGGCACGCGCTACCCCATTGAGATGAATATGTACGAGTGGGGCGGTGGCGCCGTGGCCCGCTTGCGCTGGAAGCGGCCGCTGGATTCTGCGTTCGCCGCCATTCCTTATGGCAATGGCACGCAGGGCCTGTATCCGGACACCGTGCCCGTCGTGCCTGATGCCGGGGTGTTCAGTGGTGCGGTGTGGTGGAGCCGGGCGAACAGCTTCTCAGGCAGCGATAGTGCTGCGATGAGCACCTGGGCCAATGAGGCAGACAGCTCGCGCAACTTGACGGGCAGCACGACCAAGCCGGTCTATCGCAACACCAATGCCTTGAACATCAACTTCAATCCGGTGGTCGAGTTCACCAGCATCAGCGGCACCGTTGCAGGGGCGCAGTTCTTCTCTGCACCGTCCTTCCTGGGAACCTCGACATGGCAGCAAGCCCACTATGTGATGGTGGGCTATGTGACCAGCACGCCCCAAAACAACTGGGTGTACTTTGAAGATGCGGTGGACCCCGGTGTGGGCTTTGACGGCCGCCTGTCCTTCCACATGGGCTGGACGCCGGGCATTGTGTACTGGGATGCGGGCGCCAGCGGCAATGGCAATCGCACCAACTACACAGACAGTACGTTGGTGAACAATCCGTCGGTCTGGATGTTCAATATGGACGCCGTGGCCACCACGCCCAATGGCGGCAAATTGGGCATTCGGCGGGACGGCGTGATCAAGGCCAACTCCGGCAGCCCTAATGCGTTCACGGGCAACAACTCCAATTTCCGTGTCGGCTGGCCTGGCATGGACAGCACCTTGCGTGGCGTGCTGGCAGAAGGGATGCTGTTCCTCGGCTCCTCGATGAGCAATGCGCAAGCGGCTCAGTTGGAGACGTATCTGGGTTTGAAGTACGGCAGCACGCTCGGGGGCAATGGCGCGACCACCTCCAGCTATCAAGACAGCGCCGCCACTACCACCTGGGCCGCAGCCTCGGGCTTCCACCACAACATCGCCGGCATCGGCCGTGATGACAAGCTGCTGCTCGACCAACGCATCTCGCGCTCGGTCAACACGGGGCAGCAGATCACCGCCACCAGCAAAGCCACCATGCCGGACGGCAGCAGCACGGTATCGGCCCAAGACGGTGCGCAACTGGCGGACCGATCCTTTGTGATCTGGGGTGATAACGGCCTGACCTCGACCAGCACCGTCAATATCGCAGCCGGAGGGCTGGCAGGCAGAAGCCGCAGCATGCGCTTGTGGCGCTTGCAGCAGACGGGCACGGCTGCCGCGCAATGGACGGTGTGTATCCCGGATGCCATGCTGCCCAGCAGCTTCTTGACGGGCAATTTGGCCGACCTGCAATTGAATGCATCCACGGCGTCGGACTTGAGTGCGAGCCCCGTGTCGGTGGTGATGAGTGCGGGCAACTGCCCAGGCTCGGGCGTGGGGGTGACCACCAGCGTGCCGGGCCGCGTCGCCACCTTGTCTGCAGCTCAGCTGGCCTCGCTGGGTAGCGTCAGCTACTTCAGCGTGACACGCCGTTTGCTGGACCATCTGGAGATCACGGCCAGCAGCGGCAATGGCGTGACCTGCGCCCCCACCACCTACACCATCAAGGCCTGCGCTGATGCGACCTGTACGTCGCTCTACACCGGCGGGGTCAGCGGCACGCTGACGCTCACGGGCAGCGGCCTGACGGTCAATTTCCCTGCAGGCGCAGGCTTCACCATCCCGAACGGCAGCTCGCAGGTCACCGTCACGGCACAGGTCACCACACCTGGCACCGCCACGGTGGGCGCCACCGGCCTGTCCATCACCCCCGGCAACAGCCAGAGCGTGTTCTGCGGGCTCGGGGCCTCCGCAGCGGCGGCCAACAGCTGCGCGATGACGGTGGCCGATGCGGGCTTCTTGCTAAATGTGCCGCACAGCCGGGCGGGCTACAGCCAGACCGTCACGCTCAGCGCGGTGAAGAAATCAGACAACAGCCTGGCCTGCGCGCCCGCCTTCACCGGCACCCAGACCGTGAATGTGGGCTGCAACTACCTCAACCCCACCACCGGCACCAAGCCCTTGCTGGTGGCGGGCAGCGCCGCCACCAACACCAGCACCAACCCGTCGGGCACCTGCAACGGCAGCACGGGCACGCGCAGCCTGTTGTTTGACAGCAATGGCCAAACCACCCTGACGGTGCAGTACGACGATGTGGGCCAGCTCAGGCTGAACGCATCGGCCAGTGGCTCGGGCAGCAGCGCCGGGCTGAGCCTCAGCGGCTCCTCCAGCTTTGTGATCGCGCCGTTCAAGACCATGTCCATCACCGGCACACCCGTGGCCAGCGTGGCTGCGGGCAGCCCGTTTGCTTACACCGTCACTGCGCTCAATGCGGCCGGGCAGCCAACGCCCAACTTCGGCAAAGAGACGCCACCGGAAGGCTTTGTGACGAACTGGGTGAGAAATCAACCCACCGGCGCCAGTGCCGTGGACGGCGTGTTCTCGACAGGCACGGCGGGCAGCGTCAGCAATGGGGCGGTGAGCTACAGCGCGGCCAGTTGGAGTGAGGTGGGCCGCCTGAGTGTCACGGCCCGCTTGGCCAGTGGCAACTACCTGGGCTCGGGCTTTACCTCGGTGGCCAGCACGGCCAGCGCATGGCAATGTGCGGTGGAGGGCGGCACCTGTACCGTACCCGCCGGCACCACGGCTGCGGTGTCCTTTGATGCAGGCGGCGCCAACCTGTTCTTCAAGCACGGCCAGTCCGGCAATGTGCCTTGCACAGCGGCCTACTTCGGCGACCCCAAGCCGGGCGCCAGCAAGAGCTGCTGGATCCAGATTGAGTCCGGCCACTATGCTTCGCAAACGGGAGCCTTGAGCTTCCAGCCCCACCACTTTGATGTGACGACGGCGGCCGCCTGTGGCAGCTTCAGCTATGCGGCCCAGCCCTTCACCACCACCGTGACGGCCCGCAATGCGCAGGGCGCGGTGACCCGCAACTACGATGGCAGCGCGGGCACCAGCCCCAACTTTGCCAAGACCGTGAACCTGAGCTTGGCCAGTGCCAATGCCACCGGAAGCTTGACGGGCAGCGTGGCGGCGACCTCGTTCCTGGCGGGTGTAGGGGCAGACATGAGCACCTTCAGCTTCACCAACAAGCTGACGCCCGAGCAAACCATCAGCCTGCGGGCCACCGACACGGACGGCGTCAGCTCCAGCACTTTTGCCGAGGGCAGCATGGTGCTGCGCAGCGGCCGTTTGGTATTGAGCAATGCCTTTGGCAGCGAGAAGAGCCCGCTGCAGGTTCCGATACAGCTGCAGTACTGGAGCGGCAAGAGTTGGGTGCTGAACAACGCCGACACCTGCACGGTGATCTCCCCCGCCTCGGTCGTGCGGGCGCAGACCCTGAACCACAACAACACCACGGCGACCTGGAGCAGCGCCATCAGCAGCGTGAGCCTGACGGGCGGCAGCGGCTTCATCACCCTGGGCGCACCCAGCCCAGCCGGCACCGGCAGTGTGGACTTGTCCATCAACTTGGGCAGCACCATCGCCGACCTGAGCTGCCACGCCAGCCATCCGGCCAGCACGGGCGCGGGGCTGCCTTGGTTGCGTTCACGCCAGGGCAGTTGCGCCAGCAGCTTTGACCGCGACCCAGCCGCCCGCGCGACCTTTGGCGTCTATGCACCGGAAACCAAGCGCTCGGTGCACGTGCGCGAGGTTTTCTAGGCGCCAAAGCAGGCACTTCACCGCTTTTCTTTCGAGATCAAGGCGGCCTCGGCCCCGCAAGAATGGCAGGGGCTGGCACTCCGCTGGCTCTTGGCACGGTTTGCTCCTTCGAGACGCCCTTGACACACGCATTTGGCTCGGTTTTGCGATGGCTGACCTTTTGGGTGGCCTTGATCGCGTTTGCACCCTCGGTGCAGGCGGCCGCCTATGTGTTCCCGGGCAGTTTGCCGTCGACCTGCACTGGCGCGGGGCCGAGCTACACCTGTACGGGCCTCACCCTGTTGAGTGGTGACACCGTCACCATCAACAGCCCCGTGCCGGCCACCATCACGGTCAACGGTGCGCTCAATGCCACCGGCGCCAGCATCAACAGCACCGGCAACACCGCCGACCTGACCTTGAACGTCACCGGCGCGGTGACACTGACGAGCAGCAGCATCAAGGGCAACGTCAACTCGGTGGGGGCGACGCTGAACACCGGCTCGTCCATCTCGGGCAACTTGGCGGCAGGCGCTGGCACCATCACGATGGGAGCCAGCACCACCATCAGCGGCAATGTGAGCTGCACCACCACCTGCTACTTGAACATGTCGGCCAACGACATCACCATCGGTGGCACCACCACGGTGGGTTACCTCTACAACTGGGGCTATTACCGCGCCCGCTTTGGCGGCACCATCACCGCGAGCTATGCCTATGTCTATCTGGGCTATGACGCTGCGGTGACGGGCAATATCCAGCTCAATGCCACCCATGCTTCGACCTACGGGGTGTTCTTGGGTGACCGCAGCACGGTCAGCGGCAACATCAGTTCGGCCCAGAGCGGCGGCATTTATCTCTACGGCAGCAGCCAAGTCAGCGGCAACGTCAGCATCACCAATGCGACGGCGGGCGGCACCGGGGCCTCCAACAACATCTACATGTACGCCTCTGCCAAGGTGATTGGCAATGTGAGCTGCAGCAACTGCCAGCTTGACCTGCAGGGCAACAACACCGATGTCGGCGGAACCGCCAGCGTGGGCTCGATAGGCAACACCAGTAACTACAGCAGCTACACCGGCGCCAAGTTCGGCAGTCTGCTGGTGTCGCCCAGTGGCAATACGGTCAACGCCAGCAACGGCCAAATCTTGCTGAGCGGCAGCACGACGGTCAAAGGCGGGATGGCGGCTTCGCAGGCCATCACTGCGGGCACGAGCCTGAATGTGGCGGGCAACCTGACGGCGGGCAGCTCGATTTCCGTCGGTGCGTCAGCCCTCATCACTGGAGGGGTGAGCGCCGGATCTGGGGTGACCTTGGGCGCCAGCAGCAGCGTGGCTCAAGACCTCAATGGTGGCAATGGCACCATCACGCTCGGCGCCAGCACCACCATCAGTGGCAATGTGAGCTGTACCGGCACCTGCTACTTGAACATGTCGGCCAACGACATCACCATCGGTGGCACCACCACGGTGGGTTACCTCTACAACTGGGGCTACTACCGGGCGCGCTTTGGCGGCACCATCACCGCGAGCTATGCCTATGTCTATCTGGGCTACGACGCCGCGGTGACAGGCAACATCCAGCTCAATGCCACCCATGCTTCGACCTACGGGGTGTTCCTGGGTGACCGCAGCACGGTCAGCGGCAACATCAGTTCGGCCCAGAGCGGCGGCATTTATCTCTACGGCAGCAGCCAAGTCAGCGGCAACGTCAGCATCACCAATGCGACAGCGGGCGGCACCGGGGCCTCCAACAACATCTACATGTACGCCTCTGCCAAGGTGCTGGGCAATGTGAGTTGCAGCAACTGCCAGCTGGACCTGCAGGGCAACAACACCGATGTGGGCGGCACCACCAGTGTGGGCTCGATAGGCAACACCAACACCTACAGCAGCTACACCGGCGCCAAGTTCGGCAGTCTGCTGGTGTCGCCCAGTGGCAATACGGTCAACGCCGGCAACGGCCAAATCTTGCTGGGCGGCAGCACGACGGTCAAAGGCGGGATGGCGGCTTCGCAGGGCATCACTGCGGGTACGAGCCTGAATGTGGCGGGCAACCTGACGGCGGGCAGCTCGATCTCCGTCGGTACGTCACTGAGCGTCACCGGCAATGTCTCTGCCGGCGGCAGCCTCACCACAGGCACCTCAGCCCTCATCACGGGGGGGGTGACCGCCGGATCTGGGGTGACCTTGGGCGCCAGCAGCAGCGTGACTCAAGACCTCAATGGTGGCAATGGCACCATCACGCTCGGCGCGAGCACCACCATCAGCGGCAATGTGAGCTGCACCACCACTTGCTACTTGAACATGTCGGCCAACGACATCACCATCGGTGGCACCACCACGGTGGGCTACCTCTACAACTGGGGCTATTACCGCGCCCGCTTTGGCGGCACCATCACCGCGAGCTATGCCTATGTCTATCTGGGCTATGACGCCGCGGTGACGGGCAACATCCAGCTCAATGCCACCCATGCTTCGACCTACGGGGTGTACCTGGGTGATCGCAGCACGGTCAGCGGCAACATCAGTTCGGCCCAGAGCGGCGGCATTTATCTCTACGGCAGCAGCCAGGTCAGCGGCAACGTCAGCATCACCAATGCGACGGCGGGCGGCACCGGGGCCTCCAACAACATCTACATGCACGCCGCGGCCAAGGTGCTGGGCAATGTGAGTTGCAGCGCGTGCCAATTGGACCTACAGGGCAGTAACACCGATGTGGGGGGCACCACCAGTGTGGGCTCGATTGGCAACACCAACACCTACAGCGGCTTCGTCGGGGCCAAGTTTGGCAGCTTGTTGGCCTCGCCCAGTGGCAACACCGTCAATGCGGTGAGTGGTCAGATTCTTCTGGGCGGAAGCACCACGGTCAAAGGCGGAGTTTATGCGTCGCAAAATGTCACCGTCCAAGCCGGCTTGAGTGTCACGGGCAGCGTGACGGCCGGTGCGGCGATCAACCTGGGGGCCACAGCCACGATCAATGGCGACCTCGTGTCTTCCAGTTCAATCACGACCGGCAACACCACCTCGGTGCTGGGCAGCGTGACGGCAGCCACCAGCGTGAACATGGGCACGACGGCTCTGATCACCGGTGGCATTTTGGCCGGCTCGGGCGTGACGCTGGGGGCCAGCAGCAGCGTGGGGCAGAGCCTGAGTGGCGGCAACGGCACCATCACGCTCAGTGCCAGCACGACCATCGGCGGCAATGTCAGTTGCAACAGCACCTGCTACTTGAACATGTCGGCCAACGACATCACCATCGGTGGCACCACCACGGTAGGCTACCTCTACAACTGGGCCTACTACCGGGCGAGGTTTGGTGGCACCATCACGGCGAGCTATGCCTACATCTACATCGGCTATGACGCGGTGGTCAATGGGGATGTGAAGCTCAACGCGACCTACGCATCGAGCTATGGCGTCTATATCGGCGACCGCAGTGTCGTGACCGGTACCGTCAGCACGGCCCAGACCGGTGGCATTCAGATGTACACCAGCAGCACGGCGCAGTGTGCGCGAACGCTGACCACGGGCACCATTACCCTGTCCTCCAACGCGCGCCCCGCTGGCGTGTGCTGCAACAGCGCTGGCTTTGGTTCTTCGTGCAGCAGCAGTTGCGTCAGCAACAGCTCAGGCCTCACCATGCCCTCGGGCTGCCGAGCCCAAGAGGCGTTCTTGGGCGAGGTGGCCCGCTACCAGTTTGAAGAATCGTCCTGGAGCACGGGAGGCTCGGTCCTGGATAGCAGTGGCTACGAGCGCCATGGCACCATCACCGGCAGCCCCACTCAGTCCAAGGTGGCGCCACCCACCTGCGGCAGCACCTATGGCGTGTTCGCTGCGGGTCAGCGCATCAAAGTGCCCTATGCCGCGGCCTTGAACCCGCAGAGCTTCAGCGTGGCGCACTGGGTCCGCGTAGATGGCGGGACGGGAACCTTTCGGGGCTCTCTGACCTCCCGAACCGGCGCAGGCACCGTCACCGGCTTTAACCTTTACGCCGCCAACAACAATATGTGGCAGTTCTGGACCGGCGCGGGCACATTCAGCCAGGTGCAGGGTTCGGCGGTGTCGCTCGGGACTTGGACCCATGTGGTGGCCACTTATCAAGTCACCAGCGGGCCGGATGCCAGCGGGGTCTATACCGGGACTGGCACGATCTACATCAACGGCGCAGCTGCGGGCTCTAACACCAGCATGCGCTACAAGCCCAACACCACCCAGCCCTTGGTCATCGGCAGCGGTGGCAATGAAGACGTGGACTTCTCGCAGTATCCCTTTGCGGGTGCCCTGGACGATGTGCGGGTGTTTGACTATGCGCTTCCGGCCTCGGAGGTCTTGGCCCTGAGTACCAGCACCACTTGCCCTGGGGGACTGCCGGGCAGTGTGTGGTGGTCCAGGTCAAACAGCCTGAGCCAAGCAGACGACACGGCCGTTGGCACGTGGGCCAATGAGTCCAATGCCGCGAAGCCGCTGACCGCCAGCTCGGTGGCCCCTAAATTCCGCAACAGCAATGCGCTGAACATCAACTTCAACCCCGTGGTGGAATTCACGTCCGCCACGGCCAGTGACGCCGCAGCGCAGTACTTCCGGGCCAATAGCTTGCTGGGCAGCAAGACGTGGGCGCGGGCGCACATGGTGTTTGTGGGCTATCCCAACAGCAACAGTCAGATGAACTTTCTCTACCGAGAAAGCACGGTTTTGCCTGCTGGATATGCCGACGCTCGCTTGTCTATCCACGTCCCTTGGCTCAGCAACCTGTATTGGGACTCGGGCAACTGCTGCACCACCAACCGCACTTCCGTCGCTGACACCACCATCGTGAACACGCCTTCGGTGTTCTTGTTCACCATGGACTCCACGGCTGCAACACCCGGCGGTGTCAAGCAGAGCATTCGCCGAGATGGGCGTGTTCTGACGTCTATCGCTTCCCCTATCGCCTTCACCGGCAATGCTTCGGAGTTTCGAGTCGGCTTTGGGGGCGGTGCGCAAACGACCTTTCAAGGGGTGATGTCCGAGGGCGTGCTGTTCTTGGGGCAAACGATGACCGATGGCTTGGCCACCCAACTGGAGAGCTATTTGGGCCTGAAGTACGGTGTGACTTTGGGCGGCAATGGGGCTGCCAGCACGAGCTACACCCACAGTGGTGGAGGCACCACCTGGGCCGCGGGCACCGGCTACCACCACAATGTGGTGGGCCTGGGCCGCGACGACGCCACCAAGCTCAACCAGTTGATTTCACGCAGCAGCAATTCGGGTGGGCAGATCACGCTCACCACGGGCGCCAGCATGCCTTCCAGCGCCACAGCCATTGCGCCCACCACCGGCGTGGCCTTCAGCGCCAACCGCTCCTTTGTGGTGGTGGGCGATAACGGCCAGACCGCCACCAGCACCACCACGATTGCCACGGGCCCGCAAGCCGGCCGCACGCGCAGCGCGCGGGTGTGGCGCGCGCAAGTCACCGGCACGGTGCCGACCCAGGTGGCGGTGTGCATTCCGGAGAGCATGATCCCCGCCGAGTTCTTGGGTGGCAATGCGGCCACCGACCTCTGGCTCACCACGGCCAGCAGCGCTGATTTCGCCACCGGTGCGGCCTCCGTCACCATGAGCTCAGCCAGTTGCGTGGCCAGTGGTGTGGGCGTGAGCACCAGCGCGGCGGGTCGTTTGGCAGTGCTGCCCGCGGCCACTTTGCAGGCCTGGGGCGGCGTGGGCTACTTCACGGTCAGCCGTCGCTTGCTCGACCACCTGGAGATCACCGCCAGCTCCAGCAGCGGCGTGACCTGCTCGCCCACGAGCTACACCATCAAGGCCTGTGCTGACGCAGCCTGCACCTCGCTCTACACCGGTGGGGTCAGTGGCACGCTCACGCTGTCAGGCAGTGGGCTGACAGTCAACTTCCCCGCCGGTGCGGGTTTCACCATTCCGAGTGGCAGCTCGCAAGTCACGGTCACTGCGCAGGTGACCACGCCGGGCACGGCCACGGTGGGCGTCACGGGCTTGTCCATCACGCCGGGCAATAGCCAGGGCGTGTTCTGTGGCTTCGCCACGCCGGCCGCAGCGGCCAACAGCTGCGCCATGACCGTGGCCGATGCGGGGCTGCTGTTTGATGTGCCTCACCACCGCAGCGGTGTGAGCCAAACCATCACGCTCAGCGCCGTCAAGAAGGCCGACAACAGCCTGGCCTGTAAGCCGGCGTTCACGGGGGCCAAGAGTGTTAACTTTAAATGTGAGTATTTGAACCCTGGCAGTGGCACGCGGCCGGTGCTGGTCAGTGGCGTGGGCTTGAACGCTGCGGCCGTGACGACCAGCGCCTGCGATGCAAGCGGCGCCAGCCGCACACTCACCTTTGATGCCAACGGCCAGGCCACCACCACCGTGCAATACCTGGATGTTGGCCAGGTCAAGCTCAGTGCGAGCTGGGTGGGCAGCAGCGGCAGCGAGAGCGGGCTGAGCCTGCGTGGGGACGACAACTTCATCGCAGCCCCCATGACCTTCACGGTTGTGCCGGCCTCCACGTCGCAAGTGGCCGGCACGGCCTTTGGTGTGACGGTGACCGCCCTCAATGCAGCCGGCGCGGCCGCGCCAAACTTTGGCTTGGAGTCCACGCCCGAGCGCCCAGCCTTGGTCTTGCACCGCGCCAAGCCTTCAGGCACGGCGGCGCAGGACGGTGTGTTCAACACAGGCACGGCCAGTGCGGCGAGCAATGGTGTGGTGAGCTTCTCGGGGCTGAGCTGGTCGGAGGTGGGGCGGGCAGAGGTCTTGGCCAAGCTCGACAGCGGCAGCTATCTGGGCAGCGGCTTCTCGGCCATGAAGACCACCGGCGGCTGGGCCTATTGCGCCAGCCAAGGCGGCACCTGCAACCTACCGGCTGGGGTGACGGCGACCGTGTCCTTTGACGCCGGCGGTGCGTCCATCAACTACAAGCATGGCGTGTCGGGCTCCATCAGCTGTGTGGCGGCGTCCTTCCCGGCCGACCCGGCCCCCAGCGCGGGCAAGACGTGCTGGTACACCGTGGAGACAGGGGCCCACACCAGCGACACCGGCACCTTGATCTTCAAGCCGCATCACTTTGATGTCACCACCGCTGCGGCCTGCGGCAGCTTCAGCTACGCGGCCCAGCCCTTCACCACCACGGTGACGGCCCGCAACGCTCAGGGCGATGTCACCCGCAACTACGACGGCAGCAGCGGCACCAGCCCCAGCTTTGCCAAGACGGTAAACCTGAGCTTGGCCAGCGCCAATGCGACGGGCACGCTCAGCGGCAGCGTGGCGCCCGGCTCGTTTGTGGCCGGCGTCGGAGCGGACGCGGTGAGCTTCAGCTTCCTCAACAAGCTGACGCCCGAGCAGACCATCAGCCTGCGAGCCACCGACACAGACGGCGTCAGCTCCAGCACTTTTGCCGAGGGCAGCATGGTGCTGCGCAGCGGCCGTTTGGTGTTGAGCAATGCCTTTGGCAGTGAAAAGGCCCCGCTGCAGATTCCCATGCAACTGCAGTACTGGAGCGGCAAGAGCTGGGTGCTCAATAGCGCCGACACCTGCACCGTGATCTCCCCCGCTTCGGTGGTGCGGGCCCGGACCCTGGCTCACAACAACGCACCTGCCACCTGGACCAGCACCATCAGCAGCGTCAGCCTCTTCGGCGGCAGCGGCTACATCACGCTGGGCGCACCCAGCGGCGGCGGCACTGGCAGTGTGGATCTCGCCGTGAACCTGGGCGTGGGGGTGAACACGGCTGATGAGAGCTGCCTTCCCGCCCACGGCAACGCCACGGGCGCGGGCTTGCCCTGGCTGCGCTCACGCCAGGGCAGTTGCGCCAGCAGCTATGACCGCGACCCGTCGGCCCGAGGCACCTTTGGCGTCTATGCACCGGAAACCAGACGCTCGGTGCATGTGCGCGAGGTCTTTTGACCGCTCAACTCAAGGCGCAGTCGCTCAGC
Source organism: Ideonella paludis (assembly GCF_018069865.1). Lineage (GTDB taxonomy): Bacteria > Pseudomonadota > Gammaproteobacteria > Burkholderiales > Burkholderiaceae_C > Ideonella > Ideonella paludis. The sequence goes on from NZ_JAGQDG010000007.1 coordinate 19,471, forward strand.
CAGAAGACAACGTGCGGCGGGTTCTCCGGCAGGGCGCGCAAGTGCTCGGCCGCGGCGGCGAAGATCCCCACCGCATCGTCCGCCAACTGAGCCTGGGTGTGCTCGGGCAGTGGCAGGCGTGCCAAGCGGCGATGGCGGTCGTCAACCGTGATGATGGCGTCGACCATGCCCGTCAGCGCGGTACTGCCCATCTGCGAGGTCACGCTGCCGTGCGCCGCTTCGCCGTCTTGCGGCCAGCGGCACAGCGTCGGCAAGGCTTTGAGCTGATGGCTGTCTTCTACCAGCACGGCTTGCACACAGTGCCCAAACACGCTCTTGAGGCCCCGAACCAAGGCCGCAGCGCCCAGGCAATTGCTGCTGGCCACAAACACCAACACCGGTTGGCGCAGCGTGGGCTGGATGTCGTGGCTGAAGAGCTGTTGCTTCAGTTCTAGCGCTGCGCAGGCATAGCCTTGGAACGCTGCAAAAGATTCGGCGGTGTCCAGCCACCATGTGCTGCTGTTGAAGCCGCCGGCTTGCCGCTTGAGCTGTGCCAGCGCGCTGCTCGAGAGCGGCTCGCTGACCTGGGTGCCGCTGTCTTGCAGGGCCTCCAGCAGCGCTTGGGGGGTGGCGCCCTGCAAGATCACTCGGCTGGGCAGACCCAGGGCTTGGCAGATGCGGGCTGCAGCCAGCGCGTCGCGGCCGGGGCCATGGATCACCAACTGGTGTTCGCTGAGCCAGGTGCGGGTGCCAGGCGTGTCCACGCCCATCAGCGGCTGGCCAACATGGGCCATGCCTTCGGCAATCATGGCATCGCTGATCAGGCTCAGCACGGCATAGCTCATGCCGCGGTCCGAGAGGCTTTGCGACAGGGGCAACTCGTCATCGCACTTCAGCCATGCGCGGGTCAGGCCGGCGGGCAGCAGCGCTTGCGCCGGGTGATGGTTCAGGCTGCGCAGCGGTGAGGCGAGGGGGCCGGGATAAGGCGCGGCATAGGGGAGCAGGAGGGCGCTGTCTTTGGCCAGAGCGCGCCAAGCCCGCACGGTGAGGCTCAGGTCGTCCACATGCAAGGCAAAGCGCGCCAAAGCGCTGGCTTGGGCATGGGTGGGCGGCAGAGGGAACCAGGTGGTGGGGGCATCAACCACCATTTCAGCAACGTCAATCATGGTGAGAACCTTGTGCACTGGTCGCCAGCGAGGCGGCTTGCGGCGACCAGGGAGTGGAGGTGGCGGTGGCCCGGCGGGCGCTGGCGCGGGTGTCCATCAGCGTGCGCAGCAGCAGCGTCGCGCCAAAGGCCAGATGGGGCGTGGCGCTGTGGTGGCCGAGGTTGAGCAATAGGTTACGGGTCGAGGTGCGGCTCACCAGCGGCAGGCCATCCGGTGCCACCCAGCTGGTTTGCACCAGAGCCTGGTCGGCCACCAGAGACCAGGCCGGACCAAAGTAGCGCGTGACGGCAGCACTCAGGTGCGCCACCTCTTGGGTCAGAGGGCCCTCGGGCTCTCCGAGCCAGAGCGGCCCCTGGGCCCACAAACGCTGGCCTTGGCGCATGAGGCGCACACCGCTGGGCTGGTCATGGAGGCAGAGCGGTGGCCCGGCGGTCTCGGGCAATTGGATGTGCAAGCCGACCTGGGTCATCGGCGCCAGGTCAGGCTTCAGGCCCAAGGCCTTCAGCAGCGGCTGGGCGGCGGGCCAAGAGGTGGCAATGACCCAGTCGCAGTCGATCTCATCGGCTTGGTTCAAGGTGCCGCGCAAGGTCACGCTATGGAGGTGCTGGCCCGTGTGGACCGCACCATCGACCGTTTGGTCGTAAACAAAGCGCACGCCTTCCAAGGCGAGTTGTTGCCGCAGGTCAGCCAGCACAGCGGCGCTGTCGGCCAGCATCAGGCCTTCCGACTTCAGCGCGCAAGCAGTCTGGCCCCAAGCGGCGTCGTGAGCCGGCAAGGTGGCGGCTTCTGCGCTCAGCGGGGCCAATGTGGGCCGCGTGCCCAGGTGCCACATGGGGCCGCGGTGCTGGTGTTGTTGGGCGGGGCCTGCATGGCGGTGGACGCTGAGCATGGCCAGGGCTTGCGGCGTGGGCAGTCCGTGTTCACGGCCTTGCAACTCGTCCAGCGCCAGTTTGCTGCGGCGGGCCATGGCCAGCGCGCGCAAGGCCTGGCTGCGCGCGCCGCTGCCGCAGCGTTGGCCCAAGCAGCGCAGCAACCAGCCGAGGTGGCCCAGGCCATCAGGCCCGAGGCGCAAGTCGCCTTGGTCCCGCAACAGGGCACTCAGGGTGGCAAGCGCCCCTTGTGGCGCGCCCCAAGGGCCGGGGTCCGTGAAGACCATGGGCGGTGCGGCCTGGTGGGTGGCTTCAGTGCCATGCACCAACACGCACACCTCATGCCCTTGTCGGCGCATCTGCTGGGCGCTGAGCAAGCCCGCCAGGTTGGCGCCTAAGATGAGGATTCGCATACTTCCGTATCCTGTGTTTTATCGATGACGTCAGCCTCAGAGAAGCCGAGCCATCACTTATGTGGCTGAATGAGATCGGCCGCCAACGCTCAAGCCGGGCGTATCGGCAGCAGTAAAGCGGGAGGGGGTGTGGCGCTAGCGCCCGCGAGGGGGGCGCTGGAGGACTTTGTCCTGCTGGCAGGGGGGGCGCTCAGTGCGGTGGGCAGTGCTCATGGTGGGTGTGACAAAACAAGGATGCCCCTGATGGCCGTTCATGCCGCAGACCATCAGCAGAGGTGAGCTGCCTTCGGCCTGCGGTGTGGCGCTGTTCTGAGTGTCATCTTGGCATATAACGTTGCGCATAAGCAACCTTAAATCTCAAAAATGCGCGTTTATTTGGGGCTGCAGACATCAGGGCTTTCACGGGCTTGTCAGGGATCAAAGGGGCGTAGACCCGCCTTTTTGCGGTTTAGCTCTGCAGGCCGCGCGGCAACATGTGCTGTGCGCAGTCTTGGAGGACTGCGCCTTAATGAATACCATGCCGCTTGCCCCCACCTCTTCTTCAAGGCGCTGCCCCACCCCGGGGCGGGTGCGAGGCTTTACGCTGATGGAGATGATCGTGGTGATCGTGATCTCCGGCGCTTTGGCGGCGGTGGTGTTGCCCAAGTTCGATGTGGCCCTTCAGGCAGGCGACCGGGCCTATGCGGACACCGTCAAGGCGGGTCTGCGCTACGCCCGATCGATCGCAGTCGGGCATCGCCGATTGGTGTGTGCCGAGTTCGACGCCAGCTCGCGGCTGATCATCAAGATCGCAGCGACCAACCCGGCGACGGTCTGCACCGTGGGGATTGATGGCAATGAGGTGTTTGCCGCCCCGCCCGCCGGGGTGACAGTCAGCTGGTCCTCGGGCGGGACTGGCATGGTGTTCTTCCAGCCCAACGGTCGAGTCACCAGTGACGGGGCTGGCGCGACAGGCATCAACAGAACCCTCACCATCTCCGGTAAGTCGGTCCCTGCGGAAGCTCCCATCAACCTGGAATGGTTCGGGAGGGTGGAATGAGGCACGGACTGCGCCGATCCGCCCTGGGCATGACCATGATTGAGTTGGTCGTCGCCATTGTGATCTTGGGCGTGGGCATCTCCGGGATGATGCTGGCCTTCTCGACCGTGATGGGGGCCTCGTCCAACCCCATCGTGATGCGGCAAATGCAGGCCATTGCCGATGAAATGGTGGCAGAGATTGCGCTCAAGCCCTATGTGCCTGTGGCAAACAGCCCGGCGGTGGGATGTGCACGGGTCAACTTCAATGACGTCACCGATTACAACGGCTACACCACCACCGACCAAATCTGCACCATTGACGGCAACCCTATCCCGTCGCTGAATGGTTATTCGGTCAACGTCGCTATCCAAGAAGGCCCCTGGTATTCGGTGCCCGAGAACAAGCGCATCATGGTGACGGTCAGCAATGCTTCCCAATCCTATGTGCTGTATCGGCGCCGTACGGGGTACGCGCAATGAAGCCCAGCAGGCGCTATCGTCAACGAACGGCTGGCTTCACCTTGATCGAGCTGATTGTGGTGATGGTGATCACCGTGATCATGTCGGTGTCCTTGGTCGTGTTTTTTCGCCCGGCGATTGATGGCTACTTTCTGTCGCAGACGCGTGATGATTTGATGCAGGCGGCTGACAACGCCATCATGCACATGGCCAACGATGTGCGCGCGGCCGTTCCCAATTCGGTGCGAACCCCTAACAACCAGTGCTTCGAGTTAGTGCCGACGGTGGCCGGTGGCCGCTATCGGGCGGGGCCTGACACCGTGAATGACGCCGCGTGCACGGGCGCAGGGTGCTCTGCCTGGGTGGATACCAGCGCGGCCACCACCACCTTCGATGTCCTGCAACACAGCGGTCGGGACGCCCAGGTAGGGGATTGGGTGGTGATCAACAACCAGAATGCCAATGATGTTCATGCGGGCAGCAACCGCAGCCAGATCACGGCGGTCAGCACACCCGCAGCGGCCTTGGGGGTGAAGCGCTTCACCATCAACAGCCTTCAGGTGTCGCCCGGCTATGACGGCGCTCGCTACCAAGTGGTGAGCAACAACGAGCAATCGGTGACCTACAGTTGCTTGGGCGCAGATGGCACCCTGGATGCCAAGGGCAATGGCAAAGGGGAGCTGCGGCGCAAGATCAACACTTTTGCCACTGCGGTGCCCACGAGTTGCCCCTTGGACGGCTACATCGTGACTCGCAACGTGCTGCGCTGTAACTTCGTTTATGACCCCAACCAAGGCGCGACCCAACAAAGCGGCTTTGTGTGGATGGAGATTGAAGTTGCCCGCGCAGGGGAAAAGGCCAACCTCAGCATGGGGGCGCATGTCTCCAACGTACCATGACTGACCGTCTCGTTCGTGCAGCCCGGCGACGCCCGCGACGCGGCTTTGGTGTGATTGCCGCCATGGTGGTGTTGGTGATGATGGCGGTGCTGTCGGCCGCCATCATTCGCATCGGCATGAGCCAGCAAGTCACCTCAGCCCAAGCCATCAATGGCTCCAAGCTCTCAGCGGCAGCGGCGTCTGGCGTGGAGTATGGCCTGTACCTTGCGCTCAAGGGCTCATGGACGACCTGCGTGAATCAAACTTTCTCTACCCAAATGAGCCTCTTCAACGGCTGGGTCACCACCACCTGCAATTCGGTGGTCTACAACGAAGGTGAAACCGCGCCCGGTGTGCCCCGCACAGTGCGGGTCTTCACCATCACGGCGACGGCTTGCACCTCGTCGGTGAGCTGCCCCGACCCAGCGGCGGCCACCCAAAGCGGCTATGTCGAGCGCGTGCGCCAGGCTGTGGTGGTGAACTGAGGGCGCTTGGCGGCAGTGGCAAGCCAGTGCCGCCCTAGAATCAGGCTCCAAGGAGCCCCGCAATGAGCATCAAGAGCGATAAATGGATTCGGCGCATGGCCGAGCAGCACGGCATGATTGAGCCGTTTGAGCCCGGCCAGGTGCGGCAGTCGGCCGACGGCCAGCGCATCGTCAGCTATGGCACCTCCAGCTACGGCTACGACATCCGCTGCGCGCGCGAGTTCAAGGTCTTCACCAACATCCACTCCACGGTGGTGGACCCGAAGAACTTTGACGAAAAGAGCTTTGTGGACATCGAGGGCGATGTCTGCATCATCCCGCCCAACAGCTTTGTGTTGGCCCGCACGGTGGAGTACTTCCGCATCCCGCGCAGCGTGCTGACCGTCTGCTTGGGCAAGAGCACCTATGCCCGCTGCGGCATCATCGTCAATGTCACCCCCTTCGAGCCCGAATGGGAAGGTTATGTGACGCTGGAGTTCTCCAACACCACCCCGCTGCCGGCCAAGATTTATGCCGGCGAGGGCTGCGCCCAGGTGCTGTTCTTTGAGAGCGATGAGGTCTGCGAGACCAGCTACAAAGACCGGGGCGGCAAGTACCAGGGCCAACGCGGCGTGACCTTGCCCAAGACCTGAATCCGGCGCGCTAGGGGCGTGCGCAGGCCAAGACTAAGCGGCTTTTGCCTTGTTCTTGTGCGCTTTGCCGCCCTTAAGTCCGGGCGACCATGCAAGCCATACGGCAACTCTTCTGCGCCCAGGAGATCCTCATGGCACTGCACTCCTTCACATCCGCCCCGCAAAAGCGCCCCCTCAAGCACCGCCCGCTGCCGGTGGGTGTGTTGCAGGCCTTTGCGGCCGACGAGCTGGGCATGGGCGCCTTGCTGCGCTTTCGCTCGCTGATGGTCCAGCAGGGCCACAGCGTGCAGGTGGCGCGCATGTGTTTTGACAAGCTTTACGCCTACGAGCGCATTGCCAGTGCGCATGCCACCGAGTCTGAGCCCCTGCGTCGTCTTGCGCTGGAGTTGTTCCAGGCGTACCACCGGCGCGACGAAATGCGGCAGACCTTGGCGTCCTGAGCGGCCCCCCGGGGAAGCGCCCTCACGCAGCAGCGCCCTGCGCCCTCACAATCCCGCCCCAGTGGCCACAGTGTTGAGGCCCGTGGGCTGCGAGGGAGGCTGAGATGCGCTGGGAAAACCAACGTCAAAGTGACAACGTGGAAGACCGCCGAGGGGGCGGCAGCCGTGGCGGTGGCTTGGGAGGGCGCTCGCTAGGCTTGGGCAGCATCGTCATTGCATTGCTGGCGAGTTGGATCTTTGGGATCAACCCGATGACGGTGCTCGGATTGCTGGACGGCGCCGGCGTCCAAGCGCCAATTTCTGCACCTTCGGGCCAGAAACCACCGGCCAATGACCGCATGGCCGCTTTTGTTTCCACGGTTTTGGCCGATACAGAGGATGTCTGGACGGCGCAGTTCCGCCTCATGGGCAAGACCTACGCCAAGCCGACGCTGGTGCTCTTCAGTGGCCGCACGCCGACCGCTTGCGGCGCTGGTGAAGCGGCCATGGGGCCGTTTTACTGCCCGGGCGACCAGCAGGTGTATATCGATTTGAGTTTTTACGACACGCTGCAAAAGCGGCTGGGGGCGCCGGGCGACTTTGCCCAGGCCTATGTGATTGCCCATGAGGTGGGGCATCACGTGCAGCACTTGTTGGGCGTGTCGGACAAGGTAGACCGCATGCGGCGCCAGGTCTCGCAGGTTCAGGGCAATGCCTTGAGTGTGAAGCTGGAGTTGCAGGCAGATTGCTTGGCGGGGGTTTGGGCACACCATGCCCAGGCCGCGCGCCAGGTGTTGGAAGCCGGAGATATCGAGGAAGCCATGAATGCCGCCTCACGCATTGGTGACGACGCCCTGCAGCAGCAGGCGGGTGGCACCGTGCGCCCGGACAGTTTTACCCACGGGAGCAGCGCGCAGAGGGTGCGCTGGTTCCGCAAGGGGTTGGAGCAGGGCCAAATGGCCGGCTGCAACACCTTCGATAACAAAGCACTTTGATTGATCGGAGTCTCCCGTCATGCGTCGAACCATTCGCCCTAAAGCCTTGGCCGCAGCCTGGTTCGACTTTCTCACGCCTGAGCAGCGCAAGACTGCGCAAGAGTTGCAGGCGGTGGTGATGCGGGTCGAACCTGAGTTGGTCGAGATGGTGCAGTGGGGCCAGATCGTCTATCACCTGGACCGCGTCCCCACACTGGCCTTGGCCGCGCACAAGTCGCACGTCAGCCTGCAGTGTCTGCCGCGCATTGCCTTGCCGGCCGCCTTAGGCCCTCTGGAGATGGGCGGCCGCTCCGCCCGCAGCCTGAAGTTCCGCCTGCACTTGCCCGCCGACCCCGTGTTGGCCGAGATGCTGGCCTCTGCCGCCGTGGCCGCTGCCCGCCGCCAACTCGAAGAAGGCGCCCCGACGGGGGAAGCGGGCTTGTAGGCTTTGCTTGCGAGGGCGCGAGAGCGCTAGGGCGACGTTGCGCGAAAGGCTGTCGCTACCGCTTTTGCTTGGGGTTTGTGTTTTGAAGGCCTTGCCACCGTTGGCGCGCTGCCAAGGCGCTTGGCCGAGGGGCTCCGTTCATGTCCCCCGCCAACGCCTAGCGGCGTTGTCTCCTCCTAATACTTCACTTCGCCCCTCGGCCAACCCCCTTGGCGTCGGTGCGTCGGTGCATCACCACGAAGCGTTCGCTAGCGCGCGCGTTGAGCGTTTGGGAGAGCGATCTGGCTTTGCCTCGGTTCGCAGTCTATGAACGATCCGCCAGCCCTGGTGGGATGGTGAGTTGCTATAGCGAGGTAAAGGAGGAGCACTCAGCCAGTGGCTGAGTGCGGGGGACACGAGCGGTAGCGACTCACCGTGGCGCCAGGGCCGCTCCAAACCTCGAGCAGTGTCTGGCAGTTCCTCCCCCACTAGCCTGGATGCGCTACAGCCATCAACAGGCTTTCCTGTAACGGCCGATCCGAATCAAGCCGGATACGTCCCCGGCACAAAGATATGCGGCCCCACCTGCTCAATCCGTGTGTGGCCGCAGAAGGCCATGGTCAGGTCCAGCTCTTTGTGGATGATCTCCAGCGCCTTGGTCACGCCAGCCTCGCCCATGGCACCGAGGCCATAGAGGAAAGAGCGGCCGATGAGCGTGCCTCGCGCGCCCAAGGCCCAAGCCTTCAGCACATCTTGGCCGGAGCGAATGCCGCCATCCATCCAGACCTCAATGTCCTTGCCGACTTCTTGGGCCATGGCGGGCAGGGCTTCAATCGAGCTGAGCGCGCCGTCCAACTGGCGGCCACCGTGGTTGGAGACGATCATCGCGTCAGCACCGCTGTCGCGGGCCAAGCGGGCGTCCTCCACGTCCATGATGCCCTTGATGATCAGCTTGCCGCCCCAGCGCTTTTTGATCCACTCCACATCGGCCCAAGAGAGCGCGGGGTCAAACTGCTCGGCGGTCCAGGAGCTGAGCGAGGACAAATCGCCCACGCCCTTGGCATGGCCCACGATATTGCCAAACGAGTGACGCTTGGTGCCCAGCATGCCTAGGCACCAGCGCGGCTTGGTCATCAGGTTGAGGATGTTGGCGAGCGTGGGCTTGGGCGGGGCCGAGAGGCCGTTTTTGATGTCCTTGTGGCGCTGGCCCAGGATCTGCAAATCCAGCGTCAACATCAAGGCAGAGCAGTTGGCGGCTTTGGCCCGGTCAATCAGGCGCTCGATGAAGTCTCGGTCCTTCATCACATAGAGCTGGAACCAGAACGGGGCTTTGGAGTGGGCAGCGATGTCTTCGATGGAGCAAATGCTCATGGTCGACAGCGTGAAGGGGATGCCGAACTTTTCAGCGGCCCGCGCGGCCAAGATTTCGCCATCGGCATGCTGCATGCCGGTCAGGCCCGTGGGCGCAATCGCCACCGGCATCTTGGCGGCTTGCCCCACCATCTGGCAGGCCGTGCTGCGGTTTTCCATATTCACGGCCACGCGCTGGCGCAGCTTGATTTTCTGGAAGTCGGCTTCGTTGGCGCGGTAGGTGCTCTCCGTCCACGAGCCCGAATCGGCGTAGTCATAAAACATGCGCGGCACCCGTTTTTGGGCCAGAACACGCAGGTCTTCAATGCAGGTGATGGTGGGCATGGGCTTGTCTCCTCTGGGTGGTGGCCGATGCTAATCGCCCCACCAGAAACATCGCCGGAAAAAAATTCTGTTGAGGACGGAAACTCTGTCAACCGCACCCAACCCGCAGGTCGCGGTGAGTGCCTGCCGCAGCTAAGGCTTTGTCATATCAACAACCGGTCGTGACGGTTGTAACGGTGATCACTCGGCCGCCGAAAAACGCGTCCCGGTAATCTACCAAGCAAGTCCCCGGGTCTCTGGCACCTGCCAATGCGAACCTCGTTGTGCTGGCGCTGACCAAGATGACGTTCCAGCCGTCTGTGTTCACAAGCGTGTCTATCAGCCTGTCTCCAAGCATGTCACCGGCATCCGGATAGCCATAGTTGACCCTGATAGTCTGGCCCCAAAGCACTAGTTGCAGATTAGCTGTGCTCAGGCACTCTGGGTACCGAACGATGCATGCAGCCCGAACGGATTCAGCCACTGACTTCAATTCTCCAGCCATTGCTTGCACCCGAGCCGTGCGTGCATCAGACCGTAGGTCCATAAATCTAGGCAACGCGGTGGCTGCCAAGACGCCGAGAATGACCGTCACCACGATGAGCTCAATCAAGGTGAAGCCATGCTGATGCAATAGCCGCTGTTTGAGTCTCAGTGCAGGTGAATCAGCAGTCACTGGGTCGTTCATGGGCGAGCCATAGGCCAAATCTCGATGCCTGTGATTTCGGACGACTCTTGCTTCCCTTGAGGGTGCTTGCCCGGCTTCTTACCCCCCACCCGACACCAGGGCCAAGCCCAGCGCTGCAGCCCCTTCAGCCGCCTGCTTGAGCGCCAAGGCCAGGGCTACCACGCCCTCGGTGGGCTCATCTCTGCCGCTGTCGGGCAGGTGCAGGGTGTAGGCGGTGGCGGCCGGCGCGGTGGGCGTGGCACCAGCCCCCAACACGGGGGCCAGCAAGCCGGCGCGCAGGGCGCCCAGGGCCAGCGAGGGGCGGGCCAGGGCCACGCCTTGGCCCAGGATGGCAGCCTCCAGCACTAGGCCTAAATCCACCAAGCGCGGGCCTTCGTCGGGCTCGGGCAGGTCCAGTCCGGTGGCCGCAGCCCAAGGTGCCCACGGGTCGACCGGGGTGCGCAGCAGGGGCAGGCGGGCCAAATCGGCCAAGCTGCGAGGCTGGGCCTGGGCCAGCAGGCTGGGGGCGGCCAGGGGCAGCATGTGGTCGACCATCAGCAAGGCTGTGCCGGCCTGGGCCAGGGGGCTGAGGCGCACATGCAGGTCGGCCTCGGGTGCCGCGGCGTCCATGAAGGGCACGCTGAGCACCAGCTCCAGCTCGATCTGCGGGCAGGCTTGGTGGAGTTGTGGCAGCGCCGGCACCAAGATTTGCCGCGCAAAGGTGGGCGGGGCGGTCAGGCGCAGGCGCTGGCGACGTTGGTGGGCGCGACGGTGCTGGGGCAGGGCGGCGAGCTGGGCCAGCAGCGGGGCGATGCGGGCCAAGTACTCTTTGCCCTCGGCCGTCAGGGCCAAGGGCTTGCTGGCGCGCTGGAAGAGCGGGCCGCCCAGCAAGTCTTCCAGGGTGCCCACGCGCTTGGCCACGGCGCTGGCGGTGATGGCCAGCTCGTCGGCGGCACGCTCGTACTGGCCCAGGCGGGCGGCGGCCTCAAAGGCCCGCAGCGCGTCCAGCGAGGGCAGGCGCAGGGCGGGGTCGGCCATGGTGAGCTTGCCGTGGGCGAGGCGTCAGGCGTGGCTGCTGCAGGCCTTGCCCACGCCGTCGCCGCAGTGGCTCACGCCCGGCTCGGGCTCGGCGGCGGGCTGCGGCGGGCGGGTCATGGTTTCGGTGGCGAAATCAAAACCCACGGCGTCCAGGTGCGAGGCCAGGATGGCGTCCATGGTCTGCGCGTGGTTGGCAAACCAGGGGCCGAGTTCAGGCAGCACGCGGGTCAGCGGGCCATAGTCGCCTTTGTCTTTGGCATAGACGATCACTTCCTTGAGCAGCGACAGCACTTGGTGGTGCTGGCCGTTGTGGCAGTTCTCGGGGGCAAATCCCGTCTTGGCCATCCAGCGGTCTTCTTGGCCGAAATGGCCGACGGTGTGTTCGACCAAGGCTTCATAGGCGACCAGGCCTTCTTCGACGGAGCGTGCCACCGCCTCTTCAGCGGCCGTGAGCAGGGCCACGAATTCTTGGTGCGTGGCGTCGATTTGGGCGTGGTTGAGGGCCAGTTCGTCTGACCAGACAAGAGAGGGCATGGAGGGCTCGTGCTGTGGTGGGCTTGGGGGAGATTGTCTCAGCATGTGGCTGGCCGGCTTTGGGGGGTATTTCTGGCTTTAAGCCAGATCAATCCTGCATGCACAATCGGCCCATGTCGGAATCTGCCCCGCTTGGCCATGCCCTGCAGCCCAAGGCTTGCCCGTCCGTGACGGCGCGCCACCCGCTGCTGCGCGCCCTGTGGCTGCTGGGCGGCTGGCTCAGCTTGGTGCTGGGTTTCATCGGCATTTTCTTGCCCTTGCTGCCCACCACGCCTTTTGTGCTGCTGGCCGCGTTTTGCTTCTCGCGGGGCAGTGCGCGCTGGGAGCATTGGCTGGTGAACCACCCGCGCTTAGGGCCGATGGTGCGCGACTGGCGGGCCACCCGGGCCGTGCCCTTGCGGGCCAAGCAACTGGCCACGCTGATGATGACGGTGAGTAGCGTGTGGGCGTTTTTCGTCATCCCCTCGATGTGGCGGTTGATGCCGGCGTTGTGCTGCACGGCAGTGGCCATTTGGCTCTGGCGCTTGCCGACGCGGCGTTGATCACGCCTACTCCAGCGCCCTTGGACACTCCTGCGCGGGCAGGATTGATGTGTCAACAGACCCTAAACCACTGAACAAATCGGGCGTGGGTTCTTGCGCCAGCAGCGGGGTGTGCGACGCTGGAGGTAAAGCTTTGATTGCGCGTTCGGGCTTGCTGCCACGCCGCACCGTGCCGGGCCTGACCTTGGTGCTGTCGGTGCTGGTCTTGCCGCCCTCGGTGCGGGCCAAGCTGGCCACCCGCACCCCCAGCAAGCGCAGGCGACGGCTCAGGTCGGCGCGCTTGAGGCATTGGCCGGCAGCGCGGCGGATGGCGGTGGCGTCTGCGGTGGCTTGCGGCAGCGTGATGTCGCGGGTCTGGGCTTTGAAGTCATCAAAGCGCAGCTTGATGCCCACGGTGCGGCCTTGGTAGCCCTTGCGCTGAAGGTCGGCGGCGACTTGCTCGCACAGCTCGGTGAAGATGCGGCTCAAGGTGCTGCGGTCGCGTACGGCGTGCAGGTCGCGGTCAAAGGTGGTTTCGCGGCTCATGGAGACGGGCTCGCTTTCGGTCACCACCGGGCGGTCGTCGCGGCCGTGGGCGGCCTCGTGCAGCCAGGCACCGTAGCTGCGGCCAAAGCGCTCCATCAGCAGCAGGCGGTCAGCGGCGGCCAACTGGCCAATCGTTTCAATGCCCAGCGTGGCCAGCTTGGCCCCGGCCTTGGGGCCAATGCCATTGATGCGGCGCACCGGCAGGGGCCACAGCCGGGTGGGGATCTCATCGGCCATCAGCACCGTCAGGCCATTGGGTTTGTCCAGCTCTGAGGCGATTTTCGACAGCAGCTTGTTGGGCGTGATGCCGATAGAGCAGGTCAGGCCGGTGTGGGCAAAGACATTGTTTTTGATGTCGCGAGCCAGGGCACGCACGCCGCCCAGCGGGTCGTGCCCTACAGCTTCTTGGGCACCGGGCACCTGGGTCAGGTCGATGTAGATCTCGTCGATGCCGCGGTCTTCGATCACCGGGGCCAGCTCGGCCACTGCGGCCTTGAAGCGGCGGGAGTAGTGCCGGTAGCTGTCGAAATCCACTGGCAACAACACGGCATCGGGCGCCTTGGCGGCGGCTTTCATCATGCCCATGGCCGAGTGCACGCCCAGGGCCCGCGCCTCATAGGTCGAGGTGGTGATCACGCCACGGCCCACATAGTCGCCCAGGCGGGCGTAGCGCCGGGTGCCATCGGCCTGCAGCACGGGTTGGTGGTCTCGGCTGCCCCCAATCACCACTGCGCGGCCCCGCAGATCGGGGTAGCGCAGCAGCTCCACCGAGGCATAGAACGCGTCCATGTCCAGGTGAGCAATGAGCCTGCGGGGTGGGGTGGGCATGAGCGAAAAGGCGGTCGCGGCACAGGATACTGGATGAATTATCAGCCCTGTGGATTCATTTCCAAAGGTAAATCACTTGAAATGTGCAAAAAACACATTTAAACTGGCGCCGCTGCTTGCAACAGACCCTTGCTCACTGCTTCAGGAGAATGCTCATGTCCTCAACCTCTCGGCCTTCCTGTTCTTCGTCCCGCCTGTGGGCGGCTGCTCTCGGCGTGGTCTTCGCGGCGGCCTTGGTGGCCTGCGGCGGTGGCGGCGGCGCAGAGCCCGCTGGCGGCAGCACCCCCCCGGTCACCGCCACCGGCTCCTTCACCAGCGGTGCCATCAGCGGCTTTGGCTCCATCATCGTCAACGGGGTGCGCTTTGATGACAGCGGCGCCCAGGTCTATGACGACGACGGCAACCGCCGCGGCAGCGATGACCTGAAGCTCGGCGCCCATGTGGAAATCGAGGCCTCGCGCATCGATCGCACGGGGGGCAGCGGCACCGCCACGGTGATCCGCTATGGCAGCGAGATCGTCGGCCCGGTCACGGCCGTCAACAGCGCCGCCTCCACCTTCACCCTGCTGGGCCAGACCGTGGAAACCACCAGCACCACCGTGTTTGATGACAGCCTGGCCGGCGGCCTCAGCGCCTTGACGGCTGGCTTGGTGGTCGAGATCCATGCGCAATGGGATGCGGCACGCGGCGTCTATGTGGCCAGCCGCATTGAAGACAAGCTCAATGCCACCAGCTACAAGCTGCGCGGCACCGTGGCCAACCTGGACACCACCGCACGCACTTTCAGCATCGGCGGCGCGGTGTTGAACTACGGCACCGCCACCTCGGTGCCCACCACCTTGGCCAATGGCGCTTGGGTGCGGGTCAACCTGCAGACCACGCCCAGCAACGGCCAATGGGTGGTCAGCAACTTTGGCAATGAAAGCCGCAGCCGAGGTGACCACAGCGAAGCGGAGATCAAGGGCATCATCACCGCATGGACCAGCGCGACGCAGTTCAGCGTCGATGGCCTGGCCGTGGACGCCAGCAGCGCCACCTTCCGTGAAGGCACGGCCGGTGTGGTGCTGGGCGCTCGCGTGGAAGTCGAAGGCGCCATCGTCAATGGGGTGATGGTGGCCACCAAGGTGCACCTGGAAGACCACAGCAGCCGTGGACGCGGTGAGGACTACGAGCTGCACGGCACCGTCAGCGCCTTGAACACCACGGCCAAGACCTTCAGCCTGCGTGGCTTGACGGTCAGCTACAGCGCCAACACCACCTGGAAAGATGGCTCTGAGAGCCAACTGGCCAACGGCTCACGCGTCGAAGTCAAGGGTGATCTGTCCAGCGACGGAGCGACATTGACCGCCTCACGCATCGAGTTCGAGTAATCCACACGGCCCTCCGGGGCCAATTTGATGGGCGAATCACACATTTGAGCCAAAGAGGCTTACCATCCTGACCCATCCATGACGACCACTGCCCCTGATTCGCCCATGAGTGCTGAGCAGCAAGCCTTGCTGCAGGCACTCACCCACATCCTGCAGCCCTTGGCGACCCTGGCGGTGGCCAAGGGCCTCCACTACAGCGAAGTGGAAGAGCAGTTGAAGCAAGCGTTTGTCACGGCGGCGCGGGATGCCATTCTGCAGGCTTCGCCTGAGGCTTTAGAACATCGGCTGGTGTCGCGCATTTCGGCCGCGACCGGGATCAACCGGCGTGAGGTGACGAGGCTGAGCAGGCCCAGCGCAGGTGACGGTGCGCCACGCCGCTCCTACGCGACGGAAGCCTTTTTCCGCTGGCGCGGCATGCCAAGCTATCAGGATGGGAAAGGGCAGCCGGTGGTCCTCCCTCGGCTCGGGCCTGCGCCCAGCTTTGAGGCCTTGGCTCAAAGCGTGACAAAAGACCTTCACTTCAGAAGCATGTTGGATGACATGGTTCGGCTGGGCTTGGTCGTGCACAACACAGAGACAGACAACGTTGAGTTGATGGCCAAAACCTATGTGCCAGACCAAGACCTCGTCAAGATGCTCTCGTATCTGGGGTGGAACTGTGGCGACCACCTCCGTGCCGCCGTCGACAATGTCACTGGGCAAGAGCCCACGCATTTTGAGCAGGCGCTGAACGCCACCGAGATTGACGTGAGCCATGTCCCGGCCATCCGCGACCAAGTGCGGGAGGAGTGGCGGACCTTTCAGAAGTCCATCATTCCAGCGCTGCAAGATGGCGTAGACGCCGGTGAATTGGCTCAGGTCAAGGGCCGAGTCCGCCTAGGCATGTATATGTATACCGTCACGGAAGACAAGGCCGGACAGGCTCGTGGCGATCTCTAAGGAAAAAAGGGGAAATGGACATGATCTACCGCTTCAAGACTTCGACGCCCACCACCGTTGGCATCGCCGTGCTGACTGCACTGGCGATGCAGGCCTGCGGAGGGGGCGGGGTTGATGGTGGCGGCACTGGCGGCACCGAGCCTCCTGCCTACGCCAACGGCCCCATCAGCGGCTTTGGCTCCATCATCGTGGGCGGTGTGCGTTACGACGACAGCGCAGCCACGGTGCGTAACGACGATAACCAGAGCCTGAGCAGCAGTGATTTGCGCTTGGGCATGGTGGTGGCCATCGATGGCAAGAACCTGGATCGCAGCTTGGGCACGGGCGTGGCCAACAGCGTGGTGGTGAGCAGCGAGTTGGTCGGGCCCGTCACGGCCAGTGTGGTGGCGACCGGTGATTTGACGGTCTTGGGTCAGCCCGTCAAGGTCACCACTTCCACCGTGTTCGATGACCGTTTGGTGGGCGGCCATAGCGCCATCACCATCGGCTCGGTGGTCGAGGTCTATGCCGTCTATGACCCCACCACGGGCACCTACACGGCCAGCCGTGTCGAGCCCAAGAGCAGCGCCAGCACTTACAAAGTGCGCGGCGTCGTCAGTGCCAACAACACGACGCAGCGAACCTTCCGCATCGGCGCCGCCACCTTCACCTATGCGGCGGGCGCGGCGCCTGCGGGCCTGGCCGATGGGCTGCTGATCCGCGTCAAGGTGGGCACCAGCCCGGACAGCAATGGCTACTGGGTCATCGCCAGCAGCGACACCAGCCGGCCCAAGCCCAGTGATGGGGTGGAGGTCGAGGTCGAAGGGGTGATCGCCAACTACAGCAGCGCCGCCAGCTTCACGGTCAATGGCATCCCGGTGAACGCCAGCAGCGCCAGCCTCAGCCCCTCGGGCTCGGCGCTGGCCGCGGGCTTGCGGGTAGAGGCCGAAGGCAAAATGACTGCCGGCGTGTTGGTGGCCACCAAGGTCGAGGTCAAGAAGCCTGAGTCTTCGGGGGGCGACGACGATGACGGCGGCAGCGACGACTCCAGCAAAGAGTACGAGATCAAGAGCACCGTGCAGAGTGTGGACACCGCCGCCAAGACTTTTGTGGTCAAGGCGGGCGCGCAGAAGGTCAACTATGCTGGCGCCACCTTCAAAGACGGCACTGTGGCTGACCTGAAAGTGGGCGCCAAGGTGGAGGTCAAGGGCCGCATCTCCAGCGACGGCACGGTGGTCAACGCCACCGAGGTCAAGTTCGACGATTGATGAGGCACACCCCCTCTGCGGCAAAGCGGAGGGCGGTCACCAAAAAGGCGCTCACGAGGAGCGCCTTTTCTTTGCTGAATCGAGCCTCAGCTCAAGCGCGCCAGATGCCGCTCGATCTGCGCCTGCGCTTGCGCTGGCGCGGTGCCCCCCAGCACATTGCGGGCGTTAAGCGAGCCGCGCAGCGACAGCACCTCAAACACGTCTTGCTCGATGCGGGCGTCAAAGCCTTGCAAGGTGGCCAGCGGCAGGTCGGACAAGTCGACCCCCAGTTTCAAACCTTCTTTCACGGCATGGGCCACCACCTCGTGCGCATCGCGGAAGGGCAGGCCCTTCTTGACCAGGTAGTCGGCCAGGTCCGTGGCCGTGGCATAGCCGCGCAGGGCGGCCGCTTCCATGGCCTGGGCCTTGACCGTCAGGCCACCGCTGCGGGAGCCGTCGGCTGCCACCTCGCCGCCAATCATCTCGGCCATGATGCGCAGCGTGTCCTTGACCGTGTCCACGGTGTCGAACAGCGGCTCTTTGTCTTCCTGGTTGTCCTTGTTGTAGGCCAGGGGCTGGCCTTTCATCAAGGTGATCAGGCCCATCAAATGGCCCACCACGCGGCCGCTCTTGCCGCGGGCCAGCTCGGCCACGTCGGGGTTGCGCTTCTGCGGCATGATGGACGAGCCGGTGCAGTAGCGGTCCGACAGGTTGATGAAGCCAAAGTTTTGGCTCATCCAGATCACGATCTCCTCGGCCAAGCGCGAGACATGGATCATCACCAAGGTGCTGAAGCTGGTGAATTCGATCGCAAAGTCGCGGTCGCTCACGGCGTCCAGGCTGTTCTGGCTCACAGCTTCAAAGCCCAGGGTGCGGGCCACGCGCTCGCGGTCCAGGGGGTAGCTGGTGCCTGCCAGCGCTGCGGAGCCCAAAGGCAGGCGGTTGACGCGTTTGCGCAGGTCGGCCAGGCGCTCGGCGTCGCGGGCGAACATCTCCACATAGGCCAGCAAGTGGTGGGCAAAGCTCACCGGCTGCGCCACTTGCATGTGGGTGAAGCCGGGCATCACCGTCTCGGTATTCTGGGCGGCCACGGCCACCAGGGCGCGCTGCATGTCGGCCAGCAGCACGGCGATCTGGTCAATCTCGCTGCGCAGCCACAGGCGCACATCGGTGGCGACCTGGTCGTTGCGGCTGCGGCCGGTGTGCAGGCGCTTGCCCGCATCGCCCACCAGTTGGGTCAGGCGCGCCTCGATGTTGAGGTGCACGTCTTCCAGCTCCAGCTTCCACTCAAACGTGCCGGACTCGATCTCGCTGCGGATCTGCGCCATGCCGCGCTGGATGTCGGCCAAGTCTTGGGCGGCGATGATGCCTTGGGCTGCCAGCATGTCGGCATGGGCCAAGCTGCCGTCGATGTCGGCCTGCCACATGCGCTTGTCGAAGAACACGCTGGAGGTATAGCGCTTGACCAGCTCGCTCATGGGTTCAGAGAACAGGGCCGACCAGGCCTGGGACTTCTTATCGAGTTGATTGGTGCTCATGGGGAGGCGATCTGGAAGCGCAGGGCCGTGCGCCTGCAAAGAAGGGGCGAGCCACCACGGGGCCCGCGCCACTAGAGGGAAAGCCGTCATTGTAGGGGGGGACCTTGCCGGGGCTTGACGCGCACCGGCCGCAGCCCCCGGCCCTTTCCCTGAGAATGCAGGCATGAGCCAGCGCCCTGACTTTCAACACAGCACCTTGTTTGAAGACCTGCAACAGGTCTTGCAGGCGGCCGGTGCCAAAGGCGCAGGCCGCCATGCCGTGGTGCTGCCGCTGTGTGGGACGGGGCCGTTGATCCGCGCCTTGATGCTGGTGCTCAGCACGGTCTATATCGCGCTGCTGTTTGTGCAGCCCAGCACCGCCGCGTGGCTGCTGGCGCTGCCCACAGCGGCCTTGGTGGCCATTCCGGCGGTCTTGCTGTGGCTGCTGTTGGCCTGCAGCGCGCGCCGCTGGCTGGCGGCTTGGACACCGCTGCTGCAGTGGTTGGCTGTGGCCTTGGCGGGCGCGTTCACCGCCAGTGCGGCCCTGGGCTTCACGGCGTGGCTGGGGCTGTGGCAGCCCACCGCCTTGCAGCCTCTGGCGGTGGCCTTGACGGGCGCTGCCATGGCGGCTGCGGTCTATCAAGTGGAGCGCCTGCGCGAGCGGGCTCGCCTGCCCATGGTGGCCACAGCCCGCCTGGCTGATTTGCAAACCCGCATCCGCCCGCACTTTCTCTTCAATACCCTCAACACCGCCATTGCGCTGGTGCAGCTCGACCCGCAGCGCGCCGAAGAAGTGCTGGAGGACTTGGCCGAGCTCTTCCGCGCTGCCTTGGGCGCCCTGGACCAGGCCACCACGCTGGGCGCTGAGGTCAGCCTGACCCAGCGCTACATCGCGATTGAGCAACTGCGCTTTGGCAGCCGTTTGGAGGTGGACTGGCAGCTCGACCCGCAGGCTGCCGCCGCGCGCTTGCCGCCGCTGACCCTGCAGCCCTTGATCGAGAACGCGGTGCGCCATGGCGTGGAGCCCAGCGACAAAGGCGGGGTGATTGAAGTGCGCACCCTGCGCCGCCGCGACCGGGTGCTGATCTCCATCACCAACACCCGGCCGACGAATCCATCACGGCCCGGCCACGGCATTGGCCTGGCCAGCGTCAAAGAGCGGCTGCGCCTGATGCATGATCTGGACGCCGACTTTCGCAGCGGCGTGATTGAAGACGGCCGCTGGCGGGTCAGCATCAGCGTACCGGCCGCCGGCTGAGCGTGAAAGAAGGATGAGCAAGCGTGAGTGTTGAGCCCAAGCCCACCCGACTTCGGGTCCTGATCGTGGACGACGAGCCCTTGGCGCGCATGCGATTGCGCAGCCTCTTGGCCGACTGCGGCGTGGTGGGTGTGGAGGTGGTGGGCGAGGCCGGCAGCGCGCCGGAGGCGCTGCACGTGCTGAGCATCACCGGCGTGGACCTCTTGCTGCTGGACATCCACATGCCCGGCCTGAACGGGCTGGAAGTGGCCCGGCGGCTGCGCGAACAAGCGCAACGTGAGGGCAACCCCGCCGCACCGGCCGTGGTGTTTGTCACGGCCCATGCCGAGCACGCCTTGGACGCCTTCGAGCTGAACGCCTGCGACTACCTCACCAAGCCTGTACGCCGCCAGCGCTTGCAAGAAGCCTTGCAGCGCGTTGCGCAGCGCCTGGGCCACACCTTCATGGCGCCCCCAACCACGGCGGCCCCGCCTGACAAGGTCTTGGTGGTCAGCGACCGGGGCCGCATCCTGCGCATTCCCTTCTCGGAATTGGTCTCCCTGAAAGCCGAGATGAAGTATGTGACCCTGCGTACGCTGACGCACACCTATGTGCTGGACGACGCCCTGGTGGACCTGGAGCAGCGCTTGGGTGACGCGGCCGTGCGCATCCACCGCAGCGCGGTGGTCGCCAAGGCGGCCATCCGTGCCCTTGAGAAGCGCGCCCTGCCAGGCGCCGAAGACGGCGATGCCAACGAATCCTGGGCGGTCCATCTGGCACCCACCGACGAATGGCTGCCCGTGTCGCGCAGGCAATTGGCAGCGGTGCGGGAGGCCCTGGTGGCGCCGGCATGAGGCCTTGGCGGCGCCGGCCGGCGGCTTGGGCTGGTGGGGCGTGTGCCCTCCTGGTCGCACTGTGGGCGTGGGATCAATGGCGCCCGGGCACCGAGAGTCCGGCTGTGCTGGGCACCCGCACCGAACCTGCCACAGCAGCCTCGTCCTCAGTGCCTGCGACGCTCACCTGGTTTGAGCTCACGCCGGCTGCAGCCAGTGGCCCTGCGGCGTCTGCGCCGCAGGCCCTGCAGCCCACCGCTGCGGAGCCGGCTTTGTCGGCCGCAGCGCCACACTGGCTGCTGGAGGCCAGCCGCAAGCCGCCTTGTTCCGCGGCGCCTGAGCCACCGATGCTGAGCGGCTCTGCCGCTGAGGCGGCCGAGCAGGCGAGTTGGGAGCTTGTCGTGGCGCGTTTGTTGGGCAGCCCAAACACCGACATGCGGGCGGCCGGCCTGTATGTGACGGATCAGGCCGAGGCGCTGGTGCGGGAGGCCCAAGGCAGCCAATCGCCGCTGGTGATGGAGTGGGCGTGGTTGGCCTGCCAAAAGCACTCGACCTTGGCCCAGCCCGCCGCCTGCGCGAGCTTGACGGCACAGCAGTTGCTCGACGCAGGAGCCGGAGACCCGCACAGCCTGCTGATGGCGCTGTTGGACGAGGCGGTGGCGGCCCGCCAGGCTGATCGAGTGGATGAGCTCTTGTTGCGACTGGCCGCTGTTCAGCCCAAAGCGCAGGCGGTGGATCGCATCCCGGCCATGACGGTGGCCTTGTGGTCTGAGCCCTTGTCGAACACGACGAGGGCCGCCGTGATGGGGCATGCCACCGGGGTATGGGCAGCTGCTGTCCTGCCGCCCTACCAGCGCCTCTCCTTGGTGTGTCACCCGGAGGTGCTGGCGACCAGGCCTTCACGACGCCAAGCTTGCGAGGGCTTGGCCCGAACGATGTCGGAGAGGGGGCAACACCTCCTGCAGGTGTCTTTGGGCCTGCGCTTGGGTGAGACGCTGGGTTGGCCGCTGGAAGAGATTCGTGCCAAACGCTTGGCGGCGGATGCTGGCGTGCAGTCCTGGAGTCGCGCCCAGTTGGGCCACTTCAAGCGTGGAGGGGCTGAGTTCGATGCTTGCGGCTTTGTGAAAGAACAGGTGCAGCACGCCATGGCCTTGGCCGAACGGGGCGAACGCTGGTTTCTCGCCCAGCAGCTGCTGGCCTCCGGGCGCGACGTGGCTGCGTGGTCGGCAGAGATCAAGCCCTACGAGCCCAGACCTGTGCCGCCCGCGCCCAGCGACCCTTTGTGATGCCCACCTTCAGCTCCTTCACGGTTCCTTCGCGCAGCGCGCTGGCGGTTGGCCTTGTGGCACTTGTAGTCGTGTTGGGCTTTGTCTTTGGACCGGCATGGGACCCCGAACCAGCCATCAGCTCGCCGCAGTCCGCGAGTGCGCCGACTCTCCTGTCGGATGCGCCGAGTGCGGCACTCACGGCGGGCTCAGCGGCCTCGGGCCGGGCTGCTGACCCGGTGGCCGCCAAAGCGCTGTCGTCGCAGCCGCTGGAGCTGCCCGCCGGCACGCCCTTGTGGCTGCAGCAACTGGCCCGGCAGCCGGTGTGCACCACCCTTGAGAGGCAGCGCAAAGCAGCGGGGGGCGGCAGCATGGTGAGCGGCGGGCCGGCCTGGGCGGGAGAGGGACGCAAACGGGTGCAGGAGCGCATTCAGCAAGTCGCAGACCGGCTGGCGGCCAGCCCTGATGCTGAGTTGCATGTGCTGGGCTTGATGTTGTTGCGCCAACACGAAGCGCTTTCCCAAGAGGCGCTGCAGCAGCACTCGGCGGTCGCGGGTGATGGCCTGCTGCGTCTGTGCGAGGCGTGGGAGCAAGGCTTCAGCGAGAAGCCACCTCCAAGGCCCGCGGTGTGCGCGCACCTGACGCCTGAGCAAGCATGGGCCTTGAACACGGTGGACAGGTTCGGCTTGGCCTTGCAGGGCCTCGCAGCAGCGCGGGATGAAGCGGCAGCCGACCTTTGGCTAGAGCGCGCTACTCAAAACTCGCCGCGCATCACGCTGCTGGACCGGCTGGCCGCTGCCCTGCTGGCCCATGCGCCGCCAGAGTGGACGCCTGAAGACCGTGCTGATCTGGCGCTCCTGGGCGTGGCGCTCTGGTCCTCACAAGTGATGCCCAGCTTGCAAGGCTTGACGAGGGCCTGCCGTCCTGACAGTGCACCCGCCGGATCGCTGCGCCAACAGCGCTGTTTGGCCGTGGCCGAGGCGCTGGACCGCCCGCCCAACACCCATTTGGCCGCGATGATCGCCCAGCGTCTGGGGGAGTGGCACGGCTGGAGCCTAGAGCGGCTGCAGCGGCGTCATGTAGAACTCACAGCAGGCACCGTCGCTTCCATTGGCCTGATCCCGACCCCCGCAGCTCACCAAGAAGCTCCCGATGTCTGTACCTGGCTGCCCCGGCTGCGCGACCACACCGTGCTGCTGGCCACCCAAGGTGAGGTGGTGGCGCTGGCGGACGGGGTGCGGCGGTCTGGCAAGACCCTGCATCAATGGGCCCAGGAGCTGCCGCCCTTTCAAGCTCGGCCCTGGCAAGCGCCGGCCTCCAGCCCGTCTCAGTGACCCGCCCTAGAACAAGGTGCTGATCGCATCCACCACATTCAGCCCCTCATCCACCACCGGCATCCAGCGCCATTTGTCAAAGGTGGTGCAAGGGTGGGAGATGCCCAGGGCCACGCGGTCGCCAACCTGCAGCGTGGGGGCGCCGTCGGCCAAGCGCAAGTAGGCGTGTTGGTCGTTCATTGCGCTCAGGCTCCAGCCGGCGGGGGCCGCTTGGGCCACACGCGCACCCGCAGGCGCCCAGGCCACAGGCGTGGGCAGGCCCATGTCGGTGGAGGCGTCGCGTTTGCCCGCATTCAAGATCACGAGGCCGGGCTCGGGGCAGGACTGCACCAGGGTCCAAACGCGCAGCGCGGCGCGCAGGCCATCACCGTCGCTGCAGCCCATACGGCGGTTGGCCATATGCACCAAGCGCTGATAGTGGCCGTCGTCATGCGTCAGATAGCAACCAGAGCGCAGCAGGCCCAACACGGGGCGCGAGAGGGCGGGCTTGAGGGCGCCAGAGACTTGGTCGAACAGGGCCGAGCCCCCGGCGGTGATGATCACTTGCGCGTGCTCAAACAAGCCTTCGTCGTCGCAGCGCTGGGCCAAGCGGCGCACGGCATCGGTCAGCCCCTGGACCAGGGCTTGGTCGGCCGCAGAGTCGCCGCTGCCCCACAAGCCTTCGTAGGTGGACAAACCCACCAAGCTGACCGCCGGGCTGGCCCGGGCAGCGCGGGCCAGGGCCAGGGCTTCAACTTCGCTGCGGCAACCGGTGCGGCCCTGGGCCAAGCCCCATTCCAGCAGCACCTCAAACGGGGCGCTCAAGGCATGTGCGCTGAAGGTGGCCTCAATGGCTTGGAGCTGCGCCAGTGAGTCCAGCAAGAAGGGCGCGCGCAAGCCCGGGTGGGCGGCCTTCAGGCCGTGCAACTGCAGCAAGTCCGCCGCTTGCAGCACCTGGTTGGCAATCAAGGCCCTCGGCACGCCATGCAGCAGGCCCAGCGCCAACTGATGCACCGAGGCAAAGGTGATGCCCCAAGCACCCGCCTGCAGCTGCGCTTGAAACAGCTCGGGCGACAGCGTGGTCTTGCCGTGCGGGGCCAAGCCAATGCCAGCGTCGTCGACGTGCTTTTGCATCCAGCTCAGGTTGTGCTGTAGAGACTGGCGGTGCAGCACCGCCACGGGCAGCGGCAGGTCGCCGGCCAGCACATTCCAGCCTTGGGCGCCGACTTGGGCGCGGCTCAAGCCAGGGGCGGTCCAGGGGTAGCCCTTGAGGCCGGGGGCAAAGGAGGGTGTGGTGCTCATGGCTGAATTGCACCACAGCCCTGCTGGCCGAGGTCAGAGGGCTGGCGCTGCTTCAGCCTGTGTTGCGCAAGCCCGCGGCAATGCCGTTGATCGAGAGGTGAATGCCGCGCTGCACCCGCTCCAGCGTCGGGTCCAGTGCGGTGTCGTCGGCGCTGGCCTTGGGGCGCTTGCGGTAGCGGCGCATCAGCTCCACTTGCAGGTGGTTGATCGGGTCCAGGTAGGGGAAGCGGTGCTCGATGGAGCGTGCCAGACTGGGGTTGGACTGCAGGCGATCCGCCTCGCCGGTGATCAGGCTCAAGGCGGCCTGGGTGCGCTCCCACTCGTCCTTGATGGCGGTGAAGATCTTCTTGCCCAGGCGCTTGTCTTCGACCAACTCCACATAGCGCTGGGCAATGCGCAAATCGCTCTTGGCCAGCACCATGTCCAGGTTGGAGAGCAGGGTGCGGAAGAAGGGCCACTGCTTGAACATGCGCTGCAGCAACTCCAGGCGCTGAGCCCGCTGCTTTTTGTCGTCGCCCAAATAGGACTCGACCGCGGAGCCAAAACCGCACCAGCCCGGCAGTGCCACGCGGCACTGGCCCCAGGAGAAGCCCCAGGGGATGGCGCGCAGGTCTTCAATGCGGCGCGTGGCCTTGCGCGAGGCGGGGCGCGAGCCAATGTTCAGCTCGGCAATCTCGCGGATGGGCGTGGCCGCAAAGAAGTAATCGGTGAAGCCCGGGGTCTCGTAGACGATGTGGCGGTAGGCCGCCATGCTGGCCACGCTCAGTGCCTCAGCGGCCTCCAAGAAAGCCTTGGGGGCCTGCTTGGTGGGGTGCAGCAAGGTCGCTTCCAGCGTCGCGGCGACCAAGGTTTCCAGGTTGCGTCGGCCGATCTCTGGGTGGGCATATTTGGAGGCGATGACTTCGCCTTGCTCGGTCAGGCGGATCTGGCCCTTCACCGTGCCCGGGGGTTGGGCCAAGATAGCCTGATAGCTGGGGCCGCCGCCCCGGCCCACCGTGCCGCCGCGGCCATGGAAGAGACGCAGGCGGATGCCGTGGGCGGCTTCCAGCTCGTCGAACAAAGCCACCAGGGCGATCTCGGCGCGGTACAGCTCCCAGTTGCTGGTAAAGAAGCCGCCGTCCTTATTGCTGTCCGAATAACCCAGCATCACGTCCTGCTCGCCACCGCTGCGGGCCAGCAGGCCGGCGATGCCAGGCAGGGCGTAGAACTCGCGCATGATGCGGCCGGCTTGGCGCAGGTCTTCAATCGTCTCAAACAAAGGCGAGACGATCAGCGCGGCCACCGCCGCCTCGTCCAAGGTGCCCACCAGCAGGCCACTTTCCTTTTGCAGCAGCAGCACTTCCAGCAGGTCAGAGACCTCTTCGGTGTGCGAGATGATGGTGTGGCGGATCGCCTCTCGGCCAAAGCGCTTCAGGCTCTGCGCTGCCGTCTCAAAAATGGCCAGCTCGCCCACGGTCAGCGCCGAGTAGGCGGCCCCAGGCACGCGCAAGGGCCGGGCGTCGCAGAGCTGGCGCAGCAGCACCTCGCGCTTGGCGGCTTCATCCAGCCGCACATAGTCCGCTTCCAAGCGGGCATGGCGCAGCAACTCGGCCACCACCAGCTCGTGCTGGTCCGAGCTTTGGCGCAAATCCACGGTGGCCAGATGGAAGCCAAAGACTTGAACCCCGCGCATCAAGGGTGCCAAGCGCGGGGCCACCAGCGCCTGGGCGTGATGGCTCTTCAGCGAGGCCTCCACGGTGCGCAGGTCAGCCAAGAACTCTTCAGGGCTGGCGTAAGGGTCTTGCGGGGCGACCGCATGGCGCAGGGCTTCGGTGCCAGTCAGCGCCTGCAAGGTGGCGGCCAAGCGGGCATAAACGCCAATCAAAGCGCGGCGGTAGGGCTCGTCCTCACGGTGCGGGTTGGTGTCCGGCGAGCGCTCGGCCAAGGCTTGCATGGCGGGGGTGACGGGCGCCAGCATGGCCGACATGGACAGCTCGGCACCCAGGGCGTGGACTTCGGTGAGGTAGTGGCGCAGGGCCACTTCGCTCTGCCGGGTCAGGGCAATCTTCAGGGTGTCGGCGGTGACATTCGGGTTGCCGTCGCGGTCGCCGCCAATCCAGTGGCCCATGCGGAAGAACGAGGGCACGGCATGGCCGGGCAGGGCGCGTTCAATCTCTTGGTACATGCGCGGGATCTGGCGCAGGAAAGTGGCCGGGTAGTAGGTCAGCGCGTTGTCGATCTCGTCGGGCACCGTCAGCTTGGTGTAGCGCAGCATGCGCGTCTGCCAGAGCTGGGTGACCCGGGCGCGGATCAAGGCCTCGTTCTCGTGCAGGTCGCGCTCGGTGCGCAGCTCGTCGCGCTGGCCCACCAGTTCGGCCACGGCACGCTCGGCGTCCAAGATGCTTTTGCGCTGCACTTCGGTGGGGTGGGCCGTCAGCACCGGGCTGATGTAGGCCTGTTGCAGGGCTGCAGCAATGTCGGTGGCGCGGTGGTCGGCGCGGGCCAGCTTCTCAAAGCACATGGCCAGTGAGCCCTCGGCCAAAGTGCCTGCCGCCTCGTGGTGGGCGCGGCGCCGCACATGGTGGCGGTCTTCGGCAATATTGGCCAGATGAGAGAAGTAGCTGAAGGCCCGGATCACGCTGACCGTTTGCTCGGCCGAGAGGTTCTTCAGCAGCCGGTCCAGCACGCGCCCGGCGCTCGCGTCTTTCTTGATGCGGTACGCCACCGAGAGCTGGCGCACCCGCTCGATCAGCTCAAAAGCCTCTTTGCCCTCTTGCTCACGAATCACGTCACCCAGGATCCGACCGAGTAACCGAATATCCTCAACAAGTGGCTTGTTCTTGCTGGTGTCATCTTGGCGAGCCAAAGATTTATCAGCAGATTTGCTCGCTTTCGCGCTGGAGGGTCGGGCGGCGGGCTTGGCTTGAGCGCTGGGCATGAAAGGCTCCAAAAATTAGTAACCGAATTACCAATCGCAAATACTAACCGATCCGGGGCCGCTTGGCACCATGGCGCAGGCCTGCCTTGCGCTGGTGCAGACTGGCCTGTGGCCCAGACGCGATAATCCGTGGCATGAATGCAGCACCTTCCATCTCTGTGCCGGTGGTCATTGCCACCCGCGAAAGTCGCTTGGCGCTTTGGCAAGCGGAACATGTCCGTGACCGCTTGCGCGACGAATTGGGCCTGTCGGCCAGCCTTTTGGGTATGACGACCAAGGGCGATCAAATCCTTGACCGGGCGCTGTCCAAGGTGGGCGGCAAGGGCTTGTTCGTCAAAGAGTTGGAGACCGCCTTGGAGTCTGGCCAGGCCCACATGGCCGTGCATTCGCTCAAGGATGTGCCCATGGAGCTGCCCGAGGGCTTTGTGCTGGCTGCCGTGCTGGAGCGCGAGGACCCGCGCGACGCCTTTGTCTCGCCCCACTATGCGGACGTGGCCAGCTTGCCCCAGGGCGCCTGTGTGGGCACCTCCAGCCTGCGCCGTGTGGTGCAGTTACTGGCCTTGCGCCCGGACCTGCGCATTGAGCCGCTGCGCGGCAACTTGGACACCCGCTTGCGCAAGCTGGATGAAGGCCAGTTTGATGCCATCGTGCTGGCGGCTGCCGGCCTGAAGCGCCTGGGCCTGGGTGAACGCATTCGCAGTGTGTTCACACCCGAGCAAATGATCCCGGCGGCCGGGCAGGGCGCCTTGGGCCTGGAGGTGCGCAGCAGCAGTGCGGGCTTGCTGGCTGCCTTGCAGCGTCTGGCGCATCTGCCTTCTGCCCTGGCCACCCAGGCCGAGCGTGAGGTCTCCCGCCGCCTGGGCGGCAGTTGCAGCATGCCGCTGGCCGCGCACGCGGTGTGGCACAACGGGCAGATGACCCTGAATGCGGCGCTGGGCCATGCCACCCAGCCGCAGCAGCCCTTGGTCAAAGTGGCTTTGCAGGCCGCGGTGGCCGACGCCGATGCCGCGCTGGCCTTGGGGCGCCAGGCGGCGGAAGCGCTGTTGGCCCAAGGCGGCCAGGCTTATTTGCCCTGCAGCGCGTGAAGCATCGCTTAGCGCTCATCACCCGGCCGCAGCCGCAGGCCACCCAGTGGGTCGGCAAGCTGGCGGCCTTGGGCCTGCATGCGGTGGCGCTGCCTTTGCTGGAGATTGCGCCGGCGCCGCAGCCTGAGATGGTGAGGGCGGCTGCAGCGCAGTGGGTGGCGGGTGACTTGGTGATGTTTGTGAGCCCCAATGCGGCGGCGCAATGCATGGCCTGTTTAGGGGGCAACTGGCCCTGGCCTTCAGGGGTGCAGGCTGCGGCCACCGGGCCAGGCACGGTGGCGGTGCTGAAGGCGGCCGGTGTGCCGGCGGAGTGCATCGTGGCCCCTGATGCGGACGCCGCTCAGTTCGATTCTGAGCATCTGTGGCTCAAGCTCCAGGCGCAGGGCTGGCAAGGTCGTCGCGCTTGGGTGGTGCGGGGCGACGGCGGGCGAGACTGGTTGGCGCAGACGCTGCAGTCTGCCGGCGCTGAGGTGCAGTTTGTGCAGGCCTACAGCCGCGGCCGCCCTCAGTGGAGCCCGGCCCAGTTGGCCGTGCTGGCCCAGGCGGTGGCCAAGCCTGAAGCCCATGTCTGGCTGCTCAGCAGCAGCGAGGCGCTGGACCATTTGCTGGCGCTGGCCCCCGAGGTGGCCTGGTCGCGCAGCGTGGCCTTGGCTTCGCACCCGCGCATTGCCCAGCGCGCCCGAGACCTGGGTTTTGGCCGAGTGGATGAGATTCAACCCACCCCCGAGGCCGTAGCACAGTGGTTCCATCACGCCAGTGTGGCGCCATAGCTGCGCTGCGTCAGAGGCGTCATCACCGCTCTATACAATGGTTCGCACATGGTCAGCATGAACGAACCTACCGCACCAAGTCCTGTGGCCGCCCCGGAGCCGGCGGTGGCCAGCCCTGCTGTTCCAGCGCCTGCGCCGGGCCCTGTGCCAGCCGGCCCGAACTGGCGATGGGTGGGAGGCGTCGGCTTGCTCGTTTTGGTGGTGGGGTGCTTGGTCCTCGTCTGGAGCACCCAGCAGCGAGTGCGCAGCCTGGAGCAAGAGCTGGTGCGCCGCCAGCAAAGCAGCCAAGAACAATCCACCGAAGCGCGTTTGCTGGCCAAGCAGTCGCATGACTCCTCCACCCAGCTCGCGGCCAAGATGGCCTTGCTGGAAGCCCGTGTGGCGGAGACGGCTTTGCAGCGCAGCCAGGTCGAGGAGTTGATCCAAAGCCTGTCGCGTTCGCGCGATGAAAATGTCGTCGCCGATGTCGAGGCCGCCTTGCGCGTGGCCCAGCAGCAGTCAGCCATCACCGGCAGTTTGGAGCCCATGGTGGCGGTGTTGCGCCAGGCCGATGAGCGGCTGGCGCGCTATGAGCAGCCCCGCTTGGAGCGGGTGCGCCGCGCTGTGGCCAAAGACCTCGACAAGGTCCGTGCGGCCAATGTCGCGGACCTGCCTTCGCTGTCAGTCCGCCTTGATGAACTGATTCGCACTGTGGATGAGTTGCCCTTGCTCTCCGAGCCTATGCGCCGTGCGGCGCCTGAGCCAGCACGAGCGGCAGCCTCAGCCCCAGCGGTGGCCAAGGCCGCCAGCCCCGGTCCGGCCCCCGATCTGTCTTGGTGGGGAACGCTGGCCCTGGGCAGCCAACGTGTGATGGCCGACATCTGGCAAGAAGCCCGCTCGCTGGTGCGGGTGACGCGCATCGATCACCCCGAAGCCATGCTGCTGACGCCTGAGCAATCCTTTTTTGTTCGAGAGAACTTGAAGCTGCGCCTGCTCAATGCACGCTTGGCGCTCTTGTCGCGCCAGTTTGATGTGGTGCAGTCGGACTTGGCGCAGGCCAGAGCCTCACTGGACCGTTACTTTGACCGCAACACGCGGCGGGTGGCGGCAGCCTCTGAGCAGATGGCAGCGATTGCGGCACAGAGCCGCCAAGTGCCGCTGCCCCGCGCCGACGAGTCTCTGGCCGCCTTGGCCGCTGCGGCAGCGGGCCGCTGAGCGACGGAGCAGCCATGCGCGGCGTGATCTGGCTGATCTTGTTGTTCACGGTGGCCGTGGTGTCGGCGTCGGTGCTGGGGCCCAACGACGGCTTGGTGTCCATCTATCAAGGCGCGTGGCGGGTGGATCTCTCGCTCAACCTCTTCTTGCTCTTGCTGGTGGCGGCCGTGGTGCTGACCTTTGTCGCCTTCCAGGCCATCAGCGGTTTGCTGGCTCTGCCCACGCGCGCACAAGCGTGGCGCGAGCAAAAGCGCGAGCGTGCTGCCCACGCAGCACTGCGCGAGGCCTTAACGGAGTTGTTCGCAGCGCGCTATGCCCGTGCCCAGCGCGCCGCCGACCAAGCCCTGCTGCTGCAATCCCATGTGCCCGAACTGGCGCGTGAGCCGCAGTTCACGACCCTGGCGCAGCTGATTGCGGCCAGCAGCCTGCATCAATTGCAAGACCGGCTGGGCCGCGAGAGCCGCTTGGCCAGCGCCTTGGCCTCAGGACGCCAGGCTGGCGGCTCCAGTGCCGATGGCGCCCAGCTATTGGCCGCACAGTGGGCGCTGGACGACCGCGATGCCGAGCGCAGCCTGGCCCTGCTGAGTGCTCTGCCACCTGGTGTGGCTCGTCGCACCCAGGCCTTGCGGCTCAAGCTCAGTGCCACGCGCCAGCAGCGCAAGCCGCTGGACGCATTGCAGACGGCCCGTCTC
This sequence comes from Ideonella paludis, assembly GCF_018069865.1. Classification (GTDB taxonomy): domain Bacteria; phylum Pseudomonadota; class Gammaproteobacteria; order Burkholderiales; family Burkholderiaceae_C; genus Ideonella; species Ideonella paludis. The sequence goes on from NZ_JAGQDG010000007.1 coordinate 50,657, forward strand.
TTGGCCAAGCACCAGGGCTTCTCCGCCTTGGCGGCCAAGGCTTTGTTGCGCTCTTTGGCCATTGAGGCCTTGGAGCAATCCTTGGATGAAGAGCAGTTGCGCCGCACCTGGGCGGCGCTGGATGCCGCCAATCGCAAAGATGCTTTTGTGGTGGCTCGTGCGGCACGGCGCGCCAAGGCCCTGGGCCAGGTGAGTTTGGGCCGGGACTGGCTGCAGCCGCTGTGGGAGCAGATGCCGCGCCAAGATGCCGAGTCGCGACACGAGCTGGCGCTGGCCTTGGTGGACTGCGCCCAGGGCCTGGGCAGCGATTGGCTGCCACGTGTCGAAGCGGCCTTGTCAGCGCATGGCCATGACGCTGCCTTGCTGGCGGCGGCGGGGGCCGCTTTTGAGCAGCGCCAACTTTGGGGCAAAGCCAAGCGCCCGCTGGAGCAAACCGCTGCCAGCGATGCCCTGCCCAAGTCTGTTCGCCGCCAAGCCTTGCGCAGCTTGGCCAGCATTGCCCGCAGCGAGGGCGATGAGGACAAGGCCGTCGCCCTGGAGCGCCGCGCGGCGTTTCTTGAATAATTTTTCAAAGAAAACTAGCCACATGAAAATAGCTGTGCTATAGTTCTATCTTTCAGCGGCTGTAGCTCAGTTGGATAGAGTACTTGGCTACGAACCAAGGGGTCGTGGGTTCGAATCCTGCCAGCCGCACCATACGAGAAAGCCAGCATGTGAAAGCATGCTGGCTTTTTTCTTGCCCGCTTCACAGTCAGCCCCAGCCGCTCTGCGCATGGACGATCAATCCGCCTTCATCCCCGACAGCTTTCTCAAGCTCTACGCGGGCCTGCGTGGGCGCCTCTTGCGGCCCTTGCCTGAGGTGCGGGCTCGCTATGAGCTCTGTGAGGACTTGGCGCATCACCTCATGGCCAGCGCCCAAGCCTTGCACCACGACCAAGGTCTGAGCGAGGACATGGTCTTAGCGCGGTGCCTGCGCGGCTTGCAGACGCCGGACGCCGGTATGAGCGAAGGCGAGCCCTGGTGGGTGGTGAGGCGCTTGGCGGAACTCTTGAATTGGCCTTGCGAGGGCCTCGCATCCGCAGACCAGTAACTGCAAACAGAGCTTCCGCTTCGAGGGATCAAGTGGAAGCTCAGTGATCAGCGCCTGCGCAGGCGCGCCCAGCGCGCGGCCAAGCTCCGCCAAAAATGTCAGTGCTGACAGTCACTTGTTTTCGGCGCTAGGTGCTTTCACCAGGGGGGCTGTTTCTGGCACGTCTCTTGAGACAAGACAAGTCACCGCGTGTCGCGGGCTTGATGTCTGGAGGAGACCCCACATGGAAACCTTTTACGAGGTGATGCGCCGGCAGGGCATTTCCCGCCGCAGCTTGATGAAGTACTGTTCGCTGACCGCCACCTCTTTGGGTTTGGGGCCGGCCTTTGTGCCGCAGATTGCGCACGCGATGGAGACCAAGCCGCGCACGCCGGTGCTCTGGCTGCATGGCTTGGAGTGCACGTGCTGCTCCGAGAGCTTCATCCGCTCAGCCCATCCGCTGGCCAAGGATGTGGTGCTCTCCATGATCTCGCTGGACTATGACGACACCTTGATGGCCGCCGCCGGCCATCAGGCCGAGGCCATCCTCGAAGAGATCATGACCAAGTACAAGGGCCAGTACATCTTGGCGGTGGAGGGCAACCCGCCACTGAATGAAGACGGGATGTTCTGCATCCAGTCAGGCAAGCCCTTCATCGAGAAACTTAAGCATGTGGCCAAAGACGCCAAGGCCGTGATCGCCTGGGGCTCCTGCGCTTCTTGGGGCTGTGTGCAAGCGGCCAAGCCCAACCCGACCCAGGCCACGCCCATCCACAAGGTCATCACCGACAAACCCATCATCAAGGTGCCGGGCTGCCCCCCGATCGCCGAGGTGATGACCGGCGTGATCACCTACATGCTGACCTTTGACAAGATCCCTGAGTTGGATCGCCAAGGTCGGCCCAAGATGTTCTATAGCCAGCGCATTCACGACAAGTGCTACCGCCGTCCCCACTTTGACGCGGGCCAGTTTGTCGAGGCTTGGGACGATGAGTCGGCCAAAAAGGGCTACTGCCTCTACAAAGTGGGTTGCAAGGGCCCGACCACCTACAACGCCTGCTCCACGGTGCAGTGGAACGAGGGCACCAGCTTCCCCATCAAGGCGGGCCACGGCTGCATTGGCTGCTCCGAAGATGGCTTCTGGGACAAGGGCTCCTTCTACGACCGCCTGACCACCATTCATCAGTTCGGCATTGAAGGCACGGCCGACCAGATCGGTGGCGCGGCCGCCGGCGTGGTGGGTGCGGCAGTGGTGGCGCATGCCGCCGCGTCGGCCATCAAGCGCGCAGGCGTCAAACCGGACACCACCCACACCAGCGGCTGAGCGCGCTCCCGCGGCGCCGCAAGCACCGTGCTTGGCACGGTCTCACCACCGATTCAGAAGGACCTCACATCATGGGTGTGATTGAAACTCAAGGCTTCAAGCTCGACAACACGGGCAAGCGCATCGTCGTTGACCCGGTGACCCGCATCGAGGGTCATATGCGATGCGAAGTCAACGTCGATAAAGACAACATCATCCGCAACGCCGTCTCCACCGGCACCATGTGGCGCGGGCTGGAGGTCATCCTCAAGGGCCGCGATCCGCGCGACGCCTGGGCCTTTGTGGAGCGCATCTGCGGTGTCTGCACCGGCTGCCATGCGCTGACCAGCGTGCGGGCGGTGGAAGATGCGCTGGGCATCAAGATCCCGCTCAACGCCCACCTGATCCGCGAGATGATGGCCAAGACCTTGCAGGTCCACGACCATGCGGTGCACTTCTACCACCTGCATGCGCTGGACTGGGTGGATGTGGTCTCAGCCCTCAAGGCCGACCCCAAAAAGACCTCGGAGCTGCAGCAACTGGTCTCGCCCAGCCATCCGCTGTCTTCGCCGGGCTATTTCCGCGATGTGCAGAACCGGCTCAAGAAGTTCGTTGAATCCGGTCAGCTCGGCCCCTTCATGAACGGCTACTGGGGCTCCAAGGCCTATGTGCTGCCCCCCGAGGCCAACTTGATGGCCGTGACCCACTATCTGGAGGCGCTGGACCTGCAGAAGGAATGGGTCAAGGTGCACACCATCTTTGGCGGCAAGAACCCCCACCCCAACTACCTGGTGGGTGGCGTGCCCTGCGCCATCAACATCGATGGCAATGGGGCCGCCGGTGCGCCCATCAATATGGAGCGTCTGAACTTTGTTGAGGCGCGCATCAAGGAGATGATCGAGTTCAACAACAACGTCTACATCCCGGACGTGTTGGCCATCGGCACCATCTACAAACAAGCCGGCTGGCTCTATGGCGGTGGGCTGTCTGCCACCAATGTGGCCGACTACGGCACCTATGAGAAAGTGCCTTACGACCACAGCACCCACCAACTGCCGGGCGGTGTGATCCTGAACGGCAATTGGGACGAGATCCTGCCCATTGACCCGCGCGACCCTGAGCAGGTGCAGGAGTTCGTCTCGCACAGTTGGTACAAGTACGCCGACGAGACCAAGGGCTTGCACCCCTGGGACGGCGAGACCGTGCCCAACTTCAACCCCACCGGCCCCAACTTCAAGGGCAGCAAGACCAAGATCGACCAGTTGGATGAGTCGGCCAAGTACTCTTGGATCAAGTCGCCGCGCTGGCGTGGCCATGCGGTTGAGGTAGGCCCCTTGTCGCGCTACATCTTGGCCTATGCCCATGCCAGCAAAGGCAACAAACATTGTCAGCGCGTCAAAGAGCAGGTCGACAGTGCCGCGCAGGCCATCAACAGCGCGATTCCTAAGGCCCTGGGCCTGCCCGAGACCCAGTACACGCTGAAGCAGATGCTGCCCAGCACCATCGGCCGCACCCTGGCGCGGGCGTTGGAAGGCCAGTACTGCGGCGAGATGATGATGGACGACTTCAAGCAGCTCGTCGCCAACATCAAAGCCGGCGACACCAGCACGGCCAATGTCGAGAAGTGGGACCCGGCCACTTGGCCCAAGGAGGCCAAGGGCGTGGGCACGGTGGCCGCGCCGCGCGGCATGCTGGGCCACTGGATCAAGATCAAAGACGGCAAGATCGAGAACTACCAGTGCGTGGTGCCCACCACCTGGAACGGCTCGCCGCGCGACCACAAGGGCCAGATCGGCGCCTTCGAGGCCTCGCTGATGAACACGCCCATGGTCAACCCCGAGCAGCCCGTCGAGATCCTGCGCACCCTGCACAGCTTCGACCCCTGCTTGGCTTGCTCCACCCATGTGATGAGCGAAGACGGTGCTGAGCTCAGCACCGTCAAGGTGCGCTGAGGCGCGCTTCCTCACCCCCGCTGTAAGGAGAACATTCATGATGAACAAACGAATCCTGCTGGCCTTGGCACTGGGTGCCAGCACCACCGTGGCCTCTGCTCACACTGGCCATGACACCAGCACCCTGATGCAGGGCCTCGTCCACCCCTTTGGCGCTGACCACCTGCTGGCCATGGTGGCGGTGGGCCTGTGGTCCGCCTCGGTCTTGAAGGGCGCCCAGCGGGCCTGGGGGCCGGTGGCCTTTTTGCTGGGCATGACGGCGGGCGCCTTGGCTGGCATCGGTGGCCTGGCGTGGGCCGGCACTGAGCTGGGCATTGCCCTGTCGGTGCTGATGTTCGGCCTGATGCTGCTGGCGGGGTCGAAGCTGTCGGCGCGCTGGGGTTTGGCCTTTGTCGCGGCGGCAGCCAGCCTGCATGGTTTGGCCCATGGCGCGGAGATGCCGGTGGGTGCCAGTGTGCTGGCCTATGCCGCAGGCTTCTTGGCCAGCACGGCGGCCTTGCACGTCGCCGGTCTGGGGCTGGGCCAGGCCTTGCGCCAAGCCCGGGCGGGCGTGTGGCGTTTGCTGGCTTTGAGCCTCAGCGGCGCAGGTGTGCTGCTGGTCAGCCGCCTCTGAGCCCCACCACCACCACGTTGACGAGGAGGCAGCGCATGACCGCCGCAAACGCAGACAAGCTGGCCGATGTCACCGGCATCGACCCAGGTGCCATCGAGCAAGGCGCGACCATCAAGTCGGTCTATGTGTATGAGGCGCCAGTGCGTCTCTGGCACTGGATCAATGCCTTGTCCATCACCGTGCTGGCCATCACGGGCTACTTCATCGGCTCGCCCCTGCCCACCATGCCGGGCGAGGCCAGCGACCACTATCTGATGGGCTATATCCGCTTCGCGCACTTTGCCGCGGGCTATGTGTTTGCGGTGGGCTTGCTGGGCCGTATCTACTGGGCCTTTGTTGGCAACCATCATGCGCGGGAGCTGTTCACCCTGCCCATTTTCCAGAGGGCCTATTGGGCGGAGGTGCTGACCATGCTCAAGTGGTATGCCTTTCTCATCCCCGCGCCCAGCCGCTATGTGGGCCACAACCCGCTGGCCCGGGCCGCCATGTTCTTTGGCTTCTTCTTCCTCTCGGTGTTCATGCTGGTGACAGGCTTTGCCTTGTATGGCGAAGGCACTCAGGCGGGCTCCTGGGCCGAGCGCTGCTTTGGCTGGGTCATTCCCTTGATGGGCCAATCGCAAGACGTGCACACCTGGCACCACATGGGCCTGTGGGGCATGGTGATGTTCGTGATGCTGCATGTCTATGCCGCCATCCGTGAAGACATCATGGGCCGCCAAAGCATTGTCAGCACCATGATTTCCGGCTATCGGACCTTCAAAAAATGAGCGCTTTGGCCTGGGATTCTGGAGGGGCGTCGCCCGTGCACCCTGCGGGTCGCCCCGAGGGCGTGCCCTTGCGTGCGCCCATTCACCCAGGCCGTTTTCTGGAGCGGCAGTATCTGCAGCCCTTGGCCCTGTCGCAAACCAAAGCCGCTGAGCTGCTGGGCGTATCGCGCCGCCGGGTCAATGAGCTGATCATGGGCCACCGCGCCATGTCCGCCGACACCGCCGTGCGCTGCGCCATGGTGTTTGGCACCTCCGCCACCTTCTGGCTGGGCTTGCAGGCCCGCTGGGACGCTTGGCAGGCTTGGCGCGACCTGCGCCTGCAAATGGCCACCCAGCCTGATGGCGTGCAGCACGCCAGCCGCCCCCCGCAGGCGCCGGCCTTGTCGCCGCGCTGCCCGCCCGCCACGCCGGCACAGCCTTCGGCGGCCTGGGCCTGAGCCCGGCCCAACGCCCCCCCTTGAACGAAGAGGATCACTGCATGAGCCCCACCACCGCCCCAAGTGCCTGTAACGCCCCTGGTGACAGCGCCGACCAGACCATCGTGGTGCTCGGCATCGGCAATGTGCTCTGGGCCGATGAAGGCTTTGGCGTGCGCTGCATCGAGGCCCTGGACCGCGACTGGCAGTTCGCGCCGCATGTCCGACTGATCGACGGCGGCACACAAGGCCTTTATCTCATCCAGCACGTGCAAGAGGCGCACAAGCTGCTCATCCTGGATGCCATTGACTATGGCCTCACGCCCGGCGCGCTCAAGGAAGTCGAAAACGAAGAGGTCCCGCGCTTCTTGGGCGCCAAGAAAATGAGCCTGCACCAGACCGGCTTTCAAGAGGTGCTGATGCTGGCGCTGCTGACCGAGCGCTACCCCTCTGAGGTGCTGCTCATTGGTTGCCAGCCTGAGGAGCTGGAAGACTACGGCGGCAGCCTGCGCCCTTGCGTCAAAGCCGCACTGGAAGACGCTGTGCACCGCGCCGTGGCCCGGCTGGCTGAGTGGGGCGCAGCACCCGTGCGCCGCGAGGCGCCACCGCCTGAGGCCGAGATGGTGACGGTGCCCACCTTGACCCTGAGCGCCTATGAAGCCGGCCGCCCCGATGCGCAGCTCGCCTGCCGGGTGGGCGACGAGCGCTTCTTGGTGCGTTGAGGGCCTCGCGATGTGCATCGGTATTCCCATGCAAGTGCTGAGCCTGGAGCCCGGCCATGCCCAGGTCTGGGGGCGGGGCGAGCAGCGGCGCATCAACACGGCCTTGGTCGGAGCGCTGCAGCCGGGGGACTGGGTGCTGGTGTTCCTAGAGGCGGCCCGCGAACACATCAGCCCCGAGCGGGCCGCTGAGGTCAATGCGGTGCTGGACTTGGTGGCCCACGGCATGGTCGGGGTCGCGGTCTCCTCACAGGCCTTGGACGACCCTGGATTTTCTTTGCCCTCGGCCATGAGCGCTGAGCAACTACGGGCGCTGGCAGGTGCCCCCAACGAGGTGAGACATGACTGAATTCGCAACGCGGGTCGCGCTGAGCGACAGCCCCGAAGCCTGGGCCCAAGAGCCTCCCTTGGTGCAGCGCCTGGTCAGCCAGCATGGCGCGCAATGGGTGGATGCCCAGAATGCGCTGGCCTTTGCCCAAGGCTCGGGCGAGCGTGTGCTGTTCTTCTGCGGTGACCCGGTGCGTTTCCCAGAGGGCGTGGACGTGGCCGTGGTGCTGCCTGAATTGCAGAAGGCCTTTGAGGGCCGCTTCCACATCGGCGTGGTCCTGCGCGGGGACGAAGATGCGGTGGCCCGCCGCTGGGGCGTGCAGCGCTGGCCTTCCTTGGTGTTCTTGCGCGATGGCGCTTATGTCACCACCCTGGCCGGCATGCTGGACTGGACCGACTACCTGGCCCGCGTCAAGGACGCCCTGGCCATGCCCACCTCCCGCGCGCCCAGCGTGGGCATTCCGCTGGTGAGTGCCAGCGCTGCGTCTTCTTGCCACTGAGGCCCCATCATCATGAGCCAACCCTTTGCCGCCAAGCCCTTTCCCATCCCTGTGGTGGCCGCTGGCCCTGGTGCCCACACCGAGGATGAAACCCTGGACTACCTGCACATGCCGCAAGGCATGTCCACCTTCAGGGCGCCACCGCTGCCCGAGCCCGAGGAACTCGCGGGCCATGAGGGCGCGGTGGCCGTGCTGCAGCAAGTGCTCAGCGCGGCCCAAGCCCTGGTCCGCGGCGAGGCGGTGGCGCCGGTGGCCGTTCAAGGCTTGGATGCGGCCAACCTCACGCTGCTCAATCAGTTGTTAGGTGAGGGCGAAGTCAGTGCACAGGTGCTCACCCAGCCGGGTGACCCGCGCGCCCTGCAGCCTGGCGAGGCCGCGCCGCGCGTGCGCGTCAGCGTGCAAGAGTCGGTGTTTGCCGGCATCTGGCGCGTCGTCACCACGGCCGATGATGGTGCGGTGAGCGACACCATTGAAGTCGCCACTGTGCCCGCTGTGCTCAAGCAGGCGACTCGGGAGGACCTGCCCTTTACGCCCGCCAAACTCCAGCCCCCGCCCAGCGTACAGAACGCCCCCATGGTGCTGGTGGAGCTGGCCGACCACCGCCAGCACTGGCGTCCGGGCGACAGGCCCCAAGTCGTCAACCTGACGCTCCTGCCGCTGACGGTGGAGGACATCTCCTTCATGGACGCCCAGCTCGGCACCGGCCGGGTGCTCATCCTCTCGCGCGGCTACGGCAATTGCCGCATCACCAACTGCTGCGTGGCCAACACCTGGCGGGTGGTCTATTACAACTCCCAAGACACGGTGATCTTGAACTCAGTGGAGGTCACTGACATGCCAGAAGTGGCCTGCGCGGCGCAGGAGGATCTGGTGGACTCCACCGAGCGCCTGGCCGAAGTGCTGGCCTGGGTGCGCCAAGGATGAGTGCCATGAGCGAGCTTCCCCGCGCTGGCTTCGAAGGCAGTTATCTGGGCGACCGTCACCGCTTGCCGGCCGACGCCCGGCTGGAGTGCAAGATCTGCTGGTGGGTCTATGACCCGGCCGAAGGTGACGCCCAGTGGCAGATTCCCCCGGGCGTGCCTTTTGTCGACCTGCCTGCGCACTGGCGCTGCCCGCAGTGCGACGGCGCGGCCGAGCAGTTCATGGTGCTCTGACTCCGTCCACGCATCATGCGCCTCTCGCCCGCCGCCCAAGCTCGTGTTCATCTGCTGACCCAGGTGTTCGAGCACATTGCCCTCACGCGCTTTCAAGGCCTGGGGCTGCTTCACCCTGGTTTGCGGGTGCAGGCCGTGGGCTTTGCCGAGGTGCAAGAAGGCCCGCAGCAAGTCTGCCTGCAAGGCGTGCTGATCACGCCCTGGTTCATGAGCTTGCTGCGCTTGCCACTGGAGGCACGCCAGGGCGCAGGCCTGCGGCCTGGCGAGTCGGCCACCCGCAGTTTTGCGGCGCAGCGCTGCGACTTCATCGCCGCCCACGAGCCCTTGCTGGGCCACTTCGAGAGCTGCTCCTTGTTCTCGCCCATGGCGGACTTTGCCGACCAAACCGCTGCGGTGCTGACAGCGCATGAAGTGCTGCGTCAGATGGCGGTCTCTGGCGCGGCGCCGTTGGCGCCGACTGCCGTGGCGCCAAGCCGCGCTCAGCCTGCGGTGCCGGCTCCAGCCGTCACGCTGAGCACGGGCACGCCTTCGCCCCAGCTCAGCGAGCCCATGCCCGCACGGCGCGGCTTTTTGCTGGGGCTGAGGGCCAAAAGGGTCACACCATGAGCGCTGATCTCGCCGGTCATCTCTTTGTGCACCCCGGTGCTGCCGCAGGCGCCACGCTGCGCAGCACCCGGCCGCTCTTGGCCCAACGATTGCTGGAAGGGCGCCCTGTGCGCCAAGTGCCGGCCTTGGTGGCCGCCGTCTACAGCCTGTGCGCGCACGCGCAGCGCTGGACCGCCGAGCGGGCCGTCCAGGCCGCTTTGGGAAAGCCGGCCGTCATCACCGAGGCCGAGCAACAAGCGCACCAAGCCGCCACTGCCCGCGAGCACCTGCTGCGCATCGCCCATGATTGGCCGCGCCTGTGGCCCGGCGTGGCCGCTGCGCCCCCCTTGCGCGGCTGCCCGCTGTGGCCCGCGCCCAGCGATGCGGCGCTTGGCCTATCGCGTTTGGCAGACTGGCTGGCTCGGCATTGGCTGGGTGAACCCGCTGCGGCGTGGTGGGCGCGCTGCGCCAACGATGCGGAGGCGGGCCGGCAATGGGCCGCAGAGGCTCCGGGGGCGCTGGCCGCCATGCTGCACTCGCAGGCCGGTGCCGCGATGGCTTTGGCCACACCGGGCGCCAGCTTGGTGATGGGGCCGGCCGCGCAAGCCCAGCTCGCAACCTTGGCACAAGGCATGCTGGACGAGCCCGGCTTTTGCGCCCAGCCAGATTGGGCCGGGCAGACCGCCGACACCGGCCCTTGGAGCCGCGCCCACGCCCACCCGGGCGAGCAGGCTTTGCAGCCTCAGTGCTTGACGGTGTGGGACCGTTGGTGGGCCCGTCTGCGCGAGCTGGTGCAACTGGCGCTGCCGCAAGGCCATCAGGTCTTGGCCCACGGTGCGCTGAGCCTTGGTTCATCCACGGGCCTGGCCTGGACGGAAACGGCCCGCGGGCTGCTGGTCCACGTGGCGCAGCTCAGTGATGACAGCTCGGGGGCGCGCGTGCAGCGCTACCGCGTGCTGGCGCCCACCGAGTGGAACTTTCACCCGCAGGGTGCATTGGGGCAGGCCCTGAGTGCCTTGCCCGTGCAAGGCAGCGAGGATGAGGCCCATCGCCTGATCACGGCCTTCGACCCCTGCATCGGTATCGAGCTGGTCGGCGCCCCAACAGCTCGGCCTCCTGTGGAGACTTTGACCTATGCATGAACTCAGCTTAGCGGGCGGCATCTTGCGCCTGGTGGAGGACGCCGCCCAGCGCGAGCGCTTCAGCCGTGTCTCGCACCTGCACCTGGAGGCGGGCGCCCTCAGCGGTGTCGAGGTGCGGGCCTTGCGCTTTGCCTTGGAGGCCTTGCAGCCCGGCACCTGCTTGGAAGGCGCCGAGATCCTGATCGATGAACCGGCGGGCAGCGCATGGTGCCTGCGCTGTGCCTGCAGCGTCACCATTCACAGCCGCGCCGATGCCTGCCCCCAATGCGGTGGGCACCAGATTCAAGCCACCGGCGGGACCGAGTTGAAAGTCCTCGACCTGCTGGTTCACGACGACGAACCCATTGCCTGAAGGAAGCACCATGTGTGTTGTTTGCGGTTGCGCCACAGGCCACGTGCCTGCTCACCCCCCCCATTCTCATGAGCATGCTCATGAGGGCCCTGACCATGATGCTGCCCATGCCCGCGCCCATGCGCTGGGCCTGCCCCATCATCACGGCCCGGTGCAGGCCGCTGTGGTGGCCGTGCACCCTGAGACGGGGGATCTGCACTATGGCGCAGGCTCAGCCCGCGTCTCGGTGCCGGGCATGAGCCAGGCCCGAGCCATCAAGCTGGAGACCGATGTCCTGGGCGCCAACAATGCCTTGGCGGCCGACAACCGGGCGCACTTTGCCGCCCATGGCGTGACGGCCTACAACCTGGTGTCCAGCCCAGGCTCGGGCAAAACGACGCTGCTGTGCGCCACCATCGAAGCGCTCAAGCAGCGGGTGCCTCACTTGCCCGTGGCGGTGATCGAGGGCGACCAGCAAACCTCCAACGACGCTGACCGCATCCGCGCCACCGGCGCTCCCGCCATCCAGGTCAACACCGGCAAGGGCTGCCACCTGGATGCGCAAATGGTGGGCGATGCGTTCTCGCGCCTGAGCTTGCACGGGGCGGCGCACGCGCACACCCCCGCTGAACAGGGCGGCGCGGTGGACGCCCTGCTCTTCATCGAGAACGTCGGCAACCTCGTCTGCCCCGCGATGTGGGATTTGGGTGAGCAGGCCAAGGTCGCCATCCTCTCGGTCACAGAAGGCGAAGACAAGCCGATCAAATACCCCGACATGTTTGCCGCCGCCACGCTGATGGTGCTCAACAAAGTGGACCTGCTGCCCCACCTCAATTTTGATGTGGCGCGCTGCATTGAGTACGCCCGCCGGGTCAACCCCGGCATCGAGGTGCTGTTGGTCTCCGCCACGCGCGGGGATGGCCTGGACGCTTGGCTGGATTGGCTTTTGCAGGCTCCGTCCGCTCACGTCAGTGCCGCACCTGAAAGCACCGAAGCGCAACTGCGCCGTCGAGTGGCAGAGTTGGAAGCCAAGCTCCAGGCGCTGGAGGCGGCTCGGTGAGCCTGATGCTGCAGCCACGCCGCCTGCCGCGGCCCGCGCCCGCGCGGGTGTTGGCCCTGGGCGCTTACCTGAAGAACAGCGCCTGCTTGGTGCAGGGCGAGGCGCTGTGGTGCTCGCCCGTGCATGGTGACTTGGGCGAGCCTGCGGCCTGCGAGGCACTCTGGGCCTCTGCCCAAGCCCTGCGGCAAGCGGCCGATGGCCCCATTGAGGCGGTGGCTCACGACCTGCACCCTGATTTCGAATCGACCCGCCTGGCCCAGGCCTTGGCCGCAGAGTGGGGCGTGCCCGCGATCGCTGTGCAGCACCATCAAGCCCACATCGCGGCGGTGCAAGCCGAGCATGGCTTGCGTGGCCCGCTGCTGGGCTTGGCCCTGGACGGTGTGGGCCTGGGCGATGACGGCACGGCTTGGGGAGGGGAACTCTTGCTGCTGCAAGACGGCGGCGCGGCTTGGCAACGCCTTGGCCATCTGCCCACACTCGCATTGCCCGGTGGCGATGTGGCTGCGCGTGAGCCTTGGCGCATGGCTGCGGCCGCGATGCAAGCCTCTGGCCGAAGCGCAGACATCATCTCGCTGCTGGCGCCTGCGGTGGGTGAGCCCGCTGTGCGGCTGCTGAGCCAGATGTTGGCACGCGGCCTGAACTGCCCGCCCACCACCGCGGCGGGCCGCTGGTTTGACGCGGCGGCGGGCCTGCTGGGCCTGAGCGTGCGCCAAAGCCAAGAGGCCGAGGCCGCCATGGCTTTGGAGGCGTTGGCCACGGCGTGGCGCGCGCAACATCCTGAAGCGCTGTGGCCCGATCTGCCAATGGCGAACGGCATGCCCGATTTGCGAGCCCTGGTGCCGATGTTGACCCAGGCCCGGCAGGCCGCGCAGACTGAGGCAAAGGCTGAAGCTGCCGCACACTTTCATAGTGCCTTGGCCCAGGGCTTGGCCCGGGCCGCCCTCGCTGCGGCGCGGCAGACGGGGGCCACGCAACTGGCCCTGGCCGGGGGCTGCTTTTTCAATCGCCTGCTGTGTGCGGAGCTGCACACGGCTTTGGCGGGCCAGGGCTTGAAGGTATGGCAGCCCCAACAGTTTTCTTGCGGCGACGCTGGGCTGGCGCTGGGCCAAGCCTGGGCGGCCGCCCATGCGCTTCACCGGCCAGCCCCGGCTGCACCGCCTCCTTCTTTGCTTGAATTGGAAGTCTGACCCATGTGTCTTGCTCTGCCCGCACGCATCGTCGCCTTGAGCGATGCCGATCACGCTGTTGTGGACCTGGGCGGCGTGCGCAAGTCCATCAACATCGCCCTGACCCCCGGCGTGGCGGTGGACGACTACGTCATCGTCCATGTGGGCCATGCCATTGGCCAGATTGACGCTGAAGAGGCGGCTCGCACCTTGGCCCTGTTTGCGCAACTCTCGGCGGTGCCGGCTGAAGGAGCGCTGGGATGAAGTACATCAGCGAGTTCCGCGATGGTGACTTGGCCCGCCAGATGGCCGAGGCCCTGGCCCGCGAGGTCCAGCCCGAGCGCCGCTACAACTTCATGGAGTTTTGCGGCGGCCACACCCATGCCATTTCGCGCTACGGCATTGCCGAGCTGCTGCCGCCACAGGTGCGCATGATCCACGGTCCCGGCTGCCCCGTGTGTGTGTTGCCCATCGGCAGGGTCGATCAGGCCATTGCCTTGGCCCTGGAGCGCGGCGTGATGCTGTGCACCTATGGCGATGTGATGCGGGTGCCGGCCTCGCAAAGCCTGTCACTGATGAAGGCCAAGGCCCGGGGCGCCGATGTGCGCATGGTCTACTCCGCCGCCGACGCGCTGAAGCTGGCGCAAGACAACCCGTTGCGCGAGGTGGTGTTTTTGGCCATTGGCTTTGAGACCACCACGCCGCCCACGGCCTTGGTGATCCGTGAGGCCGCCCGCGCGCAGGTGAAGAACTTCAGCGTCTTGGCCAACCATGTGCTGACCCCGGCCGCTGTCACCCACATTCTCAACAGCCCCGAAGTGGCGCAGTGGGGCACGGTGCCCTTGGATGGCTTCGTCGGCCCGGCCCATGTCAGCATCGTCATCGGCTCGGCCCCTTATGTGCCGTTTGCGGTGGGCTATCGCAAGCCGGTGGTGATTGCAGGATTTGAGCCGCTGGATGTGATGCAGGCCATCCGCATGTTGGTGGCTCAGGTCAATGAAGGCCGCGCCGAGGTGGAGAACGAGTTCACCCGCGCTGTAACACCAGAGGGCAACCGTGCCGCTCAAGCGGTGGTGGCGGAGGTGTTTGAGCACCGCGAAAGTTTTGAGTGGCGGGGTTTGGGCGTGGTGCCCGACAGCGCCTTGCGCATCCGCCCGGCTTACGCAGCGTTTGACGCCGAGTTGAAGTTCGACCTGACCTACACGCCAGTGCCTGACCACAAGCAATGCGAATGCGGCGCCATTTTGCGCGGGGTGAAGCGGCCCACGGATTGCAAGCTCTTCGGCACGGTCTGCACGCCCGAGAACCCGATGGGCTCGTGCATGGTGTCCTCCGAGGGGGCGTGTGCGGCGCATTACTCCTATGGGCGGTTTCGGGATATTCCGATGGTGGTGGAGACGGTGGCATCTTGAGGTCTAGGCATGACGAACCTAGCGCCGTGTTTTAGCGTGCGCATGCTGATGCTTGTGCAGGAACAGGCCACTGGGGGGCGCTGCTCCGTTCCTGTCCCCCGCCAACGCCTTACGGCGCTGGCTCCTCCTTTACCTCACTGCGCAGCGCCCCCCAGCGCCCTGTTCATTCGAGAGGATGGCTTCCTGCGGCGCACAAGGAAGTTGCCATGCGACCCGTGAATCGCTTGGTGGGGAGGCGGGACCTTATGGGCCGGAGTACGACGACGCAACGCTGCCAAGTGGTTGGGGTGACCGGCGCAGCGAAGTAAAGGGGGAGACGGCGGCGTAGCCGACGGCGGAGGACATGAGCGGAGACGGTTGCCCCAAGCGCTTGGCTCGCATCCTTGGTTGCAGTAGGTTTTAAGTAGGTGAGTGACACGATATGAGCATCAAAAAAGACTACATCCGCCCCCTCGACTTCAAGAACGGGAGGGTGGATATGAACCACGGCGCAGGCGGCCGGGCCAGTGCACAACTCATCAGCGAGCTGTTCGCCCGCGCGTTTGACAACGAGTTTCTTCGCCAAGGCGATGATGGGGCGCGGATGCCGGCGCTGCCCACAGGGCATGAGCTGGTGATGGCCACCGATGGCCACGTGATCAGCCCCTTGTTCTTTCCGGGCGGCGACATCGGCAGCTTGGCCGTGCACGGCACCGTCAACGATGTGGCCATGATGGGGGCCACGCCGCTCTATCTTTCGGCCAGCTTCATCCTCGAAGAAGGCTTTGCGCTGGCCGACCTGCAACGCATCGTCCACAGCATGGCCGCAGCAGCGCGTGCCGCTGGCGTGCCGGTGGTGACGGGCGACACCAAAGTGGTGGAGCAAGGCAAGGGCGATGGCGTGTTCATCAGCACCACGGGCGTGGGCGCCGTGCCTGCGGGCCGGCGCCTCAGCGGCAGCCTGGCGCAGGTGGGTGACGTGATTCTCGTATCGGGCACCATGGGCGAACATGGCGTGGCCGTGCTCTCTAAACGAGAGTCCCTGGAGTTTGAGACGGCCATTGAGTCGGATTCCGCCGCGTTGCACACTCTGGTGGCGGCGCTGCTGGCCGCTGTGCCCGAGGGCGCGGTGCGCACCCTGCGTGACCCCACGCGTGGCGGCCTGGCGACCACGCTCAACGAAATCGCGCGGCAATCCAGCGTGGGCATGATGCTCGAGGAGTCTGCCATTCCCATCTTGCCCCAGGTGGATGCGGCCTGCGAGCTCCTTGGGCTGGACCCGCTCTACATGGCCAATGAAGGCAAGCTCATCGCGGTGGTCGATGCGGCCCATGCCGAGGCCGCCTTGGCGGCCCTCCAAGCGCATGAGCGGGGCAAGGCCGCGGCGCGGATCGGGGTGGTCACCGAAGACCCCCACCGGTTTGTGCAGATGAACACCGCCTTTGGGGGGCGCCGCGTGGTGGATTGGCTCAGCGGTGAGCCTTTGCCGCGCATCTGTTGACCCCTACACTTCAGGCCACGCCGAACAAGCCCTTTCGCAGTACCACTTGTGAACGCACCGCACCCTTTGAGCCCTGATGACCTGCCCGTGGTCTTGCTGGTGGACGATGAAGTCCGCTCGCAAGACGCGATGCGCCGCACGCTGGATGAGGACTTTCGCATCCTCACCGCCAGCAGTGCCGACGAGGCGCGCGAATGGCTGACCCGCCAAGAAGTGGCGGTGATCCTGTGCGACCAACGCATGCCTGGACAGATGGGCGTGGACTTCCTCAAAGAGGTGCGCGAGCGCTGGCCCGACACGGTGCGCATCGTCATCTCGGGCTATACCGACAGCGAAGACATCATCACCGGCATCAACGAGGCCGGCATCTACCAATACATCCTCAAGCCCTGGGTGCCGGACCATCTGCTGGCCACGGTGCGAACTGCCGTTGAAGCGCGCACTTTGCAGCAGGGCCTGAGCCGCTTGGAGCTGGAGCTGCGCACCGGCGCGCCCTTGCTCAAGGCTCGCCGCGCGCAGCGCTTGAACGAGGCCCAGGCGGTCTTCGGTTTCGAGCGCATCATCCGTGCCCCCGGCAGCCCCATGGAAGGCGTGTGCGCCATGGCAGCGCGGCTGGCGCGCTATGACCTGCCGGTGTTGGTGCTGGGTGAATCGGGCACCGGCAAAGAGCTGTTGGCGCGGGCCATTCACTATGCGAGCCCGCGCCAGAGTGGCCCCTTTGTGATGGAGAACTGTGCGGCCATACCCGACACGCTCTTGGAGAGCGAGCTGTTTGGCCACAAGCGCGGCGCCTTCACCGGCGCCTATGAAGACCACATCGGCTTGTTCCAACGCGCCCATGGCGGCACGGTGTTTTTGGACGAAATCGGCGAGACCTCGCCGGCCTTTCAGGTCAAGCTCTTGCGCGTGCTGCAAGAGGGCGAGTTGCGCCCGGTGGGCTCCACCCGCGCCGTGCCCGTGGATGTGCGCGTGCTGGCCGCCACCCACCGCACCTTGGAAGACGAGGTCAAGGCCGGTCGCTTCCGTGAAGACTTGTACTACCGCATTGCCGGCACCACCCTGCACATGCCGGCTCTGCGCGAGCGGGCTGACGACATTGCGGTGATTGCCCAGCATGTCTTGCGCCACGTGGCGCAGGAGTTGGGTCGGCCGGAGGTGCACTTCACGCCGGAGGCCCTGAGCTGCCTGTCGGCCTATGCCTGGCCAGGCAATATCCGCGAGCTGCGCAACGAGATCGCACGCGCTGTGGCGCTGTCGGACGATGTGGCGCTGCGCCCGCAAGCGTTTTCGCCCCGCCTGCGCTGTGGTGAGGCGGCATCGTTGGCCAAACCGAGCGCGCCCGAGCTGGCCAGCCTGCCGCGCAAGGGCACGCTGGCTGAGCGCCTGGACGCTGTCGAGGCCATGGTGCTGCGCGAGGTCTTGGCCCGCCATCAGGGTAACAAGACAAGGGCTGCGGCCGAGCTGGATTTATCGCGCGTGGGCTTGCGCGCCAAGATGCAGCGCTTCGGATTGGATGAGGCCTGATGATGAACGTGCTGTGGCTTCAATCTGGCGGGTGCGGGGGCTGCAGCATGTCGCTGCTGAATGCCGACACGGCCGACTTTGAAGGCCAGTGGCGCCAGGCGGGCTTGAACCTGCTGTGGCACCCGTCGCTGTCCTTGGCCTCAGGCAGCCAGGTGACCCGCGTGCTGGAGGATTGCCTCAGCGGCGCACAGCCTCTGGATGTGCTGTGTGTCGAGGGCTCGCTCTTGCGCGGCCCGCAGGGCACCGGCCGCTTCCACCTGCTCGCGGGCACCGGCCTGCCCATGATCGATTGGGTGCGTCGTCTGGCTCAGGTCGCTACGCATGTGGTGGCGGTGGGTTCTTGTGCCGCCTGGGGCGGCATCACCGCCGCTGGCGCCAACGAAGTGGAAGCCTGTGGCCTGCAGTACGAGGACGACCGCGTGGGCGGCCTCTTGGGCGCGGGCTTTCGGGCACGCGGCGGCTTGCCGGTGATCAACATTGCCGGCTGCCCCACGCATCCGGCCTGGGTGACGGATGCTTTGATGGCGCTGGCGGCGGGCTTGTTCAGCGAGGCGGACTTGGATCCTTTGAACCGCCCGCGCTTTTATGCTGATCAACTGGTGCACCACGGTTGCACGCGCAATGAGTTTTATGAGTTCAAGGCCAGCGCCGAGCAGCCTTCAGACATGGGCTGTTTGATGGAGCATATGGGCTGCAAGGGCACGCAGGCGCATGCCGATTGCAACACCCGGTTGTGGAACGGCGAGGGCTCTTGCACGCGCGGCGGCTATGCCTGTATCAGTTGCACTGAGCCAGGTTTTCAAGACCCCGGTCATGCGTTTCACGCCACGCCCAAGCTGGCCGGCATTCCCATCGGCCTGCCCACCGACATGCCCAAGGCCTGGTTTGTGGCTTTGGCGTCTTTGTCCAAGAGCGCGACCCCCAAACGCGTGAAAGAAAACGCCACGTCGGACCATGTGGTGGTGGCGCCGGTGGTGCGGCGGACGAGGTTGAAATGAAGAGGCCTATGGTCGGTCCTTTTCGGATGCCGTGGAGTGTGGTTAATGGCCGTGGCGTGCAGAGTTGGCCGTGGTTTTGTGTGCTGGTTGCGATGGTCAGGCATGTGTTTCATGGTTTTGGAGCGAATCGTTCGCCGAGGGCTGGGGTACTCTGCGCCGCTCATGTCCTCCGCCACGGGCTGACGCCCGTGTCTCCTCCTTTACTTCGCTCTGCAGAGCACCCCAACCTTCGGCTCAGCGCAGCAGCGCTGCATCGCTTGCCCAAATTGACGCGACGGGGCCTGCAAGATCAATCGAGTCATCAAGTTGGTCTGGCTCGGGCTTTGAGTTCGTCTCTCAAAGGCTACCTACGCACCGAAGAGAACGTGGTGCCTGGCCGAGGTAGCGAAGTAAAGGGGGAGACAGTGCTGTCAAGCACTGGCGGAGGACATGAGCGGACTCGGCCAGGCGGCGCGTTCTCGATGCAGAGCGCTATGCAGGCCCATCAGATCAGATCTACCAGATGAACACCACCAACACCCGCCTCCTCGTCGGCCCTTTCAATCGCGTGGAAGGTGATTTGGAGGTGCAACTGGACGTCCGCGATGGGCAGGTGACCGAGGCGCGGGTCACGGCCACCATGTACCGGGGTTTTGAGAACATCTTGCCGGGGCGCGACCCGCATGATGCGTTGGTCATCGTGCCGCGCATCTGCGGCATCTGCTCGGTGTCGCAGTCGGTGGCAGCGGCGCGGGCCTTGGCCGATGCGGCGGGGGTGAGCCCGCCGCCCAACGGGCTGCACGCCACCAACCTGATGCTGGCCTGCGAAAACCTGGCCGACCATCTGGCTCATTTTTACCTGTTCTTCATGCCCGACTTCAGCCGCGAGGTCTATGCCCAGCGGCCCTGGTTTGCTGAAGTCCAGCGGCGCTTCGCAGCCCTGGGCAGCGGGGCGGGCGGTGGTGGCGTGCACGCGCGTGCGGCGGTGGCTGCGCGCCAGCGCTGGTTCACGCTCATGGGCACCTTGGGCGGCAAATGGCCGCACACCCAAAGCGTGCTGCCCGGCGGCAGCTCACGGGCCATTGATGCGGCAGAGCGCATCCGCCTTCTGGCCAAAGTGCGGGAGTTTCGTGCCTTTTTGGAAGGCACTTTGTTCGCGGCACCGCTGGAAGAAGTCACCAGCTTGCACAGCGAGGCCGAGCTGCAAGCGTGGCATGCCCAAGCGCCTGAGCGGGGTGATCTGCGCCTGTGGCTCACAATTTCGGCCGACCTGGGGCTGGACCGCCTGGGTGCGGGGCCCGGCCGCTACCTCAGCGTGGGCGCCTACCGCCAGCCTGACGGCAGCCATGCACTGGCGCCGGGGCTGTGGCGCGCGGGCGTGGGGCTGGAAGCGGTGGACATGGCCCGCATTTCTGAGGACGCCACCTACGCTTGGTTGGATGACGCTGGCGGTGCGCTGCACCCCACCAAAGGCCACACCCGCCCGCAGGCGGATAAACCTGGCGCCTACACCTGGAATAAGGCACCGCGGCTGGGCGGTGAGGTCATCGAGACCGGGGCCATCGCGCGCCAGTTGACCAGCGGCCAGCCCTTGATCCGCGACGCGGTGGCGCGCTGCGGTGGCACCGTCTACACCCGCGTGCTGGCGCGGCTGGTCGAGCTGGCGCGGGTGCTGCCCCTGCTGGAGCAGTGGCTCGCGGCCCTCACGCCCAAAGAGCCCTTTTTCGTGCCCGATGCGCTGCCCGACGAGGCCCAAGGCATGGGCAGCACCGAGGCGGCGCGCGGGGCCTTGGGGCATTGGCTGCAGGTGCGTGGGGGCAAGCTCAGCCACTACCAAATCATCGCCCCCACCAGTTGGAATTTCTCCGGCCGAGATGCAGCGGGCCAGCCGGGCGCGCTGGAGGCGGCCTTGGTGGGCGCGCCGGTGCAACCCGGTGAGACCACGCCGGTGGCGGTGCAGCACATCGTCCGCTCGTTCGACCCTTGCATGGTCTGCACGGTGCACTGACAGAGTGAGTGTTTGATGCCACGCCCCAGCCCGCTTGCCGCCATTCCGCCCAGCCCTGAGATGGAGGGCGTGGACGAATCCACCTGGATGGACGTGATCCACAAGATGGACGAGGTCTATTCGCAGCTGGTGGCCGATGAAATCAAGCTCGAGCAAAAAAACGCCGAGCTGGAGCAGTCGCAGCAGTTCATCTTCAGCCTGCTGACGGCGATGAGCGATGTGCTGGCCGCGTGCAACGAGAGCGGCCAAATCGAAGAGACCAATGCGGCGCTGTGTGAGCTGGTGGGCCGCAGCGACGCCCAACTGCGCGGCATGGTGCTGAGCCAACTGACGGCCGACGACAGCAGTGCAGCCCGGCTGCGGCATGTGCTCTCCACCCCGGCTTTGCAGCGCAGCGGCACCACGGTCGATGTTGAGCTGCTGGATGCCCAAGGCCAGCGCGTGCCGGTGGACTTCAATTGCACGCCGCGCCTCGACGGCCAAGGCCGGCGCGTGGGCATGGTGTTTGTGGGCCGCCCTATGGGCGAGATCAAACGCGCTTATCACCAACTGCGTGAGGCGCACGAGGCCCTCAAGCTGACCCAGCAGCAACTGCTGCACTCCGAAAAAATGGCCTCACTGGGCCGGCTTGTGGCCGGTGTGGCGCATGAGCTGAACAACCCCATCAGCTTTGTGCTGGGCAATGTGCATGCGCTGCAGCGCTACACCGAGCGCCTGCGCCAGTACTTGGCTGCGGTGCATGCGGACGAGCCTGCCGCCGAGCGCGCGGCTTTGCGCGCCAAGCTGCGCATCGACCACCTGCTGGCCGACTTGCCATCCCTGATGGAGGGCACGCTGGAAGGTGCGCAGCGGACGGCCGACATCGTCAATGGCTTGAAGCGCTTCTCGGCCGTGGACCGCGAAGAGCGCGGCCTGGTCGACATGAACGGCGTGATTGAGCGCGCCGTGCATTGGGTCAAAAAGGGCACGGCACCGGCCTTTGACGTGCACTGGCAGCCGGGGCCTGACGCCCAGGTGCTGGGTAGTGCCGGGCAGTTGCTACAGGTGCTGATGAACCTGGTGCAAAACGCCTATGACGCGGCCTCGCAGCGCCAAGGCGCCTTGCCGGCGCTGTGGATTGGCTGTGAGGTCACAGCGGGCTGGGTGCGCGTGACCCTGCGCGACAGCGGGCCCGGCATTGCCGAGGCCGACCTGACCCGCATCTTCGACCCCTTTTTCACGACCAAGCCGGTGGGCAAGGGCACAGGCCTGGGCCTGTCCATCTCCTACGGCATCGTCGAGCAACATGGCGGCCGCCTGCACGCCGCCAACCACGCCTTGGGGGGCGCGGTCTTCACGCTGGAGTTGCCGCTGGCCTGAGGGCCTTCAAGCGCCTCAGGCGGCCTTACATGCCGGCGTAGTTCGGCCCACCGCCGCCTTCGGGCGTGACCCAGATGATGTTTTGGGTCGGGTCCTTGATGTCGCAGGTCTTGCAGTGCACGCAGTTTTGCGCATTGATCTGCAATCGGTCTGAGCCGTCGTCGTTCTTCACGAACTCATAGACCCCGGCTGGGCAGTAGCGGCTCTCCGGGCCGGCAAAGCGGGCCAGGTTGGTGGTCACCGGCACCGAGGCGTCTTTGAGCGTCAGGTGGGCCGGTTGGTTCTCTTCATGGTTGGTGTTGCTGATGAACACCGAGGAGAGCCGATCAAAGGTCAACACCCCATCGGGCTTGGGATAGTCGATCTTGGGGCACTGGTCAGCCGGCAGCAGCTTGACGTGGTCAGGCACCAGGTTGTGCGTGGTCCAGGGCGGTGTGGCCACACCCACCTTGGGCAAGAACCAATGCTCGATACCGGTCATCAGCTTGCCCACCAGCGGGCCCTTCTTGAACCAGTTCTTGAAGTTGCGGTAGGTCCACAGCTCTTCATGCAGCCAGCTGGCTTGGAATTTCTCGGGGAAGGCGGCCAGCTCGTCTTGGCTGCGGCCGGCGGCCAAGGCTTCGGCCAGGGCCTCCGCACAGAGCATGCCGCTCTTGAGTGCCGCATGGCTGCCTTTGATGCGCGCCGCGTTCAAGAAGCCCGCATCGCAGCCGACCAAGGCGCCACCGGGGAAGACCAGCTTGGGCAAGGCTTGCGGGGTGCCGTTGTTCAGGGCGCGTGCGCCGTAGCTGATGCGCTTGCCGCCTTCAATGTGGCTGCGGATGGCCGGGTGGGTCTTCCAGCGCTGCAGCTCTTCAAAAGGCGAGAGCCATGGGTTGCTGTAATCCAGGCCGATCACAAAGCCCAGGGTGACCTTGTTGCCTTCCAGGTGGTAGAGGAAACCGCCGCCAAAGGTGTCGTCGTTCATGGGCCAGCCGGCGGTGTGCACCACGCGGCCCGGCTGGGCTTTGTCGGCGGGGATCTCCCACAGCTCCTTGATGCCGATGGCATGGGTCTGGGCGTCGCGCTCGGCATTCAGGCCATAGCGGGCGATCAACTGCTTGCCCAGGTGGCCGCGGGCGCCCTCGGCAAACACGGTGTACTTGCCCAGCAGCTCCATGCCCAGCTGGAAGCCTTCGTGCGGCTCGCCATCTTTGCCAATGCCCAGATTGCCGGTGGCCACGCCCCGCACCCGGTCTTTCTCGTCAAACAGCACTTCGGCGGCGGTAAAGCCGGGGAAGATCTCCACGCCCAGGCTTTCGGCCTGCTCGGCCAGCCACTTGGTCACCGCGCCCAGGCTGATCACATAGCAGCCGTGGTTGTGGAAGTTGCGGGGCATCAGCCAGTCCGGCGTGCGGCTGCTGCCGGTTTCGTTCAGCACCAGCAGGTCGTCGCCGGTGACAGGCTGGTTCAGCGGCGCGCCGCGCTCTTTCCAATCGGGGAACAGTTCGGTGAGGGCGCGGGGGTCCATCACGGCACCCGAGAGAATGTGGGCGCCGGGCTCGGAGCCCTTTTCCAGCACCACGACATTGATCTCCTGGCCTTTGTCGGCGGCGATCTGCTTCAGACGGATGGCCGTGGCCAAACCGGCAGGGCCACCGCCCACAATGACCACGTCGTATTCCATGGACTCACGGGGGCCAAATTGGGCCAAGAGGTCGGCAGAGGTCATGTCAATGTCCTGGGCAGAGAGAGTCAAAGTGGGGCAGGTGCAGGCATGCACCCAGAATTGGCGCCGATTCTAGCGGCAGTTCCCTATAAAAAGAACGATCGTGCTATTTTGTGAAACCCCCTTTCCATCTCTAATCTGCCCAGCGATAGTGTCGATGTTCCCCGGATCGAGCAACGGCAGCTGAACTAGGATGTTTGGGGTCAGACTGTCATCAGCGAGGCTGCCGCATGTTAGGAATGGTGTTCACCGAGTTCTTGGAGATGGTGGAGGAGGGCTTTGGCCCCGACGTGGCGGACGCCATCCTTTGCGACGCCTCTCCTGGCCATGATGGGGCCTACACCGCGGTTGGCTACTACGATCACGCCGAGTTGGTCGCCATGGTGGTGGCGCTGTCAGGGCGCACCGGCATCCCGGTGCCAGACCTGGTCAAAGCATTCGGGCGGCATTTGTTGCTGCGTTTCACCCAAGTTCATCCCAAGATGTTCCAAGGGGCACACAGTCTTTTCGATCTGGTGGCTCGCATCGACGGCCACATCCATGTCGAAGTCCACAAGCTCTACAGCGAGGCCACCTTGCCGCGATTTACCGTGCAAGACCGCAGCCCTGAGCGCATGACGGTGCTCTACCAATCCCCTCGCGGTCTGCATGAGTTGGCGGTCGGCCTGTTGGAAGGCGCGGCCGAGCACTATGGCGAGGCTTGCACCGTTCAAACCCAAGCCTGGCAAGACGACCAAGGGCAAACCGGGACCTTGATCACCTTGGAGCGCGCGGCTGCATGATGCATACCCAGCCAGGTCTGCT
The DNA here is from genome assembly GCF_018069865.1 of Ideonella paludis. Lineage (GTDB taxonomy): Bacteria > Pseudomonadota > Gammaproteobacteria > Burkholderiales > Burkholderiaceae_C > Ideonella > Ideonella paludis. The sequence continues at coordinate 75,033 of NZ_JAGQDG010000007.1, forward strand.
CGACGCACACACCTCGGCCGACCCGGTCGAGGTGATGAAGCGGCGTCTGGACCGTGAGCGGGCGGCGCGCAAGCAGGCTGAAAACCTGTTGATGGAGAAGAGCCAAGAGCTCTTCGCAGCCTTGCAGAGGGCGCGGCAGACAGAGCACCGCTTGCAGATGGCCCTGTGGGGCAGCGGTGAAGGCATCTGGGATTGGTCCAGTGGCGAAGCCGCCGTGCATGTCATGGGCCTGCGCTTGGGCGCAGACTCTGTCGCCGAGGCGGATTACGAGATCCGCGCATTGGCCGCTCGCGTGCATCCCGATGACCGCGAATCCGTGCTCTTGGCCAGCCGCCTGCATTGGGCTGGCGCGCGGGAAGACATGGACATGGCCTGCCGCTTTCAAACGGTGGAGGGCTGGCGCTGGGTGCGCGTGCGAGGCCGCGCCATTGAGCGGGACGACGAAGGCCTGCCCATGCGCATTGCGGGCACCGTCAAAGACATCACCAATCAGCGGGCCTCGGAGCAATCTCTCAACCTGATGGCTCAGGCTTTTGCCAGCACGCATGACGCGCTGGCCGTGGTCGATGAGCGCTGGCGCATCGTCGAGGTCAATGACTCCTTGATCCAAATGATCGACGCCGAGGCCACCGCTCTACAGGGGCAGTCGATTCTGGACCGTGTTGAGATCGACAAGGCCGGCGCTGCACGCGGCGGCTGGCGGGCCGAGCGCGTGCTCAAGGGCCGCGACAACGACGTGCCGGTCGAGGTGAGCGTGACACCCGTGCAAGCCTTGGCGGGCCAAGGGCGCTGCTACATCGTGGCCATGCACGACATCAGCGAGCGCCACATGGTGGCTTCTCGGCTGGAGCGGCTGGCGCTCAACGACACCCTGACCGGCCTGCCCAACCGCGCGGCGCTGGAGCAACATTTGGCCGAGTGCGTGAGCCAAGAAGGAGCAGAGCCCTTTGTGGTGCTGTTCATGGACTTGGATGGCTTCAAAGGCGTCAATGACTCCTATGGCCACAAAGCCGGTGACGACGTGCTGCGGCAGGTGTCGCAGCGTTTGGTGCGAGCCTTGCCCGGCGCCTTTGTCGGCCGCTGGGGCGGCGATGAATTTGTGGCGGTGTTCCCCCCAGGCAGTGACGACATCGCGGTCCGCGAAGGCGCCCAACTGCTGATGGCCGGCTTGGCCGAGCCTCTGACCCTGGGCGAAGGGCATGAGTTGGTGATCAGCCCCAGCATGGGCGCGGCGCAGTTCCCGCTGCATGACACCGATGCAGCGGGCTTGCTGCGCAAGGCCGACTCCGCCATGTATGCGGCCAAAGCCCAAGGCAAGAACCGGCTGCAGATTTATGAGCCCTCCATCGACCAAGACTCGCTGCGGCGGGTGCGCTTGCTGAGCCAATTGCGGGTCGACGCCGAGCGCAGCGCCTTCACCTTTGAGGCCCAGCCCAAAGTCGACCGCGAGGGTAAGGTCACTGGCGCTGAACTGCTGGTGCGCTGGACCACCCGCGAGTTTGGAGCGATCTCGCCGGTGGAGTTCATTCCCCTGGCCGAGCAGTCGGGGGCCATTGAATTGCTTGGCCGCCAGGCCTTGTTGTGTGCGGGTCGCTTGGCCCAAGACATTGCGGCCAAAGGGCTGCGCTTGCACATTGCCGTCAACCTCTCTCCGCGCCAGCTCCACAACATGGCGTTTGAGCGCATGGCGCTGCATGCTTGTGAGCGCTTTGGCATCAAGCCCGCACAGTTGGAGCTGGAGCTGACGGAATCCGCCTTGGCCGACGCCTCGGTGTTGCCCCTGCTGCGCCGCTTGCGCAACCACGGCTTCACCTTGGCCTTGGATGACTTCGGCACCGGCTACTCCTCGCTGAGCTATTTGCTCAAGCAGCCGGTGCAAAAGGTCAAGATCGACCGCGCCTTTGTGCGCGACATCACCTCGGACAACGCGGCCAGCGAGGTCATCAAAGGCACGCTGCAGATCTGCCGTGGCTTGGGCCTGAAGACCGTGGCCGAGGGCGTTGAAACCTGGGCGCAGTTCGAGATGCTGCGCGATCTGGGGGTGGATGAATTCCAGGGTTATTTGTTTGCCCGCCCCATGCCCATCGACCAATGGCTGGCCCAACTGGCCGGTGAAGGCCCAACGGACTGAGCCGAGCCGGGCTTCAGGGGTCGATTGAAGGCCTTGCTTGAGGCTTTCGGGACCGGGCCGCGTGATATGGTTGCCCAACAGCTGAGCTGTCAGAGGCAACACCGATCCGCTGGGGTCGTGCTGCTCCCCCGAATCTTTCATGCTCCTTCAAGAGCCCCATTGTCATGAGCTATTCCATTGATCTGTCGGGCCGCGTGGCCCTGGTGACGGGCGCTTCCAGCGGCCTGGGAACTCAATTTGCGTTAACCCTGGCCCAAGCCGGCGCAGCCGTGGTGCTGGCCGGGCGCCGCACCGAGCGGCTCAAGACCTTGCGGGCCGAGATTGAATCGGCCGGCGGTGATGCTCATGTGGTGCATTTGGATGTCACTGATGTGGCTAGCATCAAGTCAGCCGTGGCCCATGCCGAGACCGAAACCGGCACCTTGGACATCCTGATCAACAACTCTGGCGTGAGCACCACCCAAAAGTTGACGGATGTGAGCCCCGACGATTACGACTTTGTGATGGACACCAACACCCGCGGTGCTTTCTTTGTGGCCCAAGAAGTGGCCAAGCGCATGATTGCCCGCTCGCGCGGCGCAGCGCCCGGCACCTTCACCGGCGGGCGGATCGTGAACATCGCCTCCATGGCCGGCCTGCGCGTGTTGAGCCAGATTGGCGTCTATGCCATGAGCAAGGCGGCGGTGGTCCACATGACACGCGCCATGGCCTTGGAATGGGGCCGCTATGGCATCAATGTGAATGCCATCTGCCCGGGCTATATCGACACCGAGATCAACCACCACCATTGGGACACTGAGGGTGGGCAAAAGCTGGTGCAGATGCTGCCGCGCAAACGCGTGGGCCAGCCCAAAGATCTGGACACTGCCTTGCTGATGCTGTGTGCCAACGAAAGCCATTTCATCAATGGCGCAGTGATTCAAGCCGACGACGGCTTTGGGGTCTGAGGTGGCTTGATAATCAAAGCCATCTTGATGGCTTTGAAGATCGAGTCTGACCATGACCTTGCGTGCATTGACGCCTCTGGAGGCGCGCGTCCTGGCGGTGCTGGTGGAGAAGCACCACACCGTCCCTGATACCTACCCGCTCTCGCTCAACGCCCTGGTGGCCGGCTGCAACCAAAAGACGGCCCGCACGCCGGTGATGGAGGCCTCGGAGTCCGACGTGATCGTGGCCTTGGACGGCCTCAAGCAGCTTCACTTGGTGGTGGAGGTCTCGGGCAGCCGCGTCTCCCGCTATGAGCACAACGCCCCGCGCGGCCTGGGCGTGCCCAGCCAGTCGGTGGCCTTGCTGACCACGCTGATGTTGCGCGGGCCGCAAACGGCCGCTGAGTTGCGACTGAACTCAGAGCGCCTGCACAAGTTTGCCGATGTCTCCTCGGTCGAGGCCTTCCTCGATGAATTGAGCAGCAAGGAGCCCGCCCGCGTGGTCAAGCTGCCGCGCGCCCCTGGGGCGCGCGAGGCGCGCTGGGCGCATTTGCTGTGCGGCGAGCCTGCGCCAGAGTTGTTGGCGGTGAGCAGCGGAGCCACCGCCACTGGGGAGTCGGTCTCCGCGGGCGAGTTGAGTGTGCTCAAGGCCGAGGTGGCGCGCTTGTCCGGCGAAATGCAGGCCTTGCGGGCCGAGGTCTTGGCCTTGCAGCAGGCTTTGGGTATCAGCCCCAGCACGGAGGCTTGAGCATGCGCTTTGAGCTGCCCGAAGCGAAGAAGCTGAGCTTCGAGATGACCATCCCCATTCGCTGGGGCGATATGGACGCGATGGGCCATGTCAACAACACCATCTACTTCCGCTATCTTGAGATTGTGCGGGTGGAGTGGCTGCGCCAGGTGGGCGGCCCGCCGGACCCCAGCGGCGAAGGCCCTGTCATCGTGAATGCGTTTTGCAACTTTCTCAAGCAGTTGGAATACCCCGGCGATGTGCTGGCCCGGCATTACGTGGCCAACCCTGGGCGCAGCAGCTTTGACACCTTCATCACGCTGGAGCGGGTGGACCAGCCGGGTGTGATCTACGCTGAGGGCGGGGCCACGACGGTGTGGATGGATTTCCCCAGCGGCAAATCAGCCCCCATGCCCGACTGGCTGCGGGCCTTGGTCAGCTGAGATGAACCTGAGCGACGACGCGGCCCTGGTTGACCTCTGCGACACCTGGATTCGCAGCCGCCAACACATTGGCCCCAAGCACCTGGGTGAGCCAGCGCCGGACGAGGCCACGCTGCGGGCGCTGTTCACAGCCGCTGCGGCTGCGCCCGACCATGCGCAGTTACGGCCCTGGCGCTTTTTGGTCTTGGGGCCGGCGGCACGGGCGCGGCTATCCGAGGTGTTTGCCCAAGCCTTGTTGGAACGCGACCCTGCGGCTTTGGACTACCAACTCAGCGAGGCGAGGCAAAAGGCTTTCAGAGGCCCGGTGCTGATTTTGGCGGTGGTGGACTTGCGCGCCGAACACGCCGATGTGCCGCCCATGGAGCGGGTGTTCTCGCTGGGCAGCGCCGTGCAAAACCTGCTGTTGGCGGCGCAGGCCCGGGGCTTTGCCAGCGGCTTGTCCAGCGGCCGCGCTTTGAGCAGCGAGGCCTTGCGGCAGGCTTTCGACATCGCCCCAGGCGAGCATGCGCTGTGCTTCGTCAGCTTGGGCACGCCCACGCGGCATAAGACGCCGCGTCAGCGGCCCGACGTTGACGATTTCGTGCGCTGGGTCTGAGGACGCTCAGGACTGCGGCTCGCAGCGCGCATTCAGGGCGGCCCAGCCGCGCGCCACCTGCACGCCGTGCGGACCGACGCACAACTCCATGCGCTGCGCCTCGGGCCATCGTTGATGAATGAAAGCCTCCAGGCTTTCGGGGGTACTGACGCTGTAGCGCGGCTGGTCGGGCTGCAGCAGCGGATGCTCGTCGTTATGCAGCCAGGGGCTGAGTGCGGACAGGCCCCACCAAGCGCCGACATTCACCACGCTGGGCTCGTAGCCCGCCTCGCGCAACCAGGCCTGCGCGGCGAGGCGCGGGGGCTGCGCGCTGGGGGCGGCTACGGCGTGGGCCAGTAGCTCTAAAGCCCATTGATTGCAGTTTTGTGAGCGCGTGGAAAACGCGTAGGCATTGGCGCTGTAGCGGCCGCTTTGCAGGCTCAGCGCGCGGGCTTTGTCGGCCGCAGCCGCAGCCAGGGCCTGAGCTGGGCCTTGCGGCAGCCACACCACGGAGATGAAGGCCAGTTCGGGGTCATCAACACCCCTCACAAAGCCCGTTAAGCCCTGATCGAAGAGACGAGGAAACTGTTCGTCGCAGTCAAAGTAGAGCTGGCGCACCGCCCAGGGCAGGTCCGCGCCTTCGCGCAGGCTCCAGCCCGCATGGGTATAGCGCAGGCCAAAGCGCCCCAGATTGAGCCCAGAACGCGATACCAGTGCCACTGGGGCACCCTCGCGCTGCAATTCCGCCTTCACGGCGGCCGTGAGCAGGAGCAGCCGCTCCTCTTGGGCGACCGAGCGGTCTGGCGGTAAGCCGCAAAAGCGCATGGACGCCTGAGCGGGCAGGGCAGCCAGGACCGCCAGGGCCAAGAGCGCGCTGCTCGCGGCGCGCATTCAGATCACAACAGGGCGGCTGTCCAGCTCACGCTGCCAAGCGTCATCCAAGACCAGGAAGAAAGGCTCACGGGCTTGGGCGACGGCAAAGGTCAGGCCAAAGTCACGGTGTTGCACGTCCACCCAGACGCCACGCGCCAAGCCGGCTTGCTGGGCAATGTGCTGGGGCAGCTTCAGCAAGACGGGGGCGTCTTGGTTGATCTGCAGCGCCACTTGCACCCGGCCGTCAGCGCCCGGCACCGTGGCCACGTCGATGATTTGATAGCGGCCTTGGGCCATGCGCTCTTTGCCGGACGAGCTGTTGCTGGAGGCTTCCAGCGAATCCGACAGGCTGCCCAGCCCCTTGGAGGCCGCGCTGGACGCTGAGGACGCGCCAGAGTCAGAGGCTTGGGCACTGCTCATCCCCAAGGTCATGGCCGAAGCGGCCAGCATCGCCAGGAGGTGGTGACGTGAAGAGTGGAGAGTCATGAAGGCTTGTCCTGAGAGTGGCTCGTTGCCCTATTCTTGCTCAAGCAGGCCTTAGTCCAGCGCCAAGGGCAGAGATTTTGCTGCGGCGCGTAGCCACTGGCCTGGCGCTATGGTGGTGATCAGCCCCTCGGTCCGCATGCGTTCGAGCACGCGGCGGCTGGCGGTGAAGGGCGTGTTGCCGGGGCGAGAAAAAGAGTAAAAGCGCTGGCGGTCGCTGACCCAATCGAGGCGCGCACTGGTCCAGCGGCCTTGCATGAAGATGCGACACATCTGTCCCGCCGCCAGGCCGTTCATCCACGCTGCGCAGGCCAAGCGGCCAGGGCTGTCCGGTGGGTCGTCTTGCCACACTTGGGGCACCGTCTCCAACTCGGAGTGGTGGGCCCAGCGCGACGACAGAATGTCATCGGACCCTGCAGGCGCAGGCTCGGCGTGGGGCGCAACGGCCGGGCTCTCGGGCTGAGCGGCCGCCGCTTCAGGCGTGGGCGGCGTGGCAGGCGATGGCTCCGCAGTGGCCGCGCTGGGAGGTTCAGACAGCACAGGGCTGGCTTCGCTGGCCAGTGCCTCTTCTGGCAGGGGCTCGGGCCCCGGCTCGATGTGCAGCACGTCCCGCAACGTGGCTTCAATGCTGCTGATTTGCTCAGGCGTGTGGGCTCCAGCCTGGAGCCCTTCGCGGACTTCCGCCAGCCACGCCTCCAGCACGGCCGGCGTGAAGGCTTGGCCCACAACCGGGGTGCCACTGTCGATCAGTGCATCCACCAGCGCCGTCCAGCGCTGCGTTGCGGGGCTGTCGACACCCTCGGCCGCACCGACTCGGGCCAAGACCTGCACCCAGGGCCCCAGCAGGAATTGACGGACCTCGGGGGCCGGGGTCAGGCCCTTCAAACGGTCCATCATTTGGAACAGCACCAAGGGCTCCAACTCGTCGCGCCGCACTTCGACGTCCAGTTGCGCTTCGGGCTGGCGCTGCGCGTCGGCCGCAGCCTTCAAAGCCGCCAAGTGCATTTGCTCGACATGGTCCAGCACGCGTTGATAGGCGCTGTCCTTGGGTGGTAGCTTGGAGCGCTGCAAACGCTCGATCAGCGGCGCCATGCGTTGCTCCAGTGGCAGCTTGCCTGGCTTGTGCAGCGGGTACAACTGCCCCAGCGCCACCAGGCGCTCCACCAAGCGCCAAGTCACGCCTTGCTCATCGGCCAGCATCTCTGGGTGAGCCTCGACACTGCGCTGCAGCGCCAAAGCCAGGTCCACCATCAACTGCTTCATGCCACTGTCCAGGCCGGCTTGCTCGGCCATGCGGGCCAGCAAAGCCGGCACCTGGGTGGCCGAGATGCCGACGGCGGGCTGTGCGGGGTTGGCAGGCGCGCGCTGCAGGTCTGCGGTGTCTTGCGTGGGCACGCTGACCACCCGGCTGACCCCTTGCAACTCCAGCCATTCCAGCTGTCGCTCATAAAGAGGGTTGAGCAAGCGGGTCAATGGCGTGGCCAATTGGGACAGCACATCCAAGCGGCGCTGCGGCACGCTGACCGAGGCGCGCAAGGCTTGGCACAAGGTGTCCGCCAGCAGGCCGGGGTGCAGCAAGGCGACATGCGGCCATTGGCCCTCGGCCAGTTCCGTTCGCCACAGGGGCTCGCCACGCGTCTGAATGTCCAAGAGCAGCCAGTCGGCGGCGGTCTGCATGTCTTGCACCAAGCGCTTGACGATCACGCTTTCGTTGACCTCGGCCTCCGACATCAGCATCAGGCCACTGGGCAGGCCATTGCGCGCGGGTGGGCTGGCGTCTGCGGGCCTGCTCAAGGCGCGCTCCAGCTTCATCAGCCAAGCCTCTCGCAGGCCGGCTTGGTGCTGCAAGCCTGCGGCGCGCAAAGCACGTTGCACCAGCTCCGCTGCGTCACTGCGGCAGCGCTGCAGCCAATCCACAAATGAAGGCACGTTGACGGATTCGGGACGCATGGCTGCCGTGGGTGGGGTCTACTGCTGAAATGATGAGCCTGGAGATTGTGGCGCGCCACGCTCGCCACCAGCGGCGCAGCTCGGCCAAGAGGCGCAGCCGCGTGACACAGGCCCGGCCATTTTTCACACCTCGCTTCGGGGTTTCGCAGAAGCAACAAAGCCCAGTCTTGCGAACTGGGCTTTGTACGGAGTGTGTGGTGCCGGAGAGAGGAGTCGAACCCCCGACCTTCTCATTACGAATGAGCTGCTCTACCAACTGAGCTACACCGGCTTGGAAGCCGCGCATCATAGCAGAAGGTGCGGCTGAATCAGCAGGTGCTTAGACGTCCTGGTGGTAGTCGTGGACGCGTTGGACTTCGTTCTTGGAGCCCAGGATCACGCTGACGCGCTCGTGCAGCTTGGTAGGCTGGATGTCCATGATGCGCTGGCGGCCGTTGCTCACCATGCCGCCGGCTTGCTCCACCACAAAGCCCATGGGGTTGGCTTCATAGAGCAGGCGCAGCTTGCCGGGCTTGTCCGGGTCGCGCTTGTCCCAGGGGTACATGAAGATGCCGCCACGGGTCAGGATGCGGTGCACATCGGCCACCATCGAGGCCACCCAGCGCATATTGAAGTCCTTGCCGCGCGGGCCTTCTTTGCCGGCCAGGCACTCGTCGATATAGCGCTTGACCGGGGCATCCCAGTGGCGCATGTTCGACATATTGATGGCGAACTCTTTCGTGTCCTCAGGGATTTGCACATTCTCTTGGGTCAAGACCCAAGAGCCCATCTCGCGGTCCAGGGTGAACATGGCCACGCCGTCGCCCACGGTCAGCACCAGGGTGGTTTGCGGGCCATAGATGCAATAGCCCGCCGCCGCTTGCTGCTTGCCGGGCTGCAGGAAGTCCTCTTCGCTGACGCCACGCTGGTTGTTGACCTTGCGCAGCACCGAGAAGATGGTGCCAATCGACACGTTCACATCGATGTTGGATGAGCCATCGAGGGGGTCGAACAGCAAGAGGAACTCACCTTGCGGATAGCGGTTGGGCACCACATGGATGGAGTCCATTTCCTCGGAGGCCATGGCCGCCAAATGGCCGCCCCACTCATTGGCTTCGATCAGCACTTCATTGCTGATCACGTCCAGCTTTTTCTGGACTTCGCCCTGCACGTTCTCAGAGCCAGCGCTGCCCAGCACGTCGCCGAGCTCGCCCTTGTTGACGGAGATGGCAATGCGCTTGCAAGCGCGGGCCACCACCTCGATGAGCAGGCGCAACTGGGCCGGGATGTGGCCGTGTTCGCGTTGCTGCTCGACCAGATACTGGGTCAAGCTGATTCGTTTGGTCATCTCAAAGTCCTCGTGATTTAGTCTTGAAGTGCGCGGTCGATGATCTCCCGGGCATCGCTGCTGAGCTTGGGCGCTGCGGCCACGCGGCTGATGGCCTCCCGAGCGGCATTGCGGTAGGTCTCGGCCAGGTTGCGCCAGCGGTCCAGGCCGCGCGCAAAGCGCGAGGCCAGTTGCGGGTTGACGCTGTCCATCTCCAGCACCTTTTCAGCCCACAGCACATAGCCTGCGGCATCGCTGCGGTGGAAGGCGGCGGGGTTGGTGTCCCAGGTGAAGAGCAGGGCCCGCGCGCGGTTCGGGTTGTTCAGCGTGAAGTCGGGGTGCTGCAGCAGCTGGCGCACCCGGGCAAAGACCTTGCCGTCGCGCTCGGGCGCACCGGCTTGCAACATGAACCACTTGTCCAAGACCAGCGGGTCGTGTTGGAACTGGGCATGGAAGCGTTGCAGCGCGGGCTCGGCCAGCTCGGCGTGGGCATAGACCAGCGCGGTCAACGCGCCCAAGCGGTCCGTCATATTGGTGGCGTCTTTGCAGCGCTGGTAGGCGCGGCCGGGCCAGACGGTGTCACCGCTGCGGCGGGCATCTCGCACCAGCATGGCCAGGGCGAGGTTGGCCAGCGCGCGGCGGCCACTTTGGGCGGGCACCGGGCTGTAGCCTTCGCGCACTTGGTGGGCAGTCCAGGCCCAGGCCCAGTCCTCGTGCAACTGTTCGGCCAGTTGGTCCAGCAAGTGCTCGCGCGCGGCGTGCAAGGCTTGCGGGTCCACGCCTTCCATGGCTTCCATCAAGAAGCGTGCGGAAGGCAAGGTCAAGGCCAGGTCCTTGAACGCAGGGTCCAGGTCGGGGTGGCGCAGCACGCTGCGCAGCGCTTGCACATAGGCCGCATCCACCGCTGTGGGCTGGCTGCTGGCAGCCGCAGCCAGCAGGCGGCTGGTGGCCAGGCGCTGGCTGGCTTCCCAGCGGTTGAAGGCATCGGTGTCATGGGCCAGCAGCACCAGCAGGTCAGCGTCGCTGAGGCCGTCGTCCAGCACCACGGGGGCAGAGAAGTCGCGCAGCAAAGACGGCACGACCTCGCCCGTGAGCCCCGTGAAGGTGAAGCGATGCTCTGCGCGGGTCATCACCAACACGCGCTCGGTGCCGGCTGCGCCGGACTCATGGGCCAGTTGCAGCGGCTGCGCGCTGCCGTCGCGGCCGAACAAAGCCACCGAGACCGGCAGCAATTGCGGTGCGGCACCCGGGGTGCTGTGCTGGCGCAGGGTCAGGGTGTAGCTGCCGGCTTCGGCGTTGAACTCGCCACGCGCGGTCAGGCGCGGCGTGCCTGCTTGGGCATACCAGCGCTTGAAGACATCGAGCGAGGTCGCCAAGTGGCTGGACGGGTTGGCGTCGGCCATGGCTTGGGCAAAGTCGTCGCAGGTCACGGCCTGGCCGTCATGGCGCTGGAAGTACAGCGCCATGCCCGCCGCAAAGCCTTCGCGGCCCACCAAGGTGTGCATCATGCGCACGACCTCGGCGCCCTTCTCGTAGACGGTGGCGGTGTAGAAGTTGTCGATGGCTTGGTAGGCCTCGGGCCGCACCGGGTGGGCCATGGGGCCGGCGTCCTCGGCAAACTGCACTTCGCGCAGGCGGCGCACATCGCCAATGCGGCAGACGGCGCGCGCGCTGGCGCTGCCAGTCATGTCGCGGCTGAACTCTTGGTCGCGGAAGACGGTCAGGCCTTCTTTGAGCGAGAGCTGGAACCAGTCGCGGCAGGTGATGCGGTTACCCGTCCAGTTATGGAAGTACTCGTGGGCGACGACACTTTCAATGCCGTCAAAGTCAGCGTCGGTGGCCGTGGCGGGCGTGGCCAGCACGTACTTGGTGTTGAACAGGTTCAGGCCCTTGTTCTCCATCGCGCCCATGTTGAAGTCGTCCACGGCGACGATCATGAAGCGCTCCAGGTCCAGCGGCAGCTTGAAGCGGGCTTCGTCCCAGACGATGGAGGCGATCAGCGAGTTCATCGCATGCTCGGTTTTCTCCAAGTCGCCGCGCTTCACAAAGATCTGCAGCAAGTGGTCTTTGCCCGAGCGGGTGCGCACCCATTGCTCGCGCGCCACCAAGTCGGCGGCCACCACGGCAAACAGATAGCTGGGCTTGGGGAAGGGGTCGCTCCACTTGGCGTAGTGGCGGCCGGCGTCCAAGTCACCTTGCTCCACCAAATTGCCGTTGGACAGCAGCACGGGGAACTTCTTCTTGTCGGCGCGAAGGGTGACGCTGTAGACCGCCATCACATCGGGGCGGTCCAAGAAGTAGGTGATGCGACGGAAGCCTTCGGCCTCGCACTGGGTGAACAGGCCCGAGCCCGAGGCATACAAGCCGCTGAGCTGGGTGTTCTTCTCGGGCGCAATGGTGTTGCGGATCTCCAGCACAAAGCTGTTGGCTTCGGGGGCGTCCAGCACCAGCAGGCCATCTTCATGGCGGAAGGACACGCTTTGGCCGTCGATCAGCACCCGCAGCAGGTTCAGGTCTTCGCCGTGCAGGCGCAGGGCTTGCACCGGCAGGTCGGTGTTGCGCTCGATCTGCAGCTTGCTGGCGACGATGGTCTTGGCACCGTCCAAGTCGAAAGTCAGATCGGCGGTTCGGATCCAGTAGGCAGGCGCTTGGTAGTCGCTGCGCTGGATCAAGGGGCTGGCACCTTCACGCATCATGATGGGTCATCCTTTAGAGGGGGAGGGGAGCGCACGATGGGAGTTGTCGTGCGCTCAACAGGCAAGCAGGCCTTACAGGCCTTGCTTCAGGCTGGCGGCGATGAACGCGTCAAGGTCGCCGTCCAACACCTTCTGGGTGTTGGAGATTTCCACGTTGGTGCGCAGGTCCTTGATACGGCTTTGGTCCAGCACGTAAGAGCGGATCTGGTGGCCCCAGCCGACGTCGGTCTTGGTGTCTTCGAGCTTTTGCTGCTCTTCCATGCGCTTGCGCATTTCATGGTCGTAGAGGCGCGAGCGCAGGCGCTTCCAGGCCACATCGCGGTTGCTGTGCTGGCTGCGGCCGTCTTGGCACTGCACCACAATGCCGGTCGGGATGTGGGTCAGGCGCACGGCCGAGTCGGTCTTGTTGATGTGCTGGCCGCCCGCGCCTGACGCGCGAAAGGTGTCGGTGCGCACATCTGCCGGGTTGATGTCGATCTCAATCGAGTCATCCACTTCCGGGTAGACAAACAGCGAGGCAAAGCTGGTGTGGCGGCCACCGGCCGAGTCAAACGGGCTCTTGCGCACCAGGCGGTGCACACCGGTCTCGGTGCGCAGGTGGCCAAAGGCGTACTCGCCCTCGACCTTGATGGTGGCGCTCTTCAAGCCGGCGACATCGCCCGGCGTTTCGTCTTCCATCGTGGCCTTGAAGCCCTTGCGCTCGCAGTACTTCAGGTACTGGCGCAGCAGCATGCCGGCCCAGTCGCAGGCCTCGGTGCCACCGGCACCGGCTTGAATGTCGATGAAGCAGTTGCTGGGGTCGGCCGGGTTGGAGAACATCCGGCGGAATTCCAAGCGCTCGACGATCTCGCGCAGCGAAGCGGTCTCCGCCTCAATGGCTTCCAGGCCGTCAAAGTCTTCTTCAGCCTTGGACATCTCGAACAACTCGGTGTTGTCCGACAAATTGCTGGTCAGGTGGTCGATGGTGCCGACCACGTCATCCAGTTGCTTCTTCTCTTTGCCCAGCTCTTGCGCCCGCTTGGGGTCGTTCCAGATGTCTGGGTTTTCGAGGGTGGCGTTGACTTCGTTCAGCCGCAGGATTTTGCGGTCGTAGTCAAAGATACCCCCGTAAATCGAGGGTGCGCTGGGTCAGGTCCGAGAGGGTGGTCCCGATCACGTTGATGCGCTCGATGTCCATGATCAATTCCTTGTAATTTGTAGGGTGCCAGCGGCAAACGGGTGATTTTCTCATGTTCCCGCTGGCTTGACGTTGTGCGGGTAAGTCCCGCCCGCTCAGACCCTTGGTTGGCCCCTAGGATGCACTGGATTGCCGCGACAATGTAAGCATGTGTGGTGCTCAGGCTGGCAAGGCTAGGGCACGGCGAGTGCAGGAGAGGCCCATGCTGATGGCGGCCATGTTGATCAAAATGCTTACCGAGGTGGCCTTGTTGGCCTTGCTGGGGCGGTGGCTCCTGGGCCTGCTGGTGGGTGTGGGTCGTGAGCACAATGTGTTTTGGCGCTTGCTGGATGTGGTGGTGTCGCCGGCCATCAACGGGGTGGCTCGCTTGAGCCAGGGCCGCTTGGGGCCAGCGGGGCAAGCCCGCGCCGCCGGCCTGTTGCTTTTGTTGATTTGGCTCTTGGCGACCGCCACCAAGATTTATCACTGCTTGGCCTTGGGGCCAGGCGCTTGTCGTTGAGTTGCCACGACATACATGTCCACCTCCGCAGATGCTTCCGCCAACCCCTCCCCGTTGCCCAACGCAGCGGTGCGGCGGCGCTATTGGCTGCGCAATCGGCGCCTGACGGCGGGACTGTTGTTCCTCTGGATGGCGGTCACCTTTTTGGTGGCGTTCTTTGCGCGTGAGCTGAGCTTCAGTTTTTTTGGCTGGCCCTTCAGCTTTTGGATGGCGGCCCAAGGTGCGCCTTTGGTGTATTTGGTGTTGGTGCTGGTCTACGCGGCAGCCATGAACCGGCTGGATCGGCGCTTTGGGGTGGACGAGGATGACTGAGCCCGCCTTGCCGCCCCTGCCGCCGCGCCGCCCGCCCGGGCCCAAGGCCCAGGCCAGCATGGTGTTCAGGCGCAAGCTCAACTGGGTCTATGGCGGCTATGCGCTGGCCTTTTTACTGTTTGTGGTGGCACTGGCCATGCTGGAGCGCTGGGGCCTGTCGCGCCAGCACATTGGCTTCATCTTCTTGGCGGCTCCGATGGTGCTTTATGCCGTCATTGGGGTGATGTGCCGCACCACTGATGCGACCGAGTATTACGTGGCCGGGCGGCGGGTCCCCGCCATCTATAACGGCATGGCGACAGCGGCCGATTGGATGAGCGCCGCCTCCTTCATTGGCATGGCCGGCACGCTCTATCTCACCGGCTATGACGGCCTGGCTTTCATCTTGGGCTGGACCGGCGGCTATTGCTTGGTGGCCTTGCTCTTGGCGCCTTATCTGCGCAAGTTCGGGCAGTTCACCATTCCTGATTTTTTGGGCGCCCGCTACGACGGTAACCTGACCCGCCTGATTGGCTTGGGCGCGACCATCTTGTGCTCCTTCATTTATGTGGTGGCACAGATTTATGGCGTGGGCCTGATCACCACCCGGCTGACCAGCATTGCTTCGTTTGAGGTGGGCGTGTTCCTGGGCCTGGGCGGCATCTTGGTGTGTTCGTTTTTGGGTGGCATGAAGGCCGTGACCTGGACGCAGGTGGCCCAGTACATCGTGCTGGTGGTGGCTTACATGGTGCCGGTCGTGTGGCTGAGCGTGAAGCAAACCGGCAACCCCATTCCGCAAGTGGCCTACGGCTACCAATTGCAAAAAGTCTCGGAGGCCGAACAGCGCCTCAAAGTGGACCCCAAGGAGTTGGAAGTCATTGAGGTCTATGCCACCCGGGCCAAGGCCTTGGAGGAGCGCATGCGCGATGTGCCAGGCGCCATGGCGCGGGACCGCGCAGCCGCGCAGCAGCGGGTGGATGCGCTCAAGCGGGCAGAGGCGCCGCAGCGCGAGATCCAAGCGGCAGAGCGTGTGTTGGCGGCCCTACCGCGCACCGAGGCTGAAGCCAAGGCGGCCTGGGCGCGTGAGCGTGCAGCGCTGCTGGAGCGGGCCAAGCCTTTGGGCGGCATGCCGGACCACGCAGCACAGTTTGCGGGTGACCCCAATGGCAGCCCTGAAGAGCAGCAGCAATACACCGAGGCGCGGCGCAACTTCTTGGCCCTGGTGTTTTGCTTGATGGTGGGCACCGCCGGCCTGCCCCATATCTTGACCCGCTACTACACCACGCCCTCGGTCAAAGAGGCGCGGGAGTCGGTGTCGTGGTCGCTGCTGTTCATCCTCTTGCTCTACATCACCGCGCCGGCCTTGGCGGTGATGGTGAAGTTTGAGATCTTCACCCATGTGGTGGGCCTGCCTTTTGATGCCTTGCCCGCTTGGGTTGCCAACTGGCACAAGGTCGACCCGGCACTGATGTCGGTCACCGATGTCAATGGCGACGGCTTTTTGCAGCTCGGTGAGATCACGCTGGGCGGCGACATCATTGTGCTGGCCACCCCCGAAATCGCGGGCCTGCCCTTCGTCATTTCGGGCATGGTGGCGGCCGGCGGTTTGGCGGCGGCCCTGTCTACGGCGGACGGCCTGCTGCTGACCATTGCCAATGCCCTCTCTCACGACCTCTACTTCAAGGTGGTCAAGCCCGAAGTCTCGACCGGGCGGCGGGTGGTGATGTCCAAGCTGCTGCTGCTCTTGGTGGCCGGTGGCGCGGCGTTTTTGGCGGCACAGCGCCCGGCCAACATCCTCTTCTTGGTGTCGGCGGCGTTCTCTTTGGCCGCGTCCGCCTTGTTCCCCGTCCTGGTCTTGGGCGTGTTCTGGCGCCGGGCCAATGGCTGGGGGGCGGCCAGTGGCATGGTGGCGGGTTTGGCGGTGACGTTCTGGTATTTGGCCTCCACCCACCCTTGGCTGCGTGGCCTGTTCGGTGTCACCAGCCCCGTCGAGTTGTGGTGGGGGATCCAACCCATCTCAGCCGGTGTCTTCGGGGTGCCGGTCGGGTTTTTGGTGACCATAGTGGTCAGCCTGTTGACGCCCAGGCCCTCACCGAAGACCGAAACCATGGTCGAGGCCCTGCGCTACCCCAGATCCTGAGCGTCGCTGGGGCCGAGTGGCCGCCCATCGCTCAGAGGAACTCCCGCAGCAAGCGCGCCAAAGCTTCGGGCTGGTCGTGGTGCAGCATGTGGCCGGCCCCTGTCAGCGTACGCCGCTCTAGCTGAGGCACCTGCGCCAATCGGGCGTCAAAGTCTGCCCTGGGGTAACGCGCGCCCCACCATTGCTCGAACGGTGTTTCGTCGCCCTCCACCCACAGCGTGGGTGCGCTGATGCGCCGCCAAGCCGCCAAGACTTCGTCCAGCCGATACGGCATGGCACTGATGCGGCGGTGCGCGGCGTCCGCCTGCAAATGCCACTGGCCATCGTCTGCGGGTGAGGCCCACTGCGTGGCCAACCACTGGGCGCGGTCGTCGGGCAGGCGCGGGTTGGTGTGTTGCAGGCGCTGGGCCACAGCCTCGGCGCTGGCATAGGGCTTCAAGGCCTTGGGCGCTTTGAGGTCGTCCAACCACTTGGCCAGATGCGTTGGCGCGGCTTCTGGCTTGGCTTCGGGCAGGCCAAATCCTTCGAGGTTGATCAAGCGGCGGATGCGCGTGGGCCGCGCACCGGCATAGCTCATCACAATATTGCCGCCCATGCTGTGACCCAGCAGGTCGATGGGCAAATCGGGCGAGAGCGCATCGACCAAGGCGTCCAGGTCACCCAGATAGTCGGCAAACAAGTAATGGTCGCAGGCGGGGCCTTGGGTCAGGCCAAAGCCGCGCCAGTCGGGGGCCACGATGGGCCGCTCGCCATCGCCCTGAGCTTGGAGTGCATCCACCAAAAACTGGAAGGACGCGCCCACGTCCATGAAGCCATGGCCCAGCAGCAGCAGCGGGCGCTCGGGCGTGGCGGTGCTCGGGTCGCCCCAGCAGCGCAAGGCGTACTGCCAATGGCCGCGCACCGGACGCTGCAAAACCTGGGCTTCGCGCTGTGGGCGATAGGGGGCTGTGGTGTTCAAGAGCTTTCTGCCATCCAACGAGGAAGCGTGAGCCGAAAGCGGCTCCCGACGCCGACATTGGACCAGGCTTCCAGCCGGCCGCCCATGGCGTCCGCATAGGCCTTGCAGATGCTGAGGCCAAGCCCAAAGCCACGCGAGCCGGATTGCTCTGCGCCCAAGCGGTTGAAGGGCTCAAAGAGGTGTGCCAACTGGGCTTCGCTCAGGCCAATGCCGCTGTCTTCCACCTCCACCCATCCCTCTTTGCCGTTGTGGCCCAAGCGGACCAGCACCTGTCCTCCTTGCCGGTTGTACTTGACGGCATTGGAGACCAGGTTGGTCAGGATGTGGCGCACGCGGCGAGCGTCAGCGCGCAAATCCGGAGCGTCCTCGGGCAGATCGGCGCTCAGGCTCAGGTTCAGCGGGGCCGCCATCGGTTCGTGCTGGGCCAGCACGGTGGGCACCAGCACGGCCACCGAGGTCGGGCCCATGCACAAGTTGAGGTGGCCGGACTCCGCGCGGTTGAGGTCCAGCATTTCCTCGACCAACTCCAGCAACTGTTTGCTGGCCGTGCTGATGTGTTGCAGGTATTCGTTGCGCTTGTCCGGAGTGCTTTGCAGATTCATCTGCAGCAGCTGGCAAAAGCCCTGTACGGCGTTCAGTGGCGTGCGCAGCTCATGGCTGACCCGCGACAGCAATTGCGTCTTGGTCTGCGCGGCTTGCTCAGCCAAGCTGCGCTCCTGCTCGGCGTCTCGGGCGCGCTCCTCGGCCTCACGCGCGATGCGCCGGTCGGTGAGGTCGACGATCACGCAGGCCAGCTCAATGGCGCGAGCACCCTCCTGGCGCGGGCGCACACGCGTCATGCGCAGCTCCGCCCACACTTGCCGCCCGTCCAAGCACATCAGGGCGGACTCCTCCAGCTTGGCACTGCCTTGGCTGACCGCGGCTGTGAGCGCCAGGCGCAAACGACTGCCCGCGTCGCCCTGCGGAAAAAGCCTGGAGAGCAAGAGCAGCGGCGCGGTCTCTTCGCCCGCGTGGCCAATCAGGCGCAGGGCTTCGTCGTTGGCTTCAATGATGGCGCCATGGCGGTTCAGTAGCAGCACGGGGACTGGCAGGCCATGCAAGAGCTGGGATTGCCAGGCGCAAAACTGCTCGACTTGGTGGAGCATGTCCTGGGTCTGCAGCATTTGCTCTTCGACGCCTTGGGTGTGCAGGCGCCAGACGTCGTCCATGGCTTTGGCCGGTTCGCTGTGGCCTTGCTTCAGCAAGGCCCGCGCCCGCTCGGGGGCATGCTCGCTCAGCGCATCCAGGGCCAGCGACATCACCCCAGCATCGGCGTGGTCCCGCAGGTCTTGGGCGGAGGGCTCAGGTCGCATGGCGGTGGCTCAGTTGCGGCCAGGTGCTCATGGACGGCGAGATGTCGAAATGGGTCACCACGACGCCATCTTCGCTGCCGGAGAGCGGACGCGCATGCATGACGAACCAGCGCTCCTCCTCGGGGCTGTGGCAGGGGTACGTCACGGTATAGGCTTGCCGTCGGCCCGACATCACTTCCTGAAGATTGCGCAAAATCTCCGGCGCTAAAGGGTCGGTCGAGCGGGCCAGGACCGCCAGGTAGTTCGCGCCGATGCCGCAGTCCAGGTCTGGGTTGCCGCCGTTCTCGCGCGCAAATGAATTCCAGGCGCGGTTGACCAGCCGGATCGTGCCTTGCAGGTCGATCACGGCGACATGCTCGGGCAGCGAGTCAATCAGGTCTTGCAGGCGCGAGGCATCCCTCAAGCGAGTGATGTCGATGAAACTCATCACGGCCCTGCGCCAGTCGTTGCCCTTGCGCTGGCCATAGGCCAACACCCGAGCCAAGTACCAGGAGCCGTGAGGGCCAGAGACCTCGCGCTCCACCACCTCGCCAGTGGCCAAGGTCTTGCGCAGGTCTTCGCTGAGTTCCGGGTAGATCAGCAGACTGTTGAAGTCTTCAATGGAGCGACCGACATCGCTGGGACGCAAACGGAACAACAAAGTCGCCTCGGGTGTGAAGCGGACGAGCGATAGATCGCTGTTCACGAACAGCGTGGCAATGCCGGTGGATTGCGCCATGCCTTCCAAGTCGGCGTTCAGCGCAGACAGCGCATCCAGCTTGGCGTTGTACTCGGCGTTGACGGTGTAGAGCTCCTCATTGACGGACTGCAGCTCCTCATTGGTGCTCTGCAACTCCTCGTTCGACGACATCAACTCTTCGTTGGTGGCTTGGAGTTCTTCGTTCGAAGCTTCAAGCTCTTCAATGGTGCTTTGCAGGCCTTGCCGCGTGGCATGCAGCTCGCGCTCCAGGGCCGCCAGCCGGTCCATTTCTAAGGCGTCCAGGGGCACTTGGGTGGCGCTGAGGGGCGTCTCCAAGATCTCTTCCAGCGACAAGGCCACACACAGGGTTTCGCTTTCCAGCGTCACCGGGTGGGCCACCACGCTGATGGTGCGCTCCTGGCCGTCGACATCCACTTTGATGGGGGGCACACGGTGAGCCTTGCCCTCTCGCAGGGCGCATTGCATCGCATGGGCCGCCAGAGGCCCCAAGCGCGGCGGAAGCAGCCGAAGGGCATCTAAATTGACAGAGCCTTCGGGCACCCGCAGGTAGCGCTGCGCCGGCCCCCAGGTGTGCAGCAGCTGACGCTGAGAGTTGATCAGCAAGCACGCAGGCAAATAGGCTTGCATCAACTGTGCTTGCGCCGTCTCCACCACACTTTGCGCTAAGGGCAATGCCGGTGTGCTGCCATGGCGCAGGATGGCGGGCGGGGAGGCGCGGCCGAAGCCGTCGTGCAGCGCCAAGGACGTGATCACGGGGCGCTGCAGGCGATAGAGCTTGTGGCTGCTGTCCAGCACTTCAAAGTCGGCTTGGAGGGGCCCGAGTGACTCGCTCGAGCCCAGGAACAGCACCCCTTGCGCGTTGAGCGCATATTGCAGCCGTCGCATGACACGCTCTTGCGCTTCCGCCTGGAAGTAGATCAGCGTGTTGCGGCAGACCACCACGTCCATCTTGGTGAAGGGCGCGTCGTCCAGCAGGTTGTGCCGCGCAAACAGCACGATCTGGCGCAGCTCCGGCTTGACCACCAAGCGGTCATCTTGCTGGGTGAAGTAGCGGGCGACGCGCTCGGCGCCCAGGCTCTCAGCCAGGCCGGCGGGGTAGCTGCCGGCGGAGGCCAGATCGAGCACACGCTGGTCGACATCGGTGGCAAAGACTTTCACCCCAGGCCAGTTTTGCGCCAGTTGGCAGGCCTCCAGCAGCAAGATGCCCAGCGAATAGGCCTCCTCACCGGTGGCGCAGCCTGCGCTCCAGACGCGCAGAGGCCGGTTGGTGGGCTGCTGGCGCACCATGGGCACCAAGACCTGATGCAGCAGGATCTTGAAGGCCGCAGCGTCGCGGAAAAAGCCGGTGACCGGGATCAGCAGCTCCCGGCGCAATTGCTCGCGCTCTTCGGGCGAATCGGCCAAACGGTCTGCATAGTCCGAGATGTCCAAGCAGCCCAAGACGAGCAGGCGCCGCTCAATGCGACGCAGCACAGTGGGCAGCTTGTACTGGTTGAAGTCGATGCCGCTTTGCGCAAACAAGTTTTCAAACACACGCTGTAGCGCGGGGCGCATGCTTTGGGCGGGCAGCAGCTCACTGTGGCCCAAGCGTCCAGCGCGGCCTCGCACAATCTCCAGGGCACGCGCGGCCAGCTCTTCCGGTGAGCCCACCGCATCCGCTTGTGTGGCGGCCAGGGCGCTGCGCGGCATGGAGTCGAACTTGGCGCTGTCGGGCGCCTGCACCAGCACATAGCCACCTTGGGCGCGCAGGGTCGATGCGCCGAGAGCGCCATCCGAGCCGGAGCCCGACAACACGATGCCGATCGCGTGGTCGCCCACGCTCTGAGCCAGAGAGATGAAAAAGTGGTCGATCGGCAGCGTGACGCCGTGGGCCGGCTTGGGCTCGAAGTGAATACAGCCCTGCACCAAGGTCATCATCACGCCGGGCGGCAGCAAGTAGACGACATCGGCCTGCAGCGCTGCACCTTCCTCCGCCGTGGTCACCGTCAGCGCTGTGTGGCGGCCCAGCAGCTCCGGCATCATCGAGCGATGGTCCGCTGCCAGATGCTGCAGCACCACAAAAGCGGCTTGCGTGGGCAGTGTCAGGGAAGAGAAGAAGCGCTGTAAGGCCTCTAAGCCACCCGCCGAGGCGCCCACCGCCACAATCCAAGTTTCATTGCTCAGGTCTTGGGGCAAGGGGGCTGGGGGTAGGCTGACAGACGGTTCCTCTTCCATGGCAGTCGTTCTTTTGGATGACGCCGGGATTCTCACTGAATTCCATCTTGATGGTGCGGGTTTTTACGAGCGCCCCATTTGCGTTGAGTCAGAAAGATCAGCGGTACGCTTGCGTTCATGTCGACCTCCATTGCATTCACCCCGACTGCGCATCAGCGCTTGCATCAGGCCTTTGAGTGGCACGTCCCCACTTGGTTCAATCTGGCGGAGGTTTGTTGTCATCGCTGGGCACGCAGCCACCCTCAAGCCGTGGCCCTGCGCATTGAGCAGGACGACGGCGGCACCAGCACGGTGCGCTTTGCTGATTTGCAGGCCCAGGCCCATCGCCTCAGTGGTGCGCTGCGGCGCTTGGGGGTGCGCCGCGGTGACCGCGTGGCCGTGGTCATGCCTCAGCGCTTAGAGACCGCCGTGGCGCACATTGCGATTGCCCAAATGGGGGCGGTGGCCATGCCGCTGTCCATGCTGTTTGGGCCGGACGCGCTGGAGTACCGCTTCAACGACAGCGAGGCGGCAGTGGCTTTGGTGGATGAATCCGCCATCGCGGCCGTGCGGGCAGCGCGCCCGGCGTGCCCGGGCTTGAAGACCGTGGTGGCCGTGGGCCAAGCGGCGGGCCTGGGCGATATCGACTGGGCGGCGGCCTTGGCCCGCGAATCGGCACATTTCAGTGCGGTGCGCACCAAGGCGGACGAAGCGGCGGTGTTGATCTACACCAGTGGCACCACCGGGCCGCCCAAGGGCGCTTTGATCCCGCACCGCGCACTGATCGGCAACCTGAGCGGCTTCGTCTGCAGCCAAAACCTGCTGCGGGGCACTGGGCCGCGCGGGCCTTCCACGCCAGGCCAGCGCCGCCTTGCGCTCGGCACCGGCGGCGTGCCCAAAGACTCGGTGTTTTGGAGCCCGGCAGACTGGGCCTGGACGGGCGGCTTGATGGATGCGCTCTTGCCATGCTTGTACTTTGCGCTGCCCATCGTCGCCTTTGCGGGGCGCTTCACGCCCCAGCGCGCTTTTGAGCTGATGCAGCGCCATCGGGTGACCAACACCTTTCTCTTTCCCACGGCGCTCAAGGCCATGATGAAGGCGGTGCCTCAGCCGCGCCAGCACTTTGAGCTGCACTTGCGCGCCGTCATGAGTGCGGGCGAGGCGGTCGGCGATGCCGTCTTCCATTGGTGCGAGCGCGAGCTGGGCGTGGTGGTCAACGAGATGTTTGGCCAGACCGAGATCAACTACATCGTCGGCAATTGCAGTCAAGGCCTGGGCACCAATGGCCACTTGGGCCCCGACGGTGCGGTGGGCTGGCCCGCCAAGCCGGGCAGCATGGGCAAGGCTTACCCTGGCCACCGCGTGGCCGTGATTGACGATGCGGGCCAAGAGTGCCCGCGCGGCACGCCGGGCGATGTGGCGGTACACAGGCTGGACGTGCACGGCCATCCCGACCCGGTGTTCTTTTTGGGCTACTGGAAGCGCGACGACGCCACCCGTGCCAAGTTCACCGGTGAGATGGACAGCAGTTGGTGCCGCACGGGCGACACCGCTGTGATGGATGAAGACGGCTACCTCTGGTACCAAGGGCGCAGCGACGACGTCTTCAAGGCCGCGGGCTATCGCATCGGCCCCAGCGAGGTCGAGAACTGCCTGGTCAAACACCCGGCGGTGGCCAATGCCGCCGTGGTGCCCAAGCCCGACGCCGAGCGCGGCGCGGTGGTCAAGGCCTATGTCGTCTTGGCCCCTGGGGTGGTGGGCGACGCGGCCCTGGTGGAGTCTCTGCAAGCTCATGTGCGAGGCCAGTTGGCGCCTTATGAGTACCCCAAAGAGATCGAGTTCATCGACGCCTTGCCCATGACGACCACCGGCAAGGTGCAGCGTCGCGTGCTGCGGCTGCAAGAGGAAGAGCGCGCGGCTGCGCGACGAAGCGCCTGAGAGGCGCTCGCGGTGTGGAAAGTGCACGCTTTCCGCCCTTTGCGCCGCTCAACCGGCGGCAAGCTCACCCGATAGGGGGCGGTGATGACCCGCTGCCGCCCCTCCACCATGACCTCCCCGCGCTCTGTGTTCTTGCTCCCTGCTTTAGAGGGGCAAGCATGAGCCAGCCCGCGTCACCCCACGGCAAGACCCAACTCGTCAATGGCGCCACCCTGAGCCGGCTGCAGCGTTATTCCAAAGGCGCGGTGCTGTGGGCCACGCTGGGGGCCGTGGTGGGCGTGAATGTGGCGGCGTTTGCCTTGGCCCAAACGGGGCTCTCCGCCGGCGATCAAGCGCTGGCGCTGGCGGCTTTCAGTGTGTTGGCGGCGGGGCTGGCGTGCGGCTGGCTGCTCCTATTCACGCGCGGCTGGCGGCAAGACGTGCAGCACATCGCAGAAACCCTGGATGAGCTGGCCTACAAAGACGGTGTGACGGGCCTGTTCAATCGTCATGCCGCGATGGCGCATTTGCAAGAGGCGATGGACGCTGGGCCGCTCAACGGTCACGGGCTGTCCGTCGTGACCTTCGATCTGGATGACTTCAAGCTCATCAATGACACCTTGGGCCATGCCGTGGGGGATGAAGTCTTGCGCTTGGTCGCGTCTCGTCTGCAGGAGTCATTGCGCCCTGGGGCTCGGGCCTACCGCTTTGGCGGCGATGAGTTTGTGGTGATCTGCCCTTGCGATGCAGGCTTTGCCGACCCGGCGCGCTATGGTGGCATGGTGCAGCGTGCGCTGTCTGGCCTGACTCGCCTGGATGGCCATGAACTCAACCTCACCGGGTCCGTGGGCGTGGCGCGCTTTCCGCTCGATGGCGAGACGCCCCAAGACGTGGTGCGGGCCTCGGACATCGCCATGTACGAGGCCAAGTCGCGCGGCAAAGGCCACTTGGTGGTGTTTGCCCAAGGCCTGCGTCTGGCCACCGAGCACCGCGTCCAACTCGAATCCGAGCTGCGCCGCGCCCTGCGTGTAGGCGAGATGCGGCTGACCTATCAACCCATTGTGGAGTTGAGCACCGGCCGCGTCTTGGCTGCAGAAGCCTTGCTGCGCTGGCAGCACCCCGAGCGCGGCTTGCTGATGCCCAGCGACTTCATCGACGTGGCCGAGCGCTCTGGCCTGATCGTGGAACTCGGCGGTTGGGTGCTGGAGCAAGCAGCGATGCAATTGGCCCACTGGCAGCGCTGTGGCCTGACGGAGCTGCATGTCGCGGTCAACGTCTCGGCTCGGCAGTTGCGGGGCGGCTTCATCACGCGGCAGTACGACCACGCGGTGGCAGCCTCGCAGTGCGACCCCACCTGCTTGGAGCTGGAGCTGACCGAGCACACGCTGATTGAAGACCTCGACGACAGTGTCCGCCTGCTGCATGAGCTGCGGCGGCGTGGCGTGACCTTGGCCATTGACGATTTCGGCACCGGCTTGTCGTCGCTGGCTTATCTGAAGCGCCTGCCGGTGGGCAAGCTCAAGATCGACCGCAGCTTTGTGGCGGGCCTGCCGCACGACTCGGGCGACCGCGCCATCGTCACGGCAGCGCTGTCAGTGGCCCGAGCCATGGAGCTGACCGTGGTCGCCGAAGGCGTCGAGACGCCGCGCCAGGCGCGCTGCTTGCGCGAACTGGGCTGTGCGCAGGCGCAGGGCTTTTTGTATGGCAAGCCCATGAATGCGAGCGAGTTGATGGCGCTGGCCATCGCAGGTGCCACCGAGCCCCCCAGCGACTCGCGGCCGCAGGTGCTTCTGCCCGTCTGAACACGGCTTACTTGGCGCATTTGCCGGCTGCGGCGGCATAGGCCAAGGCCGGCAGGCTCAACAGACCGCCGCCACTGCCCGCAAACTCGCCCTTCAGGCAGTCCCCTTTAGCGCCCTGCTTCACGCCCTCGGCCAAGGCCGTGTCCTGGCGCTGAATGGCGATGCCGGTGGCCGCCTCGGTCCGCTCGGCCAGCAAGGGCTGTTGCCCCGCCTGCCGCAGCGCTTGGCGCGTAGCATCATTGCGCAGCAGCGCGCCCATGCTGGTGCTGCTGGGCGCGGTGGGCTCGGGGGCGGAGGCCGCAGGCAGCAGGCTCAAGGTCGTGCTGGTGGCGGTAGCCGCCGCCGGCTGAGGGCTGGCGGTCAAAGGTGCAGTGTCTTGCCGATCACGCGGGGTGCTGCTCTTGGGCGGCGGGGCCGTGCTGGGCCGGATGGGGCTGGCAGCAGGCGGCCGCGCCGCGGTGGGCTGCGTGGGGTCTGGCAGCACCCAGCTCAAGGTGGTGCTCTTCGCGGGGGCGTGCACCGTGGCCACGGTGATGCGCCCGGTGTGCTGCAACCAAGCCAGCAAGAGCAGCAGATGCAGCCCCACCACCACTCCCGCGGCGCGCAGACGGCTCGGCCTGGCCCCCGTGCGCCACTCAGTCCGGTGCGGGCGCATCGTCGTCACCGGCTTGGTAGACCAGCAAATCGCCGGGCTGGCATTCCAGCACCGCACAGATGGCCGCGAGCGTGTCAAAGCGCACCCCGCGCACCTTGCCGGATTTGAGCAGCGAGATATTGACCTCCGAGATGCCGACCCGCTCTGCCAGTTCGCGCGAGCGCATCTTGCGCCTTGCCAGCATCACATCCAGGTTCACCACAATGGGCATCAGACAAAGCCCTCGTTCTCTTGCGCCGCGCGAGCCGCCTCGCGCATCACCCGAGCCAGGGCCACAAACACCAGGGCCAGCAAGATCAAGGGATAGTCGTCCGTGCCCAGCGACACGGTCAGGATGCGTTGACCCGGCGGGTTTTGCAGCGTGACGGCCACCCACATGGCGGCGCGCTCCAAGGGCTGCAGAACAGCCAAGGCCGCCACGCCCCAGCCCCAGCGCTGCCAGCACTGCAGCGCTTTGTCTGAGAACAGACGCCCGGCGCGGAACTCCGCAAACAAGCCCCACAGCTGCCACAGCAGGGCGCACTGCACCAGCAGCACCGGCACATTCACCAGCACCATGCGTTGCAGGGTTTCAAACGTGGGCGGGCCCGTCAGCTTGCTCAACAGGCTGACCGAACCACAGCTGTAGTCGCTGCTGAGCAAGTGCTCGGCATTCCACAGCGGCGCAAAGGCCATGCAGACCGCGGCGACGGCGCCGACGACGCACAGCACTTGGACGGCCAGCGAGAGCGTGCGCAGGCGCTGGGCCAAGCTGCGCTGCGGTAGAGAGGGGCTTGTGGCGTCGAACTTCATGATGTTTAATGTAAAACGATAAAAACATATCGTCAAACACTTTAGAGACCGCCATGCACCCCCTCCTGACCTCTCGCCGGTTTACCTCGCTTTTTGTCTTCTTGATGGCTTTGGTGCTCGCGGCTTGCACACAGGTGCCGCTGCGCTCCCTGTGGCAGTTGCGGCAGCTGGACTGGCAGCAGTTGGACCCGGCGTTTCTGCTGGCGCTGGCCTATCTGCCCGAGGGCATTGAGGCCAGGCCCGACGCGGCAGTCATCACCCTCAAGCTGGAGCGCGGCAATGCGGCGGCCGAGGTGTGGGAGGAGCGCTTGGTACTGCGCCCGGTTCAGGGCACCGCCCCGGTGCCCTGGCCTCAAGCCCCCGAGCGCCGCGGGCAATGGCTGGCCCTCGGCCTGGACGCACAGCAGCAAGCGCGCTTTCACGCGCTGCGCAGCACCTTGCAAGCCTGGAAGGCGCAAGACGGCGCTGCGGCCAAGCGCACCGTCAGCATGTCCCTGGAGCCCCAGATGTGCCGCCGTGGCGCCACCCCAGCCAAAGGGCAGAAGGCCTTGCGCATCAGCGGCTGGCTGCGCTGGAAGGCCCAACAAGCGCCGGTCTTGCTCTTGGACGAAGCGGGCTTGGCCGAGCTGTCGGAGCGCCAGCCCGATGCCGCCGCACTGCCTCTGTGTGCAGATGGGGCACACTGAGCGACCTCTCAGCTCGTGCGGCTCAGCCCATTTTCCCCATCATGCAAACGCTCCAGCTCGGCCAAAGCGACCTCCACATCACGCCCATTGGCCTCGGCACCATGACCTTTGGCGAACAAGTCGGCACGGACGACGCCCACGCCATCCTCGACCGCGCCCTGAGTTTGGGTGTGAGCTTTCTGGACACGGCCGAGATGTACTCGGTGCCCGCGCGGGCCGAGACCTTTGGCGCCACCGAAGCCATCCTGGGCCAATGGTTTGCCAAGCGGCCCGGTGTGCGGCAGCAAGTGGTGTTGGCCACCAAGGTCGCCGGCCCCTCTCGCGGCATGCCTTGGATCCGCGGCGGTGCGGCCGACCTCAAGCCCGAGCACATCATCCAAGCCTGCGAAGACAGCCTGCGGCGTTTGCAGACCGATGTCATCGACCTCTATCAAATCCACTGGCCTAACCGCCATGTGCCGGCCTTTGGCAGCCTCTACCTGGACCCGGCCAAGCTGGCCGAGCAAACCTCCATCGAAGCCCAACTGCGGGCACTGGACCAACTGGTGCGCGCGGGCAAGGTGCGCGCCATCGGCTTGTCCAATGAATCCCCCTGGGGCGTGATGAGCTTCATCAAGGTGACCGAGCAGATGGGCTTGCCGCGCATTGCGTCGGTGCAGAACCCCTATGCCCTGGTGAACCGCACCGTGGATAACGGCCTGGATGAGGTGCTGCTGCACGAGAAAGTCGGCTTGCTGGCCTATTCGCCCCTGGGCTTTGGCAGCCTGACCGGCAAGTACGACGGCCCAGGCTTTGACCCCTCTCAGCCGCAACTCGGCCGCTTGGCCCAGTTTGAAACCATGCGCAAACAACGCTGGGCCCGCCCCGAGGCCTTAGGTGCAGCCCGCCGCTACAACGCGCTGGCCCGCGAGCATGGTCTGACGCCCGCGCAGATGGCGCTGGCCTTTTGCTACCGCAACTGGCGCGTGGCCAGCACGCTGATTGGGGTGACCAGCATCGCCCAGTTGGAGCAGTGCGTGGCGGCCTGGGACACCACCCTGTCGCCCGAGCTGCTGGCGGCCATTGACGCCATTCGCTGGGAGCTGCGCGACCCGGCGCAGTGAGGCGGCGCGCCAGCGCGGCACGCTGTGCCGCGTTGGGGCTTACTCTGCCGTGATCTTGCGGTCGCGGATCAACTTGCCCCACACGGCGGACTCGGCGCTGATGAAGCGGGCCAGCTCGTCGCGGCTGCCGGGCTGCGCCAGCATGCCGTGCTTCAGCAGCTCGGCCTTCACCTCTGGGGCGTTCAAAGCCTTCACCAACTCACGGTTCCAGCGCTCCAGCAACTCCGGTGCTGTCTTGCCGGGTGCGACAAAGGCATACCAGTTGGTGGCAGAGAAGCCGGGGTAGCCGGACTCCGCAATCGTGGGCACCTGGGGCAAAAACTCGGGGCGCTTCAGGCCCGTGCTGGCCAGGGCCACCAGCTTGCCCGACTCCACATGCGGCTGGGCGGTCGACCAGGTCGAGTAGTACGCGGCGACACGGCCTCCCAGCAAGTCTTGCAGGGCGGGGGCGCCGCCCTTGTAAGGGATGTGCACGGTGTCCATGTCGGCCTGGGCGTTCAGCAACTCGCCGGCCAAGTGGGATGCCGAGCCTGCCCCCGTGGAAGCGTAGTCCAAGCCGCCGGGCTTTTGCTTCGCCAGTTTGATGAAGTCGGCCAGGGTCTTGACGCCCACCTGTGAGCCCACCACCAAGACATTCGGAAAGGTCATGCCCAAAGTCAGCGGGGCCAGGTCGCGCACCGGGTCATAGGGCAGCTTCATCAGGTGCGGCGCAATCGACAGCGGCCCCACCGACCCCAGCAAAATGGTGCTGCCATCGGGCGTGGCGCGTGCCACATGCTGGTGAGCCAAATTTCCGCCCGCGCCCGGCCGGTTCTCGACGACCACGGTTTGGCCCAGGTTTTCGCTGAGCTTTTTGGCCACCACGCGCGCCCCGGTGTCGGTGGCGCCGCCAGCCGCAAAGCCCACCACCAAGGTGATGGTCTTCTTGGGCCACTCGGGGCTTTGGGCATGTGCCCAAGGGCTCAGCAAGGCGGGCAGCAGTGCGGCCAGTGCCGCGACCCAACGAGGTAAAACGTTCATCTCAGGTCTCCATCAATCATCCGCCAGCTTCAAGCGGCTGGGTTGGCGCTTTTCAATGCTCGACTTCAGCAGGGCTGCGACGCGATACACCCCGTGCGCGAACTTGCCGTAGGGCAGGGTGGCGAACAGCGCCATCACGGCGCCCAGGTGCAGGCACAGCAGCAGGGGCAAGGCTGCCGTGCCGTGGCTGAGCATCAGGGCCAGGCCACTGCTGGCCACCAAGAACAACAGGCCGATGAAGCCCAAGTCCATGGGCCGCTGAGCCCGGTCACCTTGCAGCGGATGGCGGCGCAGATGCAGCCAGCCCAAGCCCGCGCTGCCCAGCGCCAGGCTGATGCCGCCCACAGTGCCCAAGAGCTTGGGCACGCTCAGCAGAGGATAGGGCGCTGGCCAGCCCAAGCCATAGTGGTAGAGCGTGGCCACACAGGTGGCCGCAAAGCAGGCCATGAAGCCATAGAAGGTGGCATGGTGGGCGCGGCGTCGCCACAAGCTGAAGGCATCGTCTTCGTTGTTGCAGCCCTCGCCATGGCCGCCGCCCAAGTGAGTCAGGCGCAAAGCTTGGCCACTGGCCTCGACGGCAGCGTCCAGGCTGTGAGGGCCAGGCTCGGCGTGGCGCCAGAAGCGGCGCACGCCCAGGCCCAAGGCCAAGCAGGCCCAGGCAAACACCGGTGCAAACAAGCTGACCAGCAGATGGTGCGGGAACACCCCGTAAAAGTTGCCGCCGCTGGGGGCTTGCAGCAGCGCCGCGCCGCCGCCCTGCTGCCACACCCCCAAGGCCAGGAACAAGGCCAGGCTCACCGCCAAGGCCGTGGCCAGCGTCAGGCCACTGCGTTGGTAAAGCCGACCCAACGCGGGCGGCCAGGCGTAGTCGCTATAGGTCTGTCCGCGCAGCCGGGCCATGGCCTGCGGCACATTCACGCTGAACTCATGCGGGGGGGCGTATTGGCAGGCATGCAAGCAAGCGCCGCAGTTGTGGCACAGATTGGCCAGATAGTGCGCGTCGGCGGCTGCAAAGCTCAGGCGCCGGGTCATGGCTGGAAACACCGCGCAAAAGCCCTCGCAGTAGCGGCAGGCATTGCAGATCTGCATCACGCGGGCCACTTCGGACTCAGCGGTGGTGGATGCCGCGCGGATGGGAATGACCCGCCGCGGCGGGCGGGGCTCAAGCGGCGACATGGTCCACTCCTTCAAAGTCCGAGGCATGCCCCGCCGCATTGGCGGCGCGCGCACCAGCGATGCGACCGAAGGCCGTGCCGATGGACATGCCCACCCCCGCCGTGTAGCCCTGGCCCAGCACATTGCCGGCCATCACTTCGCCAGCCGCAAACAGATTGGGGCTGGGCTGCCCGCCAAAGCGCACGGCGGTGCTGGCATCGACCTTCAGGCCCAGGTAGGTGAAGGTCACGCCGGGCTTCAGGGCATAGCCGAAGTAGGGCGGTGTATCCAAGGGCAGGGCCCAATGGGTTTTGGGCGGACTCAGCCCCTCGGTGTGGCAGTCGTCCAGCCGGGTGTGGTCAAACTGGCCGACACGGCAGGCCGCGTTATAGGCCGCCACCGTGGCGGTGAACTGCCCCACCTCCAGCCCCAGTAGGCGAGCCAGCTCGGGCAGGCTCTCGGCCTGCACGCCGTCAAAGACGGGCGGCATGAAGCGGCCCACCGCTTTGGCGTCGATGATGCTGTAGCCAATCTGCCCGGGCTGCTGGGCCACCAAGCGGCCCCAGATGGCATAGCGCTTGGGCCAGAAGTCTTCGCCTTCGTCATAAAAGCGGCGGGCCTCTCGGTTGAGCACCAGGCCCAGAGACACGCAATCCAGCCGGGTGCAAATGCCGCCGTCATAGAGGGGTGCGCGGGCGTCAATGGCCACCATATGGGCCTGGGTGGCGTCACCGATGGTGTCGGCCCCCAAGTCCATCAATTGCTTCAGCAGCACGCCGGTGTTGAAGCGCGTGCCGCGAATCAAAAAATTGTCGGCCGGCCACTCACCCTGGGCGTTCTGGCCCCAGGCTTGGCGCAGCCAATCCCGGTTGGACTCAAAGCCGCCACTGGCCACCACCGCGCTGCGGGCGGTGATGCGCTCGCCCCCCACCCAGGCGGCGACAAAGCGCTCACCGTCCATCTCCAAGCGGTCCACCGGGGCCTCATAGCGCACCTGCACCCCCAGGGCCCGAGCGCTGCGGTAATAGGCGTTCACCAGGGCTTTGCCACCGCCCATGAAAAAGGCATTGGTGCGTGCCACATGCAAGGCGCCTGAGAGCGAGGGCTGAAAGCGCACGCCATGCTTTCGCATCCAGGGCCGGCAGGTGCCCGAAGCGCGGATCACCAAGCGCGCCAGCGCCTCATCGGTTTTGCCGCCGGTCACCTTCAGCAGGTCTTGCCAAAACTCTTCTTCGGGATAGGCCTCCACCAGCACATCTTGTGGCGCGTCATGCATGCAGCGCAGATTGCGCACATGCATGGAGTTGCCACCGCGCCAGGCCCGGGGTGCGGCTTCGAGCAGCAAGACGCTGGCGCCCGCCTCGCGCGCCATCAGGGCCGCACACAGCGCGGCATTGCCACCCCCCATCACCAAGACATCGACCACGCCCACCTCCTTTGCAGGAGCCGGACTCTAGGCAGCGGCCGCCTTGGGGGCTAGCCCGAAGCGGGCAAAGGGGTTTCAGGCTTTGTGAAAGGAGGCTCCGATCCAGCGTCCCTCCGTGACGAGGCGGGCCGCCACATCGGCCAGCACCACGCGGGTGGCCAAGGCGGCGGGCGAGAGCTCGTCATCTGAGAGGCTGACCAGCAGATTCGGCCGCCGCGCCGGCGCATTGCTGATCTGCACCAAGCGCACATCGTCACGCTGCAGGCGCAGCGTGGCCGCACCGGGTTGGATGGTGGCGCCCAGCCCCGCGGCCACGGCGTCCATCAGCAGGCTGAGCCCGTCGATCTCTGAGACGATGGTTGGCCGGCGCTTGGCCTGCGCAAAGGCTTGGTCCACCAAGGAGCGCAGGCCATGCGGGCCGCTGGGCAAGATCAGGGGCAGGGCGCTCAAGTCTTCGAGCTTGGTGCGGGGGCGTGTGGGCAGGCCGGGCAGGTCTTGGCGCCCCATCACATACAGGCGTTCTTCGAGCAGCGGGGTGACGCTCCAGCCATGGGCTTGCTCGACCTGGAACATCACCGCCAGGTCCAACTGCCGCGCGCCGAGCATCTGGCCCAGATGGCCGGAGAGACTCTCCACCAGATGCAGACGCACCTCGGGGTAGCGCGCACGCATGGCCGCCATCAGGGGCAGGCCCAGCACGCTGGCAGTGGACGGGGCCAAACCCACGCTGGCATGGCCGGACAAGCGAGCCTGCTGGGCCGCGAGGGCCGCATGGTCGGCATGCCGCAGGGCCAGCTGGGCCTGGCGCCAAAAGGCCAGGCCGGCGTCGGTGGGCAGCACGCCTTTGGAGGTGCGTTGCAGCAGCCGGGTGGCCAACTCACCTTCCAGGCGGCTGATTTGCTGGCTCAAGGCCGAGGTGACCACGCCCAGCGCGGCCGCGGCTTGGCTGAAGCTGCCGTGTTCGACGACTTTGACGAAGTAGCGCAGTTGTCTGAGTTCCATGGCGTCAGGCGTGAGGGGCGGCGCTGGCGCGCACGGTGGTGGCGGGTTTGCGGCGCTGGCCCGCCCGGCTGGGCGCCTGCCCGCCGCGCCGCGACAAGAACAAGTCCCACAGTTGTTGAGCCGCAGGGGTCAAGGGGCGGCCTTTGCGGCGGATCAAGCCGACTTGGCGGGTGATCACCGGCTCTTGCAGCGGCACGCTGACCAGCAAGGGGTGGTCTTTGCCCGGCATGGCCAAAGAGGGCACGGCCGCCACGCCCAAGCCGGCTTCCACCAAACCGAGCAGAGAGGTCACGTGCTGGGTTTCGTAAATGGCTTGGGGCAGGTCGGTGAGGCCCGCCAGGGCTTGGTCCAGCAGCAGGCGGTTGCCTGAGGATTTGCCCATGGCGATGAAGTCGTGTGCGGCCAAGTCGGCCCAGCTGACATGGCGGCGTTTGGCCAAGGGGTGGTCGCGGCGGCAGGCCGCCACAAAGCGCTCTTGCATCAGGGGCTCAAACTCGATGTCAGGCTCTTGGCTGCCAATGAAGTTGAGGCCAAAGTCGGCCTCACCGCGCGAGACGGTGTCCAGCACCTCGCTGGCGCTGGCATCGAACACCTTCAGGCGGATGCGGGGATAGGTTTCGCGGTAGCGGCCAATCACCTGGGAGACGTAGTAGTACACCGTGGACGGCACGCAGGCAATGCTGACCTCGCCCAGCCGCGAGGTGGCCAAGCCTTGGATGCCCATCAAGGTGCTGTCCAGCTCGTCGAGCAGGCTTTGCACCTTGCGTGCGAAGTCGCGGCCCACGGCCGTCAGGCTGACCCGCCGCGTGGTGCGCTCCAGCAGCTTGACGCCCAGGGCGGCCTCCAGTTTGTCGATGCGGCGGCTGAAGGCCGGCTGCGAGATGTGCACGGCTTCAGCCGCCCGGCGGAAGTTGGCCAGCTCGGCCACCGCCCTGAAAGCCAGCAGGTCATTGAGGTCAAAGTTGATCGCCATGGCGCTCCTTCATTGATGCTGATGATGCATCAAAACTTCATAAATATGCAATTCACGGCATCAAAGCGCGCGGCCATCATGACGGCATGTCTTCGATCGCTTTGCCTTGCACCCTGATGCGCGCCGGTACCTCGCGCGGCCCCTTCTTCCTGAAGGATTGGCTGCCCGAGGACGAAGCCGTGCGCAACGAGGTCTTGATCGGCGCCATTGGTGCGTCGGACCTGCTGCAAGTCGATGGTGTGGGCGGCGGCAGCACCTTGACCAGCAAGGTGGCCATCGTCTCTCGCTCCAGCCAGCCCGATTGCCATCTGGACTATTTGTTTGCGCAGGTCGGTGTCGGCCAATGCTCGGTGGACACCCGGCCCAACTGCGGCAATATGTTGTCGGGCGTGGTGCCGTTTGCGCTAGAGCAGGGGCTGATCCACGCCCAAGACGGTGAAACCACCGTGCGCGTGTTCAACGTCAACACCCGCTCGCGCATTGATGTGACCGTGCAAACCCCGGGCGGCCGCTTGACCTATGAGGGCGAGACCTGCTTGGATGGCGTGGCCGGCTCGGCCGCCCCAATCCGCCTGAACTTCCTCGATGCTTGGGGGGCGGTGACGGGCTCGCTGTTCCCCACCGGCCGCCGCATTGACGTGATCGATGGCGTCGAGGTGAGCTGCATTGACGCGGCCATGCCCTTGATGATGATCCGCGCTGCCGACCTGGGCCTGACCGGGCGGGAGTCCCCCAGCGCCTTGGACGGCCACCCCGGCCTGCTGGCGCGCATCGAGCAGTTGCGCTGCCAGGCCGGCGCCCTGATGGGCCTGGGCGACGTCAGCACCAGCGTTATCCCCAAGCCCGTGTTGGCCAGCCCGGGGGACGACGCGCTGAGCATCACCTCCCGCTACTTCACCCCGCGCCGCTGCCACGCCTCTCACGCCGTGACGGGGGCCATTGGCGTGGCCACCGCGTTTGCGCTGCCCGGCACGGTGGCCAGCAGCACGCAGGCCTTGAGCGGGGCATGCCGCGTTGGCGTGTTGCACCCGCAAGGCCGCATTGACATCGACGTGCTGGTGCATGGGCAAGGCGAGGCCGCGTCCATTGAACGCGCTGCGCTGGTGCGCACCGCCCGCAAGATCTTCCATGGCGAGTTGCACGTGCCTGGATATGTGTTCTCACAACCCCTAGAAGGAGACAGCCCTATGAAGACTCGCTGGACGACGGCCTTGGCCGCCGCTGCGGTGATGGCCGCTGCACCTGCAGCCATGGCCTTCCCCACCAAGACCATCACCTTGGTGGTGCCCACAGCCGCTGGCGGCGGCAACGACGCCATGGCCCGCACCATCGCGCAAAAGCTGGGCCCGCTCTTGGGCCAAACCATCATCATTGACAACCGGGCGGGTGCCAATGGCTCCATTGCCAGCGAGTACGTGGCCCGTGCCACGCCCGACGGCCACACCCTGATGTTTGGCTATATCGCCACCCACGCGATGAACCCGGCGCTGCAAAAGCTGCGCTATGACCCTGTGGCCGACTTCGAGCCCATTGGCCTGGTGGGCTATTCGCCCACGCTGATGGTCAGCCATGCGGCCACGCCCATCAAAGACGTGAAGGACTTGGTCGCCCAGCTCAAGGCCAAGCCCGACAAATACACCTATGCCTCGGCGGGCAACGGCACAGCGCCACATTACGCGGCCGAGCTGTTCAAGCTCAATGCGGGCGTGGTGATGCTGGGCGTGCCCTACAAGGGCTCCGCCCCGGCCATCAGCGACACCATTGGCGGCCAAACCCAGGTCATGTTCCCCAGCTTCTTCACGGCGCTGCCGCATGTGCGCAGCGGCAAGCTCAAGGCGCTGGCGGTGGCCGGCCCCAAACGCTCGGCCTTGTTGCCCGATGTGCCCACCCTCAAAGAAGCCGGTGTCGATGGCGTGGATGTGCAGCAGTGGTACGGCGTCTTCGCGCCCGCCAAAACCCCCAAGCCCATCATCGAGCAGATCAACAAAGCGCTGAACCAAGTGCTGAACGACAAAGAGATCATCAAGAAGATCGAAGACCACGGGGCCGATGTGGAAAGCAGCAGCCCCGAGCAGTTCGGAGCCTTGGTGAAGGCTGAACTGGCCAAGTGGAAGGGCGTGGTGCAGAAGGCCAAGCTCTCCGCCGATTGATCTCCGCTCCCGCATCAACGCAGTAAGGACAAGAACATGACCCAACGACCTTTCACCCTCAGCGCCTTGGCCTTTGTAGGGGCTGGCTTGTCGCTGGGCGCACAGGCCCAATCCACCGTCACCGTCTTTGGCGTGATGGACGCGGCCGTGCGCCAAACCAGCAACACCGGTGTGGCCACCAACCGCTCGGTGGCCAGTGGCTCCAACTCCACCAGCCGTCTGGGCTTTAGAGGCACTGAAGACTTGGGCGGTGGCTTGGCCGCCAGCTTCCACCTGGAGCACGGCTTGTTGCTGGACAGCGGCACAGCCGCCAGCAGCACCCAGTTCTGGGACCGCCGCGCCACCGTGAGCCTGAGCAGCAAGACCCTGGGTGAAGTGCGCCTGGGCCGCGACTTTGTGCCCACCTATGTGAACTGGGGCCGCTACGACCCCTTCAGCTATGTGGGCGTGGCCAGCTCCAGCATCTTGGTGGCCAACAGCCAGACCGGCCCTATCCGCGCAGCCTTCTCCACCAACCCCAACACCACGGTGCGCGCCAACTCGGGTGTCCAGTACCTGCTGCCCAATGACTTGGGTGGCCTGGAAGGCGGTGTGATGCTGGCCCCCACCGGTGGCGGCACCTTGGCCAATGGCGCCAACAAAGTGATTGGCGCACGCCTGGGCTGGGCCAACAAAACCTTTGGCGTGGCGGCAGCGGCCACCACCACCGAGAACTCGCTGACCACCGCCGGTAAGTTCAAGGACGTGAACGTGGGTGGCTTTTATGACTTCTCGGTGGTGCGCCTGACCGCCGCTTGGCGCCGCTTTGATTACGACACGTCCACGCAAACCAATTGGCTGGTGGGTGCCACCATGCCGCTGGGCTCCGGCACGCTGAAGTTCTCGTGGAACCAGGCCTCGCTGGAAGGTAAGGTGGGCACCACCACGCTGCCAGACAATGGGGCGCGGGTCTTGGGGCTGGGCTATGTCTATGACTTCTCCAAGCGCACGGCGGCTTATGCCACCGTGTCGCAGGTCAGCAATGACAGCAAGTCCACCTTTGTGGCCCCGGGCGGTACCTCGGGCATGGCGGCGGGCGGCAGCTCTCGCGGCCTGGAGTTCGGCGTGCGGCACAACTTCTGAACCTGCTTTTCGGGGGCCTCGGCCCCCTTTTTCACCAGACGACCATGGCTTTGGACACGCTTGAGACGACTCTTTCGGCCTGGGTGGGCCGCACGGAAACCCGCAGCGACACGCTGACCCTGACCCCAGCCATGGCCCTGGCCGCCACGCTGGACAGGGCCGACGACCGCTACGAGGTGGGCAGCGCGCTGCCGCCCTTGTGGCATTGGCTCTACTTTTTGCCGCTCCACGCGCAAAGCGAGATCGGGCCAGACGGCCATGCCAAGCGCGGTGGCTTCTTGCCCCCGGTGCCCCTGCCTCGGCGCATGTGGGCGGGCAGCCAGTTTGAGTTCCACCACCCCTTGCACCTGGGTGATGCGGTGGAACGAACCTCCACCATTGACAGCGTCCGGGTCAAACAGGGCCGCACCGGCCCCCTGGTGTTTGTGAAGGTCAAGCATGAGGTGCGCCGCCAAGGTGCCTGCGAGGTGGCGATCACTGAGTTTCATGACATCGTCTACCGCGAGGCCAAGCGGCCGGATGATGTGGAGCCACCGCCCACGCCCGCCTCGACTGAAGCCGCTTGGCAGCGCCGCATCGTGCCCGATGACGTGCTGCTGTTCCGCTACAGCGCGCTGACCTTCAACGGCCATCGCATCCACTACGACCGCAAGTATGTGACCGAGGTCGAGGGCTACCCCGGCCTGATCGTGCACGGCCCGCTGATCGCCACCTTGCTGATGGACCTGCTGCGCCGCCAACAGCCGCAGGCCGACGTGGCCCGCTTTGAGTTCAAAGCGCTGCGGCCCACCTTTGACCTGCACCCCTTCCAGGTTCAAGGCCAGCCCAGTGCCGATGGCCGCACGGTTCATTTGTGGGGCCAAGACCATGAAGGCTGGCTGACCATGGATGCCACCGCCACCTTGAGGGCTTGAGATGCTGCCTCTGCACGGACTGACTGTTGTCACCCTGGAACACGCGATTGCGGCCCCCTTTGCCTCGCGCCAACTGGCCGACCTGGGGGCGCGCGTCATCAAGATCGAGCGCCCCGGTGTGGGCGACTTCGCGCGCGGCTATGACCAGCGCGTGCGCGGCATGGCCTCGCACTTTGTCTGGACCAACCGCAGCAAAGAAAGCCTGACCCTGGATGTCAAACACCCGCGCGCCCATGCCTTGCTCAAGCGCTTGGTGCTGGAGCAAGCCGATGTGCTGATCCAAAACCTGGCCCCCGGTGCCGCGGCCCGGCTGGGCCTGGGCTGGGAGGCCCTCTCGGCCGAAAAGCCGGGGCTGATCGTCTGCGACATCTCGGGTTATGGCGAGGACGGCCCCTACCGCGACAAAAAGGCCTATGACCTGCTGATCCAAAGCGAGGCGGGCTTTGTCTCGGTCACAGGCACGCCCGACGAGCCCTCCAAGGCGGGGCCGTCAATTGCCGACATCTCCGCCGGCATGTATGCCTACAGCAGCATCTTGGCCGCTTTGCTGAACAAGCAGCGCACCGGGCGCGGCCAGCACATTGACATCTCCATGCTGGAGTCTTTAACGGAGTGGATGAGCTACCCGCTCTACTATGCCTTTGACGGCGCCAGCCCACCGCCCCGCACCGGGGCCTCGCACGCCACCATCTACCCCTATGGGCCGTTCCCCACCGGCGGTGGCGGCACGGTGATGCTGGGCCTGCAAAACGAGCGCGAGTGGGCGGCCTTCTGCGACAAGGTGCTGCTGCAGCCCGGCCTGGCCACTGACGCCCGCTTTGCCGGCAATGCGGCCCGCACCGCCCGGCGCGCCGAGCTGCGGGCTTTGATCATCGAAGCATTTGCACCCTTGAGCGCTGCGCAGGTCTTGGAGCGCCTGGAGGCCGCGCAGATTGCCAACGCCCAGGTCAACACCATGGCCGAGGTCTGGGCGCATCCTCAGCTGCAAGCCCGCCAGCGTTGGCGCGAGGTGGCCTCTCCGGTGGGGCCGCTGCCCGCCTTGCTGCCGCCGGGCTCTTGGCCCGAAGAGCCGCAGATGTCCGCTGTGCCGGCCTTGGGCCAACACACCGACGCCATCTTGGCCGAGCTGGGTGTGGCGGCGGCTGAGATCGCCGCCCTGCGCGCGGAAGGTGCGGTGTGAGCCCGCGCAGCTATCTCTTTGTGCCGGGCGACCGCCCCGAGCGCTTTGCCAAGGCCTATGCCAGCGGCGCCGACGCCGTGGTGCTGGACCTGGAAGACGCCGTGCCCCCGGAGCGCAAAGCGCTGGCCCGGCAGGCCATTGCCGAGTGGCTGGCGGCCTGCACGCCGGCCCAGCGCGCCCGAACGGTGCTGCGCTGCCAGGCGGTCGGCCAGCCGGGGTGGGCGCAGGACTTGACTGTGGCCCAGCCTTGGGCCGGGGTTGCACAGAGCGCCCCGCAGCTGATGCTGGCCAAGGCGGAGTCCGCCGAGCAGATGGCTCAAACCCAGGCACTCTGCGCCTTGCCCGTTTTGGCCCTGATCGAATCGGCCAAAGGCGTGCTGGCCGCGCCGCAGATTGCCGCCACCCCAGGCGTGGCCCGCCTGGTGTTTGGCACGCTGGACTTTGCACTGGACTTGGGCGTGGCGGCCGAGCCCGCGGCGCTGGCCCATGCCGCCAGCCTGCTGGCCTTGGCCTCGCGCGCAGCGGGCTTGCCCCAGCCGGTGGCGGGCGTGACCACCGCCATGCAAGACACCAGCGCCCTGCAGCAAGACTGGGCCTGGGCGGCGAGCCTGGGCTTTGGCGCCAAGCTTTGCATTCACCCCTCGCAGGTGGCGCCCTTGCATGAGGCCATGCGGCCCAGCGCCGAGCGCTTGGCCTGGGCCCAGCGCGTGCTGGCGGCGGCCGCTGCTGCTGGCGGCGCGGCCTGCCAGGTCGATGGCCGCATGGTGGACGCCCCGGTCATCGCTGAAGCCCAAAGGCTCATCGACAGAGCCTAGAACAAACCCACCGACCTACACACCCCAAAGAGGACACACCACATGGCTGCATCCATCATCGACTCGCGCATTTTTCAAGGCATCTTCAGCAGCGATGCCATGCGCCACGTCTGGTCCGACGAGAACCGCACCCAGAAGTATCTGGACATCGAATGCGCCTTGGCCAAGGTGCAGGGCCGGCTGGGGCTGATCCCGCAAGAGGCGGCTGATGAGATCGTCAGCCACTGCCATCTTGAGCAGATCGACATGGCCCTGCTGCGCCAGCAAACCGAGCGCATTGGCTACCCCATCTTGGGCGTGGTCTCGCAGCTCAACAAGCTGTGCCGCGACAAGCTGGGCGAGTATTGCCACTGGGGCGCCACCACCCAAGACATCACTGACACCGCCACGGTGCTGCAGATCCGCGAGGCCCTGGTTTTGGTGGACGATGAGCTGGCCGCCATTGCCCAAGGCTTGGCCAAGCTGGCCCGCGAGCACCGGCTCACGCCCATCATCGGCCGCAGCAATCTGCAGCAGGCCATTCCCGTGACCTTCGGCTACAAGATGGCCGGCTTGCTGAGCGCCGTGCTGCGCCACCGCGAGCGCATTGCGCAGCTGCGCGAGCGCGTGCTGGTGGGCGAGTTTGCGGGCGCGGCGGGCACGCTGGCCTCTTTGGAGACCGGCGCGATGGAGACCCAAGCCGGCCTGTGCGCTGAGCTGGGCCTGGCCCAACCGGTGATCGCCTGGCACACCATCCGCGACAACATTGCCGAAGTGGGCGCCGTGCTGGGCCTGATTGGCGGCACGCTGGGCAAGCTCAGCACCGATGTGAAGCTGATGATGCAGACCGAAGTGGGCGAGGTCTTTGAGCCCTACCACCACGGCCGGGGCTCCAGCAGCACCATGCCGCAAAAACGCAACCCCATTGCGAGCTGCTATATCCATGCCGCCATCAGCGTGGTGCGCCAACACGCCGCCGCCTTGATGGACGCCATGGTGGCCGACCACGAGCGCAGCACCGGCCCGTGGGAGATCGAATGGATCTCGCTGCCCGAAACCTTTTGCCTGATGGCTGGCGCGCTCAAGCAGTCTCGTGCCGTGGTGGAAGGCCTGCAAGTGGACCCCGCCGCCATGCGCCGCAACATCGACATGACCGGCGGCCTGGTGATGAGCGAGGCAGTGATGATGGGCTTAGGCCCTTACATTGGCCGTGAATACGCCCACGACCGGGTCTATGACCTCTGCCGCCAATCGCTGGCTGAAAACAAACCCCTGCTGGACCTGCTCGAAGCCCACCCCGAGATCAAGGCCCATGTGGACCGCGCCGCCCTGGAGCGCATGCTGGACCCCGCCAACTACCTGGGCCAGTCTGGTGTGATGGTGGACCGCGTGCTGGCCCAGATGCCCGCTTAAGGGCAGGCGTTGGGGCAAGCATTGCGGCAGACCTTGGGGCCGGCATGGAAGCCGGCCGCCGCGAATTGACGACAATGGGGGCTGCACCTCTTGAGTCGTCCGACATGGCCAAAAAGAAAGACAAGCACGTCAGCGAAACCCCCGCCACCCAATGGCTCAAAGCCCGGGGCGTGAGCTTCAGCACCCACCCCTATGACTACGTGGACAAGGGCGGCACCGCCGAGTCGGCCAAGCAACTGGGCTGGGACGAACACGCCGTCATCAAAACCTTGGTGATGCAAGACGACAAGGCCGAGCCGCTAATCATCTTGATGCACGGCGACAAGCAAGTCAGCACCAAAAATCTGGCCCGCGCCATCGGCGCCAAGAGCGTCGAGCCCTGCAAGCCCGAAGTGGCCCAGCGCCACAGCGGCTATTTGGTCGGCGGCACCTCGCCGTTTGGCACCCGCAAAGACCTGCCGGTCTATGTGGAGCAAAGCATCCTGGCCCTGCCCGCCATCCTCATCAACGGCGGCCAGCGCGGCTACCTGGTGGGCATTGCGCCGGCGGTGTTGACGGAGGTGCTGGGGGCGAAGGCGGTGGGGTGTGCGATTTGAGTGTTGACGGTGGGCAGGCCGTCATGTGCGGCTTCCCATTGCGTCCAAGGGGCTGCGCACCCCGCCGCCACCTGCTTTGAGCACGTGTGTGTAGATCATGGTGGTGGACACATCTTTGTGCCCGGCACATCTTGCACGGTGCGGCTGATGTGAAATTCACCACCAGAGCGAAC
This sequence comes from Ideonella paludis, assembly GCF_018069865.1. Lineage (GTDB taxonomy): Bacteria > Pseudomonadota > Gammaproteobacteria > Burkholderiales > Burkholderiaceae_C > Ideonella > Ideonella paludis. The sequence goes on from NZ_JAGQDG010000007.1 coordinate 117,325, forward strand.
AAGGCAGCCGGCTAGAGGCGAGTCACGCTGCCCACGCTACAGTTCATCCGCCGTCTCTTGCTGCATGTACTGCCCGGCGGCACGAAGCGCATTCGTCACTATGGCGTCCTGCCCAATGGCTGCAAGAAGACGCAATTGGCGCAAGTACGCCAAGCACTGCATCAGCGTGCACCAAACCCCCAGGCCACTGAATCGGCCAGAGACTTCATGGCGCGAGTGGCCCGCGTCAAGGTGAACGCCTGCCCGTGCTGCCAAGTGCCACTCAAGGTGGTGCAAAGCTTGGCTGGGCAAAATCACTTGCCTGTGTCGGGGCAAGGGCGTCCAACCACCACCGCCAATGGGCCGCCGCTGTGACCCGATCCTACGGCGCACCCTCTCAGCCCGCTCTGTAGGCCGCATAGGGCGACCTTGCGCCCAAGCCCGTGCAACCGAGCGCAAGGCCTGCATTCCATCCACGGCATCCTAGAAACTGAGGATGCCAAGCTCGCCGCTAGTGGCAAATCTGGAGTCTGCGGGCCTGGACGCTGGAGATAATGAGCAGCATCAGCGGGGGCAGGGGTATCAAACCCCCAGTACATACAGTCACCCTGCCTGCCACCGACTCCACATGGTTCAGTTCAACCGGTTTTATCTGCCGCGATCAGCGGCTATGCAGTCTCCAGCCTGGGTGGCGCGGCAGATTATCCTATTCGTTGGGCTTCCTAGACTCACCACCGCTCACCCACAAGCCAAATGACCAAACCCCGCGTCTTTATAGGATCGTCCGTCGAGGGACTAAGCATTGCGTATGCAGTACAGCAGAACCTTCTCCACGATGCAGAGGTGACGGTGTGGGCTCAAGGCGTCTTCGAACTCTCGAAGACTACGATCGAATCACTTACCAGTGCACTGCAGGACAACGACTTTGCCGTCTTTGTCTTTTCCCCAGATGATCTGACAAAGATACGAAACACAAGCTCCCTGTCGGTACGCGACAATGTGCTCTTTGAATTCGGGCTGTTTATCGGACGGCTAGGACGTGAGCGCGTCTACTTCCTACTCCCGACTTGTGGCGATCTGCACCTACCGACAGATCTCTTGGGAATCACACCCGGGCGCTACGAAAGCACTCGGTCAGACGCAAACATGCAGGCAGGAACTGGCGCTGTATGTCACCAAATTCTGACCCAGGTGAGAAAACTCGGTCTCGTTCCTGGCCGCTCTTCACCCAGGGCAAGCGGAGAAGAGGCTATTTCCGAAGCTGTCGCAAATAGATCATGGTTTCAGGATTTCTTCGACAAGAAGTATGCGGCAGCGAAGCAAACTCTTGCAGACGAGGCCGCGACTCAAACGGGTGACGACGCAGTTGCGTCGCGCGCATTCATACTCATGTGTGACTATCACTTAGGCGGCAAGTCGGATATCACGCCGCTGGTGCAGTTGGCTCGCGACAACTCCGGTAGTGCGCGCGTCCAGGTCGTTGTCGCGACTATTCTTCGTCTCGAAGGTCACGCCGGCAAAGCAATGGAGTTGCTATCAGAGGCAAGGACGCAGTTTCCTAGGAATGCCTCGATCACCCAAGCGATAGCTCGGGTTCACGGTGATGTTGCGGACAACCAGAGCGCAATTGCGGAGCTAGAACGCTTTGGACCAGAGCAGTTCCCTAATGTGGCTATTGATCTTGCAGAGGCCCTGGAACGCGAAGGAAAGCAAGCGGATGCACTACAAGTGATCCAGCGCTGTTATGTCCACCACCCGGCGCATAAAGGCCTCCGATTCAAGTACGCAAGAATCGCTCAAGATCTCGAGAAGCACGAGATCGCACTTGCTCTCTTTTCAAGCCTTCGCTATGAGGAACCCGACTCAATCGAGTATTGGGGCTATCTTGGAAACTCGTGCCTGCGATTGAATCTCTACGACGCAGCTCTGGCGGCCTATCGTCGAGCAGAGTCGCTCATGAAAGAAGGACAAAGCTCACAGTGGATCGTAGCGAACATTGGCAACCTCCTTAGCAACAAGGACCTACCGACAGAGGCTTGCGTCTACTTGGAAAGGTCGCTGAAGCACGAACCTTTGTCGGAGTACGCGCACGATCGAATGGCGGGTGCCCTGAAAAAGAAGGCAGCTGAGGAGAAACTATTGGAGAAGGCCAAAACAGAAGGCAAACGCCAGATTCGAGAGGCAGAGCTAAACCTGCTGGCGTCGCAAGCAGCTGCGATTCCATTGCCGAACGAGCTGGCTGCCGTTACGCTGACGCAAAACAAGGAGGCCTAACCCATCACAGGGACTTCCCTTCTCCTCAAGCGCCATCCGTAATGTTTTTCCTTTTGGAGTGGCATTCTTAACCTTGAAAATGAGTCGATGCCCGGGCTGCATTTGCTCGGCGTGACAGTGTTGTTGCAGAAGTCTTGGTAACTTCCCCAATGGGCACGGCTTTGAGACGCACAGCCGTTCGGCAATGGCTGCTCACTGCGCGGCGTTGGACTAACCACATTCCCCCTGCCTCAGCCTGCAGCGATGCACGCCCACCTCCCCACTAAACACTACACAAACCCACCAACGGCGAGTTGCCGCTCCCATCCACCGGAAAGAAGCCCTTCAAGCCGTGCACAAACATGGTGCTGTCGGTGGAGAAGGCCATGCTCCATTCGGGGAAGCGGCGGGCTTCGGCGGGGCGGCGCACCAGCAGCTCGATGCTGTGGTGGCGCGGGTCGCGCAGCAGGCTTTGCCATAGGGCGTCCAGGCTGTCGGTGGGGCCTTCCACGCATTGGGTGAATTGGCCGCGCAGGTAAAGCAGGTGCCCGGTGATGCCGAGGCGGGCATTGCGCTCTTGGGCTTGGGTCAGCAGATCAAAGAGTGGCCGCGGGTCCATCTCGCGGCTCGCTGTGGAGCGGTAAACAAGGCGTTCAAGCATGGGCCGGGATTGTCCTGAGCCAGGCTGTCGGCGAATTGACGTTGCTCAGGGAGTGCCCGCATCAGTCAGCCCAACCATTTGCGTTAATCTTCGGGGCAGGGCTCCTGGCTTTGCCCGGGCAAAGTTCACCAGGTGGCCCTCTCAAGCGCAGCGTTCACCTTCCATGTCCCCACCGCGAGAGGGCTTGGCCCTTCACCAGCGGTTTATTGCAGAGGCTAGCCATGAAACCTGTTTCCGTACTGTTGGCCAAACGCGCGTTGCCGGTGTGCAGCGTTCAGCCTGACGACACTGTGTTCCATGCCCTGCAGGTGCTGGCCGAGCATGAGGTGGGTGCCCTGGTGGTGATGGAGGGCGATCAGTTGGTGGGGGTGATTTCAGAGCGCGACTACACCCGCAAAGTGGCTTTGCAGAACAAGAGCTCCAAAGACACCTTGGTGCGCGACATCATGACCCGCGACGTGCTGGTGGTGACCCCCAAGACCGGCACCCGGGCCTGCATGCAAACCATGCGCGAGAAGCGCATCCGCCACTTGCCGGTGGTGGACGCCGGCAAGGTAACGGGCATGATTTCCATCCGCGACATCATGGACGACTTGCTCGAAGAGCACGAGCAGACCATTGCGCAGTTGGAGTCCTACATCGCCTCTTGATCAGCGGCCGCGTCCATGGCCGTGGCCGTGGGCTTGCTCGTAGCCACGGCGCTCTTCATAGCGGGGCGCGCCACGGCCGTCGGGCCGCTCGTCATGGCGGCGCATCTCGGGCTCATAGTGGCGGTGGTCGTGCTCGTAGCGCGGCTCATAGCGGGGCGGTGGTGGCGGTGCGGGCTGGTAGACCGGTGCAGGCCTGTAGGGGCGCAGCACATGCTGCTGGTACCACCGGTCTTGCACAAAGTAGACGGGCACGCCGCAGGCACCGTAGGCCGCGCAATGGCGGCTCCAGCGGCGTTGGTGGCCGGGTGGCACCCACATGTAGATGGGTTGCACCGTGGGTGGCGGCGCATAAATGGCCACGGGCCGAGGCTGCACCACGACGGGGGCCGGGTAGCGGCCGATGTCGATGCGGCCGTGTACGCCGGGCTGGCTGATGCCAATGGACACGCCCACATCTAAGGCCTGGGCGGGCAGGGCCAGGCTGCCTAGGGCGGCCACGCCAAGGGCGGTGAGGAAGCGCAGAGGGCTGGACGGGGTGGTGCGTGTGTTCATGCACCTGCCAACGGCGGGAGAGGCCGCCAGGTTGTCCGCACCGCCGGGGCTTTACCTCAGGTTACGGCTCGGCGTGCTCAACCGCCGCCGTAAACAATCCTCGCCTTGCCCTCAAAGGCCACGGTTTTCCAGCGGGCTAAGGCGTCGTCGCTGGGCCAGATGCGGCCTTGCTCGCCCAGGTCGATCTCGGCCACGGCATCACTGCGCTCGACGCTCAGGCGCACGGTCAGGCCTTGGGTCAGGCGGCCTTCTTCGGTTTCTTCGACCTTGGCGGGGCTGCTGGCCACCAGCTCGCGCAGTTGCTGGGCCAGGGCCAGGCCTTGGGCCACGTTGCCGCGCGGGCACATTAGCTTCACGGCCAAGTGGCGGCCAAAGCGGGCGCGGGCGCCGGCCAGGTCCCACACTTGCTGCACGTTCAGGCGCAGGCCGCCGCTGAAGCGGTCGGGCTGCACCTTGCCTTGGATGATGACCAACTCGTCTTCCTTGAGCTGGTCTTTGTGTGCATCCAAAATGGTTTCGTTGGCCACGGCCTCGATGGGCTCGCTGTTGTCGTCCACCTTGAAGATGCCGACGCGGCCGCGCTGGCCGTTGATGACGCGCATCTCACTGACGATGCCGGCCAGCAGTTGCGGGTCGCGAGAATCAATGAGGTCGGCCACGCGCAGCGGCGCGAACTTGCGCACCTCGGCCTCGTCTTGGTCAAACAAATGGCCTGAGAGGTAGAAGCCGATGGCGGTCTTTTCCAGCGAGAGCTTCTCGCGCACGCTGAAGGGCTCGGCGGCCACCAGCGGCGGCTCTTGCGTGGCCGAGCCGTGGCTGTCTTCCAGCATGTCAAACAGCCCGCCTTGGTTGGCATTGGCGGCCTGGGTTTCTGCCCACTCAAAGGCCAGGCCAATGCTGGCCAGGGTTTGCGCCCGGTCGGGGTGCAGCTCGTCAAAGGCACCGGCTTTGATCAGCGCGTCGACCACGCGTTTGTTGACCTTGCTCTTGTCGCAACGCCGGCAAAAATCGAACAGGCTCTTGAAGGGGCCGTCGGCTTCGCGCGCGGCGACGATGGCTTCAATCGCGCCTTGGCCGGTGCCCTTGATGGCGCCCAAGCCATAGCGGATCTTCTTGCGGCCTTCCGCGCCCGGCATGGGCTCAAAGCGGTAGCGGCCGCGGTTGACGTTGGGCGGCTCGAACTCGATCTTGAAGTTCTTGGTCGCGTCGTTCAGCAACACCCGCAGCTTGTCGGTGTCGCTGATTTCAATCGTCATATTGGCCGCGAAGAACTCGGCCGTGAAGTGCACCTTGAGCCAGCCGGTGTGATAGGCCAGCAGCGAGTAAGCGGCCGCGTGCGACTTGTTGAAGCCGTAGCCCGCGAACTTCTCCATCAGGTCGAAGATCTCGTCGGCCTTGTCTTGGCTGATGTTGTTGGCCGCAGCACCCTTGCGGAAGATCTCCCGGTGCTCGGCCATTTCCTCGGCCTTCTTCTTGCCCATGGCCCGGCGCAGCATGTCGGCGCCGCCCAGGCTATAGCCGCCCAGCACCTGGGCGGTCTGCATCACCTGCTCTTGGTAGACCATGATGCCGTAGGTCTCCGAGAGCACCCACTCCACCATCGGGTGCGGGTACTCCACCGGCTCGCGGCCGTGTTTGCGCGCCACAAAGCTGGGGATCAGGTCCATCGGCCCCGGCCGGTACAGCGCGTTCAGCGCAATCAGGTCTTCCAGGCGGCTGGGCTTAGCGTCGCGCAACATGCCTTGCATGCCGCGCGATTCAAACTGGAACACGGCTTCGGTCAGGCCATCGGAGAACAGCTTGTAGACGGCCGCGTCGTCCAGCGGAATGTTCTCGTAGGCGAAGTCCTTGCGCTCGGGGTAGCGGCTGGTGATGAACTCCTTGGCCACTTCCAAAATGGTCAGCGTGGCCAAACCCAAGAAGTCGAACTTCACCAGGCCAATGGCCTCGACGTCGTCTTTGTCGAACTGGCTCACCGCCGAGTCGCTACCGGGCTGTTGGTAGAGCGGGCAGAAGTCGGTGATCTTGCCCGGCGCAATCAGCACGCCTCCGGCGTGCATGCCGATATTGCGCACCATGCCTTCGACGCGGGCGGCCAGCGAGAGCAGCTCGGCCACTTCTTCTTCGGCGGCTTCGCGCTGCTCCAGCTCCGGCGCTTCCAGGCGGGCGTAGATCAGCTTGTCGTCGGGCTTCTCGGGCACTTTGGCCAGGGTCACCGTTTTGCCCGGCGGCGCCGGGATGAGCTTGGCAATGCTGTCCACATGGCCAAAGCCCATGCCCAGCACGCGGCCGATGTCGCGCAGCGCGGCCTTGGCCGCCATGGTGCCGAAGGTGGCAATCTGGCTCACCGCCTGGCGGCCGTATTTGTCCTTCACGTAGTCGATGACCCGGTCGCGGTTGGCCTGGCAGAAGTCGATGTCGAAATCGGGCATGGACACCCGCTCCGGGTTCAAGAAACGCTCGAACAGCAGGTTGTACTGCAGCGGGTCCAGGTCGGTGATCAGCAGCGCATAAGCCACCAGCGAGCCCGCGCCCGAGCCCCGGCCTGGGCCCACTGGGCAGCCGTTTTCTTTGGCCCACTTGATGAAGTCCGAGACGATCAAGAAGTAGCCAGGGAAGCCCATCTTGATGATGGTGTTGAGCTCAAACTCCAGCCGTTCCACATAGCGCGGGCGCTCGGCGTCGCGCTTGGCCACATCCGGGTAGAGGTGCTTGAGCCGCCCTTCCAGGCCGGCATAAGACTCTTGCCGGAAGAACTCCTCCATGGGCATGGGTTGGCCGTCTTCGAGCAGCGGCGTGGGGAAGTCCGGCAGGCGCGGCTTGCCCAGCACCAGGGTCAGGCTGCAGCGCTCGGCAATCTTCAGCGTGTTGGCAATGGCCGAGGGCAAGTCGGCAAACAGCGCCTCCATCTCGGCTTGCGTCTTGAAGTACTGCTCGCGACCAAAGCGCTTGATGCGCTTGGGGTTGGTCAGGGTCTCGCCTTCGGCCACGCAAACGCGGGCTTCGTGGGCGTCAAAGTCGTCCGGTGCAAAGAACTGCACCGGGTGGGTGGCCACCAGCGGCAATTGCAGCTCGGCGGCCAGCGGCACGGTGGCGCGCACCAGCGGCTCATGCTGGGGCAGGCCGCCGCGTTGAATCTCTAGGTAAAAGCGCTGAGGGAAGATCTCCGCAATCATGCGCGCCCCTTGCGCAGCGCGGGCGGTGTCGCCGGCCAGCAGGGCTTGGCCCACCAGGCCATGCTCGGCGCCTGAGAGCGCAATCAGGCCGTGGCCCAGCTCGCGCAGGTCGCTCCAGCGCACCCAAGCCTGCGCCTTCTGCACATTGGCCGTCCAGGCCCGCGCCAAAAGCTCGCTGAGGTTGTGATAGCCGTCGACGTTTTGGACGATCAGCAGCAGGCGGCTGGCGGTTTTGTCCGAGGCGTCGGGGACGGGCTCTATCCAGCAGTCCGCCCCAATCAGCGGCTTGACGCCCTTGCCTCGGCAGGCCTTGTAGAACTTGACCGCGCCAAACAGATTGGCGAGGTCTGAGATGCCCAGCGCCACCTGCCCATCGGCTTTGGCCCCGGCTGCCGCATCGTCGATGCGCAGCGTGCCGTCAACAACAGAGAACTCGGTGTGGGTGCGGAGGTGGACGAAGGGCATCGGCAAGACTTAGACGTTGAACAGGAAGTGCAACACGTCGCCGTCTTTGACCACATAGTCCTTGCCTTCGGCGCGCATCTTGCCGGCCTCTTTAGCGCCTTGCTCACCCTTGTAGGTGATGAAGTCTTCATAGGCGATGGTCTGCGCCCGGATGTAGCCGCGCTCGAAGTCAGTGTGAATGACGCCTGCGGCTTGCGGGCCGGTGGCGCCGATGGGCACGGTCCAGGCGCGCACTTCCTTCACCCCGGCGGTGAAGTAGGTTTGCAGGCCCAGCAGCTTGAAGCCGGCGCGGATCAGGCGGTTCAGGCCCGGCTCGTCCTGGCCCATTTCAGCCAGGAACATGCTGCGGTCTTCGTCACTCATCTCAGAGAGTTCAGCTTCGGTCTTGGCGCAGATGGCCACGACCGGGCCGTTCTGGGCGGCGGCGTATTCCTTCAGGCGGTCGAGGTAGGGGTTGTTCTCGAAGCCGTCTTCCGAGACGTTGGCCACAAACATGGCCGGCTTGGCGGTGATCAGGCACAAGGGCTTGAGCAAGACCAGCTCTTCCTTGCTGAAATCCACCGTGCGCACGGGCTTGCCTTCGTTCAGCGCGGCTTCGCACTTTTCCAGCACTTTGACCAGGGCGATGGCATCTTTGTCACCGGCGCGTGCCACCTTGTTGTAGCGGTGCAGGCTCTTCTCGACGGTGCCCATATCGGCCAAGCACAGCTCGGTCTGGATCACCTCGATGTCGGAGATCGGGTCGATCTTGTTATTGACGTGAATGACGTTGCCGTCTTCAAAGCAGCGCACCACATTGACGATGGCGTCGGTTTCGCGGATGTGGCTCAGGAACTGGTTGCCCAGGCCTTCGCCCTTGGAGGCACCGGCCACCAGGCCCGCGATGTCCACAAACTCGACGATGGCCGGCAGGATGCGCTCAGGCTTGACGATCTCCGCCAGGGCGGCCAGCCGAGGGTCGGGCAACTCGACCACGCCCACATTGGGCTCGATGGTGCAAAACGGGTAGTTCTCGGCCGCAATGCCGGCCTTGGTCAAGGCGTTGAACAGAGTGGATTTGCCCACATTGGGCAGGCCGACGATGCCGCACTTGAGGCTCATGGGACGCTTTCTAGGAGAGGGTAGGGGGCGGACTTCGCCGAACCCGTGATTCTAGGTGGTGTCTCACAGCGCGCGGGGCCTGCCGTCGCCCTGGGGGCGGGCGGCCTCCTACAATGGACCGCATGAGTGCCTTTGATGTGCGAGTTCTGGGCAGCGGCATTGTGAGCCGCTGCGTGGCCCTGGTTTTGGCCCAGCAGGGCTTGCGTGTGACCTTGCAGGCCAAGCCGCCTGCCCAAGGCTTGGGGCCAGATGTGCGGGCCTATGCGCTGAACCCGGCCTCGGTCGGCCTGCTGCAACGCCTCAAAGTGTGGGACGCCCTGCCGCTGGACGCCCGCACCACGGTGCTGGACATGGATGTCCACGGTGACGCCCTGGGTGGGCATATTGCGTTTTCGGCCTGGGACCATGCCACCGAAGCCTTGGCCTGGATCGTCGACGCCGCTGCGCTGGAGACCGTGCTGGACACGGCCGCCGGCTTTGCCGCCTCCGTCACGGTGCAGCCCGAGCCTGCGGCGGCCGCGTTAACGGTGGTGGCAGAGGGCAAGGCGTCGGCCGAACGCGCCGCGCTGGGCGCACAGATGCAGCGCCACCCGTATGGCCACTGGGCCTTGGCGGCGCGCTTGGTGTCTGAGCAGCCGCATTGCGGCACGGCCCGCCAGTGGTTCCGCAGCCCGGACATCTTGGCCCTCCTGCCGTTTGACCGGCCCGAGCCCCAGCAGTCTTGGGGCTTGGTGTGGTCGCAACCCGAGGCCCAGGCCAAAGAGATGTTGGCTTGGCCGGTGGAGCAATTTGAAGCTGCCTTGCTAGAGGCCAGCCAGGGCGCCGTGGGCCCCTTGCGCTTGGCCAGTGAGCGGGCGCTGTGGCCGTTGGCCATTGCGCAGGCCGAGCCGGTGGTCGGCCCCGGCTGGGCGCTGGTGGGCGATGCGGCCCATTTGGTGCACCCGCTGGCCGGGCAGGGCCTGAATCTGGGCCTGGCCGACGTGCTGGCGCTGGACGAGGTGATGAAGCAGCGAGAGGCTTGGCGCGAGCTGGGCGACCCGGCGCTGCTGGCTCGTTATGCCCGCAAGCGGCGTCTGGGCACCCTGGCCATGGCTGGGGGTACGGATGCACTTTGGCACCTTTTCGCGTCTGAAGCACCGGGCCTCAGGGAACTTCGCAACCACGGCATGAGTCTGGTAGACCATGTCGCACCGCTCAAACGCTGGCTGATGGGCCGGGCGATGAGCGTCTGACCGGGCTGGCCCCGGCTTCACTTTTTCAAGGATGACCATGTTCAAGACCACCGCTTCTGCCGCACGCTCGGCTGCTTTCTGGGCCCGCACAGCGGCTTTGGCTCTGCCGCTGGGCTTGGCCCTGGCTTCTGGCGCGCAGGCCGACGAAGCGTCCATCCGCAAGAACCTGGCCGACCGCATGGGCAACCTGCCGCGCATCGACGAGATCAGCAAGACCGCCATTCCCGGCATCTACGAGCTGCGCATGGGCACGGACATTCTCTACAGCGATGAGGATGGCAATTTCCTGATCGAAGGCGCGCTGTTTGATACCCGCACCAAGACCGACATCACCAAGGCCCGCATCGACAAGCTCACCGCCGTGGATTTCGCCAAGCTGCCGCTGAAAGATGCGGTGGTCATCAAGCAGGGCACGGGCGCGCGCAAGATGGTGGTGTTTTCGGACCCGAACTGCGGCTATTGCAAAAAGATCGAGCGCGATCTGGTGAACGTCAAAGATGTGACGGTCTACAACTTCATCATCCCCATCCTGGGCGCGGATTCGGTGCTGAAGGCGCGTGACCTGTGGTGCGCCAAAGACCAGCCCAAGGCCTGGCGGGCCTGGATGATCGACGGCCAACCGGCCGCCAAGGCGGCCGAGAAGTGCGACACCGCCGCTCTGGACCGCAATATGGCCCTGGCGCGCAAACACAAGATCCAGGCCACGCCGGCCGTGATCTTTGAAGACGGCAGCCGCGCCCCCGGTGCCATCCCGGCCGAGCAGATCGAAAAGATGCTGGCGGCAGCCAAGAAGGGCTAAGCCGCTCCTAGGCGTGTGCCGAACGCCACGGCTACCCCTCCCAAGCTGGGGGTGTCGCGTGTGGCCCACGTTGCGGCGGCGTGGCTCGGGCGACAATCGCGCGCCATGAACACGCCGTCGTCTCTTCCACCTTCTCTGCCCGACGTTTTGCAGCCTGACGAGCCGCCGCTGTGGGCGCGCCGCATGGGCTATGGGGGGCTCATTCCTTTTGTCGTGCTCTCGCTGCTGGTCTGGGTGGTGTGGCCCGACGTGCAGCCCGAAGTGACGCTGGCCTTCGCCGCCTATGCGGCCACCATCGTCGCGTTCTTGGGCGGCGTGCATTGGGGCCTGGCCATGCGGGCAGACGCCCCCGGCCCACGGGCCTTTCGCTGGGCGGTGGTGCCGCCACTACTGGCTTGGGTAGGCATCGTCATGCCGCCGCACGCCGGGCTGGCGCTGCTGGGGACGGCCTTGGTGGTGTGCTACCTGGTCGACCGCCGGCTCTACGTGGCCTGCGGCCAGGCGCATTGGCTGACCTTGCGCTTCCGCCTCAGCGCGGTGGCTGCATTCTCTTGTTTCCTTGGCGCTGCCGGGATTTAAGGACTCCACACCATGATCTCCTATCGTATTGAGGTGGCCAGCGCCACCGAGCACCGCTTTGCGGTGACCTTGACGGTGCCGGCCCCCGACACCCAGACTTGGCTGACCCTGCCGGTGTGGATCCCGGGCAGCTACTTGGTGCGCGAGTTCGGCCGTCACTTGAGCCGTCTGAGCGCCCGCCAAGGCGCGCGCGAGGTGAGCTTGACCCAGGTCGACAAATCCACCTGGGTGGCCGAGTGCAGCGGCAAGGCCGCACTGACGCTGAGCTATGAGGTTTATGCCTTTGACGCCTCGGTGCGCACGGCCTATCTGGATGACCGGCGCGGCTTCTTCAACCCCACCAGCCTGTGCTTGAGCGTGATGGGGCGCGAGCAGCAGCCCCACCAGGTCGAGATCGCCCGCCTGCCCAAGGGCTGGGACGTGGCCACAGGCATGACGGCCACCGGCAAGCTGCGTTGGCAGAGCGCCGACTACGACGAGTTGATCGACCACCCCTTTGAGCTGGGCGCGTTTTGGCGCGGCGAGTTTGTGGCCAACGGCGTGCCGCATGAGTTTGTGGTGGCGGGCGCGTGGCCCAGCTTTGACGGCGAGCGTTTGCTGGCCGACACCCAAAAGATTTGTGCCACGCAGATCAGCTTTTGGCATGGCCGCAAGAAGCCGCCCTTTGGCCGCTATGTGTTCATGCTCTATGCCACCGAAGACGGCTACGGCGGTTTGGAGCACCGCGCCAGCACTGCGCTGATTGCCAACCGGCGGGATCTACCGCGCCAAGGCCAGACCGGCCTCAACGATGGCTATGTGAAGCTGCTGGGCTTGATCAGCCACGAGTACTTCCACACCTGGAACGTTAAGCGCCTGAAGCCGGCCGAGTTTGTGCCCTATGACTTGAGCCAAGAGAACTACACCGAGCTGCTGTGGTTCTTCGAAGGCTTCACCTCCTATTACGACGACCTGCTGCTGCTGCGCTCCGGCCTGATTGACGCGCCGCGCTACCTGAAGCTGATGGCGCAAACCTGGAACGGTGTGCGCAGCACGCCGGGCCGCCATGTGCAGAGCGTGGCCGAGTCCAGCTTTGACGCCTGGGTCAAGTACTACCGCATTGACGAGAACACGCCGAACGCCACCATCAGCTACTACACCAAGGGCGCCCTGATCGCCCTGTTGCTGGACTTGCGGCTGCGCCAAGCCGGCCGAGGCAGCTTGGACGAGCTGATGCGCGGCCTGTGGACGCGCTGCCATGGCGGCGCGGTGACCGAGGTCGACATCTTGGCGGAGGTGGATGCCTTGGCCGGGGCCGAGTTGGCGCAAGAGGTGCAGGCCTGGGTGCATGGCCGGGGCGACCTGCCGCTGGAGGCCGCGCTCAAAGCGGCAGGGGTGCAGGTGGGCCGCGAGGCGTCCGGCTTCTCGGCCAGCTTGGGGCTCAAGCTCACCGAAACCGCGCTGGGCGGCGTGCATGTCAAGTCCGTGCTGAGCGGCGGCGCTGCGGCTGCGGCGGGCGTGTCGGCTGGCGATGAGCTGCTGGCCGTGAATGGCTGGCGCGTGCGCCGTCTCGACGACGCTGCGCAATGGCTGCAGGCTGGTCAAGCGTTTGAGTTGACCTTGGCGCGCCAGCAGCGCCTGGCCACGGTGCAGGTGCAGCGGGGCGGTGATGCGGCCTTGACAGAGAACCTGACGCTGAGCCTGGACGCCAGCCCTGGCGCTGCGGCCAAAGCGCTGCGTCAAGCCTGGCTCAAGGCCTGAGCATTCGCGACCCATTCATGGCCCCATCGGCTCGCCACTCCGCGACCCCAGCCCGTGCCGCTGCACCGGGCTTTGCGCGCCACCGGCGCCTGCTGGCCGGCTTGGTGGTGGTGGTGGTCTTGGCCCATGCCGGCATAGCCTGGCAAGTGGCGGAGTCTCGCATCGGCGAGGGCGACGCAGACACTGCGCCCAAAGCGCTGGATGTGAGCTTTGTGAAGGAGTTGATGCCTGAGGCACCGCCCGTGTTGGTGGCGCCGCCGCCGCCGGCCGCGCCACCGGCGCCGGTGGTGGCCCAAGCGGACCCGGCAGCCTCAGCGGCCTCAGCGCCCGAGCCGCCTCCGCAGCCCACCACCCCGCCGCCGCCGCCCGTCGAGGTGGCGCAAGTGAGGGAAGAAGGCCCGGTGCCGCCACCCACCGAGGTGCCCCCGCCACCCCATTCGGTCGAATGGAGCATGGCCAGCCCCGCGCCGCCGGGGCTCACGCCCCAGCCCTTTGCGTGGCCCGCCTCCACGCGGCTCGTCTATAAATTGGTCGGCGACTTTCGGGGGCCTTTTGAGGGTAATGCCACGGTGGAATGGTTGCGCCGGGATCAGCGCTACCAAGTCCGCATTGAGGTGGGTGCTGCGCTGATCTTCACCCGCCGCATGTTGAGCGACGGGGTCTTGAGCACGGTGGGCCTGACGCCGCAGCGCTATGACGAGGAAACCGATGCGCCGTTCTCGGCCACCCGGCGTCAGACAGTGCGCTTCGGTGCCGACCAGATCGAATTGGCCAACGGCACACCCACAGCCACGGTGCCGGGTGTGCAGGACCCGGCCAGCCAGTTGGTGCAAATCACTTGGCGCATGTTGACCCAGCCCGACTTGGCGCAGCCTGGCCAGACGCTCGAGCTGCCACTGGCGCTGCCCCGGCGGCTGGGCGCTTGGACCTATGATGTGACCGGATTTCAGACGGTGGACCTGCCGTTTGGGCCGACAGAGACCTTGCACTTGGTGCCGCGTACCGGCAATGGGCGCGGTGACGAAATCACCATGGAGGTTTGGTTGGCACCCAGCTTGCAGTATTTGCCGGTTCGAATTCGGTTTGCCCAGGCCAAAACGGGCGCGTCTGCCGAGCTGACCTTGGCCTCGCGGCCCCTTCAGGCCAACGACGTGCCCACGCCTGTGGCCGCCCCCCCTCAACGATAGGAGACTCGCAATGGCTTATGAATGCATCTTGACCGACGTGCGCGGTGACGGCCCCTTGAAGACGGGCGTGATCACGCTGAACCGCCCCAAGCAGATGAATGCGCTCAACGACCAGTTGATGGATGAGTTGGGCGAGGCCTTGATGGCCTTTGACCGTGACAGCAGCATTGGCAGCATCATCGTCACCGGCAGTGAGAAGGCCTTTGCCGCAGGGGCCGACATTTCCGCCATGGCGGATTACGACCACATGGAAGCCTTCCACCGCCAGCACATCAGCCGCAACTGGGAGACCATCCGCCAGGTGCGCAAGCCGGTGATCGCCGCGGTGGCCGGCTTTGCCTTGGGCGGGGGCTGCGAAGTGGCCATGATGTGTGATGTGGTGCTGGCAGCGGACAACGCCCGCTTTGGCCAGCCCGAGATCAAGATCGGCATCGTCCCTGGTGCGGGCGGTACCCAGCGCTTGCCGCGTGCGATTGGCAAGTCAAAGGCCATGGAGCTGCTGCTGACGGGCAAGTTCATGACGGCCGAAGACGCGGAGCGCGCGGGCTTGGTTTCGCGCGTGATCCCCTTGGCCAACCTGATGGAAGAAGCCTTGGCCCTGTGCGCCCAAATCAATGCCCAGAGCCAGCCTTCGGTGATGATGATCAAGGAATTGGTCAACGAGTCTTTCGAGAGCGGCCTGTCCACCGGGGTGCGCTATGAGCGCCGCCTGTTCCACTCGCTGTTCGGCACGCAAGACCAGCGTGAAGGCATGGGCGCTTTTGTGCAAAAGCGCGCGCCTGAGTTCAAGCACCGCTGACGCGCGCATTGCGCCCCAGACCGCACCGTGACGTGACAGCACCATGAGTGCGATTGGCCCCCTGTTGCTGGCCCCGATGGAGGGCTTGCTCGACCACACCCTGCGCGACGCCTTGACGCGCGCCGGGGGCATCAGCCGGTGTGTTAGCGAGTTCATCCGCATCACCGACCAGCTCTTGCCGCACCGGGTCTTCAGCCGCATCGTGCCGGAGGAGGCTAACGGCTGGCGCACGCCAGCGGGTGTCTTGGTGCGGCCGCAGCTCTTGGGCAGCGACCCGGCGTGTTTGGCGGACAACGCCGCCCGCATCGCCGAGATGGGGGCGCCCGGCATTGACCTGAACTTTGGCTGCCCCGCCAAGATCGTCAACCGCCATGGTGGCGGCGCGACCCTGCTGGATGAGCCGGATCTCTTGCACCGCATTGCCCGCAGCGTGCGCGCGGCGGTGCCCGCGGGCCTGCCCGTGTCGGCCAAGATGCGCCTGGGCAATCAAGACGACAGCCGTGCGGTGGAGTGTGCGCTGGCGCTGGTGGAGGGCGGTGTGGCCGAGCTGGTGGTGCATGCCCGCACCAAGGCCCAGGCCTATCGCCCGCCGGCTTACTGGGAGCGGGTGGCCGACATCCGCCAAGCCGTGGCCGTGCCTCTGGTGGCCAATGGCGAAATCTGGACGGTGGCCGATGCGCAAGCCTGCCGCGCGGCCTCGGGCTGCGATGCGCTGATGCTGGGCCGCGGCATGGTGGCCAACCCTGGATTGGCCTTGGCCATCTTGGCGCACGGTGATCCGGGGGCCAAGGCTCAAGGCGGCCTGAGTTGGGCCGAGCTGCAGCCGCTGTTGCAGAGCTTTTGGGCCTCCGTCTGCGCCCATATCGTGCCGCGCAACCGCGCCGGGCGCTTGAAGCAGTGGCTCAATTACCTGCGCCGCCATTACCCCGAAGCGCAAGCCGCCTACACCGCTTTGCGCACCGACAACGACCCGCAGCGATTGGCCCATCGCCTGTTCCATGAGTTTGCTGCGGCCCCTGCGCCACAACACGACGCCCCTCGGGTGATGGCATGAGTAAAGCATTCACCAAAGAAGCCGACAGCGACGATGACGATGACAGCGGCGCGTTGCCGCCGCTGCCCGCCGGCAGCAAGAACTACATGACGCCGGCAGGCTATGCCCGGCTGCGCGATGAACTGCTGAACTTGATCGACAACGAGCGCCCGCGCATTGTGGAGATCGTGCACTGGGCGGCGTCCAACGGCGACCGCTCCGAGAACGGCGACTACCTCTACGGCAAAAAGCGCCTGCGCGAGATCGACCGCCGCATCCGCTTCCTGACCAAGCGCCTGGATGTGGCCGAGGTGGTCGACCCCTCAGCCCACCACGGCAGCGACCAAATCTACTTTGGCGCCACCGTGACCTACGCCAACAGCAAAGGCGAAGAGCGGACGATCACCATCAAAGGCATCGACGAGGTCGACCACCTAGCAGGCGAAGTGAGCTGGATCGCCCCGATTGCGCGTGCGCTGCTGAAGGCTCGGGAAGGTGACGAGGTGCAGTTGATGACCCCTGGCGGCTTGGAGTCGCTGGAAGTGGTCGAAGTGAGATACCCGAAGCCAGCCTGAAGTCCTCTGCACATCGCGTCAAACATCTGGTCTGCGCGATGTGTGAGCATCGATCAGGAGCGGTTCACCCGTACCGGCGTGGTGCATCACTCCAGGATCAAGTCATTTCGTTGGGGATGAGGTAAACCGGATGGCGTAGTTATCGCCATGGTGCCCCTCATAACCCCGTGCCAAATGGATGATGCCTGGGCCTGCGGCGGTGGCCAGCCACGAACACCCGTTCGCTTGGGGCTCGGTGTTCAGCGTCAGCGGTGTCCAGCCATCGGTTCTGCCATGGGTGTGGAAAAGAATATCCGGCCATGTGTCTTTCATATTCTTCAATGTCACGGAGAGCTGTTGGCAGGCCTCTTTGTCAGACTGCGTGACATAGAGGTCGGCGCGGCCATCGCCGTCCATGTCGCCCACTGCAATACTGTTGGCTTGAGTCGTTAGATTCGCCGTCCAAGATGGCTGAGCTGGCAAGCTGCCATCCGAAGATTGAAAATAAACTTCAATGGAATGATTGCTTGCATCGCTGACCGAAACGATCAGGTCTTTGCGCCCATCGTGATTAAGGTCTTCGATCTCCGCGGTGATCCATTGCTGCTTGACCATAGGTAATTCAGCTTGCCGCCAAGTATTATTGGGGTTTTGATATAAAATAATGCTTGGCGCAGGGCTCTTACCATTTTGGCCCACGGTGCGACACAGCACGAGGTCATCCAGCCCATCGCCATTGAGGTCGCCGCTGCGGGAGCAGTTGTTGTAGGTCGTGATGTTTACCAAGGGCTCCACAATTTCGGAGAAGGTATATTTCCCCGATCCGTTGTATCGAAACAGCCTGTTTATATTTGCATGGCCATCGGGGCGCAAGGCCCCATGCACGGTAATCCAAACACCTTGAGTGCCATCCGCCCAACGGAAGGGTTCTACCGTGCGGCTCCTTCCATAGATGTCTTCTAGCCCTGTGGTGTTTGTCATTCGCTGCATCTTCACGTTGGACTTTGTGGAGACGTTGCGATACACCTCGTTGGGGCCTTGCCCTTTGCCTTCATTGGCGCCGATGGCGCACACCATGTCTATTTTCTTGTCTGCGTCCAGATGCATGAATCCACATTCATGCCGGTCTGCCTTGTCTCCATCCAGGGCCGTATCTGGCAGGCTGAATTTCTGTGCGCTGTATTGAATGCCACCCCCAAGGCTACACAGGAAGGGCCCATCGCTGGTGTCGTGTCCCACAAACCAATAATCTTTGCATCCTATGCCTCTGAAGTCATAAGAGCCGCGCCCATACACCTTTTTGCGGGATTCAATCAATTGATAAGTTGGCTCCAATTTGATTGTTTGAGCGACGCTGATGCTGGGCGTCACCATCAACAAAATAGCGAAGGTGGAGAAAATGATTTTGGTTCTCTGGTGGTCAACCGGGAATGAACTTGAATTCATGGTGGTCTTCGGCATTTATGGCGGATCGTTAGATCAATCTAAATCAATCCCCTTGATAATTTCAGCCATGAATTTGATGTTTACATATCTCGCCGGAGATGAATTTTTCGGTACCAGGGCGGATAAAGGTGATTCATCCATTTGTGGCCATGGGGCAGTGTGAGTACTGGCCCTTCATCTGGCGGGGCGCCAAAGCCATGGTCCAGGGCTGAACCGTAGGGTGGGCGGCGGCCGGCGTGCAGGAGCGCAAAGCGCTGGGCCCCGGCGTGATAGCGAAAGGCGGCCTCGCCTCAGACAGGAAAATTTTTGGAGGCCTTGTCCATTCCCGAATGAGCTCTGCGTGTGTAGAGGCAGTTGTGACGTTAGGCGGCACAACGTTCCTAAAACACCACCTAGCTAGAAAGTTAGGTGCAAAGCAATTCGAGGGATAGATGGCACAGAAACAAAGAAGGGCCCCAGGGGGGCTAGTGGGTGTGGCGGGTGTGTGGCTGACCTGGGTCAGCATCGGGGCCGGGGCAAGCACAGAGGTGATGGCGCAGACCATTCCCTCGCTGCCCGAGTACACCTTGGTCGAGACAGGCAAAAAGGTCTATGGGCGGGCTTCGCATGACTTCCGAGCCATCGGGTGCATCGACTACTGGTTTGTGGGGCATGACCTGAAAGACTCGCCTTTCGCCTGCCAGAAGGGCAGCCCTGGCAAGTACACCCTCCAGAAGTACAAGCTGCCCACCCAAGCCGTCGATGGCGGCAATATGGACCGGCATGAATGCGGTTTCATGCACCTTGATGGCGACGGCAAGATCGACATGGTCTGCACGCTCGGGGCAGACAAGGGCAAGGGCGAGGGCGTCAACGAAGTCTTTCGCAATACCTCGTCCAAGAAGGCGGTGAGCATGGAGCGCATCACCAAGCCGACAGGTATTGAAGACCCGTACGGACGCGGACGCACCGTCCAGCCCTTCAAATGGGCGGATGGTACGCAAGGGGTCTGGACCACAGTGCATGGCGCGTATCGCAGCGATGGCAAGCCCAATATCAATCGCCTGTTCCGCTACGGCGCACCCGGCAGCTTCTATTTCACCGAGGTCCCAGAGCCGGCGGTCAACGTCACGACCTATAACAATTGCTCGCGCAGTGGGGACTTGAATGGTGATGGCTTAGACGACCTGCTGCTGTGCCGAACCGTCGGCGAAGGCGGCACTGCCGCGGCCGACAGCGTGGTGCTGTATCAGCAAGCCGACATCAGCTGGCGCACCGCAGTGTTGCCCATGGCCACGAAGACCTGGATCACCGCGGAGATCCACGACGTCAATGGCGATGGTCGTCGAGATCTGGTGGTGTCGGTGGAAGAGGCTGGGCAATACCGCATAGAGCTTTACCTTCAGGCGGCCAACGGCAGCCTGCCTTCCACAGCGAGCTGGTCGTCGCCACTGCCGGTCAAAGGCAACAGCATTGCCATCGGCGACCTCAACGGCGACGGCCGCCCCGATCTCTATGTCACGCAGGCCGACAGCAAGGCCTGCCAAGACCAGGTCAAAGCCAAGGGGTCGATGACCGACACCTGGCCGGATCGCGTCTTCTACGCCAGCCCCTACGCAGACCAATGGGCGCAGCAAGTCCTGGTCAATGAACCCCAGGCCTATGGCTGTTCTTGGTTGGCCACGGCCGCGGAGCCCGGTGTGGTTCACCTGGGGCGCGGGCTGGAAGGCGAGGTGGGGGACAGCTATGTGGTCCTGTTTGACCACAAGGCCTCCAGCAGTGTTCAAGGCGCTGTTGCTCTGCCCACGGAGGCCCAACGAAAGGCGCAGTGGCGCGACGCTATCCTGGGGCAAATCCGGGGCCGCTGATCCTCTGGGGCTTGGGTGAGTCGGCGTATGCTCAGCACGTCGATTCACCGGAGATCAGCATGATTGGCTATGTGACCCTGGGCACCAACGACCTGCCGCGTGCCGTGGCGTTTTACGATGCCCTGTTCGGGGCCATGGGCGCCTCGCGAATCTGGGATGGCCCCTCGGGCGTGGCCTGGGGCGTCTCCATGGACAAGCCCGGCGTGGGGGTGATGACGCCGTTCAACAAGCAGGCCGCTACCGTGGGCAACGGCAGCATGGTGGCCTTGGTGGTCGACAGCAAAGAAAAGGTGGATGCGTATTACCGCAAGGCCATCGAGTTAGGCGCCACCGATGAAGGTGCGCCCGGCCCCCGAGGTGAGGGCTTCTATGCGGCGTACTGGCGCGACTTGGACGGCAACAAGCTCAATTTCTTCTTCATGGGTTGAGGCCAGCGGGCTTCATTTAGCCCGCACCCGCTGGGTGCGCAACACCGACGGTGAGCGCTTGAGCGTGCGCAGCACATCGGCCAAATGCAGGCGGTCGCGCACGCTAACCAAGATCCGGATCTCGACCGTTTCGCCCACCGCTTCATCGCCCATGGCAATGTGGGTGATGTCCGCTTCAGCGGCCGACACGGCCTGTGCCACTTGGGCGAGCACGCCCTTGCCATTGCTGACCAGCACCTGCACGGCGGCTTCAAAAGGCCGGGTAGGTTGTTCGGCCCATTCCACCTGCATCCAGCGCTCAGGGTCGCGCTCGTAGAGGCGTTTGCCGGCCAGGCAGTCGCTCATGTGGACGATCAAGCCTTCGCCGCGGCCAAAGTAGCCGACGATGGCGTCGCCCGGCACCGGGCGGCAACACGGCGCCATGGAGATGGAGGCGGCTTCAGTGCCGTCAATCACCACCAGGCCTTGGGTGGGTGTGTTGTCGTCATGCCCATAGCGGCCCAGGCTCAGCGTGACCGCGTCTGGGCGCTCGCCTTGTTCCAGCAGCAGCTTGGCCATGCGCTTGGCCACGATGGTGGCAATCTTCTTGCCCAGGCCAATGTCCACCAGCAACTCGGTGGTGCTGCGGTTGCCACTCCAGCGCAGCAAGGCGGACCAGGCTGGGTTCTGGCCGGCTGCGTCTTCGCTCAGCGGTGGCAGGCTCAGGCCTTCGGCGCGCAGGGCCTGGCTCAGCATCTTCAAGCCCAGCTCTTGCGATTCCTCGTGCTCCAGGTTCTTCAAGAAATGGCGGATCTTGCTGCGGGCGCGGCCTGTGCGCACAAAGTTCAGCCACGCCGGGTTGGGGCGCGCACCCGTGGCGGTGACCACCTCCACCACATCGCCGCTGCGCAGTTCGGCCCGCAAGGCGGCGGGTTCGCCATTGATTTTGGCCGCCACGCAATGGTCACCCACATCCGAGTGGATGGCGTAGGCGAAGTCGATGGGCGTGGCGCCCCGCGGCAGGGCCAGGATCTTGCTCTTGGGCGTGAACACATAGACCGCGTCCGGCACCAAGTCGATCTTGACGTGCTCCAAGAACTCCGAGGCGTCGCGCGTCTCGTTCTGGATGTCCAGCAGGGACTTGAGCCACATCGCACCCAAGCGCTGGGCCACATCGCTGGGGTTGACGTTCTTTTGTGCGCCCACTTTGTAGAGCCAGTGTGCGGCAATGCCGGCTTCGGCCACGGCATGCATTTCATCCGTGCGGATCTGAAACTCCACGGCCGTGCCCAAGGGGCTCACCAAGGTGGTGTGCAAGGACTTATAGCCATTCGGTTTGGGGATGGCGATGTAGTCTTTGAAGCGCCCGGGTACGGGCTTGTAGAGCTGGTGCAGCACGCCCAGCGCGTGATAGCAGTCCATCAAGTTGGCCACAACGATGCGAAAGCCAAAGATGTCATTGACCTGCGCAAAGCCGGCGTGCTTCTCGCGCATCTTGCGGTAGATGGAGAAAACAGTTTTCTCCCGGCCCGAGATGTCCACGCGCATGCGGGCTTCGCCAAAAGCCTTGATCACATCGTTTTGGACCCGCGACACAATGTCGCGGCGATAGCCCCGCGCGCGCTGCAAGGCCTTCTCCAGGGCCGCGTGGCGCCAGGGGTGCAGGTAAGAGAAGGACAGCTCTTGCAGCTCGCGATAGGTCTGGTTCAAACCCAGACGGTGGGCGATGGGGGCGTAGATGTCCAGCGTCTCGCGGGCAATGCGGCCGCGCTTATTGGGCGCCATGGCCGCCATGGTGCGCATATTGTGCAAACGGTCGGCCAGCTTGACCAAGATGACCCGCACATCACGCGACATGGCCAAGAGCATCTTGCGAAAGGACTCCGCCTGGCCTTCTTCGCGGGTCGAGAACTGCAGCTTGTCGAGCTTAGTCAGGCCGTCCACCAACTCGGCAGTGGGGGCACCAAAGCGCTCAATCAACTCGACCTTGGTGATGCCACAGTCTTCCATGGCATCGTGCATCAGCGCGGCCATGATGGCTTGCGCGTCCAGTTTCCAGTCGGCCACCAAGCCGGCCACCGCAATCGGGTGGGTGATGTAGGGCTCACCACTGGCGCGGAACTGGCCCAGATGGGCTTCGTCGGCGAACTTGTAGGCGTCGCGGATCAGCTTGAGGTCGGTCTTGCTGAGGTAGCCGAGCTTGTCGGAGAGGGCGGCAAAGGAGCTGACTTCCGGCGGCATCGCGCTCGGGCTGCCTGCGGGCACCCGGGGTTTGGACTGCAGGGCGGCGGGGAGAAAGTCAGCAAGTGTGCGAATCACCATGGCTCGAATTTAGCGGAAATACGCTGTAACTTGAGCAAGATGCCGCCAAGCCCTCGCAATTCCCTGGGCCAAGCCAATGAACCCTGAAATGGCAGGCATGAAAAAAGGGCGCTTGAGCGCCCTTTGTCGTGGTCAGGCCAGACGGAGTGGCCAGTGACTGGTGGTCAGGTCGGGACCTTGCGCAACATCTCCAGGCCCACTTCGCCGGCGGCGATTTCGCGCAGCGCGGTCACGCCGGGCTTGTTCTTGCTTTCCACGCGGGGGGTGTGGCCTTGGCTCAGCATGCGAGCGCGGTAGGTGGCGGCCAACACGAGCTGGAAGCGGTTGGGGATCTTGTTCAGGCAGTCTTCGACGGTGATGCGGGCCATGTGGGATCCAGTGACTCTTGGTAAGGAAGCGCTGAGGCTTAAATGCCCAGCGAATGAAACACAGCCGCCTTGGCGCGGCGTTGGGCCGCATATTTCAAGCGCTGTGAGTGGACCACTGTCTTCAGGTCAAAGACGGCAGTCTCGAAGAGGGCGTTGATTATAACGTAGTCGAAAAACTGGGCCTGAGCCACCTCGGTGCGGGCATTCTCCAAGCGGGTTGCGATGACATCGGCCTGGTCCTCGCCACGGCGGCGCAGGCGCTGCTCCAGCTCTTCCCAGCTCGGCGGCAAGATGAAGATCAACACCGCAGCCGGGAAGAGCTTGCGGATCTGCAAGGCGCCTTGCCAGTCAATCTCCAGCAGCACGTCTTTGCCCTGGGTCAGCAGGCCCTCGATCACACCGCGCGAGGTGCCGTAGTGGTTGCCATGCACGGCCGCCCACTCGACAAACTCGCCGCGCTCAATCATGGCTTTGAACTCGTCGGGTTGGATGAAGAAATACTCGCGGCCATGCTGCTCTTGCCCGCGCGGCTGGCGCGTGGTGTGCGAGACCGAGACATTGAGGTGAGAGTCGACCTCCAGCAAGGCCTTGACCAAGCTGGATTTGCCGGCCCCGCTGGGGGCGGCCACGACGTAGAGGTTTCCGGGCATCTCCATGGTGTTTACTCGATGTTTTGAACCTGCTCGCGCATCTGTTCGATCAAGACCTTCATCTCCACCGAGATGCCGGTCAGCTCCAGCGCGGCAGATTTAGAGCCCAAGGTATTGGCTTCGCGGTGCAGCTCTTGGATCAGGAAGTCCAGGCGCTTACCCAGCTCGCCACCAGCCGTCAGCAAACGCTCGATCTCGTCCAAATGTGCCTTGAGGCGAGAGAGCTCTTCAGCCACATCAATGCGGATGGCAAAGGCGGCGGCTTCCGACAATGCGCGCTCGCGGGCGGACTCGGCTGTCATCGCATGGCCGGCGCCAGCGCTTTGCAAGGCTTCGTTCCAGCGCTCCAAGAAGCGCTCCTGCTGGCGCTTGACCACCAGCGGCACCTGGGGCTCGGCCTGGGCGGCCAGCTCGCGCAGCTTGTGCACGCGCTCCATCAGGATCTGCACCAGACGCTCACCTTCGCGGCTGCGGGCCTCGCGCAGCGCGGTCAGCCCCTCGCGGGCGGCGGCCAGTGTCAATTCGTCCCACTGCGGGGCAGCCGTGGGCGCGGCGCTGCCGCGGCACCATTGCAAGGCCTCATGCACGCTCAAGGGCTTGGCCTTGGGCAGCCAGGCGGCCACGGAAGACTCCATGCGCGCCAAGCGGTTGAGCTGCTCAGAGCTGGGCTGCGGCAGACCTTCGTCGGCAGCGCGGCCTAGGGCGGCGCGGACCTCCACCTTGCCGCGCTTGAGACCACCCACCAGGAGGTCGCGCAAAGCGGGCTCCAAGTGGCGCAACTCGTCGGGTAAGCGGAAGGCGATGTCGAGGAAGCGGCTGTTGACCGAACGCAGCTCGACGGTGACGCCGGGCTGGGTGGGAACTTCCTCATTCCGGGGGGCGGCAGCGGCGCTGGCGAACCCGGTCATGCTGTAAACTGGCATGGAGCTTTTGCACCTAGCAAAAACAAGGATTATGTCAAAGCCTAAACCAGCCCCGTTGCCCGCGGGCACAGTGGTCGGTGGCTACCAGATCGTCAAGAAACTGGCGGCCGGCGGTTTTGGTGTGGTTTACCTCGCCGAAGACGAAGGTCGGCACCATGTGGCGCTCAAAGAGTACCTACCGGCGTCTCTGGCCGAGCGATCGGCAGGCGAGCTGATTCCACGCGTCAAGCCGGAAAAGCAGCCCCTGTATCGCCTGGGCCTGAAGAGCTTCTTCGAAGAAGGGCGCTCGCTCGCCCAGATTTCTCACCCGAGCGTGGTCTCGGTGCTGAATTTCTTCCGCGAGAACGAAACCGTCTATATGGTGATGAACTACTTGCAGGGCGATACCCTGCAGGACTTCATCATCACGGCCCGCGATTTGAAGCGCGAAAAGGTATTCCGCGAGTCCACCATTCGCAGCCTGTTCGACGAGATCTTGCGCGGCTTGCGCATCGTGCATCAGCACAAGATGCTGCACCTGGACATCAAGCCGGCCAATATCTTCATCACCAACGACAACCGCGCGGTGCTGCTCGATTTCGGCGCGGCGCGCGAAGTGCTGTCCAAAGAGGGCAATTTCATCCGTCCCATGTACACGCCGGGCTTTGCGGCCCCCGAGATGTACCGCCGCGATGGGGCCTTAGGCCCGTGGACGGACATCTACGCGATTGGGGCTTGCCTCTATGCCTGCATGCAGGGCTACCCGCCCAACGATGCCCCGCAACGCATCGAGAAAGACCGCCTGCCGCTGTCGCTCTCGCGCTTGCGCAACACCTACTCTGACAACCTCATCGAGGTGACCGAGTGGTGCATGTCGTTGGACCCGCTGTCCCGACCGCAAAGCGTGTTTGCCCTGCAAAAAGAGCTCTCGCGTGAGACCGAGCGCCGCTACACCTCGCTGAGCTTCACCGAGCGCTTGAAGCTGCAGATCGAGAATTTGAAATCGGGGGCACGCAGCTAAGGGCTGCGTTCTCCCACTAGCCAGCACATGCCATCATGAGGTTCTCCGTCTACCAAGTCAGCCGCAAGGGCGGGCGCGAAAAGAACGAAGATCGCATGGGCTATTGCTACACGCGAGATGCCGGCCTGTTCGCTTTGGCCGATGGCATGGGCGGCCACCCTGAGGGCGAGGTCGCGGCTCAGTTGGCGCTGCAGACCATGGCGGCCGCGTTCCAGCGCGAGGCCAAGCCGCAGTTGAAGAACCCACTGCGTTTTTTGCAGGAGTCCATCCTCGCTGGGCACTATCAACTGCTGCGCTACGCCACAGACAAGTCACTGGTCGATACACCGCGCACCACCATGGTGGGCTGCCTGATGCAAGGTGCCACCGCTTATTGGGCCCATTGCGGTGACTCGCGCCTCTACCTCGTGCGAGATGGCGTCTTGTTGGCCCGCACCCGCGACCACTCCTACACCGAGCTGCAAGAGACCTTGTCCCAGGTGGTGCCCATTGATGCGCGCTTCAACCGCTCGGTCTTGTTTACGTGTTTGGGCAGTCCCGGCAAGCCGGTAATCGACACCGTCGGCCCCATTCAGATGCAGGCGGGCGACCGGGTGCTGCTGTGCTCGGACGGTTTGTGGAGCGTGTTGAGCGACGATGAAATCGTCAGCACGTTTGCGGCGCGCCCCATTTCTGACGGGGTGCCCGAACTGGTCGAGCAGGCCTTGCGCCAAGGTGGCCCGCACTGCGACAACGTCACCGTCTTGGCGGTGGAGTGGGAAGCGGCTGAAGACCGCGACAGCCTGTCAGGCGTGTCCACCCAGTCTTTGGGCGAGGATGTTTTTGCCTCGACCATTCAAGCCAGCATGGCCGATGCGACGCTGCCTGATTTGGACGAGGCCGAAATCGAGCGCTCCATTCGCGAAATCAACGAGGCCATTCAGCGCACCTCCAAAAAGGGGCGCTAGCCTTCCCGGGCGCACGGGCTGCCACAAGCCCCTGATGCGCTGCATTCACCATTGACAGGAATTCTCATGACCTTCGTCCGCCCCTTGGGCCGTCCGGCCGATGCTTTGCGCCCCCTTCGCATCACGCGGGGCTACACCCGCCACGCCGAGGGCTCGGTCCTGATCGAGTTTGGCCAGACGCGGGTGCTGTGCACCGCATCGGTGGAAGAACGTGTGCCGCCCCACAAGAAGGGCAGCGGCGAAGGCTGGGTCACGGCTGAATACGGCATGCTGCCGCGCGCCACGCACACCCGCTCCAGCCGCGAAGCGGCCAAGGGCAAGCAGACTGGCCGCACCCAAGAGATCCAGCGCCTGATCGGCCGCTCCCTGCGTGCTGTGTTCGACCTGGCTGCCTTGGGCGAGCGCACCATCACCTTGGATTGCGACGTGCTGCAAGCCGATGGCGGCACCCGCACGGCGGCCATCACCGGGGCCTTTGTGGCGGCGCAAGACGCCGTGAACCAACTCTTGGCCAGCGGCGCACTGAGCAGCAACCCCATTCGCGACCATGTGGCCGCGATCTCGGTGGGCATCGTCCAAGGCACGCCGCTGCTGGATCTGGAGTACGTCGAAGACTCAGCCTGCGACACCGACATGAATGTGGTGATGACCGGTGCCGGTGGCTTTGTGGAAGTGCAAGGCACAGCCGAGGGCGTGGCCTTCAGCCGGGCTGAGATGGGCACGCTGCTGGACTTGGCGACTGCTGGGATTGCCACCTTGGTGCAAGCCCAGAAGACTGCTCTCGCGCAGCCGCTGCCCGCACAAGACTGATTGAGCAAGGGCTGCAAGATGAAGCTGGTGCTGGCCTCGAACAATGCCAAAAAGCTCAAAGAGCTGAGCGCGCTGCTGGGCGCCTTGCCCTTGAGCCTGGTCACCCAAGGCTCCATGGGCGTGGCCGAGACCGAGGAGCCCCACATCACCTTCATCGAGAACGCCCTGGCCAAAGCCCGCCATGCGGCGGCGGCCACCGGCCTGCCTGCGCTGGCGGATGACTCCGGCCTGTGTGTGGATGCGCTGGGCGGTGCGCCCGGCGTGCAAAGCGCGGTTTATGCGCCTTTCACCGCGCCGCCAGCGGCGGAGCGAGAGGCGCTCAGAGCCCTGCAAGATGCCGCCAACAACCAACTGCTGCTGAGCCGGCTGCAAGGCCAGGCTCAGCGCCGGGCCAGCTTTGTCTGCGCACTGGTGGCCATTCGCTCGGCCGACGACCCGGAGCCCTTGATCGCCTTTGGCCGCTGGCAGGGCGAGATCTTGCGCGCGCCGCAAGGGGAGGGTGGCTTTGGCTATGACCCGCTGATGTTCATTCCTGCTTTCGGCTGCACCGTGGCGGCGCTGGACTCTGCCACCAAGAATGCGCACAGCCACCGTGCGCTGGCGGCGGCCCAACTGTTGGGCTTGATGCAAAGCGCCTGGGGCTTGGGCCAATGAATGGCGAGGCGCTGGTCCAGCGCTACCTGCGCCCCGGCACCTTGCAACTGGGCGCACCGCCGCCGCTGTCCGTGTATGTGCACCTGCCGTGGTGCCTCAAAAAATGCCCGTACTGCGACTTCAATTCGCATGAGTTCAAAGGCATTCGGCTGTCGCCCGCCGAAGCCGCGGAAGACACCCTGCCCGAAGCCCGCTACCTGGACGCGCTGCGTGCCGACCTGGAGGCCAGCTTGCCGCTGGTGTGGGGGCGCTCGGTGCACTCCATCTTCATTGGCGGAGGCACGCCCAGCTTGTTCTCGCCCGAGGCCATTGCCCGCCTGCTCAGTGACATCCGTTTGCTGCTGCCCCTGTTGCCGGGCTGCGAGATCACCATGGAGGCCAACCCCGGCACCTTCGAGAAAGACCGTTTTCGGGCCTATCGGGCGGCCGGTGTCACGCGTTTGTCGATTGGCGTGCAGAGCTTTGACGATGCGAAGCTCCAGGCCCTGGGCCGTGTCCATGATGGCGCCCAAGCCCGCGCCGCCGTGGCCGAGGCGGCGGCCTGCTTTGACACCTTCAACCTCGACCTGATGTATGCCCTGCCAGGGCAGACGGCGGATGACTTGGCCCAAGACCTCAGCACGGCGCTGAGCTTTGCCCCGCCGCATCTCTCGCTCTACCACCTGACGCTGGAACCGAATACCGTCTTCGCCAATCACCCTCCGGTGCTGCCCGATGACGATGTCAGTGCTGACATGCTGGATCAGGTGGTGGCCACCACCGCGGCCGCGGGGCTGCAGCGCTATGAGGTCTCCGCCTATGCCCGCAGCGGCCACCGCTGCACGCACAACCTGAACTACTGGCAGTTCGGCGACTACCTGGGCCTGGGCGCTGGCGCGCATGGCAAGCTGAGCTACCCTCATCGTGTGGTGCGTCAGGTCAAATGGCGCGAGCCGGCGACCTATATGCGTGAGGCCTTGGCCGGCAAAGCCTGCTCCAATGATGAAGAGGTTGCACGCAAGGCATTGCCCTTCGAGTTCATGCTCAACACCTTGCGCTTGCGTGACGGTTTTGAGGAGGCCTTGTTCCAAGAGCGCACCGGCTTGCCGCCCTCGGCGATCAGCCAAGGCTTGGCCCAGGCCCAGGCCAAGGGCTTGCTAGAGCGTCAGATGAGTGAGTCGGGCGTGGTGTGGCGCCCCACCGAGCGTGGCTTTGATTTCTTGAGCGACCTGCAGGCCTTGTTCCTCCCCCCAGCTTGAGGGGCTGGCTCGCGAAGCTGTGTCACGCGCCTTTCACACGGCGCGAGCATCATGTGGGTTTTGGGGCTTGATGCCCATCAACAATCCCGTTAGGGTCAAGCCGTGCGGCACCGTGACGCACGACAAAACCTCATCGTTGGAAGGAACACTCATGAACGCTCGACTCTTGTGGGCCGCCTTGGCCTTGGCTGCATTGCAGGCCTGCGGCGGTGGTGACGACCCCCGCTACAACACACTCAGCGGCGAAGCGCCGCTGGTCATCGGCCACCGTGGTGCCTCGGGCGAGCGGCCTGAGCACACCTTGGAGAGCTACCAACTGGCCATTGACCAAGGGGCTGACTTCATTGAGCCTGATCTGGTGCTGACGGCCGATGGCGAAATGATCGCCCGCCATGAGCCCATGCTGGACAGCACCACCGACGTGGCCGCCAAGTTCCCGGCCAGCCGCATGAGCACCAAGATGGTCGATGGTGTGCCGACCACCGCCTACTTTGCCAGCGACTTCACGCTGGCGGAGATCAAGACCTTGCGTGCCGTGCAATCGCGGGCCAGCCGCTCGCAAGCGTATAACGGCCAATTCGGCATCCCTACTTTGGCCGAAGTCATCACCCTGGCCAAGAATGCCAGCGCCAAGACAGGGCGCACGGTGGGCATCTATCCGGAAGTCAAGCACTCCACCTTCCACGATGGCTTGTTCGGCAGCCATGTGTTTGAAGACAAGCTGGTCAGCATGCTGCACCTGGCTTATGGCAACACCCGCACGGCGCCGGTGTTCATCCAATCCTTTGAAGTCAGCAACTTGCAATACCTCAACACCAAGACCGACATCCGCTTGGTGCAGTTGATTGATGCCGATGACGTGAACAAAGACGGCAGCATGTCCTTGGTGGCGCCTTACCGCCAGCCTTATGACTTTGTGGTGAAGGGCGATGCGCGTCTGTTCTCAGACCTGCTCACCAGCAGCGGCCTTGATTTTGTGAAGACCTATGCGGACGCCGTCGGGCCTTGGAAGCCCTATCTGGTCAAGACGGTGGATGACGGCGTGGAGCGCACGGGCGACACGACGCTGAGCATCAACGACCGTCGCGTGGATGGCAGCACCGGCGTGGTGGAGCTGGCGCACAGCAAGGGCTTGCTGGTCTACACCTGGACCTTCCGCAATGATGCCTCGGGCTATGGCTTCAAAGACCCGCAGGCCGAGATGCGCTACTACATGAGCCTGGGTTTGGATGGGGTCTTCACAGACTTCCCCGCCACGGGCGTGGCGGCGCGCAACGGCTTGTGAGCGCAGGCCTGACACGTTGAAGAGGAGGGCAGCCAGGGCTGCCCTCTTTCGCATTCAAACGCGATGCAGCGTCGCACCGTGAGCGGCGCGCAGCTTGTCGATCAAGTGGCCGGCAATCTGGTTGAGCGGCAGCACCTCGTCGGCCGCACCATGGTTGATCGCCTCTCGCGGCATGCCAAACACCACGCAGCTGGCTTCGTTTTGGCAGATGTTGAAGGCCCCGGCGTCCCGCATGGCCTTCATGGCCTTGGCGCCATCGGCGCCCATCCCTGTCAGCATGATGCCGAAGGCGTTGGGCCCGACCACTCGAGCGGCAGATTCAAACAGCACTTCCACACTTGGTTTGTGGCGGTTGACGGGCTCACCGTCGCGCACCCGGGCCACATAGTTGGCGCCCGAGCGCTCGACAGATAGATGCAAGCCACCCGGTGCGATGTAGGCGTGGCCTGGCAGGATGCGCTCGCCATCGGTCGCCTCTTTCACACGAATCTTGCACAGCCCATCCAAGCGCGTGGCGTAGCTCTTGGTGAAGCCTGGCGGCATGTGCTGGGTGATCACCACGGCAGGAGAGTCAGGCGGCAAGTTGACCAGCACTTCCTTGGTGGCTTCGGTGCCACCCGTCGAGGCGCCGATGAAGATGATCTTTTCGGTGGAGACGCGGCCCAGCGGCGCGCTGGGTTTGGCGGTGGCGGCTGGGCTTGCGCTGGCGGCGCTCGACGCGGCGGCTGTGCCAGCGGCCGCCACAGCCGCAGTCACCGAGGGTGGTGGGCGGTGGACATGGGCTTTGGAGGCGATCCTCACCTTGTCCGTGATCTCTTCGGCCAGGATCTTCAAGCCATCCGCAATGCCAATCTTGGGCTTGGCCACAAAGTCAACAGCACCGAGTTCCAAGGCCCGCATGGTGACTTCGGCGCCGCGCTCGGTCAGCGTGGACACCATCACCACCGGCATGGGGCGCAAGCGCATCAGCTTGGACAAGAAGTCGATGCCGTCCATGCGCGGCATCTCCACATCCAGGGTGATGACGTCTGGGTTCAGGTTGCGAATCATCTCGCGGGCGATGAACGGGTCGGCGGCCGCGCCAACGCAGGTCATGTCCGGTTGGCGATTGATGATCTCGCTCAATATGCTGCGCACCAGCGCTGAATCATCCACCACCACGACACGGGTCTTAGACATAGCTTGAAGCTCCTGAGCAGGTTTTGGTTTTGGTGTTTAGAACAAGTCCACAGAGCCGCCGCCTGTGGTGGCGGGGGCGGCATTCTGCGCGGCGAGTTTGTCTTGGGCGACCAGTGCCTCGGCATTGGCCGGCGCTAAGCGCTTGACCATGGCCTTGCCGCTGGCCGGCAGGAAGCAGACCTTGCGCGGATAGATGTCCAGCACGTCTTTGGAGACGATGGGAATGCGCTCGGTGCTGAGGAACTCGGTGACGAACTTGGTGTTGCGCTCGCCGACATTGATGCTGTTCATGCCACTGATGACGGCGCCGCCGCCAAAGATCTTGGCCTCCATGCTCAAGCGTGAGGCGCCGCGCTTCATCATCTCGTTGATCAACAACTCCATCGCGTAGGTGCCGTAGCGGCCGGAGTCTCCAGCGCCCTCAGGCAACATGAAGTGGTTCATACCGCCAATGCGCCGGTCGCGGTCCCAGATGCAGGCCGCGATACAGGAGCCCAAAGTGGTCATCACCAGAATGTCTTCGGTGTCGACGTAGTACTCGCCGGGCAAGACTTTGACGGCCTCATTGCCAAAGTGCGCGTCGTAATAAAAGAACGACGCTTCACCGGCCCGACGAGGCTGTGACTTCAGCTTCTCAAGGCGCTGATTGCGCCCACCGATCGCTGGAGACTTGGTGTGGCTGGCAGTGTTCAGCGGTGGATTCATGGGCTGGCTTTGGTGAGTGTGGGGAGGCTCATGAAGGCACTTAGGCCCGGCGATAAATGGTCTTGCCTTGCAGCGCAAACAAGTCGCGCGACTCGGTGAAGTTTTCAGAGTGACCGACGAAGAGCATGCCGCCGGGCTTCATCACCTGGTGGATGCGCTCCAGCACCTTGCGCTGGGTCGGGGGGTCGAAATAGATCATTACGTTGCGGCAGAACACCATGTCGAAAGGCTCGCCCAGGCTGCTCCACTGCGTGCTCATCAGATTGAAGGGCCGAAACTCGATGCAACGGCTCAGCTCTGGCTTGGCACGGATGAAGCCGGCGTTGCTGGCGGTGCCGCGCAAGAAATGTCTCTTCAGTCGCTCAGGGCTCAAGCCTCGTGAGTCGGCGGGGTAAACACCGCGCTGGGCCTGAGCCAGCACCTTGGTGTCAATGTCGCTGGCCAGCAGCTTGGCCTGGTGGCTGGCACCAAGCGCTTCAGTCAACACCATGGCGATGGAGTAAGGCTCTTCACCCGTTGAGGCGGCGCAGCACCACACTCGCAAGGGGCCGGATGTGTGGCTGCGCAGCATCTCGGCCATGGCATGAAAGTGGTGCTCTTCCCGGAAAAAGGCGGTCAGGTTGGTGGTCAGGCTGTTGATGAATTCCTGCCACTCTTGCTCGCCGGCCGCACCGCTGGAGCGCTCCAGCCATTCCAGATAGGCGTGAAAGCTGGTGTGGTTGGTTTCTCTGAGGCGCCGCGAGAGGCGGCTGTAGACCATCGCGCGCTTGCCCTCGTGCAGGCTGATGCCGGCGCGCTGGTAAATCAGCTGCCGCACGCGCTCAAAGTCAGCCGCTGAGAAGCTGAACTCTTGGGCCGACCCATCGCTGAGGCCAGGGCTACTGGGGCGGGGTGGCGCATCGAGCAAACTGGACATGGTGTGGAGGCGCAAAGTGGAAGGCCGCGACAAAAGCCTCGCAGCGGAGCTTGACCGAGAGTCTTGCAATGACCGGGCCCTTGCGGCGGCTGGAGTTGCAGGGCTTTCGGGGCCTTTATCCCCGTCTTGAGCCGCTCCCCCCCGCTCCTATACTGGCCTCCTCATCGAACTGAGCACTGCTAAAGCCGCCTGCCGTGGATCACATTCCCTAC
The DNA here is from genome assembly GCF_018069865.1 of Ideonella paludis. Lineage (GTDB taxonomy): Bacteria > Pseudomonadota > Gammaproteobacteria > Burkholderiales > Burkholderiaceae_C > Ideonella > Ideonella paludis. The sequence continues at coordinate 150,994 of NZ_JAGQDG010000007.1, forward strand.
GCCGACTTGCCCGATCCGGGGGTTCTGAACCTGGATCGAGCACTGCAGCTTCTGCGCCAAACCGGCCAGGAGTTGCCGCAAGGCCTGCCGGGCTCTGGGGCTTGGCTGCAGTCTTTGGTGGACAAGCTCTGCGACCTCAGCAGCCGCGACGCACTGACCGGGCTGGCCAACCGCCGCACGTTCGAGTCGGCGCTGAACCGTGAGATTGATCGGGTGGCGCGCTCCGGCGAGCCGGCCTTGTTGCTCTATCTGGACATTGACCACTTCAAGCGGGTCAACGACAGCCATGGCCACAGCTGTGGCGATGCCGTCATCAAGGCCGTGGCTCAGGCCATTGGCGAGAGCGTGCGTCCCATGGACTTGGCCGCTCGCATCGGCGGCGAGGAGTTCGCCATCATCTTGCCTAACTGCCCACCGGCCTTTGGGCAAACCGTGGCCGAGCGGGTGCGTTTGCGCATTGAGTCCCGCGCCATTGATGTGGGCCCCTCTCAACGCCTGGGCGTGACGGTCAGTATTGGCGGAGCCTTTGCGCCGCAGTGGGTGCGCTCCTCGGCCTCGCTGTGGGCGGAGCGTGCGGACTTGCAGCTCTATCGCGCCAAATCAGAAGGGCGTAACCGCACTTGCCTGGAGCCGACACCGGTCTCTCTGGTCAGTGCTGAAGAAAAAGGGCTGCTGTTTGGCAGCTCACCGTCAGGGGATATTGCATGAACGCCCAAGCCGCTTCAACCGGCCATGTGGCCCGAATCACCGCGATCACCAGCGGCAAAGGCGGGGTGGGCAAGACGTTCGTGTCTGCCAACCTGGCTGCTGCCATGGCGCGTCAAGGCCTGCGGGTCTTGGTGCTGGACGCCGACTTAGGCTTGGCCAACCTGGACGTGGTGCTGAACCTCTATCCCAAGATCACGCTGCACGATGTGTTCACGGGCAAGCATCAGCTTGAAGAAGCCATCATCCCGGCACCCGGCGGCTTCTCCGTGCTGCTGGCGGGCTCCGGCATGGTGGAGTATTCGCGCCTCACGCCCGAAGTGCGTGACCAATTGGTCGATGTGATTCGCCAGATCCGGCCCAAGTACGACCGCATCTTGCTGGATACCGGGGCTGGCATCTCCGATGTGGTGCTCTACACCGTCTCGCTGGCCGACGAAGTGCTGGTCGTGGCCACGCCCGAGCCTACGTCGCTGACCGACGCCTACGCCACGATCAAAGTCATTGCCACGACCCAAGGACGTCGGGATTTGCGTCTCTTGGTCAACCAAGTCAGCAAGGTTGGCGAAGGCCGCACCATTCGGGGCCAATTGCAGCAAGTCGTCGACCGCTATGTCACCCCCGGTTTGGAAGCCCCGGTCAAACTGGCCTTTTTGGGCGAGATTCCGTCGGACCCCGCCGTGCGTCAGGCCGTGCAGCGGCGACAATTGCTGCTGGATTGCTTTCCAGGCAGCCCCGCGGCCCAAGGCATTGTGGCGGCGGCCACGCGCCTGGCCGACTGATGGCCGACGACGACACCTCTTCTGCACCTGCTGGTCCCACACCGTTCGAGATGATGGGCGGCGAAGCGCGCGTGCGCAGCTTGGTGGATCGTTTTTACGATCTGATGGACTTGGAACCCCGCTTCACCGTGCTGCGCCAGGTCCACGGCAGCACGCTGGACGACGCCCGCGACAAGCTGTTTTGGTTTTTGTGCGGCTGGTTGGGCGGGCCCAACCATTTCATCGAGCGCTTTGGCCACCCTCGCTTGAGGGCGCGCCATCTGCCGTTTTCCATCGGCCGTGAAGAGCGCGACCAGTGGCTGGCCTGCATGTTCCAGGCGATGGAAGACGAGCAGGTGCCTGAGGCCTTGGCCAGCCGGCTGCAGAAGTCTTTCTTCGATACGGCAGACTGGATGCGCAATCGGCCCGACTGACCAGCCCGGCCTCACCCCATGAGGGCGCGTTCGCGCGCCTTAGGCCTGAAGTTGGTCCAGCGCCGCGAAGCCACGGTCCCAAGCGCTGGCCAGGGTATCGAACAGCGGGCTCAGGTCCGTCGGCTTGGCTGACATCACCGCCCGCGCGCCCTTGAGGATCAGCGTCTTGCCGGTCTGGCCGATCTCGTCGAAGGCGGCGACGGCGGGCTCTGCCGCGGGGCCAAGCTCCAGCCAGCGCAGCCAGCGCGAGGCCAACTCAAAACCGGCGCCCATTTGCCGCGTGCCGGCAAAGGCCCAGACGTGATAGTGATCCAGCCCTTGCTCGCGCAGCCACGGCAAATCTTGGTGGAAGCGCTGGCCAAAGCGGTGCATGGGGTTGTCGGTGGGGCGGCGCTTCAGCAAGTCCGGCAGCTGGGCTCGGCCTTGAGCTTGAAGCTCCGCCAAGGGGCGAGACACACGGCGGTCGCTGCGAATGACCTCGGCAAACAGCGGCAGATAGCTGGGGTCGGCGGGCTGGCCCAGCCGGAAGGTGCGGTCGAAGTCTTCACCCTCCAGCGCATAGCAGCCCGCGTTGTGGAAGTAGACCAAGCGCTTGGCGGCGACATCGATGTCGGCCAGCACGATGGTGGTCTTGGAATGGTTCTGGCGGTAATCGGTGCCGGCCACATCGGGCAGCCAAAACGCATCGGCTTCGACGCTGATCAGCTTGCCGGCGCTCAGGTGCTCCAGGGCGTGATCCAGCAGCGGGCGCCAGAGCGTCAGCTCTTGGACATCCAGGCCATAGCAGCGCCGGAGTTCGTCGTGCGAGGGCTTGAAAAAAGTCCACTGGTCGCCTTCAAAGTCCAGCGGCAGCGTTACGCCCAGCATGGCATGAGGGTCCAGCCCCATGGCATGCAGCAGCTCGATCCACAGGTCGGCATAGCAGTTTTTCTCGGGCCACACCGCGCCCTCACCATGCAGGGCATGGCGCTGGTAGTGGGCGGGGTCCAGGCCGGGCAGGGCGGTGGCGCGGGACAGTGCCAAGGTGTCGAGGGTGCTGCGCAAGCTCATGCTCATCCGGATTGGACACTCAAGGCCAGAGTTGGGCGCGCACATCGGCGGGCCATTGGTTCACGTCAAAACCGTGGGTCTTGATCAGCGCCAGGGTGACGCGCTCCAGGCCAAAGCCCAGGCAGGCGGTGTGGGCGGTGCTGCCGTCGGCACGCTGGATGCCGAACTTGCCGGTGAAGTGCTCTTGGTGCCAGTTGAAGGAGCAGATGGCGGTGGGCTTTTCCTCGGAGATGACCGGGACCATGATCTCGAACTTCAGCTGCTGCTCGCGCTGGCTGGTCGCCATCATCTTGCCGGCCTTGCCAAAGAAGGGGTCGTTGGCCACATCGCTGATCACCGGCAGCTTCAGGCCCTGCAACAGGCGCAGGCCGCGCTCCAGCCAGGCGTTGCGCCAGGCTTGGACATCGTCGGGGGCGCCAACGCGGATGTATTCGCGCATGCGGAAGGATTGCAGGCGGGTGGGCTCATCCGAGGGCTCGTGCCGGTAGCACCAATTGCGCACGGTCACCAAGCGGCCACCGTCGGGCAGCAGGCCACTGAAGACGGGGTAGACCGGGTAGCAGGCGGCCGGCAACAGCATGCTTTCGGTGATCTCTAGCGCCTCTTCCCAGCGCTCGCCGTTGCGGGCCTTATCAGCCATGGCGCGGGCGTCGAGCTCTTTGCCGAAAAAGCTGTGGATGCTGCCGATGAGCTGCGGGAAGTTGTCCAGATAGCCCATCTTCTCGATCATCGTGCGCGCGACGATGGGCGGAAAGGTCATGGTCTCGGCGCCGTCGCCTGCGGCTTCGCGCTGGACCAGCGCGTCAAAGCGGTCGAGGATGTCCTCGAACACCGCACCGCGGCCGTAGCCGCCCTTGATGGGGGTGGGAATGATCAGGCCATGGGCCACCAGGCCGTCGTAGAAGGCCTTGGGGTCGTAGCGGTCTTGAGGTGTGGTCATGGTGGGTTCGGGGTCAGTCGTCTTTGTGGACCAACAGCAGGGCGGCGCTCTTGGCAGCAATACGGTCGTTGGAGACCATCAGCGAGCCCGACAGCGCGTCGCGCAGCGGGCGGCCCATCGCGTAAGGGCCGTCATTTTTGTAGCCCTGGATGCCCACGATCTGCAGCGCGGCGATCACGATCTGCGGCGCGGCCTCCGAGGTAGAAATCTTCAGGTTGTTCATGCGCAGCGCCCAGCTCAGGCTGCTGTAGGACTCCACCTTGTCGCCGGCGGCCACAAAGCCGTCGTACTCATCGGCAATGGCCATGATCTGCTGGCGAATGACCTGCAGCCGGGTGTTGAGCTCGGCCAAGGGCAGGGCCTGGGGCGGCACGGTGCCCGGGTTCTTGCGGGCCAGGGTGCGCACATACTGGGCGGCCTTGCCATAGGCGCCGGCCGCAATGCCCATCCACAGTGCCGACCACAGGATGTGCGAGTAAGGGACCATGGACGCCGCCGAAATCTCGGCATAGTCCACGGGCAGCACATGGTCGATGGGGCCGGTGGCACTGAACTTATAGCCCGGGCTGCAGGTGCCGCGCATGCCCAAAGTGTCCCAGGTGCTGGTCTGCTCCAGCGTCAGGTCGGACTTGCGGTTGTAGACCAAGCACTGGTCGTTGGCGGCAGAGTCGGCCGTCTTGCGGCAAGTCACCAAGATGACGTCGGCATCGGCGCAATAAGAGCCGGTGGTGGCATCCTTGTTCAGGCGGTAGCTGTCGCCCAACCTTTCGACGGCGCAGATACTGCTTCGGGTATCGCCAAAAGTGCCCACTTCTGAGGTGATGGAGGCGATCAGGTGCTGGTGCTCGCAGAGTTCGCGCACGCGCTGCAGCAGCGTGGGGTTGCCACCCGTGTTGCGCATCAAGCAGGCCACCTGGCTGTAATGCATGGTCAGCACCATGGCGGCCGAGGCGCATCCCGGCGCCAGCGCGGAGACGATCTGCGCCAATTGCCGCATGCTGCAGCCCGAGCCGCCCAGCTCCCGCGGCACCGGGGCTGACATCAGCTTGGCGGCGCGCATGGCTTCCACGGACTCCCGAGGGAACCGGCCTTTGACATCCACGTCATTGGCATGCAAGGCGGACACCTCCTTGCTGATGCGGTGGGCGGCGTCGAGCAAGGCGTCGAAAGAAGGGGCAAGGGTGGACATGTAACGGTTCCAGTAAGGACGGGTGAGCCAAAGGGCTTGCCGTCAGAAGGACATGCCTTGAATTTTGCGGGCAATGCGTCAGTTGTTCGCGAAATCAAGCTCACGAAACGGTGAGGCTCGCGAGAAAATCACGGGAAACTTTGTCTCGGGCAGAGGATTGCGCCAAGCTTGCGCTGGCGGGCTTGTCTTTCTCTGTCTTTTTCGTCATGTCCTCACCTGCCTTTAATGCCACAGACCCTGCCCCGCGTTGCTTGGTGCTGCTGCTGCATGGCTTGACCATGCTGCCGCAGACCATGCAGGCATTTGCCAAAGTCCTGGAGCCGCAGGCCTTGGTGTGTTGCCCGGCCGGGCCGGTGCAGTACCCGGATGGATCGCTGTCCTGGTGGCCGGTGGACCTGGCCAAGCGTGAGGCCGCCCTGGCGACAGGCCCCGTTGACTTGGCCCAGCGGTCCCCCAAAGAACGCGCACGAGCGAGGGAGGCTTTGCATGAGGCAGTGCGGGCTGCCCGCGCACAGCACCCCGGTTTGCCATTGGTGCTGGCGGGGTTTTCGCAAGGGGGCATGTTGGCCGTTGACTACTTGCTGCAACACCCCGACGCTCAGGCCGATGCCTTGGCGCTGATGTCGGCCTCGCGCATTGACCTTGACACCTGGCAGCCCTTGCTGCCCCGATTGGCAGGATTGCCGGTGTGGGTGACGCACGGGCGCCTCGACAACGACCTGGCCTTCAGCGCCGGTGAAGGCTTGCGCGACATGCTTCACACAGCGGGCGCGCACGTGCAGTGGCAGCCCTTTGACGGGGGGCATGAGCTGACGATGGTGGTGTGGCGGGGCTTGCGCCGATTTGTCCATGGGCTCTACCCATGATCACGTTAGCTCCGTTATCATCCGCCCGCCTCTGGCCCCTTGGCGCCGGTGCAGCCGGTCCATGCCGCTGGGGCGCGGGCCGTCGGTGACATGGACCCCTTCGTCTTCAACGCTGCCACCGCCCCCTCCATGCAGACTCTCCAGATTGACCCTCAGTGGGCCGCCCGCGCGCTGCCGGGCCAGCGCTTGTGCGCAGGCATCGACACCGTGGCGCTGGCCTCCCTGCGTGAGTCACTGGCCGCGTTTGGTCCGCGCTTTGTGCAGCGCTTGTTCACCGCTCAAGAGCAGGCGGTGGCGGCCGAAAGTGTCGATGGCGGCGTAGAGCGCTTGGCGGCGCGCTTTGCCGCCAAAGAAGCGGCCATCAAGGCCTTTGGCTTGTCTGAGGTGGGCGTCGATTGGCGCCAGATTGAAGTGTTTCGATTGCCCTCGGGCAAGCCAGAGCTGCGCCTGCATGGCCGAGCCCTGGCGCATGCCCAGGCGCTGGGCGTGCGCAGCATGACGGTGTCTTTGAGTCATGACGGCGAGCAGGCCTGTGCCTTGGTCGTTGCTGTGGCTGATGAGGCCGCATCCCCCGAATGTGTTTGATTTTTGACGAGGAGATTTTCCATGAGTGCTTCTGTTGCTGAGCGTATCCGAGCCATCCTGGCCAAGCATGGCAAGCTGTCGCAAGACGCCGCAGCCCTGGCTGCTGATGCTGACCTGTACGCGGCGGGCATGACCTCGCACGCCAGCGTCAACGTCATGCTGGCGCTGGAGGGTGAGTTCGACATTGAGTTCCCCGACCACTTGCTGACCCGCGCTGTGTTCTCCAGCGTGGCAGCGATCCAAGCTGCCGTGGAAGAGCTGACCGCCTAAGGGTCTGTTTGCCATGCGCCGCCTAGCCCGCGTCCCCGACAGCCCGCTGCGCCTGCCCCTGGTGGGCCAGTGGGCCATGGTGCGGCTTGAGGGCGACGCAGTGCCCGGCGACGACGCCGACTGGATCGCTTTGCCAGGCCCCATGACCGTGGCGGCAGGATTGCAGCGGGCTGGTCTCTGGCACTTGGCGTCCTCCACGCGAGACTTTGACCAGGAAGGCTGGTGCTTCCGCTGCTGCTTTGACGCGCCCGCCGGTACAGGGCTCGGCCAGCCGCTGTGCTTGGGGCTGGACGGCCTGGCCACCGTGGCCAGCGTCAGCCTGAATGGTGAAGTGCTGCTGCACAGCCAAAACATGTTTCGTCAGCATGAGCTGCTGCTGCCGCAGGGCGTGAAGCCGAACGGCAACGAGCTGCTGATTCGCTGCGAGCCTCTGGCGCCGCTGCTGGCCCAGCGGCGTGGCCGCCCGCGTTGGCGCACGCCCATGGTGCCGCAGCAGCAACTGCGCTGGGTGCGTACCACTCTGTTGGGGCGCACGCCGGGCTGGTCTCCCAACGCGCCCGCCATCGGCCCTTGGCGGGACGTGTGGTGCGAGCCTCTGGCGCCCCGCCGCTTGACCCACTTGAGCTGGCAGGCTGAGGTGGTCGACGGCCAAGGACGGCTGCGTGTGGCGCTGGCCAGCCAGGCGCCTGAAGCTCTGCGCGCCGCCGCCATCAGCCTCGTGTGCGGCGAACAGCGTGTGCAAGCTGCGTTGCTGCCGGGCGACGAAGGGCGCTGGCAGGCCGAGGTGGTGGTGCCCGAGCCCGCCTTGTGGTGGCCGCACACCCATGGCCGGCCTGCGCTTTACGAGGTGTCACTGCACTGGCCGGGTGATGAGGCTGCGCAACACCTTGGACGCGTGGGCTTCCGGACGGTGACGCTGGACACCGCCCAACAAGGCTTTGGGCTGCAGATCAACGGTGTGCCCGTTTTTGCCCGCGGCGCTGTGTGGACACCGCCTGACGCTCTGTCACTGCACGCCCCCGGCGAGCAGTATCACGATCTCTTGAAGCCCCTGTGCGCGGCGGGTTTGAACATGCTGCGGGTGGCTGGGCCCATGGTGTATGAATGCCCCGCCTTCTTCGACGCTTGCGACGCGCTGGGAGTGATGGTCTGGCAAGACCTGATGTTCGCCAATATGGACTACCCGGGCGAGGACGCCGCCTTTTTGGCAGAGGTCGAGGCCGAGGTCACCCAGCAGGCGCAGCAATGGCAGGCCCGGCCCAGCGTGGTGGTGGTTTGCGGTAACTCAGAAGTTGAGCAACAAGCTGCCATGTGGGGGGCGCCGCGCGAGGCCTGGGAGTCGGCGTTGTTTCATCAGCATGTGCCTGCGCTGCTGGCTCAGGTGTTGCCTGGCGTGGCGTATTGGCCGTCCAGCGCCCACGGTGGTGCGCTGCCTTTTCAGCCTTCGGTGGGCACGTGTTCTTATTACGGCGTGGGCGCCTACAAGCGCCCCTTGGAGGACGCGGCCAGCAGCCGCGTGAGATTTGCGACCGAGGCCCTGGCCTTTGCCAACATTCCTGGTGACGATACCCTGGCAACGCTGCGCGAGCTGTCGCAAGGTCAGGCGGCGCGGGTGCACGGCCCGCTCTGGAAGCAAGGCGCGCCGCGTGACCTGGGGGCCGGATGGGACTTTGACGATGTGCGCGATCATTACGTCGAAACCCTCTACGGTGTCCGGGCCGATCATCTGCGCGCCTATGACCCCGCACGGCATCTGATGCTGGGCCGCGCGGCGGTGGCTGAAACCATGGCCGCCGCATTTGCGCGCTGGCGCTCCGCGGGCTCGGCGTGCCGCGGCGCCTTGGTCTTCACGCTGCGCGACCTGCGCCCCGGTGCGGGCTGGGGAGTGCTGGATGATGTGGGACGGCCCAAGTCGGCGCTTCATGGTTTGGCTTCGGCATGGCAGGCGCGCAGCCTGCTGCTGACGGATGACGGGCTCAACGGCGTCACCTTGCAGTTGGTGAACGATCCGGCCGAGGCCGTGACCGGCGAGGTGGAGCTCAAGCTGTTCCGCGACGGGCAGGTGGTGGTGGCCGAAGGCCGCGCCCCGGTGACGGTGGCAGGTCATTCGGTCACGGCGGTGCCGGCGCAGGCTTTGCTCGAAGGCTTTCTGGATATCAACTGGGCCTACCGCTTTGGGCCGCCGGTGGCCAATGTGCTGTGGGCGGGCTGGCGCAATCAGCAAGGCGAGCTGCTCTCTGAGCGGCTGATGTTCCTGCCGACGGTGGCGGGCTTGCAGGGTCAGGAGCTGGGCTTGAGCGCCCAGGCCCAGACCCAAGCAGATGGGTCGCGTCGCGTGACCCTCAGCACCCAGCGGGCGGCGCGCGGTGTTCACTTCGAGGCAGAAGGCTGGGTCGCAGACCACGAGTGGTTTGACTTGGCCCCGGCCGCCTCGCGCACGGTGGTTTTGAGACCCAGTGGCGCCAAGGTGCGTGCATTCCGCGGCCTGGTGCAGGCCATCAACGGATTGGCGCCCGCTGTGATCAGCGGAGGGGCTTGAGCGTGCAGCCAGGCCTGGGCCTCGCTGCGCAGCCCTTCTACCTCGACACGCGGGGTGGCACGGTCCTGTGCTGGTGGCACGCCCCGGCACAGCCGGCCGTTGCGCATCCGGTCTTGATGTGCCCGACCTGGGGTGACGAAGAGATTGGCGCCTACGCGGGCTGGCGTGCGTTGGCGAATAGCCTGGCGCTGCAAGGGGTGCCGGTGCTGCGTTTGGACTTGCCCGGCGAGGGCGATAGTTTGCCTCGGGCCGCCGGGGCTTCTGCCTGGTCAAGTTGGCTGGACGCCTTGGACGATGCCGCCCTGGCGCTGTTGCAGGTGTCGGGCTCGCCCAAGGTCCACCTGCTGGGCTTGCGCCTGGGCGCCTTGTTGGCGGCTCAGTTGGCTGACCGTTTGCGTCAGCGCGCGGATCAGGTGGCCTCGCTGCTGCTGTTGGCGCCGGTGGCCTCGGGACGCGCCTTTTTGCGGGAGGCGCGATTGCTGAGCCAGGTGCCGCAGGGCGAGCCCTTGCAGGCCGGCGAGGCGATGGCCGGTGGCTTTGTGCTGGATGCCCCGAGTGCCGAGGCACTGGCCGCAGCCCAGTGGCCAACGCCGCAGGCCTCAGGGCAGAGGGCGGCTTGCCCGGTGTTGCTCTTGGAGCGCAGCGACCGTCCACTGCCCGAGGCCGCACGGGCTTCCTTGGCGGCTTGGGCGGGCGTGGAGCGCTTGCAGGGTGAGGTGCGCGACGACCTGGCGACGACCACGGCCATTGCGCACTCTGCAGTGTGGCCGGACTTGACGCAGCCCTTGCGGTCGTGGCTTGTGCAGGCCGGGGCCGCTGCGTCGGACTTGGTGGGCTTGGTCTGGCCTGGTGTAGCGCCAAGCGCCGCGGGCCCGGGCTGGACGGAAGAGCTCGTCAGCTATGGCCCAGGCTTGGTGGCGCAATGCACGCGCCCAGCCTCTCGGTCTGCGCGGGCCACCCTCTTTTTGTCGAGTGGGGCGGAGCGGCGCATCGGCCCGCATCGGCTGTGGGTGGACTTTGCCCGGCAGTGCGCGGCCCGCGGTGAGCTGTGTTTGCGACTCGACCTGGGGGGTATCGGTGACAGTGTGGCCCGTGACACTGCTGGCGCATCGCCCTCGCGTGCCGACCAGGTCTACGACGCCCGATGTGTGGACGACGTCCGTGCCGCCTTGCGGTGGCTGGAGCAGACGCACGGTGTCACCCAGGTGAGGCTGGTGGGCCTGTGTTCGGGGGCCTACCACGCCTGGCGCTGCGCCGTGGCGGGGCTGCGGCTGAGTCATGTTGTGGCGATCAATCCCTTGGTCTACCACTGGCGCTCAGGCATGTCATTGGACCCGACACACCATGCTTTTGGACAGATTGATATCGCCGATGGTGCTGTACGCTCCTTGAAAGACCCCGCCCGTTGGATGAAGTTGCTGCGGGGGCAGGTGCACGTCAGGGTGATCCTCCGAGCGATGGCGGCTCGGTTGATGGGCCGGCTGCAGAACATCTCTCGCCATGTCGGCCGTCGGCTGCATTGGCCACTCTCAGAGGATGTGGTGAGCGATTTGAGGCAAGTGATCCGTCATGCAACGCCCCTCAGCTTTGTATTCTCCGAGGGAGACCCGGGTCAGGCCCTGCTGCGCCAAGAGGCGGGCTCGTTCTTAAAGGGTCAAATTGCCAGCGCTCGCGTGCACTTGACCACGATTGAGCGCTCGGATCACACCTTTTCGACGCGAACTGGTCGTGATAGCTTGTATAACTGTCTGAATAGCATCCTCTCCGCAGCGAGCGATTTCGCCGTGCGCGAGGATCAGAACTTGGCGTCCGTGACGCCCCAGCAGTCATGACCAATACATCCTCACGCCGAATTGCCATCATGGGCATCCGTGGCGTGCCCGCGCAACATGGCGGTTTCGAAACTTTTGCTGAACGTTTGGCCCCTTATCTCGTCCGTTGTGGGTGGGATGTCACCGTCTATTGCCAAGAGGACCAAAAAGGCCCGGTGACGGAATCTGACTGGCAAGGGGTTCGGCGGGTTCACATCGGCGTTGGTGAAGACACGGCGCTCAACAGCATTCACTTCGACTGGGCTTGCATTCAGCATGCCGTCCGCGAAAAGGCAGCGTTGGTGCTGACGCTTGGCTACAACACTGCGGTGTTGGGCCTGCGTCTGCGCATGGCCGGGATTTGCCATGTCATCAATATGGACGGCATCGAATGGGCGCGCGATAAATGGGGGCCGATTGCCAAGGCTTGGCTGTACCTGAACGATTGGGCGGGCTGCTTGGGCGGCCACCACTTGTTGGCCGATCACCCCATGATTGCGCGGCACTTGGCCGGTCGTGTGGACAAACGCAAGATCAGCACCATTCCCTACGGCACAGACATCATCCGCCAGGCGCCAGCCGATTTATTGGCCCCCTTGGGTGTGGCCTCGGGCCAGTTTCTGACCTTGATTGCGCGTCCCGAGCCCGAAAACTCGGTGTACGAGATCGTCAAGGCTTTTTCGGCTCGGCCGCGCGGGGTCAAACTGCTGGTTTTGGGCAGTTACAAGCCGCAGCAGAACGCGTTTCACGCCAAAGTCATGGCGGCCGCCAGCCAAGAGGTGGTGTTTGCTGGCGCCATCTACGACCATCAGGTTGTCAATGCGATTCGGCTGCATGGACTACTTTATTTGCATGGACACCAAGTAGGAGGCACAAATCCGTCACTGGTTGAGGCCATGGGTGCTGGAAATCCCGTTCTGGCGCACGACAATCGCTTCAACCGCTGGGTCGTTCGAGAAGGCGCCTGGTATTTCAAGGACTTGGACAGTTGTGTCGAAGCCTTGGATGCTTTGTTGGCCGACCCTGAAGAGCGCCAGCGGATGTCGCGTGCCAATCGTCAGAGGGCTGTGGAAGCCTTCAGTTGGCCCGTGGTTTTGTCTCAATATGAAGTGACGCTGAGTGTCCTCTATGGGCGTGCGGCTGGGGGTACGGGCGATGTGACGCCGCCCTATGCCGGCAGCTTGGATACCGTGAATACGATTGACCTGCTATGAACCCCAGCCGCCAAGCCTCATTCAGTCTGGCCCGTGTGCTCCGTTTGGTGACGGGGCTGTTGGTCGTGGGCAGCCTGGTCGCCTGCAGCAGCCTGACGCCGCCGGCGCAAACCTCTGGGCCGGTGCCGTTTTTGCGCCTCGACATGGACGGGCAGGTCGCGGCCGCGCAAGCCACGGCCGATGGCGCCACCCTGCCGACGGGTTTGGACGCTGAGCCCGCCTTGCCCCCCTATCGCTTTGGCGTGGGCGACGAGTTCGACCTGCGTGTCCCGGATGCGCCGCAGTTTGACTTGGCCTTGAAGGTGCGGCCGGATGGCAAGGTCAGCCTGCCCATGATCGGCACGCTGCATGTCAAGGGGCGTTCGCCTGAAGACGTCCAAGACGAAGTGCGCGAGCGCTTGAATGCCTTGTCCGGTGGCCCGGGCAACCGTGAGTACCTGCTGCACACCAACGACGAGTTGGAGATCAAGTTCCCCTACATGCCCACGCTCAACGAGTCCGTGCGGGTGCGGCCAGACGGCAAGCTGCAACTGCAGATGGTGGGGGTGGTGCAAGCCGAAGGGCTGAGCCCTGAAGAGTTGCAGGCGCAGCTCAAACAACGCTATGCCAAGTTTTTGCGCTCGCCCGAGGTGTCGGTGCTGGTGCGTAGTTTTGGCACGCAAAACGTTCGGGTGGGCGGTGAAGGCACCGGCCGGGCCGGCTTGGCCAACCTGAGGCCCAACATCATTGCGCGCAGCACCCAAGCCACCCAGGTTTTTGTGGGCGGCGAGGTGGCGCGTCCAGGCGTCCTGGCCTATCGCCCAGGCTTGTCTTTGCTGCAAGCCTTGATCGAAGCCGGCGGCCAGTTGCCCAGTGGCGACGTGACGCAGATGGTCATCTTGCGCCGTGGCGCGAACGACAAGGTTGAAGTCTTCCCGCTGCGCTTGTCGGCCACCTACTTCCGGGCGCCCAACAAGGACATCCAACTTCAGCCCTTCGATGTGGTCTTGCTGCCGAAGTCGGGCATCTCCACGCTGGGCGATCAGTTGAACCAATATGTTTTCAACCTCTTCCCCTTGATCCGGAACAGCGCACTTGGCCTGTCCTACAACTTGCGCTCCAACACGCCTTGAGCGCGGGCCAAACACCTTTCAGCGTCATGTCCTCCACTCAGACTCTCTTCAGCCCGCCAGGCAGCGCCGCAGAACCGGCCATGACCTTGCAAGATGGCTTGGCCATGCTGGCCCGCCAAGCCATCTTGATCCTCATCACCATGGCCGTGCTGACCGCAGTCACCTTGTGGTTGCTGGGGGGGCAGAAAAAGGTCTACACCACCACAGCACGGATCTGGATTCAGACGGAGCAACAAGGCACGCCCGCGTTCTTGTCGGGCCTGGCGGCTTACCGGGACTCGCCCTATCCCGACCCCGTGGCGCGCAAGATTGAAACCGAAATGGAGCTGCTGCTGACGCGCTCCAACGCGGCAGATGTGATTCGCCGCTTCAAGCTCACCGAAGACCAATTGGCCTTCAAGCCCATGGACCATGTGAAAAACAAGGTCTCCAAACTGCTGGGTATTGAGGACGACTATGTGGGCCAAGACGCCAAGTCAGGCCCACCCGTGGATGCCCTGGTCGACCAGTTGCTCAAAGGGATCAAGGTCAGTCCACGTCGCTCCGGCACGGCGGACACCTCCTCCAACGTGTTGGAGATTGAGCTGGAGTCCACCGATGGCGAGGTCGCGCCCAAGATTTTGGCGGCGCTCATTGAAGGCTATCTCAAACTCTCGGCCGAGCAGTCTCAACAACAGGCCACGACCACCAGCCGTCTTATCGAGCGGCAGATGATTCAGGCGCGGGATGAATTGCGCGCCGTTGAGGGTGAAATCACTGAGGTGCTGATGCGTCAGGCGCGTCGGGCCGAGTCTGACGGTACCGGTGGCTCTTTGGTGACCGCCCGCACGGGGGCAGCCTTGCAAGGCGAAGCCGATGGCGGAGCGACCCAGCTCAAGAACCACATGATGGAGCTGCAGATTCAGCTTGATCAGGCGCGACAGCTCTACACCGAGGACGCTGAGCCGGTGAAGGCTGCCAAGCGTCGGCTGGCGGCGGCCGAGGCCCGCCTGCGGCAGGGCATGGGAGACGGCGTCAAGACCAGTGCGGACATCAGCCGCTTGGAGCGCCAGCGCAATTTGGCGCAAGAGCGCTATGTGGAGTTGCGCAAGCGGCTCGACCAGATCGAGCTCTATTTGCAGGCCAACCAAGAAGAGAACCAAGCACGCACCGTCGTGGACAACGCCAGCGCGGCCTCGGGTTCAGGCAAGGCCAAACAGTTGATGCTGATGGCACTGGGCCCGATTTTGGGCTTGGCCTTGGGTCTGCTGTTGGCCGGCGTGCGCGAGTTCATGGATGGTCGGATGCGCTCGCCCAAGGATGTTCGGCAAACCTTGGGCTTGCCAGTCTTGGGCCAGGTCAGTGAGCTGAGTCGTTCGGCGCGCCGGTCCTTAGAGCAGAACAGGGGTGGGTGAGCGCATGTTGTCTAAGTTGTTTGGTGGCTCATCTCTACCTTCTATCGACTTGCTGGCCATCGACCGCATGGCCCTGCACCTGCGGCACGACAACGACGGTGCGGTAGAAGGGCGTGTGTTCATCGTCACCAGTGCCCGGCCCGGGGAAGGCAAATCGCTGATTGCACGTTTGTTGGCCCAGGCGGCTGCGCGGCACCAAGAAGGCGATGTGCTCCTGATGGATGCTGGCATCACGGCCAATGCGGCTGAAGCGGCTTCGGCGGGCTTGGCGGAGCTGTTGGCCGGTGCGCCTTTGGATGGCCTTGTCACTCAAAGCGGCAGCCCCAGTTTGTGGCAGCTGTGGCGGGGTCACGGCTATCACGCCAGCCAGTTGTTCAGGGGCGCTCGTCTGCGCAGCGCGCTGGACAAGGTCCGTGCCCGCTTCCCGTTGACCATCATCGATGCCCCCGAGCTGTCGGCCTGCGGCGCTTTGCTGGCCCTGGTTGATCA
Organism: Ideonella paludis; assembly: GCF_018069865.1. Classification (GTDB taxonomy): domain Bacteria; phylum Pseudomonadota; class Gammaproteobacteria; order Burkholderiales; family Burkholderiaceae_C; genus Ideonella; species Ideonella paludis. The sequence goes on from NZ_JAGQDG010000007.1 coordinate 166,353, forward strand.
AGCCATTGTGGTGGTGGATACCCGTGTCACCACCGGTGAGGCGGTCAAGCAAGCCCTCGATACGGCGCTGGGCGTGGCGGGTGTTGGGCAAGAGCGCATTGCGGGCGTGGTGCTCAACCGGCAGTCACAGCGGCAAATTCGCTGGTCGGGGGGCTGATGCGCGGCGGGCTTCCCCTGTTGGAGGCCGCCTTCTGGTCGCTTCTGGCCTGTGGAGCTGCGGTCGTCTCTGCCATGGTGATGGTGGGGGTCTCGCCCACCAAGTCGGTGGCCATGGTCGCGGTCGTCTTGTGTGGCTGCGTGTTTCTTTGGTTGCGCCACTACCGCGCCAGCCTGCTGGCATTGACCTTTGGGCTGGTGCCCATGGACATGAGCAAGGCGGTCTTCCCGCCCTTGGAGCTCTACTACTCGCCGGGCCTCTACCTCTATGCCCCCCAGGCGCTCTCCATCGTTTTGCTGGGCATGGCCTTTGTGCGGTGGTTCATGGTCACCAAGCGCTTGCCCAAGTTCGAACCCATCGACGGCTTGGTGGCGGTCTTTTTGACCTGGGTCTGGATTTCAGCCATCGGCTCACCGCAAGGCGCACTGGCCCTGGCCACGGCCCTGGCCTACACCTTGATCGTGGCCGCCTACTACGCTGCGGTGGTGTCCGTGCGGGAGATGCGCGACGTGCGCGCCATCTTGTTTGGCGTCGGGGCCATTGTGCTGCTGCAACTCATTTGGGTCGCGCTGCAAGTCGTCACCAAGCAACCCTTGGGCCTGCCGGGCAGCAAGAACGAAACCTCGGCCTTCATGGTGAATTTCGGCGGCGCGGGTGAGGCCATTCGGCCAGGCGGCTTTGCCGGCCACCCCAACGGTTTGGCGCACCACATGGTGATGGTCATTCCGGTCGCGCTGTCCTTTGCCTTGTTGGGTTTTCGCTTTATCTCAGCGCGGGTAATGGCCTTTGTCTGGGCTGTCTTGCTGGTGGCCGCAGTGATGCTGGTGCAGACCTTGTCACGCGGCGGCTGGCTCTCTGCGGGCATTGCCGGCCTGGTGCTGTTTGCTGTGATGACGCGCCTGGGCGCCATCTCCGGGCGGCGCTTGGCGGGCGCGGTGTTGATGTCGATAGCGGCCCTGATGCTGCTGGTGGCCATCTTCCCGCAGACGATTCTGCGTCTGACCGAGTCCGACGACCGCTCCTTGGAGGGCCGCATGGTCTTGAACGATCAGGCCATGGCCATCATTGAAGGCAATCCGCTCAAAGGGGTTGGCTTGGGGGCTTACAACCGCTCTACCTACGCCTACAACGGTCCGCTCTACGCCACCGTCTCGGAAGACTTCCAAAAGCAGTTGCGTACTGTGGTGGTGCACAACGGTTATTTGTTGATGGCTGCTGAGTTGGGTATTCCGGCGCTGTTGCTGTTCTTTGTCATCTTGATCAAATTCCTGAGAACTCCCTGGCCGCTCAATCGCTTCAAGGACCCGGTGCTTTTGACCTTGGCGATGGGGCTGTTGGCGAGTTTGCTGGGGCAAGCCATCTACTTCAGCTCTGACAACTACTACGTGGATCAGCGGGTGGCCATGCTGTGGATGACCGCAGGCTTGCTGCGTGCGGTCACCCGCCTGGCCAGCGAAGCCCCGAGTGAGCCTGCAGCATGAAGAAGCCCAGCACCTTGTGGTCGGCCTTGGGCTCGGCGGTGTTTTTGCGGCTCATCATGGCCGTAGTGAACTTCGGCCAGTTTTGGGTCTTCACGCGGATGCTCCCCGCAGACGAGCTGGGGGGCTACTCCCTCATCTTGGGCGTGTTGATGATGCTGCACGCGATGCCGCTTTTGGGCTTGTCCGTGCCCTTGATTCGCCGCATCGCCACCGGCCCCGAGGATGCCTCACGGGAAGTCTCCAATGCATTTGCGCTGAGCCTGCCTATGGCGGTGCTCATCACGATTGGCGTGTATGTCTACGGGGTGACACAGTTCGATGCTGCCTTGCATGGCCCGCTCGATTGCTTGGCACTGACGATGATCCCGGTGGCCTGGATCTTGGTGGCCGAGTGTGCCTTGCTGGGGCTGGAGCGCATGGACTTGATCACCAAGGTCCAGGGGCTGGAAGCGGTTGGGCGCCTCGTGTTTGGCGTGGCTGCCATCCAACTGGGCTATGGCTTGTACGGCGTGTTTGTCTGCATTTTTGTGCTGCGCGCGCTGGTCGCGGTGTATTACGCCCTGTCCTCCGTGGTGCCGCGCGTTCGGTGGGCCTTGGTCAGTTGGGACATTCAGGTTCGCAACTTCCGCGAGATCCCGACCTTCATCGGCATCGTCATCTTGGCTGCGCTGGTATTGCGGGTTGACGTCTTGGTCTTGGAGCACACCCGCGACCTGGCCGAAGTCGCGCTGTTTGCAGCAGGTGCGCGGCTCTACGAAGCCGCCTTGATGGTGCCCACCATGGCCGCACAGGCCTTGATGCCCACGCTCGCGCGCATGCTTCAAGAGAGCGAAGAGAAGTTCAAACAGATGTTCCGCGAAGTGCTGGACCACCTCATGCTCATTGGCGGCTTGTTCGCCATCGGCTTGGCGGCGCTGGCCGGCGTGGCGGTGGCTTTGGTGTACCCCAGCCATTTGCAAGGGGCGGGCGAGGTGTTTTCTTGGCTCGCCTTGGGCACTGTGCTGGTGATGGTGGACCAACTGTTGTCTTCCGCCATGTTGGCTGCCAAAGCGCAGCGGGAAGACATGCGCAGCCTGGCCGTGGCGGCTGTGGTGCTGGTGCTGGCCTTGCTGTTGCTGACAGGCCCATGGGGCGCGCAAGGGGCGGCCTGGGCCATCCTGATCGCCCACCTGACGCGTTTGGCCATGCGCATTCGCTGGGCTGCCGCGAGACTGGCCTTTCCCGAACTACCGGGCGCCTCCGTTCGCCACCTCTTTGGCATGACCATGGGCATGTTGGGCCTGCGCTTGGTTCACCTGCAGCACCCGGCAGCGGAGCCGGTGTGGGCCTTGATGGCGGGCCTGGCCGCTTGGTATATGACGGCCCGCCTGACGGGTGTTTTGAGGCCCGGTTGGTGGCGGCGCCTGCGGCAGTGGCGCGCCTCGCTGCAGGCCGCGCGCTGAGAGGGACTGATGAGAATCCTTCATCTGGACCCTGACGACATCGACAACCCCGTCTCTGGCGGTGGGCCGATTCGAACCTTGCAGCTTTACCGGCGCATTGCTCGGCATCACGAGGTCACCGTGGTGACGCCGACCTTTGCGGGCTCCACGCCGGAGCTGGTGCGCGACGGCATTCGCTATCTGCGCCTGGGCCGCAAGATCCGAAACCACGGCTCCTCGCACCACATCACCTACCTGTTCAAGCTCCCAAGCGCTGTGCGCGGCATAGAGCATGACCTGTTGGTTGAAGACTTCATGCCGCCGTGCGGCGCCACTCACGTGCCGCTATTTCGGCGCCGCGATGTGCCGCACATTGCATCGGTGCAGTGGTTCAGTGCCTGGGATTACACCCGCAAGCTCAAGCTGCCCTTTCATTGGGGGCAAGAGTATGGATTGAAGCTCTACAGCAACTTTGTGGTGCTGACACCGTCGATGAAGCAAACCATCCAGGGCTGGAATCCCGGTGCGCGCATCGACGTGATTCCCAATGGTGTGGATGACGACCTCTTCGAGGTGCCCATTGAGGCCGGACGAGGCATTCTGTTCTTGGGGCGCGTGGAGATCGGCACCAAGGGCATAGACCTTTTGCTTGAAGCCTATGCCCGTATGCCGGTGGCGCAACGGCCAGGCTTGACCATTGCCGGCACCCTGCAAGAGCCAGAGCTGCTGCAAGCCTGTTTGCAGCGCTGGGGCTTGGAGGGCCAAGTGACCATCTTTGGCCGCTACGACGCAGCGCAGCGCCGCGAGTTACTGCGAACTCACCGCTGTCTGGCCATGCCCTCCCGCATTGAGACCTTTGGCATGACCGTGGCGGAAGCCAATGCGGCCGGCACGCCTGCGGTCGTGTGGGACCAGGCGCCCATGAACGAAGTGTCGTCAACAGCCTGCTGGCGAGTGCCGCCCTATGACGTCGAGGCCTACCGTCAGGCCCTCCAGCAGGCTTGCGCAGCGCCAGACCATGAACTTCTGCGCAGAGGTGAGCTTGCGCGGGAACAGGCCCGTCGATTTAATTGGGATACTGTTGCGGGCTTGCAAATGTCCGTGTACGAAGACGTCCAGGCCCGTTGGCTGCAAGCCCGAGCACGGTGAGGCGCTGCTGTTATGACCTTCATTTCCTTTCTGCGCCGATCGGTGGTTCGATTCCTGCGTCCGGATGCGCGGAACTCCCTGGCCATCGCGCTGTTGCTGTCGGGCCATGACCGCTGGCCCAGGCCGGTCGACGCGTGGTCCGAGCGCAAGGTGCTGGTCATCAGCCCGCATGCCGATGACGAGGCCATAGGCTGTGGCGGCACGGTGCTCAAACATGTGGCTGAGGGCGCTGAGGTCACCGTCTTGCACCTCACCGATGGCCGCAACGGCTGCAAACGCCTGCAGGACCCTCACCTGCCGCCGGATGAACGTGCCACCTTGGTCGCTTGGGTGCGCCAGACTCGCGAAGCGGAGGCCCGTGCTTGGGCGGCTGGGGCGGGCGTTCGGGCGGTGGAGTTTTTGGGTCTTTCAGACAGCGAGGTGTCTGCCTCCCCCCAGGCGGTCGCCGGCCTGAAGGCAGTGTTGGAGCGCATCCAACCGGACTTGATCTATGTGCCCGCCATCACCGATTTGCTTGAAGACCACTGGCGCGCCAACTTATTGCTGGACGCGGCGTTGAACGCCGCACCGGGCGCATGGCAGGGCCGTCTCCTGCTGCGCTCTTACGAGGTGTGGAGCCCTCTGCCCGCCAACCGTGTGGTGGATGTTTCGGCGGAGTTTGAGCGCAAGCTTGAACTGCTGAGGCTCTACAAGAGCCAGTTGGCCGATGTGGACTATTGCCGTGCGATTGAAGGCTTGAACGCCTATCGCTCCACCATGCTGCCACGAACCGCGCAAGGCTATGCCGAGGCCTTCTTGGAAGCCAGTTTGCCGGGCTGGCGGGCTGTGTTGGCAGGTCGACACTGAGCGCGTCATGACGAGCCCAAAGGATTCAGGCATTGAGGTCAGAGAAGCCACGCCCGCGGACGATGAGGGCGTGAATCGGCTCTTTCACACCGTGTTTGGCTTTGAGCGCTCTGCCGAACATTTCAAGTGGAAGGTCTACGACAACCCTGATGGCCCGATGGTGGCCCTGGTGGCCGTGGCAGGCACTGAAGTGGTCGGCTATTACGGCTTTTGGCCCACCGCCATGCGCTTGGGTGGCAAGCGGGTGCTGGGCGGGCAGGCGCTGGACATCATGTTGCATCCCGAGCATCGCGGCCTGCCCCTGGCCTTGCGTCTGTGCGGTGAGTGCATTGAGTTAGCCGGGCGGCGCGGCATGCAACTGCTCTACGGCTTGCCCAACATCTTGGCGCTCAAGCTCCAGGTTGGCAAGCTCAACTCCGACCATGTCGGCGATGTGCCGCTGTGGGTTCGGATTCTCGACACCCGCGAAGCCCTCGGCATTACCGGCCCCCGCGGCTGGGCGGTGCGCGCGATGGGCTTGTTGCCCCTGGGTGCCAGCACGGGCTTTGAGCTGAGTGTGGGCGTGCCACAGGAGGCTGAATTGGCCGAGTTTCTGGGCCGCGCCAAGCTGCCCCATGGCCGCCTGCGGGTGGCGCCCACGGCCGCGCGCTTGCTCTGGCGTTTCGGCGCCAACGCCCAGCGCAACTATGTCTGGCACACCGCACGGCAGGCCGGGCAACTGCAAGGATTGGTCGTGGTGGGGGATCACACGCTGCCGCACATGGCATTGCTGTCGGAGATGCTGGGCGTGGCCGATGCCCCGCAGCAGGCGGCCCTGCAGCACGCCCTTCAGAGCCTGAAGCGCCAAGGCGTGACGGCGGTGCACGCCATGTCCACCAGGGGCCCGAGAGATGCGGTCTTGAAAGCTTGTGGCTTCAGGCGTCGGCGGGTGACCCAACCATTGGTGGTGCACAAACCCTTGCCTGTGACCCTGCCGGCCAATCCCCATGTCTTTGACGACTGGGTGGTCTTCGGTGCGGACCATGACGTGTATTGATTGGCCAGCACCTGCAACGCGAGGTCTTGGCCCCAACGAGTTAGAGCATGATTGACGTCTCCATCATCGTCGTGAATTGGAATGTGCGCGACCTCTTGCGCCTGTGCCTGCAGTCTTTGCGAGACCAGGCGGGCCTGCCCATGGCGCGCATGCAGGTGATCGTGGTGGACAACGCTTCTGCCGATGGCAGCGCGGCCATGGTCCGAGCCGAGTTCCCAGAGGTCACGTTGTTGGCCAATGAAGACAACCTGGGCTTTGGCAAAGCGAACAACCAAGCCTTGCCTTTGTGCACAGGCCGTCATGTGTTGCTGCTCAACCCAGACACCGTGGTGTTGGATGGCGCCATTGCCAAGCTGGTGGGCTTGATGGATCGGCAGCCCGAGGTGGCCGTGGCCGGCTGCCGATTGCTGAACGGCGACATGACCCTACAGCGCTGGACAGGCGGTGCCTACCCGCGCTTGCTGAACTTGGCCAATCACTACTTTTTCTTGGATCGGGTCTTGCCCTCGTCGTGGCGGCCCATGCCGCTCTACCTCGACCGCGATGTGCCTGAAAACATGGAGGTCGATTGGGTCAGCGGCGCCTGCATGATCCTGCGCGGCAGCGCCCTCGGGGGGCGTCTTTTCAACCCGGACTATTTCATGTACGGCGAGGACATGGAACTGTGCCACCGCCTGAAGCAAGCGGGCGGCCAGGTGCTCTACACGCCCGAGGCGTCCATCATTCACTACCAAGGCGAGAGCATGAAACAGCAGCAAGGCGATGTGCTGCTGTCCTCACTGAAAGGCCCGCGCCAGTTCTACCGCCAGATGCGGGGCGGTCGCGGCCTGTGGTTGTATGACTTCGTCACCTGGGCAGGTTTTGCCCTGCGCTGGGCGCTGTATGCGTTGGCTGGGGTGGTTCAAGGCGGCGAGCGCTGGCGGGACAAAGCGGCATCAAGCCGCAGCATGATGCACCGCGCTTGGAAGATCCTGGTCAGCCCTTGAGCCGGGCGCTCGCTTGAGGCGCAGGCCTCAGGGATATTCGAGTGCGTCCGACTGCATTTGCAGCGTCGCAAAGGCCTGCAGCGGGATGTAGCCCCCGAAGCCACCGGCATCAGCGCCCGCATCAACCATGGCCGCAAACAGCGGGTCCACGGGCAGGTTCAGTTGACGCTGGGTTTCCAGCACCAAGCGGTAGGCGTTCATCACCAAGGGGACGCGGGGCTGATAAGCCAAGATGACACGGATGCGCAGCACATTGGCGTCTTGAATGGTTTGGCCAGAGCTGGCCCCTACATTGGCCAAGCCATTCGGCCGGTACTCCAAACCACTGTTGGGAATAACGCGCAAACCACCTTGCTTGTCGGTGAGGGCGGGGTCGGCCCAATCGTTGAAGCTGGCGGTCGTGGGGTTCAGCACGGTGATGACCCGACCGCTGGACTTCAGCACCTTGTCTTGCGTGATGGCGATGGCCTGGCGCGCCCGATCCCGAGCGGCCTGCAACTGGGTGTCGTCCACACCGCCGCCGTACATGGGGACCAGTGCATTGATCAAAGCCTCTTGCATGGCATTCGGATTGGTGCCGTTGACCGACCCCGCCCGGGCTGCCATGAAGGTGGCATGGTTGAGCTGGTTCTTGGCAAAGAACAGCAAGCCATGATGAATCAAGATCATGGTCAGCAGCAGCAAGATGGGGGCCACGATGACCATTTCCACCATCGTGGCGCCGCGCTGTGCGCCACGCCGGAGTGCTGTGTTCATGACGGACGACGAAACATTCATGGAAATCAGTGCCCTGTAGCAAGGCTGGGCAACAGGTGTGCCAATGAATCACCCACCTTGATGCCCAGACGCTTGATGGCCCCTGCACTCAATTCGAGGGTATGCACAGCAGCGCGGCCACCGAGATGAAAGCGCCAGGGCTTGAGCCCCGGTGCCAGCCTCACGACCTTGGCCCCGCGGTCCAGGTAAACCACGTCGATGGTGAAGCGCATGAAGCAGGTATGGATGCTGTCACAGCGGGTGATCAACAATCCCTCATCGGGGGCGATGGAGGCTTGAAGCATCAAGCCCTTAAAGCGGGCCCAAAAAGTGTCCGCGCAGTGAATGTGAAGCGCCATGTTGTGCTCAACCGCCTGCAGCCAACAATCGCGAGACGATGGGGAATAACAAAACAATGAAGGTGCAGGGGAAGATACAGGCAATCAGAGGGAACAGCATCTTCACCGGGGCCTCGAGTGCCAACTTCTCCGCACGCATGAAGCGCTCATTGAGCCGTTGCTCGCCTTGGGTGCGCAACATCGGCCCCAAGCTCATGCCCATGCGCTCTGCTTGAATGACGCATGAGGTGAAGTGCGACAGCGATTGATCTTTGACCCGATCGCTCATATCGCGCAGGGCTTCGGCCCGAGACTTGCCGGCGCGAATGTCCCGCAAGACGCGTTGGAACTCGTCGCGCAGATAGCCTCGCGGGCCTTTGGCCACGGCCTGGGTGATGGCGCCTTGAAGGTTCAGGCCGGCTTCCACGCACAAAGTGATCACATCGAGAAAGAAGGGCAGGGCCCGCACGAACTCGCGCTGCCGCGCTTTGATGCGGTCCCGCAGCCACACCAAGGGCAAAAACCAGCCCAAGGCAGCGACCATCACGATCAGCAGCAGCGAGTTGCCGTAGCCGACTTCAAACTCACCCTTGTTGGCGTCTGCAGTGCCCAGGCCCGTCAAGATGGCCAAGAGCAGGCTCATCAGCACCACGCTGGTGATCATGAAGGCCAACTGCCCGGCGTAAAACTGCCCGGGTGAGAGCGAAAACTCCAAGCCGGCTTGGCGCAAGCGCAGCACAAAGGCCAAGCGGGTTTGGCGCGAGAGCATCCTGTCGAAGCGGGGCTCCATCCACTGCACCGGCCACCACAACATCCGGAATCCCAAGGGCGGTGGGTCTCGGAACTCGCGGTCTTCCTCCGGGGGCTCAGGCAGCAGCCCCAGAGCGAACCAAATCGCCACACCCACCACCGTGCCCATGAGCAGCGCGGCGAGTGGAAGAATCCAGGAGGCGTTGATCAGGCTGTCCACAGTCACTCACACATCAATGGTGGTGATGCGACGGATCAGCATCACCCCGACCACTTCGAGCACCACAATCACGGCCAGTGCGATCCAGCCCGGCGTGCTGTGCCACAGGCCGTGCATGCCTTCGGGCTCAATCTCATTGAGCACCAGCATCAGGGCAATCGGCATGGAGCCCACCACCCAGGCTTGCAGCTTGCCTTGGGAGGTGAGTGCGTCAATCTTCTCTTCCATCTGCAGCTTGCGGCGCACGGTGTTGGAGGTGCGCTCCAGCGTTTCGGCCAAGCCGCCGCCGGTTTCATTGGCCACCCGCATGGCAGACACCACGAGGATGGTGGTGGTCGTGGGCACGCGCCGCGCCAGGTTCGTGAGGGCACTGTCCAGCGGCATGCCCAGGCGGTTTTCGCGCAGCACCAAACCCATCTCTTGGCGCAGCGGGGCAGGGGCTTCCTCCACCAGATGATGCAGCGCGCCAGTCAGGCTCAAGCCCGCCCGCAGGCCCCCGGCAATCATCATCAGAGAGTCGGGCAATTGCTGGTCAAACTTTTTGAGGCGCGCCGCCCGCATGCGGGCGTAAATGATGCGAGGCATGGAGGCCAACAACACCAAGCCCAGCATCGCCAACAAGACGCTGTCGGTGATCAGCCAGACTGCCAGCGTGCCGGCAATCATGGCAAAAAGGTTGATACCGAAAGCCGCCTTCGGGTCGAGAGAGAGGAAGAGGTCGCGGGTGTGGGACTGGGTCAGCCGGGTGAAGCGATTCTCGTAGGCATCAATCGCCTTGGGGGCGTGTTGAATCACCAGCCACGCCGCCGCCGCCGCCGCGGCAGCCGCCGTCAATGCCACCAAGACCGGGATCAACCAATCGGCATTCATGTCAGTGCTCCAGACGATGCACTCTCTTGCAGCGGCTCTGCATTTTGGGCCAGCGCCAGCTCTTCAGAGGCGGGGGCAAACAGACGCAAGTCCAACGCGCCACCGCGCGCGTTCAGGTCTTCGTAGAAGGTGGGAATCACATCGCAGCCGGTGTAGTAGCCCCGCACCTTGCCGGCTTTGGGATGGCCTTCAGGGTAGTAGCCGCGCTGCATGAACAAGAACAAGTCTTGCATCTGGAAGCGGCCGCTTTCCATGCCACTGATCTCGGTGATGTGGGTGATGGCCCGGGTGCCGCAGGCGAATCGCGTTTGTTGGACGATGATGTCCACGGCGCTGGCAATCTGCTCGCGGATGGCCGGCAAGGGCAAATCTGCGCCCGCCATCAAGATCATGGTTTCCAAGCGGGCCAAGCCGTCGCGGGGCGTGTTGGCATGCAAGGTGGTCAGCGAGCCTTCATGGCCGGTGTTCATGGCCTGCAGCATGTCCAGGGCTTCGGCGCCCCGGCACTCGCCAATCACGACCCGGTCGGGCCGCATGCGCAGCACGTTCTTGACCAGGTCGCGGATGGCCACGGCGCCCTTGCCTTCGGCGTTCGGCGGTCGGGCTTCCAGGCTGATCAAGTGGTGGTGGTGCAGCTTCAACTCAGCCGCGTCTTCGACCGTGATCACCCGTTCGCTGTCCGGGATGAAGTTGGAGAGGATGTTCAGCAAGCTGGTTTTGCCAGAGCCCGTGCCGCCCGAGATGATGATGTTCTTGCGGGCCTCGACGCAGACCTTCAAAAAGCGCAGCATCTCTGGGCTGATGGAGCCCAGGTTCACCAAGTCTTCCCCGGTCAGTTTGCGCTTGGGGAACTTACGAATCGTGATGGCCGAGCCATGAATGGCCAGTGGCGGAATGATGGCGTTGACCCGCGAGCCATCCTTCAGGCGCGCATCCACCATGGGGCTGGATTCGTCGATATGGCGCCCCAGCGGCGCCACGATGCGCTCGATCACGCTGATCACGGCCTTGTCGCTGGTGAAGCTCAAGGGATAGGGATGGAGCTGGCCGCGCCGCTCGACATAAATGCTGTCGTAGCGGTTGACCATGATTTCGCTGATGGAGTCATCCAAGAGCAGCTCTTCCAGCGGCCCCAAGCCAACGGCTTCGTCAATCACCTGCTTGCGCAACAGGGCCGGGTTGAGCTGCGGCGGGATCTCGTCCGCCACGCTTTCCATCACCCCATCCATCAGGCTGGACGCCTCGCTGCGCAGACGCTCGTCGGTCATCGAGGAGACATCGCGACGCCGCAAGTCCATGCTTTCAATCAGCAAGCCATGCAGGCGCTTGCGCCATTCAAACTCCAAAAGCTTGAGCGGGTTGTTGGCCGCTTCTACGCGCGCAATGGGGGCCGTGGGCGCCAGCGCCTGGGGCGCAGCCATCGCCGCCGTGGCCTGAAGGGGGGCTGCCGCACGTGCCATCGGTGCGGACACCGGCGCTGCGGGCGCCGCGAGCAAAGACTGATCCTGAGCGCGGCGGCCGAACTCGGCGGCACCGCGCAAGTCTTCAGCCGTGAGCTGATTGCCGTGCAGGTGGTCGCTGGCTCGACGCGCCAAACGGCGGGTTGAGGCCAGGCTGTCTGCCGGTGCTTGCCAGGGCGCGACTTCCTGGGCACTGGCCAAGAGCTTGAGCCGGAAAGGCCCGATGACGATGCGATCGGCGACGCTGAGCGGGCCGTATTGCAGGTCAATGCGTTGGTCATTGACCTGCACGCCCCCAAAGGCGCCCAGGTCTTCAATGAAGACGCCCGACGGTGTGTTGAAGAGCCGCGCGTGCTCGCGGCCGATGCGCCAGTTGTTCAGGCGCAGATCGCATTCACTGCTCTTGCCGATGATGCAGTCATCCGCCACCGCAATGGCGCTGGTCTGCCCATCGGGCCGGGTCAGCTCAATGTTCATCATGGCTGTGGTCCTGCCTTACTGCGCACGCAGCCACTGTGCCCCGACCCAGCCGGTTTGCTCGCCCACTTTGACCGCCACAAAGTAGCCTTTACGGCCCGAGGGCAAGACTTCGACCACGGTGTTCAGGGGCAAATAGCGCAAGACGCGGCCATCGAATTCAGCGCTGGAGCGCAGAGGCAGGTCGTATTGGTTGACGCGATACATGCCCGCCGCCAAGGAGCCATCTCCGTCCACGGGCATACCAGTCAATGGCGTGGTTTCGTTGCGGGGGGCGCGTCGGGCCGCCTCTGCGGCGACGTCCGCGGCCGTTGGCTTGGCCGCTGCTGCACGCTGTGCAGCCAGGGCTTCGGCGGCCTGGGCGACGGCTTTTTCATTGGCCGCAGCTTGCGCGGCCGCAGCGGCCGCCGCGGTGGACGCCGCAGTGGACGCCGCAGTGGACGCCGCGGCCGCACTCGGGGTGGCTGCGGGGCTGCGCGCCGGTGTGGCCACAGGTGGCAAGGCTGCCGCCGCAGAAGGAGAGGGCGCCGGTACGGGGTGGGGCGTCGCCACAGCCACTGGGCTGGCAGGGGAGGTCGCCACGATGGGCGTGGGGGCGACCAAGGCCGGCTGGGGCAGCGCCGTGGGCTTGGCCTGCACGGCGTTGGCGGGTGGCAGGGTCTCAATGGCGGGCAGGTAGGGCGACTTGCCTGCGTCCTTCTCCAGCCGCTGGGTTGCGTCTTCCACCCGAGCGCTCAGGGACGAGGTGTGGGCGTCCACGATGGTCGGGGTGACAAACACCACCAACTCGGTTTCGTCATTCTGGAAGCGCTTGGAGCGGAACAAAGCGCCCAGCACGGGGATGTCGCCCAAGAACGGCACTTTGTCGATGGTGCTGGTGGTCTTGCGTGACAGCAGCCCGGCCAAGACCATGGTCTCGCCAGCCTTGACGTTGAACTCGGTGCTGGTGCGACGGGTCGACAAGGCGGGGCCGGCGTTTGTGGACAACGAAGTGTCCAGCGAGCTGACTTCGCTGTCGATCACGGCGCGCACCATATTGTTCTTGTCGACCTGCGGCACGATGTCGAGCTTGATGCCGAAGGGCTTGAAGAAGACGGTTTGGCCGTTGATGGAGGAGACGGTGTAGGGGTATTCACCGCCGGCCAGGAAGGTGGCCTTGGAGCCGTTGCGAGCCGAGAGTTGTGGCTCGGCCAAGATGCTGCCTTGGCCGTCACGCACGAGCATGTTCAGCGTGCCCGAAAGACCTAGGTTGACGGCGGTTAAGGCGCGCAAGCTGGAGGTCAGCGAGACCGTATTGGTGCCCGTGGTGCTGAGATTGGGTGAGCCCGGAATGGCGATGGTCAAGTCACCTGTCGCGCCTCGTTGGAAAGGTGACCACACGCCACCAATGGCCGCGCCGCCTGCTGCGTTCCACTTCAGACCAATCTCGCGCAGCAGGTTGGAGGGGAACTCCACCACCTTCACGTCCATCATGATCATCTTTTCCCAGCCCAGTTTGCTGGTGAAATTGACGACTTGCGGATAGCGCTTGCTCAGCTCATCAATTTTGGCCAAGTCCCGGTCGGCCAGGTTGTCGCCCTCGACGATGACTTTGTCGCCAATCACCGAGGTGCGGGCATTCGGAATGGTGGCCAGGAAGCCTGCGATCTCTTTGGCCGAGCCACGGGCGTCATTGGCCGTGACGGTGACCTTCATGCCCGTCATGCGGCCGGCCGCGTCCCAGAACATCATATTGGTCACGCCGGGGGCATTGGCAAACACCAGCACATCGCGCCCATCCAGCACATTGGCAGTCAGCAGCTGGCCATTGCCCACGGCAATGCGTTTGACGCCAGGGGCCGGGAACAAGCGGGTCTCACCCACATACAACTGCACCTCGGCCTCGGCCACGGCGGCCGGTGCGGGGGTGGTGGTGCTGCGTGCGGCTGGCGTGCCGGGCGTCTGGGCTTGCAGGCCCCAGGGCAGGCATAAAGCGGCCAGCGCATAGAGAGCTTGGGGAGAAGCCTTGGGGCGGAGAGAGAAAGAGAACAACATGGGGATTCCGGTGCGCAGGGTTGCCTAGAGGGTCAGGGCCTTCACCGGCCGGTCGTGCTGGGCGCAGCCGCAGCGGTAGGGGGGGCATCATTCGGCGCTGCAGAGAGATTGCTCATCACCTTGCCTTGGGAGCTCGATTTGCCGGCGCCGCCATAAAGCACTTGCACCTCGGGCGCAGGGGGCGCAGCAGGGCGACCTCTGGGCGCGGCCGAGGGCGCGGTGGGGCCATCTTCCATCAGACTCACATCGACCTCTTCCACGGCGCCCGCCGGTTTGTCATTGGGGTTGCGCAGCAGCGCCGTGATCTTGCCCATCTCGCGGGCGCTGATCACATTGCGGGCTTGCTCGGGCGTCGTGTTGAGGGTGACGGTGGAGTAGCGGCGTGACTCGCCCGTGCGGGGGTCATTGGCCACGCGCTGGCCCGTGGCCATCACTTCGACGCCCAGCAGCACCGGCACTGGCGCAGAGCGGCGGCCGCCTTGGCTCGTGGTGAGCATCAGGTCGATCAAGTCGCCCGGCTCCACCAAGCCCGAGATGGAACTGATTTCGTCCACTTGCATCGTCACTGCGCGCCGACCGGGTTCGACCCGGGCCGAGAACGTCGCAGCGCCACCTTGAATCAGGCTGGGTAAGATCATCTCGCCCGCTTTGATGGGATAAGCCAGCAGTTTGCCTTCGACCCGTTCAAAGTCGCTGGCTTTGAGCGCCAGGGAATGAGCGTACTCCACCGGAATCTCGCGAGCGGCGACCGTTTCAGCGCTGATGGCGTCGCCCCGGCCCAAGGGGCGCTTGGCCACGATCATCTGTACTTTTTGGCCGCTCTCCAGGTTGGCCTGGGCGGCGATGGCCGCCTTTTGGCGGTTCAAGTAGCTCAGGCTGAGCATGGCGGACGCGCCACCCAAAACCAGGGCCACCACCAAAATGATCCAGGTGCGCCGCGTGGCGCCCCGGGTGGACTTGAGAGAGGGGGAGGCGGTGGGTGCGTTCACAACAAAAGCTCAGCAAAAAATGTGCAGGACAAACCGGAGCGGTGCGGCCCTAGGTGGGCAAAGACAAGGCATAGCTGAAGCGCTTATAGGCTTCTTGAAGGGCGGCGAACATTTGGTCTAACACGGAGACATTGCCGTCATAAGGGATCAGCAAGATCACAGAAAAGGCCGCCAAAACAATCACATATTCGACCATGGTCTGCCCTTGCTGGGCCTGACGGGAGCGGAATTTCATACCTCGAATCATCTGGCTTAGCCTCCGGCAACAGTGACTAAAAATACAGCGGTTTGTCCCTGCGGTTCCACAGAAATGGTGGCCGTGGCCTCTTTGCCATCGCCGCGAAAAAACAGCAATTCACCGGGCGCCCCAGCATTTTGGCGCTCAGCGCTGGTTTGCCGCTCCAGCGCATAGCCTTCGCCTTTGAGCATACCTACTAAATGGCTTGAGTTGATCGCGATGGAGCTGGTATTCGTGAAGAGTAGCTGCATACTTTTGCGCGCGCCATCCACACTCGTGCTGTGGCTCTTGATCACCGAGCCCAGAGGCAGCCGATCTTGCAGGCGACCGAGCCTGGCGCGGTAATCGTCGCGCATTTCAGCGGCCGCGCGCATATCCGTGATGCCAATCACCCCCCGGCAGCCCGGAAAAGTCGCTTCAATCTGCACGGTGACATAAAAACCGTCCAGATACTTGGCTAAAACCATGGTCCGGCCCTGGGCACTGCGTGCCACTGGTGGCCCTAAGCTTTTCTCGAACCAGGCCGTGACCGCACCGGGCTTGTCCGGGCTGGCAAAGCCGAACATGCGCATGGGCGTGCCGTTGTGGATCATGGGGCCGCCCATGTCCTGCGCCACAGCGCGCGGCGGGAGCTTCACCTCGGGCCACGCCCAAGCCGTGCCACCCAAACCCCAGAGCAAAGTGACCAGCAGCGCTGTGCACCAAGCCCGGCGCAGCCCATGCCCAGCAGACCCTAAGAGACCCCAAAAATGCATCACAGGCAACAAGCGCAGTGCGCGCGGCTTAATTCGGCTTCTTGCGATCGGGCGGAGCGACCTCCTGCCAAAAATCGAGTTTGCCAATCTCCGGTCCCTTGATGCGCCCAGAAGCTTCGACGTCCGACACCACTTGGCGGATCGTGTCAGACGTGTATTGGGTGTATTGATTGGCGAGGTTCAGCCCTTGAGAGGGAAACACCCAGGCAAACACATCGCCTTCTTGGGTGGCCATTTGGCGGATGACCTGGGCTGGGTCTTTGGCCGTCCAGGGTGAGGTGAGCGTGGTGGTTCGAGCGGACAACTTCATGTCCAGGGTGTCGAAGGGCGAGAAGCTGGACTCCATGAAGCCAGGCGTGCGAGAGGGCAATTTGTTCAGGCTGACTTCCACGGTGGCCGTGAACAGGCCGCGCCCTTTCAAGCCGATGTACTTTGGCGCCATGCCACCATTGGCGAAGGCATCGCGCCCTAGAGCATCTTTGCCAAAAAAGTCTGTCGAGGGGTCAAAGCCGCCAGCCGTACCAGCACCTTGGCCGGTCGGTCCGTACTTGATGGTCACTGCCGCACTGGGGTTGCTCAGCAAGCGTTGGTTGGCGGGGTCGGTCCAATTCACTGGCCCAGTGGCGGGGCTGGCGGGGTTGGAGACGATTTTGCTGTCGTTCTCGCCAAAAAACCGGTTCTGCACCTCGCGAGCCAGTACATCCTCGGGCCGCCAATTGCCGGAGTCGTCCGACTGGGTGCGAGCCTCAAACGCCACATAGCGGCTGGCCATCTGAGTTTGATGCTGCACATCCTGATACTTGGCGATCAGGGGCATCAAGAGCAGAAACGGCACGATGACGCCGGCCAAGAGGATGATGAACTCGGTCATCGCTTGGCCATGGGGGCGGTGGGTCGTTCGCAGCGTCAATTGATGCCTCCAGCGCCTTGCAAGCCGCGGGCGGCATCCACTTCGCCCTTGGCATCGGCCAGGCGGGTGTGCCAGTAGGGATTGAAGAGGTTGGGGCGCTCTTCGGCGTTGAAGTACTTGTTCAGCCGGGCGGCACCGTCGCGCCGGAAAAAGGTTTCCGTCTTGGCCACGGCCACCATCTCACCGGCATTGCCTGCAGGCTGGGCTTTGTAAGCATTGAGCTTGGGGGTGGTCTTGATGCTGGAGCGCGCCTCTGAGGTGGCGGTGTCGCTGATCTTGCGCATCACGCGGATGCCAAACACCATGCGCGCCTTCTCATCCTGCTCATCAGGCGTGAGCTTGGGATCTTGCAGCAGGTCGAAATAATCGGGGATGCCCGAGTAACCACTGCCGCCAGAAGGGCCATTGCCAAAAGAGTTGCGCCCAAACAGCAGCTTGCGGCGCTGGGGTGTGCTGCAGTCTTCAAAGCTATAGAACTCCTCGACCAACTCGTCTTCAGAGGTCCAGCGTGCAAAGCCCGGTTTGCCGGGGGCGTCCAGGTTGCCGGCCTCGGCGTCTTCGGTGATCCAGGTCTTGCCGCGCCGGATCAGCTTGTCGGTTTGGCCTGCACAAAACGTGCTGTTCACCGACATCTCCCAGTCGCGCATCATGGGGGTGGTGTCGGACGTTCCTGGCTCGCCAATGAAGGGGTCTTGCCGCTGTGCTGCCAACACGCCGCTCAGCATCCGGCCTCGGTCGGTGCCGCTCATGATGCGCACAAAGCCGCCTCCGCCATTGCGCCACTCGGCTTCGTCATCCGCAGCGCCCAGGCTGTTGGACAAGGGGTTGGGGTCGGCGACGGGGGGATTGCCTTCGTTGGCGTAGGCGGTTCTCAGCACCGCGTCAATGGCGTCTTGTCGCGATTGACGCAGTGCCTTGAAGGCGATCAGTTGCGACTGCGAGATGGTGAACAGATTGCGCTGGTCGGACAAGCCTGTCAGCGCGCCCAGCACACCGCTGTCTACCAGCTCGCCTTGCATTTGCGGCGCATGTCGCTGCGCAGCGGCCACGGGGGCGGCCATCTCAGGGTACTTGCCAGAGAGCAGCACCACGGCGTCTTCGCCTGCCGAGTTGAGCATGGTCAACCACGATTGCAGGCTGTTCATCTGGGCAATGGCGACCGTGTTGGCCATGATGACCCGGTTGCCATAAGCCGTGTAATTCAGGGTTCTGGCGTCCAACAGACCGGCGGCGTACACAGCCGCGTCGGTGGTGTTCACCAGCTTGGTCTTCTCGCGGATCAGCTGACCCGAATTGAAGACAAAGAAAAGCATTGCGGCGGCCACAGCCGCCACAAAAAGCCCGAAGACCAGCACCTGGCCGCGTTGACTGCTTCTACGCATGGTTTCTCACTGTAGAGCAGCCAAGGGCCACGGTGCAAAGCCTCTTACTGGCTGGTCTTGTTGTAGGAATCCAAGCCCTTGGTCTTTTTAGCTTCGCTGTCGGCTTTGCCCGCAGCGGTCTGGGCTTGGCCGATCTGGGTCGCAGCGTCCTTGCCGGAGATTTCAGCAGCGATACCGGCGGTTTGGTTACGCACGGTACTACCGAAGAACTGGTAAGTCACGATTGCGGCCACGGCGATCAGGGCGACGATGATGATGTACTCGGTCATGCCTTGGCCGCGTTGGGTGGCACGAGCTTGCTTGGCGACTTGCTTGAACATGGTGAGACCTTTCAGGTAAACACAGGAATATATGAGGGTGACTCGGAGCGTCCGCGAGATTTTGAAACAGCCTGTTTCGCCACTCTCCGAGCCCAGAACCTTGGTGCGGAATGAATTCTATGGGGCGCCTTGCTGCGCCGATACCTTCTTTGCGGCGTCCGCTGTGCGGTGCGTCACGAACTCATACAAATCATGGCCTCAAGGGGGTGTTGGAGCCGGCCGATAGGCCGCCATCACTGGGCCTCATGCCGCTGCAAGTGTGACGTATGCCCGCTAACAGCGTCTGTGCGGACGCATCCCAACTGAATCGGGCCGCTTGCAACACCCCTGCTTGCCGCATGGCTTCAGCGCGGCGATCGTCGTTCAGCACTTCATGCATGGCGGCCGCTAAGCCGCCCTCATCGCTGGGGTGAACCAGCAGGGCGGCCTCGCCGGCCACTTCGGGCAGCGCTGTGCTGTTGGCGGTGATCACGGGCACGCCGCTGGCCATGGCCTCCAACACCGGCATGCCAAAGCCTTCGGCAAACGTGGGGTAGGCGAAGAGCTGAGCATGGCGCAGCACGGCAGGCAGTTGCGTGTCGCTGACTTTCTCCAGGACCTTGACTCTGTCGTTAAGCCCCAAGGCGGCGATGGTCTCGAACACGGCGTCATGCTGGAAGTCGCGCTGGCCCACAATCACCAAAGGCGGTGAGTCGGGCGGCAGGGTTGCATAGGCTTTGAGCAAGGTGACATGGTTTTTGCGCGGCTCCAGCCGGCCCACAGTCAAGAGGTAGCGGCCGGGCGTGAGCCCCAAGGCGCGCACGAGATCTTCACCGTCAGTGCCCGGGTAGAAGCGGCTGTGGTCGACCGCATTGGCGGTGACATGAATCGCCTCAGGCGCCAAGCCGTATTGCCGCACCATCTCTTGGCGGGAATAGTCGCTGACCGTCAGCAACAAGGCTGACTTCTGGGCGGCTTGGGTGCAAAAGTAGTGCATCTGCCGCGCAAAGCTGGGCTCAAAGTACTGCGGATGGGTCTCGAACAGCACATCGTGGATGGTGCAGGCAAAGCGCCCCCTTCGCAGCAGCGGCAGCTTGTATTGCATGTGCAGCACATCCAGCTTGTGCCGCCATTGCAGCCAGGGGAGCTGCAGGCCCAAGCGCAGCACACCCGGCCACTTGGGCATGCGCACCAGAGTGACGTTTGGCGCTGCGAATTCGGCATGAGCTTGTCTGAGGCTGTCCGTGCCCTCTAAAAAGAAGATGAAGTCGATGTCCGGGCCTAGGCGAATGGCCGCGCGGTAGAGGCCCAGGATGTGGCTGCGTGAGCCTTGAAACAGCTCGTCCCACACATGGAAGTCCACCCCCAGGCGTATGCGTTGAGCGGGGGCGGCAGCAGAGGTGGAAGGGGATGACATGTGGGCTTTGGCGTGGCGTGCTCGCTGGGTGGCCCAGGAGGGGCGCTCAGCTGGAGCGGCGGATGCTAGCAGTGGCCAAGCCTAGGCACAGCAGCAGGCCTGCCCAAAATTTGGCGTTTCACAGGGGCGCGCACGGGGGCGCTGGGCGGCGGGTCTTGGAGCCGAGCAAGACGATCAAGGCCCCCGCGCCCCCCTCTGGGCCGCTGGCTTGGGTGAAAGCAATCACCTCCTGGCGCTGCGCCAGCCAGCGCTGAACCTTGGTCTTCAAGATGGGTTGGCGCCCGGGCGAGCCGTGGCCTTTGCCATGCACCACGCGCAGGCAGCGCCGGCCTTGTTGGTGGGCCTTCAGGATGAAGCTGGCCACGGCCTCTCGGGCCTCGTCGCGGCGCAGGCCGTGCAGGTCGATCTCGCCCTGGATGGACCATTGCCCCCGCCGCAGGCGCGACAGCACATCTTCAGACACCTCGGGGCGGCGATAGCTCAGGCCGTCGTCGGTGAGCAGCAGCGACTCCACATCCACCTCGTCGGAGAGTGCCTCGCGCAGGGCGGCGGCTTCATCGGCCAGGGTTTGCCGGGGCTCGGGGGTGGGCACGCTGCGCGGCAATTCAGCCCGGCCAGTGTCCTTGAGCGGGGCGACCGGCCCCACGCTGAGCGCAAACAACTGCCGCTCGCGGGCCAGCCGAGCCGCTTCGGCCGCCTCTTGGGCGCGCCGCGCTTCTTCTTGCAGCCGTGCTTGGCGCAAGGCCTCACGCACGGCGCCCAGCTCTTTCCAGTCTTTCACCATCACCATGCGGCCATGATGCCCGTTTTATGCGGGCGGCGTGCGCCAGCGGCTTACATCAGGCCTCGCTCGGCCAAGCTGACCACCTCGCCTTGGCCCACGACCATGTGGTCTAAGACCCGCACATCCACGAGGGCCAGCGCCGTTTGGATGGATTTGGTCAAAAACTCATCGGCCCGCGAAGGCTCGGCCACGCCCGAGGGGTGGTTGTGGGCCAGGATCACCGCAGCGGCGTTCATCTCCATGGCTCGGCGCACCAGCTCGCGTGGATAGACGCTGGTTTGGCTCAGCGTGCCCTGAAACAGCTCTTGCCAGGCGATCAGCCGGTGTTGGGCGTCCAAGAACATGACTGCAAACACCTCGCGGCTCTGGCCACCCAACTGCAGCGCGGCATAGTCTTTGACCCGCTGCACCGTGTCAAACGCGGGTTTGGCGCTGAGTTGCTGGGCCAAGGCGCGGCGTGAGATCTCCAGCACGGCGCTGACCTCTGCCCGTTTGGCCGGGCCCAAGCCCTTGACGCCCTTGATGTCGTCAGCGCTGCAGTGCAGCAGGCCACCAAAGCCATTGAAGCGCTTGAGCAGCGCGTCGGCCATGTCCAGCACACCCATGCCCCGTGTGCCCGTGCGCAGCAGCAGGGCCAGGAGTTCGGCATCAGCCAGGGCTGCAGGGCCCTGGGCCAAGAGCTTTTCACGCGGGCGCAGGGCTCGGGGCAAGTCCTTGATCGTCATGTTTCCTCCCTGATTCGGGGCACGTTCACGGCTTGTGACGAGGGCCTGCGTGGGCCACCCCTAAAATCGGCCCCAGCGTATCAGTTTGAGGTCGTGCTTGTGAATACCATTCAGCCAGGGTCTTTCCTGACCCTGCATTACCGGCTTGCCGGCCCGGACGGGGCCGATGTGGTCACGACTTTTCAAGATAAGCCCGCCACCTTGTCGCTGGGTGCGGGCCAGTTGGCGCCCGCCATTGAAGCCAGATTGCTGGGCTTGGCAGAGGGCGCGCACACCACCTTTACCTTGGCGCCGGGCGAGGCCTTTGGCGACCGCAACCCCGACATGGTGCAACGCATGAAGCGCAGCGCCTTGGACGGCATGGCCGACCCCGACGCCGAATACAGCGTGGGCGACGTGGTGGAGTTCCCCACACCCGATGGCCGCGGCCGCTTTGCCGGCGTGCTGCAAGCGCAAGGCGAAGGCTGGTTGGAGTTTGACTTCAACCACCCCTTGGCCGGCAAGGCTGTGACCTTTGAGGTCCAAATCATTGGAGTGATGTGATGAGCGTGCCTGCGATGAACAATGCGGAGGTGCTGCTGGCCGAGCCGCGCGGCTTTTGCGCCGGGGTGGACCGCGCCATCGAGATCGTCGAGCGCGCCCTGGTGCGCTTTGGGCGGCCCATTTATGTGCGCCACGAGATCGTCCACAACACTTATGTGGTGAACGACCTCAAGGCCAAGGGCGCCATCTTCATTGAGGACTTGGCCGACGTGCCCCCGGGCGCTACCCTGGTGTTCTCGGCGCATGGCGTCTCGCAAGCCGTGCGCCAAGAGGCGGCCGAGCGCGGCTTTCAGGTCTTTGATGCCACCTGCCCGCTGGTCACCAAGGTGCATGTGGAAGTCGCCAAGCTGTCTAAAGAGGGTTATGAGTTCATCATGATTGGCCACAAAGGCCACCCCGAGGTGGAAGGCACCATGGGGCAGTTGCATGAAGGCATTTACCTGGTGGAAGACGTGGCCGATGTGGCCACCGTCCCCGTCACCCGCCCAGACAAGCTGGCGGTGGTGACCCAGACCACCCTGAGCGTGGATGACGCCGCCGAGATCTTGAATGCCGTGAAGGCCCGCTTCCCGCTGGTGCGCGAGCCCAAGAAGCAAGACATTTGCTACGCCACCCAGAACCGCCAAGATGCCGTCAAGCTGTTGGCGCCCCAGGTCGATGTGGTGGTGGTGGTGGGCAGCCCCACGAGCTCTAACTCCAACCGCTTGCGCGAATTGGCCGACCGCTTGGGCACGCCCGCCTATATGGTCGATGGTGCAGACGACCTGCAAGCCGAGTGGTTTGAAGGCCGGCAACGGGTGGGCCTGACGGCCGGGGCGTCAGCGCCTGACGTGCTGGTGCAGCAGGTGATTGCCCGCTTGCGCGAGCTTGGGGCGCTGGCTGTGCGCCGCCTGCCCGGGGTGGAGGAAACCATCGAGTTCCCGCTGCCCAAAGGCCTGGGCGACAAGTCCATGGCCGAGTTCGCTGCATCGCGATCCTGAGCCCCGGGTACCTGGTTTTTGAACGAATGCTGAGTGGCTGCTGGCCAGGCCCTGTGCGGTCGGCTCCCTGCGCCACTCCTCACTGCTGAATCATTTTTGAGGACTGTCATGCTGGACATCACCCAATTGCGCCGCGACTTGGACGGCGTGGTCGCCAAACTCAACGCCCGCAAGTCGCCCCAAGCCTTCTTGGATGTGGCCCGTTTCACCGAGCTGGAGGCCGAGCGCAAAGCGTTGCAGGTCAAAACCGAGGAGCTGCAGTCGCGTCGTAACGCACTGTCTAAGCAGATCGGCATGAAGAAGGGCAAGGGCGAAGACGCTTCGGCCGAAATGGCAGAGGTCGGTGGCATTGGCGACGCCCAAAAGGCCGGTGCCGAGCGCCTGGAGGCCATTCAGGCCGAGCTCAACCACATGCTGATGAGCATTCCCAACCTGCCGCACGACAGCGTGCCGGTGGGGGCCGACGAAGCCGGCAATGTGGAAGTGCGCCGCTGGGGCACGCCCCGCAGCTTTGACTTCGACATCAAAGACCATGTGGACCTGGGCGCGCCCTTAGGGCTTGACTTTGACACCGGCGCCAAGCTCTCGGGCTCACGTTTCTCCTTCCTGAAGGGCCCCGCCGCCCGTCTGCACCGCGCCTTGGCGCAGTTCATGCTGGACATGCAAACCCAACAGCACGGCTACACCGAGTGCTACACGCCCTACATCGTCAACCGTGAAGTGCTGGAAGGCACGGGCCAACTGCCCAAGTTCAAGGAAGACATGTTCTGGGTCAGCCGTGGCGGAGATGAAACCCAGGCCGAGCAATACCTGATCAGCACCTCGGAGATTTCGCTGACCAATAGCGTGCGCGAGCAAGTCTTGAAGGCCGACGAGTTGCCCATCAAGCTGACGGCGCACAGCCCCTGCTTCCGCTCGGAAGCGGGCTCGGCCGGGCGCGACACGCGCGGCATGATCCGCCAGCATCAGTTTGACAAGGTGGAGATGGTGCAGATCACCCACCCAGACCACAGCTATGCGGCGCTGGACGAGATGGTCGGCCATGCCGAAGCCGTGCTGCAGGCCTTGGGCTTGCCTTACCGCGTGCTGGCGCTGTGCACCGGCGACATGGGCTTCACGGCGGCCAAGACCTTCGACTTGGAAGTGTGGGTGCCGGCGCAGAACGCCTATCGCGAGATCAGCTCCTGCTCGAACTGCGAGGCTTTCCAGGCACGCCGCATGCAAACCCGCTTCAAAAATGCCCAGGGCAAAAATGAGCTGGTGCACACCTTGAATGGCTCCGGCCTGGCCGTGGGCCGCACCTTGGTGGCCGTGCTGGAAAACTACCAACAAGCCGATGGCTCGATCGAAGTGCCTGAAGCGCTGCGCCCCTATCTGGGCGGCGCCACGGTGCTGAAGGCCTGAAGACGCTCAGGCCAGGGTGAGGGTCGCCAGCCCGTAGCTGGCGGGCCCCATCTGCCACTGCACCCCGCCACGCTTGGTGTCGAGCTGTACCTCGGGCCTCACCAAGGTCGAGGCCTCGGGCAGCCCGGGGCTGTCGAACAGGGCTTTGGCCTGGACTTGCTCGACACTGGCGGCTTGCACCTGCACGCCGGGCAGGCTGAGCCTGATGGCGCCCGCGCGCGCCGGGTCTTTGTTGATCACCACCACCTGCACGGTTTTGCCCTGGCGTGCGGCCACGGCGCTCGCCAGCGGCATGTTCGGCCAGGCTGCGGAAAAGCTGATGCCGGTGGCTTTGGCCGTGGTCTCCACCTTGACCTGGCTGGCCACGATGTGCCCACCGGCGAGCAAACGCCGAAACATCTTCAGCGCATGAAAGGCCGGCCGCACTGGCGGCGGATTGGCTTGGGTCAGCACCTCAAAAGCACCAAAGATCCAATTGCCGTTCAGCGACCAGTGCGCCCCCAGCTCCATCTGGGGCTCATGCGCCATCATGCGCAACAGGTCTGCCACAAACAGCGCGCCTCCTTGCGTCATCACATAGCCGTTCTGGCGAATCTCTTTGTCTTTGATGCGGGTGGAGGTGAAGTAGCTGTTGTACTCCGTCACCCCAATGCGCGGCAGTGGCAGCTTGGCCGTCTTGGGGTGCTGGCGCCACAGCTCGTTGATCAGGCCCGGTACCCGGCGCAGGGTTTCGCTGCCGGCGGCAGCGCCCCAGTAGAGCTGCTCATCGCTGCCCAAGGCCACCGGGTAGCCCTCTGCGTTGGTGGCGCCGGTGATCAGCGGCATATACCAATGCACCGCTAAAAAACTCAGGTCTTGTGGGCGCTCAATGCCGTCGAGCATCTTCTTGGCCCAGCCCAGGTGCTCGCCCACCACGGTGGCGATTTCGCTGTTGGGCCGCCACGGCCTGCCAGAGTAGGTGTCCAGCGCAAACGGCAGGCCCACCTTGATGCTGGGGTCCACCGCCTTGATGGCCGCGAGCACCGCATTGACCCGCCGGGCAAAGTGCTCCGTCTTGAGATAGAGCGGGTGATTGCGCTCCATCACATAAGGCTCATTGCCCAGCTCCCAATACAGGACTTTGGGCAGTGGCTTGCCGCTCAGGCGCGAGACATGGGTTTGGTGGTTGGTGAATCGCACCCACTCGGCTGCCTGCTGGGCCAGCTCGGCATCACTGCCTTGGTGCATGTTCAGCTCGATCAAGGGCTGGGCGCCGACATGCTCGCAGGCTTCCAAGAACTCGATCGTGCCGTAGAAAATCTTCTGAAACGGCTGACCCGGGTAGGTGAATACCGGCTTGCGCTGGGCCACAGGGCCAAGGCCTTGCTTCCAGTGGTAGGTGTCGGGCACGCCGGGGTAGCGCAGCACGGTGGGCGCCAGCTCCTTAGCGCGGTTGGCTGGGCCATCGCGCCAGCGGCCGTCATGGTCCATCAGGCCTTCGCTGCCATAGACCCAAGGCGTGTTGCTGCCCACGAGCAAGGGGTTGGCTGCGTGCAGCAGCTCCTGCACTTTGACCTCAACCTCAATCGCGTGCTGGCCACCGCTTTGCGCCAAGCTGGGCAGGCTGGCCCCGGCTGCAGCCGTGGTGGCCAGCACTTGGCGGCGGTTGAGCGAAAGACCGGTTGGGCGAGGGCTGTGGCGCATGGGGCGGGAAGCAAGCAGCAGCGAAGCCCTGATTGTGAGATCAAGCCAGAATCACGCGCGGGGCCGGGGGCTCTAGCCCTTCAGAAATCGGCTAGAATGCGCAGCTTCACCAAAATCGACCGGTGAACACCCGAATCAGGAGAGGTGGCAGAGTGGTCGAATGTACCTGACTCGAAATCAGGCGTACGGTATCCCCGTACCGAGGGTTCGAATCCCTCCCTCTCCGCCACGAACACGCCCGCAGCTTTACCGCTGCGGGCGTTTTTCTTTGTCCGCATTCACCCATCTTTACACGCAGGTGACCGAGGGCTCACATGGCTCGTGCAGAGTACACAGCAGCCCCGCTTTGGGGGCTGTCAACTTTGAGTTTGAGCACTACCATGCACCCTTCCATGACCACGGCCCGCAGCAACCCGTTTGCCTATGGCGGCCGAGAATCTTCGCTGGACACCATGACGGCCAAGCTGTTGTTGATTGATGATGATGCCCGCCTGACCAGCATGGTGGGCGACTACCTGCGCGGCCACGGCTACGAAGTGGACACCGCCGGCAGCCTGGCCCAGGGCCGCGAGCGCCTGCGCCAGGTGAACTACGACGCCCTGGTGCTGGATTTGATGCTGCCCGACGGCGACGGCCTGGACTTGACCCGCGAGCTGCGCGCCGATGCGCGCACCCGCCGCTTGCCCTTGCTGATGCTGACCGCGCGTGGCGAGCCCACCGACCGCATCATTGGCCTGGAGATTGGCGCCGACGACTACCTGCCCAAGCCCTTTGAGCCGCGCGAGTTGCTGGCCCGCGTCAAAGCGCTGTTGCGCCGTGCCACGCCCGAGGCGGCCGATGACGACGTGCTGCGCTTCGGCCACCTGGAGATCGACTTGGGCGCGCGCGAGGCCCGCCTGCAAGGCGAGCGTTGCGACCTGACGGGCCACCAGTTTGACCTGCTGGTGGTGCTTGCCCAAAGCCCGGGCCGGGTGCTGACCCGGGATCAGATCATGGATGCGCTCAAGGGCCATCCGCTGGAGGCCTTTGATCGCTCCATTGACGTGCACATCTCGCGCATTCGCGCCGTCATTGAAGACGACCCCAAGACGCCCAAGCGGGTGCTGACCGTGCGCGGCTCGGGCTATGTCTTTGCCCGCAAGCAGGACGGCGATTGAAATCTCTTTACCTGCGGATTTGGCTCACGGTGGTGGCGGCGCTGGCGCTGTTTGCGCTGGCGTCGGGCTGGTTGGTTCAGCGGCATTTGGACCAGGAGCGCGTGCGCTCCGACGCCCAAATGGCCGAACGCATGGCCGCCTGGGGTGAATTGCTGCAGGGCTCCTTGCCAGAGGCTTGGGAGGCCCCACAAGCCCAGGCGGATGCGCTCAAAGAGTGGTCGCGTCGTCTGCGCCTGCCGCTGGCGCTGGACGCACCGGGCGGGGCGCGCATCGGTGCGTCTGAGTCCTACCTGCGTCGGGAACTTGAACCTGGTGGATTGAGCCGGGCGGTGGCCATTCGTCTGGACGATGGCCGCACGCTGTGGCTGGTGCGGCCTGGCGGCCGCAAGCAGCGAGACCCCGCAGACGCACCCGAGGCCGGCCAAGGCGGCCCGGGGGCGGACGGCCCGAGCCGCACAGGCACCGGCCCAGACCGCCCCAGTTTTTTGGGGCTGCCGGTGGCCGTGCCGCCGGACTGGCCAGCCAGCTTGAGCTTGCTGCTGTTGCTGGGCCTGCTGTTTTTGGGGGTGGCCGCCGGCGCTTGGCCGGTGGTGCGCAGCCTGACGCGGCGGCTGGAATTGCTGCAGCAGGGGGTTGAGGCCTTTGGCGCAGGCGCCTTGCACCACCGCATTCAAGCCGAGGGCAGTGATGAAGTTGCCGCCGTCGCACACAGTTTTAACCGGGCGGCAGAGCGCATTGAGACCTTGGTGCAAACCCATCAGCGCTTGTTGGCCAATGCCAGCCATGAACTGCGCTCGCCCCTGGCGCGCTTGCGCATGGCGGTGGAGATGTTTGAGAGCGCGGGTCCTGCACAGCGCGCGGCCCTGAAGACGGAGATCGACACCAATGTGTCGGAGTTGGATGCCTTGGTCGAAGAGGTGCTGCTCTCCAGCCGCCTCGACGCCGGTGCGGCGGTGGAGGTGCGTGACCGCATCGACCTGATGGCCTTGTTGGCTGAAGAGGGCGCGCGGCTTGCGGTGCCACTGCAGGGGGATCACCCGCCGATCCTGGGCAACGAACGCTTGTTGCGCCGTGCGGTGCGAAACCTTCTGGAGAACGCGCGGCGCTATGCCGGCGAGGAAGTGCTGCTGCAGGTTCAGCCGTCATCAGCGCCCGGCTTCGTGGAGATCCGGGTGTGCGACCGCGGCCCGGGTGTGCCCGAAGATCAGCGCGAGAAAATCTTCGAGCCTTTCTACCGCATGCCGGGCCATGCCGAGCGCGAAGGGGGCGTGGGCTTGGGGCTGTCGCTGGTCAAGCAGATTGCTCAGCGCCACCAAGGGACGGTGTTTTGCGAGCCCAACCCCGGCGGCGGCAGTTGCTTTGTGATCAGGCTGCCGCGGGCTTGAGGCTTTGTGCCTTGGCGTTCAGCGTCCAAGCCATCAAGCTGAGCATCGCGACAGCCGCAATCATCAAACCCACCGTGCTGCTGATCCAAAAGCCTTGGGCGCCTTGCCAAGAGGCCGGGACGTTGCCCGGCACGTTGAAGGCCAGCATATAGCCCCCGCCCAAGCCCACACCACTGAGGGCCGCGACATAGATCAACATGGGCACGGTGGCCACCCGCCAAGCACGCAGCACGAACGCGGCCACGGTTTGGATGGCATCGGCCACATGAAACAAGGCCACCCAGGTCAGCAAGGGCAGGGCGGCCGCAGCAATGGCGGCATCAGGCGTGTAGAGCGCCACGACCTGCTGCTGGCACAGATGCACCGTCAGCCCCAAGCCGGTGGCGATGCCGGCTCCCAGCAGCAAGCCATGCCAGCCCAGGCGCCGCGCATCCAGCACGTCGGCCGCGCCCACACGCTGAGCCACCAAGGTGCTGGTGGCATTGGCCAAAGCCATGGGCATCATGAACATCAGCGTCACCACGTTCATCGCCACTTGGTGTCCCGCCACTGCCAGGGCTCCGGTCCGGGCGATGAACAGGGCCATGAAGCTGAATCCGGTGACTTCCACCAAGATGCTCATGCCCATGGGCAGCCCCAGGCGCAGCAAGCCTTTGAGGGAGGCTGCATGGGGCTGGTGCAGGCCACGGCCCCACAGCTCAAAGGGCTGGTAGTGGCTGTCGCGACGCATCCACCACCAGGCTAGGCCCAACTGCGTCCACATGGCCACAGCGGTGGCCCAACCGCAGCCTTCCACGCCGAGTGCAGGCAGTCCCCAGGCGGGCACGCCCATCACCGCCATGGTGGACAGCGGGATCTTGACCAACAAGCCCAACAGTTGCAGCACCATCACGGCTTTGGGCCGAGAGATGGCATTGTTGAAGCCACGATAGACCGTGAACAGCAGGGCCGCAGGCAGTGAGACCGCCAAGGCTGACAAATAGGCCTGGACTTTGGCGCGCACCTCTGGTGTGGGCTGGGCCAGCGCCAAGAGCGGCTCGGGGAAAAGCAGCAGGCTGCTGCCCAGCAGCGAGAGGGCCAAAGCGACCCATACGGCTTGATGCGCCTGCTCGCCCGCCGCGCTGAGCTTGCGGGCGCCGTAGAGCTGGCCGACGGTGGGCGAGATGGCCAAGACCACGCCCATGAAGCCGATGAAGATGGTGATGTACACCGACATGCCCACGGCCAGCGCCGCCAGGTCTGACGGTGAGACACGCGCCACGAGCAAGGTGTCCACCGTGCCATAGGCCAACACGGCGACCTGACCGACAAATACCGGCCAGGCTTGGCGCACGATGCGGCCGGTATTGCTCGTCAAGGTGCTCCGCGTCGTTGGGAGGGGCTGGGCCTCAGGCATGGGTCTCTGGATGGGCCCCGTCGGCGGGCGCTGCGGGGGACCCCGGAGGGGTGAGTGCGCTGTCGCGCGCCCGCTCGGCATAGCGGTTGAAGCGCCAGGCCTTTGCCTCCAAGGTGATGCGGCGCCAGACTTGGCGCTTCTCGCCTGGGCTCATCACTGGCCAGTGCTGAACTTCGTCTTCCGTGCGGCCGCAGCCTTTGCACAGCGGGTCGCCCTGCGCGGTGGAGCAAATGGCGATGCACGGCGCGTCCGGCGTGTGCTGGTACCAAGCGAGCCAGGCTTCGCGAGCGCGCACTGGCATGGTGTCTTCGTCAGCCTCAGGCTCACGGTGATACACCATCAAAGCATAGATCTCGGCCAGCGCCCGTACTTCGGCGCAGGCCACGATGCCGTCGTCGGAAGGGGACTTTTGGCGCCACCAATTGATGGCGGACTCAATGTCGGTGATGTGAATGCCAGCCATGGAAGCCCAAAAAGACAACCGCCCGGGAGGGCGGCTTGACGAGGAGTGAGGGCAGGGTCAGTCGACCAAACGGATCTCAACCCGGCGGGCATGCTCGGGGGGGCCATTGCCCGCGGTGCTTTCGGGCTTGCGCAGTTGAATGCGTGCGGCATCCACACCGGCTGCCTTCAGTGCCTCGCGCACAGCCACGGCCCGCTTCTTGGCCAATTCGGCATTCATGGCGGGGTCACCGCTGGTGTCATGGAAGCCCGACAGGACCAGCTTGCGAGCCGGTGCGGCGTCGACTGCGGCCTTCACACTGGCCAGCTCTGCAGCGGCCTCGGCGGGCAGCTCGGAGGCACCCGATGCAAAGTAGAGCGTGCCGGTCAAGTCGCCACTCAGCGGGCCTTCGAGCAGGGCTTCACCGGGTGCGGCAGCCACCGCCGGGGCGGCATGGCCTTTGAGTTGCCGCAGACCCAAGCCCCCCAACAGCCCGAAAAGCAGCAAGGTGATCAGGCCCAGGGTCGTCCACACGCCAACGCGCGCGCCATCATCCAGATCGTCCAACATCGTTTTCTCCGCCCAAGAATTAGAAGATGCCAGATTCTAGGTGGTGGCGTCGCCCGCCGTGGCGGAGGGTTTAACCCCCCGCAATCAGGTTGCCGCGTTTGAGCAATTCTTCAATCAACTGTGCATCGGTGGCTTGGGCGTTCAAGTCCAAAGCGCTGCGCAGGTCCACCCCGTTGAGGCTGATGGTTAGGTCTTCTGCTGCGGCGCTGAACGCACCGTTGGTGAACTGCCCCTTGCTCGACACATGGATCAGCGTGGTGCCGGGTTGGCTGGTGGTGTCGAACTCCAGGTAATTCGCCAAGTTGCCCACCGTGCCGTTGGGCCCGAAGGCTTCACCGCTCAGCAGGTCGCGCAGGTCCAGCACATCGCCGCCTTCGGCAAAGTTG
Source organism: Ideonella paludis (assembly GCF_018069865.1). GTDB lineage: Bacteria > Pseudomonadota > Gammaproteobacteria > Burkholderiales > Burkholderiaceae_C > Ideonella > Ideonella paludis. Next base: position 197,779 of record NZ_JAGQDG010000007.1, read on the forward strand.
AGGGCCGCAAAGTCCATGATCTGGTCTGTCTCGGGAGCGCCAGTGGCGCCCTTGTCCGTGCCGCGCCAGTAGAAGGTGTCACTGCCATCGTCGCCGCGCAGCACATCATTGCCTGCGCCGCCGACCAAGGTGTCGTCGCCATTGCCGCCGCGCAGGCCATCAATGCCGGCACCGCCGTCGATATAGTCGTTATCGAAGCTGCCGTACACCAAGTCAACGCCGGCGCCGCCCTTCACCACATCTTGCCCCCAGCCGCCGTTGGCCACGTTGGCCCAGCCATTGATGGTCTGGCCATCGGTGGCGCTGTTGGCGGTGATGCCGTTGGCGAAGTTGCCCCAGGAGTCGACCATCTTCCAGTCTTCCTCGGACATCAACACTGTTTGTGCCACATTGGCCGCGGTGACGGCCTGGCCAGTACCCGAATGGGCCGAATTGGCTGATGCGCCCAGATCCACCCAGTCCGCGCCATCACCAGCTTGGACCAGGTCATTGCCGCCCAGCGCCACAAAGGCTTGGTCAAAGGTCGAGGTCTGAACGGTGTCCACGGTGACGCCACCGCCCAGATTACGGTTGATCACGGTTTCATCGGTATCGACCGCGGCGACCAAGGCGTCATTGCCCTCGCTGCCGGCCACCACCGGGGTGAAAGCCACGCGCATGGGCAAGGGCGGCGAGAGTTGGGACTCAGCGCCTGTCGCACTGTCCACCCAGGCATAGGTGATCAGGTGGTTGCCCTCACTGAGCACGCCTACAGGCTTCAAGGTCAGTGCCTTGGCGTCATAGGTGGCGTCCACTTTCAGGCCATCCACATACAGCACCGCCGTGCAGTTCGCCGGGGCGGTGGGCAGCTTGAAGACGGGTTGGTTGACGCTGGTGAGGTCATCCGAGTCGCTGCCCGCCGTGTCTGAAGAAGCCAGCAAGTCAGGAGCCATCACAGGCAAGGGTGCTTGGGTGCGGATGTCCACCTTGAGGCTGGTGGAGGCCGGAGACACGTTGCCGGCGGCGTCGGTGACCTTGATGCTGACTTGGTGCACGCCATCGGTCAGCGCCTGAGTGGCGGTGATCGTGCGGGTGGCGAAGTCAAATGTGGCGGGTGTCTCTACGCCATCCACCCACAGGCTCACGCTGTCGGTGGCAGCCACGGTGCCCACGGTAAAGCTGGGCTGGTTATTGGCCGTGATGTTGTCTGTGCTGCTGGTGCCGGTGTCGCTGGCGGTTTGCAGGTCCAGCGCCGCGGGCGCAGTGGGCGCCGCCGTGTCGATGGTCATGCTCAAGCCGGCCGAGCGTGCAGACTCAATCCCAGCAGCATTGGTGATCGACCAGGTGATGGTGTGGGCCGTGGCGCTCAAGGCGGTGTTGGGCGTCAGTGTGCCGGCGGCGGCATCATAAGTAGCGGCCACCTTGGTGCCATCCACGTACAGATTGGCCACATCGCCGGCCTTGGGCAGTGCCCCCACCACAAAAGCTGGGCGGGTGACATTGGTGAGGTTGTCGGTGGTGCTGGACCCGGAGTCACTGCCGTCAGCCAGATCGGGCAAGGCCGCGGGCGCTTCCTTGACCGCGTCGATGTCCACCGTCAACGCCGGTGAGGCGGCCGACTTGGCGCCCGCCGCGCTGACATTGACGATGGCGATGGTGTGTGATCCTTCGCTCAACGCCACGTTAGGCGTCAAGGTCTTGGTGCTGGCGCTGTAGGTGGCCGCGACGACCACGCCGTCCACCAGCAGGTCGATGCGCCCGCCGGGCAGCGGGTCACCCACCACAAAGCCAGGGCGGGTGTTGCTGGTGATGTTGTCGGTGTTGCTGGTTCCGCTGTCGGCCGTGGCCAGCAGGTCCGGCGTCACCGTGGGGGCAGCGGGCGTGCTGGTGTCCACGGTGATGCGGTAAGCGCCCGTGGTGCTCACGGCGGTTTCATTGCCAGCCGAGTCTGTGAGCGAGTAGCTCAGGCTGTGCGGACCATCTGTCAGGGCATTGACAGGTGTCAGCGTGCCGGCGACCTTGTCCCAGACCGAAGCCACCTTGACACCGTCCACATACAGATTGGCGGTGCCCACGGCACCCGCCTCGCTGAAATAGCCGTTGGTCAGCGCATAGTTGAACAAGCTGGGCTTGTTATTGGAGGTGATGCCGTCGGTGGTACTGAGGCCCAAGTCGGTCGCAGCGGTGAGGTTGGAGGACCAGTAGTTCAGGTAGCTGGTGGGCGCGGTGGTGTCGATGACCAAGCTGAGCGCCGGTGAGCGAGCCGACTCCACGCCAGCGGCATTGGTGACCGAGTAGCTGATGCTGTGCGTGGTGGCGCTGAGCGCGGTGACAGGTGTCAGCGTGCCGGCAGCGGCGTCATAGGTGGCAGCGACCTTGCTGCCATTGACATACAGGTTGAACACATCACCCGCCTTGGGCAGGGCGCCGACATTGAAGACGGGCTTGGTGAGGTTGGTGATGTTGTCGGTGTTGCTGCCGCCGGAGTCGCTGGCAGCGGCCAGGTCGATCAGCGCGGGCGTCTCTTTGACAGCATCCACATCAATCGTCAGCGCAGGTGACGCAGCAGACTGCGCGCCCGCCGCGCTGACATTGACGATGGCGATGGTGTGTGAGCCTTCGCTCAACGCCACGTTAGGCGTCAGGGTCTTGGTGCTGGCGCTGTAGGTGGCCGCGACGACCACGCCGTCCACCAGCAGGTCGATGCGCCCGCCGGGAAGCGGGTCACCCACCACAAAGCCAGGGCGGGTGTTGCTGGTGATGTTGTCGGTGTTGCTGGTGCCGCTGTCGGCCGTGGCCAGCAGGTCCGGCGTCACCGTGGGGGCAGCGGGCGTGCTGGTGTCCACGGTGATGCGGTAAGCGCCCGTGGTGCTCACGGCGGTTTCATTGCCAGCCGAGTCTGTGAGCGAGTAGCTCAGGCTGTGCGGACCATCTGTCAGGGCATTGACAGGTGTCAGCGTGCCGGCGACCTTGTCCCAGACCGAAGCCACCTTGACACCGTCCACATACAGATTGGCGGTGCCCACGGCACCCGCCTCGCTGAAATAGCCATTGGTCAGCGCATAGTTGAACAAGCTGGGCTTGTTATTGGAGGTGATGCCGTCGGTGGTACTGAGGCCCAAGTCGGTCGCAGCGGTGAGGTTGGAGGACCAGTAGTTCAGGTAGCTGGTGGGCGCGGTGGTGTCGATGACCAAGCTGAGTGCGGGTGAGCGAGCCGACTCCACGCCAGCGGCATTGGTGACCGAGTAGCTGATGCTGTGCGTGGTGGCGCTGAGCGCGGTGACAGGTGTCAGCGTACCAGCAGCGGCGTCATAGGTGGCAGCGACCTTGCTGCCATTGACATACAGGTTGAACACATCCCCAGCCTTGGGCAGGGCGCCGACATTGAAGACGGGCTTGGTGAGGTTGGTGATGTTGTCGGTGTTGCTGCCGCCGGAGTCGCTGGCAGCGGCCAGGTCGATCAGTGCAGGGGTCTCCTTGACAGCATCCACATCAATCGTCAGCGCAGGTGAAGCAGCAGACTGCGCGCCCGCCGCGCTGACATTGACGATGGCGATGGTGTGCGAGCCTTCGCTCAACGCCACGTTAGGCGTCAGAGTCTTGGTGCTGGCGCTGTAAGTGGCCGCCACGACCACGCCGTCCACCAGCAGGTCGATGCGCCCGCCGGGCAGCGGGTCACCCACCACAAAGCCAGGGCGGGTGTTGCTGGTGATGTTGTCGGTGTTGCTGGTGCCGCTGTCGGCCGTGGCCAGCAGGTCCGGCGTCACCGTGGGGGCGGCGGGCGTGCTGGTGTCCACGGTGATGCGGTAGGTCTGGGTGCTGACGGTGGTTTCGTTGCCCGCAGAGTCGGTGCGCGAAAAGCTCAGCGTGTGCGGGCCGTCCGTCAAGGCATTGACAGGCGTCAGGGTGCCCGCGACCTTGTCCCAGACCGCAGCGACCTTGACCCCATCCACAAACAAGCTGGCCGTCCCGACCGCGCCGGCCTCACCGAAGTAGGTGCTGGTCAGCGCGTTGTTGAACAGGCTGGGCTTGTTGTTGGAGGTAATGCCGTCGGTGGTGCTCAGGCCCAAATCCGTGCTGGTGGTCAGCGAGGAGGCAAAGCTGTTCAGGTAGGTGGTGGGTGCGGTGGTGTCGATGACCAAGCTGAGTGCGGGTGAGCGAGCCGACTCCACGCCAGCGGCATTGGTGACCGAGTAGCTGATGCTGTGCGTGGTGGCGCTGAGCGCGGTGACAGGTGTCAGCGTACCAGCAGCGGCGTCATAGGTGGCAGCGACCTTGCTGCCATTGACATACAGGTTGAACACATCCCCAGCCTTGGGCAGGGCGCCGACATTGAAGACGGGCTTGGTGAGGTTGGTGATGTTGTCGGTGTTGCTGCCGCCGGAGTCGCTGGCAGCGGCCAGGTCGATGGCCGTGGTGGGGGCTTCCTTGACGGCATCGATGTCAATGCTCAATGCCGCGGAGGTGAGTGTGAGTGCCCCCCCTGCGCTGGGCTTGAAGCCATAAGCGATTTGGTGTGCACCTTCCGACAGGGCTGCGTTGGGCGTCAGGGTCTTCGTGCTGGCGGTGTAGGTGGCGGCCACTTCAAGGCCATCCACCAGCAGCACCACCACGGAGCCGGTGGGCGGCGTCGGGACCGTGAAGCCGGGTCGCGTGTTCGAGGTGATGTTGTCGGTGTTGCTGGTGCCGGTGTCGGCGGTGGCCAGCATGTCGGGCGCGCCAGCCTGCACGGTGACGCTGACTTGCGCGGTGCTGGTGCCGCCTTTGCCGTCAGAGAGGGTGTAGCTGAAGCTATCCACGCCCGTGAAGCCCGCCTTGGGCACATAGGTGATGCGACCATCCGCACCCAAGGTGGCCACGCCATTGCTGGCGGCTCCCACGGCGCTGACGCTCAAGGCGTCGCCCTCTGGATCGGTGTCATTGGCGAGCACAGCAATGGTGACGCTGCCGTCCTGGGCGACGGTGGCGCTGTCATTGACAGCCGTGGGCGCGGTGTTGGGGCCGGGCTGCACGGTCAGGGTGACGGTGCCTGTGCTTTCATTGCCTTGGCCATCGCTGACCACGTAGGTGAAGCTGTCCGTCCCGCTGAAGTTGGCGTTAGCCGTGTAGGTGATGGTCCCGTCCGGGTTTTGCGTCAGGGTGCCATTGGCAGGATTGCCATAGCGCACGATGCTCAGGTTGTCGCCATCAGGGTCCGAGTCATTGCCCAACAGCAAGGCTGGTGAGCCGGTGACGGGCACCCCAGCTTGCACGGTGACGCTCTCACCTTGCACAACCGGAGCCTGATTGCCGGTGCCTTGCACGGTCAGGTAGACGGTGCCAACGGTCTCGTTGCCCTGGCCGTCGCTGACCGTGTAGGTGAAGCTGTCTGCCCCGCTGTAGTTGGCATTGGCCGTGTAGGTCAAAGTGCCATCAGCGTTTTGCAACAGCACGCCATGCGCAGGCTGGCCATAGCGCAAGATGGTCAGCGCGTCGCCGTCAGGGTCGGAGTCGTTGCTGGTCAAGATAGAGGCGGGGCCGCTGATGGGCACGCCGGCGGTCACGCTCAGATACTCGTCGGTCACCACGGGGGCCGCGTTGGCGGCGGCCGCGATCAGCGCGGCTTGTTGCTGGCTGCTGCCGGTCTCAGCCGAACTGCTGGCTTGGCTCACGGCTTGGGTGGTTTGGACGGTGGTCGATTCTTCGACGCGCGTGGCCACGGTGGCAGCCTGAGCCATCAAGAACGGCGGCTCGATGGTCAGGCTGCTCTGCGACGCGCTTCCCAACGACGTCTGCTGGCTCACGGGGTCAACCACCACCTTGACGGCGTTGGCTGTGATCTTGCGGGTGACGGTACTCATCTTTTGCTCCAAGTGGCCCTGAGCCACTCTGTGTCTTGTCGGGGGCGAAGGGCCCGCACAGGCCCTGCTATCGCTGCTTCAGTGTGCGTGGGCTCAGCGCTTGCGAACCACTTCGCAACGGCGAGCGCCGCCCACACCGGGGTCGTTGAACGAGGCGGTGCTGCAGGTCACCTTGCCGGTAAAGATGCCCATGCTGTAGCCCACGGTGGGGTTGCCAAAGCGCACAACTTGGGTGCCGGTGAAGCCGCAGCTTGAGCCTTCGCTGGCGCAGGGCGTGATGCTCACCGGGGTGCTGGCGTCACGCGGGTTGGTGCCGGCGGCCACTTCCTCGCCATCCAAAATGCCGTCCGAGTCGGCATCGACACCGTAACGGTGCTCAGCGCCACGGGCGACCAAGGTGAAGGTCACCGGGGTGCCTGTAGCAGCATCATTGGTCAGGGCGGTGCGGGTCAGCTTTTCTGCCAAGGTGTTGCCCTGGAAGGAGGTGGTCGATCCGCGAATCAAGTAGCCCCCCTTTTGAACACCGTTTTGCACCCGACGGAAGATCAAGGAGGCGTGAGGGCTGTTGGCGGCGATGCTGATCATCTGGTTGAGTTGTGTGGTTTGAGCAGCGGTCATCACACCGGACACCAGCAACTGCGTGCCGACGCCAGCGTGGGTGTCCATGCGCTTCTCGCCACCCAGCAGTCCGCTGGTCGGCCCTTCCAGTGACAGCAGCTCTGACAGCGCAGCCTGTTGGAAGGTGGTGCCGGTGTTGGCTGTGACCGCCAAGTCCACATGCTCGGCGCCGTCATGCTGGAAGCCAAAGCCCGAGGTCGAGCCGCCATTGGGGTCCGAAGGCCAGAAGCCGACACGCTTGTAGAGCGGTGCAAAGGCAGGCGGCACAAAGGACTGGCCTTGCAGGCGGGCGGCACCTTCATTGCGGGGAGCTTGGCCTTGCTGCAGGTGGCACTGCAGGCAGTTCACCCGGCCGGTGCCCTTGCCGCGCAGCTCAACCAATGCGGTGGAGCTGGTGGCGGTGTAGGTGCGCAAGTCCGGCAAGGTGATGGCCGTCTTGCGGCTGTCGTCCATATTGCGGTTGGGGTTGGGCGGCAAATGGACCGTGGCGAGGAAGTCCCCAAACTTCTTCATGTCCGCGGCGCTGGGCTGGGCGTCGCCGCTCATCAGGTGGACATAGGTGCCGGCAAATTCAGCCAGCGAGTTCTTGTCACCCCGCCAGTGCAGGGTCTTGAAGGACATGATGTCCTGGAAGGTTTGGGTGAGCATCGGCCCCTTCATGGGGTGGACCGAGATCGGCGTGCCGGTGGGCAGGCCGGCGTTGATGTCGATGTCCTTGACTGGAATGAAGGCACCGCGTGGGTCGCCCAAATCCCAGGCGAGGCGGTCGGTCTTGGCGTCGACGTGGCAGCTTGCGCACGAGGTGTGGCCGGTGCCCGAGAACTTGGTGCTGTAGAGGAAGGGGCGACCGGCCTTGACCACCGCGGGTGTCGGGTCGTAGAAGCCGACGCGGCCCAGTTCTGTGCGGGTGTTGAGGTCGAGCACCGAGACAGAGCCTGCAAAGCGGTTCAACACATAGGCGCGGCCTCGGCCTTCGTCCAATGCCAAGCCCGTGGGGCCTTCCCCAACGGCAACTTGCCCGACGCGAGCGCCGGTGTTGCTGATGACGATGACGTTGTCGGAGCCCATGCCGGTGACCCACGCGGTCTGGCCGTCAGCGCGCCACTTGATGGCGCGGGGGTCGCCGAGTGACAAGCTGCGTTGCGCCACGGGCACGCTGGGCGTTTGATAGGTCAGGTGCGGGTTCAGGTCCGTCACACTGGCCGCACCTGCTGGCATGAACTGGGCCAGCTTCATCTGCACAAACTTGCCATTCAGGTTGGGCTCGTAGCGAATCTGATTGAGCGCGTCCGTGCCCACCACGGTGACCTGGCCGGTGGCAGGGTTGACGTCCATCGCCATGTTCAGGTTCATCAGGCGGCTCTTGTAGCCAATCACCGAGTCATTCGAGGTGCTGATGATCGCGACGTCGTTGTCCGGCAGCTTCCAGCCGGCCACGCGATTGGAGAGCCTGGAGAGGTCTCCGGTGACCAAGCGGGTCCAGTCACCCTTGTTGTCGTCCATCCAGCGGCCAGCATCGTCCTGGCGCACGATCAGGCCCACGGGGTAAGGCTTGACGCCAGCCGGCAGCGGCGGATTGAAGCCGGTTCCGGCATTGGGCGGAGGGTTTTGGCCTTTCCACGGACCTTCAGGGCGGTTCACCACATTGCGGATCAGCGGGGTTTGTTTGCCTGTGGCGTCCACGGTGGCGCGGCCATCCAAGGCCGTCGTGCCATTGCCGCTCTCGAAGATCGCTACATAGACCTCGGTGCCATTGGCGTTGACGGCCAAGGCGCGAGGCTCCTCGCCCGTGATGGCCACTTTGCGCGGGGCTGCCGCCAAGTTGCTCAAGGTGTAGACCAGCACCGCGTTCGCGTCGGAGCAGGTGACGTAGGCTTTGCCGGCAGCGAACACGACGTCTGCGGGCTCGTTGTCGGTTTTGAGGGTGCCGGTGACTTTGCCTGTCGTCAGGTCGATGATGCTGACGGAGTCAGAAATCTGGTTGACCACCCAGACTTCGGTGTTGCTGCGGGCACGCACAGACACCGGGTCCAGGCCCACCGGGATCGTGGTCTTGAGGCGCGGGCTGCCGCTGCTGAGGTCAAAGACCTCCAGGGCATTGGCCGCCGTGTTCACCACCAACAGCGTGTTGCGGTCGGGGGTCATGTCGACCGGGTGGACTTGCCCAGTCTCGTAGTTCACCACGCCGGCTTTGGGGCGAGAGTCGGCCAAGCTCGCCGTGCTGACGAGTAGACCAGCACTCAAGAGCGCAGCGCTGAGAAGAACGGGAGCAATGCCGTGGAACTTCATGGTGTATGCCTTCGAGGAGAAGCGGGAGATTTCAAGAATGAGGTGTGTCCGGATCAGCGGCGGTTGATCTCGCCGACCCAGGTGCCGTACTCGGCGGTGTCCATGCCCGTGAGGGCCTGCAGAATGGCCAAGCCATCCAGTTGAATTCGCAATGCGTCCGGCACCATGGTGCGGTCGAAATAAAGCATTTGGGCCTCGATGCCGCCGTGCAGGTAAAAGCGATCTGAGGACATGGTGAAGCCTTGCTTGTGGCCCCAGCGCCGCAGTTCTTCGGCGGTGCGCACATCAGTCACCTGGACCACATGGCGCGAACGCATGGGTGCGGCCAAATCGGCGCCGTTGCCCTGCAAGGCAGACAAAGACGCCTGCAGGAAAGGCATTTCCAGGGCGGCCGGCACATGGCCGATCTGCGCCTGGGCAGAGGAGGGTGATGCCGCACTCCAGGGTAGCTTGCTCACGGGGGAGGTGGTCTCTGGCGCGGCCTGCGGTGCCGCAGGCCCTTGGGCCGAGCCGCCGGCCTGCAGGGCCGCAGCCGCATCGCCGGGCAGTGTGCTGGAGGAACGCGGGTCCGCGAGCAGCCATCCGGCACCGATGAGGGCGCTCACCACAAGGGCGATCAAAGTCCAAGGGACAGGCTGGAGACGGATAGAACGCATGGAGATGAATGGCGTGAGAGCGAAGCGCGGTGGTGCGCCGAAACTCTCACGCGCATCAGTGGCTAGGGAATGTCGTCAGTTTGGGGGATGCCCGTGAGCAATTGCAACAAAGGTATCGACCGACTCCGCCTGCAAACCAAGAATTTGTCACGGCTTTTCCGCGGACCTATCGCATCAGTTCTGCGCCTAGGTTTCTCGGGGGATTTGGAAGCTCAGTTTGTTGAGAGCAAATGGCGTTCCGTTTTGAGAGCTTGGGTGATCAAAGTCACATTCATCCGGATCCCAAGCGGTGATCTGCAGCAGGTGCGTTACCGATAATCCGCCCATGAATAAGAAGTTATTGCTCAGTGCACTGGCGGGTGCTGCCTTGGCCGTGCTCATTCTCGGAGGTGTTCAAGCGTCCCGTTCCATGGGGCGATTGGGTGAACCCTCGAGCGTTGCCGTTCAAAAACTGATGACACCTTTTGCGGTAGACCCTGCTTGGGTCAAGTCCGGAACACCGAACTTTCGAGCCACCGAGACCGCGCGATCACCTGACGGCAAAACCATTGTGGGTCAGTGGGCCTGTGATGGCCCGACGACTTTCGAATGGACATTCGGCTTGGACGAAACCGTTCACTTGCTCGATGGCGAAGTGCATGTGGAGTATCTCGGCCGCAAGTTCACGCTCAAGCCCGGCGACACCGCGACGTTCCATCACGGCACCAAAGCGACCTGGACCGTGCCCGAGAAGGCGCACAAGGTGTATGTCTTGCATCACCCTGGGTTTTGGGCGCATCTGCGCCAGAAGTACTTTGGAGCTTCACACTGAATGTTTTGCTGCGGGCTGTCCGCTGCGCAAAAGAGAAGGGCCGCGTCTGCGGCCCTTTTTCTTTGGATCACCAGGGTGAGCGGCCTATGCCCATCACGTGCCGATACCACTCATGGAAGTGCTTCATGCCGTCTTCCATGGGGCTTTGGTAGGGGCCGGCTTCGTCGTCGCCGCGCTCGTACAAGGCCTTGCGGCCTTGGTCCATGCGCTCGCCGATTTCGTCGTCTTCGATGCAGGTTTCCATATAGGCCGCCCGCTGTGCTTCCACAAACTCGCGCTCGAACGCCGCAATGTCTTCGGGGTAGTAGAACTCCACCACGTTGAGCGTTTTTTGCGGCCCTTGCGGGTAGAGCGTAGAGACCGTCAGCACATGCGGGTACCACTCGATCATGATGTTCGGGTAGTAGGTCAGCCAGATGGCCCCGTGAGCGGGGGGGACACCCTCGCGGTACTTCATCAGCGCGTCATGCCAGCGCTGATAGACCGGTGAGCCCGGCCGCTTCAGCGCATTTTGAACGCCGACGGTTTGCACCGAATGGTGCTTGCCAAACTCCCACTTCAAGTCCGAGCAAGTCACAAACTGGCCCAGGCCAGGGTGGAAAGGCCCGACGTGATAGTCCTCCAGATAGACCTCAATAAAGGTCTTCCAGTTGTACTGGCATTCATGCATCTCGACGTGGTCGAGCACATAGCCTGAAAAATCAAGGCTGGCCCTAGGGCCCAGGTGCGCTAAGTCCGCCGCGATGTCTCGGCCGTTGTCCTCAAAGACCATGCCGTTCCAGGTCTTCACCCGATAGTTGTTCAGGTGCAGACACGGGTCGTGGTCGAAGTGCGGCGCGCCAATCAACTGCCCTTGCAGGTCATAGGTCCAGCGGTGCAGGGGGCAGACAATGCTGCTCTTGGTGTTGCCTCGGCCGCGCAGCATCACCGCTTGGCGATGCCTGCAGACGTTGGACACCAACTCAATGCCTTTGGGCGTGCGCACCAGCATCCGCCCTTCACCTTCTTGGGGAAGGGCATAGTAGTCGCCGAGTTCGGGAACGGACAGTTCGTGCGCCAAATAGCGCGGTCCGTGCTGAAAGATGAGTTCTTGCTCCCTACGAAGCAGGTCCTCATCGAAGTAGGTAGAAACGGAGAGTTGAGAGCGCTTGCGCTCCAGAGCTTCCAGCGTGATGCTCAGGTTCGACATGATCCCCAGGATCTCCAAAAAACATGTCTAAAAACCCCCCCACCCGGTGGCCCCGCGGATGGGTTTGTGACGAAAAAGCCCTCCCAGCGGGAAGGCTAAGGGTCGAATTCTAGCCGCAAGCTGTTGCATCGAGGCCATCCCCAGCCCATGGGTGTTGCGATTTCGGGCCGCACGGGGTGCCATTGGTCTGTTTTAAGGAGGCTTACGGGTTTACCACTGACTACAATCCCGGTTTGCTTTTCACCCTTCGAAATGCGCAAGGCATCCACCTCTCATCCTCCCGCTGTTTCAGAGCCCTCAAGCTACGAAGAGGCTCTGGCCGAACTCGACGGTTTGGTGCAGCGCATGGAGGCGGGTCAGATGCCACTGGACCAACTCTTGGTCAGCTATCAGCGCAGCGCCCAGTTGCTGGAGTTTTGCAAGGCGCGCCTCGAGGCCGTGGAGCAGCAAGTGAAGGTCCTGGAGGAAGGGCAGCTCAAGCCCTGGACGAACGCATGAATGATGTGAATTTTGAATCTTGGTCGAGCTCCGAGCTGCGGGCTGTTGAACAAGCGTTGGAGAGCTGGGTTCCGGCGGACACCCCTGCAGCGCTGGGTGTTGCCATGCGCTATGCGGTGTTGGATGGTGGCAAGCGTCTGCGCCCCTTGCTGGTGCTGGCTGCCGCGAAGGCGGTTGAAGGCCAGCGCGAGGCCGCCATGCGTGCGGCGGTGGCGGTGGAGTTGATCCATGCCTATTCGCTGGTCCACGACGACATGCCTTGCATGGATGACGATGCCCTGCGCCGCGGCAAGCCCACGGTGCATGTGGAATTCGGTGAAGCACGCGCCATGTTGGCGGGCGATGCCATGCAAGCCTTGGCCTTTGAAGTGCTGACCCCCGATGATGGCGTCGAGCCCGCCTTGCAAGCCCGCTTGGTCAGCCTGCTGGCCCGCGCTGCGGGCCACCAAGGCATGGCCGGTGGCCAAGCCATTGACTTGGCCAGTGTCGGCCGCATGCTGGACGAAGCCTCTTTGCGCGACATGCACCGCCGCAAGACTGGGGCCTTGCTGCAAGCCAGTGTCTTGATGGGCGCTGCCTGCGGCCCCGTTGATGCCCAAACCTGGGATGCCCTGGCCCAATACGGCGCGGCCATTGGCCTGGCCTTTCAGGTGGTGGATGACATTCTTGATGTCACCCAGGCCTCAGACACCTTGGGCAAGACCGCTGGCAAAGACGCGGACAACAACAAGCCCACCTATGTCTCCGTCTTGGGCCTTGAGGCTGCGCAGCGCTATGCACTGGCCTTGCGTGACGAGGCCCACACGGCACTCGCCCGCTGCCACCTGAGCTCCACCGACCACCTGGCCTGCTTGGCCGACAAGGTGGTGGATCGTCAACACTGAAGCTGGGGTCGCGTGTCAGCCCACCCCGCTTCTCACCGGATGCCACAGTCATGACCCATGCGCTGCTGCAAACCATCAACGCGCCCAGCGACTTACGCTCGCTGAGCCGAGTTCAGCTCAAGACGCTGGCCAATGAGTTGCGAGACTTCTTGCTGCACACGGTCAGCCGCACTGGGGGGCATTTGTCCTCCAACCTGGGCACGGTGGAGCTGACGATCGCCCTGCATCATGTGTTCAACACACCGCGCGATCGCATTGTTTGGGATGTGGGCCACCAGTCCTATCCCCACAAGATTTTGACGGGCCGCCGTGAGGCCATGGCCACGCTCAAGCAGATGCATGGCATCAGCGGTTTCCCAAGGCGCAGCGAAAGCGAGTACGACACCTTCGGCACCGGCCATTCCTCCACCTCGATCTCTGCAGCACTGGGCATGGCCCATGCCGCCAAGCTCAAGGGCGAAGACCGCCGCTGCGTGGCCGTCATTGGCGATGGCGCCCTGACCGGCGGCATGGCTTTTGAAGCCTTGAACCATGGTGGGTATGCCGGTGGCGCCGGCCTGCCCGACATGTTGGTCATCTTGAATGACAACGACATGTCCATCTCCCCGCCGGTGGGCGCGCTGAACCGCTACTTGGCTCGCCTGATGAGCGGCAAGTTCTATGCGGCGGCCCGCGAAGGCGCCAAGAGCGTGCTGCGCAACACGCCGCTGTATGAGTTTGCCAAGCGCTTCGAAGAGCACACCAAGGGGATGGTGGTGCCCGGCACCATTTTTGAAGAGTTCGGCTTCAACTATGTCGGCCCCATTGACGGTCATGACCTCGACTCCTTGGTGCCCACCCTGGAGAACCTGCGTGACGCCAAAGGCCCGCAGTTCTTGCATGTGGTCACCAAGAAGGGTTACGGCTATCAGTTGGCCGAGGCAGACCCGATCAACTACCACGGCCCGGGCAAGTTCGACCCGGCGGTCGGCTTGCAAAAGTCCACCGCACCGGCCAAGCCCACCTTCACCCAGGTCTTTGGCAACTGGCTCTGCGACATGGCTGCCGCCGACGAGCGCCTGGTGGGCATCACGCCGGCCATGCGCGAAGGCTCAGGCATGGTCGAGTTTGAAAAGCGCTTCCCCAAGCGCTACCACGACGTAGGCATCGCCGAGCAGCATGCCGTCACCTTTGCGGCGGGCCTCGCCTGCGAAGGCCTGAAGCCTGTGCTGGCGATTTACTCCACATTTTTGCAGCGCGGCTACGACCAACTGATTCACGACGTGGCCTTGCAGAACTTGCCGGTGGTGTTTGCGCTGGACCGCGCGGGCTTGGTGGGTGCTGACGGCGCCACCCACGCCGGGGCCTATGACATCGCCTACATCCGCTGCATCCCGAACATGAGCCTCCTGACGCCCGCCGATGAGCGCGAGTGCCGACAGGCCTTGAGTACAGCCTTCCACCAAGACCATCCGGTGGCCGTGCGCTACCCCCGCGGGGCCGGTGCCGGAGTGGCCGTTGAGCCTGACCTCAGCACCTTGCCTTGGGGCAAAGGCGAAGTGCGCCGCCAAGGCAAGCGCGTGGCCATTTTGGCGTTCGGCACCTTGCTCTACCCGGCGCTGCAAGCCGCTGAGCGCCTGGATGCCACCGTGGTCAATATGCGTTTTGCTAAGCCTTTAGACGAGGACCTAGTGCTGCAGATGGCCCGCAGCCACGAAGCCTTGGTGACACTGGAAGAAGGTTGCGTCACCGGTGGTGCTGGCAGCGGCGTGATGGAAGTCTTGGCGGCTGCTGGTCTGAATGTGCCGGTGTTGCAGATGGGCTTGCCGGACGAGTTCATTGAGCACGGCGACCCCGCCAAGCTCTTGGCGCTGTGCGGCCTGAGTGCAGAAGGCATTGAGCTGGCGGTCAGCAAACGCTTTGGCATCGTGCCGCTGTCCCTGGTCAAGCCTGCGGCGGCCTGAGCGGACGACCCCTCACTTTAGAGTCCCCTCCTGGGCAGGGCTTCGCGCAACGTGCGATCCTTGCGGCTCGCGGCCAGCCGAAGCGCCCTTTTCTTGCAGTCATGAATCCTCAAGCCAACAGCCTCCATATCCCAGACACCCAGAGCGAGCGTGATGAGCGCCACTTGGCCATTCAGCGCGTGGGCGTGAAGGATGTGCGCTACCCGCTGACCTTGAAGGTGGCCGGCGCGGTGCAATCGACGGCCGCACGGTGGTCTTTGGATGTGGCCTTGCCGGCCGAGCAAAAGGGCACCCACATGTCGCGCTTTGTGGCTTGGCTGGACGCACAGCAGGAGCCCATGGACGCAGCCCGCTTGAACACCGAATTGGCGGCCATGCTGGAGAAGCTGCACGCCGACGAGGGCCGCATCGAGGCGCGTTTCTCTTTCTTCCTGCGCAAGCGCGCGCCGGTCTCGGGTTTGGAAAGCCTGTTGGACTATCAAGGTGCTTGGATCGCCGAGCGCCGCCAGGGCCAGACGGTGATCTGGGCCGAGGTGGGTGTGCCGGTCAAGAGCCTGTGCCCGTGCTCCAAGGAGATCTCTGATTACGGCGCGCACAACCAGCGCTCTTTGGTGACCATCCGAGTGGCCTTCAAGGACCCGGTGGCAGGCGCCATGGAGTGGCATGAGTTGGTACGCTTTGCCGAAGAATCTGCCTCCAGCGAGATTTGGCCCATGCTCAAGCGGGCCGACGAAAAGTGGGTCACCGAGCGGGCCTACGAAAACCCCAAGTTCGTCGAAGACTTGGTGCGCGATGTGGCCCTGCGCTTGAACGCCGAGCCGCGCATTGGCCGCTACCGTGTGGATGTCGAGAACTTCGAATCCATCCACAACCATTCGGCTTGGGCGCGGATCGAGCGGGATTGAGTGCCCGGTTTTCGCTGCTGTTGATGACGTAGGCCTGTTGATGATGGGCGCGTGCCGAGAGGGCAGGCCGGGTCTCTCCGTTCATGCCAAGGTCAGAGCCCTTGGCCCTCGCCAGGCACAAACAGTCCTCAGGACTGTTTGTGTCCGGGCTCAGTCCTCCGTCGGCAGCCTGTGGCTGCCGCCTCCCCCTAATACTTCACTGCGAGACCCGGCCTACCCTCTCGTCTGCCACCGTTGAGGCACTACAACGGTAGCGTTGCGTTGAAGGCTTTGACTTTTTGCGCTGGCACCGCTCCAACGACGGTGAGCAAGGTGGTGGCGTGAAGGTCGAAGCGAAGTATTAGGGGGAGACGTCGGCCGTAGGCCGGCGGCGGAGGACATGAGCGGAGGCCTTCACGCCACCGCCTTGCGACGCCACTACCGTGCGACGCCGCCGCCTTGAGATGATCACCCCGCCACCCGCAGCCGCTCCCGCAAAAACTGCCCCGCCACAAAGATATCGCGCTCCACCGCTCGCCTCACGCCCGCGTTGTCTCGCTTGTCCAGGGCCTTTAGAAGGGCCTCATGAGCGTCGTTAAGAACCTCAGTGGCCTCGGGGCAGTCGAACAACTGGTTGGAGACGGGGCCAGCCTTGAGCCACAGTGTGTCGATCAGGCTGAACAGCGTGGGTGAGCCTGCAGCGCGGTAGAGCAGCACATGAAAGTCTTCGTTGGGGCCGAGATAGCCGGGCACATCATCGCGCTTCAACGCCTCTGCCATGGCCGTGCACAGACTTTGCAGTTGGACGCGGTCGGCGTCGGACAGGCGCAGCGCCCCGCGCTCAGCCGCCTCGCCCTCCAGCAGCATGCGCATCTGCAAGAGGTCGTCAAACTCGGCCACTGACAGACGCGGCACCGTCACGCCGGCGTTGGGCACATTCACCAAAGCGCCCTCGGCGGCCAGGCGCTGTAGCGCCGCGCGCACCGGCATCTGGCCCACACCCAGGTCGGACGCCACATGGCGGATCTTCAGGCGCTCGCCGGGCAGAAAGCGGCCCACGGTGATCCACTGCCGCAGGCGGGCATAGACCTCGTCTTGCTGGGTGGAGGTGGCAACGAGGGTGCCATGGCTGGCGTCTTCAGCAGCGCTCATGATTGCGGCGCGCTCAGCAGAGCCAGCACCTCATCCATGGCCTGCAGCAAGGCGGCGACATCGGCGTCGGTGGTGTCCGGGCAGACCAGCATCATGTTGTGAAAGGGGGTGATCAACACGCCCCGGTTCAGCAAGGCCAGGTGCAGGGCGTGCTCCAACTCGGCGTCCATCGCCGCACTGGCCTCGCTGCCATTGCGCGGCGCGGTGGCACAGAACTGGAATTCTGCCCGCGCGCCGACCTGCGTCACGCACCACGGCAGGCCGTGGCGGCGAATCACTTCCTTCAGCCCTTCGGCCAAAGCAGCGGCCCGCTTCAGCATGGGCTCATAGACCTTGGGCGTCATCAGGTGGGTCAGCGTGGCGCGCATCGCGGCCATGGCCAGCAGGTTGGCGGTCAGTGTGGTGCCAATGCCGGAATGGCCCGGTGGGGCTTGACGTTTAGCGGCTTCGGCCTGGGCGGCCAGGGCCGCGCTGAAGCCATAGGCCGCGCAAGGCATGCCGCCGCCCAAGGGCTTGCCCACCACCACGGCATCAGGCTGCAGGCCGTGGGCGCGGGCATAGCCGCCGGGGCCGGAGCTGATGGTGTGGGTTTCGTCCATCACCAGCAGGCTGCCGTGTTGGCGAATCAGGGCTTGGGCTGCCACCCAGAAACCGGGTTCGGGCAGCACCATGCCGATGTTGGTCATCACGGGCTCGGCCAGCACGCAGGCCACGTCGCCGGGGGCCAGCGCGGCTTGCAGGCCGGCCAGGTCGTTGAACTCGACCACGCGGGTGGTGGTGGTCAGGTCTTGCACCTGGCCCAGCAGGCTGTCGCGTTGTTGGGGCTGGCCATTCACCAGGTCGACAAACACATCGTCCACCGTGCCGTGGTAGCAGCCATTGAAGACCAGCAAGACCTTGCGGCCGGTGGCGGCGCGGCACCAGCGCAGCACAAAGCGGTTGGCGTCGGTGGCCGTCATCGCGAACTGCCAGGTGGGCAGGCCAAAGCGTTGGGCCAGCAAGGCGCCCACGGCGGCCGCATCTTCGCTGGGCAGCATGGCGGTCAGGCCGCGGGTGGCGCGTTGGCTCAGGGCCTCGGCCACCACCGGCGGCGAGTGGCCAAACATGGCGCCGGTATCGCCCAAGCAAAAATCCACCAGTGTGTGGCCGTCCACATCGTGCAGACGCGCCCCTTGGGCCTGCTCCACATGCAGCGCAAAAGGCGTGCCCCAGTCGCTCATCCAGTGCAGGGGCACGCCAAACATCAGGTGGGGGCTGGCGGCCGCGGCCAAGGCTTGAGAGCGAGGGTGGCGCTGGGCGTAGATGTCGCGCTCCTGGGCCAGCAGGGCTTGAATGCGGGCGGGGGAGATGCCGTGAAAGCTCAGGTCAGACATGGGTTTCCTTCTCTTTGCTTGGGCTCAGACCAAGAGCAGCAAGTGCTCGCGCTCCCAGGAGGAGATCACGCGGTTGTAGGTGGCGTACTCCAACTCCTTGACGGCGCAGAAGGCGTCCACAAACGATTCGCCCAAGACCTCTTTCATGGGCTCGCAGGCGCGCATGGCTTCGATGGCGTCTTCCAGGTGGCGCGGTAGCTCGTGGCTGACGTTCCAGGCGCTGTCCACCGTGGGCTCGCTGGGTTGCAGCTTGTCGCGCAGGCCCAGCCAGCCGCAGGCCAGGGTGGCGGCCATCGCGAGATAAGGGTTGGCGTCCACGCCCGGCACGCGGTTCTCCACGCGGCGCGCCTCGGGGTCTGACTTGGGGATGCGAATGCCGCAGGTGCGGTTGTCATAGCCCCAGCGCACATTGATGGGCGCGGACATATAGGGCGCGAGCCGCCGGTAGGAATTGACGTAGGGCGCGAACATGGGCATCACCAGCGGGATGTAGGTTTGCAGCCCGGCGATGAAGTGGTGGAACAGGTCGCTGGCTTGGCCGTCCTCGCGGCTGAAGATGTTGCGGCCGCTGCTGCTGTCCACAATGCTTTGGTGGATGTGCATGGCGCTGCCGGGCTCGCCTTCCATGGGCTTGGCCATAAAGGTCGCAAAGACGCCGTGGCGCAGCGCTGTTTCGCGCACCGCGCGCTTGAAGAGGAAGACCCGGTCGGCCAATTCCAGCGGGTCACCGTGGGTGAAGTTGATCTCCATCTGGCCGGGGCCTGCCTCGTGGATCAGGGTCTCCACGCCCAATTGGTGCACCTCGCAGAAATTGGACAGCTCCATGAAAAAGGGGTCGAAGTCGTTGACGGCGTCGATGGAATAGCTCTGCCGCCCCACCTCCGGCTTGCCGGTCCGGCCCAGCGGCGGCTGCAGCGGCGCATGCGGGTTCTGCTGGCGTGCCACCAGGTAGAACTCCATCTCCGGGGCCACCACCGGCTGCCAGCCGCGTTGCTCATACAGTGCCAGCACCTGGCGCAGCACGGCGCGGGGGCTGAGCTGCACCGGGCGGCCGTCCCACTCCACGCAGTCGTGGATCACCACGGCCACGGGCTCGGCCGCCCACGGCACGACGCGGATGGTGGCGCCATCAGGCTTGCACACCATGTCCGGGTCGGTGTCGCCCACAAAGGGGCCGTTGTCGGGTTGCTGGCCGTTGACGGTGTTGAGCAGCACGCTCTTGGGGATGCGCATCTCGCCGCTGGCCAAGAAGAGGTCACGCGGCAGGATCTTGCCCCGGGCAATGCCAGTCATGTCGGGGATCACGCACTCCACTTCGTGGATGCGGTGGTCGGCCAAAAAGCGCTCTAAGGAGGTGGTCATGGGCAATTGGCAGAGGATGGAATGCCCGAATGATAAGCCCAAGCATCAGTTTGTGATCACAAAACTGTGGGGAGTCAGGGGTTGTGCCGATTTCACAGTGGAGGGCTTCCCGAGGCAGCGGTCGATCAAGCGGTTCAAATGATCACAAACAGGCGGGTGTGGCGTGCGGCTGCCGCAAGGCCCGCGCGTCGCCTGGGGCGCGGCACAATCCTTCCCTCGATCTCCACCAAGTCCGCTGCATCATGAAAGTCCTGCTCCTCAACGGTCCTAACCTCAACCTGCTCGGGTCGCGGGAGCCGCACATCTACGGCGCAGACACGCTGGCCGATGTGGAGGAGCGCTTCAAGGCCGAGGCTCAAAGCCTGGGTGTGGAGGCCGACGCGTTTCAAAGCAACCATGAAGGGGCTTTGATTGACCGCATTCATGCGGCGCGCAAGGACGGCACCACCGCCATCGTCATCAACCCCGGCGGTCTGACCCACACCAGCGTGGCCTTGCGGGACGCCCTCTCAGGCGTCGCCCTTCCTGTGGTGGAGGTGCACATCAGCAATGTCCACCGTCGCGAGGAGTTCCGCCACCACTCCTACATCTCCGGCATTGCAGAGGGCGTGATCGCAGGGTTGGGCGTGCACGGCTACGGTGCCGCCCTGCGCTTCTTGGTGGGCCGCTATAAGGGTTGAAGCGCTTGGGCCTGCGGCCCGAAGGCGTAGATGTCCATGCCCAGGTGGCCCCAGGTCACGCTCTCGTGCAGGCGCAGGCCCACCGGCTTGGTGCCCGCAGCACCGGCGGCCACAAAAAAGGGCAGCAGGTGCTCGTCCGTCGGGTGCATGTGCGCGGCATGTGGTGCCTGGCGGCGATAGTCCAACAAGGTGGGCCAATCCGCCGCCGCGCTGCGCTCGGCCATCCAGGTGCGAAAGGCGGCACTCTCTGGGATCTCCGGCGCATCCACCGCGCCCCGCCCGCCGGCCCACAGCCGCAGGTTGTGGGTGATGGCCCCCGTGCCCAGGATCAACACGCCGTCATCCACCAGGGGCGCCAGCGCCTGACCCAGCGCAAAGAGCTGCGACGGGCTCCAGTGCGGTGGCCAACCCAGGGGCAGCACCGGGACGTGCCCCTCAGGGAAGAAGGTGCGCAGCGGCGTCCAGATGCCGTGGTCCATGCCGCCTTCGGGCAAGACATGAAGCGGCAAACCGGCACGCTCGACCAAGCTCGCCACCCGCCGGGCCAAGGCGGGTGCGCCGGGGGCGGAGTAGCGCAAGGCATACAACTCGGCGGGGAAGCCCGAAAAGTCATGCACGGCCTCATGCTGCGGGGCTGCAAGCAGCACCGGCTCCCGTGTCAGCGTATGGCCTGAGATGGCGATCACCGCCGTGGGTGGCGTCGGGCCGCTGGCGAAACGCTGGGCCAAGCGCTCCCAGGCGGCTTTGGCGGCCGAGGCCTCCAGGGCTGTCATGGGCGAGCCGTGGGAGACATAAAGCGGGGGAAACGTGGGATGTGCCATGCGCACGATTGTTGAGCCCCCACTGCGGCCTATCGTTCAAAACAACTGCATGGAATCTGTGGTGCGCTGTCGGCCGCGCTACCCCGCCACAGGCCGCATACGACCGTAAAAAGCCTTTGGGCCATGCACGCTTGCGCCTTGGGCTATCGTCTGGGCCTCTGCACCCACTGGCCGCTTCATGTCATTCGCAGCACCATCCACCCCATCATCATCGTCGCGCCGCTCGCCCTCTCCGTGGCAATTGGCTTGGCGGCAAACCGTGCTGGACTTCCGTGCCGGCGAGCTGCGTTTGGTCTTGGTGGCGGTGATGCTGGCGGTGGCAGCGCTGACGGCCGTGGGCTTCTTTGCCGACCGGCTGCAATTGGGGCTGCAAAGAGATGCGGCCCAACTGCTGGGTGGCGACTTGGTGATCAGCAGTGACCAGCCCCTGCCCGAGGGCTTTGTGCAGCGTGCGCAAAGTGCTGGCCTGCGTATGACCCAGCATGCCAGCTTCCCCAGCATGGCGCGGGCGGGCGACGAGCAGGGCGGAGGTACGCGGCTGGTGGCGCTGAAGGCGGTGGACGAGGCTTACCCGCTGCGTGGTGCCCTCAAAGTCCAAGCGCAGGGGCAGACCCAGCCGGCGTCGCTACGCCGTGGGCCGGCGGTGGGGCAGGTGTGGGTGGAAGAGGCGGTGTTGTCGGGCTTGGGCCTGAAGGTGGGCGATGGCTTGTGGCTGGGCGATGCGCGGCTGAGCATTGCTGGCGTGCTGACCCAAGAGCCCGACCGCGGTGCGGGCTTCATGAGCTTTGCCCCTCGGGTGATGATGCACCGGCAAGACTTGGCCACCACGGGCTTGGTGCAGCCGGCCAGCCGCGTGACCTACCGCCTGGCCGTGGTGGCAGCGGGGTCAGCGTCGTCCTTGGAGCGGTTTGAACAATGGGTCAAGGCGGAGGTGAAAAACAAGAACCTCAAGGGCGTGCGGGTGGAAAACCTAGAGAACGGCCGGCCGGAGATGCGCCAAACCTTGGAGCGCGCAGAAAAGTTCTTGAACCTGGTGGCCTTGCTCTCGGCCCTGCTGGCGGCGGTGGCGGTGGCTGTGGCGGCGCGCGACTTTGCGATGAAGCGCTTGGACGACTGCGCCATGCTGCGGGTGCTGGGCCTGAGCCAGCGCAGCATGGCCTGGGCCTTTGTGCTGGAGTTTGCGCTGCTGGCCCTGGTGGCCAGCGGGCTGGGGGTCCTGGCAGGTGCCGCCGTCCACTTTGCCTTCATTGGCCTGCTGGGCGCTTTGGTCCCCACCGATTTGCCTTGGCCCAGCGGGCGTGCCGCCTATCTGGGCTTGGGGGTCGGGGTCGCTCTGTTGATGGGCTTTGGCCTGCCCACCGTCTTGCAGTTGGCCAAGGTGCCGGCCTTGCGGGTGATGCGCCGCGATGTGGGTCAGATCCGCCCCGCCTCACTGGCTGCTGTCTCTGCGGGTGTGGTGGCGCTGGGGGCTTTGCTGATGACCGTGGCCCGCGATCCCAAGATGGGCGCGCTGACGGTGGGCGGTTTCGCAGTGGCGCTGGGCGTGTTTGCGCTGGTGGCTTGGGGCGCTGTCTTGCTGCTTCGCAAGCTGGTGTCAGAGGCCACCGCGCCGCGCTGGCTCTTGCTGGCGACGCGCCAAGTGGCGGCGCGGCCCGGCCTGGCGGTTTTGCAAGTGGCATCTCTGGCAGTGGGCTTGATGGCCCTGGCGCTGCTGGTGCTGCTGCGCACAGACCTGGTGGACTCCTGGCGCAAGGCCACCCCACCCGATGCGCCCAACCGCTTTGTCATCAACATACAGCCTGACCAGGCCGAGGCTTTTCAAGGTTTGCTCAAGGGGGCCGGGGTGACGGGCCATGATTGGTACCCCATGATCCGAGGCCGCCTGGTGGCCGTCAACGGCGAGCCGACCGGCCCCAAGTACGCCGCCAACCCAGAGGCGCGTCGCACCATCGACCGTGAACTTAACCTCAGCCACGCCGCGCAGATGCCGACCCATAACGTCTTGGTCAAGGGCCAATGGGCGGCGCCCGATGCTTCCGGTTTGAGCATCGAAGAAGGCTTGGCCCAGCGTCTGGGCGTGGGCCTGGGCGATGTGCTGAGCTTTGACGTGGGCGGGCAGACCCAAGAGGGCCGCATCAACAGCATTCGCAAGGTCGATTGGGGCTCGATGCGCGCCAACTTCTTTGTGATGTTCCCGCGGGCCGAGATGCCGGATGTCCCTACAACGTACATGACCGCTTTCAAGGCGCCGGCCACGCCGGGCTTTGACAGCCAAGTCGGGCGGCAGTTTCCCAACGTCACGGTGGTCGATGTCTCGGCCTCGGTGGCCCAGGTGCAAAACGTGCTCAATCAAGTCATTCGGGCGGTGGAGGTGTTGTTTGCCTTTACCGTGGCCACGGGCTTGATGGTGCTGCTGGCCACCATCAGCGCCACGCGCGATGCGCGTATTCGCGAAGCCGCCATCATGCGGGCCTGCGGGGCCTCGTCTCACCTCCTGGGCCAGGTCCAGCGGGCCGAGTTGATGGGCCTGGGTGCGCTGGCGGGTGGCTTGGCCAGTGCCGCAGCCATGGGTGTGGGTGCAGGTTTGGCGCGCTGGGTGTTTGAGTTCACCTGGACGGCATCGCCCTGGGTGCCCCTGGTGGGCATGGTGGCAGGCGCTGTGCTGGCGGGCTTGGCGGGCTGGTGGAGCCTGCGCGAAGTGCTGCGCCGGCCAGTGATGCAGACCTTGCGCCAGGCCTCTACAGCGTGAAGTAGAAGCGGGCCCCTTGGCCGACCTCGGACTCGGCCCATATGTCGCCGCCGTGGCGGCGGATGATGCGCCGCACCGAGGCCAGGCCCACGCCCGTGCCTTGGAAGTCTTTGGCGCTGTGCAGGCGTTGGAAGACGCCAAACAGGCGGTCGGCAAAGCGCATGTCAAAGCCTGCGCCGTTATCCGCCACCACCAAGGTGTTCTGGCCCTCGGTCAGCTCGCGCTTGAACTCAATGCGGGTCTGCGGGCACTTGCTGCTGTACTTCCAGGCATTGCCCAGCAGGTTCTCCAAGGCCACCCGCAGCAAAGTGGGGTCGCCTTGCACAATGATGCCCGGCTCAATCAGCACCTCGGCGGCGCGCTCGGGTTGGTCGCGGCGCAGGTCTTCCAGGATGTAGGTGGCGAGTTGCGACAAGTCCACCGGCTTGCGGGCCAAAGGCTGCGACTGCAGGCGCGACAGTGCCAAGAGCGCGTCGATCATGCTGTTCATGCGCGCAGCCGCCGCCAGCACGCGGTCGAGGTGGTCGTTGCCAATGCGGTCCAGGAAGCGGCCGTAATCTTCCTTGAGGATGCGTGAAAAGCCTTCGACCACGCGGATGGGCGCACGCAAGTCGTGGGAGATGGAGTACACAAAGGACTCTTGGTCCTCTTGGGCCTGGGGCTTGGCTTCGGTGCTCAGGCACAAGAGCCTCGACGCGGGTAAGTCAGACCCGGCGTCAACCTCCACCAGTCTCGCTTGCCAGCCGGCCACGGTCACCACGCCGCCTGGCTCCAGGCGCTCAAGGGCCTGGGCCATGTCCGGAGGAAGGGCCTTACGGACCGCTTCCCAGGCCTGTCCCAGCAGCGCACCGGGCTCACCGCCCACCAGTTGCTGGGCGGCGGGGCTGACTTGCCGGACGGTCCAGCCCTGAGCTTCGGACTGCAACAAAAAGGTCGGCTGCGCCATCACGCCCCACAGGCGGGAGAGCAGCACTTTGTCGTGGCGCGCTTGCAAGGCCGGGGCCAAGGGCTGGGCGGTGCCCAAATAGCCCAAGACGCGCCCTTGGGCATCCAGCGTGGCCTGCGCCCGCAGCAGCCACCGCGAGCCGTCTGACTTGAGCACGGCACGCAAGGGGCCAATCGTGCTGCCCGCCGCCATGCGCAAGGCCAGGGCGTCTTCGGGATCGTCCTCGAGCGCAAACAACTGGGCGAAGGCTTGTCCTTGTTGGTTGGCCAATTGCCAGGCTGGTCCCTCGGCCTCTGGGCTTGGACGCCACATCAGCAATCGGTGCTCCGCGTCGGTGCGCCAGACAGCGTGTTCGCTCAGGGCGATCAGGGTTTCGACGTCTCTTTGCACGCGCTGCTGCTGCAGGCGCAAGCGCTGGCGCACCCAGAGCGCGCCAGCGGCCGTACAGGCGATGCCAAATCCGAGCCACATCAGCAGGCCGTAGGCTGTGACGGTGCCTGGCGGAGCCAAGGACTGCGCAGAGACCGGTGCCGCCCACATGCTGGCGATCGCAGACAGCGAACCCGCGACCTGGCCTTTGGGACAGTCGGTCAGTGCTGCACGGTCACGAGAGGGCAGACGCATGAGGCTCATTGTACGGAGGCCAACTGAGACGGCTGTGGTTCTTGCGAAACGGCAAAGGGCAGTGAAATCAGGTTACAACCCTGCTTATCGGGCTTGACGGCGGTGCACGTTAGCCCGATGCTCCGCACTCGTATCGATGTATATTGCGCCATCAGAGTGCATCGCATGGGTGCCGAGGGAAGGGGATGCCGCATCGTCTTCACCCGTGCCTGCGCATTCGCTTTGCGGCCTGACCCAGCTTCACAGCCCATGCTTGATCTCTCCACCGTCAGTAGTCCCGTCTCCGACGCGCAAACCGATGATTCGGTGCTGGACCCTGCGAGCCTGAATCAATTGCGTTCGCTGGACCCAACGGGCGGCGACATGTTCTTGCGCAAGGTCCTGGAGACCTACATTCGCTCGCTCGACAAGCAAGTCGACGCGGCCAACGTCGCGTTTGGGGCCGGGCGCCACGACGATTTATCCCGTGCGGCGCACAGCCTCAAGTCGGCTTCGGCGAGCGTGGGGGCGTTGAAGTTCTCGCGTTTGTGTGAGCGCATTGAGCACGCCATCCGGCGCCAGGAACTCGGAGGCATCCCCTCCGACATGGCCGAGTTCGCACGAGAGGCGGCCACTGTCCGAGCGGCAGCCTCCAGACTGCTGGGGCCTGCTTCGGCATGAATCACCTCTACGGCACCAACGCAAACGGTGTGCCTGAGCACCCGAAGGTGCTGCTTGTTGACGATGATGATGTCAATTTGCTGTTGGTGTCCGCCGCGCTGAGCCAGCACGGCTTTGAGGTGACCGAAGCCACCGGCGGTGACAGCGCTCTGCGCATGTTGCGCCACTGGACGCCCGACCTGGTCGTGCTCGATGCCCGCATGCCAGGGCTGGACGGCTTTGAGACTTGCCGTCAATTGCGTGAGATGTACGGGTTTGAAAACGTCCCCGTGCTGATGCTCACCGGCTTGGATGACGAGACCTCGGTGAATCGCGCCTACCAGGCTGGTGCCACTGACTTTTTCGTCAAGTCCAACCAATGGAGTTTGCTGGCCGGCCGCCTGCGCTATATGTTGCGCGCTGCGCGCACGCACCAAGAGTTGGTGCGCAGCAAGGCCAAGCTGGCTCGCGCCCAAGACCTGGCGCGCATGGGCAGCTTCGATTGGTGGTATGACCAAACCCAGGCCTATTCTCTGGACCGTGGCTTGGAGTTGTCCGAAGAAGGCTTGCGAGTCTTTGGCTGCGGGCCGGACGAGCACCTGACCCTGCGTGCGCTGCTGCACATGGTGCCGCCCGTCGACCGCCGTGGCTTGTTGCGCCAAACCCGCATGCTCTTGCGCCAGGTCACGGTGATCAACACCGATGTGCCGATGAACCTGCCCGACGGGCGCTTTCGCATCATCCATGTCGAAGCCGAGGCAGAGTTTGGCGAGTATGGGCAATGCAATGGCTACACCGGCATCGTCCAGGACGTGACAGACCGCCGGCAGGCGGAGGACAGCATTCGTCGCTTGGCCAACAACGACTCCCTGACCAGCCTGCCCAACCGGCGCCAACTCATGTGGCGCACCGAGCGCGCGCTGGAGCAATCACGGCGCATGAACCACCAGGTCGCGCTGCTGATGATCGACCTGGACCGCTTCAAAAACATCAACGACACTTTGGGCCATGCGGCCGGCGATGAGCTGCTGATTGAAGTGGCGCTGCGTTTGCGCAGTTGTGTACGCCACTCCGATCAGATCTTTGACGGCCTGGTCGAGTCCGTCGGTGGCCGCAGCCACCGCGCCCTTGAAGCGGTGGGTCGCTTGGGCGGCGATGAGTTCGTGGCCTTGCTGCCCGAAGTCCATGACGAAAGAGACGCCGAACGTGTGGCCCAGCGTGTGCTGGAAGCCTTGCGTGTGCCGATCTACGTGGCTGGGCAAGAGTGTTTTGCCACGGCGTCGGTGGGCATCGCACTGTTCCCGCGTGATGGAACCAATGTGCATGACCTGATGCGCAATGCCGACGTGGCCATGTATGCGGCCAAGTCCAGCGGTCGCAACGGCATGATGCTCTACACGCCGCAACTGGCGGGCAGAGGCCGCGAAAAGCTGGAGCTGGAGACGGCGCTGCACAAGGCCATTGAGCGCAATGAACTGGTGCTCTACTACCAGCCCAAGGTCGATGTGGCCACCGCCAAAATGGTGGGCGTGGAGGCCCTGATGCGCTGGAAGCGCGGCGACCAATTGGTGCCACCCGGCGACTTCATCCCCTTGGCCGAAGAGACGGGCCTGATCGTGCCGCTCTCAGAATGGGCGCTGCGCGAGGCCGCCCGCCAAGCGCGGGTCTGGAAAGATGACTTTGGCTTCAACGAGTCCATCGCTGTCAACATGCCCAATCGCATGTTTTTGCGCAATGACTTGGTCGAGTTGGTGCGAGCCGCAGTGGAGCCGCACGACATCCCGCATCGCATGATTCTTCTGGAGATCACCGAAGACTCCCTGATGAAGGACCTGCAGAGCATCTTGCCCACGCTGCAGCGCCTCAACGAGATTGGTGTGCAGATCTCCGTCGATGACTTCGGCACAGGGTACTCCTCGCTGTCGCGCCTGACCACCTTGCCCATCACCGAGGTCAAGATCGACCGCTCGTTTGTGAACGACTTGGTGGTGACGCGCAAAGGCACGGCCGTCATTCGCACCATCGTGGCCCTGGCACGCGCGCTGGGCCTGCGGGTCATTGCCGAGGGCGTCGAGTCGCTCAGCCAGCAAGAGGTCTTGCACCGCCAGGGCTGCAGCATCATGCAAGGCTTTATGTTCAGCCGCCCCATTCCCGGGGACCAGATTGGCGACTGGGTGCGCCGCATGTCCATTGCCCCTAAGGGCCCTTGGATTGCCAGCGTCGAGGTCGGCATGGACGACGCTGATGAGCGTGCGCAAATCACCAGTGCGGGGGCCTGATCTCAAGCAGCCCGCAAGTCCTTGTTCAGTTTGAGCCTGGACTGCCGATATCGAGCGACACCCATGCCCCGGCTCGATCATGACTGACTCCTCTGAACTCACACCGGCGCAGATCGCCAAAGCGGCATTGCGACGTTTGGCCTTGGCTCGTCAAGAGCCTACGCCGGAAAACTATGCCCAAGCCTGGGCTGAAGAATGTGGCCATGGCCGCCCCCAAGTCACCCTGCCCAGCCAAGCCAAGCCGCTGATGGAGCGCATGGCGGCGCGCTTGGTCGACGCAGCCGATGCCCGAGACGAGTTGCTTAAACACCTGCTGCACGGCGACTGGAACGAAGCCTCACGGGTGCTGGAGCGCGCAGGCGAGAGCTCGTCCCACCAAGCGCAAGCGTTGGCGCAAGTCATCGACCGCATGGCCAAGGGCCTGGAGCGTGGCGGCAAGCAATGGACCTTGGCCCGCAAAAAGGACAGCCTCAAGCGCGTGCTGGATGCCAACCGCAGCGATGTGCAGCGTCTCACCCAGCGCCTGCGGCAGCTCGTCAACTCCTGGGATGACGGCGATCAGCCTGTAGAGGCCGCCGCGGACGCCAGCGAGCACGGTTCGGCGGCTGTGCCCGCGCAGGCTGTCGCGCCCGTGGCGCCTGCCGTGGTCACGGCCTGGCCTCAGGTGCTGCACCCCTTGCAGCACACGGTTCGCTTGGCCCTGCCGTCAGACCAGCCGCGTGCGGTGGCCCTGGCCGATGAACTCGCCGCATTGGCCGACCAGATCGCCGAGCAAGGGGCCACCGCCCCGCTGGCGCGCGCGGTGGCAGAGGTGTGCGAGCGGGCTGGGCGGCTGCTGTCACACCGGCACCATTTGCTCGACCAAGTGCATGTGCTCAGCCAAGAGCTGGCTGGCAGCCTGGCGGAATTGGCCGAAGACGATAGTTGGGTGCAGGGGCAACTCAACAGCCTGCGCCAACGCTTGGACGAGCGGCCCAATGCCCGGGCCGTTCAATCGGCCAGCACTTTGTTGGCCGAGGCCCGCTTGCGGCAACGCGATGTCCGCCAAGAGCGCAACAGCGCTCGCCTGGCGCTCAAGGAGCTGATTCAGCGCATGCTGCATGAGCTGGGCGAACTTGATCAGCACACCGGCCGCCTGAGCGACGGCATGCAGCGCTATATGAGCACCATCGAGAAGGCGGACTCCTTGGAGAGCCTGGCCGGCGTGGTGCGGGAGATGCTGGATGAGGGCCGCGAAGTGCATGGCCTGGTCAGCAGCACCCGAGAGCGCTTGAACGGCGAACATGCGCGTGCCGTCGAATTGGAGGAGCGGGTGCGTGAGCTGGAAACCGAGCTGCGCCGCCTGTCTGACGAGGTGGCGACAGACGCCCTGACCCAAATCGCCAATCGGCGCGGCATGATGCAGGCCTTCGAGGTTGAGCAAGCTCGCATGCGCCGTGAAGGGGGCGAGTTGTCGGTCGGGCTGCTCGACATTGACAACTTCAAGAAGCTCAACGATAGCCTAGGCCATGCCGCTGGGGATCAGGCCTTGATCGCGCTGGCGCAGTATGTGCGGGATGCGCTGCGCCCCATCGATATCGTGGCGCGTTTTGGCGGCGAAGAATTTGTGGTGCTCTTGCCCTCAACACCGGTCGACGAAGCCCAGAAGACCTTGACCCGTCTGCAGCGCCAAATGAGCGCCAGCCTCTTCATGCATGAAGGCAAAGACGTGTTGGTCACCTTCTCAGCGGGGGTCACGGCCTATCGCTTCAGCGAAGCCTTGGGTGACGCGCTCGAGCGCGCGGACGAGGCGCTCTATGAGGCCAAGCGCACCGGCAAAAACCGCACCTGTATGGCCTGACTAGGCGGGGGGCTGAGAAGCCTGTGGGATGACGGGGCCTGAGTGGCCCCGTTCGGCCTCAGAAGAACTCCACCATCCCGGTGTTGGCGGATTCGGCCAAGGGGTGATCGAGGGCCAGTTTGTCGAAGTCTACGCAGCAATTGCGGCCGTCGCGTTTGGCTTTGTAGACGGCTTGGTCGGCGCGCTCAAAGGCGGCGCTGGGTGTGTCACCGGGCTGCAACTCGGTGTAGCCAATGCTGACCGTCAGCGAGCCCACGCGCGGAAAGTCATGGCTCGCCACCGTGGTGCGCAAGCGCTCCAGCGCTTGGCGGGCGTCGGCCGGACGGTCGCCGCTGAGCAGCACCAAAAACTCTTCGCCGCCAAATCGATAGAGATGTTCCTCATGGCGGAAGCTGTGCCGCATGATTTGACCCAGCAGCAGCAAGACTTCATCGCCCATCAAATGGCCGAATTCGTCGTTGATGCGTTTGAAGTTGTCGATATCCACCACGCCCAACCAATAGCGGGTATTGCGCAGTGGACGCCGGCGCTCGTCGGCCTTGAACTGCGGTGCGGGGACGTCGTTGCCCAACTGCAAGGCTGCGCGCACAAAAGTTTCGTCAAAGGACTTGCGGTTCAGCAGCCCGGTCAGCGCGTCGCGTTCGTTTTCATCCAGCAAGCCCCGCAAATGCCGGTAATAGCGCCGGACAGCGCTCAAGATGCGAGCCTCTTCTGGGGAGGGGGCATTGAGCTGCCACACCTCCAGCACGGCCACGATCTCGTTGTCGGTCTGTAGCGGGTAGAGCCAATGCGCGGGCGCTTGGGTCACGCGCACGATCTCGCCAGACTGCAAGCAGGTGAGGTGATAAGGCAGGCTCTCCAGCGGGACGGTGGGCCCCGCGTCCCGCGTCGCCTCATAGCTGCGGTACGGCTCGCCTCGATGGCGCTTATAGACATGCGTCAGCCAGCGGGGAGCCTCCAGGCTGCCGACGGTGCGGTGAATGGCCACGTACTGCGGGCAAATCAGCTCATCGATCAACCTCATCACGGCCTCGTCCAATGTGTCGCGGTCGCGGTGGCCCGCTAAATCTGCCAGATGATCGAGAAGACGTGACATGAGGGCCCAGACAGAAATGGAGTGCGCCGTGCGCGCGGTGCCAACTGCGGCGTTGGCAAGGGTCTGTCTGGGATATCGGCCCGGGCTCAGCGGGATTGAGCCACTTTGGCGGAAGCGGTGAGATTCGAACTCACGGTAAGGTTTCCCCTACGCTAGTTTTCAAGACTAGAGCCTTAAACCACTCGGCCACGCTTCCTGGGGGTCTCATCGCCGCCCTGCTGGGTGGGTGAGAAGGGCTGCATTATGGCTCATCCTGGCGCTTGTTCTTGGGCGCACTGCACTTGGGTCACTTCGCGTCGGCCGCCATCCACCCGAACGGCCGTCAATTGGCCGCCCCACACGCAGCCGGTGTCCAGGGCCAGCAAGTCCGCGCGGTTGACCAAACCCAAGGTAGACCAGTGGCCAAAGGCGATGGGTTGGCCCGCTGCAGCGCGCTGGGCGTGCTCGAACCAGGGCTTGAAGCCCTCTGGCGCGTGGTCGGCACCCTCTTTGGTGTCGAAGTCCATGCGGCCTTGGGCGTCGCAGAACCGCATCCGTGTCAAGGTGTTGACGATGAAGCGCCAGCGCGTCACCCCGCTGAGATTGGGGCTCCAAAGCGGGGGTTCGTTGCCAAACATTTGCGCCAAGAAATCTGCCTGGGCGGGGCCTCGCAAGACAGCCTCGACCTCGGCCGCCAGGGCCAAGGTTTGCTCGGTGGTCCAGGCAGGGTGAACACCGGCGTGAACGGTCAGCCAGCCTTGCGTGTGGTCGGCCAAGCGTCCGCGCTGCACCAGCCACTCCAGCCAGGCGCCGCGTTGTGGGTGAGTCAAGATCGCGTCGAGCGTGTCTTTGCGGCCCGGCTTGCGCACACCTTGGGCCACCGCCAACAGGCTGAGGTCATGGTTGCCCAACAACCAAGTCGCACTGGCGCCGAAGCTCTGGAGCTTTTGCAACACCTGCAGGGAGGCCGGGCCACGGTTGACCAGGTCGCCCAAGACATGGACATGATCGCGCGAGGGGGAAAAATCTAAGGTGTCCAAGAGCTTGTCAAAGGCGCTGCAACAGCCCTGGATATCGCCAACAAAGTAGTGCATCGCGCGATTCTGCTACGCTCCCACCCCGTTTTGACTCATTTGCGGCGCTGGCAACAGGCGCCGCGTCGCATGGACATCCTGCTTTTAGTCTTCCTGATTCTGCTCAATGGCGTGTTTGCCATGTCTGAAATGGCCTTGTCGGCCAGCCGCAAGGCGCGGCTTCAGGTGATGTTGGAAGCGGGCGAGCACGGGTCGCGCGCCGCTATCGAGCTGCATGACAACCCCACCAAATTTTTGTCCACGGTGCAGATCGGCATCACCTCCATCGGGGTGTTGAACGGTATCGTGGGTGATGCAGCATTCTCCGGCCCTGTGTCGGCTTGGTTGCAGCAGCATCTGCAAGCCACCCCCAAGGTGGCTGATGTGACGGCCACCGCGATGGTGGTCATGGTCATCACGGTGCTGAGCATTATTTTTGGTGAGCTGGTGCCTAAGCGCCTGGGCCAAATGCACCCTGAGACCGTGGCGCGTTTGGTGGCCCCGCCGATGCAGTGGCTGTCGGCCCTCACGCGGCCTTTGGTGTTTGTGTTGGCGGCCTGCACCGAAGGCATGCTGCGCTTGCTCGGCATCAAGGCCGGAGCGAACCGCAGTGTGACGGAAGAAGAAATCGCCGCCAGCCTGGAAGAAGGGCTGGACGCCGGGGTCATTGAAGCCCAGGAGCACCAGATGGTGCGCAATGTGTTTCGCCTAGATGACCGCCAGATCGGCTCCATGATGATCCCGCGTGCGGAGATCGCCTGGCTGGACGCCGAGGCCACCGTCGAGGAAATGCTGACCGTGGTCGCCGAGGACGAGCATTCGCGCTATCCCGTCTGCCGCGGCGGGCTGGATGACGTGATCGGTGTGGTGGCCGCTCACAGCCTGCTGCGGCCCATGGCCAGCGGCCAAACGGTCAAGCTGGCGGACCACCTGCAAGCGCCGGTTTTTGTGCCCGAGACGCTGTCCGGCATGGAACTGCTGGAGCACTTCCGTACCTCCGGCGCTGAGTTGGTGTTTGTGGTGGACGAATACGGCGCGGTGCAAGGGGTGATCACCGTGCGTGACGTGCTGGAAGCCATCACCGGCGAGTTCGGCACCGATACCGATGAAGATGCCTGGGCCGTGCAGCGCGCCGACGGAAGTTGGCTGGTCGATGGCATGATCCCGGTCCCCGAGCTGAAAGATCGGCTCAACATCAAAGAGTTGCCCGAGGAAGACCGAGGGCGATACAACACCTTGGCCGGCATGATCATGCTGCTGCTGGGCCGCTTGCCCCAGACCACGGATGCGGTGGAATGGGGCGTGTGGCGCTTTGAGGTCGTGGACCTCGACGGCAAACGCGTGGACAAGGTCCTGGCCACACGAACCACTCTAGAGGAAGACGAAGAATGATCAATCCAGAACTCCATACTCAACCCGTCGCGCTCGACCGCGTCGGTCATCGCGCCTTGAAGCTGAGCGAAGGCGCCAACAGCCTGACGCGCGTCACCCAGCTGAACTCCATGTTCTTGACGCTGGCCGAGTTTGGCGATGCGGCCAAAGAATTCCCCATCTTTTTCTTGCGGGCCGGCAAGGATGACAAGGGCCATGAATTGGTGGCACCGGTGGCGGTGTTTGGCCTCAAGCAGGGCCAAAACCTCTTTGTGGAAGGCTCTGGTGCCGACACCCGTTGGAAGGCCCGCTACACCCCGGCTCTGATGCGCGCCTATCCCTTCACCATGGCCCGTGTCAGTGAAGAGCAGTTGGCAGTGTGCATTGACCAGAGTTTTGACGGCTGGTCTCAGACCGAGGGCCGCGCCTTGTTCGACGACAAGGGCGAACCGACCGAGTTGTTGAACAGTGCCCGTGATTTTGTGGAGCGCATCGAGAACGAAGTCGAGCGCACCCGCCTGGCAGGCCAACGCCTGATGGAGCTCAAGCTGCTGCAAGAAAAGCGCTTTGATGCCACCTTACCCGACGGCTCTCCGCTGCGCGTCGACGGCTTCTTGGCGCTGGACGAAGAGCGCTTCAACAAGCTGACTGACGCTGAAGCCCTGGAACTCCATCGCACTGGCTTGGCGGGTGTGTTGCATGCGCATTTGATCTCCATGTCCAACATGACGGCCCTGATCGAGCGCCAGCTCGCGCAAAGCCCGGCAGCCGCCGCTGCCTGAGGCCCATCAGGGTCATCCCCTGGGTCACCGTGACGGGATGTCATGGCAGATCACCCCCAGGGGTTTTTAAGAAAAGAAGAGGGCTCGCCGATATCCCGGTGAGCCTTCAAGACTTGTGGGGTGGCGCGCCTGCCGTCAGGGGTGCGCCGTTCGGCCTCACCAAGCCTAGGCTCTGGTCTGATAGAGGGAGCCTAAAAAATGGAAAACCGCTCGCGAATTCTGCTGGTGGACGATGATGAGCTGACCTTGCACATGCTCACCGCGACCCTGGAGCAGGACTACGAGGTTCTGCACGCCACTGACGGTGAGCGTGCGTTGCAGCAGATGTCTACACAGGCTGTGGACTTGGTGCTGCTCGATGTCGAGATGCCTGGCATCGATGGCTATGAGGTGTGCCGTCGGCTGAAAGAAACAGCGGATGTGCCGGTCATTTTTCACTCTGCGCACACGAGCATTGAAGAGCGACTTCAGGGCTATCGCGTGGGCGGCGATGACTACCTCGCCAAGCCCTTTGACCCGGCTGAGCTGAATGCCAAGATCGTTCGCTTGCTGCAGCTTCATGCCTCCCGGCGCGAGCTGAGTGGGCAATTGGATGAGGCCATGAACGCGGTGCTCTCTACCGCCGACATGATGGGCGAGGCCGGTGTGGTGCTGGAGTTCCAGCGCGAAGCCAACCAATGCAAATCCCATACTGAGCTGGCTCAGGCCATTCTGGCCGCCCTGGCACGCTGGTCATGGGATGGCTGTGTGCGCGTGACGGGCCGCCGGCAGGTCCTCAGCCTCAATGCGCGGGGTGAATGCACGGCACTGGAAGCCACCTTGCTGGACCATTTGCAGACCCAGACCCGTGGCATTCACGCCTTGGGGCCACACACGGGCTTTGTGTATGGCGAGGTGTTGGTATTCGTCCGCAATTTGGCCATGAACCGTCCTGAAGGCAGCATGGAGCGTGCGGAATCTGAGCGCATGGGACGCGCCATCGATAACATTGCGTTATTGGTGGAGGGTGCGCTGTCGCTGGTCACTGCCTTAGATGCAGGTTCTACCGCCAGGGATCTGGACGAAATCCGCAAACTGGTTACCATGACCCGCGATGCGTTGGCAGACATTCAGGCGCGCAGCCATTCACAGCGAATGGAAGTGCAGCAACTGGCGCAACGCCTTCATGAGCAGGTGGAAACGAGTTTCTTGCACCTGGGGCTGACCGCCACGCAAGAAGATCAAGTCAGCAGCATCATCCGTGAGCATGGAGAAGACGTGCTCAAGGCTTTAGATAGAGGGCGAGAGCTGCAAGATTTTCTGCAGCGCATCGTTCAGAAGTTGGGGCAGTACGTGTGAGCATCAGCGATCAGGGGTTGACCACCTCCCTCGCGAAGGACGCTGCAGCGTCCGGGGTTGATGGCCTCCAGGCGCTGAAGTCGCGCCTGGATCGGTCCATCCTGCGGATCGCTGGCTTGGTGCTGGCGCTGCCTGTGCTGGCCTCCGTGATCCAGCTGATTTTCATCTTCACGCACCCGAGCGCTTCACCGGACGACCGCAACAGCCGTCTCGTGGCCTGCGTGGCCGTGATCGGCATTGCCCTCGCCTCTTGGGGCTTGGCTCGATATCGCTCGGCGGCCGCCGGAGCGCTGTTCTTGTGCTGGTCGGCCATGGCGGTGCTGATGGTGTCGGCCTGGACCATGGACTGGGGCATGGCGTCCACCAGCCTCGCGGCGTTTTCAGCCTTGATTGCGATTGGCGGCTTTTTGGTGGGGCCTCACATGGCTCGCTGGCTGACCTTGGCGGCAGTGAGCTACTTGATCGCACTGTGGGTGGCCAGCATTCTGGGGCAGACCGGTGGCTTGGCGCAGCTCGATCCTCAGCGCATGGCCAGCTATGGTGCGGTGCACATCACGGCCTGCCTCTGCGTGGGCTGGATGGTGTCGCGGTATGGCAGCCTGTTCATGCAGATGATCGCTTCTTTGGACAGCTCCAAGCGCTTGCTTGAGAGCACCTTGCAAGCAGAGCAAAAGGCCGCTCGCCAGTTGGCCCTGAGCGAGGCCCGGATGCGCGCGCTGCTGGACAACTCCCTCAATGCGGTGTTGATCCTGGACAGAGATAGCGGCAGCATTCGTTATGCCAACGCTCAGTTGCTAGACCGTCATGGCTGCAAGTCCTTGGCTGAGTTTGATGTGCGGCTGATGTATCCCGAGCAGCCCTACACGCCAGAAGAGTCCTTGCGACTGGTCAAGCTCACGCTTGAGGAAGGGTCGCGCCAAGTGATTTGGAAGACGCGCGATATCCACGGCGTGGACATCTGGTGGGACATGAAGCTGGACAACATGCTGCTGGAAGAAGCGCCCAGCGTGGTGTGTTTCGGCCACGACATCACGGCCCGTGTGATGGCCGAGACCGCCCTTCGCAACCAGCAGCAGCAGTTGGAGGCGCAGGTCAAGGAGCGCACCCAGCAGTTGATGATCGAACAGCAGCGCATGCAAGATGTGATCGAGGCCTTGCCCATCACGCTGTCGATTCGTGACCGCGAAGGGCGCTACACCTTGGTGAACAAGCGGTTCGAGACGGCGCTGGGCCTGCTTCGAGAGCAGGTGGTGGGGCGGCCGGCGCATGAATTCTTGCCGCCCGCCATGATGGCAGACATGCGCCACTGGGACGGCAAAGTCCTGGGGGGCGAGGGCGAGCAGACCTTTGAGCGGGTGATCCCCGACCCCTCAGGGCGGCCCCTGGATTACCTGATCACCTCGGTGCCGCTGCTGAATGCTCAGCGCGAGCCCTTTGCGGTGCTCAATCTGGGCACTGATGTGACTTCGCTGAAGACTTTGCAGCGGGAGCTGGCGCTGGCCAAAGAGGAGGCCGAGCGACTGGCCGCCGCCAAGAGCGAGTTCTTGGCCAATATGAGCCACGAGATCCGCACGCCTTTGAACGCCGTCTTGGGCATTGCCCAACTGGGCGTCAGGCGCACACCGGTCGAGACGCCTGAACATGCGGACTATGAGCGCATTTTGCGCTCTGGGCGCTTGCTGTTGGGGGTCATCAATGACATCTTGGATTACTCCAAGCTGGACAGCGGCAAGCTGGAGGTTTTCGACGAGCCCTGTGAGTTGGCCGTGCTCTTGGCCGATGCCGCTGAGATGGTGGCCGAGCGGGCGCGCGCCAAAGGGCTGTCGCTGAGCATCCATATAGACGACCAAGTCCCGGCCTGGCTGCGCCTCGATGGC
This sequence comes from Ideonella paludis, assembly GCF_018069865.1. Lineage (GTDB taxonomy): Bacteria > Pseudomonadota > Gammaproteobacteria > Burkholderiales > Burkholderiaceae_C > Ideonella > Ideonella paludis. The sequence goes on from NZ_JAGQDG010000007.1 coordinate 235,351, forward strand.
CTGCGTGTCAGCCAGGTCTTGGTCAACCTGCTGTCCAACGCCGTCAAGTTCACGCCGCAGGGCAGTGTGCGTTTGGAGGCGCGGGCTGAAGACCAAACACTCTGCCTCTCCGTCATCGACACAGGTGTTGGCATCGCGCCGGAGCACCTGGCGCGCATCTTCGACCCCTTTGAACAAGCGGACAGCTCCACCACGCGTCTCTACGGTGGCACGGGCCTTGGGCTGTCGATCAGCCGTCGCTTGGCGGAGCTGATGGATGGAGACATTGTTGTGCACAGCGAAAGCCAAGAGGGTTCTTGCTTTACCTTGCGGGTGCCGCTGCGTCCGCTGCAGGCGGCCGACGCGCCCCAGCCCCAGGTGACGGCGGGGACTGCCGGCAGTTTGGAGGGCATGCGCCTTTTGGTGGTGGACGATGTGGAGATCAATCGCACCATCATCTTGGCCATGCTGCGGGAGTGCGGCGCCAGTGCAACCGGCGCACCCAGCGGTGAAGCGGCGGTGGCTCGTCTTCAAGCTCAACCCGATGCCTTTGATGCGGTGCTGATGGACCTGCAAATGCCGGGCATGGATGGCTTTGAAGCCACGCACTTGCTGCACGAGAGCCTGCCGGACATGCCCGTCATCGCCCTGACCGCCCACGCCCTGGAAGACCAGCGTCGCAAATGCCTGGAAGCGGGCATGGTGGCCCACATCACCAAGCCGGTGGACCTGACAGAGCTGGCGCAGGTGTTGGGCACCCACCTGCCGCGCCGACACCGGCCCGGCAACGAAGGCTTGCTGCCGCGAACGACCAGCGCCAAACCCACGTCACCGCCCCCGCAAGTGCTGCCGCCCGTCCCGGCCCTGGCGCCGCACCCTGCTGCACCGCTGGCCCAGCCCGGCGGCGAGTGGCCTGACCTGCCCAGTTTTGACCGCGCGGGCGCGTTGTCGCGCTGCGGCGGCCAAGAGGCCGTCTTGCGCAAGGTCTTGGTGATGTTCGCCGCCCAACTGCAACGCTGGCCTGCTGACCTGCATCAGGCCGCTGAAGCAGGTGTGCCAGAGCTCAAAGCGGCTGCCCATCGCCTCAAAGGGGTCAGCGGCAATTTGGGCCTGACGGCGCTGGAGCGCGATGTCTTGCACCTGGAGCAGGCACTGGCCGCTCCCCTGACACCAGAGGCTTTGTCCCAGGCCTTGGCGCCTGTGCTGTCGGAGCTGAGTGCGGTGGATCAGGCCTTGGCGGCTTGGTCGGCGCGGTAGCCCAGGCGCTGAGACAAGCTGGCGGCACGTGCCCGCAGCAAACCCACTAGGGGGCCGTCCAAGCCTAAGTCCACCTTGGCACTGGGCCCGATGGCGGTGAGCGCCAACACCACCTGCCCACTGCCATCGCGAACGGGCACGGCAATGGCGCCGACCCCGGGCACGGCGGTGCCATCGACCCGGGCCAGGCCTTCGGCCCGCACGGCCGCCAAGATGGGCACCAAGTCCTTGGCAGACACCGGCTCAGCCTCCCAGGCCAGCAAGGGCTGCCATTGCGCCTGCGGCAGCCAGGCCGCAAACAAGCGCCCAGAGGCGGTGTCGCGCAGGCTCATGACCGTGCCATGACGCATGCTGACATGCACCGGGCTGGGGGCCTCGGCAATGCGCACCAGCGTCGGCCCTCGGTTGCCCCACACTGCAATGGCCACGGTCAAGCCTGTCTCCAAGGCCAGCTCTTCAATCAAAGGGGTGGCCAGCCGCACCGGGTCGTACTGTTGCAGCCCGATCAAGCCCATTTGCAAAGCCAGCGCGCCTAGGCCATAGCGGCCCCCCTCGGCTTCTTGCTCCACCAGACCGATCTTCTGAAAGCTCACCAAATAAGGGTGGGCTTTGGCCGGGCTCATGCCGGCCTCACGGGCCAAGTCTTTGAGCGGCAAGGGCCGGCCATGGTGGGCCAAGGCCAGTAGCAACTGCCCGCCCACCTCGATGCTCTGAATGCCGCGCGGCCCGCGTTCAGCGCCGTCGTCATCGGGGAGGTCTGTGGCCAGAGAGGAGGGCATAGGTATTTTTACTAAACGTAATTGATTAGACATTATCGAATAAGCTGATTAAGATCAAGCCCGTTCGCGAATGTTGAATCAATTCACTTTAGACGAATTGAAGCCTGTCGCCCCGCAGGCCCCTCCATCCTCTCACTGCCCCCCACAGCCGCCATGACTTCGACCAAGACCTTTGCCTCCCACGCCGACCTGGAAGAAAAGAAGGTCAGCTTTGTGCAACTCTCCGAGCATGCTTGGGCCTACACCGCCGAGGGCGACCCCAACACGGGTGTGATCATTGGCGATGACGCGGTGATGGTCATCGACACCCAAGCCACCCCGGCCATGGCCCAAGACGTGGTGCGCCGCATCCGCGAAGTCACCGACAAGCCCATCAAGTACGTGCTGATGTCGCACTACCACGCGGTGCGCGTGCTGGGCGCTGAGGGCTACCGCGCCGAAGGGCTGGAACACATCATCGCCAGCCAAGACACGCGCGACCTCATTGTCGAGCGCGGCGAGCAGGACAAAGCCAGCGAGATCGGCCGCTTTCCGCGCCTGTTCCAGAACGTCGAGTCCGTGCCTCCGGGCCTGACCTGGCCCACCATGACCTTCAGCGGCAAGATGACCCTGTGGCTGGGCACGCTGGAGGTGCAACTGCTGCAGTTGGGCCGCGGCCACACCAAGGGCGACACCGTGGCCTGGCTGCCCCAAGAAAAGGTGCTGTTCTCGGGCGACTTGGTGGAGTTTGACGCCACCCCCTACGCCGGCGACGCCTACTTCCAAGACTGGCCGCAAACCCTGGCCAATATCGCCGCGCTGCAGCCTGAAAAGCTGGTGCCCGGCCGCGGAGCGGCGCTCAGCGGCGCCGCCCAGGTCAAAGCCGGGCTGGACGGCACACAGGCGTTTGTGAGCGAGCTGTTCGCCAGCGTCAAGGCGGGTGCTGCCCAGGGCAAGCCCCTGCGCGCTGTCTACGAGGAAACCTTTGCCCGCCTGCAGCCCCACTACGGCCACTGGGTCATCTTCAACCACTGCATGCCTTTTGACGTGACCCGTGCTTACGACGAGGCGCAGGGCATTGCTGACCCGCGCATCTGGACGGCCCAGCGCGACATCGAGATGTGGCAGGCCCTGGAAGGGTGATGTCAAAACGAGGCCGCTACCGCGCTGGCCTCGGTGTCTGAACGCCTTCACAAGAGGCATTTTTGGAGATTCCCATGAGCATTCAACGCATCCACCATGTGGCCTACCGCTGCAAGGACGCCAAGGCCACCGTCGAGTGGTATGTCAAGCATTTGGGCATGGACTTCGTCCTCGCCATTGCCGAGAACCAAGTGCCCTCCACCAAGGCGCCGGACCCGTACATGCATGTCTTCTTGGATGCGGGGCAGGGCAATGTCCTGGCCTTTTTTGAGCTGCCCACCCAGCCTGAGATGGGGCGTGACGAGAACACCCCGGCCTGGGTGCAGCACATCGCCTTCAAGGTCGACAGCGTGCAAAAGCTCGAAGAGATCAAGGCGCGCCTGGAGGCTTCGGGCATCGAGGTCATTGGCCTGACCGACCACACCATCTTCAAGAGCATCTACTTCTTCGACCCCAACGGCCACCGCCTAGAGCTGGCCGCCGATGTGGGCACGCCCGAGATGTACGCCAAGCTGGATGCCTGCAAGTGGGACATGCTCAACGAGTGGGCCCAAACCAAGCAAGCCCCCAAACACGCGGCCTGGATGCACGACAAAGAATTCAACCAAGGCGCTACAGCCTGACCTGAGCCCAGAGGCCAGCCCATGCTCAAGACCTATTCCTACGCTGAGTTTCCTTACCGCCAAAGCGAGGCTCAGCGCTTAGGCCAAACCCCCCGCTACCCGCTGGTGGTGATTGGAGGCGGCCCGGTGGGCCTGAGCCTGGCGCTGGACGCCGCCCGTCGCGGTGTGGCGGTGCAACTGCTGGACGACAACTACACCGTCAGCATCGGCTCGCGGGCCGTCTGCTATGCCAAGCGCCCGCTGGAGATCTGGCGCCGCTTAGGCGTTGATGCGCCTTTGCTGGCGCGCGGCGTGCGCTGGCAGATTGGCAAGGTGTTTTATGGCGAGAGCCTGGCTTACCAGTTCGACCTTCTGCCCGAGCAGCATCATCAGATGCCTGCCATGGTCAACCTGCAGCAGTACTACCTGGAAGAGACCTTGGTGGCGGCTTGCGAGGCGGACAAGCACGTCACCCTGAACTGGAAGCACAAGGTAGTGGGCTTGGAGCAAGTGGACGGAGACGACCCGCATGTGCGCCTCAGCGTGGAAACCCCGGACGGCCGCTTTGAGATGCTGGCCGACTGGGTGGTGGCCTGTGACGGTGCCAACAGCGACACCCGCCGCATGCTGGGGGCCGACTTTTCCGGCCAGGTCTTCAACGACCGCTTCTTGATCGCCGATGTGGTGATGGACCCCAGCACCCAGCCCGTCAACGAGGCCTCCGGTGCACAGCGCCTCAGCTCAGAGCCTGAGCGCTGGTTCTGGTTCGACCCACCGTTTCACCGGGGCCAATCGGTGCTGCTGCACAAGCAAGCTGACAAGGTCTGGCGCATCGACTTCCAGCTCGGCCGTGACGCCGACCCGGTCGAAGAGAAAAAGCCCGAGAACGTGCTGCCGCGCATCAAGGCCATGCTGGGTGAGAACGTGGACTTTGAGCTGGAGTGGGTGTCTGTCTACCAGTTCGCCTGCCGCCGCATGGACCAATTCCGCCATGGCCGGGTGCTGTTTGCGGGCGACGCTGCGCACCAGGTCTCGCCCTTTGGCGCACGTGGCGCCAACTCGGGCGTACAGGACAGCGACAACCTGGCCTGGAAGCTACAGCTGGTCTTGAGTGGCAAGGCCAACGAAGCGCTGCTGGACAGCTATCACCACGAGCGCTCGTTGGCGGCCGATGACAACATCGCCAACTCCACTCGCTCGACCGACTTCATCACCCCCAAGAGCCGCGCCTCGCTGCGCTTGCGCAATGCGGTGCTGGAGTTGGCGCGCACCGAGCCCTTCGCGCGGCCCATGGTCAACAGCGGTCGGCTCTCGCTGCCCACGCCTTATGGGGACAGCCCCCTCAACACGCCCGACACCGACGCCTTTGCAGGCCTGATGCGCCCCGGCACGGTCTGCGCCGATGCACCCTTGGTACGCGACGGCCACGCCACTTGGCTGCTGGACGTGCTGGGGGAGGGCGACTCACCCTTTGCCTTGCTGGTGTTCGGTGAGGTGCCCGCCCCATTGAGCTTTGACCTGCCCGTGCGCCTGCTGCGCGTGGGCCAGGAGGTGCAAGACGCAGCAGGCGTGCTCGCGGCCCGCTATGACGCCCAACCCGGCACCGTCTACCTGATCCGCCCTGACCAGCATGTGGCCGCCCGCTGGCGCCGGTTTGATGCCGCAGCGGTCCAGGCCGCTCTGCAACGGGCCTCCGGTGGCCCACAAGGAGCCCATTGATGACCGCGACCCTGAACCGCCACCCCAACATCCCGCAGGTCGACGGCTTTTACGAAAGCCTCATCCATGCCCAACGCGGCATGAGCGATGATCAGGCCGACCTCTTTCTCGCCAAGCTGGTGCTGATCCTGGCCAATCAGGTCGGGGACCGTGCCGTGCTGGACGAGGCCATTGCCCTGGCTCGCACCAACACCCTGGGTGTTTGAGCCCCTCACCATCCCACAAGGAGTTCCATATGACTGTTTCTCGCCGCTCTAGCCTGGGCGCCGCGCTGCTGGCGCTGTGCGCGTCCACCGCCTTTGCCTACCCTGACAAGCCCGTCGAATGGGTGGTGCCCTACCCGGCGGGCGGTGGCTCTGATGTGGTGGCCCGCACCGTCGCCGAGCAGATGAGCAAGAGCCTGGGCCAAACGGTCATCGTCAACAACAAGCCGGGTGCGGGCACCAATATCGGCGCCGACTACGTGGCCAAGGCCAAGGCCGACGGCCATGTGATGTTGACCGCCGACACCGGCACCCTGGCCGCCAACCCTTGGCTGTTCAGCAAGCTGAGCTACAACGCCGAGAAGGACTTGGCCCCCGTCGGCCTGATCGCCCGCTTCCCGCTGCTCTTGGTGGTGAACCCCCAAAACGTGCCGGCCAAGACCTGGAAAGAGTTCCGCCTGTGGGCTGGCAACCAGGCGAACCTGAACTACGCCTCGCCCGGCACCGGCAGCCCCCACCATCTGGCCATGGCACTGTTGCGTGAGAAGACCGGCATGGCTGCCGGCCATGTGCCCTACCGGGGTGCTGCCCCCGCTGTGCAAGACGTGATTGGCGGCCAAGTGCCCTTCATGTTCCTGGACACCGCCGCCGCCTATCCGCACATTCTCTCGGGCAAGCTGCGCGCCATTGGCGTGGCCAGCCCGGCGCGCATCAAAACCTTTGCCGACATTCCCACCCTGGACGAGCAAGGCCTGAAGGGCTTTGAAGCCTATGCCTGGCAAGGTTTGGTCGTGCCCACCGGCACGCCGGCGCCGGTGGTGGCCCAGCTCAACAAGGCCTTGCAAGACGCACTGACCCAAACCGCCGTGAAGGCGCGCTTTCAAGTGCTGGGCTTGGAGAGCCTGGGCGGCACCCCCGAACAGATGAAGGCCTACTGGCAGCGCGAGCATGCCAAGTGGGGCGAGGTCATCAAGGCCGCCAACATCAAGCTGGACTGAACTGCACAAGCCTTGCCATGATCGACCACACGCACGACACCTCCGCCACCGCTTGGGTGGCTTCGGCCAACACCGGCCACACCGACTTCCCCCTGCAAAACCTGCCCTATGGCCGCTTCAAACGCGCAGGCAGCCAGCAAGACTGGCGCATCGGGGTGGCCATTGGTGACCAGATCCTCGACTTGAAGGCGGCCGCTCAACTCGGCCGTTGGCCCACCGACATCCAGGCCTTGTTGCACCCCTTGGCCCAGGGCGACCTGAACCGCTTCATGGCCCAAGGCCCGGCCGCCCGCAAGGCCCTGCGCGCCGCCCTGTTTGACGCTCTGCGCGACCCTGCCCAAACCGGGTCTGCGAATGCCCGCGCCCTGCAAGCCGCTGCCGCCCAGGTGCTGCTGCCGCAAGACCAGGCCGAGATGAGCCTGCCCTGCCAGATCGGTGACTACACCGACTTCTACACCGGCATCCACCATGCCACCACGGTGGGCAAGCTCTTCCGCCCCGACAACCCCTTGCTGCCCAACTACAAGTGGGTGCCCATCGGCTACCACGGCCGGGTGTCCTCCATTGGGGTCAGTGGCCAAAGCTTCCGTCGCCCGCAAGGCCAGTTCAAAGCGCCGGATGCGGAGGTGCCCAGCTTTGGCCCTTGCAAGCGCTTGGACTATGAGCTGGAAGTCGGCGTGTTTGTCGGCGCCGGTAACGCCCTGGGTGAGCCGATGAGCATGGACCAAGCCGAGGCCGACTGGTTTGGCATCGTGCTGCTCAACGACTGGTCGGCCCGCGACGTGCAAGCCTGGGAGTACCAGCCGCTCGGCCCCTTCTTGGCCAAAAACTTTGCGACCACCATTTCTCCGTGGATCGTCACCCAAGAAGCCCTGGAACCCTTCCGCACGGCGTTTGAGCACCCGCCCACCGACCCGCAGCCGCTGCCGTATTTGGACAGCCCTGCCAACCGGGCCCAAGGCGGGCTGAACATCGAGCTGGAAGTGCATCTGCAAACCAGCGCCATGCGCGCAGCGGGCCAGCCGGCCCACCGCCTGATGCAAAGCAACTTTGCCGATGCCTACTGGACGGTGGCCCAGATGCTGGCCCACCACAGCAGCAACGGCTGCAACCTGCAGCCCGGTGACCTGCTGGGCTCCGGCACCCAAAGCGGCCCCCGCCCCGAGCAAGGCGGCTCGCTGCTGGAGCTGACCCAAGGCGGCAAGCAAGCCCTGACCCTGCCCAATGGCGAAACCCGCGTCTTCTTGCAAGACGGCGACAGCATCACCCTGCACGGCCGCTGCCAGCGCGAGGGCGCGGTGGCGATTGGGTTTGGGGCGTGTGTGGGGACGGTGCGGGGCTGACGCCTGAGCCCGCGTGACGCCGCGGCGCCACGCGGGCTCAGGCTGGCAGCAAGCTGCCCAAGCCTGAGGGCAGCGTGGCGCAGACGCAGCGGTTGCGGCCGAGGGCTTTGGCTGCATAGAGCGACTCGTCGGCTCTTTGCTGCAGGTCCAGCATCTCCAGCCGGGTTCGGGGGCTACCGACGGCCAAGCCGATGCTGACGGAGGCCTTCATCTGCAAGGCGCCGTGTTCGATGTACGCATCGCACACTGCAGCCCGCAGTTGCTCGCCCATGTCTGCGGCCTGGCGTGTGTCCGCCCACAGGGCGACCAGGCAGAACTCCTCGCCGCCCCAACGCACCAGCACGTCTTGGCCGGGGCGGGTGCAGGCCAACAGGCGCTGCGCCACCGCCCGCAGGCAGACATCGCCGGCCGCGTGGCCGTGGGTGTCGTTGAGCCGTTTGAAGTGGTCGATGTCCACCATGTAGAGCGCCACTTGCAGCCCCTCTTGTTGGCTTCTGGCGAGCTCGGTGTCAATGCACTCTTCAAGGTAGCGGCGGTTGAACAGGCCCGTCAGGGCGTCCGTGCGGCTGAGCTTGGCCAATGAGTGATTGAGCTGCTTGAGCTCGTCCGTGCGTTCGGCGACTTTGGTTTCGAGTTCGGCCTTCCACTGCACGTGCTGGGCCAGCATGTCGCGCTGGGTTTGCTCGCGCAGCTTGCGCTCGGCTTCCATGCGCGCCGCTAGGACGATGGAGAACAGCAGCATCTCCAAGGCGGAGCTGATTTGCGGCGCATGGTCTATCCAGCGGCTGGCGGGCAACCAGCCCAATTTGCTGGCCGCCAGCAAGCAACCGGCTAGGACCACCACCGAGAAGGTCATCAGGAACATGCGGGCGGTGGCAACCTGTTGAACCGCCAGCCGAGCGGCCAGGAACATCACGCCGAGCATGCAGATCACCGCGCCGCCAATGGCCATCAGGATGGCCAGCTTGTAGGGCAAGACCAAGGCCCCCAGGGCCAGCGTGAGTTGAAGGGCCACCAGCACACGGCTCATGCGCCAACCCCAGCGCGAGTGCGCCTGCAGTTGCACCAGCGAGCTCATGAAGAGCACGCCGCAGAGGGTGGCCAAGGACAGCAGCATGGGCAAGGCGGTGAGGTTCCAACTCGGGGCGTTGGGCCACAGCCATTGGTAACTCATGCCGCCAATGGTGAGCACGAAGCCCGCAAAGGTCAGCATCCAGCCGATGTACCAAAGGTAGACGATGTCACGCAGGGCGATCAGCAAGTAGGCGTTGTAGGCCAGCATGGCCAAGACCACACCGACATACACCCCATGGGCAATCAGGCGGGATTGCTCTTCGTCCTCAAACACGGCACGGTCGTGCATGGTGATGGGGAATTGCATGGAGGTCTTGGTTTCCACCCGCACCAGCCACTCTGTGCTCTCCCCGGAAGAGAGATTGAGCGGCAGCACAAAGTTGCGGTGGCGGATGAGGCGTTGGCTGAAGGGGCGCTCAGCGCCCAACTCCAGCGGCGCCAGCGTGTGGTCCCGCAGATGCTCGGTCTGATAGATGCGCAGGCTGCCCAGCACGGGGTAGCCGATCTCCAGCAGCCCTTCTTGAGGAAAGGCGGCCAGCGAGGTCACCCGAATGCGAAACCACACCGCGGCTTGGGTGTAGCCCAAGGAGAGGTTTCTGCTGCCATTGCTGCGCCACGCAGATTCAGGCAGCGCTTGGACCTGCGCTGCGCTTTGTTGCAGGCTGTCGTCAACGTGGTAGGCCAGCTCCACGTCATAGAAATTGGCCAGCGCCACACTGGGCCACAGCAGGCCCATGCACAGTACGCAGCTGAGTTGTCGCCAAAGCCTGAACGCCCGGGCGCAAAAGGCCTGTGCAGCGCGGTGGAGTGCGGGTGAGTGGCGGGGGCGGGCAAGCTTGGGCACTCCAGCATGCTAGGGAGGCGCTGCCCGCGTGAAGCCGCAAATTGACTGGCCTTGGCCGCTCAGTTCAGGGGTTCAACGCCGCTGCTCAGCCACCAAACAAGCGCTTGAACCATGCCGCAATGCGGCTCAAGATCCCACCGCCTTCGGAGGGCGCTGCTGTGGGGGCGGTTTCGCTGGCCACAGGCGGCGGGCCGTACTTCTCAAGAAGCGCCTCGGTGAACTTGCCGAAGAACTCGCCGGCCATTTTTTGCGCTGCCATGTCGATCAAGCGCGAGCCGATTTGCGCGATCTTGCCGCCCACGCTGGCGTTGGCTGTGTAGCTCAGCAGGGTTTCATAGGGCCCCACGCCTTGCAGGCTGACACGGGCGCTGCCCTTGCCGTGGCCGGCCGCGCCGCCTTGGCCCTCGAAGTGGATGGTGTAGGCATTGGGGGCGTCAATCTCGTCGAGCCTGAGCTTGCCTTTGAACTTGGCTTTGACCGGGCCGATGGCGGCCATCACCACCACATCGTAGTGGTTGGGCTCGGTCAGGGTGATGCTCTCGCAGCCGGGGATGGCGGCTTGCAGCATGGCGGTGTCGTTCAGGGCGTCCCAGGCCTTGTCTTGCGAGACAGGCAGGGTTTGTTGGCTGGTCATCTCCATGGGAGGCTCGCTTTCTTCAAAGGGGTGATCGGGTGGGGCCACCGGCCAAGAGCTGGCCCAAGTGGCTGAGGCTGGCCAGGTTGTGGGCGGCCAGCAGTTGGCTGACATGGGGCAGCAAGGCGCGCGCGCCAGCGGCCTTGGGCTCAAAGCCCTCGTAGCGCAGCAAGGGGTTGAGCCAGATCAGGCGGCGGCAGCTTTTGGCCAGGCGCTCGGCTTCGTGGCTGAGCGCGTCGCTGTCGCCATGGGCCAAGCCATCGGTGATTAGCAGCACGGTGGCCTTGCCGCCCAACACGCGCCGCGCCCAGTGGCGGTTGAACTGGTGCAGGCAATCGGCCAAGCGGGTGCCGCCCGACCAATCGGCCACGGCGGCGGCCACCTGGGCCACGGCCTGATCGGGGTCGCGCTGGCGCAGCGCCCGGCTGATGGGGGTGAGCCGCGTGCCAAACACAAAGCTGTGCACAGGTGTGTCAGCTTGGGACAGTGCATGGCAAAAGTGCAGCAGCATGCGCGAGTAGCTGGCCATGGAGCCGGAGATGTCGGCCAGCACCACCAAGGGAGGCGTCTCACGGCGCTGGCGCCGGCGCAGCGGCTGCCACAGCTCGCCGCCTTGGCGGCCCATGCGCTGCAGGCTGCTGCGCCAGTCGGGCCGACCAATGGCGGCACGCTCAAAGCGGCGTGTCAGCACGGGCTTGAACTGCAGAGGCAGGGTGCGCAGCAGGCGCTTGGCCTCGGCCCATTCCTCGGGCGTCATGGTCTCAAAATCTTTGTGCCGCAGCACCTCTTGCTCGTTCCAGGTCAGGCTGGCTTGCACGTCCAGCTCGTCGGGCGGCGGCTGGGGTGACTCGGTCTGGGGGGCATGCGGAAACAGCGCGGCCGCCAAGCGGCGGTTCTCCGGGATCTTCAGCGGGGTTTTCTCTTGCAATTGCACCCGGGGCAAGAGCAGGGCGCGCATGCGGCCTTCCAGGTCGGGGTCTTTCCAGAACAGGGCAAAGGCTTGGTTGAACAGCACCCGGTGCTCGGCCTTGGAGAGCATGCAGGCTTGCAGCGCCGCATGAAAATCTGCCCGGCTCTCAAGACCGCTGTGCAGCAGGGCTTGCAAGGCCATTTGCACCCGGTCTGTGCCCACCGGCATGCCTGCGCTGCGCAGCACGCGCGCAAAGTGCAAGACATTGTGGGCCAGGTGCCCTGGCAGGCTGTCGGGGTGAGGGGCGGCCAGCATGGCGTGCCCTTCAACCCATGAAGCCGGCGGCACGCAAGGTGTCACGCACCTCATTGAGCAGCTTGCTGGCTTCGGAGCCGCTGACCTTGGCGATGTCGTCTTGGTACTTCAGCAGCACGCCCAGGGTTTGGCTGATCAACTCTGGGTCCAGCACCACCGCATCCAAGGCCAGCAGGGCTCGGCTCCATTCAATGGTTTCGGCCACACCCGGCAGCTTGTAGAGGTCCAACTGGCGCAGGCGGTGGATGAAGGCCACGATCTCGCGGGCCAGGGCTTTGGGCGCGTCGGGCACGCGGCGCTCCAAAATGGCCAGCTCGCGCTGCAGCGTGGGGAAGTCCACCCAGTGGTAGAGGCAGCGGCGCTTGACGGCGTCGTGGATCTCGCGGGTGCGGTTGCTGGTCAGCACCACAACCGGCGGCGCGGGCGCGCGGATGGTGCCCAGCTCGGGGATGGTGATCTGAAAGTCCGACAGCACTTCCAGCAAGAAGGCCTCAAAGGGCTCATCGGCGCGGTCTAGCTCGTCGATCAGCAGCACCGGCGGCACCGGCTGGCTGGGGTCGATGGCCTGCAGCAGCGCGCGCTTGATCAGGTAGCGCTCAGAGAACAAATCGGCGTCGCTGGCTCCCTCGCTGAGCTTGATGGCCATCATCTGCCGCGCATAGTTCCACTCGTAGGCGGCGCCGGCCATGTCCAGGCCTTCGTAGCACTGCAGGCGGATCAGCGGGCGGCCCAGCATCTGGGCCAGCACCTTGGCAATCTCGGTCTTGCCGGTGCCGGGCTCGCCTTCCAAGAACAGCGGGCGCTGCAGCTTGAGCGCCAAGAACACCGTGGCCGCCAGCTCGCGGCTGGGCACATAGTCCAGGGCTTCCAAGCGGCTTTGGGTGTCGTCAATGCTGAGGGGGAATGCGGTCATGAGCAAGGCAGGAAGAGCAGCGCCGCAGAGGCTGCGGCGCTGTGGGGGCGACGACGTGCCCGGCTTCAGCTGGCAGCGACGGCGCGGCCGGCCAGCACGGGGATCAGCGCCGCACGGTACTCGGCCGAGCCGTGCAGGTCGCTGCTCAAGTCGTCCGCCGAGACCTTCAGGCCTTGCACGGCAGACGCGCTCCAGTTGGCGGCCAAGGCTTGCTCCAGCGCGGTGGCGCGGAACACGCAAGCCCCAGCACCTGTGACGGCCACCCGCACCCCTTGCGGCCCTTGGCTCACAAACACGCCCACGATGGAGAAGCGCGAGGCCGGCTGCACGAACTTCTGCCACGCCGCCCGGGTAGGCACGGGGAAGCTCACCGCAGTGATCAGCTCGCCCTCGCCCAAGGCGGTCTCGTACAGGCCTTTGAAGAAATCATCGGCTGCGATCTGACGCGTGTTGGTGTGGATGGTGGCGCCCAAACCCAAGGCCGCTGCCGGGTAGCAGGCGGCCGGGTCGTTGTTGGCCAGGCTGCCACCGATGGTGCCGCGGTTGCGCACTTGGCGGTCGCCGATCTTGCCGGCCAAGTCGGCCAGCGCCGGGATGGCGGCGGCCACGTCTTTGGAGGCGGCCACTTCGGCATGGGTGGTCATGGCACCGATCTTGACCACGCCGCCCGAGACGGTGATGCCCTTGAGCTCGGCAATGCCGCTGAGGCTGACCAGGCTTTCCGGGGCGGCCAGGCCCAGCTTCATGGAGGCCAGCAGCGACTGGCCCCCGGCGACGATCTTGGCCTCTGAGGCGGCTGCAGCGCGCGAGGCATCGGCCACGCTTGAAGGGGTGTGATAAGCAAATGTTTGCATGGTGATTACTCCTTAAATGGGCCCCTAGGGCCGGGCCCCGCCCAGCCCGCCCCCCGAGGGGGGCAAAAAACTTGGGGCGGCCCGGCGTTTTTTGGGTGGATTCAACGCTGGGCCTGCAAGGTCTGCCACACGGTGTGGGGTGTGGCTGGCATGGGCATGTCTTTGACGCCCAAGGCATGGCAGATGGCGTTGATCACCGCCGGGGGAGAGCCGATGGCACCGGCCTCGCCGCAGCCCTTGACCCCCAGGGGGTTGTGGGTGCAAGGCGTGCCCTTGGCCGTCTCGACTTGGAAGTGGCAGAAGTCGTCGGCGCGCGGCATGGCGTAGTCCATATAGCTGCCGGTGAGCAACTGGCCGGAGTCTTCGTCATAGATGCCGTGCTCCAGCAAGGCCTGGCCAATGCCTTGGGCCACGCCGCCGTGCACCTGGCCTTCGACGATCATGGGGTTGACCACATTGCCGAAGTCGTCCACCGCCGTGAAGCGGTCGACCCGCACCGCACCCGTCAGCGGGTCCACCTCGACCTCGCAGATGTAGGTGCCGGCAGGGTAGGTGAAATTGGTCGGGTCGTAGAAGGCGTTCTCGTTCAGGCCCGGCTCCAGCTTGTCATGCGGGAAGTTGTGCGGCACATAGGCGGTGAGCGAGACGGCCGCAAAGGGCACGGACTTGTCGGTCCCGGCCACCTTGAACACACCGTTCTCGAACTCCACATCGCCATCGGCGGCTTCCATCAGGTGGGCGGCGATTTTCTTGCCCTTGGCAATCACTTTGTCCAGCGCCTTGATCATGGCGGTGCCCGCCACCGAGAGCGAGCGCGAGCCATAGGTGCCCATGCCGAACAGCACCTTGCCGGTGTCGCCGTGCTCAATGGTCACGTCTTCCAGCGGGATGCCCAGCTTGTCGGCCACCACCTGCGCGAACACGGTTTCATGGCCTTGGCCATGGCTGTGCGCACCGGTGAAGATGGTCACCTTGCCGGTGGGGTGTACGCGCACCTCGCCCGCATCAAACAAGCCCGCCCGCGCTCCCAAGGCGCCGGCCACCGAGGACGGCGCAATGCCGCAGGCCTCGATGTAGGCCGAGTAGCCCAAGCCCCGCTTGAGGCCCTTGGCCGCGCTGGCCGCTTTGCGGGCCTCGAAACCCGCCACATCGGCCAGCTCAATGGCCCGGGTCATGGTGGCGTTGTAGTCGCCCGTGTCGTAGGTCAGGCCGACTGGTGTGGCATAGGGGAAGCTGGTGATGAAGTTGCGACGGCGCAGCTCGGCCGGGTCGATCTTCATCTCGTGCGCCGCCGTCTCGACAATGCGCTCCAGCAAGTAGGTGGCCTCAGGCCGGCCCGCGCCGCGGTAGGCATCCACCGGCGCGGTGTTGGTGAACACGGCGGTCACTTCGCACCAAATTTTGGGCGTTTTGTACTGGCCAGCCAGCAGCGTGGCGTGCAAGATGGTGGGGATGCTGGACGCAAACGTGGACAGGTAAGCGCCCATATTCGCCGTGGTGGTGGCCCGCAGCGCCAGGAAGTTGCCGTCTTTGTCGAGGGCCAATTCAGCCAGCGAGTCATGGTCGCGGCCATGGGCGTCGGACAAGAAGGCCTCGCTGCGGTCGGCCGTCCACTTGATCGGGCGGTTGATTTGCTTGCTGGCCCACACCAGAGCGGTTTCTTCGCCGTACAAGAAGATCTTGGAGCCAAAACCGCCGCCCACATCGGGGGCCACCACGCGCATCTTGTGCTCGGGGATGCCCAGCACAAAGGCGCACATCAGCAGGCGCTCCACGTGCGGGTTTTGGTTGCTCACATACAGGGTGTAGTTGTCGTCGGCGCGGCTGTAGCTGGCGTTGGCGCAGCGCGGCTCCATGGCATTGGGCACCAGGCGGTTGTTCTTGAACTTCAGCGTGGTGATGTGGGCGGCGCTCTTGAAGGCGGCGTCCACGCCGTCCTTGTCGCCGATGCCCCAGTGGTAGCACTGGTTGTTGGGCGCTTCGTCATGCACGCTCGCCGCAATGCTGGTGGCCCGGCCCGTGCCGATCACCGGCGTCAGCTCTTCATAGTCCACCTCGATCAGCTCGGCCGCCGCCTTGGCTTGGTCCAGCGTCTCGGCCACCACCAAGGCCACGCGGTCGCCCACATAGCGCACCTTGCCATCGGCCAGCACCGGGTGCTTGGGCTCCTTCATGGGCGTGCCGTCCAGGCTGTTGATCAACCAGCCGCAGGGCAGGCCACCCACGGCCTTGAAGTGCTCGCCGGTGAACACGCCCAGCACGCCGGGTGCGGCGGCCGCAGCCGCAGTGTTGACCGACTTCAGACGCGCATGGGCATAAGGGCTGCGCAAAAAGTAGCCATACGTTTGGCCGGGCAGATTGATGTCGTCGGTGTACTGGCCTTTGCCGGTCAAGAAGCGGCCGTCTTCACGGCGGACCACCGACTTGCCGATGAAACCTTGGGGTGCGTTCATGTCGAATCCTCAAAAAAATGCCGGGCCGTCCCAAGTTTTTTTGCTCCCCCTCGGGGGGGCGAGACGGGCGTCGCCCGGATCTTGGGGGTTGAGTTAGGCCATCTTGGCCGCGCCTTGGCGCACGGCTTTGACAATGTTCTGGTAGCCGGTGCAGCGGCAGAGGTTGCCTTCCAGGCCCTCGCGCACCGCGGCGTCGCTGTCGCAGCGGTGGTGTTTCACCAGGTCCACCGCGCTCATCACCATGCCCGGTGTGCAGAAGCCGCATTGCAAGCCATGGCATTGGTTAAAGGCCTCTTGCATGGGGTGCAGCGTGCCGTCAGCCGCGGCCAAGCCTTCGATGGTGGTCACCTCGGCGCCTTGGGCTTGAACGGCCAGCATATTGCAGCTCTTCACTGCACGGCCGTTAAGGTGGACGGTGCAAGCGCCGCACTGAGCGGTGTCGCAGCCCACATGGGTGCCCGTCAATTGCAGGGTCTCGCGGATGAATTGCACCAACAGCGTTTGCGGTGCGACGTCTTTGGTCACTTCGCGGCCGTTGACCTTGAGCGTGATCGTGGTCATGGGTTGTCTCCTGAGTGCGTTGACGGCAAGCCCAAGCGGGAAGGTGGCTTGACGTTGCGGGGGCCATCCTAGGCACGCGACGCGCACTTGGCTTGATGACGGAAACGCCTATGAACGCGTTTGCAAATCAGATAAGCAAAGCATTGCATAAGGGGTTTCCAAGACCCCGAAATGCCGCAGGGACGCCGTGGGGTTCAGGTCTTCCCGCAAGCGCTGGCGCGGCGCGTCCCGCCACAATGCCTCCCATGGACAACGTTGATCTACAAGTGCTGCGCCAAGTGGTGGCGTGGCGGGCGGCAGGCGCTGGGGTGGTGCTGGGCACCATCACGCGCACCTGGGGCTCGGCACCGCGCCCGGTGGGCTCGGTGGTGGCGGTGCGCGACGATGGGCAGATTGCCGGCTCTGTCTCGGGCGGCTGCATTGAAGACGATCTGATTGCGCGCATGCGCGAGCAAGCCCTGGCGGCCGACGTGCCCAAGGTGGTGCGCTACGGGGTCAGTGGCGACGAAGCGGCCCGCTTTGGCCTGCCCTGCGGCGGCACGCTGGAGCTGGTGCTGGAGCCCATCCAAGCCAACAGCCAGATCGAACTGCTGCTGGAGCGGCTGAGCCAAGGCCAGCGCGTGCGCCGCGAGCTGACGCTGGCCACCGGTGCCGTTACCCTGGCTGAGGCCACCGGCGCCGACGCGGTGTTGCTGAATGAGACAACGCTCATCTCCACCCACGGCCCCGACTGGCGCTTGGTGGTGGTGGGCGCGGGGCAAATGACCCTGTACCTGGCTCAAATGGCCCAGGCCTTGGACTATCAGGTCATCATCATCGACCCGCGCGAGGAGTACGCGGTCGAGCTGCCCGGCGTGGTGCACCGCCGCGATATGCCCGACGACGCCGTGCTGGCCCTCAAACCAGATGCCCACACCGCGATCATCGCCCTGACCCACGACCCCAAGCTCGACGACTTGGCCCTGATGGAAGCGCTGCGCACACCCGCCTTCTACGTGGGCGCGATTGGCTCACGCCTCAACCAAAGCAAGCGCAAACAGCGCCTCGCCGAACACTTCGGCCTGAGCGAGACCGAACTGGCCCGCCTCTACGGCCCAGTGGGCATCAAAAACGGTGCCCGCACCCCGCCCGAAATCGCCGTTTCCATCTTGGCCGAGCTGACGGCGGTGCGTTACGGCTGGCGCATCCCCGAGCCGGTGTTTGAAGGCGGCGGCCCGGCACTGTCTGCGCCGGGCTGTGTGGCCTAGCGCACCACATCCCCCAGCACCACCCCTTCACGCCGCGGGTCGGCGCCGCCGTCCAGCACCCGGTTGCCTGCGCTGTCTTTGCGCCGCACGATGGTGGAGACGCCACTGGAGAGTGCGGCCGTGCTGACGGTGTGGCCCAGGCTGCGCAGGCCGCTGACCAGCGGGTCGTTGGCGCTGCCGTTGGCCAGGTCCACATTCGGATGTTCGCCGCCGACATTGGTGGTGGGGCTGTTGGCCGCGCCAAAGTTGATCATTGATGTGGCTTGCTGCGCGTTCAGGCCCCAGTCCAACACGCCCACCAAAGTCTTGGTGGTGTATTGGATGATGGTGGAGCCGCCGGGGGAGCCGGTGGCCATCACCCAGTCGCCCTTGCTGCCGTCGGCCTGGGCCTCGAACACCAGGGTGGGGGCCATGGAGCTGCGCGGGCGCTTGCCGGGCTGCAGGCGGTTGGCGATGGGCACGCCTTGGGCGTCTGCTGGTGCGGCTGAAAAATCAGTGAGCTGGTTGTTCAGTAAGAAGCCTCCCTTGGTCATGTGGAAGGAGCCAAAGCCACTCTCGATGGTGGTGGTCATGCTCACCACATTGCCCTGTCGGTCCACCACGCTGAGGTGGGTGGTGCCGTTGTCGCGGGCGGGTGGGTGCACGCCGCCGGCTGCGCCCGGGAAGGTGCCGGGCTGGGCCGTGCCCATGCTGCGCGAGAGGCTGATCAGCGAGGCGCGTTGGCGCAGATAGGTTTTGTCCAGCATGGCCGCCGGCGAGCCGCCGGGCAGGGGCACGAAGTCGGCGTCGGCCACGTACTTGTCGCGGTCGGCATAGGCCAGGCGCAGGGCTTCAGAGACCAGGTGGACGCCCGTCACTGCGGGCTTGCCACCGTTGTCGTCCAGCGCGCTGGGTGGGAAGGCCGCGAGGTTGTAGGTCTCCAAAATGCCCAAGGCTTGGGCCACGGCCAAGCCGCCGGAAGAGGGCGGCGGCATGCCGCACACCACTTTGCTGCGGTAGGTGATGCACACGGCTTCGCGCTTCTTGGCCTGGTAGGCGGAGAGGTCAGCCAGCGTGGTCAGGCCTGGGGTGATGCCGCCGGTGGTGTCGGCAATTTCATCCACGATGTCTTGCGCCAGCGCGCCGCTGTAAAAGGCCGCCGCGCCTTGCGTGGCCAAGGTGTTGAAGGTGGTCGCCAAGGCGGGCGATTTGAGCAGCGTGCCGGCGGGCCAGGCCCGGCCGTTAGCGTCCAAGAAATAGCCCCGGGCTTCGGGGTCGCGCTGCAAGCTGGCCTCGACGCTGGCGATGGAGCTGGCCATGCGCGGGCTGACCTTGAAGCCATTGGTGGCAATGCTGATGGCCGGGTTGAAGAGGTCCTTCCAGGGCAGCACACCCGCGTCTTTGTGGGCCAACTCCAGCATGCGCATCACACCGGGCGTGCCAATGGAGCGGCCTGAGGACCGGGCGTTGGGCAGGGGCGTGGTGGGGTTGCTATCGCTGACCCAGCGCAGGTAGTTCTCTGTGGCGGCGGCGGGGGCCGTTTCGCGGCCGTCATAGGCCACCACGCTTTTCTGGGCGGCGTTGTAATGCAGCATGAAGGCGCCACCGCCAATGCCCGAGGATTGGGGCTCCACGATGTTCAGCACCATCTGCGTGGCAATGGCGGCATCCACCGCGCTGCCACCGGCCTTGAGCACATCACAACCCGCCTTGGTGGCCAGCGGGTTGGCGGCCACGACCATGAAGCTGCGCGCGCTCACGTTCTTTTTGCTGGCAAAACCGGTGGGGATTTCGGGGGCCCCGCCTTCACCGGGGTTGCCGGGGTTGTAGACGGCGCCGGCGTCGCTCACTTGCAAGCAGGCGTTTTCTTCCACCGCATCGGGGTCGGAGGACGCACAGGCCGACAAGGCCAAGGCTGAGGCGAGTGCGAGCAGGCGATAGGCGGTGGGGGCTGCACCGGGCAGGCGCGAGGATGAATGTGGGGAAATGGACACGACGGGAGTTCCTGAAGGTTTGTTATAGGGTGTCTACACGGTAGCCCTCTGTGCCAGTGATGCACACCGGGTTTTCGCTAGGGCAGCGGCTGCCCAGGGGGCCGCCGACTCCGCTGCGTGGAGTGTCACGTTCTGGCGCAGTCACCAGAGGTCTGAGCGGGGTTTGTGCCATCTGGCCTGCGGTGCCGTGTAGCGGTCTGATAGAGGCAATTTGGGGCTCATGCAGCCTCGCGCCCAGGACTTTGTCTTCTAGGAAATCCATGTCTCAACGTCCTCTCTTTTCTCCCCACGCGCTGGCGGTGGCTTGCGCGCTGGCTTGCTCGTCGGGGGCGTTCGCGCAGAGCAGCGCGGCTGCCCCCAGCGAAGAGGTGGTCGTCACCGGCTCGCTGACGCAGCAACGCGTGCAAGACGCGCCTTTTGCCATCACCGTAGTCGACCGCGACGCCCTGCGCCGCGCCGGCCCCATGGTCAACCTCAGCGAGGCCATGAGCCAAGTGCCGGGCGTGGTGGTCAACAACCGGGGCAACTACGCGCAAGACCTGCAGATCAGCTCACGCGGCTTTGGCGCCCGTGCCGCCTTTGGCGTGCGCAGCATGCGCCTGGTGGCCGATGGCATTCCGGCCTCGGGCCCCGACGGCCAAGGCCAGGTCGCGCATTTCGACTTAGCCGGGGCGCAGCGCATAGAGGTGCTGCGCGGGCCGTTTTCGGTGCTGTACGGCAATAGTTCCGGCGGGGTGATTGCCTTGGTGGCGGCCCCCGTCAAGACCAGCGAGGTCGAGGTCGGCGTGGATGCCGCAAGCTTTGGCCTGCGCCAAGTGCGTGGCTCGGTGGGTTTGGCGCTGGGCCAAGGCTTTGATGCGCGGCTGAGTGCCAGCCATATGGAGGTCGAGGGCTACAGGCCGCACAGTGCGGCGCAGCGCGACCTGGGCCAAGCCCGCTTGGGCTGGCAAAACGACACCGACCGCGTGGTGGTGCAAGTGGGCGCTTATGACCAACCCGCCGACGACCCCCTGGGCCTGACCCGCGCTGACTTCAACAGCAACCCCTACCAAACGGCGGCGCAAGCCACCCAGTTCAACACCCGCAAGGCCGCGCGCCAAACCCAGGCCGGGGCAAGCTGGCGCCACCTCTTTGGCGCAGACGCTCTAGGCGGCCTGCTGCGCGAAAGCCAAGTGGCGCTCTACAGCGGAGACCGCAGCGTGACGCAGTGGCAGGCTATTCCCGCAGCCACCCAAGCCAATCCGCGCCACGGCGGTGGTGTGGTCGACTTTGACCGCGCTTACAGCGGTGTCGATGCCCGCTTGCGTTGGGGTTTTGGGCCGGTCGAGCTGGTGACGGGCCTGGCCCAAGAACGCCAGCAAGACGACCGGCGGGGTTACGAAAACTTCACCGGCACCGGGGCCAGCCAAGTGCTGGGGGTGACAGGCAAGCTGCGGCGCGACGAGCAAAACACCGCCACCAGCCGCGATGTCTACACCCAAGCTGAGTGGACGCTCAACCCCGACTGGGTGGCCAGCGCCGGTGTGCGCAGCGGCAAGGTCAGCCTGCGCGCCCGGGACGCTTATCTCAGCAATGGCGACGACTCTGGCGACCTGAGCTTCAGCTACACCAATCCGGTGGCGGGCCTGCGCTGGCAGGCTCTCAAAGAGGGCAGCCGCAGCCTGCACCTGCACGCCAGCGCCGCGCGTGGCTTTGAGGCGCCGACCCTGGGCGAGCTGGCCTACAAGCCCGATGCCTCGGCAGGCTTCAACACCGCGCTCAAACCCCAAGTCAGCCGCCAGTTGGAGCTGGGGCTGAAGTACCGCGAGCCCGCCTTTGCCGTGGATGCCGCAGTCTTTGACACCCGCGTCTCGGATGAGCTGGCCACGCTGAGCAACAGCGGTGGCCGCTCCACCTTCCAAAACGTGGGTGCTACCCAGCGCCGTGGCCTGGAGTTGGCCGGCCGCTGGGAGCCCGCACGTGGCTGGCGCACCCAAGCCGCACTGACTTGGCTGGACGCCACCTATCGCGACGCCTTCAAAGCCTGCGCCGGCACGCCCTGCACCACGCCCACGGTGGATGTGCCCGCCGGCAACCGCATTGCCGGCACGCAAGCCCGCAGCGCTTGGGCCGAGCTGGCTTGGCGCGACAGCGCCTGGGGCGAGTTTGCCCTGGAGGCGCGCGGCGTGGGCCGCGTGGCGGTGAACGACAGCAACAGCGACTTTGCCGCAGGCTATGGCCTGGCGGCCTTGCGCTGGAGTCAGCAGTGGTCATTGGGCCAAGCCCAGCGCCTGGAATTGACCGCGCGCATCGACAACTTGGCGGATCGGGTCTACGCTGGCAGCGTCATCGTGGGCGACGGCAACGGCCGCTACTTCGAGGCCGGAGCCCCTCGCACGGTGTGGGTGGGTGTACGTTGGGTCCATGGGCTCTGAGCCGCAAAGGGGCAGATGTGAAAGCCTTGCAAGTCCTTCCATTCGCAGCCGCCTTGGCGGTCTTGCTGGCGCTGCCGGCCCCGTCGGCGGCGGCCACGCCTGCCAAGACTGCTGCTGCAGCCGTCCCGGCCGATGAGTTCGAGGGTGACCCCTATCGCTCGCTGCCCTGGTCAGACATGCGCAAAGAGTTTTTGGGCGGCGGCAAGGCGGTGTTTGACTCGCGCGTGCAGGTTCAAGGCCCGGCTTTTGCAGAAGACCCGATGAACGTGCCCATCAGCGTCAAGGTCGACCCGGCCTTAGGCCCTGTGCAGCGCATGGTGCTGCTGGTGGACCGTAACCCCATTCGCAAGGTTTTGGAGTACCAGCCCGTCACCGCCTTGCCCGCCATCGCCTTTCGATTCAAGCTGGAGCAGGCGTCGCCCGTGAGGGCGGCCGTGCAGACCCAAGACGGCCTGTGGCATGTGGGCGGCACCTGGGTGGACAGCGCCGGCGGCGGCTGCACCGTCAGCGGCGCCACGCGCAAAGACGGCTCGTGGACCCAAACACTCGGCGAGGTCAGCGGCCGCTTGTTCACCGCAGCGCCCGGCAACGCCGAGGCCAGCTTTTCGCGCTTGCGTGTGCGCGTCATGCACCCGCAAGACACCGGCCTCGTCGGTGGCATTCCGGCCTTCTATGTGAACAAGCTCTCCGTGCGCGATGGCAAAGAGCGCGAACTCGCCCGCTTGCTGAGCTTTGAGCCCGTCAGCGAGAACCCGGTGTTCTCTTTCGACTTTGCCACGCCGCCCGAAGGCGGTGTGTTTGTGGTGGGCAGTGACAACAACGGCAATCGCATTGCCAGCAAGGTGGAGTGAGCAAAATGCGCGTGTTCGCTCCTTTGGCCCTGGCAACTGCCTTGGGCATCGGCGGGCTGTGGCCGGCTGCTGCGGTGGCGCAGGCTGCCCCACAAGTCGATGTGGACCGCCTGGACTACGGCCTCAAGGCCCGCGCCTTGGCCCCAGGCGTCTGGGTGGTGGAGGGCGCCAATGCCGACTTCACCGTGGCCAACGGCTGCAACATCATCAACACCGGCTTCATTGCCACGGGCAAGGGCGTGGTGGTCATCAACACCGGGGTCAGCAAGCGCCAAGGCGAGCAATTGCGCGCCCTGATTGCCCGCACCACGTCCGAGCCGGTCATCAAGGTGTTGCAGCTCAACCTGCACCCGGACTATTTTTTGGGCCACCAGGGCTTTGCCGATGTGCCACGCTTGGCCACGCCCGCCACCCGCGCCGGTGTGGCCCGCGAGGCCAGCGCCTACGAAGACAACCTGTATCGCCTGTGCGGCGACTGGATGAAGGACACCAAGACCTTGCCGCCCACGGTGGACTTGGAGGTGCCTTCGGGCGGGCAAGCCCGCTCCTGGAAGGTCGGCGAGCGCGAGTTTGAATTGCGCGAGTGGACAGGCCACACCGACTCTGACGTGGTGCTGATCGACAAGCAAAGCGGCGTCGCCTTTGTGGGTGGCTTGGTGTTCTCGCAGCGCATTCCCACCACGCCGCATGCCAAGGTCGGCCCTTGGCTAGAGAGCCTCAAGGCCTTGGAAGCCTTGGGCCTGCGCACTGTGGTGCCCAGCCACGGCCCGGTGCACCAGGGCTCAGAAGGCATTGCTCAAACCCGACGTTATTTGCAGTGGCTGGACGGCCACTTCAAGAAGGCGGCCGAGCAAGGCCTGGAGATGAACGAGCTGCTGCGCTCTCCAGTGCCCGAAGAGTTCAAAGGCTGGGCTGCTTTCAGCACCGAGTACACGCGCAATGTGGCGCACCTTTACCCGGTGTATGAGCGTGAGGTGTTGAAGCGGGGGCGGTAGCCCGTTGAGCGGCTCGTAGGTCTCGACCGTCGCGCGTCACCGTTCGTCCTGAGCTTGTCGAAGGGTCGGGAGACCTGTCAGCCTTGGTGGCCTGTCATGCCCTGTCGCGGGGTAGGCCCCAGGGCTCATGCGAGAGGCGGTCGGCTAAAGCCGACTCCCTTGCGGTGCTCGTGCTGGGCTGGGCGCTGCAGAACTCGCTCCACTCACTGCGTTCGTTACGCTCAATCATCTGCTGCGAGTCAGAGATTGATGCGCGCTGCGCGCGCCCCAGCCCACCCCTGCGCTCCTCAGCGCCTCTCAAATCGCCCTGAGGCCCACCCCGCGCCAGGGCGGGTGGTGGGGTGGTCGAAGGTGCTCCAAGCCACTCGTTCGATGCAGAGGTGGCCATCCTGTGGCGATCTGGCTCAATGTGTCCGTGTTGCCCGTTCTGTTACGCATCATCGTCCTGCAAGCCCAATCGCGCGTATTGCTCGTCTATCTGTCTCAAGGTGAGATGATGAGTAACCCACTTGTTTGGGCCTCTAAGGTACTGCACATACACCACTGGATTACCGGGTGTACTCTTGGAAGTGCTGAAATCAACGTTCTGAATTCCCTCGCAATAGGGCTCGCGTCTCACGATTTCGGCCGCTTTTTGCAAGTACTTGGCGTATTGATGCAGGTCCGGCTTCAAGTAGGTGGTGTCGATTGCGCCCGTCACAATAGAGGCCACTCTCGATCGGTATGCCGGTGCAGATGCGTATGCGTCCGCGATCTCGACCGCATTTAGAACGTATGAGGGGTACGGGCTACTCACCTGCTTGTACGTGACTCCTCGTCCGGCCAACGCCTCCATTACTGCAAGGCGAGTTTCTTCCGGGCAGCGCAGACCGAAGTACACCTCGCGTACTGCACGGAAGTCGTGCTCGTGCAGTCCGGCTGGCGTCGCCACGATGCGAACTTCTTCCTCGTACCTCCAGGGCAGCGATTTCGACCCAAGAAGCTTGTTCAGAACCATGACCGGCGACGTGCCTGTCACAAACTCGCCCATTTCGAACGCCGGAGAGGCGTTGCCGTAGGTCACCTCGATGCGATGAAGATGCATTGGCTCGAAAGACACGAGCCTGTCTAGGTCATATCCGATGCAGTAGCCCTGGTGCGAGCCTCCGTAGTGCGCCCAGATAAGCTCGTTGAGTGGGTTATAGCTCAGAGAGAAGACGCCGGACTTGTCCACGAAGCCGAGCAGTTCCTCAGTGGCAGCGGATACCCCTTCGAACGATTCTCCGACCCTGCCCATCAGACCTGCGGATATTGTCCTCAGCGCGCGGAACTGTGCATCGAGAGGGCTTCGGTCGAAGCGACCTTCGAAAGGGTCGTTTAACGTTTCGCGGGACGCAGCATAGATTTGACTCTCGCGAAGTCCGCGCAAGTCTCTTTCAAATGATGCTCCGCCCCCGCTCCTGTATTTAAATGCGATGCTGCGTTTCATCACGTGTAACGTTGGATTTATTTCTCATCGCTCTGCATGCCCAATTCACAACCCACGGCTACGAAGTCGCCAATTTCGATTTTCAAGTCGGTGATGTTTTCGTATCTGGGCTCTGGACGCCAAGGTGTCCGTTCATGCTCTTTCAAATACGAGAGCAAGCCTTGAAGAGCCTCTTCCTTCAGCTCTTCCGCACTTCGAGCTCTGGATTCGACGTGACGAATGGACGTTGTACCTTCCTCTCGAAAGGCACCCTTGTTGCTGCTCATGCCAGAGAGCACCCACTTGCATTCGTAATGCGGCGTCACATGCCAACCCTATGAATAGCAACGTTCAAGTTCAGTGGGAGCCAACGCCGTCCCCTTCAGCGAAGGGTTCAACATCAAGCTCTTGCCCGTGAGCTTGGAAGGTTGGGCAGATGACGGCAGCGCCCGAACAGTACAGGACGAGGAGGCAAAGTTCTCTGCGCAGCGCTTCTGTACTGCGCACAACCGGCACAGACATTTGGTCAGTATCGCGCTCTGAACGAAGGCTCCAGGAATCGGTCCGGCGAAGCAATCCTTCCAGCGCGCTCAGGAACTGCTCTGGCGTTGGCCACGCATAAGGACGACTTATGTCGAGCTTCGGCAGCAGATCCACAAGGACACCGCTAGTGCCAAGCTGTTCAACAGCCATGCCGATCAAAGTTCCTTCGAAGTAGCAGAGTGTTTCGTCCGATAGTCCAAACGGGGTGGCATAGGGCCTCAACTCAAAACCAACCGGTTGCTGCACCAAGCTGATCCAAAAGGAGTCCGGCGAGCGGCAGAAGAGCGTGGCTTCCATTGATGTTGAACTTGTTTGTGTGGAGAAAATGCCTGTCGCCCGAAACGTCCTGTTGCCAGCAAAGGGCCGATTTCAGCACGCCTAAGTGCTTGTCGATTTTGGCGCACTGCGGATTGATCGGTTTTCTGAACGGTATCGACAAACCGGCATTTTGGCGCAAGGGTGCGCAGCACTACAGCGGTCCAGGGTCCAAGTCTTGACATACTTTGAATGGCGACGTTCTCTGCTCAGGAACCGTAGTTTGGGTCAAGTCATCGAAGCGTCGCGACCCACACCGCCACGCCGGCATCACGCCAAGCATGCAGTCCACCAACGTCGGACTTGCGCTGGCACAGGCCGTGGCTCGGGGCGATTTTGAGGTGCCGAGGCGCGCAGGGGAAGGGCGTGGCGCGTGTATTCACGCGCTTCAAGAACATACTCGCCGTCACTGTTTGACCATAGCGAGCCGAAGGTGAGCGGAGGGAGTTTGACGGCGCACGCCCTGGACCGAGCACCGAGGGAAGTCGGCGCCAGCCGACCACCGGCACATGAGCCCCGGGCCACGGCCTGTGCCAGCGCACACGCCCACCTTCGCAAGCCAAGCCCCAAGCCCCAAGCCCCAAGCCCCAAGCCCCAAGCCCCAAGCCCCAAGCCCCAAGCCCCAAGCCCCAAGCCCCAAGCCCCAAGCCCCAAGCCCAAAGCCCAAAGCCCAAAGCCTCCCACACACTTGCTGATCGGTCC
Organism: Ideonella paludis; assembly: GCF_018069865.1. Lineage (GTDB taxonomy): Bacteria > Pseudomonadota > Gammaproteobacteria > Burkholderiales > Burkholderiaceae_C > Ideonella > Ideonella paludis. The sequence continues at coordinate 262,398 of NZ_JAGQDG010000007.1, forward strand.
CATTTGAGGCTAAACTCCGTCTCAAACTGGACGAAAGACGCGCCATGGCTTCGACCCCCGCTCGTGCCCTCAAAACCGCAGCCCGCACCGTGCCCGCCCGCAGCCGCAGCAAAGCGGCAGCCGCTGCGGCGCCCCAGGCCACGCATGCGCCCATGGCGGCGCGCGAGCCCCTGCCGCGCTTCTCGCTGGACGACCGCTCGGTGGCCGGCACGCAGATTTTGGTCTACCACCCTACCAAAGGCGTGGACGACTTTGTGCAGCAACTGGCGGTGGCCACTCCGCTGCAACTGGTGGCCACGGAGCGCCATGGCGTGGCGGGGGGCTTGCTCAAAGATCTCTCGCGGCGCATGGAGATACCGGCGGCGCGCATGTTCACCATCTTGGGTGTGCCCAAGGCCACGGCCGAAAAAAAGTCTGCGGCGGGCGATGTAGTCAGCGGCAGCGGCGGGCAGGCGGCTTTGGGCATGGCGCGGCTGCTGGGCATGGCGCAAGAAATGTTGGCGCAATCCACCGCGCCCGAGGCCGAAGGCTTTGACTCGGCCAAATGGCTGGGCCAGTGGCTGGAGCGGCCGCAGCCCGCCTTGGGTGGGCGCAAGCCGGCCGACCTGCTGGACACGCCCACGGGCTTGAAGGTGGTCACCCGCCTGCTTGGGGCCATCCACAGCGGGGCTTACCAGTGAAGCTCTGGCGCATTGCCGCCGAAACCCGCCAATACCCCGCACACGACCTCTCCGGCAAGGGCGCGGCCATCAGCCCGGGCCGCTGGAACGAAGAGCAGCAAGCCGTGGTGTATGCGGCGCCCACCATCGCCATGGCGGTGCTGGAAACGGCTGCTCACCTGGACCCAGGCGGCTGGCCGTTGAACCGATTCTTGGTGTGTATCAAAGTGCCTGACGAGGTGTGGGAGCGGCGCGAAGAGCTGCCCGCCGAACACCTGCCGCCCGCCTGGGCGGCCATCCCGGCGGGCTTGTCCAGCGTGACGGTGGGGGCGCAATGGCTGGCCTCCCGCAGCAGCGCGATTTTGCTGGTGCCCTCGGTCATCGTGCCCGAGGAATGGGTGGCCTTGATCAACCCCGCGCATGCGGATGCAGCCCGCATCAAGGCCAGCGTGCAACGGCCCGTCACTTACCAGCAGTTGTTCCGCGCTATTTAGCGGGGGCAGACGGGCTGCGCTTCTTTGGCGCGCCCTTGGCCGCAGGCTTACCGGGCGCTTTGAAATCCCACCAGGGCAGCGCGCGGGTCAGCGAGAGCACGTCGCCGCTGTCAGCCCGCTCATAGCCGGGCAGTTCTTCGAGCACATGGGCCCAGGTGGGCGCGTGCAAGACCTCGCAGAGCTTTTGCACAGCTGGGTGTTCTAACGCATCTTTGAGGCAGACCAAGAAATAGTCTTCCTCCATCAGCGGCACAAAGTCCAGGCCAAAGGCCTTGGCAGCGGCTTCCAGGCCCAAGCCCACGTCGCCCACGCCGGCGGCGAGTGCGGCGGCCACGGCCATGTGGCTGTCTTCGGTGGGGCCGAAGTAGTTGTTGATCAGGTGTGGCGCCACATTGGCTTGGGCCAGCAGGTGGTCGGTCAGCAGCCGCGTGCCCGAGCCGGGCTGGCGGTTGATGAAGCGGGCGTCGTGGTGGGCCAAGTCAGGCAGGTTGCGCAGCTTCAGCGGGTTGCCTTTGGCCACCATCAGGCCTTGGGTGCGGCGGGTGCAGCCGATGAGCTTGTGCTTGCCGGGTTGCAGCAGGGGCTTCAGGCCTTGGGCAAAAACATTGCTGCTGTTCTCCAGCGGCGGCACATGAAAGCCGGCCACCACGCAGCGGCCTTCGGCCAGCGCCCGCAGGGCGTCCATGCTGCCCGCAAACTTCAGGTCGATGTGCAGGCGGTGCTCGGTGCTGGCACGCTCGCGCAGGCCGGGCAGGGCCAGGTCGTGGCTGGCGTAAATGGTCAAAACCTGCTGGCTGCCGTCCAGGGCTTCGGCCAGCACGCGCTCTAGCTCGGCGCGCAGGGCTTCAATGTGCGGGGTCAGCCGCGCCCGGGCGCGGGTTTCGGCCCACAGCAGGCGCTCGGCAAAAGGCGTTAAGCGGGCGGGCTGGCCTTGGGTCCAGGTCACCAGCGGCTGGCCCATTACCTCTTGCCAATGCTTTAGCGCGCCCCAGACATGGCGGTAAGACGCGCCCAGCGCCACGGCGGCATGCTGGATGGAGCCATGCTGGCGCACGGCCGAGAGCAAGTCGAACAAGGGGTTTTGGACGTCGGCGCCCCGCTGACCTTCGGGCTGGAAGGTGTATTGCAGATGAACGCCGCGAGAGGGTGAGCCGGGAGCAGACATGCCGTGATTGTGCCCGCAGCAAGGCCTGTGCTGGCAGCGGGTATGCTCCCGCCTTCATTCGTGGCCCCTCCTTTCATCGCAAGCTGTTTCCCATGAGCACTCCCGAACCCAAACTCACCTCGCTCTCCCATGGTGGCGGCTGCGGCTGCAAGATTGCGCCGGGCGTGCTCAGCGACATCTTGCGGGGCACCGCAGGCATGGCCTTGCCGCCCGAGTTGCTGGTGGGCATAGAAACTGCGGACGATGCGGCGGTCTACAAGCTCAACGACGAGCAGGCGTTGATCGCCACCACCGACTTCTTCATGCCCATCGTCGACGATGCCTTCGACTTTGGCCGCATCGCCGCCACCAATGCCATCAGCGATGTTTACGCCATGGGCGGCACGCCCATCATGGCCTTGGCGCTGGTGGGCATGCCCATCAACGTGCTGTCCACCGCCACCATTGGCCGCATCTTGGACGGCGGCGCATCGGTCTGCAAGGCGGCGGGTATTCCCATTGCCGGCGGCCACACCATCGACTCGGTCGAGCCCATTTATGGCCTGGTGGCCTTGGGGCTGGTGCACCCCAGCCGCATCAAGCGCAATGCCGACGCCCAGGTGGGTGATGTGCTGGTGCTGGGCAAGGCGCTGGGCGTGGGCGTCCTGTCGGCCGCGCTCAAGAAGGGCAAGCTGGACGACGCCGGCTATGCCCAGATGATCGCCACCACCACGCGGCTCAACACCCCTGGCCCGGCCCTGGCCGCCTTGCCTGGTGTGCATGCACTGACGGACGTGACCGGCTTTGGCCTGGCAGGCCATGCGCTGGAGATGGCGCGTGGCAGCGGCCACACCGTGCGTCTGGATTGGGCCCAAGTGCCCTTGCTAGCGGGTGTGCGGGCTTTGGCGGAGCAAGGTTGCGTGACCGGGGCCTCGGGCCGCAACTGGGCTGGCTATGGCCCTGACGTGGCCTTGGGTGCTGACTTCACCGACCTGGACCGCGCTTTGCTGACCGACCCGCAAACCAGCGGCGGCCTGCTGGTGGCTTGTGCGCCCGACGCGGTGGACACCGTGCTGGCCACCTTCAAGGCCCAAGGCTTTGACGCAGCGGCGGTGGTGGGTGAGGTGGTGGCCAAGGGCTCCCACGCGCTCCAAGTGGTCTGAGGGCGTGAGGCCCATGCGCTTTAGCCGCCGACACAGTCTGCTCGCTCTGGCGGGCGTGTTGGCAAGCCCCAGTTGGGCCACACCCACCCGTCAGGCGTGGCCGCGTGGTCAGGCCACCCCCCCGCTGCGTTTGCCCGGCCTGGACGGCCAGATGCTGGACCTCACCAGCCTGAAGGGCCGCCCCGTGCTGCTGAACTTCTGGGCCACCTGGTGTGATGCCTGCCGCGCCGAGATGCCTTCGCTGCAATTGTTGGACACCCAGCATGAACGCGACGGGCTGGTGACCTGGGCGGTGAATTTCAAAGAGTCTGTGGGCGTGATCCAGCGCTTTCAGGCGCAGACAGATTTCGACCTGACCGTGCTGCGCGATGCCAGCGGGCAGGCCAGCAAGAGTTGGGGTGTGCGCGCCTTTCCGACCAGCATCCTCATTGGGCGAGACGGGCAAGCCCGCTGGCGCATCGAGGGCGAGGTGGATTGGCAGCAGCCGCCCGCACGACAATGGATACAAGAGTTGATTAAGGACACCCGATGACCCACCCCACCCTGACCCGCCGCCACACTTTGCAAGCCCTGGCCGCCGCCACCGCCGTGGGCCTGCAGCCCAGTTGGGCCCAGGCGCCCCAGCGCCGCTTTGAACCAACCCCTGGGGCATGGCGTCGTTTTGAGCTGAGCACCGAGGTGCAAGTGCCCGAGGTGCGTGGTCACACGCGGCTGTGGCTGCCCATCCCCGATGTCGAGTCCGACTATCAACGCGTTGAAGGCCACCGCTGGAGTGGCAATGCCCAGCGCGTGCAGGTGGTGGCCGATGCGCCGCGTGGCGTGCGCATGCTGATGGCCGAGTTCACGCCCGAGGCTGGGCTACCGCGCCTGACGCTGACCAGCACGCTGCAAACCCGCAGTCGCGCCGTGAACTGGCAGGAGAAGCGCCGGGTGAGCGAAGACCCCGCCCTGCTGCGGGCGGCACTCCAGCCCACCGCATTGCTGCCGCTGGACGGCATCGTCCGCAAGACGGCGCAGGAAGCCACCCGGGGTGCCCGCACCGACTTGGACAAGGTTCGTGGCATCTACCAATGGGTGGTCACCCATGCTCACCGCGAGCCCAAGACCCGAGGCTGCGGCACCGGCGACATCAAAGCCATGCTGGAGACCGGAAACCTGGGCGGCAAGTGTGCCGACCTGAACGCGGTGTTTGTGGGCCTGTGCCGCGCTGTGGGCGTGCCGGCGCGCGACGTCTACGGCCTGCGCTTGGCACCGTCTGCCTTCGGCTACAAAGAGCTGGGGGCCGGCTCGGCCAAGCTGCAAGGGGCGCAGCACTGCCGTGCTGAAGTCTTCTTGGCTCAGTACGGCTGGGTGGCGATGGACCCGGCCGATGTGCTCAAGGTGATGCGCCAAGAAACTCCCGAGTGGATCAAGGACCCGGCCCACCCGGTGGTGGCCCCCGTCATGGCCGGCTTGTTTGGCGGCTGGGAGGGCAACTGGGTGGCCTGGAACACGGCTCATGATGTGCGCTTGCCCGGCTCTAAAGAAGACACCCCGCTGGGCTTCCTGATGTACCCCAATGGCGAGAACGACCTGGGGCGCTTTGATGAGCTGTCGCCAGACAGCTTCCGATATGCAATCCAGGCCCGAGAGTTGAGCGCGGCCTGAAGAGCCTGGGCACCGGCCCGCTTCACGGGCCGCAATTGACGTGGATCCGCGGCACTTATCCACGCATTGCCCTTCCAGGAGGCAGCGCACCATCCCGTCGTGAAAGCTTGCTACGTCAGCCCGCAGGGGTATGGCTTGGCAAGCTGGCACAGCTAGGCTGCCTCAACTCACTGGAAGGGATTCTCATGAACCGCATCATCTCGCTGCTGGCTGGTGCCAGCCTGATCGCCCTGGGCTCGCTGGCTACGGCCGCTGATGGCGGTGCAACGCCAGAGCAGGCCACCGACATGGTCAAGAAGGGCGTGGCCTTCATCAAGGCCAATGGCAAAGAAAAGGGCTATGCCGAGATCACCAGCAAGACCAGCCAGTTCAAGTTCCAAGACCTGTACCTCGTGGTCTATGGCCTGGACGGCACCGTGCATGCTCATGGCGCCAACGAAAAAATGGTCGGCCGCAACCTGATCGATCTGAAGGATGTGGACGGCAAGGCCTTTGTGCGCGAGCGCGTTGAAATGGCCAAGTCCAAGAACACCTTCTGGCAGGACTACAAGTTCACCAACCCCGAGAACAAAAAGATCGAGCCCAAGACCATGTACTGCGAAAAGCTGGACGACACCGTGGTGTGTGGTGGCATCTACAAATGATCGACAGGTTGAAGGCTTGAACTCACTGCCGTGCAAATTCGCCCGTTTCGCCGGGCGTACTGAGGGATCAACCCGATGAAACTCGCCACCAAGCTCTTGCTGGCGCCCATGATGGCCGTGGGTGTGGTGCTGCTTGCAGCCAGTATCAATACCGTTCTGATGACTCGTCAGGCCGACCATGCTCAGGCCGAATTCAAAGGCCATATTGGCATCTTCAAGGCATTGACGGCACAGCAGGAGGAATTGGGCGAGGTCCATGCGCGCAATTACCGTACGGTGGCCTTGGTGGCGTCGCTGGATGAAGCGCAGGTCAAGGCAGCCCGTGAGGCGCTGGCCAAGCAGATGCAGACGCTCAAGGACGCATTGGCCGTGCTGTCTAAAGATGAACAAGCCACTGACGAGTTGCGCAAGCTCTTGGCCTCGGCCACGCCAGTGATTGATCTCTATCGCAAGCAGGCCGACGACGCGATTGACATGGCGTCTGTAGACCCCAACACCGGCGTCGCCGCTATGCAGAGCGCTGACGCGAGCTTTGCACGCCTGGCCAAAGGGGTCGAGGCCGCCGTGACCCAGATCGAAAGGGACTCCGCCGCAGAAGCAGCGGCCATGACGGCGCAAAGCCACCGCACCACGGCCATCGTCGCGGCGCTGGCCTTGATGGCCACCGCCGCAGCCGTGGCGTTTGCCGTGGTGTCTCAGCGCCGCAGCATTGCGGAGCTGCACAGGGCGCGCCAGCTCGCCTCTGCGGTGGCCGACGGCGACTTGACCCAGCGCATCGAGACCCAGTCTAACGATGAGATTGGGGAGCTGATCACCACCCTGGCTCAGATGCAAGACAAGCTGCGCGCCTTGGTCACCGAGATCCGTGTCAGTGCCGACAGCATTCAGACAGCCAGCGCTGAAGTGGCCACGGGTAACCAAGATTTGAGCGGACGCACTGAGGTCACCGCCAGCAGCTTGCAGCAAACGGCGTCCAGCATGGAGCAGCTCACGGGCACCGTGGCGCAAAGCGCGGATGCGGCCTCGCAGGCCAACCAGTTGGCGTCCAGTGCCTCAGATGTGGCCGTGCGTGGCAACGATGTGGTGGGCCAAGTGGTCCACACCATGAACGATATTCACAGCGCCAGTGCCAAGATCGCGGACATCATTGGCGTGATCGACGGCATCGCCTTCCAAACCAATATCCTCGCGCTGAATGCAGCGGTGGAGGCCGCCCGTGCGGGCGAGCAAGGCCGAGGCTTTGCGGTGGTGGCGGGTGAGGTGCGCAGCCTCGCGCAGCGCAGCGCTGAGGCCGCCAAAGAGATCAAGGGCCTGATTGGCGCCAGCGTTGAGAGGGTGCAGTCCGGCAGCCAGTTGGTCAGTGATGCCGGTGACACCATGCAGGAAGTCGTGACCAGCGTGAAGCGTGTCAGCGACATCATTGGCGAGATCAGCCTGGCCACGCGAGAGCAACGCCAGGGCATCAGTCAGGTCAATCAAACCGTGACCCAGCTCGACCAAATGACGCAGCAGAACGCGGCGTTGGTGGAGCAAAGCGCGGCGGCGGCCGAGTCCCTCAAAGACCAGGCGCAGCGCTTGGCGACGGTGGTGGGGACCTTCCGCTTGCAGTAAGCCACTGCGGCCGCTCACCCGGCCGCCAGCGGTTGAGCAGCGGCACCAAGGGGCTGGCCAGCAGCAGCATCACGATCAGCCCGTGCGGCTTGTAGAGCACGAACTGCCACACGAAGGCCGCCAGTGCGACCAGCACCGCATAGGCCACGCGCAGGCTGCGCGTGCGCGGCGTGGTCATCGGGTCAGAGATCATGAAAAAGGCAAACAACAGCAAGCTGCCCGTGCTGAACTGATGCCACCAAATCGAGAGTGCCAAGCTGGCCTCGGTCTCCAGCCACACGAGCCGTGCGGCCAGCAGGCCCCCCCAGGCCAGTAAAAAGCTCACAGAGATATCGAGCCGCCCGACGCAGCGGGTGACCCAAGCACCCAGCGCGACAAACCACAGCGCGAGCAGCGTCTCTGAGCCCCATTGCCCCGGAGACAACCATGCACCCGGCACGACGGCCCAGGCCAAAAAGGCCGCCAGGTTGGCGGGGTTGAAGACATGGCTGCGCTGCTCGCCCGTGCCCGCCCGCACCACAAATTTGCTGCTGCAGGCCACGCAGGCCAGCAGCGGGTGGACCCAGACCGACTCCGCCCGCACCAAGACGCTGATGCCAATGGCCGTGATGACCGCGCTGAGATAAGGCCCCACGCCACGCGCTGGCAGGCCCAAGCGCCGCAGCCAGAAGGCCTGCGTCAAGAGGCTGGCGCTGAGCGCACCCAGCACCTGCAAGCCGGTGAGCGCAAAGTCTTTGGCCAGGGCACCGAAGGCTAAAAAGCAGCCCACAAAGGCGATCTGGAACCAGCGCGGGTCTAGGCGCGTCATGGCAGCTTCAGCCCGGAGTTTGGCCGTTGGTCACCACTGCTGTTGCGGCTGACGGGCGGGGCGCAAAGAGGCGCTCCCACCAGGTGGCGGCCACTGGCTTACCGGAGCCGCTGCTGTTGGCAGTGGGCGGCTTGCCTTCACCCCGTCCGAGCTTGTCAATGTCGGCCAGCGACCAGCCGGTCAGCTTGGCCAGGGTCAGGCTTTCTTGCTTGATGCGGGCCGGCACTTGTTCTTCGTAGTAGCGGCGGGCCGACTCCAAGGTGCTGCGCTTGCTGGCGTTGCAAGACTCGGCACACTCCTGGGCCAGTTGCGCTTCAGACTTGCCCGCATAGGCCTGCGGGTTGCCTTCCCAGCGCGGGTTGCGCGCGGGCTTGGCCAAGGTGGCCGGGTCCAGCGCCTTCAGGCGGTCCAACACCCGCTCGACCTTGGGCTTGCACAGGGCCTCGCACTCTTGCTTGCCCATCTCCGCCGCGCATTGGGCTTGTGAGCCGGCATAGGGGTTGTGCACCACGTAGCGGGTTTGGAAGTTCTGGCGGTCCTTGGTCTGGGTAAAGGCCAGGTCGTCGGGGAAGGTGGCGGGCGTGTAGCGCACATGCAGGCGGGTCAGCATCACCGGCTGGGCACCGCCACCGGGCGGCAGCACCATGGGTGGCAAGCGGCTGGGGGCGGGCACTTGCAAGCGCTTGAAGGCCTCATCGGCCTGGCCGTCGAGCCAGAACACGCCGGCTTGGCGCAGCTCTTCCGGCGACAGCGGGTTGGCCGCGCAAGGGTCGCACCAAGACATGTCCCAGAAGTACTCGGTGAAGGCCACGCGGTAGTCCTCGCGCTGGGCCGAGGTGTCGAACAAGGCCTTGTAAAAGTCCTTGAAATGCGGCTTGATGAAGTGCGGCAGGTTCTCGTTGGCCGCCAGCTTGACGGTGCGGTAATTGCTGCTCTCGACCCGGCCTTCGCGCGTCAGCGCATAGACGATCAGGTCTTGCGGCTTGTTCGGTGAGGCGTTCAGCATCCCCAAACGCATGGGCAGCATGAACTTCTCGCTCTCGAAGGCGAACTGCAGCGGCCGCAAGTGGCTGTAACCCAGCTTGGCCTGCTCCTTCAGGTTGACCTTGGCCACAAAAAACTTCATGCCTTGGTTGATGTAGGGCTTGAGCGCCGCCGACGCGCCCCGAGGAATGCGGTAGCCGTTCTCGCGCAGCCAAATCTCCAGCCCGTCCGACTGCTTGGCTGAGAGGCTCACGATGTCGTATTCCTCCAGGGTGTACTTGGCTTCGACCGTCACACCCAGGGCTTTGTTGCGGGCCAAGGTGCCTGCCCGGTCGGCCATCATCGGGGCTGCGGCCATGGCCACCGGCACGGGCGGGCGTGGGTAGAGGTCCTCGCTCCAGTCCATGCGGAACTGGCAGGGGTTCTGGTCGTGGTATTCGGCGAGGCGGGGGCTGGAGTAGGCATCCAGGCGCTCGAACATCACCTTCTCAGCCACCCGCACCTGGCCTTGTTTGAGGGTGACCGGCGTGGGGACGATCAGCGCAAACTCTTTGAGCGGGCCGGAGTAGTCGTTGAGCATGGACAGCACGGTGCGCTGGCCGTCCCGCACCAACACGACTTGGCTGGCTTCGTTGAACAAACTGGCATCGGCCTTGCCGGCGTAAAAGCCGCAAAAGGCATGGGCAGGTGCGGCGGCCACGCTGCACAAAGCGGCAGCCAAAGCGCCGAGCGCGGCGCGGGGCAGAGCAAGCATGGGTTCTCCTCCATCGGTCGGGGTTCTGTGTCGAACGTCTGGAGTGTGCATCAGGTGCACGGCGCTTTGTTGACGCTGTGTAAAGCGTCTGCCGAAGCACCTAACCGCCACCTCGCTGCATATACAAGTCGAAGTAGCGCATAAAGGCTTGGCGCTCGGCCTCGTTCACGCCGTCAAACCGATAGCTCACCATCAGGTGCGGAAAGCGCGCCAAGCCCAGGGCGCGTGGGGGCAGAACCTCCCACTGCAGGTGGAGATGGCCTTGGCCGATGCTGACGGTGGCGCTGTGCTCGGTGGGCAGGCAGAGCGCATGGTCGCGGCAGGCGCCGGGCAGCCAGCGCAGCCAGTCGGCGGGGGTGCCGCCGGTGTCGCGGCTGAAGGATTCAGGGACGGAGGACAAGCGCCTCATCCACCCGCAATGGGCGGCCAGACGGCCAGTGCATCGCCTTCTTTCAGCGTGCGGCTGGCACGCTCTTCCGGGGGCACGTAGCTGCCATTGACGAGCACCAAATGCACCAGCTTGGGCGGAATGCTGAAAGACTCGATGATGCTGAGGACGGTGGCCTCGGGGGCCACCTCCAGTGCCATCTGGTTGCTGTTGCGTTTATCGACCGGCAGGTACTCGGTCAGCGTGGCAAAGAGCTTGAAGGTGATGTGCATGAGCGAATGCTATGTGCAATCACCGAGGCTTGATGTGCGCATGGGCACTTTGGGCCTGGGCCGTGGCCAGGTAAGCGCTCATCAACAGGGTCGGGTCGGCCATGAGCTTCTCGCGCCATTCGCCGAGTTTGACTTCGCCTTCCACCAAGCCGCGCATCACGCCCACATGCTCGGTCCAGCCGATGGAGTTGCAGCCCACCAGTTTCTCGTGGTCGAACTGCAGGCTCAGCAGCTTGCCGTTGGCCTCGTCGGTCAGCTCGACATGCTGGCCGCCTTCCACACCGTCCCATTTGCCAAAGCTGGCGGAGATCATGCCCAGGGTGTCCAGCACGTTGATCTGGGTCACGCCCTTCAGGCTGGTGCTTTGGCCGGCCATATTGAGCGCCGCCACACGGGCTTGCTCGGCCGCATTGGGCTGAATGGCGCTGACGATGGTTTTGCCACTGACCTTGTCGAAGGCCTCAGCGCAATCGCCCGCCGCATAGATGCCGGGCACATTGGTTTGCAGGTGCTCGTCGGTCAAGATGCCCACCAAGCAGGTGATGCCGCTGTCCTGCAAGAAGCCGATGTTCGGGCGCACGCCGGTGGCAGAGATCACCAAATCAGCCTCCAGCACTTGGCCGGTCGAGAGCTTGACCTGCATGGCGCCGCTGGCGCTGGCGGCTGCCGCGGCTGGGGCGGGTGCCGGGGCCGGCGCGCCGCCCAAGCCAATGGCCGAGGCCAGCTTGCTGAGCAAGCCGGGCTCTGCGGGGGCCGGTGCGGGCGCAGCGGCGGCGCTGCCGGGGCGCTCAATCGCATCGACGCGCGCGCCGGTGTAGACCTTGACGCCCTTGGCTTCGCACCACTGCTTGATCATGCGGCCGGCGGTGGGGCCCATCATGCGGGGCACCATGCGGTCGCCCATTTCCACCACGCTGAGCTGCACGCCGCGCATGGCCAGCGCTTCCATGATGATGCAGCCGATGAAGCCTGCGCCCATTTGCAGCACGCGGGCACCCGGCTTGGCCAGGGCCATGATGGCGCGGGCATCTTCCAGCGTCCAGCAGGTGTGCACGCCAGGGCCGGTGATGCCAGGCACCGGGGGCTGCACCGGGGATGAGCCGGTGGCGATCAGCAGCTTGTCAAAGGATTCGCGGCTGCCGTCTTCCAGCACCACGGCGCGGGCGGCGGTGTCCACCGTCTTCGCGCGGCCCCGGCGCAGCTCCACGCGCAGAGCGGCGAAGTGGCCGGGCGTGTGGCGCAGGTGCGTGCCTTCTTCGCCGACCTTGCCAATCAGCAGATAGGGGATGGCCATGCGCGAGTAGGGCGCTTCGGGTTCGTCGCCGATGACCACGATCTGGTCGTTGGGGGCGTGCTTGCGGAGGGTCTCGGCCGCAATAACACCGGCCGGGCCGGCACCGAGGATGACGTGCTTCATGGTGTGATCAGAAAAAAGGCGGTGCCGGGGCACCGCCTTGTGAACAAGTGGGAGCGGCCGCTGAAGGACGCTCCGGGTGCGCTCAAGGGCAGAAAACCTTGAGCGCGGCCATCAGAGACCCAGACGGCTGCGGGTCTCGGGCTTGAGCTGGCCGTCGGCGTCCCAACCACGGATGTCGTAGTAGATCGGCAGCATCTCGCCCAGCTTGTTGACCATGCCCTTGGCAGGGCCGGTCTTGGCGGGCTCGGTCAGCAGGCGCTTGGGCAGGGTGTCGTCTTTGGAGCTGAAGCCGGCGCGGTTGTTGAAGTCGCGCTCCATGTTCCAGATGCGCTCGCCGATGGTGTTCAAGTTCTCCAGGGTGAACTCGTCGCCGCAGGCGGCGGCCACTTGCGGCTGCACATCGGCCAGGCCCCAGGCAAAGCTGGTGAAGATGCACACGCCGGCAGCGTCAAACGCGGCGGTGGCGTCTTGGAAGGCCTTGACCAGCTCAGGCTTGCCGTTAGATTCGAGCGGGTCGGTCTTGACGGGAATGCCCAGCACTTCAGAGGCGATGGTGTAGCCGCGCAGGTGGCAAGCACCGCGGTTGGACGTGGCATAAGCCAAGCCAATGCCTTGAATGCCGCGGCCGTCGTAGGCCGGGAACTCTTGGCCCTTGACCGACATGGACAGATCCGGGTGGCCGTACTTGGCGGTCAGGCGCTTGGAGCCTTGGCCGATCTCTTTGCCAAAGCCTTCGCCCTTGGCGGTGATCTCCGCAAAATAGGCCAGCGCCTGGGCCGAGCCGAACTTGGCGTCGATGCCGATCTGCTCTTTGGTCAGCACGCCCATTTCGTACAGCTCCATCACCGCGCCGATGGTGGCGCCGAAGGTGATGGGGTCCATGCCGTGCTCGTTGCACAGCACGTTGGCGTACTGCAGGGTGTCCAGGTCGTTCACACCGTTGGCAGCGCCCAAGGCCCAAGCCGCTTCATACTCCAGGCCGCCCGAAGCGCCCCAGTATTGCGGCTTGTTCTCAACGGTGAAGTGGTTCTGGTCGATCTTTTGGATACGGCCGCAGGCAATGGTGCAACCAAAGCAAGCTTGGTTGGTGACCAGAGGCTTTTTGCCGTCGCTGCCCGGCGCAGTGCGGGGGCGGCCCATGGCTTCTGCGCCAATGTCGCCGGCGCCTTCAAACTGCACATCGCGGTGGTTGCGGGTGGGCAGGGCGCCGACTTCGTTGATCACGCTCATCAGCACCTGGGTGCCCATCGCGGGCAGGCCCACGCCGGTGACGCCGTTCTCGGCCAGGATCTTTTTCTTCTCGGCCGTGACGCGCATGAACTCCTTGGGGTTGACCAAGTTGCCCACGCCCTTTGTGCCTCGCACCACCACGGCCTTCAGGTTCTTGCTGCCCATCACTGCGCCCACGCCAGAGCGGCCAGCGGCACGGTGCAGGTCGTTCACCACGGCGGCGAACAGCACCAGGTTCTCACCGGCAGCGCCGATGCTGGAGACGCGGACCAGCGGGTCTTGGTGGCTGGCCTTGATGGTCTTCTCGGTGTCCCAGACTGACTTGCCCCAGAGGTGAGACGCATCCTTCAGCTCGGCCACATCGTTCTCGATGGACAGGTACACCGGCTTGGGCGACTTGCCTTCAAAAATGACCATGTCCCAGCCAGCCATCTTCAGCTCGGCACCCCAGTAGCCGCCCGAGTTGGAGCAGGCGATGGCGCCGGTCAGCGGGCCTTTGGTGACCACGGTGTAGCGGCCGCCGGTGGAGGCCATGGTGCCGGTCAGCGGGCCGGTGGACCAAATGATTTTGTTGTCGGGCGACAGCGGGTCGACCTTGGGGTCGATTTCTTCGACCAAGTACTTGGAAGCCAGGCCACGCGAGCCCAGGTATTGCTTGGCCCAATCCATGCGCAGCGGCTCAGAGGCCACCGTGCCGTTGGTCAGGTTGACGCGGAGAAGTTTTCCAGCCCAAGACATGTGTTCGCTCCTTAAGCTGCAGAAGAAGGTTGGTTGCCGAGCTTGTCAGCCCAGGCGGCCATCTTGTTGAGGCCCGTCCAGTTGGCGTCCACATAGGTGATAGCGCCGGTGGGGCAAGCGGTGGCGCAAGCGGGGTCGCCGCCGCAGAGGTCGCACTTCTGGACCTTGCCGGTCTCTTGCACGTAGTTAACCGTGCCGAAGGGGCAGGAGATGGTGCAGACCTTGCAGCCCACGCAGGTGCTCTCGGCCACGACCTTGGCGCCGGTGGCTTTGTCCACCGTGATGGCCTCGACCGGGCAAGCATGCAAGCACCATGCTTCGTCGCACTGGGTGCAGGTGTAGGGCACTTTGCGGCCCGTTTCGTGGAAGTCGAACACCTTGATGCGTGACTTGGCCGGCGCAAACACGCCGTAATTTTCATAGCTGCAGGCCATTTCGCACTGCAGGCACCCGGTGCACTTCTCCGGGTTGATATGAAGGCTCTTCTGCATGGTCGTCTCTTTCGCAGTCGGTCCAGGATGTGGGGCCAGCCTCGAAGGGCAGGGCGCCACACGGGCACCGTCCTCCTGGGTTGGGGTTATGCAATGATCTGCATAGCGCTCCACTTTCGAAAGGCCGTGCAAACCCTGATTAAGCCTGTTCGGTGCAGGGTTGCTGTACCAGCGTGGGACGAAACACGTGTTTTTGCGCAAATGGGCTAGGTGGGGGGGCTTTCGGCGGGCGTGCTTGCCGGGGTTGGTGCGTGCGCTGCCACAGGCCGTGGCCCGGGGCTCATGCATCGGCGGTTGGCTAATGCCAACTGCCCTCGGTGCTCGGCCAAGCGCGTGCGCCGTCAAACTCCAGCCGCTCACCTTCGGCTCGCTGTGGTCAAACAGTGACGGCGAATATGTTGTTGAAGCGCGCGAGTACGCGCGCCACGCCCTTGTCCTGCGCGCCTCGGCGCCGAAGAAATCGCCCCGGGCCACGGCCTGTGGCAGCGCTGGTCCAGCGTTGGAGGCCTGCACGATTGGCTTGCCTGACGTTGCGCAGCCATGGCAGAAAGTGGGTAAGTGACCGGTGCCTTCGGAGGATTTGCGAGCCGGCAACGCCCCCCTTGCAATCACGTCAAGACGCGGCCTCTGGGCCGCTATAGTGCTGCGCAGCGTTACGACAAAATGCCGGTTTGTAATTGCTGAACAGAAGTCGGATCGGTAGCAAATGTGCTAGTAGCCATAGATACTTAGATTAGCTGATGCTTGTGTTTTCTGGCGAGGGGCTTTTCTAGCGAGAGGCGCTTTACCCGCCCATAAAGTTATGCAGCTTGAAGAGGTTACCGAAGGTTGGGACTCAGTCCATGTGGGACAGGAGGGTGCCGCTCTGTCGATTGAGGGCATCAATCCCTGGTTGCATGCAGCGCTGTGGCAGCGAGCACAGGCTGATCACACTGTTGTGCCCCACCTTACCTACCGGCATCAGCGACATCGGGCATGGGTCTATGAGGTCTCGCAGAATGGCAAGACTGCTCGATTTGCCGCGGCGGAACTCTCGAACGGCATATGGGGCTTCTATGTGCCACGCGAATCCGCTGTTTGAACGGCTGCTCGATGAGACCACCTTCGGCAGGCAGCGCTGCGATTGGCAACTGACCTTTGCTTAGCCCGGCAGGCTGATGGCGACAACTTACCACCAACGTTTTGCTTTGAGGCACCCATGAGTGACGTCACTGCCCAGGGATCGCAGTTTGAAAGTGCAGCATCCATCTTCCGGCTGATTTCTACTTCCCTATTCATTTGCGGCTTCTTCCCTGCTGTTGTTGCTGCCACGGTGCCCAATGGCCAGGACAAATCAGTCGCCATCGAGCGAGAGGTCGAGCGTCTCGAGGCGGAGCAGTACCGGCTTCTGGAGCAAGTCAGGAACGAGTTGGCCGCGCTGCCAGCCATCGCTCCGTCCTCGCCTCAGGCAGCTCGGCGAGCGAAGCTTGAGTTGTTGCTTGCAGAGATTGAGCGCCGGATCAATGCGGAGTCATCTGGTCGCACATACTACGTCTCCGCCATGACTCCGGATACCGAGATCCGTTCATACTACGAGCGTGTTCAGCGTCGGATTGAGGAGCAAGGCAACATCAACTTCCCCAAGACCGACACCACCTCGTTGTACGGGCGCGTTGTCGTTACCTTTGCGCTGAATGCTGACGGGAAGATCGATCGTATCGACATCGCAAAATCCACGTCGAAAGTCTTGTCAGAGCACGCGATCAACCTGCTGAGGATGCTAGAGCCGTTTGAAAGCTTTCCTCCCGAAGTGGCGAAGAGGATCGATCAAATGGTGATCACGGCTCCGTTCAATTACAAGCGAAAGTAGAGCAGTGGGAGTGGGGCATAACCACCCCATCTAGCGAGCAAGTGTCGGCAAGCCCCAACCGCCTCTCTTTTCGAACGTTGAGCGGTATCGGTACTTGATCGCCACATCTTCAGCGCAGGACAAGTTTGAGATTTGGTCTCTACGCACTTTGCTCCTGCCGCCATAAGTCGCACCGTTCCACTACTTCACCCGCCCTGGGGCCTACCCCTCGACAGGGCCACTTAAGCTACAAACCGTAGCCCGAACCATCACATAACCCGGCAACAAGCGAGGGAGCACCTGCCCCGCGCTCAAGGCGCCGTACACAAACAATGCACCGCCGCCGCATAGGGCTGGCGGCCTTCGATCAGTTTGCGGGCCAGGGCCAGCTCGCCCTGGTCTTGGCGGGTGGCCCACGCGGCGGCGTTGCGCAGCGGGTTGCTGTGGCTGCCCATCAAGCTTTGGAACAGGGGTGCGATGCTCACGGCCGCTTGGTCGCCCAGGCTGGCCAGCAGGCGGTCGAAGCGGCTGCGTTCGGGCTCGACGTAGACCACGGCGGGTTTATCCAGCTTGGCCAGGCTGGTGGCGGCGGTGATGGCGTCTTGCAGGCCGCCCAACTCATCCACCAAGCCGCGCTCTTTGGCTTGCTGGCCGGTCCAGACGCGGCCTTGGGCCACGGCGTCCAGCGCTTCGGGCTTCATCTTGCGGGCGGCGGCGGCCTGGCCGATGAAGCGGGTGTAGATGTCGTTGATGCCAGATTGCACCACCTCGGCCATGCGCGGGTCCAGGGCACGGCGCGGGTCATAGCCGCCAGCCAGCCAAGTGGTGCTGTAGCCGCCGGTGCGGATGGAGAGCTTGTCCATCAAGCCCTCAGCCGTGGGCAGCATGCCGAACACGCCGATGGAGCCGGTGATGGTGCCTTTGTCGGCCAACACGCGGTCGCTGGACATGGAGATCCAATAGCCGCCCGAAGCGGCCACATCGCCCATGGAGATGACCACGGGCTTGCCGGCCGTGCGGGTCACTTCCAACTCGCGGCGCACGATCTCGGAGGCCAAGGCGCTGCCGCCGGGGGAGTTGACGCGCACGACCACGGCCTTGATGCGTTCGTCCTCTCGGACCTGGCGGATCAGGCGGGCGGTGGAGTCGCCGCCGATGGTGCCGGGGCTGGCGAAGCCGTCGATGATCTCGCCTTCAGCCACCACCACACCCACGGCGGGGCCGATGGCGGAGGGCTGGGGGGCTTGACGGGCGTAGTCGGCCAAGCTGACTTGGCGGATGGTTTTGTCGTCCAGCGCGCCGCCCTTGATGATCTTCTCGCGGAACAGGTCGCGGGTGATCACGGCGTCCACCAGCTTGGCGTTCAGGGCCAGCTTGGCACCGTCGCCGCCGGTGGCCTTCAGGGCTTCGGGCAGGGTGTTGATCAGTTGGGTGATGCTGCCGGCGGGCAGCTTTCGCTGGGCTTCGACGCTGCTCATGTAGTCGGCCCAGAGGGCGTCGTACAGATACGCATCGGCCTCTAGCGCGGCCTTGGAGGGTGCGTTGGCAATGTAGGGCTCACCAAAGCTCTTGAAGGTGCCCACGCGCAGCAGGTGCACGGTGATGCCCAGGCGGTCCAGCGCGTCTTTGTAGTAATTGCGCTGGCGGCCAAAGCCCGACAACTCCACCATGCCCATGGGGTGCAGGTTGACCTCATTGGCATGGCTGGCCAGATAGTAGCCGGCTTGGCTGAAGTGTTCGCCATAGCTCAGCAGCGGCTTGTTGCAGGCCTTGAACTGCGTCAGCGCGGTGCCCACTTCGCGCAGTTGGGCCATGCCTGCGCCTTCAAACTCGCTGACATCCAGCACGGCTTGGCTGATGTTGGGGTCTTTGCAGGCTTCTTTGAGTGCGGTCAGCACGTCGCGCAGGCGGGTCTGGTGGACCATCTCGCCCTGGGCGCCGGCCAGCAGGTGTTCACGCGGCGAGCCCGCCACCTCTTCCACCAGCTTGCCTTGCAGGTTGAGCACCAGCGTGGTTTTGTCCTTGGGCTTGTCGGGCTTGCTGGTGAAGAGGGCGACCGCAATGGCGATCAGCACCAAGAGGATGATGAGGTTGAAGAAGGCGCGGCGGCAGAGGTCTAGAAACCACCAAATACCCTTAAAGACTGCCACAAAAGGCGACGCGATGGAGCTGAACGACATGACACACCTGCCCATGAAAGAAGGCCACCCAGGTGTGGGTGGCCTTGCAGATGTTAAGCGGCGCCGCCTTGCAGTGCGCGCTTCAAGCTGGGGGCTTGCTCAGCGTTTGCTCAAGATCACCGTGCAGCGTTGGGGAAAAACAATTGTTCGCCGTTGATTTTGTAGGCGGCGATGCTGGATTGGCCGGCCGGTGAGGTGACCCAATCGGCAAACTGCTGGGCCAGAGCGGCTTTGACATGCGGGTGCTTGGCCGGGTTGACCACCATCACGCCATATTGGTTGAACAGCACCTTGTCGCGTTCGACCAGCACGGTCAACTCGCCCCGGTTTTTGAAGGACAGCCAGGTGCCACGGTCGGTCAGCACATAGCCGTTGGTCGACGAGCCCATGTTCAGCGCCGGGCCCATGCCGCAGCCGCACTCTTTGTAGCCCGCAGGCTTGGCCGCGGCCATGTCCACACCGGCGGCCTTCCACAGGCGCAGCTCGGCGGCGTGGGTGCCGCTCTTGTCGCCGCGCGAGATGAAGGGCGCGCCGCTGCTGCCGATTTTGCCCAGGGCGGCGGCCACGGTGTGGCCCTTGACCTTGGCCGGGTCACTGGCCGGGCCGACGATGACGAAGTCGTTGTACATGACCGCTTTGCGCTGAGTCGAGAAACCATCGGCGACAAACTTTTCTTCGGCCACCGTGTCGTGCACAAAGACCACATCGGCGTCACCACGCCGGCCCATGTCCAGCGCTTGGCCGGTGCCCACGGCCACCACTTTGACGTCAATGCCGGTGGCGGCTTTGAAGGCTGGCAACAGGTGGGCAAACAGGCCCGACTGCTCGGTGGAGGTGGTCGAGGCCATCAAGATGGCCTTGTCTTGGGCCTGCAGCAGCGGAGCGGCCAACAGCAGGGCCATGGCCGCGGCCAGGGCACGCAGGGCGGGACGGCGGGAAGAGATCAAGTCCATGGCAATTCTCCTTTGAGGAACTGGGCTGCGGCCTCGGGCAGCGTGTCATTGAAAAAGGCATCAACGGGGCGCTGCACCACAAGCTGCCCCGCTTCCAGATACGCCACCTGGGTGGCCAGGCGCTTGGCCTGCCCCAAGTTGTGCGTGCTCATCACCACGCTGACGCCGTCTTGGCCAAACTCGGCGATCAGGCTTTCGACCTCGCGCTTGGCCGACGGGTCCAAGCTGGCGGTGGGCTCGTCCAAGAACAAGATGTCGGGCTGCAAGGCCCAGGCCCGCGCCAGGGCCAGGCGCTGCTGCTGGCCGCCCGAGAGCGCGTGGGCGGGGCGCTGGGCCAACTCCCGCAGGCCCACGCGGCGCAGGGCTTCGTCGGCCCGCTGGGCGCGCTGGTCTGCGGGCACGCCGCGCAGCCACAGCCCCAGGCGCAGGTTGCGCTGCACGCTGAAGCTCAAGAAGAATGGCTTTTGGAACAGCATGGCCGAGACCGGCGGCTGCTGCGTGGCGGGCAAGGCATGCACCAGGCGCTGGCCTTGGCTCAGGGCTTGCAGGCCGTTGAGGGCGCGCAGCAAAGTGCTCTTGCCCGAGCCATTGGCGCCCAGCAGGGCCAGGCGCTCACCTTGGTGAAGCGTCAAGTTGATGTGGGAGAGTGCGCGCACCTGGCCAGCGGCATAGACCACGCTGGCGTCTTGCAGGCTGATCAAGGGCGTATTGCTCACAGCGCCTCCGCCGGCAAGTGGCTGCCGCGCTGCACCAGCGCAATCAGCCCATTGACCAAGCCCACCACGCCCAGCAGCACCGCGCCCAAGGCCAAGGCCAGCGGCAGGTCGCCTTTGCTGGTTTCCAGCGCAATGGCGGTGGTCATCACCCGGGTGTTGCCCAGAATATTGCCGCCCACAATCATCACCGCGCCCACCTCGGCCACGGCGCGGCCAAAGGCGGTGAGCATCACCGTCAGCACGCCCAGGCGCTGGTGGGCCAGCATCAACAAGGCGCGCAGCAAGGGGCCGGCACCCAAGGCGGCCAGTTGATCCCCGCCCTCGGCCAGCGCGTCCATCACCAAGCGGCGCGAGAGCGCGGCAATCAAAGGCACCACCAGAATGGTCTGCGCGATGACCATGGCGGTGGGGGTGAAGAGCAAGCCCCACGATCCCAGCGGCCCAGAGCGCGACAGCATCAAATACACCAGCAGGCCCACCACCACCGAGGGCAGGGCCAGCAAGGTGTTGAGCAGCCACACCAAGCCCCCATGGCCCGGAAAGCGCGCCACCGCCAACCACGCGCCCAGGGCCAAGCCCAGCACCGCGCCCAGGGCACAAGCACTGAGGCTGACCTTGAGAGAGAGGCCGACGATGGCCAGCAGCTCGCTG
Source organism: Ideonella paludis (assembly GCF_018069865.1). GTDB lineage: Bacteria > Pseudomonadota > Gammaproteobacteria > Burkholderiales > Burkholderiaceae_C > Ideonella > Ideonella paludis. Next base: position 283,170 of record NZ_JAGQDG010000007.1, read on the forward strand.
TCAAAGCGAGTGATCATCTGCAGGGCGAGGGAGAGGCTGTCGGCAAGCGTGTTCATGAACCGGCGCGATTCTGGCGTGGCCTTTGGGCTTGAGCGATATGCACGTTCGTGCATAAGGGATGGCGCGGACTTGGCATGATGGTGGGCGCAGCGCTGGCCCGCGCTGGGGTGTCTCGGCTTGGATCAACGCCACAATGGCGCCCTGTTGTCTGAGTCGCGACTGCGCGATTGAGGCTTTATTGAAATTTGGAAAGCACGCTTCATGCTTGGACCTTCTCCCCTGATGGCTGGTGACGAACTCCCGGTGGCTGAGGCGCGCGCGCGCATTCATGCGGCGCTGCGTCCCATCACCGACGTACAGACGCTGCCGCTGCGCCAAGCGCTGGGCCGTATCTTGGCGGCCGATGTCATCAGCCCGATCGCCGTGCCAGCCCACGACAACTCGGCCATGGACGGCTACGCCCTGCACGGCGCCGACCTGCTGGCCGATGCGCCCACTGCCTTGCGAGCCCTGGCTGGCGTGACCGTGTTTGCCGGCACCCCGCTGGCCCAGCCCGTGGGGCGTGGGCAGTGCGTTCGCATCATGACGGGGGCCGTCATGCCTGAAGGCCTGGACACGGTGGTGCCCATCGAGCTGTGCCAGGTCGCGGCCGACGCCGCCGGCGATGTGGTCACCCTGAAGCCGGGGGTGTTGAAGCCGGGTGAGAACCGCCGCAAGCGCGGTGAAGATCTGGCCTTGGGTCAGCCCGCTTTGCGGGCAGGGCACTTGCTGCGGCCGGCAGACTTAGGGCTGCTGGCCTCGCTGGGCGTGGCCGAGTTGCAAGTCTTCAGGCGTCTCAAGGTGGCGCTGTTCTCCACCGGCAATGAGCTTCGCACCCTGGGCCAGCCGCTGGAGGAAGGCTGCATCTATGACAGCAACCGATTCAGCCTGATGGGGGCCTTGGAGCGCCTGGGGGTGGAGGTGCTGGACCTAGGGCTGGTGGCCGACGACCCCGTGGCGCTCAATGCCACGCTCGACCAGGCCCTTGCCCACGCCGATGTGGTGCTGACCAGTGGCGGCGTGAGCATGGGCGATGCCGACTACACCCGCGACCTGCTGGCGGCGCGCGGCGAGGTGGGTTTTTGGAAGGTGGCGATGCGGCCCGGCCGGCCCTTTGCCTTTGGCCCGCTGCACGCGGCGGCCGGGCGCACCGCGTGGCTGTTTGCACTGCCAGGCAACCCGGTGGCGGCCTTGGTGACCTTTTATGCCTTTGCCCGTGAAGCCTTGCTGGTGCTGGCGGGGGCCACGCCGCGGCCGCTGCCCGTGCTGAAGGCACGCAGTGTCGCGGCCATCCGCAAGCGGCCAGGGCGCACCGAGTACCAGCGCGGCATCGTCAGCCTGGGCGATGACGGCCGCTGGGAGGTGCGCCTGACCGGCGCCCAGGGCGCCGGCATTTTGCGCAGCATGACCGAGGCCAATGCCTTGGTGGTGCTGGGGCATGAGCAAGGCGCGGTGGCGGCCGGGGACGAGGTGGCCGTGTGGCTGTTCGACGGCTTGGTCTGATCAGCACTGCGCCACATCGCTCGGCCGGGTGTTTGTGCAAAGGTGGCACAGCCCGGCCGTAGCAGGCCGCGTTTACCCTAGCTCATCTCATGGCTTTTGGGGCCGCCGGGGCTGGAAAAGCCGCTTGGCAGCCTTTTGAAAGGTTGGCACGATTGTTGCCGGGAAAACTTCCCGGAACGCTGGAAAACCCACCCGGCGTGACACAGCTGCACACCTCTTCAGAAGGAGACATTCCATGCGTTTGAAATTGCTGCCCTTGCTGCTCACCGTCGGCCTGGCCTCTATGGCGGCTCAAGCCGCTGTCACCGATCAGATGATCGCGGACGATGCCAAGACCACAGGTGACGTGCTGTCCTGGGGCATGGGCACCCAAGGCCAACGTTACTCCCCGCTCAAGCAAGTCAACCCCAAGACCATCGACAAGCTGGTCCCGGCTTGGTCTTTCTCCTTCGGGGGTGAAAAGCAGCGCGGTCAAGAATCTCAGCCGGTGATCCACAACGGCAAGATGTTTGTGACGGGCTCCTACTCGCGTATCTACGCGCTGGACGCCGCCACCGGCAAAAAGCTCTGGAAGTACGAGCATCGCCTGCCCGACGGCATCATGCCCTGCTGCGACGTGATCAACCGCGGCGCTGCGCTGTATGACAACCTGGTCATCTTCATGACCCTGGATGCCCAAATCGTGGCCCTGGACCAAAACACCGGCGACGTGGTGTGGAAGGAAAAGATCGACAACTACGCGGACGGCTACTCGGCTTCTGCGGCACCGCTGATCGCGGGCGGCTTGCTGCTGACCGGCGTGTCGGGCGGTGAGTTCGGTGTGGTGGGCCGCGTTGAAGCGCGCAACCCCAAGACCGGCCAAATGGTCTGGTCGCGCCCCACTGTTGAAGGCCACATGGGCTACAAGTGGGACGACAAGGGCAACAAGACCGAAAACGGCATCTCCGGCACCACCAACAAGACTTGGCCGGGTGACCTCTGGAAGACCGGCGGCGCAGCCACTTGGTTGGGCGGCACCTACGACAGCAAGACGGGCCTGGCCTACTTCGGCGCTGGCAACCCGGCACCATGGAACAGCCACCTGCGCAAGGGTGACAACCTGTTCTCCTGCTCGACCATCGCCATCGACATCAAGACTGGCCAGATCAAGTGGCACTACCAGAACACCCCCAACGACGGTTGGGACTTCGACGGTGTCAACGAGTTCATCACCTATGACCAAGACGGTCGTCGTCTGGGCGGCAAGGCTGACCGTAACGGCTTCTTCTATGTGAATGACGCCACCACCGGCCAACTGGTCAACGCCTTCCCCTTCGTCAAGAAGGTGACCTGGGCTACCGGCATCGACCTGAAGACCGGCCGTCCGAACTTCGTGCCTGAGAACCGCCCTGGCGACCCCACGGCCGGCTCTGATGGCAAGAAGGGCCAGAGCGTCTTTGCTGCCCCGTCCTTCCTGGGTGGCAAGAACCAGATGCCCATGGCCTACAGCCCGGACACCGGCCTGTTCTATGTGCCTGCCAATGAGTGGGGCATGGAAATCTGGAATGAGCCCATCACCTACAAGAAGGGTGCGGCTTATCTGGGCGCGGGCTTCACCATCAAGACCATCAACGACGAGTACATCGGTGCCATGCGCGCCGTGGACCCGAAGACCGGCAAGATCGTCTGGGAAGCCAAGAACAACGCGCCGCTGTGGGGTGGTGTGTTGACCACGGGCGGCAACTTGGTGTTCTGGGGCACGCCTGAAGGCTATCTGCAAGCCGCTGATGCCAAGACCGGCAAGATCGTCTGGAAGTTCCAGACGGGCTCTGGCGTGGTCGCTCCTCCGGTGACGTGGGAGCAAAACGGCCAGCAATATGTGGCCGTGGTGTCCGGCTGGGGTGGCGCAGTGCCGCTGTGGGGTGGTGATGTGGCCAAGAAGGTCAACTACCTGGAGCAGGGCGGCTCGGTCTGGGTCTTCAAGCTCTTGAAGTAAGCCCGTTCAGGGCGGGCCTTGAGCCCGCCTTGCTGCCTCAAGACAGCCCCGCCTCGGCGGGGCTTTTTGTGGGTGCTCCTCAGCGCAACAGGCCCACCAGCGCCGACCAGACGTTTTCCATCATCTGGGCCTGTGCCTTGGCCGTGGGGTGGATGCGGTCGGCTTGGAAGAAGCTCATCGCATCGGGCCGCTCGGCAATGCCCTGCAGCAAGAAGGGCAGCAGGGCCGTCTTCTCGGCCTCGGCCACCGTCTTGAAGAGCTGGGCGAAATCGTTGGCATAACGTTGGCCGTAATTGGGTGGCATCTGCATGCCCACCAGCAGCACCTGGGCACCGGCTTGGCGGGCGAGCCGCGCCATGGTGGCCAAGTTGTCGCGGGTGCTGTCCAGGGGCAGGCCGCGCAGCGCATCATTGCCGCCCAGCTCAATGATGACCCAGCGAGGCTGATGCTGTTTCAACAGCGCGGGCAAGCGGCTGCGGCCGCCTGAGGTGGTGTCGCCACTGATGCTGGCGTTCACCACAGTCACGCCGGGTGCTTGTTGCGCCAAGCGCTGCGCCATCAAGGCCACCCAGCCCTCGCCGCGCTGCAGGCCATACTCGGCTGAGAGGCTGTCGCCCACCACCAAGAGCTTGCCGCTGGCTTTGGCGTTCACGCGTCCTGCGGCCTGCAAACCGACTGGGGCCATCAGCGCAGCGCCGGGCAAACCCAGAGCCAACACGCTACAGTGGCCCTTCCACAGCGATGCCAAAAACGCTCGGCGAGCACACACACTCATGTCGGACCCCATTATTTCCGTTGAACACCTGACCCAGCGCGTGAGCGATGCCACTGGGACGCTCACCATTCTCCACGACATCAACACCCAGATTTTGCCCAGGGAGACTGTGGCCATTGTGGGTGCGTCGGGCTCGGGCAAAAGCACGCTGCTGTCGCTGATGGCGGGCCTGGATGTGCCCAGCGAGGGCCGCGTGGTGCTGGACGGGGTAGACCTGTTTGCCCTGGGCGAGGACGAGCGCGCCGCAGTGCGGGCGCAGAAGCTGGGCTTTGTCTTCCAGAGCTTTCAGCTCTTAGGCAACCGCACAGCGCTTGAGAACGTGATGCTGCCGCTGGAGCTGGCCGGCGAGCGCAACGCCCGCGCTTTGGCCACCGCCATGTTGCATCGGGTCGGTTTGGGCGAGCGCCTCAACCACTATCCCAAGGTGCTGTCGGGTGGCGAGCAGCAGCGGGTGGCGCTGGCGCGAGCCTTTGTGGTGCGGCCCAAAGTGCTGTTGGCGGACGAGCCCACTGGCAGCCTGGACTTCGCCACCGGCGAGACGGTCATGGCCTTGATGCTGGAGCTGAACCAGGAACTGGGCACCACCCTGGTCTTGGTGACCCACGACCGTGCCCTGGCGGCCCGCTGCGACCGCGCCTTGCAGATTGAAGCCGGGCGCTTGGTGCAGCCGCAGGCCTGAGCGCCCATGAAAAAGGCACCCACGAGGGGTGCCTGATGTGTGTGTCAGCCGTCTGAGTGACGGCCGCTGCCAGAGGTTTACTGGCCGCCTTGCGAGAACTTGTAGTCCGTCTTGGCGGCTTTGCGCAGCTGGTCTTGATACTCTTGCAGCTTGGCTTGGCCCATGCGCTGCTTGAGTTGAGCCTTGACTTCCTCGAAGGCCGGGAATTGGGCTTCGCGGGTGTCTTCCAGCTTGATGATGTGATAGCCGAACTGGGTCTTGACCGGGGTCTCGGTCATCTCGCCCTTCTTCAGCTTGGCCATGGCTTGGCCGAACTCGGGCACATAGGTGTCGGGCTTGGCAAAGTCCAGGTCGCCGCCGTTCTCTGCAGAGCCGGGGTCCTTGGAGTTCTTCTTGGCCAAGTCTTCAAACTTGCCACCCGCCTTGATCTCGGCGATCAGGCGCTTGGCGTCTTCTTCCTTCTCGACCAGGATGTGACGAGCACGGTACTCTTGGCCGCTGTTTTGGGCCTTGACCTTGTTGTACTCGGCCTGGGCTTCAGCGTCGGTGGGCTCGTTCTTCTTGGCGTAATCGGCGAACAACTCGCGGATCAGCACGGTCTGGCGCAGCAGCTCAAATTGAGCCTTGTACTCAGCCGAGGCCGGGATGCCCTTGCGCTCCGCTTCCTGGGCAAAGATTTCGCGCATCACGACTTCGTCTTTGGCACGCTGCTGCATCTCGGGCGTCACTTGCTGGCCGGCGCGGCTGGCTTGCTGCAGCAAGGTGTCCACGCGGCTCTTGGGAACGGCCTTGCCGTTCACGGTGGTGACGTTTTGGGCGTGTGCAGCCAGAGGCATCAACACCGCCAGTGCGGCGACCAGGGTCGTAGACTTCAAATTCATTCGTGTCGCCTTTCGGGGGACTCGGGGGAAGATCAAATTCAATGGCCTAGCTCGCTGGGCGCGCGGGCCTGGATGGCCAACGCATGGATGCCCTGAGGCACCAGCAAGCGCAGGGCATCATACACGAGGCGATGTCGCTCTAAGAGGCGCTTTCCCTCGAACAAGGGGCTCACTACCACGACTGAAAAATGGCTGCCCTCACGAGCGCCAGCATGGCCTGCGTGGGCCGCGCTGTCGTCGCTGACTTCCAGCCGAACAGGTGCTAGGGCAGCGTTCAGCGCGGCCTCCACCGCGCTGGCCTGGACACGGGGCGCGCTCATGGCTTGGGCGTGCCGGTGTCAGCCGACTCATCGGGCGGCAAGTGCTTGGCAATGACCAGCCCTTGCGCGATCGTGAAGGCAAAAATCAGTGCCGTGGCGCCAAAGACCTTGAAGTTGACCCAGGTGGACAGCTCAAAGGTGTAGGCCACCCACAAATTGAGCAAGCCCATCAGGCCAAAGAACAGCACCCAAGCCGAGTTGAGTTGGCGCCAGACTTTGGCGGGCAGGTCCAGCTCCGCCGAGAGCATGCTCTTGAGCAGGTTCTTGCCCAGCACCGCTTGGCTGAACCACAGCACCAGACCAAAGGCCCAATAGAGGCCACTGGGCTTCCACTTGATGAAGGTCTCATTGTGGAACCACACGGTCAGGCCCCCCAAGACCACCACCAAGCCGAGGCTGACCCACAGCATCAAGTCGACCTTGCGGCCCTTGAGCTTGAGGAAGGCGACCTGAGCCAGCGTGGCGATGATCACCACGATGGTGGCCAGCAACACCGGCGCTTCTTTCGGGCCGACCACACCGCCGGACACCAGCACGCCAAAGTGCTCGGTGGCCCATTGGCTGGCGATCTCGCTATTGTTTTCAGCCCCCTTGAAGGTGGCAAAAAAAAGAATCAGCGGCAGGAAATCAAGCAACAACTTCATGGAGAACCCGTGGGGTCGGAGTCGGGGGAGTGCGGCGCGAAGTGTATCGCCGCTGAGTTGATGCAAAAGCGCTCGCCAGTGGGCTCGGGGCCGTCCTCAAACACATGGCCCAGGTGTGAGCCGCACTGTGCGCAGCGCACTTCCACGCGCACCATGCCGTGGGATTCATCGACCACCCGCTCAATGCGACCTTCATCGATGGCCTGCCAGTAGCTGGGCCAGCCACAGCCGGCGTCAAACTTGGTGCCCGACTCAAACAGCGCGGTGCCACAGCCCACGCAGTGATACTGCCCATCGCGCCAATGGTCCCACCAGGCGCCGGTAAACGGCCGCTCGGTGGCGGCTTGGCGTGTCACCGCATATTGCATCGGGTCCAGCTCGGCCCGCCATTGGGCCTCGTCTTTGCGCACCGGGTAGCGGGCATCGTCGTGCGAGTGGGGTTCGGGGCGGCGGCGGAAGATCATGAGGAGCAGCTCACTTCAAGGTGTCGGGCCCAGTCGGGCGGAAAGGCCGCATCGGCCTCGGCGTCTGGCTGTTCGTCGTAGGGGCGGGACAAAACTTTCAGCAAGCGTTGCACCTCACCCATTTCGCCCCGTTCAGCCTGCTCAATGGCTTGCTGTGCCAAGTGATTGCGCAGCACATATTTAGGCACCACCGTGCACATGCGCGCCTGGCGCTCGGCATCCACACTGTCTTCTTGCTGCAGTCGCGCGGCATAGCGTGCGCCCCAGGCGTCAAAAGCGTCTCGATCAATGAACAGGTCTCTGAGCGGGCTCAGGTCCGCCCCGGGGGCGGTGCTGAAGTGGCAGAGGCGGCGCGAGGCAATGGGGTAGTCGGTATGGTGGCGAGCCAGCAGGCGCAGCCATTCATCCACCAACGCCTTGTCGTCGTCTTGGGCTGTGGCCAAGCCCAATCGGGCCCGCATCAGCCGCAAGAACTCGGCCTCAAACTCAGCAGCGAAGGGCGCCAGTTCAGCTTGAATGGCTTCAACATCCGCCTCATCGCCCAGGCCGGCGCCGATCACCGGCACCAGCGCTTGCGCCAGCGCATGCAAGTTCCACCAGGCGACATGTGGTTGCCGCTCGAAGGCATATCGACCACGTTCGTCCGAGTGATTGCAGATGTGATGTGGATCGAAGCCATCCAAAAAGCCAAAGGGCCCGTAGTCGATGGTCAGGCCCAGGATGGACATGTTGTCGGTGTTCATCACGCCGTGGCAAAAGCCCAGGGCTTGCCAATGCGCCATCAGCCGCGCCGTGCGCCGGGTCACCTCGCCCAGCAGCGCCAAGGCGGGCTGGGGGGCCGACTGACAAGCCGGGAAGTGCTGCGCCAGCACAAAGTCCAGCAATTGCCGCAACTCGGCGTGCAGGCCGTGGTGAGCAAAGTGTTCAAAGTGACCAAAGCGGATGAAGCTGGGCGCCACGCGGGTCACCACGGCCGCGCGCTCGGCGCGTTCGCGCCGCACTGGCAAGGGCGAATGGGTGGCGCACAGCGCCCGGGTGGTGGGCACGCCCAGGTGGTGCAGGGCCTCGGAGCACAGCAGCTCGCGAATGGTCGATCGCAGCACGGCCCGGCCATCGCCCATGCGGGAGTAAGGGGTCTGCCCGGCACCTTTGAGTTGAATCTCCATGGGCCCATTGGGGGTGTTCAGCTCGCCGAGCAGCAGCGCTCGGCCGTCGCCCAACTGCCCCGCCCAGACGCCAAACTGGTGGCCGCTGTACACACTGGCCAAAGGGCGCATGCCCGGCCACAGAGCATTGCCACTCAAGACCTCCAGCGCCGGAGGGTTGCTCACCCACCAATCCTCGGGCCAGCCCAGCGTTTGAGCGCAGGCGGGGCTGTGGGCCAGCCAGGCGGGGCTCGGCACTCCAGAGGCCTGCATTTCAGTGAAGAAGGCCGGGCCCAACTGAGCAAAGCGGTTGACCCAGGACGACGCAGCGGGCGCGAATGGGAGCGACGAGGCAGGCGGTGAAGACATGGTCAGAGTGTAGAGAAGCCCTGTCGGGCGTGCCGCACGGCAGCGCGGTGCCCCTCTCTGCCGCATTGCCTATGGCGGTGTGTGGGCGGCTTGTCTCAAGCGCGACAGGGCATTCCCTGAACCCCAAGAACTCTGGCTTGGGCTACCGTAAGCTTCTGTCAGCCTTCAGCGCTGTAACCCCTTGCAGGAGACTCTTGATGAACGTGACGCACAAGCTTTTCGGTGTGACCATGGCGGCCTCTATGACCCTGATGTGCGGGGTGGCTTTCGCCCAAAAGGGTGAGACCGTCAAGATCGCCTGGATCGACCCGCTGACAGGCCTGATGGGCCCTGTGGGCAACAACCAGGTCAAGAGCTTCCAGTTTGTGGCTGAGCGCTTCAACAAGAACAACTCAGCTGGCGTGAAGTTCGAGATCATCCCCATCGATAACAAGCTGAGCCCGGCCGAAACGCTGAACGCCTTGAAGTCGGCCATCGACCAAGGCGTGCGCTATGTGACCCAGGGCAATGGTTCGGGCGCCGCTGCGGCGCTGGTTGAAGCCGTGGCCAAACACAACGAGCGTAACCCTGGCAAAGAGGTGCTCTACATCAACCACTCGGCGGTGGACCCTGACCTGACCAACAGCAAGTGCAACTACTGGCACTTCCGCCTGGACGCCGACACCTCCATGAAGATGGAAGCGCTGACGACCTTCATGAAAGATCGCCCGGAGGTCAAGAAGGTCTATCTGCTGAACCAGAACTATGCCCACGGCCACCAAGTGGCCAAGTACGCCAAGGACATCCTGCCGCGCAAGCGCCCCGATGTGCAGTTCGTGGGTGAAGACCTGCATCCCTTGGCCTCGGTGCGCGACTTCGCGCCTTATGTGGCTAAGATCAAGGCCTCGGGCGCCGACACCGTGATCACTGGCAACTGGGGCTCTGACCTGTCGCTGCTGGTCAAGGCGGCCAATGATGCTGGCTTGAACGTCAACTTCTACACCTATTACGCGGGCGTCACCGGCACCCCGACGGCCTTGGGCCCGGCGGCCGCCGGCAAGGTCTTCCAAGTCTCTTACATGCACTCCAATATGGACGGCGTGGCAGGTGAGATCATCTCGGGCTTCAAGGCCAAGTACCCCGATGCCGACTGGTACACCGGCTCGACCTATCACATCTATGCGCTGCTGAGTGACGCGATGGCCAAGGCCAAGTCGACCGACCCCGTCAAGGTGGCCGCCGCCTTGGAAGGCCTGAAGACCAAGAGCTTCAACGGCGAGGTCGAGATGCGAAAGACCGACCACCAGTTGCAGCAAACGCTCTACATCTCGACATGGCAGAAGGTCGATGCCAAGAACAAGTACAGCGTGGAGAACACCGGCTACACCTTTGCGCCGGTCAAGACCTTTGAGCCTTATGTCTCCAGCACGCCCACGTCTTGCCAGATGAAGCGTCCGGGCTGAGCCCCGCTTCAAGACAAGTAAGCTGTGGCGACCAGGGCCTGTCGGTGACGGGCCCTTTTTTTCGCGGGCACCCATGCAAATTGACCAAATCCTGATCAACCTGCTCAACGGCCTCAGCTCCGGCCTGCTGCTGTTCATGCTCAGCTCCGGACTGACGCTGATCTTCAGCATGATGGGCGTGCTGAACTTTGCCCATGCCAGCTTCTACATGCTGGGCGCTTTCGTCGCCTATACGGTGACGGGCTGGCTTAACTTCACGGCCGCCTTGATCCTGGCCCCGCTGATCGTTGGGGCCTTGGGCGCCTTGTTCGAGCGCGGTGTGCTGCGCAAGGTGCACAAGTATGGCCATGTGCCCGAGCTGCTGGTGACCTTCGGCCTGTCCTATGTCGCGCTCGAAGTGGTGCAGCTCATCTGGGGTCGCATTCCCTTGAACTTTGAGCCCCCCACCTGGCTGCAAGGCCCCGCCTTCACGCTGATCCAACGCACGGGCCAAGGCCTGAGCGTGGTGGCGGGTTTGGCCAGCCCTGAGATGTGCCAAAGCGTGGGCGACATGGTGGTGCAGTGCACGCGCTTCCCGATGACGCGGGCCTTCATGATGATGGTGGCCGTGGGCATGTTGGTGGCCTTGTGGTTGTTCATCACCCGCACCCGCATTGGTTTGGTGATTCAAGCCGCGCTGACCCACCCCGAGATGGTGGAGTCCTTGGGGCACAACGTGCCGCGGGTTTTCATGCTGGTCTTTGGCGCGGGCTGCGCACTGGCCGGTTTGGCGGGGGTGATTGGGGGCGTGACCTTCGTGACCGAGCCCAATATGTCTCACATCGGCCCCATCATTTTTGCGGTCATCGTCATTGGGGGCATGGGCTCGCTCAGCGGGGCTTTTGTGGGCTCGCTGGTGGTGGGCATGTTGCAGACCCTGCCGCTGACGGTGGACTCCTCTTTGGCCGATGCCTTGCGCAGCATGGGGGCTGTGGTCACACCGGACACCGTGGGTTATCCGATTTTGCGGATCACCCTGTCTCAGGTCGCCCCGATCCTGCCTTACCTCTTGTTGGTCTTGATCTTGATCTTCCGCCCCAAGGGCTTGTTGGGCACGCGGGAGGAATGACACCATGAGCCGAAATACTCTGGCCGAGAACCGGCCCGCCTATCACTTCAAGCCCTGGAATGTGGGGCGCTGGATCATCTGGGGCGGCTTTGCGCTGGTGCTGCTCTTTGCGCCGCTGCTGTGGACCAGCAGCCTCGCCCAGACCATGCTGAGCCAGATGGGCATCGCCATCATCGTCTGCCTGGCCTACAACATGCTGTTGGGGCAGGGCGGCATGCTGAGCTTTGGCCATGCCGTTTACAGCGGCTTGGGCGCCTATCTCGCCATCCATGCGCTGAACAAAATTGGCGGCGGCTGGTGGCTGCCGGTCAGCTTGGTGCCGGTGGTCGGCGGCCTGGCCGGCATGGGCTTTGCCATCTTGCTGGGCTATGTGTCCACCAAGAAGGCCGGCACCACCTTTGCGATGATCACCTTGGGCCTGGGCGAGTTGGTGTTCTCCATGTCGCTGATGCTGCCGGAGTTCTTTGGCGGTGAGGGCGGCATCTCCAGCAACCGGGTGGTGGGCGAGAAGGTCTGGGGCATCAGCTTTGGGCCGCAGATCCAGGTCTACTACCTGATTGCCGTGTATTGCTTCATCTGCACAGCGGCCATGTTTGCACTGACCCGCACGCCGCTGGGCCGCATGCTGAACGCTGTGCGCGACAACCCCGAGCGCGTGGAGTTCATTGGCTACTCCACCCGGCATGTGCGCTACATCGCCTTCATTCTCTCGGGCTTTTTTGCCGGCATCAGCGGCGGCCTGTCGGCCATCAACACCGAGATCGTGAACGCTGAGGTGGTGGGCGCGGCGCGTTCCGGGGCTTACCTGCTCTTCGTGTTCTTGGGCGGCGCCACCTTCTTCTTCGGCCCCATCATTGGTGCCGTGTTGATGGTGTTTGCGCTGGTCTTGCTCTCGGAGTGGACACAAGCCTGGCAGCTCTACCTGGGCCTGACCTTTGTGCTGATGGTCATGTACGCGCCGGGTGGCTTTGCGGGGCTCATCATGATGAACCTGCGGGTGGCGTCGTTTGGCAAGCTGGGTAAGCTTTGGACCGCTTACTTGGCGCTTGGGGGCGCTGGCCTGGCGGTGTTGGTGGGCTTCTCGGCCATGATCGAAATGGTCTTTCACCTGCAGCTCAACGCGGCTCTGGGGGCGGAAGTCCCCTTCATGGGCGCCACGCTGAATGCCTTGGGCAAAGACGCTTGGGTGGGCTCTGTCTTTGTGGTGCTGACGGGCTTAGGCCTGTTTGAGGTGGCACGGCGCCAGTTCAATCTGCAGTGGGGCGAGATCCAAGAGGAGATCGAGAAAGAAATCAAACGTCGGGAGACCCTGTGATGCGTGCCCCATCCTCCACCCCTGGCAGCTTTGCGCTGGAGCTGCGCGATGTGCGCAAGAGCTTTGGCCGCACCGAGATCATTCGCGGCGCAAGTTTGCAGGTCAAGCCCGGCGAGCGCGTGGCCATCATCGGCCCCAACGGCGCGGGCAAGTCCACCTTGTTCAACCTGATGAGCGGGCGCTTCGACATCAGCAGCGGGGAGATCCTGCTGCATGGCCGGCGCATTGATGGCAAAAAGCCCTTTGAGATCGCTCGCATGGGCCTGGCCCGCAGCTTTCAGGTCAGCAACCTGTTCACGCGCTTGTCGGTGTTCGAGAACATCCGCTGCGCGCTGCTGTGGTCCATGGGTCAGCGCTATGCGTTTTGGCGCTTTTTGGCCGACCTGAAAGAGGTGAACGAGCGGGCCGATGAAGTGCTGGAGATGATCCGCCTGGACAAGCGCCGCGATCAGATGGCCATGAACCTGACCTATGCCGAGCAACGCGCACTGGAGATCGGCATCACCATTGCCGGTGGCTCAGACGTGATCTTGCTGGACGAGCCGACAGCGGGCATGAGCAAGAGCGAGACCAAGCGCTTTGTGCAGCTCATCCGTGAGGTGACCGAAGGCAAAACCCTGCTGACCGTGGAGCACGACATGGGCGTGGTCTTTGGCTTGGCCGATCGCATTGCCGTGCTGGTTTATGGCGAAGTGATCGCCTTTGACACCCCGGAAGCCGTGCGCGCCAATCCGCGCGTGCAAGAGGCCTATCTGGGCTCGGTCTTGGCAGAAACCCAAGCGGCGGAGGCGCAGGCATGACACTCAAGCTTGAGAACGTACACGCTTATTACGGCAAGAGCCATGTGCTGCATGGTGTGGGTTTGACGGTGGGCGAGGGCGAGATCGTCAGCCTCTTGGGCCGCAATGGCTCGGGCCGCTCCACCACCGTGAAGGCCATCATGGGCTTGGTCGATGCGACCGGCTCCATCCAGTTCAAGGGCCAAGAGCTGGTCGGCCAAAAGGCCTTTGAGATTGCCCATCGCGGCGTGGGCTATGTGCCGGAGAACCGCGACATCTTTCCCAAGCTGACCGTGCACCAAAACCTGTTGCTGGGCAAAAAGGGCGGCCAAAAGCAGGGCCGTTGGGACTTTGATGACATGTACCAGCTCTTCCCCCGCCTCAAAGAGCGCCAGCACACCGAGGCGGGCGTGCTCTCGGGTGGCGAGCAGCAAATGCTCACGCTCTGCCGCACCCTGATGGGCGACCCAGACCTGATCATGATCGACGAGCCCACAGAAGGCTTGGCGCCCAAGATCGTGGAGTTGGTGGCCGAATACCTGCGGGAGTTGAAGCGGCGCGGCATCAGCGTGCTGCTGGTGGAGCAAAAGCTCACCATCGCGCTGGAGGTTTCCGAGCGCTGTTTGGTGATGGGCCACGGCCGCATCGTCTTTGAAGGCACGCCCACGGCGCTGAAGGCTGACAGCTATGTGCGCAAGGAATGGCTGGAGGTGTGAGGCCTGTGGCGTCGCGTGTTGCAGCCTCACCTGGATGCGCACCCTGCCTTAGTGTTAACAGGCCCTAGTGTTAACCCTAGATGGCGGCTGTCCCCCCAGAGACAGCAGCCCTGCTCAAGCGATCCTAGAATCGCACGATCGTTCTATTTTTGTCGACACCTCATCAAGGGACTCCTCATGAGCGCGAGCTACGAGATTCAGGACGGCGTGGCCGTCATCACCCTGAGCAACCCGCCGGTCAACGGCCTGGGGTATGAAACCCGCAAGGCCGTGGCAGAAGGCCTCGCCCGCGCGCAAGCCGACGCGAGCGTGAAGGCCATCGTGCTGACCGGCGCGGGCAAGGCTTTTTCTGGCGGCGCGGACATCAAAGAGTTCGGCTCACCCAAGGCCCTGGCCGAGCCCAATCTGCTCTCACTCATCCGTGCGGCAGAGTTGTGCACCAAGCCCATCGTGGCAGCCGTGCACAGTGTGTGCATGGGCGGTGGGCTGGAGCTGGCCCTGGGCTGCCACTACCGCGTGACCTCCCCGGGAGCGAATGTGGCCTTGCCCGAGGTCAAGCTGGGCCTGATCCCGGGTGCCGGTGGCACACAGCGCCTGCCCCGTGTGCTGGGGGTGGAGACGGCGCTGAACATGATCGTCAGCGGTGAGCCGGTCAAGAGCGAGGTGCTGGCGGGTATCCCCGGCCAGAAACTGTTTGACAAGCTGATCGACGGCGACCTGATGGCCGGGGCCTTGGCCTTTGCCCGCGAGGTGGCCGATGTGCGGCCGCTGCCGCTGGTGCGCGACATGAAGGTCAAGCACCCGAACGCCCATGCCTATTTTCAGTTCGCCCGCAACACCGTGGGCGCGATGGCCAAGAACTACCCCGCCCCGCGCAAGTGCGTGGACGCGGTGCAGGCTTCGGTGGACAAGGCCTTTGACGCCGGCATGGCTTTTGAGCGCGAGACCTTCATCAACCTGATGTGGACGCCCGAGTGCAAGGCCTTGCGCCATGCCTTTTTTGCCGAGCGCGCCACCAGCAAGATCCCGGATGTGCCGGAGGACACGCCCACCCGCGCCGTCAACAAGCTGGCGGTCATTGGGGCCGGCACCATGGGCGGCGGCATTGCGATGAACTTCTTGAACGCCGGCATCCCCGTGGTGATGCTGGAGCAAAAGCAAGAGGCGCTGGACCGCGGTGTGGCCACCATCCGCAAGAACTATGAGTCTCAGGTCAAGAAGGGCAAGCTCAAACAAGATAAGTACGAGCAGCGCATGGCCCTGCTCAGCACCACGCTGAGCTACGCCGACCTGGCCGATGCCGACATGGTGATCGAGGCGGTGTTTGAAGACATGGCCGTCAAGAAGGCGGTGTTCGAGCAACTCGACGCGGTGATGAAGCCGGGCGCGATCTTGGCCTCCAACACCTCCACCCTGGATGTGAACCAGATCGCCAACTTCACCAAGCGCCCGCAAGACGTGATTGGCACCCACTTCTTCAGCCCCGCCAATGTGATGAAGCTGCTGGAAGTGGTGCGCGGTGCGGCCACCGCCAAAGACGTGCTGGCCACCGTGATGCAGTTGGGTAAGAAGATCCGCAAGACCTGCGTGGTCTCCGGCGTGTGCGATGGCTTTATTGGCAACCGCATGATCGAGCAGTACAGCCGCCAAGCCGGCTTCTTGCTGGAAGAGGGCTGCACCCCGGCCCAGGTGGACCGCGCGGCCGAGAAATTCGGCTTTGCCATGGGCCCCTTCCGCATGGGCGACTTGGCCGGTAACGATGTGGGCTGGTACATCCGTAAGCGCCGCTATGTGGAAAAGCCCAACCTGCGCTACAGCAAGACCGCTGACCTCCTGTGCGAGAAGGGCCGCTTTGGCCAGAAGACGGGCGCTGGCTGGTACGACTATCAAGCCGGCAAGCGCGACGCCATCCCGAGCGCCGAGGTCGAGCAAATGATTGCCGACCACCGGGCTTCACTGGGCATCACCCCTCGCAAGATCAGCGACGACGAGATCGTGCACCGCCTGGTGTTCTCGCTGGTCAACGAGGCCGCGCGTTTGCTGGAAGAGGGCATCGCGCTTCGGGCCTCGGATGTGGACATGGTCTACCTCACCGGTTATGGCTTCCCCATCTTCCGCGGCGGCCCCATGTGCTATGCCGACACCTATGGCCTGTTCAACGTGGTGCAGATGATGAAGACCTATGCCGCCAACCCCCTGGACGATGGCGAGTTCTGGCAACCCGCGCCGCTGCTGCTGAAGCTGTTGGCCGAAGGCAAGAGCCTCGTCTAAGGAGAAGATTCATGACCCAAGCTCTGATTGTTTCTACTGCTCGCACTCCTCTGGCCAAGAGCTGGAAGGGCGCCTTCAACATGACCCACGGTGCCACCCTGGGCGGCCATGCCGTCAAGGCGGCTGTCGAGCGCGCAGGCATTGCGCCGGACGCCATCGAAGATGTGCTGATGGGCTGCGCCAACCCGGAAGGAGCCACCGGCGCCAACATCGCGCGCCAGATCGCGCTGGCGGCCGGCCTGCCCGTCACAGTGAGTGGCGTCACTGTCAACCGGTTTTGCTCCAGCGGCTTGCAGACCATTGCCATGGCCTCGCAGCGCATCATCGCGGGCGAGGGCGACGCCTATGTGGCCGGCGGGGTGGAGAGCATCTCGTGCGTGCAGCAAGAGATGAACCAGCACATGCTGGCCGACCCGGCGCTGATGAAGCTCAAGCCCGAGATCTACTGGAACATGCTGCAAACCGCCGAGAACGTGGCCAAGCGTTACGGCATGCCCAAAGAGCGTATGGACGAGTACGGTGCCCGCAGCCAGCAGCTGGCCTGTGCCGCGCAAGAGGCCGGCAAGTTCAACGATGAAATCGCCCCCATCACCGTGACGGCCGGTGTGGCCGACAAAGTGCTGGGCCTGCGCAGCCAGCAGGTCACCGTCAGCGTCGACGAAGGCCTGCGTGCTGGCACCACGCTGGAGGCGGTGCGTGGCATCCGCACGGCGCTGCCCGGTGGTGTGGTCTCGGCCGGCAATGCCAGCCAGTTCAGCGACGGGGCCGGCGCCTGCGTGGTGGTCAGCGAGGCCTTTGCCAGCCAGCATGGACTCAAGCCCTTGGGCCGCTTCCTGGGCTTTGCGGTGGCGGGCTGCGAGCCCGATGAAATGGGCATCGGCCCGGTGTTCGCGGTGCCCAAGGTGCTGAAGCGCCTGGGGCTGACGGTGGCCGACATCGACCTCTGGGAGCTGAACGAAGCCTTTGCGGTGCAGGTGCTGTATTGCGCCGACAAACTCGGCATTCCCATGGACAAGCTCAACGTTAACGGCGGCGCCATCGCGCTGGGCCACCCCTACGGTGTCTCGGGCCAACGTCTGACCGGCCATGCGCTGATCGAGGGCAAGCGCCGGGGCGCCAAGCGGGTCTGCGTGACCATGTGCATTGGCGGCGGCATGGGCGCGGCTGGGGTGTTTGAAGTCCTCTAAAGCGGCCCCATGAACACGCTGGAGCGCTTTCGGCACTTCCTGGCCCAGGCCCCGTTCATGCGGGACTTGGGCGTGGAGGCGCTGGCCCTGAGCCCGGGCCGGGTGACGACAGCGCTGACACTGCAGCCCCGCTTTTTGCAGCACACGGGCCAAGCGCATGCCGGGGTGCTGGCCACGCTGGCTGACCACAGCATGGGCTCAGCCGCGCAGACGCTGGCGCCTGACGATCATTGGGTTGTCACCGCCGAGCTGAAGACCAGCGTGCTGCGCCCCGCCAAAGGCGAGCGCTTGGTCTGCGAGGCCTGGGTGCTCAAACCCGGCCGCATGCTCAGCTTCACCGAGGCCGAAGTCTTTGCCGAAGACGCCCAGGGTGCGCGCACCTTGGTGATGAAGGCTTCGGCCACCATGGCGGTCACTGCCGCTGCACGCTACTCCACCCCACCGCAGGCTTGATGACGATGCGCGCTTGGCTAGACTTTTTGCTTTACGACTGGCTGAAGGCCGAGCAGCTTTGCAGCCGCCCGCGCTTTGAAGACCATGGGCGCGAGACCTTCAGCCAGGTGCTGGACACCTGCGAGCGCATTGCACGCGAGAAGTACGCACCCTTCAATCGCTTGGTCGATACCCAGGAGCCTCACTTTGATGGCGAGCGGGTCACGCTGCCGCAGGCCACGCACGAGGCCTGGGCGGCTTATGCGGGCTCGGGCATGTTGGCGGCGGCCCAAGACTACGAGCTGGGCGGGATGCAGCTGCCCTACACGGTCGAGGCGGCCGCCAACGCGTTCTTTGCTAAAGCCTCGGTCAGCATCAATGCCGGCTTGCTGACGGTGGGCAATGCCAACTTGCTGATGGCCCATGGCACCCCGCTGCAGCAGCAGGTGTTTGCGCACCGAGAGTTCAAGGGCGAGTGGGCGGGCACCATGTGCCTCTCCGAGCCGCAGGCGGGCTCAGGCCTGGCCGATGTGGCCACCCGGGCCGTGCCGGATGGCGAAGGCTCTGCGGACGATCCCTTAGGCCCGCGTTATCGCCTGTTTGGCAACAAGATGTGGATCTCGGCCGGTGAGCATGAGCTGACCGAGAACATCGTGCACCTGGTGCTGGCCAAGATCCCCGGCCCCGACGGCAAGCTGGTGCCGGGCACCCGTGGCATCTCCCTCTTCATTTGCCCTAAGCATTTGGTGCGGCCGGATGGCCAACTGAGTGGTGAGCGCAACGATGTGGCCCTGGCTGGGCTGAACCACAAATGCGGTTGGCGCGGCACCACCAACACCTTGCTGAACTTTGGTGAAGGCCGCTGGCAGCCCCAGGGCGCGCCAGGGGCCGTGGCCTATTTGGTGGGCCAGCCGGGCCAAGGCCTGGCCTGCATGTTCCACATGATGAATGAGGCCCGCATTGCCATTGGCATGGCGGCCACGATGCTGGGTATGGCCGGTTACGAGGCCTCACTCGCCTACGCCAAAGACCGCAAGCAGGGCAGGGCGCTCAGTCAAAAGGATCCAAGTAGTCCGCCCGTGGCGCTGATCGAGCATGCCGACGTCAAGCGCATGCTGTTGGCCCAAAAGGCCTACAGCGAAGGGGCGCTGGCGCTGATGCTTTACTGCGCCCGTTTGGTGGACGAGCAGCACACGGGCACCCCCGAGGCCGCCGCCGAAGCGGCTTTGTTGCTGGAGGTGCTCACCCCCATTGCCAAGAGCTGGCCCAGCGAATGGTGCTTGGAGGCCAACAGCCTGGCCATTCAGGTGCATGGGGGCTATGGCTACACCCGCGACTTCCCCGTCGAGCAGTACTGGCGCGACAACCGCTTGAACATGATCCACGAAGGCACGCACGGCATCCAGGCCTTGGACTTGCTGGGCCGCAAGGTGGTGATGCAGGGCGGCGCTGGTCTGAAGCTGCTGGCCACCCGCATCAACCAGACCATCGAGGCGGCATTGCAGCAGCCGGCATTGGCCCTGTACGCCAACAGCCTGGCGCAAGCGGTGCAACGTTTGGGCGCCGCCACCAAGGCGGCCTGGGCCACAGGCCAGCCTGAAGATGCCCTGGCCAATACGACGCCTTACTTGCAGGCGGCGGGCCATGTGGTGCTGGCCTGGATGTGGCTGGATGTGGCCTGCTCTGCTGGGCAAGCACCGGCGGACAGGCAGGCCGGCATTCTGGCGGCGACGCGTTATTTCCACCTCTATGAGCTGCCCAAGGTCGGGCCCTGGCTGGAGGTGGTGGCCAGCCGTGAAGCGGTCTGCCGTGACATGCAGCCCGAATGGTTTTAATGCAAGGAAGCCTCATGACGACTTCGGTATTCAAGCTGATGGATTTAACGGGCCGCACGGCCCTGGTCACGGGCGGCTCGCGCGGCCTGGGCCTGCAGATGGCCCATGCGCTGGGTGAGGCCGGCGCCAAGGTCCTGCTCAGCTCGCGCAAGGCCGAAGACCTGGAGCAGGCTGCGGCCGAGCTGCAGGCCGCCGGCATCGATGCCCGCTGGATCGCGGCCGACGCCAGCCGGCCCGAAGACGCGCAGCGCCTAGTGGCCGAGACCATGGAGCGCTTGGGCCGGATCGACGTGCTGGTCAATAACGCCGGCGCCACCTGGGGCGCGCCGGCAGAGCAGCATCCGCTGGAAGCCTGGGACAAGGTGATGAACCTGAACATCCGCAGCCTCTTCGTCATCAGCCAAGCAGTGGCCAAGGCGTGGATGATTCCGCAAAAGAAAGGCCGCATCATCAATGTCGCCTCCATTGCGGGCCTGGCCGGCAACCCCTCCGAGATGACCACCTTGGCCTACAACACCAGCAAGGGTGCGGTGGTCAACTTCACCCGTGCGCTGGCCGGGGAATGGGGCCAGCATGGCATCACCGTCAATGCGCTGGCGCCAGGATTCTTCCCCAGCAAGATGACGCGCGGCACCTTGGAGCGGCTGGGGGCCGAGGCCTTGTCGGCCCGTGCACCGCTGCGCCGGCTGGGGGATGACGAGGACTTGAAGGGCGCGACCTTGTTGTTCGCGTCGGATGCGGGCAAGCACATCACCGGCCAAATCTTGGCCATCGATGGTGGTGTCTCGGCCATCATTGCGGGGTGAGCGCGCTTTGAGCTCCAAACTGAAGTTTCCTGTCCATGTGCCCTTTGTCGAGCGACTGGGTCTGGAGCTGCATGGCTGTGCGAATGGCCAGTCGGAGCTGCGGGTGGACCTGCAAGAGAGCCACCTCAACTCTTGGGAAGTGGCGCATGGCGGCGTGATGATGACCATGTTGGATGTGGCCATGGCCATGGCCGCTCGCAGCGACCACCTGGACGGCCCGGGCGTGGCCACCGTCGAGATGAAGACCAGCTTTATGCGGCCGGGCGAGGGCGAACTGCGCGCCTTGGGCCACCTGCTGCACCGCACCGCCACCATGGCGTTTTGTGAAGCACGGGTGCTGAACAGCGAGGGCGAGTTGTGTGCCCACGCCACCGGCACCTTTAAGTACCTGCGTGCCCTGCCTGGCAAGGGCCGCAGCCTGAAACCTCTGCAACGATCGGAATGAGCATGAGCACTGTGAACCGTCAAATCGTCTTGGCCTCTCGCCCCACGGGTGAGCCGACTGTCGACAACTTCAAGCTGGTGGAGGCCGCACTGGCGCCTTTGGCTGAGGGTGAGGTCTTGGTGCGTAACCATTACTTGAGCCTCGACCCCTATATGCGCGGCCGCATGAACGAGGGCAAGAGCTATGCCCAACCTCAGCCCCTGGGCGAGGTGATGATTGGCGGCACGGTGGGCGAGGTGGTGGAGTCGCGCAACGCGCACTTCAAGCCCGGTGATGCCGTGGTGGGCATGGGCGGCTGGCAAGAGTATCTGCGGGTCAATGCCGACCAACGTGGCGTGCTGCAAAAGGTGGACACCACCCACATTCCGCTCTCGGCCTATTTGGGGGCCGTGGGCATGCCCGGCGTGACGGGCTGGTATGGCCTGACCCAGATCATCAACCCCAAGGCCGGTGAAACCGTGGTGGTCAGCGCCGCCAGCGGTGCGGTGGGCGGTGCGGTGGGCCAGTTGGCCAAAGCGCGCGGCTGCCGCGCCGTGGGCCTGGCCGGTGGCCCCGATAAATGTGCCTACGTGGTCAATGAGCTGGGCTTTGATGCCTGCATCGATTACAAGCAGCACCCCGATGTGAAGTCGCTCTCTAAAGCGCTGAAGGAAGCCTGCCCAGACGGCATTGACGGCTACTTTGAAAACGTGGGCGGCATGATTTTGGACGCCGTGATGCTGCGGGCCAATGCCTTTGCGCGCGTGGCCATGTGCGGCATGATCTCCGGCTACAACGGCGAGCCCATCCCGATGAGTGCGCCTCAGCTGATTCTGGTGAACCGCATGCGTGTGGAAGGCTTCATCGTCAGCGAGCACATGGAGCTTTGGCCTCAGGCTTTGAAGGAGTTGGGCATGCTGGTCGCGACAGGCAAGCTCAAGTACCGCGAAACGGTGGCGGACGGCATTGCCGCCGCGCCGCAAGCCTTCTTGGGCCTGCTCAAGGGCAAGAACTTTGGCAAGCAGTTGGTCAAGTTGGTTTGATGCTGCAGCCCTCTGACATCCAATGGCAGCATGCCCGCTTTGAGGCGCTGAGCCTGCAGCAGTTGTATGCGCTGCTGCAATTGCGGGCTGAGGTCTTCATCTTGGAGCAAGGGCCTTATCAAGACCTGGACGGGCTGGACCAGCACAGCGTCCACTTGATGGGCTGCGCGCCAGACGGACGGATGCTGGCCTATTTGCGCATCGTGGAGGCGGGGCACAAATACGAGGAGCCGTCCATCGGCCGCGTGGTGTGTGCCCTGGCCACACGGGGTACGGGCCTGGGGCGCGAGCTGGTGCGGCGGGGCGTGGCCCTGTGCGATGCGCTCTACCCAGGTCAGGCCAACCGCATCAGCGCGCAAGCCCATTTGCAGGCGTTTTACCGCGGCTTTGGCTATGAGCCTTGTTCAGAGATTTACAGCGAAGACAACATCCCCCACATCAAGATGTTGAGGCCGGCTGGCCCCTCCATCCCTTCACCCTGAGGAATCGTCGCATGAAGACATTTACTGGTCGTGTGGCCGTCATCACTGGTGCGGGCTCCGGCTTTGGCCTGGAGTTTGCGCGCAAGGCGGCGAGCCTAGGCATGAGGCTGGTGATGGCCGATGTGCAAGCCGACGCCTTGGAGGCGGCGGTGGCTGAGATGCGCGCGCTGGGGGTGGAGGTCATGCCCTACCGGCTCGATGTCTCCAAGGGCGAGCAGGTCGAGGCCATGGGCCGCGAGGTGTTTGCGGCCTGGGGCGCACCGCACCTGGTCTTCAACAATGCTGGCGTGGGGGCCGGCGGCTTGATCTGGGAGCACACCGCCAAGGACTGGGACTGGGTGGTGGGCGTCAACCTGATGGGCGTGGCGCACGGGGTGCGCGTCTTCACGCCCATGATGCTGGAGGCTGCCGCGCGAGATGCGGCGTATGAAGGGCACATCATCAATACCGCGTCCATGGCGGGCCTGCTGAATGCGCCGAACATGGGCGTCTACAACGTCACCAAGCATGCCGTGGTGTCGCTGAGCGAAACCCTCTACCAAGACCTCGCCTTGGTGACGGATCAGGTCACCGCCAGTGTTCTGTGCCCTTACTTTGTGCCGACAGGCATTCACCAAAGCCACCGCAATCGGCCGGCTGAGATGCGGGAGTCCGGCCAGCGCCCGACCAAGAGCCAACTCATTGCCCAAGCGATGAGCGACAAGGCGGTGACCAGCGGCAAGGTCTCGGCCCAACAGGTCATCGGCTTTGTGTTTGAGGCGGTGGCGGAGCGACGCTTCTACATCTACAGCCACCCACAGGCCTTGGGTGGTGTGCAGACTCGCTTGGAAGACATCATGGGCCCCCGCAACCCGACTGACCCGTTCAGAGAGAGGCCGGAATTGGGTGAGCGACTGAAAGCGCAATTGCGGGAATAGTCGACAAAGCCACGCGAAAGTGTGGGGCCGCAGATGAAAGTCATTGGCTTGACGCGGTGGGACTGCACAGCCTTGAACTGACCTTGAGGTGGTGCTGGCGGCCGGACGCTACAGTGAAGTCTGGCACGATGTCGTCTGATCCTTTGGCTCAGGCGTTGGACGAGGCAAGCTGCTCGCTCAAGCGGGACGGCGGCCTTTCTGGAGGAACCCCCATGCGCACTTCTTTGACCGCCCCTTGGGCACGCACGGCTCTGCTGGGCATGACGGCTCTTGCGGCTGTGGCCCAGGCCCAAGCCGCAGGCTGGAACGACGATCGCAATGCACCAGTGGTGGTGTATGAACACGCTGGCGGCGCGGGCCGCGCTCTGAATGTGACGGGCAATATGCCCAACTTGGATGCGGTGGGCTTCAACGACGAGATTTCTTCGATCGAGGTTCGTCGGGGCCAGTGGCTGTTTTGCGAACATGCGGACTTTCGCGGTAAGTGCATCACCTTGGGGCCAGGGCGCCACAGCATTGAAACGTATTTCAATGATGCGATCTCCTCCATCCGCATGGCCGATGGCGGCAACAGCGGCTGGAACAACAATGGCGGCTGGAGCACAGGCAATGTGATGGGAGCCGTCACCATCTACGAGCACATTGACTCGGGCGGACGCTCTTTAGCGGTCAATGGGCCGATGACGGATTTGTCTCGCAATGGCTTCAATGACAGCGTCTCATCCGTCGATATTCGGCAAGGCTCTTGGCAGTTTTGCTCTGATGCCGATTTTGGTGGTCGGTGCATCACCTTGGGCCCGGGCCGACACAACATTGACGCATTGATGAACGACGAGATCTCCTCCATCCGCCAGGTCGCCGGCAACGGCGGGTATGGCCAAGGTGGTAGCTATGGCGGTTCCGCCGCGGTCACGCTGTACCAGCACATCGACTTCCGGGGCAGCTCAGCCCAGATCAACGGCGCGGCTGTCGATCTCTCTCAGCAAGGTTTCAATGACCAGGCGTCTTCCATTGAAGTTCGCTCGGGACGCTGGGAGTTTTGTATGGATGCTAACTTTGCCGGCCAGTGCTTTGTGCTGGGCGTCGGCCGCCATGCGGTGCCCTCGCAATTCAACGACAAAATATCATCCGTGCGCCCTGTCGGAGTGGCGATGGACAACCGCACGCCTACCCCCGCCGGCAATCGCCGCAACGAGACTTTTGACATCAAGTTCTAATCACACCCACCTTCGCAAGCGCCAAGCTTTGAAGCCTCCTTGATGGAGGCTCAGCACCTTTGCAAACGAGATGCTTTGAAGCCTCCTGGACGGAGGCTTCAGCGCTTCTGGCACACTCCCGCGCTTCGCGACTCTTTCAGACCTGCCTGTGTTGGACAAGATTCTGTTGCAGATTGCGGCCGAGCTTAAGGTTCGTCCCGCCCAAGTCAATGCCGCTGTCACGTTGCTGGATGGCGGGGCTACGGTGCCCTTTATCGCGCGCTACCGTAAAGAGGCCACTGATGGCCTGGATGACATTCAGCTGCGTGAGCTAGAGGCCCGCCTGGGCTATTTGCGCGAGCTGGAAGAGCGCCGTGAGGCGGTGCTCAAGAGCATTGACGAGCAAGGCAAGCTGACACCCGAACTGCGCGCCGCCATTGAGCAAGCCCCCACCAAGCAAGAGCTGGAAGACCTCTATCTGCCCTTCAAGCCCAAGCGGCGAACCAAGGGCATGATTGCCCGTGAGGCGGGCTTGGAGCCTTTGGCTGACAAGCTGTTTGCAGACCCCAGCCTCGACCCTCACACCGAGGCCGCGGCCTTTGTGAATGCCGACGCCGGCTTTGCCGACGCCTTCGCGGTGCTGGATGGTGTGCGAGACCTGCTCTCCGAGCGCTGGGCTGAAGATGCGGCCTTGGTGGGCAAACTGCGTGAATGGCTGTGGGACGAGGGTTTGCTGAAGTCCAAGCTGGCCGAGGGCAAGGACGAGAACAACCCCGATGTGGCCAAGTTTCGCGACTACTTTGACTACGACGAGCCCATCCGCACCGTGCCTTCCCACCGGGCTTTGGCCGTCTTCCGGGGCCGCACGCAAGAGCTGCTGGATGTGAAGCTGGTGCTGGACGAGGAGCTCGTGCTCGGCCAGCCCGGCTTGGCCGAGGGGCGCATTGCCCGACATTTGGGCTGGGCCCATGCCAAGCGCCCTTCAGATGAATTGATTCGCAAGTCGGTGGCTTGGGCCTGGAAGGTCAAGCTCAGCATGAGCTTGGAGCGCGACCTCTTCAGCCGCTTGCGCGAAGAGGCTGAGAAAGTGGCCATCAAGGTGTTTGCCGAGAATCTGCGCGACCTGCTGCTGGCCGCGCCGGCGGGCAAGCGCGTGGTGATGGGCTTGGACCCTGGCATCCGCACGGGCGTGAAGGTGGCCGTGGTGAGCGACACCGGCAAGGTGCTGGACACCCACACCGTCTACCCGCATGAGCCGCGCAAGGATTGGGAAGGCTCTATCCACACGCTGGGGCGCCTGTGCGCCACACATGGTGTCAACTTGATCGCCATTGGCAATGGCACCGCTAGCCGCGAGACCGACAAGCTGGCGGGCGACCTGATCAAGCGCATTCAACAGTTGGCGCCCGGCACTCACATTGAAAAGGTGGTGGTCTCAGAGGCGGGGGCGTCGGTGTATTCGGCCTCTGAGTTTGCGTCCAAAGAGTTGCCCGATCTGGATGTGAGCCTGCGCGGCGCGGTGTCCATTGCAAGGCGCCTGCAAGACCCGCTGGCGGAGTTGGTGAAGATCGACCCCAAGAGCATTGGCGTGGGCCAATATCAGCATGATGTGAACCAGAGTGAGCTGGCGCGAACCCTGGATGCGGTGGTCGAAGATTGCGTGAACTCGGTGGGCGTGGACTTGAACACCGCCTCGGCGCCGTTGCTGGCGCAGGTCTCGGGCCTCTCGAACGCCGTGGCAGGCAGCATCGTGCGCTGGCGTGAGGCCAATGGCCGCTTCAAAAACCGCCAGCAGTTGTTGGACGTGGCCGGCCTGGGTGCCAAGACCTTCGAGCAGGCTGCAGGCTTCTTGCGCATTCGCGATGGCGACAACCCGCTGGACCTCTCTGGCGTGCACCCCGAGACCTACCCGGTGATTGCCAAGATCAGCGCGGCGGCGAGGCGGCCGGTGGCCGAGTTGATCGGCAACAGCGATGTCATCCGCAAGCTCAAGCCTGAAGCCTTTGCCGACGACAAGTTCGGTGCGATCACGGTCAAGGACATCTTGGCCGAGTTGGAGAAGCCGGGACGCGACCCGCGCCCCGACTTCAAAGTGGCGCGCTTTAACGACGGTGTTGAGGACATCAAGGACTTGACCGAAGGCATGGTCTTGGAAGGCACGGTCAGCAATGTGGCCCAGTTTGGCGCCTTTGTGGACCTGGGCGTGCATCAAGACGGGCTGGTGCATGTCAGCCAGTTGGCCAATAAGTTCGTCAACGATGCGCGTGAGGTGGTCAAGACCGGGGACATCGTCAAGGTCCGCGTCTTGGAGGTGGACTTGGCGCGCAAGCGCATCTCGCTGACCATGAAGCTGGATGCTGCACCGGCCCCCAAAGGCGGCGCAGGTGCGCGCGGCGACAACAACTACCGGCCAGCGGCGCGCCACGAGCGCCAGGAACGAGGACACGGTGGCGCACGTCGCGACGAGGCTGCCGCGCCCAGCGCGATGGCGGCGGCCTTTGCCAAGCTGCAAAAGCGCTGAGGCATGACAGGGGCCGTGCGTGCGCTGAGGGTGTTGGCCGGGCCTGCGGCCCTGCAGCACTTGCGCGAGCACGGCCTGCGCCCGGCGGACGTCGGGGTGATCCCGGCGGCGGCCGGTGGGCCCAAGGGGCTCATCTTGAACCCGCTGGATCGCTTCATCTTTGGGCATTGGTTGCCAAAGTCCCGCCAGGTTGTTCACCTCTTGGGCGCCTCGATCGGCTCGTGGCGCATGGCGGCGGCCACCTGTCCTGATGCGGATGCCGCATTGGCGCGCATGGCGGCAGACTACATCGCCCAAGACTACCCGCATTCACCGGGCAAGCCCCCCACGGCCGCGGTGGTCAGCGAAATTTTTGGCGCCAAATTGAGTGAGCATTTCCAATCCTTGGCGCCGCAGATGTTGACTCACCCTCGTCTGCGCCTGCATGTGTTCACCAGCCGGGGCCGCCATCTGCTGCGCCGCGAGGGCAAGCTGCGCACGCCTCTGGGCTATGGCGGTGCCTTTGTCAGTAATCTGCTGGGGCGGCGCGGCCTGGGGCATTGGCTGGAGCGGGTGGTGTTTTCGGACCCGCGTGACCCGTTGCCGCTGCCGCTCAACGACTTCCGCACACGCGAACTCGCACTGACCGAAGACAACCTCTGCCCCGCGGTGTTGGCCAGTTGCTCCATACCGTTTTGGCTCAAGGCCGTGCAGGACATCCCAGGCGCACCGGCGGGGGCGTATTGGGATGGTGGCATCACCGATTACCACCTGCATCTGCCGTACCGGCGCATGCTGAACAGCCAAGCGCCCTTGGTGCTCTACCCGCACTTTCAGCCCAGCCTGGTGCCCGGTTGGTTGGACAAAATGCTGCCGCGCCGCCATGCCGCGACTGCGGCGCTGGACAACGTCATTGTGCTGGCGCCTCGGCCTGAGTGGATTGCCGGCTTGCCAGGCGCGAAGCTGCCGGACCGCGAGGACTTCAAAGCCTTGGGCGATGAGGTAGCGACGCGCATGCAGCGCTGGCGGGCAGCGGTGGCCCAAAGCCAGCAATTGGCGGACGAGTTTGCCCAGTGGGTGGATGGCGGCCCTTCGCCTGAGATAGAGCCGCTGCGTTAAGGCGCGTAAAGCTGGGTCGCGGCGTCGGCTTGGCCCTCCCGCGAGACGTTCTTTCTTGCAAGGCCAGCCTTTTGTGCTGGCGCTTTGTCGAGAGGAATTTCCCCATGCGCTCTTCCGCCACCGTCATTGTTGCGTCCGTGCTCTTGCTGTCTTTGCTGGGCGGATGCGCGCACCGGCGTGCGCCGTCGTATGAAGAGTCGCCGACGTGGTCAGGCTCTCGTGTTGAGGGCAGCAGCTACGGCGTGATCAGCAGTATCGAGACCGTCGACGCGCGCCAGAGCACTACGGGGGCGGGGGCGGTCATTGGCGGTGTGGCCGGTGCGGTCTTGGGGCGCCAGGTCGGCTCGGGCAACGGGCGCACAGCAGGCACGGTGTTGGGGGCCGTCGGTGGAGCCCTGATCGGCAATGAGATTGAAAAGCAGCAGGCGAACACGCAAGACCGCTATCGTTTGGTCATCCGCCTGGATAACGGCGCGACCCGCGCCTACAACGTGGCCAATCTGGAGGGCTGTCGCGTGGGTGACCGGGTGCGGCTGGACGGGCAGGGCATCTACAGGCCCTGAAGCCAGGCGCTGTTCCTGTCAGTGTGATGCCCAAGACGCCCGTTACAATGGAGCCCTTCTGCATCCCACCAAGAGATTGAGAAAGGCGCGACGGGTTATGACACCGCGAACTACGACCACCTTCTGTAAGGAATAGTCGGCCGCGGCATTGGCGCATCACCTGCATTCATGCCCTTCAACAGCGCGGCCTTCCATGCCGCGCTGTTTTGCTTTTGGCCTGCCCATGTGAGGCGCCCAGAACTCACCGCAGCAACGCGACTCAGCCGGCACCCCCTGCACCCACCTATGTGGAGAGACTTCAATGATCAAAATTACCCTGCCCGATGGCTCGCAACGTGACTATCCGGCCCCGCTGACGGTGGCCGAGGTGGCGGCTTCGATTGGCACCGGCCTGGCCAAAGCGGCCCTGGGCGGCAAAGTAGGGCGCGGCGACGCCGCTCGTTTGGTGGATACCAGCTACTTGATCGAGGCCGACGAGTCCCTGGCCATCATCACCGACAAGCAGCCCGAAGGTTTGGAGTTGATCCGCCACTCCACGGCTCACTTGTTGGCCTATGCGGTCAAAGAGCTGTTTCCGGATGCCCAGGTCACCATTGGCCCGGTCATTGAGCACGGCTTTTATTACGACTTCTCCTACAAGCGCCCCTTCACGCCGGAGGACCTGGCCGCCATCGAGAAAAAGATGAGCGAGTTGGCCAAGAAGGACGAGCCCGTGGTGCGCCGCGTGCTGCCGCGTGACGAGGCGGTGGCGCACTTCAAGAGCATCGGCGAGGCCTACAAGGCGGAGATCATTGGCAGCATTCCGGCCGATCAAGAGGTGTCGCTCTACCGCGAAGGCGCTTTTGAAGACCTCTGCCGCGGCCCCCACGTGCCCAGCACAGGCAAGCTCAAGCACTTCAAGCTGATGAAAGTGGCGGGTGCCTACTGGCGTGGCGACCACCGCAATGAAATGCTGCAACGCATTTACGGCACGGCCTGGGCCAGCAAGGAAGACCTGCAGCAGCACCTGACCATGCTGGAAGAGGCCGAGAAGCGCGACCATCGCAAGTTGGGCCGCGAGTTGGACCTGTTCCACATCGACGATCACGCGCCGGGCGTGGTCTTCTGGCACCCCAAGGGCTGGACGGTGTGGCAAGAGGTGGAGCAGTACATGCGCCAGGTCTATCGGGACAATGGCTACCAAGAGGTCAAAGGCCCGCAAATCCTGGATCAGGGCCTGTGGGAGAAAACCGGCCACTGGGGCAAGTACCGCGAAAACATGTTCGTGACGGAGTCCGAGAAACGCGACTACGCCTTGAAGCCCATGAACTGCCCAGGCCACATCTTGATCTTCAAGCAGGGTTTGAAGAGCTACCGTGACCTGCCACTGCGCTACGGCGAGTTTGGCCAGTGCCACCGCAATGAGCCCAGCGGTGGCTTGCACGGCATCATGCGCGTGCGGGGCTTTACCCAGGACGACGGCCACATCTTTTGCACCGAAGACCAAGTGCAGGCCGAGGTGCAGGCCTTCACGACCTTGTTGAAGAAGGTCTATGCCGATTTCGGCTTCACCAACATCATCTACAAGCTCTCCACGCGGCCAGAGCAGCGCATTGGCAGCGATGAAAGCTGGGATAAGGCTGAAGCCGCGCTGGCAGAAGGTTTGCGGGCGTCAGGCTGCGACTTTGAGTACCTGCCGGGCGAGGGGGCCTTCTACGGCCCCAAGATCGAGTACACGCTCAAAGATGCGCTGGGCCGCCCCTGGCAGTGCGGCACGATCCAGATCGACGCCAACCTGCCCGAGCGCCTGGATGCCGATTTTGTGGGCGAAGACGGCAACCGCCACCGCCCGCTGATGCTGCACCGCGCCATTGTGGGCAGCTTGGAGCGCTTCATCGGGATTTTGATTGAGCAGCATGCCGGCGCCTTGCCGGTTTGGCTCTCGCCGACCCAGGTGGTGGTGTCCGCCATCACCGACGCCCAGCAAGATTACGTGCGGGAAGTGGTGAAAACGCTGCAAAAACAAGGAGTTAGGGCTCAGGCTGATTTGCGCAACGAGAAAATCACCTATAAAATCCGTGAGCATTCCATGCAAAAGGTCCCGTACATCCTTGTCGTAGGTGACAAAGAGAAGGCAAGCGGGGCTGTTGCGGTGCGCGCCCGAGGCAATCAAGACCTGGGTGTGATGTCCCTGAGCGACTTCCAAAGCAAGCTCGCCGCCGACATTGCCTCCAAGGCCTAAGGTCCTCGGCTTTTTTGCGTCTCCGCTTTGCTTTATTTTTGTTTGGCGCGTTGACTTGCCTGCGCGCAGTTTGAGGGGTTTGCACCATCGCTACTTTTGCTGACCGTCGGGTACCCAATGTCGAGCGTAAGCACCGACTGAACCGCGAAATCACTGCACTGTCTGTGCGCCTGAACGGCGTGGACAACGAGCCTTTGGGCATCGTGAGCATTCAAGATGCGCTGCGTCTGTCTGCAGAGCACGACGTGGATCTGGTCGAGATTGCGGCTCAGGCAGACCCCCCGGTGTGCCGACTGATGGACTACGGCAAGTTCAAGTACCAAGAGCAGAAAAAGGCCGCCGAAGCCAAGTCCAAGCAAAAGGTCATCGAGGTCAAGGAAGTCAAGTTCCGCCCCGGTACCGACGATGGTGACTACAACATCAAGATGCGCAATCTGCGGCGATTCATCGCTGAAGACGGCGATAAGGGCAAGGTCACGCTGCGCTTCCGGGGCCGCGAGATCACCCACCAAGACATCGGCATGCGCATGCTTGAACGCATTCGCGACGAGTTGGCGGATGTGGCGGTGGTCGAGCACATGCCCAAGCTCGAAGGGCGCCAGATGATCATGGTGCTGGCGCCGAAGAAGAAGTCTTAAAGAAGTTTTCTCAGGTTTCACGCCTCGGTCTGGTCACCGGGGTGATGAAGAAAAGCCGCTGCAGGCTTGTCAAGTGCACCACCACCGGTGGGGCCGCCCAGCAGAGGTCACTTAAAAGGAGCAGTCATGCCCAAAATGAAGACCAAGAGCAGCGCGAAGAAGCGCTTCCGCGTCCGCCCCGGCGGCACCGTCAAGCGCGGCCAAGCCTTCAAGCGTCACATCTTGACCAAGAAGACCACCAAGAACAAGCGCCACCTGCGTGGTGCAGCCAATGTGCATGAGACCAATATGGGTCACATCGCTCAAATGCTGCCCTTCGCTGGCCTGTAATCCACCAAGACTAAAGGAGTAATCACATGCCTCGCGTCAAACGTGGTGTTACCGCACGTGCTCGTCACAAGAAGATCTTGGCCCTGGCCAAGGGTTTCCGTGGTCGTCGTAAAAACGTCTTCCGCATCGCCAAGCAGGCGGTGATGAAGGCGGGGCAATATGCCTACCGCGACCGCCGCACGAAGAAGCGTGTTTTCCGTCAACTGTGGATCGCCCGTATCAACGCTGCAACGCGTGGTCTGGGTCTGACCTACAGCAAGTTCATCGCCGGCCTGAAGAAGGCTCAGATCGACCTGGACCGCAAGGTGCTGTCGGACATGGCGATTCACGATCCGGCCGCTTTTGCAGCCATCGTCGACAAGGTGAAGGCCCAGCTCGCTTGATCCCCTTGAAGCCTGAGTCAGCATGCTGACCCAGGCCTCAAGTTCACGAAGGCCGACACCTTGGGTGCGGCCTTTTTTCATTTCTCCCTTTTGTTTTGCTGACTCTTCATGAGCGACCTTGATCAATTGGTGGCCACGGCCCGCGCTGACTTCGATGCCGCAGCCAACCCCGCCGCCCTGGAAGATGCCAAGGCCAAGTACCTGGGCAAGGCTGGTCGTGTGACCGAGCTGCTCAAAGGCCTGGCCGCACTGTCGCCTGAAGAG
The DNA here is from genome assembly GCF_018069865.1 of Ideonella paludis. Classification (GTDB taxonomy): domain Bacteria; phylum Pseudomonadota; class Gammaproteobacteria; order Burkholderiales; family Burkholderiaceae_C; genus Ideonella; species Ideonella paludis. The sequence goes on from NZ_JAGQDG010000007.1 coordinate 315,935, forward strand.
AAGAAAACCCGAGGCGCGCAGATCAATGTGGTCAAGCAGCAGATCGAGTCTGCGCTGACAGCCCGCCGCCAAGCCTTGGCCGATGCCGAGCTGCAGATCCAGCTCAAGGCCGAAGCGCTGGACGTGAGCCTGCCGGGCCGGCAGTCAGGCTTGGGTGGCCTGCACCCGGTGTCACGCACCATGGAGCGGATCGAAGCGATCTTTGGCTCCATGGGTTTCGATGTGGCGGATGGCCCCGAAATTGAAACCGACTGGATGAGCTTCACGGCATTGAATAACCCGGAAAATCACCCGGCGCGTTCCATGCAAGACACCTTCTATGTCGATATGAAGGACGAAGGTGGCCGGTGGTACAACCTGCGCCCGCACACCAGCCCTATGCAGGTGCGCTATGCACGCGCCCACGCGGCGAAGCATGCGGCCCAGATGGCGCAAGGCCAAGCCATGCCCGAGATCCGCGTCATCGCCCCAGGCCGCACCTACCGTGTGGACAGCGACGCCACCCACTCGCCCATGTTCCACCAGTGCGAAGGCCTGTGGATTGGCGAGAACGTCAGCTTCAAGGACTTGAAGTCGGTGTTCACCGATTTCTTCCGCACCTTCTTTGAAACCGATGATCTGGATCTGCGTTTCAGGCCATCGTTCTTCCCCTTCACCGAGCCTTCGGCCGAGGTGGACATCGCCTTCTCCTCAGGCCCGCTGAAAGGCCGTTGGTTAGAAGTGGCCGGCTCCGGCCAAGTCCACCCGAATGTGGTGCGCAACTTCGGCTTGGACCCAGAGCGCTACATCGGCTTTGCCTTTGGCATGGGCCCCGACCGCCTGACCATGCTGCGTTACGGTGTGAATGATTTGCGTCTGTTCTTTGATGGAGACCTGCGCTTCCTCAGCCAATTCCGCTGAGCCCCGCCGTCCTTTCAAGAACACCCCAAGAGAGTTCCCATGCAATTCCCTGAATCCTGGTTGCGCGAGTTCTGCAACCCACCGCTGAACACCCAAGAGCTGGCTGACCTGTTGACCATGGCCGGGCTGGAAGTGGAAGAGATGCGCCCCGTGGCGCCGGCCTTCTCCCAGATCGTCGTGGCCGAGATTGTCGAAGCCGAGCAGCACCCCAATGCGGACCGCCTGCGCGTGTGCCGTGTAGATGCCGGCCCGCACAGCAAAGACGGCCCGCTGCAAATCGTCTGCGGCGCACCCAATGCCCGCGTGGGTATCAAGGTGCCGCTGGCGCTGGTGGGGGCCCAACTGCCGCCGGCTGAAGAAGGCGGTGAACCCTTTGCCATCAAGGTGGGCAAGCTGCGCGGCGTCGAGAGCTTTGGCATGCTGTGCTCGGCCCGCGAGTTGAAGCTCAGCGAAGACCACGGCGGCTTGTTGGAGCTGCCACTGGACACGCCGGTGGGTCAGAACATCCGCGACACACTGAACCTCGACGACACCCTGTTCACGCTGAAGCTCACGCCCAATCTGGGCCATTGCTTGAGCGTCTACGGCATTGCGCGCGAGGTCAGTGCACTGACAGGCACACCGCTACAAACCCCGGCGATTCCTGCCGTGGCCGCTGGCCACGCAGCCACGCTGCCCGTCACGGTCCAGGACACTGACCTCTGCGGTCGCTTCAGCGGGCGCATCGTGCAAGGCGTCAACCCCAAGGCGCAAACGCCGGCCTGGATGGTCGAACGCCTGGCGCGCTGCGGCCAGCGCTCGGTCAGCCCCTTGGTCGACATCTCCAACTACGTGATGTTCGAATACGGGCGCCCTTCTCACATCTTCGACTTGGACAAGATCCACGGTGGCCTGCAAGTGCGTTGGGCGCGCCCGGGCGAAACGCTGAAGCTGCTCAATGGCAACACGGTGGCCTTGGATGAGCACGTGGGCATCATTGCGGACGAGCAAGCGGTCGAGTCCCTGGCCGGCATCATGGGCGGCGACGCCACGGCCGTGTCCGACGACACCCGCAACATCTACATTGAGGCTGCCTTTTGGTGGCCGGCTGCGGTGGCCGGGCGCTCGCGCCGCTTCAACTTCTCCACGGATGCCGGCCACCGCTTCGAGCGGGGCGTGGATGCGGTGGGGACGGTGGAGCACATCGAGCGCATCACGGCCTTGGTGCAAAGCGTATGCGGTGGCGTGGCCGGGCCCATCACCGACACCCAGCCTGCCATGCCGGCGCGCCCGCCGGTGGCGCTGCGCGTGGCGCGTGCCAGCAAGGTCATCGGTATGCCGGTCAGCCAGGCTCAGTGCGCGGAAGTGTTCACCCGTTTGGGTCTGCCCTTCACCGAGGCCGAGGGTGTATTGACCGTCACGCCCCCGAGCTGGCGCTTCGACATCACCTTAGAAGAAGACCTCATCGAAGAGGTCGCGCGCGTGGTGGGCTTCAACGCCTTGCCCGGCACGCCGCCGCTGGCGCCAGTCACTGCCCGCGTGCGGGAAGAGGCCCAGCGCAGCAGCCATGCCGTGCGCCATGCGCTGGCCCGCTTGGGCTACCAAGAAACCATCAACTTCAGCTTTGTGGAAGAGCGCTGGGAGACCGAGTTGGCGGGCAACCCCAACCCCATCAAGGTGCTCAACCCCATTGCTGCGCCCTTGGCGGTGATGCGCTCCAGCCTGCTGGGCAGCCTGGTGCAAGTGCTGAAGGTCAACCTGGCTCGCAAAGCACCACGCGTGCGCGTGTTCGAGCTGGGTCGCGTCTTTCTGCGCGACGCTTCAGTCGCGTCTTCTGACAGCACCGTGGCGGGGGTGCACCAGCCCATGCGCGTAGCCGGCTTGGCCTTTGGCCCGGCTCAGCCGCTGCAATGGGGCCGCGCCGACAAGAACGTGGACTTCTTTGACCTCAAGGGCGACCTCGAAGCTTTGCTCGCGCCCCATGTGGCGCGCTTTGTCCCGGCCGAACACCCCGCCATGCATCCCGGGCGCTGTGCCGCCGTGGAGTTGAGAGGCACCGTCATCGGCCACATCGGCGAGATGCACCCGCGCTGGCGTCAAGCCTATGACCTGCCGCAGGCGCCGGTGATGTTTGAGCTCGACCTGGCGGCCGTGCAGCAGCGCGCGGTGCCGCAGGCCCAAGCCGTGCCCAAGCAGCAAGCCGCCCTGCGCGACCTGGCCTTGGTGGTGCAAGACAGTGTGACGCATGATGCACTGATGGCCGCTCTTCGGGCGGACCCCGAAGGCCTGGTGCGTCAAGCCACCCTGTTCGACATCTACCGCCCCGCGCAAGCCACGGCAGAGGTTGGGGCAGGGGAGCGCAGCTTGGCGGTGCGCTTGGAGTTGTTGGACGACAACAGCACCCTGACCGATGAGCGCATTGAGGCCAGCCTGCAAGCCGCAGTCGCCCGTGCTCAGGCACAGTGCGGTGCGCGCCTGCGCGCTTGATAGAGTCGAATCCGAATCCACTGTTGGGATTGTTGATCATGGCCCCTCCCATTGATGCACAAGACACACCGGCGCCGGTGGCAGCGCCGGTCGAGCGCCTGATGCTCACCTCTGTCGAGACCCCCACCTTGACCAAGGCGGAGTTGGCCGAGTTGTTGTTCGAGCGCTTGGGCCTGAACAAGCGTGAATCCAAGGACATGGTCGAAGCCTTCTTCGACATCGCCTGCACCTCGTTGGTCCAGGGCGATGACGTCAAGCTCTCCGGCTTTGGCAATTTTCAGATTCGGCGCAAGGCGCCGCGCCCGGGGCGTAATCCGCGCACCGGGGAGTCCATCCCCATTGCCGCGCGCAATGTGGTGACGTTTCACGCCAGTCATAAGCTCAAGGCCTTGGTTCAGGGCGATGTCCCACCGGCGGATGACTTCGAGTAAAGTCTGTCGGCTCTACGCTGCTGAATGCTGAGTTCCGCGCCATGGACATTGCCACTGATCCCCTCGCACCACTGCCCGCCATTCCGGCCAAGCGCTACTTCACTATCGGAGAAGTCGCAGAGCTGTGTGGCGTGAAGTCCTATGTGCTGCGCTACTGGGAGCAGGAGTTCACCCAGCTCAGGCCCATGAAGCGTCGCGGCAATCGCCGCTATTACCAGCACCATGAAGTGCTGCTGATCCGACGCATTCGCGACTTGCTCTACGAGCAAGGCTTCACCATCAGCGGTGCCCGCAACCGCCTGACCGAACTCGGCCTGAGCGAAGCCGAGGCACAAGCCCACGCGGAGCACTTGGCGCGCGACCACGCTGCGGCGCAGTCTGAATCCGGCCTGATCTCTCAGCAGTCATTCACTGCCGAGCCCCTGCCCACACTGGGGTCCCGCCCCTCGGCTGAACAGGTCAGACACGAATTAATGGCAATTCGCGAACTGCTTTCTGCATAAGCCCAATTCTCAGCATATAATGCTTGCTTCAGTCGGGGTGTAGCGCAGCCTGGTAGCGCACTTGCATGGGGTGCAAGGGGTCGCGAGTTCGAATCCCGCCACCCCGACCAAAAACAGCACAAGCCTGGTGTCCACAAGACACCAGGCTTTTTGCTTTATGGCGCGACGATGATGATACGCCGCTCCTCGCTTTAGCGAGGGTCAGGTTTTGTCGGCCAACGCTCGCCAGCCCAAGCCCGCGGTGGTCGCACCCGCCACAGCGCCCCGCGCAGGCCGATACTCGCAGCCTACCCAGCCTTCCCAATCGCATTCCGTTGCCACCTCATCTAGTACGTTAAGGAGGTAGCGGTAGTTCAACTCGCCCATATCGGGTTCATGGCGCATGGGCACCCCCGCCAGTTGAAAGTGACCCACACGGCCGGTGGGCAAGTACTGGCGGATCTTCATGGCGACATCGCCCTCCACGATCTGGCAGTGATAGAGGTCGAACTGCACCTTCAGGTTGGGCGCGCCGATGGCTTGGACGATGCGGTGGGCTTCATCTTGGCGGTTCAAGAAAAATCCCGGGATGTCGCGGGTATTGATGGGCTCAATCAAAACGTCCACGCCACAAGATTTGGCTTGCACTGCGGCCCAGGCCAAATTCGATTCATAGGTCGCCTGCAGTGCTGCGCGCTCCGTTTCGGCAGGCGCCAAACCGGCCATCACGTGGATGCGTGGGCACTTCAAGGCTTGGGCGTACTCCAGTGCCCGAGCAATGCCTGCTCGGAACTCGTCTACCCTTGCCGGCAGGCAGGCCAGCCCCCGCTCGCCAGCATCCCAATCACCCGGCGGGGCATTGAACAACACTTGCTGCAGGCCGTGATCGCTCAGGCGCTGGGCCATCTCTGAGGCCGCAAAAGCGTAGGGAAAGAGGAACTCCACACCCTTGAAGCCGTCTGCGGCTGCCGCGGCGAAGCGGTCCAGGAAGGGGTGCTCGTTGTAGAGCATGGTGAGGTTGGCGGCAAAGCGAGGCATAAGACTGTTCGTTGCATGGAGAGGCACCACCGCCCATTCTGCGTGACACAGTCTTAAAAACCCTGAGGCAGGTAAAGTTAATCAATCGTTTGATCTAAGTCGCTACACTGGCGGCCATGACTGATCAGCACCGGCCTCACACCTACGAAGAAGGCACTCGCGCACCGGGCCGCGCTGACGGCGAAGCGACCCGCGAGCGCTTGCTGCTCACGGCCTTGCGCCTGTTCGCGCAGCGCGGTTTTTCGGCCACCTCGACGCGAGAGATCGCGCAGGCGGCCGGGGCCAATGTGGCGGCCATTGCCTACCACTTTGGGGACAAGGCCGGCCTGTATCGTGCGGCGTTCTTTGAGCCGCTGTGCGAGCCCCAAGCTCAGGCCGAGCCGCCCTGGCTCAGTCATAACATGCCTTTGGCTGAGGCCTTTGCCCATTACTTTGCGGTGTTTGTCGAGCCCCTGAGACAAGGCGAAGCGAGTCGCTTGTGCGTGCAGCTACGCATGCGCGAGATGCTGGAGCCCACGGGCCTGTGGGCAGAAGAGATTGCCAACGATATTCGCCCCTTGCATGAAGCGCTGTTGGTGTTGCTGATGCGTGCCTTAGAGCTGCCACAGCCTGATGATGACCTGCAGCGCTTGGCCCTGTGCATTTCGGCCCTGGGGGTTCACTTGCATGTGGGGCGCGATGTGGCGGATGCCGTGGCTCCTCAGTTGCACCTTGGCCCCGAGGCCAACACCAAATGGGCCCAATGCCTGGTGTGGCAAGCCCAAGCCATGGTCGAGGCGGAAAGAGTCCGCCGCAGCACACAGCCGGAAGATGCCCCGCTTAAGCCGCGTCGCGTGCGGGCGGGAGCGAGAAAGCCATGAAAGAGAAGATGCGAAACAAGCCCTTGAGAACGCTGGCTGCGGTTTGTGCTGCTGCCAGCCTGTGCGGCCCTGCTTTACAGGCTGCGCCTGTGAGCCCCACCGTGCCCGAGATTTGGCAAGCGCCGCAGCCGCACCAAGGCTCGGTGGCCGAGTTGGCGCAGTGGTGGCAGCAGTTTGGTGAACCTGCGCTGCCGGACTTACTGGCGGCAGCCCAAGCGGCAAGCCCCAGCGTTGCTGCGGCGGCCACGCGCTTGGCACAAGCGCAAGCCCAGCGCGTGGCCGCGGGTGCGGGACTGGCGCCGCAGCTGAATGCCTCAGCCAGCGCCCAGCGCAGCCGGCCTGATCTGGCCAGCGGCGTCTTGAACACTGCACAAGCGGGCTTGCAGTTCAGTTGGGAGCTGGATGTGTTCGGCGGCCAACGGGCTGCCCGGGATGCTGCGGTGGCAAGGCAACAAGGGGCGCAAGCCCAGTGGCATGAGGCCCGTGTAAGCGTGGCTGCGCAGTTGGCACAAGGTGTGCTGGCGCTGCGGGCCTGCGAGGCCTCGGTGGCCCAGGCGCAGGCAGATGCTGAGTCTCGCCAACACTCCTTGCGCCTCACCCAGGTCTTGCGCCAAGCAGGATTTGAATCCGAGGCCAATGCGGCGCAATTGGCCGCCGGACAGGCCCAGGCCCAGGCGCAAGTGCAGGCCTTGGCGGCGACTTGCGAGCGTGAAGTCAAGGCCTTGGTGGCGTTGACGGGCGTGGCAGAAGAGCCCTTGCGCCTGCGTTTGCAAGCCCGCCGCGGCCAACTGCCCGAGCCCGTGGGTTTGGGGGTGAGTGAAGTGCCCGCAAAGGTGCTGCAGCAGCGCCCCGACGTTTTTGCAGCAGAGCGTCAGCTGGAAGCCGCCGCCGCAGACCTGACTGAAGCGCAAGCGGCCCGCTGGCCACGCATCAGTGTGGGGGGCTCATTGGGCCGCCTGCAAGTGGCCACCCAAGGCCTCACTGACACCGGCACGGTGTGGTCGGTAGGGCCTGTACAAATCAGCCTGCCCCTTTGGGACGGTGGCCAGCGCACGGCGCGGACGCAGGCCGCAGAGGCTGCGCTCAGTGAAGCCCGTGTGACCTACAACGCGGTGCTGCGAACAGCAGTGCGAGAAGTCGAGCAAGCCTTGGTCAGCCTGCAGGCAGCCACGCAGCGCCGCCAGCAAGCGCAGCAGGCCTCGAGCCACTCGGACACGGTGTGGAAGGCCACGCGCGCGCTGGAGCAGCAAGGCTTGGCTAGTGGCTTGGCCTTGGAAGAGGCTCGGCGGGCCAGCCTACAGGCGCAGACGCTGGTGGTGGCCTCCCACCAAGAACAAGTCAGCGCTTGGATTGACCTCTACCGCGCTTTGGGTGGTGGCTGGTCGGCCCCGCAAGAACATTGAGAGAGAGAAAGCAAATCATGAGCAAGCAGGTATGGACCCGTGCGAGTTGGGTGGTGTTGGTGGCGTCGGGCTTGACGGCGTGCGGGGGCGCGGACCCTGCGGCCAAGCCTGAGCAGGGCACAGCCGCGCCCTCGGCAGCGGCTGCGTCGGCAGCGCGCTCTTCGCTCACGGTGCGCGTGGTCTCGCCGCAAACCATGGCCATGCCTGTGGCCTTATCGGCGACGGGCACCGTGGCAGCATGGCAGGAGGCGGTGGTGGGCGCAGAAGCCAATGGTTTGCGCTTGGCCAACGTCTTGGTGGAGGCCGGTGACAGGGTCCGCAAAGGCCAGCTCTTGGCCACGCTGCAGTCCGACACTGTGCGGGCCGAAGTGGCCCAAGCGGAGGCCGCCTTGGCTGAAGCCCAAGCCGCTGCAGCCGATGCCGAGGCCAACGCTCAGCGAGCGCGCGCCGTGCAAGGCAGTGGTGCGATGAGTGCCCAAGCCATTGGTCAGATGCTGACCGCAGCGCAGACCGCCCAGGCCCGCGTGGCGGCCCAACAAGCCGCCTTAGGCGCCGCCAAGCTGCGGCTGGCTCAGACGGAGATCAAAGCGCCGGACGACGGCTTGATCAGTGCGCGCACGGCCACCATTGGGGCGGTGGTGCCGGCCGGCCAAGAGCTGTTCCGCCTGATCCGCCAGGGCCGCTTGGAATGGCGGGCTGAGGTGCCCGCAGCAGACTTGGCGCGCATCAAACCCGGCCAGCCTGCGGTGCTGACCCCTGCGGGCGGCAATGCGGTGCCGGGTGTGGTACGCCGCGTGGCCCCCACGGTGGATGCGCAAACGCGCAACGGCGTGGTCTATGTGGACTTGCAGGCCTCGCCTGCGGTGAAGGCCGGCATGTTTGCGCGCGGTGAGTTTCAGCTCGGGGCTGCTCAGAGCCTGAGCCTGCCCAGCTCAGCCCTGCTGTTGCGCGATGGCTTTGATGTGGTGATGCGCGTGGATGCCAAAGGCCGGGTGGCGCAGACCAAGGTCACGGTGCTCGGCCGCGAGGCCCAGCGCGTGGCCGTGCAGGGCCTTGCGCCAGATGCCCGGGTGGTGGTCAGCGGCGGTGCCTTCTTGAGTGACGGTGACACGGTGAAGGTGGTGGCGGACGCCGCTCCGCCCGTGTCTGCGCCGGCCTCCGCTGCTTCACGTTAAGACCGGAGCCGCGCTATGAATGTGTCTGCTTGGTCCATCAAGAACCCGGTTCCCGCCCTCACGCTGTTTGTCTTGTTGACGGTGGCCGGGCTGCTCAGCTTCAAGGCCATGAAGGTCCAGAATTTTCCGGACCTGGAGCTGCCCACCGTCACGGTGACGGCGTCCTTGCCGGGCGCCTCGCCCGCACAGCTTGAGACAGAAGTCGCCCGCAAGATCGAGAACGCGGTAGCCACCCTGCAAGGCGTCAAGCACATCTACGCCAAGATGCAGGATGGCACGGCCACCGTGACAGTGGAGTTCCGCTTGGAGAAGCCCACCCAAGAGGCGGTGGACGATGTGCGCGATGCCGTCAATCGAGTGCGTGCGGATTTGCCGGGCGATTTGCGCGACCCGGTCATCAGCAAGCTCAATTTGTCGGGCACGCCCATCTTGACCTATTCGGTCGCGGCCCCGCGATTGGATGATGAGGCGCTGTCATGGTTTGTCGACAACGATGTCACCAAGGCCTTGCTGGGCGTTAACGGTGTGGGCGCGGTGAGCCGCGTGGGCGGCGTCAGCCGCGAGGTGAGGGTGGAGTTGGACCCCGCGCGCCTGCTGGCACTGGGGGCCACGGCTGCCGATGTCTCGCGCCAGTTGAAGGCCGTGCAACAAGAGGCCTCGGCCGGGCGGGCAGACTTGGGCGGGGCCGAGCAAACCGTGCGCACCATTGCAACGGTGCAGTCGGCGGCGCAATTGGCGGCGCTGGAGCTTTCGCTCAGCGATGGCCGCCGCGTGCGCTTAGACCAAGTCGCGAGTGTCAAAGACACGGTGGCCGAGGTGCGCAGCGTGGCGCTGCGCGATGGCCAGCCTGTGGTCGGCTTTGAGATCAGCCGGGCCCGCGGGGCCAGTGAGGTCGAGGTCGCCGAGGGTGTGGCCAAGGTGTTGAAGACCTTGCGCGAAAAGCACCCCGACGTGCAGTTCAACGAGGTCTACAACCAAGTGGACCCGGTGACCGAGAACTACGATGGGTCCATGGCCTTGCTGTATGAAGGCGCCTTCTTGGCCGTGGTGGTGGTCTGGTTCTTTCTGCGGGATTGGCGCGCCACCTTTGTGGCGGCGACGGCCCTGCCACTGTCGGTGATCCCCGCCTTCATCGGCATGCATGCGCTGGGCTTCTCCATCAATGTGGTGACCCTGCTCTCTCTGTCCTTGGTCATCGGCATCTTGGTCGACGATGCGATTGTGGAGATCGAAAACATTGTTCGCCACCTGAAGATGGGGAAGACGCCGTACCAAGCGGCCATGGAGGCGGCTGATGAAATTGGCCTGGCCGTGATTGCGACCACCTTCACTTTGATCGCAGTGTTCTTGCCTACGGCCTTCATGAGCGGCATTCCGGGCAAGTTTTTCAAGCAGTTTGGCTGGACGGCGGCGCTGGCCGTGTTTGCCTCGCTGGTGGTGGCGCGCATGCTGACCCCCATGATGGCGGCCTACCTGATGAAGCCCTTGCTCAACCACAAAGAGACGGGCGATGGCTGGGTGATGAGCCGCTATATGCGCGCGGTGGCCTGGAGCGTGAAGCACCGCTGGGTGACCGCCGCCGGTGCCATTGCTTTCTTTGTGGGCTCGGTGATGCTGATTCCGCTGCTGCCGACCGGCTTCATCCCACCCGATGACTTCGGCCAGTCCCAGGTGAATGTGGAGTTGCCACCCGGCAGCACACTGAAGGACACCCTGGCGGCTGCCGAGGAAGCGCGGCGCATCGTCACCCAGAACCCGCATGTCAAACAGGTTTACACCGCCATTGGGGGCGGGGCGTCGGGCAGCGACCCCTTTGCCGGCGGCGGCGCCGCAGAAGTGCGCAAGGCCACGCTGACCTTGACGCTGACCCCGCGCCCTGAGCGGCCTGGGCTCCGCAAACAGCAGATTGAGACAGAGTTGCGCGAGGCCATGAAGGCCTTGCCCGGCGCCCGCGTCAGCGTGGGCTTGGGCGGCTCGGGCGAGAAGTATGTGCTGGTGCTCTCGGGCGATGACGGCCACAGCCTGCTGGAAGCTGCCCGCGCGGTGGAGCGCGACCTGCGCACCGTGCCGGGCCTGGGCAATATCGCGTCCACGGCCAGCCTGCGCCGCCCGGAGTTGGTGGTCCGCCCCGACTTTGCCCGGGCCGCTGACGCTGGCGTGAGTAGCCAAGCCATGGCCGACACCTTGCGCATGGCCACCAGCGGTGACTATGACGCGGGCCTGCCCAAGCTGAACCTGCCGCAACGCCAAGTGCCCATTGTGGTGAAGCTGCCTGAAGCGGCGCGCCAAGACCTGGCCTTGCTGGGCCAGATGACGGTGCCCGGCAAAGGCGGGCAGCCGGTGATGCTGGCCAATGTGGCCACGCTGAGCTTGGAGGATGGGCCGGCTCAGATTGACCGTTACGACCGTCAGCGCAATATCAACTTTGAAGTCGAGCTCAATGGCGTGCCGCTGGGCGACGCGGCTGAGCTGATCCAAAAGCTGCCCTCGCTGCAGCAACTCCCCGCTGGAGTGCGGCAAACCGAGCTGGGCGACGCGGAGGTGATGCTGGAATTGTTTGCCAGCTTTGGCTTGGCCATGCTGACGGGCGTGCTGTGCATCTACTTGGTGCTGGTGCTCTTGTTCAAGGGCGTGGCTCAGCCCATCACCATCCTGGCCGCCTTGCCCCTCTCCTTGGGCGGCGCCTTTGTGGCCTTGCTGCTGACCAAGAGTTCTTTCTCCATGCCCAGCTTGATCGGTCTGATCATGCTGATGGGGGTGGCGACCAAGAACTCCATCTTGCTGGTGGACTACGCCATCTTGGCGCGGCGTGATGGCATGAGCCGCTGGGACGCGCTGATGGACGCTTGCCACAAGCGGGCCCGACCCATTGTGATGACCACCATTGCCATGGGGGCCGGCATGATGCCCATTGCCTTGGGCTGGGGGGCTGACCCCAGCTTCCGCCAGCCTATGGCGGTGGCGGTCATCGGCGGCTTGATCACCTCCACCTTCTTGAGCCTGTTGGTGGTGCCCGTGGTGTTCACCTTTGTAGACGATGTGGCGCAAGGGCTGTTACGGCTGATGGGCCGCGGGGCACCCGCAGCGCGCAAGGCTGCCGTGCAGGAGCCCCAGTGATCCGGCGGCGCCATCTGCTGGGTGGGGCGGGTCTGGCCGCCACCGGCCTGCTGGGGGTGGGCTGTGCCAGCGCCTTGCCAGAGGGCTTGGAGGTGCATGAACTGAGCTGGCTTGATGTGCAGCGCGACCGCCCCGTGCTGGCGCGCCTGACCTTGCCCGCAGAACGCAGTGGGTCAACACCACGGCCTTTGGTGGTGATCTCCCCGGGCATTGGCAGCAACCGCTTTGGCTACAGCTATTTGGCGGGCGGTTTGGCGCAACGCGGGTGGGCGTGTTTGAACCTGGAGCATGTAGGCTCCAACCGCCAAGTTTGGTGGGGCAACCCTTGGAGCTTGGTGGACCGCTTGCAACACGCTGCCCGGGAAGAGGAGGCCCTGGCCCGGGTGCTGGATTTGCGCTTTGCGCTGGACCAAGTCTTGGGGGCCTCTGCGTGGCGGGGCCGTGTCGACGCGGAGCGTGTCGTCGGTGCCGGGCATTCTTATGGCGCCAACACCCTGATGTTGGCAGCCGGCGCAGGTGTGAGGCGCCAAGGTCAGGCATTGAATCTGCGCGAGCCGCGGCTCAAAGCGGTGGTGCTGATGTCGGCGCCGCCGTTCTACGGCGAAGCGGACGTGCCCGCCGTGGTCGGGGGCATCAGTGTGCCGAACCTGCACATCACCACCACCGAGGATGTGATCAAGATTCCGGGTTACCTCAGCCCGGTGGAGGATCGCTTGACGCTCTACCAACACATGGGCGGCGCGCGCAAAGGCCTGCTGGTGTTCAAGGGGGGCTCCCACAGCATCTTCACCGACCGCAGTGCGCCCGGGGGCTTCAGCCACAACGCACAGGTCAAGGCGGCCACCACGGAGATCAGCCACTTGTGGCTGGCGGCGGCATTGCAGGGCCAGGCCCCCAGCACCTCCGCCTTAGAAGCCTGGCGTGGCCAGTACGCTGCAGCGGTGGAGCGACTTGAGCTTTGAGGTGCGGTGCAGTTTTGTAGCACAGGCTCACGGCTTGAGCCTCTGAATTCCCTATGATGCACGACCCCAACGCAACAGGTTCTCGCGTCGTGCTTCGTTTTCTACATACGGCTGATTGGCAGATTGGCCGCAGCTACCCCGCCATGGCAGCCACCCACCCGGACAACGCGGTGGCCCTGGCCGAGGCCCGGCTGGACACGGTGGCTCGTTTGGCCGAGCTGGCGCGCGACCGAGGGGCCCATTTTGTGGTGGTGGCCGGCGATGTGTTTGACGCGCAAACCGTGGCCGACCGCACGCTGCGGCGCCTGTTCCATGCCATGGCGGCGTTCACCGGGCCGTGGCTGCTGCTGCCTGGCAACCACGATGCCGCATTGGCTGAGAGTGTCTGGACCCGCGTGCAGCGCCTGGGCTTGGCGCCCAGCCATGTGCACCTGTTGCTCAAGCCCGAGCTCTTGACCTTGCCCACCGCCGCGGGCGAGGTGGCCGTGCTGCCGGCGCCTTTAACCCAGCGCCACACCCATCAGGATTTGACGGCCTGGTTCGATGCGGCGCCCAGCCCCAGCGCGCGCTGGCGCATTGGTGTGGCGCATGGCGCGGTCCAAGGCGTGCTGCCCGAAGACATTGAGTCGGCCAACCCGATTGCGCCGCAGCGCGCTGCGTCTGCGTCGCTGGATTACCTGGCGTTGGGGGACTGGCACGGCTGCAAAGCCATCGATGCCCGCACGTGGTACAGCGGCACGCCAGAGCCCGAACGCTTCAAAGACAACGGCGCAGGGCAGGCCTTGTGGGTGGAGATTGCTGCGCCGGGTGAGGCCCCCGTGGTCACTGCACTTCCCACCGCGCGCTTTCGCTGGCAAGCCTGGGAGCACCGCTTGAACGTGCCCTCCGACTTAGATGGCTTGCTGTTGAAGCTGGCGGCGCTCACAGAGGCCGATGTGCTGAGCCTGCGCTTGAGCGGGGTGTGGACGCTGCAAATGCAACAACGCTTTGAGGTAGCCGTGGCCCAAGCTGATGGCGTGGCGCGTCATGTGGCTGTGGATTCATCGGGATTGAAGCTGGCCCCCACCGACGAAGAACTGGCCGACCTGCAGGCGGATGGTTATGTGGGGGAGGTCTTGGCTGAATTGCGCCAAGAGGCCAGCGCGGACACCCCGCAAAGCCCCGTGGCGCAAGAAGCGCTGGCGATTTTGGCGGAGCTGTTGGCTGACTTGCGCGGCTTTGGCGAAAGCCAAACGACCGGGGCAGCTCCAGCCAGGACGGGCGCATGAGCCACCCGGCACTCGCTCAGTTTGCCTTGCGGCGCTTGAGTGTGTCGCAACTGCGGCAGTTCAGGCAGGGCGTGACGCTGGCCTTCGCCCCGGGGCTGAATGTGGTCGTCGGCCCTAATGAAGCGGGCAAGAGCAGCTTGGCGCGGGCCATCCGCGCAGCCTTTTTTGAGCGGCATCGCTCTACCCAGGTAGAAGACCTGCGCCCTTGGCAGGATGGCAGCGCCGCGCCCACGGTGCGCATGGAGTTCGAGTGGGGCGATGACGCCGGCGTGTTGGAGAAGAGCTTTCTGGCGCGCAAGCGCTGTGCCTTGAGCTTAGGGCCGCGTCAGTGGGAGGGCGTGGAGGCCGAGGACCAATTGGCCACCTTGTTTGGCTTCAGCTATGCCGCCAAAGGCGCCAGCCGCCCCGAGCACACGGGCATTCCTGGGCTGCTGTGGATGGAGCAAGGCCAAGGGCATCTGCTGGATGTGGCACCCGCCCGTGAGCACTTGCATGACGCGCTGGCTGGAGATGCCGGCACGGCCTGGTCGGCTTTGGCGGCCAGCGGCGGCGACGACCTGCTGGGACGCGTGCAAGCCTTGCGCGCAGAGTTGTTGACGGGCACCGGCAAAGCCCGTGGCGCCTTGGCCGAGGCCTTGAGTCAAGTGCAAGAGGCCGAGGTCAAACTGGCCGACACCGACGCCCAGTTGGCGCGCTATGCCCAGGCGGTGGATCAGTGGACGCGTGAACGCGACCTGCTGTGGCAAGAGCAAGCTGAGCGCCCCTGGGAGGCTTTGCGTGCTCAGCTGGCCCAGGCCCAGGCCGAGCAGGCGGCGCTGGCCGCTCACGAGCAGCGCTGCGCCGAGGACCAGGCCCGTCTCGACGTTTTGGCGCAGACCCGGCGCTTGTTGCGGGATCAGCTTCAAGCAGCAGACAGCCAAGCGCAAGACGCCGAGTGGCGACAGGCTACGCTGCAGCAGGCGGCGTCGGCCTTGCAGGAGGCTGAGCTGAGGCTGCGGGATGCCCAAGCGCCGGTGCTGGCCAGCAAGAGGGCGGCTGTGGCTGCCCGCGAGGCCTTGCAGGCCGCACGACGCCAGGCGCAGCGTCAACAGAGCCGGCTGCGGCACGAACAGGCAGCAGCGCGCTGCCAGGCGTCAGAGCAGGCGCTGGGACAGGCCCGCAAGGCGCAAGCGGAGTTGGCGGTGCGGCAGGCCGAGGCGGCTGCTTTGCGCCTCAGCGAATCCGATCTGGAGGCCTTGCGTCAGAAGGAGTCGGCATGCCTGGCCCTGGAGGCTCAAGGCCGGGCTGTGGCAACTCGGATTGAGTGGCACTCCAGCCAGACCACAGCGGTGGCGATCACGCGAGTGGATGGCTCAACGGCGGGGCTGCTGGCCTCGGGCGAGCCTCAATGGCTGGACGCTGAGGCCACGCTGCTCTGGCCAGACGGCAGCCGCTTGCACATCACACCAGGCGGTGCGGATCTGGCCCAATGGGCGGCACATCAGGCGCAAGCGCTCGCGGCCTTCCGCGCCGACCTAGAGCGACTGCAGGTGGCGGATGTGGCCGAGGCCCATCGCTTGGTTCAACAGGCGCGTCAGGCGCGCAGTGAGCTCGCCTTGGCGCAGCAAGCGCTGAAGCTGCTGGCCCCGCGCGGCATGGAGGCCCTGCAAGCCGAGCACCAAGCCGCTCTCGACGAACTGCTGGCCGCGCAAGCCGCGTTGGAGGCCCTGGGGCCGCTTGAAGCAGTAGAAGGTTCCCGTGAGCCTCTGGGGGATGCAGCTGAGCTGGACACCTTGGAGCAAGCCGTGGCGCAGGCCCAAAGCGCCGAAGCCGAGGCCCTGAGCCAACAGGCCATGGCCCAGCAAGCCCAGGTGAGGGCGCACAGCCAATATCAGCAAGCGCAGCAAGAGGCACAGCTTGCACAAGCCGCCTTGGCGGCTCCGGAGCGCGCCGAGGCACTGTCCCAGGCGCGCAGCAAGCTGCTGGAGGTGACGCAGCATCACGAGGCCTTGGCAGCTCGCTTGGCCCAGGCGCAAGCCCAGCACCGGGCGGCGCGGCCGGATATCGTGGCGCAAGATGTACGGCGCCTGAGCCAGAGCATTGCCCAGTGGGTGTCGCAGCATCAACAGCGGCGTGAGGCTGTGGCGGCACAGCACGCCACCTTGGTGGCCAGCAGCGCACTGGGCCTGCAAGAGCAGCGCGACGCACTCGCCAGCCAATGGGCACAGGCCGATAGACGGGCCTCGGAGTTGCAGCGCAGAGCGCAGGCCTTGGACCTGCTGAGCCAGCGTCTGGCGCAGAAGCGTCAGGCCAGTCTGAGTGCCTTGCAGGCGCCGCTGCAACGTAAGCTGCAGCGCTACCTGGAGTTGCTGTTCCCGCTGGCCGAGATCAGCCTGGACGAACACCTGATGCCGCGCCAACTGCATCGACCCAGCCGCGCTGCCGGCCTGCATGAGGAACTGCCAGCCCTGAGCTTTGGCGCCCGGGAGCAGATGTTCTTGATCACTCGACTGGCCTATGCCGATTTGCTGAAAGAGGCAGGTCGCCCTACCTTGCTGATCTTGGACGATGCGCTGGTGCACACCGATGCCGAGCGACTGCCCGCCATGAAGCGGGTGCTGTTTGATGCGGCCCAGCGACATCAGGTCTTGCTCTTCAGTTGCCACCCTGAGATGTGGCGCGATCTGGGCGTACCCCTCCAACAATTGCCCACATCCGCGTGACGGGCAGGCGACGCTGGGCTCCTTGGGTGAGTACTTCTGCGCCACCAGCGGCGTCCTGCTGCAAACCCAAAGCCTTTAGGGCGAACGCTGAGATAGCATCGGCGCCGCCTTAAAAAATACGTTGGAGATCACTATGCCGCAGCGTCGGCGTTCGGTTGGGGACCTGGTGCAGGGTGGATTGGCCGTCATACCCTGGTGGGTGGCCGTGGCAGTGATGGCTCTGCTGGCCCTCGGTGTGACTTTGGCGTTGCGCGAGTGGGCTTCCATGCCGGGGCCGGGCGGTGCCGCACGGCAGTTGGTGTTTGAACTGCTGCGCTGGGGACTTCCGGCGCTGTGGGGCCTGTGCGTCTTCTGGGGCAAGCGCTCAGGCAATTCGGCACCGCTCGGTGTAGATGCGCAGCAGGACATGGCGGCTGTGCTCAAGGGCATGACCTGGGCCCAGTTCGAAAAGTTGGTGAGCGAAGCATTTCGCCAACGTCGATTTGCCGTGGTGGCGAATGGCGAGGCCGCAGCAGCTGACGATGTGGACATGGTGTTGCGCAAAGGCGGTGAGACGCACCTGGTGCTGTGCAAGCACTGGCGGGCTGAGCGGGTGGGGGTGCAGGTGTTGCGGGATCTGCAATTGACGATGCAGACGCGTGCTGCGGCCAGCGCGTATGTGCTGACTTCGGGCCACTTTTCTGACGACGCGCGAGCGTTTGCCAAGGCTTCTGCCATTCACCTCGTCGAGGGCCCCCGCTTGTCGCGTTGGTTGAAGCTGGCTCAGCGCTCACTCAAGTCGGTGTCTGGCTCAGCTGCTGGATCGGTTGGCAGCGTCGAGAGTGCTGCGCCGGCTTGCCCCAAATGCCAAGCGCCCATGATCAAGCGGCAGGCACGCCGTGGGGTGCATGCGGGCAGCACGTTTTGGAGCTGTACCCGCTATCCCCAGTGCCACGGCGCCCGGCCTTTTGTCGCGTTCTCTGGGGCGATGTCGCCCGACCCGTGACCCTTCCTCAGCGCCCCTGAGCGCAGGCCAGAACCAGCGCCTGAATCGGCTCGCCTCGCTGAACGTCTTCGATGACAAGGGCCACGCGCTGGCCTTGTGCGCCTTTGCGTGGCGGGGGCACGTTGAGCGAGAAGGCCTGTGCGGCGCCAGCGGGCCAGGCGGCCAGCGGTAAGTAGTGCACCACCACATGGTCGTGCAGCAAGGTTTTGCCGTCGTTTTCGCCAGCCTTGATGATGCTGCGGTGCCCGTCTTCCAACACCGCCCAATAGCCTTGCAGCAAGGCGCCGGTCTGTTTGGCTTCAGCGCTCGGGCTCAGTTGCGCTTGGACTTGCGGGCCGGCTTGCCTCATGGCCAAGGCTGGTGCCAAAGGGTGGGCTTTGTTGCTGGCGTTCAAGCCACTTGGCCAGCGTCGCCAAGCCTCGCCATTCACCAAGACTTGAGGTGTGTAGATGGCGCGGCTGCCGGTGCGTGCTTGCCACTGGCGTTGGCGCTGCGTGTGGGCCGGATTGGCAAACATGTCCTTCCAGCCGATGTAGTCCCAGTAGTCCACATGGAAGGCCAGTGCCACCACGTGGGGAGCGTCCTTGAGGCTGGTCAACCAGTTGTCGGCGGGCGGGCAGGAGTTACAGCCCTCAGACGTGAACAGCTCCACCACCGTGGCGCGTGTGCTGCCCGTTTGAGCCTGACACGCCATTGTTTGTGCATGGGCTGTGGGAGCCACAAAGCTGCTGCAGAGCAATCCGCAGGCGGCAAGGGCAATGGGCAAGGAGCGCATGATCGGAACCCGGTGAAGCGATGGTTCCACCTAGTCGATCTGAGCGCTCGAGACCTTACAGCCGACGGAGACCAGACCACCTTGGACCCGCCAAAGAAAAAGCCGCTCCGAAGAGCGGCTGAGAGGCTCAGCCCAGCATGCGCTGAGCTTCGCAGATGTTCAGACCAGCCGTGAAAGGCTGGTCGTGACATCAGAAGTTGTGGCGAACGCCAGCGGCCAGCGAGCTGAAGTCGGCGTTTGCAGTGCCAGACATGTAGGCAGCATTGCGCTCGTTGTTCACGGCAGTGTAGAAGCCATAAACCTTGGTGCGCTTGCTCAGGTTGTAGTTCACACCAACGGTGAACTGGCTGGCGCCGGAGTCCTTCAGGCTGCCCACGTCACCGGCCTTGCCCAGGTTCAGGTGCAACTCGGTAGCACCCATGGTGTACATGCCTGCCAAGCGCAGGTTGGTACGGCTGCCCACACCACTCAGGTCGGTGTCACGTTGGGCGTAAGCACCCAGGGTGATGGCACCCATGGAGTAAGCACCCGCCAAGGTGAACTGCTTGCCGTCGCCTTGCTTGTTGTAGCCGAAGCCAACGTGCAGAGGACCCTTGTCGTAGTTGGCAGCCAAGTCAATGCCGCGCTCGCCGCCGACAGGTGCTTCGGTCACAGCCAACTCGGCGACCAAGCCGCCCATGGTCGGGGTGCGGTAAGCAACCTTCTTGGCGTGGTTCCAAGTCGATGCATACAGAGCATCCGACGAAGTGCCGGTGTCGTGATTGTGCATGCTGATGTAGTCAGCAGTGGCGAAGTAGGCTTCGCTGGTGAACGTGCCCAAACGGACCAAACCGAAGGAGCCGCCCAGGTTCACTTCAGCTTGACGACCCCAGAAGGTCGAGGCAGCAGCGCCGGTGGTGGGGTTGAAGCCGTGCTCGATCTGGAAACCAGCCTTCAAGCCGCCGCCCAGGTCTTCCACGCCCTTGAAACCAATGCGCGAGCTGTTGTTTTGCAGGTTGGTGCTGGAGACATCGCCAGTCTTTTGACGCTCAACGGTGACGTTCAGACGGCCGTAAACGTTGACGCTCGATTGAGCGAAGGCACCAGAGGTGGCAGCGGCAGCAGCCAGAGCCACA
Source organism: Ideonella paludis (assembly GCF_018069865.1). Lineage (GTDB taxonomy): Bacteria > Pseudomonadota > Gammaproteobacteria > Burkholderiales > Burkholderiaceae_C > Ideonella > Ideonella paludis. The sequence continues at coordinate 335,614 of NZ_JAGQDG010000007.1, forward strand.
GCGATCATTTGAAACTTCTTCATGGCATTTCTTTCGTGAAGTGGATGGAATTTGAATCAGAAGACGATGGGGCTTAACGCACCACTGCGATTTGTTCGCGGTTACCACCCTTGTAGGTGTAGAGCGTCAGCGCACCATTCTTGATGTCGCCCTTTTCGTCAAACGATATGGTACCCGTGACGCCTTGATAACCGTTGGTTTTGGCCAACACTGGCAAGTACTTTACAGGATCGACAGAGCCCGCTTTCACCATGGCCGCGACCATGACCTGGGTCGCGTCATACACATACGGCGCATAGATTTGCACGTCAGTGTTGAACTTCTTCTTGAAGTCAGCTTTGAACTTTTCCATGGCGACCTTCTGCGTGCCTTCGACGCCGCCAGCCTCGGCGCAGACCACCTGGCCATCGCCCATGGCACCGGCCGACAGCTTGGGCAATTCGCCCGAGCAGATACCGTCGCCGCCCATGAACTTGGCATTGATGCCGAGTTGCTTCATCTGGCGAATCATCGGGCCGGCCACCGCGTCCATGCCGCCGTAGAACACGACGTCAGGCTTGGCGGCCTTGATGGAGGTCAGGATGGCGGTGAAGTCCGTGGCCTTGTCGTTGGTGAACTCGCGCTTGGCAATCTTGCCGCCCTTGGCCTTCACGCCTTTCTCGAACTCATCAGCCACACCTTGGCCATAGGCGGTACGGTCGTCGATCACGGCAATGGTCTTGCCCTTGAGTTGTTCGACGGCGTACTTGCCCAGCGTGCCGCCCAAGTGCACATCATCGGCCACCACACGGAAGGTGGTCTTGTAGCCTTGGCGGGTGAACTTGGGGTTGGTGGCCGAGGGCGAGATTTGCGGGATGCCGGCGTCGCTATAGACCTTGGAGGCGGGGATGGAGGTGCCAGAGTTCAGGTGACCCACCACGCCGGCCACTTTGGAGTCCACCAGCTTCTGGGCAGCAGCCGTGCCTTGCTTGGGGTCGCCTGCATCGTCTTCAGCCAGCAGTTCGAACTTCACCTTTTTGCCACCGATCATCACGCCCTTGGCGTTCAGCTCGTCAATCGCCATGCGCGCACCGTTTTCGTTGTCCTTGCCCAAGTGAGCAATGCCACCGCTGGTGGGGCCGACGTGGCCAATCTTGACCACCATGTCTTGGGACATGACGAGGGTGCTGCTGGCCACGAGCAAAGCGCCGGCGCTGAGTTTGAAGATCGCGTTCATGTAGAAATGTCTCCGATGTACCAAAGCCGATGGTGTGAGGCCTCTTGTGAAAGCACCTGGGCGAGCGGGGTCACGCCCTCCATCAGACTGATTTAATCCCGCTTGAAACCAACAGGACGGAAGGGCCGAACCCTTACTCCCCCAAATAAGCCGCCCGGACCTTGGGGTCGGTGAGCAAGGCCCGGGCCTCGCCGGTCATGGTGATCTCGCCGGACTCCATGACATAGCCGCGGTTGGCCATGGCCAGTGCGCGCGAGGCGTTCTGCTCGACCAGCAGGATGGTCACGCCCTGCTTGTGGATGGTGTCGACCACCTCGAAGATCTTGTCGACCATGATGGGTGAGAGGCCCATGGAAGGCTCGTCCAGCAGCAGCACCTTGGGGCGCGCCATCAGCGCGCGGCCCATGGCCAGCA
>NZ_JAGQDG010000008.1 GCF_018069865.1 Ideonella paludis
GCAGCACCTGTTCAACATCTGCCAGCCGCAGACGCTGCCTTTCTTGGAGCGCATTCGCGCTTTGATGGACGAGTTCACAACGGAAGAGGCGGGCCGAGCGCCGGGCCGCTCCCAAGCTGGCCCGCATGCCCTCGGGGGATCGACTGACGTACCCGTCAGGCGAGGGGCTCCATTCACTGTGGCGGAGATCGGCTCGGCCAACAACCTGACCCGCATGGTGGAGTACACCGCTGGCACCCAGCGCCTGCACACCGCCTACTCATTCCTATTGTTAGGCCCCCAGCCCACACCCACCGCCTTGGCCGAGATGCTGAACGCCTGGCAGCAGGGCGAGGGCGCCCAAGCTTGGCCCTCTTGGGCCTTGTCCAACCACGACACGCCGCGCGTGGCCAGCCGCTGGGCCGAGGGCGACCCGCTGCGCATTGCGCAATGCTTGGCTTTGCTGATGGCCCTGCGCGGCACGCTCTTTCTCTACCAAGGCGAGGAGCTGGGCCTGGGTCAAGCCGAGATTGCCCCCGCCGACATGCGCGACCCCTTTGGCATCGCCCATTACCCGCGCATCCCCAGCCGCGACGGCTGCCGCACGCCCATGCCCTGGCAGGCGGAGGCTGCGCATGCGGGCTTCTCACACACCGAGGGCGCCACTTGGCTGCCGCTGTGGGCGCCGCACCGCGCCCTGGCGGTGGACCAGCAGGAGGCCGACCCCGAGAGCCTCTTGCACTGGGCCCGCCGCCTCATCGCGCTGCGCCGCGCCCACCCCGCTTTGCGCTGGGGCGATGTGCAGGTGATGCAGGCAGACGAGCAGGTGCTGGCCCTGCGCCGCCAGCACGGCACGGATGAACTCGTGTGCGTCTTCAACCTCAGCCCCACGCCCGCGCTGTGCCGCCTGAACCTTGATGGGCCCGCCGCGCTGACGTGGCAAGGCAGCGCGCCTCACGAAGGCGGCACCCTGCTTCAACCCTGGGCCGTTTGGATTGGCCCCGTCTCCACCACCGCCACACCATCATGAGTGACCTGGACATCGACAGCCTCTACCCCTTAAGCGACGCGCAGATCGCGCAATTCCGCCGCGACGGCTTCATCAAGCTCAAAGACGTGCTGAGCCCCGCCGCCTTGGCCCACTTTGGCCAAGCCATCACGCGCCTGACGATTGAGCTCAACACCCAGCAGCGCCCGCTGGAAGAGCGCAGCACTTATGACAAAGCTTTTCTGCAGGTGATGAACTTGTGGGAGCACAGCCCGCTGGTGGGCCGCTTTGTGATGGGCCAGCGCTTGGGCCGTTTGGCGGCTCAACTGCTGGAGGTGAACGGTGTGCGGCTCTATCACGACCAGTCACTCTACAAAGAGCCCAGCGGGGGCATCACGCCTGCGCATGCCGACCAGTACTACTGGCCCTTGGACAGCGACCGCACCATCACCGCGTGGATCCCCTTGCAGGCCGTGCCTGAGGACATGGGCCCGCTGGGCTTTTATGCCCGCAGCCAGTCGGTGGAGTTTGGCCGCGACCTGGGCATCAGCGACGAGAGCGAAGAAAAAATCAGCGCCAACATGGCCCGTCACGGCTTTGAGTTTTGCAGCGGTGCTTTTGAGCTGGGCGAGGTCAGCTTCCACCTGGGCTGGACCTTCCACAAAGCCGGGGCCAACCGCTCCGCCCTGCCGCGTTCGGTGATGACCATCATCTACATGGACGCCGCCATGCGGCTGGTGCCGGCGCTCAATGCCATCCAGGCCAACGACGCGGCCCAGTGGTGCCCGGGTGTGCAGCCGGGTGAGTTGGCGGCCAGCCGCAAGAACCCGGTGGTTTATGCCCGCTGACCTGGCTCAAGGACTGCCCGCGCCGCGTCTGCGGCGCGACATCAACCTGGGCACGCTGCTGGCCTTGCCGCCCGATTCCCTGGGTTGGCGCGCCAGCCTGCCCGAGCAATTGCAGATGCTGCGTGAGGATGGCCACGAGGCCGTGCAAAGCTGGGGCGACGAAGCTGTGTGGGCCGCCACCCAGGCGGCGGGCTTGCGGGCCACCGGCATGGCGCGCGTGCGCCAGCCGCAGGAGGCCGACGAGGTGGCGCGCCGCCACCAAGCGGCCGGGCTGGAGTTCACCACCTTGCATGTGGGCACCGGCTTTGAGAGCGATGCCGAGATGGACGCTCTGGCCCATGCGTTGCTGAACGCGCAGGCCCGCCACGGCCACCCACTGTGGGTGGAAACCCACCGCGCCACCGCCACCCAAGACATCTGGCGCACGCTGCGCTGGGTGGAGCGCTTTCCTGAGTTGCGCTTTACCGCCGATTTAAGCCATTGGTACAGCGGACATGAGCTGACTTATGGCGGCGAGTTTGCACAGCGTATGGCGCACTTGACCCCTGTCTTCGAGCGCACCCGCGCCCTGCATGGCCGCATCGGCAACAGCGGTTGTCTGCAAACCGCGTTGGACGAGGCCGGTGATTACCTAGCGCATTACCGCGCCCTGTGGACGGCCTGCTGTCTGGGCTTCTTGCAACACGCCCAGCCCGGCGAGGTACTGAGCTTCAATGCCGAGCTGCTGCCCATGCGCGCGGGCGACTTGTGGCTGCACTATGCTCAAAGCCGCTCCGGCCACAGCGCAGCCCGTTGGGCGGGCGAGCCCACCGACCGCTATGCGGACGCCGCCCAACTCTGGCGCTTGGCCCAAGATTGCTTCGTCCAAGCTCAGGCTCAACTGACCTTTAACAGACCCACAAGGTGATGCATGCCCCTGACCACTCTGACGCGCCGCTGCGCCCTGATCGCTGCAGCGCTGCTTCTCACTTGGAACGCGCCCGCGATGGCCGCCAGCCCTGAACCCTTGCCCCAGCCCGAATCGGGCCGTGTTGAGCGTCTGGCCAACGTGGCTTCGCAGCACGTGGACGCCCGCCATGTGGATGTCTGGTTGCCCGAGAACTTCGAGGCGCTGAAGGCCGCCGGCCAGCGCTTTCACGTGCTCTACATGCACGACGGTCAAATGCTCTATGACGCCCGCACCACGTGGAACAAGCAGGCCTGGAATGTGGACCGCACCGTCAGCCGCCTGATGCGCGAAGGCCGCTTGCCGCCCACCCTGGTGGTGGGCGTGTGGAACAACGGCAAGTACCGCCACAGCGAGTACTTTCCGCAAAAGTACTTGGCGCATATGCGGCCCGAGGCGCGCGAGCTGCTCATCAGCAAGGGCCTTCAAAACAAGCCGCAGTCCGACGCCTATCTGCGCTTCTTGGTGCAAGAGCTCAAACCCCTGATCGACGCGCGCTACCCCACCCACACCGGGCCAGAGCACACGGCCATCATGGGCTCCAGCATGGGCGGGCTGATCTCGGTCTATGCCATGAACGAGTACCCGCAGGTCTTTGGCCGTGCGGCGGGTTTGTCCACCCACTGGATTGGCGGCTTTGAGCCCAACTCGCACATGCCGCTGGCGGCTTATGTCTATCTGCGAGATCACCTGGCCGACCCCGCCAGCCACCGCCTCTACCAAGACCACGGCACCACCGAGCTGGACGCGCTTTATGCGCCTTACCAAGTGTTTGTGAACCAGATCGTGCGCGACCGCGGCTATACCGAGAAGGGCGCGCAGGCCAACTTCATGACCCGCGTGTTTGAAGGCACGGGCCACAACGAAAAGGCCTGGGCCGAGCGGCTGGAGATTCCGCTGCTGTTCTTGTGGGGGGCACGCTGATGCTGCGCCGCTGGTGGGGGGCGGCGGCTATGGCGCTCACGGCCTTATCGGTGCTCTCGGCGCAGGCCGCACAGGCCAAGCCAGGCGCTGCCGCGACCGACTTCACCCGCTTGGTCGACCCCTTTGTGGGCACCCAGGGCACCGGCCACACCTTTCCAGGGGCGGTGCTGCCCTTTGGCATGGTGGCCCCCAGCCCTGACACGAATGACCGCGGCTGGAGCTACAGCGGTGGCTACCAGCACGCCGACGCCCGCATTCGCGGCTTCTCTAACACCCACATCAGCGGCGCCGGCATCCCCGAATTGGGCGACATCCTGCTGCAGCCCCACCAAGGCCAGCCCTGGACGGCCGCCACCACCGACTTTTCTTTGGCCAAGAGCCGCGCCAGTGAGCACGCCCGGCCCGGCTACTACCGCGTGCGCCTGCCCCAAGCCCAGGTGACGGTGGAGCTGAGCGCCACCCAGCGCGTGGCCTGGCACCGCTACACCTTTGCGCGCGGCGGCAAGGTGCAGGTGCTGGTGGACGGCCAACATGGCCTGAACTTTGTGATGGGCGAGCTGCCCGATGGCCGCCAACCCGAGCGCGTGCTGTCTGTGGCTGACCATGCGCTGCGGCCCGAGGCAGGCGAGTGGCAGCTCACCGTACATTCGCGTAACTGGGTCGAGCGCCAGGCCTCTGCCGCTGTGCGCTTTGACCACCCCATTCACAGCGTTATTGACCTGCCCCTGCGCCCCGGCGAGCGCGCTCCGCGCCAAGTCTTCACGTTTGACTTGAAGGGCGGCCGCGTGCTGCAGGCCAAGGTGGCACTCTCCACCGTGGACGTGGCCGGCGCCTGGGCCAATATGGCGGCAGACAACGTCGCCAGCTTTGAGGCCGTGCGCCAGCAAGCCCAGGCCATTTGGAACGCGCACCTGGGCCGCATCCGCCTCCACCAGGCCCCCGCCACCCAGCAGCGCATCTTCTACACCGCGCTCTACCATGTGTTCATCCACCCCAGCGACATCGCCGACGCCGACGGCCGCGTGCGTGGCCCGCGCGGTGAGGTGCTTCAAACCCGCAGCGGCCACTACTACAGCACCCTTTCGCTGTGGGACACCTTTCGCGCAGTGCACCCGCTGTTCACCCTGATCGCGCCCGAGCGGGTGGACGGCATGGTCCAAACCCTGCTGGACCACCATGCCCAACAAGGCTATTTGCCGTTGTGGACGGCCTGGGGCCGCGAAACCCACACCATGATCGGCAACCCGGCCTTGCCGGTGATCGCCGACGCGATGGCCAAAGGGTTTAAAGGCTTTGACCATCGCGCGGCTCTGCAAGCCATGGTCGAAACCAGCACCCGGCCCCGCACCCATGCGCCCGAATGGGCGCAGCGCGACTGGACCCTGCTGGATCAATATGGCTACTTGCCCTTTGACAAAGAACCGGGCGAGTCCGTCTCCAAAACCCTGGAGCTGGGCTATGGCGACGACGCCGTGGCCCGCGCCGCCGCCCTCTTGGGCGACACGGCCACACAAGCCCGCTTTGCCGCCCGCGCAAAGGCCGGCTACACGCAGCTCTGGGATGCAAGCACCCAAGTCATGCGCGGCAAAGACAGCCAAGGCCGCTGGCGCGAGCCCTTCAACCCCGACACGCCCACCTCGCCGCTGAACAACCCCGGCGACTACACCGAGGCCAATGCCTGGCAATACACCCTCACCCCCGCCCTGCACGACCCCGAAGGCCTGCGCCGCCTGATGGGCGGCGAGCAAGCCCTGGCCCGTTGGCTCGACGCCTACTTCAGCCGCGCCGCGGCTGGCGACAACAAACACCTGGGCCAAGAAGCCATGATCGGCCAGAACGCCCACGGCAACGAGCCCAGCCACCACGCCGCTTGGCTCTATGCCTACAGCAGCACGCCCTGGAAGGGCCACGCCCTGGTGCAACGCATCGCCCAGAGCTTTTACCGCGAAGGCCCACGCGGCTTGATCGGCAACGACGACTGCGGCCAAATGAGCGCCTGGCTGGTCTTTGCCACCCTTGGCCTCTACCCCGTCACCCCCGGCCAAGCCCACTACACCCTGGGCCTGCCCCTGGTGCGCCAAGCCACGCTGCAGTTGGGGCCCACCCAAACCCTGACGCTGACCGCGCCGGCTGAAGCCCTAGCGCCTGCGATGCGTGGCCGGGCGCACCGACTGCAAGCGCTGTTGGATGGCCGGCCGGTGGCGGCGGCTGAGCGGGTGCCGCATAGCGAGTTGGTGGGGGCGCGGACGCTGCGGTTTGGGGTGGCGAGGTGATTGGGGCGAGTTGGAGGCGAGAAGTCACGCGCAGCAGTTTGAGTGGCCGAGCGCTGGGATGACTGGCCGCCCCGCCGCTCCGGCGCAGATGGCTTGCAGGAGGTCAGCGTGAGCCCAGCTCATTCCGAGGGTTACTGCCCAGCCGTCCTCCCTTCAAAACGTGTCCCAAAGTGACCACCCGGGGATATAGTGCTGCCCAGCCCTGCGCCAAAATGCCGATCTGTTAATACTGCATGTTTATCCAGTTCAAAGCGCAATACGTCTGCAGCGACAAGCACTTAGAGGCTGCTTACCCGGCCTGTTGCTGGCGACAGGGTTTTTTCGGGCGACAGGCATCTGTCGCCACATAAAAAAGTTAGAAAACGGTGATAGTTCATGTACCCACAAGTGAATAAACTCGACGAAAACAACAAAGAGAGAATATATAACCTATTGGTATTAAAGGGCGAGGCCTTGCTGAAGGGGCAGTTCTTGGCCTTGCGCCAAGGTAAAGCTTGCGGCGAGTTACATAGTAATTTTTTCACTGCAATTTCCGATCAAATCGACCCACTTCTTATTTATTTAATAAATGATGAAATAACCGCATCTCTACTTGAAAGAGGGCCTTTAACAAAATTAATCGAAGAGGTTAAGAATAGTCACTATAGCGATGAGCATTTTAAACGACTGCAATATGCGGAAGATGATTTGCAAGACCTGTTTGCAAACAGAACTGATTTTATCATCGGATCAAATTTACTTGATTTCAAAGTAAGCACATTTTCCTCCTTTGAAAAACATGTCGAGGAGCTATATGAAAGGTTATTGCTTAGAAAACCAAGAAGCGATAAAAAAGAAAGAAAACTTGTTGAGTTGATTTGCAAATACTCCGAAAGTAGTGACGGTGACAAGAAGGCTTCGATCTTGGAGCAAATCAAAAAAGTTACCTTCTATGTATCCAGCGCTGAAAAAATAGATTACGTTTTATCTAAATCTGGAATTCAAAAAGATAGGTTAGATGAGGTACGCATTTTTCTGAATTTTTATAGAAACCAAAGAAATACAATTCATAACCTAGGGGTTCACAAGGGGAAAAGTCAATCCCTGATTCTTAATGGCGTTGATATAACCTTAGAAAATGGCAAGCCTAGCTACACGGAAAATCACAACTCAGCAATTTTTGCTTGCCATGAATTGATGGATATTTATGAGTTAATGCATACTGGCATTACTGGTGAAGCCGTTTTCTAACATGGCGTTCAACCGGACTCCAAACATGCTGGCTTCATTTCATTGTGCCAGCATGTTTTCCGCCGGTTAACTAAACGTTGAACCGATATGCAACGACTGCTCGTTGAACGAGTTGCGCCATTCACGCCTGGGTCTGACAGTGCGACTGTGACGCTGCGGAGTGCGCAGGGCGTCATCGAGGCGTTTTGCTGGCAATGCGAATTGGCTCCCGGCGCCTACGTGGATTGCGCGCTATCTGTTTTGGATGCCGAATTGCAATCTGCCTATTTGGCTGATTGGCCGGAGGATATTCAATGCCAACGCTCTGTAGAGCGGTTGGAAAAGGTCGGCGAGTATGCTTATAGGGGCGTTGCTCGCGTTGTCGATCAGTCGCTGGGGCTGATTGAAGTGCTCGGGTTCCGGATCGACGTTGGCGAGGTTCCGTGTGACGGCGCGGTTGAGTTCCGCATTTCTCGGTTCGACGTGCGATGAGTCGGTTCGACCCGTCATTGCATCGGACGGGTGCGTCGCCCGCTGAGCTTCCACGTTAGGTCCCACCATGCGACTCCTCTTCCTCCAAGCTGTCGTTCTCTTACTCATGGCTTGTTCCAGTGCCTGGGGATCGGAAACAACCGCGCCGATCTACGTGCGCGCAAACAACGTCAAAGCGGCTGTCGTGCTCAGGTTCTCAGCAGATTTGCTTGGCAAAAAAGTATTCATTGACCCGAAGCTAGGTGAGCAGCAGATCAACGTTCAAGGGGAGTATCGGAGCGAGGAAGTATTCTTTGCTCACTTCGCTTCCCTATTAAGCACTGTCGTAAAACGCGATGCGGAGGCAATTCAGATTGGTGAAAATCCGGCCGAGCCACAAGTAGCCCTCCCAGTACCGCGCGAAAACAATTGCCCGTATCGATATCCAGATCTTCAGGCGGCAGTCAAAGCCATGCTTCCCCATCGGCTGCGCATATGCCAGCCGCTCGAGTTCTTTCCACTCGACTCCCTGCGGGTAGGTGCTATTCTCGGTCAAGGTGGTAGGTTTCAAGCGATCGTTGTTTCACCAGACGGCGTCGCTTGGCGCCTGAAAGAAGGTGATTACCTGGGGCAAGATTTCGGGAGGATATTTCGCATATCAAGCTCTGAGATTGACCTGAGGGAGATCGTGCAAGATGAAAACGACGAGTGGAACGAAAGGCGATCGGCTCTACCTGTCAAGTGACATCAAACCCTTCACTGCAGCGGACGGTTTCGCCGCCTGCTAAGCGCTCACGGTTGCTCGCCAACGAGCAGCGCCGTGCCAAAGTGAACTTGAACGACCGGCGGAGGACTCGCCCGCCGCAGAGGAAGGGGTAGAGCATGATTCCTGAAGTCGCGCCACTGCAGGTAAAGGCTGGTCAGGAGAGCCAGTTCGAACTTGCGTTCCTGCAAGCTCAACGCATCATCTTGTCCATGTCAGGCTACCTGTCACACGACTTGCAGCGTTGTATCGAGCGGCCTCGTGAGTACATCTTGCTGGTGACCTGGCAAACGCTCGATGACCATGAAGTTGGCTTCCGGCAATCGGCCGAGTACCAAGAATGGAAGAGGCTGCTTCACCACTTCTACGAGCCGCTTCCCGTCGTGCTGCACTATCAGGCCGTCCGCGGCGCCTCGTTGACCAGCGCTCCCATCGAAGGGGCGGCTTAAGGACCTCCCATCATTTCAAACGGCAACAATCACGGCATGCATTTCGATCACGACGATGTGGTGCGCATGATCGCTGATCTGCAGTACATGCGGGTCATGGACGTGCCTGGCGCGAAGAGGCACGTCGCAAAATTAGCTCGTGATGCTGTTGAGCTCAAAGGGGTTCTCTCGCAGTACCCACGCGTCCGATACCAGCCGCTGGACCATCACTATGTGTTGCTTAAGTACCTGGCAGCGTTCAATGTGAATGTTCTGGCGGACCTTTGCTCAGGGCAGTACTCATGGCGCGGCATTGTCATTGCGGGTTGGTTGGCATCCCTTAAACCTAGCAAGGACTACTTGGACCATCTCTCGTCGGTATCGCCGACGGCCTATCCGCACAACGCTTGGCTGATTCGGCTTGCAATGGCTGAGGCTACTCACGAACGCTGGGCTGAGGATACCGACTTGCAAGACCAGTTGGTTCAACTCCGCACCTGCCTTGCCCCCATCCCACTGCCAAACTTTTGCTTGCGGCCTGCACTCAGCGACGCGGATGTAAGCCGATGGGTCACCGAGCGAGACGCCGTTAAAGACGCCAATCGAGCAGGGGGCGCAAGTGCAGCCCTGATTGCTTTAGGACAAACTCGCTTGAATCGTCTCGCTCGCAATGGCCTTTAACATGTCGGCTCACACCGACGCACAACATCAGGTTGCCGCCGTGCGGCGCGTGTTGTGCGGCAGTTGTTTCCAACGTTGAGGAATTTGTTCATGCGCGCTCTCACCACCTCCGCTCTCGCCACCGCAGTGCTGGCTCTGGCTGCTTGCAGCAGCAAGGCGCCACCCGAGCCCACCGGCCCCAAAGTGGTGGTCGTGACCCCGGCTGCGCCTCAGCCTGTCAAGGTGGGCGGGGACCGCGACGCGAATGGCTGCATCGGCTCTGCCGGCTACCAGTGGTGCGGCCACACCCAGCAATGCGAGCGCTCGTGGGAGCTGGCCAGCGCCAAGGGCTTTGCCAACACCTCGGCGGGCTTCAAGGCTTATTGCGAACAGGCGCCGCTCAAGCCCGTCACCAAGCCTTGATCAGGCTCTGAAAGGCCACATCATGATCGACCACACCGGCGTCAACGTCAGTGACTTTGCCAAGAGCAAAGCCTTCTACACCCAGGCCCTCGCGCCCATTGGCTACAGCCTTTTGGCCGACATCCCGGCCAGCGTGACGGGCCACACCGATGCGGCCGGTTTTGGGGTGGCCCCCAAGCCGGACTTTTGGATCAGCCAAGGCACGCCCAACCACCCACCCATCCATGTGGCGTTTCAGGTGGGCACCCGCGCCGAGGTCAACGCCTTCTATGCCGCCGCCTTGGCGGCAGGTGGCCGCGACAACGGTGGCCCCGGCCTGCGCCCGCATTACCACCCCGACTACTGGGGCGCCTTTGTGCTGGACCCAGACGGCCACAACATCGAGGCGGTGTGCCACGTGCCTGGCTGAGCATGACCCAACTCCTCCTCCTCGGCGCCACCGGCCTCGTCGGCCAACAAGTTTTGGCCCAGGCGCTGGCCAACCCAGCCGTGGCCCGGGTGGTGGCGCCCACGCGCAGGCCGCTGGCGCCCCACCCCAAGCTGCTCAACCCCATCGTTGACTTTAAAGCCTTGCCGCAGGCCGACTGGTGGGCGGCGGATGCGGTGGTGTGCTGCCTGGGCACCACGCTGAAGCTGGCCGGCTCGCCCGCCGCCTTCCGGGAGGTGGACCATGACTTTGTGCTGGCCGCTGCGCGGCTGGCGCGGGCCGCAGGCACGCCGACCTTTGCCTTGAACTCTTCTCTGGGGGCAGCGGCCAGCAGCGGCAATCTGTATCTGCGCACCAAGGGCGAAACCGAAGACGCCCTGGCTGCCCTGGGCTTTACCTCGCTGACGGTGGTGCGGCCTTCGCTGCTCGATGGCGGCCCTCGGCCCGACTCCCGGCCGGGCGAGGCCCTGGGCCTGTGGTTCGCCCGCGTGGCCCGCCCACTCATTCCGGCGCGTTATCGCGCGGTGCGCACCGAGGCCGTGGCGCGGGCACTGTTGCAGGCGGCGCTGCGGCCCGCTGCGGGGCAGTCGGTGGTCGAGAACGACGCGCTGTAGCGTTGGTCAGCGCAGCGGACGAGGGCTTGGCAACACACAGCCCGCTCTGAGGTCTGAGGTGGGCTCTTGCATGTTTTGCATGCAGGCCTGCGCAGGCTTTGTCAAAACGTCCCCGGATACGCCCCGCCATCCATGAGGATGTTCTGCCCGGTGATATAGCCCGCATGGGCGCTGCAGAGAAAGGCGCAGGTGGCGCCAAACTCTGCGGCTTGGCCAAAGCGGCGGCTGGGGTTTTGGGCTGCGCGGGCGCTCATCACATCGGCCAGCGGGCGGCCGCTGCGCTGGGCTTCGCCGTTCATCACGGCGTGCAGGCGGTCGGTGTCAAAGGGGCCGGGCAGCAGGTTGTTGAGCGTGACGTTGCGGCTGGCCAATTGGGGCTGGCGGGCCAGGCCGGCCACAAAGCCGGTCAGCCCAGAGCGTGCGCCGTTGGACAGCCCCAAGATGTCGATGGGCGCTTTGACGGCGGCCGAAGTGATGTTGACGATGCGGCCAAAGCCGCGCTCTGCCATGCCGTCCACCACGGCTTTGATCAGCTCGATGGGCGTCAGCATGTTCGCGTCCAGCGCGGCCATCCAGGCCTCGCGGCCCCATTGCCGGAAGTCGCCCGGCGGTGGCCCGCCCGCATTGGTGACCAAGATGTCCACTTGCGGGGCGGCGGCCAGAGCCTGGGCTCGGCCCTCCGGGGTGGTGATGTCCCCCACAACCGCCTGCACCTGCACGCCGGGGTTCAGGCCGCGCAGCTCGGCGGCGGTGACTTGCAGCGCCTCGGCCCCACGCGCGGTGATCACCACGTTCACACCCTCTTGCACCAGGGCTGCGGCGCAGCCCCGGCCCAAGCCCTTGCTGGCGCCGCAGACCAGCGCCCATTTGCCGTTGATGTTCAAGTTCATGGCGCCATCTTAAGGCGGGCTCGGCGGGGTATGGGTGCAAGGGACCCTGGGCTGCGGCGCCAGCAAGGGCATGGATTGAGGCCTGAGTGCCGGGTGGGGTTTCGTGCGCGGGACCATAATCGTTAATCTGCTGCCGATGACGGAGAAGCCATGCCGAACAAGCCTTTGCCGCTTGCGTTTGTCCTGAGCCCAGAGGTGCCAACGGCTTTGTTGGATGTGCTGCGCACGCATTTCATTGTGTCGATCACCGACGCCCAAGGGGTGATCGTGGAGGCCAATGACGCGTTTTGTGCCATCAGTCAGTTCAGCCGAGAGGAGTTGTTGGGGGCGACCCATCGGGTGATCAATTCGCATCAGCACCCGCGCGAGTTCTTTGAAGACATGTGGCGCCGTATCTCGCAGGGCGAGTCTTGGCGGGGCGACATTTGCAACCGTGCCAAAGACGGCTCGCTCTATTGGGTGGACAGCGTCATCACCCCCTTCAAAGGCCCGGATGGCCAGATCACCCACTACCTGTCGATCCGCAGCGACATCACCCAGCGCAAGGTCCAAGAAGAGGCGCTGCGCAAAAGTGAGCAGCTCCTGCACCGCACCGGCGCCTTGGCGTCTGTCGGAGGTTGGGAGTTGGAGGTGGCCAGCCGCCGCCTGACCTGGTCTCCACAAACTTTCGCGATCCACGGCATGCCCAATGACGTGGCGCCCACGCTGGAAGAGGCCTTGGCCCTCTACCCCACCGCCTCCCGGGCCCGCATTCGCTTGGCCATCGACAAGGCCATGACCACCGGCGAGGGATGGGACATTGAGTTGCCCTTCAACCACCCAGATGGCCGACTGCTGTGGTTTCGCATGGTGGGAGCCGCCGAGATCGAAGCGGGCCGCATGGTTCGCCTGCATGGTGCGATTCAAGACGTGACGGCGCTGCGCGAGATGTCGGCACGGATGGCGCAGGAGCATGAGTTGTTGCGGGTGACGCTGCGCTCCATTGGCGATGCGGTCATCACCACCGACGCGCAAGGGCGCATCGCCTGGCTCAACCCGGTGGCCGAGCGCATGACCGGGTGGATCTCCAACGAAGCCCAGGGCCTGCCTTTGGAGCGGGTGTTCTACATCGTGCATGAGCAAACCCGTCAGCCCGCGCCCAACCCGGTGGCGGATTGCTTGCGGCGCGGCGAGGTGGTCTCCTTGGCCAGCCAGACGGTCTTGATCTCACGCAGCGGCATGGCCTACGGTATCGAAGACTCTGCCGCACCGATCCGCAACGAGCATGGCCATGTCTTGGGCGCCGTCTTGGTCTTCCATGATGTGACGGAGCAGCGCCGGCTCAGCGGCGAGATGCGTTACCGTGCCATGCATGACACCCTGACGGGCTTGCTCAACCGTGCCGAGTTTGAGACGCGCTTGGGGCGGCTGCTGCAGCGCGTCCAAGAGCATCACAGCGAACACGCCTTGCTCTACATCGACCTGGACCAGTTCAAGCTGGTCAACGATGCCTGCGGCCACATGGTCGGCGACCAGCTCCTGCAGCAAGTGGCCAAGCTACTGACCGACACCGTGCGCACCCGCGACACCCTGGCCCGCTTGGGCGGCGATGAGTTTGCGGTGATCCTGGAGCACTGCACGGTAGAGCAGGCGCAGCGCGTCGCGCACCAGATTTGCGAGCGCATGGAGGACTTCCGCTTCACGCATGACGAGCGGCGCTTCCGCATCGGCACCAGCATCGGCTTGGTGCCGCTGGACCACCGCTGGCAAAACACCACCGCCGTGATGCAGGCCGCCGACACCGCCTGCTATGCAGCCAAAGAGGCGGGCAGGCACCGGGTGCACGCGTGGTTTGACACCGACCAAGCCATGCGCCTGCGCCAGGGCGAGATGCAATGGGCCACGCGGCTGGAGCAGGCTTTGGATGAGGATGGCTTTGTGCTTTATGCCCAAGCCATCACGCCCATTGGCGAAGGCCATGGCAGCGGCTTGCACTTAGAAGTCTTGCTGCGCTTGATGGACAAGTCGGCCGGCGTGGTGCTGCCGGGGGCCTTTTTGCCCGCGGCTGAGCGCTTTCACCTCAGTGGTCGGGTCGACCGTTGGGTCTTGCGCCAAGCCATTGCGCAACTCAGGCAGCAGACCCATCTGAATGACATCGACATGGTGTGCATCAATCTGTCGGGCCAGTCCGTCGGCGACCGCGCCTTCCACCAACGTGCCATCGACATGCTCACCGCAGCAGGCCCCGAAGTGTGCCGCTGCCTGTGCCTAGAGATCACCGAGACGGCGGCCATCACCAACTTGGTCGAAGCGGCGTCGTTCATTGCCCAATTGCATGCCTTGGGCGTGCGCATTGCGCTGGATGACTTTGGCGCCGGGGCGTCGTCCTTCGGCTATCTGAAATCCTTGTCGGTGGACCTGATCAAGATCGATGGCCAGTTCATCCGAGACCTGATCGACGACCCACTGGACGATGCAGCCGTGCGCTGCTTTGTCGATGTCGCGCGCGTGGTGGGCGTCAAGACCGTGGCCGAGTATGTGGACAAGCCTGAGGTGTTGAAGCGGGTGGGCGACATCGGCATCGACTTTGCCCAAGGCTTTTTGCTGCACCGGCCCGAGCCCTTGGAGCAGGTGCTGCGCGAGCGAGCGCTGGAATCGTGCTCAAGCTGAGGACGGGATCGGCCGATATGGGCCTGCATGTCCCCGTCTCTTGCTTCACCATGACTTCACGTCGCCCTGCTCGCGGCTTCACGCTGATCGAACTGATCGTCGTTATTGTTATTCTTGGAATCTTGGCCGCCACGGCCTTGCCCAAGTTCATGGACATGCGTTCGGAGGCCAACAAGGCTGCTCTCGCGGGCTTGGAGGCCACCATCAAGTCCAGCATGAACATCGCGCACGGCAAGTGCGTGATGACGCCGAGCTGCTACGTGGGCAATGTGGCGCTGAACATTACTGTGGACGGCGCCACGCGGCGTTATCTCAATGCCTACCCGGATGGCGGCGACAACATTGGCTCGGGCATCGAGATGTGGTTCAGCGTCTCTGGCGAGTTCACGCGTGTTCACCCCGGCTTCACCACCACCCGATGGCAAGTCAATAGCGCCCCCACCCCGGCCAGTTGCTATGTGCAGTACGTGGAGGCCCCCACCTGGGGCTCTGTGCCACAGATCAGCAGCGTGACCACCGGCTGCTGAGTCCACACTCTCTCCACAATCCTGTGGTCTGATCGGGTGGCTGCGGCCAGGGGCGGCGGCTCACAAGAGAGGAAGCGGCATTGCGGGGCTCATTGGCGGTCAAGGTGTTTTGGGCGGTGTTTGGCACCGCTGCGCTGCTGGTGGTCGCCATCACCACCGCGTCGGTGTGGCGGGTGGACCGCAGCTTTTCACGCTATGTGTTGCAACTGGAGCTGGAGCGCTTGCGCGGCCTGGTCGAGCAGGTGCAGCGCGACCATGCGGTGCGCGGCGACTGGGGCTTTGTGCCCGACCAGGCGCAAGACCCTGAGGGCTACCGGCGCTGGTTCAACCGCGCCATGGGCCAGCAGCGCCCACCGCGCGGCCCCGCTGCTGATGTGACCCAGGCCTTGGGCCTGCCCTCGCCCGCACCAGATGGGCCACCGCGCGATGGTCCGAATGAAGGGCCGCTTGATGCAGCGCCGCCCGATGCGCCGCCCCGCGACGCCAACCGCCCGCCGCCGCGCCCACCGGACCGCTTGGCCTTGATGCGCCGCGTGGCTTTCTTTGACGCCCAGGGCCGCAATGTGGGCGGTGCACCCGTGCCACTGAGCCAGTGCGCGACCGTGCCAGTGGAGGTGCACGGCCAGGTGGTGGGCCAAGTGGGGCTGCACATTCAAAAAGATGCCCTGGCCACGGCTGCGCTGGCCTTTTTGCGCGAGCAATGGCGCGATGCGCTGTGGATGGGCGCAGCAGCCCTGCTGCTGAGCGCGGTGGTCTCGTTGCTGTTTGCGCGCCATCTGCGCCGCCCGGTGCGCGAGCTGGTGGCCGGCACCCAGGCCCTGACCCGCGGCGCGCTGACCACCCGGCTGCCCACCGACAGGCGCGACGAGTTTGGCCTGCTGGCCGACCATTTCAACCTGATGGCGGCGCAGTTGGAGCAGCAGGAGCGCAGCCGCCGCGAGTGGCTGGCCAGCACCTCGCACGAGCTGCGCACGCCCTTGACGGTGCTGCGCGCCCTGATCGAGGCGCTGCAAGAAGGCATACGCCAAGGTGACCCGGCCACGCTGCAGCGCCTGCACGAGCAGGTGATGTCTCTGACCCGCTTGGTGGATGACCTGCACCAGTTGGCCCAGCACGATGCCGGCAGCCACGCGCTGGCGCTGGCCCCAGTGCGGCCGCATGACCTGGTGGACGATGTGCTGGACGCGCTGGCACCCCGCTTGCAGCAGGCGGGCCTGCAACTCAGCCTCGACGACCTGGACCCCGACGTGACACTGCAGGCCGACCCCCAGCGCCTGCGCCAGTTGGTGCTGAACCTGGTCGAGAACAGCCTACGCTATACCGACGCGCCCGGCCGCCTGCACATCAGCCTGCGGCGCGCGGCCGGCGGTTGGCAGGCCGAGTTTGAAGACAGCGCGCCCGGCGTTCCGCCCGAGGCGCTGCCGCGCTTGTTCGAGCGCTTCTACCGGGGCGAGGCCTCGCGCAGCCGCGCCACCGGCGGCAGCGGCCTGGGCCTGGCGATTGGCCGCGCCATGGCCGAGCAACACGGCGGCAGCCTGCAGGCCTTCCCGTCGGCGCTGGGCGGCTTGAAGCTGGTGCTGTGGCTGCCGATAGGCCCTCCATGAACCGACCAATTCACATCTGGCTGGTCGAAGACGAGCCCGCCATCGCCGAGGTGGTGGCCGACTACCTGCGCCATGCTGGCTATGAGGTGCTGCACCTGCTGCACGGCAACGACCTGCCCGCACGGGTGCGCGCCGCGCCGCCCGATGCCCTGCTGCTGGACGTAATGCTGCCCGGCCGCGATGGCCTGAGCCTGTGCCGCGAGATTCGCCAGTTCAGCCGCGTGCCCATCTTGATGATGACGGCGCGGGTCGACGAGGTCGATCGCCTCTTAGGGCTGGACCTGGGTGCAGACGACTACATCTGCAAGCCCTTCAGCCCGCGCGAGGTGGTGGCGCGGGTGCGCGCCGTGTTGCGCCGCAGTCAGCCTGAGGCCGACGCTGACGCTGCGCTGATGCAGATCGACGAGAGCAGCCGCACGGTGCGGGTGCGCGGCGAGGGCGGCTGGCAGGCGCTGGAGCTGACCGAAACCGAGTTCCGCCTGCTGCAGGCCTTGGCCGCGCGGCCGGGCCATATCTTGGGCCGGGCTCAGCTGCTGGAGCATGCGCGCGGCCAAGAGGCCGAGGCCTTTGACCGCGCCATCGACAGCCACATCAAGAACCTGCGGCGCAAGCTGGCCGCGGCCCGCCCTCAGCAGAGCTGCATTCACAGCGTCTACGGCGTGGGCTATCGCTTTGAGTGGCAAGACGCCTGATCAGCGCTGCGGCGCCTGAGGCGCTGCGCCCTTGGGGTGCTCGGGCTTGCAAGCCAGGGGCTTGTCGGGTGGCGCCCAGCAGCGGCCCTGCACGGCGCCGTGGGGGCTGGTGAAGCCGCAGGCCGCATCCGCCTTCAGGCCTTTGCAGGCCGCCAGGGCTTCGGGCGGTGGGCCGCGGTGCTCGCCACCGGGGCCACCCTGAGCGCCAGGCCCTGGATGGCCCCTCATGGGGGCAGATGCGGCCGTGCCGGGTGGCATGGGGTTGGGCTTGCCGGGGGCTGCAGTTTGGGCCATGGCGCTTGCGCATAGCGCGGCCAGCAGCAAAGCGGTCCAAGGGGTCCAGGATTTCATGGGCTTCTCTCCTTCGGGGTGTTCAGAACCCGGCCACTTTGGCCGGGCGGGCGGGGGCGTTGGGGTTGTCGGTCAAGGTGCGCAAGAAGGTGGTCAGGTCGGCGCCATCTTGAGCCGTCAGGCGCGGCGCGGCGCCGGGCTGCAGGCCAAAGGGTGCGGTTTGGATGACGTTGCCCCGCAGGCTGGGCGGCAGGTCGTTGAACTTGTCGGGCCGGCCATTGACCAGTGGGTACCAGCGCCCTGGGTTGAGGTCTCGCGTGGTGTAGAAGCTCACCGCCTCGCCCAGCGTGCTGGCTGTGGCGTTATGGAAGTAGGGCGCGGTCAGCGCCACATTGCGCAGCGTGGGGATCTTGAAGCTGCCGCACAGGTCGGTGCGGGCGCTCAGGTCCGTGCGCTTGGGGCCGCACAAGCCCATGTCGAAAAAGCTAGCGTCCGCATTGGCTGTGATGTTGGCATTGCGCGGCAAGCCCAGGGCGGCATAGCCGAAGGTGGTGAACAGCGGGCGGCTGCCATCGGCGCCGACCTGGCTGCTGTGGCAAGACGCACAGTTGCCCTTGGCCGGGTCGTTGAAGATTTGCAGGCCGCGTGTCTCTTGCGGCGTGAGCGCTACCTCTTTGTCGAGGAAGCGGTCGAACTTGCTGTTGAACAACGCGTACTCGGGGTCTTCCGCCTGGTAGGTGGCCAGGGCCTGGGTCAAGGTGTCAAACACCGTCTGGTCGCTGGCGCTGGCGGCCACACCAAACAAGCGCTGCATGTCGGCCCACCAGGTCGCGGCACGCACTTTGGCGGCGACGGCGGCCACGCTGGGGTTGGCCATTTCAGTCGCATCCAGCAGCGGGCCACCCGCTTGGATCACTCGACTGGCGGCGCGACCGTCCCAGGTGAAGCCGCCAAAGGGTTGACCGTCCGACGCCAAGCGGAAAGCGGTGTTGGTGCCCAGGTACATCAAAGACGGGCTGCTGCGAAAGCCCTGGGTGCTGGCCGTGGGCCCACCCAGCGGCAAAAAGCCGCCGGCTGCATCGGCCTTGGCTGTGGCGGCGGTGTGGCATGTGGCGCAGGACACCCGGCCACTGACGGACAGCGACGCGTCGTTGAAGGCCAATTCGCCCAAGGCCGCCCGAGTCGCCACGGCAGGTGTGGGGGCTGGGGCTGGCGCGGGCGTGGGTGCAGGTGCTGGGGCGGGTACTGGCGCCGGAGTGGGCGCAGGTGCAGGCACTGGCGCTGGCGAAGGGGCTGGCACAGGGGTCGGTGGGCGCACGCCATTGGTGGCGTTGGTGTTGCCGGGGTCCGTGGCGGCAGGGTCGGTGCCACCGCCACCGCCGCAGCCGACGAGGGTCAGAGCCCACAAGCTGAGCAAGAGCGTGGGAAAGAGGGGCTTGGGAGGAGAGGTGGTGGGTGTCATGTCGTATCCGTACTGCATCCGGCAAGTCGCCTGGGTTCACAGCCTAGGCACCCAATGTGGAGAGATTGTGGGGAGGCTGAAGGCCTGCAGGCCTATCGGCATGGCGAGCAGCCGATCCACCGGCGCTGTGGTGACTTGTCACCATCCGTTCGCAGGTACAGCGCATCGACGCTGTGTCGGGGCCTCGTCGCTGGGTTTGCGTACGCTGTCTGCCATTCATCGACACGCCAACACCATGACTGCCCTGGACCTCATGCCCGTGAGCACCTATTGCCTGCTGATGTCAGGCACGCCTGGCCCCAATAACCTGATGCTGACCAGCTCCGGGGTCCACTTCGGCTTGCGCCGCACCCTGCCGCAGATCTTGGGCATTGTCGTGGGCGTGGCCGTGCAGACGGCGCTGGTCTGCTTGGGGCTGGGCGCGGTGTTCACGGCCTACCCTGTGGTGCAGCAGGCCCTGCGGGTGGCTGGAGCCTTGTACCTGGTGTTTCTGGCCGTCAAGCTCAGCCGTGCCGCGCTGGGTGAGGCGCGCGCGGCGCCCACACCCAGCTTTGCGCAAGGCGCGCTGTTTCAAGTGGTCAACCCCAAGTCCTGGGTCAAGGCCTTCACCATGGCGTCTTTATTCATGCCGCCCGGCTTGAGCCCCTGGGCCGGTGCGTTGGTGTTGGCGCTGGTGGGCGCGGTCATCGCGCTGCCCAGCCTGTCCGTGTGGACGCTGTTCGGCGTGGCCATTCGGCGCTGGTTGTCACACCCTCCCGCGCAGCGGGTGTTCAATCTCAGCATGGCGGCGTCCTTGCTGGCGCTGGCGGTGAGCTTTCTGCGCTAACCTGAAGATATGTTCAGCCTCGACCGCCACGCCACCACGCCCTTGACCGAGCAGGTCGAGCAGGGCTTGCGCGCACTGATCGAGGGCGGCCGCTTGCCGCCGGGTGCGCGCCTGATGTCCATTCGCCAGTTGGCGCGGCAGTTGGGGGTCAGCGCCAACACGGTGGTCGCTGCCTATGACCGCCTGACGGCGGCCGGCTTGATCGACGCGCGGGGCACGGCCGGCTACTTTGTCTGCCGCCCGGCCGATGCGAGCGAAGCGCCAGCAGCCTTGGCCGCAGGCGAGGCACAAGAAGGCGTGTGGCTGGTGCAGCAGGCCAAAGACCAGCCCCCCGGCATGCTGCTGGCCAGCAGCGGGGCGCTGCCGCCGGCCTGGCTGGAGGACGCCGTGCCCGTAGCCGCTTTACAGCGCGCCATGAGTCGGTCGGTGGCCGGCATGGCGTCTCGCTGCCCGCCTCAAGGTTTGCCGGAGCTGCGCGAGCAACTGGCGCAAATCCTGCGTGGCCAAGGCGTGGCGGTGGATGCAGGGCGGGTGTTGACCACCAGCGGTGGCACCCAGGCCATCGACCTGATTTGCCGCAGCTTTTTGCAGCCGGGCGACACGGTGCTGGTCGAAGACCCGGGCTACTTCTTGATGTATGACCGCCTGCGCCGGGATGGCCTGCGCATCGTGCCCGTGGCGCGCACACCCGAGGGGCTGGACCTGGCGCAATTGGAAGCCGCCTGCGAGGCGCATCGGCCGCGCCTGCTCTTCATGCAAACCGTGCTGCACAACCCGACAGGCTGGGGCAGCACGCCGGCCAACCTCGTCAGGGTCTTGGCCCTGGCCCAGCGCCATGGCTTCTTGGTGGCCGAGGACGATGTGCAGGGCCACTTTCATCCGGGCCATCCCACGCGCTTGGCGGCACTCTCGGGGCTGGACCGCGTCATCTACTACTCCAGCTTTTGCAAGGCCCTGAGCCCCGCCCTGCGCATGGGCTATATCGCTGCCGACCCCGCACTGCTGCGCCCCTTGATGCGCGAAAAGATCTGCGCGGTGTTGACCGGTGCCGCGTTGAATGAGCTGGTGCTGCTGGAGGTGCTGCAGGCCGGGCGCTGGCGCAAGCACCTGGACCGCCTCCAGCGCAAGTTGCAGCAGGCTCACCAAGCGGCACGCCGCCACTTGAGCGGCGCCGGCGTGCGCCTGAACCACCCCGGCGAAGGCGGCCTGTTCCTGTGGGGCCAAGTGCCCGAGGGCGTGGACGTGGACCTGCTGGTCAACGACGCCTTTCACAACCACATCTTGCTGGCCCGGGGAGCCACCTTTTCAGCGAGCAGCGAGGCTGACCAACACCTGCGCTTCAATGTGGCAGTCTGCCAAACCCCGGCCGTGGCGCACTACCTGCGCAGCCGCTTTGAGGCCTGCCATCAAGCCCAATCTGTGCTCGACCGCATGGGACACCCTTGAATGCCGGCATTACCCGTTGCTTACCGACTGAGTTTTGATGCGGCCGAGCTGGACCTCGCCGCCATCCACGCCTTTCTGAGCCAGAGCTATTGGTCGCCCGATATTCCTCTGGACGTGGTGCAGCGAGCCGTGGCCGGCTCGCAATGCGCGGGCTTGTTCCACGGTGCGGCGCAAGTCGGCTTTGCGCGGGCGGTGAGCGACTGCGCCACCTTTGCCTATTTGGCCGATGTCTATGTTTTGCCCGAGCATCGAGGCCAGGGCTTGGCGCAGGCGATGGTGGCAGGGCTGATGGCGCAACCGGCGTTGCAAGGCCTGCGCCGCTGGATGCTGGCGACGCGTGACGCCCACAGTTTGTATGCGCGATTGGGCTTTGCACCGGTTTCTCAGCCTGACCGCTTGATGGAAATCCGGAAAATGAACGCCTACCAAGCCATGTCCTAACATCTGGCTCTCTTGGAGTGCGGAGTCGGACGGTCATGTCATTGCTGAAATCACAAGGGCTGGAGCGAGCCCTGCTGACGATCATGTTGAGCAGCTCGCTGATCCAGGCCGCACACGCCACCGAGGTGGAGTCGGTCACCCTGCCCGGTGGACGTGTGATGGTGGTGGCGTCGACCCGGGTCTATGTGGCGCCCAGCTATCAGCCGTCCATCCGCAACGTCGAGTTCTTGATGGGCTTGCGTGAAAAAGGCCTTGCCTTGCCGCGGGTGTTGTTCGACCAGACCGGTGCCGCGCGGGTGCTCTTGTGTCGCGAGGGCTACCCGGTGTTTGGCACTGGGCGAGACACGTTCTCGGCCATGCTGGAGCGTGGGCTCAATACCGAGTCGACGATGGCGGGTTTGCTGAACAGCCAGGTGCCACCGCTGCGGGCCACGCTGGATGACATCGCTTTGGAGCCTGGCACCCAAGTGGGCACCCAGCAATGGCGGCTCAAGCTCACGTTATGGCCGTTTGAGCAGCCGCCTCTGCCGGTGCAACACATCCACACCTTCGCTGCCTCTGCCTTTCTGCCCCAGGGCTGCAACGACGCGGTGGCCGCCTTGACGCCCGCGCTGCAAGAGACCTTGTGGGTGCTCTATGGCTCGGCGGGCTTGGAGGCGGCGGCGCGTCCGTAGGGCTACAGCGGCTTCAACCCTTCTCCACGCAAGCCCACCAACAAGGCTTTGCCCTTGGCGTCGACACGGAACTCGCCAAAGCGCGCGGCGGCCCAGCGCTCGGCTTCGCCCTCCTTGAAATAGAAGGCGTCGGTCACCAAGATCCAGCGGCCATTCTTGGGCACGAGTTGGATGGCGACTTCGTCGGCTGCCAGGGCTTGGCCCTGGTCTGGGCCTTGAGCGCTGAGGATGCCTTGGGCGTCGCGCTTGAAGACCATGCGCGGGTGCTCGAAGTTGAAGGCTTCGCGCTCCATGTCCAGCTCGGGGGCGTTGGCACTGAAGCGAGGCAGGAAGTTCAGGGTCATGTAGTCGCCTTGCATCAGCGAGCGCGGGTCTGCCGGGGCCAAGGGCACGAACACGGCTTGGCCGTGTTGGATGAGCTGCTCTTTTTGCCAGATGCTGCCATTGGCGGCCACCAGCGTCAGCAGCAGGCTCAGCGCAATGCCCCAATGGGCACGACGGGATGTGCGCTGAGCGGAGCTTGCCGCTGCTGCTTCTGGTGAAGGTGCTGCGCGCTGGCTGCGCAAGCCCCACACGGCCAAGCCGGCCAACACGGCGGCGGCCATCACCAGGGCTGCGGCTTTGGTGGCCAAGGGCCAACTCAGCGCATAGTAGAAGGCGCCCAGAATCCACACGGCCGCCACCGCAGCCGCAGCGCCCAAGCGCCAACGCTGGGTGCCCACGCACAGGGCCAAGACCAGCCAACAGGCGCCCAGCGTGGGCATCATCCACGCCAGCGCCATCAGCACCAGCACCACGCCACCGCACCAGGCCTGGCGCAACACCGGCCAACGTTGGGCGAGCCACAGCCCGCCCAGCCCCGTCAGCACGGCAGACACCGCGTTGCTGAGGCCGAGGTAAAGCCAGGGCTCTTGGTGGCGGAGGGCCTCACCGGCCAAGTCTTGGGCAGCCGAGGCACCCAGGCTGGCACCGACCAGGAAGGTCATGCCGGCCCACCAAGCCAAACCTGCCAAGGTCGCCAACAGCCAGCCGCTGCCCACGGTTTCGGCCCAGGCGGCTGCGCGGGCTTGCGGGCCGGCGGGCGCTTGGCGCAGCAGGGCTGCCGCCAAGGCCAGCACGACGGCCAGCAGCAGGTGCAAGGTGAGCCAAGGCGACAGGCCAGCATCGCGGCGCTCCCAGCCCATATTGCTCATCAGCGCAAAGCCACCCAAGGCCGCGCTGGCGGCGCCCAGCAGGGCTCGCAGCCAAGTTTGCGGCAGCGTGGCAGACAACAGCAAGAGCAGGGGGCAGAGCACGGCGGCCGCACCTTGGGCGTCGTCCAGCTGCTCGGCCACCATCCAGGTGATCAGGCCCACGCCCGTCATCAAGCCCGGGATGGCCAATTGTTCTAAGAAGAGGGGAATCGCTTTGGAGCGCAGCATCACCACGGACCAGGCCAACAGCAGCGCGCCCACAAAGCCGGCCGTGCCGCTGTGCCGAAAGGCATCTCCCAACAAAAAGCCCACCACGATCAGCAAGGGCACGGCCGCCAGCCAGGCGCCTAAAGCGGTGAGCAGCACCACGGGCCAAGGGCGGCTGTCGGTGTCCAGCGGCGCCAAGGTGTTGGGCAGCAGGCCCTCGGCCTGGGCGGCGGCCAGCGCCGCGTCAAGACGGGTCGTGCTCATGCGCTGGCTCCTTGAGTGGCGGTGTGCTGCCGATGGCAACGCAAGATGAGGGAGACCGTCCCCGCCAACAGGCCTGCGGCGCAAATGCCCAGCAGGAACAGCGCACCCACCCAATCGCTGCTGTGGCCGCTGAAGAGCGCGTCGCCCAAGCCAAAGACCAAGAGCACATTCAGGCCCAGGGCTGCCACGCTGAGTGCAAACACATCAAAGAAGCGGGCTTGTGTCAGCAGGGCCGCAGCAGCGCCTAGCATCATCAGGCCGACTGCATAGAGGGCGGAGGCTTCGCGGCTGAACAAGCCGCCCAGGGCGGTCAGGGTCAAGGTGATGGCCGCCAGGGTCAGCCCCAGCCGGAAGGCCCACACCCCGGCGCCGGTCCAGCGGCTCAGGCTGGGGCTGAGGGCTGCGCACAGGGCCAGCGCACCCGCCCAGGCGGTGAAATGCACACCCAGGTCGGTGCGCTCCACCCGCCACGAGTGGTCGGTGTGGGCATGGACCCAGAGCGACAGTGCGGTCATCACCACCAGGGCCCAGGGTGTCCAGGTGATGTCGCTGCGGGTGCCCAAGCACAGCGGCAGCGTCAGCGCCGCCCACACCGCGAAGAGCTGCCAGGGGTCGGCGCCGGTTTGATAGGTCTGGCCAAAATAGGCGAACAAGCCACCGGTGGCCAGCAAGGCCAGCAGGCTCAGCGGCGCGCGCCACACAGGCCGCAGCCACGCGCCCAGGCTCATGGCCACGATCACCCCTTCGAGCAGCGCAAAGCGACCGAAGCGCCCCAGAGTGTCCCAGTTGGCGGCCAGCCACAAGATCAGGCCGAAGCCGCCCAGTGCTGCGGCCAGCACGGCCACGCCCCGCGCGACGCGCTGTGCCAGTCGCTCAGGCGTGTGCTGCAAGCCTGCCAAGGTCTCCAACCGCCGGGCGCCTTCGGCACTTAAGCCGTGGCGGGCGCTCAACTCATACAAGGCCAATCTCAAGTCCATCCCCAACTCCTCTGGTGTGGGTCAGCATGGTAGTCGGCGGCCTGCACAAGTTTCGGTGGTGAGTTGGGGATGGCCGGGGATGCGACCGGACGTCTCGGCTGGCGATACTTGAGCTTTGGGGCTTGCAGTTCGTCGGCCAACACGGCATCTGACCCCTCAAAAACCCCCAATCGTCACGACTGCCTGCCAAATTCGTCGCGCTTCACCTACAGTCCGTGGCCTTAAGCCTGGCTTCAGGCGTGGCGGTCTGCGTGTTGTGGCCGACCTCAAGAGTTCAGAGGAGATATCTGTATGCCCGCGTCCCTATACACCCCCGCACCGTCAGCACAGCGCACGGTCTTGGCCTTGGCGGCTTTGCTGCTGCTCGGCGGCCTTGCAGCTTGCGGGGGCGGCGGCAAAGATGGCCCGGCTGCAGCGTCTGCAGCCACGGCGGCGTCTGCGGCTGCGAAAGCGCCGGTGGAGCTGTTGGTGTCGCCCGAAGACATCCTGACCGTGGGCCAGGCCGGTGCGGCGGGCCGAGGTGCCTTGATAACCGGCGCCATCGTGCCTGAGAAGCGGGCCGACGTGCGGGCCGAGCTGGGCGCGGTGGTGCAGCAGGTGCTTAAGGAGAACGGAGACACCGTGCAGCGCGGCGATGTGCTGGTGAAGTTGGACGAGTCGACGGTGCGTGACAGCCTGAATGCCGCTGAAGAATCGCTGCGCGCGGCCACCTTGTCGTTTGAGCAAAGCGAGCGCCAGCTGCAACGCGTCAAGTCCTTGCAAGCCCAAGGCATGGTGTCGCAGCAGGCCGCTGAAGACGCTGAAGTCCGCCGCAACAATGCCAACAGCGATGTGCTGGCCGCCAAAGCCCGGGTGGTCAATGCCCGCCAGCAATTGCAACGCACGGAAGTGCGTGCGCCGTTTGATGGCGTGGTGGTGGAGCGCAAGGTCTCGGTGGGTGACACCGTGCAGGTGGGTCGTGAGTTGCTCAAGGTGATGGACCCGCGCACCTTGCGCCTGGAAGGCCGGATCTCGGCGGACCAACTGCGCGAAGTGCGTGTGGGGCAAAGTGTGCGCTTCAGCCTGAATGGCTATGGCGCACAGCGCTTTGAAGGCCGGGTGCAGCGCGTGGACGCCGTGGCCAATGCCAGCACCCGCCAGGTGGAAGTGGTGGTGGCCTTGGTGGGCGAGGCGCCGACGGTGGCCGGCCTGTTCGCCGAAGGCGAGGTGCTGACCCAAGCCGAAGCCGCCCAAGGCAAGCTGGTGCTGCCGCAAGGCGCCGTGCAACCCCTGGAAGGCAAGCAGATGGTCTGGCGCTTGGGCGCCGACAACAAGCTGCAACGAGTGGAAGTGACCTTGGGCGAGCTGGACCCGCGCCACGGCTGGTGGCCGGTGAAGACCGGGGTGCAAGCCGGTGACCGCTTGCTGCGCAACCCCACTGCGTCCTTGAGCCCGGGTCAGCCCTTCCGCCTAGGGGGGGCGGGTGCTGCGGTGGTCAGCGCCCCAGCCTCCGGGGCCAAGGCCGGCGCACAGGCCGCATCGGCAGCTTCGGCTCAGTAAGGACAGCCCACCATGTTCTTATCCAATTTCAGTGTGAAGCAGCCGATCGCCACGATCGTGCTCATCATCTCCTTGATGGCGATGGGCCTGTTGGCGCTGTCCAAGCTCAAGGTCAACCAAAACCCCGATGTCACGCCGCCCGTGTTGGTGGTGGTGATCAGCTACCCCGGGGCTTCGCCCGAATCGGTGGAGCGCGAAATCATCAATCGCTTGGAGAAGTCTTTTCAGACCATCCCTGGCGTGGACGAGGTCAACTCCACGGCAAAAGAAGGCAATGCTGAGCTGGTGCTGCAGTTCCAGTTTGGCAAGAACATGATCGAGGCCGGTGACGAGGTGCGCAATGCCATTGCCTCGGTGCGGCACAAGCTGCCGGTGGAGATGCGCGAACCCAACCTCTTCCGCTGGCAGATGTCGGACGAGCCCATCGTGCAGGTGGCGCTGTCGTCGGCCAACCAAACCCATGCCCAACTCTCTCGGCTGGCCGAAGACCAACTGGCGGACCGCTTCCGGGCCATCAAGGGCGTGTCGTCGGTGGAGGTCGGTGGGGCGCTGCGTCGTGAGCTGTCGGTGCTGCTGCATGCCGGCAAATTGAGGGAGTTTGGCGTCTCGGTCACCGAGGTGGTCAACGCCCTGCGCACGCAGAACACCACCTCACCGGTGGGCAAGGTCAAAGGCCCCTTGGAAGACCAGAGCATTCGCTTGGTGGGGCGTGTTGAGAGCCCGGCGGAGTTTGAGCAGATTGTGGTGCGCCGCAGTGGTGATCAACTCGTCCGCCTGGGCCAAGTGGCCACGGTGCAAGACGGTTTTGCCGAGCGCGCCAGCCTGTCCTATCGCAACGGCGGCCCCAATGTGGCCATCTTCATCAAGCGGGCGCGCGATGCTTCCACGGTGACGGTGGCCAGCGATGTGCGCAAGGAAGTGGAGGAGATCCGCAAGACTTTGCCCAAGGGCACGACGCTGGAAGTCACGCGCGACGGCGGCAAAGAGGCTGAGAACAGCCTGAACAACGTGATTCACGCCCTGGTGTTTGGCGCGGGCCTGACCATCTTTGTGGTCTATGCCTTCCTGAACTCTTGGCGCTCCACGCTCATCACCGCCTTGTCTCTGCCCACGTCGGTGTTGGCGGCTTTCATTGCGGTGTGGTTGTGCGGCTTCACGCTCAACTTCATGAGCTTGCTGGGCCTGTCCCTGGCCATTGGGGTGCTGATCGACGACGCCATCGTGGTGCGCGAGAACATCGTGCGGCACATGGAAATGGGCGCTGACAGGCGCACCGCAGCGCTCAACGGCACGGCCGAAATTGGCTTGGCCGTGACGGCCACGACCTTGTCCATCGTCGCTGTGTTTGTGCCGGTGGCCTTCATGGGTGGCGGTGCGGGCGAGTGGTTCCGCCCCTTCGGCTTGACCGTGGTGGCTTCTGTGCTGGTGAGCTTGCTGATCAGCTTCACCCTGGACCCGATGCTGTCGGCCTTCTGGGGCGACCCTCCGGGCCACCACCATGCGCCCAAGCGCGGCATCTCTTTGGTGCTGAAGCGCTTTAACGACTGGTTCGACGCGCAAGCGGATGCCTATGGCCGAGTGATCGCGTGGGCCTTGCACCATCGCCGTTGGATGGGGTTCTTTGCCGTGCTGAGCTTTGTGGCGGCGATTGGCCTGCAGTCCAAGTTTGGCGGCACCAGCTTTCTGCCCAGCGGCGACTGGGGCACCCTGGCCATTGAGGTGCGCACACCCGCCAGCGCCAGCCTGGAATATGCCCGCCTGAAGATGGAGGCCGCCGCCGCAGTGGCGCGCCAGATGCCCGAGACCAAGGCCACCAACAGTTGGATCAACCCGACGGGCGGCCGTATCTATGTGGACATTGGCAAGAGCACCGAGCGCAAGCGCTCGGGCCAAGACATCGCACAGGACTTGCGCAAGCGCGTGGCCCAGTTGGTCGGCGCAGAGTATGTGGTCTTGGACGACCTGAACAACGGCGCGCAAAAGCCGGTGCAGGTCCGCTTCACCGGGCCAGACTCGCGCAAGCTGGTGGAGATCACCAGCGACTTCATGGACAAACTGCGCAAGGTTCCCGGCGCGGTCGATGTCGGCTTGTCTCAGCAAGACCCGCAGTCCGAGCTGCAGATTGAGCTCAACCGCAGCCTGGCCAATTCCATGGGCATCTCGGTGAGCGACACGGCCAGTGCGCTGCGCGTGGCTTTTGCCGGCGTCGAAGTGGGGGACTGGGTGGACCCACAGGGCGAGACCCGCGACGTGGCGGTGCGCCTGCACCCCGCCGAGCGTGTTGAGGCGTCCAACATTGAGCGTTTGCCCATCACCGTGGCGGGCACTGGCATGCAGGTGCCGCTGGAGCAAATCGCCAAGATCAGCACCGGCAAAGGCCCGGCGCGCATTGAGCACCGCGATGGCAAACGTGTCATCACCGTGTCGGCCAATGCGCAGGGCCGCTCGCCCGGTGAGGTCACCAGCGATGCGCTCAAACTGGCCAAGAGCATGACCTTCCCCGAGGGCTATGGCATTGAGTTGGGCGGCGCGTCCAAAGACCAGCAAGAGGTCTTCTCAGAGATGGGCATTGCCTTGGTTTCGGGCATTGCGCTGATGTACTTCATCTTGGTGATTCAGTTCGGCAGCTTCACCGCACCCTTGGGCGTGATGCTCTCGCAGCCGCTGTCCCTCATTGGGGTGGTGCTGGCGCTGCTGATGACCAAGGGCACGCTGAACTTGATGAGCTTCATCGGCATCATCATGCTGGCGGGCTTGGTGGCCAAGAATGCCATCCTGCTGCTGGACGCCGCACGCCAAGAAGAAGCCAAGGGTGTGCCGCGTGAAGAGGCTTTGATGCATGCGGGGCGCAAGCGCTTCCGTCCCATCTTGATGACCACCTTTGCCCTGGTGGCCGGCATGCTGCCGGTGGCCATCGGCGTCGGTGAGGGCGGTGAGTTCTACCGTCCCATGGCCGTGGCCATCATCGGCGGCACCATCACCTCCACCTTCCTGACCCTGCTGATGGTGCCCAGCTTCTACGACAGCATCGAGATCGCGCGGGACCGCATGGCCGCCAAATACCGCCGCCGCAGCGAGCGCCGGGGTGGGGCCTTTGTGGCCTTCATCCAGACCTTCATCGAGGCGATCTTGACGCTGGTGTTGGTGCGCTTTGTGTGGCGCTGCTTGGTGTGGGTGTTCCTGCGCTTGCGGGGGCAGCGTTTGGCGGTCTGACGCATAGACAGATCATTCATCTGCCCTGAGAGCAAGCCCTCCTCTGTGAGGGCTTGTTTTCTTGTGAGTGAGCCCAGCGCTGCGCCCTGCTGAACAAGGGATTCCACCCGCGAAAACCGGCCTTCCAGGAATGAGACACTGAGGGCATGAACAAATTCACAGCGCTGGATGACATGGCGCTTTTTGTGGCGGTGGCCCAAGCGGGCAGCCTGAACAAGGCGAGTACCCAGACGGGTGTGCCATTGGCCACGCTGTCGCGGCGCATTGCGCAGATGGAGCAGCGCTTGGCGGTGCGCTTGTTTGAGCGCAGCACCCGCCGCCTGACGCTGACGGCAGCGGCCCAGCGCTTCTACGAGCGTTGTGAGCCGGTGGTGGCGCAAGCGCTCTTGGCCGAAGAAGCCTTGCGCGAGACTGCCGAACGCCCCGAAGGCCATGTGCGCGTGACCATGCCGGTGGACTTTGGGCAGTTCTGGGTGGCGCCCTTGGTGCCGGAGTTCCTGGCCCGCTTTCCGGGCATCAGCCTGGATTTGGATTTATCGGCCCAGGTGGTGGACCTGCGTGCAGAAGCTGTGGATGTGGCGCTGCGCTTGGGCACCGTGAGGGGCGAGCAGTTGGTGGTGCGTCGGCTGGGCAGGGTGGAGCAGGCCTTGTTTGCCTCACCGCAGTACTTGGCTCGTGCAGGGCGGCCCAAGCAACCGGCCGACCTCTCCGCTCATCAAGCGCTGGTGTTGGGCAGCGCGCAACGCAGCAGCCGCTGGCGCCTGAGCCAAGGCAAAGAGGTGGTGGAGGTGCCGGTGCGCGGGCCACTGGGGCTGAACAATATTGGCATGGTGCAGCGCCTGACCGAGCAAGGTCTGGGGGTGGCCATGCTGCCGCCGCAACAGGTGCGCGACAGCGTGCTCGCCGGTCGCCTGGAGCCGGTGCTGCCGGCTTGGGCCGCCCCCAGCTTGCCCCTGCAGGCCGTCACCACCACGCGTTTGGTGTCGGCCGCGGTGCGGGCTTGGTTGGATTTTCTGGCGCAGCGCCTGTCTCTGGATTAAGGGTTTGTCAAGTCGGCGGGCGTGGTGGGGCGCTGTTGCAGCCCTTGCCAGCGCACGCACACTGAGCTTTTCATTGTCCAGAGGTTTGCTCCATGTCTTTTCGTCGAATGCTGGCTGTGGTCGTGCTGGGTGCAACGGCTCCCGTGTGGGCCCAAAGCTCCGCGCCCACAGCCGCTCAGCGCGCGCTGATCGACCTGCACTACAGCGCTTATGGCGTGGCAGGGGATGCCGCCAAGGTTTTTGCTCAAACCACCACGCCAGACTTTCAGTCTTGTGGTGCCAACGGCAGCGACTGCCAAGGCCGCGAGCCTTTGGCGGGGCAGTTGGGCGGCATCAAGAAAGGCCTGCCCGACATGAAGTGGGAGGTGTTGGAAGTGATCGCAGCGGGTGACCGCATCGTGGTGCGCGGCCAAGGCTCGGGCACACCGGCGGGCCCGTTCTTTGGCGTGCCTCACACCGGCCGCAGCTTCAAGGTGATGTCCATCGACATCCACACCTTGCGGGACGGTAAGATCGCCTACACCCACCATTTGGAAGACTGGGCCGGGGCGATCCGCCAACTCACCGGCCAATCGGGTCATTGAGTTCTCATCAGGTGCCGTGGGTGCGATGAGCCTCGGCACCGCCGTGCTCCCAGCGCAGCTCAGCCTGCGCTTGGCGCATCACCGACACCCCGCCCGTCAAGGCCAGGGCTGCCATGCCCGCTGCCACCGCCAGGTCTGGCCAGGCTTGTCCCGTGAGCATCACCAGCCCAGCGGCCACCAGCACGGCCACATTGCCAATCGCGTCATTGCGGGTGCACAGCCACACCGCGCGCATATTGGCGTCGCCCTCGCGGAAGGCGTAGAGCAGTGCGGCGACGCTGAGGTTGGCCGCGAGCGCCAGCGCGCCGATCAAGCCCATGCTGGCGGCCTCGGGTGTGCTGCCTTGCCACCACTGCCAGCCTGCGACCGCCAAGACGCCCAGGCCGTACAGGCCCATGCTCAGGCCTTTGAGCCACGCCGTGCGTGCCCGCCAAACGGCCGCCACGCCCAAGACCCACAGCGAGACACCGTAGTTGGCCGCATCCCCCATGAAGTCCGCTGCGTCCGCGAGCAGCGACACCGAACCTGTCAATCGGCTGCTGATGATCTCCACCACCGCCATGCCCAAGTTGATCAAAAGGGCTGCCCACAGCACGCGTCGATAACGGGGCGAGCTGGTGGCCGAAGGGGCATGGTCATGGTCACAGCAATGGCCGCTCATGGGTCTCTCCAAAGGGTTGATGCCTGCATTGGAAACGTTGAAGCCGCTGCAAGGTCAAGAGCGTCGGTAGCATGCGCGCATGAAGATCAGCGACCTGGCCCGTGCCACCGACACCCCCACCGAGACCATTCGCTACTACGAGCGCGAAGGGCTATTGCCTGCGCCTGCGCGGGGTGACAACAACTACCGGCGCTACAGCGCGGCGCATTTGCAGCGCCTGCAGGTGATACGCCGCAGCCGCGCGCTGGGGCTGAGCTTGGACGAGGTCCGGGCGCTCTTGGCGGTGATGGATGAGCCTGAGGCGTCTTGCGATCGGGTGAGCGCCTTGATTGACGCGCACCTGGGCCATGTGGCCGAGCGCTTGCGTGAGCTTGAAGCGCTGCAGCAGCAATTGCAAGCGTTGCAGGCCGCCTGCCATCACAGCGGGCCGGCGCAGGCGTGCGGGATATTGCAAGAGTTGTGGGCCGGAACCAGTTTGGCAACTGCGGCTGTGCGGGTGCATGGGCCGCAAGAGGAGGGCAGGCAGGGGTGATGCATCGCTTTCCCTGGGGATGTTGATGTGTGACCGTTTGGTAATAAAAAATACCACACAGTTCACATGGAGAACTTTGTAGTTCATACTCCGCTCCGTGACCTCGCCATTCGGGTGAGGTCTCCGGCGGTGAAGCCACGGTGCGTGGCGCTTCTGCTGCTCTGACATTCCCCTACCAACTGAGAGACACCATGAAGAAACTGATCATTGCTGCCGCCCTGTGCGCCTCTGCTGTGGCCGCCCAAGCCAAGGACATCGTGGACACCGCCGTCGCTGCGGGCTCCTTCAAGACATTGGCCACCGCGCTGCAGGCCGCTGGCTTGGTGGACACGCTCAAGGGCAAGGGCCCGTTCACCGTGTTCGCGCCTACCGACGAAGCCTTCGCCAAGATCCCCAAGGCGGACCTGGATGCCCTGCTCAAAGACAAGGCCAAGCTGACCGCTGTGCTGACCTACCACGTGGTCAGCGGCAAGGTGATGGCCAAGGACGTCAAGGCTGGCAAGGTCAAGACCGTGCAAGGCGGTGAGTTGACCCTGGCCACCACGGGTGGCGTCACCGTCAACGGCGCTAAAGTGATCAGCGCCGATGTGGTGGCCGACAACGGCGTGATCCACGTGATCGACACGGTGGTGCTGCCGAAGTAAGCGGGCGCGCAGGCAGGCCGCAGGGCTGAAGTTTGCCCCGCGGTCTGCGCCGCATGAATGCAAAGAGCGCTGACGTCAGCGCTCTTTGGCCGTCAGGCCCCTCAGCGCCGCCACCCCAACGGGAGGCGTGGCCTGCCAGGCGATGACATGGGTGTGTGCCGCCAAGCGGGTGCTGACGCGCAAGAGTTGCGCGCGCTCCCCGGCCAGCCGCTGCAGCAGCATGGGGTGGCGGCTGCCCGAGGCCAGCAAGCTGCGGTTGACCACCCAGGCCGACGGCTCAATCTGCGCACGGCGCAGGTCTTCTTGCAAGGCGGCCGCCTCAGAGACTGGGGTGGTCTCTGGCAAGGTCACTAGCACGATGTGGGTGTAGGCGGCGTCTTGCAGGCGCGTCAGCGGTGTCTTGAAGTGATGGCGCTGGTTGTCGGGCAGCCCAGCCACCACTTGGCGGTGGTAGGCACCGGTTGCATCCATCAGCAGCAAGGTGTGGCCAGTGGGGGCGGTGTCCAGCACCACAAAGGCACTGCGGGCCTCGGCCACCGTGCGCGAAAAGGCATGAAAGACCGCCACTTCCTCTGTGCAGGGCGAGCGCAGGTCTTCCAGCATCAGCGCTTGCTGCTCGGCGCTCAGTCCGGCAGCGCGGGTGGCCATCATCTTGTCGATATAACGTTCGGTTTCAAGCACTGGGTCAATACGGTCGACTTGCAAGCCTGGCACCTCGGCACCCAGCGTGGCCGTCAGGTGGGCGGCGGGGTCGGTGGTGCTCAGGTGCACGCTCTTGCCCCGGTCGGCCAAAGCCACGGCCAAGGCGGCGGCCACGGTGGTTTTGCCGACGCCGCCCTTGCCCATCACCATCACCAAAGCATGGTCTTGCTGGGCCAAGCGGTCGACCAAGTCGCACAAGTCTTCGGTGCCGTGCACAGGCTCCAGCGCTCCTTGGGTGGTGGGCGGCAGTGGCGCGTCGTCTTGCAGCAAGGCCCGAAGCGCGGGCAGGCCCACCATATCAAAAGGTTTGAGCGGCAGGTCGTCGCGCGGTAAGAGCTTGAGGGCCTGCGGCATATCCGCCAGTGCTTGGGCTTGCTGGCACTGCAACGCAGCGGCTACAGCATCGCCTTGCGGGTCCGCCATGAAGCGGCCATTCACCGCCAGCCACAAGTGGCTCAAACCCAGGCCTTGCAACTCATGATGGGTACGAGCGGCTTCCTTGAGGGCGGATGCATCTGCGCGAGTCACCAAGACCAAGCGCGTGCGCTCTGGTGCGGCCAAGGCCTGCATAGCCGCCCGAAAGCGCGCCTCTTGCATCTTGAGGCCGGAGTGCGGGCCTAGGCAGGACGCACCGCGGTCATTGCCTTCCAGAAAGCCGCTCCAGGCTTTGGGCAGGCTCAGCAGACGCAGCGTGTGGCCGGTGGGCGCGGTGTCAAAGACGATGTGGTCGTACTCGGGCAGTGGGTCGGCCAGCAGGGCAACAAACTCATCAAACGCCGCAATCTCGGTGGTGCAGGCGCCTGAGAGCTGCTCGTGCACGGTGCGGCGCTCTTCCAGTGTGCTTCGCTCCGACATCTGCGCCAGCACCCGGTCCCGATAGGCTTCTGCTGCCCGCTCAGGGTCGATGTTTAGCGCCCACAAGGTCCTCACCCCCGGCACCGCCTGCGGCTTGGCCTTGAGCGGCAAGCCCAGCATTTCATCCAAGTTGGAGGCCGGGTCCGTGCTGACAATCAACACCCGCCGCCCGGCATCCGCCAGCGCAATGGCGCTCGCGCAGGCCAGCGAGGTCTTGCCCACGCCGCCCTTGCCGGTGAAGAACAAAAAGCGTGGGGGCTGTTGCAACAGGCCCAGCGATGAAGTGGTGGTGTTCATCGCTTGATTGTGCGGCGGCGCTGCAGGCGCCGTCTGTGCGCTAGCGCAAGGGCTGCAGGGCGAGAGACTGGAACCTACCCCACACGCCGCCAATGCATGACCCAGTCGTGCTCCCAAGTTTGGCCGCCGTCGGCCGAATAGACCTGGCGCCAGCGGCATTGGTCAGGGCCTATTTGGTCCCAGATGCCCATGGAGTGAATGAGCTTGCCGCTGTCTTCATAGGTGCTGGTGAACAGCCCAACCCCGTTTTCAAAGCTGCCCAATTGCCCGGGCGTGGTGAGCACACCGCTCTTGGCATTGACCCAGTGGTCTGACCATTGGCGCTTCTCGACATCCAGCATGCGCAAGCCCATGCCGCTGAAGTCGCGGGCCGGGATCAGCAGCTCTTCCACGCTGCCGATGCCGCCCAAGATGCTGACGCAGCGGGCCTCGCCGTCAAAGCGATCCCAACCGGTGCTGCGCCGCTTTAAGTTGCGGATGCGCCAACGGCCGTCGAGAAATGCAAAGTCGCCGGGCTGGCCCGGCGTGGGCGTGGCGGGGCGTGCCGGCACCGGGCTGAAGCGCTTCGGCTCGGCGTTGATCATGTCGTCGTCAGGCATGGTGCGGTGGTGCTCCTTCAAAACAGAGGCGGCGCCTGCCAGGGGGGCGGCTGCCAGCGTGGCCGAGCCGGCGATCAAGCAGTCACGTCGAGTCAGCGTCATGGTGGCGGCGTCCTGGGCAGAGGTTGAGGATCAGGGTCTGCATGATGGGCCTTTAAACATGACATCGAATGTCATCTAATCGAGGCCATGCGTTCCAGTCGATTGCTTTCCATCTTGTTGAGGTTGCAGATGCGCGGGCGCTGCACGGCGGCCGACCTGGCGGCCGAGTTCGAGGTCGCCGTCCGCACCATCTATCGAGACCTGGACGCGCTCAGCGCCGCCGGTGTGCCGGTTCATGCTGAGAGGGGTCGGGGCGGTGGCATGGTGTTGGCGCGGGGCTGGCGCACCTCGCTCACCGGCCTGACCGAGCAAGAGGCCCGCAGCCTGCCGTTGGCGGGTTTGGCGGACGCCATGCGCGACCTGGGCTGGGGCGTCGAAGCCGCCGATGTGCAGCTCAAGCTGTTGGCCAGCTTGCCCCCCGATGCGGCGGCGGATGCGGGGCGCATTGCCGAGCGATTTCATGTGGACCCACTGCCGTGGTATCACCGCCCCGAGGCGCTGCCGCACTTGCCGGAGTTGGCGCAGGCGGTGTGGGAAGCGCGCCGCGTGCGCGTGGCCTATGAAAGCTGGACCGACCTCACGGAGCGCACACTCTCGCCGCTGGGCCTCGTGCTCAAAGGCGGGCTGTGGTACCTCGTGGCCTGTGCGGAGGGGCGCGGCAAAGCCGGCGCGGTGCGCACCTACCGCGTCAGCGGCATCGTGAGCTTACGGGTGCTGAGCACGGCCGCTCAGCGCCCTGCAGGCTTTGTGTTGGCGGCGCATTGGCCGGCCTCGGTGGCCGAATTTGAAGCGCGCCTGATGTCCGGCCGGGCCACGGTGCGGCTCTCGCCCGCGGGCTTGGAAATCTTGCGCGCCACCCAGCCGGCCGTCGCGGCTTGGGCTGTGCGCACAGCAACCCACACTGAAGGCTCTGCGTCAGCCAGCGGTTGGATCACGGCCGAGCTGCCCACCGAGACCGAGGCCTATGCAGCGCGGCAGCTCCTGCGCTTAGGCACCGAGGTGGAAGTACTGGCGCCAGCGTCCTTGCGAGCCGCCGTGGCCCAAGAGGCGGCGGCGGTGGCCCGCCTCTACCGAGCCTCTCGGCGCCAGGCAAGGTCTGGATGAACAATCACTTCACCGCATCCATCACCTGCTTGACCAGCGCCTGCGGCTGATACCCCAGCTTGGAAGGCGTGAGCCCCAAGCGCACCACGATGAGTTGCTTGGAGGGGATGACGGCGATGTACTGGCCGTCATGGCCGCGCATCCACCAGGTGTCCGCGGGCAGGCCTGCGGCGACGTCGGGGTCTTGGCCTTCGGGGGTGGCGCCTTGCGGGCCATGCAGCCACAGATGCCCTTGGCCGTAGCTGCCGGGCTTGGCGGCAGAGGCTGCGGTCATCCGCGCCACAAAGCCCTCCGGCAAGAGGCGTTGGCCCATCCACACGCCATCGTTCAGCAGGAACAGGGCGAGCCGAGCCCAGTCTTTGGCCGTGGCATACAGATAGGATGAGCCGACAGGGGTGCCGCGTGCGTCGCTCTCCAGCGTGGCACTGCGCATGCCCAAAGGCGCAAAGAGCAGGCGCCGGGCGTCGGTGTTGGCGCCTTGGGTCCACCAACGCGACAGCAGCAGCGAACTGCCACTGGCATAGTTGAACTGCGTGCCCGGTGGATGCAGCAGGGGCTGCTGCGCCGCAAAGGCCGCCATATCAGGCTCCAGATAGAGCATGCGCGTGACATCGGAGACGCTGCCATAGCTCTCGTCGAACTTCAGGCCGCTGGACATGGCCAGCAGTTGCGAGGCGGTGATGGCGGCACGTGGGTCGCTGCTCTCCCACCCGAGGGCGGGGGCCAGCGGGCGCTCTAGCGTCAAGCCGCCCTCGTGCAAGCGGCGGCCGATCAGTGTGGCCGTAGCGGTTTTGGTCATGGACCAGCCTAGCAGTGGGGTGTCTGGGCCAAAGCCTGGGCCATAGGTCTCGCCCACGATCTGGCCTTTATGCACCACCACCACCGCCCGCATGCCCGGCCCTTGTAGGGCGGATTGGTTGACGAGTGCAGCCAATTGGCCGCCCGTCGGCGCCGCGTCGACCTGCGGCCAATTCGGTGGTGGCGCATGGGGCGCCGGTGCGGGGGGCATGGGTGGAGGGGCGGACGCGGTTTGCTCAATGGCTGGGGCTGCCGCCCGCGCCGCTGCCAAGTCACCGTCGGGCACCACGGCACAGCCATGTCCTGGCCGGTGCAGCGCCAAGCCTTTGCCCACCACGCCCAACAAGGCGGCGTGGACTTCGCCGCGTTCGCGGTCGACGGTGACGCGCATGTATTTCAACAGCGGGTGTCCGTGGTTTTGAACGTCATCACGCAGCACGGCCTGCGCGTCGCGCTGGGCCAAGAAGACGTTGGAGCAGACGATCTTGGCGGCATAGCTGGCGCCCACGCGCAAGATCGCGGGCGGGTTCAGCCAGAGCCACAGCAGCGCCAAGATGAGCAGGCCCAAGAGGCCCAGCGCCACGCGCTTGATCCACAGGCGTGCCATGTTTAAGCGCCTCCCATCGGGCTGCATAGCTCCACCAAGCAGCCGTCGGGGCAGCGCAGGTAGGACACCGTCTGGCCCCACGGCCGCTCGGTGGGCGGGCACAACTCCTGTGCGCCAGCGGCCAGCGCTCGGGCATGGGCCGCCACCACGGCGGTGGTCACCAAGCCAATCTCCATGCCCAAGGGTTGGGGCGAACGGTGGGCCTCCACATGGCCGCCGGGGAAGTTGTGTTCGCCCAAAGCATGATCGGCAAAGGCCAAGGTGGTGGCCCCGGTCTCCAACTCGCCGTAGGTACCGCTCTCATGCAAAAAGCGGCGGTGCAGGCCAAAGGCGCGCTCAAAAAAGTCGAGCGAGGCTGCGACATCGGGCACATAGAGGATGGTGTAGCCAAGCTTCATGGGCATCCTTATCAGGCAAGGGATAGCAGCGACGGGGACGGGACGGTCTCAGGCCAGGCGCTGCAACTCGTCCAAGGTGTTGGCGTTGAAGAATGCGTCGGCATCCTCAAACACCACCGTGGCACAGCGATGCTGGGCGGTCCAGCGGTCGATTTTGCGCTCTCCAGCGGCCGTGGCTTTGACCAAGCTTTCCATCAAGCTGGCCTTCATCAAACAGAACACCGGCTGCACCTGCAGGCGCAGCGCGCCGTCCGGCCCTGGCTCGCGGGTGGCGGCCATCGCCACGTCAGCGTCTTCGGCCAACAGGGCTTGGCCCAGGCGTTCCACCAGGTCGAGCGGGAAGTGCGGCGTGTCGCAGGGCACCGTCACCAGATAGGGGGTTTCGCAGTGCTCCAAGCCGGCCAGGAAGCCGGCCAAGGGGCCGGGGTAGTCAGCCAGCGCGTCGGGCCAAACGGGCACCCCAAAGGACTCATAGGCCCCGAGGTTTCGGTTGGCATTGATCATCACTTCGCCCACCTGCAGGCCCAGGCGCATCAAGGCATGCAGGGCCAGGGCTTGGCCGCGGTGTTTTTGCAGGCCTTTGTCGACGCCGCCCATGCGGCTGCCACGGCCACCGGCCAAGACCAAGCCGGTGATGTCAGAGGGAGAAAGTGCGGTACTCATGGGCGGCATGATGCCGCGTTTTCAGTCCAGCTGCGTCTCGCCAAACACAAAAGACGCGGTCTGGATGAGCCCATCCTCCACCACGTAGATGCAGACCAGCTCGATGCTGCCAGGGCCTTCCGGAAAGGTGCGGGTCACGACCTCATGGTCGATCACCACATTCGCAGCCACCGAGCGCTGCAGCAGCTTGGCATGCAGATTGGGCTCAGCAAAGCGGGGCTCGGTGCGGGCGCGGATCTCGTCGCGGCCCATGGCCAGCAAGGTGGCCGGGTGCTCGTACTGGCGGGCTTCTGGCGCATAGGTGGCCAGCCACGCGTCCAGGTCCTTGGCGTTGTAGGCATCCAACTGGCGCTGGACGACGGCTGCTGGGCTGGTGTCTGCTGACATGGGCACTCCAAAACTCGAGTCAGGTCAGACAGTGTGACATGCTTCTAGCCGACGTCTCAGGTGAGGCAGGTCTGCCACTTAGGGATGCCGTTAGCTTTGGCCTTGTCGTAGCGGCTTGCTCGCTTTGGTTAGTAGGGCTCGGGGGGGGGGCGGGGCAGGTCACGACCTCTTGCGCACGAGGCCTACCTTTGCGCCACTGCGAGCAGTGCCTTCGGGTTAGAACTCGCAATGGCCAGCAAGGTGCGAGCTGCACCGCTTGGCTGTTTGCGCCCTTGCTCCCAACCCTGTAGGGTACGAACAGACACGCCCATCAGTGAGGCAAACTGCGACTGAGAAAGCCCAGTTTTTTTCCGCGCCTCAATGACAGGCGACGACACAACACGGACTTGCCCCGCCTTCATTTCGTTGATGGACTGCAGAAGCTCAGCAGCAAGATCTCGTTTGGATTCGTAAGCGGTCAGTTCCGCATCTGTCAGGGGTTTACGCTTCGAGGGCACGGCGAATCTCCTTTAACTTTGGGCCGGTCAGGTTGTCTGTTTTTGACTTCGCATAGAGCGTGAGCAAGACAACTTCACCATGTTCCGTCCGAGTGAAGTAGATCACTCGCACGCCACCAGACTTGCCCGAACCTGCGCGACCCCAGCGCACTTTTCGAATGCCGCCGGATTCGGGCACGACGTCTCCGGCAGTAGGGTGCTCAGCAATGTAGGCCGCAAACACGCCACGCTCTTCCTCTGTCCAATAGAGCGGCCACTGCCGTTGGAAGAGTAGGGTTTCGACGACAGTGAGCATTGCTGGACTATACGCCTTGGGCGTACAAATTCCCAGGGCCAAAGTTCACGAGGCGGGATCGGTCGGGGCTGGAACTCGTTCAAAGCTAGACCTGAAGCAGCCTCAACGCATCCCCCGTCCAAGCCTGTGTGTCGCTGATCATCAGCGGCCCACTCTCCCCGATCCCAGCGCCCCACGCCGCCAGTCTGGAGCCTCGGATCAATCTACGGTGGCAACTCCCGCCATCTCAAGCTCACCGGGAATATCTAACAAACGGCTAGGTAGCGGCTTCGCGCTACCTAGCCTTCATCGGCAGGGATCATGCAAATGAAAATTTATTCCACGAAATCTATGTTTGTCATTTTTTGGATCGTGACATTCCAAAAAAAGCACCAATCCAATACAGAGGAGTCATCAGAAGTGGGGTTAGGACGGGTCCTATATCCGTGTCCCCACCACTTTCCCAAACACCTATTTCATTGAGGGTTGCCATGATTGCATTCATGGCTATGGCCGGTAGAAAACCATAAAAGCTATACACCACTAAAGTTCCAATGACACCACCATGTCGTATTGGGCTCTTGGTTCTGTAGCCGAGGTAACAAGCCAGACCTGCAGCAGCAAAAACAGTTAACCATGAAACCAACATTTTTGGGTCGTGCATCACCTTCCCTTCAATTTTTTGCGTGGCAAATGCTCCTGTCGCCCGGGTCGCCCGAGAAGCCCTGTTCCCTGCAACAGGCGGAGCGCGGTGTCACCAAATGCTGATCAATATTGACCTATTGCATCGCTGGCCAGATTTTTCGCAGCATTAACAACCCGACATTTTGGCGCAGGGCTGAGAAGTACTAGTGCCGCGGGCTTGTCGCAGTCCCCCGCTCACTCCACCAAATCAAAGCCTTGGGTTTCGACCTGTACAAAGGCCCGGGTCATGTCGGCCACGGCGCGCCAGAGTTGGGCGCGGGGGTGGGCATCCACGGCGTTGCAGAGCTGCTCCACCCAGGGCTGCACATGGGTGCGGAAGAAGCGCCGCTGCTGCTCCAGGTTGCACACGGCCACATCGTCGCCCGCAATCAGGTAGCGCATCACTTCAAAGACCCCGGCGATGTGGTCTTCAGTTTGGCCGCTTTGCGCATCCCCCTGCAGGCCCAGTTGGGCCATGTCTTGGCGCAGCAGGGCCAGCGGCTTCTCGTTCAAGAAACCGGCCAGGTAGTGCGAGCCATAGACCAGCACATCGGGCTTGCCCACGCCGCCAAACAGTGCGTCGAACTCGTCTTGCGCCTGCGCCACCGTGGTGCTGCGCAGGGCGCCCACCAAGGCTTCCCAGGGGCCTTGCAAAAAGGCGCCGGCCTCGGGGGCCTCGGTCACGGCCACGCGGAACTGGGCCAGCAGCTCGTCGCTGGGGGGCGCCAGCCACAGCAGGGCCAGCACGCCATAGAGCTCGGCGCGGGCGCCTTCTTCGGCCTGGTCGGCCGTGGCAAAAGAGAGGGCTTGGGATGCGGTCATGGCTGGGGGCTCAGAGGTCGGTGATGCGGGTCTGACGCTGGTCGTTGAA
This sequence comes from Ideonella paludis, assembly GCF_018069865.1. Taxonomy (GTDB): domain Bacteria; phylum Pseudomonadota; class Gammaproteobacteria; order Burkholderiales; family Burkholderiaceae_C; genus Ideonella; species Ideonella paludis. The sequence goes on from NZ_JAGQDG010000008.1 coordinate 42,148, forward strand.
CATGTCGATCACGCGGCAGTCGTTGCACATTTTGAGGCGCTCCAAAGCCGCGCCCTGGAAGGCGCTGTGGCCGGCCAGCTTGCCCAGCATGTTCTCAATGGCCTTGAGCGTGCCAAAGGGTTTGCCGCAGCGGATGCAGGCATAGGGCGGCACCTCGTGCAGCACGCGGGTGGTCTTGCGGGCTTGGCCGCCTTCGGCCAAGAGCAGGCGCGGCTGCAGGGTGATGGCTTGCTCAGGGCAGGTGCTGGCGCACAGGCCGCATTGCACGCAATTGCTTTCGGTGAAGCGCAACTGCGGGCGCTCGGTGTTGTCGGCCAGGGCGCTTTCAGGGCAAGCGCCCACGCAAGACAGGCACAGCGTGCAGCGATCCGTGTCCACGCTCAGGCTGCCCAAGGGCGAGCCCTGGGCGGGCAGGGCGATGGCCTCGGGCAGGGCGGCGCGGGCTGGCGCCTGGGCCAGCAGATGCTCCAGCGCCAAGTCCAGCGTGGCGCGCTTTTCTGCTTGCACCGCAAAGCGCGCGGCTTGTGCCACGCCTTGGGCGGGCGGGCAGCGCAGGGCGGCGTCCAGATCGGCCAGGTCGCGGGCGTCGCGGGCCTGCAGCAGGTGCAGATGCACACCGCTGTAGCCCAGGCCGCTCAAGATGGCTTGGGCGATGTCCATTTGCGCGCGCAGGGCGTCGCGGTACTGCGGCGCTTCTTCGTCGGTGACCAACACCATCACTTGGTTGGCGCCGTAAGCGATGGCACTGAGCCACAACTCCACCCCCACGCTGGCGCTGTGCCACAGGGCTTGCGGCAGCACGCGGGCAGGCACGCCGTGCACGGCTTTGTCCACAGCGGCCGCGCGGCCTAGCTCGTCGATCAGGCGCGCACCTGTACCTTGGCTGTGCAGCAACACGGCCGCATCGCGGCCCCCGGCGGCTTGGTAGGCGGTCAGCAGGCGGCGCAGGCGCTGGCCGGTCTCGCCTGCCGTGGGCGTGGCATAGGTCAGGGCGCCGCTGGGGCAAACGGTTGTGCAGGCGCCGCAGCCTACGCACAGCGCTGGCTCCACGATGATGCCGCCCGGCGCATGGCCGGTGGCCGCCTGCAGCTTGGTGGCGCCCTTGGCCGAAGCATTGGAGCGGATGGCGCTGGCCGAGCAGACATCGATGCAGGCCTGGCAGCCGATCTTCTCGTTGCGGCTGTGGGCGCACAGGCGCTGCTTGTAATGGAAGAACTTGGGCTTGTCGAACTCGCCCACTAACTCCCTTAAGTTGAGCGTTGCTTTCAAGAGCAGGGCGGGGTCACTGCCGACATGCGCATAGCCCTGAGGGGGCTGGTGCTGGCTGAAGGCCGGCGTGGCGCGCAGGTCCAGCACTAAGTCGAACTCGTCGCTGCTGCGCTGAGGCGCACGTTTGAAGTCAATCGCCCCGATCACCTCGCAGGCGGCTTCGCAGGCGCGGTGGCTGCGGCAGGTGTCCAAGTCCACTTGGTAGCTGAAGTCGATGGCGCCTTCGGGGCAGGCGGCAATGCAGGCATTGCAGCGCGTGCAGAGTTCGGCATCAATCGGGTTGCTGCTTTCCCACTCGGCGGTGAAGTGGCCCAGCCAACCGGTCAGACTCTTCAGCGTGCCGGTGTGCACAGCCTGCGCCCGCACCTGGGGCAAGGCGCCGCCGACGCGGGTGATCAGCAGCGTGACCTCCAGCTTGTCGGCCAGCAGGTTGGCGGCGGCTTGGGCGGCATCCGCCGCGCCGATCACCAGCACGCGGCCTTGGCTGCGATAGGTGTGGGTGGCCACCGGCTCGGGGGCTGGGCCTTGGGCTGCGGCCAGCAAGGCGGCCATCTTGGGCGTGGCTTTGGCGCCGTCACGGCTCCAGCCGCCGGTCTCGCGCAGGTTCACAAAGCGGATGGGGCGCTCGCTGACCGGCTGCGCACCCACGGTGGCGTCGTTCAGCGCCAAGAACAGGTGCTGCTCTTGGGTGCAGGCGATCAGCAGGTCTTCGCCCGATTTCGCGGCTTGCTGAAAGCTCGCCGCTTCGCGGCGGCACAAGGCGGTGTGGACGGCCGACAGGCCGGCGCCGTCAGCCCCGGGTGTCTGGGCCAGGGCTTGGCTCAGGGCTTGGGGGTTGAGCGGCAGGGTCTTGTTGCAGTCGCAGATCAGCGTCTTCATGGAGGGGCTCTTGGGCGATGGGCGCAGGGGCTGCGGGGGTGTCGGGTGCGTCAGGCGCGGGGGCCGGCGGGTGGTCAGAGGGGGTAGCCAAGGCTTGAAGCTCCGCCTGCGCGGTGGCCAGGCGTTGGCGCTCGGCGTCTTCGGCCGCCTTTTCTTCTGCAAACAAGCCGAGGAATTCGCCTTGCACCAATTGGCGCAGCATGGCCTGCGGGATGGGGTCGGGCTGGCTGTAGTCGTCGATGTAGGTGTCCAGGCCGTCCATCACATTGAAGTGAGGGTCGGCAAAGAGCTTTTTCATGGCCGCATTCTTGACCTGCGGGTCCACCCCGCGTTGCATGAAGCGGCTGACCTCTTGGCCGGGCTCCAGGCTTTGCACATCGGCCAGTGTGGGCGCATCGGCGGGCGCGGGCTCGGTGGCCGGTGGCTTGCTGTCGGCCTGGGCCACAGGGGCTGCATCGGCTGCAGCAGGCGGCAAAGGCGCTGCCTTCTGTGCTGCCTGGGCCTGCCGCACCTCGGCCTTGCGCTGCGACCAGCGCGAGAAAAACCCTTGACCCTCGCCACTCATGACTGTGGCCGCTGGTCAGGCGCTTGGAAGGACACCGGGCGTTTGCGCTTCTTGGGCTCGGGCTTGTAGTGCTCGTCGGTGTAGGCTTGCAGCCAAGCGCAGAGTTCGGCAGGCAGCGGGCAGTTGTCCACCCGCTCTTGGGCATCCAGCAAGCGCCCGGCCTCGTTGTAGGACAGGGTCACAAACTCGGGCTGGGCTTCAGAGGGGTCTTCCTCCCGCGGGCGCCACATCACAAACCAGACGGGCGAGCCGCTGCTGAGGTTGAGGTGGTAGCCCTCGGCCTCGTCGCGGTGCAGGCTGAGCGTGAAGCCGGGGTAGAGCATTTGGCGCTGGCGGCCGTCGTCGCGCAGCACCAGGGGCTGCTCGCCCCACTGGCCCTCGTCTACAAGTACGTCCACCAGGCTGTGCCGCCAGTCTTCCCAGCGGTTGGGCTGGGTGTCGCGGGCCATGACCACGGCCACGCGCAAAGTGGGGAGGGGACTGCTCACAGGGGCCAAGGCTCTCAGGTGCTCTTGGAGACGGTGATGGTGGGGAATTTGGACGAAAAATCCTTGGCCCGCTGCGCCACCTTGACCGCCACTTGACGGGCCACTTGCTTGTAGATCCCGGCGATCTCGCCATCGGGCTCGCTGACCACCGTGGGGCGGCCGGCATCGGCCTGCACGCGGATGCTGAGGTTCAGCGGCAAGGCGCCCAGGTAGTCCACCCCGTATTGGGTGGCCATGGCTTTGCCGCCATCGGCGCCAAAGATGTGCTCGGTGTGGCCGCAGTTGGGGCAGCAGTAGACCGCCATGTTCTCGACCACGCCCAAGATGGGCACGCCGACCTTCTCGAACATCTTCAAGCCCTTCTTGGCGTCGAGCAGGGCGATGTCTTGCGGCGTGGTGACGATGACTGCGCCGGTGATGGGCACGCGCTGGCTGAGCGTGAGCTGGATGTCGCCGGTGCCCGGGGGCATGTCGACGATCAGATAGTCCAGTTCGCCCCAGTTGGTTTGGCGCAGCAGTTGCTCCAATGCCTGGGTGGCCATGGGGCCGCGCCAGATCATCGCGTCGTCCACATTGATCAAGAAGCCGATGGAAGCGACCTTGACGCCATAGTTCTCCAGCGGCTCCATGGTCTGGCCGTCCAGGCTCTCAGGGCGGCCATTGATGCCCATCATCATGGGCTGGCTGGGGCCGTAGATGTCGGCGTCCAGGATGCCGACGGTGGCGCCTTCGGCCGCCAGCGCCAGGGCCAGGTTGACGGCCGTGGTGCTCTTGCCCACGCCGCCCTTGCCCGAGGCCACGGCGATGATGTTCTTCACGCCCGGCAGCAGCGACACGCCGCGCTGCACCTGGTGGGCGACGATCTTGGTGCTGAGATTGACGCTGACGTTCTCGACGCCGCTTTGCGTGCGCACGGCCGCAATCAGGCGCTTGCGCAGCTCCGCCACTTGGCTCTTGGCCGGATAGCCCAGCTCCACATCAAAAGAGACATCGCCCCCGTCGACCCGCAGGTTCTTGACCTGCTTGGTGGATACAAAGTCTTTGCCCGTATTCGGGTCAACAACAGCTTGAAGCGCAGCCAGAACGGCTTGATCGGTGAGGGCCATGAGAGTGGTGTGCACAAGAGATGAAATCGCGTGCAGTCTACCGGCTGCGGAGCAGGCTTCACGGGCTCAGGGTGATATCGCGCCTCAGCCAGGGACAACCCTAGGCGTGTCTTCAGCGAGGACGCAACGTTGGCGCCTGGCCCAGCAGGGCTTCCTTGAGCTGCCAATCGGCCGGCCGGGGGCCCAGCCAGATCAGCATCAGCGCGTTGAAGAACTCAGGCTCTTTAAAGGGCTCGCCCTCGACCTGGCCTTTGACCGTGATGACGGTGCCAGCGCCGGGCACCCAATCGACCTGGAAAGTCTCGCCCGTGCGCAGCTGCTTGTGGCGAGAGAACAGGTCACTCATGCGCATCACGCCGGGGATCAGGCGCGAGAAGATGCTGCGGTCCATATTGTCTTCCATGCCCCGCGCAAACAGCTTGCCCAGCTCGCCAGAGTCGATGTCGCGCAGCATGGTGATGCTCAGGCGTTTGGGGCCGGGGGCGCTGAGCACGCCCTCGGGGGTGTCGGCTTTGCGGCTCAGGTAGAGCCCGGCGGCATAGACCTTGAACACCGCTTTGTGGCGGATGCCGGCGCCGTTCAGGCCCAGGTTGACCCCGGCGACGGTGATGCGCTCGTCAAACTTGACACCGGCGACTTCAGCGGCGGGGGCAGCCAGGGGCCAAGCGGCGCAGGCCCCGGCATAAACCAGGGCCTTGCGGCGGGAGAAAGACGACGTGGGACAAACGGGGTGGGGCACTGCAGAACCTCGACAAAATAGCACGACCGTACTTTTTTGAAGTCGAGATTCTGCCCGCGCCCCCCAGCGCGGTGGATTGGGGTTAACCGCCGTTGTCCGTCAGCAGCTTGCCTTGGTTGAGCAGGGTCTGGATCAACTGGCTGTCGCTGGAGTTGGCGCCCAAGCCCATGGCGCTGCGCAGGTCCACGCCGTCGAGCACGATGGTCTGGTCGCTCGCCCCCGGGGTGTATTCGCCATTGGCGAATTGGCCCGTGGTCGAGACATGCACCACGGTGCTGCCCGGCTGGCTGGTGGTGTCGAAGTCCAGGTAAGTGGACAGATCTATCCCTTGCTCGGGCGAGAGCAGGTCGCGCAGGTCCAGCGCATCGCCCGTGGCCGGGTTGAAGTCACTGATGTGCACCACACCCGCTTCTTCACCCTGGGCCGCGCCGGCCGAGCTGTTGTTGCGCAGCCAGACGTCAGAGATCTCCAGCACTGAGCCATCCGACTTCAGGTAGGTCGACTCCATGGTGATGAAGTTGCCGGCCTGCTTTTCATTGCCGGTGCTGTGGCTGAGGTTGATCTCCACCACGCCCATCTCCGTCAGGGACTTCAGCTCGCCGGTGTCGGTCAGGCCGTCGCTGTCCGCGTCTTGCCAGATCTTCAGCACATTGAAGTTGGTATCCGCCGCGCTGATCTTGCCGTCTTGGTTGCTGTCCATGTCGGCCAGGGCTTCAAAGCCGTGCTTGGCTTGGCTGCCATCGGCCTTGATCGTGGCATCGCCAAACAGCTCGCGCCCGCTGTCGATGGTGCCGCTGTTGTCCAGGTCGGCCACCAGCAAGCCATCGTCTTTGCCCACCCAGCCGGTGCGGTCCTTGACGCCATCGCCGTTGAGGTCAAAGTTGACCCCCTCGCTGATGGCCATGGTTTCCACCCCGTCGCCGTCCAGGTCCAGGATCAGCGGGTCATAGAAGGTGACACTGTCGCTGCCCGTGCCCGAGCGATTGCCTGCCACATCGGTGATGTAGGCCTGTGCCGTGGCCGAGCCCGAGAAGGCCATGCTGAAGGAGGTGGCCACGAAGCCTTGGTTCAGATGCGCTTGGCTGACGGTGATGTGCTGCCAGGATTGGCCATTGGTGACCGAGACCACATCGCCCACCGCGGTGCCGCCCGGCAGGCCGACACGCACGTCCAAGGCGCCGGCGAACTCGCCCGGTGTGATCCAGCCGTCGTTGGCCGAGTCGTCGGTGATGGTCACGGTCGGTGTCGCCACCGCGGTGGTGTCCACACCGTAGCCCTTGTTGGCGGTGATGTCGGCCTGGTTGCCTGCAGCATCAGTGGCGCGCAGGCTGGCATCGATGCGGCGGTCGCCGTCGGCGGCCAGGTCGCTGCCCGGCACGGCCACGCTGAAGCTGCCATTGGCCGCCAAGGTGCCGCTGAAGGTCCTGCCGTTCACGGTCAGGGTGATGGTGTCGCCCTGACGGAACTCGCCGGCCACCGTGCCTGTGACGTTCACACTGCCGCCCGACTCCGCCGCGTTGACAACGTTGTCGGCCGTCACGTTGCCAAAGCTGATGGAGGTGGTCGCGTTGCTCGGGCCGGTGGTGTCAATGCGGGCCGAATCCAGCCCCTGCGCGGAGGTGTTGCCGGCCACGTCGGTGAGCGTGGCCGTGACGCTGATGGTGCCGCCTTCGGCCGGCGCGGCAAAGCTGGTGTCAATGAAGCCATTGGCCAGTTGCGCCGCATTCAGCACATAGCGGTCGGTGGTGGTGCCATCCGACACCGTCAGCGTGTCGCCCAACTGCGCCCCTGCAGGCAAGGTGATGCGCACGCCGATGTCGCCACTCAACTCTGCTGCACTGATGAAGGCATTGTTGTTGGCGTCTTCGGTGATGGTCACCGTGGGGGCGCCGGTGGCGGTAGTGTCCACCGTGTAGGCGCGCGAGGCGGTGATCTCGGCCTGGTTACCGGCGGCGTCGGTCGCCCGCAGGCTCGCGTCCAGGGTCTTGTCGCCGTCGGCCGCCAAGTCGGCACCGGGCACATTCACGCTGAAATTGCCGTTCGCCGCCACCGTGCCGGTGAAGGTCTTGCCGTTGACCGTCAAGGTGATGCGGTCGCCCTCGGCAAACTCGCCCGTGGCGCGGCCGGTCACCGCGACGGTGCCACCGGCCTCGGCGGCGTTGATCACGTTGTCGGCGGTCAGTGGGTCCAGCGTCACGCCGGTGCCGGCACCCGAGGGGCCGGTGGTGTCGAGCTGAGCGCTGTCGCTGCCTGGCGCCGAGGTGTTGCCCGCCATGTCACGCAAGGTGGCGGTGACGTTCAGCACCTCACCTTCCGCCGGGGGCGGGAAGTCGGTCAGCACCTGCCCGGCGCTGACCTGGGCCGCCGTCAGCGTGAAGGTGCGCTGGGTGGTGCCGTCGGTCACGGTCAGGGTGTCGCCCGCGGCCGCACCGGCGGGCAGGGTGATGCGCACATCCACCTGGCCGGCCAGCTCGGCCGCGTTGATGAAGCCGTTGTTGTTCAGGTCTTCCGCAATGGTGACGGTGGGGGCGGCCGTGGCGGTGGTGTCCAGGCGAGCGCTGTCGCTGCCTTGCGGCGAGCTGTTGCCAGCCATGTCGGTCAGCACCGCCGTGACATTGATCATCGCGCCCTCGGCCGGGGCCGCAAAGCTGGTGTCAATGAAGCCAGCGGCCACTTGGGCGGCCGTTAAGGTGAACGGTGTGGTGGTCGTGCCGTTGGACACCGTCAGGGTGTCGCCGACCACCGCGCCTGCGGGCAGGCTGACGCGCACATCGATCACGCCATTCAACTCAGCGCGGTTGATGAAGCCGTTGTTATTGCTGTCCTCACCAATGGTGACGGTGGGCGCTCCGGTGGCGGTGGTGTCCACCGAGTAGACGCGGCTCGCGCCAATGTCGGCCTGGTTGCCTGCAGCGTCGGTGGCGCGCAGGCTGGCGTCCAGCGTGCGGTCGCCATCGGCAGCCAGGTCAGCCCCCGGCACATTGATGCTGAAGTTGCCGTTGGCCGCGACGGTGCCTGTGAAAGGCTTGCCATTGACCGTCAAGGTCACGGTGTCACCGGGGGTGAACTCGCCGGTGGCACGGCCGGTCACGGCCACGGTGCCGCCGGCTTCCGCCGCGTTGACCACGTTGTCCGCGGTCAGTGCGTCCAGCACCAAGCCCGTGCCTGCTGCGCTCGGGCCGCTGGTGTCCACACGCGCGGTATCCAGGCCTTGCGGCGAAGCATTGCCCGCGATGTCGGTGAGGATGGCGGTGATGTTGACCATCTGGCCATCGGCGGGCGCCGCAAAGCTGGTGTCCACAAAGCCTGCGGCCACATGCGCTGCAGTCACGGTGATCGGGGTCGTCGTTGTGCCGTTGGAGACGGTCAAGGTATCCCCCGCCACAGTGCCTGCGGGCAGGCCCACGCGCACATCGATCACGCCATTCAACTCGGCGCGGCTGATGAAGCCGTTGTTGTTGGCGTCCTCAGCAATCGTCACGGTGGGCGCGCCCGTGGCGGTGGTGTCCACCGAGTAAGCGCGGGTGGCGCCGATGTCGGCTTGGTTGCCGGCCGGGTCGGTGATGCGGATGGAGACATCGAGTGTCTTGTCGCCATCGGCCACCAAATCGGCACCGGGCACGGCCACGGTGAAGGAGCCATCCGCGCCCAGCGTGCCGGTGTAGGGCTTGCCGTTGGCGGTGATGGTGACCACATCGCCGGGGGTGAACTCGCCCGTGGCTTGGCCGGTCACATTGACCGGGCCTGCCGCTTCTGCCGCATTGACGATGTTGTCCGCCGAGACCGGGTTGACGGTGATGCCGGTCGTGGCCGAAGACGGGCCGGTCGTGTCGATGCGCGCGGCATCCGTGCCTTGCGGCGAAGCATTGCCCGCGATGTCGGTGAGGATGGCGGTGATGTTGACCATCTGGCCATCGGCCGGCGCCGCAAAGCTGGTGTCCACAAAGCCTGCAGCCACATGCGCTGCGGTCACGGTGATCGGGGTCGTCGTCGTGCCGTTGGAGACGGTCAGCGTGTCGCCCGCCACAGTGCCTGCGGGCAGGCCCACGCGCACATCGACCACGCCATTCAGCTCAGCGCGGCTGATGAAGCCGTTGTTGTTGGCGTCCTCAGCAATCGTCACGGTGGGCGCGCCGGTGGCGGCGGTGTCCACCGAGTAAGCGCGGGTGGCGCCGATGTCGGCTTGGTTGCCGGCCGGGTCGGTGATGCGGATGGAGACATCGAGTGTCTTGTCGCCATCGGCCACCAAATCGGCACCGGGCACGGCCACGGTGAAGGAGCCATCCGCACCCAGCGTGCCGGTGTAGGGCTTGCCGTTGGCGGTGATGGTGACCACATCGCCGGGGGTGAACTCACCCGTGGCTTGGCCGGTCACATTGACCGGGCCTGCCGCTTCTGCCGCATTGACGATGTTGTCGGCCGAGACCGGGTTGACGGTGATGCCGGTGGTGGCCGAAGACGGACCGGTGGTGTCGATGCGCGCGGCATCAGCACCTTGCGGCGAAGCATTGCCCGCGATGTCGGTCAGGATGGCCGTGACGTTGATGGTTTGGCCATCGGCCGGCGCGGCAAAGCTGGTGTCCACAAAGCCTGCGGCCACATGCGCTGCGGTCACGGTGATCGGGGTCGTCGTCGTGCCGTTGGAGACGGTCAAGGTATCCCCCGCCACAGTGCCTGCGGGCAGGCCCACGCGCACATCGACCACGCCATTCAACTCGGCGCGGCTGATGAAGCCGTTGTTGTTCGCGTCCTCGGCAATCGTGACGGTGGGCGCGCCCGTGGCGGCGGTGTCCACCGAGTAAGCGCGGGTAGCGCCGATGTCGGCTTGGTTGCCGGCCGGGTCGGTGATGCGGATGGAGACATCGAGTGTCTTGTCGCCATCGGCCACCAAATCGGCACCGGGCACGGCCACGGTGAAGGAGCCATCGGCGCCCAGCGTGCCGGTGTAGGGCTTGCCGTTGGCGGTGATGGTGACCACATCGCCGGGGGTGAACTCGCCCGTGGCTTGGCCGGTCACATTGACCGGGCCTGCAGCTTCTGCCGCATTGACGATGTTGTCGGCCGAGACCGGGTTGACGGTGATGCCGGTCGTGGCCGAAGACGGGCCGGTCGTGTCGATGCGCGCGGCATCCGTGCCTTGCGGCGAGGCATTGCCCGCGATGTCGGTGAGGATGGCGGTGATGTTGACCATCTGGCCATCGGCGGGCGCCGCAAAGCTGGTGTCCACAAAGCCTGCGGCCACATGCGCTGCAGTCACGGTGATCGGGGTCGTCGTTGTGCCGTTGGAGACGGTCAAGGTATCCCCCGCCACAGTGCCTGCGGGCAGGCCCACGCGCACATCGACCACGCCATTCAACTCGGCGCGGCTGATGAAGCCGTTGTTGTTGGCGTCCTCAGCAATCGTCACGGTGGGCGCGCCCGTGGCGGTGGTGTCCACCGAGTAAGCGCGGGTGGCGCCGATGTCGGCTTGGTTGCCGGCCGGGTCGGTGATGCGGATGGAGACATCGAGTGTCTTGTCGCCATCGGCCACCAAATCGGCACCGGGCACGGCCACGGTGAAGGAGCCATCGGCGCCCAGCGTGCCGGTGTAGGGCTTGCCGTTGGCGGTGATGGTGACCACATCGCCGGGGGTGAACTCGCCCGTGGCTTGGCCGGTCACATTGACCGGGCCTGCCGCTTCTGCCGCATTGACGATGTTGTCGGCCGAGACCGGGTTGACGGTGATGCCGGTGGTGGCCGAAGACGGGCCGGTCGTGTCGATGCGCGCGGCATCCGTGCCTTGCGGCGAAGCATTGCCCGCGATGTCGGTGAGGATGGCGGTGATGTTGACCATCTGGCCATCGGCCGGCGCGGCAAAGCTGGTGTCGATGTGGCCTGCGGCCACTTGAGCGGCCGTCACCACAAAGCTGGCGGTGGTGCTGCCGTTGGAGACGGTCAGCGTGTCGCCCGCCACGGTGCCTGCGGGCAGGCCCACGCGCACATCGATCACGCCATTCAACTCAGCGCGGTTGATGAAGCCGTTGTTGTTGGCGTCTTCGGCAATGGCCACCGTGGGTGCGCCCGTGGCGCTGATGTCCACGGCATAGGCACGGCTGGCGCTGATGTCGGTCTGGTTGCCGGCAGGGTCGGTGGCACGCAAAGACGCCTGCACTGTCTTGTCCGCATCCACCGCCAATTCGGCGCCAGGCACGGCGATGCTGAAGCTGCCATCGGCGGCGACTTGGCCGCTGAAGCTTTGGCCGTTGATGTCCAGGGTGACGGTGTCGCCCGCGGTGAACTCGCCCGTGGCATGGCCGGTGACGCGCACCGTGTCACCCGCCTCGGCGGCGTTGATCACATTGTCCGCGCTCAGGCTGTCCAGCACCAAGCCGGTGGTGCCGCCAGGGCCGCCGCTGGGGCCGGTGGTGTCGATGCGCGCGGCATCCGAGCCCTGGGCCGAGGCGTTGCCGGCGATGTCGGTGAGGATGGCGGTGACGTTGACGGTCTGCCCTTCAGCCGGGGCTGCAAAGCTGGTGTTGACAAAGCCTGCCGCCACTTGCTCGGGGGTCAGGGTGAAGGTCGACGTGGTGCTGCCATTGGAGACGCTCAAGCTGTCGCCGGCCACGGTGCCTGCGGGCAGATCGACCCGCACGTCGATGACACCATTCAACTCCGCGCGGCTGATGAAGCCGTTGTTGTTCGCGTCCTCGGCGATGGTGACGGTGGGCGCGCCGGTGGCTGCGGTGTCCACGCCATAAGGGCGGGTGGCGGTGATGTCTGCCTGGTTGCCGGCGGGGTCGGTGATGCGGATCGAGACCTCCAGCGTCTTGTCGCCGTCGGCCGCCAGGTCTGAGCCAGGGACGGACACGGTGAAGCTGCCGTCTGCCCCCAAGGTGCCGGTGAAGGTCTTGCCGTTGGCGGTGAGGGTCACCACGTCGCCGGGGGTGAACTCACCCGTGGCTTGGCCGGTGACGGGCACCGTGCCGCCAGCTTCTGCGGCGTTGATCACGTTGTCCGCCGTCAGCGGGTTGAGACTGATGCCGGTGGTCGCGCTGCTGGGGCCGCTGGTGTCCACGCGGGCGCTGTCGCTGCCCTGCGGCGAGGTGTTACCCGCCACATCGGTGAGGGTGGCGGTGATGGTCACGGTGCCGCCGGTGGGCGGGGCAACAAAGCCGGTGAGCACATGGCCTGCGCTCAGGTCTTGGGCCGTCAACACGATGCTGTTGGTGACCTCCCCATTGGAGACATCGATGCGGTCGCCCACGGCGGCGCCTTGCGGCAGGTCGACCCGCGTGATGATCAAACCATTGAGCTCCGCACGGTTGATGAAGCCGTCGTTATTGGCGTCCTCGACCAAGGTGACGGTGGGTGCGCCGGTGGCGCTGGTGTCCACACTGAAGAGGCGGCTGGCGCCGATGTCGGCTTGGTTGCCGGCGGGGTCGGTGGCACGCAAAGAGCCGGCCACGCTGTGGTCCGGGTCGGCGGCCAAGTCGGCACCCGGCACGGCAATGCTGAAGCTGCCATCTTGCGCGACGATGCCGGTGAAGTTTTTGCCATTGACGCTCAGCGTGACGGTGTCGCCGGTGCTGAACTCACCTTGGGCTTGGCCGGTGACCTGCAAGGTCTGGCCGGCCTCCGCCGCATTGACGATGTTGTCGGCCGAGATGGAGTTGATGACCAGGGCGGTGGTGCTGGCGTCTGGGGTGGTGTAGTCGAACTCTGCCGCATCGCCGGCTGAAGCCGAGGTGTTGCCGGCCTCGTCCGTCAGCGTGACGCGGGCGATCAAGGCTTCGCCCGAGGCCGGGGCGTCCACCTGCGTCAACACGCGGCCCGCGGCGAGCTGCTCGGCGGTGATGGTGAGTGTCTGGTTGCCGGTGGAGGTGCTCAGGTTGAGCACATCGCCCACGCGAGCGCCCGCAGGCAGGCCAATGGTGATGTCCACCTTGCCGGACAGTTCCGCCAGGTTGACCACACCGTTGTCGTTGGCGTCCTCGGCAATGGTGAGGGTGGGCGCGGCTGTGGCCGTCAGGTCCACCACCAAAGACTGCACCGGGCTGGCCGGGCCGGTGTTCCCGGCGGGGTCGGTGGCGGTGGCGGTGAAGCTGTGCGGGCCTTCGCTCAGCGGCGTGGCCGGGGTCAGCGTCCAGCGGCCGTCTGGGTCCACGGTGGCGGTGCCGATCAGGTCGCTGCCGTCATAGACCTTGATGGTGGCACCGGGCTCGCCCGTGCCGCTCAAGGTGGGGGTGGTGTCGTCGGTGCGCGCGCCTTCGGTCAGTGCGCCTTGCACCGTGCCCACATCGTCGCCCAAGCTGGTGATGGCGGGCGCAGCCGGGCCTTGGGTGTCCACGGTCACTGCATAGGGGGCGGTGGCGGGGCTCACCACACCGGCGGCGTTGGTGGCGGTGGCGCTGAAGCTGTGCGGGCCGTCGGCCAACGGGCTGCTGGGGGTGAAGCTCCAGCGCCCGGCGCTGTCTGCCGGCACGGTGCCCAGCAAGGTCGTGCCGTCATAAACGCTGACCGTGGTGCCTGCAGGGGCTGTGCCTTGCAGCGTGGGCAGGGTGTCGTCCGTGACGCCGTCGGGCTGCACCGCGCCTTGCACCGCGCCCACGTCATCGCGCAGCGCGGTGATGGTGGGGGCCGTGACGTCCTTGGTGTCCAGGGTGAAGGTGGTCGGTGCCGAGGCCGGGCTGGTGTTGCCCGCCACATCGGTTTGGGTGGTGCTCAGGCTGTGCTCACCGTCCTGCAGCGGTGTGGTGGGGGTGAACTGCCAGGTGCCGTTGGGTTTGACCACGGTGCTGCCAATGGGCTGGCCCAGGTCGTAGATGGTGACCGTGGCACCGGGCTCACCGGTGCCGCTGAGGCTGGGGGTGGCGTCGTCGGTGGTTTGGCCGTTGCTGATGGTGCCGACCACGGGGCCGACGTTGTCCAGCGCGATGACGGAGTTGGGCGCGTCGGGGTTTTGGGTGTCCACCACAAAGTCATAGACGCCAGTGGGCGCGCTGACATTGCCGGCCGCATTGGTGGCGGTGACGGTGATGGCATGCGGGCCATCGGCCAGCGGCGTGGCGGGCGTGAAGGCCCAGCGGCCGCTGCTGTCGGCGTTGGCGGTGCCCAGCACCCTGCTGCCGTCGCGCACGGTGATCAGTGCGCCGGGCTCGGCCGTGCCGCGAATGCTGGGCTGGGTGTCGTCGGTGATGCCGGTGCTCTTGGCCACATGGCCCTGCACCGTGCCTTGGTCGTCCATGACATTGACGATGGCCGGCGCCGAGGGCGGTGCATCATCCATCAGGTTGAAGTCGCGCGGCGCACTGGGGGCGCTGGTGTTGCCGGCTTCGTCCACGGCGCGGGCGCTGATCTCGTGCTCACCCAGCAGCAGCGGCAGCGTGGGGGTGAAGGTCCAATAGCCATCCGGTCCGGTGGTGACGCGGCCCAGCAGGGTATCGCCGTCAAAGACTTCAACGGTGGAGCCAGGCTCGGCCGAGCCCCAGATGGTGGGCTTGGCGTCGTCCGTGGTGGCGCCAGGCGCGATCTCGCCGACGACGGCGCCGGTGTTGTCAAAAATGCCGCCAATCGTGGGCGCATCCGGCGGCGCAATGTCGATGGTCAGCGCAAACGGTGCGCTGGGCGCAGAGGTGTTGCCCGCCGGGTCGGTGGCGGTCAGCGTGAACTCGTGCGCGCCGGGTGTCAGCGGTGTGAGAGGCGTGAGGCTCCAGGTGCCGTTGGGCTTGACCACGGCGGTGCCCACGGGCTGTCCGCCGTCCAGCACCGTGATGGTGTCGCCGGGGTTGGCGCCGCTGCCGCTGAAGGTGGGCGTGTTGTCGTCAGTGCTGTCACCGCTCTGCAGGCTGCCTTGAACGCGGCCCACGTCGTCGCTGATTTGCAGGCTGGGCGGGGCATCGGGGGCTTGGGTGTCCACCACCACACGGAAGGCGTTGGAAGGCTCGCTGGGCACGCCGGCTGCGTTCAGGCTCACAGCCACAAAGTCATGCGGGCCATCGGGCAGCGGCGTGCTGGGCGTGAAGCGCCATTGGCCGCTCGCATCGGCGCGGGTCTCCCCCAGCAGGGTCTCGCCGTCAAACACCTGCACCACTTGGTTGGGCTTGCTGCTGCCGCTGAGGGTGGGGGTGGTGTCCTTGCTGGCCTGGTTGAAAGCCATGGGCACTTCGCCACTGGCCCCTGCTTCGGTGACGCTGTCGATGGTGGGGCTGGACACCACGCTGGTGTCGATGCTGAAGTTCAGCGGCGCGGTGGGCGTGCTGACATTGCCCACGGCATCGGTGGCGGTCACCGTCAGGCTGTGCGGGCCATCAGGCAGGGCGACGGGCGGCGTGAAGCGCCAGGTGCCATCGGGGCCCACCGTGGTGCTGCCCAGGGCCACGCCCTTGTCATAAACAGTGATGGTGCTGCCGGGCTCGGCATTCTTGCCTTGCCAGGTGGGGGTCGCGTCGTCCGTGGTGCTGCCTTCGGTGATCTCGCCACGCACGGGGCCGGCGTTGTCGGTCACGGTGTCCACCGCCACTTGGCGCGGCGCCTGCGTGTCGATGGTTAGCGGCCAGGCGCCGGTGACGGGGCTGTGCACGCCGTGGATGTTCACCGCCTCGGCCGTGAAGGCCCAGGTTTTGTCGGCCAAGGCACCGGGTGTGATGCTCCATTCGCCCTTGGCATTGACCACCGCGCTGCCGACGGGCTGGCCATCGGCAAACAGGGTCACGGTCTCACCGGGGCGGCCACTGCCGTTCAGGGTGGGCGTGTTGTCGTTGGTGCCGCTGCCCTTGGTCAGCAGGCCTTCAACGGGCGTGACGTTGTCGGTGGCGCTGATGATGCTGGGCACCTGGGGCGCGCCGACATCAACCGTGAGCGCAAAGGGCTGGCTGCTCGGGCCAGTGTTGCCGGCCGGGTCGGTGGCGGTGGTGGTGACGCTGTTGGGGCCTGCAGGCAGCGGCACTTCGGGTGTGAAGGTCCAGGTGCCATTGGGGCCGACCGGGGCGGTGCCGATGGGCACGCCGTTGGTGTAGACCGTGACGGTGCTGCCGGGCTCCGCGCTGCCGCTGAAGGTGGGGCGGCTGTCGTCGGTGGCGCCGCCAGGGTTGAGTTGGCCTTGAATGGGGCCGTGGTCATCGACCACGCTGCCGATGCTGGGCGACAGCGGCGCGGTGCTGTCCACCGTGCCGGTGCTGGTGCTGGTGCTGGGGTTGCCGGCGGCATCGCGGCCGGTGACCTCTACCGTGAACTTGCCGTCGGGCAGCGGTGTGCTGGGTGTCAGGCTGAAGCTGCCATCCGGGCGCACGGTGGCCTGAGCCGTTTGGGTCTGGCCGTTGGCGTCGGTGATCTTGACCTCCACCGGGGTGCCGCTGGGCAGGTCGGTGCGGCCGGACACCGTGGGCTGGGTGCTGTTGCTGAGGTCCGGCGCATCCACGCTCACGCTCGGCGCCTGGGTGTCCACCACCCCCGTGGTGGTGTTGGTCTGGGCATTGCCCGCAGCGTCCGTGGCCACGACCTGCACGGTGTAGCGGCCATCGCTCAAGGTTTGAGGGGGGCTGACCGAGAAGCGGCCATCGCTGCCGATGGTGGCGGTCAGCTCCTGGCTGCGGCCCACCGCGTCCACCACGGTGACCTGCACCGTGCTGCCGGGGGGCAGATTGCTCTGGCCGGTGATGGCCGGGGTGTTGTCGCCCGTGATGGCGACCGGGTCCAGGCGCAGCGTGGGTGGTGTGGTGTCCACGGTGCCGCCCGTGGTGACGGTGGTGTTCTCGGCCTGCACATTGACCGAGAAGTTGCCGTCGGGCAGAGGGGCGGTGTCGACCGCAAAGCGGCCGTCGCTGCCGACCGTGGCCGTGATGACCTGCACCTGGCCATTGGCGTCGGTGACCGTGACGGTGACCAAGGAGCCCGGCGCCAGGTCGGTGCTGCCGGAGATGCGTGGCGTGGCGTCGCCGGTCAGGCCGGGGTTATCCAGCACGATGTTGGGCGGGGTGGTCGGGGTGGTGCCGTCGGGTGTGCCGCCCGCTGTGCCTGCGGTGGGGAACTCGGCGCCGTTGCTGCCGCTGCCGCTGCCATTGGTGCCCAGCCCCGCGGTGGTGGTGGCTTCGCTGACGCGGTCCACCCGCAGGCCGCCTTCGGCGGTGGTCTCATCACCACCGGCCACACCCGCCGCGGTGGCGGTGTCGCCTGTGCCCTTGTCAAAGTCGGCAATCAGTTTGTCCAGCCCGCTCTTGGCCGCCATCTTGGCGCCCACGCTTTGCGGGCGGCTCAGGCGCACCACGGCGTCTGCGGCGGCCAGCATCACCGCGCCCGGTGGCACGTTGGCGCCAGCGCTCAAGGGCTGGGGCGCTTGGCCAGGCACTTGCAGCCATGCCGAGCCCTCAACGGCCAAGACTTGACCGCCGGGCAGCACCGCCGCCGCCAAGCCCGCACTGCCGGCCACAGCCGCCGCCTGCGCGTCGCCTGCGGCTCCGCCCGCTGCAGCGGCAGCGGCGTCGGCTGCACTCAACCCGGACGAGGGGGCCGCGCGTTGGGCGCTGGCGGATGTGGCTGGGGCTGCGGTCGTGGTCGCGGGGGTGTTCTTGGCGCTCATGGTGTGACTTCAGGGCTGGGTTGGCAGAAAAAGGCCGTCCAAGGGGCGGCTTGGCCCCTTCGACGTCTCGACTTCAGCGTCATCGGCCAATCGCTAGGGCACTGAAGCGCAAGTGCCCCAAAGTGGCCACATCAGCCTTGAGCGGCCAAGAAAGTCACACAAAAAGTCCTTTGGAGGGCCTGCATTGACGCCGTGCTAACGGCCTCCAGGGGCGCATCGGGTTGCGCCTGATTGCCAAAAATTTGGCGCTCTTCCCTAATCTCTAGTTAACATGCAGGCGTTTGCATAACGCTGTGCAGGGCCTAACTGACCAAGGGACCCCAAGATGAACGAATCCAAGAAGACGTCGACCATTTCCCGCCGCACCGTGTTTGGCGGTGTGGGTGCCGCCGGTGCACTGGCCGCTGTGGCCGCTGTGCTGCCCAAGGCAGAGCCCGCCTCTGAAGTGGCCGCCGCGCCCGTGGCCCCTGCCCAAGAGGCTGAAGGCTACCGATTGACGGCCCACATCCAGCGCTACTACCAGACCGCTCGCGTCTGAGGCCGCTTGGGCCTGCATGGCCCGTTTTGTCGGTTCGCCGCCCCTGAAGGCGGCGCTGGCTCGATCCCATTGCTTGAATGACAGCGCGGCAGCCTGAGGGCTGCGGCTCGACCCCCAAGGAGACACTATGCTGCTGACCCGCAGATCCACGACGCCTCAAGCTTCGGCTTCATCCTCGCTGGTGAACAGTTTGGCCCGAGGCATCACGCGTGCCATTCCGACCATGGACCGTCGGTCCTTCCTGCGCCGCTCCGGTTTGGGTGTGGGGGCGGGTATCGCGGCGGGCCAATTGACCCTGGTGAAGAAGGCCGAAGCCGCCAGCTCGGCCCGTGCTGCGGCCGATGGCTCCGGCAAGGTGGAAGTCAAGCGCACCGTGTGCGGCCACTGCTCGGTGGGCTGCGCCATTGATGCGGTGGTGGAAAACGGCGTCTGGGTGCGCCAAGAGCCGGTGTTCGACTCCCCCATCAACCTGGGTGCACACTGCGCCAAGGGTGCGGCGGTTCGTGAGCACGGCCACGGCGAGTACCGCCTGCGCACCCCCATGAAGCTGGTGGACGGCAAGTACCAGCGCATCTCCTGGGATCAGGCCTACGAAGAGATCGCGGCCAAGATGCTGGAGCTGCGCAAGGAAAGTGGCCCGGACAGCCTGTTCTTTGTGGGCTCCTCCAAGCACAACAACGAGCAGGCCTATCTGCTGCGCAAGTGGGTCAGCTTCTGGGGCACCAACAACACCGACCACCAGGCCCGTATTTGCCACTCCACCACCGTGGCGGGTGTGGCGAACACCTGGGGGTATGGGGCCATGACCAACTCCTACAACGATATGCAGAACGCCCGCGCGGCGCTCTACATCGGCTCCAATGCGGCCGAGGCCCACCCGGTCTCCATGCTGCACATGCTGCATGCCAAGGAGAACGGCTGCAAGATGATCGTGGTCGACCCACGCTTCACCCGCACCGCAGCCAAGGCCGACGACTATGTGCGTATCCGCTCCGGCACCGACATTCCTTTCTTGTTCGGGGTGATGCACCACATCTTCAAGAACGGCTGGGAAGACAAGAAGTACATCGAGGACCGTGTCTATGGCATGGACAAGGTGCGCGAAGAAGCGCTGAACTTCTGGACGCCTGAGAAGGTGCAAGAGGCCTGCGGCGTCGATGAAGCCACGGTGCTGAAAGTGGCCAAGACCATGGCCGAGAACCGCCCCAGCACCATCGTTTGGTGCATGGGTCAAACCCAGCACACCATTGGCAACGCCATCGTGCGGGCGTCTTGCTTGCTGCAACTGGTCTTGGGCAATGTGGGCAAGAGTGGCGGCGGCACCAACATCTTCCGGGGCCACGACAACGTGCAAGGCGCGACTGACGTCGGCCCCAACCCTGACTCCCTGCCTGGCTATTACGGCTTGGCCGAAGGCTCTTGGAAGCACTTTGCCAAGGCCTGGGGCGTGGACTACGAGTGGATCAAGAAGCAGTACGCCTCGCCCGCGATGATGACCAAGTCCGGCATGACCGTCTCTCGCTGGATCGACGGTGTGCTCGAAAAGAACGAGCTGATCGACCAAGACAGCAATCTGCGCGGCATGTTCTTCTGGGGCCATGCGCCCAACTCCCAGACCCGCGGCCTGGAGATGAAGAAGGCCATGGACAAGCTGGACCTGCTGGTGGTCATCGACCCCTTCCCCAGCGCCACGGCCGCCATGGCGGCTATGCCGGGCAAGGCTGAAGACCTGAACCCCAAGCGTGCGGTCTACCTGCTGCCCACCACCACCCAGTTCGAAACCAGCGGTTCTTGCACCGCCTCCAACCGCTCTATTCAGTGGCGCGAGAAGGTCATTGAGCCGCTGTGGGAGAGCCGCACCGACCACATGATCATGACTCAGCTGGCCGAGAAGCTGGGCTTTGGCAAAGAGCTGGTCAAGAACTACAAGATGGTGCAAGGCAAGGGCGGCATGGAGCCTGAGACCGAGTCCATCCTGCGCGAGATCAACAGCTGTGTCTGGACCATCGGCTACACCGGCCAAAGCCCAGAGCGCCTGAAGGCCCACATGCGCAATATGAACGTCTTCGATGTGAAGACGCTCAAGGCCAAGGGCGGCATCGACAAAGAAACCGGCTACAGCTTTGACGGTGACTACTTCGGCCTGCCTTGGCCCTGCTACGGCACTCCGGCCATGAAGCACCCGGGCAGCCCCAACCTCTACGACACCTCTAAGCATGTGATGGACGGTGGCGGTAACTTCCGCGCCAACTTCGGCGTGGAGCGCGAAGGCGTGTCGCTGCTGGCTGCAGATGGCTCGCATTCGGTGGGGGCCGACATCACCACCGGCTATCCTGAGTTCGACCACATCTTGCTCAAGAAGCTGGGCTGGTGGGGCGAGCTGACCGAAGCCGAGCAAAAAGCGGCCGAGGGCAAGAACTGGAAGACCGACAGCTCCGGCGGCATCATCCGCGTGGCCATGAAGAACCATGGCTGCCACCCCTTTGGCAATGCCAAGGCGCGGGCCATCGTCTGGAACTTCCCGGACCCTATCCCGAAGCATCGCGAGCCGCTGTTCAGCAACCGGCCCGACATGATTGCCAAGTACCCGACCCACGACGACAAGAAGGCCTTCTGGCGCTTGCCCACTCTCTACAAGACGGTGCAGGAAAAGAACAAGGACATCGGCAAGAGCTTCCCGCTGATCATGACCAGCGGTCGTTTGGTGGAGTACGAGGGCGGCGGCGAGGAAACCCGCTCCAACCCGTGGCTCGCCGAATTGCAGCAGGACATGTTCGTCGAGATCAACCCCAAGGCCGCCAACGACCGGGGCATTCGCAACGGCGAATATGTGTGGGTCAAGACCCCGCCGATGGCTGCCGTGCCTGAGTTCAAGGGCCTGCGTGTCAAGGCGCTGGTCACCGAGCGGGTGGGTGCGGACACGGTCTTCCTGCCTTTCCACTTCTCGGGCCGCTGGGGCGGCATGGACATGGCACCGTTCTATCCGGCAGGCGCCATGCCCATCGTGCGTGGCGAGGCCATCAACACGGCCACGACCTACGGTTACGACAGTGTGACCATGATGCAAGAAACCAAAACCACGCTCTGCCAGATCGAGCGCGACGCGGCGTAAATGTTGACCCCCATCTGCTTCGCATCTGCCCCCCAAGGGGGCGCGCAGCAGACTTGGGGCGGCCCGGCGTCTGCTGCGCTGTCCCACTTTCACAGGAGTTTGTGATATGGCCAGAATGAAATTCATCTGCGACTCGGAGCGCTGCATCGAGTGCAACGGTTGCGTCACCGCCTGCAAGGCCGAGCATGACGTGCCCTGGGGCGTGAACCGCCGCCGCGTCGTCACCCTGAACGACGGTGTGCCCGGCGAGAAGAGCATCTCGGTGGCCTGCATGCATTGCAGCGATGCGCCTTGCATGGCGGTCTGCCCGGTGGACTGCTTCTACCGCACCGACGAAGGTGTGGTGCTGCACGACAAGGATGTCTGCATTGGCTGCGGCTACTGCTCTTATGCCTGCCCGTTTGGCGCGCCGCAGTTCCCGACCAACGGCACCTTCGGCCTGCGCGGCAAGATGGACAAGTGCACCTTCTGTGCCGGTGGCCCCGAAGCCAATGGCTCAACCGCCGAGAACGAAAAGTACGGCCGCAACCGCCTGGCCGAAGGCAAGCTGCCGGCCTGCGCGGAAATGTGCTCGACCAAGGCTTTGTTGGGTGGCGACGGCGACGTCGTGGCCGACATCTTCCGCACCCGTGTGTTGACCCGCGGCAAGGGCAGCGAAGTCTGGGGCTGGGGCACGGCTTATGGCAAGCCCACCAGCGGCGCCAAGACCGAGGAGGCCAAGTCATGAGCATGCGTACCATCACCCTCTGCGCCGCGCTGTCTCTGATGGCGCTGACGGCCTGCAGCGAGAAAGCTCAAACCGCAGGCACAGCGCGCAAGACTGATGCTGCCGCCCATACCGGTGCCAGCGCGGCCTACACGGCAGCCGGTTTCAAAGCCGGCGACAAAGCGGCCTGGGAGAACCAGATCCGCCAGCGCAATCAGGGTCAAAACGAGTATTCGCGGGCGCCTGCGGCGACCATGAAGCCCTGAGCCCCGGAGGTGCCCGTATGCATCCCATGATCACCCGTGGCCTGACGACGCTGACGCTGGGCGTGGCCCTGTCGCTGTCGGCTCAAGCCCAAACCACGGCTGCCGCAGAGCCTGCAGTGGCGGCGTCTGCGGCGCGCTCTGGCCCGCCTGCGGGCTTTGTGGCCCCGGCCGAGCCCAAGCCTGACGAGACCCAAGCCCAGCGCGCCAAGAGCCAACCCGGCAACAATGCGCCCACCTGGCGTGCGGTGCGCGAAAGCGGCACCACGCCGGGTTACAGCTCCCTGCCTGGTGCCGAACAAGGCGTGTTGATTCAACCCTTTGTGCAGTACCCCGGCTCGGCCAAGACCACGGCCGGCGAGGCTTGGCGCCAAGTTCGCAACCAGTGGATCATTCCTTATGGCGGCTCGCTGATCTTCTTGGCGGTGCTGGCCTTGGCCATCTTCTACTGGAAGCGCGGCCCGCTGGGCCATGACCACCCGGAAACCGGCCGCAAGATCGAGCGCTTCACGCCTTTTGAACGGGCTGCACACTGGACCAATGCGTCCGCCTTTGTGGTGTTGGCGGTCTCGGGCTTGGTGATGGCCTTTGGCAAGTTCCTCTTGCTGCCGGTCATCGGCAGCACCTTGTTTGGCTGGCTCACTTACGCCTTGAAGACGGCGCACAACTTCGTCGGCCCGCTGTTTGCGGTGTCGTTGATCGTGGTGGTCGTCACCTTCATCAAGGACAACTTTGCCAATGCGTCGGACTTCGTCTGGCTTAGCAAGCTGGGCGGCATGCTCAGCGACAAAGAAGTGCCGTCACACCGCTTCAATGCCGGTGAGAAGGGCATGTTCTGGTGGGGTGTGTTGATTCCTGGCTTGGTGGTCGTGGGCTCGGGCCTGATTCTCGACAAGCTGGTCCCTGGCCTGGCGTATCTGCGCGGTGATATGCAAGTCGCCCACATGATCCACGCCGTGGCCGCATTGATCATGACCACCTTGCTGATTGGCCACATCTACATGGGCACCATTGGTGTGAAGGGCGCACTGGGTGCGATGAAGACCGGCTATGTGGATGAAGCCTGGGCCAAAGAGCACCACGAGCTTTGGTACAACGATGTCAAAGCGGGCAAGATCCCTGCGCAACGCAGCACACCGCCCGCGCCCAACCCGACGCTGCAGCCTGGCGCCTGAGTGAGGAAACCGTATGAAGCAAGTTTTGATTCCCTTGGCGCTGGCCCTGGCCGCGGTGACTGTTCAAGCCAAGCTGCCGGCACCCAGCGATGAAGCCAAGGCCAAGGCCGCTGAAGCTGCGGCCAAGACCGCCCATGGCAACAAGGTGGCGGACTACCAGCTCTGCAAATCGCGTGAGCGTGTGGCCGACCATTACCGTGCCAGTGCCAAGAAGGCTGGCAAGGAGCCCGGCGCGCAAGTCGACACACCGGCCTGTGCAGACCCTGGCCCCTTTGTGCCGCCCGCACCTGCGGCCTCTGGCGCGGCTGCACCTGCCGCCGCCGTGGCCGCGCCTGCTGCCAGCGCTTCGGCCCCCAAGAAGCCCTGAGGCAGTTTCAACGGCGCGCAGCGCGGATTTGACGCACACTCCAGGCCCATGACCGCGCCTGCGCCCGCCTCCCCTCACAACGCTCAAGTCACCGCTCAAGGCGGTGCCTCGAGCCGCCCGCCTCGCACGCCGGTGTCCGGTGCGCCCCACCTCACGCAGGCCCAAGTCGGCATGCTGCGTGAGATCGAAGTGCAAGATGAGTACGGGCAGCGCCGCAGCATCCACATCCCGGCTGAGCGTCCGCTCACCGTCTTTGTCGACAAGCGTGAGTTGGTCACGCTGATGACCTTGGGGGCCGCCCCCGAGCTGCTGGTGCTGGGCTATTTGCGCAACCAGCGCTTGATTGCCGATGTCAGCGAAGTGGCCTCCATCACCGTCGATTGGGAGGTCAACGCGGCTGCTGTGCGCACGCACCGGGGCATTGCCAACCTGGAAGACCTCACGGCCCAGCGCGTGGTCACCACCGGCTGTGGCCAAGGCACGGTCTACGGCAGCGTGATGAGCCAAGTTGGCGCCGTGCAATTGCCGCCGCCCGCTGAAGCCCGCATTCGCCAAAGCACCTTGCAGACCTTGCTGGAGACCATGCGCCAGCAAGACAGCATCCACCGCAAAGCGGGCTCCGTCCATGGCTGCGCCTTGTTCCAGGGCGGCGAGATGCTGTACTTTGTCGAAGACGTGGGCCGCCACAACGCCATCGACACCATTGCCGGCTGGATGGGCCTGCATGGCGTGCACGGCGGCGACAAAATCTTCTACACCACCGGGCGCCTCACCAGTGAGATGGTGATGAAAGCCGCGCTGATGGGCGTGCCCATCATCGTCTCGCGCAACGGTGTCACCCACATGGGCCACGAACTGGCGACCCAGTTGGGGCTGACGCTGTTTGGCCGTGCCGCCAACAAGCACTTCCTGTGCTACTGCGGCTTTGAGCGCTTCGACGCCGAGCCGCTGCCGCCTTCGCCCACCATGCGGGTGGTGGCGGGCTGAAGGCACTGGCCATCAGCGAAGAGATGGCCACGCCGTGGCGCGATGCAGTGTTTTTTCATGTCTCCGTCTGAAGTGGTGTGCCCTTAGGCTAAGGTGCTGTCTGCCCGAACCTGATGCCTCACCATGCTCACAGACCTGATCGTTGCGTCCCTCGACGACGCGCCCGCCATCCTGACCGCCCAAGGCCACGCGAATATCTGGCCCACGCTGGAATCGCGCGGCCTGACCCCTGCTTTGTTGGCCAGCCTGCGGCGCGTGATGCGCGGCGAAGCCACGACGCTGGATCTTGTGAATGCTGACGTCGAACTGTTCGAGCTGCTCTCGCAGGGTGAGGGCACTGAACAAGGCGACCCCTGGCTGGCAGCGCTGCCGCAAGACTTGGTGCAGCATCTGGCCTTGATGGCCGAGACGGAGTGTGCGCCTGTGGCCGCGGCTTGGGCGCAAAGCGACGTGGCCCGCCGAGATCGCTGGCCCGTCGCCGAACTGACCCCGCTGCTGGCAGAGATGTCTGCCTTGGCTGCTGGCGCAGTGGCCCAGGGCAAAGGCATGCTGTTGTGGGTCTGCCCGTAATCTAGGCGTGATCGACAGGCCCCCGGTGCCTGAACACCCAGCCCTCGCCGCCTCGAAACGGAATGGAGGCTTCCAGCGTGGCGCCCAAGCGCCGCGCCACGGCGGCTGAGGCTTCATTGCCCACGGCCACCACACTGACAGCCGTGCGCCAGCCAAAATGTTCGTAGGCGGCCTGCAAAGCGCGCTGGGCGCCTTCAGTGGCATAGCCTTGGCCGTGATGGCCGGGCAGCAAGGCCCAGGTGACTTCAGGCTCCAGCCAGCCCTCGGGGAACCACAGGCCGCTCAAGCCCACCAACTCGCCGGTGGCCTTCAGCTCCAAAGCCCACGGGCCATAGCCGCGCAAGGCCCAGTGGCCTGAAAACACGGCGAACTTGCGCCAGGCCTCGTCGCGCCCGCAGGGGCCGCCATAGGTGGCAGAAATCTCACTCGCGTAAAAGCCCACCCAGGGCTCGAAGTCTTCGGGCGTGAAACCGCGCAAGCGCAAGCGCGGGGTTTCAAACACAGGAATGTCGAGAGGCATGCGTGTCAAAGTGTTTGGCGGTAACGCGCCAGCATCTCGGCTTGCGTCTCGGCCACCACCGCTTCGCCCCGGTACTGCGCGATCTGGTCGCGCATCATCTCGCCCATGCTGGGCAGGCGGCTGCGCTCGATGTGGCGGCTGGTATCCCACAGCGCAGAGCGCATCAGCGCTTTGGCGCAGTGCAGATAAGCGCCTTGCACCGTCACGCGAATCACCAGCTTGGGCACGCGGCGCTCGTCCTCACAGGCCTTCAACTCGGCCGGCGCCGTGCTCAGCACCGCCAGGCCATGCACACGCAAGGTTTCGTCCACGCCGGGCACCAGGAACAGCAGGCCCACCTCTGCCTGGCCGGCCACGCCCAAGGCCTGGCCCGAGGCAATATTCTCCAGCGTGTCCAGCCGGTTATTGCCTGGCGCATCGGGGATCAGCAGGGTCTGCGCATCCCAGACTTTGACAAAGCCGGGGGCGCCACCGCGCGGTGAGGCGTCTGCACCGGGGCTGCTGGCAAGGGCCGAGTGGGTGCTGACCACCACCAGAGGTGAGAGCGCGATGAACTGCTGGCAGTGCCGGTCCAACTCGGGCAACTCCTTTTTGGCAGAGCGTTCCCGGGTGGGCTCATAGAGGCGCCGCAGGGCCTCCACCGAGGAGATGTGAGGGCTGTTCATGGCCCAGAGTGTGCCCCGGCCCGACCTTTCACTTTAGGGGTAGGGTGTTGCGAATCGACGTCATCGCGCTGGGCTACCATGTGTCTCATGAAGGGGTTGATCCAAGACCCCCGTATTTCAACAAGGCGGAGGATCGACGATGGACAAGACCTTGTGGGTCGTGGGATGGTGTGCACGCTTGTCTGGCCGCGGAGCCTGCCCATGAGCGCGCGCCATCTGATGTTGCAGTCCGACAGCCGAGGCAGCGCTTGGGGCTTGGCGTCGGTGGTGGTGACTCTGGCGGCCTTCCCGCTGGCGTATCACTTTTTGCCTGCCGCAGCGCTGCCGCTGCTGGCCTTTGCGCTGGGCTACCAAGCCTATCGCCAACACAGACGCCAGTTGCGCCGGCCGGATGACAGCACTGCGTGGGGCCCCTTGATGCCCATGCTCTTGGCCGTAGTGGCCGAAGTGGCGCTGTTGATCTTGGTCTCCAAGTTTTGGGCCTGAGACCCGGCCTTCACCAAGTGCTTACGTCTCCCGCCCCCTCGGCCTGATAGCCGGGCAGGGCGTTGAGTTGCTCGCGCAGTGCCGGCTCTTGCAGGGACAGGCGCAGGGCTTGAACGGTCGGGTGTTGCAGCGTCGCAGGGCGGCACACCAAGAAGTAACGCTCGCTGGCCAAGGGGATGAAGTCCAGCTTGAACTGCCGTGCGGCGGTTTCCAAGCCAAAGCCTGCATCGGCCATGCCGCTGGCCACATAGGCCGCCACCGCCGCATGGGTGAATTCGCTCTGCTCAAAGCCCCGGATCTGGGCACCACTCAAGCCTTGTTGCGCCAACAAGCCTTCGAGCAAGAGGCGTGTGCCCGAGTCGGCCTGACGGTTGATGAAGCGCAGCCCTGTGCGCGCTAAATCAATCAGGGCGGAGAGCCCCAGAGGGTTGCCCGGCGGCAGCATCAGGCCTTGGCGGCGGCGGGCGATATGGATCATCTGCCAGCCCGGTTGTGCGGCTTGGGTTTCGCCCAGCCAAGGGGCGTAGCGAGCGCGGGCCACAGCCTCAAGCGCGCCTTCGGGCAGATGCAGGCCGGCAATGTCCGCATGGCCCTCTTGCAGGGCAGCGGCCGCAGCCACGGTGCTGGCGTAACGGTGTTCCAAGGCCACGCCTTGGGCGCTGAGGGCCGCCAGCAAAGCCTCGATGGCAAAGCCATGGCTGGCATGCAGCCGCAGTGCGGGGGCGGCACCGTGCAGGCTGGGTGCCAACTCTGCACTCAGCTCGGCGCTCAATTCATTGGCCAGGGTTTCCAGCAGCGGCCCCAGGCGGGCCTCAATGCGGCGCTGGGCCCACACCAGCTTGGCACCCAGGGGCGTCAAGCTGGAGCCCTTGCCACGCGCCATGCTCAGCAGCGGGCCGCCCAGCAGGCTCTCGCCCTGGCGCAGCAAGTCCCAGGCATGGCGATAGGACAGCCCCAGCACCGTGCTGGCCGCCTGCAGGCTGCCGCAGGCCTGCACCTGCACCAGCAGCTCCAGCAGGCGCGCCGGCAGCGGGCTGCCGCTGGCGGTGTTGATGGCCCAGACCGGGCGGATGCGGACGGCGCTGCTCACTGGAGATCGGCCTCATATTGCGGCCCAGTACCGCAGCGGCGAACATGCAGGCTGTGACTCATCGCCGCACCTCACCCTTCTCAACGTGCTTTGGGCGTCCGGCCTGCGGCGCTGCTTTGGCCTTCAGCGGCCAGGCGCTCGCGCAGCTTGTCTTTCTTGCTCTTGCGATGGCCCTTGATGCCACCATTCGGGTCCAGCCCCGTGCCACGGCCCGGCGTGGCCTCGGCTGCGTCAGCAGCCTCGCTGGACGCCGCGAGCGGCTCGCGGGGCTCAAAGCCAGGCACCGTCTCGCGCGGCACGCGCTGCCCCTGGCGCTTTTCGATCAGGCGAAAGTGCGCCTCAGCGGCCGGCGGCACGAAGCTGATGGCCTCGCCCTGGCCACCGGCGCGGCCGGTGCGGCCGATGCGGTGGATGTAGTCCTCGGGCGAGCGGGGCAGGTCCATATTGACCACGATGGGCAAGGCCTCGATGTGCAGGCCGCGCGCCGCCATGTCGGTGGCCACCAGCACCTGCACCTGCCCGCGCTTGAAGGCCAGCAGCGCGTCAGTCCGGGCGCCCTGGCTCATGTCGCCATGGAAGGGCGCGGCCCGGATGCCGTCGCGCCCCAGCTTGGCGGCCACATGCTCGGTGCGGTAGCGGCTGGCCACAAACACCAGGGCCCTGTCTTGCGGAGCCTGGGCCAGCAGGTGGCGCAGCAGCGGGCCGCGGCGCTCTTCTTCCACCACGATGGCGCGCTGCAAGATGTCGGGGCGGGCCGCCACCGCGCTGGCCAGGTCAATCTCCACCGGCTCGTGCAGCAAGGCTTCAGCCAGCGCCTTGACGCCCGGCGCAAACGTGGCCGAGCACAGCACGCATTGGCGCTGTTGGGGCAGCAGGGCCAGCACTTCGCTCAACTCGTCGGCAAAGCCCAGGTCCAGCAGGCGGTCTGCTTCGTCCAGCACCAGCGTGGCGACCTGGTCCAGGTGCAGGGCGTTGTGCCGCACCAGGTCCAGCAAACGGCCCGGCGTGGCCACCACGATGTCGGCGCCACCGCGCAAACCCATCATCTGCGGGTTGATGGAGACGCCGCCAAAGGCCACATTGATCTTGATGAGGCCGGGCAGCTCATGCGCCAGGTCGCGCAGGGTCTCGGCCACTTGCAGGGCCAGCTCGCGCGTGGGCACCAGCACCAAGCCGCGCACAGGGCGCGGGCTTTGGGGCTTGCCGGTCAGCCATTGCTGCAAGAGCGGCAAGGCAAAGGCAGCGGTCTTGCCCGAACCGGTGCGCGCCTGCACCCGCACATCGCGGCCGGCCAGCAGGGCCGGAATGGCCGAGGCCTGCACTGGCGTGGGTTGCAAAAAGTGGGCACGTGCGCAGGCCTGCACCAGGGCGGGCAACAAGCCCAGTTCAGAAAATGACATCCATTGACCTATTCAGCGTAGCCGCGCATGTTCGCACGGTATAAGAAAGACATGACTCCAAGCAACCATCCAGCCGCTGAGATGAACACGGTGGCCATTCCAGTCGAGGCCATCGGCAAGGCCGGCCGCGCGGGCGGCAAAAGCGGCCAAAGAGGCCACCTCAAAGGCCGACAGGTCGATGATGCGGCACGCGCGCTGGTGCGCAGCCTCATTGGCGACGGGCCCCATGCGCGGGACGAATTGATCGAGCATCTGCACCGGCTCAACGATAGCCAAGGCGCTTTGTTCAAGGGCCAGCTTGCCGCCCTGGCCGCCGAGATGCGGCTCTCTATGGCCGAGGTCATCGAGGTCGCCAGCTTCTATCACCACTTTCAGGTGCTCGACGACGACGAGGCCGCCCCCGCGCTGACCTTGCGCGTGTGCGACAGCCTGAGCTGCGCCATGGCGGGGGGGCGTGAGCTGCTGGCGCGCTTGGGCGAGGCGCTGTCGCCCCAGGTGCAGGTGGTGGCCACACCCTGTGTGGGCCGCTGCGAGCAGGCCCCCGTGGCCGTGCTGGGCCAGCGCCCGCTGTTGCGGGCCACACTGCCTGCGGTCTTGCAGCAGGTGGCGCAGGGCGATGGTGCCTCGCACCCGCCCGCCGCACAGGCCCCGCAAGCCTATGACCCTGCGGCCCAGGCGCCCTGTGCCTTGACGCGAGGCGATGAGCCGCTCTCGCCGCCCTGGACAGGCCTGGCGGCCTATCGCGCCCAAGGCGGCTATGCGCTGTGGCGGGCGGTGGTGGCAGGGCAAAAGAGCGCCGAGGAGGTGCTGTCCGAGATGGAAGCCTCGGGCTTGCGGGGCCTGGGCGGTGCGGGCTTTCCGGCGGGGCGCAAATGGCGCATCGTGCGCGAGCAGCCGGCGCCTAGGCTGATGGCCGTCAACATCGACGAGGGCGAGCCCGGCACCTTCAAAGACCGCAGCTATCTGGAGCGCGACCCGCACCGCTTCTTGGAAGGTGCGTTGGTGGCCGCCCAGGTGGTGGGCGTCAGCGCGATCTACATTTACCTGCGGGATGAGTACCACGGCGCCCGCGCCGTGTTGCAGCAGGCGCTGGCCGAGTTGCAGGACTTTGCGAACGAGTCCTCTGTCGGCGCGCTGCCTCCCATCATCCTGCGCCGGGGCGCGGGGGCGTATGTGTGCGGCGAAGAGTCCGCGATGATCGAGAGCATCGAAGGCAAGCGCGGTGAGCCCCGCCTGCGCCCGCCCTACATCGCGCAGCGCGGTTTGTTCGGCCGCCCCACCCTGGAGCACAACTTCGAAACCTTGTACTGGGTGCGGGACATCGCCCAGCGCGGCGCGGCTTGGTTCACCGGCTTTGGCCGGCATGGCCGGGTGGGCTTGCGCTCCTTCTCGGTCAGTGGGCGGGTGCGGCAGCCGGGCGTCAAGCTGGCACCGGCCGGCATCACCTTGCGTGAGCTGGTGGAGGAGTATTGCGGCGGCATGGCCGAGGGGCATACGCTTTACGGCTATCTGCCCGGCGGGGCCTCGGGCGGCTTGCTGCCGGCCCGGCTGGCCGATGTGCCGCTGGACTTCGACACCTTGCAGCCACATGGCTGCTTCATTGGCTCGGCAGCGGTGGTGGTCTTCAGCCAAGCCGACAGCGCGCGGGCGCTGGCTCATAACGCCATGCAGTTCTTCGCGCATGAAAGCTGCGGCCAGTGCACCCCCTGCCGCGTGGGCACCGACAAAGCGGCGCACCTGATGGGCCTGCCCGGCACCTGGGACCACCCGACCTTGAACGACTTGAGCACCGTGATGATGGACGCCTCGATCTGCGGCCTGGGGCAAGCCGCTCCGAATGTGATCCGCTGCGTGCAGCGCTACTTCCCTGAAGAAGTTGGCAACCCAGGAGACGCATCATGAGCAGCAGCGTGGTCTTGAACGGTCAGGCGCACACACCCCAGCCCGGTGAGAGCATTTTGCAAATGGCCCAGCGCGTGGGCGTGAGCATCCCGCACCTCTGTGCCAAAGACGGCTTGCGCCCCGATGGCAACTGCCGCGCTTGCGTGGTGGAGATCGACGGCGAGCGCACCCTGGCGGCCTCGTGCTGCCGCGCCGCTGAGCCTGGCCTGGTGGTGCGCAGCGACAGCCCGCGCGCGCAAAAAGCCCAAGCGATGGTGTTGGAGCTGCTGTTGGCCGACAGGCCCGCTGAGGGCCAGGCCTGGGTGGCGGGCCAGGCGGCGCAGCCGCATGGCGAGCTGAGCGAATGGAGTGCAGCGCTGGGCGTGAGCGTGCGACCCGCCTTGGCCGCGCTGGCGCAAGCCGGCCCTGCAGCAGACTTGAGCCACCCGGCCATGGCGGTCAACTTGGACGCCTGCATTCAGTGCACCCGCTGCGTGCGGGCGTGCCGTGAAGAGCAGGTGAATGATGTGATTGCCGTCACCGGCCGGGGCGCGCACACCCGCATCAGCTTTGACCTCGGGGTGGGCATGGGCGAGAGCAGCTGCGTGGCCTGCGGCGAGTGCGTGCAGGCCTGCCCCACCGGCGCTTTGTCGCTCAAGACCTTGCAGGGGGACCTGAGCGTGGACCGCGAGGTGCATTCCGTCTGCCCTTATTGCGGTGTGGGCTGCCAGCTGACCTACCAGATCAAAGACGAGCGCATCGTGGCGGTGCAGGGCCGAGACGGCCCGGCCAACCAAGGCCGTTTGTGTGTGAAGGGCCGCTTTGGCTTTGACTATGTGCACCATGCGGGGCGGCTGACCACGCCCTTGATCCGCAAGGCCGGCGTGCCCAAGCTGGCCAGCGATGCCGAGCGCCAAGGCGACTGGCGCGAGGTCTTCCGCGAAGCCACCTGGGAAGAGGCCTTGGACTTTGCCGCCGGTGGCCTGAAGCGCCTGCGTGACCAACACGGCCTGAAGGCCTTGGCCGGCTTTGGCTCGGCCAAGGGCAGCAATGAAGAGGCCTATCTCTTCCAAAAGCTGGTGCGCACCGGCTTTGGCAGCAATAACGTGGACCACTGCACGCGGCTCTGCCATGCGTCCAGCGTGGCCGCCTTGCTGGAGGGCGTGGGCTCGGGGGCGGTGAGCAACCCGGCCATCGATGTGACCGAGGCCGAGCTGATCTTGGTGATCGGCTCCAACCCCACGTCCAACCACCCGGTGGCCGCCACTTGGATGAAAAACGCCGCCCAGCGCGGTGCCAAGATTGTGCTGGCCGACCCGCGCCGCACCGACATCGCGCGCCATGCGTGGCGCACCTTGCAATTCCGTCCCGATACCGATGTGGCCATGGTCAATGCGATGCTGCACACCATCATCGAAGAAGACTTGGTCGATCAGGCGTTTGTGAGGGAGCGCACCACGCATTTCGAGGAGCTGAAGGCCACGGTGGCGGCCTACTCGCCCGAGCGCATGGCGCCCATCTGCGGCATCCCGGCCGAGACTCTGCGCGAGGTAGCTCGCGCCTTTGCCACCGCCAAGAGCGCCATGGTGCTGTGGGGCATGGGCGTGAGCCAGCATGTGCATGGCACGGACAACGCCCGCTGCTTGATTGCGCTGGTGGCCATCACCGGCCAGATCGGCAAGCCGGGCTCGGGCCTGCACCCGCTGCGCGGCCAGAACAATGTGCAGGGCGCCAGCGACGCGGGCCTGATCCCGATGATGTTCCCCAACTACCAGCGGGTGAACAACCCGGAGGCGCACGCCTGGTTCGAGCAGTTCTGGGGCCAGCCGCTGGACGCCACACCGGGCTACACCGTGACCGAGATTTTGAAGAAGGCGGTGGCACCTGCGAGCGACCCGCACAAGGTCTGGGGGATGTATGTCGAGGGCGAAAACCCGGCGATGAGCGACCCGGACCTGAACCATGCGCGCGCTGCTTTGGCGGCGTTGGAGCATTTGGTGGTGCAAGACATCTTCATGACCGAAACCGCCTGGCTGGCCGACGTCATCCTGCCCGCTTCGGCCTGGCCCGAGAAGACCGGCACGGTGACCAACACCGACCGCACGGTGCAAATGGGCCGCCGGGCGCTGAACCCACCTGGCCAAGCCCGGCAGGACTTGTGGATCATCCAGCAGATCGCCCAGCGCATGGGCCTGAACTGGCACTACCCCGGGCCCGAGAGTGGCGTGGCGGCCGTCTATGAAGAGATGCGCCAGGCCATGCACGGGGTGATTGCCGGTGTGAGCTGGCAGCGCCTGGAGCGCGACAGCGCGGTGACCTACCCTTGCCTGAGCGAGGACGACCCCGGTCACCCCATCGTCTTCATCGACCACTTCCCCACGCCCGACGGCAAGCTGCGCTTGGTGCCCGCCGACATCATCCCCGCCGCCGAAAAGCCAGATGACGACTACCCCTTTGTGCTCATCACCGGCCGGCAGTTGGAGCATTGGCACACCGGCAGCATGACCCGCCGCACCGAGGTGCTGGACGCTCTTGAGCCCCAGCCCACCGCCAGCTTGAATGGCGCAGATTTGCAGCGCTTAGGCGTTCAGCCGGGTCAAGCTTTGACCGTGGCCTCTCGCCGTGGGCAGATCACCCTGACCGCCCGCCGCGACGACGGCACCCCGCCCGGCACCGTGTTCATCCCCTTTGCCTACACCGAGGCGGCGGCCAACCTGCTGACGAATGCGGCGCTGGACCCCTTCGGCAAGATTCCGGAGTTCAAGTACTGCGCGGTCAAGGTAATGCGGGCAGATACAGCGCCAGCGACTGCGCCTTGGGTGGGGCAGGCGTCTCAGGGTCCTGCACGGCAATTCGCAGGGCATTGAGAGACAAAACCCGCTTGGGGTGTGGCGCGCGCCAGGAGGGCTGGGGGGACCGCCGCCGCTCATGTCCTCCGCCCCGCCTGTCGGCGGGGCTCCCCCTTTACTTCGCTTTGGCAGTCCCCCCAACCCTCCTGGCCGGTCACCCGGGGCGGCCTATCAGGTCAAGTCCCCCACTGTCTTTTGGTGGTGGTGCCGCCAAAAAACTCCCGCCATCAGTCCTTGTGTTGACCGAGCAGATTGATCGGGCTCAAGGTCAGGGTCAGCCAGGACGACTAAGGTTTAACCCTTAACAGGGTGCGCGAGCCTGCGGGCCGCGCACAGCGCGGGATGATGTTGATCAATGTAGATCGCCATCTTCATGCTTCAGGCCATCTCCCAAAAGGATTGGCTGAAGAGTGTGCGCTAACACCCTCACCAAATTCTTGGCCTTTTAGATCGTTCTGACATGGTTCAACTTCAACCGGCTGGTATGCCCTCCGGCACCATTGGTGGCCGCAGGCAGCGTTCTTCTGTGTTTTTTGCGCCACTGTGGCGGGCCTCTGCGGCGCAGGCCGCTTGGGCCTTTGCGGCCTGGGCGACAGCGCTCTTGGTGCCCTGGTGGGCGGCCACTGCCCTGACTCAGGCCTATGGGGTGGAGCTGCGTTGGGCGGTGCAGCCCAGCCTGAGCGTGGCCCTGGTGGCGGTCTTTGGCCTCTTGCCCTTGGTGGTGTCAGCCGTGGCCTTGGCGGTGTTGCCGCGTTGGCTGCAGCCCTCGGCCGAATTGGCACGCACGGCCAGCTTGCCCGCGCGGGCACTGGCCACGCCGCTGTACCTGATGATGGCGGGTTTGCCGCTGGCCCTGCTGGGCTTGCACCTGCACACTGCCGTGGCTGCCCTGGGCTTGGCCGTGGGCGCGGCCGGGCTGGCCCTGGTGGCGGGCCGCAGCATGGTCTTGATGCTGGAGAGCCCTGGCCGCGACCGCGACCATGCCCGCGTGGTCGTACTGGGCTTGGCCGTGTTGGCGGTGGCCCAGTGGGTGGCGGCGGTGGCCTTGGTGCTGCATCTGCCGCTGGTGGCCCAAGCCGCTGCGGCGCTGGCCTTGTGGGGCGGTGCGGCCCTGGTGTTGACGACGGTCGCCCTTCGCCAAATGCCCCGGTTTGCGGCCGATGTGCTGCCTGCCCAAGCCGCATGGCACTCGCGCGCCTTGTTGGCCGCACTCAGTCTGGTGCTGATGTTGGAAGCCGTGCTGAGCGCGGCGCAAGCCTTGTCCGGTGGCAGCTTGGGCGCCGCTCCGGCCATCGTGGCTGCGGCCGTAGAAGCCGCTGCCTGCGTGCTCTTGTGCTGGCTGGCACTGCGTTGGGGCTTGCGGGCGTCATTGCAGCGCCGTGCCGAAGCCCATGACGAGTCAGGTGAGCCGGTGTGGGCGCGTGCGGGCAGCCAGCGCTTGCTGGCGATGGGTCAGTCGGGCTTTGCTTGGGCCGCCGTGGCCCTGGGCTTGCAGGCCGTCTCCCACCTGACCTTGGCGCTGAGCCAAGGCCAACTCTCCTTGGGGGCTGCCCCGACCTTGGCCTTGGGGCTGGGCGCCGTGGCCAGCTTGAGCCTGGCGCTGTGCACCCGCGAAGCCGCTCGCGCGGCGGGCCAAGCACTGTGTGCCACCCGTTGGGACGGCATCTTGGCGGGCGTGCTGCAGGCCGGCGCCCTGTTTGCCGTGCTGGGGGCCTTGTTCCCTGCCAAGGCCACGGCCTTGAGCCTGCTGGCCCTGCAGTTTTGCGGGCTGGCCGCATTGACCTGGGCACTGCGCCAGCGTCGTCGCTGAAGCACCTCGTCCGTCCCGCTGACATGGGAGCGCATGGCACACTGAGCCATGCGCTCCCATTTGCTTTTTGACCTGGACGGCACCCTCTCCGACCCCAGCTTGGGCATCGCCCGCTGCATCAACCAGGGCTTGCAGGCCCTGGGCTACGAAGCCCGGCCCGAGGCCTCCCTGCACCGCTACATCGGCCCGCCCCTGGACCAGACCTTCAAGGCGCTCACGAGCCGCGACGATGCCGCCCATCTGGCCGAGCTGGTGGCCGCTTACCGCGAGCGTTATGCCCAGCGTGGCTATGCTGAAAACACGCTCTACCCGGGCGTGCCCGAGGCGCTGCAAGCCCTGCGCCAAGCCGGCGCCGTGCTGGGCTTGGTGACCAGCAAGCGCGTGGACTTTGCCGAGCAAATCCTCGACCTCTTCGGCCTGCGCCATCACTTTGCCTGGGTCAGCGGCGGTGAGATCGGCACGCCGAAGTGGCAGCAATTGCAGGCGCTGTGCGCCAGCGGCCAGGTGGCCGAGCACGCCATCATGATCGGCGACCGCGATGTGGACCTGCAAGCCGCCCACCGCAACGGCCTGCGCAGCGCCGCCGTGTATTGGGGCTTTGGCAGCGCGGAAGAACTTCAGGCGGAGCAGCCCCACCACCACTGCCACGCACCTGCGGATTGGTTGAAGCTTTGGCCCTGGCCCACCCATGGCCTGTGATGAGGTGCCCATGACCGCCCCCACGGTGTCCCCCCAATCCGCTTGGCCGACGGCCAGGCTGCTGCTGCGGCCATGGCAAGACAGCGACCGCGAGCCATTTGCTGCACTCAACGCCGACCCTGAAGTCATGCGTTACTTCCCCAGCCCCTTGAGCCGAGCGCAAAGCGACGCCATGGTGGACCGCATCCAGCAGCGCATGGCCGAGCAAGGCTGGGGCCTGTGGGCCGTGCAGCGCCAAGACACCACCGCCTTCATCGGCTTTGTGGGCTTGGCCCGCCCCAATGCCGAGCTGCCCTTCGCACCCTGCGTGGAAGTCGGCTGGCGCTTGGCCCGCGCCCACTGGTACCAGGGCTTTGCCACCGAAGCCGCCCGCGAAGCTTTGCGTATCGGCTTTGAGTGCCTGGGCCTGCCCGAGATCGTGTCCTTCACCGCCGCTATCAACCAGCCCTCACGGGCGGTGATGGAGCGCTTGGGAATGGTCAACCGTGGTGAGGACTTTGATCACCCGGCGGTGCCGGAGGGTAGCCCGCTGAGGAGGCATGTGTTGTATCGATTGAGTTAGACACAGGCCTCAGCAGCCGATCCAAAGCTCAATGCGGGTCAACTGGCCTTTGCTGTACTTCAGGTCGTAAGCGCTTTCCAACGAGGCGCCCTTGCGTGTTGGTACGCGCAGCGTGGAGGCATCAATCTCCATGGGCTTGAGACCGGACGAAGATTTGAAGGCTTCAAAGGACAGTGTGCTGCCTGGCACCTTGGTTGCGAAATCGAGGGTGCCTAGACTTGGGCCTAGGTCAGCCCACCGCAGCACCGCTGTCTTGCCATCACTTTCAAAGGCCGCGTGAGCGTAGGTCAGCAGCTTGATGTTGTCGGCCTCGTAGGCACTGTCGCACTCATGTGGAGACTTTTCCGTCTTCAGAGGCTCTCCAAGGGCTTGATGGACTCTGCTGAGTGGCACCGGTTCAGCGGATACAGACAAGTCCTTGCCGAGGATGATCGAGATCGCCCCATCGTGACTGGCCGCAGCAGAAGGCGCTGAGGCTGAACTGGCGGCAGGCCCGCCCTTGCTACCACAAACATCTGCGGCAAAGGCTGCCTGATCAACCGCGCCGGACTTGCTGCGACAAGCCGCTTCGCAATAGCGATTAAAGGCATCTTCGTTGAAGCCTGGCGTCTGCGAAGCGGCCACCCACTGAGACCTGGCCGCAGAAGGCAAGAACATGGAGATATCAGGGCCGCACTGCGCCTCGTGAGCACAGGTGTTCAGGACTTCCAAGGCACTGGTGCAGGCTGAGGACAGTGCTAAAGCTTTCACAGGCGGCTCAACGGCCACCGACGAGGCCGCGACGATGGATTGGGAAGCAGTCTGTGGTGTAGTGGAGGTCCCGGAGGGGCTGCAGGCGGACAGAGCAACCGCGCTCAGCAGGGCCACGGCGCGGTGGAGGCTTGTCCAGGATTGGCGAGCAAACAGGGTGGAGTGGTTCATGACAAGCTTGAGAAAATCCTATTTCGGCATCGTATAGCTGACCAGGAAGGGCAGGGGGTCTAGTCGCCCACCGAGCCCTTTGCCGATGTCGTTGGTGCGATGCCGGACTTCAAAGTGAAGGTGCCCTCCTTTGGCAATCGTCGTCATGCCCTTGGCGTTGCCACTGGCGCCGGTTTTGCCCAGCGCCTTTCCGGCAGTGACGAACTTGCCATTTGGTTTGTCCAGAGCTGCATCGATTTCGCTGAGGTGCGCATAGAAAAAATACACCTCCTTATTGTTGGGGTAGCTCGCCTGGTAGTGCTTTCTTTGCTTTTCAGGCAGGTCATTGACATCGACAGCAAGCAGCACATAGGCACCAAAGTTGGCGGTCGCAGTGAAGGCTCTTGAGAGGCTGATCACCTTGCCATTGGCCACGGCATAGATAGTCGTGCCGGAATCGGCCGCCAAGTCAATGCCTTGGTGATTCTTGGTGTTGTTGTTTCTGACCTTGCCGAAGGTGGCACTGCGGGCACTTGCAAGTCCCGCGGTTCGGATCGTGCAAACCGCCAATGGGTTGACCAGCTTTCCGATGCCACCAACAGTGCCGGGATCAGAGCTGCCCGCGGCAGGTGCCGGTGGGTTGGCTGTTTGTCTTGTGGGTGGAGACGGCGCAGGCACCGCCTTAGCTTTGGGTTTAGCCGCTGCTTGACCATTGAGCGCCTTGGCAATGTCGCTCATGGTTCTGGGCTGCAGACCATCGGGCTTCACCATGAAGTTCACGACGTTGATCTTGGAGTCCGTATAGGCGTAAAGCCAGTAAGGGTAGGCTAGGGCGTATTTGCCGTCGAAGCGCCCCGCTAGTTCCTTGGCTTTCTTTGCGCCAACTTGAATGGGAAGCAACTCCGCCGCTCGCTCTTCAGTCAGAGCACCCTTGATGACATCCAAGGCACCTGCCGCACCTTCGTGGTGTGCCAAGTACATGACTTTGGCCTTGTCTTCCGGTGCCAGTGCGGCAATATTCAGACCCTTGTCTGCCAAATAGTCGAGGTTGATCAAGCCATAGACCGCTGCTGCATCTATGGAGTATGCAGGCGTGAAACGCAAGGCCAATACGGGCGCGGACTTGATGTCGGTCTTGACCTTTCCCTTCTTGCCGTAGATCGAGTAAGTGTCGCCCTGCCATTGGCCGTTGACCTGCTCATAGCCATGATCGGCCTTCAGTTTTTGATTGACGGCCGAACGCTTGTCTGTTGCGACCTGCAACCAGGTGCGATTCAAGAATTGGGTGAGGCCAGCTGCACTTGAGCTTCCAGCTTGGGCGTTGGCGTTCCACTCACCACTCTCCAGTTTGCTGGCTTCGGCATTGATGAGGGCAGCCAGCGCATGGGGCGTCAGAGCATGCTTCTTGCTGATGTCCAACAGTAGTTTTCTGTACTTCTCGTTGGCGGGACTCAGGTGCAGGTTACCCTCCGCAAAAACTGCACCAACGGCCTGCTGTGGTTTGCCACCATCCACTCGAGTCTCTTTGACAACCGGCTGTGGCTGCTGTGGCTTGGGCGCTGTTGTGGCAGGGGCTGCGGCCGGTTTGCTTGCGGCACTGGATCCCACCTTGGCCGCTGGTGCTGGTGAACCGGAGCTAGGTTGAACGGGGATGTGGGGCGTTGGGTGGGTACGCTGAATCTCCCGCTTGACGTCGGCGCTAGCACGTGCGCTGCTGCCTTGTTCGACCCAATACTTGCCGCGCACCAGCATGCGCCGTGAAGTCAGGGTGAGCTGCTTCTTGCCGAGGGGTAAGGCCTCGTGTTCAGCAATCAGCGCGTACCGGCCGTCAAGCTCCTTGAACCACACTTTGAGACCTTTGGCGTGGTCCAAGACTTTGACAGGGCCTACCAAGCCCTGATCAGATCCCACAAGCTCTTTGTGTCCTGCGTCGAATTCCAATTTCAGCTTTGGCCGTTTGATGGGGCGAAAGGCCAGGTCAAGTACGCGGATGGTGAGTTCTGTGTCCACGTCGTCTTGAGCGTCGGGCAGCACAATGACCTGACCAATGCTCAGGATGTGCTTTTGCCGACCTTGCAAGTGATTCAAACGGGCAAGCGTCTCTACGTCGGTGTCAAAGTGCTGACTGATGCCCCATAACGTGTCGCCAGATTTGACGGTGTAAGTTCTTGCCTTAGTGGCCATGGCGCTCATCCATCACGTCAGACTCTTCCTCTCGACCTTCTTCATCACTGATCAGGTCTTCAGCAAACTGATCCGTTTCAGCGATCTCAGAGTCGTCCACATCCTCGAACTGCGCCGTCCATGAGTCGTAACCCGCCAAAGCCAAATAGTCTTGCACTTGTTCGGCCTGGGTCAGTTGAGTCGTGCCATCAGAGCTGAGCGCAGAGGTCCAAATTGATTGCCGACTTACAGGGTCGAACAACTGAATTTGTGCTTCAGAGAGGACCTCTCCCTCCAGTGAGTAAAGTGCAAAGGACTTTGCGTACTGTGCCTCTAACTTTGGAAGTTCGGGAAGACTCAGGGACGCGGACATGTTCCCCGGCCCCGTAAAGTTCTTCATCCCCGCCTTCAGCTCAATGCTGCCGGGCCCGGTGAGGCTGATCTTGCCGCCTTCGATGCGGATGGCGGCACCGCCGGCGGTCAGCAGGACGTGGCTGGGGGCGCCGACGGTGACTTCGGCGCTGGTGCTGGTGACGCTGACGTTGGCGTCGGAGGTGAGGTGGGTGGCGCCGCTTTGGGTTTGGGTTTGCACGCTGCCGCTGGCCGCGTGCAGGGCCATGCCGGTCTCGGTGTTGGGCTTGGCGGTGTGGGTGGCTTTGCCGTAGGTGTAGAGCACGATGCCGTCTTTGGCGGCACTGCTGTGGTGGCCTTGAGCCAAGTGTTGCAGGTCTTGCCCGGCGACCCACGTGCTGGTGGCGCCAGCGCTGATGAGGTGGTGGGCCGGGGTGACGCTGGCGACGCCGCCGGGGGCGGCCAGAATGAGGTCGGGGCGAGCCCAGGCGGGGATGGTGCCTTCACCGCCTTGAATGGCGGTGTTGGATGTCTCGCCTTGGATGGCGGTGTTGGAGGACTCGCCTTGGTCGCTTCCGCTATCACCTGCCGCAGACGCTTCAGTGCCCCCGCTCTCCATCACCGCCGCCAAGCTCTTCAAGGTGGCATGGTGGCCGCGCTCGGCGGGCAGTTGCTTGTCGGCTTGCTCGGCCGTTGCACCCTTCACCTGAGGCTCCGTGGCCAGCTTGGCATGGTGGGCTTGGGCGCTCTCCGCCAGGGTGTGCAGCAGGGCTTGGCTTTGCTCCAGGCGGCTGATGGGCTCGCGGCTGTCCATTTGCGCACCGCCGCTGGTGCTGGTGGGTTTGGCATGTGCGCTGATGAGCAGGCCTTGCCCTGCGCGCACCGCGCCCCAGGCGCTGGTGGCCAGGTCCAGGCCGTGGCCTCGGGGCTGCAGGCGCTGGTTGTCGGTTTGCTGCAGCAGGTGGCCCAGTTGCAGGCGCGTGGCCGCGCTGCTGCTGGAGAGTTGGATGCGGTTGGCGCCGGGGCTGTCGTCCAGCACCAGTTGGTTGCAGCCGCCTTGGCCAGTGTGGCTGCTGCTCAGCTCCTGGCTCTTGAAGCCGCTGTGCACTTGGGGGTGGGCGTGTGCTTGTAAGTCGCCTTGCTTGGCATTGCCCGGGAACCAGGCATTGGCGCTGCCCACGGCGCCTGCGGCCCCGGCCGAGACGGCGTTACCTTGTGCATCGGGCTGGCCCTGGCCGTTGTAGAGGCTGCCCAGTACCACGGGGCGGTCGATGTCGCCGCCGGTGAAGCCCACCACGACCTCTTGCCCCACGCGGGGCGTGAACACGCTGCCCCAGTTGGCACCGCTTTGGCGCTCGGCCACACGCACCCAGCTCCAGGCGGCCTCTGACGCGGGCGCGTTAGAGCCGGCCACGTGGTCCAGGCGATGGCTGGATTGCGTGCCCCGCTGCCAGTGGAACTGCACCTTGACGCGGTGGTCGCGGTCGGTGTGCACCGGGTCGCCCAGGCCCACCACCAACGCCGTTTGGACGCCGGTGATGCGGGGGCGGGGGCGCAGCCGCACTTCGGGTGTTTGCAGGGTACCGCTCGTGTCGGGCAGCGTGGCCAAGGCATAAGGGGCCACCGGCAGGGCCATGGGCTGAACCACCAGGGTGCAATGGTGGATGGGCTCGGGGCTTTGGTTGGGCAGGTCGCGCGCGGCGGCGTCTTCTGCATCGTCGTCTGCGCTGTCGTCGCGCGCGTGATCCACCAAGCTGATGCTGGACGCACCGGCGCCCAGCAGCTCTGCCCCTGCACCCAGCACGGCTTCAAAGGTCACGGGGCCGAGCAAATTGGCGAGGCCCGCTTTGATGTCGGCGCGCAGGTTGTTGCGGGCCTGATGCACGGTGGCGAGGGTGACGAACTGGTCGTCCAGCGGGTTCAGACCCGTGTGCAGTGGATGCTCCGTCAGCAGCCAGTGCGTGCCCGGGGCGGCTTGGCGCAGGCTGCTGCGCAGGCTCTGGCGGCTGCGCAGCGCGTCCAGCGCCTGCACCTGGCGCAGGGCCAAGCGCTCGCCGTGCGTGGCGTCTACATAGTTGTAGGCGCCGGGCACGTCGCTCAGGCTCAGCTCGGGCAGGGTGCCGGGGCCGCTGCCCGTTTGGCTGACCGGGCGCGCGCCCAAGCTGCGGTAGTCCTCGCTGGCCAGGTGTACGCTGGCCGCTTGCACCTGGGCCAGGCGGCTCAGGCTGTGCACGCTGTCTTCGGGCAGCACCGCGCTGCTCTGCGTGAAGCGCACTACGGGCTGGGCATTGGGCTTGAGCGCCGGGTTGTGGTCGGCGATCACCAGGGTGTGTTGGCCCAGGCCCGCGCCAGTGGGCGCGGCGCTGTGTTCCCACCACGCAAACAAACCTTCTTCGGCCAGCAGGCGCTGCACAAAGGCCAGGTCGGTCTCTTGGTATTGGGTGCACAGGCTGCGCTGCGGGTAGACGCTGGCATCGGCCAGCTCCCAGCGCCAAGCGGGCGCAAGCTGACCTTGGTTCTGGTAATCCGCGAAGACCTCATCGATGATCTGCATTACCGTTTGGTTCTGGAAGACCCACGCATCTTGGCGCTGGCCCAAAAAGGCCAGCCAGGGTTCCAGCGTGAGGCGGT
Organism: Ideonella paludis; assembly: GCF_018069865.1. Classification (GTDB taxonomy): domain Bacteria; phylum Pseudomonadota; class Gammaproteobacteria; order Burkholderiales; family Burkholderiaceae_C; genus Ideonella; species Ideonella paludis. The sequence goes on from NZ_JAGQDG010000008.1 coordinate 85,472, forward strand.
AGCGGGCCAGCCCGCCGTCACTGCCCAGCAGAGCCACTTGGGTGATGTGGGCGTGCCAGGGGCGCAAGGTTCCGTCGGCCAGCAGCAGCTCCAGCACAGCGGGCTGGCCCATCAGGCTCTTGAGCTTCAGGTGGGTGTTGGTGCACAGCGCGTCCAGCTCAATGCGCAGGCCCGCGTCGCCCCCCTGCACGCTGGGGGCTTCGTGCAACAAGGCTTCTCGGATGGTGGCACGCTCGGCCAACAGCACATCGGGGCCGAGTGGCGTGTGCAAGCGCAGCAGGCGCTGGGCTTGTGTGGGTGCCCCGCTGAGCTCCCCGCTGAGGGCAGCCACCACCTGGCTGACCAAGGCCGCGGTGGAGGCAGGGAAGAGGGTGGCGATGGACATAGACAAAAAGAACAGGGCTGGGGGGCGAGCCGACTGGGCGTACTTAAACGGCAGGCACAGCCAGCGTCAGAGGAGATCCAAGCGGATCAGGCCGCCTGGCTGTGCAGGATGGAGTTTCAGACGCCAGCGGGCGGCGGGCGCGCTGCTGTACAGGCGCACACTCAGCCGGCCGTCTTGGGGCAGATGCTCGACCTCCCACGGCCCCGCACTCATAGCCCGCAAGGCGGCTTGGGCTTGCACACGGCAGTGTGCGGGGGCCTGGGCCAGCCAGGCGATCAGCAGCTCGGGCTCGTGCTCGTCGTTGGCCAAGGCCGACCCCAGCCAGGGCCGCAGGGCCTCCCAGCTGTGCGGCATGCAAAACGCCGCCGCGGCGCTGTGCGGGCCGCAGGCGGGGCGGGCTGCAGGGGCTGAGGGCGTCGCAGAATTCAGTGAGTCGTCCATGACGGCATCTCCTATCCATACGGGGCACCACAAGTGCGTGGATCATCCGCTCAACTGACCGTGTAGCGGAAGTCTCCATTCTTGGCTGCGCTGACCTTGATTTTTTCGATCTGGCCGCCTTCGGCCATGCGCGAGAGCACTTCTGCGGCAATTTCTGGCAGTAAAGTGCCATTGAGGATGTGGTCCACATTGCGCGCGCCGCTGTCCACCTCGGTGCAGCGGGCCAGCACGGCCTCCACCAGCTTGGTGTCGAACTCAAACACGGCCTTGTGGTTGGCCGCCACGCGGGCCGCGATATGGCCGAGCTTGAGGCGGATGATTTGCTCCAGCACATCGTCGCTGATGGGGTAGTAGGGCACCACCTTCATGCGGCCCAAGAAGGCCGGCTTGAAGGTCTTCATCAGGATGGGGCGCAGGGCTTCGGCCAGGGCGTCTGCGGGGGGTAGGTCTTCTGGGGCCTTGTTCAAGCAGGCCTGCATGATCTGGCTGGAGCCGATGTTGCTGGTCAGGATGATGAGGGTGTTGCGGAAGTCGATCTCGCGGCCTTCGGCGTCGTCCATCTGGCCTTTGTCAAAGACCTGGAAGAACATCTCCAGCACATCGGGGTGGGCCTTCTCCACCTCGTCCAGCAGCACCACGCTGTAGGGGTTGCGGCGCACGGCTTCGGTGAGCACACCGCCTTCGCCATAGCCCACATAGCCCGGGGGGCTGCCCTTGAGGCCGCTCACGCTATGAGCCTCTTGGTACTCGCTCATATTGATGGTGATGAGCTTTCTCTCGCCACCATAGAGAATGTCGGCCAGCGCCAGGGCGGTTTCGGTTTTGCCCACGCCCGAAGGCCCCACGAACATGAACACGCCCTTGGGCTTGTTCGGGTCTTCCAAGTTGGCGCGGGCGGTGCGCACGCGCTGGGCCACGGCTTCCATCGCATGGTCTTGGCCGATCACGCGCTCTTGCAGCAGGGGCTTCAAGCTCATGACGGTCTTGATCTCGTCCTTGACCATCTTGCCCAGCGGAATGCCCGTCCAGGCGGCCACGATCTCGGCCACCACATGGCCGTCCACCTGCATGGGGATCATGGGGTTTTCGCCCTGCAAGGCGGCTAAAGCATCGAGCTTGGCCTGCAGCTCGGCCTGGGCGGGCGAGAGCACCGGGGCTTCAGGTTTGGCGGCTTTTTTGCTGGTTTTCTTCTTGGGCTCTTCAAGCGGGGCGGCTTCGGCTTGCGGCGCAGCAGCAGCCTGGGCCTGTGCGGCCTGAATGGCCTGGGCCGCTTCCTTCTCGGCTTCCAGTGTGGCGCGCAGTTGTTGGATCTCGGTCACCAGCGCTTTCTCAGCCTCATAGCGGGTGTTCAGCGCATCCAGTTCTTGCTGCACGGTGTCGCGCAAGGTTTTGAGCTCGGCCAGCTTGGGGTGGTGCGCCGCACCTGCGGCGGCCTCGCGGTTCAGGGCGGCTTCTTCGGCGGCCAGGCGCTCCAGGTGCTTCACCCGGTCTTCGATGGCGGCGGGCACGGCGCTTTGGCCCAGCGCCACTTTGGCACATGCCGTGTCCAGCACGCTGATGGCTTTGTCGGGCAGTTGGCGGCCGCTGATGTAGCGCGCAGAGAGGCGCACGGCCTCGGTGATGGCCTCATCGAACACGCGCACGGTGAAGTGCTTTTCCATCAGCGGGGCCATGCCGCGCAGCATGGCCGCGGCAATCGGCTCGCTGGGCTCTTCGACCTTGACCACTTGGAAGCGGCGGGCCAGAGCGGCGTCTTTCTCGAAGTATTTCTTGTACTCGGCCCAGGTGGTGGCGGCCACGGTGCGCAGCTCGCCGCGCGCGAGTGCGGGCTTGAGCAGGTTGGCGGCGTCGTTCTGGCCAGCTTGGCCGCCCGCGCCAATCATGGTGTGGGCTTCGTCAATGAAGAGGATGATGGGGTGCGGGCTCTTCTTGACCTCATCGATCACGTTTTTGAGGCGGTTCTCAAACTCGCCCTTCACGCTGGCGCCGGCTTGCAGCAGGCCCATGTCCAAGGTGTGCAGGGCCACGCCTTGCAGCGGAGGCGGTACATCGCCCGACGCAATGCGCAGCGCCAAGCCTTCGACCACCGCGGTCTTGCCCACGCCCGCCTCGCCGGTGAGGATGGGGTTGTTTTGGCGGCGCCGCATCAGGATGTCAATGGTCTGGCGGATCTCGGTGTCGCGGCCAATAACCGGGTCGAGCTTGCCGCTTTTGGCGCGCTCGGTCAGGTTGGTGGTGAACTGGTCCAAGGCGGGTGTGGCGCCTGCGGCGGCGTGGCCCGAACTGGGGGTTTCGTCGCTGGCCGGGGCATCAGCGCTGCGCACAGCCTGCACCGCTTCGGCCGAGCCTTGGGTGGCCTCATCGAGCTTGTGCTTGAGCTCGTCGAGCTTGAACTTAACGAACAGCTTGCTGCCTCGGAAGGCGAGTTGCTTGAGCTTGTCGTCGGTGAGCAGGGCCAACAAAAGGTGGGCGCTGCGGATGCGCGGGTTGTGGGTGTCGAGCGAAGCGATCAGCCACGCGTGTTCAAACAGGGCCGGCAGGTTCTCGCTCAGCACCGGGGTGCGGGTGTTGCCGGCCTTGAAGCGGCTGATCTCGGCCTCCAGGTCGCGCTGCAGCTCAGAGGGGGAGACTTCATGGCGGCGGCACAGCAGCGTGAAGTCGCTTTGCGGCTGCTCCAGCAGGGCCAAAAACAGGTGCTCCAAGTCGACCTCATAGTGGCCGCGTGCCATGCACAGGCTGGCGGCCCGCTCGGCGGCCTTGCGGCTGCTGTCATTGAGTTTGGAGATCAGCGTCTTGAGGTGCGACGACATGGTGAAGGTTCCCTTTGTTTTGATTCGTTGAGTTTGACCCTGGCCGCTAGGCCACAGCCAAGAGTTGATAGCCCGCATCGAGGCGGTCATTGGCGGCCGGTTGGGTCAGCAGGAAGCTGTCCCAGCCCAAGCGGGTGGCGGTGCTGCCGCCCAGCGTGGTGCCTTGCACGGCTTCGGCCTTCAAGGCCAGCTTCACCTCAAACTCCAAGGTGGTGCCGCACAGCAAGGTCAGCAGCTCTTGCAGGGCCACGGCACCAGGCCCGCCGGGCAAAAAGCGCCGGAAGCGTTCGGCCGACATGGGGCCCAGCGTCAGGCGCATGCGCAAGTCGCGCTGCCAGACGCGCTCCCCCATCACCGCGCCTTGGCCCAGGCCCGCGCCACCCAGGCCGAGCTGGGTTTGGTTCTCGCGCGGCAAGGTGAACCACCGGCCCACAAACTGCTCGACCTGCACCGGCACGCCGAAATAGGCCGCCAGCACATGGCGCAAGGTGGTGGCCGACACCGGCCGCTGCTGCAGCAAACCGGCGAAATGAGCCAGTGCAAAATCGGAGACGCCGCCTTCGCGGGCCCGCAGGCGGTCGCGCAGCGCTGGGTGGCCCAGGCCCGCCACCGACATCACCAGGGGCAGAAACTGATGGCGCGGGTCGTCTTCAAACCGAATGGCCAAGCGGTGCTTGCGCCAGGCTTGGTAGAACAAGACGACGGCCCGGTGCAAAAAGATGTCGAGAAAGGCGCGCCCGGCCAAGTCCTTCTCGTACATCTCGCGCCGTGCAAACAGCTCGGTGTAGAACAGCGGCAGCGCCCCGCCCGCACCCAGCAGGCCCATGAAGGCGGGCGTCATCTCCAGGCGCGCAATGTCTTTGGCGGCTGGGGCCTCTGCTTCGGGCGCTGTGGCGGCAGCGTCGGTGTGGAGCTTGACATCAAAGCCCGCCACTTCGCTGGCCGGAAAGCTCATGGACAAGGCATTGCGGAACTTGAGCTTGTGCTCAAACACCGCCGCGCCATGCAGCCGCTCTTGTTGGCTGAACCAGCGTTGCAGCAGGCGCACGGCTTGAAAGAAGCCGTAGCGCTCAGGCCTGCTGAACAGACGCTGGATCACGCTGTGGTTCACAGCAGGCTCCCGTCGCCGCTGCGCCGCGGAAAGCTCATCAACTCTTCTTGGGTGCGCTCGGAGAAGAGCTTGAGCTGGATGAAGCTGTTGGCATGCACGTAGAGGCCAAAGAAGTGGTCGAGCACCTGGCCGAACAGCCGCAGGCCGGTGCCCACAAAGTGCTGCTCATTGACCTTGACCCGCACTTCAGTGCCGCGCACAAAGGTGACGAAGGGCTGGCCCGGCATGCAGGCGGTGACGGCGTGGTGGCTGATGCCGACGATGCCGTCGAGCTGGCGCTGGTTGGCGTCGCTATGCGGCAGGTCGTAGAGGCGCAGCATTTCGCGCAGCGCTTCCAAGCCGCCAGAGGACAGGGTGAGGTGGTTGAGCGAGAGGTGCGAGATCAGCCGCCACAGTGCGCCGCGGCCACGGTCGAGGCGGTGGCTCAGGCTGGGCTTGCGCAGCAGGCGCACCTCGCGCGCATTGCGCAGGCCTTCCAAGAACAAGTCGCCACCGGCTTGGCCCACGGTCAGCTGCGAGGGCAGGTCGCGGTTGGTGGCCTTGACCTCGATGGACAGGGTGTCGGTTTGGACCTCAGCAGGGTCGAAGTTGATGTCGACGATGGAGATCTCGGTTTCGTAGCCGGGGCTGCGCGCGGCCAGTGTGTCATCGCGGTGCGCCACCCAATACCGGGCGGCGGATTCGCCGCTGGCCAGCAGCGCGTCGTGCTGCAGGGCGAAGAAGGGGCGGAACTCCTGCACCTCATCTCCCTGCGGGGTTTGGTGCACGCGAAACACCTTGTCAATTGAATAGACCTCGTGGCCGTGGGCGCGGCGGCCATCGGGCAGCACCGGGTACCGGTCACTGGTGTGGGTGATGCGGATCGGGTCGGCGCGCTGGCTGAAGAGATTGACCACCGGCGTGCAGCCGGTCAGCAAGTTGCGCGCTGAGATCGTCTCCAGAAGCCGGGCTTCGTCCGATTCGCCGCGAATGCCGGCCATCGCCAAGTGCAGGGTGACCTGGCGGGCCTTGCTCTGCGCCAAGGCTTTGGGCCAGGGCAGGTCGATGAAGTTGAACTTTTCCGGGAAGGCGAAGTACTCGGTCAGCAGCCGGTAGGCGGCGTGCGAGCGCGCATCAAAGTCGATCAGTGCTTCATGCTCGGCAAAGCCCACCGCGCGGGGCAGAGACTCTGGGGCCGCCTGCCAAGGGCCGGTGGCTTGGGTTTGCAGCAAGCTGCCCACCACGCGGCCACACAGGGCTTCGCGCAGCACCGTGACTTGAGAGGTGTCGCCCGAGAGGTGCAGGCGCAGGGTGTCGGTGCCGAGTTGGTCCCACTGCGCTTGCGGCGAGACCAACTCCAGGGTCAGGGACAGCACCGAGGTGGCCTGCCGGGGCACTGGGGTGCCGTCGGGCGCATTGAGCACCGAGCGGAAGCTGGCGCTGCTCAAACGCAGCGGCAGCAGGTGCACGTCATAGGCGGTGCGGAACTTGCAGGTCACGCCGCGCACGGGCCGCGTGTTGAGCACGGTGCCGCGCTCCACCACACTGCCTTGGGTCATCTGCGAGGCGCCCGCGCCGATGTCGAACTGCGCGACAGAGCAAGACGGGAAGGGCCGCAGATAGTGCGGATAAAGCACCTCGATCAGCGACTCGGTGAAGAGCGGAAAGTCATCGTCCAAGCGCTTTTGGATGCGTGCCGACAGCAACGCAAAGCTTTGGATCAGCCGCTCCACATGAGGGTCTGAGGAGTCGCCCGCCATGTGCAACTGGCCCGCCACACGCGGGTACATGGCCGAGAAATCTTTGGCGGCCGCGTGCAAAAACGCAAGTTCACGCTCGTAGTGTGGAAGGAGTTTTTCCATGACTCAAGCGTTCAGGTTCGCAGTGGACTTAAAGGCGCGCAACGTCCACATGCTGGGTCACCGGGTGCAAGGTGGCATTGAAGTTGATGGGCTCACGCAGTTCCTCCACGGCCAAGATGGCATGGATGCGAAAGCACAGCTTCTTGCTGCCAAAGGATTCGGGTGTCAACTCCACGCGGACCTGGCGCAGGCGCGGCTCGTGGTGGTTGACGGTGCGCTCCAGGGAGCGGCAAATGTCGGCGCGGTCTTCGGGTTTGACCAAGCTCATGGACGAAAAATCGGTGAGCCCAAACCCCAAGACCGAGTCTCGGCTGCGCGGAAAGTCGGCCAAGATCTCGTTGCTCAGCCCGCGGCGGGTGTTGAGCAGGGCTTCCAGGTCGCGAGCGACGTGCTCACGCACGGCCTCCAGGCTGAGCCCGTGGTCGCTGCTACGCTGGCCGGACGTGTCCGTCAGCCTGTCGAGAAAGCTGGCTGAAAACCGTTTCATGCATGAAAAAAGCGGCGGCTGTGACACCGCCGCTTTTCATCGCTGAACCCGCAATTAAGCGTAGGTCGCAGTGTTGGTCGCCAGGTTCCAGGCGCCGGTGCCGGTGACGGCGGCTTGGCTGCCGTCCAGTTTGGCGGCCATGTAGCTCCACTCCACTGCGGAGTACTTCAGGCCAAAGGCTTCCTTGGGCAGACCTTCTTCGGTCACCGACGGCGCCACGTGCGAGACCAGCACGTTCTTCAGCTTGATTTCCAGGTACTTCACGCGAGCATTGGCGGTGCCGTTGTTGAAGGAGCCGGTCTGGCCGCTGGCGCGATAGAAGGTGATGACCACTTCAGGGGTGATCAGGCCTTGCGAGGCAGCTTGCCACAGCTTGGGGCTGGCAGAGTCGATGTCCTTGACGAACACCATTTCACCGTGCTCGGTGCGCTCAGAGGTGTGACCGCCCGAGGTCGACGACGAGGCCGACTTGGGCTGGCGGATCACATGCGACCACGAATCGACTTCGATCGTGGGCTTGGAGTTCTGGCCGGTGGGGTTCGCGCTGCCGTGCACGCTGTCACGAACGTCGCCCTTGATGGCGGAGTTCTTAAACTCGACGTAAATGTCTTTCATTCCTGTTTTCCCTTTAGATTAGTACTGCACGGTCAAATTAGCCTGCCGACCCTGGCAACTCAGCGACCAAGCGCAGAGACACCGAGAGCTCATCAAGCTGGAAATGCGGTCGCACAAAGGCCACCGCGCGATAGGCGCCAGGCTTGCCAGGCACCTCCTTCACTTCCACCGAGGCCTCGCGTAAGGGGTACTTGGCCTTGGCTTCTTGTGAGGCGCTGTCGTCTGCCAGCACATACTGCCCGATCCAACTGTTGAGATAAGTCTCTACGTTGGACGCTGCCGCAAAGCTGCCGATCTTGTCGCGCATCATGGCCTTCAGATAGTGGGCAATGCGGCAGACCGAGAAGATGTACTGCAACTGGGCCGACAGCGCCGAGTTGGCGTTGGCGGCGTCAGAGTCGTACTTCAGCGGCTTTTGGGTGGACTGCGTGGCAAAGAATGCCGCGTAGTCGGTGTTCTTGCAATGCACCAGCGGAATGAAACCCAGGTCGCTGAGTTCTTTTTCACGCCGATCGGTGATGGCGATCTCCGTGGGGCACTTCAGGGCCACTTCACCATCGTCGGTGCGGAAGGTGTGGGTGGGCAGGTCTTCGACCAGGCCACCACCTTCAACGCCCCGAATGGCGGCACACCAGCCGTAGTTTTCAAAGGCGGCAGTGAGGCGCGCGCCCAGCGCAAAGGCCGAGTTGACCCACAGGTAACGTGAGTGGTCGGTGCCATCGACGTCTTCCACGAAGTTGAAGCCTTCGGTGGTGATGCCGTCCTTGGGGTTGTAGGGCAGGCGGCCCAAGAAGCGCGGCAGGGCCATGCCCACGTAACGTGCATCTTCAGACTCGCGGAAGGATTTCCACTTGGCGTACTCCACCGTGTCGAAGACCTTAGACAGGTCACGCGGCTTGCCGAGGTCGGAGAAGCTCTCCAAGCCGAACAGCTCGGGCGAAGCAGCCGTCAAGAAAGGCGCATGCGCGGCGGCGGCCACATGCGACATCTGCTCGACGAAGTACATGTCTTCGGGCTGACGGGTCAGCTCGAAGTCGCCAATCAGGGCGCCGAAGGGGGCGCCACCGAAGGTACCGAATTCCTCTTCGTAGACCTTCTTGAACAAGGCGCTCTGATCAAAGTCGATCGAGGTCTTGAAGTCGCGAATCAGGTCTTTCTTGTTGGCGTTGAAGACTTGGATCTTCATCATGGCGCCGGTCGACGTGTGCTTGCACAAGTAGTGCAGGCCGCGCCATGTGGACTCCAACTGCTGGAACTGAGGTGCGTGCATGACCTCAGAGAGCTGTGCCGAGATCAGGCGATCCAGCTCGGCGACGCGGGCGTCCAGCGTGGCGCTGAGGTTGTCGGACACCACGACGGTGCCTTGCAAGACCTCTTGCACCAGCTCGGAGATGATGTCCTTGGCGCGGTGGTGCTCGGTGTCAGAGCGCGCCACCCGGCTTTGCGTGACGATGCTGTCCAGCAAGCTGCCTTCAGTGGTGGTGGCTTGCGCCTGTGAGGATGCGGCGGTTTGAGACATGCGCGTTACTCCTTGGGGCCGCGTGTTTCGGCTTCGAGCTTCTTGAGCTGCTCGGTACTGCTGAGGACTTCACCGAGGATGTCCTCAAGTTTGTCGTTGCCAGCCAGCTTGTTGCGCAGGTCGGCCAGCTTGGTGCGGGCTTCCAGCAGCTTGCGCAGGGGCTCGACTTGCTGCACCACGGCTTCTGGCTGGAAGTCCTCCATGCTGTTGAAGCCCAGGTTGACGGCAAACTCGCCGCCGTCAGCACTGAGGGTGTTTTTGACGCGGAAGGACGCCTTGGGCGCCATGCCTGCCATCACCTCATCGAAGTTGTCGAGGTCCACATTGACGAACTTGCGGTCCTTCAGCTTGGGTAGCGGTTTGTCAGGGTCCGGCTGTCCGGTGAAGTCGCCCAGCACGCCCACCACAAAAGGCAATTCGCGCTGCTCGACCGCATCGCCGATCTCGACGTCATAGGTGAGTTGAACGCGGGGAGGGCGCACTTTCTCAAGCCGCTTTTGAACGCTGTCTTTCTTAGCCATGGTGTTCTCGATGAAAGGGTTGAGCAGGCGAGGGGATTACTTCAGCTTGTCAAACGGGTTGGCAGGCTTGGCAGGAGGTTTGGCTGGCGCGGCCGGTGCTGGGGCAGCGGCGGGCGTGGTTGCCGGCGCTTCTGCGGCCGGAGCAGCAGCGTTGGCAGGACGACGGGCCGGCGGGGCGGGGCGGCGCACGGGCGCAGGCGCCGCGTTGGCGTTGTCACTCTTAGGCACCAGCACGGGCTCGCCCAACACTTCGCGCAATTGCTTGGCCACACCTTCGGCCTGGCTGCGGGTGTCGGCGCCCAAGCTGTTTTGCTTGCGCATGGAGGTCAGCGCCGTGTTGGCCACACGCAAGCCGCTGACGGCCAGCATGCTGGTGGCAACTTGGTCTGCAGCATCTCGGTGCAGCACTTCTTGTGCGGCCAAGATGGTGTTGCCGTAGTCTGCATCTTCGAAGTAACCCTCGGCCAGTTTCAGCCAGGGTTGCTTGCTGGTCGGGTAGGCGGCAGCAGCGGCCCGGTAGGCATCGCGCTCTTTGTTGCGGGTACCTTCTTTGCGGGCCTTGGCGCCGGCATCCAAGAAGGACTGCAGTGTGGGCGTGGCGGGCACCGAAGCGGGGGCAGTGGGCGGTGCCTCGGGCGTGGCGCAGCCTGTCAGCGCTGCAGCGAGCAGTGCGGCGGGCAACAGTTTGACGCCAGATGCGAAAGGCGTGCGCGCGCCCTTAGAGGCTTCGCAACGACGGATCAAGGGGAGTAATTCTCGAATTCTCATTATTTGTGATGACCAAGCCATGACCACGCGTGATGATCATGCCTGCATCCCTTAAGTTGACGGTTGGACTATAGACGGTGCCAAGTTATACCTGCAATCCCCCCTTCTTCGGGGTGCAAGCTCCCTCTTTGGCAGTGTATCGGCGACGTTATGATTGGCTTCCAATGCGGGCGTCGCTTTTTGGGCGGCGCCGTCAGAGGTGGGCACGGCGGATGGATGTGCCAGCCAAGTTCAGGCACCATTCTCCTACTTTCAGTACCGGGCTTATTCATGTTGTGGCGCCATTGCTTTGTGAACCGATTCACGTACTTGAGTGCCGTTGTGCTGTCTCTGTCATTGGCCGCGTGCGGCTCGATTGGTAGCGGTGGTGTGGTGGACAAGTCTCTAGAGGCTGTCGGCTTGAAAAAGCCGGATACCTCTGCCGTTAACGCCATCCCGCTGCCGCCCGCAGAGTACAAGGTGCCGCTGCGCATCCATGCCGCAGAGCAGCTCAATTCCGACCCGCAGGGGCGCTCCCTGTCGGTGGTGGTGAGGGTTTACAGGCTCAAAGAAACGAGCGCGATCGCGTTGGCACCCTATGACGCCTTCAAGAACCCCGACGCCGAGAAGCTGGCCTTTGGCAGCGATGTGGTCAGCGTTCGAGAAATCGTGTTGACTCCGGGTCAGCACAATGAGGTGGTGGAGACCCTCACCCCCGCTGCGCCCTATCTGGCCGTGGTGGCCTTGTTTCGGTCACCGGCGCAAGGCCGCTGGCGCTTCGTCTTTGATGGCAAGGCCGCTCAGCAAAAAGGCGTTACGCTTGGCGTCCACGGCTGTGCGTTGAGTGTGGCGGTGGGCGACCCTTTGAATGCACCGCCGGAGACCCTGCGTTTGGCAGGTGTGCGGTGCCAATAAGACTCTTTTTGGGAACGGGCGCTGCAGCGGCCCGGCTAAACCGTTGATCCAGACATCCAAAGTTCTGTGGGGCGAAGGCTTGTTTCTCAGGCCCCAGCACTTTCAGCAGCAAGACGCGTATCACGAGTGGCGCACGGCCGAGGCCATGCGTGCGGCGCATCCGCATTTGTGGGGTGTTCGGCACTGCCGCGTGGACACGGACGCCTTGCAAAGCGGTGTGTTGCGCATCACTGAGCTGCAACTGATCTTCCCCGACGGCGAGCTCTACAACGCCCCCGCTGACGATGACTTGCCCCCCCCGGTCAATCTCAGCAACCTAGCTTCCGCTACCGTCGATCAGATCTTTCACATTGCCATTGCGCCGCTGCGCACCAATGCCACGAACTTCGCGGGCACAGAAATGGTCAGCGATATGGCGGTGCGCTATCGCCAGCAAGATGCGGCCGCGCCAGATTTGTTCACGCAGGCGGCGACGGCCGACATTGCCACGCTGCGCCGCTGCGCCCGTGTGGTGGCGGATCAAGAGCCGCATGACCACTTGGTCAGCATGCCCCTGTGCCGCTTGCGCCGCAACGCGACCGGCGTGTTTGAGCTGGACCGCCGCTTCGTGCCCCCGGTGCTGAGTGTGCAGGCGGCCCCTGCCTTGCAAATGATGCTGCGGCGGCTGATTGATGTGCTGCAGGCCAAAGTCGAGGCGCTTTATGGCTCACATCGCGAACCCTCCAAGCATGTGATCGAGTTTCGTTCGGGCGACATCGCATCCTTTTGGTTGCTGCACACCGCCAGTTCTGCTTGTGCGGGGCTGATGCATTTGCACCAACACCAAGGCTTGCATCCTGAGCGGCTGTATGCGCGCATGTTGGAGTTGGCAGGGTCCTTGATGACCTTCTCTAAGGCCTATGCTTTGGCGGACTTGCCGGTCTACAAACACGCTGAGCCAGGGCGGTCATTCGCCAAGCTCGACAACATCATCCGAGAGTTGTTGGAGACTGTGATCTCGACGCGCTATTTCTCCATTGCGCTGACCGAGACCAAGCCGGCCTTCCACCTGGGTCGCTTGGAGTCTGAGAAGATTTCACCGACCACGGCCTTTTACCTGGGCATCAGCGCCGCCATGCCGCCGACGGAGTTGGTCGAGGTCATTCCCATGCGCGCCAAAGTTGGGGCGCCGGATGATGTCGAGAAACTGGTGTTGTCTGCCATGGGGGGTGTGCGACTGACCCATGCTCCGCAAGTCCCGTCCGCCATTCCTGTGCGGCCGGGCGCCTATTACTTTGCGCTGGAGGGGCGTGGCCCCTTGTATGAGCGCATGCTGCAGTCACAGTCCATCATGATCTATGTGCCCAACGGCATTGCAGACCTGCAGGTGGAACTGTTTGCCCTGAACCAATGATGAGTGTCTGTCATGAGTGAACCTCAAGCCCCTTCGCTATTGGCCGGCCTGAAGCCCGGTGCACCCGTGCGCCCGGCCATGGCCACGCCAGAGGCCAAAACTTTGCTCGACTTGATGGCCGATGGCTTTTACATGCTGTTCTTGCTCAAGAATCGCTTTAGTCCTGCATCCGCTGATGAGTTTCGTAACCGGCTCAAAGACTTTCTGATCAGTTTCGAGCGGGGTAGCCGGCGAATCGAGGCGCCTGCAGAGGATGTCTACCTGGCCAAGTACGCTTTTTGCGCCTTGGTCGATGAGACCGTGATGATGGCGCCGGCGCTGCGCGACACCTGGGAGCGCACGCCCTTGCAGTTGGAGCTGTTTGGCGACCAACTGGCTGGCGAAAACTTCTTCTCTCGCCTGGAGGAGACGCGCCAGAAGGGGGCGCCCAAGCTGCAAGTGCTGGAGGTTTTCCACATGTGCTTGCTGGTGGGCTTTCAGGGCAAGTACTTGCTGGAAGGCAGTGAAAAGCTCGGCTACCTGACGTCTCGATTGGGCGATGAGATTGCGCACCTCAAGGGCAAGCGTGCTTCATTTGCACCGCACGCGCTGGCGCCCGATCAAGTCATGCACAAGCTGCGCACCGAGGTGCCGCTGTGGGTCATTGGCTCGGTGTTCGCGCTGGCTGGCTTGCTGGCATTTGTGGGTGTGCGCTGGACGCTGGACCGCCAAACTCAATCCGACCTGAAGCCGTATTCTGAATTGGTGAAATTGCCCGCCCAGGCCGCCAACGTCACCATCACCCTGCCCTGAGCGGGCAGGGTCGCGCTCAGGCCTTTTGCGCGCTCTCTGAGGACGAGGTTTTCTTTTTCTTCTTGCGCTTAGGGGTCTTGGCTTCGGCACTGGTTTTGGCACTGCTCTTGGGAGCCAGCCGTTTGGGGCAGGCCTCCGCTTTGCCCCAGTAACCTTCACACAGGCGTTGGCGGCACGCCTTGGCCTCACTGCCGCCCAAGCTCTTGCAGCGCGACACCAGGCCCGCAATCGAGCTGGGGGAGGTCTCGCTCTCCGCGCTGCGGCCGGCGGCTGGGGCTTCACCATGCCGCATCACTGCGGCGATCAGGTCGACGTCCGGGTCGCCTCCGCCTTGAGGGCTTGTGCCGGCGGCATTGGCTTTGCGCGCTGCGGCAGCTTGGGTCTTCTTGGTGGCGGCTGCAGCTTCGCGTTCTGCTTTGGCCTCACGCTCGGCGGCGGCTTTGGCGCGTTTGCTGGTCTTCTTGGGCGTGCTGGCCGCAGGCTCGGGGGCGGCGGCTAATGCACCCGCGGCGACAGCACCCGCACCCGCAGCCATCAGCAGCGTTGCGTTTGAAGAGCCTGCTGCGGCCGACTCTGTCAGCGCCAGGCTGGCTGCGGGAGCTGCTGGCGCTGGGTTGGCGGCGACGGTCACTTCGATGACGGCCGGTGCCGACGCGGCGACGATGTCTGCGAGGGGAGCGCTGGCCAGCGCTTGAGGCTGAGCCGGTGTGCTGGCTGCGGTGGCCGTCAGCACGGGCTTGGGTCGTTCAGCCTCTGCTTTTTGTTCGTTAGCCAGCCAGATCAAACCCGCCGCTGCGATCAGCCCACCACCCAACCAAGGCCACAGTTGGCGTTGACTGAGTTTGGCACGCGCAGCAGGCGGGCTGTCGTCCATGGCGGACAAGATGGACACCGGGCCGTCGTCTTGAGAAGACCCTGTGTGTGAGAACAGCGAAGGTCTGGTGCCTGACGGCCAAGCGGGTGGGGGGGCTTTCCCCGGATCGGGCGTCATGGACAACGCAGGCTCCCATTTTTGTGAGTAGAGGCAGGCCGAGATTTTAGAGCTTCGAATGAGTTTGTCTGTGGGGGATTCCCGCCGCTTCGGCCTCCCCCAAAAGAGGCCCCGCTGCACCCCCATGCGGCCCACTATGATGACGGGTTGTCTCTCTGGTCGTAGTGGGCTGTGTTGCCGTGGTGATATTCAGCGTTGTCGCTTATTTTTTGCTGGTCTGTGCGGTGTTGGCGCTGGTCTTTTTGCCCACCTTGCGCGAGCGTGTCTGGGGCCAAGCTCTGCAGTGGCAGCGCCAGGGGCGAGCCCGCATGCAGGCCTGGGGGCAGCGGCGGGAACAAGGCTTGCGCAGCAGCACCGAGGGGGTCAGCGACCTAGTGCAGCGGCTGGTGCGGTTTGCCGCCCTCAATTGGATGTGGCTTGCCGGCGGTGCTGCCGTGTTGCTGAGTGCGCCGCTGTTGTCCAGTTGGCTGCGTTTGGGTCATGCTTTTGAAGGATATGACCACACCGCCAGCCGCGAGATGGACCCAAAGATCGCGGCTTTGTTGGCTGGGGAGCAGTTGGTGCCGCCTCCGCCACTGCCGCCGGAGTTGTTCCTGACCAAAGAGGTCGAGCAGGTGTATCCCATGGCGGCACGAGCCAGTCGCCAGTGGGAGCTGCTCGATGCGGAGTTCCAGCAAAAGCTCTTGGTGGTGTTCCGCCTGATGAAAGAGCAGCATGGCTATGAGATGGTGCTGATCGAGGGCTACCGCAGTCCTGAGCGGCAAAACCAGCTGGCCGCCATGGGCGGGCATGTCACCAGAGCGGGCGGGGGGCAGAGTTATCACCAATATGGGCTGGCGGCAGACTGTGCATTTTTGCGCAATGGCAAGGTGGTGATTTCAGAGGCAGACCCGTGGGCGGCCAAGGGCTATGAGTTGTATGGTCAGATGGCGCAGTCGGTGGGCATGGTGTGGGGCGGCAGTTGGCGCAGCATCAAAGACCTGGGTCACGTCGAGTTGAGGCGGCCCGGCGTCATCAAGCCAGGTTGAGGGACTGCAGCGCAAGGCCTGCCGGCGCCTGCGACAATCCAGCGCGCAGCATCAGTGAAAAAATATTGGGAGTAGATCGTGGGGAAGCCCTTTATTGTTGTTGGGGACAAGACAGACCATGGTGGCGTTGTGATCAGCGGCGCGCCAACGACGGACATCAACGGCAAGCCGATTGCCCGCGTGGGTGATCAAGTCACTTGTCCCAAGCGTGGGCACGGCGGCACCACCGTCATCGTGTCAGGCGATCCGACCTGCCTCATTGAAGGACAGCCCGCGGCCCGCCACGGCGACAAGACCGCTTGCGGTGCAACACTGCTCTCTTCTCAAGCACAAGCCACCGATTGACGACCTCGGTTCCCACGGCGGAACCCTATTACCTTCTTCTCATGCGTCAATGGCTCAAGGGCTTGGCCCTCCTCGTTGCAATCACCTGCCTGGTGTGGGTGGGGGTGCTGTGGTATTGGCAAGCCACCAGCCGAGACATGTCGCCCGAAGATATCGTGCTGTATCTCGGGCTGCTGCCCTTGGTGGTGTTTGGCTTGGTGCTCCTGGCACGCTGGGCCTTGCGTGCGGCCGTGGCCAGTGCGGTGGCTCAAGAGGCCGCCGCCGCCGCCCAAGCCGCAGCCACAGCGTCGCCCGCGCCTTCATCTGCAGGCCAGCAAGAGCGCCATGCCGCTTTCAAGCTGCTGGCCGCGGGCTTGAGTTGTGCGGCGGGTCAGTCGGCCCGCGAAGTGGCGGGCGCCTTGGCAGAGGGCGCGCCGCGGCCCGCGCCCGACAAGGTTTTGCGCGATGACGAAGGCCTGCCGGTGTTGTGTGCTCGGATTGAGGCGCTGGACACCGCTGCGCTGCAGCAAGCTTGGGAAGGCGTGTGCACTGCAGCCAAGGCTGATCTTCAAATGGCTGAGACGGCGCAGGTGGCGGTCGACGACGCGGTGCAGCGCGCCCTGTCTGCATTGCAGGCACCGCTGCAGCAATGCCTCGCTCAGTTAGCTGCGTGGTCTGAGCGTTTTGCGATGCCCGATGCGGAGGCGCCGCAGGCCGCCACGTCTGCCCTGCCTGCTGGCCTGCGCGTCTTCACAGCATGGCCCAGTCACTGGTCCCCCATTGAGCGCGCTGTGGCGCAGGCCTGGGTTAAGCATTGCTTGAAGCAAGAAAGTGCAGAGTGGCTGGCCCCATCGCAGCTGCGCCTCATGCCCAGCACCGCAGGCGGCGGCATTGCACTGTGGCTGGAGGCGGACCGTGCCCTGCGCGCATCCCAGCGCGAAGGCTTGCCCGAGGTCGTGCTGTTGTTGTCCTGCCAGTCTGACTTGAGCGATGCGCGTCTGAGCCAGCTGCAGCGTGAAGCGTCACTGTTCACCCACGCGAGCCCCAAAGCCGGGGTGGCCGCCGAGTCGGCGGTGGCCTTGGCCTTGGCCGATGAAACTTGGCCCGACCTGCCCGATGCGCCAGCCACCCCCATGCGCCTGCACCGCGCTGCCGTGATCCAGCGCGACAAACCCATCGAGGCGGCCGGCCGCGTGAGTGCGCAGGTCGCTGAGCAAGTGGTGCAACAAGCGGCAGCGGCCGCTGAACTGCCCCTGTCCGAGGTCTCCGCTTTGATCAGTGACGCCGACCAGCACTCGCCGCGTGGCGCTGAGCTTTTTTCAGTGTTGGTGGCGCAGTTGCCCCAGCTCGATGCCGCCGAAGACACCCTGGTGGCCGGCGCGCTGTGGGGCCGCACCGGCCCGACGGCGCCTTTGATGTTGGTGGCCCTGGCGGCCCACCGCGCTGAGATGAATCAACAACCTTGCCTGGCCTTGAGCGTCGACGACTCCGTCGCGCGCATGGCTTTGGTGCTCAGACCGCCCGCTGCCGCGGACGCTGAACCGACGAAGAGCACATCATGAATCGTTTCTGGACCATTGTGTTGGACCCTCGGGTCTTGGTGGTGATCGGCCTAGCAGCGCTCGCTGCCTTCTTGTTCATCGGCGCCGATGTGCTGGCCGTCGCGGGCTTTTGGGCGGCGCTGGGCTTGGCGCTGATCTTGCTGGTTTGGCTCATCGTGTGGGTCGTCAAGCGCGTGCGGGCCAAGCGGGCCGCCAAAGCGCTGGAGCAAGCCATCGACCAGCAAGGTGCATTGGGGGCTGCCGGCGCTGAAGACAAGGCTCAGCTGGCCGTGTTGCGCGAGCGCATGCAAGAGGCGGTCAAGACGGTGAAGTCTTCGCGCCTGGGGGAGTTGAAGGGCTCGGCAGCCCTGTATGAGCTGCCCTGGTACATGGTGATCGGCAACCCGGCGGCGGGTAAGAGCACGGCCGTGGTGAAGTCGGGCCTGAAGTTCCCGTTTGCCGATGCCAGCGGCAGCATCATCCAAGGCATTGGGGGCACCCGCAATTGCGATTGGTTCTTCACCAGTGAAGGCATCTTGCTGGACACCGCGGGCCGCTACTCGGTGCACGAAGAAGATCGATCAGAGTGGCTGGGCTTTTTGTCGCTGCTCAAGAAGAATAGGCCCAAGGCGCCGATCAACGGCATCGTCATTGCGGCCAGCTTGGCCGAGTTGGCCACAGGCCGTCCTGAGCAAGCCATCCAGTTGGCCAAGAGCTTGCGCCAGCGGGTGCAAGAAGTGACCGAACACCTGGAGGTGTTTGCGCCGGTCTACCTGGTGTTCACCAAAGCGGATTTGATCTCGGGCTTTGCAGAGTTCTTCGAGGACCAAGAACGCGAAGAGCGCGAGCGCGTCTGGGGCGCCACGCTGCCCTATGACCAGGCCAAGCGCAAAGAAGCCATTGCTGCCTTTGACAAGCATTTCGATGAGCTGCATGACGGCCTGAAAGAGCTGTCGATTGCGCGCATGTCGCTGCAGCGCGGCCAAGCGCTGCCGCCGGGGGTGCTGACCTTCCCGCTGGAGTTCGCGGCACTCAAGCCGGCCTTGCATGCTTTTGTGGTGACGCTGTTTGAAGAGAACCCCTATCAGTATCAGCCGGTGTTCCGAGGCTTCTACTTCACCAGCGCGGTGCAAGAAGGCAGCTCCACCAGCCGAGCCAGCGACCGCGTGGCCAAGCAGTTTGCGCTGTCCTCGCGGGCGGAATACACCACGGCCATGGTGGTGGCCGATAACGGTTTCTTCTTGAAGGACTTGTTCTCCAAGGTCATTTTTGGCGACAAGGGCCTGGTGCAGCAATACGCCAGCCGCCGCAAGCTGCGCCTGCGCGCTTGGAGCTTCGGCCTCGGTGTGGTGGTGCTGGCTGCAGCCTTGGCGGGTTGGAGCTGGTCTTATCTGGGCAACCGACAGTTGATGGCCCAGGTGCAGGCCGACCTTAGCAAGGTCAGCAAGATGCAGCAGGAGCGCCCGGACTTGGCCTCGCGCCTGGAGGCGCTGGAGTTGCTGCAAGACCGCATTGAGCAACTGCAACGCTACCGTGAAGACAAGCCCTGGGGCATCAGCCTGGGCCTGTATCAAGGCGAGGCGATTGAGCAAAAGCTGCGCGAAGAGTACTTCGCCGGCATCAAAGAGGTGATGCTGACGCCCGTGTCCCAGGCCATTGAGGCCTACCTGACCGAGGTCAACGCCAACCCCTCGCGGCTCAAGCCCATGGTGGCCACGCCGGAGTCTGCGGCCACGCCTGCCAACCAAGGAGCCAACAAGTCGGCGGCAGGCGGCACACGCTATGTGGATGCCAGCGTCGAAGACGCGGCCGATGCCTACAACGCGCTCAAGACCTACTTGATGCTGGCAGATGCCAGGTATCTTGAGGGCAGCCATATGACCGACCAGCTCACCCGCTTCTGGCGCGGCTGGCTCGACAACAACCGCGGCGCCATGCCCCGCGAGAAGATGATCCGCAGCGCCGAGCGCTTGATCTCTTTCACCACCAGCCAGTTGGCTGACCCTGCCTTTCCGCAGTTGCAAAACAAGCTGGCCTTGGTCGACCAGACGCGCGAGAACCTGCGCGAGTTGGTCAAGGGCATGAAAGGCATCGACCGCGTCTACTCGGACATCAAGGCCCGTGCGTCCACACGCTTTGCGCCCGTCACGGTCAAGGGTTTGATCAGCGACCGAGATCGTGACCTGGTCGCTGGCAGCCATGCCGTGCCCGGCGCCTTCACGCGCGAGGCCTGGGACGACTATGTGGAGCAGGCCTTCAAGGATGCGGCCAGCAAAGAGCTGCAAAGTGCCGATTGGGTGCTGAAGACGGCGGCCCGCAATGACCTGACGCTGGAAGGTAGCCCGGACCAGATCCGCAAGCAACTGACTGAGCTCTACAAGACCGAGTACGTCAAAGAGTGGCAGCAGTTCATGCAGGGCATCACCGTCACAGAGTTCGGCAGCTTTGAAGTGGCCGTGGAGCGCATGAACCGATTTGGCGACACCGCAGAGTCGCCCATCCGCAAGCTGATGACCACGCTGTTTGACCAAACGAGTTGGGACAACCCCTCGCTGATCAACGAGCGTTTGGGCAAGGCGCAGGGCGGGGTGATGGACTGGATCAAGCAGTCCATCTTGCGCATGAAGCCCGGCCGGGTCGAAATGGATGTGAAGGTCGGCAGCGACAAGAACGCCGCCATCCCCATGGGGCCGGTGGGCCGCGAGTTTGCGGCGCTCTCGCGCATCATGATGTCCCGCGACAGCAACCCGGCCTTGATCCAAGGCTACTTGCAGCAACTCTCCAAGCTGCGCACGCGCTTCAATGAGATCAAGAACCAAGGCGACCCCGGGCCAGGGGCGCGGGCCTTGATGGTCTCCACCTTGTCGGGCAATGGCTCTGAACTGGCCGATGCGCTGCGCTTTGTGGACGAGCAAATGCTCAACGGCATGACGGACTCTGCCCGCGCCACTTTGCGCCCGCTGCTGGTGCGCCCGCTGATGCAAGCCATGGCAGTGACAGTGCCCCCGGCTGAGACCGAGTTGAACCGTGTTTGGGCCGCGCAGGTGGTCGAGCCTTTCCAAAAGACGCTGGCGGGCAAGTATCCCTTCGACAAACAGTCGCGCCTGGAAGCTGGGCCGCAAGAGATCTCTAAAGTGTTTGGTCCTGAGGGGGCCATCTCTAAGTTCGGCGCCGAAGCGCTTGGGCCGATGGTGGTGCGCCGTGGGGACACGGTGGTGGCCAAGACCTGGGCCGACATTGGCCTGCGCCTGCGGCCCGAGTTCAGCGAAGGCTTCCCGGGCTGGATCGCGATGATTGATGGTGCGCCAAGCGGCGGCGGCGGCCAACCCGGCGCCGGCGGAGCGGCACAGGTGCCGTCGGATCAGGGCATGTTCCAGTTGCTGCCGCAAGGCTCGCCGGGCATCGCTGAGTACAGCGTCGTGATCGACGGCCAAACTCTGCGTTACCGCAACACCACCGCCGAGTGGGTGAGCATGGTGTGGCCGAATCCATCGGGTGTGGCGGGCGCTCGGGTCAGTGCCATTACCAATGAGGGCAAGACCATCGACTTGCTGAACGAGCCGGGCCGCTCGGGCTTTGATCGCTTTGTGGAGATCGGTGCCCCGCGCAAGATTGGCGACAAGCTGTTTGAGCTGAACTTTGTGCAAGGGCCTTACAAGGTCACTGTCCATATCCGAATGATCCGAAGCCCCGGTGAGGCACCGCCCGCTGCGGCGCAGGGCTCCGCCGCGGTGGTGGGGGGCAGCAATGCGCGACTGCAAGGGCTGAAGCTGCCCGCCCTGGTGGTGGGCTCGCCGGACGTGCCTGGCGCCGCGCCCGGCGCGGCCTCTGGCGCAGCCTCGGCCGGAGGGGCTCGATGAGCGTCGCGTCTGCACCGCTGCTTTACTTTGGCAAGCTGCCCTCGCGGGGGGACTTCGTGCGCAGCGCCAGTGTGTCGGGCTTGATTCAAACCCTGGATCGCTGGCTGACGGGTGGCATTGAGATGCTGGCCAATGACCCGCGCTGGCGTTTGGTCTATGACCGGGCTGAGCCCTTGCACTTTGCCTTCCTGGGCTCGCGCAACACGCGTGGCATGGCGGGGCATTTGCGGGTCAGCACCGATGCCTCTGGTCGGCGCTTCCCCTTTTTGGTGGCAACTTTGCTGGAGCTGTCTGCGCCGCTGGACTATCTCTCGCACAGTCCTCTGCTGCTGGCACAGCCCTGGCGGCGCATGGATGGTTTGGTGCGCCAAGCGTTGGCGGCTGAAGATGCGTCAACGCTGCTGCAGGATTTGAATCAAACCCAGGTCGATGTGCCGACCACGGCGGTGGCTTATCAGCGGCCTTATCAAGCCTTCTTGGACGATCACTCCGTCGGCACCATCGAGGGCTTTTTGGCGGCTGGAGGTCATGACCTTTCGTTGAGAGCCAGCATCTTGGGTTTGGGCTTGCTGCTTCAGCCGGTGCCCGCCAGTGGTGTGCAGCGGCTGGACAAGGGCTTGCTCTTGCCGCTGCCGGCTGACCCACTCGCCCAGGCGATGGTGGCCTCCATGTGGATGGATTTGATCTCGGGTTTTTTGGCCAAGGCCGACTTCGAGCTGACGGTCTTCATCCCGCAACGCGGCCCGGGCGAAAAGCCCGTGATGGCGCTGGCGTTTGATGGGGCTTCACCGGCCACCCTGCGGGCGCTGTGGGACCCAGAGGCCTTGGGGGACAGCTTTGTGGACGCCCGTCAGGCCGATTGGGTGGAAGGCTATGTCGAACAAGACTATGCCGTGAAAAAACTATCAAGCTATCTGCGGCAATCTGGGCTCTCGATGCGCCTGGCCGTGGATACCTTCAAGGAGGTGTTTCTTGGCCAATGACCTCAAGCCGCGGCGCGGCGCCTTTTCTTCATTGATGCCCGTGCTCTGCTTGGCCAGCTTGTGGCCTGGGCTGCTTGGGGCCCAGGTGCCCGCTGCGCGGCCCGCCGCAGCGGCGCCAGCTGCTTCTGCGCCTGCGGCCTCGCGCCTGGGCCAGGTGGTGGTGGCCGGGACGGTGCCCGATGAGTCCACTCGTCAAGCCATCTTGGCTCGCGTGCGAGAGCTGTATGGCAATGACCGTGTGGTGGACCAGTTAGGCGTGGGCAATCTGGTGGCGCCGCCTAATTGGTCTCAACATGTGCAGCGCGCCCTGCATCCGGACCTCAAGCAAGTCAGCCGGGGCCAATTGAGCATTCAGGGCAATGTGCTGGAGATCAAGGGCGAGGTGTCCAACGAAGCCCAACGCCAGCAGGTCTTGAGCCAGATCGCCACTCAGCTCAACAACCCCACCTACACCGTGCGCAACAGCCTGCGCGTGTCGGCTGCGGGCCAAGAGGTGGTGGATGCTGCACTGGCCAATCGCATTGTGGAGTTTGAACCCAGCAGTGCCACACTGACGGCCACAGGCCAAGCGGTGCTCGATCAACTGGCGCCGGTGCTGCTGCAGCTCTCGGGCCGCAAGTTCGAGGTCATCGGGCACACCGATGCTTTGGGCGCGCGGGCCGCGAACGTGGCTTTGTCGGCTGCGCGCGCGGAAACCGTCAAGGCCTATTTGGCCAAGAAGGGTGTGCCCGAGGCCAACATCACGACCTCGGGTGTGGGGCCGGACCGCCCGGTCGCGGACAACAACCTGGCGGAAGGCCGGGCCCGCAACCGGCGCATTGAGTTCCGCGTCAGTCAGTAACCGTTGTTTTGAGGCGGGGGCTCCACCCCCAACAGGTCTTCCAATTGCGACAGGGAATTGGGGTCCTTCATGACCGCACGCAGCCAGGCGTGTAGCGGCATGTCCCCCCAGCGCGCGGCCTTGTCGGCCAAATAGGCGACCGGGCTGTGCGGCTCGGTGCGCCGGAAGAACTCGGCCACTTGGCGCAGTTGGGCCAGTGCTTGGGCACGGTTGGTCAGTGGGCCGCCTGAAGCCCCTCCTGCAGACCCTGAAGAGGTCGATGCCGCCGCCGGGTTGCCTGCCTCGGCGTCGGGGCTGGCGGTCATCACGCCTTCGGCGCCGCTGTCGCGCACCAAACGGTCCAGACCGTGCAGGGCAGCATCGACAGCGTCCTTGGCGGGCGTGAAGGCAGGGCCGTCTTGGCCCAGATGCCCGTCTACCACCTGCTGCAGTTGCAAGAGCGCGGCCTTGAGTCGGCGGGCGGCGTCTCGGGTGTCGATCAGGGTTTGAGATGGTGTGTCGCGTTGCGCACGGCTGATCATCTCCAGGGTGACTTTGCCGTCGGTAGAGACGGGCGGGCCACCTTCGGCGCTGCGGTCAAGAGCTTGCTGCAAGACGCGCGCGGACTCCATGTCCTGCAGGCTCAGGGCCCGACTGCCCAAGCGCATCACCGGCAAGGCCTTGGCCAAGGTGGCCACCTGGGCCAGCATCCAGCCCAGGCTGCCCACACGCAACTCCATGTCGTTGCCCTCGGGCAGCGGGTGCAGATGCGGCCACAAGTGCTCGCAGAGGCGTGCAGCCATCTCGACGCCATCGGCCAAACCGCCATAGCCCTGCAAATGCGCCTTGGCTTCGGCCCACCAGCCCACCACGCGCAGGTCGCGCGTGCGCTGCTGCAGGAGTTGCTCGCAGAGCTTGACCACGCCGGGCCAATCCGCCGTCTTCAGGTCGGTGACCCACTCGCCTTGGCTCAGCGAGGGGTCGTCATAGCGCCGCAGATCCTGGATGGTGTCGAACTCGGTCGAGAAGCTCATGTCCTCTCCGCAGATGCTCTGCGCAGAAAGGGGCTGCAATAGGGAATCGATGTCCATGGGGTCCTCTGCCTCTATGTTTGCGCTGGATTGTGACGCAGCGCGGGTGGTAGGCTCAATGCTGATCACGAAAGGATGATGTGGACATGAGTGAAACCAAGCCCCCCAAAGTCGCCCTGGTGACCGGCGCCGGCTCGGGCATTGGCCGGGCCTGTGCGTTGGCGCTGAACGCGGCCGGCTGGACCGTGGTATTGAGTGGCCGCCGCCAGGCGCCGCTGGACGCCGTCATCGGCGAGATGAGTTGTGCGGAACGTGCCAGCGCCGTGCTGTGCGATGTGTGCGACGAGTCTTCTGTGCAGGCGCTGTTTGAAGACATCGCTGGCCGCTTTGGTCGGCTCGATTTGCTCTTCAACAATGCGGGCGTCTTCACCGCCGGCGTGCCCTTAGAAGACCTGCCGGCGGCCGCTTGGCGCGCAGCGGTAGACACCAATTTGACGGGCGCATTTTTGTGCACCCAACAAGCCTTTCGCTTGATGAAGGCCCAGCATCCGCGGGGTGGTCGCATCATCAACAACGGCTCTATCTCGGCGCACACGCCGCGGCCCAACTCCGTGGCCTACACCGCCACCAAGCATGCGATGACGGGGCTGACCAAAGCCGCAGCCTTGGATGGCCGGGCCTTTGACATCGCGGTGGGGCAGATTGATATTGGCAATGCCGCTACCGACATGACCACCGCCATGGCGCAGGGCATGCTGCAAGCCGATGGCAGTGTGCGCTCAGAAGCCCGCATGGATGTGCAGCATGTGGCGGACGCGGTCGTTCACATGGCAGGCTTGCCGCTGAATGCCAATGTGCTGTTCATGACCGTCATGGCCACGGGCATGCCGTTTGTGGGGCGGGGCTGAGCGTGCAAACCTGGCCGCAGGCGCTCTCGATCGGCTTGGCAGGCGTTGACGAGCCTGGGGTGCTGGCCTTGTTGGAGGAGTTGTCGGCGACATTGGCGCGGCTCACCGGGGACACCGGGGCTCAGAGCTTTTCGCTGGATGATCTGCGCACCGGTGGTGCCTGTTTGGCCGTGGCGCGGGATGATCGGGGTCGGTTGTGGGGCTGTGGTGCCCTGAGGCCCTTGGCCACCGAGGACGGCTGCGTGGCCATGGAGCTCAAGCGCATGTTTGCGCGAGCGGGCACGCGGGGCGTGGGGGCGGCGTTATTGGCTTTTCTGGAAGCCGAAGCCTTGGGCCGGAATGTCGAGGTGATTCGACTCTCAACGCGTCGTGTGAACGAACGCGCCGTCAGGTTCTACAGGCAGCATGGCTATCTGCCCTGTGCGCCTTGGGGTCGCTATGTGGGGCGCGAGGCTTCGGTATGTTTGGAGAAGCGTTTGCAGTGGTCAGCATCAGCGTCGCCACCCGCTTAGATGGTGTTCAGGCGCTTGGCGGTGATCACCACCGTTTGCGTCTCAGCCACCATCAGCGGCGCCGAGGCTTGGGTGCTGGCGGCGACGGCTGCGGCGTAGTCGTGAGCGGCCATCGCGTCAATGCCCAGCAGCACAGACATCGAGACCACGGCGGCGGCACCGAAGGCAGAAACGCGAGTGAGGAAGCTGCTGGAAGCGGGGGAGGTGGAAGTCATGATCAGGTCCTTTCAGGAGGGGTTGAGGTGTGTCGATGGCTTGCACTGTAGAGAGACCCATTGGCAAGTGCCACGCCCATGCGATGAGCCGACATGGCGGCGGGATGAACTGCGATGCCGACGGATGAGCGGCACGGAGTTGCGGCTACCATGGCGGCAGCAAACCAAGACAAGGAGCCCCTATGACGAGTCTTCGTGCCGCTGCGTTGTTGCTGTTGACGGCTGTGGCGGGTGCCGGCCTGCAAGCGGCGCCCGTGACTTATGA
Source organism: Ideonella paludis (assembly GCF_018069865.1). Classification (GTDB taxonomy): domain Bacteria; phylum Pseudomonadota; class Gammaproteobacteria; order Burkholderiales; family Burkholderiaceae_C; genus Ideonella; species Ideonella paludis. The sequence goes on from NZ_JAGQDG010000008.1 coordinate 111,527, forward strand.
GATCGACCCCAGCCACACCTATCCCAGCTTTGAGGCCGACCATATGGGCCTGTCCACTTGGCGCGGCAAGTTCAATCTGACCCAAGGCCAGGTCTTGCTGGACAAGGAGGCAGGGCAGGGCAGCTTGGACATCGTGGTGGACATCGCCAGCGTGGACTTTGGCCATGATTTGATGAACAAGGTCGCGCTGGGGGAGTCCATCTTTGATGTGGAGAAGCACCCACACGCTCGCTACAAAGGGCGCTTGGTCGGCTTTGTCGAGGGGGCACCCACCAAGGTGGAAGGTGAGTTGACCCTGCACGGCGTGACCCGGCCCTTGAGCTTGACGATCCAACGCTTCAAGTGCATTGCGCACCCCTTGCACAAGCGCGAGCTTTGCGGCGCAGATGCGCTGGCCCGCTTGAACCGAGCTGACTTCGGCATCGACGCTGGCAAGGCCTACGGTTTCGACATGAACGTCGTGCTGCGCATTCAGGTCGAGGCTGTGGCCAAACCCTGAACCATGTGACGCCAGCGCTGCCGCTCTGCAGAACCCTTCCATGACGCTTCAACCGGGCCCCACCGCACTGCACCGTTCGAGGGCGTGGTTCGGCTGCGTGGCCGTCCTGGTGGCAACAGCCTCTGACGCCGTGGATGCCGCGCCGGTGACCTATGAGATCGATGCGCGACGCTCGCAGCCGAGTTTTGAGGTCATGCACAAGGGGGCGCCTCGTTGGAAGGGGCAGTTTCAGTTTGCGCGCGGCACCATGACCATTGACCGTGAGGCGCAATGGGGGCGCGTGGCCCTGGACATCGATATGTCTAGCGTGGACTTTGGTGGCTCGGTGATGAACAACTTCGTCAAAGGGCCGTTGATGTTCGAGGCCCAGCGCTTTCCGATGGCCCGCTTTGAAGGCCAGTTGTCAGAGGCTGTCGATGGCATGCCCACCCAAGTCGAGGGCCTGCTGACCCTGCATGGGGTGACCAAGCCCTTGAAACTCAAGCTGCATCAAGTGCGTTGCGCGCCTGAAGAGGGCAGTCGACGCGAGCGCTGCGTGGCCAACGCCAGCGGGCAGTTTCTGCGCGATGAGTTTGGGGTGGACTTTGGGCGGGCTTTGGGCCTGGAGATGGCTGTAACGCTGAAGATTCATGCCGAGGCGCTGGCCACTCAGCCCTGAGGCGCTCTGCTGCCCTCTGCCGCAGCGTGGCGGATGTAGATATCGCGATCAGGCAGAGCCAGACGCAGCGCGTGGAAGGCCGCTTGATTGAGCCGGGCGCCCGCGCAGTGCGGAGGGACGGTCAGCACGACCTCGGCTTCGTCGGGCCCGAGATGGACGGCTTGCACCACAGACAGCGCTGAGCTCATGCTGGCCGTCAGCGGGGCCAAAGCGTTTTCCAGCACGCTGAGGGCGTGCTGCACGTCTTCTGCTGGGCCACTGGATAGCAGTGGACCGGTTCTCTCCAGTGCACTGACGCGGCAGGGGCTCTCGTGCTCGCCGGGCAAGCAGCCCGGGCACTCCTGCGCGGGGGTGTCGACGTGTAAGACGATGGATCTCATGAATCAGATTGTCATGCGATTTGGGGTATGCAGATGCCCTTGCGCAGGGCTGCTCCACGCCGTGGAAGGGCGTGCTTGCTGTATGTCAAGCGTAGAGGCTGAAAGACCCGTTTGGGACGAGAATTGAGCTGCCCTTATCCCTAGTTTTAGGCCATCATTGAGTTTGGTTTGAATGCAGGGGAGCACCATGACTAAGACACGCAGCAGCACCGCACGCGCCTTGGGCGCACAGCCAAACTCCGCCACATTGCCGCCCCAGCCCATCAGCGGCGAGGTCTTGGTTGAGAAGTACGCCAAAGGCGATGAGTGCAACTTGGAAGACGTGCGTGCTCGGGTGGCCCGCGCCTTGGCCGCTCATGAAGCCCCCGAGCAGCGGGCGCATTGGGAGGCGCGCTTTTTGGAAGCCCAGCGCCGAGGCTTTGTGCCGGCGGGGCGCATCAACTCCGCCGCGGGCACGGACCTGACGGCCACCTTGATCAACTGCTTTGTGCAGCCGGTCGGTGACTCCATTGCCCAAATGGAGGACGACACCCCCGGCATCTATACCGCGTTGACCGAAGCCGCTGAGACCATGCGGCGCGGCGGCGGTGTGGGCTACGACTTCTCCAAAATCCGGCCGCATGGCGCCTGGGTGGGCTCGACCCAGTCCAGTGCCTCGGGGCCGGTCAGCTATATGCGGGTGTTCGATCGCTCTTGCGAGACGGTCGAATCGGCTGGTGCGCGCCGTGGTGCGCAAATGGGGGTGCTGCGTTGCGACCATCCGGACATCGAAGCCTTCATCCACGCCAAAGACCAGGGCGATCTGCGCAACTTCAACATCTCGGTCGGCGTGACCGATGCCTTCATGAAAGCTGTGCAGGCCGCCTCAGATGTGGAGTTGGTGCACAAAGCCGAGCCGGGCGACAAGCAAAAAGCCAAGGGCGCCTACCAGCGCGAAGATGGTCTGTGGGTGTATCGCAAGCTGCCAGCGCGGACGCTGTGGGACCAGATCATGCGCTCCACCTATGACCATGCCGAGCCCGGCGTCTTGTTCTTGGACCGCATCAACCAGGACAACAACCTCAGCTACTGCGAAGACATCTCCGCCACCAACCCCTGCGCCGAGCAGCCGCTGCCGCCCTATGGCTGCTGCTGCCTAGGCTCCATCGACTTGACGCATTTTGTGCGCGAGCCCTTTGAGTTGGATGCGGCCTTTGACGACGCGGCCTTTGCGGAGGTGGTGACGGTCGCGACCCGCATGCTGGATAACGTGTTGGATGTGACGGTCTGGCCGCTGGAGCGCCAGCGCCAAGAGGCTGCCAACAAGCGCCGGGTGGGGCTGGGCTTTACTGGCTTGGGCGACGCCTTGGTGATGCTGGGCCTGCGCTATGACACCCAAGCCGCCCGTGACATGGCTCGCCACATCAGCGAAGTGATGCGCGATGCCGCGTACAACGCCAGCGTTGATTTGGCCGCCGAGCGTGGCGCCTTCCCGCTGTTCAATGCGGACCTCTATCTCTCGCGTGGCACCTTTGCCTCGCGCTTGCCCCAAGCGGTGAAGGACCGTATCCGCAGCCATGGCTTGCGCAACTCGCACCTTTTGTCGATTGCGCCCACCGGCACCATCAGCTTGGCTTTTGCCGACAACGCCAGCAATGGCATTGAGCCGGCGTTCAGTTGGACCTACACCCGCAAAAAGCGCATGCCCGACGGCAGCTTCAAGGAGTATGCGGTGGAGGACCATGCCTGGCGTTTGTATTGTCACCTTAAAGGCGCCGATGCACCCTTGACGCCCGCCTTTGTGACGGCGCTGGAGATGAGTGCCGACGCGCACGCGTCCATGGTGGCGGCGGTGGCGCCCTGCATCGACACCTCCATCAGCAAGACGGTCAACGTCCCAGCTGACTACCCCTATGAAGATTTCCAAGACCTCTACCTGACGGCTTGGCAGTCCGGCCTGAAGGGCTTGGCCACTTATCGGCCGAATGCCGTGCTGGGCTCGGTCTTGAGCGTCGAGCCATCGGCCGCTGCAGCCAGTGCCCCGCCCAAGGCCTTGGCGGTCGATGGGGCCAACCAGCGCCTGAAGTTGGAGAAGCTGCCCAAACCGGTGCTGACCTCCTTGCGCTGGCCCGGCCGGCCCGAAATGCGCGGCGGCAACCCGGCCTGGAGCTACATGATCCAACACCCGCACGGCGACTTCGCGCTGTTTGTGGGCGAGATGCCTGCAGAGGCCGGCCCCAGCACCGGCCTGTTCGGCGCCACGCTGCCGTTTGAGGTCTGGGTCAACGGGGCAGAGCAGCCGCGGGGCTTGGGGGCGCTGGCCAAGACGCTGTCGATGGACATGCGCGTCAACGACCCGCAGTGGCTCAAGCTCAAGTTAGATGCCTTGGCCACGGTGGCCGAGGAGCGCTCGTTTGAGATGCCTTTCCCCCCCAGTGGCGAGCAGCGCTTGTTCCCTGGGGTCGTGGCCGCCACGGCCAGCGTCATTCGCTGGCGCTGCGAGGCGCTGGGCGCGTTCCAGAACGCCGGGCCTTCGCCAGTGATTGACGCCATGTTCAGCCGCGACGAGCCGCGCACGTCGACCGCAGGCACGCTGGCCTGGGGCGTGGATGTCGACAACCCGGCCACCGGCGAGAGCTTTACCCTGACGCTCAAGGAAGTGGCCCTGGCTTCGCCGGAGTCACCGTCGGGCTACGTCACCCGGCCGTGCGCCTTGGGCTTCTCTGGCAATTACCCCCGGGCCCTCGATGGCTTGGCGCGTTTGCTCTCGCTGGACATGCGGGTGATCGACCCCGCATGGATCGGCATGAAGCTGCGCAAGCTGCTCAATGTGGGTGAACCTTTGGGTCACTTCATGGCGCCGGTGCCGGGCGAAAAGCGCCAGCAAATCTGGCCCAGCACCGTGGCCTATGTGGCCCGCTTGATCATCCACCGCTATGCGATGTTGGGTGTGCTCGATGAGCAAGGCTTTCCGGTGCGCGAGATGGGTATCTTGGAGGCTCCAAGCCCGAAGTCAGGTGCGCCAGCCACGATCACACCGATGGCCGGCAAGTCGTGCCCGGAATGCGGTAACGCCACCTTGATCCACAAAGACGGCTGCGATTTCTGCACGGCTTGTGGGTATGTGGGGCAGTGTGGGTGATGTGTTGCTTGCCGTTGGCCTCACTCGTGGCGCGGCGAAGTCGGCAGGGGGACAGTCACCGCTCATGTCCCCCGACGTCGGCTGCGCCGACGTCTCCTCCTTTACTTCGCTATGACTGTCCCCCTGCCGACTTCGCTATCAGCGGTGAGCTGACTATGGCCGCGGGTACCGGCAGCCAATCCCGAACCTGAGCGCGGTGCGGATGGGCGCAGCGAGGTAAAGGGGGAGCCCCTCCCTAGGGGAGGGGCGGAGGACACGAGCGGAGTCCATCCGTGCCGTGCTCAGGTGAGCGACCGCGCGCGACCACCAAAGCCGCGTCGAGACGGGTCAAGCCCCGTCCAACTCCTTGAACAACTCCTTGGCCACCCGAAAGCTGTCCATCGCCGCTGGCGCCCCGCAATAAATGGCGGCTTGCAAAAACACCTCGCGAATCTCGTCGCGGGTCACGCCGTTGTTCAGTGCGCCGCGCAAATGCAGCTTCAGTTCATGCGGGCGGTTCAAGGCGGTCAACATGGCCAGCACCAAGAGGCTGCGGTCACGGCGGGGCAGGCCGGGTCGGTTCCAGACATCGCCCCAGGCGTACTGCGTCACCAACTCCTGCAGCGGCAGGCTGAAGGCATCCGCGTTCTTGATCGCGTTGTCCACATAGTCGGCGCCTAGCACCTCGCGGCGCGTCTGCAGGCCTTGGTCGAACAGATCTTTATTCATGGTCATTCCATTTCTAAATCATCCGTGTCCTTGTTGCTTCGCCTCGCCGTGCCATTGCACGGTTTTCGGCCTCGCGCCGAGACACGAATGAGTTGGCCTCGGAAGCGGGCTTCTCAGCGCAAAAACATCCGGTAGACCGGGTTGTCGGTCTCATCCACATAGGGGTAGGCCAGGCCGTCCAGGAAGGCCTTGAGCGCCTTCTTGTCGGACTTGGGGACCTGTAGACCCACCAAGATGCGGCCGTAGTCTGCGCCCTGGTTGCGGTAGTGAAAGAGGCTGATGTTCCAACTCGGGTGCATGGCCGACAAGAAGCGCATGAGTGCGCCGGGCCGCTCGGGGAACTGGAAGCGATAGAGGCGCTCGTCCTCTGCCAAGCTGCTGCGCCCACCCACCATGTGGCGGATGTGTTCTTTGGCCAGTTCGTCGTCGGTGAGGTTGACGGTGTCAAAGCCATGCTTGATGAAACTGCGCTCGATCTTGTCGGCTTCATCGCGCTTGCTGATGGACAGGCCGACAAACACGTGGGCTTGGTCAGCGTCTGAGATGCGGTAATTGAACTCGGTGACGCTGCGCGGGCCGACCAGCTCACAAAAGCGCTTGAAGCTGCCTCGCTCTTCAGGGATGGTGACGGCGAAGAGGGCTTCGCGCTGCTCGCCGAACATCGAGCGCTCGGCCACAAAACGCAGCCGATCGAAATTCATGTTGGCACCGCAGGTCACGGCAATAAAGGTCTGGCCCTTGCCCTTGAGCTTATGGGCCTCGACGTATTGCTTGATGGCCGCTACACCCATGGCGCCGGAAGGCTCGACGATGCTGCGGGTGTCTTGGAAGACATCCTTGATGGCGGCGCAGACGGCGTCGGTATCGACGCGGATGAATTCGTCCACCCAATGCCGGGCCAGGCGGAAGGTTTCCTCGCCCACCAGCTTCACGGCGGTGCCATCGGCAAACAGGCCGACATCGGGCAATGTGACCCGCTTGCCGGCTTCCACAGAGCGGGCCATCGCGTCGGAGTCCACGGTTTGTACGCCGATGATCTTGATCTCGGGTCGGAGAGCCTTGATGTAGGCCGCTACACCGGAGATCAGGCCGCCGCCGCCAATCGCCACAAAAATGGCATCTATCGGGCCTTGGTGCTGACGCAGGATTTCCATGGCGATGGTGCCTTGGCCGGCAATCACATCGGGGTCGTCAAAGGGGTGGACGAAGGTCAGGCCTCCCTGCTTTTCCAGCTCGACGGCATGCCCATAAGCGTCGGTATAGCTCTCGCCGAACAACACGACCTCGCCACCCAGGGCGGTCACAGCGTCGACCTTGACTTTGGGCGTGGTGACCGGCATCACGATGATGGCTTTGCAACCTAAGCGCTTGGCACTCAGGGCGACGCCTTGAGCATGGTTACCCGCCGAGGCACAGATCACACCGCGCTGCAGTTGCTCGGGGCTCAAATGCGCCATCTTGTTGTAGGCCCCGCGCAGCTTGAAGCTGAAGACAGGTTGCAGGTCCTCGCGCTTGAGCAAGACTTGGCTGCCGAGCCGACGACTCAGAGACTTGGCCGTGTCCAGCGGCGACTCAATGGCCACGTCATAGACCTTGGCGGTCAAAATTCGACGCAGGTAGTCGGTGGGGTCTGGGGCAGTCGTGCCTGCTTTCGCAAGAGGGCGCGCAGCAGGGCGCGCGGAGCGGGGGGCGCCGGCCATGGCGTCTCTCCTGGGGTCGGGGTGGATGAGGGGTGCAGCATTTGCTGCACCGCCGCATGATAAGCCAGCCCAAAAAAACGGCCCGAAACCGTGAGGCTTCGGGCCGAATCCACCAAAAGAGGAGGTGGAGGAGACAAGCGGTTGCAGGGCGTATCAGCACACTGCGATGAACTGAGTCTAACTTCACTTGTGTTGCACTGCAATATATTCTCGATAGAGGGTACTCACTAGCGCGGGATAATGTGAATCCACGCACGCTTGTGTGGCCCAGCGTCGCCTCTAAGCGATGCACGGCGCCAGATTGACAGTTCTAGAGGAAAGCAGAGCCATGGAATGCACCGTACATTGGATTGCCGACGCCGGCATGGTGATGCTGGCCGAAACCGGCAGCGGCCATGTGCTGAGCATGGACGGCGCGCCCGAGGGGGGCGGCAGAAACCTGGCGCCCAGGCCCATGGAGACGCTGCTGGCTGGTGCCGGAGGCTGCACGGCCTATGACGTGGTGCTGATCCTCAAGCGTGGGCGCCAACAGGTGACAGGCTGCACGGTCAAGATGAGTGCACAGCGGGCCGAGACCGACCCCAAGGTGTTTACCCACCTGAACTTGCATTTTGTGGTGACGGGCAAAGCCTTGTCGCAGGCTGCTGTGGAGCGCGCCGTGGCGCTATCGCACGAGAAGTATTGTTCTGCGACCGCCATGCTGGGCCGCACGGCCAGCATTTCTACCTCGGTGGAAATCAAAGACGCAGACGCCGCTGCAGCCTAAGTGGTACTCACGTTCTTGGGAAGACGAGGCACTGGCAAGTCAGAGCCGAAACGCCACCGTCGTCATGACCTTGGCCGCAAGCTTCATCGCGGTCTTGACGGGCTGGGGGAGGTCACTGGCGCCGGCTTGGTCCGCCATCTCCGCATGAGCGGCTTCATCGCGCTTCATCTGCTCTACGATGGCCCGAGAGCCCTTGTCCTGAGAGGGTAAGCGCTCCAAGTGACTGGCCAAGTGGGCCTCAACCTGTCGCTCCGTTTCTTTCAAGAAACCCAAGGAGACCGCGTCTCCGGCCTTGCCGGCCAGCAAGCCTATCCCAAAGGCGCCAGCAAACCACAATGGGTTCAGAAGGCTGGGTCTGTCACCTAACTGCCGCAAGCGGTCGGCGGTCCATGCCAGATGATCGACCTCCTCCACGGCGGCTTGCTTCATTCGCAGGCGGTTGGCAGGGGTTTGGGCTGTCAGTGCCTGCGCCTCATAGAGGGCTTGTGCACAGACCTCCCCCACGTGATTGACGCGCATCAGCCCACCCACCAATCGTTTCTCGGTTGGGTCCAGTTGCGCGAGGGGCAGGTCGGCTGCCGGGTTGGGCCGGCTCGCTTGCAGGCCTCCGCTGAGTGTGCGCAGCGCGGTGTCGGCCGCGATCAACCAGTGATCAAGAGCGTGGTGAGTGGCGTGCATGGGGCGAGCTTACATCGGGAAAACCCCTCGTCGCTGAGCCAAGAAGCACATGTCGAGCAGGTTTGACTTTGGCCAAACTCCCTTTCTCGTTGTGCTCGGACAACAGACAGCCCTCATTTCGGTGTCAAACCTTGGCAGAAGGCTAGGGGGTCTGGTGCAATAGCGCCAACTTCCGATGAGGAGGTTGGCCTGATCAGCCCCACCTTTTGAGGTGATCCGGGTTCTTCCCCGATCGGGACCTCTTGTTCAACCTAGGAGATCGTTGAAATGAAAAAATCTATTCTCGCTTTGGCCGTGCTGGGTGCGTTTGCTGGTGCTGCTTCGGCTCAATCGTCTGTGACCATCTACGGCAAGCTGAATGCTGAGCTGGGCAAGGACCTGGGCACCGCTGACAAGGCGTTGATGGACCGCGCGGGCAGCCGTCTGGGCTTCCGTGGCGTTGAAGATCTGGGTGGCGGTCTGAAGGCAACCTTCGGCATCGAGCACCGCTTCAACCCGGCATCTGGTGCAGCCAACGCCAACTTCTGGAATGGCTACAGCACTGCTGGTCTGCAAGGCAGCTTCGGCTGGGTTCGCGTTGGTCGTGACTACACTCCGGCCTTCTTGATGATCCAAAACCAGATCGACCCGTTCGGTGGCGACACCGTGGCTCATCTGCGTGACATCGGCATGCGTGTTGGTGGCATCACCAAGGTGCGTAGCGCCAGCATGGTCGAGTACCACATCGGTATGTCCGGCTTCAACTTCGGCGCTCAGATCGCTGAGTCGAACACCAACGGTGGTGGCAAGCGCCCCGTGTCCTTCGCAGCGAACTACGCAGCAGGTCCTCTGTTCGTCGGTGCTGGCTATGAAGACCCGAACGGCTCTAACGACAAGCAGTGGAGCTTGGGTGGCCGCTACAACTTCGGCGCCGCGACCGTGTCGGCTGGTTTTTCCAAGGGCACAACCCAAGCCAACGCTGATGCCAAGGGTTTCCTGGTTGGCGTGAACGTGCCGGTTGGCGCGGCTGACCTGAAGGCCGGTTTCGCCAGCCAAAAGGTTGGTTCCACCACCGTCAGCAGCAAGCTGGGCCTGGGCGTGCATTACAACCTGTCTAAGCGCACCAAGGTCTTCGCTGACTTCGGCCGCGACAGCAAGTTGGCCACCGAGAAGACTGGCTACGACTTCGGCGTTCAGCACAACTTCTGATCGTGAAGGCCCGCTTTGCGCGGGCTCAAACGACAAGACCAAAGCCGCCTTCGGGCGGCTTTTTCTTGCCTTCGTGGATATCGGTGAGATGAACGATGGATCTTCTGTCGCATAAGTGCGCCTGGCCTCAAGGACTCTGCAAACTGGTGCTGGTCAGTGTTTTTGCGATGACGCTGGTGGCCTGTACACATGCGCCGCCATCGCTGCCCGTGAAGGCCGCAGATTCGCCTTGGGAAGAGGTGCGCTTCCCTGGCAAGCGTGTGACGACCTACGACCCCATCACACAAGGGCGCTTTGTCGGATGGCAAGCCTCTGCGCAGGGTTCGGCCAGCATGTTGCGCCGCCGATTGCATGTACCCCAAGGTGTCGAGCCGACCTTGCGGTTTGCTTGGAAGACAAATGCCTTGATTCCCGACGCCGTCGTGGGGGTGGTGGATAAAGACGATGCCGTCACCAGTGTGGTCGTCGCCTTCGACGGCGATCACCAGAGCCTGTCACTGAAGAACCAAATGCTTTTTGACCTGGCTGAGATGGTGACTGGAGAGCGGCCACCCTATGCTTCGCTGATCTATGTCTGGGGCCATGACCAAGCGACCATCGAGTCGGTGGTGAACAGCCCTCGAACGGATCGCATTCGCAAAATCGTATTGGAAGCTGGGCCTGCGCACCTTGGCCAATGGCGCGAGTACGAGAGAAACGTCATTGCTGACTTCAAGCGCGCCTTTGGGGAGGAGCCGGGGCCGATCATCGCTTTGGGCATCATGACTGACGCTGACAATACGGGCGGTCGCGCTCAAGCTTGGTATGCCAATGTGGATTTGACGACCAGCCGCTAGCGCGTCAGCCACCGTGGCTGCAGTTGGTGCAAGCGCTCGATCGATCATGGGGCTTTCCCGTTGGCACAGAAGCTGCAAAATCCGCGATCATGCGGAGCGTATTAAAACCCGTAGCACTGATCTCAAGAGGATGTGCTGCGAGCCGCACCCTTTAGCCGTCCATCGACGCGAGAGACCCCATGATCAAAAAACTTCACTTGAATTTGCTGGCTGCTGCCGTTGTGTTGACCGGCGTATCTAGCCAAGCCGCTCCCCTTCGTTGGGCCAGTGCCAGCGACATTCCGAGTTGGGATATCCACAGCCAAAACAATGCACTGGGCAATGGCGTGCATGCAGCGGTTTATGAGTCCCTGTTCTACTACAACGGCAAGTTTGAGTTGGAGCCTCAATTGGCCACGGGCTACAAGCAATTGAGCCCCACCCAGGTGCGCATTTCACTGCGCAAGGGTGTGAAGTTTCATGATGGTGCGGCCTTTGACGCCGACGACGTGGTGTTTTCGTTGAACCGCGCCATGGACAAAGCCTCCAACTACGGGGTTTACACACAAGGCATCGACAAAGTCGTAAAGGTCGACGAGTTCACGGTGGATATCCTGACCAAAGGGCCTAACCCCGTGTTGATCCGGCAGCTGACTGAGCTGCGTATGCTCGACAAGGACTGGGCTGAGAAGAACCGGTCGGTGACCCCAAAGGATGCCAAGTCCAAAGAAGAAAACTATGCCCATCGGCATGCCAATGGCACCGGCCCCTTCATGCTGAAGAGCTGGGACCCCGACGTGAAAATGGTTCTGACGCGGGCGCCGAGTTGGTGGGGCAAGATGAGCGGCAATGTGACCGAGATTGTCTATACGCCGATCAAGTCTGATTCGACCCGTGTGGCGGCCTTGTTGTCCGGCGAGGTCGACATGGTGCTGGATCCGTCACCCGCGGACCTGCCTCGATTGCGGGCCAGTGCCAACCTCAAAGTCTTGGACGGTGCCGAGAACCGCACCATTTTCTTAGGCTTGGATCAATTCCGAGATGAGTTGCCCGGCTCGAACATCAAAGGCAAGAACCCCTTGAAGGACAGCCGAGTGCGCAAGGCGCTCTACCAGGCGATCGACATTCAAGCCATCCATAAAACGACGATGCGTGGCATGTCCCAGGTCACTGGCACGCTGGTCGCTCCGCAAGTCAATGGCTGGTCCAGCAAGGTGGATGCCCGTCATCCCTACAGCCCGGACGCTGCTCGTAAGCTGCTGTCTGACGCTGGCTATCCCAATGGGTTTGAAGTGGATTTCGCCTGCCCCAACAATCGCTATATCAATGACGAAGAAATTTGTCAGGCCATCACAGCGATGTGGGCGCGCGTGGGTGTCAAGGCCAAGCTTCGCACCTTGCCCTTGGTCACCTATTTCCCGATGATCCAGCGCTATGAAGCCAGCATTTACATGCTGGGCTGGGGTGTGCCGACCTTCGATGCCTTGTATTCCCTGCAGTCCCTGGTTCGCTCTGTGGGTGCTCAAGGAGATGGTAACTACAACGTGGGCCGCTACTCCAACCCGCAGATGGATGCGCTGATTGAACGCATAAAAAAGGAAGTGGATCAAAAGGCTCGCAATGACTTGATCGAGAAGGCCCTGCTGCTGTCTCATGAAGAGGTGTCGCACATCCCTCTGCACAATCAGGTCATTCCTTGGGCCATGAAACGCAATGTGACCATGTCACACCGTGCGGACAATCGCATTGAGATGCGCACCGTGACGGTCAATTGACCCTGACATCCATCAGCGGGCAGCGCTGGGCGCTGCTCGCATCTGTAGGCTTGAGGCCTTCAGCGTTGCGCTGTCCAGAGCCCTCAAGACCTCCAGTCTCACCACAGGGTCCAAGACTCTATGTTTGCATTTGTACTTCGTCGCCTCGCTCAAGCGGTGCTGGTGATGCTCACCGTGGCATTCATCGCCTTCATGCTGTTCCAGTATGTGGGCGATCCAGTCACCAACCTGTTGGGCCAAGATGCCACGCCCGAACAGCGAGAGCAACTTCGGCGTGATCTGGGTTTGGATCAGCACTTTGTGGTTCAGTTTGCGAGCTTTGTCAGCAATGCTGTCCAGGGCGAGTTTGGGCTGAGCCTGCGCCAAGGGCGCAAAGTCTCGACCTTGATCGCAGAGCGCTTCCCTGCAACCTTGGAGTTGGCAGCGGCAGCGGCCTTGATTGCCTTGGTGGTCGGCATTCCATTTGGTGTCTATGCGGCTCTGAAGCGGGGCAATTGGCTCTCGCAGTTGCTGATGGGCTTGTCGCTGTTGGGCGTGTCTCTGCCCACCTTTCTCATCGGTATTTTGTTGATCTTGGTGTTTGCCGTCTGGCTGACCTGGCTGCCCAGCTTCGGGCGTGGCGATGTGGTGAACCTGAGTGCCAATTGGACGACGGGTCTGCTCACCGCCGATGGATGGAAGCATCTTTTGCTGCCCGCCATCACTTTGTCGGTGTATCAGTTGGCATTGATCATGCGGCTGGTACGTGCAGAGATGCTGGAGGTTTTGCGGGCGGACTACATCAAGTTCGCTCGGGCACGCGGCTTGAGCAATCGGGTCGTCTACTTCGGCCATGCCTTGAAGAACACATTGGTGCCGGTGATGACCATCACGGGCTTGCAGTTGGGTGGCTTGATTGCCTTTGCCATCATCACCGAGACGGTGTTTCAGTGGCCGGGCATGGGCTTGTTGTTCATCCAGGCGGTGCAGTTTGCAGACATCCCTGTGATGGCCGCTTACCTGTGCCTCATCTCACTGATCTTTGTGCTGATCAATTTGGTGGTCGACTTGCTTTACTTCGCGGTCGACCCGCGCTTGCGCGTCGAGCGCTCCGCAGCAGGCCATTGAGCATCTGCTACCTCACCTCATTTCGGATCGCCCTCCGGCTGTCCCGTCTTCACCTCATACCTCTGCCATGACCATCTCACCATCCGCTGAGGCGGCTCCGCCAGGTGCCTTGGCTCGCTTTTTCGCAGGCGATGTTTGGTACAGCTTTTGCCGCTCTCCGGTGGCCATCGTGTCCGCGCTCATTGCGGGCATTTGTGTCATTTGCGCTGTGGGCGCGCCCTGGATCGCGCCACACAACCCGTTTGATCTGGCCACCTTAGACCTTTCGGACGCCCGCCTGCCACCCGCCTGGGAGGCCGATGGCAAGACCAAGTATTTGCTCGGGACGGACGACCAAGGGCGCGACATTTTGTCGGCCCTGATGTACGGGGCTCGCATCTCCTTGTTCGTCGGCTTGGCCGCCGTGGCGCTGTCCGTGACGATTGGGGTGTGCCTGGGCTTGCTCTCCGGCTTTGTGGGCGGCAAGACCGATGCTTTCATCATGCGTGTCTGCGACGTGATGCTGTCCTTCCCGGCCATCTTGGTGGCCTTGCTGATTGACGGTGTGGGTCGGGCGCTGTTTCCCAATGCGCACGACACATTGGCTTTCACGGTGTTGGTCTTGGCAATCGCCCTGACAGGGTGGGTGAAGTACGCGCGCACCGTCCGCGGCTCGACCATGGTGGAGCGCAATAAAGAGTACGTGCAGGCGGCGCGCGTGATCGGCGTGGCGCCAGCCCGCATCATGTTGCGTCACGTGCTGCCCAATGTGTTGGGCCCCGTGCTGGTGCTGGCCACCATCGATGTGGCCGCAGCGGTCATCATCGAGGCGACCTTGTCGTTTCTGGGTGTGGGCGTGCCACCCACCAGCCCCTCGCTGGGTACCTTGATTCGAGTCGGAAATGACTTTCTGTTCTCTGGCGAATGGTGGATCACCGTCTTCCCTGGGGGCATGTTGATGTTGATTGCCTTGAGCGTAAACCTGCTGGGTGACTGGCTGCGTGACGCCTTGAACCCCCGCCTGAGGTAAGTGCCATGACTGCGTTACTGGAAGTGAAGCACCTGCGGGTGGAGTTCCCCACGCGCCATGGCACCTTGCTGGCCCTAGATGACGTCTCTTTTGACATCGCGCCGGGCGAAATCCTGGGGGTGGTGGGTGAGTCGGGTGCGGGCAAGTCCCTGACTGGGGCCGCCATCATTGGCCTGCTGGAGCCACCTGGCCGAGTAGCCGACGGTGAGATTCGTCTCGATGGTCGTCGTATCGACAACCTGCCTTATGACGAGATGCGCAAGATTCGTGGTCGTCACATTGGCGCTATTTTTCAAGATCCGCTGACCTCACTCAATCCGCTCTATACGGTGGGGCGGCAGTTGATCGAGACCATTCAGACGCATTTGCCGCTGTCGGCCAGCGAGGCCCGCGAGCGTGCCATCGACCTGCTGCGCCAAACCGGCATACCCGCCCCCGAGGCGCGGGTAGACCAATTCCCCCATCAGTTCTCCGGCGGAATGCGCCAGCGGGTGGTGATAGCGCTGGCGCTGGCCGCTGAGCCACGCTTGATCGTGGCTGACGAGCCGACCACTGCTTTGGATGTGTCCATTCAGGCGCAGATCATTGCGCTGTTGCGTCGCCTGGCCAAAGACAAGGGTGCGGCCGTGATGCTGGTGACCCACGACATGGGCGTGATTGCCGAGACTTGCGACCGCGTGGCAGTGATGTATGCCGGCCGTGTGGTTGAGGTCGGGCCGGTGCAGGCCGTCATCCACCATCCTGCTCACCCTTATACCCAAGGGCTGATGGGCTCTATTCCGGCCATGGATGACGACCGCGAGCGATTGCTCCAGATCGATGGCGCGATGCCCCGCCTGAATGCGATTCCCTCAGGTTGCGCTTTCAATCCACGCTGCGAAAAGGTGTTTCAGCGTTGCTGCGAAGAGCGTCCGAATCTCATGTCCGCAGGAGCGACCCAGGCTGCTTGCTGGCTTAACGAAAATAATCAGGAAGTCGCGTCATGACAGCATTGGTCGAGGTCAAAGGCCTGAGCAAGGTGTTTGACGTGTCAGCGCCTTGGTTGAACCGTGTGGTGGAGGGCAAGCCTCGCCAGTTTGTCCACGCCGTAGATGGCGTGAGTTTCGAGATTGAGCGTGGCAAGACATTGGCGCTGGTCGGCGAGTCGGGCTGCGGCAAGAGCACTGTGGCTCGTCTGCTCGTGGGCTTGTATGGGCCGACGGCTGGTGAGGTGCGCTTTGATGGCGAGGACACCGCCGCGGTGCTGAAGTCCCCACGAGCACGGGCGTTGCGCAAACGCATGCAGATGATCTTCCAAGATCCGTATGCCAGCCTGAATCCCCGTTGGCGCGTGCGTGACATCGTGGGGGAGCCTTTGCGCGAGCATGGCTTGATCAGCGACGCGGGCGGCATTGAAGACAAGGTGGCGGACCTTCTTCAATCGGTGGGCTTGGCTGCTGCTGATGTGCAGAAGTTTCCGCATCAGTTTTCGGGTGGACAGCGTCAGCGCATCTCCATTGCCCGCGCGCTGGCCACCCAGCCTGAGTTCTTGGTCTGCGACGAGCCGACTTCGGCGCTCGATGTCTCGGTGCAGGCGCAAGTCTTGAACATCATGAAAGACTTGCAGCGCGAACGGGGTCTGACTTACTTGTTCATCTCCCACAACTTGGCTGTCGTTCGCCATGTGGCCGATGAAGTCGGTGTGATGTACTTGGGGCGTTTGGTTGAGCAGGCGCCGAAGCGGCAGTTGTTTGAGGCGCCGCGCCACCCCTACACGCGCATGTTGCTGGATGCCATTCCCGACATTCAAATGACGGGGCGGGCGCGCACGCCGGTGCAAGGGGAAGTGCCCAATCCGCTCAATCCGCCCACGGGATGCGCCTTTCACCCACGCTGCCCCCACGCCAATGCGCGGTGCTCCTCGGAGCGTCCAGAGCTTCGCACCATCGGCGGCATTCGCGTGTCTTGCCACGCTGTCGAAGAAGGGCGCCTTTGAACGTGTTGCCGCAGGCTTCTACCCACCGTTAGCGCTGTGTGTGCTTGGCGACAAGCACTCAAGCCTCACTGAGAGGCCGCTGGGGCATCAGCGTGCAGGGGCCGCTGATGCGGCCGATGCTGGTGATGCTGACGGGGTGGGGGCGGGCATCACCAGCGGCCCGCGTTGCCCACACGCTTGCAAGAGACCGACCAACAGGCCTACCGCCGCCACCCGGCTCCACAGCCGTGCCGGGCGCGGCCGGCACTGGAAGCCCCCGTTCGGTAAGGGGCTGTGCGAGGGCACCACTACACTTCGGCTTTGATCGATATGCATTGCCGGATTCTACTGACCATGACCACGCCTGAATTGAGTGACGCCGACTATCAGCGATACGCCCATGCGACCTTGTCCGCCGTTGAAAAGCAGTGCGATGCCTGGCTCGATCAAGATGTGATTGATGTGGACACGCACCGCAGCGGTGGCTTGCTGGAATTGGCCTTTCCCAATGGCAGCAAAATCATTCTCAACACACAGCCGCCTCTGAAGGAGCTGTGGCTGGCCGCACGTGGCGGAGGTTTTCACTTCCGTTGGAGTGAGGGTCAGTGGGTGGACACCCGAGATGGGCAAGGTTTGATGCATTGCCTGTCGCACCACGCCAGTCAGCAAGCCGGCATGCCTTTGCGCTTTGCAATGGATGCGACCGCCGCCTAAGGACGCAGTTACTGAGCTGCCAACCAGCGTGGCTGCTTCGACCAGGGGCAAGCCCGACGAGGCTTGCATCCGCCAGACTCAGCGGAAGAGATCAAGAATGCTCTTCTTTTCCTCATCAGACGGTGCCTGAGGCACTGCGGCGGCATCCTCCAAGCCCACGCTGCTCACACCTCTGCCGGGGCTGTACTCCTCGTAGTACCACTCTCCACCGACATTCACTACGCCCTCGGCCGGCGTCATCTCTACGATGGGTGTGTTTTTCAGCGCATGGCTCATGAAGTCGATCCACACCGGCAGCGACAGGCCGCCACCGGTTTCGCGATCACCCAGCTTGCGTGGGTTGTCGTAGCCGATCCAGACAATCGCTGCCAATGAGGGGTGGTAGCCCGCGAACCAAGCGTCCATCGAGTCATTGGTCGTACCCGTTTTGCCGAATACATCATTGCGCTTGAGTGTGGCTTGAGCGCGCGCAGCGGTGCCGGAGCGGGTGACCTCTTGCAAGAGGCTGCTCATCACAAAGGCATTGCGTGCATCGATCACGCGCTGGCTCTCATCTGGCGGCGCAAAGCTGGCCTCATGAAGCGGCTTGCCGCGGCTGTCGGTAATGCGGGCGATCAAGACGGGGTTGACGCGGTAGCCGCCGTTAGCAAACACCGCGTAACCCGTCGCCATTTGCATCGGAGTGACCGAGCCAGCGCCCAGCGCCATGGTCAAGTAGGGGTCATGCTTGTCGCGGTCGAACCCAAAGCGAGCGATCCAGTCACGAGCCGGATTAACGCCCACGGCCTGCAACACGCGGATCGAGACCATGTTCTTGGACTTGGCGAGGGCGCGTCGCAAAGACATGGGCCCGTCAAAGTGACCGTCATAGTTTTTGGGCTCCCAGGGTTGGCTGCCTGTGCTGCCAGCGTCAAAGAACAAGGGCGCGTCGTTAACCACGGTGGCCGGTGTAAAACCCTTTTCTAATGCAGCAGAGTAGATAAAGGGCTTGAAGCTGGAGCCGGGTTGTCGCCAGGCTTGGGTGACGTGGTTGAACTTGTTCTTGGCAAAGTCAAATCCGCCCACCAAGGCGCGAATGGCACCCGTCTGCGGTTCAACCGCGACAAATGCACCTTCGACCTCTGGCTGCTGGGTAATGAACCAATCACCCTTCGCATTCTTGATGACTCGAATGACTGCGCCGCGCCGGATTTGTATCTTGGGGTCTGCGTTGGCACTCAAGCCAGATGTTGCAGCCTTCAATCCGTCGCCCGTCATGGTCACTTGCTCGCCGGAGGGGAGGGCTGCGACGACTTTGCGCGGGGAGGCTTCCAACACCAGCGCCGCCTTCAATTCATCGTTGTCAGGATGCTCGGCCAGAACCTCCGCAATGCGCTGATCCAAAGCCTTGCTATCGGCGGGCAGCGCGGCATAAGCCGACGGACCGCGATAGGCCTGCCGGCGCTCGTAATCCATCAGGCCCTTGCGGAGCGCCCGGTAGGCGGCCATTTGATCGCCAGAGTTGACGGTCAAGTAAACCTGAAGCCCCCGCGTGTAGGTTTCTGCGCCGTACTGGCCGAACACCAGTTGACGCGCGGCCTCGGCCACGTACTCAGCGTGCACAGGGACGTTGGTCGGCTCTTTGTACTTCAAGACTTCCGCTTTGGCTTGAGCATGTTGCTCTGGGCTGATGAAGCGGTTCTCCAGCATCCGATCGATGATGTATTGCTGCCTCAGCGTGGCACGCTTAGGGTTGGCGATCGGGTTATAGGCTGAAGGCGCTTTCGGCAGGCCAGCCAACATGGCTGCTTCGGCAATCGAGATATCTTTAAGAGGTTTTCCAAAATAAATCTCGCTGGCCGCCGCAAAGCCATGAGCTCTCTGACCCAGATAGATCTGGTTCATGTAGAGCTCCAAAATCTGTGGCTTTGTCAGTTGGCTTTCGATTTTCAAGGCCAACAAGACTTCATAAAGCTTTCGGGTGACCGTCTTTTCCGTGGACAGGTAAAAGTTTCGCGCCACCTGCATGGTGATCGTCGATGCGCCTTGACTTCCCATGGACCCAAACTGTGCGACGCCCGCGCGGATCACGCCCAAGTAGTCGACACCGCTGTGTTCATAGAAGCGGGAGTCCTCAATGGACAAGACCGCCTCTTGCATGACTTTGGGAATCTCATGAATGGGAGTAAAGCGACGGCGTTCGTCCCCGTACTCGCCTAACAGCAAGCCGTCTGCGGAATAGATGCGCAAGGGCAGCTTCGGCTGATAGTCTGTGACAGAGCTGAGTTCGGGCAGGTTGGGATACGCCACTGCCAAAGCCAAGCCTGCGCAAATAATCACCATCACCACCAGGGCCAGCGCAAGGCCGAGGAGTCTCCCCATAAACCTCAGGAGGTGTCCAAACAGCCCAAGGGCGGGACCCTCGCGGCGAGGTGAAGTGGCTTCTTGTTCTGAATCGATGGCGCTCATGGGGACCTTGGCGGGTGTGCCTGATTATAGGAAGCGCCATTCAGCCCGGCCGATAGGCTGTGATGCATTTCGCAAAGTCCGCACTCCCGTTGTGGAACTTGGTGCAACCTCTTGTAACCTGAGGCTCTTCTCAAGCCAATGCGTGTTTGAATGACAACGGCAAAGACGGAAGGACCCCTGTATTTCAGTGGTCTCTCAATGGTCTTGCTGATACGATTGAAGTGATTTCTTAACTTGCGTCGCGCTTCGCGGCGTCTTTGGAGCCTTGTCGCGTGGGTTTTCTTGATCGCCTGCTAGGCCGTGGACATCCTCAGATGATCGGGTTGGACATCAGCTCCTCCAGCGTCAAGCTGGTGGAGTTGAGTCGATCTGCCTCTGGGGAGATGGTGCTTGAGCGTTTGGCCAGTGAACCCTTTGAGAAGGGGTGGATCGTCGACGGCCAAATTGAGAAATTTGACGAGGTCGCCGATGCGGTCCGCCGAGTCGTCAGCCGAAGCGGAACGCGCACCCGGCAAGTGGTCATGGCGATGCCTCAATCGGCCGTTATCACCAAGAAAATCGTGCTTCCTGACGGCTTGCGGGAAGAGGAAATGGAGATGCAGGTGGAGTCAGAAGCCCACCAATACATTCCGTTTTCGCTGGACGAAGTGAGTCTAGATTTCTGTGTCATCGGCCCCAACGCCACCTCTCCTGGCGATGTCGATGTCTTGATCGCAGCCTCCAGAAAAGACCGCGTCCAGGATCGCCAAGGTCTGGCTGAAGCGGCTGGTTTGACGCCAACGGTGTTGGACATTGAGTCGCACGCCTCTCGTCTGGCCATTGGGCGCATCATTGCGGCTCTACCCGAACAGGGGAAAGACGCTCTTGTGGCGCTGTTTGAAATCGGTGCCGACACCACCAGCCTCAAAGTGTTGCGCGAAGACGAGATGCTCTACGATCGCGACCAGTCTTTCGGCGGCTCTCAACTGACGCAATTGATTTCTCGCCAATACGGTTTTTCGTACGAAGAGGCCGAGCAAAAGAAAATCAGCGGTGATTTGCCAGAGGATTACGAAGTCACGCTGCTCACACCTTTTGTGGATAGTTTGGCGCACGAGATTGGTCGTGCGCTGCAATACTTTTTCACCAGTACGCCGCACCACAAGGTTCACTATGTGATGCTGGCGGGTGGCGCCGCATCCATGCCGGGTCTGCGGGAGAAGGTGAAGGAGGTTACTGGTTTTGCCTCCAAAGTGGTCAATCCCTTTGAAAATATGAAGCTGGGCTCTTCGGTTCGAGAAGCCAAGCTGCGCCGTGAGGCTCCGTCTTATCTGACGGCCTGCGGACTGGCCATGCGGAGATTTGTGCAGTGATTTTGATCAACCTGCTTCCCCATAGAGAAGTCAAACGGCAAGAACGCAAGCGTGCGTTCTTTTCAGCTTTGGCGCTGGCCGGTTTGGTGGGCATGGCGTTAGTGGTGGTGTGGTATGCGGTTATTCAACAGCTCTCATCGTCCCAGCAGGCCAGAAACCGGTTTCTTTCTGCAGAGATAAAAACCCTGGATGCTCAAATCAAAGACATTGCTTCTTTAAAGAGCGATATTGACGGTTTGAAGGCCAGGCAACAGGCGGTTGAAGATTTGCAGACTGACCGAAACGTTCCTGTGTACCTGATGAACGAGTTGGTGAAACAGACACCGGAGGGTGTTTATCTCACCTCGATCAGGCAGGCGGACAACATTGTCACGGTCACGGGGATGTCCCAGACCAACGAACGCGTGTCCGAGATGCTGCGCAATACTGCCTACAACTCGGCTTGGTTGGAGCGCCCAGAGCTGATTGAGATTAAGGCGGCACCGACTCAAGGCCGCGACCCCAGAAGGCTGTTTGACTTTTCCATGCGCTTGACGATCAAGCGTCCGCAATCGATCCTTGGGGCCGCCAGTGGCGCATCTGCACCCAAGAATCCGGCGACCGGCAAGGGAGCCTGAGGCGAGTCATGGCAACAAAATCTTCTAAATTGAATATTGACTTGGGCGCCTCGCTTGAAGGGCTGTCAGCGCAATTCAGGGAACTCAATCCGCGCGAGCCCGGCCAGTGGCCCTTGATTCCAAAGGTTGCTGCCTGGGTTGCAACGGCATTGGCCGTCTTGTTTGTGGGTTGGATTTTGGTGCTCAGTGATGCAGACGCCGAATTGCAAGCCGAATTGGATCGTGAGCCAGCCCTCAAGGCGGACTACAAGAACAAGCTTGCTCAAGCCATCAATCTCAGCGAATTGACAAAGCAAAAGCAGCAGGTTCAAGAGTACGTGACCCAACTGGAGCGCCAATTGCCCGGCAAAGCGGAAATGGACGCTCTGCTTTCCGATATCAACCAGGCGGGATTGGGGCGAGGGCTCCAATTCGAGTCTTTCAAGCCTGGGCAAGTGGTCATCAAAGACTACTACGCTGAATTGCCGATTGCTATCAAAGTGACCGGAAAGTACCACGATGTCGGGGCTTTCGCGGGCGACATCGCCAATTTGTCGCGGATTGTCACGCTGCACAATCTCGTCGTCGTGCCGGCCACCAAGGATGCTTCAGGCGGTGCCTTGTCGATGGAGGCGATGGCTCGTACTTACCGATACCTCGACCCCGCAGAAGTGGCCGAGGTGAAGCGCAATGCAGTGAAGGCTAAGCCATGATGCGCGCACTGAAGATAAGTTTGATTTCTCTGGCGGCCGTCTTGGCGGCTTGCAGTGGCGAACAACAAGAACTGCAGCAATGGCTCGACCAAGAAAAGGCGTCCTCTAAGCCCAGTGTGCAGCCCATTGCGGCGCCCAAGAAATTCGTTCCTGAGCCCTACTTGGTGGCCGGAGAGATTGATCCCTTCAGCAATCAAAAGTTGAGTGCCGGAGCGAAGTTGGATCAACGTCAATCCAGCAGCTTGCTCGAAAGTGAAATGCGTCGCAGGAAGGATCCTTTAGAGGCTTATCCCTTGGACAGCATGACCATGGTCGGCAGTGTGGTGAAGCAAGGCAGACCTCATGCCTTGGTCAAGGTTGAAAACCTGCTCTATTACGTGAAGCAGGGTGAGTATTTAGGCCAGAACTATGGCCGAGTCACGAAGATCGGGGAAACCGATCTCACGCTACGAGAGATTGTGCAGGACTCGGCAGGTGAGTGGATCGAGCGCACAAGCACCCTCCAACTTCAGGAGAATGCGCGATGAATAACGGGTTGGAGTTTCACAAGATGCGGAGTTGGCAAACGGGCGTTCTGGCCCTCACTTTGGGCATGATCACACCCGTGTGTGTGATGGCTCAAAACACCATTCGGTCGATCACGGGTGCTCAGCAGTCCAGTGGCGAGGTGGTGCGCATTGAGATGAGTGAGGCGCTTTCGGCTCTGCCGGCGGGCTTTGCCGTTCAATCTCCACCTCGGGTAGCGATTGACCTCCCTGGTGTCGTGAACGGCTTGGGGCGCGGCTCTGTCGATCTCAACCAAGGAAATGTACGCAGCGTCAATGTGGCTAGCGCTGGTGAGCGGACGCGCTTGGTCTTGAATTTGCGTCAGGCATCTGGCTATCGCACAGAGATTCAAGGCAATATGTTGGTGGTGCTGCTGGAGCAGGCTGCCTCAGCAGGCGCGGCAGCGCCGGCAATCGCTTCGACCTCAACGTCAACGTTTGCTCCGTCGCAAAACGTAGATCAGCAGGCCATTCGTGACATCGACTTCCGCCGTGGCCCGGACGGTGCGGGACGTGTCATTGTGGGCTTGGGCAGTTCCCAAGTTGGCGTTGACCTGAAGCAGCAAGGCCAGAACTTGGTGGTCGAGTTTCAGCGCTCGAATCTCCCAGAAAAGCTCCGTCGTCGTCTGGATGTGTCGGACTTCGGCTCGCCGGTCCAGACTGTTTCCACCACGCAAAGTGGTGACCGCGTCCGCATGATTGTGGAGCCTCGCGGTGCGTGGGAGCACAGCGCTTATCAGACTGATAACCAATTCGTGTTGGAAGTTCGCCCGGTCCGCATGGATCCCAACAAGGTGACGCAAGGCGCTGGCTATCAAGGTGAGAAGCTGTCGCTGAATTTCCAGAACATCGAAGTTCGGTCCCTGTTGCAAGTCGTGGCTGATTTCACCAACTTCAATGTGGTGACAAGCGACTCTGTCACGGGCAATGTGACGCTGCGCCTGAAGGATGTCCCTTGGGATCAGGCTCTCGACATCATTCTTCAAGCCAAGGGCTTGGGCATGCGCAAGTCAGGCAATGTGCTGTGGATTGCGCCCAAGGAAGAATTGGCGACGAAAGAACAGGTTGACCTCGAGGCCAAGAAGAAGATCTCTGACCTCGAGCCTGTTCGGACCCAATCCTTCCAGCTCAACTATTCCAAAGCAGAAGACGTGGGCAAGGCCTTGATGGGGCAGAGCAGCGCGGGTGGCGCTGGTTTGGGCAACTCTGCGGTGCGCATCCTCTCTCCGCGTGGCTCGGTGCTGGCTGAATCTCGGACCAACCAATTGTTTGTGTCCGACATCCCCGCCAAGCTTGAAGAGGTGGCCATGATGGTCAGCAAGATTGACGTGCCCGTGCGTCAGGTGCTGATTGAGGCCCGGATTGTTGAGGCTGACGATACGTTCGGCCGCTCATTGGGCGTGAAGCTGGGTTCCTCTGACTTCCGCGGCTTGCGTGGTGGCGTGCCAGGCTACGGCTTAGGTGGCGGCAACAACGTCACCATTGGCGGCAACTACAACGCTGTGGGCGGTCAGACCTTGCAGGTCAAGTCCTCGGACTTCCTCTACAACGACACTCAGTTCGTCAATATGCCTGCTTCAGGTGGTGCCTATTCGTCGGCTTCTCCTGCGACCTTCGCTCTGTCGCTGTTTAGCGCAACGGCTAACCGTTTCCTGAACTTGGAGTTGTCAGCGCTCGAAGCCGACAACAAGGGCAAGATTGTCTCCAGCCCGCGTGTCGTCACCGCAGACCAAGTCAAAGCCGTGATCGAGCAGGGTGAAGAGTTGCCTTACCAGGTTGCCACCTCTAGCGGCGCCACATCGATTCAGTTCAAGAAGGCCAGTTTGAAGCTGGAGGTTACGCCCCAGATCACGCCTGAAGGAAATGTGATTCTCGATGTGGACATCAACAAGGACAGTCGTGGCGTGTCAACGGCCGCTGGTCCTGCCATTAACACCAAGCACGTGAAAACTCAGGTGCTTGTCGAGAATGGCGGTACGGTCGTCATCGGTGGTATCTACACCCAAGATGAGAGTACCGAAGTCACCAAGGTGCCGCTCCTGGGTGACATTCCTTATGTGGGCAATTTGTTCAAGAGCACCATCCGCAGCGATCGTCGCAACGAATTGCTGGTCTTCCTGACCCCCAAAGTCGTCACGGATCGCTCGTCCGCGCGCTGAATAAAAGAACCCCAGGAGTAGAGAAATGATTCGTTCGTTATGGGGCGTGGTCCTCGGCTTGATGGTGGCGTTGCTCACGGCCTGCGGCGGCGGTGGCAGTGACGCTGGTGATTGTGTGATCGGCTGCTCCGGCGACGGTGGTAGCACGGCAAAAGTCAGCGAGTTGCGCATCGCTTTATCGTCCAACACCATCGACCTGACGTCGCCTTCGCCGGTCACCGTCACAGTGACGGCTGTCAACGCGGCCAATCAGGCCGTGGCCGATGCGCTGGTGACGGTCTCGGTCGATCAAGAGGGCAACATTTTGGCGGGCGCGTCCAAGACGGACGCCTCCGGTGTCTTGACGGCTACTTTGAATGCTGGCACCAACAAGTCTGTGCGCGTGATGACCATCACCGCAGTCAGCGGCACTGTCAGCAAGCAAGCCTCAGTGGCTGTTGTTGAAGGTGGCCCCTCCTCGCCAGTCAGTGATCTGCGCGTCGCACTCAGCAGCGCCTCCATTGACGCCAGCGCTCCGGCTCCCGTCGCTGTGACGGTAACGGCTGTCAATGCATCCAATCAAGTGGTTTCCAACGCGCCGGTGACGCTGAGCGTTGCCAATGGAGGCTTGATCACGGCCGCTGCCGCCAAAACCGATGGCTCCGGCATCCTCACGGGCAACCTTGAGTTGGGCGACAACCGTGCAGTGCGGACTATGACCGTGACGGCCATCAGTGGCGCTATCGCCAAGAGTGCGGTGGTTTCGGTGGTTGAAGGTTCTCCCTCGGCGGCCGTGGCTGAGCTGCGTGTGACCGCTGCAACTTCCACGATTTCGAACAAGGCGCCAGCGCCTGTTGAAGTCACTGTGCAAGCGGTCAATGCCAACAATCTTCCAGTGTCCGGAGCGCCGGTGACGGTGCGGGCGGACCAAGGGGGGGTTGTGACGGCGGGGGCGGCCACCACAAGTGCGGCCGGTACTTTGACAGTGACTCTGGGCATGGGTTCAAACACCACACCTCGGGTGATCACTTTGACGGCCACCAGCGGCACAAAGACCGGTACCGGCACCGTCACCGTTGTGGATGGCTTCAGCGCTGGCACTGCTTCTGTAGCGGTGGCGCTCAGCAGCACTACGGTCTCGAATGCCGCACCGTCCACCATCAGCGTCACTCTGTTGGATGCCAAGGGTGTGGCGGTTCCGAATGCGGTGGTGACGTTCAGCAGCGAAAAGGGCTTGGGCCGATTCAATGCCAACAGCGCTTTGACCGACGCATCTGGCAAAGCCCAAGTTCAGCTGAGCCCAGCGACTTCCACCACCGCGGGCGCTGATTACGTGCTGGCTAGCGCGCAGGTTAACGGTGTGGACGTCTCTGCCAAGGCTGGCTTCTCCGTCATCGCCATTCCTATCCAGATTCAGTCCCTCACGAGTGACTCACCGGCGGGCATTGGCCCTTACGGCCAGACCAATATCGATGTGGTTTTGTCTGGAACATTGCCTGGTGTGCCCGTCACCCTTCAAGCGGTGTCCCAGTGTGCGGCAACTGGCAAGGCCACTTTGCTGCCAGCCCTGCTCACCACGTCCATTGGAAGCGGGTCCTTCGTGCTGAAGGACAACCAGTGCGGTGTGAACTCGAATAACGACACGGTGACGATCTCTGTGGTGGGCTCCACTGAGTCCAAATCGATCCAGATACCGATTGGCAAGCCTGCGGCATCCAGCTTGGCCTATGTCTCCGCGTCGCCCTCAGTGATCTACCTGAAAGGCTCCGGATTTGCTGAGTCTTCGACGGTGACCTTCCAGGTGCGTGACAGCTCCGGTAACCCGCTGCCCAATGTGCCGGTCACGCTGAGCTTGGTGAATGCGACGGGCGGTGTGACGCTGGAAGGAGCAGGGATACCTCGCAACAGCGACAGCAACGGTCAGGTGTCTGGCCGTGTGGTGGCCGGGACGGTACCTACCCCCGTGCGTGTGCGTGCTGAACTGAGCAGCAACACCAGCGTGAATACCGTATCGAGCGGCCTCAGCATCGCAGTGGGACTTCCAGCCCAGCAGAACTTCTCTCTGGCACAGAGGACGATCAATATCGAAGGCTGGAACTACGACGGCACGACCAACAGCTACACCATCATCGCTTCTGATCGGCTCGGTAATCCAGTGCCAGACGACACGGCCATTAACTTCGTCACTGAAGGTGGCGGCCAAATTGCGTCTCAAGCCTTTACGAAGTCTGTTCAAGGTCTGTCCAGCGCGACGGCCACCTTCCAATCGTCTGAACCACGGCCTGCGGATGGTCGAATTACCGTCTTGGCTTATGCCCTGGGCGAAGAGTCCTTCCTCGACCTGAATGGCAACAACGTCTGGGACGGTGGTAGCAGCGCAGAACCCTTCCAAGATCTAGGCGATCTCTTTATCAGCCGGCGTTTCGTCACCACCTATGACTCTGCGGTCGACCAAACCATCAGCTTCGCCAACTCGACAGAAAACTGCGTGCTGAATACCAACCCCCTGCTGCCGAGCAACGCCTCGATCCCGTCCATTGGTACGCGCTGCGACAAGACATTGGGTCGAAACTTTGTGCGCCGTGCGACGGAAACCATCCTGTCGACCTCGTCGCCTGAGGTCTACATCTTCCGTGGCGGCGTCGGCAATCCGCTGGGCTTAGCTGGCACGCTTGATAGTAGCTGCGCTACTCGATCTATCGTGTCGTCCAGCGACGGCGTCACTACCTCCACCTTCTATCGGGTGAACACCGGCATCTTCTCAGCCGCAGGCGCCATGACCCTGCTTTTGGCTGATAGCAACCCCAACCGCTTGAACCCCATGCCAGCTGGTACAGAGGTTTCTGTGACCGCCACGGATGGTTTGTCGGTCAAGGTCTTGGGTGGCACGCCGGTGGTTAGTACATCGGATGCAACGGCCATTGGTATCTCTGTTGGGTTCGACCAAACGACAACGGCTGGCACGGTGTTTGTCACCACGAAGACGCCCAAGGGTGTGACAACCAGCGTCCCCGTTCCCGTGTTCAAGGACGCCGCCCTCACGCAGTGCGCTCGGTAATCTCCCTGGTCGGCATGCCCGGCTGCGGCAAGTCCACTGTCGGGAGACAGTTGGCTCGCTCATTGGGCCTGCGCTTTCTGGACTCAGACTCGGAAATCGAGTCTGAGCTCGGAGAGAGCATCCGAAGCTTCTTCGACCGAGAGGGTGAAGAGGCTTTTCGGCTTGTGGAGGAGCGGGTCATTGCTCGACTCACCGCTGGTGGAGGCCTGATGCTCGCGACAGGTGGGGGCGCGGTGTTGCGTCCTGCCAATCGCCAAGCGCTGCGGGCTGCCGGCAATCATGTGATCTATCTGCGCAGCACTCCCGAAGAGCTGATGCGCCGCTTGCGCCACGACACTAAGCGGCCACTGTTGCAGGTCGCGGACCCGCTGAAGCGTTTGCGCGATCTCTATGCGCAGCGAGATCCGTTTTATCGCGAGGCGGCTGAGTTTGTCATCGACACAGGGCGCCACTCCCTAGCGACCTTGGTCAATCTGATCGCCATGCAGGTGGAGATGGCGGGATGGCTGGATTCAGCAAGCTCCTCAGAGCCCAGCCTAGGCCAAAGCGGCTGAAAGCCTTGGGCCAAATTGGCGACATACACTTGTCGCCATGTCGCAAGCCTCACTCCCCTTCGAAGACGTCCGCATCGAGCTGGGCGAACGCAGCTACACCGTGCGCGTCGGCGCACAGCTTCTCGATGACCCACAGACATGGCAGGGGCTGCCCCGCGCCAAGTCCGCCGTCATCGTGACCAACACCACGGTTGGGCCACTGTATGCCCAGCGATTGGTGGACCAACTCCAAGCCCATTACGCCGCCGTTCATGTCGTCACGCTGCCTGACGGCGAAGCCCACAAAGATTGGCAGACGCTGCAACTGATCTTTGATGCCCTGCTGCGTGAAGAGTGCGACCGCAAGACCGTGCTGTTTGCGCTGGGGGGCGGGGTGATCGGCGACATGACTGGCTTTGCCGCAGCTTGCTATATGCGGGGCGTGCCCTTTGTGCAGGTGCCCACCACGCTGCTGGCGCAAGTAGACTCGTCAGTGGGGGGCAAGACAGCGGTGAATCACCCCTTGGGCAAGAACATGATCGGCTCCTTCTATCAGCCCGAGCGTGTGGTGTGCGACCTGTCTTTGCTGGCTTCATTGCCACAGAGAGAGGTGGCCGCCGGCCTTGCTGAAGTGATCAAGTACGGGCCAATTTTTGATACGTCGTTCCTCAGCTGGTTAGACGCTCACATGGAAGACTTGGTGGCGCGTGACCTGGCTGCATTGCGTCATGCGGTCGTGCGCTCCTGCCAAATCAAGGCCGAAGTGGTGGGTCAAGATGAGCGCGAGTCGGGTCTGCGCGCCATTCTGAACTTCGGCCACACCTTTGGCCACGCCATTGAGGCCGGCATGGGCTATGGCGTCTGGCTGCACGGGGAGGCGGTGGGCTGCGGCATGGTCATGGCGGCGGAGTTGTCGCGCGCATTGGGGATCCTGGAGGCGAGTGACGTCAACCGCATGAGAGCCTTGATCCAGCGCGCTGGCTTGCCGGTGGTTGGGCCAGCGTGGCCCGCGCAGGACTACCTGCGGCATATGCGCGTGGACAAAAAAGCTGAAAACGGCGCGATCCGCTTTGTGGTCCTGGAAGGATTGGGTAAAGCTGTGATGCGCGCTGCTGACGATGAAACCGTCAGCCAGGTGTTGGCGCGAACCTGTGCGCCTCTCTGACGCCAGCAAGCCGATGCAGACGGTGCCCCACGCAGCGCCCCTTGCCGCTTGGGCTTCGGCGCCCGCCTCCTCTCGGGGGCGTCGCATCGCTGAACCAGATGCACCCACCCGCAATGCGTTCCAGCGTGATCGCGACCGCATCATCCACAGCTCCGCGTTCAGGCGCTTGGTCTACAAGACCCAAGTTTTTTTGAACCATGAGGGCGACCTTTTCAGAACCCGCCTCACGCACTCTTTGGAAGTGGCTCAATTAGGCCGCTCAGTCGCACGTTGTTTGGGCTTGAACGAGGACCTGGTGGAGGCCATTGCGCTGGCGCACGACCTTGGCCACACACCTTTCGGTCATGCAGGGCAAGATGCTCTGAATGACTGCATGGCCCAGCATGGTGGCTTTGAGCACAATCTGCAGAGCTTGCGTGTTGTGGACAGCCTTGAGAAGCGATATCCCCTCTGGGATGGACTCAACCTGTGCTTTGAAACGCGCGAAGGCATTTTGAAACGCTGCCCGCTCGCTTTGGCGCAGCAGCTTGAACTCAAAGAACCCGACGGCGTTGGCCGTCGCTTTCTGGATGGCACACAGCCCAGCCTAGAGGCACAACTCACCAACCTCGCGGATGAAGTGGCTTACAACGCCCATGACGCCGACGACGGTGTGCGTTCAGGCCTGCTGGACCTCCAACAGCTGCGTGAGGTGCCCCTGCTGCAGCACACCTGGGACGAAGTGGAGCGCGACCACCCTGGCCTCAGCCGCCAGCAGCCGCGACGCTTGCTCGCCGAGATCATTCGCCGTGTGCTGTCAGAACAAATCTACGACTTGATCGCAGAAACCCAAGCACGGTTGGGCAGCAACCAGCCCGCTGATGCCTGGGCGGCCCGTCGTCTGCCCAGCCAGATCGGTTTCAGTGAGGCCATGCGAGCGCGCAACACAGAATTGAAGCGCTTCCTCTTCAAGTCACTCTACCGCCACCCCAAAGTCATGGAAACCACGGCGGCGGCCAAACAGGCGTTGACTGAGCTGTTTGCGGTCTATGCCAACGATCCGGCGTTGATGCCCGAAGAATTTCAAAAACCAAACTCCGACCTCCGCGGCGTGGCAGATTACATCGCGGGCATGACGGACCGCTTCGCCATCCGTGAGCATCGGCGCCTGACCGGTCGCGACCTGCTCCCAGGCGCTTGAGACACCATGGCGCGCCAAGCCCGGATCAGCCTCGCCCATGAGCCGCACTTGGTGGCACAGCGCGGTCATGGCTTGGCGCCGGTGTTTCACGACAGTGAGGACGCCGCACGCTACATCGCCGATCTGCGTGAGGCCTGTCGGCAGCATCAGGTGCTTCTACATGCCTACGCGCTGACGCCGGGGCAGGCGCTGCTGTTGCTGACGCCGTCTACCGACACAGCGCTGGGCCGCGCCATGCAAACACTCGGCCGCCGCTATGTCGCCTGGTACAACCAGCGCCACCAGCGCCGTGGCACGCCCTGGGAGGGTCGCTTTCGGTCGGCGCTTGTTGAGCAGCCTGCTGAAGTCCTCAGCGTGCTTCGCTACGTCGAAGCCGCCGCTGGTTTGCATGCCCCCCACGACCCCAGCGACTTGGCGACGGGACCGATCTGGAGCAGTCTGGACCACCACCTGGGCCGCCAAACCCACCCGGCGGTCACCTCCCATGCCGCCTTTTGGTCCCTGGGCAACACCCCCTTCGAGCGCGAAGCCGCCTACAAACAGTGGTGGGATCAAGGCCCTAGCGACCGTGAGCTCAGGCGCATCGAGGCTGCCCTTCTGGGGGGGCGCCCGCTCGGTGGGCCGGAATTCGAGCAGCGCGTCGCCCAGCAGCTGGCCCGCTCCGTCACGCCCCGCCCCAGGGGGCGGCCACGCAAGACCGCCTAGAGCACTGACATGGGGCTTTGGGGCACCAAGCTGAACCACTCTGTCCCCAAATAAATGGCGCGACCTGTTGTCTATCGAATAAATTGACTCTGACCCTATTTGTTAGTTCTTGAGCTGTCTCCGGGTTTGGCCTAATCTCGCGGCATCCCTAGCTCTGATCAAGGAATGCGCCATGAGCACGGCAGCATCGGGCCTCACGACCCGTCAAGAACTCGAACTTTCGGCCCAAGGCGGTCTCTACGACCCTGCCAACGAGCATGACGCCTGCGGCGTCGGCTTCGTGGCCCACATCAAAGGCCAGAAGGCGCACGGCATCGTCGAGCAGGGTCTGAAGATCCTGGAAAACTTGGACCACCGCGGTGCGGTCGGGGCCGATGCACTGATGGGCGACGGCGCGGGCATCCTGATCCAGATCCCAGACGACTATTTCCGGGCCGAAATGGCCGCCCAAGGCGTCACCTTGCCACCGCCGGGTGAATACGGCGTGGGCATGATCTTCTTGCCCAAAGAACACGCGTCGCGCCTAGCCTGCGAGCAAGAGATGGAGCGCGCCATCAAGGCTGAAGGCCAGGTGCTCTTGGGCTGGCGCGATGTGCCTGTCGACCGCGACATGCCCATGAGCCCCACGGTGCGCACCACCGAGCCGGTGATCCGCCAAGTCTTTATTGGCCGGGGCGCTGACGTCATCGTCCCGGATGCGCTGGAGCGCAAGCTTTACGTGATCCGCAAGACCGCATCGGCGGCCATCCAGGCCTTGAAGCTGACGCACAGCCGCGAGTACTACGTGCCCAGCATGAGCTGTCGCACCATCATCTACAAGGGCTTGCTGCTGGCCGACCAAGTCGGCAAATACTTCAAAGACCTGCAAGACCCCCGCACCGTCTCGGCCCTGGCCTTGGTGCACCAGCGCTTCTCCACCAACACCTTCCCCGAGTGGCCCCTGGCCCACCCTTACCGCATGGTGGCGCA
Source organism: Ideonella paludis (assembly GCF_018069865.1). Classification (GTDB taxonomy): domain Bacteria; phylum Pseudomonadota; class Gammaproteobacteria; order Burkholderiales; family Burkholderiaceae_C; genus Ideonella; species Ideonella paludis. The sequence goes on from NZ_JAGQDG010000008.1 coordinate 144,001, forward strand.
CAACGGCGAAATCAACACCGTCAAGGGCAACTTCAATTGGATGCGCGCCCGTGAAGGCGTGATGAAGTCACCCGTCTTGGGTGACGACCTGAAGAAGCTCTACCCCATCAGTTTTGAAGGCCAGTCCGACACCGCTACCTTTGATAACGCGCTGGAGCTGCTCACCATGAGCGGCTACCCGCTGGCGCATGCGGCCATGATGATGATCCCAGAGGCCTGGGAGCAGCACGAGATGATGGACGAGCGTCGCCGCGCGTTCTATGAGTACCACGCCTCCATGATGGAGCCCTGGGACGGCCCGGCTGCGATGGTCTTCACCGACGGCAAGCAGATTGGCGCCACTCTGGACCGCAATGGCCTGCGCCCCGCCCGCTACATCGTGACCGATGATGACTTGGTCGTCATGGCCTCAGAGTCTGGCGTCCTGCCCATTCCCGAGAACAAGATCGTCAAGAAGTGGCGCCTGCAGCCCGGCAAGATGTTCCTGATCGACCTGGAACAAGGCCGAATCGTCGACGACGAAGAGCTGAAGAACCAATACGCTTCCGCACGTCCCTATCGTCAATGGATCGATAACGTCCGAGTTCGCTTGGACGAGATTCCTGCTGGAGAGGCCGAAGTGCCCGCCGCCACCGAAAGCCTGTTGGACCGCCAGCAAGCCTTTGGCTACACCCAGGAAGACATCAAATTCCTGATGGCGCCCATGGCCATCAACGGCGAAGAAGGCATCGGCTCCATGGGCAACGACAGCCCCTTGGCGGTGCTGTCCGACAAGAACAAGCCGCTCTACAACTACTTCAAGCAGTTGTTCGCCCAGGTCACCAACCCGCCGATCGACCCGATCCGCGAGGCCATCGTGATGTCGCTCAACAGCTTTATTGGCCCCAAGCCCAATCTGCTGGACATCAACGCAGTCAACCCGCCCATGCGCTTGGAAGTGACCCAGCCCGTGCTGGACTTCGCCGACATGGCCCGCATTCGCGGCATCGCGGCCCACACCAACGGCAAGTTCAAGTCCTACACGCTCAACATCACCTACCCGCTGAACTGGGGCAAGGCGGGCGTCGAAGCCAAGCTGGCCTCGCTGTGCGCAGAAGCCGTGGACGCCCTCAAGAGCGGCCACAACATCCTGATCATCAGCGACCGCCAGATGGACCGCGCCAATGTGGCCATCCCGGCGCTGCTGGCGCTCTCCGCCATTCACCACCACCTGGTCCGTGAGGGCCTGCGCACCACGGCAGGCTTGGTGGTGGAGACAGGCTCAGCGCGCGAAGTGCATCACTTCGCCGTCTTGGCAGGCTACGGCGCTGAAGCCGTTCACCCCTACTTGGCCTTGGAAACCCTGGCCAATCTGCACGCCGACCTGCCCGCCGACCTCTCCACCGAGAAGGCCATCTACAACTACATCAAGGCCATCGGCAAGGGCCTCTCCAAGATCATGTCCAAGATGGGCGTGTCCACCTATATGTCTTACTGCGGTGCGCAGCTGTTCGAGGCCATTGGTCTGAACAAGGACATGGTGTCCAAGTACTTCCGGGGCACCGCCACGCAAGTCGAAGGCATTGGTGTGTTTGAAGTGGCCGAAGAAGCGCTGCGCAACCACCGCGCTGCCTTTGGTGACGACCCGCTGCTGGACAGCATGCTGGAGACCGGCGGTGAATACGCCTGGCGCGCCCGTGGCGAAGAGCATATGTGGACGCCGGACGCGATTGCCAAGCTGCAGCACAGCACGCGCTCGGGCAAGTTCGACACCTACAAGGAATACGCCCAGATCATCAACGACCAAAGCAAGCGTCACCTGACCTTGCGCGGCCTGTTCGAGTTCAAGATCGACCCCAGCAAGGCCATTCCGCTGGACGAGGTCGAATCCGCCAAGGAGATCGTCAAGCGCTTTGCCACCGGCGCCATGTCACTGGGCTCCATCTCTACCGAAGCGCACAGCACCCTGGCCTTGGCCATGAACCGCATCGGTGGCAAGAGCAACACGGGCGAGGGCGGTGAAGACCCGGCCCGCTACCGCAATGAGCTGAAGGGCATCCCCATCACCCAAGGCACCAAGGTGTCGGACGTGGTCGGCAAGTCGGTCATCGAAACCGACTACGAGATGCAAGCCGGCGACAGCCTGCGCTCCAAGATCAAGCAGGTGGCGTCTGGTCGCTTTGGTGTGACCACCGAATACCTGGTCTCGGCCGATCAGATTCAGATCAAGATGGCCCAAGGCGCCAAGCCGGGTGAGGGCGGCCAATTGCCCGGCGGCAAGGTGTCGGAGTACATCGGCAAGCTGCGTCACTCGGTGCCGGGTGTGGGTCTGATCAGCCCGCCACCGCACCACGACATCTATTCGATTGAAGACCTGGCACAGCTCATTCACGACTTGAAGAACGTGAATCCGCGCTCCGACATCAGCGTGAAGCTGGTGTCTGAAGTGGGGGTGGGCACCATTGCAGCCGGCGTGGCCAAGTGCAAGGCCGATCACATCGTGATCGCTGGCCATGACGGCGGCACGGGCGCCTCGCCCTGGTCGTCCATCAAGCATTGCGGCACCCCCTGGGAGCTGGGCTTGGCGGAGACCCAGCAAACCCTGGTGCTCAACCGTTTGCGCGGCCGTGTGCGTGTGCAGACCGACGGCCAAATCAAGACCGGCCGCGACGTGGTGATTGGCGCGCTGTTGGGCGCCGATGAGTTCGGCTTCGCCACCGCGCCGCTGGTGGTCGAGGGCTGCATCATGATGCGCAAGTGCCACCTCAACACCTGCCCGGTGGGCGTGGCCACGCAAGACCCGGTGCTGCGCCAGAAGTTCTCGGGCAAGCCCGAGCACGTGGTGAACTACTTCTTCTTCGTGGCTGAAGAAGCGCGCCAGATCATGGCTCAGTTGGGCATCCGCAAGTTCGATGACCTGATTGGCCGCGCCGACCTGCTCGACACCCGCAAAGCCATCAGCCATTGGAAGGCCAAGGGCTTGGACTTCAGCCGCGTCTTCCACATGCCGCAAGTGCCGGCCGGCGTGCCGCGCTTCCACACCGAAAGCCAGGACCACGGTCTGGACAAGGCACTGGACAAGAAGCTGATCGAGAAGAGCCGCGCAGCGATTGAAAAGGGCGAGAAGGTCCAGTTCATGGACGATGCGCGCAACGTCAACCGCTCGGTTGGCGCCATGCTGTCGGGCGAGCTGATCCGCCATCGCCCCGAAGGCCTGCCCGACCACACCCTGTTCATTCAAATGGAAGGCACGGGCGGCCAAAGCTTCGCGTCCTTCTTGGCGCAGGGCATCACGCTCTACCTGATCGGCGAAGCCAACGACTACACCGGCAAGGGCTTGTCGGGTGGCCGCGTGGTGGTGCGCCCCAGCATCGAGTTCCGAGGCGACGCCAACCGCAACATCATCGTCGGCAACACGGCCTTGATCGGTGCGACCAGCGGTGAAGCCTTCTTCCGCGGCGTGGCAGGCGAGCGCTTTGGCGTGCGCATGTCGGGCGCCACGGCGGTGGTGGAAGGTACTGGCGACCATGGCTGCGAGTACATGACTGGCGGCACCGTGGTGGTGCTGGGCAAGACGGGCCGCAACTTCGCGGCCGGCATGTCCGGCGGCGTGGCCTATGTCTATGACGAAGACGGCCTCTTTGCCAAGCGCTGCAACACAGCGCAGGTGGCCCTGGAAAAGGTTTTGCCGCGCGATGAGCAGGAAGCCTCGGTGGACCCTGCCATCTGGCACAAGGGCCAAACGGACGAAGCCATGCTTAAGAAGTTGGTGGAGGACCACCACCGCTGGACCGGCTCGCTGCGTGCGCGCGACATCCTCGACCACTGGGCCGATTCACGGGCCAAGTTCGTCAAGGTCTTCCCGCATGAGTACAAGCGTGCCCTGGGCGAGATCCACGCCCGTGCGCAAGCCAGCACTGTGGTGGCCAAGGCCAAGAGCGGCGCGACGGCCGCTGCGAAGTAACCCCTTCAGAGATTGAAAGTAGAGCCATCATGGGAAAAGTTACTGGCTTCATGGAATATGAGCGACTGGAAGAAGGCTATGAGCCCACTGCCAAGCGTCTGAAGAACTACAAAGAGTTTGTGATCGGGCTCAAGCCCGAGGAGTCCAAGGTGCAGGCCGCACGTTGCATGGACTGCGGCACACCGTTTTGCAACAACGGCTGCCCGGTCAACAACGTCATCCCCGACTTCAATGACTTGGTCTATCGCGGTGACTGGCAGAACGCTATTCACGTGCTGCACAGCACCAACAATTTCCCTGAGTTCACCGGCCGCATCTGCCCCGCGCCCTGCGAGGCCGCCTGCACCCTGAACGTCAATGCGGATGCCGTGGGCATCAAGTCCATCGAGCACGCCATCATTGACCGCGCCTGGGACGAAGGCTGGGTCAAGCCGCAGCCCTCTGCGCACAAGACCGGCAAGACCGTGGCCATCGTGGGTTCGGGCCCGGCTGGCTTGGCTGCGGCACAGCAGTTGGCGCGGGCCGGTCACTCGGTGACGGTGTTCGAGAAGAACGACCGCGTGGGGGGCTTGCTGCGCTACGGCATTCCCGACTTCAAGATGGAGAAGTCGCACATCGACCGTCGCGTCAAGCAAATGGAAGCCGAAGGCGTGGTCTTCCGCACCTCGGTGCTGGTCGGTGAGATGCCCAAGGGCTCCAAGGTCACGAATTGGGCCAAAGAATCGGTGAGCGCTGAGCAACTCAAGTCTGAGTTCGACGCCGTCTTGCTGGCAGGCGGGGCTGAGCAAAGCCGCGACCTGCCCGTGCCCGGCCGCGACCTGGACGGCGTGCACTTTGCGATGGAGTTTTTGCCGCAGCAGAACAAGGTCAATGCGGGCGACAAGCTCAAGGGCCAATTGCGCGCAGACGGCAAGCATGTGGTCGTCATTGGCGGTGGTGACACCGGCTCCGATTGCGTGGGCACCAGCAACCGCCATGGCGCGGCCAGCGTGGTGCAGTTTGAGCTGATGCCCATGCCGCCGGAAGTCGAGGACCGCCCGCTGACCTGGCCGTATTGGCCCATCAAGCTGCGCACCTCGTCCAGCCACGAAGAAGGCTGCCAGCGCGAGTTCGCCATCGCCACCAAGGAGTTCTTGGGCGAGAAGGGCAAGCTCACCGGCGTCAAGACGGTGCGCCTGGAATGGCAAGGCGGCAAGATGACCGAAGTGCCGGGCTCGGAGCAAGTGCTCAAGGCTGATATGGCCTTGCTGGCCATGGGGTTTGTGAACCCTGTCGCCACGCTGCTGGAAGCCTTTGGTGTGGACAAAGACGCGCGCGGCAATGCCCGCGCCAGCGTTGATCTGGTGGGCGGCTACAAGACCAATGTCGACAAAGTGTTTGCGGCGGGCGACGTTCGCCGCGGACAGTCCTTGGTGGTGTGGGCCATCCGCGAAGGCCGCCAAGCCGCTCGCGCTGTCGATGAGTTCCTGCAAGGCAGCAGCAACCTGCCGCGCTGAAGATGAGTGAGCCTGGGCGGCGTGGGAACGTTGCCCAGGCGTGTCTCCACAATGCTTCGCGGAAAATTCACGGGGGCTTGTGGCGGATTTGTCTCACTCAAACGCGGGGAGGGATCCGCTAACCCTGCATGAGACAATGCAAGGGTTAGCCCTGAATCCCATGTCCCAGACTCTCATCGAATTCGACCACGTCACCTTTGGTTATGACGCCAGCCGCACGATCCTCAACGATGTGTCCTTGAGCTTTCGTCGTGGCCAGTTGACGGCTATTTTGGGGGGGTCTGGCTGCGGCAAGACCACCTTGCTGCGTCTCATCGGTGGGGTGTATGCGGCCAACCAGGGTCGGGTGGTGTTTGACGGCGAGCTCATCGACCCGCGTAACAAAGCCCAGCTCTATCGCATTCGACGCCGCCTGGGCATGCTGTTCCAGTTCGGCGCCTTGTTCACCGACCTCACGGTGTTTGAGAACGTTGCCTTCCCCCTGAGGGAGCATACCGATCTGCCGGAGTCTCTGATCCGCGACATCGTGCTGATGAAGCTCAATGCGGTGGGTTTGCGGGGCGCGGCGCCGCTGCGCATCAGCCAAGTCTCGGGCGGTATGGCGCGTCGCATTGCCCTGGCCCGCGCGTCGGTGATGGACCCTGAAGTCATCATGTATGACGAGCCCTTTGCTGGCTTGGACCCGATCTCCATGGGCATCACGGCCAACCTCATTCGCAAGCTGAATGACACGACGGGCGCCACCTCGCTGATGGTCTCGCACGACGTGCAGGAGTGCTTTGCGATTGCCGACTACGCTTACCTGATGTCCTCGGGCGGCAAGGTCGTGGCGCATGGCACGCCTGATCAACTGGCCGCTTCTACCGACCCCGAGGTGCGTCAGTTCATTCGCGGTGAGCCTGATGGCCCGGTGCGCTTCCACTACCCCGCGCCGCCCATGGCGCAAGACTTGGGAGTGCTCGGCTGATGACTCCCATCCATTCGGGCGTGGCCTCCATGGGCGCCGTCGTGTTGCGCTGGTTGCAAGCCTTGGGCCACGCGGCATTTTTCTTCGCGGACTTGCTGCGCCATACGCCACAGGCACTCAAGCGCTTTGGTTTGGTGGTGGCGCAGGTCCATGCCATTGGCAACCGCTCGCTGCTCATCATCGTGGCCTCGGGCATGGCCGTCGGTTTTGTGCTGGCCCTGCAGATGTATTACGCATTGGTCACCTACGGTGCGGCGGAGTCTCTCGGCCTCATCGTGAACCTCGCGCTGGTCCGAGAGTTGGGCCCCGTCGTCACCGCCCTGCTGTTTGCGGGCCGCGCGGGCACCTCCCTGACGGCTGAGATCGGCTTGATGAAGGCCGGCGAGCAATTGGCCGCGATGGAGTTGATGGCCATTGATCCGCGTGCCCGGGTGTTGGCGCCGCGTTTCATTGGCGGCGTGATCTCGATGCCGATCTTGGCCGTCTTGTTTTCGGCCGTGGGCATTCTCGGGGCCTACGTGGTCGCGGTCTGGCTCATTGGGGTTGATTCGGGCAACTTCTGGTCCATCATGCAGTCGCGGGTGGATGTTTGGCGCGATGTGGGCAACGGTGTTGTCAAATCGTTTGTGTTTGGGGTGATCTGTACGGTGGTGGCCTTGTACCAAGGCTACGAGACACAGGCTACTCCGGAAGGCGTGGCGCATGCCACCACCCGCACGGTGGTGACAGCTTCGTTGGGCGTTTTGGCCATGGACTTTGTCCTGACAGCCATGATGTTCGCCACGCCGTGATGGGGAGATGGAATGATGAACAAGAAACGTGTTGAAGTGTTGGTGGGCCTGTTTGTGCTGCTGGGCCTGTCGGCGATGGTGTTCTTGGCGCTGAAAGCGGCCAACTTGGGCGCCTTCACCTCCTCGGGTGACACCTACACCTTGTCGGCCAAGTTCGACAATATCGGTGGCCTCAAGGCGCGCGCGCCGGTGCGCTCCGCCGGTGTGACGGTCGGCCGTGTCAAGAGCATCGCCCTCGACCCCAAAACCTATCAAGGATTGGTGGTGATGGAGATTCAAAAGGGCATCGAGTTTCCCAAGGATTCTTCAGCCAAGATCCTGACTTCGGGTTTGCTGGGCGACCAGTACGTGGGCCTGGAGCCCGGTGGCGATGAAAAGGTCTTCGTCGCTGGGGATGTCGTTCGGCAAACACAATCGGCCGTCGTGTTGGAGAACCTCATTGGGCAGTTACTGTTCAACAAGGCCTCTGACGCAGGCTCGCAGCAAGAAGGTGGCAAGTGATGCAAGGCGCATTCAAGTCCGGCCTGTGTGCCCTGGCTTTGGCACTGTCGGCCCTGCCTGCACTGGCCCAAAGTTCACGCACCACGGGCTCGCCCGCTGACCCCTGGGAAGGCTTTAATCGGGCGGTCTACAACGTCAATGACGCGCTGGATGCCGCACTGTTGAAGCCTGTCGCCAAGGGCTACCAAAACACAGTGCCGGACCCTGCGCGCGAGGGCGTCAAGAATTTTTTCGGCAACCTGGGTGATGTCTGGTCGACCGTGAACCTGCTGCTGCAGGGCAAGGTGGTCGAGTCCGCACGCATGACCTTGCGTGTGGCCAGCAACACAATCTTCGGCTTGGGCGGGGTGCTCGACCCTGCCACTGAGTTCGGCCTGGAGCGTCACTCCGAAGACTTCGGCCAGACCTTGGGCTTTTGGGGCGTGCCCCCCGGCCCTTACGTGGTGCTGCCCCTCTTGGGCCCATCGACCCTGCGTGACACCGCAGCGCTGCCGGTGGACTTCAAAGGGGGCGGCCTGAACTTTGTCAACGACACCGGCGCTGTGGTGACACTCTCAGGTCTGCGTGTGGTCAGCACCCGAGCGGGCTTGTTGAGTGCTGAACGCGTGCTGGCCGATGTCGCCTTGGACAAATACAGCTTTTTGCGCGATGCCTATCTGGCCCGCCGTCGCAGCTTGGTCTATGACGGCAACCCGCCCGAAGAGCCGGCTGACGCAGAGCCCGCCAGCGCTGCGCAGTAAGCCTTTTGACCAAGACGTAAAACTTTACCGAGCTGGCGGGTGAACCCAAGCCAGCGTCGAAACGTTGTCCTCCATACCCTGAGCATTGTGCTGAGGGTGTGCCATTCAAGGAAAGAAACATCATGTTTGCTCAATCCCTGTACCGCTCTTTGGCTGTGACCACGGTAGCCGTGGCGGCTTATGTGGTGCCCGCTGTGAGCCAAGCGCAGGTGGTGGCCCCTGACGCGCTGATCAAGCAAATTTCCAGCGAAGTGATCGATGTCGTCAAATCTGACAAGGCCATTCAAGGCGGCGACATCGGCAAGATCATTGCCTTGGTCGACACCAAGGTCATGCCCCATGTCAACTTTCAGCGCATGACCTCTCTGTCGGTGGGCCGTCACTGGCGTGCCGCCACGCCCGAGCAGCAAAAGCGTTTGCAAGACGAATTCAAAGTGCTGCTCGTGCGCACCTATGCCGGTGCGCTGACCCAAGTGAAAGACCAAACCGTCCAGCTCAAGCCTTACCGGGCTGCTGCTGAAGACACCGAAGTCGTCGTGCGCACGGAAGTCAAAGGCAAGGGCGAGCCGATTCAGCTCGACTACCGCCTGGAGAAAACCGACGGTGGCTGGAAGATCTATGACGTGAATGTCTTGGGTGTCTGGCTGGTCGAGCAGTACAAAGGCAGCTTCAATCAAGAAATCGGTGCCACGGGCATTGATGGCTTGATCAAAAAGCTGGCAGACCGCAACAAGGCCGCTTCGTCGGCAGCCAAGGGCTGACCCCATGATCGCGCTGCCCAGCCACTTGACTCTTCGCGAGGCCAACGCGGTCTTGCGCAGCGTGCTGCCGTCGATTGCGCAGGCAGCCGAGCCCACAGTCACGGTGGATGCGGCAGCGTTGACGCACATTGATTCCGCCGCCTTGGCGGTGCTGCTGGAGTGCAAACGCCACGCGCAGTCGCATCAGCGGGAGCTGGTGGTGGTGAACGTACCTGCGCGCTTGCAAGAGTTGGCCAAGCTCTACGGCGTGGATGACATGCTGGGCATGAGCCCAGCCGCCACTCACTGATCGTCTTGCGCCTGGGCGTAACGCCGAGAGCGCAGGTTGCGTTTGATCTCTTGCAAAGCCGGGCGCATCTGTGGCCCCAGGCGCAGGGCGACACCAGTGGTCAAGATGTCGATGATCATCAGGTGCAGCATGCGCGACACCATGGGGCTGTAGCGGTCGTAGTCCTCAGGGTGGTCGGCCGCCAGCAATATCTGATTGTGGTTTTGGGCCAATTGCGCCAGCGGTGAGCCCGAGGCCGTGATGATGATCAGCGTGGCGCCTTTGCGCTGCGCAATCTCCGCCACATCCATCAGGTCTTTGCTGCGGCCTGAGTTGCTGATGACCACGGCGCAATCGCCATGCTGCAGCATGGTGGCCGCCATCACCTGCACATGCCCGTCGCTGTGGGCGGCGGTGCGCACGCCCAAGCGGAAGAACTTGTGCTGCGCGTCTTGGGCCACGATGCCGGAGTTGCCCACCCCAAAAAACTCAATGCGCTTGCCTTGCTGGCCCGCTTCGGCCAGTGCCACCAGCGCCCGCTCAAAAGCATGGCCGGCCGCGTCATTGCGGTACTTCAGCAGCGCAGACACCGCGTTATCAATGACCTTGACGATCAGGTCGCCGGGCTTGTCGTCCTCGTCCACCGAGCGGTGCACAAAGGGCACGCCTTCGTTGACCGTGCCCGCCAGCTTGAGCTTGAAATCGGCTAGGCCGTCATAGCCCACGCTGCGGCAAAAGCGCACCACCGTGGGCTTGCTGACATGCGCCCGCTCCGAGAGCTCGCTCACCGGCAGCGAGGCAAAAGCCCGAGGGTCCAGCAACACCAGCTTGGCCACACGCTGCTCGGCTGGCGGCAGGGCGGGGATGGAGGCGCGGATACGGTCGAGCATGGTGGTGTCTTGAAGATGCGTGGTGGCCAGAGCTTAGGTGAAAGAGCTTACTCTTCCTCGGCCCAGGCAAAACCATCGCGCGCCACCAGCGCACTGGCGGCCGGCGGGCCCCAGCTACCGGCGGCATAGGTTTTCAGGTCGCCGCTGTCTTGAGCCCAAGCATCCAGAATAGGCTCCACCCAGCGCCAAGCCTGCTCTTGCTCATCGCTGCGCACGAACAGATTCAGGCGCCCGGCAATCGCATCCAAGAGCAAACGCTCATACGCCCCCACGCGCTCGGAGGGGAAGGCTTTGTCGAAGTCCAAGTCCAGCGATACCGTGGTCAGCGACTCACCATGGCTGTTGCCCTTGGCGGCCAAGAGTTGCAACTCCAGCCCGTCCTCTGGCTGCAGCTTGATGATCAGCTTATTGGCCCGTGAGCCGCCGGCAAAAATGGGGTGCGGCACCGGCCGGAAGTTCACCACGATCTGGGCGTCGCGCGCGGCCAAGCGCTTGCCTGTGCGCAGGTAAAACGGCACGCCGGCCCAGCGCCAGTTCTGCACCTCGGTGCGGATGGCGACAAAGGTCTCGCAGGCGCTGCCCGCGGGCACCTTGACCTCCTCCAGATAGCCCGGTACGGCCTTGCCATCCACCGTGCCGGCGCGGTATTGCCCACGCACCACATCGCGGCTGATGTGGGTGGCCGTGAAGGGCTTGAGCGACTTCAGGACCTTGAGTTTTTCATCGCGAATCGCGTCGGCGTCCGACGACGATGGCGGCTCCATCGCAATCATGGTCAGCAGTTGCAGCGCATGGTTTTGAATCATGTCGCGCAGCGCGCCGGTGCGGTCGTAAAAATCACCCCGCGTGCCCACGCCCAGGCCTTCGGCCAAGGTGATCTGAATATTGGCGATGCTCTCGCGCCGCCACAGGGGCTCAAACAGGGCGTTACCAAAGCGCAGTGCCATCAGGTTCTGCACCGAGGGCTTGCCCAAATAGTGGTCGATGCGGAAGGCTTGCTCTTCGCGGAAGACCGAACGCACCACACGGTTGATCTCCTTGGCGCTGGCTAGGTCGTGGCCCAGCGGCTTCTCCAGCACCACACGCACCTTGCTGTCGTTCAGCCCGGCGGCGCCGAGCTGCTCGCAGATCACCGGGAAGAGGTGCGGGCTGGTGGCCAGGTAGAGCACCACGGTTTCAGCGCCGCGCTCGTCCAACCAGGCCTTCAGGCCTTGGTAGTCGGTGGGCTGAGAGAGGTCCATGCGGCGGTAATGCAGCAGGGCGGCGAACTGGGCAAACTCCTCGTCGCTGGGGCGCTTGGACGAATCCACTTCCGAGAAGCGCTCTTGGATGAAGGCGCGGTACTGCTCATCTGTCCGATCATCACGGGCCACCGCCAAGATACGGCCGCCGGGCGGCAGCTTGCCGTGGCGGAAGGCTTGGAACAGTGCGGGCATCAGCTTGCGCCAGGTCAGGTCGCCCGTGCCGCCGAAAAAAACCAGATCAAAAGCCATGGTCGTGATGATGTTGCCGTTGAAGATGTGTAATAAAATTACGGGCTGGATGATGCATGAGTTTCTTGTGGCGGTCAACAGGCCCCAGCCTTCCCTGAAGGCGGTGGGGGCGTCGGCGGCGCTGGCATCATTCTGGTTTTCACGCTGCACCAGGCGCGCCTTTCGCAGCACGACCGTCCACCCCACCCAGGCCTAGCCCATGAACCAACTCGACCAACTCAAGGCTCACACCATCGTTGTGGCCGACACCGGCAACTTCAAGCAGATGGCGCAGTTTGCGCCCCGTGACGCCACCACCAACCCGTCACTGATCCTGAAGGCGGTGCAGCAGCCGGATTACGCGCCCTTGCTGACCGACACCGTGGCGGCCCACCGCGGCGCGGCGCTGGATGAAATCGTCGACCAGGTGTTGGTGCGCTTTGGCCTGGAGATCCTCAAAGTGGTCCCCGGCCGCGTCTCCACCGAAGTCGACGCACGCTTGTCTTTTGACACCGCCGCCACCGTGGCCCGCGCCCGTCGCCTGATGGCGCTCTATGAGGCCGCAGGCATTGGCCGCGACCGCGTGCTGATCAAGATCGCATCCACCTGGGAAGGCATCCAAGCGGCTGCCGAGCTGGAGCGCGAAGGCATCCACTGCAACCTGACCTTGCTGTTCTCGTTTGCCCAGGCTGTGGCCTGTGGTGACGCCAAGGTTCAACTGATCTCGCCCTTCGTGGGCCGCATCTACGACTGGTACAAAAAACAGGCCGGCGCCCAGTGGGACGAAGCGGCCATGGCCGGTGCCAACGACCCTGGCGTGAAGTCCGTGGCCAGCATCTACAACTTCTACAAAAAGCATGGCATCGCCACCGAGGTGATGGGGGCGAGCTTCCGCAATGTCGGGCAGATCGTGGCCCTGGCTGGTTGCGACCTGTTGACCATCAGCCCCGACCTGCTGGCCGCCTTGCAAGCCACAGACGCACCGCTGGCACCCGCCTTGAGCGCCCAAGCCGCGCAGGCCATGAACATTCCCGCCTTGAGCTTGGATGAAAAGGCTTTCCGCTGGGCCATGAACGAAGACGCCATGGCCACCGAAAAGCTGGCTGAAGGCATCCGCTTGTTCGCCGTTGACGCGGGCAAGCTCGACAAACTGATCGCAGAAAGCAAGTGACATGAGCCAAGCAGTGGGGGGAGTGGCCTGGACGGCCCTGGCAGGGCATTACGAGGCCCATGGGCGTGAGCTGAAGCTCCAAGAGCGCTTCGCCAGTGATGCGGCGCGCTTCGAGCGCTTCAGCTTGCAAGCGCCCGAGGTGTTTGCCGACCTGTCCAAAAACCTGTGGGACGAACACACCCGCCGCCTGCTGCTGGAGCTGGCCCAAGAGGCCGACCTGCCCGCCCATCGCGAGGCCCTGTTCACCGGCCAGCCCATCAACAGCACAGAGGGCCGCGCGGTGCTGCACACCGCCTTGCGCGCCCCGCGTGGTGCTGCACCCTTCTGCGACGATGTGCATGCCGTGCTGGACGCCTTGCTGGCCTATGCCGACACCGTGCGCGCCGAGGCCGACGCCGGGCGCATCACCGATGTGGTGAACATCGGCATCGGCGGCTCTGACCTCGGCCCTGCCATGGCCACCATCGCGCTGCAACCTTGGCAGCACCGGGCATTGAGACTGCACTTCGTCAGCAATGTGGACGGGCATGACATCGCCCCACTTCTGGCCCGCTTGGACGCGCGCAAGACCCTGTTCATCATCGCCTCCAAGACCTTCACCACCCAGGAGACCATGGCGAACGCCCAGGCGGCCCGCGCATGGTTCTTGGCCCAAGGCGGTGTGGACACCGCTCGCCACTTTGTCGGCGTGACCACCAACCTCAAGGCCGCTGCCGACTTTGGCATCACGCAGACCTTCGGGTTTTGGGATTGGGTGGGCGGCCGCTACTCGCTGTGGAGCGCCATTGGCCTGCCATTGGCCATCGCCATTGGCCCACAAGCCTTCCGCGAGTTTTTGGCCGGCGCCCACGCCATGGACGAGCACTTCCGCCACGCCCCATTGGCCCAAAACCTGCCGGTGCAATTGGGCCTGCTGGATGTCTGGTACCGCAACTTCCATGGCTTTGCCAGCCGCTCGGTCGCGCCTTACCACCAAGGCCTGCGCCGCTTTGCCGCCTATCTGCAGCAGTTGGAGATGGAATCTAACGGCAAATGTGTGGATCAAGGTGGCGCGCCGCTCACCGTGGCCACCAGCCCGGTGGTTTGGGGCGAGGCCGGCACCAATGGCCAACATGCCTACTTCCAGATGCTGCACCAGGGCACGGACGTGATCCCGGTGGACTTCATCGCCGTCAAAACCCCCACCCACACCCGCTACGAGCTGCCCGAGGCCGTGCGCACCCCACTGGCCGACCAGCACACCAAACTGCTGGCCAACTGCCTGGCCCAAAGCCAGGCCCTGATGCAGGGCAAGACTGCCGCCGAGGCCTTGGGCGAAAAGGCTCCCACCGCGTCGCCCGACCTGGCGCCCGAGGTGCTGGCCCGCCACCGCAGCTTCCCCGGCAACCGGCCCAGCACCACCTTGCTGTTGGAGGCGCTCACCCCACGCGCCCTGGGCGCCTTGATTGCCCTGCACGAGCACCGCGTCTTCACCAGCGGCGTGGTCTGGGGCATCAACAGCTTTGACCAATGGGGCGTGGAGCTGGGCAAGGCCTTGTGCAACCAACTCTTGCCGCGCTTGGCTTCCGGGGATGTGACGGGTTTGGATGCTTCCACCGCCGGCCTGCTGGCCAAGGTGCGCGCATGAGCACGATGAGCGCCGCACAACGCCCCGTGGTGTTCGACTTTGGCGCCGTGGTCTTCCGCTGGCGGCCCATTGATTTGATGATGCGCGTGCTGCCCACACGCGCCACCACGCCAGCGCTGGCCCAACACTGGGCGAAAGAAGTCTTCCAAGACTTCAAGGGCGACTGGGGCTTGTTTGACGCCGGGCAGATCGAAGTGGCACCCCTGTGCCAACGCATCGCGGCCCGTACCGGCCTGAGCCCTGAAGACGTCCATGCCGTGGTGCTGGGTGTGGCGGAGGAACTGCAGCCCATGCCCGAGACCTTGGCCGTCATGCGCGCGCTGCACGCGGCGGGCCACCCCATCTACTTTCTCTCCAATATGCCCAAGCCCCTGGCCGACCATCTGGAGCAACACCACCCCCAGGTGTTTGGGCTGATGAGCGACGGCGTGTTCTCGGGCCGCGTGGGCCTGATCAAACCCGACCCCGCCATCTTTGCACTGACCTTGGCGCAGTTTGGCTGGAGCACCGAGCAGGCCGCCCAAGGCCTGTTCATCGACGACCACCCGGCCAATGTGGCGGCGTCTATGGAGGCCGGCCTGCCGGCGCTGCGCTTCACCACTGCCGAGCAATTGCGCAGCGACCTGCAGGGCTTGGGCTTCGCGGTCTGAGTGCCACTTTGCGCTGCGTCAAAGCTAGACGCAGCACTCTGAAAGTCAGCTCTTGAAGTTTGCGGAGGCGACCTCTATCTGAGTGTCATGCGACCCAGCGTGGTCGTCTTTCTCTCACCGCCAGCTTCAAGGAGTTGCCATGAACGTCATTGCTTCCCGCACCGGTTTGTTGGACGAGTTCCTGCGTGACATCGCAGGCCCTGCTTTCTTTGTGCGCCCTCTGCACGGCGAGGCCCTGCCCGCCACCATCAAGATCGATGTCTCTGAAGACGCCGAGGGCTACACCTTGCACGCCGAGCTGCCGGGTGTGAACAAGCACGACATCCATGTCGACATCGACGGCCCCGTGGTCAACCTCAAGGCTGAAATCAAGCAGCAAGACCGCCAGACCGAAGCAGGGCGCGTGCTGCGGGCCGAGCGCTATTACGGTGCCCTGTCGCGCAGCCTGCAACTGCCGGTGGACATCGACCGCGACGCCGCCCAGGCCCGCTACGACAACGGTGTCCTCACCCTGACGCTGCCCAAGAAGCGCCCGGATACCTCGTCCAAGCGCATCACCATCAACTAAGCAGTGGTGGTGGAGGCGGTAGGCCCTCCCGGGCCTGCCGTCTCAATGCTGCGTGATGTGCTTAGCGCGCCGCCGTCACCGCGGCCAAGCGCTGGCCAAAAGCCTTGGCCGTGGCAATGTCGCCGGCCACCATCTCGTCGGCAGAAGCGTCGGCCGGCGTGCTGGTCATCAGGCCCGCGAACGAGGCCACATAGTTGATGTCGTCGCGCGTTGAAGCCTTGCGATTGCTGGGCATCAGGCCCATGCCCACCCACAGGCCGCCATGCTGCATGGCCAGGGTCATGAGGTAATGCAGGGTGGAATGCTTGTCGCCGTTCATCGAGGCCGAGTTGGTGAAGCCCGCAAACAGCTTGTCCTTCCAAGCCTGGGTAAACCAGGCCTTGGACGAGGCATCTGCAAACTTCTTGAACTGCCAGCTCACGCTGCCCATATAGGTCGGCGAGCCCATCACAATGGTCTTGGCGGCATTCAACTGCTCCCAGCCGCCTTCGGGCACATTGCCCTCAGCATCAATGGCCAGCAGGCTGGCCGCAGCCCCTGCGCCTTCGGCAATGGCTTGAGCAACTTTGGCGGTGTGGCCGTAGCCACTGTGAAACACGATGACGATGGAAGACATGGCAAACCTTTGTGGGTAGAGGAGCGAAGCACAAGTGCTTAAACGAGGGGGTCAACAGCCAAGCTCCGTGAGCCTAGCCTGAGCCTACATTCTTGTTCCTGTGATTGCCCACCGTGTGCAAAGCCGTTTGATGCCATCGTTGCAATGGGTTGAATGCTGACCCCACTGCGCGTTGCCTCCTGGAGTGAATAGGTGCCCTACTCGCGACCGGGCCAACGGCCTTTGCGCCATTCATTGAGATACGCGGTGGCCTGATCCTCACTGATTTCGTCATCTTCTGGGTCGAAGTCGCCCTTCAGCCACAAATTCAACAGTGGCCTTACCTCTGCCTCGGCATCCGACCAGGCCCCCGTTCTTTTGGCTCGCCATAGCCTACTGGTGCTGAAGTACTCCGTCGCAACTGCGTCACTGCGATAGACCTAGCGGGGTATGCCAGTGGCGTAATCGACGACGTAATACTTTTATTCACTCATGAGCTTCGCCTGAGCTGCAAGCATCTCTGTCAAGCAGACGGTCAACTGCTAGAGTTTGCCTCGGCTGTGTTGACCAATCTGGGCATGGACTGTTTCGGCAGCACGCCGCCCAGTGCGTCAACTCCTGTGCAGCATAGTCAAACAAAGAGTCAACCTGCAGAGGGGCTTGGGGGCGTGATGCAGCGAAGTTAAGAAGGAGGCCGGAGGCCGGGTGACATGAGCGGAATCACGCCCCCGAGACCCACTGCACGCACTAACGGTTGCTGGAAGCCCCCCAGCCTCACCCCTTCGCCAAATACTTCTCCACCAACTTCACCCACAGCGACCCGCCCAGCGGGATCAAGTCGTCGTTGAAGTCGTAGTGCGGGTTGTGCAGGTTGCAGGGGCCTAAATGGGCGGCGTCGTGGCCCAGGCTGTAGGCGGCGCGGTGGGCGCCGTCGCCGTTGCCGATCACAAAGTAGGCGCCGGGTTTGGCTTGCAAGAAGTAGCTGAAGTCTTCGGCGCCCATGGTGGGCTCAAACTCGTGGGTGTGGGCGGGGCCTACCAAGTCTTGCATCACGCTGCGCACAAAGTCGGCTTCGGCGTGGTGGTTGATGGTGGGCGGGTAGTTGCGGTGGAACTCAAAGTTCACCGTGGCGCCAAAGGCGGCTCCAGTGTGCTGGGCGATGTCGCGCATGCGCTGCTCGACCATGTCCAACACCTCGACGGTGAAGGTGCGCACCGTGCCCTGGATCTCGCAGGTGTCGGGCACCACATTGGTGGCCTCGCCAGTGTGGATCATGGTCACCGAGATGACGGCCGCATCGGTGGGCTTTTTGTTGCGGGTGACGATGGTCTGAAAGGCCTGCACCATTTGGCAAGCCACGGGCACCGGGTCGATGCCGTTGTGGGGCAGGGCGGCGTGGGAGCCCTTGCCGGTGATGGTGATCTTGAACTCATTGCTGGACGCCATGGCCGGGCCGCGGCAAACGGCAAAGTCGCCAGCGGCCATGCCGGGCCAGTTGTGCATGCCAAAGATCGCATCCATGGGGAAGCGCTCGAAGAGGCCGTCTTTGATCATCTCGCGCGCGCCGCCACCGCCTTCTTCGGCGGGCTGGAAGACGAGGTACACGGTGCCGTCAAAGTCGCGGTGCTGGGCCAGGTGTTTGGCGGCGGCCAGCAGCATGGCGGTGTGGCCGTCGTGGCCGCAGGCGTGCATCTTGCCCGGGTGCTTGCTGGCATGGGCAAAGGTGTTGAACTCGGTCATGGGCAGGGCGTCCATGTCGGCGCGCAAGCCCACCGCGCGGGCGCTGGTGCCGGCCTTGATGATGCCCACCACGCCGGTAGTGCCCAGGCCGCGGTGCACCTCAATGCCCCAGCTTTGCAACTGCTGGGCCACCACATCGGCGGTGCGTACCTCTTGGAAGCACAGCTCAGGGTGCGCATGGATGTCGCGTCGGATGGCGGAGATGTCGGCCGCCGAGGCGACGATGTTGTCAATGAGTTTCATCGGGCTGTCCCAAAGTACATGCGCCGCATCTTAGTGCGGCGCCTGCGGCCCTGCCAGCCGCAGGGATTGGGGTTGCCCCGGGGGCGGGGCTCGCGCTCCGGCCTAACGGCGCACGCCGCCGTCTTCCGTCAGCATGGAGACTTCCACAAAGCGCGAGGCCACATGGTTGGTGCGGCTGAAGTTGACCGCAAAGCCGCCAAAGTTGACGTTGCTCATGGACTCCAAGCCACCAATCAGGCCATCGCGGCTCAGGCTGCGTGAGCGGCGCAGGCCTTCCACAAACACCTTGGCCGCCAAATAACCTTCCATGCTGGAGTAGTTGGGCTTGGCGTCGGCCCCAGCGGCCTTCACGGCGTCCAGGTACTCGCGCGTGATTTGCATACTCTGGGTGTAGGGGTAGGGCATGACCTGGCTGACCAGCACGCCGCGCGCCTCACGGCCCAGTTCATCCGCCAGCGCTTGGGTGCCCACAAACGACACGTTGAAAAAGGTGCCGCCATAGCCGGCTTTGCGGGCCTCCCGAATGAAGGCTGCACAGCTCTTATAGGCCGAGATCTGCACCACAGCATCGGGCCGGGCCGCCACAATGGTTTTGACGGCGGCGGCCACATCAGTGCTGTTGCGCTCCACCGTGCCGATGGCCACAGGCTCCAGCCTTTGGGCCTTCAAGGCTTTGGTGACACCATCCAAGCCCGCTTGGCCGTAGCTGTCGTTCTGCCTAAAGACGGCAATCTTGTTCAGGCCCAAGGCGGTGAGCTGCTTGACGATCAGCCCTGTCTCGTCGTCATAGGACGCCCGCAGATGGAACACATTGCGAGAAAACGGCTCACGCAAGCCCATCGCGCCTGTGAAAGGCCCGAAGAAGGGAATGCGTGCATCGTTGATGAGCGGCAGGGCTGCCAGAGCGGTCGGCGTTCCCACATAGCCGAACAGGGCGAACACGTTGTCGTTGATGAACTTGTCGGTGTTGGCCTTGCAGCGGGCGGGGTCATAGCCGTCGTCCAGCGTGCGCAGCTCAATGGTGGCGCCGTTGACCCCACCACTGGCATTGACTTGGTCAAAGCACAGCCGAGCGCCGCGGTTCATTTGCAAACCCAGTTGCGCAGCAGGGCCGGAAAATGCGGCTGACTGGCCGAGGATGAGGCGCCCGTCGCGTTGCGCAAAACTGGGCAGGGAGGTGGCCGCGGCACCGAGGGCGGCCAAGCGCTGCAAGGCAGCGCGGCGAGGAACGTTACAGCTCATGGTCCTGCTATTTTCTTGTCATGCCAAGCGGAAGCCACAGCGGCTTCAACATCAGAAGGTGAAAGCACGATCTGCGCCTAGACCGCGATTCTTGCAAAAAACCTAAGCTCTGGGAAAGAGTGTTTTCTATAAGGTGATGAGCCACATCAAGCCTATGACATCATGAGCGACATGACATCCAGCCCCACTCAACGGCTTGTACGGGCCGCCTGCCCCCATGATTGCCCGGACACGTGCGCCATGAAGGTCACGGTGGAGGGCGAGCAGATCATCCGCATCCAAGGTGATGCCGACCACCCGACGACGCACGGGGCCTTATGCACCAAAGTTGCGCGTTACGCCGAACGGGTGAATCACCCCGAGCGGGTGTTGACACCCCTGCGCCGCGTCGGCCCCAAAGGCAGCGGCCAGTTTGCGGCCATCAGCTGGGACGAGGCCCTGGACGAGGTCACCAGCCGCCTGGGTGCCATTGCCGAGCGCAACCCTGAGGCCATCCTGCCCTACAGCTATGCCGGCACCATGGGCTTGGTGCAGGGCGAGAGCATGGCGGCGCGCTTTTTCCATAAGCTCGGCGCGTCCTTGCTGAACCGCACCATTTGCGCCTCTGCCGGTGGCGAGGGCTTGCAGCAAACCTATGGCGGCAAAGTGGGCATGCATGTCGAGCACTTCACCGAAAGCCGCCTGATCCTGATCTGGGGCAGCAACTCGATTGCGTCGAATCTGCACTTCTGGACCTTCGCCCAGGCCGCCAAGCGCGCCGGTGCCAAGCTGATCGCCATCGACCCGCGCCACACCGAAACCGCCCAAAAATGCCACCAGCACATTGCCTTGCTGCCGGGCACCGACGGTGCGCTGGCGCTGGGCCTGATGCATGAGCTCATCGTCAACGACTGGCTGGACCACGACTACCTGGCCCAGCATGTCGAGGGCTGGCCAGCTTTGCGTGAGCGCGCCTTGCTGTGGCCGCCTGAGCGGGTGGCCAAGGTCTGCGGCATCACGGCGGATGAAGTCCGTGGCTTGGCCCGCGACTACGGCACCACAGCCCCCGCCGCCATCCGGCTCAACTACGGCATGCAGCGCGTGCGCGGCGGCGGCAATGCCACCCGCCTGATTGCGCTGCTGCCCTGTTTGGTGGGGGCGTGGCGCCACAAGGCGGGGGGCCTGTTGATGAGCGCCTCGGGCTGGTTCAAGCCGGTGCGCAACGATGCCTGGCTGCAGCGGCCGGACTTGCTGGGCCAGCGCCGGCCACGCACGTTGAACATGAGCACCGTGGGCCAAGACCTGCTGCGTGAGTCCTCGCCCGACTTCGGCCCGAAGATTGAGGCCCTGGTGGTCTACAACAGCAACCCGGTGGCAGTGGCGCCGCAGTCCCGCCAAGTGGTGGCGGGCTTTGCGCGCGAAGACCTGTTCACCGTGGTGCTGGAGCACTTTTTGACGGACACCGCCGACCATGCCGACATCGTGCTGCCCGCCACCATGCAACTGGAGCATTGGGACGCGCACACCAGCTACGGCCACACCTATGCCTTGGTGAACGAGCCAGCCGTGCCTCCGCGCGGCGAGGCCCGCTCCAACTGCGAGATCTTCCGCCAACTGGCGGCGCGCCTGGGCTTTGCCGAGCCGTGTTTTACCGACAGCGACGAGGCCTTGGCCGCACAGGCCTTCACCGACGCCGTGCCCTTTGACACCCTGCGTCGCGACGGCTGGGTCAAGCTGCCGCTGCCCGACGCGCCCTTCGCCCAGGGCGGCTTCCCCACGCCCAATGGCAAGGCCTGGGCCATGGGGCCGGGGGTGCCGCTGCCCGACCATGTGCCCAACTACGAAAGCGTGGTGTCGGCGCCTGCCCTGGCGCAGCGCTTTCCGCTGGCCATGATCTCGCCGCCGGCGCGCAACTTTCTCAACTCCACCTTCGTCAACGTCAAGAGCTTGCGCGACATCGAAGCCGAGCCGGTGCTGGAGATGCATGCCGACGACGCTGCCCAGCGCGGCATTGCCGATGGCGACATGGTGCGCGTCTTCAATGACCGCGGTGACTACCACTGCGTGGCTCGCATCAACCAGCGAGCCCGAGCAGGCGTGGTCAACGGCCTGGGCATTTGGTGGCGCAAGCTGGGCGTGAACCGCACCAATGTCAATGAAGTGACGCACCAGCAACTGACCGACCTGGGCCAGGCCCCCAGCTTCTACGACTGCTTGGTCGAGGTGGCACCGCTGGCGGCCGCTCAAGCTCGGGCCTGACGGACATGCGTTTGAGACGATGGCTGCTGGCGCTGCCCCTGGGGGGGGTGGTGTTGGCGCTGTTGGCCGCCACCACGCTGTGCCTGACCAGCGGCTGCAGCAGTGTGGGCTATCTGGCGCAATCAGCCACCGGCCATCTGGCCTTGGTGGGGGCGGCCAAGCCCGTGCCGGAATGGCTGGCCGATGAACAAACCCCCGCTGCACTGAAGCAGCGCTTAGCCCAGAGCCAAGAGATGCGGGCCTTTGCGGTGAGCGAGCTGAAGCTGCCCGACAACGACAGCTACCGCCGCTATGCCGACCTGAAACGCCCCGCAGCCGTCTGGAATGTGGTGGCCGCGCCCGAGCTCTCGCTGACGCTCAAGACTTGGTGCTTCCCGGTGGTGGGCTGTGTGAGCTATCGCGGCTACTTCGACGAGGCGGCAGCCCAAGCCGAGGCGGCGGCTCTTCGCGCGCAGGGCTGGGAGGCCAGCGTCTACCCGGTGCCTGCCTACTCAACGCTGGGAATGAGCGATTGGCTTGGGGGCGACCCCTTGCTCAACACCTTCATTCAGTGGCCTGAGGCTGAGCTCGCTCGGATGATTTTTCATGAACTGTCGCACCAAGTCGTGTTCATCAAAGGCGACACCACCTTTAATGAATCCTATGCGACGGCCGTCGAGCGCTTAGGCGGCGAGCGTTGGCTGCAGCAGCACGGCTCGGCCGACGCTTTAGCGCGGCACCGCGCGCTGGATGAGCGGCGCGCCGACATGCGTGCGCTGACAGCCAAGACACGCGCACGCTTGCAAGCGCTCTACAGCGGGCCAGACAGCGACGCCATCAAGCGCGAGCGCAAGGCCGCTGTGATGACCGAGATGCGAGCCGAGTTTGAACAACTCAAGCGCGAGCGCTGGGGTGGGTTTGCCGGTTACGATGCCTTCTTTGCACGCGCCAACAACGCCACGCTGGGCATGCAAGCCGCCTACCTTCAGTGGGTGCCCGCCTTTGAGGCCTTGTTTGCGAAAGAGGGGCGCGACTTTGCGCGCTTTCACGCGGCGGTGGCGCGTTTGGGGGCACTGACGCCCGCCGAACGCGAAGCGGCTTTGAAAGCCTTGAGCCCTACCGACAATTTTTGAGACAGAAAGAACAAGCTGATGTCAGACATCAACGTCCGTAAAGAACACACGCTGGGCCTGGCCAAAGCCCGCAAGGTGGCCATGAAGTGGGCCGAACATGCCGAGGCCAAGCTTGACCTGGAATGCACCATGCTCGAAGGGGAGACCAGTGACACGCTGGAGTTCAAACGCTCTGGCGTGACGGGCCAGATGATTGTGGCGGGCGACCACTTCGAGATCACCGCCAAGCTGGGCTTCTTGTTCAAGGCCTTTGCCGGCCAGTTTGAGGCCGAGACCCGCAAGCAGTTGGACGAGGCCGTGGCCAAGGCTGAGGCCAAAGCCAAGAAGGCCTGAAGCGCCGCACCCAAGAAAAACCCGGCCGTCTGCAAAGCATCAGGCCGGGTCTTGCGCTGGGAGCTGCGGGCGCAGCGGCAGCCGGGGCTTATTTCAGGGACTCGATCAGGTCGATGTATTCCTGCATCGCCTCGTCGCTGCTCTTGCCCTTGAGGCCGTCCCAAGCGTCATATTTGGCGCGGCCCACCATGTCGGTGAACCCAGGGCGCTTGCCTTCCACATCGCCCGCCGTGGCTTGCTTGTAGAGCGCATAGATCTGCAACAAGGTCATGTTGTCCGGCTTCTCGGGCAACTGCTTGCTTTCAGCAACGGCGGTTTCGAACTGGGCTTTCAAGTCGGCCATGGGTGTCTCCTGATCGAGTGAGATGGGTGAAAGTCTGGCTTGACGCTCGCGATCTTAACCAGCATCGTCCGAGACAGAAGAACTTGCGTTAGAGGAATGACTCCACCATGGCTGGCCCTTTGATTGAACGTATGTCGCGGGTCGATACCGCATGGCTGCGCATGGACACGCCTGCCAACCTCATGATGATTGTGGGGGTATGGCTGATTGAGCCGACCTTGTCGGTGGCCGAGGCGCGTTTGCGCGTGGCCGAGCGCCTGTTGCAGTACGACCGCTTCCGCCAAAAGGTGGTGGAAGACGCGGTGGGCGCGCAGTGGGTGGAAGACACCCACTTTGACATCGACGCTCATGTGGTGCCCGAGACCCTGGAGCCGCAGGCGGGCCAAACGCCCCTTGATGCGCTCAAAGACAGAGTGGCCGACCTCTCAGCCACGCCGCTCGATATGCGCCGGCCACTGTGGCAGATTCACTTGGTCGAAAACTTGGAAGACGGCCGCAGCGCGCTGGTGGTGCGGGTGCACCACTGCATCGCCGATGGCATTGCGCTCATCTCGGTGATGCTCTCCATCACCGATGGCGGCAAAGCGCCGCCCAAACGCAAGCGCCGTCAGGCCGAGGGCGCTGAGCATGATTGGCTGGGCGAAGCCCTGATCAAGCCCATGGCCGACCTGACCATCAAGGCGATTGGCTTGACCGGGGGAGGTATGGCCAAGTCGGTCGAGCTGATGGCCAACCCCGGCCAGCCCATGGTCGAGGGCCTGGAGGCCGCGCGAGTGGGCATGCAGGTCATCAACGACGCTGCCTCACTGGCCTTGATGCCTGACGACTCGCCCACCAGCCTCAAAGGCAAGGCCACGCCGGGCAAGCGCGTGGCCTGGGGCGAGCCGCTGCCGCTGGACGAGGTCAAGGCGGTAGGCCAGGCCCTGGGCGCGTCCATCAATGATGTGCTGCTGACCTGTGTGGCGGGGGCCATTGGTGAGTACCTGCGCGCCCGCGGCGAAGACCCGTCGGGCAAAGAGATCCGCGCCATGGTGCCCGTCAACCTGCGCCCGCTAGAGCAGGCCTGGAAGCTGGGCAACCGCTTTGGCTTGGTGCCCTTGGTGCTGCCTGTGGGCATCGCCAACCCGGTCGCGCGCCTGGAAGCCGTGCGTGCCCGCATGAACGAGCTGAAGGGCGGCTACCAGCCCGTGCTGGCCTTTGCGCTGCTGGCCGTGGCCGGCTTGCTGATCAAGCCGGTGCAGGCCTCGCTGCTCAACATGTTTGCCAAGAAGGCGACAGCGGTGATGACCAATGTGCCGGGGCCCAAAGACCCGCTGCAGTTCTGCGGCCGCACCGTCAAACAAGTGATGTTTTGGGTGCCGCAAAGCGGCGACATCGGCATGGGCGTGAGCATCCTCAGCTATGCCGGTGGCGTGCAGTTCGGCCTGATCACCGACGATGTGCTGTGCCCCGAGCCCGATGCCATCATCGCGGGCTTCAGGCCCGAGTTTGAGAAGCTGCTGACGCTGGCGCTGATGCTGCCCTGGGGCCGTTCAGAGTAACTCAACCTTGAGGTAGTGCGCGCCCGGAATCGGGTTGAAGTAATAGGGCGCCACTTCCTCAAAACCCAGCGAGGTATAGAGCTCGCGCGCGGCTTCCATGTCGTCGAGGGTGTCGAGCAGCATGCACGAGTAGCCCTCTTGGCTGGCCCGGTCGATCAGGGCTTGCGCCAAGGCGCGCCCCAAGCCAAAACGCCTGAAGGCTCGGCGCACAAACAAGCGCTTCATCTCGCAGGCATTGGCGTAGTCGGCATCCGGCAGCGGCCTGAAGGCACCGCAGCCGGCCAGCGCGCCATCTACCCAGGCCAAGAGCAAGCAGCCACCGGGCGCGGCATAGTCACCGGGCAGTGCGGCCAGCTCTTGCTCGAAGTTCTGGAAGCACAGGTCCACCGCCAAGCTGCTGGCGTACTCGCGAAAAATCTCTCGAACCGCCTCTATCGCCTCGGGCGACTCAGCGGGCAGCAGTTCTATCTGGGGGGCGGGCATGGCGAGGGTCGTGGGCGCAATGCGGGCAAGTCTACTTCAGCCGCCTTGCGCCAACACCCAAGCGCCCCCTGCCGCACAGGCCAAGAACAAGGCCAGGGCCAAGCCACGTTGGGCCAGGCCATCGGCGCTGGCCGGGGTGTCTGCTGGGTGCGTTGCATCGCCGGTGATCATGGGGGTGACCAGGTTTTGGCCTTTGCGCTTGTACCAAGCAATGGCAGCCACGTGCAGGACCACCAGCCCGATCAAGATCAGCTTGCCCCAGCCTTTGTGCCAACTGGTGGCCAGGCTGCTGGTGGCACCACTGACGAAAGCGACCAGGGGGCCGGTGAAGGCAATCTCATCATCCGACACCAAGCCAGTGGCCACCTGCACCAGCAGCACCGTCAACAGGGCCAGCACCGACAGCGCGCCCAGCGGGTTGTGGCCCACATGCACATGCTCATCCGGTGTACTGGCGCCGCGCAAGTAACGCAGCAGCGCAGCGGGGCTGCGCACAAAGCTGGCAAAACGGGACCAGCGCCCGCCCACCACGCCCCACAGCAAGCGAAACACCAGCAAACAACCCACGCCCACACCCAAGCGGGCATGCCAGACCATGGCGTTGCCCCCCACATTGCCGGTGATGACCAGGCCCACCACGCCCACCACCAACAGCCAGTGGAAGAGGCGCGTGGGCAAGTCCCAAACGCGGGTGGGGACGAGAGGGGTGGGTGGCGTTGACATGGGGCGACTCAAAAAAATGGTGATGTCTTGCAACGATAACGCAGGCCGCCGGAACACACCGAGGATCTCTCATGAAGTTCTTGAGCGACGCCCTGCGACTTTTCAAATGCGTACACTCGGACGCGCGCAGGTGCTCTTTCGGGCATGCAGCGTGCACGGATGGACCCGAGGCCCCTGGCCCTCATTTTTCGGAGGATGTTTATGAAGCGTTTTACTTTGGCCGCCACCGCGGTGCTGACACTGGCCGCCGCCTTTCCCGCAGCAGCTCAGTTCCAAAAGCCTGAAGATGCCATCAAGTACCGCAAGGCCGCCTTCACGGTGATGGCCAACCACTTTGCGCGCATTGGCGCTATGGCCAACGGCAAGGCGGCCTTTGACGCCCGCGCCGCTCAGATCAATGCGGAGATCGTCAACAACATGGCCGCCCTGCCTTGGGCCGGCTTCATTGACGGCACCGCCAGCGGCGACACCCGTGCCAAGCCCGAGGTCTGGAGCAAGGCCGATGAGTACAAGGCCAGTGCTTTGAAGATGCAAGAAGAAGTCGCCAAGCTCAACGCAGCGGCCAAGACGGGCAATCTGGATCAGATCAAGGCAGCCTTCGGTGGCGCCGCCAAGACCTGCAAGGCTTGCCACGACGACTTCCGCAAGGAATAAGCCAAGCCGTAGGCTGGCGTGCGGGGGCAAGCCCTCGCAGCCGGTAAGGCCAAGCCCACTGTTCAGCGCATGCTGCAGTGGGCTTTTTCGTGGGCGCTGATCAGCGCTTGAGTTGACGCTTCAGATCCAAGGCCCCGGCCTTGGCGGCGGCCAACTCCGCCTTTTTGTACACCCGCTCTGCTTTCTCACGCAGGGCCACCGCTTTGTCCAGGGCTTGCTGGAACTTCTCCACGGTATAGGTGTTCTCGGTGGCGATGTAGACGCTCTTGCGCTGTGAGGCTTGGCCAAAGCGCGGCAAGAGCACCGACAAGCTGCAATCCCGCACCGTGCCGCCCTTGCGCAAGCGCACCACCGGACCGGAGATCCCTACGGGCAGGTCATTGCGTTTGTGTTTGCTGGGCGCACGCTGCAAGCGCGACGCGGGAGGGGTGTTGCGGATGCGCTTTTGAAGCTCATCCATGGCCAAGTTCAAAGCCTTTTCTGCACCACTGCCATCGGCGGTATGGTCTGAAAAGAGCTTGGTCCCTGCATAGCGCAACTGCCATCCATGGGTACTGCGGTGGTCAATGCGTTGAATGCCTTGCGGCACTTGAAAACGCTGGCCGCTGAAAATCACGACCTCTCTGAATCTCATGAGACTCCTCGATACTGCTTGATGAATCTCCCCGGGGCGGAAGTGTAGGGCAGCTTGAGACTCTCGTGAGCGAGACGTTGCAAAGATGCGCTAGTGGTTTCCCAGAATGACGGTGCCGCTGATGCAGGCTGCAATGTGCCCGCCGATCCAAATGTCTTGCACGTCAGCTTGCACATAGACCCGGCCCTGTCGCCCCATGCATGTGCCTTGCGATACCCGGTATTGCGCCGGCGCTTGGCCGCTGCCGATCAGCCATTGCGCCAAGCTCGCATTCAGGCTGCCTGTCACCGGGTCTTCGGGCACGCCCAATTCCGGCACAAAGGCCCGAACCTCAAACTGGCAGTCAGACCCCTCTGGGTAAGCGCCGACAACGCCCAAGTTGAGCCCCTGCAGTGCTGCGAAATTGGGTTTGAGTGCCAACACCGCCTGGGCCGAGGCCAGCTTGGCCGCCAGCCAGCCCGGGCCGTTGTCCACCCATTCCAGGGCCAGCAGATCGGCATCTGCCACACCCAGCACGGTACACACTTGCGGGCGCAGGCTCGCGTCTGCCGGGCCGCTGCGCCGCAGGGGCGGGGCCGCAAAGGCCAGGCGCGTGCCATCGCGCTTGACGCGCACCAAGCCCACCCCGCACTGCTGCACCACTTGGCCCGGCTTCTTGGCCAAGCCGCCGGCCGCCAACCAGGCATAGCAACTGCCCAGGGTGGGGTGGCCGGCAAAAGGCAGCTCGCCGCCGGGGGTAAAGATGCGCACCCGGTAGTCCGCTTGCTCGTCGGTGGGCTGCAGCAAGAAGGTGGTTTCGCTGAGGTTGGTCCAGCGCGCAAAGGCGGCCATCTCGGCCTCGCTCAGGCCGTCGGCGTCATGCACAACCGCCAAGGCATTGCCCAGGGTCGGGGTGGAGGTGAAGACATCCAACTGGCTGAAGCGGCGCAACATCTGGGGCCTCCGGTTCAGGGCGTGGTGGGGCTGGGGGTTTCGTTCAAGTGGCGCTTGAGCACCCCGCCCAGCAGCGCCACAGCGGCCTCGATCTCGGCCGGGGGCAAGGTCACAAACGACAGGCGCAGGGTGCGGGTGTCGGCATGGTCGGCATAGAAGGCCTCGCCCGGCACATAGGCCACACCGGCCTTCACCGCCTCGGGCAGCAAATGGTAGGCATGGCAGCCGGCGGGCAGGCGGATCCAGAAGAACATGCCGCCCTCGGGTGCCACCCATTCGCTGCCTTCAGGCAGATGGACCTTCAGCGCGGCGGCCATGGCGTCGCGCTGGGCCTTGTAGCGTGCGCGCACGGTGGGCACATGCTGGTCCAAGAAGCCATTGCGGATGACCTCATAGACCACGCGCTGGTTGAAGCCCGGTGTGTGCAAATCGGCCGCTTGCTTGGCTTGCAGCAGCTTGGGGCACAGCGCGGGCGGTGCTACCACAAAGCCCAGGCGCAAGCCCGGTGCCAGCACCTTGGAGAAAGAGCCCAGGTAGATGGTGCCTTCGGGCCAGCGTGAGGCCAGCGAGGCGGGCGGCGGCTGGTCAAACCACAGGTCGCCATAAGGGTTGTCTTCCAGCAGCGGCACATTGGCAGCCTGGGCGGCAGCCACCACGGCCTGGCGGCGAGCCTCGGGCATCACCCGGCTGCTGGGGTTTTGGAAATTGGGCAGCACATACAAAAAGCGGGTGCCGGGCGCCACGCGGGGCAGGGCTTCAATGGCCTCAGGGCGCGGGCCTTGGGCGTCGCTGTCCACGCTCACAAAATGCGGCTCGTAAGGGGCGAAGGCTTGCAGCGCCCCGAGATAGGTGGGGGCCTCCACGGCCACGGGGCTGCTTCCGTCAATCAGCAGCTTGCCCACCAAATCCAGGCCTTGTTGCGAGCCGGTGGTGATCAGCACCTGGTTGGCGTCCACCGTTTGGCCTTGGCCGCGCAGCATGGCGGCCACCCACTCGCGCAGCGGGCCAAAGCCCTCGCTGGCGGCATATTGCAGGGCCTCGCGCGGGGTGTCGGTGAGCACCTTGGCGGTGGCTTCACGCATGGCTTCGATGGGAAAGGTGTCGGGCGAGGGCAGGCCGCCGGCCAGCGAGCGGATGCCCGGCTGCTCGGTCACCTTCAGGATCTCGCGGATGATGGACGGGTTCATGCGCGCCGCACGGTGCGCTTGGGTCCACAGCGGGGTGCTTGTCTTCATGGGGTGTCTCCAGTAATCCAGTCCACCGCAGCCTGGGCGTGTAAGGCGGTGGTGTCAAACAAGGGCACAGGCCAAGCGCCTGCTGCCGGGTCAATGAGCAAGGAAATCTCGGTGCAGGCCAGCACGACCGCGTCACAGCCTCGGTCTGCCAACTGGCTGATGACCTGACGATAGCGCTGACGCGAGGCGTCCACCAAGCGGCCTTGGCAAAGTTCTTCAAAAATAATGCGGTGGACCTCGTCGCGGTCTGCCGCGTCGGGCACCTCGCAGCGCAGCTCAAAGTGCTGCTCCAGGTGCTGGCGCAAGAAGGCGTCTTCCATGGTGAAGCGCGTGCCCAGCAGCCCCACCCGTCGCCGTCCGGCCGCGTGCAAGGCCCGGCCTGTGGCATCGCCAATGTGCAGCAGTGGCAGGTGGCTGTACTGCTGGATGATCGGGGCCACCTTGTGCATGGTGTTGGTGGCGATCAGCAAGCCCTGGGCTCCGGCGCGCTCCAGCCCTGCCGCAGCCTGTCCCAGCAATTTGCCGGCATCCTCCCAGCGGGCTTCGCGCTGAAGCTCGGCCACCTCAGCAAAGTTGACGCTGTGCAGCTGCAGCGGCGCACTGGCCAGCCCGCCTTCGCGTTGCGCCACGCCTTGGTTGATCAAGCGGTAGTAGACGCAGGTGGACTCCCAGCTCATGCCGCCCAGCACGCCCAGCCGCTTCATGAGTCTTTCCTTGCAGCGGAGGGCGCACCCACCGGCATGCGCTTGCCCACCAGCACCACGCCAATGATGGCCAGCGAGAACGCCACCGTGCTGGCCTGCAGCGGCTCACCGAGCACCGGCACGGCCAGGAGCAGGGCCGCAAACGGCTGGATCAATTGCACCTGGCTGACGCGCAGCGTGCCGCCCAAGGCCAAGCCCCGGTACCAGGCAAAAAAGCCCAGCCACATCGAGAACACGGTGACATAGGCAAAGCCGCCCCAGGCCGCGGCGGACGCAGGGGCGGTGGGCCAAGTCCACAGCGCGGCGGGCAGCGTCAGCGGCAAGCTCAGCACCAGCACCCAGCAGATCACATGCTCGGCCGGCCAGGTGGCGGAGAGCTTGGCGCCTGCCACATAGCCGATGGACGCACTCAAGATGGCCAGCAGCAGCCAGCCATCGGCCTGCACCATCTGGCCACCGCCCTCGTGCAGTGCAAAAGCCATCACCAGCCCGCAGCCCAGCACCGCGCAGGCCCAAAAGCCCAGGCTGGCGCGCTGGCCTAAAGCCCACGCCGCCACAGCGGCCGTGCCCAGCGGCAAGATGCCCGTGACCACGGCGGCGTGCATGGAGGGCACCTCACGCAAGGCCAAGGCCAAGAACAGCGGAAAGCCCAGCACCGTGCCCAGGGCGCTGATGCCAAACAGCGGCCACTCGGACGGCTGCGGTCGGCGCGCGTGGGTGAGCCACAGATAGGCCAAGCTCAACAGCCCCGCACCCGCCGCCCGGCCTGCCGTGACGAAGAGCGGCGGCAGTTGCGGGGCCTCCACGGGGCCGACGGCCAGCCGAGTCATGGGCAGGGTCAATGCAAAGATCAGCACGCCCAAGGTGCCCAGCCACAGGCCGCGGGCTTGATGCTCAGTCGGGTGCCCGTCCTTCATCGCAGCACCATCCACACCGCAGTCGCCGCCAGTACCAGGGCCATGCATCGGTTGAACCACATCAGCCGCTGTCCGTGTTGCAGCCAAGGCCGCAGCGCCGCGCCCAGCAGCGCATAGCTGAAATTGCTGGCAAAGGCATAGGCCGCCATCAATGGCAGCACCATGGCCAGGCGCTCGGCCACCGGCCCCGGCGTGACCCAGCCCTGCACCACCAGCAGCGCGGCCATCCAGGCCTTGATGTTCACGAACTGCAACGCCACGCCTTGGGCAAAGCCCACGTTCAGGCGATCGGCCTGCACCTCGCTCAAGGTGGCGGTGTGCCCCAGCTTCCAGGCCATCCACAACAGATAGGCCACGCCGGCCCCCGTCAGCCCCGTGCGCCAGGCGGGGGCGGCCTGCAAGAGCGTGCCCACGCCCGCACTGCAGGCCAGCACCAGCATCACCCAGCCCAGCGGCACCGCCATGCAAAAGGGCAGCGCAGCTTTCAGGCCCCGGTTGGCGGCCAAGGCGGCCGACAGGGTGGTGTTGGGCCCCGGGGTGAAGGCAATGGCCGTGGCCAGCGCCAAAAGCGCCAGCAGGTCGGACAAAGGCATGAAGGGGAACATCTGGACAGTGTAGGCAGCGTGCCGGTACAGTGGCAATACAGATTGACCGCGCAAATGCGGCATCTGTATTGCTCACCCCATCAGCACAGAACGGAGGCCTCATGGCCGCGCGCGAGATCGACAGCCCGCTTTGGGTCGAGCCCCTGGAGGCCGCTCCGGCCCTGTCACGCAGCAGCGCCGCCACCCTGACCGAGCAGTTGGCCCAGCGCTTCACTCAGCGCATTCGCCAGCGCTTGATGGCGCCGGGCACGCGCCTGCCCTCGGTGCGTGAGTGCGCCAAACGCCATGGCGTGAGCCCGCACACCGTGGTGGCCGCCTATGACCAACTGCTGGCTCAGGGGCTGATCGAGGCGCGCCTGAAGCGCGGCTTTTTTGTGCGTGAACTGGCCGCGCCGGTGGCTGAAGGCCGCCATCACACCGCGGTGACCCTGGCCGCGCCGTTGGATGCCACCGCGCTGATCCGCGGCATGTTCCATGGCATGGGCGGCAAGCCCGCGCCGGGCTTGGGCACCTTGCCGCCCGATTGGCTGGACCTGCCTCTGCTCAACAGTGCCTTACGCAAAGTGCTGGCCCAGGGCGACCCGGACATCGTCTTGCAATACGGCCACCCCTCGGGCGACACCCGGCTGCGCGAGGCCCTGGCCCAGCGCCTGCAAGACTTTGGCGTGCGCGCCTCGCCGCAGCAGATCGTCACCGCCACCGGCGCCACGCATGCGCTGGACATCATCTCGCGCACCTTGCTGCGCCCGGGTGACGCGGTGCTGGTGGACGAGCCCGCCTGGGCGGTGGAATACGCGCGCCTGACTCAACTGGGTATTCGCCTGCTGCCCGTGCCACGCGGGGCTGAAGGGCCGGACCTGGACGTGATGGCCACCCTGGCCCGCGAACACCAGCCGCGCTTTTATGTGACGGTGCCAGTGCTGCACAACCCCACCGGCAACTCGCTGACGCCACGTGCCGCGCACCAGATCTTGACCCTGGCGCAACAGCATGATTTCTACATCGTTGAAGACGACACCTATGCCCATCTGGCCCCCGCCCACCTGCCGCGCATGGCCGCGCTGGATGGCCTGCAGCGCACGCTCTATGTGTCGGGCTTCTCCAAGATCTTGACCCCCAGTTGGCGCGTCGGCTTTGTGGCGGCCCCGCTGCACCTGGTGGAGCGCTTGGTGGATGTGAAGCTGCTGTCCACCCTCACCACCCCGGCCGTGCTGGAGCAAGCCATTGCCCTGTGCCTGACCCAAGGCAGCCTGCGCCGCCATGCCGAGCGCGTGACCGCCCGCCTTGACGCCGCCCGCCAGCGCACTGTGCGGCTGGCGCAGGCCCATGGCTGCGACTTTGTCACCCCGCCCCAAGGCCTGTTCGGCTGGCTCGACACCCACTGCGATACCGACGCCCTGGCTCAGCTCATGGTGGACGACGGCTGGCTGCTGGCACCGGGCCATCTCTTCATGTCCAGCCGCCAGCCCAGCACGCTGATGCGCATCAACTTCGCGACCTGCCAAGACGCCAGCTTTTGGCGGGCTTTTGACGCGGCGAGGCAGCGGCTGTAGGCCGCCCACGGCCGCTCAATGCGGCTTGCGGATAAAGGCCACGATGAGGGTGATCACGGTCAACGGCACCACAAAGCTCATCATCACGGCCGAGAACTGACCCAGCGCGGCGTGCTGCTGTGCTGACAAGATCAAGTAGGTGGCATAGGCCACGTAATACAACACAAACAGGCCGCCTTCCCAGCGGGCAATCTCCCGGCCTGTCATGAAGATGGGCAAGCAGGCCAGCGCCACGGCGAGCATCACCCAGTAGTCAAAGTTCAACAGCGCCGACGACACCACCAAGCCTGCGTCGCCAGACGCCAATGCCGACAAGCCCACGCAGCCCAGGATGTTGAAGGTGTTGCTGCCCACGACATTGCCCACGGCAATGTCACGCTCGCCCTTGAAAGCGGCGGTCAGGGACGCCGCCACCTCGGGCATCGAGGTGCCCGCTGCAACGATGGTCAAGCCAATCACCAAGTCGCTGACGCCCATGGCTTTGGCAAACGCCACCGACGCCGTCACCAGCCACTGCGAGCCCAGCACCAAGGCGGCCAGCCCCAGCACGATCAGCAGCATCTGCGCTGGCAGCTTGCTGTCCCAGGCCCCAGGCGCGGCCGGGGCCAGCTCTTGCTCAAACTCCGCTTGGGCGGCCTGGCCCTCTTGGCGGGATTGGCGCACCAAGAACACGGTGTAGGCCAGCAGCGAGCCAAACAACAGAGCGCCCTCGGCAAAGGACACCCGGCCATCGAGCGACAGGGCCAAGAGCAGCACACTGGCGCCGATCATGATGGGCACCTCTTGGCGGATCAACTGCACATTGACGACCAGGGGCACGATGAGTGCACTGACGCCCAGGATGAACAACACGTTGAAGATGTTGCTGCCCACCACATTGCCAATGGCCAGGTCGGTCTTGCCGTCCAAGACCGCGCCCACGGAGACCGCCATCTCGGGCGCGCTGGTGCCAAAGGCGACGATGGTCAACCCCACCACCAGGGGCGAAATGCCAAAGCTGAGAGCGAGCTTGGAGGCGCCGCGGACCAGCAGATTGGCCCCAACAATCAGGCCCACCAGGCCCGCGACAAAGAGCAAGATGTTCATAGTGGCGAGACTCTTCTAAAGAACAGAAGCCCGATCCCTTGCCGCGCATAGATAGCGGCGTTGTGGGCGTGTCTGACAGCATAACGCTGAGATAAAGACAGAGTTCGGGGTCAGGCTGAATTGGGTGGATGACCCCACTCGCCACCACCCAGGCTGTGCGACAGACCTTGAGCGGCGGCCAAGGTGGCAGCTTCCAAGCCCGGCCCCCAGCGGGTGCTGGGCAGCGTCAAGGTCAAGGCGCCCAGCAATTCGCCCGCTGGACCAAAGACGGGCGCAGAAATGCCGCTCAGGCCGTCGATGCGGTCCCCATGCAGCGTGGCGACCCCCGCAGCACGGATGTCGGCATAAAGCTTGCCGCGCTGGCCCGAGAAAGCCAGCAGCACGCGGCCGCCTGCGCCTTGGTTCAGGGGCAGCAGGTCGCCAGCGCGGACATGGTCGCGCAGCGGGTGGGGGGAATCCACGCGGTAGAGGCACAGGCGCTGCTCGCCTTGGCGCACATGGAAGGCGGCGCTCTCTTGGGTGCGGGCGACCAGGTCGTTCAGTACGGGCATGACCTGGTCTTGCAGCGAAAAGCTGGCGGTGTAGTGGCGGTGCAAGCGCGCCACGGCGGCCCCCAAGCGATAGCCCTGGTTGCCTTTGCTCAGCAGGCCTGCATGCTCCAGTGAAGCGATCAGCCGCAGGGCGGTGCTTTTGTAGAGGCCCGTGCGCTGGGCCAGGGTCGTCAAGCTCAGTTCCGACTCGCCTTGCTCAAAGGCCAGCAGCAGCGTGAGTGCGCGGTCCACGGCGGCCACGCCGCCGGGTGCGGCGTGCTGGTCGGCCAAAGAGGGGGCTGAGGATGGGCGAGGCATGGCGGTTTGACGGAGTGTGGGTGTTGCCACGATAATATCAAAAGATAGAACGCAGTTCCATTAGATAGAACATGTTATGGATGCATACCAAGATGAGCCAGGTACAGATCAGTGAAGTCGGGCCGCGCGATGGCTTGCAGAGCGTGAAGGCCATCATGCCCACGGCGCACAAGCTCGCCTGGGTGGACGCGCTGGTGGCCGCGGGGGTCAGCGAAGTGGAGGTCGGCTCTTTTGTGCCGGCCCGCTTGCTGCCGCAAATGGCCGATGTGGCCGATGTGGTGGCGCATGCCCGCCGCCATGCCGGCTTACGCGTGTTGGCGCTGGTGCCCAATCTGCGCGGGGCGCAGGCCGCGGCGCAGGCGGGTGCGCACAAGGTCAGCGTGCCGGTGTCGGCCAGCGAGGCCCACTCCCTGGCCAATGTGCGCAAGACGCGTGCGCAAATGCTGGAGGAAGTGCGCAGCCTCGCGGCGTGGCGGGCGGAGCACGCGCCGCACATGGGGCTGGAGGTGGGCATGTCCACGGCGTTTGGCTGCACCTTGCAAGGCGCTGTTCCTGAGGACGAGGTCATTGCCTTGGCCGAGCAGCTCGTGGCCGCCGGTGTGGATGAGGTGGGCCTGTCGGACACCTCGGGCATGGCCAACCCGGCGCAGGTGCGGCGCTTGTTCACCCGCTTGCGCCAGGCTTTGGGTGAGCGCGCGGGCGCAGCCCACTTGCACAACACCCGAGGTTTGGGCCTGGCCAACTGCCTGGCCGCCTATGAGGCCGGTGTGCGCACCTTTGATGCCAGCCAGGGCGGCTTGGGCGGCTGCCCCTATGCGCCAGGTGCCTCGGGCAATGTGGTGACCGAAGACTTGGTCTTCATGTTCGAGGCCATGGGTGTCAGCACAGGCATTGACCTCCCCCGGCTGCTGGCCGCCCGCGAGGCTCTGCGCGCGGGACTCCCCGAGGAGCCGCTTTACGGCATGGTGGCCGACGCCGGCCTGCCCAAAGGATTCACAGACACCAAAGGGGCTACACATGGCTGACATGCCTTACAGCGATATCAGGGTGGTGGAGTTCACCCACATGGTCATGGGCCCGGCTTGCGGCATGGTGCTGGGCGACTTGGGGGCCGAGGTCATCAAGGTCGAGCCGCTGGAGGGCGACAGCACGCGGGAGCTGCTGGGCTCGGGCGCGGGCTTTTTTGCCATGTTCAACCGCAACAAAAAGAGCTTGTCGGTCAATGTCAAAGACCCGCGGGGCCTCGAGGTGGTGCGCAAGCTGGCTGCCACGGCGGATGTTTTCAGCGAGAACTTTCGCGCTGGCACCATGGACAAGCTGGGGCTGGGCTATGAGGCGCTGAAGGCCTTGAACCCGCGCCTCATTTACGTCACCCACAAGGGTTTTTTGCCGGGGCCCTATGAGCACCGCACGGCGCTGGACGAGGTGGTGCAGATGATGGGGGGCCTGGCCTACATGACCGGCCCGGTGGGCCAGCCCCTGCGGGCGGGCAGCAGTGTGAACGACATCATGGGCGGCATTTTTGGCGCCATGGGCGCGATGGCCGCGCTCAAGAGCCGCGAGGCCACGGGCCTTGGCCAGTTGGTGCAAAGCGCCTTGTTTGAGAACAATGTGCTGCTGGTGGCCCAGCACATGATGCAGTTCGCGGTGACTGGCCAGGCCGCCAACCCCATGCCGGCGCGCATCAGCGCCTGGGCGGTCTATGACGTGTTCACCGTCAAAGATGGCGAGCAAATTTTTCTGGCCGTGGTCAGTGACAAGCAATGGGCGCTGTTCTGTGACGCCTTCGACTTGGCGGACTTGAAGGCGGATACGCGCCTCGCCAGCAACAACCTGCGGGTGCAGGCGCGCGACTGGCTGATGCCGCTGCTGCGGGAGCGCTTGCGAGACATTCCGGCGCAGCACCTGGCTCAAGTCTTCGAGCGCGAGGGCTTGCCCTATGCGCCCATCACCAAACCGCATGAACTGCTGGACGACCCGCACCTGCTGGCCTCTGGCGGGCTGGCCCCGATCACCTTGCCGGGCGGCCAGGAAACCCGCACGCCCCTCTTGCCCCTGACCCTGGACGGCCAGCGCCCACCGCTGCGGCTGAACCCACCAGCGCTGGGCCAGCACACGGCGGAAGTGCTGAACGGCCTGGGTTACAGCGATGGTGAGCTGCAAGACCTGATGCGCGCCGGGGTCGTGGCCTAAGGCTATGCTTGCGGGATCAACAGTCAGGAGATCCCATGGGACAGACCGTTCAATTCAAGCGCCCCGACGGCCAGACCGTGTCAGGGTATTTGGCCGAGCCGGCGCAAGCCGCTGGTGCGCCCGCCATCGTCGTCATCCAAGAGTGGTGGGGTTTGAATGCACAGATCCGTGGCGTGGCGGATAGGCTGGCGCAGGCGGGCTTGCGCGCCCTGGTGCCGGACCTGTACCGGGGCCAAGCCACCGTGGAGGCTGAAGAAGCCCACCATCTGATGAACGGCCTGAACTTTGGCGACGCGGCCAGCCAAGACATCCGCGGTGCGGTGCAGTTCTTGAAGCAAGCCTCAGCCAAGGTCGGCATCACCGGCTTTTGCATGGGCGGTGCGCTCACCGTGCTGGCGCTGGGCGCCACGCCCGAGGCCGATGCGGGCGTGGTTTGGTATGGCTATCCGCCGCTGGAGTTTGTGAATGCTGGTGCCATCAAAGCGCCGGTGCTGGCGCACTGGGCGGAGCAAGACGCCTTCTTTGCACCAGAGGGTGTCAAGGCGCTCGGACAGGCCTTTCAAGAAGCAGGGGTGACGCACCAGTTTCACCACTACCTGGCGCACCATGCGTTTGCCAACGAAACGGCGCAAGGCGCGTCAAGGTTGCCGCAAACCCAGTACGACGCCGCGTGGGCGCAAGTGGCGTGGGACCGCACGCTGCGCTTCCTCGGCCAGCATCTGGGCTGACCGGATCGCTTACTTGGCCGTTAAGTCCATGCGCAGCCCGCCGGGCTGCATCAAGGGCGCATCGGGCTCCAGGGTCTCCGCCGGCGCAGCCGCCAAGGCGTCGGCGGCATTGCGCACAATGCGCGGGCTGATGATGACCACGGTCTCGGTCACGCTGGCCACGTCCTCGCTGGACGAGAAGAACTTGCCCACGCCCGGCACCTCACGCAGCAGCGGCACACCGCTGTTGCGGCGGGTCACATTGCGCTTGATCAGCCCGCCAATGAAGATGCTCTGGCCGTCTTCACACAGCAGTTGGGTGGTCACCTCGGTGCTCTTCTTTGACGGAATGCCCAGCGTGATGGTCGCCGAGCTGACCTCTGGGTGAATTTGCATCAACACCCGGCCTTGTTGGTCGACGGAGGGCGTGACCTTGAGGATCACCCCGGTGTCCAGGAACTGAATGCTTTCGCTGGTGACCTGGTTGGTGGTGGTGGTCACCTTGTAGCCGATGCGATCGCCAATGACGGCCGAGGCTTGCTGGTTCTCCAGCGCCAAGAGCCTGGGCGTGGACAAGGTTTGCACGCGGCCGTTGGCCGACAAGGCCGACAAATAGACGTTCAGGTTGTCATTGACCAGGTTGAAGAACAAGCCGGCGGAGGCCTTGTTGGCCAAGCCCTGCGTGCCCAGCTTCGATGTGCCGCCGCTGCCAAAGACACGCGACCAGTCGACGCCGAAAGTCTCGTTCTTGTCCAGCGTGATCTCCAAGATCCGCGCTTCAATCAGGATTTGCTTGGGCTCTGCGTCCAACTCTTTGAGCAGGGCCTCGACCCGGCCCATGAACTCGGGCTGGTCTTCCACCAGCAACAGGTTGCGCTCGATCAGCGGGGTGATCTTGCCGTTGCGCGAGAGGTGCTTGGCCAGCAGCTCGGCCACCTGCTTGGGGTTGGAGTACTGCACCTTGAAGGAGCGCACCACCGTGCCGCCGGCCACCGAGTTGGCGCCCAGGTCTTTGCGGTCAACGATGAAATAGGTGCCGTTGCGGTACTCGGCCGCATAGCCGGCGGCCTCGGCCACCGACTGAATGGCCTGGGGTATGGCCATGTCATAGAGGTTGATAGAGACTTGGCCTTCGACGCCTTTGCTCAACACGATGTTGAGCCGCTCTTGGCGGGACAGCATGTCGAAGACTTCGCGCAGCGCCATGTCTTGCAGCTTGAGCGTGACCTTGCCGGTCTGGGGCGTGGTGGGGCTCTCGGCCGCCGCTTTGCCGCGCGCCTTGCTGCGGGCCTGTGCATGGGGCCAAGCCAGGGCCAATAACAGCACGGCGGCCATCGCCCATCGCCAGGCGAGGTGCAGTCGGGGCTCGGAAGTGCGCGTGAAGATCATGGTGAGGCGGGCGTGTCCAACACGGCCGTGACATGACGGCCTTGCTTGACGAAGAGTGCCCGGTCTTCACGCACCGCTATCAGTCGATATCCCTGGATCAGACCGCCTATTTCGACCACTTGGTCGCCGACCACCACCATGGAGCGCGGACCAGCGGCCACCAAGGCGCGCAGCTTGGGTGGCGTGTCCACCACCGCGTCGCTGAGGGGCCCTGAGGTGCGGCTGCTGCCGAAGGGGTCATGGCGGGGTGGGGCAGGCAGCGGCGCGCTGGCTGGAGCGTTAGGGCTGGGCACGGCGTCCAGGCGCACGCTCAAGCCTCCGTCAGGCTGCACCTGGGCCGCCCAGCGTATCGGCCGCAAGGGCATGTCCAAGCTGGCCAGGCTGTGCTGGACCGCCAGCACATCGGCATAGCGGCCCTTCAGCGCCAGGCTGATGCGAGGCAGGCCGCCACTGACCTCGGTGGCGGTCAAGGCCTCCACGCTGACATGGTGTTGCTGGGCCGTGCGCTGCAAGGCGCTGCGCCAGGCGCCCAGGCGTTCGGGCTGGTGCGCAGTCTTCATGGCGTCAGCCTGGGCCTTCAGCTCGGCCAAGCTGCGACGGGCGTCGGCAAGGTCCGCACTCAGGTCGGGTGCCACCATCTGGGCTTGGCTTTGGCGTTCGGCTTGGGCTTTGCGCCATTGTTGCCACGGGCCGCGCAGGCCCAGCAGCCAGATCTCCAGCAGCACAAACAGCAGCAGGGCACTCAGCAAGGCCCAGCGTGCTTTGCTGTCCAGGCTGGCCCAGCGCTGGCTGAACTGCTGCATCATGGCCGCTCTCCTGGCAATGCGGCCGAGGCTGCGGACGCTGCTGATGCCGCCGAAGCGGGGGAGGCGCTGACGCGCAGCAGCAGCTCGAAGCGTTGCTCGCCATGGACTTCGGGCTTGACGCTCAAGAGTTGCACCTGGCTGACTGGCGCGTGGCCTTGCAAGAGGGTGACGGTGCGCCCCAGCGTGGCCTCGTCGGCCGCCTGGCCCTGCAGCGTCAAGCGTGCGGTGGTGTCGGCGGTGGGCTCCAAGCTGGCGCTGGAGAGGCGCAAGCCGGCCTCGGGCAGCGCGGCCAACACGCCGGGCAGCAGTGCCAGCGGCGCGGAGTTGTGGGCGTCAGCAGCAGGGCCTTCGAGGGCGCGCGCTTGCGCGATCAAGGTCTGTAGCTGTGTCAGCTCATTGCGCTGAGCGCGGGCTTTGTCTTGCTGGGGCTGCCATTGCGCCTTCCAGGCGCGCTCCTGGGCCAAGCCGCGCTCTATCCAGAGCCGGGCGCCCACGGTCGCAAAGACGAGCAGGCCGATACCCAGCCACCACAGGCGGCGGCGCTGTTGCTGAACGCGCCGCTGCCGATAGGCCGCAGGGATCAGATCCATCTCATGCATGGCTGCTCCACCCGCGCAAGGCCAAGCCCGTGGCCACGGCCACGCTGGCAATCGGTTCTAAAGCCTCCCGCTCCAACGGGCTCAGCGCCGACTCAAATGTGGTGAAGGGGTCCATCACCTTGACCGGCAAGGACAGGCGCTTTTGCAGCAATTGGTCTACGCCGGGATAGCGGCTGACGCTGCCGCACAAGTACACCTGGTCGATCCCCTGCCCGCGGCTGCGCGAGGCGGTGTAGACCAAGGTCCGGTTGATCTCACTGACCAACAAGCCCAGCTCGGGCTGCAGCACTTCGATCAGGGCTTGCGTGAATTCGTCGTCATTGGCTTGGTCCTCGAGCAAGCCCATCTTCAGCAGCAGGCGCTGGGCGGTGTCGGGGTCCAGTTCCAGCGCACGGGTCAGGCGGGCCAGCAGCACGGACTCTGCAAAGGCGATCTCGCGGTCCAGGACCAGGCGCCGGCCCCAGATCACACTGACGTGGCTGCGCAGGCGCCCAAAGTTGATCAGCAGGGCATGGGGGTAATGGTCAGGGCTGCTCCCTTGGTTGGAATAGCCTGTCAAGCGGGCCAGGGCGACCGGGCCGACCTCCAGGGCCACGGGCTCCAGATCGGCCGCTTCCAGGTGGGCCAGGTGGGCATCCACGGACTCCGGCTTGGCCACTGCGACCAGAGCTTCCCGCTGGCTGTCAGCCGCATGGCTGCGGATGGGCACGTAGTCCATCACCATCTGTGCGGCCTCACCTTGCAGCCGTGACAGCACCGCTTGAGCGACGGCGGCATCCATGTCTTCAGGGGTGGGCCCGACGCTCACCGGAAAGATGCGCACCTCGTCAGCAGGCAGGCAACTCACCACCTGCCGGCCGCTGAAACCATGCTGGTTCAGGCCCGCCTGCAGCCACTCACGCCAGGCCTCCTTGCGGCTCAGCAGCTCGTCTCGGCTGCAGGGGTAGGGCAGGTGGGCCGCGGCCACCAAGCGGGGGCCTTGCTGTCCTTGCTCGAACTGCACCAGCCGCAGGCCTTCTTGGCCCAGCTCCAGGCCGATGGGCGCGGCTTGCCAACGCTTGGCCTGCGCCCAGGACGGAAGGGTGAAGGAGGGAAGTTTCATGCGAGCGTGTGGCGGGTGAGCACAGCGGCGGGGCAAGGCCAAACCTCGCCTGCAGGGCCGCTCTCCGTCATTTCGGCCGCTCAGCGGCAGACTTGACGCTACTCATACTCAATGGTCAGCGCTGGCGGTGCCGTCAGGGATTCACGGCTGCCGAAAACCAGCGTGTTGGCCTCGGTGTTGGGCACGCGAATCAGCACGCCATAGTTGATGTTCGGGTTTGCCACCCAGTCGTTGACCCAATCCTTGGCGTCGAACTCCACCACCGTTCCTGCCTTGGAGTCCTTGGGCAGCGTCTTTGTGCTTGGCTGAAGCGGCGTGAAAACGCCGGCCCCCGCGAAAAACCAGTTGTCCGATGCAGTTCGCTTCGTCCAGGTGACGACGCTTTCTTCCCAGGCGCTTTCATTGCGGCGCGCATAGAGATCCACGGCACGCGGTGTCGGGGTGTCGCCCGCCAGCCCCTCAAAGGTCAGCCGCAAAGTGGCGGACTTGATGGTCTTGTTGGCGGCAATGCTGCTGGTGTCGAACAACATCACCAGGCGCAGCTCCTTGGCGCTGTTGAGCGCCCTGAGCGTATTGGAGGCGCCATCATTCAAGGTGGGTGAGGCCTCCGACAAGGTCGCGTCGGCCGCGGGCACCAGGGTTAGCTGCTGCTGCGGCAAGGTCCAGCCGCAGGGCGGGTGAAAGCTCACCGTCAAGCGGGGGCGCAGGGCTGGGGTCGGGTAGTCGCGGCTGGCCAGGCTCAGTGACTGCATTTTGGTGCCGCGCAACAGCACGCCTTGATTGGGCCAGCGCCCCTTGACCCAGCCGTCGACCAGCTCCGTCAGGGGCCAGTTCATCCAACCCAAGCCAAGGGTTTGCGCCGAGACAATGATGCCAGGGTGGGCATCTCCTGCGCTTTGCACCCAGGCGTTGGTGCCGTCCCGGCTTCGGGCGGTGGCTTGCTCGGTCCAGTCACTTTGAATCCGATGCGCATTGACCGAGCCGCTGCCTTGCAGCTCAGTGATGCGCGCGCTCAGCAGTGCGGTGCTGATGTGGCTGCCTGCGGGGATGCTTTGGAGGCCGAAGGCCAGCAGAGCCTCATGCGCGCCGGGCTGCACGCTCAAGGTGGGGGCGGTCGGCTCGGGGCTGTTGACGCCAAGCTTCAGGCTGGTATCCAGCCCCTCAGGCTCTGCCTGCAGCACCAGGGTTTGGGGCGTGGCGCGATGCATGACCACCTTTTTGCGTTTCAGCACCACACGGGCAGTCCCAAAGCGGCCCTCTGAGGTGATGTCCAAGGGGCTGCCGTCTTTTTCGGAGGCAAAGGCGCTGTAGCTGGCGCCGTCGAAATTCGTATCCGTGATCGGCTTGTCTGCCACCGGATAGTTGCCATTGCAAGCTGCGACATGGGCTTCATGCACCACGCGGTGCAGGCCGGCCTCCGCCGCCGCGCGGGCCTTGTGCCAGTCTGCGTGCCGCGCCTCGCCTGCCAGGCTGAGGTGGCTTTCGCGCAGCGTCAGGTACGCAGCGCCCGCCACCATCGACAGCAAGAGCAGCACCG
The DNA here is from genome assembly GCF_018069865.1 of Ideonella paludis. Taxonomy (GTDB): domain Bacteria; phylum Pseudomonadota; class Gammaproteobacteria; order Burkholderiales; family Burkholderiaceae_C; genus Ideonella; species Ideonella paludis. Next base: position 187,941 of record NZ_JAGQDG010000008.1, read on the forward strand.
GCAGCAACAAGAAGCCATGGGCGCGCCGCTTCATTCCAGCAGGCCTTTCATGCGAATGGCCTGGGTGAGCGCCATGCTGTCGGCCCCATCGGCTCGGCTCAAGGACACGCTCATCAGCACCATGGGCGCATCCAGCGCACTTTGGGTGTCAGGCAGGCTGACCGTCAGGCGCTCGACGCGCTCAGCAATGACCTCGCCTTGGCTGCATGAGGTGTCGCCGGAGGTGGTCTCGACCAGAGCTTTGAGCTGGTTGATGCAAAAGCGTGTGGGCGCAAGCCACAAGCCGGTATCGCCATCGGCGGCGGGGTACAAGGTGCTGACGGTGGCGGCGTCTGCGGCCGCACGCAGCCGTTGCATCACAAACGCAGCCTCGGTGCGCTGTTCGCTGGCACCGCTCAATTCGGCCTTGCTCTCGGTGGCCAGGCGGGCCACATGGACCAGGGCCGCCAACAACAAGGCGCCCATCGCAGTGGCCAAGCACAGCTCGATCAGCGTGAAACCGCGCTGCTGTGGCGGAGGGAGGCGAGGCGTTGTCATAGCCACTTGGAGCGCAAGGCGCTCAGCCCGCTGCCGGTGGCGTCGCCTTCCCAGGCCACGCGGATGCGCAGCAAGCCGGTGTCCGTGACAGCGACATCACTGCCGTTGGTGCGATAGATCGTCACGACGCGTCGGGGCGAGCCGACAGGGTCTGACAAGTCCAGGCTGACCGAGGTCTTGGTGTTGCCCCCCAGCGTATAGGTTTCGGCCAGCAGCACGCTGTAGGGTTTGGCCAAGACCTCCTCCAGTTTGCTGTGCAGCGCGAGCGCCTGCTCCGCCTGCGTGTCAGCCACTTGTTGGCCCATCAGGCCTGAGCTCAGGGCATTGAGTGCGGGCGCCAGCAACACAGCGACCATCACGGTGGCGAGTACGGCCTCGACATAGGCCAATCCTTTGTCGCTGCGCATCCTCATGGCCCACTCACCCGCCCTGTGGCGGGCCACAGCGTCAGGCTCTGCTGCCGCTCGCCCACACTCAGCACGACCTGGCTGCCAAGCGTGGGAGTGCCCTTATCCTTTTTGTTGGCCACGTCGCAGGCCTCGCTGAGGGCGCCACTGGCATCAAAGACCAGGCCTTGATAGCTTCGATTACCGCCCACCAGCACCTGAGCGTTCAAGCTCACCGAGCGGGTGTGCTGCTGGCTCGTCAAGTCCAGCACGAAGTTGCGTCCCGTCCGCGGGTCCAGCAAGGGGTCTTTGGGCTCTTTGCAGGTGCCCAGGAGCAGCTTGACCGTGTTGGCTTGGGTTTCCATGTCGACCAGCACCGGGGTGCCGCGCTGCAGGGCTTCTTGCCGCGCGAAGCGCAGGGCGGCGCGTACCTCAGCCGTGGCGGTGTCCAGCCGCTGGGGCTCTTGCGACGAGAGCTGCGGAATGGCGGAGGCCGCCAGTGCGGCCATCAACACAATCACCACCAGCAACTCGGCCAGGGTGAAGCCCTGGGTGCGCATGACGGGTGGCTCTTCAGGGCTCAGCGCAGCGAGTAGGCGCGGCCGTCGGTGGCGGTGGCGTTGCTGTCCATCACAAACTGGCCTGACGTCGTGTCATAGGCCCAACCCCCCGCGCTGCCCGACGCGGTGAGAGGTGCCCCCGTCGAGGTGACCCTGATCTCGGTGACCTCGCTGCCGCGCTGGTTGATGGGGTCGTCCGGAATGCCTCTGCGCACATAGGGGCCGTACTTGAAGGCGCCGCCGCCTTGTGTGCAGGCTTGGCCTGCGGCATTGGTGTAGAGCGTGAGCTGATCGACAAAGGCCTGCGCGCTGTCCGCGGCGCCGGTGGCGGCGTTGCCTGCCGCACAAGTCCCGCCACTGCTGGCCTTATCGCCCGGGTAGCTGCCGTGCTGCGCCTTGTACAGCTCAATGGCATTGCGCATGGCCGCCAAGTTGGCGTCCAGAGCGGCCTCTTGGGTGTCGCTGGTGGCACTGTTGAATTGCGGGATCACGATGGCCGCCAAAACGGCCAAGATGATGACCACGATCAGCAATTCCACCAGGGTAAAGCCACGTCGCAGCACGTGGAGGGCAGTGTTTCTCATTTCTAGGGCTCCGCAATTCTTGAGGCAAAGGGCGCAAGATGCCTCAGAGGGGCTATCGGCGCTCTGGGCGCAAGGCTTGAGTGCAAACAGGGTTTGGCCATGCAAAAGGTCGCAAATGGCAGCATCTTCATGGCTTTAGCGGATGGCCCGGCTGAGCTTGAAGATGGGCAGGATCAAAGAGGCCACGATCAGGCCGATCAGGGCGCCCATCACCAAGAGCATGACTGGCTCGGCTAAGCGGGACACCAGGGCCAGACGTTTGGCCAACTCACGCTCATAGTGTTCGGCAATGCGCGTCATCACCGTGGCCAGGCTGCCGGTGCGCTCGCCGGTGTGGATCATCTGCTGCACCATGGGCGGCACAAAGCTGCTGCGCTCAAAGCCCTGGGCCAGGCCCGAGCCCTCGGTGACTTGCTGGCGCAAGTCCAGCAGAAAGCCGCGAAACACGCGATTGCCGACCAGGTCTTGGCACGCCTTCAGGGCTTCCACCAGCGGCACGCCGTGGCTCAGCGACATGCCCAAGACCCGCAAGGTTTGGCTGAGGTAGACCTGCACGTAGATCTGGCGCAGGCCCGGAAAGCTGAGCTTGAAGCGGTCGATGCGCAGCCGGGTGTCTTCCTGTCGCCACAGCAAGACCGCCAGCAAGCCCAGCGTGGCCGCCCCGACCAGCAGCCAAGGCCAGTGATGGCGCAGCAGCTCTGAGAGCTGCATCAAGAAGCGCGTGCTCCAGGGCAGTTGGTCGTGGATTTGCTCGAACAGCGCCGCAAACTTGGGGAAGACGCCCACCAGCACAAAGATGATGGTGCCGGTGGAAAACAGCGTCAGAAAGGCGGGATAGGACAGGGCCGAGGTGAGCAGGCTGCGCAGGCGCTCGCTCTTTTCGTCCAGGTCCAGCAATTGCCGCAGCACCTGCGGCAAAAAGCCGCCACGCTCGCCGGCCGCCACCAAGGCCACATAGGTGGCCGGGAAGAAGCCGGGGTGCTGGGCCATGGCCTGAGACAAGGGCTGGCCTTCCAAGACATCGCTGAGCAGGCGCTGCAGCACGGCGGCCATGTCGGGGTCGTGCTCTTGTTCGCTCAGCTCACGCAGGCCCTCATGGAGGCTGACCCCGGTCTCTTGCAAGAGCAGCAGCCTCTCAGTGAACAGCAGGCGCTCGGTCAAGCCCAGTTGTCGCCAGCGCAGACCTTGAAGACCTGCTTGTGGAGGGGCGACGGACTCCACTCGCGTGCTGCTGGCGCTGGCTTGATGAAGTTCGATGGCCATGGCTCAGGGTGCTCTCTCAGGCATCGTGAATCACACGTGCCACTTCTTCCAAGGTGGTGCGCCCTTCCAGGGCGCGCTGCACACCGTCGTCGTACAAGGTCTTCAGGCCTTGGGCTTTGATCACCTGGCCCAGCCGCTCTCGCGAGGCACCCTTGGCGACCTCGGTTTGCAGCACCTCGTCCATCACCAGCAATTCATGAATACCGAGCCGGCCTTTGTAGCCCGAGTCATAGCACTCGCCACAACCGCGGCCGCGGGCCAGGCGGATGGGCTGCTCTGTGCTCCAGCCATGCCGGGCGACGATCTCTGGCGTGGCCAAAAATGAGGTCTTGCAACTGGGGCAAACCTGGCGCACCAAACGCTGGCCGACCACACCGACCAAGGCTGAGGCCAGCAAATAGGGCTCCACGCCCATGTCGGTGAGACGGGACACGGCGCCCAGTGCATCGTTGGTGTGCAAGGTGGACAACACCAAGTGGCCGGTAAGCGCCGCCTGCACCGCGATTTCGGCGGTTTGCTTGTCGCGGATCTCGCCCACCATCACCACGTCCGGGTCCTGGCGCAGCACGTGCTTGAGCATGCGGGCGAAGTTCAGGCCAATGGCTTCGTTGACCTGGTTCTGGTTGATGATGTCGAGCTGATACTCCACCGGGTCTTCAATGGTGACGATGTTCGTCTCCATGCTTTTGAGGTGGTTGATGGCGGCATAGAGCGTGGTGGTCTTGCCGCTGCCGGTAGGCCCGGTGGCCAGGATCAGGCCGTGGCTGCGGGTCAGCAGGTGGCGGAAGGTGTCCAGGTTGCCCACGCTCATGCCCAGCTTGCCGACATCGAGGATGGACTGGTTTTTGTCCAACACGCGCAGCACCACTTTCTCGCCGTGGATGCCGGGCAGCGAGGAGAAACGCAGGTCCACCGTGCGGCCTTGAGTGGCCACTTGGATGCGGCCGTCTTGCGGCAGGCGGCGCTCGGCAATGTCCAGGTTGGCCATCACCTTCAGGCGCGAGACGATGGCCGGGTGCAGCTCGGCACGTGGCGTCATCACTTGGTAGAGCACGCCATCGACCCGGAAGCGCACACGCGAGCGGCCGCGCGTGATTTCGATGTGGATGTCGCTGGCCTTGTCGCGAATGGCGCGCTGGATCAGGCCATTGACCAAGTTGATCACCGGGCTGCCGCCCGCCAGGTGGTCGATCTCGGTGTAGTCGTCGGGAATCTGGCTCTCGATCAGCTCCAGATCGTCTTGCTGGGCCTCCAGCAGCTCCGGCGTGAAGTCGGTGCCGTCAAAAGCCTCGGCCAAGTGGCGAACGATGTCCTCGCGCCGGGTCAGCACCACCCGCACGCTCAGGCCGGTCAGGGCGGTGATTTCGTCGAAGACCGGAATGGCCTGGGGCTCAGCCGTGGCAACCGTGAGGGTGTGGTGCACCTTGAACAGGGGCAGCACTTGCAGGCGCCGCGCAGTGGCTTCAGGCAGCAGGGCGGCGGCCGACTTTTCATACAAACCGGTGCGCAAGCTCACGGTGGGCAAGCCCAGTTGCTCACCCAGGGCGCTGAGCAGGTCTTGTTCGCTGATCCAGCCCTTTTCCACCAGGATTTGACCGACCCGCCGACCGCTTTCTTGCTGGGCTTGCACGGCCAGCGCCATGCGCTCCGGGGTCAGGAGTTGGCGGCGCAGCAGGATGTCGCCCAGGCGGCCCAGCGCCGAGGTGGCTGGGCTCGGTGGGGCGGTGGCACTGGGGTTATCGGCCGCGGCCAAGGAGAGCTGCTCTGCGCAGCCGGTCAGCCCAATGATCTGCTTGACCAAGTCGTTGGCATTCACCAGCTCCAGCTTGCCGCCGAAGGCGCTGACTTGAGCACTGGTGTCGAGAAGAATCTCCAAGGCCCGACCGCCCACGGCCTGGGTGCGGGAGAGGTCCAGCACCAGTTGGATGTGGCGCGCGGCCAAGCAATCGCTCAAGGCCGACTGCAGGGCTTGCAGCGCGGCGTCTTGAATCAGCGAGCCCGGCGGTGACAAATACGTCATCGCGCCGAAGCGGCTGGTGGCGATGCTGTCATCCATGCGCGGAGGCGGGGGCGGGCGTGGTGGGGGCGCGGCGGATGTTGAAGCGGCTCATCCACTCGGGCGGTGGGTCGGTGTCGCAAAGCTGTCGGAAGACGGCCACGACACTGGGGTCGAGCTGGGTGCCGCTGACGCGGTCGATTTCGCGCATCGCGTCTTCATGTGGCCGGCCGGCCCGGTAGGCGCGTGAGCTGGTGATGGAGTCGTAGGTGTCGGCCACCGCAATGATGCGGGCATGCAGCGGAATCCGCTCCCCCTTCAAGCCATGGGGGTAGCCGGTGCCATCCCACTTTTCTTGGTGGTGACGGGCGCCGGGCACGGCATCAGCCAGATAGTCGATGTGGCGCAGGATCTCGTAGCTGCGCTCGGGGTGCACCATGATGAAGGCGTACTCATCGGGCGTCAGGCGGGCAGGCTTGCACAGCACGGCGTCAGGGATGCCGATCTTGCCCACGTCATGCAGCAGCGAGCCCCAATAGAGGTTCTCCAGGTCTTTGTCGCGGATGTCCATGGCCCGGCCAATTTCCATGGAGAGGTGATGCACACGCTCGCTGTGGCCGCGGGTGTAAGGGTCTTTGGCTTCCACAGCCTCCACCAAGGCGGCGGCCATTTGGCGGGTGAAGTCGGAGAGCTGCTGCACCATGGACATCGCTTGCACCAGCCGGGTGAGCTGGCTGGCCAACACATCGGCCAAGCGGCGGTCGCTGTTGCTGAAGTCGGGCTTGTGGCGGTGGTTCAGCAGCACCAGCATGGCATCTACATGGTTCTCGCAGCGCACGGGGCAGGCGAGGATCTTGTAGGGCATGTCGGTGAAGATGTAGGCCCGGCGCGCGTCGGCCATGTCATTCATCACCAAGGTCTCGCGCGTGGCCTGCACAAAGCGGTAGAGGTCGCCGCGCATCTCCACCAGCACCAAGTCCAGGTTGTGGATGGGCTGGCTCAGCGCCATGGCCGAGATGCATTGGTTTTTATTGGGTCGCACAAAGGCGACCACATCCACGTCCAGATGGTTGGCGCAACTGCTCAACAGACTTTGGATGACCACCTCTTGGGAGCCGTGACGGCGCACTTGCTCGTCCACGCCATAGACCAAGTGCAACTCGTCATAGCGCTCGGCCAACTCGGCGGTCATGCCATTGAGGTCGGCCTTGAGCTGCAGCTCATCGGCCATGGCTGTGGCCAAGTCGTCCAGCGCTTCAGCCATGGCGTCCATGTCCGTGCTGTGCTCGGCGTCGCTCCACGGGATGACCAACCACCCCACAAAGCGCCCCGATGCATCCACGGGCCGATAGGCCAGCCGTTGCCCGTCCGCCAGCGCATCCACACCCAGGCCACCACCCTCAAAGCGCCAGCGCAGCGCCCCGCCATGATGCTGGGGCAAGGCTGCAGCCAGCTGGGTCGAGGTGGCATCGTCGGCCGACCACACCGGCAGGCCTTGTTCATCGCAGATCACCAGGGCCGTGGCCGTGGGGCTGGCCCGCTTCCACCAGCGGTGATAGCGCGGCAGATCGAGATCCCGTAAAGAGAGTTCAGCCATGGAAATCTCCGAATCCAGTGACGGCTTCGTGCGTCAGGGTGTTGACCAACAGACGTGGGCTGATGGGCTTTTCCAAGAAGTGCACCCGGTGCAGTGCGCCCACCCAATGGCGCTCTTCGCGTTCGGTCATGGAGGTCATCACATAAATCGGGTAGTCGCGGTGCGGCCACTCGGCTTCAATGGCTTTGACCAGCTCGCGGCCATTGAGGCGGGGCATTTGGATGTCGGTGATCAAGGCGGTGGGCGGCTCGCTGGTCTTGCGCAGCCACTCCAAGGCGACCTGGCCGTCGGGTGCCCAGGTCACTTGCCAGCCCGCCTTCTCCAGCGTGAGCTTGAGAACCCTGGCGATCGGGGGCTCATCGTCCACGATGAGTATGTGCTTCATGCGTTCGCTCCTTCTTGGTAGAGCGCGGGTATCTTGCGCAGGCGGAGGATGAACTCCGTGCCGACGCCAGCCTGGCTTTGCACCTTGATGGTGCCGTGATGCAGCTCCACAATTTGGCGGGCCAGATACAGACCCAGGCCATGGCCGCTGCGGCTGCTGTCGCCGACGATGCGGTAGTGCTTGTCAAAGATGTGCGGCAGATGCTCGGCCGACATGCCAATGCCGGTGTCGCGGACGCGAATCTCCAGCGTGTCGTCATCCACTTCGACCGCGCTGAGCACCACCTCGCCGCCAGGCCGGTTGTATTTGATGGCGTTGGACAAGAGGTTGTTCAGGGCGATCCGCAGCAGGTCTTTGTCCAGTGACGCCTGCCCCAGGTTCAGGGGGGCGTCGATGGTGAAGCCCAGGCCTTGGCCGAGCGCGCTTTGGCGTTGGGCCTCAAAGGAGCTGTGCAGCAGGTCATGCACATTCACCCGGGCCGTGCTGAGGCTGATGGCGCCGGTCTCCAGCTTGGAGATGTTGAGCAGGTTGTTGATCAGGCTGCTCATGCGGTCGACTTCCGCGGCAATCACGTTCACCGCTTCAACGCGCAAGGCCTCATCGTCGCCGCCAGAGTCCAGCAGCAGCTCGCTATAGGCTTTGAGGCTGTTGAGCGGGGTCTTCAGCTCGTGCGAGACATTGGCCACAAACTCGGCACCGGCCGCCACGGCCATGCGCTGGCGGGTGGTGTCGCGCACGGTGATCAAGGTGCCATAGACCTGGCTGGCATCGTTGGGCGCCACCAAGGGCGTGCCGGCCAGCTCCAGGCTGCGGGCGGTGTCACCCGTGACCTCTACCTCCACCTTGGCGGGCCGGATCTGCGGGCGGCTGTGGCTCAGGCGCTGGCTTTGGATAAAGGCCAGCACCTCGGGCTGTTCACACCATTCGTGCGGGGCGTGGCCATAGATGCTGCTGGGTTTGACGCCCAGCAGCGGCTCGATCTTGGCATTGGCCAGCGCAGGCAAGCCTTCGCCATCGAGCACGATGACGCCATCCGGAAAGAGGTGAATCACCGCCTCGGCGCGGTTCTTTTTGTAGGCCAGCAAGCGGTGCATGGCCAGGGTCTCCAGGCTTTTGCCCTCCAAGCCCTTGAAGTGCTGCTCGCAGACTTGCAGGCTGTGCTGAAAGTGCTGGGCAAAGGCTTGAGCGCCTTGCCAGCCCGTGGGCACAGGCAGGCCTTTGAGGTCCAGCCTTGCGGCCCAAGCCTGCAAGGCGGTTTGCATCTGCACCAGGGGCTTGGCCTCTTTGCGGGTCCAGAGCAAGACCACGCCCATCAGCAGCGCAATGGGCAGAGTGAGCGCCAGACGGGTGCCCGAGGTCAAGGCCGTCCAGCGCAGGGTGGGCGGTGCGTAGCCCAAACGGACAAAGCCTGCCAGTGCCTCTTGGCGCAGCACCGGGGCTTGGAACTCCAGCCATTCGCTGTGGTGAGACTCGTCATGCCTCTGCTGGCTGGAGAACCATTGCGCCGGCTCGATGGCCAGTGCCGAGGGCGGCGGCTTGACGCCAGGGCGCGTGGCGCTGGCCTGGGTCTGTCCGTCCGGGCTGACCCACAGCACATAGGCGAGGTCGCCCTCGGCTTGGGCGCTGAGCAGGCTGTCCAAAAAGGCGCTTCGGCCTTGGGTGCCGTTGAGTTTGTCAGGTGTCAGGGCGGCCAGGCAGCGCGACAGCAGCAGGCCCTCAGAGCGTTGAGCCTGGGCGCGCTCCTGCAGCTCAGCCTGGGCCGAGCCCACGCCGACGGCGGCCATGGCGCACAGCGTCGCCACCACCACCCACAAGCCCGCACGATCGAGTTTCATCATTCCTTTGCCCAGTCTTGACCCGGCTGGCGCCCCAAAATGCGCCAGCCCCTGTGTCGTCTTCGGCCCGCCGGCGCCAAGCTTGAAGCGCACAGGGGTCGAAGCCCTTCTAGGCTAGAGGGAAATGCAGCGATGCGGTGGGGGGTTAAGCGGGGCGAAGCGGCCTTTGTTCAGCGCATGAAAAACGGCGCCCGCAGGCGCCGTGAGGTGTGCATGCCCGCGTGGGGCTGCGGGTATTCAGTGGCGGAAGTGCCGCACGCCCGTGAAGACCATGGCAATGCCGCGCTCGTCGGCGGCGGCGATCACCTCGTCGTCGCGCATGGAGCCACCGGGCTGGATGACGCAGGAGGCCCCGGCGTCGACGACCACATCCAGGCCGTCGCGGAAGGGGAAGAAGGCGTCGCTGGCCACCGCCGAGTTCACCAGGGTCAGGCCAGCGTTCTCAGCCTTGATGGAGGCGATGCGGGCGGAGTCGATGCGGCTCATCTGGCCTGCGCCCACGCCCAAGGTCATGCCCCCGGCGCAGAAGACGATGGCATTGCTCTTGACGTACTGGCCCACGGTCCAGGCAAACATCAGGTCTTGCAACTGCTGCGCCGTGGGTTGCAGCTTGGTGACGACCTTCAGGTCGGAGGCCTTCAAGAAGTGGTTGTCGGCGGTTTGCACCAGGATGCCTGAGCCCACGCGCTTCACATCCTGCGCATTGCGGCCTTGGTCCCAGGGGCGGGTGCCGCCGGGGGGCAGGGCGATTTCCATCAGGCGCACATTGGCCTTGGGCGCGAAGATGGCGCGGGCTTCGTCGGTGAAGGCCGGGGCCATCAGCACCTCGACGAACTGTTTGGCCACCAGCTGGGCGGCCGCCGCATCGACCGGGCGGTTGAAGGCGATGATGCCGCCAAAGGCGCTGGTCGGGTCGGTCTTGAAGGCCTTGCTGTAGGCCTCGGCGGCGTCCACGCCCACAGCCACGCCGCAGGGGTTGGCGTGCTTGATGATGACGCAGGCCGGGGCCTCAAAGCTCTTGACGCATTCCCAGGCGGCGTCGGCGTCGGCAATGTTGTTGTAGGACAGCTCTTTGCCCTGCAATTGCTTGCCGGTGACCAGCGAGCCGGGGGCGGGGAAGAGGTCGCGGTAGAGCGCGGCCGTTTGGTGGCTGTTCTCGCCGTAGCGCAGGTCTTGCACCTTCACAAAAGTGCTGTTCATCTGGGCCGGGTACTCGGCCAGCGCGCCATCGTCTTGGCGGGCCGACAAGTAGTTGCTGATGGCCGCGTCGTACTGGGCGATGCGGTTGAAGGCGGCCACGCTGCAGGCAAAGCGGGTCTTCTCGCTGGTGCGGCCCTGGGCCTTCAACTCAGCCAGCACGCCCGCGTATTGGCCGGCGTCGGTCAGCACGGTGACGTCTTTCCAGTTCTTGGCTGCCGAGCGCACCATGGCCGGGCCGCCGATGTCGATGTTCTCGATGGCGTCTTCCAGGGTGCAGCCGGGCTTGGCGACGGTGGCTTCGAAGGGATAGAGGTTGACCGCCAGGATGTCGATGGTGGCAATGCCGTGCTGGGCAATCGCGGCCATGTGCTCGGGCAGGTCGCGGCGGGCCAGCAGGCCACCGTGGATGGTGGGGTGCAGGGTCTTGACGCGGCCGTCCAGCATCTCGGGGAAGCCGGTGTGCTCGGCCACCTCGGTGACGGGCAGGCCGGCGTCAGCCAGCAGCTTGGCAGTGCCGCCAGTGGACAGCAGGCGCACGTTCAGGGCGTGGAGTTCGCGGGCAAATTCAAGGATGCCGGTCTTGTCAGAGACCGAGATCAGGGCGGTGAGTTGAGCCATGGAGAGGGCCTAGAGTTGGATTGAAAAACGGATTACTTGATGAGCTTGTGGTCCAGCAGCTTGCGGCGCAGGGTGTTGCGGTTGATGCCCAGCCATTCGGCAGCCTTGCTTTGGTTGCCTTCGGCTTGCCGCATCACCACTTCGAGCAGGGGCTTTTCCACGGTCAGGATCACCATGTCGTGCAGCGAGTGCGGCTCGGCGCCGTGCAGGTCGGCGAAATACTGGTCCAGCGTCTCGCGGACGCACTCTTCAATGCTTTTCTTGCTCATGGTGTCTGTCAGGGGCGGCAAGCCGGGCGTTTGGGCGCTCAGGCTTGCAGTTCAAGTTCGTCGTGAGGGGCGGCCTGCGCCACCGGCAGCCGCAGGTGTTGCTGGGCCAGCTGTGCAAAGTAGTCGCTGACGGCCTGCCACTGGCTTTGGCTGTCGTCCAAAAGATTCATGGTTTGCCGAAAGGCTTCGCCACCGGGCAGGCCTTTGACCGCCCAGCCAATGTGTTTGCGAGCGCTGCGCACGCCGGCGTCCTCGCCGTAGAGGCTGTAGTGGTCGAGCAAATGCTCGGTCAGCCAGTGATGCACATCGCGTGTCAAAGGTGCTGGGCGCAGGCTGCCGTGGGCCAAATAGTGGGCAATGTCGCCAAAGATCCAGGGCTGGCCTTGGGCGGCACGGCCAATCATCACCGCGTCGGCGCCCGTGGCCTGCAAGACTTGCGCGGCCTTCTCGGGCGAATCGATGTCGCCATTGGCGACCACCGGGATGCGCAGCGCCGCTTTGACGGCCGCGATGGTGTCGTACTCGGCCTGGCCTTTGTAGCCTTGCTCGCGGGTGCGGCCATGCACGGTGACCATGGCCACCCCGGCGCTCTCCGCCGCGCGGGCAATGCGCAGGGCATTGCGCTCGCTGGCGCACCAGCCGGTGCGCATCTTGAGCGTGACGGGCACCTGGTGTGGCGCGCAGGCCGCCACCACGGCTTCCACAATGGCCAGCGCCCCCGCCTCATCGCGCATCAGGGCCGAACCCGCCCATTTGTTGCACACCTTTTTGGCGGGGCAACCCATATTGATGTCGATGATCTGCGCGCCGCGGTCGATATTGTAGGCCGCCGCTTCGGCCATCATGGCGGCGTCGGTGCCGGCAATCTGCACGGCAATGGGGCCGGGCTCCCCTTCGTGGTTGGCGCGTCGCGAGGTTTTCAGCGAATTCCAGAGGTCTTTGCGCGAGGTGACCATCTCGCTGACGGCATAACCGGCGCCCAAACGCTTGCAAAGTTGCCGAAACGGGCGGTCTGTCACCCCGGCCATCGGGGCGACGAACAGCCGATTCGGCAGTGCGTAGGAGCCGATGTGCATGGTAGCGAGGCAGAAGAGTTGCTGAAAAAGGAGGCAGAAGTATAGCCGGCCCACTGCCGCAAGCTCTGATGCCCGGGGGCCACAATCGAGGCCATGGAAGTATGGTTGACGCCTCTGCTGGAGACCCTGGCACTGCCCTCGGTGGGATTGCCTGCGGTGTTTGTGATCTCGCTGCTGTCTGCGACGCTGTTGCCGCTGGGCTCAGAGCCTGCGGTCATGGCCTTGGTCTCGCTGGACCCCAGCCTGTTTTGGCCCACCATCGCCGTGGCCACGCTGGGCAACACGCTGGGCGGCATCATCAGCTGGTGGATGGGGCGCGGGGCCGAAGAGCTTTACGAGCGCACCTATGAGAAAGTGCGCCATCGCTCGCCGAGTGAGCTGCGCGCACTTGCTTGGCTCAAGCGCTTTGGCCCGAAAGCCTGTTTGCTGAGTTGGCTGCCCGTGGTGGGTGACCCGCTGTGTGCGTTGGCCGGCTGGCTTCGCCTGGATTTTTGGCCTTGCGTGCTCTATATGGCGATTGGCAAGTTCATTCGATTCACCGTCTACACCGCCGTGCTCTTGTGGTGGTTTCCCGGCTTGTTGACCGTGGCCTGATAGCGCCCTGCTAACGACACAAGTACATGCCATAGGCTGCGATATCCCGCTATAGTCGCGCCCACTTGTCCGCTCACCAAGAAGTCGTCGATGTCCGTCCACACCCCCGCCTATGACGCGCTAACGCGCACCTACCGTCAGATCCATCACTTCTCCCACCTTCAAAGCATCGTCTCTTGGGACACGGCCGTGAACATGCCGCCCCAAGGCAATGACGCCCGTGCGGCGGCCATGAGCGAGATGGCCACCTTGCTGCACCGGCTGCGCACTGATCCCGCCTTGGCGCAGCACCTCGCGCAGGCCCAGGCCGAAGCGTTGGACGACGCCCAGCGTGCCAACTTGCGCGAGATCCGTCGCGACTGGACCATGAGCAACAGCCTGCCCGAGCGCTTGGTCGAGCAGCGCTCGCTGGCCACGGCGCGGTGTGAGCATGCGTGGCGCAGCCAGCGCCCCGCCAACGATTGGGCAGGGTTTGCGCCCAACCTCAAGGCCGTGCTGGCCGTGGCCCGCGAAGAGGCGCAATTGCTGTCTGAGCGCAGCGGCTTGGCGCCCTATGACGCGCTGATGGATCTGTATGAGCCGGGCATGCGGGCCAGCACGGTGGAGGCCGTGTTTGGCGATGTGCGTCAGTGGTTGCCTGGCTTGATCCAACAGGTGATGGCCCGGCAGGCCCAGGAGAAGGTGATTCAAGCGCAAGGGCCCTATCCCATTGCGGCACAAAAAAGCTTGTGTCAGCAGGTGATGCGCCTGCTGCAGTTCAACTTTGAGGCGGGTCGCCTGGATGTCTCCACCCACCCCTTCTCGGGTGGGGTGCCGGAAGACGTGCGCATGACCACGCGCTTCAAGGAGGATGATTTTCTGCAAAGCCTGATGGCCACCATCCACGAAACGGGGCATGGCCGCTATGAGCAGAACCTGCCGCGTGAGCTGTTGGGCCAGCCGGTGTCCTGGGCCCGCTCCATGGCTTTGCACGAGAGCCAGAGCTTGTCCTTTGAAATGCAGTTGGGCAGCCATCCGGGCTTTGCGGGCTTGTTGGCACCCTTGGTGGCTCAAGCCTTTGGCGAGCAGCCGGCGTTTGAGGCGGGCAACCTGCACCGCTTGATGACGCGGGTCAAGCCGGGCTTGATTCGGGTGGATGCCGACGAAGTCACCTACCCGGCGCATGTGATCTTGCGCTTTGAGATTGAGCGAGCCTTGATCAGCGGCGAGGCCGAGGTGGAGGACATCCCCGCCATGTGGGATGCCTTGATGCTGGAGTTGCTGGGCCTGGACACCCGCGGTGACTTCCGCAACGGCCCCATGCAAGATGTGCACTGGCCAGAGGGCATGTTTGGCTACTTCCCTTGCTATTCCCTGGGGGCCATGTATGCGGCGCAGTGGTTTGCCGCCATTCGCCAGGCCCACCCCGACCTGGACGCTCGTATTGCGGCTGGCGATTTGACCGTGGTGTTCGACTGGTTGCGTCAGAACATCTGGCTGCAGGGCAGCCGCTGGACTACCGATGAGCTGGCCGTGCGCGCCAGCGGTGAGACGCTGAACCCGGCCCACTTCCGTCGTCATTTGGTGACGCGCTACCTGGGCTGAGCATGGGCTGATTGCCGCCAGCCGCCCAGCAAAAAGGCCACCGCATGCGGTGGCCTTTGTGTTGGGGGGCTGTGCCTCAGCGTCAGGCGGCAGCAGCAGGGGTAGCGCTTGCAGCCTTCTTGGCCGGGGCACGTTTAGCCGCAGGCTTGGCAGCCGCTTTGGCGGCAGGCTTCACGGCCTTCTTGGCGGGGGCGGCAGCCTTCACGGGTTTGGCGGCGGGCTTGGCAGCAGGCTTGGCCGCTGCGGCCTTCTTGGCAGCCGGCTTCTTGGGGGCGTCGACCTTGCCACCCAGCTTGGCCACGGCCGCGCTCAGGGCGTCGACCTTGGCATGCAGCTCATCCAGGTCTTGGCGGGTGGGCACACCCAACTTGGACATGGCCTTGGCGGTGCGGCTCTCGAAGATGCCTTCCAGCCTGTCCCAAGAGGCACCGGCCTTGTTCGTGACTTCACCGGCCATCGCGCTCATCTTGCCGGTGACTTCGCCCAGGCGGTCTTCGGCCACGCTTTGGGTCTTGCGCTGCAGGTTCACACCCTCTTTGACCAGGGCTTCAAAGACCTTGCCGCCTTCTTCCTGGGCCTTGGCAAAGGCGCCCATGCCGGCCAGCCAGATCTGCTGGGCCGAAGCCTTGACGGCGCCGGCCAAGCGGCTGTCCAGCCCGTCCAACACGCCATCCAGCATGCCTGCGGGAGCGGCGGCCTTTTGCTCGGCCATTTTCTTCAGCTTCTTGACCATGATGACTTTCCTCTCAAGTGGTGATCTGGTGGAGATGCCTGATGGCAACTCGGATGAATGCAGTGTAGGAGCGGGCGCCTGGGGACTACATCCTAATTCCCTAGAGTGAGCCATCTATCTGGGGTAAGCGCGCACAAAAAGCCACGGGGCGCAGGCTGACAATCTGCTGCATCCACTGATTCATTGGGTTTGGAGACTGGCATGCATTATTTCGTGACTGGGGCAACGGGTTTCATTGGCAAGCGCTTGGTGAAGAAGCTGCTGGCGCGCAAAGGAGCGACCGTGCATTTCTTGCTGCGCCCGGGCAGCGAGGGCAAGGTGCCCGACCTGCTGAGCTTCTGGGGCGTCTCCAAGCAGCGCGCCATTCCGGTGATGGGCGACTTGACCAGCCGCAAGCTGGGCGTTGCGCCTGACGTGATCAAGAGCCTGAAGGGGCAAATCGACGCGGTCTACCACCTCGCCGCCGTCTACGACCTGGGCGCCGATGAAGACAGCCAGGTGCAGGTCAATATCGAAGGCACGCGAAACCTGGTGGAGTTTGCCAAGGCCGTGGATGCGGGCCACGTGCACCATGTGTCTTCCATTGCTGCGGCGGGTTTGTATGAGGGCGTGTTCCGCGAGGACATGTTCGACGAGGCCGAGAACCTCGACCACCCGTACTTCATGACCAAGCACGAGAGCGAGAAGATCGTGCGCACCGAATGCAAGCTGCCTTGGACGGTCTACCGCCCGGCCTTGGTGGTGGGTGATTCGGCCACCGGCGAGATGGACAAGATCGATGGGCCGTATTACTTCTTCAAGCTGATCCAGCGCATGCGCCAACTGCTGCCGCCCTGGATGCCCACGGTGGGCCTGGAAGGCGGGCGCATCAACATCGTGCCGGTGGACTTTGTGGTCAATGCGCTGGACCACATCTCGCACAGCAAACATGAGCTGAAGGGCCAGTGCTTCCACCTGGTAGACCCAGTGGGCTATCGCGTGGGTGATGTGCTGGACATCTTTGCCAAGGCGGCACATGCGCCCAAGATGAACCTGTTTGTGAATGCGGCCTTGATGGGCTTCATCCCCAAGAGCGTGAAGAAGGGCCTGATGGCGCTGGCGCCGGTGCGCCGTGTCTATAACGCCGTGATGAAGGACTTGGGCCTGCCCGAGGACATGTTCACCTTCATCAACTACCCCACGCGCTTCGACTGCCGCCAGACGGCCGCAGCGCTCAAGGGCAGTGGCATCGAGTGCCCCAAGCTCAATGACTATGCGTGGCGCTTGTGGGACTACTGGGAGCGCAACCTTGACCCCGACCTCTTCATCGACCGCAGCCTCAAGGGCTCGGTGGGTGGCAAGGTGGTGCTGGTGACGGGCGGCTCGTCCGGCATTGGCTTGGCGGCGGCCATCAAGTTTGCCGAGGCCGGGGCCATCACCATCATTTGCGCCCGGGGCGAAGACAAGCTGGCAGAGGCCGTGGCCGAGATCAAGGCCAAAGCCGGCAAAGAAGCTCAGGTTCACAGCTACTCGGTGGACATCTCGGATGAGGCAGGCTGCGCCGCCTTTGTGAAGACGCTGGAAGAGGTGCACGGTGGTGTCGACTTCCTCATCAACAACGCGGGCCGCTCCATCCGCCGCGCGATTGAAAACAGCTACGACCGCTTCCACGACTTTGAGCGCACCATGCAGCTCAACTACTTTGGCTGCCTGCGCATCACCATGGGCCTGCTGCCCGGCATGGTGGCCAAGCGCAAAGGCCATGTGGTGAACATCAGCTCCATTGGCGTGCTGACCAACGCGCCGCGCTTCTCGGCCTATGTGGCCTCAAAGGCCGCGCTCGACGCATGGACGCGCTGCGCCAGCAGCGAGTTTGCCGACCAGGGCATCAGCTTCACCACCATCAACATGCCCTTGGTGCGCACGCCCATGATTGCGCCGACCAAGATCTACAACAACGTGCCGACGCTCTCACCCGAAGAAGCCGCCGACATGATTGCCGAGGCCTGCGTCTACAAGCCGGTGCGCATCGCCACCCGCTTGGGCATCTTCGGCCAGGTGCTGCACGCCACCGTGCCCCGCGTGGCCCAGATCGTCATGAACACCAGCTTCCGCATGTTCCCCGACTCCGACGCCGCCAAGGGCGACAAGGCCAAGGGCGAGAAGCCCAAGCTCTCTGCTGAAGCGATGGCACTGCAGCAGATGATGCGGGGGATTCACTTCTGACGAGGTAGTCTTATTCCATGCAAAACACGGAGGATGATCCGGGTTTTGCATGGTTGTGGGTTGGGCGCGCGCTTCCATCCTTACGTCAATCTCGCCCAAAGCAGCGGCGAACAAACGACCAGAACCCACCGCCCCAAAAAATCGAGGCAGTGCCACAAGCCAGCCCACACACGGCCGCAACCAGCAAGCGGTGGTCCAACAGTTCACCGCTTCGGACTAGACGGGCAAAGAGCCATCCGCTGACTACGAATCCCAGAAGTGCAGCGGCCAGATGGCGTACCCACCAGCCTGGTTCTTCGTTGGTGTTGTTGGAAGGCATGCTTGTGGATCAACGATTGATTTCACCGAATTGGATTGGTTCGTCACGAGGTGTCCAAAGGACCGCTCGGTGAGCCTATTCATCGGTGGGGAGCAGCATTTCCCAAAACGTGATGTCGGAATGTGGATTGCTCTTGGAAATCGCCTCAAGGGTACTTTTGCGCATTGCGGTAGGCAGCGGATTCTTGGACAGGGCAACGGGATGTTCGCGCCCAAGTCCAAGTTCGAGCACGAGCGAAAAGGCTTGGAAGAAGCCTTCTGCTGAATCAGCAATCCGCCAAGGTTCCCAAACACCTTGGCCGTGAAAATCTGTCAGGATAGGTAAGCTATCTGCAGTGGTGTCGAGAATGAGGGGCTCGCCCGACGAGAGGGTGTGGGCAATGACCAGCCATTCCTGCCTCCAGTCGCCAGGGACGCCTGTACAAAGACTGATTCCTCCTGGGGAAACTGAGTACCCTATCTGTGCCGTTGGTAGTTCGGTCTCGGAATGGAGTTGAATTCCACCGTAGCCAAGGCTTGCTTTGCCTGTTGGCTGTTGCCGAAGAAGAAACAGGTATCGCTCTGGAAACATGCGTAGGTCTGGACTCGAAATTGCGGAATCGGCGTCAAGTGGTAGTTCCTTCGGACCAAAATCCACCGCCCATACTCACTATGCCGCCAGCAGCGCACACCGCTGAATGGCGGCCAGTTCCTTGTGCAGCGATTCTTTGGCGATGGCCGTGTCGTAAGCGGCTTGCCCGCGCAGCCACCAACCATCACTCAGGCCGAAGTAGCGGCAAAGCCGAAGATCGGTGTCAGCGGTGATGGAGCGCTTGCCCGAGACAATCTCACCGATACGCTGAGGCGGGACGCCGATGTCCTTGGCAAGCCGGTACTTGGTCAGGCCCAGCGGCTTCAAAAACTCCTCTTCGAGCATTTCGCCCGGCGAAACGGGTGCAACGGTGCGCATGAGAATCCTTCCTGGCCGTCAGTGACAGTCCACGATCTCGACGTCAGTCGCGCCTTCTAGCTTACGCTTCCGCTGCTCGGTAAAGCTCCACCATGGCAGCGGTGGCCCGCCATCCATGAACGAGGTGACGGACAGGAACACGTCAATCACGCACGGGTCATGTCGCACACCCGTCAGCGCACAGAGGCGTTGGTGAAGCTCGAAGGCATCTTTCCCGGTCAGGTCGGCCGGGGTTTGTATGCCCAAGATCTGCAGGTCTTTGGCACCAGCCGGGCCGATGTTGGGCAGGTCGGTGAGCCGTGTCAGGCGCGCTCGGTCGACCTTGCTTGGATGCATCAGTCTTCCAACTCCGCCTTGGCCATTTCAATGTCCAGGCGCTCCATCGCGTCCATGGCTTCACAAGCGGCGGCGTCGGCATAGAGCTGCTCGGCTTCGGCCATTTTCTTGTCGCCTTCGAGCATGACCAAGCCATTGGCGTACTCGACCATGGCGATGGCGCTGCCGGGGTTGAGCTTGAGGGCCTGCTTGTACATCTTCAGGCCGGTGGCGGCGTCGGCGCCCTGGGTTTTGCCCAGCAGCTTGCCGACCTTGTCGATCACTTCGGCGTGAAAGGCGCCCAGGGCGATGTGGGCGTCGGCATGCTTGGGCTCGAGCTTGATGGTGGTTTCCAGCGCGTTCTTGACCTTGGAGCCCAGGCCTTGGGCCAGGGCTTTGGCCACACTGATGCCTTGGCTGTAGCGGCCCAGGGCATAGGCCATTTGGTACCAGGCATTGGCGTTCTTGGGCTCGGCGGCGGCTTGGGCCTCGGCGCGGGCGGCCACTTCTTCGAACAGGGCGAGCTTGGTCTTCTCGCTCTTTTCAAGATAGTTGGCGTAGATGCTTTGGGCGCGGTTGGCCACGTTCAGGCCTGCACCACCGGCCTTCAAGCCGGCTTCAACGGCCTTTTGGAATTGGCCCGAGTGGTAGAGCGCCCAGGCGGCCTGCACAGCCTCGTCTTTGGGCCAGGGCTCGGCATCGCCCATGTGCAGGCGCGCCCAGTGCTTCTTGAGCGTGGCCGCGCTGTAGGTGTAGTCGGCGGCGTCATAGGGAAAAGCGGTCCATTTGGCCATGTGTTGTCTCCGTCTCTTTGTAGGGTCGCCCCACTGCGAGTCAGTGGGCTTCTTCACTCATTGTTGTCGGTAAGCGTTGCTGAGTTTTTGCAGGTGGTCGCGGGCGGCGGGCTCCAGATAGGGGCTGACCAGGCTCAGCACATGGCCTGCACCACGGGCCAAGGTGGCGGCGGCGTGTTCAGGCTCCAGGGCTTTGCGCGGCTCGCGCACATATTCGTAGCTCAGCCAATAGGTCAGCACCACCACCATGGCGGTGGCCGTGGCGGCGGCGTCGAGCTTGTCGAGGCGCATGGCACTGCCGCGGGCCAGGCCGGTGAGCAGGCTCTCCACGGCACGGCTCTTGTGCTTGAGCACGAACTGGAAGTGGGTTTCCAAGCGCCGGTTCTTGCTGAGCAGGTCGTTCAGGTCGCGGTACAAAAAGCGGTAGCCCCAAATCAGCTCAAAGAGCATGTGGAAGAAGAGCCAGGCGTCTTCCACATTGCGCACGTCCTCGGCGGCCAGCAGCAGCTCGTTGAGCGCCTTTTCGTAGCGGTCAAAAAGAGCGTTGATCAGCTCGTCCTTGGCCGGGTAGTGGTAGTAAAGGTTGCCCGGGCTGATGCCCAACTCGGCCGAGATCAGGGTGGTCGAGACATTCGGTTCACCGAAGCGGTTGAACAGATCCAGCGTCACTTCAAGAATGCGCTCGGCGGTACGGCGGGGCTTTTTGGTGGTCATGGAGGGGCGCAGTGTTCAGGCGCAATCTAGCACCATCCGCCCGCTGTGCCCTTGGTGGCTCTCCCTACAATGCCCGGATGCCTGCTGTTTCTTTTCAGGGGGTCGCCAAGACCTACCAGGGTGCCCGAGGCACTCTTCGAGCGCTGGATGGGGTGTCGTTTGACATTGCCGAGGGCGAGTTTTTTGGATTGCTGGGGCCCAATGGTGCCGGCAAGACCACGCTGATCAGCGTGCTGGCTGGCTTGGGCCGGGCCACCGAGGGCTGTGTCACGGTGATGGGGCACGACGTGGTGAGCGACTACCCAGCGGCGCGGCGCGCGCTCGGCCTGGTGCCCCAGGAATTGGTGTTTGACCCGTTTTTCTCGGTGCGAGAGACCCTGCGCATCCAAAGTGGCTATTTCGGCGTGCGCGGCAATGAGGCCTGGATCGACGAGTTGCTGCAAGGCCTGGGTTTGGCCGACAAAGCGCATGCCAATATGCGCCAGCTCTCCGGCGGTATGAAGCGCCGGGTGCTGGTGGCCCAAGCCCTGGTGCACAAACCACCCGTCATCGTGCTGGATGAGCCCACAGCCGGCGTGGATGTGGAGTTGCGCCAAACCCTGTGGCAGTTTGTGGCCCAGCTCAACAAGCAGGGCAGCACGGTGCTGCTGACCACGCATTACTTGGAAGAGGCCGAGGCCCTGTGCGGCCGGATTGCCATGCTCAAGGCTGGCAAGGTGGTGGCGCTGGACCGCACGGCCAACCTGCTGGCGGCGGCCAGTGGCAGTGTGCTGCGTTTCAAGACCGACGACGCCCTGCCGCCCCACTTGGCTGAGCACGCACGCATCACTGGCCGCATGGTTCAGATCCGCACCAAAGACGCTCAAGCCGTAGAGACCATGCTGGCCAAGCTGCGAGAGGCGAATGTGCGCATTGAAGACTTGGAGATCGGCCGCGCCGACTTGGAAGAGGTGTTTCTGTCCATCATGCAAGCGCCGAGCAGCCCCCGCACCGGCACTGCGCAGGAGGTGCTGGCATGAGCGCGGCCTCGAAGCCTAGCCACGGCCCGCTGGATGGCGCTCGAACCCTGTTCTACAAAGAGGTGCTGCGCTTTTGGAAGGTGAGTTTTCAGACGGTGGCCGCGCCGGTGTTGACGGCGGTGCTGTACCTGCTGATCTTCGGCCATGTGCTGGAAGACCACGTCAAGGTCTACGGCTCGGTGGGCTACACCGCCTTCTTGATCCCCGGATTAGTGATGATGAGCGTGCTGCAAAACGCCTTTGCCAACAGCTCGTCCAGCCTGATTCAAAGCAAGATCACCGGCAACATCGTCTTCTTGCTGGTCACCCCTCTGTCGCACTGGGCTTGGTACGTGGCTTATGTGGGCGCCTCGGTGGTGCGTGGCTTGGTGGTGGGCACTGGCGTGTTGGTGGTGACCGCGTGGTTCGGTTTGTCGTGGCCGGCCCAGCCGCAGTGGATCTTGGTGTTTGGCTTGCTGGGAGCCGTGTTGATGGGCTCGCTGGGCCTGATGGCCGGCTTGTGGGCTGAAAAGTTCGATCAACTGGCCGGCTTCCAGAACTTCTTGGTCATGCCGCTGACCATGCTGGCGGGGGTGTTTTACTCGGTCAGCTCGCTGCCACCGTTTTGGCAAGTGGCCAGCCACCTGAATCCCTTCTTCTACATGATCGATGGCTTCAGGCGCGGCTTCTTCGGCGTCAGCGACGCCTCGCCTTGGCTCAGCTTGCTCGTCGTCCTGGGCTTCACCGCCGTGGTGGCGGCTTGGACGCTGCGCTTGTTGAAGACGGGCTACAAACTCAGGCATTGAGAATAGCCTGCGTTGTGTGTGGGGGTGGGATCGATGCTTAAATGCAATCGACCGTCCTGCAAGCTGGGGATGTCCCGGGCGGCTCCCCAGTGAGACACTGGTAAGAAAATGTATGTCGTTGAGTAAGCCCTGGCGCCGCCTTGGGGCTCTGGTCGGTGTGGTTGAAAGCGCAACAGTTCCTTGGGAGAGGTAGAAATGTCACAGCACGTACATTCAGATCCGTCACGGTTCCATTTGTCAGAGAGCCTCCGACAACTCTGCCCTGGGATGCCGGAGTTGTTCACCGGTGATCGCTTTCTCTACGACATTCAGGCGGGCCGGCCCTACCGGTCGGCAGGCGCTGAAGAGGCGCAAGGCGCGCGCTCCGAGGCCTTGCTGCACATCGTGCCCAAGGCCGATGCGCCCCTGATCGTATTCTGCCGCGCCATTCGTAAAGAATGGACCATCTACTCAGACCATTGGCGTGGCCTGTTCAATGGCGAGGCCCATGTCTTGATGCTGGAAGATTTTTCCCGGCGTTTTTACACCGCGGGCGTGCACTCGCTGGGTAGCGACTTTGCGGCCAATATTGTGTGGATCCGGAAGCTGGCCAAGGCCTTGGGGGCGACCACGGTGCTGACTTGTGGCTCGTCTGCTGGCGGGACGGGGGCGCTGATGTACGGCTCGGCCTTGAAGGCGCGCAAGATGTTGGCCTTGTCGCCCATCACGTCCTTCAACACGGCCTTTTATGAAGGCGATCCCTTGTCGTCGCCCGACTCTCAGCGCATCAAGACGCGCCTGTTGCGCCTGCCCAAGGTGCTGCCCAAGAACAATTTATTCGATGCGCGCTTGGCGCTTTCCGACTTGGGCCCGGGTGGCCAAGTCCACGTTCATTACCCCAGCGCCATGCACTGGGACACTAAATGGGCGCTCCACGTTCAAGGGCTCAAGGGTGTGAGTCTGTTCGCGCATGGCTCAGCCACCAAGCACAACTTGCTGGATGAGCAGGCCAAGAACACTTTCTTGGACGCTGAAATCAGTGACTTCCTATTGGCGCAGGACGACGGCTCAGCCAAAACGGCGGCCGAGCGGGAAAGCGCTTTGGCTTAAAGGGCTGAGCATCATGCGACATATCCTGACTTTGAAGTGGGCTCCCCGAATGCTTCAATCCCTGGCAGGGCTTTGGATGTTGGTCGCCATGCTGTCTGTGGCTCAAGCCCAAGGCGTACCGCCGCGGACGCAAGCAGAGATGCAGCCCTATTGGGTGGCCAGTTGCAATTGCTACCGCAATGTGCCCTGGGGCGAGGCCAAATGGTTTGAGGCGCCCCTGGCGCGGGAAGTCTCGCAGGTGTTTGACCTGTGGCTGCCTGTCAACCGGCCCGCTGCGCCCATGCCCATCGTGATCTGGGCGCATGCCTCCGGCAAAGACCATGTCATTGTGGCCAGGGACTCCGTCCACAAAGGCATTGTGGTGCCGGCCTTGGCCGCAGGCATGGCCGTGATGTCGGTGGAGTTTCGCCATCCGGTCAACAACAGCTATTTGGGCACCATCTATCACACCGACTTGGCGGATGCCACTCAGTACATCCGCAGCATGGCCCCCGAGTTGGGCCTGGATACCCACAATGTTTTCCTGGCTGGAAGATCTCGTGGCACTCTGGGCATTTGGACAGGCCTGCAGGATGATCGCGCCGACCCGAATGGCGACTTGGTGCGGCGCCAATCAACGCGCGTGAATGCCATTTTTGCGATTGAAGGGCAGACGACTTACAAGTCCACCGAGAACGCCCTTTATCTCTACGAAAACGAGCGTGCGGCCTATCTGAAGCGCAACCCCGAGAACCCGCTCTACGGCAGCGCAGTTGGCAGCGCCACTGCCGATGACCCGGCGGTCATGATGCGCTACCCCAGCGCCTTCTTCCGCAGATTGGTGACCCGGTCGGAGCTGAAGGCGCACCATGCGGACTACGGCCTGACCCTGTGCCAGCGTTATGCTGAGTTGGGTATCGGTGATCGCTGCACAGCCACCGACCTGGTTCCGGCCACCGCCTTGTTCACCGGGGTCATCCCCTTCTTCCAGAGTTGGCTGACGCCCGCGCGCTGACACACCGCCGGATGCCTCGGTCGGGGTTCGTCCTGATGGGCGATAATTCGCCCACTATGGCAGACCCCAATCCGGCGCAAGTGCGCTCTTATCTGGCCGCTGGCCTCGCCTGCGAACACCTTGAAGTCGAGGGCGACGGTCGGCATTTCTTTGCCACCATTGTCTCGGCAGAGTTTGAAGGCCTCACGCGTGTGCGTCGCCACCAACGCGTCTATGCCGCATTAGGCGAGCGCATGCGCGAAGAAATCCATGCGCTCTCGATGAAGACCCTCACGCCCGCAGAATGGGCGGCGGGCAGCGCTGCGCCCAACGCCAGCCACTGAGTTTGTCGCCGGGCGGCCAGCGCCTGGCCCGCTGCGCCCCCTCAGGGCCCCCCTTTTCTTTCGGATTTTTCTCATGGACAAACTCATCATCCGTGGTGGCCGCCCTCTGAATGGCGAGGTCGTGATCTCTGGTGCCAAGAATGCGGCGCTGCCGGAGTTGTGCGCGGCCCTGCTGACGCCCGACACGGTCACGCTCAGCAATGTGCCCAAGCTGCAGGATGTGTCCACCACGCTCAAGCTCTTGCGCCACATGGGCGCCAAGGCCGAGCGGTCTGAGGCCCCAGAAGACGAAGTGGTGATCAACGCCGGTTCAGTCAACACCACGGTGGCGCCCTACGAGCTGGTCAAGACCATGCGCGCGTCCATCTTGGTGCTGGGCCCGCTGCTAGCCCGTTTTGGCGAAGCCACGGTGTCTCTGCCCGGGGGCTGCGCCATTGGCTCCCGCCCGGTGGACCAGCACATCAAGGGCCTGCAAGCCATGGGTGCTGAGATCGTGGTCGAGCACGGCTACATCCAGGCCCGTGCGCCGCTGAACGCCCAAGGCCAGCGCCGCCTGCGTGGGGCGCGCATCACCACCGACATGGTCACCGTCACCGGCACCGAAAACCTGATGATGGCCGCCGTGCTGGCCGAAGGCGAAACCGTGCTGGAAAACGCCGCCCAAGAGCCCGAGATCCCGGATTTGGCCGAGATGCTCATCAAGATGGGCGCCAAGATTGAAGGCCATGGCACACACCGCATCCGCATCACGGGCGTGGAGTCCCTGCATGCGCCCGTGGGGGGCCACCGCATCGTGCCGGACCGCATTGAGTCCGGCACCTTCTTGTGCGCCGTGGCCGCCACCGGCGGCGACGTGACCCTGCGTGAAGCCCGCGCCGACCATCTGGACGCCGTGATCGACAAGCTCACCGAGGCCGGTGTGACCATCACCTCGGGCGAGGGCTGGATCCGCGTGCAGGCCAGCGGCCGCCCCAAGGCGGTGAGCTTTCGCACCAGCGAGTACCCGGCTTTCCCCACCGACATGCAGGCCCAGTTCATGGCCGTGAACTGCATCGCCGAAGGCGCTGCCAAGATCAGCGAGACGATTTTTGAAAACCGCTTCATGCACGTCAACGAGCTGATCCGCTTGGGCGCCAAGATCGAAGTCGACGGCCACACGGCGGTGGTCACGGGGGTAGAGCGGCTCTCCAGCGCCATCGTCATGGCCACCGACTTGCGGGCTTCGGCCAGCTTGGTGATTGCGGGCTTGGTGGCGGATGGCGACACCACGGTCGACCGCATCTACCACCTGGACCGCGGCTACGACCGCATGGAAGCCAAGCTGCGCGGCATTGGCGCTGACATTCAACGCGTGAGCTGAAGGGTTCCATCATGCTGACCCTCGCGCTCTCCAAAGGCCGCATCTTTGAAGAAACCTTGCCCTTGCTGGCTGCTGCCGGCATCACGGTGCTGGAAGACCCCGAGAAAAGCCGCAAGCTGATCTTGCCCACCAACCGCGACGATGTGCGCGTGGTGTTGGTCCGCGCCACCGATGTGCCCACCTATGTGCAATACGGCGGCGCCGACCTGGGCGTGGCCGGCAAAGACGTGCTCTTGGAGCACGGTGGCGAGGGCCTCTACCAGCCGTTGGACCTGAACATTGCCAAGTGCCGCATGAGCGTGGCGGTGCGCAAAGATTTTGATTACGCCGCTGCGGTGAAGCAAGGCTCGCGCATTCGCGTGGCCACCAAATACACCGAGGTCGCCCGCCAGCACTTTGCCGACAAGGGCGTACACGTGGACTTGATCAAGCTCTACGGCTCGATGGAGCTGGCACCGCTGACGGGATTGGCCGACGCGATTGTGGACCTGGTCTCGACCGGCTCCACCCTCAAGGCCAACCACCTGGTCGAGGTCGAACACTTCATGGACATTTCGTCCCGCTTGGTGGTCAACCAAGCCGCGCTCAAGCTCAAGCGCGACCAGCTCAAACCCCTGATCGACGCCTTCGCCAGCGCCATTCCTGCTTGATCTTCCGCACTGCTGCCCCATGTCTGCCCTGAACCTGCGCACGCTTGACACCACCTCTGCCGACTTCGAAGCCGAGTTTGCGCGGCTGCGGCATTGGTCGGCTGAAGAGGACGCCGCCATTGAGCAGCGCGTGGCCGACATCCTGGCCGATGTGCGAGAGCGTGGCGACGCCGCCGTGCTGGACTACACCGCTCGCTTTGACGGTGTGCAGGCTGCCGGCATGGGTGCGCTGGAGCTGACCCGCGAAGAGCTGAAGGCAGCATTTGAGGCCATCACCCCGGCCCAGCGCCACGCGCTGCAAGCCGCTGCCCAGCGGGTGCGCAGCTACCACGAGCGCCAACTGCAGGCCAGCGGCCAGAGCTGGAGCTACCGCGACGAAGACGGCAGCTTGTTGGGCCAGAAGGTCACGCCGTTGGACCGCGTGGGCATCTATGTGCCCGGTGGCAAGGCCGCCTACCCCAGCAGCGTGCTGATGAACGCCATTCCCGCCCATGTGGCCGGGGTTGGCGAGATCATCATGGTCGTCCCCACCCCCAAGGGGGAGAAGAACGCCCTGGTGCTGGCTGCCGCCTATGTGGCGGGCGTGACCCGTGCCTTCACCATCGGCGGCGCACAAGCCGTGGCTGCACTGGCCTACGGCACAGCTACCGTGCCGGCAGTAGACAAAATCACCGGCCCCGGCAACGCCTATGTGGCCAGCGCCAAGCGCCGCGTGTTTGGCCAAGTCGGCATCGACATGATTGCCGGGCCCAGCGAGATTTTGGTGATTGCCGATGGCAGCACGCCGCCAGACTGGGTGGCCATGGACCTCTTCAGCCAGGCCGAACATGACGAGTTGGCACAAAGCATCTTGCTGTGCCCTGATGCCGCCTACGTGGCCCAGGTGCGCGAAGCCATCGACCGCCTGCTGCCCAGCATGCCGCGCGAGGCCGTGATCCGCGCCAGCCTGGAAGGCCGCGGTGCGCTCATTGTCACCCGCTCCATGGACGAGGCCTGCGCCATCAGCAACCGCATTGCACCGGAGCACCTGGAAGTCTCCAGCGCCGATCCGCACCGCTGGGAGCCCCTGCTCAAACACGCGGGCGCCATCTTCTTGGGCGCGTTCACCAGCGAGTCCCTGGGCGACTACTGCGCCGGCCCCAACCACGTGCTGCCCACTTCCGGCACCGCCCGCTTTTCCTCGCCTTTGGGCACCTACGATTTCCAGAAGCGCAGCAGCCTGATTGAAGTGAGCGAAGCCGGAGCCCAGACCTTGGGCGTGATTGCTGCCGAGCTGGCCTATGGCGAAGGCCTGCAAGGGCATGCTAGGGCGGCGGAGATGCGGCTCAAGGGCTAAGCCATTGGTGTTGCGACACTGGGCCGCTAGGATGCGACGAAGCAGGCGCCTCTTGCGCCTTGTCTGCATCAGCCTTGCCGCCATGAATTCAAACCCTGTGCCGCCGCCGACCAGCACCCTGACCCTGGCCACTTGCAATCTGCTCAACCTGGCTTTGCCGGGGCGGGTGTTCTACGCCAACCAAGACCCGTTCTCTGCCGCCGAGTACCAGCGCAAAACGCAGTGGATTGGCGAGCGGCTGCGGGCTTTGAATGCGGATGTGATCGGCTTTCAGGAGGTGTGGGACGAGGCGGCGCTGCGCACGGCCGTGGCGGCCAGTGGCTTGCGCTACCCCACGGTGCTGGCGCTGGGCGCCGAGAACGCCGGCCCGCCCCCCGGGCAGGGCGGCGCTCAAGGCACGCCGCGCTTAGGGCTGGCCACGCGGCTGAAGCTGGAGAGCGCACAGGCTGAGGCGGCTTTTCCCGAAGGACTGGCGGTCGAGGTGCCGGGACTGGGGCTGCACCAGCGCTTTGAGCGCCCACCGCTGCATGTGGTGCTGAGCACCAAGGCGGGCTTGCGGGTGCAGGTGATGGTGGTGCACCTCAAGTCCAAGCGGCCCAAGTTCTTGCAAGACGAGCAAGGCCGCCCCACCGAGGACCGGGACGATCCCAAGGTGGCGGCACTGGCCACGCTGCGCTCGCTGATCTTGCGCGGCGCCGAGTGCGCTGCGCTGCGGCATCGGGTGGTGGATGTGCTGCACCGCAGCCGCGAGCCCTTGATCGTGATGGGGGACTTCAACGACGCTCCGCACAGCGTCACCACGCAGTTGGTGGCGGCCACTTCGGAAGTGGCCTATGACCGCCAGGCCCGCGATGTGGCCTTGTTCAATGCCTATGAGATCCAAGGCGAGGCCGCTTTGAAGAAGGATGTGGCCTTCAGCCACATCCACCAAGGCAGCCCCGAAGTGCTGGACCAGATCCTGGTGAGCGAAGAGTTCCACCCCGAGAGCCGCTTTGGCCTGGGCGATGTGCGGCGGGTGGACTATTTCAACGACCACCTCTTTGAGGGGCGCGACCGCACCCGCTCGGACCACGGTTTCGTGCGGGCGGTGCTGCGCATTCGGGGTGAGCGCCGGGAGGGATGAATCACACGAAGTTCGTGCTACACGAACTTCGTGTTATGCTGAACCCTGAGTCAAGCGATGAAAAACGTCACCGTCACCATGGAAGACAGCGTGGCCGATTGGGCCCGTATGGAAGCCGCGCGCCTGAACACCAGTGTGTCGCGCCTGATCGGTGAAATGCTGGCCGAGAAAATGCGGCATGACGATGCCTATGAGCGCGCCATGAACGATTGGTTTCAGCGCCAGCCCAGCTATCGCTCCAACGGTGCGCCCTACCCAAAGCGTGATCGGGACGCGGCATGAGCACCCTCACGGTGTTCGTCGATACCGCCGTCTTCTTGTGCGCCGAAGACAGTGCAGATACCGCCAAGCAGCAGCAAGCGCGCGAATGGCTGGGGCAGTTGTGGCGCCGCCGTTGTGGCCGCACCTGCACGCAAGTGCTCAATGAGTTTTACGGGCAGGCCACGCGGCAGCTTCAGCCGCCCATGCCGGCCGGTGACGCGCGCGCCGAGGTGCGCCGCTACCAGCACTGGAAGCCGCTCCACACCGACCAGCAGATGGTGGAGACCGCCTGGGCGGTGGAGAGCCGCTTCGGCCTGACGTGGTGGAACGCACTGGTGGTGGCCGCTGCCCAGCACCAGGGCTGCCGCTGGCTGTTGAGCGACAGCCTGCCGCATGGCCAGCAGATCGACAGCGTGCAAATCATCAACCCGTTTCTGATGGGGCCTGCTCTGCTGGAGAGCCCGTCCTTGTCCCCTGACAGCGCCGCCACGGCCGTGTGAACTGAGCCTTTGACATGACTGCCTCCCTCGCCCAACGCCTTGCCAAAGTCCTGCGTGCCGACGTGATGGGCTTGCATGGCTATGCCGTGCAGCCCAGTGCCGGCATGGTCAAGGTGGACACCATGGAGAACCCGTTTTCCTTGCCCCCGGCACTGCAGCAGGCCCTGGGTGAGCGCTTGGGACGAGTGGCCCTGAACCGCTACCCGGCCGAGCGCGGCGATGTGCTCAAGGCCGAGCTGGCCCGTCATGCGCAAATGCCTGAGGGCTGCGACATCATGCTGGGCAATGGCTCGGATGAGTTGATCAGCCTGCTGACCCTGGCCTGTGACGTGCCTGGCAATGTGGTGCTGGCGCCGCTGCCGGGCTTTGTGATGTATGAACTCTCCGCCCGCCTGCAGGGCCTGAAGTTTGTGGGCGTGCCCACCACGCCCCGCTTTGAGCTGGACGGCCCCGCCATGTTGGCGGCGGTGCGCGAGCACCAACCGGCTTTGGTGTGGCTCGCCTACCCGAACAACCCCACCGCCAACCTGTGGGACGACGACATCATCGACGCCATCATCGAGGCCGCCCCCGGCCTAGTGGTGATGGACGAGGCCTATCAGCCCTTTGCCTCGCGCGACTCGCTGGCTCGGCTGCAGCGCCATGAGCATGTGCTCTTGATGCGCACCATGAGCAAGTTTGGCTTGGCCGGCGTGCGCATTGGCTATCTGATCGGCCGCCAGGCGGTGATTGCCGAGGTGGACAAACTTCGCCCGCCCTTCAACATCAGCGTGCTGAACGCCGAAGCCGCTCTGTTTGCGCTGGAGCATGTCGAGGAATACGAAGCCCAGGCAGCGGTGATTCGCAGCGAGCGCGCCCGCCTGATGGCCGAGCTGCAAGCGCTGGACGGGGTGGAGCCCTTCCCCAGCGAAGCCAATATGATCTTGGCGCGGGTGCCCGATGCCGCCAAAGTGTTTGCCGGCATGAAGGCGCGTGGCGTGCTGATCAAAAACGTCTCGGGCCTGCACCCGCTGCTGGCCCGCTGCCTGCGCATCACCGTGGGCACCCCGGAAGAAAATACCCAGATGCTGGCCGCGCTGCGGGCAGCCTTGCAAGACCTCTGAAAGCCCTGGCCCCATGAGCTCTATCTCCACCGCTCGCATTGCTGAAGTGCAGCGCAACACCAACGAAACCAAGATCCGCGTCCGCGTGAATCTGGACGGCACGGGCCAGGCCAAGTTGGCCACCGGCATTGGCTTTTTTGACCACATGCTTGACCAGATCGCCCGCCACGGCCTGATCGACCTGGAGATCGAGGCCCAAGGCGACCTGCACATCGACGGCCACCACACCGTCGAGGACGTGGGCATCACCCTGGGCCAGGCGGTGGCCCAGGCTGTGGGTGACAAGAAAGGCCTGACCCGCTACGGCCACAGCTATGTGCCGCTCGATGAAGCCTTGTCGCGCGTGGTGGTCGACTTTTCCGGCCGCCCTGGCTTGGCCATGGACGTGAAGTTCACCGCAGGCAGCATCGGTGCGTTCGACACCCAACTGGCTTTTGAATTCTTTCAAGGCTTTGTGAACCATGCCCTGGTCAGCCTGCATGTGGACAACCTCAAGGGCCACAACGCCCACCACCAGTGCGAGACCATCTTCAAGGCCTTTGGCCGGGCCTTGCGCATGGCGCTGACCCTGGACCCGCGCTCGGCCGGCGTCATCCCCTCCACTAAAGGTTCACTCTGATGGCTCAGCGGACAGTGGCCGTGGTGGACTACGGCATGGGCAATCTGCGCTCGGTCTCGCAGGCGGTGATGCATGTCGCTGCCGGTGAGGGCGTGGAGGTCATCGTCACCCAGCGCCCTGAGGATGTGCGCGCCGCCGAGCGCGTGGTGCTGCCCGGCCAAGGCGCGATGCGGGATTGCATGCGCGAATTGGCCGATTCGGGTCTGAAAGCAGCTGTGCTCGAAGCCGCGGCCAGCAAGCCCTTGATGGGCGTGTGTGTGGGCATGCAAATGCTGCTCGACCACTCTGAAGAGCAAGACACGCCGGGCTTGGGGTTGATCCCTGGGCGGGTCAAGCGCTTTGCGCTGGAGGGGCAAACCCAGCCCGACGGCAGCCGCTACAAAGTGCCGCAAATGGGCTGGAACCAAGTCTGGCAAAGCGCTGGCGCCCGCGGTGTGCATCCGATGTGGGCCGGCGTGCCCGACGGGGCTTGGTTCTATTTCGTGCACAGTTATTTTGCTGATCCGTCGGACGTAAACCACACCGCAGGCCAAACTGAATATGGCCAGCGCTTTACCTGCGCCGTGGCCCGGGATAATATTTTCGCCACCCAATTTCACCCGGAAAAGAGTGCCGAGCAGGGCTTGGCGCTCTACCGCAACTTTTTGCACTGGACACCGTGAGCCCACAGACTCGCCGACTGCATCACAATGCGGTCCTGTCCCGTCTCCTCATTTCCCCACTCGCTCTGCCTGAGCCATGCTGCTGATCCCTGCGATCGACCTGAAAGATGGTCAATGTGTCCGCCTTGAACAAGGTGACATGAATGCCTCCACCACCTTTGGTGAAGACCCGGCCGCCATGGCCCGCCGTTGGCTGGAGGCAGGCGCACGCCGCTTGCACTTGGTCGACCTGAACGGGGCCTTTGCAGGCAAGCCGGTGAATGAGGGCGCGATCAAGGCCATCTTGCGTGAGGTGGGCGACGAGATCCCCGTGCAGTTGGGCGGCGGTATTCGCGACTTGGACACCATCGAGCGCTATCTCGATGACGGCCTGTCCTACGTCATCATCGGCACCGCCGCGGTGAAGAACCCCGGCTTTTTGCGTGACGCCTGCACGGCCTTCGGCGGCCACATCATCGTGGGCCTCGATGCCAAAGACGGCAAAGTGGCGACGGATGGCTGGAGCAAGCTGACCGGCCACGAGGTGGTCGACTTGGCCAAGAAGTTCGAAGACTATGGTGTCGAAGGCATCATCTACACCGACATCGGCCGCGACGGCATGCTCACTGGCATCAACATCGAGGCCACGGTCAAGCTGGCCCAGGCCTTGAGCATTCCGGTCATCGCCTCGGGCGGCCTCTCCAATATGGCCGACATCGAAGCCCTGTGCGCCGTCGAAGGCGAGGGCGTTGAAGGTGTGATCTGCGGGCGCTCCATCTACACCGGCGCTCTGGATTTCGCGGCTGCCCAGGCGCGTGCCGACGAGCTGATGGGTGACTGAGCCCACAGCGCTGCTGCGGGCTTGTCGACCTGTTGATCTTTTGACCTTGAAGTGAACGGCTGCATCGCAGCGGCCGCTGTGCCGCCCATGCTTGCCAAACGCATCATTCCCTGCCTGGACGTGACCGGTGGTCGCGTCGTCAAAGGCGTTAACTTTGTCGAGCTGCGCGATGCCGGCGACCCGGTGGAAATTGCCGCGCGCTACAACGACCAAGGCGCCGATGAGCTCACCTTTTTGGACATCACCGCCACCAGCGATGGGCGCGATGTGATCCTGCACATCATTGAGGCCGTGGCTTCGCAGGTCTTCATTCCCCTCACCGTCGGCGGTGGTGTGCGCGTGGTTGACGATGTGCGTCGCTTGCTGAATGCCGGGGCCGACAAGGTCAGCTTCAACTCGGCCGCGGTCGCCAACCCTCAGGTCATCCGCGACGCCTCTGACAAGTACGGCGCGCAATGCATTGTCGTGGCCATCGACGCCAAGCGCCGCCAGGGCGAGGACCTGGCCGCACGCGGTGAAGGCTGGGATGTTTACACCCACGGTGGGCGCAAAAACACCGGCTTGGATGCCGTGGCATGGGCGCGGCAGATGGCCGAGTTTGGCGCTGGCGAAATCTTGCTGACCAGCATGGACCGTGACGGCACCAAGTCGGGCTTTGATCTAGCCCTGACTCGGGCTGTGAGCGATGCCATCCCGGTGCCGGTGATCGCCTCCGGCGGCGTGGGCAACTTGCAGCACTTGGTGGACGGCGTCCAGCAAGGCGGTGCCGATGCGGTGCTCGCCGCCAGCATCTTCCACTACGGCGAATACACCGTGGGCCAGGCCAAGGCCTTGATGGCCCAGGCCGGTGTGCCCGTGCGCGTGTGAGTGCAAAGCCTGTGAGCGGCAAAGCCGCCTCGCCCAGCACTAAGCCTGCGCGAGGGCCCGGTGCGCCCCGGCAAGCACCGCGCCAAGTGCGCATCATCGGTGGCCAGTGGCGCAAGAGCGTGCTGCCGGTGGCTGACAAACCGGGCCTGCGCCCCACGCCCGACCGCGTGCGCGAAACCCTCTTCAACTGGCTGGGCCAAGACCTGCAAGGCTGGCGCGTGCTGGACGCCTTTGCGGGCTCCGGCGCTCTGGGCTTTGAGGCCGCCTCGCGCGGCGCGGCCCAGGTGCTGCTGCTGGAACAAGACGCGGGCTTGGTCTCGTCCTTGCAGGCCTCACGCACCCGGCTGAAGGCCGAAAGCTTGCGCGTGCAGCGGGCCGATGCCCTGGCTTGGATGGCCTCCGCGCCCGCCCAGGCGCTGGAGTTGGTGCTCTTGGACCCGCCCTTTGCCGCGGGTGTGGGGGCGGCTGCGTTGGCGGCCGCAGCTCGTCTGGTGGTGCCCGGTGGCTTTGTGTATCTGGAGACGGGCGAGCCCTTTGCGGGTGCTGTGCCAGAAGGCCTGCGCCTCTACCGCAGCGGGCGGGCAGGGGCGGTTCATTCGGCGCTGTTCCAGCGTGAGTCAGTACACTGCGCGCCATGAGCCAACGCCCCGCCATCACTGCCGTCTACCCCGGCACCTTCGACCCCATGACCGCCGGCCATCAAGACCTGATGTGTCGGGCCAGTGGCCTCTTTGACCGCGTCATCGTGGGTGTGGCTGCAGGCCACCACAAGCGCACGATGTTCACCGTGGAGGAGCGCTTGGAGATGGTCAGCGAGCTCGCCGCCCCGCTGGGCAACGTGCAGGCCACGCCCTTCACCGGTTTGCTGCGCGACTTTGCGCTGGCCCAAGGCGCCCGGGTGATTGTGCGCGGGGTGCGCGGTGTGACCGATTTTGACTACGAGGTGCAGATGGCCGGCATGAACCGCCAACTGATGCCGGAGGTCGAGACCTTGTTCTTGCTGCCGGGCGACGCCCACCAATATGTGAGCGGCACCTTTGTGCGCGAGATTGCCACTTTGGGCGGTGATGTTTCCCGCTTCGTGGCACCCTCGGTGCTTTCGCGTCTCCAGGCCAAATTGGCCGCCGCCTCGAAAGCCTGAACCCACCATGGCCTTGATGATCACCGACCAGTGCATCAACTGTGATGTCTGCGAGCCCGAATGCCCCAACGATGCGATTTCGATGGGGGAGGAGTTCTACGTCATCGACCCTCGGCGCTGCACGGAGTGCGTGGGCCACTTCCACGAGCCGCAGTGCGTGCAGGTCTGCCCGGTGGAGTGCATTCCGGTCAACCCAGACCACATTGAGAGCCGCGATCAATTGCAGCTCAAATACGCCGGCCTGATGAAGGCCAAGGCCAGCGCCGCTTAAAGGGTTTGGCGCCGTCGAGTGTTCGGCTCGGCCTTGGGCTTGCGGCCTGTGCCCGGCGCCGTGTAGACCATCTCGTCTCGGCATCCGCCCACGCCCTGGGTGCGCAGGCCTGATTTCCGGGTGCACAGTGGCAGCTGCGACGCGTCCTCAGCAGGCGCCTGGGCAGCCGCCTCTGCGGCCCGGTGCCGCACCACGGCAGGCTGCGTTGCGCTGTGGGGCACCAGACGCTCACGCTGCAGGCGCTCGGCTTGGAGCTGCTGGGCGGCCTGCGCCTCGCGCTGCGCGACTCGCTGCGCTTCCCGACGTGCGGCGTCGTCGCGAGCATCGCCCACCGCCACGGCTTTGCCGCCGGGGCAAGGCTCGGTCTGATAGCTCTGGCCGCAGCGATAGACCTGGTCGCTGGCCTGCACTGGCATAGCTGCCGCCATCAGACCGCAGCACAGCACGAGGCTGCCCGAGCATCGGGCAAGAGTGAGCATCGCACCTCCAGCAAGAGAAGCTGCTGCCACACGCGGCCAGCAAGCGGCCTTGAGCTTACCCGCCGCTCCTGCCCAACTCAGCCCCCCAAAGGTGCGGAAGGCGGGGGAGGGGGGGGTGGCAGCGCGGCGGGCTTCGGAGGCTTGGGCCGGGGCGGCTTGGCGCGGATCTGGGTCAGCGCTTTGTCCATGGGGCCGCTCAGAAACGTGCCCAAGACTTTCAGCGAGTCCTCGATATTGCGCTCTATCGCGTCGCGCTCATCGGCCGGGGGCTTGCGCAAGACATAGGCGGCGACCTCGGCCTTGACGCCGGGGTGGCCAATGCCCAGGCGCAGGCGCCAGAAGTTGCCGTCGCCCAATTGCGCTTGGATGTCTTTGAGCCCGTTGTGGCCGCCGTTGCCGCCGCCTTGCTTGAGCTTCATCTGCCCCGGCGGCAAGTCCAACTCATCATGCACCACCAGGATCTCGGCCGGTGCAATCTTGAAGAAGCGCGCCAAGGCGCTCACTGACTTGCCCGACACATTCATATAGGTCATGGGCTGCAAGAGCCACACTGGCCCAGGAGCCCCGGCGGGGTTGCAGCGGGCGACCAAGCCCCAGTAAGCCTTGTCGGGCTGCAGCGAGGTGTTGAGCTGCCGCGCAGCGCCGTCCACCCACCAGAAACCGGCGTTGTGGCGCGTCGCTTCGTATTCCGGCCCAGGATTGCCCAGACCCACAATCAGTCGAATCATGGGGCGATTATCGGTCGGCCCGCCAGGGGCCTCAGGCTGCGGGCATCGGGCGCAAGGTGGCGCGTGCGCCGGCAATCACCGCCTGGCCGATCTGCTCCATCAGGCCGATGCGCCCACCGGGCGCGGGGGCGGCGGAGGGCTCATCTGCACTGAGCCTCCATTGGTGCCAGTAGAGCGCCACATCCAGGGTGATGTCGGGCCGCACGGGCCGCACCGCGCCGCTGGCGATCAGGCCTTCAGCCAGCAGTTCGGGCAGCACGGCCACGCCCCAGCCCATGGCAGCGGCGCGGGCACCGGCCTCGCTGCTGGGGACGAATCGCTCTTTCAAGCGGGGCTCGCGCACCCCAAAGGCCTTGGAGACCCACTGCGCTTGCATATCGTCCTTGCGGTTAAAGACGATGAAGGGCACTTGCGCAAAGTTGGCCGGGTTCAGGCCCTGCGGCAAGTGGCGCTCCATGAAGTGGGGGGCGGCCACCGCGATGTAGCGCATCTGCCCCAAAGCTTGGCAGTGGCAGCCGCGCAGGGCTTGGGCGACAGAGCTGACGCAGCCCAGCACCTCGCCCTGGCGCAGCCAATCGTGGGTGAAGTCTTGGTCATCCACGATCAACTCCAGGCCGTAGCCGTGGCGCTGCCCCGCCCGCACCAGCTCGTCCAGCGCTGGCAGCACCCAGGTGGCCAGGCTGTCGGCATTCACCGCAATCGGCAGCCGCTCATCTCGCGCCAGCGTGGCGCCCAGCTCGCGCGCGGCGTCCGCCCGCAGGGCCTGCATCTGGCGGGCATAGCGCAGCAGCACCTTGCCGGGCTCGGTCAGCCGCAAGGGGCGAGAGCGCACCACCAGCAAATGGCCCACATGGGTTTCCAGGGCGCGCAGGC
Organism: Ideonella paludis; assembly: GCF_018069865.1. Lineage (GTDB taxonomy): Bacteria > Pseudomonadota > Gammaproteobacteria > Burkholderiales > Burkholderiaceae_C > Ideonella > Ideonella paludis. The sequence continues at coordinate 225,456 of NZ_JAGQDG010000008.1, forward strand.
GCTGCGAGACCGCCGATTGGGTGATGGACAACAACTGTGCCGCGCGCTCAAAGCTGCCCGCTTCAGCCAGTGCAGCCAGGCAGTCCAGGCCTGCGGTATCTAAGGCATTCATTCGATGGAATTTCTCAATTCATCAGTGCCGCTAATGTAGCTGGAGACTTTGCGATGCACCTTGCCGGCCGACGAAGCACCAGCAGAACATCCGACCCCAGCGCTCACCCCTCGATGACGCACCTCAACCCGGAGACACACCATGCTGATCGGTTGCCCCAAAGAGATCAAGAATCACGAATATCGGGTGGGCTTGACGCCCACCAGCGTGCGCGAGTTTTGCGCCCACGGTCACCAAGTGCTGGTACAGGCTGGGGCCGGTGCGGCGATTGGCCTGGAAGATGCGCAGTACCAAGCAGCAGGCGCCCAGATGGTCGCCGATGCGGCAGAGGTGTTCGCGCGGGCCGACATGATTGTCAAGGTCAAAGAGCCGCAGCCCCAAGAGTGCGCCATGCTGCGGCCGGGGCAACTCCTCTACACCTACTTGCACTTGGCCCCGGACCCCGAGCAAACGGCCGCCTTGGTGAAGTCGGGTGCCATCTGCATCGCTTATGAAACCATCACCGGCCCCGGCGGCGGTTTGCCCCTGCTGGCCCCGATGAGTGAAGTGGCGGGCCGCATGAGCATCCAGGCCGGTGCGGCCCACCTCGAAAAGAGCAAGGGCGGCATGGGGGTGCTCTTGGGCGGCGTGCCGGGGGTGGAGTCTGCCCAGGTGCTGATCATTGGCGCCGGTGTGGTGGGCACCCATGCCACCCAGATGGCCGTGGGCTTGGGCGCCCGCGTGACGGTGGTGGACAAAAACGTCGAACGCTTGCGGCAACTGGACTTGGTGTTTGGCAACCGCATCAAGACGCTTTACTCCACGACCCAGGCACTGGAAGAGCAGGTCTTGGCGGCCGACTTGGTGATTGGCGGCGTGCTGATCCCCGGTGCTGCAGCGCCCAAGCTGGTGACGCGCGCGATGGTGCGGGGCATGAAGAAGGGCGCGGTGGTGGTGGATGTGGCGATCGATCAGGGCGGCTGCTTTGAGACCTCGCGAGCCACCACCCATGCCGAGCCGACCTATGTGGTGGATGGCGTGGTTCACTACTGCGTGGCCAATATGCCGGGCGCGGTGGCGCGCACATCAACCTTTGCGCTGAACAACGCCACCTTGGGCCATGGCCTGGCCCTGGCCGACAAGGGCTGGCGCCAAGCCCTGCGCGATGACGTCCACCTCAAAGCGGGTTTGAATGTGTGCCAGGGCCACGTCACCTACGCAGCTGTCGCGCGAGCCTTGGGCTATACGGCTGCGGAGGCGGACGCCGTCCTGGCCTGAGGCCAGATCCAAGCCCCATGCTCGCGTGACAAATTGACCTTCAGGTCCATCGCCCAAGCATTGGGGCTTTGGGTGACTTTGGCATGACTCGGCCACAATCCGCGCATGTGGATCCCTCCTGGTCACGGTCGGTGGAGTGTTTTGTGCCTGAGTCTTGCGGCGCCTTGCGGCTGGGCGGCCCAAACACAAGCCAGCGTGATGTTGGCTTCACCCACGGTGATTCGAGGCGTGCAGGTCGGGGCCGAGGCCCCGCGCTTGGGCGTGGTGGTGGATGTTTACGGCCCAGAAGGCTGGTCGGTCGGCGCGGCCTTGGATGTCAGCGTGTCCAGGAGTGATCAGGCGCGGGAGCGGTCCGGCGCCTTGAGGTTTGCAGCGCCGCTCTGGCGCCGCGACGGCGCAGAGATTGGGCTCTCGGCGCAGTTGCAGGCGTTTGATGGCCTGCCGACCAGCCGTCGTTGGAACTACCTGACGCTGGGCGCCACCGCCCAAAGCGGGCCGTGGGCGCTGTCTTGGTTTGTGGTGCCGTCGTCGCTGGCGGCCGAACGGACGCTGTTTGCGGGGCAGGCGGTCGACCTCGCGTGGCAGCATCCCTTGACCGGGGTCTGGAGCCTGGATCTCAGTGGCGGCTGGGTCGATGTTCGAACGGCCAGGCCTGGGCGCTACCTTCACGGCCAAATCGGCGTGGTGGGCAGCCTGGGACGCGCGGAATTCAGAGCGGCCTGGGGGCGCACGGATGCGGCGGGGCAGCGTTTGTTCGGCCCCCGTGCTCAGGACGGCTATCGACTGTCCCTGGCTTGGGCGCTCTAGCCTTGCAACTTTTGGGGTGGCGGCAGGAACTTACCCACCAAACCTCCTGAACACTTCGTCACCATGTCCGTCCTTCACGTCGCACGCCGGCTTCTGCCCTGGGGAAAAGGGGATGAGGACGATGCATTGCTGCAGGCGGTCGCCCAAGGTGACAAGCAGGCCTTGCAGGCCTTGTATCGGGCCTATCACCCGCGCTTGGTGAGGTTCTTGTCTCGCCATATTCGGCGTGATGACTTGGCTGAAGAAGTGATCAACGATTGCTTTTGGGTGGTGTGGCAGCAAGCGGCGCAGTTTCGGGGCGGATCACGAGTTTCGACCTGGATCTTCGGCATTGCTTATCGCTTGACCATGAAGGCTTTGCGCGACCGTGGCGACGAGCCGCTGGCCGACCCGGAAGGCGATGATCATCATGATGCCTGTGACGCCGATGCCCAAAGAGAGCAGCAAGACTGGTTGAACAAAGGCTTGGCCACCTTGACCGAGGAACAGCGTGTGGCCTTGCAGCTGGCCTATGAGCAGGGCTTGGACATGGAGGAGATTGCTGAGGTCATGGCCTGCTCGGTCAGCGCGGTCAAGTCCAGGCTGTTTCACGCGCGCACCAAGTTGCGTCACGTGCTGCCGCAGATCGCCAACCCTGGCAAAGCCGCTTAGAAGGAACAGACCCTATGCAGCAACAAGACACCCACGCCCAGGTCTGGGCCCAGATTCCCTGGCTGGTCAATGGGCGGGCCAGCCCAGCGCAGCGGGAGCAGGCAGAGCAGCATCTGCAGAGCTGCCCGGATTGCCAAGCCGAACTTGATCGCCAACAGGCACTGGCGCACGCCTTGAATACCACGCCCAGCAGGCTCTCTGTTGATGTCGACAAGGGCTGGATGGCGCTTTCCGCGCGCCTGCCGGCCCAGGCGGTGAAGCCTCAAGCCTCGGAGAATGCGGGAGTGTCTCGGCGCTGGGTGCGCTGGCTCGGCAGTTTGGTGGCCATCGAGGCACTGGCGGTGGCTGCGCTGGCGGTGGTCATCATCAAGCCCACTGTCCATCGTGGGCCTGACGAAGGTTTCGTGACGCTGAGCTCTCCCATTGCCGTGTCCAAGGCGGTCCGGTGGCGTGTGCTGCCTGACCCCACCCAATCCTTGGCGCAGTGGCAGGCTAATCTGGCGGCGCATCAGTTGCAGGTCGTGGGCAGCCCGTCCTCGGCGGGGGTGTGGAACTTGGGCTGGGCAGGCCCGCAAGCCCCCGACGTTGAGGCCGTCGCTCAGGCCTTGCGCGCCAGCCCAGGGGTGCGTTTTGTAGAGGTGATGCCGCATGTGCAGTGATGCTGGCCTGCGCCGGCTGTTGGCCGCGCTGCTGTGCTGCTGGGGGCTGAGCGCCGCTTTCGGGCAAAGCCCGGCCGAGAGCGCCCAGGCGGGTGTGCAGAGCCCGGGAGCGCGTACGCAAGGTTGGGCGGATGAGGCGGGCGGGGACGCGTTCTTGCTGCTCTTGGACAACCCTGTACACAGCCAAGCGGTGCAGGCCGGTTCTTGGGGCGCGCTGGGCTATCGGCAGCGTCGGGCCTATACCGTGCACCCGCAGGTGGAGGCGCTGGCCGCTGCTCTGGTGGCGGAATACAAATTGGTCGTGCTGGATGCTTGGCCCATGGACCCCTTGCGGGTGCACTGTCTGGCGGTCCGGTTCCGTGACGCAGCATCGGCTGCAGACGCTTTGGTGCAGTTGCGCCGGGACCCTCGCGTCCAGCAATTGCAGCGTCTACAGGACTTTGCCGTCCAGGGCACGCCGCCAGCGGCCAGTTTGATGGCGCCCAGCGCGTTGATCGACGACAGGCTGGATGTGCGCTCGGCCCACCAGCGCGCGCGTGGCGAGGGTGTGCGTGTGGCTGTGGTGGATACGGGCATGGATGTGGCACACCCGGCGCTGGCGGATGCGGTGTTGGAGGCTCGGAACTTTGTCGATCAGGACGAGGCGCAGTTCCGCAGAGACCAGCATGGCACGCAAGTGGCCGGCCTGCTGTCTGCCAGGCCACGCGCCGACGTCGGCGTGGTGGGGCTGGCCCCGGCTGCAGGCTTGTTGGCCTATAAGGCCTGCTGGGTGAAGGCGCCGGCCACTGAGGTGCGCGCCCAATGCAACACCTTGACCTTGGCCAAAGCCCTGGTGGCCGCCTTGGATGCCCGGGCCGATGTGCTCAACCTCAGCCTGTCTGGCCCACCGGACCCGCTCTTAGAGCGGCTGCTGGGAGTGGCCCTCACGCGCGGCGTTGCCGTCTTGGGGGCGATACCGCCGGATGGCCGCAAGACGGGCTTTCCGCTGAGTGTCCCTGGCGTGTTGGCGGTTGACCGAACCGAGACAGCGCGGGCGCAGGCGCCGGGTGAGTTGCGTGCGCCGGGTGAGGATGTGATGACGCTCAAGCCCGGCGGTGGCGGCGGCTTTGCCAGTGGCTCGTCCATGGCCACGGCGCAGGCCAGTGCGGTGGCGGCCCTGTTGCGCAGCGTGCGCCCCAAAGCCTCGGTGGCGCAGCTGACGCAATGGATGACAGCGGCCAGTCCGCACGGCGTGCTGAACGCCTGCTTGGCCTTGCGGCTGGCCGGAGAGCCGGTGGTCTGCCGGGGCGACACGGGTGTGCTTGCCAAACCATGAGCCCATGAAAAAGCCCCGCCAAGGCGGGGCTTTGGAGGGCGGCCGCACAGGGCGGCACCGCCAGCGAAGAATTACTTCTTCTTCTTGGCGTCTTTCTTGCCCTTGTCAGCGGCCGGAGCGGCAGCGACGATTTCTTCTTCAACCTTGGGCTCAGCCACAGACACCACGACGGGGTTCTGAGTGCCGTGCTTCACGGCCTTGATGCCTTCGGGCAAGGTCAGGTCGGACACGTGCAAGCTCTTGCCCTTGACCAGACCCGACAGGTCCACGGCCACGAACTCAGGCAATTGCATGGCCAAGCACTCGATTTCGATCTCGGTGGCCACGTGGCTGACGATGCACTTGTCGGTCTTGACGGCGACCGAGTTTTCTTCGTTCGAGAAGTGCAGGGGCACCTTCTTGCGCAGCTTGGTGGTTTCGTCCACGCGCTGGAAGTCCACGTGCAGCACTTGCTGCTTCCAGGGGTGCATTTGGAAGGCGCGCAGCAGCACCTTTTGCGTCTTGCCAGCCAATTCCATCTCGAGGATGGAGGAGTGGAAGGCTTCCTTCTTCAGGGCGAAGTACAGCGCGTTGTGATCGACTTCGATCATCGCGGGCTCACCAGCACCAAAAACGATACCGGGCACCTTGCCCGACACACGCAGGCGGCGGCTCGCTCCGGTCCCCTGCTTAGCGCGCTCAAAAGCGACGAATTGCATGACACTCTCCAATGAGTCGGGGCGTTCCGCGACCAGAATCGCCCCTGTTTAAAAAGCGCCTCGACCGAAGTTGAAGCGCCAACGAAAAAGGCCCAGCCCCGAAAGGCTGAACCTTAGAAATTGTTGTTCTGCTCTGAGAACAGCGAGGTCACCGACTCGCCGTCCGAGATGCGGCGGATGGTTTCGGCGAACAAGAAGGCCACCGACAACTGGCGGATCTTCTTGCAGGCCTTGGCCGCATCGCTGAGCGGAATGGTGTTGGTGATGACGACTTCGTCGAGCTGCGAGCTCTTGATGCGCTCAATCGCCGGGCCCGAGAACACGGCGTGGGTGCAATACGCGTAGACGCTCTTGGCGCCACGCTCCTTGAGCACTTCCGCGGCTTTGACCAAGGTGCCAGCGGTGTCGATCATGTCGTCCATGATCACGCAGTTGCGCCCTTCGATCTCGCCGATGATGTGCATCACCTCAGAGACATTGGCCTTGGGGCGGCGCTTGTCGATGATGGCCAGATCGCAACCCAGTTGCTTGGCCAAGGCGCGGGCACGCACCACGCCGCCGACGTCGGGGCTCACCACCACCAAATCAGGGTAGTTCTTGGCCTTGAGGTCGGTCAGCAGCACGGGGCTGGCGTAGATATTGTCGACGGGAATGTCGAAGAAGCCTTGGATCTGGTCGGCGTGCAGGTCCATGGTGAGCACGCGCTCGACGCCCACGGTTTCAAGCAGGTTGGCGACGACCTTGGCCGAAATGGGCACTCGGGTGGAGCGCGGGCGGCGGTCTTGGCGGGCGTAGCCGAAGTAGGGGATCACGGCGGTGATGCGGCGAGCGCTGGCGCGCTTCAGGGCATCGACCATGATCAACAATTCCATCAGGTTCTCGTTGGTCGGAGCGCAGGTGGACTGCACCACGAACACATCCCGAGCACGGACGTTTTGTTGAATCTCGACGGTGACTTCCCCGTCCGAGAAGCGGCTGACACTGGCCTTACCGAGTTCAGAGCCCAGGTGGGTTGCCATCTCTTGGGCCAGCACCGGATTGGCGTTGCCCGTGAACAGGACAGTGTTGAACAGCACGTCAGTGTCTCCGGCGGAAACTTCAATGTTACGGGGCCAAACTGCCGGCCCCAAACAAAAAGACCGCGCAACAAAAGCGCGCGGTCTTAGGCTTGTAGCGTCCGAGCCTGAGGGCTCGAACTGCTGAGGTCATTTGGCAGGGGAGGAAGGACTCGAACCCTCGCATGTCGGAATCAAAATCCGATGCCTTGACCAACTTGGCGACTCCCCTACACAGGACATAACCTGACGGCTACACCCCTTTAACTTTTCAGCTGGCCCACCCTACCAGAGGATGCTCAACCAAGCTGCGGCACATTCGACCGACCCAGCCTTCAGGCAAACCGCCTTCCAACTCTGTCGCCACAGGACGCTCTCCTGTACCGTTGTCTTCAACCCTTGCAAACACTGCACTGCCTGAGCCCGTCATCCGGCTGTTGCCGAACTGTTGCTCCAACCACTGCCTTGCTTGCGTCACCTCGGGGCACAAGGCCTCGGCTGCTGCCTGCAAGTCGTTGTGCCCAAAACCGCCAAGAAGCATCTTGCTGTTTTGCTCACAAACCGTGTTTGCTGAAGAGCCCGCAACTATAGCAGGCTTTGTATCGCGTGTCACCAAATCGCTTGAAAAAATTGCGGCAGTCGCAATCGCTTGGGGCGGCTTGATCACGGCAAAGCGCTGTGGCGGCACGTCGATGGGCGTCAACTTTTCGCCGATGCCCTCGACAAACGCATTATGCCCGCCGATGAAAAAGGGCACGTCGGCTCCCAGGCGCGCGCCCAAGGAGAGCAGCTTGGCGCGAGGCCAGTTCAGGCCCCAAAGCCGGTTCAGGCCCAGCAAGGTGGTGGCTGCATCAGAGCTGCCGCCACCCATGCCAGCGCCCCACGGCACCTGCTTGAAGATGGAAATGTCAGCTCCCAAAGAGGTGCCGCTGGCTTGCTGCAGGCTGCGGGCTGCCCTCAGGCATAAGTCGTCGTCAGGCAGGGTGGGGCCCAGATCGTGCCGCTGCAATTGGCCGTCATGGCGCAACTCCAGATGCAAGGTGTCGGCCCAGTCGATGAGCACAAACACCGACTCCAGCAGGTGGTAGCCGTCGGCGCGTCGGCCCAGCACATGCAAGAACAAATTGAGCTTGGCAGGGGCCGCCAAGTCAGACAGAGAGGTCATGCTCATCAACGATCCAATCGAATGCGCAGCAGCACCGCGGGGGGCAACTCGCGCCGGGCTTCGACCCAGCCCTCGGACTCCAGGCGGCTGGCATCGACCCGCCAGTCCGCTTGCCAAAAACGCGGCCCGCCTGACGCACCTGCGGCCACTTCCCATTGCACGTCAACGCCCGGCCAAGGTTGGCCTTTCAGCCAAGAGGGCAGCGCGGCCAGGGGCACCGATTCGCCCAAGGCGCTGCGCGACAACTCGTCCAGGTTGGCATAGGCTTGCGGGCCTTGGCCGCTGTCCAAAGTCACGCCCTGCGGGCTCCATTGGGCCAAGGCCAGCACCGTCCCCAAGGGGCTGAAGAGCCGCAACTCGCCTTGCTGCTCATGGCCAGAAAGTTCAAAGCTGGCGCTGACAGACTGCGCCGGCGCGCTGGGGCTCTCGGCCACGCGCAAGGCCATTCGGCCTTGCAGGGCCGGGGCTGCATCCGGGGCGCGAGGCGGCGCCGTCACGCAGGCGCTCAGGCTCAAGCCCAGGCAAAACGCCGCAGCCAGGCGGCACTGACTTGCCCCCCTCATAACTTGACTTGCAGGCGCTGTAGGGTCTCTTGCAGCACTTCGTTGTCAGGCTCGCGCGGCTGGGCCTCGCGCCACACTCGCAGCGCTTCATCACGCCGGCCGGCCAGCCACAAGGCCTCACCCAAATGCGCCGCCACCTCGACATGCGGGCGTGCAATGTGAGATTGCTGGAGCAGGCGAATGGCCTCGTCCAAGCGCCCTTGTCGGAAGGCGACCCACCCCAAGCTGTCGGTGATGAAGGGGTCGCCCGGCGCCATGCTGGCGGCCTTGTTCAACAGCGCCTGGGCTTCGTCCAAGCGGATGTTGCGCTCGGCCAGGGAATAGCCCAGTGCGTTGACGGCATGGTGGTCGTCAGGCTTGAGGGTCATGACGCGGCGCAGCAGCACTTCCATGTCGTCATAGCGCTTCAGGCGGTCTGCCGTCATGGCCAGTTCATAGACCAACACAGAATCCTCGGGGCTTTGGCGCATGGCCTCCAAGAGCAGGTCATAGGCGCTCTGCCATTGCTTGCGATCGCGCAGCAATTGAGCTTCGGCCAGGAGCCGGGCGCGCGCGTCTGGGTTGCCTTTGGCAGCGCCTGCGCGCAGCAAGGCGCGGGCTTCGGTCAAGCGGCCATTGGCTGCCAGCAGCGAGGCGCGGCGTGCCAGCACGGCCAGGTCCACCTCTTGGGCGGGAATGCGATCCAGCCACTGACTGGCCGCTTTGGCGTCGTTGAGGTGTTCCCAGGCTTGAGCGATCAGCACATAGGCCAGATGCGGACCCGCCTCGTTGGTGTCTGCGTCCGCCTCTGGGTCTTGTTTGGCGTTGCCGCGCTTGGCTTCGGCATCGGCGGCCAAGAAGCGCTCCAGGGACGCAATGCCATCACGGCTCTCTCGCAGCTCGACTTGGTAAGCACCCAAGGTCAACCAGGCCACCGACAGCTGCGGCTGCTGGGCCAAAGCGAGCTTAAGCTGGGTGGCGGCCTCACCCAAGCGCTGGCGGCGGTCCAGGCTGCGGGCATAGGCCAGGCGCACCTGCGCCGGGGTATTGGGGCTGGCCAGTGAGCCCTGCACCAAAGCTTCGGCCGCTGGGGCTTTGGGGATCAACTCCAGGGCCAGCAATGTGGGGCCCAGGGCCGAGGGATCTTGGCCCAAAGCCTTGCGGGCTAGGCTCAGGGCCGTGTCGACCTGCCCGGCCGCCAAGGCCACGCGGCCTCGCGCAGTCCAGGCAGCCACTTGCGTGCTGGCTTGGCTCTCGAAAGGGGCCAAGGCTTGCTCGGCTGCTTTCAGGGCCACCGCTTTGTCTTTGAGGCCGGCCAAGAAACGCGGCAGGCCGCTGATCACCAACTCTTGCTCGTTCGCGGGCTGGCTTTGCAGCAAGTGGCGCAAGGGCTCGCCCAAATCCGCCGGGCGGTCCAGGGCCACCAGGACTTGCACCAGCGTTCTGGCGGCTTCGGTGGACTGCGGCAAGGCTTGGCGCCAGGCTTTCGCGGCTTGCAGCGCAGACTCACCTGCGCGGGCTTGGATGGCCAACTCGACCGCGCGCCGGTAGAGGCCTTCGTCTTTGGTGCGCCGAGCGCCGTCCAGCAAGACCTCATGCGCATTGCCCAAACGCCCGGACTGAGCTTCCAGCTCACCGATCAGCAGTTGGTAGAACATGGGCGCATCTAGTCCGCTGTTCTGGATGGGTGCGGCGGCCGCTTCAGCGGGCGGCGGTGTCTGCGCCGAGGCAGACGGCGGTGACATCCACAGCGCTGCCATCAGACTGGCCAAAACAGCCCTCAAGTGAAGGGGCCGTGGGGGCGAAGTCAGGGCCGATGCCCCGGGCTGGGCCGACGGTCGAACAAAGCGTTGGGTCATCTTCTCTCCAGCGATGCGGGATTCTACGGGCCGCCCTGTCGCGGTGCGGCCCCTCTTCCATAATCAAACCATGCCTGAATTGCCAGAAGTTGAAGTCACCCGCTTGAGTGTGGCGGGCGTGACCGGCGCCCGCGTGCTGGGATTGCGCCTGGGAAAGCCGCTGCGCTGGCCGCTGGGCGCAGAGCCCGAGGTGGCGCACGGCCGCACCGTGGGCGAGATTCAGCGTCGGGGTAAATATTTGTGGCTGCCCCTGCTGAACGCAGGGCAGGCAGACGGCGGCTTGTTGTGGCACTTGGGCATGTCCGGCTCGCTGAGCTGGCTGGCCCAGGCGCCGCCGGCCGGGCCGCACGATCATGCCGACTTACACACGGATCGAGGCACCTTGCGCCTGACCGACCCCCGCCGCTTTGGCGCCGTGGTGTGGTCGCCTGCCTTGGGCCAAGACCCCGCTGCCAAACTCTTGGCTCGGCTGGGGCCGGAGCCCTTCGACCCGGCACTCACCCCCCAAGGTTTCCATGCGGCTTTACGTCAGCGGCGTGTGGCCATCAAGCAAGCCTTGTTGTCGGGCGAATTGGTGGTCGGGGCGGGCAATATCTACGCCAGCGATGCCCTGTTTGAAGCGGGCATTGACCCTCGCACCCGCTGCGACCGCATCGCTGCCGCCCGTGCGGCGAGGCTGTTGGCCGCAGTGCAGCGCGTCTTGACTGAAGCCATCGCGGCAGGGGGCTCGACCCTGAAGGACTTCAAAGACGCCCATGGCACGGTGGGCCAGTACCAGGGCCAAGCCCGGGTTTATGGGCGTGAGGGTCAGGCCTGCCAGCGCTGCGGCGGGACCATCAAGCGCCTGGTGCAAGGGCAAAGAGCCACCTATTACTGCCCAGGCTGCCAGCATTGATCCTGCGCAGGGCGCCGCGGGCCTTGTCTGGGGCCTCCAGAGCGAGTCGTTATACCGCCACAAGGTGTGTCGGTGTGTGCCGTGGGGTTCACGACCAAGGCCACTGCGGCTAGGATGTTCGTTGGTGTTTGTTGCTCAGATCTGTTGTGTCCTTTCCAAACTCGCTCTCCAACCCCCGTGATCTTCAGCCGGCGCTGGCGCCCTTGCTGGACGCCTTGGCCGAATGGCGCATGACCATGGCGGGGCAGATGATCGTCCTCGAGAGCTTTTTGCGGGACGCCGACCTGCTCACCCCTGACGCCGCCAATCAGTGCGCGGGCCTTCGCCAGCGCTTGGCCACTGACAGGCTGGTGATTGCCTTTGTGGCCGAGTTCGCGCGCGGCAAGTCCGAGCTGATCAATGCCATCTTTTTCGCCGATGCGGGGCAGCGCGTGTTGCCGGCCACGCCGGGCCGCACCACCAAATGCCCCGTGGAGCTGTGCTGGGATGAGCGCGAGCCGCCTCGCTTGGCTTTGTTGCCCATCGACACCCGGCTGCGCCCTGAGACATTGGCCGATTGGCGCGACATGCCCGAGGCCTGGACCACGGTGGAGCTGGATACCTCCGACACCAATGCCTTGGTGAAGTCGCTGTCCCAAGTCACGGCCACCCGCTATGTCAGCCGTGAGCAGGCGCATTCGCTGGGTTTATGGTCCGAGGAACACCCGGACGACAACCCGCCCAGCACGGCCGACGGCCGGGTGGAAGTGCCGGCCTGGCGCCATGCCGTCATCAATTACCCCCATCCCTTGCTCAAGCGTGGCTTGGTGGTGGTGGACACGCCGGGGCTGAATGCCATCGGCACCGAGCCCGAGCTGACGCTGAGCCTGCTGCCTTCGGCCCACGCCGTGCTGTTCATCTTGGGCGCCGACACCGGCGTGACCCGCACCGACTTGGCGGTCTGGAACCAGCACCTGAACGACCCGTCGCTGGCCCGCTACGTCGTGCTCAACAAGATCGACACCTTGGCCGACCCGCTGGCCACCAGCATGGAGCGCCAAGACCTGATCGAGCGCCAGTGCCTCAGCGCCGCTGATACCCTGGGGGTGCCGCGTCATCGCGTCTTCCCGGTGTCGGCGCGCCAGGCTTTGTCGGCCCGCTTGCAAAACGACAGCTTCGGCTTGGTGGGCTCCAAAGTGCCCGTGCTGGAAAAAGCGCTGCGCGACGAGCTGCTGCCGCAGCGCCAGCGCCTTTTGGCCACCGCCGTCATCAGCCAAGTGCAGTCTTTGCAAGAGCAGATCAGCCGCCGCCTGCGTGAGCTGCGCCGCCAAAACGCCGAGCAAATGTTGGAGCTGCGCGCCCTGCGGGGCAAGAGCAGCGGCCGCATCGGCATGATGCTGGCGCGCGTGCACTCTGACACCGAAGAATTCAACCGCTGTGCCGCCCGCCTCACGGCCCTCAAATCAGTGCAGCAGCGCATGGTGCGGGGGGCTTTGGCCCACTTGGATGCCTCGCATGTGCGGGCTGCGGCCGAGCGGCTGCAGCAGGCGATGGGTGGCGGCTGGTTCAACCTTCGGGCCAAGCCGCTGTTTGCGGAGACTTGCCGCAGCTTGGTGGAGCAGATTGACCGGGCTGCGCACGATTCCGTCGAGTCCCAGCACATGCTGACGGCCAGCTTCCGCCAACTCAATGCGGAGTTTGGCTTCACGCTTGAAGTGGCCGCGCCGCCGGATTACGCCCCTCTGCGTGACGAGTTGGGCCGCATTGAGCAAGGCTATGCACGCTACTTCGGCGTGGGGGGGCGCATGCGCATGAACTCCCAGGCCTTTGCCGAGCAGTTCCAGCGCATGTTGGTCTCCAAGCTGCGCATCGTGTTCGACCAAGCCGCTTCGCAACTCGACGCCTGGAACGAGGCCATCACGGCTCAGTTGGATGGCCAGTTCAGAGACCGCCGGCAGAGCTTCCGCCGCCGCAAAGAAAACCTGGAGCGCATCCAAGAGGCCACGGGTGAGTTGGAGAGCCGGCTTGTTGAAGTGGAGCGCGTGGACCAGCAATTGTTGGAGCAGGCCGACCGAGCGTTTGTTTTGACCGCAGCACTGCGTTTGCGTGCCCAACAAGGCCCGAACCCAACGGCAGAGCCGGTGGCGGCTGCTGCGCTGGCCGCCGCGCCAGTGGCCGCTCCTGAGGCCGCCAAGAATGTGCTGCCAGCGGGCATCCAAATGAACATCGGCGAGCCGGACGATGCGGCCTCGCAGGTGGATCTTTACTTGCCGGATCTGCAACTCAATTTCCGGACGGACCAATTGGATGCGGCTTTGGCCCCGCCGCCTGTCGCCAAGCCCTTGGGCCTGGTGCACAGCGATGGCGTGCGCCCCAGCCTCGACGCTGACCTCGAATGAGCAGCCCCCCCGCCGCACCGCAGGGCCCTGCGGACTTGGCGGCGCGCGTCGTGGCCTGGCAGCGCGTGCACGGCCGGCACAGCTTGCCTTGGCAGCAAACGCGCGACCCCTACCGCGTCTGGCTCTCCGAGATCATGCTGCAGCAAACCCAGGTCAGCACGGTTCTGGACTATTACGAGCGCTTCTTGAACCGCTTCCCGACGGTGGCTGCTCTGGCTGCCGCCCCGCAAGACGAGGTGCTGGCGCTGTGGGCGGGATTGGGCTATTACAGCCGGGCGCGCAACCTGCACCGCTGTGCCCAAGCGGTGGTGGCTGAGCATGGGGGCGAGTTTCCGCGCTCGGCGGCCGCCTTGAAGACCTTGCCCGGCATTGGCCGCTCCACCTCCGCCGCCATCGCGGCCTTTTGCTTTGGCGAGCGTGTGGCCATCTTGGATGGCAATGTCAAACGCGTGCTCACGCGCGTGCTGGGCTTTGGCGAGGACCTTGCCCAATCGACGCATGAAAAAACCTTGTGGCGCATGGCAGATGCAGCACTGCCGCAAGGTGAGGGCATCGAGGCCTATACCCAAGGCTTGATGGATTTGGGCGCCACGGTCTGCTTGCAGCGCAACCCCACGTGCGAAGCCTGCCCGCTGGCTTCGCTGTGCGTGGCCAAAGCGCAAGGGCGCCCGCAGGACTACCCCGTCAAGAAGCGCAAGCTGGTGCGCAGCCAGCGGGCTCATGCGCTGCTGTGGCTGGAGCAGGACGATCAAGTGTGGCTGGTGCAGCGCCCGCAAACCGGGGTGTGGGCCGGCCTGTGGGCCTTGCCCGAGTTTGACAGCATGGCGGCGCTAGAGGCAGCCTGCGCAGCGTGGCTGGGTGAGCGCCAGCACTACACGCCCATCCATCACGTGCTGACCCATTTCGACTGGGCGCTCAGCCCGGTGCGCCTGCGTTTAGCGGAGGGGCAAGCGCTGACTGCAAGCTTGGCGGCGCTATGGCCCAGTGGCCAATGGGTGGCGCGCTCTCGGCTGGATGACTACGGCCTGCCCGCACCGATCAAAAAGCTGCTGTACGGTCAGGTTCAGGTTCTGCCATCCAGCTCGCGGTGACGTTTGAGCGTCGTGACGGCCTCCGCAAAGCGGGCGGTCAGCGACTCGACAAAATAGACCGAACGATGCTGGCCACCCGTGCAGCCAATGGCCACCGTGAGGTAGCTGCGCTGGTCGTCCTCAAAGGCCGGTAGCCAACGACGCACAAAGGCGTCGATCTGCTCCAGCATTTCAATCACCTCGGGCTGGCCAGCCAGGTATTCGGCCACAGGGTCGTCTTTGCCGGTCAGCGGGCGCAGCTCGCGGATGTAAAACGGGTTGGGCAGGACGCGGACATCGAACACCAAATCCGCATCCAGCGGCACACCGTGCTTGAAGGCAAAGGACTCAAACACCAAGGTCAGGCCACTGCGCGTGGCGCCTACCAAGTCGCGCACCCACAGCCGCAACTGTGCCGGGCGCAATTGGCTGGTGTCCAGCACGGTGGATTGATCGCGCAAGTCAGCCAGCAGGTCGCGCTCGAGCTCAATCGCATCGAACAGCATGCGGTGCGGGTCGCCGGCCTCGCTGGGCTTGGAGAGCGGGTGAGGGCGACGCGTCTCCGAAAACCGCCTGATCAGCGCGGTGGTGGTGGCGTTCAAGAAGATGGTGCGCACCCGCACCCCCTCGGCTTTGAGCTGCTGCAGCACCGGCAAGAGGCTGGGCAGAGAACTGGCGGTGCGCACATCCACCGCAATGGCCATCTTGCGCACGCCATGCAGGCTTTCGACCTTGATGAAGTCGCGCAGCAACTCAGGCGGCAGGTTGTCGACGCAGAAGTATCCAGCGTCCTCCAGTGCATGCAGGGCCACAGATTTGCCCGAGCCAGAGATGCCGGTGACCAGCACCACCTCGCGGTCCTGCAAGTCTGCGTGAGGCGGCAGCAGTGGGGAGTGTGGGCTCATGCGTGGGGGGCGCGGCGCGCTGGCTGAGGTGTGGCTTGATTCAACAACTCTTGGGCGTGGGCCAGGCTCGTGCCTTGGGCGCGTTCGCCGCCCAGCATGCGGGCCACTTCGGCCACCCGGGCTTCACCGGCCACGGGGCTGATGCGAGACAGGGTTTGGCCACCTTCGCTGGCTTTGCTGACCACCAAGTGATGGTCACCACAGGCCGCCACTTGGGGCAGGTGGGTCACGGCCAGCACCTGGGCACTCTGGCCCAACTGCTTCATCATGCGGCCCACAGCGTCGGCCACGGTGCCGCCGACGCCCGAGTCAATTTCGTCAAAGATCAAGGTGCTGGGCGCTGGGCGCTCGGCGGCGTTGCTGGCGCTGGCCTGCGCTTGGCGCTCGCGGGCCGTGGTGACGGCAATCGCCAAGGCCAGGCGAGAGAGCTCGCCGCCAGAGGCCACTTTGCCCAAAGGCCGGGGTGTGCTGCCGGCATGGCCGGCGACCAAGAACTCAGCGGCTTCAAGGCCAAAGGCTTGGGGTTGGTCTTGCGGCACCAGCGCGACCTCAAAGCGCCCACCGGCCATGCCCAGCTGTTGCATGGCTTCGGTGACACTGGCTGAGAGCGGCCCGGCCGCTTGATGCCGGGCTTGGCTGACGCGCTGGGCTTCGTCGCGCCAGTGGTCTTCGGCCTGGGCCACCGCCCGCTCCAGGGCTTCTAGGTCAGAGGCTTTTTCCAGCGCCTTCAGCGCACTGCGCCATTCGGAGAGCAAGGCAGGCAACTCTTCTGGTGCGCGCCTGTAGCGGCGCGCCAAGCCTATCCATGCAGAGAGCCGGGTGTCGAGTTCCTCCAGCCGCTGCGGGTCCGGCTCGACTCGGCCGAGATAGGCGTTCAGGCTGTGGGCTGCGTCATCCAACTGGGCTTGGGCGCCGCGCAAGGCTTCCATCACGTCTTGCACTTGAGGGTCCCAGGCGCTGACTTGGTCCAGCGCATTCAGTGCCCGAGCGACCAGACGGCTGGCGCTGTGGTCCTCCTCGTCCACCCATTGATGCGCTTGATGCGCCGCATCCACCAGCGCCTGGCCATGGCTCAAGCGCTGGTGTTCGGCATTCAGCTCGGCCCACTCGTCGGCCTTGGGGCCTAAGCGTTCCAACTCGCCAATCTGCCAGGCCAGGCGCTCGCGCTCGCTGTCCAGTTCGCCCTGGCGCGTCTTGGCGCGCGCCAAGCTCTCCATGGCCTCGCGCCAGTGGGCATAGGCCTGGGCCAGCGGGCGGGTGTTGAGCCCCGCTTGCTCGTCCAGCAAGGCCCGCACCGAGGCCGGGCGAGTCAGCCCTTGCCAGGCATGTTGGCCGTGAATGTCCACCAAGTGATCGGCCATCTCCCGCAGTTGGGCCAAGGTGGCTGGGCTGCCATTGATGAAGCCGCGGCTCTTGCCTTGCGCATCGATGATCCGCCGCAGCATCAACTCGTCCCCGCCCTCAAAGCCGTGTTCCTCCAGCCATGCAGCCAAAGCTGCAGGGGCGTCAAAGCTGGCGGTGATGTCGGCACGTGCAGCGCCGTCGCGCACCACGGGACTGTCCGCGCGCGCGCCCAAAGCCAGTTGCAGCGCGTCGATCAAGATGGACTTGCCTGCGCCGGTCTCGCCTGTGAGCACCGTGAAGCCAGCGCCAAAGCTCACGTCCAAGTGCGTGACGATGACAAAGTCTTTGAGCGTCAGGTGTTTGAGCATGCTCAGACCACACCCTCATACCAGCGCAGCTTGCGCCGCAAGGTGGCGTAGTAACTCCAGCCCCGGGGGTGCAAGAAGCGCACGGCCACGCTGGAGCGGCCGACGCGAACTTGGTCGCCGTGCATCAGGCTGGCCAAGCTGTGCATGTCGAAATTGGCGCTGCTGTCTTTGCCCGAGACGATGGTGACTTGCACCTCTTGGGTGTCCGGCAGCACGATGGGCCGGTTGGACAGGGTGTGCGAGGCAATCGGCACCACGATCCAGCCGCCCACCGATGGGTGCAAGATCGGCCCACCCGCCGACAGCGCATAGGCCGTGGAGCCGGTGGGTGAGGCGATGATCAAGCCGTCGGCGCGCATATTGGCCACAAATTCGCCGCCAATGTCCACGCGCAACTCCACCATGCTGGCGGTCGGGCCACGCGCCACCACCACGTCATTCAAGGCCATGCCTTGGAAGATGGCTTCATCGTCGCGCCAAACGCCGCCTTCCATCATGGAGCGGCGCTCTTCTTCATAGTCGCCGCGCACGATGGGGCCCAAAGCTTCGGCCCAATCCGTGCCGCGCACGTCAGTGATGAAGCCCAGCCGGCCTTGGTTGATGCCTACCAAAGGCACGTTGAACGGGGCCAACTCGCGGGCAATGCCCAGCATGGTGCCGTCACCGCCGACCACCACAGCGATGTCGCATTGCGCCCCGATCTCGGCGGGGCTGAGGGCACCGTACTCGTTCCAATCTGTGGCCATGGCTGTGTCGCGGTCGACAGAGACATCCAGCCCTTGGCGGGTCAAGAATTGGGCGATCTGCTCCAGCAAGGGGCGAATGCCCTGGGCTTGGTGCTTGCCCACGAGCGCGGCGTGGCGGAAACGGGTCGGCATGGTGCGAGGAATTACACCACAGCCCTCGTGCTTGTCAGGTGCTCAGCAGGGCGAGATCCGTACAATGTGCGCATGCTGGACGACCGTGCCCGATCCCTGCTCAAGACCCTGGTGGAACGCTATATCGCGGACGGCCAACCCGTGGGCTCGCGCACCTTGTCCAAGGCCTCGGGTTTGGAGCTCTCGCCAGCCACCATCCGCAATGTCATGGCCGACTTGGAGGAGTTGGGGCTGATCGTCAGCCCGCACACCTCGGCAGGACGCATTCCCACCCCTCGGGGCTATCGTCTGTTTGTGGACACCATGCTGACGGCACGGCCCATGGATGCGGGCATGCCCGAGATGGCCGAGGCCCCCCTGCACCCCGACCAGCCCCAGCGCGTGATTGCCCAAGCGGCCACGCTGCTGTCCAACCTCTCCAGCTTTGTGGGCGTGATCACCGCGCCCAAGAAGGCCAGCGTGTTTCGGCACATCGAGTTTTTGCGCTTGGGCGAGCGCCGGGTGCTGGTGATCTTGGTGGCGCCGGACGGCGATGTGCAAAACCGCGTGCTCTTCACTCAACATGACCACAGCCAAAGCGAGTTGGTAGAGGCCACCAATTTCTTGAATGCCCACTACGGCGGCTTGAGCATTGAAGAGGTGCGCTTGCGCCTGAAGTCTGAGGTCGATGTGCTGCGCGGCGAGATTGCCAGCCTGATGCGGGCGGCCGTGCAGGTGGGCACCGAGGTGATGGAAGAAAACCAAGAGCAAGTCGTGGTCAGCGGCGAGCGCAACCTGCTGGGCGTGCAAGATTTCGGCAACGACTTGGGCGCTATGCGCAAGATGTTCGATCTCTTCGAGCAGAAGACCCAACTGCTGCGTCTGCTCGATACCTCCAGCCGCGCCGAGGGTGTGCGCATCTTCATCGGCGGCGAAAGTGGGGTGGTGCCCTACGAGGAACTTTCCGTCGTCTCTGCCCCCTATGAAGTCGACGGTCGCGTGGTCGGCACCTTAGGCGTCATTGGCCCGACCCGCATGGCCTACGACCGCATGATTCAGATCGTGGACATCACCTCCAAGCTGGTGGGCAATGCGCTCTCCCAGCGCTGAGTTCCCGAAGGCACACACAAGCCCCCTACAATCGCAACCCTTCTGCCAAAGGCGCTGCCTGCGCCGCTTCGGGCAGACCCGTTTTCCGGGGGCCGTTAGCTCAGTTGGTTAGAGCAGAGGACTCATAATCCTTTGGTCGCAGGTTCAAGTCCTGCACGGCCTACCAAAATTCCCCAATGAAATCAAAGGCTTGCACGTGAGTGCAAGCCTTTTTTCGTTGTTGAATCGGCTCAAAAGATGCCTTTGGCACAAAAGTGGCACAGGCAGAAACTGCGACCAGCAATCCAATCTGAGGACGCAGACATGGCAAGCATCACCAAGAGGGGCTCCTATTGGCGAGCCCAAGTGCGCCGCAAAGGCCACCAGCAAGAAAGTAAGACCTTCGACACCAAGGCCCAAGCAGAGGCATGGGTCCGTCAAGTCGAAGGCGAAATGGATAGAGGTGTCTTTATCTCGCGTGCAGAGGCAGAGTCCACGACCCTGGCTGAAGCGCTCGAAAGATATTGGCGCGATGTGGCCAGCAAAAAGCGCCACCCAAAGCCAGAGCGTCAACGCATCGACCACTGGTTGCGTCAAGTGGTCTCGACCCGATTCCTGGCATCACTGCGCGGCGCCGACTTTGCGGCCTACCGTGACCAACGGCGCCAAGCGGGCCGGGCCGAGAACACGATAAGGCTTGAGCTGGCCTTGGTGGCGCACTTGTTCGAGATCGCCCGCAAAGAGTGGGGAATGGAATCACTCATCAACCCAGTTAGGAACATCCGAAAGCCGTCAGGCTCGAAGGAGCGCGATAGGCGCTTGCTTCCGGGCGAATATGAGCGCATCGCTCAAGCGATGTCAGCCTCCCAGAACGCCTGGGCTCGGCCAGCCTTTGACCTGGCCATCGAAACTGCATTGCGCCAGACCATGCTTCTATCGCTGCGCTGGGAGTGGATTGATCTCAATCGTCGGGTGGTGGCTATACCGATTGCGTTTAGGAGCACAGGCAACAAAGGCGTGCCCCCTCACTTGCCTCTGTCAGGCAAGGCGGTGGAGGTGCTGAGGTCTATGCCAAACTCAACAGAAGGGCCAGTCTTGCCCACCACATCCAACGCTTTGCGATGCATCTGGAAGCGGACGATGAAAAGCCTGGACATCAGGGATCTCCGCTGGCACGACTTGCGGCACGAGGCGGCATCCCGCCTGTTCGAAAAAGGCCTTCACCCCATGGAGGTGGCGAGCATCACCGGCCACAAGAGCCTGAACATGCTGCGGCGCTACACTCATCTGAAGCCTGAAAACCTCGCCCTGAAGCTGGCGTGAAACGAGACAAGGAGCAGCCATGAAAAAAGACTGGCCATTCGTCACCAGCGATGAAGCTGTGGCGGGCACAACGCCTTCAGGCGTCACCTACCTTGCAGCCAGGGCGATAACGATGGAGCAGGCGCTTAAGGCCAAAGCGATTTTGGAACGCGCACTGGCCAAGCGCCCGCCCGAGCACGCACCTGAGGACCAGGAGCCAGACGAGCGACTCTGAGTGGCGCAAAGAACAAGGCCGAGACTGAGCTCGGCCTTGTTGCATGGCGCTCGGAACAACTCAGTTTGGCAAAGTCACTTTGGTGACCAAAAAGCTCGCCGAGTTGATGGTGACGCCCCCATTGCCCAGCGTGTAGATCGCGCGCTGATCCGTCACCAAAGTCAGGCAACCTGCTGGCACCTTGACTGTGCCGTCACTGCCAATCGACTTGATGGTCTGGCCGGTGGTCGCGTCCCGAAACTGCAAGTTGCTTTCCTCCGAGGCGAAGGGGCCAAGGTCAGAGCGAGTGTTGTTGAGCCAGTAGGCGCAGCTCACCATTCGCCCCTTGGCATCCACGGCCATCGCTCGGTTGAAGTTACTTGAGGTGTTGGGCAGGGGGCCTGCATCCCAGACTTGAGGGGAGGGCGCAACCAAAGAGCCGTTCGAATCGGCCGTCAGCCAAAACGCGTTGGTCAGTGAAAGTCCAGACGATCCAAAGTCCGGCTGAGTCTGCCCAGTCAAATGCAATTGCCCACTCGGTGCTCGGGCAAAGCCCCACGGGTAGGCGATCTTGTTGCTGCCGATTCTCCAGCGTGCGTCTCCGTTGACACCAAAGCTGGTGTCCAGGCTGCCGTCAGATATCAGACGCATGAAGCCGACATAGGCGCCATCGACCAGACCGAAGTCCGTGATGCCGGACACCAAGAACCGACCATCCGGCAAAAACACAAAGCCGCCAGGATCCAGACCATTGCCGTTTGCTTCGCGCAGCGTGACAACACCGTTTTGCCCGAAGCCGGTCACGCGTTGGCCACGCTCATCCAACATCATGACTTTGCCGGCCACAGCCATGGCAATTCGTCCAGTGGTGGCATCTTGCACGGCGACCGATGGCTCGGGCTCTGGCACGGTGCTGAGCACCTCGTCGAACTGAACAAATCCATTGCTGCCGAAACTGGTGTCCAGGCTGCAATCGGGTTTGAGCACGACCATGCCGCTTCTCGGCAATCGACCGAGCACAGCAATGCGGCCATCACGCAGACTCATCACCCCCCGCACGATCGCTGGCCCACCTGTTGACCAGACCTGCCAGCCGCCCGTGCCGCAGCTTGGGTCGAGCCGACCTTGGGTGTCCAGCCTCGTCACCCAGGCCTGCCGCTCGTTTTGCCAGCGCATGCCGCCAACCACTAACCGCCCGCTCTGGTCTAGAGCCAGCGAGGTTGCATCGAACGAGGTAATTGCAGTTCCCAGGTCACGCGGATTCTGGATCTCAGCCACCCCTGCGGTTCCAAAGTTACTTTCAAGTTGGGCGGCGGGGTAGCTGTAAGGCTCGTTTCCACCCCCGCATGCGATCAAGGATGCAGCCAGCCCGACAGCTGTGATGGAGGCTGAAAGTAACTTTGCGGCGCTCCGGGGTTTGTGCATCTCGGCTAAATCTCCTGTCTCAGTCATGTTTTTCTCCAGTTGGGCTCCTAATGTTATCAATAGACACGTGTCTAAAGTAAACATATTGCGCAAATTAGTGGGGCAATGCGAGCGAGCGGAAACCCACTTTTTGTCCAAGCGCTGGCGGCGGAAATTAAAGCCCGGCGCAATGAGGCAGGCCTCACCCAAGAAGACCTTGCAGGAGCTTCCGAGTTGGATCGTCCTTACATTACCCTCATGGAAGCTGGCCGTAAGCAGCCCACCGTGAGTGTTTTGTGGCGAATCGGACAGGGCTTAAATGTGCCTGCTTCAGTTCTGCTGGCCGGCGCAGAGCGGCGGTATGCCGCTACCGCTGTCGCACCGGCACAGAGCAATGACGATCCAATCTAAAAGTCACTTTCAATCGAATTCTGTGATCCGTCTCTGAAAGTGAGTTTGAAGGTATCCGAGAACGGCAGGCGGGCGTAATTGAAGGTGGGTACTCCAGATCCGTAGCTGACGCAAATCAGCAACTCGACCGTCCGCTCGCCAGGGCCTGGCAAGTACACCTCCGCTGGCAAGTCAGTGATGTCTCCGAGCTCGCGGCATTCGGTCAGCTCAACACGCTCGCGCCCTGCAGATAACGTCCGTGCCGCGCGAAACACACTTTCATTGGCAGACATCAGACGCCGCTTCCTAGTTTGAAGACTGCGCTTCCTTCGTTCAATCTGGTCCCGCCAGGTGCGCGCATCTTGCATCACATCGTCTGGAATTAAGGGTTTGCCCGCATTTGCCGCTTCAATGAACTTTTGAACCCCAGCCGATGCAACCCGCCAGTGCGGGCTGCCGTCATCTCGCAGGGGCCACCAGCCGCGCAAAAGTGACTTTCGGACAACCACGTCAGCAACCGCGGGCATCAGCGCACACTTTCCACTCGAGTAGCGCCGCCAGCGCTGACCAGGTGTCGCCACGCGATAAGTTCCGCCTGAAAACCCCATCTCCCGTTCTAACTGTGCCGCACGCAACGCCGACGCAGTCTCGACGACCCTGCAGATATAGCGCGTCAACTCGATGCTCGCTGCGCGGCGCACTGGGTTTGTTTTGGTCCTGCTCATCTCAACTCCTGAAAAATAAGACAGGATCAAATCTAACCCGAAAGGTGCAAAAAAAGTTCTTATACGTTTCGCGCCGCAAGTCAGGATTTAGGCGTCTCGCGCGCGGCTGCGTGATATATCAGATCTGCCATTTATAAGATTAAAAGGGCAGATCACTGATTGAAGAAAAGGCTCAGTCTGTGGCGACTTGTCCACAGCGGCGGCGGCGCATGCGACGCTGGCCGCCGCTGGTGGGCAAGTCAAACGCCCAAAGTTCACCAATTGACCTCACGTTAGGCCGAAAAGTCACTTTCGAATTGGCCGCCCCACCACGCGATATTCACCCAAAAATGCTGATGACTTCAAACTAGGGGGTGTTGTGTGAGTGCAAATCAGCCTAAATATAAAAGAGTGAAATCAAATTATATGTGCAAGCAAATCAAGCTCGACCTCAAAAAGTTCACCAATTGACCTCACGTTAGAGCTTGGAGAATCCCAATGGACCTCACGTTAGGCCGCAGAGAATCCCAATGGACCTCACGTTTGCGCTCGATTGATCTAAAGACGGTCAGTTTTATAACTCAAATATCTAATGAGTCGAGCTTGATCAGCACGGACTGCCAACTCACTTTTGACCCGCCAATGCCCTCTCTGATCCTTTTTCCAGGTTCGAAGCAGATTACCGGCGGCGAATGCGAGCTTGTAGCGCTCCAAGAGCGCAGCGATGTCGCTGACTATGAGGAATCCATCTAGTTGATGAAAGCCCGCCTCGTCGCTCAAGGTGTTCAGGGTGTCGCCAACAAACTCGTCCAGCCGTCTCCCGAACTTCGCGCTCAGCTCCACCTCCACGCCAACCTTCCGCCCTTCAGGCGTCTCAAAGACGAAGTCGGGGCACTTCAACCGTGCCTCAGCTGGCGGCGACCACTCCCGCCCAGATAAAACATGTTTGGTTCCGGACCCTCGCAACATAGATAGCGCCAAATGCTGGCAAAAAAGTTCATGCCTGATAGTCGCCTGATTGATGGCCAGCGGGTCTTGCTCTTTGTAGTCCAGCAGCTTGGGGGCGTGCTGGCAAGCCAGCTCCAGCCCTTGAGTGGCCAACGTGTAGAGGCGTCGCGGCACACCGCTGGCAGTGCTGGTGGCACGTAAAAGCTTGCGCTTGGTCGCATGGGCCGCCCAGCCGGTAGCTTGCTTCTGCAGCAGTCTTTGGATCACGAAGTCCGACGAGAAGCCCCATCTATATACCCAGGTCGCCACCGTGATTCGGTGGGCGAGACCTTGGGCAGTGGGGCTGAGGCTTGGCGTGTCTGTAGTCATTTGGGCTCCTTTGCTGGGTTCTTTACAGCCTATCCAGGCACAAAAGTGCCCACAAGGCGTCAAGCAGCGGCTCGGAGGACCTCTGTTACTACCTGGCATTGGCACGCTTTGAGCCTGAATCACTGCGGCTGGGTGCCTTCGACTTAAAGTGACTTTCAAAGTGAGTTGTAAAACCACGTTGCGTTGACGCGTGCCTGCCACAGCGGCGCCGTGTGCCCCATCGTCGCCCCTTGGTTTGGCCAGACGTGCTTGCACATGAAGACGCGCATGGGGTGAACTGGGCATTGCCGGACATGCCTGGCTTGTCGAGCACCAACCTGGGCGCGTCTTTCGACGCGACGGCTAGGGCCGCTCCCCCAGGTTTGCCGGGGCTGGACGCCCCGTCTGCCCGCCAAGCCAGGCCTTCACGCCCCTTTGGGGCTCCAGCGGTGGGCAAGCCCACCTCGGGGGCCGCCGCGCAAAG
Source organism: Ideonella paludis (assembly GCF_018069865.1). Classification (GTDB taxonomy): domain Bacteria; phylum Pseudomonadota; class Gammaproteobacteria; order Burkholderiales; family Burkholderiaceae_C; genus Ideonella; species Ideonella paludis. The sequence continues at coordinate 250,276 of NZ_JAGQDG010000008.1, forward strand.
CACGGCAACCCCCTGCGGAGGCTCCGACTGCGCGGGCTTCGCCCACTGCGTCTTCGGTCTTCGACTCTGGGCTGGACGCCCAGACCCCGCCTGCGGCGGCTTGTGCGCTGACGCCACAAGTCCCACAGGGGGTTGCCGTGCTTCGCTCGGCGGCGGGGCTGCGCCCCCCAAGCCACTAACGGCCGCTGGGGCGGCCTGCTTCGCTGTCGCTGCGCCACGTGTCTTGGCTCCCCCCGCCCGTCGGCGGCCCGCTGGGGCGGGCGCTTCTCCGGGGGCCGCGCCTGAACGGCTTGCCCCATGCGGGCTGCGCCCCATGGCTCCCAATGCCGGGCAGCCCTGGCCTTGCCGGGTGGTGATGCTTTCTCTTGATGTGACGTAACGGCATTGCCGTTTGCCGTTGCGGACATGCCGGTACGGCATATCCGTTGTGCCTAGCGGCTTACGGCAAACGGCATGTGCATAAGGGCAAGCGGCACACGGAAAACGGACAGCGGCAGGCCGCTGCGCTCATCGAATCCGCAGAACCGGATTCGACGACCCCTCACAAATTCGGTTCAAAAGATGCCTTTTTCAAAATGAGTTGGGAGCAAGAGACTGTGGCCATCGCAACTCACATGGGGCCACACCGTGACCAACTTGGTTAAGACAGTACATCTAGACGACGATCAGGTGATCGGTCCGCGCGAGCTGGCTGACCTACTCAACACCACCTTGAGCCAGGTTTACAAATTGAGCAGCGCCGAGCCCGAGCGGCTGCCACCTCGGCTGGTCGTGTTTGGACGAAAGCTGGCCTGGCGTGTCGGATCGTGTAAGGAGTGGCTACGCGCTCAACAGGTGGCACATGTCACTGCCCGCAACTTGCAGGCATCCGCCAAACGGATCGGTCGGCCCCGCGCTGAATAAAGGCAGGCATGGCCGCAGCGGTGCTCAGGTGGGTGGAGGCGAGCGACGCCTGCTTCACCGCCAACATCACCGAATGCCGGCCCAAGAGCGATCTCTTCAGCCTGGAGTTTCCCGTCTTCAGCCTGTCCACCTTGTCGAGCGCTGAGCGCCATTACAGGTCAGAGAGAGTCAACTTCACGGTCCGAGCGGGGCCACTGGGCCCGGCGACCGTGCACGATGCTGATGTCTGGCGCTATTGCATGGGCCAACTTGTGGAGGCAAAGAATCGAGGTCGAACGGACATGGAGCGGACGCTGCGTTTTCGAGCCCATGACTTTCTGAAAAGCACCAAGCGCCCCACGGGTGGCCGCGGCTATGACCTACTGTTGAAAGCCTTAAGTCGATTGGAGCAAACCCAACTGCACCTGTGCATCAAGGGCCAAGCACCGGTGACCTTTCCATTGATTCAGAGCTGGGTGATTCACCGCGACCCGAGCCACCCCACCTACACCTGGGTGCAGCTCACACTCCCAGCTTGGGTGTGGGGCAACGTGAGGGACACGGCCGTGCTGGCCATTGATGCTGCCTATTTCGACCTCCGGCAGCCCATCGAGCGACGGCTATATGACCTAGCGCGCAAGCATTGCGGCCGCCAGCCCAGTTGGCGCATCAATCTCTCGCTGCTCCAAGCGAAGGTGGGTAGCCAACAACCGAGGCGCAATTTCATGAGGGCACTGCGCACGGCGGTTGAGGCCAACCGCCTGCCGACTTACCGCCTTTATCTCGACCCCGCCGAGCGGATGCTCCACGTGTACCAGCGATCGGGCAAAGGCCATACTCAGCACCTAGCCGCCGTAATGGGGCGACGGCCACAAGCGGAGAAAAAGTGACTTGGAGCTGGAGGTCGAAGACTACCCTTCGGTGTTGGCGCCGACTTGCCAGCGAGCGATTCACTGCAAGGCGACTGAGAAGGCGCATATGCCCGCGCAAGGGTTCGACAAACCACCTATTGGGAATGTCTGTCACGCTGTGTTTGCAGTCATTCGGAGTCGACCGTCCTGCTTACAATGCCCTGCGAAAGGCTGGCATTACATCTTCTCTGTCAAGCTATATCTTCACGGACCACCAAGGCTGGCTTCTGTTAGCCAAGCGGGCGCAGTATCTCGCAGGCAATCACGGCCTTGTTAACTAGTAAATCCGCATCCGCAGCGTGACCAGCTCCCGAGGTACCGACTAGCGTGGCATGCTGCGAAGTTCGAGGATACGGGGCACAACCAACTGTGCAAGATGCCGCGTGTCCTCTTCCGATCCTGAAAATCCGAAGGACAAAGAGATAGTCACAACTGCCGCCTTTCGAATGTGCCAGCTTGTTGCCTCAAGAAAATCCAGGACATCACTGTCTGACCAAAGATCACCCTCGAACTCGATGTCGTTGGCTTGATTGAATAGGTCGAGACAGAGGTCAAAAATCAGAGGGTTTGCCGGATCAAGAGCGACTTGCGCAAGGGAGTCGACGTCGTCATGCACGACCTGCTGAACGCGTGCCCGGTCGCATAGATCCGCATCCAGCCCAACTTCGTTGCCATCATTTTCCTTGCAAAAGAAATGGACTTCGGAGAGCAGGTTTCGCCGGACAGCTGGAGCAATAAACGAGTCGAACTTGATGTGCTTCTCGGCGGCGGTCATGGCGACTAGTTCATCAACCCCTGCGGCAAGCAATTCCTCTCGAGGGGAGTCGTCGGGCCAGAAGTCGTCGACTCCGTCCCAGTGAAAGTCGGCATGGAGCAGCACATAGCGTTTGCCGTCGATCCGTTGCCGCTCCCACGCAACCAGCGCCCATTTGTGGTTGTCCATCAACCAAACGCCAGATCCAAGCTGGACAAGGTAGTCGCTATCGGGCGCGAGCTTGGAGTATTCCAGAGGCATGGTCAGCTCGTTAGCCAGATGCGTCCTGAGCCTTTTAGCTAGAGCAAGTGCGATCTTGTATCGTGCCGTTCCGGGATCAGGTGGCTTCAGGCTGCCTTCTTGCCTTGGAAAGGCAGCTGAAGCTCCTCCACGTCATAGGTGAAGTCGAGCGGCACCTGGATGGGCTTCTGCGCAGCGTTCTTCGCGTTATAGACATCGACGTCGGTTTTGAGCTGATAGCAGTCTCCGACGATTTGCTGACGCCGCTGCGCGAAAGACCGTACAAAGTGTTCACGAGGCGCTCGCTCATCGTCCATGTCTGCCCACAGCGACATGGTCTTGTCGCCCTTCTTTGAACGCACAGCGTGCATGGCGCGATATCGCTGGCCCTTGGCGTCGGTACGGTATTCCTCGCGGAACTGCTGGGCAATGTCTGCTGCGATGGCATCGACGACGGTACGGACGCTTGGCTTGTGAAGCCCATTGCGGTACGCCCACTCCGCCACTGCATGCGGGTCGAGCATGCCATCACCTCCGAACTCCGCCTGATAGCGCTCAATGTAGGACTTCACCTGATTCGCATAAGCCGACATACCAATTCCTCAATGCTGAGATTACTCAGTGAACGAGCCCCAGCCATCGGCATCCGCCGACGGTACCACCAGCGCTCGAACCTTGACTTGGTGCTTGCGCAAGAAGTCATGGCGACCCATCCGGCGCTGCAGTTGGCCGACAACCAACCCCGGATGGACGTTGATTCGCTGTGCGAAGCGAAGAACCTTTTCCTCAGAGAAATAGGGCTGAACGCGAGCAATAAAGTTCTCGAGCTCGGCAGAAGGCACGCAGAACTCCGCACCTGCCGTATTGGCCAGTCGCTCGCATTCAGGCAGCTCACCCTGGTCTTCGCCCACGTCGGTGTCAATGACTGCTTCGTTGTCGGCCTTCCCGTCCTCTCTCAGCACGTGCTCAATCTCGTGCCGCAGAACGAACCAGAAGTTATCAATCCTGTCGAAACGCAACGTCATGCCGATCACCGGCTTGTCATCCTCAAGCCAAAAGCAGGCCCCATCAATCTTGGAGCCGGCCATAGGCTCCACCAACACAAAGCGAACGCCGGCCTCAGCCAGGATTCGAGGCACATGGCGCACCTCCTCCGGCGACAGGGTCAGCTGCTTGAGCTTGTCAAGCGCAGCCAGGAGCTTAGAGCGCGAGTAGGCAGGCGCCACCTGCTGTGTCGCCATGGCCTTCACACGAAATAGCCAGGCCAACTGCAGCGGTGTTACATCCATGGTCGCGTGAGTCTTCTTCGCGCTATGACAGAGCTCCGGTTCCGCCGACATGTCCGGGATGGAAAAGAAAGCGCAAAATCGCTGCTCAAGCACGTCAATGTTCTCGCTGGTGCGAATCCAGCCACGACGGAGCATTTCCCGCACGGGGAATTTTTCATACAACCGAGCCTTGCGCGCGACCTTGTCGTTAGGTTGCTTAATCTTGGACAGCTGATATTGACTCTCCAGATTCATCCAATAGTCGGGCGACATGCCAAAGGCGTCGGCCAAACCTTTGGCTGTTTCGGGCGTGATGGCCCGCTTCCCAGCGATGATCTCGCTAACAAGGCGGGGCGGCCGATCAAGAATATCTGCCAACTCCTGCTGGCTCCACTCCCGCGCTTCCAGCTCCTCCCGCAGGAACTCTCCTGGCGGGAATACTTCAGCAGGCACGCGTGCGTTCATGATCTCTCCAATTATTAGTGGTAATCGACAATTTCAACAATGCCGATGACTTTGCAAGGGTGGTCGCCTCGAATCTCAAAAATCAACCGCCACTGCAAATTCAGGCGTATTGAATGCTGCCCTTCTCTATTTCCCTTGAGTTTTTCAAAATTCAGCGACCTCACAGCCAGAAAGTCGCGTTCATCCTTGAAGGCGCGAATCTGCTGCATTCGTTTTCTGAAGGCACGGACGACCTCCTGAGAGTGCCCGGCTGTGTACTGGGCATCGGTCTCCAGGCGGTCAAGGTCGCAGTTGTCGAACTCAACTTTCATGTGCCAAGTCTAGGGTAGGTATCAATATCCGTCAAGTCTATCTTTACACATGGCGTAAAGATGTCATTTTATGGATCACTAAGATTCGCGGGAAGTTGCTCGCATCCGAGGCAGCGGACCTGCCGACGCTAGGTGTTGACTCAATGACGACCTGCGAGGCTTCAACTGCTGCAAGATTTTTTACAGAGGAGGATTCGCTTGCTCTGCCGGAAGAACACAAATGAGCTGGCTTCGTCGGATGTTCGGGCATCAGTACAAAATGGATGGGCGGCGCCGACAGTTGAAGGGGGGAGGCCGGCTTCTTGCCCTGCAGATGGGGTGGTCTGAGTGGGGTGCAGTGCTCACGAGCAACCATTCAAGCCGAACAAGTTGGTGGCTGGTGGCAGTCAACAGGCACGAGGGCGATCGCATGGCAGGCTCTGGCAGGTGGCCAATGGCTGCGGAGCGACAAATGACCGTATCCAGCCGGAATCCTTCACAGCGAGTTCCGCGACTGGAGCCCAAGAGCACACAGCTTTCCTGAAAGGCTCGCCCCCAGGTATGAATCACACCGAACGACCACGTATCCCCAACCCCCGCCCTCAGCCTGTGAATAGACACGTCACTTCACATGCAGTTGGCCTGTGGATAGACACGTCACTTCCCATGCAGGGCATTCGTCACTTCGCATGCAGCAATGGCCCGCCAGGCCTTATGGGGCGGGGCTTTGCGCGGCCCTAACACGCGCGTATTAACCAAGTTCTTTCTATTAACTGAATCAGCAGGGAAAGGCTTGGTTGATTGCACAATCCTTGGCTTCCGCACTGACGCTGCCGGGCCGTGTTGAGCCCGGTTTAGCGCAGGCCTGCGCACCCCAATTACGCATGAACCAACCCGCACTTTCTGCCTTTATCTGGTCCGTGGCCGACCTGCTTCGGGGCGACTACAAGCAATCTGACTATGGCAAGGTCATCTTGCCCTTCACCGTGCTGCGCCGCCTGGATTGCGTGCTGGAGGCCACCAAGCCCGCCGTGCTCAAGGAGCTGGCCGCCAAGACGGCCCTGGGGGTCAACCCCGAGCCTTTCTTGCTGCGCAAGGCGGGCCATAAGTTCTTCAACCAGTCGCCGCTGGACATGCCCAAGCTCTTGGGGGCGCCGGACGACATTGCCCATAACCTGTTCACTTACGTGCAGGGCTTTTCGGCGGATGTGCGAGACATCTTTGAGCACTTCGAGTTTCAGGCCCAAATTGAGCGCCTGGCCAAGGCGGGGCTGCTCTACCAAGTGGCCGAGAAGTTCGCCCAGATCGACCTGCACCCAGACCAAGTCAGCAACGCGCAGATGGGCTTGGTCTTTGAAGAGCTGATCCGCAAGTTCGCAGAAATCTCCAACGAGACAGCCGGGGAGCACTTCACCCCGCGCGAGGTCATCCGCCTGATGGTCAACCTCATCTTCGTGGAGGATGACGAGGTGCTGGCCAAGCCCGGTGTGGTGCGCACCCTGTATGACCCGACGGCCGGCACCGGCGGCATGCTCAGCGTGGCCGGTGAATACTTGGCCGAGCTGAACCCTCAGGCCCGCCTGACGGTGTATGGGCAAGAGCTCAACCCGGAGTCGCACGCCATCTGCAAGGCCGACATGCTCATCAAGGGCCAAGACGTGGGCAACATTGCCTTTGGCAACACGCTCAGCGACGACGGCCACCCCCACATGAAGTTCGACTACATGCTGGCCAACCCGCCCTTTGGGGTGGAATGGAAGAAGGTGGAAAAGGAAGTCCGTAAAGAGCACGAGCAGCGCGGCTTTGACGGGCGCTTTGGCCCCGGCCTGCCCCGCGTGTCAGACGGCTCCATGCTCTTCTTGCTGCACCTGCTGAGCAAAATGCGCCCCGCCAAAGACGGCGGCAGCCGCTTTGGCATTGTGCTCAATGGCTCGCCCCTGTTCACCGGTGGCGCCGGCAGTGGTGAGAGCGAGATCCGCCGCCATGTGCTGGAGAACGACTTGGTCGAGGCCATTATTGGCCTGCCCAACGACATGTTCTACAACACCGGCATTGGCACCTACATCTGGATCATCAGCAACCGCAAGCCCAAGGCCAGGGCGGGCAAGGTGCAGTTGATCGACGCCAGCGGCATGTGGCAAAAAATGCGCAAGAGCCTGGGCTCCAAGCGCAAAGAGCTGAGCGACGAACACATTGCCCGCATCACGCAATTGTTTGGCCGCTTTGAAGAAGCCCAGGGCGACGAAGGCCAGCCCATCAGCCGCATCTTTGACAACGAGGCCTTTGGCTACCACACCATCACCGTAGAGCGCCCGCTGCGCGACGCCGAGGGCCAAGTGCTGCTGTTTGAGAAGGGCAAGCAAAAAGGCAAGCCCCAGCCCGACAGCGCCCTGCGCGACACCGAGAACGTGCCCCTCTGCGAAGACGCCATGGAGTACTTCAAACGCGAGGTCTTGCCCCACGTGCCAGATGCCTGGATAGACCCCGACAAAACCAAAGTGGGCTACGAAATCCCGTTCAACCGGCACTTCTACGTCTTCAAGCCGCCACGCCCGCTGGCCGAGATTGATGCCGACCTGAAGCGCAGCACTGACCGCATCCTCGACATGATCAAGGGGCTCTCGGCATGAGTTTTCCGAGGTATCCGGGGTACAAGCACAGTGGGGTGGAGTGGCTCGGATCAGTGCCTTCGAGCTGGCGTCGCGCGCGCTTCAAGGAGGTCTTCCGCGAACGTGAAGAGCGCTCAATTGCGGGTGAGGAGACGCTGCTCTCTGTATCTGCGTACACAGGTGTCACGCCACGGTCTGAGATATTAGATGATGGTGACCATCTGAGTCGCGCCGAGTCGCTGGAGGGCTACAAGGTCTGTTATCCAAATGACCTCGTGATGAACATCATGCTGGCTTGGAATCGTGGGCTCGGCATGTCGCCGCTACACGGCATTTGCAGCCCGGCGTACTCCGTGTTCCAAGTTGTCGATGGATCGTCTTCTCGATACCTTCACTACCTTCTGAGAAGCGACGAGTACATACGCTATTTCAAGGCTTTCTCTGCAGGGGTGATTGATTCGAGGCTGCGTCTTTACCCTGATGCGTTCGGAGCCTTGACCACTTATCTTCCTTCGCCCCGAGAGCAAGCGCAAATCGCAGCTTTCCTCGACCGCGAAACCGCCAAGATCGATGCCCTGGTGGCCGAGCAAGAGCAGCTCATCAGCTTGCTCAAGGAAAAGCGCCAGGCCGTCATCTGCCAGGCCGTGACTAAAGGGCTGGATCCGTCGGTGCCGATGAAGGATTCGGGCGTCGAGTGGTTGGGGGAGGTTCCTGCGCATTGGTCGGCTGTGCGCCTCAAGTTCCTCGCCTCTGACATCAAGGCTGGACCATTTGGATCTGCGCTGACCAAGGACATGTATGCCAGCTCTGGCTACCGTGTTTACGGTCAAGAGCAAGTCATTCCAGGCGATTTTTCAATAGGCGACTACTACATCGACGAAGCCACGTTTGCGCAGCTTGCCCAATATGCAACTCAAGAAGGCGACGTGCTGATCAGCTGTGTAGGAACCTTTGGAAAGATAGCCGTTGTCCCCGAAAGCGCCGAGCTAGGGATTATCAATCCGCGGCTCATTCGACTTCGAGTGGTTGATAAGGTGTCGTCGAGCTACTTGGCTGAGGTACTGCGAAGCACTGTAACTTTTGAGCAGTTCTCGGTACTCAGCCGTGGAGGCACTATGGACGTGATCAATATCGGCACACTCAGCGACATATGGGTGGCAGTCCCGCCTTACTCCGAGCAGCAGTCGATACTTGAAAAGTTGCAGAGGTTGATGCGCGAGTTCGACGCACTCGTTGATGAAGCCGTTCTATCCATTGAACTACTGCGCGAACGCCGCTCTGCCCTTATCTCCGCCGCCGTCACCGGCCAGATCGATGTGCGCGGGTGGGAGTCAATGCATGTCGATTGAAGGTGATGCCCAGTCCTTACTGAACCAGTTGGCCTACTCGCTCGATGCAAAAGATGAGGAGTTGGCCAACGCACTGAAGGCCATCATCGTCATGTTGGGTCACCTGGCAGACGCGGCAGAGAGCCTGCCTGCGGGGCCCGGCCTGCTGGTGGCGAATGCTCGCTTGGCTTATGGCCCCTGGGCTGCAGATGGGCTGTCTGCCTTGGCGGGCTGGGAGCTGCCTCGGCGTGGCCTCCGTTTTGAATATGCACGGCTCCATTCGCTTCATGACCGCTTGGGTGACGTTGCTAAAGAGCATGGCCAGAGCGTCACGGAGTGGGCCGCGACGATGGACTTCTTCTTTCGGGATCTCCTCGGCCTAGGGTTCGAGCGTGCTGATGCGTCGACCTATGTGGGGCGGGTTTTGCATGTGGCGCTGGGTTTTGGCGCGGCCCACCACTGGCATCGCATTTGCAACGCTGCCAGGCCTCAGCCTCAGGAGCCCTGGGGCGAAGGGTTGAGTGACTAGTCCGTTTGCCCCTCTGAAATTGAGGCATGCGAGCGTAAAAAGATGATTTAACGCTTTTATCAACAAAAAAATGTTGAATAAGGCTGATAATCTTCTTTCTTGCACCGTTTCGCCATTGGGGCCTCCTATGCTGCACCGCTACGCGTTTTCAAACTTCCAGAGCTTTCGTGACCGCACGGAGGTGGACCTGAGCCTCAATGGCAAGGTGCCGCCTGTGGCGTGGGAGGCCGTGTCGGCGGGTGGACACCGGCTGAGTACCGTGGCGGCGGTCATTGGTGCCAATGGCTCGGGCAAGACGGCGTTGATCAAGCCGGTGGCCTTCTTGGTGTGGTTCCTGCAGAACTCATTTCTGGCGCAGGCGGACGCTCCGATTCCGTTCACGCCCCACTTCAGCGCCCCGGACGAGCCGACTGAATTCGAGGTCGAGGCTGAAGGCCTAGATGGCCAAATGTGGCGCTATGTGCTGCGGCTGACGCGTCAGCGCGTGCTGAACGAAGCTTTGTACCAGCAGAAGGTCAAAGGCTTCAGCTATGTGTTTGTGCGCGATTGGGATGAGGCATCACAGAGCTACCGCATCAAGCAGCAGGACTTTGACATGGCGCCGTCGGAAGCCCGCAAGGTACGCCCGAACGCATCGTTGATCGCCACCGCTGCACAGTATGGTGTGGCGCAGGCGCAGAAGTTCACCAAGATCCACCTGCAGACCAATGTGGTGGCCACAGGCCGTATGCCGCAAGACCTGACGGCGGCGGCCCGGCACTTTGCGCTTAACCAGGCCCAGCAGAGCCAAATGGTGGCTCTGCTTAAGGCTTGGGATTTGGGCTTGAGCGATGTGCAAGTGCGCCAGCAGACGGTGCAGAGGCCGGACGAGGAGCCTCAAACGGTGTGGCTGCCCTTTGGCCTGCACACAGACAGGCAAGGCCGCACGCGGGAGCTGTCTCTGTTTCAAGAGTCCAGCGGCACCCAAAGTGCCTTTGTGCTCCTCTCGCGCTTGCTGCCGGTGTTGAGCATGGGCGGCATTGTGGTGATCGACGAGTTTGAGAACGATCTGCACCCGCACATGCTGGAGCCGATTCTCGACTTGTTTGCCAGCCCGCACACCAACCCGCACCGTGCCCAGATCATGTTCACCTGCCATGCGATGGAGGTGCTGAATGTGCTGCACAAGTCGCAGGTGTTTTTGGTGGAAAAGGACGAGAGCTGCGAAAGCAGTGCGTGGCGGATGGACAGCATCCAAGGCATTCGCACCGACGACAACTTTTACGCCAAGTACATGGCAGGTGCCTACGGTGCTGTGCCCGCGCTGTGATGGCCACACGCAAGCCTGTGGCCAAGCCGCGCACTCAGTACCGCACGGCGCTGTTGGTGGGCGAGGGGGAAGCGGAGCTCAACTTCCTGAAGCACCTCAAAGCGCTTTATTTGCAGCGGGGTGACAAGCGCGTGACCCTGAAGAACGCCAAGGGCAAGGGTGGCGCAGGGGTGCTGGATTACACCCGCAGGCAGTGGCAGCAGGCGCACTTTGATGAAGTGGGCGCCTTGCTGGACACCGACACCAACTGGGATGACCAAGAGCGTGCGCGTGCGAAGAAGCTCAAGATTGAGGTGTTTGAGGCCACGCCGTGCTTAGAGGCCATGGTGCTGGCGGTGCTGGGCAAAACCGTGCCGCACGACACCAAACACTGCAAATCCGCATTTGAGCAAGCCCTGAAGGCGCAAGCCCACGCCCCTGGGCTGTTTGAGCAGCACCTGAGCAAAGCAGTGCTGGATGCTGCGCAGGCCAGGGTGCCTGCCCTGAAAGCCTTGGTGGCGTTTTTGTGCCGTTAGGTCAGCGACCGCGAATTTGAAGTGCCCCGCGTTGATGGCCCCTTTTTTTGATGAAAATGGGGCGGCGTTGGCGATCGAATCAGCGCGAATCAACATGGCTGAGCCTTTCAGCCCCGGGGAGCTGCTTTGGCACTGCACAACGAAATCGAGTTTGAGAACGAGATCTGCCAGCACCTGGCCGCTCATGGCTGGCTGTATGCCGAGGGGGATGCCAAGGGCTACGACACTCCACGTGCCCTTTACCCGGCCGATGTGCTGGCCTGGGTGCAGGCCACACAGCCCGAGGCCTGGAGCGCACTGACCAAGACGCATGGTGCCCAAGCCGAGCTGATGCTGCTGGAGCGCCTGCGCAAGCAGTTGGATGACCGGGGTACGCTGGAGCTGCTGCGCGTGGGGGTAGAGATGCTGGGGCTGAAGGCGCCGCTGAAGCTGGCGCAGTTCAAGCCCGCGCTGGCCATGAACCCCGAGTTGCAGGCCCGCTATGCGGCCAACCGGCTGCGGGTGGTGCGGCAGGTGCGCACCAACCACGACGACATCATCGACCTGGCGCTGTTTTTGAATGGCATTCCGGTAGCCACCGCAGAGCTGAAGACGGACTTCACGCAGGACAACAACGCGGCGGTGGACCAATACCGCTTTGACCGCCTGCCCAAGCCCAAAGGCAAAGCCTTTGCGGAGCCGCTGCTGGACTTTCCGCGTGGGGCCTTGGTGCACTTTGCGGTGAGCAACCGCACGGTGATGATGACCACCAAGCTGCAAGGCCCCGCCACGCACTTTTTGCCCTTTAACCTCGGCGACCATGGTGCGGCGGGCAACCCTGCCAATGGCAAAGGCCACCGCACCTATTACCTGTGGGAGCAGGTGTGGCAGCGCGACAGTTGGCTGGAGATCATTGGCCGCTATCTGGTGACCAAACGCGACGCTAAAAAGCGCATCACCTCAGTGCTCTTCCCGCGCTATCACCAGCTGGATGCCACCCGCAAGCTGGTGCAGGCGGTGTTGACTGACGCAGCAGGGCAGAAGTACCTGATTCAGCACAGTGCAGGCAGCGGCAAGACCAACTCCATTGCCTGGGCGGCGCACTTTTTGGCCGACCTGCACGACGCACAGAACAACAAGGTTTTCAACACGGTGCTGGTGGTCAGTGACCGCACGGTGCTGGACACCCAGTTGCAAGAGGCGATCTTTGACTTTGAACGCACAGCCGGTGTGGTGGCCACCATCAAGGGAGACGCCAAGAGCAAGAGCGGCGAGCTGGCCGACGCCTTGGCGGGCGGCAAGAAGATTGTCGTGTGCACCATCCAGACCTTTCCTTTTGCCTTGAGCGCGGTGCAAGAACTGGCAGCCACCCAGGGCAAGCGTTTTGCGGTGATTGCAGATGAGGCCCATAGTTCGCAAACCGGCGAGGCCGCGGGCAAGCTCAAGCAGGTGCTGAGTGCGGATGAGTTGAAAGAACTTGCGGATGGCGGCGAGGTGGCCACTGAGGACATCTTGGCGGCCCAGATGGCCACCAGAGCAGGGCAGGCGGATGGGCCTTCAGCCATCACCTATGTGGCATTCACGGCCACGCCCAAGGCCAAGACCTTGGAGCTGTTTGGCCGCAAGCCTCGGGCCGATGAGCCTGCGGGGCCAGACAACTTGCCTGCGGCCTTTCATGTCTATTCCATGCGCCAGGCCATTGAGGAGGGCTTCATCCTTGATGTGTTGAAGAACTACACCTCCTACAAGCTGGCTTTCAAGTTGGCTCACAACGGCAAGGAGTGGGACGATCAAGAGGTCGAACGCAGCGAAGCCCTGAAGGGCTTGATGCGCTGGGTGCGGCTGCACCCCTACAACATTGCCCAAAAGGTGCAGGTGGTGGTGGAGCACTTCTTGGAGAACGTGCAGCCCCTGCTCAGCGGCCATGCCAAGGCCATGGTGGTGGTGGGCAGTCGGGTGGAAGCCGTGCGCTGGAAGCTGGCCGTGGACAGCTACATCCAGGCCCAGGGCTATGGGCTGGGCACGCTGGTGGCGTTTTCAGGGGAGGTCAACGACGCGAGTGAGTTGGGTGAGCCTGTCACCGAAACCAGCAAGGCCTTGAACCCAGGCCTGAAGGGGCGTGACATCCGGGATGCCTTTGCAACGGATGAGTATCAAATTCTGTTGGTCGCCAACAAGTTCCAAACTGGGTTTGACCAGCCCTTGCTGTGCGGCATGTACGTGGACAAAAAGCTGGCCGGCATTCAAGCGGTGCAGACGCTCTCGCGTTTGAATCGGGCTTACAGCGGCCCGCATGGGCTCAAAGACACCACCTACATCCTCGACTTTGCCAACGACCCGCAAGAGGTGCTGACGGCCTTTCAGACCTATTACGAGACGGCCGAGCTGGCCGGCGTGACGGACCCTGAACTGATATTCGACCTGCGTGCCAAGCTGGACAGTGCGGGCCACTATGACGACTACGAGGTGGACCGTGTCGCCCAGGTGGAACTGAACCCCAAAGCCACCCAAGGCCAGTTGATTGCCGCCATCGAGCCGGTGGCCGACCGCCTGCTCAAGCGCTTCAAGCAGGCTAAGGCAGACTATGACGCAGCGACGGCCCAGCAGGCCGATGGCCCCGAGGCTAAGCACGCCAAGGACGCGTTGGACGCGCTCATCATGTTCAAGGGCGACTTGGCCACCTTTGTGCGGGTGTATGCCTTTCTCTCGCAGATGTTCGACTATGGCAATACCGCCATCGAGAAGCGGGCCATCTTCTTCAAACGCCTACTGCCCCTGCTGGACTTTGGCCGCGACCGCGAAGGGGTGGACTTGTCCAAGGTCACGCTCACGCACCACAAGCTCAAGCACCAGGGCACGGTGCCGCTGATCCTGGGCGAGGAGGATGCTGACTACAAACTTCAGCCGATGACAGCGCCGGGCAGCGGTGAGCTACAAGAGAAAACCAAGTTGCTGCTCTCAGAGATCGTGGCCAAGGTGAACGACCTCTTTGACGGCGAGTTGACCGACGACGACAAACTCATCTATGTCAACAACGTGCTCAAGGGCAAGCTGCTGGAATCTGACCTGCTGGTACAGCAAGCCATGAGCAACAGCAAAGAGCAGTTCTCAAACTCGCCCGACTTGGCAGCCGAGCTGATGAACGCCATCATCGACGCCTTCGAAGCCCACGGTGCCATGAGCAAGCAGGCCTTGGATTCAGAAAAAGTCCGCCAAGGCCTGAAGCACATTTTGCTGGGGCCGGCTCAGTTGTATGAGGGGCTGAGGATGCGGGGGAGTGCGGAGCAATGAACGGGGCGGGGATTCCGCTGCGGTGCCGCCAATCTTGAAGACTCGAATTGAGCGATCAAAGCGAGTGAGTCGTTGCATAAACCGCCGCCTGCACGCGCGAGCTGAGCCCTAATTTGCGCAAGATGTGTTGCACATGAATCTTGACCGTAGTTTCGGCGATGTCCAAAGCTCGGGCGATCTCCTTGTTGCTGGCGCCTTGTGCGATGTATCGCAAGATTTCGGTCTCGCGCGGGGATAGGCTACTCAGTGGGTCTGGCGGCGGATCTGCGGCGGGTGGGGTCGGCGCCTGAGCCAGGTGCTCCGCTTGAAAGGCCTGAACCAGTTTGGTTGTCATCTCCGGGCTGATGATGGATTCACCGGCCATGGTGCGTAGGATCACGGCGGCCAGGACATCGCTGTCAACTGTCTTGAGCAGATAGCCACTGGCACCACCTCGCAGCGCAGCAGCCAAATGGCGAGCGTCTTCGCTGACCGTCAGCATCAGCACCTTGGCCTGAGGCGCGACCTCGCGTAAGCCAGCCAGTGCGTCGACGCCGTGAACCCCTGGCATGTGGTTGTCCAGCAGGATCAAGTCTGGCTGATGCTGGGAGGCATGGCGTTGTGCCTCGGTGGCGTCCGCCGCTTCGCCCACGATCTCAAAGCGAGGGTCATGGCCCAGCAGGGCCATCAAGCCGCGACGAAAGAGGGTGTGGTCGTCCACGATCAGCAAGCGCACCACACGCTCATTTGGCCTAGTCGTATCGTTAGAGCTCATGCTGCTTGTCGATGGGATTCTGCAAGGGT
>NZ_JAGQDG010000009.1 GCF_018069865.1 Ideonella paludis
CTGACGGCCCCCACGGTGACCATCACCATCGTGGACGACAAGGACAATAACGGCGTCATCACGCGCAATGAGGTGGGCAGTGCCACCCGCGTGGACATCCGCCTGGACTTGCCTGCCAGCGTGCAAGCGGGTGACAAGATCGAGGTGGTCGACAACCAGGGCAATGGCGTCAGCAAGATCGTCAGCGCAGCGGATGTGGCGGCCAAGCAGATCACCTTCAACGATGCCTTCCCGCTGCCCGCCTCGGGCGCCACCATTGAGGTCACCGCCAAGGTCACGGACACTGCGGGCAATGAGTCGCCGCTGTCCAAGGACGCCGCGCTGTTCGATGGCAATTACTTGCCCACCGGCACCGATGATGTGAACTCGGTGCGCGGCTATGCCACGCCCATGGCCAGCATCTTGGCCATGAACCAGGACAGCGGCACGGTGGTGCCGGCAGGCCAGACCTGGGTCACCACCGACGGTGATGCAGGCCGTGCGGTCTTCGGGCAGCTCAGCTCGCTGCTGGTGGCCGGCATGAAGGTGCAGATCAGCAGCTCGGATCATCCGGGCCAGTGGATTGACGCGGTGGTCAGCAGCGATGGTCTGCGCTGGACGGCCGTGGACAACACCACGCACAGCGGCGACTGGAGCTACACGGCCCGCGTGCTGGGCACCGATGGCGCGGTGGTCAGCACCTCGGTGGCGCAGGCGGTGGACTACCGCGATGCCGCCTCGGGTGCGCCCACCATCGAGAGCTTCGGCACGCAGCCCGGCAACAGCAGCATCGCGCTGGGTGGCGAGACCGGTGACCAGACTCTGGTGATCAATGGCCGCGCATCCGGTGGTGCAGCCAGCGCGGGCCACACCATTGAGGTCTTCGCCAATGGCATCAACAACCCCGTGGGCTCCGCCGTGGTCCAGGCCGATGGCTCTTGGAGCCTCGACCTCACCTCCACCACGCTCAAGGACGGCTCCTACAACTTCTATGCCCGTGACCGCGATGGCGGTGAATGGTCTAACAAGGCAAGCGTCGAGATCTCACCGCCCAACGGGGCACCAGAGACTTGGGTCGATTGGAACAAGCAGCTCGGCTACTTTGGAACGCCGACCATCACAGGCACCTTGCAGACCCAGAACGGGCCGGTCGGCATGACACTGACCCAACCTGGCGCCTACTATGACTACTCGTACCTCACCAACCAAGCGGGCGCTATTCGTCCGGAACTTCAAGGCTTGTTCCCTGGTGGAAGTGCAGACGGGCGTGAAGCCTATGGTGTGAGCATCTATTACGGTGACACCATGACCTTGGTCTTGGACAAGCCGGTTGAAAACCTTAACGTCTTTGTCATTGGGTCAACCAGCACGATCCAAGCGTGGGACAGAAATGGCAACTTGATCCCCCCAGCCAACTACAGCGTTGTTGCTGGTGGCGCCACGATTTCAGGCAATAGCGTCACCGGAGGCGCCGGCGGTCAAGGTGTGATTGAAATCAACGGTAACGTGGCCAAAGTGACAGTGAGCACAGGCGGTTCCGTTGATGTTCTGTTCGGGCAAAAGGCTCTCCGTAACGGCACCGCCTACGGCACGGACGACGGCTCTATCATCCCAGGCAGCCCCAGTGTCATCGACAACAGCGGCAACGATGTGCTGAGCTTCGCCACCCAGGCCGAGCTGGATGCCGCCTTGGCCAAGGGCCACATTGAAGGCGGCGACGGCATCGACACCCTGCGCTTCACGGGTAAGGGCATGCGCCTGGACCTGACCAACTTCTCCAGCACCCCAGGCGTGGACCAAGAGGTCAACAACTACGAGAAGTTCGACCTCGGCAGCGGCGGTAAGAACGCGCTGATCATGAGCGTTAACGACGTGTTGGCGCAAGGCCAAACCAATGCCTTCACCGTCAACGGCCGCACGCAAGTGATGGTGCTGGGCGACGCCACGAACAGCCTGACCTTGAGCCACTTGGTGGACCACGGCGGCGACACGGGCAACTGGGCCTCGGGCGGCACGGTGCAGGTCAACGGCGTGACCTACAACGTCTTCAACCACAGCAGCCTGCCAGCTCAGGTCTTGGTCAAGCCCGGCGTGCAAGTCCTCTTGCCAGTTGACCCCGGCACGCCGGCTGAAACCACCACCTTCCCGCAGGTCACGGGCCAGGTGTTGAGCAACGACGACGACCCAGACGGCCCCGAAAACCAACTGCGCGTGGCGGGTGTGGACAACAACCCCGGCGTCACGCCCGGTGAAAACGTGGGCAGCCGCATCGAGGGCACTTATGGCCATCTGACGCTGAACGCGGACGGCACCTACACCTATGTGGCCGACAAGTCCGCGGGCCTCACCACCCCGCAGCAGGATGTCTTCTACTACCTGCCCAAGGATGGCCAAGGAGCTTATGCCGAGAAGCCCGTCAAGCTGACCATCAATGTTGACCCGGCCCTGGCCAACGTCACCTCCGTCAGCTCGCCTGACACCGTGACCGAAGGCCAAGACCTGGTGTTCACCGTGGGCACATCCAACTCACCCTTGGCCACTGTGATGACCTTGGAAGTCCTGGACGACAAGGGAACGGCCGGTGTGGACACCACGACCCCGCTGCAAGTGAACTTCGGCGCGGGCTGGGTGAATGTGGTGGGCGGTCAGGTCACCGTTCCCGCAGGCACCACCAGCTACCAAGTCAAAGTCCCGACGGTCGATGACACCATCATCGAAGCCCTGGAGACCGTGAAGCTGAAGGTGACCTCAACCACCGGCAGCAGCGCCCAAGGCATCGGCACCATCATGGACAACGACCTGCTGGGCAACACAGTTCAAGGCACTGAGGACACCCCTGTCGCCTTGACATGGAACCATTTCAACTTGAACAACCTGCCCGGCGCAGCCTCCTTGCAGGTCACCGAACTGCCGGCCGATGGCAAGCTGGAGTTCAACGACAACGGCACCTGGCGTGCTGTGACGGTGAACCAGCAGTTCAGCAAGGCTGATGTCGACGGCGGTAAGCTGCGATTCACGCCCGATGCTCAGGAGTCCGGCGTCGATGCCTACGGTGGCAACGGTGTGGGCAATCGCCAGACGGACTACACCCAGTTCCGCTTCACGGCACTGGACGAAAAGGGCGCGCTGTATACGGGCGGCAAAGTCAGCGTCGATATCAGCCCGATCGCTGATCTGGGCACGCTGAGCGTCCAAGCGACCCCTCGGGGCGGCAGCCAACACACCTACAACTTCACCCTCACGGGGGCCTCACCAGACACGGACGGCAGCGAACGCACGCGTATCGCCGTCAAGTGGGTGGATAAGGGCATGAAGGTGGTCGATGGTGACACCGGTGCAGTGACCGAAGCCGTCAAGGACGCCAACGGCTTGGTGTGGATCGATGCCAACGACGAAATCCGCCTGGACAGTGTCTGGGCTGGTTACGGCTGTGCCTACAGCTCCAGCATCGAGTACGCCGTGTTCCGTGAGGAGGTCAACAGTGCCGGCCAGGTGCTGGATGTGGCCAGCACGGCCTACAAGACGGCGTCACACTTCTACCAGTCACCGCTGGTGCTCGACTTGAACGGCGACGGGGTGCAAACCGTCGGCATCGAGCATGGTGTGGCCTTTGACCTGAACGCCGATGGCAAGAAGGAGCAAACCGGCTGGACCGATGGCCAAGACGGCCTGCTGGTCTGGGACCGCAATGGCAATGGCCAGGTCGACAACGGCACGGAGCTGTTCGGTGACGCCACGCGCTTGAGCAATGGCCAAACCGCCCGCGACGGCTTTAGCGCGTTGGCTGACTTGGACAGCAATGGCGACGGCTTGATCACGGCTGCAGATGCACAGTTCGCCAACCTCGAAGTCTGGGTGGACAGCAACCAAGACGGGCAGACCCAAGCAGGTGAGTTGGTCGGCTTGGGCGCTGTGGGCGTGGTCTCCTTGAACCTCAACGCGCAACAAACGGAAGTGCTTCAGAACGGCAACATCATCGGCTTGACCTCTCACTACACCAAAGCCGACGGCAGTACCCATGAGCTGTCGGACGTCTGGTTCCAAACCCGTCAGAACCATTCGAGCGAAGGCAGCCTAGAGGCCAAGGATCTGCTGGTCTCTGATGACAAGATGCACCTCGTTGGCCTGAGCGAGCCCGCCCTCGCCCATCAGCCTGATGCGGTGATGGCTGCTGAGCCCCACTGGGTGGGTGGTGCGCCGACCCGGGCCCACTTCGAACGCTGGGAGGAGCACGCACAGACCATGCTTTAGAGCTTCTCTCCCCGAGGCCTCTCGGTCTCGGCTATTGCGCAAGCCACCCAAGTCTCTTGGGTGGCTTTTTTTCATGCCGACAGGATGTAAAAGGGCGCTCCCAAAGCCAAATTTCACCACCAATTTCAAGTTATTGAGAGTCTTTCCAAAAACTCGCAAGAAAACACCTCTATTTGCCAACGCATGAAAATAATCTCGATCCCCAAGCTATAACGAAAAGATCACAAAGATATAACCAAAATATAACGCATCAGATCACCACCAAGAACAACTTCAATTCGCGAACTATCTACGTCAATTTTTTCACGCCCACTAGATTTACGCGGGCGGAAACACCGAGGAGATAAGCTCAGAAGGCGCCCCTTTTTATATCAATAGAGACATCTATATTTCATTGAAGTAATATTTTTCAAGGCATCCGCCTCCACGATTTCAATAGCCACTTTCTATATCCATAAAACAGCTTCAAAAAGTGATGAATACTTCGCCTTTCATCCCTCATCAAAATCATTTTTGGGGTGATTAAAAAGCCATGGCTCCATAGAATCTACCGGTCACAGATGAAGTATTCAGGCCCGCGCCATTCCGCGAGTGAAACTACAGGAGCACATGTCCAATGAGCAAGCCCATTTCTCCCCTGCGCAGCATGCCTCTCAGCAGCGGCGTTCCCACCGGTAATCAAGGCCCCATCGTCACGGACGAGTGGTTCACCGTCAAAGCCGGGCAATCCGTGTCCGCCCATGAATCGGTGCTGCTGCTCAACGACAAGGATCTGGATGGCGGCGTGCTGAGCCTGGCAGGGATCGGCCAACCCGAACACGGATCCCTGACCCGGGCGGCCGATGGCACCCTCACTTATGTGGCCGACCCCACTTACAGTGGGTCCGACTGTTTCACCTACACGGTCAGTGATGGTCAAGGCGGCTTCACCACCGGGACGGTTTACATCACCGTCGAGAGCTGTAACCCGCCCACCAACAAGCCGCCGGTGACCCAGGACGAGTGGGTCACGGCGCAAGCGGGTGTTGCCATTTCGGCGCACGAGTCTGCGCTTTTGGCCAATGACGCCGACCCTGAAGGCGGCGCACTGACCGTGCGTAACTTCGGCAAGCCCGCCCATGGCTCGCTCACACGGGCGGCGGACGGCACCCTGACCTATGTCGCGGATCCAGGGTACAGCGGGCCCGACAGCTTCACCTACGAGGTGGTGGACGCCCAAGGCTTGGCAACCACCGCCACGGTTCACATCAATGTCATTCCCGCTACCTTGGCCGTAGCCATCACCGCCGTGGTCGACGATGTGGGAGCACAAACTGGCTCCGTCGCGCTGGGCGGGGTCACCGATGATCGGCGACCGACCATCCAAGGCCGCACCGAGGCCAACGCCACGGTCACACTATATGACGGCATCACCAAGCTCGGTGAAGTCAAGGCCGATGCCCAGGGCAACTTCAGCTTCACCCCGACAGCGGATTTGGCGCATGGCCCGCACGACTTCAAAGCCGTGGCCAGCACACCAGACGGCCGCACCGCCAACAGCAATCCCTGGAACGTCACCATTGATTGCCCCACCATTCCGCCGCTGCCGGCCCCCGCGGTCGTGATCGCCGAGGACCTGAACAATGATGGCGTGATCAACAAGGCCGAGAACACGGGCCGTGCCGATGCCGTGGTCACCCTGTCGGCTGGCGCCAAGGCCGGTGACACGCTGTTCGTCACCGACCAGACGGGTGCCAAGCAAGAGAAGCTGCTGACTGCCGCCGACATTGCCGCTAGCAAGGTCACGTTTGTGGATGGCTTTGCCATGCCCGCCGAGGGTCAGACCTTGACGCTGACGGCCCAGATTCGCAGCTCAGAAGGCGTGCTCTCCGAAAAGAGCAGCGACAGCGCCGTCATCGACACCAGCGGCCCCGGCAACCCGGTGATCACCATCGTCACGGACACCGACAACAACGGCCGCATCAACCAAACCGAGCTGACCGCCGCCGGTGGCGTCGATCTCAAGGTCGACCTGCCCGTCACTGCCAAGGCCGGCGACAAGCTCACCGTGACCGACCAGACCGGCGCCAAGATCGAGGTCATTCTGACCGCCGCTCACATCGCGGCCAAATCGGTGAGCTTCGACAATGCCTTCCCTGCGCCGGCACATGGCAGCACGATCACTGTCACTGCCACCCTCACCGACCCGGCTGGCAATGTGTCTCCGCCCAGCACAGACAGCGCCCTCATCGACTGCCCCGCGCCGCTGCCTGCCCCCGTGGTCGTGATCGCCGAAGACCTGAACAATGATGGCGTGATCAACAAGGCCGAAAACACGGGCCGCGCTGATGCCGTGGTCACCCTGTCGGCGGGCGCCAAGGCCGGTGACACGCTGTTCGTCACCGACCAGACGGGCGCCAAGCAAGAGAAGCTGCTGACCGCCGCCGACATTGCCGCTGGCAAGGTCACGTTTGTGGATGGCTTTGCCATGCCCGCCGAGGGCCAGACCTTGACGCTGACGGCCCAGATTCGCAGCGCAGAAGGCGTGCTCTCCGAAAAGAGCAGCGACAGCGCCGTCATCGACACCAGCGGCCCCGGCAACCCGGTGATCACCATCGTCACGGACACCGACAACAACGGCCGCATCAACCAAACCGAGCTGACCGCCGCCGGTGGCGTCGATCTCAAGGTCGACCTGCCCGTCACCGCCAAGGCAGGCGACAAGCTCACCGTGACCGACCAGACCGGCGCCAAGATCGAGGTCATCCTGACCGCCGCTCACATCGCGGCCAAGTCGGTGAGCTTCGACAATGCCTTCCCTGCGCCGGCACATGGCAGCACGATCACTGTCACTGCCACCCTCACCGACCCGGCTGGCAATGTGTCTCAGCCCAGCACAGACAGCGCTCTCATCGACTGCCCCGCGCCGCTGCCTGCCCCCGTGGTCGTGATCGCCGAAGACCTGAACAATGATGGCGTGATCAACAAGGCCGAAAACACGGGCCGTGCTGATGCCGTGGTCACCCTGTCGGCGGGCGCCAAGGCCGGTGACACGCTGTTCGTCACCGACCAGACGGGTGCCAAGCAAGAGAAGCTGCTGACCGCCGCCGACATCGCCGCTGGCAAGGTCACGTTTGTGGATGGCTTTGCCATGCCCGCCGAGGGCCAGACCTTGACGCTGACGGCCCAGATTCGCAGCTCAGAAGGCGTGCTCTCCGAGAAGAGCAGCGACAGCGCCGTCATCGACACCACCGGCCCCGGCAACCCGGTGATCACCATCGTCACGGACACAGACAACAACGGCCGCATCAACAAAGGCGAACTCGCCGCCGCTGGTGGCATCGACCTGAAGGTGGACCTGCCTGGCACCGCCAAAGCCGGAGATCAGTTGACCGTGACGGACCAAGAAGGCCGCACCCTGAAAGTCACGCTGACTGAGGCTCATATCGCGGCCAAGGCGGTCAGTTTCGACAATGCCTTCCCGACACCGGCTCCTGGGCAAACCATCAAGGTCACCGCGACCTTGACCGACCCGGCTGGCAATGTGTCCGCGCCCAGCACCGACAGCGCGGTCCTTGAGAACCCACCGTCGGAAGTGCTTGCCGTCAGTTCACCCCAGGTCACCGAAGGTCAAGCGCTGGTGTTCAACGTCTCCACATCGGCTTCGGACATCGACACCTTGATGACCTTGACCCTGGCATCGGGCACCGCAGTGGTGGGCACTGACACGGCCCCCAACCTCCAAGTGAATTTTGGTCAAGGCTGGATCAACCTGGTGGGCAATCAGGTGTTGGTGCCTGCAGGCACCAGCAGCTACCAGGTTCAAGTCCTGACGGTGGATGATCGATTGGTGGAACGCAGTGAGACGGTGAGCTTGACCGTTTCTTCAGGGACGATCAACAGCCGCCAGGGCGTGGGCACCATCCTGGATAACGACAACTGCAATGGCTTTGTGTCGGGCACCGAGGACACGCCCCTCGTTCTGACCTGGAGCAACTTCAATGCAGACCTGCTGCCCGGCGCACAGCCCAAGTTGCAAATCAGTGCGCTGCCTGCCGACGGCATCCTGCAGTACAACAACAATGGCACCTGGACGGCGGTCGGGCTGAATCAAGTCATCAGCAAGGCAGACATCGATGCAGGCAGGCTGCGCTTCTTGCCGGATTCGCAGGAGTCTGGCACCAATGCTTACGGTGGCGCGGGCGTTGGCAACAAGCAAGCCGACTACACCAAATTCGGTTTCACCCTGTTCAATGCCGATGGTCAAGCCCACACGGGCAGCATCATGACCGTGGACATCGCGCCGCTCGCAGACCACGGCACTTGGGAGAGTTGCGTCCCGAAGGCCACGGGCACAACAGGCCTGCACACCTGGTCGTTCTTGGGCTTGGTCAATGGCGCCGGACGATACACCTCGCCCGACATTGATGGCAGCGAGCGCACCATGGTGGCGCTCAAGTGGCAGCAGGGCATGAAGGTCACCGATGGCGACACCGGCGCTAGCTGGTGGCCGCCGCACAACCCCACGGCCCTGGTATGGATCAAGCCCAATGACTCGGTCACCGTGTGGACTGAGCGCACCGGCGAGTGCAGCTTCAGAAGCAAGCTGGAGTACGCCATCTACCGACAGGAAGTGGACAGCCAAGGCAACGTGATCAATGAGCTTTCAACCGGCTTCAAGATCGCGCAGAAGGACTATGTATCCCCCTTGATGCTCGACATGAATGGTGATGGCATTCAAACCGTCAATGTGGAGCATGGCGTGGCCTTCGACCTCATGGGCCAGGGCCAAAAAGAGCGCACCGGCTGGACCGATGGCAAAGACGGCTTCTTGGTGATGGACCGCAACGGCGACGGCCAGATCAATGACGGCACAGAGCTTTTCGGCAACGGCACACGGACGGCCGAGGGGAAGCAGGCCAAAGACGGGTTTGCCGCCTTGGCCGACCTTGACAGCAACGGTGATGGCCACATCACAGCGGCGGACGCCGAGTTTGCCAATCTGCAAGTTTGGGTGGACGGCAATGGGGACGGCCAGACCCAAGCCGGTGAGTTGGTTCATTTGGCTGACGTGGGCATTGTGTCGCTCAACCTGCAGGCCCAGCAGACCGAGGTGCTTCAGAAAGGCAACATCATCGGGCTGATGTCCAGCTTCACCAAGGCGGACGGCAGCAGCCACGAACTCGCGGATGTCTGGTTCGGACTCGATACGCAGGTGCAGCCTTCAGAGCCGCTGGCGGCCGAGGACTTGCTGAGGGGTGACGCCATGCACGAAGTGTGCTCGGGTGACCCGCGGTGCCCGCATGTCAGTGTGCTGCCGGCCCCTGAGTTGCCTGAAGTGGTGGCCTACGCCCACCTGCCGGGCCGAGTCGGTTTCGAGCGCTGGGAGGAAGCCACCCACAGCGTGATGTAAATCCCTCTGGGTCGGGCGTGGCAGCCCGACCGCAGTTTTGGCCGCTCAGCCTGGCTTGAGCGGCCTTTTTTTGCCGTCTGAGCCCGCCTCATTGGCGCGACGACCAGCGCCACACTTCGAGTTCGCTCACGGCCGAGGCTTGGTGGCCCCAGGACTGGCGCACAAAGCTCAGCAAGGCGGCCATGTCGGCATCAGACAAGTCCAGCGGGGGCATGCCATAAGGCTGTGGGTGGGCCTGGGTGGCGGGGGCAAACCCGCCATGGCGCACCACCAGCATCAGGTTGATGGCCGTGGGCTGAAGCACCGTGGGGTTGCCCGCCAAGGGGGGATAGGCCCCTGCGGCGCCCTGACCTTGCGCGCCGTGACAGTCGGCGCAGTGGGTGGTGTAGAGGCGCTGGCCTTGGCTGAGGACTGACGCCGGGGCCGCAGCCGCTGGGCTCGCTGCGGGCGGAGCCACTGGCGGCAAGGTTTGCAGGTAAGCGGCAGCGGCTCGCAGGTCTTCGACCTGCCAGTGCTGCGTGCTGTGCAACACCACCTCAGCCATGGGGCCGCTGGTGCTGCCGCGTGCCGACTGGCCCGTGCGCAGCAGTTGCACCCACTCCTCGGCGGCCTGCGGCCCAGGGGCCAATGCCAAGGGCGGCGCCCACCAGCCTTCGCCCGGCATGTGGCCACCAATCAGGCTGTCCGACGGGCCGCCCAAGGCACTGCGGGGCGCGTGGCAAGCGGCGCAGTGGCCCAAGCCGTTCACCAAATAAGACCCACGCTGGACCGGGTCCGTGCGGGGGGCGGAGGACACCTCCGGCTGCGCCGGGGTGAAGTACAGCAGGCGCCACGCAGCTTGGGCAAGCTGCGTGCCATAAGGAAAGCGCAGCGCGTGCGGCGGCGGTGTGTACCGCACCGGAGGCTGGCTCATCAGATGCGCGTAGAGCGCGTCACTGTCGGCCCGCGTCAGCTGGGTGAAGGCGGTGAACGGAAAAGCCGGCAGCAGCAGGCGGCCATCGCGCCCCCGGCCATGGTGCAAGGCCCCCCAAAAGTCTTCGGCACTCCAAGCGCCCAGGCCCGTCTCGGCGTCGGGCGTGAGGTTGCTGCTGTAGACGGTGCCAAAGGGCGTGACGATAGCTCGCCCACCCGCAAGAGGCACGCCGCCGCGTGCTGTGTGGCAGCCCGCGCAGTTGCCCAAACGGGCCAGGTAGGCCCCGCGGGCAAGTGTGGCTGCATCTGCAGCCACCGCGGGAGCCGCTGAGCTGCGGCTTGGCCCGCCCCACAGCTCACGCGCCAGCAGTGCGCCCAGGCCTAGCACGGCTGCCACGCCCAGCGCCGCCGCAAGCTTCAACATCGGCCGGGCTTTCACTTCAGCTCCGTGCTGCCGCAGCGCTGCGGCAAGGGCGCAGGCAGGCTGGCCGCAGGCTTGGCAGAGACAGGCACCGGCTGCGCAGTCAGCCATGCGGCAATGGCCGCAATCTCTTCCGTCTGCAAGGGCCGGACGATATGGGCCATGCAATCCGGCTCACGGGCGCGGCGCGTGCCGGCCCGCCAGGCCCCCAACTGCCCCACCACATAGTCTTGCGGCAAGCCCAGCAGCCCTGGGATGGCCGGCGCCACCCCCATCAAGGCGCTGCCGTGGCAGGCCACGCAGGCCGGCAGTTGGCGGCTTGGGTCGCCCTGCTGCACCAGGCGTTGGCCCGTCTGCAGTGCGGCGGGGGTGGCGGGGCGCTGGGCCACGGGCAGATAAGCCACCTCCAGGCTGGCAAAGTGGCCCGCCAGGGTGCGCAGATAGTCGTCGGTCAAGGGCGTCAGCAATCGGGCCATCGCCTCATGCGGGCGTCGCCCCTCTCTGAAGGCCAACAGTTGTTGGTAGAGGTAGGCCTCGGGCTTGCCGGCAATGCGTGGCACATAGCCCTGGGGCGACGAGCGCCCCTGCGGCCCATGGCAGCCGGTACAGGCCAAGGCGCGTTGGGCCAGGGTGTCGGGCACGCGCAATGGGGCCGTGGGCTCAGCAGCAGTGCTGGCCACCGCCCATACGAGCAGCCCAACAGCCCACCAGCGCTGCACCTTAAGCGGCCTCTTGGGCGTCGGCCAGCAAGGCGGCCAAAGCAGCGTGCACCTCGGCCTCGGCCACGCCCTCGCCCCGCTGCACCGGCGCCGATGCCAGCGCTGCCGCCCCTTCGGTCTTGAGCTTCTTGACCCACTCGCCGGCGTCCCGGCCACCGGCAAAGGCCAGGCTTTGCAGCAGGACGCGGCCGTCATGGGCACTGAGCTTGAAGTAGAACTGGCCGTCGGCCTCGCGGTATTGCTTGAACACCGGCAGTTGCGCCCGGGCCTTGGCCACGGGTGCTGCGGCCTGGGCCAGCGGCTGGAAGCGCCGCAAGCCGACGGCATGACGCAACTGAGCCAGCAGCGGCCCCGCAATGGCCCGCGCCTTGGCGGCGCCCTTTTGAAGAATGGCTTCAATGTCTTCAGGGCGCGCCATCAGCGCGTCGTAGCGCTCGCGCATGGGGCCGATCTGGCCATTGATCTGCTCAAACAAGCGCTGCTTGGCCTCGCCCCAGGCCAGGCCTGCACGCAACTCGGCGCGGAAGGCCGCACGCTGCTCGGGCGTGGCGAAGGCATCAAAAATCTGGATCAGCGCCGTGCCCTCGGGCTCCTTGGGCTCGCCCGGCAGCTTGCTGTCGGTGACGATGCGGGCAATCGCGTCGCGCAGCGCCTTCTCGCCGCCTTCAAACAGCGGGATGACGTTGTCATAGCTCTTGCTCATCTTGCGGCCGTCCAAGCCCGGCAGCAGCTCCATCTCGGCGTCGATCTGGGCTTCAGGCAGCACGAAGAAGTCTTTGCCTTGCCCGAAGAGATGGTTGAAGCGCTGAGCCACGTCGCGCGTCATCTCGATGTGTTGCGCCTGGTCCTTGCCCACCGGCACGATGTGGGCGTTGAACATCAAGATGTCCGCTGCCATCAGGATGGGATAGCTGTAGAGGCCCATGGTGATGCCGGCATCTGGGTCTTCACCCGCTGCCACATTGGCATCCACCGCGCCCTTGTAGGCATGGGCCCGGTTCATCTGGCCCTTGGAGGTCACACAGGTCAGCAGCCAGGTCAGCTCTGGGATCTCGAGGATGTCGCTCTGGCGATAGAACACCGCACGCTCGGTGTCCAGCCCAGCGGCGATCCAGGTGGCGGCGATCTGCAGGCGCGAGGCTTCAATGCGGGCCGGGTCGTCGCACTTGATCAGCGCGTGGTAGTCGGCCATGAAGAAGAAGCTCTCCATGTCCGGCCTTTGGCTGGCTGAAATGGCGGGCCGCAAAGCGCCCACATAGTTGCCCAGGTGCAAAGTGCCGGTGGTGGTGATGCCAGTGAGAACGCGTTGAGTGGCCATGGGGCTGTGAAATGCTTGGAAGGTCAGAGCGCTGGATTGTCACCCAGCGCACCGTACTTGCACGCAAGACCCAGTGCTCAACGCCGTGCTCGAAGCGCCTGCAACACCGCCCGGATCTCATCGCTGGGCCGCTGTGGCTCCTTCCAGTAGGCCGAGCAATCCGACTTGCGGGCCAGCAAGCCCATCTCCACCAGCTCACGCCGGGGCGTCACATGGTCGCCATAGGTGGTCCAGGCCTTCAGGATGTCATTGACCTCGCGCTCGGTGTAGGTGCGGCCGCTGTCAAAGCGCAGCCACAGACCCCACATGGCAATGCGCTGCACGCTGAACTTGTGCGGCCAGCGCGCCAGGCGGCCCAGTTCGTCAAACTGCGTCAGTGCTTTGGCCGCACTGGCGGACAGGGGCGGGGTGCCGGGCTCCACCGAGGCTGGCGCAGGCGCTTTCGGCGCAGACGGGGCCCGCATCACGGGCGCAGGGCTCGGTTGGGCCTTCAGGGCTTGGTAGTTGCGGTGGCCCGCTGCACGGGCCAGCATGTTCAGCAGCGCGAGGTGGCTGGGCACCACTTGGTTGGCCGTCGCCCCTTGGGCTTCAGCGTACGTGGCCAATTGGCTGCGCAGCGCCTTGGCCAGGGCCGACGCATCAGCCGTCTGCAGCGCCACGGTTTGGCGGCTGCGAGTCGATGAGGAGGAGGAGGAGGAAGAAGATTCAGAAGAAGTCGCCATGACATCACACTCCGGGCGCGAAACGCGAAGGGCCGATGACGCTAGGCACATCGGTCAGGCTGGGATCGCCGACTTGCAGCCGCGTTTCACGCTCTGGGCAGAGGGATGAAAGATGCGGATGAATCTCTTGGGAGAACTGAGGCAGGTTTAGCTCGTGAACCAAAGGTCACGCGGCGATGCCTGGGTGAACTGCCGACCGGGGCCGCATCATACACGCAGGGTGTAGTAGCGAAAGGTCTCATCCAACCGCCACCCCAGCGACTCATAAAGCGCCTGCGCCCGCGTGTTGGTGTGGGCGGTGGAGAGGTCCAGCCGCACCGCACCCAGGTGGGCTGCGGCCTCGCGCGCTGCTTGCATCAGCGCCTTGCCCACGCCGCCGCGCCGGGCATCGGGGCTCACAAACAGGTCATAGAGCATGGCCGTGCAGGCCATCTCCACGGAGCACCAGGTGGGGTAGAGCTGCACAAAGCCCAGCACGGGGCCAACGCCGCCCACCTGTGCCACGTAAATCACCGACTCAGCCTGCGTCATGCGGGCTTGCAGAAACGCTTGCGCTGCGGGCACATCCGAGGCTTGCTCGTAGAACTGGCGGTAGGCGTCGAACAAGAGCGCGAGCTCGGGCAGGTCGGCCAGAAGGGCCGGTCGGGTGGTGAGGGCGGTGTTCATGTCAGCGCGCTTTGTGGTCCCAGTGGAAGTGGTGCAACAGGCGGTACAAAACGGGGATGAACATCGGTCAGGCGGGGATCGCCGACTTGCAGCCGCGCTTCACGCTCAAGGCCAAGGGGCAAAAAATGCGGATGAATCTGTGGCGGGAACTGAGACAGGTCCGACCCGTGAGCCTCAGGTCACGCGACGAGGTCTGGATGAGCCGCAAACCGGGACCGGATCAAACGTACAAGGAGTAGTAGCGCAAGGTCGTGTCCAACTCCCACCCCAGCGACTCATACAGCGCCTGGGCCTCGGTGTTGGTGTGGGCGGTAAAGAGATCCATCATGACGGCGCCCATCTGCGTCGCCTCCTCTCGTGCGGCCAGCATCAGCACCCTGCCGACACCGCATCGCCGAGCATTGGGGCTGACATACAGGTCATTCAGCATGGCCGTGCGAGCCATTCTTCCGAAGCACCACGTCGGACAGATCAAGGCAAAGCCCAGCAATGCACCTTGGCCCTCGCGCTGCGCCACACAGATGCGTGCCTCACCGCTTGCCACTCGTGCTTCCAAAAAAGCCCGTACAGCGGGCACGTCTGAGGGCAGCTCATGGAACTGGCGGTGGGCGTCAAACAGGCCCGCCAACTCGGGCAGATCTGCCCCAGTGGCCAATCGGGTGGTGAGGGCGGTGTTCATGTCAGCGGGCTTTGTCGTCCCAGTGGAAGTGGTGCAGCAGGCGGTGCAACACCGGGGTGAACATCATGGCGGCGGTAACGATGAACACCAAGCCGGCATACAGCGCATAGCAGCCGGCAAAGATCTTGCCGCCCACGGTTTGCGGCGGGTTCACTGGGCCCATGCCGCCCAGCAGCATGGCAGCGTTCAAAAAGGCATCGACCAGGCTCAAGTGCTCAAAAACCATGTAGCCCGCCATGCCCAGCAGCAAGGAGCACATCAACAAGGCCAGCACCCAAGCGGCTTGGCCCAACAAACGGCGATGAAACTCCGGTCGCGTCAGCGGCCGGGCGGAGCGTGGTTCATACATGACGGTCGGGTTCAGGACGGCGCAAAGCTGCATTGTGCGGCGACACAGCGGGCTTTTGGTGCTGAGCAGGAGGGATGGCCCCTACACTGCGCAGCACCATGTCCACCACCGCCCCTGACCTGCCCCTGTGGCCTTGCCTTCACTCAGCCCGCCATGCCTTGAACCCGCGCCGGGCCGTGATGCTTCAAGGCCCGTCGGCCGAGGTCGCCATCGGCAGTGTGGCCGAGGCGCACCTTGCCGCCTTGGCGGCATGGCCCGAATGGGTCCAGATCAGTGCGGACGCCGTGCGGCTGAGGCTGGGCGACAGCCACGACGCCGTCTCTGCGAGCTGGGCCACCCTCAACGCCGCGCTGCGCGCCCAAGGCTTGATCCTGGCCTGGCGCGATGAGCCCTACGGCGTGTGGGATGAGCATGGGGTCAGCCACGCCACCATTGAGCGGGCCGCCTCACGCTTTTGGGGCACGCTGACCTTGGGCGCTCATTGCAATGGTTATGTGGCCGACGACCATGGCCGCCCGACCCACATTTGGGTGGCGAAGCGGGCTCTGAACAAACCCACCGACCCCGGCATGCTGGACAACTTGATCGGCGGTGGCGTGCCCTTGGGTCAAAGCCCCTGGGAGGCGCTGCAGCGCGAAGCCTTTGAAGAAGCCGGTCTGGCCCCCGACGAGATCGCGCAAGCCACACCGGGCAGCGTGATTGAATTGCACTGCGACATCCCCGAAGGCTTGCAGCGCGAACACCTGCATGTGTTTGACCTGCACTTAGCCCAAGGCCGAAGCCCTGTGAATCAAGACGGCGAAGTGGCCTGGCATCAATGCTGGCCGGTGGCCGACGCTTTGGCCGCCGCCGCCCAGGGCCAGATGACGGTGGATGCCGCCTTGGCGACGCTGGACTTTGCGGTGCGCTGGGGTTTGATCACGCCCCAAGACCCTGCTGCTGAGGCACTGAAGCCCCTGCTACAGGCCCAGAAGCCTGCTTGAAGGCCCCATCCGCTGTTCAAGCCGACTGAAGGCTGACTTGCAAGGGCGTGAACGCCCGCCGCGCTGTGCTTAGCGACACTGCCAAGCATTGAACAACGATTGGCGGCCCTTGGGCTTGCGCACCTTATGACCCCTGTTCCTTTGCATCCAGAAGCCCGCTACAGCGGTGTGGCCATGGCGTTTCATTGGCTGCTGGCCGT
The DNA here is from genome assembly GCF_018069865.1 of Ideonella paludis. Taxonomy (GTDB): domain Bacteria; phylum Pseudomonadota; class Gammaproteobacteria; order Burkholderiales; family Burkholderiaceae_C; genus Ideonella; species Ideonella paludis. Next base: position 16,592 of record NZ_JAGQDG010000009.1, read on the forward strand.
GATGATTGTGGTGGCGTTTTGCGTCGGCGTGTACATGCACGAGCTGCCCATGTCGCCCGACAAGCTCAAGCTCTACAGCTATCACAAGTGGGCCGGTGTGATCATCTTGGGCCTCTCAGCCCTGCGCTTGCTCTGGCGCCTGACGCACAAGCCGCCAGCCGACCTGCCCGCCCCCGCCTGGCAGCACAAGGTGGCGCATCTGACGCACGGCGCGCTGTATGCCCTGTTCTTCATCGTGCCCCTGGTGGGCTGGGCCTATAGCTCGGCGGCGGGCTTCCCGGTGGTGCTGTTTGGCGTGCTCCCTCTGCCCGACTTTGTGCCCGTGGACAAGGCCTTGGCCGAATTGATCAAGCCCTGGCATGAGCGCACCGCCATGCTGCTGGCTTTGCTGGTGTTGATGCATGTGGGCGCGGCCCTGAAGCACCACTTCATCGACAAAGACAGCACCCTGGCCCGTATGCGGCCGCAGTTTTGAAAGGACTCTCCATGCTTCGCCCCCTTTCTTTGGCGCTGGCCGCCAGCCTGCTCTCAGCCCCTGCTGCCTTTGCGCAGCAAAAGGTCAACCCGGCCCAGAGCGAGATCGTCTTCACCTCACGCCAAATGGGCGTGCCGGTGGATGGCAAGTTCCGCAAGTGGGACGCCCAGATCAGCTTTGACCCCAAGAAGCTGGAAGCCAGCAAGGTCAGCTTCCAGATCGACACTGGCAGCGCCAGCTTGGGCGTACCCGAGACCGACGCTGAACTGCCCAAGTCCACTTGGTTCAGTGTGGCCAAGTTCCCGCAGGCCAGCTTTGCCTCCAGCGGCATCAAGGCCCTGGGCGGCGGCAAGTTTGAGGTCAGCGGCAAGCTGATCATCAAGGGCCAAACCCGCGACATCGTGGTACCTGTGGCGCTGAGCCAGGCTGGCGGCGCCACCACCGCCACCGGCGCCTTCGCCATCAAGCGCCTGGACTTCAAGATTGGTGAAGGCGAATGGGCCGACACCTCCATGGTGGCCAACGATGTGCAGGTGCGCTTCAAGCTCAGCCTGACGGGCGTGGCGCCACTTTGATTCACTCTTTTCACACCCTCCTTGACTGAAGGACGACTCCCATGAACTTCCGCACTGCTCTCGTTGCTGCAAGCTTGGCCGCTGCCGGCACCGCCCACGCTCAATCGGCGACCTACGCCATTGACCCCACCCATACTTTTGTGACCTTCGAGACTGCCCATTTCGGCACCTCCACCAACCGCGGCCGTTTCGACAAGAAAGAAGGCACGGTGCAGTTCGACCGCGCTGGCAAGAGCGGAAAGGTCGAGCTGACTCTCGACATGAACTCGATCAACACCGGCACCGCGCCGTTTGACAAGCATTTGAAGAGCGCCGACTTCTTCAACACCGACGCTCACCCCACGGCCAAGTTTGTGAGTGACAAGTTTGTCTTCAATGGCGACAAGGTGGCTGAAGTCGCCGGCAGCCTCACCCTGCTGGGCAAAACCAACCCGGTCACCCTGAAGGCCACCAACTTCAACTGCTATCAAAGCCCCATGCTCAAGCGCGAAGTGTGCGGCGGCGACTTTGAAGCCACCATCGACCGCTCGCAGTGGGGCGTGGACTACGGCCTGAACTGGGGCTTCCCCAAGCAGGTTCGCCTGGTCATCCAGGTCGAAGCCGTCAAGCAATAAGGCCCGCTCTCGCTCGCCCGCCTGGCCTCCCTCGGGAGGCCTTTGTCATGGCGGCGATAATTCGCGGTTTCCTGCCTGATGTGAAAGCTGCCCCATGACCGCCCCCGACGATTGGCAACACGACCGCGAAGTCGGCGTCGCAGCCAACCCCGCCAGCCCCTCCACCCTGGACACCACCCGCGTGGACGATGTGCGCATTGGCGCGGTGAGGCCTTTGATCTCCCCCGCGCTGCTGCTGGACGACCTGCCCCTCACGCCCGCAGCACAGGCGGTGGTGGAGCAGTCGCGCAGCGACATTGCCCGCATCTTGGCCGGCCAAGACGACCGCCTGATCGTGGTGGTGGGCCCCTGCTCCATCCACGACCACGAGCAAGCCCTGGCCTATGCCCGCCTGCTCAAAGCCCGGGCCGAAGCCCTGCAGCAAGACCTGCTGGTGGTGATGCGGGTCTACTTTGAAAAGCCGCGCACCACCGTGGGCTGGAAGGGTTTCATCAACGACCCGCGTCTGGACGGCAGTTTCCGCATCAATGAAGGCCTGCGTCGCGCGCGGCAGTTGCTGCTGGAGATTGTGGAGATGGGCCTGCCCGCAGGCACCGAGTTTTTGGACTTGCTCTCGCCGCAGTACATCGCCGATGTGGTGTCGTGGGGCGCCATTGGCGCCCGCACCACCGAGAGCCAAAGCCACCGCCAACTGGCCTCGGGCCTCTCTTGCCCGGTGGGCTTCAAGAATGGCACCGATGGCGGCGTGAAGGTGGCGGCCGATGCCGTGGTGGCCGCAGCGGCCTCACATGCCTTCATGGGTATGACCAAGATGGGCCAGGCGGCGATTTTTGAAACACGAGGCAATGCGGATTGCCACGTGATCTTGCGCGGCGGCAAGGCGCCCAACTACGGCGCCGAGCATGTGCAGGCCGCCTGCCAAGCCTTGGCCGCCGCCAAGCTGCGCGAGCAGGTGATGATCGACTTCTCCCATGCCAATTCGTCCAAGCAGCACCAAAAGCAAGTCGAGGTCGGCGAGGACGTGGCTCGGCAAATGGAAGCGGGCGAGCGCCGCATCACCGGCGTGATGATTGAAAGCCACCTGGAAGCGGGCCGCCAAGACCTGCAAGAAGGTGTGGCTCCCCGCTGGGGCGTGTCCGTGACGGACGCCTGCATTGGCTGGGCCGACACCGCCAGCCTGCTGGACCGCTTGGCACAGGCCGTGCGGGCCCGCCGCAGCGCTGCATAAGGCACGCACCCCAAAGCAAGAAGCCGCCCTCGGGCGGCTTTTTTGTTCCTGCGGCAGAGATCACTGCAGCATCTGGTGCCCGCTCACATAGAGCGAGGGGCGGAAGTCCTGCTGCTCGTTCTTGTCATCCACCATGGCCCAGAGCGTGAGCTTGGCCGCCGACATGGGCTTGGCAAAGAAATAGCCTTGCAGCTCGTCGCAGTTCAGGCTCAGCAAGATGTCGCGTTGGCGCGCAGTCTCGACGCCTTCAGCCACCACGCGCAAGCCCAGCGCATGCGCCAGCTTGATCACGGCATCCACCACCGCCAAGGCGTCAGTGGAGGTGTCCAGGTCCATCACAAAGGAGCGGTCGATCTTCAACTGCCGGGCCGGCAGCTTGCGCAAATAAGCCAAGCTGGAGTAGCCGGTGCCAAAGTCGTCAATCGACACCGTGGAGCCCAAGTGCGCCAACTGCGCAAAGGCCTTCATGGTGGCTTGGGTGTCCTCCATGGCCACGCTTTCGGTGATCTCGAAGGTCAGCAGCGAGGCGTCGATGCGATGGCTCTCCACCGAGCGGCGAATGCGCTGCACCAAGTCCTCTTGGCGCAATTGGTGAACAGACAGGTTGACAGCCACCCGCATCCGCAAGCCTTGGTCCAGCCATTCGCGCAATTGGCGGCAAGACTCTTCCAAGACCCAGTTGCCCAAGGCACCGATCAAGCCAAAGCGCTCAGCCACTGGGATGAAGATGCCCGGCATCACCAAGCCACGCTTGGGATGGTGCCAGCGGATCAGGGCCTCAGCGCCGGTGATCTGGCCGGACTTGCCGTCAATCTTGGGCTGGTAATAGAGCTCGAGCTCGCTGCGCTCGATGGCGCTGCGCAAGTCATGCTGGATCTCCAACTGATTGCGCGCGTCCTGCTCCATGCTGGACTCAAAGAACGCATAGGTTGAGCCGCCAGCCCGCTTGGCCGCGTACATGGCCGCGTCAGAGTTGGCCAGCAGCTTTTTCGCAGGGCCGCCCTCGGGGTACATCACGATGCCGACCGAGCAGGAGAGATTCACCTCCACACCGTTGGGCAGGGTATAGGGCTGGCTCACGGCGTCCAGCACACGCTGGGCGACCTGGGCCGCGCCGGTGTCGCCCCCAGGGCGCTCGGCCAGCAGCAAGAATTCATCGCCGCCGACGCGAGCCACCACATCCGACTGGCGCGCCAGTTGCTGCAGGCGGCGGCCCACATCGCGCAACACCGCGTCGCCTGCCACATGGCCGAAGGAGTCGTTGACCGGCTTGAAGCCGTCCAGGTCGATGAACAGCACAGCCAAGGAGCTGGGGTCGGTGCCGACACGCTCCAAGGCTTCGTTGAGCTTTTCTTCAAACAGCGTGCGGTTGGGCAGGCGTGTCAGGGGGTCGGCCAGGGCCAAGTCGCGCAGACGGCGGTTGGCCTCACTCAAGGAGGACGCCAGCAACAAGTTGCGGCCATGCGCACGCGAGTCCACTAGCACCCCAAACAAGCCCAGCAACACCGCCAGGGTGCCGCCCGACGAGACGAGCTGGATCACATTGCGGTCCAGCGCCGTGCCTTCGGTCAGCACGGCCGCGGCTTGAAAGCCCATGCGCGAGATGGCGATGTCCTGCGCCATGCCGGCCAGCAGGCCAAAGATGCACGCCCCCACCCATTGACGAGAGCTGAACTTGCCCAGGTCGGCCCAGCGGGTGCCGAAGGCCAACCACAAAGCCGCCATACCGCTCGCAAAGACCAAGCCCATGGGCGCCAATGGAATGCGCTGCGTCACCACGCTCAAGGAGCTGACGCCCACAAAGCTGCGCTGGGCCAGCGCCATCACGCCCCACCACAAGATGGCCCACAGCACCGCTTGCACCACGACCATGGCCTCTTCGCGCAGCTTGAGCTTGGTGGACGACAACACCACGGCAGAGCCTAACACCGCGACCAGCCAGGTCACGCCCAGGCCATTGGGCCGATAGGCCAGCTCCCAAGGCAGCTCAACGGCACTCAGGGCAAAGTACTGCGCCGCCCACAGGCCGCTGCCGCAGGTCACCGCCCCCGCCACCCACCAGACACTGGCGGTGATGAGGTCCGAGGAGTTCATGCGGCGCAGGCTGTGCATCAGGAGCCCCACGCTCAGCGTGGACACCAAGGCAGACAGCAGCGTCGGTAACCAAAGTAGGGTGGGAGTCAGGGCAGCATCCATGAGTTCAGCGGGTTATCCGCCAGCCTTTGCATTCTCTCAAGGTGTTATCGGCCAGAAACGTGAACCTTGACCGCCTTCCCACCCCAATTCGAGCTTTGATGCCACTTTTGACCCCGCTTTCAGCGAAAGCCCATGCTGCGACGTTGCCGCACCTCCGGCTTGACGCGATGCTCGGCCTCCAGTTGCAGCAAGAACTCGTCGCCCGTCAGTGCCTCGCCCAAAATCTCGACCTGCCGCCGCACCGCCGCAAAATCGCCCGGCACCAGTTGATCCAGGCCATTCAGACGCTGGGTTTGCTCGGCACTGGGCTCGATGTCGGAACTGCCCAAAGCCTCTTGCGCAAACATGCGCAAGCGCTGAGCCGGCGTCAAGGCCTTGAAGTGGATCTTGAAGGTGAAGCGCCGCAGCGCGGCCTCATCCAGGTCTTCAAACAAGTTGGTGGTGCAGATGAAGATGCCCGCAAAGCGCTCCATGCCTTGCAGCATCTCGTTGACCTCGCTGATCTCATACGAGCGCTCCGCACGGCGGCGGCTGCGCAAAAAGCTATCGGCCTCGTCGAGCAGCAACACCGCTTCTTCTTGCTCAGCGGCCTCGAACATGCGGGCCATGTTTTGCTCGGTCTCGCCCACAAACTTGCTCATGATGTCGCTGGCTTGGCGCACCATCAAGGGGCGGCCCAAGGCCTGGGCCATGTGCTCGGCCAGCGCCGTCTTGCCACTGCCGGGCAGGCCGTAAAAGCACAGCGCCCCGTGACTGCGGGCTTTGAGGGCCTCCACCATGCGCTCCACCGGGAAGCGGCTTTCGATGTTCAACAGATCGAGTGCATAGTGGGTGACCGAGGGGCGGGCACTGCGCTCGCGCCGGGCCGCACTGCCCAAGGCTTTGTCGGCGTGGCTGAGCTGCCGCTCGATCAAACCCTGCGCTTGGGCGGGCTCACCGGCGAGCTGAGCAAAGCGCACGGCGGTGCGGATCTGCGCCGGGGTCAGCCCGGGCCGCTCAGCCAACTTGGCGGCAAACTCAGGGGCCACCTCCACCTCAGCCAAGGCACGGCGGATCATGGCCTCGCGGGCGCCGGGCGGCGGTGAGCGCAGTTCGAGGTGGTATTGAAAACGGCGCCGGAAGGCTGGGTCGATCTGCTCGATGCGGTTGGTGATCCAGATCACCGGCACCGGGTTGGTCTCCAGAATTTGGTTCACCCAGGCCTTGCCACTGACGCTGGCTCCCGTTTGCCCATCTGACGACTCTAAGCGCGCCATCAGCTGCGCGGTGTCCGAGGGCAACGAGGGGAACACATCCTCCACCTCGTCAAACAGCAGCGCCACCTGCGGGCTGCTCTTCAAGAACACTTGGCTGAGCTGCAGAGAGCGGTAACGGTCCCGCCCGGTGAGTGAGTTGCCGTCTCGGTCGGCATACTCCACCTCGTACAGCTCCAGCCCCGCATGCGCGGCGCATACCTTGGCCAGCTCCGTCTTGCCGGTGCCCGGCGGGCCATAGAGCAGCACATTGACGCCCGGCGCTTTGCGCGCCACGGCTTCAGTGAGCAGGCGGCTGAGCACGCGCACTTCTTCGTCCACGAATTGAAAGTCCGCCACGCCCAGGCTGGTCGGTGTGGCCGGGCGGGTGAACACCGCCATCAAATCGCTCGGGTCACGGTACTCCCGCATCAGCACCGGCGGCAATTGCTCGCTGACCTTCATCAGGTCGGAGAGGTCGGTGATGTTGTGCTCGGACAGCAGGTTTTCCACCATGCCCGTGCGCTCTAAGCGCGAGCCGGCGCGCAGGGCCTCGGCCACCTCAGCTTCATCGACCTGCGCCACTTGGGCGATGGCGGCATAGGCCTCGCGGGCGTTGGAGACCTTGAACTCCACCAAGAGCATGCGCAGGTCACGCTGGTAGCGGGTCAGCGTGCCATAGAGCAGCAAGGCCCGCTCGGCGGGGTTGAGCTGCAACAAGCCGCCCAGGGCCGCGATGTTTTTTTCGACCAGGGTGGTGTTCTTTTTCAAGTCTCGGGCCAGCCAATCCGCAGTGGCAGCCAAGGCCGTCAGCACATCTTTGGGCGCATCTTTGATGACCTCGTCGATGTAGAAGTACAGCGAGCCCTCCTCATAGGGGCCGCTCCAGGCGCCGTGCCGCTCGATAAATGCCTCATCGCTCAGGCCTTCATGCCCGGCCCAGTGCGCGTTGCCCTCGCAGCGCCGCTGCAAAAAGCCGCGCACGCGTTGCAACACATCCACGGGCCACACCATGTGGCGGGCCGTCAAGCTGAGCAGGGCGTTCCAGTCGCGCCGCAAATTAAAGCGCCCTGGGGACGAGAGGGTGAGCGTCAGCACAAAGTGCGAGCACAGGCGGTCCATCAGCGGCGCCTGGGCCAAGCCCGGAGACAACACAAGATCGGAATGCGTCTGGCGATGTCTTTGTTTCACTGGACTCCCCCTGCGGCCACCGAGAAAAGGCAGCCCCCGCGCCATCTTCACTCAGCACCGCCCCTTTGGGCAAGCCGTCCCATGTCTGGTGGCGTGAGAAGCGCAGCAAATTGCCATATTGTCACTATTACCTGCCACTTTGATTATTTTTCTGCCAATAGTGATCGTATTGCTGACTTTTGCTTGGCACCCAGAGCCGAGACACTGGCGGGCATGACACGGAGACACACCATGACCACCCTCACCACCCTGCCCCCTACGCTCTACCTCAGCGCCCCGGACATGGTGCGCCTGATCCAGCGCAAAGGCTTGGCCGCCTGTTTGCGTGGCGTGGCCGACCGCATTGCCCAGGACTTCAAGCGTTGGCCCGAGTTCGACAAGAGCCCACGCGTGGCCTGCCATTCCCCAGACGGCGTGATCGAGCTGATGCCGATTGCGGATGCCCAAGAATTCGCCTTCAAGTACGTCAACGGCCACCCGAAAAACACCGCCAACGGCCTGCCCACCGTGATGGCCTTTGGCGTGCTGGCCGATGTGGCCACCGGCGCGCCCCGCGTGCTGAGTGAGCTGACCTTGGTGACAGCGATCCGAACCGCTGCAACCTCTGCCCTGGCCGCCAAGACCTTAGCCCGCCCGGGCAGCCGCGTGATGGCCTTGATCGGCAACGGCGCCCAAAGTGAATTCCAGGCCTTGGCCTTCAAAGAACTGGTCGGCATCAAAGAACTGCGTTTGTTTGACACCGACGGCGAAGCCACCGCCAAGCTGGTGGCCAACCTGGTGGGCAGCGGCCTGAGCCTGACTGTCTGCAGCAGCGTGGCCGAAGCCGTGCGCGGCGCCGACATCGTCACCACCGTGACGGCCGACAAAACCAACGCCACGATCTTGACGCCCGACATGTTGGAGCATGGCATGCACATCAATGGCGTGGGCGGCGACTGCCCCGGCAAGACCGAGCTGCACCCTGGCGTGCTGCGCGCCGCCCAGGTGTTTGTCGAGTTCGAGCCGCAAACCCGCATTGAAGGTGACCTCCAACAAATGCCGGCTGACTTCGCGGTTACTGAACTGTGGCGGGTCTTGGTGGGCGAGCATCCCGGCCGCCTGAAGCCAGAGGCCGTGACTGTTTTCGACTCGGTGGGCTTTGCGCTGGAAGACTACTCGGCCCTGTGCTTTATGCGCGACGCCGCGCTGGAGCTGGGCATCGGCAGCACGGTGGACTTGATCGTTCAAACGCCCGACCCCAAGAACCTCTTCAGCGCCCTGCAGCAAGAGGCCGCCTCGCCCATCATCGCCACGCGCCCGCAAGCCTCGTCAGCGATAAGTGGCTAAGTGAATGTTGGTCTCGGTGCTGCGGATCCCCTTGATCAGGCGAATCCGCTCCAGCACCTGAGACAACTCGGCCATGGTGTCGGCGCGGATCTCGGCCAGCAAGTCCCAGCGGCCATTGGTGTCGTGCAGCGCGGCCACACCAGGCTCGCCCAACAGGCTAGCAATCACCAGCCGGGTTTGGTTGCCCTCCACCACCACGCCCATCCAGGCGCGGATCTGGTTGGGCTGGGCGTCAGGCCGCAGCTTGACGGTGTAGCCCACAATCACCTGCTCATCTTCGAGTTTGCGCAGCCGGTTGGTCACCGTCCCGCGCGAGACCCCCAGCTTTTGCGCGAGCAAGGCCACCGTGAGCCGCGCGTCTTGGCGCAGCAGGCTGATCAATTGACGGTCAATATCGTCCATGCCTCAAGTATGCGTGCACTTCACTCACTGTCGGGCCATTCGGCCAACCAAAGCACCAAAGGCATGCCACCCGGCTCCACGCCCCAAGACACGCCGGCCGGCCACTGCGCGGCGTCTTGGGTCAGCCACACCGTGACCCGCAGGTCATAAGGCCGCTGAGGGCTGCGCACCAAGGGGGTCAGGCTCACGCGGTGGCCAGCCACCTCGCGCACTTCAGGCGCGTGCACTTCAAAGGTCCACTCGTCCACGTCGCCTCGGGGGCTGGCCACCGCAAAGCGCAGGGTTTGCCCAGTGCGGGGAGGCGAAGGCAAAGCCCGAGCCCAAGCCCAGAGTTGCACCAACCAACTGGCGCGGTCTTGGGCCTGAGGGCCTAGCGCTGCACTGCGCGGGCTGCCTGAGAAGCTGATCAGCCCCTTGTCCCGCTGAAAGTTCACCGCTCGCACGGCCCGCTGCTTGTGCTGCTCCACCATGCGTTCAGGCGCCAAGCCTTGGCTGCTGAGCTGCCCGCGGCTGAGCCAGTCGATGGCGGGGGTGCCTGGAACGTCCACCTTCACGCTCAGCACAAAACGCTCGTCGTGGGTTTGCCAATCGATCTGCGCCTGGCCTTGGGCCGCGCCGCGCTGCGCAGCATAGCGCAAGGTCAAGCTGTGGGGCACCTCGGCCGCCGCTCGCGGGGCCGCTCGGCCGGGGCGGGGGCCGGCCGACGGGGCGGGCAAGGGCAAGTCCTCGGGGGCGGCACTCACCGGCTCTGGGCGCGCCACAGGCGCAGCCGCCAATGGCTGGGCAGTGCCCTGCACCTGGGCCAGCTGGGGCCTGGGTGCTTGAGGAACGGGCTTTGGCGCTGGCGTGCGTTGAGCAGGAAATGCAGATGGCCTGGCCGGCGTCTGCGCCAAGCGCTCGGCTGGCAATGCCAGCACTTGCATGGGCTCTGGCGGCGGCTGCCGCGCCAGAGCTCCCCAGGGCAGCCGCAGCCCGTTCAAGACCGCGCCATGCAAAAGCACCACCCCCAGCACCACGGCGGCCAGCCGGCCACCCCGGGCCAAGCCCGGTGGGAGACTGCGGCTTGCGATGACAGCACGCCAGGGCTCGACCATTGGACAATACTGCCACTAAATTGAAGGGTCCCCATGAAACTCGCCACTTACAAAGACGGCTCGCGCGACGGCCAACTCGTCGTCGTCTCGCGCGACCTGAGCACCGCCCACTATGCCAACGGCATTGCCACCCGGCTGCAGCAGGTGCTGGACGACTGGAACTTTCTCTCGCCCCAGCTCGAAGACCTCTACACCACACTCAACCACGGCAAGGCCCGCCACGCCTTCGCCTTTGAGCCGCGCCAGTGCATGGCCCCCCTGCCCCGCGCCTACCAGTGGGCCGACGGCTCGGCCTACCTCAACCATGTGGAGCTGGTGCGCAAGGCGCGCGGCGCCGACATGCCCGAGAGCTACTTTGGCGACCCGCTGATGTACCAAGGCGGCAGCGACGACTTCTTGGGCCCTTGCGACGACGCCGTGTTTGCCAACCTCGACTGGGGCGTGGACTTTGAGGCCGAAGTCGCGGTGATCACCGGCGACGTGGCCATGGGCACCCCGCCCAATGAAGCGCTGGACGGCGTGCGCCTGATCATGCTGGCCAATGACTGGAGCCTGCGCAATTTGATCCCCAACGAGCTGGCCAAAGGCTTTGGCTTCTTCCAAAGCAAGCCCGCCACCGCCTTCAGCCCGGTGGCCGTGACCCCTGACGAGCTGGGCGAGGCCTGGCAAGGTGGCCGCATGCATCTGGCCCTGCAATCCACCTGGAACGGCCGCAAAGTGGGCCTGTGCGACGCCGGGCCGGAGATGACCTTCCACTTCGGCCAATTGATTGCCCACATCGCCAAAACCCGCAATGTGCGCGCGGGCTCCATCGTGGGCTCCGGCACTGTTAGCAACAAAGACTGGGCCAAGGGCTATAGCTGCATTGCTGAAAAGCGCGCCATCGAAATGATTGAACAAGGCGAGCCCAAGACCGCCTTCATGCAATACGGCGATACGATCCGCATCGAGGTCAAAGGGCCCGACGGGCTGAGCCTGTTTGGCGCGATTGATCAAACCGTGTGTGAGCCCGATAGCCAATAACCGCAGCCCCTGATGAACCTCCTGACCCTGCCCCGCCGCTTCGCCCGCAAGCTCACGCAACTCGGCACCTGGGCCACCACCGCGCTGCTGCTGACCCACAGCCCGCTGCAAGCCGCCACCCATTGCCCACCTGCCGCCGCACCGCTGACCCAAGACGAAGTCGCCCAGGGCATGCAAGCTGCGCGCCTCAAAGGCCTGTTTTGGGAGGCCCGTAAAGACGGACGCAGCCTGTGGCTCTATGGCACCGTGCATGCCGCGCAGCGCGGCTGGATGTTCCCCGGCCCTGAGCTGCTGCTGGCCATGCGCCAGGCTGACCAAGTGGCCCTGGAACTGGACATGATGGACGCGGCCCTGATGCAAAAGCTCCAAGCCGCCGTGATGGCCCCGCCTGACGAGCCCAAGCTGCCTGCCGAGCTGCGCGCGCGCCTGGACAAAGTGGCCGCCGCCGAATGCGCGGAAAGCCTGATCAAGCCCATGCGCGCCGAGTTCCAGGCCATCACCCTGACCACCATGGTGGCCCGCCGCCAAGGCGTGGACCCAGCCTACGGCATCGACGGCTTCTTGGCCGGCCTGGCCCGCGGCCTGGGCAAGCCCGTGGTGTCCCTCGAAACCCCCGAGGCCCAACTGGCTGTGATGCTGCCCAAAGACGAGGCCACCCGCATCAAGATGGTGGACGAAACCCTCAAGGGCCTGGAAAGCGGCCAAGCCGCCACCCTGATCAAACGCCTGACCGACGCTTGGGCCCAGGGCAAGCTCGACGAGCTGGAGAGCTACGGCCAGTGGTGCGACTGCCTCAACACGCCCGAGCAAAAAGAGTTCCACAAACGCCTGATCGACGACCGCAACCTGGACATGGCCCGCAAAGCCACCGCACTGCATGCTCAAGGCAAACAGGTGTTTGTGGCGGTCGGCGCACTCCACATGACGGGGCCTCAGGGGCTGCCCGCACTGCTGAAGGCGCAGGGGTTTGAGGTGAGGCGGGTGATGAGCTTGCAGTGAGTGCACAGGACCGGGGCGACACCAACATGGTTGTGCATCTGCGAACATCAAGTGCGGTTTGGGTCACAACACAGCATGTAGCACCCGGATTATTTGAATGGCTTCGCCTCTGGGTTGCTCGATGAACTCAGTTGATTACTCCCGCCACATGACCGAACGAGTTCTTCCAGAGCCAGATCGCTATGCCGTCTGCCCACTGGATGGAAACATTCTGTCGTTTTACGACGGCGTGTTTGAAGCAGCTTATGTTCTGCTGAACCCATTCATTCGTCCCGTTTCTATCTCAGCTGACAGATATGTAGACGGGGTGGATTTGAGTCCTAGCGATATTGTTCGATCTTGCGAGGCCGTGAGTTGGAACGACGTGCAAGAATTCGCTGGCCTGCTTTCTTGGGCCGAGATCGACGTCGCATTGAAGACCTCAATTGGCGCCATGCTGAGAGAGTACTCGCGCCGGGACCTCTCGGAAAAGCTCATGACATCGCTGAAGAGTCATCAGATTTTTCCCCCTGTAGAGGGTAACTTCCCCGAACTCACTCAAGGACAGGTTCTCGCCTTCATTCAGTCGCTGGGTCATGAATGGCTTTGGCTGGGCGATGAGCACTGCACAGAGCGAAAGCTTCACTGGATCGAGGACTTGAAGCCACCCATGGCTACCACTGACCTGATTCGCTCAAGTGTCTTTACCCCAGACAAGTCAGTCCTCTGGACGGTTCACTGGGACAGTCATTTTTCTCTCTTTTGCTCTACCCGAGAGAATGTAGACCGCCTGAGCCGTTGGCCGGGCCTGGAAGGATTCCCCTGTACTCAGGACACTGAGGTTTTTTGGAGCTGGGATTGCTTAGTCACTTAGCGATTTCACACGCCTATCAAGGTTGAAAGCAACGGAACTGCCCCAAGTTTCTTTTGGCCATGAACATCCACTGGAAGAAGCCACTGTTCTACATCGTGCTCCCGCTTCTGATCTTCCTGTGCTTCGTCGGCTTCCCCCCACCCTTTGCGCCCCCCAGGGCCACCAAGTCGGCGCAAGAACAGACCGAGGTGATCAAGCAGGACAAAGAGCAAGCATGAGTGTTGCAGTGCGCCGCAACTTCTAAACGCAGTAAGCCTGATGAGAGCCAGCCCAGCGCACAATCAGCGCTCCACTGCCCGTGCCACGCCGCCCCGTGGCAGGCCTTTACAAGCAAGCACTAGGAGACACTCCCATGGCAGATTCCAACCCTTTCAGCAAGATGGTGCCCGGCTTTGACTTTTTGCAAGGCTTGGTGAAAAACGCGGGCCAAGCGCTGCCCAACATTGGACAGTGGGTGGCGCCCACACTGGACCCGGTGGAGCTGGAGAAAGAGATTGAGAAGCTGCGCACGGTGCAGTTTTGGCTGGAGCAGAACGCCCGCATGGTGGCCACCACCATCCAGGCCATGGAAGTGCAGCGCATGACGCTTTCGACGCTGAAGACCATGAATGTCTCGGTGAGCGAGCTGCGTGACGCGATGACCTTGAAGCCTGCGGCCAAGGGCAGCGATGAGGCCTCGGCCCCCGCCGCGCCCAAGAAGGCCACCTCCAGCAGCAAGGCTGATGCCGCCGATGAAGCCACGCCCGCTGGTGTGGTGGACCCGATGCAATGGTGGGGCGCACTGACCAAGCAGTTCACCCAGATTGCGGCCACGGCCATGAAGGACACGGCGTCTGATGCGGCCCGCAACTTGGCCAGCAATATGGCCAAGCAGTCCATGGACGCAGCCGCCGACACGCTGAAAAAGGCCGCCGCCATGCCTGCAGCGGTGGCCCAACAGGCGGTGGACATGGCGGCCGCTGCCACCAAGACGGTGGCCAGTGCCAGCCGCGCCGCGTCAGCCAGCGCCAAGGCCCCGGCTGCGGCCAAGAAAACGGCCACCGCCCGCAAGACCACCCCACGCAAGCCTGCGGCCAAGAAGACGGCCCGCTGATCGAGCTGGCGGGCTGGGCCTCAACAAGGCCCTTCGACAAGCTCAGGGCGAACGGGGGCCGTATGAGTCACCGCGCATTCCCTTCGCCTTAGTCACAGCTGCTTTGTGGCCGCTTCAGGCGGATTTCAGCGCTGGCTTGATACAGTCAGCGCCGTATCCCCCAGGCTGGAGAGTCTTGTGAGTGTGGCAGCGCAGACGGTATCGGTTGAAGAGCGGCGGCAGCGACAGGCTGAGGTGGTGGCGGCGCTCAAGCCCTTGCTGCCCGCCCATGCGCTGCTGTGGCAGTCTGAGGACACCACGCCCTATGAGTGCGATGGCCTGACGGCCTATCGCGAGCGCCCCCTGGTGGTCGCCCTGCCGGAAACTGAAAGCCAAGTGGCTGAGGTGCTGCGGGCCTGCCACCGCCTGCAGGTGCCCGTGGTGGCGCGCGGTGCGGGCACGGGGCTCTCGGGCGGTGCCATGCCCCATGCGATGGGCGTCACCTTGGGCTTGGCGCGCTTTAACCGCATTGTCTCGGTCGACAAAGTCAGCCGCACGGCCGTCGTACAGTGCGGTGTGCGCAACCTGGCCATCAGCGAGGCGGCAGCGCCGCATGGGCTGTATTACGCACCCGACCCCTCCAGCCAAATCGCCTGCACCATTGGCGGCAATGTGGCCGAAAACTCGGGCGGGGTGCACTGCCTCAAATATGGTTTAACCCTGCACAACGTGCTGGGCGTGCGCGGCTTCACGGTCGAAGGCGATGCTATTGAATTTGGGGCTGATGCCCTGGACGCGCCCGGGCTGGACCTGCTCAGTTTGATTGTGGGCTCCGAGGGCATGCTCGCAGTGATCACCGAGGTCACGGTGCGCCTGACACCCAAGCCGCAGTTGGCCCGCTGCATCATGGCCAGCTTCAACGATGTGCGCCGCGCGGGCGACGCGGTGGCCAACATCATTGCGGCGGGCATCATCCCAGCCGGCTTGGAGATGATGGACAAGCCCATGACGGCGGCGGTGGAAAACTTTGTGCACGCGGGCTACGACCTGGACGCCGAAGCCATCTTGCTGTGCGAATCCGACGGCACGCCCGAAGAGGTGGAAGAAGAGATTGGCCGCATGCAGGAGGTACTGCAACGCTCCGGCGCCACGCGCTTGGCCGTGAGCGAAAACGAAGCCCAGCGCATGCGCTTTTGGAGTGGCCGCAAAAACGCCTTCCCCGCTTCGGGCCGCATCAGCCCCGACTACATGTGCATGGACAGCACCATCCCGCGCAAGCGCCTGGCGGACATCCTGATCGCCATTGCCGAGATGGAGAAAAAATATGCCCTGCGCTGCTGCAATGTCTTTCATGCGGGCGATGGCAACCTGCACCCGCTGATCTTGTTTGATGCCAATGACCCCGACCAAATGAAGCGCGCCGAGGCCTTTGGCAACGACATCCTGGAGACCAGCGTGGCCATGGGCGGCACCGTCACCGGTGAGCACGGCGTGGGCGTGGAAAAGCTGGACTCCATGTGCGTGCAGTTCAGCCCCGAAGAGCGCGAGCAAATGCTGGCCGTTAAGCGTGCTTTTGACCCGGTGGGCCTGCTGAACCCCGGCAAGGCCATTCCCACCCTGCACCGCTGCGCCGAATACGGCCGCATGCATGTCAAAAAGGGGCTGCTGCCCTTCCCTGAGCTGGAGCGGTTTTGAGCATGCTGCAGATGCACCATGCGCCTAAGCCTGGCTTCAGGAAGAGCGGTGAGGATGAGGCCTTTAGCCTTCGGAGCCGCCACCATGCACCGAGCCCCACTTTTGGTCCCCAGCGCCTTGGCCTTGAGCCTCACGCTGTGGGCGGCCGCCGCCTCCGCAGCCAACTTTCAGATCACGCCGATCAGCCTGCCCAGCGGCACCAAGATCACCGGAACGATTCAGACGGACGGCAGCACCGGGCCGCTGAGCGCCGCCAACTTCACTGCCTGGTCCATCACCGTGCGCAGCACGGAGGCTCTGCTGTACAACCCCAGCCAGCCCGGTGCGCCGGAGCTGACGGGGGTGGCCGTGTCGGCCGACGGGCGGCGCCTGTTGGTGCGGCGTTCACCCGATGGAGTGGCCGACGGCGGCACCCTGCGCTTCGGCTCGGTGTGGCCGCTAGAGCGTTATGTGACGGTGGCCACTTATGCGGGCTACACGGCGGCGTCAGGCGGGCAATCCAGCTATGTGAACGGCGCCCAGTTCGAGTGGCAATGGTTTGGCGACCCCAGTGGCGGGTCGCACCAAGTGGCCACCGCAGCAGCGGGCAGTGCGGTGTTCCGATTGATCCCTGTGGTGTATCCCTCTGGAACCACCTTGACAGGCACCATCACCACCGATGGCGGCACCGGTGTGATCTCGGCCGCCAACATCACCGACTACCGGCTCAAGGTGCAAACAGTCAGCGAAGTGACCTATCTGCGCACGGCCACAAGCGGCAACAGCAGCGTGCTGCCCAATACCAATGGGGTCAGCAGCGACGGCACGCAATTGCTGGTGGCGCGGCCCGGCGGCTATCTGGGCTTTGGCGTGCCGCCAGCGGGCAGCCGGCGCGGCGAGGGGGCGGTGCTGGCCGACTTTGGCCCCGCAGCGCCCAGCAGAGGCCAAGCCGGTTACTTCAACCCCTTCACCCTGGAGTACAAGCCCCTGAAGTTCTCAGGCAAGCTCTACTCCGTGGCTCAACTCATCCCCTAAGCCGCACCGTGCAGGTGCCGGCCCTTCCAGGAGGTCGGCATGTCTGAGGCCGTGCTGAATCAACTCATCGAAACGGTCAAAGCGGCCACGGCAGAGCAGCGACCGCTGTGCATTCGCGGCAGCGGCAGCAAAGACGGCCGCGGCGGCCCGCAAGTGGGCGAGGTGCTGGATGTACGGCCCTTGAGCGGCATCTCGTCCTATGAGCCCACCGAACTGGTGATCACGGCGCGTGCCGGCACCCCCCTGCCCGAGCTGGAAGCGGCACTGGCCGAGCGCCAGCAATACCTCGCTTTTGAGCCCCCCCGCTTTGGCGGCGGCACCGTAGGCGGCATGGTGGCTGCGGGGCTGGCCGGCCCGGCCCGCGCTAGCGTGGGCAGTGTGCGCGACTATGTGCTGGGCGCCACCCTGCTCAACGGCCGAGGTGAGGTGCTGAGCTTTGGTGGCCAGGTGATGAAGAACGTGGCGGGCTATGACGTGTCCCGCGTGCTGGCGGGGTCTATGGGCGTGTTGGGCGCCATCTGCGAAGTCTCGCTCAAGGTGCTGCCCCTGCCCACCGCCAGCCTGACCCTGCGCTTTGACATGGACCAGACCAGCGCGCTGCGCCACCTCAACCAATGGGCGGGCGACCCGCTGCCGCTGAACGCCAGTGTGTGGTGGGACGACACCTTGGTGCTGCGCCTGCGCGGTGCCTCGGCCGCCGTGACGGCCGCTGCCCGGCGCTTGGGTGGTGAGCCCATTGCCGAAGACTTGGCCGCGCCGTTTTGGAATGGCCTGCGCGAGCAGACCGATGACTTCTTTGCCACTGCCCGTGACGCGGTGCAACGCCAAGGCGCCAGCCTGTGGCGGCTCTCCGTCGCGCCCAGTGCGCCGCGTATCTCCTTGGGCGGCGAGCATTTGATCGACCAGCTCATTGAGTGGGGCGGCGGCCAGCGCTGGCTGCTGACCACGGCCAGCGCCGCGGCCGTGCATGAAGCAGCCCAAGACGCCCGCGGCCATGCCCAGCGTTGGTGGGGTGGCGATGGGGGCGCCGAGGGCTTTGCCCCGCTGTCGGCGCCGCTGCTGCGCATCCACCGCGAGCTGAAACGCGCCTTTGACCCGGCGGGCATCTTTAACCGCCAACGCTTGCACCCGGAGTTGTGATGCAACACGCCACTGAAGCCTCGATGCAGGCCTACTATGCCGAGCGCGCCCGCGAGTACGAGGCCGTCTACGCCAAGCCCGAGCGCCAAGCCGACTTGGCTGCCATCAAGGCCTGGCTGCCGGCCCAGTTTGCAGGGCGCCATGTGCTGGAAGTCGCCACCGGTACCGGCTACTGGACCCCCGCCGCCGCTGCGCAGGCCGCCAGCTGGCTGGCCACCGACATCAACCCCGAAACCCTGGCCGTGGCCCAAGCCAAGACCATGCCGGCGAGCGTGAGCGTCCAGTTGGCCGATGCCTACACACTGGACGGTGTGCCCGACACCTTTGACGCGGCGTTCATAGGCTGCTGGTGGAGCCATATCCCCCTGCGCCGCCTGCCCGACTGGCTGGCCACCCTGCACAGCAAGCTGCAGCACGGCGCCCGCGTGGTGCACCTCGACAACCAGTTTGTGCAGGCCAGCAGCACCCCCATCAGCCGCCAGGACGACGAGGGCAACACCTACCAAACCCGTCAGTTGAGCGATGGCCGCCAGTTTGAGGTGCTGAAGAACTTTCCGACCGCCGAACAAGCCATCGCCTTGGCGGGCCCACGGGCGCGCAACGCGCAGTGGACAGACTTTCACCATTACTGGGTGCTGAGCTACGAGCTGGCACCGCAGGACTGACAGCGCATGCAAACCCACCTCGCCCCTGAGCACGCCCACACGGCCGACGGCCAAGCGGCTGAAGCCATTTTGCGCAAATGCGTGCACTGCGGCTTTTGCACCGCCACCTGCCCAACCTACCAATTGCTGGGCGACGAATTGGATGGCCCGCGTGGCCGCATCTACCTGATGAAGCAGGTGCTGGAAGGCGCCACGCCGACGCGGGCCACGCAGTTGCACCTGGACCGCTGCCTGACCTGCCGCAACTGCGAAACCACCTGCCCCAGCGGCGTGCAATACGGCGCGCTGGTCGAGATTGGCCGCCGCTTGGTGGACGCCAAGGTCGAGCGCCCGCGCACCGAACGCGCAGTGCGTTGGCTGCTGAAAGAAGGCCTGCCTTCGCCGCTGTTTGAGCCCGCCATGAAGATGGGCCAGATGGTGCGCCCGCTCTTGCCCTCTTCCCTCAAAGCCAAGGTGCCGCCCAAGGCCAGCAAAGAGGCCCACCGCTGGCCCACGCGCCCACACGCGCGCAAAGTGCTGATGCTGATGGGCTGCGTGCAGCCGGGCATGATGCCCAACATCAATTCCGCCACGGCTCGGGTCTTGGACGCCGCAGGCATCCAAACCGTGGTGGCCGATGAAGCCGGTTGCTGCGGCGCCATCCGCGCCCATCTGGGCGACCAGATCGGCGGCCTGAACGACATGCGCCGCAACATTGACGCTTGGTGGCCGCTGGTCGAGGGCCTGACCGAGCATGGCGCGGTGGAAGCCATTGTGATGAACGCCAGCGGCTGCGGCGCCACGGTCAAGGAATACGGCCACGCGCTGGCCCATGACGCGGACTACGCCGAGAAGGCCCAGCGCATCAGCGCGCTGACCAAAGACCTGAGCGAGCTGCTCCCCGAGCTGGTGGCCCCGCTGCAAAAGGCCCTGGCGGCCAAGCGACACCGGGGCGACGCGCAAGCTGAGCCCGTGCCCCTGGCCTATCACCCGCCCTGCACCCTGCAACATGCGCAGCGCCTGAAGGGCGGTGTAGAAGAACACTTGTCCAAGCTGGGCTTTGAGGTGCGCACCGCCGCCTGCGACAGCCATCTGTGCTGCGGCTCGGCCGGTACTTATTCGGTGCTGCAGCCCGAGATCTCGCTGCAACTGCGCGACCGCAAGCTCAAGGCCTTGGCCAGCGTGCCCGGCGAGACCATTGTCTCGGCCAATATCGGCTGCATTCAACACCTGCAAACCGGCAGCGAGCGCCCGGTGCGCCACTGGGTGGAAGTGCTGGACGACGCGCTCACGGCCGCCCAAAGCCCGAGCCCGCTGCGGGAGCCCGCTTCGCTGTGAGTGCTCCTGCCCTGCTCTGCCCCTGCGGCCGCAGCAAGGGCGCGGGCCGTCAAGCCCAGCCCTTGGCTTATGTCGACTGCTGTGGGCGCTGGCACCAGGGCCCTTTGGCCCTGCAAGCACCCGATGCCGAGAGCCTGATGCGCTCGCGTTACAGCGCTTTTGTGCTGGACTTGCGCGACTATCTCTTGGCTACTTGGCACCCCAGCCACCGCCCGGCCACCCTGGAGCCCCCCGAGCCAGGTTTGCGCTGGCTGGGCCTGACGGTGAAGCGCCACACGGTGCTGGACGCGGAACATGCGGAAGTGGAGTTCGTCGCCTTGAGCAAGCTGGGCGGCCGTGCCCATCGACTGCACGAGATCAGCCGCTTTGAGCGTAACGCGCAGGGTTGTTGGCTCTATCTGGATGGCCAGCACCGTTGATTGACGATGGCGCTTTGGACATGACTTGGGCCGCCGCCGCCCAAGCGGCAGGCCTGCCGCTGCTCTGGGCAGACGAGCACCTGTGTGTGCTGCACAAGCCAGCCGCGCTGCTGGTGCACCGCAGCGAGCTGGACAGCCGTGAGCAAGATTCGGTGCTCGACCGCCTGCGCACCGTGACCACCGAATGGCTGGCCCCGGTCCATCGCCTGGACAAAGCCACCTCGGGCTTGCTGATGCTGGCGCGCAGCCCCGACGCGGCACGCCAGATGGGTGCGCTGTTTGAGGCCGGCGGTGTGCACAAGGCTTATCTGGGCCTGGTGCGGGGCTGGCCGGCCGAGCAGCAGCGCATTGATTACCCCTTGGCACGCGACCCCGAGCTGCCCAGTACCGGCCAAGCCCACCTGGAGGCTCAAACCGAGCTGCAGCGCTTGGCCCGCGTGGAGTGGCCTTTTGCCGTGGATGCGCGCCACCCCAGCAGCCGCTATGCGCTGGTCTGCGCCCGGCCACTGCAAGGCCGCCGCCACCAGATCCGCCGTCATGCCAAGGCCATCAGCCATCCTCTTGTTGGCGACACCACCCATGGCAAAGCGCCGCACAACCATGCGGTGGCCCGGCACATTGGCACCCAGCGCTTGTGGTTGCACGCTTGGGGGCTGCGTTTCACCCACCCCGTGACCGGCCAGGCCATCGAGCTGACCGCCCCACCGGGGCCTGAATGGCAGCACCTGTGCGCCAGCGGGCCTTGGCTGGACCCGCTGCCTGCGCTGGACACGCCCCTCTTTTGATCACCATGCACCACGGGCTTTGGGCTGCTGCGGCGTCCTACATCATCTGGGGCTTGTTCCCGCTGTATTTTCATCAGCTCAGCCATGTGCCTGCGCTGGAAATCGTGGCCCACCGCTCGGTGTGGTCCCTGGTGTTTGTGGCCGGCGTGTTGGCCGTGCAGCGCCGCTGGGCCTGGCTGCGCGAAGCGCTGCGCCAGCCCAAGGTCTTGGGCACGTATGCGGCGGCAGCCCTGCTGCTGTCAAGCAACTGGCTGATCTATGTCTGGGCCGTCAACCACGGCCATGTGCTGGAGGCCAGCCTGGGCTACTTCATCAACCCCCTGGTGAATGTGCTGCTGGGCGTGCTGGTGCTGCACGAGCGGCCCCGCAAGCTGCAATGGCTGGCCTTGGGCGTGGCGGCGGTGGGCGTGCTGTGGATGGCCGTGGCCATGGGCACGCCGCCCTGGGTGGCGCTGGCCTTGGCCTTGAGCTTCGGCTTTTATGGCCTGATCAAAAAGATGGCGCCACTGGGCTCGCTCGAAGGGCTGTCGCTGGAGACCCTGCTGCTGGCGCCTGTGGCCATCCCGGCGCTGATGTGGCTGACGCTGCACCACGCTGGCGGCGGCCACAGCCCCAGCACCTGGGCCTGGCTGCTGGTGGCCGGGCCGCTGACGGCCATTCCGTTGCTGCTCTTTGGCTATGGCGCCCAGCGCGTCAGCATGGGCACGTTGGGGCTGCTGCAGTACCTGGCGCCCAGCCTGCAGTTTGTGCTGGGCTGGATGGTGTTTCAAGAGCCGCTGAGCCCACAGCGCCTGCTGGGCTTTGTGATGATTTGGGCGGCCCTGGCGCTCTACAGCCTGGACTCCTGGCGGACGTTCAGAGCCCGAGAGCGCCTCGCCACTGCTCACTGACTGACGGCATGGCAGCAGCAGTAGTCGGCTTGCGCCACATCTGAGCTTTGCCAGGTGTTGCCGCGTGAGCCCACCGCCCCCACCGTCTGGCCGCCCAGATAAAAGTCTTGGTCGTTCATGACCAAGGCGCCCAGGTCGCCCAGGCCGCTGGGGATGATCACGCTGCCGTCGCCCACCTTCTGGCGCAAGGACTTGCCCACCATGTTCCACGCCTTGCCAAACTGCGTGCAGGCTCGGGCACAGGATTGGTTCGCGCCTTCATCTTGCTGGTCTGTGCTGCGGTCCAGCACAAAGTTACGGCGCACCGCGCCCACCACACCGGGCGACGCCACCAGCTCGTAACCGTCCTTGGTGTAGAGGCCCGCACGTTGTGAGTCGAGAATTTGATACGGGTGCTTGGCCATGCAGTAGGCGGCAGCCGTCGCCCCCGTCACGGCGGGCTCAAAGGTAAAGCTCTGCGCCGGTGGGTCTGCCGCCCATACGGCCGAAGCCAGCCACGGTGCCACCAGGACACCGAAAAAAGTCTGCACAAGGCGTTTCATGTGGATCTCCCTGAGGTGCCGCGCGCTGCGTCGACCCCATGTCAAGGCTTGCTGCGCGTGGCCTCACTATCGAAGAGATCTCTGGGCGGGACAGTCCCTGAGGTGGGGGACTGTCGCCCTTCAAGTGAGGGCCCTAGACCAAGCCCAACAGCCTCAAGGCCAAATGATGCAAGCGTGAAGCGGGATCTGCTAAGCCGTTCACGATGTTGAGGTGGTTGCAATAAGCCACGGTCTCGCAAATGGGCACGGCGCTGGGACCCCATTGGTGCCGAATCAGCAAGTTTTGGCGCAAGAACTCTTCGCTCTCGTCCGCGCCCACCACCGCCATCAGGGGCCGCTTAGGGCGCGGGAAGAAAGCCGGGCTCAGCCGTTTGACGCTGGCGGGCGTCATGCGCAGGTCGTCCTTCAAGAAGGGCGTCAAGCGCAGCGGCTCCAAGTCAAACAGACCGGAGATGGACAGGCCCCCATGCACCAGTTGCGGCGGCAGGTCAGGGCCGACATCACGCCAGCGGCAGCACAACAGCATGGCGGTCAAATGCCCTCCGGCGGAATGACCGGCCAGCACGATGCGCTTGGCGTCCCCGCCCCACTCGGCAGCGTGGCGATAAACCCAGGCTAGCGCCCGCGCCATTTGCAGGGCGATCTGCTCGATGCTCACTGTAGGGCACAAGCTGTACTCCGGCACCACCACCGTGGCGCCAGCCTGCACCAAGGCGGGGGCAACAAAGGAGTGGTCGTCCTTGCTGAGGGAGCGCCAGTAGCCACCGTGGATGAACACCAAGATCGGCGCCTCAGGCCGCGACGAGGGGAACACGTCCAGGCGCTCGTCAGGATGCTCCCCATACGCGAGGTTCAGCCGGGCCCCAGGGCTGCCTTGGCGGGCCACAGCCGAGGCCTCACGCCAGCGCTCAAACAGCGCCGCATGGTCGGGGATGCGCGCGCGGTTGTTGTACTGCACATCAAGCCACTGGGGATCCAACGCACTCATGCAAGCCTCCTGGGTTGACGGGGAGGCCTCAAGGATAAACGCAAGCTCAGTCCGTGAGCGCAGCCAGCGGCGACCCCTGCGCGCCGAGGTGTCACGGGGCGCCCTGGTGCGACGGACGAAGCGTGGCAGCCCAGTCGCCCGGACGCGCCAGCGGCGAGGACTCCTTGGGTGTTGGCAGGTTTGTACCAATGACGGTATCACCCGGCAGCGCAGCCACACCAGCGCCACGGCCTGCAGCCTAGGGTTTGCCCGTCGTTGGACAAGATGAAGGGAGCTTGTGGGGACGGAGGCGGTTTAGTGCGGTGGCGCGTTGACGACACACATGATGAGGACCATCGTGACGGGTTTAACGGTCATCATGTGGAACGGGATGATGAAGGCCAGACGGCTGCGCCAAGATCGAGGCGCCTGCACCTTCAGCGTCAGCCCTGTGGCCGGCAGCTTGGGGGCCGGGGAGGCGACTTATCGTGCGCCGAGGACTTTTGATCACTGGTTACATGCTGGTACTTAGGGTTCTCCATGAATTTGAATAGCCCTGAGTCGCTATCGCGTCAAGCCGACGCATGTCAGAATTGCAATCGATTGCGAAAGCGAATGAACTGGCGTCATCGAGCCCATTTGAAGTCGCTCCTCGCGCCGCCCCTGATCGGAGACTAAACTCTGTGGTGGCCCCAGCCTTACGCGAGTCTTTCGAACTCGTTCAACACTCGGCCATCCCCCCCTAGAAGCTCATTCCGTTCGGTTACCTCGTCGTTTCACCTGTTAAACATTAGGGTGAAGCCCGAATTCGCTGAATGAAAATTCTGGATATAGTTCAGGCTTCGCGACCCAAAAAGTCGCTTTTATGACATCAGCGCTCCGTGAGAGCGACTGGAGGAAAACGAGTGAATTACGCTGAAGCACAGCGCGACCCGAACAAAAACCGTGTTGGGTTAAGCGTCGTGGTTGGGCTCCATGTCGTCCTCGCTTGGGCCATTGTCACTGGCAATGCGAAGAAAGTGGTCGACGTGGTCAAGGGCCCGATCGAGACGAAGATCATCGAGGAGGTCAAGCCACCGCCCCCGCCTCCGCCAGAGAAGTTGCCGCCGCCGCCGCCCAAGAACTTGCCGCCGCCGCCAGCGTGGGTTCCCCCACCTGAGGTCAATGTGCAGGTGCAGCAGCAGCCGACCATCTCGACCCAAAGCGTGAACCCGCCGCCCGCCCAGGAATTCAAGCCTGCGGCAGCGACGCCGCCTGGGCCGCCGACAGCGCCCCCAGCCCCACCCGCGCCTCCGGTGCGCACGGCGCCGTCGATCCGCTTTGGCGAAGCTGACAAGCCCGAATACTCGCCAGCGGCTCGCCGCGCTGAGATTGAATGCGAAGTCGTGGTCGCCTATGTGATGGAGACCAACGGCACCATTACCGAAGCCAACGTTGAGAAGTCTTGCGGTTCGTCGCGAGAGCACAAGCAACTGGATCGAGCCACTGTGGACGCTGTCAAAGCGGTTCGCGGCAAGCCCGGCACGGTGGACGGAAAACCAGAGCGCCTGTCAGGCCGCGTGGTTTACGTCTGGAAGCTCGAGTAAACCCAAGTCATTCCGACTCCCCCCATCCCTGCGCATCCATCTTCTGTCGAAACGCGAAAGCTTTGTGGCTGCGCACTGACCCTTTGTATCCCGGAGGAACCATGTCCTTGTTGAACACCATCCGTGCCCCGTTCTTGGCGGCCGTCCTTGCCATCGCTTCTTTGAGCGTGGCTCCCACCGACGTCTTGGCGCAAGCTGCTTCCGCAGCGGACGCCGCAGCGCCGGCCGCAGCATCCGCAGCGGCCGAGCCCGTCGCAGCGCCCCCAGTTGGTGTGGTGACCCCTGAGGTCAAAAAGGAAGAAATCGAGAACCCCTATGGCCTGAAGGCCATGGTGCAGCACGCCGGCTTGTTCAGCGTGACCACCATTACCCTGGCCATCATGATCATCATGTCGGTGGGCAGCTGGTACATCATCATCGTGCGCCTGTGGGAGCAGAGCAAGCTCTACAAGAGCGCCCGCGAAGCCGCTGGCTTCTGGTCCGCTGGCACCGTCAAGAAGGGTGCTGAATCCTTGGCTGAGCGCAGCGCTTTCCGCTACGTGGCTGAAGAAGGCATGAAGGCCGCTGAGCACCACGAAGGCACGCTGGTTGAGCAAATCGACCGCCACACCTGGATCGGCATGAGCGTTCAGCGCGCCGTGGACACCATCAACTCCTCGCAGCAAAACGGCCTGGCCTTCTTGGCCACTGTGGGCTCGACCGCTCCGTTCGTGGGTCTGTTCGGTACGGTGTGGGGCATCTTGCAAGCGCTGACCCAAATCGGCGTGTCCGGCCAAGCTTCCATCGACAAGGTCGCTGGCCCTGTGGGTGAAGCGCTGATCATGACCGCCATCGGCTTGGCTGTGGCTGTGCCAGCGGTGATCGGCTACAACTGGCTGATCCGTCGTAACAAGCTGGCCATGGAGCAAGTGCGTTCCTTCGCTGGCGACCTGCACAACGTGCTGCTGGCTGGCAAGAAGTAATTGTCATGGGCTCCCGCTGAGGCCGCTCTAGGCCTCAGCAGCAACAAAGCGAGAGGAAACACCCATGGGAATGAATGTGGGTTCACCTGACGGTGACGACGATGGAGCGATGAACTCCACCATCAACACTACGCCCCTGGTGGACGTGATGTTGGTGTTGTTGATCATCTTCCTCATCACCGTGCCGGTGGTGACGCAGTCGGTCAATCTGACACTGCCCAAGGAAATCAACATCCCGACGCAGACCAAACCAGAGAACGTTCTGTTGGCGGTCAGCAAGGATGGCGATGTGTACTGGGGCATCAAGAAATACCCGGATGTTGAGAAGCTGGTCGCCGACTTGAAGAAGGAAGCGGTCAAGGATCCTCAGCCGGAAGTGCATATTCGTGGTGACGAATCCGTCCGCTACGAATCGATCGGCAAGTTGATGGTGGCCGTCCAGCGTGCTGGTATTGCCAAGGTGGGGTTCATCACCGAACCGCCAGCGCGTCAGTAAGCTGCAGGAACGAAAGAGAGGCCCTTATGGCAATGAACGTCGGAAATTCCAGCAGCGATGATGTGATGGTGGACATGAACACCACGCCCCTCATCGACGTGATGCTGGTGCTGTTGGTCATGCTGATCATCACCATTCCGGTGCAGACGCATGCAGTCAACATGAACATGCCGATCAACACCAACCAGCCACCGCCACCGACGCCACCGGAGATCGTCAAGATCGACGTGGACTTTGACGGCACCGTGTACTGGCAAGGCCAGCCCGTTGAAGGCCGTGGTGATCTGCAAGTCAAGCTCTATCGCGTCGCGCAAACGCCCGTCCAGCCCGAGGTTCACCTGAACCCCAACAAGCTGGTGGAGTACAAGCACGTCGCCATGGTGCTGGCCGAGGCTCAGCGCCTGGGCGTCACCAAGATTGGTATCGTGGGTAACGAACGCTTCATGAATTGATAGCGATGGACAGAGTTCAAGGATTAGCCGCCGTTCGGCCCCTTGCGAAAAAGGCACAGCTTCTTGTGCCTTTTTTTTGCTGTGCGATGCTGGCACTTCTTCCTGGCGCATGTCTTTACGCGCAACCCAACCCGGAAGCTGGCGCAGGTCCCAACACCCAATCAGCGATGCCTGCGGCAAAACCCCAAACGGCTTGCCTCTCGCGAGAGATTGAATACACACCTGCCGCTATGAGGGCAAAAATCCAATGCAGCGTCGGTGTCGGCTTTTTTGTGGAAAGCAATGGCAGAACGTCAGAAGCTTTTATCACGGAGTCTTGTGGGGAGACGCCACAACACAAGCAGCTTGATCGCGTGGTTTTGCAAGCAATGAAAACTTGTCCGGCAGAGCCCTCATTGGACGCCGAGTCTAGGCCCATGAGGTCCCGCGGATCATTGATCATTACTTTTTCGCTCGATCGTCTGCCAGCCGTAATGCCCAACTGATCATGGTTCGCGTTTAGCGCTTTTGCCTCATTTCTATCAGGAGTCAACACATGCATTTTTCAAAGCGCGTCATCGCCCTTGCGATGTTCAGCCTTGCGACATCTTTTTCCCAAGCCCAAGCCGTGCGCCCTGATGTGGCTAAACCCCTGAAGGAAGCCAGTGACCTGCTGAAGGCGGGCAAGGCCAAGGAAGCGCTGAGCAAGGCCAACGCCGCCAATGGCGTGGGTGGCAAGACGCCGGCCGAGCAGTTCATGATCGACCGCATGCGTGCCGCCGCAGCCCAACGCGCTGGCGACAACGGTGCAGCGGCCGATGCCATGGAAGACCTGATGAACTCGGGCAAGCTCAGCGCGGCCGAGCAGGCGCAGACCGCCGAGTCACTCGCCTACGCCTATTCTCAGTTGCGCAACAACGCCAAAGCCACGCAGTGGGTGAGCAAGGCGCAATCGCTGGGCAATAACAGCGCCACCTTGAAGCAGTTGCAAGCCTATCTGCAGGCTAACAGTGGCGACTACGGCGCAATTGCCAAAGACGCGGCCGCCGCCGTCTCCGCCGCCGAACAAGCCGGCCGCCGCCCCGAAGAAAACGACTTGCTGCGCTTGGCAGACGCCTATTCGCGCACCAATAACGGCGCCGGTCAGGCTCAAGCCCTGGACAAGCTGGTGACCTACTACCCCAAGAAGGATTACTGGGCTGCTGCGCTAGGCCGCTTGCCGCGCAAGTCCGGCTTCTCTGACCGCTTCTCGCTCGACGTGATGCGCCTGAAGCTGGCCACAGGCAATCTGGAAGCCACCAACGACTTCATGGAAATGGCTCAACTGGCCCTGCAAGCGGGCTGCAGCGCAGAAGCCAAGCAAGTCGTCGACAAGGGCTTTGCGGCTGGCGCCTTGGGCACCGGCGCTGACGCCGAACGCCACAAGCGCCTGAAGGCCCTGGTGGACAAGCGCGAGGCTGAGGACAAGGCGGGCTTCACCGCCAAGCTGGCCGAGGCCACCGCCGCCAAAGACGGCAATGCCCTGGTGCAACTGGGCCAGTGCCGCATTGGCGCAGGTGACGCCGCCCAAGCTGAAACCCTGATCAGCCAAGGCATTGCCAAGGGCCAAATCAAGCGCCCTGACGACGCCAAGCTGGCCCTGGGCCGCGCACAGCTGGCTGCCAAGCAGAAAGCCAAGGCCCAGCAAACCTTGCGCGGCTTGCAAGGCACGGATGGCATTGTCGAGTTGGCGCGTTACTACCAAGCGCTGGGCAACTGAGCGTCAATGCGATGAACGGCCTGAACACCCCGCCCCCGCATCCCGAGGGCGGTGGTGTTTACACGGTCGATACGGGCTTTCAGCGGCCCGCCTTTGATGCCGCGTATCTAGTGCTTGATGCGGGCGAGGCAGCCTTCATCGACAGCGGCACCAGCCTCTCGGTACCTCGGCTGCTCGCCGCCTTAGAGCACCTGGGCCTGGCACGCAGCCAAGTGCGCTGGATCATCCCCACCCATGTGCATCTGGACCATGCCGGTGGCGTCGGGGAATTGCTGAGCCACCTGCCCCAAGCCCAAGTCGTGGTGCACCCCAAAGGCCTGCGGCATTTGGTCGAGCCGCAGATGCTGTGGCAAGGCGCGACCGCCATCTACGGCAACGCAGAAATGCAACGCTCCTATGGCCATGTGCGGCCCGTACCTCGCACGCGCATTCAGCCCAGCGAGGATGGCGAGCTTTTGCCGCTGGGGCGGCGGCACCTGACGCTGATCGACACCCCTGGCCACGCCCGCCACCACCACTGCATTTGGGACCCAGTGACTGAAGGCTGGTTCACCGGCGACACCTTCGGCATCTCCTACCGCGAGTTGGATGTGCAGGGCCAAGCCTGGATCTTGCCGTCGAGCACCCCAGTCCAGTTTGATCCTGTGGCGTTGGCAGCGTCTTGGCAAAAGCTGCTCGCCCCGCAGCCCCAGTGCGTCTACCTGACCCACTATGGACGCCTGGGCGATGTCGCCCGATTGGCGGCGCAGCAGAGTGAGCTCTTGGCCGAGGTGGTGCGCCTGGGCGAGGCTTGCCAAGGCCTGGACGCCCCGGAAGCTGCGCTGCGAGCAGGCTTGGCCCAGATCTATCTGCAAAGCCTCAGAGCCCATGGCCACACCGACAGCGATGAGCGCTTGCTGGAGGCTTTGGCGGTGGACATTCAACTCAACAGCCAGGGCATGGCCGTCTGGCTGAAAACGCGACAAGGTGCATCGACATGAGCCCTGCCCTGCCCCCCGTACAAGGCGGCTGCCTATGTGGCCGCGTGCGCTATGAAGCCCGCCCTGAGCACCGCGAAGGCTATTACTGCCACTGCCGCATGTGCCAACTGGCCTTTGGCAATACGCGGGCGGCCTACCTCAATCTGCGCAAAGACGAGGTGCGCTGGACAGGCGCGGAGGCACCGCGCTTCTATCAAAGCTCCAAGTTCGCGCAGCGCGGCTTTTGCGGGCATTGCGGCACGCCCTTAACGTTTGAGTTCCTCGACTCGCAGCGTATGGATTTATCGATCGGCAGCCTCGACGACCCCGCGGCCTTCACCCCGGCCAGCCACTTTGCCGTCGAGAGCCGCATCGCACCCTGGCACGCCGAAGACGGACTGCCGGGCGAGCGGCTGGATGGCTTTGACGGCATCATGAACCGTTGGCGCGAGGCTTACGGCCCCGAGGTAGAAGCCGGGCTGGCAGCCATCCAAGCCCAGCCCCACCCCGAGCGCTGATCAGCCTCGCAGCGCTTGCGCCTCTTGAGCCAGGCGCGTGATGCGCGCCCAATCGCCGGCATTCACCGCATCGGCTGGGGTCAGCCAGGAGCCGCCACAGACCTTCACATTGGGCAGGCCGAGAAAATCCGGGGCTGTTTGCAAGGAGATCCCGCCGGTGGGGCAGAAGACCACGTCCGGGAACGGCCCGGCCAAGGCCTTGAGCATCGGGATGCCTCCGGCCGCCGTGGCGGGGAAGAACTTCAGAAAGTTCAGGCCATCGGCCTGCGCCGCCATGACCTCGCTGGCCGTGGCCACGCCAGGCAGCAGCGGCAGCCCCACCTCGCGGCAGGCTGCGCCGACCTCGGCGGTGTAGCCGGGGCTGACGCCAAACACCGCCCCAGCCGCCTTGGCGGCTCGCGCATCAGCGGCGCTGCGAATGGTGCCCGCACCCACGATGGCGCCAGGCACCTGGGCCATGGCCCGAATCGCGTCCAGCGCCACGGGCGTGCGCAGTGTCACCTCAAGTACTTTGACACCACCGGCGACCAGCGCCTGTGCCAGAGGGACGGCATCTTCCAGCCGGTCGATCACGATCACCGGAATCACCGGGCCGTGGGTCACCAAATCAAGCGTGTTCATCGTGATTGCCTTTTTGATTGTGAGCGTCAGAGCCAAGAGCAAGCGCCTGTCTCGGCGGTGCTGACATTGCGGCGCAGCCCTGCAAACAGCTCACGGCCCAGGCCATGCGCGTGGTTGGCAGCCAACGCCGCGTCGCGTTGGGCCAAGGGTCGGGCGTCCCACTCAGCCGCCGGCACCAGCGCTTCCAGCGTGCCGGCGACAGCGTCCAGGCGCACCATGTCACCCGTGCGCACCTTGGCCAGCGGGCCGCCAGCCAGCGCTTCGGGGCTGACGTGGATGGCGGCCGGCACCTTGCCGGAGGCGCCGGACATGCGGCCGTCCGTCACCAAAGCCACCTTGAAGCCCTTGCCTTGCAGCACGGCCAAAGGTGGGGTGAGCTTGTGCAGCTCGGGCATACCGTTGGCCTGCGGGCCTTGGAAGCGCACCACCGCGATGAAGTCGCGCTCCAGCTCACCGGCCTTGAAGGCGGCTTGCAGCGCTTCTTGACTGTCAAACACAAGGGCTGGCGCTTCGACGATGTGCCGCTCTTCAGGCACCGCCGACACCTTGATGACCGAGCGGCCCACATTGCCAGTTAAGAGCTTCAGGCCGCCGGTGGCCGAGAAGGGAGCTGCCACCGTGCGCACCACGCTGTCGTCGCCGCTGTGGGCGGGCAGGTCGTCCCAGCGCAGCGCGCCATCGACCAGCGCCGGCTTTCGGCCATAAGCCGCAATGCCACCGGCCGCGACGGTGCCCACATCGGCATGCAGCAGGCCGTTCTCGCGCAACTCGCGCAGCACAAAGGCCGGCCCACCGGCCGCTTGGAAGTGATTCACGTCGGCCGAGCCGTTGGGATAGACGCGAGAGAGCAGCGGGATGACGCCTGAGAGCTCGGAGAAGTCTCCCCAATCGATCAGGATGCCGGCCGAGCGGGCCACCGCAACCCAGTGGATCAGGTGGTTGGTCGAGCCGCCAGTCGCCAGCAAAGCGATCATGGCATTGACGATGCAGCGCTCGTCCACCAGGTGACCGATGGGCAGGTCGCGCTGGCTGCGGGTGAGGCTCAAGGCCGTGCTGACAGCCTCTTGGGTCAAGGCCTTGCGCAGCGGGTCATGCGGGTGCACGAAAGCGCTGCCCGGCACATGCAAGCCCATGGCCTCCAGCAGCATCTGGTTGGAGTTGGCTGTGCCATAAAAGGTGCAGGTGCCGGGGCTGTGATAGGCCGCCTGTTCGGCCTGCATCAGCTCGTCCCGGCCGACCAAGCCTTGGGCGGCCTTCTCGCGCACCTTGGCCTTATCGCCATTGGACAAGCCTGAAGCCATGGGGCCTGCCGGCACGAACACACAAGGCAGATGGCCGAAGTGCAAGGCGCCAATCAAGAGGCCCGGGACGATCTTGTCGCAGATGCCCAGCAGCAGCACCGCGTCAAATACATCGTGGGACAGCGCGATGGCGGTGCTCATCGCAATGGTGTCGCGCGAGAACAGCGACAGCTCCATGCCGGGGTAGCCTTGAGTCACCCCATCACACATGGCGGGCACGGCGCCAGCGACCTGGGCGGTGGCACCGAGTTTCAGCGCAGTTTCACGAATCAGCGCCGGATAGCCCTCATAAGGGTGGTGGGCCGAGAGCATGTCGTTGTAGGCCGTGACGATGCCTAAGTTGGGCGCTTTCTGCGCCACCACCTTGAAGCGTTCATCCTTGGGCAAGGCCGCAAATGCGTGTGCCACATTGGCACAGCCCAGGCGGTCTGGGCCGGGGGCGCGGTGGCGCAAGGCGTCCACACCTTGGAGATAGGCGCTGCGGGTAGCAGCGCTGCGCTCGCGAATGCGTCGGGTGACGCTGTCTACAACAGGGTGAAGTGCAGTCATAAGCGAGGTGATTTGGAAGAAACGATGATGTAACCAACCCCATCATTATCGTGTAACTTGATTACATGGTCAAACCCCTGTCAGCGAAATCGGTATGCTTGCGGCTCATGGCTGCACCGTCCCTGTCACCTGCGACAAACACCCTGCCCGGCTGGCGCGACCCGGCCCCGCTGCTCGCAGCAGCCCTGAGCCATTGGCGAGCCAGCCAGCAGCCGCTGTGGATCTTTGGCTACGCCTCCTTGTTGTGGAAGCGCGAGTTCGAAGCGGTGGACATGAGAGAAGCCTGTGTTGCAGGTTGGCACCGCGCCTTTCGGATGCGCTCACGCGTCAATCGCGGCAGCGTGGACTGCCCCGGCCTGGTCTTTGCATTGATGGCCGGTGGCTCCTGTGTGGGACGGGTTTATCGCGTGCGCACCGGCGCTGAGCGAGAAGTCTTGCAAGCCCTGTGGGAGCGCGAGATGCCCACGGGCGTGTATGACCCACGCTGGTTGAGTTGCCGCACCCCAGAAGGCCGGGTATCGGCGCTGGCCTTCACCCTGCCACACCGCCACCCCTCCCATACCGGCCGGCTCAGCGATGCAGCCTTGCTGGAGATCTTCCAGCGGGCCCGTGGCCGCTATGGCAGCACCTTGGAGTACTTGGCGCAGACTGCTGCGCAATTGGCCCAGATGGGGATCCGTGACGCCGAGGTGCAGCGCCTGATGCGCCTGGCTGAGCAGGTGGCGCCCGCCACAGCGCCGACGCCCCACCGCGCCGACGGAGTCTGAGTGGCGCACTGCGGCGGATCAAGCGGCAGCAATGCCGATCTGGGCCTGCCATTGCTGATGCAGGCGAGCGTGATCTTCCAGCGTATCAATGTCTTGCAGGCTGCCCGGGTCGCTGACTTCCACAGCGTGGGCCGGATAGCGCGCCAAGATTCGGCGCGCCCCTTCATCGCCCGTGAGCGCCACCAAATCGGTGTACAACTCGCCGCCAAAACCGACTGGATGGCCCCGCCGCCCTTGCACTTGCGCAAAAGCCAGGGGATGGCGCTTCAGGGCCTCAGCCACCTGCCGGATCGTCGCGGGCAACAGCATGGGCATGTCTGCCGGCACCATCAGCCAGCCAGACGACGACGGCCGCGAAGCCACACCCGCCGCGATCGAATCCCCCATGCCACCACGGGGCGGCCCATCCGGCCCGCCCATCACCACCACATCTTTGCGGGCGATATGGCGCGCAGCCTCTTCGGCAAACGCGGGGGTGGTGACGACCACGACGGGCAATCCCGTGCTGACCGCATGGTGCAGCGTATGGCCCAGCACAGTGCGATCACCCCAGGGCTCAGCCAGCTTATGACGTGCGCCGGCATAGCGCGCGCCACGCCCCGCTGCCAACACCACCACCACTGGGCCCGTCTTC
The DNA here is from genome assembly GCF_018069865.1 of Ideonella paludis. Classification (GTDB taxonomy): domain Bacteria; phylum Pseudomonadota; class Gammaproteobacteria; order Burkholderiales; family Burkholderiaceae_C; genus Ideonella; species Ideonella paludis. Next base: position 50,889 of record NZ_JAGQDG010000009.1, read on the forward strand.
ATACCCCTACTTTCTTGCACCGCAAAAATTCGTCCTCGAATCCCGAGTTCGCTAGGTCAGAGAATGGAGGCACTCGCCCTTGGCGAACAGTCGTGCCTTCACCTAAGGCATTGCCCTAGCTGGCATTTGTCGGAGGGGCGCAGTCGTACACTGAGCCCATGAAAGACATTGCCCAATTACGCAAGAGTTACGAACGGGCTGAGTTGGATGAATCCGCCTCAGAGCCATCGCCCCTGCAGCAGTTTGACCGCTGGTTCAAAGAAGCGTTGGCGGCAGAGTTGCCGGAACCCAATGCCATGACCCTCGCCACGGTCAGTGCCGAAGGGCGGCCGTCCACCCGCATTGTGCTGATCAAAGGCTACGATGAGGCCGGCATCGTCTGGTACACCAACTACCAAAGCCGCAAAGGCCAAGAGTTAGCCCATTGCCCATGGGCCGCGCTGCAGTTCCACTGGGTCGAATTGGAGCGGGTGGTGCGTATTGAGGGCCGGGTCGAGAAAACCTCCGAGCAGGAATCGGACGAGTACTTTCATTCACGCCCGCTGGACTCGCGCCTGGGCGCTTGGGCGTCGCCACAGAGCCAAGTGATCAGCTCTCGCGCCACGCTGGTGGCCAATGCAGCGCAGGCGGCCTTGCGTCATGCACTCAACCCGCCCCGCCCGCCCCACTGGGGAGGGTATCGCCTGACACCCGATCGCTTTGAGTTCTGGCAGGGACGCCCCTCGCGTTTGCACGACCGCTTGGCCTACCGGCAGGACGAGCAAGGGGCTTGGCTGCGTGAGCGCCTCGCCCCTTGACCTGAGCGTTAAAACCGCGCCTGCAGGCCCAGTGTCCACGCCCGACCGGCCTGCGGCGACAGCTCACGCACCGTGCGCACGGCCGTCGCGTTGTAAGCCAAGGCATTGCTCAGGTTGTCGCCCTTCAGAAAGGCTTGCCATTCCCCTGCGGCCCACGGCAAGGTGTAGGTGGCCCACACATTGACCAAGGTGTAGGACGGGGTGGCGGCGTCACCTTGCGAAACCCGACGCTGTGCCCAGGCGTGCTTGACGCCAGCCCCCAGTGACCAGGCGCCCTGGTGGGCCGCCAGGCCCAGGTTCATGCGCATGGGTGCCAAGCGTGGCAGGGGCTCGCCGGTACGGCTGTTCTCACCCCGGGTCCAATCCCAGGTGGCAGTGCCGTCAATGCGCCATTGCGCCCATTGATGGCGGTGCTTGGCTTCCAGCTCCAGGCCCCACAAGTTGGCGGGTACGCCCTGAAAGGCGTAGACGGGTACGCTGAACAGCTCACCGTCCTCGCCCACTTCGCTGAAGGTCTCGCCGGTGGCGTCCAGGGCGATGAAGCGGCCAAATCGCATCGCAAACACATTGGCTTTGAAAAGGTTCGCGCCGCTCTGCCAGCTCACCCCCAAGTCGGCGTGCGTGCTGCGCTCCAGCCCCAGGCTGGGGTCGCCGCGCTCATAGGCCGCCGTCGCCACATGCACACCGTCGGCATACAGCTCATAGTAAGCCGGCGCACGTTGGGTCGCGCCAAGGCTGCCCGTCAGGCTCCATTGCGGCATGAAGCGCCAGGCACCGGCCACCGACAGGCTGCCCGGGCTGAAGCTACGTGACTGCGCTTCGCCGAAGCGTGGCTCCTCCACCTCTGCGGCATCGCCGTCCGAGCGCACCGTCACCCGCTCTGCGCGGCCACCCAGCGTGAGGCTGAGCGGGCCCGAGCGCCACTCTTCCATGCCGAACAGCGCCAGCGAGCGGGTCCGTGTGCCGGGCACAAAGGCCTCCTCACCCAAGGCCTCAAAGCGCATGGACTCCGCTTGCAGGCCGACGACGCCCTGCCAAGCACCTTGTGGGGCATGTCGCGCCTCGACACGTAGCGCTTGCCCACGGCTGGAGAAGGTGGTGCCCACCTCACCACTGCCTTCAATCTCCTGGTGCTGATAGCGCGTGTCTGATAACTGGAAGCTGAGCTTGTCCACGAAGCCGCCCAGGCTTCGCTCGCCGGCCAAAGTGGTGCGCCGCCGATTCATGTCGATGGTTACGTCGGGCTCCACCGTCACGCCATAGCGGTTGTCATAGCGGTCAAAGGACAGGCCCACATAGCCCTTGTCGTCGGCCCACGAGAGCCCCAAAGCGCCCCCGCGCGCCTTGGCGGCCGAGTTGCGGACGCGGTCCGTCGGCTCGAGGGCCTCGCCGTCCTCGACCGGCGTGAATCGCGGCGCCTTCTGGTCAGAAGTCTTGCGATCAAAGGCGTCCACATGCCAGCTCCAGCCGGGCGCCAAGCGCCCCTCGACCACGGCCGAGGCACTGCGCTCACTGGCCGCACCACCACCGCGCAGCTCCAGTCGGCCACCCAAATCGGTGAGGGCTTGCTTGGGGATGCGGTTGTCAATGGTGTTGACCACACCGCCCGTGGCATTGCCACCGTAGAGCAAAGAGGCGGGCCCTCGCAGCACCTCGACGCGCTCAATCACCAGCGGGTCCATGGCCACCGCGTGGTCATAGCTGAGGTTGGAGGCGTCGATGGTTGCGCCAGCGTTGTCCAACAGGCGCACACGGTCCCCGTCCAGACCACGGATGACTGGCCGCTGGCTGTTGGGGCCGAAGCCGCTCGAAGCCACGCCGGCCACGCCTTCCAGCGTCTCACCCAGGGTGCTCGATTTTTTGAGCAGCAGACGCTCGCCCGTCAGCACAGCCGTGGGCTGCGCCAGTTCGGCTTGGCCAAGGGGGTTGCCGATCACCACCACCCGCTCGGTGGTGTTGTTGGCAGGGTTGGTTTGCGCAGCGCAGGTGGCTGCACCCAAGCACAGGCCAGCGGCCCATGCGGTCGGAATCATTTGAAAGTTCATGGTACCCAGGCACGCAGGCCAGCGCCGAGGGCGCTGCTGACATGCAAAAAGAAGAGTCAGGATGAGGAAAACTCACCCTGTAGACGCAGCCCGGTCACGGTCGGAGCGGGCGGCTTGAAAGAAGACTCAAACAACTGGGTCTAGTGGGGGTGCCCGGGCCGCATAAGGGGCCAAAGTGCGCGCCGTGGCGCCTGGCCCCATGACCGTGGCCTCTCGGGGAGGCGCGGCCAGCACCACCGGCATGGCAGCCAGCAGCAAGGCCAGACCGTCTGCGCAGGCGGCTTGGTCCAGCACACGGCACTCGGCCGTGCCAGAGGCATGCCCGTCATGAACCGTCGCGCTGAGTGCCGCCGCCGCACCGTTCAGGCCCGGCGCGTGCGCCACGCGGTGCCAATGGCCCCACAGGGACGGCAGCACCAAGGCCAAGACCAAGGCCCACAGCCACGACGACGCCCGCCCGCGAACGGATCGGCGCAAAGTCTGAAGTGAACCGGGACTCATGAGAAAACCGCTTCAGCCTCTCAGGGAGCGCTCACGGGTTGAGCACCCACGATGCGGTAATAAAGACCATAAGGGTCTTTGGGCAGCACCGAGAGCTTGCCTTCGACCATGACCGGCTCCAAGGTGTACTTGACCGGCGTCAGGGTCTTGACCTCAACCAAGCCTTCTGGCCCAGCCGGCACACAAAAGGTGCAACTGGTGGGCACCGAAGAGAGCAGAAAGTGCTTTTGCTTATCGCCCGGCTCCAGCGGCATCATGAAGCCCTGCACCTTGACCGTTTGGTTGTTCAAGGCTTGTACAGGCTTGGGAAACACCGGCACCAAACGGTTGCGCTCAGGCTTGGTCGTGACTGACGACAGCACCGACCAAGACACCACCCCTTCTTTCTCTTGCAAAGGCTTGAAGGGGCTGCGCGGGTCGTGATAGCCCGGGCCACTGCCCAACGCGCCCGACAGCGGTGGGCTCAGCACGGCCGTGCCAGAGGCTGCAGGCGCGGCAGGCGCGGCAGAAACAGCTTGGGCGAGGCCGAAGCTGGGCAAGGCCGCCCACAGCAGCAGTGCGATCGTCAGGGTGTGTGGTGTGGTCATATCAGTGTGGATTTTGCAGCAAGCGGGTGACATCCAAGCGCGCAGCCCGTAAAGCCGGGAGCACAGCCGCCACTATCGCCAATGCATAAGCGCCTAGGATGAGCCACAGCGACTGCGTGCTCCACCACCACCCGGTGACCGGCATGGCGTGCTGAGCGGCGAGCAGGCGGCCAAGCACTTCCGTCAGACCGTGGCCCAAACTCAGGCCCACGATCAAGCCTAAGGTGGCTAAATTGAGCGCTTCCAATAACACCACCTTGGCAATGCGCCCACGCGACGCGCCCAACATGCGCATCATGGCCAGATCTGGCTCGCGCTCCCGCACGGCGTGATAGAGCGCAATGAACACCGACGCGCCCGCCACCAGCACCAACAAAAGCCCGAAGCCACGCAGCACTTCAATGCCCACGCCCACCATGCGCAGCAGACGCGCGCTCTCCAAGGCGGGGGCGGCTGCTTGCAGGCCGTCTTGCGCATTGACCCAGCGTGGCAGGCTCACAGCCGCCAGTGGGCTGCGGTAGCGCACCAAGAGCACGGTGACTTCGCGATGACTCAGGTCCGGCTCAGCGCTGGCACTGGCCACGGCAACAGTCTTCGGCTTGTCTTTGTCGTGATCGTGATCATCGTGGTGATGGTCATGGTCCTCATGAGGATCATGGGCCAGACGGGATGAGCCTGCGGCTGAGGCCGCGCTGGCCACCGCTGGGGCGGCATGACCATGCGCCTCATGAACCGCCCAGACCGAGGCGACATCCGTCAGCACCAGCCGGTCGAGCACGCAGGCACAGCGTTGCAACACGCCCACCACGGTGTAGGCCTCGCCGTCGTGGGCCGGCCCACCCTGACCCAGGCCATGCACGCCCACAAAAGACTGGCCCAGCCCCAAGCCTTGGGTCTGCGCCACCTCGGCCCCCAGCACCGCTTGCAGCGGCTTTTGCCACCACAGGCCCTGGGCCAGAGGCAACTCATAAAGGCCCGCATAAGCCGGCGTGGTGCCGACGATGCGATAGCCCGCCAAGCTGTCCCCCAGCGACAGCGGCACCACTGTCTCGACCAACGGGTTTTGGGTCAAAGTGTTGATGGTGGTGGCGGGGATGTTGCCGCTGGGTACATCCAAGTGGAACACGCCCGCCAAGATGAGTTGCAGTGGGCTGCCTTTGGCCCCCACCACCAAGTCGATGCCGCGCAAATCGCGACTGAGGCCACGCTCAACCTGCTCACTGGTCAAGGCCACCAGGCTAACGGCCGCTAGCCCCAACGCCAAGAGCGCGATATTCAGCAAGGCCAGCAGCGGCCGCGCCCACAAAAACCGCCATGACAAGTGCCACAAGCTCATGCCAACTCCAAGCCAGTCAGAGCCGGCAAGCGCAGCACATGCGCCTGAGGCCAGCGTGTCAGCAAGCGTTGATCATGGGTGGCGATGAGCAGCGTGGCCTGGACAGCCTGAGCGGCTTCATCCAAGAGACGCAGGGCCGCGTCAGCATGGGCATCGTCCAGGTGCGCGGTGGGCTCGTCAGCCAACAGCAGCGTGGGCGAGCGCATCACAGCTCGGCCAATCGCCACGCGCTGAGCCTGGCCCACGCTCAGCTCATGCGGTCGGCGCTGGGCCAGCGCCGACAGGCCCAGCTGCTGCAGGCATTGGCTGACCCGCGCCTCGTCCACCGGCAGGCCCGCGGCCACAAAGGGCAAGGCCAGGTTTTCTTGCACCGTGAGCGCCTGAGCCAGATGCAGGCGCTGCGGTACCAAGCCGACCTGCTGCCCGCGCCACGCGTCGCGTTCCGAGGCCTTCAAGCTCAAAGGGTGAGTGTCTCCAACCTGCAACTGGCCTTGTTGCGGCGTCAGCAAGCCTGCAAGCACGGCCAGCAGGGTGGACTTGCCACAGCCCGAAGGCCCGCAAACCACGACACGCGCCCCGTGAGGCGCTTCAAAGTCTGCAAATGCAATCGCCTTCGCACCGCCCGCCCATGCCACGGAAAGCCCAGACCACGCCAACATGCTCAAGCCTTGAGCAAACGGCTGAGGCTGCGGCGGAACTTGTCCACCTTGGGCGCCACGACATAGGCGCAGTAGCCCTGCTGGGGGTGCTGGGCAAAGTAATGCTGGTGATAGGCCTCGGCAGGCCAGTATTGCGTCAGCGGGCACAGCTCGGTCACGGCCACCCCACGGCCCTCAGCGGCCAGGGCGGCGTTGACCTCGGCCAACACAGCCTGTGCCGTCTGGCGCTGTTCTTCTGAGATGACATAGATGCCTGAGCGGTACTGCGTGCCCACATCATTGCCTTGTCGGTTTAGCGTCGTGGGGTCATGAATGAGGAAAAACACTTCCAGCAGCTCGCGCAAGCTGACCTGCTGCGGGTCATAGTGCACCTGCACCACTTCGACATGGCCGGTCGTGCCTTCACACACCTGCTCATAAGTGGGCGCTGGGACATGACCATTGGCATAGCCCGATTCCACCCGCAGCACGCCACGAACCTGCTCATACACAGCCTCGAGGCACCAGAAGCAGCCGCCGCCCAGGGTGATGGTGGCGGGGGAGGATGAAGCATCAATCATGCGCAGGATGATAGTGCGTGGCGCTTTCCCCTCGTCAGGGCATGCCCAAAGTCAGGCCGGCCACATGAGAGGCGACCATCGCGCCCTCCACCGTGCCGGCCACTTTGGCAGACGGCGCAGCCAAGAAGATGCGCTCCCCTGGCAAGCCTTTGGCCACCAGGGCGTCCCGCACAGCCAAGCCGCGCTGCAGGGCCAACTCCCGCATCTGCTCCGGCCCCACCGTGATCGCCGCCTTGAGCAAGGTCTCGGCCTCGGCCGCCGTGACGCTCTTCTCAAGGCCCAAGACATTGCGCGGCTTGTTGGGCAGGCGCGTGTCAGCATAGAGGCGCGACAGCAAGCGGCTGCGGTCTGGCTCGCTCAGTGTTAACTCACCTTGAGGGACGGCCTCGCCCGCGCGGGCCAACTCCTTGCGGCGCTCAGCCTGCAAGCGCTGGGCCAGAACTGCGCCACGCAAGGCCTCTTGCTCCGCACCGAGGTCCAGCGCCGTATGGACGGTCAAGCTCAGGCTCGGCCTGTCCAGCAAAGCGTTGGCCACCTTGTCGAGCCCGGTGCGAGCAGAGGCGCTGAGCTGAGCCGTGCCCGGCTCAAAGGCCACTTGGGACAGCTCATCACCACCGCCGCCCGAAAGCAAAGAGAAGGGCGAGGTGATGGCCTTGCCCAACAGATTGAGCACCAACTTCAACACCACCGGGCCAATGCGGAACTGCGGGTCGTTCAGTGAGCCCTCGATGGGCAGGTGCAGGTCGATCACACCGTGGCGGTCTTTGAGCAGCGCCACGGCCAAGGCCACGGGCAGGCGCGTGGCGTCGGGGCTCTCGACCCGCTCGCCAAAGGTCAGCTGATTCAGGATCAATTGGTTCTGCGCCCGCAGCTGGCCGTCGGCCTGCACTTGGTAGCCGACCTTCAGGGAGAGCTTGCCGCGCTCGATGGCATAGCCGGCGTACTTGGCCGCATAGGGCGTCAGAGGCGCCAGCTCTAAGTCTGTGGCCCGCGCCTCAATGTCCAAGGTTGGAGGTTGGGCAAAGGGCTGGATCTGACCTCGTATGTCCAGGTCTGCGGTGCCGGCCGCACGCCCTTGCAGCGCCAAGGTCGCAGGGCCCTGAGCGGGGCTGCTGAGCGCGCCGATCTGGCCATTCAATGCCGTCAAGTCGGCACGGTAGTTGGGGCGGATGAAGCGGTCGCTGAAATCCACCCGCCCATTTTGCAGGCGCACGCCCGCCACGTTCAGCAGCACGGCAGGCGTTCTGAGGCCGGCGCTGCTGGCTGCGGATGCTACGGCCGCCGGCGACGACGCCACCGCGTTCGAGCTGGCAGATGCCGCCGCTGCAGGGGGCGCCAGAGCCGTCAGGTTCAAACGACCATCTTCAGTGACCACCAAGCGCGCAAAGGCATCGGCCAAGACGACCACACCCAGCTTGATCTGCGGCGGGCGGCCCGGCTCGCCCATCGCATCCAGCTCGGGCAGTGACAGCGTCTGCCAGCTGAGCAGCTCTTCATCGGAGCGCTCACCCAAGCCACCGGCTACAGCGGGAGCGGCACTGGCGCCTGGCGCCATGGCCCGAAAGTCGGTCACGGTGGCCTCGCCTTGGGCATGCCAAGAGGGCCCGGCCTCGGCCAGGCTGGCGGCGAGCTGGCCACGCCAGGTCAACTCGGCGCGTTGGATGTCCAGTGGCAGGCTCGGCACGTACGGCGCCAGCAAATGCAAGGGCAAACGGTCAGACTCCAGCTTGCCGCGCCAACTGAAGGGTGACGGCATCACCTGCCCGCTCCAGCGCACTTGCCCGCCCGCTTGGCGACGCGGGTCCCCCGCAGCCGCCAGGCGGGCACTGCCTTGCAGGCCCCAAGGCTGTGTGGCGGGCCACTGCAAGCCGCGCCACTGCGTGTTCCAGGCGCTCAGGGTCAGGTCCACCTCACGCGGAGCTTGCGCATCGCGCCAGGCCAACTGTCCGCCCTGCCACTCCACCAGGCCGAATTTGACCTGCCAGGGCTGAGGCTCGGAGGGGGCCTTGCTTGGCGCAGCGGCTGCATCGGATGCGGGCTGCCACCAAGCCAGCAAGTCCAGCTCGCCTTCAGGCGACCGCGCCGCTTTGACCGCCGGCTGATCCAGCATGAGCTTGGCCACGCTCAGGTGCTGCTGCGGCCACTTCAGGCCCAAGTCGTCCAAAGCCACTTGTCGAACGGCCAGCGCCGCAGGGTTGCCCGGGGCACTGAGCTTGAGGTGATCAATCTGCAGATGGTCGACTTGCGCCTCAAATTGCAGCGGAGCCTTGGCGTTGACGGTCCACTGCACCGCCCCTTTCAAGCCGAGCAACCCTTGCGCCTGCGCCTGGAGGGCCGCAGGTTGATAAGGCCCCCACCAGACCAAGGGCCAGTCGCTCAGGCTCAGTTGGAGTTGGCCGCCTTGTTCGCTCACCAGGGCTTCAGCCTGCCACGTGGCGGGCGCCTGGACCGCGCCTTCAGGCGCCCACTCGCCGCGGAGACTCAAAGGCTGAGCAGGCCGCTCGCTGGGCAGTGGCCAGCGCAAGTGCTCGCCGCGCAGGTGGATGTTCTGGGCTTGCCAACTCAGCGCCGGGCGCACGGATTGGTCTTGCCACAGCAAGCGCGCCTCGGGGATCTCCAAGCGCTCCAGGCTCACGGCCCAATCGCTGCGGCCCTCAGACTGTGCCTGCGCGGAGGGCGCCTCGACTGCTGCAGCCGGACTGAAAGCCTTCATCACGGCCAACTGGCCAGAAGACTCGCGCCGGAGCGTCCCTTGCAGGCCGTTGATCGTCAGACTCTCCAGCGCCACCTGGCGCAGCAAAGGCTGGATTTGCCCCAGCCCCAAGGACATCGAGCGCCAGCCCAGCAGCGGTTGGCCATCGGCCAAAGTCCAAGCGGCGTCCAGGGCATCGATGCGCCCGCCCACCGCCAGCCGGGCCGCCTTGCCCTGTGGCTGCGCAAAACTCACACTCAGGTCAGCCGACCAGCGCCCTTGACTGGGCCGCACTGGCGCGCTGGCAGGCCAATACGGCAGCCATGGCGCCACATCCAAGTCGCGCAGGTTCAGCGTCACCACCGCCTCGCGGCTGGCAGCGAAAGGTTTGGCTTGCGCCCCGGTATCAAACTGAGCGCCATCCAGCTTAAAGGCCAAACGAGGCTCGACGCGCACCTCCACCTCGTCGTCTTGATTCGACAGGAAGGGCAAGGTCAGAAGGCCTTGCTCCACCCGATGAATGCGCCCGGCGGGTTGGTCCTCAAACTCGGCCTCAAGCCCACTGACGCTCAGGTTGTAGACGGCAAAGTGCGGGGGTGGCGCATCGGCCTGAACTGGCCGCTCGCGCCAGCGCTGGAGGATGTCGTCCACGTCGTAGTGCCCGGCACGGGTGCGCGTGAGCTTGAGGGCCACCCCCTCAAGCTGCAGCGACTCCACCACGGGCGCTCGGCGCCACACGCTGGCCGCACTCAGGTTGAGCCGCAGGTGAGCCATTTTCACGAGAGGCTGCGCCGTGGGCGTCGGCCCCATCAGCGCCAGGTCGTCCACCTCCAACGCCAAGGCCCAGGGCTGAAAGCGTATGTCACCGATGCTCACACCGCGGCCGAGTTGGGCCTGGACTTGCTCGGTCGCGACTTGGCGCACCACCCAAGGCACGGCCGCATAGGCCAACAGGCCTGTCGTGACCGTGACGATCAATCCCCCCCAGCACCAGCGCCGCACACCTGGACGAGCCCACACAGACATCAGGCCACGCAAGCGGGCCACCACAGCAATCAAAGGCATTCGGAAACTTCAAGACAAGCAGGTCAAGGCAACGCGGCAGGGCCGACGGCGGCTGACGCCAGGCGGGGACCGCCCGCAGAAAAGACGAAGCCCCGACCAGCGAGCCGGACGGGGCTTGTGGAAGGCTCACCCTTCCTGAGAGGATCCGGCGAGTATCGGGCCGGGGCCTCGACAGCGCGGGAAATGCGCCGTGGTCAAAACCTCATCAAGAGGTGGCTCAAGCGTAGTCCAAGTTCGAGCCCACCACAAGGCCCCGTCGCCTGTGCTTTACAACTTTCTGGCGGCTGTGGCCCAGTCGCCCATTTGCGCCAGCACGCCGTCGACCCGCGCCGAGACATCGGCATCCATCTCGATCACCCGCCCCCACTCTCTGGAGGTTTCACCCGGCCACTTGTTTGTAGCGTCGAGACCCATCTTGCCGCCCAGGCCACTGACCGGCGATGCGAAATCGAGGTAGTCAATCGGCGTATGTTCCACCAAGGTGGTGTCGCGCACCGGGTCCATGCGGGTGGTGATGGCCCAAATCACGTCTTTCCAGTCGCGGATGTTGACATCCTCGTCCGTCACCACGATGAACTTGGTGTACATGAACTGGCGCAGGAAGCTCCACAGGCCAAACATCACGCGCTTGGCGTGTCCTGGGTAGGCTTTGCGGATGGAGATCACCGCCATGCGGTAGCTGCAGCCTTCGGGCGGCAGGTAGAAGTCCACGATCTCCGGAAACTGCTTTTGCAGAATCGGCACAAACACTTCATTCAAGGCCACGCCCAGCACAGCGGGCTCATCGGGCGGCTTGCCGGTGTAGGTGGAGTGATAGATCGGGTCGCGCCGATGGGTCAAGCGGTCGATGCGGAAGACGGGGAACCAGTCTTGCTCGTTGTAATAGCCGGTGTGGTCACCGTAGGGGCCTTCTAAGGCATGGAGGTAGCCATTCACAGACTTCAGCGGCACGCCATGCTCGCTCACCCCTTCCCAGCCCTCGGGCGCCGGTGGGATATGACCTTCTAACACCATCTCGGCGCGGGCCGGCACCTGCAGCTTCAGCTCCCCCTCGCCCACTTGGGTGTCGGCCAGCTCGGTGCGGCCCCCACGCAAGAGCCCGGCAAATTGGTACTCGCTGAGGCTGTCCGGCACCGGCGTGACAGCCCCCAAGGTGGTGGCAGGGTCTGCGCCCAGCGCGACCGCCATGGGAAAGGGCTGACCCGGGTTGGCACGGGCAAACTCGCGGAAGTCCAAGGCGCCGCCGCGGTGCGCCAGCCAGCGCATGATGACCTCGCGCGAGCCGATCACTTGTTGCCGATAGATGCCCAAGTTTTGGCGCCGACGCGGACGCGCCACCGACTGCGGGCCGCGCGTCACCACCAAGCCCCAGGTGATCAGCGGTGCGGCGTCGCCCGGCCAGCAATACTGAATCGGCCACCGGCTGAGGTCCACCGCCGAGCCTTCCAACACCACCTCCTGACAAGGCGCATGGCTGACTTTGGCCGGCTTCATGTCCCACACCGCTTTGGCCATGTCCCAGAGCTTGCCGGCTTCCTTGAGCGACTGCGGTGGCTCAGGCTCCTTGAGGGCCGCCAGCAAGCGGCCCACATCGCGCAGGTCGGACACCGACTCTGCCCCCATGCCCAGCGCCACGCGGCGGGGCGTGCCAAAGAGGTTGCCCAGCACCGGGCTGCTAAAGCCGGTCGGACGCTCAAACAGCAAGGCGGGGCCTTCGGCACGCAAGACCTTGTCGCACAGCGCCGTCATCTCCAGGTGCGGAGACACCGGCACGCTGACGCGCTGCAACTCATTGCCACGTTCCAATCCGCTGATGAAGTCTCTTAAATCACGGTATTTCATTGAATTGGGTAATAAGAGAACGATTCGTTATGCTTGACTGGTTATTTGGGCACTCTCTACAATGCGCCAACGCAAACCATTACGGGTTAACCCTGGCTCCTTCGTTTTGAGCCCTTTGGGGATAGCCCCTCCCGCCGCCGGGGCCCTGTCCACAAAGTGGTCAGAGACCCACAGGCAGACGATTATCGCCACTGCAGGCCACACCGCTGGGCAGCCATGCCCCGATGGCCCCGAGGTGCCCAGGGCACTTGCAGTGCGACACAAAGGAAGCTGATGCCCCAGGTTCAATGGATCAAGCGCATGGTGACGAGCAGCCAGAACGCCGTCACAGTATTTGCAAAAGACGTCGGCCACGGCCTGCTCGAAGTCAGCCACAACATGTTGGCCTTGGTCGGCCTTTTGGTGATTGCCATCGCCATGTTTGCCGCCGGGCGCGCCGACCTGCGCCTGAGCATGGAGCGTGAAGTCCTGGGCTGGCTGCAGGAGCGCCACGGCCGGCGTGCCGGCGTGGCGGTTGCCGACTACGTGGCAATGCCCGATGACCCCGAGCACCTCTCCTTGGCCCGCGCGCTGGCGGTTGACCCCGCCCAACTGACCCGTCAGCAAGCCGCCGTGACGACATGGCTGTCTCGCCGCTACCGCGTGGCCCCCGAGCCTGTGGCCCGCATCGTGCAAGAAGCCTGGCATGTGGGCCAAAAAGCTGGCGTCGAGCCGACTCTGATCTTGGCCATCACTGCCATTGAATCGAGCTTCAACCCCTTTGCCCAAAGCCCCGTGGGCGCGCAAGGTCTGATGCAGGTGATGACCCGCGTGCACAACGACAAGTACCAAGCCTTTGGGGGCAGATTGGCAGCTTTCGACCCCGTGACCAACCTGCGCGTGGGTGTGCAGGTGTTGCGGGAGTGCATTGCGCGTGCGGGTGGCCTCGAAGCCGGTCTGCGCTATTACGTTGGCGCAGCCAATTTGGACGATGACGGCGGCTATGCCGCCAAGGTTCTGGGCGAGCAGCAGTATCTGGAGCGCGTCGCGGCCGGCCAAAGTGTGCCTGTCACCGCACCCATGATCATCGTCGCCTCTGGCGCCGCAGCGGCGTCGGCCCCTGCGGCTGTGCCGGTGTCTCTGCCCACAGCCGCACCATCTGCCTCCTCGTCCCAGGAGACGCCGGGTTCCAGCCACAGCGCACCGAAAGCCAATGAGGCCTCCGAGACGCCCACGCGCGAGCAAATCGCTCTGGCCGACGTCGCTCGCTGAACCCTGCGGCATCGCCGCCACGTCGCAGCCCTTTACGGCGTTCTGGGCTGGGCTGCCCTGCTGAGGGGCGTTACACTTCACCCACTGCGCGACTGGCGATAAGTCAGTGCCGTTGGCGGCTTTGGCCCGCCGCGGCCTGCCGAGGTGGATCACCACTGGGAAGCGCAGGGCCAGTGCTGTAAAGCCTGGCTTCAGACAGCCGTTCGCCTGGGCACCCCACCCTTTGTGCTTCCTTGTGAGGCCGCTGCGGCTGGGTTCATTCGCCCTGACTTGAAGGAAACCTCCATGTTCGACCGCACCCAATCGACCCTGTCCAACGTCGATCCCGAACTGTTCGCTGCCATCCAAGCTGAAAACCAGCGCCAGGAAGAGCACATTGAGCTGATCGCCTCCGAGAACTACACCTCGCCGGCCGTGATGGCCGCGCAGGGCTCGCAGCTGACCAACAAGTACGCCGAAGGCTACCCCGGCAAGCGCTACTACGGCGGCTGCGAAAACGTCGACGTCGTGGAGCAACTGGCCATCGACCGCGTCAAGCAGTTGTTTGGCGCCAACTTCGCCAATGTGCAACCCAACTCAGGCTCTCAAGCTAACCAGGCCGTGTTCTTCGGCCTGCTGCAGCCGGGTGACACGGTTCTGGGCATGAGCCTGGCTGAAGGCGGCCACTTGACCCACGGCATGCCGCTGAACATGTCGGGCAAGTGGTTCAAGGTGGTGAGCTATGGCTTGGATGCCAATGAAGCCATCGACTACGAGGCCATGGAAGCCAAGGCCCGTGAGCACAAGCCCAAGCTGATCATCGCGGGCGCATCGGCCTACGCCTTGCGCATTGATTTCGAGCGCTTCGCCAAGATCGCCAAGGAAATCGGCGCCTATTTCATGGTGGACATGGCCCACTATGCGGGCTTGATTGCTGCCGGTGTCTACCCCAACCCGGTGCCTCACGCGGATGTGGTGACCTCCACCACGCACAAGAGCCTGCGCGGCCCGCGCGGCGGCATCATCCTCATGAATAACGAGGACATCGCCAAGAAGATCAACAGCGCCATCTTCCCGGGCATCCAAGGCGGCCCCCTTATGCACGTGATCGGTGGCAAGGCGGTGGCCTTCAAAGAAGCGCTGACGCCGGAGTTCAAGGCCTACCAAGAGCAGGTCGTGAAGAACGCTAAGGTCTTGGCGGAAACCTTGATCGAGCGCGGCCTGCGCATTGTCTCGGGCCGCACCGAGAGCCATGTGATGCTGGTCGACCTGCGCCCCAAGAACTTGACTGGCAAGGAAGCTGAGGCCATCTTGGGCGCAGCCCACATGACCTGCAACAAGAACGGCATCCCCAACGACCCGCAAAAGCCGATGGTCACCAGCGGCATCCGTTTGGGCACGCCGGCCCTGACCACCCGTGGCTTTAAGGAAGAGCAGGTCCGTGCCACGGCTCACCTGATCGCCGACGTGTTGGACAACCCGCATGACGCGGCCAATATCGCGGCCGTGCGTGAGAAGGTCTCTGCCCTGACCCGTCAGTTCCCGGTCTACCGCTAAGCCCGCCCTAGCCGCCCCGTCGCATCATGCGTTGCCCTTTCTGTGCCCACGATGAAACCCAAGTGGTGGAGACCCGTGAGTCGGACGAAGGCGATGTGATCCGGCGGCGGCGGCGCTGCACCAAGTGCGATAAGCGCTTCACCACCTATGAGCGGGCGGAGATCGCCCTGCCCGCCATCGTTAAACGCAGTGGCGCCCGGGTGGAGTTTGACCCAGCCAAACTGCGAGCCTCGATGACCTTGGCGCTGCGCAAACGCCAGGTCAGCATCGAGCAGGTGGATGCGGCCATCGAGCGCATCCAAGACAAGCTGCTGGCCAGTGGTGTGCGTGAAGTGCCCTCCACCCGCATTGGTGAGTTGGTGATGCGGGAGCTCAAGCGCCTCGACAAGGTGGCTTATGTGCGCTTTGCGTCGGTGTACCGGAGCTTTGAAGACGTCGACGAGTTCAGTCGCCTGATCAAAGAAATCTGACGCGCGCTCGGGGCGCCCGCCTGCGTCAGCGCCAGCAATCGGCCGCCGCTTTGCTGCCGGAAGCGCCCTTGACACCCTTGTGGTCCAAGCTGAGCGCTCCGCAAGCGGCATCTACATGCCGCGGTGTGGCCATCAACTTGAACGCATACTCGTCGGCAGTCGTAGTCTCGTTGTCCAAGCTGATGCTGTAGTGCTGGTGCGAGGCAGCCGCGCCTTTAGGTGCAGCTTGATAGTCTGGCGGCAGCTCCGCATGCTTGAAGGTGTTTTTGGCCGCGTAGTAGCGCTGCATGTACTGCGCGGCGTCCATCAGCACCGTGTGTGCGTCGCTGCGACGGCTGCGCAGAACGTACTCGGTGTACGTCGGGTAGGCCAAGGTCGCCAAGATGCCGATGATGGCCAGAACAATCATCAACTCCACCAAGGTAAAGCCACGTTGGCGCACCGCCAAGGCCTGCCTCACTGCGGCTGAGGCGGTGAGATGATCTGCTTCCATACACGGTCTGAGATTTTGCAGTTCAGGTTTGCGCAATAGGTGCGCCAATACATCGCACCGGTGGATGAACTCGCAAGGCCACCTGCCTCGCCCGGCGCGCCCCTGCCAATGATGCGCGTCACGAACTGCGCCCCCTCCGCGGCGGATTCATAGCCTGCAGCCCACGGGCTCTTGTCTTCAGATGCACCATCTGGCGCATGACTGAGACGGTCTCGTTGATCGACCAGGCCGTCCCCATTGATATCCAATACGGGTCGCTCGTAGACCTCGCCGGAGATCGCCAGGAACACGAAGTGATGACTTTGGCCCGCCGAGCTTTCGCATGGTGCAGGGTCTGCGCCGGGCAGCACAGTTTGGAAGAACGCAAACTCATCTACCACGTCAGCCGAATGGATCACTCGCTGCCCACCCGCTGTGGGCTCACCCGCCCGCCCCCCCGGCAGGGTCAAGTCCATGTACCAGCCGCGCTGAGTGTCCCAGTTCACCTTGTAAGACGATGTCTGAAAGAAGCGGCGCTGGCTGCCATCGGCCTGTGTCACTTGGACCGGCGTGGTGGTGATGAGCTGCTGCAAGAGGTCAGAGCGCTGATTGCTCAAGCTGGCCCACGGCGCCTGGGTGCCCGAGGAGACACCTGCACTGCGGTCCCACACCCCATACAAGGACTGCATATCGGTGTTGTGTCGGTCCGGGTCGTCCAGCAGCTTGCCGGTTCCAAACACAATCACCTGCCCACCCAAATAGTGAGGCGCCACACTGGGCTTGACCGTGATGGGTTGGGGGCGGCCCGCAGCGCTCTTGGCCTGAAAGAGCGGCACACCGCCGAAGCCAATGCGCCACGCTGCCGGGTCAGCCTTGTCGTCAAAGTCGATACGCCAGACCTGTCCAGTCAGGTCAACACCATAGAGCGCGAGCAACTCGCGCCCAGCGTTGCGCAGCACGCGCACGCCGGTGAGGCCGTTGCCGCCCGAAGGATCCAACACCCGCTTGTGCAGGCGCCGCGACTCTAAGTCCACCGCAAACAGCACAGCATGACCTGCCGGGCTGTGGCTGCCGTTACCAAAGAAGGCATACCACTTGCCTTGGATGCGTCCCACCTCTGGCGCGGTATGGATGTATCCCAGATCAGGGTCATCCTCCTCAGAGAAATCCCACAGCACCGCGTTTGTGGCCGTTGCAGGCACAGACAGCTCGGCGGGATGGGTGACATCCAAGGCATAGACCCCTCTGCCGCCAGACCCCAAGGTGCCGATCAAGACATTGCGCCAACGGCCTGCGAATTGGGCATCACTCTCCAGCATCGCACCATCTACAAAGTACTGGTGAGGTTGAATCGCCGTGCCGTAGTGTGGATCCGCCAGCACCGCTGCTTTGCGCTGCACGCCTTTGGGCATGTAGGCCAGGCGCTCCACGCCGGTCGCGGCGTCAAAGCCATGCAGAAAGCCGCCGCCTCCCCCCAGATACACCATGCCGTCGCGGGCGGACTTTTGCACCAGATGCTGGGCGTAGCCCTCCCAGGTGTAGCCCAGGTTGACCAGGTTCTTCACATAAACGGGCGGCGCATTGACAAAGTCAGGGAACTGGGCGCCCTCCCGGGGGCGCAGCTTATCGCTCGTCACCCCTTCTTCTCGCGTATCACCGCGCAGGTAGTCAATGATGGCCTCCGCTCGTTCTGAACCCGCAATGCGCGCCTTCAGTGCGGTAGGCATGCTGGCGTCAAACCGCACTGCAGCCGAGCTGCCAGGGTCCCAGGTCAGCATCGTACGGGCCTCCCAGGCGGGGCGAACCTCAGAGGCCTTCCAGGTGTACTGGTCGCCGGACCTGAAGACCCAGCCTCCCATGCCATCTGAGGCCATGGCATAGGCGGTCAAGTCCCCGCTCCAAACGCTGCTCTGGTAGCTCGGCACAAACTTCAGCAAGCCAGACTGGGCCACTGCGCCAGACCCCGCGATCCCAGCGTCAACCCGCGCTGAAGCGCTGGCGCGGCCAATGGCCTGCTTCAAGGCCGAGGTCAACTCATGGGAGTTACTGGCTCGGAAGAACTCGCCGCCCGTGTTGACTGCCGCATGAAAAAGATCGTCAATCTTTTCGGCCAAGATGGTGTCACCACCCGACCCAGGATTAGGCCATGACAGGCTGCCACTGCGCAGTCGCGCCAAAGTGTCTTGGCGCTCCGCCGCTGTGTTGGCAGGCAGTTGCCCCGAGACGCCCAAACCGACCGTGAACTGACCCAGGTGCTGCCAGGAATGCGGATCGGCCAAGTCGCCAGTCAGCGGTGCGACCTTGTTCGGCACCGTGGTGGCCAGGTCGCGCACATAGAAGTAAGAGGCGTAATCGGCCAAGGTGTTGCTGAAGCCATCGCTGAAGGGTGGCCGCGCCACATAGCGATCCACCAGCTTGGGATGGCGCGCTTGCATGTCGGGCTCTAAGGCTTGCGCGGGACCATCGTTGCCATCGACATTTCCCACGTTGATGGCCACATCACCGTTGTCATAGCCATCCGTCATCAAGATGTTGTAGGAGCGCCGGCACGAC
Organism: Ideonella paludis; assembly: GCF_018069865.1. GTDB lineage: Bacteria > Pseudomonadota > Gammaproteobacteria > Burkholderiales > Burkholderiaceae_C > Ideonella > Ideonella paludis. The sequence continues at coordinate 69,255 of NZ_JAGQDG010000009.1, forward strand.
AAGGCCTCACTGTAGGCCGAGGGATGGGCAGCCGAAGGGTCGGTGCGCCAAGGGCTGCCGGTGCTGCGCGCGCCAATGGCTGCGCCGTTGTCCTCAGCAAAGGTGAAGTAGCTTCCGACACGCAGCATGGCCAGCTTCAGGGGCGAGCCCGAAGCCGCCTGCAGGCTTTGGATATCGGTCAGCACGGCAGCGCGATGGGCGTCGGAAAACTCTCTTACCCCCTTGCGCACCACCGTGGTGGCAAGTCCATCCACGGGCTGGGGACCCGAGTTGACGGAGGCGGTCCCAAAGCGCGGCGCCGTCGCCGGGGTGGCGCCGCCGACCACCTCCGAGACGGACGCCTTGGTCAGCAACAGGCGTGAGCGATAGAACTGGAACCAATTGGCGAAGTTCTGCCGCTCTTCGGCCTGGGTGCATTGCCTCGCTGCGCAGTCCGTGCGCGCAGCATTTTTGAGCGCAGGTGAATGGGCGTTCAGGTCATTGATGTCGTATTCCTCGTAGCTCGTGGCGAGATGCGGATTGGCACCGGGCCTCAGCACGTAATAGAGACCCGGATACCAATCTCGCTGAGCAAACTCACAGACGTTGAAAGCCACGCACCAATGCCGTGACGGGGCGTTGCCGCCCCAGTATGAGCCAGTGAGATTGAACGTTAAATCCACCGTGTTGGTGGGAAAGGTCAGCACGGGGTCCCAGCGTGCGGCTGTCGGCAAGGCGTTGGCAAATCGAGTGCCATTGGGCTGCAGCCAGGGCTGATAGCGCACCGCTGGGTCGTAGTACAGGCGGTTGACGGCCGCGGCGCGCATCTGGCGCTGAAAAACATTGGGATCCCCCTTGAGCGCTGGGACCACCGCATAGCCCGCAACGCCGCTGCCCAGATAGGCTTGATGTGTAGGGTCAGAGAGGTGAAGGTCCATGAAGTACTGCCAAGCAGGGCTGGTGTACTGGGACGGGAAGGTCACGGTGTACCCGTTCACTGTGGTGACGCCTTCAGGGATGTAGTTGACCTGCATGGAGCCCGAGTCATCCACGGTGATCATGATGTTCGGTGCTGGCGCAGGGGCAACCCGGTGGAGCAAAGGACTTTGCGCGGGGCCCCCTTCTGCCAGTGCGGCTTCTCTGAGCGCCAAGGCCCCCAGAACCGCGAGGACCACGGCGTGCGACATCATGAGCGACACCCTGCACATGCTCTCTCCCTGAGGTCAGAGGGCGCTCGATGAGCCCAAAGCCACTGTGGACTGCAACCAGACCACGGAGCCCGTTTTGGTGCGGCCAGCGCTGTCAGCGCTGAAATCCGGGCTGAAGCCTCGCGCGGTGACGTAGTAGCTTTGCCCACCTGGGATGCCGGTGGCCTCCACCAAGCACTGAGGCCGAGCCCTGGGCGTGATGCTGCTGGATGGAGTGCCAAAGGCCTGATCGGGCACCACCACAGCCTTGGCATCCTCGCCCACCCAATTTGCAAAGTCCGCCCAGAGGTACTGAGGCGGCTCCATCGTTGGCGCAGGGTGCAGGACGATGGCGCGCACCGACTCTGGAAGCTCGATTTGCGCCTCACAGTACCGAAGTCCGAGGTGAGCCGCCTGCAAGGCAAAGTTCTGCACCCGAGCGCTATGAGCCAGCATGTCGGCATTCAAGCCCCCACGCATGATGGCCATAGAGGTGAAGCCAATGACGACCAGCATCACCAAAGCGACGATCAGGGCCACGCCCCGCTGTGTCGATCTGCACACGCGCATCACCCGCTCCTCCTCACAAGACTCTGTTCTGCAACACCACCGTGCTGTGGAAGGTGCGAAACATGCGTCGATCTCCGTCCGCAGGGATGGTGGGCTTTGCAAAGGGGTCACAGCCCTGGTAGGGCGTGACTGCATCCATCACCGGGCCGCTGCTGGAGACGACCACACAGAGCCTGACGGAAACCACATCGTCATAGCTCGCACCGGCCGCCACCAACTGCTGGGCATTGAGATAGCGGCGCGCCTCCCGGCCACCGGGCTCCGCCAAGCCGTAGAGCACTTGGAGGCGTTGAATGTTTTCGACCAGCGCTTGGCCGCCCGTGGCACCGGCCGAGGAGCCGCGGCAATACAGGGCCGGGCCACCGCTGCCGGAGGAGGCAATGTAGAAGCGGCTATAGGAGAGGAAGTAGCGGCCGGACGAAGGGTCGTTCACCTCTGCCAAGCCGTTGCCAATGCAATCCAGCGGCGCTTTGGGCGATCCGCCCATGATGCTATTGCCCTCATCAGCCTCGAAAGCCACGGCAATGGCGTGCTGGCTGCCTGAGCCGCAACTCAACGCGCCTATGTCTTTGGAGAGATCCGCAAAGCCTGAGTTACACCCGAACAAGCTGCGCCCTGAGTAGGCAGGGATGATCTTGCCGCCGCTGAAGGCCATCGGTCGGCTGTAGCCCGCCTGTGCAATGTGGGAGCGCAAGATGCTCAAGGCGACCACCGCATCTTCATTGATCTGCGCCATGGCTGCGCTGTGTTTGTTGGCAGTGCCTGAGGCGAGGTAGGCCGCCAACACCGCGCCCACCACGACCATGCCGATCACCATGGCGATCATCAGCTCAATGAGTGACAGCCCACGCGCAGGTGCCAGGGCCATCCATGAGCGCGAGCAGGTTGCACTCATCGGGCCACCCTGAAGTACAGGCACATGGGACGGGGCGTGGCCGAGAACTTCGGCGGACAGGACTTGGCCAACTCCGCCTCAGACAAAACGCTGGCTTGATCCGCATCCAGGGCTGCGGGATCCCGCCATATGACCCACAGGTCGGCACCGTCTGACTCAGGGTCGTAGCTCAGGTAGCCCGTCCCCGCGGGCAGGCTGTTGAATAAAGTGGCCTGCCAATGCGCCAGATCCAGCACCGCGATCTGCAACGCTTCACAGGGAGAGATGCACAGGTTGGCGGGCGCTTCGGGACGGCTGCTGGCCAAAGCCGTCGGCTTGAGCTGGTAGGCGCCAGCATCGGCGGCTGACGCATTGGCGCGCAGGCGTTCGGCCAAATCGGCGGCAAGCAATGACGCCACTGAGCGAAATTCGCTGGTCTTGCCTAGGCGGGTGGCCGTGCTCATCAGGCTCGCCAAAGCCAAAATGCCCACTGAGACCACCAGAGTGGCCACCAGCACCTCAATGAGGGACATTCCCCTCAACGGACGTGGCTGGGGGCATGCTGCGTGCAGTCGCAAGAAGCGCATCTCAGACCGCCCTCCCAGCCCGGCACAAGCTCATCAATGGCATGAGCAGCATCCTTGGCGTTCAACAGGCGGGGCCTGCCACCAAGCGCGGCCGACCGGGCTTGTTGACGCACACCAGGACTTGCAGAGGATGGCTGACGCCCTCGATAGGCGTGCCGGGCGGCAAGACCGTGAAACGCGCAGAGGCACTGGAAGACACGCCGATGGCGAGGTAAGTCATGGCCTCAATCGTGGAGGTCACACGCCCCAGTTGCGGCGAGCCTTGGCGAACCAAGAGCACCGGTTCGCCCGCCTCCAGAGTCCCGCGCTGTGCGTGATCCACAAAGACCACCCAACCAGCGCTCCAATCTTTGGCATCCTCGGCACACACAGGACGCTCTGCAGAGGCGCCGGCGAACAAGGGACAGACCGTCACCTCTGCATCGCGACGCATGGCCTGGGCTCGCGCCAGCCGTAAATCACTGCGCAAGGCCTCTGCTTGGACCAGCACCGCCCTCTCATCGATCGATTGACGCAAGAAGGGCAGCGACTGAAGCATCAAAATGGTTGCCACCGCCACGCCGATCAGCAACTCAATGAGGGAGACCCCGTGGCAGCTTCCATGAGAGGGGCGGAGAGGACAGATCGTTCGCATGGCAGAGTCCTGGTCAGGAGTGCATGAGTGGGTACTGCGAACTGCGCGGGCAGTGTCCGGCAGACGGTGCTTCAGGACATCCCCCTCGCGGGGGCTTGCGCCTCCCCCCAAAGGAGCCAAGGGTCTACACTGAGTCTTGTCTCGATCAAAGCCCCACCCCCATGACCGATTTGGATACCCTGCACTTGCGCTCAGCTCTCGCGCTGGCTGAGCAGGCCGTGGGTCTGAGCGACCCCAACCCCCGTGTCGGTTGTGTGTTAACGAATGCCGCTGGCACAGCGGTCCTGGGCCAAGGTCATACCCAAGCCGCAGGGCAAGCGCATGCCGAGGTCATGGCTTTGCGCGATGCGGCACAGCGAGGCAGCGACTTACGTGGCGCGACGGCCTATGTCACTCTGGAACCCTGCGCGCACCACGGGCGCACGCCGCCCTGCTGCGACGCGCTGGTGGCCGCCGGACTGGCGCGGGTGGTGGTGGCCCTGGGAGACCCCAATCCCGCGGTCAATGGCCAAGGCGTGGCTCGCCTGCAAGCCGCCGGCATGCAGGTGCAATGGGCGTCCGAGGACATTGCGCAGGCCGCCCGCGAGCTGAACATCGGTTTCATAAGCCGCATGGAACGCGGCCGCCCTTGGGTGCGGGCTAAGGTGGCCTGCTCCTTGGATGGCCGCACTGCCCTGGCAGGGGGCCAGAGCCAGTGGATCACCGGGCCCGAGGCCCGCGCAGATGGGCACGCCTGGCGCAAGCGGGCTGGCGCAGTGCTGAGCGGTGTCGGCACCGTGCTGGCCGATGACCCGCGCCTGGATGTGCGCTTGGTGGCCACCCACCTTCAGCCGCAGCGCGTGATCGTCGATGCCCGGCTGGACACCCCGCCCAGCGCGAATTTATTCAGCAGCGGAGCTGCACCACTGATGGTGGCGGCACAGCCGCACCCTGAGCGTGTGGCCGCGCTTCAGGCGTGCGGCGCGGAGGTGCTGTGCCTACCCGACCGCCAAGGTCGAGTCGATCTCGCGGCCCTGTTGGCAGAGTTGGCGCAAAGAGGCATCAATGAACTGCATGTGGAAGCGGGTGCGGGACTGAACGGCGGATTGGCTCAGGCCCAACTGGTCGACGAGTGGTTGATCTACATGGCGGCCATGTTGATGGGCCCCGGACGAGCCCTGGCGGAGCTACCCGCCCTGGGCGATTTGGGGCAGGCCCAACGCTGGCGCTTTCATGAGATCACGCCGGTCGGCCCAGACCTTCGCCTGCGCCTACGCGGGCTTTGAGTGGCGCCCCTCGGCCACGGCAAGCCCGCCGCCTACAATGCACACATGCCGATTTCACCCATTCCAGAGCTGGTCGCCGAGCTGGCGGCTGGCCGCATGGTCATTTTGGTGGACGAAGAAGATCGCGAGAACGAAGGCGATCTGGTTTTGGCCGCCGAGCATGTGACCCCCGAAGCCATCAACTTCATGGCCAAATTTGGCCGTGGGCTGATTTGCCTGACCCTGACCAAAGAGCGTTGCGAGCGCCTGCGGCTGCCGCCCATGGCCAGCCGCAATGGGACCGTCCACGGCACCGCGTTCACGGTCTCTATTGAAGCGCGTGAAGGCGTGACCACCGGCATCTCGGCTGCAGACCGTGCTCGCACCGTGCAAGCTGCTGTGGCCAAAGACGCCACAGCGAACGACTTGGTTCAGCCTGGCCATATCTTTCCGCTGCAAGCCCAAGATGGTGGCGTGCTGATGCGCGCCGGGCACACAGAAGCCGGCTGCGACCTGTCTGCGATGGCGGGCCTGACGCCCTCGGCCGTGATCTGCGAGATCATGAACGATGACGGCAGCATGGCCCGTCTGCCCGACTTGGAAATCTTTGCTCGCGAGCATGGCTTGAAGATCGGCACGATTGCCGACCTCATCACCTACCGCAGCCGCAATGAAAGTCTGGTCACGCGCCTGGGTCAGCGCCCGCTGCAGACCGCGCAGGGCCTCTTTGAAGCCCATGTCTTCAAGGACCGCTCGGGGGGCGTTCACATGGCCCTGACCAAGGGGCAATGGAGCCCTGCCGACGAAGTGCTGGTACGCGTGCACGAGCCGCTGTCGGTGATGGACCTGCTCGATGCCAGCAGCGCTAACAGCCACTCTTGGGCCTTGCCCAAGGCATTGGCTGCCCTGCAGGCCGCCCCCCACAGCGTGGCGGTGCTGCTCAACTGCGGCCAAGAAGCGGCCGATGCCTTGGTCGGCAGCCTGCTGCCCGGCAGCCAAGCCGCCACCGCTCGCGGCAGCATGGACCTGCGCACTTACGGCGTGGGTGCGCAAATCCTGCGTGAGTTGGGCGTGGCCAAGATGAAGCTGCTGGGCAGCCCAAGACGCATGCCCAGCATGACGGGCTACGGGCTGGAAGTGACCGGCTTTGTGGCTGCTGACTGATCTCTCCCGCACACAACCACAGGAAGGACCCCTCCATGCTCGGTGCAGACAAAGGCCAAAGCGCATCGCTCGACGGCGAAGACCTGGCCATTGGCATTGTTCGCGCTCGCTTCAACGACGCGATCACAAGCAAATTGGCGCAAGCCTGCGTGGCAGAGTTGGCCGCCCTTGGGGTGGCCGAGAAGCACATCACCCTGGTGACCGTCCCCGGCGCCTTGGAAGTGCCAGTGGCGCTCAAGGCGATGGCCGACACGGAAGACTATGACGCCCTGATTGCCCTGGGCTGCATCATCCGCGGTGAGACCTACCACTTTGAATTGGTGGCCAATGAAAGCGGCGCGGGAGTGACCCGCGTCTCACTGGACCACCAGATCCCGATTGCCAACGCGATATTGACCGTTGAAAACGAAGCCCAGGCCTGGGCCCGTACCGAAGAAAAGGGGCGCGATGCTGCCCGCGTGGCCGTTGAAATGGCCAACTTGATGGACGATTTGTTGTGACTTCAGATGTGAACCCCGGCGCCAAGACCGCCTCCCCCGCAAGCCCCAAGCGCGCTGCCCCCAAGTCGGCTCGCCGTCGCTCGCGCGAGATTGCGCTCCAAGGCCTGTACCAGTGGTTGATCTCTGGGGAGGATGCGGGGGTCATCGACGCCCATATGCAGGACCAAGAAGGGTTTGGCGCCTGCGACAAGGCGCACTTCGACGCGCTGCTTCACGGCTGCATTCACGAAGCCGCAGACCTTGACGGCGTGCTGGCCGCCCATGTGGACCGTGCGACCCAAGAGTTGTCACCCGTTGAGCATGCCGTGCTGATGATCGGGGCTTATGAGCTGAAACATTGCATGGACGTACCCTACAAAGTCGCCATCAATGAAGCCGTGGAGTTGGCCAAGAGTTTTGGCGGCACCGACGGCCACAAGTATGTGAACGGCGTGCTGGACAAGGCTGCCGCCGACCTGCGCCCCGCTGAGGTCGCCGCGCTGCGCAAGCGCGCCCGCTGAGTTTTGCCTGGCCTGGCGGGCTGCCAGGCCCTTCACTGCCCTGGTGCCCCCATGAAGATTGCCGCACGCCTGGATCACATCGATCCCTTCTATGTGATGGAGTGCGCCAAAGCGGCGGCCGACATCGCCCGCAGCCCCGTCTGCGACCCCGCCCAGGGCGGGCGGCGCATGATTTACCTCAACATCGGCGAGCCGGATTTCACCGCCCCGCCCGCTGTGCAAGCCGCTGCGCATGCAGCCATTGACGCTGGCCGCACGCAATACACCGACGCCGTGGGTTTGCTCGCTCTGCGGCGCAAAATCTCGGGCTGGTATGCCAGCCGCTTTGGGGTTGAAGTCGCGCCAGAGCGCATCATCATCACCGCAGGCGCATCCGCCGCGCTGCAACTGGCCTGCTTGGCCTTGTTTGAGCCCGGTGACGAGGTGCTGATGCCCGACCCGTCCTACCCCTGCAACCGTCACTTTGTGGCGGCCGCAGGCGCCAAAGCCGTGGGCTTGGCCGCCGGCCCCAGGGCCCGGTTTCAATTGGACGAGCACAGTGTCACGCAGGCCTGGACGCCGCAAACGCGGGGCGTGGTGCTGGCCTCACCGTCGAACCCGACAGGCACCTCCATCGCGCCCGAGACGCTGAGCGCCATCGTCAGCCAGGTGCGCGCGCGCGGGGGCGTGACCTTGGTGGACGAGATCTACCTGGGCCTGTCTTACGACGAACAATTCGCCCACACCGCCTTGGCCTTGGGCGACGATGTCATCTCGGTCAACAGCTTTTCCAAGTACTTCAGCATGACCGGCTGGCGCTTGGGCTGGTTGGTGGTGCCGCCCGCCTTGGTGGCTCCCATCGAGAAGCTCCAACAAAACCTGTTCATCTGCGCCTCGACAGTGGCTCAGCAAGCCGCCTTGGCCTGTTTTGAGCCGGAGAGCCTGGCCGAGTATGAGCGCCGCCGCCGTGCCTTCCGGGAGCGGCGGGACTTCATCGTCCCGGCCCTCAACGCCCTGGGGCTGACCGTGCCGGTGATGCCCGATGGCGCGTTTTACGCCTGGGCGGATTGCAGCGCGTTTGGCAACAGCTGGGACCTCAGCTTTGAGTTGATGCGGACGGCCCAAGTCGCCCTGACACCGGGGCGAGACTTCGGCCCCCATGCCGCTGCGCAGTACCTGAGGCTGTCATTTGCCAGCAGCATGGCCGATCTGCGGGAGGCCGTGGAGCGCCTCGACGTCGCGCTGAAATGTCGCTGATCAGCCGCTCATTCGCAGAATTTGGTCACTCTTAGCGCACTCTGATACATCGGCGAGGAAAGATTTCTCGCCGCCAGCGCTTATCCTTCAGGCCATGCGACGGCCCTTCTTCTGGCGCCCGGCTCCTGCCCCTGCGCCTGAAGCCTCCCAAATCTCAGATTCCACCTTTGAAACCACCGTGGTGGTGGAGCCTCCCTGCCCGCCTGACAGCGAGCAGGCACCACCGGCCGCAGAAGCCGCGACGGACGCCAAAGAAGCGGCCGCCGCCATCGGCCACGTGGGCCGCTACACCCTGCAAAGCGTGCTGGGCGAAGGCGGTTTGGGCACCGTGTATGGCGCCTGGGACCCGCTGCTCTCGCGGGCCGTTGCGGTCAAGACCTTGCATCGTGGCGCCAGTCTGTCGCAAGACTCCACCATGCGCATCCTGCATGAGGCACGTGCAGCAGCCCGCTTGAGCCACCCACACATCGTGACGGTGTTTGATGCAGGCACCTCAGAGCGTGGTGTCTACATTGCCATGGAGCCGCTGCAAGGACAAGACCTGCGCCAAGCCCTGCGCGACGGCTGGCGCCCGACGCCCACCGAGGCGGCGGGCCTGGTCCGCAAAGTGGCGGACGCTTTGGAGTACGCCCACAACAAGGGTGTCATCCATTGCGACATCAAGCCCGCCAACATCTTTTTGGTCAGCCGCAAACACCCCAAAGTCTTGGACTTCGGCATTGCGCGTCTGAGCCATGGCAGCCGCATGGCCGTGGACATGCCTGTCACGGGCTCGCCCTTTTATTTGGCGCCTGAGCAACTGCGCGGCGAGCACATTGACCGGCGCTGTGACGTCTACGCCTTAGGGGTGGTGCTGTTTGAAATGCTGACGGCTCAGCGGCCCTTTGTGGGCGACAGCATGGAGGCCATCAGCCAAGCCGTCTTGAACGCCCCAACGCCGCAGGCGCGCAGCATTGACAGCAAAGTGCCGCCCAATCTGTCGGCCTTGATTGCCAAAGCCATGGCCCGCAATCCAGCGGACCGGCCCGAATCCGCGCGTCAGTTTTCACAAGCCCTGCGCCGCTGGCTCGAGTCATCCGAAGCGGACGCCGTCCGCCGCAAGCAGCTCAGCCCCAGGAGGTGGGCGATGTTGGGCGGCGCCTCGCTGCTCGCGGCGCTGAGCACGGCCTGGCTGCAGAATCATTGGTCGCATGCCGAAGAGTCTCCTGCGGCCAACAGCCCTAGCTTGCAGCCTCCACCGACAGCCATGAGTTCGGGCCCCGATGCCCAAACCCCGGCGCTGACACCCCCCGCAGGCGCCAGCAGTCCGTCCATCACGTCCCCCGCTGTGGCAACACAGGAGCAAGCAGACGCCAGCACAGCAGAGCCTAAAGCGCAGGTCGTGGCTTCTTCTGCCCCTGCCCCTGCCCCTGCGCCAGCGCCAGCGCCACGCAAACCGCCCACGGTGCCGGCGGCAAACAAGCGCAGCACGGAGCCCAGCACCAAAGTCGTGGAAAAGCCCGTCGCGCCCGCAGCGATGGGCACCCTTCGCCTCGCGGTCAGCCCCTGGGGTCAGGTTGAGATCGATGGCCGCGCCGTCGGGACGACACCGCCCTTAACCCAGATTCAACTGCCCGTTGGCACCCACACGGTCACCATTCGAAATGGTGATCTGCCCGCCTACACCACCTCGGTCACCGTCCATGAAGAGACCGGCGCCCGAGTGCAACACCGCTTCAATCAGTGATGACGTCGTCTTATTCAGGGGCTCCAGCGATGCGGCCGCTTTCCGCTTGGGCGGTGATCTGCCTTGCCGCCGCGCTGTCCGCCTGTACCACCCCTCAAACCAGTGTGGTCGAAGCCAGCAGCCGGCCCGCAGAGCGCGCCCTGCTTGATGGGCTGCGCGCTTATGACGAAGCCCGCTATGCAGATGCCGAACGCCTGCTGAACTACAGCCTGGGTCAAGGCTTGGGCAGCCCGGCAGACCAAGCCGCGGCACGCAAAACGCTGGCCTTTATTTATTGCACAAGCAATCGGGTCTCAGCCTGCGAACAGTCCTTCAGAGCTGCGCGAGCCGCCGACCCTCGTTTCGCACTGAGCAAGGCAGAAGCGGGCCATCCTTTGTGGGGCCCGGTTTACCAAAACTCACGTCGCTGAAGCCGGGTGAGCAAGAGGCACTCGCGTATCATCGCGAGCGGCATGACTGACTCTGTACCTCCCGCCTTGAACACCCCACCCGGGCCGCCCAGCACCCCTGCCGCCCGCAGGCCCGGACAAGAGCAAACGCGACCGCCCGACGCCGGCCCTGAAGCGGCGGTGTTCCACCACAGTGTCCGGGTCTACTGGGAGGACACCGACGCCGGCGGGATCGTGTTCTATGCCAACTACCTCAAGTTTTTCGAGCGCGCACGCACGGAGTGGCTGCGTGCGCTAGGCTTTGAGCAGCAGAGGTTGGTGGACGACACGGGCGCCATCTTTGTCGTGGCGGATGCTCAGATTCGCTATCTGCGCTCAGCCCGCCTGGATGACGCGCTGGACATCAGTGTCCAAGTTCAAGAGTTGACCCCCACCACCATGCGGATCTTCCAGCAAGCCCGCTGCAGCGGCGTCTTGCTGTGCGAGGCCACCATTCGAATTGCCTGCGTGCAGCGCGAGCGCATGCGCCCTTGCCGTATTCCCGCCCCCATTCTTCAAGCCATTCGCCCATGAACCAGGATCTGTCGATTGTTTCCCTCATCATGCATGCCAGCTGGGTCGTCCAGTTGGTCATCGCGGGGCTCTTGCTGATGTCTTTGGCGAGCTGGGCTGTCATCTTCGGCAAGCTGATTGGGATCTCACGCATTCGGGGCCAAAACGAGAGCTTTGAGCAGGAGTTCTGGTCGGGCAAAAATTTATCGGACCTCTACAAGACCGCCAGCAACAAGGTCGACTCCGCGCCCATGGAACGGCTGTTCGCCAGCGGCATGCGCGAGTTCTTAAAGCTGCGTGACCGCCAACTTGATGCCGGCTCCCAACTCGACGGCGCGCGCCGTGCCATGCGGGCCAGCCTGCAGCGCGAGCTCGACACCATGGAAGGCAATATTGGCTTCTTGGCCTCTGTCGGCTCGGTCAGTCCCTATGTGGGCCTGTTCGGCACGGTCTGGGGGATCATGCATGCCTTTGTGGGCCTCTCCAACTTGCAGCAGGTCACCTTGTCGACCGTGGCCCCCGGCATTGCAGAAGCCTTGGTGGCCACAGCCATTGGTCTGTTTGCGGCGATTCCCGCCGTGGTCGCCTACAACCGTTTCTCGCGTGACATAGACCGCATCGCGATTCAGTTGGAATCCTTCATGGATGAGTTCTCCAACATCTTGCAGCGCAATGTGGGCAATGCCGCCGGCACGGCCCCGATGCGCTAAAGCGAGACCCCCAACATGCCCGCAGTTGCATCCCGAGGTCGAGGCCGCCGGCGCGCGATGAGTGAGATCAATATGGTCCCCTTCATCGATGTGATGCTGGTGCTGCTCATCATCTTCATGGTCAGCGCACCGCTGATCACCACCGGCGTCGTAGACCTGCCCTCCATGGGTAAATCCAAGCAGCGTCCGCAAAGCGTCATCGAGGTCATCATCGGCCCCGATGAGAAGCTCAAGATTCGCGTTGACAAGGCCGAGCCCAGCGCCATCAACGCCGCTCAACTCGCCGCCAAGGTCAAAGACTCACAAGCGGGAAACGCGGAGGTGCCCGTCATCATTTCAGCCGACAAACAAGTCCGGTATGAGAGCGTTGTCAAAGTCATGGACACCTTGCAGCGTGCTGGCGTGTTGCGGGTTGGCCTGGCCGTGCGCCAAGGAAGCTGAGGGCCATGCACCCGGCCTTACGACACTCCGCCATTCCCTTAGACGCTTTGCACCCACCGAAAGCGGATGGGACTGGCGCTGGTGTCGCGCTGTCCATCGTGGTCCATATCGGTTTGGTCACTGCGCTCACCCTGGGTGTGCAGTGGCGCAGCCAGTCGGATGAGGGCGTAGAAGCTGAGTTGTGGGCCAGCGTGCCTCAATTGGCAGCACCGCCGGCTGAAGCGCCGCCACCCCAGCAGCCTGCTGAGGCCCCTGCTCCGCCACCACCGCAGCCCACCAAGGCCAGCCCACCGCCACCCCCCCCACAGGCCGCGCAGCGCGACGCTGACATTGCGCTGGAGCAGGCCAAGAAGGCCAAGCTGGAGAAGCAGCGCCAGGCCGAGGCAGAAAAGCGCGCCGAGGCCAAAAAACAAGCTGAACAAGACAAGCTGGAAAAGGCCAAGGAAGACAAAGCCCGCAAGGACAAGGCCGACAAGGAGCAAGCAGCCAAGGACAAGGCCGAGCAAGACCGCAAGGAGAAGCTCGCCGCCAAAGAAAAGGCCAAAGCCGAGGCCGCCGCAGAGGCAGCCGAAGAAGCAGCGCGCGAAAAGGCCCGGCAGGCCCATTTGCAGCGCATGAAGGAGCAACTCTCGGGGAGTGGAGGCCCGCAAAGTACGGGCACCGCCGCGAAGAGTGCGGGCCCGTCAGCAGGCTACGCTGGACGCATCAAAGCTCGCATTCGACCCAATATCCGGCTGTTGGACCCGATCAGCGGCAACCCTGAGGCGACCGTGGAGGTCAAGGTCACACCAGACGGCACCATCATCGGACGTCGCCTGATGAAACCCAGCGGTGACAAGGCCTGGGATGAGGCCGTGCTCAGGGCCATTGATAGAACCGAACGCCTACCCCGCGACACCGATGGGAGTATCCCTCCGGTGTTCGAAATCAAATTCACCCCACAAGACTAGGATCTGTTGACATACAAATCCTAGGCGCCACCCCAGTGCTCACGCACTGGGGGCGTGGCGGCTCAGGTACGGCTCTTGTAGGTGGCGCGCAGCACGCGCATCAGTGCCTTTTTGTCCGGGTCTGGTGCGCCGCTGGCCACGCGCTTCTCAATGGCTTTATCCAACGCGCCTTCTAGGCCGTGGCGTGCCGTAGACCAACTCGATTGCGCAGGCTTGCCTTCCGGTGAGGTCCAGGACGCCACCACATACAGCACGGCGGATTCCGAAAACTCTTCCCACACGAAACGGATACCCGCGGCGGGTGTGGAGCTGCGGACATTCGGCTGCCCTTTGGGCGCCCCGCCGCGGCCCTGGCCCACAATCAAGCCTTGGGCTTTGGCTTCTTCCATGGCGGCGCGCAAGGCTTTGCGCGGGCCACCATACTTATTGACGGAGAAAGACTTGGTTTCCCCAGGCCCTCCGCGGCCGCGGCGAAGTTGGTAGGACACCACCTCCCCCGAGTAGCGAAGCGCCACCACATGGGCGCGCCCAGGGGTCTTTTGACTCGTGCTCTGGCTCATGAGAACCTTCCTTTACGGTGTTCGACAGCGATTCGGAGAATCTACAGCGCGACATCATGGACGTAAGGTTACATGAAGCTTAGAAATACCCCCCAAATGAGTCGCTCAATCATCCTAACGTGTTGCTGACAAGCACAGTTTGACGCCAAGGACAAACCCACACCCTGAAAGCAAAAAAGCCTGATTTCTGGAGAAATCAGGCTTTTGACGCTAACGCGAATTGGGTGGGGTGGCTAATGGGACTCGAACCCACGACAACCAGAATCACAATCTGGGACTCTACCAACTGAGCTATAGCCACCACTGGAGAAGCAGGCATTATAGCCTGTCTTTTAGACGATTTTGATCAGCCCCCTGCAGAAGGTGCTGATGCAGCGGCTGCGGTGCTGCCGGCCGCTGTGATCTTGACCTTCATGCGGCGCTTGAGCGCCTCATAGTAAGCCGCCTCTTCCGCCTTGGCCAAAGCCTGCGCGACATAGGGCTTGGCGCGCTCGTTGTCCGGATCGGCGGCTTCACGCGGCACCAGCTTGGTCACCTTAACGACCGCATAGCCTTGGTTGCCCAAATCCACGCCCACCACGGCCGGGCCCTTGCTGATGTCGGCCTTCAAAACGGCCTCAATCACCTGGCGCGGCTGGTTCTGAGCCTGGGTGCGCGAGACCGTCTGCGGCGCAGACAAGACCTCATTGGCATTGGCCTTGACCGCTGCCAAGCGAGCTTCGCCATCCTTGGCGGCAGCCTTGGTGGCCTGCTCGACCCGGACCCGCTCTTGAACTTGCGCCTTCACTTCCGCCAGGGGCAACACACGCTCGGGCTTGTGCTCCACGATGCGGGCCGACACCAACTGGTTAGGCGCAGTCTCAACCGCCTCGGTATTGCGCTTGTTCTTGATGGACTCCGCCGAGAAGATCGCATCCAGCAGCTTTTGCGAGGCCAGGGGGCCTGCAGCGCCCGGCGTGGGCGACTTACGCACCACGGCCTGCGACTTCACCAGCTTGTACTTGTCGATCACCGGCTGCAGGCTGTCCGACTGCTCATATACCGTGTTGGTAAAGGCTTCGGCTTCCTTCAGATAGGCTTCCTTCGCCTTCTGTGTGGTCACTTCAGCCACGATCTCCGCCTTCACGGCCTCAAAGGGCTTCACATCGCCGCCGCGACGACCGGTCAGGCGGATGATGTGATAGCCGAACTCAGACTCGACCACATTGCTGATCTCATCGACCTTCAAGGCGAACGCGGCATCCTCGAAAGGCTTGGTCATTGCATTGCGGCCGAAGTAATCCAGGTCACCGCCATTGGGGGCAGAGCCTGGGTCTTGCGAGTTCTTCTTGGCCACCTCAGCGAAGCTGCCCGGCGCCTTGCGCACTTCCGCCAGCAGTGACTCAGCCTTGGCCTTCGCAGCCGCCTTCTCTTCGGGCTTGGCGTCCTTGTCCGCGGCAATCAAGATGTGGCTGGCACGACGCTCTTCAGGGGTGGTGTAGCGCCCCGCCTTCTTGTTGTTTTCGTAATAGTCCAGCAGATCCGCATCGTTCAAGGTGACCTGCTTCTTCAGCACCTCCAAATCCAGCACCGTGTACTCAATGCTGGCTTCCTCGGCCGAACGGAACTCCGCACTGTGAGCCTTGTAGAAGGCCTCAATGTCGGCGTCGGTGGGCTGCACCTTGGCCATGTAGTCCTGCATATTGAAGCGCTGAATCTGCACCTCTCGACGCTCCAACATCGCATCCAGCGCCGTGCCGGTGACCACCGCACCAACGATCTGCGAGCCTGTCACACCTTGCGTCACCTGACGCAAGGTCATGTCACGCCGCACTGCGGCTTCAAAGCTGGCCGGCGTATAGCCTTGTTGAGCCAACATGTCGCCGTAGGCCTTGGTATCGAACTTGCCATCTGCTCCGCGCAGCTTGGCGAGCTCAGGCATGCGCTGCAGTTCCGCAGCCAGGCGCTCGTCACTCACCAACAAATGAGACTTGGCAGCCGCCGTGGCCAACACGCGCTCACGCACCAAACCATCCAAAGTGCTGCGCTTCATCTCCGGCGTGTCGAACATCTTCACGTCAACATTGGGCATCTGTTGACGGATGCGCTCAATCTGCTGGCGATGCGCTGCTTCCAACTCGGATTGCTTGATCTCGCCACCCGCAATCTCCGCCACTGTCTGATTGGAAGCATCCATGAAGGAGGAATAGCCCTGCACACCGAAAAAGACGAAGGAAGGGAAGATCAGCAGCACCAGAAGGAACTGCAACCAACGTTTGTGATCGCGAACAAAATCGAACATGTGTCAGCCTTGTAGGGAGGGCAGTCGCGCAAGCGCCAGATGCAACAAAGGCGAACCGGGGTTCGCCTTGAGGAGGGTCAGTATGCGAGGTTTCGGATTCTAATCAAAGCTTTGATCACTGACCTCAGGAGCGTGGCGGTGACGGGTGCCGAGAGGGCAAACCCCAGCACAACTGGGTCAGCGAGTCCGCGCACCGACCTATCACCTTGATCTTTGACTTCTTCAGCCCGTTGGGAGCGCCCAAGCACTGAGCGACTGCGGGTGCAGACGCTTTCGAGATTGAGATACCGCGAGGTGTATCAGTTTGGCGCATGCACTGACAGGTGTCTCCAGATCGGCCCGTTGAAAGCGGCAAACAGCGCTGATCAAGGGGTATTTTTGATTCCTTGAGCGTTAGCAGCCTGCCCACACAATCCTTGGGCGGCTGGCTGAGTGCTGGGATGCCCTCGCTCCGCGGGCAGGTTCAAGCCAGGCCGCAAGGAGTCCTGATGATCCCCGCCCTGAATACACTGCGTGCTCGACTGGTGGCCACCACCGGCGCCTTGGTGCTTCTGAGCCTGCTGACGCTGGTCAGCTACAACCACGTCGCTGCCCGCAGCTCCGCCCTCTCCGACCTGGAGGCCCACACCCGCTCACTGGCTCATTCACATGCGGTCAGTATCAGTGACTGGGTGGCCTCGAGGCGCGCTGTGGTGCAGTCGTTCACCGGGGCGATGAGCGACGCCGACCCGGTGCCGCGCCTTGCCCAGGCCGAGAAAGCGGGTGACTTCGACACCACCTATTTCGGCTTTGCCGACAAGCGCATCGCCTTCTCAAAGCCCCAGCAACTGCCCGAGGGCTATGACCCCACCAGTCGTCCCTGGTACACCCAAGCTGCGGCAGGCCAGGCCGTGGTGCTGACTGAGCCCTACGTCGACGCCAGCACGAAGAAGCTGGTCATCACTTTTGCCACAGCCATTCGTGAGGGCGGCGCAGTCAAGGCCGTGGCCGCCGGTGATGTGTTCATGGACGGCGTCTCGAAGAACATTGCCTCCATCCGACCGACCCCCTCCAGCTTCGGCTTCGTCGTGAGCAAAGACGGCAAGGTCATGGTTCATGAGCAAGTGGAACGCGTCCTTAAGCCTGCCACCGACATGTCGGCCGACCTCAACTTGGCCCTGCTGGCGCAGGCCGGTACTCGTTTGAGCGAGTTCAACATGGCCGGCCGGGAGATGCTGATGACGACGCAGGCCATTGAAGGCACACCGTGGACCTTGGTGGTCGCACTGGACAAAGCAGAGGCACTGGCCGGCGTGTCGGCCATGCTATGGCAGTCGCTGCTGGGCAGCGCTGCGCTGGCCCTGGTGTCGCTGCTGGCAGTGGGGGGCCTGCTGGCCTCACGCTTGAAGGGCCTGGCCACCTTGCGCGACGCCATGCGCGAGGTGGCCCAAGGCGATGGCGACCTGACGCGCCGTCTCCAGGCTGATGGCAGCGATGAGCTCGCCGCCATCGGCCACCACTTCAACCAGTTTGTCGACAAGATCCAGCACACGCTGGTCGAGATCCGTGCCACCAGTGAATCGGTACGCATCGCCACCGAGGAAATTGCCACCGGCAACCAGGATCTCTCGACCCGTACCGAACACACCGCCTCGAGCCTGCAGGAAACCGCCAGCTCGATGTCGCAGATGACAGGCCAGGTCGGCCACTCGGCCGAGACTGCTCGGCAGGCCAACCAACTAGCCTCCTCCGCTGCCGATGCAGCGCGCCGCGGTGGCGAAGTGGTCGACCAAGTGGTGGGCAGCATGGACCAGATCACTCATAGCTCCCGCAAGATCGCCGAAATCATCGGTGTGATTGATGGCATCGCCTTCCAGACCAATATCCTCGCGCTGAACGCAGCCGTAGAGGCCGCCCGCGCTGGAGAGCAGGGCCGAGGCTTTGCCGTGGTGGCCGCAGAGGTGCGCTCATTGGCTCAACGCTCGGCCACCGCCGCTCGGGAGATCAAGACACTGATCGACACCTCGGTGACCCATGTGGCCACTGGCGCCGAACAGGTCAACCGCACCGGCACGGTGATGCACGACATTGTGTCGAGCGTAAGACGAGTGGCCGACATGATCGGCGATATCGCCTCGGCCTCAGAGGAGCAGCGCGATGGCATTGCCCAGGTGAACGTGGCCGTGGCCCAGTTGGACCAAATGACTCAGCAGAACGCGGCTCTGGTGGAGGAAAGCGCTGCAGCAGCAGCGAGCCTGAAAGATCAGGCCACCCGACTGGCCAATGCCGTGGCGGCCTTTCGCATCGGCGAGAGCGGGGGCCCGCAGGGGGCCGCTTCGGGTGCCTCGCGCCTGGCTCGCATGGCACCAATGTTGATGTCCACCGTGCCAGGCGCGGTCAGCCGTGACCACACCTCAGCGTCGAAGCCCGCCATCAAAGCAATGCCATCACAGGCGCTCTCGACAGCCAACGCCGACCAGAACTGGGAAACCTTCTGAACGCCGTAGCCTGCAGCGTCGGCTGCCAGGCAGCCTCAGTCTTGGGCGCCAGCGTCTCGCCTCTCAGGGCTTGATGCGCCGGTCAAGCTCGGCCTGAGCGACCACAAGCGCAGCAGCGGCCAATTAACGACCCGCCACCCGTTGCGTTCGCAGGGTGTGGTGGTGGCCAATTCAAGCTCCTTCATTCCGGTGGAACGAACCGGGATCAAGACGATTGGCACAACTATGGAACTTTGGCGCTACGGCGTCGTTCCAGCGCCCGCAAACGGAAATCGACGGGGAAATCGACGGGATCGAACAGACAAAAAAAGTCCCTGAATATCAGGGACTTTCCGTGCAGTAGCAGTGGTGGGTGCTGAGGGGCTCGAACCCCCGACCTACGCCTTGTAAGGGCGCCGCTCTACCAACTGAGCTAAGCACCCACTGCGCAATCAGTTCAGTGCGTCCTTCAGGCCCTTGCCTGGACGGAACTTAGGCACCTTGGCCTTTTTGATCTTGATCGCTTCGCCCGTCTTGGGATTGCGGCCTGTACGGGCCGCACGAGTGGCGACGGCAAATGTACCAAAGCCAACGATCGACACGCTGCCGCCCTTCTTGAGGGTGGTCTTCACGCCGCCGATGATCGCTTCCAGAGCGCGCGCTGCGGCGGCCTTGGAGATGTCGGACTTCTGGGCGATGTGCTCGATCAGTTCAGATTTATTCACGAAGGTACCCCCTCTCAAATGACTCAAAAAATCGCGTGGTGGGCGTCAAGGCACTGCCCATGCAGCACCCGATCTGAAAGATGGTTCGCCCGGATGGGGCGAAAAAATCATTACAGCCGTCGCACCTGCCGGTGTCAAGCGCGGATGCGGATTCTATGCGCAGTCTGAGCCTGTTCTGCAGCAGGAAGGCAGGAGATTGTGCGGATCATCCTGGAAGTGTTTCGGCAATGGCACGACCCAGATCAATCGTTCCGGCTTTGCCGCCTAAATCAGGCGTACGTGGTGCCTCGGGGTCCGCCAGCACCGCCTCGATCGCAGCGACGATGGCGTCATGCGCTTGGGGGTACCCCAGAAACTGCAACATCATGGCGCCTGACCAGATCTGCCCAATGGGATTCGCGACACCCTGACCGGCAATGTCTGGCGCCGAGCCGTGGACGGGCTCAAACAACGACGGCCATTGCCGCGTGGGGTTGAGGTTGGCAGAAGGCGCAATGCCAATCGTCCCCGTGCAGGCCGGGCCCAGGTCGGAGAGGATGTCACCAAAGAGATTGCTGGCGACGACCACATCAAACTGCTGAGGACGGCGCACAAAGTGGGCGGTGAGGATGTCGATGTGGAACCGGTCCACCCTCACCTCAGGGTATTGGGGTGCCATGGCCGCCACACGCTCGTCCCAATACGGCATGGAGATGGCGATGCCATTGCTCTTGGTGGCCGAGGTCAGGTGGCGCTTGGGCCGCGATTGGGCCAGCTCAAAGGCGTACTTCAAGACCCGGTCGATGCCGTGGCGGGACATCACGGTCTCTTGGATCACGATCTCGCGCTCGGTGCCCTCATACATCCGGCCACCCAGACTGGTGTACTCGCCCTCGGTGTTTTCGCGCACGATCAGCATGTCGATCTCACCCGGTGCGACGCCAGCCAAAGGCGAGCGCACACCAGGCATCAGGCGGGCGGGGCGCAGGTTGATGTACTGGTCAAACTCACGCCGAAATTTGAGCAAGGAGCCCCACAAAGACACGTTATCAGGCACGGTGGCCGGCCACCCTACCGCCCCAAAGAAGATGGCGTCATAACGCGCCAGCGTGGCCTTCCAGTCCTTGGGCAGCATGTCACCGTGCTGCTGCCAGTAGGTGCAGCTGGCGAAGTCGAAGTGATCGAGCTGCAGCGAAATGCCAAAGCGGCGAGCGGTGGCCTCCAGGACCCTCAAGCCTTCCGGGACCACTTCGTGCCCGATGCCGTCGCCCGGAATGACCGCAATGCGGTGTGTCTTGTTCATTTCACAGCTCCAGATCGGCGGACCACCAAGGCCACGCCTGCCACAGTGAGCGCCGCCCCCATCAAGGACAGCGCGGTCAACGCCTCATCAAACAACAGCCAGGCCAACACGGCGGTGCAAGGCGGCACCAAGTACATCAGGCTGGTGACCTGCGTGGCCGCACCGCGCTGGATCAACCACACCAGCAGCGAGCTGCCGCCGATGGTCAAAACCAACACTGACCACGCCATGGCGCCCAGCAGTTGCGGCACCCAGTGCACGGGCTCGGTCTCCAAGAACGCCAAGGGTGCCGTCAGCAACAAGGCCCCGATGAGTTGCACCGTGTTGGCCGACCGCACATCGACGGCTTGCACAAAGTGTTTTTGATAGAGCGTGCCCACTGTGATGGAGGCCAGCGCGCCCAGCGCCAGCACGAGGTTGGTGGCAGAGATTTCTGGCGTGCCCACCTTGCCGCCCACCACCAGCACCAAGCCACCAAAGCCCAGCGCCAAGCCCAGCCACTGCCAGCGCCCAATTTGGCCGCGCCCACCTTGGGCAGACAACCAAATGGCCGTCAGCAGCGGTTGTAAACCGACGATGAGGGCGACGGCCCCCGCCGTGAGGCCCAGCTTGACGGCGGCCCATACACCGCCCAAATAGCCTCCATGCAGCAGCATGCCCGCCACCAGCAAATGCCGCCACTGCGCGGCGCCCTGAGGCCAAGCAACGCGGCTCAGCCGCACCCAGCCGCACAGCAGAATGATGGAGAAAACATAGCGCCAGGCCAGAAAGCTCATCGGCGGCGCATGCGGCATACCAAAGCGCGCCACCACAAAGCCGGTACTCCAGATCAGCACAAACACCGCAGGTGCCATGCTCACCCAAGGAGAGTCGACGGAGGTGGGGGAGCCAGCAGACTGCATGAGAGGGCGCCGTGCGACGCGCGCTCAACGCGCCTTGGCGCGGATCTCCGGCAAGGCCTTTTGCAGGTAATACACCATGGACCAAATGGTCAGCACCGCCGCAGCAATGATGAGCAAGGTGCCCCACAGCCGCGTATCGATCAGGCCGAACAAATTGCCGTTGTAGAGCAAGAAGGGAATCGCCACCATTTGCACCGAGGTCTTGAGCTTGCCCAGCATGTGCACCGCCACGCTGCGCGAAGCGCCGATCTGAGCCATCCATTCACGCAGCGCAGAGATGGCGATCTCACGGCCAATGATGATCAAGGCGATCAAAGCATCGACGCGGCCATGCTCCACCAGGATCAGCAAAGACGCACAGACCAAGAATTTATCCGCGACGGGGTCGAGAAAGGCGCCGAAGGCCGAGGTCTGGTTGAGCTTGCGCGCCAAGTAGCCATCGAGCCAATCGGTGAGTGCAAACACGACAAACATGACGGTCGCCAACAGATTGCGGGTGGCCATGTCCCAGCTTTCCATCCCATAGACGAACACGATGAGCGGGATCGCCGCAATACGCGCCCAAGTCAAGAGAGTGGGGATGGTGAAAAACATGCGCGCATTCTGCCCTTGAAACCGCCCACGCGACGTCACTGATCCAAGATCATCGGCTTGAAGCGCCGCGCATCGTCATAGAGAAAGGTCTCGCGGAACTTCCAGGGCTTGGGCAGGCGCCCCACATCGCCAAAGGGCGCGGCGCGGCGCACGGCCTCTTTGGCCAACTCCACCGTGTCTTTGGCTTGGGTGGGCACGCGCACCACCTCAATGCGGTCGATGCTGCCATCCGCCCTGACGGTGATGTCCAGCACGGGGATGGCCAACAGCGGATCAGGCGGGTCACTCAGATAGGTTTTATCGGGGTTGGCTGCCACCATGCGCTTGGCAGCACGCAGGCGGTACTCGTCCCACGTTTTCACCGGCCCTTGCAAGTTGGGCATCGCGGCTTGGGGCTCGACCTTGGCGCTGGGTGCGACAGGGGCTGCAGGCTTGGCTGGCGCTTGGGGCGCCCGGCTTGCACACCCGGACACCAAGGCCGTCACCCCAGCCGCCACCGCAGCAGAGACGACCATCACAGCACGGCCCAAAACAGTCTCAGCGAAGCGCACGATAAATCTCCTCTGCCAAATCTCTAGAAATGCCATCCACAGTGGCCAAGTCTTCCACACTGGCGGCCGCTACACCCCGCACACCGCCGAATCTTTGCAACAGCCGTGCACGTTTTTTGGGGCCCACACCCGGAATATCTTCCAGCCGGCTGCCACCCGTGCGCACGCTGGCCCGCTTGGCGCGCATGCCGGTGATGGCAAAGCGATGGGCCTCGTCGCGAATCTGTGCGACCAGCATCAGGGCGGCGGCGTCGGGCGGCAAGGTCAGCTTGTCTCGCCCATCGGCAAAGACCAGCTCTTCCAAACCCACTTTGCGGCCCTCGCCCTTCTCGACGCCGACCAAGAGGCTGAGCGGCAGGCCCAGTTCCTCAAACACCTCACGCGCCACCCCAATCTGGCCTTTGCCGCCATCGACCAAGACCACATCAGGCAAGCGCTGCTTGCCCCCGACGGGCGCCCCGCCCTGCTCGGCGGCCGCCTCACGCCAGGCTTGGGCCAAGCGGCTGTAGCGCCGAGTCAGCACCTGGCGCATGGCGGCATAGTCATCGCCACCCGTGATGCCTTCGATGTTGAAACGGCGGTACTCGGCATTGGCCATGCGGTGGTTCTCAAACACCACGCAAGACGCTTGTGTGGCCTCGCCCGCCGTGTGGCTGATGTCAAAGCACTCAATGCGAACTTGGTCGATGTCCTCCACCGCCAAGTCCAGCACCTCCACCAAAGCCCGCGTGCGCTCCCGCTGCGAGCCCTCTTCCGACAGCAAGCGCGCCAGTGCCAACTCGCAGCCGGTGATGGCCATGTCCAGCCAAGCACGGCGCTGCTCACGCGGCTGATGCTGGGCCTGGATCTTCACGCCCGTCTGCTCACTCAAGGCCTTGAGCAGTTCTTTGTTAACGGCATGGCTGGTCACCAACAAGGGCGGAGGCGCCCCTTGCAGATAGTGCTGGCCCATAAAGGCCTCAAGCACCTGCTGCTCGGCCAGTGCCAGGCTTTGAGCGGCGGTCAACTCGGGTGCGGCAGCCGGGTCATCAGTGGCCAACACGGCTTCAGCCAAGGCGGTGGCGTCCTCGACGTGGCTAGGGAAAAAGGCTCTGTCCCCCAAATGCCGGCCCCCACGCACCATGGCCAGGTTGACGCAGGCCCGCCCGCCCGCCAGCTTGACCGCCAGAATGTCCACGTCTCGGATGGCGGACGAGGCTGAGCTCTCCTCCACCGACTGCTGATGCTGCACCTTGGCCAGCAGCGAAATGCGGTTGCGCAGCTCGGCCGCTTTCTCAAAGGCCAGTACCTCCGCATGCGCCATCATTTGCGCCTGCAGCTCGTCCATCACCTGCTGCTGCTCACCCAGCAAAAAGCGCTCGGCATCCAAGACATCGCGCTGATAGTCCTCGTGCGAAATCAGACCCACGCACGGGCCAGAGCAGCGGCGGATTTGATACAGCAAGCAAGGCCGCGAGCGGTTGTTGAACACTGCGTCTTCACAAGTCCGCAGGCGAAACACCTTTTGGATGGTCTGGATCGCTTCGCGCACGGCCCAAGCATTGGGATAAGGCCCGAAGTAGCGATGCCGCCGGTCCACTGCGCCCCGGTAATAGGCCACCCGCGCAAAACGCGCAGCCGTGGGCGAGGCCTTGGCATCTTGGGCCCGCGTGCCAGTGAGCTTGATGTAGGGGTAGCTCTTGTCGTCCCGAAACAAGATGTTGAACTTAGGGTTCAGAGCCTTGATCAGGTTGTTTTCCAGCAGCAAGGCCTCGGCCTCGCTGCGCACCACCGTCGTTTCCATGCGGGCAATGCGCGCCACCATCAGGCCAATGCGCGTGCCGCCCAAGTCCTTTTGAAAGTAACTGGACACCCGCTTTTTCAAGCTCGCGGCCTTGCCCACATACAGCACCTGATCGGCGGTGTCGAAGTAGCGATAGACCCCCGGCAAGGCCGGCAAGGCGGCCACCTCGGCCAGGAGGCGCTCGCGCGTTGCTGCGTCGGGCAGGCTAGGCGCACTGGCTGCCGGCGCAGGGCTGGGCTCGGGGGCCGGCGTCTGGTCTGGGGGCGGAGTTTCCGTGGGGCTCATCGGGTGCGCATTGTGCCGCTTCGATAATGCCGCCCATGACAAACACCCCAGCCCCCCGCTTGGCCCTGGCCCGCTGGGACATCTATTGCCGGGTCATCGACAACTTTGGCGACATCGGCGTGTGCTGGCGGCTTTGCCAAGATTTGGCCTCGCGCGGCCACAGCGTGCGCCTGGTCACCGATGACGCCAGCGCCTTGGCCTGGATGCGCACGCCAGGCGGCCAGCCGGTGGAGGTCCTGGTCTGGTCCGCGAGCGAGGCTGCCCCCTTGCCCGGCCCCGCGGCCGACGTGGTGGTGGAGGCCTTTGGCTGCGACCCGCCAGCGGCTCATGTGGCTGCTTGGCGCCAAGCGTCGATACCGCCGGTGTGGCTCAACCTGGAGTACCTGAGCGCCGAGCCTTATGTCGAGCGCAGCCATGGCCTGCCCTCGCCGCAGTGCTCTGGGCCGGGTGAAGGCCTGAGCAAATGGTTTTTCTACCCAGGTTTTACCGAACGCACGGGCGGCCTGTTGCGCGAGCCCGATGTGCAACAGCGCCAGCAGCGCTTTGACGCACGCCACTGGTGGGGCCAGATGGGCGTGCCTTGGCACGCAGCCCTGCGCACCGTGAGCCTGTTTTGCTACCCGCAAGCGCCCTTGCCCGCCCTGCTGGCGGCCCTGCCGGCCTGGAGCGAGGGGGCACCCGTGCTGCTGCTGTGCACGGCCAGCGTGAACGCCATGCTGCTGGAAGAAGCCCTTCAATCGCAGGGCTTGGCGCAGCGCATTCAAGTGCAGCGCCTGCCCTGGCTGAGTCAGGCCGACTACGACCACCTGTTGTGGGCCTGCGACCTGAACCTGGTGCGGGGGGAAGACTCTTTGGTGCGGGCCCAGTGGGCAGGTCGCCCCTTTTTGTGGCAGCTCTATGCCCAGGACGACGGCGCCCACGGCCCCAAGCTCGACGCCTTTTTGAGCCTCCACCTGGCCGGGGCCGAGGGCTCAGCCTGGGCACCGCTGTTGCGCCAAGCCATGCAGCAATGGAATGGCTTGGCGCTAGGCTCGAGGGCTTTGGCGCTGCCTGAGGGGGCAGCCTGGCAGGCCCATGCGCTGGCCTGGCGTGAGCGCTTGAGCCAACAGCCGGATTTGTGCACGCAGTTGTTGGCCTTCGCCCAGCAAAAGGCCCAACATGGGGCTGGTGGCACTGCGCCGGCCTGATAGAATCGCGGGTTTTCCGCATGGGGCGAGCGCGTCACCCAAGGTCACCCGAGGGGTTCTGAGCAAGCTGTTCAGGGCCATCACCGCAGGGATTGCTGCCGCTGGCTTTGTCGTCAGCGCTCCAGCGATCAACCCGCAGGGCGACGACGAGCAAGGTAGCCCCGCCCCCACCACCCGAATCTGGAATTCACCATGAAAACCGCACAGGAAATCCGCGCCGGCAACGTGATCATGCAGGGCAAAGACCCGATGGTCGTGCTCAAGACCGAATACAGCCGTGGAGGCCGCGGCGCCGCCACCGTGCGCATCAAGATGAAGAGCCTGCTCAGTGGTTTCGGCGCCGAAACCGTGTTCAAGGCTGACGACAAGATGGACCAGATCATTCTGGACAAGAAAGAGTGCACCTACACCTACTTCGCTGACCCGATGTATGTGTTCATGGACGCTGAGTACAACCAGTTCGAGGTGGAAGCCGAGAACATGGGTGACGCCATCTCCTACCTCGAAGACAACATGACGGTTGAAGTCGTGTTCTACGACGGCAAGGCCATCTCTGTTGAGTTGCCCACCACCGTGGTGCGCGAGATCCAAACCGACCCCGCCGTCAAGGGCGACACCTCGGGCAAGGTGCTCAAGCCTGCCAAGATCGTCGGCACCGGTTTTGAGATCTCCGTGCCCATCTTCGTGGAAAACGGCGACAAGATCGAAATCGATACCCGCACCCACGAGTACCGCAAGCGCGTCTGATCCCCAGACACCGCACAATCAAGGCACCTTCGGGTGCCTTTTTTGTGTCTGCCGCCTCCCCTGCCATGGGCCACTTCGACTTTCATCACGCGCTGACCACGCCCTTTCGCATGCAACCGGGCCTGCGCAAGCTGGCCGCCGGCGCGCCACAACTCACGCCGCTGCGCCCGGGGGCCCGGCACCTGCGTGAAAAGCAGGCCGTGCTGGCCCATTGGCCCACCCAAGCCCTGCTGCAAAGCCCAGGGTTTGACGCGACACCCGCGTTATGGGCCTTGGCACTGCAGGCCCAGCAAGAACACCCCGAGGCCTTTGAAGTGAGCGAGGACGCTTGGCATGCCCGCCACCTCGGCTGGCGGGTTGATGCCCAAGGTCAGGTGCTGCAAACCCGGGCCTTGTGGCCCGATGCCGGCCCGTGCCTGCAAGCTCTGGCCCCGGCTTGGCGCCAAGCCGCGCTGTTGTGCTTGGCCTTTGCAGAGGACTTTGCCATTCTGGATGCGGCCTCTCAGCGCGTGCACTGGCTGGCCATCTGCCTGCCCTCGCACTGGGCGCCCGAGCAAAAGATTGGCCTGAGCTTTGCGGAGCTTCACGCGCCCGTGGCCGACAACCAGTTCCTGACCTCGGCCAGCGCCCACCTGGTGCGTTTGGTCACTTCGGCCCAGCGCTGGGAGCGCTTTGTGTGGACCATCACCTCACAACCCCGGCTCCATGCCCACCCTCGGCGCATGGACGCCGAGCGCTGGCCGGCGAGCCTGCAGGGTGACAGCCTCGTGGACAGCGCCTGGTGGCGCACCGAGCGCCAGACTTTCATCCCGTTGGTCGAGCGTGGCCAAGCAGTGTTCACCATCCACACCGAGGTTACGCCGCTGCGGCAGGCGCTGCCAACGCCGGAGCACGCCGCCTTGGTCCATGACAGCTTGGCCAGCATGAGCCCGGCTGTATTGGCCTACCGCGAGCTGAGCGCGGTGCACGCCCCGCTGCTGGCTTGGCTGGCCCAGCAAGCCCAAGGCGCGCGGCCATGATGCCGCTGCTCGGGCCCGGCGCATGGGCGGGCTCGCCCTGCTTTGTGCTGCTGAACACCGCATGGGACGATGGCGCTCATTTCATCGCCACCTGGGCGGCGTGGCGGGCGGACGCCCAGCGCCCCCAGCGCTTGGTCTATGTGGCCATCACCCCCACCGCTGCGCGCGAGGCATGGCGAACCGCCCTGCCCCACAGCGCCAGCGCGGACCTGGCCGCGCAGTTGGTTGCTGCCTGCCCGCCCGCCAGCCCCGACCTGCACGTCCTGCAGTTTGAGGGCGGTGCCGTGACCGTGCACCTGGCCGTGGGCACGCCGAAGCACTGGCTGCCGCAGCTGCAACTCAGCGCCAACGCGCTACTCCTGCCGGCACGCGAAGAGGCCGAGCACAGTCGCCTCTTCTCAGCCTGCGCCAGGCTGTCCGCACCGGGTGCGGTGGCCCTGACCCCGGACACCGCCGCCGCCCGCCAAGGCTTGCAAACCGCCGGCTTCATCATCGACCGGTCTACCCGTGGTCTGCTGCGCGCCCAGCGGCCACAGGCGCACGAGCCCGGCTACCGGCCGCTGCCCCCGGCCCCGCGCGGTCGGCGCCCCGCCGAGCCCTCGGGGGCTGCGGTGGTCATCGGCGCCGGCTTGGCTGGGGCGGCCGCTGCGCAGGCCCTGGCGCGACAAGGCCTTCAAGTCACCGTGCTGGAGCAAGCGCCCGAGCCCGCCCAGCGCGCGTCAGGCAATGTGGCGGGGCTGTTCCACAGCGTGGTCCATGCCCAAGACGGCGCCCATGCCCTGCTCTTGCGGGCAGCGGCCTTGTATGCCGCCACGCATTACCCAGGCCTGATGAGCGCAGGCGCGCGTGGTGAAGTGCAGGGCTTGCTGCGTGGCATGTTGGACGACGAAGCTTCGCCGACCCCACCTGCCCAAGGCCCAAAAGTAGAAGCACTGCAAGCCTTGCTGAAGCGGCTCGGCTTGCCCCCCGAGCATGTGCAGGCTGTGGGTGCAGAGACCGCGAGCGCCTTGGCCGGCACAGCCTTGCCCATCAGCGCTTGGCACTGTGTGCAAGCCGGTTGGATGAACCCGCCCAGTGTGGTGCAGGCCTGGCTCACCACCCCCGGAGTGACGCTGCAAACTCAAGCCCCGGTGCAGGCGCTGCGACGAGGCAGCGCCGAACACACCTGGCAAGCGGTCGATGTCCAAGGCGCCGTCTTGGCCGAAGCGCCCATCCTGGTGGTGGCCAGCGCCCAAGACAGCGCGCGGCTGCTCGCCCCTTGGAGCGACGCGGGTGCATGGCCGCTGGAGAACACACGCGGCCAAGTCACGCACATCCCCCCCGCACAGGCCGCCGCGTGGCAGGCGCCCCGGCCTCGCCTCCCGGTGGCCAGCGGCGCCTATGCCCTGAGCCTGCCGGAGGATCTGGGCGGCGGCCTGCTTTGCGGCGCCACCAAGCAATGGGACGACGCCGACCCCACGGTAAGGGCCGAGGACCACCACCACAATCTCGGCCAGTTACAGCCCTTGTTAGGCTGGACCGCACCGCCTGAAGCTGACTGGGCCAACTTAGCCGCGCTGGGCGGCCGTGTCGGCTGGCGCCTGGCCGCGACAGACCGCTTGCCCGTGGTGGGCGCGATCGCCTCCACCGCGTTGGCGGGCATGCGGCAGCTCGAGCAGCCCCGTCATGTGCCCCGGGTGGAGGGGCTTTATGTCTGCACCGCCTTCGGCGCCCGAGGCTTGACCGTCGCGCCCTTGATGGGCGAGGTGCTGGCCGCCTGGGTTACAGGCCGCCCCATGCCACTGCCCAGCCGGGTGCTGGACGCGATCGACCCGGCGCGTTTCATCGCGCGGGCGCAGCGTCAAGGGGTCTGAGGCGAAGGGGTGTCAGCCGCGGCAGGCTCTGCAGCCGCTTCGTCAGCGTCCGGCAGAGGCGGCAGGCCCGCCGCCTTGCGGGCCGCCTTTTCTTCCTTCTTGCGCTTCTTGGCCAACTCGCGTTGGCGCTTCTCGTAGCCGTAATTAGGGGTCGCCACAGGCTGTCCTTGAAGTGAGTAGGAGGGCATCTGCCCCCGAAAGGAGCCTTTGGGCGGCGGCGGCACGCTTGGAGCGTGGCGCAGTCACCGGCATCAGGATACAAGCAAAAAGGAAGGTCTCAGCGCGCGAAGCTCAGCGTGCGCACGCCGGACGGTGTGCCCAACAAGCACACCTGGGCCGCATGGCGGGCAAAGATGCCCACGCTCACCACGCCCGGCCATTGGTTGACCTCGGTCTCCATGGCCAGCGGGTCGGTGATCTTCAGGCCGCGCACATCCACGATGATGTTGCCGTTATCGGTCACCACGCCGGCGCGCACTGTCGCTTGGCCGCCATAGGCAGACGCAAACCGGCGCGCTACCTGGGCGGCGGCCATGGGAATCACCTCCACGGGCAGCGGGAAGTTGCCCAAGGTCTGCACCAGCTTGGATTCGTCAGCGATGCAGACAAAGGCCTGGGCCAAGTCAGCCACGATCTTCTCGCGGGTCAGCGCGGCACCACCGCCTTTGATCATGCAGCCGCTGTGGTCGATTTCGTCGGCTCCGTCCACATACACGGGCAGCGACTCGACCTCCGAGGCCTCAAAGACTTTGATGCCATGGGCTTGCAGCCGCTCAGTGCTTTTCACCGAGCTGGAGACCGCGCCCTGGATCTGGTCCTTCATGGTGGCCAAGGCGTCGATGAAGCAATTCACCGTTGAGCCTGTACCCACCCCCACGATGCTGCCCGGGACCACATGGGCCAGTGCAGCTTGCCCCACCAGGGCCTTGAGTTCGTCTTGCGTCATGGGGCCGGATTATCGCTGGGCGGCAGGCCGCTGACATCGTCGCGCAGGTGAATCTCCACGGCATTGGGGCCACGCTCGGTGCTGACCACCCTGAAGCGCACGGGCGAGCCCGCGCTCAGATCCGCCAACTCGCAGTTCTGCAAGGCGCTGAAATGGAAGAAGAGATTGGTCTGCGCGCCTTCGGGGCGGATAAAGCCGTAGCCCTTGTCGGTGTTGACATTGGCAATCGCCCCCACCGTGGCCTGCAGCAAGAACTGCGGGTCGTCTTGCGGGCGGTTGGGCGGCGCCGCGCCGACCGGAGCCTCGGGCACCGGGCTGGGTGCGCCAGCCTCGCGCACGCGCTGCACAAAGATCTGCGCCACGGAGGAATCCCGCTGACGGCCGCGGCTGTCGATCTCGTCGGCCATCATCACCGGGTAGGTCACCTCGTTGATCAGCGCTTGCGAAGTGCGGGTGGCGATGGTGCGGCCCTCGCGCTGGAACTCAAAGTCCCAGGCCAAGAGCATCACCCGCGTGCCCAGGGTGTTGAGCTTGCGCACCAGGGGCACAAAGTCGCCGTCGCCAGTGATCAGCACCGTCACGTCAAAGTGCTTTTGCACAGCCAGCTCAAAGGCTTCGAGGGCGAACCAGACGTCAATGCCCTTCTCGGAGATGTCGCCATGCGCGTCCGCCGTGACAGGCAGGAAATGCAGGGTGACGCCTTCGCGGATCAAGACATCGTCAAACTGCCGCTCGCGGAACAGCACATCTTGCGCCTGCGCCAGCTTGGCCGGAAGGCGGCCGCGGAAGTAATGGGCGTCGACGATCTGGCAGAAGCGCTTCTCGACGCTCTCTTGCTGCGCGACTTGCTCGCGGATGAACTCGTGCAGGCCGCCAATGGAGAGCCTGGCGCGGCGCTCATGCTCATACAGGTAGTAGTTGGAGACGTGGGAGAGATAGGTACCGTCATAAAACACCCCGATGCGCAAAAGGCCTGGGTGCTGAGATGAGTTTTTCACAGATAAAGGAACAGGTTAAGAAGGTTGGACAATAGAGGGCTGCGAGCATCTCACAAATCGGCCGCTCTTTTTCCCGCCCCGGCCCGGGCTTTGCCGCCCACCCCTTTTTTCTGCACCCATGGCCCTGATTCCCTACGCCCTGACCCGCCCCTTCCTCTTTGGCATGGATGCCGAAGCCGCCCATGAGCTGACCTTGGGCCAAGTGGCCAAGCTGCAAAACACGCCCTTGCAGTGCCTTTGGGCCGAGACGCGGGTGAATGACCCGGTGACCGTGGCCGGGCTGAAGTTTCCCAACCGGGTGGGCTTGGCGGCGGGCCTGGACAAAAACGGCCGCTGCATCGACGGCCTGGGCGCCTTTGGCTTCGGCTTCATCGAGGTGGGCACGGTCACCCCCAAGGGCCAGCCCGGCAACCCCAAGCCGCGCATGTTCCGCCTGCCCGAGAAAAACGCGCTGATCAACCGCCTGGGCTTCAACAATGAAGGCTTGGCGGCCTTTTTGGCCAATGTCCAGCAGGCCAAGAGCTTCAGAGCCCAGGGCGGCATTCTGGGTTTGAACATCGGCAAGAACGCCGTCACCCCCATTGAGGACGCGGCAAGCGACTACCTCACCTGCCTTGACGGGGTGTATGCCCATGCCGACTATGTGACGGTCAACATCTCCAGCCCCAACACCAAGAATTTGCGCGCGTTGCAAAGCGACGAGGCACTGGATGGCTTGCTGGGAGCCCTGGTCGAGCGCAAGGCCAAGCTGGCGGCTCAGCAGGGCAAGTCGGTGCCCATGTTCCTGAAAATCGCCCCGGACCTGGATGCCGACCAGATCAAGGTGATTGCGGCCACGCTGAAGAAACACGGCATGGACGGCGTCATCGCCACCAACACCACGCTGAGCCGCGAGGCCGTCCAAGGCTTGCCGCATGCCGAAGAAGCCGGCGGTCTCTCTGGCGCGCCGGTCTTGGAAGCCAGCAATATCGTCATCGCGGCCCTGCGAGCCGAGTTGGGCAGCGGCTTCCCCATCATCGGCGTAGGCGGCGTGCTCTCAGGGGCTGATGCGGTCTCCAAGATCAAGGCCGGCGCTGACCTGGTGCAGGTTTATACCGGCCTGATTTACCGCGGCGGCCCCTTGGTGAAAGAAGCCGCTCAGGCCCTCAAGCAGGCTTGAAGCGACGCTGCAGCCAAGGGCCCAGCCAAGTATCCAGGGCCAGCTTGCCGGGGCCCCACAGCACCAGAGCGGCCAGCAAGCTGCCCCAGAACAGATGCTGGGTCATGGCCGTCTCTGGGATGTCGCTGAGGCTGATCACAGCCATCACGTTCACCACCGACAGGCCGAGTGCGGCAAAGCGCCCGCCCAAGCCCAGCACCAAGAGCACGGGCAACACGATCTCACCGGCCGTGCCGGCCACGGCCGCCACTTCCGGGGGCAGCAGAGGCACGTGGTATTCCTCGGTGAACAAGAACACCGTGGTCTCCCAGTCGCGCAGCTTGGTCAAACCGGCCATGAAAAACACCTTGGCCACATAGAGCCGTGCGGCCAGTTGCGCCACAGGTTGAAGTTTTTCCAGAGCGCTGCTCAACAGCGTCCAGAGCGTCAGGCTTTTGGCCAACAGTGAAGTCATCAGGTTTTACCTTCAAGTCAGATTAATAAACGGATAGGCGGACGCCCAGCCACCCAGCGCAGCCTGGTCGGGGCGCACTGCGGCTTGGAACCCGTCCGAAAGAGAAATCAGAGGCGGCGCGCGCGGCTCAGCCAAGCCTCACCCAACGCCCGCATCAGCCACGACTGAAAATCAAAGTCCGTGTCTTGAACACCGCCCAGCGCTTGCGCCAAGCTGTGCCCCTCAGCCAAGCCCTGCATGAACTGCGCTTCGGCCTGGGTCACCTCGCTGACGCGGATCTGCCAGCCTTGGCGCCACAGCAGCGTCACGCCCGCGTGGCAATAGGCTGGGGATAACAACTGTGCGACGGCCTCAGCGTCGGGGTGGGCCGCTTGATGGGCCTCTCGCAACGCAGCCAGCGGCCAGGGGCTGTGGATTTGCATCAGGCCCGCCACCAAGTCCAGGCTCAAGGCGTCCGGGTCCACTTCAGCCAATAAGTGCAGGTCTGCGGCCCCTGGTGGCACATCCGCCAAGGTCGCCGCACCGTGCACCGCCCAATCCAGACGGGCGCAATCCGGCAGCCAAGGAAACTCAGCCAAGGGCTCGAAGGTGGCCATCCAATCGGCCAAGCCTGCGCCCCAGCGGCCCAAGTCGCCGACCGTGGGTGGAGACTGCCACCACAGGTCACGCGCCAAGACCTGCATCGCGTCCTCGCCAATCATGGCCGTCACTGTGGGGTAGGCCGACATCAGCGCACGGTGCGCCACCGCCAAGCCGTTGGCGCGATAAGCCCGCAAGCCGGACAAAGCCTGGGCCTGAGCCCGCGGCCCCAGCAAAGCCGCCATGCCGGTGGGCAGATGATGCGGCATCTGCCGCCCCAACACACTGTTCAAAAAGGTCATCTGCGCCAAGGCCTCAGCGGCCACCGCGCTGTCCCCTCGCAGCAGGCTCTGTGACTCGCTCATGCGGCCTCCCGCTGCGGGTGCGCCACCGAGCGGGAGACCCTCTCAGCACGACGGACCTCGTCCAACAAGACGTCCAATTCGGGCACATCGGTGTCCCATTCGATCAAGGTGGGCACCTGACCCAAACGCGCCAGCGCGTGGGCATAGACCTGCCACACCGGCTCGTGGACGCGGCTGCCGTGGTCATCAATCACCAGCACACCGTCGTCGTTATAGCCCGCCAAGTGGATCTCGCCCACCACGCCGGGCAGGAGCGCATCGACCACCGCACAAGCAGCCGCCACAGGGTCGGGCTCGGCCGCGTTCAGCGCATTGACCACCAAGTTGTTGACATCCAGCAGCAGCCCACAGCCACTGCGGCGCGTCAATTCATTCAAGAACTCGGCCTCGCTCATGGTGCTGGTGGTCCAGCGCACATAGGCGGAGAGGTTCTCCACCAAGAGCGGGCGGCGCAGGCGGTCTTGCACCTGCTGCACATTGCGGACCATGATGTCCAACGCTGCCGGGCTGAATGCCACCGGCAACAGGTCCGCCCCATGCACGGGCACCTGCCCAGGGCTCAAGGGTGCACGTGCGAAGGACGCATGGTCCGACACCCGCACGGGTTGCACGCGTTCCACCAAGGCCGCCAACTGATCCAGGTGCCACCGGTCTATGCCCGCAGCTGAGCCCAGGCCCAGGCCAACGCCATGCAGGCTGATGTCATAAAGCTCACGCCCTTGACGCAATACCTCCATGGCCGCCCCGCCCTCGGCAAAGAAATTCTCCGAGTGCACCTCCAAGAAAGCCAGGGGCTCGCGCCGCTCTAGCAGTGCTTGGTAGTGGGGGCTGCGCCAGCCCAAACCGATGTGGCTCATACGATGCGCTTACTTCTTCATCGACTTGGCTTTGGCTTCGTCAGCCGTCATGCCCTTCATCTCTTTGCAGGTCCCCTTCGCGACAAACTTCCACTCGCCCGGGTCGTTGTCCACCTTGGACTGACCGGCGCACGAGTGAGTGCCCGCCAGGTTGGCGCAGTCATTGGCACCGGCTTTGGCAATGCCGTAGCACTTTTCCTTGCCCTTGTCTTGGGCATGCGCGCTGGCCGCACCCAAACCCAAAGCCAGAGCGGCAGCCAATGCAGAAGAGACGATTTGACGCTGATTCATCACGATTTCCTAAAGGTTGAGTTGGAAGCACCGAATCTGGTGCTGAGGATGAGTCGGGCTGGGGTCGCTCTCCTTACACTCGGCATGAAGATTTTTGGAGCCCGACGTCATGGTCGATTTTGCGAAAGAAGTGGAAGCGCTGCGGCCGCAGTTGATGAAATATGCCCGCAGCCAACTGAGAAACGAGGCCTGGGCGGAGGACGCCGTCTCAGAAACGCTGCTGGCCGCTCTTGAAAAGCCGCAGGCCTTTGCTGGCACCTCGCAGCTCAAGACTTGGCTGGTGGGGGTACTGAAACACAAATTGGTGGATCAACTGCGCCACCAAAGCCGCGAAGCCACCATCCTCGACAAAGACGACGCCGAAGACATCGACACCTTGTTGTTTGATGAATCCGGCCATTGGCGCAACAAGCCCGGCGAGTGGACGGACCAGCCAGAAAAGCTGATGGGGCAGCGGCAATTCTTGGCTGTGCTCGACGCCTGTGTGGAGCACCTCCCGCCTGCTCAAGGCCGGGTGTTCTTAATGAGAGAGTGGTTGGAACTCGACACGGAGCAGATCTGTAAGGAGCTGAGCGTCACCTCGACCAACCTGTGGGTTTTGCTGCACAGAGCGCGGATGCGTTTGAGAGAATGCTTGCAGACGACCTGGTTTAGCTCCTGCCAAAACACATAAACATCTCTCAGTTGTCATGAAACCTATGCTTTCGTGCAGGGAGTCTGCCTCCTTGTTGCTACGCGCCAATGATGTGCAACTCAGCATGGTGCAAAAGCTGCAAGTGCGGCTGCATCTGGCCATGTGCGGTGCCTGCACCAATTTCAGCAAGCAGGTCAAAGTGATGAATAGCGCGATGGGGCCCTGGCGCGCCTATCGCAACGAAGACGAGCACGCTGACCACTGAAGGCGGCGCGAACGCAAAAAGGGGTGGCACCTGGCCACCCCCTGCATAGACGTGCGCGGCGCTCAGTGCGGCAGCCGTGCCTTGTCTGCGGCAGGCTTGCGCTGGGGCGCTGCGCTCAGGGGCGGTGGTACCGGTGTGGCGCGGCCGGTGTCGATGTAGAAATTGACGCGCGGCGCAATGGCCGGAAACTCAGTGCCATCGAACACGCGCCGGACTTCACGCTCCAATACCCAACGGATCTTGCCTTTGTTGCCAATCGGCTCCCAGGTTCGAATCATCTGGGTGGACGACGTCGGGCTGAGCCGGCGGGTTTGAACAATATTGGCGCCGTCAAACACCCAGCTCTCGATGGGCGCGCGCGTCTCCGTGCCTGCGGCCAGATCCTTCGAAATGCGCTCGCCGGTGCCGTCTCGGTACAAATAGATCAGGAAGGGGTTGTTGGTGTCAGTGAACAGCCCGCTGTCCCACTGCCGTGCGGCCTGAGTCAGTGTGCCGAACGTGCCGCCGACCAGAGAGCGGGTCACCAAAATCTCTTGCACCCAGGCAGGCTTGCCGGCGACAAAATCGGCCATCAGCCACGTTTCAGCGCCGGTGCTGGTGTCGGTCTTCAGGCGTGTGTAGCCACGGCTGAAACCCGGAAAGCTCAGCATCAGCCAGCCTTGGCTGTCGACAGCGGCAGGCACTGAGGTCCCTGTTCGCGCAAAGACCATGCTGCCCCCAGACACCAGCGTCGTCACATCGACCGCCAGCGTGTTGACAGGCGTTTGCAGGTCCGCACGAGGCAGCTCGGAAAACCCTGCCCAGCGCGCGCCCGGCACCGTGTCCGACATCGAGGCACGTGCGGTCATGCGCAAATGACTTTGGGCCTCCACGACGTCGTCAATCGAGGTGCTCGAGAGCACCAAGCCCGCATCGCAGCCATCGAGGACCACCTGATTGGAGTCCCCACTGATGGCGGTGGTGCCCGACCTTTCGGTGCCCGACTGCCTCAAAAAGGCATAACGGGTCTCCGTGCGGCGCACCGTCACCACCTGGTTGCAACTGTCGTAATACCCGTTGGGCGTATCGAGCACTCGCGGGGTGCTCAGGGTCACGATGCGACGCGTCCCATCATCGGTATAGCTACCCGACATCCGGCCTTCACTGTCCACGATGTCAGCCTTCATCTTGGTGTTGTTCCAGTCCACCAAATAGCTGGCATTGCGGCCGTGGGCGTCCACGTAATAGGCCGTTTGGATCACGGCTGCAGAGGCACTGGCGCCAAGCAAACTGGCGGACACCAACAGCGTCAAGCGCCTTGTGAGCGAAAAAATGGCCATCGGCCTCTCCTTACATGGTTTGAGTGGCGCGATTGTGCAGACTTCATCACGAATCAACATCCCTGATTTCACGGAAGCGTCACGCGGCGCCTATGGCACTCAGTCCAAACGCCCTTGGGTTTGGCGTAGATCGGCCACGCCGCGGAACTCCAGGCAAATCGCCAAGGCCCGCTGAATGGCCTGAACCTGCAATGCCAGCGCCATGCTGGGCTGTCCGGGCCTGTGGACCACCTGCTCGGGCAGCCAAGGCACATGGATGAACCCCGCCTGCACGCCGGGCCGGCCCGCGCAGGCGTGCATCAGCCCATAGAACACATGGTTGCAGACAAAGGTGCCGGCGGTTTGAGACACGCTGGCCGGCAGACCCGCGTCGCGCAGGCCCGCCACCACCGCCTTGATCGGCAGGCTGCTGAAATAAGCTGCCGGCCCTGAGGCCAACACCGGCTCATCCACCGGCTGTGCCCCGGCGTTATCCGGAATGCGGGCGTCATCGACATTGATGGCCACCCGCTCCACACTGATCTCGCTTCGGCCGCCCGCTTGGCCAAGGCAGATCACCAGCGCCGGCGCTGTGCTGTCCAGGGCCTGCTGCAGCACGTGCAGCGCAGCCCCAAATGCACACGGCAGGATGCGGGCCTGCACCCGATACGCCCCCATCTGCGTGCCATCCAGGGCCAAGGCGATGGCTGCGCTGGGGTTCAAGGCATCGCCGGCAAAGGGCTCAAAGCCCGTGAGCAAAATGGTGGGAGCGGTCATGTGCATTCCTGCAATCTGGGCGGGGAACTACCCGTCTTTCTGGGGCTTGATTCTCGCTTTTGGGCGCACCCCGTGCCTCTAGCATCAAGATAGCTCTCAAAGTGCGGCATGGTGCGCACTGGGCACGGGGTTGTCGGCCTATGTCTGATCTGTCTGAATTGTCTTTGGTACCGCGCGACGAGGAGTTGGTGGCCGCCGCCGCAGGGCCGGCCTATCCGCAAGCCTTCGCCTGGCCCACGCCGCCCTATGCAGACTACGCGGCGGCGGCACCACAGAGCGACGCCCAGGCCTGCGAGATTGAAGGCATGAATGGCAAGTCGCAGCAAGCCTTGATGACGCTGTTCGACATCCAAGCCGGCGTGGTGCATGTGCAAGTGCCGCCCTCGCGATCCATCATGCCGCTGCGCATGACCCACTTTCGCCGGCTCACGCTCACCGAGCCTCTGTTGCCCCGGCCCGCAGCCAGCGGCTCCAAGGCGGTCGCGCTGGAAGGCTTCCGGCTCGCGGTCGATTTTCAGATTCGATTGACGGGCGGCGGTGAGTTCAAGGGCCGCACCGTCGGGCATGTGGAAAACCCGCTCGGCCTGTTCTTGTTCGAAAAGCTCGATGACGCTGGCGCTG
This sequence comes from Ideonella paludis, assembly GCF_018069865.1. GTDB lineage: Bacteria > Pseudomonadota > Gammaproteobacteria > Burkholderiales > Burkholderiaceae_C > Ideonella > Ideonella paludis. The sequence goes on from NZ_JAGQDG010000009.1 coordinate 107,967, forward strand.
TGCGGCGCATCTTCTTGCCGCGAGGCGCTTACGAACAAGCGCGCATCGGCGAATTGGTGGGCGAGCTGCTGGTGCGCCAGAACACGGCCTCACCGGCCCAGATCGCCCAAGCAATCGCCGAGCAAAAAGAGCTACGCGCGCAGAAAGTGGGCGACATCCTCATCAACCAGAAGGTGGTGTCGGCGAATCAGTTGAGCGAAGCGCTGGACGCGCAGTCGCGCATGCGCATGATCCGCATCGGTGAAGCGCTGATCGGGCTGGGCTTGATCAACCAAGAGCAATTGGACGCGGCGCTCGCGCAGCAGCAGGTGCAGCGCACCGTGCCGCTGGGTGAGCTGTTGGTGCGCGCCGGCCATATCCAGCGCAGCGACCTGCGCTTGGCCCTGGCGCGCAAGATGGGCTATCCGGTGGTGGACGTGGAGGCCTTTCCCGTTGACGCCCAGGCGCTGCGGCTGGTCAACATCACGGCCGCCAAGCGGCTGGGCGTGCTGCCCCTGCAGGTCTTGCCCGGCCGCCTGGTCGCCGCCATCGAAGACCCCTCGCGCCGCGACGCCATCGACGAGTTGGAGTTCATCGCGCAATGCAAGGTCGTGCCGGTACTGCCGGCGACCGATGATTTGATGCGAACCATCGTCAGCACCTATGCCCGTTATGGCTTCGAGGACACGCCTGCACCGATGCTGGGTGAAGCTTCTTTGGTGGGCTCAGGGTTTGAGGGCGGTGTCACCGACACCTTGCTGGCCTCCTTGGACGATGCCGGCGCTGCCGCAGCCCATGACCAGGCCGACGAAAAGCCGATTGAGCAGGCTGACAACACCTTGGTGCGCCTGATCAACACCATGATCGTGGACGCCCACACGCAAGGCGTCTCAGACATCCACATCGAGGCGGTTCAAGGCAAAGAAAAGGTGCGCATCCGCTTTCGGCGCGACGGCATGCTCAAGCCTTATGTGGAGCTGCCCCACACCTATCGCAATGCCTTGATCGCGCGGATCAAGATCATGTGCGACCTGGACATCTCCGAGCGCCGCCGCCCTCAGGACGGCAAGATCAATTTCGCCCGCTTTGTGCCGGGCTGCCCCATTGAGCTGCGCGTCGCCACCATTCCCACCGCCAACGGCCTGGAAGACGCGGTGATGCGTATCCTGGCCTCGGCCAAGCCCATTCCGCTGGACAAGCTGGGCATGTCAGAGCGCAATCTGCGAGAGCTGAAGGCCGCCATCGAACGCCCTTACGGCATGGTGCTCTGCGTCGGCCCCACGGGCTCCGGCAAGACCACGACGCTGCACTCGGCGCTCAGCTACATCAACACGCCTGAGCGCAAGATCTGGACGGCCGAAGACCCGGTGGAAATCACCCAGGCCGGGCTGCGCCAGGTGCAGGTCAACCCCAAAATCGACTGGACCTTTGCCAAGGCCTTGCGCGCGTTCTTGCGGGCCGACCCGGACGTGATCATGGTCGGTGAAATTCGAGACGGTGAAACCGCCGGCATCGCGGTGGAGTCTTCGCTGACCGGCCACTTGGTGCTCTCCACCCTGCACACCAACAGCGCGGCAGAGACCATCACCCGGCTGTTGGACATGGGCATGGACCCGTTCAACTTTGCGGACTCTTTGCTGGCGGTGCTGGCCCAGCGCCTGGTGCGCCGCCAATGCCCCAAGTGCCTGACCTCCAAGCCCGCCACCGGCGAGCAAGTGGAGGAGTGGCTGGACGATTACCTTCACGCCTGGGCCGGCCATGCTGAGGCGCCCTCTCGCGACAGCGTCTTGGCGGACTGGCTGCAGCGCTTCGGCAAAGATGGCCAACTGCAAGCCTTCCACAGCCCGGGCTGCGACCACTGCGACCACACCGGCGTGCGCGGGCGTGCCGGCATCCATGAGCTGCTGACGGTCTCGCGTAATTTGCGGCGTTTGGTGCAAACCGGCTCGCGAGCCGAAGAGTTGCACCGTCAGGCCATGATCGAGGGCATGCACACCCTGCGCCAAGACGGCCTGGAGAAGATGCTGCAAGGCATCACCTCGATCGAGGAAGTGCGCGCCACCAGCAATGTGTGAAGCGTGGCCCGGCTTCACAGCCCGGCCACACTTCAATTCACCGCCTCAAACCGGGCGCCACTTGACGCGCGACTTGGCGAAGATCTCCGCCAGCTTGCCGGACGAGGCCAGGCCATTCATGGCCGCCTGAAGGGCTTGGGCCAAGTCCACAGCTTCAGCCTTGACGGCGCAGCCGACCGCCCAGCCTTCTTTCATGCGGGGCACGGGCAGCGGCTCGATGGCATAGCGATCATCGCCCGCCAACACCGACTCCAACTCAGAGGCATGGCCAGCCGCCGCCGCCACCTCGCCGCGTTGCAGCGCCTGGGCCGCTTCGACCCCGTCTTTGAGCTTGGTGACGAGTTGCTCGCGGTAAGCACCGCCGTCTGCCCCGATCAGCAGCCAGCCGGCCAAGGTCTGCCCCGGCACTGCGATCTTCTTGCCCTTAAAAGCCTCCAGCGAGTCCATCTGAGGCACATCTGCGAGCCTGCGCGCCACCATGACCCGCTCGCGGTAGTAGGGCGCAAAGATCTGGACGCGCTTGTTGGCCTCCATCAGAGGCCGGTCCACCGGCACATGCAGCATCACATCAGCGGGGCCAAAGCCCAGGTAGTGGCCGCGCCACACCAAGTTGCGCAGATCGTCGTTCATGTTTTCGTCCGCATTGAACGGCAACAGCGACAGCTTCAGCCCCAAGGCCTGCGCCAAGGCCTCGGCCATGTCCACCTCAATGCCTTTGCCTGCCACATGAAACGGCGGCAAGTCGTTGTAGACCGCCACGCTCAGGCGACCCGACGCCCGCAGCTTGTCCAAGGTGGGCGTCGGCCCGGAAGCCGTTTGCGCACCGGCCGCCGGCAGCAGCCCACCCAAGGCCAGGGCAGCGCCACCGCCCAACACATGACGGCGTTGAATCTGAGACATCAGCAACTCCAGACGAAAACAATGAAGGGCGATTAAATCTCAGAGCGGCTTTTCGCGGCGGGTTTCCAGATAAGCCTTGATGGACCACATGGCTTCTTGCGACAAGGTGCCTTCAAACGGAGGCATGTAGACGGCACCGTTGCGGACGCGGCCCCGGCGCGCCGTGGTCAGGAAGAACTCATCGATTTCATTGACGCAGGCTTGCTTGCGCTTGGCGTCCTTCAGATTGGCACATTCCCCATCCAGCTTGCGCAAGTCCGGCGCAATGCCACCAGAGATGGCTTCCAGGCCATGGCAACGCGCGCAGTTCTGGTTGTAGGCCGAAGTGCCAATCTTGATGGCTTCGGCGTGGCCCCGGTAAGGGTTCTCAGCGCGCCAAGCCTCACCGAGTTGCGGCAAGCTCTTGGTGTCCACAGCCTGCGGCGTGACATCACCGTGGGCACTGGCGGCGCCTGCGGCCAGGGCCAGCACAGTCATTGAGGCCAAGCGAGCCAAGCTCAGAGAAGTGCGAGAAGTGATCATCTGTGTCTCCTAATGATGGTGTAAACCCGAAGTTTTGAGCGGTTTGAAGGCTGTCAGGCACTAAATCTGCAAGGGATGTGCCAGCTTTGAGTTTGGGCGTCTATGCATGGTTTGAGACTTCAGGCCATCGGGGAGAGTCCTAGTCAAAGTGTCCCGGTCTGGCACGCAAGCCGGTCCTTGACCGGACGATGACACAGTCGTACTGTTCGCCTGTTCAATTTAAGAGCAATTCGGAGACAAGCCGGTCGCCCCTTGGGGCCGGCGCCTTGGAGTATCTGCATGGCAGCTTTTCTGCCGCCCGGCGCGCACAGCGCGGGCCAACGTCGTGGGACCGAGTCCACCAGTCGCAGCGTGGCGCGTTCCGGGCCCTTTGGGCCGTCGCACACCGAAGCGATCGAGCATTCGCATCAACGCTGTGCTGCTTTGGGGCTGTCGCGCATTGAGCGGCCCGACTTCTCGCCCCTGGGTCGCACCGACCTCACCGTGGCCAGGGAGCGCAATCTGCGCCTCTACAGCCACGCCGCGCCGGTGATGGAGATGCTTTACGAGCAGATCGTGGACACCGACTCCATGGTGGTGCTCACGGACGCCACCGGCACCATCCTGCACTCCACGGGTGATGATGACTTCCTGGGCCGGGCTGCCAAGGTCGCCCTGGCGCCCGGGGCCAATTGGTCCGAGGCCGCCAAAGGCACGAATGCCGTGGGCACCGCCTTGATGGACGAAGTGCCGACCCTGGTGCATGCTGAAGAGCACTTCATGCATGCCAACAATTTCCTGACCTGCTCGGCCGCACCCATCCTCGACCCACGCGGCAATATCTTGGGCGTGCTGGATGTTTCAGGCGAGCAGCGCAGCTATCACCAGCACACCATGGCGCTGGTCAAGATGTCGGCCCGCATGATCGAGAACCACTGGCTGACGGACGACTATCGCAATGTGATGCGTCTGCACTTCCACAGCCGGGTCGAGTTCATCGGCACGCTGATGGAGGGCATTTTGGCCGTCTCGCCCGATGGCAAGATCGTCGGCGCCAACCGCGGCGCCCTCGAACTGTTGGGCCTCTCGGGGGCCGCCCTGCGCATGCACTCGCTCAGTTCGCTGTTTGGCACCGCCATCGGCAGCTTGGTGGACCGTTTCCGCTCACCATTGGCCGTTCCGCTACCGGTTGAGATGAGTGATGGCCGGCAGTTTCATGTGCTGGCCAAGTTCAACTTTCCCGTGTGGTCTCACCCCGACACGCCGAGCGACGAAGCGCGTTCCACCTTGCGGCAATCAGCCTCCGCCGCTGAAGAGGCCACGCTGCGCCCAGCCCCAGCGGCTGAACCCAGCGCAGAGAGCGCCACCAGCGGCCTGCGGCATCTTCAGACCGGCGACAGCCACATGGATACCGTGGTGGACAAGGTCCGCCGGGTGCTCAACCGGGACATCCCCATCCTCATCTTGGGAGAAACCGGCACCGGCAAAGAACTGCTGGCTCGTGCCATTCACCAAGACTCCGAGCGCGCCCGCCAGCCCTTTGTGGCGGTCAACTGTGCGTCCATTCCCGAGACCTTGATCGAGGCCGAACTCTTCGGCTACGAAGAAGGCGCCTTCACCGGTGCGCGCCGTAAGGGCTCGGTGGGCAAGATCGTGCAAGCCAGCGGCGGCACCTTGTTCTTGGATGAGATCGGCGACATGCCCCTGCAGTTGCAAGCCCACCTGCTGCGCGTGCTGCAGGAGCGTCAGGTCACGCCGCTGGGCAGCACCAAGTCGGTGTCGGTCGACGTCAGCATCATCTGCGCCACCCACCGCAATCTGCGCGAGATGATCGCCGCCAAGCAGTTCCGCGAAGACTTGTATTACCGGCTCAATGGCTTGGCCGTCAAACTGCCCGCCCTGCGAGAGCGCCATGACTTGATGGTGCTGACGCGCCGCATCCTCGAGCGCCAGGCGCCGGGCAAGCGGCTGGAGGTGGCAGACGACGTGCTGCGGCTCTTCCGCAGCTATGCCTGGCCCGGCAATATTCGGCAGCTCTTCAATGTGCTGCGCACCGCCGCGGTGATGGCTGCGGGCGATGCGCTCATCACCCGGCACCACTTGTCGGATGACTTCTTGGACGAGGCCCAGCGCGCCGCCGCTGCCGCCCCCACCAGCACTGCGGATGCCCAAGCAACGGCAGCACCTGCGCCCGTAGCCGCGCCAGTTGTGCCGCCCGTTGCTGCGCCGCACTCTGCACCGCCAGAGACGGCGATGGCTGGCTCCGCGCCCACCGAGCCCTCTGCGCCCCGCTCCTTGCAGGACATGGAAATCGACGCCATTCGCCAAGCGGTTGACGCGGCCGGTGGCAACATCTCCGAAGCCTCCAAGACCTTGGGCATCAGCCGCAACACCATCTACCGCAAGCTGCGCTGGAAGTAAGGCACCCTACTCTTCCTCGATCTGCCGCCAAGCCCGCTGCCAATTCAAAGCATGGCGCGGGTGCTCGGCCCAGCCGGACGGCAGGCCGGGCCAGCGCGCAGGGGCGTCGGTTTCCAGGCCGCCGCCGGCTTGTCTGGCGCGGATCGTCCGTGCCAGTGTGTCCAGATAGTCGGCAGACTGGGCCAACAAAGCCGGGCCTTGGGCTGAGCCCTGCTCTGGCAGCCAGGTCAAGGCATTGCCATCGTGACGCACCAAGGCGCTCAGGTGCTTCAGGCTGGCTTGCAAGGTGCGCAAGTCGGCGTCGCGCAAATCGGGCGGCCCATCCGCCCACAAAAGGCCGGGCGCCGACCAAAGTGCAGCGCGCTTGAGCCGCCACACCAGCACCGGCTGCTGAGGCGTTCGCTGCAGCCTCCACCACACCCAAGGCCCCAACTCGCCGTGATCGCCTGACACCAAGCCGCCCGCCATGCCTTGCTCACCGGGCACCGTGACCACGCTGTCAGCGCCCAGATCCTGGGCCGCCGCCCCCATCCGCACCTTCAAGCGCTCCTCACAATGGGCACACTGCTGGTGCATGGCCTCTGCCACGGCTTGATGAGCCCAGAGGGCAGCCCTCGGCCAAGCCCTGTTGCCCAGCACCAGCTCGGGCCGAGCCCAGGGATTGACGATGTCGCTGACCTGCCAGCCGGTTTGCTGGGCAAGGCTGCAGGCCAAGGCTTGGCCCATCTTCGGCGACGGCCCGCTGCCCAAGAGCCACACCCGCCCCTCGCTGGGCACCTGCACCGCCATCAGGGCCGACACCCGGCCGCGATTGGCAGCATCGGCATCACCCACCTCACCGGACAGCCAATACGCCTGATCGGTCAAGCGCTGCCACACCAAGCCATCAGTCGAACAGGGCGCGGCCCACACTGGGCACAGCCACAGGCTGATCAGCAGGCCGACGGCCCAACGACACTGTGTCAACATCGAACACTCCTCTCTGCCCTGGCCAGGGCCGCTGTCACATCGGCGGATCATCGCCAGGTTTTCTGAGGGGCGACCCTCAGTCTCATCACTCAATTCGTCCTCGGAGTCGCCTCTGAGCCGGCGGCACAAGAATTGCACTGTGTGTCAGTTATTGCTCACATCGAGCCACAACGCACAGCGCACCCGCTTCATGCTCTTGACCGACATCTTCGCACCTGCGCCGGGAGAACAACGCCCATGAAGGCCGTGATTCTTCAAGGCGCACCCAGCGCCCCGCCGCCCCCTGCTGCCTTAGGGCACGCCGCACGCACCTCGCGGCGCAGAGGCACAACCATGAGCCAAAACGCCAGAGACACAGCGCCCACCAGCCGTCATGGTGTTGTGGCGTTGTCCGACACCGGCGCGCAATGGGTGCTGGTCAACATGGCCGCCAATGTGGCCGACCGCCTGCAAGCCGATGCTGCCGCCAGCAACCACATTGGCTGGTGCGAGGCTCAGCACCGCGCCATCGTGTTGACCGATGCGCAGGTGGACCATGTGGCTGGCTTGCTCTCGCTGCGAGACGGCAGCCCCATCGACCTCTACGCCACCCCGGCCGTCTTTGAGGCCTTGAGCCGCAGCCTGCCGGTACTGCCCGTGCTGCAGCATTACTGCGGCGTGCACTGGCACATCATCCCAGTCGCGGGTGAGACGCAATGCGCCAGCTTCCGCGTTGAGCAACTGCCGCATCTGGAGTTCACGGCGCTGGCCACCCAGGGCCCGACACCGCCCTACCTGGCCGAGCATGAAACCCAATCCGCCGCCGGGCACAGCATTGCCATTGCCGTGCGCGACCGCGACAGCGGCCAGCGGCTGTTCTGCGCGCCAGGCGCAGTGGCCCTGGGCTATACCGAGCTCGACTGGATGCGCAGCGCCGACTGCGTGTTGATTGACGGCCTGACCACCTGGCCCGCCGATGAGCCCGAAGACGACTGGCAAGCCCGACGCAAAGTGCTGCTAGGCGTCCCCCCGCGCGCGCAAGGCGGGGCTTGCCCGGATGGCTTTGAGTGCGCCAGTGATGGCATGGTGATCGACCTTTGACACCATGCTCCACATCGACACCCTGACCAAGCGCTACGGCCAGCGCACGGCGCTGAATCAGCTCAGCCTGCGCCTGCCTGCGGGCCAGTTCACGGCCTTGCTGGGGCCCAACGGCGCGGGCAAATCCACCTTGTTCCAAGTGTTGACGGGCTTGTTTGTGGCCGACGCGGGCGAGGCCGTGGTGGCGGGGCATTCCCTGCGCACCGAGGCAGTCAAGGCCCTGAAGCACATGGGCGTGGTCTTCCAGCAAATGTCGCTGGACCTGGACCTCAGCGTGCGCCGCAACCTGCAATTCCATGCCGACCTGCACGGCCTGCCCCGCCAAGTCGCGCAGCAACGCATCCAAGAGGGCTGCGAGGCCTTGGGCACGGCCGCTGACCTAGACCGCCCAGTGCGTGAACTCTCTGGCGGCAACCGCCGCAAGGTGGAGTTGGTGCGCGCACTCCTGCACCGCCCGGCCGTGTTGTTGATGGACGAGCCCACCGTGGGACTGGACCCCAAGTCCCGCCGCGACCTGCTGGCCGCCGTGAAGGCCGACGTGGCCGCCCGCCAAACCACGGTGCTGTGGGCCACCCACCTGGTCGAAGAAGCCGAGGCCGCCGACCGCGTGGTGGTGTTGCATAAAGGTCAGTTGCTGGCCGATGGTCGGCCCGACGACGTTCAAGTTTCCCTCGGCGGCGCCAGCTTGGAAGCCGCCTTTATTCACGCCACCCAATAGATCTCACCCAGGAGACACTCATGACTCGCCTCGCCCTTCGCAGCACGCTGGCTGCCGCAGCCGCCCTGGCCCTGAGCACCGCCGCATCGGCCCAAACCGCCTGGGTCTCCAGCGAAAAGGACAACAGCCTGGCCTTGGTGGACTTGAAGACCATGGCGGTCACCGGCACGGTGGCCACCTGCAAGCGGCCTCGGCACATGCAAATCGCCCCGGGCGGCAAGCAACTGATGGTGGCCTGTGGCGACTCACAGCAGGCCGATGTGATCGACCTCGCGACCAAGAAGTCCACCGCGAAGATCGGCCTGGGTGATGACCCCGAAATCTTCGACGTCTCGCCCGATGGCAAGACGCTCTACGTCAGCAATGAGGAAGACGCTGAAGTCGGTGTGATCGACATCGCCAGCAACAAGCGCAAGAGCGCCATCAAGGTCGGTGAAGAGCCCGAAGGCGTGCTGCTCTCCAAAGACGGCAAGACGCTTTACGTGACCTCCGAAGTCGCCTCCTTGGTGCATGTGATCGACACGGCGACGGGCAAAGTCACCCAGAACGTCAAGGTCGGCAAGCGCCCGCGCCGCTTTGCCCTGACGCCCGATGGCAGCCAACTCTGGGTCACCAATGAGCTGGGCGCCAGCGTCAGCATCCTCAGCACCAAAGACCACAGCGTCTTGGCCACCCTCAAGTTTGCCGTCAAGGGTGCCCGCGAGGCCGACATCACCCCGGTAGGCTTGGCCATGTCGGCCGACGGCAAGCAAGCATTTGTGGCCCTGGGCAAGGCCAACCATGTGGCCTTCGTGGATGTCGCCAGCCGCAAGGTGACCCAACTCGTGCTGGCCGGCAAGCGGGCCTGGGGCCTGGGGCTGAACAAGGCCGGCGACCGGCTGCTGGTGGCCAATGGTCTGTCGGATGACCTGACCATCATCGATGTGCCGGGCGCCAAAGCCCTCAAGACCGTAGCCGTGGGCCGAGTGCCGCACAGCGTGGTGGTGGTCGAATGAAGCGCTGGGGCTGCGCACTGTTGATGCTGGGGGCGGCCAGCGTTGAGGCCGCCGCGTTCAAGGCCACGCTGCTGGTGCTGGACGACGACCCCCGCTTACAACGCAGCCGCATCGAGCGCGCCTATCTGGGCCACCCCACGGGCCCAGCGGCTGACGCGGTGGCCGTGGCGATCAAAGAATCCAAGCTGGAGCTGGATGCGGTGGGCGCCAGCCTCAGCATCGCCACGGTGTCAGCGGCCGATGTCAAGGGCCTGCAAGACGCCGCCCGCAAAGCCGAAAAAGCGGGTGACGTGGCCCTGCTGGCCGACCTGCCCGCCGATGCCTTGTTGGCGGTGGCCGATGCCGTCAAGTTGCCGGTGCTCAACCTCAGCGCCACGGACGACCGCCTGCGCCAGCAAGACTGCCGGGCGCAGCTCTGGCATGTCGCCCCCAGCGAGCGCATGCGCGCCGATGCGCTGGCCCAAACCCTGGTCGCCCGCAAATGGAGCACGGTGCTGCTGCTCACCGGCCCCAGCCCTGCAGACGCCCAGCGCAGCGCGGTGGCCCAGGCCGCACTCAAGCGCTATGGCCTGAAGCTGGCAGGGGCCAAGCCTTTCAAGCTCTCCGGGGACCCGCGCGAGCGCGACTTGGCCAACGCCACCTTGCTGACCCAAGGCAGCCATGATGTGGTGTGGGTGGTGGACAGCGACGGCGAGTTTGCCCGCAGCCTGCCCTACCGCACCGCCACACCGCGCCCTGTGGTGGGCGACGGCGGCCTGGTGGCCTTGGCTTGGCATGCTCAGTATGAGCGTTACGGCGCGCCGCAGGTCTCTCGCCGCTTCAGCAAAGCCAATGCCCGCCCCATGACCGCGCAAGACTGGCAGGCCTGGCTCGGCGCCAAGGCGCTCGCCGCCGCGGTGATGGCCGCCCCTAAAGGGCCTGCGGCGGCCGTGGCCAAAGCGCTGGCCAGCGCTGAGTTGGACGGCTCCAAGGGCGTAGCCCTCTCCTTCAGGCCTTGGGACGGCCAGTTGCGCCAGACCCTGCTCCTGACCGACGGCCAAGGTGTCATCAGCACCGCGCCCATCGAGGGCATCTTGCACCCCAAGAACGCGCTGGACACCGTGGGCGCTGATGCCCCGGAAAAGCTCTGCAAGGTGGCACGATGACGCACGCCCTGCAGGCGCTGCGCGCCATCGTGCTGCGCGAGGTGATGAAGTTCATGCGGCAAACCAGCCGCTTGGCCTCGGCCGTGGTGCGCCCGCTGCTGTGGCTGGCGGTGTTTGCAGCGGGCTTTCGCAATGTGTTTGGCGTGGCCATCAACGAGCCTTACGACACCTACATCCCTTATGACGTCTACATCGCGCCAGGCCTTGTCGGCATGGTGCTGCTGTTCAACGGCATGCAGTCCAGCTTGGCCATGGTCTATGACCGCGAAATGGGCCTGATGCGTCTGCTGCTCACGGCCCCGCTGCCACGCTGGTGGATCTTGTTCGCCAAGCTCAGCGCCACCGCCCTGCTCAGCCTGCTGCAGGCGGCGGCCTTTGTGGCGGTGGCGGCCCTGCTGGGCACCACCTTGCCGCTGTGGGGGCCGCAGACGCCGATGGTGCTGCTGGCGGCGGTCAGTGCGGCGCTGATGTTGGGCGCCTTGGGCCTGCTGCTGTCGGTGCACATCAAGCAGTTGGAGAACTTTGCCGGCACGATGAACTTCGTGATCTTCCCCATGTACTTCATGTCCACCGCGCTCTATCCGCTGTGGAAGCTTGAAGAATCCGGCGCCGAATGGGTCTGGTGGATCGCTCGCTTCAACCCCTTCACCCATGCCGTGGAGTGGATGCGCTTTGCGCTCTATGACAAAGACCCCGGCGTCGCGCCCTATGTGGTGCTGGGCACCTTGGCGGTATGCTTCGCCGCTGCCGCTTGGGGCTATGACCCGCAGCGCGGCTTTGGGGCGCTCACCAAACGTGGCCCAGGAGGCCCCCCATGAAGTTGTTCTCTTGGGCCGCAGGCTCGGTGCTGGACACCGCCGAGCGCTTGTTCTGGGCCTGGGCCTTGTCGGCCGCGCTGGTCTTGTTTGGCGCCGCCTGGATGCAGCATCGCGGCCTGTGGCAAGCCCTGATCCAAGGCGACCCCAGCGGCATCAGCTTGGGCATCGTGGGCCTGAGCGTGCTGACCACCGGCTGGTGCGGGCGTCGCGCCTGGCTGCTGCGCCAGCAGGCCCAAAGCGGCACGGCCTCCTCCTGGCGCGCCGCCTGGCGAGCGGACCGCCGCCAAGCGCCGGACATGGCAGCCAGCCTGCTGTCAGAGCGCAGCCACGGCCCCCATGAAACCGCTTGGTGGCTGGCTGCGGCCACCATCAAGCTGGGCCTGCTGGGCACGGTGGTGGGCTTCATCGTCATGGCCACGCAGATCGGCCGCATGCCCACGTTTGACATCGACCAGGTCCAGGCCCTGCTCAAGCAAATGACCCAAGGCATGGCCATTGCGCTCTACACCACCCTGGTGGGCCTGATGGCCAATCTGTGGCTGGGCCTGCAATTGCTGCTGCTGGACCGCATGGCCGACCGCATCGTGGCCGACATCGTGGCCGAGCCTCTGGGCGAGCCTGGAGCTTGATGCCATGGCCTTGCTGCGCCGACGCCGCCATGACGAGATCGACCCCTTCAGCGATCTGTTGTTCAACACCTTGCTGGCCTTTGTCATGCTGTTTGCGGTGGCTTTGGTGGTGATGAACCCCAAGGCCAAAACGGGCGTGATCGACGCCAAGGCCGAGTTCATCATCACCGTGACCTGGCCCGACCTCAACCCCAATGACATCGACACCTGGGTCGAGGACCCGGCTGGCAACAAGGTGTGGTTCCGGGCCCGCGAGGGCGGCATGATGCATTTGGACCGTGACGACCGCGGTTTGGCCAACGACACGCTGGTGATCAATGGCCAGCAAGTGGTCAACCCACTGAACCAAGAGGTGGTGACGGTGCGCGGCTTTGCGCCGGGCGAGTACACCGTCAACCTGCACTATTACGACACCAAGAACGGAGAGCCTGTCACGGCCACGGTCTCGGTCGTCAAGGTCAACCCGCGTGCCGAGGTGGTGTTCTATGGCACGGTGGACTTGGCCCGCAAGGGCGACGAGGCCACAGCCGCGCGCTTTGTGGTCAACCGGGACGGCGGGGTGGAGGGCGTCAACACCCTGCCCAAGACACTGATCGAGAGGATGTGATGGCCACCGATGCTTTGCTGTGGGCCTATATCGCCCTGGTGTTCTTGGTGGGCTTGGCCTGCTTGGCCTCGGCCTGGCCGCGGGCCTTGAAGGCGGCCTTGGTGCTGGCCACCGTAGGCCTTTATTTTTATGCGGAGCATGCGCTGGATGATGTCTGGGGCCGGCCTTCGCGCGCCGCCTTGCCCGAGCGCTTTGTGCTGCTGGCGGCGGTGATCGAAGAGCCCAGCAAAACCAAGCCCGGCGCGCTGTTTGTGTGGGTCAATGCGCTGGAGAACGGCAAACCCCTGGCCGAGCCCCGCGCCTATCGCCTGCCCTACACCAAAGACCTGCACAGCCTGCTCAATGAAGGTCTGAAGAAGGTCCGCCAAGGCGTGAGCCAAATGGGCACGGCCGAGCCCAAGCGCGGCCCCAAAGGCTTCTCCTGGCTGCGGCCGGGCAGTGACGAGCAGGAGGTCAAGATCCGCGACCTGCCCGTGCCGCAACTGCCTGAGAAGTGAGGCAGACCCGCGATGTCTGAGGTCTCCCTTCTGCGACGAGGAACCGCGCTGCTGGCGGGGTTGGGCTTGGGCTTGGCCCTGAGCGCCTGCGCGCCCAAGCCGGTGGGCCACGACCTGTTTCCCCTGGGAGAAGGTCATCAATGGCGTTACGACGTGAAGACCGAGTGGGAGAACAACGTCATCGAGCATGAACCCTTGGTGATGGAAACCTTGGGCCAAAGCCCCTTGGACGATGGCCCCGCGTGGCTGCGCCGCAGCGATGCCGGCATCAGCTACTGGCTGCGCGGGGACGAGACCGGCATCTACCGCGTGGCCACCAAGAGCGAGTTGGACGCCGACCCCCGCTACGACAAAGAACGCCGCTATGTGCTGAAAGCCCCGCTCACAGCGGGCAGCACTTGGCAAAGCGATACCACCGCCTATCTGCTGCAGCGCCGGCAAGAATTCCCCCGCGAGATCCGCCACACGCACCCCGCCGTCAAGATGGTCTACAGCATTGAAGCCACCGGTCTGGTGGTGGACAGCCGAGCGGGCCGCTTTGAGGGCTGCGTCAAGGTCAAGGGGCAAGCCAGCCTGCGCCTGTTTGCCGACCCTGTGGTGGGCTGGAAAGACATGCCCCTGATCACCCAAGAGTGGTACTGCCCCGGCGTGGGCCTGGTGCGCTTGGTGCGCGAGGAGCCAGCGAACTCCACCTTTTTGACCGGCGGCACCTTGACGATGGAACTACTGGAATGGAAATGATCACCCGCCGTCGCGCCTTGAGCCTTGGCGCTGGGCTGAGCCTGGCCGCCTTGGCGCCGCTGGGCAGCCGAGCACAGGGCGCCGAGCCCAGCTTTCCGCACCGACCCATCACCCTGTGGGTGCCTTGGCCCGCCGGGGGCGCCACCGACCTCACCATGCGCGTGCTGGCCGAAGCCGCTGGCCGCCACCTGGGCCAAAAAGTGCTGATCGAGAACCGGCCCGGCGCGGGCGGCACCTTGGCCATGCCGGTGCTGCAGCAAGCCGCGCCCGACGGCTACACCATTGCACAGTTGCCCCAGCCGGCGCTGCGTGCGCCCTGGACCCAAAAGGTGATGTGGGACCCGATCCGCGACACCACGCCGCTGCTGCAACTCAGCGGCGTGACCTTCGGCATCTTGGTGCCGGCGGCCAGCCCCATCAAAACCCTGGACGACCTGTTCGCGCTGGCCAAAGCCAAACCCGGCGAGCTGAGCATAGCCACCAACGGCGTTGGCACCACCCCGCATGTGGTGATGGATGAACTGCTGGGCCACCGAGGCCTGCGCTATGTGCACGTGCCCTACAAAGGCACGGCCGAGCAGATGCTGGCGGTGTCCTCCGGCCAGGTGCAGGTGGGCGTCAACTCCAACGGCTTTGCGCCTTATGTGGACAGCGGCAAGCTGCGCCTGATCGCCACTTTGGCCGAGCACCGCACCAAGCGCTGGGCCCAAGTGCCCACGCTCAAAGAGCTGGGCCATGGCATTGTGGCGACCTCGCCCTATGGCCTGGTCGGCCCCAAAGGTCTGCCCGGCGCCGTCGTACAGACCTTGCACGACGCCTTCAAAGCCGCACTGTTCGACCCGGCCCATCTGGCCGAACTCGCCAAGTACGACCAAGAGCCGCTCTACCTGGGCGCTGACGACTACGGCCGCAGCCTGCGTGAGGCCTACGCGGCCGAGAAACGCACGGTGGACAGACTGGGGCTGGCCAAAGCAGGGTGAGATCCCTCCCCCCCACATTCGAGGGGCACTCGGGTCGCTGATGCATTGAAAATGCAGCCATCCACTCGAACCCGCCCATGAAACTCATCGTCGTCTTTGCCACGCATCGCAGTGGCACCAATTACCTGGGGTCGGTGCTCAAGCAGCGCCCACAGATGTTCACGCTGGGGGAGTTGTTTCACCCTCAAGAGGCGTTTGGCTTGCGGCCCGCCCATTTGCAGCGCCTGGGCAAGTTGGCCTCTCAAACGTTCGCCAAGCCGAATGACCCGGCGCTCTTGGCTTGGCTGCACGAGCACCCTGTGCAAGCGGTGCAGACGCTCTATCAAATGGCCGAGCGCAAAGAGCGTGAGGCCATGTACTTCAAAGTCTTCTTCAGCCACTTCACCACACCGGTGGTGGGCACGGTGGCCAAGCTGGCGGGGCTGCCGGGCTTCACGCCCGTGGTGTTGCAACGGCGCCCGCTGGACGTCTACATCTCCAATGCCAAGGCCACCCAGGTCGGCTCCTGGCAAAAGGCAGACACCACCGATTTGCGCATCACCCTCAGTGCCAAGCACTATGCCCAGTGGGCGGACAAGGCCCGCCGCTGGTATGCACAGGTCAATGAGGGCCTCAAAAAGGCTGGCGCGACGCCATGGCGCGTGAGCTACGAGCAGGATGTGGACATGGCGCCCGAAGCCTTGGCCGCGCATTGGGCCACGCACCTGGGCTTGGCCCCCCCAGCCGCCCTGGACACCAGCAAAGCCCTGGAGCGCCAAGACCGCAATCCGGACTGGCGACTCAAGGTCAGCAATGCTGAAGAGTTTGAGCAGGCTTTGCGCCACGCCAAGCTGTGGGACGAAGCGCTGGGTGGCTTGGCCGGCCCACGCTGAGTGCCTGGGCTGCTTAACGCCAAGTTCAGGGGTTAGGTGCCCGGTGCCGGCACCGGCACCGCTGCCGCCAGGCGCCAACCGGGCCGGGCCGCCTCAGGGTGAACCGGCCCCATCTCTAAGTCTGCCCCCCAAGCCCAGAGCCGCTCTTTAAGACCCGCCAATCCATGGCCGCGCAGCAGGGCTTGATCGGGATGGGGCTCGCCTCGGCCGTCGTCTTGCACCACCCAAGCCAAGTGCGCGCTCGCGCCGGCAGTCTGCTGCCACTGCAGGCTGAGGCTCACTGCCTGAGCCTGAGCGTGTTTGGCGACATTGGTCAGCGCCTCTTGGCTGATCCGATACAGCATCAGGACCAAATCTCGCGGCAGCGGTGCGTGCGCGTGATCCTCCAAGCCAATGTCCACACTCAATGAAAAGCTTGCACCGGCGCTGCGCCGCCACGCGGTGACCAATGATTGCAGCAAGGTTTGCAGCGTGGCCACCGTGCAGGCTTCATCACTCACCGTCAAGGGCCGCAGCTGTGCCAAGACCGAGGCAATGTCTTGCTGAATGGCCGCGCAATGCTGGTCCATCTGTTGCACCACGGCCTGCCATTCAGGCGCTTGCGCGGTTTGGCGCAGCAGCCAGCGGGTGTCCAGGCGAAGCGCCGTCAAGCGTTGGCCAAACTCGTCGTGCAACTCACGCGCCAGATGCGCCCGCTCCTCTTCTTGCAAGCCCAAAACTTGCTGGGCCAAACGGCGGCGTTCAGCATCGGCCTGGGCCAGAGCCCCATCCAAGTGACGCAAGGCCGCCGCCACGGCTTCCAACTCGGCAATGGGCATGGGCGGCAAGGACTGCACCTCAAAGTGACGCTGCCCCGGTTGGGCCTGCTCCAGCCTTTGAATGGCCGCCAAGAGGCGTGACAAAGGGGCCAAAGCGCGGCGTGTGTTCCAAGCCATCAGGGCCAGCAGGGCCAGCGACATCAAGATCAAGATCGCGCTGGCTTGCAGCAGCGACTGCAAGGCCTCGTGCTGCTCGCTCTGGGGCGCCGCGCTCAGCACCACGGACCAGGGCGCGCCCTGCGGCCGGGCCAGCGTCCAAGCCACAGTGAAGGGGTCGTCGGCATTGAACAATCGCCTGTGCAGGCCAAGCCACAGCCCCTCCCAGGGCTCAGGCCAGGTCGAGGTCTCCAGCGCGGGGGGGCCGGCCTGGAGAATCAATCGGCCACTGGCATCCAGCACGCGCACGCTCAGGTGGCGCAACGGCCCCTCAGCCGCCCATTGGGTCAGGGCCCGCTCCGCCTGCGCGTCCTCTTGCAAACTCAGGGTGCTGAGCCTCTCCACCAGGCCAGCCACCGCTTTGGCCCCCTCCAATTCGTCCGCCACATCGTCCCGCATGCTCAACAGGCCCAGGCCCAGCAAAGCGGCCACGCCCACCGCCACCACGAAGGCAGCGCGACGCAAAATCTGGCCCGGTAGATCCAAGTGCAAGAGAGTGTCGGCGGCAGGCATAGGCCATCCAAAGCACAAGTCGAAAGACCTATGATGACCCAAACCCGCGAACGGCAAGCTGCGCCGAACTGGTATTGGATCGGTATCCCTCGGCTGTTTCTCTATGAAGTTGAGCGTCTCAGGGTTTACAGCCTTGCCATGTGGTCTCATCTGGTACTATAGTGGTATCACTTCATCAAGGCCACGGCTTCATGAGCACCACTCCCCCTAGCTCACCGCTCTATTTGATAGGTATCGATGGCGGCGGCACCGGCACACGAGCCCGCTTGGCCCTGAGTGATGGGCGCGTCCTGGCTCAAGGCGAAGCTGGGCCCTCGGGCCTGAGCCAAGGGGTGGAGCAAGCTTGGCAGCATGTGCAGCAAGCCATCGCCAAGGCCTTCGCTGAGGCTCAACTGCCCCTGCCCTCAGCCGCGGATTGCGCCGTGGGCCTGGGCTTGGCAGGGGCCATCTCGCCCGCTCGCGCCGAAGCTTTTCTGCAAACCGCCCCCCCGTATGCCTTGTTGGCCCTGGAGTCCGATGGCGCCACCACCTTGCGGGGCGCCCATGCGGGCCAGCCCGGTGCGGTCTTGGCGTTTGGCACAGGCAGTGTTGGCGAGGCCTTGTTGGCCAACGGCCGCAAAGTCTCCGTGGGCGGCTGGGGCTTCCCGTCGGGCGATGAGGGCTCTGGCGCATGGCTGGGCCTGCGTGCAGCACAAGTAGCACAGCAAGCCTTGGATGGCCGCCGCCTGGCCGGCGCACTGGCGCAGGCCGTTTGGCAAGCCACGGGCGTCGGCCGACAAGCCTTGCTGGAGTGGTGCAGCGGTGCGGGCCAGCGGGCCTACGCCTCTTTGGCCCCACTGGTGTTTGAGTGCGCCGAAGTGGACCCCGCCGCCAACCGCCTGCTGCAAGACGCTGTCAGCGCCGTGATCCAGATGGCTCAAGCCTTGGATGCCACCAGCCAGTTACCCTTGGTGATCACCGGCAGCATTGGCAAACGCCTGCTGCCCCTGCTGCCCCACGAGCTGCTCGACCGCTGCGTGTCCCCCGCTGGCGACTCGGCCGATGGCGCACTTCAACTGGTGCGCGAGCGTCTCGCCCACCGCCCAAGCTGAAGCCTGAGCACCTTGCCTACAGGCCCGACCATGACCTCTCATACCCTTCATCCCCAACGCCTGGACGGCGACATCCTCACGCCACAAGGCTGGCGCCGGGGCTGTGCCCACCTCAGCCAAGGCCGCATCACCGCCATTGATGGCCCCTTGGTGTCCGAGCCCGAAGTGCGCGCTGCGCGCCGTGCGCTGATCCTGCCGGGCTTTGTCGACCTGCACGTCCATGGCGGCGGCGGCTTTGACACCATGGAAGGCGGCCCGGCCATTGAGCACATTGCCCGCATGCACGCCCGCCACGGCACCACCAGCCTCTTGGCCACCACCATGACGGCGCCCATGGGCGAGTTGCGTCAGGCCATGGCGGCCTTGGCCCCCACCATTGCCGGCCCCATCCGCGGCGCCGCCCGCGTGCTGGGCGTGCACCTGGAGGGCCCGTACATCAACAGCGGCAAGCTGGGTGCGCAGCCCGACTTTGCGCGGGCTGCTTCGGTGCAAGAAGTGCTGGCCTTGCATGCATTGGCCCCGATTCGCCTCATCACCTTGGCGCCGGAGATGCCCGGCCACCTGGAGATGATCGAGCCCCTGCGAGCGGCCGGTTTTGTGGTGCAAGCCGGCCACAGTAACGGCAGCTATGAGGATGGTGTCGCTGCCTTGGAACACGGTGCCACTGGCTTTACCCACCTCTTCAACGCCATGTCGGGCCTGCACCATCGCTCGCCCGGCATGGCCGGCGCCGCCCTGGCCCACGCCCGCTTTGCCGAGATCATCCCGGACTTGCTGCATGTGCACCCCGGTGCCTTGCGCGTGGCGCTGCGCGCCATTCCCTGCCTCTATTGCGTCACCGACTCCACTGCCGCTGCAGGCATGCCCGATGGCGAATATCGCTTGGGCAGACACACCGTCACCAAATGCCTGGGTGGTGTGCGCCTGGCCGACGGCACCTTGGCCGGCAGCACGCTGACCATGGACCAAGCCTTGCGCAACTTGGTGGGCTTGGGCCTGGAGATTGAGGACGCCTCGCGGCGCGTCTCCACCTATGCCGCTGAATTTTTGGGCCTGCATGACCGCGGCCACCTCAGCCCCGGCGCCATGGCCGATGTGCTGGTGCTCAACCCCGAGCTGAACATCGAACGAGTGATTGTTGAAGGAGAAGAGATTGACCTCGCGCATGCGGGCTGAAGCCCTGGAAGCCCCCCAAGCCATCGCACGCCTGTTGGCGTCGGACGCGGCCACCTATGACGCCCTGGGCGCCTCGCTGCGCAGCCAGGACCCCAACGCCGTGCTGACCGTGGCGCGGGGCAGTTCTGACCATGCCGCCAGCTTCATGGCTTATCTGACCATGGCTCGCTTGGGCCGCTTGGTCACCTCGCTGCCCATGTCGGTGGTCACGCTCTACAACTCCCGCCTGCGCTGCGAGGGGCTGGTGTCCTTGGCGTTCTCGCAATCGGGCCAAAGCCCCGACCTGATCGCCCCGACCCGCCGCCTGCGTGAAGGCGGCGCGCGCACAGTGGCACTGGTCAACGATGTGAACTCGCCGCTGGCTGAAGCCGCTGAGTTCCTGCTGCCCTTGCATGCTGGCCCCGAGCTGAGCGTGGCCGCGACCAAGAGCTATCTCTGCCAATTGGTGGCCGGCGCACGGGTGGTGGCCGCTTGGCAAAACGATGGTGTGCTCAACAACGCACTGGCGGCGCTGCCCGACGCGCTGACGCAGGCCTCGCAGGCCGACTGGTCGCTGTTGCCCGAGTCCTTGCTGAAGGCCGACAAGCTCTTCGTCATTGGCCGTGGCTTGGGCTTGGCCGTCGCGCAAGAAGCGGCGCTGAAGTTCAAAGAAACCTGCGGCATTCAGGCCGAGGCCTTCTCCGGCGCCGAAGTGCGCCACGGCCCCATGGCCTTGATCGACGCCGGCTACCCGCTGCTGGTGTTTGCGCCCCGCGGCCCGGCGCAGGCGGGTTTGCTCAGCCTGGCGCAAGACATGCGCGCTCGGGGTGCTCGTGTGCTGCTGGCTGCGCCCGCGGGCACACCCGGCGCACAGTTGCCGCTCAGCCTCACCGCGCATGAAGACCTGGACGCCATCGCCGCCATCCAGAGCTTCTACCCTGCCGTCGAAGCACTGGCCCGCGCCCGTGGCGGCGACCCCGATCAACCCCCTCACCTGGCCAAGGTCACGCGGACCCATTGACATGAGCAGCGCCCCTCGCACCACACTCAGCCACAGCCTCAACATGCCCCTGCCCAGCTTTCATCCTGGCCAACTGGTGATGGTGGACATCCCAGGCAAGACCCTGGCCCCGGAGACCGCCGCCTTTTTGCGTGACCACCGCGTGCGCGCGGTCTGCCTGTTTCGCAAAAACCTGGGCACCGAAGATGAGATCCGCCGCCTGACGGCCGACTTGGCCGCCGTACTCGGCCCCAAGGCGCTGATTGGCATTGACCAAGAAGGCGGCTCGGTCATCCGCGCCACCTGCCTGCCCCAAGCGCCCGCCGCCATGGCGCTGGGCGCCGCCGACGACGAAGCCCAGGCCGAAGCCGTGGGGGCTGCCGTGGCTCGCGGCCTGCGGGCCCTGGGCATCAACTGGAACTTTGCGCCGGTGTTGGACGTCAACTCCAACCCCGCCAACCCCGTGATCGCCGAGCGCAGCTTCGGCGCCGACCCGCACCGCGTGGCTCGCTTGGCGGCGGCCTGGATGCGCGGCTCGCTGCGCGAGGGCATCGCCTGCTGTGTCAAGCACTTCCCCGGCCACGGTGACACGCATGTGGACTCTCACCATGCATTGCCCACCGTGGACAAATCGCTGGCCGAACTCGAAGCCCTGGAGCTGATCCCCTTCCGCGCCATGGCTCAGGGCGAGAACGCCGCGCCGGCGGTGATGACCGCCCATATCGTCTACCCCCAAATCGACCCGATGCACCCCGCCACCCTGTCGCATGCCGTGCTGACGGGCGTGCTGCGCCAAGCCCTGGGCTACCAAGGCGTGGTGATCACCGACGCGCTGATGATGAAAGCCGTTTACGAACGTTATGGCCACGCCCGGGCCGCTGTCCTGGCCCTGCGCGCGGGCGCCGACATGCCGCTGGCACAAGGCACCGCCGGCGAACAAGCCGCTGCCATTGAAGCCCTGGGGCAAGCCCTGGTGGAAGGCGACATCGACGAAGACGCCGCGCTGCAAGCCTGCGCGCGCCTGGATGCACTGGCCGAGCGCTTCCCGCTGCAAACCGTGCCCTACGCCCCAGAGCAACGTGCCGCTGATGATGAGCTGATGCACCTGGCCTGGGCGCGCGGCCTGTGTGTGCTGCGCCAGGCCACCCCGCCGGCGCAAGATGCACCCCTGCGTGTCATCACGCAAGCGCGGGTCGATAGCGATGGTGTCTCAGAAGCCGGCCTGCCTGCCTCAGACGTGATGGCTTTGTTCGAAGGCTTTGCCAACGTCGAGTACGTCACCTTGAACGACCTGAGCGCCCTGGAGCCGCATCATCTGCCCGAGGACGGCCGGCTCAACATCCTGGTCAGCAACCACCGGGCGCGCTATGCCGAAGGAGCCCGCGTGGCTCAGCCCCACCTGCACCTGGCCTTGTGGAACCCCTTCCAGGTGCTGGACATTGCCGCACCGGCGGTGGTGAGCTGGGGCTATGCCCAAGGCGCGCTGCGGGCCGTGAAGTCATGGCTCAAGGGTGAGCTGATGGTCAGCGCCACGCCGCCGGTGCCGCTGCCCTGATCCCGCACACCACCACAACATCGTTGGAGACACCGCATGGGCACCACCGCCGCCGCCACCCGATCACCCGCGACATGGGTGCTGAGCCTTTACTTCCTGCAGGGCTTGCCCTTCTTCATGGTCAATGTGGTGGCCGGGCTCATGCTCAAGAGCATGGGCGTGCCTAACGAAGAGATCACCCGCTGGACTGGCCTGCTGGGCTTGGCTTGGGTGTTCAAGCCCTTGTGGAGCCCCATCCTGGAGTTGGCCCCCAGCAAAAAGTGGCTGGTCATTGCCTTCCAAGGCTTGGGCGCGGTGGCGCTGACCTTGGTGGCCTTGTCGCTGCACCTGCCGCATTTCTTTGTGGCGTGTATTGCGCTGTTGGCGGTGGTGTCCATTGCCTCGGCCTCGCATGACATTGCCTGCGATGGCCTCTACATCGCCACCCTCAGCGCCAAGCAGCGCGCCATTTGGGCCGGCTGGTTGGGTGCGTGCTTCAACGGTGCGAAGCTCTTCGCCATGGGCGGTTTGGTCATCTTGGCCGGGTACCTGGAAGGCCGCATCGGCGTCATCGGCGCCTGGGCCACCGTGTTTGTGCTGGCCGCTGCCGTGATGGGCATTTTGGCGGCCTATCACGTCTGGGCTTTGCCCGACACCCGCGAAGCGGCCACAGCGCCCACGGAGGGCAGCCTGGGCGGCACGCTGGGCGAGGTGATCCGCAGCTTCTTCCAAATCAAGGGCGTGTGGCTGGCCATTGCCTTCATCTTGCTGTTCCGCGCCGGTGAGTCTCAAGTGCAAGCCATTGGCCCACTGTTCCTGAAGGACGCGACCGCCGTCGGCGGCTTAGGCCTGGGCACCAGCGAGGTGGGCTGGTCTTACGGCACCGCCGGCACCCTGGCCTTTTTGGCGGGCAGTGTGTTGTCAGGCTACTTCACCGCCTGGCTGGGCTTGCGACGGGCCATGGTGTGGCTGGTGTTGGCCATGAACGTGCCCAACCTGGCCTTCTACTTGATGGCCGTGTTCCAACCCAGCGCACTGTGGGTCATCTCGGCCGCCGTGAGCCTGGAGACCTTTGGCTATGGCTTTGGCTTTGTGGCGGTCATCTTGTTCATGATGCAGTTTGTCGAAGGCAGCAAGTACCAAACCGCCCACTACGCCTTGGCCACCGGCGTGATGGCGCTGGGCTACGTCCTCTTCAAGACCCTCAGCGGCGACGTGCAACAAGCCCTGGGTTACCAGAACTTCTTCTTGGCCGTGGTGCTGTCTGCGGTGCCGGTGTTCGTGCTGCTGCGCTGGCTGCCGATCCGTGACGAACAGCCAGCAGCCGCGACCCCGGATGCCACTCCATGAGCCTGCGTGCCCTGACTGCCTGCGCGCTGGGGCTGGCGCTCAGCGCCTCTGTGCTGGCACAAAGCGCCATCGCCCCAGCCCCGCAACGCTTTTTTGACGACTTCAGCCAAGCCAGCGTCAGCGCCCTGAGCCAGCAGGGCTGGATGGTGCGCACCGCCGCCGGCCACCCCGGCGTGCCGGGCGCGCGCTGGTCCGCTGAAGGCTTGAGCTTGGTGAGGGACCCGCAAGCACCCGGCCAGCAGTGGCTGCGCCTGAGCGCGCGCACCGATGGCACGCCCGAAGGCACCCAGCAGACTCAGCTGTGCCAGCCGCGCAAGTTCCTCGAGGGCACTTACGCAGCGCGCGTGCGCTTCACCGACACCCCCGTGCAGGGCGACGACGGCGACCCGGTGATCCAAACCTTTTATGCCGTCTCGCCCCTGAAGCATGACTTCGACCCCGAGTTTTCGGAGATCGACTGGGAGTTCTTGCCCAATGGGGGCTGGGGCAGCCCGGTGCCGCGCCTCTATGGCATCACCTGGCAGACCGTGCGCCTGGAACCCTGGCTGGCCTTTAACGACAAATTCGAGCTGCCCGAGGTCAAGGCCGGTTGGCACACCCTGGTGGTCCAAGTGATGGGCGGCCAGACCCGCTGGTTTGTGGATGGCCGCCCGGTGGGCCAGCATGGTGGGCGCAACTACCCGGTCGTGCCCATGGCGCTGAGCTTCAACCTCTGGTTCTCGCCCGGCGGCTTGCTGCCGCCCAGCGCCACACCGCGGGTCTACGAGCAAGATGTGGACTGGGTACTGCATGTGCGCCAAGCGGCCTTGAGCCCTGAGCAAGTCGAGCTTGAAGTGCAGCGCCTGCGCCAAAGCGGCCACGCCACCCTCGACACCCTGCCCCCCGCCAGCACAGAGCTGGCCCATCGCTGCGATTTCTGATGCGTCTACCGGCCATTGATGCCCTGCGGGGCTGGACCGTGGTGGCCATGTTGGTGGTCAACAACCCCGGCGACTGGAATGCGGTGTATGCACCTTTGCTGCATGCCCATTGGCATGGATGCACACCCACCGACCTGATCTTCCCCTTGTTCCTGTTCTTGGTCGGCGTCGGCCTGGCGCTGGCCGCGCCGGTGGACGGCGATGCGCCAACGCTGCGCGCGGCACAAGGCCAGATGCTGCAGCGTGGGCTCAAGCTCATCGCCCTGGGCTTGGTGCTGCACCTCATCGCGCACTGGGCCTTGGACACCCGCAGCTTCAGGCCGGCCGGTGTGCTGCAACGCATTGGGCTGTGCGTGGCCTTGGTGGGGGTCTTCAGCCTCACCACGGCAGGCCGCAGCGCACGCGGTTTGGTCATGGCGATCTGCGCGGTGATGGGCGTTCACAGCCTGCTCTTGGTGATGGGCGGCTCTCTGAGCCATGAGGCACGCTTCCACCATTGGGCCGCCACCCTGGATACCTGGGCCTTTGGTGCTCACAGCTACGAGTGGCAAGCCACCCTGCAGCGCGGCCTGGACCCTGAAGGCCTGCTCAGCAGCCTGGGGGCGGTGGTCAGCACCGGCCTGGGTTTGATGGCCGGGCGCGTGCTGCGCGAGTTCGGCATGCCAGCGGCGCTGCCAAGGCTGCTGAAGCAAGCCTCGCTCCTGTTGCTGTTGGGCGGCCTCAGCAGCCTGCTTGCGCCCATGAACAAAACGCTGTGGACACCCAGCTATGCCATGTGGACGGCTGGCTTGGCGAACGTCGCCTTGTGTGGCGCCCTGGCACTGCAGTCGCTGGCCCCTCAAGCCCTGTGGGGCCAGCGCTTTGGCCGACACGCCATCACGGCCTATGTCTTGGCCTGGCTGGGCGTGTGCGTCTTGGGCGCCACCGGCTGGCAAGTACCGCTGTGGGCTGCCCTGCAGCAAGCGCTGGGGCCGGGCTGGCCAGCGCCCGCCGTGTCCTTGGTGTGGGCGCTCAGCTTCTTGCCGCTGTGGTGGGCCGTGTTGCGCCTGATGGACGCCCGCGGTTGGCGCTGGCGCGTCTGAGCAAGCCCCGCGCAGCGCGGGGCCCGCACAGCACGATTACTTCTGCGCCTGAGCGCGCAGCCAGGTCTTCCACAGCCGCGCCAACTCGGCCGACCCGTCTTCGCTCTTGATGGTGTCCAAGACCTTCACCGCCTCGGCGCTATGGCCCGCCTTCACCCAGGCCCAGGCCAGATGCAGACGTGCTTCGTCAGGCTTCTTCACGCCGCCGCGCGCCAGACCATCGGCCAAGGCTTTGGCGGCGTCGGCGGGGTTGCCTGCAGACACGGCCGCCGTGCCCACCAAGGTCAGGGCATGGCCATCCTTGGCGGCCTGGGCCGCTGCGCGGTCACTGGCCAGCTGAGCCTTTTCTTTGGCAGAGGCCTTGGCGGCCTTGTCGCGCAGCTTTTGGTGCTCGCCGGCATTGGGCCCAGTGCCCAAACGGCCAGCTTGTGTGCCTGCGTCCAAGGCCAGCAGGGCCTCGGTGAACAAGCCGCCTTCCATGGCCAAGATGGCCAACTCGATGTCTTCAGCCTCGTCACGCAAGGCGCCGGTGGCCTGCTTCAGGCGCAGCAGGTCCAGGGTCAGGCTTTGGCTGAATCCCGGCTGATCCGGCACCCGGCTCAGCAATTGCGCCCAGACCTCTGGCTTGGGGTAGTGCTGTGCTTGGCGCTGCAGCGCCGCATAAACGCCTGGCTCGTCTTTGGCCTTGGCATAGGCGCTCACCAGCAAACGCAAGCTGGTTTCGCTGGGCTTGCGGCCCGCCGCTTCCTCAGCCTGCACCATGGGCAGCAATTCTTTGGCCGCCGCCCCCGCATCCCCGCTCAGATACAGCGCTTGGGGCAACAAGGCACGCACCGCGGCGTCTTGCCCGCCTTCTTGGACATAGCGACGCAAGGTCGCGGCGGCCGGCGCGTATTGGCGCAGCTGCAATTGAGCACGCGCCAGGGTGTCGAGCAGCGAAGGGCGATCGGCGGCCGGTGTCAGGGGTGAGGCCAAGGCCACCTCAAAGGCGGCGACAGCCACGGGCAGCTCATTCGCCTTGAGCGCTGCCACGGCCCTCGTGCGGGCAATCAGATAACGTTCATAGTCATTGAGCGAACCCACTTGCTCAGCGACGCGCAACTCTGCCAAAGCCTCCACGGCCTTGCCCGACTTCAACAGGTCTTGCGCCAATTGCAGGGGTTTGCCCACTTCCGCACGGGCCGTCGGCGCGGGCGACGAGGCGGGGCTGGCAGCCTGGGCCCACAACACGGGCGAGGCCGTCGCCATCAACACCGCCAGAGAAATCTGGCGCAGGGCGGGTAATGCGAAAGCAGTCATCGGAGAGCGGCGAAAAAAAGAAAGGGGTGAACGGTGTGGCCCGCGCTGTTCATGGGCTTGGGCCGGACTTGGGAGTGTGTCACAGCGCAGGCGTTACAGGGCGGTTTCAAGCGGCCCCAAACCGCAGTGCCAAGTCCTTCAGGGTTCCTGGCACGTCCTCTGGCGGCACCGGCCGCCCGACCCACCAGCCTTGGATGGCGCTGACGCCACAGTGCGCCACAAAGTCCCGCTCAGCCGTGGTCTCAACGCCTTCGGCCACCACGTCGTAGCCCAGGCGATGCAGCGTGCTGCAGATCTCGCGATAAAGCCGCTCGCCACGAGGCTCTGTGGCCGCCATCAGCAATGAGCGATCCACCTTGACCACATCGACCTCGGCGCTGTGGAACAGCGCCAAGTTGGAATAGCCCGTGCCGAAGTCATCGACAAACACCCGCACGCCCGCTGTGCGCAGGTCCATCAGACGAGCCCGCACCAACTCAGGCTCTTCAATCAGGCTGCTCTCCAACAACTCCACTTGCAGCATGCCCGGCGGCAGCTTGGCCAGCGTGCTCATCAAGCGTGCAAAGGACTCGGCATTGCACAAGGTGGATGCCGTGAGGTTGATGGCCACCGGCGCGTCCACGCCTTGTGCACGCCAGCGCTCCACGTCCTCCACGACCCGGCGCACCACCCACAAGTCGAGCAAATCCCCAAAGCCCACCCGCTCTAGGGAGGGCAAGAAGCCTTGAGGTGCCACCGCACGCCCTGCGGCATCTTGCAAACGAAGCAGGGCCTCAAAGCCCAAAACCCGGCCGGTATGCACATCCACCTTGGGCTGATAGTGCATGCTGAGTTGCCCTTCGCGCAGCAGCTTGAGCGCCGCATGCGCTTGGCGGCTCCAGTCATGTTGCGCGTCTTGGCGCTTTACAAAGCGCGCCTCTGAGAACACTTCCAGCCCCGGCCCCAAGTTCATGCGATTGGCCAAGTCCCAGGCCGCTTCACCCAACTGCTCTTGCTGCACCCAGCGCTTGACAAAGGGGCGATAGATCACGATGGACAGCAGGAACAAGACCACTTGCAAGGCCCAGACCTTCTCCAGCGGGGCCCCCAGCAAGAGAGGCTTTAAGAAGTGCGGGATCACCCAAGTCACGTCCCAACTGCCACTCGCAGGGATCCATTGCCACTCGGCCACCACCAGGTAGGTGATCAACGCATTGAGCGTCGGCGCCAGCACAAACGGCAGGAAGAACACCCAGTTGCCCACCACGGGCAGCGCAAAGGTCAATACTTCGTTGATGTTGAACACATGCAAGGGCAAGGCCCAGCGCCAGACCTTGGGGCCCGGCTTGCGCCACTGGTACCAAATCAGACAGACCAACAGCGCCAAGGTGGCGCCTGAGCCGCCGATGTAATTGAACACATTGTCCAGATCAGCCAGCGACACGCCGGGCAAGGCCATCGTGTGGTGCAAGGCGTTGCCCGAGGCCCAGTCCATCACCCCGGCGCCATTCATCCCCATCCACCAGGCCACATTGCCCAAGGCCGTGAGCACCACCACCGCCAACCACGCCGGTAGCCACTCAAAAATTCCGGCCAGCGGACCGGTGCTGGACGGCAGGAGCGTGGCCGGCCAGGCCAAGAGGCACAAGGAAATTGCAAACGGTGTGCCATTGGCCAAGGTGCGCGCCATGGCGGGCGAGGCCTGACTGAGGTCACCGAACTCCAGGCGAGGCATGCCACGCCGAACCAAACGCATGCAGGCCACTGCGGCACTGGGCAGCAGCACCGAAGCCAGCATCATCCAGCCCCAGTTCTGCGCAGGAGCTTCGGGGCCCAGGGACGACAAGAACGCCAAAATCATCAGCGACAAAGTCAGGACAACGACATAAATCGGGTCGTCGCCATAAGCCCTGGCCAAATGAATCGCCGTAGACGCCGCCATCGCCACCGGCCAGAAGTACTGCTGGAAGCTGAGTACCGAAGTCAGCAACTGGTGAAAGGCGCTGGAGGCCGCCACATCCCCCAAGTCCATGGCAGAGAGCGTCAGCCCCAAGCACTGCATCACCAGAAAGACTGGGAGCATGGAGAGGAAGCTCTCACGCAAGGCGAGAACAAAGTTGCTCTTTGGTAACCTTAAAATGAGGGAAAGACGCATGGTTTTGAATGAGGGCCAACAGCGGGATGGCCCAAAATTCATTCAAAACTGCTGGCAGGGCCGCGGGCATAGTAGCACCGCGCCCGCCTCCTAGCCTCCGGCGTTCAGTTCCGCCACGAAGTCGTAGGTGTCGCCCCGATAGATGGACTGCGACAGCTCAATGGCGCGGCCGTCCCGGAGATAGCCCAGGCGCTCCACGAGCAATCCTGCGTCCCCCACCTCGGCCTCCAACAGCTTGGCTTGCTCCTCGTCGAGCAGCAGCGCCCGCAGGCGCTGCAGTGCGCGCACCGGGCGCTGGCCCGCCCGCTCCAGAGCCTCATACAGCGATGTGTCGACCACTTCAATGGACGGCAACACCGAGGCAACGATGGTGGCGTACTCAATCGACATCGGCGCGTCGTCGGCATAGCGCAGGCGGTTGAAACGATAGACCAAGGTGCCTGGGCTCAAGGCCAGCTTCATCGCCTCTTCAGGGGTGACGGTGCCTTCCGCACGCTTGAGCCACTCGCTGCGCGGCTCGCGCCCGCGCGCCCGCATGTCCTCTGAGAATGAGGTCAGCTTGGCGAAGTTCTTTTCAATGCGGGTGTTGACGAAGTTGCCCGCGCCTTGGCGCCGCGACAACAGGCCTTCTTCGGCCAAGCCTTCAATCGCCTTGCGCACGGTGATGCGTGAGACCTGAAGATCAGACGCCAACTGCCGCTCAGAGGGCAGCGCATCGTCAGGCCCCAGCAAACGCAACTCTATGGCCTCGCGCAAGGCACGTTGCAATTGCTGGTACAGCGGCTGGCTGCTGTTGGGATCTAGATTGCGCAAGAGATGCGCCAACGCAGTCATGAATGAAACCTCAAGGCCAAGGGGCAGGGATGAAGGGCTGCCAATAATACCAATAGAACACCACAAGACGGCCACAACGCAGCACAAAGCGCGGCAGGCTGTGGAGGGATGTGGAAGGGTGTTGTGCCAGTACCGCAACCAATCCCTCAGGAAGAACCCTTGATTCCGACCTTCTGAGAAGGAAACTGGTAGCCAACTGGTCCCAATTGGTAGTACAGTGGTACGCATCGAGTTTCAGCCCATTGGGCACAGACCGCGCCGTCCTAGCGCACCGCTGCGCCCTACCCCTAACCGGCCGCCAATCTGGCGCCACCACCCTGCTAGAGAGTGAGGAGACCATGAAGACTTCCCTGACGCCCATCGCATCTGCGGTTGTGCTGGCTTTGGCCGGCACCGCGGTGCACGCCCAAACTGCCCCCGCCAAGCCTGCCGCTGCGGCCTCTGCTGCAGAGACCGAACGCGTCGAGGTGATTGGTATTCGTGCTTCTTTGCAAAAGTCTCTGCAGAGCAAGCGTGACGCCGAGTCCCGCGTGGAGGTCATCACCGCCGAAGACATCGGCAAGATGCCCGACAAAAACGTGGCTGACTCGCTGCAGCGCGTCCCGGGCCTCAGCATCAGCTCGGCCAGCGCCAACGAAGGCGGCTTTGACGAGAACGACCGCGTCAGCATGCGCGGCACCAGCCCCAGCTTGACCCAAACCTTGGTCAACGGCCATGCCATTTCCTCGGGCGACTGGTTTGTGCTGAACCAGACCGGTACCGTGGGCCGTAGCGTGTCTTACTCCTTGCTGCCTTCTGAGCTGGTCAAGGAAGTGGTAGTGCACAAGAGCGCCGAGGCCCGTCTGGTCGAAGGCGGCGTGGCGGGTGCGGTCAACATCGTGACCCGCAAGCCCTTGGAGTTCAAGAAGCAGCTCACGCTGGAAGCGCAGTTGGGTGGCGTGTATGCCGACAACCCTGGCACCACCGACCCTCAGCTGAGTGCCCTGGTGAACTGGAAGAGCGCTGACAACACCTTCGGCGTGATGCTGCAGGCTTTC
This sequence comes from Ideonella paludis, assembly GCF_018069865.1. Classification (GTDB taxonomy): domain Bacteria; phylum Pseudomonadota; class Gammaproteobacteria; order Burkholderiales; family Burkholderiaceae_C; genus Ideonella; species Ideonella paludis. Next base: position 138,817 of record NZ_JAGQDG010000009.1, read on the forward strand.
TCTGAGCACCGCCATCTGCGCCGCGACGGCCAAGAGCTGCTGGGCTACACCCAGATCAAGGCCGGCAGCACCATCGCGACCTCCAACCCTGACCTGGCCGGAGTGTGGTACCCCACCCTGATCGGCTCGGCCCTGTTTGAGCAAAAGCGCGAGCGCGAAGGCGGCCTGCTGGGCGTGCAATTCAAGCCCACGAATGACGTCACTGTGGGCGCCACGGCCTTCACCTCGCAGATGAAGGCGGCCAACTACAACCGCAACTACATGTTGTGGGGCTCGAAGATCCTGAACGAAGGCAACGGTCAGGCGCCCAATGCTGGCTATGTGGTGCGCAACAACACCCTGGTGTCCGCCACCTTTGCACCAGTCGCCGGCACGCAATACGGTGTCTATGACCAGATCTCGCGTCCCGATGCAGGCTCTGACTCCTCCTTCTTCACGGTGGACGGCACCTGGAATGTCAGCGACAAGCTGAAGCTGACCGGCATGGTGGGCACCACCAAGGGCACCGGCAAGACCCCCACCCAAGACGTGGCCGAGTGGAACACGGGCGTTGGCAGCGGCGCCTCTTGGAAGCTCAATGGCGTGAACAGCGCGGCCGACTGGTCCTTGGGCACCGCCAACAACAGCAGCCCCGCTGGTGTGGGCCTGGGCTGGATCTTCGGTGACCAAGGCGTCAACGTGAAGGACAAGGAGAACTGGGGTCAAGTCGATGGTGAGTACGCGCTCGACAGCGGCCTGTTCACCACCCTGAAGTTTGGCGTTCGCTCCACCAGCCATTCGCGCTCCAACCAAGGCGTGATCGGCCAAGGCCCAGGCTGCAAGACCAGCACCGGTGCCAATGTGGGCTTCGATTGGAGCCAGCCTTACTGGTGCCCGGTCGGCACGGCTTCTGCCGCCGACCCCGCCAATTTCCCCAAGGGCACCACACCTTACCCGAGCAACTACGCTTCGGGCTTGGGCGGCACCTTCCCGCGCGATGTCTGGTTCTACACCCCCGAGCAACTGGCCACCTACAACAGCCTCTATGCCAACCGCTCTACAGACGGCTCGCGTGAGAACTGGACCTCCGAGTACGGCATGTCCGAAAAGACCAACGCAGCCTATCTGCAGTCCGACCTGGAAGGGAGCGGCTGGAGCGGTAATGTTGGCCTGCGACTCGTGCAAACCAAGCAGTCTGTGACCAACAACGTGGCGGTCTCGGCCAACACGCCCGGCGCCGTGACGGCATCCGCCTTCGGCCCCTACCTGCCGACCACGACGGACCACACCTACACCGATGTGCTGCCGAGCATGAACGTCAAGTTCAAGCTGAACAAAGACATGGTGGCTCGTTTCGCCATGTCCCGCACCATGTCGCGCCCTGACTACTCGGCGCTGGCAGGCTCGGTGTCCTTGGCACCTCCGGCTACCGCAGGTGGCGTGGGTTCTGGCTCCGGCGGCAACCCCGACCTGAAGCCCGTGCGCTCCAACAATATGGACCTGACGCTGGAGTACTACTACGCACCTCGCGCCTTGGTCTCCGCTGGTCTGTTCCACATGGGCCTGAGCAGCTACGTGGGCTACGGGCAGGTCAACAAGCAGTTCATGACCTACAGCGCCACCGCACCGCAAGGCGAAATGGTGAACTATCTGCTGACTGTCCCTGTGAACACCACCGGCAAGGTCAACGGCATTGAGCTGGCTTGGGAAGCGCCGCTGTGGGGTAACTTTGGCGCCAACGCCAACTACACCTACACCGACGCCAAGGAAGCCGGTGGTGGTCCTCTGGTCGGCGCGTCCAAGCACACCTATAACCTGGGTGCTTACTACGAAGACGACAAGTTCAACGCCCGCGTGGCCTACAACTTCCGCTCCAGCTTCTTCAGTGGCCTGGATCGCAACACCGCCTTCTTCCAGGACGACACCGCCAACGTGGCCGCCTCTTTGGGCTACAAGATCAACGACCGCTTCAGCGTGTCCTTGGACGGCCACAACCTGAACAACGCGAAGCTGAAGTACTTCGCCTTGAACACGGACCAGCCTCGTTCGATCTATGAAAACGGTCGCCAGTACTACCTGACGCTGCGCGCCAAGCTGTAATCGCCTGATCAGCCCACAAGGCTGCGAGGATGGGGGTGAGCTGCAGTTCGGGCTCACCCCTTTTTTCTTTGTCATCGTGATTGAGAGAATGCGCCCCATGCGCTTGATCGCTACCCTCTCCACGGCTGCCACTTTGCTGCTTGGCAGCGGGGCTGCCCACAGCGCGGAGTTCTTCTTCGCCCCCTATAAAGATGCCAGCCTGATGTTGGACCCTGCATCAGGCCGCATGCAACGCTTGGCCGGCCAGGCCGCCGCCCAGCTGCTGCAGCCGGATCTGCCCGCACTGATCTGGGCCTTCGCCACCGGTGAGTGCGGCCAAGAACGCTGGGGAGAGGTGGACACCGACCGCTTCGCCCAAGCCAATGTCGCCGCCTTTGTGCAAGCCCAGCGGCCTTATGTGGTGTCGACAGGCGGCGAAGCCGGCTCCTTCACCTGTGGCACCGATGCCGGTTTCGCTCAATTCCTGGCGCGTTATGACTCGCCTTTTCTGAAGGGCCTGGATTTCGACATCGAGCGCCAGCAGACCGCCGCCCAAATCGACGATCTGGTGCAGCGCGCGGCCGCGCTGCAGCGCCAACGCCCCGCGCTGCGCATCAGCTTCACCGTGGCCACCTACGCGGCCGCCAACGGCAGCCAGCAAAGCCTGAATCCCTTGGGCGAAACCGTGCTGCGCAGCCTGCGCCGCCACGGCTTTGATGCTGCCATCCTGAACCTGATGGTGATGAACTATGGCCCGGCCCAGCCCGCGCACTGCGTGCTGCGGGAGGCGCACTGCGACATGGGCGCCTCGGCCCTGCAGGCCGCACGCAATGTCAGCGGCAAGTACGGCGTGCCAATGAGCCGCATCGCGCTGACGCCGATGTTGGGTGAGAACGATGTGGCCCACAACGTCTTCACTCTGGCGGACGCCCAGCGCCTGGCCCAGGAGGCCCGTGCGGCGGGTCTGGCGGGCTTGCACTATTGGTCACTGGACCGAGACCAGCCCTGTGCCGCAGGCGAGCCCCGCGTCAGCCCCCGCTGCCACGCCCTGCCTCAAGTCGCTCCGGGCCAGTTCTTCAAAGTGCTGCACACCGCGCCCTGACGGCAGGGATCCTAGGGGACACCCGTATCGTGTCCGTTCGCGCCTGACCCTTATCATGGCTGTAAGCCCAGGGCAAACCCCTGGCTTACAAACCACAACAACATGATGAGGAACGGGCGTGGGACGTGTAGCGAGTAAGGGAGCCGAGCCGGGCGAGCCCGTGTTGATCTACATCCACGGCATCGGCCACCAAGCCCCAGCGCATCAGCTCAAAGCCCGTTGGGACCTGGCCGTGGCTGGCCGAGAGCTGCAAGACGACAGCGCAATGGCTTATTGGGCGGATTTGCTCCATGCCAGCGACGACAGCGCAGCGGCGGCTGGGGCAACGCTCAGCGCCCGCAGCAAGACTGTGGATGTCGCCGCCTTGCTGCAAGCGCGAGATCTGGCCTCCAACCCGGATGCAGTGGCGCTGGCCCGGAACCTGATGACCCGCCTGGGCGCCGCAGACACGGCATCTGGTCGTGTCGGCCGCAAAGTCTTGCCCCTGCCGTCCTGGGCGCGCAAGCCCATCAGCCGCGTCTTTTTGACCGCCTTCTTGGGCGATGTGGCGGCCTACTTCTTTGGCCAACAAGGAGGCCGCCCGCTGCGTGAGGTGGCTCAAGAGCGGCTGCGCGCTCAGCTCATCGCCGCCAAAGGCCGCCCCATCACCTTGGTGGCGCACAGCCTGGGCTCGGTCATCGCTTTTGAGGTCCTGAGCCAACTCCGCACTGAAGACGGTGTGAAACTGGAGACCTTCATCACCCTGGGCTCTCCTCTGGGCCTCGATGAAATCCAAGACTTTCTGCAGCCCCAGGGCTTGAAGGTGCCGGCCGTCGTCAAACACTGGATCAACTTTGCAGACCCGCTGGACCCGGTCGCCGCCGACAAGGCCGTGACCGCTGACTTTGCTCCGCAGCGCGGCGTGAGCGTGGTCTTGAAGGACGAACTCATCCTGAATCGCCAGAGCCAGCAGCTTTGGGGCTTCAACCCCCATGCCGCCGAAGGCTATCTGGCCCACCCCTGGGTGCGGCGCGCCATCCATGCGTCCGCCCGCATGGACTCCATGGCCCGCTTTGTGATGGCCCGTGACGTGGCCGAGCGCCTGGCCGCAGCGCCTGAGGTGCGGCACCCGGTGCTGATTGAAGTGCTGGAGCCAGGCTATGGTGCCTTGGGCGAGAGCGACAAGGCCACGCGAGACATGGAGTCAAAGCTCAAGGCCGCAGACACGCTGCAAGGACGGGTGCAACAAACGGCCGAGCGACTGAGTGAGCTGCTCGAAGAAATGCAGCATGACCCCGCCGCGGCCCGCATCGACCTGCTGCGGCGCTTTGTGGCGGCGCACCTCACGGCTGATGAGCTGGCCCGGGTGGCCCAAGATCACGCGAACCTGCGGGTCTATGCCGTTTGGCGCAGTGCCACCAAGCGCCGGCTCACCGACCGCCGCTCGCATGCCGTCATCAAGTCGGATGCCGCGCTGACCAGCTTTGGCGCTGACGGGCACAAAGTGACGTGGGCCGTATTGGACACCGGCATCCAGGCCAACCACCCGCACTTTAAGAACACCCCGCTCAAGGTTTACGACTGCACGCGCGTCGGCCCACCCGTGCTGGTCAAGGCGGCCACCGACAAGAACGGCCACGGCACCCACGTCAGCGGCATCATCGCCGGCGCTGCGGCATCGCCCAAAAGCGCGAAGCCCGACGCTGAGCCTGTCCCACGCGGCATCGCCCCGGCGGCGGCCCTGGTGGTCTACAAGGTGCTGGACGACCAAGGCCAGGGCGAAGATGCCTGGATCATCAAGGCCATGGACCACATTGCCCAGACCAATGCCAACCGCGCCGAAGGCTTGGCCATCCATGGCGTGAACCTTTCTCTGGGCGGACCCTTTGATCCGACCGTCTATGGCTGTGGCTTCTCACCGCTGTGTGCCGAGCTGCGCCGCCTCTGGCGCGACGGCGTTCTGGCCGTGGTGGCCTGCGGCAATGAGGGCTTGCTGCAGGTCAGCACACCCGACGGCGTGGCCGACCTTTACAGCCCCATGTCGGTGGGCGACCCGGCCAACCTGGAAGAGTGCATCGCCGTGGGTTCGGTCCATGCCGACAAGCCCCACCTCTACGGCGTCTCCAGCTTTTCGTCCCGCGGCCCCACCGCCGACGGCCGCCCCAAGCCCGATGTGGTGGCCCCTGGCGAGCGCATCCTCTCTTGCAACGCCCGCTGGAAGGGCCAAGGCCAAGTCCCCTACATCCAGGAAAGCGGCACCAGCATGGCCGCCCCCCATGTCAGCGGCCTGCTCGCCGCCTTTCTGTCCGTCCGCCGCGAGTTCATTGGCCGCCCGGACGAGGTGAAGAAGATTCTGCTCAACACCTGCGTGGACATCGGGCGGGATCGGTATCACCAGGGCAAGGGGATTCCGAACTTGATGCAGATGTTGTTGACGGTGTAGCCCTACACCCGGCCTGCGGTTACCCCGCCTGCCCAGCACCGCCGCCGTGCATTAAGCTCTCGTTCATGAACCTTCTCCTTGCTGAAGACGATGCCATCTTGTCGGACGCCCTGTCGGCCCAGTTGCGGGCGGTGGGCTTTGCGGTGGAGCATGCGCCCAATGGGGCGGTGGCGGAGTTTTTGTTGTTGAAGCAGGCCTTTGATGTGGCCGTGCTGGATTTGGGCTTGCCCATGGTGGATGGGCTGACGGTGCTCAAGCGCGTGCGCCTGGCCAAACCGGACTTGCCGGTGCTGGTGCTGACGGCGGCCGACAGCCTGGAGTCGCGCGTCGCGGGGCTCAATGCCGGCGCGGATGACTACCTGACCAAGCCCTTTGACTTCCCCGAGCTAGAGGCTCGCCTGCGCGCCTTGCTGCGGCGCGCCCGCAGCAACCCCACGGCCGGCGCCGCCAATGCGGCGCAATGGGGCAAGCTGAGTTTTGAGCGGGACACGCGACGCGCCAGCATCGACGGCGAGCCGCTGGACCTGAGCCCGCGTGAATGGATGCTCTTGGACCTGCTGCTGGGCCAGCGCGACAAGGTGGTCACCAAAGAGCAGATCGCCACCGCTTGGGGCTCAGACCCGTCCGAAGCGGCCAGCCCGGGCTCCATCGAGGTCTACATCCACCGCCTGCGCCGCAAGCTGGAGACCTCGGGCTTGGCCATCCGCACCGTGCGGGGGCTGGGCTATCTGCTGGAGTCGAATGACTGAGCCCGCAGGGCAGAAGCAGCTCCGGCTGGCAGCGCGCACCGGGCTTTGTTAAGCTAGCGTTCATGAATTTGAACCCCCCAGCCGCCGGTCCCGCTGAGGAGGCCCAGCGGTGACCCGCCCCAGCCTGCTGCGCCCGCATTCGCTGCGGCGCCAGTTGTTGCTGTGGCTGCTGGTGCCGCAGGCGGTGCTCTGGCTGGCCGGGGCTTTTGGCAGCTATGTGCTGGCCGCCCGCTACACCAACCAGGCCATCGATGCCAGTCTGACCCAAGCCACGCGTTCGCTGGCGCGGCAGGTCAAGCCCATGGGCAACGGGCTGTTCATCGACTTTCCGCGGGCGGCCCAAGACATCATTGAATCGGACCCCGAGGACCGGGTCTATTACATGGTCAGCACGCCGCCAGGCCAGTTCATTCTGGGCAATCAGAACCTCACCTTGCCTGAGGTCAAAGGCACGCCCCGCCTGAACGAGCCGCTGCTGTATGACGGCCGGGTGGATGACAAGCCTGTGCGCCTGGCCGCGCTGTTCCTGGCCTATGGCGATGAAGACCAGCCGCGCCAGACCATGCTGGTGCAAGTGGCGCGCGGGCTCAAGAGCCGCGAGACCCTGGCCACCGAGATCCTGCGCGACATTGCCCTGCCGCTGTCCGCGCTGATGGTGCTGATGTCCATGATCGTCTGGGCGGGCATCCGGGCAGGCTTGGCGCCGCTGGAGCGCATGCGCAAGCAGGTAGAGGTGCGCGCACCTCATGACCTGGCGCCCGTGCAGTTGGAGACCGCCCCTACCGAGCTGCACTCACTGGTGGTGGCCTTGAACAGCCTGCTGGCCGCCGTGCAAAGCAGCATGGCCGCACAGCGCCGCTTCATCAGCGATGCGGCGCATCAGCTGCGCACCCCTTTGGCGGGGCTGAAGAGCCAAACGGAGTTGGCGCTGAAGGAGGCGCAAGACCCAGCCCTCAGAACCCGCCTGGAGCGGGTGCACCAAAGCGCCTCGCGCAGCGCCCACTTGGTGACCCAGTTGCTGACGCTGGCGCGGGCCGAGCCCGAGTCCCATGCGGCCTTGGGCCGCACCCACTTTGACCTGGCGCGCCTGGCCCAAGAGGTCACCGCCGACATGGTGCCGCGCGCCTTGAAGGCCGGTGTGGACTTGGGGCTGAGCGAGGACAGCTCGGACGTCGCGCTGCCCGTCCACGGCCATGCCTTGCTCATCAAAGAGGCGCTGGTGAACGTGATCGACAACGCCATCCGCTATGCCGGCCGTGGCAGCGAGGTGACCGTGCGGGCCCATGCCCAAGGTGCTTGGGCCGTGCTGGACGTGGACGACAGCGGCCCTGGCATTGAGGCCGCCCAGCACGAGGCCGTGTTTGAGCGCTTTGTGCGCCTGAGTGCGGGGACCGCAAGCCCTGGGCTGAACGACGACGGCTGCGGCCTGGGCTTGGCCATCGTGAAGGAGATCATCGAGCGCCATGCCGGCACCGTAGGGCTGCAAAGCCTGGACCCTCAGGGTCTGCGCGTTTCCTTACAACTCCCCAAAGCTTCATTAACAACACATTAAGGTTAGTACCTATCTTTAATTTATTAATGTCTCTTTAACATTGCATTCGTGCTGCACAACAGCGGCCGAGGGCACCCGCCCTTCCACCATGCAACTTGGAGACATTGATGACCTTCCTCGCACGAACCCTGTTGTCGTCTGCGGCCCTGTTGGGCCTGGGCGCGGTGTCCATGAGCGCCCAGGCGCTGGACTACAGCGGCTACTTCCGCGGTGGCCCCGGCGCCACCCAATCTGGCACGGCGCGCGCCTGCTACCACTTGAACGACGGCGCGGGCAACGGCATTGCGCGCGGCCTGAACTACCGCCTGGGCAATGAGTGCGACATCTACGGCGAGTTCCAGATCGACCAGAAGTACGTCAAGGACGGCATCGAGTACAGCGGCACCATCATGGTCAACCACTACTCCAACCAGACCGACCAAAACGGCAGCGGCTTCAACTTCGAGCAGCTCTATGCGGAGGCCAAGGGCTTTGACGTGATGCCCGAAGCCACCTTCTGGGTCGGCAAAGCGCGGGGCCGTCGTGGTGATGTGCACATCGTCGACTGGTTCTTCACCGACATGAAGGGCGTGGGCGCCGGCGTGAAGGGCATTGGCGTGGGCAGTGGCAAGCTGGGCTTTGCTTGGTACAAGACCGACGGCGACCAAACCAAGCCGGGTAACCGCCTGAATGTGGAAGTGCTGGGCTTGAACAGCAACGAGAACGGCAAAGCCAACCTCTTCTTCACCGCCACCAAGGGTCAATTCAATGGCGGCACCGGTGGCTTCGGCGCCAGCCTGCGCCATGACCAGTCCAAGCTCTTTGGCACCAGCCTCTCCAACACCTTGTGGCTGCAAGTAGCCACCGGCTCCACCAGCCTGGAGTCGAACTTTGGCGACCTGACCCGCAAGGCCTCGGCCAAGAGCCTGCGCATTGTGGAGAGCATCAACTGGCAGTCGGGCGCCTTCGGCGGCCAAGCCATTGCGCTCTTGGGCAGCTCTGAAGACAACGACGGCAAGAAGACCACCGCCTCCACCTTGGGGGGCCGGGTGTCTTATGGCCTGAGCAAGAACTTCAAAATGGTGGCCGAAGCCGGCGTGTCGCAGTACAAACCTGAAGGGGGCGAAACCGCCCGCCTGACCAAAGTGACGCTGGCTCCGACGCTGTCGATCAACAGCGACTTCTGGAGCCGACCCGAGCTGCGCCTGTATGTGACCCACGGTCAATGGAACAAGGCCGCCGGTAACGTCACTGGCCAAGCGGGCTTCGCGGACAAGACCTCGGGAACCAGCTATGGTGCTCAAGTCGAGTGGTGGTTCTGAATCAACAACATAAGGAGACTGACATGACGAAGACGCTCAATCTGCACGCCTTGGCCCTGGGTGCACTGATGACCTGCGCGGCTGCGGCCCAAGCTGGTGAAGTGGAAGTGCTGCACTGGTGGACCGCCGGTGGCGAGGCCAAAGCCGCTGCCGCCCTGAAGGCCACCTTGCAAGCCAAAGGCCACACCTGGAAAGACTTTGCCGTGGCCGGTGGCGGCGGCGACTCCGCGATGACGGTGCTGAAGTCGCGCGTGGTCTCGGGCAATGCCCCGGCTGCGGCGCAAATCAAAGGCCCCTCGCTGCAAGAGTGGGCTCGCGAAGGTGTGCTGGCCAATATGGACGATGTGGCCAAGGCCGAGAAGTGGGATGAGTCCCTGCCCAAGGTCGTCAGCGACATCATGAAGTACAAGGGCAACTACATCGCCGCGCCGGTTAATGTGCACCGCGTCAACTGGCTCTGGGCCAACCCGGAAGCCTTCAAAAAGGCCGGCGCCAAGGTGCCGACCAACTGGGACGAGTTCTTCGTCGCCGCAGAGGCCCTAAAGAAGGCCGGCATCACCCCGGTGGCGCATGGCGGCCAGAACTGGCAAGACTTCACCACCTTCGAGGCCGTGGCCTTGGGGGTCGGTGGTGTCGAGTTCTACAAAAAGGCCCTGGTGCAACTGGACCCGGCCACGCTGAACAGCCCGACCATGGAAAACGTGCTGAGCACCTTCAAAAAGGTGAAGAGCTACACCGACAAGAACGCCCCTGGGCGCGACTGGAATCTGGCCACGGCCATGGTGATCAAGGGTGAAGCCGGCATGCAGATCATGGGCGATTGGGCCAAGGGCGAGTTCATTGCGGCAGGCAAGGCGCCGGGCAAAGATTTTGTCTGCGCCCCGGCCCCCGGCACGGCCAAGAGCTTCACCTTCAACGTCGATTCGTTCGCGCTGTTCAAGCTGAAGAACGACGCCAATGTGAAGGCCCAGAAGGACTTGGCCACCGCCATCATGTCGCCCGAATTCCAGGAGCTGTTCAACCTGAACAAGGGTTCTATCCCGGTGCGCTTGGGCATGAAGATGGACAAGTTCGACGACTGCGCCAAGACCTCGTCGGCCGACTTTGTGGCCACGGCCAAGACGGGCGCTTTGGTGCCCTCGATCGCCCACGGCATGGCAGTGCCCTCGGCCGCTGAAGGCGCCATCAAAGACGCGGTGAGCCAGTTCTGGAACACCGACAAGATGACGCCCAAGGACGCCATGGCCAAGATCGTGGCTGCCGCCAAGACCAAGTAAGTGTCTTGCACGGGGCACCTCGTCTGGGGTGCCCCTCCCTATCACCTGCTGCTCGCCCCTTGGGGCGGGCGGCTTGAGACCAGCGGCCCATGTCTGCACCCTCTGCACTCCGCACCCCCTGGCTGCCCAAGCTGGTGGTGGCACCCTCTTTTGTCGTCTCCTTCCTGTTCATCTATGGCCTGATGGCCTGGAACGGCTATTTGTCCGTCTCTGCCTCGCGCCTGCTGCCCAACTACGAATTCGTGGGCCTTGAGCAGTACGAGATCTTGTTCGAGAACGAACGCTGGTGGGTGGCCTTGCGCAACCTGGCCGTGTTTGGCGGCCTCTTCATTGGCGGCGGCATGGCGGTCGGCCTGCTGCTGGCCATTTTGCTGGACCAAAAAATCCGCGCCGAAGGCGTGCTGCGCACCATTTACCTCTACCCCATGGCGCTGAGCTTCATCGTCACCGGCACGGCCTGGAAGTGGATGCTCAACCCCGGCTTAGGGCTGGAGCACCTGATGCACCAATGGGGCTTTACCGAGTTTGAATTCGGCTGGTTGGTGGACCCGGACATGGCCATCTACTGCGTGGCCATCGCAGGCATCTGGCAATCAGCCGGCTTTGTGATGGCGCTGTTCTTGGCGGGCCTGCGTGGCATTGACGACAGCATCATCAAAGCCGCCCAGGTCGACGGGGCCAGCTTACCCAAGATCTATTGGCGCATCCTCATCCCCACGTTAAGACCGGTGTTCTTCAGCACGCTGATGGTGGTCTCGCACCTGGCCATCAAGAGCTTTGACCTGGTGATGGCGCTCACCGCCGGTGGGCCTGGCTATGCCACGGACCTGCCCGCCACCTTCATGTACACCATGGCGTTTTCACGCGGCCAGATCGGCCTGGGGGCGGCCAGCGCCACCGTGATGCTGGCCACCGTCGCCGCCATCGTCGTGCCCTACCTCTACTCTGAATTGCGGGTGAAGAAATGAGCGCCCCCTCCACCCTGTCGCCACGCTTGAGCCTGGGCCGCATCTTGTTGTTCGTATCTCTGGGCCTGTTTGCGCTGTTCTTCTTGACGCCGCTCTATGTGATGCTGGCCACCTCGTTCAAGACCATGGACGAGATCCGCGAGGGCACGCTGCTCTCGCTACCCGCCAGCCCCAGCTTTGCGGCCTGGGCCACCGCCTGGAGCAGCGCCTGCACCGGCACCGACTGCGGCGGGCTCAAGCCCTTCTTCATGAACTCGGTGATGATGGTCATCCCGGCAGTGCTGACCTCCACCTTGATCGGCGCGCTCAATGGCTATGTGCTGTCGAAGTGGAAGTTCAAGGGCAGCGAGTTCATGTTCGCCCTGCTGCTGTTCGGCGTCTTCATGCCCATGCAGGTGGTGCTTTTGCCCATGAGCCAGGTGCTGGGTTGGCTGGGGATTGCCAGCTCCGTCTGGGGCTTGATCCTGGTGCATGTGATCGCGGGCATTCCCAGCACCACGCTGTTCTTTCGCAACTACTACGTGGGCCTGCCCGATGAGCTGATCAAGGCCGCCATGCTGGACGGTGCCAACTTCTGGCAGATCTTCTGGCGCATTGTGTTGCCGCTGTCCACGCCCATCCTGGTGGTCACGCTGATCTGGCAGTTCACCAATATCTGGAACGACTTCCTCTATGGCGTGGTGTTCTCGGGTGCCGACAGCAAGCCCATCACTGTGGGCCTGAACAACCTGGCCAACACCTCCAGCAGCGTCAAGGAATACAACGTGGACATGGCCGCCGCCATGATCGCCGCGCTGCCCACGCTGTTCGTCTACATCGTTGCGGGCAAATACTTTGTCCGCGGTCTGACCGCTGGTGCGGTCAAAGGCTGAGAGTATTTATGAGTGCATTGACCATTCAAGACGTCCGCAAGTCCTATGGCGCGGTGGACATCCTCAAGGGCATCAACATCCACATTGAGGCTGGCGAGTTTCTGATCCTGGTGGGGCCTTCGGGCTGCGGCAAGTCCACCTTGCTGTCCATGATTGCCGGGCTGGATGTGCCCACCTCGGGCGCCATCCGCCTGGGCGAGCGGGACATCACCCACCTGCCCAGCAAGGACCGCGACATTGCCATGGTGTTCCAGAGCTATGCGCTCTATCCGAACATGAACGTGGCCCAGAACATCGCCTTTGCGCTGGAGATGCGCAAAGTGCCCAAGGCCCAGCGCGAGGCTGCTGTGCAGCGCGTCTCGGATATGCTGCAGATCGGCCACCTGCTGGACCGCAAGCCCGGCCAGCTCTCCGGCGGCCAGCGCCAGCGCGTGGCCATGGGCCGGGCCTTGGCCCGCGACCCCAAGCTCTTTTTGTTTGATGAGCCGCTCTCCAACCTCGACGCCAAGCTGCGTGTGGAGATGCGGGCCGAGATCAAGCGCCTACACCAGCGCACCCAAACCACCACCGTCTATGTCACCCATGACCAGGTCGAAGCCATGACCCTGGGCGACCGCATTGCGGTGATGAAAGACGGCCAGGTGCAGCAGTTCGGCACGCCTGACGACATCTACAGCCGCCCCGCCACACGCTTTGTGGCCGAGTTCATTGGCTCCCCCGCGATGAACCTGGTGACCGCGCAGCGCCAGGCGCAAGCCCTCAGCGCACACGGCCTGCCGCTGCCGCTCCATGGCGCTCAGCAGGCGGCCTTGGGCTCAGCGGCGGAGGTGCTCTATGGCATCCGCCCCGAACACTTGCAGTTGAGTGCGGCGGGAGCCGCCGGCAGCCTGCCCGGCACGCTCTCCATGCTGGAGCCCACCGGCCCCGAGACCTATGCGCTGGTAGACACACCGCTGGGCACCTTGACCGCGCGCGTGCCAGGCACGGTGGCCCACAAGGTGGGCGAAGCCGTCAGCCTGGCTTGGGCCGCTGAAGCGGCGCATCTCTTTGACGCCAAGACGGAACAGCGCTTGGCCTGAGACTGAAAGTGCGTCCAGCCGCCCTTGCGCCTTTACAGTGGCGCATTCCTGTCCCGCTGCCCTTGCCATGACTCTCCCTCAGCTGCCGCCCCTGCCCAATGTCCGCGACCCTGCTGTGCTGCGCCAGCAGGTCTGGGACACCCTGGCTTTTTACGACGGCCGCTGCGTGGACGACAGCGGCGGGCTGTTCCAGTTCTTCAAAGACGACGGCACGGTCTATGACAGGCATACGCGGCACCTGGTCAGCTCCACCCGCTATGTGCTGACCTTTGCCCAAGCCGCCAGGCGTTATCCAGACCACCCGCGCGCCAGCGCCTGGCTGCAGACCGCCCGCCATGCCTTGCGCTTTGTGCAAGAGGCCCACTGGCGGCCTGAGACGGGCGGCTATGCCTGGTTGTTGCGCTGGGAGCACGGGCAGGCCACGGTCTTGGATGCCACCCACCACTGTTATGGCTTGGCTTTTGTGCTGCTGGCCCACGCCCACGCGCTGCGGGCGGGTATCACCGAAGCTCGGCCTGGCCTGGCCGCCACCTATGCCTTGATGGAGCAACGCTTCTGGGAGCCCGACCAAGGCCTGTATGCCGACGAGGCCACACCGGAATGGCACCTCCAGCCCTACCGCGGCCAGAACGCCAATATGCATGCCTGCGAGGCCATGCTGGCGGCCTATGAAGCCACCGGCGAGGCTCACTACTTGAACCGCGCCTACACGCTGGCAGAGTCAGTCACCGTGCGCCTAGCCACCCATGCCCAAGGCGGCATCTGGGAACATTACCGCCGCGAGGCGGGAGGGGCCTGGCAGCCCGACTGGGACTACAACCGCCATGACAAGACCAATATTTTTCGGCCTTGGGGCTTTCAGACCGGCCACTTCACGGAATGGGCCAAGCTGCTGCTGAACCTGGAGCGCGACCTGCAGGCCGCGGGCGATGCACGCGGCCAGGCCCCTTGGCTGCTGCAGCGGGCTCAAGCCCTGTTTGACGCAGCCTGGGCGCACGGCTGGGACACCCAGCACGGCGGCCTGGTCTATGGCTTTGCGCCACAAGGCAGCCCAGCCACCGACACGGCACAGCAGGTATGCGACGGCGACAAATACCACTGGGTGCAGGCCGAGAGCCTGGCTGCTGCGGCGGTGCTGGCGACCCGCACGGGCGAGGCCCGCTACTGGCGCGCCTACGAGCAGCTCTGGGCCTATGTGTGGGCCCATTTTGTGGACCACCAGCACGGTGCCTGGTTCCGACTCCTGGGGCCTGCCAACCAAGTCCTGACCGACGAAAAAAGCCCTGCGGGCAAGGTGGATTACCACAATATGGGCGCCTGTCATGAGGTCATAGACGCCTTACAGCCCGCATAACTGAAGGGGATTTGGCGCCTTATTGGCCTCAACACCCTGCGCTGTATAGAGGCACTATCGCAAGAGGAAAGCTCCATCGTCCGGAACCATCGGCGTTGGCAGTGTTGATTTGCGAAGGATCCCTATGGCTTCGATCAGTGCGTCTTTGTTGCGCCCAGGCACTTACCTGATGCGGCGCTTGCGCATGCGCACCAAGCTGTCGCTGATGGCGCTGATGCTTTGCGTTCCACTGGCTCTGCTCATGGCGCACAACATGTTGCGCGCGAGTCAAGAGCTGCAGGGCACGCAGGCCAGGCTCGCTGGAGCGCGCCTGCTGCCGGGCTTGATCTCCATTGGGGTCGACATCCAAACCCTGCGTGCGCTGCACCAGCGTGCGTCGTCCAGCGACACCGCCGCCGCCGCCCCACGCGACGAAGCCCGCAAGCGCCTGCAAGCCAGCGTGGCTGCCCTTGACGCGGAGTTCAATCGCCCCTTGCCCTTTGCCATTCAAGACGCCTGGGGCCCCGTGCGCGAGGGCACCTTGGCCCTGGCTGAGGGCAAGATTCCGCAACGGCGGGACGAAGCCTACCTGGCTCACACCGCCCAAATCGACAAGCTGCGGCAGTTGGTGCATGTCGCCGCCGAGCGCTCTGGCTTGGTGCTCGACCCAGACCCCAAGAGCTATTTCCTCATGGACTTGGTGGTCGAGCGCGCCCTGCCCTGGACAGAAACATTGGCTCAAGCCATGGGCCAAGGCTCGGGTGTCTTGGCCCGAGGTGAAGCCACCAAGGTCGAGCGCTCATCCATCTTGGGACGGGCAGAGGCCCTAGAGACACAGCTCTCCGACATGAGCTACCGCCAAGGCGCCGTGGAGCGCTCGGGCGCGGCCGTGCCTGAGCGCTGGGCCGCCAGCCTGCAACAAGGCAAGGCCTATATGGACAAGGTGCGCGAGGTGATCGGCGCCGAGGCCATTGTGGGTGAACCCGGCCCCTATTTCGACCAAGGTGCCAAGGCGCTGCAGGTGGCGTTGGAGCTCAACCAGCACCTTGTCACTCAGTTGGTCAGCACCTTAGAAGCAGGCGAGCAGCGATTGAAGCTGGAGCTGGCTGCGCAAGTGGCGCTGGCTGCAGCCGGCGTGTTGCTGATGAGCTACCTCGGGCTCGCCTTTTTCCGCAGCTTCGTGGGCTCACTGCGTGCGCTGCACCGCGGCGTCACGGCCGTGGCTTCGGGCGACCTCTCGCACAAGGTCGAGATCAAGGGCACCGACGAACTGGCCGAGATCGGGGCCGTGCTGGAAGCCATGGGCGAACGACTGTCCTCGATGGTGGCCGAGATCCGCAGCAGCGCGGTGCGCGTGGGACTCTCTGGCCAGCAAGTGGCCCAAAGCGGCGAAGCCCTGGCCCAGCGTACCGACGCCCAAGCCATCAGCTTGCACCAGACGGTGCAGACGGTGACGGACCTGACCGATGCCGTGGCCCAAAATGCCAGTGCCGCGCAGACCTTGGACTCGCTGACCGGCCGCCTGCGCGAAGAAGCCGAGGCCGGTGGCGTGGCCATGCAAGAAACGGTGGGCGCGATGACCGAGTTGGAAAGCAGCTCGCGCCGGGTGGGCGAGATCATCGGCACCATTGACGGCATTGCCTTCCAAACCAATATCCTGGCCCTGAACGCCGCCGTTGAAGCAGCTCGCGCCGGTGAAGCCGGACGTGGCTTTGCGGTGGTCGCCAGCGAGGTGCGTCAACTGGCTCAGCGAAGCGCCTCAGCCGCCGGCGAGATCCGTCACCTCATTGGTCAGTCGAGTGAGCATGTCAGCCAATCCGTCCAGCGCATCCAACGTGCCAGTGGCACCCTGGGTGCCGTGGTGCATGGCGTGCGCGATGTCTCGGGCCGCCTGCGCGACATTGCTCAAGCCAGCTCGCGCCAGAGTGCGGGGCTGGAGCAGGTGGCTCGCAGCATTGACGGCTTGGATGAAATCACCCGCCAAAACAAGGAGATGGTGACCGAGTCTTCGGCGGCCTCTCAAGAGCTGGTGACGCGAGCGGGTGCCCTGAGCCAAGCTGTGGCTGCCATCCGCCTGCGCCAGGGCAGTGCCGACGAAGCGCGCGACATGGTGCACAAGGCCTTGGACCTCATCAAGACCCATGGCATGGACAACGCCTTTGGCACCTTCCGCACCGCCAATACGGGCTTTGTGGACCGTGACCTCTACATCTTTGTGGTCGACCGTGAAGGCCGCTATGTGGTGCATGCTGCCAAGAAGGCCATGGAAGGTCATCGCGTGCATGAAGTCCCGGGCATTGACGGCGACCGCTTCACCCGCGAAGCCTGGGAGGCCACCGCGGGCAACCACTGGGTGGAGTACAACATCATCAACCAGGCCAATGGCCAAGTGCAACCCAAGGCCAGCTATGTGGTGGCACTCAATGACAAATGGCTGATCGGCTGCGGCATCTACCGCGTGGGCGGCTGAAGGACGGCTGCCTCAATGCAGCCCGTCCCACAGCAGCTTGCAGCCTGTGGCTGCCATGCCGGCATAGAACAAGCGATAGAACCAGGTGGGGTTGACCCGCCGCACAAAGCGCAGACCCAGCCACACGCCCAAGGGCGCAAACGGCGCCAGCGCCAGTGAGGTGGCCAGGTTGGTGGTGTCAATCAAGCCCAGCCAGGCATAGGGCACCCACTTCGAGGCATTGATGGCCGCGAACAGCACGGCCATCGTCGCCGTGAAGACCACCGGCGCCAGGCGCATGGGCAGCACATAAAAACTCACTGGCGGCCCGCCCGCATGGGCCACAAAGCTGGTGAAGCCCGAGGTCACCCCCAGCACAAAGCCCAGCCAGGGCGGCGGCGGCGGAGCATCAGCACGCGGCGGAAACGCCAAGCGAATGGCCAAGAACAACAAGGTGATGCCGCCCACCACGGCTGCCACGACCTTGGCGCTGAGCACGCCAAACAGCACTGTGCCGACCACCGTACCCAGCAGCCCGGCGGGCAGCAGCAGGCGCAGAAGACGCCAGTCCGCCTGGCGCACCAGGGCCATCAAACCCATGGCGTCCATGATGGCCAGCAGCGGCAGCATGATTGCTGCGGCCTGCGGCACCGGGATGGCCAAGGCCATCAAAGGCACCGCCAATGCGCCAAAACCCGCACCGAAGCCGCTTTTGGACAAGCCCATCAGCACCACGGCCGGAATGGCCACAGCGTAAAACTGCCAATCGGTGATCAAAGCGAGGCGCTCGGTGTGGAAGAGGCGACAATTCTCGGATGTTCCAGCCCTCTCAAAACGACGTTCGCCGCTTCTTTTGCGACACCTTTGCCAAGCAGCGCCAGGGCCAGCCCATGGCGCCCATTGAGGTGCTGGCCGCCGGCTGGATGGACGAGCACCCTGAGTACCACGCCGACCTTGCCGATGTGGAGGCTGCGCTGGCCGCCGTCTACACCGTGGACGATGGCCGCACCAACCCCTTTTTGCACCTCTCCATGCACCTGACCATCAGCGAGCAGGTGTCCATCGACCAGCCTCGCGGCATCCGCCAAGCCGTAGAGCTGCTGGCGGCCAAGCGCAACTCCCTGCATGAGGCCCAGCACGAGGTCATGGAATGCCTGGGCGAGATGATTTGGCAATCCCAACGCAGCGGCCAGCCCCCCGATGGCCTGGCCTATCTGGACGCCGTGCGGCGCCGGGCCACGCGCTGACGCCCCAGCGCAGCGGTCATGGAACCGTCACACGACTGACACCGGCTCGACACCCGGTCTCGCGAGACTGCTCTCTCCCCCAAAAATTCTGGAGAGAGTCATGAAGAAACTATTCCTCAAGAGCGTGGTGCTGGCCATGGGCTGTGCCGCACTGGCGGCGCACGCTGCGCCTACCTTGATCGCCACGGGCCAGTTGCCGGGCGACGCCACGGACCTCTCGGGCCAAAGTGCGCTGCTAGAAAACGGCGTGCGCGGCAACCTGCTTGGCGGCTTGGGCTCGGGCCTGGCCTGGGCCGGTGGCACGACCTTTGTCGCCCTGCCCGACCGCGGCCCTAACGCCACCGAATGGAATGCTGCGGTGGACAACACCAGCAGTTGGATCCCCCGCTTGCAGACGCTGACCATCACGCTCAGCCCCAACCCCAGCGGCCCCCTGCCCTACACCCTGAACGCCCAACTGACCGGCACCACCTTGCTGTGGTCCAAGGAGGCTTTGGTGTATGGCCCGGCTGTGCCGGCCGCCAACAAGCGCCACAAGCACCACTTCTCGGGGCGTTCCGACAATTTCTCCTCGGCTGCCAACTCACTGAGCAGCAGCAACGCCCGCCTGGACCCTGAAGGCATTCGCGTTTCGCGCAATGGTCGCAAGGTCTTCATCTCCGATGAATACGGCCCCTATGTCTACGAGTTCAGCCGCGAAACAGGCCGCCGCCTGCGCGTGTTCGAACTGCCCGCCAGCACTTTCGCAGCGACCTCGCTCTCGGCCATGGGCTCGGTGGAGATCAGCGGCAACAGCAGCGGCCGCGTCGCCAACAAAGGCATGGAAGGCTTGGCCATCAGCCCGGACGGCAAGACGCTGTTCGGCTTTATGCAGAGCCCGCTGATCCAAGACGGCGGCGACGGTGGACGTGCCAACCGGATTGTGAAGATTGACCTGGCCACCGGCGCCATCAGCCAGTACGCCTACGACAACTTCATCCCGGCCATGAACAAGGCCTACAACAGCAGCGAGATCCTAGCGCTCAACAGCCACGAGTTCTTGGTGCTGGAGCGAGATGGCAAGGGCCTGGGCGACGGCAGCGCAGCCGTGGTCAAGCAGATCTGGAAGGTGGACCTGAGCGCGGCCCAGGATGTGAGCAACTTGTCGGGCGCGACCGCCTTGTTGGCCGCAGCCCCAGCCAAGACCTTGTTCTTGGATGTGCGCGCCGCCTTGAATGCGGCGGGCTTTGCGGACACGCAAATCCCGGCCAAGTTGGAAGCCATGACCTTTGGCCCCGACATCATGGTGGATGGCCAGGTCAAACACACGCTCTATCTGGCCAACGACAATGACTTCTTGGCCACCACGGCCGCTGGCCTGAACAACCCCAACCAGTTCTTCGTCTTTGCGTTCGACAGCCAAGACTTGGGTGGCTCGGTGTTTGAGAACCAGCGCTTCGGCAAGACCTTGCCTCGCTAAGTCTGCGGCAGCCCTTGTGCCTCAGGGCGCAAGGGCGCCCAATAGGAACACGCTAATGACCATGACCACCAGCAACATCGCATGAAGCACAGCCACTACACCGCTGCAGCCGATGGCTGCTGGCCATCTCAAGGCGTAGGTGCGCTTGATCGCCAACAGGGGATAGACCAGCACCCACAGGGTGATCAGCGTCGACAGCCACTCCAGTGAGACCGCCCCCAGTACGATCAGGCTCAAATAGAAGAACGCATGCAAGTGCATGGCAAACACAAAGTGCGCACCATAAGTCGACCTTCGCCGCCAGAACACCAGTGCCAAGATGCCTGAAAAAAACGGCAATGAGCACAGGACCGCATACGGCATGAGCGAGAGCACTTTGTTCCTAAGTCGGGCGTTCTCGGCTTCTGGGTCTTTGTCCCAGCGCGCCTTGGCAGCCGCGACTTTGGGCTGCAACCAAACAGGAAACTGATCAACATTGCTGATGAAGCCTCTAGTGCCCAATGGCTCTTCAGGCTCCTCCACTTCGAGCGACTTCGACGCTGCTGAAGCGTTTGCCAAAGGCTTCGCCGCAGCAACCGCCACCGCTGCGGCAGACGCGGCAGCAGATGCGATTTCGGCCGGGGCGGAGGCCGAGGCCGAAATGGAGATCACCGTTGGGGCAGTCTCCTCCGGGTCAGGCCAGACTTTTTCCAACAAGAAGAAGATGAAGCCCAAGGTCAGGAGCAAGCGCAGCGGCAGCACATAGCGCGCCTTGCGCCCGGCCAGATACTCCACTGTCAAAAAGCCTGGCTTGAAGGCCAAGCCCTTGAGTGAGCGCCACAAAGCCCCTTCGAGGGCCACATAGTGCGCGACGAACTCGTGCACAAACTCAAACAAGCTGGGCGGGTGATTGGCCGTGTCCTGGCCACACGCGTGGCAAAACTTGGCTTGGGGCATCAGCACAGCACCGCAATTCAGACAAGCGTCCGATGCGCCGTGGTGGGCGACCTCAGTAGAAGACGGCGAGGAAGACATGGCGCACAACTCGGCCTGGGCCAACTGCACCCCAGCCCGCAAATCAGGAAGGTGCGAATTATCGCCGCGTCAGGGCGGGCTGTAATACGCCCCAAACTGGCCGCCGCCCGCAAACGGCAATTTGCCCAGCAAGTCGGGCGTGCCGGGCGAGATGGACCAACCAGGCTGGCTGGGGCGTTTCAGCAGCCGCAGGCCATCGCTGCCCTTGCCCGGAGCGCCGGGGTTGGCGAAGGCGGGCACCTCGACCGCATTGCCGCCCCCATAGGCACTCATGCCGGTGACGCGATCAATATCGGCCACGGTGCTGTAGCCCACGCCGCGCCACAAGAGGTTGGCGCCACCACCGCCATTGAAAAACAAATTGGGGTAGAGCGCATTGCTGTGGCGCGCCGGGTCACTGAAGTCGGGGGTGGCGCCAATCGCAGGCACCGCAGCCTGGGTGCTGTAGACGAGGTTGCCGTAGATGAAATTGCCGCCGCTGCGGCCTGCCGGCACAGGCAGCCAACCCAGGCACTGGCCATAGTCATCGTTGTTGTAGCAAACGCTGGTGCTGCTGGCCAAGCCGATTTCGGCCCTGAACACCCCAGAGAAGCGCAATCGGTTGGTATCGGTGGCATTGCCGCCCACGGTGTTGGCCACGATGTAGTTGCCGCGCCCGACCAGCAGGCTGATGCCCGCGCCGGCATTGCCCCAGGCCACATTGAAGGCCACGATGTTGTAGTCGCAGAAGTGGTCGATCTGGATGCCGTTGCCGTCGGCCTGCTGGCTGTCTTGCTGGCCGTTGACATAGTTGTAGGCCACCACATTGCCATCGCAATCGGGTGCAGCATTGTCACTGGGGCTGAAGAGATGGATGCCCGAGGTGCCGCCCACCAAAGTGCCGTTGCTCAAGACTTGGTTGCGCTCGATCGACCAATAGGAGGCCTCGGACGACACGCCATGGCGGCCGTTGCCAGTGACCGTGTTGCCAGTGAAGTAAGACCCCAAGGCGCCGGTGATGGGGTTCAGCCCAGAAGCCCCTATCGCCGCTCCGTTGCCCCGGTTGTTGGCCAGGACGTTGTCCGGCCCGATGAGCAATCGCGGCCCCGCCGCTGGCGTGATGTTGAGTCCATTGAGCGCCGCGTCGTGGATGCGGTTGGCCCTCAGCACAATGTCGCTGCTGCCTCCATCAATGACCACGGCATGGCGGCCCGGGCGGGGGTCGGTGATGTCAAGCCCAGACACCTGCAGGTGCTGCGTGCCGTTGGTGATGTTCAGCCCTTGGCCCAGCTTGACCACCTGCCCGGCCGCCCCCATGACCTTGATGGGGGCCATGGCGGTGCCGCGCGCGCTGTCGATGTTCAAGGCCGGTGCACTGCCCAGCGAGCCCGTGGGCAGCCACGCGGCACCATTGGCGGCCGGGTAGATGACCAAGACATCGCCCGGCTGGAAGAAGCTCCAACGCCCTGCCAAGCTGACAGTGCGGCCATTCACCAACGTGCTGCCCATGGGGTTGGTAAAGCAGTAAGCCACCCCGACACACGAAGGCCGTACCGACCATTCGGTGGCTCCTGCCGCAGCGCTGCCCCATAGCGCCAACCACACCAATCCCAACGCAGGTGCGCGCATGCGAATTCCCCTCGACGACCTCTCGGCTTCTGTGAGCCCTGTGGAGTGATCCCAGCTGATCCCGCCAACAGGATAAACAGGAAGGACACCCCTGAGGGTTTTATCGCCGGCATCCCTCTGGGGAGTACACAGTTTGTTGGGAGTGCGCCGCACACGGCTTGGTGCGCTGTGGGTGCTCTGCGACGCGGCCGCGCACTAATTGGCATGGCGACCTCAGGCACTTGGGCGATCATTCGGGCCATGCGCCTTCAATTGCTGTCCGACCTTCACCTCGAAACCGAGAGTTATGACCCCGAACCCGCCCTGGGCGCAGAGGCCTTGATCCTGGCTGGCGACATCGACACCCGCTGGGACGCCCTGGCGCTGTTCAAAGACTGGCCGGTCCCTGTCTTGATGGTCGCGGGCAATCATGAGTTTGACGGCCGAGCGGTGGAAGAAGCCTGGCCCGCCTTGCAGGCGCGCTGCGAAGCCCTGGGTATCCAACTCTTGGAGCAAGCCAGCACAGTCCTGACCGGCGACGATGGCCGGCGCATCCGTTTTTGCGGCACCGTGCGCTGGAGCGACTTTGACCTCTTTGGTGCCAGCCAGCGCGAGCGCGCGATGCGAGCGGCTGGCTACTTCCAACGTGTGATGAACAGCCGCTGGCGCGGCGCCCCCTTTGACGCAGCGGCGGTTCGGGAAGCCGGCCTGCAATGCCGCGCCTGGCTGGAGCAAGTGCTCAGCGAACCGGCCCAAGGGCGCTGGGATGCCACCTGCGTCATCACCCACTTTGCACCCAGCCTGCGCAGCGCCGACCCACGCTTTGGCAAGCAGCCCGGCACGGCCAGCTTTTGCTGCGCCGACGATGACTTGATCCCCCGAGCCGACCTGTGGCTGCACGGTCATCTTCATTGCCGTCATGACTACACGCTCGATCGGGCCGGCCAAACACCTTCCCGCGTGGTGTGCCAGGCACGCGGCTTGGCCCGCAAAGGCGAGGCCGAAGGCTGGGATGGCCTTAAGCTGATCACGGTGTGAGCAGCGTGCGGCCTTGTGGCTATCCACATGCCATGCGGTGCGGCGCCAGCTATGCTTGGCTTGATGTAAGGCAAGACCTCTGAGCAAGAGGCTGCCACACTGACACCATTCACCTCAAGGAGATTCACCATGAAGATTCTGGTTGCCGCCGACGGCAGTGCTTACACCAAACGCATGCTGGCCTATCTGGCGGCCCATGACGAGTGGCTGGGTGCGCACCACGAATACACCGTGGTTCACACCGTGCCCGCGGTGCCTGCCCGCGCCGCTGCCGTGTTGGACAAGGCCTTGCTGAAGTCGCATTACGACGACGAAGCGGAAAAGGTCTTCAAACCCATCCGGACCTTCTTCAACAAGCAAAAGATTCAGGCCACCTATGTCTCCAAGGTGGGCAATGCCGCCGACGTGATTGCAGCCACCGCCGACAAAGGCAAATTTGACCTGCTGATCATGGGCTCACACGGCCACAGCTCACTGGCCAATCTCGTGATGGGCTCGGTGGCCACCAAGGTCATGGCTCACTGCAGCACGCCGGTCTTGCTGGTGCGCTGATCTTTTCAGCGTCGAGCCAAGAAAAAGGGGCCTTCGGGCCCCTTTCGCATTCCAGGTCCTTGCCTGTTTCACCCCTTCCAGGTGAAAGGGAACTTGAACTGGGCCCAGAAGCCGTCGGGCACGTAGTCGCCCACCACGCCGTATTGACCCGGCCATTGGCGATCAGCCTGCACCGCGGTGCCGAACAGGTGGTCGAGAAAGGCAAAGTGTGCCGCGTAGTTGCGGTCAATGGCCTCGGCGTCTTGCGAGTGATGCCAGTGGTGGAAGTTCGGCGTGACGATCACATAGCGCAGCGGCCCCAAGCGCACGCTGACATTGGCATGGTTGAACACCGCCTGGAAGCCCACCACCACCACATAGGCGTCGATGACTTCTTTGGAAAAGCCCAGCAAGAAGATGGGGGCCAGCACCGCCGTGCGGGTGATCAGGAGCTCCAAGATGTGCTGGCGCGAGCCCGCGATCCAGTCCATGCTCTTGACACTGTGATGCACCGCGTGGATGCGCCACAGCAAGGGCACCTCGTGATAGGCCCGGTGGGCCCAGTACTGCACCAGATCGGCCACCAAGATGATCAAGAGCAGCGCCGGCACAAAGGGCAGGTTTTGCACCCAGCCGCGAATGCCGTCCTGCACCGCCCAGCCAAACAGCTTGTGCACCAGCAAATTGGTGGCCAGCAAGATGAAGCCCACCACCATGTGGTTGACGATGAAGTGGGTCAGGTCGGTTTGCCACTCGGCGCGAAAGACGGGCTGGTCTTTGCGGTGTGCAAACAGCTTCTCGATGAAGATGAAGATCAGCGAAGAGCCCAGCAAATCGAGGATGAACCAGTCCAGCCCGATGTAGGGCGTGTGATCCGGGAAGTCATTGACCATGACTTTGTGGCCGCCCAAAAAGGCGGTCAGCGCGACCAAGGTGAAAGCGCCCAGCGACAACCAGCGCACGCGCCCCAGCACGATGTTGAACAGCGACAAGCCGCCGGCGATCACCATGCCGCCATACATCAGTTGGCGGATCACGTCCACGCTGTAGTTCTTGCGCAGCTCCGGCGTGGTCAGGTACTCAGGGAAGTGAAAGGCCAGCACCCCCAAGAAGCACAAGATGCCCAACACCAAGGCGATGGTGCCTGAGACCATGCCCTTGCCCGGCTTGAGCGGCCCGTGCGATTCAGCCAGTTGATTGAGTTTGTCCAGTGTGTCCATGCCACTCCCGCCCTTGGTGTTTTGATCGAAGGGAGGGATTATCGACAAGGATCACGGCCGCGGCGCCTACCGGTCAGGCGCCGGGACCCGGACGCACCTTCAGTTGCGGTCGCGGCGGAAGCTCCAGACACGCGCCTGTCGCTCGGCCTCGGCCACTTCGGCCGGGCTGGGCAGGGGCTCCAAGGGACGCTGATCGAGGCAGTAGTCCATGCCAAACGCCGTGCCCATATCGCCCGCGTCAAACTCCGGCGCAGGGGCAGGATGGCCCATCAAGCGGCGCAGAAAGCTGGGGCGGGACGGGGTGCTCATGATGGTCTCCAATGCGTCTGTGGCTCTTGGAGTTTCGGCGCATTGGCTCCAACCATAAGGGCAGAGGAGTCGGGCTTTCACCCTCTTTTGCGGCTTTCTGCCTCGGGCTGTCGCGACAAACCGAATTCAGCGAAGGCGGGAACGTTCATGTCGTTAAATCAGTATTTCTAATGATTATTGATTTAAATTACTTTCACTTCAAAAACGAGGCCTCGCCCCTCACAATCCGCCGCACCGTGACGGGCCCGTCGGGCTCGGCCACCTCAACGCAACCAGAGCTCTCTTTCATGAAAGTCATCGTTCTCGGCGCCGGCATCATTGGCATCAGCACCGCGTGGTATTTGAACCAACAGGGGCATGAGGTCACCGTCATCGATCGCCAAGCCGATGCGGCCCTGGAAACCAGCTATGCCAACGGCGCCCAGATTTCGGTCAGCTTTTGCGAACCCTGGGCCAATGCCGGGGCGCCGCTGAAAGTGGCCAAATGGCTGTTGCGTGACGACTCCCCCCTGCTGTTCCGCCCGCGCCTCGACCCGTATCAGTGGCGCTGGGGCGTGAAGTTCTTGACCCAGTGCACCGACGCCGCCTTTGCCCGCAATGTGCAGCAGCTGGTGGCTCTGGGCGCTTACAGCCATGAATCGCTGAAGAGCTTGGTGGCCGACACGGGCATCAGCTACAACCGCCTAGAGAAAGGCATCCTGCACTTCTTCTCCTCGGCCGCCGACTTTGAGGCTGGGGCTCAAGGGGCCGAGTTGATGCGCCGCTACGGTGTGGACCGCCGCGTGCTGAGCCGCGAAGAGGTGCTGAAGGTCGAGCCCGCATTGGCCAGCTTTGGCAGCCACATCCACGGCGGCACCTACACACCCAGCGACGAGTCGGGCGATGCCTGCACCTTCACGCAAAAGCTCGCCGCCTTGTGCGCCGAGCGCGGCGTCAAGTTCCTGTGGGAGCACGACATCTTGGGCCTGAACACCGCCGGTGGCGAGATCAGCGGCGTGCGCGTGGTCAACCGCCACACCGAGTTGGGCAGCACGCTGCAGGCCGACCACTACGTGGTGGCGATGGGCTCTTACAGCACCGCCTTGTTGCGCCCGGTGGGCGTGGACTTGGACATCTACCCCGCCAAGGGCTATTCCGCCACGCTGAAGCTGAAGAAGCCTGAGCAAGCCAGCAGCGTCAGCCTCTTGGACGACACGCGCAAGATCGCCATCTCGCGCCTGGGTGACACCATCCGCATCGCCGGCACGGCTGAAATGGCGGGCTACGACACCCGCTTGGACACTGCCACCGCCCAGGTGCGCTGCGCCGCGCTGGTGCGCCGCTACGAGGAACTGTTCCCCGGTGTGGCCGACACCAGCGAGCCCAACTTCTGGACTGGCCTGCGCCCCAGCACGCCCACCAACATTCCCTACATCGGCCGGGCTGAACGACTACCCAACCTCTGGCTGAACGCGGGGCACGGCACGCTGGGCTGGACCCACGGTGCAGGCTCTGGCCGGGCCTTGGCCGAGTTGATGATGGGCCAACAGCCCCAGCTCAACTTTGGCTTCTGCGGCCCGCGTGCGCCCCAAGCACGCAGCCGCGTGGCCCTGTCCAACGCCTGATCGAGCACGCACGTCACACGCAGGCCGCCTTCGCAGAAGCGGCCCCTGCGTGTGTGCCAGAATCGCGCCCCCCTCGCTGAGGCGTGATATGTCTGCACCATCTTCTCCCCTGCCCCGCTCAGCGGCTCACGGCGCCCGCTTTTGCGCCATCGACTTCGGCACCTCCAACTCGGCCATTGCCCTGCCGGTTGGAGAGCAGCGCGTGCGCTTGGTCGCCGTCGAAGACGGCCTGCCCACCATGCCCACCGCGGTGTTCTACACCATGGAAGGCCAAGCCCCGCACGAGGACCCTCGCCGCCTCTACGGCCGCGCGGCGCTGGCCGCCTATGTGGAAGGCATGGAAGGCCGCCTGATGCGCTCGATGAAGAGCGTGTTGGGCTCCAGCCTGGTGGAGCAAAGCACCGACATTGGCGATGGCCGAGGCGTCAAGTTCATTGACATCCTGAGCGGCTATCTGCGCCACCTCAAGACCTTGGCCGAAGCCGAGGCGGGTGGCCCGCTCACCCGCGCGGTGCTGGGCCGCCCGGTGTTCTTTGTGGACGACGACCCCGAGCGCGACGCCCAAGCCCAGAACGCCCTGGAAGCCGCAGCCCGTGCGGTGGGCTTCACCGACATCAGCTTTCAGTTCGAGCCCATCGCCGCCGCGCTGGACTATGAAAGCACCGCCACCCGCGAGCAGTGGGTCTTGGTGGCGGACATCGGCGGCGGCACCTCGGACTTCTCTGTGGTGCGGGTGGGGCCTGAGCGGCGTGCGCGCCTGGATCGATCCGGCGACATCTTGGCCAGCCACGGTGTGCACATTGCCGGCACAGACTTCGACCGCCACATCGAACTCAGCGCCATCCTGCCCTTGATCGGCTACAAATCTCTAGGCCCACCACCTGCGCAGCGCGAAGTGCCCAGCCGCGCTTACTTCGACCTGGCCACTTGGCACTTGATCAACACGCTCTACAGCCCCCAGCGGGTGATGGAATTGCGTGGCATGAAGAGTTTTTATGCCGACCCGCTGCTGCATGGCCGCCTGATGACCGTGGTGCAAGAGCGCCTGGGCCATGCGCTGCTGAGCGAGGCGGAGGCCGCCAAGATTGCGGTGGCTGAAGGCGGCCAAGCCGACATCGACCTGTGGCAGGTGGAGCGGGGCCTGAAGGCTGCACTCACCGAGCCCCAAGCGCTGGGCGCGGTGGACGCAGACCTGCAGCGCATTGTGGATGCGGGGGTGGAGACCGTGCGGATGGCGGGGCTCAAGCCCGCCGACATCGACGTGGTCTACCTGACGGGAGGCTCCACCGGCCTGCTGCCGCTGGCCACCCGCATTGCCGCGCCGTTTGCGCAGGCTAGCGTGATCCGGGGCGACCGCCTCGCGAGCGTGGCCCAGGGCCTTGGCTTGCACGCCGTGCGGCTCCTGGGTTAGGCGGACGCCTCACAGCCGCCGGTTTCTTGGGCTGCGGCCGGCTGACATCGGCCAGCAGCAGGCTGCTGCTGACCAAGGCTTCGACGGCTTCGGCCAGGTCGTTGGGCGGCTCCAGCTCTTCGATCATGGCCAACAGCTCGTCGGCATCTTCCAAGTCGTCGGGGTCGAAAGATCGGTAGAGCACGGCCAGCGGCTCCAGCACATCGGCCGAGTCCAGGTTGGTCAGTGCGGGGAAAAACTCCATCGCCGTGGCAAAGCCCGCCACCCAGGGCATGACGGTCTGTAGCGGGTCCTCGTCTTCTTCCAACTCAAACACCCAAGGGTCAAACCATTGGCGGTGGTGAATGGCGCGGTTCAGCTCGGCATGGCGGCGTGTGGCCAAGGCCTGCAGGCGCGCGGTGTTGAAGCCTTTGGGCGCCGGGCGGCCGTCCACGTCCACGACATGGGCAAACCACTGCTCTGGCGGTACCGCCTGGGGTTGCAGCAGCACTCCCACGAGGTAGCCGTCCAACATGGAGAGGTCGAGCGGCTCCAGCGGCGCAGGAATCGCGTCCAGCGCAGCGTCCAGCTCGGACATCTCGTCTTCGTTCAGGGGGGAAAGGGGTTCAGCCATGCCTGGATTGTCGCTCGGGCACCTCGATGCGCTTCAACAGGCTTGAAAGCAGCGATCTCAGGATCAAAACAAGGGTCACCCCCCAATTGGGGGTTTGTAACACCCTCGCCTGTGCGATACAGTTCTCTCATCGTCAGGCCTAGCGCTGGTTCTGCAAAGAAGCAGCCTGGTTAGACAACCGGTCCCAACGACGTCCTCTCGGAGGACTTCCAGCGACCCAACCTTCACGGGTTGGGTCGTTTTTTTTCGTGGGGTGGGCGACAGACAGGCTGCGAGCCTGCGGCTCTACAGCTTGAACACACTGACCATGTGGGCCAAGCGCTCCGCTTGGACCTGCAGACTGTCTGCCGAGGCCGCCGATTGCTCGACCAACGCGGCGTTTTGCTGCGTCATGGCATCCAGTTGGCCCACCGACGTGTTCACCGACGCCAAACCCGAGCTTTGCTGGCTCGACGCTGTCGTGATCTCTTCAATGATGCCCTGCACCAAGGCCACATTGCTGACCAGCTCTTCCATCGTGGAGCCCGCATCCGCCACCAGGCGTGCGCCTTGGTCCACGGTTTCCACGCTGGCGCCAATCAAGGCCTTGATTTCCTTGGCGGCTTGAGCCGAGCGCCCAGCTAAGCCTCGCACTTCGCCCGCCACCACCGCAAAGCCACGGCCCTGCTCACCGGCGCGTGCGGCTTCGACAGCGGCATTGAGGGCCAAGATATTGGTCTGAAAGGCGATGCCGTCAATCACGCCAATGATGTCGAAAATGCGCCGCGACGACTCATTGATACGCTCCATGGTGTCGACCACCTGCCCCACCACATCGCCGCCTTTGCGGGCCACCTGCGCTGCCGTTGCCGCCATTGCGTTGGCCTGCTGCGCCGCGTCCGCAGACTGCCGGACGGTGTCGGTCACCTGCGTCAAGGACGAGGCAGCCTCCTGCAAATTGCCAGCCGCGACCTCGGTGCGTTGAGACAGATTCAGGTTGCCGGCGGCAACCTCGGCACTGGCGGTGCGCAAAGACTCTGCTGAGGCGCGGATACCCCCCACCAGCTCGCGCAAATGGTTTTGCATGCGCGACATCGCATCGAACAATCGCCCCATCTCATCATGGCGCTGGTCTGGCAGAGGCAGGCTCAGGTCACCTTGCGCAATGCCTTCGGCCAGTTGTACGGCTTGGCCGACCGGGACTGTGACACTGCGGGTCGTCCGCCACGCCAGCAAGGCTCCAAACACCAAGGCCAGCAGCAGCACCCCACCGATCAGCAGGCCCGCGCGGTGCTGGGCCTGCAAGGCCTGCTCGGCAGCGTGGCCGTTCTCGGCAGCCACATGCGCCAAATAGCTGCTGACGTGCTTGCGCCACTCCGTCTCCGCGGGCCTGACCCGGCTGGTCAAGGTCAGCGTCGCCTCGACCCCTGCGCCGATCTCGCCTTCATGGGCGGCCTGCTTGATCAAGGGAATCGCCTTGTCGGCGGCGGCTGCGATGGCGGTGGTCAGCGCCAGCTCTGGCGGATCACCTTCGGCCCGAACTTGTTGATCCAGCGTCTGGAACAACTTGGCATAGTCACGCAGGGCCTGCGCCATTTGGGCAGTCTCGGCGTCTATGTCCTTCACATCTGTCAAGAGGGTGATGGATCGCGCCTGGATGGCCATGCTGCTGATGTTCTCCATCAAACCATGAGCCAACTCTGCTTTGCTGTTGTTGACCTCCACAATCTGCCGCATGCGCTGCCCCTGGGCCTGCAGCTCCCAAAGGGAAAGCCCTGCCACCAAGCACGTCGCCAACAACAACATGGAAAAACCCAGCCCCAGGCGCTTGGCCAGGCTGAGATGGAGCGCAGCGGATTTGCCCATAGACCCTCTTTTCGGGGAAACACTCATCAATGCCCGATTGTCTGGAGGGCTTAGGCCGCTGGGCGGCTGAAAGTAGCTGCGCTTTGGGGGGCATTTCAGGGCTTGGTGCCCCAGGCTTGACGCAAAAACGCCACCAGCGCCTTCACCGCCAAAGGCACTTGCGCACTGTGCGGGCGCACGGCCCAAATCTGCGAGCCAAACGCCCCGACCGGCTGCCAGTGCGGCAAGACCGGCAGCAACTGCCCGCTGGCCAGCGCGCGCTGTGCGCTGAAGTCGGGCAGCAGCGCGATGCCCAATCCCGCCACGGCGGCCTCGCGCAGGGCTTCGCTGTTATTGGCCGCAAAGGGCCCGCTGACCGCCACGCTGACACGCCCCGCTGCATCGCCGTTCTTGGGCTCCAAGCTCCAGGCGCTGGCCTCGCCGGGTCGGGGGTAGAGCAAACAGGCATGCTGGCTCAACTCACTCGGGTGACCGGGCTGCCCGCGCTGGGCCAGGTAAGCCGGGCTGGCAACCAGCAAGGAATGTGTGGGCCGCAGAGCCCAGGCGACATGGGTATCAGGCGGCATGCTGGTGTGGCGGATGGCCAGATCAAAGCCCTCTTGCGCCAGCGGGCGCAGGCGGTCGGACAGGTCCAGCTCCAAGCGCACCTGCGGATACTGCTTCAAGAACTGCGGCAGCAAGTCCACCAAATGCTGGCGCGCCAAGGCCACCGGGGCGGTCACCCGCAGCAGCCCACGGGGCTCAGCCGCCAGCTCTTGAATGCCGCTGAAGGCCTGGGCAATGGCCTCGAAATTGCCCCGGGTGGCCTCCACCAGGCGCAAGCCCGCCTCGGTGAGCTGCATGCTGCGGGTGGTGCGGCGCACCAGGGGCACGCCCAAGGCCCGCTCCAGTTCGGCCACGCGTTGGCTCATGGCCGCCTTGGACACGCCCAAACGCTGGGCCGCCGTGGTGAAGCTGCCAGCCTCGGCCAGCACCGTCAGCGCGTGCACATGGCTCCACATCAGGGTTCTCAGGTCGGTGCTCATCGTGCAGTTCCCAAAGCGCATTTCACCCTCTATTGTTCATTTTTCAGAACAATGAATCCAGTGGGGCCGCATTTCAAAGCCTCGCCGCACTCACTAGACTGCCAGCTTCCACTCCCTTGTCTTCAGGCCGCCATGACAGCACCCCTGCCCTACACCAGCTCCGCCGACATTGCCCACTTCATCGCGGGCGCCCCCTATGCCGGGTCCGGCGAGCGTCGCCAAGCGGTCTACAACCCAGCCACCGGCGCCGTGGCTCGCCATGTGCGCCTGGCCGCTGAGGCCGATGTGCACGCCGCGGTGGCCGCCGCCGCCGCCGCCTTCCCGGCCTGGGCCGAGACCCCGCCGATTCGCCGCGCCCGCGTCTTGAACAACTTCCTGGCCTTGCTCAACCAGCACAAAGACACTCTGGCTGCCATGATCACGGCCGAGCACGGCAAGGTCTTCACCGACGCCCAGGGCGAGGTGATGCGCGGCATCGACATCGTCGAGTTCGCCTGTGGTGCGCCGCAGCTGCTCAAGAGCGACTTCACCGACCAGGTCAGCACCGGCATCGACAACTGGACCTTGCGCCAGCCCTTGGGCGTGGTGGCCGGCATCACGCCGTTCAATTTCCCCTGCATGGTGCCCATGTGGATGTTCCCGGTGGCCCTGGCCTGCGGCAACACCTTTGTGCTCAAGCCCTCCGAGCGCGACCCCAGCCCCAGCCTGTTCATTGCTGACCTGCTCAAGCAGGCCGGCTTGCCCGACGGCGTGTTCAATGTGGTGCAGGGCGACAAGCTGGCCGTGGATGCGCTGCTGACCCACCCCGATGTGAAGGCCATCAGCTTTGTGGGCTCCACGCCCATTGCCCAATACATCTACGAGACCGGTGCCCACCATGGCAAGCGGGTGCAAGCCCTGGGCGGCGCCAAGAACCACATGGTGGTGATGCCCGATGCCGATGTGGAGCAAGCTGTGGACGCGCTGATTGGCGCCGCCTATGGCTCCGCCGGTGAGCGCTGCATGGCCATCAGCGTGGCGGTGCTGGTGGGTGATGTGGCCGACAAGGTGATGCCGAAACTCGCCGAGCGCGCCAAGACTCTGAAGATCAAGAACGGCATGGCGTTGGACGCCGAGATGGGCCCTATCGTCACCCGCGAGGCCCGCGACCGCATCGAGGGCTACATCGCCCTGGGCGTGGAAGAAGGCGCTCAGTTGGTGGTGGATGGCCGCGGCGTGCGCCCGCAAGGCCTGGAAGACGGCTTCTGGACCGGCGGCACGCTGTTCGACCATGTCACCCCGCAGATGCGCATCTACCAAGAAGAGATCTTCGGCCCGGTGCTGGCCTGCGTGCGCGTCAAAGACTTTGCCGAGGCCCTCGACCTGGTCAACGCCCACCAATACGGCAACGGCGTGGCCTGCTTCACCAGCGATGGCAATGTGGCGCGCGAGTTCAGCCGCCGCGTGCAAGTAGGCATGGTGGGCATCAACGTGCCCATCCCCGTGCCCATGGCCTGGCACGGCTTTGGCGGCTGGAAGAAGAGCCTGTTTGGCGACATGCACGCCTATGGCGAAGAAGGCGTGCGCTTCTACACCAAGCAAAAAAGCATCATGCAGCGCTGGCCCGCCAGCATTGGCAAGGGCGCTGAGTTTGTGATGCCCACCGCCAAGTAAGCCGGGTCTATGCGTTCAAGCGGCTGCCCAGCCAAGCCTGTAACCGCGCCACCACGTCTGCTCGCTCGGGCTCATTGAAGATTTCATGGGCCAGCATGGGCCAAGTTTGGGCGGTCAAGACCTGTTGCGGTGCGGCCGCAGCGAATCGCGCTGAGCCAGCCGGATTGACGCAGCGGTCGGCCCCCGCCCACATCAGCAAGGTGGGCGTGCGCCATTGCGCTGCCCGCGCTTCGACCCAAGGCCCCGCCTCGGCAATGAAGCGGGCCAGGCGGCCGCTGATGCGGTCGTGCACCAGGGGGTCGGCCGCATAGTCCTTCACCACGGCAGGGTCGCGGCAGATGTCATCCAGGTTCAAGCCATTACCTACGGCCAAGTTGGGTGCCACACGCGACACCACGGCGGTCAACAGCTTTTGAATCACCGTCATGCCCGCATCCAAGGCCGGTGAGGACAGCACCAACCCGTCCACCGCCTGCCACCAAGGCGCCGGCCTGGCTTGCAGGCCTTCGGCCACATAGCGCGCCGCCACCAAGCCGCCCATGCTGTGCCCCAGCAGGATCAAAGGCCCGCATGAGGGCGCGCTGCGCACATGTTGAAGCACCTGGCCCAAATCAGCCAGCAGGCTCTCGTCAGCCGCCATCTGCCCGCGCCCGCCGCCAGACGCTCCGTGCCCGCGCTGGTCGTAGGCCTGCACCGCCCAGCCCTGTGCCGCCAAGTCTTGCGCCAGCGCCTCATAGCGGCCCATGTGCTCGCCCAAGCCATGCACGACGAGCACCTGGCCCCGTGGCGAGCCTGCCGGCACCCACGTGCGCAGCGCCAAGGAGATGCCGTCAGGAGTGGTCAGCGTGTGGTTCATGAGGAGGCTCTTTCAGCAGGATGATCGGGGAAGCACTGCCGCCAAGCATCCCTCAAAACAGCGGCAGCCGCCTCAGGACAAGCCTGCAGCAAGGCGTGGGGCCCCAACAGCCGCACACGTTGGGCCTGGGCAATGCCGTGACAGAGTTCTTGCGTGGCAGCGTCAGGCACCAGCGCGTCAGCCCCAGCTTGCAGCACCCAAACGGGCGGCCTCAAGCTTGGCAGGACGGGCCGCACATCCACCGCGATCACAGCCGCCAAGCGTGCCCGCACCAACTCCGGTGACAGGCTTGACACCACCTCGACCATCTGCCTGCGGCCCTCAGTTGTCCCGTAGGACCCCATGAGCAGACGCAGCATGGGCCCGCTGGGCCAGGTCACCACAGGCAGCCAAGGCAACAGCCGTGCCGCCCACCGCAAGCTGGGCCGCGGGTTGGCGGCAAAGGTGCAGCACAGCACGATGCCTCGCACCTGATCAGGCCGTCGCGTCGCCAACTCAATGGCCAAAGGGCCCGAGAAGGACTCCGCAAGGAGGAAAAGCGGCTGATCGTTAGAGATTTGCTGCTGCAACCACGACAGCAGCTCTGCATAACCCCAGCCGGGATTGGCGGGGTAGCACATGACTCGACTGGGCCACCGATCACCCAATGACTGCAACAAGGGCTCAAACAGGTGGCCTGTACCGTCCAATCCTGGGAGCATCAAACAACAAGGTTCATCCGATTGGCGCTGCATCGCCCTATCTTGCCGCAAACCCTGGCGCGCCGGCTCGGCCTCAAGCCCTAACATCCGTGGCGATCGACAGTCCCCTTGCCCTACCAGACAGAAAGCTCCCCATGTCCCACCCCGCCTTCACCGTCCACACCGACCCTGCCAGCGGCATTTCGCGCCTGGTGCTGAACCGCCCTGAACGCATGAACACCATGGAGCCGACCTTCTTCCCGGCCCTCAAGGACGCCGTGCAGGCGCTGGACGATGCGGGGCAGACGCGGGTGCTGGTGATCTCATCCACCGGCAAGCATTTCTCAGCGGGCATGGCCTTGGAGGTGTTTGCCGGTGGCTTATCCATGCTCAACACCTCCACCGCACGGCAGCGCCAGGCCTTCACCGCGGGCCTGCAGCGGCTGATGGCGTGCTTCTCGGTGCTGGAGGAGGCGCGCTTTCCGGTGATCTGCGCCGTGCAAGGGGGCTGCATTGGCGGGGCGTTGGACCTGGCTGCCGCTTGTGATGTGCGGGTGTGCAGCGCCGATGCCTTCTTCACGGTGCAAGAGATCCACATCGGCATGGCCGCCGACCTGGGCTCGCTGCAGCGCTTGCCCAAGCTGCTGCCGCAGGGCTTGGTGCGCCAGCTTTGCTACACCGGCGAGCGCCTGGGGGCCGAGCGCGCGCTGGCGGCTGGCCTGGTGAATGCCGTGCTGCCTGATGCAACGGCGCTTGAAGCGCACGCCTTGGCCTTGGCCGCTGAGATCGCCGCCAAGAGCCCTTTGGCCATCTCCGGCAGCAAGCAGGCCCTGAACTATGCCCGCGACCACAGCACGGCAGACGCCCTGGCCCAGATGAGCCTGCTGCAAAGCGCCATCTTTGACATCGCTGAGATGAGCCAAGCCATCGCGGCGTGGCAGACCAAGCAGGCCGCCCAGTTTGAGCCGCTAGCCCCCCTCTGAGCCAGCACCACGGCGCCTGCAAACTGCGCGGTGAAGCCCCTGCTTTTTGGGGCCTTGGGCGCCTCAAGTCCAGTCGATCATCGGGTCATCACCCTTTATGGGAGCAGTACCCATGCTTCGATCACTCTGGATTGCCAAGACCGGGATGGAGGCCCAGCAAACTCAGCTGGACCACATCTCGCACAACCTCGCTAACACCGCCACGGCCGGCTACAAACGCGCCCATGCGGTGTTCGAGGACCTGATCTACCAAAACCTGCGCCAAGCCGGCGCCGCCAGCTCTGAGCAGACGCAACTGCCCACGGGCTTGCAGATCGGCCTGGGCACGCGGGCGGTCGCCACGGCGCGCAACTTCGCGCAAGGCAACTTGCAGCAGAGCTCAGGCACCTTGGACATTGCCATCAAGGGCAACGGCTTCTTCCAGATCACCATGCCGGATGGCACCACCGGCTATAGCCGCGATGGCGCGTTTCAGTTGGATGCGCAAGGCCAGATCGTCACCAACAGTGGCTACTTGCTGCAGCCGGGCATCACTATTCCTGTGACCGCTCAAAGCGTGACCATCTCCAACGACGGCGTGGTCAGCGTGGCCCTGCCCGGCCAGCCCGTGCCGCAAACCGTCGGCCAGTTGCAGTTGGCCACCTTTGTCAACCCGGCGGGCTTGGAGCCACGCGGGCAAAACCTTTTTGCTGAAACCGCCGCCTCCGGCGCGCCGCAGGCGGGCAACCCAGGTGCCAACGGCCTGGGCACGCTGCAACAAGGCTTTCTGGAAACCAGCAATGTGAACGTGGTGGAAGAGCTGGTGTCCATGATCCAGACTCAGCGCGCTTACGAGCTGAACTCCAAGGCCATTTCCACCTCCGACCAGATGCTGCAGCGTCTGTCGCAACTGTGAGGCTGATGATGTCGCTCCTCACCCGCACCCTGGCCGCAGCCCTGCCACTCTTGGCCCTGAGCGCCTGCCAAACCATTTACCCTGTGCCCAACGTCGAGTTCCCTACGGCCACGGCGCCGGCCATGCCCGCCAGCGGGCCCTTGGTCATGGCCGCCTACGAGCCCATGGCGGTGCCGACACCACCGCCCCCCGCCGTCACAGGCTCCATCTACGCCTCTGCCGCCTACCGCCCCTTGTTCGAGGACTACCGCGCACGCCATGTCGGCGACACACTGACCGTGCGCATTGCCGAAAAGGTCAGTGCCACGCAGTCGGCCACCAGCACGGTGGACAAAAAGGCCTCGGTCGATGCGGGCATCACCGCGCTGCCCGGCGTCAAACCCAACAGCTTCGAGCTGGGCCGTACTGCAGCCAACGCCAACGGCACCAACAAGTTTGAAGGCTCGGGGACGACCGAGAACACCAACGACTTCAGCGGCACCATCACCGCCATCGTCACCGGTGTGCTGCCCAACGGCCATCTGCTGATCGCTGGCGAGAAGCAAATCGGCGTCAACCATAACGTCGATGTGCTGCGCTTCACCGGCCATGTGGACCCCCGCGCCATCCTGCCGGGCAACACCGTTCAGAGCGCTCAGATCGCCAATGTGCGCATCGAGCACCGCGGCCGCGGCCAAATGTCCGATGCCCAGGGAATTGGCTGGCTCGCACGGTTCTTCTTAAACCTTCTGCCGGTTTAAGTTTGCTCAGAATCTTTGGCAAGCTCCCTGAAGTACTTGCCAACACCATGACCACCTTTTCCCGCGCCAGCAAACACGCCCTCACCCTTGTTGCGATGATGGCCTGGGCCGCACTCTGGTGGCCTTGGCCCAGCCAAGCCGCACAGCGGCTCAAAGAGGTGGCGGCCGTGCAAGGCGTGCGCAGCAATCAGTTGATGGGCTATGGCCTGGTGGTGGGCCTGGACGGCACCGGCGACCAAACCGCACAAGCCCCGTTCACGGCCCAAGGCCTGAACTCGATGCTGCAGCAAATGGGCATCACCGTGCCGCCCGGTACGGCCATGCAAATCAAGAACATCGCCGCCGTGCTGGTGACGGCGCAACTGCCAGCCTTTGCCCAGCCGGGCCAGCAAATTGACGTCAGCGTGTCGTCCATCGGCAATGCCAAGAGCTTGCGCGGCGGCACCCTGATTGCCACCCCGCTGAAGGGCGCCGACGGGCAGGTGTATGCCATCGCCCAAGGCGGCCTGATCGTGGGCGGCGCAGGTGCGGCCGCAGGCGGCTCCAAGGTGCAAATCAACCACCTCAGCGGCGGCCGTGTGCCGCAAGGCGCGACCGTGGAGCGCAGCGTGCCCACCCCGCTGCACCAAGGTGAGTTCATTCAGTTGGATGTCGCCGCCGGCGACTTCAACACCGCACGCGCAGTGGCCCAAGCCATTAACAAAGACAAAGGCGACGGCACCGCCCAGGCCTTGGATGGCCGCATCGTGCGAGTCAAAGCGCCGCAAGACATGAATGAGCGGGTCGCCTTCCTGGCCGACATTGAAAACCTGCCGATTGAGCTGGCCAAACCTGCGGCGCGCGTGGTGCTGAACCCACGCACCGGCTCCGTGGTGATGAACCAGGCCGTGACCTTGGCGCCGTGCGCCATTGCACACGGCAGCCTGTCGGTCACCATCAATTCCACACCGGTGGTCAGCCAGCCCAATGCGCTGTCCGGCGGCCAAACTGTGGTGGGCGAAAAAGCAGACATCGCCATCCAGCAGCAAGGCGGCGCCATCATCCAACTGCCCGAAGGGGCTAAGTTGGCCGATGTGGTCAAGGCCTTGAATTCACTGGGCGCCACACCACAAGATCTTCTGGCCATCTTGCAGGCCATGAAGGCCGCAGGCGCACTGCAAGCGGAACTGGAGGTGATCTGATGACGCCCTCAAGCTCGTTACAAGGCGCGGGATCCGGCTTCGGTGATGTGCGCGGGCTGGAGCTGCTCAAGCAGCGCGCCGCTCAAGACCCCAAGGCCGTCACCCGCGAAGCGGCCAAGCAGTTTGAAGCCATCTTCATGCAAGAGCTGCTCAAAAGCATGCGCAATGCGACCCTGGCCGAAGACCCCCTCTCCAACGAAGGCACCAAGCTGGGCTATGAAATGCTGGACACCCAACTGGCCACCAAGCTCTCGGGCGCACCCGGCAGCTTGAGCGACGTGATCGCTCGCCAGTTGGAGCGCCAAATGGGCATGAGCCCGGGGCCCATCCCCAAGGTCGACAAAGAGGCGCTGGCCAAGCCCCTGGAGCTGACCCGCCCGGACGCCAAAGTCACACTCCCGCAGAAGTCGGCCGCCAGCTTTGTGCAGCAGCACACCCAAGCGGCTGAAGCCGCGGAGAAGACCAGCGGCATTCCGGCCGAGTTCATGATTGCCCAAGCCGCCCACGAAAGCGGCTGGGGCCGCAAAGAGATCAAGCATCCCGACGGCAGCAGCGCCCACAACCTGTTTGGCATCAAGGCCACAGGCAATTGGAAAGGCGATACCGTGGATGTGCTGACCACGGAGTACAGCAACGGCGTCGCCCGCAAAGTGGTGCAGAAGTTCCGCGCCTATGACAGCTATGCCGACTCCTTCAAAGACTATGCCCAGCTGATCAAGAACAGCCCGCGCTATGCCAATGTGGTGGCTGCCGGCGCTGATGCCAAGGGCTTTGCAGAAGGCTTGCAAAAGGCTGGCTATGCCACCGACCCTGCCTACGCCGAAAAGCTGGGCCGGGTGATCAACACCACCTTGCGCTTGCAGCGCAGCGTGAACGGCTGAGACGCAGGAGAGCACCATGTCCAGCTCCGCCTTGATGAGTATCGGCATGCGGGCGATGTTCGCCAGCACCGCCTCATTGCAATCCACCTCGCACAATATCGCTAACGCGAATGTCGCGGGATATTCGCGCCAAGAAACCGAAGTCGCCACCTCCAAAGGGCAGTTCAGTGGTGCGGGCTTCTACGGCAAAGGCGTGGACGTGGTCAATGTGCGCCGCGCCCATGACCGCTTTCTGACCATGCAGGCCGCAGTGGCCACCTCCATGGCCAAGATGGACGAGGCGCGTCAGCAGCAATTGGTGCAACTCGAAGACGTCTTCCCGCCGGGCGAGCAAGGCCTGGGCTATGCCATGGGCGACTTCTTCGCCTCCATGACCGACCTGGCGAACTCGCCATCTGACAACTCCGCACGACAAGTCGTGCTGGCCCGTGCCGCCGATGTGGCCGACCGCTTCGCCGGGGCGGCCAACCGCATCGACATCCTGCAGCGGGGCGTGGTGGCCGACCTGGAGTCCTCGGCCATCAGCGTCAACTCACTGGCCGCGCGCATCGCCGACCTGAATGATGAGATCGCGGGCTATGCCGGGCTGAACCAATTGCCCAATGACTTGCTGGACCAACGCGACTCTCTGATCAAAGAGCTGAGCGGCTTCTTGCAGGTCACCACCCTGCCCGCCAGCGACGGCACCGTGGGCATTTTCATTGCCGGCGGCCAACGCTTGGTCTTGGGGGCCGAGGCCTCGCAGATCAAGGTCAAGGACGGCGACCCAGACCCGTCCATGGCCGCACTGGTCATCTCCACACAAGGGCAGGAGTTGGACCTCAACGAAGACACCCTGGCCGGTGGCTCGATGGCGGGCTTGATCAACTTCCAAAACCATGATTTGGTGGACGCCCGCAATATGCTGGGGCAGATGGCGGCCGCCTTTGCTGGCAAGGTCAACGAGGCGCAGTCTCGCGGCCTGGACCTGGGCAAGCCCCCGGGCCCTGGCGTGGCGCTGTTCCGCTTTGGTGGCCCGGAGGCACTGGCCTCACGCTTCAACGCCCGCGATGGCAGCGGGCAGTTGCTGGCCTCTGTCAGCATGACGGTCACCGACCCCACGCAGCTGGCCGCCAGCGACTACGACTTGCGCTTGGACGCTGCCGGTGGTTTGCAACTGACCCGCCTGTCTGACGGCTTGGTGCGAACCATCAACAGCGGCGATGTGGTGGACGGTATGCGCGTTGACGTGGGCGGTCTGGGCCTGCAGCCCGGTGACCGCTACACCCTGCAGCCCGTGGGCCGCGCAGCCCAAGGCATGCAGCGCGCCCTGGACGACACTTTAGGGCTGGCGGCTGCGTCCCCGGTGACGGCCACTTTCGGCGTGGGCAATACGGGCACGGCCTCGTTGCGCGAACTGTTGGTGACCGGAACGCCCGACACCCAACTGATCACCAACATCAGCTTCACCTCTGACTCAGGCGATTACACCTGGGAGTTGATCGACAGAGACACGGGCGCCTTGGTCAATGTCGGGACCGGCACCTGGAACGCGGGTGAAGGCATCAGCCTGAACGGCTTCTCGGTGACGCTCAACGGAGTCCCCAAGACCGGTGACAGCATCACCGTGGACAAGACACTCTTTCCCGGCAGCAACAACGGCAACGCCTTGGCCATGTCGTCTCTGGCGGACGATCGCATCGTCGGCATGACCTTGGACAGCAACGGCAGCCCCATTGGTGGGCGCACCGCCACCGACGCCTATGCCGCCGCCATGGCCGACATCGGCGTGCGTGTGCAAAGTTCCAAGCTGGCCACCAACATCTCCGCTGCCGCCTCGGAGCAGGCAGACAGGACGCTGGCCTCCAAGACCGGCGTCAATTTGGACGAAGAGGCCTCGCGGCTGATTCAGTTCCAGCAGTCCTATCAAGCGGCTGCCAAGGTGCTTCAGGTTGCGCAGTCCGTGTTCGACACCATGCTGCAACTGGGCACCTGACCGACCGAACGACTGATTGAAGGGCACACATCATGATGCGCGTCTC
Organism: Ideonella paludis; assembly: GCF_018069865.1. Taxonomy (GTDB): domain Bacteria; phylum Pseudomonadota; class Gammaproteobacteria; order Burkholderiales; family Burkholderiaceae_C; genus Ideonella; species Ideonella paludis. Next base: position 180,772 of record NZ_JAGQDG010000009.1, read on the forward strand.
CACCGCTAACGCCTTTGCCGCCTCGGTGAGCTCACTGCAGCGGCGCCAGCAAGACCTCACCGACGCCAATGAGCGCCTGACCAATGGCAAGCGCGTGATGCAAGCCAGCGACGACCCCACAGCGGCCGCCCGCGCCGAGCGCGCACGGGCCTTGATGCAGCGCACCGACGCCACGCAGCGCGCACTGGACGCCAGCCGCAACTCCATGACCTTGACCGAAGCCGCCTTGGCGGACGGCGGCGAGCTGTTGCAACAAGCCCGTGAGCTGCTGGCCAGCGCCGGCAACGCCAGCTTCACCGACGCCGAGCGCCGCGATGTGGCCAACCAGATCACCGCCATCCGCAACCAACTGCTGGGTGTGGCCAACCGCTCTGACGGAACGGGCGGCTATATCTTTGCGGGCCAAGGCGCCAGCCAGCCGCCCTTCATCGACCGGCCGGGCGGTGTGGGCTATGTCGGAACAGGCGGCGAGGTGCGCGTAGCCTCTGAAGAGCCTTTGCCGCTGACCTTGGACGGCCACCAGACCTGGCTGTCAGCCAACACCGGCAACGGCGTGTTCGTGACGCGCCCCCTCAACAGCGGCACAGCCTGGATTGACACCGGCCGCGTCACCAACCCGCAAGAGCTGACAGGGGCAACCTACACCATTGAGTTCACCGACCTGGCCCCGGGCCAAAAGGTGTACTCCATCTTGCGCGATGGCGTGGCCACTGGCGTCTTCCAAGCCCCTTTCGACCCCACCAAGGCGATTGAGATTGACGGCATGGCTGTCAACATCAGCGGCACGCCCAGCGCCGGAGATGCGTTCGAGATTGCGCCATCACAGCCCAACCTCACCGTCTTCCAAGCACTGGACAAAGTGATCGCCGAGCTGAAGACACCAAACCGCGGCAATACCGCGGTGACCCAAACCATTCAGTCCGGCCTGCGCGACATTGATTCCGTACGCAACCACCTGCAGAGTGCCCGCAGCATGACGGGCGAAATGCTCACCCGCATCGACGGCGCCGAGGTGCGCGTACAAGACCTGAAGCTGTTCAGCGAAAACACCCGCTCTGCGGCCGAAGACCTGGACATGATCAAGGCCATCTCCGACTTCCAGAACAAGCAGTCTGGCTACCAGGCGGCCTTGCAGACTTATTCGTCCATGCAGCGCATGTCCTTGTTTGACTACATCAAAACCTGACCACACCCACAAAGGACCGATGCGATGACCGCTGCGGTATTCGACCACCTGCTGTTGGGCGCGGGGACTGTCTTTGACGCCCGACGCCGCCCCATGGCGACCCGATTGACGCTGCACCCCTTGCACGCCGAACACAGCCCTGATGCCACCACGCTGGTGGCCGCATTGCAGGAAGTTTGGCCGGAGACAGCTGGCGCGCTGTGGCTGAACCTCACCAGCGAGGCCAGCCTCAAGGGCTTGGTGCAGCAGACCCTGCCCAGGCATGTATTTGTGGAGGTGCCTGCATTTTTGGCAGGCGATCCCACGTGGCGCCCGCTGTGGACCTCCGATCGCACGGCGCGCGCCAGCCGGGTGCTCAAGGGCCGCCCCTTGACGCCGCTGGATCCGGCGGTGATCGGTGCTTTTGCACAAGCCATCGTTGATCGGCCGGATGATCGGCGCCTTGGCGACCAGGTGCTGGCTGACGCGCCGCCGCGCCAACTGCCTTTTGTGCAGACCGGCAACACCTGCGCCTTTGAAGTCGCTGACAGCTTCCGGCGCGGCGCCCAAGGCGTGGTGGGCTGGCCGCTCGGAGACCCTCCCGACGAACACACGGCCAAGCGTGAGATCCCCGCTGGCGTGGGCGTGGTGATGGACTTGATGCAACGCATCGAACGCGACGAAGACCCGGACGAATTGGAGCGCGTGCTGCGTCGCGCGCCCGCCCTCGCCTATCGGCTGATGCGCTTCATCAACTCCCCTGCCTTCGGGCTCTCGGTCGAGATCAACTCCTTCCAACATGCCTTGATGGTGCTGGGCACCAAACGGCTCAAGCGCTGGTTGGCGCTGTTGGTCACCGGCGCCGTGGAAGATCCGGAGTTGAAGCCGCTGATGTTCCTGGCGGTGCGCCGAGGCCTGCTGATGGAGGAACTGGTCCGTAGCCAAGGCGACGAAGGCCTGCGCAACGAAGCCTTTATCTGCGGCGTGTTCTCTTTGTTGGACCGCATGCTGGGCCAACCCTTCGACAAGCTGCTGGAAAGCCTGCCGGTGCCGGGTCGGGTGGCAGATGCCTTGGCCTCGGCCAGCGGGCCGCTACGCCCTTGGCTGGACCTGGCGGTGGCCGTGGAGATGGAGTCGCCTTTTGACATCCAAGAAGCGACCGATACCCTGATGCTGGCCCCGGGCGACGTCAACCGTGCTGTCTTGATCAGCTTGCGCGCGGCATGGCAGATGCGCGAGGAATAGCCGCCTAGGACCTGACTCGGCGCGTACACTCAGCGGGTGACCTCTTCTTCACCCGCATGACGACGCCACCACCTGTTCTTCCCCCTCGCCCCGCTGGCCCTGGCAGCTCGGTGCGCCGAGCCCTGGACAGCGAGCTCTCCGAGCTGTTCGCCATCAGCCCTCAGGCGCTGATGCTGTTCGACAAAACGGGCCGGATCTGGCAGAGCAACGCCCCGCTCCTGGGCTTGGCCGGCCGCGTCAGCCACCTCGGTGAATTGGGTGAGGCCTTGGTCGCCCTCTTGGGCTGGCCGGGCGAGCTGCCCGGCGTGGGGCTGACCCGCGAGCGCGAGGGCTGGATCGAAGCCCCCCAAGACCAGCGCCTGCGTGCCCGCATCCGAGTGCGCTCCGCCGGCACAGCCATGCCCCCGCGCTGGCTGGCCCAGATTGAGGATCTGAGTGCCGAAGATGCACGCGACCTCTCCAAAATTGAGATCACCGCCCTGATGGGCACGGCGGGTGTGGGCGTCGCCACCTACGACTCAGCCCGCGGCTGGGTCACCAGCTCGGCCGGACGCGGCGCCGGCGGCGGCAGCGCGGGGGGCGATGGCGGCCCCAGCACCGCGCTGATGTCTATCGGCCGCGATGTGGTGGAGCCAGCCTCCCTGCCCGAGTATGAACGCCTGCAGCAGGCCCTGCGCAAGCGCGAGCATGTCGAAGTGCGCTACGCCGTGCGGCACCGCGACACAGGCCAGCGCTGGCTGATGAGCCGGGTCGAGCCTGCCGAACTCAGCCCCGGCCGACCGGTCTGCACGGTGGTAACGCTGGATGTGAGCGAAGAAGAGAGCAGCCGGCAACGCAACGCCCAACTGCTGCGTGAGCTGAGCACCATCCTCGACCTCAACCCCGCCGGCATGGCCTATCTGCGTGGCAGCGAGGTGCTGCGCAGCAACCGCCGGTTTGAGTCGCTATTGGGCCTGCCCGCGGGCAGTGCGACCGGCCAAAGCTTTGACAACCTGCTGGTCCGTGCCGGCGTACCGGGCGCTTCAGCCCGCCAAGCCCTGCTGAACGCGGTGCAGCAAGGCTTGTGCGAGGTCGAGTACCAACTCCCTATCAGCACGCAGCGGCCCCAGCCCGTGTGGGTGTCTCTGGCCTTGCGCCGCGCCTCTGAAGGCGGCCCCGGCCCCAGCGAGATCGTCGCGGTGCTGACCGACATCACCCGCTTGCGTGCGCAGCAAGCCGAGATGGAAGGCCTGGAGCGCGAACGCGAGCTGATGTTCAGCCTGTCTGATGTCGGCATCATCTACCAGCGCGAGGGCCGCATTGAGCGCGCCAACCAAGCCATTGCCGAGATGACCGGCCGGCCGCAAGAGTCGCTGAAGGGCTTGGCGCTGTCCGAGCTTTATGAGGACGAGCGGGCTTATTTGAACTACAGCGCGCATGAGCGGCGCGACCTGACTCTGCACGGCCGAGCCGTGGGCGAGCGGCGCCTGACGCGGCGCGATGGGTCCGGTTTTTGGGCGCAGGTCAGCGTGCGCCCGGTCGACCCGCAAGATCCCGGCGCCGGCGCCATCTGCTCGTTTGTGAGTGTGGATGAGCGCCGCCGAGCCCGCGAGACCCTGCTGGTGCAGGCCGATCGCACGCGGGCGATTCTCGACTCCGTGCTGGTGGGCATCGTCACCGTGGGCGACCAAGGCATTGAGTGGATGAACCGCTCGGCGCGCCGGATGTTTGGCGGCGAGCTGGCTGACTTCATCGCCCAGCCCATCTCGGTGGTGGCGTCCGATGACCCCGAGCACCCGCTGCGCCGCACCAACTGGCTGGCCACGCTGGAAGAAGGCCAGGCCGAGACCTTTGAGTGCAAGCTCACGGCCCGCGACGGGCGTGATTTTTGGGTGGTGGGCAATGCCGTGGTCACGGGCCGCGACAGCGGCGCCGGCCAACTGACGTTCGCCTTGTTGGACATCGAGCGCCGCCGCGAGGCCGAGGCGCAAATTGCCCAGGCCCGCGCCAGCCTGCAACGCATCATCGAGACCGCGCCGCTGGCGATCGCCCTGTTCGACGCCAGCAATCAGCAGGTCTTGCAGCTCAACCAGGCCATGACGGGCTTTGCCCGGCGCCCGGCCAGCGAGATCCTCTCCCGCCCACCGGCCCTGTGGTTGACCGGCCCTGAGGCCGCCGCGCTGAACGCCGACCTGCACCACGCCATGGCCACGCACGAGATGGTGCGCCGTGAGCTGCAGCGTGAGGCCGACCCTGACACCGGCGATGCCGCAGAGGTCTGGGACATGCGCATCGTCTCGCTGCAAGCGGGTAACGACGATGAAGAGCAATTGCTCTTGGTAGCCAGTGACGTGACCGAGCAACGCGCGGCTGATGAAGCCCGCCTGGTGGCAGCCATTTCGCAGCGGGAGATGCTGATCAAAGAAGTGCATCACCGCATCAAGAACAACTTGCAAGGCGTGGCCGGGCTTTTGCAGCAAAACGCCCAGCGCCACCCGGAGGCTGCGGCCGCCATTGCCGAGGCCGTGGGTCATGTCCATGCCATTGCTCAAGTGCACGGCCTGCAGGTGGGCATGACGGGGCCGCTGCGGGTGCAAAAGGTGATCGAGGCCATCGCCACCTCGGTGCAACGCATGTTCGGCCGCACCATCAGCTTGGAGGTCAGCGGTCCCTCGCCCCAGCGCTTTGCGCTGACAGAAGCCGACTCGATTCCCATCGCCCTGACCATCAACGAACTGTTCACCAACGCCATCAAGCACAGCGGCGGCGGCGAGGCGGCTGCGCTAGGCCCCGGTCATGACATCCGCTGCAGCCTAGAGGTCGGGCAAAACGACCTCTGCATCAGCGTGCGCAACCGCGGCCGTTTGGCGCCGGACTTCCACATCAGCCAGATCCCATCGGGCATTTCTGGCTTAGGGCTGGTGCGCGCCCTGCTGCCCCGAAAAGGTGCGGCCATCTCCCTGGAAGCGGACGGCGACGATGTCGTGGCGCGATTACGCCTGTCACCGCCTGCGGTCGCGGTCTAGCGCCGGCTGTTTTTCTCGCGAACAAGCCGCTTGCACTTGAGTGACAATCGCGGCATAAGGCAGCTTCGCAGCGTGATGAACCCATGAGTGGCAAGGGCAAGATTCTGGTGGTGGACGATGACCGGCTGGTGTTGGCCACGGTCACCCACGGCCTGAGCCGGGCTGGGTATGAGGTCATTGACGCCGACAACGGTGATGACGCCATCTTGCTGGCCCGCGAGCACCGCCCTGATTTAGCCCTGCTGGACATCCGCATGGAAGGCAAGTCGGGCTTTGATGTCGCTGCCTATCTGCGCGAGTATCTGGGCACGCCCTTCATGTTTCTCTCGGCCTTTGCCGACGACGACACGGTCAACCAAGTCAAAGCCTTGGGCGCCGTGGCCTATCTGGTCAAGCCGCTGGACATTGCCCAGATCGTCCCCACTGTCGAGGCCGCGCTCTCCAGTGTGCGTGCACAGCCTCGGGTGCGCCCGGTAGCGGGAGAACGCCTGGCGCCCCAGCCCGCCGCCATGCCTGCCGCCGCGGGCACCAGCGTGCCTGCCTTTGCCCCCAGCCCTGCGGGCAACCCCTTGGCCGACGCCGTGCCGATTGCCGTGGGCGTGTTGATGCACCGCTATTCCCTGCCCCGCGCTGAGGCGCTGGAGCGCCTGCAACGCCTGGCCACCGCCGACGGCCGCACCCTCAGCCAGCAGGCCACCGCGCTGCTGGACGCTGTGGAGCTGCTGGCCCGCCCTGCCGCAGGCTGAGCCTCTTTCATCTCTCCTTTTTTTTGCCATGCCGCTGTACCAACTGGGCGAACACGCCCCTGAGATCGCCGATTCCGCCTATGTGGCTGACGAGGCCACCTTGATCGGCAAAGTCACTCTGCACGACAACAGCTCTGTCTGGAGCGGTGTCGTGATCCGGGGCGACAACGAGCGCATCACCATCGGCGAGGGCAGCAATGTCCAGGAGGGCACGGTGATGCACACCGACATGGGCTACCCATTGACCATTGCGGCGAATGTCACCATCGGCCACCAAGCCATGCTGCATGGCTGCACCGTGGGCGAAGGCTCGCTGATTGGCATCCAGGCGGTGGTGCTCAATGGCGCGGTGATCGGCCAGCATTGCCTGGTGGGCGCGGGGGCCGTGGTCACCGAGGGCAAGACCTTCCCCGACCGCTCGCTCATCTTGGGCGCTCCGGCCAAGGTGGTGCGCACCCTGAGCGACGAGGACGTGGCCCGCTTGCAGGCCAGTGCCGCCAGCTATCGCCAGCGCGCTCAGCTGTTTAAGACCCAGCTCAAGCGGCTTTGACCGAGCTTTATTCGGTGGTCGGCCCCAAAAGCCGACACCACGGGCGCCGGATTTCCACTACCATCGCGCCCATGTCAGATCTGAGCCCCCTGTTGATCGGAGATCACCTCGCACGCAGCGTGCGCGGCATCCCCTGCTCGCCGCCGGGCCTGCTCCCAAACCTGCGCTGAGTCATCGCGCACCGAAGTCCCCGTTTGCCGGGGCACCCCCGTTCAATGTTTGGTTTTTGCAGGAGCCCGTCATGGCTGATCTGTTTGACAATCCCATGGGCCTCATGGGTTTTGAGTTCGTCGAGTTTTCGTCCCCCATCCCTGGCCAGTTGGAGCCACTCTTCGAGAAGATGGGCTTTACCTTGGTGGCCAAGCACCGCTCCAAGAATGTGCTGCTCTACCGCCAGGGCCACATCAATTTCATCGTCAACAACGAGCCCAAGAGCTATGCCGGCTACTTTGCCGCCGAGCACGGCCCCTCGGCCAGTGGCATGGCCTTCCGCGTCAAAGACGCCCATAAGGCCTATTACCGCGCCTTGGAGTTGGGCGCTCAGCCCATCGACATCCCCACCGGCCCGATGGAGCTGCGCCTGCCCGCCATCAAGGGCATTGGCGGCGCGCCGCTCTACCTGATCGACCGCTACGAAGACGGCAAGTCCATCTACGACATCGATTTCGAGTTCATCGAAGGGGTGGACCGTCACCCCGTCGGCCATGGCCTGAAGATCGTGGACCACCTGACGCACAACGTCTACCGAGGCCGCATGAACTACTGGGGCGCCTTCTACGAGAAGCTGTTCAACTTCCGCGAGATCCGCTACTTCGACATCAAGGGCGAGTACACCGGCCTGACTTCCAAGGCCATGACCGCGCCGGACGGCATGATCCGCATCCCGTTGAACGAAGAGTCCTCCAAGGGCACGGGCCAGATCGAAGAGTTCCTGATGCAGTTCAACGGCGAAGGCATCCAGCACATCGCCCTGCTGACCGACGACCTCTACGACACCATCGACAAGCTGGCCTTGGCCGGCATCCCGCTGATGACCGCGCCCAACTCGGCCTACTACGAGATGCTCTCTGAGCGCCTGCCCGGCCATGGCGAGCGGGTCTCAGAGATGCAAACCCGCGGCATCTTGCTGGACGGCACCACCGAAGGCGGCAAGCCGCGTTTGCTGCTGCAAATCTTCTCGCAAACCTTGCTCGGCCCCGTGTTCTTTGAGTTCATCCAGCGCAAGGGCGACGACGGCTTTGGTGAAGGCAACTTCAAGGCCTTGTTCGAGTCCATGGAGCGCGACCAGATCCGCCGCGGCGTGATCGAAACCACGGCTGCCTGATCGCAACACCGCTGCCACTGCACGCGCCATGCAAAGGCGCTGCCCCTCACAGGGCGGCGCCTTTTTGCTTCATGGGCTTGTCATCTGCCGTTCATCTGCGCGCGGCAGCCAAGGTGACAATCAAACCATGTTTCGCCAAAGACTCTCCTTCGCGCTGGGCATCCTGGCGCTCGCCTTCATGCTGCAGGGCGCGGTGGCGTGGTGGGCCATTGATGTGGCCACCGGCCATGTGCAGCGCGGCCGCGTGGCCAGTGATCTTCTGAAAGCCTACCTAGAGCTGTCCGCCACCAAGCAACGGCTGCGCAGTTGGACCTCTCAGGCCCTGCTGCAAGCCGGTGCCGACGGCCAACTGCGTGACCGCTACCAACTGGACATGGTGGTCACGCTGCAGCGGCTGGAGGGCTATGCTCGCCGCGCCGCCGAGCTGGACGACGACCCCCTGCGAGCCCAGCAAGAATTGGCGCAGCGTCAGGAGACACTGGGCATCCTGCGCCGCAGCGTGGAAGAGCTGCGCACTGCCCTGGCCAGCACCCGCCCCTTGCCGGCCGATGCCGACCCTGCCGTGGCCTGGGCCGAGTTGACGCGGGTGTTTGATGCTTCACAGGGCCGCGACCTGCGCAGCCTTCTGGCAGAGACCATTGCCCGCGAGCAGCAAGCCGTGGAGCGCGAGCGCGCAGCCGCCGACCGCTCGCTGGCTTTGGTCGCGGCTGGCGCCTTGACGGCCACCCTGGTGATTGCGGCAGCTGCCGTGTTTCTCGCCGTGTACTTTGCGCGGGCCCTGAGCCAACCCTTGAACGAGTTGAGCGCCGGTGCCCAGGCGCTGCAACGGGGAGACCTGGCGCACCGCATTCCGGATCAGCGCGACGACGAGTTCGCAGGGCTGGGCCGCACGGTCAATGCGATGGCCGAAGAGCTGCAGCAACACCGTGCCCGCGAAGCCCAGGTAAGGCAAGACCTGGAAGACCAGGTTCAAACCCGCACTGCTGAGCTGCAGGAAGCGCTGAAAGCCTTGCAAACCGTCGATGCCTCGCGGCGCCGCTTGTTTGCCGACATCAGCCATGAGCTGCGCACCCCCACCACCGCCATCCGGGGCGAGGCCGAGATTGCGCTGCGCGGCCGCGACAAGCCGGTCGCCGAGTATCAAGATGCACTGCGGCGCATTGTGGACACCTCAAGCCAGTTGGCTCGCATCATCGACGACTTGCTGACGATGGCGCGCAGCGACGCCGAAGCCTTGAGCATTCACCGCGAAGCGGTGCCGCTGCAAGCCCCGCTGCAAGAGGCTCTGCGGCAGGCCCAAGCCTTGGCCGCGTCCAGCCACATCACAATCGAAATGCACGACGCCTTGCCCGAAGGGCTCTGCACCTTGGGCGATGCGGCTCGGCTGCGACAGCTATTCATGGTGCTCTTAGATAACGCGATTCGCTACTCTCATCACGGCGGCGCGGTGCACATCAGCACCCAACAGTTTCCAGCTGAAGCCCGCTGGCAGCTGGAGGTGCGGGACCACGGCATTGGCCTGCAGCCCGAAGACCTGCCGCGCCTGTTTGAGCGGCACTTCCGGGGTGAACGGGCGCGCTTGCACCGTGCCGACGGCGCAGGCCTGGGCCTGCCGCTGGCACAGTCCTTGGCCAAGGCGCACGGTGGCCATCTGCATCTGGAGCCTCACCCCGAAGGCGGCACCGTCGCCCGCCTTTCTTTGCCCCTGCTCACCGCAGCCACTGCCGCATGAACATCCTGATCGTTGAAGACGACCGTCGCGTAGCCGACTTTCTAGAGCGTGGCCTGCGCGCCGAAGGCCACCGGGTGCAAGTGGCCCGCACCGGCCCTGAGGGCCTGCAGATGGCCATGGACTGGGCGCGCGACCCACTGCCGCAAGCCCAGCCCACCGTGATGCTGCTGGACGTGATGCTGCCGGGCATGAACGGCTTGGAGGTTTGCCAGACCCTACGGGCCTCGGGCGTGGCCCTGCCGATCTTGATGCTGACCGCCCTGGGCACAGTGGAAGACCGAGTCAGCGGCCTGAAGCTGGGCGCCGACGACTATTTGGTCAAGCCCTTTGCCTTTGAGGAACTGCTGGCCCGCATTGAAGCCTTGGGCCGACGCGGGCGAGAGCTGGCCCAAGCCAGCCCCACCGTGCTGCAAGTGGCCGACCTCTGCCTGGACCGCGACACCATGCGCGTGAGCCGGGCCGGCCAGCCGCTGGACCTGACGGCCCGCGAGATGGCGCTGCTGGAATTGCTGATGAGTGCACCGGGCCGCCTCTTCAGCCGCGAGCGCATCTTGGCCAATGTCTGGGGCGCCCATGAAGACCCGCTGACGAATGTCGTTGATGTCTACATCCGCCGGCTGCGCGCCAAGATTGACGACGGACATCCCCAAGCCTTGATCCACACGGTGCGCGGCCTGGGTTATCGGCTCGATGCCCAGCCGTGAGCCTGCCACGCGGTGTTGTCATCTTCCCGTCATCTGAGGCGTCATTAACGTTCATCTGAAGCGTCTGTGGCCTGTCATCCGGGGCAGCGAGACTGTGAATGTGCTGAATCACACCGGCGTCGTTGGGGCGCCGTCAGCCAGTCCACCCGCTTTTGAACTGACCGGAGAATTCCATGACCCGTGCGATGACCTTGACCACTTCCGCCCGCCGTGGCGCCCTGGGCGCTGCCTTGCTGGCACTCTCGGGCGCAGCCCTGGCCTTCCAGCCAACGGTGGTCAACACCAACATCACCGAGGCCGACGTGCGCGCCGCCCAGGAAGGCTGGGGCAAGGCCCTGATCCAGATCAGCGACGACTATGCAGCCGGCGGCATCACCAAGGCCAAGGCCACTGCCGGTGCCGTGCTGGACGGTGCCTATGGCTACAACATGGGCGTGGTGCTGTTCAAGCCCACCTTGACCCACGGCGAGCAGACCTTCCGCACCACCCGTGCTGGTGCATTGGCCTACTTTGTGGGTGACGACAAGACCTTCCCCAGCGACAGCGGCTTTGCGCTGAAGGGCTGGAAGAAATATGAATTCAAGAACGCTGGTGTGTTCATCAATGGCGACTTGGCCCTGACTCAAGGCCATGTGATCCTGACCGACAAGGCCGGCAAGGTCACGGTGGTGGACAAGACCTGGGGCTTCAAGAAAGACGACAAGGGCCAGTTGCGCATCGTGCTGCACCACTCCTCGCTGCCCTATCAGCCGGCCAAGTAACACGCCTGTAAACACCGCAACTGGGGAAAGACGACAGGCTGAGCTCGGGTGACAATCACCCGATGTCGTCGCCCCCCTCCGAACACCCCGCCCTGGCGCTGAGCCGCCAGTGGCTGGAGAAGGCCGTCATCGGCCTGAACCTCTGCCCCTTTGCCAAGGCCCCGCATGTCAAGGGCCAGATCCGCTGGGTGCTGAGCACCGCCAGCACCCCCGAGGCCTTGATGGCTGAGTTGGTGGCTGAGCTGAACCACTTGGCCAACGCCAACCCCGACGAGGTGGAGACCACGCTGCTGGTCCACCCGCAAGTCTTGGGCGACTTTCTGGACTTCAACGACTTTGTGCACGACGCCGAAGAGGCTGTGGCACGCTTGGGGCTGGAAGGTGAGTTGCAAGTCGCGAGCTTTCACCCCCAGTTCCAGTTTGGGGGCACCGATGCGGACGACATTTCCAACTACACCAACCGCTCGCCCTACCCCACCTTGCATCTGATCCGCGAGTCCAGCATTGACCGCGCGGTCGAGGCCTTCCCCGAGGCCGAAGACATATACGAGCGCAATATCGAGACCATGGAATCGCTGGGCCACGAGGGCTGGCAGCGCTTGTTTCAAACCCCGGAGAGCACACCATGAAGCCTTGGTTGAAACGCAGCCTGATCGCGACGGCCACCCTGATCGCGCTGGGCGTGGGCAGCGCCACCTGGTTTGTGCAGCAACGCCTGCCGCAGCGCGGCGGCGAGGTGGCGGTCACCGGCCTCAAGGCCCCGGTGACCGTGCGCTATGACGAAGCCGGTGTGCCCCACATCCAGGCGCAAAACGAGGCGGACCTCTACCGCACCCTGGGCTGGGTTCATGCACAAGACCGCCTGTTCCAGATGGAGATGATGCGGCGGCTGTCGCGCGGCGAGCTGGCCGAAGTGCTGGGCCCCAAGCTGCTGCCCACCGACAAGCTGATGCGCACACTGACCCTGCGCGACGAGGCGGACAAGCGCGCTGCCGCACTGGACAGCAACGCCCCTTCCACCCAGGCCCTGCAGGCCTATCTGGACGGCATCAACGCCTTTCAAGACAGCCACCCGGTACCGCTGGAGTTTGCGCTCTTGGGCATCCCCAAACGCCCCTTCACCACCGCCGACACCCTGAGCGTGGCGGGCTACCTGGCCTATAGCTTTGCCTCGGCTTTCCGCACCGGGCCCGTGCTGACCCAGATCCGCGATGAGCTGGGGCCGGAGTACCTCAAAGCCTTTGACTTGGCCTGGGTGCCCGATGGCGCCGTGGCCGAGGGCGAGCGCCAAGCCACTGCGGCGGGCCTGCCTGCGGCCACGCCTGCATCGCCCAAGCCGGCCGCCGCTTTGCTCAAGCCGGCGGACAAACAGACCTTGGCGGCGCTGGGCCAGCTCAGCGACAGCGCTTTGGCACTGGCTCAAGTTCCGCTGTTTGAAGGCAGCAATGCCTGGGTCGTGGCCGGCAGCCGCAGCGCCAGTGGCAAGCCCATCTTGGCGGGTGACCCGCACATCAGCTTTGCCGCCCCGGCCGTCTGGTACGAGGCGCATTTGCAGAGCCCCGGGTTTGAGCTCTATGGCCACTTTGGCGCGCTCAATCCCATGGCCTTGTTGGGCATGAACAGCCAGTTCGGCTGGAGCCTGACCATGTTCCAAAACGACGACATCGACCTCGTTGCCGAAACCGTCAACCCCGCCAACCCCAAGCAGGTGATGGTGGGCGGGCAATGGGTGGAGCTGACCGAGCGCACCGAGACCATCAAGGTCAAAGGCCAAGCGCCGGTGACGCTGACGCTGCGCCGCTCGCCCCACGGCCCCATCATCAGTGATGCGCTGACCACCGGCCGCGAACAAAGCCGCCCCATCGCCATGTGGTGGACACAACTGGTGGCCCCCAACCCGGCCGTTGAGGCCTTCTACCAGCTCAACCGTGCCGACACCTTGGACAAGGCCCGCCAAGCCGTCGAGGGCATCCACGCCCCGGGCCTGAACGTGGTGTGGGCCAACACCCAGGGCGATATCGCCTGGTGGGCCGCTGCCAAGTTGCCCCAGCGCCCTGCGGGTGTGAATCCTGCCTTTGTGTTGGACGGCAGCAAGGGCGAGGCCGACAAGCCCGGCTTCCACCCCTTCAGCAGCAACCCGCAAGAAGAGAACCCAGCGCGCGGCTACATCGTCTCGGCCAACCACCAGCCCGCGGCCGCCACACCCGCGCCCGGCTATTACAACCTCTGGGACCGCGCCCTGCGGCTAGACCGCCAACTGCGCGACCCGACCCAACGCTGGACGGCCGCCACCACCCATGCCCTGCAGCTCGACACCGAAACCACCTATGCGCAACGCGTGCTCAAGCCCCTGCTGCCGCGCTTGAATGAGCTGGTCAAAGCGCCCGAAGAGCAAGCCCTGCTGCAACAGCTGGCGCAATGGCCTGGCCGCTACGACATGGAGCTGACCGCGCCGACCCTCTTCCAGCAATTCCTCTATGACTTGGCCCGCGAAGCCATGGCCGACGAGCTGGGCGGCGACAGCCAAGACGGCGCGGCCCCCACGCCCTTCAGCAACCTGCGCCGTACCAAGGCCCTGGACCACGCCCTGCCCCGCTTGGCCGCCGACGCTCACTCCCCCTGGTGGGACAAGCGCGACACGCCCGCCAAGGAGACACGTGACGACGTGCTCAAAGCCGCCTGGGCCGCCACACTGCAGCACCTGCGCGCCACCTTTGGCAAAGACCCGGCCCAGTGGACCTGGGGCCGCGCCCACACCCTGACCCACGGCCACCCGCTGGGCCAACAAAAGCCGCTGGACAAGCTCTTCAACATCGGCCCCCTGCCCGTGCCCGGCGGCCGCGAGGTGCCCAACAACTACTCCGGCCCCTTAGGCCCGGCGCCCTGGGCCGTGGCCTACGGCCCCTCCACCCGCCGCGTCATCGACTTCGCCGCCCCCCACAAAGCCCAAGGCGGCAACCCCGTGGGCCAAAGCGGCGTCTGGCCCGACCGCCACTACCGCGACCAAGCCGAAGGCCATGCCCGCGGAGAGACCCGCCCGCAGTGGCTGGCCGAGGAAGATGTAGCGAGGCAGACGGCGTCGACCTTGAAGTTAGTGCCACCTCGCTGAAACCCGCTAAGGGGCCTGACGGACTAGGGGGCCGATCAGGATTTGTCAGCTTCACAGAAATAGAATCGCGCGACCTCCGGGCGATGAGCGGTCCTTCAAAGAAGGCGTCGGGGATCGTTCACCCTGCGTGAACTCAGATCACAACTACAGTAATTATTGAGGAGATTTCATGAAACACGTTGCTTCTACACTTTCAGCGCTGACCGCGCTGGCCTTGGTCTGCGCTGTCACAGCACCATCGGCTCAAGCAGCCACCAAGGAACGCGCCACTGATTGGGCCACGCTCAATGGCAATGCGGCCCACACGGGTTACGCCGCCGTGTCACTGAACCCGGCGAATTTTTCCCAGGCATGGCAGGTCCGGCTCGACAGCACGACAGGCTCGTTCAACATTCCGGCAACTGGGGGTGGTCGGGTATACATAAGCAACAAGCCCAACAGCGCCATTGGCATACTCACCACGGTGAATTTATCGACGGGTGCGACCGAGTGGACAAAAACCATCGCAGGCGCATACACAGGGGGTGGGTACCTCCACAGCATTCATTCTCCTGCGTATGCGAAGGGCATGGTTTACGTCAGTACCGGTGGTCACACGGATGCCGCTCTATGGGGCTTCGACGTAGCCACCGGAACCCAGAAGTTTCGCGCTCCCATCAGCGCCCAGTGGGAGACCTATTACGCGCCCACGCCATTCGGCGGCAGCATGTATATGAATGGTGGATCTTACGGCGGTGCATATTCGTTCAATGCCCGTACCGGCACCCAGAATTGGTTCGCAAGCCTGCCCCAATACGATGAATGGACGCCCGCAGTCGACGAAAACTACGTCTATACCTACACGACGAAGTTGGACGTTCTCGATCGCAAGACGGGCGCACTGGCGTACTCGATTGCTGACACTGGCTTCGATTGGCGGGGCTATTCCGTGGGTTGCGCACCTGTTCTTGGCGGGATGTCTGACATCATCGTGACCCAGTACAACCGCCTCATTGCGTTCGATCTCAATACTCGCCGCCTGAAATGGCAGGCCCCCATCTCGGTCAACTATTCCGAGATGAATCAACCGTCGGTTGCTGATGGTCGTGTTTTCTACGCCAATGGAGGTTATCTGTCCGTGTTCAACCAAGCGGACGGGAGCCTCCTGAGCACCGTCCCGCTGCAAGGAACCGCAGAGAGCACCGTCATCCTGACCAAGACCGTCGGCTTCATCTCGACCAGTGGCGGCACTTACGCCTTCAAGCGCAAGGATCCCACAAAGACGGTTTGGAGCACACCTGCACACGGTCAACTCGCGCTTAGCAAGGAAGGCATTTTGGTCATCGTGAGTGCTGACGGTACTGTGACGGGCATCAAGACGCGCGATTGAGTTCGTCCAGCACCTCAGTTCCGCAATCGCTCCTCTTCCTGTCGAGTCTCGGGGAGAGCACGGTAGACATCCCGCTACGTTGCGCCGCCTAGCTACGAATCCAGTACCCCACAGCCAAGCTCTGCGTGTACTCCTCAAAAGGTCCTTCACGCGGGATGTCATCCGTCAACTGCAGAGCCTGCTTCATATAGGCATAGGCCTGCAGTTGGGTGTCGGGGTCATCCACAGCGTGCAGCACCAACGGCACGCGGGCATAGCCGGTGGGCTGACCCACTTCTTCAAAGCGGTCGAGCGCCTCCACATGGGCCTCGTCCACTTCAAAGACCTGGCCCACCACATGATGCCCCAGGCCCGGTTGGTTCATGAGCCAGGGTGCGCGGTTCTCCAAGGGCAAGCGCACCACATAAAAGGGGAAGCGCTGCACGGTGCGGAAGTGGCCGAGGACGCGCCGGCCCTGGTTGAGGTGCGCGTTGGGGAAACCCTCTTTGAGGGTGCCGTAGACGAAGATCAGCACAGCCAAGTAGGCCTTAGGCGGCTTGGCGTTTACTCAGCAGCGCCCGCGCCACCCGTGAGCCCGTGGGCTGGCCCAAAGCTTCACGGATGAACACCCCCGCATCAATCAAGGCATCTAGGTTAATGCCGGTGTCAATGCCCAAGCCGTGCAGCAAGTAGGCCACATCCTCGGTGGGCACATTGCCGGTGGCGCCCTTGGCATAGGGGCAGCCGCCCAGGCCGGAGACGCTGGTGTCAAAGGTGCTGATGCCCAACTCCAGGCTGGCATAGACGTTGGAGAGCGCCTGTCCATAGGTGTCGTGGAAATGGCCGCTGACCTCCGCCAGCGGATAGTGCTTGAGCGCAGCCTCCAGCGCGCGCTGGACTTTGCGCGGGGTGCCCACGCCGATGGTGTCGGCCACGCCCACATGCTGCACGCCGATCTGGGCCATCAAGCGGGCCACCAACTCAACCCGCTCGGGGGCGATGTCACCTTCATAGGGGCAGCCGACCGCGCAGGAGATGGCGCCGCGCACTTTGACGCCCGCAGCGCGGGCGGCCTGCACCACCGGTGCAAAGCGCTCAATCGACTCGGCGATAGAGCAGTTGATGTTCTTCTGGCTGAAGGCCTCGCTGGCCGCGCCAAAGACGACGATCTCATCGGGCTGAGTCAGCGCTGCAGCCTCCCAACCCTTGAGGTTGGGCGTCAGCACCGAGTAGCGCACGCCCGACTGGCGCTGCACACCGGCCATGACCTCGGCGTTGTCGGCCATCTGCGGCACCCATTTGGGCGAGACAAAGCTGGTGACTTCGATCTCGCGCAGGCCGGCGGCTTGCAGACGGTGCACCAGCTCGATCTTGGTGGCCGCAGGCACCGCCTGCTTCTCGTTTTGCAGCCCGTCGCGGGGGCCGACTTCAACCAGGGTGACGCGGGACGGAAGGGTGGCGCTCATAGCTGAGTTCTCGGTCAAGTCAAGGAGTGATGGACCACTGCATCAGGTGGTCCACGATGGCATCTGGGCTGGGGTCGTGAGGCAGCAAGGCCGCCACACGGTGGCACTGGGTGACGCGCTGTGCGTCCTGCATCAAGCGCACTAACTCTCGGCTTAAGCGGGCGGCCGTGGCTTTCTTGGCGGGAAGGCTCAAGCCCACGCCCAGGGCTTGCACGCGGAAGGCGTTGTCGAATTGGTCCCAGGCAAAGGGCAGGACCAACTGGGGCACGGCCGCACGCAGCCCTTCAGCCACGGTGCCAATGCCGCCGTGATGCAACAGCGCGGCACAGCGGCGCAGCAGCAAATGCAGAGGCGCATAAGCGGCCCACAGCACGGTGGGTGGCAGGTCTTGCGGCAACTGTTGCCGAAAGCCGGTCAGGCAGATCAAACGCCGGCCGGTCTGCTGAGCCGCCACCACGCCCGCCTGGTAGACCGCTGCCGCATGCTTGTGCCCGGTGCCCAAGGTCATCACCAAGGGCGGTGCACCGGCTTGCAAAAAGGCCTCCACGGCGGGTGGCAGAGCCTGGTGGGCAGCTCCATCGTGCAGCGTAAAGCCGCCTTCCAGCAGCGGCTGGGGCCAGTCCTCTTGAGTCGGCCCAAACCACGAGGGAAACAAGGCCACCGACAGCTCGGCCTGAGCTTGCATGTGCAGCAAAAAGCCGTGTTCAACAGCGGGCAAGCCCAGATGGGCGCGCACGCGGTTGAGGCCCGGCAAAGTCACGGGGTCCACAAAGCGAGCATCGGCCTGCTGCCACAGCAGGCGCCGGGCTGCCAGCGGCAGCCAGTGCGCGATGGGCATGGGGCCCATGAAGTGCAGGTCATGCACGGTGCGCAAATTGGACGGTGCCAAGTAGGCACCGACCACGCGCAACTCGGGCGCTGCAGCCCGAGCCAGGCCGGCCGCGAACAGATAAAACGGATGACACAAAAGCACCGCAGGCTGCCCACCGGCCACCCTCAGCAATTGCGCACGGGCGTCTAGTAGTTCCTGGTCGGTGCCCGAAAACAAAGCCTTCAGGCCTTGATGGGGGTCGAACAACAAGGGGTTGTCCAGCACCTCGTGATAGCGCGCCTCTGACAAGTTGGGCTCATAGGCCAAGCCCGCGGCCTTCACTTGTTCGCCATGCACTTCCGGCGCCAGCATGGTGACGCGCACCCCTTTGGCAGCCAAGCTTTGGGCCAGGCGCAGATAGGGGTAGAGGTCACCTTTGGTGCCGCCAGTGCAGACGATGAAGTGCGGGAAGCTCACCACGCCAGCATGCCACGAATCAGTCGGCCAGCTTCAACAACTCCGCGCCCTCACCCACTTGGTCACCCACGCTGTAAAGCAGTTCCTCGACCGTGCCGTCGCGCGGCGCGGTCAGGGTGTGCTCCATCTTCATGGCCTCCATCACAGCCACCGCTTGGCCGGCTTTGACGACATCGCCCGCTTTGGCGAGGAAGGCAATCACCTTGCCCGGCATCGGAGCGGTGAGGCGGCCCGCGCTGCCTGCGCCATCGGCCGCATGGGCAATCGGATCGAACTCTTGCAGTTCCAGGCTGCCGGCCTCGCCAAACACAGCCACGCGCTCGCCCTGGGCGTAAACGGACAGGGTGCTGCGGCAAGAGGCCAGTTGAATGTCAAAGCGGCCATCGCCCAGGGCTTGCCATTGCAGGGGCCAGGTTTGACCACCAAGGCCCATCAACAAGCTTCCGTCATGCTGGTGGGCCAGCGTCACCACATGATGGGTGTCGCCAACGGCCAGGTCCAGGCGGCGGCGCGCCCCACCGTGAAGGCGCCAGCCATCCCGGCGCGACCAAGGGTCGCTGCCTTGCAGCGCGGCCTCGCTGTGCAGGGTCAACGCGGCCACACCGGCGGCAGCCACTTCCAGGGGCAGTTTGGACGGGCCAAACAGCGCCTCGCGCTCGCGCTCGATCAGCGCGGTGTCCAAGTCAGCCTGCGAGAAGGCCCGGCTCTGCACCACGCGGCGCAAAAAGGCCACGTTGGTGTTCAGGCCGACGATGTGGGTGTCGCGCAGCGCGGCCTCCAGGCGGGCCAGGGCTTGGGCCCGGTCTGCGCCCCAGATGATGAGCTTGGCCACCATGGAGTCGTAGTAAGGGCTGATGGCGTCGCCCTCGCGCACGCCGGCGTCGACGCGGACTGGCGCCGGATCATGGAAAGGCTCATTGTCTGCGTTACGCTGAAAGCTCACGTGCTCCGGCCAGCGCAGCACCGCCAACTCGCCAGTGGCGGGCAGGAAGCCGGCTTCAGGGTTCTCGGCGCAAATGCGGGCTTCGATGGCATGGCCGTGGATGCGCAGGGCCTCTTGCTTGGCGGGCAGCGGTTCACCCGAAGCCACGCGCAATTGCCACTCCACCAGGTCATGACCAGTGATGGCCTCGGTGACCGGATGCTCCACCTGGAGGCGCGTGTTCATCTCCATGAAGTAAAAGCGCAGGTCGCCGTCGTCGCGCTCCTCAGCAATGAACTCCACCGTGCCCGCGCCCACATAGCCCACGGCCTTGGCCGCCGCCACAGCCGCTGCGCCCATCTCTGCACGGCGCTCAGCGCTCATGCCCGGCGCGGGGGCCTCTTCCAGCACCTTTTGGTGGCGACGCTGCACCGAGCAATCCCGCTCGAAGAGATAAACGCAGTCGCCCTGGGTGTCGGCAAAGACCTGGATCTCGATGTGGCGGGGGCGCAGCACATAGCGCTCGACCAGCACATGTTGGTCGCCAAAGCTGGCTTGGGCCTCGCGCTGGCACGAGGCCAGCGCGGCAATAAAGTCTTCCGCCTTGTCCACCCGCCGCATGCCACGGCCACCACCGCCGGCGCTGGCCTTGATCAGCACCGGAAAGCCCATAGCCTGGGCCTGCGCCAGCAGAAACTCAGGCTCGTTGTTGTCGCCGTGGTAGCCGGGCACCAGCGGCACCTGAGCCTTTTCCATCAAGGCCTTGGCCGCAGCCTTGGAGCCCATCGCTGCAATCGCCTCGGGCGGTGGGCCAATGAAGACCAGCCCTTCAGCCGCACAGGCCCGGGCGAAGTCTTCGTTCTCGCTCAAGAACCCGTAGCCCGGATGGATGGCCTGCGCGCCCGTGGCCTTGGCGGCCTCTAGGATGCGCTGCCATTGCAAATAGCTGTCTTTGGCGGCATTGCCCCCGATATGGATGGCCTCGTCGCAGGCCCGCACATGCTGTGCGTTAGCGTCCGCGTCCGAGTACACCGCCACGGTGCGCACACCCAGGCGCATGGCGGTGCGGGCCACACGGCAGGCGATCTCGCCTCGGTTGGCAATCAGGATCTTCTTAAACATGCTTCATCTCCTCGGCTCGATCGCCGCACGCAACACACGCAATCTCTCAAGCCCGAGCCGTGCCCGAGCCCCATTTCTGACGCAGCACGGCGAACACGCCGCGCACAAATTTGAACAACAGCACGGTCAGGGCCAACGCCACCACAATGGCCACGGCCAGCACCACGAACAAGGCCACCGGGTACTGCCAGGACAGCCACAAAAACGCAGGCACAGCGGCATCCCCCAGGAGCGACAAGCCGATGTTGGAAAAGGGTTCAGGCGAGGTGTTGACGGCCGCCCTCGTGGTGGCCTTGGCCACATGGGCTGTGGCGGCCAAAGTGCCGCCCATCAAGGCCGCGAGAAACTGCCATTGGCCAGCATCTGCGCCCAAGGCTCCAGCGGCCAACATGGCCCCGGCGGGGATACGGATCACAGTGTGGACCGTGTCCCAGGCGGAATCGACCCACGGAATTTTGTCGGCCAAAAACTCCACCATCATCAACACACCGGCGCCCCACAGCACCGCCGGTTGCTGCAGCATCTGCAAGCCGGGGGGCAGCGGCACCCACCCGAGCCATCCGGCCAAGCCCGTCAAGAACACCACGGCATACAAGCGCATGCCGCTGGCCCAACCCAGCGCGGCAGCCACGGCCAACAGATGGGTGGTGTCCAGGTGCGACGCCGCCGCACCCACGCCCTGCCCGAGCTGCACCGCCGTGGCTTGGGCCGCTGACGCAGCGGCAATAGCAGCTTGGGGCAGCACGCTCATCCCAAGATCCAGTTCGGCGCGCGCTTGTTCAAGAAGGAAGACACGCCTTCTTTGCCTTCGGCACTGCCTCGAATGTCGGCAATGCGGCGCGCTGTGTCCTCTCGCAAGGCGGGTGTGATGGCGGCGTGGGCCACGTCATGCACCAGTTGCTTGCAGGCCTTGACCGCTGCCGGGCCGTTGGCCACCAATGCGGCGGTGAGGGCGTCGATCTGCGAGTCCAAGGCCTCTGCGCTGCACACCTCATGCACCAAGCCGAGCCGGTGCGCCTCGGCAGCGCTGAAGCGCTCGGCGGTCAAGAAATAGCGGTGCGAGGCGCGAGCGCCGAGGGCACGCGCCACATAGGGGCCGATGGTGGCGGGCAGCAGGCCCAGCTTGGCTTCGCTGAGGCAAAAGCCCGCGTTATCAGACGCCACCACCACATCGCACACCGCCGCCAAGCCCACGCCACCGGCATAGCAATCGCCATGGATGCGGCCCACCACCGGTTTCGGGCAGCTATAGATCGCCCAGAGCATATCGGCCAGGCCTTGGGCGTCGGCCTTATTCTGGTCCCAGGAATAGTCCGCCATGGCGCGCATCCAGTTCAGGTCGGCCCCCGCGCAAAAGGCTTTGCCGTGTCCGCCCAGCACAATGGCCCGCACACTGTCATCCGCCCCCAGCGCAGTGAAAGTGGCCGTCAGCTCGGCGATGACGCTGTCGTTGAAGGCATTGCGCACCTCCGGGCGATTGAGCCAGACGCGGGCCACCGGCCCAACAGTGCCGGTGCGCTCTGTGATGATCGTGTTCATGGTCAAGGGCTGTCCTAAGGGTTCAAATGCCTTACGGCAGCACGGCAAGATGAGCTGAAATGCCAGCCACCGTGCCAGACAGGCCCGATCGGCACTCGGCGTTGGCAGGGCTGTCCTGGCGGTTCTTGCCCACCTGGGAGATGATGCCTACTACCGCATTAGCTCCTCGCGCGCGCGCTTGTTCCACAGCACGAATCAAGACCTGCTTCAACGCGTTTCTGCACAAGACCTCATCGGTCGGCACCTGGCGGTTGTTGTCAGGAAAAGCACCTTCCTTGTGCTGGAATGCCACAGAGCCCGAAAGGTTCAACCCCTGCGCTGAGGCAGAACCAAATCGCAACTCAATGCCCTGCAGAGAACCTTGCTTGCTGAGATCGGCAACCACGGTTTCCCAGGGCACATTGGTCGGGACGTTCTTGGCCGCAGCCACAGCCGCAAAGGCCGAGAGCACCGCAGCGATCAGCAGATTCTTAGTACGATTCATGGTTACTCCTTGATAGTGTTGAAGTCATTGGTAGAAAAGATCAATGCGCGGAGCCGCGGCGGTAGGCTCCCAGGATGCTGGCCTGACGCCATGCAGGTGGGTCCTCTCGCGTGGCCCATATCTCCTGAATGAAGGCAATCAGACCTTGGGTGAAAGTGAACTGGCTGCTAGCGTAAAAGCGTTGATCGCCGTGAAACACCTCGATCACACTGATAACGCCACCGGCCAGAGTGGCCTCCACACTGTGGACATGAATGCGCCAGCCTTCTGGATAAATGGCGTTGACGCGGATGATCGCATCAGCGTCATCAAAGTGCTCCTCTGAGGCTAACCAATGCATGCGGGCATCGTCACGCAAGAGTGCTCTCGCAGCCAACCAATCCCGAGCCTGGAAGCTGGCGAAAAAGCAGCGCACGATGGCGCAGCGATGTTCGGCATCATCCAAGGCAGGCGGCGGCGCTGACAAGGCCTTGAGCATGACCGTGCTGCGATAGTGCTTGGCGTCCCACTGCACCTGAGCCACCTCAGCAAAACCGTGGCGGCGATAGAAGGCCAGCAGGTGTGCGGCTGGCAGGGCGGTGTCCAAGGCCAGGGCACGCGCGCCGCGTTCATGCGCCGCCTGCTGGGCAGCCGCCAGCAAGGCAGCGCCAATGCCTTGGGCTTGCAGGGCAGGATCGACGGCAAACTGATGCAGATGCATCACGTCTTGGCGGAAAAACCAGGGCGTGGCGCGCGCCCAGCCATGAACATTGGGGTCATAGGCTTGGTCGAGCGTCAGCGTGCCGACGACCCGACCATGCTGTTCTGCCACCAGACAATGGCCATGCTCCACCCGAAACCGAGTCTGCTCAAGCGTCTGATCCACCGCCGTGAAGTTCATCCCTGCAGCGCCCAGCGGCGCGTAGGCGCGATGGATCAAGGCGGTCAGCGCCACCATGTCATCGGCGGCGTCCAGCGGACGGATCAGAGAGTCGTGCAGCGCCACGGGAGTCACCGTTTCGAATCGACACCTTGGCCAGAGACCAAATTGCCATTCACCGAATACAGCACACATCGAGCACGACTTCGCTCCTCGCAGCCCCGCACGGCACGCTGGGGGATGCTCTCCTTGACCGTTGGGTTGAGAGACTCACCCCAAGACATCCAAGCATCCCCATTGTCTGAAACGGCAAATGCTTTGGGATTGGGTTTGGTCAGATAGATCTGATAGCGCTGCTCGGCCTGCTTGCTCATGGCAGGAGCCTCGGCAGCCCGACTGATCGCAGGCGCCACAATCGGTACCGGCTTCACTTGCGACGGCACAAGCGCAGTTGTCTGGGCGGCAGCTGCCGGTGCAGCCACGGCGGCTACAGCGACGGGCTTGCTGATCTGAGCCACCGGCGCCTGCATGATTGACGCCGGAAACATATGAGCCCAAACCTCCTCAGCGCACTCAGCGGCGTAGGCATCCATGCGCTGTCTGATCATCGCTGCACGATCGGCGATAAGGTCCTCGTAGCTCGGTGGCGTCGCCTCACTCCTGTTTTGGTAGTCGCAGAACCCCTCTGCCACCACGGCCTTGCGCGCCCGATCGATCAGACGGGCTTTCAGTGAGTACGCCAGCCGATAACGATTCCATTGGGTTGGCAGGTAGGTGCCGCCCCAGGCCCCGGTACGCACATCAAGCACAAAGGCCGCTGAGCTTGGTGCCACTTTGAGAATGTGACCCACATCATCCGATTCTGAAATGCCCACTGGCACCAAGGTCGGGATTTGAAACGAGGACTTCAAGCGAGCAGCGAGCGTGTCAGCGACTTTGCGCCCGGGGTCGGTCATCCCTCCCAATTCAGACAATTCCTGGCCCTTGGTGGACGCACTGTCATTCAGCACTGCACCACCGAGAAGCCCACCGGTAAAGGTGGCGACCACAGCAAACTTGAGGCCGTCTTGGCTCGTCAAGAAACGGAACCTCGGGTCTCCCACGGTCTGCGCAAGCGGTTCTGCGCGCAGTTGAGCCAGCACACTGGGCGTTGCCGACTGCTTGGTGAAAGACGAGCAGGCCGTCAGCAAAGCCACGATCGAGGCACAACCGAGCAGCCTTCCCACTGAGCGCTGCCAGTGCCACGCCCCTTCGACTTGAGCGACAGAGGGCAGCACTGAACTGTTCACAGCGTTCATGGGCGCTCCTTTTGAGTCAACCCAAACACCACTCGATCATCCACCGCATACAGCACACAGGTGCTGTTGCTGCGCTCCTCGCAGCCGCGCACAGCACGTTGGGACACCGTGCCCTGGACGCCTGGCCCCTCGCCCCAAGCCATCCACCAGCCCCCATTCGCCGACACCGCAAAGGCTTTGGGATTGGGCCGCGACAGGTAGATGTGATAGCGGTGGGCGATCTGTGAGTTCTCCAGGACCCGATCCGCGGCCGTCCGGGGAGGCAAGACGATCATCGGGCCACGCCCAGCGTCTGCCGCAGACGTTTGCGGAGCAGGCAAGATGGCTGGCGCGGGCGCAGAGGGCGTGGGAGGCGGCGGGGCGGCGTTCACCGCTGCCACAGGCAGGATGGGCTTGGGTGGCAGCGAATCACTCTTGCGCTCAATGGCCTCAGCAGTCGCCTTTTGCGTGGCCGTACGGCTTTGCTGAGCCACGTCAGGCACCGGGGCAGTGGAAGCTGGCGCCACTGAAACCAAGACTGGAGGCGCCGCAGGCCGAGGGGGCTCTGGGGCCTTTGCAGGCGCTGGCGATGCGTCCGGCAGGTCCACGGCGGCTTTTGGTGCCGGCGCAAGGGCGGCAACCACAGGTTCTGACACAGCAACTGGCGCGCCGATATTCAGAGGCAAGCCTTCCGACAGCTGACCCCACATCTCGGTGATACAGGCTTGCGTGTGCTTGTCCATCGCCTGATGCAGCCGAGCCGCTCCATCCGCGATCAAGGCGTCGTAACCCGCGATTCGATCCGACTCTGCATCGATGCGCTGGCATTGTGCTGTCGCGACCATACTCCCCGTTTGGCTGTCGCTGAGCGAAACAGTTAACGCCAATTGAGTGCCGTAGCGGCCCTTGTCCAGCGCCAAATACTGTGCCGCCCAACGGTCGGTCCTGGCTTCCAACACAAATCTGCTCGGCGGCGGCGCGCCCAGCTCACTCCCATCTTCAGGCTTGGCCAAGCTTTGCACCTTGGCACCCGCGGACCGCCCCAGCCGGGTGGCCAGCTCTGTGGCAACGGTGTAAGCCGGATCCGTCAGGCCCACCTCTTTGGCCAAGGGCGCGCCAGCCTGCTGGGCTGCACTTTCTGCGGCTGCAATCACCAAATCTGCATTCAGAAACAGCGCGCCGATCAGGGTCGCAGCGGTTGCACCACCGGTTGAGAGACTGAAATTGGCCGGCCTCACTTCCGTGGACAAAGTGTTGCCCTGAAGAACGGCCAGCGAATCGGGCTTGAGCGTTGGCCGCTGCGGCGGCGCCACGCAGCCCGTGAGTAAGCAGGCCACCGCCAATGTGGTGAGAGCCGCCTTGGGGCCCTGAGTGGTCCTTGATGTCTTGCACCGCGTCATACATTCCCTTGATGTTTGAAGTTGAGGCTGCCGCGTGAGCTCAGGCGACATCCAACTCAACATCTTGCCTTGCCGCAACACCAAAATCGGCATCGCCACCCTCATTTTTGGGCGGCACAGTCGTCACATCCGGAACACCCCAAACTTCGCATCGGGAATCGGCGCATTCAAGCTGGCCGACAAGCCCAGCGCCAGCACGCGACGGGTGTCGACGGGGTCGATCACGCCGTCGTCCCACAGGCGGGCACTGGCGTAGTAGGGGTGGCCTTGCACTTCGTACTGCTGCTTGATGGGCGCCTTGAAGGCGGCTTCTTCGTCGGCGCTCCACTGACCGCCCTTGGCTTCGATGCCATCACGCTTGACGGTGGCCAGCACGCTGGCGGCTTGCTCACCGCCCATCACGCTGATGCGAGCATTCGGCCACATCCACAAGAAGCGGGGCGAGTAGGCCCGGCCGCACATGCCGTAGTTACCGGCACCGAAGCTGCCGCCAATGATGACGGTGAACTTGGGCACATTGGCGCAGGCCACGGCCGTCACCATCTTGGCGCCGGCGCGGGCAATGCCCTCGTTTTCGTACTTGCGGCCGACCATGAAGCCGGTGATGTTCTGCAAGAACACCAGCGGGATCTTGCGCTGGCAGCACAGCTCAATGAAGTGCGCGCCTTTGTTGGCGCTCTCCGCGAACAGGATGCCGTTGTTGGCGACGATGCCCACTGGCATGCCTTCGATATGGGCAAAGCCGCAGACCAGCGTCGTGCCGTAGCGGGCCTTGAATTCATCGAACTCGGAGCCGTCGACGATGCGGGCGATGATCTCGCGCACATCAAAGGGCTTGCGGGTGTCGGTGGGGATCACGGCCAGCAGCTCTTCGGCCGGGTACTTGGGCTCCACCGGCGCACGCAGCGCCAAGGCTTGAGGCTTTTGCCAGTTGAGGTTGGCAACGGCCGAGCGGGCCAGCGCCAGCGCATGCAGGTCGTTATCCGCCAGGTGGTCTGCCACGCCTGAGAGCCGGGTGTGCACATCGCCACCGCCCAGGTCTTCCGCGCTCACCACCTCGCCCGTGGCCGCCTTCACCAGCGGCGGGCCACCCAAAAAGATGGTGCCCTGGTTCTTGACGATGATGGTCTCGTCGCTCATGGCCGGCACATAGGCGCCACCGGCCGTGCATGAGCCCATCACCACGGCGATTTGCGGAATGCCCAGGGCCGACATATTGGCCTGGTTGTAGAAGATGCGGCCAAAGTGGTCACGGTCCGGGAAGACCTCATCTTGGTTGGGCAGGTTGGCACCGCCCGAGTCCACCAGGTAGATGCAGGGCAGCTTGTTCTGCTGCGCGACTTCTTGGGCCCGCAAATGCTTTTTGACCGTGAGCGGGTAGTAAGTGCCGCCCTTGACGGTGGCGTCGTTGCACACAATGACGCACTCCACGCCGCCGACCCGGCCAATGCCCGCGATCATGCCCGCGCAAGGCGCGGCGTCGCTGCCGTCCTTCTCGGGGTACATGCCCAAGGCCGCCAGCGGGGCGATCTCCAGAAACGGCGTGTCCGGGTCCAGCAGCATCTCCACCCGTTCGCGGGGCAGCAGCTTGCCGCGGGCCAGATGCTTGGCGCGGGCCGCCTCGCCGCCGCCTTCGGCAATCTTGGCCAGCTTGACGTTGAGGTCATCGACCAGGGCCTTCATGGCCGCCGCATTGGCTTGCGACTCGGCCGAGCGCGCATTGAGCTTGGTGGAAATGATGGGCATGTTGTGGTCCGTCGTCAGAGCAAGAGAGTAGTGCGCGTCTGGCGCCCCTGCGGGGCGTGGCTTCAGCAGGTCTCGGCGAAGAGTTCGCGGCCGATCAGCATGCGGCGGATCTCGCTGGTGCCCGCACCGATCTCGTAGAGCTTGGCGTCGCGCCACAGGCGGCCGGTGGGGTACTCGTTGGTGTAGCCCACGCCGCCCAAGGCTTGAATGGCCTCGCCGGCCATCCAAGTGGCTTTCTCGGCGGTGTAGAGGATCACACCCGCTGCGTCTTTGCGCAGGGTGCGGGCATGGTCGCCGCGGTCACAAGCCTGGGCCACGGCATAGCCATAGGCGCGGCAGGCCTGGAAGGTGGAATACATGTCGGCAATCTTGCCTTGCATCAGTTGGAACTCGCCGATGCTTTGGCCGAACTGCTTGCGCTCGTGCACAAAGGGCACCACCACATCCATGCAGGCCGCCATGATGCCCAGCGGGCCGCCAGACAGCACCACGCGCTCGTAGTCCAGCCCACTCATCAGCACCTTGGCGCCATTGCCTTCACCGCCCAGCACGTTTTCAGCCGGCACTTCGCAGTTGTCAAAGAACAGCGGATAGGTGTTGGAGCCCCGCATGCCCAGCTTGTCCAGGTGCTGGCCCTTGCTGAAGCCCTTGAAGCCCTTTTCGATGATGAAGGCCGTCATACCGCGTGCGCCCATCTCGGGCTCGGTCTTGGCATAGACCACCAAGGTGTCGGCGTCGCCGCCGTTGGTGATCCACATCTTGGAGCCGTTCAGCACATAGTGGTCGCCCTTTTTGTCGGCACGCAGCTTCATGCTGACCACGTCGGAGCCCGCGCCTGGCTCGCTCATGGCCAAAGCCCCCACCTGGGTGCCAGCGATCAAGCCCGGCAAGTACTTGCGCTTTTGCGCCTCGCTGCCGTTGCGGTGGATCTGGTTCACACACAGATTGCTGTGCGCCCCATAGCTCAGGCCCACCGAGGCACTGGCACGGCTGATCTCTTCCATGGCCACCATATGAGCCACATAGCCCATGGCGGTGCCGCCGTATTCCTCAGCCACGGTCAGGCCATGCACGCCCAGGTCACCCAGCTTCTTCCACATATCGGCCGGGAATTCATTGACCCGGTCGATCTCGGCCGCACGCGGTGCGATCTCGTTTTGTGCAAAGTCGCGCACGGCTTCGCGCAACGCGGCGATGTCGTCGCCCAAAGGGAAGCTGAAGGTGGATTCGAACATGCGGTGTCTCCTGACGCTGTGACAGGATGGCCGCTGTTGAGCCATCCTCAATAGAAACCCTGATATTGCGCACCCAGACCAGACCATCGCTGTCCAAAATGAGCCGCAGCAACCAGGAATCTAACAGCCCGCCTCTTGCGGATCAAGTATTTTTTGAGTGATACTCAATTTATGCCATCAAGCCGCCGTCCCGCCCCCCAGCAACAGCCCCCCAGCGGGCTCGTGGGTGCACGCCGGGCCACCGCCAGCGCCAAGAGTGAGCAGCGGGTGCGCGACATCCTGCGGGTGGGCCGAGACGTGCTGGCCGAGAAGGGTTATGAGCGCGCCACCACCATTGAGATTGCGCAGCGCTTGGGCATCTCTGAAGCCACGGTGTTCACCTACTTTCGCGGCAAGCGCGAGCTGTGCGTGCGCGTCATCAGCGACTGGTACGACGAGATCATTGCCGCCATGCAGGCCGTGTTGAGCGAAGCTCAGGCCCAGCAACAGCCGCTGCGCCAGCAATTGGCCCTGCTGATGCGCACCCATTTACAGCTGTTTTTGATCCAAGGCACAGGCTTGTGTGCACTGGTGCTCTCTGAGGGCCGCTCCAAAGGCCAGGAGCTGGGTGACAGCTTTGCGCCCTTGCAGCGGCGCTACACCGCCCCGCTGATGGACCTGCTGGCGCGTGGCCAAGCCAGCGGCGAGATCCGCCAAGATGTGCCGCTGCGCCTGCTGCGCCCCATGGTGCTCGGACCGATGGAACACATTTTGTGGGAGGTGGTGGGCCAGACTTCGAGTGGCAGCGTCAAGACCACCGACCTGGAAACCACCAGCCGCGCCTTGCACGATATGGTGTGGGCGGCCATTGCAGCCCCTGAGCAAGAATTAGCTCAGTTGCGGCGCTTCAAGGCCAGCATTCTGCAGGCCGTGGACGGCTGAACAAGCCGACTCAACGCCCCTGCTGCGCCACCGGCTGCGGTGCCTGCCAGGGCCATACCATGGGTTGCGCCAATATGCGGGTCATCCACGCCGCAGCCAGCATGCTCAATGCCCAACTCAGTGCCAACAGCCACCAAGCCGCTTGCGCATCCACCAAGCCCCAGCGGGACGCCAACGCGCTGACCACCAGGCTGGCCGCGTAATGCAGCAAAAACAAGGCATAGCTTTGTGTGGCCAGGGCGCTCAAGACTGCCTTGATCTTCAGAGGGAGGCGCAGCGGGCGGCACTGTGCGGCCCACCACAGGCTCAGCGCCACCAAGGCGGCCAAGGCCACGCGACTGCGCCAAGCCAGGTCCAGCGCCAGCACCACCACCACGGCCATCAGGCCCAAGGCCACTGCGCGCTGCCAGCTTGAGCGCAAGCCCGCGCCGCGCTGCACCCATGCGCCTAAGCCGTAGCTGGCCCAAAAGTACCACGGCGCCATGTCCCAGTCGCTGTCGAGGTTCCACACCCAGAGGCTGGCCGCTACCGCCACCAAAAGCAAGCCCCCTCGCGCCCAAGCAGCCCAAGACTGGGCCAGGGCCGCCCACAGCAAGAGACTCATATAAAGCTGTAAATCGATGGCGACGTACCACACGCCGACACTGAGGGCCGGCACCTCCAGCCAATCTTGCAGCAGCAGGGCGTGGGCCCAAAGCTGAGCCAGGCTGGGCGCTGGGGGCGTGTCAGCATCGACCATCCAGCGACGCGCCAGCCAAGCGGCCCACAGGGTCACGACCATGGCCACCGCAAAGGGCTTCATCAGGCGCTGCCAGCGGCGCCACACCAAGCCCGCAACACCGCCCACCGTCACCGGGGCCGACAGCGCCCGCTGCAGGCTTTGCGCTGATAAGTAGCCGCCCACCACCAGAAAGACCTGAACCGCCAAGCGGCCGTGCTCAGCCAGCCATGCAGCCCACTCGGGGGCGGCTTCATGGGCAGCCGCCGCCACCGGCCCGTACAAGACAAAGTGATGCCACACGATGAACTGCGCGGCCAGCACTTTCAAGCCATCAACCCAGATCACATCGGCCGGCGCCAAGGGGGCGGCCAAAGAGCGGTCATCCGCCCGACAGGAAGCACTCATACAGAGAAAAGCCACCTGCCAAGCCGGGGGCCGAAAACCCAAAAAAGTGGGCGATTCTAGGTGCGATAAAGCCCATTTTTAGAGGGCCGACGCATCTTTTTCATCAGGGTGTCACACTGCTGAAATATGAGGCACGGCATTCAATCCTCAATTGCGACAAGCACTTAGCACCACCACCCCCGACTTATTCACACCCTTTTCCACGATCCGCAGGGACAACCCCGACGGCTGCCCTGCCCAACGCTCGCGGCGCCTTGACAAGCCCCGTACCATCGCAGCATGAGCACCCCCACAGATACCAGCACCCCCTATGCCCGCCTGGGGCCTGACACCGTGCTCGACGCCCTGAACGCTGCGGGCCTGCCCGCAGACGGGCGGCTCTTGCAGCTCAACTCCTATGAAAACCGGGTCTGGCAAGCACCGCTGGACGACGGGCGAGTCGTGGTGGTCAAGTTCTACCGACCTGGCCGCTGGACAGATGCGCAGATCTTGGAAGAGCACGCCTTCACCGCCGGATTGGCGGCCGCCGACCTGCCGGTGCTGGCACCCTTGGCCCTACAGGCAGACGGGCACGACAAGCGCCTGCGTGTGAGCCAAGCCCAAGCACCGGCACCTGATGCGTTCGACGAAGAGGCCCCAAGGACGCCCCAGCCCACGCTGGGCCACTTTAACGACGAGCTCAGCGGCGCAGGGGCGTGGCGATTTGCGGTGTGTGAGCGCCGTGTGGGCCGGGCCGCTGAGTTGGAAGAGCCCGAGGTGTTGGCGCGCATGGGACGGCTGTTGGCCCGCTTGCATGGCGTGGGCAGCCGCAGCCGCTTTGCACACCGCCGCACCTTGGACAGCCAGACCTTTGGCCATGCAGCGCGGGCACGTTTGATGGACGGCGGCTTTGTTCGCCCTGAGACCGAGGGCGCATGGATCAGCGCCAGCGCCCAAGCCCTGGACTTGGTGGACCAAGCTTTTGCCCGCCACGAGGGCCTGCGCCACCTCCGCCTGCATGGGGATTGCCATTCGGGCAATGTGCTGTGGCGGGCCGAGGGTGAGCATGCGGGGCCGAACTTTGTGGACTTTGACGACTGCTGCATGGGGCCGGCCATCCAAGACCTGTGGATGCTGCTGCCCGGTGAGCGCAGTGCCGTGGAGGCCGCGCTCTATCACCTGCTCGATGGCTACCGCGACTTTCGGGAGTTTGACGACCGCGAACTGCTGCTGATCGAGCCCTTGCGCACCTTGCGCATGATCCACCACAGTGCCTGGCTGGCCGAGCGCTGGAGCGACCCGGCCTTTCCGCAAGCCTTTCCCTGGTTTGCCAGCCCCGCCTATTGGAGCCAGCAAACCACCGAGCTCAGAGAGCAGATCGAGCGGATGCAGCAGACGACATGATCTCCTCGGCCGCGCGCTGGCCGGACATCATCGCGCCATGCACGGTGGCGAAGTACTGACGGTGGGTGGCTTCACCCGCAAAGAACAAGCGGCCCGAGACCGAGCGCGCCAAGTCATCGCGCTGGCGCGGATGGCTGCCCAGGGCGTTGAAGGAATAGGAGCCGCGCGACCACGGGTCCGCACCCCAGCGGCTGATGGCCCAGGCTTTGGGCTGAGGCGTTTGGGGCCCGAAGATGGTGCGCAGGGTTTGCATGGCGCTGGCCACAGTGGCCTCATCGCTCTGCGTCTCCATGCGCTGTGCTGTATCCGCCGCATTGAAGCCCAGCAGCACCGGCTTGCCCGTCGGCCTGGTCAAGCTGACCCATTCGGTCCATAGGCCATAAGGCTCGGGGATGTACTCCTGCCAGTCGTAATCGGGGTCCCAAAACACCTGGTCGAACTGCAAAAAGCACTTGTTGAAGACACCCATGCCCAGCTTGCTGATGGCATCGCGCTTGGCCTGTGGCAGCGCGGGTGTGAAGCTGACGCCACCGGCCTTGAGCACGCCCAGCGGCACGGTGATGAGCACATGATCCGCCGCAAACGCACCTTGGCTGGTTTGGACTTTCACGCTGTTGGCTTGCCAGTTGATGCTGCTGACGGCGTGGCCGAGGCGGACATCCAAGCCCTCGGCCAAATGGTCAATCAAGGCGCCGTAGCCGTCGGGGAAAAGCACATCGCCGCCCTTGAAGGCCTTGTCAGCGTCGTACCAATAGGTCGACTGCAAGGTGGCGGATCCGGCCCACTCTTGCTCAATGGTGCTGTTGATGAGGAAGTCGGTGTAGCGCTTGTCTTCCGCGTTCATCTGCGCATAGCCCAGCCCCTGGGTGACGGTGGTGCGCACGGGTTTGTCCTTCTCCGCTTGCTGGCCCGCTTTGAGGGCCTTGTTCATGCGCTTGGTCAGGCTGTCCAGGCGCGCGCGCTCGGCCGCGCTGACGGGCTGGCCTGAGGTGTTGAAGGTGATGGTGCTGTCGTAGCTGGTTTCCACCATGCGTGCCCCGGCCTCCTGGGCCAGTGCTGTGACCGGGTTACCTTTGACCCCATGAATCCACGATGCGCCCAAGTCCAGCGGCAGACCCAGGCTGCGGTCGGTCCAGATGCGCCCCCCCAATCGTGGGCGGGCCTCCAGCACCGTGACGGACCAGCCCGCATCCGACAAAGCGCGAGCTGCCGCCAGCCCCGACATGCCCGCCCCGACCACCAACACCTGGCCGGCAGGGCCTGCGCCCGGCCGATCTTTGGCCTGGGCTTTGGAGGCTCCCAGCAAGGCCCAAGCAGCGGCCAAGCTGCCCGCAACCTGGGTGAGCCAAGCTCGGCGCGAGGCCTGTGCAAAAGGCGCCGCTTCTGCGGCAGAGGGTGAGCTGAACAATGGACTCATGACCAACGACGACCGGAATGTAAGGATTGCCACATGCTAGGCAAGCCTTCGCCGCCCCACAAGCAAAGATTCCACGCATAGGCTGAAAGAAAAACTAACATCGCAGCATGAGCGACACCCCAGACCACCGTGCCCGCCTGCCGCCGCTGAACGCTCTGCGCGCCTTTGAGGCGGCAGGGCGCTTGGGCAGCTTTGTGGCCGCGGCCCAAGAGCTGCATGTCACCCACCCCGCCATTGGCCGCCACGTGCGCCTGCTGGAAGAGCATGTCGGCCAGGCCTTGCTAGAGCGCCATGCCCGCGGTGTGCAGCTCACCCCTGAAGGGCGGCGCTACCACGCACAGGTCAGCGAGGCCTTTGCGGTGTTGGCGGCGGCCACCGATGAGCTGTGCGCACGCCAACAAGCCGCCTGGCTGCGCTTGGCGGTGACGCCCGGCTTGGCCGCGCGCTGGCTACAACCGCGTTTAGGGCAGTTCAGGCAGCTCTATCCCGACTGGCGGGTGTCGGTAGAGCCCCAACCTTGGTTGACCCACTGCCCGGCCGAGACCGACCTCGCCCTGATGTATGGCGACCCTGGCGACTTCAGCGGCCCCACCGAGGTCCTGCTGCGCCCTGCCATCTTCCCGGTGTGCAGCCCCGAGTGCTTGGCTCAGCACGGCGCCCCCCAAAAAGCCAGCGACTGGCTGCGCTGGCCCTTGCTGCATGAAGACGAGGGCGAGTGGTGGAGCGATTGGCTGCGCCGCAGCGGGCTGAAACGCCGCCTGCACAGCGAGGTGGCTTACGGCAGCGCCGAGACCGTGTTGCAACTGGCGTTGCAGGGCCAAGGAGCTTGCCTCAGCAATGCCCTGCTGGTGGGCAGCGACCTGGAACAAGGCCGGCTGGTGCGCCCTGTGGCCGAGGCCCACACCCTGCAGGCTTATGTGCTGCTAGAGCGACCCACAGGCTTAAGCCCGGCAGCCCAGGCCTTCAAGGCCTGGCTGCGGAAGGAAATAGTAATTGGCACACCAATACACACCTGAGGCTTGGTTCAGGCCTTATGGCGTCAGCTTCACAGCTGTCAGCTTGCCGGTCGATTGAGAAATATACAGATACCCATCTGCCACTGCCAATCGCCCAGACACTCGCTCAGACCAAACCGTTTTTTGAGTCTGGAGGTCGACAGCATAGGTAGCTGCATTGGTGGCCACAAACAAATGGGTATTGGTAACGACCAAGTTGGATGCCACCGATTCCGTCGATGGAACCCACCAGTTCCATACTCGCTTGCCTTTAACCTGGGTGCGACCAATCACCCCCACATTAGCGGGCGAAAACACGACGCCGCCCGCCAAGGCTGGCTGTCCCTTGTAGGCAGCGTCATCCTTTGCCCACCGAATGCTCCTATCGGTCAGATTGAACATCAAGAGACGCCCGCCGCTGGTGACATAAGCGTCACCTTTACCGCCCAGCACAGGTGCCTGACCCGAACCCTGCCAGTTGGAGGCAGGATCGGGAATCTTAAAAGCAAGTTCTCCCGTGAGTCGGTCAACGGCGTGAAATGTGCTGCCTACAAAACTGTAGGCATATCTCTCATCAACTGCGGGCGTCCACCCATCATATTGAGGCATGCCAATGAACCACTTACTGACGCCCGTATCTTTGCGGAACATCTGCATGCCGCCGTAGTAGCCAGCATTGACGTAAACCTGATTCTTATAAACAGTCGGCGCTAGGTAATGCTCCCATTGCGCCGAGTACGCCGACTGGAAGCGTTGCTCCCCCGTCGCAGCATCCAGCCCACGCAACCATGAATCGGAGCCATGATTGCCAGTCTGCAAATACACAACGCCATCAGAGTAGCTCGGTGGATTGACAGAAAAAACAGAGCCGTAATCTACCTTCCACAGTTGGTCGCCCGTGGACGCATCCAATGCGTAGATGAATTGCCCATTGAAGTAGCCCGTTGTTGACACAAAGAGGCGACCATCTGCAACGGCCACATCAGTCAAACCGACGCCAGAGCTGATCTGTTTCGTCCACCGCGTCTGAAAGTTCGCTGCGGAAACACTCAAGGGTGCATAGCCTGTGTGAGCCGCGTTCGCTTGGTACATCGGCCAAGATTGAGCTTGGACCTGGCCTGATATGACTGCCGCGCAGCCCAATGCAGCGGCCCACACTAGTCGTAAGGAATGAGTCAAAAGAACCTCCCGGGGATGATGGATTTGTGCGTAGGCTAGCCCGTGTCCATGCTTAGAACCGAACCGGACTTTTTTTGCCCGGTTCAGTATAGACAAGCACCTTGACTTGGGTGCCCCTGGGAGATTCCCTTAACAATCTAAGAGACGCTGGTCAGTCGCAGGTCAGCAAGGCCGTCACACGGCGCACATAGGCGGCCGGATCTTCCAGTTGGCCCCCTTCGGCCAGCAAGGCTTGGTCGAAGAGGATGTGGGCCAGGTCGTCGAAGCGGGCGTCGCCGTCCAGGCGCTTGACCAGCGCATGTTCGGCGTTGATCTCCAGGATGGGCTTGGCCTTGGGGGCGTCTTGGCCGGCTTGCTTGAGCATGCGGGCCAGGTGGGCGCTCATGTCGCCCTCTTCCACCACCACGCAGGCCGGGGAGTCGACCAGACGGGTCGTGACGCGCACATCTTTGGCGCGGTCCTTGAGGGCTTCTTTGAGCTTGTCGAGCACCGGCTTGAAGGCTTCGGCGGCCTCTTCCGCCTTCTTCTTTTCTTCCTCGTCCTGCAGCTTGCCCAAATCCACCGCGCCCTTGGCCACGCTTTGCAGCGGGTGGCCGTCGAACTCATAGAGGTGTGACAGCAGCCACTCGTCCACGCGGTCGATCAGCAGCAGCACCTCGATGCCCTTCTTCTTGAAGATCTCCAGCTGCGGGCTGCTCTTGGCCGCAGCCAAGCTGTCGGCGGTGATCACGTAGATGGCCTCTTGGCCTTCCTTCATGCGCGAGACATAGTCGGCCAGGCTCACGCCCTCGTCGGCATGGGTCGAGGCAAAGCGATAGAGCTTGGAGAGGCGCTCGCGGTTGGCAAAGTCTTCGCCAATGCCTTCTTTGAGCACGCCGCCAAACTCCTTCCAGAAGTCGGCGTACTTGGCCTTGTCGTCGGCGCTGTCGCTGTCGGCCAGGCTTTCCAGCATGGAGAGCACGCGCTTGGTGCAGCCTTCACGAATGGCCTTGACGTCGCGGCTTTCTTGCAGCAGCTCGCGGCTCACATTCAGCGGTAGATCCGCCGAGTCGATCACACCCTTGACGAAGCGCAGGTAGGTGGGCATCAGCGCCTCGGCGTCGTCCATGATGAAGACGCGCTTCACATAGAGCTTCACGCCGCCGCGCTTGTCGCGGTTCCAGAGGTCGAAGGGCGCCTTCTTGGGGATGTAGAGCAGCTGGGTGTACTCGCTGCGGCCTTCGACCCGGTTGTGGGTATAGGCCAGCGGGGCCTCTTGGTCGTAGCTGATCTGCTTGTAGAACTCTTGGTACTCAGCGTCGGTGACCTCGCTCTTGGCGCGCGCCCACAAGGCCTGGGCCTTGTTGACGGGCTCCCACTCGTCCTTCTTGACCTGGGCGCCCTTGCCCTCGTTGGCCTCGGCGTCCCACACCTCTTGTTGCATCAGCACGGGCAGGCTGAGGTGGTCCGAGTACTTGCTGATGATGGACTTCAGCTTCCAGGTGGAGAGGTACTCGACCTCTTCGTCGCGCAGATGCAAGATCACATCCGTGCCTCGCTCTGGCCGGGTGATGGTCTCCAGCTCAAACTCGCCCGTCCCCTCACTGCTCCAGCGCACGCCTTGCTCGGCCGGCAAGCCCGCGCGGCGGGTTTCCACCGTCATGCGGTCGGCCACGATGAAGCCCGAGTAGAAGCCCACACCGAACTGGCCGATCAGGTTGGCGTCCTTCTTCTGCTCGCCATCGAGCTTGGCCATGAACTCGCGGGTGCCGCTCTTGGCGATGGTGCCCAGGTGAGCGGCGGCTTCTTCGGCACTCATGCCAATGCCGTTGTCACGAATGGTCAGAGTCTTAGCCTCAGCGTCGAAAAACACCCGCACATCCAAGTTGGGCGCGTCTTCCAGCAGCTCGGGCTTGTCCAGGGCTTCGTAGCGCAGCTTGTCGCAGGCGTCTGAAGCATTGGAGACCAATTCCCGCAGAAAGATTTCTTTGTTCGAATACAGCGAGTGGGTCACCAGATGCAGGATCTGTTTGACCTCGGCCTGGAAGGAATGGGTTTGTTTGCTCATGGTGTTTTCGGAATATGAAATCTGAACACCACACAGGCCCAAGCGGCCCGGGTGCTGGCAGGCCATATGGGGACAGCGACAGCCGTTTCAAGAGGGGCACGCTCTCCCCTTGATGCAGGATGCACAAAACCTCGCCTTCCCCTACAGTCGGGCGTTAAAACAAGGAGGAACTCATGCCTGTCATCAATGCCGCCAGTGCTGCCGCCTTTGCGGCCCCGTGGTATCAAGCCACCCACCAGCCCGTGATGCGCAAGATGCATCGCATCGAAGCCACCGGGGGCACACAAGACGCCGTCGACGCTGTGTTGAACTACCCCTTCGAGCGCCTGATCTATGCGGAAGGCGACTCCTGGTTCGACAAATTCACTCCCCTGCTGGAGACTGGCACCAACCTGCTGGATGCCATCTCCACCCCCTATTTCACAGGGGTGGTAGACGTCTCACACATTGGCGATGTGGTGTCGGACATGGTGCGAGGCGGCCAGCGCCGCCAGACCGAAGCCATGTTCCAGCTCTTCGACTTTGACGCCATCCTCTTCTCCGGCGGCGGCAACGACTTGAAAAACCTGTTTGCCGAGCTGTACGACGCCCAACACAGCCAAGCCCTCTCGGGCCAGACCCTGGCACCGGCCCATTTTGTGCAGCTGCTGGCGGGCCAAATGGCCTCGCCCCAGGCGGATGAGTTTTTTGACGAGGTGATCACGCAGATCAAGGCCTTTGTCACCCTGCGCGACCGCGCCGGCAGCGCCAAGACGCGCAAAGCGCCCATCCTGGTCAACGGCTATGACTACATCCAGCCCCGCCCGGTCACGGGCGCGTTGGTGGGCGGCCTGCTCAAGGTGGCCGGCCCTTGGCTCTACCCATCCATGAAACGTGCAGGTTTGAGTGACGGCCAGATGTTCTCAGCGGCCCGCGCTGTGGTGGACAAGCTCAATGAGCGCCTGCACGCCGAAGTGGCGGTGCTGCCCAATGTGCATGTGATTGACGCACGCGGCCTGCTCGACCCCGCCCTGCCCGGCTCCAACACCGCCAGCGGCGATTGGCTGGACGAGATCCACCCCAACAAGGCCGGCTTTAGCAAACTGGCCCGCCACCGCTGGGACGCTGCGCTGGCGCAACTGCTGGGCTGGCGGCCCAATATGGCGGACTTGATTCCGCCACTGGACTTTGATCGCTGAGACGGCGACAAGATGGGGTCGGGCCCAGCCCGGCGCCTGGGGCCGCCACAACCTGAGGCTCAGGCTTCCCAGATCGTGGCCTCATCACCTGGCCGGGCGTGGATAACGCCCTCGCCCGCCAGTTTCAGCAAATGGGCCGTCAGCGAGCGGGCTGCAATGCCATGGCGCTGCACGGGCACATCGCCATAGACCGCTGGCACCAGAGCCACCGCGGTGCTGGGCCCACTGGCCTGCAGGGCGGCCAGTACCTTGGCCTCGCGGGCGCGGCGGTGGGCCAGCAGCTTGCGGACCTCGGCATGGGGCTCGGCCATCAAAAAGCCGTGGCCGGGGGCGAACCAACGCAGCGCCATCGTCAACAGGCGCTCCAGCGAACGGAAGTAAGCCGACATGTCGCCATCCGGCGGGTTGATGACCACGGTGGAGCCTTGCATGATGTGGTCGCCCGTGAAGAGCGTCTCTTCCTCTTGCAAGAGCCAGCACAGGTGGTTGGCCGCATGGCCCGGGGTGTGAACCGCTTGCAGATGGGTGTGCGCCCCCAGCGTCAACACGTCGCCGTCCAAAGCCGAGTGATCCGGCTGAAACGCCGTGTCTTGCCACTCTGGGTTCAGCGCTGCCAAACCCACCAAGGGCGCGCCGGTCAAAGCCTTGAGCGCCTGAGCGGCGGGCGAATGGTCTTTGTGGGTGTGGGTCACCACGATGCGCGCCACGCGGCGCGGGCCCACAGCCGCCATCACCGCTTGCAGGTGGGCCGCCGTGTCGGCATCGTCGGGCCCAGGGTCCAGCACGGTGACCTCGGCGCTGCCGGGCTCAGCGATGAGATAGGTGTTGGTGCCTGGCCCGGTCATCACCGAGCCGTTGTTGCAGGTGACGCGCGTGATGCGCGGTGACAGGGCCACGGCGCGCAGCGGTGGCAGCTCAAAACACACCCCTCCGCGCCCTTGAGGGTCAAGCCGGCCGATTTCGGCCCAGGCGGGCTCATCGGGCAGCACGGGCCGTCCCTTGCCCGCGGCGTTCTGCCCCAAGCGCGGCATCATCAGCGGTGGATGCTGGCGACCCCGCGCCTCCTCCAAGATGGCCTGCACCGTGTCGAAGCGGGCCAGGTCTTGCAGCGTGCGCGTGGTGACCGGCAAGAGCTTGAGCCCCGCCTTCAGGGCCTCGGCCGGCGTGAACCAGGCCAGCTCTTGGGCCTCGCCTTCATCAGCTTGCGCCACCTGCCCCTCGGGCAAGCGCGCCACATAAAACCGCGTGTTGAAGCGCTTGGGAATGCCCGGCGGCGTCAGCCAATGCGAGTGATACACCAGCGCATCGAGTTGGAGGCGCAAGTCGTGCGCCTCACACAGGGCCACAAAGTCGGCGCCGGTGACCGACGCCTTGCGCTCCTGCGCTGTGGGCCAACTGGCCGGCGTGCGGCCCGAACGCGCGAACAGCACACCCACTTCTTCAAAGCACTCGCGCACCGCCGCCACGCTGTAATCCAACGCCCCACTCGCCAGCCCCAGCCGGGCATTGGCCGCCGCGGGCGTGTCACCCTCGCAGCGCGCGTGCAAGGCCGCATCCACCGCATCCAGCACCCCACCCGGAAACACCCACACGCCACTGCGCAAGTCGTTATCTCGCTCTGCGCGGCGCAGCATCAGCACCTGAGGCGCGCCAGGGCTCGCGGCCTCAGCAGGGGCTTCGCGCAGCACGATCACACTGGCGGCCAAGCGAGCGCCAGCAAACAAGTCCGGCAGAGGGGGTTCCAAGTCTTGGGGAATGTTCATGGGTCGAGTTTAGTGTGCTGTGGCAGCATGGCATCTGTGCTGTGGAAACCACTTCGAATGACCGCTGCGGAAAACTTAGATCAACTGGGCGTACTGTCGATTCCCGGCGTCCTGACGGCGCCGCAATGTGCAGATATCGAGCGTGAGCTGGCTCCTTTGGTCAGCGACTCCGCGGGCACACGGCAATTGCTTCAAGAACGCTGGTGCAAAGCGTTGGCCACGCAATTGCGTGAGCACCCTTCCTTAAAGCAGTTGCTCGCTTCTACGCCGCGTGCCGTTCAATGCACTTACTTCGAGAAGGACCGCCTGCGTACCTGGCTGGTCAGCCTGCATCAAGACCTCTCTATTCCCGTGGCGCAGCGTGTTGAAGCTTTGGGGTGGCAGGGATGGTCTTTGAAGCAAGGGCAATGGTTTGTTCAAGCTCCCCCAACGGTGCTGGCGAGCTTGGTCGCCGTGAGGCTGCATCTGGATCCTTGCGGCCCAGAGGACGGGCCGCTCAGGGTGCTGTGCGGAACGCACCTGCACGGCGTCATTGATGCAGAGCTGGCTCCGGGATGGCGACAACGCGCCGCTGAACAGACTTGCGTGGCGCATGTGGGGGATGTTGTATGCATGCGCCCTTTGCTGCTGCATGCATCCTCGAAAGCGACTGGCACCAGCCGGCGCCGAGTCTTGCACTTTGTTTTTGGGCCGGCGAGCCTGCCCAACGGCCTGCGATGGCCCGACCTCGCGGACTCTGCATGCCCCAACTGACCATCACCCCTGCCGGTTGGACCCTGCCGATAGAGCCCGGCCAAAGCCTGCTGGAAGCAGCCTTGAGCGCTGGCGTGCGGCTGGCGAAGTCCTGTCGCAACGGCACCTGCCGTGCGTGCTTGTGCCCGATGACGTCGGGGCAGGTGCGCTATCGGGTGGAGTGGCCCGGCTTGAGCACCGAGGAGCGTGAGCAAGGGCTGGTGCTGCCCTGTGTGGCGGAGGCGCTGGGGGATGTGACCCTGCATGCGCCGTCGGCCACTCAGACGCTCTGAAGATCGGCTTCTGTCGGCTCGCGCCACCAAAAGAGCTGGGTGAAGCTGCCATCGGCATTGGCTCGCAAGCCGCCTTTGAGCATGCCGGCCTTGCTCAAGACTTGTTGAGATCGCAGGTGGGCCGGGTTGACCGTGGCAGCGATCTGCGTCGGGGAAAAGTTCTTGGCGATGTACTCGAGCATGCCGCGTACCGCCTCGGTGGCATAGCCTTGGCCCCAGTGCTCGCGCGCCAAAGCGTATTTGATCTCGCCCAAGGGCCGCAGCTCGGGATGCACTACACCACAAAAGCCCAGCACCACCTCGTCAGACCGCCGGCACAGCGCGGCCATGCCATAGCCCTTGAGCGCATAGCGCTGCTCGATCACGGCGAGCCATTCTTGGCAACGCTCGGCCGTCAGCGCCTCGCCATCTCCCACATAGCGCATGGCCTCGGCATCGCCGTAAACGGCCACCATGGCCGCGAGGTCATCCGCCGTCGGTGGGCGGGCGCCCAGCCTGGCGGTCTCGAACAGCCAAACGCTCATTGGCGGCGCAAGAGCACCGAGCCGATGGAATATCCCGCGCCAAAAGAGCAGATGACGCCCAAGTCTCCCTTGGCCATGTCGCCTCGGGTTTCGTGAAAGGCAATGATGGAGCCAGCCGACGAGGTGTTGGCATAGCGGTCGAGGATGAGCGGCGCGACTTCGGCGTCGGGCTCCTGCCCCAGCAGCTTGCGGATGATGAACTGGTTCATGCCCAGGTTGGCTTGGTGCAGCCAGAAGCGGCGCACCTGCGGCGCGGTGAAGCCCAGGGCTTCAAGGTGCGCGCTGATGTGGGCGGCGGCCATGGGCACCACCTCTTTGAAGACCTTGCGGCCTTCTTGGCGGAAGGTTTTGTCGCGGGCGTCATGCGGCGTGTCTTCACAGCGGTTCATGAAGCCAAAGTTGTTGCGGATGTTGTTGGAAAACTGGGTCGACAGCTTGGTGCCCAGGATCTCAAAACAATCACTGCTGCGGGCTTCATCAGCCCGCTCCACCACGGTGGCGGTGCAGACATCGCCAAAGATGAAGTGGCAGTCGCGGTCGCGCCATTCCAGGTGGGCTGAAGTGATCTCGGGGTTGACCACCAGCACCCGGCGTGCGCTGCCCGAGCGCACAGCGTTGTAAGCCTGCTCAATGGCAAAGGTGGCGGTGGAGCAGGCCACGTTCATGTCGAAACCATAGCCTTGGGCGCCAATGCCTTGCTGAATCTCCACCGCCATGGCCGGATAGGCGCGCTGCATGTTCGAGGCACCGCAGATCACGGCATCGATCTCATGCCCCTCTCGGCCGGCCGCTGCCAGTGCTTTTTGGGCGGCATCCACACCGATCTCGGCCATCAAGGACATCTGGTCGTCGGGGCGCGGCTCAAACTTGGGATACATGCGCGCCGGGTCCAGCACACCAGCCTTGTCCATCACAAAGCGCTGCTTGATGCCCGAGGCTTTTTCGATGAATTCCACACTGGAGGGCGACAAGGGCTCGCGCTCGCCAGCGGCGATGGCCACCGCATGTTCAGCGTTATAGCGCTCGGTGTAGGCATTGAAAGCCTCGACCAGTTCGGCATTGGTGATGACATGAGGCGCCTGGAACAAGCCGGTGCCGCTGATGACGACTGCTGTCATGGTGGATGAGGGTTGGTGAGACACAGCGCGCCTGAGCCCACGGGCTCAGGCGGCACGAAAAAGCGGGAGGCGAGAGTGTCTGCGCCCACGCCCGCCGCCTCTAGAGAAGCCGCTCTACTTCTTGGCCCGGCTGCTCTTGGCCGCTGGGGCAGGAGCAGCGGCCACACCGCCCTGGCTGAAGGCATCCGACAAGCCCAGCAGCACGCCGCTGACCATGGCGGTGTAGCTGTCGGCCAGGGTTTGCACGGCCTTGAGGCTGGCGGCGCGGCTGTCCCGCAAGGTGGTTTGCATCTGGTCGGTGAGCTGGGCCACGGTGGCGGTGGCCTGCAGGCCGGATTGGCTGCCGGCCTTTTGGAACTGCTCCATGACTTGGCTCCAGGGGCCGGTCATCGGCGCGTCGGCGCCGGCCGCCGCCTTTTTGATGGCGGCAAACATCGTGTCTTCAAATTTCTCCAGGTTGGAGAGGGCCT
This sequence comes from Ideonella paludis, assembly GCF_018069865.1. Taxonomy (GTDB): domain Bacteria; phylum Pseudomonadota; class Gammaproteobacteria; order Burkholderiales; family Burkholderiaceae_C; genus Ideonella; species Ideonella paludis. The sequence continues at coordinate 224,945 of NZ_JAGQDG010000009.1, forward strand.
CTTGCAACGGTTTTTGCTGCAAGCTCATGCCTTGGTCCACAAAGCGCTGCAGCGCCAGCTTGTTGGCCTCGACGGCTTTGATCAACGCGTCATCCAAGCCCGCCACGGCCGAATTGAGCAAACCCTCAGGGTCGACATTGGTGTTTTGCGCCGCCCCAGCACTGGCCGCTTGGGTCACGGACTTGACCACCGCACGAATGTTCTTCAGGCTCAGCTCTCGCCCTTGCAGGGCCTTGAGCGTGGCGTCGGTGACGCCCTTGCGCAACTGCGCCGTGCCCTTGGCGCTGGCTTGGGCAAATTGCTGGATCAGGGCGTCTTGGTCGATACCGGACTTGAGCATGGGTTCTCCTGAGGGTTGGTGAATGACTGAGCCATCCTACGCCCAGACCTTACGCCAGCCCGTGCGTCGTGTGCAGAGGGCAAGCCCGAGGCCGCCCAGGCAGGCTCAGTCCAAGGGCGGCGCAATCTGCTCGGCCCAGTCCATCAGGGCGCCCAGCAGGTCTTGGGCGGCGTCGTCGGCCGACTCCCCCAACTCGTCAATGCGGTCTTGGAAGGCCTGCAAGCTGAGGCCCCCGCCCACCCCATGGTGCAAGCGCTCCACGCAGTGCTGCTGCCAGCGAGCGCGCTCGGTGGCGTCCAGGCTCTGGGCAAAGTTGCGGGCACGCCAGCGGAAGTGCAGCTCGCCCAGGCGCGGGTCGTCAAAGCTGGCGCGGCGCTGGGCGTCCAGATCCTCGGGCCGCGCCCGCAGGCGGTCCAAGCGGCCGCGGTCTTGCGGGCCCACAAAGCCGCCGTAGAGGTCTTCATCGACATCGGCGGGCTCTCCCCGCTCTGGGCGGGCAAACACATCAGGCCAGATGCCGGCCATGCGCGCCCCACCCTGGGCCGCCAGCTCGGCATGGCGCAAGGCCTGGGCCATGTCCATGCCCCAGCGCTCGGCCATGGCCGGGCTCAGGGTGCGCAAGTTGGCAATGACGATGGGCGATTTGTTGACATGGATGCTCTTGAGCGGCAGTCGTGTGACGCCTTCGGGCAGCTCTTCGGCGCGGGTGAACACCCGCTCGCGGATCTGGGCCGCGTTCAGGCCAAACAGCTCGGTCGGGTCTTGGGCCAGGTCCCAGACGATGAGTTCGTTCTTGTTGGTCGGGTGCGGCGCCAGCGGCCAGACCACGGCCAGGCAGCCCCGCTCCACGCCATACATGCCCGAGATGTGCAAAAACGGGCGGCCCACGCCGATTTCGTCCCACACGGCCTGCTTGTGGCGCAGCCGCAGGCAGAAGTCCCAGAGCTTGGGCTGTTTCGTCTTGATCAGCCGAGCCAAGGCGACGGTGGCTCGCACGTCAGAGAGCGCATCGTGCGCCGCTTCGTGGCTCAGGCCATTGGCGGCGGTGAGGTGCTCCAGCTTGAATGACGGCCGGCCATCCTCGTGCTGGGGCCACTCAATCCCCTCGGGCCGCAGCGCCCAGGTGCAGCGCACCACGTCCAGCAGGTCCCAGCGGCCGCAGTCGTTTTTGTACTCGCGCGCATAAGGGTCGATGAGGTTGCGCCAGAACAGGTGGCGGGTCACTTCATCGTCGAAGCGGATGGTGTTGTAGCCCACGCCGATGGTGCCGGGCTGCGACAAGGCCTTTTCAATCGTCGCCGCAAAGAGGTGCTCGGGCAGGCCCTGGGCTTGGCAATGCTGAGGCAGGATACCGGTGAGCAAGCAGGCTTCAGGGTCAGGCAGTGCATCGAGCGGGGGCTGGCAATAGTGCATCAGCGGCTCGCCGATCTCGTTCAGATCAGCATCGGTGCGCACCCCCGCAAACTGGGAAGGACGGTCGCGGCGCGGCACCCGGCCAAAGGTTTCGTAGTCGTGCCAGAAAAAGCTGAATTCACTCATGGGGCGACGATAACTCAGCGGCCTCAGAGGCCGGGCTCGCGCAAGCGCCACAAGGTGGCAAACCGGGGCAAGCCCTTGGCCGTGGTGCCGCGCCAGCGCACCGTGACCGTGCTGCCCAAGGGCGGCGGGCTCGAACGCTGGGCTTCGCTCAAACCACTGCCCACACTGAAGACGCGCCCTTGCTCGTCGCGCACCCTCAGTGCGCCGGTTTGCCCGGCGAAGCGGCCCTTGCCGGGCTCATAGCCAATCACCACCGCGTCTGCGTCCTCCACAGGCTTGAGCTTGAGCAGCACGTCGCTGCGGCCTGTGAGGTAAGGGGCATCGGCTTTGTGCAGCATCAAGCCCTCGCCGCCGGCCGCCACCACCTCCGCCAGCCGGCGCTGCAGCGCGGCACGGTCAGCGACCAGTTCTTGCGCCACCCACTGCAGTCCGCTGAACTGGGCTTGCTCCACGACCCGGCGAAGGCCTTGGGCGCGCTGCTCAAACGAGCCTGCAGCGCCCGGCATCTCAAACACCCGAAAGCTGATCAAGCGCCAAGCGGCTGGGTCCGGTTCGGCTTGGCGCACCGCGCCGGAGAGCGCTTCAAAGCGGCCGCGGCCCATCCACAGCTCGCCGTCCAAGGCCACCGCCGGGAGCTTTTGGGTGAACCAAGCCGGTGCGGCAATCGGCAGGCCGCCCCGGCTCCACAAGCGCTGGCCGTCCCAGAAGGCCCGGACGCCATCGAGCTTTTCACTGACCAGATAGCCAGCAGGATCGATGGAGGGCGCCGCCGACTTGGCCAAAAGTAGAGCCGGCGCGTCAGCAGGAGCAGCCTGCACGGGCCCCACAGCCAAAGCCAGGGGCAGCAGGCCCAAGCCAGAGCACCAAACGCAGCGTTGCATGAGGGGCCTCCTCGTTGTCAGGCCGCCAAGGCTAATGGTTTGAACCCCGGACTGCGCCCCCAAGATGGGGGGTAATGCGGGGGAGATGGCCCGTTTAGGGCGTGTATTCGACCCACTGCAGCGGCCAAGGACACGCGAAGATCCCCTGGGATGCGCGCTCTCACTCCGCGCCGCCCTCACTCAGGACCCTCGCTAGGTTGCACGCCATGAACTTAAGTCAAAAAATTCCCTTGGCCTTTGGGACTGCTCTGATCTTGACCCTGGGCGCGGGCAGTGGCGGCTTGTGGATGGCAGGACGCGCGCTGGACACTTTTCAGACCGATGTTCAGGAGCGCATGGCCGACGAGCGTGCGACGGCTGCGCTGGAAGGCCACTTCAAGACACAGGTTCAAGAGTGGAAGAACACGCTCTTGAGGGGCATGGACAACGCCCTGCTGGAGAAGCACTGGAAGGCTTTTGTGGCCGAGGAGAAGGCCGTGGCGGACGGTGCCAAGCAATTGTCGGAGCGCTTGGCTCAGTCGGAACCAGCTCTCAAGACTGAACTCGACAGGTTCATGGCCACTCACCAAAGAATGGCTGTCGCCTATCGCGCAGGGCTGGAGAAATTCAAAGAGTCAGGGCTAGAGCCCTCCGTTGGCGACGGGGCGGTGCGCGGCGTAGACCGCGAGCCCGCCAGGCTCATCAGGGACATCAATGCCCGGTTGGCCAAGCGCAATGCGGAGATTGCAGCGACTGCCTACGCCCGAGGGCAACAGGCCCTGATCTGGAGTGTGGGCTTGATGTTGCTGGCCTGCTTGGGTGGCGTGACCATTGCGGTGATGATGACCCGCGCTGTCACCCGCCCACTGCAACGCGCGATGGACGCCGCCCGAACGATTGCCGGCGGCGATCTGACGCATCACATTGAAGGCCATGACCAGGACGAAGCCGGGCGCTTGTTGACGGCCTTGAGCGACATGCAAGCGCAACTGAAACAGCTGGTCGACAACGTGCGCCGGGATGCAGAGCATGTGGCCACCGCCAGCGCCCAGATTGCGCAGGGCAATGGCGATCTGGCCGAGCGCACCGAGCAGCAGGCCTCAGCCCTTCAAGAAACGGCCTCCTCCATGGAAGAGCTGGGCGCCACCATCAAGCAAAACGCTGAGCATGCCCAGCAAGCCAGCCACCTGGCCACGACGGCCAGCGAGGTCGCAACCCGTGGTGGGGAGGTCGTCAGCAAAGTGGTGGACACCATGCGTGGCATCCACGACGCGTCGCGTCGCATCGTCGACATCATTGGCGTGATCGACGGCATCGCGTTTCGCACCAATATCTTGGCGCTGAATGCTGCGGTGGAGGCCGCACGCGCCGGCGAGCAGGGCCGCGGTTTTGCCGTGGTCGCCAGCGAGGTGCGCTCTTTGGCACAACGCTCGGCTGATGCTGCGCGCGAGATCAAAGGGCTGATCAACACCAGTGTCGAGCAGGTGTCGCAAGGCACGGCCTTGGTGGACAACGCGGGCAACACCATGGGCGAAGTGGTGAGCTCGATCCAGCGCGTGACGCAGATCATTGCCGACATCAGCCGCGCCAGCCAAGAGCAAAGCGAAGGCGTCTCTCAGGTCAATGCGTCGGTGGCTGGCATGGACAGCGGCACCCAGCAAAATGCAGCCCTCGTGGAGCAAACCAGCGCAGCCGCTGAGAGCCTGCGCAACCAGGCGCAGCACTTGGTCGTGACCGTCAATAACTTCAGGGTCTGACGCTCAGGCACACAAAAAGCGCTCTACGGTGGCCGCCAGCACGACGGGCGTTTCCTCCATGGGAAAGTGCCCTGCATTGCGCAACACCTCAAACTGAGCGTCGGGGTGGCCAGAGAGCCATGATCGGCGCAGGAGGGCGTCGGGCAACAAGCCATCGAACTCACCGGCCAACACCTGCAAGGCAGGCGAGGCCCAGCCAGCTTGCGCGGCCACAGTGCTGTGTGTGCAAGCTCTGAAATAGTCCCCGAAAGCCGAGCTGGTGGCCGACTCGACAGACTGCCGGACCATGTGTTCCAGCCACGGGCCTGCCAGCCGTTGCCCCGTGGCCAAGTCCAGCAGGCTTCGACGCACATCGCTTTGTGTGGCCGCATTGGCGTAAAAAGCACTGTCCGCAGCACTCAGCGACAAGCCCGAGGGCGGCACCGGCGCAATGGCCGACCACCGCCGCAAGCGCTGGGGTGCCATCGACAGCATTTGCAGCGCTGCCAAGGCCCCCACATCGTGAGCGACCACCGCAAACTGAGCCCAGCCTAGCTGATCAGCCAGGGCCAGGGCGTCTTCTGCCATTTCTGTGAGGTCGTGGCGCCCGGGCACCTGTTTGCGGCGGCCATAGCCCCGCCAGTCGATGAATACATGGCTGAACAAAGCGGTGTTCAAGCAAGAGACCATCGGCCCCCATGCCTGCGCATGGCCAAACAAGCCGTGCAGCCACAAGACCTTGAGGGGGCCTTGGCCGACCTGATTCAATTGATTCATCACTCCTCCATAGCGGACCCTGTGCACCAGGCCAAAAGCTGGGCCGAGTCTCTGAGAGCGAAGTATCTTCTTGAATCAGGAATCGCCTATAGGCAAATTAATGATGCGCGCACTTCGGGAAAGCTTCACGACAGGCGCTTAGGCAAAGGCTGAGCCAATTCATCCACTGAAGAGCCTTGTCCCTTCAACAGCGCTTCCAGCGCTGGCATCAGGGGCCCCAGCCGCTCGTCCAAAGCCTCACGCACGGTGTCCACAAACACCTGGGTGGCACGCTCGATTTCGATGTTCAAGCGGTCTCCCACACCCTTCTCACCAAACGTGGTCATGCGCAACGTCTCGGGAATCAACCAGACCTCAAACCAACCCTCTTGGCGGTTGCACTCCGCCACCGTGAGGCTGGCACCGTTGACGGCGATATAGCCCTTGGCAAACACATAGCGAACCCAACGCTCTGGCACCGCCAAGCGCAGCACATGGTTGTTTTCCGGTTGGCGAATCGATGCCAACTGCGCCGTGAAGTCGACATGACCTGAGAGCGGATGGCCGCCGATTTCGGCCCCGTCGCGCGCAGCACGCTCGACGTTGAGGCGGCTGCCCTCTTGTAAAGCGCCCAGGGTGGTCAAGGCCAGGCTTTGTTGCATCACATCAAACTCGGCCTGATCGCCAGGCCCCACCCGGGTCACCGTCAGGCATACCCCATCGCACGCCACGCTGGCGCCCACTTCGAGCCCCTGGGCAAAGCCTGTGGGAAAACTCAGCGTGAAGCTGCGCAGGCCGGGTTGATCTGTGATGCGGGCCACCTGCGCCACGCCCTGAACGATGCCGGTAAACATGCTTGAAATCCTTTTGGGCCTCGTCCTCGTCAGGAGTCAACGAGGCCACCACTGAGAAAAAGTTGCGCGGAGGCGGTGCAACACCCCCAGAAGCCATGCACCGAAGGTTAACAGGCGCCACCAGCGGCCGAATACCACCGTCAATGCCCATCATTTGCAGGGAACTGCCGCGCCAGCCCCCACCTAGAGTGCAGCATTACCCATCAAGCGCCCAAGCCGCACCCGCGGCTGTGCGGTGCCTTTCAAAGTCCTCACTGAAGGATTGTTGTCGTGAAACGTATCCTGATCGTAGAAGACCAAGCCGATATTCGAGACCTCATCCGCATGAGCCTCGAACATGGAGACTTTGAGATCCACGAGGCCGAGGACGGGGATCAAGGCCTTCAAATGGCCCAACGGCTCGCCCCCGATCTGGTGCTGCTCGACGTCATGATGCCCGGCCAGCTCAATGGTCTGGCAGTCTGCAAGCGGCTGAAGGCCGACCCCAGCCGTAAGCGCACCAAAGTGGTGATGTTGTCCGCCAAAAACCAAGCTGCAGACAAGCAGGCTGGGCTGAGTGCCGGTGCAGATGCCTACTTGGTCAAACCCTTTAGTCCAAGACAACTCCTGCAATCCGTCGCCAAGGTGATTTAATGGAAATCATCGAACATACCGGTCATGCGGAGTCGGCTGAGGCGACCCACACGCCTTCGCCTCCGAATGCGATTGAGTCTTGGCTCACCCGACCCGCCGCCGCCTGGATCATCCTGGCGATTTCTTTGGCCCTGACTGCGATTGCGTGGTGGCTGTCACACACCCTGTCGCACGACGAAGCTCAACAGCGCTTCGAGCGCCGCACGGACGATGTGCACCGGCGGCTTGAGCAACGCCTGGCCACTTATGAGGGCGCGCTGCGCGGCGGAGTGGCTTTGTTCGCCGCCCAAGGCGGCGAGGTCAGTCGCAGCCAATGGCAGCGCTACGTCAGCACCCTGCAATTGGCCGAGCGCTACCCGGGCATCCAAGGCTTGGGCGTATCCAAGCTGATCGCCCCACCGCAACTGGCAGCCCACGAGCAGGCCGTGCGCCAAGAAGGCTTTGCGGACTATGCGGTCAAGCCCGCTGGCTTGCGCGATCTGTACACCTCCATCGTCTACTTGGAGCCGTTCGAAGGCCGCAATCTGCGCGCCTTTGGCTTTGACATGATGTCCGAGGCCACCCGCAGCGCGGCCATGCGACGCGCAGGTGAATCTGGACAGGCCGCCCTGTCTGGCACAGTCACGTTGATGCAAGAAGACGGCAAGGATGTCCAGCGCGGCTTCTTGCTCTATGTGCCTGTCTATCGGGGCAACACAGTGCCGGCCACTCAGGAAGCGCGATGGTCCGCCTTGTGGGGCTGGGTGTATGCCCCTTTTCGCATCGATGACTTGATGCATGGCGTTCTGGGCGCCGAATCGGAACAGATGCGGCTGACGCTGCATGATGGGGACCGCATCACCGAGAGCTCCAAGTTCTACGGCAGCCACCCCAGTGCGGCCACCCAAGCGCCTCCCCTGAGCTTGCAACGCCCGCTGACGGTTGCCGGTCACACCTGGACCGTCCACTACGAGGCTGAAACCACCGACTCCGGCTTTGCCACCACGCAGAGCAATGTGGTGGCCATCCTGGGCTTGTGCATCGACGCCTTGCTGTTTTGGACCATCGGCACCATCGCTCGGCGCAAGCAACAAGTGGAGCGCAATGCCCTGGCTCAAAGCACTCAGGCGCGCGAACGCACGGCCTGGCTGGATGCGGTCAGCGACCTCTCCCCCAACGGCGTCTTGGTGTTCGAGCGTCACGACGACAACACCTTCCGCTTGGTCTTCACCAACCCGGCCTTCAGCGAGCTCTTTGGGCTGCGACCCGGCGATCTGACTGGCTTGAGCGAGGAGGCCGTGGACGAGTGGCTGGACGGCCTGCGCGGCGAGATGGCACCCAACCCGCCACTGACCCCCGGCGATGCGGTGGTGCAACTGGCCGGGCCGCCTTTGTGCATCCTGCATCGCAGCTCACGAGAGGGTGAGTTGCACCGCGTCTACTACTTCCGAGACGTGACCAGCGAGACCGAGGTCGAACGGCTCAAGGACGAATTCCTGACCACTGCCGCGCATGAGTTGCGCACGCCCTTGGCCAGCGTCTATGGCTTCTCAGAGCTGCTCTTGCGCCCGGATGTGCCGGACGCCAAGCGCGAAAAACTCAATCAAATCGTCTATCGCCAAGCCGGCGTGCTCAAGCATCTGGTGGACGAATTGCTGGACCTGGCTCGCCTGGATTCGCGGGGCGAGCAGGACTTCGTGACGCAAGAGGTCGATCTGCGCAAAGTCGCGGAGACCGCGGCCGAGAGCAGCGGCACACCCGAAAACCCGCACCGCATCCAGGTGATCGGTGGCGATAAGCCGCTGATGGCCAAGGTCGACCCGGCCAAGCTGCAGCAGGCCATCGTCAACGCCACCTCCAACGCCATCAAGTACTCGGCGCCCGACGCCCCCATTGTGTTGCGCACCGTGCTGACCGAGCACGAGGGCCGCCCCTTTGCCGCCATCAGCGTTGAAGACAAGGGCATTGGCATGAGCCCCGAGGCCTGCGAGCGCGCCTTTGAGCGCTTCTTCCGAGCTGACCCTTCAGGTCACATCTTGGGCGCAGGCCTGGGCCTGGCCATCTTGAAAGAGGTGATCACCTTGCATGGCGGGCACATCACCCTCACCAGTGAGCTGGGCGTCGGCACCACCATCACCTTGTGGGTGCCTCTGCAGCCTGAGGTTGCAGAGGCGACGCCGGCGAAGCCTGCCGAGGCCCGCGCCCCGGAACTGATTACCAGCTGACCTCGCGGTCCGGCGTCGCGCCGATGCGGTGGATGCTGAGGTCAGCGCCTTCGAACTCTTCTTCTTGGCTCAGGCGCAGGCCGGCAAGGGCCTTGATCAAGCCATACACCGCAAAGCCGCCTGCCAACGCCCAGGCCACACCGGCCAAGGTGCCCACCAACTGGGCCATGAAGCCCACGCCGCCCATGCCACCCAAGGCCGTTTGGCCGAAGATGCCGCAAGCAATGCCCCCCCATGCACCGCACAAGCCGTGCAACGGCCAGACCCCCAGCACATCATCAATGCGCCAGCGGTTTTGAGTCAGGGTAAAGAGCTTCACGAACACGGCACCAGCCACGCCGCCAACCACCAAAGCGGCCATCGGGTGCATCACATCAGAGCCGGCGCAAACCGCCACCAAACCTGCCAAGGGGCCGTTGTAGACAAAGCCCGGGTCATTGCGACCCAGCAACACCGCCACCAGCGTGCCACCCACCATGGCCATCAGGGAATTGACCGCCACCAAGCCGGAAATCTTGTCCACGGTTTGAGCGCTCATCACATTGAAGCCGAACCAGCCCACCGTCAGGATCCAAGCGCCCAGTGCGAGAAAGGGAATGGACGACGGCGGGTGAGCGCTCATCGCACCGTCTTTGCGATAGCGGTTGCTCCGAGGCCCGAGCAGCAGCACCGCGGCCAAGCCGATCCAGCCCCCCACAGCATGCACCACCACGCTGCCTGCAAAGTCGTGGAACTCAAAGCCCGTCGCCGCCTTCAGCCACGCTTGCAGCTCGAACTTGCCGCCCCAGACCACGCCTTCAAACAGCGGGTAGATGACGCCGACGATCACCGCCGTCGCCATCAGTTGCGGGCCAAAGCGCGCACGCTCGGCAATGCCGCCGGAGACGATGGCCGGAATGGCTGCCGCAAAGGTCAACAAGAAGAAGAACTTGACCAGCTCAAAGCCGCTCTTGGCAGCCAACAGCTCCGCACCGCTGAAGAAGCTGACGCCATAGGCCACCGTGTAGCCGACAAAGAAGTAGGCGACGGTCGAGACCGAGAAGTCGACCAGGATCTTGACCAGCGCATTGACCTGGTTCTTTTTGCGCACGGTGCCCAGCTCCAAGAAGGCAAAGCCCGCGTGCATGGCCAGCACCATGATGGCGCCCAGCAAAATGAACAAGGCATCTGTGCCCTGCTTGACTTGATCCATGAGAAACCCCTCAGCACTGCGCCCGGCGGCGCGACAACCTGACCGCTTTCTGCGCGCCTGCACCGGCATGGCGCGCAGCGCGACTCAGTGAGCAAGTTGTGTGCCGAGACTCGCACCAAAGCGACGCCGGGCGCACCGGGACGGTGAAGCCTGCCGCGCACCTACAAAGTGCCCCATTGCACCGTCTCGGTGCAAATGCACCGTACGTGGTGCAGGCCCTAGATCATTTCAGGGGTACGCACCGCCACCAGAACCACCTCGCCACGGTCCTCGCGGGGTCGATGCCGCAGCCACCACACCCCACCCTTCTTCACGGACCAAGGCTGCAACCCCCCTTCCGCCGCACTCGCCAGGCGCGGGCCGGTCATCAAGTAGGCAGCCGCCAAGCCCAGTGTGGGTTGATGGCCGATGACCAGCACAGGCTCGCGGGATTCAGGCCAGCGCGCGGCGGCCAGCAGGGCCTCCACACCCGCGTCGGGCGCCAGGGCCTCAGAGGTCTTGAAGCGGCGCTCCAAGGCTTCCGCCGTCTGCTGCGCGCGCAGCGCAGGGCTGACCAAGATGCGGGTGCGATCCGGCAGGAAGCGGTTCAACCACTCCGCCACGCGCCGCGCGTGTTTCACGCCTTTGGGCGTCAGGCCGCGTGCGGGGTCGTCGACGCCAGCTTCCAGCTCTTCTGCTTCGGCGTGGCGCCAGAGAATCAAGTCCATGACGGCGGCCTCAGTCTGTGCTTGAACGACCGAAGCGCTGCATCAGGGCGCGCTGCGCGCTGGGCCCGTCGGTACGCTCTCGCAGGTAGCTGCCGTCCGCCTGCAAGGTCCAGGCGTCGCAGGCGTCGTGCAAATAGGGGACCAAACATTCGTCGATCACGCGCTGACGCAGCTTGAGGTCGTTCACCGGCCAGGCCAGCTCGATGCGCCGCTCCATATTGCGGCTCATCCAATCGGCACTCGACAGGTAGAGCACTTCGTCATCGTCCGAGGGGCCCCAGCGCAAATAGATGACTCGCGTGTGCTCCAAGAAGCGCCCGACCACTGAGCGAACTCGGATGTTCTCGCTCACGCCCGGCACACCAGGGCGCAAGGTACAAGCACCGCGAATGATCAGCTCAACCTGGGCGCCCGCCTGGGCTGCGCGCAGCAAGCCGGCGATCAAGGCGTCGTCGGTCAAGGCATTGCACTTGACAACCACCCGGGTTGGCAAGCCCGCCGCAGCCGCCTGGGCGACTTGATCGAGCTGCTTCAGCAGCCGACGATGCAACACAAAGGGCGCCGTCAACAAGTGTTTGGGCGGCTTCACACGGGTGAGGCTGGCGATCTGCTGGAAGATGCCGTCGGCGTCAGCCGTGATGCCTGGGTCTGCGGTGAGATAGCCCACGTCGGTGTAAAGCTTGGCCGTGCGCGGGTTGTAGTTGCCGGTGGACAGATGCACGTAGCGGCGCAGGCGCGCCTGGCCTTTGCTGTTGAGCTCGCGCCGGGTGACCAGCAGCAGCTTGGCATGGGTCTTCAAGCCGACGATGCCATACACCACCTGCGCACCGACGGACTCCAAGCGCTCAGCCCAGTTGATGTTGGCCTCTTCGTCAAATCGGGCCTTCAACTCCACCACCGCCGTCACCTCTTTGCCGCGGCGCGCTGCTTCGAGCAGCAAGTCCATCAACACCGACTGCGCCCCGGTGCGGTAGATGGTCTGGCGGATCGCCAGCACCTCGGGGTCATGCACCGCTTCGCGCAAGAACTCGACCACGGGATCGAAGCACTCGAAGGGGTGGTGCAACATGATGTCCCGCTCGGCCAGCACCTCGAAGAAGGAACGACCACGGCCCAATCGCCCCGAAGGCCAACTGCCCTCGTAGGGCGCAAAGCGCAAAGCATGACCGGGCAAGTCGTCGGCTTGGTCGATCAACTGACCCAGGCGCACCAGGTTCACGGGGCCGTTGACGCGATACAGCGCCGCTTCGGGCAGTTGAAATTGATCCAGCAGCAAGCGCCACAAATCCTCAGGACAGGAGCGGACCACCTCTAAGCGAATGGCCCGGCCAAAATGCCGCGTGGTCAAACCGGTGCGCAGCGCTTGGCGCAGGTTGGTGACATCGTCTTCGTCGACGTCCAGGTCGGAATCCCGGGTCACGCGGAACTGTGAGAACGACTCCACCGTCCGGCCAGGGAACAAAGACTCCAGGTGGGCGCGAATCACACTGGACAGCAACACAAAGTGCTGTTGCCCCGCCGGACAGAGGTCGGGTGGCAGGCGAATCACACGCGGCAAGACGCGGGGCACCTTGACGATCGCAATCGATGACTCTCGGCCAAAGGCCGCCCGCCCGCCCAGGCGAACGATGAAGTTCAGTGACTTATTGGCCACCTGCGGGAAGGGGTGCGCAGGGTCCAAGCCCACCGGAATCAGCAGTGGCCGGACCTGCTGCTCAAAAAAGCGGGCCACCCACTCGCGCTGCGCCGGGCTGCGGTCGGCATGGTTGACCACCGCAATACCCTGACGCTGCAAGGCCGGCATCACCACTTCGTTGAAGACGGCGTACTGCTCGTCAATCAAGGCATGGGCCGCTGAGGCGACCGCCACCAGCTCACTGTAGTTGGCCTCACCGCCGCCGCTGAGCGTGCTCTCCAGCACGTCTGCAAAGCGCACCTCGAAGAACTCATCGAGGTTGGACGACACAATGGTGATGTAACGCAGGCGCTCCAGCAGCGGCACATCTGAGCGCTGCGCCTGCGCCAGCACTCGGCGGTTGAACTCAAGAATGGCCTGCTCGCGGTTCAGGAGCACGGCTTCGGGGGCAGACACAAGGCTCATCACCTCAGTTTATGCAGACTGCGTGACGCCGCTGTGACAAACACAGCGCCCTGCCCCCCTCTGTTCGTCATTCCCCCAAATAAGCCGCCCGGACCTTGGGGTCGGTGAGCAAGGCTTTGGCCTCACCGGTCATGGTGATCTCGCCGGACTCCATCACATAGCCGCGGTTGGCCATGGCCAGGGCGCGCGAGGCGTTCTGCTCGACCAGCAGGATGGTCACACCCTGCTTGTGGATGGTGTCGACCACCTCGAAGATCTTGTCGACCATGATGGGTGAGAGGCCCATGGAAGGCTCGTCCAGCAGCAGCACCTTGGGGCGCGCCATCAGCGCGCGGCCCATGGCCAGCA